>CAWFUP010000001.1:0-1267096 GCA_963819075.1 uncultured Solirubrobacterales bacterium
CAGGATGCGGCCGATATCTGTGCCGCTTTGACTGGACCAAGGCGCAGCAACTGCGAACTCGTGTCCGACACCCCGGCCGCAGGACGTTGGTGGACCAGGTCATAGCCGGGCACTGTGAACTGCGCCTGGCGAAGAGCCAGCAGGAGCGCCGATAAAGCTCAGAAGCACACGGGCGGGTTGGTGGCCGTGAGGGGGAGCGTTTGAAGCTCGCTGTCAGGTAGGCACACATGCACCAAAGTTGGGGGCGCGAGTGCAAATCCCACGCCCAGGCGAGACACGCTCCCCGACGCGCTGCGCACAACGAGCTGACCGTACGCGACGTGGCCCCGGACGGGACGAGAGGACGCGCGGACGAGCCCCGGGAAGCGAAGAATGAGGCCCAGCTGGAGAGCGGGACGGTGCAGCGTGACGCGAAGGGTTGTAGCCGTCTGGTGGACAGCGGCGCTCGCATTGTGTCCCCCGGCGGTGAGTGTCAGGGAGCCCCGAAGCGCGGTCAGGTTGGGGGCGACTCGAAATCCTGAGGGCAGGGCCAGCGTGAACGCGGCGATCCGGTCCCCTGGTTGCTGGTCGCCGCTCAGGAGGCTGAACGACATGCGAGGGCGGGCGTGCGAGCCGGCGCTGGTGGCACCGAAGAGCTGGGTGCTATCGCTGTAGGGGATCGGGGTGCTGGGCTGCGCGGGGTCAAAGGTCACGGCGTCGCCCACTGCGTCCACGACGGTGCATTGATCGCTTGAGGGGCACGAGAGCGCCGGGATCGGCCCCCCGTTGGGTGCGACGACGACCCGCGGGTCAGCCACGCCGGTGATCGGATTGAACGTCACCTCACCCTCGTCGTTGTCCACCAGCGTGCACTGAGAGACGGCCGGGCAGGCAATCGCGTTGACGCCGCCACCCGCCACGTCGACCACCGAAGGCCTGAGCGCGCTGGACAGCTGCGGATTGAACGTCACGACCTTGCCGCCGGTATAGAACGCGGTGCATTGATCGACCGCAGGGCACGCCAGACCCGCCCAGCGATAGCGATAATCGGACAACGCTGGCAAGTGCTCAGACGGCGCTGAAACGGCGTCTGAGGCCGGGTCGAACGTGCGCACGGTGCCGTCCTCGCCGAGCACCACGCACTCGCTCACGCTCGCGCAGGCCACGGCGTAGAGGATCGACAGGCCTGCGGAGGCCTTCTCCTGCAGGCCAGTCGCGCTGCGGGGATCGAAGGCCACCACTGTGTAGTCGAACGAGACGGTCACGCACAGCTGGGGCGACGCGCAGGCGATCTGCGCCACGGGTTGAGGCTGCAGCGAGCCAAGATCGAGGATGGCTGGCGACTGCGCCGGCAGCGCGGTGGGGTCAAACGTGCTGATACCCGTGGGCTCATAGGGGGTCGAGCACTGCGTCGCCGAGGGGCAGGCCACCTCAATGTCGTCCTCGTGGCTCGGAATACCGGCAATCGCCGGCGCGTTCGTCAGCGGGTCGAACGTGAACGCCGCGCCCATGAACCCCACGCCGGTGCATTGGCTGGTCAGCGGGCACGCCACAGCCTCAAGCGCGCCGTACCCGGCAGAGACATCAACCGGCACCGGCGTCGGCGGTGCCGCGACAGACAGGGCAGGACACAGCAGAGCGAGGATCAGCACGGCGACCAGGCAGGCCAGCGGGCGCCAAGCACCGCCGAGCCGCTGGGAGAAATCCCGGCTCCCCCGAGGATCAGCGGGTACCCGCAGGTTGCGTGCCGACGAGGGGTCCACACGAGCCATTACGACAAAATGATCAAGAGAGTTGCGCAGATCAAAGCCGAGGGGACAAACGTTGGACTCGCGTGACGTGCGAGATACGCGGCGGCGGGGCAGCACTCACGTTACTCGGGCAGGTCGTTAGATTAGGAGAGTCCCCAGAGGCAGACGCTTGCGACGCAATGGGAAGCGGCACCGGGCGGAGTTCCAGGGCATACGCGGACAGTAAGGGAACCAGCAAAGCGAGGTTGTTGCGAGCAACGTGGCGCCAGATCAATGCGCTCAGGATCGTCTTGGCCGACGTGGCTCGGCGGGTGCGTCGCAGTGCCAACGTCGCGCCTTCCAGCGCGTACTTCAGCGAAAAGGGAACATGCGCGCCCAGCTTGATCTCCGCCGGGGCCGTCGCGAAGTCAGTCAGGAGAAACGCGTCCAGCGCATCGCCAAGGGTGGCCAGGCGGCCAGGATCCTCGGGGCGAACCCACTCCCGGCGCCCTTCTGAGCCGCCACCGCCGTAACCGCCGTGGAACTCACGACCACAGCCTCCTTCTTCGCCACGGGCGCACCGCATCCTCCATCCACCGGTCATGCTCCGCACGAGACGCCGACCGAGACGACGAACCCAAACCCCAGACACACCAGCGACGGTAAACACTACGAGATGGAGAACACTATCTGGATAACGGCCCTCAGATGCGGCAGCGCCGCCGAGAGGCCGACACAACACGGCGAGCGCAGTGCCACCCCGGGCCGCGCAGGCCCGGCGGCAAGGTCCCGCGCCGCAGGCCGGGGAGAGCAGAGGAGGAGGAACCTGCGAGATCTCGCGACTTCTCCTGACCGGGCAAAGCCTGTTGACAGAACGGGGGGAGGTACGGTAGGCTGCCGCGATCCATAATCAGGCAGGATGGCCGGCGCTCGGCGTCAACCAGGGAGGGGAACGTTCGATGAACGGCTGCCGAGTGCCCAGAAGAGCTCTCGTGCTAGCGAGTCGGGTTAGCGGCGGTCGCCGCCGCTAACCCGATGATCTCGCGCGCGGCCGCGGATGACAGCGGGACGCTGAGCGAGACCCAAGCGGCGCAGACGCTCGCCGCGGCCCACGGAACCACCCTCGCGCCGGCGACGCCGACGGTCGTCGACGGGCAACTCGTCCAGCCCCAAATCAGCAACAGTGCCGCCGAGGAGCTCAACGTCGCGGGAAACCTCACGAGCGTCACAGTCGGGCAGCAGGCCGCAGATGGGTTCACCGTCAACAGCGCCGCGGGCCCGATCACCCTCAGCCCGCTGAACACCAACCTCACCGCCGGAAGCGGAACCCTGATCAACGGCTCAAGCGTCCTCTACCCCAACGCGTGGACCTCGACTGACCTCGTCACGCGCCCGAATGCGCTCGGTGCATCGTCGTGGCTGGACATCCGCGGCGCAGACGCACCGATGAGCTACTCGTGGAACATCGACATCGACCCAACCATGGGGCTGACACAGCTGCCCGACGGCGCGATCGCGATCACCGACAACAACGACGCAGCGCCCCAACCCGACGACAGCGCGCTGCTCGCGCTTGACCCGCTGTTTGGCCAGGGCGACACCGCGGCGCTCGACGACACCGACATCACCACCCCCGGCTCGGGCGGCGACAACGAAGTCACGACCACGACCGACAGCACCGACTCGCCCACAATCTCGTCCGTGACAACCACGACCGACACCACCGCCTCGGTGGAGCTGTCAACGGCGAGCTCGGACTCGTCAGCCGCGCCGGTCGACACGACGACGACCACCGACAGCAGCGGCCCCACCGAGACGACGAGCAATTCGTCTGTCACCGGGAGCGCGACCACGACAGCCACGACGACGGACATACCCGCCGCAACGAGCAGCAGCACGACCACCGACACCACGACGACGGGCACCGATACCACGAGCTCGGACGGCGACGCCGCAGCCGCGGCCGCCGCCAACGCCCCCGATTCGCCACTGCCCCAGCAGACCCTGACGGTCGGCGCTGCCACGCCAAACGACCCGAACCCCGAGAACACCGGCGCCCAAGAGGCCGCGGGAGCGGCCGAACTCACTACGGCCACAGCCGACACCAACGGCAGCGCGGTGATGGTGATAGAGCCGCCGACGGCCATCGACAGCGACGGGAACGCCGTCCCAGTCACGATGACCGTGGACCCGAACACCGACACCCTTTCAGTGACCGTCACCCCCACGGCGCAAACGGCATACCCGATCGCAGTCGATCCAAACGTCGTCTCGCAGACCGACGCCGCAGCAGCCCTGAACCCAAAGGCCAGCTACGGGCTCTCCTCGCAATACCCCAACATCTTCTGGAACTACAACCCCTTCGAGCAGAATGTCGGCACCGGCGGCAGGGCGCCGAACGGGGGAGAAGGCCTGGACCCCTACCTCAACGAACGCATGGGATACAACCCGACGACACAGACCGGCGGCGCGAAATACGCCCGCGCCGTCGTCGGACTCGCATGCGCCGACATAATCGACGACGCCAAGTACGGAACCATCACGCACCTCACGGACTGGATCAGCGCCGTCCAGGCGGCACACCTCACTCCGATCCTCACCTTCCAAAACCCCGACAACGCGTGCCCGCCCACACCGGCAACACCAAAGCTAACGGCAGCAAATCCGGGCACCGCGGACGACGAGTACTTCAACTCCGTGCGGGACATCATGACGATCACCTGCCCCCTGGGCGTAAAGCTCTACGGCGCGTGGAACGAGCCCGACCTTCCGAACGGTGGCAACAACGTGCCGGCCCCGGCGGCCGCGAAATATTGGGTGCTCGCTAACCAGGCGGCCCAGGCCGCCGGCTGCAGCGGATACACGATCAGCGCCGGCGAATTCTCCTCATACCGCGGAAGCGACGTCACCACCTACGTCCCGAACTACGTCAGCCACCTGGTCGCCGACGCGCGCGCCGCAAAGCTGGCACTCCCCCACGCGTGGGGCTTCCACGACTACGGAGACCTCAGCCGCGGCAACGCGGGCTCCCTCGCCCCAAGCGACCCAAATGGTACCCCGGAAACGGTTGCTCGGACATCTTCTCATTCGAACTGGCGCTCTACGACGACCTGACCCAATCGGCTACCGGCAAGATTCCCGCTCCACACATCTGGCTCACGGAAACCGGCGTCCAGGGCGCCGGATACAAGAAGGCCGTCGCGAGCTTCGAAAAGCAAGGTGAAAACGGCAGCCTCTGGATCAGGCTCACACAAGAACCGGAGTACAGCATGTCGGAGAAGGCTCTCTTCCCACGGTGAGCGTGCTCTTCTACTACGAGTACTTCAACGACCCCCTGGACCCGGCCACGGGATCGACGGACCTAACCGCGACCGGACTCGTGAACGCAAGACTGAACGCAAGCGGGCAGAGCTTCCTGCGTCGCCCGGTGTACTGCGGACTCGTATTCAACAAGCCCCTGCCCGCGGGCGACAACAGCACCTCATGCGATGGCGGCGCGCCAACCGTTGCCGTCGGGTCCGGCGGCCCGCGGAGCAAGGGCACAACCGCGACGATCCCGCTGGCGATCAACCCGAACTACTGGTACACCAGCGCCAAAGTCCAGTACCAGGACGTCACCGGAGCCGTGACAAGCGGACAGCCGGTGATCGAGCCAAACGGACACCCGCCCGACACCGACTTCGCCAACGTGGCAGCCGTGGACGGCCCAACCATCACCGCTCTCGCCGATCTCACCAAGACGGACGACGTCAACGTCAAGGTCACCGCGCTGCACGCGTGCGACAAGACATACCCGGACGTCATCTACGAGTGGCAGGCCGTCGCTCAGAACTACCAGATCACCAACTACCTGGACGGCAACAGTCCGCCGATCCTCGGCAATGGCCTGGTCCTCAATACCGACCGAGAAGCGAGATACACCGTTGCCGGCAACCCGAGCGCGGATTACAATTACCACAAGGCCAGCGGCTACTTCTACCTGGCCTGCCTCCCCAAGGTCACGACCAATACCGTCGCGGCGAAGAACGGTACCTCGGCGGTCGTGGGACTCACAGTGACACCGCGAGGAGTCAGCGGCACCGACGACACCGTCGACATCGAGTACGGCACCGACACCACCTACGGACAGAGCACCCCCGCGATCTCCGTCCCAGTTGCCTTCGCCGCAAAGACGATCGCCGTGTCAATCAACAACCTGCAGCCCTGCACCACCTACCACTACCAAGCCGTAGCCACCAACCCCGACCCGAACGCGGGAGGCACCAGCTACGGCGGCGATCAGACATTCACGACTACATGCTCGAACTTCAACCAGTACCAGCTCCCGACCGCGAACGCGTCGGCGTCCGCCATCGCAGAAGGCTCCGACGGAGCCATGTGGTTCGCCGAAAACCAGCTCGCAAGCGTCGGACGGATCACCACCGATGGAACCATCACCGAGTACCCAACGCCGTCAACAAACTCGAGTCCTTGGGGCATCACCGGAGGCCCGGACGGCGACGTGTGGACGGCTGAGCAGGGCGACAACCAGGTCGCCAAGATCGATCCCTCACAGGTCGTGCCCGGAACCCCCGACGGCATCACGGAGTACCCGCTCCCCGTCGGCGTATCAAGCACGTCTGGACCGTCAGTGATTGAGACTGGACCCGACGACGCGCTATGGTTCGGCGCATTCGCCGACACCGGCTACGTAGGCCGCATCACCACCACGGGCCAAGTGACCACCTACCCCGTCCCCGACGGCGCCACGCCGATCGCGATCGCGTTCGGTCCAAACAACACCCTCTGGTACATCGCCGAGCAAGGTGGCTTTGGGCCCACCGAACTCGGCAGCCTGAATCTCTCCCAGGCCACCGCTGGGACCAGCAACGGCTTCACGCCGACCTACTCGGGCCTCAGCACTCAGCTGAAGGGCCTCGCACTTGGGCCGGACGGAAACATCTGGGTGTCAGACGCCGGCAACAACACGATCGACATGGTCACCGCCCAGGGTGCCGTCACGCCGTACCCGATCCCGACATCGGGAGCTAACCCCGACGGGATCACCGCAGGGCCAAAGGGAGCGCTGTGGTTCTCCGAGGCGAGCAACGGCAGCATCGGCGAGATCACCACGAGCGGGCAGATCACCGAGTACGCGCTGCCATCCGGCTTTGGCGCCCCGACCTACATAGCCTCCGAGCCCAACGGCACCCTCTGGTTCACCGAGGCGTTCGTCAACGCGATCGGCAGCTTCACGCCGTGACGCCTCTCGGAGACATCGGGAATGATTGGGCCGCCCGTGATGCGGACAGTGGTCGGGAAGGTAGCCAGTCGGGGCCATCGCGTGGCGAGCGGGGAGTCGCTCGCCGCGTCGCTATAAGACTGTGCGAGCCTCGGCTAGGAGGGAAGTCAGCTCCCTGACGAGTCGCCGGCGGGCGCGTACCTTGGGTCAACAGTTCTGGCGTTGCGGTGCAGCGTCAGCGGCTCCGCTGTCGTAGGCCGCGTAAGCCGAGCCGGGCGATTTGTCATAACGAGCCTTACCCGGCGCGAAGGGGTGCGCGGCACACGCGGCCTCGGGCGTTGTCGGGCGCGGTCACCGCGGCCGCCGGGACGAGCACGAGCCGCCACCGCGCGCTGGTCTGCTCGTTCTTCCCCGCGGCTTCTGCCGGGACACGCCTGAGGGACCGCGCAGCGAGAGCGCCTGCAAACGAGGTCCAGCCGCTCCGCCACCCGCCGGATTCCCACTCCGGCGTGCGCACACCCGATTCGCCGACCCCCGCCCCCACTGAATACGCGGCCTGGGACTCGAACCCAGCCCGCCGGATTAAAGTCCGGTGCTCTACCCGATGAGCTAGCCGCGCCGGGCCAGTGTTCCATATGGACACGCGCGACCTGACGGTCGCCGAGACCGTCGCGCACAGCCGACGCGCGGCTACTCGCCGGCGATGAGTCGCAGCGGTGGGAGCTCGTCGTCGTCGGTCCCGGCGTCGGCGGCCGGACGCAGGATCGACACGTCCGGAGCGGCCGGCAGGACATCGGCGACCGTCTCGCGATGCGGCCAACCGGCGATCGAGCCGTCGCGCATGAGCAGCGCGTCGATGGCCTCCTCGCGGAGCGGGTAGGCGAAGTGGAAGCCCTGGCCCCAGCGGCAGCCCATGCGGTGCAGCTCGTCGACCTGGTCCTGCTCCTCGATACCCTCGGCGATGACCCGCAGGTCGAGGCTCTTGCCGAGATCGACGATCACCCGCGCGAGCGTCGACCCGCCGGGCGCGGCAATGCCGTCGACGAACGGCTTGGCGATCTTCAGGATGTCGATCGGGAAGCGGCGCAGGTACTGCAGCGAGGAGTAGCCCGTGCCGAAGTCGTCGACGGCGAGGTGCACGCCAAGGCGCTTGAGGCCGTCGAACGTCTCGGCCATGAGATCGACGTTGTCCATCAGGAGCGTCTCGGTGATCTCGAGGATGAGGCTCTCGGGGGCGAGCCCGGAGCGCTCGAGCGCCTCGGCCACCTCGTAGATGAGACCGGGCTGCTGCAGCTGGGTCACCGAGAGGTTGACGGTGATCGCCAGTGGCGTCGTGCTCGGGAAGCGCTTCTGCCAGCGCACGGCCTGACGGCACGCCTCGTTGAGGACCCAGCGCCCGATCGCGCTGATGAGCCGCGTCTCCTCGGCGACGCCGATGAAGTCGGTCGGATACAGCAGGCCGTCGGCCGGATGCTGCCAGCGGATGAGCGTCTCGACCGCGGCGATGGCTCCCGTGTCGACCTCGACGATCGGCTGGAACTCGAGGCGGAACTCGTCGTTCTCGACGGCCTTCTGCAGCTCGCTCTCGAGACGCAGCTTCTCCATCACGACGGTGTGCAGCGCCGGGTCGAACACCTCGTAGCGACTCTTGCCAAGGCTCTTCGCGCGGTACATGGCGAGGTCGGCGTTGCGCAGCAGATCCTCGCCCGCCTCGCGTTGCAGCGCCACGCCGATGCTCGCACTCACGGCGACGCGCCTCTCCTGCAGAACGATCGGCTCCTGCAGCGAAGCCATGATCCGGCTCGCGACCATCGTCGCGTCGGCTCCGCGCTCGAGGTCCTCGAGCAGGATGGCGAACTCGTCCCCGCCGAAGCGCGCGGCCGTGTCGGAAGGCCGCAAGCAGTCCTCCAGGCGTCCGGCGACCTCGATGAGCAGCTGGTCGCCCGCGGCGTGGCCGAGGCTGTCATTGACCCGCTTGAACCCGTCGAGGTCGAGGAACAGGACCGCGGTGAGCGCTCCCGAGCGTTCGCTGCGCAGCATCGCCTGCTCGAGGCGATCGAGGAACAGGGCCCGGTTGGGCAGGTCGGTGAGCATGTCGTGGAACGCTCGGTGCACCGCCGAGTCGAAGTTGCGATGGTCGGCGAGCGCCATGCTCGCGTGCTCAGCGAACGCCTTCAGCACGTCCTGCTCGCCGCGCGTGTACAGGCGGCCGCTGCGGAAGCTTCCGACGGTGAGGCTGCCGACGACGACGCCGTTCTCGAGCACCGGTGTGGCCATGGCCGCCTGCAGGCCCGCCTTGCGCAGATTCGGCAGCGCGTCCGGGTCGACGGGATAGTCGTGGCTGATCACCACGCGACGCTCGCGGATCGCTCGCCCGCCGAGGCCCTGGGAGATGCGGTCGCGCTTCAGCCCGTCGGATGTACCGCGGGCAATCCCCTGGCTGGCGACGGTTGTCATCCATTCGGGATCGTCGGTGTCGACGAGTCGCAGCACGACGACCTCGTCGTGCATCAGCTCGCAGGCGCTCGCCACGATCGCATCGAGCACGTCCTGCAGCACGACCCGATCGACGATCAGGCGCTGGATCTTGCTGAGGCGCTCGAGCAGAGCCTGGCGCTCGCCGAGCGCCTCGAGCAGGCAGGCGTTCTCCTCGGCCTGCTGCTCGCTATGGGCCCGTAGCGCGCGTTCGGCCGCCAGGCTGCGCAGTGACCGCGCAGCGACGCCGAGGACGCGCGTCATCGTGCGCAGCTGCGCCGTCTGGGAATCGGTCAGCTCGCCCTTCCCGCGCCGGACGAGGACGAGATGTCCCGAGACGGAGTCGTCGAGCGGCACCGCGGTCAGGCGGCAGTTACCGAGCCCGGGCAGCTCGACCGTCCGACCGCCGGCGGCGACCGCGCCCCGGAGCTCGCGTGTCGGGGGCCCGCCTCCAAACCCGACCGAGGCCGTCACCTCGCCACCGGAGACTATGGCCGCCGCTGTTGCGTCGTGGACCTGCGCGATGCGGCTGAGCGCGTAGCGCGTCGCCGCGTCCGGGTCCGGGAAGGAAAAGACCTGGGTCAGGAACTCGTCGACCACCGGATTCGCCACGAGGCCGTCCACGTCGTCAGTGAGCCGGCCCGACACCGGGGCGGCAGTTGTAGGTGGGCAGCTGAGGCGTTGGGCGCATCAATCTGTCTCGCGTTAGAGCGCCGCCGGCGCAGGCCGGCGTCCCCCTCTTGTTACCAGCGGTTGGCTGCAGACCAGTCGGGCAGCCTGGTCCCCTATCGGCGTACATGCTGCGGACCTTTAAGCCTGATTTGTCAATCTTGCGTCGATGCGAGGCGGGTGTCGCGCGGCGCCAGGCCCAGCGGCTTCCCGAGAGCCACGACTAGACTGAGCGGTCTGCCCGCCCCCATGGTGTAGCGGTCAGCACGCGGGCCTTTCACGCCCGTAGCGGGGGTTCGATTCCCCCTGGGGGTATTGACATCGAAGATGAGGCGTTGCGTCCCTGTGTAGCGGGCGATCTCGCGTGCCGACCGATACGAAAGAAAGCGCCGACGTTCAAACCCGCGACCCGGCTGTTTCACGCGCGATGCCGACGCGAGGGGGCTTCTGCCGTGCCCGTCCGGCGGCGGCGAGGTTGGTCCTGGGTGCCTTGACAGGCTGGCGGCGCGCGGACGACCGGATCGTCGCCGATGCGATCACGGACAGTCGGGAGGGTCGACGACGAAATGCGATCATCCGAGACGGCAGCTGCGGCACGACAGGTGGCAGCACCCGAAGCTTCGGCAGCGGCGGTGCCAGAAGCCGCACGCCTCTTCTTCGGGTAGCGTTCGGTCGATGAGCGACACGGCGGACCTGAGCCACGCCCGTCGTGGCGTGAGTAAGGGTCCGTATTGCTTTATGCACGTGCCCAAGAGTGGCGGTGTGAGCGTCCATGCGGCTCTCGAGCGGGCGTTTCCGCCGGGCTCGCTCAGCCCTAAGCAGCAGGACACCTCTGTCTTCTGTGCGGGCTTCACCAACTTCGAGCAGCTGCCCTCTCGCATTGCCATAGCGCACGGGGAGCACGAAATTGCGTCGTTGGGCGAATCTCGGGTCGTCAGCGGGCACTTTTGCCTCGAAACCCTGCTGCGCGTGGCGCCGCCATCGTCGATCGCCACCGTCCTACGCGAGCCCCGTGCGCGCGTTCTGTCCCTTTACGCTTACTGGCGGCTCACGCCTAGCCTGCGCGACTCGTGGCATTGCTACAAGGCGATAGACCATGCGCAGCGACCGCTGGAAGATTTCCTCGCGGAGCCGCAGATCGCCCAAGCGACCGACAACCAGGTGTGCCGCATGCTTCTGCACGGCGATCGTCGGATCCCCTTAGACGAGTTCGTAGCCGCGAACGACATCGCCGGCGTCGCGGCTGCCGCGATCGAGCGACTCGACACGCTCGGCTCAGTAGGGGTGCTGGAGATGGGTGATGCGGTTTGGCAGGGGCTGTCACTGCAGTTCGGCGTCGCGCTCGAGCCCGTGCGCGCAAACGTGACCGGCGCAGCGGGCACGCTGGCGCACGCCCTTCCGGCGCCGATCGCGATCACGCCGAAGACGATCGAGCTCCTTGAGCAGCGCACCGCTGCCGACGCCATCTTGTACCAGCACGAACTGGCGCGCTCGGGCGTACGCCGCCGCGAGATCGAGCGTATGCGTGACGCCGCGTTGGCGGAACAACTGGCACGGTTTGGCGATGTCGCTGGCCAATCCGCGGCCGCAGCGGTTCACCGTGCCGGCCTCGTCGACCAGCTCCAATCGGCAACCGAGGAGCTGCGGTCGCGGCTCGATGAGCGCGACCGAACGATCGCCACGCTCAGCGAGGCCTACCGGCAGATGACCGACGAGTTGGAGCGCGCCCGGTTTTGGCTTGACGCGATCCAGGGCTCCACAAGCTGGCGCTCGACCGTGCCTCTGCGGGCGGCGAAGCGCTCGCTAGTCGGTTCTTTGGCGGCCGCTAGCCCGCGCTTGCGTGCGTGGCGAACAAGGTGCTCGGCACGCCAGGCCGCGCAAGAGCGTTAGCCATAAAGGGGCAACGTCGCCCCCTGATCTGCTCGTCGTCACGCGACATTAGGTCAGCTTCAGAGCCGATGCACGGGACATCGCCCACGAGTTCGCCTACGCGATCGCGTTCCGCGTCGGGCCGCCGGCGAGCCTGCCATCGCTACGGCGACGAGGCGGTCGTGCGCGGCGTCAGATTCCTGCGCGTGGAACGGCACTGGCATCAAGCGCTATTGCCACGTACATGCCGTGCTCGAGGCGGGCGACCGTGCACGAGTCCATGGCGGTGATCAGCGCGGTCTTGACGCTGCTCCAGGCGACCTCGCGTCCAAGGCGGTTGGCAACGCGCTCGCGAACCTCGTAGGCACGGAGTGGTTCGTTGGCCTCTCGAAGCGTGTCCAGGACGGCGTCGCGAACCATCCCCATGCGTGGCGGCAGTGGCGGCTTGCTGACCGCTGCGGATCGTCGCGACTGGGCGAGGCTGGCGTACGCCCGGGCCGCCGCGTCGAGCCGCGACGCTGGCGCGGGGTTCGAAAGTGCGCCGGTTAGGCGTACTCACTCATCGCTCGGCGCCCGCGACGCTCCGGCCCGGCGTCATGGCAAACGGAGGCGCCGATTCGGCGATTCCCGCGGCGCGCCCGGTGCGCTTAGGATGCCCGGGGCTATCTCGCGGCTCGCCGCACGACACGCATGCCCGCCCACAAGCCCGCTTTGACCACGCCACTCGCCCCGGACGTTGCCGAGCAACTTGCCGAGACGATGTTCGCGCTCGCCACGCCGAGCCGACTGCAGATCCTCACGTGCCTGCGGGCCGGGCCGCTGACCGTGACGCAGATCATCGCCGCGGTCGGGATGGAGCAGTCGGCCGTCTCGCATCAGCTGCGCGTGCTGCGCGATCACGCGGCCGTGAGTGTCGAGCGACGGGGTCGCGAGCGCCTCTATGCTCTGCGCGACGACCACGTTCGCGGCCTGCTCGAGGAGGCCTATCAGCACGTTCTCGCGCTCCGCGATCCTCGCGCCGACTCGCCAGGGGTGGCCGCCGCCGGAGGCGGCGCGTCGTGAGCGCACCGCACCGCGAGTCGCCGTCCGGGGAAGTTCGTTGACGACGAGCGCCCCGCCGTTCAGCCTCTCCGCCGATCGGCGCGCTGCTCTCGATCGCGCGCACGTCGGCGACGTCGAAGGCGCCCTCGGCACGATCGCGTCGTTTGACACCGGTCCGCGCTTGACCCGGCGGCGGCGGATCACAACGATGCTCGCGGTCCTCGGACCGGGGCTCATCGTGATGGCCGCCGACAACGATGCCGGCACGGTGTCCGTGTTCGCTCAGGCCGGCCAGCGCGACGGTGTCCGCCTGCTCTGGACGCTGATCCTGCTCGCGCCGGTCCTGTTCGTCAGCCAGGAGATGGCGGCACGGCTCGGCGCGGTGACCGGCAGTGGGCACGCACGCCTGATCCGCGAGCGCTTCGGCCGGCTGTGGTGCGCGTTCTCGCTCGGTGACCTGATGATCCTCAACTTCGCGATCCTGGTGACCGAGTTCATCGGCGTCGCGCTCGCGTTGGCCTACTTCGGCGTGAGCAAGTACCTCGCCGTCCCGCTTGCCGCCGCTGGATTGATCGCGATGACGACGACGGGCAGCTTCCGGCGCTGGGAACGCGCGATGTACGTGCTCGTGATCGCCGATCTGCTCATCGTTCCCCTGGCCGTACTGCACCATCCGCGGCCGCTGACCGTGGCCGGGGGACTCGTCCCGGGCCTGGACCATCGCGCCGCCAGTTCGACCCTTCTGCTGCTCGTGGCCCTGGTCGGAACCTCGATCGCGCCGTGGCAGATCTTCTTCCAGCAATCGAACGTGATCGACAAGCGCATCACCCCACGCTGGCTCTCATACGAGCGGATCGATACTGCCGTGGGAGCTCTCGTGTTCGTCGCCGCCGCCGGCGCCGTCATGATCACCGCCGCCGCGGCGTTCAGCGGCGTCGGTCCGGCGACCGGCCAGTTCGCCGACGCCGGCACGGTTGCGCACGCGCTAGGCGTGCGCTTTGGAGCGCCGGCTGGCGCACTCTTCGCGGCGGCGCTGCTGAACGCCTCGCTGCTCGGAGCGGGCGCGATCTCGCTGTCGAGCTCGTACGCCACGAGCGAGGTTCTCGGCGTCAAGCACTCGCTGCACCGAGGCGTTCGCGACGCCACGACCTTCCACGCGTGCTTCGCCGTGCTCATCCTGGCTGCCGCGGCGACCGTGCTGATCCCCCACGCTCCGCTCGGCGTCATCACCACACTCGTTCAGGCGCTCGCCGGAATCCTGCTTCCGACCACCCTCGTGCTGCTGCTCATGCTCTGCAACGACGAGCAGCTGCTTGGACCGCTCACGAACCCCCGTTGGCTGAACGCCATCGGCGCGATCGCGGTGGCGGTGATCCTCGGACTGTCGACGATGCTGACGATCACCACCGTGCTTCCGAGCATGAGCGTCGGCGACGCGCTGCTGATCACCCTTGGCCTCCTCGGCGGCGGGGCACTGTTGCTCGTGGTACCGGTGCTCAGGTCAGGTCCGCACCGACCGGCGACCGAGCAGCTCACCCCCTGGGAGCGCCAGACGTGGACGACGCCGATGCTCGAGCTCGTCGAGCCCGCCGGGCCGTCGCGTGCGCGCGTCCTCGGCCTGGCCCTGTTGCGCGGCTATACGATCCTCGTCGTCGCCGTGCTGCTCGTCAAGCTCGTCAGCGTCGCCGCCGCATAGCCGCGCTCCGCGGGCTCACGCGACGTACGCGGCCGGGTCCTTTTGCACGGTACGCAGCGCGAACCCGATTCCGCCCGTGCCGATCCCGTTGGCAGCCACGACGAAGTGCGCCGTCCGGCTTCCCGTCTCCTCGAACGCGGTGATGAAGCGCACGACGCCGACGGTCACCAGCCAGATCCCGATCAGCAGTCCAATCAGGGCGACTGCGCGGCGTGCTTGCCGCAGTTTGCGCTGGCGTAGGGCGGGTACAGCAGATGGAGCCGGTGGGTCCCGTCGGCGCGGGTGCGGATGACCACGTGAAGCACGAGCGTGGGCTTTTGCTCGTCGTCGAGGGCTCGGCGCGATGGGCTTGTCAAGACCAGGGGCTGCACCGGAGATGACATGGACGTCCGTCGAAACCGGCGGTTCTGGTTCACGGCTGCTACCGATTGTGACGATCAGGCCGCGAGCTGCCCGGTCATGCCCAAGCCACATGACATCCCTGCCCTCGCCGCGCCATTTCCACCGCCCCGGGCGTGCCCAGCGGACGGCGCCCTCCCCCGAGTATGAGATGTCCGGTCGGGTAGAGCGCGACGTCCACAACATCGAGCGCGGAGCCGAGGCGCTTCTGCGTGAGCACCCCGACGCGCTCGTATGCGGCCTGGCGAGCGAAGGGCTGATCGTCCCGGTGCCTCAATCGGTGGGGCTGTGGGGCCAGGGAGCGATCGAGGGACGGGCCGTGACCGATGTCGTCATTGCCGAGGACCGCATGACCGTCGTCGACGCCTGGGGGCGCGTCCAGGAGGACGGGGTCGCCGAAGGCAGAGTCCGGTTGCTCAACCGGCCCTCGTCATGGGCAACGCTCCACTTGCTCGACCTTCGCGCGATCCATGGCGTGTTGCTTGCCATCCTCCTCCCGGCGCAGGGCGAGGCGGCACCAGGGCTCGACGACCAAGTCGAGAGCCTCGACACGGCACCGCCGCGGTGCTGCACGATCATGCAGGATCAGGGCGGCGTCGTCGTGGACGTCGACGACGCCTTCACGCAGATGTTCGGCTACGCCGCCGAGGATGTGATCGGCAAGCCCGTGCTCGACCAGATCCATCCCGGCGACCAGGCGTTCACGGTCGAGCGATGGATCGCGATGCTCTCCACCCGGCGCGTCCAGCAGTTGCGCGCTCGCCGTCGACACAAGGACGGGCACTACGTATGGCTCGACCTCACGCTTTCCAACCACCTGAACCAGCCCGATCGCAACTGCGTCGCCGTCGAGATGATCGACGTCTCGGCCGAGATGGGCGCCCGGGGCGAGCTCCAATCGAAGAGCGCGTTGCTCGAGCGCCTCATCGAGGGGACTTCCGACGGGCTCCTGCAGGTCGACAGCGAGCGCACCGTCGTCTACTACAACGATCGATTGCTCGAGATCCTGCACGGCGGCGCCGACTCGAGAGCGGCCGAGCTTGCCCGCGCCTCCGTACTCGAGGGCTCCCGGGCGAGCTCGCTACGAGAGCTGCTGCGTGCGGTGAGCGACGAGGGCATCGCTTCGTTCGAGGCCGCGCTCGAGCGCGGACTGAGTGATGGCACCGATCGGGATGTCGAGGTCGATGTCGCGCTCCGCACGGGCGGATGGCGACGCGCAGTCATGCGCATCCGCGTCTTGCGGCCCGCAGGAGGCGAGGTCAGCGGAGCGCTCATCAGCGTCCTCGATCTCGCCGATTCAGGACGCGCTCACCGTGAGCTGGACAGCCGCCTTCGATTGGACTCCCTGACCCGCTGCCAGAACCGCGCCTCGATTCTCGACGCAGTCCAGCGCGAGCTGGATCGCGACGGTGCAGCGAACACGGGCGTCGTCTACGTCGATCTCGTGGACTTCGAGGCGGTCAACGACACCCTCGGTCACGCCGCCGGCGACGAGCTGCTCGTCCTCGTTGCTGAACGCCTGCGGGCGGCCAGCCGCGAGCACGACGGGATCGGCCGTCTCGGTGGCGACGAGTTCCTCGTGCTGTTGCCCGACATCCCGACGCCCGAGGTGGCGAGCAGCGCCGCTCGCCGCATCGAGGCATCGTTGCGTGCCAAGGCCGAGCTCTCCTGCGGCACCGTGGCATTGAGCGCACGCGTCGGCGTCGGCTTCGCGTGCATGAGGGACGAGTCCATCGGCGCTGAGGCGCTCGTACTGCGCGCCGAGGAGGCCGTGTCCGCCACCGAGGCGCATGGACGGGACGCTGGTCCGCGTGCTCCCCGCTCACGAGCTCTCGCTCGCGCAGGCGCTCGACTCACACGCTCGCCCCGTTACCGATACGAGGGCGACAGTTCGACTGGCCGCACCGCGGTGCGTCGGCGTCGGGCGCTCAGCAAGGAGGAGACGGAGCGGCGACTCACGCAGCACACGCGACAGCACGACGCCGTGGCCCATCTTGGTCAGCTCGCGCTGCGCGAGCACGACCAGGCCGCGTTCCTCGACGAGGTGGTGGCCACCGTGGCGAGGACCCTCGAAATCGAGCTCTGCACGCTGCTCAGGCTGCGCGACAACGAGGAAATGCTCGACGTGATCGCGAACGCCGGCTACAACCACGGCCCGACCGCGCTGCCGACTGGTCGCGATACGCAATCCGGCTATACGCTGAGGACACGTGAGCCGGTCGTCTCCGACGACCTTCCCGGCGAGACCCGGTTCGATTCCACGCTGCTGGTCGAACAGGGCATGCTGAGTGGCATGACGGCGGTCGTCGATGGCCGCGAGCATCCCTTCGGGGTGCTGACCGCTCACACGAGTCGTCGTCGCTGTTTCACTCGCGACGACGTGAACTTCCTGATCGCGATCGCCAACGTTGTCTCGGCGGCGGTCGAGCGCGGGCGCAAGGAGGACTCGGCGAGGCACGCGGCGCTTCACCACTCCCTCACGGGGCTTCCGAACCGGACGCTGGCGCTCGACCGAATCGACCGGGCGCTCGCTCGCCGCCGACGGGACGGTACCGACGTGTCCGTGCTGGTGATCGACGTGGATCGCTTCGAGCTCATCAACGACTCGCTTGGCCACGATGCCGGCGACGCCGTGTTGCTCGGGCTTGCCGCCCGGTTGGAGGAGGCGCTGCGGCCGAGCGACACGATCGCGCACCTCGGGGGCGACGAGTTCCTGATCGTGAGCGAGCATTCAGAGGGCGCGCGCTACGCGGTCGAGCTCGCGGAGCGTCTCGGCGCGGCCGTGCGGCGACCGCTGGTGAGCGCGAGCGGGGCGCACCACCTGAGCGCGAGCATCGGGATCGCGCTGGCCAGCGAGACCGAGGACAGCGCCGTCTCGCTGCTGCGCGACGCGGACGCTGCGATGCATCGCGCCAAGGACGAGGGACGAGGGCGCTATGAGCTCTTCGATGAGACCGTGCGTGCCCAGCTGGTCTCGCGGCTTCGCACCGAGACCGAGTTGCGCGTGGCGCTCGAGCTCGAGCAGCTGGAGATCCACTACCAACCGATCCTCGATCTTGCGAGCGGTCAGCCGGTGGCGGCGGAGGCGTTGGTGCGCTGGCGCCATCCCCAGCACGGCCTCGTCCCACCGCTCGACTTTATTCCGATCGCCGAGGAGACGGGCCTGATCGGTGCGCTCGGGCGCTACGTGCTCGAGCGGGCATCCGCGCAGGGCGCTGCCTGGCAGCAACGCTATGGGACGCCGCTGAAGATGTACATCAACGTGTCGGGCTTTCAACTTGCCGATGTGCAGTTCGCCGCTCAGGCGGTCGAGATCGCACGACGCAGCGGGCTCATGCCAGAGACGCTCGGCTTGGAGGTCACCGAGAGCGTTCTCATCGCCGAGGGGCGCTCCTCGATCGATGTCCTGCGCGAGCTCGATGCACACGGGCTGCCGCTCGTGCTCGACGACTTCGGTACGGGCTACTCCTCGCTCAGCTACCTGCGGCGCTTCCCGCTGAACTCGGTCAAGGTCGACCGCTCGTTCATCGACGGCCTCGGCAGCAGCGAGCAGGACGCGGCAATCATGAAGGCCATCGTCGAGATGTGCCGAGCGCTCGGTCTGACCGTGGTCGGAGAGGGCGTCGAGACGCCGGCACAGCTTCAGCAGCTTCGCGAGCTCGGTTGCGATCAGGTTCAGGGCTACCTCTTCTGCCGTCCGATGCCTGTCGATGAAGCCTCCGAGTTCCTCGACCGGCACCTCGGGCCACAGGCGCTCCCCCGCGCCGCATAGCCGCCCAGCCGCCTGAAGTGTCGCGCTTCTCGGCCGCCGGGCGCAGAGGGTCGCACGCGATGTCGTCGTGCGACGCCTTCGTCACTCGTCCTCACCGACGGGGACCGCCACGGCGGTGAGGATCACCCCGTCGCACAGCGACCAGCGGCCGCGAAGCGCATCGAGCCGCAGGCCATTCATCGTCGGAGGCCCGGTGAGCGGCAGCACGGAGAACTCCGCCGTGTCGCGCTGAAACGACAGGCGCACGTGCTCGAAGGACAGCCGCCGCCCCGTGAGCGAATACCAGGCCTTGTACACCGCTTCCTTGGCGCTGAAGACGAGCCTGGCCTTGTGCAGGCCCGCATCGCTGCAGTAGAGGTCACGCTCGCGGCCCGACGCGACCTGGGCCGCCACTAGCGCGGGTAGCGCTCGGTTGGGCTCGGCGTCGATGCCAAGCGCGAGGAGGTCCCGCGCATGTGCCACCGCGCAGGCCGCGTAGCCGCGGCAATGCGTGATCGAGCCGACTACCCCGGTCGGCCAGATGGGCTCGCCCCGTGCCCCGGCCGGGATCGGCGCGGCCGGGACGCCAAGCTCGCCCAGGGCCCGTCGCGCGCATGCGCGCCCCGTGACGAACTCGCGGCGGCGCTTCTCGACGGCCCTCTCCACAGCGCGCTCCTCCTCTGGGTAGAGCGCGACATCGAGGAGGTCTTGGCGTGTCTCGGCGCTCGCGACGTCCGCGGGCAGCAGGCGTTCGATCTCCGTCGGCGAGACGACGGCCGCTCGGTCGAACCGTCGCGGCCGTAGCGAGGACGATGGCGCTGGCAGGTACACGTCTGCACAACGATATAGGCCTTTGGTGAGCGACGGGGCGCTTTGGCGAGCGACGATACGAGTCGAGCGCCCGTGCGAGAAAGCTGAGAAACTGAATCGCCGTCACGTTTCGCGCGCTTCCGCGCGCTATATTCGCGTGTCCGTATATGATCCGTCTGCGTCAAGGAAGCGGGTCGGCGACCGCAGTGCCGTGGCGCTTTGCCACGCTGGTGGACGCGCTGACCCAACAGGCGAAGGATCGCCCGGATTCGATTGCCGTGCGCTTCGTTGCGCCCGGCGGCGGCTCGCTCGCGGACTCGGACGTTTCCGAGGTCACCTTCGCCGAGCTTCACCGGCGCGCCGCGTCGATTGCCGCGGTCCTGGCCGAGCGCGCCGAGCCCGGCGATCGAGCGCTGCTGCTGTGCGCGCCCGGCCTCGAGTACGTAGCCGCGCTGTTCGGCTGCTTCTACGCGGGCGTGGTCGCGGTGCCGGCCTACCCGCCCGTCAACTCCGCCGGTGACGAGCGCCTCACGCGACTGATCGGCGACTGCTCCCCGAGCGCCACGCTGACCGTGAAGGCGATCGCCGACTTCTCCCAAGCGCTCTGCCGGCAAGCTGGGAGCGTAGGCCCGGATCCGCACATGGTGCTCCTCGACGCGTTGGAGCTCGGCGACCGCCCCGCTGGGACGACTCCCGAGCTCCTCAGCGATCTCGCCTTCCTTCAGTACACGTCGGGCTCCACCGGCGATCCGCGCGGAGTGATGCTCACGCACGCGAACCTGCTCGCCAACGTCTGCTCGATCGCGTCGCATCTCGAGCTCGCAGACGATGCCCGCGGCGTCTTCTGGCTTCCCCCTTACCACGACATGGGGCTCATCGGCGGCATCCTCACGAGCGTCGTGCTCGGCGGCGAGACGACGCTCATGTCGCCGATGTCGTTCCTGGCGACTCCGCTGCTCTGGCTCGAGGCTGTCAGCCGCTATCGGGGCACCTTCTCCGCCGCTCCCAACTTCGCGTATGACCTTTGCGTGCGGAAGATCACGGCGCACCAGGCAGCTGCGCTCGATCTCTCGTCATGGAAGAGCGTCATCAACGGGGCCGAACCGGTGCGCCAGGAGACGATGGATCGCTTCGCGGCGCACTTCGCGCCAGGCGGGTTCAGGCGGTCAGCGTTCATGCCCGCCTACGGTCTGGCCGAGGCGACGCTGCTGGTGAGCGCTGCCAGGCTCGGCGTGCGCCACACCCCATCCCCCCCGGGGGCGCCGAGCGACAACGGGGCCGCAGGGGATCCATCGTCCCCGACGGGCCCGCTCGTGTCGGTGGGAGTGCCGGACGACGGGGCGAGGCTCCTGATCGTCGACCCCGAGACGAGGCGTGCCGTCCCAGATGGCGAGGTGGGGGAGATCTGGTTCTCCAGTTCCACTGTGGGCGCCGGGTATTGGGGGAGTCCGCAGAAGAGCGAGGCGACGTTCGCCGCCACGCTCGCCGAAGACCCCGATGGGCCCCGCTTTCTCCGCACCGGGGACCTGGGAGTGCTCCGGGACGGTGAGCTCTACATCAGCGGGCGGATCAAGGATCTCATCATCGTGCGTGGCCAGAATTACCACACGCACGACGTCGAGCTCGCCGCCAGCAAGGCGGAGTCCGCGCTTCGCCCGGGGTGTCTCGCGGCGTTTGGCGTGGACGGCGAGCAGGGCCAGCGCCTGGTCCTCGTGGCGGAGCTCGCCCGCGCACTGGAGGACGACGATGCCGCCGAGGCGCTCTTCGGACGCGTCCGCGCGCGCATCGGCCGAGACGTGGGCCTCGCCCTCGACGAGCTGGTGCTGATCGAGCGCGGCGCCAGCCTGAAGACCAGCAGCGGCAAGATCCGTCGCGCCGCGACCCGCGCCGCCTACGTCGAGGACGCGTTGCGCGTGGTGGCGCGCTATCGGTGGTCCGGGACGCCGGACGGTGCTCCATCGGACGCTGACGGCGCAGCCGGCACCGGCGCCGACGAGGGCTCCTCCGACCGGGCATCTGCGAAGCGCGCGCTCGGAGCCCGCCGCCTGGCGGAGCTCCCTGCGCGCGAGCGCGAGGCGATCCTGCGCGAGCGCGTGCTCACACACCTGACCGCGTTGCTCGGGGACGTCCCGGCGGACGCGATCACGGCGGGGCGGACGTTCAAGGAGCTCGGCCTCGAATCGCCCGGAGCGGTGGAGCTGAGCGCCCGGCTCGGCACGGAGAACGCACTCGACCTGTCGCCGACGCTCTGCTTTGAGCATCCGAGTCCGGCCGCACTCGCCGCCTACCTCTCCGCACGGCTTGCCGGTGAGACACCGCGGCGAGTCGCGCGACCGCGTGCGCCCGCCACCAACGAGCCTGTGGCGATCGTCGGGATGGCGTGCCGCTTCCCGGGTGGCGTCGACTCGCCCGAGAGCCTGTGGGCGCTGCTGAGCCGCGGCGCCGACGCGATCTCAGAGTTCCCGCGTGATCGAGGCTGGGACCTCGCCCGCCTCTTCGACGCCGATCCGGAGCGCCCCGGCACGAGCCATGCGCGCGAAGGAGGCTTTCTCCAGGACGCCGCCGCCTTCGACGCGGGATTCTTCGGCATCGGCCCGCGGCAGGCGGATGCGATCGATCCGCAGCAGCGGCTGATCTTGGAGGTCGCCTGGCAAGCGCTCGAAGACGCCGGGATCGACCCAACCGCACTGGCGGGCAGCGCGACGTCGGTGTTCGCGGGCGTGAGCTCCCTCGATCACGCGATCAGGCTCGGGAGCATCCGCTCGCGCGAGCTCGAGGCCCACCTGCTGACCGGTGCTGCCGCCAGTGCGGTCTCGGGACGCGTGGCGTACGCGTTGGGGCTGAGGGGCGCCGCGGTGACCATCGACACCGGGTGCTCGTCATCGCTCGTCGCGCTGCATGAGGCGAGCCGGGCGCTCGCCGGAGGCGAATGCTCGCTCGCGCTGGCCGGCGGCGTCACGGTCCTCTCCACGCCCGCGGTCTTCACCGGCTTCAGCCGTCAGGGCGCCCTCGCGACGGACGGGCGCTGCAAGCCCTTCGCTGCTGCCGCCGATGGCACGAGCTTCTCGGAGGGCGCGGGCCTGTTGGTGCTCGAGCGTCTGGCCGACGCACGCGAGCGCGGACACCGCGTGCTTGCGCTCGTGCGGGGCAGCGCGGTCAACCAGGACGGTAGGAGCAACGGGTTCACCGCACCAAATCCGAACGCACAGGAAGAGGTGATCCGCGCGGCGCTCGCGGCCGCCGATCTCGCACCGGATGACATCGACGCGGTCGAGGCGCACGGCACCGGCACGGCGCTCGGCGACCCGATCGAGGCGCAGGCGCTCATTGCCGCCTACGGACCCGGTCGTAGCCGCCCGCTATGGCTCGGATCGCTGAAGAGCAATCTCGGGCATACGCAGGCCGCGGCCGGAGTCGCCGGCGTGATGAAGATGGTCATGGCGATGCGCCACGAGCGGTTGCCAAAGACGCTGCACGTCGATGAGCCCTCGCCGCATGTCGACTGGTCGTCTGGCGCGGTCAGCTTGCTCTCGAGCGCGCGCGAGTGGCAGCGCGGCAGGCGCCCGCGTCGAGCGGGTGTCTCCTCGTTTGGCATAAGCGGCACGAATGCGCACGTCGTCCTGGAGGAGGCTCCGCCGTGCGCGGAGGAGGTGCGCCCCGCGCCGGCTCCCGTGCTCGTCTGGGTGCTCTCGGCCAAGAGCGAGCCGGCGCTCCGACGCCAGGCGCAGCGCTTGAGGGCGCATCTCGACCGCCACCCGGAGCTCTCGGCGCTCGATGTCGCGTACACGCTCGCGACGGGGCGCGCTCGCATGGAGCATCGCGCGGCGATCCTGGGCAGCGATCGCGAGGCGCTCGTCGCCGGTCTCGAAGCGCTCGTCGAGAACGAGTTCTGCGGGACGGTGTTCTCCGGGCGCATTCGGAAAGACAACGCGGTCGCGTTCGTCTTCGGCGGTCAGGGCGCGCAGTGGCACGGGATGGCACGCGAGCTCATGGACTCCTCGGCGGCGTTCGCCGACAGCCTCCGCGCCTGCGAGGCCGCGCTCTCGCCGCACGTCGACTGGTCGCTGGGAGATGTGCTCCGCGGCGCCGACGAGGCTGCGCTCCGGCGCGTCGACGTCGTGCAACCGGCTCTGTGGGCGGTGATGGTCTCGCTGGCCGGGCTGTGGCGCTCCTTTGGCGTTCATCCTGCGATCGTCGTCGGGCACTCGCAGGGCGAGATCGCCGCCGCGCAGGTGGCGGGCGGCCTCTCGCTGCAGGACGCCGCACGGCTCGTCGCGCGTCGCGGCCGAGCGCTTCGCGAGCTCGAAGGCGCGGGAGACATGATCTCGCTCGGCGTTGGCGCCCAGGAGGCCGAGCGGCTGATCGCAGGGTTCGGCGAAGGCATCTCGCTTGCCGCGGAGAACGGCCCGCGGGCAACGGTCGTCTCCGGCGATACCCGCGCTCTCGAGGAGCTTCTGGTGGCCTGTGAGGCAGAACGGGTGAGCGCGCGGCGCATCGCCGTCGGCTTCGCCTCGCACTCGCGACAGGTGGAGGCGATCCGAGAGCCCTTCCTGCGGTCGCTGGTATCGCTTCGTCCTCGCAGCGGTCATCTGCCGTTCCTCTCCTCTCTCGCGGCAGAGGTGATCGACACGGCGGGCCTCGACGGCGAATACTGGTATCGCTCCCTGCGCGAGCCGGTCCGCTTCGCGCAGGCAACCCGCGCGCTGATGCGCGCAGGCTGCTCGGCGCTGATTGAGATGAGCCCGCACCCCGTGCTCGCGGTGCCGATGCAGGAAACGATCGACGAGGTCGCCGCTGGCGACGAGGTCGTCGTGATCGCCTCGCAGCGACGCGGCTCGGGTGATCAACAGACGTTCCTGAGCGCGCTCGGCGAGGCGTTCGTGCACGGCGTGGACGTCGACTGGAGGCCGTTGTTCGACGGCCGAGGGGCGCAGCTCGTTGCCCTACCGACATACCCGTTCGAGCGCGAGCGCCACTGGCTCATGCCAGAGCCGGCCGACGCAGGCGCTGCGGTCCGTGTCGGTCGAGAGCATCCGCTGCTCGATACGAGCGTGCGCCTCGCCGAGCGCGATGCGTGGCTCCTCGGCGGGCGTATCTCGCTGCACACGCATCCCTGGCTTGCCGAGCACCGCGTGCTCGAGGCGGCCCTGCTGCCCGCGAGCGCCTTTCTCGACCTGGCGCTCCACGCGGGCAGCAAGGTTGACTGCGAAGAGGTGCAGGAGCTGACGCTCCAGGCGCCCCTCGTCCTGCCCGAGGCAGGGGTCACCGAGCTGCAGGTGAGCGTCGGCGAGCCGGACGAGGACGGCCGCAGGGCGCTCCTGATCGCCTCGCGTCCACTGCCGGCGGACGACGACGAAGACGCCGAATGGTGTCACCACGCGCGCGGCGCGCTGACGCCGGCCGCACCCGTTGCGGTCGCAGACGTCACGAACGACCCATGGCCGCCGCCCGCCGCCGAGCCGATCGAGCTCGACTATCTGGAGGACCGCCTGGCCGAGCTCGGCATCAGCTCGGGCCACGCGTTTCGGCGCCTGCGAGCAGCTTGGCGGCTCGGCAACGAGGTGTTTGTCGAGCCCGCGCTCGAGGACGGGGACGCGGACGCGAGCTTCGGCATCGGCCCGGCCCTCGTGGACGCGATGGTCGTCGCGGCATCGGCACAGATCGGGGCATCCGAGCGGGGCCGCGTCCTGATGCCCTTCGCCTGGAGCGGGGTGCGCGCGGGCGCCGCCAGCTCCGCTCGGCTGCGCGCAAGGATTGGCGTTGTCGGCGACTCGCTTGCCATCGACGTCACCGATGAGGACGGCCGGCAGGCGCTGTCCGTCAAAGAGGTCGTGATGAGACCGCTCGAGACCGCCCAGCTGCGCAGCGCCGGGCTCTCGGACCGCGAGCTGCTGCTCGGGCTCGATTGGGTGGACGTCAGCGCCCCCGGCCAAGCTGGGGAGTGGGCCGGCGTGGGCGTGCTGGGCGATGCCGAGGTTGGGGCGGTGTCGCCGCCACGGTATGCCGACATGGAGGCGGTGGCCGACGCCGCCGGCAGTGGCGCATCGCTTCGAGCCCTCCTGGTCGGGGTGAACGCGCAGGAGCAGACGCCTGCTGGCGTGCGCGATGCCGCCGCGCGCACGTTGAGCTTCCTGCAGTCGTGGCTCGGCGACGAGCGGCTACGAGCGCTGCGCCTCGTCCTGATCACGAGAAACGCGGTCGCCGCTCGTGAGGGGGAGGCGCCCAACCTCGCCGGCGCTGCGGTGTGGGGGCTCGTGCGCAGCGCGCAGTCGGAGCACCCAGGGCGCCTGCTGCTCGCCGACGTCGATGGCACGAGCGCCTCCTGGGCCGTGCTGCCCGGGGCGCTCGCGCTCGAAGAGCCACAGCTTGCGCTACGCGATGGGGCAATGCTCGTCCCCCGGCTCTCGCCGCGCGAGCCCTCGCAGGATGGTGTCGGCCCCTCGATGCTGGACCCCTCCGGAACGGTGCTCATCACCGGCGCCACCGGGCAGCTCGGCGCGTTCATCGCGCTGCATCTGGCGCGCAAGCACGGAGTGCGGCACCTGCTGCTCTGCAGCCGCACTGGCCCGGCCGCCGACGGCGCGGCCGAGCTGCAGAGCGAGCTCGCCCGGCTTGGCTGCGAAGTCCGCATCGCTCAGTGCGATGTCTCAGATCGTGCCGCGCTGGCCCGGCTGCTCGCGAGCATTCCCGCTGGGCAGGGGTTGACGGCTGTGGTGCACGCCGCTGGCACGCTGGACGACGGCTTGCTCGAGTCGCTCGACCGCGCGCGCCTCGATCAGGTGATGGCTGCGAAGGTCGACGCAGCGATCGCGCTCGACGAGCTGACCGCGGAGATCCCGCTGTCCGCGTTCGTGCTCCTCTCTTCGGCGGTTGCGACCCTCGGGGGTGCCGGCCAGGCGAACTACGCCGCCGCGAACGCCGTGCTCGACGCGGTCGCTCAAGCGCGCCGCGCTCGCGGCCTCGTCGGGCAATCGCTGGCGTTCGGCCTATGGCAGCGAGATCTCGGCGCCGAGCATGCCGAGCGTGCCGATGCACTCGCGCAGCTGGAGTCTCAGGTCCGCGCGCGGTTGGGCATGCTCGCGCTCGAGCCCGAGCGCGGCCTCGCCCTCTTCGATTCCGCGCTGGTCGCGGACGAGGCGTTCTTCGTGCCCATGCGGGTCGATATGGCGGTCCTCCGTGGAAACGCCCAAGTCGGGGCGATCTCGCCCGTCTTGGGCGGGCTGGTTCCTCACCCGCGGCGCCGTCGGGATTCAACCGCCGCGCTGCGCCGCCGCCTTCTCGCCGCGCCGAGAGCGGAGCGCGAGGCGGTCACGCTCTCGCTCGTCAGCGACGAGACCGTCTCGCTGCTCGGTTGCGAGCGCTCCGAGGTCACCGCCGAGCGCACCCTGGTGGAGCTTGGCGGCGAGTCGATCGACGCGCTCGAGCTCCGCAACCGCCTCCAGGCGAGGACGGGCGTGCGGCTGGCCACGCGCCTGCTCTTCGGCGAGTCGCTGCGCGCGCTCGCCGCGCGCCTGCTCGAGGCGATCGAGGGAGAGATGGACCAGCGGCGCTCCTCACCGGAGCGGCTCGGCACCCTGCGCTCTCTGTTCGAGGAAGCGCAGAAGTCGGGCAAAGATTCCGAGTTCGTCTCGACCTTGATCGAGCTCACCCGACTTCGCTCGCCATCCGATCGCGTCACCGAGTTGCCTCCCGCGACGGTGCTCAACACCACGGGCCACGCGCCATCGCTGATCTGCATCCCCTCGTTCATGGTCGGGTCCGGCCCTCACCAGTTCGCCCGCCTCGCAAGAAGCTTCGAGGGGCGCAGGACGCTGAGCGCGCTGCCGCTGCCGGGGTTCCGCACCGACGAGCCGGCGCCGGCGAGCTGGGACCTCACGATCGAGGCGCTCTGCGAGGCGACGTTGGCGAGCGCGGGCCTGGAGGACTATGTCCTGGTCGGCTATTCGAGTGGCGGCGTGCTCGCTCACGCCGTGGCCGAGCGCTGTGAGGCGCACGGCGCCGGTCCGGCTGGCGTGGTCATGATCGACACCTACGCTGCGCGCGAAGGCAGGGTGTTCGCGCCGATGCTCGGCGCGATCATCGAGCGCGTGCGCGAGTATCTCGAGGTGGGGGACGACGACCTGATCGCCATGGGGACCTTCCTGGGCCTGGCCGCCGAATGGCGGCCGGGCCTCGTGTCGGCGCCGGCGCTCTACCTGCGCGCGGCAAGGCCGCTCGCGGCGCTGCCCGATGCAGACGCTCTCAGCGCCCCGTTCCGTGAGCCTCAGACGCTCGCGTCGCTCGACGCCGATCACTTCACGATCATCGAAGAGCAGGCGCAGGCGAGCGCATCGGCCATCGACGCCTGGCTCGGCCAAATCGCTGCCCGCCAAAACGGAAACGGTGGCAGCCGACGCTCATCGCTTCAGGGGGAAGCGATGTCCGAAGCCCGTCGTCTAGCCGCAGGCCGGGCGAGTAGCCATTCTCGGGCGAGGCTCGATCAAGCGTCGGCGGGCCCGGCCATCGCCACCCGCATCGACTAAGCTGTCGCTAGTGGGGGCCACGCTGCTCGAGGTGCGACATACCGCTGGCGCCGCGGTCGAGCGGGCACGCTTGGCTTGGGTTCCATGAGCGTCCTTGACAGCCGCGCTCAGGGCGAGCGTCGCGAGGTGCCCCTGGGCGTCGTTCTCGCAATCCTGTGCGCGGGCATGTCGCTGGTCAGCATCGACCTCTTCATCGTCAACGTCGCGCTGCCATCCGTTGCACGCGACTTCGGTGCGCAGGGCCTCGGCGGCCTGTCCTGGGTGATCAGCGCCTACGCCATCGTGTACGCGTCGCTGCTCGTGCTCGGCGGCAAGTTGGCCGACGACAAGGGCTACAAGCGCGCGTTCCTACTGGGCGTCGCGCTCTTCGTGATCGCCTCGGCGGCGTGCGGGGCCGCCTCGAGCGTGCCCGAGCTCGTTGGCTTCCGGGTTGCGCAGGGCGCCGGGGCGGCTCTGCTCTCCTCGAGCTCACTCGGCCTCATCCTGGCGACCGCGCCGCCCGACCGGCGCGAGGCGGGTGTACGGACTTGGACGGCGGTGGTCGGCATCGGCGCCGCCGCGGGCCCCGTGGTCGGCGGCCTGTTGGTGACCCTGAGTTGGCGCTGGGTCTTCTTCGTAAACGTGCCGTTCGGGATCATCGTGCTGCTCGTCGGCGCGCGCCTACTGCCCGACACAGCGCGCCAGGCGGGGCCGCGCGCGGACGCCTTCGGCGCGCTACTCGTCACCGCCGGGGCAGCGATGCTGACGCTCGGCATCGTGCAGGGCGGCGACTGGGGTTGGGGCTCGGCGCCCACGGTGCTCGTGCTCGTCACCGCGATCGCACTCCTGGCGGCCTTCGTGCTGCATTGCCTGCGCCACGAGAACCCCTTGATCGCCCCCGAGCTCTTCCGCTCGCGTGAGTTCTCCGGCGTCGCGGTCGTTGCGACGGTCTTCATGATGGCCTTCGGTGGCATGCTGCTCTCGATCGTGCTCTGGGAGGAGGGCGCGTGGGGCTTCTCCGCCCTCCAGACCGGTCTCTCGATTGCTCCGGGCGCGCTGATGGTGCCCCTGTTCTCGGCACTCGTCGTCGGGCCGCTCACCGCCCGCTTTGGCGCCGGTCTCCCAAGCGTGCTCGGCGGCGTGCTCTTCGCGATCGGCATGGGCTGGTGGGCTCTCGCCGTCGGCCCGCACCCAGACTACGCAGGCGCCGTGCTCGGCGGGATGGTGCTGGCGGGCGCAGGTGTCGGGCTCGCGCTTCCGACCTACCTGGCCACCGCAACCGCATCGCTCCCACCCGAGTCGTACGCCACAGGCTCGGGCGTGATCAACATGCTCCGCCAGATCGGCTTGGCGATCGGCGTCGCTGTCGTGGTCGCGGTCCTCGCTACCTCGAGCGCCGCTCACGCGACCCTCGGATCCTTCCAGGCCGGCTGGGTCGTGATCGCCGCACTCGCGCTCGCCAGCGCGCTCGGAAGCGCGTTTGCGTTCGCCGGTCCCGCGCTCAGAAGAGTCGACGCCAGCGAGGCCGCTACAGCGTTTGGCGACGCCCCAGCGACGGTCAAGCAGTACGTAGGCGCCGACCTCTGACCCCGCGGCGCCGCCCGCCTGACGCGCCGTGCGCGACGGCGCCCCCTCAAGGACTCGATCCCTCCAGCCGACCCTAGGGGCTACCGTGCCCGCGCACTCCCTGCCTGCCGCGTCGTTGTCGTCGGCCAGCGTCGCTCCCGCCGAGCGCCTGGCCCTCGCTCTTCTCGCGACCACGCTCGGCGCGATCTACCTCGTCGCGGCGGTCACCGCCCCAACCACCGCGCTGGCCGCCTTCCAGGCCCTCGTCGGCGCCGCCGAGCTCGCGTGGGCTGCGGCGACCATCCTCGGCCCACCGCGCCCCGCCCTCCTTAGCACGGGCGCGGTTGCGCAGCTCGCTCTCGTTGCCCTGTGGGCCATCTCGCGCACCATCGGCCTCGACGGCCCGGCCCTCCCGGTCGGCGCCCTCGACACCCTCTGCGCCATGGACGCCACCCTCATCGCGGCGAGCGCGCTGCGGATATCCACCCTGTCGCGCCCTCAGGGCTCGACCCTCGCCTGCCAACTCGCCGCGATGCTTGCCGGCATGACCCTCTTCACGCTCTGCGTGCACGCGCCCGCGGCCGCGGCGCGCGGCGGCTTCGTCGGCCGGCCTCCCGGCGGCCACTACTTCTGCCGACCGCTCTGATCGCTGGGCGGGCGACGCCGCGCCCGAGTCCCGCACGCACCGGGCAAACCCACCAGGCCGCCCAGTCGCCCGTCGATCTAGGGGCGGCCGCGCTCAAGGCGGCGCGCACGATGCCGAGTACGCAGAGGTGGGCAACACTGCACTCGCTTCCTCCCCGGCCGTCGCCGCGGCCACGTCCGTGAGCCGCGACCGCGCCGAGCAGATGCTGTTCGACGAACGCAAGCGCGCGGACCGCGTGCTGTCGAGCCTCATCGCCCTGCACTTCCCGCTCGCGATCCTGCTCGCCCAGGTCTATGGCATGTGGACGCTGGCGATCGTCGTCGGCGGCGCGATCTCGATCACGACCCTCGTCGTCTGCTATCGCTGGCCCGGGACGTTGTTCAGTCGCCTCGTTGTGGCCGCCGCCTTCATGGCCTATTCGGCGCTGCTCATCCAGGAGGCCCACGGCAAGCTCGAGATCCACTTCCACGTCTTCGCCGCGCTCGCCTTCCTGCTGCTGTACCGCGACTGGCGGCCGATCGTCTTCGCCGCCGCGCTCATCGCCGTGCAGCACCTCGGCTTCGAGCTGCTGCAGGCCGACCACGACGGCTTCTGGGTCTTCCCGAGCGTGTCGAGCTCCGCGGGCGGCATCGGCGAGGTGCTACTGCACGCCGTGTTCGTCGCCTTCGAAGCGGTCGTGCTCGTCTACATGGCCAGCGCGCTCGAGGGCGAGACGCGCTGCCAGGCTCAGCTCCTCTCCGACCAGGAGGAGCAGCATGCCCTCATCAGCACCCTGGCCGAGGGGCTGCGCGAGCGCGACCTGACCGTCGACGAGCGCGTCGGCGACGCCCACGGTGCCGCGATCAGCGCCCTGCGCGAGGGCATCCACAACGTCGCCGATCTCGTGCAGGCGATCCAGCACACGACGACAACCGTCGCGGAGGCCTCGGCCGAGATGGTCGCGACCTCCGCCGAGGCCGGGCAGGCCACGAGCGAGGTCGCCGATTCGATGCGCGACGTCGCCGTCGGGGCGGAGCGTCAGGTGCGCTCGATCGCCTCGGCCCGCGAGTTCGCCCTCGAGGTCGGCGAGGCCGCCGAGTCCAGCGCGGACAGCACGCGCCGCACCGCCGCGGCGGCAGACCGCGCTCGCGAGGCCGCCGCGAGCGGTATGGCCGCCGCCGCCGAGGCGACGGCGGCCGTCCAGGCGATCAGCGAGACCTCCGGTGAGGCGACGGCGGCGATCGCCGGCCTGGCCGAGAAGTCCGAGCAGATCGGTGTCATCGTTGAGACGATTACCGGCATCGCTGCGCAGACGAACCTGCTCGCGCTCAATGCGGCGATCGAGGCCGCGCGCGCCGGCGACGTCGGCCGCGGCTTTGCCGTTGTCGCCGACGAGGTGCGCAAGCTCGCGGAGGAGTCCCAGCAGGCCGCCGCCACGATCTCCGACATCGTCGCGCGCATCCAGGCCGAGACCCGCCAGGCCGTCTCCGTCGTGCAGGAGGGCGCCCGCCGGACGAGCCAGTCCGCGACAACGGTCGACCACACGCGCGAGGCGTTCGAGCACATCGACGCGTCGGTCGGCGAGATGACCGACCGCGTCAGTGAGATCGCGGGCGCCACCGACCGCATCGCCGACAGCGCTCGCCGGATGCAGCACGAGATGGACGCCGTCGCCAGCGTCGCCGAGCAGTCCTCGAGCGCGACCGATCAAGTATCGGTGGCCACCCAGCGCACCGCGGCCTCCACCCAGCAGATCACCGCCTCGGCAGAGCAACTCGAGCGCACCGCCCGCGAGCTGGAGACGCTCATCGGGACGTTTCGCGTGCGGATGTCCGGTGGCTGAGATCGACACCGAGCGCGACGGATCTCCGCCGCCGGATGGCGCGACCCCCGAGCCGGACGCGCACGAGTCGCCCCTGCCGGCGACCCCAGCCGGCCGGCGACCCCGGTTACGCTGGGTCGGGGTGCGAGCGCAACTGGAACGTGTCATGCCGCGGCCGCTGGCCACGATCGCCGAGCTGCTGGTCATCGGCGCGCTCGCGCTCGCCCTGGCCGAGGGCGTGCAGGCGGCGGTGGTCAAGCCCTTCCGAATCCCCTCCGGCTCGATGGAGCCGACGCTCGCCATCGGCCAGCGGGTGCTCGTCAATCGCGTCGTCTACCGCCTGCACCCGCCCGAGCGCGACGACATCGTCGTCTTCCACCCGCCGACCGTGCTCACCTGCGGCGTCCCGGTGGAGGCCGGCCAGCCGTGTCCGCAGAGCAACGGCGATCCGTCCTCGTCGACGTACTTCGTCAAGCGAGTCGTCGGTCTTCCCGGTGAGAGCCTGTCCATCGAGAACGGGCACCCGGTGATCAACGGACGCGTCATCGCCAACGAGTCGTTCATCCTGCCGTGCGGCGCCGAGCCGGCGTGCAACTTGCCCAAGCCGATCGTCGTTCCCAAGGGCGACGTGTTCGTCATGGGCGACAACCGCGGCGACTCAGACGACAGCCGCTTCTGGGGCCCGGTGCCGGACTCCTGGATCGTCGGCGAGGCGTTCTTCACCTACTGGCCGCCGGACCGGATCGGCATCCCGTAGCGGCGCCGTAGCCGCCGCCGGTCAGCCGTCGAGCTGCTGGGACTGCAGGTAGGCGTAGAGGCCTTGGCGGCGCACGAGCTCCTCGTTCGTGCCGTGCTCGACGAGGCGCCCGCCCTCGAGTACGCAGATGATGTCGGCGTCGCGAATCGTCGACAGGCGGTGGGCGATGACGAACGCCGTGCGCCCCTCGAGCAGGCGGTCCATGTTCTGCTTGACCGCGCGCTCGGCCTCGGTGTCGAGCGCGCTCGTCGCCTCGTCGAAGATGAGCACCGGCGGCTGGTGGTACAGCGCACGCGCGATCGACACGCGCTGGGCCTGGCCGCCCGACAGGCGCAGGCCGGAGTCGCCGATCCGCGTCTTGTAGCCGAGCGGCAGCCCGTCGATGAACTCGGCCGCGTTGGCGACCTCGGCCGCCCAACGCACCTTGTCGGCATCGGGGTCCTGCTCGCCGAAGGCGATGTTCGCCTCGATCGTGTCGTCGAACAGGTAGGGCTCCTGCAGCACGAAGCCGATCCGCCGACGCAGATCGCTGAAGCGCAGCGTCGTCAGGTCGAGCCCGTCGTACTCGACCGTCCCTTGGGTGGGCACGAGCAGGCCGGAGAGGAGCTTCACGAGCGTCGACTTGCCCGAGCCGGAGCGCCCGACGAGCGCCACCGTCGTCCCCGCAGGCACGTCGAGCGAGATATCGCGCAGGATCGGGCGGTCCGGCGCGGTCGGATAGGCGAAGCCGACGCGGCGCAGGCGGATGTGTCCCTCCAGCGCGGGCACCGGCACCAGCGCCGAGTGGTCGTGGCCCTGCTCGGGCTCCTGCTCGAAGACGTCCTGCAGGCGTCCGAGCAGCACGCTGACCAGCTGGAGTCGATCCCACAGCCCGAGCAGCAGGGTGATCGGTCCGTTGGCGAGCAGGACAAGGCCGGTGAAGGCGACCAGCTGCCCGACGCTCAGCGACCCGTTGAGCACCTCCAGCGCACCGACGAACAGGAACAGGCCGTAGACGAGGAAGGTCACGCTCGAGATGAGGCCCTCGTAGATCATCGCCACCACGTCGGCGCGGTACAGCTTGTCGCGCAGCTGCCCGAACTCGCTGGCCATCCGCTGGCGCAGGCCCTCCTCGGCGCCCATCGCCTTGACGGTCTCGATGCCTCGGATCGCATCGATCTGACGCGACTGGTAGCGGCCCGAGCCCTCCTCGACGGAGTCGAACACGGGGCGAAGCCGCTTCTGCGAGAAGCGCATCAGGCCGGCGTAGAGCGGCGCGCAGGCGCAGAACAGCAGCGCGAGCGACCACGAGTACAGGAACATGATCACCAGCGACACCGCGAGCTGGGTCACCGCGGTCAGCGCGGCCACCCCGTTCTGGATGAGCACGGCGCGCACCTGGCGCATCCCGTTGATGCGCCGCTCGATGTCGCCCGTACGCCGCGCCTCGAAGTAGCGCATCGGGAGGCGCAGCAGGCGTGCGGACAGGAAGTCGAGCGTGTCGACGTCGAGCTGAGAGGCGGTACGGGCGAGGATGAATCGCTGCACGATCGTGATCCCGACGGCCAGCGCCACCACGCCGACCATCGCCGCGGCGAGGATGTACAGCAGCGTCCGCCGTTCGTGGGGGAGCACGTCGTCGATGATCAGCTGCGAGAACACCGGCAGCGTCATCTCCAGGCCCGCCGCCATCAGCGCGAACACGGTCGCCACCACGAGCCGGCGACGATGGGGAGCGACGAACGGCCACAACCACCGGAGATCAAGGCCCCCCCGAGGGGCCTGCGCCAGTCGCTCCGTCGGCGCGGCGAGCGCCGCGTAGCCCGACCACTTCTCCTCCAGCTCCGCCCGCGACACGGTGCGCAAGCCGCGTCCGGGATCGGCGACGCGCAGCTTGTCGCCGTCGATGCGGTGCAGCACGATCCAGTGGTTGCCCTGCCAGTGCACGATCGCCGGCAGCGGCAGCGTGTCCACGCGGTCGGGCGACGACTTGATCGGGCGCATCTCCAGACCGATCTCGTCGCCGCCGCGGATGAGCCCGCGCAGCGTCGTGCCGTCGGTGCTCGTGCCGACCGCGTAGCGGATCGACGTCATCGAGACGTCGTGACCGAAGGCGCGGCACAGCATGGCCACGCACGCCGCGCCGCAATCCATCTGGTCGATCTGACGGACAAAGGGGAAGCGACGGCGCCGCATCGGCGCGGCCTCGCGCGCGTCCTCGGCGCCATGGTCGGTGACCGCTAGGCCGGGGGCGTCTGGCGACCAGGCCTCGTTCGCCGCCGGCGTCTCGGTGACCGGCTCGGCCACAGGGACGCGGTCGCGGGCCCGGTAGAGCGCGATGCGCTCCCCCACGCGCGCCGCGAACCCCGGGTTCTCGGCCACGAGCTCGTGGAAGTCATCGCCGGGAAGCCGCAGCAGGCGCACGGCGCCCTCGGCCCGCACCGTCGCGCTGCGCGGCTGCTGCTCGAGCAGCCCGAGCTCGCCGAAGAACTCGCCGCTATGCAGGGTGCGCACGCGCCGCCGGGCGCCGTCGGACGCCTCGATCCACACGCCGAGGCACCCGTCCTGAACGAGGTAGAGAGCGTCGGATGGATCGCCCTGGCGCACGGCGTCCTCGCCGTCGCCGAGGCCGACCTCCTCCAGTCGCCCGAGTAGCCGCAGCGTCTCCTCGCGGTCGAGGACCGAGAACGCCGAGTGCACGCGCAGGAAGTCGTTGAGTCGTCGCGTGCGCTCGGACAGCTCGAACGTCGCCGCTACGGCGGGGTGCAGCTCCATGAGGGCCCGGAACACGCCGCCGTCGAGGCGCAGCACGGTCAGCTCGCTCGAGGCGCGCACGGTGGCCGTGCGCGGCGTGCCCTCGATGAGCGCCGTCTCGCCGAGGGCGGCGCCCGGTCCGAGCACGTTGAGCGAGACCTCCTCGCCGTCCTCGCCCTCCTTGAGCACGCGAGCGGTGCCCTCGACGATCACGTAGTAGCCGTCCGGGGCGTCGCCCTGCTCGAACAGCGCCTCGCCGAAGCGCAGGTGCCGCGTCACGAACGAGCGCTCGACGAGCTCGCGCAGCTCGGCCGGCAGCCCCGCCAGCAGCGGCTGCTCGCCGAGCAGCGCGGCCGGTTCGGTCTCAGAGGACACAGAGCCGCTCCGTTCGCCCGGCGCGGTGGCGCTCGAGCATGCCGCTGAGCAGTTCGTCGTTGGCCCGCTCGGCAAGCAGCGCGTCATCCTCGGCCGGCGGCGACTTCTCGGCGAGCGCGAGCACACGCCACTCGGCGTCCTGCAGCCACGGCCCGACGAGCTCGCCGGGGGCGGCGGCCGCGAACGCCGCCCGCGCGTCCGCCGGAATGTCCTCGAGGTAGACCGTCCGCCCGCGGGGGATCGCGCCGGCGCGCGCGGCCACCTCCTCGAGGGTGAGGCCGTCATCGCGCATGAGCAGGCGCGCCTCGCGCGCGGCGCCGAGCTCGGCCAGCGCGAGCTCCTGGCCCCGTAGGCGCAGCCAGTCGAGCCGGTGGCCGGCGAGGCACTCCGCGACGGCCTGCGGCGAGGCGACCTCGGCCCGCAGCCGTGAGAGCGACTCGTCAAGCGCGACGAGGCGCGTGCAGCGCCAACGGAGCGCCTCCTCGCCGAGCGCCGGCAGCGCGGCGGCGTGCTCATCGAGCGCGGCGGCGACCAGCGCCTCCACGCGCTCGGTCACCGGCTCGGCGACGGCGCGCTCGGCGAGGCGATCGGCCGCAGCAAGGCGGTTCGCCGCCCCGTCGGCGAGCGCGTCGAGTGTGCCGCGGCAATAGGCCTCGACCCGCAGCACGGCGGCGAGCGCATCGTCGCCGGCACGCTCCCCCGAGTCACCGCCGGCGCGCTCGTCGAGCAGCTGACGCACGAGGACAGCCGACAGATCGGCGAGCGTGAGCTCGCGCTCGCGCAGCCACGTCGTGAACTCGGAGGCGCTCACGAGCCCGCGCGCATAGCGGAAGGCCGTCGCGGCCGCGCGCAGGTCGCTCGCCTCGACCGCCTCCGCGGCACCGTTCTCGGCGAGCGCGACGCCGCGCCGCGCGTCGTCGCTGAAGCGCTTCCAGTCGCCGGTGAGGATCCCCAGCAGCACGAGGTCACCGACGTCCACGTGCTCCTGCGCCACCCGTACCGCGGGCCGCTGCAGCAGCGTCGCCCAGGCCGCGTCAGCGGCCGCGGCGGGCGGCAAGCGGCACCCCCTGAGACCCTAGAATCCGCGATGAACTCAGCATTTGCCTACACAGTCTCCCGCCGAGGCCGTAGCCTATGCAAACGGGGCGATCCATTAGACCGCCCGCAAGGCGCATTTGATTCGAAGGTGGTGTTCGGCACGTCTGAGGTAAGCGAGATCCGGCTGGGAGCAAGCGAGGGACGCGTCATGCGTCGCGCCCGCGTCGAGTATGTCCTGCAGGGGAGCGTCATCTGCGGCACCGTCACCTTCCCCGGACGCCCGCCACAGCGCTTCGAGACGGCGAGCGAGCTTGAGCGCTGTCTCGGGCGCGGTGCCGGCGGGCTCGTGCTCGTCGAAACATCGAACGCTGGTCCCGAGGAGCAGGCCGACCTCACCGCGCTCACCCCGACCGAGCAGGCGATTGCCCAGAAGGCCGCGGCCGGAGAATCCAATCGCGAGATCGCCGACTCGCTCTACTACAGCGTGAAGTCGGTCGAGGCCTACCTGACGCGCATCTACCGACGCCTTGGCGTCGAGGGCCGGGACGGACTCGGCGCGGTGGTCAAGGCTGAGGACCTCGAGCCGCCCGAGGCCGATCGCGAGCGTGTGGGCGGCGGTGCCGGCCATGCCGGCGGAGCCGCCGTTCCGTCGAGCGCTCCGGCCGTCGTCATCGAGCTCTTCGTGGCCTGAGCCGCTAGCCGGTCTCGGGTACCTCGAGCAGCCCCGCCCGCAGCAGCTCGCGAGTCGCCTGCAGCGTCTCGTCGGTGCGTTCGCGCCCCGACGCGCCCACGTCGAGGAGCGCCTGCGCGAGCGTCCGCCGCCCGTCGAGGCGGTAGATGACCTCGAGCACTCGCGCGCTGACCTCCACGCCGATGCGCAGGCCGCCGGCCTGGGAGACCCGGGCCCAGCGCAGCCGGTAGCGCGGCCCTTCATGCTGCAGGCGCTGCTCGACGCGCTGGCCCTCGGGGATCGCCGGGGCGAGGGCCAGCAGGACGTCGTCCTCGCGCGCTCGCGCGAGCAGCTCGAGGTTGGCCAGGGCTCGGCCGATCTGGGTGCCGCCGTGCTCGCCCGGCGCGCCATGCGTGTCGAGCGCCTCGCGCGACTGCCCGCCGGTCCGCCCGGCGGCGCGGCGGCGCAGGTACAGGGCTCCGAAGCTGATGCGGTCGTAGCCCGCGCGCGCGTAGTAATCGAGCCAGCGCGCCATCACGCGGTCGTGGGCGGCCGGGCCGAGCGCGCGCATCGGCGGGCGGTTCCAGTCGAGCGCGTAGCGCACCGGGTTGGCCTCGGACAGGCGCACGAGCAGCGCGTCGCCGCCCCGCCCGAGCCAGCGCAGCGGCGTGCGTCGCCAGTCCTCGTCCGCGCCATGACCCCAGCAGCACATCAGCTGCGCGCAGCCACCGGGGGCGAGGTGCGCGAGCGCGCCGGCGGCCACGACGCGCAGCGGCTCACCCTCGGTGCGGTCGCCGTCCCGGAAGGTGAACTCGCTGTCCGGCGAGACGACGTAGGGCGCGACGCAGATGACGCGCTCGAAGCGCTCGCCGGCGACGGGTCCGTACCACGACCCCTGGCGCCAGTCGGCGCCGTCGATGTCGTTCAACTCGGCGCCGAGCGCGGCGAGATGCAGGGCGTGCGGGTTGATGTCGGCCCCGACGGCGGTCGCGCCGGCGCGCGCGGCGAGGAGCGCGTGGATCCCCGAGCCGGTGCCGAGGTCGAGCAGGCGCTGGCCGGGCCCGATCGGCACGGCGAGCTGGCGCGCGAGCTCGGCCGCCGTCGTGTGGCCGTCGACGTGGTCGCGTCGCTGCCCGCGCCGCGCGAGGTCACCGAACACGAAGACGTCGCCGTGCCCGCCGATCGAGACCCGCGAGCGCCACCCGCCGGGGCGTCGCTGCAACAGACCCGCGCGCGCGAGCACGGCAGGGTCGGCCGCTCCGAGCGCGCGCCGCGTGGCGCGCTCGTCGAGCTCGCGACCGTAGGCGAACAGGTCGACGAGATGACCGAGGCGCGGGCCGCCTCGACGCTCGCGGATCGAGGCCGGAACCGACTCCGGAGAGGAGAACGACGCTCGCGCGTACCGTGCCGTGCGCGCATGCTCCTCGTAGTCGCTGGCGAGTAGCGCCGCGCGCAGCCGGGCCAGGGCCGTCGTCAGGTTATGACGGGCCGTCATCCCTGACGGCCCGATCCCCCATGGGTCCGCCGACCGCCTGTCGGCCTCAGCCGACGCCCCACTGGAAGCTGTTCGTCTCGATGTCGACCTTCTGGCTCGACGCGCCCTCGACCTTCAGGAACGCGTCGACGGCACCGCCGGAGACGTCCTGCTCGTCGCCCTCGGGGGCGAGATCCTCGACCGCGTCCTCGGGGAGGGCGGCCTCGTCGTGCTGTTCATCGGTCATGGTGTTCTCCCCTTGTTGGCCTGAGCCCTCAGCCGATGGGCTCTTCCTTGTAGCCCTCAACCCCGTCGATCTTGATGTAGGCATTGAGGGCGCCGCCGCTGACCTCCTGCTCTTCGCCCTCAGGGGCGAGATCCTCCACTGCGTCCTCGGGCATCGTGGCCTCGTCGTGCTGTTCGTCGGTCATGGTGCTCTCCAGTTGCTGGTCGAAATGGGCGGATCACAGGGCGTGCGTGGACGCTCAGCCCTGGGACTCGCCCTTGATGCCGTCGAGTTTCAGGAACATGTCGACGGCGGCGCCGCCGGAGACGTCCTGCTCGTCGCCCTCGGGCGCAAGGTCCTCGACCGCGTCGTCCGGCAGCGCGGCCTCGTCGTGTGAAGGTGTTTCTTCAGACATTGGTCGTCCTTCCAATTGAAGTGTCCGGTGATCGCGTGTAGCGCGAACATACTCCGCGCGCACGCCCGCGTGTGAGGATCGTAGGGTCGCTCGCCCGACCCTAGGGACGGCTCAGAAGATGCTGTTGATGAGGTCTTGGCCGAGGCCGATGCCGGCGCCCATCTCCATGGCCCGCCCGAAGCCGCTGTTGAGGAAGCCGCCGAACGCTCCGCCGCCGCCACCACCACCAAACCCGCCTGGGGCCTGCTGCACATACACGGGCTGGGGCATCTGCTGAGGCATCGGCTGGGGCGGCGGTGGCGGAGCCTGGGCGGCCTGGGCGGTCGCCCACCCGTGGATCGCCTGCAGCAGCCCCGTCACCTGCATCTGCTCGTCCTTGATGTCGAGCGCGATCTGCTTGAGGTCGAGCAGCCACTCGCGCGCGTTCTCATCTCCGGCCTGCGCCGCCGCCTGCAGCTTGGCCGCGAAGGCCTGCACGGTGTTGGCCACGTCCTGGAACTCGGTCTGCAGCTGGTTGTACTCCTGATCAATCGTTTCGGTATCCATGGCCGGATAGTCGCACCTCGATCAGATCACATGCGTCGCGCCGCCATCGACGAGCAGCGCGACGCCCGTGATGTAGGCCGCACGCTGGGAGCACAGGAACGCGGCGGCCGCGGCCATCTCCTCCGGGCGACCGAGCCGGCCGGCCGGAATCTGCTCGCGCGCGACCTGCTCGGCCGTCTCCAGCGAGCCGTACAACGAGGCGAGCCGGTCGGTGGCGATCTGCCCGGGCAGGAGCGAGTTGAGCGTGATGCCATCGCGGGCGAGCTGGCGCGCGAGCGTCTTGAACCCGGCCAGGGTCGCCGCGCGGTGAGCGTTGGACAGCATGAGGCCGTCGAGGACCTCGCGCACCGACGAGGACGAGACGCTCACGATCCGTCCGAAGGCGGCCTCGCGCATGCCGGGCACGACCGCCTTCACGAGCGCCATCGGCGCCAATACGAGCGAGCGGTAGGCCCGTTCCCACTGCTCTTCCGTGAACGCGAGCGCGTCGGGGCCAGCCGGCGGCCCGCCGGTGTTCACGACGAGGATCTCGATGCCCCCGAGCACGTCGCCGACCGCGGCCACGAGCGCGCCAGCCTCCTCGACGTCGCCGCTGTCGTAGACGAACGGGCGCGCGCCGATCTCCCGCGCGGTCGTCTCGATTGCCGCCGGCGTGCGCGAGCTGATGGCCACTCGCGCGCCCTCCCGCACGAGCTCGGCGGCGATCGCGCGGCCGATCCCACGCGACGCCCCGGTGACGAGCGCGACCTTGCCCTCGATGCCGAGGTCCATAGCCGCGATTGTCGCATTTCGGTGGCCCGCTGGATCTCGACGCCGCAATCCGGCGGACAGGGTCGTAGACCGCGAGCTCGGCCAGCTGAGGGCGCCGCAGACTCCAGCTAGCATCCACCCGGCGGGCGGTTAGCTCAGCTGGTCAGAGCGCCTGCCTTACAAGCAGGAGGTCCCCGGTTCGAGCCCGGGACCGCCCATCGGAGAAGCGGCTGGAAAGCCGCGTGTTCTCGGATCGACGAGCGACGCTTCGGCGACTAGATGTTCCCCGGGCGTGTTCCCCAAGACCCGCTTGGCGTCCCGCGAGGGGGGCCTGCGGCAGGTCGGGGGAGGCAGTGAAGGGAGCGCATGCGGTGGTCAGCTCCGGCGCCGCTGGGTCGGGCCGATGTCAGCGCCTTTGGCGCGGCCCTCCCGACGAAGCGCCGCTGACCCCGATCGAGCGGGCCGGCACCGTCGGGCCGCAGCTGCCTTTTGTGGCCAATGCAGGTCAGCCGGATCGCCGCCGCCCACGAGCGACCCTCGTCCATTGCGGAACTCGCGGCGACGCCGGTGAGTTGTCCTGCCTCTACGCCCGAGCCGGCACCAGCTGGTGTGGTTTGGTGGGTGCCGTGTCAGCCGAGGCCCGACCAGCGGCCGGGTGCATATAGGCGGTCCAGCCCAGGCCGCGCCAGACGGCATCCGTCTCGGAGCGGGACGTCCGCACGCCGTTCGGCGGCCACACCCTCGCCAGACGCTCCGCCTGGCTTGACAACCGGGGACGGGTACGTGATCGTCACCGCGAGCCCGGGTACGGACATTGGGGAGCAGTGGTGATGGGACAACGCAGGCGTGGTGGAGGCGTGCTCGTGCGCCGAACGGTGATCGCGCCATTCGCGGCCGTGATGTGTACGGCGTTTACGCTCGCCGTCTCGGCCGTCGCCGCCCGCGCTGACACCCTTACAACCACCACCACGACGGCAACGGCGACGACCACGGCGTGCGAGTCACCCCAGATCGAGGCATACCCTCAGAGCCAGACCGTCACCGCCGGTCACTCGGCCACTTTCGGGACGATCGCGCCAGTCGACTGCTTTACTCCGACCGCGGTGATCGGGACGGCGGAGTGGCAGGTCTCGACCGACGGCGGCCAGACATTCTCGCTGGTCGCCGGGTCGACCACGCCGATCCTCTCCTCGGGATCTGATGGCACATCGTTGACCGTGCCCGACACGACCGTGTCAATGAGCGGGTTCGAGTACCGCGCCGTGCTCCTTTCGCTGACAGGAGCGGCGTTCCTGGCACCGCCGCCGGCCACGCTGACGGTCTTGGCCCCCGAGACAACCACCACGACGACAAGCGCCACCACGACGAACGCGGCAACCTTCAGCCAGCAGACAACGACGTCGTCCACGACGACATCGTCTACCACTGGCGCCGGCGGAGTCTCCGCTGCCCACAACGTGGTACCGGCGAAGCTCACACGGGCCCAGAAGCTCGACAACGCGATCAAGGCATGCGACAGGCGCAAAGCGGCGAAGAAGCGTCACGCGTGCGTCGCCGTAGCGAAGAAGCGCTACGCGCACCCCAAGCCGACACCACGCCCCAAGACAGAGACACGGATGCGGTAAGACCTCTAGCCCGTTCGACGCCGAACGTCACCCCAGTGTGCGCTTTCCGATCGTAAGCGCGCACGTCGATCGCAAGCGACCGCGCGCCCGCCTTGGACGATGTCCAGGACAGGCAGAGAGGTCGCTGGACAGTCCTTCTTCGACAGGCCGAAGGAAGCGTCGATGGGTTCGAGGCAGCTGTATCGAACGCTGCGTCGCTCTCAGCCCCGTTTCCCCACGTCGGGGTGCCTGATGACCACGGCAACGACCGCAGACAACACGCACTCGCCGGCGCAGGCCCGCATCAGACCAAGTGTGAGCACTCCGGCGAAGTGTTAAGAGTCGTCTCCTGAGATGCGCTCAGGTCCGCTCAGGCACGGACGGCAGGACGTGCTCTTGTCGTTCGCCAGTCGATGTCGTAGGTTCGATTCGTGGTCCCGCCCGCCGCACCACCGCCTACACGCTTCGACCTCTCGAGGGAGGCTGCCGTCTGAGTTCGACGACGCGACGCCGAATCGCATCGGCCGTCGAGTAGCTCGCTTGCTCCGCCTGTCAACCCCGCTGACGCGGGGTTCCCCTCGCTTCGCTCGGTGACAGACCTCCCGCGCTCGCTGATCGGGCAATCAGGAGTCGGCAATGCCGACTCCTGAACGAGGAGCACGCGCGACCTGTCAGCTGCCGACGGTGACGCGAACGGACCCAACGCCGATGGCGACGGGATCGGCTCGCCGACATCGCGCAGAGCCTCGACGTGGAGGACGACGGTCTCGCTTGCTTTCTGCACCACGTCTGCGCGCATGTCACCAACAACGCCGACGCCAGGCAGGTCGGGGCAGTAGGCACCCCAGCTGCGGCCCTCGTGCACGACCACGAGCAGCTATGCGCGCACCGTGCGCTACGCAGCTTCGAGTTGCGGATTCTCCGCGACCTCGACCGTCACTCCGACGACCGGGCGCGCGAAGTCGGTGCGATCGGTGGCGGCCGCGAACAACGCGCGGCCGCGCTCGAAGGCCTGATAGCCATCGTCGGCCCGTACCGCGAACGTCACATCGATCGTGGCGGCCTCGGGATCCTCGCCAACGACCGGGCTGGCGTCAGCATGGTGTTCTAGGAACGCGTCCAGCATGCGGTCAGCCTCCTGCGGATCACCGGAGTGGTCGAGCACGATCGTGACGACGTATTCCATGTTCAGCGTCCCTTCCACACGAGCCCCATGCGTCGCATCCGCGCGACGTAAGGGGCGAGGCTGCCGCCTGGAGTCGAGGGTAGCGTGACGATGCCCTGGCCGCCAGGGGCATACGCCTTGTAGTGCCCGCCGCGTCCCAGCTCGATGCGCCAGTCTTGACGCTCGGCCTCGGCGAGCAACTCCTTCAGCTCCTTGCGGCTGGCCATCAGAGGGTTCGCGTCGGCTTCGGACGGTCGTCGCCGAGGCGTCGGTCGGTCGCGAATGCTCGCGCGAGCAACTCGGCGTCGCCGGCCTGGCTCTTGGCGTGCAGGTATCGGGCGGTGGTCTGGATGTGCGAGTGGCCCATCCAGGCCTGGACCTGAACGAGAGAGGCCCGATTGACCGCCATCGAGCCGAAGTAATGGCGCAGCGAGTGGAAGGGGAGAGGACGGAGGCCTGCGCGTCCCGCCGCGGCCAGGTAGCGACGGCGAAGCGCGCTGGCGTCCAAGTGGCCGCCCGCGATACCGGCGAACACCGGGTCGCCGTCCGCGACGAAGCGTGCGCGCTGGCCGAGGCGAGCGAGGTGCTGCGCGACCTCGTCGACCATAGGGACGCTTCTTACCTTGCCGCTCTTGGGCGTGACCAGCTCGCCGTGGGAGTAATTCGCGCGGACGCGGATCGCCTGCCCGGGGAAGTCGGTGTCGCGCCAACGAAGCGCCACGAGCTCGCCGCGGCGCAGGCCAGTCATTGCCGCTGTGAGGAAGATCGCGGCGTCCTGCTGGCTCGCGGCGGCAGCCACCAGGGAATCGACCTCCTCGCGGGCATAGAAGTCGTAGTCGCCGCTGTATCGCACGGGACGCCGCCGAACACCGAGGGCCGGGTTTCGGTCGATCCATCCGCGTGACGCAGCGTGGCCGAGGATCGCGCGCACGACCATCAGCAGCTTCTCGGTCGTGCGGCCGTAGGGAAGTGCGTCGTGCCACGCCTTGAGCTGCGTCGAGCTGATCTCGCGCAGCGGCGTCTCGGCGAAGGCGGCCCGCCCGTAGCGCGAGGGGCGTTCGGAGGCCTCTGCGCTGGGCAGGAGGTAGGCGGTGAGCACCTGGTTGTAGTCGCGCACCGTTGAGCGCTTGAGGTTGCGACTGCGCTCGCCGTGGGACAGCCACGCGCGCGCCGCGTCGGCGAACGTCATCGCAGCTCCGGTGTGTGTGCGCGGCGTCGGCGTTCGGACCGCGTCGTGCTCGAGTGGCCGCCGCAGCTCGGCCGCGGCCTCGCGCGGCGTCAGATAGGACGAGTCGGGCTTGGGACCGTCGGCGGCGTGCCAGACGATCGCTCCACGCGCCGTACGCCTTCCCGAGCTCTGCACCCATGCGCGCCCCAGCACGCGAGAGTGCTTGCCGTCGGCGTCCCACCAGAACGCGCGCCAGCGCCGGTGGCCGCGATCGCCGATCACTTGCAGGTGGCCGTTGGGAGGGAGATCGCTCTCTACGTCGCGCATTCCAGCGAAGGTATGCCGTGCTTGGGACGGAACGTGTTCCCCGGCGTGTTCCCCTCAGGGAACACTTCAACGCAGCTACCGCCAGTCAAAATGGCTTGAAATAGCCATATCTCAGGGCAGCGCACCCCCGGTCAGCTGCCTTACAAGCAGGAGGTCCCCGGTTCGAGCCCGGGACTGCCATCGAGAGAAGGCCTGGTTATCGCGAGGTTCGTCGCGTGGCGCGGCGCCGCTACCAGCGGAAGCAGGTGTTCGCCGATTTCTGCGCATTCGGGTCGTACGCCGAGCACCGATCCCGATGGCACGGACGATGGCCGCGCGGCGGACCTGCCGCTGCACGAGGTGCTCGCGGACAGCTGACCGCAGCGGCGCGGCCGTCGCGATCGTCTGACGACCGGAACGTCGCCGAAGGAGGCGTGCGGCGGCGGGGTGGTGCTTGCGGCGAATGCGATCGTCGGCGATTCAGGAGCGTTGGAAGCCGGATCCGCAATGAGTCGCTCAACCGCGTTGCCAGGTTTACCGGGCTCGTCGATGCCCGCCCCGCGTCCTCAGTACGCGTCGTCGACGTCTGGTCGTTCGGGTGGCCAGCGAGTGAACAGCGGAGCGACACGCGTCAGCCAGGCCTGCACTGCCGCGGCGCCTTCGTCGGTCAAGGTGAGCCGCAATGCGTCCTCGTCGTCCTCCTCCTGGGGCTCGGCGTCGGAAAGCTCGAGCCCCTCGACCAGGTTTGCGGCCAGCAGCGTCTCCAGTGCCGCGAACCCCTCGGCGTCGAGCGAGAGCCGGCGATCGAGATCGGAGCGAGCGTCCGGGTCCTCCTCGGCCAGCGCCGTGGCGATCAGGATCTCAAGCGCGAGCCCGTCCGGTTCGCCGCGATGCGAAGCGAAGGCTCGTCGGCTCAGGGCGGTGGCCCCGAGCGCCCCGAGTGCGATCGATCGGCTGCGCCATCCGAACAACATTCGCGGGCCGGAGTGCGTAGCGACAGGAACCTCGCCCGGCATCCCGGGCACCACTTGCCACGGCGGCTCCCCGGGTTCGGGCGAGCGCGCGAGCGGTGGTGGGAGCATGCGGATGGCTTCGTCACGAACCTTCTGCGGGGCCACGCCGAAGTCCAGGAGGATCCGAGCGGCAGGCCCCTCGTTGTCCTCTACCAGGGCGAGCAGGATGTGCTCGGTGGCGACCCCCCGGTCGCCGCGTGTCCACGCTTCGCGCACGGCGACGCCGAGCACCTTCTTCGCGTGTGGCGTGAAGGGGATTTGACGGCGAGGGTGGGCGCCTCCTGCACCGACGCCAACGATGCGCACGACCGCCGCCCGCGCCTCGCCCACCGTGAGGCCCAGGCTCTCAAGCACCCGCGCCGCGAGACCCTCGTCCTCCAGCAGCAAGCCGAGAAGGATGTGCTCATCACCGATGTAGTCGTGCCTGAGTGTGTGTGCCTCCTGGAGGGCAAGCACCACCACGCGTCGGGCCCGCTCTGTGAATCGCTCGAACACCGCCAGGAAGTAAACCTCACGTCCGGCAGCCGGCCAGTCCCTGCCGCGGTTGTCCTCGAGATGCGCCGGATATCGGTCGCCCATCGGCTCTGCGGGTTCGCTGGCTGATCTGCCAGGCGCCTGACCAGCCACGAGGTGAGCCGCCCTGTTGGTCGGAGATGACTCCGCGATAATCGGAGCGGATCAAGCCAGCAAGAAGCCGGGGCCGTGCTTTGTCGAGAACACTGACCGGGCGTTCCCAGCGCTTGACTGGAAGCCCGGCAACGCCGATGCCTAGACCATGAGGCGGGCAGAGCGCTGGCGGACGCGCCGCGCAATAAGGGTCATCGCTGGCCTGTCCGGTGCCGTCGCGTTGAGCGCGGGGCCGGTCGCGTCGGACGCCCCGGCTACCCCGTCGCGCGGCGCGGGAGGGCCTGCGGCCGTGTTACTGGCGAACGTTCCGGCGTTGTCGTTCGGGGGAGCCGTGAGCGACGGCGTGAGCACTCAAAGCCACACCGACCCCACGGAGGACCCGGTCCGGCTGACCGCGGTGTCCTGCCCGACCGCGAGTCTCTGCGTCGCCGTCGGGCAGGGCGGCGAGATGCAGTACACCCGCCGTCCGCGTGGCGGCTCGCGGGCGTGGAGCTTGCCGCAACCGATCGTGCCGCGGCCGGCCTCCTTCGGTGAGGCGTTCATCGCGATCGCCTGTCCCGCGATCTCGCTGTGCGTCGCGGTCTCAGCGGACGGCTGGGTGGTCACTTCGACGCGTCCGGCTCGGGGAGCACAGGCGTGGAGCGCCCCATTTCGAATCCGCGGCCTGCCGTCTGTGAATGATCTCGCCTGTCCGTCGGTGAGGCTGTGCGTGGTCGTGGGGCACGGCGGCATCGCCGACTCGCGCGACCCTGCCGCAGGCCGAGATGCTTGGGGCGCTGCGGCCCGCGTGAGCGATAGCGATAGCGTCGGTGCCGTAGCGTGCGCCTCGACCTCCCTCTGCGTTGCGTTTGACGGGGGCAAGCTGCTGTCGAGCACCCGTCCCGCCGACGGCGCGCGCGCCTGGACGCAACCGGCCCGGATCGACAAATGGGGCAACATCGACGCGGCGAGCTGCCCGTCGGTAAGGCTGTGCATCGCCATCGATGCTGAGGGCGACGTCCAAAGCTCACGCGATCCGGCGGCCGGCCCGCGAGCCTGGTCGCGCCCGGCCGCCGTGGATGCCAATGCGGCCGAGTCCCTCTCGAGCGTGAGCTGCCCAACGGCGCGTCTGTGCGTCGCGTTCGACGGTTGGGGCAGCGTCCTGTCGTCAACGCAACCCGCTGTCGGCGCCACCTGGAAATCGCCAGTCGCGGTCGATCCAGCGTCGGAGTTCTACAACTTCACCGTCGGCGTGTCGGTGTCGTGCCCGAGCGCAACGCTTTGCGTCGGCGTCGACGACGAGGGACACATCCTTACCTCCAGCGAACCCGTCGGCGGGATCAGGGCCTGGGCAAAGGCAGATGATGTCTTCTCACCGGCCATCGCCTCGCTCGCGTGCCCGTCCGCGTCGCTGTGCGTCGCCGCCGACGGCACCGGCGATCTCCTGGTATCAAACGCGCCACGGCGCAGCGGGACATGGGAGATCGTCTACGACGACCGCCACTTCGGCAGCGAAGGCAACGGCGGCCTCGTCTCGTGCCCGTCGGTCCGACTGTGCGTCGCATACGTCGGCGGCGTAATGCTGGCCTCCACGCACCCCGGCACGTCGCGGAGCGACTGGAGCTCGCCCTCGACGCTACCGAGCGACACCCTCCTTGTGGATCTCTCCTGCCCGTCCGAACAGCTGTGCGTCGGCGTCGACGGCCCTGACGTCCTCGTCTCGCGCGACCCGGCCACCGGGGCGGGCTCGTGGAGCAGCCCCCTGAACCTCGTGCCGGGGAGTGACTGGGGAGGCAGCGTGGCGTGCGCATCGCCGCGGCTATGCCTCGTCGTCGAGGCATACACGCTGATCACCAGCACAGACCCAGCGGCCCACTCCACCGCCTGGACGATCCATCACAGCCCGGCACCCGGCCAGCTGACCGCTCTCACCTGCCCGACCGATCGGCTGTGCGTCGGCTTCAACGCCGCTGGAAATCTCCTCACAACCCGTGACCCCACCGGAGGCCCGAACGCGTGGATCGACCGAGGACACGTGGCAACCATTCGTGGCAACCTCGACACCCCGGCAGTCCAGGCGCTCGCCTGTGCGTCAACTCACCTGTGCGTGGCCGGGCAGGCCGACGGAACGCTGCTCGTCTCAACCAACCCTGAAGCCGGCCGCGCCGCTTGGCACGCCACCAGCGCACACGGCCTTGGACCGACCAACGCGCTGGCCTGCACAACGCCACCCCAGTGCATCGCCGGGGACATCTACGGCGAACTCTCCGCTGGGACCCCGCCATAGGCGCTGCGGACCGGGCGAAAGCCTGCAACGCTGGGCAGTACGCAGACTGGCCTCGCCCGGTGACGAGCAGCCAGCCCCGCCGACACCTCCTGCGTCGCCATTCCGACCGCGCGAGACGCGGCCCAGGCGCGATGGAAGTGATCGTCGGGCACAGCAACTAGACGATCGAGATGGGGCGGCCTCGTGTGCGCGCCGATCGGGAGTCAGTCGCCCGGCTTGTACGGCTTGAACGGGCCAGCCTGTGGCCGCGGCGCCCGGCGCGATCGTCGCCGGCGGGCAGACACTACGCCGCCGAGTGCGCCGAACGCGGCCGCTGTCAACGTGATCGCCAAGCGAGCTTCGCGCGGGCCCAAGTTGCTGTGAGGGACCGAGAACGCTGAATGCCAAATGCGTCTGCCGGCGACCGAGGGGCGTCAGGCAGCGCAATCGCTGTTTCGACAGCCGCTCGGCGCGCCGCCGTCGCTGAAGACTGATTCAGAGTCCCACCGCTCTGGCCTGCGTCCACCAAGGACGTATCTACGCGCCCCAGCGTGTTCCTAAGATCCGGCGCCGCGCCCGACTACTGCGCCGTCAGACCACTGGCACCGGCCACTCCGATCGATGCGCTCGTCAGGCAGGATGCCAGCCTGCCCGGCGGCTACCGATTCACGCTCGAGTAGCTCCTTCCTCGTACATACCGTTGAAGACATCCGCGAACTTGCGGTTGACCACGCTTCGCTTGACCTTCAGTGTCGGCGTCAGCTCACCCTCTTGCTGGGAGAGTTCGCGGTCGAGGATCGCAAAGCGCTTGATCTGCTCGATGCGGGCGAAGTGCTCGTTCACGCCATCGACCGCGCGCTGGATCTCGGCTCGCACGCGCTCGTCGGTGGCCATCGCGGACACGTCGGGCGGCCTGCCCAGCTGCTCGGCCAGCTTGGGCGCCTCGTCGGGATCCAGCGTGATGAGCGCCACCAGATACGGCCGGTCGTCGCCGTGCACGACGGCGTCGGAGATCCAGCGCACCTGCCTGAGCGCGTTCTCGACATTGGACGCCGAGATGTTCTTGCCGCTCGAGGTGATGATGAGGTCCTTCTTGCGTCCGGTGATCTTCACGAAGCCGTCGGCGTCGATCGAGCCGAGGTCGCCGGTGGCCAGCCAACCGCCAGGCAGCGTCTCGAGGGTGGCCATCTCGTCCTTGAAGTAGCCGCCGAAGACGTTTGACCCCCGAGCCAGCAGTTCACCGTCGTCGGCGACGCGCATCTCGAGCGTGGGCACCGGCTTGCCGACGGTGCCCATCTTCATCTCGAGGTCCGTGTTGATCGTGCCGGCCGCACACGTCTCGGTCATCCCCCACGCCTCCACCAGCAGCAGGCCGCAGGCGTCGAAGAACTCGAGCACCTCGTCGGCAATCGGCGCTGCGGCCGTGACCGCCAGCTCCAGTCGGCCGCCGAACAAGTCACGCACCTTCGAGAGCACGAGCCGGTCGGCCAAACGGTGTTGGACGGCAAGGAACCGGCCCGGCGCGACGCCGCGGCGCTCGAGCTCGCGCACCCGGTGACCGACCTGCAGCGCCCAGCCGAACAGCGCTCGCTTGGGCCGCGGCTCGTCGGCGATCCCGCTGGTGGCGGCCGTGTGGATCTTCTCCCACACGTGCGGCACCGATGGGAAGAAGGTCGGGCGAGCCTCACGCAGGTCATCGAGCAGGAGCTTGGGGTCGCGCTGCCAGTAGATGAGTGTGCCGCCGAGGTCCAGCGTGAACATCTGCACGATGCGGGAGAACACGTGCGCCAGCGGGAGGAACATGAAGAACTCGATCGGCGCATCGGAGCGGGACAGGTCCAAGCGTTCCTCGAGCGTGTGGGTTGCCGCCATGAAGTTGCGATGGCTGAGGATGCAGCCCTTCGGCGGCCCAGTGGTGCCGGAGGTGTACACCAGGCTGGCCATGCTCTCGGGGTCGACCGCGGCGACGCGGGCGTCGACCTGCTCCTCGGGCACCTCGGCGCCGCGCTTGATGAGATCGTCCAGGCTGAGCGAGCCCTCGCGCGCGCCATCGAGGGCGATCACGTGTTCCAGCGCTGGGCAGCGATCGCGAACCTGCTCGATCTTCGCCAGCTGGGCGGCGTCCTCGCAGATCACCGCTCGCGCCTCGGAGTGGCGCAGCACGTATTCGCACTCCTCGGGCGAGTTGGTCTGGTAGATCGGAGCCACGACGGTCGCCGCGCAGAAGCTGCCGGCGTCTGCGATCGTCCACTCCGGTCGAGTGTCGGCCAGGATCGATACCCGCTCCCCGGGCAGGATCCCGAGCGCGATCAGTCCCCTGGCGATGTCGCGCGCGGAGCGGACGAGCTGACTGTAGGAGACCTCGCGCCAGCTGCCTGCCTCCTTGTAGCGCAGCGCAACGCCGGCGCGATCACCCGAGCGCAAGATCATGGCTCCCACCGTCTGCGCTCCGGTTGACAGGTCGAGTGCCGTGTGCTCGCTCCCCGGCGCCGGCGGCGCCTCGGCACGTGACGTCGATCCGACGGCCGGTGCCGCGGTGCGTGTGATCGGGTCTGTGGCCATGCGCCCCTCCCTCTCGAACAACCACGGCCGTGTCTGGAAACCTCTGTTCCCGTGCGGGCCGCCGATCAAGCCACCATTCCACCTGCGCCGCCTGAGCGCATCGGCACAAACCCCGATTGTGCTCGGTGTTTCACCTCCGCGACGCCTTCCACGGGGCCGGCCTGGGCCGAGGACTGCCCATCGCGCGAACGCTCGCCGCGGAGCGCGTGTGCCGGTGCACATCCATTTCGCGGCCATCTTGTGCCCACGCGATAGAGGCATTACCGTAGTCTGACCCTGCAAGGGGTACGCGTGTGCGAGGCGAGGGGTCGGTGAGACCCCATCCGCAGGGGGTCGCCGAGACACGCAGGTCTCGATCACGGAGAGTCAGGATGGTTGAGCGCAAGAGGGTGCTGGTCGCTGTGGTGCCCGCGGTCGTCGCGGCGGCGATCTTCGCTGTCGCCGCCTTTCCGGCGACCTCCGGAGCGACGCCATCGGGCACGCAGTCGGTGACGGCTAACGCCACGCTCACGTGCCTGGCCCAGGCGTACGGCGTCGGCGTCCTGCTGCCCAACCCCCTTGACGTGGCGGTGACGGGAACGCTTCCCCAGACCGTGAACCCGGGCGACGCGTTGGCGCTCACGAATGCAAGCGTGACCTTCACCAGCGCGGCAATTCCAACCACGGTGACCCAGGTGCTTGGCTCGGCCAGCGCGACGGGCTCGCTGAGCAGCTTCCCCCTCGACGTGTCCGGTTCCTCGACCGCCACGATCAACATGGCCGCCGGAGGCCTCCCGATCTCGGTCAGCGACATCGTCGGTGGGCAGCCGCTCACGATTCCGGTCCCTGCCACCGGCCCCTTCACCCTCCCGCTCGGCACGGTGACCGGAGCGGCGGGAACGACCGTCGCCGTGTCGCTCGACACGACGCCCGGCTTCTCCGGAACCACGCCGACCGGCAAGGGCATGGTCGCGTCGCTGACCGGGACGTCGCATCTCGGCAGTGCCCCGGTGACGATCATCTGCACGGACTCGGCGGCGACCCTCGGCACCGTGGCCGTCGTGGCGCCGGCGACGACCGCCACCACGTCGACGACATCTGCGACCTCCACGACGCAAACGACGACGACGACTGGCACGCTGCCGACGGGCCCGCCGGGCCACAGCAAGCCGTCGACTCCGAAATTGACGATCACCCACCGCTTCGCCAAGCCCCGGCTGACGCTCACCGTCCGTGTGCCCGCGACCGTTCGTGGACTGGTCACGATCAAGTACGGCGCCTACCGTGGCCGCAAGCTCGTGGCGTTCGCCGGCCAACGCGTCAAGCCGCGTCGCGGCGTCGCACAGATGACATTCACCCTCGGCAAGAGCGCTCTGGCGGCATCGCGCCTGGCCGTCGCCGCCAGTGCTCCCGGTACGCAGTCCGTGACCGTCATCCTGCCGGGGCCCGCCGGCTGAGTGGCGCGTCGCACCTCGGGTCGCCGATATCCCATCGGATATACTCGGTCCGTGGACGCAGCGGCGATTCTCCGCCGAACCCGCACCGAGCTCGGCATCACCCAGGCCGAGCTGGCCCGGCTCTCCGGCACCTCTCAGGCGACGATCTCGGCGTATGAGACGGGCGCCAAGGAGCCCTCGCTGGGAACGTTCGAGCGTCTCCTGGCCGCGATGGACGCGCGCCTCGTGATCGAGCCGTCAGGCGTTCGCGCTGGCGCGACGCCGCGTCGGCCGTCGCGCCCGCAGCTCATGAAGGCCGGCATGGGCCTCGCGGACGTCCTGGGGCTCGCCGAGGCGCTGCCGGCTCGCCGACGCACGACGCTGCGCTTCCCGAGGCTCGCGCCGCACCGGGCCTGAGCCGCTGCGATGACGCTCGCGGAGCGCATCGTGGTACTGCACCGCGCACTCGCTCGGCGGCGCATCGCCCACGCGTTCGGAGGCGCCATCGCTCTGGCCTACTGGACGCTCGAACCCCGCGGCACGCGCGACATCGACGTCAACGTGTTCGCGCCCGCCGAGCACCCCGAGCGCGTGCTGCGCGCCCTGCCCCCGGGCGTCGAGCAGCCGCCTGAGGTCGCCGCGGCGATCGCCCGCGACGGCCAGACTCGCCTGTGGTGGGACGACGTCCCGATCGACCTGTTCTTCGACTACGTCCCGCTGCACGCCGCCGCGGCGCGCCACCGTCGCCGGGTGCCCTTCGCGGGCACGCAGATCCCGGTCCTCGGCCCGACCGAGCTGGCCGCCTTCAAGGTGATGTTCGACCGCACGCGCGACTGGGCCGACGTCGAGGCGATGCTGGCGGCCGGCACCCTCGACGTCGCCGAGCTGCACAGCACGCTGGCGGAGCTCCTCGACGCCGACGATCCCAGGCTCGCGCGGATCGCCGTCGCGCAGGAGCGCGCCGCCTCAGGCGCGGCCGACGCGTGAGGCGTGGCCGCGTCCCGGCGCTCGCCGCGGAGCCTACCCGGCACGCGAGCCCGCCCTCGCGAACCGCAACGGCGGTCCGCCGTCTTGACCTCACTCGTCGCTAGCGCTGGCCGACTTCGCCGAACGCACCGCGCAGGCCGACGCAGCCCACGCATCCGACGCAGGCCACGCAATCGATGCAGCCGAGGCACCCGAGGCAGCCCAGGCACCGGACGTTGCCCAGTCCGCCCACGATCCCGGCGCTGCCCAGAACGGCGGCGCTCGCGAACACCCCGGTGCTCCCGACGATTGCCGCACTGCCGAGAATGCCGGCACTCCCGACCACGGCCCCGCTTCCGACCACCCCGGCGCTCCCGACCACCCCGACGCTGCCAGTCACTCCCAGGCTGGCGCGGCTCGCGGCGGAGTCGGCGGGCCAAACGCCGCGGGCGTCATCGGTTGAAGCCGTCGCTGGACCCGGCGAGCTCTCCACGACGCCACAGTACCGTCTCACGTTCGCTTAGGCGCGGCGGTTAACCACGCATGACACGCGATGAAGTCCAATTCACCTCAGGTGCCGAGACCTGCGCCGCCTGGCTGTACACCCCTGCATCCTCGGCGTCGCTCGCGCCAATCGTCGTCATGGCCCACGGCCTCTCGGGTACGCGCCGTGATCGCCTCGGCGCCTTCGCGGAGCGTTTCGCCGCCGCGGGCGTCGCTGCTCTCCTCTTCGATCACCGCGGTTTCGGTGACAGCACCGGCGAGTCCGACGTCTTCCGTCCGGCGCGTCAGCTCGACGATTGGCGTGCGGCGATTGCCTTTGCCCGCTCGCTTCCCATGACCGACGCCGATCGCGTGGCGACGTTCGGATCATCGATGGGCGGCGGAAACGCACTTGCCGCGGCCGCTCAGGACCGACGCATTGCCGCGGCGATCAGCCAGGTTCCGTTTCTCGACATCTGGCGCCAGGCCCACCGCCCTTCTCTTCCCGTCACGACCCGCATGCTGACCGCCGCGATCCTCGGGAGACACCTGCCGGCCGTCGGACAGCCACACCAAGCGGCGTTCATCAACGCGCCAGACAGCGAGGCCGGCTGGCGCCGCGTCGTCGCCATGGGCGAAGACTCGCGCTGGCGAGACAGCGTCTCGGCCCGCTGGTTGCTCGGCCGCCCCTTCCGGCCCGTCCGTCACGCCCGCAGATTGCACTGCCCCTGGCTCGTGTGCGTCGGCGAGGCGGACCAGGTCGCCAAGCCCGGACCGGCCATCGCGGCAGCTCGCCGCGCTCCGCTCGGCGAGCTGCGCACCTACCCCGGCGTCGATCATTTCGACATCTACGATGGCCCAAACCGCGAGGCGCTACTCGCCGATCAGCTCGAGTTCCTCAGGCGCCATCTCCTGGCAACACGAGATCCAGGGCCTCAGGTCCCCGCTTCGGGCGGCCGTGGGACCGCAGTCAGTCCGACGATCGCAGCGAGCGCGATGAGCGCGCCGCTGTAGAGCAGGATCCCGCGGAAGGCATTGACGAGCGCGACGGCGTCGAAACCGTGCAAAGCCGCCGACCGTGGTGACGATCGTCGCGACAAGCACCAAACCGCCCCCGTGCCGTGCAGCGCGACGAGACGCTACCGGCGAGGGCCGGCCAGCTCGGTCAGCCGCCCGCGGCTCAGTGCCCGCGGCGCACGACGACGACCCGCACCTTGCCCAGCATCGAGACGGGCAGCCGCACCGTCGCCACGGCCTGGCGCAGCACCACCTTCGCGGTGCAGGCCGGCGGTCCGTTCGGGTCGAGCGCCACCGAGCAGGCCCAGGCGATCAGCCGTCCGCGCACGTTCGGCGCCCGGCGCAGATGCAGCACCCGCCCCATCGCCGCCGGCGCAAGGACGACGCGGCTGGCCTGGGCGATGGCCGGGCCGCCGACGAGCCGCGCGAGCGCGAGCGTTGCGCCCTGCGGATTGCGCAGGGCGACCCGCCCGCTGGCCAGGACCGCGGCGCCCGAGGCGGCCGACATGACCGGCCCGACGTAGCGGGCCGACCACACGGCCGTGGAGCCGCCGGTGTTGGACGCCGTCTCGCGCACCCGCAGGATCGCCCCGACGTCGCCGCTGAGGATCGTGTAGCTCGTCGCGTTGGCCGCGCCGTCGGCCACGCACGTGTTCGTGCAGCGCATCATCTGCGTCGTGTCGGTGCTCACCGGCGGACCGGTCCACGTCCCGGCGAGGATGCTCAGGAGGTCGCCGACCTGCCCGGAATCGGTGCTCAGCACCGGAAGCGTCTTCCAGCGCGGCGCCACCGGGAGCACCGTCGCTGTCGCCGCCGAGGCGGAGGGCACCGAGCCGTCGGGGTTGGTGGCCGTCACGACGACGACAAGGGTGTGCCCGACGTCGCTCGCCGTCGGCGTGTACTGGTTCGCCGTGGCGCCGCTGATGGGCTGGCAGTTCGCCCCGCTGGCGTCGCAGCGCTCCCACGCCGTGGCGTAGGTCGTGTCCGAGGTCGCCTGCCAGCTGACGGCGCTCTCACTCAGCGCGACGCCCTGCTGGATCGGTGAGCCGCCGATCACCGGCACGTGCGTATTGACCGGCGGCAGCCCGGCCACGACGGCGGTCGGCCTGGACGATGCCACGCCCGAGCCGGCGCCGTTGCTCGCGGTCACGACCATGGCCATCTCCGAGCCTTCGTCGGCCCGGCCGAGCAGGTAGCTCGCGCCGGTCGCGCCGGCCACGCTCTGGCAGTTCGCGCCCGACGAGTTGCAGCGCTGCCACTGGTAGGTGTAGGCGGTCGGGCTGTTGCTCCACTGACCGTTCGTGGCCTGCAGGGTGTAGGTCCGCGTCGTCGTGCCCGTGATCGTCGGGGCGACCTCGTTCTGCGGCAGCGGCTGGGCCTGGATGACGAGCGGGGAGCTCTGCGCGCTCGCCGTGCGCCCCGGCGAGGTCGCGTTGGCGACGAGCACGATCGCGTGGTTGGCGTCCGGCGCGCTCAGCGTGTACTGCGCGGCGTTCGTGGCCACCTGGACGCAGTTCGTCGTGCCGTTCGCGTCGCAGCGCTCCCAGTTGTAGGCGATGCCGGTGATCGGCACGCTCCACTGCCCGGGACTCGCGCTCAGTGTGTTGGGCACCTGCGGGTCGCCGCTGATGCTCGGCGCCACGGAGTTGCTGAGCGGACGCCCACTCACGGCGGCCGTGAGCGCACTGTTGGCCGAGGACTGGCCGCCCGTCGAGGTCGCGGTGACGACGACGCCGATCGGGAAGCCGACGTCGGCGGCGGCGAGGGCGTACGTCGAGCCACCGCCCACCTGCACGCAGCTCGAGCTGATGCTCGCCGCGTTCGCCGGGCAGCGCAGCCACCTGTAGCTGAACGTCGCCGACGGCGTGTCCCACGTGCCGTTGTCGGGCGTCAGCGTGTAGGTGTCCATCAGCGTCCCCGTCGGGGCGGCGGGGGTGACCGTGTTCTGCGGCGGCGCCGTCACGGTCGCGGTCGCCGCACTCGTAGCGTTCGTCGACCCGTCCACGTTCGTGCCCGTGACCACGACGCGCACGGTCTCGCCGAGGTCGGCCTGCTGCAGGACGTAGGTGGCTGAGGTTGCGCCCGCGATCGCCTGGTAGCCGCCCGCGCCGCTGCCGCGCTGCCAGACGTAGCTGAAGCTCCACGCGGCCGGCGACCAGCTGCCGTTCGCCGCGCTGAGCGTGGCCCCGATGCGGGTCGTCCCCGAGACGCTCGGCACGGCGGTGTTGACCGGCGGGGCGCCCTGCACCGCGGTGCTCGGCGCGCTCGCGGCGACGACACTGCCGTCCGGGTTGGTGGCGGTGACGAGCACACGAACGATGTCGGTCTCGTCGGCCTGCGCGAGCGTGTACGTCGCGCCGGTTGCGCCGGCGATGCTCGACCACGAGCCCGAGGGCGGGGTCGCGCGCTGCCACTGATAGGCGTAGGTGTTGTCGGGGCCGCTCCACGTCCCAGCGTTCGCGGTCAGCGCAAAGGTGCGCTGCAAGGTCCCGGCGAAGCTCGGCGCGCCCGTGTTGACCGGGGGATCGGATGCGACGGCCCCGGTCGCGACGCTCGCGGCGGCGGCGGTTCCGTCGGCGTTCGTGGCCGTGACGACCACGCGCAGTTGCGTGCCCTCGTCCCCGCTGCCGAGCGTGTACGTCGAGCCGGTCGCCCCATTGATGTTCGACCACGTGTTGCCGCCATCGCTCGAGCTCTGCCACTGGTCGCTGTACGCGTTACCAAGGCCGTTCCAGGTGCCCGGCGCGGCGGAGAGCGTGAAGGTGCGCTGGGCCGTCCCGGACACGGTCGGCACGGCGGCATTGCCCGGGGGCGCGCTCAGCACGGCGGCGGTGGGCGGGCTGGCGGCGCTCACGCTGCCATCGGGGTTCGTGGCCGTGACGAGCAGGCGGATCTCGAGGCCCTCGTCGGCCGCGCCAAGGGTGTACGTGGCCGCGGTGGCCCCCGCCACGTTCGACCAGCTCGTGCCGTTTGCCGATCGTTGCCACTGGTAGGCGTACGCGTTGCCGAGGCCGCCCCATGTCCCGAGCGTCGAGGTGAGCGTGACCGTGCGCTGCGCCGTGCCCGCCACCGCCGGCGCCACACTGTTGCTCGGCGCAGCGCTCTGCACCCCGCCGGTCGTCGCGCTGGCGGCGCTGACGCTGCCGTCGGGGTTCGTGGCCGTGACGAGCAGGCGGATCTCCGCGCCCTCGTCGGTTACGACGGGCGTGTAGGTGATCCCGACCGCGCCGGCGATGTTCGACCACGTCGTCCCGGCGTCGGCCGAGCTCTGCCACTGGTAGGCGTACGTGTTGCCGATCCCGCTCCACGTGCCGGGCGACGAGGTCAGCGTCATAGCGCGCTCCGCCGTGCCCGAGATCGTCGGCACCGCGGTGTTCGCGGGCGCCGAGGCCTGCACCGTCGCGGTGGCCGCGCTCGCGACGCTCGCCGTGCCGTCGGGGTTGGTGACGGTGACGAGCAGGCGGATCGTCGAGCCTTCGTCGCCCACCCCGAGCGTGTACGTCGAGGCGGTCGCGTTCGCGATGTTGGTGAAGCCCGACCCACCGTCGCGCTGCCATTGCAGCGCGACGGCGTTGCCGATGCCACTCCACGTGCCCTGCGCGGCGCTGAGCGTGTACGAGCGCTGGGCCAGCCCCGTCACGGCTGGGGCGACGGTGTTGACCGGCGGCGCGCTCGGGATGGTCACCGTGGCCGCGCTCGCCGCGCTCGCGCTGCCGTCGGGGTTCGTGGCGGTGACGAGCACCCGCAGCTGCGAGTCCTCGTCGGCGATGGCGACCGTGTAGCTCGAGCTCGTCGCCCCGGAGACGCTCGTCCACGTGTTGCCGCCGTCGCCCGAGCGCTGCCACTGGTAGGCGTAGCCGTTGCCGAGGCCGCCCCACGTTCCGATGCTCGCGCTCAGTGCGGACGCGCGCTGCACGACGCCGGAGATCGTCGGCACCGCCGCGTTGACCGGCGCCGAGCCCTGCACTGTCGCGGTGGCCGCGCTCCCCACGGCGACCGTGCCGTCGGGGTTGGTGGCGGTGACGAGCAGGCGCACGAGGCTGCCCTCGTCGGCGACGGTGAGCGTGTACGACGCGCCGGTCGCCCCGGAGATCGAGGTCCACGTGTTGCCGCCGTCGCCCGAGCGCTGCCACTGGTAGGCGTAGGCGTTGCCGAGGCCACTCCACGTGCCGAGCGCGCCGATGAGCGTGTCCGAGCGCAGCGCCGTGCCGGAGATCGACGGTACGGCGGTGTCGGCGGGCGCGGCCGATGCCACCGTCCACGACGCGGCGCTCGACGCGCTCGCGCTGCCGTCGGCGTTGGAGGCGGTCACGAGCACGCGCACGACGCTCCCCTCGTCGGCCACCGCCAGCGTGTAGGAAGCGTTCGTCGCCCCGGCGATCGTGCTCCACGTGCTGCCGTTGTCGGTCGAGCGCTGCCACTGGTAGGCGTAGGCGTTGCCGAGCCCGCCCCACGTGCCGGGCGTCGCGGAGAGCGCGTCGCCGCGCTGTGCGGTACCGCTGACCGCCGGTAGCGCCGTGTTGATCGGCGGTGCGCTCTGGATGACGCCGGCCGCCGTCGTGGCCACGCCGAGGCTGCCGTCGGCGTTGGAGGCGGTCACGAGCAGGCGGAGCGCGGTGCCCTCGTCGTCGCTGCCGATCGTGTACGTCGTCGCGGTCGCGCCGCCGATGGACGTCCAGGTGTTCCCGCCGTCGGAGGAGTGCTGCCACTGGTAGGCGTAGCTGTTACCGAGCCCGCCCCAGGTGCCCTGTGCGCCGGTGAGCGTCGCGCCGCGCTGCACACTGCCGCTCAGGGTCGGTGGCGAGCTGTTCGTCGGCGGCGAGCTCGGAACGGTGCTCGTCGGCGCGCTCGGCGCGCTCGCGCTGCCGTCGGGGTTCGTGGCGGTGACGAGGACGCGAACCTCCGAGCCCTCGTCGGCGACGCCGAGCGTGTACGTTGCGCCGGTCGCGCCGCTCACGCTCGTCCACGTGTTCCCGTCGTGCGAGCGCTGCCACTGGTCGGTGTAGGTGTTGCCGAGGCCGCCCCACGTGCCGATGCCGGCGGTCAGCGTGTCGGTGCGCTGCGCCGTTCCGGAGATCGTCGGCACGCTCTGGTTGACCGGGACGGCGTCCTGGACGGTGGCCGTCGGGCTGCTCGCCTCGGAGATCGTGCCGTCGTCGTTGCTTGCGGTGATGACGACGCGCACGGTTGTGTTCTCATCCGACGCGGCGAGCGTGTACGTCGCGCCGGTGGCGCCGGCGATGTTCTGGTATCCGTCGCCGGCGTCCTCCTGCCACTGGTAGACGTACGTGAGTCCGGGACCCGTCCACGTGCCCGGCGTGGCCGTCAGCGTGAAGGTTCGCTCCGGTGTGCCGCTGACGGTGGGGGGCACGGTGTTGGCCGGCGGGTAGGGCGCGACGACCTGGGTCGCGTTGCTCGCCTGCGTCGCGATCCCGTCGAGGTTACTGGCCGTCACGAGCACGCGCACGCCCGCGCCCTCGTCGGCGTCGCCCAGTGTGTAGGTCGTGTTGATCGCGCCGCTGATGCTCGACCACGTGCCCCCGCCGTTGGTCGAGCGCTGCCACTGGTAGGCGTACGTGTTGCCCGTCCCGTTCCACGAGCCGGCCGTGACGGTCAGCGTGTACGTGCGCTGCGCCGTGCCGGTGAGCGCCGGCGCCGAGGTGTTCACCGGCGGATTGGCGGTGACCGGACCGACGGCGGCGCTGTCCACAGTGAGTTGCCCGTAGGCGTTGACGGCGGCGACGACGGCGCGCACCGTCAGCCCCTCGTCGGAGGGCGCGAGCACGTAGCTCGAGGCCGTGGCGCCGCCGATGTTCGACCAGGTCGTGCCATTGGCGGAGTGCTGCCACTGGTAGCTGTAGACGCTGCCGGCCGGGTTCCAGGTCGCGCTGACGTTGAGCACCTGACCCTGCTGCGGGCTGCCGCTGATCGTCGGGGGACTTGTGTCAAAGGGGGCACCGGAGGCGACCGGACCGTCGGCCGCCGTGTCCGCCGTTGAGTTGCCGTACGCGTCGGTGGCGGTTACGGCCGCGCGGACGAGCGCACCGACGTCGGCGCTGGCCAGGAGGTAGGTGCTTCCGGTCTGACCGGCGATGTTGATCCACGTGTTCCCGCCGTCGGTCGAGCGCTGCCACTGATCGGCGGCGGAGCTCGGTGTCGGGTTCCACGTGCCCGTCGAGGCGGTGAGGATCTGGCCCTGCTGCGCGAGGCCGCCGAGGGCCGGCGCGACCGTGTTGACCGGCGGCGCCGCGTTGGCCGGATACGTCGTGAAGCTGAAGTCGTACCCGTAGCTCGTCCCCGCGCTGTTGGCGGCGACGAGCCGGTAGTGGTAGGTGGTGCTCGGCGTCAGCCCGGACAGCGCGCCGCTGAATCCGACGGGCGTATGGCCCGAGCCGGCATCGACGCTCGAGGTCTGTTGCCCGTAGGCGTTGGTCGTGCCGTACTGCCAGTAATAGGTCGTGTCGAGCCCGTTGGGGTACACGCCGCCGGCGAGGTTGGCGCTCGTCGCGGCGAGGCTCGTGACGTAGGTGTCGTTGGCGCCCGAGCCGATCGACGGACCGCCGATGCCGGGCGCGCCCTGCGCGACCGAGCCCGAGATCGAGCCGACACCGGTCAGTCCGTCGTAGCCGACCCCGGCGTTGCAGATGTAGAGGATGTTCGCGGCGCAGTTGCCGTTCGAGCCGGTGGTCGGGTCGTTGAGCAACGAGCTGTCCGCGTAGGCCCAGCTCGGGCTCGCGCCGGCGATGCCGGTCACCGCCTCGAACGCGGCGGTCAGCGGCGTGGCCAGGCTCGTCCCGCCCAGCAGCATCCAGCCGCCGTTGCCGGAGTCGTAGACGATCAGCCCGGTCGACGGGTCGGCGTCGGCCGACACGTCGGCGTAGGCGCGCCCCGTGCAGCCGGTGTCGGTCTGGTACGCCGGCTTGGGCTCGGCCAGGTCGCATCCCGAGCCGCCGCCGACACCGTTGCCGTTCGTCGACCAGCCGGCCTCGCTGAAGCCGCGCGCGCTCTGGCCCTGGCTGGGCGCGGCGAGCGACGTGCCGCCGGCGGCCGTGACGCCCGGGTAGGCGGCAGGGTAGTTGTCGTAGCCGGGACCGACGTAGCCGTAGTCGCCGGTCGCCGCGAGCACGGCGACGCCCGGGTAGGTGAACGTGCCGCCGATCGGGCCGCTGGAGGTGGCCGACCAGCTGTTGGAGATCTGCTGGGCGCCCATGGCGTCGGCGCGCGCGACCGCGGCGTCGAGGTCGGTGAGGTCGGCGCCGGACGCCTCCACGAGCAGGATGTGACAGTTCGGGCACAGCGAGGACACAGCGTCCATGTCGAGCGACTCCTCGCCCTCCCAGCCCGAGTTCCCGGACGGGAGTGGGGAGGTCTGCCCGCTCTCGTTGACCTTCTGGAAGCATCCGTTCGCGGTCGTGCACGCCGGCAGCCCGTACGCGCTGCGGAACACCGCGAGGTCCGCCGCGGCGTTCGGATCGTCATACGCGTCGACGATCGCCACCGTGTCGGAGCTGCCCGCGGTCTGCGAGAGGTAGCTGAGGTCGTACGCCTGCTGCAGCCACCCCGGGGTATCGGCCTGCGGCGCGGCCGCGCCCGGCGCGTAGGCCGGCGCGATGCCCGTGCGCGCGGACGGGAAGACCTGCGTGAACGAAGCTCGCGCGCCGACGCGCGGCCGCACGAGCCGCGCGTCCGAGCGCAGCCGCAAGACCTGCGCCTCGCAGCGAGCGACGCCCGGAGCCGTGGGCGGGCATACGTTCTGCGCGCTGACCTGGGACGGCGTCAGCCCGGTCGCCTGATGAAGGGTCGCCGCGAGGGCGGTTGCGCTCGGCGCCGTCGCGGCGACCCCGGGCACGCTTGCCCCGACGATCTGCGAGGCCGCACCACCCGGCACGCCGAGCGCATCGAACGGTCCCCGCGCCTGCGCCGCTGTGGCCGACATCCCTGCGACGGCGGTCCCGCCGACGAGAAGGCACCGCAAGGCACGCGTGGGGAGACGCCGCATGCATTCCCTTTCGAAGGGAATCCGCTCGGCGCGGCCCGATCGGCCCGGGAGCTGGACGCATGTCTCCGCGGGTGTGAGGTTCGTGGCGGTTTCACCCGCCGCGCCGACTCGAACCCCCGCGTTGCTGCCTTTTCCCTGCCAAAGCTCGGCGAACTGCACCCCTCGCCCCCGGGTGTGCTCCCGAACCCACGCGATGCGGGGCTAATCGAGCACACCCCGCGCGCGGGGACGGCCTCCGCCCGCGCGTGTGCTCCCGCACCCACGCTGTGCAGGGCCAATCGAGCACACGCGGCGCGAGCATGCCGCGCGCGACCTGTCTACGCAACGCTCCCGCACGTGCGTGTGACGGGGTTCACACGGAAGTGACGCGCCGCTCGGCGCGTCGTGTCACGATGCGCGTGCCGGGCATCGTGACAGTGCGAACGTGGGAGTCCCGATGATCGATGAAGGCTCGAGGCTGACGCGGCGCGCACTGCTGCGCTATGGCGGCGCCGTCGGCTCGGCGCTAGCACTGCCGCCGCTCGGCGGCCTGCTGCGCCTCGGCGCCACGGCTCAGGCCGCCGCACTCCGTCAGCCGGACAGCCTGCCGGACCCGTCGCGCCCGGCGGGCACCGCGACGCCGTCGCTGCCCTTTGACCACATCGTGGTCGTGATGATGGAGAACCACTCGTTCGATAACTTGCTCGGCGCGATCGCGCTCCGCGGGCAGCCGGCGGCGGACGGGCTCACCTTCGACGGATCCGGACTGGCGCAGAACACGAACCCCGGCCCGAGCGGGCCGGTGCGGTCGTTCCCGTTCACCACCACGGCGCAGGGGGTCAACGTCTCGCAGTCGTGGGACGCGACCCACGAGCAGATCGACGGCGGGGCCATGGACGGGTTCGTGCGCTCGGTCGGCTCGACACAGCCGATGGGTTACTGGGACGAGGACGTGCTCCCGTTCGCCTACTCGATGGCCAAGACGTTCACGCTGGCCAACCGCTGGTTCGCCTCGGCTCCGTGCCAGACGTTCCCGAACCGGCGTTTCCTGATGGCCGGTACGGCCTCGGGTGACATCGCCACGAGCGTCGCGAGCCTCTCGCTGCCGCCCCCGGCCAACGGCACGATCTTCGATCGCCTGCACGCCCACGGCATCAGCTGGCGCAACTACTTCACCGATCTGCCCCAGACGGCGATCATCCCCTCGATCGTTGAGAGGTACCACGAGAATCTCGCCGGGATGGCGCGCTTCTACGTCGACTGCGCGTTCGGCACGCTCCCGCAGGTCAGCTTCGTCGATCCGGAGGTCGGCGTCCTGCCGCTCATCGGCCAGGTGCTCGCGAAGGTGCCGGCGCTGAGCGGCCTCGCCGCCCTGCTCGAGCCGCTCGGCGGCAGCGAGGAAGATCCCCAAGACATGAAGTACGGCGAAGCCTGGGCGCACCGGGTGATCGAGGCTGTCCTGCATTCACCGGCCTGGCCGCGCACGCTGCTCGTCTACACCTACGACGAGCACGGCGGCTACTACGACCATGTGCCGCCGCCGGCGGCGATCCCGCCGGACGCGATACCGCCGCAGCTCGCGCCCGGCGATGCGCCCGGCGGCTACGACCTGTACGGATGCCGGGTGCCGGCGATCGTCGCCTCGCCGTACTGCCGGCCGGGCGCCGTGACGGACGTCCTCCACGACCACACGTCCGTGCTGGCCACGATCGAGGCGAAGTGGAACCTGCCGGCGCTCACCTTCCGCGACGCGAACGCGACGACCGTCGCCGACTTCCTCGACCCGCGCCACGCCCCGCTGCTGAACCCGCCGGCGATCGCGGCGCCGTAGCGGGCTTCAGACGCCGGTCTCGGCCTCGATCTCGCCGGTGGCGACCGCCTCGGCCAGCCGCGCGTGGTCGCGCTCGTTCTGATCGGCGTACGTCGTGCAGAAGCGCGCGATGGCCTGGTCGAAGTTCGAGCCGGCGCCGAGGTAGGCGGCGATCGCCAGCCGGTCTCCCGAGCGGGCGTGCGCGCGGGCGAGCGACCACCCGCACGCGCGCGTGTACGCATGCAGACCATCCTCGTCGAGCGTCGACAGGTCGGCGGAGGCCTTCCAGTCCCACAGTTGGCGCACGTAGAAGTCGCGCTCCAGCCCGTCCAGGCCGGTGCTGCGCTGCCAGCCGAGGAAGATGTCGATCGCCGCCAGCGACATGCGCTGCCCCTGCACGACGCGCTCCCCGTGGTTGGCGAACTCGCTCGGACCGAGATAGGGCTCGAGCACGGAGGCCTGCGCCTCCTTCGCCTGCAGGACGAGCGGATCCTTGCCCTCGCGGCCGACGAGCAGGAACACCCACGCGCGCGCGCCGACGCTGCCGACGCCGACCACCTTGCGGGCCATGTCGACGAAGCGGTAGGTCTCGAACAGGTAGCGCCGGTCGGGGTCCAGGCTGGCGGCGTACTTGTCGAGCAGCCCGCGGATGTACCCGCTCTCGTGGCCGGCGTCCGCCGGGCTGAACAGCTCGCGCCGCGGGACGAGCAGCGGCGGAACGCTGCGGAAGCGCAGCTCGCCGTTGACCGTCTCGGTGAGCTTCCTCACCGCGCGCAGGCTGGTCTTGCGCCGTGCCCGCGCGAACGGCGCAGCGAACACGATCCGGCCCTTGGCGCCGAGGCGCCCGCCGAAGCGGTCGACGAGCTCGCTCGCGTTGAGGCGCTCGTACCACACGTCGAGGTGGCTCTGCTCGGCGAAGGCCCGCATCGCCTCGCGATACTCACGCACGCACTCGGTGACGATCCAGCGACGGTGACCCGCCGCCAGGCCCACGTCGCGCCCGGCGATCTCGGCGCTCGCCGCCATGCGCTTGACGTCCCACTCCCACGGTCCGGGGAGCGTCTCGTCGAAGTCGTTGGGGCTGAACACGACGCGGCGGTCGGGCGCCGCGAACCCGCCGAAGTTCGAGATGTGGGCGTCGCCGCAGACCTGGACGACGATGCCCGAGTGCGGCGTCGTCGCGAGGTCCGCCGCCATCACCGCCGCCGCGCCGCGGTAGAACGTGAACGGCGAGACGAGCATGCGCCCGTAGCGAATCGGGACGAGCTCCTGCACGCGCGAGGCGGCCTGGGCCTGGAGCACCGCGAGGGGATCGGGGCGGTCCGCCGCCGGCGCCCAGTCGCCGTGCGCCGACCGCGGAGCGCTTCGGCGGCCGGCGCGGCCGCGTTCGGCGGACTCGCCGGAGCTGAGCACCGCGGGCGGGACGCGCGCCGGGTGGTCGACGACTTGCTCGGCGGCGGGCGCAGCCGACCGGCGGGATCGAACGAGCGGCACGGCGCATACTGTAAACGGGCGCCGGACACCACCCGGTTTGGATGATGTGGCGGGGGCGCGCGGCGCTTAGCGTCGTCGGTAGCGCTCGGAGCGCGGACCTCGGGCGCGGCCCACCGCTAACGAAGGAGGCACGACATGGCTGACCTGATTGCCATCGGCTACGACGACGAGACGACCGCCAACGCCGCGGCGGCGGAGGTCTACCGGCTGTCGCAGGACCTGATCATCGAGCCGGATGCCGTCGCGGTCATCTCGCGCGACCAGGACGGCAAGTACCACGTGACCACCAATCACCACCCCGTCGGCGCGGGCGCCACGTGGGGGATGTTCTGGGGGCTGCTCTTCGGGGTGCTGTTCTTCGTGCCCGTGTTCGGGCTCGCCGTCGGCGCCGGCCTCGGCGCCCTCATGGGCAAGGTCGAGAAGACGGGCATCAACAAGGAGTTCGAGCAGCAGGTGCGCGAGATGGTCAAGCCGGGCACGTCGGCGCTGTTCGTGATCGTCGAGAAGGTCACGCCCGATAAGGCGGTCGCGGCGCTCAGCAAGTACGGCGGCACCGTGCTGAAGTCCTCGCTGTCCGAGCAGGCGCAGACCGAGCTCCAGGACGCGCTGCACGGAGAGCCGGCGACCGCGTAGCCGTCGCTCCTTCTCATCGGCGGAGTGTGTCCGGTCGCCCGAGAAGGCGTCCGGACACACGGGCCGGGCAGAATGCAGGGGATGTCGGCCGCCGACGCGTCCACCACAACAGCGATCCGGGTCGTCGTCGCAGACGACGCCTATCTCATCCGCGAGAGCCTGGCCGTCGTGCTCGGCTCCGCGCCGGACGTCGAGCTGGTGGCCAGCTGCGCGAACGGCACCGAGCTCGCCCGCGCAATCGCAGCCGAGCATCCGGACGTCGTCGTCACTGACATTCGGATGCCGCCGTCGGGGCGGGACGAGGGCATGCGCGTGGCGCGGCGGCTGCGCGAGAGCGATCCCGAGGTGGGGGTGGTGGTGCTCAGCCAGTACGCCGAGCCGGAGTACGCGCTCGCGCTGCTGGAGTCGGGGTCGAGCCGGCGGGCCTACCTGCTGAAGGAGCGCGTCCGCGACGGCGCCGAGCTGATCCGGGCGATTCGTGAGGTCGCCTCGGGAGGGTCGGTCATCGATCCCGAGGTCGTCGACGCGCTCATCGAGGCCCGTGCCCGCGCCGCTCGCTCGCCGCTGGCCGAGCTGACGCCGCGCGAACGCCAGCTCCTGGCCGAGATCGCCGAGGGTAAGAGCAACGCCGCGATCGCCGAGTCGCTCGTGCTCACCAAGCGGGCGGTGGAGAAGCACATCAACTCGATCTTCGCCAAGCTCGACCTCCCCGAGGCGCAGGACGTCAGCCGCCGCGTGAAGGCCACGCTCGTGTACCTCGCCGAAACGGACAAACCGGCCTCTCGTGACGACGTCTGACGCGCGCCACTGTGGTGCGCACGCCCCTCAGCTGGCGCGTGCCGGCTGCCGGAGCGAACGCGGGCGTGCGCCCTTGCCGGCGCCGCTGCGCTCGGTGATGGTTGATGCGCACATTCATCACAGGAGGCGTCCCATGTCCGTTGAGCAGCGCACCAGCATCGGTGACCCGCCGACCTCCCGCGCGCGTGCCGCCAGCGGGTCCGACGTCAGCTACCGCGAGGACGACCGGGGCTACGGGTGGGTCCTGTTCGCCGGGATCATGCTGATGGTCGCCGGCGTGATGAACTTCATCTACGGCATCGCGGCGATCTCCGGCTCGCGCTTCTACAACACCGGGACGCACTACGTGATCAGCAGCCTTAACACCTGGGGCTGGGTGGTGATGCTCCTCGGCGTGCTCCAGTTCGCCATCGCGATGGGCATCTGGGCGAAGGCCGGATGGGCGCGCTGGACCGGAGTCGCGATCGCGTCGCTGAATGCGTGCGCTCAGCTCATCCTGCTGCCGGGCTACCCGTTCCTGGCGTTGTCGATCTTCGCGCTCGACCTGCTCATCGTCTATGGACTCGTCGCCTACGGGGGGCGCGCACAGATCGCCGCTTGAGCAGCTGTCGCGCGAGGAGCTCGCGGCCGGCCGGCATCCGCATCGAAGCACGCGTAGTCGCGTCGGCACGCATCGCGGAAAACCACGGACCCCTGCGTTTTCCGCAGGTGAGACACTGGCCCCATGGAGGGTGCCCGCACGGAGTCGACGCGGACGGGGGAACGCGACGCGGCCGCGCCCGGAAGAGGCGGCCGAGCCGGCCGTCGCCAGGGGGACGGCCCGCGGTTTCGTCGCGGTGAGCCGTCGCTCGACGCACTGCGCGCGTCGAGCGCGCGTCTCAGCACGGCGATGGCGGGCGAGCGCCGCCGCATCGAGCGCGATCTGCACGACGGCGCCCAGCAGCGACTCGTGGCGCTGCGGATACGCCTGGCACAACTCCCCGACCTGCTCGAGTCCGATCGCGCTGGCGCCCACGCGCTCATCCAGCGGCTCGACGGTGAGCTTGGCGAGGCGCTCGCGGAGCTGCGCCGACTGGCCAGCGGGCTATCTCCGCCGGTCCTCGCCGATCGCGGGCTCGGCGACGCCCTGCGCAGCGCTGGGCGCGTCGCCCCCCTCCCGGTGACCGTCGAGGCGCAGGGGCTCAAGCGCTACGGCGAGGCCGTTGAGAGCGCGGTCTACTTCGCCGTCTCGGAGGCGCTTCAGAACGCGGCCAAGCACGCGACGGGAGCGACCCGCGTCAGCGTCACGCTCGTGGACGACGGGGCTCTGCGCTTCACCATCGCCGACGACGGTTGCGGCTTCGAGGTCTCCGACCTCGCGCCCGGCGATGGCCTCACGAACATGCTCGATCGGGTCGTGGCCTGCGGAGGCACCTTCGAGGTGTGGTCGGCTCGCGGTCGCGGCACCCGCATCACGGGGACGGTCCCGTCCGCGACGGAGCACGGCACGCTGGGCGTGTCAGCATTGGCGCCCGAGTCGCCTGCACGGGAATAGGGCCGCGCTGTCGTGTGGGCACGAGCGCCGCGGGTGTGGCGTGCCCCCTCGCACAGACCAGTGTGCTCGGTCGCCCGCCCCGCGGCGACGGGGGATACTCGGGGATCGGCAGCGGGGCCGAGCGAGCGTCGCCCCGCTGCCGGTCGCGGCCGCATCGGAGCGGCGCCGATACCAACGGCCAAGGAGGTTCGTGAGCCTGCATCTCGCCATGCTCGTCTTCTCGGATGCGTGTGCGGCACAGAAGGCGCTCGACCGGGCGCGAGCCCGCGTCGGCGGCCGGCCGTGGGTGCACGCGACGACCGTGATCGAGCGTCATCGCGACGGCCGCGAGCTCGTGTGCGGCACGTGCCACACCCCGAGCCCGGGGCCTGAGGATCCCGAGCCCGTGGCCGGTGGCGGCGGCTTGATGAGCGCGATTCTCGGGACGAGCCTCGGCCGCTCCGGTCGCGTGGCCGGTCTGCTCATCGGCGCGCAGGCGCCGGACTCGCTCGACCCCGCCGCCGCGCCGCGCGAGCTGCGCGGCGCCTACATCGAGGAGCTGAGGGCGGCGCTCAAGCCCGGGGCGTCGGCGATCCTGCTGCTCGAGCGCCCACTCGTCGTCGATCAGATGGTGGCCACCTTCGCCGGCGAGGGCGCCCGCCTGCTGCGCCGCCACCTCTCGATCGAAGCGAGCCGGACGTCCGTCGCCGAGCCGGAGCGCGCGTCACCCTGACGGGTAATCGACACGCGTGACCGCAGCCGGTGCAGCCGCCGCCACCGCGGGCAGCGGCGCCGGGGCTTCCACCTGGTCCGGCACATACAGGACATGGGTTCGCGCGAAGCGATCCTGGAAGCAGCGCCGATGATCGTCGAAGAGCATGATCACGATGCCCGCGCCGAGCGGGATGACCGCGACGATCAGCGCGCCGTAGCGCAGAGCCGCGCGCACGGGCTTGATCGTGCCGCCGCTGCGGCCGTCGACCACCCGGATGTGCATGACGCGGTCGCCCGGCGTCTGGCCCGTCGAGGACCAGAACAACACGAAGTAGCCGATGTTCCACAGGACCCAGATGACCGCTCCGAGCGCGGCGACCGCCTTGTCCACGCCCGACGGCAGGTGCAGGATCGACAGGCCGAGGCCGACGACGACCGCCGTCAGCGCGGCCACGCCGTTGACGATCGCTGCGTCGACCGCAAAGGCGATCACGCGCGTCGCCAGTCCGGCGTACAGGTCGCCGGGGGGCGGCGTGCGGTGACCGTTATTGCGCGCCGGTGCGCGTCCGGCCTCGAGCCGGAGCCGCTCGAGCGCCGCGGCGCGCGCGGCCTCGACGTCGGGCGTCTGCTTCACGGCGCGTCGGTGCGGGGCAGCAGCGTGGACGCCGCCTCGCCCGGAGCGCGGGCGTCAGAGGGGAGGAGCGTCTCGGGCCCGGTGCCGTTGCCCGACACCCCGTCGCTCGGCGCTCCGCCCTTGCGGCGCGCCCACCGTCGAGCGGTCCGCTCCAGCCAGGCGTCGGCCCCGCGCGAGCGATCGCGCACGTTGTCGGCCACCTGGTCGACGAAGCCGGTGCCCTGGTGGGTGATCGCCTCGGTGACCGACGGGCTGCGGGCGATCTCGTCGACGAGGATCCACAGCTCTTCGCTCTCGAGCAGCCCGGTGATGGCGTCGGTCAGCAACGGGCTCTCGACGACGAGCGCGACGAGGCGCTCGCTGCCGGGACTGGCGACGAGCCGGCGGATGAGGCTCTCGACGCCGTCGCTGCCGAGCGCCGTGACGAGTGCCTCCTGCGTGCGGTCGCTGTCGATCGCGGCGGTGAGCACGCGCTCGAGCTCGGGCCCGTCGACGACGCGCATCGCGATCTGCTCGACGATCCCGTCGTCGAGCATCCGGTCGACGACGCGCTGGGCGACCCCGGCCGCCTCGACGTGGGACATCACGTGATCGACGGCATCGTCGGAGAGCACCCGCGCGAGCACGGTGTCCAGCGCGTCGAGCGCGAGGTCGCGGGCGGCGTTCGTCACCGCGGCACGCGTGCGACGCTCGATCGCCAGGCCGCCGCCGATGAGCGCCAGAGCGCCGCGTGCCGGGATCGTCACCATCCGCGCGCCGGCGCGCGAGACGGAAAGGGCGAGGCTGAGCGGCTGTGTGACGACCATGGACGACACCTATCGCCGGCGCGTGCCACCGGCAGGCACCGCACACACTACGCGCTTTGCCGGCGCACGCCACATGACCGCCCGGCACACGCGCGTTGCAGTCCGGTCACGCGGCCGCCGCGGTTGTCACCGTCGCGCAACCCGCTGGCCCGGGGCGTGCTCGATTTGGCCCGCAGGGCGGGCCCGCGGGAGCACACCGCATGGCACGCCGCCGCCGTGAGCGCTCAGCGCACACTGCGGTCACGGTCGCGTCACCGTCGCGGCGCATCCGCTACGGTCGCGTCACGCTCGACAGCCATCCGCCGCTCGATCGCATGTGTCGTGATGTCCGCGACGACGACGCCGAGCAGCCAGCCGGCGACGACGTCGCCCGGGTAGTGCACGCCGGTGTGCACGCGCGAGTAGCCGACGAGCGCCGCGAGCGCGTGCAGTGGGACGCTCGCCGCGGGCATCACCTGCCCGGCGCCGGTCGCGAACGCCGCTGCGGCGGCCGTATGACCGGACGGGAACGACCGCGTGGCCGGCATGCGCACGTGCCGGGCCCGCGGGACGCGCGCGCCCGCTCGGTCGGGACGGCGGCGGCGCCCGAGTGGCTTGACCGCGAGGTTGGCCACGGCCGAGGTCGCGGCCACGGCGGTGAGGCCGGAGGCCGCCGCGCGGCGGCCGGTCGCTCCCCCGCCCAGCGCGAGCACGCCGGCCGAGGCGATCGACAGCCGTGAGTAGTTGGCGGAGCGCGAGAGGATGCGCATCGCGCGGTCGAGCGACGGCGTCGAGGCGCGTGCGACCGCGGCGTACACGGCGCGATCGAGCGCGTCGACCTCGGCGAGCCACCCGGCGCGCGAGCGCACTGCCCTCAGCTGCAGTTCACCGGCGCGAGCGCTTGCTGGTACGCCCCGGCGAGTTGCGTGAGCGCGGACTTGAGCTGCGTCTCGGCGCTGCTGAGCGACTGGCTCGTGAGGAGGTTGCTCGCGATCCCCGACACCTCGGACTCGAACGTCGCCGTTGCCGTCTCGAGCTGCTGCTTGCGTGCCGAGCTGAGCGCGCCCTCGTTCGCGTTCTTGATCTGCGTGAGGTCGTTGCCGATCGCAGTTAGGCTGCTCTTCACCTGATCGAGCGTCGCCGTGGACAGCGTCAGGCCCTTGAGCGTGTCGACCTGCTTGGTGATGTCGGCGCGCGCGTTGCAGACCTGCGCCTTGGCCTTGTCCTGCGCCGACTGCCCGCAGGCGGCCAGCGCGACCGTCGCGGCGAGCAGCAGGGCGAGAGCCAGACGCATCGTGTCAGGGTCGCGGCTCTCGCGCGCCGAATCAAGGCGGGCCGCCGGCCTGCGCCGCGCAGGCGCGCATGCGCGTCGAGATGCGTGCGGGCATGTCCTCAGCTTCCGGGCGGCGTCGCTTCGCGCTCGGGCGCGGCCGCCGGCCCGGCGGCGGCGAGCGGGTGGCGCCCGCGGCCGAGATTGCTGACGATCACCGATACCACGGTGACGAGGTAGATCTGCCCGAGCAGGCCCTCGAGCACCGACAGCGTGTGGCCGAGGTTGCCGCTCGCGGTGAAATCCCCGTAGCCGATCGTGGTGAGCGTCGTGAAGCTGTAGTACAGGCAATGCGGCACCGTCGCCGTCGCGCCGCCGGCGAAGAAGGCGGTGGTGCCGACGCCGTCGATGCCGCCGTAGATGAACGCGAAGAACATGCCGATGAGGATGTATAGGCACAGGACGCCGAAGACGGCCTCGACGGTGACGGCCTGGCGCGCGCGCAGGTTGCGCATGATCCCGATGACGATCGCCGGCGGCGCGAGCAGCACGAGGAGGGCGTTCGAGAACCGGGTGGCCGCGCTGTCCACGCTGCCGGTCGTGGCCGCCACCACGGCGCCGGCCACGACGAGGGCGACGACCACGATCGCGGTGCGGATGACGGGCCGCCTCGCATCGGCGGCGCGCAGCGCCGCGATGAGCGTGAGCCCCAGTAGGGCGGCCACGACGACCTGCTCCCAGGGAGCCGGGCTGGCGATGCCCTGGATGAGGAACGCGAGGATGATCGCCGCCAGCAGGAGGCCGTAGCGCTTACGGCCCTCGGCGCGGGAAACGGTCTCCGGGGCGAGGGTGCTCACGAGTCGACGGCGACGAGGATCGCGGTGATCAGCGACAGGACGACGGCGGCGGCGGTCACCGCGGTGACCGTCCCGCCGGACAGCTCGTCGAAGCCGCCGTGCTTCAGCGTGGCCGCGCCGCGGCGCTGCCGGGTGGCGCCGAGGATGAGGATCGCCACCGCGAGCAACTCGAAGCTGAGCGCCAGCACCGCGAACGGCCAGTGCGCGTGATGGCTCACCGGGAGCAGGCGTCCGACGGCAAACCCCACGGCGGCCGCCGCGAGCCCCGTTCGCCACCAGGCCAGCCACGTCCGCTCGGCGGCGAGCCACGTGCGGCGGGTGACGTCGGTGTCTTCGGTGGGCACGATTCGCTCGAGTCTCGCTTGACGCCAGGCGGCGCGCATCATGCCGATCAGGTGACGCGCGCTAGCGTGGCAGCAGCGATGATCGCTGCCCGACCGGACCTCGCGCGACGCAGCGCGGCGATGACGCTCGCGTCGCTCGCCGGGCTGCACCTCTCCTGGGCGGCGGGCTCGGCCTGGCCGGCGCGCGACCGCACGCGCCTCGCGCAGCTCGTGGCCGGAACCGAGCGGATGCCCGATGCGGGCGCGTGCCTGGCCGTCGGCGCCGCTCTCGGCACGGCGGCCGTTGTCGTCGCCGGCGGGGGCGGTGAGCGCCGGGTGGCACGGCGCGTGCGACGGCTCGTTGCCGCCGGTTTCCTTGTTCGCGGTGCGGCCGGCCTGAGCGGACAGACGGGCCGACTCGTGTCCTGGACGCCCTCAGCGGAATTCGCCCGGCACGACCGGCGTCTCTACGGGCCGTTGTGCCTGCTCATCGGCGCGAGTGTCCTGACATCCGCGGAAGGGCCCCGATGAGCCTGGGGATGTCGCGGCGCGATCGTGCGAGCGCGACGGCGAGCTCGTCGGCTGTCGGCGCTCCGTGGCGCGGTGCGCCGTGCCCGACGAGCAGGTGCCGCGGCTGATAGCGGCCGAGCGCGCGCGGCGGCCACAGCCGGAGAAAGCCGTGCACGCCGACCGGCCCGGCGCCGACGGTGAAGAACGGGTTCGTTCCGACGGCCTCGGCCACGACGAGCAGCTGGTGTTCGGGCCACCACAGCGAGACCTCCCTCCAGCCCGGCCAGCTGATGAGCGAGAACGGTTGCAGCGGCGAGTCGGCGAGTGTCTGGGGTAGCTCGAGATGGGGCACGTCGAGGCGCCTCGCGATGGTCCGGCAGTCGCGCCGGTGGCGGTCGAGCAGCTGGACGACGGCCACCGGCTCGCCGAGCTCGGCGACTGCCCCCATCGCGCTCGGCTCGTCGACCGGGTCGATGATCCACACGCGGCCGTCGTGCACGAGCGCGTGCGACGCGCGGGAGAACGGCTCGTCGATCACCCAGGTGATCCCGAAGTCGTGGGTCTGCACGGTGAGCACAGTCACTGCGGGCGAGACCCTATGCGAAGCTGCACGTGGATGGTGACGGTTGCGACAGCGCGGTCGCTCGCCCTCTCGCTGCCCGAGGCGGCCGAGCGCGACCACCACGGGCGCCCGTCGTTTCGCGTGGGCGGGCGGATCTTCGCCACGCTGTGGGACGGCGAGCACATGAACGTGATGCTCGACGAGCCGGGGATCCGCACGGCCGTCGCCGCCCACCCGGCCTGCTGCGCCGAGGTCCACTGGGGTCGGCGGCTGGCCGCCGTGCGCGTCGCGCTGCCGGCGGTGCCACGCGAGCTGCTCGCCGAGCTGCTCGCCGACGCCTGGGAGGGCAAGGCACCGGCGCGCCTCGCCCCCGGTCCTACTGCGGGAAGGCCTTCGCGAGCTTGAGCAGGCCGAACGGGCTACCGTGCGGGCGCAGGCGCCGGCTCAGCAGCGCGCGGCGGGGATCGAGGCGCCCACCGACGATGTCGACCCAGTCCTGGTAGCTGACCCGCACCCGCACGTCGGCGCGGGCGGCGTGACCCGGCTCGGCGCGGGTGTGACCGTTATCGACGACGACGCGCCAGTCGCGGATGTCGGGGTCGTTGAACTCCCAGGCGAAGACGGCCGGGCGGCGCCGGGCCTCGGGGCTCACGCTCATGCTCATCGTGTCGAACAGGAGCGCGACCGTCTCGTCATCGCGGCGCGTCGGACCTTCGCGCACGCCGATGATGCCGGCCATGGCCAGGCGCAGGCCGCGGTCGGCGAGCTCGGCCGGGCTCAGTCCGACGGGGATGACCGGCGGGCCGGGCAGCGCCTCGATGGCCAGGCCGGCGCTGCGGAGCTTTGTCATGAGTGACTGCGCACCTTCGATGCCGACCTTCTCGAAGCTGTACCCGAAGCAGGTGAGGTAGCGCTCGTCCCAGTTGGGCGGCATCAGCACCTGGCTGGAGTAGGGGAGCACCTCGCGCAGCAGCTCGGCGACGGCGCCGGGCACGCGCTCGTCCTCGCGGCGCAGATCGGCGAGCAGCTTGACGCCGAAGCCGATGTGGCGCTGCTCGTCGGCGGCGATGTTGAGCATGCCCTCGCGGAAGGCGGGGAGCAGGTCGCGCTGCTCGAGGTAGTCGACGATCATGTGCTGGCCGGTCTGGGCGAGCGTCGCCTCGACGATGAGGTGGTACAGCGTGACGGCGGCGGCGAGCTTTGGGCGTGAGCGGTCGGCGCGCAGCTCGTCGGCCATCGTGTCGAGGCGGTCGAAGATCTTGCGAAAGCCCGGGGTGAGCTGGGGCTTGATCGCCTGCAGCCCATCGCCGACCGTGCCGTCGCCGATCCCGCACACCTCGCGCATGAAGCGCTTGAAGAACACGGCGTGGCGCGCCTCGTCGACCTGCTGGGTGGTGAGGAAGTACTTCTGCTCCTCGGTCGGTGCGGCGTCGATGTACGGCGAGAGGTTGTCGGCGACCGCGTCCTCTCCCCAGAAGAACAGGGCGTAGTTCCACAGCGCCGCCGTGCGCTCGAAGTCGGTGAACTCCTCGCGCCACTGCCGGGCGTCCTCGGTGAAGTCGAGCTCGGTCGCGCACCAGTTGCCGCGCTCCCAGCGCGCGTACAGATCCTCGTAGCTGATCGCGTCGCTGGCGAGCGGCTCGGGTGGGCTTGCGGTGGTGGCCATCGTCCTCTCCTGTGCGCCGTGTTCGCGACCTGCACGGGCCGGACCCGCGCGAGCCGCGTTGCATTCCGAATAACGGACATTATGCAAATAGCGTTTGCTCTGTCAACTACAATTCCGCGGATGGCCATGCGCCTCACCCGCGAGCAGAGCAAGGCGGCCACCCGCGAGAAGCTGCTCGACGCCGCCCGCCAGGTGTTCGCCGCGCGCGGCTTCCACGGCGCGAGCGTCGAGGAGATCGCCGCCGTGGCCGGCTACTCCACCGGCGCGCTGTACTCGAACTTCGACGGCAAGGAGGACCTCTTCATGGTCCTCATGAGCCGTGAGGTGTCGCGCCACGTCGAGTGGTTCACCGACGTCGTCGCGCACCGCGCCACGGTGGCCGAGCGCACGGAGGGCGGCGCCGACTTCTGGATGGCCTTCATCGAGCGCGAGCACGAGATGCTGCTCCTGATGGTCGAATTCTGGGCCTACGGGGTCCGCGACCCCGACGTGCGCCCGCACGTCGCCGCCCACTTCGCCGAGGTGCGACAGATGCTGACGAGGCTCGTCAGCGACAGCGCCCGCGAGTTCGACCTCGAGCTGACTATGCCGGCCGAGTACCTGGCGATCGCGATCGACGCCCTCGCGGATGGCATCGCGCGGCAGAAGCTCGCGGATCCAGATGCCATTCCCGGCGATCTGATGCGAACTGTGCTCGCGACTTTGTTCGCAGGGGCCACGCGGCCGATCGAGGGCTGAGGGTTCAGTCTGCGGCGGCGCCCTCGCCGCGCGCCGCCACGCACAGGCACGCGTAGTGCACCGTGAACAGCCGCCGAGCGAGTGCCGGCGCGATCCGAGCCAGTCCGGCGCGCACGGCCCACTTCACGGCCGCCTGCGCTCGCGCCGCCCGCGTCGTCGCGAAGAAGCGGTGCACCGACAGGGGCAGCGGATCGTCGAGCTCGGCGGCGATCGTCAGGCCCGCGCGCGTCACGGCGGCGGTAACCGCCGCGCGATCGAGCTCGTGCAGGTGGCCGACCTCCGCGGCGCCGGCGCGCTTGGACGCCCGCCGCGCCGAGACGTTGGCCTCGAGTGGAACCTCGACGACGACCGCGCCGCAGGCCCGTCCGACCTCGCGCAGGAGTGCGGCCGGGTCGGGCACGTGCTCGAGCACGTGCGAGAGGATCCCGAGGTCGTACGCGCCGTCGGCGACGGGCAGGTGCTCGCCGTCATAGCGCGCGATCTCGTGCAGGTGCGGGCGCTCGCGCGCGATGCCCACAGCGGCGTCGGTGATTTCGAAGCCGCTCAGCCGTTCGCCGAAGCCGCGCCGCTGCAGCTCGGTCAGCAGCGCACCGTCTCCGCATCCCACCTCGACGATCGTGCGCGGCGCCCGGCCGGCACGGTGGCACAGGGATACGACGTGATCCGCCTTGCCCACGGCGCTAAGCGCGCGCCAGCGTGCGTACAGCTGCGCCTCGGCGCCCTCGCGCGAGTACGACTCGTCATAGAAGCGAACGAGCTCGGCCGCCTGGTCCATGGCTGCCGATTATGGCGCTGCGGGCGCGAGGGGCGGCCGGGCGGAGCCGGCCGTCGCATACGCTTGGGCGCGCATGAACCCGATCTGGCTGTGGACCCAGGTGGCGCTCGTCGTCGTCATCGTCGTGGGGATGGTGGTTGCGATCGTCAAGCTCGCGTAGCCGGGCGTTCAGCGCCGGCGCAGCCAGCGCGGCGCGCGGCGCGCTCGCGCCACCGTGACGTTGGCGGCCTCCGCCGGACGGCGGGGGAGCGCCTCGCCAGCGAGGATTGCGCGCGGCACGGCCTCGGTTGTCCACGCGCGCAGACCGCCGAGCCCGGCCTCCTCGAGCTCGGCCGCCAGCCCCGGCGGGCGGCGCAGCGCGTCGTGTGCGTCGGAGGCGACGTTGTGCACGAGCCCGGCCTCGACGAGTGCGAGCGCGAAGCGGCGAACCTCGCGCCCGAAGCGGCCGACCAGCGAGCCGGCGGTGATCGAGCAGGCGACGCCCGAGCCCGACATGCGCGTCAGCGAGTCGAGGTCACGATGGAACGCCGGGCAGCGCTCGGGATGGGCGAGCACGACCTCGTGGCCGCGGGCGCGCAGGCCGGCGATGACGTTCTCCAGGCCGACGACCGACGGCGTGAACGGGGGCTCGACGAGCAGCCAGCGTCCGCCGCCGAGGCCGAGCTCAGCGAGCTCGGCGTCTGGGATATCGGCGATGCGCGTAAAGGCGAGCTCGGCGCCACGCACGATCGTCACCGCCACGCACTCGTCGCGCAGGCGCTCGTTGACGGTGGCGACGAGTCGCGCGATCGTGGCGGCGTCGTTGGGGTAGTCCCAGCTGACGTGCGGCGTGGCGACGATCGTCTGCACGCCGCCCGCGGCCGCCGCGCGGGCGAGCGCGACCGAGTCCTCGAGGCTCGCCGGTCCGTCGTCGATCCCCGGCAACACGTGACAGTGCAGGTCGATCATCGCGCGCTGAACGTTACGGAGCCGGGCCGGCAGGCGAGCGTCGCCCGTAACCGGTCGGTGACCAGCGCTTGCACGCCGGCGCGCCCGGGATAACATCGCAGGGCTGGGCGGCCCGCACCGCGCCGCCGCATGGAGGCGATGATCAGGACATGTTCAGCTCGATCGTGGTGGGCACCGATGGTTCGGAAGCGGCCACCGAAGCGGTGCGGCAGGCCGCCGGCCTGGCGCGGGCGGAGGGAGCGACGCTCGACATCGTCAGCGTGTACGAGCCCGCGTCCGTCGACCGGCTGCCCGTCGAGCGGGTCGGTGCGTCACCCGACCCGCGCTGGGCGATCAAGGGCCGCGAGGAGGTCGATCTGACGCTCGAGGCGGCGGCGGAGCTCGCGCGCGAGGTCGGCGTCGCGACGGTGGCCGTCTACCCCCGCCAGGGCGATCCGGCCGACGCGATCCTCGACGTCGCGGAGGAGCGTGGTGCCGACCTCGTCGTCGTCGGCAACAAGGGGCTGACCGGCGCCGAGCGGTTCCTGCTCGGCTCGGTGCCGAACAAGGTGTCCCACCACGCCCCCTGCTCGGTGCTGATCATCCGTACCGGGTAGGGGCGGCGCGGCCGTCAGCCGGCTACCGCGCCCGGCCCTCCGGGGTCGGTGGCCGCGGCGGCGTTGACGAGCCCCGCCCCGTAGCGGAAGCGGTCGCCGGCGGACCCGAGCGGCGTGGCCGTCGCGCGCAGGCGGCGCAGGATGGCGTCGGGGGAGGGGTCGGCCCCGATCACCTTGCTGGCGATCACCAGCGCGGCGGTCGCGGACACGTGCGGGGAGGCCATCGAGGTGCCGTCGTAGCCCGGCGGGATTCCGAACTTGCGCGGGTTGGGGCCGAGGAACGTCACCTGGTAGATGTCCGCTCCCGGAGGCTCGGCGGGATGGCAGTTGGGGTCGCCGGCCAGATCGGCGTCGTTGCCGCCGCCGGGGGCGACGATCGTCAGCTGAGGCCCGTTGTTGGAGTAGTCGGCCAGGCAGCCGTGCTGGGTCGTGGCGCCGACCGCGATCACGTAGGGGGCGCGCGCCGGGTAGGCGATCTGGCGCGTGCCCTCATTGCCCGCTGCCGCGACGACAACGACGCCGTGCCGGTGCGCGTAGCGGATCGCCGAGATGAGCTCGGGGATGTCGCCGGCGGTCACTCCGCTGTCGAACTCGAGGCTCATGTTGATCACGCGGGCGCCGTGATTGACCGCGAACCGCACGCCCTTGGCGATCACCGAGGCGTCGCCCTCGCCGCTGGTGTCGAGCACTCGAACCGACATCAGCGTGGCGCCGTAGGCCAGGCCGGTCAGCCCATATCCGTTGTTCGTGGACTCGGCGATCGTGCTGGCCACGTGGGTGCCATGGCCGTTGTGATCGACCGGATAGGCGCCCCGGTCGATGAAGTCGTAGCCCCGCACGAACTGGGTGGTGTTGAGATCGGGCGAGCGGCGGAAGCGTCCCCAGTTCTTGTAGGCGATCCCGGTATCGAGCACGGCCACCACTACCCCGTGCCCCCCGGGCGCGCCGTCGGCGATGAGGTTCCCCCACGCCTGGGGAGCGCCGACGCCGAACGGGCCGACGAAGTCCCACTGCACGGAGGCCCACCCTCCGGACGTGCCACTGATGCCAGTGTCGTTCGGCAAGAACGGTGGCGGCAGGGAGCTCGTGGTCGTGCTCGTCGTGGTCGTCGTCGTGCTCGTCGTCGCGGCGGTCGAGACCGTCGAGACCGTCGTCACGGCCGGCGCGAGGCCGAGCGCCGGCACGGCGCTCGCCGAGCCCGTCGTTGTCGCCTGGCTGCCCGCCGTCGGGGGGCCGTCGGCGACATGGGCGATGTAGTCGGGCACGGCCCACAGCACGCCGTGCTGATGTCGCAGGCGGGTGACGGCCGCCGGCACGCTCGCTCCGCGCGCGAGCGTCAGGACTCGTGTGGACCCGTCGCTGGCCGCGCTGCTGGCGTCGGCCAGTCGCGCGAGCCGCGCCTGCACGATCACGGTCGTACGCGGCGCGTAGGCGACGACGACCTGCCCGGGCACGTAGGGCAGCGCGCTCGCGGCGGAGGCCGCGGGCGCGCCGGCCGCCGCCGCGGCGGCCAGGGCCAGCGCGCCGGCGAGCGCGGCGAACGGCTGACGAAGTCGAGTGGACGGGGAGGGGATCATCGTTCGGGCCAGGCAGGATGGGGCGCGTGGGTCATCATGGGCCCGAGCGGATCGACAGCACCCGCGTCCTCGAGACAAGTATGAGTGAACGCTTCTTTCCCCGGGATGAATACTTCATGCGCCTTGCGTTGCGCGAGGCCGAACGTGCGGAAGAACACGAGGACGTGCCGATCGGTGCGGTCGTCGTCTCCGATGGCGAGGTCCTGGCCGTCGCTCACAACGAGCGCGAGCTGCGCCAGGATCCGACCGCGCACGCCGAGGTGATCGCGCTCCGCGAGGCCGCGCGCGCGCTCGGCAGCTGGCGCGTGCTCGACGCGGTGCTCTACGTGACGCTCGAGCCGTGCGCGATGTGCGCCGGGGCGATCGTGCTCTCGCGCATCCCTCGCGTCGTATACGGCGCGAGCGATCCGAAGGCCGGTGCCGCCGGCAGCGTTCTCGACGTGCTCGCCGAGCCGCGGCTCAATCACCGCCCCGAGGTCGCCGGTGGGCTGCTGGCCGACGAATGCGCGGCCCTCCTGAGCGACTTCTTCGCGTCGCGGCGCTGACGGTCCGCCGACGTCGCGGACCCCGTAGAGGGCCGTTCGTCCGCCGGTGCGCGTCGGCGGGCAGCGATCATCTAGCCTTCTCGTCGCACCCTGGAGGGGTGGCAGAGCGGTTGAATGCGGCGGTCTCGAAAACCGTTTCGGGGGATTACTCCTCCGACGAGGGTTCGAATCCCTCCCCCTCCGTCCCGCCACGGCGCTGCGAGCGGCGGCGCCGTGGCCGCGCCAGTCCCGCTCCTCGTCGATCGCCTGTCGTCCCACCATTGTCCTCGCGCGCGTAGCGCGAGAGGATCCGTCGACGGCGGCGTCGCTCCATCCGTGGCCGGCCGCGTCCGCCAGGGGCAAAGCCGCAGATCCCGCGGTGCCTACGCGCCGGCCGGAAGCTCGACTGCAGCGGATCAGGGTCCCGTCGTCGGTCTCGAGAGGGGTGATCGACGTTACCCCCTCTATAGCCACAGAAAGGTCGATCACCCCCTCTTCCGAGAACGCTCGGCTGCGCCTCGCAGCGCCCCAGCCCGCTCGCCATGAGCCCCCTCGCGCCAACTCGCCCCCGCAGGCCGCCCCCGCAGGCCACCGCACGACGTGCCGCCCGCGCGAACCCCTACCCCGCGCGCCGGAAGCGATGCGTGCGCGGCGCCCGCCGCGCGACCGGATCGAGCCAGTCCGCGTCGGAGATCTCGGCCGCCGAAGTGGTCTCGAGAAAGTCGAGCAGCACGGCCGCCAGCCCCTCCGGATCTTCGAGATGCGGGAAGTGCGCCGCCCGCGGCAGCGTCGCGAAGCGACTGTGGGGCACGGCGCCGTGTGCGGCGACGCCGTGGGCGATCGGGATCGTGCGGTCGCGCTCGCCCCACACGATCAGCGTCGGCATTCCCTCGAGCAGGTACAGCCGATCGACGGCGCTGACGCGCTGGCCGCGCGGATCGATCACCGAGCGCAAGGTGTGCAGGAATGCCTCCCTCGCCCCCGGCTCCTGCAGCGGTCGCAGCGCCCGGACGATCGCGTGCACGGCCGCGCCATTGCTCGATCCGCGTCGCCTCAGGCGATCCCCGCCGCGCGACATCGTCGACAGCACCCACGGGTGCGCAGCGAGCGACAGCAACGCGGAGATGCCCGGGAGCGCGGCCGTGCGCAGCAGCGGGCTCACGTCGCGCCCGAGGCCGCCGCTGGAGATGAGCACGAGGCGCTCGGTGCGCTGAGGGAACTGGTTGATGAACTGCATCGCCACGCCGCCGCCGAGCGAGTGACCGACGATCGTCGCGCGCTCCACGCCGAGCACGGACAGCAGGTCACGGATGCTCGTCGCGTGCGCGCCGAGCGAATAGTCGCCACGCGGCGTTGCCGAGTCCCCGTGACCGATCAGGTCGGGGGCGATCACCGTGTACGAGTCGGCGAGACGCAGGGCCACGCGCTCCCAGTGGCGCGAGGAGTTGAGCATGCCGTGGATGAGGACGACCGGCGGTCCGCTGCCGGCCGTGCGGTAGATGACCCGATGACCGTGGATCTCCAGTTCCCATTCGGCAAAGGGCAGCCCCTCCCGCGATGGGTTCGGGGCCGCTCGCAGCGGCGGCGACGATGAGCGGATCGGATCGGACAAGCTCGCGATCACCTTAGCGGCCGGGCCCCCGCTCACTGCGGCAGCGATCCGGCGCTCGACACACGACGTACGATCGTCAATGTGTCCCGTCTGCGTACGGCCCTGGACCTCCTCGCTCGGCCGGAGCCCCACCGCTACGGGCCACACGAGTCTCAGGCCGCCGATCTGCATCTGCCGACCGGCGACGGCCCGCACCCGGTCGCGGTCGTGATCCACGGTGGCTCATGGCGGAGGCGCTACGGGAAGGTGGTGACCCGCCCCCTGGCCGCCGACCTCGCCCGCCGCGGCTGGGCGGCCTGGAACATCGAGTACCGCCGCGTCGGTCCGGGCGGGGACGGCGGCTGGCCCGAGACCTTCACGGACGTCGCGATGGCGATCGACGCGCTCGCCGAGCTGACGGCACCGCTCGACCTCGAGCGTCTCGTCGTCGTCGGGCACTCGGCTGGCGGCCAGCTCGCGCTGTGGGCGGCCGGGCGGGACCGGCTTCCGGCCGATGCTGCCGGCGCGAGCCCGCTCGTGCGACCACGGGCAGCGGTTTCGCTCGCCGGTGTGAACGACCTGGTCGGCGCATACCGCGTGCATGGCGACGGTGGCGCGGTGGCCGGGCTCATGCGTTGCGCCCCCGAGGAAGACCCCAAACGCTATGCGCTCGCCGATCCGATTCAGCACCTGCCGCTCGACCTGCCCGTTCTGCTCGTCCACGGTCCCGCCGACCAGACGGTGTCGGTGCGCCACAGCCGCAACTATGCACGGGCTGCCCAGGAGGCCGGGGGCAAGGTGACGCTCGTCGAGATCCCGGGACGCGCCGGCCGCCACCGCAGGCACATCGACCCCGACAGCGCGGCCTGGTCGGTCGTCCGCGCGTGGCTGGACCGGGTACGAAGCGCGGCTCGCTGGGACGCCGCCGCCGCGGCACCGAGCGGCGAGGTCGAGGCGAAGACATAGTTACTGGCATATAAATTTATACCCTGGTAACGTAGCCGGAATGTACGACGCCGCTGCCGCAGCCGCCGCGCCCGACGACGGGCGCGCCGAGTCGTCCCCGCCGCGTCGGCGCCTGCCCCGACACGAGCGCGAGCGCCAGATCCTCGACACGGCGCACGCCTGCTTCGCCGCTCGCGGCTTCGGCGCGGTCACGATGGACGACGTTGCCGCCGAGGTCGGCGTGACCAAGCCGCTGCTGTACGCCTACTTCGGTAACAAGGAGCAGCTCTACATCGCTTGCATGCAACGCGCCGGCGACGCGCTGATGGACACGCTGGCCGGCGCCGTGGCGAGCGCGCCGCGCCCGGCCGACATGCTGCGTCGCGGCGTCGAGGCCTTCTTCGCCTTCCTCGACGCCGACCGCGAGGCCTGGCGCGTGCTCTTCGACGAGACGCTTCCGGCCGGCGGCGAGGTTGCCCGCCGGGTGGCCGAGTACCGCGAGCGCCTGCTGGCGATCATCGTCGAGGCCCAGCTGCAGCACCTCCCCCCGGAGCGCCGCGACGGCGCCGCCGTCCTCGTGGAGGCGCTCGGCCACGCGCTCTTCGGCGCCTGCGAGGCGCTCGCCCGCTGGTGGCTGCACACCGGGGCGATTCCGACCGCCGACGCCGCCGACTTGCTCATTAACACGATCGAACCGGGCCTGCGAGAACGCTGGGCCGCCGGCTCACCGACCCCGACAACCCCCCGAAAGGAAGCACGATGACCATTGCCCAGCGGAGCATGGGCCTCGGCCTGCGGGCGCTCGGCCTGATCGCCGGCTCAGAGACCTTCGAGCGCCTCGGCGTGCGCGAGCCCGTCGAGCGGATGCTGTATCGAGCCACCCGTGACGGCTTTCGCGTGGCCAGCGCCGCCGGCCGCTCGTTCAAGGTCGTGCGCGGCGCCGGCGATGCCGTCCGTCTGCGCCCCGTCGGCGCCGGCCTGTTCGACCTGACGCCAACCGAGGAGCAGCAGATGCTCCAGGAGGCCTTCCGCGATTTCGGCGACGAGCGCCTGCGTCCGGCCGCGCTGGCCGCCGACACGGCGGCCGCCGCCCCGCCCGAGCTGCTGGCCCAGGCGGCGGAGCTCGGCCTGACCATGCTCGGCGTACCCGAGGAGCTCGGCGGCGCGGTGAGCGAGCGCTCGTCGGTCACCGCCGTGCTCGCCAGCGAGGCGCTCGCCCACGGCGATCTCGGCCTCGCCGTGGCCGCACTGGCTCCCGCCGCCGTAGCCACGGCGCTGTCCCTCTGGGGCGACGCTTCGCAGCAGGAGACGTATCTGCCCGCCTTCGTCGGTGAAGAGATTCCCGCTGCGGCCCTCGCGATCCAGGAGCCCACCGCCCTGTTCGATCCGTTCAAGCTCTCCACGACGGCCAAGCACGTCGACGGTGAGTACGTCCTGAACGGAACGAAATCGCTCGTCCCGTTTGCCACGACGGCCGAGCTGCTCATCGTGGCCGCCGAGATCGAGGGCGGCGGCCCGGCGCTCTTCCTGCTCGAGCCCTCGAGCGAGGGCGTGCTCACGCGCCCGGCCCCGGCGATGGGCATCCGCGCGGCCGCGACCGGAGACGTGCGCCTGCAGGACGTCCGCGTCCCGGCTCGCGCGCTCATCGGCGAGGGCGCCACCGAGGTGTACGCCGACTGCGTGCGCCGCTCGCGCCTGGCCTGGTGCGCGCTGGCCACCGGCACCGCGCAGGCCGTGCTCGACTACGTGATCCCCTACGTCAACGAGCGCGTGGCGTTCGGCGAGCCGATCAGCCACCGCCAAGCGGTCGCTTTCGCGGTCTCGAACATCGCGATCGAGCTCGATGGGATGCGGCTCGCGACCTATCGGGCTGCGAGCCGTGCCGATATGGGAAAGGACTTTGCTCGCGAGGTGGCTCTCGCCCGCGCCCTGTGCTCCGAGCGTGGCGCCCAGATTGGCAGCGAGGGTGTGCAATTGCTCGGTGGTCACGGATACATAAAGGAGCACCCCGTCGAGCGCTGGTATCGCGACCTTCTAGCCGTCGGCGTCTTCGAGGGCGTCGTCCTCGTCTAATCCAATTCGAAACGGGGCCCCACGCGGCGGCCGTGGTGCGCGGCGCCGGTGGCGGCACCCCGAAAGGCCTGAACGGCAATGATCAATCTCGAAGTCCCCAAGAAGTTCGTCGGCCTCGTCGACCAGGCTCATCAGGTCGCCACCGAGGTGTTTCGCCCCATCTCGCGCAAGTACGACGTCGCCGAGCACGAGTACCCGAAAGAGCTCGACATGCTCGCCGCGGTCATCGACGGAATGAACGACGGATCCGACATCGGCGGCGCCGGCGCCGCGGGCGTGCGGCGCAGCGACCGCAACGGCCACGAGGGCGTCCGCAACGGCTCGAACATGTCGACCGTGCTCAGCATCATCGAGCTCTGCTGGGGCGACGTCGGCCTGCTGCTGTCGATGCCCGGCCAGGGCCTCGGCAACTCGGCGATCGCGTCGGTGGCCAACGAGGAGCAGCTCGAGCGCTTCAAGGGCAAGTGGGCGGCGATGGCCATCACCGAGCCGGAGGCCGGCTCGGACTCGGCGGCCATCCGCACGACCGCGGTCAAGGACGGCGACGACTACATCCTCAACGGCGAGAAGATCTACGTCACCTCCGGTGAGCGTGCCGACCTCGTCGTCGTGTGGGCCACGCTCGACCGCGATCAGGGACGCGCGGCGATCAAGTCGTTCGTCGTCGAGCGCTCCAACCCGGGCATGAAGCTCGATCGCCTCGAGCACAAGCTCGGCATCCGCGCCTCGGACACGGCCGCCTTTCGCCTGGAGGACTGCCGCGTCCCCGCCGCAAATCTGCTCGGCTCCCCGGAGATCGACACGAGCAAGGGCTTCGGCGGCGTCATGCAAACGTTCGACAACACACGTCCGCTCGTCGCCGGGATGGCTGTCGGCGTGGCGCGGGCCTGCCTGGAGGAGACCGAGCGCCGCCTCGAGGAGGCCGGCATCGAGATCGACTACGACGCGCCGCCGTCGCGCCAGTCGGCGGCCGCCGCGGAGTACATCGCGATGGAGGCCGACTGGGAGGCGGCGCGCCTGCTCACGCTGCAGGCGGCGTGGATGGCCGACAACTCCAAGCCCAACTCGCTGCAGGCCTCGCTGGCCAAGGCGAAGGCCGGCCGCACCGGCACCGACATCGCGCTGCGCTGCGTGCGCCTGTGCGGCTCGCTCGGCTACAGCGAGGACGGGCTGCTCGAGAAGTGGGCCCGCGACGTGAAGATCCTCGACCTGTTCGAGGGCACGCAGCAGATCCAGCTGCTCATCATCGCGCGCCAGCTGCTCGGGAAGACGTCGGCCGAGCTGAAGTAGGCGAGCCTCAGGGGACGTCGCCGACGGCGGCGTCCCCGGGGGCGCGCTCGAAGTCCACCTTCTCGCGCACGCCGCAGTCCGGGCAGCACCACTCGTCGGGCACCTCGCTCCACGGCGTGCCGGCCGGGAAGCCCTCCCGCGGATGCCCGTGCTCCTCGTCGTAGACGTACCCGCAGACCGGGCAGGCGTAGCGGCTCATCGAGCCGCAGCGCGGTAACGCGCGAGGATGCGCGCGCGCCGCCGCGGATGGATGTTGGCGAGCGTCACGTCGCCGCCATAGTGCGCGACGAGCCGCGGGTCCACGACCCGGCGCCAGAGCGGCGGCACCGTCGCCAGTACGATCATGCCCGCGTAGCCGGTGGGCAGCTGCGGGGCCTCCTCCTTGTGCTGGAGGGCCTGGTAGCGCCGGACCGGGTTGGCGTGGTGGTCGGAGTGGCGCTGCAGGTGATAGAGCAGGACGTTGGACGCGACGTTGTTGGAGTTCCAGCTGTGCGCCGCACGGCAGCGCTCGTAGCGGCCGTCGTCGCGGTGCTGGCGCAGCAGCCCGTAGTGCTCGAGATAGTTGACGACCTCCAGCAGCGAGAAGCCGAGCACGGCCTGCAGCGCGAGGTAGGGGGCGATCCCCACGCCGAACACGGCGATGAGCACGCCGAAGAGGACGGCGCTCATGATCCAGGCGTTGAAGAGGTCGTTGCGCAGCGTCCAGGGCGAGCTCTCCAGACGTTCGAAGCGCTCGCGCTCCAGGCGCCAGGCCGAGCGCAGGCTGCCGACCACCGTGCGCGGCCAGAAGGCGTAGAAGCTCTCGCCCATCCGTGCGCTCGCCGGGTCCTCGGGCGTCGAGACGCGGACGTGGTGGCCGCGGTTGTGCTCGATGTAGAAGTGGCCGTAGGCGGTCGGGGCGAGCGCGATCTTCGAGAGCCAGCGTTCGAGGCTGTCGCGCTTGTGCCCGAGCTCGTGCGCGTCGGCGATCGCGATCCCGCTGACCATCCCGAGCGTGACCGCCAGCCCGAGGTTGTCGATGACCGACAGGCCGCCGTGCGCCCACATCCAGCAGGCGAACACGAGCGCGGCGTACAGGAGCGGGAGGAAGAGATAGGTGCAGTAGCGGTAGTAGCGGTCCTGCTCGAGCCACTTCAGGACGCTGTCCGGCGGGTTGCTCGAATCGACTCCGACCACGGCGTCGAGCACCGGGAACCCGACGAACACCACGGCCGGCCCGAGCCACCAGAACGCGCCCGCACCGGTGAGCTCGTACAGGCCCCAGGCGATGAACGGCAGGAGCGGGATGATCGCTCCGAGCAGCCACGCGTAGCGCTTGGGGTCGTGCCACTGCACGTCCTCGCGCTGGGCGCTCAGGGTCGGGCTCGGGATGCCCGTCCCGGCGGCTGAGGGGGCTGCTGTCGGGGGGGCCGACAGACGGTCGCTCGCTGACATCGTCTGCTCCTTCTCGATTTCTCCGGGGGCGAGAGCCCTGCGATGCTGCGGTTTACAATCATAGGCAGTTTGTAAGCGCTGTCAACACGAGCTATCTGCGTGTCCGCAGTTGGCGGGGTCCGCCCAGGCCTTCGCCGGATCCGTGCGCCGTCATTGCGATGATCTGCGGCGATGAGCGACGCGACGCCCTACCCGGTTGCCGCCCGCGAGCTGCTTGCGCAACTCGCTGTTGGACGCCGCCGTGGCCCAGCTCGACCGCCAGCCCTGGGGGCGCGTGACCATGGGTGACATCGCCGGCTCGGCCGGCGTCAGTCGCCAGACCCTCTATAAGGAGTTTCGCTCGCGCAACGCCTTCGTGCAGGCGCTCGTCCTGCGCGAGGTCGATCGCTTCCTCGATCCGGTCGCCGTGTCGATCGCCGAGCACGCCGAGGATCCGCAGTCGGCGGTGGCGGCCGCGCTCGGTGTCTTCCTCGGCTCGGCGGCCTCGCATCCGCTCGTCCGCACGATCGTGGCCGGGGATGGCACCGACGAGCTGCTGCGGCTGTTCACGACCCAGGGGAGCCCGGTGCTGCGCCGCGCCGTCGAGCGCCTCGCCGCCATCCTGCTCGAGCAGTGGCCGCAGGTCGCTCGCGCGGACGCCGAGCTGTTCGCCGAGTGCATGGTTCGCCTCGCGGTCAGCCTGGCCGCGCTGCCGGCCAGCCCGACCGCGATGACGCCGGAGTCGGTGGCGAGCCTGTTCGCGCCCTACATCGAGCAGATATTGGACGCAGCAGAGCCGGACGTGACCTAAGCGTCTAGCTCCAGTAGAGCCTTAGAAATGGTGCGGTCTATGGCGACTTGAGAGGGGGGTCGCTGACGGTTCGTCCAGGCTCGACGCGGCGGCGGGGCGTGCGGACCCTCAACGGAGCGCGGCGGCTCCGGACCGCGGGCGCCCCGGGAGCGGCCCGTTTTCCCTGCTCCGGAGCCGAATCTGCCCGGTCCAAGGCGGGATCTGGGCCGCGGCGGCGGCGATGGACCGCATCTTCTGGATCGATCACGTGTTGAGCTGGACGCGGCCGACGGGCCTCCGGGATCGGACGAAATCGCGACTCCCGTAGGGTTGACAAACACGGTCATTTCCAGCAAGGTAGCCACGCCAGCTTCGCCGAGACACGATGATCGGTGGGCGGGACACGGTCCTTGCGGGAGCAATAGCTGCGAGCGACGACACTGTTGAGGAGGGTCATTTCATGAGGCGAAGCAACCGGTCACCCTTGCGTGGCTCAGGATTCATGCCGGTGCGCTGGCTGTCGATGTTCGGGGCGGTGGTCGCGCTGCTGGTCGGTGCGATCGCGACTCCGGCGGCGTCGGCGGCGGGCACTCAGACGGGGACGATCTGGATTCCGTTGTACTGCGCGCTCTCGCCGTCGATCGACATCGACGTGGGTGCGGCGTTCACGGCAACGGTGCCGACGTCGGTGACGCCGGGCCAGCAGTTTGATCTGGCGAAGGCGGTCGCGACGATCGATCTTCCGCCGAGCGCAGTCCAGTCCTCGCAGGGTCCGTTTCACAACCCGGACCTGGTCGAGGGTGCGGTGCTGACCTTCGATACGAACGTGACCGGTGCGGACGCGCCGACGCTGGTCAACGCCGACACGTCGCGCACGACGGATGGTCCGGCGTTCATGAATGATCCGACCGGGGTGCCGAACACGCCGGCGACGCCGGGTGATTGGGTCGAGCCTCAGCCGCAGACCGGTGGTGGCGTGTCCTCGGATCCCAACGTGGGTAATCCGACGGGTTCGCCGGCGGTGGTGAACCTGGTCGCGGCGGCGCAGCCGCCCAACGCCGATGCCCCCAGTCCGCTTGACCCGTTGGTCAACGGTGGTAGCCCGCTGGGTGGCTTTGCCGACTTCCCCGAGGCACCGCTCGAGGGCGTGTTCTCGTGGGGCTATACGCCGCTGACGCCGACCGGCACCGTGACCAACAGCGCGTATGCGCCGGCGCCGGGTACCGGTGGTGGCTCGACGCCGACGAGCGGCAACCCCGACCCGGCCAGTGGTGGCCCGATCGTCGTCACCGGCGCTGTCGGCGGGACGGTCAAGCTCGGCATCGGTGACCCGAGCCGGATCATCACGTTCGGTAGCGGCAAGGGTGCGATCTCTGAGGAGTTCGCGGTCAACAACGACATCTTCTTCCACGAGACGACCAGCACGCTGGCCGGGCAGTGGAGTGGGGATACGCCGGTGACCTGCGGTATCGACACCACTCCGGCCGCGGTGCCGTCACCGGATCCGTCGTACGTGTCGGTCGCGACCGGGATCTCGATCCCGATCGTGGCGGGCGGCGCGACGCTCACGTCGTTGACCCCGTCCAGCGGCCCGGCCGCCGGTGGGAACTCGGTTGTGATCGCCGGTAGCGGCTTCAGCACGACGGCCGCGAACGACGTCGTCGATTTCGGCTCCACGCCGGCGACGGTCACGTCGGCGTCGGCCACGTCGCTGACCGTGACGGCTCCGGCCGGGACGGGGACGCAGAACGTGAGCCTCACCGTGTCCGGTACCGCAGCGGGGAACACGCTGCCCTACACGTACAACGCGGCGCCGACGATCTCGTCGGTGACGCCGAGCAATGGTCCTGCCGCGGGCGGGAACTCGGTGGTCATCGCCGGTAGTGGCTTCAGTGCCACGGCGGCGAATGACACGGTCAAGTTCGGTTCGAGCACGGCGACGGTGACGTCGGCCGCGACGGGCTCGCTGACCGTGACGGCCCCGGCCGGCACGGCGGGCAGCGCGGTCAACGTGTCGGTGACCGACGGCAACGGCACGGCGACGGATACGAACGGCTATAGCTACAACGCTGTGCCGGCGATCTCGAGCCTGACGCCGAACAACGGTCCGTTGGCCGGTGGCACCTCGGTGGTCATCGCCGGTAGTGGCTTCGATGCCACGGCGGCGAACGACACGGTCAAGTTCGGTTCGAACACGGCGACGGTGACGGCCGCTTCGGCGACCTCGCTGACCGTGACGGCTCCGGCCGGCACGACGGCGGGCAACGTCAACGTGACCGTGGCCGACGGCAACGGCACGTCCGCTGCCGCGACCTACACGTACAACGCGGCGCCGACGATCACGTCGGTGACGCCGAGCAGCGGTCCTGCCGCGGGCGGGAACTCGGTGGTCATCGCCGGTAGTGGCTTCAATGCCACGGCGGCGAATGACACGGTCAAGTTCGGTTCGAGCACGGCGACGGTGACGTCGGCCGCGACGGGCTCGCTGACCGTGACGGCCCCGGCCGGCACGGCGGGCAGCGCGGTCAACGTGTCGGTGACCGACGGCAACGGCACGGCGACGGATACGAACGGCTATAGCTACAACGCTGTGCCGGCGATCTCGAGCCTGACGCCGAACAACGGTCCGTTGGCCGGTGGCACCTCGGTGGTCATCGCCGGTAGTGGCTTCGATGCCACGGCGGCGAACGACACGGTCAAGTTCGGTTCGAACACGGCGACGGTGACGGCCGCTTCGGCGACCTCGCTGACCGTGACGGCTCCGGCCGGCACGACGGCGGGCAACGTCAACGTGACCGTGGCCGACGGCAACGGCACGTCCGCTGCCGCGACCTACACGTACAACGCGACGCCGACCATCTCGAGCCTGACGCCGAACAACGGTCCGTTGGCCGGCGGCAACTCGGTGGTCATCGCTGGCAGTGGCTTCAATGCCACGGCGGCGAACGACACGGTCAAGTTCGGTTCGAACACGGCGACGGTGACGTCGGCCGCGACGGGCTCGCTGACCGTGACGGTTCCGGCCGGCACGACGGCGGGCAACGTCAACGTGACCGTGGCGACGACGGCCGGCGGCACGTCCGCTGCCGCGACGTACACGTACAACCCGGTTCCGGCGATCACCTCGATCACCCCGAACAACGGCGTTCCGGGCGGCGGCAACTCGGTGACCATCGCGGGCACCGGCTTCGCCACCACGACGGCGGGCAACACGGTCGACTTCGGGACGACCGCGGCGACGGTGACCGCGGCCTCGGCGACGTCGCTGACCGTGACGGTCCCGGCCGGTCCGGCCGGCGGTGGTGTCGTCAACGTGACGGATGCGACGGCGAACGGCACGTCCGGCGCCGTGACCTACACGTATAACGCGCCTCCGACGATCACGTCGGTCAGCCCGGCCAACGGCGTTCCCGCTGGCGGGAACTCGGTGACCATCGCCGGCACCGGGTTCAGCAGCACGACGTCGGCTGACACGGTCAAGTTCGGTGCGAACACGGCGACGGTGACGGCCGCTTCGGCGACCTCGCTGACCGTGACCGTTCCGGCGGGCGCGGCCGGCACCACGGTCAACGTGTCGGTGGCCACGGTCAACGGCACGGCGACTGATACCAATGCCTACACGTACAACAGCGCTCCGTCGATCTCGGGCGTCAGCCCGACGAGCGGTCCGCTGGCTGGTGGGACCACGGTGACGATCTCCGGTAGCGGGTTCGATCCGACGGCCGCGAACGACACGGTCAAGTTCGGTGCGAACACGGCGAACGTGACCGCAGCCACGGCGAGCTCGCTGACGGTGACGGCTCCGGCCGGCACGGCGGCGGGCGCGGTGAGCGTGTCGGTGACCACGGGCAACGGCACGGGTACCGATGCCAACGCCTACACCTACAACGCGCCGCTGCCGTCGATCGCCTCGATCAGTCCGACCAACGGCCCGGCCGCTGGTGGGACCACGGTGACGATCACGGGCGCTAACTTCAGCGCTACGGCGTCGGGTGACGCGGTTGCTTTCGGCAGCTCGTCGGCGACGGTGACGGCGGCTTCGGCCACGTCGCTGACCGTGACGGCTCCGGCTGGCACGGGCACGGTCAACGTGACGGTGACCACGTCGGCGGGTACGTCGAACAGCGTCAGCTACACGTATAACCCGGCTCCGACGGTTTCGTCGATCAGCCCGACCAGCGGTCCGACTGCTGGTGGGACGTCGGTGACGATCTCGGGTGCCAACTTCGATCCGACGGCCGCGAATGACGCGGTCAAGTTCGGCGCGAACGCGGCGACGGTGACGGCGGCTTCGGCCACGTCGCTGACGGTGACGGCTCCGGCTGGCACTACGGGCACGGTGAGCGTGTCGGTGACGACGGCTAACGGGACGGGTACGCTGGCGAATGCCTACACGTACAACGGTCCGCCGGTCATTTCGTCGCTGAATCCGAGCAGCGGTGTTGCCACCGGTGGTAACTCGGTGACCATCGCCGGTAGCGGGTTCAGCACGACGGCGTCCAGTGACACGGTCAAGTTCGGTGCGAACGCGGCGACGGTGACGGCGGCGTCGGCGACGTCGCTGACGGTGACGGCTCCGGCCGGTACGGGTACGGTGGGTGTGACGGTGACGACGGGCAATGGCGCGTCGAACTCCGTCAACTACACCTACGTCCCGGTTCCGGTGATCTCGTCGATCAGCCCGACCAACGGCCCGGCCGCTGGTGGGACCACGGTGACGATCAGCGGTAGCGGGTTCAGCGCTACGGCGTCGGGTGACGCGGTTGCCTTCGGCGGCTCGTCGGCGACGGTGACGGCGGCTTCGGCCACGTCGCTGACCGTGACGGCTCCGGCTGGCACGGGCACCGTCAACGTGACGGTGACCACGTCGGGCGGTACGTCCAATAGCGTCAGCTACACGTATAACCCGGCTCCGACGGTTTCGTCGATCAGCCCGACCAGCGGTCCGACTGCTGGTGGGACGTCGGTGACGATCTCGGGTGCCAACTTCGATCCGACGGCCGCGAATGACGCGGTCAAGTTCGGCGCGAACGCGGCGACGGTGACGGCGGCTTCCGCCACGTCGCTGACGGTGACGGCTCCGGCTGGCACGACGGGCACGGTGAGCGTGTCGGTGACGACGGCTAACGGGACGGGTACGCTGGCGAATGCCTACACGTACAACGGACCGCCGGTCATCTCGTCGCTGACTCCGAACAGCGGTGTTGCCACCGGTGGTAACTCGGTGACGATCGCCGGTAGCGGGTTCGACGCGACGGCGGCGAACGACGCGGTCAAGTTCGGTGCGAACGCGGCCACGGTGACGGCGGCCTCGGCGACGTCGCTGACGGTGACGGCTCCGGCCGGTACGGGTACGGTGGGTGTGACGGTGACGACGGGCAATGGCGCGTCGAACTCCGTCAACTACACCTACGTCGCCCTTCCGGTGATCACGTCGATCAGCCCGACCAACGGCCCGGCCGCTGGTGGGACCACGGTGACCATCGCCGGTAGCGCGTTCAGCGCTACGGCGTCCGGTGACACGGTCAAGTTCGGTTCGAACGCGGCGACGGTGACGGCGGCTTCGGCCACGTCGCTGACCGTGACGGCTCCGGCTGGCACGGGCACGGTCAACGTGACGGTGACCACGTCGGCGGGTACGTCGAACAGCGTCAGCTACACGTATAACCCGGCTCCGACGGTTTCGTCGATCAGCCCGACCAGCGGTCCGACTGCTGGTGGGACGTCGGTGACGATCTCGGGTGCCAACTTCGATCCGACGGCCGCGAATGACGCGGTCAAGTTCGGCGCGAACGCGGCGACGGTGACGGCGGCTTCGGCCACGTCGCTGACGGTGACGGCTCCGGCTGGCACTACGGGCACGGTGAGCGTGTCGGTGACGACGGCTAACGGGACGGGTACGCTGGCGAATGCCTACACGTACAACGGTCCGCCGGTGATTTCGTCGCTGAATCCGAGCAGCGGTGTTGCCGCCGGTGGTAACTCGGTGACGATCGCCGGTAGCGGGTTCAGCACGACGGCGTCCAGTGACGCGGTCAAGTTCGGTGCGAACGCGGCGACGGTGACGGCGGCGTCGGCGACGTCGCTGACGGTGACGGCTCCGGCCGGTACGGGTACGGTGGGTGTGACGGTGACGACGGGCAATGGCGCGTCGAACTCCGTCAACTACACCTACGTCCCGGTTCCGGTGATCTCGTCGATCAGCCCGACCAACGGCCCGGGCGCTGGTGGGACCACGGTGACGATCAGCGGTAGCGGGTTCAGCGCTACGGCGTCGGGTGACGCGGTTGCCTTCGGCGGCTCGTCGGCGACGGTGACGGCGGCTTCGGCCACGTCGCTGACCGTGACGGCTCCGGCTGGCACGGGCACCGTCAACGTGACGGTGACCACGTCGGGCGGTACGTCCAATAGCGTCAGCTACACGTACAATCCGGCTCCGTCGATCCTCACAATCACCCCGACCAGCGGTCCGACCGCCGGCGGAACGACCGTGACGATCGCAGGCAGCGGGTTCGACGCCACGGCCGCGAATGACACGGTCAAGTTCGGTTCGAACGCGGCGACGGTGACGGCCGCTTCGGCGTCCTCGCTGACGGTGACGGCTCCGGCCGGTACGGGCACGGTGAGCGTGTCGGTGACCACGGCCAATGGGACGGGTACGCTGGCTAACGCCTATACGTACAACGGTCCGCCGGTCATTTCGTCGCTGAATCCGAGCAGCGGTGTTGCCGCTGGTGGTAACTCGGTGACCATCGCCGGTAGCGGGTTCAGCACGACGGCGTCCAGTGACACGGTCAAGTTCGGCTCCTCGTCGGCCACGGTGACGGCGGCGTCGGCGACGTCGCTGACGGTGACGGCTCCGGCCGGCTCGGGCACGGTGGGTGTGACGGTGACGACGGGCAATGGCGCGTCGAACTCCGTCAATTACACCTACGTCGCCCTTCCGGTGATCACGTCGATCAGCCCGACGCAGGGCTCGACGGCCGGTGGCACGACGGTGACGATCAGCGGTAGCGGGTTCAGCGCTACGGCGTCGGGTGACGCGGTTGCCTTCGGCGGCTCGTCGGCGACGGTGACGGCGGCTTCGGCCACGTCGCTGACCGTGACGGCTCCGGCTGGCACGGGCACCGTGAACGTGACGGTGACCACGTCGGGCGGTACGTCCAATAGCGTCAGCTACACGTACAATCCGGCTCCGTCGATCCTCACGATCACCCCGACCAGCGGTCCGACCGCCGGCGGGACGACCGTGACGATCACCGGCACCGGGTTCGATCCGACGGCGGCGAACGACGCGGTCAAGTTCGGTGCGAACGCGGCGACGGTGACGGCGGCTTCGGCCACGTCGCTGACGGTGACGGCTCCGGCTGGCACTACGGGCACGGTGAGCGTGTCGGTGACGACGGCCAATGGGACGGGTACCCTGGCTAACGCCTATACGTACAACGGTCCGCCGGTCATCTCGTCGCTGAATCCGAGCAGCGGTGTTGCCGCTGGTGGTAACTCGGTGACGATCGCCGGTAGCGGGTTCAACGCGACGGCCGCGAATGACACGGTCAAGTTCGGTGCCAACGCGGCCACGGTGACGGCGGCCTCGGCGACGTCGCTGACGGTGACGGCTCCGGCCGGTACGGGTACGGTGGGTGTGACGGTGACGACGGGCAATGGCGCGTCGAACTCCGTCAACTACACCTACGTTCCGGTTCCGGTGATCACGTCGATCAGCCCGACGCAGGGCTCGACGGCCGGTGGCACGACGGTGACGATCAGCGGTAGCGGGTTCAGCGCTACGGCGTCGGGTGACGCGGTTGCCTTCGGCAGCTCGTCGGCGACGGTGACGGCGGCTTCGGCCACGTCGCTGACCGTGACGGCTCCGGCTGGCACGGGCACCGTGAACGTGACGGTGACCACGTCGGGCGGTGCGTCCAACGCGGTCACGTACACCTACGTCACGCCGGCTCCGGCGATCACGGCGATCAGCCCGACCAGCGGCACCACCGCCGGCGGGACGACCGTCACGATCACAGGCACCGGGTTCGATCCGACGGCGGCAAACGACACGGTCAAGTTCGGTTCGACCGCGGCGACGGTCACGGCGGCGTCGGCGACGTCGCTGACGGTGACCACCCCGGCCGAGGCGGCTGGCGGGGTCAACGTGACGGTTACCACCGCGAATGGCACGTCCAACGCGGTGACCTACACGTACCAGCAGACGCAGACCAACGGTCCGTCTGTGACCGGGGTGTTCCCGAACCGCGGTGGCTCGTTCTCGCTGGTGTTCATCACCGGCAAGAACTTCACCCGGGTGTCGCAGGTCGCGTTCGGCGGCCACTCGGCGCTGTTCCTCACGCTGAACAGCGGTTTGATCATCGCGCTTGCGCCTCCTGGCCCGAGCGGGACGGTCGACGTCCAGGTGACCACGAGTAACGGCACGAGCCCGACCTCGAGTGCAGACAAGTTCACCTACACGCGCTTCTAGCGCGCGCGTAGGCGAATCGAGATAAGGCCGATCGGCCGCCCCGGGCATCCTGCCCGGGGCGGCCGTCGGTCGTTCCGGGCCTCGCCGGCGCGTGCGCCGGGCGCGGCGGACGAGACGCGGCGCCTCGCGTCCAGGCGCGCCGTGGACACGCTTGCGCCCCAGTCCAGGAACGTCCAGTTCAGCGTCGCGCCGCGCCGGTGCCGCGGCGACCGCGGTGGGTCCCCGGCCCCCCCGTCTGGACCGTCAGCGCCCCGAACGGCCGCACTGCCGGCGCCGTGTTGGCACCCTCGCTCGCGGCCACTCAGCGCGTGTACGATACGGGCGTGACGGGTGGCGAGCCGTCCTCGACGGATAGCTCCCCAAAAAAAAGAGCCATCAGTGTTCCTGGGTGCTACGCTCTGGCGGCTGTTGGCAATCGTAACCAGCAAATAGTTGGAAAACAACGGAAAACTAGCTTGAGGTGAGGAGGGCATTTTCCCTATGTCTCTGAAGACCAGTCGTATTGCGGTCGTTGCCGCAACCGTCGCGAGCGTGGCGGCGTTCGGTGTGACGGCGTCGCCGGCGTTGGCCAAGGGTGGCGACATCATCGATACGTTCACCAACTGGACCGTGAGCGGGTCGATCACGGCCAAGAAGCTCAATCAGGCAATCGTTCTGCCGAGCGGGTCCGCGTTCAACGGGCAGGCCGACCTGACCACCGGTGCGGTGACGGGGACGATCTCGGTCCCGGCGTTCACGGCTTCGGTCAAGATCCTCGGCCTTCCGTCGAAGGTCGGCCTGAAGATCGTCCCGACCGGACCGGCGACGGGTACGGTCGCGTCCGACCCGAACGTGCCGGGTAATGTCATCCTGACCGTGACGGCGCTGCAGAACCTCGACGTCACGTCGATCGGTCTCTTCGGGATCACGATCCCGGTTAGCTGCTCGACGACGTCGCCGATGTCGCTCTCGCTGGTGGGCTCGCTCACTCCGCTGCAGCTGACCAATGGCGCGACGTTCTCGGGCACGACGACGGTCCCGTCGGCCTCGTGCAGCGGGTTCCTCGGTGGCCTGATCGGCCCGGTCCTGACGGCGCTTCTGTCGGGTCCGAACAACCCGTTCTCGATCACGCTGGCTCCGCCGGCGACCAGCTCGACCTGAGCACTGAAGCAATTGGCTGGCGGGCGGTGGGCACGGATAGCCCGCCGCCCGCCGGTTGGCTCTGATGTTCCGAACGGCCGCCCACGTTGGGCGGCCGTTTGCGCTCAGCAGGTGGCTAGCGTCGATGGATCGACCGCTACCTTCGGCTCGGCGGAGTGTTGTGCTGGTGTTGTGCCGATTCAGAGCTGGCGCCGGGAGCAACCGCTGTGGTAGCCTCCGCCGCCTCTGAGGAGAGGGATGTGTGATGTCAGTGCCGATGTGCGACGCGGGTCGCGTCCAGTCATGATCAATAGGGTGGCGGCGAGCGCGCGCACGCGCATGGGCATCCTGGTCGTGACGGCCATCGTCGGCCTGTCGTTCAGCACGGCGATGGCGCGGGCGGACTTCGGCTTCGTGCCCGGCAGCTTCTCGATCCAGTCGTGCACCGAGACCGACGGCACCTGTGCAACCCCGGACAACCGCGCCGGCGGCCATCCCGGCGCGCTGGTCACGCATTTCGCGATCAACTCGACGACGGTCGGCTCGGGCGGGTCGGCTTTCCAACTCCCCGACGGCGATCTCGCCGATCTGACGGTCACGCTGCCGCCGGGAATCACCGCCAACCCGCTGGCCATCCCGCAGTGCACCGACGCCGAGCTCGACTACGCCACTAAGAAGTTTGGGGTCATCGGCGCCTGCCCGGCCGATTCGCAGATCGGTGTGCTGAACGTCGATATCACCAGTGAAAACCAAGACTTCGGCATCCAGCCCATCAACATCTACAACCTGACGCCGGACTCGGGCACGGCGGCCACCTTCGGAGGCGACCTTCCCTTCGGCCTTGGGCCGTTTCACCTGGATGGCGGCGTCAACCCGGTCACGAACACCGAGCAGGTCACGCTGAGCCACCTGACGGCCGACGAGTTCATCTCCAGCCAAACCCTGGTGCTTTGGGGCGCGCCGGAGGAGCAGAACCAGTGCGCGCCGGGTAACCCGAGCCCGCCACCGGCGACCACTCAGGATGGAACTGGAACCCCGAATTGCCAGACCGGCCTGAAGGACAACGCGTTCATCACCAATCCGTCCTCCTGCGGGCCCGTGACGCAGCCGGCCACGATCTCCGCCGACGCCTACGTCGACCCCTCCGGAACCCAGGCCGCCGGCGACGAGGCCACCGCCGCGACAACGCCGATGGTCTCGGCCAGCACCACGACCGCGCCGGCCACCAACTGTGCTGCGGAGCCGACGTCCCAAAGCACGTTATCGGTCAACCCCCTCGATGCCAGCGGCAACATGTTGTCGAGCGCGCCGAGCGACTCGCCCACCGGCCTCCACGTCGGCCTCGCGCTCTCGCAGGACACCAACACCGAGCCCCTTTCCACTGACCTCGCGCCGTCGACGCTGCAGACCGCTTTGGTTCAGCTACCGGTCGGCTACTCGATCAACCCGGCCGCCGCCGCGTCCCTGCAGGCCTGCACCGACTCGCAGTTCGGCCTTGGCACGAGCAACGCCATCGGCTGTCCGGCCGCATCGCAGGTCGGCACGGTCAGCCTCGGCTCGCCCGACCTCCCGGACTCGCTCAAGGGGGACGTGTACCTGGGCACCCAGCAGGCCGGCGACCCGTTCCGCATCTTCATCGACGCTTCGGCCGACGGCGTCGACATTCGACTGCTGGGCTCGATCACCTCGGATCCGGCCACCGGCCAGCTCACCACGACCCTGAGCAACCTCCCGCAGCTTCCGGTCAGCAACTTCGACCTGTCCTTCGCCGGTGGACCGAACGCTGTGATCGCCTCGCCGCTCGACTGCGGCAGCGGCACCGTGAGCACAAGCCTGTCTCCGTGGTCGGGCAACGCCGCAGCGACCCCGAGCGCGACGATGACGACCGATGCCGACGGGAAGGGCGGTTCCTGCCCGTCGCCGCTCTCGTTCACGCCGACCACCGCCGTCACTCCCGCCACCTTGCAGGCGGGTGCCTACTCGCCGCTGACGGTGAGCATCACGCGCTCCTCGCAGCAGCCCTTCCTGCACCAGGTGAAAGTAGTGCTGCCGCCGGGCCTGACCGGCCTGATCAGCTCCGTCCCGCTCTGTGATAGCACCGACGCAAAGAACGGGACCTGTCCCCTGGGCTCGTCGGTGGGCACGGCCACGGTCGCGGCCGGCGCCGGGCCGAACCCGGTCAGCGTCACCGGTGCGGTCTATCTCGCGGGTCCCTACACGGACCCGAGCGGAACGACCTACCCGTTCAACCTCTCGATCGTCGTGCCGGTGGCGGTGGGTCCGTTCAATCTCGGCACCCAGGTCGTGCAGGCGGGCATCGGGGTCGATCCGACTGACGCGCACCTGACAACCGTGCTGACGTTGCCGACCATGCAGGACTTCGCCGTGGGCTCGGGGACCCAGGGGCTGCTCCTGCGCATCCGGTCGGCGACGCTTGCGCTCAACCAACCGAAGTTCATCCTCAATCCGACCAACTGCAGCCCGCTCAGCGGCTCGAGCGCGATCGGCGGCGTGGACCCGCTGGCCAACAAGACGGCGAGCGCCACCTCGGCGTTCGGCCTGCAGTTCAGCGGCTGCGCGGCGCTTCCGTTCTCCCCGACGCTCACCATCACCGCGCCGCAGGTGACGCAGGCCACGGTCGGGACCAATGGGGCCGGGGTCGACATCAAGCTGACCCAGCCCCGCAGCCAGTCGAACGTCAAGTCCGTGGTCATCACGCTCCCGAGCATCCTGTCGGCCCGCCTGTCCACCGTCAACGGCGCCTGTCCGGCGGGGACCTACGCCGCCAACCCGGCCGGCTGTCCGGCCACCTCGCAGGTGGGCACCGCCATCGCCACGACCCCGCTGTTGCCGGGAGCGCTGACCGGCACGGCATATCTCGTGTCACAGGGCAGTGCCGGCCTGCCGAACATCGCCGTGGTGCTGTCCGACGACGGCGTGACCTTCGACTTGACCGTCTCCATCGCGCTTGGCGCCAACGGGCTAACCTCATCGCTCGTCTCGCCGGATGTCCCGATCTCGACCTTCGATCTCAATCTGCTGGCGGGACCGCACTCGGCCCTGACGGCGACGGGGTCGCTGTGCGCGGGCGCGCTGTCCGCGCCGACGACGATCAACGCACAGAGCGGCGCCCAGATCCAGCGGAGCACCGCGGTCCAGGTCACCGGCTGTCCGCCGGCCGCGAAGACGGCCGTCCGCGTCTCCGTTCGGCGACACAGCTACAAGAAGGGCGTGCTGAAGCTCTCCGTGAAGGCGCCGGCCGCCGGACGCGTCAGCGCCAGCGGCAGCGGCACCAGCCTGCATGGCTGGGCCTTCCGCCGCGTCTCGAAGGCCACGGTGACCACGCTCTCGGTGCGGCTCTCGCGCATCGGGATCGACCGCCTACGCAAGCATCATCGGCTCAAGCTGATCATCCGCGTCGGGTTCCTCCCGAAGTCGAAGCAGCTGCCGCGGGCCAAGAGCTACGTGACGATCAACCTGCGTTCCTAGGCTCGGCGGCGAGAGCGGCGGTGACCGGGCGCCCGGTCACCGCGAAAGGCCGAAGCTGTCCTCGAGCACGAGCATCGCGCCGTGACGGCGCAACCAGTCACGATGCTCGCGGTAGCTCGGCCAGCTCTGCTCGAGCAGCGACCAGAAGCGCGGCGAGTGATCCATCACCTCGAGGTGGCAGACCTCGTGCCACACCACGTAGTCCAGTATGGACGCGGGCGCCAGCAACAGGCGCCAGTTGAAGCTCATCCGGCCGGCCGCGCTGCAGCTCGCCCAGCGCGAACGCTGGCCGCGGATCGTCAGATCGGTGTACCGCGTACCAGCCGCCCGCGTGGCCTCCTCCAGGCGCGGCTCGATCTCGCGGCGGGCGGCGCGACGGTACCAGCGTTCGAGAGCCGCCGGTGCATCCTCGGCCGGGACGAGCAGTTGCATGCCCCGACGGTGCACGCGACTGCGCCCGGGCTCCAATACAAGCGCGAGCTCCTCGCCGAGGTAGGGCACGACCCCCGGGCGGCGGCCCATGCGCGCACGTGCCGAGCGCGCCTCCGACAGCCGCCGGCGGATCCACGGCGCCAGCTCCCGCACGGCGGCGGCGGCGGTCTGCTGCGAGGCGCTCGCGGGCAGCACAACCTCGACGTCGTCGACCCCGTGGACCGCGACGCGCACCCGGCGGGCGCGGGCCGAGCGCCGCACGGTGTAGGGGATGTCCTGGAGCACGTTCGTCCCGATTCTAGGGCGCCTGGCGGCCCCAACGGCGGGTCCTGGGATCGCGGCGGTCCGATTTGCGGGCCAGTCGAGGGCCCTTCAGCCGGGCCACCGTGGCGGCATTCCCGGGAACCGTGACAACCCTGAGCAGAAACCTTGACAAACATCACCATTTCCACGACAGTAGCCCGGCAGACGGCAGACGGCAGACGGCAGGAGTGGTTGGGGTTGCGGTGGTCTGCGGCCATCGAGCGGCACGCGTTCACGTACAGACTTCGGGCTTCCGGGAGGGTCATTTCATGAGGCGAAGCAACCGGTCACGTTTGCGTGGCTCAGGATTCATGCCGGTGCGCTGGCTGTCGATGTTCGGGGCGGTGGTCGCGCTGCTGGTGGGTGCGGTCGCGGCTCCGGCGGCGTCGGCGGCGGGCACTCAGACGGGGACGATCTGGATTCCGTTGTATTGCGCGCTGTCGCCGTCGATCGACATCGATGTCGCCGCGGCGTTCACGGCCACGCTGCCGACGTCGGTGACGCCCGGCGAGTCGTTTGACCTGGGAAAGGCGGTCGCGACGATCGTTCTGCCGCCGAGCGCGGTCCAGTCCTCGCAGGCTCCGTTCCACAACCCGGATCTGGTCGAGGGTGCGGTGCTGACCTTCGACACGAACGTGAGCAATGCGGTCGCCCCGACGCTGGTCAACGCCGACACGTCGCGCACGACGGACGGTCCGGCGTTCATGAATGATCCGACGGGGGTGCCGAACACGCCGGCTAAGCCGGGGACGTGGGTTGAGCCTCCGCTGCAGACCGGTGGTGGCGTGTCCTCGGACCCGAACGTCGGTAATCCGACGGGTTCGCCGGCGGTGGTGAACCTGGTCGCGGCGGCGCAGCCGCCCAACGCCGATGCCCCCAGTCCGCTTGACCCGTTGGTCAACGGTGGCAGCCCGCTGGGTGGCTTTGCCGACTTCCCCGAGGCGCCGCTTGAGGGCGTGTTCTCGTGGGGGTATACGCCGCTGACGCCGACCGGCACGGTGACCAACAGCGCGTATGCGCCGGCGCCGGGTACCGGTGGTGGCGCGACGCCGACCAGCGGCACGCCGGACCCGGCCAGTGGTGGCCCGATCGTGGTCACCGGTCCGGTGGGCGGGACGGTCAAGCTCGGCATCGGTGACCCGAACCGGAACATCGTGTTCGGCAGCGGCAAGGGCTCCATCACTGAGGAGTTCGCGGTCAACAACGACATCTTCTTCCACGAGACGACCAGCACCTTGGCCGGGATGTGGAGTGGGGATACACCGGTGACCTGCGGTATCGACACCACTCCGGCCGCGGTGCCGTCCCCGGATCCGTCGTACTTCCCGGTCGCGACCGGGATCTCGATCCCGATCGTGGCCGGCGTTACGCTCACGTCGTTGACCCCCTCCAGCGGCCCGGCCGCCGGTGGGAACTCGGTCGTGATCGCCGGTAGCGGCTTCAGCACGACGGCCGCGAACGACGTCGTCGACTTCGGCTCCACGCCGGCGACGGTCACGTCGGCGTCGGCCACGTCGCTGACCGTGACCGCTCCGGCCGGGACGGGGACGCAGAACGTGAGCCTCACCGTGTCCGGTACCGCAGCGGACAAGACGCTGCCCTACACGTACAACGCGGCGCCCACGATCTCGTCGATCAGCCCGACGAGCGGCCCCGCCGCGGGCGGGAACACCGTGACGATCAACGGCACGGGGTTCGACACGGCTGCGGCGAACGACACGGTCAAGTTCGGCACGAAGACGGCGACGGTGACGGGGACGCCCACGGCGACTTCGTTGACGGTGTCGGCTCCGGCCGGAACGGCCGGCAGTACGGTCCCGGTGACCGTTACGGATGGCAACGGGACGTCCAACTCGGTCAACTACAACTACAACCCGCTGCCCACGATCTCGACGATCAGCCCGACCAGCGGTCTGCCGGCGGGTGGGAACACGGTGACGATCAACGGCACCGGGTTCGATACGACGGCGGCGAACGACACCGTCAAGTTCGGCTCCAAGACGGCGACGGTCACGGGGACGCCGACGGCGACGTCCCTGACGGTGACGGCGCCGGCGGGTACGGCCGGCAACACCGTGGGCGTGACGGTGACGACGGGCAACGGCGCGTCGAATTCGGTCAACTACAGCTACACCTCGCCGCCGGTGATCTCGTCGCTCAGTCCGACCAGCGGTCCTGCGGCGGGTGGGAACACGGTGACGATCAGCGGCACTGGGTTCGATACGACGGCGGCGAACGACACCGTCAAGTTCGGCTCCAAGACGGCGACGGTCACGGGGACGCCGACGGCGACGTCCCTGACGGTGACGGCGCCGGCGGGTACGGCCGGCAACACCGTGGGAGTGACGGTGACGACGGGCAACGGCGCGTCGAATTCGGTCAACTACACGTACAACTCCCTGCCGGCGATCTCGTCGATCAGTCCGACGAGTGGTCCGCCGTTGGGTGGGAACACGGTGACGATCACCGGTACTGGTTTCGATACGACGGCCGCGAATGACACGGTCAAGTTCGGCGCCAACTCGGCGACGGTCACGGGGACGCCGACGGCGACCCAGTTGACGGTGTCGGCTCCGGCCGGTACGGGTGTCGTGGATGTGATCGTGACGACGGGGAACGGTTCGTCGAACGCGGTGCCGTACACGTATAACCCGGCGCCGACGATCTCGCAGATCAGCCCGACCAACGGCCCGCCTGCGGGTGGGAACACGGTGACGATTACGGGTACCGGGTTCGCTACGATGGCGTCTGGTGACACGGTCAAGTTCGGGTCCAATGTGGCGACCGTCACGGGGACGCCGACGGCGACGCAGTTGACGGTGACGGCGCCGGCCGGTACGGCGGGCAGCACCGTCGGTGTGTCGGTGACGACGGTCAACGGCACGGGGTCGCTGGCGAATGCGTACACGTACAACAACGCGCCGACGATTACGTCGCTGAGTCCGAGCAGTGGTCCGCTGGCCGGTGCGAACACGGTGACGATCACGGGTACCGGTTTCGATACGACGGCCGCGAATGACACGGTCAAGTTCGGGTCCAACTCGGCGACGGTCACGGGGACGCCGACGGCGACCTCGCTGACGGTGACGGCGCCGGCCGGCTCAACGGCGGGTCCGGTGAACGTGACGGTCACAACGGGCAATGGGACGTCGGGTCCGGCGACCTACACGTACAACCCGCCGGCTCCGCACATCACGTCGATCAGTCCGACGAGTGGTCCGACGGCTGGTGGGAACACGGTGACGATCACGGGCACCAACTTCAGCACCACGCCTACGGGCGATGTCGTGGCCTTCGGCGGCAACTCGGCGACGGTCACGGGGACGCCGACGGCGACATCGTTGACGGTGACGGCTCCGGCTGGTAGTGCGGGGCCGGTCAGCGTGACGGTGACCACGGGTGGCGGGACGTCTAACAGCGTCACGTACACCTATGTCGCGCCGCCGCCGGTCCCGGTGATCTCGTCGATCAGTCCGACGAGCGGCACAACGGCTGGTGGGAACACGGTGACGGTCACGGGTAGCGGGTTCGATACGACGGCCGCGAATGACACGGTCAAGTTCGGCGGTAAGTCGGCGACGGTCACGGGGACGCCGACGGCGACCTCGTTGACGGTGACGGCTCCGGCCGGTACGGGTGTCGTGGATGTGATCGTGACGACGGGGAACGGCGCGTCGAACGCGGTGCCGTACACGTACAACTCGCCGCCGACGGTCACGCAGATCAGTCCGACCAATGGTCCGCGTGCGGGTGGGAACACGGTGACGATCACGGGTACCGGGTTCGCTACGACGGCGTCTGGTGACACGGTCAAGTTCGGGTCCAATGTGGCGACCGTCACGGGGACGCCGACGGCGACGCAGTTGACGGTGACGGCGCCGGCCGGTACGGCGGGCAGCACCGTCGGTGTGTCGGTGACGACGGTCAACGGCACGGGGTCGCTGGCGAATGCGTACACGTACAACAACGCGCCGACGATCACGTCGCTGAGTCCGAGCAGTGGTCCGCTGGCCGGTGCGAACACGGTGACGATCACGGGTACCGGTTTCGATACGACGGCCGCGAATGACACGGTCAAGTTCGGGTCCAACTCGGCGACGGTCACGGGGACGCCGACGGCGACCTCGCTGACGGTGACGGCGCCGGCCGGCTCAACGGCGGGTCCGGTGAACGTGACGGTCACAACGGGCAATGGGACGTCGGGTCCGGCGACCTACACGTACAACCCGCCGGCTCCGCACATCACGTCGATCAGTCCGACGAGTGGTCCGACGGCTGGTGGGAACACGGTGACGATCACGGGCACCAACTTCAGCACCACGCCTACGGGCGATGTCGTGGCCTTCGGCGGCAACTCGGCGACGGTCACGGGGACGCCGACGGCGACCTCGTTGACGGTGACGGCTCCGGCTGGTAGCGCGGGCCCGGTCAGCGTGACGGTGACCACGGGTGGCGGGACGTCTAATGGCGTCACGTACACCTATGTCGCGCCGCCGCCGGTCCCGGTGATCTCGTCGATCAGTCCGACGAGTGGCACAACGGCTGGTGGGAACACGGTGACGGTCACGGGTAGCGGGTTCGATACGACGGCCGCGAATGACACGGTCAAGTTCGGCGGCAACTCGGCGACGGTCACGGGGACGCCGACGGCGACCTCGTTGACGGTGACGGCTCCGGCTGGTAGTGCGGGCCCGGTCAGCGTAACGGTGACCACGGGTGGCGGGACGTCTAATGGCGTCACGTACACCTATGTCGCGCCGCCGCCGGTCCCGGTGATCTCGTCGATCAGTCCGACGAGCGGCACGACGGCTGGTGGGAACACGGTGACGATCACGGGTAGCGGGTTCGATACGACGGCCGCGAATGACACGGTCAAGTTCGGCGGCAAGTCGGCGACGGTCACGGGGACGCCGACGGCGACCTCGTTGACGGTGACGGCTCCGGCTGGTAGCGCGGGCCCGGTCAGCGTGACGGTGACCACGGGCGGCGGGACGTCTAATGGCGTCACGTACACCTATGTCGCGCCGCCGCCGGTTCCGGTGATCTCGTCGATCAGTCCGACGAGTGGCCCTGCGGCTGGTGGGAACACGGTGACGATCACGGGTAGCGGGTTCGATACGACGGCCGCGAATGACACGGTCAAGTTCGGCGGCAAGTCGGCGACGGTCACGGGGACGCCGACGGCGACATCGTTGACGGTGACCGCTCCGGCTGGTAGCGCGGGCCCGGTCAGCGTGACGGTGACCACGGGCGGCGGGACGTCTAATGGCGTCACGTACACCTATGTCGCGCCGCCGCCGGTCCCGGTGATCTCGTCGATCAGTCCGACGAGCGGCACGACGGCTGGTGGGAACACGGTGACGATCACGGGTAGCGGGTTCGATACGACGGCCGCGAATGACACGGTCAAGTTCGGCGGCAAGTCGGCGACGGTCACGGGGACGCCGACGGCGACCTCGTTGACGGTGACCGCTCCGGCCGGTAGCGCGGGCACGGTCAGCGTGACGGTGACCACGGGTGGCGGGACGTCTAACAGCGTCACGTACACCTACATCGCGCCGCCGCCGGTCCCGGTGATCTCGTCGATCAGTCCGACGAGCGGCCCGACCGCGGGTGGCAACACGGTGACGATCACCGGCACCGGGTTCAGCAGCACGCCGTCGGGTAACCTCGTTTCGGTCGGCGGCAACTCGGCGACGGTCACGGGGACGCCAACGGCGACCTCACTGACCATAATCATGCCGGCTCACGCCGCCGGCCCGGTCGGCTTGACGCTGACCACCAGCGGCGGGACGTCCAACAGCGTCACGTACACCTACATCGCGCCGCCGCCGGTCCCGGTGATCTCGTCGATCAGTCCGACGAGTGGCGCGACGGCTGGTGGGAACACCGTGACGATCACGGGTACCGGGTTCGATACGACGGCCGCGAATGACACGATCAAGTTCGGCTCCAAGACGGCGGCGGTCACGGGGACGCCGACGGCGACCTCGTTGACGGTGACCGCTCCGGCCGGTAGCGCGGGCACGGTCAGCGTGACGGTGACCACGGGTGGCGGGACGTCCAACAGCGTCACGTACACCTACATCGCGCCGCCGCCGGTCCCGGTGATCTCGTCGATCAGTCCGACGAGCGGCCCGACCGCGGGTGGCAACACGGTGACGATCACCGGCACCGGGTTCAGTGCCACGGCGTCGGGTGACGCGGTCGCCTTCGGCAGCAACTCGGCGACGGTCACGGCCGCGTCGACGACCTCGTTGACGGTGACCGCTCCGGCTGGATCGGCCGGCCCCGTCAACGTGAGCGTGACGACGGCCGGCGGCAGCTCGAACGGCGTGACCTACACGTATGTCGCGCCGCCGCCGCTCCCGGTGGTCACGTCGATCACCCCGACCAGCGGCACGACCGCCGGCGGGACGACGGTGACGATCACCGGCACCGGGTTCGACGCCACTGCCTCCGGCGACACCGTCGACTTCGGCACCGGGTCGGCGACGGTGACGGCGGCGTCGGCGAGCTCGCTGACGGTGACGACACCGGCCGAGGGAGCTGGCACCGTGCCGGTCACGGTGACGACGGCGGGCGGTACGTCCAACAGCACGGTCACGTACGGGTACGTCGCCCAGACGTACAACGGCCCGACGATCACGTCGGTGGTCCCGGGCCGGGGCGGTCCGTTCTCGCTCGTGTTCATCTCGGGCAACAAGCTCGAGCAGACGACGCGCGTGATGTTCGGTACGCAGGGCGCCATCTTCCTGGCGCTGAGCGACCACCAGATCATCGCGCTCGCGCCGTTCCACGCGCCGGGGACGGTTGACATCACCCTGGTGTCATCCGCGGGCACGAGCCCGACGTCGAGCGCCGACCGGTTCACGTTCACGCGGTTCCACCGGTTCGGCTTCTTCGGCCGACGCCGTTAGCTGAATGAGCTCGTCACGCCGCACGGCGTGACGAGTACGGATGGGCCGTCCGGGAGCGAATCCCCGGGCGGCCCCCCGTGGTCTCGACCGGCTCGCGGCCCAGCCCGGCCAGCTGCGACTGCTCGGAAACGCCTGACTACGTCGTTGGCGGACGGCCGTGCGCGCGGTGCTCGAGGTTCTGGAGGTGCTCGCCGCGCACTTGGACGATGATGTACGCGACGAGGCCGCCGACGAGCACCCCGATGCCGACGACGAACGTCGCGATCAGCCCGATGTCCTTGGAGACGGCGGCACTTACGGCGAGAAGCATGGCGAGGAAGGTTATCGATTGAGGCGGCTCGGCGACGCCGCGCCCGGTGCCGTAGCCTACGCTGCGCCGCAGGCCGAACATGGAGAGGTGCCGGAGCGGTTGAACGGGCGCGACTGGAAATCGCGTAACGGGGGTCAACCTCGTTCGAGGGTTCGAATCCCTCCCTCTCCGCTCCGGTCCTTCTGTGATGCGCCCGACACCGCGAGACGGAGCAAGGTCGTCGTCAGAGAGCGGCCCTGCGGTTTCGGTCGACCGACCGGGGCGCTGAGCGCTCAGAGAGTGCCGCGACGTGGCCGACGTAGGGCACGAGCACGCAATAGAGCAGGTCGGGAACGAGCTCGGGGAGGCGCTCGACCTCGCCGCTGAGGACGGCGTGGTAGAGCGTCTCGTAGACGCCCCCGATGACGGCGCGAACAATTCGGCGGTCCGCCGCCACGACATCCGCGATCGTGCCTCGCGGCTGCAGCAGTCCAGCGAAGCGGTCGAGCAGCGCGTCGCGCTCCTCGAGTGCGGCGTTGCCGGCGCCGAGGACCTCGACGAGCACGATGCGGGCGAACGCTGGCTCGGCGGCGAGGAAGTTCAGCAGCGCATCGAGCGCACGGCGCACGCCGTCGGTCCACGGTCGGTCTGGCTCCGGGCGGGCCATCTGGGCGAGGTGCACCAGCTGATCCCCGACGGCGGTGAACGTCGCCAAGAAGCAGGCCTCCTTGTCGGAGAACTGGTCGTAGAAGGTGCGTCGCGAGACACCCGCATGCTTGGTGACGTCGCTGACGGTCACGCGAGCGTAGCCCTTGGCGCTCGCCATCTCGGCCATGGAGTCGAGCATCCGCTCGCGCTGGTTGCTGACGACGAACTCGGTGGGCAGTCTGTGGCGTCCGCGCGGCAGAGGCGTCCAGCTTCGGGCCGGGCCCTCTGGCTGCGCGGCGGGGGGTGAGGCCCCGCTCATCCGCCGCTCACCGCATCGGGGAGCCCCGCGCGGCGAGAGGCCTCGGCGGGTCCGTACATCGGGACGATCATGAGGTACGTGAGCAGCGGCAGGAGCTGCTCGATGTCGGCGGTTCGCCCGTGCAGCACTTCCGAGTAGACCGTCTGTGACACCGCTCCAGCGAGCACCTGGAGGATCATCTTTGGCGGCGCCTGGGACGCGGCGTCGATCGGCTCGTCGGTGGCCACGAACTCGATGAGGCGCCGCATCGCTTCGTCGCGCGCCATGAGCGCCTTCGGTCCGGCAGCGAGCACGTCGATGACCGCGAGGTGCGCGACATCGACGTGGGTGGCAAAGAAGCCCAGCGTCGCAGCGAGCGCGCGGCGGACCTGCTGCTCCCAGCCCGCCGCATCTGCCGTGGCGGCGCGCACCTCGGCGACGAGGCGCCCGACGGCGTCGTCATAGGCGGCCAGGAAGCACCCGGTCTTGTCGTCGAAGTTCTCATAGAACGTCCGCCGCGAGACGCCGGCCTCGCTGGCGATGTCCTCGACCGTCATGGTGACGTAGCCCTTACGGCGCCCGACCGCGGCCACGGCGTCGAGCATGCGACGGCGCTGCTGCGCCACGACGGCATCGCGCGGAAGGCCGTGTCGCCCCCGCGGCAGCTGCCGGGCCTTGGGGTCCAGGCCGGTTGCCATCGCCCAACAATACGGCGTTCTACGGAGTTCGGCAAAGGTCGCTGGCGCTCGCCACGAGCGCGCGCGGCGTCAGTTGGGGGTTGATCCGGGACACGCTCGCCTCTATGTTGCGGGCATCGCAACGCGGTCCCGGCGGTTCTTCGCGTGTCGTGTGGCCCGCGGCGGGGTAGTCAACCGGGGGCGCAGTCGTGTGCGGCCCGCGCGCGCCGCGGCCCGAGCGGTTGTTTGCACCCGACCGCATCGCCATGGCTGTAGCCGTGTTAGTACCGCTAGAGGAGAGGTAGCTTCGATGTATGCCAGACCCATCACCAGGCAAGTGGCGTCCGACCGGGCGCTCGTGGACGGCGGTGCCGAACCCGCGAGCTCGACCGTTCCGGCTTCCGCTGTCGCATCGGAAGCTGTCCTTCCGCTCACCTACATAACAAAGAAGGAGCCACTTCGTGCGTAAAGTCTCAATCGCGCTGGGAACGATCGCCGCCATCGGCGCGCTCGCCCTCCCAGCCTCGGCCCTCGCGGCCCAGGTGTTCACCTTCACGCCGACGCTGACGGGCCCGGCGAACGGATCGGGGGCGGTGACTACCCCCTTCACGATCGGCAACTCGCTCGGCGGCCTGCCGTCGCCGCTGGCCGGTGCGACGACGGTCGAGCTTCCTGCTGGTGTCAGCTACAGCGCGGTGGCCGCCTCGGCCAAGCTGTTCCCGAAGTGCTCGGCGGCCGTCATCAACGCGGCCACCGGCAGCACCCCGCCGGCGTGCCCGGCCGGCTCGCTCGTCGGCAGCGGCACCTCGACGTTCGCTGCGCTCATCGGATCGCAGACGCTCAACGAGGTGTCGACGATCAAGATCTACCTGACCGCGTCAAGCCCGGTCACCCTCACGTTCTGGGGCGCCGGCACGAGCCCGATCGCCGAGACGAAGATCTTCACCGGCACGCTCATGCCCGACTCGGGTCTGTACGGCGAGAAGATCATCGTCAACACGCCCACGATCACCACGGTGCCCGGCGGTCCCGACGCCTCGGTCACGCAGTACAGCACCACGATTACCGGCACGGCGAAGGTCAAGTCCAAGAAGGGCAAGAAGACGGTGACGAAGACCATCTACTTCGTCCCGCTTCCCAAGAAGTGCCCGTCGTCGCAGCTGCACTGGTCGATCTCGAGCGGATTCGAAGACGGCACGACCGCGAGCACGACGGCCACCACGGCCTGCACGCTGTAGGCACCGCACCACCGTTCTAAACGCACGACGAGGGCGGTCCCCCCCAGGGGGGCCGCCCTTCGTCGTTTCAGGGGCAGGCGATCGGCGCCGGCACCGTCGACGTGCTGCCGTCGGCGTAGGTGAAGCGCATCTCGAACGGGAAGCCGCCGGGCGGGCAGCTCGCCGGGACCGTGAGGCCCTTGACGTGCTGGAGGACGCGGCGTGTCACGGTGCGGGTCACTTTCTTCGTCGTGCCGCCGACCCGGAGCGTCGTGACCACCCGCACCTTCTTGTTGACGTAGTAGGCGGCGTTGGGCGCGCCGATCGTGGACTTCAGGCTGACGATCGAGGCATCCGGGCCGCCGGGCACGGTGGGGATCGGCGGAACGTTCACGACGAACTCGAAGCCGTACGGCGCGCTGGCCGGCTCCTGGGTACCGGCGAACGCGAGCTGCTCGGAGACCGGGGTCGTGCCGTCCGCATAGAAGTCGAGCACCGCGTGCCCGGGGGTCGACGGCCCGAGGTAGATCGTCATCGCTGCGGTCTCGTTGAGCGTTGTGGTGCCGAGCACCGCGGCGGCCTGCGCGCTGCCGAACCCGGCGAACGACGTCGTCGGGCAGGCTGACGAACCAACTGACGCGAGCGCGCTGAGCGACGGGCAGATCCCGAGACCGGTCGTGTCAATCGACGCGCCGGCGGGCAGCATGGTCACCACCTGCGTGATCGGCTGCGGTAGGGCTCCGGTGGTGTCCCCGAGCTGGAAGGAGAACACGAGCGAGGTGGGAGAGCCGAGCTTGTCCGGGATAAAGCTCGCGCTCGCCGTGGCCACCGGCGCTGCGGCGGCGCTCGTAGCGAGCGTCAGGGCGACCGCGGCGGTCGTCATCGCGGCGGCCGTCAGGCGCAGGTATGTCCGCGGCTCACCGACCGGACCCGCCCGCCGGCGCATCGGTCACTCGGCCCGGGTCTCGGCCCCGCGCCGGGCGCGCGTGACCCGGGTCGCTCCGTTGTGGCCGAGGTAGGGAACGAGCGCGAAGTACAGCAGCTCGTCGAGTGCGTCCGGCAGCGTGCTCGTGTCGCCGGCGAGCACCCGCAGGTAGAGGACCTGCGCGATCCCTCCGACCACGGCTTCCGAGATGTTCGGCGGAAGCTGGCCGCCATATGGCGATTCGCCGCGCCCCTGCTCGAACAGCGGCACGAAGCGTCGCACGGCATGGTCATAGCGCTCGAGCGCTCGGGGCCCGGCCGCGAGCACCTCGACGAGTCCGACTCGCGCGCTCTCGGGGCGATCGGCTAGTAGCTCCAGCATTGCCTGTAAGCCCCGGCGGATGCGTTCGGGCCACGCCGCCTCGCTCGCGAAGGCGTCGGCGACGTTGTCGGCGAGCGTGTCGACGAGCCTGTCGTAGGCGGCCAGGAAGCAGTCTTCCTTGTTCGTGTACAAGTCGTAGAACGTCTTGCGCGAGACGCCGGAGCGCTCGAGGATGTCCGCGACCGTCGTTTCGCCGTATCCCTTCTCGGCCACGACCTCGACCGTCGCGGCGATCAGTCGTGCGCGCTGGTTGTGGGCCACGAACTGCGGCGACAGCCCGTGCTTGCCGCGCGGGAGCCTTTCGGGGGTGCGGTCTCGGGGCTCGGCCATGGTGGTTAGGCCTTTATATCCACCCAGCTGGCCCACGTCGATGGCCAACAGCCCAATAGACGATGGCACGGCTGCGGCCGCCGCGCCGGCCGGCGCGGTCCTGCGAGGGTGCGGCGAGGGGCTAGGCGACCGCGAGTGCCGACGCCCGCCGGTGCCCGAGATAGGGCACGAGGGCGAAATAGACGAGATCCGGCAGCAGATTCGACAGGCCCGGGATGTCGCCGCTGGCCACGTGATGCTGAATCGTCAGCGCGATCCCGCCCACGATCGCATCCGACGTCGGCGCCGGCACATCGTACGCGACATGCTCTCGTCCCTCGTCGAAGTAGGGCACAAAGCGCTGATACGCGCGCCGCACCTCGAGCGTCGCCGCCGGGCCGGCGGATCCCGCCTCGACCATGGCCAGACGTGTTCGCGCCGGATCGGTCACAAGCGCTCCGACGAACGCCTGTAGCCCGACCCGCATCCGCTCGGGCCACGAGGCCCCCGACGAACACGCGGCTGCCACGACACGCTCCAGGTCGCCGACCGCATCGTTGATCGTCTCGACGAAGCATTCCTCTTTCCCGGCGAACTGGCGCGCGAACACCGATCGCGTCACCCCGGCACGCTCGAGCACTTCGTTGATCTCCGTACCGGCGTAGCCGCGCTCGGTCACCGTCTCGACCATCGCATCCAGGATCCGCTTGCGCTCCGGATCCTCGCCACCGGCCTGCGACCGGCGTCGCCTCTCGGCCACGGCTGCCACTCGCGCCGAGGTCCCAACCTCGCTTCGACCCATGTTGTCTCCTCCACTGCGCCTGTGCCGACAGCACAAACCTGACCCTGAGAGGCCCAACAGCGCGGCTCAACAATCCGTACTCCCCTCGACGTGACCCGCGCTGTCTACGTCAACGTAGACGCTGCGCCCTCCCAAGTCAACGTGCATCTGTCAACGGGTCCAATCTTGTAGCAGCGCGCCCGGACGCCACCGGCCGGGCGCGGCGCTGGCGATCCGCTACCGTGCGTCGAGACGCACCGCAGCCATGGCCACCGACAAGCAGAACGTCGACCCACACAAGGCCCCGATGCCGCGGGACAAGGGCGGTTGGCAGGTGGCGCCCGCGCCCGACGGTCGCGGGCTGCCGGACGAGCACAAGCCGACGCCGCCGCATCGCACGCGCGGCTTCCTCATCTTCGTGCTCGTCCTGCTTGTCCTCGACTGGGGCTCGGTGTTCCTCCTGCAGCCGTCAAGCGAGCCGCGGGTGACGGTTCCGTTCAGTCCGTACTTCCTCGATCAGGTCGAGGCCGGCAAGGTCAAGTCGATCTCGTCCAAGGGCGACACGATCCAGGGGACGTTCACGACGAAGCTGACCTACCCGGCGAATGACAAGTCGGCGACGCCGACGACGCTGTTCGCGACCGAGGTTCCGACCTTCTGGAACAACCCGCAGCTCGCCAACCTGCTCGCCTCCAAGAACGTCGTCATCAACGCGCAGTCGACGTCGACCAGCCAGTCCGTCTTTCTGTCGCTGCTGCTTGGCTTCGGCCCGGTGCTGCTCATCGTCGGGCTGTTCGTGCTGTTGGCCCGTCGCGCCTCGGCCGGAGGCGGCATGGGCGCGCTCGGAAATTTCGGCCGCTCGCAGGCGCGGCGTGTCGATCCGGAAAAGATCCGGGTCACGTTCGAGGACGTCGCCGGCATCGACGAGGCGAAGTTCGAGCTCACGGAGATCGTCGACTTCCTGCGTGAGCCCGACAAGTACGGACGGCTCGGGGGACGGATGCCCCACGGCGTGCTCCTCTCCGGGCCCCCCGGCACCGGTAAGACACTGCTCGCTCGCGCGGTGGCCGGCGAGGCGCATGCCGCGTTCTTCTCGATCTCGGCGTCGGAGTTCATCGAGGCCATCGTCGGCGTGGGCGCCGCCCGCGTGCGCGACCTCTTCAGCAAGGCGAAGGAGGCCGCGCCCGCGATCATCTTCATCGACGAGCTCGACGCCATCGGCCGCTCGCGCGCCGGCCAGGTCGCCGTCACCGGCGCCAATGACGAGCGCGAGCAGACGCTCGACCAGATCCTCACCGAGTTGGATGGGTTCGAGCCGGCCGAGGCCGTCGTCGTGCTGGCCGCCACCAACCGACCGGAGATCCTCGACCAGGCGCTGCTGCGCCCCGGTCGCTTCGATCGCCGCGTGGCGATCCAGCCGCCGGACCGCATCGGCCGGCGCAAGATCCTCGAGGTGCACACGCGCTCGATCCCGCTCGACGAGGACGTGGATCTCGATGCCATCGCCGCGACGACCCCCGGCATGGTCGGCGCCGATCTCGCCAACCTCGCCAACGAGGCCGCGCTGCTCGCCGCCCGCCGTGGTCACGACAAGGTGCACCTCGCCGACTTCACCGACACCCTCGAGAAGATCCTGCTCGGCGCGCCGCGCGGGATCGTGCTCGGCCCCGCCGATCGCGAGCGGACGGCCTATCACGAGGGCGGTCACGCCATCGTCGGGATGCTCACCCCCGGGGCGGACCCGGTGCGCAAGGTGTCGATCATCCCCCGTGGCCAGGCGCTCGGCGTGACCCTGTCGGCCCCCAACTCCGATCGGGTTTCGTATACGCGCGAGGAGCTCGAGGCGAAGGTCGCCGTCGCCCTCGGCGGGCGCGTGGCCGAGGAGGTCGTATACGGCACGATCACCACGGGCGCCGAGTCGGACATCCAGCAGCTCACCCAGATCGTCCGCCACATGGTCGGGCGCTGGGGCATGAGCGAGCGCATCGGCCCGGTCGCCGTGCTGCCGAGTGACGCCGACGGCCCGTTCTTCCCGGGCATGAGCGAGACGTCGCCGGACATGGCGAAGATCATCGACGACGAGGTCGCCCGCATCGTCGGCGAGGCCCACGAGGCCGTCACCGCGCTTCTGACCGAGCACCGCGCTCAGCTCGAGAACCTCGCTCGCGAGCTGCTCGCCCGCGAGACGCTCGACGGCCTGGACGCCTACGCCGCGGCTGGCGTGGCGGCGCCGCCTCCCGAGCTGCTCGTCGAGGAGCCCACCCAGACGGGGGTGCTCATCGGCTCCGCCGAGCACGGCGCGACGGACGACACGGTTTGATGCGCCGCGCCGCCGGCGTCAGACTGGCTCGTCGCCTTCGGTGACGGCGAACACGATGTGGCGCCGAGCGACCGCGACGAACGCGTGCCGCTCGCTCGCGCCACCGTCGAGTGGCTGGACCGTCGTGTCCGTCAGCACGAGGAAGTCGCGCTCGGAGGCGTTGAGCAGGTCCGAGACGCGGCTGCGATATCCGTCACGCGCCAGCGACACGACGCCGGTGATCCGGTGGCGGACCGTCTCGAGGCGGATCCGCTCCTGCCGCTGGTCGATCGTGTTCACCGGGCCATTATGGCGAGTGCGTAGGCCCGGTCCTGTTATCGCTCGGGAACGTCCGCCGCGTGATCCGCTCGTCCCCGCTCAGCTCGGCTGCGCGGGGACGACGATCGTGAACGCGATCTGGTTGCTCAGCGCGAGCGTGTAGGCCTGGGGGGGACTACCGCTCAACGGGGTGAAGGCGTAGGTCTGCACCTCGAAGTCACCGGTCGGGCAGGTGCTGCCCGGCTGGGCGTTCAGCTCGACGAGCGGGATGCCACCGGGGCTGTAGCTCGACTCCCCGGATACGGAGGCCGCCACGGTGCTCGCCGTGACGTTGGGCAGGCTGAGGCAATACGTCCCGGTGGACGCGAGGGACACGCTGCTGAACTTCGACGTCTGGCTGCCCACGAACGCGGGCGAGCCGTTATTGGGCTGCACGAGCGCGTAGCCGAGCGCCCCCGATGGTCCGGGCGCGCCCGTGTTGCCCGTGTTGCCCTGCTGACCCTGAGGGCCCGCGGGGCCGGTCAGCCCGGCGGGACCGGTCGCGCCGGTCTTACCCGTCGGTCCCGCTTTGCCGGTCGAGCCCGTCTTGCCCGTCGAGCCCTTCGGTCCGAGGAAGCCCCGCGGCCCCTCCGGTCCCGGGATGCCCCGCGGTCCGCGCGGTCCGGGCACGAGGCACTCGCGTACGTGCTTGCGGTTGATGGTGACCGTGTAGCACTTCGTCTTCGCGGCCGCGGCGCTGGCGATGGTGTGCGCGAGCGCGGGTGCGGCCAGCGCGATGACGCCGATCGCGACCGGCGGCGCGAGGAGCTTGAGATGGCGGGCGAAGAAGGACATGTGCGCGGACTCCCTTTCCTCCGGTGGCAAACGACAGGCAGGATGCGCCAGCGATCGGCGCGACCGTGGACGGGCAGGCCAGCGCCCGCCGCACGGCGGCGGTTCATGGCTCAGAACACAACAGCGGCACACACGGAGCGGTCTCGGTGTGACGGCACGGTGACGGATGCGCCTGGCGGGTCATGCCGCCCCGAGCGGCCGACGCCGCGCCGAACCCCCCGGAGCCTCAGACGCGCTCGGTCGGCCGCGCCGCCAGCCCCGCGCGCACCGTCGGCAGCGGGCCGCCGATCAGCTCGCCCGGCCGGTTGCGCTCCTCGCGCACGATGTACAGCGGGCGGTGCTTGACCTCGTCGTAGATGCGCCCGACGTACTCGCCGATGACGCCGAGGGCGATGAGCTGGATCCCGCCCAGCAGCAGGATGGCGATCGTGATCGAGCCGAACCCCGGAAGGTAGGAGCCCGCGATGCGCAGGCCGAGCACGACCGGGATGGCGACAAAGGCGAGCCCCGCCGACAGCAGGCCGACGTACGTGGCCAGCTGCAGGGGCAGGTGCGAGAACGACGCGATCGCATCGAGGGAGAAGCGCAGCATCTTGCGCAGCGTGTACTTCGTCTCGCCGGCGTGGCGCGCGTCGCGCTCGTACTCGATCGCGGTCTGGCGGAAGCCGACCCAGACCGTCATGCCGCGCAGGAAGCGGCTGCGCTCGGTCATCGACAGCAGCGCGTCGAGCGCGCGGCGGTCGAGCAGGCGGAAGTCGCCCGAGTTCGGCTCGAGGTCGACCTGCGTCAGCGCGTTGAAGAGCTTGTAGAAGAACGAGGCCGTCGCGAGCTTGAAGGCGGTCTCGCCCTCGCGCTGGCGGCGCACGGCGTACACGACATCCGCTCCCTGCTGCCAGTGCTCGACCATCGAGGGAATGAGCTCGGGCGGGTCCTGAAGGTCGGCGTCGATCATCGCCACCGCGTTGCCGACGGCGTGCTCGAGGCCCGCGGTCAGCGCGGCCTGATGGCCGAAGTTGCGCGACAGATGCACGACGCGCACGCGCGGATCCTCGGCGGCGATGCGGTCGAGCAGGTCGGGGGTGCCGTCGGCGCTGCCGTCGTTGACGAGGACGAGCTCGAAGTTGTAGTCGGCGAGCGCCGCGCACGTCCGCTGCACGAACGGCTCGATGAGCTCCTCTTCGTTGTAGACCGGAGCGACGACGCTGAGTAGGCTCAACGACCGCGGGGCGGTGTCTGCCATCGTGCCTTTCTGAGGCGGCCGAGATGCGGCCTTCGGTGTCTCGAATGCGGGAGGTGTGGGTTCCATCCTACGGTGCTTTCTAGCCTGCAAGGAGGACGATACGCGACGGCGTCAGGATCGGCTAATCGATCCCTAACGGCGCCCTAACGGGCCGCCGGACCGACTATCAGCCGCCTCTCACGTTCGTCGGTCATGCTGTGACGGTGTCCACCGACCGCAGTTCGTCGCTGTCGCGGCTCGAGCGCCACCGTCCGATCGTCGAGCAGTTCGCGAAGTTCGGGCTTGTCGGCATATCGAACACGCTCATCGCCTACGGCGTGTTCACCCTGCTGGAGGAGGTGCTCGGCGTGTGGTACATCGCGGCGTCGGGGATCGGCTTCGCCATCGGTGCGACCAACGGCTTCCTGCTCAATCGCAGCTGGACGTTCCGCGGCCACGGGACGGACAACAGCGCTGCGCTGCGCTGGTTCGCGGTCCAGGGATGTGGGCTCGTGCTCGATCTCGTGCTCATCGCGGCCTTCGTCGCCGGGGCGGGGCTGAACAAGCTCGTCGGCCAGGCCTTCGCGACGGCGATCGTCGTCGTGCTGACATTCTTCGCGAACCGCCGCTGGACCTTCCGCGCGCACCTGCCACGCGCGGCCGAGAGCGCCGACTCGCCGACGGCCGTCGCCTCGGGAACGACCGCCCCCTGACGCCGCGCCCGGCCAGCAAGCCGTCAGCGCAGCACGACGAGCAGCGACAGGCCAAAGGGGATGCGTCCGCCCCGTGCGATGAGCGCGGCCTCGAATTGCAGCGGCACGCGCAGTACGCGGTTGAGCCACGCCGGCGTGCGCTCGAGATCGGAGGAGCGCTCGCCGAGCGGCTTGTGGCTGAGCCGTTCCCACCAGCGGTAGGCCATGGCGGCGGGCAGCAGCAGCGCGTTGAAGTGGGTCGTGCGCGTCGCCTCCCAACCGCTCTCGCCCGCCACCTGCAGCAGCGTCGAGCGCGTGTAGCGGCGGCGGTGGTGATTGACGACGTCGTGGCTGCTCCACAGTGAGGGGTAGGCCGGGACGGTGACGAGCAGGCGCCCGCCCGGCCGCACGACGCGGCGCAGCTCGCGCATCGTCCGCAGGTCGTCGTCGAGGTGCTCGATGACGTCGAGGCACACGGCGAAGTCGAAGCTGTGATCGGGGAAGGGCAGTTCCTCTACCGAGCCCTCGACGACCTCGCCGACGTTCCGCGCGCGCGCCACCGCGACGCTGGTCGGCGACAGCTCGACGCCGGTCACCTCGCCGCGCCGCGCGAGCTCGACCATGTTGCGCCCGCTACCGCAGCCGGCGTCGAGGATCCGCGCGTCGGGCGGCAGGTCGAGTCCGTCGATGACCCGGTTGAGCACGCGGCGGCGCCCGCGATACCACCAGTGCTGGTCCTCGACCTGATGCGTGTGGAGCTCGTGTGCGGTTTCCATCGTGCGGGGGGGCCGCCGCAGGTGGCGACTGCGGTGATGCGCCAGGCGTCACGGGCGGCGCGCAGGCGCTGGCGCCCCGATGCCGGTCTGTGGCGAGTCGGACACGATAGTGAGCTGCGCGCGGACGCGCGCTCTGCTCGGCGCCCGCGGCGCCGACGAGTGGATCAGCCGAGGCGGACGGTCGTCGTCACGACGACCTGCTGCCCGATGATGTTGTGGGCCACGAGACGCACGGTGAGCGTCAGCGTCCGTGTGTGCTTCAGCCTCGCCGCCGCGGTCTTGGAGAAGGTGATCGCGATCCCGTCCTTGCCGGCCTTCGTCGTCTCCAGCAGCGCCGTGCCGATCTCCACCGGGTTGGACAGGCCGTCGACCTTCACGCCCTTGACCACCGGCCCCTTGATCCCGAGGTGCTTGGCCGTGCGCGCGTCGAGCAGCACCTCGAAGTGGCCGGCGACCTGCTGGGTGACCGAGTAGTGCACGACGAGGCCGCTCCTGAGGGCCTTGCTGACCGACGACGCGACAATGGCCTGAGTGGCCTTCGGCGGAACGATCGCTGGCGCGGCCGGCGCGGCCGGGGCGGCGGTCGTCGTCGTCGTGGCGGTGGTGGTGCTCGTGGTCGTCGTCGAGGAGGACGTCGCGCCCGACGAGCCGCTGCCCGATCCGCCGCCCGCGGGCGCGGCCCCCAGGATCTTAAGGGAGTCGGTGGCCGCCGCGGTGTATCCGCCGCCGTCGGTGACCGTCAGCGTCACGTTGTACGTGCCGGGGGTGGTGAAGGCGTGGTAGGTGCTCGGGTTGCAGATCGCCGGGACCTGGGTCGGGCAGGTGATGACCGCCGTCGGGCTGCCGTCGCCGAAGTTCCACACGTACTGGCGAACCCCCATCGTGGCGTTGGTCGAGCTCGAGTCGAACCCGATCATCTGGTTGGGGAGGGCCGACGCGGGCACCGGGAACCTCGGCGTCAGCTCGGCGCCGGGCACGCACTGGCCGTAGGTGGCCGGCGGGTTGCCCTCCGCCTGGTTGAACTCGGCCTGCAGGTAGTACTGGTCGTTGTCGCTGAAGAGCACGCTGAAGGCGTTGTAGAAGTTGCTATCCGATTGGACTCCGTATGGGAGCGACAGCGGTTGGGGGTTCGAGGTCTGATAGAGCCACCAGGCCTGCGGGTCGCCACCGGGCGGAATGCCCGTCGCCTCGCACTTGTCCGGCGCCTCGAGGCCGCTCGAGTCGTAGTAGCCGTTGAGATTGGGGTCGGTGATGATGCCGTTGAGGACGTGGCTGATCGTGTTATCGATCACGTCGGAGAAGTCGGCCTCGATCGCGCCGTCGTTCGAGAGCAGCGGCTGGAGGCCCGCGCCGACCGTCTCGTTCGGCAGGTTTACCCATGCGGACCCGTCGGGCTGGCAGTCCTTCAGGAACGGCACGGACTGGTCGACCCACGGGACGAGGCTCGGCCCTACTTGGTGGAATCCGAGCTCGTCGTAGCCGGTCACCTTCGGCACCGGCCAGGGGATCTGTCCGTAGACGATCTCGTTGCCGCCCGAGCCGATGACCGAGTGATAGCCGCAATACGCGCCGTTGAGATCCTGGCCGGTGAGGGTGGGGCTGCCCGAGCGATTGGAGACATCCGAGCACATCGAACTGGTCCCGTCGAGGCAGGTCGTCACGTCGGGCGGCGTCAGGAAGAGGTAGACGTTGCCCGGGCCGGTCGGGAGGTTGTTCCCATGGACGTAGATCGAGAGCTGCTGCTGGATCTGCGCGTCGGTGAGGCAGTAGTCGGTGCGGTACGCGGCGTCGGGGTCGGTGCAGCCCGATGCCGGGTAGGGCGTGTACTGGTCGCTGTAGGAGCCGCCGTAGGTGACCTCGTAGCCGCCCGGCGTGCCGGTCGCGTTGCCGGCCGATACGCCGCCGGAGACGTACTGCGAGTCGAGCGACAACGGGTTGTCGAGCGAGTTGCTGCCGCCGGCGACGTCAGCGAGGAACCTCGCGAGCAGCAGCTTGGTCGAATGCGGGTAGGTGATCGGCCACTGAGCCGGCGGGTCGAGCGGCGACGGATCCCAGTAGATGAGGTAGACGGTCGTCGCGCCGAGCACCGGGCCGCCGTGATCGGAGAGCTGCGCCTGCGCGGCCGAGCCGCTGCTGCCGCCGGCCACCATCATCGGTTCGATCGACCACTGCGGAACGTTCGACGGGTTGACCTCCGGGTTGGGCAGCAGCACGGCGTTCGCCGGCGACGCCCAGACGGCGACCGCCAACCCGAGCGAGATGGGCAGCGCGCACAGCGTGCGGCGAACGGCTCTGCGGCCAAGCAGGGTCACGGCGCCCATATCGGCAAGGACGGCGGGCGCCTTTACCGGAGCGGGCCGGGAGCGGACGCTGCGCCGATGCGTCGCGCGGCGTCCAGAAGCGCCCCGCCGGAGGCCGGGCGGACCGCGTCACGGCCCGCCCGACCCGGCCGCAGGGGCTACGCCGGCACGTGCGCGCCCGCGCGGCCGACGAGCAGCGCCACGAGGCGCGCCTCCTCGGCGGCCGGGAACGGCGAGCTGATGCCGAGCGTCTCGAGCTCGACCTCGGTCGAGCCCTTCGCGAAGCCGTACACGTCGACGTAGAACGGGATGTGCAGCCCCTGCGCCGTCGCGTTGATCGTGACGCGGGCTCCGAAGGCGCCGTCGGTGCCGGCGGTGGACATCGGCAGCGTGGTGATCGACCCCGACGAGAAGGTCACGCCGGGCTGGCTCGTATGGCTGATCAGGGTGTTCAGCGACTGCACGAGGCAGTTGTGGCCCTTCGCCGAAGTGAGCGCCTTCAGGTTCTGCTGCACGTCAGCCGCCGTCGGTTGCACGGTCACGTTCGAGCTCGCCTGCCGCTGATTCAGGCCGCTGCCGGCGGTGAACTGCGGCGAGTTGATGTCGACGATCTCCTGGCTCGGCGGCGTCCCGCCGGCGCACGCGGCGAGCTGGGCGGAGTTCTGCTGGTCGCTCGCGGTGTTCGGGTTCGGACTGGAGGTGTAGCCCGGCACGTCGGCCGCGGTCAGGTTGATCTGGCCGGCGAGCGTCGTCGCCTGAGCTTTGGTCAATGGCTGCTGCTGCTCGTCGAGGACGAACTGCTCGAGCCACCGCAGCTGGCGAGCGCCACGGCGCTCAGTAACACGCTGGTGATGACTGCGGATCGGCGACACGTCATGGGCATGACTCCCCTGAAGCTGGATAAGAACGGCGCAAGGATGGCAGGGCCCGCTCTTCGCCGCCGGCGGCGGGTTCCCTGCCGCGGCCGTCCTCGATCCTCCGCCCGCGCGACGACGGGGAGGCTGTCATGTCCCGCCAAGCGCCTCGGACATCCGTCCAGCGATGGGCCCAGCGACCGACGCTGCGGGCGCCCGCCCGTCGACGCTGCCCGCATGCCCCTCTCCGGTGCGTCCTCGTCGGCGGGACCGTCCGCGTCCGTGGCCCGGCCCGCTGCCAAGCGGCGCTCGAACAAGCTCCACAAGGCGGCCAAGCACAAGCACAGGGCGCACGGCAAGCATCGCCATCACCTTAAGAAAAAGGGTCACCCACGCGTAACGGCGCGCGCGAAGGGCACCACCAAGCCAACGCCCACGGCCCCCGCGAAGGCGACGCCGAGGCCAAACCCCACCCCGACGCCGCGTGCACCGTACGCGCCGCCGGCGGATACGGCTCCGATCCCGCCGTTCGGCGAGCCGACGACGATCGCCCATATGCGCCGGCTGTTGTGGCGCGCCGGGTTCGGGCCGACGCCCGGTCAGGCGGAGGCGCTCGCGGGACAGCCCCTGCAGCAGGTCGTCTACGGCCTCACGCGCCCGTCGGGAGCGGCGACCCTGACCGGTCCCGACCCGGTGGACTCGAGCGGCAACCCGCTGGCCCCGGCGGATGCCTGGGGCGAGGACCATTGCTGGTGGCTGGATCGCATGGTCCGCTCCGATCAGCAGCTCGTCGAGCGGATGACCTTCATCTGGCATGACTGGTTTGCCACCTCGAACTCGGGCGTCGATGACCAGCAGCAGATGCTCGACCAGAACACCCTCTTCCGCGCGAACGCGCTCGGCAATTTCCACGACCTGTTTGGAGCCGTGACCACCGACCCGGCGATGCTCATCTGGCTGAACGGCGTCGACAACGACAAGTGGAACCCGAACGAGAACTACGCGCGCGAGATGATGGAGCTGTTCTCGCTCGGTGCCGACCGTGGCGCCTACACCGAGACCGACGTTCGCGAGATGGCCCGCGCGCTGACCGGCTGGCGCAACGACTGGTCCAGTCAGGTCGGCAACACGAACTTCCGCTTCGACTCGACCTATCACGACGCGACGGCCAAGACGGTCTTTGGCCAGACCGGCAACTGGGATTACACCGACGCCGTCCGCCTGTGCGTGAGCCACCCACTGCACCCGTCGTTCTTCGTCACCAAGCTGTGGGGCTACTTCATCCCCACGCCGCCGGACGCGCAGACGCTCGCGGCCCTGGAGAGCACGTACACCGGCTCGGGCTACGCGATCGGACCGGTCGTCGAGGCGATCCTGCAGCACCCCGACTTCTACGAGGGGCCGGAGCTCGTCACGCCGCCGGTCGTCTACAACGCGGGCCTGCTGCGGGCGATCGGCCGCCCGATCGACACCACCGACTGGGCCTGGCTGAGCTCGGCCGCGGGGCAGCAGCTGTTCTATCCGCCCAACGTCGCCGGCTGGGACTTCACGCGCTGGCTGGACACGTCCACGTGCAAGGCACGCTGGGACATCGCCAACTACGTCACCGCGAACACCTATGTCGACCCGTGGCCGAGCGGCGGATCGACGTATGACCCGAGCGAGACGTCGGCCGCGGCGCTGACGAGCGCGATGTCCTACTGGGGCAACCCGATCATCGCCGACGACTCCCAGCAGTGCATCGCCGACTTCGCCCAGTCCTGCCTCACGCCCTTCGTGGCGCAGTGGGAGCAGTCCCCCTACCGGGCGATCCGCCAGAACGCGCTGCGGATGCTGATCGCCACCGCCCCCGACATGCAAGTGAGCTGACATGCCCGAGAGCTGCTCCTGCCGTGACTTCACCCGCTCGCAGCTGATGCATCGCGGCGTCGCGCGCGCCGGCCAGGGCCTGCCGGCGATCGAGCCCGGGATGCCGACGCCGGCCGGCACGGGGATGAGCCGCCGCAGCTTCGTGCTGCGCTCGACCGGCGCGCTGCTGTCCGTCTACGGCGCGTCGATGCTCACGCCGCGCCACTTCGAGGAGGGCATCGCCGAGGCGGCGGCCGCCGCCCCCAGCCAGCCGGTGCTCGTGTCGATCTTCATGCAGGGAGGCTGGGACGCGCTGTCGGTGCTCGCTCCGATCGGCGACCCGCTGTACCCGACGCTGCGCCCGACGGTCAACCTCGCGGCGGGCAGCGGTCCGACGTTCAGCGAGGACGATCGCCTCATGTGGAACCCGGCGGCGGCGGGGCTGGCGACGCTGCACGGCGAGGGCAAGGTGACGACGTTTCCGGCGATCGGCTACGACCCGCCCGACGACAGCCACTTCACCAGCCGCCACTACTGGGAGGTCGGCCAGCTCGACGCGTCGCTCACCACCGGCTGGATGGGACGCTTCCTCGACGCCACCGGCAGTCCCGACAACCCGCTGCAGGGGCTCTCGCTCGACGATTCGCTGTCCCCGGCGCTGGCCACCGCGAGCGTGCCCGTCGCCGCCGTGTACTCGCCCTCGGACTACACGCTGTGGGCCAACGGCGTGGACGGCGGCATCGCTACGGACGCGATGACGACGTTCGGAGCGCTCGGCAACCTGTCGGCGCCATCGCCGGCCTATGCGCAGGCTCGCGAGGCCTCGCGAAACACGAGCCTCGTCCTCACGCAGATGGCCAGCTTCGTCAGCCCGAACGGGTCGCCGAACTACAACTCCCCGGTGACCTACCCGACAGCCGGCGGGGACTTCCCCGGCCAGCTCGCCGCGCTCGCCGCGATGCTCGCGGCCGGCCTGCCGATCACGTGCGTCTCGCTCAGCGGCGTCGGATCGTTCGACACGCACTCCGACGAATCGGGGACGCTGCCCACCAACCTTGGCCAGACGGTCGACGCGGTGCTCGCCTTCCAGCGCGACCTCGAGGCGCGCGGCCTCGCCGATCGCGTGCTCGTTCAGCTGTGGTCGGAGTTCGGCCGCCGCCCGCAGGACAACGGATCGGGCACCGACCACGGCGCCGCCGGCAACTGCTTCCTGATCGGCACCCAGGCCTCCGGCGTCATGGTTGGCGAGTTCCCGGGCCTCTCCTCGCTCGACGTGAACGACAACCTCGTCAACACCTCCGACTATCGGGCGATGTACTGCTCGCTGCTCGAGCAGTGGTTCTCCACGGACGCCTCGGTCGTCCTCCCGGACGCCTCCAGCTACGCCCGTCCGACGCTGCTGAAGTCGTGACCCGCGAGCGGGCGGGAGCAGCGCTGCTGGCGCTCGTCGCGAGCCTGTTCGCGGGGACGACGGTCGCGCTGGCGGCTTCGCGCCATTCCGCCCGGCGCGCCGTCCGCTGTCACTCCACGGCACACCGGCACTGCGCGGCGCCCGCGCGTCCGGCGCGTCCGGCGCGTCCGCGTCGTCGCAGACCGGCGGCAAGCCACCGACCGCCGCCGGCGCCGGTTGTGGCGCCCGTGACGACGACGACCACGACGACCACCGCCGTCAGCGTGCCCCCGCCGGCGAGCGACACCGCGCCCTCGAGCCCCGATCCGACCACGACGACGACCACGACGACGGCGGCGACGACGACCGATTCGACGAGCGGGCCCGCGCCGGCCCGCGTCCAGGTGGTCGCCCGCGAGTACAGCTACACGCTGTCGCGCGCGAGCGTTCCCGCGGGGCCGGTCATCCTCGAGTACGTCGATGCCGGCGAGGATCCTCACAACCTCAACGCGGTGCCGACCGCCGGCGGCCCGCAGGTCGCATCGTTCGGCCTCGTCCAGCCCGGCACTCACACCGACGAGCAGTTCACCTTCCCGGCCGGCACGTACACGCTGTTCTGCTCGCTGCCCGGACACGCGCAGATGGGCATGATGGCCACGCTCAGCGTGTACTGAGCGCGCGACGGGACCGGTCAGGCGCTCGCCTAGACCCGCCACGCGCCGGTCGGTGACGACGCGGTCGCGGCCGGCGCGCTTGGCGGTTGAGCTTGGGAGGGGGTGCACGTCCTTTCCATGAGCTATTCGCGGAAAGGACGTGCACCCCCCTGTCCGGCCGCCGGGCACGGCCCGCTGAACGTGCGCGACCGCGTCGTCGCCGCCGCGCCCGGGCCGGGAGCGCGCCGGGTCAGGCCGCCACGCGCCGGTCGGTGACGACGCGGTCGCGCCCGGCGCGCTTGGCCGCGAGCAGGGCCGCGTCGGCGCGCTCGAAGACCTCGTCGTAGCGGAAGGGCTCGCCGGCCGGGCTGGCGGCGACGCCGAAGGACATCGTCACCGCCTGGCCGTCGATCGGCTCGGCACCGACGGCCTGACGCAGGCGTTCGGCCACCTCGGCGGCCTCCGCGTCGTCGACGCCGGGGAGCAGCACGAGGAACTCCTCGCCACCGAGGCGGTACACCGACTCGAACGTCCGCAGGCTCGCGCGCAGCCGCGCCGCGATCCGCTCGAGCACGCGGTCCCCGACGGCGTGGCCGAGCCGGTCGTTGATCGCCTTGAAGGCGTCGACATCGCCGAGGACGACCGCGACCCGGTGACCCTCGAGCGACGATTGGGCCTCGAGCTCGGTGGCTCGAGCCCCGAGGGCGATGCGGTTGAGCGTTCCGGTGAGCTGGTCGACGGTGGCGACGCTGCGATGACCGACGGCCGAGCGCCCGAGCACCAGGCCCATCAGCCCGCTGCCCGCGAGCAGGACGAGCGGGAAGCCGAGGATCGCAGGGTTGGCGCGCACCTCGACCGACCCGATATCGAGCGCGACCGCCGCCATCAGCAGCCCGGTGATGGCCAGCCCGATCGCCACGATCCGCGGCGGGAACAGCGCCGCGGCCCCGGGAACGGTCAGCACGAACAGTGTGAGCGCGAAGAGCGGCATGCCGTGGCTGAGCGCGAAGCCGAGCGCGATGCTGACCTGGAGCACCAGCCAGGCAAGCGCAACCGCGTACTCGGGGCGGCGGAAGCGGCCGGATTGGCGCAGCGCCCACTGGAAGCTGAGCGACCCGGCGATCGGCGGCCCGAGCACCGCCCAGCCGAACCACGGGCCGGATGCGGCCACGCCGACGAACGCCCCGATGCTCCCGGTGTTCAGCACCGGCTCCAGCCGCTCGCTGAGCTCGAGCATGTGCTCGCGCTCGAGCTCGTCGTCGATGAGCCAGCTGCGCGCGCCCGGGTCCGGCGCCGGCCGAGGATCGTCCACGCTGGACGCGGACGGTTCTTCGAGCACGTCGCGCGCAGTGATCGACAGCTGGTCCGCGCGCCGGCGGGAGGCCTGCGTGTGGGCATCCTCCGGGCTCCCGGTCGCGTCGACCCGCACCGCATCCCGACCGGCGCGCTTGGCCTCGTACAGAGCGGCGTCGGCGCGCGCGAAGGCGGCCTTGAAGTCGAAGGGCTCGCCGAGCCGCGGAACCGCCACGCCGACCGAGACGGTCACGGCGTGCGATTCGATCGCGGTGTCGCCGATCGCCCGGCGCATCGTCTCGGCGGCCGCTCGGGCCGAGGTGATGTCGTAGCCGGCGAGCAGGGCGACGAACTCCTCACCGCCGAAGCGGTAGATCGAGTCGAACGGGGACAGGCAGGCGCGCAGACGACGCGCGACCTCGCGCAGGACGGCGTCGCCGGTGGCGTGTCCGTGCTCGTCGTTGAGCGCCTTGAGATGGTCGACGTCAACCGCCACGACGGCCACGCGCTCGCCGGTCACCGCGGCCTGGTGGGCCAGCTCGCTGATCCGCGGCTGCAACGCGAACCGGTTGGGCAACCCGGTGAGATGGTCGGTGGCCGCGACGCGGCGCGACGCGATGTCGAGGGAGCTCACCGTGGCCGCCGCGAGCGAGACGAAGACGAGCACCCCGATCGGGCACCACAGGACCGGGGGCGTGGAGAGCACCTCGTGGGTGTCGAAGCCGAGACCGAGCAGCGCGATGAGCGCGGCCGTGATGGCGGTCATGAGTGAGCCGACGCGCGCCGGCATCACCGCGCCGGAGAGCGTCATCGGTATCGCCGGGATGATGAGCAGGTAGCCGCGGGGACCGTGGGCGAGCACGAACGCGGCGGCGACGGCGACCTGCCCGAGCGCCCACACGGCGAAGAGCGCGAGCGCCGGCTGCCGGAAGCGCCCGACGCGCACCGACACGACCGCGAACAGTGCGATGGCGACCGCCGGGGGCACGAGCGCCTCCCACCCGATCGTGCGCACGCCGGCCACGCCGGAGAGGACGGCGAGCACGAACACCGCGAGCTGGACCGGGCGCATCCGCACCTGCACGTCCAGGAGACGCGTGCGCTCGGCCGCGTTGCGACAGAGGAACGACGACAGCGACACCGATCAGTATCGCCGCGCGGAGGGTGATCCTTGAGCCGCGGGCTCATGCGTGCTCGAGCAGCCAGCGCCCGGCGCGCAGCAGGGCGGCGTCCCCCTCGATCGGTCCGACGAGCTGCAGCCCGATCGGCAGCCGCTCCGGCGTCCAGGCGAGCGGCAGCGCGAGGCTCGGGAACCCCAGCAGGATCCAGGGGCGGCAGGGGAGCGGGTCACCGGTGTAGTCGAGCCCGAGCGGCGGCACCCCGAGCGTGCTCGGCGCGAGCATACCGTCGACCCCTTCCAGCTGGGCCGTCCAGCGCCCGCGCCACTCGTCGGCCAGGAGGAGCGCGGCCCGGTGCTGCTCGGGCGTCACCGCGCCGGCGGCCTCGATGTACTCGCGCAGCTCGTCACTGAAGCCGGCGGGGTTGCTGACCAGGTCGGCGCCGAGCGCCGCCGCCGTCTCGCGTCGCTGCACGACCTGCTGGGCCTGCGCGAGCGGCTCGAACGAGCTCGCGTCGATCTCGCTGATCGTCGCGCCGAGACGCTCGATCCGGGCGAGCGCCGCGTCGATCGCCTCGCGCGCGGCCGGCTCGAGCTCCGCCCACGGTGCCCGAGCGAAACCGAGCCGCGGCGGCTCGCTGAGCTCCTCACGCGCCCCGCGGAGATCGAGCGGTCGGGCCGAGCGCAGGATCGGCTCGCCGGCGAGCGGCGTCGTGAGCACCTCGGTGACGAGCACGATGTCGTCCACGCTGCTGGCGAGCAACCCGACCGTGTCGAGGGTCGCGCTGGTGGCCAGGACGCCGGCCGTCGAGATCGCGCCGACCGTCGGCTTGTAGCCGACGATCCCGCAGTAGGACGCCGGGCGCACGATCGACCCCGCCGTCTGCGTGCCGGTGGCCACCGGCACCATGCCGCCGCCGACGGCGGCCGCCGACCCGCTCGACGACCCTCCGGGCGTGCGCAGTGGATCGATCGGATTGGTCGTGTCGGCCGGATGCATGCACGCGAACTCGGCCGTCTTCGTCTTGCCGACGATGATCGCGCCGGCGCGGCGCAGCAGGGCGACCGAGTGCGCATCGGCGCCCGGCCGATGGTGGCGGTAGAGCGACGACCCGTAGCGGGTGGGGAGGTCCGCGGTGTCGAAGACATCCTTCACCCCGATGGGCAGCCCTCGCAGCGGCAGGCGAGCCGCCTCGGTCGGCGCGAGCCGGTCGAGCTCCCGGGCCCGCGAGAGCGCCGCCTCGACACCGACCTCCTCCCACGCGTGCAGGCGACCGTCGCGGGCCTCGATCGCCGCCAGGCACGACTCGGTCGCCTCGACGCACGAGAGCTCGCGCTCGCGCAGCGCCTGGAGCAATCCGGCAGCGGTTGCGGGCGTGTGCGACGAGGACGGCATGGCGAGAATCCTGACAGCGATGCCGCGCGAACCCCGCGGCTCTTACCCTCCGAACAGGGTCGATCCATATGATCCGCAGACAGCACGCGCGCGGCGCGACTGCGCACGCGGACATCGCCCTCGCCCGGCTCGAGCCTGCAAAGGCCGGCGAGCGGACACGAACAGTGGAGGACGATATGAAGGTGATCGGCGCGGGTCTGCCCCGCACGGCGACGAGCACACAGATGATCGCGCTGGAGATGCTCGGCTTCGGGCCCTGCTACCACATGCGAAACGTGCTCTCTGACATGGAGGGTGAGATCCCCAAGTGGGAGAGCGCGATGGCGGGGAACCCCGATTGGGATGACATCTTCGGCGACGCGCAGTCGAGCTGTGACTGGCCATCGGCCGCGTTCACGAAGGAGCTGTCCGAGCGCTACCCCGACGCGAAGGTCGTGTTGACCGTGCGCGACCCGCTCGGTTGGGTCAAGAGCATGCGCGAGACCGTGTGGGCGATCTACTTCGGTGACTCGGTCATGCACCATGTCTGCGACGCCCGCTATCTGATCGACCCGCAGTGGAAGCGCTTCATCGATCTGATGATCCCGATGATCTGGGAGGGCGATCGCCCGCTCGCCGGTGACACGTTCGACGACGACGCCTTCGCCGCCATGTTCGACGCCTACACCGAGCGCATCAAGTCGGACATCCCCGCCGAGCGCCTGCTCGTATGGGACCCGCGTGAGGGCTGGGAGCCGCTCTGCGCCTTCCTCGAGGTCGATGTGCCCGACGAGCCGCTGCCGCGCGTCAACGACACGTCGGCGTTCCGGGAGGGCATCCTCGGCGGCGGGATCGCCGCGATCAACGACTGGTGGGATCAGCGCGAGCAGGCCAGTGGGGCCCTCCACGGCGCTGAGCGCCAGCAGACGCCGGCCAGCTAGCGTCGGATCAGCCGGGCAGCACCGTCGCCAGCCGCCGCACGCCCTCGCGCAACTCCTGCTCTGATGCGGGTGCCGCGAAGGACAGGCGCAGGTATGCGCCGGGCGGCTCGGCGGCGAAGAACGGACGGCCAGGATTGACCAGAACACCGGCCTCGCGCGCGCGGACGGCGAGGCCGAGGTCGTCGGTGGCCTCGGGCAGCTCGACCCACACGTTCAGGCCCCCGGTCGGCCGGCGGGTCACGCGCGCGAGCGGCAGGTCCTCCGCCAACGCATCGAGCAGGACGTCGCGGCGCCGGGCCAGGGCGGTCGACAGCGCGCGCAGGTGGCGCGGCCAGGCCGGGGCGCTCACGAGCTCGAGTGCCGCCTCCTGGAGCATCCGGGGGACGAAGAAGCTGTCGACGATGTGCAGCGCCTGCAGGCGCTCGGCGATCGGGCCGCGGGCGATGATCGCGCCGATGCGCAGATTCGGCGAGATCGGCTTCGTCAGCGACGCGATGTGGACGACGTGCGCGTCGTCGTCGTCGGCGAACAGTGGCGTCGGCGCGGGTCGCTCGTGGGTGAGCAGGCGGGCGAAGTCGTCCTCGATGACGAAGGCGCCCGCGGCCCGCGCCACGGCGAGCACCTCTTGGCGGCGCTCGGCGGAGAGCACCGCGCCGGTTGGGTTCTGGAACGTCGGCTGGCAGTAGAAGACGCGCGCGCCGGACGCCTCGAAGGCATCGGCCAGGAGCTCCGGGCGCACGCCGTCGCGGTCGGCGGGCACCGGCACCGGGCGGACGCGCGCGCCGCGCGCGATCGCCAGCGCCCCGATGTACGACGGAGACTCGACGAGCATCGCCGTGCCTGCCGGGGCGATCGCGCGCAACGCCGTCGACAGCGCGCTCTGGCCTCCGTCGGTGACGAGCACGTCCTCGGCCGTCGCCGGCGTACCGACGGTGCGCGCGAACCAGGCTCGCAACGCGCCGAGGCCGCCGAGCGGGGGGCGCTCGGAAGCGTCGGGCCGTCGCGCTGCCCGCGCCACCGCGGCCGCCAGCGCCCGCGCCGGCAGCAGCGATGCGTGCGGGTAGCCGCCGTTGAGCGTGATGGCGCCCGGGACGGGCGCCTGCAGGAGATAGGTGACGCTCGTGGCGTCGATCGTGCGGTCGCCGAGCACCGCCGTCTGCCAGGACAGGTCGCGGGGGTGCGCGGCATGCTCGCGCCGTTCGGCCACGTAGGTGCCGCTGCCGGGACGGGTGACGACGACGCCCTCGGCGGCGAGCTCGGCGAGCGCACGTGAGACGGTGACCGGGCTCACCCGGTGCTCGCCGGTGAGCTCGCGCGTCGAGGGCAGCCGCTCGCCGGGTCGCATCCGCCCGGCGCGGGCGCGCAGGGCCGCGGCGAGCTGTCCGGTACTGCTATTCTCAAGCATGAGTAGAGAGAGTAGCGCTACTGCGGGCCGTTCGGTACCGCTCCCGGCCCTCGGCTGGGCCGCACTCGGGGTCCTTGCCTTCTCGGGAACCTTCCCCGCCACCGCCTTTGCCCTGCGCGGCTTCGACGCACCGCTCGTCGGAGCCGGGCGCTCGGTGATCGGCGCGGTCGTGGCCGGCGCGGCACTGCTCATCACCCGGGCGCCGCTTCCCTCGCGCGATCAGTGGCGATCGCTGGCCATCGTGGCCGGCGGCTGCGGGATCGGCTTCGGCCTGCTGAGCGCCCTCGCGCTGGAACACACGACCGCCACGCACGCCGCCGTCGTGACCGGGCTGCTTCCGGTCGGGACGGCGATCGCCGCCGTCGTCCTCGGCGGCGAGCGCCCGCGCCCGATCTTCTGGCTGGCCAGCCTCGCGGGCACGGCCGCCGTCGTCGCCTACACGCTCTCGCGCGGCGCCGGTGGTCTCCAGGGCGGCGACGTGCTCCTGCTGCTCGCGCTCGTCGCGGCCGCGCTCGGCTATGCCGAGGGGGGTCGTCTCGCTCGGACGATGCCCGGCTGGCGGGTCATCGCCTGGGGCCTGATCGGCGCGCTGCCGATATCGCTGCCGGTGGCGGCGCTCGCGCTCAACGCGCACGTGCCGCACCCCGGGACCGCGGCGCTCGCCGGGTTCGCCTATGTCTCGCTCGTCTCGGTCTTCCTTGGCTTCTTTGCCTGGTACCGCGGCCTGGCTTCCGCCGGTGTTGCGCGGGCGAGCCAGGTGCAGCTCGCGCAGCCCCTGCTGACGATCGCCTGGTCGGCGCTGCTCCTCGGCGAGGTCGTCGACGGCGGCGCGCTCGCCACGGCGCTCGTCGTCATCGCGTGCGTCGTCGTGACTCAGCGCACGCGCGTGCCGCTCCCGGCGGGGGCCGCCACGGCGAGCGCCCGGACGCCGGTCCCCGGCGCCGCGGCTGCGGCCTCGGTCACGCGGGCCCCGATGGCCGGCGGCGCGCCGCTGCCCGAGCCGGGCAGTACGGCCCGCACGCGGGTCAACCGTCACGGCGACCGGGCTCTCACGACGCGCGACGCGTTGCATGCCGTCCTCGACGCCGGTCTCGTTGCGCACGTCGCCTTCGTGGCCGACGGCGAGAGCGTTGTGCTGCCGATGGCCTACGCGCGCTCTGGCGAGGAGCTGCTGCTGCACGGATCGCGCCGCAACCGTCTGTTGCGGTCGCTCGCGGCGGGCGCGCCGCTGTGCGCCGCCGTCACGGTTGTCGACGGCCTCGTCCTCGGCGCCGCGGCGTTCGCGCACTCGATGAACTACCGGAGCGCCGTCGTGTACGGCCGCGCACGCGAGATTCGCGATCCTCGGGCGAAGGGGCGCGCCCTCGACCGCTTCGTCGACTTCGTCCTACCGGGGCGCAGCGCGGCACTGCCGGCGCACACGGCCGCCGAGCTGGACGCGACGCTCGTCCTCGCGGTACCGCTCGATGAGGCCTCGGTGAAGTCCCGTCAGGGGCCTCCGCGCGCCGTCGCGCCGCGCGGGCCGGCGACGCCGTGGACCGGCGTCATCCCGCTCGAGCTGACACGACTGGCCCCCGAGCCCGACGCGCCCGACCGCGACGCCGGCTGAATCGCGCGGCGCGATGCGCGCGCCGGTCTGCCGGGCGGGTGCGCCGCCGACGGGCCAGCCTCGCCCTCCGGTGATGCGCGCGCCGGGCGGCCACTCCGCGCGTCGCCCGCTGGTGCACCGCAATGAGGGTGATGAGCGCGGCGCTCCCCGGGGCGATTCCGACGGTGATCGTCCCGGCCGTGGCGCGGTGTAACGGCAGCCGTCGCGGCGCGGACCAGCTGCCGTCGCTGCGCACCGCCGTGCCGCCGAGCGTCACGTGATTGTGCGACGCGAGCGATGGCGCGGTGAGGGCGAGCACGCGCGCGGAGCTGAAGCGCGCGGCGGCGTCCACGTGGAGCGCGGTCGGCCTGCTCGTCGCCGGCGCGTCGTCGACGACGACGAGGTGCACGGCGCCGTCGCGCGCGAGCAGCGCCGCGGCGTCGAGGTTCGCCTGGGCGGTGGCGATGTGCACGTGCAGCGGACGATCCCCGACGAGGTAGCGCGTCATCAGCAGCGCGTACCACTCGGGCTGTGGGCTGAGCACCCCGCCGTTCAGGCGCGCCGTCGTGTGCGCGCAGATCGGTGTGTAGGTGTTGCAGTGCAGGACGTTGCCCTCGAAGTTGATCCCGGCGAGCCCGGTCGTCATCGCGCGCACCGAGATGTCGAGCGCCCACAGGGCGGCCGCGAAGGTGTCGCTCACGCCGGGGCGCCCGCCGCACGACACGCTGCCCGTCTCGTCGAGCCGGAACGGAACCTGCGCGGCGGCGGCGAGCGACTGGTAGCGATCGAGTGCCCCGCCCTCGGCGCGGCGCACCCCGGGGCTGAGCAGGCGGGGGATCGAGGGAGCGACCGCGTCGTGGCAGCCGAGCGGATAGTGATGCCCGGTGAGGAGCGCCGGATGCACGTTCGCCGCGAACGCCGTGGCCCAGTTCGCGAATACGCGCGACCCCGACACATCGGGCCCGACGATCGCCACGCCGGGGGTGATGGCGGCGATCGCCTGGCGGTAGGCGGCCACCTCGCCGAGGTACTCGGCCACCCCCCACGGATCGCTGCGCAGCCCGTGAGCCGCGTAGCTGTCGGGCTCATTACCGATCTCCACTCCGGCGAGGTACGGGCCGAGCGCGGCGTGCGCGGCGGCGACCTCGCGGGCGGCCGCCGACGGGTCGTAGTGAGCGAGGCTCACCGCAAGCAGCACGCGCCAGTTCGCCCGCTTGGCAAAGCGCGCCACACCCTCGAGCATTTGCGGCGTCACCGTCCAGCCGGCCCATGCCGGGCGCGGGCTGAGCGGGTCGACCCACGCCGCCCGCGTGTCCGCGGAGATCCCACCGAAGCGAATGATCCCGGGGCCAAGCGAGCGCAGGAGGGCGGCGAGATCGCCGTGCGCGCCGAAGCGGGCGAAGTGGTCGAGCGTCGACGCCTCGAAGGACAGTCCGACGAAACGTCCCGGCACCGCCGCGGCGGGGTGCGCCAGGTCGATCGTCAGCGCGACCGGCACCGGCGCGGTGACGGCCCGCGGCGGGTCGGCCGCGCGCGCAGGATCGCTCGTGCGGGTCGGCGGATCCCCGGCGCCGGCCGAGGTCTGGGCGCCCGTGCCGCGGGTCGCCGAGCTCGACGTGCCGCACGCGCACAGGAGGGCGACCGTGCCGGCCACGACCGCCGAGCGCGGCCGCGCCATCCGGGGATACAGCGGGCGCATTCGCTAAGACGATGACACGCCGAGCGCCTCGCCGAGCTTCGGCGGCGCGCCGGCGGGCGATGCCGAGGCGAGTTGGTACCGTGGCTCCGGTGCCCGGGTCCCCTCAGCGCCGCCGCGAGCTGCCTCCTCGCCTGCACCGCGTGCGCGACGAGGTCATGTCGGCCCGCGCGCTCCTGCGCGCAGGGTTCTTCTCGCTCGAATCGCCGCGGCGGATGCGCGAGCTCGCGCGCCTGCGGGGGATCTACGGCACGATGGGCTCGGGGGTCGCCATCGCCCGGATGCGCTACGGCGATCGCACGGCGATCATCGACGACCGCGGCTCGCTCACCTACCGGGAGCTCGACGAGCGCACCAACGCGCTCGCCAACGCGTGGCGGGCGCGCGGCGTGCGCGCGGAGCACAGCATCGCGCTGCTCGTGCGCAACCACCGTGGCTTCGTCGAGGCGCTCGCCGCCACCCAGAAGCTCGGTGTGCGTGCCGTGCTCCTCAACACCGACTTCGCCGGCCCGCAGCTGCGCGAGGTGGCCGAGCGCGAGGGCGCGCAGATGCTCGTCTACGACGAGGAGTTCGAAGCGCTCGTCGGCGCGCTGGACCTGCCGCTCGGGCGGGTGCGGGCCTGGACCGACGAGCCGGCCGACGACACGCTCGAGGCGCTCATCGACGAGGGCGACCGCTCGATCCCCCCGCCGCCCGAGCGTCACGGCAGCTTCATCATCCTGACCAGCGGCACGACCGGGACGCCGAAGGGAGCGCTGCGCCACGGCGAGACCCGCACGTTCACGCGCCTGGGCGCGATGCTCGGTTCGGTGCCGCTGCGCGTCGGTGACACGACGGTCATCTGCACTCCGCTGTTCCATTCGCTCGGCTTCGTGAATGCGGTCGTCGGGGTCGGGCTCGGCTCCACGCTCGTGCTGCGCCGCCGGTTCTCGCCCGAGCAGGTGCTGCGTGACATCCGCGAGCGGCGAGCGACGGTGCTCATCGGCGTGCCGATTATGCTCGCCCGCATCCTTGACGCCCTCGAGGCCTCCGACCCGCGGGCCGACGTGTCGTCGCTGCGGGTGGTGCTCGTCGCCGGCTCCCAGCTCGGCGCGACGCTCGCGCGGCGGGCGCTCGCACAGCTCGGTGACGTGCTGTACAACCTCTACGGCTCCACCGAGGTCGCGTTTGCGACGATCGCCGAACCCGAGCACCTGCGTCGCGCACCCGACACCGTCGGCCCTCCGACGCTTGGCTCGCGCGTGCGGATCATCGATGCCTACGGCAACCCGCTCGGACCGGGGCAGACGGGGCGCATCATGGTCGCCAACGCGATCCCGTTCGAGGGATACACCGGCGGGGGCACGAAGGAGGTCATCGACGGCATGATGAGCAGCGGCGACCTCGGCCACCTCGACGAGGAGGGACTGCTCTACGTCGACGGTCGCGACGACGGCATGATCGTCTCGGGCGGTGAGAACGTGTTCCCCGACGAGATCGAGGAGCTTCTGCAGGGCCACGAAGCGATCCTCGAAGTGGCGGCGATCGGCGTCGAGGACGCCGAGTTCGGGCAGCGCCTGCGGGTGTTCGTCGTGACCCGCGATGACGTCGCGCTGAGCGGCGACGATGTGCGCGAGTACGTGCGCCGCAACCTCGCCCGCTACAAGGTGCCGCGCGACGTCGTCTTCCTCGCGGAGCTGCCGCGGAACCCGACCGGTAAAGTGCTCAAGCGCGAACTCGCGCGCCTGCCGACCTGAGCTGGGACAACCGGCCCGGCACGTTGTCAGACGTGTGCGTTCCGCTCGTTTTCAACGGTACGGCCGACGGCAAGCAGTGGACCGGATCGTAGTTCCGGCTACAGTGGTTTGCTTAGGCGACCTTATCCCCCGAAGGAGACGTGGTCAGGGACGATGAAAGACATTACGGACATTGACGATCCGCGGCTGATCAAGGCGTTTGCCCATCCGCTGCGAATTCGCATTCTCGGCATCTTCGAGAATCAGACGGCGAGCCCGAGCGAGATCGCCGATCAACTCGGCGTGCCGCTCGGCAACGTCAGCTATCACGTTCGCATCCTCGCCGACTACGGGCTGATCAAGCTCGTGCGGCGCACGCCGCGCCGCGGGGCCATCGAGCACCACTACGAGGCCGTCGGTCGCCTGCGCATCACCGATGGCGCGTGGAACCAGGCTCCGGAGATCGTCAAGGAGGCGCTCCTGCGGTCGACGCTCGGCCAGGTCTCGGACTTCGTCAACGCCGCCGCGGTCGCCGGTGGCTTCGACCGCGAGGACGCCCACCTGAGCCGCTCGCCGCTCGTGCTCGACGAGCGTGGCTTCAAGGCGCTGGCCAAGGAGTGCGCCAAGCTCTACGACCGTGCGCAGGCGATCGAGCAGGAGAGCGCCAAGCGCCTCAAGCAGGCCAACCACAACGGTGAGGTCAACACCGGGATGGTCATCATGCTGTTCGAGGGCCAGGACTTCGAGGCCTCGACGGCGCCGCGCGCGAACAAGGGCAGCTCGGCGCGACGGTCCAGGAAGGCGGCCGGGAAGAGCTAGAGCGCGGGGCAGCGGGCGGGTCTACGCCGCCGCTGCGAGCTGCGCGCGCCCACGGCCGGCCTGCTTGGCCGCGTACAGCGCCTCGTCGGCGGCGCGCATGAGCACCGAGAGGTCCTGCTGTTCGGCCGTCGCGCAGGCGAGGCCGATCGACACCGACACGGGCAGCGGCGCCTTGACGTCGTCGGCGAAGGTGTCGTGGACCTCGCTGAGGATCGCCTCGGCGATCGTCAGCGCCGCGGGCCCGCTGTTACGGATGACGAGCGCGAACTCGTCCCCGCCGAGGCGGCCGGTGACGCCGTGGCGGCCGATGATGCGAGCGACCTCGCTCAGGACGACGTCGCCGGTGTGATGGCCGAGCTCGTCGTTGACCTGCTTGAAATGGTCGACGTCGACGATGCTCACGACGGCGTCGGGGGTGTCGATCAGCTTGCGCGCCTCGACCGTCCAGTAGCGGCGGTTGAGCACCCCGGTGAGCTCGTCGAGCCGGGCCTCGCGCTCGAGCGCGGCCACGCGCTCGCCGAGGTCGCGCTCGCCGGTCGGCGCCTGCGCGATCGGCAGCGCCGTCGCGGCCGCGTCCTCGAGCTGGCTGTGGTCGAGGCCGAGCTGCTCGAGCGCGGAGTCGAGCAGCGAGCCGTCCGCCTCGAGCCCGGCGAACAGGGCGATGACCGCCTCGGCGGCCTGTACGCACGCCGCCTCGCGCGAGGGGCACCACGTGCCGTAGCGCCCGCCGTGGTGCGCGGCGACGCAGGCGATCGTCTCATCATCGAGGCCGGCGCTGCGCACGAAGCGCTCGCCCGCCCACGCGTGATCGGTGCCGAGGCGCTCGCGCTCGGCGGCCACGCGGCGCGGCCCGCCCGGCGCGTCGGCGACGAGCTCGTCCATGACCTCCTGGCCGAAGGCGATCGGGAGCACGAGCTTGCCGAGGTCGTGCAGCAGTCCGGCGAGGTGCGCGACCTGTGCGTCCGCACCGGCCTGCTCGGCCAGGGCCGCCGCGATCGCCGCGACCTGCACGGCGTGCACGTGCATCTGCCCGAGCGACGCACGGCCGTTGCCCGGCATCTTCTCGAAGAAGCGCGACACCGTCGCCTCGAGCGCCAGGCGCGCGATCTTCTGGCGCCCGACCATCGTCACGGCCTGGCGCACGGTGCGGGCCCGGACCGGCCGTGCTGCGTAGGCGGAGTTGGCGAAGCGCAGGAGGTTGGCAGCGAGGTTCGGATCGCTCTCGAGCGCGCCCACGAGCTCGTTGGTCGAGGAGTCGGGGTCGTTCGAGAGCGACTGGATGAGGGCGAGGCTGCGGTCGAGAACCGGGAGCTCGCCGAGCTCGGCGCTCGCTGCGTCGAGTTGCGCGTCGATCTCGGCATCACTGCGCGGAAGCTCGCGACCGTTGATCCCGGTCACGGTCGACATCGCCAATCGATTCGCGTAATCAGCCACTGGTCCCCCAAGTTGGATTTGCCCGCTAGAGCCTTTGTCCGTATGAGACGTAACGGCTCAAACGGCCATCACCTTGAAGGCAAATGTGCACAACATGGACTACTGCGGTGCCGCACGCGTATCGACGCGTGCCGCGAGGCCCGCCTGTGCCCCTCCGAGCTAGTGGCCCTGGCCGCCGCCGGTCTTGATCTTGTAGGAGACCTTCTTGGACCCGTGGTGGCAGCTGACGAGCCGCGGGTCCCCGTTGCCGAAGGTGCACGTGTACTTGACGGTCAGCGTCGAGCTCTTGACCAGCGCCTTCGCTTGCGCACACGTCAGTCCGGTCGCGGTGATGTCCATGTAGATCCCGTCGGTGCCGCACTTGACGCTCGCCGTCTTGGCACCGGCGGCGGGGACGAGAGCGAGCGCGAGGCTGAGGGCGCCGACGCCAGCGAGGCAGGCGACGCGCGATGGCGTGGGGCGGATAGTGGGCATGCGCGCCACGCTATTCGGATCGGCGCGCGTGGTCAAGCGTCCTGGTTGCCGAGGGAGCTACGGCTCCAGGACGATCTTCAGCGCCTCACGCCGATCGTAGATCGCGTAGGCCTCGACTGCGTCGTCGAGCGGCATGTGATGCGTGACGAGCGGCGTCGGATCGAGCAGGCCGGCCGACATCATCGCCAGCACGCGATCGACGTGGCCGATGACGTTCGCCTGCCCGCCGCACAGGGTGATCGTCTTCAGCCACAACAGGCCCATGTGCACCTCGGCCGGTTCGGCGTATACGCCGATGCACTGGACCGCTCCGCAGGCGCGCGTGATCCGGATCGCCGTGTCGAGCGCGCGCGGGTCGCCGACGGCGTCGATGCACACGTCGACGCCGCGGCCCTCGGTGAACTGCTTGGCCACCTCACGCACGTCCTGCTCGCCGAGGTGCACGGTCTCGGCCCCGAGGGCGGCGGCGACGGCCAGGCGGTCGGGCACGCTGTCGACGGCGAGCACGCGCGCCGCGCCGACGGCGCGCGCCGCCTGCACGGCGCACAGGCCGACCGGCCCGAGGCCGAGCACGGCAACGACGTCGCCGGGCTGCAGGCCGCTCGAGACGACGGCATGGAAGCCGGTGCCCATGACGTCGCCCGCGAACAGCGCCGTGTCACTGCTCATGCCCTCGGGCACGCGCCGCAGGACGAGGTTTGCGTGCGGGACCAGCGCCATCTCGGCCTGGGTCCCGGGGAGCGAGCCGAGCCCGGCCCCGTGGCCGAACGTCCGCGAGTGCTCGCAGCGGTGGAACCAGCCGCGACGACAGAAGTAGCACGTTCCACACGCCGTCTGAAAGCAGCCGAGCACCCGATCGCCGACCGCGACGCGCGTCACCTCGTCGCCGGCGGCGACGACCGTGCCGACGTACTCGTGCCCGATCGTGAAGCCCGGCTCGATCTTGACCCGCCCGTGGTAGATGTGCAGGTCCGACCCACACACGCCCGTGGCCTCGATGCGGACGATCGCGTCGTCGGGCGCGATCAGCTCGGGCTCGGGGACGTCCTCGACGCGGACCTCGCCGGGTGCTTGGAAGGTGACGGCGCGCATCGGCGGCGCCGATGCTACCTGGCCGCGGCGGCACGCGTGCCCGCCGCCTCCGCGACCTCGGCGAGCCGGCGGATGCCCACGTCCGTATTTCGCCCGCTTCGTCACCGCCGCGAGCGCTCGTATCCTCTCACCGTGGCCGAGATCCGCGTCCGCGACGGCGAAGTCGAGGTCCGCCTGTCGGCGATGGAGCAGGCGGGCGCGCAGCGCGGTCCCGTGATCGTGCCACTCAGCGCCGTCACCGGCGTGCGCGTCGTCGAGGATCCCTGGCCCGAGGTGCGCGGCATCCACGACCCCGGCACCGGCATTCCCGGTCACCTCATGCTCGGCACCTGCAAGGGGGACTTCGGTCAGGACTTCTGCGCCGTCTACCAGCAGCGTCCGGCCGTGGTGGTCGAGCTCGAGGGCGCCGAGTTCTCGCGGCTGGTCGTCACCCAGGAAGACCCGCGGGCGGCGCTGCGCGAGCTGGGGTACTAGGAGCCCAGGTGGCGCGGGGACGCGCAACCCCGCTCAGCGCGAGGAGCCGCCGAGGTCCTGGCGGAAACGGTGCAGCTGGCGCAGCTCGCGCACGTCCTCGTCGGGCGTGGTCATCGTGCTCGGCTCCTCGCCGAGCAGCTCCGGCGTGATCCGTGCGCGCACGAGCTCGCCGTCGACGGCGTCGACGCGCAGCGCGCTCGCGCCCGGCCGCGAGCTGACGACGCGCGGCGGGCGCTCGCCGCGGAAGCACAGGCCGACGCCGTCATCGGCGGCCCAGCCGCCGGGAAGGCGACCGTCGCGCACCGCCTCCAGCCACACCGGCAGGCGGTCGGGTTCGCCGTCGGCGTGCACGGTGAGCGAGCCGGGCAGCACACCGAGGCCGGCGATGACCTCGGGCGCGCCGCTCGAGCGCGACACGCCGCCGGCGAACCAGCACATCGCGCCGGCGCTCAGGCCGGCGAGCACCGTGCCGCGCCGCCACGCGCCGATGAGGATCTCGTCGAGCCCGTGCGCGCGCCAGATGGCGAGCAGGTTGCGCATCGAGCCGCCGCCGGTGTAGACGATGTCCTGCTCGCGCACGATCTCCGTCAGCGAACGCTCGCCGCCGCCGAGGCGGAAGAGGGAGAGGGACGTCGGCTCGCAGGCCCGGTCGGAGAAGCGCGCCCGAAAGGCATTGATCTGGGCGGTCGGATCGCCCGACGCCGTGGGCAGGAACAGGATCCGCGGCACCGGCCGCCGCGCCAGGCGCAGGATGAAGTCGTCGAGCAGCGGGTTGTTCGGCTCCATCGTGAAGCCGCCGCCGCCCATCGCGAAGATCGTGCGCTCGTCGAGCTCGACCTCCGTCACGCGAGCCCCGCGCTCATGCCACGGCGATCTGCGTGTGCGCCGCCGCCGAGGCCGACCCCGACCGTGACGCCCGCACGCGCGCGAGGCGACCGGGCGCGCCGAGGTAGTCGACGTCGAGCGGCGTCTCGGTGACCGTGCCGTCGGGCGTGGCCTGCACGCGGTAGGCGCACCCGTTCAGGCGCGAGCTGACGACGCGGGCCAGGCGCGTGCCGCGGAAGTGCAGCCCGACGCCGTCGTCGGCCGCGTAACCGTCGCGCATCCCGTCGCCGACAAGCGCGTGGTACTCGGCGCGGCGTTCGGGCTCGGCGTCGTAGTGCACGCAGTTGGAGTAGGGCAGCAGCCCGAGCCCCGGCACCGCGCGCGGCGATCCGTGGAACGCGCTCAGCACCTCCGCGAACCAGCACAGCGACCCGGCCGACGGCCCGCACAGCACGACCCCCGCGCGCCACGCGTCGTGCAGCACGGCGTCCAGGCCGTGCGCGCGCCACGTGCCGAGCATCGACACGACGTTGCCGCCGCCGACGTAGATGAGGTCGCGGCTGAGCAGGTGCGACTCGAGATCCTCCTCGACGCCGGTGCCCTGGTCGCGGCGGAACAGCGACACGTGGCTCGCCTCGCACGCGCTCGAGAAGCGCCGGTAGAAACGCACGATGTAGTGGTCGGCGTCGCCCGACGCGGTCGGCAGGAAGCACACCCGCGGACGGCGCGTACGGGTGAGCGACAGGATGTACTCGTCGAGCAGCGTGTTGTCCTTCTCCATCGAGAATCCGCCGCCGCCCAGTGCCACGATCTGTGGTGTTCGTGTCCGCATCCCTCATCGCCTCGAAGCTGTTCGCGGGTCACGGGCAAGGCAGCGCCTCGCGCCGTCGCCCTCACAGAATCGTCCGCAACGTGCGGCCTCGATATGGCCCGACGTTCAAAGATCGCCGGTCGCGCTCGGACCGGATGACGGAGCGCCCGCGGACGCGTGCAGCGGCAGGCGCACCGTGAACGTCGTCTCCCCGGGCGCGGGAGGTCACCGCGATCGACCCGTCGTGGCGCTCCACGACGATCCGTCGCGCCGTATCGAGTCCGAGTCCCGTGCCGCTCCCGACTCCCTTTGTCGTGAAAAAGGGGTCGAACGCGCGATCGAGTGTCTCGGGGGTCATGCCCGGCCCATCGTCGGACACATCGACCTCCACGCAATCGCCGTCCAGCCGCGTCCTGATCGTGATCGTCCCGCGGGTGCCGAGCGCGTCGATCGCGTTATCGAGCAGGTTCGTCCACACCTGGTTGAGCTCGGAGCCCCAGACGGTCAGCTTCGGCACGGTGCGGTCGTATTCGCGCACGACCTCGATCTCGGTGTGCTTGAGCTTGTGCCCGAGCACGACGAGCGTCGTCTCCAGGCCCTCGTGCACGTCGACCTCGACGAGCTCGCCGCGATCCATGTAGGAGTAGGCCTTTACGGCGCCGACGAGTCGGCTCATGCGATCGGTCGACTCGCACAGCTCGGCGCCGAGCGCGCGGGCGGCCAGCGAGGCCGAGACCCAGCTGACCGCGCTCTGGAGGGCCGGTCCGGCCAGCTCGCTCAACCGCGTCAGCCAATCGCGATCGACGCCGGCGGCCGCGAGCGGCTCGGCATGCCGCCACGCCTCCTCGATGCCGAGGTCCTCGAGCGCCTCGAGCAGCTCCTCCTCGGCGTCGGCGGCATCGAGGGCGTCGAGCGCGGTCCGGGACTGCGCGCGGGTGAGCGCGTCGCGCTGCAGATGGACGAGCTGCTCGGCCTGCTCGCGCGAGATGCCCGCTTCGACGAAGTCGCCGATCGTCGTCGACAGCGTTTGGAGCGCCTCGGCCATGTCGGAGGCGGCGCGCCGCGCGGCCGCCGCGGGGTTGTTGAGCTCGTGCGCGAGACCGGCGGCCATCGTGCCGAGCGACTCCAGGCGCTCGCGGTTCTGCCCGACCGCGGAGACGCGGCGGACGACCGGAGCGATCACGTGCATGATGCGCAGGAGCACCGCGCGCTGCTCGAACACGAGGTCGAGGAAGTCCTCGGGCGCGATGAGCGCGATCCGGCAGGACGTCTCGGCCTGCATGCGCACACCGGTCGGGCCGTCGGTGATGAGGCCCGTCGCGCCCATCCAGGTCGGGGCCCGCTGGCGCCCCACTGGCTCGGTGCGTTCGCCCTCGACGATCAGCGAGCGGGCCACGCCGTCGAGCAGGAGCTGTAGCCCGGGCGGCATCTCGCCCTGCTCGGCCAGGATCTCGCCCGGCTCGGCCAGGCGCTCGACGGCGACGTCGACCCAGCGCTGCAGCTCCGTGTCGTCGAGGTCGTCGAACAGGTCGACGGGGCGCAGGTCGGCGAGGGTGATCGTTCCCGTCGCGCTCACGGCCCGGCGAGGTACTCGTGGATGAGCGAGACGGCCATCGACCCCTCTCCGACGGCGCTGGCCACGCGCTTGATCGATCGCGAGCGGACGTCGCCGGCGACGAACACGCCGGGGACGCTCGTCTCCAGGGCGTAGGGGTCGCGGCTTGAGCGGCCAGCCCGTCGCGCTTGACGTCGGGCCCGGCGAGGATGAACCCGCGCTCGTCGCGCTGCACGACGCCCTCGAGCCAGTCGGTGCGGGGGGCCGCGCCGATGAACACGAAGCAGGCGTCGGCGTCCTCGAGGCGCTCGCCGTCGCCATCGCGGATGCGCAGCCGCTGCAGGCGGCCGTCCTCGCCCTCGGCGGCGATCGCCTGCGCGCCGGTACGAACCTCGATGTTGGCGATCGCGGCGATCTGCTCGATGAGGTAGTGCGACATCGACTTGGCCAGCGAGTCGCCGCGCACGAGCATCGTCACCTGCGTCGCGAAGCCGCTGAAGTAGACCGCCGCCTGGCCGGCCGAGTTGGCGCCGCCGATGACCACGACACGCTGATCGGCGCACGAGCGCGCCTCGGTGATGGCGGCGCCGTAGTAGATGCCGGCGCCGGTGAAGTCGTCGAACCCGGGCGCCTTGAGCTGGTTGTAGGAGACGCCGGAGGCGACGAGCACGCAGTTGGCGCTCAGCGACGCACCGCCGCTCAGCTGCACGATCCGCCCCGACCCCTCGACGAGCATGCCGACCGCGTCCCGGACGGTGAGCAGCTCGGCGCCCAGTCGCCGGGCCTGGTCGGTCGCACGGCGCGCGAGGTCGGAGCCGCTCAGGCCCATCGGGAAGCCGAGGTAGTTCTCGATCCGACTGGACTGACCGGCCTGCCCGCCGGGGGCCTCACGCTCGACCATGACGGTGCGCAGCCCTTCGGAGGCGCCGTACACCGCGGCGGCGAGGCCGGCCGGTCCGCCGCCGACGATGACGAGGTCGTAGTGGTCGGTGGCCGGCGCGGCCGCCACCCCGAGGCGCTCGGCGAGCTCGAGCACGGTCGGGCGCTCGAGCACGGTGCCGTCCTCGAGCAGGGCGACCGGCAGGCGCTCGGCATCGACCCCGGCCACGGTCAGCAGCTCGCGCGCCTCGTCGTCGCGCTCGACGTCGAGCCAGGTGGCGGGAACGCGGTTGCGGGCCAGGAAGTCGCGCAGGTCGTGCGACTGCTTGGAGAAGCGGTGGCCGATGATGCGCACGCCGCCGGCCTCGAGCGCCGTCGCCGACTCCCACGTCGTGAGCAGGTCCTCGAGCACCGGGTACAGCTGCTCCTGCGGCGGGTCCCAGGGCTTGAGCAGGTAGTAGTCGAGCGAGACGTCGTTGATCGCGGAGATCGCCGCCTCGGTGTCGGCGTACGCGGTGAGCAGCACGCGCTTGGCCTCGGGCACGATCTGGCGCGCCTCGACGAGGTACTCCGTGCCCGACATCCCGGGCATCCGCTGGTCGGCCACGAGCAGCGCGACCGAGTCGCCGCGGGTGCGCAGCTCCTTGAGCACGTCGAGCGCCTCCGCACCCGAGGGCGCGCGCAGGATGCGGTAGCGCTCGCCGAAGCCGCGGCGCAGGTCGCGGGCCACCGCGGCGAGCACGGCGGGCTCGTCGTCGACGGCGATGATCGCCGGGCGCCGCGCGCGAGCGGCGCCGTCGGCCTCGGCCGCGCCCGCCTGGGCGCCGGCGGGCGTGGCGGCGGTTGCGGCCGCGTCGTCCTGCGCCGCGCCGGCCGACCCGGTCTGCACCGATCCGTCCGCCGACGCAGTGCCACCCGCTTGCATCGCCGTCACAGTAGCGGTTGGCGCCGCGCTGCGCCGATGTGCTCGGGCGGGTGTTTGACGGCGCGTTTCGGGATTTGTCCCATATCGATGAAGACGATCGAGAGAGAGTCATGCGCGCCGGCGAGACGCAGGCCCACATCCTCGCCCAGATTGCCTGAGACCTCCGGTGCGGTAGCGTCAGCGCTGGTCGCGGGGACTGTCAACCGCTCGCGGCGCTGGGATATCCCGTTTGGCAAATCGACCCTCGGGGGGTTATCCGTGGTACTTGCTGACTTCACGTTTGGTGACGCGCTGCTCACCGTTCTCGAGATCTTCCTGCTCGTCATCTGGTTTTGGATCCTGATCACCATCATCGCCGACCTGTTTCGCGACCACACCCAGTCTGGCTGGGCGAAGGCGCTCTGGATCCTGTTCCTCATCTTCATCCCGTTCCTGACGGCGTTCGTCTATCTGATCGCACGCGGTGACGGCATGCGCCAGCGGGCGATCGACCACCAGGTCGAGGTTCAGAAGCAGGTCGACACCTACGTCCGCCAGACCGCGGGCACGTCGCCCGCGCAGGAGCTCGAGCGGCTCGCCAAGCTGAAAGCGGACGGCACGATCACCGAGGCCGAGTACGAGAGCATGAAGGCGAAGATCGTCGCCTAGGTCGGGTCGCAGGTCGCCTGGCCGGCTCTGGGGTGCCGGCCGGGTGGCCCTGCGCCGCGGTGTGCTCGATCACGCCCGCGGAGCGGGCGTACGGGAGCACACCCGGCGCGGAGGGACGGCCGTCGAGTCGGGGTGCAACGGAAATAAACTGAAATGAGACCTGGACCCAGCTCCAGCTCTCATTTCCACCCCTTCCGGGCGGCCGCCGGAGGCGGCCATGTACTGGTGTGCTCGATTACGCCCGTAGGGCGGGCGTACGGGAGCACACCCCCAGCGCGCGTTCGCCGCGACCGAGAGGCGCCACGCTCGAGCGACGGTCCTGTGACGCGCGAGGCACATCTGTGACCGTCGCGCGACCCCAGGCCCAAACGCCCAGGCCCAAACGCCCAGGCCCAAACGCCCAGGCCCAAACGCCCGGCCCCAGGCCCCAGCGCCCAAGCGCCCAGCCCCCCGGGCCCCCAGCCCCCGGGGGGCCGCGACGTCAGCCCGGCGCCCGCGAGAGCGACACCCGCCCGCCGCGCCGCGGCACAAACGTCACCAGGCGTCTGCGCACGCCTTCGTCCCGAGCCGCCGTCGGCTCGAGCCGCACGCCCTGGAGGATCGCCTGCAGCACGGCGCGCATCTCGAAGAGCGCGAACGACGCCCCGAGGCACCGGCGCACACCGCCGCCGAAGGGCATCCACTCGTACGTCCCGGGTGCGTTCTCGAGAAAGCGCTCGGGCCGGAACGCGTCCGGCTGCGGATAGATCTCCTCACGGCGGTGCACGAGGAGGATCGACGGCGACACGACGACCCCGGCCGGCAACGAGTGCCCGCCGAGCGTCATCGGCGCCTGCAGCTGGCGCGCCGCGCCCGGGACGACCGGACGCATCCGCAGCGACTCCTTGCAGACGGCGTCGATGTAGTCGACGTCGTCGGCGCCGCCGTCCGCGTAGAGGCGCTCGAGCACGTGCGGGGTGCGGGTGACACGCTCGAGCGTCCAGGCGAGCGCCGTGGCGGTCGTCTCGTGTCCGGCCACGAGCAGCGTCATCAGCTCGTCGCGCAGCTCGACGTCGGTGAGCGGCTCGCCGTCCTCGTCGCGCGCCGCGAGCAGCAGCGAGAGGACGTCGTCGCGCTCGCTCTCGCCGAGCTCGAGCTCCTCGCGGCGCTCGCGCACCTCGGCGAAGATCGCCTCGTCGACGGGCCGCAGCTCGGCGCGCAGCGTGGCCCACGGTCCGCGGCGCGCGTGGGTGAGGCGTGAGGACTGCATCGTCGCGCCGAGGGCGAGGATCCGGCGCGGGTTGCCGACGGTTTTCAGCATGTGGCGCATCGTGGCCGACCAGCGGGCCACGCGCTCGGCATCGGTGATGCCGAACACGGCGCGCAGGATCACCTCGAGCGTGATCGCCTGCATCGTCTTCGCGGTCTCGAGCTCCCCGCTACTCGGCCAGCGCGCGACGTGGCGCTCGGCCACCTCGCGCATCATGTCGCCGTAGTTACGCATGCGCTCGCCGTGGAACGGCGGCAGCATGAGCCGGCGCTGGCGCAGGTGCTCGGCGCCGTCGAGCAGCAGCACGGACTTCGAGCCGAGGAACGGCCGCAGGACGATGTTGCCCTTGCCGGCGTGCAGCAGCTCGGGATCGCCGGTGAAGATGTCCTTGATCATCGCCGGGTCGCAGGTGACGACGACCGTGCGTTGCGAGGTCAGCCGCATCGTCCAGGTGTCGCCGAAGCGCTGGCGCGCGTCCACGAAGAACGGCACCGGTCGCAGCAGGAAGTTGAGCGCGATCCAGCGGTGCGGGCCGCGCGGCCCGGGCGGCAGCTCGGACAGGTCGATCGACATGTCGTTGAAGAGCGGCCCGCCGCGCCGGTACGCGGCGCCGTCGTGTGAGTTGGCGGTCGCGCTCATCGCGTCGCCTCCTCGGCCTGCGCCGCGCGGGCGATCGCCGTGACGTGCCCGAGCGCCGCCTTCAGCAGCCGGTGTGCCGTGGCGCGGTCGATGTTGCCGCGCTCCAGCCAGCGGAGCACGACGCCTTCGGCGAAGAACATCCAGCCCTCGGCCGCGGCCTCGAGCGCCGGCGTGCGGAACTGCTCGAGCGGCTGGCCGGCCTGCCGTGCGAGGCCGGCCAGGATGAGCTCGAGCCGGCGACTGCGCGCGCCGGCGATGATCTCCATCAGCTCGGGGTCGCCTCCGCCGCGGGTGCGGAAGATCGAGGTGAAGCCCGCCGGGCGCTGCTCGACATAGCCGAGGAACGCGTCGATGTTCGCGTCGGCCTGCTCGTCGGGCGAGATCTCGGGATCGAGGCGCAGCAGCTCGGTCAGCTCGGCCACCGACGAGGCGACGGCGGCGACGACGAAGTCGCGCTTGGTCGGGAAGTAGTGGTAGAGCAGCCCCTTCGACACGTCGGCGCTGCGCGCGATGTCCTCGATCGAGATCTCCTCGTAGGAGCCCTGCTGGAAGAGGCGCATGCCTGCGGCCAGCAGCTGCTCGCGGCGGGCGTCGGGGGTCATACGGCCGGGGCGTGTGCGCGTGGAGGCCATCGCCGGCCACCGTAGCCACTATTGACCAACTATTCAACTTGAATCCGCGGTCAACAATGCATTACCCTGCGCATCGTGCTCGAGCGCACCCACAGCGCCGATGAGGCGACTCGTCACGGCGTGGTCATCGTCGGCAGCGGCTTCAGCGGCGTCGCCATGGCCGTCGCGCTCAGGCGCGACGGCATCGAGGACTTCGTGATCCTCGAGCGCGCCGACGACCTCGGCGGCACCTGGCGCGACAACACCTACCCGGGCTGCGCCTGCGACATCCCGAGCATCCTCTACTCGCTCACCGACGAGCAGAACCCGCGCTGGAGCCAGCTGTTCGCGCCGGCGGGAGAGATCTGGGAGTACCTGCGCGACGTCGCCACGCGCCACGGCGTCATCGAGCACATCCGCTACGGCCACGAGGTGCAGGGCGCGGCCTGGAGCGACGAGCACCAGCGCTGGGAGATCGAGACGAGCGAGGGCCGCTACGCGGCCGACGTGCTCATCACCGCCGTGGGCGCACTGTGCGACCCGGCGATCCCGCCGCTGCCCGGCCTGGACGCCTACGGCGGCCACGTCATGCACTCCGCGCGCTGGGACCACGACCACGCGCTCCAGGGCCGGCGCGTCGGCGTCATCGGCACCGGTGCCTCGGCGATCCAGCTCGTCCCCGAGATCCAGCCGCAGGTGACGGCGCTGCGCGTCTTCCAGCGCACGCCGCCGTGGATCATGCCCCGCGGCAAGGTCCACATCAGCCCCGAGTGGCAGGAGCGCTTCGAGCACCATCCCTGGCTCCTGCACGCCGCGCGGGGAACGATCTTCTCGCTGCTCGAGCTGCGCCACCGCGGCTTCACCCACCCGAACGGGCGCCTGACGGCCTTCAACGAGCGGATGGCCCGGCGCCTGATCGAGCGCCAGGTCGCGGACCCGGCCCTGCGCGAGAAGCTGACCCCCACCTACCGCATGGGTTGCAAGCGCATCCTCGGCTCGACCGCCTGGTACCCGGCGATCACGGCGCCGAACGCCGAGGTGGTCACGAGCCCGATCGCCGAGGTCGTAACGGATGGCCTCGTCGATCGCGACGGCCACCACCACGAGCTCGACACGCTCATCTTCGCAACGGGCTTTCATGTCGTGGACAGCCCGATGTGGGCGCTCGTGCGCGGCCGTGACGGACGTTCCCTGAACGACCACTTCAACGGCAGTCCGAAGGCCTACCTCGGCACCGCGGTCGCCGGCTTCCCGAACCTGTTCAGCCTCGTCGGCCCGGGCACCGGGCTCGGTCACAATTCGCTGCTGTTGATGATCGAGGCCCAGATCGGCTACGTTCGCGCGGCGCTCGCCTTCCGCGCCCGCCAGGGCCTGGCGGCGATGGCGCCGCGGCCCGAGGCCCAGGCCGCCTACGTGGCCGAGGTCGACGGCGCGATGGAGGGCAGCGTGTGGACGGCCGGCGGCTGTGCGAGCTGGTACCTCGACGCCACCGGACGCAACTCGACGCTGTGGCCCGACACCGTCCGCGCCTTCCAGCGGCGCCTGCGCCGCTTTGTCCCCAGTGAATACGAACTGATGCTTCCGCATCGGACGCCCGTGGAGGTCCCCGCATGACCACGATGGAAAAAGAGTCGCAGGCCCCGGCCGACTCGGAGCGCTTCTGCGACGTCGGTCGCGGGGTGACCCTGTGCTACGAGACGTTCGGCGAACCCGCGTCGCCGCCGATGCTCCTCATACAGGGTCTCGGCATGCAGCTCATCGCCTGGCCCGACGCGCTGTGCGAGCGGCTCGTGGCCGGCGGGATGTACGTCGTGCGCTTCGACAACCGCGACAGCGGGCGCTCGTGGCGGCCGCGGATCGCGCCGCCGGGCATGGTCGCGCTCGGGACCCGCCGCTTCTCGCGCGAGCAGTACACGCTGAGCGACATGGCCCGCGACACCGCTGGGCTGATCGACGCGCTCGAGCTCGAGCCCGTGCACGCGGTCGGCGTCTCGATGGGCGGGATGATCGCCCAGACGCTTGCCGCGCAGTATCCCGACCGCGTGCGGTCGCTCGTCTCGATGATGAGCTCGACCGGTGCTCGCGGCGAAGGCCGCCCGGCGCCCTCGACGCTGCGCATGCTCCTCAGCCCGGTTCCCAAGGACGAGGAGGGCGCGACCGAGCGCTTCGTACGGATGTTTCGCCACGTCGGCTCGCGGGGCTATCCCTTCGACGAGGCAGCGGCGCGTGAGCGTGCGCGGCAGGCCTACCGCCGCGCGTTCACCCCGGCCGGCACCGCCCGCCAGATGGCCGCGATCATCAAGTCCGGCGACCGCACCGCCGAGCTTGCCCACGTGACGGCCCCGACGCTCGTGCTGCATGGCGACCATGATCCGATGGTCCACCCTTCCGGCGGTCGCGCCACGGCGAAGGCGATCCCCGGAGCGCGCCTGCAGACGATCGCGGGAATGGGCCACGACCTCCCCGACGGGGCGCTCGAGCAGATCGCCGAGCTGCTGCTCGATCACGCCGCGCAGTCGGCCTGATCGCGTTCGGGCCGAGGCTCAGCGGAGCGCGCGCGAGAGCGCGACGGCGACGCCGCCGCGTCCGCTGCGCTTGGCCTCGTACATCGCCGCGTCAGCGGTGTGCAGGACCTCGGTGAGGTCGCCGGTTGCGGCGGCGCAGCCGATGGACAGCGACACGCCGTCACCGAGCCCGGCGCTCCACAGCCTGAGCGCGCCGGCGCAGTCGCACAGCCGCTGCGCGGCCTCGTGAGCGCCGTCGAGCGGGGTGTGGCCGAGCACGGCGAGGAACTCGTCGCCGCCCCAGCGCCCGTACACATCGCTGTCGCGCAGGACCTCGCGCAGGCACGCAGCGACGGCGCGCAGGACGCGGTCGCCGGACTCGTGACCGCGCGTGTCGTTCACCTGCTTGAAGCGGTCGAGGTCGATCATCAGCACCGACAGCGGCTCGTCGTAGCGCACCGCGTGCGCCATCGCCTGGGCCAGCGAGTCCGACAGCTGGCGGCGGTTGGGCAGGCCGGTCAGCGGATCGGTGCGCGCGAGCTCGAGCGCCTCGGCGGACAGGCGCGCGAGGCGCCGGCGGTCGGCCAGGAAGCCGGCGAACAGCGCCCACAGCCCGGCGGCGAGCAGCGCCACGATGCCGAACACGAGCCACGGCACCCATGGCGTGGCCCCGCTGGTACCGGCGTACAGCTCCGAGTTCGCGACCGCGATCACGACGTGCCAGCCCGTGCCGGCCACCGGCGCGGCGGCGTAGGCGGTCCCGCGGCCGTCGAGCGTGACCGTGCCGCTCGGGGCGCGCTGCGAGGCGGCGGCCAGCACCGGTGCGGCGGCCGCGAGCGTCGGGGCGCTCACCGGTGGGCGCGAGGCGAGCAGATGGCCGCCCGCGTCGACGAGGTAGACGGCCTGACGGTCGGTGCCGTAGGCCGCGGCGAGGAAGGCGAACAGACCGCGCGCGACGCGGTCGGCGATCGCGCTCTGCGCCGCCGCCGTGTTGTCGGCGGCGTGCGTGTCGGCGATCGCGCTCTGCGCCGCCGCCGTGTTGTCGGCGGCGTGCGTGTCGGCGATCGCGCTCTGCGCCGCCGCCGTGTTGTCGGCGGCGTGCGTGTCGGCGATCGCGCTCTGCGCCGCCGCCGTGTTGCCCGCGGCGTGCGTGTCGGCGATCGCGGTGGCGGCGACACCGGCGGCGGCTGCGCCCCGCGCGGTGAGGACTGATTCCGCGCGGGCGCGCGCCGCATCCTGCGAGCGCACGATGAGTGCCGCCATCGTGGCGACGAGCAGCGTGAGCGCAATCCCCGACAGGACGAGTGGGAGGATTGCGCCCCGTCGCCGAGAGCGGGCGGCCCGATCGAGCTTCTGCATCTGGCTTGCCGTCATCTCATCTTCTTGCGATCGAGGGCTTGCGCTGTGGTGAGCGCTCCCTGAATACATCGGCTGGCGTGGCCGGTTCTGAAGGGCGGTGCGGGGGTCGGGGTGGGTGCGGTGTGGCGGGCCCGCGCGCGGGCGGGGCCGTGACGTGCGCGGCCGGTGGTGGTGCGTGGCGGGCCGGCGTGCGGGCGGGGCCGTGACGTGCGCGGCCGGTGGTGGTGCGTGGCGGGCCGGCGTGCGGGCGGGGCCGTGACGTGCGCGGCCGGGGGTGGTGCGTGGCGGGCCGGCGTGCGGGCGGGGCCGTGACGTGCGCGGCCGGGGGTGGGTGCGGTGTGGCGGGCCTGCATGCGACCGGGGCCGCGACCAACGCGGCCGGGGGTGACGCGACGGTGACGGCTGTGCCCTGCGGGTGGCGCTGCGTGTCTGCCGTGTGCCGGGACTGGCGCACGAGTGTGCCGTGTTGGGGTGGCGGCGGCCGCGCGCCGCGGGGTGTGCTCCCGCAGGCCCGCTCCGCGGGGCTAATCGAGCACACCTCCGCTGACCGGGTGACGCGACCGTGACAGATGTGGCGGGCACGTCACGCCGCGGTTACAGCGACTATGCGCCGAGGTGCCGCGGCAGCGACGCCGCGTGTCAGCGGGTGGCGTTCGCCCGGCGCGCGCGTCAGCCGGTCAGCCGCCGCGGCGGCGGCGCAGCGCGCCCCAGCCGCTCGCGGCGAGCATCTGCGCCGCGCTGCGCCAGGCGCCGGCGCGGAGGTCTGGGCGCCGGCCGTCGCCGAGTCGCTGCAGCTGACGGGTGTGCCAGAACAGGTCGACGGCCGCGTCCACCTGTTTGACGCCAACGCGACCGTCGCGCTCGCGGACGCGGTCGATGCGAGCGTCCAGCAGCCCCGCCGGTGCGTCGGGGGTGATGGCGAGCGGACGGGCCAGGCCGATCAGGTCGCACGCGTCCGAGCGCAGGGCGTCGGCCATCGCCGCCCGTGTGCGGAAGCCACCCGTGACCATCAGCGACAGCCCCGGCACCCGCGTGCGAACGTGCTCGGCGTAGCGCAGGAAGTACGCCTCGCGCTCGCGGGTCGACTCGGCGTGGCGTCCGCCGACCATCGCCGGCGCCTCGTAGGTGCCGCCGCTGATCTCGACGAGGTCGACGCCGGCCGCGGCGAGCGCGACGACCACCTCGGCGGACTCGTCCTCGGTGATGCCGCCGCGCTGGAAGTCGGCCGAGTTGAGCTTCACCGAGAGCGGGAAGGCCGCACCGACCGCGGCACGGGTGCGCGCGACGATCTCGAGCAGGAAGCGCCGGCGCCGCTGCGGGTCCCCTCCCCAGGCGTCGTCGCGTGCGTTCGCGGCCGGTGAGAGGAACTGGGAGATGAGGGAGCCGTGGGCGGCGTGCAGCTGGAGGCCGTCGAAGCCCGCTTGCTGCACGACCCCGGCGGCCGTCGCGAAGCGACCGATGATGTCGAGGATCTGAGTCTCGGTGAGCGCGTGCGGCGTGACCGCTCCGGGCACCTTCGGCGCGATCGCGCTCGGGGCGACCGGATGGGAGCCGGCGATGCGGAGTGACTGGCGGCCCGGATGGTTGATCTGCACCCACACCTGGGCACCGCCGGCTTGCCCGGCCGCCGCCCAGCGACGCAGCGCGTCGAGGTCGCGATCGTCCTCGACGACGACGTTGCGCGGCTCGCCGACGTGGCGGCGATCGACCATCACGTTGCCGGTGAGCAGCAGGCCGGCACCGCCCGCGCCCCACGTTCGATACAGCTGCGCGAGCTCCGCGGTCGGTCGGTTATGCCAATCCCCGAGCTGCTCGCTCATGGCCGCCTTGGCGATCCGGTTGGCGAGCGTGGCGCCACAGGCGAGCGTCAGGGGGCTGTCGAGGGTCGGCGTGTCGATGACGGGTGTGGGCAACGCCGATCTCCTTCGCGGGGGGCGGACCGCACACGGTAGCGGCGCGCTCGATCGCGCGCCGGGTCCGAACCCGCGCTCGCGTCGGCGGCCGGTGTTACCGTGAACGGGTGGCTGGATCACGGAACACCAGATCATCCGGCTACCTGGGGCCTCGTGCCCCGATGTTGCTCGCGGCTCCCCTCCGATGCCGTGACGACAAGCGCCGGTTTCACCCGGCCGGCGTGCGCGTTTCGGGTCACCTGACCCCCTGATCCGGACGCCTTGACCCACGGAGCGGCCCCTCGCAGGACGCGAGGGGCCGCTTTCGTACGCGGCCGGCCGGGGCCCGCGTCAGCGATTCCTACGGATGGTTGAGATCCTGGCCGAGCGGGTAGCGTCCCCACATGGGTGACGGGATCTCAGCGCGGCCGGAGCGGATCGGCGAGGATCTCGCCGCCGTGCGCCGTCGCCATCGCGAGACCCGCCTCGCGCTGGCGCTGCGCGAGCTTCGAGGCCAGGCCTCGCGCTACCGCGCGGACGACGTCCGGCCCCCGGAGGGCCTTGTGCGCGCGATCCGCGAGTTCGAGGGCGAGCTCGCCGCCCTGCGGTCCGGGTCCGGGCCCGACGAAGACCCGCCGGCGCTGGCGCTCACGAGCTGAGCGTCAACGGCGGCTCGGCGGCGATGCGCTCCTCGAACGTGAAGGCGCCCTCGAGAGCGCGGCGCACCGGGCAGGTATCGGCGACACGCCGCAGGCGCGCCACCTGCTCTTCCGACAGCGCGTCGGGCAGGTGCAGCGTCAGGTCGACGGTCCGCGGCGACGCGTCCGGGTCGTAGACGACGTCGACGCGCAGATCGCCGACGTCCCAGTCGTGGCGCTTGGCATACAGCGCGACCATCGTCGACACGCACGACGCCAGCGCCGCCGCCAGGAGCTCGTGCGGTGCCGGACCCGTGTCGCTCCCGCCCAGGCCGGCGGGCTCGTCGGTCACGAGGGTGTGGCGGCCATTCACATCGACCTCGTGGCGGAGGCCGTCACCGACGCGCCTCGCGGATGCCGTCATGGCCATCGAGTCCTCCTTTCACGCTCTGCTCTGAGCCGCCATGGCTCAGTTGATGAAGCGCATCAGCTCGCCGAGCAGCAGGCCGAGCGCGGCGACGAGCGCCACCATGCCGATGACAAGCAGCCAGACCGCACCGGTGATGCCGCTCGCGACGATGAAGGCGACGACGAGCAGGATGAGGATGCCGAGTCCGACCGTCAGGCCGATGAACGGACCCGGAGAATCGGGCGGTGCCTCCCAGGCCTGCGGAGGCGCGGCGGGCGTAGCCTCGACGCGGATCGTCGCGGACGAGGTGTCCAGCGCTTCGGCTTGTGGCGCCTCGGCCTCGGCCTCGACCTCGGGCGCTTCGGCGGGCGGAATCTGCGTAATCGACATTGGACACCTCCGGCGGTCGTCTTGACCCCTCGAATCGAGCGTACGTTCGGCGCTGCGCGGCCGGATCCGTATAACGCCACACAACCAGCTAGTGGTGTTATGTTGTCTTCGTGCGTAGGACCACACCGCTTGTCCATCCTCTGCCCGATGAGCTCACCGAGCTGATCGCGCAGCGCTTCCGGGTGCTTTCCGAGCCGATGCGCATCAAGCTGCTCGACCGGCTGCGCGAGGGTCCGGCGACGGTGCAACAGCTGCAGGAGGCCACCGCCGGCTCGCAGCAGAACGTCTCGAAGCATCTCGGCGTCCTGCTCGGCGCGGGACTCGTCAGCCGCGCGAAGGAAGGCACGTTCGCGCGCTACGCGATCGCCGATGACAGCGTCTTCGAGCTCTGCGAGCAGGTCTGCGGCGGGCTGCGCCGCCAGATCTCAGAGCTCGACGCCATCCTGCAGGCCGCTCCGTCGCGCTGACCGGCGCGCCGGTCGCCAGGCGTCGGCTGCAAGCGCGCCTGCGCGATGGTCATCCACCCGCCGCGAGGAACTTCGCGGACTACCCTGGACCGTGATGGCGGTGCAAACGACGAGCCGTCGCGCGGCGCCGACATCTCGGCGAACGACGCGGGTCCTGGCGGTGGTGGCCCTCGTGGTGGCCGTTGCTCTCGTCGCCCTCGCCCTCGGCGTGGCGCGCTGGTCCGGCGCGTCTCTGTCACCGGACGCGAACGCCCTGGCCCGGGTGACGCTGTCGCCGCTTGCCGGCACGCTGACCAGCGCGGTGGCCTTCGGCCCCGGCGGGCGACCGATCCCGGTGGCCGTCGATGCCAATCGGCTCACCCCGCTGACGATGCTGGCGCCGGGCGAGCGGGTCACCGTCGACGTGACGATTCGTCGCCCCGCGTGGATCGGGTGGGCGCTGGGGGACACCCACACCGAGCGCCTCACGCTGCGCGCTCCCGTCGCGCACGTGGACGCACGATGGCTCACCGCCGCACCGGGGTCGCCCCTCGTGGTGCGTTTCGATCGGCCGGTGTCCGCCGTCGCCTACCGAGTTGGGGATCGCGTGACGCAGGTGGCGCTCGCTCGAGGGCAGCGCGTCGTCGCCCTTCCCCGAGCGACGGCGGCCGGCTCGCTGCAGCTCGCGGCGTCCGCCGCGTCGTGGGAGCGGCTTGGTGCGGCCACGACCGTCAGCTGGTTCCCGCCGTCGTCGCTGCCGGTGGCGGTCGTGGACCCGGCTCCCGGTGTGACGTTCTCGCCGGCGGCCCCGATCCGCCTGACCTTCTCGCGCCCGCTGACCGACGTCTTCGGCGCGGCACGTCCGCAGTTCCTCGGCGGCGAGCGGGGCGTCTGGCGTGAGGTCGACAGCCACACGCTCGTCTTCCAGCCCTCGGGGGTCGGCGTCGCACTCGGCACGCAACTGCGCCTGCAGCTGCCGCGGGCCGTCGCGGTCACCGGTCCGTCGGGCGCCGCCGCGCAGCCGACGAGCGAGATCGCCTGGACGGTGCCGCTCGGCTCCACGCTTCGCCTGCAGCAGCTGCTCGCGCAGGCCGGCTACCTGCCGGTCGGCTGGACCCCGACGGGCGCGCCGGTGGCGCGGACGACAAGCGCGCAGATCGCGGCCGCCGTCAGCGCGCCCGCGGGCACGTTCGCCTGGCGCTATCCGAACACCCCACCCGAGCTGCAGGCGATGTGGCAGGCCGGCCAGCCGAACAACATCACCCGCGGAGCGGTGATGATGTTCGAGAACGAGAACGGCATCACCGCCGACGGCATCGCCGGGCCCGTCGTATGGCGGACACTCATCGGCGCAGCCGTCGCCGGCACCCGTCACACGGCGCCCTACAGCTACGTCTACGTGCATCGCAACCTGCCCCAGCGGCTGACGCTGTGGAGCGCCGGGCACACGGTGCTCACCTCGCCGGGCAATACCGGGGTGCCGGCGGCCCCGACGCAGCTCGGTACGTTCCCGGTGTTCGAGCACATCCCCGTCGGGACGATGGCCGGCACCAACCCCGGCGGCTCCAGCTACCACGATCCGGGCATCCGCTGGATCAGCTATTTCAATGGAGGCGACGCGCTGCACGCCTTCAACCGGGCCTCCTTCGGTACGCCGCAGAGCCTCGGCTGCGTCGAGCTGCCGCTGGCCACCGCCGCCCGGGTCTGGCCCTACACCCCGATCGGCACGCTCGTCACGATCGAGAATTGACCGCGACCGCGCACGTTGCCGACGATTGCGCGGCCTTGTCCGCGTCGGCCGCGGACGCGCGTCGGATTCCCCCGCCGCCGCGTCAAGCCGTGCCGCCCTACGCCCGATCGAACAAGTAGCTCACCGTCGGCCGGTGGTGCCCGCACCTTGTCGGGCACCGCCGTCGCCACTCATCGATAAGGGGGACTCGATGTTCACCACCTCGCGGCATCGCCTGGCCCTCGCAGCGATCGTGCTCGGCGCGCTCGTCGTCCCCCCGACCGCCGGCGCGGCTCGGCCGGACATCCACCATCGCGCGGGACGGACGGTGCCCCGCGGGCACGGACACCGGCATCGCGGCGCCGTGCCCACGCCGCCGGCACCGGCACCGACGGGCCGGTGGGACTTCGCCGGGACGGTGCAGAGCATCGATACCCACGCGGGCACGCTTGCCCTGACCGTCGCCGAGGCGCCGCGTGACGCCGCGGCCGTCGGCTCGCTGATGCACTTCAGCGTTGGCGCCGACACTAGCTTCGTCGTGGCCGACGTGAACGGCGACGGCAGGCACAACCTCGCCGATGTCCGGGTGGGCGACCGGGTGGTGGCCTCTATCGCGCCGCCGGCATCGCCGTCACCGGCCGGAGCGACGCTCGCCGCGGTCGCCCTGTACGACGTGTCCTCCCCGCCGGCCAAGCCGCCCGCGCCCGCACCCGTCTCGCCGCCGGCACAGCCCCCCTCGACGACCTCTCCTCCGTCGACGTCGGCCCCTTCGGCCTACTGGGCGTTCGACGGCACCGTCGCCAACATCGACGTCGCCGCCGGGACGATGCTCGTAACGATCGCCCAGGTGTACAGCGCGGCGTCGTCGTACGTCGGGCAGCGGCTGTCCTTCGAGGTCACCGCGTCGACCCGCATGCGGGTGGCAGATGTCAACGGCGACGGCACGCGGACTCTGGCCGACCTGTCCGTCGGCGACTCCGTCGACGTCTATGTCGCCGCGCCGGCGAGCGCGCCCGCGGCTGGAGCGCCGCTCGCCGCGCTTGAGGTCAGCGACGTAACGCACCCGCCGACGGCCACGAACCCCCCGGCAACGACCTCGCCGCCGGCCGCCACGTAGCGCTTGCCCCCCGACCCTCGCGCCCGTCCACGTGGCGGGCGCGAGGCCCGCGCGCCCGGGTGTGCTCGATTAGCCCCGCGTAGCGGGCCCAGGGGAGCGCACCCTGGATCGCGCGGCGGTGGTCCCGCCGGGGTGTGCTCGATTAGCCCCGCGTAGCGGGCCCAGGGGAGCACACCCGCGGCGCGCCGCCGCCCCGACCCACAGGCGCCGGCACGCGCGCACCAGTCCCGTTACACGGCGGACACCCTGTGCGACCCGTGCGGCACGGCGTCACCGGCGCGTCACAGCGCGCCTCGGCTCCGGTCGATCCGGCCCCCGCCCGGCGAACAATCAGGCCGCACCGTGCGGCTGACTGCTGCGGGATTTCCCGGATCGATCCGTTATGGCTCCAGGATTCGACCGCCCGGTGCGATAACTGTTTAGTAACAGAAAGGCGTAGTTCCCGGACCTTTCTGTCAGGAGCCACAGATGAAGCTTTCCCCCGCTAATCGGCCGAAAATCGGTCTCGTGCTTGGTGCCGGCGGCATTCTCGGAGGTGCCTGGCTGGTCGGCGCGCTGCACGCGCTGGCGACCGAGACGGGCTGGGATCCGGGCAGCGCCGACTACATCGTCGGCACCTCCGCTGGAGCGATGATCGCCGGGCTCAGCGCGAGCGGGGTGCCGCCATGGTTCATGGTCGCGCACTCGGCCGGCGAGTCGATCGACATGCTCGGCGCCGATGGCCGCCCGGTGAGCGACGCCGACCGCTCTGCGGGCGGCAGCTACCGCTTGCACCGGGGCGTGCCGTCGCTCGGCCCAGGCTCGTGGCGGCTCGCGGTGGCATCGCTGGCGCGCCCGTACCGCTACGCACCCGCGGCGCTGCTCGCGGGCTGGGTCCCGCAGGGCATCATGTCCGCCGAACCGCTGAAGGACACCGTCCGCCGCGCCGCCGGCGACGGCTGGGCGCCGCACCCGAACCTGTGGATCATGTCCTGCGACTACGAGGATGGCCGGCTGGTCAGCTTCGGTCGTGACGACGCTCCGCAGGCGTCCCTCGCCGACGCGGTTGCCGCGTCGTGCGCCGTGCCGGGCTTCTACCGCCCCGTGCGCATCGACGGCCGCCGCTACGTCGATGGCGGAGTGCACTCGTTCTCGAACCTCGACATGCTCGCTGGCGTCGGGCTCGACCTGGTCATCTGCCTGAACCCGACCTCCTCGCTGCACGCGCCGCCGCGCCAGACGCTCACCGAACGCGCCGCCGGCTTGCTGCGCCAGGCGTCGGGGCGCGCGCTCGGTCGCGAGGCCAAGCGCGTGCGCGAGTCCGGAACCGAGGTCGTGCTCATCCAACCGACCGTGCACGACCTCGACGCCATGGGTGCGAATCTGATGAACGGGCGCCGCCGCCACCAGGTCGTCGAGACGGCGGTGCGCAGCGTCGGCGAGCACCTGCGCGAGCGCGAGTTGCGAACGAGCCTCGCCGGGCTGCCGCAGGGGATGCCGGCCTTCGTGCGCCGCCCGCCTGGCGACCCCAAGGCGTGGCCCGACTTCCGCGCCCTGCTGGCCGATCGCTGCAACCCGGTCGTGCCGAAGCGCAGGCGCATCACCGACCGGCCGCCGGCCAAGCGCCCGCCAGGCGCCACGCCGGCCGCCAAGCGGCCGCGCGCCGCGACCCCGGCGGGCAAGCGCGCGGCGTAGGGCGCGCCGACCGAGCGGCTACGCCGGCTTGAGCGTGCCGCCGCCCGCGAGCGTGTAGGTCCTGCCGTCGAGCGCGCGGTTGGCGCTCAGGCCCGCGTTGTAGGTGACGGTGTGACCGTTGCCCACGACGTTCGTGACGCCCGTGCTTGAGATGGCGGCCCCGGCGAGGCTCGTCAGCGTGGAGTCGCCGGTGACGACCCACCTGCTCGCCGAGCCGAGCGTCAGCGCGGCGTTCGTGATCGTACCCGTGAGCGTCGAGGAGCCCTGGAGCGTCGCCGTGATCGTGCTCTTGCTGTCGGCGTAGATGTTGCCGCTCAGCGTCTCGCCGTTGGCTGTGAGCGTCACCTTGCCGGCGTTCGTGTTACCCGAGCCGGTGCCGGCCGCGTCGGCTCGCAGCAGGACGCCAGCACCCGCGTTCACCTTGGCGCCGTGCTGGAGCACGATCGCGGCCGTCGTGTTCGTCACGTAGAAGGCCGGCCCGGCCGCGGCGGTGAGGGAGCCGCCGCTCATCGTGTAGCTGCCGGCCCCGGCGTTCGCGTCGCCCGACGTGCTCTGGTAGAGCATCACGCCATGCTCCTTGGCGGCCTTGATCGTCGAGTTGCTGACGACGATCGAGTTCGCGCCCTCGACGACGGCGCCTTCGGCGCCCGTCGCGGTGATCGTCGCGCCGGTCACCGCGACGACGCCGGTCGAGTAGATCCCGGGCGACTTGAAGCCGGTCGTGACCCACCGCCCACCGGTCGAGGAGATCGTCCCGCCGCCACGATCGGTCGCGATGGCCGCGGCGCTCTGCCCGGTCGTGTGAATGCTGACGTTGGCCAGCTTCAGCGACCCGCCGCCGGCGGTCATCGCGCCGTGCGCACCCGACCCGGTGGCGCTGATCGTCGTGCCCGAGATCGTGGCGGAGGCACCGCTGCCGTGGGCGAACACGCCGTTGGCCCCCGACCCGGATGTCGTCACCGAGCCGCCGGTGATGACGACCTTGCCGCTCGCGTTGGCGAGCAGGCCGGCGTTCAGACCGTAGAAGCTGCTCTCGTCGTTGGACTTGGAGCTGCCGGTCGTCCTGACCGTCGGATCGACGAGCGTCAGCCGGCCCGAGCTGGTCACGAGCACCCCCGAGACGTCGGTGGCGCTCGAGGAGTACGTCTTACCCGACTGCGTAGCCGCCCCGCCGCTGAGCGTGTAGGCGCCGGTTGGGGTGTGCGTCGGCGTCGACGAGCCGCCGGGCGCCCCGCCGCCCGAGCCGCCACTGCCTCCGGGAGCTGCCGGCGGCGAGGCCGCCGTGCTCGCGCGCGAGAGCGGGCTGTGGGAGGTCGTCGTGGGCGCACTCGAGGCGCTCGAGCCGCATGCGCCGAGGGCGAGCGAAGCCGCGGCGGCCGATGCGAACGTGGCGCGGCGGGAAGGGCTGCCAAGGGGGTTCATGGCTCCTGCTTTCGGGGACGTCGGCGGCGCGTGGCCGGGGGCGGATCGTTGAGGGACTCCAGCAGCGTCGCGCTCGGCGCTGGGAGGATTCTGAGTGCCTGCTGGGAGTCTCGTGGGCGCGCGGGCCCCGCGGCGGGCGTGGTCATCCCCGGCAATGAAACCGGGAACGCCGGCGCCGTTTCGGGTAGGTTCGGCGGCGTGCCTGCACAGGGGGGCTGGGAGACGCTGTTCAACGCGGCGTTCAAGGACTCGCGCAACGCGATGGTGCTGCTCGACGCCAATCGGCGGATCGTCGATGTCAACGGCGCCACGCTGACCCTCCTCGGCCATCGGCGAGCGCGGATGCTCGGCCGGCCGGTCTACGACTTCGTCGTCGGCGGCCCGGCCGTGCCGCCGAGCGAATGGCAGAAGATGTTGCGTGAGGGGCGCGCCGCGGGCGAGGCGGCGATGCGCTCGGCCGATGGCAGCAGCGTCGGCGTGCAGTGGGCGGCCACGGTTGAGGTGATCACCGGCAGCCGCCGAGTCCTGTTGGTCGCGATGAGCACATCGCGGTGGGGTCGCCGATTTCGCCGCGAGGTCGACGGCGACCGGCCCAACGGCGGCCTGTCGGCGCGCGAGCGCGACATCGTGCGGCTCGTCGCGCTCGGTAGCACCGGGCCCGAGATCGCCGACGAGCTGCACATCGCCCACGACACCGTGCGCACCCACGTGCGCAACGCGATGGCCAAGACCGGCGCTCGCTCGCGCGCCCACCTCGTGGCCAAGGCGCTCGGCGAGGGCCTCGTGATCGACGTAGCGTCGAGCATGATCGGCGCGACGGCCACGCCCGAGCGCTGACCGCAGCCGCCAGCCCCGACATCGCGACGCGGACGGGATCGCGCAACTGAGGGATGGATAACCGCGCCGCCGGCGCCGATCATGCTCAGTATGAGAGCCGCAGTGCAACCAAGGAGCCACGCGCGATGACGCCGTTCGATCGCCGACCGAACGACTGGACGTCCGACGAGGCGCTCGCCGTCGCCGCCGTGGTCGCGGCGCGCGACATCGCGGCCAGCCGCGTGCGCGACCGCGACGCGCTGCTGTCGGCACTCATGTGTGCAGCATGGCCGACCCGGCGGGCGCAGAACCAGTGATGGCGCCCCGCCGGCGCTGAGCCGTCCCGGCGCTAGCCGGGGAGGAGGGGAAGAGGGCCCCGCTAACCCTCGCGCGCCCCCCACACCACGCCGAAGGATCGGTATGGGCGCGCGAGGGGCGGCGGCGGGCGAAGCTAAGGGCTCGAGCTGAGGTCGACCGCGGGCAGGTCGTGGACCTGTTGCTTGGTCAGCTCGACCTGGATCGCATCCTGCATGCGGGTCACCGCGGCGATCGGAATGGCGACCTGCTTGCGGCCCCACAGGTGGCCCTCCTGAAGGAGCACGTGCGTGACGTGGTGGTCCTGCGGATCGACGACGAGCCCCTGGACAGCCCCGATCCAGCCATCGCTGGCATGCACCTGGTCGCCCCGCCGCACCTCGACGTCGCCGACGGGCACGCGATCGGAGACGACCGGGATCGGCCCGTACTCGAGGCCGCTCGGGTACCCGACGGCCCCGCTCATGCCCATCCCGCCGGCGCCGTAGTACGGCCACGCGTACACGTCGGTCGCCGGATAGCCGCTCGCCGGCAGCAGCTGTGACTCCTCGGCCTCCTCGAGCGCATCGAGCTGCGCCGCCGTGCAGGCCAGGCGGACCTCGTCGCCGTTGCCCTCGACGAGGGCGACCGGCACGAGCCGTCCGAGCGTCTGGTGGCCCTTCGGCCGCACGACGATGTGGGTGAGCGCGCGGGCCACCGGATCGATGATCACCCGCGTCAGCTCGCCGCATGGGCCGTCAGAGGTGTGCACCTCGCATCCGATGCGGTACGCCGCGGACTCGTCGGCGGTCATGGCGGCGAGTGTATACGCGCGGCGGCGCCCCGGCCCCCACCCGCCGCTGCGCGGCAGGCAGGGGTCGCGGTGGCGCCGTCACGCCCACACGGCCACGCGCGACTCGACCGGCACAGCGACGCGGCGCGGGGCGAGCGCGGGCAGCTGGGTGGCGATGAGCACCATCAGCGGGCCGGCCCCGACGTCGGTGGCCTGGCCGGTGAACAGCCCGCCGAGCCCCTCGGCCAGGAACCAGAAGACCACGCTCAGCACGATCGCCGCGTACAGCGCCACGCGCGTGCCGCGCTGCCACAACACGCCGATGCCGATGGCCGCCGACGCGATCGAGAGCGCGAGCGTGAGCGTGCCGCCCGGCCCGGAGACAAGGTGCGCCGCGCCGGACTGCAGGCTCGACAGCCACCCGGCCGACGACGGCGCGTTCGAGAAGGTGCTGCCGAGCGCGCCATTGCCATAGTTGGACGGGGCGAGCCACAGGGCTGCGGTGGCGAGCCACAGCGCCCCCCACACCAGGCGCGCGCCGCGCGCACCGAGCAGCCCGAACCGGGACTTGGCGGGCCACACGAGCGCTCCGGCGATGATGTACAGCGGGGCCGCGTTGACGATCCCGGTGGCCGGGTTGGGCGTGTTGCTCGTGAACAACCCGGCGAGGCCCTCACCGGAGAACCAGATCCCCAGCGCCCAGGCAAAGGAGGCCAGCAACGCCGGCCTGACCGTGCGCCGCACGAGCAGCCCGACGCCGATCGCCACCTCGGCCAGCGCGGCGAACGTATTGAAGACCGCCTGATGCGGGGCGATGAGGCTGCCGATCCAGGTGATCGGATCGCCGATGATCGACGGCTGTCCGCTCGCAGCGGTGTCGATCACGCCGCTCACGAAGTGGTGGAAGAAGTACGGCTGGAACTGGAGCAGGCCGTCGCCGAGCCAGAACAGCCCGAGCGCGATCTGTCCGAGGCGGACCGGTGAGGGCCAGCCCGGCCGTTCCGGTGTCCGCTGCTCCGAGACCGCTGAGCGGTCGGCGCCGGCGTTGCGGAGGCGAGGCATCGGCGTTCCTTTCCATCGAAGGTCGTGGTCGCGATCGACGATGGGGGCCGAGTTCGGGGAGCCGCTGGGACGTCGCTTGAAGCTTCCTGGGAGTCCGGAGCCAGCCATCTGCCTTCCTTTCGGTTAAGGGGTGGCAGGCGAAGGCATGCGGCAGCGCACAGCGGCGCGGGGCGCCCGGTTGGCGCCCCGTACGCCGCTGTGACTCCCACCATCTCCCCTGCCGAGATGGAGACGCGCGGAAGGGTCAGGCCCGAGCGCCCGCGGAGCTATCGCGACGGCTGACCGGGCCGTCGGAGGCCAAGACGCCGCGCCCTACGGTTTCTTCCCGAACCCTCCGTTACGAAGTGGGGGCCGGCCCGCGAAGGGCCTTCCAGGCCTCGGGGTCGTGCGAGGGCACGACGATCGCCTCCGCGTCCTGCTCGGTGAACGTCCTCAGTTCGCGCAGCGACGCGCGGGCCGCGTCGTCGTCGGCGCACAGCATCGGCAGGATCTGCTCGTCGATGCTGCGCACGGTGTACGCGGCGTCTCCGACGAGCAGCACGCGCCCGCCGCCCGCCAGCGCCAGCAGGACGGACAGGTGGCCGGGGGTGTGGCCCGGCGTATCGATCAGGCGAACGCTGCCGTCTCCGAGCCAGTCGATCGTGCGCCGAAACGGCCCCCACGGCTGGCCCTGCGCCGCGAAGTCCACGAGCTCGACGCGGTCGGGCGAGGGCAGGTGGTGGGGCACGTAACCGCGCGCGGCGGGGAAGCGCGTGCGCGTGGCCGACCACTCGGCGCGCGAGCACGTGAAGCGCGCGCGGGGTAGCAGCCGCATCCCGCTCGTGTGATCGACGTGCAGGTGCGTCATGAGTACCGACTCCACGCCGTCGGGGTCGACGCCCAGCGCGCGCAGCTGCGCATCGAACGCCTCGGCGGCCGGGCGCAGCCCGCGGAAGAGCAGGCTCATCGGCAGGCCGAAGTCGCGGCGCAGGTCGCGCTGCGCGTCGGGGTGCAGCCCGGTGTCGATCACGATCACCCCCGCGGTCGGATGGCGCACGACGAAGGCGAGGCACGGGGACACGATCACGTCGCGGAGGTTGAGGCCGGCGCGCAGGCGCGACAGGCCGTTGCCCGGCGCGCGGAAGACGTACCCGCGCGGGGTAGGGATCTCGGCGGTCAGCATCACCTCGAGCTCAAGCGTCACGACACCGACGACACTATGGGAAAGGGAGGCGCGGCGCCCGCCCAGCCATCCCGGCCTCGGCCGTTCCGCCGGTTCGCGTGTCGTTGTAGGGGGCTCGGGCTAACGATTCTGGGGCGCGCGCTGGCGGTAGGCGCGGACCTTCGTGCGGTTGCCGCAGACGGCCATGTCACACCAGGTGCCCGAGCGGTTGCGCGATCGGTCGTAGAACGCCCAGTGGCAGTCGCCGGCGCGGCAGGCCTTTGCTCGCTGCCAGGACCCGTCACTGGCCGCCTCGGCAACCGGTGTCAGCACTGCGGCGAGCGCCCCGTCGACGTCGTGGCTGGCCGGCCGCAGGGCCACGGTGCCGTCGGGTGCAAAGTGCACGCCGAGCTGGCCCCGGCGAGCCGCCCGATCGAGCTCGCCGCCGGCCTGCCCGTCGTGAGGCCCGCCGTTGTGTTCGAGCATCAACGCGCGCAGGGCCTCGCGAAGCCGAATCGCGGCCTCGTGCTCGGGGGCGCTCGGATCTGTGGCGTCCCGTTTGATCAATCCCTTCGCCGTGAGCCACGCGGCGAGCGCCCCGGGCGTCGCCAGCTCGTCGGTGCCGGCCTCGATGTCGAGAGTGTTGACGAAGTCGATCGTCAGATCGAGGGCGTGTGGCACGGGCGCGCTCATTCGGCTTGACACTAGCGTATCGCATTAGTAGGTTACAAGGACACCAGCTATTCGGTTACGGAGGTGTCGCAATGTCGACACGCACTGCAATCCAGACCGCGACAGACTCGAACGCACACGCGGCGGTCGCCGCGTGCGAGCATGCGGCCGAACGAGTGCTCAATCCGAGCGGCCTGGATCGGCTTGCGGCCCGCCTGCATGCGGCTGGCCTCGACCGTCGGATCGCCGCCGGCGCCGATCCGGCGAGCTCACCGCGGCTGGCCGCACGGGCGGCTGTCCTCGCCGGCCCCGAGGCCCGCGTGCAGATCGCCGAGGATCTGGAGCGGCTGCTGGGCGCGGCGGAGCATCCGCGCGGCGCCTGGACGGTCCGGCCGCACCGCGAGGCGGTCACCGCCAACCGGGCGGCCGTACGCGACGTCGTCGACCTGCTCCGCGGACCCGCGCCGCTCTACGTGCGAGGTATGGCTGCCCTCTGCGGGCTGTTGCGCGACGGAACCGGACCGGCCTACGTCGGCGACGCCGACCGCCTCGCGGCCGGTATCGAGGATGCCCATGCCGCACTGCAGGGCGCTCGGGCGGCCGGCCCCATGGGGTAAGCAATGGGCGCGGCGGGCGCCGAGCCGGCGAGCTCTCGCATGTGAAAGGGCACGAACCAAGCTTCTAGAAACATTGGTGGCCATGAGTGGTGTGGCGGTGCTACACTTCTCGCGAAAGAGGGTCGGAAGTGCTACACATTCGCCCGCCGGGTTCCGGGTGAACCGCTTGGGTCAAGCGCGGTTGGGGCTCGGCGCGGTCAGATGGTGCCTTGTCAGGCGCCAGGCTGGCGGGCGTATGTAGTGACACTCGATGACCGGATCGTAACACCGGAGGGTTCGCGGTAACGAATGGAGAGATCGCCCGCGCCCCGCATCGCTTATCCCGTGCTGTTTCTCATCTCATGGAGGAGACATGACGCATCGACTGACAAACGTCACTAGGACGTTCGGGGTCGCGCTTGGCGCGTGCTTTGCAGCGCTGCTGCTGTGGAGCGCGAGCGCCGGAGCGGCCACGTGCTTCTTTTTCTGTCACACCACCACCACGACCACGACCGCTTCCTCGTCGTCCACGGTGACGACCACCACTGTCACTACCACGAGCGCGACCACGACGTCTCCCTCGCCGGGCGGCCTGCCTTCCGTCACGCCGATCGCGGCGACCAGCGGAACGCACGGGTTTGCCTATGACGCCGTCCCGCCGCCGAGTGGAGTGCCCGGAGCGCCGTCGCTTGACACGTCCTCGCTGAGTGCGGCCGGTTACGTGGAGCGGGAGTATCAGATCTCTGGCAACGCAAAGGTGTATCAGCAGAGCGGCTCCTGGTCGTCGAACGGCAACTGGGGCGTGTCGTCGTCACAGAGCCTGCCCTATAAGACCCGTCTGCTGATCCGCTATCCGACCGATCCGGCCAAGTTCAACGGCACGGTGGTGTTCGAGTGGCTGAACGACACGACCGGCGGCGACCAGGATCCGGTCTGGGCGCAGGTAAACCACGAGCTGATCAGCAACGGCTACGCGTACGTCGGCGTGACCGCGCAGACGGCGGGCATGAGCGACCTCGCCACGTGGGATCCGGCACGCTACGGGTCGCTGGGCGACAGCAACGATGGTCAGTCCTATGACATCTTCACCCAGGCCGCCGAGGTCGTAAAGGCCGACAGCGCGACAATGCTGGGCGGGCTGACGGTGAAGGTAGAGATCGGGACGGGCGACTCGCAGTCGGCCTTCCGGATCGACACCTATGTCAATGCCATCCAGCCGCTCACGCACGCGTTCACCGCGTTCCTGGGCGTCGGTCGGGCCGTAACGGCCGCACCGATCGGCAACGGCCTCATCTCGCTGAGTCCGCTGCCGGCGCTGATCCGCACTAACAACACGGCGCCGTTCATCCAGCTGAACACCCAGGGCGATGTCCTGGAGCTGGACTCCGGGGCCGCTCGCCAGGCCGATAACACCGACATGCGCACGTGGGAGGTCGCTGGGGCCGCGCACATCGACGCGCACGAAGGCGCCTACGAGACGGAGACCATCGCCCGTGAGCAGCCGACCGCCGCGATTCCGATGTGCGTCGCGGGCACTCCCATCGAGGGCACCGGTACGGCGCTGGATGGCGTCAACCAGCCCGACAACATGCCGCTGTGGGAGGTCGAGGAGTCGGCGATCGCGGCCCTGCAGAACTGGGTCGTCAACGGGGTGCCGGCGCCGCACGAGCCGTCATCGATCTCCACCACATCGGTGCTGTTCGGGTTGTTCGATATCCCCAACGTCAACAAGTACGGCGTCGCCTCTGGTGGTATCCAGCTGCCCGAGGCCCAGGTTCCGACGGAGGACTACTCACCGATCAACCTCTCGACGACCGACGCGAACTCGTTCCAGCTCGGCAACCTGCTCAGCGAAGCTCAGGCGGCCCTGCAGGCGTTCACGAGCGGCAGCATCAGCAATCCCACCCTCCGGAGCGCCGGGCTGTGCCTGCTGTCGGGGTACTTCACCGACCTGGGGAACTCGGCCCTGCAGGGGCTGTATCCGACGCCGGCGGCCTACGCCGCGAAGTACGCCACCGCGACAAACGCCGAGGCGGCAGCCGGGTTCATCACTCCGGCTGACGCCGCGGCGGCGATCGCCAACGCGAACGCCGGCTTCGGCGGGTTCCAGCAGCCAGAGGTCTCGATTCCATGAGCTAGGCGACTCGAACCCAGTCGACCTGTCACCGGCAGCGCGCGCCGTCCCTCTTCCACGCGGAGCGCGCGTGACCCTCCGGTGGCGGGCGCAGCGGCCGCGGCACACGCCGCGGCCGCTGCGCGTCTGAGGCCCTGCGCGGACAAGGTGCGCGGACAGGGCCGCCCGTCGCTGGACGACCAGCACGACGACGCAGAGAGGTGCGGCGAGGGTAATCGTGTCGCCGACCCAGTACTCGAAGGGCAGGAAGACCTGGCGCGGCGCGAGCCGCCCACAAGGCAACGAGCGAATCCTGACAAGCCGAGCTGGCGCCCCTCGCCGTCGTCAATTTTCGGGTCCGGCTGCGGCGTCGGCCTCGCGTCGCTGTCCGCCGCGCTCGCGCGAATCGCCCGGCGGGCCGGTCCTTCCCGCGGGTGCAGAGGTCTACGGCGCACCGGCGGTGTTGGTGCCCCGGGCGCTGGCGTCGCTTCGGCCTGCGTCTGCTGCTGCGTTCTACAACGTCACCGGGAGCCCCTGCCGCGGACGTGAACGGCGGGCCGGGTTCCGCTTCGTCAGGCGGGAGCAGGGGCGCGGTTTGGCGCCGGCGAGGGTCCTGAGCTTCGTCCCAAGCGGGACAGCCGGACTGACTCGGCGGTGTCGCGCTTTCGCGCGAGTGCGGCTGCGACCCGGCGTGATGTGCCGGCGCGGGACGTCGGGCACGCCGCCACCCGATTGAGGCGTACAGCCACCCTGAGACCGTTAGGAGACAATGCGGTGATGGCCGACGAGCCTGACACGGCCGCCTTTCTAGAGCGAGCTCGGGGGCTGCTTGATTCGCGGGCCAGCAGCGACCGTTTGGCTGGCTGGGAGATGATCGGTGGCCTGTGCAACGGGCAACCGGAGAACGTCGCAGCCGCATGGGCGCTGGCGCGTCGCGACGCCACACTCGAGGAAGACCCCGAGGTGGTGCCGATGGCGCTGTGGGCGCTGCACATGATGTGCACCGATGATGCACGCGAGGAGGCGCTTGCGTGCGTGCTCGCGCACACGGACTCGGCGTCGCCGGCTGTGCGTCTGAGCGTGGCACGGGCGATCCCGTCGTGCGCGGGGAATCCTCCCGATCGTGAAGCCTTGCGGGCCGTGGTTGCCCTCACGACCGATGAATGCGGTGACGTTCGCAACTGGGCTACCTTCGCGATCGGCAGGCTCTCAGATGTCGACACGCCCGAGATTCGCGATGTCCTCGCTGCGCGCCTGGACGAAACCCATAGCGAAGCTCGCGGCGAAGCGCTCATCGGGCTCGCGCGCCGCGGAGATGAGCGAGCTGTTGCTGCGGCGATGCGCGAGCTGACGTCCGACTCGGTGGGCGTATTGGAGGTAGAGGCGGCCGCCTTGCTCGGCGACAGCAGCCTGCTTCCGGTGCTCGTGCAGCTGCGCGACTGGTGGCACGTTGACCGCGACCTGTTGGACGAAGCGGTCCGCCGCTGCGACCCTGCGGCCGAGCCGACCGACCTCGGTCACTTCGATTCGTATGAGGTGTACTTCTTCTACGAGTTCGGGCCAGGCAAGCCGTACCGCTCCACGACTTGACCGGCGCCACCCAGCTGACGAACCGGTACCTCGACGGCGAGCTTCGCGCTACTGGCAACCGACGGCCTCAGAGGCCCGCGTTGGCAGTCCGCTGCGCCTCGGGGGAAACGATCGGGCACGGGTGCAGGCACGTCCGGAGCAGGACGCCGCCCACCGGCATGGCGTCTTCTGCTCGGTCCGCCCGCGGGATGGCAGGGTGGACCAAGTGACGGCCGCCGGCCCCGCTACTCGGCCGATGACTCGCCCGACCGCGCGCGTCTGAGGTCCATAGAAAAGCCGCGCCAGGCCGCCGACCCACACCACTGCCCAGATCCCAAGCATCACGTACACCCACGTCTGGCCAATGACCAGCACCGCAACGACGAGAACCGGCAGAACGGGGAGCACGAGCTTCAGGGACAAGGCACGAATGAAACGAAGCCGCTCGAACTCAGGCGCGCCCTTTGGCGGAATCGGGCCAACGAACCGAACCGCGGCCGACAGCAGAAGCCCCCGCTGACTGCGTGCCGCGCTCTTCCTCATGAGGTCAACGATACGGCCACAGGTCCCCGCGCCAGCGTGACCGCCGTCAACGGGCCGTCTCGTGCCCGAGTGACAGATCCCAACAGTCGACTATGCCAACCGCTCTGTGCAGCCGCCGCCGGCGATTCGCCTAGGCATCGGTCTCGCTCCAGCGGTGGGCCGCACCGCTTCGTGGCGAAGGCGGAACACGTCGACGGGCTTGAGGAGACGGCCGCTCTGGACGACGCTCGGCTGCGTCCGCGCCGGCGCGCTGCTGTTCCGCATCGGTGGAGAGCGGGACCGTGCCGACCCGCTGCCCGACAGGAGCGCCTTTCGACTCTTGGCTGTGTGTTCGCGGCGGTCACGCGTCCGCTCACCCCCGGTCCGTCAGACGGCGCGCGCGGTAGCGAGCATGTGTTCCACGCCGTCGACAAGGAGTTGCAGGCAGGTGGCATCGGTCGCGAACACGGCACTTCCGTTGAGCGAGTCGCGGCGCAGCTCGACCAAGGCCGCTACGCCCCCGCTTGTCGTGATGACATCGGGGGCGGACCGAGGGTCACGCTTAGCGACTCGTTGGGACTGACCGCGAGCTCAGCGGAGTAGTCGAGCGGGTCCAGCGCGAGGCCGCGCAGCGACTGCGCCAGCCACGCTCGAAGGACCGTCGTGAGATGGGCGAGCCGGTCAGGCGAGAGACCGAGAACGCCGATCGCGACCGCCGCCCCGGATTCACTGGCTGGAAGTCGCTGCTCAAGTCGCACGTCGTGGGCCAGGCACGAGTCGCGCTCCGCCACGAATTCGCAGACCAACTCCGAGTAGCCGTTTGTCGACGTCAGACGCCAGCGCGCATCGTGCATCACCGTAGTCTCGCCGACCCGCGCGCCCGCGTGATCGGTCGCGCATCCGGGCGTGCCGCAGTGCAGCTTGACGCCGGCACTGTTGTGCACCGACGGAAAGCAGGACCCTCGCGGCCGCGACCGGCCGGCGTGAGCCTCAGTGCGCGCCGCGCGATGCGTCGTCGCATCGATGACGTCGATCGCGCGAAGTGTGTAGCCTCGGGGCCGTCGCGTAAGCGTGCCGACCCAAGTGCGACACTCGGGTAGTGTCGATCGTAAGGCGCTTGGGCGAAATCGTTGGGGCCATTCGGGGCGCGCGGTTTCCTCCTACGCCGAAACGGCGCTGCGACTTGGTTAGCGAGGCACTCGCTCGACCGTTCGGTGGGAGCGCCGGTCGCGGTGCGGTTCGGGCTGGCGGTGTCAGCGACGACGGTGACGAGGAGGACACGGGCGCCGAACGACGGTGACCACTTCCCCGGTGCCACGTTCCGCCCCGCGGCCCTCCTTCCGGTGCGGAGCGGGCATCTCGACCCAAGCTCGGGACTGTTCTGCCTAGGACGATCCGCGAGCGCGCGACGAGCGGCGCCGCGGACGCCTGCAACACTGCGAAGCAGGCGCGGTGTCCCGCGACTGGTGAGGTCGCTCGACATGGACCTTGCCACAAGCTAACTTGTAGTCGTGGGCGCGGATCTGATCATCGCGGAAAGCGCCCGCAAACATGGCGTTAGCGACGACGACATCCGACATGCCTACGCACATCCCATTCGCGTCTTCGAGCTCGACGAGGGCTTCACGATGATCATCGGCGCCAACCAAGCCGCGATCATCTACGAAATCGGGGTGGTCGACGGCATTCCGGCTCCAGTGGTCGTCCACGCGATGAGGGCCCGCGACAAATTCCTCAGGTGAGCGACATGCCCAGAACCGTGCAAGACATCCTGGACCACGCCGACGAACTGGCCAGCCGCTTTGAGGACTACGAGCCCACCGCCGAGGATGAACGAAACCCCCAGGTCTTCGCCGCCCTCCGCGACGCCGTGCTGTCCCGATCGAATGCCGAACGATCGATCAGGACCGCCGTGGAAGACGCTCGTGCTCACGGGTACTCGTGGGCACTCATCGGCTCGCTGCTGGGCACCTCCGGCGAGGCCGCCCGACAGCGCTACGGCACCAAACAAGAAGCGAAGTAGCCGCCGAGAGCGAGCCGGCACCGGGCCAGCGTGCGAGGTGACCACACGCCCGCCTTCGGTGGAACGAAGGGCGGTCCCCGAGCGTTGGTCGCGCTGCCGCATCGGACGATTCCGCTGTCGGTTCGCTCGTGTCCTGGAGCGCTCGCAATGCACTGGCGAAGCAGGCACGCTGTTGAATCGGCGGTATGTCCGTGTATATACTGGTGGTATGAAAGTTGTGAAGGTCAGGCGGGTGGGCAACAGCAACGTGGTTTCGATCCCGCGCGAGCTTGAAACGCGTGGCTACGCACCCGGGGCGTCGGTGCTGATCGAGGAGCTCGAGGGTGGCGAGCTTCGGATCCTGCCTACCGACAGTGTGAGCGAGCGGATCCGCGCCGTCGGGCGCCGGGTGGTGGCTGATCACCCGGAAGCGCTGCGGATTCTCGCCGAGCACGATCCCGAATCACCCAGCCAGTAGGTCGCGGTGGGCGAAGACGCGGCCGGCGAGTGGGTGTACCTCGACGTCGACGATGCGCTGGCGTTGTACGCCTCGATCATCGGCGGCACCGATCAGCAGGCGGCCGATCAGCTCCGAGACCGCGCTGGACTGCAGGGCGCGCTGGGGCGGCCGCTGTCCTACGCGCACTACGAGGATGCAGACCTCGCACTTCAGGCGGCCGTGTTGGCGCACGGGATCGCCGAGAGTCAGGCGTTCTTGGATGGCAACAAGCGCTTGGCGCTGGTCGCCATGCTGACCTTACTGACAGGAAAATCCCGCCCGGGTTGCGATGGCGGTGGTGGTTCAGGCGGCCTGTGGTAGCTCCTCGATGACGACTTTGTGGCCGAGGCTCTCGAGTTGGGCGATGAGTCGTTTGGTGATGCGTTCGGGGTCGCGTTTGCGGAAGTAGTCGCCGCCGAGGTCGTTGTAGAGCTCGCCGGTGGAGAGCATGTGCCAGATGATGCAGAGGATTGAATGTTTGACGGCGCCGAGTGCTTTCTTGTGGCCGCGGCGGGGGCGTAGGCGGGCGTATTGGGCGGCGAGGTAGGAGTCGTTGGTGCGGATCGCGGCCATCGCGGTTTCTTCCAGGGCCCAGTCGAGCCACTTGGAGCCTTTGCGGGTCTTGCCGGAGCGTCGCCGGCCGGCGGATTGGTCGTTTCCGGGGCACATCCCGGCCCAGGAGGCGAGCTGCTTGTCGGTCGGGAACACGCTCATGTCGACACCGATCTCGGCGATGATGCATTCGGCGTTTCGCCGTTGGATGCCGGGGATCGTGCAGAGCAGCTCAACGGCCTGCTCGAAAGGGGCGATCTGCTCTCCGATCGCTTCGGTCAGGTTCCCGATCTGCTCGTCGAGAAAGTCGAGGTGGGCGAGGATCGCGCCGATCCACACGGCGTGGAGATGATCGAAGCGGCCCTCCAGGGCTTCTTTGAGCGCGGGGATCTTCTTGCGCAGCTTGCCGCGGGCGAGCTCGGCGAGGATCTCGGGGTTGGTCGTGCCGGAGACGAGCGCGTCGAGCATGTCGCGGCCGGACTTGCCGAGGATGTTGGTGGCGACGCAGTCGAGCTTGATCCCAGTGTCCTCCAGCGCCTTGTGCAGCCGGTTGGCTTCGCGGGCGCGTTCCTGGATCTGCGTCTTGCGATACCGGGTCAAGTTCCTGAGCGCGCGGATCGGTTTCGGCGGCACGAAGCTCGCCCTGAGCAGGCCGGCCTCCGCGAGTTGGCACAGCCACTCAGCGTCCTTGACATCGGTCTTGCGGCCGGGAACTTGTTTGACGTGGCGAGCGTTGACCAGCAGGCAGTCAAACTCGTCCTCGAGGATCGCCCACACGGGTTTCCAATAGACGCCGGTGGCCTCCATCACGACCTGTTGGACCCCGAACGCCGCCAGCCAATCGCGCAGCGTCAAGAGGCCCGCGACCGTGGTCGGGAACTCCGCCACGTGCTGCTCACGCGAGCGGCCCTCCCCGGGAATCCGCACGCAAGCGGTGACCTGCTCCTTGTGCACATCCAGCGCCGCCGGGCGCTCAACTACCGTTTCCATCTGACCTCCGAGAACGCGATCGACAAGATCGCCGCCCAGGGGCCTCTGAGAACTAACGAATCTGACGAGCGTGCTCTTGGCAACAGTCCGGAACCCCGGGGAGACCCACACGCCAAACTAGTCTCGGGCTCACAAGCACCAAGCAGTGATCGGCGTCGAGGGCGACCCCGGAATCAAACCATTTTCATCCGCCCGCGACCGGCCGCCAGGCCAGCCCAACTAGTGGGAAAATGACGCTTGGGGTTGCGGCGGCCCGTTGTAGGAGGACGGTGTGTCCGAGGCGTTCGAGCTGGGCGACGAGGCGCTTGGCGGTCTTCTGACAGGGCGAAGGCGAGGATGCTGCAGCGCACTTGCGCGGCTGAGGTCAGCGGCTACGACGCCGCGGTGTCGGCGATCGCCGCGTGGGACCGCTGGTTCGCAAGCCGGCTGGGCGCGGGCGCCTGCCGATCCTTCTTCCAGACCGACGCCCAGCGCGAGGACGGCCCTGTCGCGCCCGGCGCCCACTACGTGTCCGACCTGCGCGCACGCGTCGGACAGAGCGTGCTGACCGCGGACGACCAACAGTGGTCCGACGCGCAGAACGCGATCTCAAGCGGCCACACCCCCCCAGCGGCGTTCGGCGTCTTCGCGGCCTGCCAGCCCTGACGGCGTCGAACTCACGCCCTGCATGGCGACGTTGTTGGCGTGGAAGCAGTCCGAGAACGAACGGCTGAACAGACTGGTCTCGTCTACGACGTCTTCGCAGATCCCGACGATCCCACGCGCCTCCGCGTCGGTCGATCCGCTGGCGAAGCTCGCGCGGTCGCCGGGCGATGTTGGATAGCGGTGCTTGACGAGCTGCACGTCGGCACTCCAGGCCGCGGCGGTCAGATGTGTTGGCAGCGCGGCGAGCGCCGTCGCGGCGCCAAGGCTACTCATCACGATGACCGCGACGGCGGTACCAGCCGCCGGTCGCAGTCCGCGGTGAAGCGTTTGGAGGATTCCGCGCACGGTCGCGTTAATCGGATCGTCAACGCGGCACCTTTAGGAGGCCGCGGCCCCTGGCCTCACGCACACTGCCGAGCCCATCGCGCAGCGTCAGTCACGGCTCCTCACCTCACAGGACAGCGCGTTCTGGCCAACGGGGCGGTGCGCAACACTGACTCCGGCGACGGAAACGGCGCCCCGTAGATCGTGAGCGATCGAACGCCCATGACGATGAGGACCAGGGCGCCCACGAGCTTGACTACGGTGAACGCCGCCGCCGACGCGGCGACAACGGTCGCTCGATTTCGCGATTTCGCGACCGCCGCGCGAATGCCTGACGAGGGCCTCGAACCCCCGACGCGCGGATTACGATTTGGCCCCGAGCACGGCTCGCCCCGAGTCTCTGATCCTGTGCCTGTTCCGAGAGGATCATGGGATCGCAAATGCGGCGCCGTTGCGTCCGCCCACGACCTACCGCCGAGCGAGCGGGCCGCCGACCGGGATGATTACCTGAGCGGCCGTGATCCGCGGGACTGATGTCCCGCGCGCCATCGATCCGACTGGATCCGGGCGCCACGCTGCCGAATCACGCCTGAAGCATCACGCCTGCGGCGCGGCTGCTGACCAACCACCAGCAACGCCGCTGTGCGCGGCCGCGTTGATCGTGACGGCAAAGCGCGTGTCCACGCTTGCGGGTCGGACGCTTGCAGCACACCGGCGAGCGGTAGCGGCCGGTATCAGGCCGAACCTAGGAGATCGTTCCGTTGGCACCGGCGAAGCCAAAGCCGTCGGCTTGGTTCCCGACGTTGCCACCGAGGGTGAGTTGCTCGACGCTGCCGAGAGGTGTGAGCCGGGGTGGCTCATATGCGGGCGAGCCGTGATCGGCTGTGGGTGACCGGGGCTGTTCTGGGGTGGGGACGGGCACCTCGCTCAGCTGCCTTTGCGGTCGCGTGCGGTCGCGGTGGACTTGCCTCGACGCGCTCGAGGACGCGTGTGGCTGTGCCTGCGTGCGGTCGTGACGCACGCAGCTCGCTTGCGCTTGTTCTTGAGCCGCTCGCACGTCCTGATCGCCTCGCTGAGTCGCTGCGCTGCGGTGCGCCGCTTCGTGCTCACAGCGCGCGGCTTGGTGGTCTTGCGGCTGACCGCGGGCACCCTGGTGGCGGCCGACGTCGCGCCGGTGGCTGTCGCTGGGGCTGCGAGCACGCCGGTCACGTGCGTGCCGGTCGGCGCTGCGTCGGGCGGCGCGGTGGCCACGGGTCCGGTATCGGTGGCGCCGCCGCTTGTGGACGCGCTGGCGGGGTTGGTGCTCTCCGGGACGAGGTCGTCCTCGCTGTTGTAGCCAAAGCTGAACGTTCCCGTCTTCGGGACGGAGAAGCGGAACTCGACATCGATTGCCGCGCCTGCCCTCAGCCCACCGGGCGGCAGCAGCGACGTAGCGGTCCAGGTCGCGTCCAGGCCGCCCATCCCGGAGATGCTCGGCGCGTCGAGCGTGAGCCCGAGCGGGTTCGCGGTACCGCCACCGGACAGGGCCAGACCGCTCTCGCCACTGGAGCTGTCGGCTTCCAACACGGCCTGGGTCGCCCCGGACCCGGGGGCGCCGAGCGTCGTCAGGCCGGTGATCCGGAAGCGCAGTCGAGTGACGGTCATCGGGGTCGTTCCCGCGGGCACGTTCGCGCACGCCGTCCCGGGCGCCGGCGCCTGGCCGCTGCAGTTGGTCAGGACCCGGTTGAGGATCAGCGTGCCCGGGGACCCGGCGGTGTAGAGCTGATTCGGTGCCGCGGCGGCCGAGACCCCCGGGTCCAGCAGGCTCGACTGGAGCACGTTGTTGTGGACGATCGGCGAGGCCAGATCGGATGGGGCCGGCGCACCGAGTTCAGCGTCGCTCGGCGTGACGTCGCCGGCGCTGACGGCGACGAAGGCGAAGTCCGAGGCGTTGTCGTCAGTGTCGACGGGGGCACCGTCGGAGAATCGTCGGACCCAGGCGTCGTCGTCGGTCGGCAGCCGAGGGGGCACCGTCAGCCCGGTGCCCGAGTAGAACCCCGAGGGGGCGCCGGCGAACCCGACAGCATCGATCCGGGTTGAGCCGGCGAGCAGCACGACGCCGCCGTCGGCCGGAATCCCAGCCGGCATCGACGCGTCGCCCGCGGCGATCGAGCTCAGCGAGTAGGCCGAGCCGGTGATCAGCAGATGACCGTTGGCCGGGATCGAGACCGACGGGCCGAGCGTCGTCGAGGCGCCATTTGAGCCCTCCAGCTGCCAGTTGCCGACGGGGATCGCGGAGCTGCTCGAGTTGTACAGCTCGACGAACTGGTCGTTCGCGCCCCCCGGTCCTGACAGCCGCAGCTGATCGATCTCGACCGCCGGCGATGCCTTTGCGGCGACCACGATCGTCTGCTGCGCCTGTGGTGCGGCGCTCCAGGAGCCGTTACCAGACTGGTTGGCGTCGATCACGCACGTCCCCGGACCGGTGAACGAGACCGTTGCCCCGGAGATCTTGCATGCCCCCGACGTGCTGGAGGAGTCGCGCGAGAACTTGACGGGGTTCCCCGACGCGCCGCCCGTTGCCGCGACGGTGTACGTGTTGCCGGCCGACGCGTTAGACGGGTTCGACGTGAAGGTGATGGCCTGCTCCCCTACGTGGTAGGTGATCTGGGCGGTCCCGCTGTACCCGTCGTTGCTGGTCGCGGTGACGGTGTAGGTGAACGTGCCCTGCGCAGTGGTATCGAGCCTCCCGGGCGACCCCGATCCACTGTCATCCGTGCACGAGGAGAGGCCCGGGCCGTTCGCGCCCTCGGTGCACGAGAACGATGTCGGGACGGACTGCCCGATCGCGTAGTACTGCCCGTCGGCCGGCGAGCTGATCGCTGCCGTGGGTGGCTCCACCACGAAGACGACCATCTGAACCTGTGGTGCGGCCGAGTAGCCGCTGTCGCCGGCCTGGTTGGCGTCGATGACGCACGTCCCCGGGGCGCTGAACGTCACGAGTGAGTCCGAGATGGAGCACGCCCCCTTGGTGGAGGAGGAGTCGATCGAGAAGAGCACCGGGTTCACGGATCCTCCGCCCGTCGCCGTCACGGTATACGTGCTTCCCGGCGTGGGGAAGTCCGGCGTCGCAGAGGTGAAGTTGATCGTCTGCGGCTGGATGACCCAGCTGATCTGAACCTCCGGCGTCCCGTCGAAGTTGTTGTTGCCCACGCCGGCCGTGACCACCGAGGTGTTCGTCCCCGACGAGTAGCTCGAGCCGGCCCCGCCACCACCAGCGCTCAAGCCGCAACCCGAGCCGCCGCCACCGCCGCCGTAATAGCCGCCGCCACCACCACCGCCACCCGAGTCGACCGCGTTGGTCTGCCCTCCGGTTTGGCCGGCGCCGCCGCTTCCCGCGGCGCCGGCGCCGCCAGAGCCGCCGTCCGGACACTTGTCGCCGCCGCCCGGGTTGCCCGTAGCACCGCCACCGCCGGCCCCGGGGCCGGCACCGATCGTGTGGCTGGTGCCGTTGCTGGTGAAGCTGAAGGTTGTGGTGACGCCACCGACGCCGCCGCCTCCCCAAACGTCCGGTCCACAGTTGGGGCCCTCGCTCCCGTTCGAGTCGACGTAGCCCTGCTCATCAGTCGGCCCGCCGCTGCCGCCGACGCCATCGCCGCCGGACGTGCCATTGCCGCCAACGCAGTCGAAGGCGTCGCCGCCGCCGCCCCCCGCGACAAGCAGCCGTGAGGCGAGGTCGTTCTGGGTCAGAGGCGTGGTACGGATGTCGCTCGCGCCGCCACCGCCACCACCACCGTTGTTGTGGGCCGCGGTGCCGGCGCCGCCGACGCCGCCGCCGTTGAAGCCGCCCCCGCCACCGCTGCCGTTCGGGTTGCCGCCGTCGCCGCCGGCGGCGCCGACCTCGACGTACAGCGTCTCGCCCGGTGTCACGGACAGGTCGGTGCTCACCTGCGCGCCGAACCCGCCCGAAACAAATTGGCCGGAGCCACCCGGAGCGCCGACCGCGTAGACCGAGATCTGGGTGACGCCGTCGGGCACCGTGAACGTTTGCTCGCCGCCGGTTGAGCCGAAGGTGCTCGTACCGTTCGTGGCCGACGCAATCGCGGGTGCGGGCAAGGCAAACGCGGCTCCCGCAAGCACCCAAAGAATCGACGATCGAGCCACCATGCCCACTGACCTTTCAAATCACGCACGCTTCCAGGATGCACGGCCAGCCGGCCAGTTTACGCGCGGGGCGAGGACCCCTCGTGAAGAGCATGTAACGGCTCAACGACTGGGGGAAGAGAACAGCGCCGGCACCGAGTCGCAGCGCGCTGTGGTCGTCGACTGCGACCGTTTCGGCAGCGACGTTCCCGAGGCCTGCTCTTCGTGGTGGCAGTTGCGTGCGCTGCGTTCAGGGTGCAGCGGAAGGAATCATGACCACGCGCCGCTGGCTTCAGGATCCAGAATTGAGCTTCTCCACCGCGGCCTGCATGAAGCCGGCTGCGAACGCGTTGCCGACGCGTCCCAGAGGGACGAGCCGCGGTACCGGCATGGTTGCGTCGAGCTCGAGTTCCAGACGGGTCCCGGCGTGCTCCTCCAGTTGCCAGGTGGCGTCGAAGGACGTGCCGCTGGACGGTCCTCGGGGAACGTGCGTCAGCTGGACGAGGCCGGGCCTGCGCACCCGCACGGCTAGCAGGAGATCGAGGTCCCTGGAGATCGGACCATGGGAGAGGTGCAGCTTCGTTTCGGCCCTGAGCGGAAGCCCGTCGTCGCCATACTCGACGACCTTCACCTCCCTGACGACTTCCGCGTACCAACTCGGATAGGCCTCGAGGGCGGCCAGGAGCGCGAAGCAGTCCTCGATCGGCACGTCCACGCCGGTCTGTGCGGCTCCATGCAGGTGCTTCATGCGTTGCTCAGCCTAGCCGGCAGACGGGAGGTCGGCGCGTCACCACCTCCCCCGACGACCGCGCATGAACCGAGCGTCACTAGCAGCAACGCGCTGGCTCTCGCCGTGGACGATCCTCGGCCGCCGGCCAGCGAGTCCGCCGGTGTTCTGCTCCTGGAGAAGGGAGGCGTCTCCCTCGCCGGCGCTGTCGGACTCGGCAATCGTCCAAGGGAACGGAACGGGCGCGGCGGTCGCGTGCCTGCCTTGGAGTGCAAGCGGCCGTCCGCTACCGGCGGTTTGCCCTCGGAGCATGCTAAACCCCAGGGGGGTGGTCCGTGTCGACTGGAAAGCACATGGTCGCCGCTCGGCGGACGCATGCTCGAGCAGCGGCCGCTGTGGCTCGCCCGCGCAAGCGCGAGCGCCGATCCAGGCGCCGATGAGCTCACTCGGACGTCGAAGCGCATGGGTGGTTGCCGTCCTGGGAATGGCGATCCTCGTTCCAAGCGGATCGGCGGCCCCGGAGAGCGCGCACCTCACAGCCGCCGCGTGGCGCGGGCTCAACCGGCTGGACTCCAAGACGCCGCCGAGTACCGTCCGCGGGTGCGCACGCCGCGTGGGTGAGCCGTCCGTCGATCCGGAGGTCGGTGGGGTCGAGGGACTGTGCGTTGACGAGGTCGAGCTCGCGGCCTGGATCGGCCGCTTTGTGCAGGGATGCCTCGGGATCCAGGATGGGCCCGGGGCGACCGAGGCCTCCTGCCGAGCCGACATCGCCGGCGTTGACTCCAGCGAGGCGGCGATCGCCGCCTGGTACCGCTGGCTCGGTGCGGGCCTGGAGGCCGGCGGCTGCCACGCGATCTTCTCCTACCTCGCGGTGGCGGCCGGCCGGCTCGCCGCAGCGGGCCGGCCGCTCGTGCGCGCCCTGAGCGCACCGTCGAGCAACGCCGCGCTCAGCCGGGCCTTCCACGAGTGGCTGGCCGCCGGGCACGCGGGTGACCACGAGACGCCCGCGCAGAAGCGCACCCTCCGCGCCGACTTCGAGACCTGCCGCCCGCCGGGCGGGTGAGCGTCTCAGCTCAGATCAGCACGACGCCTCCCTTCCGCCGATGCAGAACTGACGCAGCATCCAGCGGTGACGGCTGGCGGTCGTCCAATGGGGGAACAGTGCGGGCTCGGTGGTCGCGTTCCTGCCTTCGGCGTCGAAGCGGTCGTCGGCCTTGGCGCCGGCCGCGGACGATCGGCCTGTCTCCTGCCGGAGGCTGGACGCCGAGGTAGGAAACGCCGGATCCTGCGATCGCGCCCGCGCGTGGCGGACCACCCCGACGAGTCAATGCGCCGACGGCTCGGACGCTCGATGTCGACCGGGTCGCACGACACGACACCCGACGCTGCCTGAAGAGCCGGAGCGGCCGAGCGTTGCAGAAACTCGCGACATCTGCTCTGCACAACCGCCGCGCGCGGCGGCAGCGCCGGTGGAGCCGCCTCCGTTGCCCGGGAGCAAGACAGCGGCGTCCGCGCCGGTGGGCGATCGGCCGTCGCCCCAAGCAGGCGCGCGGTGGACTTGAGCGGAGTGTTCTCCTTCGCCGCGATGCAGCCGGAGGTCCCCCGGTGTGCCCAGCATCACGCCACGCATCGGGTCGATACACCCTCTTTGCCGAGACGTGCGAACCGGGCAACGGGAGGGTGCGGGTCACTGCGACGCTCTGCGGCCGCTATGCCGCCGAGCTGAAGGATGATTGGCGCGCCTCGAGCGTAAGCAGCGCACAGACGAGCGTCAGTGCGGCCGCGCTGGCCATCATGCCCGCGTCTCCACCCGCTGACGCCACGCGTACGCGCGAGCTGGTGGTGGTGGCGTGAGGTAGTGTGCTTCGACGGTGCCCGGCCCTGCGAAACCAGCCGGTCGGCGTGAGCGGATCGCGCTCGTGCTCGCTGGCGGTGGGGCGCGGGGGGCCTACGAGGTCGGGGCGCTAGCGACACTGGCTCCAGCCCTCGCCGCGCGTGGCGAGGCGCCGGACATCATCGTTGGGACCAGCATCGGAGCGCTCAACGGTGCGTTTCTGGCGGCTCGCGCCCACGAGCCGCTGGAGGCAACGGCTGCTGCCGGGGTTGAGATGTGGGGTGAGCTGCGCTGGGGTGACGCGCTGCGGCCGTTGGTCTCGCCGTCGGAGCTGCGTCGTCTGCTGGGCGCGGGCGCGATGCTCGCTGGCCTTCCCGGCGCCGACGTGTCCGGGCTGCTGGACTCCGCACCGCTGCGCGACACGGTTGGGCGCCTGGTCGCCTTCGGGCAGATCGCGCGCAACGTCAGGAGCGGTGCGCTGACGGCCGCTGCCGTCGTAGCAACGGCTTACGCTACGACGCGCAGCGTGGTCTTTCATCACGGCGGTCCGGCGCTCGGCCTCGACTCGATGCACGCGATCGACTACGTCGGGACCCCGATTGCGCTTGAGCACGTACTCGCGTCCGCGGCGATCCCGGGCGCGTTTCCTGCGGTGGAGATCCAGCACCCGCGCGCGGCTGCGGGCTGGTACGGCGACGGTGGTGTGCGCCTGAACGCGCCGCTGGCACCGGCGCTCGCGCTCGGCGCCCACCGCGTCGTCGCGATCGGCCTGAACTCGTCGGTGACGCGTGCCAGGCCTTCAGCGCGGCCGGACACGATCGACGGCGTCGCGCAGCTACTGCAGGTCGTGCTCGGCGATCAGCTCGCCGACAGCGTCGCGACGCTCGCCACCGTAAATGAGGTCCTCCCGGCCGAGCCATCTGCCAGCCAGCGACACGATGGCTGGAGACGCCGCGGAAGGATTCCCTACATCTTCATCGCGCCGGACGATCGCTTGGAGATCGGACGTCTTGCACGCGATGTCCACAAGCGTCACTACGCCGGCATACGCAGCCTCGCGCGCGACGCCAACCTCGCGCTGTTCGGGCGGATCGTCAACGCCGAGCGCAGCGCGATCCACGGCGAACTGCTCAGCTACCTGTTCCTCGCTCGCGAGTTCACCGATGAACTGATCGCTCTCGGCCGACGCGACGCCAAGCGCTGGCTTGACGCCCAGCACGATGACGGCCCGTGGCAAATCGGGCGGCTACCCACCAGCACGACGAACCCGACCGCGGCTCAGGGGCGGCCGCGAAAACGAGGACCTCGCGCAACTCGGACTTGAGCAGCACGATCGTCCCACCGTCGTCGAATCGCAGGCGTCGTCAGCGGGGGCGCTCGGGACGAGAAGCAGCGGCCTGATCGGCTCGCCGCGAGACGACTGCAATGCCACGAAGGGAGGCGCGCCGCCACTGCCCTCGCGCTGTCCCGCTCTGGACGAGCGTCGGGTCTCGCGGCGCCGCGGACGAGACGCCTCCCTCCCGCCCAAGCGGAACGCTTCCGGCACGCAGGCCCCTGGACAGACGAGCCACTTCGGGGGCGTCGCAGACTCAGCGCGGCGAGTCGGAACGGGATTATCCGTCGGCCAGTGAGGTCCATCGGCCGCGGCTGCCTCGTCACACGTCGGTGACGGGCGCGAAGTCGCCGGAGTCCGCTCGTGCGGCCGCTCCGCGCGAGGCTCCCAGGGATGCGGCGATCACGAGGGCGATGCCGGCGAGCTGGCGTGTCGTGGGTGCCTGGCCAAGGACGAGAAGGCCAGCGAGCACCGCAACCGCCGGCTCGAGGCTCATCAGCACGCCGAACGTCCCCGCCGCGATCCGGCGAAGCGCCTCCATCTCGACGGTGTACGGGATCACCGACGACAGCACGCCGACGGCGGCACCGACGACCAGGGCGTGCACGGTGAGCAGGTCACGCCCGGCCTCCGCGATCCCGAACGGCGCGGCGAGCACGCATGCGACTGCCATGGCCAGCGCCAGGCCCGAGCCATCGGAGAACTCACGCCCCATGCGCGCGTTGCACAGGATGTAGGCCGCCCATGCGGCGCCGGCCAGCAGCGCCAGGAGCACGCCTCCGACGTTGAGGCCATGGGTGCTGCCGCGAGTGAGGGCGAGGACGCCGACGGCCGCCAGCGCCACCCAGGCCATGTCGATTCGGCGCCGGGATCCCGCGACCGCCACTCCGAGCGGACCGAGGAACTCGATCGCCACCGCAATCCCGAGCGGGATGCGGGCGATGGCGTGGTAGAAGGCGATGTTCATCACGGCGAGCACGACCCCGAACGTCAGGGCAAGGCCCAGCTCTCGCCGGCCGCGCCCGTGTACACGCGGGCGCCATACCGCGACGAGCACGACGGTCGCTGAGGCGAGGCGCAGGAACACCGCACCGCCGGCACCGACCGTCGCAAAGAGCGTGCCCGCCAGGGCCGATCCGAACTGAACCGAGGTGATGCCCGTAAGGACCAGAGCGGTCGACGGAACGCGAGTAAGGACCCCGGTGTCAAGCGCTGGGGCCTCAGCGGAACCCATCGACACGAGGATAGTCCGGCAGGAAAGGCGCCCTCGAGTACACCGCGCCGACCGGCGCACCAAACGCCGAGGCGCGCACCAGCGCGCCGAGGGCAACGCCTCCCTTCCCCAGGAGCAGGACACGTCGGACCCTCGGGCCCACGCCTGACAGCGGGTAAAGCTCGTCGTCGTGACCGCGGTCTCACGCTCAGCGTCCTCGCGCTCATTAGCGCCCCGCAGTTCTCACGCGGTGTGGATCGCCGCGCTCGTCGCGGCCACGCTCGACGCCGGGTGGACTACCGCGTTGTGGCAACGCGACGTCCGCCGCGGGACCACCGCGGCGATGACTACACGCCGCAGGCGCGGTGTTCTCGCTTTCGCCGCGATGGCCATTCTCATCGCAGCTCCCGCTTGGTCCTACCCGTCTACAACTGATCTGATCCCGACGAGTCGGTCCCGTGGCGCAACGCCGGACACGCGAGCATAGTCCTCGAGCACAGGCCTGCCCTGGCGCAGCGCGCTGGACACCGTTGCGCCGCAGCGGAGTCAACTAGGCGGGGCGATGCCGGCCGCACATCACTCGCGCAGCCAACTAGTCATCACCGGGTAGGGCCGCACGTCACGCTCGCGCGCGTCGGCGACCGTCACGGTCAGTCCCGCCTCTGCCAGCCCGCTCACGCCGATGTACACGCCGAGCGCGAAGCTTTGCAACAGACCACCGGCACGCCCCCGATAGCCCCCATCATGGAAGACGACCGCCGGATCCAACTTCAGGTGAAGCGCGGCCGCGTAGGACCACGCGATCGCCTGAATCTCCAGTTGCGACAGATCGAGTCCGAAACCCGCACCCTGGTCGCAGAAGCGACGCCGAGCGTCCGGGGGAAGCACGGCAAGGTGACCTGCCTCGTGCAGGAGGTCACCCGGGTAAGCGAGGACGCCCTCATCGACCAGCAACCCCCCATCGCATACCAGGATGCCCGGCAGGAAGCACCCGTCGGGAATTGGCGAAGCGGTCACCTCAAGCCCAATGTCCCTGAGGAAGGCGACAATCGTGCGGCTGAGCGGATCAGCGAACGTCATTGGATCATCGCGCAAGCGGCGCTCGCTCGTCGAGGCCCTACCATTCCTGGGAGGCGCTCAGCACGCCGGATGTGGACGCCCGTGTTACGACAACTTGAGGTAGCGCCATTCCGCGAGCCACTGACAGGCTCGGCTCCTGAGTGGTCCCGTCCGGCGCGATCCATCTATGGTGCTCGCCATGCCGACACAATCGCGCGTGCTTGGCTTGACCGTTATAGAAGTGGACATCGCTGGTCGCCGCGAGCTCGTCGTGCGTCCAATGGTTGACGGCCACGGCGACCGTTGCCCAGTCGTCCGGATCGCGGTCGGCCATCCGCTGCTCGGCATCGGCGCGCTGCGGTTCGTAGCGGCTCGTCGGCTGCCACTCGACGGGCATCGCTTGCAGCGCGGCGAGGAGCAGGGCGAGATCGAGCTTCCGGCGCGCTGCAAGGCGTGGAAGGTGCTCGGCCACCTCCTCGGCGACCTCTCGCGCGGCGAGGCAGCGCGGGCCACGGGGAGAGGTGAAGACGAGACGCGCCCGTCCGCCGATGAGCGCGGAGAGGATGACGTTCGCGTCAGCGGCGACGACGGGCGGCAGCGAAATCGTCGAGAACCTCTTGCTCGGTCACTCCGCTCGCCTCCAGCTGTGCGCCGATCTGCGAGGAGAGACGGTCGAACACCTCGCGGCGTACTTCGATCGGCAGGTCTGGGCTGTCCCAGGGAAGGAAGAAGCCCGCCGGCTGGCCGTCTCGGGTGACGAGGATGACGTCGTCGGAGCGGAACATCTCGCTCGCACGGTCGCGGAAGTCTCGGACGGTTACGATCTTCATGTGGTCACCTGGGTGGTCACATCACCACACTATCAGTCGCCGGCTCGCGGGTCGAACAGGTGCCGCGGGCGCAGGACCGTCGTCCGAGCCGTGGCGTCTATCTCGCCGGTCGGCGTCGTCTCATCGACCAATAGCCCCAACTGGGTTCGCCGCTCAACGAAATTCGGGTGATGACGTGCTTCAGCTCAAAGCCCGCCTCCACGAGCGGCGGCGGCCACACGCCGCTGGGCGAGTCAGGCCGGCGGCCTGCAACCGCGGTTTCGCCAGTGGCGTCATCGTGAAAGACGAGCGTGAACTCGACCCAGGGAAGCCGGAACCGCGGATGAACGACGACGATCGGCGGCGTTGTCTGCACGATCTCTGAGATCTCGCTGCCTGGTGCCTCCTGCGACCCGTAACGGAGCATGGCGCTGCCCAGCCGTCCATGGCGCAGAGTCGCCTTGCCTTATTAGGCGCCAGCTCCAAGACGCCCGGCCAGTACTGTCCGCGTATCCCGAGCGTGATGTCGATGGCGTAAGGCCAGGTCACGGGCAGGTGCGGATTGGGCGGTGTGGTCACGGCCCCATGACTCCCGCGGTCAGAACGGACAGCCCGCGGGATCGGCATGCCAACTTGCCGCAAGTGTCACGCCCGGCGATCACGAGCCGTGGATCGGCGTCGGGGCCCCTCTACTTGAGGCGAGTAGCCACTGCAACGGCGCAGCGCGCGGCTACCCGATGGGTCACGGCCGCACCCGTGTAGAGAAGCGCTCTCCGCCGAGCGTCAGGCTCGTGTGCCTGCGGCGGTGCTTCCAATCGGTCGCGCTCAGTGGCCGCCGACCCGGCTTCCTCAGTGCCTGACAGCGTCACGGCTATCGGCGGCGTGGGGTGTCGTCACGCGCGCCGGCGGCGTGGCGTTCGCGTGTCGACAGCAGCGACATGCGGGCGACACCCGCGCGCCCGGCGTCGCAGCCCGACATTGGCTCTGGAAGGCGAAATAGCGGTTGGTCGGGTCCCTCGATTCGCTGCGCTCATCGTTCTTGACCACCCCCCCTCACCTTGACAGGGGTGGGGGTGGTCAAGAACTGCCTCCGAGGTCATGGAGCAGCTCGGCCACACCGACGCGCGCCTGACGCTCGGCATCTACGCCCGCACGATGCGCCACGGCGAGCGCGAGCGAGACCGGCTGCGGACCCTCGTTGAGACCCCGGTTTGGGCACCATTGGGCACTGGCGGTGCCACAAGCACGTCACAAGCCCGCCGTCGCAACCGCCCCCGCCCAACGAAAAACCCGCCGCCAGTAGCGGGCTCTCCAAATGGGCGCGGCGGGTTTCGAACCTGCGACCTCTCGCGTGTGAAGCGAGCGCTCTCCCACTGAGCTACGCGCCCTGAAAGCCTGATTCTACGCGGCCGCGCCAGCTGAGCGCGTCCGCAAGTGAAGCCGGACCTGCTCGGCACGCAATCAAGATCGCGGCGGGGGCGGGCCGCATTCCAAAGCGTCAGTCACGGCGAAGGCGCCCGCCCGATGACGTGCACCACGCGGATGTCGAGCTCGATCGTTCCGGCCTCGGCTGCGACTTGGCAGGCGCGCAGCCAGTCATCAACTCGCGGCGCGAGTGCGGGCTGCGCCTTCGTCACGGATCGCGTCACGGTCGGAAGGGCGAGAGCGTCACGCACGTTCGCCCATCCGCCGTCACGCCCCGTGTCGTGCTCGAGCACCGGCGTGCCGAGACCCGCCTGGCGGAACAAGAGGGGCAGGAAGTAGCCGATCCAGCCGTCGGCCGGTAACACCTGCCCAACAACGAGTGCGGTGATCTCGCGGTCTAGCTCGTCGGTCCCAACGAGGTGGATCGTCGCCTCGCTCGCGACGACGAGCCCTCCAGGTCGCACGATCCGAGCGATCTCGCTCAGGGCGATTCGCGGCTGTTCGACGTGTTGCAGCGTCCGTTCGCTGCGGCACGCGTCGAAGCTCGCGTCCTCGAAGGGGAGCGCGGCGGCGTCTGCCAGCAGGAAATGAGCGTTATCCGGGGCGCCCGCCCGAGCGCGGGAGATCGCCAGCGCGCTTGCATCCACGCCGACGGCGCCGCCGCTGGGGCCGACGATCGCCGCGATTGCTCGCACATCGCCGCCGGACCCGCAGCCGACGTCGAGGACGGTGTTCCCCGGCACCAGGTTGAGCAGCTCGTGGGACCTCCGCTTGGACCTGGCCAGCGGCTCGAGGCCGGCGGTGGCCTCCTGGTGGGCCATGAGAGCCTCGCCGTCTGCATCGCTGTCAATGTCGCGGAAGCCCCGGAAGAACGCTCCCGTCATCGAGCCCTCGCTCATGCGGCCAGATGTTCCCCGACCGGTGCCCGAAGCGAGGTGAGCAGCTCGATCGTCTCGCCGACCGCGGCGAACGAGCGTGGTCGCCGAAGCTCGAACGCCGGATGACTCGCGAGCTCGAGAAGCTGCAGCGCCGTGGGCTGGAACAGCGGAGTCAAGGCGTACGCATCGGCAAGCCGGGCGAGGGTCTCGCCGCGATCGAGTCGGCGCAGCACCTGCTTCCCCCACGAGAGGAAGATCCACCCACCGATCGGGGCCTGCGTGGGTGCGGGCGCCGGGGTCAGGCGATGGCGCTGACGCACCGAGGCCACGTCGGGCGGTAGCTCGAAGTGGCGCGCGGCCGACGGGCGCAGGTCGACGTAGCGCGGTCCGGCCAGGACGCGCCCGTCGGCGACCACCACGAGGTCATCGGCGAGCACCGGCGTCCCGGCGAGGGCCAGCGCTGCCAGCGCGGTCGACTTGCCGGCCCGGTGGCTCCCGAACAGGCCCCAGGCGTGGCCATTGGCCAAGAAGGCTCCTCCGTGCAGCGCGGCGCGCCCTTCCCAGGCCGCGAACGCGACGGCGGGCAAGATCAGGAGCGGGTGCGCGAGCAGTTCTGGCTCGCGGTCGCTCGGTGCCAGCACGATCGCCCGGCGGCGTGTGCGGTCGATCGACACAGCGTGATGGCGATCGAAGCGGATGAACGCCCCGTCTTCGCCGATCGCCGTACTCCGCTGCCGGTCGCCCTCGGAGGGGCGGGATTGCTCGAGATACAGGCGACGCCAATCGCCCGGCGCGCGCGTGAGGCGGCGCGGTACGCCCTCTAGACCAGTGATGGCGAGCCCGTAGGCTCCCGCCCGGTCACCTGGCTGCGCCATGTGGGTAAGGGTACCGGGCGATCTCGCCGCCGATCAGTACTGGCTGAGCGATCCCGCGCGGACGTTCTGGCGGACTGCGAACGCGAACAGCGCCAGTGCGAGGGGCAGCGCCACGACGCTGAACGCCAGCAGCACCAGGCACGGCCCGGACCAGCTGATGGCGCCGAACATCGCGCCGCGCATCGCCTCGTAGGCGTAGCGCGTGGGCATGAGGTAGGACAGCGGGACGAGCCACGGGGCCAGCACGCTGGGGGGGAAGAACGCGCCGCCGAGGAGCGCCATGGCGGTGACCGCGGCGGCGCCGACCACCTCCCCCCGCTTGACGATGAGCACGATGGCCGACAGGGTCACGCCGATCGCCGCGAAGGCGATACCCGACATCGCGAGCGCGGCGATCAGCCCCACGAAGTCCGTGTTGCCGAGGCTGAGTCCGAGGAAGGCGGCGGCGAGCAGGAGCGAGAGGAGCGCGCGCGTGACGGAGAAGAGGAAAGGGAACCCGGCGATGCCGAGGGCGATCTCCGCGGCGCTGACCGGCTGGGCGACGAGCATCTCCAGGGTTCCGGTCAGCTGCTCCTCGCGGATCCGGCGCGTGATTCCGATGACCGCGGCCTGCAGCACGACGGCCAGGGCGATCCCGCCGGCGGCGAAGTCGAAGTACGACGGCGCCCCGTCGAGGTCGACTCCGGGTCGGGGGTGCAGGGTGCGCGAGATGTAGTAGTACACGACCAGGCTGAGAAACCCGAAGGCGAGCTCCGAGATGAGCGGGGTCCGGTAGGACCGCGTGATTCGCCAGTCGCGCTCGACCAGCGCGCGCAGAGCGTGCATGCGCATGCGGCGGGAAGAGCCGGGCTGCGCGGCGGTGAGCTCAGGCGGCGGCGAAGTCGATGACGCGGTCACAGCGCGCGATGTCCTCGGGTCGATGGGTGGCGATCAGCAGCGTCGTCTCGCGCCGCCGGGACACGGCGTCCCACATCCGCTCGACGGCCTCGGCGTCGAGTGAACGCGTCGGTTCGTCGAGCACCAGCAACGCGGGGTGGCCGAGCAGCGCGCGGGCGAGCGACAACTGCTGCACCATCCCGGTCGAGCAGCGATCGACGCGTTCGGCGGCGATGGTCGAGATGCCAAGCTCGGCGGTCACCGCGCGCACGCTTGCCCGCGCCGTCTGGGTGGGCTCGCGCAGCCTGGCGAAGGTCAGCAGGTTCGCCTCGCCCGTGAGCCGCAGGTAGAACGAGCGCTCCTGGGAGAGCGAAGCGCCGATCAGGTGCTTCGCCTCACGGGTGCCCGCGGCGAAGCCGCACACGGACGCGGTCCCAGCGCTCGGAGCCAGCACGCCGGCCACGCAGCGCAGGAAGCTCGACTTGCCGGAGCCGTTGGGGCCGACGAGGGCGATCCGCTCGCCCGGCGCCACATCGACCGTCAGCGGGCCCACGACGCGCCGGTCGCCGAAGTCGCGTGTGAGCCCGCGCACGCTGAGCGTAGGAAGGTCTGGCAAGGCGTCTGGCCGTGGTGAGATCAGAGGTGAGCGAAGCACCCAGCCCGATGATGACGATACCGCCGAGCGACCCCGTATCCGGCGCCGGCCGCGCCGAAGGCTGCGCTTGTCCGTCGCCCGGCCGCAGGGGGTCTCCAGGCCAGTTGCAAACGTTTGCGCAACCGTGTTAAGCTCCGCGCAGCTTTGCGGTTCGGGGAGCCAGGCCAGCGTGCCGGGTCAGGCATCCATTCGTCGGGTGCGAGGGCTGGCCCCTCACTCGCGGGAATCCATGGAAAGGAATGTGTGAATGTCACGGCGCTTGTCGGTGCTTCCACTGGTAGTTGGCGCATTGCTCGTTGCATCTCCGGGCGCTGCTCAGGCGACGGCGCCGCACTACCTGCTCACGGTCAAGTCGCCCGCCGCACACGCGGCCACCGTGATAACCCCGCTGGGTCTCAGCCATGGGCTCGCGTGCGGCACCTACGTCGGTTTCGCGACCGGGAACAATCCGTCCTCGGCGACCACGACCAACCAGACGCAGGTGTACGGGCGGGTGTTCACGAACATCGGCACGCTCGTCACCACGATCTGCCAGGACTCGCTCTCGCCGAGCGCGACGAAGCCGGCGACCACCGAGGCGGTCGTCGGTCTGTGCGCACAGTTCAACCCGTATCAGCCTGCGGGCTCTCCGCTTGTGGGGGGCACGGCCATCACCGTCGTGTACCCGGATGGTGTCTACTCGGCGACGTGCAGAAGCGTGCTCCCGTCGATCCTCCAGGGCACGCCGGTCACGCCGGTCAGCCCATGAGCAGTGCCGTCACCGACCGCTGGCTTGATTGCGTCAAGGAGAAGACATGACCGGACCACAGAATGACTGCGCAGACGTCGCTGCTTCGACTCCGTCGCCCAGCTACGAGGCGCCCCGCCTCGAGGTGATCGGCTCCGTGGTGGAGCTGACCCAGAAGGGCCAGGGCACCGATGCCTTCGGCTCGGGCAGCGACACCGGCGCAGGCACCGGCGGCTCGGTGGCCTGAGCGTCGAGCGACGCCTCGGCTGGCGGGCCGGGCTCCGGTCTGCCAGCCGGTAACGAGGGGGAGCGACCTAGCGGGAGCCGGATTCCGGCTCCCGCAGCAGTTGCTGGTGGCGCAACTGCCCGATGAACGCGTCGACGTCGCGCTCGGCGGTCGGATCGTCGAGCGCGAACTCGGCCCTCAGCAGGTCGACGAGCTGTGCTCGCGTGGCGCCTTCGCAGAGCGCGTGCCACAAGGGAGCGGCGGACCGGTTGAGCGCGACGTACTCCGAGCGCGTCATGTCGAGCACGATCACCTCGCCCTCCACATCGCGCCAGTGAAGCTCCGCCTCGCGGAGCTTCAGGATCGCCTCGGGTGGAGTCGGTGCGGACACGGCGCGTATGGTGACAGGCCCCCGATCCGATCTCAAACCGGCTCGGTCGCCGCCTACGCCTTCTGGCCGGTGGTGGCCAGCCACGCCTGGTGCAGCAGTGAAGCCGCTCCGAATCGCGGGGTTTCGCGCAGCCACTCGGCCCGCAGCGCCTCGCCGTCGATCAACTCGGGGTCGATTCCCGAGCCGTCCCAGGCGGCAGCGAACGAGCGCGCGCGCTCGCCCCACACGACGGCACTGAACTCCGCCTTGGTCTGGCGCGTCGCTATGCGCGGTGGAAGCATCCGGCCGAACAGGACATCCATGGCCCGGCTGCGGTCCCCGTACCCGGCCCGGCCGCCCTCGGCGGCCAGCGTCGCCAGAAAGCGGCGGTCCAGCAGCGGTTCGCAGGCCAGCGTGCCACACGGGTCGGCGAGCCGACCCAGGGTGCGCTGTGACACGTGCACCTCGCGGCGGCGCGCAAACCAGTCGACCCGGCGTGTCCAGACAAGTGGCTCGGAGGCCTCCTCGGCGGCCGCCACAGCGTTGAAGTACCGCTCGGCTTGCGGTCGCAGCCACGGCGCGTAGCGGGGCATCGTGCGCCGCACGCGCGCGGCGCGGAGGCGAGGCGGCGCCAGCGCCAGGCCGGCGGCGAGCAGCGCCCGGGGTTGCAGTGGGCCCGGCGCGGCCAGCCGTGTCCGGACGCGACCCCAGCGCCAGTCCAGCAGGTCGTCGCCGCCATACCCGCTGACTATCGATCCGCCGGACGCCTGGGCCAGCATCGGCATGAAGATGTGCGCGTTCGGCGGCCACTGCAGTCCGTGCGTGCGCAGGGCGCGGCAGGCCAGGTCTCCGAGGTAGTCGAACTCGTCGGCGCAGGCGAGCCGGACCCAGTCGTCGAGGCCGACGTACGCGATCACGAGCTCCTGCCACTCCGACTCCTCGGTGGACTCGGCGCCCGCGAAGCGCAGCGTGACCGGCACGGGCGCCGGCAGCCCATGGCGACGCGCGGCATGTGCGGCCACGGCGAGCACCGCCGAGGAGTCCCGGCCGCCCGAGAAGCTCACATAACACGGCGGCCGGCGCAGCGCGGGAAGCATCGCGTCGGCGAGGGCGTCCACGGCACGACAGGGAGCGGGCGCGGGCAGAGGGGGAATGCCCGGCTCCTCACCGGTGACGTACCCCGAGGCCAGGTCCCAGCGGGTAAGCGGCTCTGCGCCCGCGTGCATGACGCCGGCCGGGCCGCGAGTGGGTCAGGCGCCCGGACCGGTCGCGCCGGTCGCGCCGGTCGGACCGGTCGCGCCCGTCGGTCCCGTCGCACCCGTCGGTGAGCTCGGCGGGAGCACCGGCGCACCGGCGAGGAACGAAGTGAGCTGAGCGTCCGCGTCGCGCTGGTCCTGCGCCAGCCGGGCTATGGCAAGGCTCGTCGCGGCGCGAAGCCGCGCCACGTCCGCCGAGGGCAGCGAGAGTCCGAGCGGGTGGCCGCCGCTGACGATGTTCGCCAGCGCACTGGTGGCGGATGTCAGCTGGTGATACAGAGCGGTGCTCGCGCGGGTGCCTCTCGGTTCGGCTGCCGGCTTGAAGCCCGCGCGCGACCAGGCGTTGTAGTCCTTGCAGAACTTCAATCGATTCTGGGCCGCCACCGCGTTGCTGAGCGCCGTCAGCGCAGGGATCGACGGCGCCAGCCTCACCCCCCGCCGTCGGGCGGCGGCCGCGACGACCGACACCTTCCTCGCGGCGCCTGCGAGCGGCCCGAGAGCGCTCCGCCGGGCGGTCGCGGTGAAGGTGACGTAGAGCTCGTTCTGGAGCGCGCTGATAGTGGCGTTCGTGACCGCGGCCGGCTGCTTGGGCACCAGCGCGACAAGCGCCCCCGAGCATGGCTGGGCCTGCTTGTCGGCTGCCTTGATGTCCGCGGCCTGGCTGGACGTGCTCTCGGTGTTCACGTGCTGGATGGCGGACAGCACGATGCCGTAGATCTGCTGGGCCGGCGAGGCGCTCGCGCCGAGCGCCACCGGGAGGAATATGGCCAAGGCGATGACCGCCACGGCGAGCGGGCGGGCGATGGTGCGGATCTTGGCCACCGGCACAGGATAGGAGGATCTCGGCGCGCCCGGGACTTTGGGCGGCCCGGGTCCAAGGCGGTTCCGGGCCTTGTGGGGCCCACGGCCGCCCCGTAGACTGGCCCGGACCCGGGGTTCTTTCCTGTATGAGCGCCACCCTTCCTCCTACCGCGACGATCCGCGCACGCGATCTCCCGTCGGCGTTGCGGAGCCTCTCGCGGGCGGACTGGAGCTCGCTCCGGGCGGCGTGGTGGGCTCAGCGAGCGGCCCGCAGCGCCCGGCGCCAGCTGCGGCTCCGCGGCGTGGAGCACGTTCGCGTTCGGCCCGCTCCCGCGGGCCCACCGGCGTCGGCGCGAGGGGTGGGGGCCGTCCTGCGGCGACGCGGAGAGCGGTGCCTGGTCAGCGCGGTCGTGTGGCAGGCCTGGTATGCCGCCCAGGGCAGCAACCGCGATCTCGTGATCGGCGTCACCTCGCCCGCCGATGGCTTCGAGGCACACGCATGGCTTGACGGAGACGATCTGGGCGGGACGGGATTCGTCGAGATCTCACGTCATCCCGTTCGCGCGTAGGCGCCCGCGGCGTCTCTGCGTCCTCCGGTCGGCGGCTGCTCGCGGGCTGCCGCTCGACGCCGGGCCCCGCGTCGCTACGCCGAGGCCGGCGCGTGGCGATTGGCACTGCGAACGAGCTCCTCGCATCCCTCTGCGAGCCCATCCAGCGCGTGCGGTCTGACGAAGCGGAGCATCGGCACGCTGGCGAGCCTGAGCAGGTGCAGCGGGTCGGCGCCGAGCTCCACGACACGCCGCTGGCCAGCGAGCACTCCCAAGCGGTCGCTGGCGGGAACGCTGCTCACGTGCAGCCGCTGGCCCCAGCCGAGACACACGAACCCTCGCAGCGGGGCGCTCGGCGCGATCGGTGGCAGGTGCAGCCGACCGCGCTCGGTGGCACGGACCGGCGTGGTGCGTTCGGCGACGTCCAATGCCTGGACCGTCTCGGGGCGTAAGTCGAGGCAGCGCGGCCCGGCCAGGCAGCGCTTGCCGTCCAGGACGATCAGGTCATCCGCGAGGATTGCGCGACCGGCGAGGGCCAGCCCCGCGAGAAGCGTCGTCTTTCCGTCGGCGGTGTCGCCGACGACGACCCACGCAGCGCCGTCGTCGTCGAGGAATCCGCCTCCATGCACCGTCTCGTGACCGTGCCAGCGCGCGAAGATCGCGGCCGGTGCCCACAGACACGGGTGAACGAGATCGTCCTCGCTCATCGTCGGCTGCGTATGAACGGTGAGCGATGCCGGCTCCCTGACGACCGTCATCGTCCCGTAATACCGGCGGAGAACGGCCCCATCCTCTGTGACCCCATGATCTTCGCCGGGGTAGGGCTGCGATGTCTGCGACACGTGCAGCGCCGGCCAGTCGACCGGCTCGTTCAGCCGCAGATCCGATCGAGGCTCGAGCCCGGTGATCGTCAGCCCGTATGCCGCGTTCACGGATGCGTCAGACATTCTGCGAGGCCAGCCAGATCGATTGAAGCAGCATCCCCGAGCCGAAATGTGGCGCCGGCAGCTGCCAAACGCGACGGAGGATCTCACTGTCCACCAGGTCTGGGTCGACGCCCGTTCGACCGTCCCAATTCCGCGCGAACTCCCGTGTCGGCGCTGCGAAGAAGACGCCACCGAACGTTGCCTTGCCGCGCCGCTCGATCACCTCGACGGGCAGCAGACCGCCGCAGACAGCGCGCACCGACTCGGTCCGGTCGCCCCAACCGAGGCGGCCGCCGGCCCGAGCAACGGCGCCCAGGAACCGTGGGTCGAGTAACGGCGAGCCGACCGAGACGCCCGCGTCGGCGCCGAGGACCTCCAGGTTGCGGACGGTGGCGCGCCACGCACGTGAGCGCGACCAGGCCAGTGTCCGGGCCGACCAGCTGCGCGGCTCGCGCGCACGGTCGTCGGCAGAGACCCTTGCCACCGCGCGCCGCACCGGTTCATGAAGCCACGGCAGCAGCCAGGGGTTGCGTCGGGCCAGGATCTCGCGCCGGAGCGCGAGCGGCGCGGCCGCATGGATCGCCGCGCGCACGTCGCGGATGTGGGGGCGACGTCGCCGCGCAAGGGCGTCGGCGAGCGAAGCCCATTGCCAGTACCCGAGCGCCGCGTCGCCCCCGACACCCGTGAGGACGGCCCCACCGGGTCCAGCCCGCTCGGCGACGGGGGCAATCAGATGAACGTTGGGCGGGAAGAGCACGCCGTGGCGTGACAGGCCCCGCGCGGCGATCGGCCCGGTGAAGTCGAGCTCCTCGTCGAGTTCGAGGCGCACCCAGTCCTCGAGGCCAAGCCAGGAGATGAGCAGCTCTTGCCACTCGCTTTCGCGGGATGACGCGTGCGGAAAGCGCAGCGTGACGGGGATCGGCAGTGGGAGTCCCTCGCGACGCGCGAGGTCGACGGCGGCCGCGAGCACCAATGCGGAGTCGCGTCCGCCGGAGAAGGCTACGGTGCAGGGCGCCCGTATGAGGCATGGACGTACGGCGTCTGCAAGCGCTTCACGCGGAGTCGCCGCAGAGCCACCGATCGTCGCCTGGTCCGGTGGGCAACGAGCCGTACATCCACCCCGCCAGCAGGTCCAGCGAGGTGAGCTCGAGATCGGCTGCCGGCCCTTCGCTCAGTGATGTCGCTGCGGTCGAGTGGGCGCCGCGAAACGTCTGGTCGGTCAAGGGTCGGCGGATGCGTTCGCAGTTCCGCGTTGCTCAACGGCGAGGCCTTCGCCCACGGCAACACCTTACCGCTGTCCGTGCGGGATCCAGCTGAGCAGCTGGGGGCTGGATGACGATATGGCGACGTCGGGTGGCGTGACCCCCGCCGGCCGGGCGGTCGCGGATGTCCTCGAGTGGACCGAGGAGATCAGCGAGGCACCCGTCGCGTCGTGCTCGGCTAGTACTGGGCGGCGGCGCCAGACAAGCCGTCGGTATTGTGCGTGCCGATCCCGCGTGTCACCTCGGCGACGCTCCCGAGGCGGGAGAGCCTCGGAGGCTCGTACGGGGCGCTCGTGCGCACCTCATCGGTTTGCCTGGGCTGCGGCGTAGGCGAATTGTGAGACATCCGATCTCCTGGGTTGATCTGCCTGAACTGGGATATCAGTGGCCGGGTGGGGTGAGTGGGTTCCACAGTTGCCCCAATCCGGCTGCGGGTGGCTCCACCAATGCCCGAAGCGGCCGTGGAACGGCCCGCTCGGGAAGGCCGAGGCGTCGAACACGGTGACGTCACCGCCGATCTGGTTGGCGACGTAGGCCTGGTCGCCCACGAGCACGACGCCATCGGGCGAGTCACCCGTCGCCGGCTGGAACAGGATCTGCGGCTGACGGCCCCACAGCGAGATCACGTCGGCGTCGTCGTCTCCGGAGTTGCTTACCACGAGCGTCTTCGTGAACGGGTTGATCGCGACGCCGAACGGGGCCGTGCCGACGCTGATCTCGCCCTGGTCGCTCAACGACCAGTTGCCGTTCCAGTAGGACACGGCAACCTGGCTGACCGCGTTGCTGCCTGGGTCGGCGACATAGGCCGTGTTGTGGAACGGATCCCAGGCGATGTTGGCCGGCTGGCTGCCGCTCGGAAGTGAGACCGTGGCGAGCAGGCTGCCGCTGCCCCCACTGGACGGGAGCGAGATGAGATCGACCGAGTTGCTCTGGATGATGCCGACGAGGTACACGTCATCGGCGACGTGCACGATCCCCGCGGGGAACCCGCCGCTCGGCAGCGCATACGACGAGGTGACCGCATAGGAGTTGCCGGTCGCGGTCAGCAGGTCCACGCTGCTCGTGGCGACCCCGCACGTAATCGCGACCTGCGGCAGCCCGGAGAAGCCCGAGGCCGCGATCCCGATGGCGTGCGTGCACCCGGGCACCGAGGCGTTTCCGGCCGGACTGTCGGAGCTGACCGAATTCGTCCCGTAGAAGTTCGAGGCGAAGACGAAGCCGCCGGCGGACGAGAGGCTCTCCGGGAAGTCGAGCCCGGTGAGCGATGGCGGTGTCAGCACCGAGGGTGGATTGCTGTCGCTGAGGCGGTACACGGCGTTGTTGCCGCCGTCGGCGATGTCCACGCCGTCGTTGACAACGGTGCCGTTGGTCAGCTGAGCGGCACTTGAAGAGTCAACGGTGATGGTGTCGACGACCGGCAGTGCCACGTGCTCGCTTGTCACGTTGCCCGGGACGGCGACGTTGATCTGGAAGCCGTAGCTCTCCACTCGGCCCGGAGCGGTGCCGGTGATCTCGCCGGTCGACGGATTGAGATGCAGGCCGTAGGGGAGTGTGCCACCGGTGATGAACCACTCTGCAGGGCAGTTGCTCGTCGTTGCGCTCGCGCTGAGCGTGTAGTCGTAGCTGGACCCGATCGAGGCGTTCGGGAGCGTCGTCGGAGTGTTGATCGTCAACGCCGGACAGCTTGGGTGACCGAACGCCGATGCGGTGCCAGTCAGAGCTGCCAACATTCCGAACAGAGCCATCGCTGCCACCGCCGGCAGGACGACGTGGCGCTTCGAAAGTCTGCGGCGCAAGGTCATCCGGGTCCTCCTCGTGTTCGCCCCCAAGAACGTACCGGCGCGGACACGCAAACTGGTGACCCCACCGATGGATCGCGTCGTCCCCTGGCCTCTAGGTTCGCAACGCGTCGCGATCTTACACGAGCAGTGACTGGAGTGTGAGGCCCTCGCCTCATTGATTTGCCCGGCGGCCGCCGCAACCGTCTACGATCACCCCGGACCGTGCTAGGCGGGGACGTAGCGGCGCCCTGTACCCGCAATCCGCTCTAGCGGGGCTGAATCCCCTTCCGAGGGGCGAAGGCCTCGGGTCGCTCCGACGATCGGGGCACTGATGGTCCGGGTCTCGAGCGGTGTCGACCCGCGAACCAGGTCAGGTCCGGAAGGAAGCAGCCTTAAGCGGTCATCGGCAGGCGCGACGGGAGCTCCCGGGCCGGAGTCACGATCGACGGCTCGGCGTCCGAGGCCTCGCCACGACGAAGGGTGCACGGTCCACTTGCCGCTACGCGCAGTTGTGGTACACGAGCCATGAGCGGTTGGCCGCGGTGAGCGCGAAGTCGGCGGGGACCGGATGGGCGCGCGCCAGGGTGGCCGGGTCGTTCGGATCGAGGATGTAGCTGCGAGCCTGCGCGTCCGCCGGCGCCACGAATGTCCCGTGGCTGATCCGGTTGGCCGCGCCGAGCACGTCGCTGTCCCCGCTGACGATCTCCGCCGGACTCGTCTGCAACTGCAGCGCGAGCAGCGGCACCGGCGCATGGTTGGGGACGCCGACGGGCAGGCAGCGCGCGCTGATCGCGCCGTTCGCCGTGAGCGCCGTCAGGTCGTCGGCAACGACCTGCTGACTGGAGAGCGCACGCAGCTGCGTGCGCAGGTCGCTCACCTGCGAGGGCAGGAAGGCGATCATGGCGAGCGCGACGATCGCGCTCGCCGCCATCCAGGGGCGTCGGCGCGGGTCGTCGCCAGCGAGCAGGCTCCAGCCGAAGAGCCCCGCTCCGCAGAACACGCAGAGGATCGCCGCGGCGAAGAACGCGTAGCGGGTGTTGATCGGCAGGCCCGCGCTCGCGAACAGTGCGAACACCGCGACGGCGATGATTCCGACGATCGCGAGCACGCGCGCGCGTTCGCGCAGCCACAGCACCGAGAGGACGCCGCCGAGCGCGGCCGCCGCCAGCTCGGGCGCGCCGAGGACCTCGCCGATGCGCCGCGGGATGTACTGCGGCACGTTGGCGATGCCGGTCTTGCGCCCGAGCGCACTCGCGTCGTCGCGCGTGTGCGTGAGCGACCACAGCGGATTGCCCGTCACGAGCAGGTCGCTGCCGAGCCACACGAGCGGGGCGCTGGCGGCCAGCAGCGCAAGGCGGGCCATCGTCGCGCGCGACCGCGACGGCCACAGGTACAGCCAGTACAGGCCCGACAGCGCCCAGGCCTCCGGGCGCAGAAGCCCGGCGATGGCCAGCAGCGCGAGCACCGGCCAGCCGGCGCGGCGGCGGCGCGACTCGACGAGCAGCGCGCCGAGCACGCATAACAGGTACGGCACGTCGATGTACGCGCGCACGCCGTTGGAGACGATCGGCACGCGCGTGAGCACGAGCACCGCGGCGATGAGCCCGGCGGCCCGGCCGAACGCGAGCGCGCCGAGCCGGTAGACGACGACGCCGCAGCCGGCCAGCGCAAGGAAGCCGAGCGCCACCGTGACGTTGCGCATCGCGTCCGGCCCGAGCGGTGTGAGCACGAAGCCGACGGCCTCGACGAGCGGATGGGGCGTCGGTGCGATCGGCACGTCGTAGGTCGGCGTGTGGCCGTGCGCGGCCTGTTGACCCCAGACGAGCCCGTACAGGGTGTCGTAATTGGCGAAGCCGACGCCCGCGATCAGGCGCAGGGCGAGCGCGAGCGCGGCGACCCCGAGCGCGGTCGCGGCCCGCGGCGCCCACGCCGAGCGCGGGGCGACAACCGGCTCAGGGGATCCGGGGGAGGCGGTGACGGCCATCGTTATCGGCCAGACGCTACTCGGCTCGGCCGCCGCTCACCGGGGTCGGGCCGCGCCCTGGCCCGACCCCGGCGGCGAGTGGTCAGCTGAACTTGATGCCGGTCGCCGTGAGCGTCGTCGTCGCCAGCGGCGGCTTGTCGCCGCCGCTATTCGAGACCATGACGCCGGTGACCCGGACGTTTGTCAGCTTGTAGGTGAGCAGGGGCTTCTTGGTCCCCGACTTGTAGACGACGATCGACCCCGTCTTGATCGTGGTGCCGTGCCCGGCGGCCGTTGAGAGCGTGGCGCTGAAGCTGCCGGCCGTACTCGTGACCGTCACCTTCTGGGCCTTGCTCGCGCCCTTGCCCGTGCCCGAGCTGCCTCCGGTACCCGAGGGGGTCACGCTCACGGCGAGGATGTCGAACGAGATCGCGCTGTGACCCGAGCCGAGCACGACGTGGCCGAACGCGCTGCCGCCGATCGTGATCACCGTGCCCGACGGCTCGACGATCTCCTGTGCGGCCAGGACGCCTCCGGACCCTCCGGTCGTGCCCGGGGTGCCGGGCAGGCCGCGGTCACCGCGATCGCCGTTGCGGCCGTTGATCCCCGGGAGGCCGTTCGCCCCGTTCGTGCCAGTCGGTCCGGAGGGGCCGGTGGTGCCGTTCGAGCCCACCGTGCCGGCGGGCCCGGTCGGGCCGGTCGACCCCTTCGCGCCGGGCGTGCCGTCGGGGCCTTGCCCGCCCGGGGTGCCGGCGGGTCCGGTCGGGCCCTGCGGTCCGATCGAGCCCTGCCCCCCGGGGGTGCCGTTGGGGCCGGTCGGGCCTGCGGGGCCCGTGGGTCCGACGGGCCCGATCGGCCCGAACGGACCGGTGGCTCCGCGAGGCCCCGTCGACCCGGGCGGGCCCTGCGGCCCGAGCGGTCCGGTCGGGCCCTGCGGACCGGCGTTGCCCTTTGATCCGGCGGGGCCGGTCGGACCCTGGGGTCCGCCGTTGCCCGCTGGTCCGGCGGGGCCGGTCGGGCCCTGGGGTCCGGCGCTGCCCTTGGCTCCGGCGGGGCCGGTCGGGCCCTGGGGTCCGGCGCTGCCCTTGGCTCCGGCGGGGCCGGTCGAACCCTGGGGTCCGGCGTTGCCCTTGGCGCCGGCGGGGCCGGTCGGGCCCTGGGGTCCGCCGTTGCCCGTTGGTCCGGCGGGACCGAGCGGTCCGGTGGGACCCTGCGGTCCGGCATTGCCCTTCGGCCCGGCGGGGCCCTGCGGCCCGATCGGGCCGGTCAGACCCTGCGGTCCGGCGTCGCCCTTCGGCCCGGCGGGGCCCTGCGAACCGGTGGACCCCGGCGGCCCAGCGGGGCCGGTCGGGCCGCTGGAGCCCGGGATGCCGGTCTGGTCGAAAGTGAGTGCGAGCTGGGTGAAGCCGCTGTCGACGTCGTTGCACGTCTGGCCGGCGCTCGGATCGATGATCGTCAGGTTCGGCGCGGTGTCCGCGGGCACCGTTTCCGTTCCCCCGGCGGGGAGCTGTTGCGTGGTCACCGAGAGACAGGCGTGATACGTGCCGTCGGCGTCGGGCACCGACGCGTCGGCGACGGCGACGCCGACGCCGAGCGCCCCGACGGCGATGAGCGCGGCCGCCTCGACGCGCCAGGTGAACCGGTCGCGCAGGCCGGCGAAGTGGTTTCGCATGATGACCCCCTGTTGCGTTGAGCCCCGACTACCCGGAGCCCTGGTCCCACCCGCGACGGTACGCGCTACGGCCCGCGCTGGCAACCCCCCCGAACCCTTGGATCGGTCGCGCACGCCGGTCGTCGCCGCAGCGGCCACGGCTACACTCAGCGTTCGGTGTCCAGCGCGCCCTCTCTGTACCGTCGCCATCGTCCCCGTTCGTTCGACGACGTCGTCGGACAGGAGCTCGTCGTCCGCACGCTGCGCCACGCCGTGGAGCGGGGCAGCGTGCATCACGCGTACCTGTTCGTCGGCTCCCGCGGCACGGGCAAGACATCGATGGCGAAGATCCTGGCGGCGTGCCTGAACTGCGAGCAGGGTCCGACCGTCACGCCGTGCGGCGTGTGCGACTCGTGTCGCTCAATCGCCGCGGCGACGTCGCTCGACGTCATCGAGATGGACGCTGCCTCCAACAACTCGGTCGACGACATCCGCGAGCTGCGCGAGAGCGTCGCCTACGCCCCCGTCTCCGGACGCCACAAGGTCTACATCCTCGACGAGGCCCACATGCTGTCCTCGGCGGCTTGGAATGCCTTCCTCAAGACGCTCGAGGAGCCGCCGCCGCACACGGTGTTCGTGCTGGCCACGACCGAGGCCCAGAAGGTGCCGGCCACCGTCGTCGACCGCTGCCACCGCTTCGACTTCCAGCGGCCCACCGTCGATCAGATCACCAGCGTCGTGCGCCGCGCCGCGCACGCCGATTCGATCGTCCTGCCCCCCGAGGCCGCGGCGGCCATCGCGCGCTCGGCCACGGGCAGCTTCCGCGACGCGCTCGGCACGCTCGAGCAGCTCATCACCTATAGCGGGCAGGCGATCGCACTACCCGACGTGCTCGCCGTTCTCGGCGTTGTGGACGCCGAGCTGCTCGCCGAGGCCTTCGATGCGGTGGCCGCCGGGGACGCGCGTCGCGCGATGCTCGCCGTCCAGCGCTGCGTGGAGAGCGGCCGCGACGCCGGCTCGTTCATGAGCGACCTCGAGACGCGCGCCCGTGAGCTGCTTGTCGTGCAGACGCTCGGGGCCGTTCCCGCGGAGCTGTCGGTGACCCCCGAGCTCGACGCCGCGCTCGGCGATCAGGCGGCGCGCGTCCCCGCCGCCGCGGTCGTGCGCATGCTCGACCTGCTCGCCGAGGCGTTGGAGGCCGTCAAGGCCGGCTCGGAGCCACGCACCCAGCTCGAGCTGGCGATCGTGAAGGCAGCCACGCCGCAGGTCGACCCCTCGATGCGCGCGTTGCTCGCCCGCCTCGAGCGCGTCGAGGCCGCGCTCGGGTCGACGCCGACACCGGCCGCGCGCCAGCCGGCGCCCGCGCCTTCGGCCGTGGTGGCGCCCGCGCCCGCGCCAGACCCGGGCCCGGCGGTGCCGCGCGCTTCCTCGTCCGGCGATGGTCCGGGCCCCGCGGTCGCGCCCGATCCGCCGCGGGCCCCCGCCGCGAGCGCGGCGGCGGCCGCGCCGGTGGCGCCGCCGGCCGAGCCGATCGCGGCCCCGGCCGTGACGGCGGTGGATCCGCCGGCGGCCTCGCCCTCCAGCGATGCGATCGCCGTCGCCGAGCTGCGATCGATGTGGCCGGCGGTGCTCGATCTGGTGCGCGGGGAGAACGCCCTGCTGGCGGCCGTCATCGCAGACGCTCAGCCGGTCGAGCTCGCCGGCGAGGAGCTGACGGTTGCCTTTGCGCCGAGTGCCGCCTTTCTGAAGAAGAAGGCAGAGGACGGCGCCAACCGGACGGCCGTGGCCGAGGCGCTTCGCCAGGTGACCGGCCGTCGTCTGCGGCCCTCCTATGAGCTGCGCGAGCTGCTCGAGCAGGACGGCGGGGCGGTCGTCACGCTGTCCGAGGAGGAGCTCGTCGCGCGGTTCATGTCGGAGTTCGACGCCGAGGAGCTGCCCGACGACGCACCGTCCGCGCCATCATGACGTCAGATCGCGCTCGCACCCCTTCTCCATAGGAGACACCGACCATGCCGCAGCCGAAGATGCCGAATATGCAGCAGATGCTTGCCCAGGTGCAAAAGATGCAGCAGGACATGGAGGCCGCCCAGGAGGCGCTCAAGCACGAGGTCGTCGAGGCATCGGCCGGGGGCGGCATGGTCACCGTGAAGGTCACCGGCGACCTGCAGGTGCAGTCGGTGCGCATCGACCCCGACGCCGTCGATCCCGACGACGTCGACATCCTCTCCGACATGGTGCTGGCTGCCACCAACGAGGCCCTGCGCGCGGCGCAGGAGCTGGCGGCGACGAAGCTGAGCGGGGTCACCGGCGGGCTTGATGCCGGGGCGCTCGGGGGGCTTGGGCTGCCGGGGTTCTAAACGGCGCGGCCGCGCTCTACTTCGGGCAGGCCGACGCCGCCTGCAGGTTCGTGGCGGTGGCGTTGCTGAAGGTGAACCGATCGAATGCGGGTCTGCGTTGCGGGTGGCGCGGTGGCGGAGATAGCAGAGCGCCGTTGTACTGTCGTGGGTGCGCCTTCCCGAGGCTCTGGCGGCGCGCCCCTACCCCGAGGAGCGACCGTGCCCCCTTCATGCCGCCGCCGTGCGCAGCTCCCGTCCGACCTGCTTGTCCGGCTGATCGCGGTCGCCGTCGTGGCCATCGGCGCGACCCCGGCCGCGTCCGCGGTGGCGGCCGTCCAACCGCCATGGATCCCGGTGACCACCGCTAACACCGAGAACATCGAGGAGGTCTCGGCGGCGCGCACCGCCGACGGCAACCTGCACGTCGTCTGGCTGCGCCCCGACGCGGCGAACACCGCCAACGAGGATCTGATGGCCACGACGATCTCGCCGGCCGGCGCGGTCGGGCCGGCGCAGCCGGTCGTCAGCAATTGGGGGGCGATCAACCAGCCCGCGCTCGTGACCGCGCCGGACGGCAGCCTGCGGGTCTTCTTCGGCGGCATCCGCAGCACCGACCCCACCGACCCGCAGGACGGCCTGGAGTCCGCGACCGCTCCGGCGGCCGGTGCGCCGTGGACGCTCACGGCGGGGAACGCGAGCGTCACGAACTCCTCCTACTCGGGTGATGCGAGTGCCGCGTTCGCCGCCGACGGAACGCCGCTGATGACGTGGGCGGGGACGGCAGGGGTCTTCATTCACCGCGGGCTGGACCCGGCGGCCACCGAGTTCGAGTACGAGGCGGCGCTCGGCGGCTGCTGTGGCTACGACCCGAATCTCGCGCTCGACGGTGCGAGCGAGCAGCTCTGGCTCGCGTGGTTCTCCAACGCGACGGGCAAGGACGGCGTTTGGGTGCAGGGTGTCGCTCCCGCGTCGGGCGGGCCGATCGGCGGCCCGATGCTCATGCCCGGCTCGCAAACGGCCGCCGGTGGCGCGACGAACGCCGACCCGACCGGCTACCGCACGTCGATCGTTGGCCGCCCCGGTCTCGCCGGCGTGTTCGTCGGGTATCCGGGCGGCTATCCGACGCACACCAGCGCGCTCGTGTGGCGGATCGGCACCCCGAGCCCGACCGTGCTGGCGCAGGGGTCGGGCGGGCACGAGCACGTCGTGCTCGCGGCCGCGCCCGGCGGGCGCCTGTGGGCGCTGTGGTCGGAGCAGCGCGGCGGCCGTGCCGTGATCGTCGCCCGGCGCTCGAACCCGCAGGTCACGGCGTGGGGTGCCGAGAGCGTCGTCGCGGCGCCCTCGGGGACGATGAGCACGTATGCGCTGAGCGCGGCCGGGCCGCCTTCGGCGCTTGGTCCCCTCGACGCGCTCGGCTCGTTCGCCACGGGCGGCGGCCTGGCTACCTATCACACGTTGATCGTGCCGGCGCTTGGCATCTCGGTCAGCGGAAGCGTCTCGCGCCGCAAGGGCGGCAAGCTGACGGTCACCGCGACCGATGCCCTCACCCCGCTAAAGGGCGTGCACGTCGTCGTCGGCGGTCACGCCGCGAGCACGAGCGCGACGGGCCGCGCGACGCTGGCGATCGGGCCCACCGGGGCGTCGACGCTGACGCTCGTGGCGAGCGACGGCGGATACGTCAACGCCTCGGTGACGGTCGTCACCAAGCACTGACCGGGGTGACCGCGGAGGCCCGCTCTAGACTCGCCCGGTGAGCACCTTCGCGCCACCGGTCCAGCGGCTCGTCACCGAGCTGTCCAAGCTGCCCGGCATCGGCAACCGCACGGCGCAGCGGCTCGCCTTCCACATCCTGCGCGCGTCCGATGAGGACGCGAGCGCGCTGGCCGACGCGATCCGCGAGGTCAAGGAGCGGATCGTGCTCTGCGAGGTGTGCTTCAACCTCGCCGACGAGCCGCGCTGTCGCATCTGCGTCGACGAGCGGCGCGATCGCGCGGTGATCTGCGTCGTCGAGGAGCCGAGCGACGTCATCCCAATGGAGCGCACGCACGAGTACCACGGCGTCTACCACGTGCTCGGAGGCGCCTTGTCGCCGATCGACGGCGTCGATCCCGAGGACCTGCGCATCGCCGAGCTGTTCGCCCGCGTGGCGAGCGACGAGCTGCCGGTGCGCGAGGTGGTGCTGGCCACGAATCCGACGACGACCGGCGAGGCGACAGCGCTGCACATCGCGCAGGGGTTGCGCGAGCGCTCGCCGCAGGTGACGGTCAGCCGCTTGGCCAGCGGGCTGCCGGTGGGCGCGGATCTCGAGTACGCCGACGAGGTCACGCTCGGGAAGGCGCTCTCGGGGCGCCGCACGCTGTAGAGCCGCGAGCCTCAGTGCCAGTGCAGCGGCACGCGGACGCGAACGATGTGCGTCACCGGCGAACCGCCGTAGGCCGACTGGAAGGTGACGACGACGGCGACCGGCAGCCCGCCGAGGTGGCGCCGGCGGGCCGCGCGCAGCGCCCGGCGCGCGGCGGCCGAGGGTGAGATGGAGAAGTGCACCGGCCCCGGTCCGGCGACCCGCCGGCTGCCCTGGCCGAAGAGGATCCACTCGGGCCGGCAGCGGTGCTTGAGGCGCACCTGGAAGGCCGGGCAGCGCCTCCGCGCGGTCGCGGCGATGACGACCCCGGTGTCGCCGTTGTGGAAGTAGACGTGCCAGGTGAGCGTGCCGGGATTGTGGAACATGTCGTACAGGCCGACCGCGCCGGTGGTCGTGTTGACGTACGGGGCGTGCAGCAGCTCGAAGTTGCTGTTCGGCGCCGGACGGGCCGGTGGTCCGCTCGGCAGGGCAGGGGCGGGCGGCACGGCGACACCGACCGGCGAGCTCGTCGCGGTGACGGCGGCGCGGATGTTCGTCGCCGTGACGGCGCAGGTGAGCGCCGAGCCGAGGTCGGCCGGGCCGACGGCATGGGTCGAGGCGGTCGCGCCGTTGATCGCGACGCCGGACCGCTGCCACTGGTAGGCGTAGGTCTGTGGCGTCGTGCCCATCCAGATCCCGCTCGAGCAGCTGAGCGTCTGTCCGAGGGCGGCGGTGCCGCCGATTGCCGGTGCGGCGGTGTTCACCGGTGCGACGCTGAACGAGGCAAAGCCTCCGCTGATGAACCCGGCGGCGTAGAGCGTGCCGTCGGCGGCGAACGTGAGCTGCCCGGTCGCACCGATGTTGTTGGGCTTCACCGTGATCACGGTGGGCTGGAGGTAAACCCCGATCTGCGGGTTCCAGCCGGTGTCAAAGCCGTTGGTGGTGTCGACCGAGGCGAGATCGGAGCGCGAGACCGTGCCGGTGCCCGTCGCGTTCTCGACCTTGCTGAACTGGCCCTCGAGGTAGACCGAGCCGTCCTTCACCGCGAGACCGCCGATGGTGCCGCTCGGGTTGGGGTTCCAGCCGGTCGCAATGCCGGTGCTGGCGTCGACCGCCGCGGCCGAGTTGCGCGCGGTGGCGCCGTTGACGGTGGTGAAGTAGCCGCCCAGGTACACGGTGCTGCCGGCGATCGCGAGGGCGACGACGGTGTCGTTCACGTTGGGATTCCAGCCGTTGTCCGCCCCGCCGCTCGCGTTGACGGCGGCGGCGTGGTTGCGGGTGTTGGCACCGTAGCCGTCGCTGGTGAATTCGCCGCCCAGGTAGATGGTGGTACCGCTCGGCAGCAGCGTGCGAACGGTTCCGTTGAGACCCGGATCCCAGCCGGTCGCCACACCCGCGACGGTGTCGACCGCGGCGGCGTCGCCGCGGGCCACCGCGCCGCCCTCGATGCTCGAGAAGCTGCCGCCCAGGTAGATCGTGCTGCCGCTCGGGACGAGCGCGTAGACGGTGCCGTTCGGGCTCGGGTTCCAGCCGGTGTCATAGCCGCTGGTGGCGTCGACGGCCGCGGCGTGTGCGCGCGCCACGAGGCCGGTGCCGGTCGCGTTCTCGACGTTGGCGAAGGCGCCGCCGAGGTAGACGGTGTTGCCGGTCACGGCGAGCGAGTCGACGATGCCGTCGGGGCTCGGGTTCCACGCCGTCGGCTGGCCGGTCGCGGCGTCGACGGCGGCCGCGTAGCTGCGCGCCTGTCCGTTGACGGAGTTGAACGCGCCGCCGGCGAGCATCCGGGCGCCGTTGACCGCGACGGCGTACACCGCGCTCGCCGCGTTCGGGTTCCAGCCGGTATCGAAGCCTCGTGTCGTGTCGACGGCGGCCAGGTTCCTGCGGGTGACGCCCCCGTCGCCGTTGCTGCTCTCGACCACCGTGAACGAGCCGCCGAGGTAGACCGTGTTGCCGGAGACGGCGATCGCCTCAACGGTGCCGTTCGCCGCCGGCGTCCAACCGCTACTGTCGCCCGTCGTCGCGTCCACGGCGGCCGCATACGGACGCGTGGTCGTGCCGGTGCCGTTCGCGTTCGTCACCATCGTGAAGCTGCCGCCCAGGTAGACGGTGGAGCCGTTGAGGGCGATCGCGTCGACGGTGTTGTCGGGGGCGGGGTTCCAGGCGGTGTCATCACCCGTGCTGGCGTTGACGGCCGCCGCGTTGTCGCGGGTGTCGGTGCCCGTGCCGTTCGCGTTCTCGGCCTGGGTGAACGAGCCGCCGAGGTAGACGGTGCTCCCGCTCACGGCGAGCGCTTGGACGGGGTTGTTGACGTTGGGATTCCAGGGGCTGTCGTAGCCGGTGGTCGCGTCGACGGCGGCGGCGTAGTCGCGCGTGTCGGTGCCGGTGCCGTTGGCGTTCTCGACGGTCGTGAAGCTACCGCCGAGGTACACGGTGGCACCCTGGATCGCGAGTGCGAGGACCGTCGCGCTCGGGTTCGGGTTCCAACCGGTGTCGTAGCCGTGGACGGCGTCGACGGCCGCGGCGTAGTTGCGCGGCACCGCGGCGGTGCCGGTCGAGTTCTCGACGTGGGTGAAGCTGCCGCCGAGGTACACGGTGCTGGCGCTCACGGCGATCGCGCGTACGGCGGCGTCGGGGTTCGGTGCCCACGTCGGATCCACGGCGCCGCTGGCCAGGATGTGGGCGGCGTTGCTGAGCGCGACCCCGCCGACGGTTGTGAAGGTCCCGCCGATGTACTCGCCGCCGTTGCCGTCGCTCGCCACCGCGTACACCGTGCCATTGGTCTGCGCCTGGTGCGGGTCGTAGGCGCCGCTGGTCGGATCGAGGCTCACGAACCCTCCGGTGCGCGGGCCGATCTGGGTGAAGTTGCCGCCGACATAGACGGTGTTGCCGGCGCGGGCGACCGAGGAGGCATAGCCGTTGGCGACGTAGGTGGAGTCGGGGGTGGAGGGGACGACGGCGAAGGCGGGGGCCGCGAGCACGAGAGCGCCGAGCAGGCTCGCAAGGAGGGCGCTCGCGCCGGCGGGTGCGCGGCGCAGGCGGCGGGCGTGGGGCATCGGGGCAGCTGGCGTGGTCGTCGGCATCACATCGTCCTTGGGGTCGTGGCGATGCCTCAGGGGAACCGCGCGGGGAGTGGCCCGCCGGTGATCGGCGCGCGGCGAGGGGAACTTGAGCCGGCCGCGGCGGTCGCGGCCCGGTCAGCCGCCGGCCTGCGCGCCCACGCCGGCCGGTGCGTCGGCGTCCGAGCGGCCGGGCGCGCAGTCGACGCGCTTGGCGCTCGGCGGCGGTGCGCCCTCGAGCGCCTTGGCCAGCAGCCCGCTCAGCGTCGCGCGCTCCTGCGCGGTCAGGCCGTCGAGCACCGCGTCCTCGATGCTGTCGCGGCCGCGCTCGGCGCGCTCGAAGGCGCGTCGCCCGGGCGGGGTGACCTCGATGATGTGCCGCCGCCGGTCGGTCGGGTCGCGGCGCCGGGAGATGTACTCCTCGTCCTCGAGCTCGTGCAGGAGCAGGACGGTGCTGTTCGCGTCGAGGCCCATGACCTCGCCGACCTCCTGTTGGGAGACCTGCCCGCGCTCGTAGACGTAGCTGAGCACGACGAAGCCGCGCAGGCTCATGCCGAGCAGCTCGGCCGAGCAGTGGCGGTGGATCATCTTTGCCAGGCGCATCGTCAGGCCGATGACGCTCCGGGGAGTCTCAGCGGTGGCCATCAAATGATCGTATCAGTATGGACAATCTTGAAATGATGATGATCCCTGTTAGGGTGATGATCTCGCGCAGGGCCACGGCGGGCGTCGGGCGAGTTGGTCTCGCCAAGCAAGGGGGCGTCTCGACCCGCGCAACGTCGTAGCCTGCTCCGTGTTAGGAGGACCCGTGAACGCCAGCGCCCTCAGCCCTGCCCTCAGCCCTCCGACCGGCGACCGCCGCCGCTGGATCGCCCTCGTCATCGTGTGCCTCGGGCAGCTGATGATCGTGCTCGACACGACGATCGTCAACGTCGCGCTGCCGAAGATCCAGCACGACCTGCACTTCACCCAGGCCAACCTCACCTGGGTCATCAACGCCTACCTCATCTCCTACGGCAGCTTCCTGCTGCTCGCCGGCCGCCTCGGCGACCTCCTCGGGCGCAAGCGGATCTTCCTGAGCGGCCTCGTCCTGTTCACCGTGGCCTCGGCGGCCTGCGCGGTCGCCGGCGATCAGACGGTGCTCATCGTCTCCCGCTTCGTGCAAGGCCTCGGCGGGGCGCTCGCCGCCTCGGTGATCATCGCGATCATCGTCACCGAGTTCCCGGAGGCCGGCGAGCGCGCGAAGGCGATGAGCGTGTTCACCTTCGTCGCCGTGGCCGGTGGCTCGATCGGGCTGCTCGCGGGCGGCGTCATCACCGAGTCGATCAACTGGCACTGGATCTTCTTCATCAACCTCCCGATCGGAGTGATCGCGTTCGTGGCCGGGCGCGCGCTCATCGAGGGCAACCCCGGGCTCGGGATCGACGAAGGCATCGACGTCCTCGGCTCGGTACTCATCACCACCGCCGCGATGTCGCTCGTGTACGCGATCGTCAAGTCGAGCAGCGACGGCTTCGGCTCGGCGGCGACGCTCGGCTTCGGCGCCGCGTCGGTCGCCCTGCTCGTCGGCTTCCTCGTTCTGGGAGGCGCGGGTCAGCAACCCGATCTTCCCGCTGCGCGTGCTGCGACTGCGCGGGCTGATGGGCTCGAGCGTCGTGCGCGCGATGCCTCGTCACCGGGATGTTCTCGACGTTCTTCCTCGGCGCGATCTACTTCGAGCAGGTGCTCGGCTACAGCTCGCTGAAGACCGGCGCTCGCGTTCCTGCCGATGACGCTCGTCGTCGCGGCGCTGTCGCTCGGCATCACGGCGCGCCTGATGCAGCGCTTCGGCGCGGTGCGGCTGCTGACGTTCGGCATGACCCTGCCGATCGTCGGGCTGGCGCTGCTCACCCAGGCCGGGCCGCACACGAGCTACTTCCCGCTCATCTTCGTCTCCTACGTACTCGTCGGGCTCGGCATGGGCACCTCGTTCATGCCGCTGCTCACCGTCGCGATGGCCGACGTGCCGGCCGAGGACGCCGGGCTCGGATCGGGGATCATCAACGTGTCGATGCAGATGGCGGCTGCGCTCGGCCTCGCCGTGCTCGGGACGATCGCCACCGATCACACGAAGTCGCTCCTGAAGAGCGGGCATTCGCACGCCGTCGCCCTGACGAGCGGCTTCCACCTCGCCTTCGGGATCGCCGCGGTCGTGGTGGCGATCGGCATCGCCGTGGCGATCGTCGTGCTCCGCCCCGGCGCGACGCCGCCGACCGTGCGCGAGGTGAGCACGGTCGATGACGACGGCGAGCCGATCCGGGCCCGCGGCGCAGCCCGCGTACCGGCCGGCGGCGTCGGCATCGACGACGGCGAGGCCGGCGACATCGACCTCGCACCGCAACCCGCGTAGGGCCCGGGATCGGGACGGCGGCGTTCCCCCCGCGCCGCCGATGGGCCCCAACGGGGCGGCGGCGCTCCCCCCGCGCCGCCGCCCCGTCTCACCGCGCGAGCGGGGTATCCTGCGCGACCGTGTCCGGTCTGATCACGATGAAGTTCGGCGGCACCTCGGTCGCCGACGCCGAGCGCATCAAGCGCGCCGCGCAGCGGATCGTCGCCAAGTGCGAGGCCGGCTACCAGGTCGTCGCCGTGCTGTCCGCGCGCGGCAAGACGACCGACGAGCTCATCGCCGCCGCCGAGGAGGTCTCGAGCACGCCCGATCCGCGCGAGATGGACATGCTGCTGTCCACGGGCGAGCGCATCTCCTGCGCGCTGTGCGCGATGGCAATCAACGACCTCGGCTATCGCGCGATCTCGCTCACCGGCTCACAGGCCGGCATCGTCACCGACACCTCGCACACGAAGGCGCGCATCATCGACGTGCGCGCCGACCGCATCCGCGCGGCGCTCGACGAGGGCGCGATCGTGCTCGTCGCCGGCTTCCAGGGCGTGTCGACCGCCCACGACGTCACGACGCTCGGACGAGGTGGCTCGGACACGACCGCCGTCGCGCTGGCCGCGGCCGTCGGCGCCGACGAGTGCGAGATCTACACCGACGTCGCCGGCGTGTTCAGCGCCGACCCGCGAATCGTGCCCGACGCGCGCAAGCTGCCGTCGTCTCCTTCGAGGAGATGCTCGAGATGTCGGCCTCCGGCGCCGGCGTGCTGCAGCTGCGCTCGGTCGAGTATGCGCGCAACCACGGCGTGCGGATTCACTGCCGCTCCTCCTTTGACGACAGTCCCGGTACCGTTGTCGTCGGAGAGGACGAGACCGTGGAACAGCCGCTCATCACCGCCGTCACCCATTCGACCGACGAGGCCCGCGCTCACGCTCATCGGCGTGCCCGACGAGCCGGGCGCCGCCGGGCGCGTGTTCACCGCGCTCGCCGACGCGAACGTCAACGTCGACATGATCGTGCAGAACGATCCCGACACGCACGGCCGCAGCGCGGAGATCTCCTTCACCGTGCCCAAGGACGACCTGCGCGTCGCCCGCGACGCCCTCACCGGCCTCGTCGAGGAGGTGGGCGCCACTCTCACCGAGCATCCGGAGATGGGCAAGGTGTCGATCGTCGGTGCTGGCATGCGCTCGCATCCCGGTGTCGCGGCGAAGGTGTTTGCCGTTCTCGGTCGCGAGGGCATCAACATCGAGATGATCTCGACGTCGCCGATCAAGATCTCCTGCGTCATCGAGCGCGACCGGGTCGCCGACGGCCGTGCGGTCGCTGCACGACGCGTTCGAGCTCGGCGCCGGCACGACCGATTCGGAGCACCCGTTCGCGCCGAAGGGCGCGGCATGAGCCATCGCGTCGCCGTCGTCGGCGCCACCGGCGTCGTCGGACAGGAGATCCTGCGCATCCTCGAGGATCGCGGTTTCCCGGCCGTCGGAGCTCGTGCCCTTCGCCTCCGAGCGCTCGGCCGGCCTGACGCTCGAGGGCGCCGGCGCGGGCCTCGTCGTGCAGGCGCTCAGCGACGAGGCGATCGCCGGCTTCGACGTCGCCCTGTTCTCCGCCGGCTCGGCCACCTCGAAGGAGTGGGCGCCGCGCTTCGCCAAGGCGGGCGCGATCGTGATCGACAACTCCTCGCAGTGGCGCATGGACCCCGAGGTGCCGCTCGTCGTCTCCGAGGTCAATCCCGACGCGATCGCGCAGAACCAGGGGATCGTCGCCAACCCGAACTGCACGACGATGCAGATGGTCGTCGCGCTCAAGCCGCTGCACGACGCCGCCGGCATCGAGCGCGTGATCCTCTCGTCCTACCAGTCGGTCTCCGGCACGGGCATCAAGGCGATTCGCGAGCTGCAGGACCAGACCCACGCGATCCTGCACGAGGGCGAGCCGCCGCCCCCGAGCGTCTACGCGCACCAGATCGCCTTCAACGTCCTGCCCCAGGTGGAGACGTTCAAGGACGGCGACGACTACACCACCGAGGAGCGCAAGGTGATGGCCGAGACGCGCAAGATCCTCGGCGAGCCCGAGCTGCGCATCACCGCGACCTGCGCGCGCGTGCCGGTGCTCATCGGCCACTCCGAGTCGGTCAATCTGCAGACGCGCGAGGACCTCTCGCCCGAGCGCGCCCGCGAGCTGCTCGCGGCCGCGCCCGGGCGTGCAGGTGCTCGACGATCCGGCCAACGGGGGCTACCCCCTGGCCATCGACGTGGCCGGCCAGGACGACGTGTTCGTCGGGCGGATCCGCCGCGACCCCTCGGCCGAGCGCACGCTCAACCTCTGGATCGTCGGCGACAACCTGCGCAAGGGCGCCGCGCTCAACGCCGTCCAGCTCGCCGAGCTGTTGCACGAGCGCGGGCTGATCGGCGCCGGCGCCAGCCGCGTGGCCTAGCGGTGGCGCGCCGAAGCGCGCCACCACCCACGCGGCTCAGGTCTGCGGCCGCGGCGGCTCGTGCAGGCCGATGTAATTCCCGTCGGGGTCGCGAAGCCACGCGGCCCGGTAGGCGCCCATGTCGGCGATCGCGTTGACCGTGCGCAGCCCCGGCGAGTCGTATTCCTCCAGGACGACGCCGCTCGCGCGCATCGCAGCGACAACCGAATCGAGGTCGTCGACCTCGAATCCGGCCACCGTATGTCCCGGCGGCGTCGCGCCGGGGCGGTGGATGAGAGCGAGGATGCTGCCGTTCCCGGCGGTCATGAAGATCCCGGTCGAGGCCCGCACGTCGACGGTCAGTCCGAGCGTCTCGTAGAAGCTCACCGCCCGCTCGACGTCGCTCACCATCAGGGTTGGATGCACGATCGCGGCGGCCAACGCCTCACCTCGAACGAGGGCATGCGCGCCCGAGTCGGTGCCCGCGGCGCTCATGGCCGCGCCTCCAGCACGAGGTTGAACGGGGTCTCGGTCGCGCGCCGGAAGCGGCTGAAGCCGCCCTGCTGCACGACGTCGCGCAGCCGCGCCTCGCCGGCCTGCGCCCCGAGAGCGAGCCCGACCTCCTGGTCGCGCGAGGCCGGCGTGCAGACCATCGTCGATGCCGAGTAGAAGACGCGCCCGACCGGGTTGAGGTTCTCACCGAGGTCGTCGTGGGCGAACGGTTCGACGATCATCCACGAGCCGTCGGGGGCGAGCGCGTGGTGCACGTGACGCGCCGCGCCCACCGGATCGCCCATGTCGTGCAGGCAGTCGAACATCGCCACGAGGTCGTAGCCCGAGCCCGGGAAGTCCTTTGCGTGGGCCACCTCGAAGCTCACGCGATCCGCGACGCCAGCGCGCTCGGCGGCCGCGCGGGCGTGCTCGATCGACTCGGCGTGGTAGTCGTAGCCCACGAACTCGCTGCGCGGGAACGCCTCGGCCAGGATCACCGTCGAGGCGCCGTGACCGCAACCGACGTCGGCCACGAGCGCGCCCGCCCGGAGCTTGTCCTGCACCCCGTCGAGCGCCGGGATCCAGCTCGACAGCAGGTTGGCGAGGTAGCCGGGGCGGAAGAAGCGCTCGGTCCCGCAGAACAGGTCGTGGTCGTGCTCGTGCCAGCCCACACCGTCGCCGCTGCGGAACGCCTGGGCGATGCGTGGCTCGTCCTTGATGAGGGCGGCCGCGAGCTGGAACGCGCCCGGGATGAACGCTGGGCTGTCCTCCTGGGCGAGGGCGAGCGCCTGCTCGGGCTCGAGCGTGAACGTCTCGCCGTCGGCGTCGTAGTGCACGTAGCCGCTCGCCGCCTGGCTCGACAGCCACTCGCGCACATAGCGCGGGTCGGTGTCGGTGCGCTGCGCGAGCTCCTCCGGCGTGCAGGGCGCGCCGTCGGCCATCGCCTTGTACAGGCCGAGCTGGTCGCCGAGCATCACCGTGGCGACGCTCAGCGCCGCGCCGAGGTCTTGCACGAACTGCCCCATGAATGCGTTGAGCTTGTTCTCGTCGATCGGGGTGGTGGCCATGCGCTTCGCCTCCCTTTTCTCCGCACAGATGCGGTCGTCGATGTCGTGGCAGCGAGCATCGCCGGGCGCCGTCAGGCGTCCGTCAAGCGACCGTCAAACGCGCTCTCGGGGCGGCCTACGCCGCCGCGAGGCGGGCGAGGTTGCGCAGCGACGCGCTGATGACGTCGCGCTGGGTGTCCAGCCGCGCCGCCTCGGCCTCGGGAATCTCCACGTCGACGGCGATGGCCGTTCCCAGGTCGCCGTCGAGCGGCTGCAGGCGCCACTGGAACACGAGGTCCGAGACCATGCACGAGACGGTCACGCGCTGCTGATCGCGCTCGGAGCGCAGCGTCTGGGCCATCGGGAAGTCGGGGTACCCCTCCGGGTACATCGTGTACTCGCCGTCGCGATCGACGTTGACGCTTCCGATGCCCGCCCACCACTCGGGGAAGCGCGCCGGGTCGTAGAGGAGCTTCCACACGGCCTCGGGGGCCGCCTCGCTGGTGGTCTCGTCACTGAACGATGGCATGGTCGATCCCCTCGTCGTCGGTGGTCAGGGCGTCGATGTCGGCAAGCACGCGCGCGTACTCGTGCTCGGGGTCGACGATGCCGACAAGCGGCCGGCCGAGGTCGGCGAGCCCGGCCGCGATGCCCTCGGCCGTGGCGTTCGGCTGCTGGCGTCGCCACCCGTCGGCAGCCTCCTGCAGGCGCGCGAGCGCCTGCTCGTGCTCGCCGCGGGCCGCGGCGATGAATCCCTCGACGCGCGTGAGCCGGCACACGAGCGTGGCCGGGAAGTCGCTCGGGGCCACCGGCTCGAGGACCGTCTCACGCAACTCGGCGGTCGCCTCCTCGGGCCGGCCCGCGCGCGCGAGGGCCTCGGCGCGAGCAAGGCGGATGAGCGGGCGGCTGACGGGAGCGTCCTCGACCTCCAGCACGGCGGCGAGCAGCGTCGCGGCGTGCTCGTGGTCCCCGCTGGCGAGCTCGACCAGGCCGGCGTCGGCGGTCGCGAGCGCGAGCAGGTGCGGCTGGCCGAGCCGCTCGGCGATCGCCTGCTCGGTCGCGATGACGGTACGGGCCTCGTCGACGCGTCCGGTGCGCAACAGCAGGAAGACGTGCTCGGAGTGCTGGTGCAGCTCGATGCCGAGTAGGCCGTGGCCGGCGAGCGCCTCCCGGCCGCGCTCGCCGAACTCGAACGCCCGAGCGAAGTCGCGTGCCGCGGCCGCGGCGCCGGTGACGTTGCTCCAGCAGCCGTAGGCGAGATCGGGCCGCCCGGCGCGCGCGATCGCCTCTCCCGCAGCGACCGACGGGGCGTAGGCCTCCTGGAAGCGACCGCGGCGCATGAGCGCCCAGGCACGGGCGTGGCCGATGTCGTACGTGGCGTGGTCGTCGCCGACGTCTGAGCCGACGAGCAGGGCAAGCTCGGCGAGCAGGCGCTCGGACTCGTCGGGGTCGCCGGCGATCGCCTCGGCCCAGGCCAGCGCCGCGAGCGCCTCGCGGCGTTCGATCGCGCTCGACGGGTCGTCGCCGAGCAGCGCGAGCGCCTCGCGGCAGCTGGCCCCGACGAGCGCGGGCACGCACAGCGAGCCGTGGTACCAGCCGGCGCGGCGCAACCAGGCCCGGGCGAGCTGCTCGCGCTGGTCCGGGGCAAGCGCCTTCCGTGCGTGCGCGAAAGCGGTCTCGGCGGCGGCGCGGTCCGCGCGCCACGCCTCGATCTCGCCGAGTTCGATCCACAGGTCGGCGCGACCCCCGATCAGCTCGATCGCCTCACTCAGGTAGTCGGCGGCCTCGCTGAGCGCACCGAGCGATCGCGCCTCGACCGCCGCCCGAGCGAGCTCGTCGGCCGCGGCCCGGGGCTCGCCGGCGATGCGCAGGTGCTGCGCCGCCTCGGCCGGCCGCCGCCGTCCGCCGGCCCGCTCACAGGCGAGCAACGCGTGCGCCCAGCGACCGTGCCGGTCGGTGCGCTCGGGCTCGGACAGCTCCGCGTACGCGGCATCGCGCAGCAGGCCGTGCACGAAGCCGACCCGGCCGCGCTCGCCGCGCAGCAGCCCGCCATCGATCGCCTCGGCGGCCGCCCGCGCCGGCTCGTCGAGGGGGAGCGAGAGCAGTTCGTCGCGTTCGAGGTCACGAGCGGCGACGGCCGCGAAGGCGGCGAGCGAGCGGGCGTCGTCGCCGTACAGGGCCACGGCCGCGCGCACCGTCGCTCCGAGCCCGGCGGAGGGATCCTCGCCGCGGGCGATCGAGCGCGCCGCCTGCGTGGCCAGAAGCGGATTACCCTCGCAGACGCCGACGACCTCGCTGAGCTGCTCGTCGGGCAGCTCGGCCACGCTGCGCGCGAGCGCCGCGAGGGCGGGCGCGGGCAGTGGCGCCAGCTCGAGCTCGGCGGCGAGCAGCTCGCGCGCGCGCAGGGCCAACTCGAGCTGGTCGACCTCGGCGCGTCGGGGCGGCGTGCGACGGGTGAGCACGATGAGGACGGGCAGCTGCGCGATGCGTCGGGCCACGTAGCCGAGCAGCTGGAGGCTCGCCTCGTCGGCGCCGTGGACGTCCTCGACGAGGAGCATCAGCGGGCGGTCTCGCGAGGCCCATTCGACCAGCGACACGGCGGCCTCGAACAGTCGCGCGCGTTGCAGCTCGGGGGCGAGCATGGCCGCTTCCTCGCTCGGCGCCGCGGCCAAGCCGGCGGCGGCGTCGGGGGCGAGACGCGCGAGGTCGCTCGGCCAGCCGCTGCCGAGGGGCGGGCTCGGCAGGTCGTGCGCGAGGTCGCGCACGAGCTCGGCCCACAGCCCGAACGGCGCCCCACCGCCGAGGTCGAGCCCGGCGCAGGCGGCCGTGCGCGCCCCGGTTGCCTCGGCGCGAGCGAGCAGGGCGGCGGCGAGGCGGCTCTTACCGATGCCGGCCGCGCCGCTGACGCTGACGAGCGCGCCGCGACCGTGTACGGCGTCGCTCCACGCGGCTTCCAGCGTCGCGAGCTCCTGCTCGCGTCCGAGCAGGGGCGGTGTCTCGCGTCGCGCCGGTCGCGGGCTTCGCGAGGTCTCGACCGCGTCGACGTGGGTAGCCGTATCGTCGGTGTCGCCGCTGCGCAGCTCGTGCACGAGCTGCTGCGTGGCGGGCGACGGGGCGACGCCGAGCTCGCGGCGCAGCCGATCGGCGAGCGTGCGGTAGACGAGCAGCGCGGCCGCACGATCGCCGCGCTCGGCCAGGCGGGCGATCAGACGGCGGTGGGCCTCCTCGCCGAACGGGTCGATGGCGATCTGGCGTCGCGTCCAGGTCAGCGCGCTGTGGTCGTCGCCGGCGCGGTCGGCGCTCGCGGCCAGGCGCTCGAGGACCGCGAGCAGCCGTTCGGTGTGCCCTTCGCGCGCGCGGGTCACCCATTCGTCGTCGAAGCCGGCGAGCAGCGGACCGCGGCACAGGTCGACGGCCGCCTCCAGCTCGCCGGCGTCGACGAGGCGCTCGAACTGGACGGCGTCGACCCAGACGCCGGCGTCGGCGAGACCGATGCTGTCGCGGTCGGCGACGAGCAGGCCGTCGGCGGCGGGCCCGAGCTCGCGGCGCAGCGCCCACACCGCGCTGCGCAGGCTCGCGCGCGAGCTCGCGTCGAGCACCTCCGGCCAGAAGCACGCGGCGAGATCGCCGCGTGCGTGGCGACCGGGGTGCAGGGCCAGATAGGCGAGCAGCGACCAGGGCCGGCGCGCGGGCGGCGCATCGACCGCGGTGCCGTCGATCTCCACCGCCATTCCCCCGAGGACAGCGAGTCGCAACATGCTCCTGACCAAGCGTACGCGGTTTGACGCGAGATTGACGGAGCGCGAACGCCCCCTGCGCGACGCTGCTCCGCGTCCACTGCACCGAACCACCAGGAGGCCCACGCATGTCCACCGACACGACCACCCAGTTCGACCTCGCGACGTTCGTCCGCGCGCTCGAGGAGCGCGACTCCTCGACGCAGCTGGCGATGTACGCCGACGACGCCGAGGTCACGCTCGCCGACCGCATCACCCAGCCCGGCTCGCCGCGCGTCCTGCACGGCAAGGGCGAGATTCGCGGTTGGATCGAGGACGTCAGCGCCCGCGACATGACGCACCGCGTCACCTCGACCGTCGGCACCGGCGACGGTGCGGCCTTCGTCGAGAGCTGCCGCAACGCGGATGGGACGAACGTCCTCTGCGCCGCGGTGCTCGAGCTGCGCGGCGGGCGCATCGCCAAGCTGACCGGCGTCCAGGCGTGGGACGAGTGACCGGCCGAAGCGCCTGACGCTCGCGCGACGCCATCGGCGACCGGCGCCGGCGGCGTCGCGCTCGAGCAGGGCCCGGCGCCGCTCCGCGACCGCGGCCCGCGCGGAGCTCCGTGACCACATCGCGCCCCCGGTTCGTCGACAGCATTTGACCGCAAGATGCGGCGTGATCTCCCTGCCCGTCGCAGGGAACGTCTGCTCGGCGTAGTAGACAAGTGTTCGATTAAGCCGCGCTCCGTTGCGGTTCACGGCCTGAGGGGGCCGAGAGAGTCGACAGGATGATGCTGGTGCTCGGAATGGTCATGGGAGCGTGGACGGCACTGAGCGTTCTCGCTGCCACCTGCTACTGCGCCGCCGCGCGCAACCGCCGCCGCGTCTGGGAGGCCGAGCGCCGGATGCTCGGCATCGGAAGCCCCGATGAGCGCGTCCGCCATTACGGTCTGCCCTACGGCCGGCGGTCCTCGCTCGGCGCCCGCACCCGCCCGTTGGGCCGCGTCAAGCCGTTCACGCACAGCACGGCGTCGAGCCGGATGCCGATCCACATCGGCCGCCGTCGCTCGCACGAAGGCGTCGACGACCGCGAGCCGGTTCGCCGGCTGCCGTCGACCGGGTTCTGAGCGCCGCTCCGCGGGTCGAACCCGCGTTCACGCGGCGGTGTGGTCGCCGCCGAGGCGCCGGGCGATCTCGGCATCGATCGCGTCTGCGTCGGCCGGTGGATGGAGAACGTCGCCCTGGGCGAGCGTGCCGCCCATCTCGAGCAGATGCGCGCACTGCGCCTCGGTCTCGACGCCCTCGCACACGAGCGCGAGGTTCAGCTGGCGGCTGAGCGCAATGACGCTCGCGGTCAGCGCCGTGTCCGTCGGATCGGTCGGGACGCCGACCACGAACGAGCGGTCGAGCTTGAGCATCGAGAATCGCAGCCGGCGCAGGTAGCTGAGCCCGGAGTAGCCGGTGCCGAAGTCGTCGAGCGCGAGCGACACCCCCATCGTCAGCAACGCGTTGAGGTCGGCGGCGGCCGCGGGCGCCGTCCCGAGCAGCTGGCGCTCGGTCAGCTCGAGGCACAGGCGCGCCGGCTCGAGCTCGTTGTCGCACAGCGCGGCGGCGACGCGCCGGTGGAAGCCGCCCGTCTCGAGCTGGCGGGCTGCGATGTTCACCCAGACCTGCGGGGCGCGATCGCCGTGTGCGCGGTGCCACGCGGCGGCACGCTCGCAGGCCTGGCGTAGGACCCATTCGCCAAGCGTGACGATGAGCTCGCTGTCCTCGACGGCGCCGATGAACTCACTCGCGGACACGAGGCCACGGTCGGCGTGGGCCCAGCGCAGGAGCGCCTCGGCGGCGACGATCTCGCCCGTGCGCAGGTCATAGCTCGGCTGGAAATGCACGCGGAACTCGCCGGCGACGAGCGCGGCGCGCAGTTGGGCCTCGAGGTCGATCCCGCTCAGCCGGCCCCGGCGGGGCGCCGTCGCGTGACGGGGATCGTGCAGCGTCGGCCGCGCGAGTCGCGCATCGGTCTCGCGTCGCGTCGCGATGTCCTCGATGTGCGCAACGACATACGACGGACGGCCGTCGTCGTCACGGACCGCGCGTGCGCTCATGAGCACCCAGACGTCCTGCCCGTTGGCGTGGCGGTAACGCTTCTCGACCTGCCAGCTGTCCATCTCGCCGCTGCCGGCTCGATCGAGCGCCGCGCGGATCATCGGCAGGTCGTCTGGGTGGCTGATGCTGGACACCTCGGCGCCGTGCAGCTCGAGCTCGCCGTAACCGAGCATCTCGGCCATCGCGCGGTTGACCCTGATGAACCGCCCTCGGCGGCCGGCCGCCAGGTCCGTGAGCGCCATACCGGTCGGGGCGTTGTCGAACGCCAGGCGGAAGCACGCCTCCCCCGGGGGCGCCGAGTCGGCCGGCAGCTCGGCCGGGATCGCGGGGTCGCGGGCCTCCTGCTGGCCGCCGCCAGCGCCGCTCACGCGCGGCTCCGGCGGATCGCCAGCGGCACGCGGCCTGCGCCGCTCACGAGCGGCTCCGGCGGGTCGCCAGCACCACACGGCCTGCGCCGCGGTCAGCCCGTCCATGGCCGTCATCAATCGGGCCCGGGACGCGTCCCGGTGGCTTCCTCACCCCTTAACCCCTTCCTGCTATCGACCCTGCGTCCACACTATGCGAAGCGCCCGGCGGGGGCAAGGGCCGGGCCATGCAAATTGCGGGATACGCCCGCGCGGGGTAGCGCGGGCGCGGCGCGGGCCGCCGGGCCGCGGCGCTGGGGTGTGCTCGCTTACGCCTGTGGGGCAGGCGGTTGGGAGCACACCTCGCGGCGGGCGCGGGTTGCTGGGCCGGGGTGTGCTCGCTTACGCCCGTATGGCGGGCACTCGGGAGCACACCTCGCGGCGGGCGCGGGTTGCTGGGCCGGGGTGTGCTCGCTTACGCCCGTATGGCGGGCACTCGGGAGCACACCTCGCGGCCGGCGCCGACCCGTGGCGGTCCTGTCGGTCGGCTACCGTTGCCTGCGTGCTGCCCGGCAACCCGACGACCGCGCTACGGCGGGTTCGCACCGTGCTGCGCTCGGCCCTCGCGACGAGCGCGTTGCTGCTCGCCCTGACCGCGCCGGTCGCGTCGGCCGCGGCCGGCGGCGGCTGTGCCGCTGCCCCGGGAGGCGGTCTGACGCTCGCGAACGTCGCCGCCGCGCACGGGGTCGTCGAGGCCGTCGGCGCCAACGGCCTCATCGCCAGCTCCCGGGACCTCGTGCACTGGCGGATTGCGCCGACCGGAGTGGTCCATAATCTGCGCGGGATCGTGTGGACGGGCAGCCGATGGGTCGCCGTCGGTGATATCGGCACGATCCTGTCGCTGCGCTCCGGGCGCTGGACGGCAGCGAGTGGCCTGCCGAGCACCGGGTTGCGCGGCGTCGCGGCGCGCCCCGGCCTGATCGCCGCGGGCGGGAGTAACGGAGTCGTTCTCACGTCGCACGACGGAACCAGCTGGACGGTCGAGCGCAGCGGCACGACGGCGATCCTCTGGGGCGGGACTCGTGTCGGCTCGACGCTGCTGCTGAGCGGCCAGGAGTCGACGGTCATCGCGAGCACCGACGGGGTTACGTGGACGCCGATCCGCACCGAGCCGATCCCGACCCGTGACACGATCGCGCCGCGGCCGCTGCTCTGGCAGTTGGCCGCCAGCGGTCCCAAGGTGGTCGCAGTCGGCGACTTCGGCGCGATCCTCGAGGGGACGCTGGCCGGAGGGCTCGTCGGCGTGCCCAGTCCGACCGATGAGATCCTGCGCGGCGTCGCCGTCACCCGCGGGCGCTGGGTCGCGGTCGGCTCGGGCGGCACCGTCCTCTTCTCCCGCGATGGCCGCCACTGGCTGAGCGAGCACTCGCCGACGACCGTCGATCTGCGCGGCGTCGCCTGGACCGGGCGGCGCTGGGTCGCGGTCGGGGACGAGAGCACGGTGATCTCCTCCTCCGACGGCCGTCACTGGCGCGTGGACCAGACCGCGATGCCCTGTGCGCTCCTCGGCGTGGCCCGTGGCGCCGGTCGCTTCGTCGCGATCGGCGGCGCGGGTGACGTGCAGGTCTCGCGCGACGGGCGCCGCTGGCAGCGAGCCCCGCGGCCGACGCGCAACGACCTCTACGGCGTCGCGCGCGGCCCCGGGCTGTTCGTCGCGGCCGGCTCGGGCGGCACGGTGCTGACCTCGCCCGACGGCCTGCGCTGGACGAGCCGCCGAACCCCGACCCGCCTCAACCTGCACACCGTGAGCTGGATCGGCTCGGCGTACCTGGCGGGCGGGGATCGCGGAATCGTGTTGCGCTCGCGCGACGGGCGTCACTGGTCGCGCATCGCGTTTCCCGCCTTTCACTCGGTGCGCGCGTTTGCGACCGGCGGCGGCGCGGCCATCGCCGCGGGGGCCGGGACGATCGCGCGCCGCGCCGCGGCGGGGGCCGCGTGGCAGCTTCTCTCCGTCGGGCTCGGGCGGTTCCAGACCGGCGTGGCCTACGGCGCCGGCCGCTTCGTCGTCGTCGGGCACAACGGCGAGGTCCAGGTCTCGAGCGACCGCGGCGCGTCCTGGCAAGCGCTGTCGGTCGGCGTGGACGTCAACCTCGACACCGTCGAGTGGACGGGGACCCGGTTCCTGGCCACGGGCGAGGGCACGGCGATCACCTCGAGCGACGGCCTGACGTGGCATCCGGTCGCCGTGCGCACCCGGCGAAGCCTGCGCGCGCTCGCGCGCTCGGGGACGACGGTCGTCGCGGTCGGCGACGCGGACACGCGCCTGCGGCTTCACGGCTGAGCAGCGACGCTCGTCTCCCGGCGGCGGGATACTGACCTCGGATGCCCGATCGCAACGTCCTCGGGGGCGAGCTCGAGCCCTGCGGCAGTGACCCGATCACCGGCTTCTTCCGGGACGGCTGCTGCCGCACGAGCGCCGAGGATCTCGGCAGCCACACGATCTGCGCCGTCGTCACGGCCGAGTTCCTCGAGCATCAGCGGGGAATCGGCAACGACCTCACCACCCCGGCACCCCACTACGGGTTCGAGGGGCTCGTCCCCGGGGATCGATGGTGCGTCACGGCCGCGAACTGGCTGCGCGCGCACCTGGATGGCGCGGCCGCGTACGTCGTGCTGCGATCCACCCACGAGCGCGCGCTCGACACGGTCCCCCTCGCGGCGCTGCGCGAGCACGCGGTCGACGTCCCGCCCGACGCCGGGGCGTTCGAGGGGCGCTGAGCGCCCGCCTCAGCCCTCTCGCCGTCCGCCCGCTATGCCGCCGCGCCGACGACGCTCGTCGACCAGTCGATGACCGAGGTGGGCCTGACGACGTGGCGGTTGAGCCCGAGCTCCTTCGGCTCGAGCCCGAGCGCGAGACCGACGAGTTGGGGGAGGTGTAGCACCGGCATGTCCAGGTGCGTGCGGCCGGGGGGCACCACGGCAACCGGCTGCTGCAGGTCGAGGTTGAGGTGACAGAGCGGACACGGCGTCACGAGGCAGTCGGCCTCGGCGTCCATGGCGTCCCCGAGGTGGCGGCCGGCCTGCGTGAGCGACGCCTCCTTGTTCATCGTGATGATCGGGAATCCGCAGCACTTGCGCATGCCGGCGTACTCGACGACCGTGCCCCCGAGCGCGTCGATGACCTGCTCGAGATAGTGATCGCGCGGATGCTCCGCGTCGATCCCGACGCGCTTGCGTGGCCGCACGATGTAGCACCCGTAGAACGGTCCCACGCGCAGGTTCGTCAGTGGTCGCTTCACTCTCGCGCGCAGCTCGTCGAGCCCGAACTCCTCGACGAGCAGCCACAGGAAGTTCTTGTTGGTGAGGGGGTGGGCGGGATCCTTTTCATAGGTGAGTCCCTCGTCGGCGAGGTGCGCGTTGATGTGCTCGCGGTACTCGGCGCTGGCGTCGAGGCGCTCCTGGCACTCGCTCTGCGCGCCCTGGCAGGTCGAGCAGATGTTCATCATCAGCGCGCCGTCGGTCTGCTGCGCGAGCGCGAACGTGCGCGCGTTCAGCGTGTCGGCCAGCTCCTGGTTGTGCTCGGCGATGACTCCGGCCCCGGTGCAGCAGGCGCGGTCGAGCTCGATCAGCTCGATGTCGAGCAGGGGGGCGACCTTCGCCATGCTGCCGTGCAGCTCAGGGGTGAAGCCGCGGCTCACACAGCCGGGCCAGTAGGCGACCTTCATGTCTGGGCAGCTCCCTGTGGTTCGTTGTCCTCGTCGGTGCCGCTGATGTAGAGGTTGAGCTCGTAACGCTCAGGGCGGCTGTCCACCTTTTCATAGATCTTCTGGACGGCCTTCAGGTCCTGGCTGGGAATCTTGTGCCCGAACAGGACCTTGGGCAGCGTCATCTTGCGTCGCATGAAGCCCTTGATGGCCACCGGCAGCGATTCGAGCATCTCCTTGCCGGCGGCGGGGGCGAACTTGCCGAACCACGAGTTGCCGCCGTAGGACCGCGGAAGGAGCTCGGCCTCGTGCAGGAGTCCGTAGTCCTTGATCAAGGTGACAAAGGCGGCCTCGTGGCGATGTCCGTTGTTGGAATCGTTGATGTGCTCGTCACTACCGGCGATACGGCGCAGTCGCATGATCTGACCCATTGGATTGACGTCCTTCGGGCACGCGTCCACGCACTTGAAGCAGTGGGTGCAGTCGTAGATGCCGTGCGGGTCCTGTGAGAGGTCGACGAGTCGGTGGTGGCGCGACGCGTCACGCGGGTCGCCGACGAAGCGGTAGGCCTTGGCCAGCGCGGCCGGGCCGATGAAGCCAGGGTCGACCTCCATGGCCAGGCAGTCCGACACGCACGCGCCGCACTGGATGCAGCCCGCCGTCTGGGTGACGTCGACCATGCTCTCGCGCGGCACGATGTACTCCCGCTCGGGGATCGGCTGCACATTGATCAGCCATGGCGTGACGCGCTGGATCTTCTTCCAGTGCACCGCATCCATGTCGACGATGAGGTCCTTGATCACCGGCATGTTGCCCATCGGCTCGATCTCGATGACACCATCGGTGGCACCCTCCAGCGCGGCGTCGAGATGGGTGTGGCAGGCCAGGGCCGGTTCACCGTTAACCCGCACCCCGCACGACCCGCAGATTGCCTGGCGGCAGGAACAGCGGATGCCGATCGACCCGTCGAAGCGGTTGCGGGCCTCGAGGATGCCCTCGAGCACCGAGCGATGCGGCTCGAGCTCGACGGTGTGCTCGTCCCAGTAGGGGGCGTCGCCGGACTCGGGGTTGTAACGGCGCAGCCGCAGCGTGAACGGCTGCGGCGGCCTGTGCGTCTCGGCCATCAGGTGTTCGCCTCCTCATCGACGTGCCACCGGGGGCGCGGCAGGGCAAGCTGGGCAAGGACGCAGGCCGAAGGCGATGCCGGCGGCATCGTCGAGGCCGAGGACGCAGCGCCAGCGCAGGCATGCCGCGTCATCCGGGGGTGCGTGGATGCGGAGGTGGGCACCTCAGTACTTCCTTTCTTCAGGCTGCCACTGGGTGATCGTGACGGGCGAGTAGCTGATCTCCGGGCCCGCGCCGTTCAAGGTGATGTCGATGTGCTTGAGCCAGTCGTCGTCGTTGCGCTCGGGGAAGTCGATACGGAATTGCGCGCCGCGCGACTCCTTGCGCTCGATCGCCGCCACGACCGTCGCCTCGGCGCAGTCGAGCATGTACCCGAGCTCGAGTGCGCCAAGGACGTCTTGGTTGAACACCGTTCCACGGTCGTCGATCCATGCGGACTGCGCCTCTTCCTTGAGGCGGTTGACGATCTCCAGGCACGTCTGAGCCCTTCTTCGTCGCGGAACACGGCGGCGTAGTCGTTCATCGCGACCCCGAGCTCGTCCTTGATCTCGGACACGCGCCGGCCGCCCTGCTCGCGCGCGATGATCGAGTCGATCTCGCCGACGTCGCGTTTGAGCTGGGGCGTCGCCTCGAGCTCGGGCATACGCATCGACTTGGAGCGCTCGGCCGCGTGCTCGCCGGACCGCCGTCCGAAGATGAGCGTGTCCAGCAGGGAGTTCGCGCCGAGCCGGTTCCCACCGTGCACCGATACGCAGGCGACCTCGCCGGCGGCGTACAGCCCCTCGATCGAGGTCTGGCCGTCGATGTCGGTCTTGACGCCGCCCATGATGTAGTGCTGGCCGGGGCGGATCATGATCGGCTCGCGGGTGATGTCGACGCCGGCGAAGTCGCGTCCGAGGTTGACGATCTCGCGCAGCGCCTCGAGTGTGCGCTTGCGCGGCACGACGGTCACGTCGAGGTAGATGCCCTGGCCGTCGGGGCCGACGCCGCGGCCCTCGTTGATCTCGATCTGCTCGGCGCGCGAGACGACGTCGCGCGAGGCGAGCTCCATCTTGTTGGGTGCCATCTTCTCCATGAAGCGCTCGCCTTGGCTGTTCAGCAGGTGGGCGCCCTCGCCGCGCGCTCCCTCGGTGATGAGGATCCCGTTGCCAAGCAGCGTCGTCGGGTGGTATTGGACCATCTCCATGTCCATCAGCGGCGCGCCGACGCGGTAGGCCAGCGAGATGCCGTCGCCGGTGACGATCAGGCCGTTGGTCGTCGGCTTGTAGCACTGGCCGGCCCCGCCGCAGGCGAGGATCACGCTCTTCGCGGTAAAGGCCTCCATCCGGCCGCTGCGTACGTCGCGGGCGATGACCCCCGCGCATGCGCCGGCGTCGTCGATGAGCAGCGAGGTCGTGAACCACTCCTCGTAGCGCGCGACCGTCTCGTGGTGCTTCATGAGCTGCTCGTAGAGCACATGCAGCAGTGCCTGGCCGGTGATATCGGCGACGTAGGCGGTGCGCTTCATCGAGGCGCCGCCGAAGGCGCGGAGGTCCATCTCGCCCTCGTCGTTGCGGTGGAAGGTGACGCCGATGTGCTCGAGGTGCATGACCTCGCCGGGCGCCTCGCTGCACATGATCTCGATCGCGTCCTGGTCGCCGAGGAAGTCGGAGCCCTTGACCGTGTCGTAGGCGTGGGAGTGCCAGTCGTCGGCCAGGCTGATGGCGGCGTTGATGCCACCGGCGGCCGCGACGGAGTGCGAGCGAACGGGGTGGACCTTGCTCATGATGGCCACGCTCGCGCCGCCCTCGGCGGCAGCCAGGGCGGCCCGCTGGCCCGCGAGTCCGGCCCCGATGATCAAGACGTCGTGTGCTGGCATGGCTCCCTTGGATGAAGAGGGGTGCTGGGGCACGGGACTCTATAGGGCTGGGCCTGCCGGGCCCTCCGCGAGGCGGGGCCGGGCAGGGTCGTGGGCGGGCGGGTCGTGGGGGGCGCGCGACCCGCTGGACCGGGCTGCCCCCCGCCACAGAACCGACCCAAGCGCGTGCCACGCTCCAGCGGGTGCGCACTCATCAGCCCCCCGAGCTCGCCATCGCGCGGCTCGCCGCTCGTCAGCACGGCGTCGTGACCCGAGGACAGCTGCTCGACGCGGGTCTCGGCAGGCGAGCGATCGAGCATCGCGCGGCCGCGGGTCGCCTGTACCGTCTCCATCGCGGCGTCTATGGCGTCGGCTACGTCCCGGCCAGCCCGAACGCGCGCGCCATCGCCGCCGTGTTCGCCTGTGGGCCCGGTGCGGTGGTCAGTCATCGCTCGGCCGCGCTCCTGTGGGAGCTCGTGGAGAGCGCGCCGGGAGCCGTCGACGTGACGGCGCCAGCGGCGCGGCGACGGCGTGGCGTCGCGACCCACCGTTCGCGCGCGATGACCGGGCAGGACGTGACGAGGCAGCGCGGCATTCCGGTGACCTCGCCCGCGCGCACGCTCGTCGACCTCGCCGACGTACTCGACGACCGCCGCCTGGCGCGCGCGGTGAACGAGGCGCAGCTACGCCGGCTCGTTCGCCCCGGCGAGATCGCGGTGGCCCTCGATCGGGCCTCGGGTCGACGGGCGATCACCCGACTGCGTGCCTTCACCGAGCGCGCCGATGCCCCGACGCGCTCGGTCCTGGAAGACGCATTCCTCGCCTTCGTGGACCGGCACGACCTGCCGCGTCCATCGGTCAACCGTACGGTCGCGGGCCTCGAGGTCGACATGCTCTGGTCCGAGCAGCGGCTCATCGTCGAGCTCGATGGCCATGCGTCGCATGACCGTCCGGCGACGTTCGAAGCCGACCGCGAGCGCGACGCCGAGCTCGTCGCCGCGGGGTTCCGCGTGCTGCGGGTCACGTGGCGGCGGCTGCGCGAGTATCCCGATCGCGAGGCCGCGCGCCTCGCGATGCTGCTCACACGCTGATTTCCCCGCTCCGGCCGACGGTTTCCCCACGCGGCGGGACTAGGATGGGTACACCATGATCGCTTGGCGCCCGTTTACGTTGATGCGGGTCTACGGGATCCGCATCAGCGTCGGCATCAGCTGGTTCCTGGTGCTGTTCCTGTACATCTTCTGGTTGACGCCGTCGTTCCATGACGTGCTTGGCGGGTCTGAGACGGCGGCCTATCTCGTGACGGTCGCGAGCGTGCTGTCGTTCTTCGTGTCGGTCGTCCTGCACGAGCTCGGGCACGCCTTCGTCGCGCGGCGCAACGGGCTGCAGGTCCTCGGCATCGAGCTGTGGATGCTCGGCGGTCTGACCCGGACATCGGGCGAGGTCACGACACCCGGACCGGAGTTCCGCGTCGCCGCGGCCGGCCCAGCGGTGACGCTGCTCGTCATCGTCGCCAGCCTGCTTGCGAGCGTGCTCATCACCTCGCCGCACGAGCTCGCCCAGGTCCCCGCCGGCACCGCGGTCCACGTGTCGCCGGTGCTGGTCTGGCTCATCTGGCTGGCGATGCTGAATCTGCTCGTACTCGTGATCAACCTCGTCCCCGCCGTGCCGCTCGACGGCGGGCAGATGGCCCACGCGATCATCTGGAGACTGACCGGCGATCGCAACCGCGCGACGCAGGTCACGGGCCGCGTCGGTCAGGGCGCGGCGCTCATCGTCGCGGCCGCCGGACTGGTGCTGCTCGCCGACGGAAACTCGATCGGCGTCTGGCTGCTGCTGATGGCCGTGTTCGTCTACCAGGGTGCCGGCGCCGTCGTCGCACAGGGGTCGGTCGGCCGGCGCATCGCCCAGGTCCGGGTGAGCGACATCATGGACCGCGAGCCGGTGACGATGTCGCCGAGCACCACGATGCTCGAGGCGCGTGAGCAGTACTTCGATCGCTACCACTGGCCGTGGTTCGCGGTGATCGACGACGATCGGCACTTCCTCGGAGTGGTGACGCTGCCTCGCGCGCAGAGCGAGATCGCCGCCGGCCGCCCCGCGCTGGCGGTCAGCGAGGCGCTCGAGGACGAGGGACAGCAGCTTCGCATCGACGAGAACCAGCCGCTCGAGGCATTACTTCGCAGCGATGGGCTCCGGCGCCTCGGCGGCATCGTCGCCGTCGACGGCGATGGCGTTCTGCGGGGTGTCGTGACGGCGGCCCAGCTGCGTCAGGCGATGATGTCCGCCGCGCGCTGACGGGCGTCGGTGCGGTCGCGGCGATTCTCGGTGTGCCCGCTGCCGACGCGGGATTCGGTGTCTTTGTGCCGGTTTGCCGTTGATTGGGCGAGTCCCGGGGCTCCCGGTTCAAGCGGGCGCGGGATTCGGTCGACTGGATTCCCATGAGCGAGCCAGTCGAGCCCGAGCGCCGGCTGCCGGACGCTGCCGGGGCCGCCGACGCCGCCGCGGCTCCTGCCGGCGGGTCGGACCGCCATCTCGCCTGCACGCTCAGCGCGGGCATCCTGCGGCAGGTTCGGTCGGTCTCCGGTGAGCGCGCGCTCCCGGAGCTGCTCGAGCTCGCCGGCAGCCGCCGCACGCTCGAGTTCCTGGAGGACAACACCAACTGGATCTCCGTCGAGGAGGCCATCGCCCTGTTCGATGCGGCCGTCGAGCTGACCGGCGACGCGTCGGTCGCTCGCCGCGTGGGCGAGAATGCGGTACGCCAGTACGCGGGGACCCAGGTGGCGACGGTGCTCCGCTCGCTTGGCTCGCCCGAGGAGCTGCTGCGCCAGATCACCGTCGTGGCCGGCAAGTTCTCGACGGTCAGCTACATGGAGATCGTAGAGCTGTCACCGGGTCATGGGGTCGTCAAGCGCCAGACCCTGCCTTCGTACGCGAGTGCCGCGTGCCTGTGCGAGTGGGCGAGCGGCCTGTTCAGCATCGCGCCGACCCTGTACGGCGCGCCGCCGGCCAGCGTCAAGGAGACCGCGTGCACCGAACGGGGAGCGGACGCGTGCGTATTCGAGGTCACCTGGGACGACGCGACCGCCGCGCGGGTGGCCAACCCCGAGGAGCACATCACCGCGCTGGAGGCCCAGCTCGTGGCGCTCAACGACCGCTTCGAGAGCATGTACCGAGCCGCCGGCGACCTCATCGCCGACGACGATCTCGCGTCGACGCTGGAGAAGATCACCGAGCGCTCCACGACCGCCGTGCGCGCGCAGCGCTACCTCCTCGTCGTGCGGCCCGAGCCTGAGGCCGGGTTGGAGATCCATCACCGCGGTTTCGACGACGCCGAGGCCCGTGCGATGGCCGAGCAGGTGCTCACCGCCGAGCCCGCCGACGTGCCTGGCACATGGGTCCTGGCTGACATCCGCTCCCACCACCACCACTACGGGCGGCTGCTCGCCCTGTTCGATCAGGAGGCGCTCGTCTTCGACCAGGAGCGCCAGGCGCTCGAGCACTACGCGCGCTATGCCGCCAACGCGCTCGACCGCTCGATCGCGCTGGCCGAGGCGCGACGCGCGAACGAGCACACGACAGCGCTGCTGGACTTCGCACGGTCGCTCGCCGGCGCCAACTCGAGCGCGGAGGTGGCGCGCCGCCTCGCCGAGGCCGTACCGCGCCTCGTCGACTGCGACCGCGTCGCCGTCTTCCTGGCCCAGGGAGCCTCTGACCGCCTGACGTGCAAGGCGACGCACGGGTACCCGCCCGCCCTCGAGGCGAAGATGCGTGGACTGCGCCTGGCCCGCGGCGAGACCGATCCCGAGATGGCCGAGGAGCTGTTCAACGCCTCCACCGCACGCGCGCTGTACTTCGACGAGGACAGTCCGTCGCCGTTCGTGCAGGAGATGATGCGGACGTTCGGCTCGGCGGCAATCGTGTACGTGCCGATCGTCGCGCGCGACAAGGTGCTCGGGGTGCTCAGCGTGTCGGTGGCCACAAACGGCGGCCGCCTGCACGAGAGCCGCGAGCTCAACGACCGCTTGTCGGGCATCGTCGCCCAGGCCGCGGTCGGGCTGGAGAACGGCGAGCTGTTCGACCGCATCTCCCATCAGGCGCGCCACGATGCGCTCACCGGGCTGGCCAACCGCTCGTTCTTCGCCGAGCGGTTCCGCCGCGCTCTCGACGATGCTCGCGAGGACGGTCGCCCGCTTGGCCTGTTCTTCGTCGACCTCGACAACTTCAAGCACATCAACGACGAGTTCGGGCACGCGAAGGGCGACGAGCTGTTGCGTCAGGTCTCGACCCGGCTGCTCGGAACGGTCCGCGCGTTCGATACCGTCGCCCGCCTCGGCGGCGACGAGTTCGCGATCGTGCTCAGCCAGGCGACGCGCACGTCCGAGGTCGATGCCGCGGCGGCGCGGGTCATGCACGCCTTCGACGAGCCGTTCGTGGTCGGAGAGCACGTCCTGGACGTGCGCGCGAGCGTCGGGCGGGCCCTGTGGCCCGACGACGCGGAGGAGCTCGAGGAACTCATGCACCACGCCGACGAGGCCATGTACCGGGCCAAGCGGTCCGCTCGCGCGGTCGGCTAAGAGGACCGATTGGCGAACGCTCGAACCCTCGCGGTTCGCTAGCGTTCACGCCGAATGCTGAGGCTGCCCAGCGGCACCGCTCTGCGCATGCGACGCGCCTTCCTGGCGCTTGGCGCGGCGATGCTCGTCATCGCCCCGGCCGCGACCGCGGCCGGCGCAGCCAGCCAGCACAACGACGCCGCGCTGGCCGCGATCGTCCATGGCTACCAGGCATGCCTGTCGGCGCTGCCGGCGAGCGAGCGGGCGCTGCTGCGGCTGCGCTTCGGGGGGAGCGCGGGATCCGGGGTCCCGGCGGCGGCCGCCGCCGCGCAGACGCACACCTCGCTGACGACGGTCACCGCGAGCGAGCTCCGTGCCATCCGCCACCTCGAGAAGGCGCACCGCGCCGGTCGGTGCGACCCGGCGACGCCGATCGCCGCCGTTCACGTGCAGGCCTATCAGGCCACCCGCGCCGCGCCCGTCGCCACGACCACGTCGACGTCGACGGGGCTCTCCTGGACGAGCCCCACCGAGCTCGTGCTGCTCGCGATCATCGCCCTGTCCTGCGGTGCGCTGGCGTACGGCCTTCGTCGCGATTTCGGCCCGCAGCGCGCCGAGCCGGGCCGGTTCCGGCGGCGTCGCCGGCAGCGGTAGCGGCGCTCGGCGGAGGTGTGCTCGATTGCGCCCGCATGGCGGGCGTTCGGGAGCACACCCGGCGCCGAACTTCGATCCCTCGGCGAGGGTGTGCTCGATTAGGCCCGTATGGCGGGCGTGCGGGAGCACGCCCGGGCCCGCGACCGGTCGACCGGGTCCAGTAGTCGCCACGCGGCGGTCTGACACCTGTGACGAACCTGCGACGCCACTTGACGCGGCGGCGCCTGTGGGCCCACAATTGGCGGGGTTCACGGTTGTACGCACTCAGTGGCGTTGCAGCCCCGGGGCAAATGGGTCGGCCCCGGGATCGTCCGCGACCAGAACAAACACAGGAGGGTCTGATGTTCGACTCCCGCAGGGTGTTGGTGGCGAGCCTCGTGGCTCTCGGCACCGCCGTTGCGCTCGCGACGAGCGCGGCCGCTCAGAGCACCGTGCCGCCCGTCGCCGCCGCGCCGCACATCGTCGCCCGCCCCGACAGCGTGATGGTGAACGCGACGACGACGCTGACCGGCACCGGGTTCCCGGCGAAGAGCAAGGTCTCGCTGGCGGAGTGCGGGGCGCCGTCGTGGATCGCACCGAAGAGCCCGTGCGACACGACGAACACGATCACGGTTACGACGAATCGGGCCGGCGGCTTCACGGCGCCCTTCAAGGTGCAGCTGTGTCCGCGAACGATCCCGCCGGTCCCGCCCGTCACCGAGGAGACGTGCTACATCGGCGAGCCGCATCCGAGCGGAGTCGACACGATCGCGCTCATCGGCGCGGCGAAGATCACCGTCACCTATCCGTGAGCAACGACGGTCGCGACACCTTGTGAGGAGGGGGCGACCGCGGGTCAAGGCGGGCTGCGGCGCGGTCGGAGGGCCGCGCCGCAGCGCCGGGGGCCGCGCAGCGCGAGCGCCCCGACCGCCGGTCCTCAGACGGGAACCCGCCCCCGTTCGATAATCCCCTGAAAGTCGCTGCCGCCCGGCAGCGTCCCGTACTCGCGCCCGCCACGCCCCCCGACGCGCGCCGCACAGAACGCATCCGACACGGCTGCCGGCGCGAACCGCACGAGCAGCGACGCCTGCAGCGCGAGGGCCATATCCTCGACGATCCGCCGTGCGCGAGCCTCGAGGTCCTCGGGTCGCGCCAGCGACGCGCGCAAGGCCCGAACGTGGGCATCCAGGTCCCCGTTGGCCCCCTGCGCCAGCGCGAGCTCATCGAGGAACACCTCCAGCGAGCGCGGTGAGCGGGCCACCGCACGCAGCACGTCGAGGCTCATGACATTGCCCGAGCCCTCCCAGATCGACGCGAGCGGAGCCTCGCGGTAGAGCCGCGGCATCCCGGATTCCTCGACGTAGCCGACCCCGCCGAGGCATTCGAGCGCCTCAAAGGCGTGCTGGGGCACTCGCTTGCACACCCAGTACTTGCCGACGGCGGTGGCCAGGCGCTTGAACAGCTGCGCGTCGGTCGCATCTGTACCCGCGCGCGCGTCAGCGTCGGCCTCGTCGTAGGCCCGCGCCAACCGCATCGCCAGCGCCGTGGCCGCCTCTGCTTCCAGAGCCAAGTCCGTGAGCACGTTGCGCATGAGTGGCTGGTCGATGAGCTTGGCGCCGAACGCCGAGCGGAAGGAGGCGTGGTGGATCGCCTGTGCGGCGGCCCAGCGCATGCCGGCCGCCCCGCCGAGCGTGCAGTCCAGGCGCGTGTGCCCGACCATCTCGATGATCGTCGGGACGCCGCGTCCGGGCTCGCCGACCATCCGCGCCCACGCGCCGTGGTACTCGACCTCGCTCGACGCGTTGGAATGGTTGCCGAGCTTGTCCTTCAAGCGCTGGATGTGCATCTCGTTGCGCGAGCCGTCGGGGAGGATGCGCGGCAGCAGGAAGCACGACTGACCTTCGTCGGTCTGGGCGAGCACGAGGAAGAGATCGCTCTGGGGCGCCGAGCAGAACCACTTGTGCCCGGTGATCTCGTACTCGGCGCCGTTGCCGCCCGGGCCGAGGGCGCGCGCGACCGTGGTGTTGGCGCGCACGTCGGAGCCGCCCTGCTTCTCGGTCATCGCCATCCCGCTGACCGCGCTGCCCTTCTCGCTCGCCGGGCGCGAGCTCGGGTCATAGCTCGTCGCCGTGACGAGCGGCTCCCACTCGCCGGCCAGCTCGGGGCAGGCCCGCAGCGCGGGGACGACCGCGAAGGTCATCGTCATCGGGCAGGCGACGCCGGCCTCGGCCTGGATCGCCGTCATGTACAGCGCCGCGCGGGCGACGTGCGCGCTCGGCCGGTCGCTCGTCCACGGCAGCGAGTGCAGTTCGTTGCGCCGCCACAGTCGCATGAGGTCGTGCCACGCGGGATGGAACTCGACCTCGTCGATGCGATGGCCATAGCGGTCGTGGGTGCGCAGGATCGGCCTGTTCTCGTTCGCCAGGCGTCCCCACTCGAGCGGCTCGCCGCCGATCTCGCGCCCGAGCTGCGCGCCGCGGTCGAGCACCCACTCGGCGCCCTCGCGCCGCGCCGCCTCGACGAGCGGGACGTTGGTCGAGAACAGGTCGACGTCGCGCAACGGCGGAGGCTGGTTGGTGACCTCGTGCGTCTTGAAGGGCGCGGGACTGTGCTCGACGGTGGCCATGCTGTCCTCCTGGGCTCGGCGCGGCCGACGGGGACCGCGATCGTCCCACGAAGTCAAGCAGAGCCGATCGGGAGCGGCGGGCGCGTCGCTGCCAGCACGCGCACCGCGGTGCGCGCCGGGCGCTTACCGCCGTCGACGGCGCTGCCGGCGCGGAGGGGCGTAGCTGAGCAAGGTGATACGGCGCTGGCCGGCGATCGTCGGCCGCGCCCGCGGGCCCACGGTGGCCACCGCGAGCACGCCGAGCCGGTGACCGCGGGCGGAGCGGATCTTCGCCACGCCGGCCTTCGTGATCGTCACCCAGATCCGCCGGCTCGTGCCCTCCTCGATCGCGAACTGCGTCGCCGAGAGTGCGATCGCGCGCGTGACGACCCGTACGGTCGGGCGCGGCGCGCGGCGGCCCCGCCGTGCGGGCGGTCGTCGCACGCGAACTCGAACCTTGTAGACGTAGTCGAGCGCCAGCTGCCCCTTGCACGGGTCACCGCCACAACCGAGCGCCATCAGCGCGCGACCCTGCTTGTCGAGCATGGCCGAGGATGTATACACGGCGACCCTCGCCTGCCCGGACGCGCCCTGCCCCGCTGTCGGGACCGCGGGCGTCCGCGTGACGGCCGGTACCGAGGGAGTCGTCGGCGTCGACACGTTCGACGGCCCGGGCGGAGCTGCCGGCGCGGACGGAGCCGACGGCGTCGACGCGCCGACGCAGCCGGGGGCGTTCGGGCCCGTGTCGGGGTCGATCGTCAGCTGCAGCGTCGCCACGGACGAGTTGAGCGGAACGGTGACGGCGGTCGGCCCGACGTCGTGGAAGGAGTAGCCGTACGCGAACGAGTACTTCGCGATCGTCGCCCCGTACTGGTCGTACGCGGCGAAGGGATCGAGGCCGGAGCGCGCGGCCGCGAAGTCGGGTTGTCCCTCCCAGGCGGCGGTGCTGTTGCCGTATCGCCCGCCCCAATAACCAAGCCCGAAGCCCGCGACGACATCGCGGTAGACGACGGTGTACAGGTCGTTGTTGGCGATCGTCTCCGGCGAGCCGTCGACGGTGTACCCCTCGTTCCCGGTGTACACGGCCGAGGGCGTGCCCTCGAGCGTCGAGCCGTCGATATACACGGTCTTGCCGGTGACCGTGCTCCCGGCCGTCGTGATCGTCCCGTTGAGCGTGATCGACCCGCCGGGCTGGAACGTGCCCGTGTAGTCGAAGGTCTGGTAGGGCGTGCCGAAGTAGGCGTCGTCGACCGTGATCGTCTGCCCAACCATCGATTGCACGTACGGCTGCATCGATGGGTAGCTGGTCGGGGACAGCTGCGGTGAGAGGAGGCGCACGAACTGGTTGCCGTTGTCGACTTCCGCCGTGGGGGCGACGGCGCGCAGGCCCTGGAGGACCGTCTGCGTGTAGCAGCGGTAGGTGAGCGCATCGCCGACGGTCGCGCCCGTGCCGTCGAGTGACTGCAGGTCGAATGGGATCGCAAAGAAGTCCACCGCGGTCAGGTTCGCGACCCCTGGATCGCTGAACTCGATCTTGTCGTAGCGCGTCGGCGACATCGGCGGCTCGGCGTTGTTGACCGGTGCGCCGTAGGAGACATACAGCCGGCCGCCCGAGATCGTTCCGAGCGAGAAGCTCGAGTTGTTGATCGCGCTCAGCTTCACCGGTGTGTCGTCGGGAAGCTGTCCGTCGCTGCTCGACCCGCCGTCGAGCATCAGGTACACGTTCTGCGGGGACTGCCCGGAGTTGTTGACGACCTGGACGTTCACCGCCCCGGCGGGGGCCGCGATCACGCCGAGGGCCGCGCAGGTCAGCGCCACGGCGCCCCCTCGGACGCCCGCGACGTGTACACGGCGGCAGCGCCGCGTCCAGGGTCGTTCGCCCATTCTTGATCTCCTATCCGGTTGCCGGCCGCTGTCGGCCGCGCGGCCGACAGCGTGCGCAAGGCGCGCTCGCATCAGGGTCCGTAGATCGGCCCCGAAGAGCCGATCTTGAGCGCGGGCGCGATGCGGGGCGGGTGGGCGCCCCGCGGCCTCAGCTCGGCGGGCCCGGCGGCGACGTCGGCACCGTCAGCGTCGCCTTCAGGCTGACGACGCCGAACGCCTGCTGCCGGAAGAACAGGTCCGAGGAGTCGGTCAGCTGCAAGCTGAGCTGGCTGGACGGCGTCGCGTTCCAGGTGACCAGGTTGAGCGGCACCGTCAGGCTGTGCGCATTTCCGTCGAGCGCCAGCAGCATCGGCGTGGCCTGGTTGTCGAGCACCGTGCCCGTCGAGCTGTCGACCAACTGGGCGTAGATCGGGACGGTCGACTTGCTGGCGATGCCGCGGTAGGTGAGCGACAGGATCGGATCCCCGAGCGCGTCGACGCTCGTCGACGGCGCCGGGATGCTGACGTTGACCGCGTTGGACGCCTTCGTGGCCTCGATGCCGAGCAGGCCGGAGCTGCTGAACGGGCTGATGCCGAGCGTCCCGGAGCCGCTCGCGCTCAGCTGGCCGCTTGCCGCCACCGGGTAGGACGGCGCCGACCGCCAGGTGCCGGTCTGGTCGAGGTATTCGAAGCCGGGGCCGATCGACAGGTTCTGACCCTTGAGGTACTTGTTCAGGAACTCGAGCTCGACGTCGGCCACGTGGTCGGTCGGCCCCACGCTCTGGTTGCAGATGCCGTGCCCGCCGCAGTACCACATCATCTTCACCGGCGTGCCGGCCGCCCGCAGCGCGTCGTAGGTGTCAATGTCGCCGTTGAGCGGGAACAGCGTGTCCACCGTGCCGCCGAGCAGCAGCGTCGGCGTGGTGATCTGGCGCATGAGCGGGCCCGGGCTGACCTGTTCGCCATAGGCGATCTCATCCGAGCTCACGTTGCCGCTCTGCGCGGAGGCGCACACCTCCTTGAGCTGGGGCGAGTAGCGTGCGCCGACGAGGTCGCCCGAGAGGCAGAGCAGGTTGCCCCACCCGGCCTTGATCGCACCGTTGGGGAGCAGGCTGTCGACGAGCGAGTACCAGGACATGTTCGGCTCGATCGCGTCGATCCGGTGGTCGATCTCGGCCGCCGACAGCTGGATGCCGCCGCCGTAGCTCGCGCCGGTCATGCCGACGACCGGGTCGTTCGGACCCTTGAGCTCCGCCGCGGGCAGGGTGGCCAGCCAGTCGATGATCGAGCTCACGTCACGGCCTTCGACCGCCGGATCATCGACCATCACCTGGCCGCCCGAGCCGTACCAGCCACGGTTGTCCCACGTGATCACGTTGTACCCCGCGGCGTTGAGCTCGGCCGGTCCGAGCAGGTCGGTGTTGAGCGAGATGGAACCGAGGGCGATCGAGTTGATCGTCGGCAGCCAGTCAGGGTAGGCCGGCGTTCCCCAGCCCGAGCCCTCGAGCACGGTGGGGGCGCGCTGGCCCTGAGTCAGCCCGGTCGCCGGGAAGAAGTCCACGTTGATCTGCGTGCCGTCGAACGAGGTGACCTTCACGTTCTGCTGGGCGGGCACGAGCGAGGCGGCCCGCGCCGCCGTTGCGCCGGCGACGAGCACGAACGTGAGGGCAACGACGAACGCGAGCACCGGCGCGAGCGGCGTGCGCGCCGAAGCCAAAGGCCGAAGCATCATCCCTGTCTCCTCCCTCAGTGGCGCCGACCAGGCGTGTCGGCGGTCGAACGGGCGCAACCTAACACAGCAGGCATCGCCGCGCTACACCTGACCGTCCGCCGCGCGGATCGCGCTGATCCGGCTGCCGGCGCCTCGCTCAGCGCTTGCGCTTGCGCGCCGGCGACGCCGCCGGCCGCCGCCGCGCCTCGGGCCGCTCGACCGACGCATACGCGGCGGCGGTGAACAGCCGCGTGAAGTGCTCGACGAGCTCGTCAACGGTTGCGCTCACATCGCCGTGGATCCAATCGACCAGCACCTCGACCACGCCGCCCATCAGCGAGCGCGTCGTGAGCACCGGATCAAGGCGGAATCGAACCCCCTGATCCACGAACGCCATCGACTGCTTGAGGGTCAGATCCGCCAGCGCGTGCCGCATGTCGCGGCGCAGCTGGTCCAGGCGCGGGCTCACGCCGACGACCTCGAGCCCCACGATCCGCGCCTTGCGCGGGTCCTCGGTGAGGATCGTCCAACCGGCGCGCAGGCCCCCGCGCGCCTTGCCTTCGATCGTCGTCGCCGCGGCCACCGCCGCGCTCGCCTCCGTCCCGATCTCCGTGAGGATCCGCAGGTAGACGTGGTAGAGCAGGTCCTCGCGGCTGGTGAACGACTCGTAGAAGTAGCGCGAGTTCAGTGACGCCTCCGCGCTCACCGCGCGGATCGACGTGTTCGCATACCCCGTGGTCCCGAACAGCTCGAGTCCGGCCTCCATCAGCCGCTCTCGACGCAGCTCGCGGCGCTCGGCCGCGGTGATGCCCCGGTAGCGCCGCGCGGTCTGGGTCGGCGAGCTGCTCACGCCGGGCATTCTCGCACGCTCTGTCTCGGCCCAGATCGTCGTGCCAGACGCGCCCTTTCGGACGCTCACCAAACCTCGTCATACCGGGCCGCCGAGGGGAAACATTGCTGTCTATACAAACTCAACCCTCACTGCTACACTCCGGCCCGTCAAAGAGGTCATGCGGTGCTACAGATTGGGTTTCTGTGGCATTGGCGGACACCGAGTGAGGCTGCAGACATAAGGGTCAGTGGTTCCCCAGCTCGGCCACGCGTCGAGCGAGCGCTCGGTACGTCCGCGATCCGGTTCTACGGACTGTGGAGGAGAGATGAAGCGTCGTCTTCGTAGGTTTGCCGCCACGGCGGCCCTCGCGAGCACCGCCGTGCTCGCCGCATCACTGATGTTCGGAAGTGCGGGCGCGAGCGCGTACTCCCCCCCCTGCTGGTTCTTCTTCTGTCACACAACGACGACCACGACGACGAGCACGCAGTCGTCGTCCACGACCACCACCACCGTCACCTCGACGGCCACGACGACGACGACGACGCCAACGACTTCGACAACCACCACGAGCACGTCGACTGGGACCGTGGCAACGATCCCCGCCAGCGGTGGTCTGCCCGGCCTCACCGAGATCCCCTCGGGCGCCGGCTCGCACGGCTACCCCTACGACGCCGTGCCGCAGACGCCGGCCGCCGCGGGAGCCCCGTTCATCAACCTGAGCGCCGTCGGCTATGCCGAGCGCGAGTTCACCATGTCCGGCAACGCCACCGACTACGGGCAGAGCGGCGGTTGGGGCTCGAACGGCAACTGGGGCGTGTCTGCTCAGGGCACCACCCCCTACAAGACGCGCATCATCGTGCGCTACCCGACCAACCCGGCCAACTTCAACGGCACGGTCATCTTCGAGTGGCTCAACGACACGACCGGCGGCGACCAGGATCCGGTCTGGTCGGAGCTGTACAACGAGGCCATCTCCGAGGGCTACGCCTACGTCGGCGTGACCGCGCAGACCTCCGGCATGGCCGACCTGAAGGCGTGGGACCCGGCCCGCTACGGATCGCTCGGCGACGGCAGCGACTCGCAGTCCTATGACATCTTCACCCAGGCGGCGAAGGTCATTCGCGCCGACTACGGCACCCTCCTGGGCGGTGACGTGCCGAAGAAGCTGATCGGCGCCGGCGACTCGCAGTCGGCCATCCGCCTCGACACCTACGTGAACGCGATCCAGCCGGTCACGCACGCCTTCGACGGCTTCCTGGCCGTCGGCCGCGCCGTCGTGGCGGCGCCGCTTGGCAACGGGCTCGTGTCGCTCAGCCCGTTCCCGGCGATGATCCGCACGAACAACTCGGTGCCGTTCATCCAGCTCAACACGCAGGGCGACGTCTTCGAGCTCGACGCCGGCGCGTCGCGCCAGCCCGATAACAACGACCTGCGCACGTGGGAGCTCACGGGCGCGGCGCACATCGACCAGCACGAGGCGACGTACGAGATCGAGACGATCGCCCGCGAGGAACCGACGACGCCGGTCCCGTCCTGCACCTACGGCACGCCGATCTCGGGCAGCGGCACGGCGCTCGACGGCATCAACCAGGTCAACAACATGCCGCTGTTCGAGGCCGAGGACGCCGCGCTGAACGACCTCGACAACTGGGTCGTCAACGGTGTACCGGCGCCGCACGCTCCGTCGCCGATCTCGACGACGTCGCTGCTGTTCGGCCTGTACGACCTGCCGAACACCGACCAGTATGGGATCGGCCAGGGCGGGTTGCGCATGCCCGAGGCGAACGTGCCGACCGAGGACTACGGGGTGATCAACCTCCCGGTGGGGACCACGGCGAGCCTGAGCAACCCGATCTCGCTGCTGAGCGAGCTCGAGAGCGCGCTGTCGGCGTTCGAGACGGGTGGCATCACCAACTCGTCGCTGCGGACGTTGGGCCTGTGCCTGCTGTCCGGGTACTTCACCGACCTCGGGAACTCATCGCTCAGTGCGCTGTACCCGTCGACGGCGGTGTACGCCTCCAAGTACACGGCTGCGGCGAACGCCGACGTGGCCGCCGGATTCCTCACCCCGGCGGACGCGTCCGCGGCCATTGCCAACGCCAACGCGGGTATCGGGCCGCTCCAGGTCCCGCCGCAAACGGTTCCGTGATTAGGGGCAGGGAAGTAGGGCCCCAAGTGTCACCGCAATGCGCGCGACCGTTCCCTCCAGGAATGCGCGCATAGTCCCCTCGACACGGTGGCAAGCGCAGCGGCCGCGGCAGGACGCCGCGGCCGCTGTGCGCCTGTTAGGGCACGGCGACGGTCCCGACCACGCGGTCGTGCACGAACGTCAGCTTGTCGATGACCGTCTGCGGGAGGGTGAATGGATAAAGGTCACCGCGACCCATGCTGCGGTTGACCGCGTTGAGCGCGTAGGTGAGCGGTAGCCATTCATCGATCACGGCCGCGAACGGGCGCGAGCCGGGATCGACGGGCGGCGCCGCCACGCGCGACGGGTCGAACGTCTCGCGCGGCCCGGCCACGAACAGTCCGAAGGCGCCGGCCGTCTGCAGCGTGTCGCGGATGTGCAGGTAGTGGGCGAACGTCTCGGCCCAGTCCTCCCAAGGGTGCATCGCCGCGTACGCGCTGACGTGGCGCGTGGACCAGTCCGCCGGCGGTCCCTGGGCGTAGTGCTGCTCCAGCGCGGCGTCGTAGTCGGCGCGCTCGTCGCCGAACAGTGCGCGCGCCGCCTCGCGCTCGCCGGTCCGGTCGACGAGGATCGGCTCGTAGTAGTGCCCGATCTCGTGGCGGAAGTGCCCGAGCGTCGTGCGGTAGGGCTCCCCGAGCTCGGCGCGCCGCTGCTCGCGGCGCGCGTCGTCGGTCTCCGCGAGGTCGATCGTGATGACCCCGTCGTCGTGTCCGGTGACGATCGGGCCGGCGTGGCTGCTGGAGAGCAGATCGAACTGCAGGTCGTCCCCGATGGGCAGCCCGAGGTCGTAGAGCTCGAACAGGAGCCGCCGCTTGGCCGTCTCGGCCTTCGCGAACGCCGCGAGCCCGGTGAGGTCATCGTCGGCCGGGCGCATGTGCGTCAGGACGCACGACCGGCACAGCGGGCCGCTCTCGTCCTCCTCGACCGCCCAGTTGCATTCGGCGAGCCGGCTGTTCGCGCAGCGCCGTAGCGTCGCGGTCGCCGCGTCGCCGGTGAGCGCAACGACATCCAGCCGCGACGGCACGAAGGCGAGCGGTGTGGAGCAACGCAGGCACAGGCTGTTCTCGAAGAACACGAGCTGCCCGCAGTTGTCGCACGCGAACGAACGCATCAGAGGGGGTATAGCGAACGCCAAGGCGCAGCTTGTGCAGTTGCCGTCTCCGCCGGCCAGCCTCGACGGTTGGCGGCGGTCCCGTTGTGGCCGCACTATGGCGCCTTCGCGCCGTCGGTGGCGCGCGCGTCACATGAGTGTGCTTTCAGGGTGTCTTCCGGCTCTCTGGCCCTCGCCGGCGCCGCGGCGGCCAAGGGGTGTGCTGGATTGCGCCCGCATGGCGGGCCTGAGGGAGCACACCCCTGGCGCGCGCGCCTGTCCGCGGTTGGGGTGTGCTCGATTGCGCCCGCCTGGCGGGCCTGAGGAAGCACACCCCAGCGCCGGCGGGCCACCGTCCCACCCACAGAAATGATGTCATTTCTCCTTTGTGCTGGGGCGACGGAGCGGCGGCCCGGTCGTTGGGCGGCCGGGCGGCGCGTCAGGCGTCGAGGGCCACGACGTCGACGGTCACCTTCAGGCGCCTCGTCTTGCCCTGCGTGTGGATCACGCCCTTCAGGGGCGGCACGTCGGAGTAATCGCGTCCGTAGGCGGTCACGATGTAGCGCTCGTTGACCACCTGGTCGTTGGTGGGGTCGATCTCCAGCCAGTCGGACTCGCCGAGCAGGACCGACAGCCAGGCGTGCGAGACGTCGGCGCCCTTGAGCTTCGGCCGACCCGGCGGGGGGTCGGTCTCCAGGTAGCCGCTGACGTAGCGGGCCGGTAGGCCGAGCGCGCGCAGGCAGGCGATGCCGAGGTGGGCGAAGTCCTGGCAGACGCCCTTGCGCCTGACGAAGACCTCGGCCACCGGGGTGTTCACCGTCGTCGCGCCCGGCTTGTAGGTGAAGTCGGCGTGGATGCGCGAGGACAGCTCGGTGATCGCGTCGAGCAGCGGGCGCTCGGGGGTGAAGGACTGCAGCGCGTAGTCGGCGAACACCGCCGAGCTCTGCACGAGCGGGGAGTCGAGCGCGAACTGCGCGGCGTCGAGCCGGTCGCCGTTCGGCGAGCGGCGGGCCTCGTCGCGGACGAGCTCCCACGGGCGCTCGCCGAGCAGCGACAGCCCGCTCGGCCGTGCCGCGACCTCCACGACGCTGTCGGCGGTCACGATCAGCGTGCGGTGGGGCTCCTGGATCGCCGCGTAGGCGACGCGGTTGCCGAAGTAGTCCAGCCGCTCACGGAAGTACTCGGGCCGCGGATCCATCGTCACCCGTGAGGAACGCAGATGCTGCCCGGGCAGCTCGCGCGGGACGAGGTGCAGTTGGCTGTAGCTCGGCACGACGTCGGACTCGTAGCGATACTCGGTGCGGTGCGTGACGCGGTAGGTGATCGTCACGGCGAGGCCTCCGGGTTCCTTTGCTCTGAGAGCCCATCCTCGGGCGGGATGCCGGGCAGCCCGGAGTCGGCCGGCCCGACGAGCGCGGCGCGCGGGAGCAGGTGCACGAAGTGCACGGCCTCGACGGCGTTGGCGGCGCGCAGCAGGCGGTCGAGCAGCTCCCCGAGGAACTCGTACAAGGCCGGGCGCCCGCCAAGCGCGTCCTCGCGGACGAGCGACTCGGTGTCGGCGAGACGCAGCGTCGTCGTCGCCTCGAGCAGCAGGCGCTGCTCCTCGCGCAGGCGGCCGTCGCCGGGCACCGGCATGGCGTCGAAGTCCTCGGTCAGGCGGTCGAGCTGGAAGGCGAGCGAGCGCGGGTTGTTGGCGTCCAGCAGCAGCAGGTCGAGCAGTGTCGGCAACTGCCCCTGGGAGCGGTAGCGCCGGCGGTAGGTGATGATGCTCTCGGCGCTCAGCAGGACCGACTCCAGCAGGAGGCTGTCGGTCGCCGTGCCGCGGGTCTCGGTCACCGTCGCGCGCAGCAGCGACAGCAGCTGCACGGAGCGCTCGATGCGCCGCCCGCCGTCGAGGAAGCGCCAGCCGACGTCGCGGACCATCGACTCCCCGGTCAGTCCGTGCAGGGCGAGCAGGGCCTGCATGACCCGCTGCAGCGCGGACTGCATGACGGCCTGGGACTCGGCGGCCGGCTGGCGCAGCTCGCGGATCTCGGTGTCGAGCGCGCCGACGACGAGCCAGGTGTCGCCCGAGAGCTGGTCGCGCACCGATTGCGCGGCGTCGAGCAGGCCGCGCAGCGCCTGGGCGATCGTCCCCGGGCGCTGCTCGTCGATCACGAGCTGGCGCAGCTCGGGGCCGGGCGAGCTCAGCCGGCGCTCGGTCGCCTCGCCTGAGCCCGCGAAGCCGTCCTCGGTCGCGGTGATCCGCGTGAGCGCCACCAGCAGCGCGCGCAGGGCGGCGACGCCGGCCGGGTTGTCCGAGCCCTGGAAGTCGTTACGCCGGTCGTTGACCGCGCGCAGCAGGCGGGTCACCGACTCGACGCGTTCGGCGTAGCGCCCGAGCCACCAGAGGTTCTCCGCGGCGCGGGCGGGGATCGAGGCCATCGGGTCGACGGACTGCACGGGAGCGCCGGCGTGCAGCCAGAACCCGGTCAGACGCTCGGGCTCAGAGGCGAGCACCCAGGTGTCCTTGCTGATCGCGCCCGCCTGGTTGGAGATCCGCCCGTCGCCGTCCTCGGGCGCGACGCGGGTCAGCCCGCCGGGCATGACGACGTAGCTGTCCTTGCGCGCGACCGCGAACGCGCGCAGGACGCTGCGGCGCGGGCGCAGGCCGTCGGCGGTGAGGATCGGCGTGTGCGCGAGCGCGAGGGACTCCTGGCCGACCCAGTGCAGCGGCCGCGCCTCGATGCGCCGGCGCAGGTCGTCGAGCTCGCGGGCGCTGCACTCAGCCCCGAAGACGACGTCGTCGCTGCGCAGGGAGCGCAGCACGAGCTCGTCGAGGTTGGCCAGCACGTGACGCAGGGCGTGCTCCTCGCCGCACCACCACGTCGGCACGCTCGCCAGCCGCAGCGGGCGCCCGAGCAGGTGCTCGGACAGGCGGGGCAGGAAGGCCGGCAGCGCCGGGTTCTCGAGCACGTCGCTGCCGAGCGTGTTGACCACCGACACCGCACCGTTGCGCACCGCCTCGACGAGGCCCGGCGTGCCGAGCTGGGAGTCCGGCTTGAGCTCGAGCGGGTCGCAGTACCCGGCGTCGACGCGGCGCAGGATGACGTGCACCGGCTCGAGCGCGCCGAGCGAGCGCATCCGCACCTCGCCGCCGCAGACGGTGAGGTCGGATCCCTCGACGAGCGGGTAGCCGAGGCTCGACGCCAGGAAGGCGTGCTCGAAGGCCGTCTCGTTCCACGGCCCCGGCGTCATCACGACGATGCGCGGGTCCTCGACGCCGGGCGGCGTCGCGTCCTGCAGGGCCACGCGCAGCGCGCGCAGGAACGGGGCGAGGCGGTGCACCTGCGAGTCGCGGTACAGGCTCGGGAACACGCGCGAGATGACGTCGCGGTTCTCGAGCGCGTAGCCGAACCCCGACGGGGCCTGCGCGCGATCGGAGAGCACGAAGCACTGTCCCTGCGCGTCGCGGCCGATGTCGGCGGCGTAGGTGAAGAGCTGCTGCTCGCTCGGGAGGCGGATCCCGTCGCACTCGCGCAGGAAGCCGCCGTGGCTGAACACGACCTCGGGCGGGAGCAGGCGCCGGCGCAGGAGCGTGCGCTCGCCGTAGAGGTCCTCGAGCACGAGGCTGAGCAGCTCGGCGCGCTCGATCACGCCGCGCTCGATCTCCTCCCAGTCGCCGCTGGGGATGACCGTTGGCACGAGGTCGAGCAGCCAGCGCTGCGGCACGCGCGGCGGCTCGGGACCGGTCGGCGGCGACTCGCCGTAGGCGTTGTAGACGACGCCGTCCTGGTCGAGCAGGCGATCGACCTGCGCGCGGCGGCGTAGGAGGTCCTCGAGGCCGAGGTCGTGCAGTGTGCCGGCCAGCGGCTCCCAGTGCGCCCGCGGGTGGCCGGCCGGCGCGAGCATCTCGTCGTAGGCGCCCGGGCGCGGGCGGTAGCCGGCGGGGCCGGCGCGGGGCCCGGGGGGTGTCGGTGCGGTTGTGCTCATCGCGCGCGGATCGTGGGTGCTTCCCTGCGGCCCGTTGACCTCAGCGGCGTCTGGCGCGCCGCAGATCGAGCGTGCGAGGATATTCGCCGCTCGGACGGCCTGGCACAAGCGCGTCGGGGTCGATCGTGCCCGGGGTGTGCCCGAGCGTCTCGAAGCGGCTGGCCCGGCGCGCCTCGGCCTCGTTGGCATTCGCCGGCGGGTGCTCGTAGGCCAGGCCGCCCGGATGGGAGACGTGGTAGGTGCAGCCGCCGAGCGAGCGCGCGCTCCAGCGGTCGACGACGTCGAAGCGCAGTGGGGCGTGCACGCCGATCGTCGGGTGCAGCGCCGACGGGGGAGCCCAGGCGCGGTAGCGCACGCCGGCCACCGCCGTGCCGGGCGTCTCGGTGTCGTGCAGAGGCAGGACAAAGTTGTTGCAGGTCACCACGTGACGCGAGGGCGTCAGGCCGTCGACGCGCACCTGCAGGCGCTCGAGCGAGGAGTCGACGTAACGCGCCGTCGCTGTGCCCAGCTCCTCGCCCAGGACGTTCCAGGGCTCGATCGCCGTGCGCAGCTCGAGGCGCACGCCGTCGACCACGACCTCACCGATGAGCGGGAAGCGAAACTCGATGAACGGCGTCAGCCAGTCGGCCTCGAACGCGAACCCGTGCGCCTGGAGGTCCGCGGCGACGTCGGCGATGTCGCTCGCCACCCACCACGGCAGCATGAAGCGGTCGTGCAGCTCGGTGCCCCAGCGCACGAGCGGCGCGGCGTAGGGCGTCTCCCAGAAGCGCGCGACGAGCGCCCGCACGAGCAGCGCCTGGACGAGGGCCATGCGCGGGTGCGGCGGCATCTCGAAGCCGCGCAGCTCGACGACGCCGAGGCGCCCGCGCTCGGTGAGTGGGTCGAAGAGCTTATCGACGCAGAACTCGGCCCGGTGCGTGTTCCCGGTGATGTCGACGAGCAGGTTGCGCAGCAGGCGATCGACCTGCCAGGGCGGCGGCGCGCCGAGGCGCGCGAGGCGCTCGAGCTCGCCGAAGGCGATCTCGAGCTCGTACAGGGCCTCGTGGCGGCCCTCGTCCACGCGCGGAGCCTGGCTCGTCGGGCCGACGAAGCGCCCGGAGAACAAGTAGGACAGCGACGGGTGGTGCTGCCAGAAGGTGATGAGGCTTCGCAGCAGGTCGGGGCGGCGCAGCATCGGGCTGTCGCGCGGCGTCGGGCCGCCGAGCGTCAGGTGGCTGCCGCCGCCGGTGGCGGTGTGCATGCCGTCGAGCCCGAACTTCTCGCTGGTCAGGCCCACGCCGCGGGCGGCCTCGTAGAGCGCGGTCGTGCGGTCGGAGAGCTCGCCCCAGCCCGCTGACGGGTGGATGTTGACCTCGATCACGCCCGGGTCGGGCGTGACGTCGAAGTGGTCGAGCTGGGGGTCGGGCGGCGGTGGGTAGCCCTCGACGACCACCGGCTGGTCGGCGATCGCCGCCGCGTTCTCGATGGCGGCGATGAGCTCGACGGCATGCGCGCCCTCGACGAGCGGCGGCAGGAACACGTGCGCGTGGCCGTCGCGCAGCTCCACGCACAGTGCGGTGATGGGGGGCGGCTCGGCCGTCTCGGGCTCGCCCGGGTCGTCGTCGGCGGCCGGCGGGGTGGACGCCGCTGCCGCTCCCGTACCCGCGCCGGCGAGCACGACGGCCGCGGCGCGCTCGCGCAGCGGCGTCGCCGGTGCGAAGGGCGAGCGCTCGAACGGCGGCGGGGGCGGAGCCCAGGCGATCGAGGAGAGCGGCAGGCGCAGGCCCATCGGCGAGTCGCCGGGGATGAGGCACAGGGCGCCACGACGCAGCGTCCAGTAGCCGGTCGTCCAGCGCGCGTCGCCGAAGTCGCGGTGCAGCGGGATCGCGTAGCCGGCCGGCTCGCCGTCGTCGTCGTTGAGGGCCTCGATCGCTGCGGCGCGCGCTTGCGCGTCGGCGATCGCGACCGTGTCGAGCGCGTCGACGCCCTCCGTCGGCGGCTCCCCGGCGGGCAGCCTGGCCTCGGTGGTGAGGGCCTCGAGCGGGTCCTCGCGCGCCGCGAGCACCACGTCGCTGGGCAGGCCGAGCTCGGCCGCGATCGCGTCGACGAGACGCTCGAGCTGCTCGAGCGTCGTGTCGCCCGGGGCGGCGGGATCGGCGAGCAGGCGGGGATCGCTCCACAGCGGCTGCCCGTCGTTGCGCCAGTGCACGCCGATCTGCCAGCGCGGCAGCTCCTCGCCCGGATACCACTTGCCCTGGCCGTGCTGGATGAGCGCCCCGGGGGCGAAGCGCGCGGCGAGCTCGCCGGCGAGCTCGCGGGCGAAGGCGAGCTTGGTTGGCCCGAGCGCGGCGACGGTCCACTCCGGTGCCTCCATGTCGTCGACGGCGACGAACGTCGGCTCGCCGCCCATCGTCAGACGCACGTCGTCCTGTTCGAGCGCCTCGTCGACCTGCTCGCCGAGCGCGTCGATGCGCGCCCAGCGCAGCGCGCTGTAGGGACGCGTCACGCGCGGGCGCTCGTGCACGCGATGGACCTCGTTTGTGAACGTGAGCGTTGCCTGTGCCGGCCCGGCGGTACCGGTGATCGGCGCGGCCGCGGTCGGGTGCGAGGTGCAGGCGAGCGGGATGTGGCCCTCGCCGGCGAGCAGCCCGGAGGTGGCGTCGAGGCCGATCCAGCCGGCCCCGGGAACGTAGGTCTCGGCCCACGCGTGCAGGTCGGTGAAGTCCTCGGTCGGTCCCGGCGGGGTGGGTGGGGACCGATTGGGCTGGGCGTCGGGGTCGGGGGCGAGCTGTACGAGATAGCCCGAGGCGAAGCGCGCCGCCAGGCCGAGCCGGCGCAGCGTGTCGACGAGCAGCCAGGCGCTGTCGCGGCAGGACCCGATGCCGGCCGCGAGCGTCTGCTCGGGCGTCTGCACGCCGGTCTCCATGCGCACCGAGTAGGACACGTCCCCGAGGACGCGCTGGTTGAGCGCCACGAGGAAGTCGATCACCGGGGTGAACTCGCGCGAGATCTCGCCCAGCCACTGCGCCTGCAGGGGTCCGAGCTCGCCGACCTCCAGGTAGGGCGCCAGATCGCGCGCGAGCGTGTCCTCGTACGCGAACGGCCATTCGCGCGCGGAGTCCTCGACGAAGAAGTCGAACGGGTTGATGACCGTCATGTCGGCGACGAGGTCGACCGTCACGCTCAGCTCGTTTGTCGGCTCGGGGAAGACGAGGCGGGCGAGGTGATTGCCGACCGGATCCTGCTGCCAGTTGAGGAAGTGCGTGGCCGGGGTGACCTGCAGCGAGTAGGAGAGAATCGGCGTGCGACAGTGCGGCGCCGGGCGCAGGCGCACGATGTGCGGGCCGAGCCGCACCGGGCCGTCGAAGCGGTACTCGGTTCGGTGCTCGATGGCGATGCGAATGCTCACGCGCCGCGGAGTATGGCGGCTGGCGCGCTCGGCGAAGGACGCGTATTTGCAGCGGTAACGGGTAAGCGGCCTGGCATTACGCGGGCTGATGTGATGGCCGCGAGGCTCGGTCTGACCCCATGCCCGCGATAGCATCGCCGCCCCGCCCCTTTGCCTCGGCGTTCGCCAACGCGCCGATCGAGCAACTCCGGGACGCCCGACAACCATTCGATCCACTACAGGAGCGTCATCACGTGAGCAATCCCGTACGTGTCACCGTCACCGGCGCCGCCGGCCAGATCGGCTATGCCCTCGTCTACCGCATCGCCAGCGGTCAGCTGCTCGGCCCCGATACGCCGGTCGATCTGCGACTGCTGGAGATCCCCCAGGCCATGGGGGCGCTCGAGGGCGTCGCCATGGAGCTGACCGACTGCGCGTTCCCGCTGCTGCGCGGCCTCGACCTGCACGACAACGCCGAGGACGCCTTCGATTCAGTCAACATCGCACTGCTCGTCGGCTCGCGTCCGCGGACCAAGGGGATGGAGCGCGCCGAGCTGCTCGGCGAGAACGGAAAGATCTTCACGACCCAGGGCAAGTCGCTCAACGAGAAGGCGGCGAGCGACGTCAAGATCCTCGTGGTCGGCAACCCGGCGAACACCAACTGCCTCATCGCGATGAACAACGCGCCGGACATCCCGCGCGAGCGCTTCACCGCGATGCTGCGCCTGGACCACAACCGGGCGATCGCCCAGCTGGCCGCCAAGCTCGCCGTCCCCGTTACCGAGATCACGCAGATGGGTGTGTGGGGCAATCACTCGCCGACGATGTACCCCGACCTGTTCCACGCGAAGGTCGGCGGCGAGATCGCGGCCACGGTCGTCGACGATCAGGCCTGGATCGAGCAGCAGTTCCTCCCGGGTGTCGGCAAGCGCGGCGCCGCGATCATCGAGGCGCGCGGCGCGTCGAGTGCCGCGTCGGCGGCGAACGCGGCGATCGATCACGTCTACGACTGGGTCAACGGCACCGCCGACTGGGTGTCGATGGGCGTCCCGTCAGACGGCTCCTACGACGTGCCGGAGGGACTCATCAGCGGGTTCCCGGTCACCACTTCGGGTGGTGAGTGGCAGATCGTCGACGGTATCGAGATCGACGACTTCTCACGTTCGAAGATCGATGCCTCCGTGGCCGAGCTCACCGACGAGCGCGACACCGTGTCGGGGCTCGGTCTCGTCTAGGCGACGCTGCGCGCCCGCCGACAACGATTTGGGGCCGCGTTCATGCGGCCCCAATCCGTTCGGCTACACGGTCGACCCGGTCAGCTCTTCTTGCCGTTCGTGGTCGCATGCCATCCACGCCCGTCGCGCTTCACCTTCCCGTCCTGCTCCAGTCCGGGGAGCACGCGGTACAGGTAGTTCTGCTTGATGCCCATCTTGTCGGCCAGATCCGGGATCGCGATCCCGGGGTTGGACTGCACGAGCGTCAGCGCCTGGGCGGCGCGTGTGCCGGAGCCGCGGCGCCGTCCGGGGCGACGGGCCGCCGTGCGGGTGCGCTTGCGGGCGGGCGCCTTCGTGGCGGCCGCGGGCGTGGCGCCCACCAGCGTGGCGGCCGCGGGCGTGGCGGCCCTCGGCTTCGTGGTGCCGTTCTTGCCACCTGTGGTGACCGACGCCAGCGCGGCGGCGGCGGACTCGAGCTGGTTGTACTCGTCAACGAGCGGGCGCAATTCCTTCAGCCGCTCGTTGATCTCACGTCGCTTCACATCGAGGAAATCTGACACGTTCCTCCTGTCGGGTGGGGGACCCAGAGAAGGTGTGCGGGTGACTCACCTTCTCCCTCTATGGTGCCAGTGTAGACCTTAGCCGGGCGGTTGCGCTCGATTGCGGGCATTTCCTCCCGGAACGTGCGGCACAGCAATCACACACATTGTGTGTGTGGGCAACGCTGAGAATGACGATCCGCCCGCGTTCTGAGGGTGCTTTCCCCCCGATGTCGGGGGAGCGGCGCCCCGCTACAGCCGCACGATGTGCGGTGCGGCGTTGCCGCGCGTGGCGCCGCGGAAGTCGATGATGAGCGGCGCGCCGGTGACGATCGTGTCGATGTCGAGGCCCGGGTGGCGGGTGACGATGACGCCCGCGTCGGCGCCGTTGAGCGCCTCGGCCAGCGGTTGACTGGAGAGACCGTGCTCGGGCAGCTCGGGCACGTAGGGATCGTGGTACACGAGGTCGGCGCCGAGCTCCTCGAGCAGCGCGATGATCCGCAGCGCGGGTGATTCGCGCAGATCGGCAACCCCGCCCTTATAGGCCACGCCGATGATCGCGATCCGAGAGCCGCGGACCGGCTTTGAGTGATCGTTGAGCGCCCGGGTGATCTTCTCCACGCAGAAGAACGGCATCTTCTGATTGACCTCGCCGGCCAACTCGATGAACTCCGTCGGCACTCCGTATTCGCGGGCCTTCCACGCCAGGTAGAACGGATCGACCGGCAGGCAGTGCCCGCCGAGTCCCGGCCCCGGCTCGAAGCGCATGAACCCGTACGGCTTGGTGGAAGCGGCGTCGACCACCTCCCAGATATCGATCCCCATCCGATCACCGAGTATCGCCAGCTCGTTGACCAACGCGATGTTCACCGAGCGAAACACGTTCTCCAGCAGCTTCGACAGCTCCGCGACCTCCGGCGTGGACACGGACAGCACCTCGTCACAGATCTGTGAGTAGAACGCCACCGCGCGGTCCCGGCAGGACTCCGTCAACCCGCCGACGACCTTCGGTGTGTTGCGCATCGTGAAATCGGTACGTCCGGGGTCGATGCGCTCCGGTGAGAACGCCAGAGCGAAGTCCCGCCCGGCGGCCAGCCCCGACTCCTCCAGCAACGGCCCGAGCTGCTCGCGGGTCGTTCCCGGATACGTCGTGGACTCGAGCACGACGAGCTGCCCGCGCTGCAACACCGCGGCGAGCGCCCGGCCACACGCCAACAGCGGTCCGAGGTCGGGCTCGCGATTGCGGTTGAGCGGCGTCGGCACCGCGATCACCACCGTCTGCGCCCCCGACAGATCCGCATAGCGCTTGCTGGCCACCAATCGCCCATCCAGGGCACGCAGACGCTCCGAGGACACATCCTCGATGTAGCTGTCTCCGGCGGCGATCGCGTCGACCTTGCGCTGATCGACATCGACACCGACGACGTGCAGACCGGCCTCGGCCAGCGAGACGGCCAGCGGCAGACCGACATACCCGAGACCAACGACGCCGACGACGGCGTCCGGCGTGTCTCGCGGATCGGAAGAGGGAGAGGCGGACGAGCTCGTCACGGGCGTGCTCCGGTGTGCTTCGACACACCAGCGCGGTCATCCTAGCCGCTCACTCACCCGTCTCTACGGGCGCGCCGCGGCAGTGTGACGCGCTCGCGCGCTGCGGGTCAGTCGATCACGACGGCGGTGCCGCTCACCCGCACGCCGGTGTCCTCGCCCGGCGGCACCTCGACGTGCAACACGCTTGGGCGCCCGAGGTCCTCACCCTGGTAGATCTCCAGAGTGGCCGGCGGCTCGATGAGCCCGAGCGCGCGCAGGTAGGCGCCGAAGGCCGCGGCCGCGGCCCCGGTGGCCGGGTCCTCGAGGATCCCGACGGCGGGGGCCGGGTTGCGCGCGTCGAACGTGGTGGCGTCGCGGCGATGAACGAGCGCGACCGTCGACCAGTCGCGCGACTCGGCCAGCGTGCGCAGGCGCCCGACGTCGTAGTCGAGATCGGCGAGGCGGGCTCGCGACAGGACGCCGAGGATGAGATGGCGAGCGCCGGCGTAGGCCACGCGCGGGGGGAGATCGTCGTCGAGGTCGGCGGGCACCCAACCGAGCGCGGCGAGCGCCTCGGCGACGTCGTGCGGGGCGACGGGATCGACGTACGGCGCCACGCTCGTAAGCGTCGCGCGCAGGCCGCCGTCGTCCTGCTCGGTCTCGAGCTCGACTCGCCCGGCCTGGGTCCTGAGCGTCAGCGGACCGGGGCCACGGCGCTCGGCCAGCACGACGCCGAGGGCGATCGTCGCGTGACCGCAGAAGGCCATCTCGGTCTTCGGGGTGAAGTAGCGCACGACGAGGGCGCCGTCGGCGGCGCCGGTCACGAAGGCCGTCTCCGAGTAGCCGACCTCCGCCGCGATCGTCTGCATCGCCGCGTCGTCGAGCCCGCGGGCGTCGAGGACGATGCCGGCCGGGTTGCCTCCGTCGGGCCGATCGGTGAAGGCTGCGTAGCGCAGGATCTCGAGCATCGCGGCCCGAGTATCGCAGTCGCGCGCCGACACCCGCCGAGGGGGTGAGCTCTCGGTTCGGTCAAACCGACAACAGGTGGCAGGGCCGCTCCGCATCCGTGGAGCGGCCCCACCTGACACCGGCGCTGCGGGTGTGGGGCGACCGCGGGTCAGACGATCGCTGTGCGCCGGTGACGATCGGGGTCCTCAGGCGTGAAGGGCTGCCTGCTCCTGAGCGGTCGGGAACGCCCATGCGGCGCGTCCGCTGCGCTCTTGACGGAAGACGAAGCGCAGCTGCTGCGGGGGAGCCAACTGGGCCTCGTTCGGTCGGAAGGTCGCGCACGGCTCGTCCAGGTCGAGTGCACACAGGAGATTGCACCGGAAGAAGCACTCGTCACAGGACACCTTGGGCGCAGAGCGCCGGCTCGTACTACGGTGCAACGGACCCCCCTTTGGCGGTGGTGAAGACTGCGCGACAGGCGCATCAAACCACTGCCGGCGGGCACCCTCAAGACCCCGCGCGCGGACCATTCCGCAAATCGCAGCAAAAACGATTCTGAGAGTCTCACCTCGGTTCAATCGTCACGTTCGTGTGATCGCTTGACCGTCCTTTGCGCAATTTGCGGGCATTTGCGCTCGCACCCCGTCGCGTCGCCCGGTATTTCCGAGCCGTCATCATGGGTGACGCGATGCGCATCCTCGTCACCGGCGCGAGCGGGTTCATCGGCTCGACGCTCATCCCCCGCCTGGCCCGCGACGGCCACGAGGTCATCGCCTTCGGCCGCGACGAGCCGCGCCTGCGCGCGGCGCTCGCCGATCGCGGCATCCCGGCCGCGGGCGTGCGGCTCGTCACCGGCGACGCGCTGCAGGGCGACGGCTTGGCACGTGCGCTCGAGGGCGCTCGCGTCGCGTATTACCTGATCCACTCGATGGAGCCTTCGCCTGACGGGCCCTTTCCCGACGTGGAGCGCCAGGCCGCCGAGCGCTTCACGGTGATGGCGCGCGCCGCCGGCCTGCGTCGTGCCGTGTACCTCGGCGGGCTGCTCCCCGCCGCCGGCCCGCTGTCGATGCATCTCGCGAGCCGGCTCGCGGTCGAGCAGACGCTCCTGTCCGAGCTGTCCGACTCGGTGGCCTTCCGCGCGTCGATCGTGATCGGCTCACGTTCGCGATCGTTTCGCTTCCTCGTGCGTCTCGTCGAGCGTCTGCCGGTCCTCGCCCTCCCCGCGTGGCGCGACCACCGCACGGCCCCGATCGACGTGCGCGACATCACCGAGATGCTGGCCGTCGCGGCCACGTCGGCCGCGGTCGGCGGCCGCTCACTCGATGCCGGCGGCCTCGACGTGCTGACCTACGGCGAGATGATCGAGCGCATCGGCGAGCTGATGCTCGTACGGCGGCCGGTCATCCGCCTGCCGGTCAGCGTCACGCCGATCGCCGCGCCGATCGCCGCCGCGATCGCGGGTGAGGCTCCCGAGCTCATCGCCCCGCTCATGGGGAGCCTGGAGAGCGACCTGCTGCCCCGCGACGGCAGCGCGGCGGGCCTGCTGGGCGTGCGCCGCCACCGCTTCGACGCCGCCGTCGAATGCGCCCTGCGCGACTGGGAGGCGCACGAGCCGCTCCGTGCCCGGTGAGCGACGGCGACCGTCGGATAGCGTGTCGCGGCGCCGATGAGCAATCGTGTGACGGCATCGATCTACCTACCCGCCCCGCCCGAGCGGGTGTGGGAGGTTGTCATGGACCCGAACCGGCTCGGTGACTGGGTCACGATCCACCGCCGCCTCGGGAGAGTGGACGCGGGCCGGCCGCGGGCCGGGTACGAGATGGAGCAGCACCTCCATCTGCGCGGGGTGCGGCTCACGGTGCACTGGACGCTGATGCAGTGCCGCCCGGACGCGCTCGCGGTCTGGGAGGGTCGCGGGCCTGCGCGATCCCACGCGCACACCGAGTACCGGCTCCAGCCCGAGGGTGACGGCACGCGCTTCGACTACGAGAACGAGTTCCGCGCCCCGCTCGGGTCGCTCGGCGCCATGGCCAGCCGAGCCCTCGTCGGCGGCATCCCGCAGCGCGAGGCCAGCCGCTCGCTCGAGCGGCTGCGCTCGCTGTTCACCGGCGACGAGGCCGACTAGGTCACGGCGGCGCCCGGCGGCGGGGCGCACACTCCACCGCCGGGCGCGTAGGGGAGCCCTTGGGGCTATTGACCCTGACTCTGCGACGGCGGCTGCTGCTGGGGCAGCTGCGCCGCGGAGGCGGGTGTGACGGTGATGGTGAACATCTGCGAGTTCGCGCCGCCGTTCGCCGGCCCGCCCGGGATCTCCACGCGGAAGGTGTGCGTGCCCACCGCGAAGATCTGATGGACGATCGTGTAGGTCGAGCCGGGCAGGACCGGCGCCACCTGCACGGTGTGGAAACCGGTCTGGGCGGCGTTCTCCTCCTGCAGCCAGATGACGTGACCGGTCTGGTCGGGTGCCACCGTGCCGCTGAAGTTGACCGTCCCCCCCTGGCTGATGGTGGTCGGCGATGCGTTCGCGGTCAGCACGTCGGACACGCCCTCGAACAGGATCGCCGATTGCGTGCCCGCGCCGGCGCGCACCTGGTAATAGGTGCTGTGCACCGGTGACTGGGCACCGAACGAGTAGCTCCCGCCGGTCCCGGTCGTGACCTGTGCCACCGCCGCGAACGGCTGGAAGGCCTGGTGGGCGTAGAGCGTGACCGGCTGGCCCGAGCCGGCGGCGAGCGTGCCCGAGATCGTCACCGAGCTGCCGTAGGGGATCGGATCGGGCGCCGCCGTCGCCGTGAGGGCGGGGTTCTGCGCCTGGGAGATCTCATAGGTCAGCGACGGCGATCCGCTCGCCAGGTGCCGGTTCGTCCCCGCCACGAGCGCGCGGATGTTCGCGTCGCCGGGCAGGATGAACACGTGGTCGAACGTGAACGCCCCGCCCGCGCCGACGACGCCGCGCTGGATCGCGCCCCACGACAGGCCGTTACCGGTTGCGCTCTGGCGCTGGAGCAGCACCAGGTCGCCGACGTCGGCGGGCGTCACGGTGCCGGTGAACACCGAGGCCGGTCGGCCGGTGGTCAGTGGCGTGCCGCTCGCCGGGCCGTTCAGCGTGACGACGTCGACGACGCGCTCGCGCAGCGTGCGACTGCGTCCGATGCCGACCGAGGAGACGTAGTACTCGCGATTGGAGTCAACGACGTCGGCCAGTCGCTGGAACGCGTAGAAGCCGGCCGCGTCCGTGGTCGTCTGCTGGATCGGAGTGAAGATCGGTGAGATGCCGTTCACTCGGTGCCACAGTTGCACGACGCGCCCACCGCCGCTCGGGCCGGTGATGCGCCCGTAGAGGACAAGCGAATCTCCGTAGGTGATCGGATTCTCCGACGTGACGATCGTGATGCGCGGCGCGGCGGTGCCCGCCTGGGGCGCGGCGAGCGCGCTAGCGGGGAGAACCAGCGCGGTGGCCAGCAGCGCAGCAGTGAGTGCGACTCGACTGTTCGACATCATTGGCGGTGACGCTCCTGTGTGTGGGGGCTCTCACCAGTGACAACCGATCAGCGACGCCGAAGTCGCGCCCGGTACAACATCAACCCGATGAGAGCGAGGCCTCAGCGCGGGTCGGCTCGAACAGCTCGACCGGGTTGCCGGCCGGGTCCTCGACGAGCGCCTGCTTGCCGCCGACGCCGGTGATGATGTCGCTGCGAAAGCGCGCGCCGTGCGCGCGGAGCGCCTCAACGGTGCCGTCGAGGTCGGACACCTCCAACTGGAATCGATTCCAGCCGCCCGGCTCGGGCAGGCGCCCGTCGGCCATCGCAGCCCCGCCACCCGGTCCCCCTCCGGGGGCGCTCAGGACGAGCCGCAGGTCGCCGCGCGAGAGCATCGCGAACGTCGGCGCGGGGTGCATGTCCTCCTGGAAGTCGAGCTGCTGGCAGTAGAAGTCGATCGCGGCGTCGACGTCGTCGACGATGTAGCGGACGCTGACCGTGGGCACGACGGGCTCCTCTCGGTTCGCCGGGCCCGGGACGCTACCCGACCCGCGCGTCACCGGCGCCGCTCGACGTCGTCCTTCAGCCGGTCCAGTCGATCGTCCCAACGCGCCTGGGCCTGCGCGATCCACGCGGCTGCCGGTTGCAGCGCCCCGGTGCGCAGGCGGTAGTGGACCTCGCGCCCCGATCCGCCGGATGGGGCGCGCTCGAGCAGCCCGGCCTCGCCGAGCGCTGACACGTGCTTGGCCACCGCCTGGCGACTGATCGGAAGCTCGGCGGCGAGTGCGGGCACGCTCGTCGTGCCGTCGCGCAGCAGTGCTTGCACCATCCAGCGCCGGGTCGGGTCGGCGAGCGCGCCGAAGACCGAACCGACGTCGTGGTCGCCCGAGCTCAAGCAGCCACCAACCCGACCGCCGCCGCGAGCGACGGCAGCGGGAACGACGGCACGGATTCGGTCACGACCACGCGCGCGCCGGCCGGCACGGCGACGATCGCGAACTCCACTCGGGTCGGGGGCTCGTCGTCGCCTGACCACCACCACACGAGCCGATGTGGCGCATCGGCCTCCTCGACCTCGATCTCCCGGTCGCCGTCGCCGAGCCAGTCGCCTCGGCGCTCCTCGTCGACGAGCGCCTCCCAGACCTCCTCGGGCGTGGCCTCGATCTCGATCTCTCTACGCACCGCCATACGATGCCTCCTTTGACAACCAAGTGGTTGCTATCGTGTTGCTGACAACCGACCAGTTGTCGAAAGGATAGCGATGCCTCTCATCCCGATGGTCGTCGAGCAGAGCGCGCGCGGCGAGCGCTCGTTCGACATCTACTCCCGCCTGCTCAACGAGCGCATCGTGTTCGTCGGCACGCCGATCGACGACCAGATCGCGAACGTCGTCGTGGCCCAGCTGCTGCACCTCGAGTCCGAGGATCCCGACAAGGACATCTCCCTGTACATCAACTCGCCCGGCGGGGTCGTGTACTCGGGCCTGGCCATCTACGACACGATGCAGTTCATCCGCCCCGACGTGCAGACGATCTGCTTCGGCGTGGCCATGAGCGCGGCCTCGCTCCTGCTCACCGGCGGCGCGGCCGGCAAGCGGATGGCCCTTCCCAACAGCCGCATCCTCATCCACCAGCCGTCCGGCGGCTTCGAAGGGCAGTCGACCGACATCGAGATCCACGCCCGCGAGATCCTCGACCTGCGCCGCCACATCGACGAGATCTACGCGGAGCACACCGGCCAACCGGTCACCCGCGTGCACGAGGACATGGACCGCGACCGCTACTTCACGGCCGAGGAGGCCCGCGAGTACGGCCTCATCGACCGCGTGATCAGCTCCCACGAGTTCCACCGCGTGACGACCGGCTTCGGGGCCACGGCGGTCAGCGGCGCCGGCTAGCCTCCGATCGCCTCGGCCCGATACAGGCGCAGATCGGGGAGCGAGCGCACGTTGACGCGCCTCGGCGCGCCGAAGCCGGCATCCGCCAGCTGCTGGCTCAATCCGGCGTGGGACGGCACGTCGGCGCCCGAGGTGAGGTTGAAGAACAGCTGGAAGACCGACGCCGACGACCGGGGCGCCTCGTCGGCGTCGGGCTGGAACATGTCCAGGATGGCCACCACTCCACCGGGGCGCAGCGCGGTTCGCACGCGCGCCAGCAGCGCGACCGTGGCCTCGGGGCTGAGGTGGTGCAGGATCGAGAAGCACAGCGCGGCATCGTGCGGGCCGCCGAGGTCGGCCGCGAACATGTCGCCGGTCTCGTGCCGGACGACGCGGTCCATGCCCGTCTCGCGCATGATCTCGCGCCCGACCGCGACCGACCCGGGGAGGTCGACGACGGTGGCGCGCAGGGTGGCGTGGCGCTGGCACAGCGCCGCCGCGAACCAGCCGTGACCGCCCGCGACGTCGAGCAGCGAGGTCGGCGAGCCGGGCAGCTTCAGCGCGCGCGCGACCTCGCCGGCCGACAGCCGGGCCAGCTCGTACTGGCCGCGGATGTACACCGGCCAGGAGGGATCGTCGGGGTCGGCGTCGTGGATCGCGAACGAGTCGCCGCCCCGCACGACCCGCTCGAGGTCGCCCCACCACTCCCAATAGTCGAGCGTGTGCTCGATGAACGTGCCGACATAGCGCAGCGACGCGGGATCGAGCCAGCGCCGCGCCTCGGCCCCGAGTGAGTAGCGGCCCTCGCGCCGCGTCAGCAGTCGCTCGCCGGCCAGCAGGTCGAGCAGCATCCGCAGCCGATCGGGCTGCGCCTGCACCCGCTCGGCGAGCTCCGCGGCGCTGGCCGGGCCGGCGGCGAGCTCGCGAAACAGGCCCATTCGCTGGGCCACGCCGACCGAGCGGGCCATCGGCATCCCGAAGAACGCGCGACCGACGGGCAGCGGCGCTTGCTTGAGGAGCAGACCGATCCGCTCGGTCAGCGAGTCGGGGACGAACGTGAGCCGCATCGCGGGCAGCCTACGTGGCCCGAGTGCGGCAGGCGACGGCCTTGCTCGGCCCGTTAGGCAGCGTTGCGTAGTTTCCCGCCACCGACCCCTTCCTTACCCCGCCCGGAAGAGGTATAAGAAACGTCCTTATGGAGCAAGGGGGAGTGGACCAAAAGGCCACGGAGCGCTCTGCGCCGCCGCTGGTGGGACTGGGCGATCCCGCGCAGCTGCGCGCGGACCGGTGGCACGCGAGGGCGCAGCGCGGCGTCTCGCTGCTCGCCGCGGCCGCTGTCCTCGCCCTTTGCGTCACCGTCCTGATCGACCTGCACGGCGGTGTCGCCGCCTTCACGCTTGCTGCGATCGCCGTCGTCGCGACCGTGCTCGTCGGGATGGCCTACTGGCTGCGCCAGCGCGACAGCGAGGTGCAGCGCCTGGCAACGGTCGTCGAGGCGAGCGGCGACGCGATCCTCTCGAACGACGAGCGCGGGCGCATCACGAGTTGGAGCCCGAGCGCGACGAGGCTCCTCGGCTATACGCGCAAGGAGGCCATCGGACAATCGCTGCTGATGATCGTGCCCGACGAACACCTCGAAGACTTCATGAGCACCGTCGAGAGCATCCGCCGCGGCGAGCCCGTATACGGGTGGGAGACGCTCCGCCAGCACAAGAACGGTGCGCTCATCGAGGTCGAGATCACGGTCACGCCGCTGCGGAGCGGCAAGGGCCGCGTCGTCGGCGCCGCGGCCATCATCCGCGACGTCCGTGAGCGCAACGAGTCCGCGCGCGCCGCCGCGCACGCGCTGGCCCAGTCCGAGGAGCGCTTCCGGCGCTCCTTCGAGGACAGCGGGCTGGGGATGGCGCTCGTGCTTCCCGATGGCTACACCGACCGGCTGCTCGAGGCCAACGAGGCGCTTGCCGAGATGACCGGCTACACCCCGGCCCAGCTGCGCGAGCTCGGTCCGCTGCGGCTCATCCACCCCGACGACATCCCGCCGCTGCGCATCGAGTTTCGCGATCTCGGAAGCGGACGCGTGCCGGTCGTCAAGCGCGAGGTCCGTCTGATCAGGGCCGACGGCGACATCGTGTGGGTGGCGATGACCGTGTCGCTCGTGCACGACGCGTCCGGGGCTCCGGTGCACGCGGTCGTCCAGATCCAGGACATGAGCGAACGCAAGCACTTCGAGGGCCAGCTGCAGTACCTCGCCGACCACGACACCCTCACGGGGCTGTTCAACCGCCGCCGCTTCGAGCAGGAGCTGGCGCGCGAGGTCGCCACGGCCCGTCGCTACTCGACCGGCGGCGCCGTGCTCGTGCTCGACGTCGACCACTTCAAGGTCGTCAACGACTCGCTCGGTCACGCCGCGGGTGACGAGGTGATCACGATCGTCGGCGAGCTGCTGCGGCGCCGCCTGCGTCACAGCGACATCGTCGGGCGCATGGGCGGCGACGAGTTTGCCGTGATCCTGCCGCGCGCCGACGAGGCCGAGGCGCGGCGCACCGGCGAGAGCCTCCTGCGCGAGGTTCGCAGCGACGCGCGGGCGGCGACGGTCAGCGGCGTGCAGCACGTGACCGGCAGCATCGGCATCGCCCTGTTCGGCAGTCCGCGTCCGGCGCTGACGGCCGAGGAGCTGCTGGCCGAGGCCGACATCGCGATGTACGACGCCAAGGAGGCCGGTCGCGACCGCCTCGCCGTCTTCGACGCCGAGGCGCCCCGGCACGAGCGCATGCGCACGAACCTCGCCTGGGCGCAGCAGATCGAGGCGGCGCTCGAGAGCGATCGCTTCGTCCTGTACGCCCAGCCGATCCTGGCCATGGATGAGACGAGCGAGCTCCGCTACGAGCTGCTCGTGCGCATGCTCGGCGACGACGGCGACCTCATCCCGCCGGCCACGTTCCTGCAGGTGGCCGAGCGCCACGGCCTCGCCGTACGGCTCGATCAGTGGGTCGTCGCCCGCGCCGTCGCCCTGCTCGCCGACCAGCAGCGCGCCGGGCACGACGTCAGCTTCGAGGTCAACCTGTCGGCTACGTCGGTGACCGACCCGGCCATGCTCGGCTACATCGCCGACCGGATCTCCGCGTCGGGCGTGAACCCGGGCAAGCTCATCTTCGAGATCACCGAGACGGCGGCGATCGTCAACGTCGGCCAGGCCAAGGCGTTCGTGCAGGGCCTGCGCAGCATCGGCTGCGAGTTCGCGATCGACGACTTCGGCGCCGGCTTCGCGTCGTTCTACTACCTCAAGCACCTCGACTTCGACTACCTGAAGATCGACGGCGAGTTCATCAAGGGGCTGGCCACGAGCGGCACCAACCAGCTCGTCGTGCGCTCGATGGCCGACATCGCGCGCGGACTCGGCCAGCGGACGATCGCCGAGTTCGTCGAGGAGCCCTCGACGGTCGAGCTGCTCGGCGAGTACGGCGTCGACTACGCCCAGGGCTACTTCACCGGCCGCCCGGTGCCGATCGAGGACATCGACTTCGCGCTCCGCGGCCGTGGGGCGCGCTCGGCGTCCAAGCGGACGCGGCTGAGCTAGCGGCTCGCGCCGCCGGGGCGACGCACCCGCGGCCACATCCGGACGTGGTCGTCGCAGGTATGAATGGTGCGGATCCGGTTGGGTCAGGTAGCGGTCCTGGGGGCGGCGGGGTCAGCGCCGTCCGTCGGCTCGTTCGGGCCGCCGTTTCGCCGGGGGTGCACGTCCTTTCCGTGAGATATTCATGGAAACGACGTGCACCCCCGAATGCAGCAGCGCTATCCGGCATCGCCGCGTCCACCGCTCTTCGGACTGGCGCCTGGTGTTCCATCGGGTTCTGAGACATCACGCGAAGGAGACGCGCCCCATGCTGCCCCGTCGACCCCGCGTCCTGGCCCTCGGCCTGCTGACGCTGCTGGCCATCGCCCCCGCGGCCTCGGCCGCCCACTCGGCCAAGGCCCCCGCCAAGCCGGTCAAGCAGTTCTACGTGTCGCTCGGCGACTCGTATGCCGTCGGGGTCACGGATCCCCAGCACACCACGACCAACGGCTTTCCGAACATGCTCGTCAGGCTCGCCCGCAAGCGCGGGTACGACTTCACGCTGGTCAACTTCGGCTGCGGCGGCGCGACGACGACGTCGATGCTCAACCCGGCGCCGGCGCAGCGCGCGATCGGGTGCGCCCCCGCGGCGCTCATGCCGGGCGCCGCCAACTACCCGGGCCAGAGCCAGATGCAGGCCGCGCTCGCCTTCATCAAGGCCCACAAGGGCCATGTCGGGCTGGTCACAATCTCCATCGGCGGTAACGACGTCGACGGCTGCATCGCGACCCCGGCGACGGCCGCGGCATGCGTGGCCCACGACATGCCCCAGGCCACGGCCAACCTCACGACGATGGTCAAGCAGCTGCGCGCCGCCGGCGGCAAGAAGATGCGCATCGTCGGCTCGACGTATCCCGACGTGGTGCTCGGCGCCTGGGTACGTCAGGACGTCTTCGGCCCCACCGCGCCGACGCTGGCCGCCAGCTCGCTGACCTCGTTCGCGACCGTGATCAACCCCGGCCTGAAGCAGGCGTACGCCACGGTCGGCGCGTCCTTCATCGATGTGACCACCGCCACCGGCGCCTTCGGCCCGTTCGTGACCACGACGATCCCGGCGTACGGCACCGTGCCCGTGCCGGTGGCCAGGGTCTGTGAGCTGACGTACTTCTGCAAGGACCTCAACATCCACATGCAGCCGGCCGGCTACGCGATCATCGCCAAGCTCGAGGCGGCGACGCTGCCCAAGCGCTAACCCGGCCGCTCGTACGCCGCGGCGCGCTCGCGCAGCAGGTTCCGTTCGGCCTCGTTGTGCGCCAGCGCCGCGGCGCGCGCGAGCTCGGTGCGCGCCTCGTCGAGGCGGCCGAGGCTCGCGAGCAGCTCCGCGCGGACACTCGGGAGCAGGTGGTAGCTCGCCATCGTCTCATCGCCCCGCAGCGCGTCGACGATCGCCAGCCCCGCGGCGGGACCGAACGCCATCCCGTGCGCAACCCCCCGGTTGAGCTCGACCACCGGCGACGGCGTCAGCCGCGCGAGCTCGTCGTAGAGCGCCGCGATGCGCACCCAGTCCGTCCGCTCGGCGGTGCGCGCCCGCGCGTGGCAGGCGGCGATCGCCGCCTGCAGGGCGTACGGGCCGCGGGCGCCGCCGAGCGCCTCGGCGCGCGCCAGCGCCACGAGCCCGCGCGTGACCAGCAGCCAGTCCCAGCGCGCGCGGTCCTGCTCGAGCAGCAGCACGGGCTCGCCGGACGGGCCGCGGCGCGCGGCCGTGCGCGAGGCCTGGATCTCCATGAGCGCGACGAGCCCGTGCACCTCCGGCTCGGCCGGCGCCAGCTCGGCGAGGATGCGCCCGAGTCGCAGCGCGTCCTCGCACAGCGCCGGACGCATCCAGTCCTCCCCCGCGGTGGCCGCGTAGCCCTCGTTGAAGATGAGGTAGACGACCTCGAGGACCGAGTCCAGGCGCGCGTGCAGCTCATCACCGCCTGGCACCTCGAAGGGGACCCGGGCCTTCGTCAGCGTGCGCTTCGCCCGCACGATCCGCTGCGCGAGCGTCGATTCCGGGACAAGGAAGGCCCTCGCGATCTCCCGCGTCGACAGGCCGCCGAGCAGGCGCAGCGTCAGCGCGACGCGGGCCTCGGTTGCCAGCACCGGATGGCAGCAGGTGAAGATGAGATTGAGCAGGTCATCGCCGACGTCGTCGTCGAGCGCGGCGTCGAGATCGGACGCGCCCATCGCCAGCTGCATCCCGAGGTCGCGCGCGATCTCCTCCTGCTTGCGCTCGAGTCGTGCGTTGCGGCGGAACAGGTCGATCGCGCGGAACTTGGCGGCGGCCATCAGCCAGGCGCCCGGGTTGCTGGGGACGCCGGACTGCGGCCACTGCTCGAGTGCGGCCACGAGCGCGTCCTGCGCGAGGTCCTCGGCGACGCCGACGTCGCGGGTCAGGCGCGTGAGGCCGGCGATCAGGCGCGCCGCCTCGATCCGCCAGACCGCCTCGATCACCCGTCGCGATCGGTCGTGATCCGGCCCCGCCACCGTCGTGTCGCCGTCGGCGGCGGGGTCGGTCACGGCGCTGGTCATCGATCGCGGTCGCTAGACGGCCGTCGTCTGCTCGGGCGGCGTCTGCGACAGGCCGGCGGCCTCCTGTAGCTCGGGCGAGAAGTCCGACATCTCGAAGACGGGCCGCACCTCGATGAACGTGTCGCCGCCGATTGGGCAGCGCGACGCCCACTCGATCGCCTCCTCGCGGGTCTTGGTCTGGATGATCCAGTAGCCGCCGACGACCTCCTTGGCCTCGCTGAACGGGCCGTCGGTGACGGTTGCCGGGCCGCCCGGCACCGGGCGCGAGACACGGGCGCCGTCGGAGGGCGGGCGCAGGCCGTCGAGCGCGAGCAGCACGCCGGCCTTCGTCAGCTCCTCGTTGTACTTCGACATCGCGGCGACCGCCTCGGGCGCGGGCTCCCAGTCCTCGGGGGAGATCGCGGGGTAGATGAACATCATGGATCGCATGTCGTCACTCCTCGTTCCTAGTGGTTGTGCCCTGCTCACCACCGCGTCGAACGAGGCGCCCCGAAATCGACCCGGTCACGAAAACGCGTGCGGCTGGTAGGTCCCGAACGACCACAGGTTGCCCTCGAGGTCGCGTGCCGTGTACTCGCGCGAGCCGTAGTCGGTGTCGGTGAGCTCGCGGACGATCTGCGCGCCGGCGGCCCGTGCGCGGTCGTGGTGAGCGTCGGGGTCCTCGACGACGAGGTACAGGCTGAGCGTCGAGGCGAGCGGGTCGGGCGGATGGCCGCCCATGACGCCGTTCTGGTTGAACTGCCCGAGCATGACGAGGTCGTGGCCGAGGGCGAGCTCGGCGTGGTGCACGGCGCCGTCGTCGCCCCGGTGCACGGCCTTCTCGGTGAAGCCGAACGCACGCCCGAGCCATTGGATCGCGGCGTTGGCGTCGCGGTAGCGCAGCGCGGGGAAGATGGTCTGGTCGGCGGTCATCGTTTCCTCCTGTCGACGGTGTCGGCCGCAGGCTAGATCGGGGCGGCGCCGTCGTCTTGGAGCAATGTGATCCGGTAGCGAACGCACATCGCGGTGACGACGCCGCCGAGCAACTCGATCGGCTTGCGCGAGCCGTCGGCGCTCCAGCCGCAGCGCTCGTAGAAGTGGCGGCCGCGGCCGTTGTCCTCGAGCACCCACAGCGTCGCGTGGGCGCCGCCGCCGAGGCTCAGGCGGCGCAGGGCGTCGTCCATGAGCGCGGAGCCGACGCCCTTATTCCAGTGCTCGGGCGCGACGTAGATGGCGTATAGCTCGCCGTCGCCGGTCGTGCCCTCGTCACGGCTCGGCCCGCCGCCGGCGAAGCCGACGATCTCCCCGCCGGCCTCCGCCACGGTCGTCCAGGTCTCCGCCGGGTGCTCAGCGGTCAGGATCGTCTCCCAGCGCCGCCCGCGGTCATAGACCGACAGCTCGCCGAGCACCTTGCGCGGCATCAGCCCCTCGTAGCCGACCTGCCAGGAGAGGACGTGCGCCCGGGCGATGCCCGCGGCGTCGGCCGCGGTCGCCTCGCGGACCGTGAGGGCGGGGCGGGCGCGCTCGTCCATGGTCGGCGATGCTACTGACCGCCGGCGCTAGGGAACGGCGTATGTGTACGTCCGCACCGCATTGCCCCGGGGCGTCGTAGCCCGTGACCGTCACCTTCATCCCCGAGACCACCGCGATGCGCTGAACCGTGTCAACGCGTGGAGGGCGCTCGCGCCGCGTCTGATTCCGCGCGGGTGAGGGGCCGCCGGTGGGCGGCGGCCCCTCAGTCCTTGTACGGGTCGTACACGTCGCGACCGGCCATCGCCACGCCGAGCGGGCGCAGCGTGCGGGTGACGCGGATCGTGCCGGCGTGCGCGGCCAGGACGTCCGGCAGCCGCTTGTACACCTCCGGCGCCTCGTCCGCGCCGCCGCCCTCGAGCACGATGCCCCGCTCGCGCAGGCGGGCCTGCACCGCGGGCCAGTCGACGCGGCCGGCCTTGATGCGCTCCTCGACGTAGACCTTCATCAGGCCGGCCTCGGGGTGCTCGGGGCAAACGCCCTGCGTCGAGCGTCCGGCGTCCGCGCCGACCGTGTCGACGTCGAACACGCGGTCGCAGTCGCGCGCGCGGCAGGCCCAGCGCTTGCGCCGGCGCACGCGCCCCGCCGCCTGGGTGCGGCTCATGACGCGGCCCGCGCCGTGCACGGTCGAGAACAGGGCCTGCTCGTTCTCGTCCGACTCGACGCCCTCCAGGATCACCGACGCGTCGCCCATCGACGCGCCGACGAACCCCTCCTGGCCGGGCCGCGCCGGGGTGCAGCCCTTGCGGATCACCCAGTAGCTACGGCCGAGGTGCTCCTCCCGCCACGCGAAGTTGTGGTGGTTGTGCACCTCATGGGTGGCCTCGCCGCCGAGGATGTCCAGGACCTTGCCCACGACGACGTCGCGGCCGGCGTAGGCGTACTCGCCGGCCAGCTGCATCGCCGAGACGTAGGCCTGCCCGAGCTCGGAGTCGACCTCGAACAGCACCGGCGGCGAATCCATCTCACCGCCGTCGGCGCGCGCATCGAAGGCCAGACCCTGCGCCAGGGCGAGGAACCCCGACGCCGTCTTGTGACCGAAGCCGCGCGAGCCGAAGTGCACGCCGACCCAGATGGCGCCCGCCTCGTCCTCCATCAGGTTGACGTAGTGGTTGCCCGAGCCGACCGTGCCGAGCTGCGACGCCGCCAGGCCGGCCAGCTTGCGCTGCGGCTCGAACTCGGCCGCGGCGATCTTCTCGAGCACGACGTGGTCGGCGCGCTCCTGGGCCGGCACGCCCATGCCGAAGGAGATCCGGCGCGTGATCTCGCGCATGATCTGGCCGACGCCTCCGAGGGTGTCGAGGTCGGCGGCGGTCAGGTCGGTGCGGGTCGCCTTGTTGCCGCAGCCGATGTCGTAGCCGACGCCCGAGGGCGAGACGTACCCCTCGTAGGCGATCGCGCCGCCGATCGGCTGGCTGTAGCCGACGTGGTGGTCGGCGCAGAGGACGCCGAACTCGGCGTCGCCGGCCCGCATGCAGCGGGTGAGCTGGTCGAGGCTGCGCGGGTCGACCGCGCCGAAGGTCTTGATGTTCATTTGCTTGGCACTCCTTTCCTGTCTGTTGGTTGTCGGCAGGGGGTCGCTGATCGTCGAGTCGGCGCGCTGACCGTAAAGCAGAGGGTGGGCTGCGACGAAGACGCTGTATGAGCACCACCAGTCCGGCCACGTCCATGGACGTGCCGGCGTACTCGTGCTCGCTCTCGGCTGTGCTTCTCGCGCGGGTGCGCAGGGTGGCGGGCGATGTCGGCGTGCGCCGGCTACTGGACCGGGCCCAGAGCTCACGGTCGCACGACTACCTCCGGGACATCTCGAACTGGATCAGCTTCGACGAGGCGATCGCGCTGTGGGACGCCGGCGAGGCGATCACGCGCGACTCGCACTTCGCTCGCCACGTCGGTGAGGACACGTCAAAGATGCTCGCTGCGAGTTCTACGGCCAACTTGATTCGCGCACTGGGTTCCGTGGAGGAGAACCTCCGCAACCTGGATGTCTCCTCGCAGCGCTGGAGCACGGCCGCTCGCGTGGAAACGATCGAGGTACGCCCGGGGTATTGCGAGTTCCGTGCTGAGGCGGCGCCCGGATTCGTCCGTCACCGGCATCACTGCGAATGCGCGATCGGGCTTGCCAGTCGGTGTACGGTCCTGTTCGGGCTGGCGCCCGCGTATGTGAACCACACCCAGTGCCAGGTGCTGGGGGCGCCGTATTGCCGGTACGAGGTGACGTGGAGCCCCGCCGCCTCGGGCACTGGCGACGACCCGCAGACGGCGATGCTGCGCGAGCAGCTCCAAGGCCTCTCCGCCCGGCTCGACGGTGTGTTCGAGGTGGCTGCAGACCTGATCTCGTCCGAGGACCTCGGGGACACGCTCATGCGAATCAGCGAGCGGGCGGCCGAACAAGTGCGGGCGCCCGCGTATCTGCTGGCCGTACGGCTCGACGACGACGCCGACATCGTCTGCCATCAGCGAGGACTTGATGGGGAGACCGCGCCGCGCGTGGTTGAGAAGCTCCTCGGTGCTGACGAGCACCCCAGCAACTGGTGTGTGGCGCAGGTGCGATCCCGCCGACGAGACTACGGACGGCTGGTGGCCATGTATCCGGACGGAGCGGGCTTCCTGGCCCCGGAACGGGACCTCCTCGAGCTCTACGCGCGCTATGCGGCCACGGCGCTCGACAGCGCGGCGGCGCTGCTCGAGGCTCGCAACGGCCGTGATGAGGCACGGCGCCGCGATCAGGAGGCACGAACGCTGCTCAAGCTCGCGCGGGTTGTCGCCAGCGCCGGTACGACGGAACAGGTAGCGCAGCGTCTCGCCGACGCGGCGCCCGGCGTGATCGACTGCGACCGTGTCAGCGTCTGGCTGTGGAACGAGGAGCGCGGCGAGCTCACGCGCAGCGCGGTCAACTCGCCCGGACGCGACGACGAATCCCTCGGGCCCGATTCGGTGCGGCCCGACGGTATCCCGCAGCTCGCCGCCTGGCTCGAGCATCCGGACCGCGAGCCGTATTTCTCCGACATGCGCAACAGCGCCATCCGCGAATCGCTGAAAGCGGTGGGCGCGGTGGCCTCGGTTGCGGTTCCCATCGCGACCGCCGAGCGGTTGCTGGGCACGGTGCAGGTCTCCGTCCGCGATCGGCCCGAGCGGCTCTCGCCGTCGCCCGAGCTGAACGAGCGCCTGTCCGGCCTGGCGGCGCACGCCGTGATCGCGCTCGAGAACGGTCGTCTCGTCGACCACATCACACACCAGGCGCAGCATGACCAGCTGACCGGTCTACCCAACCGGCTCGCCCTGCGCGAGCGCGTCGTCTCGGCATCGCGCGACGACAAGGTGGCGCCGGCGACGCTCGCGCTGTTCTTCGTCGATCTGGACTGCTTCAAGCCGATCAACGACGAGTTCGGCCACGAGGTCGGCGACGCACTTCTGCGCGCAGTCGCCGAACGGCTGGTGAGCAAGGTTCGCCCCGACGATGTCGTGGCGCGAATCGGCGGAGACGAATTTGCCATCCTCGTCGAGAACGAAGACTCCGACCGGGCGCTAGACGCGATGGCAGATCGACTCCAGCAGGCGTTCGAGGCCCCGTTCCTCGTGGCCGAGCAGCGATTCACGATGACGGCGAGCATCGGATGTGCTGCGTGCGAAGCGGAGTGCGCTGACCTTGGAACCCTCCTTCGCGATGCCGACGCCGCCATGTATGCGGTGAAGCGCTCCCGGTCCGAGCGTCCGTAGCGCGACGGAGCGGCTACGGGAACCCGGTCACCGTCACGGGCGTTGACTGAGTCGAGTTCCCTCCGTTCCCCAGCTCGCCGTCGCCGCCGTACCCCCAGCAGGCGAGTCCGCCCGACGCGTTCAGCTCGCACGTGTGCTCCAGGCCGCCCGTCACGGCGGTGGAGTTCGAGATCCCGCTCACCGTCACCGGGACGTCGCTGTTGGTCGGCATCGACCCGTTGCCGAGCTGCCCGTAGTTGTTCCATCCCCAGCAAGCGACCGAACCGGTCGACAGGCGCGCGCAGGTGTGGCCTCCGCCCGCCGCGATCGTGGTGGCGTTCGTGATGCCGCTGACCTGCACGGGGGCGTCGCTGGGGTTGTAGGTGCCGTTGCCCAGCTGTCCGTAGCCGTTCTGTCCCCAGCACCAGACGGTTCCGTTCGACAGCAGGGCGCACGAGTGATCGGCGCCCGCCGCGACCGCGATCGCGCTCGTGACGCCACTGACGGTCACCGGGACGGTGGTGGGGTTCGCCGTCCCGTCGCCGAGAGAGCCGTCGCTGTTGTTGCCCCAGCAGCTGATGGTGCCGTTCTTCAGCAACGCGCAGGCGTGGAAGGTCCCCGACGCGATCGCGGTGGCGTGCGTGATCCCGCTGACCTCCATCGGGAAGGAGCTGGCGGTGTTGGACCCGTCGCCGTCGCCGAGCTGACTCTGGTCGTCCGCACCCCAGCAATCGACGTGCCCGGTTTGCAGCACGGCGCACGAGTCGGTGGCGCCCGCGGCGATCGCGACGGCGTTGGAGATCCCGTTGACGGTGACCGGCGATGGGCTGTCGGCGCCGGACGATCCGTTCCCGAGCTCGCCGCTCCCGTTGGCGCCCCAGCAGAGAATCCCGCCCGCGACGCGCAGCGCGCACGAATGATCGGTGCCGGCGGCGATCGCCGCGGCGTCGGTGATGCCGCTGACGGTCACCGGGGTGCTGCTCGGACCCGTGGACCCGTTGCCGAGCTGACCGTGGGTGTTGGCGCCCCAGCACGCCACCGCGCCCGACGAGCGCAGGGCACACGATTGGTCGTAGCCGGCGCCGAGGCTCGTTGCCGGCGTGGCGACGTTGTGGAGAGGCGGCGGCGGAGATGTCGACGGCGGAGATGCCGGCGCCCCGAACGCCCCACCGGCGTCGGCGAGCGGGAACGAGTGGTCATAGACGTGGAACGCAGGACTCGTCAGGCCGAGCGGCGGGATCGCGATGCTCGCGGTCAGGTCGACCGGGATCGCGAGCGTCCACCACGGGTTCTGCGTGATGTCGGCTTCGAAGTCAACGCCTGTCTTCAGCGCGATCTCCGGGCCGACAACGCCGTAGAGCAGAACGTCGATCGTCGGGGTCACGTTCGCTTCAATGCTCGCGTTCGCCGAAAGCGACGGCGGCGTGTAGCTGAAGTGCGGGGAGAAGCTGTCAATCCCGTGGAACCCGTTGCCCTTTGTCCAGCCGACGCCCGCCGAAGCGGAGAAGCCGGCGCTCACGCCGGTGGTCACCTGCGCCGACGCCGAGGCCGACGCGTCGAGATAGACGGTGAGGTTCGAAGTCATCACCACGGGGACCGGGCCGACGAACGTGTCGATGCTCGGGCCCTTCGCGGTGAACAGCACACGCTTGGCCAGCGAGCAGGTCCCGGACGCGGCGACGGCCGCCTCGAGTGACGCATTCAGACTCGCGTCCGCCGTCAGGCTCGCGCTCTGCAACCCGTGAAGCAGGGTCCAGTCAGCCGCGAGATGCAGGCCCGCCCCGAACGTCACATCGTGCGTGATCGTGACGCCGGCACTGCCCTGGCATGAGATCGTCGCTTTCGAGATCGTCGCGCGCCGCGACGCCATCATGGCGGTGGCCTCGGTGCCGGTCACGTCACTGGCGACGAGATCCACCGAGCCCTGAGGTACGGCCTGCATCAGTGTCGCGGGGACGGTCGTCGCAACCGTGTGTCCATTCTTCTGCGTCACGTTGGTCACTCGCCCAAGGAAGCCGTCCGGCGTGCCCGTGCCCTGCCCGATCACCAGGATCTGCCCGACCTGCGCCTGATTGCCGCCCGCGTAGGTGACCGTGCCTGACGTCCCCGGCGTGGGAACCGATTGCACGACCGACGGACTGATCACCTGGGTCTTCGGTGAGACCACCACCGTGACCGCGCCCTTGGCCGGCGCCAGAACGCGGAACCGCCTCGTCGTGGACGCCCGGTGGCCGAATGTCGCGCGCACGAGGACACGATTCGCTCGCGACGGCGTGATCCAGGTCAGCGCAAACCGCCCGCGCGCCCCCGTGCGACCACCCGCGATCTTGCGCCACCGCCGGCCGATCTCGCGCTGAATCGAAACCTGGGAGCCGGGGCGCGTGCCTGCCCGGCCGGCGAACGTCACGAGCGCGTCCGGGTTCTGCTTCGCCGCGACGGGGTTGAGCCGAATGCCACCGCTCGCCTGCGCAGCGACCGGGAACATGACGAGTGCGACAACGACGCAGCAAATTGCGGCAACGGCTCTCGCGGGCGTGAGCACCCGCCTCCTCCCTCGTCGGCTTCCCTGCACCGGACAAGCTTACCGGTGACGGGATGATGCCCCCGAGAGGAGTCGAACCTCTGCGCCCGGATTCGAAGTCCGGTGCTCTGTCCACTGAGCTACGGAGGCGGATACGGGCGGAGGGAGTCGAACCCTCATGGGCTGCTGGGCCCGCCGGCTTCTGAGGCCGGTGCGTCTTCCGGTTCCGCCACGCCCGTCCGCAGCGCCGCCGCCTGGACGGCTCGGCGGCGGCGCGTCTTCGTGGCGCCCGGCGGCGTGTCCCGGTTGGGAGCACCCCGCGGGCGCCGTTCGCCCCGGCGACGCGCCCTCGATCAGAGCGCGCCGCGGGCGAAGTACGAGATCAGCTGCGGCGTCGCGGTGTCGAACCCGACGACGTCGAGCATCCCCCGATCGGTGGGGTCGGCGATCGAGAACCCGTTCGAGGTCATCCCGACGACGACCAGCCGAGCATCGAGGCCCGACTGCCGGCGGTACTCGCGCAGAGCCTGGACCGGGTGAACGTCGCCCGCCCAGGTCTCTGAGTCGGTGTAGATCACGAACGTGTCGATCTCGCGCTCGCGCCCCTGGGCGTAGCGCATCGGCAGCGCGCAGTCGGTGCCGCCGAACGGCAGGCCCGACACCGTCTCGATCACGTCATCGAGACGCTGCCGCGGCGACAGCGCCAGCGGCGTCAGGCCGTTGGCCCGGCCTGGCCACGTGCGCCGACCCGGCGTCGTCGCCAGTCCGCCCCGCCCGGCGAAGAACCCGACCGTCTCGTAGTGCGGCTCGGTGGCCGCCGTCACGAGCGCGAGCGCCGCCGACGCGTCGCGGGGCGTCAGGCCGGGCACTCCGGCCACATTGCCCCACGTCATCGAGGCTGACACGTCGAGGGCCAGCAGCAGGCGCTGGCCGCCCGGCTCGACGTTGGCGAATGCCGCGTAGAACGCGCCATCCAGCGCGTCGACCACCTCACGCACCGGCGTCCAGGTGTGACGCCCGCGGGCGCCGTGGCCGGACTGGTAGGTGCGCAGGGCCGCGAGCAGCGCGATCGGGTGCACCCGCGCGCGGCGCAGGCGCTCCGCGTCGCCGAGCTGCACGACGACCCGGTCCGTGCCCGCCGAGCCCGGCGCGAGCACACCGGCTCGCGTCATCGCCGCCAGGTTGCGGACCATCGCCGTCATCGGCATGTCCTCGAGCAGCGCGTCCCAGACCTCCGCTGCGGCCAGGTGCTCGGGGCGCAGCGCCTCGCGCGGCAGGCGGTACTCGCGGACGAGCGCCGCCGTCTGCTCCGCCGTGGTCGCCGCCTGAGCGCGCACGAACCCCTCGACCACGCGCGGAGCCGCCGGTGCATCGCCGCCCCGCACGATCCACTCGAACAGGTGGCGATGCTCGTCGGACACCTCGTTGGTCGGGTTGCCGGCCGAGACCCGTCGCGCCGGGTGGGCCAGGCGCAGCAGGTCGCGGTGCGTCATGCCCTCGCGCTGGCGGTACTTCACCGCCTGGTAGCCGAGGGCGTCGAGCGGACGCTCGGCGTACCAGCGCGCGACCGCCCGGCGCAGCGAGCGACCCCATCCGCGGAAGCCCTCGACGAACGAGGCCAACGCGAACAGGTGCGTGCCGGTGCGGGCCACTCGCGAGAGCGCCTCGAGGGCCGCCCGGCGAGTGTGCACGTCGTCCGCCGCGGCAGCCATCGCCAGGGCGAGCAGGGCCGGGTCGTTCTTGGGCGCGCGGCCCTCCACCGATACGGCAACGATCTCGGCGACGGCGCGTGGCCCGTCCTCGCGCAGGCAGCGCTGCACGATCTCGGCGTTCTCGCGCGTGAGCGTACGCTCGGACGCGTAATAGGTGCCGCCCTCCGAGCCGAGGATCAGGAAGCGGCGCAGCCGCGCCCAGTCGTCGACCGCCCAGGCGTAGCCGCCGGCCGAGTTCTCGACCTGGTCGGCACCTGGGATGGGCATCGACTGAGGCACGCGCGTGTTGGCGTGGCGCTGCAGGTACGACATGTCACACCTCCTTTCGGTGCGGTTGGGGTGAAGTGGCTGCGGTCGTGGTGGTGCGGTCCGGGAATGCCAGGGCTCGCGCCCTGGCCATTCGCTGAACAGGCGATAACCGGACCGGCTCCGGCCCGCAGCGGGAGCCTTGTGATGTGGTTGGGTCGCGGTCGTGTGGATGCGGTCGGAACACAGGGAGCGGATTCGAACCGCAGGGCGCGCCGGCCCGGCGCGACCCCCTGACCCGATAACCGAGCCGCTTCGGCCCGCGACTGGTGATAGGAACGGACAGGCCCGCCAGGACTTGCACCCGGACCGACGAGGTTGGAGCTCGCCATGCTGCGTTGACACCACGGGCCTTCAAACGAGAGCGAAGATGCGATACGCCCGGCTGGACTCGAACCAGCGACCTCTGCCTTCGCAGAGCAGCGCTCTTCCACTGAGCTACGGGCGTTCAGGAGGAGCCTCCGGCAGGAGTCGAACCCACACCTCGGCCGTACGACGGGCGCGTGCTTGCCTTTGACACTACGGAGGCCATGCGGTGCGAGCGAGCTGGGGAGCAGAGACGAAGTTCGAACTCGAACGTCTGGCCGTCGATTCGTCTGCTCCACGCCGCGCGGTTCGCAGGCGGATCGGCGTAGGGCAAGGTCCGGGAACACGCGTGACGGTCGCGACGTTCCCGTCGAGCGGCAATGCTCGGTGCTTGAGAGCGAGAAGGCGACCGCGAGGCGGCGTCTCGTGGCGCCGCAGCGAGGTAGGTACCAACGGAACCTCCGCGGCGGCAACCCCTCGGCGTGGGTTAGGAGGGGCCGTCCGGGGGGATATGTCCGTACAGCGTGTAGACGTCCGCGTTTGCCTGCGATAGCCGAGGGGTGCGGCCGTTGTTGGTCAGCGTCACGGTGGCCGTGTATCCCTCGGGCAGTCGCGTCGTCCAGGTCGTGGTCGCCAGCTGCGGGTCGTTGCCCGTCAGGTTCCACCCGATCCGCATGGCCGTTTCGTCATAGAAGGCAATGACCTTGGCGTATGTAAGGGAGGATCTGAAGGACCCGAACACGTCGAGGTGGCTCCATCGGTGGTAACCCTGGTCCCATTGCGCGGGTTGTGCCACAAGCGGGCCGTAGTTCTGGTCGATGGTGCTGACGGCCGCCGGGTAACGCGGCGCCTGAACCCAATTGGAGCGCGGCGGCAGCGCGGTGAGTAGGCCCGCGTGCTCGAGGGCGTGCAGTCGCGCATCTCCGTGGTCGCCCGAGCCGGATCGCTCTCCGAAGATCAGCCAGCCCTCGAATGCGACTGCCGCCACGACCAGCACGGCACACGCGAGGATTCCTCGGAGAATCCTGGCTCCCCATCGCCGGCGGCGTTGGAAAGCCTGGTCTCGGCTCAGGGGCCTGGCGCTCATCCCGTCACCACGGTAGCTCCTCGTCGAACCACGGGCTACATGGATTGGACAATTCGGCGACCTGAATCATTGCGGTGTCCTCTTGCTCGGTCGCGGTGGTGTCAGCGCTTTGCCCGGTGACGTTGATGAAGGCGACGCTCTCGCCTAGTGCGATCGGGAAGCCGTAGGTCCCCGCGGGCAGCGTGACGATCGTGCTTACGTTGCCGGATGTGTCGGCGACGGTTGACGCTGCCGTTCCCTGTGTCGAGTCGGCGTTGCCCAGCGAGTCCGCGGCGGGCTGCAACGGGACCGTAAAGTCGTTGTCCGGCCTCGCTCCCGCTCCCAGCGTGCCGAGGGAGAGGGACACCGTGGCACCTGGAGCAAAGCCGGAGCCCGTGACCTGCACCTGCTCGCCCGGCGTGACTCCGTAGTGCAACGTCGCCGGAGTGGACTGTACTTCCTCCACGCCAGCCGACCCATAGTCGGGCCCGGCCGGTGCCGTGTCTGCTGTTCGCGCCGCGGGTTGCCGCGCGCGCGCGCTCGCGTGGTGCACGCGGCGCAGCCGGCCGTGCTGGATCTCGTTGAACAGTGCGTTTTCGAACGCGATCGCGTAACCGTCCTTCTGCCCGTTTGCGTTCGGGTGGAACGAACCGTTGGCCGCGTTCTTCAGCTCGTTGTATACGTTGCTTGGGGTCGGGTTCGTCAGCAGGCCCAATAGGTTGATGTGCAGGTCAGGTCCGTTGAACCAGGATGACGGTCCGCATAGCTCGTGGCCGCTGAACGCCGAGCGCGCCTCGACGAACTGTGTTTGGGCCTGTGTCGCAGCGGCGTAGATCTGCGAATCGACCTTGTCGGTGTCCTGATCGAAGAGGACTTGGTCCTTCAGCGTCAACAGGTGCCCGAGGCACGCGTGCGTGGTGGAGAAGATGTGTGGGTAGTCCCCGGTCGCAACGATTGCGTTCGGGGCTCGGCGTTCCACTGCCTGGTAGGCCTCGCAGAGGGGAGAGAACTGGCCGCAGCCCGATGCAGGATTCTCCAGGTCGTTGATCCGCTGCTGCTCACGCTGAACGAATGTCGAGTCGTCCGCGCAGCTCGTGTCCGCGCCAGCGGCGCCGTACGTAAGCAGATTCTTCGCCGAGGCCCACACATCAGTCCACATGCAGTGCGCGAGTGAGCCGCTGAAGTCGACGTCGTTACCGCCGATCGTCAGCGTTACGAGCTTCGTATGCGAGTTGAGCTGAGGGTGGGTGACCTGGGGGACCTCGCCGTAGTCCTTTGTCGCGTAGAGATCTGACGTCCTGGCGCCACTGCATGCATAGAAGCTCAGCGGCAGGTGCGCAAACGGCGCAACCACATAGGGGTAGGCAGCTTGGGAGCGGTGGCAGAAGTCCCCGTTGCCGTCCGTGCCGTTCAGGAACGGGGAGTTGCCTTCTCCCGACGAGAACGAGTCCCCGAGCGCCACGTAGTCAGCTGCAGCGTTCGTCGCGTTGAACGTGCTTCGCATTCCGAACTCGCCGATGGCGAAATCCGCGGTTGAGGTGATCGTGATCGAGCTCAGCGGAACGCTGCCGTCGGTATAGAAGCCGAAGTACTGAGCGCCGCAACGCCCGTTTACGACGATGGGTCCCGAGCTCGTGCCGTCTTGAGCCGTGGCGGTGATGGTGATCGGTTGGAATGGATCCGGCTCGGCGTAGAAGTAGAACGCCTCGGTCCCGCTCGGTGGCGTGATCGTCTCCTGATCACCTTGGGTGCTATAGACCATTCCGGCGTAGTCGTTACTCCAGGTGGCCCAGCCGGCCCCGATGCGCAATCGAGTGGTTTGCGGCGAGAGGCCTACAGACGCCCCCGTGGCTGGATCCGGCACGGAGGAGGCCGGAGTCTGGTTCGCGCCGGGATCCGTACCGAACGGCTCGACGACGTAGGGTCCCAGGATGTCCGGCGGCGCGCCTGGCCCGGGGGAGGTGTCGACGGTGATCGCGCCGCTACCCACGTTCGCGACCCGTGCGTGCGGAACACTCCTGGCACTCCAAGCCGGCGCGCTCCGACGGTTCAGAGCGACAGTCGGGACACCTCCCCCTCCGCCCGCTCCGCCTGAGCCGGCCGAGCAGGCGTTCGTGGCGGCCGCCGTACCGGTCGAGAACAGTAGCCCAACCGTACACGCTGACATGCCCACTAGGAGTCTGGCGCACCGCGCGAAGGTGAGTCCCAGGCGGTTCGGTAGCAGGCGCTGCTCAGTAAACGGCCTCTCGGTTATGCCTTTCCTCCTGACGGCGGACCAGGCACGCGGCCGAGGCACCGAAGTTGTTCGTCCCGCAACGATTGTCGCGCGCTCTATCGAAACCGCGCGCGCAAGCTACCATAGCGTACGTCAGCGTCGATGGTTTGGCGCGGCTCGATCACCGGTTCGGCGCCGTCCCTTTCGTAGGCTCTAAGGGGAAAATAGGCGCAGTCGGCCGCAAATTGCGGATTTTCAACCGCCCGCGCACGCCCGCGCCGCGGGCACGATTCCTCGTTGCAAAAGGCACAACAACTGCGGAGCCAGGACTCGAACCCGGTCTGCCTGGTTCAGGGCCAGGAGTGCTACCCGTCACACCTCTCCGCATCGATCGCTGAAGTACGGCCGGCAGGAATCGAACCTGCGACGCCTCGCGTTTCAGGCGAGCGCTCTACCGGCTGAGCTACAGCCGCATGTGTGAAGCGGAGGGGAGAGGGATCGAACCTCCACGGGCTTGCGCCCCAACGGTTTTCGAAACCGCGGCCGCCGCCATCCGTCGGCTGGCCCGTCCGCGAGACGCCAGGACCGGACTCGAACCGGTATGGAGCAGGGTTGCAACCTGCCGCGTAGCCACTTCCGCCACCTGGCGCGGGATGAGCCGCCTCCGACTCGAACGGAGGTCGCCCGACTAAGAATCGGGTGCTCTGACCATCTGAGCTAACGGCCCGTCATTCGTGACAGGAGGGGCGACCGAGCGGACTCGAACCGCCATCGCGAGGTCCACAACCTCGAGCCTTGCCCTTAGGCGACGGCCGCCATGAGATGCTGCGAGTGCCGGAGGCAGGAGTCGAACCTGCTCAGTACGAGACGTCCGGTTTACAGGCGGACACTGCTCGCCGTGTCCGCAACTCCGGCGCGGGCGATGCGACGGGGACGGCCGGGTTCGAACCGGCGGCCTCTCGCCTGACGAGCGAGCGCTCTGCGCCGCTGAGCTACGTCCCCACATAGCGCGGGCGGGACTCGAACCCGCATCTCGAGCTCATGAGGCTCGCGAGGTTGCCCTTCCTCCACCGCGCAGGTCTGCCTGGCTGGAGTCGAACCAGCGGTCTCCGGCTCCCGGGGCCGGCGGGGTGGCCGTCTCCCCCACAGGCAGGCGTCAACGCCCCCCGGTCGGGGCAGCGGTCGTCGCCCCGCCGATGTGGCAGGGACGAGCGACCGCACGTCGGTCTGTCCATCGCCCCGAGCGGGATGATCGACGCACCGGCGTGGGCTGGCAGCGGTGTTGGGGTCTGTCGGTTGGCGTGTCGCCAACGATGTTGTTCATGCCACTCGCCCACCCTTCGGCCCTGGATCGCCGTCGATCGATGGCGTCCTGCGTGGAGGGGTGCTGGAGCCCGAGCCTCTCACCGCGTGTGTCGAACGGCTGAGGGCCTTTCTCTCTCAGGCGGGGCCTCGGTTGCGTCCTCGGTATTTCAAGCTGAGCATCACCTATTCGTTGTCACAGAACTGTCTACACGCACAAAAAAGGGCGACCCGTCTGGATCGCCCTCGCCTGACCTGCCAATGCACTCGAGATCTAGTGCACGCAGCTCCCGACGAGGGTCACGGACCCGCTCCGTCCGCGCTGATCGAGCCAGCGCGGGCACGGCATCGCCGAACCGGCCAAGGCCGCTTGGGCGAAGAGATTGTGGGTGTTGACGGAGTGGCGCATGTGAGCTGATTACTGTTGCGGCCGCGGAGAGTAACTCATCTGGTGGCCACTTGCAAGGCCAAGAGTGAACAAGTCATCAATTGGGTGAATGGGACCCGACGGGGACCGGTCGCGGCGGGGCGCCGCGCCGGTCGCGCCGAGCCGTTACGCTCCGCCGATGACGAAGATTGGACGTTACGCAAAGCTGACGGCGAAGCCCGGTCACGGCGACGCTCTCGCCGAGCATCTACTTGAGGCAGCCGGCCAGCTCGAGAGCGTGCCCGGCTGCGAGCTCTACGTCGTCAACCGCGTCCCGGGGGACCCCGAGACGGTATGGGTGACCGAGATCTGGCGCAGCCAGGCCGACCTCGATGCCTCGCTCGAACAGGAGGGCGCCCGGGAGCGCATCGCCGAGGTCATGCCGCTGCTCGACGGCCGCCCGGAAGTGATCGAGACGGCGCCGGTGGCGGGTGTCGGATACGTGGACGCCGATCGCGACGTGCCCCCGTACACGCTTGTGTCGCTGCCGTCGGTCGAGGACATGGCGGCCAAGCACGGCCTGAGCGACCAGGGGGAGGCGCGCTTTCCGACCGGGTCGCTGGCCTGTCGGGCCACCGGCCTCGCCTGGCAACGGCTCAACCCGGGGCGCCGCCAGGCCTTCGGCCACCGCCACGACCGCGCCGAGGAGGTGTACGTCGTCATCGAGGGCGGCGGGCGGGCAAAGCTCGACGACGAGGTCGTCGAGCTCTCGGCGCACGACGCTCTGCGCGTCGCGCCGCACGTGACGCGCGCGTTCGAGGGCGGTCCGCAGGGGATGGAGCTGCTCGCCTTCGGGGCGCGCCATCAGGGCGATGGGGAGATCGTCATGGGCTGGTGGAGCGACTGACGCGCCGGGCGCCGACGGAGTGTTGCGGGTGCAGGGCCGTCGGTCAGAACGCGAATTGAAAGCCGCGTCAGGTGCTCGCCAGCTCGCGCTCGTACACGCGATAGCGCTTGACGATGCGCCCGTTCATGCGCTCCATCGCGCGGTTCATGGGCCGGTTCGTCTCGAGGATCCAGCCCATCTCGCCGCGCTTGCGGTGGGTGCGCTCGGCGACGTTGAAGTGCTCGACGTACAGGCCGGCGGCGACCCCGGTGTGCTCGTACTCGGGACGGACCCCGAGGAAGCCGACGCGGATCTGATCCATGATCGTGTGCCGGCGCAGGAAGTACCACCAGCCGAACGGCAGCAGGCGGCCCTTCATGCGCGCGAGGACCTGGTTGATGTCGGGGAACGTGATCGCCATCGCGACGGTCTCGGAGTCCTTCTCCGCGATCATGAACCAGTCGCGGTCGTAGACGAGCTGAAGCTCTTCGGCGAGCGCGTCGAGGTCCGCCTTGCCGTACGGGGAGAAACCCCAGTTGCGCGCCCAGGCCGAGTTGTAGACCTTCGCGAACTCGTCCATCTCGCGCCGCAGGTGGCGGCGGCTCATCTTGCGGATGCGGATGCCATGGCTGTCCTCGAGCTCGGCGGCCAGCTTGAACATGATCGGACGCATGCTGTCGCGGTCGGCCAGCTCGAGCTCCCAGCTGTACAGGTCCATCGCCTTGGCCAGACCGGCCGCCTCCAGGTAGGCCTGGTAGTAAGGCGGATGCCACGGCTGCCTGGTCATCGGCGCGCGCGCGAAGCCGTCGATGAGCACGCCGCTCTCCTCGTTCATCGTGAAGTCCATCGGGCCGATCATGCGATCGCGCCCGCGCTCGCGCAACCACTGCTCGGCCGCGGCGAGCAGGGCGGCGAGGACCTCGGGGTCCTCCTCGAACTCGAGAAAGCCGAACATGCCCCACCGGTTGTGATGGAACTCGTTGAAGGCGTGGTCGATCTGGCCGGTGATGCGACCCACCACCCGGCCGTCGCGGCGGGCCAGGAAGTAGCGGGCCTCGCCGTGCTTGAAGAAGGCGTTGAGGCGACGGCTGAGGAACAGGTAGCGCTCGAGCTTCAGCGGCGGCACCCACGGCGTGCCGGCGTGCAGGCGGTAGGGCAGCGCCACGAACGCCCGCACCTCGCTGGGGCCGCGCACGGGCGCCACTTCGACTGACATCGGCGGGCACCCTACCGGCTGCGGAACGAAGGAGGGGCCGCCACCTGGGCGGCCCCTCCGATACTTCAGCGGTGCTGCACGGCTGCTCGGAGCCGCGGGCCTCGACTCAGAACCCGAGGCCCATTCCGAACCCGAACCCGAACCCGGACCTCCGCGTGTACCTGAACCGGTCGGCCCGCGTCGTCGCGCTCGTCCCACCCGGCGTGGTGACTCGGATGTCGACCTTCGTACGGGTCGGCGCCGGTGGCGCAAAGGCGACGATCAGGTTTCCTCCGAGCTGCATGAACGGCGCCGGCTCGGTGCCGAAGTCGACCTGCGTCGCGTTGGACAGACCGTGACCGAGGATCACGACCAGCGAGAACGCTCGCCCGCGGTGCGGGAAGACGTCGACCACGCTCGGCACACCCGCGGATGTCGTGGTGCTCGTCGTCGTGGTCGTGGTGGTCGTCGTCGGCGTCGTCTTGGTGGTCGTGGTCTTGGACGTCGTCGTGGTGGTCGGCGTCGTCTTGGTGGTCGTGGTCTTGGACGTCGTCGTGGTGGTCGGCGTCGTCTTGGTGGTCGTGGTGGTGGTCGGCGTCGTCTTGGTGGTCGTGGTCTTGGACGTCGTCGTTGTCGTCGGCGTCGTCTTGGTGGTCGTGGTCTTGGACGTCGTCGTGGTGGTCGGCGTCGTCTTGGTGGTCGTGGTCTTGGACGTCGTCGTTGTCGTCGGCGTCGTCTTGGTGGTCGTGGTCTTGGACGTCGTGGTGGTCGTCGGCGTCGTCTTGGTGGTCGTGGTGGTGGTCGGCGTCGTCTTGGTGGTCGTGGTGGTGGTCGGCGTCGTCTTGGTCGTCGTGGTGGTGGTGGTCGTGGTGGTGGTCGTCGTCGTGGTCGACGACGTGATCGGGATCGAGATCCCGGCCGCGACCGAGTGGTACGACGGATCCGGTGACGGCACCGCCGCCGGAGTGGTGTCGATACCGCAGGTCACCGGTGTATCCCCACTCCACATCCCGGCCAGCGTGCTGGTCGTCTCGTGGAAGAAGATGTCGTTGTTGACCGCGAACTCCTCAGTGATGGAGCCCTTGCCGCTGCCGAACACGATGTTCCGGTTCGGGTCACCGATGCCGAGCTTGACCGTCCCGCCCACCGGACCGGTGACCACGATCGGGCCACCACTGGCCGGGTCCGGCGTGCCGCTGGTCGGCGTCGCGCCACCACCGGTACCCGGCGCCGGCGCATACGCGCTGTTGGTCACCGTGCCGGTCGGCGTCAGCGGCGTATACCCCCACGAGAACACGCCCTCAAGCGGCGCCTCGGGGAAGTCGGCAAAGCCACCCAGCGGGCTGCCACCGTTGACCAACGGGTCAAGCGGACTGGGGGCATCGGCGTTGGGCGGCTGCGCCGCCGCGACCAGGTTCACCACCGCCGGCGAACCCGTCGGATTACCCACGTTGGGATCCGAGGACACGCCACCACCGGTCTGCGGCGGAGGCTCAACCCACGTCCCCGGCTTAGCCGGCGTGTTCGGCACCCCGGTCGGGTCATTCATGATCGCGGGAGCATCCGTCGTGCGCGACGTGTCGGCGTTGACCAGCGTCGGCGCGTCCGCACCGGTCACGTTCGTATCGAAGGTCAGCACCGCACCCTCGACCAGATCCGGGTTGTGGAACGGAGCCTGCGACGACTGGACCGCGCTGGCCGGAAGATCGATCGTCGCGACCGCCTTCTGCAGATCAAACGACTCGCCCGGCGTCACCGACGTCGGCAGCGTGGCCGTGAACGCCGCACCGACATCGATGTCGATCGACGGCGACAGCGCGCAATACAACGGAATCCAGATCGTCCCCGTCTGAGTCGCGGGCGCAGCCGCGCCCGAGGCCGGCGCCGAAATGGCTATCGCGCCGACGACCAGCACTGTTGCTGCTCCAAGCCCCGCCAGCCATCGGGCTGGCCGAAATCGTGATCCACCCGACGGTGGATGACCCTCTCTCATCATCGCCTCCTGAGGTCGATGTCAGCGCGGTGCCACCCTGACTCGCGCACCTTGCCCTGTGGACAACCCACTCCGACCGCCCGCGCGGCCGCCTGTGCCGACTATCGTTCCCCGTGCGCCGATTTGTCAATCGCTTATCAGCGACGCTGAGGTTTGACCGATCGCGAAGGCCGGGGCGAGCTCCCCGGACAGCCGTGGCCATGGCCGACTGCCCGTACACCGATCGCGTTGAGCACCGTGCCGGCGGCACGCGCGCGCCCGGGATGGGCGGCCGGTGACCTCCCCGCTCGACGCGCTCGACGCGGCCGATCGCGCGCGTCTCACCGAATCGGATCCGCCGCGCGGCTCCGCCACGATGAAGGCGACCCTAACCGACGAGCGATTCGACGACCCCGCCTGGATCTTCGAACGCAAGTTCGACGGCGTGCGCTGCCTCGCCATCCGCGACGCCGCGCACGTGCGCCTGCTCTCCCGCAACGACCTCCCGCTCAACGACCGCTACCCCGAGGTCGCGCTGGCCCTGCGCGACGAGCCGGCCCCGCGCTTCGCCGTCGACGGAGAGGTCGTCGCCTTCGACGGCGCCCAGACGAGCTTTCAGCGCCTGGCCGAGCGGGGGCATCGCCCGGGGCCGGTGTTCTTCTACGCCTTCGACGTGCTGTGGCTCGACGGTTACGACGTGCGTGCGCTGTCGCTGCAGACGCGCAAGCGCCTGCTGCGCCGCACGCTGACCTTCGCCGGCGACGCGATCCGCTGGACGCCGCACCGCCGCGAGCACGGCCGCGCCTCTTTCGAGGATGCCTGCCGGCGTGGCTGGGAGGGCGTCATCGCCAAGCGGGAGGCGAGCGTCTACACCGACCGGCGCTCGCGGGACTGGCTGAAGTTCAAGTGCGGGCGCGGACAGGAGCTCGTCGTCGGCGGCTACACCGACCCGCGCGGCTCGAGGGTCGAGTTCGGCGCGCTGCTGCTCGGCTACTACGACGGCGGAGCCCTGCGCTACGCCGGCAAGGTCGGCACCGGATTCGACGAGGTGACGCTGCACGAGATCGGTCGGCGGCTGCGCGCGCTGCGGGTCGACGGGCCACCGTTCGCTGACCCGGCGCTCATCCGCGAGCATGGCGTGCACTGGGTCAGGCCCGAGCTCGTGGCCCAGGTCGGCTTCACCGAGTGGACGAGGGCCGGCCGGTTGCGGCATCCCCGCTTTCTGGGCCTGCGCGACGACAAGCCGCCGAACCAGGTGGTCCGCGAGCGGTGACCGGGGAGGTGCGCGTCGGTCGCCGAACCGTCGAGATCAGCCGCCCGGACAAGCTGCTGTTCGCTCGTCCGCCGCTCACCAAGCTCGAGCTCGCGGGCCACTACGAGCGTGTGGCCCACGTGATGCTTCCCCACGTGCGCGGGCGCCCGCTCGCGCTCCAGGTGTTCCCCGACGGCATCGAGCGACCCGGTTTCTTCATGAAGTCGATCCCGCGCTACTACCCATCCTGGATCGCGCGTGCGACCGTTCCCAAGCGCGGCGGCTCACTGACGCAGGTGCTCGCGCGGGACGCCGCCACGCTTGTCTATCTCGCCGGGCAGAACGTCGTCACGCTGCACGCGTGGTTGTCGCGCGCCGACGAGCCGCACCTGCCCGACCGCCTCATCCTCGACTTCGATCCCTCGCCCGGCGCCTCGTTCGCCTCGGTCCGCGCCGCGGCGCGTGCGGCCGGCGAGCGGCTTGGCGACGCCGGACTCGTCCCCTACGCGATGGTCACCGGGTCGCGCGGCGTGCACGTGGTGTGCCCGCTGCGACGCGGCCCGTCGTACTCCGAGGTTCACGCGTACGCCCGCACGATCGCCGAGGCGATGGTCCGCGACGATCCGAGGCGGCTCACGCTCGAGTGGCGCAAGGACGATCGCGGCGCGCGCATCTACGTCGACGTCAACCGCATCAACTACGCCCAGCACGCCGTCGCCCCCTATGCCGTGCGCCCGCGACCGCGCGCCCCGGTGGCGATGCCGATCCATTGGGAGGAACTGTCCGACGCGCGCCTGAAGCCGGATCGCTGGACGGTCCGCGACGCCGGGGATCGCGTGGCGGCCGAGGGAGACGCCTGGCGGGGCCTCGCGCGACGCGCCCGGTCGCTACCGGTGGTGTGAGGCGCGCCGGTTCGCATACCCGTCGACCGTCTGCGCAAACCGTCGACCGATTCTGACAGCAGCACTCTTTTGGATGTTACTATCAAAATATGTCGGATGCGTCTTTCCCCGATCCCCGCCTGCTGGGAGCCCGGCGCTGGTGGGCGCTTGCCGCGGTGAGCCTGTCCGTGCTCACCGTCGGGTTGGACGGAACCGTGCTGAGCGTCGCGCTGCCGACGCTCGCCGGGGCGCTGCACGCGTCCGAGTCCGACCTGCAGTGGTTCTCCTCGTCCTACCTGCTCGTGCTCGCCGCGGCGATGCTGCCGGCCGGCCTGCTCGGTGACCGCTACGGGCGCAAGAAGGTCATGCTCATCTCGCTGACGCTGTTCGCGCTCGGCTCCGTGGCCTGCGCCGCGGCGCCGTCGAGCGAGGCCTTCATCGCGGCGCGCGTCGTACTCGCCGTGGCCGGCGCGGGCGTGATCGTCATGGCCTTGTCGGCGGTCACGGTGCTGTTCAGCGAGCGGGAGCGACCGAAGGCGGTGGGGATCTGGTCGGCGGCGAACTTCGTCGCGCTCCCGATCGGGCCGATCCTCGGCGGCTGGCTGCTCACCCACTACTGGTGGGGCTGGGTCTTCCTCATGAACGTCCCCGTTGCCGTCGTCGGGCTGGTCGCCGTCTCGCTTCTCGTGCCCGAGTCCCGCGTGCCGCGACGTCCCGGCCTCGACCTCGTTGGCATCGCCTCCTCCGTTGTCGGGCTGTCGGCGCTCACCTACGGGCTGATCGAGGCCGGTCAGCACGGATGGGGCGGCGCGAGCGCGATCCTCGCGATCGTCGGCGGCATCGGCGTGCTCGTCGCCTTCTACCTGTGGGAACGCCGGCTCTCCCAGCGCCCGGGCGGCGACCCGCTGCTCGACCTCGAGCTCTTTCGCCTGCCCTCGTTCACCTGGGGCGTGATCCTCGCCGCGTTCGCGATCATGGCGATGATCGGCGTGCTGTTCACGCTGCCGCAGTTCTTCCAGGGCGTGCTCGGCACCAATGCGATGGGCTCCGGCCTACGGCTCCTGCCGCTCATCGGTGGGCTCATCGCCGGCGCCGTGCCGGCCGATCGCTTGGCCCGCGCGATCGGGTCCAAGCTCACCGTCGCCGGCGGCTTCGCGCTGCTGTCCCTCGGCCTGCTCGTCGGCTCCGGCAGCGGGGCCGGTTCGAGCGGCGGCTTCATCGCCGCGTGGATGGCGATCGTCGGCGCCGGGATGGGGCTCGCGATGGCCACCTCGGCCTCGGCGGCCCTCTCGGAGCTCAGCGAGCAGCGCGCCGGCGTCGGCTCGGCCGTGCTGCAGGCGGTGAACAAGACCGGCGCGCCGCTCGGCACGGCGATCCTCGGCAGCGTGCTGAGCTCGGCCTACCTCGCCCGCGTGAGCCTGGCCGGCCTCAGCGTGCGGGCGGCCCAGACCGTGCGCGAGAGCGTGTTCGGCGGCGTTGCCGTCGCGCACGCGATCCGCTCGCCCGCGCTGCTTCGCTCGGTCGGCGCGGCGTTCGTCGATGGGATGGATCGTGCGTTCGTCGTCTCGGGAGCGGTGGCCGTCGCGGGTGGCATCCTGGCCCTCCTCTTCCTGCCCTCGGCGAACGCCGGCACCGAGTCCGACCATGAGCAACCTCGAGAGCGCGCCGATGTCCTTCTCAGTCGATGATCAGCCGCCACCCGGCCTGCGTGAGCGCAAGAAGGCGCGCACGCGGGCGGCGATCCAGGCTCACGCCCTGCGGCTGTTCGCCGAGCGGGGCTACGCGGCGACGACCGTCGAGCAGATCGCCGCCGCGGCCGAGGTCTCACAGAGCACGTTCTTCCGCTACTTCCCGACCAAGGAGGACGTCGTCCTGCACGATCGCTTCGACCCGCTGCTGCTGGCCGCGTTCGAGGCCCAGCCGGCCGAGCTCACGCCGGTCGCCGCCGTGCGTGCGGCGATCCGTGCCGTCCTCGGGGCGCTGCCGGCCGAGGAGCTGGCCGACGAGCGCCAGCGCGGCGCGCTCATCCTGTCGGTGCCCGAGCTGCGGGCGCGCGCGCTCGATCAGTTCGCGGGGACGCTGCTCCCGTTCACCGAGGTGATCGCCCGGCGCGCCGGGCGACGCCCCGACGACCCCGCCGTGCGCACGTTCACGGGTGCCCTCATCGGCGTCTCGATCTCCGCTCTCGTTGCCGCCACCGAGGATCCGAGCGCCGAATACCTCGAGCTGATGGACGCGGCGCTCGCCGATCTCGAGGCCGGGCTGCCGCTGTAGGTCCGCGAGGTGCGTCTCCGGTTGCGTCAGGTAGTGGTCCTAGGGGCGGGGTCAGGCCGGTCTGTCGGCTCGTTCGGGCAGCCGATTCGCCGGGGGTGCACGTCCTTTCCGTGAGATGTTCATAGAAACGACGTGCACCCCCGAATGCAGCAGCGCTACCCGGAGTTAACCGGATACGCACGGGGCCGCGAAATCAGGAGTACCCGTTGGCCAGGTACAGGCCGATCCAGGTGACGCCCAGCGAGAGCAGGAACACGATCGCCTCGATGGCGTGTGCGTCCGGTCGGCGCACGTGCCAGACGAGCAGCACCGCGATGAGGGCGACGAGCACGAGCTTGACGTGCAGAGCGGTGCTGCCCCACAGGCCGGCGTGCGTGGCCATCGCGCTGCCGGTGGCGACGAGGATGGCCACCGCGGCGGCCGAGCCGTAGCCGAACCGACGCGCGATGGCGCGCAGCTGCGTGCGGTCGCCCGCGGCGCGCCCGACCGGCACCACCGCGACGGCGACGACGGCCTGGCCGCCGACGAAGAATGCCATTGCCAGCAGGTGCGTCCAGCGCACGACGAACCACACGTAGCTCATCGCCGTGGTGTCGCTAATCGTTGCGGCTGGGGTGCCCGGGCCCGGGCCACGGCGCCAGGCACAACACGAGCCGGCATTCGCTCACCGCGGTCACTTCGTGGCGCTCCGCCGGCTCGAAGTGCACGAGGCTCGGGGCGTCGAGCTCGTCGCTCGTCTCGCCCGACCGCACCCGCAGGCGGCCCTCGATGAGGAACACGAGCGCGTGCTCGTGGACCTGGTGCTCCTGCAGCGACTCGCCCTCCGGCAGCAGCAGTGCGACGACGCGGTTCGCCTCGTCATCGGACCGCAGGATCTGCGGCCGATGGGGCTCGACGGCGAGACCGCTCAGCTCCCAGCTCTGCACGCGGCCAGTATAGGTGCTGGCCTCCCGCCAGAATGACGCCATGCGCGTCCTCGTCGCCAGCACCCGCGGGGCCGGTCACCTCGGGCCGCTGCTCCCGTTCGCCCGAGCGCTCGTGCGTGCCGGCCACGAGACCACCGTCGCCCTCCCGCGCGACTCCGTGGCCATGGCCGAGCGCGCCGGCCTCGCTACGTGGGCGCTCGACGACGTGACACGCGAGCAGCTGCGGCCGATCTACGCGTCGCTGCCCTACGACCGCCCGCGCGAGGCCAACCGGACCATCGTGCGCGAACTGTTCGGGCGCCTACAGATCCCGGTGGCGCTGCCCGGCACCCGCGAGGCGATCGCGCGCCTGCGCCCCGACCTCGTCCTGCGCGAGACCTTCCACTACGCCTCCGCGCTGGCCGCCGAAGAGGCCGGCGTCCCGCACGTACGCGTCGCCCCGGGCATGTCCTGGGTCGACGACCACGTGGCTCCGCTCGCCGCCGAAGGCTTTCCCAAGCTGAGCGGGGCGCTGCCGGCGATCGCACGCACGCCGCTGCTGACGCTCGCACCGCCGACCTTCGACGGATTCGAGCGCTCGCCGGTGGGTCCGGTCTCGCGCTTCCGCGACGACGCGTCGGCGAGCGGCGACGAAACGGAGCCCCGGTGGCTGGCGCCCGGCGACGCGCCGCTCGTGTACGCGACCTTCGGCTCGGTCGCGGCGAGCTTCCCGTTCTTCCCCGCGCTCCTGCGCGCCACGCTGATGGCCCTCGGCGAGTTGCCGGTGCGTGTCCTGGTCAGCGTCGGCGAGCGCACCGATCCCGCCGGGCTCGGACGCCTGCCCGACAACGTCCGCGTCGAGCGATGGGTGCCGCAGGCACAGGTGCTCGCTCGCGCCGCGGCGATGGTTTGTCACGGTGGCTTCGGCACGGTGCTCGGCGGCCTGTACGCGGGGGTGCCGATGGTGCTCGCGCCGATGTTCGCCGATCAGCCGCGCAACGCGGCGCGCGTGGCCGACCTCGGCGCGGGCATCGTGCTCGAGCGCGGCGCCCGCGGGGCCGAGGGGATCGGCGCCGCCGTCCGCGAGGTGCTCGACGATCGCACGTACGCCACCGCCGCGGCCCACGTAGCCGGCGAGGCGGCGGCGCTGGCGCCGCTCGCCGACGCCGTCGGCCTGCTCGAGGCGCAGGCCGCGCGACGCTAGGGCCCGAGCGTGTCGCGCGCGCCTCAGCCGTGCGTGAACGCCGCGCTCTCGCTGCTGACGATCGAGACGAGGTTGCCGAGCGCGATGTTCCCGTCGATGAGGTGCAGGCCCCACGCCGGCGTCGGGCTCGGCGTGGCCACCTGCGCGCCGCCGTTGGGCGTGATCTGCAGGACGTTCGCGTTGTTGGCCGACGAGCAGGTCGCGGTGTAGGCGCCCGGCTCGCTGCTGAACACCGTCGAGGGCATTGGCTGCTTGAGGTTGAGCAGCGAATTGGCCAGGGCGATCTGCCCCGGGGCATACGGCGCGCTCGGGAAGACCGGATCGAGGACGCCCGACCCGCCGGCGAGCGCCGCCGGATTGGTGCAGAGCACGCTCTCGCCCGGCGTCGGGCTGATGCCGAAGAGGCTCCCCGGTATGACCGGGGTGTCGAACGTCGAGAAGGCGATCACGCAGTGCAGCTGCGTGTTGGAGTGGCAGGCGGGGATGTTCTGGAAGTCGCCGCCGATGTCCGAGCCCGTCTTCACGAGCACGTTGCCGCCCATGAGGATCGCCGACACGAGCCGCTTGCGCAGGGCCGGGTTGGGGTCGACGTCCTTGGCGATCAGCTCGCGCAGGATGAACGACCCCTGCGAGTGGCCGATGAGCACGAAGCCGCGGCCGTGGCTGTAATGGGCGAGGAAGTCCTGAAAGGCGCTCTGCACGTCCGCGATGGGGGTCGCGAGCTGTGCCAGGGTCTCGGTGCCGGTCTTCTCGGCCTCGGGAACCGTGATCTGCCGGTACATCGGCGCATATACGCGGCAGTACTGGGAGTAGCGCGCCGCCTGGTAGAGAGCGATCGAACGCTCCACAGGGTCGATGTGCAGAGTCGCCAACGGCCCGGGTTGGTTGCTGACCGTCGGATATACGTAGAAGCAGTCGATCTTCGGGTTCTTGACGGCCACTGGGCTCTGCACGCCGGTGACCTGCTGCGTCGGCGAGTAGACGGTGGTCGAAAGGCCCGGCGTGCACGGGTCGGGCACGACGCCTGGCCGGCACAGCCACACCGTCTTCGCGCCGGCGCTCGCCGCGGTGGCGGCGAGCACAAAGCACAACCCGACTGCACCGGCGACCAGCAGTCGAAGCGATCGTCTCATCCCACGACGATGATACGCGGCGGGCATCGTGTATCTCTTTGCCCACCTTCGGCGAGCTGCCCTTACGCACCTCTTCGCTGTCCGTAAGCCGTCGCTCACCCGGGCGCGCGACGCTATCGGCGCAATGCTCCGCTGGTCACTCATCAAGGATGCGCTCCGCGACCTCGGCTCGCTGCTCTCCGCCGCGTCCTACGGGCCGTTCGGGGCCTTCGGCGCGATCGTCGAGGCGAGCGGTCCGGATGCCCATACGCGTCTGTCGGCGTCGCGCCAGCCCGCTGGCGAGCCACCGCCGTCCGCATAGCCCGGGGGGCTACTGCGCGACCTGCGACGGCGCGATGCTGTGCGTCGCGTTATAGATGCTCTGCGGGGCGTAGTAGGCCAGCGTGGCTACACCGGTGCCGAGGATGAGCGTGAGGTACACGAGCCCCACGGCCACCCGCGTGCGCGCGCTGACCGAGTCGTAGTAGGCGCGGCCCTCGGGCGTGGTCTCGCGCGCCTTGCGCCGGCGCATCTCGCGCACGCCGAGGATGAGCACGAGGATGAGGATGAAGTAGCCGCCGTAGCCGCGCGTGTACTCCCACACGGCAAGCGCCGCGACCGCGGGCAGGCCGACCCACCAGATCTTCGGCGACAGCGCCGCCGAGGCGCGCCCGCCGTCGAGCGGCAGCGCCGGGATGAGGTTGAACAGCTGCAGGAAGAAGCCGATCCCGGCGAGGGCCTTCCAGAAGATGTTTCCGGTGTCCAGGTAGATGGCGAGCGCGACCAGCGAGGCGACCGTGCCGGCGACCGGTCCGGCCAGCCCGACCCGGGCCTCGGCGCCGGCGTCCTTGGGCATCTCGCGCATCCCGACCACCGCGCCGAGGAACGGGATGAACATCGGCGGGGTCGCCTTGACGCCCTCGCGGCGCAGCTGCACGACGTGCCCCATCTCGTGGACGAGGATGACGATCACGAACGCGGCGGCGAACGTCCAGCCGAAGAACAGGCTGTAGGCCGCGATCGAGATGAACATCGTGGCGGCGACGGCCAGGAACTTGAGGTGTGTCAGAAGCAGGAAGCCGCCCTTGGCCAGGAAGGCGCCGATGGCCGCGAGCGCCCCGCCGACCTTCCCGAGCAGCCCACGGTCGCGACGGCCGAACGCGTCGCCGGCCGGCGAGGGCGTCATCGACGTCGATGGGTACAGACCGACGGCCTGCGTGGGCGGCGCAAGGGGCACGGGCGCCGTCCGGGGTGGGCCGCCGAGCGGCAGCGCCGTCGTCTGCACTGGCGACGGGGGCACCGGCGCGCCGGCGAGGGCGCCGTTGAGGGCCAGCGGTGCTGGCGTCGGCGGAGGCTGCGCCACGGGCGACGTCCGGGGTGGGGCGTCGGGAATTCCCTGCTGAGGAATGTCGAGATTGTCTTCGCTCATCGCGCTCTGCTGCTGATCAGGATCGCACGTGCCGTATCGGTTCCCGGGCTTCGACCCGCCACGCTCGTCCGCAACATCTGGACACACCCGCCTCGGCGGGCCAAGCGAGCTGCGCCCCTCCGAGCCGAATCTCGGTCGCGCTCGCGGCGCTCGGCACACTCGCGCACCGGTGCGGTGACCCGCCGCGCACACTTGTCACGCTCGCGCGACCCTCGGGCGGTGGGTGTGCTCGATTTAGCCCGGCCGACGGGGCTACGGGAGCACACCCCGCCGAGACCGCCCGCCGCGCCCGCCCCAACCGCCCGCCGCGCCCGCCCCAACCGCCCGCCGCGCCCGCCGAGACCGCCCGCCGCGCCCGCCCCAACCGCCCGCCGCGCCCGCCGAGACCGCGCGCCGCGCCGCCCCAACCGCCACGCTCCCGCACCAGTCCGGTGACCGGCGGGGCGCATCCGTCACGATCGCGTTAGGCCCCACCCCGGGTGGCAGGTATCTCGCCCCACCCGTGCGGCCTCTACCTACCGCGATGCGCAACCCAACGACCCCGCCGCGACAAGGGCCATCCGCGGCTGGACGCCCGGGCGACGACGACCTATCGTTCGCGCGGTCGGGCGAGACACAAGTGCCGTCGACGAGTCTTCATCCAACGGGGGGCAACGGTCCGACCCCCGCGCCGTACACGCGGGAGGAGCGTCGCCTGCGCGTCGCCTTGCTCGCCTTCGCGGTGCTGTCGGTGGCGTTCGTCGTCGGTTACCTGCTGCAGGGCATCGTCGACGGCAGCTCCTATCCCTACGTCGTCAACTCGGCGGCCAAGGACGGCGTGTTCGCGTTCCTGTGCCTGCTCGGGGCCGCCGACGTGCGCCGCTTCTCCTCTGCGGTCCTGCTGCTGATCGCCGGCCACGTGTTCCTCGTTCTCGGCCTCCTCACGTCGGTCATCGCCGGAGACGTAGGCACCACGGCGCACACGCTCGGCTCGCCGCCGTTTGGCATCTCGGCGACGACGCTGTCCTACCTGTGGGTCGGGGCGGACATCGTCGTCATCGCCATCTTCTCGTGGCTCTACCTGACCGCCCAGCGCGCGCGCTTCGGCCTGCGCTACCTCGGCAGCTCGGGCTTCCGCGCGCTCGCCGCGATGGCCGAGGTGCTCGTCGACGCCGGCGAGCCCGATCGCCCGACCGGCGAGCAGGTGGCCGCGCGCGTCGACGCGTTCCTGGCCTCGTTCGACTCCTACGCCAAGTCGAAGGTCCAGCTCTCGCTGTTCGCGCTGGCCTACTACCCGCTGCTCAGCCTGCACGCGCCGCTGGCCACGATGGACCCGGCGTCGCGCCACGCCTATGTGCGCCAGCGCCTGGTCACCGACGTCGCCGAGCGGCGCTGGTGGGACGTCTTGCGCCCGGTCCGCGAGGACCTCATGTACTCCGCCTCGCAGATGGCCTACCTCGGCTACTACGAGGATCCGCGCGCGGCCGCCGCGTGCGGGTACGTGCGCTTCTCACAGCGCCCGGAGGCCGCCGAGGCGCGCGTCACGCCGTCGCCTCCGCTCGACTGCCTGCACCCGAGGCGCGTCACCGGCGAGACGATGGAGGCCGACGTGGTGATCGTCGGCAGTGGCGCCGGGGGCGCCACCCTCGCCTACGAGCTCGCCGAGCGCGGGCGCGAGGTGCTCGTGCTCGAGCGCGGCCGCCACGTCGACCCGTCCGCATTCACCGAGGACGAGGCAACCCAGTACAGCGCGCTCTACGCCGACGGTGCGCTCGAGCTCTCGACCGACTTCCGCTTCGCGGTCACCCAGGGGACCTGCGTCGGCGGCAGCACCGTCGTCAACAACGCGGTCTGCTTCGACATCCCCGAGGCCGTGCTCGCGCGCTGGGTCGATCCCCACGGCCTCGCCGCCGGCCTGGACGCCGATCGGCTGCGGGCCTCGTTCGCGCATCTGCGCCGCTGGCTGCCGGTGACCGAGCAGTCGACGGTGCCGCTGAACCCCGGCGGCGCGAAGTTCCTGGACGGGGTGCACGCCCTCGGCCTGACCGCCCCGCCCTACGACTACGGCGTGGTGGCGGCGAACATCAGAGGCTGCGTCGGCTGCGGCTACTGCAACATCGGCTGCCGCTACGGCAAGAAGCTGTCGATGCTCGATCACACCCTCCCGCTCGCGCAGCGCGAGCATCCCGGCCAGGTGCGCGTGCTCGCCGAGTGCACCGCGCAGGGCATCGACGGCGACGGCCGCCGCGCCCACGCCATCAACGCCACGCTCTCCGACGGCCGTTCGCTGCGCATCCGCGCGCGCACCGTGATCGTCAGCGCCGGAGCGCTGCACTCGAGCATCCTGCTCAAGCGCAGCGGCATCGGCGGCGCGCGCGTCGGCACCGGCCTGGCCTTCAACATGGCCACGCCGATCACCGGCGACTTCGAGGAGCCGCTGCACTCCGAGCGCGGCCTGCAGATCTCCCACTACCTCGAGCCGCCGGGCGCCCCCGGCTTCGCGGTGGAGACGTGGTTCAACCCGGTCGTGTTCCAATCGCTGGTGATGCCGGGCTGGCTCGAGCAGCACACGGCCAACATGGCCCGCTATTCACACATGACCTGCCTCGGCGCCGTGGTGGGCACGCAGTCGAACGCCACCGTCGCGCCAGCGCGCTTTGGCCGCGGCCTCACCCTCAAGTACGCGCCGACGGGCCAGGACTTCACCTCGATCGTGTCGGCCAGCAAGCTCGCCGGACGCATCCTGCTCGCCGCCGGCGCCACGCGCGTGATGCCGCTCACCTTCGCCTACCACGAGTTCACCACGCCGGAGTCGCTCGAGGCGCTCGACGGGCTCGTGCACGACGACAGCGACCTGTGGCTGAACTCGGCCCACCCCCAGGGCGGCAACGTGCTCAGCACCGATCCGGCCCAGGGAGTCGTCGACCCGCACTTCCGCGTCCACGGCTACGAGAACCTCTACGTGTGCGACGCGAGCGTGTTCCCGAGCTCGATCACCGTTAATCCTCAGCTGACGGTGATGGCGCTCGCCCACTACGCCGCCGAGCACATCGCCTGAGGCGCGCTCAGGGAAGTCGGACCGCGCGGCTCACGGCGGTGGCGCCGAGCGCGGCCACCTCGGCGCTGGCGTGAACGCCATTGCCGGCGGCGGCGCGCCGCCCGGCCGCGGTGAGGGCGACGATCACCGCACGGCGCTGGCCCGCCAGCAGGTAGTAGCGGCCGCGGCCGAGCAGCGTCCTGACCGCCGCGCGCCGGTGCCCGCTGCGGGTGGTGACGTGCCACAGTGAAACCGTCCCCGAGCAGATCTCGCGGGCGCAGGAGAGGGTGAGCTCGTCACCGCGTGGCGTGCGGACCAGCGCGCCGGCGGCGATCGTCACGAGCGGGCTCACGTAGGTGAACGAGCTGTCGGTGGTCGGCGGAGAGGTGCCGCTTGCCGCGGAGACCGTGACGTTCACCGCGCCGGGCTGGGGGACCGACGGGGACACGGCCACCAACTCGGTCGGGCTCTCGACGGTGAAGGATCGAGCGGGCGCCGATCCGAAGCGCACGCTCGTTGCGCCGCCCAGATCCGTGCCGGTGATCGTCACCCGGTTGTCTCCGGCCGTCGACCCCGCCGCCGGGCCGATCGATGTGACCGACGGCACGTCGGTGAACACGTAGGCCTCGGTCCCACCGCCACCGACAAGCGCGGTCGACCCGTCGCCCGACAGGGCGAGGCTCGCCGCGAACGGCGCGCCGGCGTCGCTCGGCGTGAGCTCGGCCTCGGGCATCCAGCTCGACCCCGACCACCGGAACATCCAGGCCGCTCCGCCCGACTGCGTTCCCGAGGAGCTCGACGCGAGCACCGTGCTTCCGTCGGCGGACAGCGCCAGGCGCGAGCCGAAGTTCACCGGCGTTGCGTCCCACGCGGCGAGCGGTGGGCCCTGCTGGCTCCAGGGTGCGCCCGGGCCGGCCCGCGACACGACCACCGGTCCGGCGGGGGTGGAGAGCAGGGCGGTGTCGGCATTCGCCGAGAGCGACACCCCGCCGCACCCAGACGTGACCGGGAGATCGCCCTGCTTGCTCCACGTGCCCCCTTGCGAGGTCCAGACCTCGGTGCCGAACAGGGCGGTGAGGCCGTCCTGGGAGATGGCGAAGCCGCAGCGGCCAAACGACGCCTCCGGATACGGGTAGGCGTCGTTGCCGGGAAGCACGGTTTGCGACTGCCAGGTTCCGTCACCCTGACGCGCGTAGACGAGAACCTCGCCCAGGTTGCACGAGTTACCGTTGACAAGCGCAGTGTCCCCGTTGCCCGACAGCGCGACCGCATAGCCGACCTGTGACAGGCAGCCGCTGCCGCCGCCGCCGAGATTCGACCCGTCCTGGGTCCACGTGCTGCCCGATCTCGTGAACACCCACGCGGTACCAACACCGAGCTGCTCCGTGGCGGTCCCGAAGGTCCCCAAGTCCTGGCCCGGTCCTCCGATGAGCGCGGTGTTCCCGTCACTCGAGAGCGCCACGCTCTCGCCGAACTGGGCCTGGCCCTCCTCGTCGGTGGGCATGAGCATGGCCTGCTCGGTCCACGCGCCGCCGGAGCGGACGAACACCCAGACCGCGCCGCTGTAGCTGTTGGCGTACGGCCCGCCGACGACCGCGGTGTCGCCGTCGGCGGAGAGCGCGACGCTGAAGCCCATCTCGTTCGGCGGGCTACCCGACGACAGCGGCGGGCCCTGCTGGCTGACCGCGCCGCTCGCCGCACCGGCTGCGACGCCCAGCGCGCAGCTGACGACGAGCACCGCGCCCAGGCCGCGACGAAGAGATTCACCCCACCCGAGAATGGGTGAATTCAACCACAGGCGGCCCTACCCGAGCGCGCCGATCGCGACCCGCAGCTCAGCGACGACGAGCACGACCAGTAGCACCGTGTAGAGCGCCGCCAGTGCGGCGTACCCGAGGTACACCCTCTCCCGGCCCGTCTGGCGCCGCCCCCACGCGCCCGGCGAAGTGACCCTCGCGCACAGATACGACCAGGCGCGCCGGCGCAGGTTCAGCTCGCCGGTGGCGGCCTCCAGCGCGAAGTAGCCGTCGGTTGGCAGCAGCGGCGTCAGATTGCGGGTCAGCACGAGCAGCAGCGCGATGAGGACCATGAACGCCGTGCCGGCGGTCTCACCGCTGCTGGCCAGCGCGATCGCCGCGGCGGCGCCCGCACCCACCACATCGATAAAGGGCCCCGCGAGCGCCACCAGGACCCGCGGCCGTCGGCCCGGCAGGCGGTACAGGTCGGTGCAGTCAACGTAGGCGAGCGGAAGGAACCAGCCCCAGAGGATCACGCCCGCCTCCTTGACGCGGATGCCGTAGACCCGGCAGACGGCCGCGTGAGCCAGCTCGTGCACGGTGATCTCGAGCAGCAGCGCCGCGAGCACGGCCGGCCACATGATCTGAATCGTGTGCGGGAAGTGAGCGACGCCGAGCACGAGCGAGGCGAGGCCGGCCAGGCCGAGCGCGGCAAGGGTCACGCGCGTGACGCGGGGGTAGCGCATCGCGAATGCGGCGGGCCGCGCAACGGCGGCGTCGATGTTCCGGCTGAGCCGCAGTCGCGGCGCGCGCGGTAGCCGGCGCGGCCGTACCCGCCCAGCGACCGGGTCGTGCCCGCGGGAAAGGGTGAACGCGCCCGCGGTGCGCAGGCCGTCGATTACCTTTAATACACTCATTCGCCGGGGCTCGGGCACACGCTCGACGATCTCCGCGGCCGTCGTCTCGCCGTCGAGCGCGTCGAGCAGGCGCGCGACGCCGTCGCTGAGGCGGATGTAGCGATCGTCGGTGGCGACGTAGAGCATCGGCTGGTGGTTGGCGCCGGTCAGTCGCTCGGACCAGGGACCAAGGGCGAGGGGGAGGCTGAGCCAGGTCGGGGCGATCAGGTCGGGCATCTGCGGACCTTTCGTGGTTCGGGCCTGCGAACGGGAGCGCCGCGGCGCGACGCTCCCGCGCAGGCGGATCGGCGTCACACCGCGAGGGTGTAGATCGACTCCGACGGCGGCGCGATGACCGTCGTCAGCGGGCCGTGCAGCCACCCGGGGATGTAGATGTAGAGCGGGAAGACCGACGCGCTCTGCACGCTGGGCAGGGCTTCGATCTCCAGATCGTCCTCCCACGCGTCGAACTGATCGAGCGTCTCGAGGCAGGGGTTCATGAGTTCACCTCCTTTCCGTGGGTCGTGATGGGCCCGCGGGCGGCCGCAGCGACCAGCCGGCGGGGCGGGGGGTGGGGGGATCGCAGCGGTCACAGCCGCTGACCGGGATCACCCGCGCGACCGTCGCGGGGCCGCCGCCGAGGTCGAAGCGGCGCACGACGCCGGCCTCGGCCTCGGGCACCGCCAGCACGCGGCGGGTGACCGCGCGCGCGGCTCTGGCCGCGAGGCTCACCGAATCGAGCGCGTCGCCCGCCGGCGACTCGACTCGCGCCTCGCGGCCATGGGTGGGCGGGCCAGCTAGAGCGAGGGTCTCGGCGTGCTGGCGGCGACGGGCCTGCCAGCACCAAGCGCATCCGCCCTGATCGGGCACGACGGCCGGCCCGACCCAGATCGCTCGCGCGTCGCGGGTGACGGGGAGGTGGATGACCGCCTCGGTCTGGGGGACCGCGCGCGGGTCGCCGGCCACGAGCAGGGCGAGGTGCGCGGCGGGCGCGCCGGCGACGTCGTGGACGATCTCGACGAGGTCGGGCGTGCCGTCGGCGATGCGCGCGGCGACGCGCTGGGACCAGGCGTCGAGGGCGACGACGAGGACGCGGGCGGTCACCACAGCGGACTCGGCCACGGGTTCACCTCCTCGGGTCCGAGCGCCGCGAAGCCCATCGCTCCGGGCGCCTCGTACAGGCGCCGGCTCGCGAGATAGCGCACGTGCGGATGCGCGAGGTAGGGCATGAGCGCGGGGGCCACCACGCGCACGACGTGCACGCCGGCGCCCTCGAGCTCGACCGGCGTGAGGTCGACGGCGACGACGTCGCGGCAGCTGCGCGACAGGGCCCTCACCGTGCGCGACAGGCGCTGGGTGGCGGTGCCGATGAACTCCTGGGCCAGCCCGGTACGCGGCACGTGACGCCAGGCCGGTGTCGCGAACAGGTGCGCGAACGCCTCGGCGGGGAGGTGGGGGTGCGCGGGCGCACCGGCGGGCCGCTCGCCCCAGGTATAGGCGCGGACGACGGTGAGCTCGCGCAACGCCTTCAGCGCGGCCTGCGAGCCGGAGTCCGAGCAGCCGGCGCCGACGGCGGGCGGGCGTCCCGAGCCGGGGGCCGGCGTCAGGACGGCGAGCGCGGTGGGCACGCCGAGGTCCGAGGTGGCGTCGAACAGGGCGATCCGCTCGCGATCGGCGTCGGCGCGCCAGGTGTCATGCACCGTGCTCCAGCCCCAGCCGTCGTGGATGTCGCTGTGCGGTCCGCGCGCCCGCCAGGCGGGATCGGCCGGGTCGATGCGCGGCAGGGCGAGCCGCTGCAACCAGGCGATGGAGAAGGCGTCGCGCTCGATCAGCTCGAAGCAGGCGGACAGCAGCGCCTTCTCCTCGGTCTCGCCGGCGGCCAGGCCGGAGGAGGTCTGCAGCCAGAAGCGCTCCGCGGGATGGGCCGGGGCGACGCCGAGGTGGGCCATCACGGCCGGCACCCACACGTCACGGCCGTCGAGCAGCGACCAGCCGCGCACCCAGCGCAGCGGCCGGTGCGGATCCCACGGGGTGAGCGGGAAGTCGCGCGCCGCGACCTCCGATGGCGCGCAGCGGGCGGCGTCGGTGAGGTCGAGGCCGTCGGCGCCGACGTCGACGGCGGACCCGGTCAGCCAGCGTCGCTCGTCGCCGACCGCGGCGGCGTAGCGCTCGAGCGCCTCGAGCACCGCGATGCGGGCGGCGACCGACGGGTCGGCGTGGCAGCCGATGCCGTCGAGCTCGCGTCCGAAGCGGAGCGGGTGCTCGCGCAGTGCGCTCACCTCGCCGAGGCGGGCCATGGCCACCGTGTCGGCCGAGCGGATGAGCCCGGGCGCGAGCCGCTCGAGGCCTGACACGACTCCGCCGATCGGCGAGATGAGCCGCGCCAGGCGGCCCTCGATCTGCAGCGCTCCGTTTGCGGTCACGTGGGGGTAGAGCGCTCACGGGCCGAGCCGATACATCGCGGCTTGGCTCACCGCGCGACAATCCATGACGGACTGGCGGTAATGATCTGCTCGTATGGACGACTGCGGTGACATGGACCAGACCGCTTCCCCAGCGGCGATCGCGCAGTGGAGGATCTCCCTGTGTGGCCGGCTGGCGGTGGAGCGCGACGGGGCGTCGCTGACGCAACCGCTGCCCGGACGCCAGGGCCGGGTCCTGTTCGCCTACCTCGTGCTCAACCGCGCACGCGACATGACGCGCGACGAGCTCGAGGCCGTCGCCTGGCCGGCCGCGCCGCCGGCCTCCCCGCGGGCGGGCCTCAGCACGCTGCTGGCGCGATTGCGCCGGGTGCTCGGCGACGACGCGCTCAGCGCCGGGGGCGGCGAGGTCCGCCTCGAGCTGCCCGGCGGCGCCTCGATCGACGTCGAGGAGGCGGCGCGGCTATCGGCCGAGGCGCATCAGGCGCTGTTCGACAGCGAGCATCGCGCGGCGATCGACGCCGCCCGCCGCGCGCTCGAGCTGACCGAGGGCACGTTGCTCGGCGAGCTCGACGCACCGTGGATCGAGGAGCGCCGGCGCGAGGTCGACGAGCTGCGCCTGGCGGCGCTCGAGGTCGTGGCCGACGCGGGGCTTGCGCTCGGCGGCCCCGATCTGGCCGCGGCCGAGCGGGCCGCGGCGGCGCTCGTGCGCCTGGCGCCCTACCGAGAGACCGGCTATGCGCTGCTGATGCGCTGCCGCGCCGTGCGGGGCGACACCGCCGAGGCGCTGCGCGTGTTCGAGCGGCTGCGCGAGCTGTTGCGCGAGGAGCTCGGGACGGTGCCCTCGGCGGCCCTTATCGCGCTGCACGACGGGCTGCTGGCGGGGGACGCGACCGGGGGCGAGCCTTCGCCCGCGGGGGCGGCGGCGCCGGCGCGCGACGGCGCCTCCCGGTACGAGCGCGGCGGCGAGCTCGCGGCCTCCCTCTACGAGCGGGGCGGCGAGCTCGCGGCGATCGGGGACGTGATCGGCGAGGCCGGCGCGGGGGTCGGCGGCCTTGCCGTCATCCGCGGCGTGCCCGGGATCGGCAAGACGGCGCTGCTGCGCGCCGGCGCCGCCGAGGGCGCCGCTCGCTCGCTCTCGGTCCTGGAGGCAAGCGGCGCCGAGCTGGAGTCGGGCTTCGAGTGGGGGATCGTGCGCCAGCTGCTCGTGCGCGGGGGCCGGGAGAGGGCCGTCCCGCCGCACGGCGCGGCGGCGCTCGCGGCGGCGGCCCTGCGCGACGACTGGGACGCGGCGCCGGATCGCTTCGCGGTCGAGCACGGCCTCTACTGGCATGTCGCCGAGCTGTCTGAGCAGCGGCCGCTGCTGCTGCTCGTCGACGACGCCCAGTGGGCCGATGTCTCCTCCCTGCGCTTCCTCGCTCACCTCGCGCATCGCCTCGGCGGGCTGCGCGTCGGGCTCGTGCTCGCCGCGCGCGAGGACGCCGACGCCGAGCGCGACGAGCTGCTCGACCGCCTCGAGCTGCTGGCCGGATCGCGCTCGCTCGGCCCGGCGCCGCTCAGCGCGAGCGCGGTGAGCGAGCTGATCGCGGCGCGCGTCGAGGCCGAGCCCGAGCCGGCCTTCAGCGAGGCCTGCCTGAGCGCCACCGGCGGGATCCCGCTGCTCGTCGCCGCGCTCGTGGAGGAGATCGAGAGCGCCGGCGTGGCGCCCGCCGCCTTCGCCGCCGCGCGGGTGAGCGACATCATGCCGGCCAGCGTCGAGCGCTGGGTCGGCGTGCGCCTCGCCCGCCTGGCGCCCGAGGCGCGCCGACTCGCCGAGGCGGTGGCCGTCGTCGGGGCCGGGATCGAGCTGGCCTGGGTGGCCGAGATCGCCGAGCTGCCGCTTGACGCCGCCTCGCCGCTCGCCGACGACCTCGCGCGCGCCGGCGTGTTCACCGATCGGCGCCCGGTCGGCTTCGCTCACCCGCTCGTCGAGGCGGCCGTGCGCGACGCCACCCCGGCCGGGCGCCGCGCGGCGCTGCACCGCCGCGCCTACGACGTGCTCGCGCGCGTCGGCGCGCAGCGCCGGCGCGCGCTCAACCACGCCCTGCTGTGCGAGCCGAGCGGCGACGCGGCGCTGTCCGCGGCCTTGCGCGGGGCTGCGGCGCACAGCGATCCGCGCACCGCGGTGGCGATGCTCCGCCGCGCCGCCCGTGAGCTGCCCGGCGGCGCCGACGACCCGCAGCTGCTCGAGGAGCTCGGCAGCGCGCAGCTGGCGGCCGAGGACGACGAAGGGCTCCTGACGCTGGAGCGCGCCCGCGAGGGGATCACCGACCCCCGCCGCCGCGTGGCCATCGACCTGCAGGTCGGGATCGCCCGCTACGAGCGTGGCGGGCTTGCCGCCGCGGCGAGCACGCTGCGGCGCGGGGCGGAGGAGCCGCTCGGGGAGGACGACGAGCTGCGGGTCTCGCTGCAGGCGGCGGAGATGATGGTCGTGCGCTCGCTCGGCCCGGCGGCGGTCGCGGAGGGGGCGATCGGGGGTCGGCTGGCCGCGCTCCTGCGCGAGAAGGCGCCGGGGCGCACCTCGGTGGAGCGGCTCGTGCTCGCCCAGGCCGCCTTCCGTGGCGCACAGGCCGGCGACGCCGACTACCGCGACGTGCTCGCGCTCGGCCGCCGCGCGCTGCCGCCGGTGTCGGCGCAGGCGCCCGATCGTTTCGACGCGCTCGCGCTGCCGCTGGCCGCGATGTCGGTGTATCTGTCCGACGAGTACGACGAGGTCGAGCGCCGCCTCGGCGTCGAGATCGAGCGCGCCCAGCGCGGCGGCGAGCACATGGCCTTCGCGACGGCGTCGTTCTTCCGCGGTTTTCCGCGCTACCTGCGCGGCGCGATCCTCGACGCTGCCGAGGACTTCCAGAGCGCGCTCGACGCCGCGCAGGAGGGCTGGGCCTTCGCGCTGCCGTCGGCGCACGCGCTGCGCGCGATGTGCGCGATCGAGCGCGACGAGCTCTCGACCGCCGGCGACCTGCTCGCGCTGCCCGGCGGCGACGAGCGCTGGTCGGAGCACCCGACGTTCCCGGTCCTGCTGGCCATCCGCGCGCTGTGGCACAACTGCGAGGGCCGCCACGACGCCGCGCTGGAGACGATCACCGCCGCCGGCGAGCGCATGACCGAGCGCGGCGCGCTGAACCCGAGCGCGCTGCACTGGCAGGTCGAGGCCGCGCACACGCAGCTCGCGCTCGGGGACGTCGCTCGTGCCCGCGAGCTGGCCGACGACGCGGTCGCGCGGGCCCGGCGCTTCGGGGCGCCGCGCGCGCTCGGCCTGGCGTTGCGCGCGGGGGGGCTGGCCGCGGGCGGTGACCCGGGGCTGGCGGCGCTGCGCGAGAGCGTCGACGCGCTCGAGGGCTCCGGCGCCTGGCTCGAGCTCGCGCACTCGCAGTTCGCGCTCGGCGTCCACCTGCGCGCGGCCGGAAGGCGCCACGCCGAGGCGCTGCGGTGGCTCGAGTCGGCGCTCGATGGCGCCGAGCGCTGCGGCGGCCTGCGTCTGCGCCGGATGGCCGCCGCGGAGCTGGAGCGGGCGGGGGTGACGACGGCGACCGTCGTGCCCGACCGCCGCCGCGAATCGCTGACGCCGACCGAGCGCCGCGTCGCGCTGCTCGCCGCCGATGGCCTGTCCGATGCCGACATCGCGCAGCGGCTGTTCGTGACGCGGCGGACGGTCGAGGGACAGGTCGCCCGGGCGTGCGCGAAGCTCGGTGTCGGCGGGCGCCAGGAGCTCGCGGAGGCGCTGAGCAGGCGCCGCGCGGGCGGGCGCTTCGCGCCGGGCGCCGGTCGCGGCCGGCCGGCTGAGCGGACGTAGGCGCGGCGGGCGCGAACACGGTCGCCCGGGCGGCTACACCCCCTGCAGCAGCGACAGCACGGCGTCGGGCAGCTTCTGCGCCTGGCTGAGCATCGCGGTACCGGCCTGCTGGAGCACCTGTTCGCTGGTGAACGCGGTCATGGCCGAGGCGATGTCGACGTCGGTGATGCGGCTGTTGGCGGCCGTGAGGTTCTCGCTCGTCGTGGTCAGGTTGGCCATCGTGTACTGCAGCCGGTTCTGAGTCGCGCCGAGCGTCGAGGCCTCGCCGGCCACGGCGTTGATGGCGGCGTCGATCGCGCTCAGCGTCGCCGAGGTGCCGAGGGCGAAGGTCGAGCCGGCCCCCCGCCGCCGCCCGCCCCCGCCGGCTGGATCGTCCACGTCTCGTTGAGTGGCGCCCCGGCGAAGCTCATCCAGTCCGTGTAGGCGATCGAGTTGCCGACCTCGACCCCGAACGACGACCCTACCGGCAGCCCGGAATCGTCCTGCGAGCGGGCCGGGTCGTAGTAGGTGTTGTCGCTGCCCTGCGAGGGGAACACCTCGACGAGGCTGACGCTGGCCGGAAGGGAGCTCTCCGACGCCGCGGGGGTGCAGTAGAAGCTGGTCGAGCCGCCGAAGTCGCCGTACCGGTAGACCCCGAGCGTCTGCGGGTTGGTCTGCGGGTTGAACTCGCTCGTGCTCGTGACGATCTCGCCGTCGGGCCCGACGAGCTCGTCGGGGCCGGCGCCACCCCCGCCGCCTCCGCCACCGCCGGTGACGGGTGAGATGAGCGAGCCGAGGCTGACGGTGGCCATGGAGATCGTCTCGCTGTCGTTGGCGCCGACCTGGAAGGTGAGCGTGGCCGAGCTGTTGAGCACGCCGGTGCCGTTGAACTGGGCGGTGGATCCGATGTGCTGGATCTCGGAGATGAGCTGGTGACCTCGGTCTGGATGCCGCGCTGGTCGGTGCTGTTCAGCGTGCCGTTGCCGTACTGGACCGCTAGCTCGCGGATGCGCTGGAGCATCTGCTGGACCTGGGTGAGCGCTCCGGCCGCGGTCTGGACGAGCGAGATGCCGTCCTGGGTGTTGCGGTTGGCCTGGCCGAGGCCGTTGATCTGGCCCCGCAGGTTCTCGCTGATGGTCAGGCCGGCGGCGTCGTCGGCGGCGCTGTTGATGCGCAGGCCCGAGGAGAGCTGCCGCGTGGAGCGCTCCAGTGCCTTCTCGGTTGTGCCCAGCTGGTTGGCGGCGTCGATCGCCGATGTGTTGTGTTCACGAACAGTGCCATTTGTCACCCTCCTTGATGTGGCTCTCGCCGACTCCCTGTCGGCTCGCGTTCCGATGTTTGGTTACTGAATCGCGGCGGCTCGCGCCGTCCGCGTCGATCCCTTCGCTACCGTGCCTCCGCGCCTTGCCGCGACGACGACGCGGCGTCGGGGAGCCCGTGGATCCGTGGCGGACGGTGGCGCCGGCTGGTGTCGGCACCGGCTCGCTGGCGAGCGCGGGATCCGTCGTACTGAGCTCGTTCGGGGCGTCGGACGCCCACGTGTTCGCGACCTACGAACAGGGCCATGTCCACCTTCCTTGATGTGCCTCTCGCCGACTCCGTGTCGACTACGGACTGTTTATCGGCACGGCGTCCGTAAACCCGAGGCTTGGGCGTCAACCGCGCTGCAAGGTTCTCGCAGCCGCTCTGCAATGCCTCTCCCCGACGCTGCCGGGCATCCAATCCCTCTCGCCCAAGGAGTCCGCAGCGATGACCGCCTCCCTTACCGTCCTCACCCCGCGTCCGTCCCGGCCGAGCGATCCCGCGAGCGACCGCTCCGCCGGCGCGACGGCCACCGTCACCCGCCTGCACGCCCGCGAGCTGAAGCGGCTCGTGGCCGGCGCCGCAGCCGGCGATCAGGCCTGCTGGGCGCGCCTCGTGCAGCGGCTCACGCCGCTCGTCTGTGGCGTGGCGCGCTCGCACGGCCTTCCGGCGGCAGACGTCGATGACGTCTGCCAGACGACGTGGTGCGCGCTCGTGGCCCACATCGCCACGCTGCGCGACGCCGAGCGTCTGCCGGGCTGGCTGGCCACGACCGCTCGGCGCGAGTCGCTGCGGGTCCTCACCCGCGATCGCCGCCAGATGCCCGCCGGCGACGACCTCCCCGAGCCGGGTACGGCCGAGCCCTCGATCGACGAGCAGGTCCTGCGCCGCGAGCGCGATGTGCAGCTCTGGCGGGCGGTCGGCCGGCTGCGCCACAGCGACCAGCGGCTGCTGCGAATGCTCGTCGCCGAGGACGGCACCGGACGCGAGCACTCCTACCGCGAGATCGCCGACACGCTCGGCGTCGCGGTCGGCACGATCGGCCCGACCCGCGGGCGGGCGCTGGAGCGCCTGCGCGGGGAGCTCGGCGACGACGACCCGCGGCCGCTCGCCGCGTGAGCGACGCGACGGCGACGTATCAACCGTCTTGGTAAGGCGCTCTCACTGTCACCAGTCGCGATTCGGGGCTCGACACTCGGACCCCGCCGCGAAGACGACAAGGGAGAACCGACGATGTCCTTCATCTCAAACGGCGGCGCGAACATCTTCATCGCCAGCGGCGCCACGCAGGGTTGGGCGTTCACCTGGGACAACTCCGGTTGGCAGGGTGACTCGATCAACCAGCCGCAGCCGCTCAACACCGACGCCGCGCTGTCCTACACCGACCCCACGGTGTCGCTGAACCCGAACGGCACCTACTCGTTCTCGTACTCGGTCACCAACAACGGCCCGAACTCGACCCAATACAACCTCCAGACCGCGAGCAACTAACGCCCCGCGGGACGAGACAGGAGATCCGATCATGAAGCTTGCCGTCAGCTACGACGAGGCCACCGGCGAAATCACCACCCTCTTCGACCCCGAGCGGCTGCGCAACGACCGGGGGACGTTGCGCTACGTGCCCGCGGCGGGCGAGAAGCACCTCGTCATCGAGGTGCCCACGGAGCACGCGAACACGCCGTTCGGGGAGCTCCCGAACGTGCTGCGCGTCGAGGCGAACGGCGGCCAGCCGCACTTCGCCACGAAGGCCTGACCGAGGCGTCAGCGCTCCTTACCGGGCCCCGCGCCTGCGCAGCGGCCGAACGCCGTGCGCCGGCGCGGGGCCGAGCGGCACTCCAATCGGCTCAGATCGCCCTGAGCACCCCGACCACGTCCTCGGCCTCGCACGGGCGCGAGAACAGGAACCCCTGCGCCACGTCGACGCCGAGGCTCTGCAGCACGGTCAGCTGCTCGGCCGTCTCCACGCCCTCGGCCAGCACACGCACATCAAGGGCATGCGCGAGCGAGGTGATCGCCGCGATCATCTGCAGATCGTCGCCCGACCCCGGGAGCCCGGCCACGAACGAGCGGTCGATCTTCAGCAGGTCGACCGGCAGGTGCCGCAGGTAGGCGAGCGAGGAGTAGCCGGTGCCGAAGTCGTCGAGCGCGACGATGACGCCGAGCGCGCGCACGGACTCGAGGACCGCGGCGCTCTCGCCCGGGCGCTCGATGAGCGAGGTCTCGGTGACCTCGAGCATGAGCCGCGACGGCTCGAGCCCGGCCTCGGCGCAAACGTGCGCTACCCGCGCCGGGAGCCCCGGCTCGGCGAGCTCGTACGCGGACAGGTTCACCGAGATACGCAGATCCTGCTCGGGCATCGCGGCGAGGAATCGCGCCCCGTCGCGGCAGGCCTGGGCCAGCACCTGGCGCCCGAGCGCGTGGATCAGACCGGTGTCCTCGGCGATCGCGATGAACTGTCCGGGGGCGACGTCGCCGCGGTTGGGCAGCGCCAGTCGTGCCAGGGCCTCCACGCCAAGTGGGCGGTCGTCGACGAGGTCGACGATCGGTTGATAGACCACGCGCAGGCCCCTCTCCGAGAGGGCGCGGCGTAGCCCTTGTTCGATTTCGAGCTCGGCCGTCGCGTGCTCGCTCATCTCGCGCCGGAACACCTCGACCCGGTCGACGCCCGCCTCCTGAGCGCGATGCATCGCCGCCATCGCCTCGCGCAGCAGGGCCATCGCGCCCTCCTCGGGGTCCCGCGCCACCGCGATGCCGATCGACGCCGTCACGATCAGGTCGCGACCCCCGACCGGCACGGGCCCACGGATCGCCGCGGCGATGCGCTCAGCGAGTTCGCGCGCGCCGCGCTCGTCGACCTCGCTGACCACGACGATCTCGTCGGCGCCGAATCGGGCCACCGTGTCGAGCGGCCGGGCCGTCGCCCGCACGCGCTCGGCCAGCAGGCGCAGCAGCTCGTCGCCGGCGTGATAGCCGAGCGATCGATTGACGCGCTTGAGGCGGTCGACGTCGATGTGCAGCACCGCGGGCGCGCTGCCACCGTGCGCCGCCCGTTCGAGCGCCTGCTCGAGGCGGTCGACGAGCAGCGCGCGGTTCGGTAGCCCGGTCAGCGCATCGTGGGTGGTCGCATGCGCGAGTCGCTCGCTCGCGCGGCGTGCCGCCTTGCCGGCGGCGCGCCGGGCCGCGCGCTGGCGCTCGCTGTCGGTGATGTCGTGGCACACGCCGATCAGCCGCTGCGGCGTGCCGAGGTCGTCGCGGACGACCATCGCCCGGGTGGACAGCGTGCGCACCTCTCCGTCGGGGCGCAGGATCCGCTCACGCGTGCGCACCGGCTTGCCGCGCTCGAGCGCACCGGCGAGCCCGTCGCGCACGGCGTCGCGATCGGCTGGGTGCACGCGCTCCAGGAACGCCTCGAGCGTCGCGCCGAACGACTGCGGCTCCAGCCCGTAGATCCGATACAGCTCGTCCGTCCACGAGACCCGGTTCTCGACGATGTCCCACTCGAAGCTGCCGATGTGCGCCACGCGCTGTGCCTCGCACAGCTGGCGCTCGCGCTCACGCAGGTCGTGCTCCGTGGCCACGCTGTCGGTGATGTCGATCCCGGCCATGACGTAGTAACCGGGGCTCCCATCGGGCGCGTCGAGCGTGCTGAGGCGCCAGTCGATCACCCGCGCCTGGCCGTCGCCCCCCGGCGACCGCCGGCGCAGCGTCGCCGTCGCCAGCGCGTCGCCGTTGGGCGACGCCAGCTCGGCGAGCAGCACGGCGGGCTCACCGTCGTCGGCGAACAGCTCCACCCACCCACGGCCCTGCGCGTCGGCCGCCGTCCGCCCGGTGAGACGCTCGCAGGCGCGGTTGAACCGCACGATGCGCTCGTCGCGATCGAGCACCGCGAGGAGCACCGCGGCCGCGTCGACGGCCGCCGCTTCCAGCTCGCCCCCCTGGTACAGCTCTCGTCGCACGGTTCCGACCTTCCGGGGTCCTTGGTCCATCACACTCGATCGATTCGGTGAAGTCAAGGGCGCCGGCCCTTCGTCGTAGGATCCCGAGACGCCGCGCCCGCGCCCCGGACGTATGCTGCGCGCCACATGTCCTCGCGACCCGGAGGAGACCCTCAGGCGCCGGCGACGCCGGAGGCCGCTGCCGTGGAGCTGCCGGCCGGGGTCACCGTCGGCCACTGGACGGACCCGATCGGGATGACCGGCTGCACGGTGATCCTGACGCCCGGCGGCGCCGTGGCCGGCGTCGATGTCCGGGGCGGCGCGCCGGGAACGCTCGGCACGGACGCGCTCGCACCGGGGCGGGTGGCGCCGCTCGGGCACGCGGTGCTGATGACCGGCGGCAGCGCGTTCGGCCTGGCCGCGGCCGACGGCGTGATGCGCTACCTCGACGACCGCGACATCGGCTTCGCGCTCGGCCCGGTTCGCGTGCCGATCGTCGGCGGCGCGGTGATCTTCGATCTGCTCTACGGCGAATCGAGCGCCCGGCCCGACGCCGCGTCCGGATACGCCGCCTGCCTGGCGGCGACGACCACGCCGGCCATCGGCGCGGTCGGGGTCGGCGCCGGCGCGACGGTGGCTAAGGCCGGCGGCGGCGCCGACACCCGCCCGGGGGGACTGGGCATCGCCAGCATGCGCATGCACGGCGCCACGGTGACGGCGGTGACCGTGGCCAACAGCGTCGGCGGGATCTGGGACGACGAGCGCCACGAGTGGGTGGCGCCGCTGACGAGCTGGGACCGCGAGTCGAACCTGCTCCCCGGCGCCAACACCACGCTGGTGACGGTCGTCACCGACGCGCGCCTGACCAAGGATCAGGCCCACCGCGTGGCCACGGTCGCCCACGGCGGCCTCGCCCGCGCCGTGCGCCCCGCGCACACGATGTACGACGGCGACACGATCTTCTGCCTCGCCACGGGTGCCGTCGAGGTGCCCTACGACGCCGTCGAGGTCCTCGCGGCCGACCTCGTCGCGCGAGCACTCGCCCTGGGCGTGCGGGCGGCGCAACAGTAGGCGGGGTCGGCCCGTCTCCAGGCGCGATATACTTTACTATATGGATAGCCCCGGAGAGCTGATCCGCGCCGAACGTTGCCGACTCGGTCTCTCACAGGCCTCCTTGGCGCGGCGCGCCGGCACCACGCAAGCTGCCGTCAGCCGCATCGAGCGGGGGTTGACCACTCCGACATGGGACACCGTGCGGGCGCTGATGCTCGCCCTCGGATGTGAGCCCGACCTTCGTTTGAAGCGATTGGCGGGAAGATGGGATCCCGTGCATCTCGCTGAGCTCCGTGCCCGACCGCCAGCCGAGCGGCTCGCCCTCGCTCTGTCGGCGAACCGCCTTGCCGGGCGCCTGCGCGAGGCCGGACGTGCCGCCGTCTGAGAACCGTGATGCTCCGCTCGACGCCGAGCTGATCCTGCGCGTGCTGTTCGACCACCAGGTCGACTACGTGCTGGTGGGAGGACTCGCCGTGCAGACCCACGGGCACACCCGCACCACGATCGACGTGGATCTCATCCCGGCGCCGGATCCGGTGAATCTCGAGCGTCTCGCGGCGGCACTCAACGAGCTCGAGGCAACCGTCGTGAACCCGGGCGCCGAAGGGGTCGCCATCAGCGCTCGGATGTTGCCGCGGGCGACGCTCTGGCAGTTCGCCACGCGCCACGGAGCCATTGACGTGCTCCACGATGCTCCGGGCGCGCCCGCGTATGACGACCTGCGCCGCGGCGCGCTCGAGATCCGTCTCTCCGGGATGCAGATCGCCGTCGCCGGGCGCGACGATCTGATCAGCATGAAGCGGGCGAGCGGCCGCCCGGTCGATCTCGACGATCTCGCTGCGCTGACCCAGAGCGCTCCGGGCTGATCGCGGCCGTGTGACGCCAACCGCGCGGGCTCAGTGCCCAGCCCGCCCCCGGACGCGTCGCCCGACGCCCCGATACCCCGCCGCGCGCCTATCCTCACGGAGCAGCGCCCGACACCCGATGAGCGTCTCCGCACCACCCGCCTCCGCCTCCACCGCCGACACGACCGAGCTCCCCGCGCTCGGCGGAGGAGGCCGATCGTGGCGCATCCCCGCCCCCCTCGCCTGGGTCCTCCTGCTCGCGCTGGCCTTTGCGGCGGCGGCGGTCGCCTTGCACCTGCTCTCGCACGAGCTGACCGACGACACGTACGCGTTCCTCGACTGGGGCCGCGACCTGCGCGCCGGCCACCTCCCGCCGCTGCTCGAGAGCCGCACGTTTCACCCGGTGCCGATCCTCACCGGGGCGCTGCTGTCGCTGCTCGGCTCGGCGGCTCCGTCGGCGACCGTCCTGTGCGCCGTCGCCGGGCTCGTGCTGCTCGGCGTGGCCGGCTGGCGGGTCAGCCGTCTGCTCGGACTGCGCCAGCCGGCGCCGGCGTTCGCGGCGTTCCTGATCGTCACCAGCCCGATGCTCGTCGCGATCTCGTTCGGCGCCTACATCAACCTGCCGTTCGCGGTGCTGCTCATGTGGGCGCTCGTGTGGGAGCTGCGCGGGCGCCGCCGCGCCGTGTGGACGCTGCTCGTCATCGCCGGGCTCGTGCGTCCCGAGGGGTGGGCGTTCCTGCTCTCCTACGGCGCGCTCGACTGGTGGCGAGCCGGCCGGCCGGTCCTCTCGCGCCGGCTGCCGGCGATCGTGGCGCTCGCCGTCGCGCCGATGGCGCTGTGGCTGTTCCTGGAGTGGCGCTTCTTCGGCACGCCCCTGTACTCGTTCACGAACACGCGCGCGCCGCCGGGCACCGTTCAGGCCTCCTCCTCGCTGCACGGACTGTGGACGACGCTCGAGTTCTGCCTCGCGCTGCCCGGCCTGGTGGCGGCGGTGATCGGCGCCGTCGTCGTCCTGCGCCTGTCCCCGCGGCGCGCCGCGCTGACCACGCTCGGCATGACCGGCGTGGCCGCGATCACCGTCGCGGTCCTGGCCAAGTCGAAGTTCAACGTCCCCGACCGGCACTTCTCGGTTCTCATCTCGCTGTTGTGCGTCCTGGCCGCGGCCGGGGCGACGGCACCGGCGCAGTGGCTCGCTCGCCGGCGCCCGCAGGCGCGCGCGGCGGCGTTCGCGCTCGGGCTGGCCGGGGCGGCGCTCGTCGTCGCGCTCGGCGCCTCCACCGAGCACCAGAAGCTCACCTACGACTTCGACGTGTTCCGCCTCGAGCGAACGAGCGGCAACGAGCTCGACGCGACGATCGCGCGCATCGGGCCGCGGCTGGACGTGCGGGGCGCGGCGTGGCACTCGGTGGCCGCCACCGCGGCCGTCGTCGAGTCCGAGCTCGTCTGGGACCTGCACGTTCCCTACGACGTTGTCGACGACCGCACATCGAACACGACGCAGCTGCTCGTCCAACCGGCCCCGAAGATCTGGAAGAGCCTGCATCACCGCGGCCTGACCGACCGCACGATCGTCGCCGTGCCCCGCGGCTGGAGTAACGTCACCGGCGGGACGTGGCGCGTGTACTCCCCGCAGTCGAGCCGGCCCGTGCGTCTCGGCTGACAGCGTCCCTGAGCGGCTTCTCATTTCCGAGCCGCCGCGGCGCGGCACAATGAACGAGCGATGCATCGCGAACTCAACGCGCGCCAAGCCGGCCTCGACCGCATCCGCCAGATCGATCGCTGGATGATCGCCGGCGTCGTGGCGTTCACGCTCGTGTTCTCCGGGGCCGCCGCGCAGGCCTTCAAGGGCCATCAGACGCATCCGTCCTCAAGCTCGGCGTCGGGCGGCGCCGCCGCCGCTCCCCCCGCACCGAGCACGGACCCGAACGCGTCATCCTCGGACCCCAACGCGTCGGCGGTCCCGCCGCCGGATCAGACGCAGGTGCCGGCGCCGGTCCCGAGTCCGGTGGTGACGGCGTCCTCGTGAGCGCCGGGCCGGCGCCGCCACGATGATCCTCGCCCTGACCGGCTCGACCGGCCTCTGGTACCTGACCCGCGCGACCGGCGCGGTCTCGCTCATCCTGCTGACGGTCAGCGTCTGTCTCGGCGTGGCCGACGTGCAGCGCGTGCAGACGCCGACGCTGCCGCGCTTCGTCATCGATCGCGTCCACCGCGACGCGTCGCTGCTCGCGCTCGCGCTGCTCGTCGTTCACATCCTCACGTCGCTGCTCGACGGGTTCGCCCCGATCACGCTGATCGACGTGTTCATCCCGTTCACGTCGGCCTACCGGCCGATCTGGCTCGGCCTCGGCACGTTCGCCTCGGACCTGCTGATCGCGCTCGTCATCACGAGCCTGCTCCGCCATCGACTCGGCTATCGGGCGTGGCGATCGATCCACTGGCTCGCCTACGGGTGCTGGCCGATCGCCGTCGTGCACGGCCTCGGCACCGGCAGCGACACGAAGAGCGCCTGGATGCTCGTGGTCACCGCCGCCTGCACGGCCGCCGTCTTCGCCGCGGTGTGGGCGCGCGCGCTGAGCGGCTGGCTCGAGCACCGCGGCGTAAGCGTGTCGGCATTCGGTACAGCCGTGTTCGTGCCGCTCGCGCTCGTCGTGTGGCTGCCGATCGGTCCGCTCGGCGCCGACTGGGCGCGCCGGGCGGGAACGCCGGCGTCGCTCCTGCGCCGCACGAGCCCGGGCGCGCCGACGAGCTCCGGCGGCGGCCAGAGCACCGGCCAGGGCGGCGGGGTGAGCGCCTTCACCGCGCAGGGCACGGGGACCGTGACGCAGGGCCAGACCGCGAGCGGCCTGGCCCAGGTCGACATCAAGCTGTCCCTGCAGGGCACGTCGCTGAGCGCGCTCGACATCCGCATCGAGGGCCAGCCCCAGCAGGGCGGCGGGCTGTCGATGAGTGCCAGCGACGTCACGCTCGGTCCGCCGTCTGCCCCGAGGCGCTATCGCGGCGCGATCACCGCGCTGCAGGGGACGAACCTGTCGGCGAGCCTGACCCGAAGCGATGGCACGTCGCTGACGCTCAACGCTCAGCTCCAGCTCGATCCGTCGGGCGGCACGACGGCGACCGGGACCGTCTCGGTACAGCCGGGCGGCTGAGGCCGCTCAGCGCGCGTAGACGGCGAAGAAGTCGCGGTCGTCGGGCGACAGGTAGCGCTGCGGCGTGCGCACCATGTCGGGCAAGAGGTTCGTCGCCGACTGCCCGCCGCGCCGCCCGTAGGTGATGAAGCTCACCCAGAAGGAGTTGATGTCGAGCTGCATCGCGCGCACCGCGCCGGCGCGGATGAGGATCGCGGCGAGCGAGCCGACCGTCTGGTTGTCGGCCGCCGCGTAGATGAGGTTGCCGTGCGCGTCGACGCCGAGGCCCGAGCGCCACACGCGGATCGCGTTGCCGACCGTCACGCCCCATTGCGGCCCGTCGGCCAGGTTCGGGTTCGGTTGCCCGCCCTCGACGATGAGGGGAAGGTTCTGGCGCGCGAAGTCCACGCCCGGGCCGGCGCTGGAGCCGCCGTGCCAGGAGACGACGTTCACGCGCCCGTCGGCGTAGTGCACGAACGTGGCCATGCCCGGCTGCAACGGCGCGTAGGTGATCCCGCCGACCGCGAAGCCGCCGTGCGAATCGGCCAGCTTGAAGCCCGAGTTGAAGGTGGCCAGCAGCTGTCCGCGGCCGGCCGGTGGGACCTCCATGAGCCCGCGCGGCAAGGTCACCGACGGCTCCACGCGTCCCGGATACAGGGCGATCCGCGTGCGCGACGTGTCGATCCAGGCGGCGCCAGCCACCATGCGCGGGTAGTTGGGATCGCTGCGGAAGGTCGTGAGCTGCACCGGCGCGTCGCGCCCGGTGAAGCCCTCGCTCGGCGACCACACGCCCTCGCCGGGGAGGGCCGGGACGATCGGCGGCGCGATGTTGCGCGGGTGCAGCACGTTGACGATCGCCACGCGGGGGCGGGCGCCGGGGAGCACACTGAGGCCCGGGCCGCCCTTGGCCGGCGCCTCGAGCGAGTAGTAGAGATCCTCGGCTTGAACGGCGATGCCGGCCGCCCCGTGATCGCGCAGCCACTCGAACGAGCGGATCGCGAAGGTCGAGTTCGACGGCTGGTTCATCGTGTTGACGTAGGAGATCGCTATGGGCACGAGGCACACGAGCCAGGCGATGAACACCACGCGGCGCAGCCGCCGCCACGGCGGCACGCGGGGCGGCAGCGGGCGCTCGTAGGAGCGGGGGGAGGTGGCGGGGGGCGCACTCGTGACCATGGGATGCCAGCAGCCTAAGGCTCTCGGGAAGGCGTTCGGGGCAGCCTGGCACGACGCCTCTTGGATTCCGGTCTACTTAAGAGGATCCTAATTGGGAAAGAGCAGGCCATACGGCAAGGATGTGCGTACTCCAACGTGAGTAAACCCCCACGGATCGCTTAGCTCGCATTCAGGCTCGCGCGGGCATCATTGCGCGGCCACCCCCGGCGTTGGTCGTCCCCGGCCGGCGCGCCCCCCAGATGTCAGCCCCCACGAGGACCACCGCCCCCCCGCCACCGCCCCTGGACGGCGCGATCTCGGCGGCCGCCCTCTCGCGCGAGGAGGCAGCTCCGCCGCCGCCGCGAATGTCCCCGGCCCGCGCGTGGATCCGCGCCGTGCGCGTGCGCCAGTGGCCGAAGAACCTGCTCGTGTTCGCCGCGCCCGCCGCGGCCGACGTGCTGCTGCACCCGGGCGTGCTCAGCCGCGTGGTGCTCGCCTTCGTGATGTTCTGCCTGCTCGCGAGCGCCGTGTACCTGCTCAACGACGTCCACGACGTCGCTGACGACCGCGCGCACCCGCTCAAGCGCCGCCGCGCGATCGCCTCCGGCGCGATCTCGACGCACAGCGCCACGATCGTCGGCGTGCTCGCCGGCGTGGCCGGGCTGGCCCTGTCGCTCGTCGCCGGGATCGGCCTGTTCGCCATCGCCGCCGGCTACCTGCTGCTCAACGTCGCCTACACGGGCTGGCTGCGCAGCGTGGCGATCGCCGACATCGCGGTGATCGCCACGGCCTTCGTGCTGCGGGCCACGGCCGGCGGTGTCGCGGCGGGCGTGCTCATCTCGCGCTGGTTCATCGTTGTCGTGTCCTTCTCGGCCCTGTTCGTGGCCGCCGGGCGGCGCCTGGCCGACTTCATGGATCCGTCCTCACGCGCCTCGCGACCGGTGCTCGAGCAGTACACGGCCGAGTTCCTGCGCCTCGTGCTCGCGGTGGCCGCCGCCGTCGCCCTCGGCGCGTACTGCCTGTGGGCGTTCGAGTCCAAGCACATCGACGAGCTGCGCTGGCGCGAGCTGACGATCGTTCCGTTCACGCTCGCCCTGTTGCGCTACGGACTGCTCGTGACCCGCGGCGGCGGCAGCGCGCCCGAGGAGATCCTCTTCGAGGACCGGTTCATGCTCGTCGTCGGAGCGGCCTGGGTCGGCATGTTCGCGGTGGCCCTCGGCTCATGAGCGCCGACCCGGCCTATCGACGGTCACGCGGCCGTACCACTGCGTCCACGCCGGCGGCGCGGCGGCCGCGCAGCGCGAGCGCCGCATCGAGGCCGGTCGATGGCCCTTCCGCATCAAGGCTGCCCGAGGGCGCAGTGCGCGAGCGACGCCGCCGCGAGCAGCGCTACCGCGAGCGCCGGCGTGACCTGCGCATCGACCTCGCGCTCGGGCTGGCGATCGCGCTGGCCGCGTTCATCTTCCTGCCCGGACTCGGCGTCATCGCGCTCATCAGCGTGCCGGTGGCGATCGCGCTGATCGCGTCGTTCGTGCTGCAGTGGCGGGCCAGGCGGCGCCGCCGGGGCGCCCCGCGGTCGCGCCCCGCGCGCGCCCGTAGCTCGAGGACGCGCTCACCCGACTGACGCCGACGGCCGCGGGGTGTCGCTCCGGGCGATTCAACCGCCGCGCAGGCTCACTCCTGGGGTGTACGTCGTAGGTGTGAACTATTCATACTTACGTCACCCCCCCGGCGGGGGTCGCACTGCGTCCGGATTCAACCCCCACCGCGCGGGCGCAGCGAGTCGAGGTAGCGGTCGACCGCGGCCGTGACCTCGCGGCGGGTCTGGCCTCCGTCGTCGGCGCGGGCGACGAGCATCGCCGCCTCGTCGATCGATCCGAGCAATAGGTGGGCGAGCGGGCGCACCGGCTGGCGCTCGACCTGGCCGGCGTCCATCGCCGCCTCCAGGGCGGCCTGGACGAGCCCGAGTCCGTAGCGCAGCCCGATCTCGCGCCACTGCTCCCAGCCGAGCACCGAGGGGGCGTCGATGAGCGAGATCTGCTGCACCGCCGGGTCCTCGCAGGCCTCCAGGAAGGCGCGGCTGCCGGCGCGCAGGACCTCGAGCGGATCCCCGGCAGCGGCGGTCTCCGCGTCGGCGGCGATCCGCGTCAGCAGCTCGGCCTCGACCTGCTCGTAGACGGCGCGGAAGAGGTCCTGCTTGCCTGCGAAGTGGTGGTAGAGCGCGCCGCGCGTCATCCGCGCCGCCCGCACGATCTCCTCGGTGCCCACCGCCGCGTAGCCGCGCTCGGCGAACAACGTCCGCGCGGCGGCGATGAGCGCGGCGCGCGTCTCCTCCGAGCGCTCGGCCTGGCGCGTGGGTTGCCGCGAGGTCATACCAGCCGTATGCTGCATACAAGCTGTACGCAAATGATCACGATCCGATCTTCGCAGAGCGTCGAGACAAGGAGAAGGCCGTGAGCGAGAGCACCTTGACGACGAGCCGGGCGGTTGACGATTCCGCCGCACGCGATTGGGCGGAAGCGTTCGCTCGCGCATGGCGCACCCCGATCGACGCCGATCGCTTCGCCGACGCGTTCCTGCCCTGGATGCATCCCGATATTCGCCTCGTGCAGCCCCAGGTGCCGACCGTCGTCGGGCACACGGCGTTTCGCGAGCGCTTCGTTCGTCCGCTATTCGCCCTGATGCCGGACCTGCACGGCACCGTCGAGGGCTGGGCGCACCAAGACAACACGATCTACATCGAGCTGCGGCTGGAGGGCACCCTCGGCCGCCGCGCGGTCACCTTGCGCACGTGCGACCGGGTCACTCTCGGTGAGGACGGGCGCGCCACCGAGCGCCTGGCCCACCTCGATCCCACTCCGCTGCTCTGGGCGGTGGCGCTGACGCCCCGCGCGTGGCCGGCGCTCATCCGCCAGCGCCTCGCCGATCGGAGGCAATCGGCATGACCGCCTTCGCCGACCTCGAGCAGCGCGAGGTGCACCTCCCGCAGGGGACGATCCGCTACCGCGAGCTCGGCAGCGGCGCGCCGATCGTGCTCGTGCACGGGCTGCTCGTCAACGCCCTGCTGTGGGCCGACGTGGCCGAGACACTGGCCAAGGACTTTCGCGTGATCGCGCCCGATTGGCCGCTCGGCTCGCAGTCGCTGCCGCTCGACCCCGGCGCCGACCTGCGCCCGCCGGCGCTGGCCGCGCTGATTGCCGACTTCCTCACCGCGCTCGACCTGCAGGACGTGACGCTGGTGGGCAACGACACCGGCGGCGCCCTGTCGCAGCTCGTCGCCGTCGAGCACCCCGAGCGGATCGGGCGACTGGTGCTGACGCCGTGCGACGCGTATGAGAACTTCCTGCCGCCGATGTTCGCGCCGCTGCAGCTGGCGGCACGCGTGCCCGGCGCGGTGTGGCTGATCGCCAACAGCCTGCGCCCGCGCTTCGCGCAGCGCCTGCCGATCGCCTTCGGCTGGCTCTCCAAGCGCCCCCTCGACCCCGCGGTGGCCGACGCGTTCATGCGCCCGGTGCTGAGCGACCGGCGCATCCGCCGGCAGGTCGCCGCGATCCTGCGCGGGATCGACAAGCGCTACACGCTGGCCGCCGCCGAGCGCTTCGGCGAGTTCGATAAGCCGGTCCTCCTCGCCTGGGCGCCGCAGGACCGGTTCTTCAAGCTGCGCTACGCCGAGCGGATGGCGGCGGCGTTCCCGAACGCGCGCCTGGAGCGCATCGACGACAGCTACACGTTCGTGTCGATCGATCAGCCCGAGCGCACCGCGGGGCTGATCGCGTCGTTCGCCGGCGGCTGACGCTCAGCCGCCCCCCCAGCTCAAGAACCCGCCCCGCGGCCGACGACCGGCCTATCCGCTGTCCGTCCCACAAGGGGGAGCTTCTGGTGCTGCTCGACGACGCCATCTTTCGGGAAGGGCCCGTGACCGCGCATCGGCGCGGCGCGCGCCGCACGGTGGCCGCGACCGTGGCGCTCGTCGCCGGGATTACGGCCCTGTGGGCCTCGCCGGCGTTCGCCGGTGCGCCGAGCACTCCCTGGGTGGCCTACGTGACCAACCACAACGACGGCACTGTCACCCCGATTCGCCTCTCGACCAACTCCCCTCAGACGCCGATCGCCGGGGGTACCGGGCCGGAGGCGATCGCCATCACCCCCGACGCGAAGACCGTCTACGCGGCCGCCGCGGGCGGCTCGACTCTGACGGCCATCGACGTGGCCAGCGGCCAGACGAGCACCCCCCTGACCGCGAGCAGCTACACGTCCTTCGGCGACGCCCTCGCGTTCCTCCCGGACGGCACCCGCGCGTACGTGGCGGCCGGCGGGTCGGTGCTTCCGGTCGGCCTGCCCGGCGGCCAGATCCTGACCCCGACTTCGGGCTTCACCACGGTCACCGACATCGCCGTCAGCCCCGACGGCAAGGCCGCCTACGCCGTCGACTCCGATGACAACATCGTCACGCCGATCGACGTGGCCAGCGGCCAGGCCCGGACGCCGATCCCCGTCGGCATCCAACCCTGGCAGATGGCAATCACGCCCGACGGCAAGTACGGCTTCGTCACTGACCTCGGAAACAACGTGATGACGACGATCGACCTCGCCTCCGGTCGCGCGACCTGGACGACGAGCGACCCGTCGCTCAACCAACCGTTGGGGATCGCGATCACCCCCGACGGGACGAAGGCGCTCGTCACCAACTGGGGGTCGAATACCGTGACGGTGTTCGACGTCGAGGCGGACGGCACCCTCGGCAACGGGACCTCGGTCGCGGTCGCGAGCGCACCGCGCGGGGTCGCCATCACCCCCGACGGCAAGTACGCCTACGTCGTCGACGAGTCGTCCAACGAGGTGACCCCGATCGACCTCGCCACCGACACCGCGCTCACGCCGATCGCGGTCGGCAACGAGCCGATCGCGATCGCGATCACGCCCGACCCGGCGCCGACGGCCGCGTTCACCACGAGCGGCGTCTCGGCGCCCGGGCAGCCGGTGACCTTCGACGGCTCGGGCTCGGCGGGGTCGAGCTACGTCGACGCGGGTATTGCCAGGCCCGATCGCCCCGCCTCGACCGCGGGGATCGCCAGCTATCAGTGGAACTTCGGCGACGGCACGAGCGCGACGACCACGACGCCGACCACGACGCACACCTACGCGAGCCCGGGCAACTACAGCCCGACGCTGACCGTGACCGACACCGCCGGCTGCTCGAGCGCGCAGACGTGGACGGGGCACACGGCGTCTTGCGCAGGCGGCTCGGGGGCCGCGGTGTCGCATCAGATCGTGCTCACCGCGACGACGACGACCACCACCACCTCATCGACGGCGAAGTCATCGACGGCGACGTCATCGACGACCAGGTCCTCCTCGACCTCCACGTCGACGACGAGCACCGCCACGGTGCCGGTCCTGCCGCCCGCGCCCCGCTACGTGTTCAAGAGCGAGCGCCACCTGACCTTCCACGACCTCGGCCTGCCACGCGGGGTGCGCCTGCGCAGCGAGACGCTGTTCGTGAACGGCCGCCGGATCCGCGTGCTGCACCGTGGGCCGGTGGCGGTGTCGATCTCCTTCGCGGGACGCGTGTGCGTGGCCGGCGGCAACACGATGCAGATCGCGATCGTGTCGGTGACGCGGCGCGGGAAGGTGTACCGCGTGCGGCGCACGCTGCATCTGTGCCGGGTGCGAACGCCGAGGGCCTAGTAGGCTCGCCTTGTGCGTATCCGGTTTGCTCCGGTAGCGCTGCTGGATTCGGGGGTGCACGTCGTTTCTATGAATGTCTCACGGAAAGGACGTGCACCCTCGGCGAATCGGCCGCCCGAACGAGGCGACGGACGGCCCTGAGCCCGCCCCCAGGACCGCTACCTGACGCAACCGGACACGCACCGGCTCGCCTAACGTTCCCGACGACCAGGAATCGCGACGTCGGGGGGTGTGGCATGGACAGGGCAGCTCGCCGGCTCGGTTGGGTGGCGACGGCCGTGCTCGTCGTCGCGCTCGCCGCGTGCGGCGGGTCGGGCGCGGCCAGGTCGGACAAGACCCTGAGACCGGCGCAGGCGCTCGTGCTGGCGCGGGCGGTCAACCTGACGCCAGGGGACCTGCCGGGCTTCAGCGCCGGTACGACGCCGAAGCCCGCCTCGCCGGGCGGGGGACCGACCGGCTTCCTTCCGGGCTGCTCGGACCTCGAGCCCAACACCACCGACGTCGCCGACTCCGACTCTCCAAGCTTCGAGACCGGGACCGCGGACGGGTATCAGACGATCGGCTCCTCGGTGAGCGTGATGCCGTCGGCGACCGTCGCTCGCCGCGACGTCGCGCTGGCACTCACGAGCCGCGGCCGCGCGTGTGTCGTGAAGGTCCTCGGCAGCGGTGTGCTGGACCGGCCGGGTGGACCGGCCTTCGGCCCGATCACGGTCGTGCCGCTGCCGGTGCGGTGGGCGGGCACGACCGTCGCCGCCGGGCTGCGGATCACGGTGACGGAAACGCTGTACGGGGTGCACGTCGCGTACATCACCGATCAGCTCGACGCCGCCGTCGGATCGGCCGAGATCTCGCTGATGGCGTCGGGACTGACCAAGCCGGTGCCCGCCGCCACCGAGCAGCGGCTGTTCGCGCTGCTGGTGCAACGCGCCGACGCGGCGACAAGCTAGTGACGCGCGCGGCGCGCGGCGGGCGGCGCGGCTAGTCGCGCGCGAAGCGGCGCGCCGGCGTGACCGTCGGCTCGGCGTCGCCGTTGCTCGCGCTGACGGCGGCCTGCGGCGGGGCGGCGACGTCGTCCGGGCGCCAGCGCGTGCGCGGCTCGATCGCGCGCGTGATCACGCGGTCCTTGTGGCGCTCGATGTAGCTGAGCATCGACTGGACGAGCTCGTCGCCGAGCAGGTGCGGCTGCAGGCCGAGCTCGTGCAGGTTGCGGTTGGCCGCGTTGTAGTAGTGGTGCTCGGCCTCCACGCGCGGGTTGGCGTAGCTGGCGATCGTCACGTCGATGCCGTGCGCGGCCGCGGAGGTCTGCACGAGCTCGGCCAGCTCGCGCACGCTGAACTGCTCGGTGAACTGGTTGAAGACGCGGAACTCGCCCGCGTCGGCGGGAGTGAGGGTGGCCAGCTCGACGCACTGCAGCGTGTCGCGGATGTTCAGGAAACCGCGAGTCTGGGTGCCTGAGCCGTACACGGTCAGCGGGTGGCCGATGACCGCCTGCACGCAGAAGCGGTTGAGCGCGGTGCCGAACAGCTCGTCGTAGTCGAAGCGGGTGACGAGGCGCTCGTCGAGCACCGTTTCCGCCGTCTCGATCCCGTAGACGACGCCCTGGTTGAGGTCGGTCGCGCGCATACCCCACACGCGGCAGGCGAAGTGGATGTTGTGCGAGTCGTGGACCTTCGACAGGTGGTACAGCGAGCCGGGGAGCTTGGGGAAGGGGAGGCGATCGCGACGGCCCTTGTGCTCGATGTCGATGAAGCCCTCTTCGATGTCGATGTTCGGCGTCCCGTACTCGCCCATCGTGCCGAGCTTCACGAGGTGGCACGCGGGCACGTACTCGCGCAGCGCGAACAGCAGGTTGAGCGTGCCGACGACATTGTTCGTCTGCGTCTCGACGGCGTGGCGGCGCGAGATCATCGAGTAGGGCGCCGAGGAGTGCTCGCCGTAGTGGATGACCGTCTCGGGCAGGACGCGGGCCACGACGCGCTCGAGGAACTCTGGATCCATGATGTCGCCGATCTCGGCGCGGATCGGCGCGCCGCCGGTCTGCGCCCAGGCCTCGAGGCGGTCGGCGAGCGGCACGATCGGCGTCAGCGAGTCGGTTCCCTGCTCCAGATGCCAACGCCGACGCGCGAAGTTGTCGACGACGGTGACCTCGTGGCCGCGCGCAGCGAAGTGCATGGCGGTCGGCCAGCCGAGGTAGCCGTCCCCGCCCAGGATCAAGATGCGCACATGGGCATTATCGCCAATTGCGCCGGACGACGCGCGGACGGGTATCCTCCGCGACGCGGACCCCGCCCGATGTGCGCCTCCCCGGCGACGCGGTGTTCGATCGTCCCATGACGGCCGTCCTTCCCCCACACGACTGCCTCGGCGCGTCCGAGCGACCGCTCGACGCCGCCGAGCTGCGCGATCGCTTCGCCGCCCACGTGCTCGTCGTGATCCCCGCCTACGACGAGGCGCAGACGCTGCCCGAGCTGCTGCCGCGCATGCCCTCCGAGGTGCGCGGCGTACCCGTCGCCGTGCTCGTCGTCGACGACGGCTCGAGCGACGATACGACCGCCGCGGCGCTCGCCTGCGGGGCCACGGTCGCGCGGCTGCACCACAACTGCGGGGGCGGTTGCGCGCTGCAGGTCGGCTATTCGATCGCCGTCGCCGCCGGCGCGCCGCTCGTCGCCACGATGGACGCCGACGGCCAGCACCGCCCCGAGGAGCTCGAGCGCGTCGTGGAGCCGGTGCTCAGCGGGCGGGTGCAGTTCGCGGCCGGGTCGCGCGTGCTCGGCAGTGCCGAGCCCGGCAAGTTCGCCCGCGAGCTGGGGATCGCCTTCTTCAACCGGGTCGTGCGCGGGCTCACGCGCGTGCACGTGACCGACTGCTCGAACGGCTTCCGCGCGATCCGCACCGAGCTGCTGCCCACGCTCGACCTGCGCGAGATGCAGTTCCATGCCGCCGAGTTCCTCGTCGAGGCCCTCACGCGCGGGGTCTCCTACGAAGAGGTGCCGATCACGGTGCTGCGCCGCGCGCACGGCGAGTCCAAGAAGCCGCCCACGCTGCGCTATGGGTGGGGGTTCTGCCTGGCGATCGTGCACTCTTGGCGGCGGTCGCGCACGCGGCGGACGCTCGGGGGTGGGGCTGCGCCGGTGGCGGCGCCGGCCGCGATTGGGGAGCACGCGCTCGAGCGGCCGCTCGCCTCCGTGGGCGCCGGCCCGCTCGCGGCCCGCTCGGCTGGCGCTGGCGCTGGCGCGGGTTCGCGCGAGCGGTAGCTCCGCGGCCATCAGAACGCCCGTGCCGGTACCGCGTCGGCCGCGCGATGGCGCTCTCGAACGGCGTCGACGCTCGCCCATCCGGCACGCGCCGCGAGCGCGCGCCGACCTTCGCCGCTCCCGCGAGGGTGAGAATGTGTCTAACCAGGCGCTCGCCCGACGTCCCTATCCGGGTATATTGACCCGACGACTGTAAGCGGAGCCGAGGTGGTCTTTCATGGCAGCGAAGAGGATTAGCAAGGCGGGTGACGGCGGCTCGTCAGATCCGCGAGCACCCGATCGTAGGACGCCTGCTCGACGACGCCGAGCTGCGCGACAACATTCAGAGTGCGTACGAGTCGAGCCGCAAGGCCTACTCGCGACTGGGCAGCAGCAAGTCCCCGACCAAGGCGCTGCTCGACGACAAGAAGCTGCACAAGGAGCTACAGCGCACCGCCGATGCGCTGCGTGATGTCAGCGACGGGCTGCGCCAGCCCAGGAAGCGGGGTCGCCATCGGCTGGGCAAGCTGCTCGTGATCACCTTCGTCGGCTCGGTGGCCGCGTTGGCCCTCAGCGAGGGACTGCGTTCGAAGGTCCTCGACATGCTGTTCGGCGCCGAGGAGGAGTTCGACTACACCTCGACCACGAGCCCGGCCACGCCGCCGCCCGCCCCCGAGGCGACCACGGTCCAGGCCGAGGTGCCGTCGACCGGCACGACCGAGGAGAACGACGCCATCGAGGCGGACTCCGAGGCGACCGCGACATCGAGCTGACGACAGCGGCTCCGCCGCAACAGTGTCTGAGCACTCCGGGCCCGTGACGGGCCCGGAGTCAGTTAACGTCGGCCCGCGTCACGTGTACGATCCTGTTCATGGAAGCCGCGGCCGAGCGCTCGCTCTCCGGAGATCGCGCCCAACGGATTGTCGAGGCGATGCGCAAGAGCATCGCGCTGCGCGGCACCGCGGGCTCGACCTTCGACCACGTCGCGCGTGAGGCCGGGGTCTCCCGGGGGCTGCTGCATTACTACTTCGGCACCAAGGAGCAGCTGCTCGTCGAGGTCGTGCGCCGCGATGCCGAGGTCCGCCTCGAGGCGCTCGAGCGCCAGCTCGCGCAGGCGCAGACGGCCGACGACTTCATCCACATGCTCGTCGTCGGACTCCGCGAGGTGATCGCCGGCGAGCCCGACATCGTGGCCCTCGGCTTCGAGCTGTTCACGCTCTCGCGTCGCAACGAGGAGATCGCCGTCGAGTACACCGAGCTGATGCGACGCATCCGCACGCACGTCGCCGTGGCGCTGTCGGACAAGCAGAGCGAGGGCGTCCTGCACCTGCGCGGCGAGCCCGAGGCCGTCGCCGACGTGCTCGTCTCGCTCGGCGACGGGATCGCGCTGCGCATGCTCGCCGAGCCGGCGCGCGACATGACGTCGACGATCGACGCGGCCGTGCGCGCGGTGCGAGCGCTGCTCGGCGCCGACTGACCAGCGCCGGGCGACTGTAACGCCGCCCGCGCTCGGGCGACGAAGGCAGCGCTGCCGCGCCGTCCGCCGGCGCGCGACGCCGTCTGAGGCCGACCGAAAGGACACCCCGCATGCCGATCCCGGATTCGATCCAGCGCTTCATCGACGAGCGCTGCGAGCACGCGCCGGGGCGCTTCGACGACCTGCGCGTGGTCATCTTCAACGGCACTACCAAGCGCTCACCCGAGCCGAGCCACACCGATGGCCTGCTCGCCATCCCGCGCGGGATCTTCACCCGTCTGGGCGTCCGTGTCGACGAGGTACGAACGGCCGACCGCGACATCCCGGCCGGCCTGTGGCCGGACATGCGCGAGCACGGGTACGACGTCGACGACTTCCCCGAGATCTATGCGAGTCTTGTCCGGCCCGCCGACGTGCTCATCATCGCCGGGCCGATCTGGCTGGGCGATCAGAGTTCGCTCACTCGTAAGATCATCGAGCGCCTGTACGCCTACTCGAGCGAGGTCAACGACGCCGGCCAATGGGCCTACTACGGCAAGGTTGGCGCCGTCGTGACCACCGGTAACGAGGACGGCGGCAAGCACGTCAGCGCGCAGGTCCTCTACGCCCTCCAGCACATCGGCCTGACGATTCCACCCCAGTCGGATGCCTACTGGGTGGGCGAGGGTGGCCCGGGTCCGTCCTATCTCGACGCGGACGGTGGCGGGCAGGGCAACGCGTGGACGACCCGCAACGCGGTCTTCATGACCTGGAACGTCCTGCATCTCGCGCGCATGCTCAAGGATGCCGGCGGGATCCCGGCCTGGGGCAATTCGACACACAACTGGGACCTGTCGATGCCCGGGCATCCGAACCCGGAGTACCGGTAGACGTCACGCTGAGCGTCGGGTGTGCTCCCGCAGCCCCGCTCCGCGGGCCTAACGCAGCACACCCCGCGTCGAAGGCGGTTTCGCGCCGCGGGGTGTGCTCCCCAACCCCCGCCGTGCGGGCCTAACGCAGCACACCCCCCGCCGCGCCAGCCCCGCGGCGCCGCCCTCACGCCCTCAGCCGCACCCGCTCGGCGAGCACGCCGGTCCCGATCGGCGCGCCGGCCACGTCCAGCCGCAGCGTCAGCGTCACGGCGCCGCGGCGATGGCGCAGCTGGCGCCGCCCCGCCCGGTCGACCCGCACGACGACGAGCGTGGCGCCCACGCGTCGCACGGTCAGACGCAGCGAGCCGACCACCCGGCCACCGGGCCGCAGCAGCAGCGACAGCGACACCGCGCAACCGCGCTCCTTGGCCACGGTGGCAAGGCGGATCCGCGCGCGCAGCCCCCGGCTGAGCGCCGTGGCCAGCCGCTCGCGGCTGACCTGGACTCCGCTGAGCACGCACGCGGGCGGCGGTGAGGGCACCGGCGTGGTGGTCACCGCGTGAGTCGTCGTCGTGGTCGTGGTCGTGTTCGTGCTCCCGCTCGACCCCTGCGCCCCCGGCACGTCGACGGTGTTCGAGCTGGCGACGAGCGGCACGATGCTCGGATCGAAGCTGCCGCCGCCGACCACGGCGGTGACCGCCGGGTTCACCCCCACCCCGGCACAGAAGCCGACGGCGCCGTCGGGGTTGGTGAAGGTCGGGCCGAAGCTCGTGGCCCCCGCGGCCTGGATCGGCGCCGACGCCCGGATCTCGGCGCCCGACACGGGCAGTCCGAGGTAGGTGACCGTCGCGTTGTAGCAACCGCTCTGCGCCGTTGGCGCCACGCTGAGGGCGAGCGTCAGCAGCCGGCCGGCGGCGCCGACCGGCGCGCACACGGGGACGTCCTGTCCGGCGTTGTCACCGGCCTGGTCGCGGGAGATCGCGGCGGCGAAGGCCGTGCTGGTCATCGTCGCCGGCGCGGGCCCGCTCCCGGTCGCGCCGAGGGCGAAGATGCCGGTCCAGTGCTCGAGCAGGTCATAGGCGCTCGCCCCGACCGGGTCCTCGCTGACCAGCGTGCTCTCCCGCTCGACCGCCGTGTATAGGTCGTACGACTGCACCCCGCAGTCCGACCCCATGACGATGTCAGAGGTGAGCGCGACCGTTCCGGCCCGGCTCGCGTCGTCGACGTAGCCGGCCGCCAGGCTCCCGGCCGGCGCGTCGGGCGGACGCACCGTCCAGCCGAGCTCGGTCTGCTCGAGCGGCACGTTGGCGTGCCCGACGGTCTGCAGCGCCTGCTGCTCGCGGCGCAGGTTGGCCACGATGTTCAGCGCCGCCGGGCCGTAGGGATGCACGCCGATCGCGTCGGGCGTCCAGCCGGAGCCGCCCGCCGCAAACAGCGCCTCGATGTAGTCGGAATCGTTCGTGGTCGGCGCGACGCAGTCGACCTGCCCGCCCCACACGACGCCGCCGACGATCACCTGCACCTGCGCCGGCTTGACCGCGTCCTCGATCTGCGTGCGGGCGTCGTTGTACATGGCGACGTACTGCGTCGCGCTCGGGGCGTTGTTCCAGTAGGCGTCGACGTTCTCCTCGTTCCAGATCTCAAAGCGCTGCACCGGCAGGTCGGGCAGCGACGGGTTCGCCGCCCAGAACGTGCCCCCCGGCCCGTAGCGCGCCGCCAGGGCCCCGGCGAACGCCGCGTACTGCGTCGGGTCCTGCGGGGGCAGGTAGCGCTGCTCGACCGGCGAGCAGCCCGCCGGCGTGTTCGGTGTCTGCGCCGCCCACGACGGGGCGAGGTCGATGGTCGGCTGCCAGCGCAGGTGGTTCTGCGCGAGCTCGGTGACGATCCCGTCCAGCGTCGTCCAGTTCATGGGGTCGCTCGACGAGTTCGGCTGCTCCCACACCCACGCCGCGTCGCTGCGGATGACGCCGACCCCGTCGGCGGACAGCGCGGCCAGGTAGGGAGTGGCCGACGGGGCCGGCGGCGGTGCCCAGAACGAGTTCCACTCCAGCAGTGACTGCGCGTTCGCGCCGAAGGCGGGATCCGGCGCCGCCGAGGCGGGCGCGGCGGCTCCGAGCCAACACAGCGCGCACACCAGCAGCCCCAGTACCGCCGCCCTGCGATCTTCCTGACCAAACGGCACCCGGGAAGCGTACTTTGAAAAGGGCCATTGGTCGCGTCGCCCATCCGTCCGTTACGGCGCCTGGCCCCCGTCGACCCCGCGTGTCGCTCGAGACGTCCGGCTATCCGCGGCGGGCCGCGACGACGAAGGCAACAGCGACGGCGGGGACGCCGGCGGTGGCGTTCGCCGGGGCGGCGGCGCTCAGGCGGTCGCCGGCACGCGGCACGCCGGTCAGGGTGAACGCCACCCACCTTCCCTTCGCGAGGGTCACCGTCGCCGCCGCGCTTGCCCTGCGGTGACCGCGACGCGTGAGGGCGACGTGCACCCGCGTGGCCGGCGGCGTCGCGTGCGCGCAGGTCAGCCGCGTGTGCAGGGCCGTGCGACCCGCGCGGCTCCCGGTGAGCGCCAGCTGCAGGCGACAGCCCTTCAGCGGGGGAACGCCGGCGTAGTGGCGCAACGCGCTCGTCTGCGAGCTGCCACCGCGGCCGCTGGCGCCGGAGTCGCCTCCGCTGCCGGAGCCGTGAGCGCTCGTCGATGACGTACTCGACGTCGTACTCGTGGTCGTGGTCGTGGTCGTCGTCGCGTTCCCGCTGACCGGCGGCGGTGCCGAGCCGCCCGTGGTCGTCGTCGCGCCCGGGGCCGGGGCAATGAGCGGGCACGCCGCGGTCGGCGCGCTCACGCTCACCGGGCAGCTGTACGTCGCCGACTCACCGATGTCGGGGCTCGTGAGCGACGCGGTCGTCACCGGACTGGAGATCTCGGCATCGACGGTGAAGCTCGTGATCGGCGGACCGTTCTGCAGGCACATCTGGACCTGTCCGGCCGGGGTCGTCGTCGCCGGGTCGACGCGCCCGTCGGCCGTGCGCAGGATGATCTGGGCCGACTGCAGCGGGTTGCCCTCGTAGGTGATCGTGGCGCTCACGCAGGTCGGGCTCGTGTGGGTGAGATCGAGGCCGAGCGGCAGCAGGGTGCTCGGCGGCGTCGTGGTGCCGGCGCAGAGGATCAGACCGCTCGTCGGGTCGGCCTGCCAGCGCTGCGAGGCGGCGATGAGCGCCTGGCCGGTGATGTCCGGCGCGCCGGTGACATGGTCGAGGATGCCCATGTAGCCCTCGTTGATCGGCTCGGCGCCGGTGCCGCTGCTGGTCAGCGCGTAGACGTCGAAGCTCTGCGCGTTGCAGTCGCTGCGCGCGAGCGCGTCGCCGGACAGCGTCAGCATCGAGGCCCGAGTGGCGTCCGCCGCCGGGGTCGGTGCGGGCACGCCGACCTCGGTGTCGTCGATCGGCAGGCCGGGGTCGCCGGCGGCGACGAGCGTGGCGTGCATCTGCTGGACGAGCCCGACCGTCGAGGGGACGTCCTGCCCGTAGGGGTGAAACCCGACCGCGTCGATCGAGCCCTTCACGCCGTCGGCGTAGAGCGCAGCCACGAACGCCGGGGCGCCCTGCCAGCCGACGCTCGCGAGCACCTGCGCGTCCGGGTCGACCGAGTGCACGGCCGCGTGGAGCGGCTCCAGGACGTTCACGTATTCGGCCGGGTCGGGCTGGCCGGTCCAGAAGTTCGTCGAGTTGCCCTCGGTCCAGACCTCGAACTGCTGCACCGGCAGGTAGGGCAGCTGAGGATGCTGTAACCAGAACGTGCCGCCCGCGCCGTAGCGCGCCGCGAACGCCGCCGCGTAGGCGACGAAGTCGCCGTCATGTGCCGCGGTCAGCTCCTCATGGCCGGCGCCCGCCCACGACGGCGCGATGGCCAGCACGGCGAGCATCCGCACGTGGTTGGACGCGAGCAGCGACACGAGCCCGTCCATCGAGTGCGCCGGGTCGGTGGGCGGGTCCCAGGTATAGGTGTGAACACCCTTGACCGGGGCCGTGCGCTCCACCCAGGCCCAGGCCGCGTCCGCACGCGCGACCTGCCAACCGTCGGCGCTCATGTCCGCGATGAGGGCGTTCCAGCCAGTGGGCGCGACGAACCCCTTTTCAAAAAGAGGCTGCACATTGGTGCCGTAGTAGCTCGGCGGTGGCACCGATGCCGCCGGACTGGAGCTCGCGCACAGGGCCCCGCCGACCACGAGCGCCGCGCCCACCCGGCCCCACAGAGCACGCGTCCGCGCCATCAGGGGTGGCCCTGGTAGTACGCGAGCCAGGCGAACAGGCTCGTCGTGCCGGCCATCGTGCGGAACATCCCGGGCTGGGTGTTCGGGTCGGTGATCGGACCGCCCCACCAGCTGCCGAGCCACAGTCCCTGCTCGGCGCTGGCGTGGCGCAGCGCGGCGGCGGCGTTGGACTGCGCGACGGCGATCCAGTGCGTGTCGCCGCTCGACTGCGCGTAGGCCATCATCCACTGGAGGTATATCGAGTCGTACAGCGGCGCGAGCCTGTACGCGACGCCGTTGAGTCGCGTCATGTCGCGGGCCTTGGCGGCGGCGTGCGCGCAGTAGGAGTTGTTGCCGGTCGCCCGGCAGAGCAGGTACTGCGCGTAGATGAGCGGCGCCTGGATGTAGTCGATCACCGTGCTGCCCGGGCCCTGGCTCGCGTACAGCCCGTCGTAGGTGATGTCGTGCGTGTTCGCCCAGTCGATCCAGGCCCGCGCGTGGGCGAGGTCGGCGGCGTTGTGGTCGGCGACGTAGAGCATCATGCCGAGCAGGCTGTCGGAGGCCAGCGCCTCGCCGGCGTGCTGGGTGTGCTGGGTGTTCCACCACATGCCGTTGCGCCCGTCCCACCCGTGCGCGACGACGAAGTCGAAGGCGTGCTGTGCGACGGCGATCCACTCGCGCTGGCCGGTGGCGCGGAAGGCGTCGACGAACGCCAGCCCGAGCCAGCCATTATCGTCAAACCACGCCTCGGCGCTCGGGTAGTTGTCGCCGGGGTAGGGCTCGAAGCCGTGCAGGTAGCGGTTCCAGTACAGCGCCACGGACCGGCGCGCGAACCAGTTGACCGTCGCGCGGTGGGCGGCGGTCGGGTCGGCGAGTGCGACGGCGTCGGCCGACTCGAACATGCGCACGACGCCCCAGATCGTCAGCAACGGGTAGGCGCCGGTGCAGCCGAGGGTCTCGCAGTACCAGCCGTCCTGGGCGGTGCGCCAGTGTCCAGCTTGGTTGGTGATGCCTTGCTCGGCGAGGGCAAGGTAATCCGGGCTCACCGGCGAAGCGGCAGCCTTCGACGGCGCGGCGGTCAGCAGCGCGCCCGCGCTGATGAGGAGCACGGCGGCACGCAGGACTGAGCGTCGCGCGACGATCCTCGTCGCTGCGAGAAGGGGAGCGCCCATCCACGCGACATCCTAAGGGCAGCGGGGGCGGGACGTTGTCACGGGGGTGTGTACGGGCGGCGCCTGGCGGGTCTTGGGCCTTCGCGCGCGGCGCGCTCGCGGCGGCGGCTCGGGGGCTTGGAGCCCCCAGTGGTCCGTCGCGACGCACGCGCAGCGCGCTCGCGGCGGCGGCTCGGGGGCTTGGAGCCCCCAGCGGTCCGTCGCGACGCGCGCGCGGCGCGCTCGCGGCGGCGGCTCGGGGGCTTGGAGCCCCCAGCGGTCCGTCGCGACGCACGCGCGGCACGCTCGCGTGGCAGTTCGGTGACCCTCCCGGCACAGGTGTCACCCTCGCGTGACCTACCGACGCCTCGGCGCGGGGGTGTGCTCGATCGGGCCCGCCTGGCGGGCCTTCGGGAGCACACCCCTGCGCGCGCGGTTGCGCCGACCGCCGGGCGGCACAGTCGCGCGACCGCGGCGTGAGCCGCGACGCACATCTGTGACCGTCACGTCACCCCTCGAGGCCGAGCGCGGCGACGATCGCGCCGATCGCCGGCTCGTACTCGGGAGCCGAGACGCCCACGGCGAGTCGCCGCCGCGTCGGCTCCCAGGACAGCTCGAAGAACGGGCAGCACTCCCGCTCGACCGCGAGCAACCGCTCGACCCCGACGGTGTCGACGCTCGCGTCGAGCTCGACGACGACGAGGCGGGGGTGACGCTCGATGATCCGTGCGCCGCGACCCGCCTTGCGATAGCGCTCGCGCTGTTCGCGCAGGCCATCCTCGTCGAGCGCGCAGCTCGGGGCCATGGGGAGCGGCTCCATTCGCTTGACGTTAGCGGCGGGGCCCGGGCGGGCCGGTGTCGGTATCAACCCATGACGGCCTCGGGTTCGACACAATGCCGCCGATGCTCGGGTTGCCGGATGGGGTACACGCGCTGCTGTTCGATCTCGACGGGGTCCTGACCCAGACGGCGAAGGTGCACGCCGCCGCGTGGAAGCAGATGTTCGACGAGTTCCTGCGCGGCCGCGCCGAGGCGACGGGGGCGCCGTTCGTCCCCTTCGATCCGATCGCCGACTACGACGACTACGTCGATGGCAAGCCCCGACTCGATGGGGTGCGGTCGTTCCTGGCCGCTCGGGGGGTCGAGCTCCCGGAGGGCAGCGACGACGATCCACCCGGGGCCGACACCGTTCACGGCCTTGGCCGGCGCAAGAACGACGTCGTGCTGCGGATGATTCGCGAGCAGGGCGTGCAGCCCTACGAGGGCTCGGTGCGCTACGTTCGCGCCGCCCGCGACGCGCAGCTGCCGCGAGCGGTCGTGTCGTCGAGCGCGAACGCTCGCGACGTCCTGCGCGCGGCCGGCATCGATGACCTCTTCGACGCGATCATCGACGGGGTCGTGGCCGGCCGCGAGCACCTGCACGGCAAGCCGGCTCCGGACACCTTCCTCGCCGGGGCGGCGGCCCTGCACGCCGAGCCCGCGCAGGCCGCGGTGTTCGAGGACGCGCTGGCCGGGGTGGAGTCCGGCCGCGCGGGGCACTTCGGGTTCGTGGTCGGCGTCGATCGCGTCGGGCAGGCGGACGCGTTGCGAGCCCACGGCGCCGACATCGTCGTGCGTGACCTCGCGGAGCTGCTCGAGCAACCGTGATCCAGCAGTCCGCCTTCCCCGTCGAGCCCTGGGTGGTGCGTGAGACCTCGCTCGACCTCGATCGCCTGGCCCAGAGCGAGTCGGTGTTCGCGCTGTCAAACGGACACATCGGCCTGCGCGGCAACCTCGACGAGGGCGAGCCCTACGGCCTGCCCGGCACCTATCTCGCCGGCTTCTATGAGCTGCGACCGCTCCCGTACGCGGAGGCCGGGTTCGGGTACCCGGAATCCGGCGAGACCGTGGTCGACGTGACGAACGGGAAGATCATCCGGCTGCTCGTGGAGGACGAGGCGCTCGACGTCCGCTATGGCACGCTGCGCAGCCACGAGCGCGTGCTCGACCTGCGCGACGGCGTGCTCCGGCGCACCGTCGAGTGGGTGTCCCCGACCGGCCGGGCGGTTCGCGTGCGCACGACGCGGCTGGTCTCCTTCGTGCAACGGGCGATCGTGGCCATCGCCTACGAGGTCGAGCCGCTCGACGGCAAGGCGCCGGTCGTCGTGCAATCCGAGCTGTTCGCCAACGAGTCGCCCCCGGTGCCCGACGGCGACCCGCGCGCCGCGGCCGCGCTCGCGGCGCCGCTGCAGGCGGAGTTCTTCGACGCCGACGGCGCCGCGGCGGTCCTCGTGCACCGCACGAAGGCCAGCGAGTTGCGGATCGCCGTGGCGATGGATCACATAATCGACGGACCGGCGGAGACCGCGACGTCGGTCCAGGCCTACGAGGACGTCGCGCGTTTCATCGCCACGACGGAGCTCGACCCCGGCGCACCGTTTCGCCTGGTCAAATTCGTCGCCTACGGCTGGTCGCGGCTGCGCTCGGGACCGGCGGTGCGTGATCAGGTCTCGATGGCGCTCAACGAGGCGCGCCATACCGGCTGGGACGGTCTGGTGGCCGCGCAGCGGGCCTACCTGGACGACTTCTGGGAGCGCGCGGACATCGAGCTCGACGGCGACGCCGAGCTGCAGCAGGCCACGCGCTTCGGTCTGTTCCACGTGCTGCAGGCGGGCGCTCGCGCCGAGCAGCGCGCGATCGCGGCTAAGGGCCTGACCGGGCCCGGGTACGACGGCCACGCGTTCTGGGACAGCGAGGCGTTCGTGCTGCCGGTGCTGACCTACACGGCTCCGCACGCGGTGTCGGACGCGCTGCGCTGGCGCCACCGGACGCTCGACCTCGCGCGCGAACGGGCGAAGCAGCTGTGCCTCGAGGGGGCGGCGTTCCCCTGGCGAACGATCCACGGCCACGAATGCTCGGCCTATTGGCCGGCCGGCTCCGCGGCCTTCCACATCAACGCCGCCGTCGCCGATGCGGTGATCCGCTATCGCGCCGCCACCGACGACGACCAGTTCGAGCGTGAGGTCGGCGTCGAGCTGCTCGTCGAGACGGCGCGGCTGTGGCGATCGCTCGGTCACCACGATCCGGCCGGGCGGTTCCGCATCGACGGCGTCACCGGCCCCGACGAGTACAGCGCCCTCGCCGACAACAACCTCTACACGAACCTGATGGCGCAGCGCAATCTGCGCGAGGCGGCCGAGGCGGCCGATCGCCACCCCGACCTGGCGGCCGCGCTCGGCGTCGACGACGAGGAGACCGCCTCGTGGCGCGACGCCGCCACCGCAATGCTCATCCCCTACGACGAGCAGCGCGGGGTCCACTCCCAGGACGACTGCTTCACCCAGCACGAGGTCTGGGACTTCGCCTCGACGCGCCCCGATCAGTACCCGCTGCTGCTCAACTTCCCCTACCTGCAGCTGTACCGCAAACAGGTCGTCAAGCAGGCCGACCTCGTACTCGCGCTCGTCTTCCGCGGCGATGCCTTCACCGACGAGGAGAAGGCGCGCAACTTCGAGTACTACGAACCGCTGACCGTGCGCGACTCATCGCTGTCGGCCTGCACGCAGGCGGTCGTCGCGGCCGAGGTCGGACACCTCGAGCTCGCCTACGACTACTACCGCGAGGCGGCGCTCATGGACCTCGACGACCTCGAGCGCAACACGCGCGACGGGGTCCACATCGCGGCGCTGGCCGGTGCCTGGATCGCCGCGGTCGCCGGGTTCGGCGGGATGCGCAGCCGTGACGGAGCGCTCAGCTTCAAGCCGCGGCTGCCGCAGGCCCTGACCCGGATGGTGCTGCGGGTCAGCATCCGCGGGCGGCGGATCGCGGTGGAGATCCGGCGTGAACGGGCGATCTATACGCTCGTGAGCGGGCCGCCGCTCGAGATCACCCACGACGGCACGGCCGTCACGCTGTCGACCGACAAGCCGACGGTGCTTCCGATCAAACCGCTGACGCCGCGGGAGGCTCCCAGGCAACCGCCGGGGCGAGAGCCGTTGTGGCGGCGCACCCTGGAGTGAGGTCGGTCAGAGCGTCGGCAGCCAGTGCCGACCGGCCCGGACCTCCTGGAAGCGCCGGTGTGACTGGCTGAGCGGCAGCTCGTGCTGCCCGTAGACGCTCAGCCGGGCGATCCCCGCCGGGGCGGCGCGCAGCACGGCCGCGCGGGGCAGCGGGCCGAGCCGGGCGAAGTCCGTCAACTCATAGGTCGCCTCGAGCTCGGCGATCCAGGTCGCCTCGTCGGGGTGCCACTCGGCGGTGATGCGGTGCGTGGTGGCGCGCAGCTGAGCCACGAACTGGCCGATCACGTCACGCACCTCGTCGGCGTTCGTTGCCACCTTGCTGTCGAGCGTCAGCAGTTGCCCGTCCGCCGCGAAGAGCGCCGTAAACGCCTCGACGTCGAGGGCATCGATGCGGCTCAGCGCCACCGCGATCGGCGACTTGGGCGCGGCATCGGCCGAACCCCGGACCGGGGTCTGCTCACGCTGGCCGCTCGAGCTCGTCGAGGACATCTGAGCGCAGACTAGCGCTGCGGCCTGTCCCGCGCGTGGGGCGGGCCACAGCCCGCCGCCCTGCCCGCCCTCAGGCCGGCGCTGCGGCCGGAACGACCGCGGGCGGCCGCTCCAAGAACACCACGGCGTTGTGCGCGTCGAATCCGATGACGGCCATGCGCCGCACCGGCGACGAACGCGCGGGATCGACGGGCCCGACCGGGCCACGACAGACGATCGCCCCGTGCGCGAGATGGCACAGGTAGCTGTGGGTGACGTTTGCCCGGCTGACGTGCAGCACGTAGCGCACCGCCCGCGGCACGGCAAAGAAGGTGGCCCGCACGTGCAGGACGCCGCGGCGCGTGCTGACCCGCCAGCGTATGTGCGGCCGGTGTGCGGTCGGCGCCGCCGCGGACTGAGCCGGCCCGCTGCCGCGGGGCGCGGGGCCGGGCCGGGCGGAAGCGACCGGCGTCGAGGTGCCCGCGCCGCTCGTGGTTGACGACCCCGCACCGCTCGTGCACGACGTCACCTGGATCCCCCGTGTGGTCGCGCTCGCCGCTGGGTCGCCGGCCTGATCGCTGTAGGTCACGGTCAGCGTGTAGCTCCCGGCTGCAAGCGAACACACCGGAAGGCTCACCGTGTTCGTACCGCTGCTCGCGTTGGGCAGCGAAAGTTGCAGGCTGGCGGGGCCGGTGAGCGACACGGTCGTGCTGTTGGCCAGGACCGGCGCGGGCAGCGTGAAGGAGACCGGCAGCGCCGCCGACGCCATCGCTCCACTCGTCGGGCTGGTGATGGCCGGCGGTACCGTGCTGAGGTTGAGCGTGACCCCGGAGCTGGACGCGCTCGCGGTTGGGTTGCCGAGGGCATCCTGGTAGGAGACGGTCACGGTGTAGGTGCCGGTCGCCAGCGTGGCCCCGGACGGACTGACCGCCGTCACGTCCGTTGAGGAGGCGAGCGCGCTCGGGTTCAGCGACAGCGTGTGCGTCCCCGCGGCGGTGTCGCCAAGCGTGAGCGTCACCGTCTCGGGACCGCTGAAGACGAGGCTCACCGAGCCGGATAGAGCGGCCTCGGGGAGCGAGTACTGGACCGCGATCGGGCGCCCGGACGCGCCGCCCGCCGCCGGCGCGAGCAGCGTCGGCGCTTGGGTCGTACGGTCGAGGACCCAGGTGTTGTTCGTGGTCGTCGCGACTGAATGGCCCAGGTTGTCGGCGTAGCTGAGCGACACGTCGTAGGTGCCGTCGCTCAGCGCCGTGGGGCCGGTGACCGACGTGACCGCCGCGGTGTTCGCGGCGAGGCTGGCTGGGTTGAGCGTGAAGGTCTGGGACTGCGAACGGCTGGCGAGCGTCAGCACGGACACGGCGCTCGTGGCGGTGTTGGTGAGCGACAGCGTCACCGGAGTGGCGAGCGACGGCGCGTCGGGCAGCGTGAAGATCGCGGGCAGGGTGTTGGCGCTGGTGTTCGCGGCCGGCGAGGTGAGCGTCGGCGGCGCCGTGGCGGTGGAGATGGTGACGTTCGTCACCGTGGCGGACTGCAGCGTGACGCTGTTGCTGTTCTGTACGTACTTCATGTAGACGTTCCACTTGCCGTCCGGCAGCGCGCCGCTGGCGGCCGAGAAGTGCGCGGAGTCGGTGGTCACCGCCGCTGGGTTGAACGAGAACGAGCCGCTCGTGGTGCCCGTCGTGACGTTGGCCAGCGTCAGCATCACCGGCTGGCTGACCGTGTAGGGCCCGGAGACGTAGGTCCAGACCATCTGGACCGAACCGGCTTGTGGCGCAGTCGAGACGCTCCAACTCGCGAAGACGTTGTTGACGTACGTGTTGCTCGACACCGGCGAGCTGAACACGATCGTGGCCGACGCGGTGCCGGCGAGCGGCCCGAGGACGAGCAGCACGGAAAGGATCAGCGCACGGCGGAGCATCCCCCAGGTCCTCGGCGGGCGGAAGGGCGACTTGAGCCCGATACGAGGTAGTCGCGGCCGTCAGCTCGTGCGCAGGGCCTCGGTCGGGCTGAGGCGCGCGGCCTTCGCGGCGGGGTAGATGCCGGAGACGATCCCGATCGTTAGTCCCGCGGCCGGGGCCGCGATCAACGCGTAGCCGGGGATCACGGTGGGCTGCCCCTGGACGAGCGAGTAGATGAGCGTCGCGAGCGCACCGAGCAGCAGCCCGGCCATCCCGCCGAGCCCGGCCAGCAGCGCCGACTCGGCGACGAATTGGAGCGTGATGTGCCGTCGGGTGGCACCGAGCGCGCGGCGCAGCCCGATCTCTCCCCGACGCTCGAGCACCGAGATGACCATGATGTTGGCGATCCCGATCGCGCCGACGAGCAGGGCCACCGCTCCGAGCCCGAGGAGCAGGGTGGTGAACTGGCCGTTGGCGGCCGCGCGGGCCTCGAGGGCATCGGAGGGCACGTTCACGGTAACCCCGTCGGGACTCTGCGGGTCGGTGGTCGGCGCGAGCAGGTTCGAGGTCTGCGTCACCGCACTCTCGTTCGCGCGGACGTAGATCTCGGACGGATTCGGCGCGGTCTGAAACATGCGCTCGGCCACCGGTAGGCCGATGAACGCGGTGCTGTCGAGCTGTGGGTCGAGCAGCACCGGCTGCATGATCCCGATGACCGTGAACCAGGTCCCGCCGATGAACAGCTGGACGCGGCCGCTCACGCCGAGGATCTGGAGCGTGCTCGCGGCCTGCGCGCCGAGGACGACCGTGGGGTAGCTCGCGGTGGCCGCGCTCAGGAACTGCCCCGTGGCGAGCCGGCCGCCGACCGCCGCGAGCAGGCCGGGGTCGGTCGCATCGACCCCGAGCCCGCCCGTCTGGTCGGTGGGCACGTAGGGGTTTCGCAGGACAGTGGCCTGCGGGATCTCGTAGACGGCCGAGGCTCGCTGGACCGACGCCATGTGCAGGATCGACGCGACCGCCGTGCTCGGCAGGACGCCGTTCGCTCCGGCGAAGGTCTGGCCGGGCATCACGGTGAGCAGGTTGGGGCCGATGTTGTCGATCTCGGCCAGCAGATTGGCCTGACTCGATGCCGACACGCCGACGACCGCCACCATCGCCCCGATGCCGATCGCGATCCCGAGCGCGGACAGCGACGCCCGCAGCCGGCGCGTGCGCATCCCCTGCAGCGCGACCGACATCAGCTCGCGCGGGGGCAGCCGCGCGGCGTCGGCGGGGCGAGGCCGCTGCGCCGGGAACCGCGGTGCGTGCGCGGCCCAGCTCACCGCTGCTCGTCCCGCACGATCTCGCCGTCGCTCATGGCGACGTATCGAGGGAAGCTCTCGGCGACGCGTGGATCGTGGGTGATGAGCACGAGCGTCGCACCGTCGGCGGAGAGACCGTGCAGGAGTGCGATCACCTGCTCGCCGGACCTGGAGTCGAGGTTTCCGGTGGGCTCGTCGGCCAGGATGATGACCGGGCGCTTGGCGATCGCGCGCGCAATGGCCACACGCTGGCGCTCGCCGCCCGACATCTGCGCCGGGCGATGCCCGAGCCGGTGGCCGAGGTCGACCCGTGCGAGCGCGGCTCGGGCCGCCGCTCGTCGCTCGCGAGCCGGCGCGCCCGTGTACAGCATCCCGTTCGCCACGTTGTCGATCGCGCTCAGCGCGTCCTGGAGGTGGAAGTCCTGGAAGACGAAGCCGATCCGGTGCGCGCGCAGGCCGGCGAGCTCGGAGTCCGTGGCCTCGACGACGTCGCGGCCGATGACCTGCACCTGGCCCGCGGTGACCCGCTCCAGGGTGCCGAGCACGGTGAGCATCGTCGTCTTGCCCGAGCCCGACGGACCGACCACCGCGACCTGCTCGCCGGCGCCGATCTCGACGCTCACGCTCCGCAGCGCATGGACATCTCCGGGGTACTCCTTCGTCACCTCTTGCAGCCGGAGCGCTGGGACGTCGAGATCCACGGTCAACCCTGGGAGTCCGTGACCTGCAGCCCGTTGTACAGGCCGGCACCCGAGATCTGCACGTACCCGGCGGCGAACAGGCCGGGCGAGACGGCGATCAGCCGATGCGGCGAGGCGGCCTCCTGGAGGGCGTAGCCGCCGCCGGCGGTGGCCAGCAGCGCGGTGACCGGCACCGACAGCACGTTGGTTGCCTTCTGCTGCTCGAAGCTGACGCTGACGGTCGCCTGGTCGAGCCCTGACGTCGTCGCCGCCTGGCCGCTGAGCGTGACCGTCACCGGGATGGTTGCCGCCGGTGGCGACCCCGAAGCGCCATTACCGTTGCCGCTCCCGTTCGAGCCCGGCGAGGTGCTGGCGCTCTGGGCCACCGGGCTGACGTGCGTTACCCGGCCGTCGACCGTGCTTCCGTCGGGCAGCTGGACGGTCACCGCCGCACCCACCGTCGCCTCGCTCTGCATCGTCGCGTCGAGCGCCACACTGACGACGAGGCGAGGCGAGGCCGTCTGGAGGATCGCCTGGGCCGATGCTCCCCCGCCCGAGTTCGCGGGTGGCGTTGCGCTCCCCGGCGAGCGGGAGGGGGAGGGCGACGGCGCGCTGCCCTTCGGCTGCGCGGCCTCGGCCTTCAGCAGCGCCTCGAGCGCCGAGAGGATGGCCGGCGAGTCGTTGGGCGTATCGGCCGTGGCGGCCGGTGCGCCGTGGGGCACCCCCGACGCCGGGGTCGTCGGTCCCCGCGCGCCGGTCGGCCCCGAGGGCCCGGTCGGCCCCGCGCCGCCCGGCGCCGGGGAGAAGTCGACGAACGCCGTCCGCGGCGTGAGTGGCGCGGACGTCGTGCTCGAGCTGGCCGCTTGGCCGGTCGACCCGAGCACGGTGTCGACCGCCGTGATGCGCTGCGCGCCCGGCAGGAACACGATCTGCCCGAGGGGGATCGTGCCGGTCTGCGACCGGCCGAGCGCCGCCTGCCAGCGCCGGACAGCGTCGGTTGTCGCCGGCTGCCAGACGTCGTCGAGCGCGAGCTGCCGATACGGGTCGAAGCCCAGGTCCGCCAAGTCCCGGTTGAGCTCGTACACGTCCGGGCCGTCGCTCACGCCCGACGCGAGATCGCGCCACGCCGGCGTCGAGCCATCGAACAGCACGACGGGCGTGTCATCGACCTCGTAGAGCGTCTGGCCGGGCCGGAAGACCTGTCCGACCGCGGGAAGCGAGGTGATCGTGCCGCTCAGCCGGTTGTACACGGTCTGCGGGTCGGCGTAGCCGAGCGTGCCGGTCTCGGTATCGGTCGCCACGAGGTCGCGTCGCTGTACGGCCACCGCACCGGAGGCGGTCAACCGCCGCCCGCCTCCGTTTCCCGTGCCCGAGGCGTCGCTGACGACGATCGCCGCGACCGCGGCAGCGGCGGCCGCGATCGCCGCCACCGCGCCGACCATGGTCCGTCGCCGGGCCACCGGGACCCGACGAGGGCGCCCGCCGTCCACGACCGGGGAGCTCGGCGGCCTTCGGGCCATCAGCTCGCGCGGCGCGGTCGGCTTCCCCTCACCGGCGTCACTGCCCCGCGCTCGAGGACTGGTGGACCGCGGTCGCGCCGTTGCGCTCGACCTGCTGCAGCTCGGCCTCCGTGATGATGCCGCCGGCCGCCGGCAGGCACGCCTGGCCCGCGCTGGCAAACGCCGGTGATTGCAGGTTCACGCCGGCCGCGGTGAGCGCCTGGGGCGACAGCTGACCCTGGGCGTCGGGGTCGGGGAAGTTGCTCAGCCCGTGGTTGCGCAGGCAGCGCACGAAGGCGAGCTCGGCCTGCAGTTTCCGGTAGCGCTGCTGGGGTGTCTCGCCCGGGCCCACGTTCTGAGGCGCCGGCAGGATGCCTCGGCAGGCCTGCGTCGCGGCCTGGAAGGCGGGCGACCCGGTGATCGCCGGCGTGATGCGTTGCGTCACCGACTGGCCGTTCGCGCTGCTGTGCACCACCGGATCGGGAAAGCCGGTCACACCGTGCGCGCGCATGCAGCTCGAGTACTTGAAGGCCGCGCCGGCGAAGCTCTGCGGCGACGGGCTGTTCGTCGTGGTCGGGCCGGACGAGCCGCATCCGGCCGCCAGGAGCGCGAGGCCGGCGCTCACCGCCAGGGCCGAGAGCCATCTGAGGCGCAGGGCCCGTCTGTCACCCCGGAGCCTTGCCGTTGCGAGTCGCGTGATCGTCATCGCTTGCCTCTCCTGTTAACCGTTGGACGGCGACAGTTCTACGGCGTAGGGGGTGACAGCTCGGTCACGACGACTGTGACCTGACTGTCACCGGTGATCCGCCATCCTGGAGCGATGCGCATCCTGGTCGTCGAGGATCACCGTCGGCTCGCCTCGGCGTTGGCCGAGGGGCTGCGTCGCGAGGGGATGGCGGTCGACCTCGCCTTCGACGGAGCCGAGGGACTCGCGCACGAGGCGGTCAACCGCTACGACGTCATCGTCCTCGATCGCGACCTGCCCGCGATGCATGGAGACCAGGTGTGCCGGACGCTGGCCGCGAAGCGCAGCGAGACCCGGGTGCTCATGCTCACCGCGTCGAGCACCGTCGCCGATCGGGTCGACGGCCTCGGGCTGGGCGCCGACGACTACCTGACCAAGCCGTTCGACTTCGCCGAGCTCGTCGCGCGCATCCGCGCGCTCGCCCGCCGCTCGACGCCGCCCCGCTGGCCCACCCTCGTCCACGGGGATCTCGCCGTCGATCCGGCACGCAGGGCGGCGATTCGCGGCGAGCGACGGCTCGCGCTCAGCCCCAAGGAGCTCGCGGTGCTCGAGTACCTGCTCGCCGCCGACGGGCGGGTCGTCTCCGCCGAGGAGCTGCTCGCGCGGGTGTGGGACGAGGCCGCCAATCCGTTCACCACCACGGTGAAGACGACGATCGGCCGCCTGCGGGCCAAGCTCGGCGCCCCGCCGCTGATCGAGACCGTCCGCGAGGGCGGCTACCGGATCTGAGCAGCTTGTCCCCGCGCACCCGCTCGCTTGTCCCGACCGCGTGGCTGCGGCTGCCGCCCCGCACCGCGCGACTGCGCCTCACGCTCATGTACTCGAGCCTGTTCCTGCTGCTCGGGACCGCGCTGCTCGCGGCCACGTATCTGCTGACCACGGGGTCGACGTCGATCAGCGTCGCGCACGCTGTCCGCCAGTCGTTCGCGACCCCGGCATCCGGCGCGGTCGCGGTCGTGCCCGTCCCCGCCAATGGATCGGTACCGCCGGCGCTGGCCCAGGGGCTCGTCGCGCAGCACAACGCCGATCTGGGTCGGCTGCTCGGCGTGTCGTGGGTGGTCCTGCTGGTCACAACGTTCGGGTCGGCGATCCTCGGGTGGTTCGTGGCCGGCCGAGTCCTGCGACCGCTGCGCGAGATCACCGACACCGCCCGCACGATCTCTGCCGGCAACCTGCACGAGCGCCTCGCCCTGGCCGGCCCCAACGACGAGTTCAAGCGTCTCGGCGACACCCTCGATGATCTGCTCGCCCGGCTGGAGGCCTCCTTCGAGGCCCAGCGGCGGTTCGTGGCCAACGCCTCGCACGAACTGCGAACGCCGCTGACCGTCGAGCGGACGCTCCTGCAGGTGGCGCTCGCGAACCCGAACGCGACCGAGGAGACCCTGCGATCGACGTGCGAGGAGCTGCTCGCGTCCCAGAGCGAGCACGAGCGGCTGCTCGACGCGCTGCTGACCCTGGCCAGCAGCGAGCGCGGACTGGAACGGCGCGAGCCGGTCGACCTGGCCGCCGTGACCGAACGCGTCCTACGTGGTCCGCGTCCCGGCGTCGAGCGCCTCTCGCTGCGGATCGACGCCACGCTCGCTCCCGCTCCCGCCGTCGGGGACCCCGCGCTCCTGGAACGACTCGTCGCCAACCTGATCGACAACGCCGTCGACCATAACGTCCCCGGCGGCCGCGTGGCGATCCACACCGACAGCGAGCCCAACGGCGCCTCGCTCACGGTGAGTAACACCGGCGCGCGCATTGCGCCGGACGAGATCGACGGCCTCTTCGAGCCCTTCCGGCGACTCGATGCGGACCGCACGGGCGGTGGCGGCCATGCCGGGTTGGGGCTCTCGATCGTCCGCGCCATCGCCACCGCGCACCACGCCAGCCTCGTCGCGCGATCGCAGCCGGAAGGCGGCCTGACGGTAACGGTCCGTTTCCCGAGGCCGGGCGCCGCGACCAACGGCGGTTGACCCTACGGACACGCGCGCGCCGCGGGTCCGGGGTGCTCGCGTCCGCCGGCTACCCCTGAAGCCCGGCCACCGCCGCGGGCACGCCTACGCGGGCACTCGCAAACCGCGGGCTCCACCCGAGCTCGCGCTTGAGCTTCGCGTTCGACGAGCGCGCCGAGCGCGTCACGGCGCTCACCGCGGGCCCGCCGGCCACCAGCCGGGCCAGCGCCGCCGGCACGCGCCGCGGCCGCCCGACGCCGAGCGCCTGCGCAGCCAGGGCGATGAAGTCGTAGCAGCTGATCGGCTCATCGTCGACGACGTGGAAGAGCTCTCCCGGCTCGGCACGCTCGAGCGCGTCGACGAGGGCGGTGGCGACGTCATCGACATGTACGACGTCCCACAGATTGTCGCCGCGCCCGACCACGGCGAAGCGTCCCGGCTGGCGCAGCCGGGCCACGATCTCGTGAGCGAACCAGCCGCCCGGCCCGTAGACGTGCGACGGCCGCACGACGACGGCGGGCAGGCCCGACTCGAGCACGAGCCGCTCGCCGGCCTGCTTGGAACGCCCGTAGGGCGTGGTCACCGGCAGCGGCGTCTGCTCGTCCAGCAGCGCGCCGCCGGCCTCGCCGGTGACTACGGTCGAGGCGAACACGAAGCGCGGCGGCTCGCCGCCCTCGGCTGCCAGCATGCGGCAGGCCTCCAGCAGCCGCGCCGTGCCATCGACGTTCACGGCGTGGACCTTGGCCTCGTCGCGCTGGGTGGCGATCTCGGCGGCCAGATGCATGACCCCGTCGGGCTGCGCCTGCGCGATCAGCGCGCTCAGCGTGCCGGCCGTGATGTCGCCGGCGACGGCGGTCGTCCCCGGGGGCTCGCTGCCCGGGCGGCGCACGAGCGCCTGCACCTCGTGGCCGCGGGCCAAGAGCTCGGCGCAGCACCCGTGGCCGATGAAGCCGCTGGCGCCGGTGACGAGGACTCGCATGCGAGCGCGAGCCTAGCCGACTCGAGCGCGCGCGCACGACCCCCGATGGGCAGGAGATGGAACTCGTGCGTATCCGGATAGCTCCGGTTAGCGCTGCTGCATTCGGGGGTGCACGTCGTTTCTATGACTATCTCACGGAAAGGACGTGCACCCCCGGCGAATCGGCGGCCCGAACGAGCCGACAGCAGTCTATGAAGGGCTGCGCGACCCTCACCCGTACGCCGGCGGCGGCGGGATCGCCCGGCCGGCGCGGACCGCCTCCACTACGGCCGCCGCGTCGGCCGCGCGGTACTCCTCGCCGTACACCGCCCCCGGACGTCGCGGGGCCTCCATGACTGCACAGGTGGCCGTACCACCAACGTCGACGGGCACGTAGCCCATCTCGCCGAGCAGTGCGGCGACGGCTTGCTTTGCGTCAGCATCGTCGCCGCAGATCCACTGCACGACTCGCGTATCGCCGGCGCGCGCGGCCGCCGACTCCTGAAAGCCCGAGGTCAACGTGTTGAACGTCTTCACGTACCGGCCGCTGCCGATGCGGGCCGCATTGAACGCCGCCGCCGTCTGCCCGTCCGCGGGCATCGGGCCAGCCCCGTACTGATTGGTCGTATCGACGACGATCTGCCCGTCCAGCGCCCCGATCTGCTCGACCGCCTCGGGGACGGCGCCCCAGGGCACGCTCAGGACGAGCACGTCCGCGAACTGCGCCGCCTCCGCCGGCGTACCGGTCGAGGCGAGCGGACCGAGCTCGGCCGCAAGCGCATCGAGCTTGGCGGGGTCGCGCGCGAAGGACAGCTTCACCTCGTGTCCGGCCTTCACCGCCTGGCGGGCGACGTTGCCGCCGATCCGGCCGGCTCCGACGATGCCGATTCGCATGCTCAGCCTCCGATCAGGTTCCAAGGGTGACGAGCTGGGCGACCTTGCGCCCGGAGTACTGCTGCTGGCCGGTGATGAGCCGGCCGTCGCGCACCACGAACGGCTTGAACAGCCCGCCCTGAATGTAGTGCGCGCCGCGCCCGCGCGCCGAGTCCTCGATCCGCCACGGCATCACGCGCTGGCCGACGTAGGCGTCGGAGTAGTCCGCCTCGGCATTGGAGAAGCGGTGATCGTCTTACCGGCGATGAGGCGCGATCGACGCCGTCTGGCACGGTCGTGAGCCCTTACCAGTGGTCGAGCGCGTGCTCGAGGTGGCGGGCGCGCTCGGGGCGGAGCGGGGCTGGATCTAGGCCGACTCGGCGACCCAGCCCGCCCGCGCTGGTGGCGGCAAACGTCCAGACCGCGTAAGCTGCCCCTCGCGGTTACGGACAGGGGGCAAGGATGATTAGGGCAAACCGTGGGGTCGTACTCGCCGCAGCGTGCTGCGTGCTGGCGCTCGTCCTACCGAGCGTGGCCAGCGCCGACTGGGTCGAGCCGGCTCCGAGCGCGCTCAACCCGGCCGGCTGGCAGGTGGTGACGACGCCAACGATCGCCGACATCGGCGGCACGCCCTACGTCGCCTTCGCCGAGCAGGCCGACGCGAGCGGCAGCCAGCAGATCGTCGTCGAGCAGCTCGTCGGCTCGACCTGGACCCAGGTGGGCGCTCCCCTCGACACCATCGGCGCGTCGGACTACCTGAGCGCCCCCGCGCAGGTGGCGTCCGTCGGCGGCCAGCCGTACGTGACGTGGTCGGTCCCCAACAACGACGGAACGAGCAGCCTGTTCGTCGACACGTTCGTCGCCGGAGCCTGGCAGCCGGTGGGAGCCGCGCCGATCACCTCGACGGCGTCGGGTCTCGTCTCGGCGACGATCGCCGACGTCGGCGGCGTCCCGTACCTCGCGTTCGCGCCGCACACCGGCACGCAGCCGACCATCGTGGTCGAGCGTTACGCGAGCGGGTGGACCGCGGTCGGCAATGCGCTGCCGATGAACACGCCTGGCGACGCCCTGACCGGCATCGGTCTCGCTTCGCTTGGCACCACGCCCTACCTGGCCTGGTCAGAGCTCAACACCTTCTCCGGCGCGGCGCAGGTCAGCGTGGACAGCTACACGGCCAGCGCCTGGAGCTCGGCGACCGGGTTCACGCCGGTGAACGGGGCGCAAGACCCGTCGCTGGCCGTGTCGGGCGGCACCTTGTACCTGGTGTACGGCACCACGACCGGCACCCCGCCGGCTGAGCTCCAGACCTTCGACGGCTCAGCCTGGTCGACCCCGGCGCCGGCGATCGCGGGCGACCAGGAGCTCTTCGCCGCTCCGACGCTCGCTGTATCGGGCGCGACGGCTTACGTGTCCGCGATGGTGACCGCGGGCGACCAGTACCAGGCCGTGGTCGATCAGATCACCAACGGAACGCTCACCCAGCTCGGATCGATGCTCGGCAACTTCGCCACCGCCGGCGCGTCGGTGGCGGTCGTCGCCGGCCAGCCCTTCGTGACCTGGGCGAGTGCGCCGTGCTCGGGCCTGAGCAGCTCCGATGCGTTCGTCGCCGCCTACCAGCCCGGCGCGCCGCTGACCGCCGACGAGACCCCCTGTCCGCCGCCGCCGCCGCCGCTCACGCTCACGATCGGTCAGGGCCCGCCGGCCTTCCTGAACACGCCGTTCTCATGGCAGCTCCCGGTCAGCGGCGGGACGCCGCCGTACACCTGGACCGCCACGGCGCTGCCACCCGGGCTGTCGATCGGTGCCACGAACGGCGTGATCTCGGGAACCCCGACGCAGCTCGGCACGTTCAACCCGACGGTCACGGTCACCGATTCGCTCGACGATTGGGAGTCGGCGCCGCTGACCTTCCCGATCAACGCGCAGCCGTACGTGGCGCCCAGCTACTCGCCGCCGAACGTCGCGCGGCCCGGCGGCTCGCCGCCGAACGTCCTGCCGCCCGCCGGCGGAGTGAGCGCGTCGACGACCATCGTCCCGCCGTTCGCCGGAGTGAGTCTCGCCAGCACGAGGCTCGAGGTCACGAAGAGCGGACGGGTGGCGGTCCCGGTGCGCTGCCCGGCTAACACGCCGGGTGCGCGCTGCGACGAGACGGGCGCGATCTACGCCACGTCCGGCTCACTGCCGGCACACATCAGCAAGACCGCCACACGCTATGCCGAGAGGTCCTTCGTGATCGCGGCGTCGCCACGGGCGTCGACGATCCAGCTGCAGCTCGGTACGAGCACGCTGCGCACGCTCCGCGCCAAGCACCGGTTGAGCGTGCGGCTCGTCATCGACTCCGGCGACCGTGCGGGCACCACTCTCGTCCAGCACTTCAGCGCGACGCTCGTGCTGGCGTAGAGTAGGCCGGCGGGCGCCGTCACGCCTGCATCGATGAAAAGGGGTTCGCGAGCGTGTCATCCATCGAGCCCGTGCACTGGGGCGACCGCGAGGATGAGGTCATCCGCGGTGACCTTACGGCCGCGCTGGCCTACGTCACGCCGGCCGGGGGCGTCGTGCTCTGCGCGGTGGCGCCGATCGGCCTGCGCGACCGCGAGCGCGGCACCGCGACGTTCACGACCTCACTCGGCTTCGGGCGCAAGCTCGACCGCATGCGCGCGAACCCGCACGTGGCGCTCGCCTACCACGCGCGCGAGCACGGCTTCGCCACCGCCGGCGACTACGTGCTCCTGCAGGGCCGGGCCAGCTTCGAGCTGGACCCGAGCCCGGAGGTGCTCGATGCCGTCGTCGCGCCGGCCTCGACTCGCTTCATGGGCCCGCCCAAGCGCGGCGTCTTCTGGGATCGCTGGCTGCGCGAGTACTACGCCGACCGCGTGCTCGTCGAGGTCCTGATCGCGCGCGTGATCGACTTCGACAACCGCTTCGCGGAGGGTGAGCCGACCGTGACCGGTTCGCCGCTCGGCGAGCCGCCGCCGCCCCAGGACCCGCCGGCGAAGGGCACTGCCCCGCGCATCGACGTCGCGCGCGCCGCGCGTCGCGCCGGAGGCCTGCCGCACGTGCTGCTCGGCTTCGTCGGCGCCGACGGTCACCCGATCGTCTACCCGGTGGCCATCGCCGGGTCGGGGCCCGACGGCCTGCGCCTGCGGGCGTCGCAGCCGCTGCCGGCGGGCGGACGCCGCGCCGGACTGCTCGCGCACCGCTACGAGGCGCAGCTGATCGGGCTGGAGAGCCGCCAGCACACGGGCTGGCTGACCGTCGACGAGGGCGGCGCGACGTATGCCCCGCACACCGAGGCGGGCTTCCGTGCGCCGGCCAACAAGACGATCCTGCTGCTTGCCAACGGCCTGATGGCCAAGCGCGGTCTGCGCAAGGCGCGTCGCGCAGGGGCGGCGCGATGACCGACGCGCCGAGGCCGGTCGGGCCGAGTGTCGCCTAGGGCAGGTTCAGCTGGCCCAGGGCGATACCGGTACAGCCGATTCCTGGTCAGGCCGGCCGCGCTCAGCCGAGGCGGTGCGCCGTCCAGGTGACGCCGTTGTCCGTGCAGTTCGTGCCGAACGCCGTCGGGCCGCTGCGCGAGAGCTGGCCGGATGCGCTCGTGCCCGACACCTGACCGGTGACGGTCGCCTGACCGCCCGTGTTGAGGATGCCGGACGCCGAGAAGGCGCCGCCGTTGATCGAGGCGCCGCCAATGGAGATCGAGTTGGTGTGCCTCTGCCTGTCCGCGCACAGCGCCTGCCAGGTGAAGGTGATGTTGTCCACCGAGCTCGACGATGCGGTGAAGGTGATCGGCAGGCCCTGGCTCGTGGTGCCCACGTAGTTCCCGCCCACAGCGGAGCCGCCGGGCGAGGCGATGCGCCAGATGGCGACGGCGATTACCGCGACGACGAGGATGGGGCTGAGACGGAGCAGCATGTGAAACGCGCGCCTTTCGGTTCGAGAGCGGGCCTTGCGCCCCTTCGCGCCCGGTTATCGGCAGACGGTCGAGCGTGCTTGAGCGGTGGAGGGCGATCCCTCGTCGGGTCCGCCACGCCGCACGCGCTCACGCTGCCGCTCTGAGCTCGGGTAGGAGGATGCAGCTCGAGTCGAGCTCTGCCGCGGCGCTCGCCTCGCGCTCGGCCGCCTCGCTCCGTCCGGTGTGCGCATAGACGAGGGCGAGCGTGCAGCGGTTTGCCGCCAGCGACCGGGTCAGACCCTTCCGCTTCTTCTCGTCCGCGCGCGACAGCGCGCGAACCCGCTCCTCGATGACTGCCTCGGCTGCGGACTCCGCTTCGGCGAAGCGGCTCACGCGCGCGAGCACGAGCGCCCGCGTGCCCCGGAACGACGCGTTCTTGGGGTCGTGGCGCAGCGCCTCGTTCACCGCCTGCTCGGCCTCGGCCATGTGCTGGCCATCACCCCGCACGGCGAGCAGGTAGGCCCGGTTGTTCAGAAGGATCGCCCGCAGTTGCGGGAGTACGCGGTCGTCGGGTAGCAGCCGCTCGGATCGTGCGAGGCCCTCGTCGATCTGTTGTGCCGTCCGCGTACTCGCGAGGAGGTGTATGCACAGGATCGTCTCGGCGTCGGGCTCGTCGCCGCCGGCCCGCTCGATGTCCGCCCGCAGGAAGGCCTCTGCCTCCGACGGCGAGTCGGCGAGCATGAGCGTGTCGTATCGCTGCATGAGCTCGAGGCGGCGGGTATGGACACGGATGAGCGAGGAGTCCCGGAGGTACTCGAGGATGCGCCATCCGCCATTGCGCTGCTGGGTCGCGGTCGGCGGGCACGGGACGATGGTGATGACGAACAGGAACAGGTTGGCCAGGGCCACCGGGACGAGCACGTTGGGAGCCAACGAGCGCGCCGCCCAGCAGATCCCGGCGAGCGCGAGGGCAGCGAGCGGGCCCACGCAGAGCACGGGGATCCGCCGAGCCCGCGTGATCGCCGGACCGGTCGGATCGAAGCGGACCCCTCCGCCCATCGGGTTGGCGTGCAGCACGAACTTCACGTTCCCGATCTCGCCGCGTGCGAGGGTCTTGCCGGCACCCAGCTTGACCTCCCTCAGGTGCACGCCGAGGATGCGGGTGCCGAGCGCCTGCGCGAGCGTGTTCGGAATCGCCACGAACACGAGGGCGATGTAGAAGGCGATGAATTGCGGGCCGAACACCACCCAGCCAAGGTCCGGGATGGGAAGCGGTCCGCTGAGGGGAACCCCCGTCGAGCGGGGAAGGGCGTAGAAGACGATCGCGAGGATCGTCGCGGTGGCCAGGTATCCCCACGCCTGGGCGGCCAGGCGATTGCGGCGTTGGCAGCGGCCGCACAGCCGCAGGCCGTGGAGAACCGCTTCGCCGGTGGCATCGCGACCGCAACTCTCACAGCGTGGGTGGCGGCGCGGGCCGGACCCGGGGGAGGGGTCGGTGGTGTCCAACGAAGGTCGTTCCATCCGTGGCTGTAGCGTCGGTCGGCGGTCTGACTGCGCTCCATCGCTCAGCGATGCTCGCGCGCGCCGCCGGTGTCGCTTGTATCGGCGCCCGGCCGCCGGGCTTGAACCGCGGGCTGCGCCCCCCGAACATGCCTGCGCGCCGGCCGCGGCCCGGCTTGCCCCGTCAGGCCTGCGGCGCCGCCACTCCGACCCACGCCTCGGGGCACACGTCCCCGTCGGGGAGCCCCCGCACCCACACCTGCGGGTGGACAACGACCTTCTGCGCCGATGGGTTCAGCCATGCTGACCACCAGCCGAACGAGGAGTTGGTGATGATCTGATGGCGGCACTCGCTGAGCGCCAGCAGCTGCAGATGGTCCGGCTCGTCCTCCAGGAAGACCACCCGCTTCATCGCAGGCGGCAGGTTCGCGTAGGCGAACTCGAGGTTGTTCGAACTGACCACGAACAGCGCGTCGCGGGGGACGTGCTCGAGCGCCGCCCTCAGGTAGGCCTCGCCGTATTGCGGATACATCTCGCCGGAGGGGAATTCGTCGCGGTAGTAGCGCAGCTGCACGCCGACGGTGTCCGGCTCGCTCAGCAGCTCGCGGTAGGCGTCGCGCAGGTGGGCGCGATCCTCGGGCGAGGGTGCGAACAGCTCGCGCAGCCGCCCACGGTGATGAGCGAAGTGCTTCTCGGATTGGAAGTAGCCGACCAGTCGCGTGTCGGCCACGAACGCGGCCGGCGCGTACGCGTAGCTGGGCTCGGCCCAGTCGGCCCATTCGCCCGGATCGGGACCGACATTGCAGCGGCGGAACATCCGCTCATAGCGCGCCGACCCGGGCTCGAACTCCGGGAAGACGGGCTGCGCGCCGTTGTCCCACGCGAGCGCGCACGCCGCGGCCACCTGGAACAGGTTGTTGCCGAGCCCGCCCATGATGTGGGCGCTCACATAGGGACCGAGCGACGGCCAGTGCTCCTCGGGGCGTCCCCACAGTCCCCCGTACGCGCGCGGATGTCGCTCGCGGATGAAGCGCGTGATCTCGTGGTCCTCCTCGCGGGAGAAGTCCTCGTGGTGCTGCCACAGCAGCCATTCGTCGGCGCCGATGCTGTGAGCGCGTGGCAGCCGCACCGAGCGGAAGAAGGCCTCGTCGCGCATCGAATAGTGGTTCAGGCGCAAGAGGCGGTCGTGGGTCTGTCCGTCGAGGCGTGGCCCGCGCACGTCGCTGGACAGCAGCTCCCCGTCACCGTTGGCGTAGGCGCCGCCGGGCGCCAGAAGGACATGGTGGGGGTGCCACAGGTCGTCGAGGCGCGCTTCGTGCGGCCTGACGATGCTCTTACCGATCGCGTTGTCGGGATGGACCGCGGGAGCGCACGCGGTCAATCGGGAAAGCGCCGGCCCTTCGCGGCGCAGGTGCACGCCGCCGGGGCCGAAGTTGCGCCAGTTGACGTAGACGGCGCAGGCATGCCCGAACGATCGCTCCAGGCAGGCGGCGACGGTGTCGTCCTCGCGCGGGAGCAGGTACTCGTCGATGTCGATCAGCGCGAGCCACTTTGCTCGCCCCGACGCTCGCCGCAGAGCGTCGCGCTGCGCCCGGACCTGTGTGTCGATGAACATCGTGGGCGCGGGAATCGGCCAGTCGAAGACCTCCACGGTCCCCTCCTCGACGTACGGCGCAAGCACCTCACACGAGCCGTCGGTGCTCGCGTCGTCGTACAGCCAGAAGTGCTCCACGCCGACGAGGCGGTGATATTCGACCCACTCATGCAGGTAGTGACCCTCGTTGTGGAACAGCGTCGCCGCCGCGAGCCGGTATTGCTGCAGCCGCCGCTCGTGGCTCTCCCACAGGAACGGATGGTCGAGCGTCGGGCGGTGCGTGCGCGACAGCTCCGTCCGGATCGCCTCTCGTCGTCGCTCGGCGTCGGGTACGAAGGCGTGAAATTGCACCTGGATGTTCTCGAAGCGCTCGACCAGGCCGGTCGACACGGCGTGTTCGAGGATCTCGTACTCGCAACCCTCGACGTTGAGCTTGAGGAGATCGACGTAGCGCAGGCCGAGCTCGTCGAGAACCCGCCCGAGGCCCCGAATCTCCACCTGCTCGGTCTCCTCCCCGTCGAGCAGGATGCTCGAGCCGTCGCCGCGGATCGAGATCGTCTCCGTCCGATCGCCTGCCCCGAGCCCGAAGTTGAAGACCCGTACCCCGGGCGCCTGGCGCGCGCGGGCGATCTCGTAGTAGCGGCGGATCGGCTCGAACGCGAACACCCGGCAGCCGAACCGCCGCGAGATCTCGCGCGAGAACGTGCCCTCGAACGCACCCGCGTCGAGCACCACGCTGGCCGCGCTCAGGTCGTACTCATAGCGCTGATCCTCGGAGAACGGCACCCCCGGCCCCGGCGCACTGGTCACGGATACGAGACTACCCGGGGGGCCGCAGGGCGGCGCTCGTCGCCGGGCGGGCGCGGCTTCCGCCGGGGCCTGGCCCCCCGCGCTCGATACGGTCCCCGACGTGACCGCCTCACCGGATCCCGTCGCGTCCCCCGCGGTGTCGGTGACGATCGCCTACATCACCCATCGCGCCGAGCCGCAGTTTCGCTGGTTCATCGACGGCCTCGCCGCCCAGCTCGACGGAGACCAGACGGTCGAGGTCCTGTTCGTCGACGGTCTGTATGACGGACCGCGCGCCGAGTGCGTGACCGAGCTCGTCGCCGGGCGCTTCGCCTTCCGTCACGTGCCGGCCAAGCCGAACCCTTGGAACGGCCCCTACCGCCTGTGTCGTCACGAGCTGTGGGCCGCCGCCAGCGCGCGAAACACGGCGATCGTGTGCGCGCGCGGGGAGTACCTGGCGTGCGTCGATGACTGCTCGGTGCTCGGGCCGCACTGGTGGGATCAGGTGCGCCTGGCCGCGCGCGAGCGCTGGGTGATCGCCGGCGCCTACCAGAAGCATCGCGACATCCAGGTCGTAGCTGGGGTGCTCAGCGACAGCCGCACCGACGACTCCGGCCTGGATACGCGCTGGTCGCTGGCCGCTGGCGATGAGGCGGTCCAGATCGCCGGAGGGCAGCTGTACGGGAACTGCGCCGCGCCGCGAGATCTGCTCGTCGCGGTCAACGGATGGGACGAGCTGTGCGACCCGATGGGCGGCGAGGACTACCACCTCGGGATTCGGCTGGAGTGGGCGGGGGAGACGGTCCGCTACAGCCGGCGCATGCTGACGATCGAGAGCGAGGACCTGCACGGCGGCCGCACGCCGTCCCGGTGGGCGCCGTCGCCGCTGTCGGTCGAGAACTACATGGCGATCCTGGCCCGCTACGGCGTAGACCGCCGCAGCACCGATGGGCCGACCGACGCGTCGCACCTGGTGCTCGACGTCCTCTACGGGACACATGCCGTGCGTTCGATCGGCAACTACTACGATCTGCGCGACCTGGACGAGACGTCGTTGATGGGACTTCCCGCGCGTTTTCCACTCCGTTACTGGTTCGCCGACGTGGCGCTGGCCGAGCTGTGACCGCCACCATCGCTGACGCGGCGCGGGACGCCGGTCTGGTCTATCACCCGGTCAGCGTCGCCGGACGTCCCCCCGTCGATTTCTGCCTCGACCCCAACGACGGCGATCCGGTGGGAAGCTGGCTGCTCGGTCACGGCTCGATCGACGAGCCCGTGATCCGTGCCTTCCTGTCCTTCGTCGGCCCGGACAGCCACGTCGTCGACCTCGGGTCGCACCTCGGGACGTTCTCGCTGCCGGCCGCGAGCACGGGCGCGCAGGTCATCTCCGTGGACGGCCACCCGCGCCACGCGCGACTGCTCGACCTCGCCGCGAAGCACAACGACGTGGCCCTGCAGGCCGTGCACGGAGCCATCGGCGCGGCCGGCGCGTCGGCGGCCATGATGGGCAGCGGCATCCACACCCGCCTGGCGCTGGCCGAGGAGTCGCCGGGGGCCGTGGTCAAGGCCGTGCCGCGGGTGTCGGTCGATGCGCTCGCGCGTGCGCGCGGTTGGGATCGGATCGACGTCATCAAGATGGACGTCGAGGGCAACGAGCCGGCGGCGCTCGACGGGCTGGCACATACGTTCGCCCGCGGTCAGCGACCGGTGATCGTGCTCGAGTGCAACGGCGGGATGCTGCCCGTGTTCGGCTCCTCACCGGCGGAGCTGCGCCGCAGCTTGGAGGCCCTCGGCTATCGCCTGTTCCAGATCGATCACCTGGCGCCCGGCACGCTCGTGCCGACCGACGGCGACGCGGTCCAGTCGGAGTGCGTCATCGACCTCCTGGCCCTCCCGCCGGGAGTGGCGATCGCCTCAGAGTGGACCGTGACGCCGCCGTTCACCCGCGAGCAGGTCATCACGCGCTTGCTCGACCAGGCCTCCGACGACGGCGACGGCTACCGCCTGTACGCCGCGCGCACCGTCGCCGGGGGCCCGCGCTGGTTGACCCGCGACCCGCTTGTCGCGCCGGCGGCCCGCGCCCTCGCCGGTGACCTCGTCGCCGCTGTGCGTGCCGCGGTCGTCGCCGAGCCAGCGCCATCGAGCGATCCGCCTCACGCCCGGCCGCCGCGCGGGGGCGTCCCGGGCGACATCGCGCTGATGCTCGAGGGCCTGACACTCGAGCGCCCATCGCTCGAGCCCGATCGGCCGCTCGGCCGCGTGCTGGCGGACGAGGACGTGCTGCTGCGCGACGGCGCGCTGCATGTGCGCCGCGGTCAGCTGCTCGGCGTGCTCGGCGACGACGCGCTGACCACGAGCGAGCTGCTGCGTTGCCTGGCCGGGCTGCGCCGGCCGTTCGCGGGGATCGTGCACGCGCGTGGCCGGGTTGTGCTGATCGCCGACGTCGCAGCAGTGCTCGAGCCGAGCCTGAGCGTGCGCGAGAACGCGATCCTGTACGGCACGTTCCACGGCGTCGACTCGCGCCTGGCCACTCGCGAGGCTGAGGAGCTGCTCGCCTTCGCGGGCCTGGCGCCGCAAGCCGATCAGCCGCTGGCGTGGGGCAGTGTCGATGCGCTGCTGCGACTCGTGTTCGCCGTCGCGCTGCAGTGGGCCGAGCCGCAGGTGCTGCTCATCGATCGTCTGCCGGCCTGCGCGGATGCGAGCTTTCGCGAATGGCTGCGCGGGCGAAGCTCGCAGCTCCGCTACCAGCACGGCACCGCGATCGTGCAGGTGGCGTCCGACGCGAGCCTGCTCGCCGGTCCGCCGAACCGCATGCTGTGGATCGACGGCGGGCGCGTCGCCGCGTGCGGGCACCCCGCCGCCGTCAACGACGCTCGTGAGCGTGCCGCGCTGGCGATGTGGACCGTGGCGGAGGCGACGGCCGCCCAACGGCGTTGGCCGTGAGTAGGCGCGCCACGACAACGAGCGGCCCTCGCGCCGTCCGGCCGTCGCCGGCCACGATGACGATCGCCCTCTGCATGATCGTGCGCAACGAGGCGCCGATCCTGCCCCGCTGCCTGCGCTCGGTGCGCGAGCTCGTGGACGCCTGGGTGATCTGCGACACCGGGTCGAGCGATGGCACCCAGCAGGTGATCGCGCGCGAGCTCGCGGATGTGCCCGGCGAGCTGCACGAGACGACATGGGCCGACTTCGGCCACAACCGCACCGAGCTGCTCGAGCTCGCGCGCAATAGCGCCGACTACCTGCTCCTCATCGACGCCGACATGACGGTCCGCGTCGACGCTGCGCTGCCCGAGCTGTCCGAGGACGCCTACCTGGTGCGCGAGACCGGCGCGCTCGACTTCGGCGTCGTGCGCCTCGTGCGCGGCGACCGCGTCTGGTGGTACGTCGGCTCCACGCACGAGCACATCGCCGCCGACGGTCAGTTCTCCCAGGTCGAGCTGCGCGAGCTGAGCATCGAGCACCACGCCGACGGCTCATCGCGCGAGGAGAAGCTCATGCGCGATGCCGGCCTGCTCAAGCGCGACCTCGCACGCGATCCGGACAACGCGCGCTCGATCTTCTATCTCGCTCAGACGTATCGCGATCTCGGCAAGGTGGACCTCGCGATCGAGTACTACCGCCGCCGCGTGGAGCTCGGCGGCTGGGACGAGGAGGTCTTCTACGCCACCCTGCAGGAGGGCGTGCTTCGCGCCGACAACGACCGCGAGCGCGCCACCGACGTTCTGCTCGAGGCCTTCGAGCGTCGGCCGTCGCGGGCCGAGCCGCTGTACGAGCTGGCCCGCCTGCACCGCCGCCGCGGCCAGCACACCCTCGCCCACCTGTTCGCGGCCCGTGGTGAGGAGGTGGCCTACCCGGCCGACGTGCTGTTCGTGCACCGGCGCGTCTACGAGTGGGGCCTGCGGTTCGAGCGCGCCATGGCCGCCGCGGCGCTCGGCGAGCTGCGCGAGGCGCGGGCCGGTGCCCGCGCGCTGCTGCAGAGCGCCGGACTGCCGCCGGCGGTCGCCCACGAGATGCGGCTCCTGCTCACCGACGCTCCGCGGACCGCCCGGCGGATCACGCGCGTCGACGGCGCACCGCGCCTGTCGAGCCTCGTCTCCGACGTGCAGATCGGCGAGCTGCACCTCGACGTGCGCCCGGCGTGGCCGGCGTTCAACCCGAGCATCGCCAACGCGCCACACGGCGGACTGCGGATGATCGTGCGCACGGCGAACTATCGCATCGAGCGGGGCGTGCTCCATGGCGACGGCGTCCTTCACAACGTCAACTACCTCCTGGACCTCGACGAGGACCTTGCGGTGACCGCCCTCGCGCACGTCGGCGACCGCACCGGCTCCGACGAACGGTTCTCCTCGCAGATCCTCGGCTATGAGGACTGCCGGCTGTTTGCCCTCGGCGACCGCTGGTACGCCACCGCCACGGTCTGTGACCGCAACCCGATCGATCGCCGCGAGATCGCGCTGGTGACGCTCGACGGTGCAGATGTCGTCGACGCTCGCGTGCTGCGCGGTCCAGGCGCCAAGCGCCACGAGAAGAACTGGATGCCCTTCGTCGTCTCCGACGAGCTCGCGCTGCTCTACAGCTGCGGGCCAACGGTGGTGTTGGACTGCGATCCCGACAGCGCGGTGACCGCGCTGCGCGCGCGCACGCCCGCTCCCGCGCTCGCGCGCTCGTTCCGCGGCGGCTCTCAGGGAGTGCCGACGCCCGAGGGCCACGTGTTCGTCGTGCACGAGGTCGTGCGCGCCGGCAGCGCGCTGCGCTACCTGCACCGGTTCATCCTGCTCGACGACGATCTGGCCCTCGCAGCCATGTCCCCGCCGTTTACCTTCACCACCGATCGGGTCGAATTCTGCGCCGGCATGGCGCGCCGCGAGGACGACCTCGTGCTCAGTTTCGGGGTCAGCGACGCGGCCGCGGGGCTGGCGGTGCTTTCGTACCAGGCAGCGCTTGGACTCCTCGAACCGGTCGGCGGCGCTTCCGTGGTCGACTAGGAGTAGCATGCTCGCCGACCGCGTGACTGTCGGAACGCGGCGCGAGAGGAGCGGATCGTGACCGATGAGCATCGCGAGGATCCCGAGCTCGAGGGCGGCCTGAGCAGGCGCACGTTCGTCGTCTCAAGCACGGCGCTTGGAGCGGCCGTGGTCTGGGGAGCGTCGTTTCCGTTCGCCAATGCGGCGATCGGCCAGACCATCGGCGCCGGCCATGACGTAACCGGCGCGACCGGCACGGGTCCGACGGGCACGACGACGACCACCACGACGACGAGCACCGGAACATCGACGACGTCGCATACCACGACCACGACCACGACCGCAACGACGACGACCGGGGCGACGAGCGCCTCGGGCCCGCCGCCACCGGCCCACAAGCCGCCACCGACGCCGAAGCGCGGAATCCTCGAGATCATCGTTCTCGAGTCACTGATCTCGCACACCAAGGGGTTTGTCCGACTCAACGTGAGGTGGACCGGCGCGGAAACGTTCCACGGCATCGCAGCGCTGCAGGCGATCATCGGCGTCGGACGTCACCGCCGGCGCGCCGACATCGGCCGAACTGAGATCACGCTGCACAGCGAGCACCGCACGATCATCGAGATACCGCTCACGCCGACTGGCCTCGAGCTCGTGGCCAAGCACGCGAGCTACCCCGTGCGCCTCGTGCTCAGCGGCGAGGGCACCTCGCGCGCGCGCATGCTCAACCTGCGCCGCGGCCACACCGCGTAGCGCCAACCGAGCGCGCGCGGCGGCCAGTCCTCGCGCTCGTCGTTGCGCCGCCGTGCCATGCGCTCAGGGGAGAGTGATCGTCTGATCGCTGGCGTGCGTCCGCCGGCCCGTTCTGCGGGACAACGCCAGGGTGTAGCGCCCCGCGCGTAGGGTCTCGGACGCGTGCAGCACGAGCTTGCCATGTGTCAGTTTGCCGATGGCGTAGACGCGTCCGGCCCGGCTGAGACTGGCGCTGGCCGTCGTGGTCACGGTGAAGCTCACCGGCGAGGACACCAGAGTGGTCGTGCACTTCCGGTCCGTCACGAGCCGGTAGCGCACTCTCGACTTGATCGTCGTGCAGGTGACCAGTTCGATCTGTCCTGCCGGTCCCCGCGGGCCGGCAGGACCCGTCGGTCCCGTGCTGCCGCTCGGGCCCGTCGGTCCGGCGGAGCCCTGAAGACCGGCGAGGCCCCGGACGCCCTGCGGACCCGTAGCGCCGCTGGCGCCAGGCGCTCCGACGCCGCCCTGAGCTCCGGTCGCGCCGTTTGCGCCCTGCGGTCCCGTTGCGCCGCGCGATCCCGTGGTGCCCTGCGGTCCCGTGGCACCCTGCGCCCCGGTCGCCCCCTGCGGTCCGGCTGGCAGTGTCCCGCCCGTCCCCGAGAGCGCAACTCCGAACGGGCTGTTGGCGTAGTCATTGCTGTAGATCTCAAGCGTCGCCTGGCGAGTCCCCTGGCCCTGCGGAGCGAAGCTGACCGTCAGCTGGCAGCTCTCATCGGGCGCGATCGATCCGAGGCACCCGTTGGAGGACACGACGAAGTCACCCGCGTCGGCGCCAGCGAATGACAGCGCCGATACGGAGAGCGCGACCTGACCACGGTTGGTCAGCGTCAACGTCTGCGGGGCGCTCAGCAACCCCTGCGCCGTGCTGGCAAACGCGCCCGGCGTCGTCGGGCTGAGCGACAACACGGGCACCGACACGGCCAACCCGCCCGCGGAGACGGCAACGACGTTCTCGTTGACGTCGGTTCCGTCGAGGTTGGCCTCGCCGATGCCGGCGCCAAGGGTGGTCCAGTACAGGTGCTGAGCATCGACCGCCAGCGCCGAGGGATCGGAGGCCCCGGTGATGAAGCTCTCGTTGACGTCGGTCCCGTCGAGGTTCGCCTCGCCGATGGTGCCGGTGGCAGAGTTGGTCCAGTAGATGTGCTGCCCATCGACCGCCACCCCGTCGGGAGTGCTCGCGCCGGTGATGAAGGTCCGGTTGGCATCGCTGCCGTCGAGGTTCGCCTCCCCGATTGCGTCGGAGTCCGCAGCGGCCCAGTAGATGTGCCGCCCGTCGACCGCCACCCCGGCCGGCTCGTTCAGGCCGCCGATGAAGTTCTCGTTGGCGCCGGTTCCGTTGAGGTTGGCCTCCCCGATGAAGCCGCCAAAATCGGCCCAGTAGAGGTGCTGCCCATCGACGGCAACCGCCGATGGCTCGGTGAGGCCGGTGATGAAGTTGTTCGTCGGGTCGGTGCCGTCGAGGTTTGACTCGCCGATCGAGCCCACCTCATTGGCCCAGTAGAGGTGCTGCCCATCAGCCGCCACGCCGAGCATCTGACCCGGAGCGGAAACGAGGCTCTGCTTGACGGCCGTGCCGTCGATGTTCGCCTCACCGATGGCGATCCCGGTGTCGAAGTTGGACCAATACAAGCGGGGCGGCGACAACGCCTGCGCCGCCGACGGAGCCGCGGCCAAGGCCACCCCCAGCACCGCTGCAACCGCCCCGACCCACCGCCGCCATCCCACACCCGCGGGACGCAGAAGCTCCGGCATTCCGCCCGGTCCGCACATCATCAACACCTCCGCTTTCGTGAGACGACAAGAGCACCCGCGCCGACGACACGAAGGTTGCGAGCATCTACTTGAGACGCGTAGCGAGCCGAAACTATTCCATCGCCCCCGCGAGCTACGAGGGGCCCGCCCTCACCCAGGCGGCAGCGTCCCCAGCACCCCCGCCGCCTGGTAGTACGCCGACAACGCCGGCTTGGCCGCGCCGGTGATCGTCAGCAGCCCGGTGTGCAGCCCCCAGAAGTCGACGCCGCCCGCGTACGGCGGCGCGTCGCGCCAGTCGAAGTAGACGACCCCGCGTATGTGCAGCGAGCTCGCCTCCCGCCCGAGCGAGGTGAGCGCGCCGAGCACGTAGCGGGCCTGGCGCGCCGGCCCGACCGTGAAGCTCGAGGGCGGCCCGTCGCTCGCCCAGCCGATCTCGGTCAGCCAGATCGGCGTCTGCGTCAGCCCGGCCGCGTCGAGCAGCTGCCGCGCGCGCCCGACCGCGGCCACCACGCCGAGGCTCGACACCGCGTACGGATTGATGGCCAGCGTGTCAAAGGTGCCCCGAGCCCCATCGGCGAGCAGCTCGGCCACGTACGTCGCGAGCGGAACGCCGAGCTTGGAGTCGGGGATTCCGGCCGTGACGATCTCCGCGCCGGGGTCGACCGCGCGGATCGCGCGCCGCGCCGCGGCGAGCATCGCGACGTAGCCGGCGGCGTCCGGTCGCCCGCCCCAGTAGACGGGGAGGTTCGGCTCGTTCCAGATCTGCCAGGAGCGGATCGGGTGCGCGGGCAGCCCCGGGTGCTCGCGCCAGAAGCTGCCGCCCGGCCCGTAGCGGCGGGCGAGCGTCGCGGCGAACGCCCCGAAGTCGGCCAGGCGCGCCGGCGGCAGCGTCGTCGTCGCCGTCACCGTCGCGCCCGCCGGGGTGAGCCCCGGCTCGAAGGCCGGGCGCCCGAAGACGATCGGCAGCACCTGCAGCCCCGCGCGCGCGGTGGCCGCCACGTAGTCGTCGTAGACGGAGAAGTCGTAGTGGCCCGCGCGTCGGCTCGAGCGTCGACCAGTCGAAGGTCTGGCGCAGCAGTTGCACGCCGGTGCGCCGCTCTCCGGCGAGGATCTGCGCGCGCGCCGCGCCGGTGGCCGCGAACGCGTCGTTGGACACCAGGCCGAGGAAGTCGCTGGGCAGCGCCGCGCGCGCCGGCGAGGTCGGCGGGGACGACGTGGCGGTCGACGTCGTTGTCGTGGCGACCGGGCTCGAGCCCCCGCCGCATGCGGCGAGGGCCAGCGCGCCGAGCACTCCGATGAGCGCCCCGGTGATCGGCCGGGGTGAGGTGCCCATCCGCGGTCGCGCCCTAGCCGGCGCGAGCCGGGGACGATCCCATCCGCGGTGAGCGGCGCGCGCCGGTGAAGGCGGCGGCGCCGGCGGCGAGCAGCGCGACAAGCCCGACCGCGGCGAGCGCTGCGTAGCCGAGGTCGACGGCCGTCGCCCCGGCCCGGTCGCTCGGCCCGTGCTGCGCGGATGCATGCAGGCCCCCGATGAAGCCGCCCCGGCGGATCTGCCCATCCGTCAGCGTCACCCCGAGCTGCGCGTAATACGCCTGCGCGGCGGTCGGATTGGTGCCCGCCGGGTAGGGCGCATACAGGCCGTTGCCGGGGGCCGCCCAGGCCGGCGCGCACCCGAGCGCCATCAGCAGGCTGGTGAGGATGACGACACGCCGCATGCCAGGTGGAACTGTAACCGCCGCGCCCGCGCATACCGGCGGCGCGCACAACCTGCAGCGCCGGTTCTGGCGCCGGCATCTGACACGCTGCAGCGCATGACCGCGCCGCCGACGCGCACCACGACCGGCCCGGAGCGCGTCGCCGACGGTGCGCGATTCGTCCGCGCGCGCTACGCGGCCGCGCTGCGATCGCCCCCGCCGCTGTGGACGCTGGCCGCCGTGCTCGTCCTCGGCGAGACGCTGCTCGCGCTCGCCGGCGCCCACTCGGTGGCGCTGTCGCTGCTCGCGCTGCTGGCGCCCGGGTGGGCGCTCGTCCCGCTGCTGCCGCGCCCGCTGCGCGCGAGCCCGCTCGTGGCGTTCGCCGCCGGCCCGGCGCTCGGCTTCGCCACCGTCAGCGTCGTGCTCATCACGATCGCGCGCATCGGCGTGCACCTGAGCGGCGCCTCGGTGCGGATCGCGCTGATCGCCCTGATCGTGCTGGCGCTCCCGACGTGGAGCGCGCGCGAGGAGGTGCGCTGGCGCCCGACTCGCGAGGGCGCGCTCGAGGCGCTTGGGCTGCTCGGCGCGATCGCGCTCGGGCTCGTGCTCAGCCTGCGCGTCGTCGGCCTCGGCGTCGCGCCGGGGAACGACTGGGCGAAGTACCTGCTCTACGCCGAGCAGATCCAGCTCCACGGCTCGATCCTCATCAACAACCCGTTCTGGATGCTCGGCCAGCCCTTCCGCGACGACCCCGGCGTGCCGGCGCTCTACGGCGCGACGCTCATCCTCTCGCGCGGGCCGGCGAGCGTGCTGCGGCACGGGATCGTCCTGTTCGCGCTGCTCGAGGTCGTCACGCTCTACGCGTTCGCGCGCGCGTTCTGGGGCCGTGCCGCCGGCGTGCTGGCCGCCGCGCTCGTCGCCGTCGTGCCGGCCAGCCAGGACATCCTCGGCTGGCACGGCCTCGCCAACCTGGCCGCGCTCGCGCTGCTCGCGCTCCTGTTCGCCTACCTCGCGAGCTTCACGGGCGCGCGCGGGCACGAGGCCGCCGCGCCGGCGGGGGCGACCAGAGACGATGAGCCCGCGCTCGACCGCCGCGCGCTGGTGGGCTTTGCCCTCACCCTGCTCGCGCTGCTCGCGTCGCACCGCCTGTCGGGGGTCATCGGCCTCGCCGTCACCGGCCTCGTCGTGCTCGCCTGCCTCATCAGCCCCTCGCGCCGGCGCCGGGCGCTGCGCGACGCGATCTGGCTGGCCGGACTGACAATCGTGCTCGGCGCCGGCGTGCTCGCCGACTTGTACTCGCGCGAGACGACGTTCGGCGGCTCGCTGCCCTACACCGACTACCTCAACACGAAGGTCAATCTCTCCCTGGCGCTGCGCGACGTCTCACCGATGCTCGCCGGCGCCGTCGCCGTGGCGCTCGTGGTCGCGGCGATCCGCCATCGGCGCGAGGGCGCGCTGTGGGCTCCGGTGGCCCTCGCGGCCGTCGTCGTCGCGCTCGCCTACGTGTGGATCCTGCACGTGCCCAACTACTACCAGCGGATGGTCTTCTACGTGCCGCTCGCGGCGGCGCCGCTCATCGCCGCGGTGGCCGTGCGCCTGCCCGGGCGCTGGCTGGTGGCCGGCGCGGCGGCGATCGGCATCGCCCTGACGACGATCAGCTCCTACACCGAGGCGGGCAACATCCGCACGTACTACTCCTTCGTCACGCCGGCGGCGCTGCGCGGACTCGACGCGCTCTCGGCGGTCCTGCGCCCCGACGAGGTCGTCGTCACCGACCGCTGCTGGAGCTTCCTGTCGACCTGGCTGCTGCACACGCGCACGCTCGCGGCGCTCGAGCCGCAGGACATCCAGCCCGGCGCCGAGCTGCCCTTCGCGCGCGAGGCCCAGCAGATCCTCGACGGGTCGAGCTACGGCCTGGCGCGAGCGCGGGCGCTCGGCGTGCGCTACCTCGTCGTCGACCCGGTCTGCCCGGGGGCCAACGGTTCGCAGCTGCCGCCGCCGCGGGTGGGCACCCCGGTGTACGAGAGCAGCCAGCTGGCGATCCTGCGACTGCCGGCGTGACTGCGTCGATACCCAACGTCAGCTCCGGGAGCGCTGCTGCATTCGGGGGTGCACGTCGTTCCTGTGAATATCTCACGGAAAGGACGTGCACCCCCGGGCGAATCGGCTGCCCGAACGAGCCGACAGACGGCCCTGACCCCGCCCCCGGGACCGCTGCCTGACGCAACCGGATACGCACCGCTAGGAGCTATAGCCTGGCCACCGTGACCTCCTTTGCCCGCGACGCACTACCGGGGCAACGGCTCTCGTTCACACACTGTGCCGTCTCAGGTGTCGGGCCGGTCGAGTTCTGTGTTGATCTCGCAGCGAACGACCCGGTTGCCGCATGGCTGCTCGAGCACGGAGAGATCGACGAGCCGGTCATACGGGCCTTCCTTGGCCTTGTGCGTCCGGGATCTCGGGTACTGGACCTTGGTTGCCACCTCGGCGTCTTCTCGCTCGCGGCGTCGGCGCTTGGAGCCGAGGTGATCGCGGTGGACGCGTCTTTGCAGCATGTTCTGCTGTTGCGTGCAGCGGCTCGCCGGAACGGATTTGCCGACCTGCGGGTTGTGCATGGCGCGCTCACGGACAGCACTGGCGCGGTCGCGCTCGTCGAACGTGGAGGTCACAGCCGCATCGCGGTACCGGGCGAGCGAGAGTCGACGGTCGGCGTGCCCGCCCTGACCGTCGACGCGCTGCTCGAGCGACACGCGTGGGGCACACCGGACGCGATCAAGATCGACATCGAGGGGTCGGAGCCCGCGGCGCTCGCAGGCATGCAACGTCTCCACGCGAGCAGCGATCGGCGCCCGCCAATCGTGTTCGAGTGCAACGAGCCGTTGCTGTCGCGCCTGGGCCACAGCGCGGCAAGCGTACGTCGCCGCGTATCCGCCCTTGGCTATGACTGGCTGCTGATCGACCACCTTCGCCCAGGCACGCTCGTCGAGGTTGACGATCCGAACCACGTTCAGACCGAGGCGGCGACCGATTACCTCGCGTTGGCCGCAGGGCGGCACGCTCCCCCGAGCGGCTGGTCGATCGAGCCGCCGCTGAGCCTCGAAACGGTGCTGGCTCGCCTGTTGGACGCGGCCGCTTTCGACCACCCGGATATCCGGCAGGCGGCAGCCATCACGCTCCGTGATGCACCAGCGTGGCTGAGCGGGCACGCGCTGGGTCAGCCGGCGCTTCGCGGCCTCCAGCTCGACGAACACGCGGCCGTGCGCGCGGTCGCAAACGCAGCCCCACGGATCGCCCGACACCCGGCAAGGCGACCACGGCACGACGCGCAGGCGCTGCTCGCCCTGGCTGAGCACGTCGACGTCCACAACGCCGCCCCGCTGCCCGACCGAGCGGTCGACGCCGGAGACCTCGTCCTCCGTGACGTCTCGATCCACTTGCGGCGAGGCGAGGTGCTCGGGGTCATCGCCCCGCCGCCCGCGGCCGGAGCGCTCCTGCGCCTCCTGGCCGGGATCGACACACCGGTCAGCGGTCGTCTCGTCACGTCCCCTTGGGCGGTCTTACTCTGCGACATCGACGAGCTGCTCGACCACAACCTCACTGTCGCGGAGAACATCACCGCCTTGGCGGCCGCACGGGGCGCGGACGTCCTCACAGCGCAACCGCGCATCGCCGAACTCGCCGAACTGGCCGGCGTCGGACACCTGCTCGGCCAAACGCTCGCCGACGCTGACCCGGCGGGCGGCGCGCAGGTCGCACTCGTCGTGGCACTCGCCTGCGGGCCCGGCGAGCTGATTCTGCTCGACACGTCGCCAGCCGTCATTGACCCAAATGTGATTCGCTGGGCGCAGCACCGGATTCGCGAGCGTTGCGCCGCTGGCGCCGGTGTCGTCGCGGTGCTCGGCGACGGGGAACCCGTGGGCCACCCAGACCGCGTGTGCCTCACGATCGACGACCAACTGGTCGCGTGTGGCCACCCAAGCTCGCTCGTCGCCAGCCAAGCCGGGACCGCTCAGTCCCCCGCCGCCGGCCCGTCTTCGAGCAGGCACCCGCGGTGGTAGTGGCGGCACGATGGCCCGCGCAGATACTCGGGCAGGCGCAGCGACGCGGAGAGATGAATGCTGCTATCGGGAGGCTCCACCCAGAGCGGCTCGTAGACGCCGATCCGATCCCCACACCGGGCGCAGATCAGAGGCGGGACGCCGCCCTGCGGCGTCATCGGGCGTGAGCTACCCGGTCGGGCTCGCGGGGGCGCGGGGAGTCGACGAGATCGTGCCCGCGCGCGTAGGCGACGAGTTGCCAGCGGCGATCGAGCCCGAGCTTGCCGTGGATGCGGTGGCGGTGCGACTCGAGCGTGCGCGAGGAGACATGCATGCGGTCGGCGATCTCATGGTTGGCGTAGCCGAGCGCGATCAGGCGCAGGACGTCGGCCTCGCGCGGGCTGAGCACCTCGCCGCCCGGTTCGCGGCCGACCCCATCGAACCGTCCCGCGATCTCCGGGCTGACGTAGGGCTCCCCGCGCACCGCGCGACGGATCGCCTCGGGCAGCTCGCTGTCGGCGTCGTCCTTGAGCACGTACCCGATGGCCCCGGCGTCCAGCGCCGCCTTCACGAACGCCGCGTTGTCGCGCATCGTCACCACGACGACCGCGGTCCCGGGCACCTTCTGGCGGACGCGCCGGATCATCGCGATGCTCGAGCCGTTCGGCATCGCGAGGTCGAGCAGCAGAACCTGCGGCGCCTGTTGGGTCACGTGACGCATGGCGCTGGTCAGGTCGCTCGCCTCGGCGAGAACCTCGACCTCGCCTCCGGCCTCCAGCAACAGGCGAAGGGCGCGACGCGTCGGGTGGTGATCATCGGCGAGCACGACCGTGATCGGCGCGGCCGCGACGCCGGAGTGTTCGGGTTCTAGCTGCCCGTTCATACCTGACAGTCTCATCTGGCGCAGCTCCCCGAGCGTCCGCCGAAAGGCGACGTCCGCGGGTCGGAAACTACGCGACCGGCGCAAATCTCCCGCACCGGGGGGCGAATCTGCGAGGATCGCCTATAAGGCGCGACGGGCCCTAGCTCGTGGGCGCCCGTGGAGGGAGCGACAAATTGGTGGCACGTTTGCCTGACGGCGGTGGTCCGGCGAGGATCACGAGTTGGCGCGCGGCGCGCGCTCGGTCCCGAGGCGCCACGGCCCGACCAGCGCGGCGAATCCGATGAGCGAAACGCATCCCCGGCCGCTCGGCGTGGACATCGAGGCCTTCGAGGAGCTGCTCACGCACGGGGCCATCGGAGTGCACCGCGAGATCCTGCGCTCCGTCCCGGGCGCGACCTTCTTCGTCTTCGACACCGATCTGCGCTTCGTGTTCGCCGAGGGCGCGGCACTGCGCCGGCGGGGGGTCGATCCGCGGGCCGAGTTCGAGGGCAGGACGGTCGGCGAGACGCTCGGCGACTACATCGACGTGGGGGCGCTGAGCCGTGCCTACCGCGCCGCGCTGCGGGGCGAGACGAGCGAGTTCGACCACGGCGGCCCCAACGGCGTGCACTGGGTACATGTCGCGCCCGTGCGCAACGAGCGCGGTGAGATCACGCGGGGCATCGCGACGAGCGTCGACGTCACTGCTCAGCGCGAGGCCGAGGAGCGGCTGCAGCGCCACGCGATGCAGCAGGCGGCCACCGCGCGGCTCGGTCGCCGCGCGCTCGAAGGTGCAAGTGTGCCCGAGCTGCTGCACGCGGCCGCCGACGCCGTCGTGGAGGCGGCGTGTGCCGACACCTGCTCGATCCTCAGCGTCGAAGAAGCGCCCGAGCGGCTTGTGCTTCGTGCGGCGGCCGGCTGGCCGGAGGATGTCGTGCGCGCTGGGCCGTCGCCGTGGACACACGCGGAGCGCCGGATGCTCATCCGGCTGGCCGACGGGCCGATCCTGGTCGAGGACGCGAGCACGTGGGAGCCCGGCAGGGAGGTGCTGCAGAGGCTGGGCGTCGCCAGCCTGGCCGTCGTGCTCGTCGGCCCGGCCGAGCGCCCGTGGGGCTTCCTCGGCGCGGAGAGCTTCACGCCGCGTCGCTTCACGAGCGAGGAGGCCGACTTCCTGCAGACGATCGCGAACACGCTGTGGGACGCCATCGAGCGTCGCGAGGCCGAGGAGGCCTACCGCCACGCCGCCCTGCACGACGAGCTCACCGGCCTGCCGAACCTGCGCCAGCTGCGCGAGCACCTCGACGGCGCCCTGGAGCGGGCCCGTGCCAGCGGCGGCGCGCTGTCGGTGCTGCTGCTCGACCTCAACAACTTCAAGGTCGTCAACGACAGCGTCGGTCACGCCGGCGGCGACGAGCTGCTGGGCGCGTTGGCGCCGCGGCTACGCGCGGCCGCGCGCCCCGCCGACATGGTGGCCCGGATCGGCGGGGACGAGTTCGTCATCGTCGCCGAGGACGTCATCGGCGAGCCGCACGCGCTCGAGCTCGCCGAGTCGGTCGAGCGCGTGTTCGACGAGCCGCTGGAGGTGGGCGACCACCGATACACGGTGACGGCCAGCCTCGGGCTCGTGATCGCCAGCGGGACCTCGGCGGCGGCGCTGCTGCGCGATGCCGACGTCGCGATGTATCGGGCCAAGCATCAGGGCGGCGGGCTGCAGCAGTTCTCGCCGGCCATGCGCCGCAGTGCCGTCGCGCGGATGCGCACCGAGGTCGAGCTGCGCCGGGCGATCGAGGGCGACGAGCTGCGTCTGCACTATCAACCCCTGTACGCCACCGCGGATCGGCGGCTGCTCGGCCTGGAGGCGCTCGTGCGCTGGGCGCATCCAAGGCGCGGTCTCATCGCTCCCGGCGAGTTCATCCCGCTCGCCGAGCAGACCGGGCTGATCGTCCCGATCGGCGAGTGGGTTCTCGGCGTCGCCACGCGGCGCCTCGGCGACTGGCAACGGCGCTTCCCGTGCGCGCGTGAGCTGGTGATGTCGGTCAACGTCTCGGCGCGCCAGCTGCTGCGCTCCACGCAGACGCAATCCAACCTCGTGGACGTCGTCAGGGCGGCGATCTCCGACGGCGGCATCGGCCCCGACCGCCTCGCGCTCGAGGTGACCGAGTCGATGCTGATGGACGCCGCCGAGGAGTCACAGGCGCTGCTGGCCGAGCTCCAGGCGCTCGGCGTGCGGATCCTCGCCGACGACTTCGGCACCGGCTACTCGTCGCTCAGCCGCCTCACCGAGATCCCGCTCGACACGCTGAAGATCGACCGCAGCTTCGTCGGCGGGCTGACCGAGGACAGCGGCCGCGACGCGATCGTGGCCACGATCATCGCGATGGCCAAGACGCTTGGCCTCGGTGTGATCGCCGAGGGCGTCGAGACCGACGCCCAGTTGCGTCCCCTGACCGAGCTCGGATGCGAGGTCGCCCAGGGCTTCCTGCTCTCGCGCCCGCTGCCCGAGGAGGCGGTCACGAAGCTGCTCGCCGAGCGCCCGCACGATCTCGCCGCATAGCGCACCTACGGGCCTGAGTCGAACCGGCGTCACGTGAACGGGTCGCGCGCCTCGATGCCGTCGTAGCGACGGAAGTCGCGATCGCGCGTGTAGATCACGCGCACGCCGTGCTGGCGCATGAGCGCGGCGACGTGGGCGTCGGGCACGTCGCCGCCGCGTGCGCCAGCTCCGGCGGTCGCCGAGAACAGATCCCAGAAGCCGCTCGTCTCGCCCGGGGTACGTACGTGCGCGCGTCGCAGGAGACTGGTGATGTTGGCGCTCGCCTCCGTCAGCGAGAGCGGGTCGGGCAGGATCGCCGGGTGCGTGGCGATTCGCAGGTACGCCATGATCGTCGGCCAGAAGAGGTAGACGAGATCCGGGCCGCCGGCCAGCCGTCCGACCAGCTCGCGTGCTCGGGGATGGGCCGGGTCCGCCGTATTCGACGCGTACAGCAGGACGTTCGCGTCAACGGTGACGCTCACGCCCCATCGTCGAGAGCGCGGCGCACCGCTTCCTCGTCCTCGAGGTCGACCTTGGGGGTGCCGAGATCGCGTGCGATCCAGCCGAGCGCCTCGAGCCCCGGATAGGTTGCCCCCTCCTCGCGCAGCGCGCGCACAAGAGCTTCTGAGGCGACCTGGCCCATCGTCTTGTGCTCGCGCTGAGCGCGGCTGCGAAGCTCATCGAGCACGGCGGGGTCGAGGTCGAGCGTGGTTCGCGCCATGATGCGTGATGATATCCCCTGCGCATCTGATGCGCCAACCCGCTCACGGCGCGGCGAGCGCGATCACCGAGACGCTGTTCGTCCCGCTGTCCGCGATCGCGAGCAGGTGCCGGTCGGGACTGAACGCGACCGACGCCGGCGCGCTCCCGAGGTCGGCCCCGACGGAGTCCGCGTCAACTGCGTCGCTCCGTCGGCGGTCGAGAACGACCGCATGCGTGCGTGGAAGACCGAGGAGCAACGCGACCAGCTCGGCGCCTCGTTCCCGCTGCGCCGGATCGGCCAGCCCGACGCCGTCGCCAACGCGGTGCTGTTCCTCGCCTCGCAGGCCTCGGCCTGGATCACCGGCGTCACCCTCGATGTCGCCGGGGGGAAGATCATGGTGTGAAGGCGTGCCGTCGCGGCGCGCCTTGCCGCCGCGCCGGTAGGCGACGGAGGAGTTGCCGAGCGTGCCGGCGCCCCGCGAGGCTAGTCGTGTTCGCGGGTCAGGGACATGATCTCTTTGGGGCTCAGCGCCGTCGTGCCCCGGCCGCGCGGACGGGCGTCACGCGCGGAGGCTCCGCGAGTGCCCTTGGCCCGGACCAATCGAGCGCCCTGCCCGTCGAGCTGGAAGTCGACCTCGCTTCCCGGCTCGATGCCGAGCTTGCGCCGCACGGCCTGCGGAATCGTCACCTGACCCTTCGTCGTGACTCGCATGCCCGTAAGGCTACCCAGCGGATGTCCATCCGTGTCACATTGCGGTCGTCTCGCGGGTCATCGGGGTGGAGACACCGAGGAAGGGACCTGACCAATGGATGATCGTGAATGGCTGGCCACGCGCTTTGAGCAGCAGCGCGGCCAATTGCGGGCGGTGGCCTACCGCATGCTCGGCTCGCTCAGCGAGGCCGACGACGCGGTCCAGGAGGCGTGGCTGCGGCTCAGCCGCGCCGATACGAGCGACGTCGAGAACCTCGGCGGGTGGCTGACGACCGTCGTCGCGCGCGTGTCGCTGAACATGCTGCGCTCGCGCCGGTCGCGGCGCGAGCAGCCGTTCGGCGTACACGTGCCCGAACCGATCGTGGATGCGGCCGACGGGGTCGACCCCGAGCACGAGGCGCTGCTCGCGGACTCGGTCGGCCTGGCGCTGCTCGTGGTGCTGGAGACGCTCTCGCCCGCCGAGCGGCTGGCGTTCGTGCTGCACGACATGTTTGCGGTGCCGTTCGAGGAGATCGCCCCGATCGTCGACCGCTCGCCCGACGCGGCCCGGCAGCTGGCCAGCCGCGCCCGCCGCCGCGTGCGCGGCCGCGCCCCGGTTCCCGACGCCGACCTCGGTGCCCAGCGGGAGGTGATCGACGCCTTCCAGGCCGCGGCCCGCGACGGCGACTTCGAGGGGCTGCTGGCCGTGCTCGACCCCGGCGTCGTGCTGCGCGCCGACAGCAGCGGGTTCGCGGTCGGCCCGCCGATCGAGGTCCGCGGAGCGGCTGCCGTCGCCGGGCGCGCGCTCGGCTTTGCCCGTCTCGATCTCGTTCAGCGGCCGGCGATCGTCAACGGCGCGGCCGGCGTGGTCACGTTGCGAGACGGTCAGCCGGTCGCGGTCCTCGGCGTCACGGTCAGCGGCGGGCGGATCGTCGAGATCGACATCGTCGCCAACGCCGAGCGCCTGGAGCGGCTTGACCTGACCGTGCTGGACAACTGAGCGCGCGGTCACATTCGCCGGCCCCGGCGGGTCATAGCAGCGAACGACCCAACCAAGACCGGAGGTCCGACTGATGGAAGCGACCACGACATCCTCATACCTCGCGCCGGTCGAGAAGCCGAAGGGCCTCATGCTGAAGTTGGCCTACTGGTTTACCCGCCGCCAGTTCGGCAAGGTCTCGAGCCCGCTCAGCGTGTTCTGCGCGCGGATGCCACGGGCGTTTCTGAGCTTCTACGGCAAGGTCTCCCGGCTCGACAAGAAGCTCGAGCTCCCGACCGACACGGCGACGCTCATCCGCGAGCGTGTCGCCAGCACCAACATGTGCCTCTACTGCATGGACGCCGCCCGCTGGTTCGCGACCGAGAAGGCGCCGCACACGCTGGCCAAGTTCGACGCGTTGCCCGAATACCGGACCAGCCCGCTATTCAGCGAGGCGGAGCGCGCGGCGCTCGACTTCGTCACCGAGCTGACGGAGAGCAAGCACGTAAGCACCGATACGTTCGAGGAGCTGACGCGCCACTACAGCGAGAGCCAGATCTGCGACATCGTGTGGCTGGCGGCCAGCGAGCACCTCTACAACATCACCAACATCGGCCTGAACATCGGCTCGGATGGAATGTGTGAGATCGGCGGCAAGGCCGAGGCTTCGGTCGCGTCGAGCACGTGACCGGCGCCGGTCGAGGCTAGACGAGGTTGCCGATCAGGATCGGGACGGCAACCAGCATCACCGAACAGGCATACGTGACCGGCACGAGGGCGAACCCGACGAGAACGCAGTCGAGGACCGCGCAGCCCTTGCGCCGCGTCACGTACGTGCCGAGCAGCGCGGTGCCTCCGACGACGGCGCCGTACGCGATCTCCGCGCGCGCCAACGGCACGTCGCCTTCGCTCGTCAGTGCGCCGCACGCGGCGAGGGCAACGACGGCCAGCAGCCCGCCGACGACGGCCACGACCGCCAGCCTCAGCCACGGTAGACCGACCGCGGTCCGGTCGCCTTCCGGCCGGTCGTGCGTCTTCAGTCGAGCCATCTTGGGGATGCATCGACGCCCGCGACCACCGACGTTAGCCAAGGGTGTGGTCCGGGCGAAAGGGGAGCCGCTGACGCTCCCGCGGCGCATCGCCGCGCGGGATTTCAAGCGGTCCGGCTGGAGCTTCGAACGAGCAGCCAGGCCGTCGTTAGGCCCACGACGATGGCCACGATCGGGATGGGACACCACCAGTGCTCCCACAGCGCACTGAAACCGCGGCTGCTCTCGCGCCCGGACCAGAACATGCCGGTGAGCACGAGCAGCGCCCCGACCGAGTATCCGATGCGGCGCATACCGCGATTCTAGGCTGCACGGGAGGCCAGTCAAGGCTTGTCGGTAGCGGGACCTTGCCCTCCTGCACCAGCTCCGCCATCGCACCGACCGTCTCCTCGATCGGCACGTTCGGCCGGTTAGCTCCAGTAGCGCCGCTGCATTCGGGGGTGCACGTCGTTTCTATGAATCACTCACGGAAAGGACGTGCACCCCCGGCGAATCGGCTACCCGAACGAGCCGACAGACGGCCCTGACCCCGCCCCCAGGACCGCAGCCTGACGGAACCGGATACGCACGGGTCGATGTAATCGACCCCATGACGACCCAGCCGAGATCACCGGGCTGGCCGAGGCGGCGGATCGTGATCGGGCCGGCCCGACCGGTGGTCAACGGCTTATGACGAAGCGTCGTCTACAGGCCGACGACCTGCGGGAGGCTGTCGGTTGCAAAGGTGGCCGGGTTGTGCGTGCTCTCGCGTACGCGGGTGCTGAGGCGCACGATGACCGCGTCCGCGCCGGCCGGGGCCGCGATCGTGACCGAATAGCGACCCGAGCGCGACGGGTGGATGGTGCCCACCGTCTTCCCGCCGGCGCACGAGCTCGACTCGGTCACTGTGATCGGCGCGGGCGGCTTGGTCAACGGCAGAAGCACTTTCCCGCTCAGGTTGATCTCGCGTTGTCGCGCCACCGGCGTGTCGATGATCAGGCGACGCGACAGCTTCAGAGCCGCCGACCTGAGGCTGCCGATACGGGCCTCGTAGCGCGCCTCGTTGCTCATTCGCAGCGGGGCGGGCGGCAGCGGGGCGGTGGCGGCGAACGTTCCCGAGGCGGCGACGCGCGTGGTGGCCACACGCTTGTGCCCCTCGAAGAGGATCGTGACCTTGTGCCCGGCCAGCGCCGGCTGCGCCTCGCCGCTGATGAGCACGCGGCCGCCCCGCGCGACGACGTCGGTCAGCGTGAGCTTGGCGCCCGAGCAGGCGAGCGCGAGCGCGGTCGCGGCCCGCTTGGCCGCTTCGCTGCCCGTCGGAGGGGGAGTGCCCCGGGCTGCGGCCGCGGCTCCCGAGCCGGAGGAGGCGGTGGTGGTGGTAGTGCCCGCGGAGGACCCCGTGCTCCCTGTGGAGCCGGTGCCGCCGCCCGACCCCGTGCTGCTGACGCTCGTGCCGGTGCTCGTGGTGGCGCCGCTCGTCGTATGGGTCGTGCTGATGTTGGTCGCGTTCCTGGTGCTCGTGCTTGTCGTGGTCGTGGTCGGGGTCGTCGTCGTAGTCGTGGTCGTGGTGCCGCCGCCGCTGGTCGTCGAGCACGCCCCCTTCAGCTCGAATGCGCCAATGTCGACCACTGGGGTCGGACAGCTGCCGGAGATGCGCGGATGGCCCTCGAAGTCGGTCGCGAGCCCCGACGGCACCAGCGCGTTGGAGCCCTTGTCGAGGGTGGGGCTCGAGGCGGTCTCCTCGCCGGTGGCATTGAGCTTGGGGTCTGCGCAGATGTTGCCGGTCCCCGCCAGCGGGGTGCCGCTGAGCGGCGTCGTGCAGCCGTCGGTGTACTTGTACGTCGGTGTGGCGTAGCCGACGATCTCGGGGGCCCCCGAGACGCCGGTGTTGCCGTAAGCGATCGAGTTCTCGAGCGTCAGCGAGTCGCCGGGCGCTCCCCAGATCGCCGCCCCCTCGCCGCTCGAGCTCGAGACCGTGTTACCCGCGATCGTTGAGTCATACAGGGCGAGGCTGCTCGACGGGCAGGTGCTTGCGCAGAAGTTGCCAGTCGAGCCGCCCGTGTAGATGGCGCCGCCCCAGGAGTTCGGAGACGAGGCCGAGTTGTTCAGGAAGACGTCGTCGGCGCCGGTGAAGCTCGCGTGCAGCGGCGTCGTGGTGCTGCTCGTGCCGATCGTCTGATCGATGCCGCGGATCCCGAGTGCGCCGCCCTCGGGGGCGGGCGTCGGCGTGCCGGTGACGTTCAGCTGGTTGCCGGTGAACACGTCCGCCGTGCTGGTCACGTTGGTGCCCGTCACCCACTCGCCGGCGCCGCCGGCCACGTTCCCGCTGGTGACCGCGCCGCTGATCGTGTTACCTGAGAACACGTTGCCCGACTGCACGACGTTGAAGCCGAACTCGCGCAACTGCGGATCGAACGCGATCCCGGCCCCGACGAGATCGAAGTTGGCCTCGCCGGTGACCTTGTTGTCGATGAACTTGTTGCCGGTGAGCGTCACCGTCTGCGCCGGCTCGGAGATGGTCTCACCCCCCTGGACGGACACGAACGCCGCCCCTCCCCACGCCGGCGCGCTGTTGCCGGCGCCGGTTGCCATGCCCCCGAAGGTGTTATTCGAGATCGTGATCGGGCTGTTCATGTAGGGGGGGCCCTCGTAGTCCTCGACGTCGAGCGCTCCGCCGTACGGGTATCCCGACGCGAAGGCGCGCACCGAGTTGCCCGTGAAGGTGTTATTGGTCACTTCAAGCGCGCCTCCGGTCTTCACGTATACGGCGCCGCCGTCGTTGGCGGTGTCGCCCGTGAACGTGTTACCACTGATCACGGTCGGGCTGGACGAGCCGGTTCCGTCGCCCGAGTCGATCTCCACCGCGCCCCCGTAGGCGAAGTACTTCCCGCCGCCGGCGCTGACGCCTGAGAAGGTGTCGTCCTTGATGGTGACCGCTTCGCCAGGGCCCGCGATGTTGATCGCCGAGCCCCCGTAGAAGCTGCCCATGTTCGTGAAGAAGAGGTTCTCGATCGTCAGCTTCGCATTCACCCCGGGCACCGACTCGATCGCGGTCGCATTGTTGTTGAGGTTGCCGTTGAATCCCGAGCTGGGCGTGCCGTCGGAGCCGCTGCCGACACCCTCCAGCGTGTACGCGTTGCCGTTGGTGATCGTGAAGTGCCCGTTGACGCAAGTGCCGCTCAGCTCGATCACGTCACCGTTCTGGGCGTTGTTCATGGCGCTCTGGAGTCCAGAGCAGGCCACCATCGTCGTCGTGGCCGACGCCGATGGCGCGATCGCTACCCCCGTGACGCAGATCGCGGCGGCGGCCAACGCGATGGCACCGCGGACTCCCTTCCCGAACCTAAGCGGCACGCGCATCTACGCTACCCCGTCCATATCCGAGCCCGGCATCTATATCCGAGCGCTGTGGTGCTGTCAACCCTGCCTCCCACTCACCGGTTCGCAACCTGGCTGATCCGCCCCACGGGGACCGGTCTCGCACCTGAGTTGCCGTGTATTCTTGGTTCGGCTTGCCCGGCAGCGACCGGGACCACCGGCCGGGAAAGGAATCGCCGCCATGCTGCCGCTCACCCGCCACGGATCGGTCCGGCGTCGCGGCACCTTGGTGGTCGCCTTCTGCGTGGTGCTTGCCGCCGCGTGTCTCGGCTTCGTCGGCGGCGCCTGGGCCGCGACGCCGCTCTACGACGCCACCGGAACTTGGACGCCCTACCCGCCCGAGCAGGCCTTCCCCAACGACCAGGCCAACATCGTCATGGCCGGTGACGGCACGATCACGGGCTCGGCCAGCTTCCAGGCACAAGCCTTCACGCTGAGCGGCAACGAGGGCCCCACCGGCGCCATGACCATCAACTTCAACCAGGCGCCCAGCTACCACTCGGTCAACACCGTCCAACTCTATGACCGCGGAAACTGCTGGGACGGCACCTGGACCGACGGAAGCAGCAGCGGCAACACGATGTGGGTGCGTAACGGCTCCACGCCGATCCTGGTCGGCTCACGCTACGTCTGCCCGGGCGAACTGCGCGCCACCCAGACCATCGTGACCTGCAACGCCGGGCCCAACCCCGGCGACCCGTTCGACTGCACGGCCACCGTGGCCGACGCGAGCACCATCACCCCAGCCGACACCCCGACCGGCACCATCACCTTCTCCTCGAGCGCCGGAGGCTTTCCCAACGGCGCCATGTGCATGCTCAGCTCAAACGTCGGCGGCTCGGCCTTCTGCGACGCGACCTTCAATGCCGCCAGCACGATCGCTGCGGGAACACAGGTGCCGGTCAGCGCCACCTACTCGGGCGATACCGCCTTCAACCCCAGCACCGGATCCGAACAGGTCACGGTCGCCAGCGGCGGATCTTCCTCGACAGTCTCGACCATGACATCGGCCTCGGGCACGAGCACGTCACAAACCGCGACGACGACGACCCAATCGACATCCGTGACCACGAGTTCGCAAACGACCACGACCCAGTCACAGACCACCGACAGCACAAGCAGCACCGACGGCTCCTCGGCAGACTCCGAGATCTGCATTCCGGCGGACTGCTCGGGTGTCACGCTCAGCTTCCCCGCGTCGTTCTCCGACAACGACACGTCGTTCACCGTCACCCTGCGATGCGGTGGCGCCGCCGCCGCGCCGGCGCGTGTCGGTGGGGGACCGAGCGGCGCCGCGGCGCAGGCCGCGCCGGGTCAGGGCACGAGTTGCCCGACGCAGCGGAACCGCCTGCTCCAGTCCATGGTCGTGATGATCCAGATCCCCGTGGTGGCGCCCGGGGGCTCGACGTCGGATTACTCGATCTCTCGCCGCGACGTCAAGGCCGTGGAGCAGGCCCTCACGCAACTGCACGGCGGTTCGGCGCAGTCTGTTTCTACACCCAGCGCCGTAAAGCAGCTCGATCAGGCGGTCACGCAGCTCGCGGCGGACAGCCCGCCGGGCTCGGCGAACGCGCAGGCGGCGATGGAGATCGACAGTGCGCTCTCCGGTGAGTTCAGCGACGCGAGCACCGCGTCAAGCGCCTCTCTGCGCGCACGGTCGGCGGCCGTGACCGGATTCGATCCGGCCGCGGTGACCGCCGCGCTGGTGGCGAGCCACCCAACCCCAGGTGACGCGCGCGCGTTCGTCCACGCGATGGCGCTCGCGACTTCGCCACAGCCGAGCCCAACGCGCGGCGCGGCGCGCCTGACGTTGATGCTCGCGCTGCTGCTCGAGCAGCACCTGACGGCGCACCTTCACGCGCCGGCGTTGGGCGTCAGGGCCACGGCCCATCTCGGCGCTCACGGCAAGACGACGGTCACTCTGCACCCGACGATCCGCGGGCAGCGGACGCTGCGCGAACTGGAGATCCTCGGCCTGTCCGAGAAGGTCTACATGACCCTGCGCATCACGGCGACGTCAGCGAGACATCGAGTGCAGCACGCGACTCGCGCGATTCGGATCATCTGACGCGGTCCGTGGATGCGGGTAGTCAGAGTCGGCGTGCAATCGCGGGGTAGTCGATGGCAATCCCGTCCGGGTCGACTGTGATATCGGCGGCAAAGCTTCCGTCGGTCGCCTCGTACCGGATCACGCGCCGATCCTGATCCGCGCGCACGAAGGAATACCGCTGGCCGTCAGCCTGCACGCTGAGGTCGGGGACCGAGACCCACGCCATCGTGAGCTCGGTCGGGTCGCCGCCTGAGAGCAGGCCGTGGCGGAGGATGGGCATCAGATTGGTGACTGGTGAGAGGCCGAGGTCGCAGTCCAGCGCGTCCGCAAACGCGGTTGGATCACCGACAGGCGCAGGCAGGTCGACCTGACCTTCCTCCTCAACGCCGAGCGTCCACGTTCCTTCAGCATCGCGACGGAGCTCGAGTGTGCGGCGCCAGCCCTGGCCGCGGCTGACGACGTGCAGGCGCGACGTCACGAAGTTCGCAGCCGTTTGGAGTGTGTAATCAAGGCGATGCGACATCGGCTCGACTCCGATGGCGACCCCGCGCGCACAGAGGCGGTTTGGGCTCAGGTCGATCTCGGCAAACTCGACACCGAACGGGTCGTCCTTTGCCCAGGCGACCGCTCGCTTCGTTACGCCCATGGAGGGAGTCTACGAACCGCGTTCCGCGCATAGGCCGCTTCACGTCTCAGCTCAGATGCTCGGTGAGGATGGTCTCGACGGTCTCTGGCTCGCGGGGGGTTATCGTCGGCCGCGTGTGATGTCCGAGGTCGATGACCAGCGCGAGGTCCTTGTGGGGTCTTTGCCGGTCCAGGTTCCACCAGTGGACGAAGTCGCCCGACCCCCAGATCCGCCATTTTCGCGGCCTGTTGCGTCCTTGCAGTGGTAGGCGGCTAAGGCCCTTGATCGACGTGTACGGAATCGTCTTCGCGCCCCACGGGTAGTAGCGCCTGATGATGAGACTGTGATCGTCACAGACGATCCCGCCGTCCTCGTAGAGGGTCGTGCTCATCTCACCTCCTGTGGCTGACTTCCAGTTCGCGCCTGCGCCGCGCCTCGTGCTTCGGGGAGCTACGAGCCGGCGCCGGTGTCGGGCGCTTCGCGTCGGTGCTTTGGACGGATGCGGCGGTAGAGCCAGAGAAACAACGGAAATTCCACCCATTGCAGGGCCGCCCAGGTCACCGCCTTGCGCCGAGGCAGGCCACGGGTCCGTGCGTCGCGGAGCACCCATGCGGTCGAGATCGCTGCCGCTGACACAAGAACGAGCGCGATTGCATCGCCCACGACGGTGCTGCTCATCGCGCTCTCCTGCGTCCGAGGGCCAGGTACGCCGCCGGTCCGAGCAGGTTCTGAGTGGCCACCACGCGCCACAGCAGCTTTGGGCCGCGGATGCGGTCCCGTGACCTCTGCGTGATATCGCGCTCGACGGCGGCGATCACGACCAGCTCCACGGCAAGCAGCGCGCACACCGCGCGGCGGGCTGTCGGGCCGAGGCCCCGATAGAGCGAGGCGAGTTCGCCGGTCCGCGTTTCGATGCTGGCGATCACCGGCACCCTCTCACGCCCCATGGGGTCGTGCGGGGCGTCTCGCTCGCGCAGCGCTTCCCGCGGCCCGAGATGGCCGGCCGATGCCAGCCATCTCGGCTAACTCCGTGACGATGTCGTCGAGCACCGAGGTCTGCAGCGAGTAGATGATGCTGCCGCCGCGCCGAACCGAACTCACCAGCCCGGCCCCCTCGAGCACCTTGAGGTGGCGCGAGACCGAGGGCCACGAGATCTCAAAGCTGCTCGCGAGCTCTCCCGCGGCCAGATCCCCCTCGCGCAAAAGTACGAGAATCTGCCGGCGGGTGGGATCCCCTAGTGCGCGGTAAGCGCTGCCGAGCGACATCACGCTTAGCAATTTAGCACACGTGCTAATTGACTAAGCTCTACGGCGACATCGGCGCCTCCGGACAGCGGCTTGGCGGGCTACCGCGCTCTCGCTTCGGCTTGTCGCTTCAGTCCGTCGGCGAACTGTTGGAACGACGGTCCGAGGTCGGGGATCGACTTGAAGATCACGCTTGCGAGCAGCCCGGAGTACTGCTCCCGCATCGTGAAGCGCGTTGGGCTGCCCTCGTTCTCGAGTGTGTACGTGCGTTCCCCGGTGAACAGTCCGAGCGGCATGCCGCCACGGAGCACGATCAGCTTGGGTTCGTCGAACGTCACCACCTTGACGGGGAACGCTCGGCCGGGATTGGCCTCGACGGCCAGACCTGCACCGGGGCTGCGTCGATCATTGCGGTTGCTTGGTAGGCGCGCATCTCGGTCCTCTCGAGTTGGTCGCGTTGCTCGCCCGAGTGTTCACCTGGTGTAAGCGTAGGAGCCGACGACGGTCGCCTCGCTCGGCGCCGGCTGCTCGACACACCGTTGCGCCAGGTCGCGCTGGAACTCGGCGAAGGCCGGCAGCGTCGCGAGCGGGTTCTCCGTTCCGTCAAGCCGCGCGATGTGCACGAACGTTCGGCCGTCGGCGAGTCGATAGGTGGTGTAGCAGAAGTCGGTTGGCTTGAGTGCGGCCAGTGAGGAGAACACCGCTTCGACAAGGCGGCTGTTCTCTTCGGCGGCCTCGGGCCGAGTTTGGTAGCGGATGATCAGGGTCCTGTTTGCTGACATGGAGCCTCATTTCGAGAGGTCATCACGGCGTTGACCAGCCGACACGCCCGACCGAGGTGATACGTCTTGGCCACGTCCTCGGCGCTCAGCGGGGGCGCATGCGGTTGTTGCGGCGGTTGTGCTCCAGTTCGGCGAGCCCGAGGTGCTCCATGACCGGCGGCACGTAGTTCGCGAAGCGTCCCCGCAGGCCCTTCTTGACCCCGTACCAGCCGCCGACGGGGTTCTTGGGCGAGCGCGCCCACGCCTCGACGGTTCCCTCCGTGGCGGGTTTCTGCTCATCGGTGGCCCCGAGCGCCATCCAGTCGCCATGCTCGGCGAGCATCGTCTGGAGGTCCTCGAGGCAGCGCAGCTGGTAGCCGAGCGTGGTCTTGCCGACGACGCACACGAGGATCGGCGGCTCGGCGGTCGTGTCGCGGTAGGCCAGGTACTCCGATTGTCCGGGCGGGGTCCGCAGGACCCAGGGATCGTCTTTGGTGCCGTTGCCGGTGACCGGTTCGCTCATGGTAACGCAAAGGTTACCGTAACCGAGCGGCTACCATCAGACCCGTGCCCCGACAGGCGACGAACCCGTTCGACGCGCTCGCCGATCCGCATCGCCGCGCGATCCTCGAGCTGCTACACGGCCGCGAACGCTCAGTCCGCGAGATCGCCGACGAGATGCCGATCACCCGGCCGGCCGTATCCAGGCACCTGCGCCTGCTCAAAGAGGCCGGGCTGGTGACATCCTCGGCCGAGGGCACGCGACGGCTGTACCGGCTCCACGACGAGGGCCTCGACGCCGTGCGCGCCTATTTGGAGGAGGTCTGGGGCGATGCGGCCGCGCGCTTCCGCCTGGCCGCCGACAACAGCGCCGCAACGTGATCGACCCGCTCCGGATCACGTTCGACGTCGCCTGCCCGCCCGAGCGGGCGTTCGAACTCTGGACGACTCACACGAGCATGTGGTGGCCGACATCCCACACCGTCAGCGCGCGACCGGGCGTCGAGGTCGTGATCGAGCCTGGCATCGGTGGCCGCATCTATGAGCGCACTCCGGAAGGCGAGGAACACGACTGGGGCCAGGTCACCGGCTGGGACCCACCAAGCCGGATCGCCTACCTCTGGCACCTGCGCCAGGACCGCGCCGACGCGAGCGAGGTCGAAATCACCTTCGCCGCGGCCGAACGCACCGGCACGCGGATGTCGATCGAGCACCGCGGCTGGGATGCGCTGGGCGCCCGCGGGGCCGACCAACGAGAACTCAACCAGCGCGGCTGGACCCGCCTGCTTCCGCACTTCCAGGCCGCAACCGGCTAGCGACCCCGCGTGTATTGCAACGCCACCGTCGGCCGCCTCCACGCCGAGGCGGTCAGTTGCATGTCAGCCGCCGGAGTTCGTGGTCGCCGGCGGGGCGAGGCCGCCGAGGGCCTTACCGGGCACGCCGGCGGGTAGGTGCGCCTTACATGCGTTGTAGGCAGTCTGGAATTGCGGGTTGTTGGGGTCGAGGTCACCGACGGGTTGGATTTGCGGAAGCCCGCCCCCAGTCGGGTCGGGGAAGTCCTCGATCCCGTGCGTGCGCATGCACGTCGAGAAGGCGAGCAGCCGCTGCTGCAGCTCCGTCAGCTGCGTCGCGGTGGGCGGGCCGAAGCCGGCGGGGAGCAGGTCCCGACAGGCGCTCAGCGCGGAGCTGAAGATCGGCGAGTGCGGATCGATCCCCGAGCCGAACTGGACCACCCCTTGCGCGTTGGGGTCGGGGAAGCTCGGCTCCCCGTGCGTGCGCATGCAGGCCGAGAGTTTCACCCCCTGCGTGGCGTTCCCCAGCATGATGACGGTCTGGTTCCCCCGGCCGCGTGGCGCGGTCGACGAGCCGGCCACTGGCGACCCTTCCGCACCCGAGCCGCCGTGTGTCGTGGCGGCTCTAGTGATCGTGGAAGCGACGTTCGCAACCCCCGGAGAGCCGCCGCCGCCGCAGCCCGCGCCGAGTAGCCCGAGGGCAGCGAGGCCTATGAGCGCCACGGCGAGCAGCGGTCGCTTCATGTCGTGTGCCGCCTGCGTCATCGCGTCTCCTTCTCGCTCGGCTTGCTGGTGCTCGTCCCTTGGTTGTACGCGATGGCGGTAACACGGCGGTCACGGCGGCCGTAACCGCGCTGTTATCGATCATCGGGCATCCTGAACGCACGCAGAGTGAGCCCGCGGAAGGGTGACGCCGAGGCGCGCAGCGGCACGCGCGGAAGGAGGGTGGGCGATGCGGGTGCTGGCGGTCGAGGATCATGTCGAGCTGGCCGAGACGGTCGCGGGCGTGTTGCGGCGTGAGGGGATGGCGGTCGATCTCGCCTTCGACGGCCGTACAACATCGCGGGCGGGTACATCCAGATCAGCACCCACGAAAGCGCCGGCCGGGCCGTGCTCACGATCAGCAACAGCGGCCCCTACATCCCAGCAGCAGACCTCGACCACATCCTCCAGCCCTTTCAGCAGGCACGCACGAACCGCAGCAGCAAGGGCGACGGCCACGGGCTCGGCCTCTCGATCGTCGCCGCCATCGCGACCGCTCACGACGCCGTCCTCACCATGCGCCCACACTCCGACGGAGGCCTGCATGTCGAGGTCAGCTTCCCGCAGCAGACGCGGACGCCCCATGAGTCAAGAAACGCGGCGGCGCTAAACCAGCCGTAGTCGATCCGCGCCGGGCTCGATCAGGCGATCATGCTGCGACCGCGATGGGGTCACTCGCGCTCGCGCGGGCCGCGAGCGCGTCGACGACGCCGCGCAGGGCGCGGCGATCTGTTTCCACCACCAGCTGCCCCTCGGCATCGAACTGCTCGACGACGCGGGCAAGCGCGAACTCGGCCTCGATTACCTCGGCACCGATCGCGTTGAGCACTGTACGCGCCTCGGCCTGAGCACGGGCGGCGCCGTACGGGCTGGGGCTCGCCCCGATCACCGCTACGGGCTTGCCGCGCAGGGCGTTCGTCTGGTAGGGCCGTGAGGCCCAGTCGAGTGCGTTCTTGAGCTGACCCGGAAGCGAGGCGTTGTACTGCGGTGTTGCGATCAACACGGCGTCCGCGAGTGCGATCGCCTCGCGCAGCGCAAGCACCGCCTCGCCCGGCTGACCCTCCTCGTCTTGGTCGAACGGCGGCAGTGCCTTGAGCCCGTCCAACACCTCCACCTTGGTCGTCGGGGATGCCAGCTCAGCAGCGGCCTGCAGCAGCTTGCGGTTGTAGGACTCCCGGCGCAGGCTCCCGGATATGCCCAGAATCCGCACCACACTCGGCGCCGCGGACGCCGACGATTCGAGCGTTTCGCGCGTTCTGTGGATGGGGTCGGCGTTGTCGCCACTCGTGGGGACTTGCTCAAACGTGGTGCTCATGTCTGGGACTCCTCTGGGTCGATAGGATCAGCACCCCGTAAGACAAGACGGCAGCCCCGGCTGTGACACCCAAGGCTGCCCCGAAGCTCATTGCGCCGACCTAACCAGCGATGCCCAGTCGCCGAGCGGCCCGAGGTGCCTGAGCTTGTCGGGGTTGACAACCGACTTGATGCTCTGGATCTGGCCGCTGGCGATCTCGAGGGCCACTACCGAGACAAGCCGCTGCTGATCATCGCGACAGACCCACCCCGGGCCGCCGTTGACCTCGACGAGACGCAGCGACAACCCCGGAATGCGGGTGTCGGGGTGGAGCCAGCCCATCAGCGTGTTCGCGACGCGGCTGCGTCCGCGAAGCGTGCGCGCGAGCGCGGGCACCTTGCCGCCGCCGTCGCCGGTGAACTGCACGTCTGACGCGAGCAATGCCTCCAGCCCGGCGAGGTCGCCTTGCTCGGCGGCGGCCAAGAACCGGGCTGCCAGCTCGTGCTGTTGCTCGCGCGTCGTTTGGAAGCGTGGCCGGCGCTGCTCGACGTGGCGTCGCGCTCGCGTCGCGAGCTGGCGCACGTTGTCCTGACTCTTGCCGACGATCTCGGCGACCTGTGGGTAGTCATAGTCGAACACGTCGTGGAGCAGCAGCACGGCTCGCTGCTCCGGGGAGAGGCGCTCCAGCAGCACGAGCATCGCCAGCGACAGGGAGTCGGACATCTCCGCGTGCTGCGCGGGGTCGTCGCGGCCGTCGGTGACGATCGGCTCTGGCAGCCATTCGCCGACATAGTGCTCGCGGCGGGCGCGCGCGGAGCGCAGCTCGTTGATCGCCAGCCGGGTGGTGACGGTGGCAACGTAGGCGCGCGGGGAGGTGATCTGCTCGCCGCCCTCGACTGCCCGATGCACGCGCAGCAACGCCTCCTGGACGATGTCCTCGGCTTCGGAGACGCTGCCGAGCATCCGGTAGGCGATCGCGAACGACGCCGGCCGCAACTGCTCAAGCTCGTGTTCGTCAACTGTCACGTCGGGTGTGCTCCAGATTCATCATCCGTTTCGCGATCTGGCATGCAACCCATAAGACAAGACGACCGCCTCAGCTGTGACAGCCCCCGGCGAACGTGATAGCTGTAGGTCTTGCGTTATTAGTTGTTGAAGGGGGGTACCCAGCTCGGCGGGTTCCGAAGGAGCGAAGTCAGCTGTCCGGGCGCCATCGGGGCGGCGAAGTGAAAGCCCTGCGCGACGTCGCAGCCGAGCGTCTTCAGGAGCGCGGCCTGCTTGTCGGTTTCGACTCCCTCGGCGATCACGCGCAGCCCGAGCGCGTGTCCCATGTCGACGATTGCCTCGGCGAGGGCGGCGGCGCGGGGTGTGTCGACGATGTCCCTGATCAGCGTCCGATCGATCTTCACGTTGTCGAATGGCAGCTCGCTGAGGTAGCTGAGCGAGCTGTAGCCGGTTCCGAAGTCGTCCAGCGAGAGGGCGACACCGAGATCCCGTAGTGACTCGAGCGCGGCGCGGGCCGCGTCGAGCTGCTCGATGAGCGCCGTCTCGGTGATCTCGAGCGTCAGGAAGCTTGGCGGGATGCCTGCCTCGGCGAGCGCGTGGCCGACGAGCGCCGCGACGTCGCGGTTGTGGACCAGCTGTCGCGTGGAGACGTTGATGGCGATCCCGGCGAACCCCGGATCACGCTGCCAGGCCCGGCATTCGCAGGCGGCACGGCGGACCAGCTGCGCGCCAAGGTCGTGGATCAGGCCGCTCTCCTCGGCGACGCGAATGAACGCTTCTGGCGAGAGCGCCTCGCGCTCGGGCTGCCGCCAGCGGGCGAGGGCTTCGGCGCCGACGATCTGGCCGTCGCGGAGCGAAACGAGTGGCTGATACTGCAGATAGATCATTTCGTGTTCGTCGTCGAGCGCGGCGCGCAGCGCGGCCTCCGTGCGCACGCGCCCAAGCACGCGTGTCCGCATGTCGTCGTCGAACAGCTCGGCCCGGCCGCGACCGGCCGCCTTGGCGTGATACATCGCCGCGTCGGCATCCCGGAGGAGCTCGGGGGCTTGAGAGTCGTCGCCGCTGACGGCGATGCCGATGCTCGCGCTGACGACGTGGTTCTCGCCGCGAAACGCGAACGGCTCCGTGAGCGCGGCGATGAGGTTGTCGGCGACGGCGGTCGCCGACAACTCGCGGGGAATCTCCTCGCAGAGCACCGCGAACTCGTCGCCGCCGAGGCGCGCCAGCGTGTCGCCGAGGCGAATGGAGCCGGCCAGGCGCGGCGCGATCAGGCGCAGCAGCTCGTCGCCGGCCTCGTGACCGAGGCTGTCGTTGACGAGCTTGAACTCGTCGAGATCGATGAAGAAGACCGCGCATCCTCGGTGCCCGCGATCGGTGCGCGCGAGAGCATGCGACACCCGGTCCAGGAACAGGGTCCGGTTCGGCAGCCCGGTGAGCGGGTCGTGCAGGGCCTGGTGTCGGATCTGCGCTTCGACCTCGAGGCGCTGCATGGCGTATGCGAGGGTGGCGGCCATCCCGGCCAGGAAGTTGATGTCCGTCTCGGCGAACCGATCGGGAGTCTGCGACGTCGCGAACAGGAAGCCGAAGCGTGAGTCGCGGCCCTCGATCGGCACCAGGGCCGCGCTGCGCTCCGCAAGCCGGCGGACATGGCGCGGCGCCGGGAAGCGTGACTCGACGTCCCAGTCCTCCACCACGACAGGTCCCCCCGCGGCGCGCGCGAATTCCAGCGCCGGCACCGACTCGACCGCGCGCTCCCCACCGACGCCGGCGGCCTGGCGGCCGGCGACGGCGCGCTGCACGAACCCCGGCTCGGCGTCGAGGATCTCGATCACCCCGGCTCGCTCGACCGTCAGCACCGCGAGCACGCTGCTGACCGCTTGGCGCATGAGGTCGTCGCTGCCGCAGGGGACGAGCGCCTCTCGGCTGAGCGCGGCGACCGCGGCCTGCTGGGCGTGGCGCTGCGCGAGCGCCTCCTCGGCCGCCTTGCGCTCGGTCATGTCGCGCAGGGCGATCATGTGCCGCCCCGGCACGAAGTGAGCGACGGCGACGTAGTCGACAACCCGCAGCGCGCCGTCGACGTGCCTGACCAGCGACTCGCCGTGCTGCTCACCGGTTTCCAACAGGCGCTGCCATCGCAGGTCGTCGTCGCTTGACGGGAGCAGCAGGTCGGTCTCGGCGAGCACGACCAGCGCGTCGCGATCCAGCCCGACGAGCCGCGACATCGCCGGGTTGGCGTCGAGCACGCGTCGGTCGTCGCCGATGATCATGATCGCGTCCAGCGCGTGCTCGAACAGCGCCCGAACCTGCGCGTCGCTGCGCGCACGCTCTCGCTCGGCGCGCTCGAGCTCGGCCCGTTCAGCGGCTTCGTTGAGGGCGCGGCGGACGACCGGCTCGAGCCGATCGAGGTTGCTCTTGGACACGAAATCGGCGGCGCCGTGGCGCATCTCGTCCACGGCGCGCTCCTCGCCGATCGCGCCGGAGACGAGGATGAACGGCGTGAGCGGGGCGTGCCTACGAACGAGCTCGAGGGTTCGCTGGGAATCGAACCCGGCCATCGCGTGATCGGAGAGGACGATCTCCCACTCGGGCGATGCCAGTGCCGCCTCGACGCCCGCCGCGGTGTCGACGCGCGCCCAGTCGACGGCCCAACCGGCCCGGCGCAGCGCCCGGACGATCAGCTCGGCGTCGTCGGGGTCATCCTCGACGAGCAGGACTTTCAGCGACTCAGCCATGCGCTCCCAGCGGCGGCGGGTGGTTGAGCGCCAGCCAGTACCGGCCCAGCTGTTGCACCGCGTCGGCGAACTCGGTGAAGTCGACCGGCTTGCGCACGTAGCTGTTCGCGCCCTCGCGATAGCCGTTGACCACGTCGGACTCCTGCGTGGACGTGGTCAGGATCACGACCGGGAGCAGCCTCGTGCGCTCATCCGCGCGCATCCGCCGCAGCACCTCGTGTCCGTCCACCCGCGGAAGCTTGAGATCGAGGAGCACGAGCGTCGGAAGCGGCCCGGCGGGCCTGCCGTCGCCGAATAGGTAGTCCAGTGCCTCCTGCCCATCGGCGGCGACATCGACGGTCGCGGCGATGTCGGCCCGCTTGAACGCGCGACGGGTCAGTTCCACGTCGTCCTGGTTATCTTCGATCAGCAGGATGCGCTTGTCGGTCATGGTTGCGTGTCCGCAGCCATGAGCGCGGCGTCCCCGGAGTCGTGCGTGCTCGCGCCCGGCCGCAAGGTGAAATAGAACGCGGCTCCCTTGCCGATCTCGCCCTCCGCCCACACAGTCCCCCCGTGGCGCGTGGTGATCCGGCGGACCGTGGCCAGTCCGATGCCGGTGCCCGGGAACTCGGCCTCGCGGTGAAGCCGCTGGAAGGGCCGGAATAGCTTCTCGCCGTATGCGGCGTCGAACCCCGCGCCGTCGTCGCGCACGCAATAGACAGCCGCGCCGTCGCGATCGGTGGCGTCGAGCTCGATCCGTGCGCCCGTCTGGTTGCGCGAGGTGAACTTGAACGAGTTGCCCAGGAGGTTGCGCAGCAGCGTGGCGATCAGATGCAGGTCCCCGTCGACGTGCATCCCGTTCTGGATCTGCACATCGACCCCGCGCTCGGGCTCGGCGGCCCGCAGCTCGTCGACGATCTCGGCGGCGAGCGCACTCAAGTCGATGGCGCGTCGCTGCAGCGGTCGCCGCGACAGGCGCGAGAGGCCGAGCAGGTCGTCGATCAGCTGAGCCATCCGCTGGCTGCCGGCGCGCACCCGCTGCAGGTCGTGCTGGCCCTCCGCGTCGAGCTGGTCGAAGTAGTCCTCCAGCAGCGCCTGGCTGAATCCATCGATGGCGCGCAGCGGCGCGCGCAGGTCGTGGGCCACCGAGTAGGCGAACGCCTCCAGCTCCCCATTGGCCTCGCGGAGCTCGTGCTCGACGCGCTTGCGCTCGGTGACGTCGCGGATCGCCGCCGTGGCGAGCAGCCCATCCTCGGTCTCGAGCGGGCTGAGGCTGATCTCGACGGGAAACTCGACGCCATCCTTACGCCGACCGAGCAGTTCCAGGCCTGCGCCCATCGGGCGGGCCCGCGGCTGGGCGAAGAAGCCGGCGCGATGCTCGGGGTGGCGGGCGTGGTAGCGCAACGGGATGAGCGTCTCGACCGGGCGACCGATGAGCTCGTCGCGCGTGTAGCCGAACAGCCGCTCGGTCTCGGCGTTGGCGAGCTGAATCTCGCCGTCGCCGTTGACGATGACCATCGCGTCGGGCGCCGACTCCAGCAACCCCCTGAACTTGCTCTCGGCCCGGCGGCGCTCGGTGACATCACGAATCGCCGCGGTGCCGAGCAGGCCCTCGTCGGTCTCGAGCGGGCTGAGGCTGATCTCCACCGGGAACTCGCTGCCGTCCCTGCGTAGCCCCCACAGATCCAGCCCGGCACCCATGGGGCGCGCGCGGGGTTCGCCGAAGAAGCGGCTGCGATGCTCGGGGTGGCGACCGCGGTAGCGATCGGGGATCAGCATCTCCACCGGCTGGCCGATGAGTTGCTCGCGCGAATAGCCGAACATGCGCGAGGTCTCTGCATTGGTGAGCTGGATGCGGCCCGAACCATCGATGATCACCATCGCGTCGGGTGCCGACTCGAGCAGCGAATACGTGTGCGCCTGCGCGCGCTCGAGGTCGCGGGTGAGGCGCTCCTGCTCGGTGATGTCGCTCGAGATGAGCAGGAAGCCGCGAAGCGACGCGTCCGGGCCACGCCGCGGCGTCACGACGACGCGAGCGGTGAAGCTCGAGTCGTCTCGGCGGCGGCGCCGGACCGTACCCTCCCACTTGCCGTCGCGGAGCGCGCCGCGCGTGACGTCCCCGACGAGACCAGCTTGCACGTCGGCGGGATCGTGCAGCAGGGCCCAGGATCGACCGCGGATCTGGCGTGCCTCGTACCCGTACAGGCGGCGGGCACCCTCGTTCCACAGCACGACGTCGCCCTCGACATCGGTGGCGATGATCGAGTAGTGAGTCGAGGACTCGACGACATCCCCGATGAATCCGGCCGCCTCGTCGGCGTCCGCGAAGGCCATTCCGTCCAGTAAGTCTTTGTTCAACACACGGCTGTCCTCGAGGCATCCGTGCGTCGCAACGTGCGCGTGCGCCACCGCTCGCGCGTAAGAGTTTCCACCTGCTTCATCGGCGATGGCCCAATCAAACTTGAGTATCGCAGGGCCGGACGACACCGCCGGCGGGCCTGGACGATGAGACGAGCAGCGTGATCGCGACACCGAGCCCGGCGGCGCCGGGCGCCGCTCACGCGCCCGCCGTGGGCCGATCCGCCCGGATCCTAAGGCGAACATGCGGTTCCGTTGAGCACGTCGCGTTGGTCCTTGACATGGCTGCCGGCCGAGTTCGATACTGGCACCGCATCAAGCCGAGGCGTCGTTCATCGGCGGGGGCCATAGCGCAGGCACGTGCGAGTACAGCGGAGGACGCGTTGAGACTTACTGCCGTGCCCGAGTGGGCGACACCCCGTGTCGCGCCATTTCGCGGCGGCCGAGCGGCGGACGATGCCCCGCCCGAGAACGGGAGCGCGCCCAGGCGTCGCGCATCCTGGCATCCGCACGCCATCGTGGCCGCCGCGGCGGGGATCGTCGTCGTCCTGCTCGGCGTTTTCGCCTACGTGCTCGCGCAGTCGCAGGCGACCTCGCGCCACGAGGCCCAGCAGCGATTCCTGGCCCAGGCCACGATCGCCGCCGGGCTGACCAGGGCGATCTTCTCGGCTACCGACGCTCCGGAGGCCCAGGCCGCGACGCGGAGCTTCGGAGCCGCAGTGGTCGATCCGCACAGCCTGACCGCCTCCGCGAAGCGTTCGAATCTTGCCTACGCATATGTCGCCGGCCCGGGTGGTCGGGTGCTGGCGGCCAGCGCGGGGACGCCGGCGTCTGCCCTCCCGGTTCCCGGTCGGCCGCTGCCGGTGGCGGTTCGCCAGGCGCTCGACGGGCAGCCGTGGCTCTCAGATCTGCTGCCCGAGCCGTCGGGGCGCTATCTGATCGAGCAGGCCATCCCGTTCCCGACAAGCTCTGGCCGGCGGGTGGAGGTGCTGGGCTATCCGGCGGAGCTGCTGTCCGGCTTCCTGGGCAGCTATCTGCTCGGCGCGCTGCCGCAGTCGTCCTCGCACGGAGTGATATTGGACGGAGGCGCGCGCATCGTCGCCAGCTCGGTGCCCGGTGTGGCCGCCGGGCGGCTGCCCGTCGCACCGTTCCGAGCGGTGGTGCGAGCGTCCTCCCAGGGCGAGTACAACGTCTCGAGCGGCAGCTCGAAGGGCTCGCGCTACGTCGTGGCGGCACCGATCGGCGGGTCGTCGTGGCGGGTGGCGATCACCGAGCCCACGAGCACCCTCTACCCGGCCGACGTCGGATCGCAGCGGTGGGTGATCTGGCTGGTGTTCGCGGCGTTCGCACTGGCTGCGGTGTCCGTCATCTATCTGCTGCGGCGGGCGCTGCAGGGGGCGGCGGAGGTCGTGCAGCAGTCGCGGCGCGTGGCGGCGGTCAACGCCGAGCTGCAGGCCACCAACGCCGAGCTCGACGCGTTCAGCTACTCGGTGTCGCACGATCTGCGGGCGCCGCTGCGAGCGATCGACGGCTTCTCGCGCATCGTGATCGAGGAGGACGAGGGCACGCTCACCGACGCCCAGCGGCGCTACCTCGGACTGGTGCGCGTTAACACCCAGGGGATGGGCGACCTGATCGACGACCTGCTGGCCTTCTCGCGCCTGGCCAGCCAGCCCCTCACCCGCTCGCGCGTTCAGACGGCCGAGCTCGTGCGCGAAGTGGAGGGCGAGCTGCTCACCGACGACGGCGGGCGGAGGATCGAATTCGTCAACGGCGACCTGGCGCCGGTGCAGGCCGACCCGGTGCTGCTGCGCCAGCTGTTTGCGAACCTGATCGGCAACGCGGTGAAGTACACCCGCGGGCGCGAGCACGCTCGCATCGAGGTGGGCAGCGAGCAGCGCAACGGCGAGCGGGTGTTCTACGTCCGTGACAACGGCGTCGGATTTGACATGCGCCACGCCGAGAAGCTCTTCCAGGTCTTCCAGCGCCTGCACCGGGCCGAGGACTACGAGGGCACGGGTGTCGGCCTGGCCATCGTGCAGCGAATCGTCACGCGCCACGGCGGGAGAGTGTGGGCGCAGAGCGTGCCCGATGCGGGCGCGACGTTCTCCTTTACCCTCGATCCAGGAGCACCGTGAACGCAGCCACCGTGGAGATCCTGCTGGTCGAGGACAACCCCAACGACCTCGAGCTGGCGATGCACGCGTTTCAGCGGCACAACCTCGCTAACCGGATCGAGGTGGCCCGCGACGGCCAGGAGGCCCTGGACTACCTGCTCGGCAGCGACGGGCGGGCCGCCGGCGTGCCACCGAAGATGATGTTGCTCGACCTCAAGCTGCCCAAGATCGACGGTCTTCAGGTCCTACGCACGATACGGGCGGACCGCGACCTCAGGAACCTCCCCGTCGTGATCCTCACGACCTCGCGCGAGGAGCGCGACATCGTCGACAGCTACGACCTCGGCGTCAACAGCTACATCGTAAAGCCGGTCGACTTCGACAAGTTCGTCGAGACGGTCCAAACGCTCGGGCTGTACTGGCTGCTGCTCAACGAGCCGCCCGCGACGCTCGTCGGTCGACACGAGTAGGCACGCCAGCATGGGTCGCCCACTGCGTCTGCTGCTCATCGAGGACTCCGAGGCCGACGCGGAGCTCGAGACGATCGAGCTGCGGCGGTCGGGGTTTGACGTTGCCGCCGAGCGCGTCGACAACGCGACCGAGCTGGAGCGGGCGCTCCGCGCCCACCCGTGGGATCTCGTGCTGTGCGACCACGGCCTCCCGGGCTTCAGCTCGAGCGAGGCGCTCAGGCAGGTCCGCGCTCACGACGGCGACCTGCCGTTCGTGATCCTGTCCGGCACGATCGGCGAGGAGGCCGCGGTCGCCGCGCTGAAGAGCGGCGCGCGCGACGTCGTCCTGAAGACGAACCTGCCGAGACTCGGCTCGGTCGCCGACCGGGAGTTGCGGGAGGCGGCGGCGCGCCGCGATCACCGCGCCGCCGTTCGGGCGCTGCAGGACAGCGAGGGGCGGAAGACGGCGATGTTCCAAGCGGCCATCGACGCGATCCTGGCCGTCGATCGCGACGGGCGGATCGTCGACGTCAACCCGGCCGCCGAGTCGCTGTTCGCGACCGATCGCCGGGCGCTGCTCGGGCGATCGATCAGCGACTTCATGGCGGTGGCAGAGGTTCTCGCGGGCGACGCCGCTCAACGGGTCGAGCTGCCGGCCACGCGCGCCGACGGCACCCCGTTCCCGGCCGAGGTCTCGGTCGCGCGCGGCCAGCCGTCCGGGTCTGTCTTCTGGACCGTCTTCGTGCGCGACCTCACCGCGCGTCGTCGTGCCGAGGCGGAGCGCAACAGCCTCGAGGCCCAGCTTCGCCAGTCACAGAAGATGGAGGCCATCGGCCGCCTCGCCGGTGGGATCACCCACGACTTCAACAACATCCTCGCGGTCGTCAACGGCTACAGCGACATGCTGCTCGCGCGGCTGGAACCCGACAGCGCTCACCGCTCCTCGGTCGAGGCGATCAAGGACGCCGGACAGCGTGCGAGAACGCTGACCACGCAGCTACTGTCCTTCACACGACAGCAGCCGCTCGAACCGACGACGGTCGACCTCAACGCCGTGATCGGCGAGATCGAGCCGATGCTGCAGATGCTGCTTCCCGGGCCGGTCCGGTACGGCACCCGCCTCGACCCGGATCTGCGATCGGTGCGGGTCGACGCCAACCAACTCGCGCAGGTCATCATGAACCTCGTTGTCAACGCTTGCGATGCCATGCCCGACGGCGGCGAGCTGCGGCTGGAGACCGCGAACGCCGACTTCGCCCAGGGCTCGATCGATAGCGAGGAGGCGGCCTCGATCCGGCCCGGACGCTATGCCGTCCTCTCGGTCAGTGACACCGGCATCGGCATGGACGCGGACACGCGGGCGCGCATCTTCGAGCCCTTCTACACGACCAAGGACGTCGGTGAGGGCACCGGGCTCGGCCTGTCGACCGTGTACGGGATCGTCAACCAGAGCGACGGCGCGGTCTGGGTTCACTCCGAGCTCGGCGGCGGAACGACGTTCAAGGTGTACCTCCCGAGCGTGGCGACGGCGGCCGAGCCACCCCCGCCCGCGACGAGCGGCCGCGGGCGCGCCCGGCCGCGCGAGACCGTCCTGCTGGTCGAGCACGACGCCGCGCTGCTGTCGATGATCTCGAGGATGCTCGCCGACCAGGGCTATGCGGTGTTCCCGGCCGCCGACGGCGAGGAGGCGCTACGCACGTGCGCAGAGCACGGCGGCGCGTTCGACATCCTCCTCACCGACGTCGTCATGCCCGGCATGGACGGCGTGCGGCTCGCCCGAACGCTGCACGAGCGCCACCCCGAGATGCGACTGCTGTTCATGTCCGGCTATGCCGGCGATCGCGTCGACGAAGCCGAGCGTCGTCTCCTCGGCGCCGGATTCCTCGCGAAGCCCTTCGACATCGTCGACCTCACGCACGCGCTGCGCAGACTGCTCGACGCGGCTCCTTCGGCTGGGCCACAGTAGGACTCGACGCGCGCGAAGAGTAACGATGGAGCCGAGAAGCCCCAAGAGTCGACCACGTCGCGCAGCGACGCAGCATCGGACATTCGTCCACCGCTGACCCGGCTCGGCCTGCCCGCACCACGCCGGCGCCGACGCGCTCCGCATGGTCCCTCTCGGAGCGCCTCCTGCGGCTGCCCCCTCGACAGCCGCGCCGGCAGCCGCAGGGCCGTTGGCGGTCGTCGCCAAGCGCCGCGGCGCTCGGGCGCACAGGTCGCCCAAGTCGGCCAGGCACAAGGCCAAGGTGCACGCCAAGCACCACCACCGTCACCGGATCAAGAAGAAGGCACATCCGATGGTGCGGGTGCTGCCGCGGGCGCCGAGCAAGCCGACGCCCAAGCCGACCAGCAAGCCGACGATCAAGCCAAAGCCAACGTCGCCCAAGGCGACGCCGGCCCCGAAGGCGCCGAAGGCTCCCTACCAGCCGCCGCCGGACAACGCGCCGATCCCCACCTTCACCGAGCCGGCGACGGTTGCTCACATGCGCCGGCTGCTTTGGCGCGCCGGGTTCGGGCCCACACCCGGTCAGGCCGAGGGGCTCGCCGGACAGCCCGTGCAGCAGGTCGTCTTCAGCCTCACCCGCTCCGCTGGGCCCGCGACGCTGAGCGGCCCCGATCCCGTCGATTCGAGCGGTAACCCGCTGGCCCCGGCGGATGCCTGGGGTGAGGATCACTGCTGGTGGCTGGATCGCATGGTCCGGTCTGATCAGCCGTTGGTCGAGCGGATGACGTTCATCTGGCACGACTGGTTCGCCACGTCGAACTCGGGCGTCAACAATCAGCAGCAGATGCTCGACCAGAACAACCTGTTCCGCGCGAACGCGCTCGGCAACTTCCACGACCTCTTTCTGGCCGTGACGTCTGACCCGGCGATGCTCATCTGGCTGAACGGCGTCGACAACAACAAGTGGAACCCGAACGAGAACTACGCGCGCGAGATGATGGAGCTGTTCTCGCTCGGCGCCGACCGTGGCGCCTACACCGAGGACGATGTGCGCGAGATGGCGCGTGCGCTGACCGGGTGGCGCTCCGACTGGTCCAGCCAGGTCGGCAACACGAACTTTCGCTTCGACTCGACCTATCACGACGCGACGGCCAAGACGGTCTTTGGCCAGACCGGCAACTGGGATTACACCGACGCCGTCCGCCTGTGCGTGAGCCACCCGTCGCATCCGTCGTTCTTCGTTACGAAGCTGTGGGGCTACTTCATCCCCACGCCGCCCGACGCGCAGACGCTCGCGACGCTGGAGGGCCTGTACACCGGCTCGGGCTACGGCGTCCAGCCGGTTGTCGAGGCCATCCTGCAGCACCCGGACTTCTACGAGGGGCCGGAGCTCGTCACGCCGCCGGTCGTCTACAACGCGGGCCTGCTGCGGGCGATCGGCCGCCCGATCGACACCACCGACTGGGCCTGGCTGAGCTCGGCCGCGGGGCAGCAGCTGTTCTATCCGCCCAACGTCGCCGGCTGGGACTTCACCCGCTGGCTGGACACGAGCGCCTACAAGGCGCGCTGGGACATCGCCAGCCGCGTCACCGCCAAGACTTACGTCAATCCGTGGCCCGCTGGCGGGTCGACCTACGACGCGGGAGAGACGTCCGCCGCAGCGCTGACGAGCGCGATGGCGTACTGGGGTGACCCGATCCTGTCTCTCGATTCCCAGGCCTGCATCGCCGCTTTCGCGCACTCCTGCCTCACGCCCTTCGTGGCGCAGTCGCAGCAGGCACCGTACCGGGCGATCCGCCAGAACGCGCTGCGGATGCTGATCGCCACCGCCCCCGACCTGCAAGTGAGCTGACATGCCCGAGAGCTGCTCCTGCCGTGACTTCACCCGCTCGCAGCTGATGCATCGCGGCGTCGCGCGCGCCGGCCAGGGCCTGCCGGCGATCGAGGCCGGCATGCCGATGCCGGCCGGCACGGGGATGAGCCGCCGCAGCTTCCTGTTGCGCTCGACCGGCGCGCTGCTGTCCGTCTACGGCGCGTCGATGCTCGGCCCCCGGCACTTCGAGGACGGCATCGCCGAGGCGGCGGCCGCCGCCCCCAGCCAGCCGGTGCTCGTGTCGATCTTCATGCAGGGAGGCTGGGACGCGCTGTCGGTGCTCGCTCCGATCGGCGACCCGCTGTACCCGACGCTGCGCCCGACGGTCAACCTCGCGGCGGGCAGCGGTCCGACGTTCAGCGAGGACGATCGCCTCATGTGGAACCCGGCGGCGGCGGGGCTGGCGACGCTGCACGGCGAGGGCAAGGTGACGACGTTTCCGGCGATCGGCTACGACCCGCCCGACGACAGCCACTTCACCAGCCGCCACTACTGGGAGGTCGGCCAGCTCGACCCGTCATTGACGACCGGCTGGATGGGACGCTTCCTCGACGCCACCGGCAGCCCCGATAACCCCCTCCAGGGCCTGTCACTCGAGAGCTCGCTCTCGCCGGCGCTGGCGAGCACGAAGATGCCCGTCGCCGCGGTGAGCTCCCCCGCGGGCTACCGCCTATCCGCCCCCGGCGTGGGCAGCCCGCTCCTCACTCCGGCGCTGGGGACCTTCGGACAACTCGGCGGGCTGTCGGCGCCCTCGCCGGCCTTCGCGCAGGCGCGTACCGCGGCCCTCAACACGAGCCTCGTGCTCAACCAGATGGCTTCCTTCGTCGGCCCGAACGGCGCCCCCAACTACAACTCTCCGGTGACGTATCCGACTAGCGGCGGGGGCTTCCCCGCGCAGCTCGCCGGCCTTGCGGCGATGCTCGCCAGCGGACTGCCGATCACCTGCGTTTCGCTCAACGGCGTCGGCTCCTTTGACACCCACGCGGACGAGACGGGAACGCTGACCACTAACCTCGGCGAGACGGTTGCCGCGGTTCTCGCCTTCCAGCGCGACCTCGAAGCGCGCGGCCTCGCCGACCGCGTCCTCATCCAGCTGTGGTCGGAGTTCGGTCGCCGCCCGAAGGACAACGGCTCCGGCACCGACCACGGCGCCGCCGGCAACTGCTTCCTGATCGGCACGCGAACGTCGGGCGTGATGGTGGGCGAGTTCCCGGGCCTGGCCTCGCTCGACGTCAACGACAACCTCGTCAACACCTCGGACTTCCGGGCGATGTACTGCTCGCTGCTGGAGCAGTGGTTCTCCACCGACGCCTCGGTCGTCCTGCCTGACGCCGCCAGCTACGCCCGTCCGACGCTGCTGAAGGCGTAACCGCCGCACGGTTCTTTGTGGTGGATGCGGAGGCCGGGGCCTCCTAGAGTCGTTCGGCCCTGCTTCGATAGTCAGGGCCGCCCGGACAGTTACCCGCTGGTTCGCCGATTCCAGACCTCAGCGTGGCTGCGGGATCGACACGACGTCGATCAGCGATGCCAGATCCTCGAAGTCGTCGGGGTTGCATGTATAGACCGGCAGCTCGTTTGCCAGTCCGGTCGCGGCGATGAGAAGGTCGAGCGCCCTGCGCCCGCGCGCCTTGGTTCCGCCGGCGGCGACCGCTGCATACACGCGACCGTAGGCGCGAGCCACCTCGGCATCGACCGGAAGGGGCTCAAACGCGGCTTCGGTGCGCTGGAGCCTGTCCTGACGTCGGGCGCGCTCTTGCGCATCCGCGGTCGCGTGTGGACCCGCGGCCAGCTCGGCGAGGGTGACAGCCGAGATCGCGAGCTCAGTGGGAAGGACGCTCGCATCGAGCCGGTCAAGGCCGATCAGCACCGACGTGTCGATCAGCCCGCGAGCGTGGCGTCGCTCAGGCACGCGGTGTCGGATCCTGGTTCACCGCCGCGTCGATGTCGACCCGGAACTGCAGGCGATCGATCGGAGGCGCTCCTGCGAACGCTGCGAGCGCCGTCTCTGCCAGCACGAACCGCCGCCGCTGCAGCGGCGCCAGCTCGCCCACGGCGACGCCGTTTCGCGTGACGACGAAGCTCTCTCCACGGTCCAGCGCACGCATGATCTCGCCGCTTGCATTGCGTAGTTCTCGCTGGGTGATCTCTCTGGCCACGCTCGCGATTGTAGCACGGGTGCTACACCGCCGCCGCGCGCAGCGAATGGCTCCACGACCTGACGGACCTCGGGATGTTCGACGCGTTCAGCGCCGCGGCCACGCGTTCGCGATGCCCGGACGCCCCGCTCGGCTGTTGCCTACAACCCGTTCGCCGCGCTGCTGAACGCCTTCAGCGCCAGCTTGGGCTTGCCGTTGAGCTTCAGCAGCCCGGTGTGCAGGCCCCAGAAGTTGAAGCCGCCCTTGTAGGGGCGCGCGTCGCGCCAGTCGAAGTAGACAAACCCCTGCAGGTCGAGCGCCGAGCGCACGGCGTAGAAGTCCTTCACGACGGTGCTGATCTGCGACGCCTGCCCGCGTGCGCCGAGGCGGTAGAGGCTCCCTGGCCCGGAGTCCGACCATCCGAACTCGGTCACGCGGATCGCCACCCCGGACGCCCCGGCCCCATTGAGCGTCGAGCGCACGCGGCGCACAAGCGCGATCAACCCCGACGCGCTGCGCGAGTAGGCGTTGATGCCGACGGTGTTCATCCAGGCGGCCGCGCCGGCGTGCAGCATGTAGCCGAGGTACTTGAACATCTCGATGCCGAGCGGACTCTCCGGGATGCCCCCCGAGACGACCTCGGCCTGGGGGTCGAGCGCGTGGATCGCCTTCGACGCCACCGACAGCAGCGTCACATAGCGCGACGCGCTCGGGCGCGGCAGCCAGTAGACGTTGAGGTTCGGTTCGTTCCAGACCTGCCAGACGCGGATCGGCAGCTTCGGCACCGTCGGGTGCTTGGTCCAGAACGTGCCGCTCGGCCCGTACCAGCGCACCGCGGCGCGCACGAACGCGGCGATCGTGTTGAGGTTCTTCGGCGGGTAGGTCCCGCGCAGCGCGTGGCGGCGCGGGCGCGAGGACAGATACGAGGGCTCGTTGAACAGGATCGGCATGACCTCGATCCCGCGCTTGGCCGCGGCGGCGACCGTCGGGTCATAGACCGAGAAGTTGTAGATGTTGCGCCGGTGCTCGACGATCGACCAATCGAAGACCTGACGCAGGAGGGTGACCCCGGCCTTCTGCATCGCCGCGAGCTCCTTCGCCTGATAGCGCGAATTGCCGGCGAACGTGTCCTGGGAGACCATCCCCACGAAGCCCGGGGGTGCGGCGGCCCGGGCCGTGCCGGCCGTCGTGCAGGCGACGATCAGCGCGAGGGCGAGGGCCAGCGAGCGTGTCGGCCATGCCTTCACCGGCCGGCTCTGGGGAGCGCAGGGCACTCGGAGAGGATAGGCGCTCGACCAAGAACCAGATCACGATCCCGATTGCGACAGCCTCTGCACGCTGATCGTCGAGGGTCACCAAACGGGTCTGGGCAGTGCTGGCCGGCGTAGCGGTGCAGCCACTCGTCGCCAAGGGTGCCCCGGACCCAGTTCCGGCTCTCCTCCTCGGCCGGCGCGCTGTCGACCGCCGCTACGCCAACCTCGGTATTGGGACCGCCCTCGCGGCGCACGTGCTCGCCGCTGCCGTCGAACTCAACGACAAGGCGGCCTGCCGCGCCGTCGTCGTCACCGAGCTGAACCAAAATGCGCGGGCGTGGTGGGAGCGGCTTGGCTGTCATCCGTTCGAGCCGGACGACCCCGATCGGCTGGGCCTCTATCTGCTCACTTCCGAGATCGCGGCGACGTTCAAGCGAGCCGGATAGCACTGCGCTCCACGAATCGGGCGATCGGATCGCTGCCAGACCTCGCCACACGGTGTCCGCGCGAACCAGGGCGCTGCGTCGTTCCGCCAGGATGCTCACGGATGCACAAACGCGGGGCTAGGCTCTCCGCATCCGTGGGCTGTCTATCGATCCCATCTGATCGCGGTATCGGCGAAGGTCTCGATGATCTGCGCCACCTTGGCGGGTGCGCGGGCGTTTGCGAGGTGGCCTTGGCGCTTCAGGATCACGATCGACTCGACGTTGGGCATCACGGCAGCGAGTGCGTCGAGGCGGTGACGTAGGTGCCGTGGACTGCGAGCGCCGCCGAGAAGGAGTGTGGGAATGTCAACGTGGGCGTAACGGTCGATCCCCACGCCGAGAGATTCGAGCGCGTTGTCGTCGCTGATCTGGCCGGGGGCGAACATCGTCATCTGCCTCCATAGCGGCGGGAACAAGGGCAGCAGGCTGACGAGCAAGCGCGGCGCCTGCACGATCTCTCGCAGGTGGATCTTCATGGCGCGACCAGCGTCTCCGGCGTGAAGCGCGTTATTAGCGCGCGCGAGCGCATCGCCGCCCAACGGCGTCGTGATCGCCACGGGTGGCTCGTAGAGCACTAGCCCAACGAAGCTCGTTCGTGAGGCGAGTGCGGCCTCGAGTGCGATCACTGCTCCGGAGGAGTGCCCAACGAGCAGCACCGGCTGGCCGACCGCGGCTGCGATCGCCACGACGTCGGCCACCTCGTCGGCAATTGTTGGTGTCGGCTCTACTGCACCGCGGATCCGGTACGGACGGCGATCAAACCGAAGGACGCGAAAGTCCGCTGCCAGCGACTCCGCGACTCGCCTCCAGGACGACGAAGTGCTACCGCCAGGGTGAACGACCAGGATCGGTCTTCCGCGCCCGATGGCGGTTACCGCGAAGTGCGTGCCATCTGCGGCGGAAACCTCCATCGTCGGTGCGGTCATCCCGCAGGGCTACGAGAGCTCGGGCGCACGGCTGCGATCTGGCTTACACGAGACGCAGCGGCTCTCCGACGCTGCCGGATGCAGCGCACCTCGGCCGATGCACGTGTCAACGACAAAGGGAGGTGTCTCGGTTTACGATCGTCGCCGTCCCCCCAATTCGCCAGCGGCGAGACCGAGGCGGCGGTTACGAGCCCGACGGCGGTGGCACCGCCGTCCCAGCCTTGCAGACCGCGCGGACCGCGTCTCTCGACCGAGCCGCGCCGAGGAGCGCGCCAGACCGAAAGCGGGTCTTTGCGTGCGCGAGCGCGTGAGTGGCTTGCAACCACGAGCGTGAGTCTCGCCGACGTTGGGGCGCGGCTGCCTCGCGCTCGAACGGGAAGCGTGGCTTGCCCCCGCCGAGTGCGACAGTGCGGGGTCCTGGCTCCGGGGTCGACGGCGAGCACGGGCATTTCATTGCCGCCTATGGCGTGGAGACGGCCGGACGCAGCGGCGCGAGCTGACGCTCCCCGAACACCGCGAGGAAGCGGTCGCGAAGTGTTCGCTGAGCCGCCGGGGGCATTAGCCGGTGCCCGTAGACGCGCTGGTGAAGCTCGCCCGGCTTCCGTCTCCCGCGGCGACCATGCGCCAGCGCGAGGTTGTCGAACACGAGCAGGTCGCCTGGCCGCAGGGGAATCTCGAGCTGGTCGGCATCGACATCCAGGCCCAGACGTTTGAAGAAGCTCAGCTCGGCAGCCAGACTGTCGAACTCCGTCCCGCACAGGAAGCCGGGGGTGGATTTGACGCTCGGCAGCCGCGCGGCGTCTGCGGCGGCCTCGACGACGCGCGCCAGGCTGCCCTCGGAGTAGCCGTCCGAGTCATCCCACGCCCCGTGGGACTCGCCGTACGCCATCAGATTCCCAAGGAGCGTCGCCCGGTCCGGCCAACGCCGCCGGCGAACAAGCGCCTCCAGCGGAACCAACCGCGTCACCGCTGTGACCCCGACCGCCGAGCGCGGGATGGAGAGCGCCGTATACCGCGCCACATCCTGATCGTGCTGCGGGCGGATGGGGAGGCCAAAATCGAAGTGCAGCGTCTGGAAGTCCCGCGTCGCTTCGCCATCAGGTGGCGGGAGGATGAACTCGCCGATCACGCTTAGCGCGTCCTGACCGATCGCCACGGTGCACTCCTCGATCAGCTCCTGCGACCGGGCAAACGCCGCGGCGGGAGTAGCGAACGCTGACTGGATCCAGACAAACCCGGCCTGCCGGAGAGCGGAGAGCGCCGAGGTCACGCTCCCATTTTCGCCCATGCGGCGAAGACGATCCAGGGCGATCCGCAAACGAAGGCGGCCGAGGATTCGACGAGAAGAGAGGGAGGATCAGGCGGGCCGCTGGAGCTGACCGCGGCGCTGGCGGGACTGGCAGCCTGCCCGCAGCGGCGCCAACAGAGGACAGGGCCACCGCCAAACGACCGCGCCCGCAACTGACCGCCGGCGCGTCTGTACGCCTGCCCGGCTCGCGGTCGGACCGGCCGCCCTGCTGACCGCGCAAGGGAGGGGCCTGGCCGGCGCGCCCGGCGTACCCGTGGCAGTCGCAGAGCAGGTCTCGGTGGCCGCCGACGGCGTGCATGCGGCAGCGACCGGCCAAGGCGGTGGATAGCCGGGGCCCGACGACCCATCTCGCTGCCGACGCCACCGCTCCCGACTGCGAGCGGGCACCGGCCCCACCTGACTGATCGCTGCCGTTTCGCACGATCGCCGGTCGCGGCCCATCTGTACCGCCGGACGCCTGCATCGCCGCAGAGCAGGGGTCTGACGCGCCCGCTCCTCGCGTTGTGGGTCTACGCAAGCTGCAGCGTCATTTCATCTGACTGTTTGCAGCCGAGTCCGTGCCCGTGCGTGCATTGGCTGATGACGATCCGTAGCGTGGCGCTGAGTGGCCGGTGATGTCGAACGTAGTCGGCGCCGTCTTGGGTCAGCCTGAGCGTGACGCCGGGGATGTGGTGTCGAGTACGAAGGTGCACCGACCCCAGTTGCGGCCCGTGGCGCGCGGTGAGCGTGGCGTCCAGGCGCGGCGTCAGGTAAAACGATTGTCCATTCCCCGCACGCGACACACGTGCGCTACCGCGTCGGCGGCTGACTCGACCGACACCCGAGCAGGTCCGACCACGCTCCGATCCGAGCGTCTCGCAAATCGCCACAAACGCGACCACGCGGTCGGCTCGGCGGGCTCCCTGGCGATCTCCCGTGCTGACCGCGCGAAGGAGGGACATCGACCCGCATAGCGCGGTGCGCCCGACAATGCGAAGGCAGGTCTGTTCGCCGCTTGGCGGCGGCGGGCTCGCGGACGCGGGAAGACCGGTCGGTGGCCGCGGCTCGCCACCGATGCCAAGGACGTTCCTCGGCGGCTACGTTCGCGAGCATGCGACGCCACGAGAATCTCGCCTCTCGCGTGGCTGGCTGGAGCGCCGCCCATCGCAGGGCGGTCATTCTCGGGTGGCTCGCGTTCGTCGTCGTTGCGTTCGCACTCGGCAGCGCGGCGGGGATGGTGACCCTCACGCAGGTGCAGACGGAGAACGGCCAGTCACGGCTCGCTGATGAGACCCAAGCGCGCGAGTTCCCGCGCGAGCGTTCTGGCGAAGAGGTAATGATCGAGAGCCGCAGGGGTCCGCTCGCGGGCAGCGACTACCGCGCGGCGGTGGCCGATCTCGTCGCGCATCTGTCCAGCGTGGCATCAGTGGCGGCGATCAGGTCGCCGCTTGCCGCCGGCAACGCCGGGCAGATCTCACAGAACGGTCGCGCGGCTCTGGTGACCTTCCAGATCACCGGCGACCCGGACACCGCGCAGGATCGTGTCGGGGCGGCGCTGGCAGCCACCGCGGCGGTGCAGCGGTCATACCCACGCCTGTTCATTGGTGAGCTCGGCACGGCGAGCACCCTCAAGGCCGTCAACACGCTTGTCAGCGACGACTTCCACAAGGCCGAGGTGACGTCGGTACCGGTCATGCTGCTCATCCTCGTCGTCGCGTTCGGCGCTCTTGTCGCGGCCGGCGTTCCGCTCCTGCTCGGCTTCACCGCGGTTCTCGCCGCGCTCGGCCTGACCGAGCTGCTGAGCCACGTGTTGGCGGTTGAGCAGTCGATCAGTTCCGTGATCTTCTGCGTCGGCCTGGCAGTCGGGATCGACTACTCGCTGTTCTACGTGCGTAGAGCGCGCGAGGAACGTGCCCATGGCCGAACACCCGCGGAGGCGCTGCAAGCGGCTGCGGCCACCTCCGGCCGCGCGATCCTGATCTCGGGCTTCACGGTGATGATCGCGATGACGGGAATGTTCCTGATGGGTAATGAGATCTTCACCTCGTTTGGCATGGGCACGGTGCTGGTGGTCGCGATCGCGCTGGTCGGCTCGCTCACCGTCCTGCCGGCGGTGCTCTCGAAGTTCGGCGACCGGGTCGACAGCGGCAAGATCCCACGGCTGCAAAGGCTCCGCGCCGGGCCCGGCGAGTCGCGATTCTGGGCGCCGATCGTTGGCGAGGTTCTGCGTCGGCCGGTCATCTGGGGCGGCGCCGCCGTGGCGCTGCTCGTCGCGCTCGCGATCCCCGCGTTCAGCCTGCACACGGTCAGCGCCGGCATGCAGGGCCTCCCGCCGAACCTTCCGGTGACGCAGGCCTACGCGCGCGTGCAACAGTCCTTTCCCGGTGGGGCCGAGCCCGAGACGGTCGTGATCAGCGCGTCGAACGTCACCACGCCGGCGATCTCGGCGGGCATCGTCGCGCTGGAACGCGGAGCGCTTGCGACCGGCCAGATGTACGAACCGATCCTGGTCGACATCAGCGGCTCGCGCCAGGCCGCGCGCGTCTCGATCCCGCTCATCGGCACCGGCACCAACGCCGCGTCGCTGCGCGCGCTCGCGCTCCTGCGCAGCCGGGTCATCCCCGCCACGATCGACCGCGTGCCCGGAGTCACAGTTCACACCACCGGCGAGGCCGGCCAGACCGTCGACTTCAACAACACGATGAAGTCCCACGCCCTCTACGTGTTCGTCTTCGTGCTCGGACTCGCGTTTCTGTTGCTGCTCGTGACCTTCCGCTCGATCGTGATCCCGCTCACCACGATCGTCTTGAACCTCCTCTCCGTAGGCGCGGCCTACGGAGTCCTGGTGCTGATCTTCCAGCAGGGCCACCTGCAGTCCCTGCTCGACTTCACATCGATCGGCGGGGTGATCAACTGGCTGCCGCTGTTCCTGTTCGTGATCCTGTTCGGACTCTCGATGGACTACCACGTATTCATCCTCAGCCGCGTCCGCGAGGCCCACGACCGCGGAATGAGCACCGAAAACGCCGTCGCCCACGGCATCAAGGCAAGCGCCGGCGTCGTCACCAGCGCCGCGATCGTGATGGTCGCCGTATTCGCCATCTTCGCCACACTCAACGAGATCGTCTTCAAGATGCTCGGCGTCGGACTCGCCGTCGCGATCCTGATCGACGCCACGATCATCCGCGCCGTGCTCCTACCCGCGACCATGAAACTGCTCGGCGACCGCAACTGGTACCTGCCCGGCTGGCTCGAATGGCTCCCACGCATGAGCACCGAGCCGACCGCCGAGCCCACGCCCAGCCCGGCATCCGGCCTCGCCCCGGTGCCCACCGGCAGACGCAGTCGGCCGCAGCCGTCTGCGCGGGACTTATCGCTTCACAAACACTGAGCAGGGAGGTACCACGGCTCCTCGCCAGCACCTGCAGCTAGCCAGTGCGAAGCAGCGGTTCCACCGCTCCGGGGCCGGGGGTGGCTTCGACGTCCCGTGGCCCGATCGGCTCGCCGCAGGCTGAGCACACCAGCTGGGCCTCTGCTATCTGGCCGCACTCCTTGTGGATCACTTGGAGTGGTGGGCCGTTTGGCGCGGCGTACTTGTCGCCCCATTGGCGGATCGTCGTGATGACTGGCCACAGGTCGCGGCCCTTGTCGGTCAGTCGGTATTCGAATCTCGGTGGGTGTTCGCTGTAGGGCACCTTGGTCAGCACGCCCGTCTCGACGAGGCGGGCGAGTCGCTGATTGAGGATGTTGCGCGAGATGCCCAGGCGCGACTGAAACTCGTCAAAGCGCCTGACCCCGAGGAATGCGTCACGGACGATCAGCAGCGACCACCACTCGCCCACCACCTCCAAGCACTGGGCGACGGAGCAGTGCATGTCGGAAAAGCTCTTGCGATCCATGACAACAGGATAGTCAGTTGCGTCATAGAACGCAAGGTGGTAGGGTGGGTGGCGTCATAGAACTGGCTGATGGCGTTGAGAGGAGAAGCGATGGCCTTGCAAGCGACGGTACGCCCACCCACGCGATCCGATGCCAAGGCGGGAGAGGACGGGTCCCAGACGGTGGGCGCTGATGCCGCGAGCTCGCGCCAGGACGCTTCTCCCAGGCTCGTGCTGTTGATCGTGTGCGCGGGCGTGGTGCTCGCGAGCCTCGATCTATTCATCGTCAACGTCGCCCTGCCCCAGATGGGCAGGGACTTTCACCTCCGCGGGGGCGGCCTCGGGGACCTCTCGTGGGTCCTGAACGGCTACGCGATCGTGTACGCGGCCCTGCTCGTCCTGTTCGGCCGGATCGCCGAGCGCTACCCCCGCGAGCAGGGCTTCCTGCTCGGGGTGGCGCTGTTCGTGGCCGCGTCCGCGGCGTGCGGAGCCGCGAGCAGCCTGGCGATGCTGGTCGCGTTCCGGGTCGTGCAGGCCGCGGGAGCGGCGCTGCTGACGCCGACCTCGCTCGGACTGGTCCTGGCGAGCTTCCCGCCGGAGGGCCGGCATGGCGCCGTGCGGACGTGGACGGCGGTGGGCGGGCTGGCCGCGGCTCTTGGCCCGGTCATCGGCGGGCTGCTGGTCGAGGCGAGCTGGCGCTGGGTGTTCTTCGTCAACGTCCCGATCGGTCTGGTGGCGCTCGTGGTCGGCTGGCGACGGCTCCCGCACGTGCCGGGCCAGCCGGTATCCCGGCCCGACGCTCTCGCGGCGCTGCTGGTCACCGTCGGAGTGGGCCTGCTGTCACTCGGCCTGGTCAAAGGCGGAACGTGGGGCTGGGACGACGCCAGGACCGTCGTCACGCTCTCTGTGGCCGTCCTCGCGATCGCGCTGTTCGCGGCGCACACGGCGTGGCACCGGAACCCCCTGATCGACCGAGCGCTGTTCAAGCTTCGGCCGTTCACGGGCGCATCGGCCGTGGCGGTCCTGTTCTCGGCCTCGTTCGGGGGGATGTTGCTCTCGCGCGTCTTGTGGGCGCAGGAGGTCTGGCACTGGTCGCCGTTGACCACGGGTCTTTCGATCGCGCCCGGGCCGCTGATGGTTCCGCTGTTCTCGTTCCTGGTCGCCGGTCGGCTGACCGCCCGCCTGGGAGCGGGGCGGGTGATCGCCATCGGCTCGACGACCTTCGCCGCCGGCGTCGCCTGGTGGGCGCTCGCTATGGGTCTTCGCCCCGACTACGCCGGAGAGATGCTCGGGGGGATGCTCCTGACCGGGATCGGCGTCGGCCTGACACTGCCGACGCTGATGGCGACCGGCACATCCCAGCTTCGACCGCACGCGTTCGCCACCGGCTCGGCGGCCATCAACATGCTGCGCCAAGTCGGGCTAGCGATCGGCGTGGCCGTGCTGATAGCCGTGCTCGGTACTCCCCACTCGCCGGCACAGACGCTGACCGCCTACCAGCGCGCCTCGTGGGTGATCGCCGCGATCTCGCTGGCCGGCGGACTCGTGGGGCTCGTGCTGCTGGCCGTCAGGCCCCGGCCCGCCGCCGCCACGCTCGAGCCCGCAACCCTCGTCGCCGCCGCGGAGCGCTCGTGATGTCGGCCGCCGGCGTCGAGCAGCGAGCGGCGCGCACCAAGTCGATCTCGTGGCAGGACCCCGCCGCGCTTGCCGCCGCGGGTGCCGAGCTCTCCGGCCGCGAGTTCCTAGAGGCGATCGTCGACGGCCGCCTGCCGCCGCCGCCGATCGCAAGGCTGATCGGCGCCGAGCTCGTCTCGGTCGGCGAGGGCGAGGCGCTGTTCCGGTGCGTGCCCGACGAATCGACCTACAACCCGATCGGGATCGTCCACGGCGGCTTCCTCTGCACGCTGCTCGACTCGGCCGCCGGATGCGCCGTCCACACCCTGCTGCCCGTCGGTACCGGCTACGGCTCGATCGAGATCAAGGTCAGCTTTCTGAGCCCCCTACACGCGAGCTCAGGCCCGATCGAAGCCCGCGGACGTGCGCTGCGAGTCGGCGGCCGGGTCGCGTTCGCCGAAGCGCACGCCCGCGACCAGAACGGAGAGCTCGTCGGTCACGCCACCACCTCGCTCGCCCTGAGCCGGCCATCCATCTGACGACCAAACGAAAGGAAGCACCGATGTCAAACACAGATTCGAACGCCAATTCAAACGGCACGCCGATCGACGGCGCGGTCGCGCTGGTGACCGGCGGCAACCGCGGCTTTGGCCGCGCGATGGTCCATGAGCTCCTCGACCGCGGCGCCGCCAAGGTCTACGCGACCTCACGCTCACCCCAGCCGCAAACCGACAGTCGCATCGTCCCGCTCGTGCTCGACGTCACCGACGACGACTCCGTCGCTGCGGCGGCCCGTGCCGCAGCCGACGTGTCGATCGTCGTCAACAACGCCGGCCTTTCTCTCAGGACGCCGGTACTCGAGGCGCCGCTAGACGAGATCCGCGCCGAGCTCGAGACCAACCTGTTCGGGACGATCCGCGTTGCCCGGGCATTCGCGCCGATCCTCGCCCGCAATCCCTCGAGCTCGCTCGTCAACGTCTTGTCGGTGCTCTCGTGGCTCGCGTTCGGCAGGGGCTACGAGGTCTCCAAGGCAGCGGCGTGGTCGGCCACCAACTCGATGCGGATCCAGCTGCGTGACCAGGGCACGACCGTGACCGCCCTGCACGTGGGGTACATGGACACCGACATGACCGCCAAGCTCGACGTCCCCAAAGCCGACCCCCGCGACATCGCCCGCCAAACCGCCGACGCGATCCTGACCGGCGAATACGAAGTCCTCGCCGACGAGACGACCCGCACGGTCAAGTCCAGGCTCTCGAAGAACCTCAGCACGCTCTACGGCGCCGAGCAACTCAAAAAGCTCGCGCAGAACGCGCCCGAGGAGCTCGTCGCCTAGCCGTGGCGCGCAAATACGCCGAGGGCGGCAGCCACGGCCAGCTCGCTGCCTGAAACGGCCCGCGCCCACGTGCGCGAGTACGAAACCAGGAATTGGATCCGCGGCCACGCGTGTCTCGCCAATCGCCACGTGCGAGGCCGCGGGTCCTTGCCTGGCACCCCGCGCAGGGCGTCGGCCCCGCTAACCGCGCAAAGCGCGTCTCTCATCCGATACAGCAAGAGACCTGAGTTGCCGGCGAAGCGGGGCGTGCGCCGAAGCGTCAGCGCGAGGCCGTTCTTGTCGTCGCTCAATCCGTTGACACACTTTGGCCCGCGAGTGCGATTTATCAGCAGTGGGACCCAATTACGCCAACGCACAAGACGCAGAGCTGATCGGCGCAGGCCGCGCTGATGCGTTTGCGGTGGTCTACGACCGGCATGCCGCGGCGATCTACAACTGGGCCCGGTCGAGGGTCGGCGACCACGCCGCCGATCTCACCGCCGAGACGTTCGCCCGCGCCTGGCTCTCCCGCGGCTCGTTCGGGGACGGTGCCGAGGGCTCCGCGTTTCCGTGGCTGCTGGGCATCGCGCAAAACCTGCTGCGCGACTCGCTGCGCAGACAGCGGATCGAGGACCGGGCGAGGGCACGGCTCGGGCTGCCGCGAGAGCTTGCGACCGATGCGGGCTACGAGCTCGTGGAGGAGCGGCTGTCGCTGCCCGCGGCCGCGCTGAAGGCGATCGCCGACCTGCCCGAGGCCGACCGCCAGGTGCTCGACCTGCGCGTCGTCGAGGGACGGCCCTACAACGAGATAGCGGCGGAGCTGAGCTGCACCCAGATCGCCGCGCGCCTCCGGGTCTCACGCGCACTACGCCGTCTAAACATCGCAATCGGAGGAAACCAGTGAGAACCGACATCCCCGACATCCTCGACACCTACCGCGACCAACTCCACGCCGCGATCGAGCGCGATCTCGCGCGCGGCACCCGCACCGGCCGCTTGAAGCGCCGGGCGCTGGCGCTGAGCGTGCCGGCCACAGCGGCGGCCGCCACCACCGCGACCGTGCTCCTGACCGCCGGCGGTGCCTCCGGGCCGAGCCTGGCGAGCGCCGCGATCATCCGCCACGTCCGTGCCGAGCTGACCGCCCCGCCCGGCCAGATCCTGCACGAGTCCGCCACCGTCACGCTCCCCGATGGTTCCTCGATGCCGTTCGAGCTCTGGGTGCAGACCGGCGGGACGGGCGTCTACCGCGTGATCAAGTACGGGCAGGAGGTCAGCCTCTCGGCCACCGAGAACGAGATCTACGACGCGTCGACGAACACGGCCACGGTCTCGCCGCTCCCGCCGGCGATCCACCAGCTCGAGGTCTCAAAGGGGAGCGACCCGGCGGCCGAGCTGAAGCGGATGGTCGAGTCGGGCCAGGCCACCGCGACACCGACCACGTACAACGGGACCCCGGCGTACGAGCTCAACGTGAACTCGTCCGGTGACACGTCGCTGAACGGCACCGCGTACGTCGCCCCGAGCGACTACCGGCCGCTCGAGCTCGACTCCGCCGCGCATTCCGGCGGGAAGGTCGTGTTCTCGGTGTACGAGTACCTCCCCGCGACCCCGGCCAACGACGCCCTGCTCGCCGTCACGAGCGCTCATCCGGGCGCGACGGTCGTGAACCAGCCGTGAACCAGCGCAGAAACCGGCAGCCTGCCGGGCGGGTCGCCTCAGCGGGACGCGTCCGGCAGGACGGCGACCATGTTGAGCCTGACGTGCGCGAGCACGCACGTCGGCGCCGGTGGCTCGAACCGCGCGACGACGCGGTCGAGGAACAGCCTGTATAGCTCAAGCGGGATCGCGTCGACCTCGCGGACGACGCAGACGGTGCGGGCAAAGCTCCCGCGGTTCGGGGAGGGCGCGGCTTCAGCTGAAGTCAGCGACGCACGTTCCTGAACCCGGCTAGATGGGCGGACGCCCGTTGCGACCGCCAAGCAGGCACATGCGCCGGCGCCCTGCATCGCGCTCAACTCAGGTCTCCCACGCCGATCCGCGACAGACGTGCTCCTCGCCAACCGCGAGACCGAGCCGGCCGTCACAAGGTCGACGGCGGTGGCCACGGCTGTCTCAGCCCTGCTGACCGCGCAAAGGGGGGCCGCGGACAACTGCTGGCAGATGCACGTCGCGCGAGACAAGCGGGGCGCGCTGAGCCGCCCGCAGCGGGTGGGTTGTCGGACAGTGCTCACCGCCCGGCTGCCTCTCCGAGAGGTTCCGCTTGGGCATTGTGGAGCGTGATCCGGCGGTAGCGGATGTGCGTGGCCAGCGGCGAATGCAGCACCTCGATGGGCTCCAACCCGAGAGATTCGACGCCGTCGAAGATCCGCTCGCCGGACCCGAGCAGGACTGGGGCGATGTCGAGCGTGAGCTCGTCGACGACCTCGGCGACGAGCGCCTGCCGAACGGTGGAGGCGCCGCCCGCGATGTCTACGCTGTCGTCTCCGGCCGTCTCACGCGCCTGTGCGTAGGCGGCGTCGAAGCCGTCGGTGACGAAGTGGAAGGTCGTCCCGCCTTCCATCTCGATCGGCTCGTGGGCGTGATGGGTGAGCACGAACACCGGTGCGTGGTAAGGCGGCTCGGGCCCCCACCAGCCGCGCCAGTCCTCCTCCCACTCGCCGCGGATCGGCCCGAACATGTTGCGGCCCATGAGGTAGGCGCCGCGCGGGCGCATGAGCCAGCCGGTCGCGGTCTCGTCGGCCTCGTTGGCGCGCTCGTCGCCCATGTGCCAGCCGTGGAGTTCGTTTCCGCGCTTCCCGAGCGGGTGCTCGCGACTCTGGTCCGGCCCGGCGACGAAACCGTCGAGCGAGATCGACATGTGGCATGTGGTGTCCGGCATCCGTGATCCTTTCGAACGTGATTGCGACAGCGCTTGACTGCGCTCCGTTGGTGGTCTTCATTGCCGAGGTCGGAGTCGACGTTGCTGGTCCGACGTCGGAAGTCTGGTCGCTGAGAATGTCGAGATCGGCGGCGGCGTTCCGACATTGTCGGTAGAGGGCCCGCCGGGGCCGAGAACCAGGAGGACGTCGTGAAGTACATGCTGCTGAGTCCGCTGTGCGTGGGAAGCGGTTGCCGCGCGAGTCTGGGCGGGCTCTCCTCTTGTGCAAGTGGGGGAGACACCTGACACAGTGAACCGATGCTGACTCAGGTTGGCCACGGAGTCTGGGTCCGGCAGAGTGCGTGGGTCTGGACCAATTCCATCGTGGTGCGCGGGGAGGATGGGTTGATTCTGGTCGATCCGGGCATCGACGGCTCCGAGCTGAACCAGCTCGCCGATGACCTGGGCCGGCTCGGCATTCCGGTGGTCGCCGGGTTCTCCACCCATCCCCACTGGGACCACCTGCTCTGGCATGCCCGGTTCGGCGACGTGCCGCGCTATGCCACCCCTGCGGGTGCCAACGCTGCCGGTGCAGCCCGAGAGCGAGCGAAGGCGATGGCGGCGGAGAGCGCGTCGGGCATCCCTCTCGAGCTGATCGCGCTCGTCACCCCGCTGCCCGCGGACGGCGGACCCGTGCCCGGCGACCGCATCGAGCATGAGGCGCATGCCGTCGGCCACGCCGCGGTCCTCCTGGCGGACCGTGGCGTCCTGCTCGCCGGCGACATGCTCTCCGATGTCCTGATCCCGCTCCTCGACGCTCGCCGCCCCGATCAGGTGGGCGCCTACGAGACGGCACTCGACCGGTTGGGAGAGGCCGCCAGGCACATCGACGTCCTGGTCCCCGGCCACGGCGCCGTCGCCGAAGGTCCCGAAGTGGCGGCCCGCCTCGCCGCCGATCGCGCCTACATCGATGCGCTGCGACGAGGAGAGGATCCGGTCGACGCGCGTCTGGGGCCGGGCGCGGAGTGGCTCTCGGGCCCCCACCGCTCGAACGTCGAGCAGGCCCGAGGGCGGTAGGGTCTTCTCGATGGCTCGGGGGTCGAGCGAGGAGATCGCCGGCCTGCGGAGGCTGGGGATACGATCGTTGAGTGTCGCTCCCGTCCGACCTACCCGAGCAGCCGCAGCTGCGAGCCGCTGCTGCGGCACTGGAGCGGGCACGGATGGTCGGCAGCGTGCTCGACCATAAGTGGCGGACGATCTTCCTTTCCACCGAGCAGGTCGCGGTGTTTCCGGATGCGGACCTCTCCGCGTGGCTGGGCGTGTCGCAGAAGCGCGTAGCCTCATCTGGCACGGGCGCCTCACCGACGTCTACCTGCGGGTGGTCGCGCCCGACGGCGCGCACGTCGGAACGCTGCATTTCTTCCGTCCGATGCTCGGGGACGTGGTGTCTGCTCGCCTGTCGCGCGGGCACGCACCAATGTACGAGCGGATGCTCGAGCTGCGCGATCCCGCGCGCCGGCAGGCGGCGATTCTGTTCGCTGATCTGGAAGCGTCATCTGAGCTCTCTCGGCGCCTGTCCTCACGGGCGTATTTCGCATTGATCCGCTCGCTCACCGACCTCGTGGACGCCGCCGTGATCGCCAACGGCGGCCTGATCGGCAAGCACGCCGGCGACGGTGCCTCGGGTCTGTTCGTCGTCGATGGTGTCGACGCGGAATCCGCAGCCGCCCGCGGCGCGATCGATGCCGCGCGTCGCATTCGCGACGGCGCCGCTGGCCTTATCGACGACGCGACCGATGTGCTCGTCAATGTCGGTCTTCATTGGGGCGCGACGTTGACGATTGGCCAGGTCTCGAGCTACGGCCGGCTGGAGGTCACCGCGCTCGGCGACGAGATGAACGCAGCGGCAAGGATCGAGGCGGTTGCGACCGACGGCCGGATCCTCGGTTCAAAGGACCTCCTCGAGCGCCTCGGACCTGAGGACGCTGACGCCCTGGAGCTCGAGCTTGCCCACGTGCATTTCACGGCCGTCGGGTCAGTGGGCGCAGACGCAGCAGCGACCCTGTCAAAGGTACTCGGCCGCCCCATCGGCTTCCGTCCGCTCACAGCCTCGCTTGTTGGCGCGCGGCGGATCAGCCAGGTTGCGAACGGATCAGTGGCAGCAGTCGTCGGCGCAGCCGGTGTCGCTCCTGTGGGGCGGGGTGGCGCAGCAGCCCTCGCCTTGCCAGGTTTGGCGGCCTGCGTTGACGGCGAGGGCGGCGATGGCGAGCGCGACGGCGGGGTCGGCCCACCAGAGGCCGAGGGCGGCGTTGAGCGCGAGGCTTGCCAGCACGCCTGCGGCGAGGTAGGCGCAGAGAAGGTTCTGGGTGCCTTCGCCGGCGGTTGCGCCGGATCCCAGGCGCCGGCCGATGCGGTGCTTGGCGTGGCCGAGCTGGGGCATGACGATGATGCTTGAGATCGACAGTCCGATGCCCAGCCAGCTGGTGTGGGGGTGCTCGCCGGCGATCAGGGTGCGGATCGCGTCTTGCGCGATGTAGGGGGCGAGCAGGAAGAAGCTGATGGCGACGAGGCGCTCAGCGCGTCGCTCGGCGTCGTTTGAGAGTCGCCGCGACCCGGTGAAGCGCCAGATCACGATGATCGATGCGAGCGCTTCGATGGCGGAGTCCAGGCCGAAGCCGAGTAGCGCGACCGAGCCGGCGAGCAGCGCGGCGGTGATACCGATCGCGCCCTCGGCGGTCATGTAGGCCAGTGACATCCAGGACAGCGCTTTGGCGCGACGGATCAGCCGGTCGCGCTCGCGCGGATCAAGGCGCGGCTGGGCGACCTGAGTCGGGCTGGCGATCGCCAGCTCGATCGGGATGGTGCTCATCGGCCCACTGCCGTCGGCGTGAGATGGGTGTCGAGCAGGCGCGTGCCGAGCTCCGTGAGCGCGTAGAAGACGATCTTGTGCTCGCGCCGCGAGCTGGCGAGGCCGGCGGCGCGCAGCGTGCGTAGGTGGTGACCGACGAGGTTCTCGGGCCGGCCGGTGATCCAGGCCAGATCACACACGCATAGCTCTCCGCCTGCGCGTAACGCCATGGCAATCGTCACTCTGGTGGGGTCGCCCAGCGCCTTGCCACGGGCGGCCAGTTCGGCGATGGCTTCCTTGTCGAGGTGCTGGCGAATGTCCTCGGCGCGTGGAACGTCCAGGCACAGCAGGTCGCAGCGGTCATCGGGCACGCTCTCATCCTAACGCGCGTTGCGTTGACGTGGGAGGGCGCGGTGCGGACCCGGCCGCGGTCGACGCCGACGGCTGGGGCTACGCGGTGGTTTCGCTGCCTTGACAAGAATTATTAGGCATGCCATAATCTCGCACCATGTCAGCTCAACAATTAGTTTCGCCGTCAGTACAGGACTACGCGAAGGCGGTCTACGCACTAGAGACGCGCGGCGACGGCGCGGTTTCCACGAATGATCTGGCGGCGCGGCTGGGTGTGACGCCCGGTTCGGTGTCGGGGATGGTGCGCAAGCTCACCGAGGTCGGGATCGTCGAGCATGAGCCCTACCGGGGTGTGCGGCTGACCGAGGAAGGCAGGCGTGTCGCGTTGGAGGTGCTGCGCCATCACCGCCTGCTGGAGCTGTTTCTCGCCCAGGAGCTCGGGATGCCCTGGGATCGCGTGCATGCCGAGGCGGAGGTGCTCGAGCACGTGCTCTCCGAGGAGCTTGAGCAGCTGATCGCGGCGCGGCTGGGTGACCCGGCGGTTGACCCCCACGGCGATCCGATTCCCACGGCCGAGCTTGAGATCGACGAGCGCCCGACCCGCAGCCTGGACCAGCTGGCCGTCGGTGCCAAGGGGCGCTTCGTGCGCGTGTCTGACTCAGACCCCGAGATGCTGCGCTACCTGGCCGAGCAGGGCATCGCGCTGGACGCTCGCCTGGAGGTCGTCGATCGCCAGCCGTTCGGTGGCCCGGTGTTCGTGCGCTTCGGGCAGCGCCAATATCCGATCGGCGGTCAGCTCGCCCGCGCGATGCGAATCCAACCTGAAGTCAAACCGGAGAAGCAGAGCCAGTGACGCCGCCGCCGTCCGGTCAGGTCCCGGCGCTTGAGGGCGCGGGTGCCGGTCAGTCTCTGCCGCTGTATGAGGAGCTTGAGTCCAGTGCGCTTGAGCGTCTGCTGGCGCGCGGGAGGGTACGCGCGACGCTGTTCATGCTCGGCCCCGCGTTCGTCGCGTCGATCGCGTACGTCGACCCAGGCAATTTCGCGACCAACGTGCAGGGCGGCGCGCAGTTCGGCTACATCCTGCTCTGGGTCGTGCTGGCGGCGAACCTGGTCGCGATGCTGATCCAATACCTCTCGGCCAAGCTCGGGATCGTCACCGACCAAAACTACCCCGAGGTGGTGCGCGCCAATTCCCACCGCGCGTTCAGCTTCGGGATGTGGGTGCAGGCCGAGATCATGGCGATGTCGACCGACATCGCGGAGTTCCTCGGCGCCGCGATCGGGCTGAACCTGCTGTTCGGAGTGCCGCTGTTCGTGGCCGGGCTGATGACCGGCGTGATCGCGTTCGGGATCCTCGGGCTCCAAGCGCTCGGCTTCCGCAAGTTCGAGCTCGCGATCAGCGCGCTGCTAGGGATCATCTTCGCCGGCTTCCTGTATGAGACGCTCAGGATCGGGCCCTCCGTGCACGAGTCGCTGCACGGGCTGCTCCCCGGTCTGCAAGGCGGCACCACCGAGCTGTACATCGCGGTCGGGATCGTCGGCGCGACCGTGATGCCCCACGTCATCTACCTGCACTCCGCGCTGACCAAGGGCCGCATGCCCACCCGCAACGACCGCGAGAAAACCCGTGTGCTGCGCTTCGAGCGACTCGACGTGTACATCGCGCTCGGGCTCGCCGGCCTGGTCAACATGGCGATGCTCGCCGTCGCCGCCAAGCTCTTTCACACCCCCGCCCTCTCGGGGCTGAGCACGATCCCCCAGGCGCACGCCGAGTTCGGCCACCTCGTCGGCGGCACCGCCGCGATTGCCTTCGCGGTCGCGCTGCTGGCCTCGGGCGCCTCCTCCTCAAGCGTCGGCACCTACGCCGGCCAGGTCGTAATGGCCGGCTTCATCAACCGCAAGATTCCCCTCTTCCTCCGCCGGGGGCTGACCATGATCCCCGCGCTCGTGGTCATCGCCCTCGGCACGAACCCAACCAGCGCGCTCGTGCTCAGCCAGGTCGTGCTCTCCTTCGGCATCCCCCTCGCGCTCATACCGCTGGTCATCCTCACCAGCCGCCGCGACATCATGGGCGTCCACGTCAACAGCCGCATCCTCAAGACCTCCGCCTGGATGATCGCCGGCGCCATCAGCCTCATGAACGTCTTCCTGATCTACCAACAATTCTTCATGAGCTAGACGCCGCTGGTCCCGCGTGCCCTCGAGGCCGTAGCTTGATTGAAGGAGGACTCAGCCCTGGTAGGAGGGCATGCGGCGAGGTACCGCGGGGCGAGGCGAGCAGGTCGGAGGGCATTTCCGCATCGAGCTGGCCATCGCATTCGTGATCCGCCGCTACGCGGTTGCCGCGGCCATCGACGAGATCAACGCGCCGGGCGTGCGGATCAACCCTACCGACAACGGATGGACCCAGCCCGCGCTGGAAGCCCGCATGCGTCGCCGCTGACGAGATGCCACCAAAGCGACCAGCAGCAAGCGTCGAAACCAACTGGAAGCCCCGCGACGAGGGTCGATGACAAGGATCCCAGCGGGCAGGCTGGCTGAGCGAGCGGCTCGATGCCTCAGGCTGGCGTCGATGGGCTGCCGACGGCGGGCTCGGCGTGGACGCCTGCCTGGCCAAGCAGGTGCTCGCCCAGGAACGAGAGCTGATCGGCGAGCGCGGCCTCGAACGGCTCGTCGAAGTAGATCGCGAAGTGCCCGCACGAATATGTTCGCGACGTGACCCGCGGATTGGACGCCCGGCGTAGGTGACGCATCGTCGCGCGCGTGGGCGCGACGGTGTCGGGATCGCAGACGCATACGAGCGTCGGGACCGCGATGCGTGCGATGTCGCGCCCCGGCCGGTACGTGCCGACCGCGAGCCCGAATCGGGCGGCCACCGGCCGCGCCGGCGCCCCGGAGAGCGCCGCGATCCGCTCGTACCCGGGCAGGGCGTCGCGCGCGGTCATGAGCGCCGCGCTGTTGGGCGGGCCGGCGCAGTCGACGCGAACCGGTGGGCGCCCGCGCACAGCCGCGACGAGGTCGGCGACGGCGGCCCGCGCCACCTTCAGCGTCGAGCGCGGTCCGAGCGTCGTCATCGCGGCCGGACCGTCGGTGAACGGGCACTGGGCCACGGCCGCGGCCAGCGATGGGTCGGTGGCCGCGATGCGCAGCACGTGACCGCCGCCGAACGAGGTGCCCCAGGCGGCGACGCGGCTCGCATCGATCTCGGGCAGCGTGCGCACGAAGGCGATCGCCGCGCGCCAATCCTCGAGCTGGCCGGGAATCGAGATGATCTCCCGCGGCTCGCCGTCGCTGTCGCCGAACGAGCGGTAGTCGAACGTGAAGGCCGCGAGGCCGGCGGCGGCGAAGCGCTCCGCGTAGCGCGAGAGGCCCATGGCGCGCGTGGCTCCGAGGCCGTGCCCGAGCACGACAGCGGGCAGAGGGGCGTCATGGGCCTCGCCCGGTAGCCACAGATCGCCGACGCACTCCTCCCCGCCGCAGCGGAAGCGCAGGACACGCGGAGCGATGACGGTCACGGTCGGGAGGATCGCAGTCGTTAGGGCGCGGCCCACGGGGCCGCCTGGCCGGCGTCGGCACACCCTACGGCATGCGCTGGCAACGCAGATCGCCAGTGCGTTGATCTCGGGTTCCACGCGCGTGGATGCGCGCCTCCAGCCACAGCATCATTGGCGTGGCGCTGTTCGAGCGGTCCGCTCTGCGCGCCGAGGCCGTTGGCCGTTGCTGGTCGCAGGCCGCATTCTGGCGCGGCTGCCAGACCCTAGTGTCCTGTCAGGTTGATCCGTCGACGAGTTTGCCTGCAATCGGGATCGCCCGCTCGCTCGCCCGCCGGAGACGACGACTGTCGATGCCGATGGTCGGCGCGGGGGCGCGTCTCGCGACGAGGCAGAGCTGTCTGCGCGCTAGCAGCAGCATCGTGCGTGGTCGCTGAGCCCGAAGGAGGTGGTGGAGGGTCGGGCGCTGGACCGGCGTGGTCCGGCGAGAAACCCACGCCGGCATCGGGATGAGCCGCGAGACGGTCCGCCGGTTCGCGGGCCTCGGCTGGACGCGGCGGCGCGTCGAGCCGACTGCCGCCGCCGCCGCGTAGCCTTCAACTCGATGCGCGCCGACGCTCCCCCTGATCGGACCGCACAGTCCGTCTCGCGTCCGGGTGGGCGCAGCGAGCGCGTGCGTCGTGCGGTGCTCGACGCGGCTGCGGATGAGCTGCTCGAGGTGGGTTTCGAGCGCCTGTCGGTTGCGAGTGTGGCGCGGCGCGCCGGGGTGCACCACACGACGATCTACCGACGCTGGGGCACGAAGTCGCGGCTTGTCCTGGACGCGGTGCTCGAGCTCACGCGCGAGCGTGTCCCGTCGCCCGATTGCGGGGACCTGCGCAGCGATCTGCAGGCGTACTTCGAGGCGATGGTGTCGGCATTCGCGCAGCCTCGCATCGCCGCGCTGGTACGCGGCCTCGTGGCGATTCCGCCTGATGAGTTCGCTGAGGAGCGCAGTGCCTACTGGCAGGACCGCTTCGCGGTGACGGGCGAGATCGTCCAGCGCGCGGTCGCTCGGGGGGAGCTGTCTGCGCAGGGCGATCCTTGGCGGCTGGTGGAGCTGATCGCCGGGCCGATGTGGATGCGTGCGCTGATGACCGGGCTGCCGGTTGACGGCGACTTCCTCACCCGAGCGATCGACGACGCGCTGCGGGCCTTCGCCCCCGCTGGCTAGAGCTAATGCACGTTTCTGTGCGTTTGTGTTAGGGTCGACCTCGTGACTTCCGGTGTCGTCCCTCTGGACGGGCGGCCCTCGCGCTTTGAGGGCGGACTGCGAGAGGTCGCCCCCCGCGTGTACGCCTGGCTTCAGCCCAATGGCGCCTGGGGCGAGGCCAACGCCGGGCTCATCGTCGGCGACGGCGCTTCGATGCTCATCGACACCCTCTGGGATGAGTCGCTCGCACGACAGATGCTCGAGGCGATGGCGACCCATGTGCGCGATGCCCCGATCCGCACGGTGCTCAACACGCACTCCGACGGCGACCACTGGTGGGGCAACGCCGCGCTGCCAGCCGAGGCCGAGATCATCACGTGCACGCCGAGCCGCGAGGCGATGGACGCCGAGTCCTCGCCTCAGGCGCTCGCGCGCCTCGCGCGCCTGGCCGGGCTCACACGCAGGGCGCCCGGCTCGCTCGGCGAGCTCAACCGCTACATCGCCGACATGCTCTCCCCGTTTGATTTGGCCGCCGTGCGCCTGCGCTACCCCGACCACACCTTCAGCGAACGACGGACGCTCGACGTCGGCGGCCGCGAGGTGCAGCTGCTGGTGCTTGGACCGGCGCACACGCCCGGGGACACCATCGCCTACATGCCGGACGCGGGCGTGGTGTTCGCGGCCGACCTCGTGTTCGTCAGGGCGATCCCGGTCATGTGGCACGGGCCGTCCAGCGGCTGGTTGAACGCGCTGGAGACGCTGCTCGCCCTCGACGCCGACGTGTACGTTCCTGGCCACGGCGACATCGCCGCGACCCCCGAGCTGGAAGCGATGCAGCGCTTCTGGACCTGGCTGCGTGGTGACGCCGCCGATCGCCATGCAGCCGGCGAGGACCCGCTCACTGCCACCGAGGCGCTCATCCGATCCGCGCGCTTCGACGAGTTTCGCGACTGGGAGTGTCCCGAGCGCCTGCTCATCAGTGTCGCGGCGCTGAACCGCGAGCTCGACGGGCAGCCCCCGATGCGCGTCACTCCGGCCGTGCGCGCTCGTCTGTTCCGGCTCGTCGCGATCCTCAAGCAGCGCCTGGAGGACCGCTGACATGCGACTGCGCCGCGTGCGACTCGTCGGCGGCGACGACGCGATCGCCGTGTGGGACGACGAGGCGACGCGGTGGACGGCGATCGCGTCCGCCGTCGCGGCCGTCGGCGACCCCACCTTCGCCGAGCTGCCGGCCAACGACATGATCGCGCTGCTCGCCGGCGCCGAGGAGACCCGCGAGACGCTGCGCGCACTGTGCGTCGCCGCCCGCGAGCGCAACACCAACGCCGAGTACGAGCTCGTGCCACTGCTCCCCGTGGCGCCGGTGCTGATGCGCGCATTCGCGAACTCTGAGCGTCACTGGATACAGGGCGCGCGCGGCCTCGTGCGCCTGAACCTGCCACGCGCGCTGCCGGCGATCCGCGCCATCGAAGCGGCTACCCGGCGCCCGTTCCCGCCGCTTCGCCCCGGCAAGCTCTTCTACCGCAAACCCACCTTCTACCTCGGAAACGCGCTCACGTTCGTCCCCAGCGGCGCCGAAGCGCCCTGGCCCGCCTACACCAAGCGCCTGGACTTCGAGATCGAGCTCGGTGCGATCGTCGCGCGCCCGCTGCGCGACGCCACCCCGCAACAGGCCCGCGACGCGATCGGCGGCTTCGTCGTCGTCAACGACCTGAGCGCGCGAGACACCCAGTGGGACGAGTTGCGCAACGGGCTGTTCGGTCCGGTCGTCAAGACGAAGACGTTCGCAAGCGCGATGAGCGCCGAGATCGTCACCGCGGACGAGATCCTGCCCCGCGTGCGCGACCTACACGCCGAGGTCAAGGTCAACGGCGAACTGTGGAGCACGACCAGCACCGGCGACATGCGCTGGAGTTTCGAGGAGATGCTCGCTCACGCCTCCGCCGGCGAAGACGTCCACGCCGGAGAGCTCCTATCCGCCGGGACGCTGCCCGACGGCTGCGGCCTCGAGCTCGACCGCTGGATCGCGCCCGGAGACGAACTCGAGCTGACGATCGAGCACGTCGGGTCTGTGCGCAACCGCATCGGCTCCCCGCGGTAACGACGACGGCCCACGCCGATCCGGTTCGCGGGGCGCACGCTCGTGACGGAGGCAGAGCGAGTCTCGCGCGAGCTGCGGGTGCGGTCGACCGCGCGCCGCTGGGTTACGCCCGACGCCATCTCGCCTGCGGCGCGGCTACTTTCGCGGGCGACCAGTAGCTCCGGCGCCCCCAGTGTCGCGCCGCTGTATCTCGACCGAAGCACAGCCGCGCGTGGCGTCAGGAAGGTGCGCCTAGAGAACGGAATGCGGCACTTCCCCATTTCGCAAGCGCTGCACTTGCTAGACGGGCTACAGCTCGGCCGCTGACCTCTCCGACAACGACTGCTAATTGAGGCTCGAGACAGGGAGAGGGCCACCCCGCTGGCACATGGCGAGCTGACGCGCATACCCCGTTGCGCGGACAGCAGTGACGAGTTGCCCACGGCGCGGGAAGGCGGGTGTCCGATCTGGTCTTTGACGGGGCGGCGCGGCGGGGTGCGGCGGTGTCTTTAGCGCAGCCAGCCGGGTAGGTCAGCGAAGTTGGCGTGGCTGGTGCTGGCTATTCGTTCGAGGTCGTTCTCGAGCGCTTGGATACGGGCGTCGCCGAGGTCGCGCGCCCAGGCGGCGCGTAGTTGGTCGAAGATCTCGGCGCTCAGCGAGAGCAGCTGTTCGCCGTGGGGGCTGCGGCGCAGCTGGACGGCTCGGGCGTCGGCGGGGTGCTGGTCGCGGACCACGTAGCCGAGGCGCTCGAGGCCGGCGGCTGTCTTGGCTGCTGCCTGCTTGCTCACGTCGAGGCGACGGCCGAGTTCGGAGACGGTCGCTCCGTCGGGGCCGATGGCCTGCAGCGCAAAGCCATGGATCGGACGCGCGTCTGGGTGGCCCCGCCGTGCGAGCTGGTCGTGGAGGTCGTCGACGAGCGCGCGGAACGCCGAGGCCAGCAGCAGCGGCAGCTCGAATCCGAATCGGTCGCTCGCCATTGCCGCCCATCGTGGCCGATCCCGAGCAGAAAGACAACCTGGTGTACCATATATATCGCCAACCTGGTTGTCGAATTGAAAGGAACGACGTGATTGCGACAATCCGTGCCGACGCCAGCCGGCGCACCGAGACCCCCAATGCGACGATGACCACGTTCGCGTCTCCAACATTGGGCGAAACGGCCGGCCTATCGATGTGGCAGGTTGAGATGGCCGCTGGCGCGCAAGGACCGGGGCACGTGTTCGATTCCGAGCAGGTCTGGACCGTGTTGGAGGGCGAGCTCGCGGTCGCGGTGGCCGGCGAGAACCAGACGCTGCGGGTCGGCGACACGGTCGTCCTCCCGGCCGGCGCCGAGCGCCAACTGTCGGCAAGAACCGACGTGCGGCTGCTGGTCTGTGGTCACGGAGACGCCATCGTGCGAGTGCCCGGCGAGGACGCGCCGCGCGGAACGCCGCCCTGGATCGCGTAGCCGTTCGCGGCGCCCCCGGATGCAACACCGCGGGTTCGACCGGCTCGTCACTGCTGTCCGCGCAAGGGAGGTACGCTGAGCGACCCGGGCCGGGTGCCGGGCAGACACCAAGAGCGGGTCTCGCCGGCTATCGGACGCTGGCTCGGCGAGTATCGCGCAGCGATCGTTTGAGCGGCGGTAACGACGGACGACCCTGATGTTCACGGTCCTCGCACGTCGGGCTCGAGGAGCGTGAGCACCACGCGGCGCAGCGCTGCGGTTAGGTCGGCTCGCTCGATGTCGGGGTGGTCCAGCCGCCACAGCCCGAGGCCAGCGAGGGAGCTGCGGATGATCTCCCCGAGTGGTGCGAGCTCGCGTTTGGGGAGATGTGGGGCGAACTCGCGCAGCAGCGCCATGTCGGCCGCTCGCTGGCGGTCGTGGAGCTCCTCGACGAGTGCCGCGATCTCGGCGTCGCCGCTGCTGTCGTGGAGCAGCAGGCGAACGAACGGGTGCGCCTCCACGTACGCGAACCAGGCCTCGAGCATCGCGTCGAGGCGTTCGGCGAACCGGCGCTCGGTCGTTGCGAGCAGCACGTCGAGAGGCGCCGCGGCGAGCTCGTCGCGATGGCGCTCGAGCAGCGTCATCACGAGATCCTGCTTGGACTCGAAGTGGCGGTAGAGCATCGGCTTGGTCACGCCGGCCAGTTTCACGATGTCCTCGATCGTCGTCGCGACGTAGCCGTGCTCGGCGAACAGGTGCGTCGCGGCGTCCTCGATCAAGCGGCGCCGCTCGGCGGAGCGCAGCCGGCGCGAGCTCGTAGCGATCCCGGACACCATATGTTACCTTCCAGTATACCCGATGGTAACTTCTGTCCATCTCGCCGACGTTGGACCGCCAGCTGCCCTGCGGCTGCTCCGGACGCAATTATCCGGCGGCGACGTCCCCGGCCTGCGCTACGCGCAGACCGTCACCGCCGCTCCGCTTGGCCCCCACCTCCTCCCTGCCCCGCGGCCGGACGCGCGGGACTGATTGCCGCCTGGGAGGACGACGCCGCGCTTGACCGCTTCCTCGCGTCGCACCCCGTAGCCCAGGCGCTCGCCGACGGATACCGCGTCCGGCTTGAGCCTGTCCGCGTCGTGGGAGCGTGGCCCGAGCTCGGCGAGCTATCGCCCGCGACGGGCGCGAACGGCGGCCGGGCCCCCGGCGCTGCAAACAGCCCGGCGACCGGTACCGGGGACGGCCCGACCGCCGTCCTCACCATCGGCCGGTTGCGGCTCCTGCGCGGGCCGGCGTTCCTGCGCGCAAGCGCAGCGGCCGAGCGCGACGCGCTCCGCAGCTCAGGCCTTCAACTCGCCACCGGCCTCGCCCACCCACCGCGCATCGTCGCCACATTCTCGCTCTGGAGCGACGTCGCGTCGATGCGCGCCTACGTCGAGCAACATGGCGGCGGGCACCGCGACGCAACTACGTCGCATGCCGCTCGCCCATTTCACCGCGAGTCCGCCTTCATCCGCTTCCGCCCGTACGACGAGGCTGGAACCTGGCACCCACCGGGCACCTGACCCCACGTTCCGCGTTCGCGCTGCACCCGCGTTCCGCCCAGAGCTGGCCGCAGGGGGTCGAGGTCATCCGCCCATAAACCAGGCACGGCACCACGCTCGTGATACCCGTGCGGAAGTGAAAAGCGAGTCTGCGCCCGCGCGTCGGCGCGCACCTCCCATTCGCCAGGAACGCTACCGCCGACTCCGAGCTAGCCGCCAGCAACGCCGAGTTCCCTCCATGCCGCGCAAAGCGCGTCCGGTGACCTGTGCCTCGCTAGTCGCGTCGCTGCATCAAAGCGGGTCGATGGCTCTGCTTTACTCCTGCGACTCGCAGGCGGGGGCATCCCCGGCGAGCGCGCGTCGGCACCAGTCAAGCACCGCGTCGGCAACTTGGCTGGTGGTCAGAGCTACCGATGCGCGTCGTTAGTGTGTAGTTGGCTGGTGGTGCGAGCCAATGGTCGAGCAGCTCGAGTGGACAGTCAACGCGTACGGCCTGAGCTTCGCGGTGCTGCTCATGACGGGCTCTGCTCTAGGCGACAGGTTCGGGCGCCGGCGGCTGTTCACAGCAGGCCTAGGACTGTTCACAACTGCGTCGGCAGCGTGCGCGCTGGCACCGGACATCGGCTCGCTGATCGCCGCGCGCGCCGTTCAGGGCGCCGGCGCGGCGATGGTGATGCCGCTTGCGCTCGCGCAGCTGAGCGCGGCCTTCCCGCCCGAGCGCCGAGCGTGGGCGCTGGGAATCTTCAGCAGCATTACCGGCCTGGCTGTGCTCGGCGGCCCAGTCGTTGGCGGCGCGATCACGCAAGGAATCGCGTGGCAGTGGATCTTCTGGCTCAATGTCCCGATCGGGCTGCTCGCGATCCCGCTGATCCTCCGCCGGATCGACGAGAGCTTCGGCCCGAAAACCCGCCTCGATGTCGGTGGCGTGATCCTGGAGACGGGCGCTGCTCTAGGCATCGTGTGGGGACTCGTGAGCGGCAACTCGGCCGGCTGGGGAAGCGTCGAGGTCATCGCTGCCCTCGCGCTTGGGGTGCTGTTCGCGGCGGCGTTCGTGGCGTGGGAGATGCGTGCTCGCGAGCCGATGCTGCCGATGCGCCTCTTCCGCGCCCGCGACTTCTCCTCGGCGAACGCGGCGATCTTCTTCCTCACGGCATCGCTCGTCGGGGCGGTGTTCTTCATAGCGCAATTCCTGCAGACCGCCCAAGGCTACGGGCCACTCGAGGCAGGGCTACGGCTGCTGCCGTTGACAACCACGCTGTTCCTGATCGCGCCGATCGCCGGCGCCCTGATCAATCGCGTCGGCGAGCGGCCGTTGATCCTCGGCGGGCTGCTCCTGGAGGCGGTCGGGATGGGCTGGATCGCGCTGATCGTCGCGCCTCATCTCGCCTGCGTGGAGATGGTCGCGCCGCTGAGTCTCGCTGGCGCTGGCGTCTCGATGGCGATCCCTGCGACCCAGAGCGCCGTGATCAAGTCGGTCGCGCCCGAACATATCGGCAAGGCGTCGGGAACGTTCAGCACCATGCGCCAGCTCGGCGGCGCGTTCGGGGTCGCGATCCTCGTCGCCGTGTTCGCCACCACCGGGAGCTACGCCTCCGCGCAAGCGTTCACCAATGGGTTCGCGTCCGCGCTCGCCGTGTCCGCTGTGCTGTCGCTCTCCGGCGCGATCGCCGTCCTCGCGCTCACCGCCCGAAGAAGCAAAGCAACACTGCCCGCTCGATTCGACGCCCAGAACTGGTCCGAGGGCGCCGCGGTTCCCCTCCACAACAACTAACGAGCAGACAGTGCACCGGAATCAGGGACTTCATTCCACACCCAGCAAGTAACAGTCGCACAAGAAGGAGAACCGAAATGGGAAAGATCGTGATCAGTACGAATGTTTCGCTCGACGGTGTAGTCCAGGACCCGGATGGTGAGGAGGGCTTCAAGCTGGGCGGCTGGTTCGCCGAGTTTGGGGGCAAAGATGTCGCAGCGTGGGCCGAGCTCGAGACGGCCGAGGCGCTTCGCGCGCAGGCCCTGCTGCTAGGTCGGCGCAGTGACGAATGGTTCGCCAAGCGGTGGCTGGGCCGGGAAGGCGAGTGGGCGGACAGGCTGAACAGCCTGCCCAAGTACGTCGTGTCCTCCACCCTCGAAGATCCAAAGTGGACGAACGCAACCGTGCTCAATGGCGGACGTGCCCGATGAGGTCTCGAAGCTCAAGCAGGAGCTGGACGGAGAAATCGTCGTCTACGCGAGCTACCAGCTCGTACGCACCCTGATCGAGCACGACCTCGTCGACGAACTACGACTGGTGGTCTACCCCGTACTGCTAGGCGACGGCAAGCGGCTCTTTGGCGAGACCACCGACAAGCGACCCATGCGCCTCCTGGAGACGCGGACTCTTGGCGACGGCCTCGCCTACGTCGCATACGAGCGCGCCCGAGCCGCATAACCGGCATCGGACAGCGCCAACGCTTCCAGGCCAGAATGCCCGCCGCTAACCGGGCGGGCATCCGGGGAGAACGCCGAGCAGCACGCGACGAGCAAGCCGCACCACGGCGCGCAAGACCCGTCACGCAGACCGGCTGAGAGCTCCGCGGCGGCTCACTCCCGCTTCCCCAAGGTGCGGACGTCATCGATCGCGCCGAGAGGACCCGGACTCGGGCGAAGGGGAGCACTCAGATCAGCGCCGTCTCGCAGATGTTCCCTTTGCCCGGCCACCGAGCGTTCTCCCAGATCGGCCTACTGGGCGGGCTCATCGATGACCGTGCCCGAGATCAGCCCGCCCTACCAGCAAACCGTCGGTGCCGCCGCGGCGATGCACAGCCCTTCCTGGCGCCCGCTGGGCGACCCCGCGAGGGTCGCGCACGTCATCATGCGGGTCGCCGCCATCGACGAGCCACCCATCCGCCTGCTGCTCGGCAGTGAGGCATACGCGTACGCCACCGCTGCCGCCCGGGTACAACTCGCCTCCGACGAGCAGTACCGCGATCTGAGCCGATCCACCGACCGCGACGACGCCCCGGGCCGTCAGCATCACGATCGGCAGGTCCGAGCGCGCGCGAATCCAGCGGCACACCTCGAGCCCGTCGATGCCGGGCAGCATCACGTCGAGCACCACCAGCGACGTCGGCTCGCGCTCGAACAGGTGCTGCGCCTCGTGGCCACTGGCCGCCTCGAGTGTGCGGTAACCGTCCCGCTCGAGGTAGCGCACGACCACCCCGCGCACGATCGGCTTATCGTCGACCACCAGGACCGTAGACACGTCGCGATTGTCGGCGCAGCACATTGCGCGCGTCTTAATTCCCCTCCCTCGCTGCCCGCCCCCGACTCTTGATTCGGCTGGCAACCTCCCGGCCGGGATCCACGACGCCACCTGGAATGAGATCGCAACAAAAAAAGCGCTCTTTGCGGGAAATGTGACGGTCGCGCCGTTTTGCCAGCCGTGACGGCGGGGAATTGGACGTAGTACGTATACGGCCGCTTCTGTTCGAATCTCACGCGCGGGCCGCGGGAGTAGCTTTTCTCTCTGACCTCACGGGCTGTTTTCGTCTCCAGCGACCGACACGCCGTCTAGTGGATGGCCCGCGTCGGCTTGGCGGGTCTGACCGAGCGGTTCGAGGGTGAGGCGCGCAAGGGGCATTCCATGATCGCTGTGGGGCGACAGCACTCGACGCCGATCGAGGCGTACGGCGAGGACTGCGGCCGCGGCCCGGCGGTCGTGCCGCTGAGTGCCTGGCTGCTGGTCGGCCACTCCTTGGAGCCTCAGATGCACAAGTTGCGTGACCGAGGGACGCTGAGGCCGCGCTCGTGGCCAGCGCTTCGGGTACACGCCGACCCGCGGACCGTGGTCTTCACGCGCGACACAACCCGAGGAGGATCAGATGTCGGCTACTGAAGTTGCAGCACGGACGGGCAGTGGTGACACAACCGTTCGCCCGTTCCAGGTCGATTTTCCGGAGGCGGAGCTCACCGAGCTGCGCCGGCGCATAATCGCGGCCAGGTGGCCCGAGCTCGAGACGGCCGGCGACGACTCGCAGGGCGTGCCGCTCGCCATGATGCAGGACCTCGCGCGCTACTGGGGGACAGCGTATGACTGGCGCAAGTGCGAGGCGAGACTGAACGCCCTACCGAACTTCATGACCGAGATCGACGGGCTGGACATCCACTTCATGCACGTTCGCTCCCCGCATGAGGACGCGCTGCCGCTGATCGTGACGCATGGGTGGCCCGGCTCGATCATCGAGCAGCTGAAGATCATCGAGCCGCTCACCAACCCGACGGCGCACGGTGCGAGCGCATCGGACGCGTTCCATCTGGTGATTCCCTCGCTGCCGGGCCACGGGTTCTCCGCCAAGCCGACCGCCACCGGGTGGGATCCCGTCCGCATCGCACGAGCCTGGGTCGAGCTGATGAAGCGCCTCGGATACACCCAGTTCGTGGCACAGGGCGGCGATTGGGGTGCGGCGGTCACGCAGACCATGGGCGCCCAGGCCGCTCCGGAATTGCTCGGCATTCACTCCAACATGCCGGGCACCGCTCCGGCCGATCTCGTGCAGGGGTTCGAACGGGGCGACCCGCCGCCATCCGATCTTGCAGGCGACGAGCTGCGTGCCTACAAGCAGCTGAGCGACTTCTATGCCAAGCACGTGGCCTACGCGCTCATCATGACCACGCGGCCACAGACGTTGTACGGACTGGCGGACTCACCCGTCGACCTCGCAGCGTTCGCGCTTGACCACGGCGACGGCACGGGCCAGCCCGGGCTCGTCAAACAGGTCCTTGAAGGGACCTATCAGAGCGACCTCACCAGAGACGACCTCCTGGACAACATCACGCTCTACTGGTTGACCAACACCGGGGTTTCCTCGGCTCGTCTGTATTGGGAGAACAAGGCGGACTTCTTCGACGCGAAGGACATCACGATCCCGTTCGCCATCAGCGTCTTTCCCGACGAGCTCTACCAGGCCCCGCGGAGCTGGGCCGAGCGCGCGTATCCCGACAACCTCATCTACTTCAGCGAGCTCGACCGAGGCGGCCACTTCGCGGCGTGGGAACAGCCGCAACTCTTCTCAGAAGAGATGCGAGCCGCATTCCGACCGCTCCGCCAGACGGGCGCGGCCACATGAGCGGCACCACAGACACGGTCACGAGCAGGGCGGAGACCGGCGCGTCGTTCGGCCCGCTGAGGCAGATCGATGCCGGACTCCTGAACGTCGGGTACGTCGAGGCCGGGCCCGGTGACGGGCCAGCGGCGGTCCTCCTGCACGGCTGGCCCTACGACATTCACAGCTACGTAGATGTGGCCCGGCTGCTGGCCGCGCAGGGTTATCGGGTGATCGTCCCCCACCTGCGCGGTTTCGGCACGACGCGCTTTCTCTCGGACGAGACGTTTCGGAACGGCCAACAATCGGTCGTTGCCGTCGACGCCGTCGCGTTGATGGATGCTCTCGACATCGACGAGGCGATCGTTGCCGGCTACGACTGGGGGGCGCGCACCGCCGACATCGTCGCGGCGCTCTGGCCCGAGCGCTGCAAGGGGCTCGTGTCGGTCAGCGGCTATCTGATCGGCAACCAGGCCATCGGCAAGCTGCCGTTACCGCCGGAGGCCGAGCTGCAGTGGTGGTACCAGTACTACTTCGCCACCGAGCGCGGCCGGGCCGGCTACGACAAGTACCGGCACGACTTCGCGAAGCTCATCTGGCGGCTCGCCTCACCGAAGTGGCACTTCGACGACACCACCTTCGATCGCAGCGCAACTGCCTTGGACAACCCGGATCACGTGGACATCGTCATCCACAACTATCGCTGGCGGCTGGGCGTCGCGGACGGCGAGGCTGAATACGGCGAGCTGGAGCAGCGGCTCGCCGAAGGTCCGGCCATCACTGTGCCCGCCATCACGCTCGAGGGCGACGCGAACGGCGCGCCGCATCCGGAGCCGAGTGCCTATGCCACGAAATTCGCCGGCAAGTATTCGCACCGGACGATCGAGGGCGGCATCGGGCACAACCTTCCCCAGGAAGCTCCGGGGGCGTTCGCCCAGGCCGTAGTCGACCTCGACAACTACTAACGAAGGAGCCCGCATGTCAGCGACGAGTTCCGACGCTGCTCCGCTCACCGTCGTTCTCGTACACGGCGCGTTCACCGACGCGTCGAGCTGGAACGGCGTCATCGAGCGCCTTCAGGCCGCCGGGGTGCAGGTGACGGCGCCCGCGAACCCGCTGCGCGGCATTTCGGCCGACTCGGCCTACATCGAGTCGTTCCTGGAGCAGATCCCGGGACCCGTCCTCGCCGTCGGCCACTCGTACGCCGGTTGTCTGATCTCGAACGCCGCCACCGCCGCCAAGAACGTCGTCGGCCTCGTCTTCGTCGCCGCCTTCGCGACCGACGAAGGCGAGCTCCTGGGCGAGGTTGCGGCCACGTCTAAGGACGCGATCCTGTCAACGGCCCTCGTTACGCACCGCTATCCCGTTGGGGACGGCGCGCAGACGGCCGGGGAGCTCGCGGTCGACCCGGCGAAGTTCCGCGACGTGGTCGCTGCCGACCTCCCGGCCGAGGAGACCGCCGTGATGGCCGCGGCACAGCGTCCCATCGCGGAGCTGGCATTCTCACAGCCGTGCGGTCCGCCCGCCTGGAGAAGCCTGCCTTCCTGGGCCGTTGTCGCGACCGACGACAAGGCGGCCGGCACGGACCTCGTCCGCTCCCAGGCGGAGCGCGCCGGAGCGACGATCACCGAGGTCGAGGGCCCACATGTGATCATGATCTCGCAGCCCGAGGCTGTCGCGGACGTGATCCTGACCGCGGTAGGGACGGTCGGCAAGCTGGCAGCCACGGCAGGCTAGACATGGAGTCGACTCGACCCGCGGCGGCGACTTCGTTTGCGTCAGCCAGCGATCTGGCGGAGGCGCTGCGGCGCGCTGAGGCCGCGCATGGGGAGCACGAGGAGCGAATCGGTGCCGCGGATCCGGACTGGCCGGACTGGTACGCGCTCTACATGGTCCGCGAGCAGGCGGGCGAGGAGCTCCCGTCGTGACCACCCACTACGACGTCATCGTCCTGGGCGGCGGGGCGCCGGGGGAGCACTGCGCCGCCGCCATCGCGGAGGGCGGTCTGCGGGTTGCGGTCGTCGAGCGCGACCTCGTGGGTGGTCTGTGCACGTACTGGGCGTGCATCCCGTCGAAGGCGCTGCTGCGCCCGGGGGAGGCGGTGCACGGCGCGCGTGAGGCGGGTGCCAAGGCTGAGGTGGACGTGCAGGCGGCGCTTGATTGGCGCGACTTCATGGTCTCGAACTACTCCGACGCCACGGCTGCGAAGTGGCTGGCGGATCGAGGGATCGACTTGCTGCGCGGTAGCGGTCGCCTCGCCGGGACGGGAGTGGTCGAGGTCGAAGGCGTGCGCTACACCGCCGACCACGTCGTCCTTGCCAATGGTGCCGATCCGGTCGTCCCCCCGGTTCCCGGCTTGCGAGAGCTCGACGGCGTCTGGGGCACGAACGAGGCGACTGGGATGAAGGCGGTGCCCAGACGGCTGGTCGTGCTCGGAGCTGGGCCGGCCGGTGTGGAGCTTGGACAGGTCGTACGTCGTCTGGGCGGGGAGGTGGCGCTCGTCGAGGGGGCCGAGCGCGTGCTTGCGCGGGAGCCGGCGGCTCTGGGGGAGGCGTTGGGTGAGGCGCTGCGTCGGGACGGAATCGAGCTCGTGCTCGGGGTGCGCGCGATCGCGGCGTCCCGCGACGGCGATGAGTTCATCCTGCGACTGGAGGATGGACGGGAGCTGCGCGGTGATCATCTGCTCGTGGCGACCGGACGGCGTCCGCGCGTCGAAGGAATCGGGCTCGAGACCGTCGGCATCACCCCAGAGCCCCCGAGGAATCCCAGTCGATTCGCACATGCGCGCCGGCGAGCGGCTTTGGGCGATCGGCGACGTCACAGGCATCTTGCAGCTGACGCACGTCGGGGAGTATCAGGGCGAGGTGGTCGCTTCGAACATCCTCGGCGAGCCACGCGAGGCCCACTACGAGGCGGTCCCGCGCGTTACCTACACCGATCCGCAGGCCGCGGCCGTGGGCGCGACCGAGGCCGAGTTCAGCGCCACCGCGCTGTTGTCCGAGATCGCCAAGACCGCGACCTACACGCACGCCTACGCGGAGTCGAATGGGTTCATGACCGTGCTCAGCGACGGGGAGCGCCTGACTGGCGCGTACGCGCTCGGTCCGGAGGCCGGGGAGTGGCTGCAGCAGGCGACGTTGGCGATCCGCGCCCGCGTCCCGCTCGAGGTGCTGCGCGACACGATCCAGCCGTTCCCGAGCTTCTCGGAGATCCACGCCGCGGCGCTGAAAGCGCTCCGGCAGGAGATCGCGGCGGCACGGCGCAAGGTCGTTGTAGGGGCGCGATGAGGGCGATCGCGGTGTACGAGATCTACCTCGTGCAATGAGCCCGCCGGTCGCGATCATCACGGGCGCTTCCCAGGGCATTGGCGCCGGGCTCGTAACGGGCTACCGCAGTGCGGGTTATGCGGTCGTCGGCGTTGCGCTGTCGTTCCCGCCAGCCGATCGAGACGAGAGCGATTACGTCGCGGTCGCCGGCGACATCGCAGATGCGCAAACCGCACGGCGCGCGGTCGACCAGGCTCGCGACCACTTCGGGCGGATCGACACGCTGATCAACAACGCCGGCATCTACATCGGCAAGCCGTTCACGGAGTACACGTTCGATGAGTACGAGGCGATCACGGCCGTGAACCTCACCGGCTTCTTCCGCATCACCCAGCTGGCGATCGCGGAGATGGTCGCCCGGGGCAGCGGGCACGTCGTGAACGTCTCCACGAGCCTGGTCGATAACGCGGACAGCACGAGGCCGTCTGCGCTACCTGCCCTCACCAAGGGAGGACTCGTCGCGGCGAGCCGTTCGCTTGCGATCGAATACGCCTCGCGCGGCGTCCGAGTCAACGCGGTCTCGCTCGGGGTCATCAAGACACCCGACCACGACCCCGCGTCCTACGACGGGCTCGAGGCCCTCCACCCGCTGGGGCGCGTCGGCGAAGTCAGCGACGTCGTCGACGCGATCCTCTACCTCGAGCGAGCGACGTTCGTAACCGGCGAGACGCTGCACGTCGACGGCGGCCAGGCGGCCGGCCGGTAGCACCAATCAACCCTCACCTGACCGGAAGGACTTGAACCATGCGCTCGGACATCACCCCCGGCGGCACATTCCCCGACTACGAGCTGCCCGACCAAGATCGCGTCACTCGCACGCTCAGCGAGATCCAGGGCGAGGATCCGCTGATCCTGACACTTGCGCGCGGCAACTATTGCCCAAAAGAGCACCAACAGCACCTCGAACTCGCCGCCAACTACCCGAAGATCGCCGTGTCCTACACCAAGGTCGCCACGATATCGACCGACACCCACCACTCAAGCCAGGAGTTCCGCGCGTCGATCGGCGCCCAGTGGCCGTTCCTCGAGGATCCGGATCGGATCGTCCAGAAAGACCTCGACATCCAGGAGTACACCGACACCGAGCACGACCCGATGATCCCGCACACGCTCGTGCTCAAGCCCGGGCTCGTGATCTACAGGATCTACAACGGCTACTGGTTCTGGGGACGACCATCGTTCGTGGACCTCTGGCACGACCTACGTGACGTGTCGAGCGAGATCCGCCCCGACTGGGACCTAGCAACGCCCGGCCTGCACGAACGATGGGATGCGGGCGACCTCTCGCCCTTCCACGGTTGGAACAAGCAGCTCGTCCGAACCGCAGAGCGACCGGACGCATACTGAATGGAGGCCCACATGGATGTTGAGTGCCGTCTTCGGCCGGCCGGAGACTGACATGACCGATCGCAAGCGAACGCCGGTGTGCGAGCTGCTGGGGATCGAGCTCCCGATCGTCGAGGCACCGCTGTCTGCAGATCCTCGCCTGCCCGCCGCTGTCTCAAATGCAGGCGGCCTCGGCACTTTGGGGCTGGGGTGGGCCGATGATGCCGGAGCCGTGGTTCGGGAAACGGCAGCCCTTACCGATCGGCCGTTTGCCGGCAACTTCGTTCTCGCCTTCGATCAGCACCATCGAGTCGATCAGGCGCTTTCGGCGGGTCTGCGGGTCGTGTCGCTCTTCTGGGGCGATCCCCAGGGCTACGTCGACTCGGTGCATGACGCCGGAGGGCTTGTCATGCACACGGTCGGCAGCGTCGAGGAAGCGCGGCGCGCAGTCGGATGTGGAGTGGACATCATCGTGGCGCAGGGCTGGGAGGCCGGGGGGCACGTCTGGAGTGGCGTGGCAACGCTCCCGCTGGTGCCGGCGGTCGTCGACGCGGTGTCACCGGTGCCGGTCATCGCGGCTGGTGGGATCGGCGACGCTCGAGGAGTCGCGGCCGTGCTTGCCCTCGGCGCGCAGGCCGCATTGCTCGGCACGCGGTTCCTGCTGGCCGATGAAATGCCGATTCACGAGGAGTATCGGCGCCGCCTTATAGCCGCGACCGAGACCGACGCAGAGTGGTACCCGAACCTCTACGAGGTGGGGTGGCCGGACGCTTCGCATCGTGCCATCCACAACTCGACGGCCGGGCTGTGGGAGGCCGCGGGCCGACCGGCACCGGGCAGTCGACCCCGAGAGGGCGAGGTGATAGCGCACTTCGCTTCCGGCGAACCGATCGTGCGATATGAACCAGCGCCTCCGATGGTTGGCACGACCGGTGAGATCGAACCGCTATCGCTGTGGGCCGGGCAGAGCGTTGCGCTCGCCAAACGGTCACAGCCCGCGGCGGAAATCGTGACCGAACTTGTCGCGATGGTGCCGGCGCCATCGACATCCGAGCCCGGAGGCTGACCAATGAGTCATCAGATCGATGAGAGCGTGTTCCGGGGAGTACTGCCGGAGGACATCGAGTGGAAGCCGCTCCCCAACGTTTGACGCCGGACAGCGAATCTCGCGAGATCGTCGGGCGGCTGCTGTCGGTCAACGTCGGCATGCCGAAGAACGTGGACTGGCGAGGGAAGACGGTGTTCACCGGCGTCTTCAAGGACCCCGTGGTCGGCCCTCGCCGCGTCCGAAAGCTCAACGTCGACGGCGATGGTCAGGGCGATCTCGGCGGGCACGGCGGGGAGCAGCGCGCAGTGTTCGTTTACCAGATCGACTCCTACCGGTACTGGGAACGCGAGCTCAAACGAAACGACTTCGCGTACGGCCAGTTCGGCGAGAACTTCACCGTGGAAGGACTCGCCGATGACGAGGTGTGCGTCGGCGATCGCTACCAGATCAGCCACGCCGTCTTCGAGGTCACGCAACCCCGGGTCACCTGCTACCGAGTCGGGATCCGCATGAACGACCCGCGCATCCCCGCGATGCTCGTCTCGCACCACCGCCCGGGCTTCTACTTCCGCGTGCTCGAAGAAGGCGACGTACAAGCGGGAGACGAGATCATCAAGCTCGCCTCTGGCCCGGAACAGATGCGGGTCGCGGAGGTCGACGCGCTGCTGTATCTCCCCGGGCACCCGCGCCAGCAGCTGCTGCGCGCGCTCCGGATCCCTGCCCTCAGCCCCGGCTGGCAATCCTCGTTCCGAGCCCTGCTCGAGAGGGAACCCGGCACCGGCAACGCCGGCCTCGCGGTAACCAGCCCGCCGCCCGCATGGCCCGGCTTCCGTCAGCTGAACATCACCGCAATCACCCCCGAAAGCGACTCGGTGATCTCCATGCGCGTCGAGGACCCCGAGGGCGCGGCACTGCCACCCGCCCGCCCGGGTCAGTACCTCACGGTGCGGATCCAGCCCGACACGCAACAGAGGTCCTTGCTCCGCAACTACTCACTGTCCGGACCACCGGACGCCGGCTACTACCGAATCACCGTCAAACGCGAACCCGACGGCGCCGCCAGCGGCTACCTGCACACCCGGCTCACCGTCGGCGACCAACTCGACATCGCGGCCCCACGCGGCGCGTTCATCCTCGACCGGACGGATGCACCCGTGCTGCTGATCAGTGCCGGGATCGGCGCCACGCCAGTCCTCGCGATGCTTCACGCGCTAGCCGAGGAGCATTCCGATCGCGAGATCTGGGCGCTGCACTCCGCGCGCAGCAGCCGCGAGCACTCGTTTGCCGCCGAGGCCCGGGCTCTCCTTGCCTCGCTCCCGAACGCACGCCCCCACGTGTACTACAGCCGTCCAGGTCCCGAAGACGTCGAAGGCCGCGACTTCGACGCCACAGGCCGTCTTACCGGAGCACAGCTCGTCGAACTTGAGCCACCCCGCGATGGCCAGGCATACCTGTGCGGGCCCGCGCCTTTCATGGACGAGATCAGTGCCGCTCTGGCGGCCCTGGGGATCGACGGCTCCCACATCCACACCGAACCATTCGGCCCCGCACCGGGTGTGACCCCAGGCATCGCCGCAACACCCGCGAGGGCGCCCCACCCGCCCGCCGGCAAACCCGGAACCGGTCCCACGATCGAGTTCGCGCGCAGCGACCTCGCGATCCCATGGGACAACGACTACGGCAGCCTGCTCGAACTCGCCGAAGCATGCGACGTTCCGGTCCGCTGGTCGTGCCGGACCGGCGTCTGTCACACATGCGAGACCACCCTCGTCGCCGGCGACGTCAAATACAGCCCCGACCCTGTCGAACCCCCAGCAGACGGAAGCGCACTCATCTGCTGCTCACAGCCCCGCGACGACGTAGTGCTCGATCTGTGACCGGCATCAACGGCACATGGCGCCACGTGACGTGAGGCAGGACTATCGAGGCCGTTCCAACAGCGGAGGTCATGATGAACAACATCGATGAGGAGCTGGTCTTGGCCCACTTCATCGTTTCAGACGATGTCGAGCGGTCCCGCCGCTTCTACACCGAAGTACTTGGCGGCAGGGTGGCCTTCTCCGGCCCCGGAGGGCTGACCTACGTCGCACTATCCAACAGCTGGATCATCATCAATGGCGGCGGTGGCCCGACCGACGACAAGCCTACGGTCACCCTGGAGACGCCACGCGATCCCCACCGGGTCAGCAGCTTCCTCAATATCCGGGTCAAAGACATCGAGGCCGTGTACGCCCAATGGAGCGCCAGGGGTGCGAATTTCCTGACGCCGCCGAAACAGCACCAGTACGAGATCCGCTGCTACATCCGCGACCCCGACGGTCATCTGATCGAAGTGGGGCAAACCACCGACCCAGAAGGCGACTGGACGCCCGCTCACTGGCCAGCGAGTACGCCCGCCGAGGAGGCCGAGTGAATGTCAGCGCTGCAAAGGGCACAGTCAGTCAGCTGCGATGCCCGCGCCAACAGCGCGCATCAGCATCGCGTGGATCACGGTCTGACTGTCCTCGACGCGCGTCAAGACGACCACCGCGAGGACGTTGCCGCTGGATAAGGGTACCCCTGGCGCCTGGTGGTTTCCGGTATTGAGGACTCCTATCAGGCGATGTCTGAGATGGGCAGTGGGTCGACGGCGAGCGTGACACCTTCGGCCAGAACGTCGGGCTTGGCCTCGCCTCTGGTGTTGGTCGCGCGGAGCGCGATCACAGCTGCCGCTACGAGGAACATGCTGGCGGCGAGCAGCGCTCGGTGGAAGCCGGCGGTGAGCGCCTCGGGGGCGGAGGCGTGCGCGGCGAGGAGGTGGGTTGTCCTAAAGGTGGCGATGGCGGAGAAGATCGCGATTCCGAGGGCGCCGCCGATGGTTTGTGAGGCGGTGATGAGCGAGGCAGCGAGGCCGGCCTTATCGGATGGAACGCCGGCGTTGGCGGCGGTTTGCACGCCGACGAACAGGGCGCCGAGACCGAACGACATGATCACCAACGGAGGGAGAAGGTCGGACAGGTAGCTTCCGTGGACGGGAAGTCGCGACAGCCAATAGACGCCGCTGGCGCCGACGAGCGCGCCGAAGACGATGAGGGGCCGGGTGCCGGTGCGCGGGACTAGCTGGGAGGAGACGCCGGCCGCGATCGCCACACCAAAGGCCGTCGGAACGAATGCCGACCCCGACTGGATCGGCGAGTAGCCGAGCACGTTTTGCATGTAGAGGCTTATGAAGAAGAACATCGAGAAGAATCCGGCCATCGCGATCACTTGCGTGGCGTCGGCCGCGGCAAGACCGTTGATGCGCAGCAGCGAGAACGGGAACAGCGGGTTGGCGTGTCGCAGCTCGTTGAGCGCGAACGCGGCGAGCAGGATGCCGGCGCCGACGAGCTCAGCGACCGTCTTGGGCTTGCCCCAGCCGACCTCGGGTGCGTTTACGAGCGCGTAGACCAGCGTGAGCATCCCGCCGGTGACCAGCAGGGCGCCGACGACATCGAAGTTCTTCAGGGAGGGCCGCGTCCGAACGCCGCTGAGCAGGCGGAAGGCGCCGACAAGCACGAGTGCGCACATCGGAAGGTTGACGAAGAACACCCAGCGCCAGCCGGGTCCCCCGGAGAGCACGCCGCCGAGGAAGACGCCGGCGGCGGAGGCGAGCCCAGCCATGGCTCCCCACGCACCCAGCGCCGTGTGCCGGTCGGTTCCCTCGCTGAACGTCGTCGTGAGAATCGACAACGCGGCGGGGATCGTCATCGCTGCACCGAGACCCTGCGCCAGCCGGGCCGCGACCAGCATGCCCTCGCTGCCGGCTAGCCCGGCGGTCAGCGAGGAGAGCGCGAACAACGATGTCCCGGCGACAAGCACGCGCCGACGGCCGAACAGATCAGCGGCGCGGCCACCGAGCAGCATGAAGCCACCGTAGGTCAGCAGGTAGCCGCTGATCACCCACTGCAGGTCCTGGACTGAGAAGCGCAGGTCGCGGCGGATCGACGGCAACGCGACGATCACGATCGAGGTGTCGACAAAATCAAGAAACGCGATCGCACAGAGCAGCGCCAGCGTGAGCTTGCCCTGACGGGTGGCCAGGAACGACCGTGGGGGTGCGATGGCTGCCATGGCGAGACCTCCGGAAGACCAGTCGAGTTAGTGAGTGCACTAACTTAGCAGGACGGTTGCGGTAAGCTAGTGAGATGACTGACTCAAACGTGCAGGACCGGCCCGGCAAGCGCGAACGACTGGTGGCGAGCGCTGCGGAGCTGATCCATCGCCAGGGCGTCGAAGCAACGACGCTGGCCGAGATCGCGCAGGCTGCCGACGTGCCACCGGGCAACGTCTACTACTACTTCAAGACCAGAGACGACCTGGTCCGGGCGGTCATCGACCAGCGCGTAGAGAGCTTCCGGGACCTGCTGCACTCACTGGAGCAGCAGCCGACGCCGGCCGCCCGCCTCAAGGCGCTCATCCGTTCCTGGACAGAGGCGCGGGAGCTCGTGGCCGAGCACGGGTGTCCCATGGGAACCCTGTGTTCGGAGCTAAACAAGCAACACGACGGACTCGACCGTGAAGCCGCAGCGGTATTCGCGCTGCCCATCGACTGGGCCCAGGCCCAGTTTCGCCAGATGGGCCGCAGGGACGCGCGCGAGCTCGCGATCACCCTCCTAGCCGGCGTGCAGGGCGCCACGCTTCTCGCCAACACCTTCCACGACCCAAAGATCATGACCAGCCAAACGCGCCGCCTGGAACACTGGATCGACACGCTCGCGTAGAACCGCATCTGGAGATCTGGGGAGGATCCCGTCGGCTTTGAGACGGGCCTTGGCCGTGTTGGTCCCACCTGGCATCCCCTGACGAGTCGCGGGGTTAGGCGCCGGTCGCGTCCACCAGCGCTCCGCCGGCTCCTGGGCGAGCCCAGGGCCGGCGTGCTCCGGTGGACTTCGTGTGAGTCAGCGAACGGGGCGTGGGTGAGCTGTCACGCGGCTTCGGGAATCGGCAGCTGCGACGTTGTGGGTGCATCGCTTGTCTCTTGCTGCGCGCGCGTGTTAGTGGCGCGGGCGGCGATCAGGGCTGCGCCGATGAGGAAGGCGCTGCAGGCGACGAGCGCCGCGCGGAACCCGCCGGTGAGGGCGTGCGCGGTGCCTGCATGGGCGGCGATCAGGTGGCTGGTGCGGCTGGTGGCGATTGCGGTGAGGATCGCGAGGCCGAGTGCGGCGCCGACGGTTGAGGAGGTTGTGATCAGCGCGGCGGCGAGACCGGCTTTGTCGGCCGGGACGCCGGCGTTCGCGGCGTTCTGCACGCCGACCATGACGGCCCCGAGCCCGAGCGCCATGACGACGAGTCCGGGGAGCAGGTCGGTCAGGTAGGACCCGTGAACGGGGATCTGTGAGAGCCAGTAGACCCCGACGGCACCGATGAGCGCGCCGGCGACGATGATCGGGCGGGTGCCGATCCGCGCCACCAGTGCGGTCGAGATGCCGGCGGCGATACCGACGCCGACGGTGACAGGCAGGTAGGCGGCGCCGGCGGCGATCGGGGAGTACCCGAGCACGTTCTGCATGTAGAGGGTGATGAAGAAGAACATCGACAGGAAGCCGGCCTGAGCGATGACCTGGGTTGCGTCAGCGGCGGCGAGGCCCTCGATCCGGAAGATCGAGAACGGGACGAGCGGGTTGCGGTGGCGCTGCTCGGCCACGACGAACGCGATCAGCAGCATCCCGGCAGCGGCAAGTTCGGCGATCGTGCGGGCGGTGCCCCAGCCGACGTGCGAGGCGTTGACGAGCGCGTAGACGAGGAGCAGCAGACCGCCGGTGCCTAGCGCGGCGCCGCGGAGATCGAACGCGCGGCCTGAGGCCTGCTTGCGGTCGTCCTCCAGGAGTCGCAGGGCGCCGACGACGACCAGGACGGCAACGGGCACGTTGACGAGGAACACGGCGCGCCAGCCGGGTCCCTGGGAGAGGACTCCGCCGAGCGTGACGCCGAGCGCGGAGGCCAGTGGGACGGTCGCGCTCCAGAGACCGAGCGCCTTGACCCGGTCGTTGCCGTCCGTGAAGGAGGTGGTCAGGATTGAGAGTGCGGCGGGCGTCATCATCGCGGCGCCGAGTCCCTGCGTGAGCCGGGCGGCGATCATCACGGTGTCGCTGCCGGCGAGCCCGGCAGTCAGGGAAGACAGGGCGAACAGCGAGGTTCCTGCGACCAGCAGCCGCCGGCGGCCGAGCAGGTCGGCGGCACGGCCGCCGAGGAGCAGTAGTCCGCCGTAGGTCAGCAGGTATCCGCTGATAACCCACTGCAGGTTCGCGACCGAGAATCCGAGGCCGTGGCGGATGGACGGCAGCGCGACGTTGACGATCGTCGTGTCGACGAAATCGAGGAACCCGGCCAGGCAGACCAGCGCCAGCGTGAGCTTGCCGCGGCGGGTGGAGAGAAACGCGGTGCAGCCGGTTGGGGTTGGGGTTTGCATGTGAGCCTCCTGGGTCGGCCACGCTCGTCGCGGCGTTTTCGCTTAGACGAACGGCCCGAGGCTCAGATGGACATCTCAGCCGCGCCGCTCCTGCGCGAGCTCGGACAGTCGCCGGCGAAGGAATTGCCGCTCGGCGTCGGTCGGCGCGAGCTCAAGCGCGCGCTCGTATGCGGTCGCGGCCTCCCCATGGCGGTCGACGCGTCTGAGGAGGTCGGCGCGGGTCGCGTGCAGCAGGTAGTAGTCGCGCAGCGTTCCGGTGTCGTGCAGTTCCTCGACGAGTGTCAAGCCTGCCCCCGGCCCGTCGGCCATCGCGACCGCGACCGCTCGGTTGAGCAACACCACCGGGGTAGGAGCGATCTCGCTCAGCCGGTCGTACAGGACGGCGATCTCGTTCCAGTCGGTCTCGGTGGCGCTGCGGGCGAGCGCGTGGCCGGCCGCGATCGCGGCCTGCAACTGGTAAGGCCCGGGGCGCCGCAGCCGCACAGCGCGATCGAGCACGGTGCAAGCCTCCGCGATCGCGGTCTGGTCCCAGCGGCTGCGGTCCTGGTCCTCGAGGGTCACGAGCTCGCCGTTGGAGTTGACCCGGGCGGCTCGTCGTGAGTCCTGCAGAAGCATCAGGCTGAGCAGCCCGAGCGCCTCGGGCTCGTCTGGCATCAGCTCGGCTAACAGTCGCACGAGCCGGATCGCCTCCGCGCACAGCTCCCGTCGGATCAGCTCGTCGCCCGCGCTGGCGCCGTACCCCTCGTTGAACAGGGCGTAGAGCACGGCGAGCACCGCCCGGAGCCGCTCGCCGAGGCGATGCGCGGCCGGTACCCGGTACGGGATTCGCGCCTCGGTGATCTTGTGCTTCGCGCGAGTCAGCCGCTTGGCCATCGTCTCCTGCGGCACCAGGAACGCGCGCGCGATCTCCGGGGTGGTCAACCCGGCCAGCGAGCGCAGCGTCAGCGCCACCTGCGCCTCGACCGGCAGGGCCGGGTGGCAGCAGGTGAACATCAACCGCAGCCGATCGTCCTCGATCCCGCTGTCATCGCCATCGGTCGCCTCGTCGCTCGGTCGCAGCATCATCAGTTCCTTCAGCTTGGTGTCGCCCACCGCCGCGCGGCGCAGCCGGTCAAGCGCACGGTTACGGGCGGTCGTCTTCAGCCAGGCGGCCGGGCTCGAAGGGATCCCGTCGCGCGGCCAGCGCTCGAGCGCCCGCTCGAACGCGTCCTGGGCGCACTCCTCGGCCAGATCCCAGTTCCCGGTAACCCGGATCACGTACCCAACCACGCGGCCCCAGTCCGAGCGGAACGCGGCGGCGACGGCGGTTTGCGCCGCAGCTAGATCTCCCACACCGGCCTGACCTCGATCGTCCCGTGCTTGGCGCCGGGATTGCGCGATGCGATCTCGATCGCCTCGTCCAGATCGGCGCAGTCGATGATGTAGAAGCCGGCGATCTGCTCCTTGGTCTCCGCGAACGGCCCGTCGGCCACCACTAGGCCCTCGTCACGAACGCGCACCGTTGACGCCAGCGCCGTCGGGCGCAAGCGCTCGCGGGCGACCAGGACGCCGCGGGCTTCCATTTCATCCTGGAACCCCATGAACTCGGCGTACTGCCGCTTGGCATCGGCCTCGCTCAGCTCCCCGCTCTCTTCGACGCATACCAACAGCGCGTAGCGCATCTGCCCACCTCCTCAATTCGTTCGTTGCAGTTTCCCGGCACTGATCACGAGAGACCGGGAAACCCGATGGCTCCCCGGTCTCCGGACCGCGGCATCACGAGACAAAGAAGGCGACTCGCTCGTCGACGATCTTCTGGTCCTCATCCAGCCGGTACAGGCGCGTACCGTCGAGCGTCATCTCCGGCGCGTCAGGACCGAACTTCACCCGCGAACTGACCTGCAGCAGCGCGCGCGAGCCATCACCCGACGCCGAGAGCACGCGCGTCGTGCCCGGGAGCACCGCCCGGCCGAACTGGATCAGACCATCCATGTACTCATATGCGCCAGTCGTATCGACGTACGGCGTGTTCGGATCGACACTCGTCACGATCACGTGCACCTCCGGTGCAAGCGCGCTACGAGCCAGGCGTCGGTCCTAAGACGAACGGCAACATCCCGAAAAGGACATCCGCGTCGCCGCGACCGTCGCCCCGCGTGCCGGCCTACCGTACGCAGCCCTCCCAGAGCCCGTAGCTCGTGTCCGCCCGACATGCACCGCGCGAAGCAAGACAGCCAGCCGCGGCATCGGTCGGCGCGTCCGAACGCGAAGGCAGGTCCAGCCGGAGAGCTGCCGCCGCAGCGGGCGTCGCCGCGGAGCTGGCGGTCACGTTAGGCTTCGACGTCGACGATGACCGTGCGAACCAGCGGAATCCGCCAGCCGAGCGTCTGGGCGAGCGTCGTCAGCGACCACGCGTTGGTGTTGCGCGACTGGCTGCTTGGTCTCGGTTTCACCGAGGACCTGATGATCCCCGGAGAGGAGGACGGGCTAGTCCATCACTGCCAGTTGGATTGGCCTGAGGGCGGTCGCGTGTTGCTGTCGAGCACCGGCGAGCGCAGCACGCCCTGTCTGGCAGGCACGAGCTCGCTGCATGTCGTCACCGCTGATCCTGACGCTGTGATGGAGCGAGCGCTCAAGGTCGGCGCCACGATCGTGCACCCACTCGTGGATCAAACCGACTATCCATCACGCGATTTCACTGTGGGAGACCCCGACGGAAACTACTGGACCTTCGCGACGTTCGCCGGGTAGCGAAACCTGCGCGTTGCAGGACTTGGGCTTGTAAGCGGTGGTACGGCCACTGGCGTACGCTTCCGTCTGTACCGCACTGGCAGCGGCAGAACAGGCGATTCAACAAGAGGAGCGACCGATCGTGCCTGCTGCCATCCGTCCGTTTCAGCGTCGCGACCGCGACCAGCTGACCGCACTCGCGAACTCGCACGTCGCCGCCGTGATCCCAGGCGTCGTGCTGTCGGTCAACACTGTGCTCGGCCAGCTCGAGCGTGAGTCATCCGAGAACATCGTGGACCCCTGGGTCGCTGAGCGGCTGTGCCTGGTCGCCGAGCAGGACAGCGAGATTGTCGCCGCGACGCTGCTTCACCGCTTCCGCAGCGACGACGACGTATCCGAGGGCTATCGTGGCGCTGGCGGCATCCGCTGGCTGCTGTGCAGGGTCGACGCGGAACCAGCAGGCATGCGGCTGCTCGAGCAGGCGCTGGCGCAGAGCGGATCTGGCGGGTGACGACGTCAGCGCGGAGAATGATCTGCCCGCGATCGCGTGCTACGGCGTACCGAACACGCTGCCCCACATCCGGCGCCTGCTTCTTGCCGCTGGCTTCGGACAGCCAACTCGAACCGAGCTGGTGCTCGCGGCCAGATGCGAGGCGTTGACCGCGCACCAGCTTGACGGCGCCTCCGTGACCCGCACGCTCGGGCTGTTGGGCGCACGCTTCACCCTGTCAGCAGACAATCAGGCGCTCGGCTTCATCGAGGTCTGCGAGGCGCCGGCGGAGATGATGCGTAGCTCGGTCGGGGCGCGCTGGGCCGATATCGGCAATCTCATCCTGCCGGACGGCGTCGATCCGGCAGGCGCGATCGCAGCTCTGCTGTCGGCGGCAGCCGACTGGCTGTTACTCGGCGGGGTGACACGACTGGTCGATTACTGGGCCGAGGGCATCGACTCGTCTGCCTACCTCGAACAGCTGGAGCGAGCCGGGTTCCACCTTCTCGTCCGGAACGAGCGCGGATTCACGCGCACAGCCTGAAGGCACCCAGCGACCGTCTCTCCCGTGCCAGGAGTACGCAGCGTCGACCTGCTCATCGACGGCACCGGCGTCGCGAAGGAGCGCGCGTGCTCGCTCACGGACAGCCGGTATATCGCGAGCTACCTTTGACGCTCGACAATGTGTCCTATGACGACGCGCGCGCCGCGACCCCTCCCTTGGGTGGGATGGCTTGACAACCCGCTGCTGTACTGCCATTGTGAGCACATGTCAACGACCAAGGAAGAACGCCTCCAGATCAGGGTCGGGCCCGCTGATAAGGCTCTGCTTGAACGAGCGGCCGCCGCATCCCACCTCAACGTGTCGGCGTTCGTAGTCCAAGCTGCGGCGGCGAAGGCCGAGGAGATCCTCGCGGAGCGGTCGAGCATCCGCCTGACCCGTGAGGCCGCAATCGCGTTCACCGAGGCGCTCGAGCGACCGGCCGCGGTCAACGACCGGCTCGCCACAGCGATGAGACGCAAGCGCACCTTCAGCTGGCTTGATTGAGCTCCGCCGGCCGGCGCTGCTGGACCCGCGCCGACACGACCGCGAGCGGTTCGACAGCGGAGAAGCGGTCCTCGACGAGTGGCTGCGCCGCTACGCCGGGCAGAACCGACGCCGTGACACCGCCGCAACGTGGGTCATCGCCGACGCCGACGACCTCGTCGTGGCATACGCAAGCGTGGCGATGACCGGCATCGATCGGTCGGCTGCCCCTGAAATGGTCGCCAAGGGGGCCCCAGACCCCGTTCCGGCTCTCCTGCTCGGCAGGTTGGCTGTCGACCGCCGCTACGCCAACCTCGGCATTGGGACCGCCCTCGCGGCGCATGTCCTCGCCACAGCCGTCGAGCTCAACAAGAAGGCGGCCTGCCGCGTCGTTGTCGTCGCCGCCCTGAACCAAGATGCGCAAGCGTGGTGGGAGCGGCTTGGGTTCCATCCGTTCGAGCCGGACGATCCCGATGGTCTGGACCTCTATCTGCTCACTTCCGAGATCGAGACGACGCTCAAGAGAGCGCGCTAGGCAAGACACGAGCATCCGACGGCTACAACAACGCCCCCGTGCATGGGGTGGCCATCGAGCCAAGCACGATGACCAGAGCTGGTGCTGTGCTTGAACCTGTCGAGTTCCCCGTGTAGGTCGGGGACTCGTTCTTGGGCTACGGGGTGAGGACGTGCGTGCCGTTCTTGGAGTGGGTCTGCAGGAACGTCTCGGCGGCGGCCGAGTCGAGGGGCCGGGCGTAGAGAAGCCCTGTCCGCTGTCGCAGCGCTGGTGTTGCAGCATGGAGAGCTCTTGGGGTTCCTCTATGCCCTCGGCGAGCGTCTCGATCGAGAGCGCCTTGCCGAGTTGCACGAGGGTGTGGATTACGGCCTCTCCCTCGGCGTCCTGCGTGAGGCGGGAAATGAACGAGCGGTCGATCTTTGGCGAGTCGACCGGCAGGCGTTGTAGGTGTGCCAGGGAGGAGTACCCCGTGCCGAAGTCGTCGATGGCGACTCGTACGCCCAGCTGCTTGATGGCGGTGAGGCGCTGGACGGTTGCCTCCACGTTGCGCATGAGGCTGGTTTCGGTGATCTCTAGCGTCAGCGCGCTCGCGTCCAGCCCGCTGTTTGAGAGGGCATTGCGCACGACGGTGACGAACTCGTCGCGGTCCAGCTGGCGCGCGGAGACGTTGACGGCTATCCCGATCGGATGTCCGGCCCGGCGCCATGTCGCGGCCTGACGGCACGCTTCCTCCAGGACCCACTGTCCCACGTCGATGATCAACCCGGTCTCCTCCAGCAGGGGGATGAACTCGTTCGGTCCGACGATGTCTCGGGTCGGGTGCCTCCAGCGGATGAGCGCCTCGACGCCAGTGGGTTTGAGGTCGCGCAGGCTAAAGGTGGGCTGATACACGAGGAAGAACTCGTTGTTGGGGAGGGCATCGCGCAGGTCGCGCTCGAGCTCCATCTGGCTTTGGACCGCGTCCTGCATGCCGGGCTCGAACACGACACAGCAATTCTCTCCATCCCACTTGGCACGGTGCATGGCAATGTCAGCCTGGTGCAGCAACTGCTCGGGTGACGTGTGCTCGCCCACGGCGATGCCGATGCTCGAGCTGACCGACACGCGGGTCTCCTCCTGGGCGCCGAGCGTGAACACTGGCGTCAGCGCCTCGAGGATCCGCGCGGCGGTCGGGTCGGCGTCGGCGCTCAGCGCGACGTCCTCGCAGATGACCACGAACGTCCCGCCGCCGAAGCACCCCAGCGCGTCAGCGCCGCGCACCGCGCCATCAAGCCGGGCCGCGACCGCCTTAAGCAACTCCTCGCCGGCGTCGTGCCCGAGGGTGTCGGTGACGGTCTTGAGGTTGTCGATCTCCAGCAACAACGCCGCCACGCGCGTGTGGTTGCGAGCGGCCCGAGCGAGCATCTGCTGCACGCGATCAAGGACCAGCGTCCGGTTGGGCAGCCCGGTCAGCGCGTCATGCGTAGCCATGAACGCAAGCTCCTCATCGGTTCGCTGATGCTCGCTGTCAAACGACGTCGCCATCCGAACGAGTCCCAACTCGGTGCAGTACTGCAGGACCTGCAAGGCCTGGGAGAGCGCCTGCGAGGACACGTTGAGCTCTGCGGCGCTTCGGCGCAGGACCTCGGCGACTGCGTCGCGCCACCACAAGGTGCGCAGCGTTACCTTCTTCAGCGACACTGCGCGCTGGGCCGCCAGATCGCCGTAGAACCGCCACGTATCCCCGCTGACCTGGCGGGCTCCCTCCGGGCCGTCACCCGCTAGCCAGCGGGCCAGCGCGAGCGTGGAGATCTGGTTGATCTGCTTGTAGCGGCTCCCAACCGCGGCATCGACGACGTCGGATGGGCCGAAACGCGCCGAGGTCAGCGCGCTCACCTCCGCGGCTCGCGCGCCAAGCGCCTCGCCCAACGGGCGCACATCCGGACTGAGCTCGGGCACCCCGGTGGGCTGCGGCACGAGCGCGGCCCGCGGCCGATCGGGCTCAGCCCCCGCGGCTGGCTGTGGCTGTGCCATCAGCACAAACGTCGGCCGCAACCGCACGGTCCTTGACCACGCAAGTCCCAAAGCCGTCGAATCTAGCCGCAGGCCGGCAAGATCCAGCCCAAATCTCCCCACACCGCCGTGCCTACTTACTAGTAACTCCTCCCTCCTATCCGCCAACGACGAGACCGAGACGGCCGTCACGAGGTCGACGGCGGTAACCACGGATGTCTCAGCCCTGCAGACCGCGCTTTCCGGGTCTCCGGGCAGCTCGGCACGAATACCGCCGCGGGGATGAAAGCAGGGGGCCGCCTCACCTCGACCTGGGCGGCCTTGCGGCACCCTGGGAGCGGCGCGGCCGTCGACGCGGACACGCTCGCAATCGGCTGGCTGCGGAACTCGCCGCCCTGCGACGGTGTCGGGTTGCAAAAAGGTTGGTCTCGCCGCGAGGCGCTACGCTCCGAGCAATGGGCGCGCTGACGTTCAATGTTGTCTACGAGGATGCTGGCGAGGGCTGGGTTTACGCCCACGTTCCCGAGCTCCCCGAGGTCCAGACGCAGGGTGAGAACCTCGAGGACGCACGGAGCATGGTCAAGGAGGCGATCGCCCTGGTGCTCGACGAGCGCCGGGCGCGTGGTGAGCCGATTCCCCAGACCGGTTGGGCTCTTGTGGAGTCCGTCGAAATCGCTGCGTGAAGAAGCGCGATCTTGAGCGGCATCTTGCCGCTCACGGATGCTCGCTGAGGCGCCAGGCCGCGAATCACGGGCTGTGGAGGGAATCGTTGGGTCAGCGGAATGCGAAGCGTCGCAGGACCACCCTGGCACCGGCGCTGATCCAGATGACGGCGCCGCGTCCGTGCTCGTCTATGACGGTTTGCGCCTCGGCTGAGGCGTAGTCGGCGGCGCCTGAGAGCGGCACGGGGGTTTGGATCTGCCCGGTTGGCGTCACCGGGACCGCGACGAGGACGTCGGACCTGGTGTGCCCGACCCAGGAGAGTGTGACCATGCCGTCGCTGCGTGAGTTGATCGCCGCCGCGTCGTCATCGACGCGCGCGCCGGCCGGGAGGGCCCGTATGGTGATCGGGTTGGCGAAGGCGCCGGTGCGGAGCTGGCCGAGAGCGAGGTGTGCCGTATTCGCGAATCCTGACGCCCAGGAGAAGAGCGTCAGTCCTGAGGGCGCGACCGCGTAGATGGCGGCGCCGAGACCGGACTCCGCGGGGCTGGCGAGGTTGGAGACCGGCGCGAAGGCGTGCCCTCCGACCGGACAGCGATCCAGCTGTAGCGAGTTGCCCGGATCGAGTAGCAGTGCCGCGAGATCGCCGTGGCCGTCCGCGGCCAGCCCCACGTCGCCGGTCGATGTGCCCAGCACGTTTGACTGATAGCGCAGGGTTCCCAGCGACGTGGTGCGTTGCACGCGTCCCCCGAGAGACACCCGCACCTGGCGGACCGCCGCCGTCGTCCAAACGTCGCTCGCCGCGCCACGCGAGGGCGCGGCGTACTCCACGGTCGCGTTGCGTGTGCTCGCCCGCACCGACTCGGTGATGACCTGCTCGTTCGGCGAGGTTGCGCCCAGGGACACCTGGGGACCGAACGGGCGCCCGAAGCGCGCCGTGCGCACTTGGAGCCCATAGGGCTGGACGCGAACGAAGGTCGGGTTGCCGTAGTACGGCGACGACACGGGCACCAGCCCGTACGCGACGGCGACCGTGCCCCCGTTCGGCGCGATCGCCAGCCCGCCGAGCTGCGCGTACGCTCGCGCGGGCGTGACCGTCACGCTGTCGAGCAGTCGGCCGCCAGGGCGGAGCATCGCCACGTGGACGCGATCGCAGCACAACCACCCCTGACCATCGTGACCGGAGTCCCACTGGTACTCGCCATCACCGACGGTCCAGGCGAGCGCCACGTCCCCGCGGTCATCGACGGTCACGTTCGGCGCCACCGAGACGCCCTGCGAGCCCGGGATCAGCACACCACCCGAGAACGGCCGCCCCGGCGTCGCTACAGCCAAACTGATCCCAGCCGCGTGCGCCCAGACCGCGGCGACGTAACCGGTGGCGCTGCCACCGAGCGCCACCTCGTTGAGATTGTCCTGCGACAAGTCAGCCACGCTCCCCAGGACCTGACTGCCACTCCACACCACCGAGGCTCGCGCGGGCACGACATCCGCCACGCCACTCAACCAGCCGATCACCGCCAGCGCGACCAGCAACCGATGCCAGCGACTCCAGACCGCCAGCACCATGAGACGAAAAGCGCGCCACAAAGTTGCAGCCAGGGGACCACCGGCACAGACGCGCCCGGAACTCGTCTCGACGGCGGAATGGGCCCCGCGGCGCTTCCGGCCACGCGCCCATCCACGTGCAAACGGCGCCATACGCGTCTCATCGGCCGCCTCCCCGCGCACCTCAACCGGTCTCGGCCCCTCGCCGATTGACTCCGCGCCCGCTCATTACCTCAAAGACGCACACCCGGCCGACAAAGCAACCCAGAACGTCGCCTTCGCCCGGACTCAGAACAGTCGGCCGACGGCCACCACGCTGCCGCTTAGGACGACTGCCGAGCGCCGGCGGCCCAGACCGGCGCTGTTCTGCTCCTGCGAAAGGGAGGCGTCTGCCTCGGCCCTGACGGGTCGCGAGGGAGACGGTCGTCGTGGGCGGAACAGTCAGCGTTGCCGGGTGGATCCCTGCTCTTGGATCGAAGCGGCGGTTGAAGGCGTGTCGCGTAGGGAGACCGCCGCGTCGCCATGGCGGCGCCTGCAACCGGAATCTCGGCTTCCCCGGCGCGAGTGCTCATCGGTCCGAACTCGGCCGTACTGTCGATCGTATGACCGACTCGCTCCGCCTGCCGCGGGCTGACCTGGCGGCGATACCGACCGAGAAGCTCGTTGGCTACGCGCTTGATCCGAGCCACCCGCGAGGTCGTCACAAGGCGCGCGTGTTCTCGGCGGCATTGGCGATTCATCCGGCCGACTGGCGCTATCTGCACGAACAGCTGACGACGGGCGTGCTCGACGCTGCCGTGCGCTGAACGCGGATCACGCCGTTCGGGGTGCTTTATGACGTCGTCGTGCTCGTTGATGGGCTCAACGGCGCCACGGCTCCGGTCGCGACCATATGGCTCGTCGAGGCTGAGCATCCGCCGCGACTCGTCTCTCTCTGGGTGGATATCCCCTGAACGAGTGGCAGAGTGCACCCTGATGCCGACCGATGACCCACAGCCCACGCTCGACGTCGTCGAACTCCTGACCGCGTCGGGCCGCTGGCCTGCCGGAAGGATCGGGACCGTCGTGCAGGCTGACGGCGAACGTGTCCTGGTGGAGATCGCCGACGATCGCGGTCATGGTCTCGACTTCATCAGCCTGCCGCGCGACTCCGTCGCCGCCCAACACGCTCGCGAATCGCGCGCAGCCTCGTAGAAGTCCAGCACCCCGACGGCACCAACCCGCCCAGGGTGGGTGCATTAACCCTCTGACGGACGCCTACGTTCCCTCACCCTTCGCGTGGGTTCGATTCTCGAAGCCCGGTCGGCGGAGTCGCACGCGGCCATCCGCCACCACGCAGGCACCCACCGTCGCCGGCGGGTACCGTTGTCAGTATGCGCGAAGAAGGGGCGTGTGCCCGGGCGCGTTGAGCGCCGCCAAGTCCCGGCCGCGCGACATCCGTCGCGGACGGCGGCAGCGCGGTCACAGCTGCTGGAACCACCTGGTCGCGGCCCCGCTGTGGGTCGCGTTCCAGGCCAACCTCGGGACGCTCCTGCGCACGTGCGACGCGGTCGGTGCGTGCCTCGCGGTCCCCGACACCCCTTACTACCGGCAGGCGCTGTCCCAGGGCGACACGCTCGGCCCGGGACGCCGTCCGTGCATCCACTGGGTGCGGACCGGCAAGGAGCGCTGGATCGAGCAGCAGCGCGCTGACGGCTGGCAAATCGTCGCCGTCGAGCTCGCCGAAGGCGCGATTGCCCTGTCCCGTCTCGAGCCCGCAAGGCAGCGCACCGTCATCCTGCTCGGCCACGAGTGGCACGGTGTTCCGGAGGAGCAGGTCGGCGCCGCCGACGTGTGCGTGGAGATCCCGATGCTCGGGTTCGGCGCTAGCCTCAACGTTGCGGTCGCGGGGAGCCTGGTGCTCTACAGGCTCGCGGGGATGGCATGACGCGCAGTCCGGTCGCCTCGGTCCTGCTGCGTATCGGGAGCGCGATCACGCCGGCCAGGGGCGTTACTCGGTTCCAGGAGCGCGGCCCCGCAACCGCGCGGCGGCGCGAGCTTCCAGCGCCCCTTCTTCGCCACAGGATCGCCAGCCGCCGCAGGGCTATTCAGCACGAGAGTCACGCAACCGAACGGATGCAGTCGCGCCGACGAAGCCGAAGTCGACTCTGGACGATGTTCGGCCGCGTCACATTGATTGACTCACTGTTCCGGATCGCCGCAGAGCAGGACTGTGCCGAGCCCGCCGGCCAGGAGGAGCTCGTCGTCCCAAGCAGGCACGCGACCGGAGCCGCCGGACTGTTCCGCATTCTGTGGAATGCGGGCTGCCGATGTGCCCGTCCGCCGCTCGTCTGCGGGTGATCATGCAATTGCGGGATGTAGGCTTGGGGGGTGCCTGCGGTGAAGCGATTAGCGGCGCCCTTCTCATCTGGCGGGGAGCGAGCGACCGTGAGTCGCGCCCCGGCTGCACGCTGGCTGCGTTGGCGGGTGAGCGGCGGAGTCCTCGCGATCGCGAGCTTCGCTGCCGTCGCCCTACCCGCGAGCGGATCTGAGGCTGCGCAGCTGGATTGCATTCGCCCCCAGGCGATCCGAGCCCTCGACCCAGGCACGTTCGTGCTCGTTGGCAAGCCGTGGACGCTGACGGACACAATCACCTGCCTGACACCGGGAGACCGACTTGACCCCGCGACCGTCGACTGGGGTGACCACACGACCGCCGCGGCCACCCTCAGCTACTCCCCGCCGGTAACGGTTCCGCTGACCCCGGCACCCGGCGCGCCGCTGGGCCCGCCGTTTGCGACGGCATCGGTGATCGCGGCGACGATCACTGCAACGCACACGTTCGCGAGTTCGCCAGGCTCACCGGCTCGAACGGTTGCCGTGATCGTGACGGCAATCGATCGCCCATCCAATGAGCAACTCCAAGATGTTGTCGAGATTCACATCGTGCCTGCGGACGCGGTCAGAGCGGTCAGCATCCACGCGCGCCAGGGGCGCCCATTTCGGGGTAAGGGCTCACGACGTGGTGTCTGAAGGTGTTGTGGGGTGCGGGGTGACGACGTAGTTCCATTCGGGGTGAAAGTCATTCCCGGTGATCGTGACTGCGGCGAGTTGCTCGTCGCTGGGGACGAGCTTGGTCGGGTACTCGTTCTCGTCCAGCCGGGCGTAGACCTTCAGGCCGGTACTGGTCGTGGTCGAGCCGATCAGGTCGACGATGACCTGGTAGCTGACCAGCGGCTTGCCGCGCCAGTTGATAGCGATGAACGAGAACAGCCGGTGCTCGACGTTGTTCCATTTGCTGGTGCCCGGCGGGAAGTGACAGACCTCGATCGGCAGGGCGATCGCGTTCGCCAGGCGCTGCAGCTCGGTCTTCCACAACCGCGTTCGCGGGCTGTTCGAGCCGCCGCAATCCGCGGTGACCGTCAACTTGGTCGCGCTCGGGAAGCGCTCGCGGCCGAGCTGCTCCCACCACGCCCGGATCGACGCGGTCGAGAACTGCGCGGTATCGCCGCTGATCCCCACCGAGACGAACCCCTCGTCGTTGTTGATGTCATACACCCCGTAGGGCACCGCTTTGCCGACGCCCTTCTCGGGGAAGTCGTGCGTCTTGACCTCAACGGCCCGCCCCGACGGCTCCCATTCGCGGCCCGTGGCCTTGTACTGGCCGACCAGCTCCTTCTTCTTGGTGTCGACCGAGATCACCGGCTCCCCGGCCGCGATCGCCGCCTTGGCGGTCTGGTTGATGTGCTCAAACTGAGCGTCACGATCGGGGTGCTGAGCACCCTCCAGCGTCTTGCGGTTCGCCTGCAAGCGAAACCCGTCGGCCTTCAACAGCCGCTGCACCGTGCGATCGACGACCCGATGGCCCTTCTCCCGCAACGCCTGCGCGAGCTTCGCGCCGCTGTTGGAGGTGTACCGCAACGGCGACATCGGATCCCCCCGCGTCGCCGGACCCACAAGCGCCCGAAGATCCTCCAACAGCCCCTCCTCGCGCTCGGTGATCCGCACGGGCCCCGGATGCCGACGCACCCGTCCCCCCGCCGGCGGCTCCTTCCCGCTCGCAAGCTCAGCCAGACCCCGCAGCACCGTCGACTCCGAGATCCCCGTCGCCCTCACCACCGCCGAGATCCCACCGCGACCGGCCGCCCTGGCCTCCGCGGCCGCCCACACCCGACGACCGCGCTCATCGAGCACCCCCTGCTCGGTCAATACCCGAAACCGCTCCCCGATCGCCCGCTCATCGACCACGCCCCCCAATTCTCCATAACACCCACCACTCCTTCACACACCAAGTCGCCACCCCTAACGTCGCGCTCATCATTGGGCCGACCTCCCTGAGCGCCGTCCATGCTCCCGACTCGCGGCTTACCGCCACCATCCACTGGACCAGACAAAGCTCCAGTCAGGGCACGCTGATTGCCTCCGAGCGCGGATACCGTGTCATCGCGTCGCATTCGTTCGGTCTCGCCGGCAGGTATCGCGTGCCGATCGATATCACCGACTCTCTGATCGGCCCGCAGCACATCCGCGTCAGGAGCACGGTCACGGTCACGAAGTAATACGGCGCCGTCGCCACGATGGGCGGTGCGCTCGCCGTAGCCCTGCTTTTCAGCGATGTGGAACATTCCGGTGCCGTCCCCGGCACGCCCGAGCGTCGTCCGTTGCGGGACAGCGCACGCCGTCGCAGGAGGGTTCTGGTCAGTGACGAGAGCGCGCATCGCCGTCCTCAGCGACCGACGCGCCGCTCGACCACGCATTGACCGTAGGTTGACAAGCGGGGGGAGGCGGCCTATTCTCGCTATCCACCAGCGGTCAACAGGAGATCGGATGCGCACGGCAGCACCAGAAGAGAACCTCGGCGGCTCCCGCTCTCCGAGGGCCGGGACCGCGACGATCGTCGCAACGCTCGCGCCGGCGACGCTCCCCTTCATCGCGTTCGGTCTGGCGTACGCCTTCCGCACCGAGTACTCAATCACCGATCAGGAAGCGGCGCGGGCATTCGCGGTCAGCATCGCCCTCACCGCCCTTGCCGTACTCATTTACCGCGGACCGAGCGTTATCCCGGCGGCTGCAGCGACAACGAGCATGATCGGCTTTCTTGCCCTCGTCGAGTTCGTTGAGTTCATCGGCCTGCATATCGGCGGCCCGTGCGGCGGCGACGGCGGCACCCCATACGCGCTGCCCGGATCGCCGGCCGCGCGATTCTGCGGCCGTCCGGCGGAGACCCTCTGGGGAGTGGGCCTCCTTGGGGCGCTCGCGCTCATCCCCGCGGCGTACCTGATCAGCCGAAGACTCACGTGGCGCTGGCCGTTGGCGCTGGGCATCATCGCCGCCGGCGCCGCAGTGGGCTGTCTTGACAGCTACTCGCTCTCGTTGCCCACGAGCGCAGGGTAGAGCGCCGCCGTCGCGAGCCTTCGGACCACACTCACGGACAACCGCCAGCCCCGCTTTCCAGCGACAGCAGACCTCGCACCGCCCGGCGAAACTGTTCCGCAACGGACGACGAGCTCGTGCCTTCCGCGGCGACGGCCTCTGTTCTGCTCCCGGGGAAGGGAGGCGTCTCCGTCGGCGCCGCCGTCGGACCCGACGGTCGTCCATACCAAGGACGCAACCCAAGCCCCGGGCGCGTTCTGCCTTCGGTGAACAGCGCCCGTCCTCGACGCGTGGGGCGGCTCAGGAGTTCGGAAGCGCGGTGGAGGGATCGACGAGTCGCCCGGCGAACAGCACCGCGCCGGTGCGGTCGTCACGCAGGAAGAACAGGAACGGGTGGTCGGCGTCGAACGTTCGGACGGGGCCGACTGCGCGCTCCGCTGACACCGACACGATCGTCACGACGGTTGCCGCGGCGGCGACGGTGCCCTGCTCATCGACAGTGATGTCGGCGTCGTGCTGGACGAGGCCGATGCTGAGCGGGGCAGCGGTGGTGATCCCGGAGAAGTCCGCTGCCTGTGAGAACGCGTCGGTCATTCCCAGCGCTTGCAGCACCGGCGCGAGGTTGGCCTGTAGGTTGAGGTGAAACCTGGGCAGGCGCAGGTCGACGTTGGCGGAGCGCTCTGCGGCGATGATGCGGGCGTAGTCGGACTCGGTGAGGCTGTCTTCCAGGTGCGCGAGAGACTCGCCGACCGGGAGCAGGACCAGCATCGACAGAGACGAGCCCGTGTAGGGGAGATCGACGGCCTGATAGTGCGCCCCAGCGGAGTAGCTCAGCACGCCGGACTGGCTCATGAACGGCGCGCTGGGCATCGCGCCGGCGGGTGTGTGGAACACGCTCTCGGTGGTAGCCGACGGCGAGAACGAGTCCTGCCAATGCGCTTTCAGGTACACCGCGTTGGCGAGCGCGAGGACCGTGGTCGGGTCCAGATTCGAGACGATCGCGGGGATAATGCCCTGGGTCTGGGCGCTCACCCAGCCGTTGATGGCCTGCGCCGCGCCCGTGGGGTCGTTTTGGAAGTCGACCGGCTGGGGTTGGGCACCGAAGCTCGTGGCAAGCCGGGCCGAGAACGCACCTTCGAGCGAGAAGCCCTGCTGCAGGAACAGCCCGTTGGCGAGATCGAGGGTCGCCGCATTCGGGTTACCGGCGCCAGCCGCCGCCTGCTCGGCCGCGATGGTCGCCTGGAGCGCGCCGACTGCCGGGAACGTCGCTGCCGAGCCAAGATGCAGGGCAGAGAGCATCTGACTGGCGGTCGCGCCACCCGCGCCGGTACCTGCCATCGCGAGCGCCGCCTCGATGCTGTCCGGCGAGAGCACCGTGTTGCCACCCGCCCCGACGCGCCGGAGCAAATCCAACCCGAACGCCGCCGTCGCCCCCGCCGGCGTCAAGGTCAACGCGGTCGCGGGCCCCGGCGCGACCGGTTGTCGAGGTGCGCGGGGGGCCGGATGCGCTGACGCCGTCGCAGCGCCGAACAGCACGCCCGCAACGAGCGCGAGACACACGACGCGAGCGGCGAGGCTACCCAAGGACATCTGCCAGGAGCATACGGGGAGGTTCCTCGGCGCGCCGCTTATGCCAGGGTCTTACACCGCCACCCGCCGGCCCTGCTCACGCCGCAAGACGGAACAGTCGCCCAAGCGCACCCACACGACCGCTCTGGACGATCAGCAGCAGCGCTCCGCGGCACTCCGCTGGCTACTGCTTGTCTGCAATTGCGAGCGCGTGCGGGTCACCGCGGGCGGCGATGCCGGCGCCTGGGACGGCGACGCGCGATTCGCGGGTGTCCTGAGCACCGCGGCAACTGAAAGCAGGTCCGCACGCCGGGTTCACCGCGAGTCCCGCAAATCGCCAACGCCGCGCATCTCATCGGACGCCCGCCGCGCGCCCCTCCTCATCGTCCGGCGCGCCCGCCCTGTGGCGCCCCCGGGCCGGGGGGGAGCTCGATCTCTCCGCGCGCCGCGAGTTTGCCGCACCGGTCGCAGTGGAGGTCTGGGCCGATGTTGCCTCCGCAGCCGGCGTGGAGGGTGAGTCGCGGTGGGCCGCCGGGGGTCGGGTAGTGGCGGTCGCCCCATTTCATGAGCACGATCAGGGCCGGCGCGAGTTCGCGTCCCTTGTCGGTGAGGACGTACTTCGGCCGGCCGGGACGCTCCGGGTCCGGAACGCGTTCGAGCAGTTCCTCGTCGCACAGCCGTTTGAGTCGGTTGGTGAGGACGTTGGAGGCAATCCCGAGGCTCGCCTGGAACTCCTCGAACCGCGTGAGGCCGACGAGGGCGTCGCGGAGGATCAGCAGCGTCCAGCGCTCCCCGATGACCTCCAGTGATCGGGCGATCGAGCAGACCTGGTCTGGGTAGTCGCGTTGAAGCACGCACCAATCCTAGCTGACTTGCTTGACAAAAGCCAGAGCGGCCAGCTAGGCTGCGTTGCATGACGCAAGTTAGCCCACGGCCCGCAGGAGGAGTCATGCCACGCAACAAGCCCCTGATCCTGATCTCGCTGCTGCTGGCGGCGTTTGTGATCAATCTCGACACGACGATCGTCAACGTCGCGCTGCCGTCGCTCGTGCGCCAGCTGCACGCATCGAACTCGCAGCTGCAGTGGGTCGTGGACGCATTCAACCTGCTGTTCGCCGGCTCGGTGCTCGCGGCGGGCAGCCTGTCTGACCGCTTCGGCCGCAAGGGAATGCTCCTCGCCGGCCTCGCGGTCTTCGGTCTCGCGAGCCTGGCCGGCGGGCTGATGGACAGCGCCGGCGCGCTGATCGCCACGCGCTCGGTGATGGGCGTGGGTGCGGCGATGGTGTTCCCCTCGACGCTGTCGCTGCTCACCAACGTGTTCACCGAGCGGGGCGAGCGCGCCCGGGCGATCGGCTTGTGGGGCGCGATCACTGGCGTGGCGATCGCGCTCGGGCCAATCGTCGGCGGCTGGCTGCTCGAGCTCTCCGACTGGCGCAGCATCTTCTTCGCGATGGTGCCGATCGCCGCCGGCGCCGGCCTCCTGGCCGCCCGCTACGTTCCGACCTCGCGTGACCCGCACGCGCCCGGCACCGACCGGGCCGGATTCGCGCTGTCGACCGCGACCATCGGGCTGCTCGTCTACACGATCATCGAGGCCCCGAACCACGGTTGGGGAAGCGCCCGGACGCTCGGCAGCTTCGCCCTGACCGCCGTGCTGGCGGCGGCGTTCGTGGCCTGGGAGCGGCGCACCGAGCAGCCGATGCTCGACCTCAGCCTGTTCCGCAACCCGCGGTTCACCGCCGCCAGCGCCTCGGTCGCGATCTCGTTCTTCGCGCTGTCGGGGTTCATCTTCCTGGCCACCGAGATGTTCCAGTTCCTCAGGGGCTACGGCCCGCTGTCGACCGGCCTGCGCCTGCTGCCAGTCGCCTCATTCGTCGCGATCTCCTCGATCCTCGGCACCAAGCTGGCCGTCCGGTTCGGCACGAAGCTGGTCGTCGCGTCCGGGCTGTTCTCGATGGCCGCGTTCTACGTGTGGGTTTCGACTTCATCGGTCACGACCGGCTACGGGACGATCGCCGCCCAGATGGTCGTGCTCGGGACAGGGATGGGTCTCACCAGTGCGCCCGCGACCGAGGCCATCATGGGCGTCGTCCCGAAAGCGAAGGCCGGTGCCGGGTCGGCGGTCAACGACGCCACGCGCCTCTTGGGCGGTACCCTCGGCGTCGCCGTGATTGGCAGCGTTTACGCGTCGCTGTACGCCAGCCGGCTCACCGGCGCGCTCCCCGCGGGGTTGCCGGCCGGTGTCCTACGGACCGCGCACGCATCCGTCGGTGGCGCGCTCACGGTGGCCGGCAAGCTGACCCACGGCGGGCATCCGCTGCTCGCGTCGGCGATCCACAACGCCGCTGACTCGGCCTTCTTCCAGGGCTTCCACGCGGCCAACTACGTCGCCGCCGGCGTCGCCGCCGCAGGCGCCGTGATGGCGCTGGCGCTGCTGCCCGCCCAACCGACGACCAGCCGCGACGACACGCCGAAGGTGCCGGCACGAGGCACGCCCACCACAGCCGCAGCGCACAGCTGACCCACCCAAGCGACAGGAGACCGCACACCATGAGCACCCAGCACCTCACCCCGCGCGCGACCAGCACCAGCTCGGGCACCGGAGTCGGTCCGATGACCGCGACGACGACCGCCGAGCGTCACTACACGACCGGCCTGACGCGCGAGAACATCGAGCGAGCGCTCACACGAGCGGGGAAGAACCCCCGAGCACTCTCACCGGTGGACCTCGCGCCGCTCGAGGATTTCCATTCGCTCGGCCGGATCGCGACCGTGCAGCTCATCCAGCTCGCCGGTGTGAGCGCTGCGGACCGCGTGCTCGATGCCGGCACCGGGATCGGCGGAACCGCTCGCCTCCTGGCCGCAGAGATCGGCTGCCACGTCACCGGCGTCGACCTCACCGCCGAGTACTGCGAAACCGCCGACTGGCTCAACACCGCCGTCGGTCTCAGCTCCCGCATAGACGTCCGCCGCGCGGACGTGACCGATCTCCCCTTCGCCGACGGGACGTTCGACGTCCTCATCAGCCAGCACGTCCAGATGAACGTCGCCGACAAGACACGCCTCTATGCCGAGGCGCGGCGAGTCCTCACCCCGGGCGGCCGCCTCGCGCTCTGGGACGTCACGGCCGGACCGGAGCAACCGATCCGCTTCCCCGTCCCGTGGGCGAGCGATCCCCGGGACAGCCACCTGATCACACCCGCCGACCTTCGCGAGGTGACCACGCGGGCCGGCTTCGCGATCACGGCCTGGAACGACCTCACCGACGTTGCCGCCCAAGCCATGCACGCGTTCTTCGCCGCACCGGCAAACCCGCTCGGCCTGCACGTCTTCGTCCCCGACTTCGCCACCAAGGCCGCGAACCTCATCGCCAACGCCGAGCAGAACCGCATCCGCCTCATCCAAGCCGTGCTCACCGCACACTGAGGCGCCGACCTGCAGAACGAAGCCGCGCCGGGCGCGCGGACAGCCCGCTACCCGCGCGTGCGCCCCTTGCCCTTTGTCGAATGCGTCTTCGCCTTGCGGCACACGCGCACGTGGTGCCCGTGGCGGACAGCCACGTGGCACACGGCCGCGTTACCCGAGAGCTTGACGCTCGAGCCCTGCCGGTGGACCGACGCGTCAAAGGCGCTAGCCAGCCCCTGACGCGCCGAGGCCGGTCCGGGACTCGGATGCCCCGACCCGGAGGAGGGCGGTGCCGCCGCACCGTGCCCGCTGTAGGGGCCGGTGTCAGTCAGTACCGCCGGCAGCGCGAGCGTCCCGCCCTGCGCCGCGGCGGCGGCGAACACGCCCCAGGCCGGCTTGGCTCCGGCGTCGCTGCCGTCCGAGCCGGTGTAGCGCAGGCCGATCTGGTCGTCGCGGCTGCTGAGCGTCGCGCTGTCGCGCAGGTCGTACCACAGCACCGGCCCGACGTTGTCCTGGGCGCGGGCGCCGCTGGAGAGCAGCGAGAAGAACGTCTGCAGCCCGGCGGCGATCGTGTTCGGGTCGGCCTGCTGGTTTGACCAGCCCATCTCGGTCACCCAGATCTGCTGGCGCGGCGCGCCCCCCGGACCGGGGCCGGTGGAGGCGATGAGCTGCTGCGCGACGCTGCTGATGAGCGCGACGGCGTCCTGGGCGAGCTGCGTGGAGGAGGAGCCGGCCGCCTGGGTGTAGGGATGCACGGCGACGGCGTCGAACGCATTCGCGTTGCCCGCGGCCAGCGTGGCGATCATCTGGTTGGGCGGGATAAAGGAGGGTTGACCCGCCGCATCGAACGCGAGGCCACCGACGATCGCGCGGGCCTGGGGGTCGACGCCGCGCAGCGCGCTGCGCGTCGCCGCGAACACGGCCGCGTACTGACTCGCCGACGCGGTACCGCCCCACCAATAGCCGTTGTTCTCCTCGTTCCAGATCTCCCAGGCCGAGATCGGGTGCGGCGCGCAGCCGCAGGTCGGCCAGTAGCTGCCGGTCGGCCCGTAGCGGGCGACGGCGGCGGCGGCGAAGGCCGCGAACTCGGAGGTCGTCGGGCTGCCGCCGGCGCCGGTCGGGGTCGGCGGCACCGGAGTGGGCCCGCTGAAGTTGATGAGGACCGGCAGCATCGTCATGTTGCGCTGGGCGAGCGCGCCGACGAGCGCGTCATAGCTGAGCCCGTAGCAGCTCGGCGACGGCGCGCTGAAGTTGAACTGGCCGGTGTGATTGGGGTCGGCGCAGTTGAGCTGGATCCGCGCGCGGTAGAGCTGCACGCCGGCGCCGGCGACCATGTTCAGGTCGGCGACGCCGTTCCAATTGGCGTTGGGCAGCAGGATCCCGTCCGAGCGCACGTCGTTGACGCCGACCGCGCCGATCGCCCCGCTGGCCAGCGCCGACGCCGGGACGGCGAGCGCGACGAGCGCCACGCCCAGCGCCACGAACCGCGCGAGGGCGGTCGGGGCCAGCGTGAAGGTGCGCCTGAAGGCGCGCGCGATCGACATGGACACAGGAGCCCTGCTTTCTGGGGACGACGTGGCGGCCGGGAAGCACGTCCCGTGGCGCCAGGTGGGGAGGGAGCAGGGGTTCTCCGAGAAAGCTGTCCTTCGGTAGCCCGCCTCACTCGCCGTTCGAGTTGCGTGGCTTTGCGAACCCGCCTCGCGACGGGGGTGCCCTTATCGGGGAAGCCTGTCCTTGTTTGATTGCTGTTTCGGCGCTTTCGGCGAGGAGGCGAAGCGGCTGCCCGTCGGCTTGGACACGTGTCTGTCTCCTGGCCGGGCAAGGTCCGAGTTGCCAAGTAGCGCGTCGTCCTACGCTGAGCTACGTGACACACCGCTTGAGCCTGCGGTTGCCTGATTCCACGGTCGAGCGCCTCGGCGCCCGCGCACGTAGCGGGGGCGTCCTGCCGCGGACGCTCGCCCAACGCTACATCGGCGCCGATAACCTACGTGCAGGTAGGACACGTTGCTGGGATCCTGACTATGGCCAGGAAGACGATCCATCTCACGTCTCACGATCAGCTCGAAGAGCTGACCTCGAGCATCGAGGCGATGCTCGAGGACGGCAAGACGTTGGCGATCACCGTTGCCGAGGAGCACGAGATGCTGTCTCCGAATGCGGCCGCCGAACGCCTCGGCTTCTCGCGCCAGCACGTCAGGCGCCTGCTTGACGCGGGCGAGCTCGTCGGGCAGCAGCTGCCGCGGTCCAGCTACTGGAAGATCCCGGTGTCGTCGATCTTGGCGTTCGAGGAGCGCCGAGAGCGGGCAGCGCGCGAGGCCGAAGCGTTCTCGGCCGACCTTGAAGAGCTCGGCGCTCCGGCGGAATGAGCGGGTCGGGCGGGCGAGTCCCGCGCGCCGTTCTCGACTCCAACGTGATCTTCTCACGGGTGCTGCATGAGCTCTTCGGCCGAGCTGCGCGCGAGGCTCGGCTGTTCGACTTGCTCGGGAGCGACGAGCTACTGGCCGAAGCCAAGCGCACCCTGATCGAGGGGAAGCCGATGCCGCCGGCGGCTGCGGAGCGGCGGGTGAGCTACCTACGGGACGCCTTCCCCGACGGCCGCACCGAGATCGCCCACCGCCTGCAGGAGGTCGACTTGCGGACCCTGACTCGCGACCCCGACGACGAGCACGTGTGCGCGCTGGCTCTCGCCGGCGCGGCGCAGCTGCTCATCAGTTTCGACGACGGCTACGTGCGGGATGCCTTGCTTGGTTACGGCACCACGGTGATCAAGCCCGACGCAATCCTCGCGCCCACGTTCGACGAACAACCGGGGCTCTTCCTCTCGATCCTCGAGCGCCAGGCAGGCGCGTGGGGCGGCCGCTCGGTAACGGAGTTGCTCGACGCGCTCGAACGGGCTGACGTGCCGGTCTTCGTCAGCAAGGCACGGGCTGCGCTGGACCCTTGAGGTGGCTCCCTCTCGGCGCCATCGTTGTCGACGACGGCGGAGAATCTTGGGGATGCTCGTCGCGGTTAGCCACGTCGCGAGATCTCCTCAAAGGAGACGCCGAACATGTCGTGCGGCACGCAGGCCACGCGCTTGCCGGGGCAGAGCGCGTCGAGTACGACGAGTATCACCAAGCCGAGGGACTCGGCCGCGAGTGCCTCGCGCTCGTGGTTCGCGTCTGCGTGCTCGCTCGCCGCCGGCTCGGTCGCGCCGTCCTCGAGCGGCGCCTCGGGAAAAGCAGGCATCTGGTGTGCGCTGGGCGCGCCTTCGCGGTGGGAAGCCCGAATGTCCAGTCGAGCGCGCGGTGCCGGCGCCGGCGCGAGCCGGGGGTCCGGAATGCTTGGACACGTGTCTGTCTCTCGGCGGGCCGAGCCGACGCATCGGGTTGGCGCGGCGACCCGGCAGAACCGCTGTGGCCACGAGTAGCGCGGAGTGCGACGATGCGCTACGTGACACAACCCCTGAGCCTCCGATTGCCTGACTCGAGTATCGAGCGGCTCGGCGCCCGTGCGCGCAGCCGGAGCGTTCCGCCGCGGACGCTCGCCCAACGCTACGTCGAGGAAGGGCTCCGTACCGACGAGCACCCGCTGATCCGGTTCGCCGATGGGCCGGCCGGACGACGTGCCCGCCTCCAGGGCAGTGGGCTCGACGTCTGGGAGGCGATTGCCGCCGTGCGCGACAACGACGGCGACGAGCGGGCCACGGCCGACTACCTCGAGCTCCCGCTGGGTCTCATCCAGGCAGCCGTCGCTTACTACGGCGCCTATCCGCGCGAGATCGACGAGTGGATCGAGCTCAACGCCCGCGAGAGCGACGCCGCACGCGCGGCATGGCTCGCCGGGCGGGCCGCGCTCAAGCCTTGAAGCTACTGCTCGACGAGATGCTCTCCCCGGCCGTCGCGGCTGCGCCGTCGTCGCGATCAAGGAGCAGGCCAAATGGCACGGCGCGAGCGATCCCGACTTGGTCTCGATCGCGCGAGCAGAGCGCCGGGCGATCGTCACCAACAACGTCCGTGACTTCCGCCCGCTCCACGCCGAACTGGTTGCCGCCGGCGGCGAGGGCCACGCGGGGATGGTGTTCGTGCCGGGCACCATGCCCCGCACCAAGGGAGGAACAGGCCAGCTGATCGCGGCACTCGAGGCCAAGCTCACCGAATACCCGGGCGACTACGACCTGGCCAACGGCGAGACGTGGATCTAAACCGTGCGAGCGCTGCCGCCCAGCCCTGCGCGTCGACGGGGTCGGCCACCGTGCTGGCGAGAAGTACCGGATGTAGAGAAATGCTGCACCAACCGCCATTGGCGAGACGTACAGTATCTAGTAGAATGCCGTACTAGGCGCCAATGCCCGAAACGAAACCTCCAATCACTTCGAGAGAGAATTCGGCTTTCGCCAGCCTGCTTGAGCTGTTCCGTGACCGCGACGCCGTCGACTACGCGACACTCGTGCAGCGGGCGGGCATTCCGCCACGGACACTTGACCGTCAGCTGAGCGCGCTTCTCGCCGACCACGTCCTGTTCCGCTGGGCGCGGGGGGTATACAGCCTCCGCCCCGTCGAGCCGCAGCTCAACTCCGAGGGAGAGGAACTGCTGGGACTGGTACGCGACTCCGACGCCGACGCACACCTCACCGGCTTCGACGTGCTGGCGCCATACGCCCACCAGTTCGTCTATGGCTACACACACCTGGTGTACTGCCATCCGCCGCACCTGAGCGGGCTGGCGAGCGAACTTTGGGCGGCGGATTGGCTGCTGCTGCCGGCCGGTCGCCACGTGCACCTCGGCGGACCGCGCGAGCGCACGGTCATCGTTCGCGGCCAGACCCACGACGAGCGCCGCTACCCGGTACGGGACCAGCTGGCGCTGCCCGAGAAAGGGTGGGTGGACCTGCTGCGCGAAGTGCGCCGCAGCCGACTCGGGGTCGACTACGGAGAGCTCGGGCGCATCCTGCGCTCGATGGAGCGCACCGGAGTCCCGATCGACAGGCTCCGGACGTACGCACGTAGCGTCGGCTACCTCGCGTGGGTGGACACGGCGCTCGGGAAACGCTCGCCGACCAACATCGAACAGGGTCAGCTGGCGGCTGGATACGCCGCGTGAGCACGCTCGGTGAGCACGTCGGTCTCTTCAAAGCCGACTGGATCGCCAACCCCGAACTGCTGGAGCAACGAATGCGCACGGCGGGGGTCGCGGACCGATACACGGCCGAGCTGGCCGCGTGGTGCGCAGAGATCCACGAGCACCTGCGCGAACTCGCCGAGGAGCTCGGCATCGAGCTCCTGCTGATGGGCGGCAACGGAGCCTCGCTTCGGTTTGACGCGGTCAAGCAGCGGGGGTCGCGCGATAACGACTACTTGACCGCGGCCACGCCCGAGGACATCAAGCGGCTGATGGAGCATCTCGGAGTGCGGTTCGCACCACTTGGCGAGATGATGCAACCGCACCCGTACGAGCCCAAGAAGCCGGTGCGCAAGTTGCCGCTCGCGACGTATGTCGTGCGGGTGCCGGTCTTGCTCGACCATGGCGACAGCACAAGCAACGAAGTCAAGCTTGAGTTCCATTTCGAGCAGCAACTACCCGCCTCTGAGTTGATAACAGGCACCCTTGGTCCGGCGGCGACTCCAGAGATAACCGCGGCGCTGCCCGAGCTCCCATACCAAGTCGGCATCAAGCTGATGACGCTTGCCTCCGAGCCGATTGGGATCGAGGAAGCCACCCGTGCGCCGTCCGTGCCGAGGCAGATGTACGACATCGACCTGCTCCTGGCCGGACTCGCTGCAGACCGCTGGATGGCGCTGAGCGACTACTTCCGTCAGCGCTACGCCGACGAGTGTCAGCGCAGCGGGGTCGAGGTGCGCCCGGACGAGCCATTCGACGGTGCGCGCGCTCGCCTCGAGCGCTGGGGTGCCTGCCTCGACGGCGACTCAGAGCCGTGGATTACCATCCGCGCCGCGCAGCAGTCGGGCCTGCAACCCGGCGCGCACTTGAGGCCGTGGGGGTGGCGGGCGCGCGCCTACCGGCTCATCCTCGCTATCGAAGCGCTACGGCTGGGAGCTGACGGGTGGCAGGCATGGCAGACGGCCAACGAGCTCGCCAGACTCGTGCCCGCGACCAAGGCCAAGGCTTTTCGGCGACCGCTCGCCGATCTCGCAGGCGCCGACGCCAAAGACCTTCCGGTTGAACTGCACGACTTCGTCTGGACGGTGCTTGACGCCGGCCGCGGAGGCGACCTGCCGGCGCATCTGGCTCGAGCCGGCCTATCCTGAGAGGAGCCAATGGAGATCGAGATCGCCACTGGCGTTCACTACGAGGATGGCTGATACGGGGCTGAAGTTTCGAGCGGCGCCCGGCCTGTTTGATCGGGCCGGCCTCCCGACCTTCGCCGACGTCACCGCCGCCGGGGCGATTGCCGGGAGCGTGCCGCCGGGGGAAGCGTCGCCGCCGCCAGGTCGCCAAGGCGTCGCGCGAGCTCGTCGTGCCACTCGAGCTCGGCGGCGATCCGGATCTCGCCGTGACGGAAGAGCAGCTCGCCGACGACCGGCAGGTAGCCGGCGGCACTCAGCCGCGTCCGCTCGTGCTCGAGGCGCTCCAGGCGCTCGCGCAGCGACGAGGCGCGGCGGTCGATCGCGTCTCGTAGCGCGGCCGTCGGCGCCCCCGCGGAGACCCACAGGGCGATGTCGAACGGGTCGCTCGGCAGCAGGACCTCGTGCAGCAGCTTGTCGCGCAGGGCCGCCAGCTCGACGCGACCGGCCTCGGTGATCGCGTAGACGGTCCGCGTAGGGCGCAGCCCTTCCTGCTCGCTGCGGATCGGCTCGATGAGCCCCTCGGCCTCCAGACGCCGCAGCGCGTTGTAGATCGAGCCGACCTGCGCGTCGCTCCACTCGCCGATGTCGATCCGCTCGGCCAAACGGCGGATCTCGTGCCCGTGCACCGGGCCGCCGGCCTCGAGCGTGCCGAGCACGAACAGGCGCGCGACGCGCCCGGCCTCCTTAGCCGGCATCGGACGGGCCCCGCTTTAGCCGCCTCTTCATTAGAGCAGACAAACTAGTACACGTAAACTAATTCCGGACAAGGCGGTGCAATTATGACCGGCTCGGACCCGTCGCTCTCCGCGATTGGGCGCTCCCGCATCCGGCTGTCGCGGGCCGCGCTCGCGCATCCCCTGCGCGCGCTCGCCCTCACGACCGCGATCGCGATCCCCCCGGCCGCCGGAGCGGCGGTCGCGATTACCGCCCTCGCCACGCGGGCCACGCCACGCCCCGCGGCCGTCGGGGAGGGCGTGGCGCGCTCGCTCGTCGCCAGGGGTGCGCCGTCGCCGTCTGGGCTCGGCGCCGTGCTCGGGCGCGTGCTGCAGGGTCGCGCGCCCGACTACGAGGGTCTGCTCACCGCGGAGGCGCAGGCGGACGCGGCGCCCGCCGCCGCGGTCGTCGACCGCGGCGCGAACACGCTGCGGTTCACCGGGGGTGCGGCCGAGCTCACGATCGTGGCCAGCCCGCCGAACGGCACGGACATGGCCTTCCGCGTCGCCGGCATGGAGAATCCGACCATCGAGGTGACGCGCGGCGCTCAGGTCACAGTGCATTTCGTGAACGGCGACAACGACAGCGCGCATGGCTGGCTCCTGCTCGATCCGGTCGTGACGGTGGGCAAGCAGCCCCACGGTCCGCGCGCCTTCGCCGGCTCCTTCGCGCCGATCCTCGGCGACCCCACGAGCGCCGGCCAGGCGGACGAGACGGTCACCTTCACGGCCACTGCGGCGGGCACCTACCGCTACGAGTGCCCGCTGCCCGGGCATGCCGCCATGGGCATGCAGGGCGGCTTCGTCGTGCTCGCATGACGGTCTCGTCGCGACGTGTCCGGATGCTGGCCGGTGCCGTCGCGGCGCTGCTCATCGCGCAGTTCGTGGCCGGGATGGTGGTCAACCTGTACGTCGTTGTGCCGCACGTGCACCCGGGGGCGCGGGCCGGCGACTACTTCGGCGGGGTGGTGGACGGCGTCGCCTGGGCCGCCCGCCACGCCGCCGTGGCCCTCGCGATCCACGCCGTTCTCGGCCTCGCTCTCGCGGTGGCCACGCTCGCCCTGCTCGGCTACGCCGTCCGCTCGGGTAGTCGCCGACAGGTGGTGGGCGCGGCGGTCGGGGCGATGTTCACGATCGCGGCCGGCTTCAACGGCGCCAGCTTCCTCAACTACGGGAACGCGGTCAGCTCGCTGCTGATGGCGATCTTCTTTATCGTCGCTCTCACCGCCTACCTCGTGGGCTTCCACGAGCCGCCGCGACGGGACCCGGTGTGAGCCCGAACATCCCCTCGGGCGCGCGGCTAGCCTGCCGTCGCCGCGGGCACGTCGATGCGCCCGATCCCGTACCCGTCGTCGGCGAACCACAGCGTGCCCTCGAGCCCGGCGGCCAGCGCGTCGGGGTGCGAGGACTGCGGCACGCCGCGGTAGTAGATCGTGATCGCGCCGGTGGCCGGGTCCAGGCGCCCGATGCCCCACGAGTCGTCGAAGGTGAACCACATCGCTGCGTCGGGGCCCTCGATGATCGCGTCGGGTGAGCCGGCCAACGGCGGGAGCGGGTAGCGGGTCGCCTGGCCGGTGGCGGCGTCGACGCGGACGATCACGCCCGGCGTCTGCGGGGTGGAGGCGACCGTGAACCACATCGAGTCCTCGGGGCCGGCGGCCAGGCTCTCGAGCACGTCGCTGCCGCCGTTCGGGCCGGTGGAGAACGGCGTCATCTGCTCGGTCGTGGGGTCGAATCGGGCCACTACGCCGAAGCCGTCGGTGGTGAACCACAGGTCGCCGTCGGGCCCCTCGGCGACGTCGCCGAGCGCGAAGAAGGCCGGTGGCCCGCCGGGATTGACCGCATACCCGAACTGGGTCAGATTGCCCGCCGGCGTCACGCGGGCGATCGAGGTGGCCCGGACCTCGGCGACCCACAGGTTGCCATCGCCGCCCGGTGCGATCGCCGTCGGCTCGCTGGCGTCGAAGCCGTTGCCCTCGGGCGCCGCGGGCTTGCCGGTCGGCGGCACGTAGCCGTTCTCGGTTTGGTATTCGACGATCGCGCCGGTGGCGGGATCGATCCGGCCCACGGCGGTGGCCGGCATGATGCTGTTCGAGGCGAAGTCGGTGAACCACAGCGCGCCGTCGGGCCCGCGCACGATCCCCCACGGCGAGCCCTGCGGGGACAGGCCGCTGCGGTACTCGGTCGTCTCCCCCGTATAGGGGTCAAAGCGCCCGATTGCGTTGAGCGCCGGCTGGGTCACCCACACGCTGCCGTCGGCTGCGGTGGCCAGGTCGGAGTTGATCCCGACGGTCTGGTAGAAGCTGTCCACGCCGGGCACGCGGAAGGTGCTGACCGGCAGGCGCGGTCCGAGCAGCGGTCCTAGCCGGCATGACCAGCGGCCGAGCTGGAGCGCCGTGCGGATCACGCTCACGGGCAGCGACGCGGCGACGCACGTGTGGAGGGTCCGCAGGTTGATGATGTGCATCGAGTATGTCGCCGCGAAGGCGTTGCACTGGACCGGGGTGGCGACGCAGCTCGTGGCGGGCCCGTCGCTGCTCTGCCACCAGGTGACGACGTTGTCGCCGACGATGGCGATCCGGATGACGATCGCCCCCTCGGTGTAATCCGCCGCCGCGTTGCCGACGAGCACCGGCGACTGCGACGGGCGCAGGCAGGCGTAATAGAGAGCGCGTGCGGTGGCCGAGTTGGGCGCTCCGACCGAGCGGAGCAGGACGAGCACCGTAGCGGTCGAGCCACGCAACACGTGGGCGCCGTGCGGCCCGTGGGGGCCGCAGGGCACGGCGGCGCGGGCGCTCGCCGGCACCGACCCGCAGGCCAGCGCCGCCAGGCAGCCGGCCAGGACCCCCGCATATCGCCGCATGGCCATCTCAACGGCAGCGAGGCCCCCGGAGTTTCGCGGTAACGCCCCCGCTCGACGGACGTCGAGCGGTCATCAGCGGCGCCATGCAGATGCTCGCTCTCGACATCGCCGACGCCCTACGCCTGATGCTGGCCCACTCCGGCGCCGTTAGCGCTCGGCACTTGCCGGATAAAGGGAGGAGATCATCCGGAACCCCCGCATGGCCCCGTGGATCGCCAGTCGATCTTTTCGAGATTATCCGACTTTATCGAGAGCAGCTAAAGCACGCTAAGCTCGTCAAAGCATGCGCCCAGAGGACAACCCCTACACCCCGAACGCCGGCGCGGAGCCGCGCTACCTCGCGGGTCGTGAGTCCGAGCTCGAGTCGTTTCGCGTGCTACTGCGGCGACTGAAGAAGGGCTACGCCGACCAATCGATGATCGTTGTCGGCCTCCGCGGCGTCGGCAAGACGGTCCTGTTGAGCGCGTTCCGAAACATCGCCGAAGAGGAGGGCGACTTGGTCGCCGTTGAGGCTGAGATCACAAAGCACGAGGATTTCGGCCAGCGAATGGGCGGGCTTGTCCGGCGCGCGTTGTTTACCCTCGCTCCGTCCGCGAAGTGGAAGGAGCGCGGTCGGCGCGCCGCTGCCGTGCTTCGGTCGTTTCAGATCACGATCTCGGCCCAGGGAGAACTGACCGCAGGCTTGGCCGGAGTGGATCCCGCCGAAGGGTTGGCCGACAGTGGCAACTTGGCCGACGATCTGACGGACGTGTTCGTCGCGCTCGGACAAGCAGCCGAAGAGCATGGGAAGGGCGTGGTCTTCATCCTCGACGAGGTGCAATTCCTAAACCTGCGCGAGTTCGAGGCGCTGATCGCTGCGCTTCACAAGACAGTCCAGCGACGCCTCCCCATCACACTCGTCGCCGCCGGCCTGCCGCAATTGCCCGAGTTGGCGGGTGAAGCGAAGTCCTACGCCGAGCGCCTGTTCCGCTTCCCGACGGTCGATAGTCTCGAGCCAGTGGAGGCCCGCAAGGCCCTGATTGAGCCAGCGCGCAATCAAGCCGTCGCGTTCGACGCGGACGCCGTCGACGAGATCATGATCTATACCGAGGGCTATCCCTACTTCATTCAGGAGTATGGATCCGTCGTTTGGAACCTTGCGGCTGCGACGCCGATCAAGAGCGAGGACGTCCGTCTTGCTCGCGAGGCAGTCGAGGCAAAGCTCGACGAGAGCTTCTTCCGTGTCCGCGCTGACCGCACGACCGATGCCGAACTCAGGTACCTGCGGGCAATGGCGGAACTAGGTCCAAGCCCGCAGTTGGCGGGGGATGTTGCTGGCGTACTCGATCGAAAGTCGACCTCGCTGGGTCCCACCCGCGCGCGCCTAATTGAGAAGGGCCTGCTGTGGACGCCGTCGCACGGATATGCGGCGTTCACCGTGCCGCAGTTCGACCGCTATATGAAGCGGACCTACGAGCTCGGCGTCTCTCGTTGAGATCCGGTTGAACATGCGGGACGCCGCTACGTGCGGGGTCATCGCCCGCCGCCCTTCTCCGCGGCAAGCACGTCACATCCGGGCGCGTCTTTGACCCTGACCACGATGATCGCTTTCGTCCTCCGGCCGACCGAGCAGCGGCGACGGCATCGGCGACATCGGAGCAGTGCCGGCACGAACCAGATGCCAGCCGTGCCGCTGGACAAGCGGCGTGAACCTCGCCCCGACCGCGCGGTGGTGGAGAGGCGGACTTGGAGGACTTGCTCGGCGATCGCGGCCACCTTGGCTGAGCAGCCGTCCCTCGGTCCGGTAGGGCGCGCGGCCGGGGACTCGCGGCGGCGGCCGGCACCTCACCTCCCTCGCGAGATATGCTTGTAAACGCAGGCGCTATAGCTCATATATGAATTAGCGCTTGCTCATACAAGCGTTCTGACGTCAAGCGGCCTGCTACTATAAGGCCTGATAATGCAATCACTAAGACCTGAATAGGCATATAAGGCTTGAGATTCGATGCGTCTCGATGAGATCATCAGCGATGACGGCGTCGTCGCCGAGCTCGGCCGCCGCGTGGCCACCCACCGCGCGGCGCGCGATCTCACCCAGAGTGAGTTCGCCGACGAGGCCGGCGTCGGACGCTCGACGGTGCAGCGCCTGGAGCGCGGCGACTCGATCCAGCTGCTGTCGCTCGTGAAGATCCTGCGTGCCCTCGGCCGCCTGGACGCCCTCGACGCGGTCCTGGCGCCCGACGTGCGCAGCCCGCTGGTCGAGCTCGAGCGCGAGCGCTCCCGCCGCCAGCGGGTGCGCCACCGGCGCGAGCGCGGTCCCGGGACGACGGCGGCGGGGGAGAGCGCCTGGACCTGGGGCGACGAGGCCGGCGGGTGACGGTCGCCGGGGTGAACCTGTGGGGGCGGCGGATCGGCGCCGTGTCGGTGGAAGGCGGTGGCATCCCCCTGTTTCAGTACACGCCACAGTTCGCCCGCAGCGGCATCGAGGTGGCCCCGCAGCGGATGCCGCTGCGCACCGAGCCCTACGACTTCCCGGCGCTGCTGCGACTCGACGCCTTCCACGGGCTCCCCGGTCTCCTGGCCGATTCGCTGCCCGACCGGTGGGGGACGACGCTCGTCGACGCCTGGCTGCGCTCGCAGGGGCGCCCACCTGACAGCTTCGACGTGGTGGAGCGGCTCTGCTACGTCGGCACGCGCGGGATGGGGGCGCTCGAGTTCGAGCCGGCGCTCGAGCCGGCGGCGCCGAGCGGGCGCGATCTGCGCGTCGACCTGCTCGTCGAGCTGGCCAACGAGGCGCTCTCCGAGCGCGCGGAGTTCGTGGCCGAGCTGGCCGCGCAGCCCGAGGAGGAGGAGATGCGGGCGATCCTCTCGATCGGCACCTCGGCCGGCGGCGCGCGCCCGAAGGCGGTGATCGCCTACAACGAGCGGACCGGCCAGGTGCGCTCGGGCCAGGTCGACGCCGGGTCCGGGTTCAGCTACTGGCTGCTGAAGTTCGACGGGGTTCGCGACAGTGGCGATCACGGGCTGCGCGACCCCCAGGGCTGGTGCGCCGTCGAGTACGCCTACTGGCGGATGGCCACCGCGGCCCGCATCGAGATGACCGAGAGCCGGCTGCTGGAGGAGCACGGCCGGCGCCACTTCCTCACGCGCCGCTTCGACCGTCCCGACGGCGTCGGCAAGCTGCACGTGCAGACGATCGCGGCGCTGGAGCACGTCGACTACAACGAGCCGGGCCTCTACAGCTACGAGCAGGCGATCGCGCTGCTGCGCCGCCTCGGGCTGGGCACGCCGGAGGCCGAGCAGCTCTACCGCCGCATGGTCTTCAACGTCGTCGCCCGCAATCAGGACGATCACGTCAAGAACACCGCCTTCATCATGGATCGCAGCGGCGCCTGGACGCTGTCGCCCGCCTATGACCTCACCTGGGCCTACGGCCCCGGCAACCGCTGGCTCAACGCACACCAGATGACGATCAACGGCAAGCGCGACGACTTCGTCGCCGAGGACCTCCTCGCGGCGGCGCGCCTGGCCGGACTGAAGCGTGGCGCCGGCCCGGCCATCCTGCGCGAGGTCGTCGACGTCGTGGCCGACTGGCCGCGGATCGCCGACGAGGTCGGCGTCGATCCGGCGCTGCGCGACGCCGCGCGAGCGTCACACCGTCTCGGGCTCGGCCTTGCTACGGGTGCGGGCACGGCAGGGGGGCGACGGCGCCGGGCAGGTTGAACTGAGTGCCTGACGATTCCTAAGGAGCGGATCGCCGGTGGAGGTAGTCGGCGAAGCGCGGAACGCTGTACTCGACGGTCCCATGACGCGGTGAGTAGATCAGCCCCTTGCGAATGAGCGAGTTGCGCTGGACAGAGATTGCTCGCTGGTCGGCCTTGCCGAGGCTGGTCGCGACATCGGCGATGTGGTACGGGGGCCCGTCGCAGCGCGTCATGGCGTGGAGGAACCTGCGCTCCGCAGCGGTCGCTCGTTCGTAGCGAACGAGGAAGAAGCCGTCGTCGAGGCGATCTTGAGCGTCTCGCCCGCCCGCCCGCGCGTCGCTCTCTGTGATTCGCCCATTGGCGGCGACGTCCCAGGCGTACTTCCCGTATTGCTGAAGGAAGTACGGGTAGCCGTCTGTATGTTCAAAGACGTAGTCGAGAGCGTCGGCTTCGAACACGACGTCGCGAGTCTGGGCGGGTTCGGCGAGCGCCTCGATGGCCGCTTCTCGCGGCAGTCGATCGATGCGCGGGTAGTCAAAGAGCCGCTCGGCGTAACTCTTGGCCTCTCCTACAAGTGCAGGCAGGCTCGGCAGGCCCGCCGCGACGCAGGTGATCGGAAGCGCTTTCTGATTGAGCCGATGCAGGCCGACGACGAACGCTCCGAACTCGGCCGCAGGCACAAATTGGACCTCGTCGAGAAGAAACGCGACGCCCCGGCGCTTGTCCGCGGCGGCCTCTGCCAGGGACACGAGGAGGTCGGTGAAGTCCTCGTGTAGCGCGTCGGACGCGCTCGCGTTGGACGCTGGCGGCGGCGTGTACGCGAGCTCAAAGCCGTTCGGATCCTTCAGTGAGAAGGTGCCGAGGCCCGACAGCACGTCCCTTACTCGCTGTGTGACCTTGCGACTTGGTTTGAGGTCGTTGAGGATGCGCTTCGCGCTCCGAGCGACCACGGCGGGCAGCGATGTCCGCTCGTCGCACTCGCGTTGTACGGCGATCCATCCACGATCGATCGTGATGTCCTCGAACGTGTTCAGCAGGACGGTCTTCCCGACTCCTCTGAGGCCCGTGATAATCATGCTCTGGCCGGCAATGCCGTTCTTCAGTCGATCAATCAGGACCTCGTAGGCCAGGATCTCCGCGTCGCGTCCCGTAAGCGCCGGTGGTCGCGTGCCCGCGCCGGGCGCGTAGGGGTTGCGGCGCGGATCCATGCCCGGACTCTACCAACTTCTAACCTACTCTAAGCAAAGTCTTTAGAAGTGGTTAGAAGCTGGGATCCGCGTCGCGGGGCATTGACTCCGGTTGGCCTACACGGTGCAGTTCGACCCCTCCCTGCGGGTCGACGGCAAGTTCGGTGTACACCCCCCTGTGCTACGGCGGCGATTGGACGTACGCCTCGGCGACGACGATCACGTCGACGCTGGCCACGCCGGCTCCCGGGATCGACGGGCAGCTCACGACGGGAACGTCGATCAGCGGCACCATCGAGGACGCCGCGGGCCATCCGAGAATCCTCGCTCTTGACGCGCTTGCTCTGCGGTTCGCTGCGCGGTATTCTCGTCGTCATGGACGTCAAGGACCGAGAAGGGCTTGTGGAAGCGCTTGATCGTGCCGGCGCGGCACTGCGGGAGGCCGCGAGCGACGTGGAAGGCGCCAGAGCCTCGGTCCTCGAGGTGCCGTCCGACGATCATGTACCCAGCGTCACAGAGATTCTCGACCGCTATCACGTGCCCGAGGCGGCGCTCATGGCCTTCGTGCAAACCGTCAGCGAGATCCTGGGTGAGCGCCCAATAAGCGTGGAGTCGGCACGCCGCGCCGCGGTACTCGCCGTCGCGGGCCAAGCGTGGGAGAACGACCTCGGCCCGCTCCTCGCGAGTTCGCAGGTGCGCGAGCTGCTTGGCAACGTCTCTCGTCAGCGCGTCGATGAACTTCTGCGCGCGCACCGGCTGATTGGACTGCTCGACAGCTCCGGCCGGCGACGCTTCCCGCTGTTCCAGTTCGGTGAGCGTGGTCCCCTGGAGTCCCTGATCGCCGCCTTCTGGATCGTCGCCTCGGGCGCGGTCAGCGAATGGTCGGCGGCGTCGTGGTGCACCGCACCCGATGACGCGTTGGGCGGGCTCACCCCCGTCCTATGGGCCCGAGAGGACCGCGACGCGGGACGGCTCATGAGCGTGGCACGCCAGGATGCCGCTCGCTTGGCGCGGTGAGGCTGAAGAGCTTCCCGCGGCGCACGCTGCGGGGCGATCGCACGATCTATCGCGTCCGCCGGGCAGGCCGCGACCCGTGGTGGTTCTCGTCCGACGGCACGGGTCGCTTTGACCCCGTCAGCACTGGCTTCGGTGCCTGCTACTTCGCCGAGCGTGATCTCGGCGCGTTCATCGAAGTCTTCCGGCGCCAGATGCTGCTGGCGGAAGCAGAGATCACCGCGCGCTCGCTGCTGTCGGTTGCGCTGCAACGCGACGTTCGCCTGGCCGATCTGAGCTCACGGCGCGCTCTCGCGTTCGGCGTCACGGCGTCGCTTGGCGCGAACGAGGACTACACCGCGAGCCAAGCGTTCGCGATCGCCGCTGTGGAAGCCCGCTTCGGCGGCGTCCGCTATCTCCTGCGACACGACCCGGCGCAGCAGCTGTACGGGGTCGCGTTGTTCGCGGACCTCGCTGCCGCGCCGGCGACCAGGTGGCCGAGCGGGGCAAGTGGTGCGCTACCCGATGACTTGGTCGCCGAGGCTTACACGGCGTTTGGCTACCGCGTGCTTCCGACGCCATGACCGCCCGAGTCTTCGGTCGGCCGAGCGACCACGCGCGCCCGCTACAGCGAACGAGCCGCAGCCGGGCGGGTGGACGCGCGCGAGCTGTGCCGGCGGTCTGATGCGCTCGTCCTCGGGCTCAGAAGTTGCAGACCGCGGGACGGACACGTGGGTCTATTATGGCCGTCTTGCTGGACCACTCCCACACCGGGTCCAGGTAGCCAACGCGAAGGTAGAACGCTGCCGTTGGGTCCTCGACGATCATGCCGAGCTCCTGGAGCCGAGATGGGTAGACGTTCTCGGAGCCGACGTAGAACGCCTGGTCGTCCACCGCCACGACTTTGGCGTGGTTGCGGTAGGGACTGCCGTCCGCCCATGTCGGCTGGGGCCCCTGTTGGAGCTTGGCCAGCTGGACGTCGGCGCACACCTTCAGCTTCGCCACACGAGCGTCGACACGGGCCCGTACGCTCACCATCGAGGTCAGCGCATTGGCCACGTCGGCTGGCGAGAAGCCGTTCGTGTAGTCATGCCCCTTGCCTGCCGAGAGGACGATCGTGATCGGGACGCCCTTGAGGATCTTGATCGCGAGCGCCTGGAAGATGCGCGAGTCGAACAGCGGCTCTTCCCACGGGTTTGAGACTCGCCCGGGAGCGCACGACAGGACATCCTGCTGGGAGAGAAAGATCGAGCGCTTGGCGGTGCCGATGAGCGCTCGGATGGCGTCCTCGCCTGGATTCTCGTACTCGTAGGTGCGGCTGTCGTTGACGTCCGAGTAGTCTCTTTGGTAGGGCTTGCAACGGTTGCCCGATGGATAGCGCGCGCCGCTGGGAGAGATCCTTGAGATCGGTGGCGACTGTTTCCCGGAGACACCGGGCACGTCGATACCGACACCCAGGTGGCCCACGGTCAGGACCGTCGCGCTGCGGGTCGCCGTCACCCAAGCCGAGGTATCGAGCGTCGGCCCAATGGCCGCCGCCCATATGCAGGGTCCCCCGTGGCCGAACGTGACCGAGCGGCTCGAGCTCACCGTGAGCTGGCTGCGGTTGCTGTGCTGACAGGCCCACCGCCACAGGATGTTGTCGAACGACAGCACGTCTCGGGCCGCGGGGCCCGCCACCTCGATCGAGAGGTCGTTGACTGGATGGCTGGTGTCGAGGTAGTCGGACGACCAGTAGTTCATCCCGCCGATGAGCACGTCCTGGCCGTCCACGTCGATCGCCTTCTCGTGCACCCACGAGTAGATCTTGGGTTGGACGTAGGCAATCTGGACCCGCAGGGGATAGGTCTGCTTGTTGCACGCGAAACGGATGTCGTGGAGGTACGCGCGTGTGATCAGCCACGGGATGTGCTTGGGACTTCCGACGAAGTCGGCGGGGTACTTGCCCGCCATGATCCGCACGAGGGGAACCGTCGCGGCGGGATGGTCGAGGTGCGCGATGCACAGGCCCTGTATCACGGCCTGCAGGAAGCGCCCGTCAGGGGGCGGCCACAGGTCGGTGAGGTCGACGATCGTGCGCGCACGTGCGACCATCTGGGTGATCCGGGTCAGCAGCCTCTCGCCCGCCGGCGGGGGCGACCCACACGCGTCCGTATCCCAGCAGTTCGGCGTCTGCTGGATGAACGTCGCCGGCAGCACGTTGGAGTGCGTCACCCACCAGAGCTTCCCTTCGCTGGCCGGCGAGGTCTTCCTGAGATATCCGGCCACCTCGTCGATATACGGCGACGCCGTCGCGCCGGCCGCTTTGGGCGGGTTCGCCGACCGCGCCACCGGGCCAGGTACAGCCACCGCCACGATCGCCATCGCCATCGCCGAGGCAACAACGACGACGGTCAGCATCCACCGCCGCATGATGCGACCGTACAGAATCCACACGCGCGTGTGTAGCTAATTATTTGGAAACGCGTTAATTGTTGAGAAACCCGTGTCAGCTCCGCCCTGGAACCCCGGGCCAGCTGTTCGGAGGAGACGGCAGCGCGCGCAGCGAGTCGCCCATCGCGACTTTTTGCGACCTGGTCTCCCACTAGTCGATCTTCGCGTGCGTCGGGGCCGGCGGCGCGATCTTGCGCGTCGAATCAAACGGCCCGGCCCTCGCGATCGCCGTTTTCGCGCCGACGCGTCAGCGCCGCGAAGCGGTCAGACTGGACGCCGATGGCGGTCAAGCCCGACTACAGCGATGCGTTCGAGCAGCACGTGTGGGAGGTCCACGGGTTCTTCGCCTATCGCCTTGGCTCGCGCGCCGAGGCCGAGGACCTCACGCAGGAGACCTTCGAGCGTGCCTACCGGGCCTGGACGCGCTATGACCCGGCGCGGGCCGGGCTGCGCACGTGGCTGCTGACGATCGCGCGCAACCTGCTCATCGACCACTACCGCTCACGAGCGGTGCGCCCGGAGGTCGAGCTGGGCGAGGATGTGGACCCGGTGGCGCCAGAGGAGCCGATGAGCCTTGGCCTCGACCCGGGTCTCGAGCGCGCGCTCGGCGAGCTCGGCGAGCGCGAGCGCGAGATCATCGCGCTGCGCTTCGGTGGCGACCTGTCGGGGCCGGAGATCGCGCAGCTGACCGACCTCACGCTGGCCAACGTGCAGCAGATCCTGTCGCGCTCGCTGCGGCGGATGCGGGCGAGCCTCGAGGAGGGCGAGGGGGATCTCGCCGCCGACGCCGAGCGCGGCGAGACGGGGCCGTAGTCGAGCGCCGCGGGGCGCTCGACCGAGGCGACGAAGGAACGCATCGGCCTGAGGCGCCGGGTGATCTCGTGCCACCTCACGCGCACTCGCCCGCAGCCAGGCCGAGATGCTTCACCCGCGCGGCACTGAGCCTGCCCCTGTACCCTGGCTAGATGGCAATGCTCGAGCTCGAAACCCCAGATCACGCCGGTTCGCGGCCTCAAGCCGCGGAACTCGTGCGCGAGCTTGATGAGGACCTCGCTGGCCAGACCGTCGTCGTCGACTGCTCCCAGCTACTGACGCCAACCTCTTCGTTTCTTGACGAGCTGGTAAAGCAGGTTCTCGAGCGACGGCACGCCGATCTTCTCGAGGTAATCGGAGCCTCGGCGCGCGCTCGGCAATTGCTTGAACGCTCAGCAGAGAACCGTGGCGTTACCGATCGGCTGCGGATCTCGTCCCTCGCGGACGGCTAAAGCGCCGAATACCTACGACTGCGCGTCGGCTTCGCTGCCGCGGGAGCACCGGCGGAATCTGTGATCTCGATCGTCTGGGTAGTGCCGCGCGGACAGTCGCTCTCGCCGCGTGCACCGTCGCAACCCGTGACTAGCCTAGGCGACCAAGACGCGTCCAGCGAATACTCGCCTTCGCCGCGGTTTCGCGCGCGATGCTCTGGCGATTCGACCGTCGCCCATGCGGTTGCGCGCCGACGGAGTGAGGAGAGCCGAAAGCGATCGCGAGCTGCCGTTGGACGCGTTTGACTGGCGAAGGCGCGGCCGAGGCCGAGTCGGCGGGAGGGGACGTCGCGGCGGCAGCGTACGGCGATGGCCTCGGCCAATGTGACCGGTCCTTGCAAACGGCCCATCCGAGGCCCCCGGCGGCCCTCAAGGGACCCCCGCCGCTGCCGAACACAGACGAGAGCGCCGGGCAACCGCAGCGGCGACTCACCCGCCAGCCGACGATGTCGCCGATCACAGGAGCCGACGTGCGCAGAGATCCACTCCTCCCCACCGCGGACGCCTCGCGGACGATGTCACGCACCCCCCGTCGAGCGCTCGCGCTGGCAGTCGCGCTCGCCGCGGCGTTCGGCGGATCGGGCGCGCTGATGGCCTCTGCGGCGCTCGCCGGACCAACGCTGTACGCCGCCGGCGTCGGCGAGGTGTCGCCGATCGACCTGACGAACGACACCGTCGGCGCGAGCGTCGGCATTCCCGTGGGCTCGGTGCGGGCGATCGCCGTCGCCCCCGACGACGCAACGGCCTGGTTAGCCGCGGGAACCGCCTACGAGGTGCCGGTGGATCTCGCCACGAGCACCTTGGGCATCTACTTCATCGTCGGCCTGACCCCCGACGCGATCGCGATCACCCCCGACGGCAGCACCGCCTACGTCGCCAACGCGAGCGGCGGGACGGTGCGCATGCTGGATCTCACCAACCAAGGCCGCCCGGGCGCGTCCATCAGCGTCGGCTCCACGCCCGCCGCGATCGCGATCAGCCCGGACGGCAGCACCGCCTACGCCGCCAACTCGCGCGACAACACCGTCACGCCGATCGACCTCACCAACGACACGGCCGGCACGCCGATCCCCGTCGGCAACACGCCCGACGCGATCGCGATCACCCCCGACGGCAGCACGGCCTACGTCGCCAACTCGGGCGACAACACCGTCACGCCGATCGACCTCACCAACGACACGGCCGGCACGCCGATCCCCGTCGGCATCACGCCCGACGCGATCGCGATCACCCCCGACGGCAGCACCGCCTACGTCGGCGACGGAGGCGACGACATCGTCACGCCGATCGACCTCACCACGAAGACGGCCGGCACGCCGATCGTCGTGGGCATCACGTCCGACGCGATCGCGATCACCCCCGACGGCACCACCGCCTACGTCGGCGGCGCATCGAGCCGCAACCTGACGCCGATCGACGTGGCCAGCGACACCGCACGCACTTCGATCGACTCCGGTCTCTCCGGTGTAGCCGCGCTGGCCATCACGCCCGATCAGGCGCCGGTGGCCGCGTTCGCCGCGACCCCCGCGCCAGCGGGACAGGCGAGCTCGTTCAACGGCTCGACCTCGACGGCGTCGGCCATCGCTTCCGGAACGATCTCGCACTACCACTGGGACTTCGGCGACGGCACGAGCGCCACGACGAGCACCGCGGCGACGAACCACACCTACGCCTCGGCGGGCAACTACACCATCACGCTGACGGCCACCGACGCCGACGGCTGCTCGACGGCGACGGTCTTCACCGGGCAGACCGTGTATTGCCACGGCTCGGCGGCCGCGGCGACGACACAACAGATCACCGTGCCCGCCGCCGTGGCGACCACGACGACGACCACGAGCTCGAGCACCGCGTCCACGGCGAGGGTGACGTCCACGACGAGCGCCGCAACGACGACGAGCACCAGCTCGCCCACCATCGCGACCACGACGACGACCACGACCACGACGAGTCGAGCGGCGCCGGCGCCGCGTCCGCCGCTCGCGAGCCGCCGGTCGCTCACCGTCCACGACAACGAGCTGCCCCCGGGCACGCGGTTGCGACTCGAGAAGGTGCTGGTCAACGGCAAGGTCTACCGGGTGCTGCGCGGGCGCCGAGCGCCCGTGCTGATCTCCTTCGTCGGGACCGCGTGTTCGACGCGCCACACGATGCGGATCGAGATCGTCTCGGTGACCACGCGAGGACGGGTCTACCGCGCCTGGCGGGTCATTCACCTGTGCCGCACGCGATGAACGCGCTCGGCCCGGAAGTGCGCATACCACGACGATTGCGGCGACGAACTCGGCGGTCCAGGCGCGACGACTCCTTCGGCGATCGGGCAGCCGCGCCCGACCGCAAGGTCACGCCCGGCTCCTTATGTCCGGGAACGGCAACGTCGCGTTGACCGGCGGGTGACTGGTCCCTGCGTGCTCGCGACGTGGCCGATTTCCTGGCAGTCGCTACTCTCACCGATTGATTGGCGTTACCTCGAACCACTCCTCGTACAACGCGAGTGTGACCTGAAACTGATCGAAGAACCCGGTCAGCCCAAGTAGTCCGAAGGCCGGAACCCATGGGTCGCAGAACCACACCGGCGCGGCCCACGAGTAGGTGTCATTGCGGTCGCTCACGAGCAGGTTGACCTCGGCCATTAGCGCGGTGACTACCCCGCCCCCGACCGCGAGTTGCGTACGCGGAGCTTCTGACAGGTCCACACCACAGAGCTCAGCGACGTACAGGCCAAACCGAATCGCAGTCGCGCCGCTGTCCAGGAGACACGCCTGGGGGGCGATCTCCAGGCCCTCAACGACGACGTCCACGATCGGTCGTGCGCGAACGCCCTCTTGACCAGGGTCGGGAAGCTCTCGGAAATCGAACCTCACAGGGGCGCGAGCCCGGTCGCGGCGAGTTCATCCTCTGGCACGCGAAACATACTGTCTGCCTTTTGGCCGTGCTGGGCGAGCCATCCGACCAGCTCCTGCGGAGATCCGGTCGCGTGGATGATGTCGTCATCCTTGAGTGCGACCCATTGGCCAGACAGAGATCGCAATCGGTCAGCCAGTCGGTCGGGAGCGGGACCGGTCTGCTGTCGGACGTTAGCGTGACGTGACCCCGCGGCTCTGGGGCCGCGTCGGCCCGCGGCGAAGCCGAGCCGGATGAGCGTTCGCCTCGCCTGGTGTGTCGTGAAGTCGGCTCGGTCAAGACCTGTGACCTCGCTCACAATCTGCTTTGGCGGAAACCGTCTTGCTCCGACGACCACATAATGGCTGGTAATCGGCTCGGGGTCGATCGTGCGCACGGCGCGCACCACGTCGCTGTTGCGCAGCACGAAGGGCTGTCCTGCAATCGTCACGTGCCTTACGACCGTCTTCTCCACCATGGTTTCTCCGTAGCGGTTTCTCTGTGGTGTCTCTGCCTGAGATTAGCACTCGACGGGAGCTTCGCAAGCAAATCGACAGCCCAGTGGGTGTGGCTCTCCTTGATCGGGATGGCGACGGCGAGCCGCTAGGCGAGCCGCCGCCCCCTGCGAGTAGTCGCAGGCGTCGAGAGCCCTCCCGCGAGGTCGCGCGCGACGCCGTCGATCAGGCGCGTGGGCCGTTATGGGCCCAGAAGTGTCGCGGGCACAACCGCCACTCCGTCCTCGCGCCTGTACGCGGTCGGCCCCGTGGTGAGAACGACCTGGTCGAGGACCTGGTCGCCGAGTTTGGTCTTGAGCCATTTCAGGTGGCGGACGTCGCCATCGCTCACGTCCCGTGCCAGCTTGACCTCGATCGCCACGACGCTGCCGTCTGCACGCTCGACGATGAGATCAACCTCTTGTCGCCCGCGCGCCGTCCGCAGATCTTTGACGCGAGCCTCGCTCTGGGCCGCGTAGACACGTACGGCGCCGTCCGGAATGTCCCGGTCCAGGATGTGCTCGACGTAGCCATCGAGTTGGCTACGCAGCGCTCGACCCGACAGCGACCGCAGGCCGGGCAGGCTCGAGGCGAGCACCTCGTCCGTGTAATCCGCGACGCCGAAGGTGGTCGCCCCATCGACGGGAGCCCGCATGCCGGTCAGGAGCGCGGAGAGACTGAGCGTGGCCTGTGGCAAGCGCTCGCTGAGCGAGAGCGGGCGCATGCGAACGCCCCGATGCGAGCAGCACCTGAGTGAGTCGGCGGAGGATCGGGAACCGCCGAGCCGGTGAGGAGAAAGCTGCCAGGAGGCGCTCCGTTATCCACGGCGCGGCGCACGAGGTCCCAAACCTCGGGCAGCCGCTGCCACTCGTCGATGAGTACCGGACTCTGTCCTTCCAGCAAGCGCGCCGGGTCCGCCCGGGCTACCGCGAGCTCGGCGGGGTCGTCAAGGGCGCGCACCGTGTTGGCGCGCTCAGCTCGTCCAGCTCGTCGTCCACAGTGCGGCGCTGGTACGGCGGAGCAACCCCCATAGTCGCGCAAGCACATCCAGCGCAGCAGACTAAAACCGACGTTTGCGGCAGTTCCTAACCGGCTCTTGCGGCAGATCGAAACCATCGCGTGCGGCAACCAGGCAGCGTCGAGCGCGCACGGGATCGACCAGACCCCGCCGGTCCGGACTCTCGCCAGCCTACCGACCTGACTACGCCCGCTGCGGCGGCAGCTCTCCGGCTGGACCCTCTGCCCTGGCGTTCGGACGCCGACCGATGCCGCGGCTGGCTGTCTGGCGTAGAGAGCGCGCCTGACGCGACGATCGCTTCCACGCGGGGCCGCCGAGAGAGCGCACGATCGCGTTGGTGACGGCGTTCGGCGCCGGGTATCGGAACTCCGGCTTCGCGCCGGTCTCCGTCGGCGTTGGAGATCCCGGCGCATGCGGATTGCTGGGCCGAACCGGGTCTGCGCGACGCCGATTTGTCTAAAGCCGACCCGCGCGTAGAGCCCTCGCGCGGGCCCGGCGGTCCACCTCGAGCGCTCCGGCACCCTGGTCTGACGCGCGCGAGGCTGCGTCTCCAACGAGCGCCCGCCCCACGCCAGCGGACATGTGATCTGGTTCGACGAACAGCCCGTCGAATTCGTGAACGGGACCGTTGGCCAGAACGACGACCGAGAAGCCAGCGGGCGTCTCGTTGACGTCGATCGCGACGCGAACCCATCCCTTTTCGATGAAGGTCTGAGGCAACTCGATCGCATCGGGATTGGCAGCAAGCTGCTCGCGGTAGGTCAAAGTTCGAAGCGAGAGCTCGGGCGACGCTGCGAGAGCGATCCATCGACGCGGAACGCTCGGCGAGGTCGCGCTTTGCGCGGGTCAGCCGCCTGGGCCCGCCGCGTCGCCGAGCACCGAGCCGGCGGTGAGCATGCGCTGCACTGCCGCCGCGGCCCGTTGTGAGGCCTGGTCGCGCGCCTCGTCCAGGTGCGCGGCGAGCAGCTCGCTCGTCCGCTCGACCGCGCCGGCGAGGAGCGTCTCGACGATGGCCAGGTGCTGGGCGACGGTGGCCTCGGTCCGCTGCGTGTCGAGGAAGTCCTGCATGCGCACGATGCGGATGCGCTCGTTGATGAGCTGCAGGTGCTCGGCGATGGCCGCGTTGCCGGCTGCGAGCGCGATGCGCTCGTGGAACCGCTCGTCGACGAGCACGAAGTCCGGGTTCGGCTTGGGCGTTGCGGCGTCGTAGGCTGCCCATTCATCGCGGATCGAGCGCAGGAGCTCCTCGTCGTGGTTGTCGCCGAGCTGGCAGGGACGGACGAGCGCGGCGAGCTCGACGATGCGCCGCAGCTCGTAGAGCTCGAGGATGCCCGAGAGGTTTGGGCTGCGCGGATAGAAGCCGCCCTCGGGCCGTCGTCGCACGAGCCCCTCGGACTCGAGCCTCAGCAGCGCCTCCCGCACGGGCGTCCGCGAGGCGCCGAAGCGCTGGGCCAGACGAACCTCACCGAGGCGGTCGATGAGCGGGTACTCGCCGAGGAGCAGGCTCCGGCGCAGCTCCTCGTAGACGCGATGGCCGCGGCCGCGGACGGCGGAGCCCCTGTCGCTCGTCGGACCCTGGATTGGGGAGATGGCTTCCGGCTGGCTCACGCGCGATCCGCTCCGGTTGGGGCCGCTGCGACCCCAGCGTAGCGGCGGCCGGCGCCGCCGTCAGCGGCTGTGCCGCGGCGACACTGACCCCACGACCGAGCGCACGGCCGACCGCGCGACGCGGGCGCGCGCGTAACCAACGCGGATCGGCTCGGGCTCGCGCCGCAGCTGCGATCGGAACGGCCACCGGCACGGCCATCTGTACAGCCGGTCGAGCGGCGGCGGGCAAATCTCATCCACATGTACATAGCGACGAAAAGCTCGTCCGTCCACTGTATACAACTGTGTCGGCAGCCACCTCGTCCCCGGTCACAACGCCGCCTCCGGTGCAGGATGGCGACGCACCGCCGCTGCTCCACATCCGCGGCCTGACAAAGATCTTCGGCCCGCTGAGGGCCAACGACGGCGTCGAGCTGACCGTCCGCGCCGGTGAGGTGCACGCGCTGCTGGGCGAGAACGGCGCCGGCAAGAGCACGCTGGTGAAGATGCTCTACGGCGTCTACAGGCCCGACGGCGGCGAGATCGCCCGGGACGGCCAGGTCGTCACCATCTCCTCGCCCCAGGTCGCGCGTGCCCTCGGCATCGGGATGGTGTTCCAGGATCTGCGCCTGATCCCCGCACTCACGGTGTGGGAGAACGTCGCGCTGCACCTGCAGGACACCGGTCGCATCCTGCGCCCGGCCCAGACTCAGCACGCCATCGCCGAGGCCTCCGAGCGTTACCGCCTGGCCGTCGATCCCCGGGCCAAGGTAGCCGACCTGTCGATCGGCGAGTGGCAGCGCGTCGAGCTCGTCAAGGTGCTCCTCGCTGGCGCCCGCGTGCTCATCCTCGACGAGCCGACGAGCGTGCTCACGCCCCACGAGGTCGACGGGCTGTTCGACATCGTGCGCCAGCTGCGCGCCGATGGAGCCGGCATCGTCATCATCACCCACAAGATGCGTGAGGTCCGCGAGATCGCGGACCGCGTCACCGTCCTGCGCGCCGGCAAGGTCGTGCTCGAGGACGTCCCGGCACCCGACGTCGACAGCGACCAGCTCGTCACGGCGATGGTCGGCCAGACCGTCAAGTCGGTTCGTAACAGCGCCGGTGAGCCGAGCGGCGAGGTGCCCGCGCTGGAGCTGCGTGGCGTGTCGCTGACGGGGATCGGGGGTGGGTCGGGCCTGCGCGGGCTCGACCTCGCGGTGTACCCGGGCGAGATCGTTGGCGTGGCCGGCGTGGCCGGCAACGGCCAACGCGAGCTCGCCGACATCGCCGCCGGCCAGGTCACGCCGACCGACGGGACGGTGTGGATGGACGGCCGCCAGGTCTCCGCCGGGGACCCCAAGGCGTTCCGCGAGGCCGGGGTGGTGTCGGTCGCCGCCGACCCGGTGCGCGACTTCGTCGTGCCCGGGCTGAGCGTCGGTGAGCACGCCGCGCTCTGGCACGCGGCCGGCGACGGCGCGCGCCGGCGACTGCGCTTCGACGTGCGCAAGGCCGCGCGCAAGCTCCAGGGCGACGCGAAGCGCATCGGGATGGCCATCGCCGCTTCCGAGCGGCGGCTCGGCCTGCTTTCGGGCGGCAACATCCAGCGCGTGCTGCTGACACTGGCGTTGGGGGATCCGGCCAAGGCGATCGTCGTCTCCTACCCGACGCGCGGACTCGACGTGCTGACCACCGAGGCCACGCGCGCGCTGCTGCTCGGAGCCCGCGAGCGCGGCTCGGCGGTGCTGCTCGTATCGGAGGACCTCGACGAGCTGCTGCAGCTCTCCGACCGCATCGCCGTGCTCGCGCACGGCCACTGCTCCGGCGTCGTGGCCGCCCGCGAGGCCGACCGCCAGTCGCTCGGACACCTGATGACCGCCGAGGCCGCGGCGGCATGAGCGTCGAGATCCAGGAATCGACGACGATCGAGCCGAGCCTCGCCCAGCGGCTGATGGCCCGGATCGACCCGTCGACACTCTGGCGGGCCTTCACCTCCGCCTCGGGATGGAAGCGCTTCGCCATCGCCCTCGTCGCCTACCTCGTCTGCCTCGGCCTGTTCAGCCTCGTCGTGGCCACGCAGGGCGCCTCCCCGTTCGGCGTCTACTCGTCGATCTACCACTCGGCGCTCACCGACCCCGGCTCGATCTCGCAGATCCTCGAGCGCGCCGTCCCGCTCACGCTCGCCGCGCTGGCGGTGACGATCCCGGCCCGCGCCGGCCTGGTCAACGTCGGCGGTGAGGGACAGCTGATCGTCGGCTCAATCGCGGCCACGGGCATGGCCCTCTACATCCTCGGGCCCGGCGTGCCGGCGCCGCTCGCGCTCCCGCTCATGGGCCTCGCGGCAATGCTCGCCGGCGCGGTGTGGAGCGGCCTGGCCGGCTTCCTGCGCGTCGCCGTGGACGCCAACGAGGCGGTGACGACGCTGCTCATGAACTTCATCGCCAACGACATCCTGCTCTACCTCCTCTTCCAGCCCTGGAAGGACCCGAACGGCACCGGCCAGCCCCAGAGCAAGCCGCTCCCGTCCGGCGCCACGCTGCCGCACATCACGAGCAACCTCGACCTCGGAGTGATCGTCACGCTCGTCGTGGCGGGGATCGTCATCTGGCTGCTGACCCGGACCGGCTGGGGCTTCGCCCTGCGGGTCGTCGGCGGCAACCAGGAGGCGGCGCGGCGCGCCGGGCTGCCGGTCAAGCGTCTGCTCGTGTCGTCGATGGCGGCCGGTGGCGCGCTGGCCGGGCTCGGCGGGATGCTCTACCTGTCGGGCACGCAGCTGCAGCTGCTGCCGGGCGCGACGGCCACGTTCGGCTACACGGCCTTCCTGGCCTCGTTCCTCGGGCGCAACCAGCCGCTGAAGGTGGTCATCGCGGCCGTCTTCTTCGCCGCCATCGCGATCAGCGCGCCCGGGCTGCAGCTGACCTACGGACTCGACGGCAACGTCATCGACATCCTCCTGGCCCTGGCGGTGGCGGCACCGCTGTGGCTCGCGGCGGGACGAAGGAGCGCCATCTGATGAACGGAATCGAGCAGGCCCTCACCACCGGCGTCGAGGGCGGGACGGTGATCCTGTTCCCGGCCATCGGCGAGCTCATCGGCGAGCGGGCCGGGATCGTCAACCTCGGCACCGAGGGGTGCATGCTGTCCGGCGCGCTCGCCGCCTTCGCGGCCGGCTCGGCCACCGGCTCGGCCTGGATCGGCGTGCTCGCCGGCCTCGGCGCCGGCGCCGCCGTCGGCTTCGCCCACTCCTGGATGGTCGTCAAGCGCAAGGCCAACCAGCTGGCCAGCGGCCTCGTGCTGTGGTTCCTCGCGGTCGGGCTGACCTCGGTGCTCGGCACGGCCTACGTGTCCCAGACGGTGACCCCGCTGCCGATCGTCAAGGTTCCGCTGCTGTCGCAGATCCCCTGGCTCGGAAACATCTTCTTCAAGCACGACCCGCTCGTCTACGTCAGCTACGCGCTCGTCGCTTTCGTGGCCTGGGCGCTCGTGCGTACTCGCGCCGGCCTCGTCCTACGGGCCAGCGGGGAGCGGTCCGAGGTGGTGGCGGTGGCCGGGCGACGGCCGGACCTCGTCCAGATCCTCGCCGTCACGCTCGGGGGAGCGCTCGGCGGCATCGGCGGCGCGCAGCTCTCGGTCGGCTACGTCGACAACTGGTTCGACAACATGACCAACGGCTACGGCTTCATCGCCGTGGCAGTCGTCCTGTTCGCCGCCTGGCGCCCGTTCGGGGTGCTGCTCGGCTCCTACATCTTCGGGGTCGCGCTCGCCGCGGCCTCGGTGCTGCAGGCGCACAACATCTCGGTCAACCAGTACCTGCTCGACGCGCTGCCGTACCTCGTGACGCTCGTCGCCCTCGTCGCGCTGGCGCGACGAGGCGGCGCCCGCACGCCAGAGGGCCTGGCCCGAGCGCTGAACCACGCCACCTGACTTCGCGCAACGGCGCGGCCGATGCCCCGGCGCGGTCGCGGCAGCGCCGCCGCGCGCCGACCTGCCCCGACCCGCAACCAACTCGCAAACCGACAGAGAGGAACCCGTCTGATGCATCAACGTCCAGCCGTCGAACCTTCACCCCGATCGCGGCGCAGTCGGCGCCGAGCGGCGGTCCCGCTGCTCGCGGTCCTCGCCGCCGTGGTCATCGCCGGCTGCGGGTCATCGAGCTCGAGCACCGGCTCGTCCTCGGGCGCGGGCGGGTCGAGCTCGTCCTCGAGCTCGAGCGAGCCCTGGGCCAACGCCAAGACCGTCGGCTTCATCATGGTCGGCGAGGAATCCGACTCGGGCTACAACCAGGCCGTCTACGAGGCCAGCCAGCAGGTCAAGAAGGACCTCGGCGTGACCACGCTGCTGGCGGCGAACGTCCCCGAGACCGCCCAGGTGACCGCGGTCATGCAGCAGATGGTCGACGCCGGGGCGAAGATCATCTTCGCCACCAGCTTCGGCTACCAGCAATACGCCTACGCGTTCGCCAAGGCGCATCCCAGCGTGCTTGTCCTGCACCAGGGCGGCACCTACACCGGCGGCGCGTTCCCGGCCAACCTCGGCACGTACTTCGGCGAGGCCTATGACCCGGTGGCGATGGGCGGCATGGCCGCGGGAGCGGTGACGAAGACGAACAAGCTCGGCTTCGTCTACGCCTTCCCGATCCCGCAGACGGTGGACAACGTCGACGCTTTCGAGCTCGGGGCGCAGAAGACGAACCCCAAGGCGGTCACCTACACGGTGGCGACCTCGGAGTGGTGCGATCCGCTCAAGCAGAAGTCGGCCGCGACCGCGCTGCTGTCCGCCGGCACCGACGTGCTCACCCAGCACCAGGACTGCCAGGCGACGGTGATCAACGCCGCCGCGGCGGCCAACGCGAAGGTCGTCGGCTACCACTACAACGCCGAGTCGCTGTACCCGGCCGGATGGCTCACCGGCTCGGTCTGGAACTGGGCCCCGCTGTACGAGTCCATCATCAAGACTGCGCAGGCCGGGAAGTTCACCGGCTCGCAGTACAACGCGAACTTCATCGGAACCTACGCCTCCGGTGACAATCCGCTCACGCTCGCGCCGTTCGGGTCCTCGGTCCCGGCCTCGGTGCAGCCGAAGATCCTCGCCGAGGAGGCGAAGCTGAAGGGCGGCGGGACGATCTTCACCGGCCCGATCTACTGCAACAACGGCAAGGTGCTGGTGCCGGCCGGGCAGGCGGCCACGCCGGCGCAGATCAACCAGTTCACCTGCTTCGTGAAGGGAGTCGTCGCCGCCTCATGAGCGGCGCGGCAGCGACCACGGAGGCTGGGCGGAGCATCGGCTCCGCCCAGCCCTACCCGTGGCCCTATCACGGCAACTTCTATGGAAAGGGGTGCGCGCTCGTCGCGTGCCTCGACCCGACGTGGCGCATAGCCGGTCCCGACAATGCGCTGCGTGACGGCCGCCTGGTCCGCCTCGCGCAAGCGCTCGGCGGCGCCGGTGCCCTGGTCGTCGTCGTCACGGCCACCCCGGCGCACGGCCGGGTTGACGGCGCCGTCCGCGAGCGGACGCGGCGTCCGATTGCCGGCGACCGCGAGCTGCAGGCGGGCGCGACAAGCGCCTTCCACGACAGCGTCCTCGATGCCACGCTGCGCGCCGCCGGCCGCAGCGATCTGGTGATCGCCGGCTGGGGCCTGGAGGGGCCGGTGCACTCGACCCTGCGCGCGGCCAACGACCGCGGCTACGAGTGCCTGCTCGTGGAGGACGCCTGCACGGCGAGCGACCCCGATCTGGCGCACGCCGCCTGTGAGATGGTGCGCTTCTCGGGCGGCATCTTCGGGGCCTTTGCCGACACCGACAGCGTCGTCGCCTGGCTGGCCGACGCGCGATGACAGAGGAGGACACGATGAGCACGACATCTGCCCGAGCGATCAGCGGCGTCGCGGCGGAGCCCTACGCGTGGCCGTACGACGGCGAGGCCGTACCCGAGCACACCGCCCTGATCCTCATCGACTGGCAGGTCGACTTCTGCGGCCCCGGCGGCTACGTCGATCGCATGGGCTATGACCTGTCGCTGACCCGGTCCGGGCTCGCGCCCACGGCGGCCGTGCTCACGGCCTTCCGCGACTGGGGCGGCACCGTCGTGCACACGCGCGAGGGGCACCGTCCCGACCTCGCTGACTGCCCGCCCAACAAGCTGTGGCGCTCGCAACGCATCGGCGCCGGCATCGGCGACGCCGGACCCTGCGGGCGGATCCTCGTCCGGGGTGAGCCCGGCTGGGAGATCGTGCCCGAGGTGGCGCCAATCGAGGGTGAGCTCGTTATCGACAAGCCCGGCAAGGGCGCGTTCTACGCCACCGACCTCGATCTGTTGCTGCGGACGCGGGAGATCACCCACCTCCTGTTCACCGGGATCACCACCGACGTGTGCGTGCACACGACGATGCGCGACGCCAACGACCGCGGGTACGAGTGCCTGCTGCTGAGCGACTGCACCGGCGCGACCGACGTGGGCAACTACGAGGCGGCGCTGAAGATGGTCACGATGCAGGGGGGCGTGTTCGGGGCGGTCGCCCCGTCGGAGGCGCTATTAGCGCAGCTGGGCGCCGCCTGAGGATGGCCGCGCCCAATCCGGTGGAGGGCGAGCCGTCGCTGCAGCGCAACCGCTCCGAGGTCGTCGCGGAGGTGCGCGCGGCGTTCGAGCGCTACGAGGCCGCGCTCGTGTCGCGCGACCTCGACGTGCTGGCCGCGAGCTTCGACGACGACGCGTGCGTCCTGCGCTTCGGCATCGCCGACTGCCAGCGCGGCCCCGCCGAGCTCGCGCGCTGGCGCGCCGCCCAGCCATCACTGCCCCTGGGGCGAACCCTTTCCCAGACCGAGATCACGACCTTCGGCACGCGCCTCGCAGTCGTCACGACGCTGTTCTCCTACCCCGGCCGGCGCACCGTCGGCCGGCAAAGCCAGACCTGGGTGCGCCACGACCGTTGGGTCATCGTGCACGCCCACGTGTCGGAGGTCGACGAGGAGTAGGGGCCGTGAGCCGTTCCGTTGCAGACCTGTTGGCGGAGTACCGCTCGGGGCGTCGGCACCCTTCTGACGTCGCCGCCGAGATCGGCGAGCGCCGCCGGGTTTGGGGAGCGGGCGATCCCGTGTGGATCACCGCGGTGCCCGACGATGCGTTACGGGCGCGGGCCCGCGAGCTCGATGCCGGCGATCGCTCGCTGCCGCTTTATGGGGTCCCGTTCGCGGTCAAGGACAACATCGACGTCGCCGGCCTGCCCACGACGGCCGGCTGCCCGGCGCTGAACGCGCCGGCGGCGGGCACCGCGCCGGTGGTGCGCCGGCTGCTCGAGGCCGGGGCGATGCTCGTCGGCAAGACGAATCTCGACCAGTTCGCGACCGGGCTGGTCGGCACCCGCTCGCCCTACGGGGCTTGCGCGAGCGTCTTCGACGCCACGCGGGTGAGCGGCGGCTCGAGCTCGGGCTCGGCGGTGGCCGTCGCCCGCGGCGACGTCGCCTTCGCGCTCGGGACCGACACGGCGGGGTCCGGGCGCGTCCCGGCCGCCTTCAACGGGCTTGTCGGCCTCAAGCCGACGCGCGGGCTCATCAGTACGCGCGGCGTCACGCCGGCCTGCGCGAGCCTCGATTGCGTCTCGGTGTTCACGACCACGGTCGCCGACGCCGCGGCCGTGCTCGACATAGCCGCCGGGCCGCAGGCCGACGATCCCTGGAGCCGGCCCTACGTGACGCCGGACGCTCCACGGCACGGACGCCTCGCGGTGCCGATGGCCGGGCAGGTGAGCTTCGAGGAGGTCCACGCGCGGCAGGCCTGGGAGGGTACGCTCAGTGCGGCGAGCGGTCGCTTTGCGCTCGTCGAGGTGGACGTCGGGCCTTTGCTTGCCGCGGCGCCGCTCCTGTACGAGGCCTGGGTGGCCGAGCGGGCCGTCGGTCTGGCCAAGCTCGTGGCCGACAGGCCGCCGGGGCTCGACCCGATTGTCGCCGCGATCGTCGCCGAGGGAACGAGCCAGCTCGCCACGACGGTGTTCTCCGCGGCGCACGAGGTCGCGGCCCTGCGCGTGCAGGCCCGTGACATCTGGGCTGGGGCCGACGCACTGCTGCTGCCGACGACGCCCTTTCACCCGACGCTGCGGGCGGTCGCGGCCGATCCGGTCGGCGTCAACGATCGCCTCGGCCGCTACACGAACTTCGCCAACCTGATGGACCTCTCGGCGATCGCCCTCCCCGGCCAGGACCGCACGGACGGCCTGCCGTTCGGCGTCACCCTGCTCGCTCCGGCCTGGCACGACTACCGGTTGCTGCAGCTGGCCGCGTACTGGCGCGGCGAGGCCGGCGTGCGGGCGGCCGAGCCGGGGGCGCTGCGCCTCGCCGTCGTGGGGGCGCACATGTCGGGCCTGCCGCTCAACGAACGCCTCACCTCGCGCGGCGCACGCCTCGTGCGGGCGACGACCACTGCGCCCGAGTACCTGCTCTACGCGCTGCCCGACAGCGGCGTACCGCGGCCCGGCCTCATCCGCAGCGGCACCGGCGGCGCCGCGATCGTCACCGAGGTATGGGAGCTCTCGGCGGCCACGCTCGGCGCGCTGCTCGCGGAGGTCCCGGCGCCGCTCTCGATCGGCCGGGTCACACTGGCCGACGGCGAGGAGGTGGCCGGCTTCCTCTGTGAGCCCGCGGCAGTCGATCGGGCGAGCGAGATCACGCACCTCGGGGGCTGGCGCGCATACTTGGCCGAGCGCTAGCGAGAGCCCTGCCTGCCGGGTGGTCGACGAGTCGCTCCAGCTGGTTGCTATCGATGTGACTCTGGGGGCGACGTACTCGCGCCGCTGGCGATCCGGTGACGGTACGGGGCGTCGGTCAGCCCGATCTCGTTCCCTGGACTACAGCAGCGGGTGCGGCGCTGACGGCGGCGACGATCACCACTGCGCCGAGGAACGCGAGGTGCGTGGACGTGCCCCAGATCCCGTCGGGGATACCAAGCAGCGCCGCCAGCACGATCGCCCAGGCGCCGGCGGCGGCCTTGCGGCGCCAGCGGCCGGTCAGCAGCGCGCAGCAGGGTCCGACGATGAGCAACCCGACGAGGATCACGAGATTCCCGAGGAGGGCGTCGGCGGCGGCCAGGGTGAGGCACCTGGCGCTCGCTAGTCGCCAGCGTCGCGGTTACCCCAAGCCACTACGGCCGCCACACGCGGCCAGGCTCGCGCGGAACGGCCAGCTAGCCCGGCCCGACACAAGCAGGACCATCCGGCATCGCGCTCAACAGGGCCGATCGGCGCCTGCTCGCCAAGCGCCCGGGCGTGACCAGCAAGCACGTAAAGGCGCGGCCGAGCTGACGCTCGGCGGCGAAACATCGCGCCAGGGTATGACTCTTCTGGTCCCCGCGTTGTGCGCGGGTCGCCGCATGTCAGCAGACTGACCTCGCCCTGACGGCGGCGCGCTACTTCGGCGGCGGCGCGCGGTTCTTGGGCGTGCCGTGAGGCGACATCGTGACCGAATCGCTACCCGCCTGTGTGGGACGGGTTCGCCGCTGCCCATCGGCCGGGTCGGCGCGCGTAGGCCTTTTGGTCCGGTGTCGCCCGCGGTCTGTCCACCACGACGAAAGGCGCCGCATGCGTAAGGGATCGATAGCCACGCTCACCGCCGCGCTCACGCTCGGCGCCGCGACAACGGCTCACGCGCACACCGCCAACCTGTCGGTCGCGTGCGGCTGGGCGACCATCACCTGGAGCAGATTCACCCCGGCCGGACCCGGCGCGACGGGCAATGGCGGATACAACGCCGCGTCGTACACGCTCACGTTCACGCCCGCGACCGGCGGCGGACCCACGACCTTCTCTGGGTCCGTGCGCTTCGCCGGCGGCGGGACGACGCTCTCGGTGGCGCTCCCGCAGGTCGACGGCGACGTGTCGGCATCCTCAGCATGGACGCGCGCGCAGACTACCGACGGCGACGATGGCAGCGCCTCGACGTCCGCTCCGATTGGGATCACCGACTGTCCCACCACGACGACCACCACCACTGCGTCGAGCACGAACACGACCGCGGCGTCGAGCACGACAACGACGACGACGAGTTTCACGACCGCCACGTCGAGGACCACGACGGTCACGAACGCGTCGCCCGCCGTAACGCAGACGAGCGTCGTGACCAGCACATCGACTCCCGGCCCGGTGACTGCGCCCGCCAGCGGCGTCTCTGCGGCCATGGCTCACGCCTGCACGCCGGTGCGACGCGCCCGCGTCACCCGCCGAGGCCTCTCCCACGGGCGGCTGGCCGTCACGGTGCAAGCACCGGCCGTACGACACGTCGTGTTCGTCATCGATGGCCACCGCGTGCGGACCCTTTCGCGGGCCAACGCCGGCGCCGGGCGCTTCCGCTACATCATTCCCGTCGACCGCGAGCGCTACGGCGCCCATCGACTCCGCGTCGTGTACACCAACGATTGCACCAGCCGCTCCTCCTCTCTGCGCTTCGCACGGCGACCGCCCGCCCGCACAGCCGTGTCCCCGTCGTTCACCGGCTGAGTCACGCCGACCGCGCGACCGAGCGTTCGAGCGCGGTGGCGGCACCGCGGCTGCCGGACGGGGTCGCTGTCGGGGAGCGCGAGAGCGGGCGGCCACGCCGGCGACGCAGGGACCGGCCTGGATGCCCGACGCGGTCGCCACACGTCGGCGGTCATCGCTCCGTGACCCGACGCAGGGCGGACCGCCGCCCGAGACACCACGGCCACACGACGGGACCGAGAGCCCCTGGTGCGGACGCTCGTCAGGAGCTCGAGTCGACCCTCAGACCCCGGCAGCGCTTGGCGTGCAAGTGCTCGCATACGACGACATAACCGGGGCGTGGCGTGCCGCGCGCGTCAAGCAGGCCGGCATCGAAGCGCGCCCTCGCCGTCGCCCCGTACCACTCAAAGATGTACAGGCGGGTGACGCGACCGAACGCTCCGGCGATGCGGAACATGTAGGCGAGCGCTCGGGCCGCGCGACGGTCGCCGCTGCCGTGGCGGTTGGGGAAGCCGCGTCCGAACGTGACGATCCCACCGGTCTCGGTCAGCCACACCTGGCCCGGCACCGCTCCCAGGATCGCGCGCGTACGCGCGGTGCTGAAGCGATTGGTATCCGAGTAGTCGTGCAGGCCCCACAAGCGTGGTGTGCGCACGCCCATCCGCTGCAACGCGGCCCGGAACCGGGCGATGTAGCGAAGCGTCGGCCGCACGTCGTTCTGGTCGAGGACGTCGAGGGCGACGATCGTGCAGCGTCGGCAGACGCCGCGAAGCGCGCGGTAGTACGCGGCTGCCCCGCCCGCGCTCGGACTCGCAAGCACGTGGCGGATCTGGCCCCGGTTGGCCTCGTTCCAAGGCTGCCACGCCTCAACGCCAGGGAATCGCTCGATCGCCCGGCGCACGTCTCGCTCGTACGTGCGCACGCTCGGCAGCCGCGTGGGTGACAGTTCGGAGTGATAGAAGGCGACCAGCATCTGCACGTGGTCGGCGCGGGCGTGCCGGTACCAGTTGATGAACTCGTTTAGGTACGGGAGGTTGGCGCGGCTGCCGTTCGCGACGTCGTAGGGAGCGATGTAACGCGAGATGCGGTCGGCGATACGCTGGCGCGCCAGAAGCTGCGTGTAGAGCGGATCCACCAACATGGCCGCCTTCTGGTCCGCGACGCCGACGAGGTAGGCGTGGCTCACCGTGGGCCCGGTGAGGCCACCGAGGGCAAGCGTCGTGAGCGCGAGCAGCAGTCGGACACGCAGCCCACGCGCGCGTCGTGCCCTCCATCGCAACGTCGACCACCGCAGGCGCATGACCCACTCAACAACGCTCGGCGGCCCAGGTTGCGCTGGAGCCGGCTCGGCGCCGACGCCGCGGTCACATCCCTGACGTGGCCGGCGTCGAGCGGCTTGACGATCGACCGCCGCCCGCGCGATCCGCGCCCGCCGACACACCCGCGAACCGACAGGGAGGAGTGGACCCCGGGGCGGCGTCTTGCCCTATGCCGCGACGGCGAGCTTCCGCGACGGCACGACGGGACGACGGCCTGGGCCACGGATCAGCTCTCGCGTCCGGACACCCTCACCCGAGCGACGCACGCGATTCACGGCCGAGGTCGCTCGCTTGGTCACGCCCGGCGAAGCAGCCGAGGCCAAGCGGACGCGAGGAACTCGATCACTGTCAGAACATTGACCGGTGGGCGCACCGATCGGGGCGACGAAGGGTTGGCGAGGCATGCGCAACGAGCACATGAACACCCACCTTCCCGCCCCGGCGGGCGATCCGCACCGGACCCGCTGATGCGCTACCGCGACGATCCAGTCCGACGGCGACGTCCCCGCGCCGCTGCCGCCGTTCGCGCACGCCGCGCTGTGGCGGTAGCCGTTGCGGCCCTGGCGGCGGGCGGGCACGCGGCGAGCGCAAGCGCATCGGCCGGCCAGGCCACCTATTTCGATGCTCCGCGCGACCTGGTGGGAGTGTCGGCGGCGCGGCGCGCGCGCACGTTCGCCGAGCTGCGCTCGCTCGGTGTCGACGGCCTCCGTGTCGTGGTCTATTGGGAGCGGGTGGCGCCGCAACCGCGCTCGGCCCGCGCCCCCCGCTTCGATGCCGCGGATCCGAGCGCCTACGACTGGTCGGCCTACGATCCGGTTCTCGCCACCGCGAAGGCACTCGGCTGGCGCGTCCTGCTCACCGTCTCGGGGCCCGTGCCCCGGTGGGCGACCGCGAGCCGGCGCGATGAGGTCACTCGTCCCGACCCTCTGGACTTCGAGCGTTTCATGACCGCGGTCGCGCGCCGCTACGCCGGCAAGGTCAGCCTCTTCTCGATCTGGAACGAGCCCAACCACCCGGCGTTCCTGCAACCCCAATTCGTCCACGGGCAGCCGGCGTCGCCCAGGCTGTACCGAGCCTTGTGGCAGGCCGGGTACGCGGGACTCGTGGCCGGCGGGATCGCTCACCCAGCCGTCCTGTTCGGCGAGACCGCCCCGACCGGCAGCCCGCACGACGTCGCACCGCTCGTCTTCCTGCGCGACGCGCTCTGCCTGAACGTGCGCTACCACAAGGCGGCGACGTGCTCGCAGCTGCCGGCGGCCGGCTACGCACATCACGCCTACACGATCCCCGCCGGCCCGTACTATCGCCCGCCAGTGCCAGACGACGTGACCATCGGTGCGCTGTCGCGTCTGGTCGGCGCCCTGGATCGGGCGGCGAGGGCACACGCGATCCGCGCGCGGCTGCCGATCTACCTCACCGAGTTCGGCGTCCAGAGCCACCCCAACCGCTGGCTCGGGGTTTCGCCGGCCGTCCAGGCCCAGTTCGACGCCATCTGCGAGATGATCGCCTGGGAGAATCCCCGCGTTGCGGCGTTCTCGCAGTACCTCCTGCGCGACGATGCCACGATCGACCGACCGGGAAACTCGCTCTCCGGGCTCGGAACCGGCTTCCAGACCGGGCTCGAGTACGCCAACGGCCGCCCCAAGCCGCTCTACGCCGGCTTCCGCTTGCCCCTCGTCGTCATGCGCGCCCGAGCTGGCTTTAACCTGTGGGGGTACGTCCGCCCGGCGCGCGGAGCCACGGGCGTCACGGTCCTCGTGCAGCGCTCGCGCCGTGCAGGCTTCACGGTGCTTGCACGGCGACGCACCGACACTCGCGGCTACTGGCAGATGCCATCGCGGGTACGTGGCGTGGCCTGGCGGGTGCGCTGGCGCGCTCCTGCCGGCATCACCTACACCGGCCCGCCGATCGCGGCGTACTGAGCGCGCCCGCCGGCCTCGCGAGCCCGATCGGCGTTCTGACGCGGCAAGACGATGCGGCTCGGGCCGCGGGGTACAGACACCCGCTCTGCCTGCCGCGAGACTCAGCGACTCGTCTGAACACCCTCGCGTTGCCGTCGGCCGCTCGCGACCTGACGGCCAGCGTTCGGTCGACGTCACCCGGTGTCGCTAGCACCCGGCGCAGCGTCGGCTCCACTCGGGCAGTGGTCGCCGCGGGTGCGTTAGCCAGCTGAGCGTTCCGCGGCGTACGACGGTGTCGTCGGGCGAAGGCGAGAACCATTGCTGGCCCGCGGACGGAGAGGCGGAGGAAGGTTGAGTCATGGGTGACTCTTCTGCGAATTGGCCCCAGCAGGGTAGAACGTTGAGGGTACAACTTCGACCTCGCCACCGCGCCCGTCCTCGGTGCTTCCGTGCGGGTCGGGGCCGCGTCGCGATTTGGTCGAGGGCATCGCCGGGCGCCGCTCGCCGGCGATGGGTGCGCCGGTGGCGCGCAGTACGCGACGATGGGTGATCCAGCCGACGACGTTGTCGTCGCCGTCGAGGATCGGCAGGCCCCCGTCCTCGGTCGCCGCGAGTGCGCCCACGGCGTCCTGGAGCGGCTGCTCGGCGCGCAGGTCGGGGGTGGCATGCAGGAGTGAGCCGGCGCGCAGGCCGTCGGGGCAGTTGGCGAGCGCCTGCTCGACATCGACCGCCGCGACGACGCCGAGCAGCGTCCCCTGCGCGTCGATGACCGGCAGCGTCTCGGTTCGTTCACTTGTAAAGCGCCTGAGCACCTCGGCGAGCGGCTGCTGCGGCGCGAGCGGCGGTGGAAGTGGGCCCATTGCCTGCGCGATCGTGGTCTGCGCCAGCGGGCCGGCCGGGGGCTCGTCGATGTCGATTCCGCGGCGGCGCAGCTTCAGTGTGTAGATCGTGTCGCGTGTGATCGCGTTGCTCAGCGTGGTCGCGACCACGATCGCCAGCATCAGTGGCAGGATGATTCGGTAGTCGCCGGTGAGTTCGAAGATGATGATCACGGCAGTGATCGGCGCGCGCGCGCTGGCGGCGAACACGGCGCCCATGCCGACCAGTCCGTACGCGCCGGGCGCGGCGGCGAGGTGTGGCATTAGCCGGTGGACGATCGTGCCGTAGGCGCTGCCGAGCATCGCGCCCATGAACAGCGATGGCGCGAACACGCCGCCCGAGCCGCCGATCCACATCGTCAGGCTGGTAGCGAGGATCTTCGCGGCGAGCAGGCCGAGCAACGCCATGAGCACGTAATGGCCGGCGACGGCCCGCTCGAGCACGGGGTAGCCAACCCCGTACATCTGCGGTACGACGAGCAGCAGCAGCCCCAGCAACACACCGCCCGCGGCCGGTCGCAGCCAGTCCGGGCCGCGCCACAGGCGGTCTGCGACGTCTTCGCCGGTGTAGAGGAGTCGCACGAAGGTCAGGCCGACGGCCGTGGCGAGCACGCCCAGTCCGGTGTAGAGCAGCAGCTCCAGCGGCGAACTGAAGGCAAACGTCGGCAGCGACAGGAACGGGTGGCTGCCGAACGCCGCCCGGCCGATGGCGTCCGCCGTGATCGAGCTGAGCACCACCAATCCGAACGAGCGGGTCTGGAAGTTGCGCAGGATCAGCTCGAGCGCGAAGAACACCCCGGCGATCGGCGCATTGAACGTCGCGGAGATCCCGCCCGCGGCGCCGCAGGCCACGAGCAGGCGAAGCTGAGGCTCGGAGAGGCGCAGCAGCTGACCGGTAACCGACCCGAGCGCGGAGCCAATCTGAACGATCGGGCCCTCGCGCCCCACCGAGCCGCCCGAGCCGATACACAGCCCTGACGCAAGCGATTTGACGATCGGCACCTGCGGACGCATGCGACCGCCCTGGCGATTGACCGCATACATCACCTCGGGAACCCCGTGCCCGCGGGCCTCGGGCGCGAAGCGCGAGACGAGTGGACCGTACAGGAGGCCTCCGACCACCGGCGCTACCACGACAAACCAGGCGCCCACGCCCAGGAACGGGTTGCCGGCGTGGCCCGCCGCGCTGTAATCGCGATGCCCCGTGAACAGGTAGGTGAAGCCGACGATCAGGTAGCGAAACGCGATCGCACCGATGCCGGCGCCGGCACCAGTGAGCAGCGCCAGCGCCGTCAGGCCCCAGTCACTGCCTGCCGCCGAGCGCTGCAAGCCGCCGAGAATCCGGTCTCCGCCCACCCGGACCCAACCCGCGCGCTCGCCTGCACGGGGCAGTGTGTGCGGGTGCTCGTCGGTTGCTTCGGCGACTTCTGCTGCGCAAACAGCATTATGCCGGTTGGGCTCGACGTCAGCGCCCCTCTCGAGTTGCTCGTCGCTGACGTCACTCACGTGAGCGAGCGTAAGCGCCCTTGGGAGTCCCAACCAAGGGTCACCGTCGCCTCACCGACGTCCCGGTCAGAATCCTGACCAGGACCCCATCGGGCTGCCATCCGCCAGCGCCTAAGGTGCCACGATGCGAGCTGATGCCACGACCGGTAACCGGCCACCTGGATTTACAGGGATGGCTGCCCGACCGTACGTGCGACGACTCGCGCGAGCCTTCCGTGCTCTGTCGCGTGCTGGAAGAGGACCGTGACCTGGCGGAGGCTGTTCCGAGCGCCAGCCGAGACCGCGCGGTCAGCGAATGCCTCGCAAGGCTGATCTCGGTGCCACCGGGCTCGTGGACGGGCATGCGCGACGCGATGCCAAGCGAAGGCATTGGTCTGCTCGTGCTCGGCGGGCTGCTCATCCGGCGCGTGGGCATCGACGGTCGCTACGGCGCCGAGCTGCTCGGTGAGGGCGATCTGCTTCGCCCGTGGCAGGGTGAGGACGAGGCCCCCACGCTGCCGGTAACCACCGGCTGGCGCGTGCTGGAGCCAGCGCGCATGGCCGAGCTGGACGAGGCATTTGCGCGACGCTTAGTCCGATACCCGCCGCTCCTCGGCCGGCTCGTCGGGCGCGCGCTGCAGCGCTCGCGCAACCTCGCCGTGAACATGGCCATCGTGCATCAAGCGCGCGTCGATATGCGACTGCACATGCTCTTCTGGCACCTCGCGGCGCGCTGGGGGCGCGTGCGGCGCGACGGGATCGTGCTCCCGCTGGCGCTCACACACGCTGTCCTCGCTGATCTGATCGCCGCGCGACGTCCCACCGTGACCAGCGCACTGACCGAATTGGCGGGCCGGGAGGTCGTATGTCCCACGCCGGGCGGATGGCTCCTGCACGGCAACCCACCCGGTGAGCTGCTGCACCTCACCCCAATCCCAGTGACCCTCGCCCCGGGCTCCTCGCCTGATCGCGTCGTAGGCGAGTAACCCGTGCGCGGCCGCAGGCGCGCCATGACTGGATCTGCGCAGCACTGATGAGGCAACCGGACACGCAGCGGATGCTGCGGCCGTGCAATCACGGCGGCCAGGCAGGTCAGCTGGTTCGGCTGACCTCTCGCGGTCCGCCGCGACGGCTATGGATGCTCGCTGGCGTCCTCGCGGGCAAGTTCGCCGTGCAGCGGTGTTTCGTTGCGTTCCGGCGTGGCATTGCTCGGATGCCGGGCGTCACCGAACGGCTCACCCGGCACGCCGTCTTCGCGCGCTCGCGCCCCAGTCCAGCTTGCGAGCGCACATTCCGCGTGCGCGAGCCCGTGCCCCGTGAGCGCGAGGGCGTCACCGATGCGGACCGTCGTTCCGCAGAAGCGGCAGCTACACAGCCGCCGCGCCGCAAGACACCCGCGCGAGCGCGGGCCGCGGTGTGGTTGATTTCGCCGAGTCATCGCTGCGTCTCAAGGCCAGAGGCCCGTGTTATGGCAACCCGGCGGGCGCTGCAAAGGCTCGCTTCCGCTCCCCACGCTGTCGGAACACTGACCGCCGCGGGAACGTAGCGGCGGGATGACGTGCGAGCCAGACCGCGGCTGTGGCGCCGCTCCGCCGGCCGCCTTGGCGGGTCAGGGTTCTGACACCGCTGCCCTTCTGGAGCCGCGGTGTCGCATCGCACCGATGGAGGCCGTGTTCTCTGCAGCGTGATGCCTCCTCGCGCCGCCCTCCGCGTCGTTCTACTCGGGCCGGTGATCGGTGCCGCCGTCCTGACGCTTGGCTGCCCGCTGGCCGCCGCCGTGACGATCTCACCGCTGCCCGGGACCCCGGACGCCTCACCGCAGACGCAGATCAGCTTCCTCGGCGCCGCCCCCTCGGACATCGCCGACGTGTCCATCAGCGCGTCCCGCAGCGGGCCGCACACCGGTCACCTCGCCGCCTACTCAACCGGAACGGGAGCATCGTTCCTGCCCGACCACGCCTTCGATCCCGGCGAGCGCGTCCGCGTCGACGCGCGCATCGGTGGGCAGCCTGTGAGCTCCACGTTCACCGTCGCGCGCCCAGTCCCGTACCAGTTCAAGCCAACCACAACACATCCGCCCGCCCGTCCCGGCACCGTGCAGCACTTCGTCTCAGCACCCAACCTCCAGCCACCGGCGGTCTCGGTGACCGAGTCCTCGCCGCGGGCGGCCGCCGGCGACATCTTCCTGTCGCCGGACTCCTCACCCGGCGAATGGGGTCCGCTCGTCATGAGCCCCAACGGACAGGTCGTGTGGTTTGAGCCGGTGCCCACCGGGCAGATCGGGATGGACTTCCAGGTCGAGCGTTACCACGACCAACCCGCGCTGGTGTGGTGGCAGGGGTACATCTCGCCGCTCGGCGTCGGATCCGGCACCGACGAGATCTACAACTCCAGCTACCAGCCCATCGCCGAGGTCAGCGGCGGGAACGGTTACAGCGCGGACCTGCACGACATCCAGCTCACGCCGCAAGGCACCGCGTTCATCACGGCGTACAGCTTCGTCGCCGCCGATCTGTCCTCCGCGCACGGACCCTCGCACGGCGAGCTGCTCGACTCGATCGTGCAGGAGATCGACGTCAAGACGGGACTGGTGATGTTCGAGTGGCACAGCTACGGCCACGTCGCCCTCACCGATTCCTACACCGTTCCGGTGCACGGGATGCCGTGGGACTACTTCCACGGCAACTCGATCTCGCAGGGGCCCGACGGCAACCCGCTCGTGTCCTCTCGCAACACCTGGGCCGCGTATGACGTGAGCCTTGCGACCGGGCGCGTCCTGTGGCGCCTCGGCGGGCGCCACTCAAGCTTTCACATGGGCCCGGGGACCGGCACGGCCTATCAGCATGACGCGCGCTGGCAGCCCGACCACACGATCACGATCTTCGACGACGGCGCCGCGCCCAAGGCGCACGCGCAATCGCGCGCGATCCGCGAGCAGATCAACTGGGCGACGCACAGCGTGTCGCTCGTCGACCGCTTCGTGCACGCGCCGGCCCTGGTCAGCGACAGCCAGGGCAACGAGCAACCGCTGGCCAACGGGGACACGTTCGTCGGCTGGGGACAGGAGCCGTTTGAGACCGAGTTCGCCCCCGACGGGCAGCTCGTCTTCCAGGCCCAGATCGCTTCGCCCGGCCAGTCCTATCGCGCCTTCAGCTTTCCCTGGGTCGGCACGCCAGCCGCCCCGCCCCAGCTCGCCGTGAGCGCAAGCTCGGCCGGCGCGGCCACGGTGTACGCCAGCTGGAACGGCGCCACGGACGTGAGCGCCTGGAGGGTCCTCGCCGGCCCCTCGCCGGCCGCGCTGCGGTCGCTGACGACGGCGCGACGCAGCAGCTTTGAAACGGCGATCCCCGTGTCAAGCGCGGCGCAGACGTTTGCGGTGCAGGCACTCGACGCGTCGGGGCGTGTCCTTGGCACCTCGGCCCCCGCGCCACGCTAGCCGCTGGCTCCTTCCCCGCCGCACGCCGACGCTCGTGTCGGGATGCGACGGTCCGACCGCGGGACTCATCGACATCGAATGACGGACTGCTCGCCGCCGTCAGCATCGGAGTCGGCGCGACGGTCGGGGCCGGGATCTTCTCGTGGCGGGCATCTCGGGCTCCGCAATGCCGCGCTCCTTCGCGAGCGGAGGGTTTCTCGCTGGCGTTGTCGCCCTACCGCAATGTCACCTTGGCCAAGACGTTTCCGAGCATGCGCGACGCCGTCACATTGATGGTGCGCGACGACGGCGACGAGGTGGCCGCCGGCTCACCGAGCTTTCGCCAGCTACGCGGCTTGGTGGGCGAGACCTGGGCTCAGACCGGCGTGGTCCTGATGCCGGGCAACCGGGCATACGGAACGCGGCGAGTCTGAGAGAGTTGGAGCTTGTGAGCCTTGCCGGTCGCACCCCCTCGAGCGCGTGCCACGTGCTGCGTGAGGATCCCGACCTGGCTGAGGCGATCCCCGAGGGCAGGCGACATCAGGCCATCGAAGACTGCGTCGCGCGGGTGGCACGGATCGCTCGTGGACCGTGGACCGCCCGGCGTCCGGAGATCATTCATGAGGGGGTCGGCCTCCTTGTGCTGCAGGGGTTGCTGATCCGCCGCGTCGGCATCGACGGGCGCTTCGGTGCCGAGCTCCTGGGCGAAGGGGATCTGCTTCGCCCCTGGCAGGGTCAGGACCTGCCGCCCACGCTGCCGCGCACGACCGGTTGGCGTGTGCTTGAGCCGACTCGCGTGGCGCTGCTCGATACAGTCGTCGCACAGCGTTTCGCTCGCTATCCGGAGCTGACCGGCGCTCTGGTCGGGCGGGCGCTTGAGCGCTCCCGCAACCTTGCCGTCAGCATGGCGATCGTGCACCAGCCCCGGGTCGACGTGCGTCTGCAGATGCAGCTCTGGCATCTCGCCGACCGCTGGGGTCGTGTGGGCAGCGATGGAATCAGTCTGCCGTTGCGTCTCACCCACGCCGTGCTGGCCGACCTCGTGGCCGCCCGCCGCCCAACCGTGTCCAGTGCCCTGTCGGACCTAGCGGAGCGCGGATCGGTGCGCTTGGTCGATGACGCCTGGCTGCTATCGGGTCAGCCGCCCGGCGAGCTGCTTGAGCTACGGCCCGTAGCCGCTCGGGCGTCCGGTGAGCCGAACGGCCCCACAGACCTGCCCGAGTGATCGACCAATCGTCGGCGCCGGTGCCCGGCGGTGGGCTCACAGCAGGCCGACCGCGCCAGGCCGATGTGGGGCGCCGATCGGTGCTCGGCAGCCCTGTGAGATGCGTGGTGCGCCATGCTCATGGAGATCCTAGTTATGCGGGTGAGCAAGGTCGTGCATCTCGGGGTGGCGGTAGAAGTCCAAGGCGAGCGGCTCGAGCGCACCCGTTCTAACCGCCGCTGACAGCGCGTCCTCGAAGCTGTCGCTGTGCCAGCTCGATGTCCGCGCGGGCTGTACAAGGGCGTCCTTGCGCGGCACGCCGTCTGGGCGCAGCTCGCGAACCAAGGCCCTCACCTCCGCCTGGATCACCGCGTCATCGTGTCGTTGCTGTCTCGTGCGTCGGCCGGGGTCCGCTCGTGTCATCGCCTCCTCATGCGCATCGCGACGACGGTCTCGTTGCCTCGTATCTGGCATTGCGTCTCCTCGATGTGGCTGATGGAACACTGTCTCGGAGGTCAGCGGGCTGATCCACCGCGGCCGTCGGACTGCGGACGCCGAAGTCAGAATTCCGACTGGTCGTGCCGCCCTCGCCCGGTGCGAGCCCCCTCTCCCAGGTCAGCCCGTCGGCGACGAGCGAGTCGACCCATCTTCGCGCGGGCACTGGCGTATCGGTTGGATCTGCATGCCTGGGCGTGCTGCTGTGCGACGGTCCGGCCTGCGGATACGAGCGTTGTGCGTCACGTTACGGTCGGCCCGATCGCGAGGTGTCCGATCAGCGCACCCAGGCGACTGCGCTGCCGACAAGCGGCTCGGTCCCGGTGGTGGCCTGGGGCGGCCGCGAGGCTGAAGCGCTCAGCACGCTGCAGGCGAAGCACCGCAAGCGTCGCGCTGGGTTCCTGTCGCATTATTACGCGCCGACCTCGTGGATCACCAAGCGGCTGTCGTGCTGACGGCGGCCTCCGGCGCGTAACTGACGGCGCGCCGCGATGGCTTGCGTTGACGCTCGTGTTCGTGCACGTGGCACGATCGCGTCGATCAGGCGGCTCTACCGGCGGTCCTGTCGGTCGCGGTGGCCGTCGGCGCGGGGCCCCGACCTAGTGCACGTCGAGGCGCCCGAACGCAACGTCCGCTGCGACGGTCGCGACGATCACGACGCCAACCAGCACCGCGAATGAGGCGAGCGTGGCCCCGTTGCGATCGGGCGGACGGCTCAGGTGGCGACGAGTCGCCGCGCCGCAGCAGGCGGCACAGCGCCGTTAGACATCGGCGTGTCCGCGTCCGAGTCAGAACTCTGACACTGTGGCTCGATCGCGCCCGGCATGGCCCGAGTTTGCCTCAAGCCGCGCGTCGGCGCCGTCGATGACCGGGATGCGTCGCGCTCGAACATCTCCGCATGTCGCGACCTCGACACGGACAGCGACGACCGTGCCAAGGCTCCACGCCGGTACCCCCCATTCTCCGGCGTGGAGCCCACACGGCACTACGAGCCGCAGACGCTCACCCGGTGAGACCACGACGACTCGCGGGACCGGCTCCGGCCGACGCACTCTGCCGTTCCCCGCGAGGGACACGGTCGCGACGTGACCGTTTGAGCGTACGAGAGCTACCTCTCCCGTGTGCGATCAACACGGCGTTGAGACAGCGCAATCCCGCGTCTCGGTGGCGACAGCAACGGGCCGCGCGTAGTCCTGTTCGTCCGCTCGGGGTGGTGTGTGCGATCGTGCACGCCCTTCGGCGTCCGAAGGTGCAGGCATGCGCGGAGTAGGCGGCGGGCGCCGCGTGCCGTCCGATGGGACGCTTGCCACCGCGGGGGTGATTCGGGGTCTTTGCGCGCTGTCGAGCTCGATGGGCGGGATCAGATTGTTGAGGCCGATCTGTCGGTGATGAACCGTCCGCCCCGAACGGATTCGCGGTCACGGTACAACGCGGCATAGCGAAGTCGATGAAGAGTGGCCGCCCGTCGACGGAGAGGACGTTTGCGTCGTGCGGTGAACCATGGAGGATGCGCGCCGCCTGCGGCGTCTCGGCCAACTCGGCGAGGCCTCGGTCCAGACACTCGGTGAGCAACCGCCGATCGCTCGCGCCGAGCGCCGACACCAGGCCCGCCCGCCGAAGCTCATGGCGAATCGTGGCGAGCTCGTCGCGGACAGATGGGAGCGGCCAGTCGGTCGAGTGCCGTAGACCGGCCAGCGCTTCGTGCAGCGCGTGCAGGCCGCGAGCGCGCGCGCTGGCTGACGCGTGATCGCCGCGGGACGGCGCATAGCACCAAAAGGTCACCGGGTAACCGTCGTGGTGATGCACGCGCGGCGGAATCTCTCGCGCCGGCCCCATGGACGAGCCCTCCCCCTTGGACGATCGTGCATACAAACATCGCGAGGACCCTGATCGACGCCCGCCTCGCCGCCTGGACCGCGGCGCTGTGGCATCGCCACGGCATCGTCCGCTGGCAGGTTCTCGGGCGGCACGACGCTCTCGCCGATGCGCGGGGCGCCCGCGCGACGATCATCGCGCCGACGCGGCCCGCGCGCGAACCGATCGCACTATCCGGGGTTTGAGGTCTGATAACTCCTCAAGGACGCCAGACCGGCGCTTCGGTGCAGCCGGGCCGTGAGATAGAGGCAATTATCGCTCCTTCGGAGGCGCGGTTTCCGCGCGGAGCGCGTCTTAGCTCGGCGCGGATAACGTGCCCGTCGCCAACGAGAAGCAGGACTGCCGCAGCTCGTTGCCGGGCGCAGGCTGCGGCCTTCTCGAGGTAGACCCCTCTGCGATGCCAGTGTTTGAGAGGGTGGCGACTGAGAGCCTCATGGCCCCGCACCCACGGGTCGGGATCGCGTGCTTGTCTAGTTGGTTGCGCCCGGGGTGTCGGGCGCCGCGCTCTCACGCATTAGCAAGATGACGCTGCTCACCAGGACAAAGACCAGGAGGAGCAAGAACCCGATGAGGTCGAGCACTAGCCCGAACGAGGCGATGACGCCGCCGAGGCCGAAGCCCTGAAGGAAGAGCATGCTCCCGGCGAGGATCGACACCCAGCCGAGCCAGCGCGGTAAGACCCCGCTCCTCAGCACAAGCGCGCCCGTTGCGAAAGCAAACAGGCTGCCGAAGACATCGCCAACACTCTCCAGCGCGAACGTCGTCAGGTACAGCGTGTAGGACACGCCCGGGTCGTGTTGGGCACCGTATGAGGCGAGCTTTGCTGCGACCAATCCGGTGATACCGACGTCGCTGACGGCATGCAAGGTAACGAACAGCACTCCGCCAACCAGCACCAACGAACCAAGGGTCCGTATGCGATCGCTGTCCCCGCGCAGCAGGTTGTGCAGCGCGCTCAGGTAGATCACGAACGTGACCGCATACACGATGGACAGCCATGCGATCACGGTCAACCGCGTTTCGTGGGCGTAAAGACCGTTCGCGATCTTCGCCGCCGAGTCGTTCTGGCTCAGTTCGACCCCAACGGCGACGACGATCTCCGCTACCAGCGCAACCACGAACAGGATCCCGGCGACCCAGGCGTACCGCTCCCATTCCGTCCTCCCACCCGCGTCATCTCCCACGCTTGGTGAGGCTACAGGCAATGTCCTTGTCACGTCACACTGCCCGAACCACGAGGCGGCGGGATCCTCCTCGCCTCCGTCGCGTCGATTTCCCTAGCCTGCGTCGAGCCTCAAGACCGAGAGCCATGGCTGGCCTCAGGGGTTGGACGCTCCGCCGCCCACCTCGGCGCACTGCTCCACCCGCGACGGAGCAGTCATGCTTTCTTCGGTCGCCGGGCGACGCTTTCGGACAAACGCGGTCGCGAAACCGCTCCGGCCTCCTATACGCGGGCGAGCATGAATGCGGGTCTCGGCCCACGTGTGGCGACGCACCCGCTCCTCGCCAGCGGCGAGACCGAGGCGGCGGTCACGAGAGAGACGGCCGCGGGTAGCGTGACGTTGGCGGCGATATGCTCCGGGTCGTGTGTCGTCGCGGATTTCGAGCGCGGTTGTTCGCGGCGGTCGTGGTGGGTGTGGGTGCGCTGGCGCCGGCGGCCGCGGGGTCGGGGCTCCCGGTGACAGTCGACTACCAGGGGGTCTACGAGTACCACGAGAGCGCCCAGCAGGCCGGGATGTCGTGGAGCACGGTCGATCAGACGTTCAGTTGGGCGTGGTCGGCGTCCGGTGAGCTGCCGCTCGCGACGTTCAGCACGGCTCTTCTCCCCGGCCGGCTGACGGTCGCCGGTGAGGAGAAGACGACCAGCGCGGCCGGGCCGCCGACGGACTGCAAGTACAGTGCGCCGCCGTCCTCGTTGCCGATGCGATTGACCCAGAGTGAGCTCGCGGTCGGTTACGGGCTCGGGATCCCTGGCGCCGACGCCGCCTGCGGGGGTGGGGCGCCGGCCGGCCCAAGCGACGTCCTCGCCTGCGATTTGAATACCTGCGACGCGGGGATCTGTCCCGCGGGCCCGCCGGCGGTCAGCACCGAGCGCTTCCAGACACCGGTGCTGACGGCGTTCAAACCGACGACCAGCTACCTGAACACCGGCTACCGGGCCCTGTATGACTCGGCGGGCACGCTATGGGGGACGGTAACCGACTCGTTTGACCTACCTCCCGCCTCTGGGATGCTCACAACGAACTGCTTGCAGGGGATCACCGAAACCGTGCAGATGTCGATCATCTCGGACGTGACGATCAGCGTGAACGACGGCGCCAACGGACCGTTCAGCGTCAACTTTCCCGACGGTCAGTTTCCAGACATCTCGCCGCCGGTGCCGCTCTTGCCGGTGCAGCCGCTCGCACCGGGCATACCGACGATCAGCGTGCCGCCAGTGGTGCCGCAGCCCCCGGACGTCACGACGGCGCCGCCGCCCGGCCCGGACCCGGTCACCGGCGTGATCGAGATCCGCTGTCCCCGCCGCGACCGGCGCTGCAGGGGTGCGGTGACCGTGACCGGCACGACGGGCGGACCGCGCGGCGTCCTCGGCCGGGTCGCCTACTCGGCGGCCGGCGGCCACGACACGCTCCTCGGCGTCCGGCTCGACGCCGCCGCGGGGGCAATGCTGCGACAAGCAGGGCAGCTGTCAGTGCGCGTCAGCGTCTCGTCGGTCGTGCTGCCGGGGTCTCGCCGGTCATCGGGGCACCGGACCGTTCTGCTGACCGCGTTCACCCCGATCCCAGGAGTTCCCTCGAGCTGATCGACCGGAGCGCCAAATCCGGACGCCCTCGGCGGACCCGATCGGACGAACGACCGACTTGGACAGCCTCACGGCGGCGCCACGGCGCGAGCTCCCGCCGCCTGCACTGCCGCCTCGGCAGCTTGCGGAAGTCTCCCGACCCGGCTGACAGCGACGGTCACTTCTCGCACTGAACGAACTCGAGCGTGTCGTCGGCATCGCTGCCGAGTAGCGCGCCGACACAGAAACAGGAGCGCCGCCTCGACCGCGTCGCGGACCCGCCAATCGCCAAACTCGCGTCTGACGCCGGCGCTCGCCTTCGAGGGCCGGCGAGCGACTCTCGTATCCGCGCATTCCGAGACTGTCAACGTGTGCGTCAGGATGCGCACGCGCCGACGAACGCAGGGGCCTGCCGGGTCTGGAATTTTCGGAGGTCGCGCGCTGCCGGGGAGGGACGAGCAGCCGGCCGCTCGTGGCGCGAGACCGTTTGATGATGCGGGAGTTGGCAGTCCGTCGTCGTGAGCAGGGCGCCGGGCTGGTGCCCGGCGGTCGTTATGACGGCGGGATTGGTCCGGCTTTTGGGGCCGGACCTCGACCATCGCGCGCGGCCGATCGCTCGCCGGGCGCCGGCGATGGGCGCTTGAGAGGCGTCGCGAGGCTGACGGAATGTCGGTGCTGTCTGGCGGGGTTCTGAGATGAGGAGGTGGGGCGGCTGGGGTGCCGCCCCACCTCTGGGTCGGTTACGCGGCGGCTCGGGTGCGACGGGTGCTGGTGAGCGCGGCGAGGCCGGCGATGAGGCCGAGCGCGCCGATGATTAGCGCGGTGATGGCGAGGCCCTTGCTCGCTCCGGTCGATTTGGTGACGGTGACCGACGCGCTGGTGGCGCCGGCGGTCGGCGCGGTCGGTAGTTCGCCGGGGGTCGGGCCGGCTTCGCCGCCGGCGATGTCCTGGATTACGCCGCCTTTGGGGGTGATGTTGATCGTCGGGGCGGGCATGTCGGCGCTGGGGGGTCCGATCCAGTGCGCGACGCTGCCGTCGCTGTAGCTCTCAAGCGTCTTGAACGCGAGCGATTGGCCGACGCCGTTGCTGGGCATCGCGATGTCGAGCGGGAACTGGATGAACTGGTTGTTATCGACGCGGCCGAGTGGCCCGGTCCAGGTCCAGATGACGTGTGAGATCTCCTGGTTGACCGGCCCGCTGTCGGTCTGGATCGGTGGGTTGACGTTCTGGATGATGGTGTTGATCGTCCATCCGGGCACGTTTTGCACGTTGACGTTCGTGAATCCGGGCGGGAACAGCGTGTCGACCTTGGTGACGTGCGCGTTCGCTACCTCGCCGGGAACGCGCAGGTTCAGCGTCACGAACGCCCCGGCGGGGATCGTGTTCGGATGCAGGCTGACGTGGGCCTGGGCCATGGTGGGCGCGAGCAGCGCGCCGAGGGCGACCAGCAGGCCAATGGTGTGCTTCTTCACGGTTCGCTCTTTTCGTGGTGAGATTTAAGGCGGCGTGGGCCGCCAGCGGACGAGCAGTCAGCGCCGGGCGCCGTTACGGCGAGGCGCCGGGAGGAGGGGCGGTCCGCGTCCGGCGAGCGCCGCCGCGAGCAGGGCGCCGCCGCGCGCGAGCAGCCGCGGAGCGTCGTGGCGCCTGCATCCGCGTGCCGGTCGGGCCCGTCGCCTTACGGCTCGCGTCGCCAGTGCTTCGACGAGCCGCTCGCCCGGGTAGCGCCCGCACCAGGCCAGGGCGAGCAGCAGCCAGGCGGGGGCCATCGCGAGCAGCAGCGGCGCGAACAGGTGCCCCAGCAGCATGAGCGCGAGCGCAACGATCAGCAGGCCGCCGACCCGGAGTGGGCGTGCGGTCATCGGATTGGCACCTTGACGCTTTGCAGGTACTCGTCAAACGCCGACACGCGATCGGTGAACTGAAGCGTCCAGGTGCCACCCGGGATCAGTTGCGCGTAGACGATGTAGTGCCCGGGCCCGGCCGGCGTGGCGGTGAGGCTCAGCGGCCCGATCCCCTTGGCCGGCAAGCCGGCCGTCACGATGAGCTGTTGGGTGGCGGTGAACTGGCTGCCGTCCTTGGGATTGATCAGATACAGGTGGATCGTGTTGGAGCCCACGCGCGACGGGTCCACGGTCAGCTCCAGCTCCGCCGGGCCAAGCGTCGTGTTGGTGGAGAACGGACCTGCGGTGGCGTCGACCGGCGGCGTGTAGGCCACGAGCGCCGACGTGACGCTGAGCACCACGATCAGCAGCAGCACCTCCGCGCGCAGCGTGCGCCGCAGCAGCACCCCGATCTCCCCGGGCGAGCGCGACTCGCTGACCGCACGGCGCAGCGCGGGGATTGTGCGCTGCCGGTTGATCGCGCCGAGGCCGATCAGGACCATCAGCAGCGCGAACTTGACGAGCACCGCGACGCCGTAGGCGCTGTGAAACAGGCCGTCCCAGGTACGGATGTGCACGTAGGCCTGCACCACACCGCTGAGCAGCAGCGCGATCACGCACGCAAGCGCGATCGGCGAGAACCGCACGAGCGTGCCGGCCAGCAGCCGCGTGCGCTCCGCGGGCTCCAGCCGCCGCGTCGCCGCCGGCAGAACCCCCACCAGGCAGACGAGCCCGCCCAGCCACACGCTCATCGCCACAACGTGCACCACGTCCAACGGAAACAGCAGACCGGTCGGGCTCGAGACGCTGGCGTGGCCGCTCAGGGCCGGCGTGATCGCCACAAAGCACGCGGCCAGCACCGCCAAGAGGACCACCCACGGCGCGGGAGCCGGGAGCACCGCCACGCCGTCGGCGCCGAGCGCCACGGTTCGCAACGCGGGGACGGCGGGCCGGCGCATCAGCGCCAGGCCGGCGAGCAGCGCGCCGAAGAGCAGCCACACGATCGCCCGCGTGCCCCACACCCAGCCAAAACGGCTGTGTAGCACCGTGCTGATGACGTGGCCGTTCAGCGATGACCACAGCGACTCCCCGGCCTCGGTGGCGCCCTGAAGCGCGATCCCCAGCGCACCCACGAGCACGCCCAGCGCCGCCGCAAACGCCAGCAGCCACATACAGCGCCGCGCAAACGCCTCCGACGCCTCAGTCCAGCGCGCCTCGCTACCCGCCAGCTCGCGCAACCCGGGCAGCCACACCAACCCCAGGAAGCTCAGGACCCCGATCAGCAACGCAATCGACACGTAGTCCAGGCCCTTCACCGCCCCGAACGCGACCTCCGTGACGCTGCCGACCTTCTCCTTGCTCAGCAGCGCTCCGACCGTCACCGCCGAGCTCGAGCTCGGCGCACCGACGCTGAATACGTTGCCGCCATAGACCACGTGCGTGTCAGCCGAGATCACGCGATAGGTGGCGATATAGGTCCCCTTCGCCAACCCGGGCTTCAACCCGACACCCATCCACGACTCACGACCACCCGGATGCGTCACGTCGCCGTCATCGACCTCGCTGCCCGTCGCGTCGTAGACCCGAACCGCGCCGAGCGTCCCGCCGACCGCCTGGTTGAACTCGAAGATCACCTCCGCGGGCTGCGTCGCAACCACGGCGCCGCGGACCGGCACGGTGCCAAGCAACTGCGCATGCGCCCACGCCGACGGCGCCGCGCACAGCCCCCACGCCATCACCACTGAGATCGCCGCGACACGCAATCGCGTGCGGGCACGCGGACGCGCGACTGCGCTGGCGGTCAATCCACGATTGCTGCGACGCAACGTCACCGCGTGCGCTATGGAGCGCCCAGCGACAAGCGGGCCGTGATGCATGACGCCTCCTAACAGGCGGTTACAGGGCAGCTCAATGCGAGCTAGCCGCCCCCGCCTACCGGAAGCGGCTAGCTCAGCCCGGCCGCGGGTGGCGGGCGTACCGCCAACGCAAACGCCATCAGCAATCCACCGCGCGGAACCGACGCCAGGCCGACCCGGCCCGACGGCACACAGCGCGGCACGGCAACCGGCCGTCGCCGCGAACCACGGCGCGCCCAGCGGGCAAGCAGACGCTCGCCGGGATAGCGACGCGCCATGAGCACCAACGCGAGTAGCAACGCCGGCGCGAGATATACGACGCCCTCGACGACGACGGAACTCGCGGCGAGCACCGCGGCGAGCGCCACCAGAACAACCAGAACGCCCGCACAGCGCAGGCCCGACGGGCGCGGCACACGGCCCCCAAACATGACCGGGACCCTAGCGCGCATCGCGTAAGGCTGCCCGAATCGAAAGACCGAGCTCGCCTGGTAGGCGAGGAACAGGCACGACGGGTTGAGCGCGATGTCGAGGAACGCTGGGCGTCCCAACCGCTATGAGGCGTGGAGCAGCCACCTCGATCCCGCTCACCACGGCCTCCGACCCCATCATGCTTCGCTCGCGTCAAAGGTGAATCTCGCCGGCGACGAGAGGCCTGAGTCGCGCCGGCCTGCGCCCCTCCCCGACGATAGATCTGGAGCCCCCAGACCGCACGAGTCCTTCCGCGACCGCTTGATCGTGCCGATCGCCGGCGCCGCGCAAACCATCAGCCGCGTTTCAGTCCGCAGGCGCCCGCAGCGGCGATGGCCACGGCCGTCGCAGCCCTCCTGACCGCGCGAAGGAGCGCCGCGGGGTCCAGATGGAGATGCTCGTCGGTTCGCGAAAGCAGGATCACGTCGCGCTGGTGGATCGGTGCACCGGAGAGGTCTGCTGCGGCAGACGCGGAGCAACTGAGGGCGTAATAGGAGCAGTCCGAGGGATGGGCGACCTAAGATTTCCGTCCTGCGGTCCGGTTCAGCTCAGCGCTAACTTGGCGACCCCAGGCGCGTTGCGCGGGTGGCCACAGCGGCGTTGCGAAGCGCTTGCGCGGTGGCGTCCGTTTCGGCCCGGGCGACCCCGGGCACGCGAACGAGCAGCAGCCGGCGTCGCAACGGGTCGCCGCCGTCGACGTTCACGGCTTGGACATCACCTGGCAGCGCGGGTAGGAGCACGTCGGGGATGGTCGTGATCGCCACCCCGCTGGCGACGAGCTGAAGTTTGGTCAGCCAATCACGCACGACGTAGGGCGCGTTCGGGCGGCCAGCGGAGCCCGGCCAAACCCCGAGGAGCCGTTCCTCGCCCTCCGAGTGTGCCACGACCCACCGCTCCCCGGTGAGCTCTGCTGCGTGTACGCGTGACCGTCCAGCCAGTCGGTGGCTCGCGCCGACAGCGATGCGCAAAGGTCCCTCTGCGAGGATTTCGATGTCGAGAGTCGGGTCGCGGGCATCGGGCGGCATGTGAGGAGGCATGCCGGCGAGTAACGCGATGTCGAGGTTCCCGGCGCGTAGGGCGCGCGTGAGAACCGCGCTTGTGCCTTCGCGCAACGCGACGACGATGTCGGGCCGATCGCGAGCGAGGCAGCCCAGCGCACCGGGCACAACACCCGCCGCGGCGCTCGCAAACGCCCCAAGCCGAACAGGCCGAACCCGGACCGCGTCTGCTCTATCAAGCTCACGCTCGGCGTCCTGCATCGCCTCAAGGGCCGTGGTCGCGTGGCCGAGCAGCACCTCGCCGGCGGCGGTGAGCCGGACGCCCTTACGCTCACGGATCACCAGTGGGTGCCCCGTCGTTCGTTCCAGTGCCGCCACTCGCTTGGAAATCGCCGACTGCGTGTACCCAAGCTCGGCCGCGGCCGCCGTAAACGAACCGCGCGCCGCCACCGCGCGCAGCACGCGAAGATCTCCGAACGAGTAATCCACCATGCTCGACGGGAATCCTAGTCATGCCAAACAGTCGTCCCCAGCATGCATGCGGGCAACTACGATCCTCGCATGCCCACAACCGATATCAGCGTCACCACGATCGACGGGACTGCGATGCCAGCGTTTCTAGCCTGGCCGGAAGGCGACCAGCGATGGCCAACCGCCGTGGTCCTCGGTGAGCTGTTTGGGCTCACCGACGTGCAACGCGACGCGGCCGAGCGCGTAGCCGCTATCGGATATGTCGCGATCGCCCCCGACCTCCTTCACCGACGCGCGCCTGGTGGCCCGCTCGCCGAGGACGACGAAGGTCGCCGCCAGGGTCTCGCCCTCATCGACGAAATCACTCGCCTTGAGCTCGTCAGCGACGTACGCGACGCGCTGCATGCCGCCGCTACCCACCCCCACGCCGACTCGGGAGCCGCGTCAGTCGCCCTCGGGATGTCGTTCGGCGGGCACGTCGCGATGCTCGCCGCGGCGCAGCTCGATCTCCGCGCCTGCGTTGCAATGTACGCCGGCTGGCTTGCGGGCACCGCCATCGCCGCGTCACGCCCCGAGCCGACCGGTAGCCTGCGGCTGGCCGGGCGCCTGCTTATCCTCATCGGCGACGCAGACCCAATGGTCCCGGCATCTGACATTGATGCCCTCCGCGGCTGGCAACCACAAGCCCAGGTCATCACCTACCCCGGCGTCGGGCATCGGTTCTGCTCGGTGGGCCGCCCAGGCTATGACCCCCAAGCCGCCGCCGACGCCTGGGCGCAGACAGCGTGGTTCCTGACCTCATCGAAATAAGCACCGCGCTTACCGAAGGCTAACTGCCCCTCCGTCGCCGAGGCGGCACTCTCGGTGAGGCTGCTGCTCTCCGCACGAGCCGGCAGCGACAACTGCTCTGAACGATGCCGCTGGCGTCGAGAAAGGCGGCCTCCGCCAACAGGAAGGTCCGGTGCAAACACCCTCGGACGGGCGGAAGCAGGGCCTTCGCGTCACTTCCGACGTTCCCAGCCCAGGAGGTCGCGCCGCGATCGAAGCTCCGCACTGGTGAGATTGGGTCTCGTCTTGGCCCTGGATAGGTCCTGGTTGTTTGCAGCGGGAGGCGGATCGGGAGGTTCCGGTTGCGTTTCGGAGAGCGTGGCTCAGGTGACGTGCAGGATGCTCTTTCCGTGTGCGGTGCGCTCGTGTAGTTCGGTGAGCGCGTTGGTGGCGTTCTCGAGTGGGTGGGTTGCACCCACGATCGGCTCTAGTTTGCCTTCCTGTGTGAGCTGGTTGAGCCGCTCGGCGGCTTCGTTGATGCCGTTGGGGGTGGTGGTGAGGATGCCCCAGGTGCATCCGCGTACGTCGGTGTTGTTCAGCAGCAGGCGGTTGGCGGGGATCTGGGGGATCTGCCCGGAGGCGAAGCCCACGATGATCAGGCGGCCTTCGCTGCCGAGCGAGCGCAGGTTGTCGAGCGTGCGCTCGCCGCCGACGGGGTCGAAGATGAGATCGACGCCCGCGCCGGTCAGCTGCCTGAGCTCTTGGCGCCATCCAGCGCCCGCGCGGAGCACATGGTCGGCGCCCGCGGTGAGGGCGACGCGTTCCTTCTCCTCGCTCGTGACGACGCCGTACGTGGTCGCGCCGAGCGCCTTCGCGAGCTGCAGCGCGGCCGTGCCGACGCCTCCGCCCGCGCCGTGGACGAGCACGCTCTCCCCGGCGTGTAGATCTCCTCGTCGTACGAGGCCGGCGTAGGCGGTGAGATAGTTCAGCGGGTACGCTGCGCCCTGCTCGAAGCTCAGCTCCTGCGGGAGCGCTAACGTGAGTGACGGCTGCGCCTCGACGCGCTCGGCGTAGGCGCCGAGGGCCATCGACACCACGCGGTCGCCGACCGCGAACCCGCTGTCCGGCGCGGCGCGTGAGATCACGCCGCTGGCCTCCCAGCCGAGCGTAAACGGAGGCTCTTGGCGGATTTGGAACTCGCCGCGGCTCATGAGCATGTCCGCGAACCCGACGCCGGCGGCACGCACATCGATGACGAGCTCGCACGTCTCGGCGGGCTCCTGTACGTCCTGGATCTCGATCCCGTCAGCCCGCTCGGTGGACGTCACCCGCACAGCTCGCATCCGCAACGCTCCTCGCTTGAGTTTCAAAATAGAACGGTATGTCTATCAGAGTTCCGTTTCGGAATGCAAGTGTTAGGCTGTGCGTATGCGGTACGAGGAACTGGCAGATATCCCGTGTTCGATCGTGCGGCCCCTGTCGTTGCTGGGGGACCGCTGGACACTCGTGCTGCTGCGGCAGTCATTTGCGGGGATCAGGCGTTTCGAGGACTTTCAGTCCACGCTCGGGATCTCGCGCAGCCGCCTCGCGGATCGCCTGGACCGCCTCGTCGACGCGGGCATCCTTAGGCGCGAGCCGTACAAGGACAATCGGACACGCCTTGAGTACCGGCTCACCCAGAAGGGCCACGACCTCTACCCCGTGCTCATGGCGCTACGAGACTGGGGCGACGCCCACATGGCCGATGGCGGCCCGCCTGTGCATTACCTCCACGACGGATGCGGCGGCGAAGCCCACGTGCGCCTCCAGTGCGACCAATGCGCTCAGCCGCTGACCGCACGCGACGTGCGACCCGCACCCGGACCGGGGGCGCTCACGCTCGCCGCCGGGTAACCCCCCGCCACCGCTCGACCAAGGCGCCGCCAAGCAAGCGCCATCTGACACTACCGACGCCGTCGGCACCGGGCCGGCAACCCGGGATGGCAACGCAGACTATCTGGCGTCGTGAGCACCACCCGCGGTTGAAAAGCGGGGCCACACGCCAGCGCACCGCGAGTCGCGCTCTTCGCCGTGGCTGTCGGGTAAAGGCTGGGTGGATCGGCGGGTCGCCGGCGGCGCTGGCCGTGGGCCGCTGTCGGCGGGCGGGCGTCGATGCGCTCGCTCTCGGGTCGGGCGGTGAGGGGTGTGATCCAGTGGTTGTGGAGCTTCATCAGGTTGTGCGTGGCCGCGACCAGCCGCCATTCCGATAACGCGGCGGCGCGGCCTCGGCGTTGGAATCGGTTGATCTTGCGATTGAACTTGATCTGCGCGGACACCGGTTCGACGGTCGCTTTTCGGTGTTTGTAGAGCGCGTGGCCAGCCTCGCTGGCGAGCATCCGGCGCATGAACGAATACATGCCTTTGTCCCATCCGGGCCTGATGTCTTTCCGCAGGCCACCGTCGGGTGGGACCAGGACCTGGATGCCGTCGCTGACGATGCTCTGCATCTGCTCCTTGTGCCAGTAACCCGCGTCGGCTAACACCGTCTCCGGCCGCTCTGTCACACCGGCCGCGGCGAGCTCGCGGAGTGTCGCGTTCACGACCGGCTCGAGGTGACCGAAGTCAGGACTCGCGACCGTGATCTCCGCCGCGACGATGATCTGCCCGCGAGTAACCGCCGCTTGGGCGTTGTAGCCCTGCACCGTCGGCTGGCCCTCCGTGCGCATCATCCGCGAGTCGTGATCGGTCTTGTTCATCACGCCCTGCGGGACCGGCGAGGGCGTGAACGGCTTCGGTGGCATCCCGAGTTTCTGGCCGGACACGCCACCAGCGGCCCGCCGTGCCCGCCATGCCTCATAGGCGGTGTTGGCCTCGATCTCGGCCCGATGGTTCTCCCGATCGGTCTCCTCGGCCTCCTTGAGGATGTCGGCGACCAGCTTCTCGTAGGTCCGGTTCGCGCCGCGCGACGCGTTCGCGCGGATCTTCGTGCCGTCGATCGAGATGACCCCGACCTCAACCAGGCCGCTTCCTCGCACAGATCAAGCACCGCCGTGAACAGCTCAGCGATCGCCCGCTCGTGCCGGCGACGGAACTCCGCCATCGTCGAGTGATCCGGCACCCGCATCGCCGCGATCACCTTGTAGACGACGTCCTCCCGGCACCCCCGCTCGATCCCGCGCGAGGACCGGTTCCCGCGCGCATACGCGTAGAGCAACAACGCGACCCCATCATCGACGGGTCATACGCCGCCCGCCCCTGCCCGTCCGCCCGATACGCCGCAAAGAACGTCTCGAGATCCACCCGAGCTACGGTCTCGAGCACGAACCACGCCAGATGATCCTCCGGCAGCCACTCCCGCAACGACGGCGGCAACGAAAACGCCTGCTCACGATCACAATCAACAATCAATGAAGTTCTGAGGCATCCCCGCATTCAACGCACCCGACCGGACAGACACCATTTGCGCGACACCCACCGCGCAAGGCGGGCCGGAGCTTCTCGCGTAGCGGATATGTGCGGCGCCGCGAAAGCAGGGATTCGGTCGATCGTCCGCCGATATGGTCTGCCTCTGTGGCGGCGTGTGAGCGGTTTGCGCGCGGCGGGAGTCTGTAGCTCTGGAGGCATCCTCATGTGTGCGCTGCGAAGAATCGCCAGATCGTCTCGCTCGCGTCGAACTGTCGACTTGTGCGACCGATCAACAGCCGCGGGAGGTACTGCTCGCCACCGGGCCAGGTGTGTCCGCCGCCGACGACGGTGTAGAGCTCGACCTGCGCGCCGGCGGCGCAACCGCCGTGGCGCTCGACCTGGACGCTCGTCCCGTCGTGGATCCTGAGCGGGAGCGAGCTCACGATTTCTGTGTGGCACCGGTCCGCCTCACTCCAGTGGGCTGCGGTGGCGGGCGCTGAGAGTACCGAGCCGACGCCGCTTGGTAGCGTGCCGCCGCCGTAGGGCACCCATGGATCGTGGGTTCCGTGGATCTCGAGCACGGGCAGCGGCCGGGCCGGCACGCATCCCGGTGCGACGGGCTCGGGCAGTGGCCCGGCGACCGGGGCGATGGCAGCAAACGTGCCCGCGAGCCGACAGCCGAGCAGCTCGGTGAACATCGCACCGTTCGACAGCCCGGTCGCGTAAACACGGCTCGGATCAACCCCGTCGTGGGACACGAGCTGGGCGATCAGCGCGCGAATGAACGCGACGTCGTCGATGCCGTGCTGTTCGGCCGGGGTATCGAGCCCGTCGTTCCAGGAATGGTCTACGCCATCGGGGTACACCGCGATGAATCCGAATCGGTCTGCGACGCCGTCGAAGTGCGTGAGCCCCGCCATCCCGCGGCCATCGCCGCCCCGGCCATGGAGCACGATCACGAGCGGACGGCGGCCGCCGGGCGCCGGCGCGGGAACGTGCAGGCGATACGTCCGCACGCGCCCGCCGACCGTGATCCGGCCCTGCGGATCATTCGGCCCGCGCTGGGCGGCCGAGCGCACGGCGTGGCCGATCGTGAGCGCCACGGCGCCCGTGAGCGCGATCCCCATGACTCTGCGCGTCACGAGCCTCACGCCGGGAGCCGGTAAGTGCGCAAGAACGCCCAGATCACCGACGAGCCATCGATCGGCGCGCCGTCGGCGCTCGTCGGGAACGTGTGGGGCCAGCCGGCGAGGCTGAGCAGCCGCACCTGGGTGTGCGCTCTGCAGCCGGTCCAGATCTCGGTCGTAACGGCACCGCTGGTGCGTGTCTGCTGCCGCGGGTTGCAGCCATCCCAATGGACCCAGCGCGCGATCACCTGATGCGCCGACGGCAGCGAGGTCGTCGTCGGACGCCCGGGGACGTGCGGGACCCCGCCGTTGTACGGCACGACCGTGTCAGCAGTCCCGTGGATGCTGATCACCGACAGCGGGCGCGCCGGCGGTGCGCTGCAATCCGACGCAGGAGCGCCGGCATCCGGGCCGATCGCGGCGATCATCGCCGCACGATCGCACGCCATTCGGTAGCTCATGAATGCTCCGCTCGAATGGCCGCTCAAATACACGCGCCGGGGGTCGGCGTGGTAGCGGCGAGTGACGTCGGTGATCACCCGCGTGAGGAAGTCGACATCGGCGACCTCGGTCGGACTGTAGCGCCAGCCCTGGGTATAGGAGTCGGGGTAGGCGACGATCACGCCGGCTCTTGCCGCCGTCTGATTCCAGCCGCTCGAGCGCTCGAACTGCGCGCCGGAGCCGTAGAGCCCGTGCAGCGCGAGCACCACAGGCGCTCCCACCCGTGGCGCGGCCGGCGGGACGTACACGCGATACGTGCGATGCTCGCCGTCGACGGTCGAGTGAAACACGCTGACCGTGCCCGGACCTGCGCCTGTATGCGCCGGCCCCGTTCGGGCGCCGGCGGCGGCGCAGGCAGCCAGCGTGACCACGGCGCACGCGCCGACGAGCGCGCCGGCAAGGACACTGCGGGTTCGGATCTCGGCCATCTCGATGTTCCTCTCGGGCAGACGATGTGCCGCAGAGAACCCGCGCCCCGCGTCGGTGTTGCTCTCACCCGGGCGACTCTTAGGGATTCCACAGAGTCGCGCGACGGCGCGCTGGCATCATCGCGGTCGTGCGATTCCTGCGCGCCCTCACCGACAGCATCCGCGCCCGGCTCGCACTCGCAGCCGGTCTCAGCGTCGTGCTCGTGGTCGTGTTCCTGGGCGTGGCGCTCGTCCGCGCTACCGAGCGAGCGGACGACCGCGTGCTCGACCGCCAGCTCGAGCGCCGCGCAGACTTGCTCACCGCGTCCGCGGTCGCAGCGTCCCGCACAGTCGCGCCGGGTCCGCGCGCCCACTCGCTCGGCGCGGCGCTGCTCGCCAATAATGGTGCCGGTGTGCGGGTGCTCGATAACCGCCGCGAGCTGCTGGCGGCCGGCTCGCTTCCGCCTGCGGCCGCCCGGACGTCGGCGCCGGATGCCGGCCTTGGAACGATCCACAGCGCCGCGGGGGACTGGCGCGTCGACGTGCGGCCGGCCGCCGGCACAGCGGTGGTGCTCCAGGTGTTCGCATCGCTGCGCGACGAGGAAGCCCGCGCGCAGGGGCTCCGCCGGCGGCTGCTGCTGCTCGGGTCGGTCGGCGGCCTGCTCGCGGCGGCGCTTGCGGCGATCATCACCGCAGTCACGTCACGCAGCCTCGGGCGGGTACGCGAGGCTGCCACTCGAATTGCCGCCACCCGTGAGCTCGGGATCCGCGTCGGCACCGCCGGGCCTCGCGAGGTCCGCGAGGTCGCCGGGGCGCTCAACGTGATGCTCGATCAGGTTCAGGCAGCCGCCGCGGACCGGGAGCGGGTCCTCGCCGCGGCGCGAGCGTTCGTCGCCGACGCGGGCCACGAGCTGCGCACCCCGCTCGCGACGATGCGCGCCAACCTCGAGACGCTCGAGCGCAATCCGGAACTCGAGCCGAGCGTCCGGGCCGAGATCGTCGCCGATACACTCGCCGAGCAGCAGCGCCTGTTCGCGATGGCCGAGGCGTTGCAGATGCTCGCACGCGGCGAAGCCGGCGCCCTCGGAGACGAGGGCATCGTCGACCTCGTTGAGCTCGCTGCCACGGCGGTGGCGGCCGTCCGCGTGCGCCACCCGAACGCGGAGATCGACCGCGCCGGCCTGGAGCACGCGTCCGTGTACGGCTCGCCAACGGGCCTGCGGCTGGTGTTCGACAACGTGCTTGAGAACAGCGCGCGCCACGCCGGCCAGGACCGCCCACCTGTGATCACGGTCACCGTCGAGCGATACGGAGAGCAGATCCGGACAACAGTCGATGACGACGGGCCGGGCATCCCTGAGCAGGAACGCTCGCTGGTGACCGATCGCTTCCGGCGTGGCCGATCCGCGGCCACCGGCGGTTCCGGCCTCGGGCTTGCGATCGTCGCTCAGCAAGTTGCGATTCATGGCGGCTCGCTGCGGCTAGCTGACGCGCCCGCGGGCGGCGCGCGCGTCGAGGTCACGATCCCAGCGGCAGTCGATGCCGGCGCGCGCGCCTGAGGACGGCGGACGGATGAGCGGTCTGACGATCCTGATCGTCGACGACGACGCACGGCTGCTGAGGGCGCTCGAACGCGCCCTGCGCCTCGAGGGATTCGAGGTCGTGACGGCCGCCGCTGCGGCCCCGGCCCAAGCGGCGCTGAGCGAGTACCGGCCGGCGCTCGCGCTCGTCGACATCGGTCTCCCGGACCTCGACGGCGTCACCCTGATCCGCCACACCCGCGCCGCCGGTCACGACCTGCCGATCTGCGTGCTGTCGGCCCGGACCCAGGTCGCGGATCGCGTGCTCGGACTGCAGGCCGGCGCCGATGACTACCTGACCAAGCCGTTCGCGCTCGCAGAGCTGGTCGCGAGGATCCAGGCGCTGCTGCGCCGCCGGCCGGCACCACCGCAGCAAATGGTCGAGGTCGGGGACCTCCGGCTTGACCCGGCCGAGCGCCGCGCCTGGCGCGGCCAGCGCGAGCTGCAACTCACGCGCCGCGAGTTCGACCTGCTCGCAAGCCTCAGCCGCGAGCCGGGAATCGTACTCACGCGGCAACGCCTGCTCGAGCTCGTGTGGGGGTACACCTTCGACGTCGACACGAACGTTGTCGACGTGTTCATCGGCTACCTGCGCCGCAAGCTGGAGGCCCACGGCGAGCCCAGAATCCTGCACACGCGGCGCGGCCTCGGCTTCGTGCTCGACGCAGCCTGAAGATCACCGCCAGGCCCGCACTGATCAGTACGACATGACCCTTCCAAAATGTCCAAGAATCGGAGCGCCGATGCGCGTGATGACCGTTCGTGAGAATCGCACTAGATGGTTCGCTGAGCGCTCCGGGTTGTTTGCGCGCGCACGCGCAGCGGAGCGTCGACGCAGCGGGCTGATGCAGGTGCCCAGCGATCGAACACGGCGTCGAGTGGGCGACGATGGCGGCGGGATGTCCCCGACCACTCGTCGGCGTCGGGGGCGCCCTCCTGCGATGCCGGATCACGTTGGCGAGGCCGTGGTCCTCGACGCGACCACCATATTGTTTGCACGCGACGCTGGCACCCGACGACGATGGACGCGATTGCGTCCCCCGCCGGTGTGCGCAAGCCAAACCTCTACCGGCAGTTCGCGTCGAAGGACGACGCCTACGCCGCCGTCGTCGAGCACGCCTGTGGGCAGCTCGAGATTCACCTGCTGCGCACGCATGCGGAGGTTGAGGGTCTTGACGAAGACGAGCTGGCACGTCGGCGCGTCGTCGCGATCTTCGACCTCGCCGATCGCTACCCCGACGCGTTTCGGATCGTGTTGTCAACGGAGCGCCCGAGCTCAGAGCCGGCGGCCGAGAGGATCGACCTCACAGTTCGCCGGGTGACGCAGGGCGTTACCCAGCTGCTGCGGCGCGAGTTTGCGGCCCGAGGAGCACCAACCGAGGCGATCGTCGGTAAGTGCCCGTTCGTCCCACGCCGGGTGGCCGACGAGCCGGGTTCGAGCACCGTCCCGCAGCCAGTTCCCCTATCGCCGACTTGCGGTGAGTAGTTTGGCGGTTCGTGCCTGGTCTTCGTTGCTCGGACGAAGGTGATGAGTTTCTGCTCGGGTTCGTCGGCGACTTGGAGGACGACGTGCTGTAGCTCGAGCTCGCCGAGGCAGGGGTGGCGTAGTTGTTTGGTTATCCATGTAAGCGGAGCGGACGGTTCGCAGGGGGAAACGCACTCGTGCCCGGGGCGCACGGGCGCGGTCTGTGCCGTCTCGGGCTCGCTGACGCCCGCAGGCACTCCCGATGCCCGCGAACTGCCCGGCTCCCAGGGACGGCCAGCAACGGTGCTTGCGGGAGTGTCAGAGGATCTGTGTAGGGCGTGATCGAAAGGAAGCGTCATGCCTTCTATCCAAGACAAGAAGATCATTGATGATGTGTTTTCCCTTGATCGGGATGGCGGCGGCGAGCCGCTAGGCGAGTCGCCGCCCCCTCAGAGTCACCGCAAGCGTCAGCGCGGGCTACGGCAAGAGCTCGTTGATGAGGCGTTGGAGCGCGCCCGCGCGGGGTTGCCGATCGGCGAGTTGCCCGAGGATGTGCGTGAGCAGCTGACCGACGCGATGATGGATCAGCTGCTGGCCGGCCGGCGCGGCGAGGCCGAGATTCTGGGCCCGGGCGGCCTGTTGGGCGATCTGACGCGGCGGTTGGTCGAGCGCGCGATGGAAACCGAGCTGACCGAGCATCTGGGCTATGAGCCCGGGCAGGCCCCGCCGGGGGGCGCGGGCAACGCCCGCAACGGCGCGCCCCCCAAGACGCTTCTGACCGACCACGGGCCGGTGCGGATCGCCGCACCCCGCGATCGTCAGGGCACGTTTGAGCCGCAGATCGTCAAGAAGAACCAGCGGCGCCTGGCCGGCCTGGACGAGAAGATCATCGCGCTGTACGCCGGCGGGATGACCACGCGGGAGATCGAGACCTACATGGCCGACCTGTATGGGCCCGGCGTCGGGCGCGACACCGTCAGCCGCGTCACCGCCGCGGTCCTGGATGACGCCAAGGCCTGGCAGACCCGCCCGCTGGAGCAGATCTACCCGATCGTCTACCTCGACGCCCTGGTCATCAAGATCCGCGACGGCCAGGCCGTGCGGAACTTCTCCTGCTACCTGGCGATCGGCGTCAACTGCGAGGGCGAGCGCGACGTGCTGGGAATCTGGTTTCAGCGCACCGAGGGCGCGAAGTTCTGGCTTCAGGTCCTCACCGAGCTCAAACAGCGCGGCGTCGGCGACGTGCTGGTGTGCTGCGTGGACGGCCTCACGGGATTCCCGGAGGCGATCGAGGCTGTCTTCCCCCAGACGTGGGTGCAGACGTGCCTGGTCCATCAGGTCCGCTCGAGTCTTCGGTTCGTGCCCTACCGCGACAAGAAGAAGGTCGCCGCGGACCTCAAGCGGATCTATACCGCCGTGGACCGCGACCACGCCGAGACCGAGCTCGAGCGCTTCGCCGAGACCTGGGACGAGCGCTACCCGATGATCTCCGCCAGCTGGATCGAGCACTGGGAACGCATCGTGCCATTCCTGGCCTTCCCGCCCGACCTGCGCCGCGTCGTCTACACCACCAACACGATCGAGGCGCTCAATCGCCAGATCCGCAAGATCATCAAGACCCGCGGCAGCTTCCCCAACGAAGACTCGGCCCGCAAACTGCTCTACCTGGCAATCGACCGCGCGCAACGCAAATGGCGCCACACCTACAACTGGAGCTCCGCCCTGGTCGCCTTCCGCATCCACTTCGGCGACCGGCTCCCTGACACCGCAATCTGACATTCACACCAATACACCACAAGCCCTCACTGATATAATCACCCTAAGCGCTTACACAGAAGATCTGACGCCCTCGTGCTTGCGTCGCACTGGGCGAGCCACTCCGGCCAAATGGATATCCGATCGCCCAGACCGAAGCCGCGAAACCCCACTGGATTCAGCCTACGAACGCCGAAATTCAGCAGATGGCGGCAGATCAACAGCGAGCACGCGAGCAAGCTCAAGAGCAGTCCGATTCCCCAGCCGACCAAGAGTAGAAGCACTCAGGCGGCGGCGGACACGCACATCGACCGTGTCGCGTATGCGGCCAATCTTCCGTACAGCGCTCGTCGTGCGATGCGAGCCAGTAGCCCCACAGGACCGCTCGCACGGCCGCTAGATCGAGGCGAAGCTGGCGCAACTCCGTGTCCGCGTCGTCGATTCTCCGGGGAACACTCGCCATGACCGACCTACACAGCACCCGCGCCAAGATCAACCGGGCAAAGCAGAAGCTCGACCCGCTCAATGACGCGATACGCGCCTACCTGGACGAGGAACCGTGCGTGGTCGTCCCCGAACCGGACCCCGATACGGGTCTGCTCGTGCTCGTCGCCCGCGTCGGCAGGCCCCCGGACGAAGACTGGTGGCTCGACGTCGGCGAGATCGGATACCAAGCCCGCTCCGCGCTTGACCATCTGACGCGGCAGATCGCCACGCACGACCTGCTCGCCGCCGGACTGCCCGTACCCGAACGCCCGCGCACGCAATTCCCGATCTTCCTCAGCGAGGACGACTACCTCAAGGGCGGCAAGAAGTCGTGGCGAGAACGAATGCTCGTCGGGATCAGCGAGGACCACCGGAAGATCATCGACGCGCTCCAGCCGTACCATCGCGGATTCGTTGCTCAGGACCCACTCGCCATCCTGCGAGCGCTCAGCGACCGCGACAAGCACCGTGACCGGCATGTCGCACTCGCCGGAACCCCCCGCTACTCCATCCACGTCGGACCGAACCCGATGAGCGGACCAACGGGCACCGGGATGACCGTTGACGGCAGCGGGCAACCAATGCCAGTACAGGACGGCCAGATCATCGCCGGAGGCGCCACCTTCAAGAGCGGCGCCACGGGCCAGACAACGTATTACGAGCCGACCCTTGAATCGTTCCCGGTGACCGTCGCGTTCGTCGGGGACCAGCCGATCGACTTCAACAGCATCGCCCGAGTCCTCGCGCACGTCGAGGGCATCATCGATGATTTCGAGCAGCGCATCACCTGAAAGCGCCCAATCGCCCGGACCGCGAGCCCAAACGGTTGCCTGTCGTTCCTGGGTCTGCTTGCCATGCTTCGACAAGCCTCCATACTCTGACGACATAAGTGTGAGCCGTTCTGACCTTTGGGGGTCCTTTGTCTGGCTTTGAGCGACGAATCAAGCGCGAACTTGACCAGGGTTTCGCTCGGGAAGAAGGGGGCGCGAGGGCAGCAGCTCACGCGGAGCGCGTGCAACAACAGCGGGTCGAGCAGGAGATACGACTCCTCGTGCCGCGGGTCCTGGAGGCCCTTGAACGCGACTGTGCGCCAGCTACAGCAATCCGCCGGCGAAGAACCTTCACGGGAAGATGGAAGGTCGAGTATGCCGGCTGGCCGATACATCGCTATGAGGAATGGGTCAGGGACGGCTACATCGGCCGTACGGTCTATCTGCTTCCGAGCGGAAAGTTCATCACTGACCGAGGTGATTCGCAGCCCTGCCGCGCGACCGGAGGTCGCGATGCGTTGGCCGGTCTCAAGCGCCTGCTGGCCGAGCATGCCGTAACCAAGGACAGCACGAACCCCCGATCCTTAGCGAAGGAGCGGCTGCCTGATAGCGACACGCCTCGTGTGACCGATGCAGACCGCACAGTGGCCGCACGCGAAGCGGACGAAGAGGCGGGAAGGCGTGCAGAAGCCAACGCTGCGCGGGCGAGCTTCCTCGCGCGTCTTGACGAGACCGGAACCCCTGGTTCCGCGGTGCTGGCCACACTGGAACGAGCCGGGTTCCCCGATGGGGAGACGATCCGGGTGATCTCCGTCGACACCGATGCCGAGAGACTGCTCGTCGACCGCGCAGGCTGGCCCGTTTACACCGGCACGTATCGATGCGGCACGACCCCTAAGACCTTCCCTCGGCGAAACGAGCACAGCGAGGATGTCGTCGAGGGCGGAGCCGAACTACCGAGGTGTGACTGTGTGGTTGCTCGGAGACGGAACCTTCGCCGTCAGCGGCAACGGCCCTCGTGGGCAAGCGGGGCGAAATGAACTAGCCGGCAGGCCTGTCGAGGCTCGCGTTGTGGATGTACGGGAGTTCCTGACCTTCGTCTACGACTCGGGAAACAGTTCGGAACACGGCTTCGCCCACGAGTGCCTGGGGGCACTCCGCAACTGGTCGCGATGGGCGCGCGAGGGCAGACTCGGGGAGCCGCCAGGCGCGTTCAGGGCGCCACCAAAAGCTGTTTGACTTCGGTCTGAGCGAAGTGCATTGGCCGCGAAGTGGCACGGCGGACGGACGAGCGTTCTTGTGAGCCGAGAGCTCCAGACCGGGCGAGCGCTTCGGCTCGCGCTGCGATCTGCCGACTGCTGCCTGGGAATGATCGCGCCGGGGCCAGTGCAAGCCATCACTCTCAGCTGCCAGGCTGGGCCGCACAGTGCCACGATCGCGTGGCCGCCGCGATGCCGTCGCCACTCGACGAGCGAAGCAGTCACCATGCGCGCTCCGAAACGGCGGACGCGCCCTGTTATTTGCGGACATGATGGGTAGCGCCGCAGCGTTGGCGTGGTCATCGAAGTGGGTGTTGGGATGGAGGCGGACTCGTGGTGCGCCGTTCACAAGCCCGGCCTCCGTTCGGGTTATCGCGGTAGGCCTGCGCTTGCCGGGATCACCGGCGGCCTGCGGTGGTGGACCGTGTCCACGATCTCTCGCGTGTCGATCCCTTGGAGGAAGATCGACGTGATCCCAAGGTGCGCATGCCCGAGCTGGCGCTGGATGATCGGCAGCGGGATCCCTTCGTGGGCCATCTCGATCGCGTGAGCATGCCGTAACTGGTGCGGCGCAAACCGCCGTCGTACCCCGGCCTGCGCTGCGAGTCGACGGAGCTCACCGCGGGCGGCGGTCGCTGACCAGGCCCGGCCGCGAGTCGGGCCGGCGAGGATGCAGAACAGCGGGCCGACGGGCAGCTGGATGCGGTGCTCGGTCCAGCGACCGACGTGTTCCCATGCCCAGTCGTCCATCCCGACAGTCCGTCGCTTCCCGCCCTTCCCAACGCGAACGAGCACCGAGCCGGTCTTCGGGTCCAGATCGGACTCTGTGAGGGCGAGCGCTTCGCTGATCCGCAGTCCGGCGCGCCACAGGATCGCGATCAGCGCACGGGTCCTGTCCGCGTATGGCCCTGGTCCGGCTTGGCGCATGACGAGGATGATCTCCTCGACTGTCGGCGGATCGGCCGGGTAGCGCTGTGCTTTGTTCGGCGGTGTGCACCCCGCCCAGTGGCCCGGTGTCGCGGCGGGCGATCGCATACGACCGGTGATGTCCAGGAGTCTTGGTTCGGACATGATGTCCTCCATTCGGGTCAGCCCGGCCAGCGGCGGCGCCCGCGGGACCGGGCGCTTACAAGAAGACCAAGCCTCCCACCGCGTCGGCTGTATCGGTGATCAGGGCGGGTATTCTCTGCTCATGACCTTCACGCGCATCACCGTTCGCGCTGACCAGATGGACGGCGTCCCGTGCATCCGCGGCCTGCGGATCCCCGTCGCGACCGTTGTCGGGATGATCGCCGAGGGCATGACGGCCGACGAGGTCCTCGACGCCTACCCGGACCTTGAGCTCGCCGACGTGCAGGAAGCGCTCCACTATGCGGCTGAGGCCGTCCGTGAGCGCGAGCTGCCGCTCGCCGGGTGAGATTCCTAGTCGATAACGCGCTCTCGCCGGCGGTCGCGGTCGAGCTCAACCAGGCCGGTCACGACGCCGTCCACGTCCGCGAGCTGGGAATGCACGCAGCCTCAGACGAGGAAATCTTCGACCACGCCCACGCAGAGCAGCGAGTCGTCGTCTCCGCCGACACCGATTTCGGAACGCTCCTCGCGGCCCGGAAGCAGACCTCGCCATCGGTGATCCTGTTTCGACACGGCAGCCAACACCGCCCAAGCGATCAGGCGGAGCTGCTCAGAGCCAACCTGCCCCAGCTCCTGAGCGCGCTCGAGAACGGAAGCATCGTCGTGATCCAGCCGGACCGCATCCGAGTCAGGGCACTGCCACTGATCCCCTAACGCCACGAAGCTGCGCCGTGAGACCACGACCGGACGCAACCCCTGGACGCCTATTGCAGCGGCGGAGCGTCGCCCGCCGCGGGTGGCCGCTTCAGCGGCGAAGCAGTCGTCGACCAGCGTGGCTGTCGAATGCGTCCAGCGTGATTGCGAGGCATCAGATGCAGCCGCCTGGTCGGGGTGGCGCGCGTCATCGCGTGGCTGGTGGAGCGGCGGTCGGTGGGACCGGTCGTGCACTGCTGTTGGTCGCGGAGTCGATCATCTCGGTGCTCGCGCTGAGAGGCGTGCGGTTCCTCGGGAGTGGTCGGGTGGCGCGTGACGGCAGGTGCTCGCTTTGGGCCCTTCGGTCGTCAGGCCGGTAGGCCTGCGCGTCGCGTTTTCGATGCACGATCGGTGGAGGCGTGCCTGGTGTAGCGTTGTGCGAAGGGTCTTGGCTCGTTGCGAGGGCTTTGACTCGGGGTCTGCCCGCATGCCGTACACACAGACAAGGGGTGGCGACGATGCGAATTAGGCGTGTCATGCGATCGCGCGGGGTGATGGCGCGGGGCGTCACATTGATCGGCGCGTTGTTGTGCGCGGTCTTGGCTGTGTCGCTGAGTGGGGTTAGCGCTGCGTGGGCGTCCGCGTCAGCACCGTACTTCACCGCGCTCGCCGCGTCGGGCAGCACGGAGCTGCAGGCCGCCCGCGAGTTTGCTGTCGCGGCCCCGCTGCCCGATGGGCAGGTGCTGATCGCCGGCGGCGAAAACGCCGGCGGCGGCTTCCTGCGGAGTGCGGAGCTGTTCGATCCCGCCAACGACACGTTCACCGCGCTCCCCGCGTCGGGCAGCACGGAGCTGCAGACCGCCCGCGTTGGGGCTGTCGCCGCGCCGCTGCCCGACGGGCAGGTGCTGATCGCCGGCGGCTACGACGCAGGCGGCCCCCTGCAGAGCGCGGAGCTGTTCAATCCCGCCAACGACACGTTCACCGCGCTCGGCAGCACAGAGCTGCAGACCGTCCTCGAGTATGCCGTCGCGGCGCCGCTGCCCAACGGGCAGGTGCTGATCGCCGGCGGTGACACCGGCGAAACCGGCGCCCCGCTCAGCACGGAGCTGTTCGATCCCGCCAACGACACGTTCACCGCGCTGCCCGCGTCGGGCAGCACAGAGCTGGACACCTTCCGCGATGGGGCTGTCGCCGCGCCGCTGCCCGACGGGCAGGTGCTGATCGCCGGCGGCCAAAACGGCGGCGGGACCCTGCGAAGCGCGGAGCTGTTCAATCCGGCCGACGACACGTTCACCGCGCTCCCCGCGTCGGGCAGCACAGAGCTACAGACCCCACGCGCTTCTGCTGTCGCCGCGCCGCTGCCCGACGGGCAGGTGCTGATCGCCGGCGGCCAAAACGTCAACACCCCATTGCAGAGCGCTGAGCTGTTCAATCCCGCCAACGACACGTTCACCGCGCTCGCCGGGTCCGGTACAGAGCTGCAGACCGCCCGCGCTCTTGCTGTCGCCGCGCCGCTGCCCAACGGGCAGGTGCTGATCGCCGGCGGCAACAACGGGAGCGGCGTCCTGCAGAGCGCGGAGTTGTACTCCTCGGCGCCCCAGGCCGCGGCGGCGGGCGGTGACTTCGGCGATCAGACGGTCGGGCAGCCCTCGCCGGCGTCGGCGATCGTGGTGACGAACGTCGGTGCGCAGGCGCTGTCGATCTCGGGGGACTCGATCGCGGTGTCGGCTGACTCGGTTGACTTCGCTATCACCGCCGACGCCTGCTCGGGCCGTACGCTCGCGTTCGAGCAGAGTTGCACGATCTCGGCACAGTTCACACCGAGCACGACCGGGTCAAGGACGGCGGCGATCGCGCTGTCTGACAACGAGTCGACGGCCAGCGTGATCACGCTGACGGGCAACGGCGTCGCCCCCAACTCCGGGCTCACCGGTGCTATTGGACTGCCTGGCACGACGGGCGCTGCCGGCGCTACCGGTGGTACCGGACTGCCTGGCGCGACGGGCACCGCCGGCGCTCGCGGCACCACCGGACTGCCTGGCGCGACAGGCACTGCGGGACCGGACGGTCCGGCGGGTGAGGTCGAGATCGTGACGTGCAAATCGGTCACGACGGGCAAGGGTAAGCACAAGAAGACCCTCCAGAAATGCGCGACTCGGCTGACCAGCTCACCGGTCACGTTCACGACCACGCGAGCCCTCGCCGCGGCGGTCCTTTCCCGCGGCGACGTCGTGTACGCGACGGGCTCAGCGATCCGGTTGGGCACGCGCAGCCAGCTACTGCTCACAGCGCTGCACAAGATCAGCACGGGCAGCTACCTGCTCACGCTCACGCACGGACGAAAGCACCAACGCGAAACGATCACGATCGCCTGATCAGCCACCCGATGACTGCTTCCGTCGCCCGGGCCTGCCTCACGGGCGACCGCATCGGCGACTTGTCGCGTGCTGGCGGCGGTCGCTCCTGCTGTTGCGCTCTGCGTCTGCCAAGCCGGGTGGCCGCGGTGCAAGCGCGGCCACATACGTTCGGCTGCCCGTGGTGGCGTGTCGGCCTGGGGACCGTTCAGCGGCGATTCTGCAGGCGTGGGTCGGCCGGGATCATCGGAGCCGGCCGCTCATGAACTGCGGCAATGATCTCGGTGCTGTCGATCCCGCGCAGGTACCGCGACGTGATCGCGAGGTCGGCATGCCCGAGCTGTCTCTGGATGACAATCAGCGAGATCCCTTCGCGTGACATCTCGACCGCGTGCGCATGCCGCAGTTGATGCGGCGCGAACCGACGCCGCACTCCGGCTACTCCGGCGGTGTGATGCAGTTGCGCTCGAATACCTGCCGATGCGCACGGCCGTCCCTGAGTGGGGCCGCGCACCACGCAGAACAGTCGCCCGACCGGCAGGTCCGTTCTGAGCTCCAGCCACGGCTGCAGATGTGTCCATGCCCAACGGTCCATTCCGACCTCCCGCCGTTTATCGCCCTTGCCGTGGCGGACGACGAGCGAGCCACGGGCTGGGTCGAGGTCCGTCTCACTGAGGGCGAGCGCCTCGCTGATCCGTAGCCCGGCGCGCCACAGCACAACGATGATCCCGCGCAACCGCACGCCCTCCGGGCTGTCGCCCGCGGCGCGCATCACCGCAACGATCTCCTCGACCGTCGGCGGGTCAGGGGGATACCGCAGCCCCTTGTTCCTGGGCGAGAGGCCTTGATGGAAGCTTGACGTTGTCGCTGGCGACCGGCGCCGGCCGGCGCAGTCCAGCAGCGGTGTGGACTCCATGACGTCCTCCTCTGGACGACGAGTTGACCGCCGCATCGTCGCATCAGCGCATCGTGATGGTATGATGCGACCATGGCCAAGGTGCGTACGACACTCACGATCGACGAAGACGTTCTGAAGTGGGTCAAAATTCGCGCAGCACGTACCGGTGCCTCGGACAGCTCCGTGATCGAGGAATCTCTGCGCCGCGACCTCAAGCTCGACGTTCTCGACGAGCTGTGGGCAAACGCGACGATGCCCGAAGCCAAAGCGTCCGAGCTCGCCGTCGAGGCGCAACACGCGACCAGGCCTCGCCGACGGTCATCCGGTGCGCGCGGTCGTTGACGTCAACGTCCTGATCTCAGGGGTGCTATCCGCCAAAGGGTCGCCGGCCGAGATCCTGCGTGCTAGCCGCGACGGCCAGTTTGAGCTCGTCGTCTCTGAGCTGCTGCTCGCAGAACTCAAGCGGACGCTCGCCTACCCCAAGCTCCGCAAACGGATCGCTCCAGAGAAAGCTGCCGCCTTCACCAGTTGGGTCCGCGACCACGGAACCGTCGCCGAGGATCCAGCAAAGCCGCCGCCGGTCGGCTCCCGAGACCCGGACGACGACTACCTCCTGGCCCTCGCAATCGACCACCGCGCTTACCTGGTCACCGGCGATCAGGACCTCCTCGTCCTGAGCCACGACCTCCCAATCCTCACATCGGCACAGTTCGCGACCAAGCTCCGCGAGACCCACTGAGCCCCGGCTCCCACCCTCTTGCGGCGCCAGCCACACCATCACTGGGTGGGTCCCGTCGCCGGCCGACGATTCGGCCCCGGGTACGACGCCGCCCGACGAGCGGCGCGTCGCCGATGCGCTCGCCCGCCTCCGGCGAGCACGAGGGTCAATAGCGGTCGTGCAGAGCGGGGTCCATGGGTCCGGCAACGCGACGTTGACGATGAATAGGTCCATCACACTCATCAGGCTCGCCAAGGCGAGCGTCGCGAGAGCGATGTTCGGATGCCCGTGCTCGTGCTCAGCGGGTGCAGGTGTAGTCGTACCCATAGATCAGCCCTCCGCAACCAGGACCACGCGGCCGCGCATTTCGCCGGCTTCGGCGCGTTCGTGGATCGCCGCGGTGTCGCTCAGAAGCCCGCGCTCGCTGACGTCCAACCGCATCTCGCCGGCGTCGATCAGGGCTGGGATCTGCGCCACCGGCCCGCAACCCGGCGACCTTGTCCGGGTTGCGAGCGAGCAGGATCGTGAGCGAGCAGCCGCGTGGCTTCGTGTCCGAGCGTCGCCGGGAGTGGTGACGAGGATCATCTGTTCTGCTCTCAGATCGCGCTGCGGCCGCCGTCGACGGGGATAATCGCGCCGTTGATGTAGCCGGCCGACGGGGTCGCGAGGAACGTGATGACGTCGGACAGCTCGTGCACGTCACCGAGGCGACCGAGCGGAAGCGCCTTGGCAAACTCCGTGGCCATCGCCAACCTCGGCTCCACCGACGGGGTCCGCGTCGGTCCGGGAGCGACCGCGTTGACGCGGACGTTCTGCGGCCCGAATTCGGCCGCCCACGCCTTGGTGAGCAGCTCGATCGCCGCCCGCGACGCGCCGTAGGCAGCCATGCCCGGCTGACCGTACCCCGCGACCATCGTTGAGACATTGATAATCGATCCGCCGCCGCGCGCGGCGATCTTCGGGGCGAGCGCGGCGACGAGAAAGAACGGCGCCTTGACGTTGATCTGGAACATACCGTCGAACGCCGCCTCGTCGGTGTCGACCGTCGGTACGAGGGCGGCAACGCCGGCAAGGTTGACCAGAACATCGATCTCGCCTGCCGCGTCTGCGACGCGCCCCACCTCGGACATCTCAGAGAAATCAGCGGCGATGAACTGCGCATCGTGCCCACCCGCCCCGATCTCCTCAACGGTGCTCGCACCGCGGGTCCCATCGCGGCCGGTGATGATCACCGACGCGCCCTTCTCGGCCATCGCCAGTGCGGTGGCGATACCAATCCCGGATGTGCCACCCGTGATCAAAGCCCTCTTGTCTTTCAGATCCACTGTCGACATCCCTTCGGTCGTTGGAACGCACCATCCACTCTTGCTGACGCCGACCCTAGCAGAAGTGGCTCACACCATCCAATACGAGTCGATCTGGCAGCACGCGCTGCGGGACGGCTTCCCGTAGGCCGTCGGTGCGGGGGCTCAGCGGTCGAGCGAAGTGCTCGTGCTGCTGCTGAGGGTGGCGATGAGCGTGATCATCGCGTCGAGCGCGGCCGCGAGCGGTTCTGAGTCGCGCTGGATCTGAGCGAGCAGGAGGCCGCCCTCAAGCGCGGCAAGCAAGGCCAGCGCGAGCTGGCGCGGATCGGCCTCGGGTGCGAGTCGGCCAAGCGCGTGCATCCGCAGAAGACCGGCCATGATGCTGGCCTCCCAGCGCTTGAAGGACGCCGCAAGCATTGCCCTCGCTGCGGGCTCCGTTTCGGCGAGCGCGGAACCGAGCGAACCGACCGGACAACCGCCGCGCCCGCCCGTGTCGCGGTTGTGACCGACCACGAAATCCCGCCACTCCCGCAGGCCCTCGAGGCTGCTGAGGTCAAACCGCTCCTGCGTGCCGATGGCCATGTCGGCCTGGCGCTCGATGACTGCGCGGACCAGCGCCGGCTTGTCCTCGAAGTAGTGGTAGAGCTGCGAACTGCTCACGTGTGCACCGTCGCGCACTTCCTCGACCGTCGTGCCGGCAACGCCCTGCTGAAAGATCAGCTCTGCCGCGGCGTCAACAATCCGCGCGCGCGTCGCGGCGCCCCTGCGCGTCAACCGCGGCCGACCAGAACTCCTTGCGGACATCCGGACAAGTATAGCCGTAAAACTGGCTGTGGCCTTCCATACGCTGGTCTGCTACTCTGGCCTGCATAATCCAGTTCGGCGACCAACCTAGGGCTGCTACCGCCGGGAATGCAGGAAGCCGTTGTGCTGGGCCAGGTCGAGCGGGCCTAGCCGTCGCATCTGCCCGGCGGTCCGACCACACCATTCAGCCAATCGTGGCTGAACCTACAAAGATGAGAGGGAATTCGATGAGCACAACCCCGGGAGAGACCGCGTTGATCACGGGCGCGAACGTCGGGATCGGCAAGGACATCGCCCGGCAACTGGCACTACGTCCCGAGATCGCCAACATCTATCTGGCGTGCCGGAACCGAGATAAGGCGATAGCGGCGAGGACCGAGCTCGAAGCGCAGACCGGCCGGCGCATCTTCGACATCGCGGTCATGGACGTTTCCGATCCGAGCTCGGTCCGCGCCGGCCTGGCTGGCGTTGACGGATCGATCGACGCGCTGGTCATGAACGCCGGTGGAATGGGCGGCAAGACGCCCATGGCCTTGACCGCCGACGGGGCCACTTACATGTTCGCGCAGAACGTTCTCGGCCACGTCGTCCTGCTCGAGACGCTCCTGGCCGAGGACCGGCTTGGCGAGGTGGCGGTCTTCGCTGGAAGCGAAGCAGCCAGGGGGCTTCCGAGGATGGGGTTCAAACGGCCGTCGTTCGTCTCAAAGTCCGCCGACGAGCTCGCGACTGTCATCGACGGCAGCTTTTTCGCCGGCCGCAAACCTGACGTCAACTTGGCCTATGGGCAGGCCAAGTTGCTCGGCATCCTCTGGATGGCCTCCCTGGCCCGCCAATACCCCGACCGCAAATTCGTCTCCGTGAGCCCCGGCAACACCACCGGCACGCACGCACCCGACGACCTCGCATTGGGGTTCCGTATCGCGGCCAAATACGTCATGCCTCATCTGGGCATTTCACACAACCTGGATGTGGGCGCAAAGCGACTGGTCGACGGAGTCACCGATTCAACCCTGTCAAGCGGCGTGTTCTACGCCAGCGCGGCTGGCAAGATGAAGGGTCCCTTGGTAGACCAAACGGACATCTTCCCCGACCTGGCTGACCCGTCGTTTCAGGACCAGGCCAACGAAGCGATCCACCGCTTCATCACCGCAAAGACAGTCGCGTAACACCTCGCCGACTGGTTTCCAGAGACATCGTGAAACCACTCACCGCTGAGGTCACAATGCCTCCAAGACCCTTGGCTCGCGCCGCCCTCAACGATTAAGGGAGAACTGACATGGCACCGTTCCCGGCCCCCGAAACGGGCATCCTGCTCACCCACTTCATCGTCTCCGAGGACATCGCTCGCTCGCGAGACTTCTACGCAAATGTCCTCGGCGGCGAAATCGTCTCCGAACAGCCCGCCGTCGTCGCGCTCGCCAACAGCTGGATCATCATCAACACGGGCGGTGGCCCAACCGACGACAAGCCAGCCGTGACGCTGACGGCACCCGGTCCCGACACGACAAGCACGTTCCTGAATATCCGTGTCGCCAACATCCAAGAGGTCTATGAAGACTGGAGCGCCAAGGGAGCCCAGTTCTTGACCGCGCCAGTCGACCACGGCGTCGAGCTGCGTTGCTATCTGCACGATCCGGACGGGCACCTGATCGAGGTCGGCCAGTCGAACCGTGACTGGCTGAAGGAGCGCGGCTTGCTCGAGTAAGCGCAAGCCCACGTACAACGCGAAGCTGCGCAGCTCGCAGGATCGAAGGGACCGCGCTGAAATCCGCAACCAGTCGTCGTGATAGGAGCCCGCAACCTCGGCGGCGCGATCATTTGATCACTTCCTTGCCCTTGGCTGGAACGCGGCGGGCGTGGCTCGGGCGGCGCGCTGGTGCAGCTCACTCGCGGATCCGCGCGGCGGGCGATGACTGACTAAGCGAGATGACTGACTCTGTAACGAGCGGGAGGCCAGGGAAACGAGACCGCCCGATAGCTGGCACGCGCGAAACGATTTATCGCCAAGGAGTCGAAGCCACGACCATCGCGGACATCGCGGAGGCCCCCGACGTGCCGGCCGGCAACGTCTACTACTACTTCAAGTCCAAAGAGGAGCTCGTCGCCGCTGCAATCGACTCCTACGCCCAAGAAAGCCGTGAGCGGCTGTCGTGGCTCGAGCAGCAGCACCGTAGCCCTAGGGCTCGCCTGAAGGTGCTTGTTCGACTGCTCGTGTCACAGGCCGATCAGGTGGTGCTGTACGGCTGCCCGAGAGGGAGCTTGTGCTCAGAACTCGACAAGCAAGATAACGGCCTTGCTCAAGCCTGTAGAGAGCTCATGCATATGCCGATCGTTTGGATCGAGCAGCAGTTCAAGGCGATGGGCAGGCGCGATGCTCGCGACCTAGCGTTCGCCCTGCTGGCGTCATACGAGGGGATGGCGCTCCTTACGAATACGTTTCGTGATCCCGAACTGATGATCCGCGAGGGGCGCCGCCTCGAGCGTTGGATCGACTCGCTCGCTCGCGACTCCAAGGTCGCGCCCACTGGCTAGAACAGGCGGACCCACTGGCTGGAACAGCCGGAAGGAGGCGGGTCTGGCTTTGGTCACGACGCACCCGGCATCAGCTCCAACGGCTACTAGAGCCGGGCGTGCTCTCCGCCACGCGAGCCATCGTCCGGCTCCGGACCCGCTTCGATGCCCGGACGGGCCCGTCAGCCCAGAGGCTGCCGGTCCTCGTTTGCGCGGAAGGCTCGCCTGCCGCTGACGATCGCTTCCGCGTTCGGGAGCCCGCTCACCGCGCGATCGGATCGGCGACGTTTGACTCGTTGGAATCGATCTCGAACTGCTGGGCTGCCGGCGATCGCATTCGCCCAGAGGGAACTCGGGCGCATGACCCATAAGGTGCGATAACGGGAGTTATCACTCCTCTGCTCACCCGTCTTGACGCATGCTCCTGTTGGGAGGACTCGCTGGTTGCTAAGCGGTCCGTGCCTCGTCTTGTGATCGCTGCGCGATCCACTTGATGCCCGCGGTCTCGGTCAGCCCATGGAGGATCACGGATGTCACGACGGCTAGCGCGGCGATGTTGAAGATCCGTACGCCAGCGGGGATCTGGCGGGCCAAGATCAAGAGCGAGAACGTCATGGTTGCGACGCCCTTCGGTCCAAACCAGGCCATGAACGCCTTGGCCGCACGGTCGAGTCCCGTCCCGGCGAGAGCAAGCCAGATGGCGACCGGACGAGCGCATAGGAGGGTGGCGATGACGACACCGAGCGCGGCCCACCCGTCGGCGGTCAGGCCCTTCAGCGTGAGCAGTGAGCCGAAGACGGCGAACACCCCGAGCTTGACGATCTCGGTGATCTCGCCGACTCCTTCGGCGACGTGTTCACGCAGGTCGGCTCGGCGGATGCCGATGACGATGGCGGCGACGAACACCGCGATCAGTCCGTTTCCGTGTGGGGGCAAGACGGTCAGGCTGTAGGTCGCGAACGCGATCCCGAGCCCGTACAGGGCCTTCTGCTGGTCAGGTATGCGCGCGGCGTTGCCGGGCGACAACAGGATGGACCCGACGACACCGCAAACGAGCCCGTACGCCACGCCGAGGCCGACGTCCTGCAGCACGAAGTGCCACCAGACGAAATGACCCGATGTCGCCTGGAGCGCGGCCGCCAGCGCGAGCACGGCCGGGAGCGCAAGCCCGTCGTTGAGGCCCGACTCGAGGTTCAGCGAGTGGCGAACGACCGGGGGTACTCGCGGGTCCGTCACCACGCCGGAGGAGAGGATCGGATCGGTCGGCGAGAGCAGCGCGCCGAGCAGGAAGGACTCCAGCCAGGTCAGACCGATGAGAACGTGGGTGACGACGGCGACGATCGCCGCCGTCAGCGGCATGCCGATCGCGAGCTTGCGTAGCGGGACGCGCCACTGGCGCAGCAGCACTTCGGAGTCCACCTCGAGCCCGTCGCGGAACAGGATCACGATCAGAGCGACGGTAGACAGATCGTCGACGAACTCGGAGTTGGGCGCGAAGTGCAGAACGCCGGTAGCGCCATCGCCGAGCAGGAACCCGGCCAACACGAACGCGGCCGCGAGCGAGACGACGCTGCGACCGGCCAGGCCCGAAAGGAGCGCCCCGAGCACGAGCAGACCACCGAGCACGCCTGCCGCCGTCTGAAACGAGGTCACGTGCCCAGCCTGTCAGATGTCGCGCGTTGCACGACGCCGGGGATCCCACGCCCGTTTCGGCTCGCTTGCGCTCGGCGCCGTTCATCGCCAGCGGGGTGACGACCCGCGCGCGAGGACGCCGCGCGGTCTAAACGCTTCGTCGTCGGCTTCGCCTGGCAGACTGTTGACCTTGCGACGTAGACACGCTCACCTGCGCCTACGGGTCGTCGTCGACGATCAGCCGGTGGGCTCGCACACATGCTTTCGCCGCGTTACACCGAACCTGCTGGTGTGGGAGAGCGTCGTTCCAGAACTCGGGGTCGAGCTGCACTCGGCCTACACCGGCCGTCGCGGGAGCGACGCGCGTGTGGAGCACCTGGCGCTTACGCCTGCGGTCGTCGACGTCGAGAAGACAGACATGGACAGCGACGGGCCGCCGCTGCTCAGCGACACCGAGCACGGCTTGCGTGACCACGTCCTGCGCTTTCAGGAGCTGATACAGCAGTCTGGTCACCGCGCTCGCGTCACGCAGACTGGTTCCCTGCCGCGCCGCCTTCGCGTCGGCGGGTGGCTGACGCGCGCGCGCCGCGGCGGGCGCTGAGTCTCTCGCAGCGTCTCAAGCGGCGGGGCGGGGCGGTATTGTCCGCTGCGGTGTGCCGGGAAGACTGGTCGGCGACCCGTCGTCGACCAGTTTGGAGTCCAGATGGCAGCATCCGCAATCCGGTCCCGCAGGCCGCTGACTCCCGAGGCGGGCCTGGCCATCTCGCACCTCGTCGGCCTTTGCGCGCTGGCGCGGTGACGACGAGTGTCCGTGTTGCTGGCCGTGCCGCTGTTCGTGTGCTCGCTGCTCGTCACGTTGGCCGCGGCGCGGGCGTTTGCGCAACGACTGGACCGGCTGGGCGCGCGGTTTGGGCTTCCCGACGTGCTCGTCGGACTATTAACGGCGCTCGCCGCGGACGGTCCTGAGATCTCGTCCGCGCTCGTCGCGTTGGCGAAGGGCGCGCGCAGCACCAGCGTCGGCGTGATAGTCGGTTCGAACGTGTTCAACCTTGCGGCGATGATCGGGCTGAGCGCACTGGTGGCCGGCAGCGTGCGCCTACCACGAGCGACACTGCTGCTCGAGGGCCTGGTCGGCGCGCTGGCCACGCTGATCGTGGCCGGCGTTCTCCTCGGCTGGGTCGCGCCGGTCGTGGCCGTGATTCTGTTGGTCTGCGTCGGCGGGCCCTACTTGCTGCTGCTGATCCATGGGGCGCCATCCTCAGCTCGGGGTCCGCTCGCCAGCAGCCTGGCGCGAGTCGTGGCTCACCGCCAACCCCCGCCGCCGGCGCCGGAGCGCCGTGCGGACCCCACACATCACCTGCTGGCACTGGTCGTGCTCGACGTCACGCTGATCGTCGCCGGGAGCGCCGGAATGGTCCAATCGGCGCTGACGCTGGGCGACCGCTGGCACGTCTCTAACGCGGTGCTCGGCGTGCTGATTCTCGCTCCGCTGACGAGCATCCCCAACGCGCTCACCGGAGTCCGACTCGGGGCCACGCGGCGCGGATCGGCACTCGTCAGCGAGACGTTCAACAGCAACACGATCAACCTCGCCTTCGGCGTGGCCGTACCCGCCCTGTTTGTTGGCGTTGGCGCTACCTCGGCACTCGGCCGCGTGGATATCGCGTGGCTGATCGCGATGACGGCGCTATGCCTTCTGCTACTGGCCCAACGCAAGGGGATCCATCGCGTGGGCGCGTCCGCCCTGATCTGCCTCTACCTTGCGTTCGTGGCGCTCCAGCTCACGGCTTGAGCACGGTACGCCGGCGCGAGTGGGTGACCGCCACCGAGGGCCGCGGTCGCACCGAAGCCGCGCCGGGCAGCGGCGCGGCGTCGCCGTAGCGTGGCGAGCGCAGTCCGGGTTCGAGCACGGTCACGGCTCATCGCAGAACCCGGCTGTCGCGGACCGGAACACGCGGGCGAGCGTGCCTGGTGGGCTGTGCTGGTACAGCGGGCCATGGCCATCGGTCAGCAGGCGGCGCACACGCGCGATGGCCTGAGCAGGAACCTCGCCGTTGCCGCGCAGGCACAGCGCGAGGCGGCGCAGCTCCGGCGCGGCCCACAGCACTTCCACGCGACACAGCGGAACGGCCGGCCCGTAGCCGCGGCGCGCTGGACGGTGGGCTTCGGCGAGATGCGCCTCGAGCGCGTCAGCGAGTCGCTCTCGCGCGCGGCGTGTCGTCAACTGCTGCGCACGCCGATGCAACACCCGATCACTCGTCGGGTCGTCGCCCCTCGCGAGCGCTCGATCCAAACGCGGCGCCTGGACGCGCGCGGCGATCGCCACCACCACGGACCACGATCGCGCGCGCAGCGAGGGGACGCCCTCCTTGAGCGAAGACCGCTCGGACTGCGGTGTCGTCGCCGGCAGCGTGCCGGCAAGACGCTCCGGAGCGATGTGCGGGTCGGCCACGTGGCCTCCTCGGGGGTCGACAACCAGCCGCCGACCAGTCTTCCCGGCACACCTGCGCTTACCGTACTCCCCCGCGTCGCCGTTTGCACGACTTCGCGGTGCGCGGCACCCAACGCGGGCTGGCGCGTCGCTCGCGGCTGCGGCGCTACTCGGGCTGCTCGGCCTGCACGAGTACGCTCGCGATGCCGCGTGGGCGCCCGGCCCGGATCCAGAGCGTGTGCAGGGCCAGACCGATCAGCAGCGCCGCGACGACCGAGATGATCGGATGACCCCGGGCGAGGTTCGCGCCCAGCACGAACGCGACGACGATCGCGCCGAAAGTGTTGAGCGCGAGCGATCCGTAGTGGCGCTCGCGGCGTGAGAAGCGAGCCATCGCGAGAAGTCCGACGAGGAAGCTCATGAACACGGACACCGCGTAGTACAGAACGAGGTCCTGGTCGTTCGCTCCCGCACCCGCGGTGACCACCGCGGAGATGACGAGGAACACCACGACGGCCCAGTAGGGCGTGTGATGCTCGTTGCTTCGGCCCATCCACGCCGGCAGGATCCCCACGCCGCGACCGTCACCGTCGGACCGGCGTGCGAGTGCCTTCAGCAGCCCCGGCCCGGCCTGAAACGACGAGCTCGCCGCCGCGAGCAGCAACAGCGCGGTCGTCAACTGAAACAGCGCAAACAGACCATGACCCACGCTGGCCTGGGCCAGGTTCCCGATCTGCGTGCTGTTCGCCGCGGGGATTCCGATCTTCAGCCGCACCGCCGCGGCGGTCAGCCCGAGCGTCAGCGTCCCGACGATCGCCAGGGTCAGCCACAACGTCACGCGCCCGAAGCGACGCCGACCCGCGTTATCGAGCTGACCGAGCTGCGCGATCGCCGATGACGGCGCCTCGACCCCGGTCGCCAACGCCATCGCGACCGGAAACGCCAGCAACACCGCGATCGACGCCGGATGGCCGGCCCTGTGCGTGATCAACCCGACGTTCGCCACGGGAGCGCTCAGCCCACCCACCAACACCGCGATGGCGACCGCAACGAACGCGAGCGTCATCAGCGCGAAGATCGCCCGGCCGAAGTGACCAAACCAGGTCAGCCCCGCCACGAGCACCAGCAGCACGAGCGCCAGCGCGATCCGCACCGACGCAAGACCGGGAACGTAGTCGATCAGCGCCGACGCACCGGCGGCCACGCTGATCGCGATCGTCAAGACGAAGTCCACGATCAGCGCCCCGATCGGCACAAACGCCCAGCCCTCGCCGAACGCCTTGCCCGCCGCGGCCGCCGCCCCGCCCCCCTCGGGAAACCGCGCGACCAACTGGTGATAGTTGACGATCACCAACGCGATGATCGCCACGACCAGACCCATCGCCGCCATCAACAGACCGAGATCCCCGTGCAACGCGCGCAGCGCCGCCTCGATCGCATAGGCCACCGACGACACGGGATCGGCCATCACCGCGAACGCAAACGCGATCAGCAGCACCAGGCGACTGTGAAACGCCGAGCGCACGCGAGCCACGGCCCCTACTTCCCGGCTGCTTGGCGTGTGCTGAGGATCATCGGGAGGCCTCCGAAGAGTCGACACGGGTTGCCGACCAGTCCTCCCGGCACTCCGCCGCGCAGATTACCGGGCGGTCCTACCCGGCGACGCCAACCACGCGCCGCGACGCTCGACAGCGCCCGCGGGCGGTCCTACCGTGCACCCGCTCAGACGAACAGCTCGAACCCGCGGACGGCGACTGCTGGGTCTGGTCTCACGCGGGCACGACGCGCCCGGCCAAGTAGGCCGCACTCTCTCGGTGGCGTAGGCGAGCGCGACTCTCCTGAGATCCGCGACCCTATGTCTCGGTGCCACCTCGCCGTGAAGCTCGCGACGACGCAGCGCTTCCCTTATCCAGTCGCCACGCCTCAGGCCGTCGCCATGGACGCTCCGCCGCTTGCGACACCAGCCGGCTCAAAAGTCCCGGTGAGGTCGCCGATGCTCGATCTAGTCACGGTTCATAACGTCCTCCGATGACGCAGCCGCGACCTTAACCATCCCCGCGTCGAGGCCCCACGCCGGCCACCCCCCAGCCGGCGTGGAGTCGCCGCGCGCACAACGTCAAGCTGATACGAGAGCTCGGGCAGGTCGCGCAAGGCCTCGCTGACATGCCTTGCTCGGCGCCTAACCGCGGCCGGAACTCCTGAAATCTGAGGCCTGGTGCAGCAATCTGCGACACGCGACGTCGCTCTGGGAAGCCAGGACGTGCACCGTCCTTGCGGACAAACGTCGGCCGCGGATCGGAGGACTCTCGCCAGCACCGGCGCGATGACGTCGCCGGCTCGCTCGCGATGGCCGACCTCGATCATGTGTATGAGTTGAGGCGCCGAAGGTGTATGCTGTGGACATGGCTACAGCACCAACAAAGCGCACGAACATCAACCTCGACAAGGCCCTCGTTGAGGAAGCAGCCATCGTACTGGGCACGGATCAGACGACGGAAACCGTCCACGCAGCCCTCCGCGACGTGGTCGAGCGAGCTGCGCGCCAGCGACTCGCCGAGCGCGACTTCGCAGGCCTCACGCCGTCAGCGCTTGACGAGCTGCGCCGCCCGCGAAACCGCGCCTAAGTGCAACTCGCAGATACCAGCGCCTGGAGTTGGACACGAGCCGTCGGCGGCGAGCTACGCCGAGGTTTCGACGAGGCCCTGGTCGACGGCGAAGTCGCGACTTGCGACATGGTCCGCCTGGAACTCCTCCACAGCGCCCAGAACGCCGCCGAGTTCCGTGCCCTGCGCCACGACCTCCAAGCGCTCCCGGACTGCCCCATTGGGAAGGAGCAATGGCAGCGAGCCCTCGACGTCTACGGGCAGCTCGCCGAGCGGGGCGGGCTCCACCACCGCGCCGTGAAGCACCCCGATCTACTGATCGCAGCCGCCGCCGAAGCTGCGGGCATTCCGGTGCTCCACTACGACGAGGACTATGACCGGATCGCCGCCATCACCGGACAAGACGTCCGCTGGCTTGCCCGCCGCGGCTCACTCCGCTGAACGACCCCGAGCAACTGCGACGCCCCCCTTTGGCCGGCGACGGCACCCTCGCGGCAGCGGCGGCGCCTGCGCGAGACCGCTCAACCGGCGTCCGGGCGAGCTCACCGGCGCTCGACGCACCGAACCGCCTCTTTGCCATCCAGAAGGTCGAGGGTTCGAGTCCCTTCATCCCCTTCATCCGCTTCACAGGAAAGGCTGCCTTTTTCTTTGCCCCGGTCCCGCGAACTGGCGAATATGGGTCTCGTCTAGCAAGTTCGTCTAGCAATTCCGCGAGTCAGAAGACACAGCGTTGGCGGGCTGGCGCTATGGGGCGCGCAGCGTGAGACGACACGGCACGACCGCTCATGTCGCCCGAGCCGGGGCTACTCTGGTGGATCGGACACCGGCCCCGCTATTGGCGACAAGCGCGCTGCGGGCCTCGGGTGACCAAGACCTGCGTTCGTGCTCCGGCAGGTGCTGTGGCGCGGCGACTCGCGAGGCCCTATGTTGTCCGGTAGGAGCGTCGCGACAGTGGGCGGGACGGCCGCTCAATCACGGATGGAGCAGTCGGGTCGCGGTTGGCGGCGCGCTGCTGCAGTTCGTCCGATGCAGGGACGCGACCACATGGACGTGCGTGTTCTGCCTTCGTCCGGATGCGGACGTGGGGCCGGTGAAAGGGAGCCCGCGATCTTGCCGGGACTTTGGCTCTCGGGCCTCGGTTTCGATAGACGGACGGTGGCTGCGACGCGCCGAGCCCGATGGCGCGACGCCTCGCCCGGTTCGCTGAGCTGCCGGGCGCCCGGCAGCGAGCCGCTCACTCCCCGACGACGCGCGGGAGCGTGAAGGTGTCGAACGTCTGCTTGCTGTGCGGGTTCTCTCGCACCTTGGTGCGCAGCACGTAGGTGGCGCCGAGCGCGGTGGGTGGGGGCGCCGGCGCCGTCGCGGTGAAGTCTCCGGTGGCGCGGTTCAGGCTGATCTTCGCCTTGACCGCCGCATAGGTGCGCTGGGCGCAGGAGTTGCGCCGGGTGACGAAGATCGCGGCGGGCGGATTGGCGAGCGGGCCCACCACGCGGCCGGTGATCGTGACCCGGCCCGGTGCCGAGGTGCGCACGCCGAACACGTACATACGCCGCGAGAGCTTGAGCGCCGGCGAGACGTAGCGGCCGGCGTGGGCCACGTAACGCGTACGGTCGCTGGTCAGCAGCGCTGGGGCGGGCTTCGGTGCCTGAGCGGAGAAGTATCCGCCAGGGCCGACGGTCGAGTGTGCGACCACCTTTCCGTTCCAGGCCGAGACGATCCGCACGGCGGTGCCGGCGAGTCGCGGGTTGGCGTAGCCGCGCAGCGCCACATGTGCGCCCTGCACGTACACGTCGATGAGGTCGACCGTCACCGCCCCACACAGGCTGGCCGGCTGCGCGGCCGTCGTCACGGTGTTCGCGCCCACGCCGCCGGTGGGGCTGGCCGTCCGCGTGGCGGTGGTGATCGTCGTGTGCGTGGTGATCGTCGTGCTCGTGGTGATGACCTGGCCCGGCACGACCGTGACGACCGGGGCGGCATTCACCTGGAGCGTCGCCGGTGCGAGCGCGGCGGCGTCGGCGCCGTCACCGGCGAACAGCACTTGTAGCGGCTGGGTACCGGTGGGCTGGTCGACGGCGGCGATCGTGCAGCTCGCCGTCCCGGTCGCATCGGTGGTGCCGGTGCAGCCCTGCGCGCCCGGGCCGCTGCCGAGCGTGAACACCACGGGCTCGCCGGCGAGCGGCGCGCCGCTGCTGGCAAGGGTCAGCCGCGCCGCCACGGCGGCACCGGCGGCCTGGGCCACGGATCCCGCGCCGGTGTACGTCAGCGCCGTTCGCCGCAGCGGAGTGAGTACGAACTCGTCCTCGGCCGAGCTGGGCGCGTACTGCCCGCTGACCCCCACGTAGCTCGCGTCGAACGTCGTGACGCCGGCGCTCGCGGTCGGGGTGACGGTGCATGAGGCCTGCCCGCGTGCGTCCGTGGCCGCGACACAGCTCTGCCCGGCCAGCGAGAGCGAGACCGTCTGGCCAGCGATCGGCAGCTCGGCGCTGCCGCTCAGGTCATAGAGCACGGCGACCAGCGTGCTCGGACTGCCGACGGGTCCGCCGGTCGGCGCCAGTCCGAGGTCGATCGCGGTGGCGTGCGCGCCCGCCGTCCAGTCGACGCTCGCCTGGTTGGAGGTCAGCGGCGTGCCGGAGGCCGTCGCGTTCGCCGTGACGTGGTCAACCCCGGCGGCGACGCCCTGGTAAGTGAACGTCGCCTGCCCCGCACTGTTGGTGTGCGCGACGGCCAGATGCGGGTTCGCGCCGGTCACGACGAACCGGACCGGGATCCCGGCGTCGGTTGCCGTGCCCCGCACGGTCGCCATCACCGTCTGCTGGCCTCCCTGCGCCGGCGAGACCGCGGCCGGCGACAGCGTCAGCTGAGGGGTGGCCGGATTCGGCGTCAGCGAGCACGAGCCGTCGCCGTTGGTGAGCCGGTAGACCTCGCCGACGCCGCCGGCGTACAGGCAGCCGTCGGGTCCGGCGATTGCGGTAACGCCGGCGCCCGCGGAAACGGTGGCGACGACCTGGGCCTGACCGGTCGTGAGGTCGACCTCGTCGACCGACTCGGTCCCGCTCGCGTTGTTCACCGTGTATACGTACCGTGCGTGACCCTGTGGGTCGGTCGGGCCGATCGCGATGCCGGCGGCGATCGTGCCGACGTTGCCGATCTCGGTCACCGTCGGCGTGGCCGGGCCGTTGGTGCCGCTGATAGCCAGCACGCCGGTGTGCGAGGAGCTGGACAGGTATGACGCCTGGTAGAGCGTGCCGTCGGGGGCAAAGGCGATCTGGCCCGACCCGGCCGTGGTCGTGTAGTCGCTCGCGGTCGGACTCTGGCCGGGGGGGTCGTGGATTCGCACGATGTCATCGCTGTGCACGAAACCACTGCAGCCGTTGGAGACGAACAGGTCGCCGCTCAGGGGATCGACCGCGAGCCAGTCCGGGCAGGTCAACCCGCTGGCGATCGTGGCGATGATCGCGCCGGTCGCCGGGTCCAGCTCGACCACGTCGCCCTTGGTGTAGTCGCCCTGCGTCTCGGGCTGCACCGCGAACAGCGTCCCGTTCGGGCCGAACGCGAGATCGCCCGTGGGCCCGTTGCCGGTCGGGGTGATCTGCGTGGCGGCATCGGCCAGCCCGCCGGTCGGTCCGAAGCGGTAGATGTCGCCGGTGATCTGCGAGGTCACGTACAGCTGGCCGCTCGGGCTGAACGCGAGCCCGAAGTCCGAAGCGCAGGGGCCCGTGGTGACGAAGCCGAGGAACAGCGAGGACGTAGCGAAGCCGGTGGCGAACGGGGACAGCGCGTAACCGCCCGCGCCGGAAGGTGGCGCGGGGGCGCACTGCGCCTGGCCCTGCGGCACGTTGCTGAACGTCACGCTCGCCTGTCCGGGCACCGGCACGTTCCCGTCCGTGACGTCAACCGCCGTGTAGCTGACGGTCTCCGCGGTCGTGTCGGAGACCTCGAAGTCGACGATCCCGTTGGCGCCGGTGGTAAGCGGCGCGGGACCAGCGACGTGGGAGTGGGTGTTCGCCTGCGGGACCAGCGCGACCACCTTGCCCACCGCCGGATTGCCGTGCCCATCCTGGAGCTTGACCTCGATCTGAGCCGTGCTCGTGCCGTCGGCGGTCACGGTGGTCGGGCTGGCGGCGATCGCGCCGCCGGCGGCGGGGGGCGGCGCGAAGTCGACCGTCAGCGGCGCGAGCGTCACGCCGTTGTCGGTGTCGGTGGCGGTGAACGTCACGTCCTCGGGCACGGTGTCGCTGATCTGCCAGCTGACGGTGCCGTTGTCGACGCTCGAGACGCCGCTCGGCGCGCTGATAGTGGCGTGACTGCCCGCGCGAGCGGTGAGCGTGACGTGCTGGCCGGCCACGCTGTTGCCCGACTTGTCGAGCAGCAGCGCGACAACGGTGCGACCGCTCCCATCGGCGACGTTGCCCAGTGGCTCGCTGATCAGCGAGGACGTGGTCGGGTCGACCGCTCCGGCGGTGGCGCCGGCCAGCGCGAGGTACAGCGCGTCGAGGTTCGGGCTGCCGAGGCCGACGTGTGCGAAGTCGCTGCCCAGCGCCGCCGCGGGGTGGAACGCCGACGTGGCGCCGAGCGGGTAGACGAGCGGGTTGAGCTCGCCGACGTCGTGGCCCAGCTCGCTGTTGATGTCGGCCACGAACGCGGCCATGATCGGCGCCGCCGCGCTGGTACCGCCGTACTCCAGGCCGTTGGGGCAGCCGCCGGCGTCGGCCTGGCAGATGACATAGCCCTGCGCCGGGTCGGCGTTGACGACGAGGTCGGGGATCGATCGCGCCGGCGAGCTGCTGTGCGCGGCCTGGTAGGCCGGCGCGGTGAAGAAGCGACTGACGCCGTAACCGCCCTGTCCGGTGACCGGCGTGGAGGCGCTCCCGTCCCACCAGCTCTCCGACGCGTAGGTTCCCAGCGGGCCGGGCGTGAGGCTGCTGCCGCCGACCGCCGTCGCGTGCGGAGAGTCGGCCGGCACGCCGATCGTGTTCGGGCTGCCGTCCAGGCACCGGTTCCCGCTGTCGCCGCTGCCGTTGAGAACGGTGATCCCGGAGGCGGCGGCGTTGGCCAGGACTTCGTCGATGCTCTGCGCATCGGCCAGGCTGACCTGGTCCTCGCACTCGCTCCAGCTGTTGGAGATCACCGTGTCCCGGTCGTTGATCATGGCGTTGAACATCGCCTGGAAGCTCGCGCCGCCGCTGAACGCGCTGTCGTACACGACCACCTGCGCCCCGGGGGCGAGCGACAGCGCGGCGTCGATGTCCAGCAGCGCCTCGGACTCGCCGGGACCCTGCGCGGCTCCCGCGCCGCCCGCGACGTCGTGCTCGCTGAGGTCGTTGATCTCGTTGGGGTCGAAGTCGTCCAGCGTGAGGAAGTCGCTGACGTCGCTGCGGTTGAAGTTGGCGTACTCCAGCAGGCCGACCTTCTGGCCGTCACCGATCGTGGCGGCCGGTCGTGCGGCGGCCGGCTGCGCGCTCGCCGCCGCCGCGAGGCCGCCCGGTGACCGGTCGGCGCCGCGCACTACGGCCGACGACGCACCGTTCGGATTGGCGGCGTACGCCGCGACGAGATTCAGCTCGTCGGCGGCGCAGCGGAAGTTGATCACGTCCTTGTAGGCCTGCGTGGCGATGTCGAAAGCCTCCGCCCCGCCCTCGATGCCGCCGAGCGCGCCGAGGGCGTCCGAGAACGTCCCGGTGGCGTCTTCGAGCTTCTCCGCGAGCTCGCAGATCGGCGCCAGCGTGCCCGGCGCGAGCTTCGGTGGTGGCGTCGAGACCGCGGCGATCTGGGGCATCGCCGGTTGCTCGAGGCTCGACAGGCCGACCACCGCGGCCACGCGCGTGGCCATGCGCGGCGGTAGCGCCGGCGCCTGCGCACTGGCGCTGAAGCGGTGTCCGCCGATCTCGTAGTCGCCGATCCGCACGTGCAGCGCGCGCTGCACCTCGGCGCGCGTGCCGCGAGCGGTGATCGTCAGCCGGTTGGCGGAACCCTCGAGCACACGCAGCCCGGCGCCGCGCAGGAAGCCGAGCACCGCGCGGTAGGCACCCGCGCGAGGGCCGAAGCGTGCGGTGAGCGCGCGCTGGGTCAGGAAGTGGCGGAACAGCGGCGAGCGGCGGTTGGTGACGGCCGCGAGGAAGCGGTCGAAACCGGCCTGGTCGCGGCGTCGCAGCACGAACGTGACCGTCAGTGCGCCCTGGCCGGCGGGCCCGTCGATCGGGATCGCGCGCGCCAGGACGGGCGAGAGCTCGCCGGCCAGCCGCACGTTGCGCGCCTGCGCCTGCGCTCCCGCCCAGCACCACGCCGTCAGCGCGATGACTGCGATCACCGGCAGGGCGCGGCGAGGACTAGCCATGGGCGCACCGCCGGTAGGTCCGGCTCGCCGCGACGGTCCTGCCGCCGTTCAGGCGGACGTCGAGCTTGATCGTGAAGGTTCCGGCCGGCAGACGGCCGAGCGTGACATCGGGGTTCGGCGGCCGACGTGCGGTGAAGTAAAGCGTGCGTACGACGTGGCCGTCGACCCGGATGGTCACCTGGGCGAGTTTCGCCCTCGCCGGCGCGTGGAGATCGATCGACAGGGACCGCACGCAGGCGCCGGCCGCCGGCAGGCCGAGCTCGCTGGCCAGCGTCGTCGTCACGCTCGAGCCCGCTGCGGCCGAGTGCGTCGTCGAGGTGGACGTCGAGGTCGTCGTCGTGGTCGTGGTCGCGGGTAGACCGGCGGTGGAGGCGACGGTAACCGCGGACGTCTGCGTCACAGTGGTGGCCGCGGCGGTCACTGTGGTGGTCGAGGACGCGGCCGACACCACGGTTTCAGCGGTCGTGCCGGTTCCGCTCAGGGCGATCAGTTGGGGACTATCCGGCGCATCGCTGGTGATCGACAGTTGCGCGCCGCTCGCGCCCACCGATGCCGGGGCGAAACTGACGGTGATCGCGCACGTCCCGCCGGGCGCCACGCTCACACCCGAGCAGCCGTCATCGGTGATCGCGAAGTAGGCCGCCTGTGAGCCGAGCAGCGCGGTCCCGGACACGAACAGGGGCCCCCCGCCGTCGTTGGTCAGGGTGACCGTCTGCGCGGGGGCGCTCGTGCCGGTGAGCACCCCGCCGAAGCTCAGGTCGTTGGTGCTCACGCTCGACCAGGTCACCACCCCGGCCACGTTCTGCAGCGGGAAGCTCGCGCTGACGCTGGCCGACGGGGTCGCCGCGCTGACGGCGTAGGTACCCGCGGTGGCGTTGGCCGTGAACGGCGGCGCCTTCGCGTCGCCGTTGGCATCGGTGAGCACGGTGGCACTCATGGCGCCCCCGGGGAACATCCCGCTCGCACCGGCGGCGGGCGCGGTGAACGTGACGGGCGCGCCGGCGACCGGTCCGCCGGCGTTCGCCACGTATGCCACCAGGCGCCCCGCGAACGGCGCCCCCAGCTGCGCGCTCTGGGATCCCCCCGTGGCGTCGATCGCCGTGCCGCTGTAGCCAAGCGTGACGCCGCTGCCGCCGGTTGCGTAAGACGGGACATACTGCAGCCCGTTCGCCGAGCCGGCGGGCGACACGTGCGCAAACGTGCCGGTCGTCTCGCCCGCGGCGCTCGTGATGATCGGGAACGTCTGGGTGGCGATCGGCTGGTAGGAGGGGTCGGGAGCCGGAGCGAGGGTGCCGGCGAGCGACGCCGTGTCGCCCCCGAAGCTCAGCGCGAGCGCACCGGAATCCGACGGAGCGAGCAGCGCGACCGCGAGGGTGCCCGCGGCGCTCTGCGAGAAGTCGCCGTCGAGCATCAGTTTCGCGTTCAGACGGAGCGTTCCCTCGTTGCTGAGCGTCCCGGAGTGGATCGTCGTGTCCTGGTCGAGCGTCATCGAGCCGCGGTTGTCGAGCGTGCCCCCCAGGAGGTTGATCTGCGGCGATCCGTTTGGCTGAGCGAGGACGTCGATCGCGCCGGTGCTCGTGTTCGTCAACATCGAGCCGCTGGCGAGCTGGAGCAGCTCCGTCTGGGCCGCGCTGGTCGCGGCCGAGAAGGTGATCGTCCCGGCATTGGAGACGTTGCCGGTGGTGGACACCGACACGTTGCCGTCCGTCGCATCGGAGAGCAGGCTGATCGCCTGATCGCCGGCGATGGCGCCACTCAGATCGTCGTCGCCGCTCATGTAGAAGCTCGACGACCCGCCGCCGGTGAAGGCCAGCGTGCCGTTGTGTACCACGATCGGGTTGCCGCTCGCGCTGCCGGCCTCGGTGAACGTGCCCGTGCTGATCAGCTCTCCGCCGTTCTCGATCGTGCCATCCGCGGCGTTGGTCACAGACCCGAACGTCCCGCCGTCACCGCTGGGGATGTCGAGTACGCCGTCGTTGAGCAGGACACCCTGGGGGCTGGAGCTCAGCTGCTGGAAGTTGTCGACGGTGAACGTGGCGCCGTGCGCCACGTCGAGCTCGCCGCCCGCGCCGATGGCCAGCGGGTCCACACCGGACAGCGTCCCGGCGCCGTCGACGGTGAGCGTGCCGCCGCTCAACTGGTGGATGGCTCCGGTCGCATCGGCGGCGGAGTCGATGGTCAGGCTGCCGGTGGCTGCGACGGTCGTGTCGAGGTCGCCGCCGTAGGTGGACCCGCCGTCCCACAGCATCGAGCCGTCGACCGTCAACGTGCTGGTGCCGTTCAGCGTGCTGCCGCCGTCCAGCTGCAGCGTGGTGTTCGCCGCAAGCGTGCTCGGCGCGTCGATCGAGTCCGTGGTGAAGCCGCCGGCGAACTGCAGCGTGCCGCCGCCGACGACGTCGAGCGGAGCGAAGGTCGTCTGAGGCGATTCGTCGCAGCACGATCCGAAGGCCAGCGTCGATCCGGGCGGCACGTCGAACGCACCCGTGTCCTGCCCGCCGGCGCTGCCGTTCTCGATGTCCAGGCTGCAACCGGGATCGAGCGCCACGGTCCCGTGGTTGAGGACTCCCGCGTTCGTGCTCTCGGTTCCACTCGCCGTGCACTGAACCGTGCCGGCGGAGTCGATGTCCAGCGTCCCCCCGTCGAACGCCGCGGTCGTGCCGAGCGTGAGCTTCGCCCCCGACTGCACGTCGAACGTCCCGCTGTTGTTGACCGCCCCGCCGGAGTCGGCGGCGGTACCGAGCAGGTTGACGTTGGCCTCCAGCGTCTTTGTGTTGGCGTCGACGGTCGAGTCGAGGTCGAACGTGGCGTTCTTGGCGATGTTCACTGTCGGACCCGCGGGCGTTCCCCCGAGCGTGCCCCCGGCGTCCCACTGCAACGTCCCGTCGATGTCCAGCGTGCCGCTGCCGTTCAGCGTGGTGTCGTCCATCTGCAGCGTCATGCCGGCCGGGATCGTGGTCGTCCCCTCGATCGTGTTGGTGGTGAAGCCCGCGCGGAACTCGACGGTCCCGCCGCCGGTCGCCTGCAGCGGATCGAAGGTGGACTGCGGCGACGCCTCGCCGAAGCTCCCGAACGCGAGCCGGGCCCCGGACGGGACGCTGAAGCTCCCTGTATCGGTGCCGCCGGCGCTGCCGAGGTCGAGATCGAGCTCGCAGCCGCTACCCAGCGTCACGACCCCCTGGTTGAGCACGCCCGCGACCACGGCCTCGGTGCCGTTGGCGTCGCACGCCAGCTTTCCCCCACTCTCGACGTGGATCACGGCGCCGCCGTTGACGGCGTTGTAGCCGAGCCCGGTCGTGGTGTCGAAGGTGAACGTTGCGGCCGACTGCACGTCGAGCGTCCCACCGAGGAACAGCTCCCCGGTGCCCGAGTACGTGGCGGCTCCGGCCAGGTCCACGTTCGTGTTCAGTGTCTTAGCACTCGCGTCGCTCGCGCTGTCGATCGTCGCGCTCGCTGAGCTGGCTATCATCAGGGTGCCGCCGAGCTGGATCGTCGCCCCGCCGTCCCACACCAGGCTTGACGCGATCTGCGCACTCGCGGCGCCCGTCAGCGTGGCGCCGTGGTCGATCGTCAACTTCGAGAAGATCGACGTGTTGTGGTCGCTGCCGCTGAGCGTGAGCGTCGAGCCCCCGGCCAGGAGCGCCGGCTCCGCGCTCGTCACGCTCGCCGCCGAAGCACCAGCGCCACTCTCGATCAGCACCGTCCCGCCGGTGACCGTGGTGTCGATGCACGCGGTAGTCGCTGCCGTGGGCACGGCACCGCCGGACCAGTTGGCCGGATCGAACCAGTTTCCGTCGCTCCCCCCATTCGTCCACGTCACCGCACCGGCGGGGCACGAGATTCCCGACGCGCCCGCGCGCCCCGCGCCGATGAACAGAACGACGCAGCAGATCATCGCGCAGAGCGCTCCCAACCGCGCCGTCCAGGCGATCGGCGGCAGCCTGATCACGGCCGGTGCTCCCCCCGCCCCGTCACTCCCGCTGCCCTCAGCGCCAAGGCACGTTCCGTGTGCATGACGGCCGGTAAGGATACCGGTCACGTCTACTCATGTGGGGCAGGCTAGAGTTTCGTTCGGGACACCGAGTTAGGCGGCTGCGGCGTCGTCAGGGACGTTGAGGAAGCGACCAGACGCCGCGCCGCGAATACTCAGCCGCCGTGCTTCTGCTCTCCCGCCGAAGGCAGTACGTTGGGGGATCAGTGGCCCCGTACCTGTTCCGGACGGACTGCAGCGGGCCGCCGACATCGACGGACTGCTCCTCCGTCGACGGAACAGTCGTCACGGGGTGTGAGCCGGCACGCCGTCGGCCGCCACCGAGACCTGCTCTACGACCGCCGCGGGTACGCCGAGCGCGGCGGCCCGGGCCCCTCCCTTGCGGGGATAAGAGGGCGCGCGCGACCGACCGGCGCCGAACGGCCGGCCTCAGACGCGAGTTTGGCGACGACGGGGCGGTAGCCGTCAAGCCGGAATGGTCTCGCTTTCGCGTCGGCACGGCATGCTCCGGCGCCACGCGCCGGAGCGCCGTGCCTACTCGCGAACGAGGGAGATTGCCAGGCTGGGGACGACGAACGACAGGAGGAAGATCGGCAAGATGCTCTTCCCGGTGCATCGGAAGGCGACGGTTTCGCCCTCGACAGCCTCGAAGGTCTTGGTCCGACTGGAGTTTCGGCCGTTGCGGACTTGCAGAGTGTGATGTCCGGGTTCGACGGATATGGCGATGGTCGCGTTCATTTCCAGGGATCCGTTAGGCGTTCCGTCGACCAGGACGTCGTAAGTGCCGCGCCGGACCTCCACTCCGATGGCTTTGTGCGTCAGCTTCAGCGTTGCGGGCATTGCGGATCTCATCCTGTTCTGTAGCGCGTCTTGTGCGTCGACAGTAACAACGGTCTGACGGCTCGGTGTGCCTACGCACCGCGCCAGGCCCCCGCGATCACGCCGGCGGCCGTAGGCTTGTAAGTGCCCGTCGGCAAGCCGCCCGTGAGCCTCGCAGCAAACGCGTCGGCCGGAGTCGTTGCCATGGTTAGCGGCGGCGACAGTGCAGTGTGGCGCCGCGGCCGCCGGGCGCGGTTGATCAGCCACCTCGCGCCCGCGTACTGTCTCAGGTCCTATGCGGGTCACGCTTGATGCGCAGGTCACGTTTGCGAGGCGATGACGCGGCACGGCGAGCGCGAGCCCGCGACTGGGAGCGCACAGCACGACTGGCTCTGCTGGTGGCCGTCTGCGCCGGGCTGTGGGCGGGCGCTACGAGTCCTCGCTGGCAGCCGGGAGATCTCCTCGTCGGCCTCTACTTCGCAGCGGTCAGCCGCAATTCGTGCCTAGGCCTTTGAGCCACCCCACCACGTGCCCGTTTGGCGCCACGGCCGTTCGCAGCGGCTAATCGCGCGAGGGCCTCGACCTGAGCGCTACGCGGCGCCAACGGGCACGATCCGGCGTTCGGCCGGTGACGGCGAGCCGGGCGGCCCGCGAAGCAGAACATCTGCACGGTTGTGGGGTTGCGGATAGCTCGCGGCACTGCTATCGTCCCATCTCTACTACCGTACAGTTGTGTCGCTGTGTTGGTGACACCGGGGAGACGAATCATGTCCAGCAAGAGGGTTGTCGTCGTGGGCTCAAGCTTTGCGGGGCTGACCGCAGCGCTGGAGCTGCGCAAGCACCTCGACGATCAGCACCAGGTCATCGTCCTGGACCCGCGGGAGGACTTCACGTTCATCCCCTCACTGATCTGGGTCCCATTCGGGCTGCGTGACGCGCAGGACGTCACCTTCCCCCTCGCCCCGCTGTATCGCCGCAAGGGGATCGAGTTCGTCAACGAGGCGGCCGCGCATGTCGACATCGACGCGCACACGCTCACCACGACCTCCGGACGCGTGATCGAGTTCGACAAAGTACTTATCGCGACGGGCCCGCGCCTGGCCTTCGAGAAGATCGCGGGCCTGGGCCCGGAGAACGGCTTCACCCAATCGGTGTGCAACCTCGAGCACGCACAAGTCGCGCGCACGGCGTGGGAGCGCTTCTTGCAGAACCCCGGGCCCGTCGTCGTCGGCACGGCACAGGGGGGCTCATGCTTCGGCGCGTCCTACGAGTTCCTGTTCAACATCCACCACCAGATTCGCAAGGCGGGGCTGCAGGACGTCGCGCCGGTGACCTTCCTCAGCGCCGAGCCCTTCCTGGGCCACTTCGGGCTTGGCGGTGTCGGCGACTCCGCCAGCGCGTGGAGGGGTTCCTGGGCCGTCTGGGCATCGAGGGCATTCCCAACAACGTGATCAGCGAGGTCCGCGACGGCGAGATCGAGCTGCAGGGCGGCCGCGTGCTGCCGTTCGCCTACTCGATGATCGTTCCGCCGTTCACCGGCGTCGACGCGATCAAGGACAGCGAGGGCCTGGCCAACCCGATGGGGTTCGTGCCGATCGACGCCCGTTTCCGCCATCCCGAGCACCCCGACGTGTACTCCGCCGGCGTCGCCACCGCGATCGCACCGCCCGAGACCACGCCGGTGCCGGCCGGTGTGCCCAAGACCGGCCAGATGAGCGAGACGATGGCCAAGGTCGCCGCGCAGAACATCGTCGCCGACGTCACCGGCAGCTCGAAGTACCGCGACATGGCGCTTGCAGACATGTCGGCGATCTGCGTCCTGGACGCGGGCAACAACGGAATCATCTTCAAGGCCGACCACGTCCTCTCCCACGGCATCTACGCCAACGGCCACGAGCCGAGCGCGCACGTGATGAGCGGCCCGCAGGCCCACTGGGCCAAGCTCGCGTTCGAGCGCTACTTCCTGACCAGCCGCAAGCGCGGCATGGTCGCCCTCTAAACCCCGGACGATCACGATGAGCAACGACACCCACACCTCACTCGTACGGATGCTGACGGCGGAGACGTTCGACCGGTCCGACAGTCGTGCTGCCCGCTGGCCGCTTGAGCGGGTGCTGTTCGCGCTCGCGGGCACCGTCACCCTGCTCACGGTCGCGCTGGCCGCCTTCGTGTCCGGGTGGTTTCTGTTGTTGACCGCGTTCGTCGGCGTCAACCAGTGGCTCTACGTGCTCGTCGGCGCCTGCCCGGCGTCGCTGGTTCTGCGCCGAGTGTTCGCACTGCCGTCCGTCGTCTACCCCCGCCAGGAGGCCCACCGATGAGCGCCACAGCTACCCCCCTTCGTGCCGGTGTTCACCAGCCGGCACCTGAACCGACGATCACGGTGGGCCCGATCGGACGCCTGGGTCAGTACACCGCGACGCACTTTCGCACCGTGCTCGTCGGGTGGCTCGTGGTGGCGGTCGGCCTCGGATTCTTCGCGCCGCGCGTGGAGACCGCCCTATCTGGCGCCGGCTGGGAAGCGAGCGGATCTCAATCGGTGCAGGCGCGCAACCTGATCGACCGCAACTTCGCGGGACTCGGCAGCTACGGGCTGATGACCGTCGTCTACTCCCCGACGCAGACCGTCAGCAGCCCCGCATTCCAGTCGGCTGTGACGCCGCGTCGAGCAGACGCTGCGCGCCAATCCCGCCGTGCGCACCGTGGTCGCGCCGACGCCCGGGCTGTCGATCTCCCCCGACGGCCACACCGCGATCGTGCAGGGCGGCGCCGCGCGCAACCCTAACCAGATGGTGGCCGCCGCCGACTGCGCTGAAGGGCACGCTGCACGGCCTGTCAAGCGGCGCCGTGGTCGTCAATCTCACCGGTGCGCCGGGCATGTGGTCGGACTTCAACGCCGCCAATCGCTCGGCGATGCTCAAGTCCGAGGTCATCTCCTGGCCGGTGACGCTCGGCATCATGCTGCTCGCCTTCGGCTCGCTCGTCGCCGCCGGCCTGCCGCTGATGCTCACGATGATCGGCCTGCTCGCGGCCGCCGGGTCGCTGTACCTCGGCACCCGCGTCATTCCGATCTCGATCTGGGCGATGAACTTCGCGCTGATGTTCGCGCTGGCGCTCGGCATCGACTACGCGCTGTTCATCGTCATGCGCTTCCGCGGCGCCTTCTTCGGATCCAAGCTGAGCGCGCAGGAGGCCACTGCGGTGACGATGGACACCGCCGGGAAGGCCGTCCTGTTCTCCGGGCTCACCGTCCTCATCTCGCTGACCGCGGTGATGCTCGTCCCGAGCCCGGCGTTTCGCTCGATGAGCCTCGGCATCATGCTCGCGGTCATCTTCGTGCTCGCGGCGACATTGACGTTGCTGCCCGCGGTGCTGGCCAAGCTCGGACCGCGGGTGGACAAGCTCGCGCTGCCCTGGGCGCACTCCGGCGAGCACCGCTCGGCGCGCTTTGCCGCGTGGGGCGAGCGCCTGTGGCGCCACCCGTGGCTGTACGGCATCCCCGCGCTCGCCGTGCTGCTCGCGCTCGCGTTCCCGGTCACGCAGCTGAAGACGTCGATGCCCTCGATCAAGGTCGTGCCCACCGGCGACTCCTCGCGCATCGGGTACAACCAGGTGCAGGCCGCCATGGGCCCGGGCGCCACCGGACCCCTGCAACTGGTCACCACGCGCGGACAGGCCGCAACCGTCGCGCGCATCGCGCAAGAGCGACCCCGGCATCGCGCAGGTGCTGCCCCTCCAGCCCGGCCGCGGCGGGCTCGCCCTCGTCACCGCCGTCCCGCGCCAGGACCCCTCCAACCCCGCCGTCGGCGCCACCATCGACCGGTTGCGCTCCACGATGCCCACCGGGACCCTCGTCGGCGGCGCGGTGGCCGAGAACCACGACCTACAGCACGTGCTATCGGCCAAGACCCCGCTGGTGATCGGCGTAGTGCTCGTGCTCGGGTTCCTGCTGCTGCTGTTCGCCCTGCAGGCCCCGCTGCTCGCTGCGGCCGGCGTGTTGACCAACCTGCTCGCGACGGGTGCCGCGTTCGGCATCGCCAAGCTCGTCTTCCAGAACGGCGACCTGCACTCGCTGCTCGGCTTCCAGCCCCAGGGGTTCCTCGACGCGTGGGGGCCGGTGTTCTTCTTCGCGATGATCTTCGCGATCTCGATGGACTACACCATGTTCCTGCTCTCCAGCGCCAAGGAGCACTGGGATCGCACCCACGACGCCAAGGAGGCGATGGTCGGCGGCGTCGCGCACTCCGGACGGGTGATCTTCGCCGCCGGCGCCGTGATGGTCGCGGTGTTCTTCACCTTCGCGCTCTCCGGGCCGCTGCCGCCCAAGGAGATGGGCATCATCCTCGGCGTCGCCGTGCTCCTCGACGCCGCGCTGATCCGCCTGCTGCTGCTGCCGGTGCTGCTGCGCCTGATGGGCACCCGCGCCTGGTACCTGCCACGGTGGGCGCGACGCGTCCTTCCCGACGTGCGCTTCGGACACTCCTAGAGACCATGCCTGACCGCGAAGTCATGACCTGGGACGCGCAGATGGCCGACCGCCTGGAAGGCCCCGAGCGCGAGCGCGACATGCCCGCCGAAGCCGTCGTGGACCTGCTCGCCCTCACCGGCAGCGAGACGGTGCTCGACTATGGCGCCGGCACCGGCCGGCTCACGCTCGCCGCCGCGCGCCGGCTCGCCCCGCACGGCCGCGTCATCGCGATCGAGGACAGCCACGAGATGTTCGAGCTGCTGAGCTCGAGGCTGGCCGAGATCCCCAACGCCGAGCCGCTGCTGATCGAAGGCGACCACGTCCCGATCCCCGACGGGCAGGCCGACCGCATTCTCGCCGTCGACGTCCTGCACCACATCCGCCCCGACACGCTGCGCGAAATGCGACGCCTGCTCGGCACCGACGGGCGGCTGGTGCTCATCGACTGGGACTCCGCCGCGCCGCCACGCGAGAACGGGCCACCCCGACACGTGCTGCTCAGCGCCGAGGACGCCATCGAGGAGCTCGCCGCCGCCGGCCTACCGGCGCAGCACGTCGACGCCCCCTTCGCCGACCGCTACACGCTTCGCTCCGCCGCCCCTCCCGGCCCTGGCGCCTGACCATGCGCCTGCGCCGGCAGATCCCGTCCATCGCGCCCGCTCAGGCCTCCAACCGCTTCTTCAGCGGCGCGATCTCACTCGTCGACGTCCGTAGCGACCCCGAGCACCGCTCTGTTCACGTCCCCGGCGCGCCGCACATCCCGCTCACCCAGCTTCGCGGTCGCCTGGACGAAATCCGCAGCGACCGGCCCGTCGCGCTGATCTGCCGCTCCGGGCACCGCAGCGCCCTGGCGACACGCATCGCGCAACGACACGGCCTCGACGCGATGAGCGTCACCGGCGGAATGCAAGCCTGGGTCGCCGCCAAGCTTCCCGCCGCCTGGCCCCACGACACCACGCTGCACAAGCATTGCCACAACACCGCCACCCTCCACGACGATGCAACCCCCCAACACGGTCGCGCCCCCGCGGGCACGGCCACCCCGCGAAGCGGACGCCTGCCACACCGATGACCGTCCGCATAGACACAGCCCCGCTTGAGCGCCGCGCGCGCCGCGAGCCCACGCAGATGACCCCCACCGTGCTCAGCGACGACCCAGGCCTTGTGATCGTCGACGCGACGTGGGGCACGATCCAGCCGATGACGCTCGAGCCCGGCGTGCAGACCATCGGCGAGCTCGAGCTCATCGAGCACCTGCGCACCGGAGGACAGCTGATCGACACGCGTCGCGCCCCATTCGTCGATGAGGGAACGATTCCCGGAGCGCTGGCGATCGCGCACACCGAGATCGAAGAGCACCTAGACGAGCTTGATCGCGACCACCCGATCGTCGTCTTCTGCAACGGCCCCCAATGCGCGGCCACACCCGACGCCGTGCGGCGCCTCATCACCGCCGGCCGCCCGGCCGAGCTGATCCTCTACTACCGCGGCGGCATCCACGACTGGGCCACGCTCGGGCTGCCGCTGGCGCGCGCCGGCACCCATGCTGGTGTCTGACCGCGTAGCGCGCACAGCCGCCCAGCGCGCGGCAAATGCCGGCACGTTGGAGTCGTTTGCCGCAGACGCGTGCGTGGCGCGCGCGGATGAACCTCCCCGCCAGCGCCATCACCATCAAGACCGTCAACCGAAGGAGCCAGCGATGCCGTCGCACCGTTCCCAGCCATCCCGGTGGCGGCCATGAGCATGACCGCCAGCGCCCGTCGGGTGGGCAACACGCTCAAGCACGAGGTGGACGTCAACGGCCGCCACGTGATCGTCACCGACGAGCCCCAGCGCCTCGGCGGGACCGACGAGGGACCAGCACCCCACGAGCTGCTCGCCGCGACCCTCGCCTCGTGCATCGCCACGATGATCGCCACCTACGCGCAGAACCGCGACTGGGACATCGGCGAGCTCACCGTCGACGTCGATTACGACACCGAGAGCACCCCGCGGCGCTTTCGCATCGATCTGCATCTACCCCGCCGCCTCACGCCCGACCAGCGCCAACGCCTGGAACGCGTCGCCCAGACCTGCCCCGTGCGCCGAGCCCTCGAGGCCGGGTTCGTGTTCGAGGAGCAGGTGGTCAGTCCCACCGACCCGGTCGCCGGCGGACGACGACTCCCGACCGAGCCTGCTCAGAAGCCGAGGCGGACGAGCGAGGCCAAACCGAAGACAGCGGCGTAGGCGGCGAACGGTGTCACCGTCCTCGTCGTGAAGGATGCAGGCCAGGCGTCCCTCGTCGAGGACCGTCCGTCAGTCAAGCCGCCCCCTGGTCCATTCCGATCTCGCGCGGAGGTCGGCGGCCCACCCGACGCGCGCCCGCGGCGCTTGCGGTGGCACGCCGCCCACGGGGCAGCGCTTCTCACACCGCCCGAACATCGTCAGGCGCGGCCTGTTGGCTGGCGAGCGCGGTGTGCGTCTGGAGACTCGCCAGCGCCGGTGCGCGTGTGCGCGGGAGCGACCACGGGCAGGGTCGATACGGGCCCGGCGCGAGCGGACTGCGTGTGCCGGAACCAGGCCAGGCCGGCGACGGTGAACAGGATGGCGACCCAGAAGTTCAGGCGCTCGCCGAGGAGATGGTGGGCGGGATCGACTCGCAGCAGCTCCTCGAAGATTCGAAACGCCGAGTAGCCCGCGACATACAGCGCAAACAGCCCCGGCGGCCGCACGCGCCCGCGCCGGTAGAGGACGATCAGAACGCCCGCGAGGGCGAGGTCGAACAGCAACTCATACAGAAACGTCGGCTGAAACGTGGGGTCGCTCAGGTAGCGCGCGGGCCGGTGGGCGGGGCTGATCTGAAGTGCCCACGGCAGGCTCGTAGGGCCGCCGAACAGCTCCTGGTTGAAGTAGTTGCCGACCCGCCCGATCGCTTGTGCGATCAGCAGTCCGGGGGCGGCCGCGTCCATGAACGGCGCGATCGCGACACGGTGGCGCCGAAGCGGGACGAGCGCGCCGAGGAACCCGCCGGCGATGCCGCCCCAGATGCCGAGCCCGCCCTGCCACACGGCCAGCCAGCCCCACCAGTTGTGCGGCACCGTGTTCCAGCTGGTGATGTCGTGATACAGACGTCCACCAAGGATTCCCGCCGGGACGCCCCACAGAGCAACCGCGTAGACGAGGTCGGGGTCCCCGCCGCGGCGGGCCCACAGTCGCCGGGTGCATAGCACCGCGGCGCTGATTCCGACCGCGTAGGAGAGTCCGTAGAAGTGGAAATACAACGGGCCGAGGTGAAATCCGTTGGCCGAGGGGCTGGGGATCGAGGCGATCACCGCGGCGCGGGCTGCCCGCGTGAACGGCGGCTGACGGATGCCGGCCAGCGCCGCCGGCGGACCACGACGGCGCGTCGGCGACTGAGCTGGATCTCGCGGGCGTGAACCATGCGCATGCGACAGCACTCGCGCGGACGCGCGAATCGGGCATATGGGCGGACGACCCGATCGTCCCGATGGGCCGCCCGCCCATGCTGTACGATTGTACGCACTTTTGTCGACGAGCGACCCACCGATCGACAGAACCGACCCGCTCCCACTGTGGGCCCAGGTTCTCGCGGACCTGCGCAACCGCCTGCAGGCCGGGCAGTTTGAGCAGCGCTTCCCCACCGATGAGCAACTCGTCGCCGAGTATGAGGTCTCACGCCAAACGGTTCGCGAGGCCGTTCGACGCCTCGCCGACGAGGGGTTGCTGGAGCGCACCCGCGGGCGCGGAACCCGGGTCAAAGCCTTCGAGCAGACCGCCGGGACGCTGGAGTCACTCTATGAGCAGGTACGAACACAGGGAGCCACGCAACGCAGCGTTGTGCACGCCGCGCAGATCGTCACCGACGCCGCGATCGCGCAACGACTGACTCTCCCCGACGACGCAGCGCTCGTCTACATCGAGCGCCTGCGCCTGGCCGACGAGGAACCGCTCGCGCTGGACCGGGCCTGGCTGCCGGCGAGGATCGCCCGGCCGCTGCTCGGCCGTGACCTCACTCGCACTGGGCTCTACGTCGAGCTTGCCCGAACCTGCGGCGCCGAGGGCCTGTACGCCAGCGAGCGCATCCGACCGGTGCTGCCACGACCCGAGGATCGCCGCACGCTGAGGTTGCCGCGGGGAGAGGCGGCCTTCTCGATCGAGCGGCTCACCAGGGCCCGCGACGACGTGCCCGTCGAATGGCGCTGGAGCCTCGTGCGCGGGGACCGCTACACGATCAAGATCGAGCTCTCGGCCAGCCGCCACGGGACGCCCGGTCTGCCCTGGGCGTCGTCGACGCCGGAGTGATCGTGTCGGCGCCCTCTTCTCGCCCGGCGCCGATCGTCCACGACGGCCCGCCCCGCCGTTTGGCGTGCCGGAACGTCGCCGCGGCAGAACCTGGCTGGTGACGCGTGGACGCCGACGCTGACGGGCGCTGGTTCTCCCACCAGCCAAACATCGTCGGGCGGGGCATCGTGGCCGGCTACAGCCTGCGCTTCTGGGGACTGGTCGTAGCCCTCGGCGTCACCACGGGCATTGCCGGCGCGTTGCTGATGGCGCTGCTGTACACCGTCCAGCATCTCGCCTGGGGTTATCACTCGGGCACGTTCCTCGCCGGCGTACAGGCGGCCCCGTCCTGGCGTCACATCGTGGTGCTGCTTGCCGCCGCGGTGATCGTCGGCGCGGGAGCGCTCCTGCTCGAGCGCCTGTCCTCCTCAGGTGGCGGCGAGATCTCCGAGTCGCTGTGGCTGCGCGGGGCGCGGGTCCCCACCATCCCAGCACTCGGGCGCGGCGTGCTGTCGATCGTGACTGTCGGCATGGGGTCCTCGCTCGGCCGCGAAGCGGCGCCCCAGCTGGCCGGCGCGGCGGCGGCCAGCCGCCTGTCCGACTGGGCCGCGCTGCCCGGCTGGCAGCGGCGGCTGCTGGTGGCCTCCGGCGCCGGCGCGGGGATGGCCGCCGTCTACAACGTGCCGCTCGGCGGCGCGCTGTTCGCGCTGGAGGTGCTGCTCGGCAGCCTCGCGCTGCCGCTCGTGCTCCCCGCCCTGGCGACGTCGCTGATCGCCACCGCGGTGGCGTGGGTCAGCCTCGGCGACGGGCCGACCTATCACGTGCCCAGCTACGGCGCCGACCTGTCCACGATCGTGTTCGCCACGCTCATCGGCCCAATCGCCGGCCTCGCCGCCGTCGCCTGGGTGCGCACCATCGCGCGGGCCAACAAGGTGCGCCCGCGCGGGCGCGGACGCGTGCTGGCCCCGCTCGTCGTGTTCGTCGCGCTGGGAGCGGTGTCGATCCCCTATCCCCAGTTGCTGGGCAACGGGCTGGACATCGTTCAGCTGACCGCCCTCGGGGCCGTCTCGGTCGGACTGCTCGCCATCCTGCTCGTGCTCAAGCCGATCGCCACCGCCGCCTGCCTGGGGTCGGGAGCCCCCGGTGGGCTGTTCACCCCGACGCTCACCGTCGGGGTGCTCCTCGCGGGGCTGGCCGGCGCCGGCTGGTCGCACCTGTGGCCGGGAACACCGGCCGGCAGCTACGCGCTCATCGGCGGCGCCGCCCTGCTGGCGGCCGCCATGCAGGGACCGCTGTCCGCCGTCGTGCTGGCGCTTGAGCTCACGCGACACACCGACGCGCTGATGGTTCCCACGCTGCTCGCCGTCACCGAGGCGACCATCCTGGCCCGCCGCATGGGCGCTCCCTCGATCTACTCCGCGCGCCTCGGCTTGGACGGCGCATCCCGGTGGGGCGAGACGGCCGCCTCGCGGTCGCTGCGTGCCCTCGACGACCCGCCGACGTCGGCGCAGGAGCAAGCACCCGTCGGGTCGGCGGAGGCGCCCGACCGTGTAGGAGACTGAGCGCGCCCTCAGGCGCCGTGCAGCTCGCCGGCCAGCGCGGTCACGCGACGTTCGATGTCGTCGCGCACGCGCCTGACCTCGACCAGCTCGGCTCCCGCGGGGTCCCCGACGCGCCAGTCTACGTGACGCGCGGTGCTCTCGCTCATCGCGACCTGCACGTTTGGATCCTCGGCCACCCGGCCCTGCGCGAGCTGACGCGCGGACTGCTCGACGATCGAACGCACGATGTCGGGATCGACGATTCCATCGAACTCAGCAGTCAGCGTCCTGACCGTGGCTCGAGCTGCGCCCGAACCGCCGGGTCAAACGGCGATGACTCCTCCACCATCTCCGCAAGTCCCAGCAAATGCCAACCGGGCCCGCTGTGAAGAGATGGCTAACGCGCGTGTCGGGTGTTTCCCGCAGGGGCTCTTCGGGGCGGTTCGGATAGCAGGGCAACCTCGGCGGGCGAACATGACCCCCTGTGCCGCATCAAATCGTCATCCTCGGCGGAGGAACCGGAGGTACCCTCGTCGCCAACCGCCTGCAGCGCGTCTATGGCGACGCGGCGCAGATCGTCGTCGTCGACCGTGACGACGATCACCTGTACCAGCCCGGGCTGCTGTTCGTGCCGTTCGGCTTGGCGCAACCCGGCGATCTCGTCCGCTCCCGCCAGGCCCAGCTGCACAGCGGCATCCGCTTCGTGCTCGCCGACATCGACCACGTCGATCACGGAGCGCAGGCGGTGCACCTCGCCGACGGACCCCCGCTCCCGTACGACGTGCTGGTGATCGCGACCGGAGCGTCGCTGCTGGCGCAGGAGACCGAGGGCCTGAGCTGGGGCGACACCGTCCACAGCTTCTACTCGCTGGAGTCCGCCCTCGCGTTGCGCGACGCGCTCGAGCGCTTCCAGCACGGCCGGCTGGTCGTCGACATCGTCGACATGCCGATCAAGTGCCCGGTCGCGCCGCTTGAGTTCTGCTTCCTGGCCGACTGGCACCTGCGCGAACGCGGCATCCGCGACGACGTCCAGCTCACCTTCATCACGCCCCTGGACGCCGCGTTCACGCGGCCCGTCGCCGCCGAGCAGCTCGGCGAGCTACTGGCGCGCAAGGGCGTCGCGCTGCAGAGCGAGTTCGCGACCGGACAGGTCGACGCGCCAACCGGCCGGGTGATCAGCTTCGACGAGCGCGAGGTCGCGTTCGACCTGCTCGTCGCGATCCCGGTCCACGGCGGCGCGGACTACGTCGCGCGCTCGCCCGGACTGGGCGACCCGATGAACTTCGTCCCAACCGACCCGCACACCCTGCAATCGAAGGCCGCCCCGAACGTGTTCGCGATCGGCGACGCGACCAACCTGCCCACCTCCAAGGCCGGCTCGGTCACCCACTTCGAGGGCGAGACGCTCGTGCACAACGTCCGCGCGTTCCTGGCCGGCGAGCCACTGGAGGGCTCCTACGACGGTCACGCCAACTGCTTCGTGGAGACCGGCTTTCACAAGGCGCTGCTGATCGACTTCAACTACGACGTGCAGCCCCTCCCCGGCCGCTACCCCAACCCACACCTCGGCCCGCTACCGCTGCTGGCCGAGTCGCGCCTGAACCACCTGGCCAAGCTCGCCTTCCAGTCGCTGTACTGGCACGCCCTGCTACCCGGGCACGACCTGCCCGGCATCAGCGCCCAGCTGGGCCACGGCGAACCCTCACCGACGACAGGAGCAGCAACATGAGCACGCGTCACACTCGCCGGCCAGACCGTGAAGGTCGACGCCGAGGGGTTCCTCACCGACGCCGCGCAGTGGAACGAGCAGATCGCCACCGACATCGCCCGCGCCAACGGCATCGACGAACTCACCGAACGCCACTGGCAGGTCGTCAACTTCATGCGCGACACCTACCTGAGCACCGGCTCGGCACCCTCGATCCGCACGCTCGGCAAGACCTCGGGCGTACCCATCAAGGAGCTCTACGCCCTGTTCCCCAAGGGGCCGGCCAAGCTGGCGGCCAAGATCGGCGGCATCCCCAAGCCGCGCGGCTGCATCTAACCGAGAAGGAAGGCCATGAGCGACACGATCGAGAAGGTCTCCATCATCATCTCCAAGGGCTCACTGGAGGGGATCTACCCCGGCCTGATCATGGCCAACGGCGCCCGCATGGAAGGCATCGACGCGAACCTGTTCTTCACCTTCTTCGGCCTCGACGCGATCCACAAGGCCAAGCACGAGCACGTCAAGGTCTCCACCGTCGGCAACCCCGGCCTGCACCTCGCCACCTGGGCCGGGGGCTTCCCCGGCGTCTCGGCGCTCGTCACCCACAAGCTCGAGCACGACATGGAGAAGCTCGACATCCCCCCGATCCCCGAATTCGTCGAGATGATCGCCGACTCCGGCGCCGGCCTGTACGCCTGCCAGGCCTCGGTCGACCTGTTCGGCCTCTCCCAGGACGACTTCATCCCCCAGGTCCAGGACATCATCACCGTCGGCGAGTTCTACGGCCTCGCCGCCGGCGGGCAGATCATCTTCACCTGACGACCAGGCCCACACGCAACACCGAACGGACGGCTCGACGAGCGCGATCGCCCGGTTCTCGCGCCTCGGTTCCTCGACCGGCCCGTCTAGCCTGTCATGCCCTGCTGCTCGCCTCGAGCAGCCGGTCAAGCTCGGCTACCTGGCGATGCAGACCGCCGCAGACCAGGTCGCACAACTCGAAGACGCCCGGGTCGGCGATCTCGTAGCGGACGAAGTTGCCGTCCTTGCGCCGGCACACCAGCCCGGCGTCGTGCAGGACGCCGAGGTGCTTGGAGACGTTCTGCTGCGAGGAGGACGTCGCCTCCTGCAGCTCGCCGACGGTGGCGGGCTGCTCGCGCAACCGATCGAGCAAGCTGATCCGCATCGGCTCGCCGAGCACCCGAAACCGCCGAGCGATCAACTCGACAAGATCTCCGGGAAGGGAATGCGTCGTCGGCTCGGAGTTGGTCACCCGAACGACTCTAGCACAACTCCATAGTTGTTGAGCTGTGGTTTGGCCGCCCGGGTGGCAGGTTCACCGCGGGAGGTCTGCGAGCATCTCAAACGCGTCTAGCAGGAGCTGCTCGACGCCGGGGGAGTCGGTTTCCCCGCGGGCTTCTAGCTGGCGGTGACGGATGGCAGCGCTGCGTAGCGCCGCCACGGCGACCCGGGCGAGGAGCTGGGCCTCGAACTCTGCCGGGTACGGGGGCGACGCCTCGCCCGGGTCGCGGTGCTCGGGGTCCAGACGCTCAAGTAGCGCAGCGGCGACGGACTGCTCGACTCGCAGCAGCGGACGCGGGGTCGCACGCCCCAACAACGCGAAGGGCTGCGGCTGGTCGGTGAACAGCCAGAAGCGCGCCGGGCCGAGATCCGCTGCGCCCTGGCGCGCAACGTCAAGCATCGCCCGCTGGACGGCCAGGAACGGAGGTTCGGGTGATGGGCGCTGACGGATCGCGTCGTGAAGGACGTCGATCCAGGCCAGAGCCTCCTCGGCGAGCACCCCCTGCTTGCCGTCGTAGTAGCGATAGAAGGTGCGCTCGGTCACTCCGGCGACGTCGGCTATTTCACGGACCGTCGTCGCTTCGTAGCCGTGTTCGGCGAACAGCCTCCGTGCGGCGTCGCGCAGGGCATTCTTGGTGGCCTGCTTATGGGCCTCGCGGACGCCGAGCGGCTCGCTCATCGGCCCCATGATGCCAAACCTGTCATATCTGACACGATGTGCTAACTTGTCAGATCTGACAGAAGCACGGAGCGCGTCAAGCGCGCAGTGCGACCGCAATCGTGTCCGAGGCACCGAGGTGCCTGGCACGCGCAGTGCGCTGCTCGTCGCAATCCGCCGGGCGCCCACGCGCGCGCAAAGACTGAGCCGCCGCGAGCCACCCGGCCCACGACCGAGAAGGGGCACAACGTGAAACACCGCCAAGCACTACCGGCCGTCGTGCTCCTAGCGTCCGTGGCGCTCGCCGCCACCGGCGGCGAGATCGCGAACGCTCAGACGCCCCCCACCCCGGTGTACCGGTTCGGCGTCGTCGGAAACCGCGGCAAGATCGCGCCACTCGAACGCCGGACGCCTACCGCTGTGGCCGGCATCAAGGGGACAGTCGTGCAGATCGCGACCTCCAACTCCGACGGGTACGCGCTGACGGCAAGCGGCAGCCTGTGGGCCTGGGGCGTCGACAGCTACGGTGAGCTGGGCGACGGCCAGACGATGCCGTACGTGACCCGAGCCGTCAAGGTCGACTTCCCGGCGGGCGTCAAGATCGTCGCGCTGCCGAACCCGATGCCGTTCGACGGCGCCCTGGCCATCGACTCGCGCGGCGACGCGTGGGGATGGGGCCTCAACGCTGCCAGTGACCTGTGCCTCTCCGGTGCGGCGGAGCTTCGGCCGAAACGAATCCCGCTCAGCGACGTCACGCTGGCCACCGGCGCGCTGACCCACTCGCTGTTTGACTCCCACGGCCACATCTATGCCTGCGGCAGCGGGATCAACGGCGTGCTCGGCAACGGCACAACGACAAGCAGCTCCACGCCAACCGCGGTCGTTGGCCTGCCGGGCACCGCGAGGGTCACCGCGCTGACCTCCTCCTGGGGAGACGCGGGCGCGCTGCTGAGCAACGGCGCCTACTACGACTGGGGCTACAACGCCGCCGGCCAGCTCGGCGACGGCACCACCACCAACAGCGACGTCCCGGTCCACGTCCAGCTGCCGGCTCCCGTCAGGCAGGTGTCCCAGGGCGGCAGCGGCCCCACCAACGGCCAGACCATCGCGATCCTCACCAACGGCTCCGTCTGGGCCTGGGGCAACAACAGACGGGGCCAACTCGGCAACGGCAGCACAGCAAGCGCCGACGTACCCGGCCGCGTTCACGTCCCGGCCGGTGTGACGTTCGTCAAGGTCAACTCGGGGGGCTACGCCTGCTACGCAATCGACAACACGGGCCGGCTGTGGGCCTGGGGCGGCAACCAGAACGGACAGCTCGGGACCGGCAGCACCGCGCTGACCGACGACTACCCAGTCGATGTCGGAATCCGCCTCACGCAGATCTCATCGACAGCGAGCAACGTCGCAGCCTTCCGCCAACGAATCGGCTAGGACAGGGGCCCGAGTCCTGTCCGAGAGCCAAGACCCGACCAAGCAGTTCGCGGCCACCCGGTTTCCGGCCCGACCCGCAACAGACCTCGGAGGTAATCCCGCTTCGCTCGCGTGACGCGCATCCAGTCGCTCTCCGGTGCGTTCTCGGAATGCACGGAAACGGGAACCGGGCCCTGGCGGGCTCGGTAGCCCGGGCGGCGCGCGTCGGGGTCAAGCGGCTCTGAGTGCCGGCGCTAGCTCGTCAAGACTGGCCTCGACGGTTTCCGGGACGGTGACGACGAGTCGGCCGTCTCGATCGAGAACGTGCTTGGCGTTGATGATGGTCAGCCCGACGATCCGCTGTGTGCCAGGCGCGAAACGAAGCACGTGCCCCTCCGGGGTCTCCTCCCCCTCGCCGGGCTGGGGTGCGCCGATGTGGAGGTAGAGAATGTCGCCGTCAGTGTCGTAGTCGGCGTGATCGAAGACGAGCGGTCCGATGTGGATGGTCATCGCGTCCATTGCTTGGGATCCTTGCGGTTGGCCACGGCGGTGATGATTCGGCCGGGCTGCTGCTCATAGCTTACGACCGCCAGCAGCCAGCGGCTCGGGCCGACGTCGCGTTGGTAGAACCGTGTTCTGGCAGGAATCGAGTCGGGCTCGACATGATCCGGATGGGCGACCGTATCGACGACCGCATCGAGCTGTCCCGCGAGCTCGGGGTGATCGCGCGTGATCTTCTCCTCCCGGATCCTGGCGAGCAGCACCACCTCTCGACCATCGCGTGCAAGCCGAACGGGATCCCGGCGCCGTCACCAGAGTGGAACGTTGACGGGCCAGGCCGCGGGACGCCTGTGATCGGCCCCCGAGAGAGTGGAGTTGGGACGTTGGAGTCTCTCGGCAGAGAGGACTCATCAGATGCCCCGCAGCCGCCCGGAACTTTGTCGGCGGGTCGTTGAGCTCACGCGGGCCTGAGGCGCACCGGCCGCTCGCGTCGCCCACGGTCACACCGCGATCGTCCGGCCGGCGACATCAGGTCTTGACGTGCCTCTCGAGGGAGAGAGGTCGACCCGCCGACGGCGACCGCGGCCGCGCTCGGCCTAACCCTTCTTCTTGGGTGGCGGCGCCGGGTGACTGGCGGCGCGAATGATCTTCGCCGTCGCGGTCAGCGTCGCCGTCAGCTTCGGGAGGTGCAGCTTCTTGTTCGCGGCCACGCTGGCGGTCAGCCGATCGCCGGTCCGTGGCACGGCGCGGATCGTGAACGTCGTCCAGTGGCCCTTGCCGAGCGTGACCCGGGCCACCGTTGTGCCTCGCTTCTTGTGGCGACGCGTCAGCGTCAGCTGCATCCGCGCGCTCGGCTGCTTGGCCACGTGGCACTTGAGCAGGCCGCGCAGGCTCGTCCGCTTGTTACGGATCCGCAGCAGCGCCAGCGTGAGCGTGCAGCCCTTGGCCGAACCCGAGGCAGACGCAACGGCGGTGTTGGCGCTCGTGCCGCCGCTGGCGACGCGCGTCGTCGTTCCGGAGCTCGTGGTGGTCGTGGGCTGGCTGGGGCTCGACCCGACGGTCGGCGTGACCGTGCACGGGGCTGTCGGCGCCGTGATGCTGACCGGGCAGGTGTAGGTGGGCGACTGCGCGATGTCCGGGCTGACGAATGAGGCCGTCGTGATCGGCGACGAGACCTCGGCGTAGGCCGTGAAGTCGGTGATCGGCGGGCCGTTCTGCAGGCACATCTGCGTCTGGCCGGCCGTGTTGGTCGTGGCCGGGGCCACGCGTCCGTCGACGGTGCGCAGGACGACTTGCGCGGACTGCACCGGGTTGCCGTAGTAGCTGATCGTCGCGTCCACGCAGGTCGGGCTCGTGTGGGTGAGGCTCAGCTGCAGCGGCAGCAGGGCGCTCGCCGGGGTGGCGCCGCTGCCGCACAGGACGAGCCCGCCGGCCGGGGAGGCCTGCCAGCGCTGCGACGCGGCAAACAGCGCCTGTCCGGTGAGGTTGGGCTGGAAGCTCATGTCGTCGAGGATGCCCATGTACCCCTCGTTGATCGGCTCGGCGCTCGTCCCGCTGCCGGTTATGGCGTAGACGTCGAAGTCTTGCGAGTTACAGTCCGCGTGGGCGAGGGCGTCGCCGGCGAGGGAGAGCAGCGATGCGCGCGAGGCGTCGCTCGGTCCGCCGGGCGGGGTCGGCTCGCCGGTTTCGGTGTCGTCGATCGGGAGGTTGGGATCGCCCGCGGCTGCGAGCGCGGAGTGGACCTGCTGGACGAGCCCGATGATCCCCGGTACGTCCGGTGAGTAAGGGTGAAAGCCGATCGCGTTGATCGACGGTCCGGCCCCGAGCGCGAACAGCTGGCTGATGAAGGGGGCCGGGTTCTGCCACCCGATGCTGGCCAGGATCTGCGCGCTCGGATCGACCGAGTGAACGGCCGTGCTGAGCGGCTCGAGCACTTGCGCGTACGCGTTCGGATCGGGGCTGCCGGTCCAGAGATTCGTCGAGTTGGCCTCCGTCCAGACCTCGAACTGCTGCGCGGGCAGGTCGGGCAGCTGCGGGTTCTGCGACCAGAACGAGCCACCAGCCCCGTAGCGAGCCGCGTACGCCTGGGAGAAGGCCACGAAGTCGCCGTAGTGCGCGGACGTCATCTCCTGGCCGCTGCCGCCGGCCCACGACGGAGGCGCGGCGAGGACCGGGAGCATGCGGATGCCGTTCGACGCCAGCAGCGTGGCGATCCCGTCGAGCGAGTGCATCGGGTCGTTCGGCGGGCTCCAGTCGTAGGAGTGGACTCCCTTGACCGGTGCCTTCGGCTCGGCCCATGCCCACGCGGCGTCCACGCGCGCCACCTTCAGGCCGCCGGCGCTCATCGCCGCGATGAGGCCGCCCCAACTGCTCTGCGGAACGAAGCCCTTCTCGAAGATCGGCTGGATGTTCGCGCCGTAGAAGTTCGACGGCGCCAGCGCGCTGGCGCGTGCGGCTAGGGCGGCGCAGCTCAGTGCGCACGCCAGCAAGATGGCCGCGAGGCGCACCGCGCCTCGCCGCGAAAGCAACCCCGCCACGATCATCAGCAAACGAGTGTACGGACCAGCGCGCCCGAGGCCGACAACACTCGTCAAACGTGACTATCGCGACTATCTCGGCCGTCGCTGGGTGGTCCCGCGTGTCAGTTGGTTGGGCCTGCACGCGTACAGTTTCCTCAGTGGGTGCGCGGCAATTCGATCCTCGCCGGTCCGTCCGGCGGCGCGTGGGCTGCGCAGTCGCACTCGGCGCCGTTGCCGCGGCGATCGCTGCCCCGGCGACAAGCGCCGAGCTCATGGTCAACGGGACGCTCAATACCCCGCTGAAGCTCGACGCGTCGACGCATTTCATCCTCTACTACCTGGCGATGCACTCCGCGGCCAGCGCCGAACTGTTCTCCGTAACCATGACCCCGCCGCCGTTCGCCACCGCCGGCGCGATCGGCGAGGGGCAGTCGATCGACGGCCCGACGGCGGTCGCGCTCCAGGGTCCGGGCACGCTCGGCCAGCTCGTGCAGAGCCCGAGCGTGCTCAATGCCTGCTCAACGCGCCAATCCGCCTTCCACGGCTATGCCACCGGGCCGGCGAGCGTCGACGTCATGCTCCCCCCGAACAGCTCCACGACGCTCGCGGTGCGGTACGACACCGGCCGCCGGGCTCCGTGGGTTGACGGCGACTTCCGCCTGACCTTCAGCGTCGTCGGCAAGCTCGCCGGCACGTATGCGGCCGGGAGTCCGTTCTCTGGCGCGGGGACCGTGACGAGCGAGACGACGATGACAACAGCCGGACCGATCGTGGCCGGCCGGACCGGGGCCCACATCCTGCTCTCCACGACGCCGCAGGGGACGCCGGGCGCGCCGGCTGCGCCGCGGGTCGTGGGTCCTCATCAGGCGATCGCGATCGGCGGCCGGCTGCTCCCGGCCGACGGCGGACGGCGGATCACCCTCCAATGGGCGCGCGACGGCGCACCGCTGCGGACGCTCGCGACGGTGCGAACTCGCGCTGGCGGGCGCTTCCAGGCTGGAGCATGGAAGCCGGGCGCTCCGGGCACCTATGAGCTGTGGGCAAGCTACCCAACGCAGCCGGGTGGGCTCGTGGCCGATTCGACATCCTGCCCGCTGCGCTTTACCGTGAGATGAGAACAGGGTCGACTTGATGCTCTACGGGCACGGACGCGCTCCGGATAACGTGAACAGCTTCAACGGCAATCGCAGCGCCGCGGATGGCGCGGGCGACGTCGAGCGGCGGCTCGATGGGTCTCACGACGACTGGCGCCAGCCCGCACCGCGCCCGGCGGCGACCGAGACCGAGCGTCTGCGGCCCCGCGGCCTGCGGGCCAGGATGGCCGAGGCGCTCAGTGCCGTGTTCATGGCCACCGAGGATGAGAACAAGCGCGTGATCCTCGAGCTCGTGACGTCCGGTGCGCCGCGGGAGCGGGTGCTCGACCTCGGTTGCTTCAACGGTGCGTTCAGCGCCGAGCTTGGCCGCTGCGCCCGCGCCACGCGGGTTGTGGGGGTTGAGTGGCTTCCCCAGCACGCGGCCGCCGCCCGGGCTCGCGGGATCGAGGTGGTCGACGCCGATCTGAACGATCCGCTGCCGTTCGAAGACGACAGCTTCGATCTCGTGCACGCCAACCAGGTGATCGAGCATCTGCGCGGCACCGACAACTTCCTCCGCGAAGCCGCACGGGTGTGTGCGCCAGAGGGCCGGATCGTGCTGTCCACCAACAACCTTGCGTCGTGGCACAACGTCGCCGCGCTCGCCCTCGGCATGCAGCCGTTGCCGAGTCACGTGTCCGACGAGGTCCACGTCGGCAATCCGCTCGATCCGCGCCGGGGGCTGCGCCACGCTGACAAAGGCCAGACACACCTGCGCGTGTTCACGACGCGGGCGCTGCGTGAGCTCGCTGAGACGCAGGGACTGTCGGTGACCGCGATGCGGATGAACGGCTACTACCCGTTGCCGCTGCGCTCGGCCCGCACGATGGCCCGACTCGACCCGCTGCACGCGGCGTTCATGGTGATCGAGCTGGCCCACGCTCCTAGTGGCGAACCGCAGACGCGGGCGGGCGAGGCGGCGGTTGCGGGCGCGTCGCCGACGGCTGAGGCATCGGCCCCACAGTTCGCGGCGGACGAGCGCTGATGCTGCGCCGCGTTGGTCTGCGGGTGCTCGTCTCGGGCTTCTTCGTATGGGTGGCCCTGCGAGGCATCCGCGTCGACGGGGTCGTTCACGACCTCGGCCACGCGACCCCGGTCTGGCTCGCCGCCGGCTTCACCCTGCTCACGATCTCGTTTGCGATCGCGGCTGTGCGCTGGCGCCTGCTCGCCGGCGGCCTCGGAGTCGACCTGGAGCTCGGCGACGCGCTCGTGTACAGCTGGATCGGTCTGTTCTTCACAAACGTGCTCCCGGGTGGCTTCGGCGGCGACGCAGTGCGCGCGTGGCTGGCCGGCCGCCGGGCCGGCGCATTGTCGAAGGTCACCGCGAGTGTGCTGATGGACCGCCTCGTCGCCGCGTGGGCCCTCGTGGCCGTTGGCGCGATCGCCGTGCTGTTCGAGTTCAATCGGTTGCCGGGGATCGCGATCATCTCGTGCGTGCTCGCGTGCGTCGCCGTGGCAGTGGGTAGCGCGATCCTGCTCGTTCCCGCCCCCTTGCAGGCGCTGTCGCGAACGATGTCGCGCTGGCCGCGAGTCGCCGGCCCGATCGAACGGGTCGGCGACGGGCTCGCCAGCTACGCGGGCCGACGCGATCTGCTGGTGCGCGCCGTGGCGATCTCGCTCGTTGCGCAAGCCTGCGTCGTGCTGGCGGCCTACGCGCTTGCTCGGGCGCTCGGCCTGCACGTCGGGATCGGCCTGCTCGCTACGTGCATCCCGGTCGCGCTGCTGGCCACCGCCGCGCCGACGACGATCAACGGTCTGGGCGTCCGTGAGTCGGTCTTTCGGGTCCTGCTTGTGCCCGCGGGCGTCGCGGCCGATCGAGCCGTCGCCTTCTCGCTCATGACCGTCATCGCGACCGCGATCATCTCGCTCCCGGGCGCGCTCGCGTGGATCGCGATGCAGCGTCGCGCCCGGATCAACGCGCCGGCATGGCGCGCGAGCGCTTCTGTAACGAGCAGCTGAGCCAGCGCCGCGCGACAGGTGCGGGCCCGGCTTACGGCGCGAACGGGCCGGCGCCGGTGAGGCCGAGGCCTACCAGCCCGAGCAGCCCGGCGCCGCAGACGCTGAGGGCGGCGACGCGTTGCCAGAGCCAGGCGGGACGCGACCGGTCTGCGCCCGTCGAGGCGAGGTCGCGCAGGTGCGCGCGCAGGTCAGCCCGGAAGCCGGCGCGGGGAGCCGGGCGTTCGTGGATCAGGCGTTCGGCCACGTCGGTGAGGGCGGTGCGCTCGTCGGGGCTGATCGAGGGTTCGAGGTCATCGGGGGACAGCGGTCCGTGGTCGCTCATCGCGAGAAGACCGGGGAGTGCGGGTTGAGCGATCGGGCCCGCAGGTAATCCGCGACCGCGGCGGATGCGTTGCCCGTGCGAGCCTCGAGCCGCGAGAGCACGAGCCAGTTGTTCGAGTTCGTCGATTCGTTCGCGGTCGCTCGCTTGGCGGCGGCCAGAGCGCTGGGGAGATCCCCCGCCACTTCGAGCACGAGTGCCTCCTGCAGCCACGATGAGGCCGCGTAGGGCTGCAGGCGGACGGCTTGCCGGGCGCTGCCGAGCGCACCGGCGAGGTTGCCGGCCCGGGCCTCCTGCTGACTGCTGCGCACGGCGGCGGTCGCCGACAACGGGAGCGCGATCACGGCCAGCGCGGCGAGCGCGGTCAGCCCCCCGGCAACCCGGGCGCCGGCGCGCACCCATGCGTGGGACGCCGCGCGCCGGATCGCTTCCGCGACGATCACGCCGGCCGCCAAACCGGCGTGATCGTCGTACGTGGGCGCGAAGATCACGGCGGCGAGAATGAGCAGCGACACGGGGAGGACGGGAATCAGCCAGATCCACTCGAGGGCTGCCGTAAAGGCGAAGACGCCCGCACCGGCCGTCGCCGCGGCGATCGCCAGGCGACGATCGGGGTCGCGCACCCGGATAACTCCCCACAGCCCGCAGAGCAGGATCCAGGCCACAAAGGCGCCGATCAACAGGAGACCCGGATAGCCCAACTCGCCAAGCGCCTGCAGGTAAAGAGAGTGGGCGTCCTGAACGAACCCGCCGATGGCCGTGCCGTCGCGGGCCCACCAATAGACGAACGTCGCGGCACCTGTGCCGGCCAGCGGGTCGAGCTTGGCCGCGCGTCCGCTGGCCTGCCAGTATTGGTAGCGGCCCTCCCCGGTGACGTTCTGCAGGCGTTGCAGCGTGGTGCCGCCACTGATATTCGCGGGCGCCGCGGCGGTCTTGAATTGGGACCATTCGCGGCTGAGGAAGCCAGGTCCGCCGGCCGCGGCGAAGAGCGCGAGAGCGACGATGGCGGCGACTAACGTCGCCGTCGTCGCGCGACGGCGCGTGACCGTAAGCCAGCGCGGACGCTCGAAGTGACGCTCGATGAGCGCGATCGCGTAGGCGAGGAGCGCCACGCCGAGCATCACGGCGATCGAGACTGCGATCAGCTGATCGCCCTGATGCGCGGCCAGGGGCGTGCGCAGGCCGTCACGAACCGCGGAGCGCTGATCGGCTGCCCCGATCAGCAGCGCCGAGCCCGCGGCGCACATGAGCGTCAGCACGAGCTTGGGCAGACGATCGGGGGCGAGAGCGAGGAACAGCAGGACGCCGAGTGCGACCTCGACCACGCCGCCGCGGGAGGCGGTGAGGTAGACGCACAGGGCCAGCAGAGGCACGCTAGCGGCCGCCACGGCGCGACAGACGAGCGTTCGCGCACCGGTAGCGGCGTAGAGCGCGAGAGGGATACCGATCGCCACGAGCGCCGCGAGCGCATTCCAATACCCGAGCGGATACGACAGCCGGTGTGCCGAGCCGGGAAGGTTCTGCACGACCTCGGGCACAGCGAACCACGCGAAATGGAGTCGTGAGAGCACCGCGATCGTCGCGACCGCCGTGATCGCGACGGCAAGGCCGTTCAGCATCAGTCGAGCGGCCTCGCGCCCGCGAATCAGAAACGCCAGCAGGGCGAGCGCGACATACAGGAGCATCAGGGTGACGTCCCCCATCGTCCGCTCGCTGCTCTCGGTCCACGTGAGGCTCAGGGTCGTCCAAGCGGCGTACCCGGTGAGCAGGACGAATCCCACCCGTGCCGGAGCCGTCAGGCGGATGGGCGCGATGCGGGAAGCGAGGATCAGGAAGACCACCCACCAGAGGGCGATGGCGACCTGGTCGCTAACGACCGGGTCATAGCCGCCGCTACGCACACCCAGGTACGTGACCAACGCTACCGGCAACAGCCAGGCGCACACCGAGCCGGGATCCACTTGCCAGTTGGCGCGGAGAGCGCGTGTGCGCGTGGTGGTGAGGGCGCTCTCCATCAGCTGTCCTTGTGCCGTCGTCGCGCCGTCAGCATCACGGCCAGCAGCGCGCTGACCACGAGCACGATCGGCAGGAGTGCGCCCACGCCGCCATCGGACCCCACGATCGAGCTCGCGAGCGCCGCGGCGACGCTCTTGCCCCCGCTCGCCCGCGAGACCAGCGGCGGTTGGCTGCCGCCCGACCCCGCCGCGCCGCCGCCTGACCCTCCGTCCGACGAGCCGGAGCCGCCGCTCGCCGCCCCCGCGATCGAGCCGTGCGAGTGCGAGCCACTGTGCGGTTGGGCTAGGGGCGTCGCCGCGCGCGCGATCTGGGGCGTGCCGGCGGCTGCGATGCCTGCCGTGGCGCGGCCGACGGCCCCCGCGTGCGCCAGCTTGACGGCGACGGCGGGCGGCAGAGGGGCGCCGCGAGTATGCGTGCCAGCCACGCTCGTGGCCGGCACGTTGCCGAAGGCGCTCGGCACGTCTTCCTGATACTGGCTCGAGCCGGGGTCGCCGGGGTTGACGATCTTCTGCGGGCTCGCGTATGCGGCGCCGGCCTGCGCCGCCAGCGCGACGGCCATCGACACGACCGCTGCGTATAGCAGTGCCCGAGCACGGGCGGCGGTGAGAATGGTGCGATCCGGCATCAGAATGTGGTCCAGGTCAGGCTCGTCTGGCCGCCAGCGACGGCGCGCAGGTTCGTATTCGGGCCGACGAGCAGCGACCCGGCGAAGACCCGCGTACTCGAGGCAGCGAGCGTCAGGACCGTGACCCAGCTCGGCCCGCGTTCCTCCTGAATCGCGACGGACCCCGCAGCAGGTGCCATCCCCCAGAGGTCGGCGAATCCGCCGCTGCGATACGCCGTGAATGGGAATTCGAATGCGGTGAGCGATGGCTTAGGCGTGTCCTGCGCAACGGAGCCGCCACGGGTATAGACGCCGGACGCGAGACCGAGCAGGCTGTTCCCAGCCGCGTCCCCGCCGTAGGGCGGCGGCTGGTCGCGCAGGTTGAACCAAACGAACATCGAGGCGCCCTCGCGGTAGAGAACGTTGATCGCCCCCTCAAGGTACAGCGCCTGATCGGTGAGGCTGAGGCCCCCGGGATCGGGTGGGTCGCTGTTCCATGAGATCTCCGTGATCCATAGCGGCTTCGGACCCTTCGGCAGTATGGTGCCGGCGCGCTCGGCGATCGGGATCATCCGGGTGATCTTGCCCAGGTCCGGCACCGACACATCGTCATTGTTGACGGCGTGGAACGTCGGAGGGCCGACAGGATACGGGTGGTGCGAGATCGCATCGAAGGATGCCTCCGTGCGGCAGCGAGTCGCGCGCGGATGTGGTCCTGCGGTAAGGCACAGAAGGTCACGCCAGAACAACGCCGGGGGTATGCGCGAGTCGCCCGGCGGATCGCCGAACGGTGCGGTTGCACCCGCTGCGACGATGTCGCTCGGGACCACAGCCTTTACTCCGGCGTAGAACGCGTTCAGCATGCTCCGGTACAGGCTTGGGGTCACGGCCTGATAGGCGCTACCTACGCGCCTCCACTGTGGTGTGAGGAAGTTCGACAGATTCGGCTCGTTCCACGGCTCCCAGTCTCGAACAGCGGGGAGGTTTGATCCCGGTACGCGTGGGTCGGCGAACGTGCCGGAGTAGCGCTTGGCGAGCGCGGAGGCAAAGGCTCCGAGCCAGGCCGGTGATGGTTCCCACGTTCCCGCCGGTGCGATGGAATCGGACGGACGTCCTGGTCCCTCTGCCCACGTGGGCGCGTCGGACACGTCTCCTATCGTTTGCATGCCCGCCGCAGCGATCGCCCGCACCGCGCTATCGGTGGAGCTCCAGTCGTACCCGCTCCAGTTAGGGTTTCGGGCATCCGCAATGCTCGGCGGACGCGTGGGGGCGATGGCGGCCCAGCCGATGTAGAGCACCCAGACGCTTGCGCCCGCTTGGCGTGCGCGCGAGAGTGCGGTCGCGGTGTCGGTCGGACCGACAAGGCTCGTGACTTCCGCGTCCGCGAATCCAAGGGCTATCGGCCTTGGCGCATGCCCTCGCTGAGCGGGGAACACAGCGGCCCGTCGTGCCGCAGATTCTGGCGCGGCTATCACGAGAAGCAGGAGAAGGATCGCGACGCCGCCTGATCGGCGCACAACCACACCGGCGATCCTCCCTCGGCGAAGACGCATGCCAAGTGTATACGCGCCCCGGCTCATCACGCTGACACGGATCACGCAAACGCTGAGCGCTCGGCGGGCCGGGGCCCGCCGAGCGGACGGTCGTTAGTTGGCTAGGCCGAGAAGCCCTACTACTAGCGACACTACTAGTCCCCTGGAGGCCGGCCGGCGCGACCGCCTCTGAGTGCTCGACGCGCTGCGACCACTCCACTCGGCGCAGTTCTAGCTAGACGCGCAAGCCGTAACAGGTAGCTCTTTACCAGCGCACGGCGACTCGCTTGCGCGGGCGGGTACTGGCGGCGCATCTCATTCGGAGTCGGTGCGAGCTCGCGGAGCACGCGACCCCCGATCTCGCGAGGTGACCGTGGCGTAGCAAGAAGATCAAGCCAACCCAAGCTTGTCTCGGGTCGCTCGCTGAGCCGGAGGTGAAACTCCGGAGCGGCTGGGGGCCGAAGCATGAGGCGTTCGGCAAGCTGGCGTCCCTCACTTACCACGTGGAGGCCGGCCGTGAACGCCTCAAGGCAATCGAGCGCAGCGGCAAGCTCGGCCGCCCTTCGCCATCCGGCGTCGTCGAGACGCGCGACGGCGCGCCGAAGGTCTTCCACGCCGCGAGGGGCGTCTCTGCCATGCCAGATGGCATGCAGCGCCACGACCACCGCGATACCCGCCTCGGGCGGCGTGGCTACCTCACCGCCTGCCAGGACGAGGCTTTGCGCGTCTGCGCTCAGGAGATCCCAGCAGCGCGCTGGGTGTACGCCGACGTGGCGGAAGCTCCGATGGAGATCGACGGAGATGTGGGACGTGTCGGGCGCGCCGTACTCCACCGCCGTGCCGGCGGGCTCAGCAAAGATCGTTCGAACGTATCCGTGTTGGAGGAGTGCGGCCTCAGCAAGGCCAAACTCACGCGGCGAAACCAACAAGTCGGCGTCGCTGTATTCCCGCGGCGCGTCGGTCCAAAGCCAACGCGCGACGGCCGGGCCTTTCAGCACCAACGGCGTCACCCCAGCGTCGGTCAGATACCGGCAGACCACAGCCGTCTGTCGCTCGCGCTCAAGACTTCGCATTGCGGCCAATTGGTCGGGCGTCATCCTGGCGGGGATAGCTGCGCTGGCTGACCGTGGCTCGCGTCTGCTGGGCACCCTGGTGAGTTTGGCAGACCGTCGTTTGCCGAAGCCGTGACGCTCGCAGGCGACGTAGTCCGTACCGGCACGGTGCGCCTGAGCTGCGCTTCCTCCTCCATGCCGTCATGGCCGCTCGCTTTAGCCGCCGTCCTCACGAACACCGGTATCCGTCGGGGCTTCACGTCGCTGACGAACCGCGGGGCCTCTTGAGGGGGCAGCCAGCCGCGGGCGGGCGTTGAACGCAACGCCAGCACCCGGGCGCTGGTGTGCCGCCGCGACCAGGACTGCAACTGCTCACGCTCGCTCTCAGCGAGCTCGATAGGCACTGCAACCAGGAGGTGGCAAGACACCATCCTTCCACCCACCGACGGATTAGTGCATCACGCCACTTGCGTGTGTGCGCGCCGAGTCGCCACCCGATGCCTCCAACGAGGCGTGCGGTGGGCTTCGTCCCAGCGCAGGGCCCGACTGATGCGACGCAAGTCGCGCTCGAGAAGCCGCCGCCGGACTTGGACGCAAGGCGAACGACGGCGCAACTAATGCGAAGAAGTCGGCCTTCGACGCCGTACTGTGGCGGGATCGCGGCTGAGCGGGCTCTCAGCGCGATGGATTGCCACCGACCAACAGCAACTGCCGAAGCGTCGCATTCGCGCACCGGGCCCAATCGAACCGAGCGATCACGCCGGGCCGGCCGGCGAGGATTCGCGAGCGAACCGCCTCGTCATGGCACAGCACAGAGAGTGCGCGAGCCATCCCCTCGACATCGTCCGGTGGTACCCGTACCGCCGAGTCGCCGAGTGTCTCGACGAAGATGTCGATGTCCGACACGAGACTCGGCGTGCCGATGGCCAGCGCCTCGAGAGGCGGGAACCCAAATCCCTCGTCGCGAGACGGCATGGCGAGGGCGGAGGCAGCGGCGTACAACGCTGGCTTGTCCTCATCACGGACATAACCGAGGATCCGGACTCCATCGAGCCGAGCGTTGCGTAAGATCGCCTGTGAATCTGCCGTGATCGGACCGGCTAAGACCAAGTCGTGATCGAAGCCGTCGTGCCGCGCAATGGCAAAGGCCTCAAGCAGTCGGGCTACGTTCTTCCTTGGCTCCAGCGCGCCGAGGAAGAGGACGTAACGGCTTGGAAGGTCGAGTCGGGCTCGCATCTCGTCAATGACAAGCCCACTCGGCGGCGCGTGATAGGCAGTCCTGATCCCCGGAGGGATCACTTCGACTCGTTCCGCCACTTCTGGGAGCACCGTCAGTATCCGGCGGCGCGTCGCCTCACTGTCGGCGATTAGACGATCCGCGCGTCGATACAAGCGTTCGGGCGCCACCACCTTGTGCCAGAGCTGCTCGCGGCGGCTCATCAGGTGGTGCGTCGTGGAGAAGAACGCGTCGTGCACCGTGACGACGACGGGAGTCCGGGGGTCAAGAGCCAACATATGAGCAGTCGGTATGAAGAACACGTCGAGCTTGCCAAGCTGATTGTCGTCCCACCTGTGTGTCGCCATCGCTGCAAGGTGGTGAACCACGAGCTTGCGTACGCGCCGATGACAGAACTTGACATCACCAGCCAAGACGGACGGTGGAAGCTCGGCGGGCTCCGCGCCGAGGCAGACATACCGCCAGTCGTGATGGCGTCCCGCCTGACCCATCATCGCGGAGAGCACCTGGACCGTGTATTCACCGACCCCGCGGCGCTCGCGTCCCGCAGCAGCCCGCACATCCACACCGATGGTGAGGCGCGGTTCAATGGGCGCGTCGTCGGTGGCCATCACGCCACGATGATGCCAGACAAGACGCTCGCACGTTCGCAGCGATCGGCACGAAGCAGTCTCACGACGTCGACCCTCGGCGCGCGAGATATCATCCGCCGCCCGTGTCGTCTACTACCGCTCTCGGAACCACGCAAAGCCCGGAACCTGGCCCGGTGCTTCGCGTATTGATCGATGCTTCGTTCCTGAGACGCGCGCAGGGAGGCGTTCGGAGCTACACGCTCGGGCTTGCCCGGGCGCTTGCCTCGCTGGACGCTATTGACGTGACTGTGGCCACGTCGTTTCCTGATGATCTGGTCGACGACGACGTCGCCATCGAACCGATCCGCAGCGCAGTCGAGTCTCCGACTAGACGAGCGATGTGGCGAGAACGGAACTTAGCTAAGCTCGCGAAGCGTCATCGCGCTGACGCGATCATCGTCCCAACTCACGAGCATCCGGTTCGCCATCAAGGTGTGCCGACGGTGATGGTCATGCATGATCTCGGGCCACTCGTCGCGCCGGTGTTCTACGGCAGAACCAGATGGGCCCGGTACTTCCTGACGCTACCCATAGCTACCCGCGCGGCAACCGCAATTGTGAGCATGAGCTACGCGACGCAGAACGACCTGTTTGCGAATTGTCGCGTCGACCGCACGAAGTGCCGGGTGATCGAGACGGGCACGCAGCCCCTGCCGGACCCGGACGGAACGATGCCTCCAGTAGACGGCGATTACGTCCTGTACGTCGGGGCACTGCTCCCTCACAAGAACGTTGAGACTCTGATCCGGGCATTTGCGGTCGACGATGGGCGGCTGCCACGGACGCTGGTGCTCGCAGGCCCGCACACACTCGAGGAGGCAAGAGAGGTTGCGGAGTGGACGGTCAGGTACGGCCTTGCGAAGGAGCGGGTCCTTCAACTCGGGTTCGTCCCTGCCGGAACATTGTCGGCGCTTTATCGGCAGGCGGCTCTCTGCGTCCTGCCCAGCCTGCATGAAGGCTTTGGCGCACCGCTAGTTGAGGCGATGAGATTGGGCGTCCCGTTCCTAGCAAGCGACATCCCAGCCCATCGGGAGGTAGGCCGCGACGGCGTGGCGTACGTCGCGGAGGTGCTGTCGCCGGAATCGTTGAGAGACGCGATTGCGCGGGTTTACCATGACGAGGATCTCCGTCAGCGGCTCACCACGACCGGTAGGGAGCGCGCCCAGTATTACACGTGGCCCCGCGTGGCACGTGAATGGTATGACTTGCTGCGCTCAATCGTCGAGGACCGATCGTAGGTGAACATCGGCGTCGATGTGCATATTGCTGCGAAGGAGAACCGTCGCGGTGTGCCGCACTACGTCATCCAGGTTGTGAGTCGACTCATCACTGCGTGGCCAGACGACGACTGGCAGTTGTTGCACGTCGGGGCGGATTGGCATGGGCTCCCGCCGGTCTTTCGCACGTATGCCGGCCTAACCACCATCGAGAGGGGGCGCGTGGTCACGAACGCGACCAATGCCCTACGTCGACGGTCTCATGATCACGTTCTTCGGCATCCGGCGGCGTTGTTCATCCCGGCGCTGGGCCCGCTGACGTTCGATCGATGCGTTCCTAAAGTCCTTACAATACATGACGTGCTCCATGTGACACACGCCGCGGTGGTACGTGGCCACCAACGCGGCGTACGTCATCGCGCTTGGAGCGCCCTCGTGGCCCCGAGACGGCAGATCGAGGGCGCAGACATTCTGCTTGCCAATTCAAAACATACGCGCGATGGTCTTCTGCGGCACACCGATGTGTCGGAAGGGCGGATTCGTGTCGTGCCACACGGCGTCGACGACGAGTATTTCGCGCCGTGCCCGGAGTTTGAGCTAACCGAGGTTCTAGGACGCCACGGCCTCGCGGCCGGCTACATTCTCTACCTGGGGACGATCGAATCACGCAAGAACGTCGGAGCGCTTCTCCGCGGCTTTAGTCAATTGCGCCGACGGCGACCCAGCGCCGTCCTCGTGCTGGCCGGACAGATGGGCGCCGGAGCGAGGAAGGAGCTCGAATCCGGGATTGACGGAGTCAGGCTGCTCGGTCGCGTGCGCGACGACGACAAACGCGCGCTCTACACCGGGGCGGCGGTGTACTGCTCCATGTCACACGAGGAGGGATTGGGTCTCACCCCGCTGGAGGCTCTGGCGTGCGGAACGCCTTCGGTTGTGTCTTCGATCCCGGCGCATCGCGAGAGCCTCGGATCGCACTGCGCCCAGTATGTGGATGACCGGTGCGATCCGGTTGCCATCGCGACCGCGTTGGAACGTGTCCTCGACGATGCGGCGGCACGGCGTGTCATTGGCGAGAACGCGTCGGCCATCCTCGCCGAATACCGCTGGGACGCGTGCGCGAGCCAGACATACGCAGCTCTGCGAGACGCCGCCCAAGCGTCGGCATGGTCGGGACGCAGGTAGGGCACTTAGGTCCGAAACGCGATGGACGCGGTTATTGTGACTTTCAACAGCGCGCGAGATCTGGCAGCGCAGCTCGCGTGTGAGCCGCTACGAGACGCCTTCGATCGAATCTACGTAGTAGACAACGGATCGTCAGACGAGACCGTCGCAATCGCCCAAAGCTTTGGGACGGAGGTTGTAGAGCGATGTGGCAACGACGGCTTCGCGGCCGGAGTCAACGCCGGCGCAGCGCTGACCCGGGGCCCAATGTTCGCGATCTTGAACCCGGACATTCAGTTCGACGACAACTCCGCGGTACAGACACTCGTGCGCGGCTTCGAGGTTTCGGATGTCGCACTCGTGGCACCGGCACTCCGTCTGCCGGACGGGACACTGCAGGACTCTGCCCGCGCAGTGCCGGGACCTGCGGATCTCCTGGTGCGGCGGCTTCTCTCGAGTGATCGTGGCGTGGTAACCCCGGCGAGACTTGACGACGTGCCGTGGGTGGTGGGGGCCTGCGTGATTGTGCGGAGGACGGCGTTTGACCAGATCGGCGGATTTGATGAGTCATTCACGCTGTATTTCGAGGACGTGGACTTCTGTGTCCGACTCTGGTCGAGCGGATGGCGCGTGCGGCTCGATCCGGGTGTCGTCGTGCGCCACGAGCACGCGGCGTCGAGCCGGCAGAGTCTCTTCGGTCGCGCGATGCGCCTTCATACTCGGAGCGCTATGCGATTCTTTCGAAAGCATCCTGACATGGTCTTCCGCGCAGGTCGTCGCCGGGTCATGAGGCCGCAGACGGGGCCTTCTGCGGAATAGGTCGCCGATGCGCGGTTGGAGGTAGGGTCCGAGCGCGAGACTGCGCCGCCAGTGAAGCCGACGACGTGGTGCGGCAGCGCGACGTGGCGGCGGCTACCCGCGATGGTCTTTCGCCGGGCGGTTGTCCGCCGGTCGGCGTTACGGTCTAAGCGGAAAAGAGGGTTCTCTGGCTATCGATGTAGGTGAAGTTCGTGTGGGGGTTGGAGGGTGATGGGGCCGCAGGTGAGCATGACGAGGGCGAGTGCGGCGTTGGCGGAGTGGAAGCCGTAGGCGCGGCGGGTGATGAGGCGGACCTTGTTGTTCAGGGCTTCGCTGCGGGCGTTGGTGATGCCCAGGCGCACGGCGGCGAGGATACCCTCGCGGTGTTTGCGGATGGTGCGAGCGAGGCGGATGAAGGCGGGCATGCGGCTGCGGCTGGCCCGGGAGCAGAACCTGCGGAGTAGCTCGCTGACGTCCTCGAGGGTCAGGCCGGCGTTGAAGATGGAGCGCAGCGCTTCCTTGAGGTCGTAGCCGCGGGCGACCTTGCCGCCGGCGGCCTTCAACGCGGCGAGGGTGATGGCCTGCTGGTCGGTGAGGTTCTCGGGGCGTTTGAGCAGCGCCCAGCGCGCGTCTTTGAAGCGCCGGGCGGCCTGCTGATCGTCGAGCGACCGCAGCTCATTCCAGTACTCGCGGCGGACCTCGTCCAGCGCTTCGCTGGCGAGCTTGGCGACGTGGAAGCTGTCGATGCAGATGACCGCTTGCGGTGCGTTGGCGCGGGTGCTCTTGGCGTAGCCCGGTCCCATGTCCATCGAGACCGCCATGACCTGCTCGCACCGCTCGGGGCCCAGCGCGCCGTAGAACTCATCGGCGACGGTTGGCGCTGGCGCCTTCGGCTCCCCAGACGATCTGGCGGCGCCGATGATCGGCGATGAGGGTGAGGTAGCGGTGACCCTTGCGCCAGCTGACCTCGTCGACAGCGTCTTCATATTGCACCTCCGGCAACGGTTTGTTGGTTGAGATGTCGGGTTCGTGGAGAATCGGCGAGTCGTTGGCGGCAGGCGGCTTCGATCTCGTCGTTGAAGCGGATCGCGAGTTTGCGGTGCCCGACGCGTCGGGCTTGGAGCTTGCCGGCCTGGATCCACTTGTAGATCACGTAGTCGCCGACATCGAGATGCTGAGCGAGGGCGTGAACGCCGACCTCTTCGTCGCCGAACGGGGATGGTGACGCGACGCGGTGCTTCCAGCGCATCCAGCGGACGTTCTCCTCGGTAAACGGCCGGCCGCTGGCGGTGAGGTGCCCGTCGGTGTTGAGGCGTTCGGCGAGCTGCTGGTTGGTGTGCGTCGGGCCGAGTTGACGGATGAGGGCTTGGACCTCGGCGGCGCGCTGGGTGCGGGCGGCGGCCGGGCGCAGCACGGTGATCTCGTCGCTCGCGCCCGATCGCCAGTGGATGCCGATGTGGATCTCGGGCTGGTCGGGCTGCGAGGTGAGGGTGATGTCGTTGATGATCGCTCGCAGCAGTCGTTTGCGGTCGCGGTGGCTCGTGCTCGGTGATGCCCACAGGTGCGGGATGTCGCGGGCCAGCGCCTCGATGTCGGCGCGGGCGGGCGGCGGCGGTTCGCCGGCTTGGCGGTCGAGTTCGGCTTCGGCATCGGCGAGCTCTCGGAGCTTGGTCTCCCAGCGCGACTCGAGCGTGCGGGCGACGAGCCGGTTGTCGGGCTCGCACTGGTGAAACGCGCGCTCGGCGCGAGCGGCGTCATAGCGGGCGCGCTCGACGCGCAGTTCGACCGCGCGGGTCTGTCGGGAGCGGCGGTCAGTCAGCGCGTCGGCGGCCTGGAGCGCGAGTGCGATCTTCTCGGGCGCCACGGCCTGGAGCAGTCGCTGGGTGACCGCGTGCTCGATCTGCTCGCCCATCACCCCGCGGCAACCCGGGGTCGCGGTCCGGTCAACACGGCTGTAGCTGCAGTCATAGCCGGGCTTCCCGTCGCGGTAGAAGGTCGCCATCGAGCGTCCGCAGCAGCCGCAGCGAACGATCCCCTGCAGCAGCGCTGAGCCCTCGCGGACCGGGCGCGCTCCGGCGCTGGTGCGGTTGGACGCCAGGCGCTGCTCGTAGCGTAGGTACCGCTCCCACGTGATGTAGCCGGGGTGATGGTCATAGATCACGACATCCCACTGCTCGCGCGGGAGCATCGTCGTGCGCGCGCGGACGCTGCCGTCGGGCTGGACCTGTCGGCGGCTGCGCCGCCGGCCGAACACGTAGGTGCCGGCGTAGACCGGGTTGCGCAGCACGGTCAGCGCCCGGCTGTGCGTCAGCTGGGTGTGGCGGATCTGACCAGCCCACGCGCCGCCATAGGCCCGGGCAGGAAACGGCCGCTCAGCGAACGCGCCGACGACCGCGTAGGCCGAGCCGGTCTGCTCGAAGCACGCGAACACGTCCGCGATCGCGCTGCGGACCTCCTCGTCGGGGTCGAGCACGATCTCGCCGTCCTCGTCGTAGACGTAGCCGACCGGAAGCGGCACGCGAAGCTCGCCGCGCTGAGCGGCGGCGCGCCGCGCGCCCTGCAGCCGGCCCGCGAGGATGTGCAGCTCGGCCTCTGACATCGTGCCTTTCAACCCGAGTAACAGCCGGTCGTTGAACGCGCCGAGATCGTAGACGCCGTCGCCGTCGACGATCAGCGTGTCGGTCAGACTGCACAGCTCCAGCAGACGCTGCAGATCGGCAGTCGACCGCGCCAACCTCGAGACCTCCAGGCCGAACACCGCGCCGATCTCGCCGCAGCACACCCGGCCGACAAGCTCCTTGAACCCGGTGCGCCCCGACCCGCCGCGACCGGACACGCCGAGATCGGCGTCGATCACCATCACGCGCTCCGCCGGCCAGCCGAGCCGCTCCGCCTCGGCCGCGAGCGCGTACTGGCGTTGGGTCGATTCGCCGTGATCGCGTACCTGCGCCAGCGTCGACTGACGCACATAGATCACCGCGGTCCGGTCGAGATGATCGCGCGTGATCTTCACCGACGGGCCCGTCGTCATCGTGCTCACAGCTCACCTCCGCGGCCAGCGCCGCCTCGACCATGTTCGCCACCGCCCACACCGCATCGCAGGCCGGGCCGCTCACCGGCTATCACCCGAGCGCCCGCCGGCGCAGCAGCTCAACGTTGATCTGCGCGATCTCACTGAGCGCCGCCTCGTTGGCGTGCGTGATGCCGACGTGTACGGCCACGACCGCCTCCAGCGCCGCCGGCACATAGAGCGTGCGGTTGCGACCGCCGGTGTAGAGCGTCAGATACGCGTACGGGCCGTGCAACTCACCGCGCCGGCAACGGCACCCCACGCTCGAGCATCGCCGCCCCTGATGCGCCAACGCGCCCGGCAACGTCGCCTCAAGGCGCATCACCGCCCCAGCGAACCGTCGGCGGCGCGTCAACAGCTGACGATCAGTCAACCCCGCGAAGTCGCTCCCGTCGGTCATGAGCCTGTACCTGATTCGTGCACAGGCCCCCTGATCCTTCCCGTCCTGCTTGAGCCGCCGACCGCGGCGACGAGCTCGACCAGGCCGGCCAGCACCTCGCCGGTCAACGGACCCGACGCCGGCGCGGGCGCGCGATCGGTCGCGTCCTCCCAGATCCCGATCGACCCGCCCGGGCCGCCCTCACACACGAACAGCCTTCCGTGCGGGTAGTCCCGCTCAAACAACACCGCCACCCGCTGCCCGCGCAACGGATGGAACGGATGCGTCACAACCAGCGAGTCACAGCTCGCGTTGACCTCACGCGCAGTAAGCGCACACCGTCTCGATGCCGATCTCAAACAGCCCGTCCAGGCGATCGGGGTCCAACTCGGAGGCGCAGACCCGCTGGATGATCCGCCCCACGGTGCGCCAATGGATCCGCACCAGGCGGGTGATCGTCGTCTTGTCCGTCCGTGTCGCCAGCCACGCGACCAGGTGCTCGAAATCACGCGTGAAGTCCGAGCCATGACGAGCGAACGGGACCTGCTCGGTCCGCACGCCGTGCTCGGGGCAGACCAGGCGACGCAGCCTCGCGCGGATCTCCAGGCGCCACACGCCGACGTCCAGATGCCGCCAATCGGAGAGCACCGGCCGGACGTCGTGGCGATGCGGCGTCGTAAACGAACAGCACGGGCAGATCAACCTACGACGGCGCAACGCGACCAGCACGACGACACGGTCGGGCTCGAAGCGAACATCACGGACATGGACACCTTCCAGGCGCAGCAGGGACGAGAATGCGGCAGTGACGCGCACGGGACCATCGACCTCCGGTTCGCAGGACTAGACACCCACGAGCCTACGGCCGACCCCGTGCGCGTCGCCCCACGCCCCCAGACCGCCAAAACCGCCCGCTCAGCCCCAGAAACCCGCCCCGACTTCACCTACATCCAGGGCAGGAGCCCCCTTTATGCCCGTGTCCTCCAGCGCCTTATGCAGGCGTTGAGCTTCGCGGCGACGCTCGGCGATCTCGCTGCGTCGGTAGCGCGTGACCAGCCGCAGATCCCGGATCGGCTTGGGCGGCACGAAGCTCGCCCGCAAAAGCCCGGTCTCGGCCAGCTGGCACAACCAAGCGGCATCGGAGACGTCGGTCTTGCGGCCCGGGACCTGTTTCACGTCGCGAGCGTTGACCAACATCAACTCGAAGTCGTCCTCCAGGATGTGCCAGACCGGCCTCCAGTAGTCGCCGGTGGCCTCCATCACCACGTGCGTGACGCCGTGCGCCTTCAGCCAATCGGCGAGCACCAGCAGCCCGGGCACCGTCGTGGTGAACTGCTCGATCTCCTGCAGCCGCTCGCCCCGCTCGCTGGGCACCCGCACGCACGCCGTCACGCTGGCCGGATTTGCCGAGCAGGTCGGGGGCGACACAGTCGAGCTCGATGCCGGTCTCCTCCAGCAGCTTGTGCGGCCGTCCGGCCTGCTGGCTGTCGCGGACCTCGGCCTTGCGGTAGCGGGTCAGGTTCCGCAGCGCCCGGGACGGGCTGCGCCGGACCAGTCTGGTACGCAACAGCCCGGCTTCCACCAAAGAACTATAACCGAATGTTGTGGACGGCGTTGAGGAGAAAGGCGGCGTACCTTCGCGGTTGCTGAAGACCGACGCCGGTGATGACCGGCAGGAAGGCACGCCATGGAAGATGTTCGCACGCTCCCCGTCCGGGAGGGCAGTGAGGAGATCGCGCTCGCGCTGGACGACCTCGCGCGGGAGGGCGTGCGGCGGATGATCGCCGCCGCGCTACGGGCCGAGGCGGACGAGTACGTCGCCTGCTATCAGGGTGAGATCGATGAGGACGGGCACCGCCTCGTGGTCCGCGACGGCCGGGCGCGGGAGTGGAAGGTGACGGTCGGGTCGGGCACGATCGCGGTCCGCGCGCCGCGGGTCAACGATAAGCGCGTCGACGAGGAGGGCGAGCGGCAGAGGTACAGCTCGCGGATTCCGCCGGCGTACGCGCGGCGTTCGCCGAAGGTCGGGGAGGTGATCCCGATCCTGTATCTGCACGGGCTCTCGACGGGAGACTTCCGCCCGGCGCTGGAAGGGCTGCTGGGCGAGGACGCCGCTGGCTTGTCGGCGTCGACGGTCAGCCTGCTGTGCAAGGAGAGGGAGGCTCACCATGACCGCTGCCGCCAGCGGCTGCTGTCCTTCAGCCGCCACTCCTACGTGTTCATGGACGGCATCCACGTCCAGGTCCGCCCCGGCGAGGACCCCAAGCTGTGCCTGCTGATCGTGATCGGCGTCCGTGAGGACGGCGTCAAGGAACTGCTCGCGGTCGAGGACGGGTACCGCGCGTCGACCGAGAGCTGGGCCGATGTGTTCCGCGACCTCAAGCGCCGCGGGCTCAACGAGCCCAAGCTCGTCGTCGGCGACGGCGCCCTCGGGGCGTGGGCGGCGCTGCGGGACGTGTTCCCGGGCGCTGGCGGCAGCGCTGCTGGTCTCATTATGTGGGGCGTCGGGTTATGCGGAGGTGGCTGCGGGGGCCTTGGTGTTTGGGGGTGAGCGGCCGGGTCTGCTCGGCATAACTCTGGCTGGCTGAGCGGTCCGTTCGGTCGCGAGTCTCCTCTCGTTTTGATCATTCGATGAGAGGAGTTGGGTGATGGGAGATCCGTCGCGGGTTCGGATGTCTGGGCCGCTTGCGCCGTTCGCGTCAGGGTTTGCCGGGGAGCTGGGCAGGCTGGGGTTCACCGCGAGCTCGGCGAGCTTGCAGTTGGGGGTCGTCGCGCATCTGAGCCGCTGGCTCAGCGCGGAGGATCTCGCCGTCGATGCGTTGGATGACGGCGTTGTGGAGTGGTTCTGCCGGGCGCGTCGGGATGCCGGGTATACGGCGTTCCTGACGCCGAGGACGCTGGTGCATCTGCTCGCGTATCTCCGCGGACTCGGGGTGATTGCGCCTGCTGCGGCGTCGATCGTTGGCGGTCCGGTCGGCGAGCTGCTGGAGCAGTATCGGGCTCATCTCGCTGTCGAACGCGGGCTGGTTGACGAGGTCGTCGTCGGTTACCTGCATGTGATCAGGCCGTTCGTCGAGCATGTGCTCGGACCTGAAGGGATCGGTCTCGAGCGCCTGGACGGGCCGGCGGTGATCGCGTTCGTGGTCGAGAGCGTCACGTGCTTGAGCGCGAAGGTCGCGTCGTCGACGTTGACGACGATGCGGTCGCTGCTGCGTTGGCTGCATCTGGAGGGCCGGATCGAGCGGCCGCTCGCGGACGTGGTCCCGTCGATGTTCTCACCGAGGCTCGCCGGGCTGCCGAAGCGCTTGGAGCCTGATCAGGTCCAGCGGCTGCTGGGGTCGTGCGACACGACGTCGGTGACCGGGATCCGGGATCTCGCGATCCTGACGTTGCTGGCGAGGCTCGGGCTGCGCGCGTGTGAGGTCGCGAACCTGTCGCTGGATGACATCGACTGGCGTCGCGGCGAGATCGTCGTGCGCGGCAAGGGCCGGGCTGAGCGTTTGCCGCTCCCCGCCGACGTGGGCGAGCCACTCGTCGCGTATCTGCGCGGCGGCAGACCGCTCAGTGCCCAGGGGCGCGCGGTGTTCGTGCGGATCAAGGCGCCGCACCGCCAGCTCGGCAGCGCGAGGGTGAGCGGCATCGTCGCCGACGCCGCCCGACGAGCCGGCCTCGGGCGTGTGCATGCGCACCGGCTGCGTCACACCGCAGCCTCAGAGGTCCTGCGGGCGGGCGGATCGCTGCCCGAGGTCGGGCAACTGCTCGGCCATCGCCGTTCCGGGACCACCGCGATCTATGCGAAGGTCGATCGCGAGCGGCTCAGAGAGATCGCCCGCCCATGGCCAGGGAGCACACGATGAGCCCGCTCTCCGCGCGCCTCGATGAGTACCTGACGATGCGCCGCGCCCTTGGGTATGGGCTGCGCCGCCAGGAGAAGCTCCTTCACCAGTACCTGAAGTTCCTCGCCGAGCGCGACGAGAACAAGGTCACGATCACCAACGCGCTGGAGTGGGCGAAGCTCCCGGCCGGCGGGGAGGCGTGGTGGTCCTATCGGCTCGCCGCGGTCCGCGCGTTCGCGCGCTACCTCGTCTCCGTCGGCGATCAAGCGGAGGTGCCCGCCAACGACCTGCTGCCCGACCGGCCGCACCGGGCCGTTCCGTACCTCTATTCAGAGCAGCAGATCGTCGCGTTGATGAACGCCGCCGAGACGCTCTCAACCCCGCATCGGACCGCGACGATCCAGACGCTGATCGGACTGCTCGCAGTCACCGGCATGCGCATCGGTGAGGCGATCGCTCTGGACCGCGACGACCTCGATGAGCGGCACGGCGTGCTGGTCGTCCGTCACGGGAAGCTCGCGAAGTCGCGCGAGCTTCCCCTGCATGAGAGCACCGTCGCGGCCCTCACCGCCTATCTGCGTCGTCGTGACCGGCCGCGCGGGCCTATCGGCCAGACGGCGCTGTTGACCTCGATGGCCGGCACCCGCTTGCTCATCGGAAACGTGTGGGTTGCGTTCGCGACGATCCGCAACCGGGCGGGGATCGAACCGCGCTCGGAGCGCTGCCGCCCACGCATCCACGACACAAGACACTCCTATGCCGTTCAGACGATCATCGACGCGTACCGCTCCGGACAGGACGTCGGGCCGCGGCTGGCGCTGCTGTCCACCTACCTCGGGCACGTCGACCCGAAGGCAACCTACTGGTACCTGGAGGCGGCGCCCGACCTGATGGCTGCCGCCGGGGAGCGGCTCGAGCGCTACCTCGAGGAACTGCGATGACCCTGCTCGCGCCGACGCTCGAGGCGTTCTTTGCCACCCGAATGGTCGCGCAGCGCGCGATGAGCCATCACACCATCAGCGCCTATCGCGACACCTGGCGATTGCTGCTGCGCTACGCATCGGAGAACACCAGGACCGCGCCGTCCAAGCTCGACATCGGGCAGCTCGACGCGCCGCTGATCAGCCGGTTCCTCGACCACATCGAGACCGAGCGCGGCTGCTCAGCCCGGACCCGCAACGCCAGGCTCGCCGCGATCCGCTCCATGTTCAAATACGCCGCCCTGGAACACCCAGAGCACGCCGCGAGCATCGAACGGGTCCTCGCGATCAGCCCCAAACGACACCAGCGGACGATCGTCACGTTCCTGGAGGAGACCGAGCTCGACGCGCTGATCGCCGCCCCCGACCCGATCACCTGGACCGGCCGGCGCGACCGGGCGATCATCATTCTCGCCGCACAGACCGGCCTACGAGCGTCAGAACTGACCGCGCTGCGAGTCAGCGATCTCCACCTCGGTCGCGGCGCTCACGTCGAATGCTCCGGCAAGCGCCGAAAGCAGCGAATCACGCCACTCGCCGCCAGCACCATCACCGTTCTGCGTGAGTGGGCCAACGAACAGGCCGGGCAACCGCACGACCCGCTGTTCCCGACCAGAACCGGCACGCCGATGACTCGCGACGCGCTCGCGTGGAACCTCGCCAAACACGCCAACACGGCCAGCGCCCGCTGCCCGTCCCTCCGGGGCAAACGGGTCACCCCGCACGTCCTGCGCCACACCGCCGCGATCCGGCTGCTGCACGCCGGCGTCGACGTCAGCGTGATCGCCCTGTGGCTCGGACACGAGCAGATCGATACCACCCAGATCTACCTCACCGCCGACCTCGCGCTCAAACAACAGGCACTCGACCGCACCCGGCCGATCAACGCGAAACCCGGACGCTACCGGCCGCCCGACCCGCTCCTCGCGTTCCTCGAAGCGCTGTGATTATGCCAAGCAGACCCGGCCGCTCACCCCCAACACCAAGGCCCCCGCAGCCACCTCCGCATAACCCGACGCCCCACATAATGTGACTTATCCCGAACTCGGGATAAGGCGCACGCCTCGGGGAACGTGATCGACGCGCTCCCCAAGCGCCTCCAGCCCCGCGCGAAGGGACTCCTCAACGAGGCCAATCGAGGCCCCGACCCACAAGGACGCCACGCGAGCGCTCGAGGTGTTCGCGAGGAGTACGGCTCCAAGTACCCCAGGCGCTCGTGAAGCTCGATGGCGACTGGAAGCCGCTGACCGCCTTCTACGACAACCCGCCGAGCACTGACGGCATCTGCGCACCACGAACTCGATCGAGTCGAGCTTCGCGACCGTGCGCCTGCGTACCCGTGTCACGAAGGGCGCCGCCTCCAAGACCGCGGCGCTCGCGATGGCCTACAAGCCCCTGGAGAGCGTGCAGGAACGCTGGCGAAGGTTCAAACGGCCACGAACTCGTCCCTGACGGTGTGAAATTCAAGGACGGCATCAAGGTCACCGAAGACGACAGCGCGACGCAGGACGAGAAGGTCGCCGCCTGATCATTCTTCATCGCCAGATCCACAACATTTGACAATTGCTCCCACCAGCACGCGATGCGCAGCTCTGCGGGTCGGATGATATCCTTAGGCCCGGCGTTCTTCCTATCGTTGCCCGACCCCCCCGGCGCTTATCCAGTCCTCGCTCACATCGGAACCCCCCAAGCACAGTTCTGCGTTCGACCAAGGGTTGCGCGTCATTAGACGTCGCTGGTGGGTACTTCTGCTAGCTATCGTGGCCGTTTCGGCGCTGTCGCTCGGGCGAAGCCTCACTCAGCCAAAGGGTTACCAGGCTGCGTCAGCCCTGCTGTTTCGCGACCAACAGTTGGCCGCGAAGTTCTTCGGTACCACTCCATTTACCCCTACCCAGGACCCCCTGGTTGAGGCCGCGACCAATCTCCAGCTGGTGTCGCTGCCCGAGATCGCTCGGCTTACGGCGACATCACTCCAGGCGCATGGCATCGACCTGACCGCGAGCGCCGTACAAGGCTCTGTCTCGATCGCGCAGGGTGGGCAGTCCAACGTGGTCACGATCACCGCAACCCAGCCGAATCCTGCTCGAGCGGCGGCGCTCGCTAATGCATATGCCCAGACCTACATAGCATTCAATCGCCAGAACGATCAGGCACAGGTGGCGCAGGCTCAGGCGATCGTGGCACAGCAGATCTCCGCGCTGCCGCCCAACAGCGCACAGGCCAGATCGCTGACCAGCCAGAATGACCAGCTGACCATCCTCAAGTCACTGCAGACCGGCAATGCCGAACTCGTTGAGACGGCTAATCCTCCACAACAGCCGTCGTCTCCGCGCCCCAGGCGCGCCGCGCTACTCGGCGTTCTCTTGGGAGCGCTCGTCGGTTGCATTCTCATCTTCGTGCTCGAGCGGCTCGATCGCCGGATCCGCGATCCCTCCGAGATCAAGGAGATATTTGGGCGTCCCATCCTCGCAGCGGTTGCCATCGACCCTAATCTGTCAGCTAGCAACGCCAATCAGCAGGCTCGCATGGGCTCCCTTGAGCCCTTTCGCATACTTCGCGCTAATCTGGCGTTCTTCAACATCGGCTCGCTTCGACGATCGATTGTCATTACCTCAAGCTTACCTGGCGATGGCAAGACGACGGTCGCCCGAAACCTGGCACTTGTCGCCGCCGCTGCCGGTCAACGTGTGCTCGTACTCGAGGCTGATCTACGTCGCCCCCGTCTCGCCGAATACTTAGGACTAAGCCATGTACTCGGCCTCTCCGAGATCCTGTCGATGCAGGCGAGCATAGACGACGCCATTCGGCCGTACCCCCAAGTAGAGACCACGTCGCTCGGGGAACATGCAGCACTTGACGTCCTGCTGTCTGGAGCACCGCCCCCGAATCCTGCCGAGCTCATCGGGAGTGGTGCCATGGAAAGCCTGCTCGACGAGCTGGAGAGTCGGTACGACCTTGTAGTCATAGACACGCCGCCAATCACCGTCGTATCAGATGCACTTCTCCTGATTCAACGGACTAAGGCGGTAGTCCTCGTCGCGAGATTGCACTTCACTACGCGCGATGCCGCGGTGCTGCTCCGAGACCAGCTCGCCACTCTCGAGGTCGAACCGCTGGGCGTGGTGGTCAACGCCACACGAACAACGGATGCAGGTTATTCGTATTACTACTCGGCTGGATACGGCGGAGGTCCGCCTGTTAACCACGCAGCCTCCTCTGCCACCCAGACGGTCGCCGCAGACGCGGGTCCGCCTTCTGGCGGCAGATGACGCTTCGCACAACCAGCCGTCCCGGCTCCCAGGAACGGGGGGTCGCGCATCTCATCGCGCGAAACTCGATCGCGAGCTTGCTCTTCTTTGCTGCCCAGCTGATGTCGGGTCTGATTGCGGTCCCGTTGGCGCTCCGCGCTCTGGGTCAAGACCGCTTCGGTCTGGTGTCCCTCGCGACCGGCCTCGCGCTCCTGTTCCAGTTCGCCAATCTCGGCTTGGCGGTCGGTCTTGCGCGCTTCGTGGGAGCTTACGCGGTCTCTCGCGATCGTCTCGAACTTCAGCGCTACGTCTCTGACGCCTACCTCGTTGCACTATTAGGCAATGGGGTCGTTGGAGTGGGTATGGTGTGCCTCGGGATATTTGGGACAGGCGTGCTCCATATCAGCGGCGCCGATGCCGCGGCATTCACGGCCATCTCGATCATCATCGGCATCTCGTCGATCCTCAACGGGGTCCTGACGATTCCACGGGCCATTCTGGCCGGTCTCCAGTTGACCGGCCTGCGCACCAAGTGCGATCTCATCACGGCGCTCGGCCCTTTGGTAGGCGCGATTGCCGTCACCGTCATCGCTCCTAGTGTCACCCTCTACGTCGTCGTACTGCAGGGCTGTGCTCTCATCGGCGGCCTCCTCGTCCTCGCAGCGACCCGCCAGGTCATGCCATGGGTCAAGCATCGTCCCGGCCGAAGCAAGGGCACCTTTGGCCGCTTCTTCCGTTTCAGCGGGTTACAGATCCTCAACCAAATCGGCGACATCATATTCCTGACCTCGGACAGGCTTGTCCTTCAGACGACGCTTGGCGTAGCCTCGGTGGCCAACTACACAATCGTGGAACGCTTGCAGAAGTTGACCGACGGCGTAGTTTCGATCCCGCTTACCGCCGTGCTCCCCGCCAGCGCGCAGGCGTGGTCATCGGATGACCGTCACCTCGTAGAGCGCCTCGTCCATAGTGGCACGCGTCTCTACCTCGCTTCGACACTTCCCGTAATTGCTGTGCTCATAGGTCTCATGAAGCCGTTTCTTACCCTCTGGGTCGGAGCCCCTTACGCTCACCTCAGCCTTGCAGCTCAAATGTTCGTGCTGTCCCTTGCTGCGCCGGCTTTCGTGCGTGTCTTCTCAAACGTCCTCTTGGGAAAGGGGCGCCAAAAGGAGACTGTCGCCTCCAAGCTCGCCTTTGCGCCTGTCAACCTCATCACGAGCATCGTGCTCGCAAGGCGTATCGGGGTGCTAGGTGTCGTGCTACCTACGACTGCGTACTACGTACTTGTATTCCCCACGGTACAGATGGCCCTAATGCGGGTAGAAGGCTTCTCTGTCTTCTGGTTCCTCCGAGATGTCGCGCCACTCCTCCTCGCGGGCTCTACTCTCGTCGTTCTCTGCCTTACGGCGGCATCCCGGCTCTTGATAGCCGACTGGCTCAGTCTCGCCGGGCTGGCCAGCGTGGCGACGGCTCTCGGATACGGTGTATTCTTTCTACTTCTCAAACCGTCTGAGCGTATGGTCATCCGTGACCTTGCTCGCCGCTCCCGACCTGAGAGCCGGCCTCCCGCAGTGACCGGGCAGTCTCTTGTACGCTGACACCATTGACTACGATTGCCTCCGACGCCGCGGCCTTGATGCTCGGTCGCTCGCCTCGGAGGCTCGGTAACCGTGGTCACCCCCCCGCGTCCGTCACTCGGCCCGCTTATCGTTGGTCGCGACGCGCCGCACGAGAATCAACGCGCCGAGGAAGATGCAGGCATGAAGATTGGCCTCATTACGACGGTCGATACCAACATCGGCGATGACCTGATCCGCGACGGCATCACCCGGAGCGTTCACCGAGTCGTCGGCCGCGGGGCCGCGTATATAGTGATCAACAAGCACGACCCTCTCACAGTGCTTGGACGCACGAATCCGGCGCGGTTGGTGCATTTCCTGCCCAACCGCGGCCGTACTCGGCACCGGCTTCTGAGAAATGCGGCTCGACGTCTTGGACCCTTGACCGCCTCCCGCTTTCACGACACCGACCTTGTAATTCAGTGCGGCACTCCTCAGTACTGGCCAGATTGCCGGCTGTGTGAATGGGCTCCAGCCATTTGGGACGTCGCCGTGACCCGGCTACCGACAACCACGCCCGTTCTGAATCTCGCGGCGGGCTCGTGCTATGCGTGGGCAGCTGCCGCGGAGGGAGTTGAGCTTGGTGCAGATGCCGCTTACATCAATAAGCTGACCAGACTCTGCACCCTCACCACGGTCCGTGATCGGCTAGCGGAAGATATCGTGGCGTCCGTGGGGGGTTCACCGCTGCGGCTGCCATGCGCCGCGTTCATTAGTGGCCCGCCTCCCATCCCGACCGCGGCGCCCGCTGACGGTCCAATCCTTGTGAACTATATGGCGGGCGGAGGTCACTTCGCGTTTCCCGACTCTCAATCGCTCGACCCCCACGAGTGGGAGGCGACGATGCGCCGTGTTATCGTAGAGCTACGGCGGGGGCACAAAGTGATTATGCTTTGCCACGACGACCGTGAAGTGTCTTTGGCTCGCACTGTCGCGCCGGGAGCAGATGTGCTTCTGCCGCGAACACCCGACGACTACTGGGAAGCGGTGTCTCGTGCGGGTGCCGGACTCGTGAACCGTCTCCACGCTGCCGTCGCGTTAGCCGGACGGGGGATCCCTGTGATCGCCGTTGGCACTGACACGCGGCTCCTCATGATCGAAGAACTGGGCACCGCGGCACGTTTCGTGGCCGATGTCACTACCGAGTCGTTGTTGGCGGACGTCTCGAGCCTACTGCTGGGCGCAGACGCCGAACGCCAACGACTACTCGGACTCCGCGCAGAAGTGGAAAGACGCTACGATAGCATCATAGGGTCGGCGATTGCTCATGAGTAGGGTCTAGGGCTGTCGGGTCCCTGCGCCCAGCCGTGGCTTTCCCCCATCTGGCGCCGACGCCGCGCTCGCCCACCGCCACCGCAGGCTGCGTCGTCCGGTCGTCCTTGCGCGCTTCCTTCGTGCGCGACCCCACTGACGTCCGCGACCTCAGCGACCGCGACGTGGCTGCTTTGGTTTCAACCCGGCCCGTTCGTCTACACTTGCACCCTTGGCGCGCTTGGCAGTCATTCACCGCGACAAGGTCGCGACGGCCCTCGTGCTGGCGTTCGGGCTGGTCCTTGCCTTTGTTCTAAGTTCGCTAGCGGCGACCGCTGCGCCAATCCTCGGAATCGGCTCCTACGGCCTCCGTGTGTCTGGCGGTGCCGCGCGGTGGATAACCGTGGCCTCGTATCTAGTGCTTGCGGCACCGACACTCCTTGTCTGGCGCAGCCGTTGGAACATCGTTGTTGTCAGCCAGCTCAGCTTCTTTATCGCTGCTTACATTGTCCCGGTGTTCGCCACCCGCGAGCTGAACGGCTGGCCCCTGCCCACCCTCCAGATGTATTACGGCATTCTCCTGTTGGGGGCGCTAGCCATCGCAGCAGGAACGCTGGCTGGATACTTTGCAGTATGCGAGATTCCCCGCGCCCAGTCGAGCGTCAGACGCCTTGTGGCTCGACTGTCGGATGACCGCGTCCTCCGCCGTGTATGGATCGCCGCATGCGTAACTACCTTGGCGCTGGCAGGCTGCTATGTCATCACGGGCTTCATCCCTATCCTCGCGACAGATCCAGACTCGGCCAAGTACTTAGCTGGCGCATATACCGTTGATTACAAGCTCGCTTTTGTCTACCACGCAGCGGTGTCCGCCGCGTCGAGCTGCCTTCTATTGACACTGGGTGCCTATGCGGCGAGCCGACAGCGGCGGCTGGCACTCATCGCAGTCGTTCAGCTCGCGCTCCTGGTCGGCACTGACCAGCGGAACAACGCGTTTGTGAGTGTTGTGCTATTCCTTCTCTTCCTCGGAGCTGCCCGCCGGATACCGTTCGTGCCAATTGTTGTGGCGGCGCTCCTGATTACGCCGTTTGGGAGCGCATCGGCGTTCGTGCTCACGCGCGCTGGTCTTCAGCAATTTGCCAAGCAGAACCAGGGCACGACCGTCTACACGGCTATCGCCGCCGGTGCGCCCGACATCTCGGATACGCTCACGTCGTTTAGCAACTACCTTCAGTCCCCAGCGCCGACGCACGGCTTGACATTCGTAGGCGGGCTCGCGCTGCGGCACGATGACTTTGCTCCCGCGTTCTATAGTCTGCGCCTGGCCAATCCGGGTGTCCCGCTTTTTGAGCTGACGTCAGGTGGCGAACGGTACCCGACTCCATTTTGGGGTTACTTCGCTTGGGGTTGGTGGGGCGCGTTCCTTGCCTCTCTTGTCGCTGGCCTGCTAGTTGGCGGCCTCGTCGGGCTTGTCCGGCCGCTATTTGCCAGCGTCACCTTCCTGCAAGCGCTTGTTGTAGTAGCCCTGACCGTCAGCGTCGAAGAGCTGCTTTTGAACTATGCCACTATCGATTGGCTGCATATCTTTGCCTGCCTACCTGCACTCTTTGTCCTGTGGAGTCGTGGTCCCCGCAGTACCGAGAAGACGCCTGAGCGTTTGCTGAGTGCCGAGGCTTGAGCTGACGCCCAACTGGAGTCGCGATGGCCCTCGGGCGCCTGGCGATGGCCCTCGGGCGCGTGGAGGTGAGGTTGTCCGGGACCTCGTAGAACTTTGAGTGGCGATCCTCCCGCCTCGTCCGCTCGCGTTGCGAGCGTGACAGGCGCCAACCAAGTCGGCGAGGACAGGAGGAAGCGCCATAAAGAAGGTATCCGCGCCGCAGGTCGCCACGACCTTGGAGGCGGTTGAGAGTCCGCTGCCTGCGCAGATTCAGGAGGCGCTGGGCGAGCTTGTCACAGCGCGGGAGGGTCTGCTCGCCGGCGGCGGCGGCGTCGGCGTCGGGCTCGGTGTCGTGCATGAATTGATCGAGGCCGAGGTGACCGAGGTCGTGGGTCCAAGGGCAAGCACGACCCCGATCGCGTGGCCAAGCGCCACGGTCACGAGGACGGATCGATGACGCTCGGTGGGCGGCGTGTGCCGGTCAGCCGTGGCCGCGAATTCGGTCGGCCGACGACGAGCACGAGTTGCCGGTCCAGACCTACGGGTACCTTGCCGATCGCGACCCGCTGACCAGGGCGGTGATGGATCGGATGCTCGCCGGCGTATCGACTCGCAAGTTCGGGGTGGTCGGTGAGCCGGTCGGCAGCGAGGTCGAGGCTTCGTCGTCGGCGACATCGAAGTCGACGGTGTCGGAGCCGTTCGTCGAGCCCACGCGCACCGCGCTGGGTGTGGCCTTGACCTGACCCGCAGGATCGGCCCGACGCTTGTGAGAGTCTCTCGCGCCCCCGCGATCATGGGCGAGGAACGAACTCCACGATGAAGAGACGCAGGCACACGCCGGAGCAGGTCATCCGCAAGCTGCGGGAGGCTGAGCGGCTGATCGGTGAGGGCAAAGACGATTTCGGAGGCGGCGAAGGAGCTGGGGATCTCAGGGCAGACCTATCGCCGGTGGCGCAACCAGTGTGGGGGCATAAAGGCCGATGGCGCCAAGCGGCTGAAGGAGCTCGAGCGAGAGAACGCGACGCTGAAGCGGATCGTGGCCGACAAGGAGCTCGAGGTCGTGGCGCTGAAGGAGATCGGGAAGGGAACTGGCAGGCCCAGCCGGTCGGCGCGGGGCGGTCGCGATGCTTCGTGACCGTCTCGGTGGCAGCGAGCGCTGGGCATGCCGGGTGGTCGGTCAGCATCGCCCGACGCAGCGTCACGAGCCCAAGACGGCTGGGATGATGCGGTGTTGCGCGCCGTGTTGCGCAAGTTCTCGGGGGAGCGCCCGCGGTGGGGGAGGTCCACAGAACGTTATGCACCGAGTAGCAAGTCGACTGCGTCGGCAAGGTCTTTAGCGTCCCTGCCTAGCAGGATGGTCCGCATCCCAAGACGCTGTCCGGCCTTCACGTCGGTCGTGGCGTCGCCTACCATGACTGACCGATCGAACTCTATCCATGGCCACGTGTCCTTGGCCTCTTGAAACATGCCCACTCCCGGTTTGCGGCACCCGCATTCCCCGCGGTCGTGTGGACAATGGAAGATTGCGTCGATCCGCGCGCCCGCCTCGAGTGCGAGCTGCCGTGCCAGCTCGCGGTGCACTTCGGAGAGGTCCCGATGCGTCATTCTTCCAAGGGCGATGCCTCGCTGATTGGTCACTACGACGACATCAATCGCGGCATCGTTCAAGCGCCGAACCGCCTCTGCTGCTCCTGATAGCAGACGCACCTGTGCTGGACACACTACATAGTCGCCTTCCGGTGCCTTGACATTGATCGTCCCGTCACGGTCGAGAAACGCGACCCCGGGGCGGGTCAGGCGGCGCACAATTCGCGCTCAACGAGCTCGAAGATGATATGACCGAGAACCTTGTGGCCCTCTTGGATCCTCGCGGTCCCTCGGCCGGCCACCCTGACGACGTGCTCAGCGACAGCCTCCATCGGAGACCCGGCGGCTCCCACGAACGCGACCGTGACCAAGCCCATCGCTTGCGCGGCGGCAAGCGCCTCAACGACATTCGCCGAGCGGCCGGATGTCGACAGACCGATTAACACATCCCCCCTCCGGCCAAGGCCGCGCACGGCTCGTGAGAACACCTCTGCATACGAATAATCGTTCCCGATGGCAGTCACAGCCGAGACGTTGTCTGCGAGGGCAATAGCCGGGAGCGGCTCACGCTCGAGCTGGAATCGCCCGATCAGTTCTGCAGCGAGATGCTGAGCGTCTGCAGCGCTTCCGCCGTTCCCGCAGAGCAGGACCTTGCCCCCGTGACGTAACGAGGTCACCATCTCATGGACGATGGCGTCAACGACGACGACGAGGGATTCGTCGTTCAGCAGCGACTCAAAGACTGCAATTGCCTCGCGGATGCGATCCTCGAGTATTTCAGCTGTCGACATAAGTCCATGTTCGCATGCCTTCGGGCTCAAACGCAAACTCGGCCTCATCGAGCCCCATTTGGGTGAGTCGCTCCGCGACTCGATGCCGCGATCCGGCTGGACAGTAGAACATCATGAAGCCGCCGCCGCCCGCGCCGGTAACCTTGCCGCCGATCGCGCCATGGCCGGTGGCCTCGGCATAGGCCTCGTCGATGAGCGGCGTAGAGATGCGTGGTGACATCTGCTTCTTGTATTCCCAAGCAGTGCCCATGAGCTCCCCGAACTCCGTGAGACGCCCGCGCAGGAGGGCGTCCTTCATCTGAGTGGCGAGCTCTTTTTGCATCCGGAGTCCTCCGAGTGCGTTCTCGTCGGCCGAGTTGTAGCGCTGTGTCTGGTCCTCGATGATATGGTCGCCGGCTCGGGTGGCCCCAGTGAAGCACAGGAGAAGATTCGACTCAAGCTCCAGCATAGTCGTGGCCCGAATACGCAAGGGATTCACGATGACGCGGTCGCTATGGAACTCGATGAAGTTGAAGCCGCCGAACACCGCGGCATACTGATCTTGAAGCCCACCCTTCAGTCCGAGGTCTTGGCGTTCGACCTCCCACGCCAGATGTGCAATCTCGTAGTCCGTGAGCGACAACTTGTGGAAGTCGCGGAGAAGGCCGATGAGGCTGACCATTAGTGCGGACGATGCGCCGAGCCCGGATCCGGGAGGGGCTGCAGTGTGTAGGAAGATGTCGATTCCACGCGGCTCTTCAAGTTGCGCGACGCGCCGGACAGCCGCCTTGACGAGGTCGAGCTTGCCATCGTAGTCGACGAGTTCCTCGGCGCCGTATTCCAGCGCGGTTCCCAGGTCTAGCGATTCCACGCGGATCCGGCCGTCCATCCGGGGTCGCAATGTCCCGTGAGCGAAGCGGTTGATCGTCGCGCTCAGAACCAACCCACCTTCGCGCTCAGGGAACGGCGGGACGTCGGTGCCGCCACCGGCAAAGCTGATGCGTAGTGGCGTCTTGGCGCGAAATAGTGGTTCAACCCACGGCGCGCGTTGCGCGCGCGCACGTGTAAGCGTGGTGGGCATTCGCGAGCCCGGGCTCGCCGCGACCTCGTCCATCGGCAGAAATGGTAGCGCGTAGCTCGCCGGGCGTGCCCTACGTACGTGGCGACTTCGTGGTCGGATGTTGGGCCACCTGGCTATCGACGCTCGTGGAGGATGCTGCTTCGCGGATTGCGGCGAGGGTGTCTATCGCGCATGTGTCCCACGAGAACTTCTGTTTGAGGCGAGCCTCTTCTGCTGGAGCTATCTCGCGTGGGCTAGCCAGCTGAGTGAGGAGGGCATCGGCCACGACTTCAGGTTCGTCGTTGTCGACGTAGGTGGCGTTGTGTGCGATTGTCTCGTCGTAGACCGGCAAGCGCGTGAGGATCGACCGCGTGCCACACGCCATGGCCTCAAGCGGGAGCATCCCGAAACCCTCGTGCTTGGCCAGCGAGATCGCCGCAACCGCACCGGCGTATAGCGGAACCTTGTCTTCGGGGTCCACCCAGCCGAGCACCTTCACGCTGCTGGTGGCGGTCGCCAATTGCGATTCGTCGCGTACTGGGCCTGCGATCACCAGTTGGGCGTCTAGTCCCTGCCTGCGGGCAGCTTCAAACCCGTCGACCAGCGCACGCACGTTCTTGCGACTCTCAACCGCCCCGAGATATATGAAGTATGGGACATCAGAAAGACCGTGCTTCTCGCGCAGGTGGACGACCTCGTCGCCGTCGGCGCGCCGATACTCGGCACCTATGCCGTGGTAGATCACGCGCACCTTGTCCGGTTGCACACCCAACTCCAACACTTCCGCCCTCGTCTGCTCCGAGTTAGCCAGCACCGAGCTAGCTGCCCGCAGCAACTCCGCCGGACGCACCAGTCGATGCCACCGGCGATCGCCCCGCGAGAAGAACTCCGGATGCAGCAACGGCGTTACATCATGCGCCGTCACAACAAACGGCCGGTGGTGCGGACGCTGAATCGGGAAGTTCGGAAAGAATACAGCGTCCGCTTGCCCCAGTGCCTCCGAGAGAAGACCCGAGATCCCAAGGACCTGGCCCAGCAGGACCCTTGTGAGGCTGACGCGGTGGACCGCGGCGTTGCTCTGCGGTGGTGGAGTCTCGCCGGACCGGGGAGCGAGTATCGTCAACTGGACGTCGGGCAAGCGGGCCCACCTGGACAAGAGGTTCTCGACGTAGAGGTCGATGCCGCGGCCCCGCCCGCTCCAACCGCGGACGTCGACCGCTACTGAAAGCACGATTGCTCCTGCGACTCGGCCGTTCGTGTGCTCATTCCGCTGCTTCGCGGATTGCGGCGAGGGTGTCTATCGCGCATGTGTCCCACGAGAACTTCTGTTTGAGGCGAGCCTCTTCTGCTGGAGCTATCTCGCGTGGGCTAGCCAGCTGAGTGAGGAGGGCATCGGCCACGACTTCAGGTTCGTCGTTGTCGACGTAGGTGGCGTTGTGTGCGATTGTCTCGTCGTAGACCGGCAAGCGCGTGAGGATCGACCGCGTGCCACACGCCATGGCCTCAAGCGGGAGCATCCCGAAACCCTCGTGCTTGGCCAGCGAGATCGCCGCAACCGCACCGGCGTATAGCGGAACCTTGTCTTCGGGGTCCACCCAGCCGAGCACCTTCACGCTGCTGGTGGCGGTCGCCAATTGCGATTCGTCGCGTACTGGGCCTGCGATCACCAGTTGGGCGTCTAGTCCCTGCCTGCGGGCAGCTTCAAACCCGTCGACCAGCGCACGCACGTTCTTGCGACTCTCAACCGCCCCGAGATATATGAAGTATGGGACATCAGAAAGACCGTGCTTCTCGCGCAGGTGGACGACCTCGTCGCCGTCGGCGCGCCGATACTCGGCACCTATGCCGTGGTAGATCACGCGCACCTTGTCCGGTTGCACACCCAACTCCAACACTTCCGCCCTCGTCTGCTCCGAGTTAGCCAGCACCGAGCTAGCTGCCCGCAGCAACTCCGCCGGACGCACCAGTCGATGCCACCGGCGATCGCCCCGCGAGAAGAACTCCGGATGCAGCAACGGCGTTACATCATGCGCCGTCACAACAAACGGGATACCGCCGCGGACGTCGAATACGGCTATGTTCGGAAGGAAGGCTACGTCGTGGGTCTTTGCAATGCGGCGCCCCGGCCCGGGCACTAGGGGGAGGCGCCCGAGCATGCTGTGGACGAAACTAAGTCGAAGCGCAGGGGCCTCAAGCGGCACTTTCGGTACCTCTCCGGTGCGTGTGATCACGAGCGACCACTCGATGTGTGCCGCCGTCCGCCATCGGCTGAGCAGGTTCGCGACGTACAACTCGATGCCGCGAGTGGCCGCCTCCCATCCGCGCACGTCGATCGCTACGGCGAGAGTATCGTCGGTGCTTTCCCGGGCGCTCATCACGCCAGTCTATGGAGCGGCTGAAGGTTTCGGCGGGCGCGCGACCTGGCATGCGTCGTTGGCGATCCGACCGACTGGCCGTTGGTCGTTGGCGCCCGCTGGCGTGGCCACGCGACTCGCTCTGCGGTAGTCGCGTGGAGCAACGTACGAATCGAATCGGTAGGACCAGCCGAAGGCCGACTACCGAACAAGCGCCGTAGGGGAGACATTTGCGACGGTGAGCAGGCGGTGTCTAGGGTGAGGAGGCTGTGTGTACGACGCGAAAGGATGGCGACCGTCCTCTGATGTATGAACAGCGGGTCGCTATGCCGGTGAGCATCCAGACATCGTGCAGATCCGGATATCAAAGAGCAGTTGGGCGCGGCCGACCGTGACGACACAATGCGACGCAGGACGGTGCGGCTACGCGCGCCAGGCCCAGAATCCGCCCACCAGCGGTGGGTCCGCGACGAACGGTTCAGCCTCGACTGTAAGTCCTGCTCGCCGAACGAGTCTGAGGATCTCGTTCGCTGCGTCTGGCTCAGGACCGTCGGCCCAAAGGCTGTGCCACTCCATCACGACACTTCGCGGTGCTTGTGTTGGCCACCGCGAGTCACGCAGGATGCCCCACTCGGCACCTTCGGCATCGAGCTTCAGCAGCCCGGCGCTGGCGGTTTGCTTGAGCAGGTCTGTCTGCGGTACCACGACGACGCAGCGGTCGCCGCGAATAGCCGCGCGGGAGTTCATGCCCAGCCCGGTCGCGAATCGAAGTTCGCTGTCAGCGGTCCCAACGGCCGCTTGGCACAACTCGACTCGACCAGCTTCGATGAGGGCCGCCAGGTTCTTGCTTGCGACTTCGGCATTCGCGGGGTCGGGCTCAAACGCCTTGACCCGAACTGATGGGTGTTGCTTGCACACGTAGAGCGTGAATAGTCCGATGTTAGCTCCAGCGTCGATAACGATGGGGGTCTCGTCTAGCATGTCGCGCACGCGGTTGGGCAGCCTGTAGAGTTGCTGGCGGTATACCTCGACCAGGCTGAGTAGGTCGCTCGTCCCGGGGCGCATCCACACCGTCTCCCCGGTTCTTAGCTGCCAAGCGCGAGCGTTAGTGTCTGTCGAGAACATCTCGGCCAGTGCGAGGCGCCATGGCGTAGCGACCAGAGGCATGACCTTGCGGACGGTATTGGTGCGCCGCAGCAGCGAGGAGCGTCGCAGGAAGTTCACCAGGGCGGTTTGCCGCATCATGGCAGCTTACAACCGCGCCAAGGAGATTGTGAAGGACGATCGACGCTCGAGCGCAGACACCGCCTGGCAGACGCGTCCGCTGGAGCAGTTCTACCCGATCCTCTATCTCGACGCGCTGGTGATCAAGAGGGAGTGTCAGAGGATCTGTGTAGGGCGTGATCGAAAGGAAGCGTCATGCCTTCTATCCAAGACAAGAAGATCATTGATGATGTGTTTTCCCTTGATCGGGATGGCGGCGGCGAGCCGCTAGGCGAGTCGCCGCCCCCTCAGAGTCACCGCAAGCGTCAGCGCGGGCTACGGCAAGAGCTCGTTGATGAGGCGTTGGAGCGCGCCCGCGCGGGGTTGCCGATCGGCGAGTTGCCCGAGGATGTGCGTGAGCAGCTGACCGACGCGATGATGGATCAGCTGCTGGCCGGCCGGCGCGGCGAGGCCGAGATTCTGGGCCCGGGCGGCCTGTTGGGCGATCTGACGCGGCGGTTGGTCGAGCGCGCGATGGAAACCGAGCTGACCGAGCATCTGGGCTATGAGCCCGGGCAGGCCCCGCCGGGGGGCGCGGGCAACGCCCGCAACGGCGCGCCCCCCAAGACGCTTCTGACCGACCACGGGCCGGTGCGGATCGCCGCACCCCGCGATCGTCAGGGCACGTTTGAGCCGCAGATCGTCAAGAAGAACCAGCGGCGCCTGGCCGGCCTGGACGAGAAGATCATCGCGCTGTACGCCGGCGGGATGACCACGCGGGAGATCGAGACCTACATGGCCGACCTGTATGGGCCCGGCGTCGGGCGCGACACCGTCAGCCGCGTCACCGCCGCGGTCCTGGATGACGCCAAGGCCTGGCAGACCCGCCCGCTGGAGCAGATCTACCCGATCGTCTACCTCGACGCCCTGGTCATCAAGATCCGCGACGGCCAGGCCGTGCGGAACTTCTCCTGCTACCTGGCGATCGGCGTCAACTGCGAGGGCGAGCGCGACGTGCTGGGAATCTGGTTTCAGCGCACCGAGGGCGCGAAGTTCTGGCTTCAGGTCCTCACCGAGCTCAAACAGCGCGGCGTCGGCGACGTGCTGGTGTGCTGCGTGGACGGCCTCACGGGATTCCCGGAGGCGATCGAGGCTGTCTTCCCCCAGACGTGGGTGCAGACGTGCCTGGTCCATCAGGTCCGCTCGAGTCTTCGGTTCGTGCCCTACCGCGACAAGAAGAAGGTCGCCGCGGACCTCAAGCGGATCTATACCGCCGTGGACCGCGACCACGCCGAGACCGAGCTCGAGCGCTTCGCCGAGACCTGGGACGAGCGCTACCCGATGATCTCCGCCAGCTGGATCGAGCACTGGGAACGCATCGTGCCATTCCTGGCCTTCCCGCCCGACCTGCGCCGCGTCGTCTACACCACCAACACGATCGAGGCGCTCAATCGCCAGATCCGCAAGATCATCAAGACCCGCGGCAGCTTCCCCAACGAAGACTCGGCCCGCAAACTGCTCTACCTGGCAATCGACCGCGCGCAACGCAAATGGCGCCACACCTACAACTGGAGCTCCGCCCTGGTCGCCTTCCGCATCCACTTCGGCGACCGGCTCCCCGACACCGCAATCTGACATTCACACCAATACACCACAAGCCCTCACTGATATAATCACCCTAAGCGCTTACACAGAAGATCTGACGCCCTCGATCAAGATCCGCGACGGCCAAGCCGTGCGCAACTTCTCCTGCTACTTGGCGATCAGCGCCAATTGCGAGGGTGAGCGCGACGTGCTGGGAATTTTGGTTTCAACGCACCGAGGGCGCGAAGTTCTGGCTGGCGGTCCTCACCGACCTCCGCGCACAGCCCGACCGCGGTTAGCGTGTCGATCCCACGCAGGCACCGCAACCTGCCGGCCTGCACCGCCCACGGCGAGCTGGGCAGCGGCGAGATGATCTCGCGCTCCAGTGCGTCGCGGCGATGCGCCGACGCGTCGATCGCGCCGCGATTGTCCAGCAGCGTGGTCTGCGCCGCCGGCCACTCCAGCGTAATCGTGCTCAGCCATCGGCGGTGACGCTCAGTCGAGGCATTGCCGTCGTCAAAGCGGATGCCGTGACGCAACAGCGGCTCGGACAGCCGGTCACGGGCGCATCAGATTCACTCGCACGGCCTCGCGGCCGCGCGAACCAGGTCAGGCAGTGGCTCCTCCTCAATGCCCGTGACCCGGACCGGTGAAGCTTGCCGGCCAACAGCAGCCACACGAAGTGTTCGGCGTCACGCCGGTCGGTCTTCACGCGATCTCCCGCCGCGCGGGGGACCTTGCCCGGCGCCGCGACCACACATTCAACGCGACGCTCGGCGAGCTCGCGCGCGAGACCGTACCCCGTCGGCCCCGCCTCATACCTCACGCGGACTAGCCGCGTCAGGCCGAGGCAGAACGCGGCCGCCGCCGCGCCGTCACCGCCCATCGTAAACGTCTGCAACTGTCCGGTGTCCGCGTCCAAAAACCGCCGCGACGATCTTCGTCGCGTGCACGCCCAGGCCGGCGAAGGATCTAGCCTTCGCCAGAGGAATTGTCAAATGTTGTGGATGGGTGCATGAGATCGTTCAGGCGGCGACCCTCTCGTCTGTTGTGTTGGTGTCGTCGTCTGTGACTTTGATGCCGTCCTTGAACTTCGCGCCCTCGAGGACGTCGGTGACGAGCTCGTGGCCGTTGAGGCGGCGCCAGCGTTCCTGTGCGGCGTCGAGCAGCTTGTAGGCCATCGCCAGCGCCGCCTTCTTCGATCCGGCGCCCTTGGTCACGCGGGTGCGCAGCTTCACGGTGGCGAAGCTGGACTCGATCGCGTTACTGGTCCGCAGGTGACGCCAGTGCTCGGCCGGGAAGTCATAGAACGCGGTCAGGTGCTTCCAGTCACGATCGAGCTTGGCCACGGCCTTGGGGTACTTCGCGGCGAACTCCTCGCGCAGCCGCTCAAGTGCCCGGCCGGCGTCACCGCGCGTGGGAGCTTCCATCGCGTCGTGCAGCATCGTCTTCGCCCTGGGCTGCAGGCGCTTGGGCAGGGCGTCTAGGACGTTGGCGATCGCGTGCACCCAGCACGCCTGCCGGCGCGCGCCGGGGAACACGTCCCGCAGGGCCGCCCACGTGCCCAGCGCGCCGTCGCCGATCACGAGCTTGGGCTCGTTCGCGCCGCGGTTCTTCAGGTCGCGCATGACGCCGGCCCAGGACTCGGTGCTCTCGCGGTAGCCGTCGTCGACGGCCAGCAGTTCCTTGGTTCCGTCCTCGCGGACACCGATCACGACCAGCAGGCACAGCCGGTCGTCCTCGCCCAGGCGCACGCTGACGTGCACGCCGTCGACGAACCAGTACGCGTACTGATGAAACCGAAGTTCCCGTTGGCCGAACGCGGCGTGCTCGGCCTGCCAGCCCTCGGTCAGTCGCTGGATCGAGCTGGCTGAGAGCCCCGAAGCGTCCTCACCAAGCAGGTCCCGAAGCGCCGGCCCGAAGTCCCCGGTCGACAGGCCCCGCAGGTACAGGACGGGCAGCACCTCGGTGACCTTCGGCGACCGTCTAGCGTACGCGGGCAGGATCCGTGAGCTGAACCGCTTGCGCTCCCCCGTCTCCTCGTCGACGCGCTTGTCGTTGACCCTCGGCGCCCGAATCCTCACCGTGCCCGACCCGACCGTCAGGCCACGCTCACGCGCCCGGCCGTTACGCACCACCAGCCGCCGGCCGTCCTCATCAACGTCCTCGGCGAACGCGTCGAGATACTGCTCGACCTCGGCGTCCAGCGCCGCGGCGATCATCCGCCGCGCTCCCTCACGAGCGAGATCATCCAACGTGAGCGCGGCCGCCTCACGGCCGCTGTCGATCCTGCGAACATCCTCCATGGCGTGCTCTCCTTCTCCGCCCTCGGGCGGTCGGTCTTCGTCAACCGGGAGAGTACGCCGCCTTCTTCCTCACGCCCATCCACAACATCTGGGTATACCTCCCTTCGCCATGGCTGGTTCCTCCTATTCGATTGTGGGCCGCCGCGCGATAGCCGGCGCGCGACTGAACGTCCACCCCACGGACGACGTGGGAACCGACCCCTTCTACAACTCAGGCCGGACGGACCATCAATCCATATTGTCTAGCGGATGACCATGGTCGCACCGCAGGTCCAAGTTGCGGCATGCGCAGACGCCGCGGCGGTCTGTCGCAGGAATTGCGCTGGCGTGAGGAAGAGCCCCCCAATCCATCCGAGGTCTTCGTGGGCCTGGTAGCGCGCCTCGGCCTCGGACATTGCCCCGATGCGCACACCGTATTGTGCGGCGCGCTCGAGTGCAGTAAGGATGCGGTGCCTCAGCACTGCCTCTGGAATCGCCACATGCTGGGACAGTTGCTCAAACTTGACGCCAGAGGCTAGCAGCCTCGTGGCGGTGGGCCCGAAGATCGCGTTGAGGTGATCGAACAATGCCCATTCATGCCACGGATGGTGGAGCATGTGCTCGGAAAGGTGCCGTTGGGTTAGCACGGTGTTGGTGCGCTGGAGGAGCACTGCGTACGTCTTCGCTGAGACGTGGCCGCGTCGGTTCGCGAGCAGCCCGGCCGCGGTCAGGTTCACGCCCCTGTCGGCAGCCAGGTCTTTCAGGTTCCCCGCGCCGGAGTTCACGAACTCAAAGACCTGCTCGATGTTTAGCCCAAGCGTCTTGTAGAGGCGGGCCTCATCGAACGGCGTCCATCGTTGCATGACCCATGCCGTAGCCGGAAGCCAGCCAACCGGCGCACCCGGCGGAGCATCGCTGTCAGCGGTGATCGCGGCCGGCGCCGACACCGCGAGCATTAATGACAGCGGCAGCGCAAGTAGCGCTATGACCAGACGTTTGATGTGCAGAGTATCGGCGCATAGGCGTCGGTTTTCAAGGGCCGCCGTCATCGGCGCTGCGGCGGCACGACGGCCAACCGGCGGGGCGCACGAGTGAGTTGGGCGTCACGACGTAATTAGTGGCGCGGTGAGGCGGGATGGGGAGATGGTGTAGTTCCAGTCGCCGTGGAAGTCGTGGTGGTGGACGAGCTCATGGCCCCCCACCGCACACCCATCGCAGCCTCATCGAACCACACCGCCAGATTCAACACCCAGCCCCAACCACCTGCCACAACCACGCCACTAATTCAGTCGTGAGCCCTGGGGTAGCGCCCGGCCTTTGAGTGTATGGGAACGGGCGGGGCGCGCGGACGCTGCTCTGCGGCCCTCGCTTCTCAACGCATGCTCACAACAGAATCCGTCGATGGGGTGAGGAGGCCTCACGGCGCCGACCTGCAACGGACGATTCGGGGCCGCGGACCTGCCGCTACGACCACGCGCGCTTGAAGAGCTCGCTCGCTACTGCCCGCGCCGCTCGACGACCATCGGGATCGTCCGGAGCAGGATCTTCACGTCGCTCCACAGCGACCAATTGGCGATGTAGAGGTAGTCGAGCTTGACCATCTCGGCCAGCGGCACGCGCGAGGAGCCGAGGATCTGCCACGGGCCGGTCATCCCAGGGGTGAGGTGGAGTCGGTGGCGATCGAGCCCGGTGATGCGCTCGTCCTCGTTGACGACGAGCGGTCGCGGCCCGACAAGGCTCATCTCGCCACGAAGCACGTTGAGCAGCTGAGGCAGCTCGTCAAGGCAGCTGCGGCGCAGCCACTTGCCGACGCTGGTGATACGTGGGTCGTCCGCAATCTTGAACAGGCCGTCCGCCTCGTTGTGGTCAAAGAGCTCGTGCTTCATCGCGTCGGCGCCGTCGACCATCGTGCGGAACTTGAATATCGAGAAGTGATGGCCGTCGCGACCAACGCGTGTCTGGCGAAAGAACACGGGGCCCCGGGTATCGACCTTGATAAGGACCGCGCAGATGAGCATCACCGGGCTGAGCAGGAGGGTGAGGGGGACCGCGCCGGCTAGATCGAATGCACGCTTGAGCGCGCTTGACGAGCGCGAAAGGCCGAAGCGCGGCACGCCGAGCACGGTGACGCCCCACAGGTCATCGAACACCACGGAGCTTCCCACTGCGCCGAGGATGCCCGGCAGAAGGCTGACGCGAAGTCCCGTCGCCTTGGCCTCGCGGACGAGATTGAGCGTCGCGTCGTTCTGCCCGGCGTGGTTCGCGGCGATGATGATCCGGTGCACGTTGTGGCGGCGAGCGAGCGCGTGAAGGCTCGGGCCGCGGTGCTTGATCGCCTCATCCAGCGACACGTGATCCACGAGCTCGGCAGTGTGTGTATGGCTGAACTTCGATCGCATGTGGCGAAACGTGTTGACGTCGCCAAGCAGCAGGCAGCGCTCCACCGCGGACACCCGCGCAGCGAGGTTCCGAGCCACGACCCGGAACAGGCACGTCGTCGCAGTCAGAAGCATCCAGAGCGCGAGCAGAGCTTCGGTGGGAGGCTGCCCAACGGCGATGTAGTGGCGCCCAAGCCAGACGAGCAGGGTCACGGTCGTGGCGAGGTTGACAAGTTTCGGAAGCTCGTCGGTTGTCGACTTGCGGATGACGAGATCGTCCCGTTCGTAGAGCCCGAGCACCTTTGCCACGACCACGGTCAGTGGCAGGGCGACCAGGTAGCTCGCGCGCAGCCCGTGACCGCCGATCACGCCGATCGCCAACATGATCGAGATGGAGACGGCGGCCATATCGGCGACGGCCAACGCGTAGCGGTAGTTGCGTTCTCGTGTAGCGACGACGCGGGCGACGCCGCCCTCTTCGAGAGCTCGACCTGGGCGATAACGCGGCCAGGCTCGGGCGGCTTTCCGCGATCGCCCCGTGGCTTCGCCGTTCGGCCACGCGCGCCGAGAGTGCACGCGGCCGACATCGTCGACGGGTGCCGGAGACGGCGGTGCTACGGCAGGCGTTTCGGTCCTATCCACGGGCTATTCGTTCTCCGGCGGCGATCGACGTCGTCAGGAATCTCGAGCCTGCGGCCTTCGGGGCGCTACCAGACCAGCAGGGCATCCATGCTGCTTGCGTGCCGAACCCGGGCACGGCGCAAACCTTACAGGCGACTTGCCGTTACGCAAGCAATATGTGTCCAAAATGAGGCCCTTGTACTTATGCCATCGGTCGAGACGGAGCCGAAACCTCCTGCACAGCGCGCTGCGGACGCCGATCAGATCACCGCGAACCTTGGGCGATCCGTTTCGTCGCGGGGCCGGGTCCTCGAGTGCTGGCACTCCTATACTGAGACTGCCAAATGCCGACCTACGAATACCTCTGCGAGAAGGGCCACACGTTCGAGGCTCTGCAGCCGATCGCCGACGACCCGCTGACTGAGTGCGAGGTCTGCGGCCGTCCGGTACGCCGCGTCCTGCACCCAGTTGCCGTGCACTTCAAGGGCAGCGGCTTCTACAACACCGACTACGGGACCCGCAAGCGCCAGCGCGAGAAGGCCGCCGCGGAGTCCTCCTCGAAGTCCGACAGCGCCCGCAGCTCCGATGGCGCGTCGTCCTCGAAGTCCGGCGACGGCAGCGGCGCATCCGCGCCCAGCACGAACGGCGCGAAGTCCGACAAGCCGGCCAGCAAGCCGAAGGTGGCCAAGGATGCTAAGTAGTCGGCTGGCCCACGCCGTGGCGGGCGCGGCGTCGCTCCGGGCCCTCGCGCGCTAGCCGCTTCCGCCGCCGGTCCTCGCGCAGCACCGGGCCGAAGCGATCGCCGATCACCCGCAGGACGTATGCGTCGCGGGTCAGGCTCCGTCGAAAGAACGGCCTGAGCATGATCAGGCTCAGGCGGCTGACGTATCGGCGGGCGCGGGGAGCAGTGCGCATGAGTCGGTCCCTTCGCAGACGGAGGCCAGGTCGGGGCGACTGTCTAACTGTACGCGCAAGTCCATCGGAACCTGACGGCTCGCGCGATACGACCGCGGCCCCCGCCCCTGCCGCGGCCGGCCTGCGCCGGCGGACCCCGAGCGCGAGCCCCGCGACGAGCGCAAGCAGGACCACGACTGCGCCGCCAATCTCGGGCGCGTGGCTCAACGAGACGAGATGCGATGGGGTGGTCGCCGGCGGGACGACGGCAGCCGCAGGCGGCCTCGAGACGGCCTTCGGGACGATGACGTTCGCCGCTGTCGGTCGTGCGGTCCGGACGCGCGACCCGGCCGACGCTGGAGCCGTGCTGTCCGACGCCGGCAGGGCGGAGAGCAGCCCACATTGCCCGCGATGAGCCGCCGACTCCATCTTGCGCAGGCTGAACACGACGGCCGTGTACTCGGCGCTCGGCGTCTCGTGCAGCTGCGCGGCCACCGCGGCGACGCTCGGGATCGGCCGGCCGTCGAGCGCGAACTGCGTGCGGATTAGCTGCGCGTCGGCCGTGGTGAGAACGGGCAAACACGGTCGCAGCTCGTGCACCGCGTTTCGCTGCACGAACGTGACCGTTACCGGCACGGCCGTCGACTGACTCATGGCTGCATCCGTGTCATAGCGTGGCAACCCTGCCCATCCTGGTTCCTGTGCGGTCTGATACTAACGGGAGGAGTCGCTTCGGGCCAGCCTGGCCACGACTGGCCCGGGCTCCCTGGTGCTCGGTCCGAGCTCAGCCGGCGGACGTAGCGAGTGCCCCGCGCACCCCTCGAGCACGGTGCGCACCGACGCGTCGACGGACAGGCGCCCGGCGTTCTCGGCGAACCAGCGCGAGGTAGTGGCCCGCAGCTGCGACCCGGCCTGGTGCACCCGCACAGTCGTCGCGGCGATCGTCTCGGGCGTCGGCCCGGCCACGACGAATCCGTGCCTCCGCCGGGTGGGTCAGTCCGACCACAGCGCCTGCAGCGGAAGCGCCCATAGGCGTGGCCCGAACGGCAGGGTTCGTTCGCCGGCGTAGAGGACGACTCCGGTCGCCAGGCGCTGGCCGAGCTGATCGCGAAGGTGCGCGAGACCGCGAAAGTCGTGCGAGCGGACGGTCGCGCTGGCCTTGACCTCTATGCCGATGATCTCGCCTGACGGCCGCTCGATGATGACGTCCACCTCGCGGTCGCCGGCGCGGTAGTGCCAGAAGCTCAGTGGCTCGGGGAGCCATGACGCCTGTCGCTCGAGCTCGTTCGCGACGAAGGTCTCGATGAGCGCGCCGGCGACGGCGTCGTCATGGATGATGCGCTCCTTGTTTGCCCCGACGAGCGCGGCGAGTAATCCGGAGTCGGACACGTAGAGCTTCGGCGCCTTGATCTGGCGCTGGCCGAGGTTCACGTGCCAGGCTCGGCGTTCGCGGATGAGGAACAGTCGCTCGAGGACGCCGACGTACGCCTTGGCCGTCTTGCCGTCGACGGCGGCATCGCGGGCCAGTGCGTCGTAGCGCGCGAGCGATCCCGAGCGAGCCGCTACGAGCCTCAGCAGCAGCCCGACCGACGCCGGGTCATGGACGCGGGATGTGTCGCCGACGTCTCGCTCGACGATGGTCGCGACGTAGCTGTCGAAGAATCGCCGCCGTGCCGACGCGCCGCGACGGACCGCCTCCGGGAACCCTCCACGCAGGAGGATCTCGGCGTAGGCGCCTCGACCGACGGGCGCCCCGGACGCGTTGGGCACGTCGCCTGCGAAGAGGCGCTCGACGATGCCTTCGCGTCGCCCGTGGATCTCTCCTTGCGTGAACGGCCACAGCGTCATGTAGTCGACCCGCCCGGGTAGCGCGTCGGCGACGGTGGGGATCCGCCGCAGGTTCGCCGAGCCGGTGAGGAGGAACTGCCCGGGGGTATCGTCGCCGTCGAGTCGTGCCTTGATCGCCAGCAGGAGGTCGGGTGCGCGCTGTACCTCGTCGATGATGGTGCGCCGTCCGAGACCGGCGACGAAGCCCTGCGGGTCGGCGGCCGCGAGCGATCGCGCCGCCTCGTCATCCAGCGTCAGGTAGTCGGCCGGGAGCGGGCCCTCGGCCAGCACTCGCGCAAGGGTGCTCTTGCCGGCCTGGCGGGGGCCGAGGACGGCGACGGCTCGTGCCTCGCGCATGGCGTTCACCACCGCGCCCTCGAGGCCTCGCGCGATCAGAGGCATCCGTCAGTAACCTTGATAACTCGGAAAATCATAGCTGCTAACTCGGAAAATAGCAGCTGCCAACCCGGAAAATGATCCTCAGTTACTGGCCGCGTACGGGCTCCCACCGATCTGATTTGCCGTACGGCCGACGTACACCGACGTACACGTACAGAGACCATATGCTACCATATGGTTATGGCTCGAACTCAGACCCTCGTTCAGCTCTCCGACGAGCTGGTGGCCCAGCTCGATGCGCGCGCGGCGCGCGAGGGGCGCAACCGCTCCGAACTGATCCGAAAGGCGCTCGCCGACTACCTCGCCGCCGACCGTGAGGCCGAGATAGATCGCCTCATCGTCGAGGGCTACAGCCGTCAACCGCAGACGGCTGACGAGTTGGCTCTCGCCGAGTCCGGCACGCGCACGATGCTCGATAACGTCGGCCCGTGGGACGCGTCGGAGCGGGGCTCCTGATGGCAATCGGACGGACAGGCTGGCGGTGATGGCCGGCGAGGGCCTGCAGCGGGGCCGGCGCACCGTCGCCGAGGTAGCCGTGCGATGAACCGTGGCGAGGTCTGGTGGCTGGAGCACCCGGAGGCCGGCAGGCACCCCGCGTGTATCGTCACCCGCCAGGCCGCCATCCCGGTCCTGCGCTCGGTGCTCGTCGCGCCGGCCACCACTCAGATGCGCGGCATCCCGACCGAGGTGCGGCTCGGTCCCGAGGACGGCATGCCGCGCGAGTGTGCGCTCGCGCTCGAGAACATCGCCCCGGTGTCCAAGGCGCTGCTGACCGAACGCATCACGCGACTCGGCGCCGCTAAGCTCGCCGAGCTCTGCCGGGCACTGAACATCGCCGCTGGGTGCTGATGTCACCTGCTCCGCTGGGCGGGATCTCACCCGGCGGGCGTTGCGACGCGCCCGGTGTACCCGTCGAGCACGGTGCGGACGGATGCGTCGACCGACAGGCGCTCGGCGTTCTCGGCGAACCAGCGCGAGGTGGAGGCGCGCAGCTGCGGCCCGGCGTCGTGCACGCGGACGATCGCGGCGGCGATCGCCTCGGGCGTGGGCTCGGCCACGACGAAGCCGTTGATCCCGTCCTCGACGAGTTCGGTGGCGGCGTTGTCGGGTGCGGCCACGACGATGCTCGGTACGCCGCGGGCGGCGGCTTCGACGATGACGATCGCGTAGCCCTCGCGGCTGGAGGGCAGCAGCAGGCATAGCGCGCGGCTCAGGGCGGCCCCGACGCCGTCGGCGTCGACGAAGCCGGGCGCGGTGACGACGCCTTCCAGCCCGCGCTCGGTGATCGCGCTCAGCAGCGCGCCTCGCTCGGGCCCGTCGCCGTAGAACTCGCCGCGCAGCTCGGCGATCTGCTCGCGCGCCGCGGCCACCCCGGCCAGCCCGAGCAGCGCGCGCTTCTCGCGGATCAGCCGCCCGGCGAAGACGACGACCGGCTCGGCCGGTTCGGGCGGGACGGGCTCCAGCGAGCCGCCGTACTCACCCCTGAGCACGGTCAGCTCGCCGCGCAGTCCCTCCTCGCGCAGGCGATCGGCGTACAGCTGGGAGAACGTGAAGGCGCGCTGGGGCAGGCGCGCGCCACGCGCTTGCACGGCGCGGCCGATCGCCCCGCCGATCGTGCCGAGGTACTCGCCCCAGTACTCACGGCTCCAGACCTCGTGCCAGTCCACGACGAGCGCGAAGCGCCCGTGGCGGCGCGTGGCGCCCGCGGCGAGCAGCGAGAAGTACGGAAACGATGCCATGTGCACGACCTCGTAGCGGCGGCCGTGGCGGAACAGATGCCACCACACGCCGGCGCCGAAGAGCAGGGGAGGGGCGATGCGCCGGCGGCCGCCCTTTGTATACAGGTGCGCCCGTGGGCCGACGACGACGACGCGGACCCGCGGGTCGATGTCGAGACGCTCGCCGTGATCCCACTGGCGCAGCGTCAGGTAGGTGACCTCGTGCCCGGCCTCGGCCAGGCGCTCGGCCAGCGCCCGATACCAGCGCTCGGCGCCCCCGATCGTGTACGGGAACAGGCAGTCATAGACCAGGCAGATGCGCATTGTCCCGCAGGGTGGCACACGGACTCAGCCGAGCGCCCAGAGGAGCAGAGACGCTGGAATGAGGGTGTAGTCCGCGCGGAAGTCCAAGTGCTGCTTGGTGGTCATCACGATTGGCCGTCCGGGATGGGCCTTCGCAGCGGCGGCCGCTGCGCCTAACCCCGGGTTGTTCTGGTACTTGACCTCGACAACGTCGAGCTCGTTCGCGGCGCCGGCGACGAAGTCGATTTCGCCCCCTGTAGAGGTCTTCCAGATGTGCAGCCGGTCAGGTGCGACGAACGTCTCGGGCAGACGTTCGGGTGGCTCGTATCTCCGGTACAGCGCCAATCCAACCGCGTTCTCCACGAGCGCGGCCACGTCCCTGGTGAGCCCGGGAGCTCGGTCGAGAGCAACGGTATGGAGCAGCGGGTCGGCAAAGAAGAGCTTCTTGTTCTTCGACAGGTCGTTCGTGTTCTGCCCGCGCTTCCAGAAGTAGACGATGAAGACGAAGTACCCGCCGGCCAGCAGCTCCACGTAGTTCTTGAGCGTATGGTGGCTCGTCTTGCCGGCTTCCGCCCGTCTCCCCAGTGGAACGTCCATCTCCCGGGCCAGGTCGGTCCAGTTGGTCTCGGCGCCGAGAGCTTTCGCGACGCGCGCGAGCAAGGCTTGACCGGCGGGGACGCTCGCACCCTTGCGTTGGAGCTCCCTGACGAGCGAGTCCCACAGGATGCGTCTGAGATCGGACGAGGGCTCCTCGGCGCCGGCGACTGCCTCGGCTACGGCCGCCGGCAGTCCACCGAAACTGAGATACCGCATCAGGGCGGCGTCGAGTGCCGGCAGATGCAGGCGCATCTCCCGCAGCAGGTCCTCACCGCTGGGCGCTCGCAGCTCACTTATCGTGAGGCGCGGCGAGCTAGGAATGGTGTGGTCGGTGGCGCGTGCGAAGTGCGCGAACGACTGCGGGAGAACGAGATAGTCCCTTCCGCCTTTCCGACGCCCAGGAAGCCGTTCGGCGGCACCGTGTTGCAAGTCAACCGCAGACGAACCGGTGCATACGACGACGTCATCGCGGATGACGCCGGCATCCCATAGGGACTTGACCGCACCCTGCCAGTTCCGCACCGACGTCACCTCGTCCAGGAGCACCAGGGCGCTCTTCGCGCCGCTGAGCTCCTTCGCGCGGCGAACCGTGCGGGCAAGCTCAGCCATCGGCTGGTCTTCCAATAGGTCGAGCGCCAGGTAGATGACGGCGCGGTTGCCCCGCCCTTCATCGAGCGCTCGGTCGACGAGGAGCTTCAGGTCGGTGCTCTTGCCGACCTGTCGGGGGCCCCGGAGGACGCTTACGCCGGGGTTCTCGATGTCAATGTCGAGCACGAAGTCCGCCGGCAGCTGTACAGGCTGGTCTTCGAGCGCACGCAGATGAGGGTCCTGGGTCCGCCAGGCGACATCACGCCACCATGGGTTGAAGTCCACGAGTTCTGCGTCAATGAGCGCGATGGGATAACCCTAGCAATTTTGGAAGCTAGCTGCCGTAAAGCACCGGGTTTTGTGGACACTAGTGTCCAAGAGGCGCGATCTGTTTCGGACGCCGGCCTCGCGACCTGCTGCTCGCGCGCGGTCACGGGCACCGCGAGCGAGCTCAGCCGGCGGGCGTTGCGACGCGTCCGGCGTACCCGTTGAGCACGGTGCGTACGGACGCGTCGACGGATAGGTGCTCGGCGTTTTCGGCGAACCAGCGCGAGGTGGAGGCCCGTAGCTGCGGTCCGGCCTCGTGCACGCGGACGATCGCCGCGGCGATCGCCTCGGGCGTGGGCTCGGCCACGACGAATCCGTTGACGCCGTCCTCGACGAGCTCGGTGGCGGCGTTGTCGGGCGCGGCCACGACGATGCTCGGCACGCCGCGGGCGGCGGCCTCGACGACGACGATCGCGTACCCCTCGCGGCTGGAGGGCAGCAACAGGCACAGCGCCCGGCTCAGCGCGGCGCCGACGCCGGCCGCGTCGACGAAGCCGGGCGCGGCGACCACGCCCTCCAGCCCGCGCTCGGTGATCGCGCTCAGCAGCGCGCCTCGCTCGGGCCCGTCGCCGTAGAACTCGCCGCGCAGCTCGGCGATCTGCTCGCGCGCCGCGGCCACCCCGGCCAGCCCGAGCAGCGCGCGCTTCTCGCGGATGAGCCGTCCGGCGAAGACGACGACCGGCTCGGCCGGTTCGGGCGCTATGGCCTCGAGCGAGCCGCCGTACTCGCCTCTGAGCACCGTCAGCTCGCCGCGCAGTCCCTCCTCGCGCAGGCGATCGGCGTACAGCTGCGAGAACGTGAAGGCGCGCTGGGGCAGGCGCGCGCCACGCGCTTGCACGGCGCGGCCGATTGCCCCGCCGATCGTGCCGAGGTACTCGCGCCAGTACTCACGGCTCCAGACCTCGTGCCAGTCCACGACGAGCGCGAAGCGCCCGCGGCGCCGGGTGGCGCCCGCGGCGAGCAGCGAGAAGTACGGAAACGACGCCATGTGCACGACCTCGTAGCGGCGGCCGTGGCGGAACAGATGCCACCACACCCCGGCGCCGAAGAGCAGGGGAGGGGCGATGCGCCGGCGGCCGCCCTTTGTATACAGGTGCGCCTGTGGGCCGACGACGACGACGCGAATCCGCGGGTCGATGTCGAGATGCTCGCCGCGCTCCCACTGGCGCAGCGTCAGGTAGGTGACCTCGTGCCCGGCCTCGGCCAGGCGCTCGGCCAGCGCTCGATACCAGCGCTCAGCGCCCCCGATCGTGTACGGGAACAGACAGTCATAGACGAGGCAGATGCGCATTGTCCCGCAGGGTGGCACACGGAGGGGGCTGTGACGCCGTTTGGCAGGCGTCGGCCAGGGTGATCGGCGGCGCGTCGGCGACCTTTATCAGATGGATTTGATGCTGCGTCGCGGATCATCCGGCGAGCAGGCTGGCGCACCGTGCCGCGCGGTCGGCCACGAGGTCGAGGAGCCGGCGGGGCAGCTCGCGGCCCAAGGCAACGACGTCCGGCGCGCCGACGGCGGCCGCGAACGCTTCGGGCGCGACGCCGGCCAGCTCGCGAGCGCGGTCGATCATCGCGGTGGCGTCAACGCCAAGGTCGCGCGCGGCAGCGGGCCAGGTGTTGCCCTGCGGAGCCACGCGGTAGTCGCCGCCGATCTTCATCGCGAAGCGAAGCTTGCGCTCGTGTACGCCGTAGGGCAGGGCGGAAGCGATGTCGTACAGCGGTGCGAGCCGCACCTGGTCGCCGGCCAGCAGCAGCGAGTAGTTCTTGGCGTGTGCGTCGGTGCCCGCGATCAGCCAGTTCCAGATGAGCGCCTCGGCAAACCGCCACACCGCCTCGTCGGCCACCGCCGGCGCCATCGTCTGGCGGAGCAGCCTGGCGATCTCGGCCGGCCCCGGCCCGCCTTCGTTCTGATACTTGTCGCTCGGGGGCACCCCGAGGGTTTGGCAGAGATCCTCCTGATGGATGCGCAGGATCTCCCCGCCGGGGGCCGTTCGGCGGTCATACCGCGTCACGACGACCGCCGTCTCGTCTCCGAACTGCGCAATGGAGCTGCGAGCCGCGATGAGGCCGGCGCGTCGCGCGGCGTCGAGACACAGATGCTCGTTGAGGTCGTGGTCATCGAGGCCCCTGACGGCCGGCTTGAGGATGTGGGTGGTCGGTGTCGAGCCGGACGGGACGCCCCAGCGCCCGTCCTGTAGGAGCAGCGCGGTCTTGGCCTGGGCGCCGGCGAGACTGAACTGGCCGGTGAACGATCGGCCGAGCCAGGCGGTGGAATCCTCGCGCAGCTCGCGCAGGCGCTCGGCGACGTTGTCGTCACCGAGCCACGCGATGTTCCCCGCGCGCGTCATCACCCGGTCCAGCTGCTCCGGCGACGCGAAGCGAACCGCGCCGGCGCAGTCCTCACCGATCGGCGTCGCCAGCAGCGAGAACGGAGAGGAAGCCGAGACGTGGAATTCGCGAGCCCACCGCCGCAGCACGGCATCGTTGTCGGGCAACAGACCCCACAGCCACGGTTGTACGGCCTGGTCGGGATGCGACCGAACCTGGATCGGCATCGACAGCGACAGCGGCGTGCGGGCCGACCGCTCCACGTACTCGTCGCGGTAGTCGAAGCGCAGCCGTCCCCCGCGCGCTCGTGTCACCGTCCCGGCGACCAGGCCTTCGAGGATCACGACCAGTGAATCGCTCATCGCTGGCGGTAGTCATCCAGCAGTGCGTCGAGGTCGACGGCCTCAGGCCTGGGCGGCCGGTCGCCGCGCTCGCCATCACCGCGCGCGAGCAGGCTGAGGTCGAGATCGAGGGCGTCGAGCAGGCGGATCACCAAGCCGAGCTCGGCGCTTGGCTTCCCGGCCTCGAACTCGTTGATCCAACTCCGCGACACGCGAGCGCGTGCCGCCAGCTCGGCCTGGCTGAGACCGAGCTCCAGGCGGCGGCCGCGGACGGCCGCCGCGAGATCGTGGATCGAGGCGATGCGGGTGGGCATTGGTGTCGCCGTACGCATACAGACTTGTGTTGTCGGCGTACGACTACAACACTAGCACGTCGACGTACGCCGACATACGAGCATCGTCGCCGTACGACGACACCTGCGCCTTGCCGACGCTGCGAAGGCCTCGCTCACGACCGCCGCGGCTCGAAGATCCGGGTCGTCAGGGTCGAGTCCAGCGTAAGGCCGGAAAGCGGGCGAAGTCGCGGTCGAAGGACACGAGCTCGCAGGCGTGCTCGACCGCGATTGCCGCCAGCTGCGCATCCGGGATAAGGTCGCCCGAGACATCCAAGTCCTCGCAGAGCTGCTGCAGCAGACTCAGGTGGCTCGGCCCCGGAGCGAGCAATGCGTGCCCGGGCTGGCCGCGCAGGGCGCGCAGATAGGCAAAGGCGTCCTCCATGGGCGTCGGAACCGAGAAGATGCGTCGGTTGGTGGCAACGCGAAGGAACGCGCCGGCGACCATGTCGATGACGCTGAACCGGGCGCCAGTCAACAGCAGCTCGTCGAGCCAGCCGCGGGCGACCTCGAAGTGGGGGTGATCGTCACGATGGGCGGCGAGCACCACGTTGACGTCGAGCAGCTTCACCTCAGGGCATCGAGCGCGGCACCGGAATCGAGCGCCTCGCGAACGGCCCGATTCGACTTCAGATCGATCCCCGGCTGGGGGCCGGTGCCTCGGGTGAACACCGGAACCTCGACTGGCTCGGCATCCTGGCGTTCGGCCAGCTCGCGCCTGAGCGCATCCTCGATCACCTGTCCGAGCGTCTGGCCGCGCTCGCGGGCGCGCCGCTTGGCCGCCGCGAGCAGGTGATCATCCAACGCAATTGTGGTGCGCATGATGCGTACACTAGCGCATCACGCGCATCACAAGCGATCGTCGCGGCCGACGGTCTCCTTTACGCTATGGTAAAGGAGTGCCACGAATCTCGAGCAAGAATCAGGTGACGCTGCCGGTTGACGCGCTCGCAAGCGCGGGAATAAGCCCGGGCGACGACGTGAGTATCGAGGCTGAAGGGCCAGACGTGATCGTCGTGCGTCGCGCGCAGCGAGATGTCGCCTCTGCATTTGGCGTCTTCGACGGCCTCTACGAGCCCGGCTATCTGGACCGGCTGCGCGCTGAAGAGCGCCCGTGAGCGCCTGCGTCCTCGACACCGATGTCGTCATCGCTGCGCTTGATCGATCCGACGCTCACCATCGCGCGGCCGCCGCGTTGATCGGCGAGCTATCCCGCTCGGGGACGGCCCTCCTGCTGTCGCTGATCAACTACGCAGAGACGCTCGTGCGACCGGCCGAGGACCGGGACACCCTGCGCATCGCGGTACGCGCGATCGATGGCATGGGTGTGACGCTGGTCGCGCCCACGCCCGCGATCGCTCGTGAGGCGGCGCGCCTACGGGGACTGAAGATCGGCCTGGCCGACGGGTTCGCTATCGCCACGGCGCAGGCTCGCGATGCCAGCGTGGCGACGTTCGACCGGCGCGTGCGGAGGTCGCTCGAGGCGGCGGGGGTGGCGCTGGCGCGGGCGGCCGGGTAGGGGTTGTCTCGGGCCGCCAGTTGGTCGTGCGGGCGGTCGGCGGCGTGTCAGGGCGTCGCGATCGCGCACTGCGGGCCGGGAGCGCGGCCGATGCGTTGATCGAGCGTGCCGAGCGTCGCCCCGAGGAATTCGGCGAGCGCGACATAGCTGGCGTCATAGATCGACAGGTTGAGCCGAAGCTCCCACGCCCGCGTCGCCACGAGCTCATAGGGCCAGTGTTCGATGGCGAGGTCCAGCAGATCGGCATGGGCCTGCGCGGCCTGGTCGGGGCTGATCAGCCCGGCCAGCTCGTGGCGGCGCAGGATGTTCGCGGTCTCCATATCGACGAGGCTCGGCGCGGCTAGTCGGCTCCATTGACCGCCGATCCAGCGGAGTCTGGCCCCGCCTCAGAGTGTGGGACATTAGCAAATCGTGGTACGATTCCAATATGTCCCACACAGAGCACGTCACCATAGGTGATCGCGGCCGGCTCGTCTTGCCATCGTCCGTCCGCTCAGCCCTCGGGCTCGAGCGTGGCACGCGCATGCTGCTGAGCACCGAGGAAGATGGCTCGCTGCGGCTTCGGCCCTACCGCACCGTGGCCGACGAGAGCCGCGGTCTGTTCGCGGACCTCACCGAAGAGGGCTCGCTTGTCGACGAGCTGCTTGCCGACCGTCGCGCCGAAGCCGAGCGCGAGCAGTAGATGCCCGCCGGTAGCGCCCAGCCTGTGCTCGACGCTTCGGCGTTACTGGCCTATCTCGGCAACGAGCCCGGCACCGACGTTGTCGCCGACGCGATCGCCGGCGGCGCGACCATCTCCACCGTGAACCTCGGCGAGGCGCTCAGCACGCTCGCAGCCCGTGGCAGCGATCCGGCGGACGTCGCCTCGACCCTCACCGACCGGGGCCTGCTCGACGGAGCGATCGCAGTCCAGCCGTTCACCACCAGCGACGCGATCGAGGTCGCCCGCTTGCGCCCGCTCACCCACCCGGCCGGGCTCTCGCTCGCAGATCGCGCATGCCTCGCGCTCGCGCGCCGGCTCTCCACCCCGGTCCTGACCGCCGACCAGGCCTGGACCGGCCTCACGCTCGACATCGACGTTCGCTCGATCCGAGATCCCGCGAAGTGATCTACGCTGTCGCGTTCATGCGCCACCCGCGCCGACGTCGTCAGTCGCTCAGTCCGGTTGTGGTCCACCGTTCGAAGACGCCGACCCAGTCTGGTGGCCACGTTCCGTCGCACGGCATCGTTCCGGCCTTGACGCGCTCGAGGATCGCCTCGGCGTTCGCGCGGACGTCGTCGTAGGACCAGAGATCGAACGCGAACGTCATCGACTTGCGGTCGCGCTCTCGGAACAGTGGCTTGATGTGTAACTCGAAGCTGATCGGCTCACCGGCTGCCGGGAGCGCGATCGCCTGTGCTGGTTCGGACTCCTCGGGCTCGAGCGCCGAGACGCGTGATCCCGGCGTCGCGTCGCACACCCACTGCCACCTTGGCATCGGCATCTGCGGCGGTGGCTTCGCGCCCGGCTGCGAGTTCTCCAGGGCGATTCGCGATCCCCACTCGAGGTAGGAGCGAAACGCTGCCTGGAACTCGGGGTCGGCCGGGAGACCTGCCTCCTGCGCCGAGAGCGCGATCAGCTCAACCCAGCGCGCTCGCTGCTCCTCGCTCAGCCCCTTGCCCAGGTGCTGGGAGATCATGCGCTCATAGCCACCGTAGGTCTCGCTGTAGAGCCTTGGCCCGCCGAAGACCTCGCCGAGCCACCGCGCCACCCGCTCAGGATGGTCCGGCGACATATTCGCGAACAGCGTCGCCAGCAGCGGATCCTCCGGCACGTGCTTCTCGTAGAAGGGGCGCGTCATCCGGGTCAGCGCCGGCAGCCCGCCACACCACTCGAACAGCGACGGGTCGCGAGTGGCATCCAGGACCGGGTCCTTGAAGTCCACGTACCAGTGCATCCCGCTGCAGAACGGCTTGTTCTGGGAATGCCCGCAGCGGCACAGCGCGTAGTGCTCGAGCGACGATCCGGCCGCGCGCTTGACGGACTCCCCAGCCTGGTCGGTGAGCGGGATCGAGCCGGTGATCCGGTACGGCCCATCCTTGCTCACCTCGATGGTCGCCCCTCGAGTGTTATCCCAGTCGACCTGCGCCCGGGCTTCGATGCCGTCGATCGCGTAGCTGAGCGCCCCGGAAGGGCAATCGCGGACCGCACGGATGATCTCGTCCATCCGCCCGCCGCTCGGCGTCACGAAGGCTCCCTCGGTGTGGAACACGGTGTTCAGCCGGTCCGTGCAGAAGCCCGAGTGCTGGCAGATCCCGCGGTTGTCGAACACGGTGAGCTGCACCCCGTCGTAAGTGTCGCGCTTGTCGGGCACGCGCTTGGGGTCCTTCCTGTCGGTGAACCCGACGCGTACGCACGCCGCATCGCAGAGCGGCTTGATCGCCGATTCCCCGCATCGGCACAGCGCCATCTGCGGCCGGGTCGGCAGCTCCTCGCCGAGCCAGCCGGCGACGCGCGCGGCGTTGGTCACCAGGTACGGGCCGTTGGCCGCGCAGCGGATCTCCGGCGCGCACTCGCCCTGGAGCGCCTGGAGCGCAGCCAACCGCGCAGCCTGCTCGTCTGGGGGCGACGCCTTCAGCGCGAGATCCTGCAGGGTGGCGGTGGCCTCCATCAGCCGGGTCGCGCCGTCCGCCGGCCCGGTCCACTTCGCTCTCGCGCGGGTGGCCTTCTGGGCCAGCGCCCACAACGCGTCGGCCAGACCGCCACTGGGCCTGTCGTCCCCGAGTTGCGGGGCGTCTGTTCGTCGGGTCCGAAGCCGCGTGCCGGTCATGGCCTCGGCGAGTGGACGCAGCGCGCCCTCGACGAGCCGGACAGCGCTCGGTCCGTCTCCCGCTTGCTCGAGTGCGGCCTGGGCACCATCGAACAGGCTCGTCAGCTGCTTGGCGTCTCGCGTCGCTCCGTCGGCCGCGGCGACCGCCCGAGCCAGCGACGCGGCCCGCCTGGACAGCGCCTTTGCCGTCGTGCCGTCCGGCCGAGCTGGTCTCGGCTGCGCGTCCGTCGCGAAGCGGCTCCTCGCCCCCCAATCGGCGAAGTGGGCGGCCAGCGAGTTGGCCACATCGGTCAGTCCCGCTTGCACCGCAGCGAGCTCGCCGGCAACTTCGGCCGGGGCGATCTCCTCGATCAGCCCGCAGAAGCTCGCGGCGTCGCGGACTCGCTCCTCGAGCAGTGCCCAGGCGGCCTCGCGGTGGGGCATCAGGTAGTCGTTCTCGTAGAACAGCTCGAAGCTGGGCCCGGCATTCATTCCGGGGTGGTCGCCGCCGACCGGGAGCCTGGTGATCAGGCTCCCCAGCGGTCTGAGCACTCGCAGCATCAACGCGACCGTGGCGCCGGCGAGCGTTCCCAGCTGGGCATCGGTCTCCTCGGTGTGCGCGAAGTAGCGCTCGAACATCTGCAACAAGATCTCGTAGCTCACGTTGAACAGATCCCCGCACCTCGACGTCACGCGGTCGGCGATCTGGGGCACGGCGTCGTCGTGCTCGCAGCGCCGGACCGTCGCGAACATCACCGGCCGCACGGGGTCGAACTCCGGGCTCGCGGCGCTCATCTCGCGGTACTCGTCGAGGATCCGCACGAACTGGCCGAAGTGCGCTTGCTCCCAGCGGCCGCGCGCACCCTCGCCCTGCTCGAGGATCGTGTCGACCGCGCGATGCGCGCTCGCCAGGTCGGTGACGACCACGAGCTCGGGCCAGGTGAAGTTCGCCGGGATGGCCTGCGCGCGAGGCGGGCCGACGAACAGGTTCGCTTCACCGAACTTCTCGGCGAGACGATCGAAACCGTGCTCGATCGAGCGGTACAGATGACCCACGGTCGCGAAGTCCTGAGGCTGCGGAACGATGTCGCGCTCGGCGATCAGCGGCACCGCTTCGTGAACCGGGATGTCGAGGCCCGCGGCGCCCTCGTACTCCATCCCCTCCGGTCGCTCCAGGAAGATGAAATGCTGGAGCGCCTGCTCACCGAACGGCACCAGCGTGAGGTTCACCCCGGCCGGGTAGTGATGGGCGGGCGCAGGGAGGTTGGGCCGACCGAAGTGCGGCGCCGCGCCGATCGCCGAGAGCAGGTTATGCACGAGCGCGAGGTGGAGCATCTCTTCGGTCGCGACGTGGGAGATCGCGGTGCGCCAGCGGTTCGCCGCAGCGAGCTCGCCGGTTGTCAGCCCCTCGTCCTCGCGCTGCTTGAGCGAGAACGCCGCGAACAGGTACTGGCACATGATCCCGTGCTCGAGCTCGGCCGCCTCGCACAGCATGTAGATGAGCGCCTCGCGGTGCTCGATCACGAACGGCGCCTCGGGCGCCGCCTTGCCGCCCCTCGCGGCGAGCACTTCGGCCAGGCGGCCCTGGCCGGCGCTCTGGCTGCCGACGTCGGTCACGACAACAGCATCTCAAGTTTGGCGATCGCGGCCTCGGCGATCTGCCGATCCTCGGCGCCGGTCATCGCCCCCGCTACCCCGATCGCGCCAGCCACGGCTCCACCGGAGATCAGCGGGAGCCCGCCGGCGATCAACGCCAGTCCGGGTCGGGTGGCAAACTCGGCCACCGCCGCGCCATCGGACTCGATCGCGGCATAGAAGTCGTCCGGTGGCATCCCGATCGATGCCGCGGCATACGCCTTGTTGATCGCGGTCTGAACGCTGACCAGCGGCGCCCCGTCCATCCGGAGCATCTCCTTGGTGACGCCGGACTCGTCGACCACCACGACCGTCACCGGCACCGACATCGAATTCGCCTCGGCCACGGCCGCGTCGACCATCACACGCGAGGCCTCGCCGGACATGGTCGGTTGCATCGCAGACGCTGCGCTCGCCGCCGTCACCTGCACCACCTCCTCGAGTCGGGCGACGAAGAATGCGCCCGAGCGAGCGCGAAGTCCAAGACCAGTTACGCGACGATCAGTAGCCTCCGCCTATGGAACGCCTCGACCTTCGCCTCGTCGAGTACTTCGTCGCGGTCGCCGAGGAGCTCCACTTCGGTCGCGCGGCCGAGCGGTTGCACATCGCCCAGCCATCCTTGAGCCAGCAGATCCGCCGGCTCGAGGCCCAGCTCGGCGTCTCGCTGCTCGAGCGCAACAGCCGCAACGTCCACCTGACCCCGGCCGGCGCCGTGCTGCTCTTCGAAGGGCGCAAGACGCTCGGTCAGGCGCAGCGCGCGATCCAAGCCACGCGGGCCGCGGGCGCGCCGCGTGTGACCGTCGGCTTCTACGGGTCAGCGGCCAACGAACTGCTCCCAGACGTACTGCGAGCGTTCGGCGAGCGCCTCCCATCCATCAACGTGTCCGTTCGCGAGCTGCTGCTCGGAAGCATCGACGACATTCTCGACGGCTCGGTCGACATCGCGTTCACACGACTGCTACCCGGGCAGACCGAGCTCGAAGTCGAGGTCCTCGCCCAGGAACCGCGCGTCGCTGCGCTCGCCACCACCCACCCACTCGCCAGGCGCCAGTCGCTGACATTCGCGGACCTGTGCGACGAGAGCTTCATCGTCAATCCGGCCGCCAAGCACGAGGGGTCTCCGGCGAGATGGCTCGCCGAACAGCAGCGCAACCAGCTCCCCGGACGGGTCGCCGCGAGCGCCACGAGCCTTCAGGAGATCCTCGCGCTGGTGGCCGCCGGCCGCGGCGTCTGCCTCCTCCCCGCAGCCGTTGTAGACCACTACCCGCGCGCGGGCGTCACCTACGTCCCGGTCACCAACGCCGATCCCGCGGTTGTCTCCCTCGCCTGGCGACGCGGCCCCATCGGCCCCGCAGTGGAAGCGTTCATCGAGACATCGCGGCAAGTCGCCGCCAATAAGCCAGGCGCTGACGCGAACGGCTTGACACGCCCGGACGGAACGGAGGATCATGCTGATCTCGGGACCGGAGGAACGCGAGATGCGGTTCCGGCGCTGCGCCTATGTCGGACGGCGATCGGGAAACTCAGCTAGTAGCGCGCGATGGGGCACGTCGTGGCCCGTACCGGGGCGCGGCGCCGATCGGAACGCGACCGATCTGATGTCGGTGGGCTCGACGGATCGCGAGCCGAATCGATGGGCCGTGCTGGCCCTGCTCAGCGTCGCGCAGCTGATGGTGGTGCTGGACGCGACGATCGTGACCATCGCGATCCCTTCGGCCCAGAAGACGCTGCATTTCTCGACCGAGAGCCGCCAGTGGATCGTCACCGCGTATGCGCTGGCGTTCGGCAGCCTACTGCTCCTGGGTGGCAAGCTCGGCGACGTGTTCGGGCGCAAGTGGACCCTGGTCAGCGGGCTGGTCGGGTTCTCGATCGCCTCGGCGATCGGCGGTCAGGCCCAGTCCTTCGGCGCGCTCGTGGCCGCCCGAACGCTCCAGGGGGTATTCGCCGCACTGCTGGCACCCTCGGCGCTGGGGTTGCTGACCGTGACGTTCGCCGGATCTCCCGACCGCGCCAAGGCGTTTGGGATCTTCGGCGCGATCGCCGGCGGTGGCGCCTCGCTGGGGCTGATACTCGGCGGTGCGCTCACCCAAGTCCTCTCCTGGCGCTGGTGTCTCTACGTCAACCTCGTGATCGCCGTGCCGACGACGATCGTGGCGCTGCGCCTGCTCGTCAATCACACCGCTGCGGCGCGCGAGCCGATCGACATCCCGGGGGTCCTCACCTCAGCGCTGGGCCTGTTCGCGCTCGTCTATGGGTTCTCCAACGCCGAGACCCACTCGTGGGGGGCCACCGCCACGATCGTGGCGCTCGTCGCCAGCCCCGTGCTCCTGACGGCCTTCGTGCTGATCGAGCGCCGAGCCAAGCATCCGTTGCTGCCCCTGCACATCGTCTGGGATCGTTCTCGTGGCGGCGCATACACCACGATCGCGCTGGCCGGCGCGGGCATCTTCGCGGTGTTCCTGTTCCTCACCTACTTCCTGCAGCAGCAGCTCGGACTTTCGCCGCTGACCACCGGACTGGCGTTTCTGCCCCTGACCGGCGTCCTCGTGGTCACCTCGACCACCGTGCAGACCCGCGTGATCCAGCACACCGGGGTCAAGCCACTGGTCCTCGCCGGCACGACGCTCGGGGCGATCGCGATGTTCCTGTTCACGCGCCTGACGCCCGACTCGAGCTACGCCAGCGATGTCCTTCCCGGTCTGCTCGTCCTCGGCGCCGGGATGGGATGCATCTTCGCGCCGGCGTTCTCGACCGCGACTCTCGGCGTGGAGGGCAGCGAGGCCGGAGTCGCCTCAGCGATGGTCAACACCTCCCAGCAGGTCGGCGGCTCGGTCGGCACCTCCCTGTTGAGCACGATCTTCGCCAGCGCCGTCACCAGCTACGCCGCCAGTCACCTCCACACCGCCGGCCTGGTCAACGCCGCGGCAGTTCACGGCGCCACCACGGCGTTCTCGTGGGCGGCCGGAATCTTCGTCGTCGGCTTCGCGCTGGCGATGGCGATCCTGCCCGGGCGGGCCAAGCCTCGCGCGCCCACCGTCAGGGCCGCGCTCGCCCGTCACGCGATCGGCAACTGCCACCACTTCGAGGCCGCGGACGGCGCCCGGCAGGCGCTGACCGCTACGACGGGTGCTGAGGGGCGATGAGCACCGGCCGCTTGGTATGCGCCGCAAGTGCGTGGGAGACGCTACCGAGGAGAGCGCTACCGATGGCGCCCCGGCCGCGTTGGCCGCAGACAACCAGTCCGGCGTCGATCTCCTCGGCGACCTCATCGATGGTCTTAGCCACCGATTCGTTGGCTTGCGCTATGCGTGCGGTGGCGTTGTAGCCGCGCGTGCGGGCACCCTCGGCACCGTCTTCGGCGATTTGTCGCGCGGTAGCCGCTTCCTGCTCGTCGATCTCGCCTTCATTCGGTATGGCGACCACGAACGAGCCGGCTCGGGTCAACTCCACCGCTGCCGGCGTCCATACAACGAGTACCACGGCATCGGCGGGCTTGATCAGTTCGGCTGCCGCGGTCAGCGCGGTCCTCGAGCCGTCCGATCCGTCGTAGCAGAACAACACCGGCTTATTCACTGCTCAGCCTCCTGTTGCGATCGTCACGCCGTTCCGCGTCAGGCTACTTCGCGGTGGGGAATGTGACCACGGTCAACCGACGCGGGTCGTGCGGGGTCGTCGGTCGAGAGCTCCCGACTCCCGGTGTGCTCAATTAGGCCCGCATCGCGGGCACAAGGGCGCACGCCGCGCCGCGGGCGCGGGCGCGGGCGCGGGTGCGCGGGCGTGGGTGTGCTGGGTTACGCCCGCAGGGTGGGCACAAGGGAGCACACCCCGCGGCAGGCGCGGGTGCGCGGGCGCGGGTGTGCTGGATTACGCCCGCAGGGCGGGCACAAGGGAGCACACCCCCGCGGCGGCCCGGCCGGAAACAAACGTCCCGACACACCGCCGACATCCCCGACCACCGCCGACACACCCTCGACACCCCCGACACACCGCCGACACACCCCCGACATCCCCGACACACCGCCGACACACCGCCGCCGACACCGCTGCGGCGCCCCCGGCACCCCCTTGCCCCCCGCCACCCCTGATTAGGCGGCGGATTGCCGGAACGTGACCGCAGCCGGCCGGGCCCGCGGCGCCCGGCGCCCGGTGCGTACCGTTGCACTCGCGGGGGCCAGGGCCGATCAAGTCCCTTTGATACACATCCGCAGGGAGCGAATGCGGCGCGCTTTCGGGTCGGAGCGCCGCCGCCGACCCTACGCGCTGGCGTCCTCGGCGACGACGGTCTCCGCCTCCCCGATCTCGTCCGCGAGCGCACCGACGACCACCGGGTCGAACTGCGTGCCCGCGCAACGCCGCAGCTCGGCGATCGCCTCGGCGTGGGTGTGCGCGGGCTGGTAGGGCAGCTCGGAGCGCAGCGCGTGGTAGGCGTCGCAGACGGCGATGATGCGCGCGCCGAGCGGGGGCTCGGGACCGCGCAGGCCGTCGGGGTAGCCGCGCCCGTCCCAGCGCTCGTGGGTGGCCCTGACGAGCAGCGCGGCCGGGGCGAGCGAGGGGGCGGCGCGCAGGATGCGCTCGCCGACGAGCGGGAACTGGCGGATGAAGCGCCGCTCGGACGCGCTCAGGGGGCTTGGCTTGCGCAGGATCTCGTCGGGGACGGCGACCTTGCCGATGTCGTGCAGCTCGGCGGCCCGGGCGATCTGGCGCGTGGCGCCGTCGTCGAGACCGAGGTGCTTGGCCACGCGCACGGCCAGCTCGGCCACGGCGCGCATGTGCTCGTGCAGCGCCGGGTCGCGCTCGTGCAGGATCCGCAGGAGCGCGTCGCGGGTCTGCTGCTGCTCGTTGGCCCGCCCTGACTTGCGCTCGTACATGCGCCGGTCGGCGATGCGCAGCGCCGTCGTGACGTCGGACGCCTCGGCCGGGCAGGCGACGGTGCCGACCGAGCTGGTGATCTGAAACGCGCCGCCGTGCTCGGAGAGGGTCTCGCGCAGGCGCTCGAGCACGGCGGTCGTCCACGGCGCGTCGGTGTCGAGGATCGCGCAGAACTCATCGCCGCCCATGCGGTAGGCCACGCCCGGCCACACGGCGCCCGACAGGCGGTCGGCCAGGCGCATGAGCAGCGCGTCGCCGCTCGGGTGCCCGAAGGTGTCGTTGTAGCGCTTGAAGCCGTCGAGGTCGAACAGCGCCAGCATGAAGGGGTGCGACCGCTCCCCGGCGACGAGCCGGCGCTGCAGGTCAGCCATCAGCCGCCGGCGATTGCCGAGGCCGGTGAGCGGGTCCGACAGCGCCTGGCTGCGGCTGTGCTCGAGCAGCTCCAGGGCGAGCGACATGCGCGCGATCGTCACGACGAGCGCGGCCGCGGCGAGCGCGCTGGCCACGCCGCTCATGTCCGGAACGAGGACCGCCAAGACGAGCACGCTGAGCGCGACGGTGGCGCTGACCAGCGGCGCCGGCAGCCGGCGCGCGGCGTCGAGCGGGACGGTGGCGTGACGACTTGGATAGAAGGAGGCGAGGCCGAGCAGCAGTGCCGAGGTGACGAACAGCGTGTCCGCCAGGGTGCCGCGGTGGTAACGGCCGGCATTGGTGAGGTGCACGAGCACCGCGTCGCCGATCACGTTGATGGTGATCGCGGTGGCGATGAGCGCCCAGGCCGGGCCCGGGCGCCAACCGGTCATGCCGAGCACGGTGATGACGAACATGAGCCCGATGAGGGCCGCGACGAGGAAGACCTGCGGCGGCGCCGCCGAGATCGGCGCGTGGTTGGCTCCGAGCGCGGGGAACAGCAGCAGCGCGGCCACCGACGCGGCGGCCAGGCCGCTGAGGAGCCCGTCGAGGAACAGCACGACGTCGAATCGGCGCACGCGCTCGCGCGCGAGCAGCACGAGCGTGGCGTAGGCGAACATGAAACCGACGAACAGCAGCCCCTGCGAGGCGCGCGGGTACCAGTGGTGCGGGTTGCTCTCGACCAGGCGGAAGGCGATCTCGGCGCCGCCCCACAGCAGCACGCCGATCGTGGCCGTCGCCCAGGCGGCGCGTGCATCGCCGGTGCTCGCGCGGTACGCGCAGGCCGCGGCCGCCAACATGTACAGGGCGCAGTACAGCCAGTCGGTGATCGCCCCGCCTTGACTGCCGGTGATCGCCGCGGCGGCCTCGAGGACGACGCCCACCGCGACCGCGGTCAGATAGGCCCGACGCAGTCCGGCTTGGTGCGGCGTGGCCCCGATGTGTGCGGGGCTGATGGACACGGTCGACCCAGTCGTTCCGATCCCTCCCTCGGCGGCCTCCGATGGTACGCCTTTCGGCCCACCACGTTGGGGGGTTGGTGGACGAACATACGAGGGGGCGGGTGGCGAGGCGCGGGGGGTTCGACCGTCGCCGAGGCGCTGCTTGCAATGTGCTCGCAAGTTGCTAGCATCGAGCAACGATGTCGACTCTCTACCTGCGCAACGTGCCCGAGGACGTCGTCGAGCGCCTGAGGCTCCTGGCTGCCCGCGACTCGATGTCGGTGGGGGCCGTGGCGGTGAGGGAGCTCGCCGAGGCGTCGCGCCGTGCCGACAACCCGGCACTGCTCGGAGTCCTCGCCGATCTGGGCGTCGACACGGCGACGATCGTTACTGACCTGGACGCCGGACGCGCCGAGCGGTGATCGTCGTCGACGCGTCCGCGGCGCTCGCGGCGCTGTTGAACGCCGGCCCGGCCCGCGACCTGCTGGCGAGGGAGCGCCTGCACGCTCCGCACCTCGTCGACTCGGAGGTCGCGAACGGGCTTCGTCGCATGGTCGCGGCCGAGCGCCTCGGCGCCGCTGCCGGCTGGGCGGCGCTCGACGCCTTCCGGCGTCTCGGCGTGACGCGCTACGCGGTCTTCCCGTTCCTGGAGCGCGTGTGGGAGTTGCGCGGAAACGTCTCGGCCTACGACGCCTCCTACGTCGCGTTGGCCGAGTTGCTCGGTTGCAGCCTGCTCACCGCCGACGGGCGTCTGGGCCGGGCACCAGGCCTTCGCTGTGCCGTCACGGTCGTGCCGGGGACAGGTGCTGCCTCGGCCAGCTGAGCGGGCCTGCGATCAGCGGCTCGTGGCGACGGTCAAACGCAAGCTCACTGTCTATCTCGACCCCGAGGTCGCTCGCGCCGCCAGGAACCCTGAATGCGCGTAGCGGTTACGGAGGTATTGCAGCCCGGTTTCTGGGTCAACACCGGGGTTCGCCATGCGCCGCTCACGAGCGCGAGTGAAACGCCCAGCGTGCGCGCATTTTCGGGTCGCGTGAGCGGGCCAAAAGCGGCCGGCGCGGGGCGTGAAGCCCGGATGCGTGTCTCGGGCAGGCCAGGGGTGAGCGCCGGTAGGTGGCGCTCCAGGTCGCGGCGTTTCACGCGGCGATCGTCAGCTCGAGCGAGTCGCTGTCTGCGGGCGAGGCGATCTCGGGCGGGGACCCGAACCGCAGGGCCAGCAGCTCTCGCAGCGCGTCGATCACGTTCTCCCGCGCCTGCGCGCGGGTCTCGCCTTGGCTGACAGCGCCACGAACCTGGGGAATGCGGGCCAGCACCCAGCCATCACCGGCGTCCTCGTAGAGGATCGTCAGTCGCAGGGGATCGCTCATCACCGACACCGTAGCCCGTCTGTTACTTCAGCGCCACTGCTCTGGCCGCCATGGCGTCGTCGTGTGCCTCGCCATGGCCTGGTTGTGGTGCTTGGTGTTCTGACCTGTTTGACCGCCGCTGGGAGTGGGGCTGCTGAGGATTCTGGCTGCCTGGGCCCAACGCCTCCGCCAAGGTGCGAGCGGCTCGCCTGGACAAACGCGACTCGGAGGTGATCGAGGACGCCCTGCGCGCCCACCTCGGGATCGCCGCGTTCGATGAGTCTCAGCTACTGAGCACCCTCAGCGAAGACGAGGGCCTCGAACTCGCCGAGGCCGAGGTCCACGCCGCCCGCCGCGAGCGTCGCCAGCGGCGTTGACGCGGGCTGTCCTCGCTCCCCCGACCGAGCGATCCGGGAGTCGCTGGCTTGGCATCCGTCGCGGCGCCTATCGTTTCGCCCGTGCTCGACATCGCGGGCGGAACGATGGCGGTAGACCTGTACGAGGTCGAGGCGGCGGTGGGATCGCGGTCGTTCCAGCGTGGGCGCACCTACGTGCGCGCCAAGCGGGTCCTGGCGAGCGACTGGGACTCGCGCGGCGAGATGCTGAGCGGCTCGGTGCTGGGCAACGGAGCGATCTACAGCACAGCCGCGTTCTTCCTCGACGGCGAGGATGCGCGGTCCTTCCAGGAGGGCGCGTGCAGCTGCCCGGTAGGACACAACTGTAAGCACGTCGCGGCGCTCGTGATCGCGGCCGTGGCCGGCGTCGGTGCTGGCCGAGCGGCGCCCGGGCCGGGTCGGTCGCGCCGGATCGCGCCCGAGGCCCAGCTCCCGTCGTGGGAGGAGCCGCTGCGGGCGCTGATCGACGCTCCGGCGGCGCCCGTGTCAGGCGATCCGCTGGCCATCGAGCTCGCCCTCCAGGGGCACGGCACCGGCCGCGGGGCGCCGCGCCTGATGGCACGGCTGAAACGTCCGGGGGCACGCGGCGGCTGGGTGAACGGGTCGCTGACGTGGAGCGGGTTGGAGTCATGGCGCGTGCAGAGCGACCATCGGCCCGACCAGCTCGCGCTCGCGCGCGAGCTGTACGCGGTCCACAGCGCGCGCAAGAGCGGGGTCGGCGGGTACTACTACTGCTACGGTGGCGAGAAGACGCTCGATCTGGCCGACTGCGACAGCCCGCAGCTCTGGTCGCTGCTGGACGAAGCGGCACGGTCGGGCCTGGCGCTCGTCCACGCTGACCCCGACCTCGGCGAGGTGCGCTGCGACGAGCACGGCGAGCTGCTGCTCGACGTGACGCGCGACGGCGACGCCGGGTGGCTGGCGAGCGTGCGGCTGCGAATCGATGGCGAGGACGCGATCGGCCTCGAGCCGCTGCTCTTCCTCGGCTCCAGCGGACACGGGATCGTGTGTGCCGAGGGCGCCGGCGTCGCCGCGGGCCCGCAGCTGGAGCGTCGCCGGCTGCACCTGGTGCGACTGGGGAGGCCGGCCGCAGCGCAGCTGCAGCGGATGCTGCTCGACGGCGCGCGGCTCGAGATCCCGGCGAGCCAGCTTCGTCGCTTCGCGGAGGAGCTCTCCCCAGCGCTGCGTCACGTGGCTCCGCTCATGTCGTCGGACGGGTCGTTCGTCCCGCCCGAGATCTCGCCGCCGACGCTCGTGCTGCAGGCGAGCTACGGCGCGGATCACACCGTCGAGGTGGGCTGGGAATGGAGCTACGGCATCGGAGACACCGTGCGGCGCGTCCCGCTGGACGCGAACGGGGGCGGCCCCGGGTTTCGCGATCTCCAGGCCGAGCGCGCGGTCCTCGCCGACGCGGTCTGGGACGGGACCGGCCTCGAGCGCCTGGGGTTGATCGATCAGCGCGGGCGACCCTGCGGCGAGCTGGTCGGGCTGACGGGCCTCGATTGCGTGCGGCTGACCACCGAGGTGCTACCGCGGCTCGGGCAGGAGCTGCAGATCGCGGTCGACGTGGCCGGCGAGCCGGCCGACTACCGGGACGTCGGCGACTCGCTGACGATCGGCGTGTCGACCGCCGAGGTGGCGGGAGAGCGCGACTGGTTCGACCTGGGCGTGACGATCACCGTGGAGGGGCGCCAGCTGCCATTCGCCGAGGTGTTCGTGGCTCTTGCGCGCGGCGACTCGCGCCTGCTGCTGGCGGACGGCGCCCACTTCTCGCTGCTCGAGCCGCGGCTGCAGGAGCTGCGCCGGCTCATCGAGGAAGCCCGAGGACTGACCGACTCCCCCGCGGCGCCGCTGCGGATCAGCCGCTACCAGGCGGGGCTGTGGGCGGAGCTGGCGGCGCTGGGCGTCGTGACCGAGCAGGCGGAGGCCTGGCAGCGTCAGGTCGGGGCGCTGCTCGAACTCGATGCGGTGGCCGAGCACGACCCGCCGACGATGCTGACCGCGCGGCTGCGCCCGTACCAGCGGGAGGGGTTCGGCTGGCTGGCGTCGCTGTGGGACTTCGAGCTGGGCGGGATCCTCGCCGACGACATGGGCTTGGGCAAGACGCTGCAGGCGCTGGCGCTGATCTGTCACGCCCGCGCGAACGACCCCGGGGTCGGGCCGTTCCTGGTTGTCGCGCCCACCAGCGTGGTGGGCAACTGGGTGGGCGAGGCGACGCGCTTCGCCCCCGAGCTGAGCGTTGCGGCGGTGAGTGACACGCTGGCGCGCTCGGGCCGCGCGATCGGCGAGGTCGCGGCCGCCGACGTCGTCGTGACGACCTACACCCTGTTCCGCCTGGAGTCCGACGCCTACCGGAGCATCGAATGGGCCGGTCTGATCCTCGACGAGGCCCAGTACGTCAAGAACCACCAGGCCAAGATCTACCGCTGCGTTCGTGAGCTGGGCGCGCCGTTCAAGCTGGCGATCACCGGCACGCCGATGGAGAACAACCTGATGGAGCTGTGGTCGCTGCTGTCGATCACCGCGCCGGGGCTGTTCCCCGATCCCAAGCGGTTCGCCGAGCACTACGCGCGGCCGATCGAGCGCCACGGCGACGGCGAGTGTCTCGCACGCCTGCGACGCAGGATCAAGCCGCTCGTTAAGCGCCGCACGAAGGAGCTCGTGGCCCGCGAGCTGCCGGCAAAGCAGGAGCAGACCATCGAGGTCGACCTGCATCCGCGCCACCGTAAGCTCTACGACGCGCGCCTGCAGCGTGAGCGTCAGAAGATCCTCGGCTTGATCGACGACTTCGACCGCAATCGCTTCACGGTGCTGCGCTCGATCACGCTCCTGCGCCAGCTCAGCCTGCATCCGGGGCTCGTCGACCCGCGCCAGGACACGGTGCCGTGCGCCAAGCTTGCCGCGCTCGTCGAGCAGCTCGACGATGTGGTCGGCGGCGGGCACCGGGCGCTCGTGTTCAGCCAGTTCACCGGATTCCTGGCCAAGGTTCGCGAGCGTCTCGACCAGGAGGGCATCGGCTACTGCTACCTCGACGGGCGCACGCGCCGGCGCGATCGCGTGCTCGAACGCTTCAAGGAGGGCACCGACCCGGTGTTCCTGATCAGCCTCAAGGCCGGTGGGTTCGGCCTCAACCTCGCCGAGGCCGACTACTGCTTCCTGCTCGACCCGTGGTGGAACCCCGCCACCGAGACACAGGCGATCGACCGCACCCACCGCATCGGCCAGACTCGCACCGTGATGGTCTACCGGACGATCGCCCGCGACACCATCGAGGAGAAGGTCGTCGCGCTCGCGCGCCGCAAGGCCGCGCTGTTCAGCGGGGTCATGGATGACGGCGACCTGTTCGCCTCGCGTCTCACCGCCGAGGACATCCGCGGGCTGTTCGGCTGATCCGCCGACGGCCCGACGGCGTCAGCCCAACAACCGCTGGACCGCGGGGACGAACGCCGCCGCATCCTGGAAGAGGAAGGCGTGGCCGGCATCGGGGTAGAGCTGCAGGCGGGCGCCGCGCACGGCGGCTGCCAGCATGCGGGAATTGGCGCTTGGGTCGAGGCGATCGAGCGTGCCGTCGGCCACGAGCGTGGGCACGTGCACGCTGCTCAGCCTCCGCCCGGCCGCTTGCTTTCCGGCCATCCACTGCGCGATCGCCGCGCCTTGGCTGGCCTTGATGGCGGCTGAGGCTTGGTAATAGCCGGGGTACTGGAGGATGCCCTGCACGTAGGTCGTGGCCGCCGCCTGCTGGTCGGGCGGGAACAGCACGGAGAGCACCGTCTGGGGGTTCGGGCTGACGGCGTCGGCGGCGGCGCCGGGTGGGATCGGCAGCGCCTTGCCGGTGCCCGCCTGCGTGGCCGCCAGCACGAGCGTGCTCACCTGCTTGGGATGCCGAACCGCGAGCGCCTGCGCGACCATGCCGCCCATCGACCAGCCCAGCACGGCGGGGCGGCCGAGGCGCAGCGCTGAGATGAGCGCGCTGGTCTGCCTTTCCATCGCCGTGATGGTCAGGGGGGTCAGCGGCGCCGACTCCCCGACCCCGGCGTTGTCGAACATCACGACCGTGTGGTGCCGGGCGAGCGCGTTCACGAACGACGGCGTCCAGTTGTCCATCGTGCCGCCGAGGCCCATGATGAGCAGCAGCGGGGGACCGGAGCCGAGCTCGCGGTAGTCGACGGTGCCGGCCGTTGTGTGGGCGACGCGGGTGGGTGCGCTGGCGACGCCGGGTGGCGGGGCGACCTGGGTCTTCGAGGCGGTGGGCGAGGACGAGGCCGTGGCGCTCGAGCCGCACGCCGCGAGGGCGAGCGTCGCGGCGGCGAGGGCCAGTGCTCGTCGCTTGCCGATGGCTGTGGGCGGCCCGGGGATCGGCATGGCGTGGTCCCACTAGCTATCAGAAAGCGCGAACGGAGAGGGTCGATCGGCTGGCGCCCCACGACGATCACGTGGAGTTGCGCCGGATAAAAGTATGGTTTTTTCCGGCCATATACCGCGAAAAACTATAGAAAATTCCGGCAACTAGCACGCTAGACTTAGGCCCATGAACGACCACGCCCTACGCCGGATGGTCGCCGAGAAGAGCCCCTGGCGCACCACGCCGGCCGGGTGGGAGCAGGATGACGCCGACATGCGCGCCGCCCTCAAGCTGCCGCTCGACTACCAGCCCGACCCGCTCGTCGACATCCGCCCGCCGGGTCTATACGTGCTGCGCGGACCCCGCCGGGTTGGCAAGAGCCTCGAGCTCAAGCGCGCGGTCGGGACGCTCATCCAGCGCGGCGTGGACCCCAAGACCATCTTCTATTGCTCGTGCGACAGCCTCTCTGCACAGGATCTCCGCCGGATGGTCGTGGCGATGCACAGCGTGACCCGCACCCTCGACGGCCCCCGCTACTGGTTCCTCGATGAGGTGACGTCCGTACGCGGGTGGTCGCGCATCATCAAGGACCTGCGAGACCAGAACGCGGCCTTCCGCGAAGGATGCGTCGTGCTCAGCGGCTCATCGGCCCGCGACCTGCGCGAGGCAACCGACGACCTCGCCGACCGCCGCGGCGGCGTCGCCGACAGCGATCGGTTGCTCCTGCCTATGGGCTTCCGGGTCTTCTGCGACGCCCTCGGAGACCTGCGCGGCCTGCCCCAGCTGACCGTGCGGCCTCGTGATTTCCTCTCCTCACAAGCCGCCGAGGCGGTCTACGAGCTCGAACCGTGGGTCATTGCCCTTGATGACGCGTGGCAGCTGTACCTCAGTATCGGGGGCTTTCCGCGCGCGGTCGGCGAGTTCGTTCGCGCCGGCGAGATCGGCGCCGGTTTCGTCGAAGGCCTCTGGCACGTCGTGACCGGCGACGCTCTGCGCAACACGCAGATGTCCGAGACAGAAGTCGCCGTGCTGCTCGACCGTCTCGTACAGAACCTGTGCAGCCCCGTCAACGCCACGACCGTGGCCAACGATGTCGGACTCCGTGACGGAGACCGCGTCAACGACCGCATCAGCGACCTTGTGACCAACTTCCTCGCGTGGCGCTGCTACCGCCTGCGCGGCGAGCTGCCCAATCCCGCTGCCCAGCGCAAGGTCTACTTCATCGACCCGCTCATCGCGCAACTTGCCTACCGCCGCAACAGCGCCTTCGACGAGCCCGACGCCAGCAAACTCAACGAGCAGCAAATCGGACTGGCGCTCATCCGCGCCATCGACAGCCAACAACCAACCGCGTTCATCGAGTCCGACCGCGTGATGTACGAGCGCACCGAGACCGACGCCGAGATTGATTTCGCGGGGCCATCGCTTGACGTCCCGTTCGAGTGCAAATACACCGACGCCAGCTGGCGACGCGAAGCGCAAACCATGCGCACACGCCACGGCAGAGGCGTGATAGTCACGCGCACGCCCCTGGCCGTCGGCGACGACGAGCCGGTATGGGCAATCCCGGCCGGCATCGCCGCCTGGCTGCTCGACCGATAGGCCGCGAGTGGTTCGAGGCGAAGCAGAGAGTTCACGGCAGCTTCTGCAGCCCGGCGCCGGTCAGCAGGTAGGCGCGGTCGACGCTGGCGGCATCTGCGCGCACGAGCTCGACCACGGCGGTGCCGGCGGCCTGCGGGGTGAGCGGCTCGCCGAACCGCTGGACGTACTCCTCCTCGGACTCGCCGCTGCGAGCCGCGTAGGCCCGGACCGCCGGTCGCCCCAGGTCGGTCAGCGGTGTGATCCGGGGCAGCACCGCGCTGAAGGTGATGCCCAGGCCGGCGCGGTCTGCCTCGTCCTGCGCGTAGGCGGTGATGAAGCGCTGGGTGGCCTTGGCGCCCGCGTAGCCGCCGCTGAGCGGTGACCCGGCGACCGCGGCGCCGCTGCTCAACACGACGACCCTGCTGCCGGGCCGCAGCGGCCTGAGCAGCGCGTCGCGCAACCAGTGGAAGGCGATCCGCACGTCGGTGTGCCAGTTCACCGAGAACGTCTCCCAGGTCTGGTGCTGCAGCGGACGGATGAGCGGGCTGGCCCCGGCCACGAGGATGACGACCTGCGGCCCGTAGCGGTCGAGCAGGGCGCCGGCGACCGTGGGGTGGCCGGCGTCCGCGACCTCCGGCTTGATCGTGGCGGCGGCGCTGCCCGGCTCGGCCGCTGCCGCGGCGCTGCGGGCCACCGCGATCACCGGGGCGCCAGCCTCGGCGAACGCCTCGGCGATCCCGCGGCCGAGGCCGCGGCTCGCCCCGACGACGATGGTCGTCTTCGCTGACAGATCACTCATGGCCGTTCGCCCCCGTTGCGTGTACGCGATCTGCCGGACTGTCGTATTCGTCGTGGCGCTGCCACCAGAAGCCGGTCTCGTTGCGCCCGAGCGGTGCGCGGTCCAGCCACTGGTACATGCTCCAGAGGGCGTCCACGCCGCGTTCGTAGGCCGAGTAGGTGTGGTAGACGACGCCATCCTCGAGCGCAAACGCGCTCACCCCCGGGCCCTCCCGGCGGTAGGTGGCGAAGTCGGTTCCCGTGCGCGACGCGAACTCGGCGGCCACCGGACTGTCCTCGGCGGGCCTGAAGTCCACCTGGCGGAAGTTGTAGTCGACGGCTCCGGCCCGCCACTCCGCGTCGGTGTGCGACACGTGGAAGTCGTAGTTGAAGTCGCTGCCGAACGAAGAGGCCCAGGGAAAGCTCCAGCCCATCCGCCGCTTGTACCGCTGCAGCCTGGCGAGCGGCGCCCGCGACACCGCCCAGAAGGCGACATCGTGAGCGGCCAGGTGCACGACGGAGCCGTCGAAGCCGTCCGCGATCGCCGAGCACGACGGGCACCCGGCCGTGTACTCGGGCGCGAACATGAAGTGGTAGACGAGGAGCTGCGAGCGTCCCCGGAAGAGGTCGGCCAGGGACGCGGTGCCCTCGTCGGTCTGGAAGCGGTAGTCCTTCTCGATCGCCACCCAGGGCAGCTCTTGGCGTTGGCGCGCCACTTCGTCGCTGCGCTTGGTCAGGGCCTTCTCGGCCTCCAGCAGCTCGAGCCGGGCGGCGACCCACTCCTCGCGGGTTCCGGTCTTGTGCATGGCTCCTCCTATCTCGCGGGCTCGCCGGCGCGTTCGCCGCCGTTTCGAGCAGAGATCCGGTCCCTTTGCGAAATCCAACGGCGCCGGGTGTCGCCGCGGCGTCGAGGAGCTCGGCGTTGGATTTCGGCACAGGGGCGGATCTGTGGTGGTGGAAGGGCGGCCAGGCCGCCGTCAGACACCGAGCTGCGAGGAGGAGTCATGAGCGCTATTGGGCGAAAGACAAGGGGTTCGACCGGTTGGGTGGTCGCCCTCACGGGAATCGGATCGCTGATGGCGGCGCTCGACACGCTCGTCGTGTCGACGGCGCTGAGCACGATCCGCGTGCATCTGGGGGCGTCGGTGGCGCAGCTCGAGTGGACGGTCAACGCGTACAACCTCAGCTTCGCCGTCTTGCTCATCACGGGCGCGGCGCTCGGAGATCGATACGGGCGGCGCAATCTGTACGCGGCCGGCATCGCGCTGTTCGCGGCGGCGTCGGCGGCGGCCGCGCTGGCCCCGAACGTCGACTGGCTGATCGCCGCCCGCGCCGTCCAGGGGGCCGGCTCGGCGCTGTTGGTGCCGCTCGGCTTGGCGCTGTTGAGCGCGGCGTTCCCGCCCGAGAAGCGCGGCGCGGCGATCGGGGTGTTCAGCGCGATCACCGGGCTGGCCGTGGCGAGCGGTCCCCTCGTCGGCGGCGCCGTCGTGCAGGGGCTGGCCTGGCAGTGGATCTTCTGGATCAACGTGCCGATCGGGCTGATCGCGATCCCGCTGGTGCTCACGCGGATGCACGAGAGCCGCGGTCCGGACGGCGGCCTTGACCTGCGCGGGCTGGCGCTCGTCACCGGTGGTGCGCTGGCGCTCGTGTGGGGGCTGGTGCGCGCTAATCAGGTCGGCTGGGGCAGCCTCGAAGTGACGAGCTCGCTGGTGCTCGGGGCTCTGCTGATGGTGTCGTTCGTGGGGTGGGAGCGGCGCGCTCCCGAGCCGATGCTGCCGATGCGTCTGTTCCGCTCGCGCGCCTTCTCGGCCGGGAACACGGCGATCTTCTTCACGTTCGCGTCGTTGTTCGGCGCCGTGTTCTTCTACGCGCAGCTGCTGCAGACGGGCCTCGGTTATGACCCGCTCGGCGCGGGGCTGCGACTGCTGCCCTGGACGGCGACGTTCCTGACCGTCGCGCCGATCGCCGGCGCGCTGGCCGACCGAATCGGCGAGCGGCCGCTGATGGTCGCCGGGCTCACGCTGCAGGCGGCCGGCATGGCGTGGCTGGCGCTGATCGTCGAGCCCGGGCTCGCGTACTCGCGGATGCTCGCGCCGTTCATCGTGGCCGGGGTCGGCGTCTCGATGGCCATCCCGGCCGCGCAGAATTCGGTGGTCGGCGGTGCCGCGATGGACGCGATCGGCAAGGTCGCGGGCGCGAACAGCATGATGCGCGAGCTCGGTGGCGTGTTCGGCGTCGCCGTCGCCGTCGCCGTATTCGCGGCCGCCGGCAGCTACGCATCGCCCGCCGCGTTCACCGACGGGTTCGCTCCGGCCATCGCCGTCACCGCGGCGCTCGCGCTCGCCGGCGCGATCGCCGGAATGGCGCTTCCCGGTCGACGCCGGGTCGGCGAGCCCGGGGCAGCGCATCCGCTGCCCGCGCTCGAGCCCAGCAGCTGAACGAGGAAATACGATGACCGGCATCGGTCGCCTGACGCACCCGGACATGCCGGCGTCGCTCCCGAGCCGGGTCGTTCACCTCGAGCTGCACACCGGTGATCTGAACAGCGCGAGCGCGTTCTGCTCGCAGCTACTGCACTGGCGCGAGGACCAGATCGACACGGCATCGGGTTCCTACCACGCGCTCGAGCTCGGGAGCGACCTCGGGGCCGGGATCGTCGAGTGCGGCACACCGCGACCGCTGTGGCTGCCCTACGTCGAGGTCACCCGGATCGATACGGCCACCGATCGCGCTCGACGGCTCGGAGCGTCGGTGCTGCTCGACCCGCGAGAAGGCCCGGCAGGCTGGCGCAGCGTGATCGCGACGCCGGCCTGTGGAGAGATCGCGCTCTGGCAGCAGAAGGGCTGGCGGCCGTGACCAGGACCGAGCAAGAGTTGCTCCAGGCCGCCCGGGGCGGCGACGAACGCGCATTCAGCGAGCTGATCGCCGTGCATCGCGCGGCCCTGCACGCCCACTGCTACCGCATGCTCGGCTCGGTACAGGACGCCGAGGACGCCGTCCAAGAGGCGCTGTTGAACGCGTGGCGGGCGCTGCCCCGATTCGAAGGCCGCAGCTCACTGAAGTCCTGGCTATACAAGATCGCCACCAACGCCTGCCTGAAGGCGATCGAACGACGGCCCAAGCGGGTTCTCCCGGTCGACTACGGCCCCCCGGCCGACCCTCACGGTCCACTCGCGCCACCGGTCGGCGAGTCCGTGTGGCTCGAGCCCTACCCGGAGGCGGGCATCGAGCTCGAGGACCGACTCGCCTCCCCCGATGCCCGCTATGAGCAGCGCGAAAGCGTCGAGCTGGCGTTCGTCGCGGCCCTGCAGCACCTCCCGGCCAGGCAGCGCGCCGTCCTCATCCTCCGTGACGTGCTCGGATTCTCGGCACGAGAGGTGGCCGAGGCGCTCGAGATGACGCCGCCCGCGGTCGACACCGCGCTCCAGCGCGCCCACAGGTCCGCCGACGAGCGGTTGCCCGCGCGAAGCCAGCAGGCCACCCTGCGAGCGCTCGGAGACGATCGGCTGCGCGCGATCGTGGAGGGCTTCGTCGACGCCTGGGAACGCGCAGACGTCGACGCCGTCGTCGCGATGCTCGCCCACGACGCGACGATCGCCATGCCGCCCCTGCCCACCTGGTACCGCGGGCGAGATGCGGTCGCGACCTTCCTGCGCTCCGTCGTGTTCGCCCCCGGGACACGCTGGCGACTGCTGCCGGCGATGGCCAGCGCCCAGCCCGCGTTCGGTGAGTACCGCTGGAACGCCGCGGCGGAGCGCTTCGTCGCGGAGGCGGTGACCGTTCTCACCCTCGAAGACGGGCTGATCGCCGACATCACCGCCTTCCGCGGCCCGGGGTTCTTCGCCGGGCTTGGACTCCCCGAACGACTGGAGCCATAGCCTTGGGGGCGAGTCGCGTTACCCCGTCGGCGCCCGGGGGTACATAAGATCGCGCCGCGCTGCGCTATGAGGTACCGTGCGCGTCGTCGGATCAGGAGGTCGGGATGTTAGGCACGACCAGCCGCGCCGAGAGCCGTTCGCCGTTTAGCGCCAGGCCCCCTCTGGAGGGACTACCGCGCCGCGTGGACGTGCATACGCGCGAGGTGGTGCTGCACGGCCACCGGATCAGCTACCGGATCGCCGGCCAGGGGCCGGTGGTCCTGCTCGTGCACGGCATCGCCGGCAACGCGCTGACCTGGACGGCCGTGCAGGAGCGCCTCGGGGTGCACTTCACGACGATCGCCCCCGATCTTCCCGGGCACGGCGTCTCGGATAAGCCGGCCGGCGACTACTCGCTCGGCAGCCTGGCCAGCGCCCTGCGCGACCTGCTGCTCGCGCTCGGCTACGAGCGTGCGACCGTGCTCGGGCATTCGCTCGGCGGCGGGATCGCGATGCAGTTCGCATATCAGTTCCCCGAGCGCACCGAGCGCCTCGTCCTCGTCTCGAGCGGCGGCCTCGGCCAGGATGTCAACCTCATCCTGCGCGCCGCCTGCCTACCGGGGGCGGATCTCTTCCTGGCCACCGTCGCCGGTCCGCTCGCGGCGGCCGGAAGCCGCGTCGCCTCGACGCTCGGGCGGCTCGGTTGGCGCCCGGCGCCCGATCTGCAGGAGGTGGCCAGCGGGTTCTCCTCGCTCGCCGACACCGCGACGCGGATGGCCTTCCTGCACACGCTGCGCGGCGTCGTCGGGACGGCCGGCCAGCGCGTCGACGCCACCAACCGCCTCTACCTCGCCGCCGATGTGCCGACGCTGCTGCTGTGGGGCGAGAACGACCCCATCATCCCCGTGCGCCATGCGGCCGAGGCGCATGAGCGCATGCCCGGCAGTCGCCTCGTGACGTTCGCCGGCGCGGGTCACATGCCGCACCTCGACGAGCCGATGCGCTTCACTGACGCCTTACTCGACTTCCTCGAGCAGACCGAGCCGGCTGAGTTCTCGCCCGAGCGCCTGGTGGAGATGCTGCAGCAGGGTGGCGCCGAAGGGGCATAGGGGCGGGCGCCTCGGGGCGCCTTTTTTACGTGGCTCTTCTGCGTCCAGAGCGGGCGTTGGCCGATCACCGCGGGAGACTCGTCACGGAAGATAGGAGCGTCCCGCCATGTCCGTCAGCCCGGTCGACAGCAGCAACACCTGGCAGTACATGCCGCAGCAGCAGCCCTCCGCGGCGCAGAGCAACTGGCAGAGCATCCTCAGTGCCGCCTCGTCGGCGCTGGGTGAGAGCTCGAACACCCTGCAGCAGCAGCTGCAGTCGGGGTCCAGCCTCAGCTCGATCGCCTCCGCGCAGGGCGTCTCCCAGCAGACGCTCGTGAGCGCGATCGCGAGCGCCCTGCAGCAGGCCCAGCAGGGCTCCGGTTCGACCGCGTCGAGCAGCGTGCAGCTGCAGCAGATCGCCACGCGGATCGCCAACGGCACGGGCGGCCATCGCCACCATCATCACCACGGCGGTGCCGGCCTTCTTGGGTCGAGCACCGACACCGACGGCGACTCGACGGCCGCGGCCACCGGCACGAGCAGTTCCTCGTCCTCCGATAGCGGCTCGTTTCTCGCCGCCCTGACCGGCGCCAGCTCGTCGTCGAGCGGCGGCTCGTCGTCGGACACCGAGGCGCTTCTCGTTGCGCTCAGCGGCACGAGCTCGTCGTCGAGCGGTGGCTCGTCGTCGAGCACCGAGGCCCTCCTGGCGGCGTTCAGCTCCGGCAGCGGCACGCCGACGGACATCAACTCACTCGTGTCGAGTCTGCTCGGCAGCCCGGGGTCGAGCGGCTACTCCGCGTCGGGCACCCTCAATCCGACGCAGGCCGGCGCGTCGAACCTGGTCAGCGAACTCGCCTGACGCGGCCCCGCGCCGGGAGGTAAGCCCCGGTTCGCGAGCGCGGATCGGTCAGATGTGGTAGAACGCGGCTTCCTGTTGTACCAGGGGTGGAGCACGGGTCCCCGAGGCATGTCGGAGCTCAGGTGTGGTCCAGGAATCGACGCGTTGATCGCGACGCAGACGACGGTGCGCAGGGCGTTCGGGTACGGCCCAGCGATGGTCGCTGGTCCGGCGCCGTTGGCCGACGCGTGCTCCTCACTGCGCTCGGTATCGCCGCCCTAGCCGCGGGGACCGCCGGCGTCGCCGCTGCCACGACCGGCGGCGGGTCGAACGGCACGTTCTCGGCGACCACGACTGTCCCGACGACGTCCAGCACGTCGAGCAGCTGCACGACGTCCACGACGACCACCGCGACGATCACCGCGACGCCGGTCGCACAGGGCGCAGGGGACTGTGCTACGTCGACGGCGACAACCACGACGGCCCTCGCCACCACAACGGTGGTGGTGACGTCGCCCATCACCATCACCAGCTCGTCGACGGCGACGGCCACGACGATCCCCGCGACCACGACGACCGTCGCAACGTCGCCCACGACGATTACCACCGCGTCGACGTCGACGACCCTGACGGCGCTCACGTCGACAACGGTCGTGGTGACTACGCCCATCACTGTCACCACCGCGTCGACCGTGACGGGCACGACCATCCCGACCACCACCACCACGACCGCGCCGACCACGACGGAGACGAGTCCCACCACGACGACCACTAGCACTGCGACTCCGAGCACGACGGAGACGACCGCTCCGACGACGACGACTGTCACGACGGCGAGTCCTACGTCGACGACGACGACGACTCCGATCACCACGGCGACGACGACTCCCACGGCGACGACTTCCGCCAGCACGGAGACGACCGCTCCGACGACGACGACCGTCACGACGGCGACGACGACTCCGACGACGACGACCGTCACGACGGCGAGTCCTACCTCGACCACGACGACTCCGACCACCACGGAGACGACGACTCCGACGACGACGACTTCCACCAGCACGGAGACGACGACTCCGACGACGACGACTGTCACGACGGCGACGACGACTCCGACGACGACGACCGTCACGACGGCGACGACGACTCCGACGACGACGACTGTCACGACGGCGACGACGACTCCGACGACGACGACCGTCACGACGGCGAGTCCTACCTCGACCACGACGACGACTTCCGCCAGCACGGAGACGACCGCTCCGACCACGACGACCGTCACGACGGCGAGTCCTACCTCGACCACGACGACTCCGATCACCACGGAGACGACCGCTCCGACCACGACGACCGTCACGACGGCGACTTCCACCACGACCACGACGACGGCCACTCCCACGACCACGACGACGGCGACTCCCACCACGACCACGACGACGACCACGACGACCTCGTCAATCGGCACGGGGGCGTCGACCACGTCCACATCGACGACGTCGGCGACCACATCGACCACGTCCGCGTCGACATCGACCACGTCCACATCGACGTCCAGATCCACGTCATCAAGCGGCGTGTCTCCCACGACGACGACCACCACCACCACGACGAGCACGACTTCGTCAACGGGTGCCCCCGTGTGCCCGGTCGCGGTCGGCGCGAAGGCCTACAAGTCCGGACGGTTCGTCTACGCCGCCGCCGAGCAGAAATGCACCTTCGACTTCTCAAAGACCGTGGCCCCGCGGGCCGCACGGCTCGGTGAGGCGATCGCGGTCACCCTCACCATCAAGAACACGTCGACGACCAACGCCGTGACGCTCACTGGCGCCGCCGCGTCCGATGCGCTCGGCGACCAGCCGGTCACCTTCACCGAGAAGGGCAGCGACCCGGCGTGCAAGCGCGGGAACATGGGCACCGTCACCTGCACGTTCGGCCAGGTCACGATCCAGCCGGGGAAGAGCGTGAGCCTTCAATTCGTGGTGACGGTCCTCGACCTCGAGAAGGTTCCGCCCAAGGGGCGCAAGGTCACCAACAGCGCGACGCTGACCTGCGGCGAGTGCGGCACGAAGGGGATAACGAGCGAGGCGCGCTACACGGTTCTGCCCCAGGTGGCGGTCTCCATCGACAAGACCGCCGTCAAGGCCAACGTGCCCATCGGGGACCCCGTCACCTACGAGATAACGGTCACCAACGCCAAGGACAGCGTCTCCGAGGCCGAGCCGGACACGATCGATATCACGGATACCTTGCCCGACCCACCACCCGACTACACCTTTACGGTCCGGGCGCAAGCCGGGTGGTCGTGCAGGCCGGGCGGCGGCAGCGCGGCGGGGAAGGTGAAGCCCAAGGTCATCAAGTGCAGCTACAAGAAGGCGCTCGGTAAGGGCGACAAGAGCAGCAAGGTCTTCGTCGAGCTCAAGCCCAACGCCGGAGCCGCCAATAAGGTCGGGGACACCTACAAGAACAAGGCCGAGATCGTCAGCACGGGCGAGGCCAAGAACGTCGGCAACCCCACCTCGGCCGAGGCGACGGCGACGATCGTCAAGAAGTGAGTGGCAGCGAGGCTGACGCCGGGGGTGTTCGTCGTTGGGGTGACATATTCATACCTACGACGAACACCCCCCTCGGCCGCTGACGGATCGTGACCATGATAGGTCAAATATGACCTATCATGGGGTTATATGGCCGCTGGTGCCCTGCTGCGCGATGTCCGAGTGCGCCACGGTCTGACGCAGACCGAACTCGCGCGTCGTGTCTGCACCACCGCGCGGCACGTCGGCCGCATCGAACGCGATGAAGTCTCGCCGTCGATCCGTACGCTGCAACGACTGATGCGCGCGATGGGCGAGGAGCTTCAGCTGAGCACTGCCACTGCGGTGATCGCCGAAGATCCGGTGCTCGAGCAGGCCCGGGCCGACCTGCGCGATCTGACGGTGGCGCAACGGGTTGCGCAGGCGATAGCGCTCAGCCGCACCGCCACGGCGATCGCAGCGGCCGCGGCCGCCGAGAAGGTGGGCGCCCGCCCGTGAGCGTCGAGCGCCCGAACGAGAATGGTCTTCCGATCGAGGTGCTCGATGCCGAGGGTCTGCTCGGTGCTCTGGTCGAGCACGGGGTGGACTTCGTAGTCATCGGCGGCCTGTCGCTGGCCGCGCACGGCTTCGTGCGCGCCACCAAGGATCTCGATGTCGTGCCCGATCCCGACCCGGCGAACCTCGCCCGGCTCGCGCGGGCGCTGACGGATTTGCGTGCCGAGGTGCTCGTGGCCGCGGACTTCGACCCAGGCGAGCTCGGCATCGAGCCCGACGAGGACGGGCTCGCGCTGGGCGGCAACTGGGCGCTGCGAACGCGCCTCGGCCGGCTGGACGTGATGCAGGACGTTCCCGGAGTGCGCGGCTACGCTCAGCTCGCCACCGGAGCGGTGGCGTTCACGCTGCCCGGTGCCGGGGGCGTTGCAATTCGCCGGTCGCGACGACTTGATCGCGATGAAGAGCGCGGCGGGAAGACCCCAGGACCTGCTGGATCTGGAGCGGCTCGAGGCGCTGCGGGCAGGTGGGGGTTGACGCTCACACGCCTGAGCTCGACCGCGCAGCGGACTGTGCGCCGGCGTTAGCCGCCCAAGCCCCCGAACAGCGTCTGTATCGGGTACAGATTGAGGAAGCCGTAGATGAGCATCAGCGACCAGCCGAGCGTGAAGGCGGTCGGGATGCCCTTACGCGAGAAGAAGCGCGCGAGCACGATGTAGATGCCCGGCATGACGACGACCATGTAGTACAGGTATGCGACACGCCCGGAGATCTGCGCGTCGTACACCGAGATCGCGTACGTGGCGAGGATCCAGGCGGAGCCGAAGAGGGCGACGCGATCGTTATCGCGCCACCACTGCGCCACGCCGGCGAACAGCGCCGGGACGGCGAAGAAGATGATGAACGGGTTGATCTCGCCCTGGAAGTAGATCGTCGCGCGGCTGGCCACGATCTTGCCGCCCGAGACGGAGTTGACCGCGACGCGCGCGTAGTTGATCCCGCGCTGATCGATCAGCCACTCCCACGGCGTCGAGGGGATGCCCGTCGCGTTGGGTACCGCGTTCAGCAGCCCGGCGTAGTGATACATGTGGAAGAAGTGCGTGAACGGGCTGCCGGCGTAGGTGATCTTCGTCCCGGTGTCATACGCCGGGATGAGCAGGTCCAGCGCCCAGAGCACGAGCAGGAACGAGGCCGCGCCGCTGATGACCACGATGAAGGCGGGCCGCAGGTTCTCCTGCACCCACCCCTTCGCGCTCTTGTCGACCCATTTCGCACGGAGCACGCGCAGCGCCTCGTAGAGCACGAAGACGGCCGCCAGGTACAGCGAGGTCTCCTTCATGCACCCGGCGACGCCTAACGCTATGCCCGCCAGCAGGGGCCATCGGCGCACGTAGAGCACCGCCGAGACGAGCATCATCGCTATCCCGAAGATGTCGAGGGTGGCGATGCGCCCGTGCACGAGCAGCAGGTTGTCGGTGGCCATCACCGCGGTCGCGCCGACCGCGAGCCAGCCGCTGCCGCCGAGCGAGCGCACGAGCACGTAGATCATCGCGAGCGCGAGCAGACCGAACAGCACGCTCGGCAACCGCCAGCCCTGCGGGTTGTCGCCGAACAGCTTGATCGAGCCGGCGATGATCGCCTTAGCGAGCTGCGGGTGCTCGGGATTGGGATCCTCGCCGCCCGGCGCGCCGCTGTAGGGGGCCATGGCCGGCGGGTTGATGTGGTCGATGACCCGCGCGGCGTTGACGTAGTAGCTCTCGTCGAAGATGAGCGTGTGGCTGGCCGGCGTGCTGCACGGCTCGGTGCACGGCTCCTTGAGGTCGTATACGCGCGCGAACAGCGAAACCACGAGGATCAGGAAGAGCACGCTGATCGGCGCGAGCGGGTCGGCGAGCAGGCGCTTGATGAACGCGAGCCACCGCGCGAGCAGCGCGCGCACCGTGCGCGCCCACCTGAGCGGCGTCTTCAGCACGTGCCGCGGTGAAGCCGCTGGCAGCGGCCTAGAGGGACCGTGGCACTCCGCACGGGGCGCATCTTACGCGGGTCGGGGGACCGCGGGTCGCGCCGGCGGCGCCGGTCGCCGTGACGATCGCGTGAAGCCGGGGAAGAATCGCGGCCCACTGGCGGTCCACCGCGTGAAGGCCGGCAGCAGGGCCGGCCCAGGCAGGGCGCGGGCTTCCGCCCGTGCTCGAGGAGGATGCTCGTGTCTCGAACCGACTCGTTTGATCGCCCCCGCGCGCGTGTCACCGGCGCGTGGCGGCGCCCCGTGCTGGCGCTCGTCGCGGCGCTCGCCGTTCTGACGGCCACCGGCGTGGCCGTCGCCGACCCGTTCTTCCACGGGGGCGACGACGTCTATAAGCAGCACAACCTCGTCTCCGACATCGGCGGCGTGGCTCGCGTCACCGATCGCAACCTGCAGAACCCGTGGGGCATGGCCGCGCTGCCGAATGGGCCGCTGTGGGTGTCCGACAACAACTCGAACGTCTCGACGATCTACACCGGCGGCGTCAATGGCAGCATCCCGCAGGTGGCGGGGCTCGTCGTGTAGATCCCGGGCGGCAACCCGACGGGCATCGTGGCCAACGCGACGAGCGGCTTCGTCGTGACCTCCCCGGCGGGCACGAGCCCGGCGAAGTTCATCTTCGACTCCGAGAGCGGTCAGCTCACGGCGTGGAACGGGGGCACACAGGCCGTCCCCAAGTACAACGACCCCAACGCCGTCTATAAGGGGCTGACGATGGCGACCACGTCGCAGGGGACCTTCCTCTACGCCGCGGACTTCTCCGAGGACGCCATCCACGTCTTCGACAGCAACTTCAAGACGGTCAACCTGTCCGCCGGCGCCTTCACGGACCGGAACCTGCCGGCCGGGTACGCGCCGTTCGGCATCCAGGAGATCGACGGTTTCATCGTCGTGACCTACGCGCTGCAGAACGCGGCCAAGCACGACGACGTCGCCGGCCCCGGTCACGGGTTCGTCGACATCTACGACGCGGACGGCACGCACCTGCGCCGCCTGGTCACGGGCGGGGCGCTCAACTCGCCCTGGGGACTGGCGCTCGCCCCGGGCGGGTTCGGCGCCTTCGGCGGCGACCTGCTCGTCGGCAACTTCGGCGACGGCACGATCCACGCGTATAACCCGTTCAGCGGCGATCTCGAGGGTCAGCTGATGAACAAGGACGGTAACCCGATCCAGATCGATCAGCTCTGGGGCCTGCGCTTCGGTAACGGCGTCACCGGGTCGCCGAACAGCCTCCTGTTCACGGCCGGCATCGGCGATGAGCTGCATGGGCTGTTCGGGGAGATCACGGTCGCGCGGTAGCGCTCTCGGATGTCGCTCTTGGGCCTGCCTGCCTTCGGGCGGGCAGGCCCGTGGGCGTGCCGCCGGTCACGTTCGTCTGGCAGCCGGCCGAGAATCTGCATCGTTGGGTGCCGGTCGACCGCACCACACCCGCCAGCTCACGCGGCGCGCCGCGACGCCAGAACCTGCTCTGCACGCTCGCGCGTCTCGGGCGCGAGCCCGGCCGAGAGCCGTTCGGCGACCTCATCGATAACCCGGCCTCACCGCCGCCAGCCTGACACCTCCCACAGCACCGTCTCGCCCTTGTCGCCGCGCTCGGCGGCCACGATCCACGGCCGACCGAGCAACAGCCGCCCGATGATGCTCGCCGCGACCGCGACGCCGACCAGGATCAGCTCGATCCCAAAGACGAACAGCGGGATCACGACGAACACGATCAGCAGAAGGGCGATCGCGATCGCGATCGCGGCCTCCAGGTCACCCCAATCGCCGATGTCGAACGGGACCCAGTTGGCGATGTCGCCAGCGGCGTCGCCGCTTACCCGGCGCAGGCGCGGTGCGCGCCGGCCCAACCAGACCCGGCCGACCCGCCACTCCTCGCCGGAGGCGTCACTGCGAGACGCGTGCCGATTCTCGCCCGCATGCGGTCCGTACCGTAGTCCCTCAACCCGCCGACGACCGATGACCCGGTTAGCTGACGGCGTCGCAGACCGGGCCCACGGCCGAGCGGTCGCGGCAACATTTGCGTATCTATCGTAAGTTCAGTAATCTCTGAACACAATGGACGACAAGCTCTGGCAGTTCGTCGACGCAACCGGCGATTGGTGTTCGCAGTCCTACGGGATGCCGCGCATGATGGGCCGCGTGTTCGCGTGGCTGCTCGTGTGCGATCCGCCCGAGCAGACGGCGGCGCAGCTCTCGGAGGCGCTGGACGCGAGTAAGGGCGCGATCAGCGGCGCGACGGGGATGCTCGTCCGCTCGGGGCTCGTCGATCGCCTGCACATCCGCGGCGAACGCGCCGATCGGTTCCGCCTGCGGCCGGGGGCGGTGGACGAGCAGATGCGCGACCAGGGCGCCGCAACGGCGCGCGCGCTGTTCGCGCAGGGGCTCGAGGCGCTGGCCGGCGAGCCGCCCGCGCGGCGCGCGCGCCTGGAGGAGTTCGAGGCGTTCTATGCCTGGTGGCAGTCGCGCAGCCCGGCGCTGGTGGACGAGTGGCACCAATACAAGCGAACCGAACTGGAGCGGAGGCGATGACCGACGATCAGACCACGGCGATCGACGTTCAGGGCGTGGTAAAGACCTACGGCGAGGTGACCGCGCTGGACGGCATCGACCTGAGCGTGCAGTCCGGCACGGTGTACGGGCTGCTGGGACCGAACGGCGCGGGCAAGACGACGCTCGTGCGCGTGCTGGCCACGCTGATCGAGCCGACCGCCGGCCGGGCCGCGGTGCTCGGCCACGACGTCGCCCGCGAGCCGCTGGCCGTGCGGCGGCGGATCGGGCTGGCCGGCCAGTTCGCGGCCGTCGACGGCGAGCTCACCGGGCGCGAGAACGTCGAGATGATCGCCCGCCTGTACCGGCTCGCTGGTCCCGAGGCCCGCCGACGCACCGACGAGGTGCTCGAGCGCTTCGGCCTCGCCGAGGCCGCCGACCGGCGCGTGTCGACGTATTCGGGCGGGATGCGCCGGCGACTGGACCTCGCCGCGGGACTGATCGGACGCCCCCCGGTGATCCTGCTCGACGAGCCCACCGCCGGGCTTGATCCCCGCTCGCGCCAGGAGCTGTGGAGCGTCGTCGACGAGCTGCGCCGCGACGGCACCACGGTGCTGCTGACCACGCAGTACCTCGAGGAGGCCGACCGCCTGGCCGAGCGCATCGCCGTCGTCGACCGCGGGCGCATCGCCGCCGAGGGCACGCCGACCGAGCTGAAGGCCGCCATCGGCGGCAGCGTGCTGAGCGTCCGCGTCGCCGATCCCGCGGACATTCCCGACGCGTCGGCGGCGCTGGCCGGACTGGGCACCGAACCGCCGCGCGTGGACAGCGCCGACGGCGAGATCCGCCTTGCCGTGGCCGATCCCGGCGCGTCGGCTGAGGCGCTGCGGCGCCTCGACGACCGCCGGCTGGCGGTGGCCGCCATCGAGCTGCACCAGCCAAGCCTCGACGACGTGTTCCTGACCCTGACCGGGCGGGCCTCGCCGGACGAGGCCGCCGATCGACCCCTCACCCAGGAGGCCGCCTGATGAGCACCGCAGACATCGCGATCCCCGAGCGGGGCCGCCTCACGCTCGCCGAGACGATTGCCGACAGCCGCGTGATGGCCACGCGCCAGCTGCGCAAGATCGCGCGCCGCCCGATGTACGTCGTCTACCTGTTCGTGCAGCCCGTGATCTTCGTGCTGCTCTTTCGCTACGTCTTCGGCGGGGCGATCGCCACCGGTCCCGTCAGCTACGTCGATTACCTGATGCCGGGGATCATCGTGATGACCGCGGTCTTCGGCGCGCTGACCACGGGGCTCGGTCTGACCGAGGACATGGCCGCGGGCGTCGTCGATCGCCTCCGCTCGCTGCCGATCGCCCGCTCGGCCGTGCTCATCGGCCGCACCGGCGCGGACCTCGCGACCAACCTGCTGACACTGATCGTGATGCTGGTCATCGGCGTCGCCGTCGGCTTCCGCCCGACCCAGCCGATCTACGAGGTGGTGCTCGCGCTCGCGCTCGTGCTGGCCTTCGCCTACACCTTCTCGTGGATCAGCGCGTTCGTCGGGCTGTCGGTGCGCAATCCCGAGACCGCGCAGTCGGTGGGGTTCATCTGGGTCTTCCCGCTCGTGTTCGCCTCCTCGGCCTTCGTACCCACCACCCACATGCCGGGCGCGGTGCGCGCGTTCGCCGACGTCAACCCGGTCACCCTCGTCGTCGACGCCGCCCGCGACCTGATGATCGGACACGGCCAGGCGCTCGGCCCGGCGCTCGGCGCGCTCGCCTGGCTCGTCGCGTTGCTGCTCATCTTCGTGCCGCTGTCGGTGCGCGCCTTCCGCCGGGCGTGACAACGGCGTAGACTCGCGCCGTTGCACGAGTGGGCGCCTCGGGCGCCCGGGCCGACGCCGCAGGGGAGATGGCTGCATGCGTCGTATCAATGAGCTGCATCGCGCTGGATGGCGGCGTTTGCCGCGTCGAGGCTGGGCGGCGCTCGCCGTCGTGGCGACGTCGACTTGCCTGGCGTCGTTGTCGCTCGCGACAAGCGCGTTACCCGCTGCGGCCAACGCCGGCTCGGGGGCGACGGCACCCTGGGTCACCTCGTCCGAGCCCACCGCGACCGCCTGGTCGCTGAACGTCCTCGACACCGCGACCTTCCCCTCCTCGGTGTCCCTGGCCCTCGCGCAGTTGCAGGTGTGGGGTCAGCCGCTCGGGCCCATATCGGTCGTGCCGAGAGTCGACGGCGTCTTCTCGGCGGACTTCCCGGTCAGTGGGCTGCAGCGCGGCGGCTACCTGGCCACGGTCAAGTGGACGCCGCTGTTCTCGGCGACGACGTGGTCGCCGCCGGTGGCCTTCAGCGTCGGCAGCCCGAGTTGCAGCGAGCCGGCGGTGCCGGTCAGCCTCCCGGGTGTCGACGTCTCGTACAGCACCCACACGACCAAGCCGTGGGGCGTGCGCTACCTGCCGCTCGGGCTCACGTTCACCCCGGTCTCGCCGGCGACATCCTCGACCTGCTCGCTGGTGGCGACGGGCACGTTACAAGTCCAGATCGGGCTGCGTCTCGTGGCGAACACCCCGCAGCTGACGATTCCCGTCGACAGCGTCGCCACCGCCGAGCTGGACTTCCTGCGGCCCGAGGCGGCGCAAGGTATCCCGACCTGCGACTGGGTCACCGTCAAGCTCGACTGCTCCCTCGACGGGGTCGGCGGCAACGTCTTGCGTTGGCACACCGAGGGCTTCTCCGAGCAGATCCAGGCCAGTCCGGGCAAGTGGGTACAGGTGTTCAACTCGGGGCCGCTCACGTTCTACGACAGCGTCGATCCGAGCCTCTCCTTCAGCGAGCAGGTGCAAACCGCCGAGACCGCCTTCCATCTCGGCTTGATCGCCCGCCTGCAGGACATCAACCCGCTCTACCTGATCCAGGAGCCGCCGGCGCGCTTGACCGTGACCGACGCGGCGGGACGGGTGACGGGCGTCGCCTCCGACGGGCGAGTCGTGCGCGACATACCCGGTTCGGTGTCGGTCGCCGACCGGTCGGGGTACTCGGCGGTGGTCCTGCTGACGCCACGCGGGCACTACACGGTGACGGCGTCGGGGCCGGTTCGCAGCTCCTACTCGCTCACCATGGATGAGCTCCAGCGCGGTGATCGATCGGGCCGGGACCGGGTCGAGGCCACGGCCGGCAGGTTCGCCCGGTCAGGCCGCGAGTCGGTGTGTCTGCCCGCCGCCGGTATCCGGTGCTCCGCGTCGACCCGGCGACTGCCCGCCTTCACCGTGCGGGCGAGGAGCCAGGTGGTGAGCGCTCCGGACTGGGGTCGGCTCGGCTTCTGACCTGCGCGCACCCAGGGCCGGTGCACCGATGACGATGTTGTGATGCGTTAGCGTCAATCCGTGCGCACCACCCTCAACCTCGACGACGACGTCGTCGTCGTCGCACGCGAGCTCGCGGCCGCGGAACGTCGGTCGCTGGGCTCGGTCGTCTCTGAGCTCGCCCGCCGTGGCCTCACGCCCGCCCGCGTCGAGACGGAGGACGGCCTGCCGGTCATCCGCGTGCCGGCGCATGCCGCCCATCACGCCGGAGATGGTGCGGCGGGCACTCGACGAGGACTAGCCGCCGCTCGTGGCGCCGCCCTACGCCACCGCGCTCGCGGCGCTGCCTTGGGACTCGCACGTCGAACACGCGCGGATTCGAGCCTAGTCATCGCTGAGGGCCGCGACGTCGAGTTGCTGACGGCGCTCTGACGCTGCGCACTTGGGCTTCCGCGCGCCCCGACGCCCACGGACTCGGGCGCACGAAGAGGCCCGGTCGGCGCCTCGAAGCGGGGGTGTTCGACAAGACCCTCGCTATAGCCACAGAAAGGTCGAACACCCCCTCGCGGACGCCCGCGAGCCGTTGGAACCGCAGGCCGCGGCGGCAGTCGCCGGAGTCGCCGCGAGCCTCATCTCCACGGACATCGACGCGAGTCAGGCCTCGCGCCGAGCAACTGTAGCGGCGAGTATCCAGAATCTGTATGGTTCGGTTCCGAGAAGCTGTCGTCTCGGGTGGAGCCGACGAACAGCTTTGACACCGGCGCCCGGGAGCGTCCGGACGGCGGTCACTGACGTCTACATACGGGCAGGGGAAGCCTCGATCGGAGGAGCTATGGCTTCGTCATCGCGTTCGCTCGTCGGCATGCGCACACGCGTTGCCGCGATCCTCGTTGGGCTGTGCTGTGCCGCGCTGGGGGTCGGCGTCGCCGCCCCGGCGGCCGTTGCGCAGTCCGGTGCGAGCTGGCCGGTGGCCGGCCACGACCTTTCTAACAGCCGCACACAGCCGGACGAGTTTCAGATCGGCGTCGGCAACGTGGGGCAGCTCGCGCCCAAGTGGATCTTCACCACGCACGGCGATGTGAGCGCCACGCCCACGGTGGACGGCGGGGCGGTGTACTTCCCGGACGGCGGCGGCTACCTGAACGCGGTGAATGCGAGCAGCGGTTCGCTCATCTGGCAGCAACGGATCCGCAACTACACCGGAATCGCCACCGCCAGCTCGCGCGTCAGTCCCGCGGTCGACGGCGATCGGCTGATCAGCGGTGACAGCTTCATCCTTGCGCACGCCGGCGGCGCGCACGTCTTCGCGGTGAACCGGTACACGGGAGCGCTGCTGTGGAGCACGCAGGTCGACGCCCATCCGGCGGCGATCATCACCGGTAATCCCGTCGTGTACGGCAACGAGGTGATCGTCGGCGTCTCCTCGAACGAGGAGACCGACGCGGTGGCGCCGTTCTACCAGTGCTGCACCTTCCGGGGCAGCGTCGTCGCGCTGTCGACCAGTACGGGCCAGATCCTCTGGAAGACCTACACCGTTCCGGCCAACACCGGCCCGTGCGCGGTGCAAACCCCGCCAGGGGGTTGTGGCTACAGCGGTGGCGCCGTCTGGGATACCCCGGCGATCGACCCGGCGACCGACAGCGTGTACGTGGGCACCGGCAACAACTACACGACACCCGACGCCGCCGCGGCGTGTGAGGCAACGGCGGTGGCCAGCAAGACCTCGAATGACGGCTGTACGCCACCGAACGATTACTTCGACAGCGCGCTGTCGCTCAATCTGCAAACGGGGCAGGTCAACTGGAGTCATAAGGTCGAGGGCTGGGACGCCTGGAACTTCGCCTGCGTCCTCGGTCAGGGTAAGAGCTGGTGCCCATCGATCGCCGGGGACGACTACGACTTCAGCGGCTCGGGGCCGAACCTGTTCCAGATCGGGGGACGCACGCTCGTCGGCCTCGGCCAGAAGAGCGGCGTCTATTGGGCGCTCGACGCCTCGACCGGGAACATCGTGTGGGACAGGCTCGTCGGCGCCGGCGGTATTCAGGGCGGCATCCAGTGGGGCACCGCCTACGACGGCACGCGCATCTACGTTCCGATCGGAGACGTGCTCTACTCCGCCTACCAGCTCCCGTCAGGTCAGACCGATCACGCGGGATCGTGGGCCGCGCTCGACCCGGCGACCGGCCGGATCATCTGGCAGGTTCCCGATCCCCACGGCTCGGCAGACCTCAGTCCCCCGACCGAGGCCAACGGCGTCCTGTACGTGGGCAGCACGGCCTGGTTCGGCGACAAGATGTTCGCGCTCAACGCGGCCACCGGAAAGGTGCTCTGGGGCTACGGCTCGAACGGCTCGCTGTGGGCGGGCCCGGCGGTCGCCAACGGCACCGTCTACTGGGGGTCCGGCTACTACCAGGCCCTGCCGAGCAACAAGTTCTACGCCTTCAGCCTCGGTGGGCATTGAGAGCTAACTGACGACAATCCGCTGCCGTGTCAGGTGACCGTTGAGCGTCGCCGCCGCGACGGCGTCGAGCGGGTGGTGCGCGCGCACCACCCGCCGGCCAAGCGCGTTCAGCTGCGCCGTCACGATGGCCGCGAAGCCACGGCTGCGCAGCGCGACCTTCGCGCGCCCGATCAGGCGCCCGCCGATGCGCAGCGTCATGCTGCCGGCGCAGCGGCGGTTGCAGCTGACGCGGACGCCCACGCGATTGCCGCGGCGGTGCGCCGCCGCGCGCGATGCGCACCCTCAGCGGGGCGATGGCGGCGGTTGAGGCGGTGCGCGTCGTCGTGGTCGTCAGCGGTGCGGTCGCCGTGACCGTCGTGCTCAGCGCCGTGGAGACCGGCGGCGGGCTCGTGCTCGTGACCGTCGCGGTGCTCGTCGTCGTCGTGGTCGAGGTCGGCGACCACGTCGCCGCGGCCGGGCAGCTGAGCGATGTGCTGGTGGCCGTCGAGGTGCTCGTCGTCGTCGTGGTCGTCGTGCTCGTCGGAGCGCCCGATCCTGCGGTAAAGGTGGCGTCGTAGCCGTAGCTCGTCCCGCAGCCGTTCGTGGCGACGAGACGGAAGTGGTAGGCGGTGCTCGGCGACAGGCCGCTGACCGGTGCGCTCACTGTGGTGACGCCGAGCGCCTGGCCGGCGTCGGTGAGTGGCGTCGACTGGCCGTAGCCGGTGCTCGGGCCGTACTGGAAGAGGACCTGGGTGTCGAACTGGTTGTCGTACACGCCGCCGTTCAGCGTCGCGGCGGTGCCGTTGACCTGGGCGTACGCGCCGGCGGGCTCCGGTGGCCCGGCGACGGCGTCGCCGCTGACGCTGCCCTCGCCGGTCGGGCCGTCGTAGCCGGCCTGCGCGGTGCACAGGTACTTGTCGCTCGCCGGCGGCGTGCAGCTGCCGTCCGACCCGCTCGTGATGTCGTTGAGCGCGCTCGCGTGCGTGTACGCCCATTGGGCTCCGCCGTCGCCGGCGCCGCCACCGACGAGCGCGAAGTAGGCGGCGATGATCGGCGTGGCGACGCTCGTGCCGCCGGCCGCGAAGAAGCCGTGATCGACGGCCGAGTCATACGCGAGCGCGCCGGTGGACACGTCCGCGTCCGCGGACAGGTCGGCGAGCGTGCGCGACGGGCAGGCGCTGTCGGTCTGCCAGGTCGGCTTGACGAAGACGTTCGCGCAACCGCTGGCGGTGTTCGACCAGGCTGCCTCGGCGAAGCCGCGGGCGTTGCTGGCGCTCGGCAGTGACGTGCCGCCGACCGCCGTCACCCAGGGCAGCTCGGCCGGGATACCGAACGTGTTGTAGCCGGAGTCGCCGGTGGCGGCGACGACGGCGAGGCTGCGGTCGTCGAAGGTGAGGTCGTGCGTGAAGTCGCTCGTCCACGACCAGCTGTTACTGATCTGCTGCGGGTCAAATGGCGCGGGCGCCTGCTCGGCCGTCTGCTCGGCCGCGGCGAGGTCGGAGTCAGCGGCGGTCTTGGCCTGCACGAGCAGGATGTGGCAGTACGGGCAGATCGCCGAGACCATGTCGAGGTCGAGCGACGTCTCGGTGATCCAGCCGGCGTTGGCCGTCGCCGGATCGGGCGGGTAGCTGGTCCCGCCGGTCTGGTCGAGCTTCTCGAAGCAGCCGTTCGCGGTCGTGCACGCCGGCAGGCCGAACTGCGCGCGGTAGGTCGCGAGGTCCGACTCGGCCGCGCTGTCACCGTAGGCGTCGACGATCGCGACCGTGTCCGCAGCGGGCGGCCCCAGCGTCGAGAGGCCCTGCAGGTCATAGGCCCAGCGCAGCCACGCCGGGCTGCCGGCCTGGGGCGCCGGGGAGCTCGGCTGATCGGCCGGGGCGGCGGTGAGGCCGGCCGGGTGCACGGGGGCCCCGGTCGCGGCGTTGACGAGGATCTCCGCGGCGCAGCGCGCGTATCCGGCCGGGGCCGCAGCGCACAGCGGCTCGGCCACGGTGGCCGCAGCGGCCGTCTCGGTCACCGCGGTCGCGAGGGGGACAAGGAGGCCGAGCAGCAGCGCGACGGCCAGCACCGTGACCCGCGACGAGACCTTTCTCCTGCTAACCGCCACGAATCCCTTTTCCCTGATCATCTGAGCTCGGCCATCCCAGGGTAGGTCATCGCCCCGGACGTCCCTCGGCTTAATCCGAAAGTCGAAATTTCCACTTCAGGACTGGCCGATCCGTGCCGATAGGACGAACACGGTGCTCCTCGACGGCGCGACACGGTCCTTGACGCGAAGCCAGGCGCAGGCGCTCAGGCTGCTGTCCGAGCGCGGCTCGTTGACCTCACGCGAGCTCGCCGACCTGATGGGCCTGACGCGCTCCTACGCCGGCTCGCTGCTCACCCGCCTCGAGCGGGCCGAGCTCGCGTACGGCGAGCTCATCGGCGGCGGCGAGATCCGCTTCACGCCGAGCCGCACCGCTCGGGCCGTCGCGGTCTGAGGGCCGCCGCGACGACGGCGCCGAAGGGCCCTTGACCCTCACGCTACGTGAGGGTCTACGGTGGTCGCCGTGAGCGCGAAGACGACCACCGAGACGACGGTCGAGACGGCCCTGGCGGTCGGCGCGCTCGCCAAGGCGAGCGGACTGAGCGTGCGCACGCTGCATCACTACGACGCGATCGGTCTGCTCGTGCCGCACGACCGCGGCCCGTCCGGGCGGCGGTCCTACTCGGCCGCGGACGTCGCGCGGCTGTATCGGATCCTCGCGCTGCGCCGCCTCAGGCTCGGGCTGTCCGAGATCGCCGGGGTGCTCGACGGGCGCCCGGATCTGCTCGTGGCAGTGCGTGAGCACCTCGCCGAGGTCGACCGCAGTCTGGCGCAGACCGCGGCGCTGCGTGCGCGCCTGGCCGCGCTGGTCGAGCGCCTCGAGCGCGACCCGAGCCCCACGCTGGATGACTTCCTGACCACGATCGAGGAGATGACGATGATCGAGCGCTACTACAGCGTGGAGCGGCTCGCCGAGCTTGCCGAGCGCCGCGAGCAGCTCGGCGCGGACGGCCTGCGCCGGGCCGAGGGCGACTGGGCGGCGCTCATCGCCGACGTGCGCGCCGAGCGCGAGCGCGGGACCGCCCCGACCGACGCGCGGATGCGCCCGCTGGCCGAGCGCTGGCGCGCGCTCATCGAGCAGTTCACCGGCGGCGATCCCGGTGTGCGCGACTCGCTCGCGCGCATGTACGAGCAGGAGGGCCCCGAGCGCGCGTCGCGGGGGAGCGTCGACGGCGAGACGATGGACTACGTGGCACGGGCGCTCGCGGCGCTTGACTCTGACCACCCGGACGCGGCTGGGTAGGTCATACCCGTGCCTGTCCGGTTCGTTCCGGGGGGTGATCGACGTTACCCCCTCTATAGCCACAGAAAGGTCGATCACCCCCTCGGCCGAGCCCGCCAGGCAAAGATGCCGGGATGCGGCATGCTCGTCCGCGCGGGCTGATCGTCTAGCCACGTAACCAACACGCCCGCTCGCGCCCACCGACCGTATGCCCGTCCACCTCGCCCACACCGCCGAGCTCGACCCCGCGACCCTGCGCGCTGCGCGCGCCCTCCTCGACGACGTCTTCGCCCCCGACATGACCGAGGACGACTGGGAGCACGCGCTCGGCGGCATCCACGCGCTTGCCTACGAGGACGAGGAGCTCGTCGGTCATGCGTCCGTGGTGCAGCGCCGGCTCATGCACGCCGGGCGAGCCCTGCGCACGGGATACGTCGAGGGCGTCGCCGTGAGCGCCGACCACCGCCGGCGCGGTCACGGCGCCGCCATGTTGGAGGCACTCGAGCGAGTCATCCGCGGCGCCTACCACGTTGGCGCGCTCGGGGCGAGCGACGAGGGTCTGGCCTTCTACGCGGCCCGCGACTGGAAGCCCTGGGAGGGCGAGACGTACGCCCTCACCCCGTCCGGGCGGGTGCGCACCGCGGACGAGGACGGCTACATCTACGTGCTCGAGGTCGCCGCGCCGCTCGACCTGTCCGGCGAGCTGACCTGCGACTGGCGTGAGGGGGAGCTGTGGTGATGACTCAGGCCGGTGCGCTCGACGCGCCGTTGCCGTCCATCCGCGCGGCGGCAAGGCGGATCGCCGCGATGTCGGGCAGCGCGGCCTCGAACGCGTCGAGGACCGCCGGCGCGAAGTGCCGGCCGCGCTCGGCGTGCATCATGCCGGCGGCGGCCGTGACGGGCAGCGCGGCCCGGTAGACGCGCTCGCTGGTGAGCGCATCGAACACGTCGGCCACGGCCGCGACGCGACCCTCGAGCGGGATCTCCTCGCCGCCCAGCCCGCGCGGATAGCCATCACCGTCCCAGCGCTCGTGATGGGTGTGGGCGATGGTGGCGCCGAGCTGCACGACCGCCGAGTCTGAGCCCGAGAGCATCCGATACCCGGTCACTGCGTGGCGCTTCATGACGTCGTACTCGTCGGCCGTGAGCGTGCCGCGCTTGAAGAGGATGCGGTCCGGTACGGCGACCTTACCGACGTCGTGCAGCTGACTGGCCAGGCGGATGCGTTCGGAGTCCTCGTGCGAGAACGCGAGACGACGGGCGAGCAGCTCGCACGTCGAGCTCATCCGCTGAAGGTGGCGGCCGGTGTCCTCGTCGTGGGCCTCCACGAGGCGCGCCAGGCGGGCGACCGTGTCGGCCTGGCTGGCCAACAGCTTCGTCTCGGAGCGCTGCAGCTCGGCGAGCGCCTCGTCGAGCTTATGGCTGCGCTGGGCGATGTCGCGGCGCAGCCCGTCGAGCTGGCGGTGGGTGCCGAGCTCGCGGCGGCGGCGGTGCAGCGCGCTGGCGACGCTGATGACGAGCTCGCCGGTCCCGACCGGCTTGACGAGGTAGCCGTAGGCGCCGAGCTCGATCGCCGTGAGCGCGACGTCGAGGCTGTCCTCCCCGGTGACCATCACCACGGCGGTCCAGGGATGCTCGCGACGGATCTCGCCGAGCAGCGTCATGCCGGACTCGCCGGGCATGTTGATGTCGAGCAGCACGAGCTCGTACTCGCGCTCCTGCATCAGCGCACGGGCCTCGGCCGCGTTCGCCGCCAGCTCACAGGAATACCCGCGTTCGCGCACGACCCGCTCGGTCCAGCCGCGAAGCGCCTCATCGTCGTCCACGATGAGCAGATCGACGAGCGTCGTGGCCGGCGCCGGGGCCGCGCCCGCGTCGTCCCAGTGCCCGTCGCCCGGGGCATGGTGCGTCTGATCGGACTCGCCGTTCAAGCTGCCCTCCCTGCGCGAGTCGTCGGCTGGCCCGGTCGCGCGCTCGTCGTCGATACGGTCGGTGATACGTCGGATTGTGACTGGGTCCTTCGTACCGCTTCCCCTGGCACCCTAGCGCTCGCGGTGATCCGCGTCGTCGTTACTCGACAGGGATCGGATCGACTCGGAGTCGGCTCCGGCCGGTGGCTCCGGCTCGGCGAGCGCCTCTCTGACCTTCCCCAGCAGGGCCGGCTCGGAGAAGGGCTTCTCCAGCAGCGGCGCTCCGGCATCGAGCGTTCCCTGCGAGCCGAGCACGGGCTCGGCGTAGCCGGAGACGTACAGGACGCGCACGCCCGGCTGCAGCGCGCCAACGCGCTCGGCGACCTCGCGGCCGAGCAGGCCGGGCATGACGACGTCGGTGAGCAGGAGGTCGATCCGCTCGCCGCCGGCCAGGGCGATCGCCTCGGATCCGTCGGCCGCGGTGAGCACGCGGTAGCCGTGGCTGCGCAGCATGCGCGCCGTGACGTCGCGCAGCGCGTCCTCGTCCTCGACGACGAGCACCGTCTCGTCACCGCCCTGGACCTCGAGCGTCGCGCGATCGCGCTCGGTTGTGGGCTGGGTCGCCTTCACGGCCGGCAGCATGATGCTGAACGTGGTTCCGTGGCCGGGCTCGGAGTAGACCTGGATGCGGCCGCCGGCCTGGCTCACGATGCCGTACACCGTGGCCAGACCGAGGCCGGTGCCGGCGCCCGGCGCCTTGGTGGTGAAGAACGGCTCGAACACGCGCTGCGCGGTCTCATCGTCCATGCCACAGCCGGTGTCGCTGACGCGGATCACCGTGTAGTCGCCGGTCGGCAGCCCCGGTCGTGTGAGCGCATAGAGCTCGTCGACGCTGACGTTGGTGGCATCGATCGTCAGATCACCGCCGTCGGGCATCGCGTCGCGGGCGTTGATCGCGAGGTTGACGAGGATCTGCTCGAGCTGCCCCGGATCGATGGCCACGGGCCAGAGGTTCGCGCCGGTCGACGTGCGCAGGACGACGTGATCGCCGAGCGTCTGACGGAGCAGGGGAGCGAGTCGGTCGAACACGCCACCGGCATCGATGACGCTCGAGTGCGTGACTTCACGGCGCGCGAACAGCAGCAGCTGGCGCGTCAGCTCGGCGCCGCGGCGACCAGCCAGCTCGATCTGCTCGACGTCGGCCAACGCCTCGTCGTTGCGGTCTGCCGTCGTCTCCAGTCGTCCCCTCAGCAACGAGGCGTACCCGATCACGACACCGAGCAGGTTGTTGAAGTCGTGCGCGACGCCGCCTGCGAGCTGGCCGAGGCTCTCCAGCCGTTGGGACTGGCGCAGCTGACGCTGCAGGCGCTCGCGCTCGCCGACGTCTTCGACGAGCGCCACACGCACATCGCGTTCGCCGAACGACGTCAGGTAGCTCGTCACCTGAACCTCGATCTGGGCGCCGTTCCGCTGGGTGTGGTGGGCCGTAGCCGGCGTACCGCCGCCGGGCTCGGCCGGCGCGATCGGACCGCCCAGCGTGGTGTGGTCGGGGTCGATATCCGTCACCCCGAGCGCGAGGAATGCATCGTGACCATGCCCGTAGAGCGCCTGGGCGGCACGGTTGACCTCCAGGATCCTGCCGCTCGCGGCGTCGTACACGAGCACCGCCGTGGGGCTCTCGTCGAACAGCGCGCGGTAGTTGTGCTCCGACGCCGCGGCGTGCCGCTCCGCCCGTTCGCGTTCGAGCAGCTCGCGGTTGACCGAGTGGATGAGCGCGTTGACGTCCTCGCCGACACGCTGGACCTGCGCCGGGCCGGAGGTCGCGACCTCGACCCGCGGCGTCTGGCCGCCGGCCGCGCGCACCGAACGCGCGAGTCGCTCGATCGGCCGGGCCACGCCGCGGTAGATGAGTGCGGCGGCGAGGAGGATGACGAGCAGGCCCACGGCGATGATGCGCAGCTGGTCGCGCTGGAGGCCCGTTGCTCGCGCGAGCGCCGCGCGCTGGTCGTAGCCGGCGTACACCGTCCAGGGCAGCCCGGGGACCGCCGCGGCCTCGTACAACCGTGATGTGCCCTGCACGTCGCGGCTCACGCGCCCACCCGACATCCCCGCGAACGGCGTCCCGGTGAGGCTCGCGCCCGCCCACTGCGACGGCTCGATCGAGCGCGAGAGCACGGTTCGCCGGCCGCTGGTGACGAGGATCTCGATCGGGTTACCGCCGCTGTAGGTCGCAGCCAGGCCCTCGGCCACCGGTACGAGGTTCACGAACGCCGCGACGATCCCATGCCCGGGCAGCGGCTGCGCGAAGAGCACGGAGGGCTGCCCGGTGATCGAGTCGGTGACGGGCGCGAGGAAGACCGGGGCGCGGCGCGCCTGCGCCAGCCAGCTCGCCCCGGCGTAGGTGGACGGTGCCCCGGGCGGCGCACCCGTCGCCGAGCTGCAGGCCACCTGGCCGTCGGGGCGCAGGACGGCGATGTGCCCGCTGCCGCTGCCCGTCGAGAACGACAGCGAGCAGTCCTGCGGGTGACTGAGGACGGTGATCGCTCCGGGGCTCGCCGCGAGCTGACTGACGGCCGCGCGGATCGCGAGGACGTCCTGCGTCGTGGCTCCCGCCGCCTGCGTGGCCGCGAATTGGGCATCGCTGCGCGCCCGGTCGCGTGCGTTCGCGTTGCTGCGCGCACGTACGAAGATCGCCGCGGCCGCCGCGGCAAGCACGCACACGACGACGAGGCCGACGAAGTACAGCTGCATCGGCCAGCCGCGCCGCGGGCTGGCCGCACCATCTGAGCCGGGAGATTCGCCCAGGTCCTCTCGATCGGCGTCCGCTGCCATTTCAATCGGCGCCTTCGCGCTCCGGTGCTAGTCGCCCTGACAAGACTCTCCTGAACATACGCAGCGACGTTGCGCGCGGCAACTGTGAACCGTTTGCCCCGGCCGGCGCACAGCGGCGACGAACTTGCCGCCGACCGGTTGACGCGCCCCGACCAACCGGCGTACCCTGCCCGCGAGGGCGATCGGGGCGCGACGACTGGTGTGCAGCGCCACCGCCCTCTCGGCCGCGAAGCGCTCCGGCTCAACGCCGGTGCGGCGCCGGGGGTCACGGCGCCGGGATACCGCCTCACGGCCGGACCGGGTCACCGAACAGGAGGGACCATGAACACACACCTGAATCAGGCGCCCCGTCGCGCCGTCGCCCTCGCCGCGCTCGCCGCGGTGAGCGCGGCATTGCTGTTGGCGACGCTCGGCACCGGGACCGGAGTCCCGAGCGCGGGAGCGGCGATCGTCTGTCCGCTCGGCGCCACGACCACGTGTTGTCCGCCGCCGACCGCCGGCGTCCTGCCGTGTTGCCCGCCGGTGGCGACGGGCTCAGCGATCGCGATCCGCTGCTGTCCGCTGGCGGCGAGCTCGACGGTCGTCATTCGCTGCTGTCCGCTGGCCGGGAGCTCGACCGTCGTGATCCGCTGCTGCCCACCGGTGGCGTCGGGCACGGCGATCATCGCCTGCTGCCCGCTGGCCTCCGCGAGCACGCCGATCCGCTGCTGTCCACTCGCCTCGTCGAGCACGGCGGTGATCCCGTGCTGCCTGACGGCCGCGTCGGGATCGAGCACGGCGATCCCGTGCTGTCCGCCGGTGGCCACGAGCGGCACGGCCACGACCACGCCGATCTGTTGCCTACGGACGGCGAGCGGATCGACCTCGCCGATCCCATGCTGTCCGCCGAACGCGATGTGCGTCCCGCCGCCCAAGCCGCTCGCGTAGCTCAGTGCCGTTGCGGCGGGCGTCGTCCCGCCGCAACGGCGCGCTCACCGCGCCGGCAGCTGCTCGAGGTCGAGCAGATCCTGCGGGCGTGCGGCCGCCTCTTTCATCCGTCTCAGATTGGCAAGCGAGCAGACGCGCAGACGCTCCCCGTCGAGGGCCACCTCGATGGCGTCGGCGTCGAGTGCCGCGAAGGCCTGGTCGTCCTCGATGCCGGCGACCCACTGCATGATGTCGAGGTCCCCGAGGCGGGTTCGCAGCCGGAAGTTGCCGCCTTGCGCAAGGTCGGCGGGATCGAGCCGATCGAGCGGCTGCTCGGCCGCCGTGAAGTCCTCGATCCCGATCTGGCGTGCCGCGAGATCGCGCAGGAGCGCGGCCAGCAGCGCGAGGTTGTCGGCGTCGGGGCTGGGGCAGATGTCGATGTCCTTCGTCGCGCGCACATAGCCGTGGACGCCCACCGCGATGCCCCCGATGACGACGAACCGCAGGGCCGAGCGGGCCAGCTCGCGCAGGAGCGCGTCAATCTCGTGCTGGGCCATCGGAGCGCGGAGCGCCGGCGAGCTTGAGCAGAGTGACGCTCGCCGATAACGTCATCTGCAGCCGTTCCTCCGGCGAGCGCGCACGGTCCTCGGCCAGACGCGCTTGCCTCGCCCGTTCGTTGGCTCTGACGTCGGCGTCGAGGTCGCGGACGGCCGGAATGTCGACAGAGCGCTCGGACATGCGCTCATGATGCCAGGGCCCGACGCCGTAATCGGCGGCCCCGCCTCGCGCCAGACGAACCTCAGGCCGCCCGCCGCAGCGGGCCGTCCGCCGACTCGGCGACCGAGTCGTCCCCGAACAAGTCCCCGGGCCCCTCGAGCTCATCCACGAGCGCCGCGACGACATCCGCATCGAGCTGCGTCCCCGACACCCGCATCAGCTCGACGACCGCCTCGCCCGTCGGGCGTGCCGCGCGGTACGGCCGGTCGGTGGTGATCGCGTCGAAGCTGTCGCACGCGGCGATGATCCGCGCCCCGAGTGGGATCCGATCCTCGCTCAGGCCGTCGGGGTACCCGCCGCCATCGATGCGTTCGTGATGGTGGCGGACCATCGGAGCAAGGTGCGCGAACGCGTCGATCCTGGCCACCAGGTCACCACCGATCGCGGCGTGGCTGCGCATCGTCTCCCATTCGGCATCGGTGAGCGACCCCGGCTTGAGCAGGATCTCGCTCGGGATGGCGATCTTGCCGATGTCGTGCAGCATCGCCGCCAGGCGCACGTCGGCCGCGTCGCGTGGCCCGAGGCCGAGCCGCCGCGCGAGCCGCTCGGCCAGCTCGGAGACGTCGAGCCCGTGCAGCGCGGTGGCGTCGTCCTTCGTCTCCACCGCGGTGGTCAGCGCGGCGAGCGTCGTCGTGAACGAATGGCGCAGCTCCTCGATCAGCTTGGCGCGATGCAGCGCCGCCCCGAGGCTGGCGACGATGCCCTCCACGAGCACGGCGTAGGTCTCGGTCAGGGCGTCGGGCTCGAGCTCCTCGATGTTGAGGATGCCCCACAGCTCGCCGTCGCAGAGCACCGGCACGCTCAGCTCCGAGCGCGGGTCGGTCTGCTCGTCGCGCACGATGTAGTCGGGATCGAGCCGCGTATCGGCGATGAGGGCGGTCTGTCGCGTGCGCGCCACGCGCCCGTTGACGCCCTCCTCGACGGACTGCTCGACGATCAGGAACTCGCTCATGACCTCCGCGAGCTTGCCGCGGCTGGCGATCACCCGCAGCATGCCGTCACCGTCGAGGCGCTGGATGGCCACGAGGTAGTGCGCGAACGTCGCCTGCAGATCGGCCGCGACGAGCTCGGCCATCTCGGTGACGTACTCGACCTCTCCGAGGTGGAGGGTCAGCCGCGTGGCGGTCTGCAGCTCGGTGCGCAGCAGCGCCAGCTCGTCGGCGCGCGCGAGCGCCTGCACGCGCGCGTCGTCGCGGTGGTGGCGGACCGCCTCGGCGCGGCGCGCGCGTTCGCGCCCGGTTACCTCCGGCGCACCGGTCTGGGCAGAACGTTCCATAGCTCGCCAATCGGTAGCAGCGGCGCGCCGCTTTACACAGGCGGGCTCGGCTGGACGCAAATGCGCCGGGTCTACCAGACGAGCGAGACCCCGTACTGTCGCAAGCGGTCATCGCGCGAGACGAGCGCAGCGCCTTCGGCGAGCGCTTGTGCGACGAGCATGCGGTCGAACGGGTCGCGGTGGTGCCAGGGCAACGTCTCGACCGCGGCCGCATGGTCGAGCGTCACCGGGAGCGGTTGAGCGCCGGCCCCGAGCAGCGTCGGCGCGAGGTCCTCAGGCGCCTCGAGCTTGCCAAGGGAGCGCTTAATGGCCACCTCCCAAACGACGGCGGCGCTGAGGAGCACCTGGTTCGTGTCATCGGTGAGCTGCCGACTCGCTTCCGGCCCGACCCGATCGTCGTCGGACAACCACCAAAGGGCGGCATGCGTGTCGAGGATGAGCTTCACCGAGCGCCGAACGCATCGGCGATGTCTTCGGGCAGCTCGTCGAAGTCCTCCCCGATGTGGACGCGCCCCCGCCAGGCGCCGCGCACCGACGCCAGCGACGATGGGCCGGCAACCGGCACCAACCGGACAACCGGCTTGCCATTACGGGCGATGACGATGTCCTCGCCGGACTCGGCGCGCTCCACGAGTTGCGAGAGCTTAGTCTTTGCTTCGTGCATCCCGACCTGCGCCATCGGCACAGCCTATCAGGAGCTAGCTAGGCTAGCTAGCTGCCCCGGATAGACGGAGGGTTCGGATGGCGAAGGTGTCCAGGTCGTAGGCCAGGAACACCGAGCCACCTGCCCACGCCAGGCGTCAGCATCACACCTCCACCCGGTCGAGAACCCTGCATGAGCAGGACGGAGTCTCTTAACCGGAGCGGACAGACCCACAGTCTGACCGGCCCAAATGCCACCCTGCGGATCAGGCGATCCTCGAGAGGAGACAGCGATGCCCGGACCCGGACGCAATGAGCCCTGTCCCTGCGGCTCCGGCCGCAAAGTCAAGCGGTGCTGCGGCGAACAACGCGGCCCCTCCGAAGACCAACTCGCGCGTGCCCACCTCGCGACGCTCGCCCACCAGACCGCCCCCGATCTCGCCGGCCTCACAGACACTGCCCTGGAGCACCTCTGGGATGGCCTGTTGGACTTGCCGTCCGCTGACCTATCGCTTCACGTCACGCTTCCCAAGCTCATCGGTCCGGACCTGCAACGCCTCCGCGAGTCCGTCGCCGACGAAGATCCCGACTGGGGCTGGGACGCGCTCACCGCCGTCGCCAAGCAAATCGACACTCCCCGGCAACGAGCGCAGCTCGCCGACGCCCTCATCCGCCTCCGCGACCAGCGCCGCATCAATCGCCGTCAAGCCGCGGCCGCCATCCTGGATCTCGACAGCCGCTCTACGCGCTTCATTGCCGCCAGCGTCCTCGAGGCCGTCGCCCTCTCAGCCGGCGCCAGCCAAACCCCGGGCGGACTTCACGTAGCCGCCTAACCTCCGCCGTTTATCCGGGGCAGGTAGTTAGTAGTGCTTTGTTAGGTTAGTAGTGCTTTGTTAGTTGTGGGGTAGGGGTTCGCTGGGGTTGTGGCGAACCCTTCTCGCGTTGCTGGCGATCGCGAGGAGGTCATGATGGCTGTTGTGACTGCTGACGCTGTTGGTGAAGGCCGGGTTGTTGATGCGCCGGCGGTGGTGGCCGAGCGGTTGGAGGCGTTCGGGGTCGAGGTGCTGGCGGGGGCGATGAACCGGCCGGTGCAGGTTCGTAACGGCGGCTTGTATCTGCGCGGGTTGCTCGAGCAGGGTGCGCGCAAGTCGCTTGAGCCGTTGGTCGAGCGGTTGGGCGTCGACGCTGACTATCAGTCGATGCAGCAGTTCCTGGCCGATAGTCCGTGGGATTCGGCGGTTGTGGTCAAGGCGGTCGCGCAGCGGGTTGTGCCGGAGATCGACGTGCAGGCGTGGGTGTTGGACGACACCGGGTTTCCGAAGGACGGCAAGGACTCGCCGGGGGTCAAGCGCCAGTACTCGGGGACGCTGGGCAAGACGGGGAACTGTCAGATCGGGGTGTCGGTGCACGCGGTCGGCAGCGAGGGGACGGTGCCGTTGGGGTGGGCGCTGTATCTGCCGGAGGAGTGGTGCGATGACGCGGAGCGGCGCAGGAAGGCGAAGATCCCCGAGGAGGTGGTGTTCAAGACCAAGCCCGAGCTCGCGGCAGAACTGGTCGAGCGCGCCGTTGGCTGGGAGATCGCCAAGGCGCCGATCCTCGGCGACTGCGCGTACGGGAAGAACACCGCGCTGCGCGAGCGGCTTGATGACGCTGAGCTTGAGTATGTGCTGTCGGTCTCCGAAGAAGTCAGCGTGTTCGCGCCCGAGACGGTCTTCGAGGTTCCCGCGCCGCGCGCCGCCGGGTCCGGGCGGCAGAAGACGCGCCCGCGCCCGGATCGCGAGCCCGAGCAGATCGGCGAGCTGATCGCCCGGCTCGGACCCGAGCGCTTTCAGACCGTGACGTTCCGCGACGGACCGGACGGCAAGCGGATGCGATCGCGCTTCTGTTTGCTGCGCGTCCGCGCCGCGCACGAGTGGGAGAAGCGATCCACCCCGCGACGGGAGGAGTGGCTGGTCGTCGAATGGCCCAAAGGTCGCAAGCAGCCAACTGATTACTGGCTCTCCAACCTGCCTGCCGACACCAGGCCCGAGCGGCTCGCCCGTCTCGCGCGGATGCGCTGGAAGATCGAGCTCGACTACAAGCAGCTCAAGGGCGAGCTCGGCCTAGACCACTACGAAGGCCGTTCCTGGCTCGGCTGGTATCACCACACCGCGCTCGTGACCGCCGTGCACGGGTTCTTGACCCTGGAGCGGCAGCACCCAAATCACCAGCGGCCGGCCTGACCCTCCCCCAGGCAGTCCACCTGCTCCAGCCACTGTTCAAGTGCTGGACCGGCCGCTGCTCCACCTGCCAACAACCAATCGAGCTCGCCAAGCTGCTCCTGCACCGGACCCTTCAGAACGAGTGAGAAGACCTAACAAAGCACTATTAGCTTAGTTAGAGGTGGCGGCCGGCCGTGTGCGTCCCTCAGCGCGCCCCGCTGGCCCGCGCCAGCACCGCGTCGAGCACCACCCTCGGCGTCACGGCCGCCCCGGCGAGCTGCAACCGGCCGGCCATCCCGACCGGGTACCGCGCCCGCGGCCGCGAGTCCGTGAGCGCCTTCTCCACTGTGGCGCTCACGTGCTCGACCGGCACGGCCCGCTTCTGCATCTGCGCGAGCAGCCCGCGCATGCCCTCGAAGTGCCGGCCGTAGAGCGCGCGCTGCTCGTCGGTCAGCGCGGCCAGGCTCGCCGCGTGCATGTCGAGCGCCCCGCGCCACATGTCGGTGTCGGTGGCTCCGGGCTCGACCAGGCTGACCGCCACCTTCCAGGGACGCAGCTCGACGCGCCACGCATCGGCGAGCGCCTCGATCGCGAACTTCGACGCGTTATAGGCGCCCGTCATCGGCGTGGAGATCCGCCCGCTCAGCGAGGAGATGAACACGATCCGTCCCTGCGCGGCGCGCAGCCGCGGCAGCACGGCCTGGGTGACGGCGACCTGCCCGACGACGTTGACGTCGAACTGGTGGCGCAGGGCCTCTGGGGCGATCGTCTCCAGCGGCCCGTCGACGACGAGCCCGGCGTTGTTGACCAGCGCGTCGAGGCGCTCGGGTAGCAGCGCCGCCAGCGCCTCGATGTCCGCGGCCGATGTGACGTCGAGCGTCACCGGCGTGACGTGCGGCCCGATCTCGGCCACGAGCCGCTCGCCGTCCTGCGCCGAGCGCACCCCGGCCAGCACCTCCCAGCCGTGCGCGGCCAGCCGCTCGGCCGTCGCACGGCCGATCCCGCGACTCGCCCCGGTGATGAGCACGGATTCCACGGGGAATGCATATCACCTCGCGGGTTCGATGTTCTGGTTGACCCGGAACACGTTCGTACGTTCGCTTGATCGTGGCCAGACCTGGTCGACCAGGGTGCCCGCGAGCTGCTCGAGGAGGCCTCGCTTCACGGGTACACAGGCTCGCGTGTGTCCGCTTCGACGATCGTGATCGCCCCGGCCGGGCAGGCCTCCGCGGCGGCGCGCAGCTGCTCGAGCGGGGCCTCGCCGATGACGACTGCGGTCTCCTCGATGCGGAACACGTCCGGCGCCAACTCGGCGCAGTCGCCGTGCGCCAGGCAGGACGCCTCGTCGATGATCGGTTGATAGGTCATGGTCGATTCCTCCTTGGGGGTTGGCCTACGCAGGGACGAGCGTGTGCGGTGCGTGGGCGCCAGCAACCGCACGGCGGACCGCGACGAGTCGATCGGGCCGCGACACGAGCATCGCGCCGACCGGGCGGCCGTCGCGCTGCAGCCACGCGATGAAGTCGGCGGCCTCGAGGGCGCCCTCGACGCGGATGCGGTCGCAGTCGGCGCCGTGGCCGACGACCTGGATGCGCAGGCCGTGCTGGTCGCTCCAGAACATCGCGGGCGGGTCGGCCTCTGGCGCGAGATCGAGCATCGAGCGGGCGACCGCCGCGCCCTGACGCGCGGCCGCCTCCCAATGCGGCGTCGGGAGCGGGCGCCCGCTCACCGGGTCGGGGAACGCGGCGGCGTCGCCGGCCGCATAGACGTTCGGGACCCGCGAGCGGCCGCCCGCGTCGGTGGCGATCGGCCCCGGGCCGAGGCCGTTGCCCCCGCACCACCGCGTCGTGGGCACCGTCCCGGCGGCGACGAGCACGACGTCACAGCCGACGACGCTGCCGTCGCTGAGCTTCAGTCGCACGCCGGCGACACGCGAGCGGACCGACTCGACCGTGGTGGCGAGCTTCACGCCGACGTTGGCGCGGCGCTGCAGCGCCGCCAGCCATTGCCCAAGGGCCGGCGGCAGTGCCCGGGCCAGCGGGGTCGGCGCGGCCTCGATCAGGGTGACGCTGAGCCCGAGGGCGCGTGCGGAGGACGCGACCTCCAGGCCGATGAGGCCGGCGCCGACGATGGCCAGGCGTTGCGGGCCGCCGTGCAGGACGTCGCGCAGCCGTCTGGCGTCGGCGGCGTTACGCAGCTCATGCACGGCTCCTCCGGGCGGCAGGAGCGCGAGACGGCGCGGCTCGCTGCCCGTCGCCACGAGCAGGCGGCGGTAGTGCAGCCTGCCGCCGCCGACCAGCGACACCGAGCGCGCGTCAGCGTCGAGCTCCCGGGCCGCCGTCCCGATCAGCTCGACGTCATGGGCCCGATGCCAGCCGTCCGGGCGCAGGGACAGCGAGGCGAGGTCGCGCTCGCCGGTGAGTACCCCCTTGGACAGCGGCGGCCGGTCGTAGGGCGGTCGGTTCTCCTCGGCGACGATGCGGATCCGCTCGTCGTGGCCGAGCCGGCGCAGCGTCTCGCAGCACCGTTGGGCGGCCAGGCCGCCTCCGACGATGAGCACGTCGGTGTCGGGGGTTCTCATGAGGCGTCCTCTCCGAGCGGGCGCAGCGTCCGGGGGGCCGCCCGCGGCGGCCGGGACGGGTGCGCGGTGTGGGTGTTCGGCGCCGCGCGGCCGTCAGGCGCCGCCGGCGTCCGCGGGGCGACGGGCGCGCCGCCGCCCTCCGGGCGGCGCCCGAGCGCCGGCAGGACGCGCAGCAGCGCGAGGTACACGATCGGGATGCCGGTCACGAGCACGATCGCGCGCAGCCAGACCGTGCTCGCGTCGCTGCCCGCCCCGAGCGCGTGGATCACGCCGAGCAGCCAGACGACGGCCGTCGCGCGATGCAGCCGTCGCCACAGGCGCGCCCCGATGCGGCGGCGCGCGTAGTAGCTCAATCCGAGCGCCGCCGCCAGGTAGCCGCCGACGATGCCGGCCGCGACGAACCCCGGCCGGTAGCCGATGGCGAGCGGGACGGTGATCCCGGCCAGGCCCGGCTTCAGCCAGTGGTCGCCGAGGAGGGTGCCCCCGTGCACGGCGATCGCCACGAGACCGGCGAGCGCGACGTGCTCGTGCAGCCGCAGCAGCGAGCGCTTCAGCGGCGGGCGTACCGATTTGGTCGACATCAGCAGGCCGATGAACACCGCGATCGAGATGAGGCACAGCGCGACGATCGCCGAGGCGCGACTGGCCAGCCACCACACGTACTGGGTGGGATCCACGGGCGTCACCGCACACTCCCGGTGAGCGCCGTCGCGCCGCTGACGGCGTCGATCGGGCCGAGCACCTCGACATCGCCGTCGTCGTGGACGATGACCCCGCCGTGACCGGCGAGCACGCGGCGCGCGCCGTCCGGACCGAGGAGAAGGGCCATCTTCGAGCGCGTCTCGGCCTCGAGCGCGCTGGGGGCGAGCGCGGTGGCGCCGATGAGCCCGGTCCAGGCTGGGCGGCCGGTCGAGGGGTCGAGCAGGTGGTGCGCGTAGCCGTCGTCGGTGCGCCAGATGCGCACGTTGCAGCCCGATGTCGCCACGCCCCCCGAGGCCACCCGCAGCGTGTGCACGCTCTCGCCGGTGACCGGATGCTCGACCTCGACCTCGTAGGGGTGCAGTTGCGCGTCGACGCCGCCGATCGCCATGTCACCCCCGCAGTCCACGACGAGGCGCGTGTGCCGCGCGAGGCGCTGCGCAACGGCGTCGGCGCACAGGCCCTTGCCGGTGCCGCCGGTGTCGAACTGCACACCGGGCGGGCGTACGATCACGCCGGCGCGGTCGTCGACGGCGAAGTCGCGCCATCGCGAGAGCGCGTTCGGGGCGGCCGGGCAGCGCGGGGGCGCGGCGGCGAGCGCCCGCGCCAAGGACGCCGGCTCGACGCCGTCCATCGAACCGGTGTACCCGGCCGCCTCGAGCGGACGCACGAGCGTGGGCTCCACGAGGCCGTCACTCAGCTCGGCCGCCCACAGGCCGGCACGGACCGCGGCGCGCAGCAGGGGCGACGTGGGGACGACCCAGCGCGCGTCGCGATTGAGCGCGCTCAGCTCGCTGTCGGGGACGAAGCGCGAGAGGCGCCAGGCGAAGTCCTCGATGTAGGCGCGCTGGTGCAGGGCGGCGATCGCCGGCGGCGGGTCGCCGGATAGCAGTGACGGCCCGACGAGCAGGCGGATGTCGCTGCCCATGCAGTGGAAGCTGAGGTCGGCCTCGACGCTCACGACGTCCTCGTCACCGGTACGGGGGCCGCCGCGACGGCCGGCAGCGACCCGGACACCGACTGGGTGACCGTCGGTGCCGACGAGGTCGCGGACGCCGGTGACCCGGCGGCCGACGTCATCAGCCGCTCGATCACCGTCGTCTGGTAGACGACGCGACGCTGGACGACGACGGGTCGCGCCGCGGCCGTGACGGTCGCCGCGCGATCGCGCAGCTGCATCGCCAGCAGGCCGAAGGTGGCCAGGAAGGCGGCCGTAGCGAGCAGCACGACGGTCGAGCGATCGCGCCGGTGGGCCGGGCGGGCCACCGCGGTCGATGCCGTGACATCAGCCATCCTCACCGCCTCCGATCGCGCCGGCGCCGCTCGCCGCCGTGGTCAGGGGAGGGGTGGGTGCGTTCGCCGGGACCGCGGCCCCGCCGCCGGCGGCCGGGCCGGCGGCGACGACGCGCCCGCTGGCCGTCGTGCGCAGCGTCGGCGAGCCATTCGCGCCCGCGCCGGTGACGGTCGCCGTCGGGCGGGCGAGCGCCGGGTCGTGGCCGCTGACGATGCGACTCGTCAGCAGCGCGAACACGGCGAGGAACGCGGCCAGGCTCGTGGCCATCACCGGCAGCGGGTTGGCCAGCAGGTCGCGCGAGGCGAACCGGCTGGCCCGCTTCGGCGATCGCTTGGCCCGCGGGCGCTCAGTTGTCATGGCCGCCGCCGTCCCCACCGTCGCCGTGCGAGCCGCCGCTCGTCCGCGTGCGCGGTGCGCTGGCGCTGTTGGAGCTCCCGGACGGCGCCGGCCTGCTTCCGGCGCCGCCGGGAGCTCCGCTCGTGCGGGTGCGCGGAGCGCTGCCGCTCGACCCGCTCGACGACGGCGCGGAACCGCCGCCCGAGGATGAGCCCCCGCTCGAGGGTGAGCTGGGGCTCGAGCCGTGCGAGGCCCCGCTGCTGCGCGTGGTGACCGGGGCGCTGCCGCTCGACGTCGGCGCCGGCGCCGGCGTTGGCCCGGCGGCCACGTGCGATCCGCTCGTCCGCGTGCGCGGTGCCGCCACGACGGCGGCGGGCGCTGACCCTGCGCTCGCGTGCGATCCGCTCGTGCCCGTCCGCACGACGGCCGACGCCGAGCCTCCCGGCGCCGAACGACCCGGAGCCGCGGCGACGATCGTGCCCGATGCGACCGCCGCGTGCACACGCGGCCGCGGCGCGCGCACGTGACGCACGACGGTGACCGTCCGGCGGACGACCTGCGTGCGCACCTCGACCCGCGCCGGCCGAGCCTGGGCGAGGAGGGTCGAGCGGTCCGCCGGACGCAGCTCGTAGCCGGCAAACGCTCCCGACACCACGAGGGTCATGGCAGCTGCGATTCGGCGGTCGGTCGGGCGCATCGGCAGTCTCCGTTCGGTTGGACACTCCGATCGTGCTGCAGGGCGTCCCAGCGAACGGCCAAGCCCGGGCAAAGAGTCGGCTAAGGATCGAGGCCCTGCCGTCAGTCATCGCGCTGGGCGCTGTCCCCACCGCCGCCCCCGGACGGGCTCGCCGCGACGCTCGGACCCGGGGTAGCCGGGGCTACGGCGGGGGCCGGCGAGGCCGGCGGGGCCGGCGCGGGCGGCGAGGCCGGCGAAGCCGGCGGGGCCTGAGCGGCCGGGGCCCCGGTCTGCGCCGGCGCGGGCGCCGAATCCTGACCAGACGCGGACCGCGACCGCGAGCCGCTCCTGTCCTCACCCGCCCGCGTCCGGGCCGGCGGCGACGCCTGCGCGCGCGCCGTCTGCGCCGGCACCGACGGCGCCGCTGGCGCAGGCCCGCCGGTTGCCGTCACGCTGCTCGACGCCGCGGGCACCAAGACGACCCGTGCGACCGGGGGGGCTCCGCTCGAGACAACCGCGGCGCCGGTCGGTCGGCTCCTCGACGTGGTCGGCCGCCGCGGGGGCACCTTGCGCCGCGGCACCGCGGCCGGCCCCCGCGGCGCCACCCCCGGGGGTGCAAGCTGCGTGGCCACCGACAGCGGCTCGGAGGCAAGGCCGATTCGCTGGCTGGCCAGCTGGCTGGCCGCCCACGTGATGGCGACGGTCAGAGCGACGCCGACAACGGCGGCCACGCCCCAGAGAACGGCCTTGAGACTCACTCGAGGACCGTAGTCCGACGACGGTTAAGGGCCGGCAAAGCGACGCGCCCGCGCTCGCCGTCCAGAGCGATCCGCGCCGCGAGACCGCCGCCGGGGCGATTGGCCAGCGTCACCTCGCCGCCCCACTCGCGCGCCAGCTCACGAGCGATTGGCAGACCGAGGCCGGTACCGGAGGGGCCGTCCCGCCCCGCCCGGCCACGATGAAAGCGCTCGAAGACGAGCTCTCGCTCGTCGGGGTCGATGCCGCCGCCTTCGTCGAGGACCTCGACGTTGCCGCCGTTGGCCACGAGCAGCACCCGCGACCCCGCTGGCGAGTAGCGCAGCGCATTGTCGACGAGCGCGTCCAGCGCTCGCTCGAGATCGGCGTGCGCGCACCACACGGTCGTCCTGGTGCCCGAGACCTCGTGCTCGAGCACGATGTCTCGCTGCGCCGCCGTCGGTCGCCACCGCCGCACCGCGTCTTCCACGACCGCCGCCGGGTCGACATGCTCGCCCGGGAGCTCGCGCTCTCCGGCCCGGCTGAGCAGCATGAGCTCGCCGACGATCTGGGCCAGGCGATCGACCTCGGCCGAGCCGGCCCGAAGCTCGTTCGCCGCGTCGTCGCTCACCCCGGCCGCCTGCGCCTCCTCGAGGCGTAGGCGCAGACCGGTGAGCGGCGTGCGCAGCTGATGCGACGCGTCGGCGACGAAGTCGCGCTGCACCTCGACGAGACGCGACACGCGGTCGGCCATCTCGTTGAACGACGCGCTGAGCGAGCGCTGCTCGCGGCTTCCCTCGACGACGGCCCGCGCGGTGAGGTCGCCGGCGGCGATGCGACGCGCGACGGTGTCCAGGCGCCGCAGCGGCCGCGCGATCTGGCCCGCGATCACCGCCCCGGCCGACAGGCCGAGCGCGAGCACGATCAGCCCGATGAAGCCGAGCCCGAGCACCGCGCGGCGCACCGCGTCGTGCACGGCCGCGACGCTCTGAGTGATGCGCACCGCGCCGATCGTGGTGCCGCCACGGATGATCGGCGCCGCGGTGGCCAGGATCGACTGTCCGAGCGTGTGGCTGTCGCGCTGCACCTGCACGGGGTGACCGGCGAGCGCGCTCGCCACCTCGGGGCGCGCGCGATAGCTCGAGCCGACGAGGGACCCGCCGGCGCTGTCGGCGAGCACGATGCCGCGCCGGTCGACGATGATCACCCGTCCCCGCACCGATCCCGCCGCGCCCCGCGCCTCGGCGACGAGGGTCGGCCGGCGGGCCACCGACAGCAGGTCGGCCGCGGTGGCGGCCACCGTGTCGGCCTGCCCCTGCGCCTGCGAGCGCACCTCGGCGTTCACGCGCGCGCTCAGGCTGAGCGCCAGTGGCACCCCGGAGGCCACGACCGCGAGCACCAGGATGTACGCGAGCGCCAGCAGCAGACGGGTTCGCAGGCTTACCGGCTCGTCTCCTCGCTCGTCCGGACCGGGGCGGCGAAGCGAAACCCGACACCGCGGACCGTCTCGATGTAGCGCGGCCGCGCCGGGTGGTCGCCGAGCTTGCGCCGCAGCCACGCGATGTGCACGTCGAGGGTCTTCGTCGAGCCGAACCAGTTCTCATCCCACACCTCGGCCATCAGCGCCTCGCGTGTCACGACGCGCCCGGCGTCGCGAAGCAGCCGCTCGAGCAGGTCGAACTCCTTGCGCGCGAGGTCGAGCTCGATGCCGGCTTGCCACGCCCGCCGGGCCGCGCGGTCGACCGTCACGTCGCCGGCGGTCAGGATCGATGCGACCCGCGGGGCGGCATCGGCTCGCCGCAGCACCGCGCGCATCCGGGAGATGACCTCGGCCGCGGCGAACGGCTTGACGACGTAGTCGTCGGCGCCGAGCTCGAGGCCGACGATCCGGTCGGTCACCGTGCCCCGCGCGGTGAGCATGATGATCGGCACGTCCGACTCGCGGCGGATCGCGCGGCACACGTCGCGCCCGTCACCGTCGGGCAGAAGCAGATCGAGCAGGATGACGTCGGGGTTCGTCTCGCGCGCCAGGCGCAGCGCTTCACTGGCCGAGCCGGCGATCGATGGCACGAACCCGTTGCGCGCCAAGGCCTGCGCGAACGGCTCGGCGATCGAGCGCTCGTCCTCGACGAGCAGCACGCGCGCCCCGCTTTCGAGCGGCACCGGATCCATGTCTCCAGCCTGTGCCGAGATACTCAGCCCGCGCTAAGCGGCTCGCGAGAATCTGCTTACCTGCGGCCACCGTGTTCGCGGCCCGGCGCTTCAGCTGGCTGCCAAGTGGCGCGAACTTAGGAACCTCTCAGCATTCGCTCATCGAGGATTCAGGACCGCGTCCCACACTGCTGTCATGACCACCACGACCGCCCCCCAGCTGCCCACCCACCGCGCGCATCGCACCCACTCCCCGCGCATCCGGACAGGTCAGCTCAGATGGTCGCCGACCCGCGTGGCGCGCGAGACGAACGAGACGCTTTCGCTTGCCGCCCGCGGGTCGGGTGGCAGCTCGTCACCGACTCCGGCGACGTCGTGTTCAGCGCCGAGGGCCGTGACGCGCGCCGCCTTTGCCTGCGGCGCGCGTACGAGTCCGGCGTCCTGCGCCTGCGCTGAGCGCATCCCGCTTGTTTGCGGCTTGACGAGCGAGCCAAGCGCTGGCGCTCAGGACGTCGCGCCGATGCCCGCCGAGGCCTTCTCGACCGCCCAGTCCAGCGCGTAGTCGGCGACCTCTTCCCAGCCCTCTTGTCCGATCGTGTAGTGCGAGCGGCCCGGGTACTCCTTGTATTCGGTGATCGCGTTCGACCGATCGAAGCGCTTGAACGCCTGCTTGTCGACCGCGGCCGGGATGACGTGGTCGCTGCCGCCGGCGATGATCAGCAGCGGCGCACGATCATCGTTCTTGAAGTCGACCTTGAGCGGCGAGTGGGGGTTGAAGTTCGCGACGACGCCCTCGAACAGCACGCGCCCGGGTCCGGGAACCGCGTAGCGCTCCCAGATCTGCTGGGACTCCTCCTCGCTGACCGTGTTGGCAAACGCGTAGTGGAACTGCGATTGGGTTGAGCGAGATCGGCCGGTGGCGGTTGGCCGGGTTGTGGAGCCCCGACCACGACGAGCGCAGGGTGGAGAAGGGCAGCTTGGTGATCCCGCGTACCGAGGCGGCGTCGATCGCCACGCCGGCGGCGCCGAGCCCGTGGTCGAGCAGCACCTCGGTGAACGCGCCGCCGAAGGAGTGACCCATGATGATCGGCGGACTTGTCGAGCTCGCGGATGATCGTGGTGTAGTGATCGACGACGTCGGTGATCCCGATGTCGTCGAGCGGAGAAGGATCGCGACGGAGCTCCTCGATGTCGTCCGGCATCCCGGGCCAGTCGCGCGCGATGACCTTGTAGCCACGCTCGCGATAGCGCGCGACCCAGTCTCCAGCTGAGCGAGTTCATCCACAGGCCGTGGATGAGCACAATCGTGTCCGGCGCGCCGGCGCCGGGCGAGTCCGCTGTCATGGTGACTCCTTGCGTTGTCGTAGCCAGGGGCGACGGCGCGCGAGGACAACCTAAACCGCAAGTAGCGGCGGTCGACCGTCGGTACCTGCTCCGCGACGCCTTGGCGCAGCCGTGATGCCCCTCCGATGAGTCGCTGCTCGGAACCTACCACCGTGACGAGGGCCGCGGGCGAGTTACCCTCTGGCCCCTGCCCGGCGACCATCCGCTCGGCGTTCATCGGCACGCGCGCGGCGTTCCCGACCGCTCCTTCGTCTTCGTCGCCGGTGAGCGCGGGCTGGCAGCGTAGCGCCGATCAGAGCCCGAGCGACCGCCGCAGCGCGGCCGCGTCGACGCCCTCCACCCGGACCACCTTGTCGCGCGAGGATGCGCCGCGCACGATCGAGACGCTGCCCTTGGCCACCCCGGCGCGCTTGGCGAGCAGCGCGCACAGCGCCTCGTTGGCCCGTCCCTCCAGCGGCGGCGCGGTCACGCGCACGAGCACCGCCCCGGCGCGCTCGCCGACGATCTCGTTCGCGCGAGCGCGCGGCTGCAGGCGAACGGTGAGCTCGGCGTGCATCAGGCGGGGTTGATGATGAAGCAGCCAGCGTCCTCGGCGTCGTCTTGTCGGCTCAATAGTTTCATCGCGCGGGCCACCATCGGCCGCTGCGCCATCCCGCCCGAGAGCGCGAACACCGACGCCTTCGTCGACTTGGCGCTGCCGAACGGGCCTGAACGCCGATCGAGGGTGTCCTGCTCGGAGACCGCGCCGGTGTCGAGCCGGCCGCCGGGGGGCGTGATCGTCGTAGGTATGAATATGTCACCCCCATGACGATCACCCCCCCCCCCCGCCCTCCGCCGCGGGGTTTCGCCGGACCCGTGGAGCCGGGATCGGTGCCGCCAAGGCATCAGGCGGGCTAGGGCCCGTTGGTCGAGAAGTGCTGGTAGTCGGGACCGCCGGCCCAGTTGACCGCCCCACCCCCAGCCGGCCGCCACGAACGCGTCCACGGGCGCGCCCCCGGATAGGCCATTCCGGGCCGGTGGAGCGCCCGGTCGGTGAAGAGCCGCGCCGGCGCTGGGCTGGACCGGCTGGCCGGGCTGGAGATACAGGTTGTCGACCGTGTTGACGTCGATCGCGTCGCCGTAGGCGTGGATCGACCACGACGGGGTCCCGCCCGACACGGCGAGGCGGCAGTTGAAGCCCGAGGTGTTGTCGGCGGCCATCGACCGCGGGTCGCTGCCGTGGAACGCGTCGACCGGCTCCATGCGCCGGATCGGAAAGCGGGCGCGGTAGAGCGCGCGGAAGACCCCGACGACGGTGCCGGTGACGGCGGCGTTGACGACGATCGTTCCGGTGTGTGCTCGGCCGTCGAAGCCGAGGTAGGAGAGCCGGATCTCGCGGAGCTGACTCGGCCCGACCGGACAGCCGGGGCGCCACGTGTAGGGAACGTCGGCCGGCGCGAGCGGCCCCGAGGTGCTCGCCGTGAACGACGCGAGCGCGGTCTGGCTTGGGTGCGCGGCTGTCGGCGGGGCCTCTGACGGTGACGGGGTGGTATGCCCGGCGACGACGGTCGTCGCCGCGTCGGTCACGGGCGCCGTTGCCGAGGCGGCCACGGTCGCCGGTCTCGATGCCGCGCCGCAGCCCGTCGCCAGTGCGAGGCCCGCCGTCAACGCCAGCGTCGGACGGATCACCCGACGAGGGTACCGTCAAGCGGCGGTCCGGCTCGGGGGCGCGGCATTACAGTGGGCGCATGCGAGTGCAGCTGTTGGGGCCGCTCGTCGTCGCTGGTTTGCTCGCGATGGTCGGCCCCGGCGTGGCCCGTGCGGTCCCCGCCCCGACGGTCGCCGAGGTGATCGCGGTGACCGCGCCCGCCTATCGCGACACCTACGCGGCGCTCACGGCGTATGACGTGGCGGGCGGACGTCGCCGTGTCGTGTTCGGTCCCTGGACCGCCCGCGTCGGCTACAACGGGTTCGCGCCGCCGGGAGCGAAGCGAGAGGGGGACGGTCGCACGCCGAGCGGCAGCTACGGGTTCCGGTTCATGTTCGGGGTCTACCGCAACCCGGGCGTGCTGTACCCGTACCGCAGCGCGCATTCCTATGACGTGTGGGACGACGCGCCGTCGAGCCCGCTGTACAACGAGTGGGTCGACGAGCGCACGCAGAATCCCGGCCGGTCTCCCGAGCCGATGGACCAGGTGCCCGCCTACGACTACGGGGCCGTCATCGCCTATAACACGGCGCGCACGCCCGGTCTCGGCAGCGCGATCTTCCTGCATGCCGACGTCGGCGGCCCGACCGCCGGCTGCGTGTCGTTGCCGATGAACGAGCTGCTGGACGTGCTGCGCTGGCTGGATCCGGCACAGCATCCGGCGATCGAGATGGGCGTGGCCATCGGCGGCCGGTAGCGCCCGGCCGAGGCGACCGCACCTCGCCTCAAGGCACCGCGTAAAGGTGCCGAAGCACGCTGAACATGGATTCGCCCGCCGCCGCGTCGATGCCGACCCCGCCGCTCGCCGAGCCCTGCAGCGTGCACGAGCTCAAGACGCTCGTGCTCTCGCGCCATTCCGCGATCGCCATCGAAACCGGTGAGGAGGAGCGCGCCGACACGCAGCTCGCCGCGCTGGCCGCCGACACCGGGCTGGCCGTGTTCGACTGGACGGTCACCCAGGGGCTCGTGCGCCGACCGGGCGAGCAACCGATGTACGGAACCGAGGATCCCGGACGCATGCTCGCCACCGTCGCCGGCCTCACCGTCGAGAGCCTGTTCGTGCTCAAGGACTTCGACGAGCACCTGTCGAATCCCGCCGTCTCGCGCGCCTTCCGCGAGCTGCTCGAGCGCTTCGAGGTGCCGAGTCGCCTGTCGACGTTCATCCTCCTCGGCGCGTCGGTCGAGCTTCCGCCCGAGGTCGAGTCCCAGGTCGTCCGCTATGAGCTGCGCCTGCCCGATCACGGCGAGTACCGCGCGGCGATCTCCGCGGTCGTCGAGTCGCTGCAGGCCAACCACCGCGCCGAGGTGGCGCTCCCGGCCAGCGACTACGACGCGTTCGCGAGCGCGTTGCGTGGACTGACGCTCAACCAGGCACGGCAGGCCCTGGCCCAGGTAGCGATCGAGGACGGCCGACTGACCTCGGACGACCTCGCGCGGATCATCGATCTGAAGGCCCGGGTGCTGCGCAGCGACAGCCTGCTCGAGTACTTCCCGGTCGCCGACAACGGATACGCGCTCGGGGGCTTCGCCAACCTGCAGCACTGGCTGGCCCGGGCCCAACTCGCGTTCACGCCGCAGGCCGCACGGCTGAACCTGCCCGCCCCCAAGGGCGTGCTGCTGGTCGGCGTTCAGGGGTGCGGCAAGTCCCTGGCCGCGAAGGTCATCGCCCGCGAGTGGCGCCAGCCGCTGCTCAAGCTCGACGCCGGCCGGCTGTACGACAAGTACATCGGCGAGTCCGAGAAGAACCTGCGCCACGCGCTGGCCACCGCGGCCGCGATGGCCCCGGTGGTCCTGTGGATCGATGAGATCGAGAAGGGGCTGGCGCCCGGTGGTAGCCAGGATGCCGACGGCGGCCTCAGCCAGCGCCTGTTCGGCTCCTTCCTCACCTGGTTACAGGAGAAGCGCTCGGACGTGTTCGTGGCGGCGACCGCGAACGACCTCTCGTCGCTTCCGCCCGAGCTGCTGCGCAAGGGCCGCTTCGACGAGATCTTCTTCGTCGACCTCCCCGACGCGGCCGAGCGCGCCGCGATCCTGGCGATCCACCTCCGCCTGCGCCGACAGGATCCCGCCCGCTTCGACCTCGCGCGCATCGCGGGCGCCGCGGACGGCTTCAGCGGCGCCGAGCTCGAGCAGGTGATCATCGCGTCGTCGCTGCGCTCGCTCCAGGACCGCCGCCCGCTCGACACGGCGCTCGTGCTCGACGAGCTGCAAGCGACCGTGCCGCTCTCCCGCTCGCGACGCGAGGACATCGACCGGCTTCGCGCGTTCGCGCGCGAACGCTTCGTCCCGGCCGGGTGACGCGCGCCGCTCCCGCGCGCCTGCGCCTGCGCCTGCGCGCCGCGCGCCCGCCGGGTGACGCGGTGGTGACCGGTGTGCCGGGCGGGTCACGGGACGGGCGCGTCATGTGTCGCGCGTCGCTTGCGGGGTGCGCGGTTGAGGGGTGTGCTGCCTTGGCCCGCGGGCGGGCGAAAGCGAGCACACTGCGCGCGCGCGTGACGCGGTGGTGACCGGTGTGCCGGGCGGGTCACGGGACGGGCGCGCAGTGTGTCGCGCGTCGCTTGCGGGGTGCGCGCGTTGAGGGGTGTGCTGCCTTAGGCCCGCTGGGCGGGCGAAATCGAGCACACCCCGCGCCCGCGCGTGACGCGGTGGTGACCGATGTGCCGGCCGCGCAACGAAACTGACACGCGAGTGTGCCGGGCGCCCCGCGGTGCGCCGCAACCGCACGGGCGACCGCGCCGACCCCTCACCCCTTCATGAACTGCGCGACCGCCCGGTCCTTCTCGGCGGTCGACACGCTCAGCCCCTCCGACCCATCCGGCAGGTACTCGTTGCCCGAGGGCAGCAGCTGGCGCGTCGGCGCGCTGCCGCCGGTGGCGAGCGCGGCAAACAGCCCCATCAGCGTCGGCCCGCTCATGTCCGAGATGATGGCCGGCGGCGCGTTCCAGGCCACAAGGGGGAGACGGAGGAACGCCGAGGGCGACTCGAGCTGGTGCTGCATGTCCTGGAAGAGCGCCTGCTGAGAGCGCTCGCGCCCGAGGTCGTCCTCGCTCGGGTTACAGGCGTTGTGACGCGTGCGGGCGAGCACGAGCGCCTGCTCGCCGTTGAGGTGGTGCGTGCCCGCGGGCAGGACGAGCGTCTGGCCGCCGTTGGCCACGCCGCCGCTGATGTTCGAGTTCACGCACCCGCCCGTGTAGGTGACCCCGCCCATCGCGTCGACGAGCGCCGGGAAGGAGCCGAAGTTGACGATCACGACGTGGTTGACGGGGATGCCGAGGTAGGACTTGACGATGCGGATCGCCCCCGCCGGCCCGCCGAAGGCGTACGCGGCGTTGATCTTCTGCAGCCCGTGCCCGGGGATGTCGACGACCGTGTCGCGGGGGATCGACAGGCGCGCCGAGGCTCCGCCGCCGGTGCGGATGAGCATCATCGTGTCCGAGCGCGAGGCCTGGGCGAACGCTCCGCCCTCCTTGCTGCCGGTCGGTCGCTGGTCGGAGCCGAGCACGAGGACGTTGTTGGCCGAGAACGGCAAGGGCCCGCCGGGGTCAAGCGCGGCCGCCACGTCGCTCGGGGGAGCGATGCGCTCGAAGTGCGAGCTGATGAGAAACAGGATCGCCGACAGCGCGACCCACCCGACGAGTAGCAGTCCGAGCCCGCCGAGCGCGCGGCGCCAGGTGATCCGCCGCCGCGCCGGGCGGACAGCGCCGCCGAGGCCGAGCTCGTCGCGGCGGCCGGGCAGACGCAGGCGGGGGCGGGCCCGGTAGCGGCGGTAGGGCTCCTCGGGCGCGGCGGGGCGCTGGCGCGGCGGCGCGTCCCCGCCCGGCGCGGCCGGGCGCTCACGCGGAGGCGAACCCCCTGCGAGCGGGGCCGGGCGCCCGCGTGGCGGCGCGCCCCCGCCGGGCGCGACCGGGCGCTCACGCGGCGGCGCGCCCCCGCCGGGCGCGGGCGGGGGCCCGGGGGGCGGCGCTCCCCCGCCGGGCGGCGCCGGCGCATCGGCGGCGCCCCGCGCGGTCCGCTGGCGTGTCGGCGCCTCGGCCGCGCTCGACGCGCGCGGTGCCCGCGCCCAGGCCGAGGCGGCGGCCGTCGCGGCCGGCACCGGCGTCGCCGGGCTCCGCGAGGCGTCGGGAGGCCCCGACCCGGGCGCGCCGGCGCGAGCCGCCGACCCGGGGGCCGGGGGAAGGGGCGGGCGGCCCGAGGGATTGTGCGAGTCGGAGCTCATCGTGCTCTGTACAGGGTGGCGTGGCGGCGGCCGTCGGAGGGGTTCGCGCACGCGCGCGCGGGGATATGGGCGGTCGCGGGGCCGCCCCGATATGTAGCAGGGTTCGGCTAGGCAGCCTGCTCGCCGCAGTCGCGCGCGAGCAGTGCGGCGAACGCCTCGGCCGGCATCGGCCGGGCGAGCGCGTAGCCCTGCGCGGCCTCGCAGCGCTCCGCCACGAGTCCCTGCCATTCGGCCTCGGTCTCGACGCCCTCGGCGATCACGCGCAGGTCGAGGGCGCGGGCCATGGCGACGATCGCGGCGACGATCGGCTCGCGACCGATGTCGGTGCCGAGGCCCGACACGAAGCTGCGGTCGATCTTGACCACGTCGAGCGGAAGGTCACCGAGGCGGCTGAGCGAGGAGTGACCGGTGCCGAAGTCGTCGAGCATGAGCTGGATCCCGAGATCCTTGAGGTCCAGCAGCACCGACTCGGAGTGCTCGCCGGCCTCCATCAGCATGCTCTCGGTGAGCTCGAGGGCGAGCTGCTCCGGCGGCAGCCCAGTCTCTTCGAGTACCGCCGCGACTGTGTTACGCAGGCCGTGGCCGGATCCGTCGTAGGTCCCGAGCAGCTGGCGGGCCGACACGTTGACGCTGAGCGTGAGTCCATCGGCGGCTGGGTACCTGCGGCGCCAGGCCGACAGCGTCGTCGCCGCCGTGCGCAGCACCCATTCGCCGAGCTCGACGATCAGCCCGCTCTGCTCGGCCAGGGGGATGAATTCGTTCGGCGGGACGAGCCCGCGGCGCGGGTGTTCCCAGCGCACGAGCGCCTCGACCCCAAGCAGGCGGCGGTCGGGGATGCTGTAGAAGGGCTGGTAGTGCAGCAGCAGCTCGTCGCGTTCGATCGCGCCGTGCAGCTCTGACGCCGTGCGCATCCGCGCGACGGCCCGCTCGTGCATGGCCGGGGAGAAGCGCTCGATGGCGCCTCCGCCACGCTCCTTGGCCAGGTGCATCGCCGTGTCGGCGTCGCGCAGCATCGACTCGGCGGACGCGTCGCCGCCGGCGACGACGACGCCGATGCTCGCCTTCATCGCGTGCTGGCGGCGGCCGAGCTTGACCGGCTCCTTGAGCGCGGCAACGACGCGATCGGCGAGCTCGAGCGCGTGCTCGTCGCTGACGATGCCCTCGCAGACGAGGGCGAACTCGTCGCCCCCGAGCCGAGCGATCGTGTCGCCGTCGCGGGCCGCGGCCTGCAGGCGAGGCGCGAGCGCGCACAGCAGCTGGTCGCCGTCGTCGTGCCCGAGCGAGTCGTTGATGAGCTTGAAGTTGTCGAGGTCGAACAGCAGCACCGCGGCCCCGCAGCGCTCACGGCGGGCGCGCTCGAGCGCCAGCTCGATGCGCTCGACGAACAGGCGCCGGTTGGGCAGCCCGGTCAGCTCGTCGTGCAGCGCCGCGTTGCGGTACTCCTCCTCGGCCTCGGAGCGTTCGATCGCCGTCGACAGGATGTGCGCGACCGACTGCAGGAAGTCGGCCTCCTCGGCACTGAACTGCCGTCGGGTGTGGGATGAGACACCGAGCAGGCCGAAGGGCCGGTCCCCGGTGCCGATGCGCGCGATCATGATGCTGGCGATGCCCATCGCGGCGAGCATCGGCCCATCGGGCTCGCGTCGCGCGGCGTCGGGGTCCATCTCGGGTCCGTCTCCGAGCGCCGCGAGCTGCCGGCGGTGGCGGTCGGTCAGCGGGATGCGCGGGAACCGAGCGACGCCGCCCGCGATGCCGGTGTAGGCGCTCATGACATACTCGGAGGTCTCCTCGTCGATGCTCATCACCGATGCGGCGTCGACGCCCAGGGTCCGCTTGACGACGTCGACGACGTCGGCGAGCAGCCGCGACGTGCTCGTGCCCTCGAGCGCGCGCCGGCCAAGCTCGGCGATCGCGCACTGCGCGTCGGCGTGGCGGCGAACGCGGGCCTCGGCGCGGCGCTGCTTGGTGACGTCAATGCAGATGGCCAGGCCGGCGACGGGGGTGCCGTTGTCGTCGAGCACCGGAGCGGCGTGCACCCAATGGACGTGGTCCTTGTAGTGCACGTCGAACTCGACGGCCTCGCCGCCCACGGCCGTGAGGAGCCCCGCGCGCATCTGATCGGCGTGCTCGGCGCTGAACAGGTCATCGACGCGCGCCCACTCGACGTCGCGCTCGGCCTCGGGGAACGCCTCGCGCAGCGCCTCGCCCTCGGCGAACAGGAAGCGCAGATCGCCGTCGAACACGAGGAAGGTGCCGCCCGGAATCGCTCGCAGCATCACCCGCTGGGCATCGGACACCCCTTCGGCGAGCAGCGTCTCGAGAACGTCGATGCTCATGCCGACGGTGCCCGGTATTTGAGCCATGAGGTTCTTGTCGGCCCATCGGGCGTGCGCCTTTAAGCACGTCTTATCGTCCTTGCTCGGTCATGCGCCGCCTTGGCGAGGGTCGGCCGCGGCAAAAGGCGCCTCGCCGGCCCCCTATAGCATCCTCGCCATGGCCGAACGCATCGTCATCGGCGTCGACATCGGCGGCACGAAGCTCAACGCCGGGGCGATCGACGAACGCCTGGAGGTCCATCACCGCGTGCAGGTAGCGGTACCGGCGCACAGCCAGGCGGCCGTACTGGACGCGCTGGCCGACGCGGTCACGCAGGTCCGCGCGGCCTCGCCGGAGCCACCACAGGCCGTCGGCTTTGGCATCCCCAGCCTCATCGACCAGGAGCGCGGCGTGCCCGTCGTGTCGATCAACCTCGACCTCGCCGGGGTGCCGTTCGCCGCCGTCATGAGCGAGCGGCTCGGGCTGCCGGTGTTCGTCGACAACGACGCGAACGTGGCCCTGCTGGCCGAGGCGCGGCACGGCGCGGCGCGGGGCGCGCGCCACGCGGCGATGCTGACCATCGGCACCGGCATCGGCGGCGGGCTGCTGTTCAACGGCGAGATCTACCGCGGCGCGATCGGTGCCGCGGCCGAGCTCGGGCATATGGTCATCGACATCGACGGCCCGCCGTGTCAGGGCAACTGCCCCAATCACGGCTGCCTGGAGACGATGGCCTCGGGCACCGCGCTCGCGCGCGAGGGCCTGCGCGTCGCCGAGGCGATGCCGCAGTCCGCCCTCGGCGAGGCGCTCGCCCAGGGACGCGAGATCACCGGCGCGCTCGTCACCGAGCTCGCCCACGACGGCGACAAGCCGTCTCGCGACCTCATCGCCCTCATCGGCACCCGGCTCGGCGTCGGGCTCGGCAACATCGTGAACATGCTCAACCCCGAGGTCATCGTCATCGGCGGCGGGGTGATCGCCGCCGACGAGATGCTGCTCGCGCCCGCGCGCGCCGTCGTCGCCGAGCGCGCGCTGCCGCCGTCCCGGGACGTCGTGCGCATCGTGCGCGCCGTGTTCGGCGCCGAGGCGGGCATGGTCGGCGCCGCGGCCTTCGCCTTCGACGAGATCGACCGCCGGGTCGCCGCGTGAGCGGGCCGGCGGGGCGCCTCGTCGTCTGCCCGACGCCGATCGGGAATCTCGAGGACGTCACGTTGCGGGTGCTGGCGGCGCTGCGCGACGCCGATGTCATCGCCTGCGAGGACACGCGCCGCACGCGGATCCTGCTCGACCGCTACGGCGTCACCGCGCCGCTCCTCTCCTACCACGAGCACAACGAGCGCGAGCGCGCCGGCGAGCTGGTGGGCCGGATGGGGGAGGGGGCGACGGTGGCCCTTGTGTCGGATGCCGGGATGCCGCTCGTCTCCGATCCCGGCTACGTGCTCGTGCAGGCCTGCATCGCCGCCGGGCTGCCGGTCGAGGTGCTGCCGGGCCCGAGCTCGGCGCTCGCCGCGCTCGTCGCGTCGGGCCTGCCCTCGGAGCGCTGGCGCTTCGTCGGCTTCCTGCCCCGCAAGCGCGGCGAGCTCGTGCGCACGCTCGTGGGGACGCCGGAGACGCTCGTCGCCTTCGAGGCCCCGCAACGACTCCTGGCCACGCTGAACGTGCTCGCCGAGCAGGATCCGTCGCGCCCGGTCGCCGTGTGCCGCGAATTGACAAAGGTGCACGAAGAGGTCCGACGCGGCGACGCGCAATCCCTGGCCAGGCACTATGCCGAGCATGCCCCGCGGGGGGAAGTGGTGCTCGTCGTGGGAGCGGCCCCGGCCGGCCTTGGACGGTCCGAGGAGGCGCTCGAGGCCGTGCGCACGCTCGTGGCCGCGGGGGCCCGGGCGCGCACCGCGGCCTCGGTCGTCGCGCGGCTCACGGGGCGCGGCGCGAACGAGCTGTACCGCGCGCTGACGGCCGAGCGGGGGGAGTGAGGGGCGCCGGGCGCGTTGCGCTCGGGCTTGTCGCGCGCGGCGTGTGGCGCGACGGTGACGGATACGCCGGGCTGATCACCAGACTGGTGTCGAAGTGTCACGTGTGTCGATCGCGGCGACGGTGCGCTGGGAGGTGTGCTTCCTTGCGCCCGCTCCGCGGGGCTAATCGAGCACACCTCGGTGCGCCGGTCGATGCGCGGCGCGGGGTGTGCTTCCTTGCGCCCGCTCCGCGGGGCTAATCGAGCACACCTCCCCTGGCGCGAGCGTCTGTTCGCGCGAGCGTGCGTTCGCGTGTACATTTCCGGGCTCCCTCACTCCCTCCCTCCCTTCCTACTAGGAGAACCATGAGCAAGGCAGCTTCCCCCTCCGAGTCGGTGTCGCACGCGCACGAGGACGATGGCTCGAGCGCGCGCGGCAACCAGGTCATGCTCGGCGTGCTCGCGGCGTGCATCGCCTCGAGTGTCACGATGATCATCATCGCCGGCATCACCAGTGCCGTCTGGGTGCTGGTGCTCGGCGTCGTCGTGATGAGCGGCGCCGTCGCCGCGATGCTCGTCTCGCTCTCGCGCCTGATCGGCAGCGAGCACGAGACCTACGGCGAGGCCTGAGCGCCCGCCGCCGCGTCGCGCCGCTCACACCCGCGGCGCGACGCTCCCCTCCTCTGGGGTCAGTGCCGTGGGCGGCGCTCAGCCGCGCGCCATTCACCTTCAGCCGGGCCGACAGCACCCAGCGGTGGCGCACGAGCTTCAGCCGGAGCGCCTAGTCGATCATGGGGGTTGCAGTGCTCTGATGCAATCGATTAGTGTGCGAGCGGCGTCGGGGCGACGCGTGAAGCAGCGCCAACCGGGAGGCGACGGTGGGGACCATTGCGGGAGGGTCGGCGGCCGTGCGGCGCCGTATCGACGTTGTCCGGTCGCGGCTCGGGACGTTTTCGTTGGTGGCCTCGGCCGTAGTGGGGTGCTTCCTGGCGATGCCGCCCGCTTCCGCGATGGCGCAACCACCCTCGCCCACGCCGTCGACGACTCGACCGTATCTGGCCTGCCCGCCCCCTGCTCGCGGGCACGCGTCCTGCCTGTCGGTCGTGGTTCCGCAGACGGCGCGGCTCGCGGGTGTGCAGTCCCAGCTTCAGCCCTTCTACGGCGTCGACGGCACCGGCTACGGGCCGGCCGACCTGCGGTCGGCCTATGACCTGACGTCGGCGTCGAGCGCCGGCGGCTCGGGTGCGACCGTGGCGATCGTTGACGCCTTCGATGACCCGAACATCGAAGCGGATCTCGGTACCTACCGCTCGGCGTACGGTCTTCCGCCCTGCACCACCGCCAACGGCTGCTTTCGCAAGGTGAACCAGACCGGTGGCACCTCCTACCCGACGCCCGACCAGGGTTGGGCCGTGGAGATGTCGCTGGACGTGGACATGGTCTCGGCGATCTGTCCCAACTGCAAGATCTTGGTGGTCGAGGCAAACTCGAGCCAGGAGTCCGATCTGTCCGCGTCGGTGAACGAAGCGGCGACGCTCGGGGCCACGGCGATCAGCAACTCGTGGGCGGCCCCGGAGTCGCAGTCGACCGACGTCCCGCTCGACGCAGACTTCAAGCATCCGGGGATTCCGATCACCGCGGCGAGCGGCGATTGGGGATACCTCGATTGGACCCTGCTGGCGTTCATGAACCTACCGGCCTGGCCTGCGTCGTCTCCCAACGTCGTCTCGGTCGGCGGCACGACACTGACCGCCTCCGCGAGCTCGCGCGGGTGGTCCGAAACCGCGTGGAAGTATGCCGGGAGCGGCTGCAGCACCTTCGAGCCGAAGCCGACGTGGCAGACCGATACGGGGTGCCTGCTCCCGAACGGGCAGCCGGGGCGCACGTACGCCGACGTCTCCGCGGTCGCCGACCCGGCTACTGGCGTCTCGGTCTATGACTCCTACATCCAGTGCGGATGCGTGAATGAGCCCTATTCGTATTGGTGGCTGGTCGGCGGAACGAGCGCCGCGACGCCGATCGTCGCGTCCATCGAGGCGCTGTCGAGCAGCGCCGCTCGGGCGCTGGGCGCAGACGCGCTCTACGCCAACGTGACCTCGGGTCGCGCGCCGCAACTCAACGACGTGACCAGCGGCAGCAACGCTTCTCTCAACCAAGGCCCGGGGAACTGCAATGGCACCTATCTGTGCACGGCGGGACCGGGCTATGACGGCCCAACCGGATTGGGCACCCCGAACGGACCGTTCCCGGCGCCGAGTGGCCCGGCGATCTCCTCGGTGAGCCCGAGCAGCGGGTCGCAGGGCGGTGGGACTACGGTCACGATCACCGGCGTGGGCTTCACCGGAGCCACGGGCGTCACCTTCGGCACTCACGCCGGGACGAACGTGCACGTCACACCGACGTCGATCACGGCGACAAGTCCGTCAGGCAGCGCCGGCACGGTCGATATCCAGATCACGAGCCCGAGCGGCACGAGCACGCTGTGGAGCGCAGATCAGTTCACGTATCTCGGATCGCCGACGGTCACCGCGCTCAGTCCCCTCGTCGGTCCGACCGCAGGCGGCACGCTCGTCCGCGTCACCGGCACCAACCTCACCGGCGCGAGCCAGGTGACCTTCGGCGGCGTGCCCGGCACGAACGTCGTCGTCAGCAGCCCGACGACGCTCGAGGTGACGAACCCGGCGGGGAGCGCCGGCACGGCCGACGTGCGGGTCACCACGCCGCTCGGCACGAGCCCAACGAGCTCGGCAGATCAGTTCACCTACGTCTTGCCGCCGACCATCACCGGCGTCAGTCCCAATACCCATCTGTCCATCTACGGCGGAACGGTCGTGACCATCACGGGCACGAATCTCGCCTACGCCGAGAATCCCGTCGCCACCCTCGTAACGGGCGGTGGCGGCGCTGCCGCCATCATCTCCGACTCCAACACGTCGATCACGGCCTATACACCAGCGTCGGCCGGCAACGCGGAGTACACCGCCGATCTACAGGTGACGACGGCCGGTGGGGTCACGGCGAAGACGACGGCCGATCAGGTGACGTATGCCAACCCGGTGCCACCTACCGTGACATCGCTCAGTCCCAGCAGCGGCGCGAGTGGCGGTGGCTACACCGTCGACATCTTGGGGTCAGGCCTCGCAAACGCGCGCAGCGTGACCTTTGGATCGGCGTCGGCGACGATTCAGGCCGACTCTGACGGCGATCTGACGGTCATCGCGCCGCCGGGGACCAACGGCGCGACGGTGCCGGTCACCGTGACCACGTCGGCCGGGTCGAATACCGCGGGCTCATCGAGTCAGTTCACGTACACGGCCCCAGCGTCACTGGCGGTGACCGGCGTGACGCCGTCGGCCGGGCCCGTGGGGGGTGGCACCTCGGTGACGATCACCGGGGCCGGCTTCACAGGCGCGACGCGGGTGCTGTTCGGGTCGAGCGCGGCGACGACGTTCCACGTGAGCTCCGATACGTCGATTACCGCGACGAGTCCGGCCGGCTCGGACTCGACCGGCTGGGTCGACGTGAGGGTGGTCGGTCCGAGCGGCGAGTCGCCGGTCAGCGGCGCCGATCAGTTCGCGTACGGCCCGACCGTATCCGGCTACGCGCCCAATTACGGACCGGTGACCGGTGGTACCGCGATCACGATCTCGGGCACCGGCTTCCAGAGCGATGGCGGCGTCAGTGCCGTCACGATCGCCGGTGCGGGCAACCTGACGAACCTGCACGTGGTGTCCGATACGCAGATGACCGGCGTGGTGCCGGCGCAGAGCAGCGGTACCAGCACGTCCGAGGCCGTGACGGTCACGACGGCGGGCACTGCCGGCCAGGTTGCCTCGAAGCTGTTCGCCGCGACGCCTCAGTGGTACTACGGTCCCGCGATCACGAGCGTCAGCCCGTCGGGCGGGCCGCTCGCCGGCGGGACGAACGTCACGATCAACGGGCTGGGCTTCACGGGAACCGACGCCGTGTACTTCGGATCGACCCCGGCCACCAGCTACAAGGTCAACTCCAACAGCTCGATCACCGCGACGAGCCCGGCCGGGACCGCGGGCACGGTCGATATCACCGTGTACGCGGTCACCGCGCCGAGCAACCCCGCGGCGTCTGATCACTACACGTATCAGGCGGCACCGACCGTCAGCGGCGTCTCGCCCGGCAACGGGCCGGTCGCTGGCGGCACGTCGGTGACGATCTCCGGCGGCAACTACGCGAACGTGTCGCAGGTGTACTTCGGCTCCAAGGCCGCCACCAGCTTCACGGTCAACTCGTCCTCGCAGATCACGGCCACGGCTCCGGCCGGGACCGACTCGACGGGCTGGGTGGACGTGCGCGTCGTGACGCCGGGCGGTGAGTCGGCGGTGAGTAGTGCCGACCAGTTCGTCTACGGGCCAGCGGTGACGAGCAGCTCGCCGACGTCCGGACCGGTCGGGGGCGGCACGACGGTGACGATCACCGGCACGGGCTTCCAGAGCGACGGTGGGGTGACAGTGGTCCTCGTTGGCGGCGGCGGCAGCCTGAGCAACCTCAAGGTGGTCTCGGACACGCAGATCACCGGCGTCACGCCGGCGAAGAGCCCGATCTCCGCCAGCCTCGTCCTCGAGACGGCAGGGACGAGCGGTCAGGCGAACTCGCTGTTCATCAGCGCGGGCGGGTTCAACTTCCTGCCCACCGTGAGCTCGGTGTCGCCGGCTCAGGGAGCGCTCGCCGGCGGCAGCTCGGTGACGATCACCGGGACAGGGTTCACCGGCGCCTCGCAGGTCTGGTTCGGTTCCACGGCGGCGACGAGCTTCAGGGTGAACTCGTCGACGTCGATCACGGCCACGGCCCCGGCCGGTTCGGACTCGACTGGCTGGGTCGACGTCCGCGTCGTCAGCAACAACGAGGAGTCGGCGACCACGACGGCCGACCAGTTCGTCTACGGGCCGACGATCACGAGTCTGTCGCCGACGTCCGGCCCGGTCGACGGAGGGACCCAGATCACGCTGACCGGCACGGGCTTCAAGAGCGACGGCGGCGTCGCGTCGGTGCTGGTCAACAACCTGGCGGCGACGAGCGTGACCGTGAGCTCGGACACGTCGCTGACCGCGGTGGTGCCGGCAGCGACGAACGGCCTCAGCGGCACCGCTGCGGTGGTGGTGAAGATGAAGGGCACGACCGGACAGGCGAGCACCGCCTCGGCCACGGCCCCGCAGGTGTTCGCCTACGTGCCGCGCGTCGGGTCCCTGACCGGGACGCAGACGCCCGTGGTCGGCGCGGTCGCCGGGGGAACGTCGGTGAGCGTGATCGGCAACGGGTTCGCCGGGGCCACGAAGGTGCTGTTCGGGTCGACGGCGGCGACGAGCTTCACCGTCAACTCGAACACGTCGATCACGGCGGTCAGCCCACCCGGCAGCGACTCGACCGGCTGGGTGGACATCCGCGTGATCACCCCGGCAGGGGAGTCCGCGGTCAACGGCAACGACCAGTTCGTGTACGGCCCGACGATCGCGAGCATCTCCCCGACGAGCGGCCCGATCGCCGGTGGCACGGTGCTCACGGTCACCGGAACCGGCTTCAACAGCGACGGCGGCGTGGCCCACGCCTATGTGGGCCCGTCGATCGCCCCGTCGATCAAGGTCAACTCGGACACGTCGATGACCGTCACCACGCCGCCGTCGTCGACCGGGCAGGCAGGGGCGGCGACCGTTGTGCTGGCCACCGCCGCCACGCCGGGTCAGACGGCGCAACCAGCCTACGTCAACGGCCCGGTATACAACTACAAGTAGGAGGGCGCTTTCGCGCGCCAGGGCGGTGAGCGGCGATGAGACCGGTCGGTATCTCGGCGCGATCTTCCGGCTGTCGTGCCTGATTGCCAGCGAGCACGAGACCTACGGCGAGGCCTGACCGCGAGCGAGGGACGGGATCCGCGCCGCCGTGCGCGGATCCCGTCCCCGCGTCACGCCGCTCATACCCGCGGCGCGACGCTCCCCTCCTCAGGGGTCAGTGACGCGGGCGCGTCAGCCGCAGTGAGCGGCTGACGGCGCTCAACCGCGCGCCGTCGGTGACCCGCACGAGCACGCGGTAGCGCCCGCCCTGGCGCACGCGCAGCGTCTTGCGGTAGGCCAGCAGGTTCGCGTTCAGCGGGAACACCCTGAGCCGCGAGGACAGCACCCAGCGGTGGCGCACGAGCTTCAGCAGGAGCGCCTGGACGTCGTTCGCGCCCGGCGCGATCGTGCCGTGCACGCGGATACGCAGGCCGCGGGCCGTGCGCGACGTGCTGGCGCCGAAGCTGACGCGCACGGCGACGCCCTCGACGAGTACCTGGCTCGACGCGCTCGGCGCGCCCACCGTCACCACGCGGTACTCGGTGTTCTGCTGCAGCGAGGTGACGGTGAAGGAGAACGTGCCGTCCGGGTTGACGACCTCGGCGTTACCGACCTGGGTGAACGGCGCGGTGTAGGGGAACGGCGTCGCCTGCAGGACGACCTGGCGGCCGGCGAAGCCGGTCCCGGTCAGCTTGCCGACAACGGTCGCGTTCCCGCCGATGCCGACGCGCCCCGGCGTGATCGTGGCCGCGATCCCGAGCGGCACGACGGACGTGGTGAACGTCGCATCGCGCCCCGTCGCCGTTCCGCCGCCGACGACGACGATCCGGTAGTGGTACTTCGTGGCCACGCTCAGGCCGCCGATCGGGGTTTGCACCCGGACCGCGGCGGTGCCCGACCCGGCCGACTGCGCCGCGGTGTGCGCGCTGTAGGAGGTCGGCCCGTACTGGAAGTAGTACTGCGTGGCCACGCCGTTCGGGTGCACGATGCCGGTCAGCACCGCGGAGGTCGGGCCGATCTGCGTGGCCGCACCGGTGGTCCCCGACGCGCGCGCCGCCCGCGCCGTCGTGAACGCGTGGTCTGCTCCGGTGACCGTGCCGCCCGCGCTCTGGGCGATGAGGCGGTAGTGGTAGGTCGTCGAGGAGGCCAGGCCGCCGAGCGCCGCGCTCACGGCGATCGTCGCGTTCCCCGCCCCGGCCGACAGCAGACCGCTGTGCAGACCGTAGCCGGCGGTCTTGCCGTACTGGAATTCGTAATTGGTCGGCACGCCGTGGGCGTCGACCGCGCCGGCCACGATCGCGCTGTTGGACGTCACGCCGCTCACGCCTCCGGTGGCGAGGGTCGGGGCCGGTGTGGCCGAGGTGGTGAACGTCGCGTCGGCGCCATCGACCGTGCCTGCCGAGCTGACGGCAACGATGCGGTAGTGGTACAGCTTCGACGGCGCCAGTCCGGAGATCGGTGCCGACACCGAGACGTTGCCCTGGCCGGAGCCGGCGCTCGCCGCGGACGTCTGCAGCCCGTAGCCGCCGCTCTCGCCGTACTGGAAGTAGTAGGACGTCGACAGTCCCTTGGGGTCGACCGTTCCGGCGAGCGTCGCCGACGCGAAGGTCACCGACGAGGCCGCGCCCGTCGCAACCACCGGCGGGGCGGCCGTGGTGGTGGTGGTGGTCGTCGTGGTGGTCGTCGTGGTCGTCGCGGTCGCGGCCGTCGCTGTGGCGGCCGACGCTGCGGCCGGCAGGGCGCACGCCGCGCATGCCCCGAGCATGGGCACGATCAGCTTCAGTTTCAACGCGGTGCGACGCGGCCGTCGCCGTGCATCGGGATTCAGGGGCCCGTTGATACTCATCGACTCTCCCTGCTTCGTGTGGGTTCCAAGAAGGTGCGGCTCGGCGATGCTGGGGCTAGCCGAGCTCGGAGTGGCCCTTCGAGGGCATCAACCCGCGGGGCCCGCGAAAGGTGCGCAGACCTGCGCAAGCTTGGGTTCGGCCGTCGGGCGGGGTCTCGCCGATCGGCTCGTTTGAGAAGCTTCGTCGCGGTGCGTATCGACCACGCCGGCGCTCACGATCGACTCGGCCTGACGGCGCCCGCCCGCGGGCGAGAGCTGCGGACGCTGTGAAGACCGCCTGGACGGTGCTCTACGACGGCGACTGCGGCGTGTGCATGTGGCTGCTCTCCGGCCTGCTGCGCTGGGATCACGCGGCGCGTCTGCGCCCGGTCGCGCTGCAGCGCTCCGAGGCCGACGAGCTGCTCGCCGAGCTCACCCCCGCACAGCGGATGGCCTCATGGCATCTGATCTCTCCGACCGGCGAGCGGCACTCGGGCGGCGCGGCAGTGGCACCGCTGCTGCGGTTGCTGCCGGGCGGTCGGATCCCGGCCGCCGGGTTCGCGCGGTGGCCCGGACTGACCGACCGCGGTTACCGGTGGGTGGCCGAGCACCGCGCGCAGCTCGCGCAGGGGGTGCCGGCGCGCGCCAGGCAGCGGGCCGCCGAACGGGTTCACCGGCGGGAGCGCGAGCTCGAGGCGGAGCGACTCTGATTGCGAGCGCGCGACAGGTGCGCAAGCTGCGCGCGTTCGGCTAGAACGCAGACCGCCCCGGGCAGATGCCCGGGGCGGTCCGTGTGCCGGGGTACTTCGCCTACGTTCGGATCAGAAGAAGAACCCGCCCGAGAAGGCGAACTTGTCGGCGATCGACGTCGCGCTCTCTCCAGCGGGCGTGTTGACGCGAACGTCGACCGTGCCCTTGGGCTCCTGCGGAGCCAGCGCGATGATGCACGTGCTGCTCACCTGCGCGAATATCGCAGGCGTGCTGCCGAAGTCCACCTCGGTCGCGTCACCCAGATTTCTGCCGCGGATGAACACCAGCGAGAACGACCCGCCGTGATGCGGGAACACCGACGTCACGACCGGCGCGCCGGCGGCCGTCGTTGTCGTGCTCGTCGTTGTGGTGGTTGACGTCGGCGACGTTGTGGTGGTTGTCGTCGGCGTCGTCTTCGTCGTTGTGGTGGTTGACGACGTTGTGGTGGTTGGCGTCGTCCTCGTCGTTGTGGTGGTTGATGTCGGCGACGTTGTGGTGGTTGTCGTCGGCGTCGTCTTCGTCGTTGTGGTGGTTGACGACGTTGTGGTGGTCGGCGTCGTCCTCGTCGTCGTTGTGGTTGTTGTCGGCGACGTTGTGGTGGTTGTCGTCGGCGACGTCGTGGTGGTTGTCGTCGGCGTCGTCTTCGTCGTTGTGGTTGTCGTCGTGGTGGTGGTCGTGGTCGTTGTCGTCGTCGTGGTCGACGACGTGATCGGGATCGAGATCCCGGTGGCGACCGAGTGGTACGACGGATCCGGTGACGGGACCGCCGCCGGGGTGGTGTCGATACCGCAGGTCACCGGTGTATCCCCACTCCACATCCCGGCCAAGGTGCTGGTCGTCTCGTGGAAGAAGATGTCGTTGTTGACCGCGAACACCTCGGAGATCGCACCCTTGCCGCTGCCGAACGTGATGACGTCGCTCGGGTTACCGATGCCGAGCTTGACCGTCCCGCCCGCCGGACCGGTGACCACGATCGGGCCACCACTGGCCGGGTCGGGGTTGCCGCTGGTCGGCGTCGAGCCACCACCGGTACCCGGTGCCGGCGCATACGCGCTGTTGGTCACGGTGCCGGTCGGCGTCAGCGGCGTATAGCCCCACGAGAACACGCCCTCAAGCGGCGCCTCGGGGAAGTCGGCAAAGCCACCCAGCGGGCTGCCACCGTTGACCAACGGGTCAAGCGGACTGGGGGCATCGGCGTTGGGCGGCTGCGCCGCCGCGACCAGGTTCACCACCGCCGGCGAACCCGTCGGATTACCCACGTTGGGATCCGAGGACACGCCACCACCGGTCTGCGGCGCAGGCTCGACCCAATCACCCGGCTTAGCCGGCGTGTTCGGCACCCCGGTCGGGTCATTCATGATCGCGGGAGCATCCGTCGTGCGCGACGTGTCGGCGTTGACCAGCGTTGGCGCGTCCGCGCCGGTCACGTTCGTATCGAAGGTCAGCACCGCACCCTCGACCAGATCCGGGTTATGGAACGGACCCTGCGACGACTGGACCGCGCTCGGCGGCAGATCGATCGTCGCGACCGCCTTCGCCAGATCAAACGACTCGCCCGGCGTCACCGACGTCGGGACCGTGGCCGTGAACGCCGCGCCGACATCGATGTCGATCGACGGCGACAGCGCGCAGTACAACGGAATCCAGATCGTCCCCGTCTGAGTGCCCGCCGCCGACGCCGCCGGCGCCGGAGCCACGATGACCGCTGCCGTCAGCAGCGACGCCGCGACGCCTAACGTCGCCATCCAGCGACCCTTCGAACCTCTAGACCCACCGTTCGGTGGGTGTTCGCTTCGCCTCATCAGATGATCCTCCTCAAAAAGCACGTGACCGGAGTTAGCAGTGTGCTGCCGTCGGCCCCCGGAACGCAGCGACCACAAACCATGCCTCCCCGCCGGCCGACCAGCCCGTAATCTCTTAGAGAGGTGCATGTTTGTCAAGCGGCAACTGCGGCCAGCGCGGGAATGGCAGCGTGGAGCGCGACCACGGCCGTAGGGTAGGCTCGGTCGCCCCTATGGAGAGGAGCCACCCCGATGGCCTACCTGATTACGCATTTCTGGCCGGGAGCAACCGAGGACCAATACAACGCGACTGTCGCAGCCGTGCACCCCACGGAAGGCCTGCCCGACGGACAGGTCTACCACGCCGCGGGCCCATCCGACGATGGGATCCTGATCACCGCCGTGTGGGATTCGCAGGAACAGTACGAGCGCTTCCTGCACGACGATCTGATGGCGGCCATGCCCATCGACGGTGGGTTCGTGGGCCAGCCGGAGGCGCGCAGCGCCGAGGTCGTGAACCTCGTCACTGCCTGAGGCGCTCGCCGGGCGCATGTTCCGCCCATGAGCAGCGCCGGCGCTGCCCTTCCTGACCATCCTTTCGCGCTGCGCCTGATCGGCGGGCACGGTTCCCAACCGCCGCAGGCGTACATTCGATCCAGTCGCAGTTTGCGCCATTACACCAGCGCGCGCCACGGAATCGGCACGCGATCGCCGGGGGTGGGTCTGGTACGTTCGGCGCATCCGGCCCGTGCGCCGGGGTCGTGCCACAACGAACTGGGAACGGGGGAAGCGATCGATGCTCGATCACGATTTGTCCTGCGCGCAGGAAGGAGGTCGCGGCGCTCGCGTGCCGCTGGCCGTGCTCGCCGTCATCGCCGCACTGGCGCTCGTCGCGCTGCCCGCGGCGGCGCGCGCCGACGGCGTGTACGTCGTCAACGACATCGACAACACGGTGGGCCAGTACGCGAGCAGCGGCGGCCTGCTCGCGCCGCTCGTGCCGCCGAGCGTGGCGATCGGGGCGGGCGCGTACAGTGGCCTTGCCGCGCGTCCGGACGGTCGCTTCGTGTATGTCGACTACGGGACGAGCATCGCGGCCTTTTCCGTTAACGCGACGACCGGGGCGCTCACCGCTGGGCCGGTGTTCACCGGGTCGGCCGGCTTGAGCAACCTCGCGCTGTCACCCGACGGGCGCAGCCTGTACGCGGGCGGGTCGGACAACAACCTCTACCAGTTCGACGTCGATCCGAGCACGGGCGCGCTGACGCCGAAGACGCCAGCGAGCGTCGTGACCGCCGGGTCGCCGTTCGGCGTCGCCGTCACCCCCGACGGGCACAGCGTGTACGCCGTCGACGAGGCGGAGAACGAGATCTCCCAGTACGACGTCGATCCGATCACGGGCGTGCTGACACCGAAGACGCCGGCGACCGTGGCCACGGGGGCCGAGCCGCTGAACATCGCGATCACGGCCAACGGGCGCAGCGCCTACGTCACCGCCCCCGGCAACTTCAGCACCGGCTCGGGCATGGTCTCCCAGTACGACATCGACCCGACGACCGGGGCGCTGACGCCGAAGACGCCGGCCACGGTCGCCTCCGGCACCGGCCCCGTCGGCGTGGTGGCGAGCCCGAACAGCAAGAGCCTGTACGTCACCGATCAGTCGGCGAGCACGATCCTGCAATACGACATCGATCCGACCACCGGCGCGCTCACGCCGAAGACGCCGGCCGCGGTCGCCGCGGGCGGCGGCCCGCGCGGCATCGGGGTCAGCGCCGACGGCTCGAGCGTGTACGTCGCCGACTTCGACGGCAACGCCATCTCGCAGTACGCCGTCGACCCGATCGCGGGGACCCTGTCGGCGCAGACCCCGTCGAGCGTCGCGGCGGGGCAATTCCCGAATGGGCTCATCACCGTGCCGCTGGCCAGCGGGCCGGTGGTGACCGGCGTCTCCCCGGCGTCGGGCTCTCAGCTCGGAGGCACGTCGGTGACGATCAGCGGCTCGGGCTTCAGCGCGGGCGCGACGGTCAAGTTCGGATCGGCGCCGGCGACGGGCGTGACGGTGAACTCGTCGAGCTCGATCACCGCGGTCAGCCCGTCCGGCAGCGGCACGGTCGACGTTACCGTGACCACCGGGCAGGGCACCTCGGCACCGGTCAGCGCCGATCACTACACCTATGTCGCCGTTCCGTTGAGCGACTCGCTGTCGGGCAGCTACATCCTCGATGAGCAGCTGTGGCAGCGGATCACGTTCCCGGCCGGATCGACGTTCACGGGCGCCGCCGACCTCGTGGCCGGGACGTTCACCGGGACGATCTCGGTGCCGCCGTTCGCGACGACGTTGTGGGTGTTCGGGTTGCCCAACACGCTGCACTTCACGCTCACGCCGACCGGGCCGGTGAGCGGCAGCGTGTCGGTGTCGGGCAGCTCGATGTCGATCGCGGCGACGGCCAATGTGAACCTGACCGTCACGCTGCCGAGCGGGCCGTTCTGGGGCTACGGACCGCCGGGGGCCACGTGCACGACGGCCTCGCCGATGCGCTTCGCCCTGAACGCGTCGGGCGTGCCGGTGAGCTCGTTGACGAGCGGCCTGACGTTCACCGGCCAGGTCGGGATCGCGCCGCTGCTGCCGAGCACCTGGGCGGCCGGTCCGTCGTGCGCCGCGCTCGGTCTGCTGCTCATCAATTCGGACGATCCGTTCTCGCTCGCCTTCTCGGGCTGAGCTGAGCGGGCGCGGCCGCGCCGGCCCGCGCGATGATGTGCGCGGGCCGGCGGGCGGCGTGGTGTGTGCGCGGTCCCGGCGGGCGGCGTGGTGTGCGCGGGCCGCCGGGCGGGCTGCGGCTGTCTCAGCTGTGCTGGACGGCAGGGAGCAGCTCGGTCGCACTGTTGACAGAGATGATGGGCCGGACGCCGTGGCTCGGCGACGCGCCGCGGGCGGCGTTCGTGATGAGCCAGCCGAAGTGCCAGTTGCCGTCGTGTCCGCAGACCCAGATGCCGACGCGTGTGCCCTCGGGGACCGTCGTCGTCTTGCCGTCGATCTCGATCGGGCAACTCCCGGTGCCGCCCGTGGGGCCGCCCTTCGGCTCGGCCTGGGCGGGCGAGACGGCCACGAGGCCGGCGGCGAGGCCGAGCGCTCCGACGGCGAGCAGCGCGATGATGCGGGTGCGAAGCGTGCGAACGGTGGTGGCGAGGGTGGCGGTCATGAGAGCTTCTCCTGGTTTCGGTGAAGACTTCGCTTGAGGTATGCCCGCATCATCGGGGGCACGGGTGTCCGTGCGAAGGAGCCCTAGGGGTGGTTCACACCACCCCTGGCCAGGCTGTGCCGCTACTTGCGCGGCGTCCGTCCGTTGCAGTGGTATCGGCGCATGCGGATTCGCGAGCGATCGGGGGAATGGTGGACCGCGACCCTGATCGATCCGGGCAACGTCATCACGTCGCTTGCCTGTCCGTCGGTGGCGCGCTGCGTCGCGGGCGACCAGAGCGGCGACGTGCTCATCGGCACGGGCCCGCCCGCACCGACGGGCGCCGGCGTCTCGCGCACGCTGGCCCTCGCCGCGCTCTCCGGTGCGCTGCGCGGCTCCTGCATCCACCGCCGCGCCGCCCGCATCATCGCCGCAGGCGGCTGCGCGACGCCGTTCGCCGCGCCCGGCGCCGGCACCGTCACCCTGACGTGGCGCACCGCGTCCGGGAGCGTCATCGCCGCCGGCAGCGCGCGCCTCACGCGCAGCGGCCGATCGACGGTGCACGTGCGGCTCAGCCGTTCGGGAGCTCGCCTGCTGCGCCGGTCACGTGGTCGTATTCATCTCGTCGTCATCGCCAGCTTCACAGATGCCGCCCAGCACGTGTACGCGAGGACGCTCCGCGTGGTGGTCGCGCACTGACCGAGCCGGCATGTCGGGGCGTCGGCGAGGGCCCGGGCGGCCCCGGCTACTCCAGGGCATCGACGTGCGCGGGGAGCCGCGATGAGATCATCCCCGCGTGGCCGAACCGACCCGGATCCTGCTCGTTACCGGCAGCACGCGCCGCGGGTCCACTAACACCGCAGCGCTGCGGACGGCCCACGCCGCCCACCTCGACGGGGTCGAGACGGTGCTGAACGAGGCCCTCGCCGAGCTGCCAGCGTTCAACCCCGACGACGACTACGACCCGTTGCCCGACACGGTGGTGGCTCTGCGCCAGCAGATTGCGGCCGCCGACGGCGTGCTGTTCTGCACCCCCGAATACGCCGGTGCGCTCCCGGGAAGCTTCAAGAACCTGCTCGACTGGACCGTGGGCGGCGGCGAGATGGACGGCAAGCCCGTGGCCTGGATCAACGTGGCCGGCGAGGGCCGCGGCGTCAGGGCGCACGAGTCGCTGGCCATCGTGCTCGGATACGTCGGGGCGGTCATCGTCGAGGTCGCCTCCGCCCGGGTGTTCGTCCCGCGCGACGCGGTCAACGAGGACGGCCTGATCGCACCTCCAGAGCTGCGGGCCAGCATCGAGAACGCGGTCGGCGTGTTCAGTCGGAACATCGGCGCCGATCGCGGCTGAGCCAGCCCGCGCTAGGCTGCGCGCGGACGCCGATGACCGATTTTGCGCTGGGTCACTCATCTCCGGCCGAGGTGCAAGAGCGCCTGGCTGCCGAGCGGCGTGGAATGCCGCACATCCTGCTGCGCGACGAGCACGAGGCGCAGGTGATTCTCGAGCTGTCCGAAGAGCGCCGGCGCGTGACGCTCGGACGCGGTGAGGGCTGCGACGTGCACCTGCACTGGGACGCCGAGGCCTCGCGCGTGCACGCCGAGTTCGAGCTCCTCGGTGGCGTCTGGACGGTCGTCGACGACGGCCTGTCGAGCAACGGCACGCTCGTCAACGGCATGCGCATCGCCAGCCGGCGGCGCCTGCGCGACCGCGACGTGATCCAGATCGGCCAGACGGTCGTCCTCTTCCGCAACCCCGCGCAGGCCGGGCTGACCGAGACGCGCGTGGGCGTCGCTTACACGCCGCCGAAGCTCTCCGACGCCCAGGCGCGTGTGCTGCTCGCGCTGTGCCGCCCGTTCAAGGACGCCGACCAGTTCGCGACGCCGGCCACCAACCAGCAGATTGCCGACGAGCTGTTCCTGAGCGTCGAGGCGACGAAGACGCATCTGCGCGCCCTGTTCGCGAAGTTCGAGGTCGAGAACCTGCCCCAGAACCAGAAGCGCACAAGGCTCGTCGAGCGCGCGTTCCAGACCGGCGCCGTGTCCGAGCGCGATCTGTAGGCGCTCGCCGCTGACGGCGGCCGGCTCGGGCCGCGCGCTTGAGTAGCCTGCGTGCCCGATGTCTTTCTATGTGACGACCCCGATCTATTACGTCAACGCGGCGCCGCACCTCGGGCACGCGTATACGACGATCGCGGCCGACATCCTCGCCCGGCACATGCGCCAGCGCGGGGAGGACGTCTTCTTCCTGACCGGCACCGACGAGCACGGCGAGCCGGTCGCGCTCGCCGCCGAGGCCGAGGGCGTCACGCCACAGGAGCTCGCCGACCGCAACGCGGAGCGCTTCCGCGCGCTCGGCCCGATCCTCGACGTCACCAACGACTTCTTCATCCGCACGTCCGACCCGCAGCACAAGGCCAAGGTCCAGGAGATCCTCACGCGCGTGTACGAGAACGGTCACGTGTACAAGGGCATGTACGAGGGCTGGTACTGCCCGCGCTGTGCGGACTTCAAGAGCGAGTCCGAGATCGCCGAGGGCAACACGTGCCCGATCCACGGGATCGTGCTCACCTGGGAGAGCGAGGAGAACTACTTCTTCCGGCTTTCGCGCTTCCAGGGCGCGCTCGAGGAGCTCTACGCGCGCCAGCCGGACTTCGTCATGCCGGGTCGTCACTTCAATGAGGCGCGGAGCTTCATCGCGGGCGGCCTGCAGGACGTGTCGCTCACGCGCGGCAAGCTGACGTGGGGCGTCGAGGTGCCCTGGGACCCGACACACGTCTTCTATGTGTGGTTCGACGCGCTGCTCAACTACTACACGGCGCTCAGCTACGCGCGCGAGGGCGAGGACCTGACACAGCGGTTCTGGCCGGCCACCTTTCACCTCATCGGCAAGGACATCCTGAAGTTCCACACCGTGTTCTGGCCGGCCCTGCTGATGGCCGCCGGCCTGGAGCTGCCCGAGCACGTCTTCGTCCACGGCTTCCTGCTGATGGACGACAAGAAGATGAGCAAGTCACTCGGGAACGTGCTCGACCCGTTCGAGATCATCGACCGCTTCGGCTCGGACGCGCTGCGCTACTACTGCTTCCGCGAGGTGTCCTTCGGGCGCGACGGCTCGGTCTCGGCGGCCGGTTTCGAGACGCGGTACGAGACCGAGCTGGCCAACGAATACGGGAATCTCGCGTCGAGGACGATCGCCATGGTGGGGCGGTACCTCGGCGACGCCTTGCCGTCGTCCGTGGCCGGGCTCGAGCTCGACGCCGGCCTGGCCGGCGACTTCGACGGGCTGGCCGAGGAGATCTGTGGCCTGCTCGATCGCGCCGAGGTGACACAGGCGCTCGACGTCATCTGGCAGCGCGTGCGGCGGCTGAACCGCTATGTCGAGGAGCAGGCTCCATGGACCCTGGCCAAGGACCCCGCGCGAGCGGAGGACCTGACGCGGGTGCTCGGGTCGCTGCTCGAGGGCTTGCGCGTCGTGACCGTGCTCGTGCACCCGTACATCCCGCGAGCGACCGAGTCGCTGTTCGCCGCGCTCGGAGTCGAGGACCGGACGCTGGCGAGTGCGCGCTACGGGGCGGGCGGCGTCGGTGCCGTGACGGCGCTCGCACCGCTGTTCCCGAAGCTGTAGAAGGGAGTGGTATGGCTGTTCTCGCGACGCACGCGGCCGACATTCGGAGTCATGCACGAAGCGCGCGCGGCCGCAACCGCAGGCGGTGGAAGTTCATCGCCGGCGCGATCGGCCTCGAGGCCGCGGCGATGTGGCTGCGCGGGTACGCGCTGCCCGGCAACGTCGTGGTCCGCTGCCGGGACGGCCATCTGTTCACGACGATCTGGATTCCCGGAGGCTCCCTGAAGGCGCTTCGCTTCGGCCTGTGGCGGGTGCAGTACTGCCCGGTGGGCCGGCATTGGTCGATCGTGGCGCTCGTCAGGGAGTCGGACCTGACCGCGGATGAGCGGCGGATCGCCGCGGAGCACCGGGACATCCGGATCCCCTGAGCCGTCGGCGGCTCCGTCGGGCCTGAGCCCGGGGGCTCAAACCGCCGCGGGCGTACGGTTGGAGAGAATTGAGAAACGCTGTAGCGAGGGAAGTTTCTGCGCGGATTGAACCGCCACGCGCGCTCGGCCGGCGCCACGTCGACCGGTGCCGGCGCGAGGCGCTCGCGCTCGGACGCTCGCGGGACCTGGTCCGCTAGAAGAGGTTTCGCGGGGATCCTCTATACGGAGGATAATTGTGTATTTATTTCTAGGATCTAGAAATTTGCTCACGGAAGTGTCCGCTGCCGCCCATGATCATGAAGGAATGAATAAGCCGACGCGCCGCACGACTGCCGAAGACGCCGCTGTACTGCATGCCGCCGCGCAGCGCGGCCTGCAGTACCTCCGACTCCCCGAGGACGGCGACTGGCTGCGGACCGTGGAGGCGGGGTCGCTGTCCGTCGAAAGGCGCCTGCAAGCGATGGCTAGTCGCGGTTCGCTCGCCTCGCTGGGTAAGCACCGTTGGCTGATCCTCCCGAACGGCGCCTCCACGATCGAACAGGCGGCCCCGCTGAAGGTGCTCCTCGCGGCGAAGTTCGATGGCCGCGCCGACTGGTACCTGGGCTACCTCAGCGCGCTTGTCGACCACAGACTCACCGATATCGACCCTGACGACGTCTACATCGGGGTGCGCGGCGTCCGGATGGCGAACCAGCGCATCGGCGCCAGGCCAGTCATCGTCGTCCACCACGCCGACGACGATGACTGGAGCGGCGTTGAGCGCGAACGCGTCGGTCGCGTGACCGCCTACCGATCAGGCGTGGACCGGACACTGCTCGACACCCTGAGCCACCCCCGCCGCTGCGGCCCCCCGGAGGTCTGGGTCCGCGCGTGGGAGCGCGCGATGCGCGAACAGCGCGCCGATCCCGCACGCCTCACCGACTACGCCGAGCAGCGCAGTCGCGTCGTGCGGGCGCGGCTCGCGTTCTGGCTGAACCAGACCGGCCACCCGCGCGCTGCCCGGCGCGTGCTGCGAGCCCTCGGCGGCCGCGTGACCGGGCCCGCCCCGCTTGACGCCACCCACGCGTTTGGCGACGGGCGGTGGCGACGCGATCGCGACACCGGCCTGGTCGTGAACATGCCCGAGCGCGTGATCGACGGGTGGCTGGAGTACGGCAAGTGACCCTGCGCGTCTCGGGCTGGCCCCTGCCCGACGACCTCGAGCGCTACCGGGCCCAGCTCGGCATCCCTGTCGACGCCATCGTGCGCGACATCGCGCGCCTAGTCACGGTCGCGCACATGGTCGACGTCGGCGAGCTCAACGACGACCTCGTCCTCGCCGGCGGCATGGCGATGCGGCTGCGCGGGTCGCCGCGCTTCACGATGACCGACACCGACACTTCCAGAAGGACGCGCGAGGCGCCGATCCGTGAGCACCTCGCGGAGGCGCTCACCATCGACCAGGACGATCTCACCGTCACCCCCGGCGACGTGCTCGGCTGGAAGCCGGGCAAGAAGCTCGTCATCGCCCGACCCATCGACTACGAGGCCTACTTCGCTGGCCTCGGCGGGACGCCCGTCGAAGGCGAGTTCACATTCACGGTCTCCTGGCGGGGACTCGTCGAGCCATCCCAGCCCCTCTTGCTCGTCCACCCCTACCCGGAGCTCGAGCTCCCGCGCACCATCGTCCCCGTCATGGACCTCACCGAGCAGGTTGCCGAGAAGATCGTGGCCTGGTGCGCGCACGGTCTCATGAAGCACTACGTGGACATCGCATGGGCGGTGTACCGCCTCGACGGCGAGATCCGCCACGACGCCCTCGGAAGACTCGTCGACGCCAAGCTGAGCGTGGGCCGCGAGCTGTTCTCCACCGAGTACGCCGCGTTCCCCACCGCGCCGCGCTGCGCCCGGCGCTCGAGCACCCCGACGACCACATCCCGCCACAGGGCGACGCGCACGACGACAGGGCCCGCCAGCTGCGTTTCGCCTCGACCGCCCTCAACAAGCAGCAGGCCATCCACCTCGTCCGCACCCGGTTGCTGCCCGCGCTGTTCGGGTGACCAACGCCAGCCCGCCCGCCGCGCAATGCTGCCACGCCCCATGGCAACCTACTCGGGACTGTGGGCGGCATGAAGGCTGGGGACGCGCTCCGCGACCTCGCCTCGGCGGCGTTCGGCATCAAGTCGCAAGCCTGAACAGCTGAACGATCGTGCGGGTATAATCCCTGCGGTGACCCGAGGACACCTCCGCAGCGCCGACCGGATCGATGCGCCGTTCGCCGAAAGCGTCGCCGAGACGATGCAGGCCCTGGCCACCGCCAGTCGCGTGCGGATCCTCGGTCGTCTGCGCGACGGCGAGCTGAGCGTCAACGAGCTTGCCGACGCGGTCGAGATGGACCCCTCCGCGGTTTCGCAGCAGTTGCGCGTGCTACGCCACCTCGGGTTCGTCGTCGGGCGCCGCGACGGCCGGCGCGTCCTCTATGACCTGTACGACGACCACGTGGCGCAGCTCCTCGACGAAGCCGTCTCGCACGTCGAGCACCTGCAACTTGGCCTGGCCGGGCGCGGGCACGGTGGTCGCCGCGGGCGGGTTCGCGCATGACGGCCGCGATCCCACACGGCGCCGACATCGGGCCGGCGGAGGCGCCCGGCGACGTCCACGAGGACACGCACGGGCGCGGGCACACGCACGAACACCACCGGCACCGGCACGGCCACGGGCATTCGCACGGCCTGGTCGATCGATCGATCGTGTCCTCGCGGGAGGGGCTGCGGGCGGTGTCCTGGAGCCTGCTCGTCCTGCTCCTCACCGCGGGCGCGCAGATCGTGGCCTTTGCGATGAGCGGCTCGGTCGCGCTGCTGGCCGACCTCGTGCACAACTTCGGTGACGCGCTCACGGCAATCCCGTTGGGCATCGCGTTCCTGCTGCGGTCCTTCGCGGCCGAGCGGCGTGCGGGGTTCTTCGTCGTCGCGGCGATCTTCATCAGCGCGTGCATCGCGCTGTGGCAGTCGATCGAGCGGCTGATTCACCCCGAGCATCTGCACCACCTCTGGCCGCTCGCCATCGCCGGCCTGATCGGCTTCGCCGGTAACGAGATCGCGGCGCGGATCCGCAGCCGCGCCGGAAGGCGGCTCGACAGCCCCGCGCTCATCGCCGACGGCGCACACGCCCGCACCGATGGGATCGTCAGCCTGTCCGTCGTCGCCACGGCGATCGTCGTCGCGCTCGGACTGGGGATCGCCGACCCGATCATCGGCCTGATCATCGCCGTCGTCATCCTGCGGATCACGTGGCAATCGTTCGCGACCGTGCGCGCGGGCCCGGTCGGCGGCTTCGAGGCGGGCGCGTCCGCTGTGGGCGGCTGAGCCGCGGGGCGGCGTCGCCCCGAACCGCGCCCCCTACGCGTACGGCAGCCGGTCCGCCGCCCCGACCAGCTCGAACAGCCGCCGCACCGGCTCGCTGTAGTCGCGACCGATCCGCAGCTTGTCCGAATCCGCCCGGCTCGCGGCGACGGCCTGGAGCACGCAACGCACGCCGGCCGAATCGATGAAGGTCACGCCCCCGAGGTCGAGCACGATCACCGCGGCGCCCGAATCGCCGGCGCGGCGCACCGCCTCGGTCACGGGCTCGCTCGCGGCGATGTCGAGCTCGCCGATCGCGCGGATCGTGCAGCGCTCGTCGCTTGCCTCCGTTTCGATGCGAAACGCGTCCTGCGAAGAATCGATCATGAGCTCTTCCGAGGTTGCCACTGCGTCCGACGCGGCCTGGCGATGGTCGCCCGACCGACGTCATCGCGTGCCGCCATTCTAGTGGCGTCCCAGCCCATCAGGGTGGGTGGCGACCTCCGCCCACACGGTACCGCTGTCCGGCAGCGCTCCCCAGCTCTCGCTCAGGTGCGCCACGATGCGCAGACCGAACCCGCCGTCCGCCGATGGTTTGATCTGCTCGACGCGCCGCATGTCGAAGCCGGGGCCGTGATCGACGACCTCGATCCGCACGCGGTCGGGCAGGCACTCGGTGCGCAGCGTCACGGTCTGGCCCCTCGTCAACCCGGCGTGGCGCACGGCATTGGTGACGAGCTCTGAGACGACGATGAGCAACGACTCCATCGCCGCTGCGTCGACCGACGCGAGCCGGGCGACGTGCGCCCTGGCCACCGCGACCGATTGTGCACGGACGGGCAGCACCAGCTGCACGCAAGTTGAGGTGTCCCCCCCGCGCCGTTTGCTCTCCACCGATAGGGCCTACCCAAGCAGCCGTCGCCCGAAACGCGCGACAATTGGGGCCGCAAGGTGCCGTAAGCGGTGAGAATGGGACTGAGTGACCTCGCACGGGCGCCTCTACAAAACGGTGCTGCTGGCCGTCGGCGCTGGAGCGGCGAGCGTCGCGATCGGCGTTGCGCTGCTGCTGGTCGCCATCCTCGATCTGCGGTCGAGCGCCGACGCGACGCTGCGAACCGACACCTATCTGGTCCGCGTCATCGATGTCGAGCGCTCGATCGTCGACACCGAGACCGCGCTGCGCGGATACGTGCTCACCGCGCACCCGCTCTTCCTCGCCCCGCTGCTGAGCGCCGAGCGCCAGCTGCCGGTTGAGACGAGCGCGCTCGAGCGCGAGGCCGTCCGCGAGCACGCCTTCGTCAGTCAGGCGCAGGGACTCAGCAACGCGGCCGAAAGCTACCTGTCGGGATACGCCGTCCCCCTGCTCGGCCAGATGGCGCGCAACCCGGCGGCCGCGCGAACGTTCGCATCGACGCTCCACGGCAAGCAGGTCGTCGACGACATTCGCCGGCGCACGGCGACGCTCGAGGCAGCCGTATCGGCCCGCCAGACCGCGCGCGAGAACGCCGCCCATGACTCGGCCGACCGCGCCGTCATCACCGCGATCGTCGTGCTCGTGCTGCTCACCGCGCTCACCGTGCTCCTCGGCGGGATCCTCGGCCGCCTGCTCATCGGCCGCGAGCGGGCGCGCGAACGCTCGTCGCTGCTGGCCGAGGCGAGCAAGCAGCTCGACCGCGCCGTCACGATCGAGCAGCTGCTCGACACGTTCGGTGCATTCGTCGACGGCCGGCTGAGCGAGGGCTGCGTGGCGCGCGCGCTTACGGGCGACGTATTCACCGACGTCACGCCGAGCTTGGAGTCAACCTGCGGTGATCCGCGGCTGCTGGACGCCACGACGTCGAACGCGGTGAGCGACGCGATCGAGCGCGTGCGCGGCGCGGCCGTCGCGGCGGCGGTCACGACGGGCAAGGCCGTCGCGTTCACCCACGAGGGCGAGCCGCTGCACGGCCTGGCCGTCGCCGGCCTGGCCCACGGCCGCCTGGTCGCCGACACGATCCTGCTGCGGCGGGCAAGGCCCTACCGCGGGGAGGAGATCGACGAGGCGGCTGAGCTGACCTCCCGTCTGGCTCTGGCCGTGCACGCGCGCGGCCTGCAGGCGCAGACCTCGGCGCTCTACGAGCGCAGCGAGCGCACCGCGGTCACCCTCCAGGAGAGCCTGCTGCCGAGCGAGATGCCCGAGATCCCGGCCTGCGAGCTGGCCGTCCGCTTCACCCCCGCCGGCCAGGGCGACCTCGTCGGCGGCGACTTCTACGACGTCTTCGAGGTCGAGCCGGGGCGCTGGGCGATCGTGGTCGGGGACGTGTGCGGCAAGGGAGCCGAGGCCGCCGCGGTCACCGCGATGGCCCGCTGGACGCTGCGCAGCCTGGCCGGATCGGCGGTGGCGCCGGCCGACGCCCTGCGCCACCTCAACGACGCGATGCTGCGCCAGGACCTCGAGGGGCGCTTCATCACGCTCGCGTACCTGCTGCTCACCGTGCGCCCGTCCTCGGCGCACGTGAGCGTCGCCTGCGGCGGGCACCCCCCGCCGGTGCTCGTCCCGGCGGTCGGCGAGCCCGTGGCCCTGGAGGTGCGCGGGGATCTGATCGGGGTGTGGCCGGACATCGAGCTGCAGACCGTCGAGCTCGACCTCGCGCCGGGGGACGCCGTCGTCGTATACACCGACGGCGTCACCGACCAGGGACCCGAGCCCTCGCGGGCGCCCGAGGCGGCGCTGCGCGACCGGGCCCCGGGTGCCACCGCGGCGGCGCTGGCGGCGACGCTCGAAGACCAGGCGCTCAGCTCGGGGGCGGCCCGCCGCGACGACATCGCGATCCTCGCCGTGCGCTACACCAGGGGTCACACCGCCGTGCAGAACCCGCCCGCCGTCGGGCCGGTACGCGCCGCGCGGATGAGCGGCGAGCGCGCCTGAGTGCGCGGCGCCGCCGGAGGGGCCGGGTAAGGTGGCCCGGGTGCAAGAGACCGTGACCGTGCCCGCCGAGGCGGTGAGCGACGCGACGATCGAGCTGCGGAGCCTGGAGAAGTCCTTCCACGGCCCGGGCGGCCTCGTGCGGGCGGTCGCGGGAATCGACGTGTCGATCGCGCGGGGCGAGACGCTTGCGCTGCTCGGGCCCAACGGCGCGGGCAAGTCGACGACGATCGACATGCTCCTCGGACTGCTCGCGCCCGACGGCGGCAGCGTGTCGGTGTTCGGGCACGCTCCGCGCGCCGCCGTCGACCGCGGCCTCGTCGCGGCGATGCTGCAGACCGGCGAGCTCATCCGCGACCTGTCGGCGCGCGAGCTGATCACGATGGTCGCCTCGCTGTACCCGGCGCCGCTCGACGTCGAGGAGGTGATCGAGCTCGTCGGTCTGCACGACGTCACCGAGCAGCGCACGCAGAAGCTCTCCGGCGGCGAGACGCAGCGCGTGCGCTTCGCGCTCGCGCTGGTGAGCGACCCGCAGCTGCTCGTCCTCGACGAGCCGACGGTCGCGATGGACGTCGAGGCCCGCCGCGCGTTCTGGGTCACGATGCGCGCCTTCACCGCCCGGGGGCGCACCGTCATCTTCGCGACGCACTACCTCGAGGAGGCCGATGCCTACGCCGACCGGGCGGTGCTGATGGCCCACGGCCGCGTGGTCGCCGATGGGCCGACAACGGAGATAAAGGCCCGCGTCGGCACGCGGACGATACGGGCCACCCTGCCCGGCGTGGACGCGCTCGAATTGCGCGACATCGACGGCGTCAGTTCCGTGGAGCGACGTGGGGAGGCGGTCGTCCTGCGCTGCTCGGACTCCGATGCCGCGATCCGCGCGCTGCTCGCCCGCTACCCGCAGGCTCGCGACATCGAGATCGCCGGCGCCGGCCTGGAGGAGGCGTTCCTCGAGCTGACCGGCGACGAGCATCAGGCATGAGATCGGCCGCCTACACCCGCTTCGAGCTCCTGCGCACGATCCGCAACCGGCGGTTGCTGCTGTTCTCGCTCGGCTTCCCGATCACCCTGTACCTGCTCATCGCCGGCCCGAACCGCAACGTGAGCGATTTCGCCAACACCGGGCTGTCGGCGCCCCTGTATTACATGACCGGGCTGGCGGCGTTCGGCACGATGTCGGCGATGATCGCCTCGGGCGGGCGTATCGCCGGTGAGCGCAACGTCGGCTGGACGCGCCAGCTGCGGATCACGCCGCTGACGACGCGCGACTACTTCCGCGCGAAGCTCCTCACCGCCTACGGTCTGGCCGCGCTGTCGCTCCTGGCGCTGTACGGGTGCGGGGTGGCACTCGGCGTCAGCCTGACCGCCGGTCGCTGGCTGGCGATGACGGGGCTGATCATCGTCGGGCTGCTCCCGTTCGCCGGGCTCGGGATCGCGCTTGGGCACGTCCTCAACGTCGACTCCATCGGGCCGGCGACCGGCGGGCTCGTGTCGCTGTTCGCGTTCGTGAGCGGAACGTGGTTTCCGATCACCTCGGGCTTCCTGCACGCCTTCGGTCAGCTGCTGCCCTCGTGGTGGCTCGTCCAGGCCAGCCACATCGGCGTCGGCGCGCCGGCGTGGGGGGTGAAGGGCTGGGTCGTCGTCGCCGTGTGGACCGTTGTCTGCACGGCGCTCGCGCGCTACGCATACCGGCGCGACACCGCCCGCGTGTAGCTGGCAGAGTGCGCGCGATGCGATGTCTGCGGGTGCTCGGCGGTCATGGCGGCGATCGCGCTCGCGGGGTGCGGCAGCTCGCAGTCGCCCGCGCAGCGCTCGGTCGCAAGCGCCCAGGCGGCGCTCGAGCAGGTGCACAGCTTCCACATCGATGGGACGACCGTGCAGTCGGGGCAGGCCGCGGCGGTGAGCGGCGACATCCAGATCCCGGGGCGTATGCGCGTGACGGTGCAGCAGGGCGCCAGCCGCGCCCAGATCACGGTCATCGGCCCGAGCGTCTACCTGAACGCCAACCCCGCCTACCTGCACGCGCAGGGCACACCCGCGGCCGCCGTGCAGCGCCTGGCCAACCGGTGGATCGAGCTGCCGGCCGGGTCGCAAGCCGGCATCGGGACGCTGCTCGCGGCCACCGAGCCGACCACCGTCGGGCACTGCATCGTCGGCCCGCACTTCGGCACGCTCACCGTGCAGGGACGCGGCGTGCTCAACGGGCGCCGGGTGACGATCGTCGCCAGCAAGGGCGACGTGCCCGGCAGCACGCCTTCGCTGCTCTACCTCGCAGCCAACGGCCCGCCGCTGCCGCTGCGCATCGTGCAGACCGGACCGCAGGCGCCGGGCGGCAAGCCCGACCCGGCCTGTCACGAGACGAAGAGCGACCTCGATGGCACGACGACGCACGACGTCGTTGACTTCAGCCAGTACAACGCGGCGGCCCCGGTCACCGCTCCCCCGAGCGCCGTCGCGTTGACGGCGCTGCTCGGGGCGCCGAGCGTGTAGCGATGATCGACAGTCACACTCATCTGGATCAGTGCGCCGAGCCGAACGCGCAGCTCGTGGCCGCCGCGGAGGCGGCCGGCGTCAAGCGGATCCTCACCGTCGGCATGGATGGCGCGAGCTGTCGCACCGCGCTCGCTGCTGCGGAGGCCTTCCCGCAGGTGTACGCGGCCATCGGTCGCCACCCGAACCTCGCCCACGGCTTCGACGGCGCCGACCTGGCCGAGCTGCGCGCGCTGGCCGCGCACGAGCGCTGCCTGGCCATCGGCGAGACGGGCCTGGACTTCTACCGCGACGCGGCGCCGCGCGCCGACCAGCAGCGGGCCTTCGAGGGGCAGATCGAGCTCGCGCGCGAGGTCGGCAAGCCGCTCGTCATCCATACCCGCGCTGCCGAGGAGGAGACGATCGCGGCGCTCACCGAGCACGCCGACGGTGTCACCGTCGTGCTGCACTGCTTCTCGATGCCCGAGCGACTGGCGCTGTGCCTCGAGCACGGGTGGTGGATCTCCTTCGCCGGCAATGTCACCTACCCGAGCGCTGCCGACCTGGCCGAGGCCGCCCGCGCGGTCCCCGACGACCGTCTCCTCGTGGAGACCGACGCGCCGTACCTGACGCCCCAGCCGGTGCGCAAGCAGCGCAACCAGCCTGCGTTCGTCGCCTATACCGTGGCCTTCCTGGCCGAGCGGCGCGGGATCAGCGTGCCCGAGCTGAGCGCGATCGTCGAGCGCAACGCGGCGCGCGTGTTCGCCTGGTGAGGGCGGTCCAGGGACGCCGCTACTGGGCCGCGTCGCCGGCCAGTGACTCCATCGCCGCCGCAACGCCGCCGGCACAGGTCAGCCCTGAGCGGGCGAGTCCGAGCTCGATCGCGCCGAGTACCCCGATGAGCATCGCGTCGTTGAAGTCACCGAGGTGACCGATGCGGAACACCTGACCGGCGAGCCCGCCCAGGCCAGCGCCAAGCGACACGCCGAACCGTTCGAGGATCACGCGTCGGATCTCGCGCTCGTCCGCCGTCGGGGGCACGCGCACGGCCGTCAGCGCGGGACTGCAGCGCTGCGGCACCGAGCAGAACGTGCTCAGGCCCCACGCCGAGACGGCGCGTCGGGTCGCCTCGGCGTGACGCCGATGGCGGGCCAGGACGGACGGGAGTCCCTGTTCGTCGAGCAGCATGGCGAGCGCCTCGCGCAGGCCGAAGAGCAGATTGGTCGGCGGCGTGTATGGGAACATGCCCGACTCGTTCGCGGCGAGGATCGCATCCCAGTCCCAGTAGGAGCGCGGCGACCCGCCCGCGTGCGCGGCGCCGAGCGCGCGCTCGCTGACCGCGTTGAACGCGAGCCCGGGCGGCAGCAACAGGCCCTTCTGGGAGGCTCCGACCGCCACATCCACACCCCACTCGTCGTGCGCGTACTCGATCGAGCCGAGCGAGGAGATGACGTCGACGAGCAGCAGTCCCGGGTGGCCGGCCGCGTCGAGCGCGGCCCGGCAGGCCGCCACGTCGGCCACAACGCCGGTCGAGGTCTCGTTGTGGACGATGAGCACGGCGGCGATGGACCGGTCGCCGTCGTCGCTCAGCCGCTCTCGCAGCGCGTCGGGATCGACGCCGCGATCCCAATCGCCGGGGAGCAACTCCACCGAGAAACCGAGGCGTCTGGCCGCCTCGCCCCAGGTTCTTGCGAAGTGCCCCGTGTCGCAGGCGAGAACATGGGCCCCGGGAGCGAGCGTGTTGACGAGCGCCGCCTCCCATCCGCCGGTGCCCGACGATGGATACATCACGACCGGCTGGGCGGTGGCGAGCAGCCGGCGCATCGCTGTCTGCAGCTCGCGGGTGAGAGCGGCGAAGGCCGGCCCGCGGTGGTCGATCGTCGGAGCGCTCATCGCTCGCAGCACTCGGTGAGGGACGTTCGTCGGACCGGGGGTCTGCAGGAACCGGAAGCCGGGAACCTCGTCGGTAGGGTGCATCGTCGAATCCTATGGCTTGGCCGGTCGCGACCCGGCAGAGCGCAATGAAACTGGTGCGCCGGTACAGTTCTGCATCGCGGAATGTCAGCGACCGACCGAACTCCTCTCCGGCCGTCCGCGGCGGACGCGGCGCTTCCTGGGAGGAACTCGTCATCGCCCGCCACCGGCGGACCGTCCCGCGATCTGCGCGGCTACGGCCGCCACGTCCCGCACGTGCGCTGGCCAGGCGGGGCACGCGTCGCGCTCAGCGTCGTGCTCAATTGGGAGGAGGGCTCCGAGTACGGCATCCTCGACGGGGACCGCGCGGGCGAGGATCTCGCCGAGGCTCCGGCCCGCGTCGCCCCGGGGACGCGCGACCTCGCCGTCGAGTCGACATTCGAATACGGCAGCCGCGCCGGGGTCTGGCGCCTCGCGCGCCTGTTCGATGAGCTCGAGATTCCCGTCACCTGCTTCGGCACGGCGCTGGCGTTCGAGCGCCACCCGGAGGTCGCGGCTTGGATACGCGACAGTCCGCACGAGGCGTGCTGCCACGGGTGGCGCTGGGAGGAGGCTTGGAAGCTCACCCGCGAGCAGGAGCGCGAACGCATCCACGCCGCGGTCGAGTCGATGACGCGCACGCTCGGCGAGCGCCCCCTGGGGTGGTATTGCCGCTACGGACCCTCGGTGCACACGCGGGAGCTCGTCGTCGAAGAGGGAGGGTTCGTATACGACAGCGACGCCTACAACGACGACCTCCCCTATCACGTCGAGGTCGGCGGACGACGCCACACCGTGGTGCCGTACACGCTCCTGCACAACGACCTCGGCTTCGTGACCGGTACCGGGTACGGCGACACCGCCTCGTTCGTCGATCTGTTGCGCCGCGCCCTGGACTACCTCTGCGAGGAGGGCGCGCTGCGGCCCCGCATGATGTCGGTCGGGCTGCACTGCCGCTGGGCCGGCCAGCCTGCGCGGGCGTCCGCGCTGCGCGAGTTCCTGCGCTACGCCCGCTCCCGCGGCGACGTGTGGTTCGCGCGGCGCATCGACATCGCGCGCTGGTGGAACGAGCACGACGGGTTCGCGGCCGACGCGTGAGCGGCGACGATCTCGACCTCGCGATCGTCGGCGGACGTGTGGTGGCCGGTGACGACGTGCTGCGGTGCGACCTCGGTGTGCGCGAGGGGCGAATCGCGGCCATCGCCGACGACCTTCGCGGTCAGGCCCCGCATGAGATCGTCGCCGCCGGCCGCCACGTTCTCCCGGGCGTCGTCGACGTGCACGTGCATCTGAACGCCCCGGGGCACGAGTCCTGGGAGGGGGTGGCCCACGGCAGCGCCGCGCTTGCGTGCGGCGGCACGACGACGGCCGCGGACATGCCCCACCACGCGTCTCCGCCGACGCTCGATCTCGCCAGTCTGACCGCCAAGCAGGCGGCCTGGGAGGGGCGCTCGGCCGTCGACTACGGGCTGTGGGCGGGCGTCGTCCCCGGCAACCTGCGCGAGCTCGAGGGACTCGCGGGGCGAGGGGTGATCGGGCTGAAGGCGTACATGGTCACGCCGCGGAGCACCGAGTTCTCGGCCGTCGACGATGACACGCTGCGCGAGGCGATGCGCATCGCGGCGGCGGTGGACCTTCCGATCGCGGTCCACGCCGAGGACGACGCGCGCTGCGCCCGGCTGGCCGAGGCCGCGTCCGACCGCCCGGGCACGTATGCGGATTACCTCGCGTCGCGTCCGCCGGAGGCAGAGATCGACGCCGTCGAGCGAGCCCTGGCGATGGCGCAGGAGACCGGCTGCCGGCTGCATCTCGCGCACCTCTCGATCGGAAGGTCGGTCGAGCTCGTCGCTGCTGCACGTGGGCGCGGCGTCGACGCGACGTGCGAGACCTGCCCCCACTACCTGACGTGGACGGCCGACGACGTTCCGCGGCTCGGCACGTCGGCAAAGTGCGCGCCGCCGATCCGTCCGGCGCCCGAGCGCGATCGGCTGTGGAGCGAGCTCGCCGCGGGAACGATCGACCTGCTCAGCTCCGACCACTCGCCGTGCCCCCCGTCCGAGCGCGCCGGCGGCTTCCTGCGCGCCCGGGCCGGCATCAACGGAGCGCAGACGCTGCTGGCCACCGCGCTCAGCGAGGGCTACCACCGACGAGACCTTCCGCTCGGCGACGTGGCCCGGCACACGAGCGCACTTGCCGCACGGCGCTTCGGCTTGGCCGGCAAGGGGACTATCGAGCCCGGAGCTGACGCCGACCTCGCCATCGTCGACCTGAGTGCCCACCATCGGCTCGTCCCGGAGGACCTGCGCACTCGCCACCGCGACAGCCCGTTCGCCGGCCTGGTGTTCACCGGGCGCGTGCGGGCCACGCTGCTGCGCGGCACCGTCGTCGCCGAGGATGGCCACCCGACCGGCGCTCGCCCCGGTCGCCTGCTCCGATCCGAACCGCGAAGCGTCCATGTCTGAGCCCGCGCTGGCCCCGGCCCGCCCGCACGTCCACGAGGCGCTGGCGCGGCTGGCCACCTTCAGCGATACGCCGGCGGAGCGAGGGATCACGCGCGAGGTCTACGGCGCGACGTACATGCACGCGCTGGCCTTCGTACGCGAGTCGATGGAGGCGGCCGGACTGTGCACCCGCGTCGACGGGATCGGCAACCTCATCGGACGGGTCGACGGGGCCGAGCCCGACCTGCCGCGCGTCGCCACCGGCTCGCACTTCGACACGACGCTCGAAGCGGGCGCGTACGACGGCGTCGTCGGTGTCCTCGGCGCGGTCGAGGCGATTCGCATCCTGCAGGAGCTCGGCTTCCAGCCGCGCCGCAGCATCGAGGTGATCGGTTTTGCTGGCGAGGAGCCGCGCTTCGGCCTCGGATGCCTCGGCAGCCGCGCGATGATGGGGCAGATCGGCCCGGCCGACGTCTCCCATCTGCGCGACCGCGACGGCGTTACGCTCGAGGCCGCGCTCACTCAGGCTGCGCTCGACCCGAGGCGGGTCGTCGATGCGCGCGTGCCCGTCGCCGACCTGCACGCGTTCGTCGAGCTGCATGTCGAGCAGGGTGGCACGCTCGATTCCTGCGGCAGACCGCTTGGGATCGTCGAGCGCATCGCCGCCGCGCATGACCTTCGCGTCACTCTCTACGGGGAGGCCCTGCATTCCGGCGCCACGCCGATGAAGGGACGCCGTGACGCGCTCGTCGGCGCCGCCGAGCTCGTGCTCGGCGTGCGTCGCCTCGCGCGCGAGTCGAACAGTGGCACGACCGTCGGGACGGTCGGCGTCCTGCACGTGCGCCCCGGGGCGGCGAACGTCGTGCCGGGCGAGGTCGAGCTCGTCGTCGATGTCCGCGATAGCGACCTCGCGGCGCGCCAGGCCGTGGTCGCTGCGCTTCGAGTCGCGCTCGCCGACATCTGCGAGCGCCACGGACTGCGACACGAGGTCTCGACGGTGCAGGAGAACACGCCGGTGGCGTGCGCGGCGGTCGTCGCCGACGCGGCGCGTACGGCGAGCCGGGAGCTCGGCATCGAGCCGCTGTCCATGACGAGCGGCGCCTACCACGACACCGTCAGCCTCGCGTCGGCCGGCGTTCCGGCCGGCATGATCTTCATCCCCAGCGTTGGCGGCATCAGCCACAGCCGCCTCGAATACACGCGGCCCGAGCACATCGACCTCGGCGTCGATGTCCTCGCTGGCACGCTGGCCCAGCTGAGCGCGTGAGCGCCGATCCGGACCGTGCGTGTTTCCGCATTGCGGAAACGACGGCGCCGAGCTCGTTTCGATTCTTAGGCCAGGCGGTCGGTGTCGCCGGGTCGGATTATGGACCGACGGGCCCGTGCTTCTCAGCCCGTGAGGCCCGATCCTTGCCGGCATGGAGTCCGCCGCCACCACGCCGGTCGTGATCGTCCCCCGCGAGCGCAAGGTCTTCACCTACTCGGCCGAGCATTCGCCCGCCGCCGTGGTGGCCCCGGGCGAGCCGTTCGTCGTCCAGACGACGAGCGCGTTCGGTGAGTTCCCGCTCGCCCCGGGCGACAGCCTCGCCGGCCTGGAGCGCGAGCGCTGTGATCCGCTGACCGGCCCGATCGCGATCGAGGGCGCCGCGCCAGGCGACGTCCTGCAGGTGAGCATCGAGGACATCGAGGTCGAGGGCGCAGGCGCTCAGGGGATCCTGCCGGGGGGCGGCATCCTCGACTGGCCGCGACTGCCGCTCATGTTCCATGAGGTCCTCGACGGGACGGTCCTGTTCCCGGGTGGCCTGCGCCTGTCGCTGGCGCCGATGATCGGCTGCCTCGGCGTCGCGCCCGCGGACGGAGCGGTCGCAAGCGTCCTGCCCGGCGACCACGGCGGCAACATGGACACGCGCTACGTCTGCCCCGGGTCGATCGTGGAGCTGCCGGTACACCACGCCGGCGCCCTGCTGTTCCTCGGTGACTGTCACCAGCTGCAGGGCGATGGGGAGCTGTGCGGGGTGGCGCCCGAGACCGATGCCGTCGTGACGCTGCGCTGCACCGTGCGCCCCGGGCCGGCGATTCGCCGCCCCCGGATCCTCACCGGCGCGCGGCTGTACTTCGTCGCCTCGGCGGAGACGCTCGAGCTTGCGGCCAAGCTGGCGACCCGCGACATCGTCGACGCGCTCGTGCAGGAGAAGGGCCTCGACGAAGACGTCGCCTACTTCCTCGTGACGGTGAAGGCCGACCTCGAGGTGTGCCAGGTGGTCAACGACCTGCGCACCGTGCGGGTCGGCATGGACCGCTCTCTCTGGGACCAACTGGGCACCGCGACCGGGCCCTGAGCACTGAACACGCCCGCCGCGTCGCCGACGCCCCGGGCCTCAACGAGAAGGAGTACGTACCGTGGTTAGCCCTGCCGCTGCCAGCGCTGGTCTGCGCAAACGCTCGATCGGCTTCTGGGAATCCCTGGCCGTCTCTGTCGAGGCGATGGGTCCCCTGCTCGGGGCGGTCGCCGTCGCGCCGCTCATCGCCGCCACCGCCGGCTACTCGGCGCCGTTCATGGTCCTGGCCTGCGGGATCGCGATGTGCATCGTCGCCTACACGATCACCCGCTTTGCGCGCGTGCTGCCCGGCGCCGCCTCGATCTACTCCTACGTCAGCCACGGACTCGGCGAGCGCACGGGCTTCCTCTCGACCTGGCTGTCGTTCATGTACTACGTCCTGTTCGTGCCACAGCTGCTGCTCGCGTTCGGCCTGTTCGCGAACTCGGGCGTGGACTTCGTGTTCGGCGTGAACATCGCCTGGTGGGTGTGGGCTATCGGCGGCGCAGCGATCGCCACTGTGCTGTCGGTGATCGGCATCCGCATCTCGAGCCGCATCGACCTCAGCCTCGCGCTCATCGCCGACGCGGTCCTGCTCATCACGAGCATCGCGATCGTGGCCAAGGTCGCCTCCGCTGGGCACCTGACGCTGTCGTCGCTCTCCCCAACCCACGCCTCGGGTGGCTTCACCGGGCTGTCGCTCGCGATCGCCACGGGCGTGCTCATCTACCTCGGCTTCGAGCAGTCGTTCACGCTCGGCGAGGAGGTGCGCGACCCGCATGGCAACGTGCCCAAGGCGATCTTCATCGCCCTCATCGGGATCGGCGCGCTGCTGCTGTTCTCGACCTTCGCGATGGTCGAGGCGTTCGGGATCACCGGGCAGAACGCGCTCAACGCGGCCACCACCGCGGATGGCACGCCCTGGTGGGCCGCTCTGCAACGCGTCGGACTCGGCGTCGGCTGGCGCGACGCGCTGTCGCTCGTGATCATCGTGTCGATCCTCGGTAACACGATCGCCAGCCACAACGCGGTCGTGCGCATCCAATACGGCATGGGGCGGTCCGGCGCGCTGCCCAAGGCGCTCGGCAGGACCGGCAGCCGCCAGACGCCTGTCGTGGCCATTGCCCTGCAGATGACCATCTCGCTGCTCGTCTGCCTGATCGCCGGCGGCGCATGGGACCCGAGCAAGGCGTTCGGCTTCCTCGGCTTCACCAACGGCCTCGCCGGGGCGGTCGCGTTCATCTTCATCCTGCTTGCCGCGATGGTCTTCTTCCACCGCGCCGAGCCGGCGAAGGGGATGCTGCGCAACCTCATCGTGCCGGCGGTCGGGATCGCCATCCTCGTCCCGGCCGTCTACACGGCGTTCTATCCGAACCCCGGCCCGCCGAACAAGTGGGCACCGTGGCTGATCCTCGGCTGGACGGTGCTCGGCGGGATCTACCTGCTTGCTCGTGAGCAGACCAGCGCCAAGATCGACCTCGACTACGCCTTCGCCGACATCGGCGAGATCGTCCCGGAGGAAGTGCTCGAGGCCGAGCACCCCGGCGCCGCCTCACCGCGGCCGGCCGGGGTCGAGGCCGCGGGCGTGAACGTCAACATCGCCTCGTGAACGCAGCCTCCGTTCCGAGCAGCGCCGTCGGCCCGCTTGAGCTCAGGCGGGCCGACGGACTGCTGCACACCCTCGGCCCCGATCACCTCCCGATTCTCACGGTCGACCCGGGCGCGCGCGTGCGGATCGAGACCGAGCTCAACCTCGGTGACGTGCTGCACGATGTCGCGGATCGCTTCAGCGCCGACATGGTCGCGCACGGGCGCCTCAACCCCGCGACCGGACCGATCGCCATCCGCGGAGCCACCCGCGAGCACGTCGTCGTCTGCGACATCGAGGACATCGAGCTGCACGGCCCGGGCGTCACGGCGCTCGTCCCCGGATTCTCGCCGTTCGTCGACTGGATCCGCGAGCGCGAGTTCGGCGTGCACTCGCGGATCGTGGAGATCCGCGACGCGCACATCGAGTGGCCGTCGGGACCCCCGATGCCGGTGGCGCCGATGGTCGGCGTGATCGGCTGCGCGCCGCCCGACGAATCGGTGAGCACCGCCGACAATGGTCCGCACGGCGGCAACCTCGACGTACAGGAGATGGGGCCCGGGTGCCGCGTCGTCCTGCCGGTCGGCGTCGACGGCGCGCTGTTCGCGCTCGGCGACTGCCACGCCCGCCAGGGCGACGGCGAGCTGTGCGGGATCGGCGCGATCGAGTGCCGCACCCACACGACCGTGCGGCTCGACCTCGCGCCACGCCCGCCGGAGATGCGCTGGCCACGCCTGGAGAACGCGACGCACATCGGCGCCGTCGCCTGTGCACGCCCGCTCGAGGACGCGTTTCGCCTGGCCGCGGCCGAGCTCGTCGCGTGGCTCTCGGCCGACTACGGGCTGACGAGCGCCGAGGCCGTGCTCCTGCTCGGCCAGGTCGCCGAGGCTCGCGCGACGCAGATCGTCAACCCGAAGTACACCTACGTCGTCAAGGTGGCCAAGCGCTGGCTGAACGCCTGAAGCTAGGATCAATGTGTGGCCACCGCCTCCCATGTTCCGACCGTCAAGTCGGTGGCTCGTGCTTTGCAGCTGCTGTCGGCGATCGCCGAGGGAGACGAGCTCGCCCTCACCGAGCTCGCGACACGCGCGTCGCTCGTGCCGAGCACGGCGCACCGTCTGTTGTTGACGCTCATCGAAGCGGGCTATGTCGTCCAGAACCCGCAGACCCGCGGCTACGGGGCCGGCACCCGGCTGCTCGAATACTCGATAGCCGCCACGCGGCGCCTCGACGACCTGCGTGCCGCGGCCGGCTCGATCATGACTGAGCTCGCCGACGCCGCCGGGGAGACGGTGCATCTCACCGTGCTCGACCGCCGGGACGTCCTCTTCATCGCGCAAGAGCTCGGGCCGGGTCGGGTGCGCATGCACGTCGATCCGGGCACGCGGGTCAGCGCGCACGTCACCGCGGCCGGCAAGGCGGTGCTCGCCTGGCAGACGCCTGAGAGCCTGGACGCGCTGCTCGCCGACTGGGCGCTCGAGCGCTTCACCGCGCACACGATCACGCAGACGGAGGACTTCCGTCGCGAGCTCGACAGGACGCGCCGCCGCGGGTGGGCGCTCGACTACGAGGAGCAGGAGCAGGGCGTGGCGTGCGTCGGCGCGCCGATCCTTGCGCCCGACGCGCTGCCGACGGCCGCGCTCAGTGTGTCCGGTCCGACCTCACGCCTGCGGCGGGCGTCACTGCCGGCCCTGGCGGAGCTCGTTGCCAACGCCTCTCAGCGTGTCGCTGCTCGGCTGGAGGCGACCAGGCTGTCTCCGCCGCGCCGTTAGCGAGGCGGCGGGCCACGCCGCCCACACGCGGCATGGCCCGCCGTTTCGCCGAGGGAGCGCCCCACTCCCGCGCTCGGCGGTTAGCCGTGCTTGCCGAGCGACTCGACGATGTTCACGTGCATGTTCGTGGTGGCGATCGTGCCGGCGGCCGGGGTCGTCCGGATCACCGTGCCGCGGCGAACCTTCGAGCGGATGTGGGTGACCCGGCCGATTCCGCAGTGCGCCTTGCGCAGCGCCGCCTCGGCCTTGGCGAGCTTCGTGCCGGCGGCGATCTTCGGCACGATGCAGGCCGGCCCGGTCGAGATCTCGATCGACACCGTCGTCCCCTCGGGCTGCGTGCTGAGCGGGTTCGGCGAGAGGCCGATCAGATCACCGGCCGGCACCGTCGGGCTCGCCAGCTGGGTCACCGTGCCGACCGTGCAGTGGGCGGCCATGAGCGCCGCCTCGACGGTGGCGAGGTTCGTCTTGCTCGGCGGATTGGGCACGACACACGACGGCGGGGGTGGCGTCGGCGGCGCCGCGACGGTGAACTTCACCGCGGTCGGGCCGGCGATCGGCGACCCGTCGGTCGCCGATGAGCCGAGCCACAGGCATACGTCGTAGTTGCCGGCCGTCGCCTCGTTCGCCGTGGTCGTGAACGAGTAGCTGCCGTTCACGGACTGGCCGGCGCCGCCGACGAGATTGCTCCCGGTGTCGGTGGCGAACGTCGGCGCGCACGAGGACCCGGCGGCGTGCACCGTGGCGAACACCGACTCAGGAGCCTCACTGGCCCCGGCCAGCGTGATGGTGAACGGCTGGCCGGCGACCGGCGTGGACGGGCTGAACGTGGCCCCGACCGAGCCCGTGGGCGCGCGGAACGTGATGTCCTGCATGAACGGCGTCGTCGCGGTCGAGGTGCTCGTCGCCACCCAGATGCAGAACTGCAGCGTCTGCGGCTGCGGCCAGCTGATGACATCGGTCTCGGTGAAGGCGCCGTTGTCACTCGGCGAGCCGTCGTAGAACGGTCCCTGGATGCCGTCGAGGATGATTCCCGGATCGGTGTCGGCCGAGGGAGCGCAGGGAGCGCCGCCGGTGGACCGGTACTTCACATATGCGTGCTCGCCCGCCGTGCCGGCGGTGCCGGCGACGGTGAACACGCGCGGCAGAACGGCGGCCGGGTCGGACTGGCCCGCCGAGTTCGTAACGGTCAGCGTTGCGGTATCGGCCAGGGCCGATCCGGCCAGGGCCAGAAATGCGCTAAGCGCCAGTCCGGCCGCATAGAGCAGGGGACGTCGGAACGAGGACATGTGACGTTCGATTCCTTTCACACTGTGTTGGTCTCTGAGCGCCACAAGTCGCTCAGCATCTTCGGAGAGACCAGACGAGTGGTGAAGCGATTTGTTGCGCGGTTTCGCGCGAGGAACTACGAGCCGGGCTTCGGCACGAGCGTGATGGCCGAGATGCAGGGGGCCATCTGACAGCGCCCGGAGTCCTGCGGATTGGCCGGAATGAAGCGCATGGTGAACGTGCCGGGGCTGCCGACGAGCGTTGGGCTCGCCCACGTGCCGCTCGCCACGGTGAAGCCGCTGTCTTCGGCGAAGGTGATGTTGGAGAACGTCAGCCCGTTCGTCGAGGAGGACGCCAGATCATTCTTGAAATGACCGGCGACGTTGCTAAAGCCACTGAGGCTCACCGAATTGGCGGGATTGGACGCTTGGAAGTTGTAGGTGATGCCGTCGGAGAGGATCGGCGCAAAGCCGCCGTCGGCCTTGCCGTTGCTGCCCCACACGAGCGACAGCAGCGACAGCAGATCGTTCGCATCGGCCTCGTCGACGACGTTTGGCCCGGGGGCGAGGGCGGGCGTCGAAGCGGCCGAGGTCGCCACGCTGGTCACCGTCTTGTTGGCCGAGGATCCGCCGAACGCGAGCACGGCTGCGACGACGATCGCCGCGAGCACGACGGCGCCGACGCCGAGCAGCACCCACGGCGGGCCGCTGCGGCGGGCGGCCGTGGCCGGACCTGCGCCCGGCGTGCCGGGCGCCGCCCCGCCGGGCGTGGCCGGCGCGGCCAGCGGGGGCAGGGGTGGCGCGCCCGGGGCGGGGGGTGCGGCCGCGGCCGGGGCGGGCTCGGTGCGGTCGGCGCGGGCGGGGGGTGCGGCCGCGCCCGGGGCGGGTTCGGTGCGGTCGGCGCGGGCGGGGGGTGCGGCCGCGCCCGGGGCGGGTTCGGTGCGGTCGGCGCGGGCCAGCTCGGTGCGCTCGACCGGTGCGAGCTCGGTGCGCTCCACACGCGCGAGCTCGGTGTGGCCGGCCGGGGCATCGACGCGGGGCACGCGGCGGCCGGTGACGGTCGGGGCGGCGGCCTCGGGAGCCGGGATCCGCGCGGCCCCGAGCACGATCACCGACTTCGGATCGTCGAGGTAGTCGGGCAGCTGACCGAGGCGCTGCTGGATGAGGCGCGCGACGAGCGGGATGCGGCTCGAGCCGCCGGCCAGGTAGATCGCGGCGAGGTCCCCGGGCGCCAGACCGGCGCCGCGGATCGTGCGCTCGAGCTCGGTGACGGTCCCCTCGAGGTCGGGGGCGATGAGCGTGTTGAGCTCGTCGGCGGTGACGTGCAGGTCGCGATCGACCGGCGGGGGCACGTAGAGCTCGTAGTCGGGGCTCTTGGAGAGGATCTCCTTCGCCCGGCGCGCCTCCTGCAGCAGGACGCGGTTGGCCTGCGACCACGTCCGCTCGCGTGACTCGCGCAGCTGGGCCCACTGCTCGGGCTCGAGCTCGCCGCCGAGATGGCGGTACAGGCAATCGTCGAAGTCCTCTCCGCCGAGGTCCTCGTTGCCGCCCGGCGCGCCGACGACCTCGAAGGAGTCCTCGGTGCGGCGCAGCACGGCGGTGTCGAACGTCCCGCCGCCGAGGTCGTACACGGCGACGTGCTCGCCCACGCCGAGCCGCTCGGTGGCGAAGTGCAGCGCGGCTCCGACCGGCTCGGGGATGAACTCCGGGGCGTCGAATCCGGCCGAGCGCGCGGCCTGGCGCAGCTTCTCCAGGCTCGTCGAGCCCCAGCGCGCCGGATGCGTCAGCCGCACGACGCTCGGCGCCTGGCCGCCGCGGCGGGACACCGCCTCCTCGGCCGCCTTGCGCAGGATCGCCCCGATCGCGTCGGTCACCCGCACCTGCTGCTCGCCGAGCAGCAGGTATTCGTCGCCGATCCGCCGCTTCGGCGTGCGCTCCAGGCTCCACGGCGCGCGGCTGGACAGCGTGTCGGCCTCCTCGCCGAGCACGAGCCGGCCGGTGTGGCCGCCCGTGCCCTCGCGCCAGAAGACCATCGAGGGCATCCGCGGCGCGCCGTCGATCTCGACGAGCTCGACGCGCCCGTCGACCGCCAGGGCGGCCGCGGTCGAAGTCGTCCCGAAGTCGATCGCCAATACCCAGCCGGACATCAGCGGAGCAGCGTATTGGAGTCCGCGGCCGCGCGCCAAGCGGTCTACCGTGAAGGGACCCGCCACGGAAGGAGCAGCGATGGCCGTCCCAGACCGACAGCAGATCGCGCGCGAATGCTACGGCGCCTATGTGACCGGGGACCGTGACGCGCTCGACGCGCATCTGAGCGAGGACCTGACGTTCTTCAGCCCGGCCGACGTCGGCATCGATCGCGCCCGCTACTTCGAGCGCTGCTGGCCGAACGCCGGGCGGGCCAAGGCGTTCGAGTTCAAGCGGCTCGTCGAGTCCGGCGACGAGCTGATCGTCACCTACGAGAGCACGACGACCGACGGGCAGCGATTTCGCAACACCGAGGTCCTGACCTTCGACGGCGACAAGATCTGCCGGGTCGAGGTGTACTTCGGCTGGAACCTGTAGCGCGGTGCCGCGCTACGACAGGCCCTGCGTGGCGATGATCTCGTAGGAGCGCGAGACGACGCGCGCGACGCGCCGTCCCGAGGGCGGCGCCTGGCTGCCGTTCTCGTAGACCTTCCACGCGCGCAGGGCCGAGCGGGCGGCCGCGCGCAGGTCGTCGGGCTCGGCATCGTCACCGAGCCCGAGCCGCTGCGCCGGCGTGCGCGCGGTGACCAGGCGCGTCAGCTCATCCATGAGATCGACCGGGATCTCGGCCTCGCCGGCCGCGCAGCGACCGTAGGCCGACAGCAGGTCGAGCACGTGCATCTGCGGGTCCAGCCGCAGCGTCTCGACGCGATCGCGCAGGAAGGCGAGCTGGGGCCAGCGATAGGAGAGCGCCTCGAGGCGGGTGAGCGCGCGACCCGCCTTGAGCACGTCGGCGCGGAGGTGAAAGCCGTCGAGCTCGCGCGCCACGCGCTCGATCCCCGACAGATCGCGCAGGCGCCGCAGGAGCCCGACCACGGTGAGCAGACCGGCGTCGGCGAGCTCCAGGGCGGCGCGGACGCCGCGCAGGTCCAGCGCGAACAAGAGCCGCTCGCGCTCCTGCTCGGCGAGCGGGTTGGCGGCGCCGAGGAACGCCTCGGGCGAGCCGAGCACGACTCCGCGCTCGAGCTCGCCGAGCGCCTCGAGCCGTTCGAGCAGCTGCAGGTCGCCGGCGTCGATCGCGTGCCCGTTCGCGTTCTCGGCCATGCGCGCGTCGCACGGCACGACCGCGGCCACGCGCGGGCCGAGGGCGGAGGCCATCCGCGCCGCCTCGACCGCGGCCGAGTCAGGAAGAGAAATGACGTCATTTCTCTCCTTGGTGGCGGTGGCTGCGCCGGGGTCCGGCTCGAGCTCGTCCACATGCGTCAGGACGGCGGCGGTGTTGACGGCCGAGCCGCGCGCGCCGGCCAGCGCGGCGGCGAGCGCCGCCCGCAGCGCGGCGTCGTCGGCGGACGGGTCGCACGGCCATGCGAACAGGAAGGCGTCGGCCGAGCGATCGGGGGCGTCGGGCGGCGGCGACTGCTCCGGCGCCGCCGCCCTGGAATCGATCAGGGTGAGCGTGCGCAGGCTCTGCACGGGCAAAAAGACACGGGCCTGCGACACCTTTTCCCCCTCAGGAACGAGATCGTCGGGCAGGGTGCCGTCGGGACGCAGGCCGCGGCGGATCTCCTTGTCGCCGGCCAGCTCGATCTCGACGCGCTCGGGGGTGCCGTAGGCGAACGTCAGGTCGGCCTCGGCCAGCGCGGGGTCACCGCCGCGGGCGACGCGCGAGCCAAGCAGGGCGTTGACGAGCGAGGAGCGCCCGGCGCCCGGCGGCCCGACGACGGCGACGCGCAGCGGCTCGCCGAGCTGCGCGAGCTCGCGCTCGACGTCGGGGCGCGACTCGTCGTCGGGCGCGAGCCACTCGAGCACCGCCGCGCACAGGGCGGCGACACGGTCGGCAAGGCCGCTCGAGAGGCCCTCGGGCTCGAACGGCTCGCGGCGCTCGGGCGCCGGCGCCGCGGGCGTGCGCTGGCGCAGGACGGTCTCGGCTACCGCCGCGTCGCGCACGGGGGCGTGCAGGGCGGCGCGCGCGGCGACGGCCAGCTCCGCCGCCGAGGCGAAGCGGGCGCTCGGCTCGAGCTCGGTGGCGCGCGCGACGACCGCGCGCAGCTCGGGCGCGACGCCCGGCACCTGCTCGAGGGACACGCGGTCGATGCCGCCGAGCAGGTCCCACAGCAGGCAGCCGAGCGAATAGATGTCGCCGCGCAGGTCGTCGTGGCCGAGGCCGCGGCTGCGCTCGGGCGCGATGTAGCGCGTCGTGCCGAGCAGCTCGCCCTCGTCGGTGATGTCGCCGTCGCCGAGCGTCTTGGCCAGGCCGAAGTCGGTCAGGTACACGCGCCCGGTCGACTCCTCGATCAGGACGTTGCCCGGCTTGACGTCGCGGTGCACGAGCCCGCGCTCGTGCGCGGCGCTCAGCGCGGCGGCGACCTGCTCGATGACGGCGACCGCGCGCGCCGGCTCGAGGCGGCCCTCGCTCATGACCGCCTGCTTGAGGTTGGTGCCCTCGACGAAGCGCATGACGATGTACAGCTGGCCGTCGGACTCGCCGGCCCAGTAGATCGGGACGACGTTGGGGTGGTCGATCGAGGCGGCCACCCGGGTCTCGCGCTCGAAGCGCGCGCGGAAGGCGGGATCGCCGGCGACGCTGCGGGCCATCACCTTCAGCGCGACCGTGCGGCCGAGCTTGACCTGGGTGGCGCGGTACACGGTGCCCATGCCGCCCTCGCCGGCCACGTCCTCGATGAGGCAGTCGGCGAGCACCGAGCCGACGCCGATCTCGCGGGGGACGATCGTGTCGGCGCGCCGTCCGGCGGCGGCCAGCGCGGCGCGGCCGAGCTCGCCGGCCGAGCGGTAGCGCTCGTCGGGGTCGCGCTGCAGCGCGTGGGCGATGATCGCGTCGAACTCGGGCGAGACGCCCTCGACCATCTGGCTGACCAGCGGCGGCGGCTCGCTCATCTTGGCCACGAGCTTGGCCACGTCGGTCGCCCCGGTGTAGGGCGGGCGCCCGGCGAGGGCCTCGAAGAGCACGCACCCGAGCGCGTAGACGTCGGTGCGCGGGTCCACCGGCGAGCCGTCGGCCTGCTCGGGCGCCATGTAGTCGATCGTCCCGACCATCATGCCGCGGGCGGTCAGGCCGGTCGTCGACTTCGCGCGCTTGGCCAGGCCGAAGTCGGTGAGGTAGGCGTGATACTCGCTCGCCGGCCCGGCGATGAGCACGTTGGCCGGCTTGATGTCGCGGTGCACGAGCCCCTGGACGTGCGCGGCGTCGAGGGCGGAGGCGATCTGCGAGGTCAGCTGGGCGGCCAGGCGCGGGTCGAGGCGGCCGCGCTGGGCGATCAGCTCGGCCATGTTGATGCCCTCGATGTAGCGCATGACGATGTACAGCTGCCCGTCCTCGGTCTCGCCGGCGCCGTAGAGCGGGATGACGTGCGGGTGCTCGATCTGGGCGGCGATCTCGGTCTCACGGCCGAAGCGCTCGCGGAAGTCCTTATCGGAGGCCAGCTCGGCGGCGATCACCTTGATGGCGACGGTGCGCTTGAGGCGCAGGTCGGTCGCGCGGTAGACGACGCCCATGCCGCCGCGGCCGGCCGGAGCATCGATGCGGTAGCCGCCGACGACCGAGCCGACCTGCAGGCCGGGTCCTGCCGTTGCGCTCACCTACTGGAACGGCACCTGCACGGTGCCCTGGGTGCCGTCGTTGAGGACGACGGTCACGGGGACCGTCTGGCCGTCGATGCCCTTCACCGCGTCGCAGTATGACTTCAGCGTCGTGTCGAGCTGGTGGCCGTTGATCGAGGTGATGAGCACCGGGCCGTTCTGGAACGCCGAGATCTGCGACGCGGGGCTGCCCGGCTCGGTGTAGTTGACGATCAGCCCGGGGGGAAGGCCCTTCGACTGCAGCGCGGTGGGGTCGGGGTAGTCCAGGCCGAACCCGGCCCAGCCGATCGAGTGGCCGGTGCGCAGGGTGGCCACGACCTTCTTGATCTGGTTGGAGCCGATCGCGTAGCCCTCGCCCTGCACCGTGCGCCCCTGGTTCTGGTCGAGGCCGGCGCTGTCCATGCCCACGAGCTCGCCCGAGTAGTTGACCAGCGGGCCGCCCGAGTTGCCCGGGTTGATCGCCGCCGTCGTCTGGACGACGTTCGGCAGGTCCGGCACGTCGTCGGCTCCCGACGCGACCGCCGAGAACTGCGTGTCGGGCACCGAGACGATGCCCGACGTCGTCACGAGGTTGTCGTTGAGCGACGCGTTGACCGGGAAGCCGAGCGCGATCACGCCATCGCCGGCCTGCAGGCCGGACTGGTCGGCGAGCGGGACCGACGGGAGGTTGCCGACGCCCGAGACGTGCAAGACGGCGATGTCCTGGCAGGGCGCGGTGCCGACGATCGTCGCCGAGTGCGAGGTCATGGCCACGGTGCCGGTCGCCGTGCCGCCGGTACCGACGCTGAGGGAGTTGCCGCCCTGGGCCACGTGGTTGTTGGTCACCACGAGGCCCGACTTGGCGTCGAGGACCCAGGCGGTGCCCTTCTCCGCCGCCTGGCCGTTCTGGGACGCGACGACGAGCAGCGTCGACGGCGAGACCTTCTCCACGACCTGCGCGACGGTCAGGGTGCTACCGCCGCCGAGCACGCCCGTGATCGCCAGGATGACCGCGACGGCGGCGATGGCGATGGCGACAAAGGCGATCGCCACGGCCGAGTTGACCGAGCGGCGCAGCTTGGCGCGCTCGATCGCCGAGGGCGAGGCACCCCTTCCGGCGAACGGGTCGGCGGCGGGCGGGGCGGCGTTGGCGGCGTCGGCCGGGGTTGTGGCCGCGGCGGCGGCGACCGCGGGGGCCGGCTTGGGGGGGATCGGCTCGACGAGGGGCGCTGGCTCGGGCTCGGCGGGGGGCGCTGGCTCCGGCTCGGCGGGGGCCGCTGGCTCCGGCTCGGCGGGGGCCGCTGGCTCCGGCTGGGCGGGGGGCGCCGCGGGCGGGACGGCGGCGACGGGGGTGGCGGCGGGCGGTCGCCCGAGGGTGTCGGCCGGTTCGCCGAACGGCTCGGCGGGTGCGGCGGGCGTCTCGCCTGGTTCGGCGGGGGCGGGTGGTCGCCCGAGGGTCTCGGCCGCGTCGGCGGCGGTCGGCTCGGCGGGGGCCGGCTTCGCCGGGGTCGCTGCGGCGGAGCCCGCTGCGGCCGGGCCGATGACGGTCGCCGCGCCGCCCGCTTCGCCGGTCGGCTCGTCGCTCGCCTCGCCGGGACGCGTGCGCGCGACCTTCAGCACGACGCGGCCGATCCGGATGTGCTCGCCACCGGACAGGGCGACTGGCTCGCCGAGGCGCCGGCCGTCGATGATCGTCCCGTTGGTGGAACCGAGATCCTCGACGGTCACGCTGCCGTCCGCGGCGCGGGTGAAGCGCAGGTGCTGGCTGGAGACCTGGGCGTCGGCGAACGCCAGGTCGGACGACGGGTCGCGACCGACGAGGAAGCGGTCGCTATCGATCTCGAAGGCCTTGCCTTCGAGATCACCCGACTCGACAACGATCCACATATGGTCCCCTTGGTTCTCCTGCTCGCGCCGCGAGACCCTAACACCGCGGGGCGCGTCGCCCGCAAGCGACGGGTGTTCGCGCGCCGGTGGCCGCGATACGATCGCCGCCCGCTCGCCGATCCGGGCTGGGCCTGTCATGTGGGGACCGACTCCTTCACGTCCTGTCGCGGTCGCGGTCGCGATCTTCGGCCTCTTCGTGGCCGGCTGCGGCTCGTCGACGACCAAGACGGTGACGGTTGCCGCGTCCACTTCGGCCGCGAGCACCGCGTCGGCGCCCAGCGCCACGTCGGCGACCGGCACGCCGGCGGCCACGGGTGCGTCGGGCGCGACCGGCGCCCAGGCGGTCTCCAGCGGCGATGCCGACACGCTGCTTCAGCAGCTGCAGACGGCGTGGGACAACACCAACTCCGGTGACGGAATCGACGGCATCCTCACCTTCAACGTCGTCTACGACTACCAGACCTCCGGTTTCACGCCGATCCGCGGCTTCGCGAACGTGCGTAAGCACATCCTTGGCCTGCTCAACCGCAACGGCAAGAACAACTCGCTCGCCCTGTCCGGCGTCACGATCGGCTCCGACGGGCTCGGCACCTACGCGACCGGAACCTGGGTGAGCTCGAACGTCAACGGCCGCACGGGGACCTTCCAGATCCGCTTCGCGCCCCCGGGTCCCTCGCCGTTCCGCAACGACCCGTGCGCCACCATGCCCTGCATCCAGCAGATCACGCTCGTGCCGACGCCGGCTCCCGTGCAGGGGTAGGCGGCGGCTGGACGGGCCGGGGTCGCGCGGGCGGCGGCGAGTCGCCAGTCGCGCCTCCCCCCGGGCGGGGCGGGGAGGCGATGCCGGGGTGTGCTCGCTTAGGCCCCTGTGGCGGGCGTTCGGGAGCACACCCCCCCCGGGCGGGCCGGGGAGGCGATGCCGGGGTGTGCTCGCTTAGGCCCCTGTGGCGGGCGTTCGGGAGCACACCCCCCGGGCGGGCCGGGGAGGCGATGCCGGGGTGTGCTCGCTTAGGCCCCTGTGGCGGGCGTTCGGGAGCACACCCCCCGGGCGGGCCGGGGAGGCGATGCCGGGTTGTGCTCGCTTAGGCCCCTGTGGCGGGCGTTCGGGAGCACACCCCCCCGGGGCGGGCCGGGGAGGCGATGCCGGGGTGTGCTCGCTCAGCCCCGTGCGGCGGGCGTTCGGGAGCACACCCCCGGGGCGGACGCGCCCAGGCGGCGACCTTAGTCCGCCCCGCGCATCCTCGCTATAGCTCGCCACCGTCGAGGCCGATGACGGCGGAGTCCGGCGATGACTCCGCTCCTGTACAAGATCGGTCACTTCTCTGCGCGGCGACGGCTGCTCGTGCTCGGCGCCTGGCTGCTTCTCGCCGCCGGGCTCGGCGTGTGGACGCATGCCCTCGGCGGCACGCAGATCAACGACAACGTCACGCTGCCGGGCACCGAGAGCCAGCGCGCCGCGAACGTGCTGCAGCAGGACTTCGGCACCGCCGGCGCCAACGGCTCGAACCCGATCGTGCTTCGCGCGCCGGCCGGGCACACGCTCACCGACCCCCAGGAGCGCACCGCCGTGGAGCGGACGGCCGCCGCCTACGCCCGCGACCCGGGGGTGCTCGGCGTCGTCAGCCCGCTCAGCGGCGCCGGCGCCGCCCAGCTGTCGCGCGACAAGAGCATCGGCTACCTCTCCGTGACCCTGCGCGCCGGCCCGGCCCAGCTCACTCTCGCCGAGGCGCAGGCACTGCTCGCCGTCGCCCAGCCGGCGCGGGCCGCCGGCATCGCCGTCGCCGCCGGCGGCTACCTCGGCAACGACCTGTCCCAGCCGGCATCGGCGAACTCCGAGGGCATCGGCCTGCTCGCCGCGATCATCGTGCTCCTGCTGACGTTCGGCACCGTGGTGGCGATGGGGATGCCGATCGTCACCGCGATCTTCGGGCTCGGTACCGGGCTGAGCGTGATCGCGCTCATCAGCCACGTCGTGGAGGTCCCCAGCGCGGCCCCGGCGCTGGCCACGATGGTCGGGCTCGGCGTCGGGATCGACTACTCGCTGTTCATCGTCACGCGCCATCGCGAGGAGATGCACGCCGGTTACGGCGTGCGCGAGTCGGTCGCGCGCGCGACGGCCACCGCCGGCGGCGCCGTCGTGTTCGCCGGCGCCACGGTGACGATCGCGCTGTGCTCGCTGATGTTCGCGCGCATCCCGATCGTCACGCAGATGGGCTACCTGTCGGCGATCGCGGTCCTCGTCGCCGTGGCGGCGGCAATCACCCTGCTGCCGGCGGCGCTCAGCCTCGCCGGTCGGCGCATCGAGTCGCTGCGACTCCCGGGCGCAAAGGCCCACCACGATCGCCGGCCGCACGGCTGGGCGCGCTGGGCGCGGCTCGTGGCCGATCGCCCGTGGCCCGCGCTCGCCGTGGCCATCGCGGTGCTGGCCGTGCTCGCGGCGCCGCTGCGCTCGCTCGACCTCGGCCAGAGCGACAACGGCCAGCTGCCGCGCGACACGACGGCCCGGCAGGCGTACGACTGGCTGGCCGAGGGCTTCGGCCCGGGCTACAACGGTCCGCTGCTCGTGTCGGTTTCGCTTCCAAAGGGCAGCGAGCGCGCCCAGCTGCCAGCGCTCGCGCGGCTGACGGCGGCGCTCCGGCGCACGCCCGGCGTCGCAGCCGTCAGCCCGCCGCTGCCGTCGCGCGACGGCACGGCCGTGCTGGTGACCGTCACGCCGAAGAGCGCGCCGTCGGCGGAGACCACGGTGACGCTCGTGCGCACGCTGCGCGAGCAGACGATCCCGCGGGCCACGCGCGGCGCCGCGCTGACGGCGTACGTCGGTGGCTCGACGGCCGGCTTCATCGACCTCTCGAGCGAGATCGGCGACCGGCTGCCGGTCGTGATGGCCATCGTGCTGATGCTGTCGTTCCTGCTGCTGGTGATCGCCTTCCGTGCCCCGCTCGTCGCTCTGAAGGCGATCGTCATGAACCTGCTGTCGATCGCGGCGGCGTTTGGTGTCGTCACCTACGTCTTCAGCCACGACTGGAGCGCCCGGCTGCTCGGAATCGACGGCGTGTCGCCGATCGTGTCGTTCGTGCCGCTGATGATGTTCGCGATCCTCTTCGGACTCTCGATGGATTACGAGGTGTTCCTGATGACCCACGTGCGGGAGCGCTGGCGCGCGACCGGCGACGCGCATGAAGCGGTCATCGAGGGACTGGCCGGCACCGCGCGGGTCATCACCTCGGCGGCGCTCATCATGGTGGCCGTCTTCTGCGCCTTCCTGCTGAACGGCAGCCCGACGATCAAGCAGTTCGGGCTCGGCATGGCCGCCGCCGTCGCGGTCGACGCGACCCTCATCCGCTGCCTGCTCGTGCCGGCGGTCCTCTCGCTGCTCGGCCGGGCGGCCTGGTGGATGCCCGCCTGGCTCGACCGGATCACGCCGCCGCTGTCGATCGAGGGCGAGGCGTGGTTCGCGCGCCAGGCCGCGCCGGCGACCAGCGTGCTGGCCGCCGTCGGATCGGCGCTCGCCGCCTCCGGGCCCGCAGCCGCGGGAGCGGCCGCCGCATCCGAAATCGCGACCACGGCACCGGTGACGGCGCGCGTGTCCACGGCGTCCGCCGACGGTGTGCTGGCGGCCGTCGGCTCGTTGCTCGCCTCGGCGGGTGCCGCGGCGGCGGGAGCAGCCGCAGCCGCGGAAGCCGCTCCGCGCGCCGGCGCGTCACACCGGGCCGCCGAGACGAACGGTGCCGACGCCGCGCAGGCACCCCCCGAGCCGCCCAGCTCGCTGCCGCCGAATCGCGACGCGCGGCCCGACGCTTCGCCGGATTCCGGCAGCGACGCGCAAGAAGCGGCCTGACCCTCGGGAGCCGGCGTCGCCCGCCCGCGGGCGACGGGAAAGTCCCCGAGCAGACAGAACCTGCCTATCATCGAGTACGTCACGGCGCTGGCACGGGCGCACGAGGCAGCACATTGCATAGGCAGACGATCAACGGCGAGTGGCAGGGGCCGGCGGAGGGGCCGGGGAAGGATCTTGCGCCGGAGGCCTACCGGGCGCTCTACGACCACAGTCCCGACGGCGTCCTGTTCACCGCGCCGGACGGGCGGGTCCTGGCCGCCAACCCGGCGGCCTGCGCGATCCTGGGGCTGAGCGAGGCCGAGATCTGTGCCCGCGGCCGCCGGGGCCTGAGCGACCCGAACGACGCGCGCTGGGCCGGGATGGTCGCCGACCGCGATCGCAACGGACGGGGTCAGGGCATCGCGCGCATGGTTCGCGGCGATGGCGACTTGATCGAGGTCGAGATGAGCGCGCAGATCTTCACCCAGAGCGATGGCGCCCGGCGCACGTGCACGGTGATCCGCGACGTCACCGAGCGACTGCGCATGGAGCAGGAGCTCATCGACATGAGCGCGCGGTTGCGCGACATGACGCTCACCGACGAGCTCACCGAGCTGCGCAACCGCCGCGGCTTCGTGACCATCGGCGCCCAGCTGCTCGAGGTCGCCGATCGCCAGGAGGCGCTCGCCAGCCTGCTGTTCCTCGACGTCGACAACCTCAAGGAACTCAACGATCGGTACGGCCACCCCGCCGGCGACAGCGGTCTGCGGGCCGTCGCCCGCGCGCTGCGCCAGGCGCTGCGCCGCGCCGACGTGGCCGCGCGGATCGGCGGCGACGAGTTCGTCGCCCTCGGTGTCGGACTCGACGAGACCGGCCGCGACGCCGTCGAGCTGCGGATCCGCGAATCCCTATGCGCCGAGTCGACGGTGGCCGCCGTCGGCCGCGCGATCGAGGTGTCGGTCGGCTGGGCCCTGCGAGGCCCGGGCGAGCCGTGCAGCGTCGAGGACCTGCTCGCCGACGCCGACCGCGCGATGTACCGCGTGAAGGCGTCGAAGGCCGCCGCCCGCGCCGGCTGATCGGCGTGCCCCGAAGCCTCAGGCCCGCGCCGCGCCGGGGATCGGCCGCACGCCGCCGGCCGTTCTCAGGGGCGGAGCGTCACCCCGAACGGCGTGCCCTCCGAATCGCGGCAGATCGCCCACTGCTCGCCCGGGTGCACGACGCTGCCGCCCAGTGTCCGCACCCGCTCGAGCGTCGCCGCGATGTCCTCGACGGCGAAATACGGCAGCGAGGCCGTGTCGCCCGGGCCGGCCCCCCGCTCGTGGATGCCGACGCTCGGCCCGCCGGAGTGCGTCTGCCAGCCCCGACCCTCGCCGGGGCGGCGCTCCTCGAGCTCGAGACCGAGCAGCTCGCCCCAGAAGCGGCGGGCCCGCTGCGGGTCGTCGGCCGGGAGCTCGAGCAGGGAAAGTGGTTGATCGCTCATTCCGAGCAACGGTACCCCTTCGCCGGCGCCCTGGGTCGGTGAACGTGACCGACGCCAGGCGCCGCTACGGCGACGTGAAGGCGCAATGGCTCACGATCTGGGTGCGCTCGGCCTCGGACGACCGGCTCGCTGCGGTCATGCGCAGCCCGCTTCGGCGCCTGCTCGTCGGGGCGATCGTGCGCACGATCGCCCAGCGCGCGCAGCCCGGCGCCGGCGTCAACGCAACGGTCGAGTTCCGGGTCCGGGGCCGGCGCGGCGGTGGCAGCGACCGCTATCGCGTGACGCTCGCCGGCGGGCGCGGTCGCGCGTCGCGGCGCGGCCATCGCCCGCCGGCGCTCACGCTCGAGCTCGAGCCGGTGGCCTTCCTACGCCTGACCGGAGGGACCGCCGGCATCCTGCGCCTGCTGATCGCCGGCACGCTGCGCTTGCGCGGCGACCTCGCCCTCGCCCTCGTCCTGCCGGCGGCGCTGCGGCTCCCGACCGTTCAGCCGCCGTCGCCTCGCCGGCGCGTAGGCTCGCGCAGACGGTGACCGACCACGTCCCCACCCAGCCGAGCCTGCGCCGCCTGCGGGCCTACGGCATCCGCCCCAATCGCGACCTCGGGCAGAACTTCCTGATCGACTCGAACCTGCTCGGGGTGATCGGCCGCCTGGCCGAGCTCGACGACCGCGACGTGGTGCTCGAGATCGGCGGCGGCCTCGGGGTGCTGAGCGAGTACCTCGCGGCCGGGGTCGCACACGTCCATGTGGTCGAGCTCGATCGCCGCCTGAGCGAGGCATTGCACGACGCGACGGACCCCTTTCCCAATGTGACGTTGCACTGGGGAGACGCGCTGGCGCTCGACCTCGCCGCGCTCGAGCCGGCCCCCAACAAGGTGGTCGCCAACCTCCCCTACGGCATCGCCGCCGGCGCGTTGCTGCGCACCGTCGAGGAGCTGCCCGGGGTGACACGCTGGGTGACGATGGTCCAGCGCGAGGTCGGCGAGCGCCTCGCCGCGGCGCCCGGGTCGGGCGTGTACGGCGCGACGAGCGTGCTCGCCCAGCTCGCCTGCACCGTACGCGTCGCGCGCACGGTGTCGCGCACCGTCTTCCAGCCCGTCCCCAACGTCGACTCGGCGCTCGTCGCCATGGAACGCCACGGTCCGGCGCCGTCGCGCGCGCTGCGGGCGCTCGTGCACGGCGCGTTCGCCCACCGGCGCAAGGCGCTGGCGCGGTCGCTGACGCTTGCCACCGGCGGGGGCGCGATCGACCTCGGGACGGCGCCACCGACGCGCGAGGAGGTCCGGGCGGCCCTTGTCTCGATGGGCAGGCCCGCCGACGCGCGCGCCGAGACGCTCTCCCCCGAGAACTTCCGGGTGCTGGCGCGGTGGCTCGGGATCGAGGGCTGAGAGCTCCCCCCACCCTCTCATACCCCCCCCCCTTCATCCCCCCCCTCCCTCTCCCTCCCTTCCTCTATCACCTCCCACCCTCCCCTCCCTCTCCCTCCCCCCTCCTCCCCCTCCTCTCCTCCCTTCCTCTTTCCCTCCCAACTTTCAATCCTTTCAACTCTCAACTATACTATCATCCCAAAAATATAAAAAAAAAAAAGCGCGCGCTCGAAGCCGAACTTGCGCAAACGTCGCCGTTTGTAATACCGTATATCCACTATGCGCCGCCCGATCGTTCTCCTCGCGGCGCTTGTTGTCTCCCTCGCCGTATCCGTCACGCCGGCGAACGCGGTCCGTTTCAAGGACATTCCGCCGGACCTGCAGGCCCTGCTCCTCGCGACGTTGCACCTGCAGATCAACGGCTTCTCCGAGCGCCAGGTAGTGACCACCACGCGTCACGGACATCAGGTGCCGGTCAGTCGCCAGCAATCCAGCTGCCGCACGGCGCCGGCGCCGCCGGAGTGCCAGATCATCGTCTCGGGCACCAAGGGAACGGCGACCGAGCGCATCGTCGGCCAGTACGCGTACGTCAGCGGTTCCGGTCTGGCGCGGCTCGCCGGCGGCCACTCGTGGGTCCGTGAGCCCGACGCCGCCGCGAGCGTCGCGAGCACAATGGCCGGCGGGGTCGAGCTCCTGCTCGAGAACGACCTCAGCGCTGCCGCCGCGGTGCACGAGATCGGCCAAACGTACGCGGACGGGCAGGCGGTCACCGAGTTCGTCGTCCAGTTGCCCGCGTTCGCATCGCTGGCGCTCTACGTCGCGCCCAACGGGGTCGTCGTGCGCCAGGTGACCACCAGCAGCAGCAGGATCACCACGATCGACGTCTCGCTCGACCCTCCGGTGAGCGTCAGCGCCCCGCCGTCGCGCAACACGATCGCCTGGTCGCGGCTGACGTCCGCCCAGCGTCGGGCGATCGACCGGCTCTCGCTGTAGCGCGCGCGGCAGCGCGCCTGCGCCTGCGAACATCGCGGGCCATGAGCGAACCCGACCCTCTGCGTCCGACGACCTGGCACGCCCGCGCCCCGGCGAAGATCAACCTCGGCCTGTTCCTCGGCCCGACGCGAGCCGACGGGCGCCACGAGATCGTCAGCGTCATGCAGTCGATCTCGCTCGCCGATGAGCTGACGCTCGAGCCCGCGCCCGGCCCCGCCGGGGAGGACGTCGTGGTCTGCGCCGGCGTCGAGGGCCCGAACCTCGCCGCCAGCGCGCTGCGGGCCTTCCGCGCGGCGACCGGCTGGGACGCCCCGCCGCAGCGGCTGACGATCGATAAGGCGGTTCCCATCGCCGCCGGACTCGGGGGCGGGTCGGGCGACGCGGCGGCCGCGCTGCGCCTTGCCTCGGCGGCCTCGGGGGTCGGCGACGAGGCGCTGCTGCTGCGCCTGGCCGGCGAGCTCGGCGCCGACGTCCCCGCGCAGGTACGCCCGGGACGCTGGCTGGCCAGCGGCGCCGGCGAGACGCTGCGCGCGCTGCCCGATCCCAACCCAGCCTTCGGCGTGCTCGTGCTTGCGAGCTCGGAGTCGCTCTCCACGGCGGCCGTTTACGAGCAGGCCGATCGACTCGCCCGGGGCCGCCATCGGGAGCATTCGCAGCTGCAGCGGCTCGCGAAGGAGCTCGCGGGCGAGCTCGCCCTAGGCGTCTCGGTGCCCCCTTTGCCATGGCTCGAGAACGAGCTTTCCGAGGCCGCGCGCTCGCTGTGCCCGTCGATCGACGCATCGCTGCAGCAGGCGCGCGACGCCGGCGCCGACGTGGCGTTCGTGAGCGGGTCGGGACCGACGGTCGTCGGCCTGCTGCTGCGGGCCAACTTCCAGGCGCGCCTGGAGCGTGCGCTCGCCGCGCTGAGCGGCCGTACGCCGGCCGCGATTGCGGCCGAACCGGTGGATTGGACCGCGGGACACCCCGTACCGGGGCCGCGTACGTCACAATTCCCGGTTGAGAACGACGTATGAGTCACGTTGCCATCACCTATGTCGTCGTGGCGTGCGCCGCCGTGTTGGGGTTCGCCGCGTTTGCCGGTCTCATCCTGGTGCCGGCCTGGGGTGCCTACTCCCGTCTATGGGAGCGGATCGCCGCCACCGTCTTGTCGTTGTACGTCCTCGCCGCCTTCGTGGGCCTCGGCGTGCTCGGCGGCGGTGCGGTCATCTACTTCTGGGACCGTCTGTAGCGCGGGCACAGGCACGCGATGCCCCCGGCCGCCCGGAAAGCAACCGGAGGACTCGACCTCGCCGCGCTCGATGCAATCACCGAGGCGGTCGAGTCGGGGGCCGGCCTCCCCGAGGTCGTGCGCGCCGCGGCGCGTGCGCTTGACGCCTCGCTGAGCGTCTCGGACGCCGCCGGCGCGACGCTCGCCGTCGCCGCGCGCTCGCCGGCCGACGAACGCTCGCTGCAGAACAACTCGACCGGCGTGACGAGCGTCGCGCTGCGGCTCGGCGAGACGACGGTCGGCCAGCTGCGCATGCGCACGCGCAGCGCGCCGGGCCCCTCGGTGCTGCGCCTCGTCACGACGCTCATCGCCTCCGAGGTCGAGCGCGCGCACGCTCCCGGCCGGGCGTCGGCCGAGGCGTCGGGCGAGTTCCTGCGGGCGATCGCCGCGCGGGAGATCAGCGGGCGCCAGGAGCTCGTCGACCGCGGCAAGGACCTCGGCATCGACCTCGCCGCCGGCGCGGGCATGATCGTCGCCCGCGCCCACCCGCAGGTTCCGACCGAGGAGGGCTGGCGGGTGCGCGTGCTCGGGGCGGTCGAGCGGGGCGCGCGGGCCGCCGCCCCGCGCGCCATCGCGGCGGCCTCCGAACGCGACGGCATCAGCGGGGCGGAGGTGCTGCTGCTCGTGCCCGGCTCCGACGACGCGCTCGCGCGGCGAGCCGGCGACGCCGTCCTGCGCGAGCTCGAGGCGGGGCTGCCCGGCTACACGTTCGCGATCGGGCGCAGCCGGGTCGCCGAGGACCCCGCGGATCTCGGCCGCGCGGTCAACGAGGCGCAGCTCGCCGCGAACGTCGTGGAGGGCGGGAGCGAGCAGCCGATGCTCGCGTTCGACGAGACCGGTGCGTACCGGCTGCTCCTCTCGGCGATGAGCGAGGATCCGGCCGAGCTGCAGCGCTTCTATGCCGAGACCGTGGAGCCGCTTGTCGCCTACGACGAGCAGTACGAGACCGACCTCATCCAGACCCTCGAGACGTTCCTCGACGCCGACGGGAACGTCGCCGGGACCGCCCAGCGCATGTTCACCCACCGCCACACGATCTACTACCGGTTGGAGCGGGTGCGGGAGCTGTCCGGTCTCGACGTGAGCTCTTCCGATGGGCGCGAGAAGCTGTCGCTCGGGTTGAAGGCCATGCGGGTGCTCGGGATCGCCAACGCGGCGGGGCCCGCCACCGAGGCCGGGGCGGGCGGGGGGCGCGTGCCGCGCTCGGCTGCCAACGGGCGCGGGTAGGGGAACCCCCGCGGTCGGCGCTCGGCCCCGGTGCGCAGGGGACGGCGCCGCCATCCGCTGACGCGAGCGCGCGGGAATATCGGATGGGGCGATGCGAGCCGATGAGGAGATATGGCGCGCATCCGTCTGCTTGCCGTCGGCCAGGCGGTCGCCGCCTGGCTGGTCGTACTCGCCTGCGCTTGCGCCGGCGCGTCGGCGGACGCACCGCAGATCGCGGTCATCGTGCAGCCCGCGTCGGGCGCGCCGTCGTCGTATTTCGTTGTCCAGGGCCAGCCCGGCACCTCGGCGCCGGCGGGTTCGCTCGTCGTCGAGAACCTGTCCGCATCGACCGTGGTCGTGCAGCTGGAGCCGGTCGACGCGCTGACGACCGGCACGCTCGGCTCGGCCTACCAGAGCGCTGGCGGCACGATTCACGGCGCCACGCAGTGGCTCTCGCTGAGCACGCGCACGGTCACGCTCGCGCCGCACGCCCAGCAGGGCGTCGCGGTGGCCATCAATGTCCCCGCCACCGCGGCTCCGGGCGACTACTTGAGCGGCATCTCGGTGCTCGGGGCCAATCAGCCCACGTCGCCGGCGAGCGGGTCGGAGGTGGCCGGGCAGCAGTACCGCTACGCCGTTGGCGTGGAGGTGCAGCTGCCCGGTACGCGGCGCGCGCACCTCGGCTTCAGCGGCGCGAGCGTCGATCGCCAGCCGTACGGGCTCGAGTTCTCGCTGCTGGCCCACAACGACGGCAACGCGATCCTCCCCGACGTCAGCGGCCACGCGCTCATCACGCGCGGCAGCGACGTGGTGGCGGACCAGCCGATCGCTCCGGGAACCTTTGTGGCCGGCACCAGCATCTCGATGCCGGTCCGCGCTCCGGGTGAGGCTCCGGCGCCGGGCACCGTCTACCGCATACGGGCCGAGCTCGACTATCCGGGCGGCCCCGCCTACCTCGACACGCTGGTGACCTACGGCACGAGCGCCGGCTCCGGCGCGAAGGCGAGCGGTCGCCCCCAGCGCCGATCCGGCGGCTCGGGACTGGCCGGCCACTCCGGCGGCGCCGGTGCCGCTGTCGGCACGCCGTCCCCGCCGTCCGCGACCACGCCGTCCGGGGGCAGCTCCCCGTTCGCCGGCACCGTGCCCGGCGCCGCCCACCGCCTCACCGTGCACCGCCACAAGCGCCGCAGCGCCCATGCCGGCGCGGGCGCCGCCGCCCACGCCGGAGCGGGCGCCGGTGCCGGGACGCCGCTGCGGCTGCGGCCGGCCCCGGTCGGCGGCTCAGGCCGCTCCTCGCTTGGCAAGCTCCTCGCTCGCGCCCTCGCGGCCGCGGTCGCCGTCGGCAAGCGGGCGCTCTTCCCCGCGCTGCTCATCGCCGTGATGGCGCTCTTCTTCCTCGTGCAGGACCGGATCGATCGGCGCGACCCCAAGCTCGCGCTGGCGCCTCTGTCCTCGGACCCCGGCCTCGAGTTCAGCTGAGGCGAGGGCGGCTCGCCGCGCTCAGGCCGCGTCCGGGCGCTCGAGCTCCGCGCCGGCAGCCGGGGGCACCGCGACCGGCGTGCCGGCGAGCTCGACGCGGTTGCGCCCGCCGTGCTTGGCGGCGTAGAGGGCCTCGTCGGCGGCTCGCGTGAGATCGGTCGGGGTGCGGCCGTGCTCGGGCGCGCAGGCCACGCCGACGCTCGCGGTAACCGGCTGCTCGGCGGCGATGTGCGAGATCGCGGCCCGCACCCGCTCGCCGGCAGCGGCTGCGGTGGCGAGATCCGCTCCGGGCATCACGACGCAGAACTCCTCCCCGCCGAAGCGAGCGGCGACGTCCATGGCCCGTGAGGTGTCGCGCAGCGACGCGCCCACGAGGCGCAGGAGCGCGTCGCCGGACTGGTGTCCGAAGCGGTCGTTGTGCGCCTTGAAGTGGTCGATGTCGATCATCAGCACGCTCAGCGGCGCGTCGGTGCGCAGCGCCTCCGCGCAGGCGCGGGCGAGCGCGTCGTCGAGCAGCCGCCGGTTCGGCAGCCCCGTGAGCGAGTCGATGGTGGCCAGCGCCGCGACCTCCTCCATCAGGTGCGCCTTGGCGAGCGCGAGCGCGGTGTGCGCGGCGAAGCTCTCGAGCATCGAGACGACGCGGCGTTCGACGCGCGACTCGCGGCGCAGGGCGTGCTCGGCGATGAGCACGCCGACCGTGTGGCCGTCGGCGCTGAGCGGGATGGCGATCAGGCGGCAGCCCGGACCGAAGGCGGCAAGGACGACGTCGGCGTCGTGCTCGGTGGTACGAATGAGCGCCGTCCGGGTGCCGGCGAGCGCCCGGGACAGGCGCGGCGCGCGCCCAGCGAGCTCGGCCTGCGCGATCGGCCACGGGATCTCGGCCGCGGCGTCGAGGGCGCGCACGGCGAGACAGGCGCCGCCGCCGCCGCTGCTGAGCTCGATGAGCATCGAGCGCTCACAGCCGAACGTGTCCTGGACATCGGCGAGCACTCGCTCCGCGATCTCGGCCGGCTCGTGTAGCGCCTCGAGGTGGCGGGCCAGCTGGGCCAGCGCGCCCAAGTCGTAGCGGCGCCGGCGGAGCTCGCGCTCGTTGACCGCGGCGAAGGTCGCGGTCACCAGCGCCGCGAGCCAATACATGGCGATCTGTGCACAGACGAGCCGGTAATCGGTGCCGCCGAACGCCAGCGGGCGCCCGCCGAGCACGTGCAGCACGCCGGCCTCCTGGGCATAGAGCGCGCAAACGAGCAGCAGCGAGCTGAACATGGCGAGCTTGAGGCCGGTGCGGAAGGAGGCGAGCAGGGACACAGTCACGAGCTGCAACAGCAGCAGCGCCTGCAGCGGGCTGCTCAGGCCGGCGGTTCCGTACGACGCCCAGGCCAGGTAGACCGCGTCGCACATGACGACGACGCCGAAGATCCAGCTCGCCCGCCGGCGTGAGGCCTGCCAGAGCATCTCGATCGCCAGCATCGCCACGATGTAGGCGCCGGTCACGCCGAACACGAGCGGCTCGGACGCGCCGCGCGTCTGTGGCAGCGCCGCCCAGGCGGCGAGCACGGCGGCGCCGGCGAGCACGCGGAACCAGCGGAGCATCGCCATCCGCTCGCTGAGCGGGACGAAGTCGCCGGTGACCTCGCTGTCTCGCAGCGCCTTGCTCATGTCATGGTCGCGGGCGTGCAGCACGATGTGTTGGCATCGGCCTGGCGCCGCGATGCTTGAGCGCGGCGCTAAAGCGATCATCGGGGATTGCCGAAGCACTCCGCAGCGGACGCCTCGATCCGCGGGCCGCCGGCCCTGCCGGAATCGGAGCGGGGCGCCGCGATACGTATGGCACGAGCGCTGACGAACGAGCGATGGGCGGGGCGCGGAGCGCTCCTGGTTGCGTCCTTGCTCATCACGCTGGCGACGGCGGTCGGACCCGCGACCGCGCTCGGCGCGACTACCGGCGGTCCGGGCGTGGTCGTCCAGGTGCATCCAACGTCTGGCTCGCCCTCGACCTACTTCGATGCCCATGTCGGCTCCGGGCGCTCCGTGATCGGCTCACTGGCCGTGGTGAACACCGGCAGCCGGTCGATCAGCGTGCGCCTCGACCCGGTCGACGCCCTGACGACGAACACGCTCGGCTCGGCCTACGCCCTCACCGCGTCCGCGCGCGGCCCCAGCTCGTGGATCCACCTCGGGCATCGACGCCTGACGATCCCCGCGCGGGCGGCGCGGTCCGTCGGCGTGTCCGTTCAGGTGCCGGCGTCGGCGCGTCCCGGTGACTACCTCAGCGGGATCGGCGTCGAGGCGCTCGCTGCGACGCGAGTCACGTCCGTCGCCGGCGGGATGTCGATCGGGGAGATCGATCGCTACGCGATCGGCGTCGAGCTGAAGCTCCCGGGTCCGCGCTTCCCGGCGATCCGCTTCACCGGTGCCCGTGTCGTGCGCTACCCGTCGCGGCTGACGTTCCTGCTGCTGGCCCGCAACAGCGGCAACGTCATCCTCCAGAACGTCCAGGGCGAGGCGACGGTGAGCCGTGACGGGCGCGTCCTGGCCTCGGTGCCACTCGGCCCCGGGACGTTCGTGACCGGCACCGCCATCGCCTATCCGATCGGCGTCCCCGGCGAGGAGCCGAGCGAGGGCACCCGCTACCAGGTCGAGGCCGACCTGCGTTACGGCGGCGGCGTCGCGCACCTGGACACATCGGTCGTCTTCGGCCGCGCCGCGGCGAGCGTCCAGCAGCGCTACTTGGTCGCGACGCCGGCTTCGGGCGGCGGCAATGACACGGCGGTTCTCGCCGGTGGGGCGCTCGTGCTCCTGCTGGCCGGCGGCGGCTTCGCGCTCCTGCTTCGCCGGCGGCGCTCGCTCCACGGCGCGGCTGCGCGCGCCTACCTCGAGCGGACGCTGGCGACGGCGAGCGAGACCCATCCGGTTAGCCTCATGCGGATCGAGATCGCCGGCCCTGGCGGCGGCCGCCGCGTCGCCAGGGTCGTCGGTCAGCGGATCCGCGCCACCGATCGCCTGTGCGATCTGGCCGGGCGCCTCGTCCTGCTCCTGCCGGGCACGGGCGGGCAGACCGCCGCAGGGCTCGCTGTCGACCTCGGCGCCGCCCTTGCCCGCGAGGGCATCCTGACGACGAGCGGCGCGGTGCCGGTGGCCACGGCGACGACGCCGGTCGGCGTCGAGGAACTGATCGCTGCCTGCCGAGCTCCGGTGGCCGTAGCGGCGTAGGCGGCGAACCTCCGCAGGGCGTCGATTATCCCGGCATCGCCATCAAGTATCCGCCGCTCAGAGCCGATAGTTCCCCCAATCAGCGACGCGATCTGAGACCGAGGAGGCGCGGCACCGCGCCGAGGTCCCCCAGAACGCCTGCGTGACTGAAGGGGTCAAGGATGATACGCACCAGATGCCGGACGATCGCCGGGATGGCGACAATGGTGGCGATGCTCGCCCTCACCGGGGCGCCTGCCGCGCTCGCGCAGACGCAGAACGACTCCACCTCGTTCAGCGTGAGCGCCGGTTCGCTGGCCTTCTCGACGGTGCCGGCCTTGCCGGCGCTCGGAGCGATCACGCTCACCGGCGCCGCGCAGACGACCAATGCCACGATGACGAACTTCGGCGTCGACGACGCCACCGGCAGCGGCTCGGGCTGGAACGTCACGGTCCAGGGTCACAGCGGAGGCGGCCTGAGCGCCGTGTTCGCCCAGTACTGCCCGAACGCGACCTGCGGCTCGGACTCGGGTCCCGGCTACGTCGGCGGCGGCGCGTCGCTGCCCGCGAACTCGCTCTCGCTGACCTCGACCGGCGGCAGCTTCGCCGCCGGCGGGGGGACGACGGGCACGGCGCCGACGCTGCAGTGCGGCTCCGGCTGCTCGGTCGACAGCGCCACGCCGGTGAAGGTTGCCTCGGCCGCGCTGAATGCCGGGATGGGAACCTGGAACACCCAGAGCTGGTCGGGCACGAGCCTCGGCCTCTCGACGCCGTCGAGCCTGAAGTTGCTGCAGACGAACGAGGTCTACCGCGTCGACCTCGTGTGGTCGCTGACGAGCGGTCCGTAGGTAGAAGGCGTGTCTGGCGGCGCGCCTTGGCGAGAACCGCGCCGCGCCGCCAAGGCCGCGCTGGCCGCTGTGCTGGCGTGCGCGGCGCCGCTGACGCTCGGCACGCCGCGCGCCGGGGCGGCGGCGACGATCTATTTCCGTTCGATGTCCTCAACGACGATCGCGAGCGGCACCTCGCTGTCGCTGACCGCCCCCTCGGGCATCACCGCTGGCGACCTGCTGCTGCTCGACGTCGACTCCGACGGTGGCACGGTGACCCTGCCGTCGGGCTGGACCCCCATCCTCACGCCCGCCTTCAGCGCGGCCAAGGACAACGTGCAGAACCCCTTCAACTCCTCGGAGTACTCGACGCTCGACTACCGCGTCGCCACGGCCGCCGACGTCAGCACCTCGTCCTACTCGCTGACCTTCTCATCCGGGTCGCACGCGGTGGTGCGCATGACGGACTACGTCGGCACGAGCGCCAGCCCGTTCATCGCGCTCGACGACGACGCCAATAACGGCAGCACCGCCACCTACGCCAACCTGCCGAGCTCCTCGCTGACACCCGCAATCGGCGACCTGGTGACGATCGGCGCGGAGGCGAACACGTCGTCGGGCACGGTGACGGTCACGAGCACCCCGGCGGGATTCACCGCTCGCCTCAACAACCTCTCCTCCGGCGGCAGCCCGAACATCACCGGCTACAACGCCGACTGGGTGGCGACCTCGACGAGCGCGCTGTCGCCGACGAGCTCGCTGTCCGCGTCGGACAACTGGGGCGCGTCGATCGAGGACTTCGCGCCGGCGGCCTCCGGGCAGCTCGCGTTCGGCACCGCGCCGACGCTCCCGGCGTCGATGGGCAGCGTCACGCTCAGCGGCACCCCGCAGACGCTCACCGGGCAGATGCCCAACTTCGGGGTCGACGACACCACGGGCAGCGGCAGCGGCTGGAACGTCACCGTGCAGGGCGCCACCGGAGGCGGCAACAGCCCGGTGTTCGCGCAGTACTGCCCGAGCGGTGGCGGTTGCGGGACGGTCGGCTACGTTGGCGGGGGGGCGTCGCTGCCGTCCGGATCGCTCACCCTGACGACGACCGGGGCCTCGTGGTCGACGACCGGTGGGTCGGGCACGACACCGGCCTTCTCCTGCTCGAGCGGCTGCTCGCTCGACACCAGCACGGCCACGAAGATCGCCTCGGCCGCGGCGGGCGGCGGCAAGGGCCCGTGGACGAGTAGCGGCCTGGCCTCCAACAGCCTGTCGCTGGGCCTTCCGACGACGACGAAGGTGCTGCCGGCCGGCGAGACCTACCAGGTCAACCTCGTCTTCACGCTCGGCAGCGGGCCGTAGTCGAGGCCGGCGGTCGCGAGCCACGATGCGGGATTCCCCGTTCCGTGCGTATGGGCACTGGCGACGGCGGGCCGGTGTGCTTCGATAACGGCTGGTAGCCGGGCCCGAATGGCGGACCTACCTCGAACTTTCGACGACAAGGAAGGCGCTCCAGCATGACCCCCCGCACCCGCAGGATCATCCCCACCGTGTTCGCCTGCGGCACGCTTGCCGTCGGCGGCGCGGCAATCAGCGGCTGCGGGGCGTCGAGCACCATCGATCCGGTCGCGCAGGCGGCCGAGACCACCTCGGCCCTGCCGGGCGCGCAGGTCTCGATCACGGAGCAGGTCAGCTCGGCGTCGCTGCCGGCGCCGATCAGCCTCTCGGGTACCGGCTACGTCAACCAGCAGGAACGCACCGCCCAGCTCACCTTCGACTTCTCCCAGATCCCGGGCCTCTCGCAGCTGGGAAGCGGCAGTAAGCAGGTGACGATGCTGATCGACTACCCGGATCTGTACATGAACGCGCCGTTCCTGAGCGCGGCGTTCGCTGGCAAGAGCTGGGTCAAGATCGACCTCTCCTCCGTCGCCTCCTCGGCCGGTCTCGGCTCGTTGACCTCCTCGGCCGGCAACGTCGACCCCAGCCAGTTTCTCAACTACCTGCGGGCCAGCAGCGGCGGCGTGACCACCGTCGGCACCGAGACGATCAACGGCGTGACGACCACGCACTACCGCGCCACGATCGAGCTCGACAAGGTCGTCTCGCGCCTTCCAGCCAGCGAGCAGGCTGCCGCGACGTCGGCGATCGCCACCCTCGAGAAGGAGACCGGACTGACCTCGCTGCCGATCGACGTGTGGATCGACGCGCAGCACCGGGTGCGCCGGGAGTCGTTCACGCTGACCATCAAGACCGCCGCCGCCACATCGACGGTCGCAGTGACCATCGATTTCCTCAGCTTCGGTCCGACCCCGGCGATCACGCCGCCGCCGTCCGACCAGGTCTACGACCTCACCAGCAAGGTCGCCGGTGCGCTCAGCAGCGGAACGACCGGCTCCCAGGGCTAAGGACGGGGTCGCCGCCGCGCCCTTGGTAGATTCGCCCGAACCCTTGGGGAGTGGTGTAACAGGCCAGCACAGGAGACTTTGGATCTCCGGGACCGGGTTCAAGTCCTGGCTCCCCAGTTGCCACCGAAGTTGACATCGGCCTCAACCGGCTGCAGCGGCCGGCGGCCGATTGCATCGCAACTGAGTACCGTCCTTCCGCGATGGCCAAGAAGTACCGCGAGGTGCGCCAAGCGTCCTAGACGCTGGGTGGCTCGTCGTCCGTCAACGCGGCTCGCACGAGGTATGGGCGCATTTCGAGCGCGATGCCCGCGTGATTGTCGCCGGCAAGGACAGCGACTCGGTGCCGGTTGGCACCCTGGCTAGCATTAGGCGAGCGACCGGATTGGAGTATCTCCGTTGAGCGAATACGCCGTGATCTACGAGCAGGCTGAGGACGGGGGCTGGGGGGCCTACCTTCCCGACCTCCCCGGTGTCGTGGGGCTCGGCGCGTCGCGCACCGAGGCGGAGGCACGGATCCGCGAGGCGTTGGAGGCCTACGCAGCTGACCTTCGGGCTCGCGGGCAGGCGCTACCTCCACCGCACCACCAGGTAGGCACCGTCGCCACGTGACGGAGCGCGACGAGCAAACCGTGCTCGAGCTAAATGCTGGGGCTCATCGGATCGTCGTGACCGAGAGCGTGGATGGTCGGTGCTGGTTCCGACAGGTCGGCTCCCCGCGTCCTTGGGTCGACGAGCTAACCGGTCTGTGCTCAACGTTCCGCACCGACCCGACATGTAGCGAGCCGCACTGGCTACTCACTGGTAGATGTCGGCCGGAAGATGGCGTGGAGGTCGAAGTGGCCTCGGAGATCGTCACGACGTGCCCGGAGGCTGCAAGGTGGTGTCGCCGATTCGCGGCCTGTGGCTACTCGCCTTGTCCCCGGGCACGGGTGATGCGCGAGCGGTGCTGACGTTCGTGGGTGCCGACGGCGCGGAAATCTGGCCGCCCAAGCGATTGGCGCCACTGGCGTCGCTCCTTGGCAGCAACCCCGATGACTCTCCGGGCGGTGGCGGATGGGTGTCCTACGGTTCATCGCCGGGACGCGAGGGCGGGTAGTCCGCCCGCGCTCGCCGCACGGCGATCCGGCGCCCGATCAGCGACGACCGCAGCGCCGCGCGTGAAGCGAGCGGATGCGATTCCATGTCGCGGCGTTCGAACTTCGTCCTACCCCAGTTGAGCCCGGCTGACCCCTGATGGGGCGGCCGGGCGACCTCATTGGCCAGGTCGTCGCACGCGTACGCGCAGAATCGTCTGACCGTGGCTGCCAAGGCAGGTCATGGACGTGAGGGTGCGCGAGCCCCGATAGAAGACGGTCAGGAAGCGGAGATGCCGCAGCCCTGGATGACGTGATCGCGCAGTTGCCGGCGCGGCCCGCGTGGCCGCAGACAGCGTTGGACCTCTGGTGAAGCGGAGGTCGACACGTATCACCGACGCGTATGTGGCCGCAAGCAGTACGCCCTCGGCGCCGGGATCCCCGTCGGGCACCGTTTCGATGGCCAAGGGTGCGCGCTTGGTTGGTGTCGGTGTCGCGGCACCCCAACCCTGCAACAACGAGGATCCCGGCGTGAATGTGACGACAAGCCAGCCGCCGCCGGCGCACGCGTTCTCCGACCAGGCGCCGATTCCGTCATAACGCCCGTGTGCGATGACGGGACCAATGGGCCCGTCGCCACCACAGGGGAGCGATGGCGCCGACTGAGCCACTCCAATGTGGGCAGACAGACCGATGACGCAGACGGCCGCCGCGCACGCCGATCGAACGAGGATCGCGACCGTCGGTCCGCGACCAATCGTGCGCTCGCGCCGATCCCTAGCCAACGCGCATCACGGCCGACAGCCTACGTCACAGCTGCGTGTTGCACCGCGCGGCGTGCAACTTTCGGATGCGGGCCCAGGTCGGGTCGAGTTTCGAACTTCGTCCCGCCAACCCAGTTGAGGACGGACAGGTGATCGACGTACGAACTAATGCGAGTGCGGACCGTGCCACGCCTGCTGCTGGGCGGTGACGGCAGCTGATGCGATTCGCCGGCCGGGTCGGCCGATAGCGTCAGTTCGCGGATGGCCGGACGACAGACGATCGACCCGCGCCGCCTTGCCCGAGCCGAGCGGCTTGCCGAGCTGGCTTGGTTAGACCTTCTACGCCGGCACCGGCAATGATCCGGCTGTCGACCATCAGTCGCTCGAGCTCATCGACATCCCGCAGCACCGGCGACGACACCGGCTCCCCGATCAACCCCCGCTCTCCCGTCGTCAGCCAAACCCGATTGAGCGCCGTACCCGGATCGATCGCCCCCCAACGAGCCCGCAGGCACCCCTCTGCGCAACAGGTCCAAGGACGACCCCCTCAATCAAAGACACAAAGAGAAGGACCCTCTCCGGCACCGCCGAAGAGGGTCCATCTCCAAGCCGGTCTTTGCCGACCCATCGCCTAGCCGGTGTACGTGAACGACTGCGGTGACGGCGACTGCGCCTGGTTGGTCTGGCCGCTGACCCCGTTGGTCACGACGTACGGCGTCACCACCGAGTACTTGCGCTTCGCCGGCGTCACGAACGTCAGCTGGGTGTCGGACACCACGGTGACGCCGATCGGCTGCCCGATGCCCACGAAGGCCGCCGCGGAGACACCCCCGTCGCTGAGGAACCCGGTGCCGGTCACGGTGACCGTCGTTCCGCCCGCCGACGGGCCCGACGTCGGCGAGATGCTCGTGATCGTCGGCGCGTAGATGAACTGATCGTAGGGGTTGACCGCCGATTCGAGGTTGCCCCCCCAGACCCGCACGTCCACGTACCCGGTCGAATCGGACCCCGCCGGGCTGGTGGCCGTGATCACGCCATCGGAGTTGACGCTGAAGCAGGGCTGCGCCGACGTGGCACAGCTCGACTCGACCGTCGATCCGAAGTTGAGCTTCGTCGCGTTCGTGAACCCGCTGCCGTTGATCGTGACCGTCGTCCCACCGGCCACCGGTCCCTGAGCGGGCGACACGGCACCCACCACCGGCGTGTCGTACGTGAACGCCTGCGGCGAGGCGATCTGCGGCGTCTGGTACTGGCCCGCCACCCCATTGGTATGAACGTACGGCACGGCCGTAGTGCCGTGCTGTTGTGTCGGGGTCACGAACGTCAGCGACGTGTCGGAACTGATCGTGAACGGGCGCGCGTTACCGCCCCACCCGAGCGTGACGGCGTAGATGCCACCATCGCTGGTGAAGCCCGTCCCGGTCACGGTGACGGTCGTGCCGCCGCCGCCGGGCCCCGAGCTCGGTGAGATACCGGTGATCGTCGGACCGTAGAGGAACTGGTCGATCCCGGGGTCGACCGGCGAGGTGCCGGCGGGGACGACGACGCGGACGTCGACCCAGCCGGTTGAGTCCGACCCGGGCGGGCTCACCGCGCTGATCGAGCCATCGGAGTTGACCGTGAAGCTCGTGGCCGCGGTCGAGCCGAAGTCGACCGCGGTGGCCCCGGTGAACCCGGCGCCGGTGATCGACACGGACGTGCCGCCGTTGACGCTGCCCTCGGGTGAGAACTGGCCGGCGACGGACACGTTCGTCACGATGTCCGCCCCGTAGGCGAACTGGTCGCCGCCGACGTCCGCCGGCGTGACCGGCGAGGTGCCGCCCGGCGCGACGACGTGCACGTCGACCGGGCCGGCGGCCTCGCGTGGACTGACGGCCGTCATTGTCGTGTCGTTGGTCACCGAGAAGCTCGCGGCCGGAGTGGAGCCGAAGTTGACGGCCGTGGCCCCGGTGAAGCCCCAGCCGTAGATCGTCACGCCCGTGCCGCCGCCGGTCAGGCCGACGCTCGGCCCGACGCCGGTGACCGCCACCGACGCGAACATGTACTTGTCGGCCGCGGTCGCCGCGTTCGTGCCAGACGGCGTGGTGACGTCCACGTCCACGGTGCCCGCCGAGGTCGCCGGAGTGGTGGCGATGATCGTGCTCGGCGAGGTCACGGTGTAGCTGGCCGCGGCAACGCCCCCGAACTTCACCGACGTCGCCCCACTGAAGTTGGAGCCGTAGATGTGCACGGTCGTGCCGCCCGACGGCGGCCCCGCCGTCGTGTCCAGGTAGGAGACGGTTGGCGCGAAGGCGCCGTAGTTGTTGGAGTCGGACACAGAGCACGCGGCCTGCGCGTTGTCCCACAGCGGCGTCACCACGTCGCCGCTTCCCAGCGTCTGGTCGTAGATCGTCTCGCAGAGATCGCCGATCTCGTTGCCCGTCGACGAGTAGTAGCCGTTGAACACCGGATCTGTGACGCTCTCCCCGTACTCGTGCGCCGCCACCCACGAAGTCGCGTTATTGAGGTTCTCGTGCGGATCCGCGTGGAAGCAGAACCCGTTGAACGGGCTGTCGTTGGCATCCGGGACGAGCGAGTAGGAGGAGTTGGACGCATCTTCCGAGTGATAAGCGCAGAACGTTCCGACCTGAGAGAACAGGGTCGACGCGTAGGTGGATCCCGGAGCCGGGAGCACGATGAACTGCGAATCCGCCGTGCGCGTCCAGCCGTTCGCGGTGATCGCGTTCTGCACCTCGGTGGGGACCTGGGCGGGCCCGTTGCCGCCGATGTTGGCGTCGTCGACCTGGCTCGGCGCCGCGACCCTCGTGTCGGTGTAGGAGGTAACGGTGACGTGACTGGTCACGTAGCCCTGCGAGTCGGCGTACTGCGCGAGGATGTGCTGGTAGGGCGACCCACTTAGGTCGTTGTACATCTGTAGCAGCTGGGTCTTCAGCGCCGCCCCGGTCGTGTTCCAGTTGCTGCCCCAGAAGATGAGGTGCAGGACCGGGCTGTGCTGGACCGATCCGCCGGCGAAATCGAGGAAAGTCAGGTGGCCGGTGTTGGAGGCCGTGTTGGCCGCTCCGAACCGCCCGGCGCCCGACACGCTCGGCGCCCCGAGCTGCGAGGTTTGTTCGCCGGGAGCGCTGGTCAGCGAGCCGGCCGCGGAACCCAAGCCGCCGCTTCCCGGGGTTGCGGCGGCGCTGCCATAGAAGACATGGACGCGGTGCCCGACGATCAGCGCCCTGGGGGGCGCGGGCACGAAGTGCTTGGGAATGGCGGCCAGCGCCGAGCCGGCCAGGCAGGCACAGGCCGCGATGGCGGCAACCAGTACCAACCCGGCCCGACGGCCACATCGGACATACGTCTCCCTGCGGTTCCTCCGGTGAGGACCAGTATGCACACGTGCAGCGCCCATCGCCTGCCTCCCTTGCTGCGGGTAGCCCCCGCCGATCACGCTCCAGAAACGGAGCCCACGCGTTCCATGAGTTGGGCTCCGTTGAGCCCCGGCGCCGAACCTATCCGCCGCGCTCGCGGGCTGTCAAGGCTCGCGAGCCGGCCGCTTGCCCCGGGGAGAGGGGCGTTGAGGGGCCTCGACGCGACACGCATCGAGGTCATGCTTGTGCGCACGGCGTGGCACGAATGGGGCCACGCACTCAGTTTGGCGAGAGCGATACCCGAGGATGTCGCAGCGGGGAGTCGCTACCTGGATGATGCTCCGCCGGGTGTCGCCGACATCATCCGGCTGGGTGGGTACCGTCGAGGAGAATTCACGCACGAGGTCGTCGCGGAGACCTATGCGTTGCTGATGGCGCGTCGACGTCGCGCCGAAACCGGAGAGCCACGATGGCTTCAACTTGTCCCGCCCGTAGTTGACCCTATGAGGCCCTAGACCTCTGACGCGACCCTTGCCGTAATGCAGTCCAGGCGGCAGGATTATGTTCATGGCTCGGGGGAGGGCGATCCGGACGATCTGCAGTCGGGCGGCACCGTGCGCCCTGGCCGTATTCGCACTCGCGCCCGCGGTCGCGCACGCGAGCACAATTGTCGTCACGACCACGAGCGACGACGCGACGTCCGGTGACGGGCAGTGCTCACTGCGCAAGGCCATCGCCTCCGTGGACACGCCGGGCTCTCCAAGCCCCGACTGCGCCGCGCCATCGGCGGTCGGGAACACGATCATGCTCGGCCCCGGGGCCTACACGCTCTCGATCAAGCCGTCCGGCAGCGACGACAACAGCACCGGCGATCTCAACATCGCGCCGACGGTGACCGGGCTCACAATCGAGGGCTCGCCGGCCGGCCCCACGACGGTCGACGCGACCGGGCTCGGCGACCGGATCCTGAGCATCGCCTCGGGAGCGAGCGTGACGCTCACCGGGCTGACGCTCACCGGCGGGCGGGCTCCGGCCGGGCTGGCTGACACGAACGCCGACGGCGGCGCGGGTGGCAACGGCGCGAACGGCGGTGCGATCGACACTGCCGGCACGCTCGAGGTGAGCGATTCGGTCCTCACCGACGACGACGCGGGGGCCGGCGGGCAGGGCGGCGCCGGCAAGGCGATCTCTGGCGGCGGCGCGGGTGCCTCCGGAGGCACCGGTGGTGTCGGCGGTTCGGGCGGCGGGATCTTCAACACGGGAGCGCTCACGCTCGACGGCACGACCTTCAACCTCGATCACGCCGGCGCCGGCGGTCAGGGTGGCACGCTGCAGGCGTCCGGCGCCACCGGGGGGACTGGTGGCGCGGGTGGACTGGGCGGAGGGTTGTTCAACGGCGGTACCGCGGTGATCGGCGGCGCGACGTTCACGAATGACGGTGCTGGCGCCGGGGGGGTGGGCGCCCCTCCACTCGGCGCCGCCAACGACACGGTCGGCGGCAGTGGCGGCGCCGGCGGGGCGGGCGGCGGCATCTACACCAGTGGGATGTCGCTGCAGATAAGTGACTCGACGCTGAGCAGCGACACCGCCGGGAGCGGCGCCGCGGGCCGGGGCAGCGATCCCGGCCTTCCGGGCGCGTCGGGAGGCTGCGGCGGCGCCGGCGGCGGCGTGGCCGCGGTCGGCGCGGGCGACGCGACGATCGCCGGGACGACGCTGGACCACGACGAGGCCGGCAACGGTGGGGCCGGCGGTCAGGGCGGGAGCCAGGACCCGGCCGGTGGACCCGCAGTCAATGGCGGCAATGGCTGCGCCGGCGGATCGGGCGGGGGGATCGTCGACGATCAGGGCGGCACGCTGAGCGTGACCAACAGCACGCTCACGTCCGATTTTGCCGCGGCCGGCGGCGCGGGCGGCCAGGGCGGCGACGTCGTCGCCGTCAACAACAAGACCGGAGGCACGGGTGGGAACGGCGCTGCGGGCGGCTCGGGCGGTGCGCTGCAGGTCAGCGACCCGGCCTCGGTGACGCTGCTGAACGTCACGATCGCCCAGAACGGGATCGGCGCCGGCGGGGCCTCCGGAGCCGGCGGTTTGGCCAATCAGGGCGGCGCGACCGGCGGGACGAACGGTACGTCCGGCACAGCCGGCTCACCGGGGGTCGACGGGGGCGTCTTCTCGCACCCCACCATCTGCTTCGGCTCGTGCGTGGACGTCATCCTGCGCAACACGATCGTGGCCGACAACCAGGGCGGCAACTGCGTGAGCCTCGTCGCCGACGGTGGCCACGACGTCACGTTCGGCGACATCCCGCCGAGCTGCCCCGGCACGAACGCCGATCCGAGGCTCGGACAGCTCGCGGACAACGGAGGGCCCACCGAGACATTGGACCCCGCAGCCGGCAGCGCGGCGATCGACACCGTGCCGGCCAAGGGCGCCAGCTGCCCACAGACCGATCAGCGCGGCCTGCCCCGCCCCTTCGGGAGCGCCTGCGACGCCGGCGCATATGAGGTGACGTCACCCAGCGCCACCACCGGAGCAGCAAGCGCCGTGACGAACTCGGGCGCGACGGTGCATGCGACCGTGACGGCCAACGCCGGCTCGGCCGCCGTCCACTTCGACTTCGGAACGACCGCCCAGTACGGACAGCAGACCAGCGTGCAGGACGTCGTCGGCCTGACGCCCGCCACCGTCTCCGGGTCGCTCACCGGGCTCGGTCCGGGGACGACCTACCACTACCGGGTCGTCGCGGTGAGCGCCGACGGCACCACCGACGGCAGCGACGAGACGTTCACGACGTCACCGCCGCCGCCGGCGGTCAATCCCGCCGGGTCCGGCGGGACCGGTGGTGGCACGACGTCGGGTGGTACGACGTCGGGCGGCACGACGGGTAGTGGTACGAGCCCTGGCACCGGTGGCGGTGGCCGGTCAGGGGGCACGGCCGGCGCCGGCGGCGCGACGGGAGCGGTCGCGGCGCCCGCGCTCAGCGGCCTGGCTCTGACGCCCACCGCCTTCGCGGCCCGTTCGTCCGGGGCGGCGATCGCACCTCCGCGGCGCGGCGGGACGAGGGTGGCCTACTCCGACACCGAGGCCGCCACGACGACGTTCGACGTGTCGCGGCTGCTCGCCGGTGTCCGGTCCGGGCGCCGCTGCGTGACGCCGCCGCAGCACCCCTCGATCAAGCATGCCTCAACCAAGCACCCCCGACCCTGCACACGCGTCGTGCCCGTCGGCTCGTTCTCCCACCTCGATCGCGTGGGCGCAAATGGCTTCACTTTCACCGGCCGGCTACGCGGACACAAGCTGCCGGCCGGGGGCTACCAGCTCGCGGCGACCCCGCGCGCGCACGGTGCCACGGGCACCACCGTCTCCGTGTCGTTTCGCATCGTGGCGTCGTAGACGCCCCGCCGCTCCCGGCCGCCGCAACCAGCGGCCGCCTCAACCCAAAAAGGTAGCCAGTCGATGGGGCAGGTGTCGCGGGGCTGACGAGACTCAACGCGTGTGCCGCGGCGGCGTTGCGAACCGAGCTGCGTGCAATGACCGCACGATGGCCCACATCGCATCGAGTTTCGAACGTCGTCCCGCCAACCCCGTTAGTTCCTCGCGGCGTGGGGCGCCGGCTCTGGGCGGGTGAAAACGAGCGATGATTTCGTGGTCGTCTGCTGACGCCGACCTACTATGGCGCTTGCGAGCCCGTCGTTTAGTTTGGCGTGGGGGTCTGTTTCGGGACTCCGGACTGTCGCTGCTCGAGCACGCTCATCAGACTCTTTGAATTCACAGGCCCTCGCAGATGGCGATCGTGTCATCGACGTGAGGAGGTTGTGATGGACGTGATCGTTGAGCGCGTCAGCGCGCTTGATGTCCACAAGGCCAGCGTGACCGCGTGCGTGCGCACGCCTGCGGGCGACGGTGGCCGCGAGCCGCACCTGGCGGAGTTTGCCACGACGGTCCGCGGGCTTTTGGGGCTGCGTGACTGGCTGGCCGCGCACGGCGTCACGCAGGTCGTCATGGAGGCCACCGGGGTGTATTGGAAGCCGGTCTGGCACATCCTTGAGGACGACTTCGAGCTGATGCTCGTCAACGCCCGTCACGTCAAGCAGGTCCCCGGTCGCAAGACCGACATGGGTGACGCGGCGTGGCTGTGCCAGCTCGCCGAAGCTGGGCTCTTGAAGGCCAACTTCGTGCCGCCCAAGCCGATCCGTGACCTGCGCCAGCTCACGAGGTATCGCAAGACCCAGATCGCCGAGCGTCAACGCGAGGCTCAGCGGCTGCATAAGGCGTTGGAGGACAGCAACGTCAAGCTCGATTGCGTCGCCTCGGATCTGCTGGGCAAGTCGGGACGCGCGATGCTCGACGCGCTCGTGGTCGGTACGACTGACCCCGACATCCTGGCCGACCTCGCCAAGGGCCGGCTGCGCCAGAAGCTTCCCGAGCTGCGCGAAGCGCTGGAGGGTCGCTTCAACGACCTGCACGCGCTGCTGATCGGCGCGATCCTCGCCCACCTGGACTTCCTGGACGAGCAGATCGACCGGCTTTCGGACGCGATCGGGGAACGCATCGCCCCTTTCGAGGCGGCCGTTGAGCTCTTGTGCAGCATCCCGGGCGTTCAACGGCGCACCGCCGAGGTGATCATCGCCGAGATCGGCCCTGACATGAGCGTGTTCCCTTCGGCGCGCCATTTGGCGTCCTGGGCCGGGCAGTGCCCCGGCAACGACCGCTCCGCCGGCAAGCAGCGCTCCGGCCGCACCCGCAAGGGATCCAGGTGGCTCAACGCCGCCCTCAAGGATGCCGCGATGGCTGCGATGCGCACCAAGAACAGCTACCTGCGAGCGCTTTACGAACGCCAGCGCTCCCGTATCGGACACGGCAAAGCGATCGGCGCCGTCAAACACTCGATCCTCGTCGCCGCGTGGCACATGCTCACCAACGGCGAGCTCTACGCCGACCTCGGCCCCGATTACTACCGCCGCCGCGATCCCGCCCGCACCACCAAACGCCTCGTCGCCCAGCTCGAGCGCCTCGGCCACACCGTCACGATCCAGGAGGCAGCCGCATAGAGCGCGAACGCGTTTTCCCATCAGTTCGTTCAGTTGTGCGGCAGCGACGAGCCGGCAAAGAAGAAGAACCAGACCTCGAAGGTCAGCGCGCAGGCCAGCACGCTGAAGACGACGATCCGCTCTGGCACCGAGATTCGCTATCGCTCGCGCGCGGCATCTTCGCGCTCTCCGCGCAGGCTGCGCAGCCAAGGTGACGTTTGGCGAGCTCCGGCCGGACGGCCCACGAGACGGTCATAAGCGCTGCCGAGGCGAACGAGCGTCCAGGCCATCGCAAACACGAGGACCGCGAGCAGGATCACGACCGTGAACACGGCGGTCATCGTGACGCCATTGGATGGGCTTGGGGCGCCGACCCGGTACTCGACGTGGGAGCCGATGAATATGGCGACCACCGGACAGCCTGTCCAGATGTTGATGCTGACGAACAGCGTGGCGACCGCGAGCGCCGCGACCTTCGGTCGAAACGGGCGCGCTGGCTCATCGATCGGTCCGGGCGGCGTAGAGGCTTTCGTCGCCACATCCATATGGACATGAACTCACACCGGTGGGGAACCTTCAACCGCGGCCAAGGGGCGTCCGCGCGTTCGTTCAGCTGGGGCGACTGACTACGACCACGGCGAGCCCCAACGCGGTCCAGACGTCAGTGATCGGGAAGACACCGCACTTCACGCACGCCCGACCGTCGCTTGGACAGCAAACGCTCCCGCTAAACCACTCAAGGGCACAGATGGCCGACCGGGCCCCTCGGGCAACGAGCAACGGCTCCCCAACCCCGTCGCGTCGCCTTGAGGCGCTACCGAAGAGGTGAGGTTCGGTCGCCACTGCCGGTGACGAAGACGGTGGGAGCCGAGGAGCCCGAAACCGTCGGTCGTATCGTCCTGGCGGGGTCGAGCCGCCGCGCTGCCGGCCGTCGGCAGCCGGGGCGCTCAGCCCCGAACTTCTTTGATCAGCGGACTCGGCTTGATTGGCTGCGGCGTCGGTTGCGGCGCCGGCTGCTGGGAGGGTTTGGGCACAGCCCCATTATGCACCACCGGCTAGCAGAATCACCCAAGCGAGCACCTCGAGAACGAGGGCGATCGTCCCGACGCGAAAGGCTAGGAACAGGGTCTTCATAACCCGCCGGTTCGCAGCGGCAGCGTTCCCCATATGCGGCGCGAGATCGCGGTGGATGTCCCGGAGTGGCGTTGGAGGGCCGGGAGTGGGCTCGAGGTAGGTTCCGATCAGCTCGGCCGGCGAAATGTCGAACTGCCAGGCGCGCCGTGGCCAGAGCACCACGAGCACGCAGACTGCGAGCGCAACGAAGAACGCCAACGCGATCCATCCGAACGTCGGGACGTGCCCGGTGCGAAGCACCTGCCCACCGAAGAACGACGTCACCAGCGCTGCGCCCGCGATGAGCGTGGCGCCGCGACTGTGGAGTTCGTCGAGCACCCGCGACTGGTCGTCAAGCGCCCGCTTCGCCTCATCGGACGCGAGGGCATAGCCGGCCGGGTCAGCCGGGGGTGAAGGCGCGGACATGCCGTGAGTATCGACGCAATCGCAGACGGGACATGCGACTGATCTCGGCGTGAGTGCCGAAGCAGCGCACCGTTGCCTTCGCCGCCGAACGCAAGACGCTGCGCCAACATTCGCGATGCGCACGCGTTGGAGGAGGCCCGCGACTCCGAACTCGACGCGCGCGCTGTTCTGCTCCTGGGGGAGGCGTCTCCGACGCCCCCCGTAGCCGCGAGCAGCGTTCGTCCCCGCGCATTCGCCGCCTCGTCGGCCCACTGCTCACCGGCGAAAGCGGCCGTCTCGGGCGCACATCGCACGCCAGCCGCGCTGGCCAATCGTCACCTGCTGTTGTAGCTGACGTTCCAAGCGAGCGCCCATACCGCATCGTCGGAGAGTTCTGGGTGCGAGTCCCGCATGGTGGCCTGGACCTTCCGGCTTGCTTCCGCTAGATCCGTTGTGCCCCAATGAGATCGGTCAAGCCACGCCTCGCGTAGCAGCAGCTCGACCTGCTCACGCAGCGCCGGGGCACGATCGTCGCCGACATAATCGGAGAGGGCATCAGGTAGTCGGGTCGGATAGCTGCTGATGCCCACGCCGAGACATACGAGAACGGCCATGCTCAGAGTCGAATCGCGCCGACCGGGTGCGGCAGGTGCAGGGAAGGCTGTCCGTCGATGCACCGCGTCATCTTTTCACCGACCGGCGACAGCGCCGCCCGCCCGACGCTGCCGTGCTTCAGATGCCCAGGCATCGCCGGGCGTCCCCCGCCCGGTCGCCTGCGAGGTCCCCCGGCGGCTCCGCGCAGCTCGTCAACGGATTGGCGTAACCGTCGCCGTCGGCCAGCAGAGCACCGCCGAGGTCGGCGGACCGCGCCTGAGAGTCGTCCATTGGGGGACAGTGCGAGAGCGGCGGTTGCGTGCCTGTTCTTGATCGAAGGGAACAGCTGTAGGCGCGTGTCCGTTGTCCAGGATCGGTCGCCGGATGGGTTAGCCGCGGTCGCGGGATCGTCCTGATGATCGTGCCGCTGGCCGATCGGCGTTCGGTTCGTGCGTGGGACGGTCGCTTGCGTCGCGGTTCGCTGAGCTCCGCCGGCGTGACGGTGGTGATCAGTGGCTCGGTCGGAAGGGTCTCCGGGTCGGTGATCCGTGGCAGCTGGATCACCGTGGAGGTGTCCAGGAGACACCCTTCGGACGATGGTCCCGAGGGCGCCCTCGAGCGCGACCGCGCTCGGACGGGGAGGGCGTCGGCGCCTCAATCTGAACCGGTAGACAGTCGATACCCGATGTTAGGATGCGGCCGCCCCTGCTGAACCTGGCCTCGCGCCCGGCAACGCCGGGGATCGCCGCGATCGTCGCGGCCCTATGCCTGATCGCCCCTGGACGCTCGCTGGCCGCGCAGGCCACGACCTACTTCCGCGGCGCCAGCGCGGCGAACACCGGCAGCGGGACCGCCTCATCACTCAATCTCAACGCACCGTCGAATCTCGCGGTCGGCGACCTCGAGGTGCTCGAGATCGACGCCTCGGGGTCGACGGCCATCGCCACCCCGTCGGGCTGGACGAGCCTCGGCAACGGGACCTCGAACATCGGCTACTACCGCGTCGCGTACAGGATGGCGGCCGCCGGCGACCTCGGCAGCACGTACGCCCTGGCGCTCGGCGCCACGCGAGCCGCCCTGGTCCGGATCGTGGCGTTCACCGGCGTCGACTCGTCCAACCCGATCGAGGCGAGCGCGTTCGGCACCGGCACGGGAACGACGACGAATTATCCGACCATCACCACGACGCTGCCGAACTCGCGGGTCATCGTCGGCACGGCGGCGTCGCTGGCCGGCTCGCTGCCGACCATCACGCCGGTCTCGGGTACCCAGGATCGCGTCGACGACGCCAACACGGCGGCCACTTGGATGGTCGAGAACGAGTCCGACTACAACAAGTCCGGCGCCGCACCGACCGGCACGATCACTTCGACGGTGTCGCCAAGCTCGAACTGGCGGACGTCGGACATCGCCATCCAGCCCGCCGCCGCGGGCGCGCTGGCCTTTGCGGTGGCGCCAACGCTACCGGGCCTTGGCTCCCTCACCCTCGACGGCCAGGCGCAGACGCTCACAGCGTCGCTCCCGAACTTCGCCGTCGACGACACGACCGGCTCGGGCAACGGCTGGAACGTGAGCGTCAGCGGGGACAGCAGCGCGGGCAGCAGCCCCGTCTTCAAAGCGTATTGCCCGAACGCCACCTGTGGAACTGACCCCGGCCCCGGCTACGTCAGCGGCGGCCAGACGCTGGCAGCGGGCTCGCTGACGCTCGACACCGCCGGAGCCAGCTGGCACAACAACGGCGGCACGGGCTCGGCGCCCGCGTTGCTCTGCTCCGGCGGCTGCGCGCTCGACACCTCGACGCCGACGAAGATCGCCTCGGCCGCCACGAGCGCGGGGCTCGGTGGCTGGATCACCCAGTCGCTCGGCGCCTCGAGCTTGTCACTCGCCGTTCCGACGACCATCCGCACACTGCAGACCAACGAGGTGTACCAGGTCGACCTCGTGTGGACGCTATCGAGCGGCCCGTAGGCGGCGCCGCCGACCCTACGGCGCCTCGGCGCCCTCGAGCAGTGTGAACTGCGCGTTGAGCTCCGACCCGGTCATCGGCGCGCCGGTGAAGGTGGCGCCGTTATTCACGCCGTTGTTCATCGAGAAGGTGTCGAGCGTCGCGCCGGGCATCGCAAAGGCGATCGCGTCGGTGCCGCCTCCGTTCGACAGCCCGATGTACCAGCCGGCCTTCACGAAGAAGTTGGTCGGCATGAACGTATAGGTACCCGGTGTCATCGGGAGCGTGAACGCCTGGGTCGTGTTCATCACCATGACGCCGCCGTTGGCCTGGGGCGCCAGGCCCTGGAAGTGGATCGTCGTCGGACCCGAGACGGTGTAGCCGCGCAGCATGATCGACATCACCTCGCTGTCCGTCGGGATGCCGGAGGCGTGAGCCGCATCGAAGATGAGCTGCCACACGTCGGTGTCGTTCGGGTTGGAGATATCGACGTTCGAGGCGGTCTGGAGGTTGGCGCCGACGGTGGCGGTGGTCTCGGTCGACGTGGTGGTCGACGTGGTGGTCGTCGTTGTCGTTGCCGGCGGGGGCGCGACGACGTGCGCGAAGGGGTTGTAGTAATTCTGCGGCGTTGCGTAGCCCGCCGTGTTGGCGAAGTTGTACGGCAGCCCCGAGGTGGCGGCCATGTGCAGGCCGGCGCCGAGGTTGTACCCGGTGTCCATGAGCTCGGTCGGGGAGCTCGCCCACGTCTCGAGGCCGTGGATGTTCCCGTTGGTCGCCTCGTCGGCCCCGTCGGGATTGTCGGTGGTGTTGGCCACGAAGTGCTTGTTCTTCCACTCTGTGACGCCGTTGAGCGTTCGGTCGGGCGGATAGAACGTGCCGGTGGCCGGATCCTTGGCCACGGCCCTCTGCAGGTGCGCCCAGGACGTCTGGTTGTCGGCCGACGACGCCTCGGCGTCGATGAGGTTGGGCTGCCCGTTGAGGTCGGGGAGGAAGCGGCCCGAGAAGCAGGAGATGATCTTGATCTTGAACGTCGCCTTCATCTCGAAGGCATCCATCACGTTGAGGAGATCCTGCGGGGTGATGATGTCCTCGGGCACGGTCTGGCCGACGTCGTTCTGCTTCCACGAGGTCACCACGCCCGCGTCGCCGCCCTGTCCGGGTCCGAGCTGCTGGAACTCCGGGCCGCTCTGGATGCGAGCGCCGCGGGCCGGGATGCCGTGACCGGCCAGGTAGATGAACACGTCCGTGCACGGCGGGCTGGTGGCGTTGACGAGGTTGCCGATCGTCTCCTGCAGACCGGCCACCGTGGACGGCGCATCGGCGATGTGGTCGGGGGCGAGACCGAGCGCTGCCGCGAACTTGGTCATGGCGGTGAAGCTCGCATTGAACTCGCCTCCGCCGCTCTGGCCCTGGCGATCGCCGATCATCACGATGCAGTCACCTGCGAGCTGGGTCTTGGTGATGACTGGGGTGAACGTGGTAGCGGCCTGAGCGGAGTGGGCGGGCTCGTTGGTCGGCCGCGCGAACGCCGGCGGCGGCACGCCGGCGATGAGGCTCAGTGCGTCCAGGCGCCGCGCGCTCGTCGACCGCGCGGGCGCGGCCCCCGCCGGGCAGGCCGAGGAGGAGGCCACGCGATAACGCGGGTTGTCATAGGCCGCCGCGTCCGACAGCCACGGCGCGATCGTGCCGTTGATCATCGGCATCCACAGCAGCTGGTGCGCCGCTCGCACCCGGCCGGTGCGCGCATCGAGCAGCACGAGCAGGCTTGGATGGGCGAAGAACGTGGTGCATCCGTAGTCGGCCCAGTACAGCCACTCGCGATGACCGATCGGCTTCGTCGGGGTGAAACTCGCCCCGGGCCCGTCGGCCTCGTTGACGACCGCCCTCGCCGACAGCGGGGCGCGAAGGCCGAAGATGACCAGCGGCCGTGTGACGCCGGACAGGTGTGCGATGGCCCGCTCGGCGAGCCGGACCGCCTGCCTCCGCGATAACGCGCTCGCCGGCGCGGCGACGACGAGCAGGGCGACCGTGGTCAGCGTGACAGTCACCATGCTCGCGGCGCGCCGCCTCGCCGCGGCGCGCGGCGCCTGCCCCCGCTTCGGTGATGGCGTTCCGTGCACTGAAACCCCCGGGCGATCGCGCTTGCGACCGTGGGCGCAATATACCCCGCCCCACGGCGCGCGGCACTCTTCTACGCCGCTGTCCGCCGAGCTCCTGCCGCGCCGGTGGGTGCGTGAGCTCGCACCTGGTCCTCGAGCATCGCGGTCACCGTCTTCAGTGCGTCTGTTCGGCGCTCGTTGCGCGCGATGAGGGTGGCGCCCTCGATGGCCGCGACGCTCAGCGTGGCCAGCTCGCGGGCCCTCGCGGCGGGCAGGCCGCGCCGGCGCAGCGCCTCGGCGAAGAGCCTCCGCCAACGAGCGTAGGCGTTCTCGCAGGCCTCGCGCAGCGCCGGTGAGGTGCCCGCCGCCTCGGCGGACAGCGTGGCGACGGCGCAGCCTTCCTCGAAGTTGGACTGCTCCAGCCAGCGGGCGATGGCGCGCCCGACCCGCCGCACCACATCTGGCGCGTCGTGCGCGCGCTCGTCCGCGGCGGCGATGAGCGCCTCGACACCGGCGCTCGAGGCTTCGATTGCTTCGACGGCGAGCTGCTCCTTGCCGCCGGGGAAGTGAAAGTAGAACGAGCCCTTGGGAGCCCCGCTCTCGGCGAGCACCTGGGCCAGGCCGGTGCCGTGGTAGCCCTGGTGATGGAACAGTCGCGCGGCGGTCACGATCGCGTCGGCGCGGGCGGTGGAGGTGCGGGGCATCGCCTCGAAGTATGGCAAACGGTATAGTATGGCGCTCGCCATAGTGCAGAACCGAGGAGCCTGTGTATGCAGCAGCTCAACTTCATCGAAGCGGGGAAGCTCGAGTGGCGCGAGGTGCCGGAACCGCGGCTCGAGGCCGACCGGGAGGCGATCGCGAAGCCGATCGTCGTCGCCACCTGCGACCTCGATCCGTTGATCGTGCGAGGCGACGTGCCGCTGGCCGGTCCCTTCCCCTTCGGCCACGAGGGCATCGGGCGGGTGGTGGACGTCGGCGATGCCGTCGACACGGTCGCGCCCGGCGATCTGGTGAGCATCCCGTTCCAGATCTCCTGTGGCTCCTGCGAGCAGTGCCAGCGGGGACGCAGCGCCCACTGCCAGGCGGTGCCGCGTCTGTCGATGTACGGCCTGGGGCCACTGAGCGGCAGCCAATTCGGCGGATTCCTCTCCGATCGTGTGCGCGTGCCGTTCGCGGAACACATGCTGGTCGCCCTGCCGGGCGGCGTATCGCCGCAGTCGGCCGCGAGCCTCAGCGACAACATCGCCGACGCCTGGCGCACGGTCGGACCGCAGCTGGAGCAGGAGCCGGGCGCCGACGTGCTCATCGTGTCGGCCGAGAGCTCGATCGCCCTGTACGCCGTCGCCATCGCCCGCGCGCTCGGCGCCGGGCGAGTCGACTTCGTCGGTGGCGGGCCCGCCCAGGGCGAGATCGCCGCCCGGTTGGGCGCCACCGTGATCGCTGGCGACGTCCCCGAGCGGCTCGGGCCCTACCCGATCACGGTCGCCGCCACCACCGATCACGCCGGCTTGGCCTGCGCGCTTCGTTCGACGGCGCCGGACGGAGTGTGCACGAGCGTCGGCATCTATTTCGAGCCGACGACCCCGATGCCGCTGTTCGAGATGTACACCCACGGCATCCGCTTCCTGACCGGGCGCGTCCACGCGCGCGAGGCGATGGCGCCGGCGCTCGCGCTGATCGAGCAGGGACTCTTGCGGCCCGAGACCGTCACCGCCCAGGTGGTCGGCTGGGGCGACGCCGCCGAGGCGCTTGGCGACTTCAGCGGTAAGACGGTCGTCACGCGCGTTACCGAGTGACGCGCGCCAACGACGACGCGCGGGAGCTGGCCGGCTCGGCGCTGCCTACCGTCGACCCGCTTCGGCCGGCACGGACCCCCTAGACTGTCGGGCCCGCGACCGTGGAGGCGCGGCGCTCAGACTCCGACACGCAGGGAAGGCGAGGCCGATGAACGCAGGGGAGCGTGTGCGGGCAGTGGGCGCTCGCCTGAGCGCATTCGCCCTCGTGGCTGCGGCGACGGTCGCCGCGGCGCCGGCCGTGGCGGTGGCGGCGCCTGCCGCCACCTCGACCACCCTCGAGCGTCTCCCCGTCCGCCGCGGCCGACACCTACATCGCGGACGCGACGAACAACGACGTCGTGAAGGTTTCGCCATCGGGCGCCCGCACGACTGTCGGCACCGGCCTGTCCTCGCCGCTTGGCGTGGCGCTCGACGCCGCCGGCGACGCCTACATCGCCGACAGCGGCAACAACCGCGTCGTGAAGGTGACCCCGGCCGGGGTGCAGTCGACGATCGGCAGCGGCCTCTCCTCACCCAATGACGTGGCCGTCGACGCCGCCGGTGACGCGTACATCGCCGACAGCGGAAATGGCCGCGTCGTCAAGGTGACTGCCGCCGGGGTCCAGACCGTGGTCGCCCTCACCGGCCTGGCCACTCCGGTGGCGGTGGCCGTCGACGGCTTCGGTGAGCTGTACGTCTCCGACTACACGGGCAACCGGGTCCTCAAGCTGACGCCGGCGGGGGTCCAGACGGCGGTGGGCAGCGGCCTGAGCGGGCCGGCGGGCATCGCGCTCGACCGCAGCGGTGACGTGCTCATCGCCGACAGCGCCAATGACCGCGTCGTCAAGGTGACTCCCGCCGGCGTGCAGTCGGTCCTCCTCGCCGGCCTCGGCAACCCGCTCGGCGTCACCGTGGACGCGGGCGGCGACGTGCTCGTCGCCGACAGCTATGACGGCGAGGTCCTCGAGGTCACGCCGACCGGCGTGCAGAGCACCGCCGTCGCCGGCCTCGGTTACCCGGTGGGCGTCGCGCTCGACGCGCCCGCGGTGACCGTCACCACCGGCACGAAGGTCACCCTCAGCGCAACCGTCCTGTCCTCGACCGGCGGGCTGCCCACCGGCAACGTCACGTTCAGCGACGGCAAGACCGCCCTTGGCACGGTGGCGCTCGGCACGACCGCGCCGGCCACCGCCACGCTCGTCGTCTCGACGCTCGCTGCGGGCACCCACACCGTGACGGCGACGTACGCGGGAACGACGACGCTCGCCGCCTCGACTGCGCCGGGCGCCACCGTCGTCGTCAAGACGCCGCCTCCGCCGGCGACCACCACCACGGCGCTCAAGGCGACGGCGACCGTGCCGCCGGTCGGCGGCAACGTCGTCATCACCCAGCCGTACGCGAACAACGTCCTGCAGGTCAGTCCGAGTGGGACGATCACGACGCTGCCGTTCACCGGCCTGGACCTCCCGGCGGATGTCGTCATCGACCCGGCCGGCGACATCTACCTCTCAGACCACTACAACAGCCGTGTGCTCAAGCTGACGCCGGCCGGGGTGCAGACGACGGTGGCCAGCGACCTCTTCGATCCCGCCGGTCTCGCGCTCGACAAGGCCGGGGATCTGTTCATCGCCGACGCGCTGAACAACCGCATCGTCAAGGTCACGCCGGCCGGCGTGGAGAGCGCCGTTCCGACGACCGGGCTGAACGAGCCGCTCGGCGTCGCCGTCGATGCCACCGGCGACGTCTACATCGGTGACGCCCTGCTCAACGAGGTGCTCAAGGTGACTCCCGCCGGCGTGCAGACCACGATCGGCAGTGGCTTCAACTATCCGACGCAGGTCGCCCTCGACGCCGCCGGCAACCTCTACGTGGCCGATACCGACAACAACCGGATCGTGAAGATCACCCCCGCCGGCGTGCAGAGCGTGTTCACCAACCAGGTCAACGGTCCGCTCGGCGTGAGCGTCGACAGCTCCGGCAACGTGTGGGTGGCCGACAGCTCCAACAACCGGGTCATCGAGGTCACGCAGGCCGGTGTCATCACGCAGGTCGGCGGTCACCTCAACTACCCCGCGGACGTGGCGGTCAGCGCCCCGCGATCCGGTCACGCGGCGACGGTGACGCTCACCGCGACGGTCAGCTCGACCGCCGGCGCGCCCACCGGCGCGCCCACCGGCACGGTGTCCTTCACCGCCGACGGCACGAAGACGCTCGGCAGCGCGAGCCTGAGCGCCACCTCGCCCGACACCGCGACGCTGAGCGTCACCACGCTCGCGGCGGGCACGCACTCGATCACCGCGACGTACGCGGGATCGAGCGGCTTCGCCGGCTCGAGCGCCACGACCACGGTGACGGTGCCGACGGGCTGAGCCGGGCCGCGGTGCCGGGGTGTGCTCGATTACGTCCGCAGGGCGGGCGTGCGGGAGCACACCTCGGCGCGACAGCCGCCGCGCGTCCCGGGGTGTGCTCGATTACGTCCGCAGGGCGGGCGTGCGGGAGCACACCCTCGGGCGCGGCCAGGAATCGAACCGCGAGCGAGCCCCGCAGCCCGCCGCCCCTCCGCGGCGTTCCGCCACCCCCCGGCGCGGCCGGGAATGGAACCGCGAGCAACCCCCGCCGCGCGCCGCCTCCCCCGTCAAGGCCCCCGCCGAGCGCCGCGCCGTAGAGCGCGCCGGCACGCCGCGCGCCGGCCGCCCGCCGGAACGGACCTGCCCCGGGGGTAGAGTGACGCGGGCATGTCCACGCTCACCACCGTCGTCCTCGCCGCCGGTCAGGGCTCGCGCATGCGCTCGCGCACGCCGAAGATGCTCCACGACCTCTGCGGCCGCCCGCTGGTCGTCTGGCCGGTCGCCGCGGCCCGCCACGCGGGCGCCGACGCGGTGGTCGTCGTGGGCGGGCCCGACCGCGCCCTGGCCGAACACCTCCCGGCCGACGTCGCGCTCGCGGTGCAGGAGCAGCCGAAGGGCACCGCCGACGCGCTGCTCGCCGCCGCCGATCACCTTACGAGCGACGGCGGCGACGTCCTCGTGCTCTCGGGCGACGTCCCGCTCGTCACGGCCGAGCTGCTCGACCAGCTGCTGGCCACGCACCGCCACGCGGGCGCGGCCGCAACCGTCGCGACCATGGAGCTCGAGGACCCGAGCGGGTACGGGCGCATCGTGCGCGACGCCGACGGGTCGGTCACCAGGGTGGTCGAGACGAAGGTCGCCGGCGACGCCACCGAGGCCGAGCTGGCGCTGCGCGAGGTCAACGCGGGCGTGTACGTGTTCGCCACCGAGGGCCTCGTCGAAGCCCTGCGGTCCGTCGGCAGCGAGAACGCGCAGTCCGAGCGGTACCTCCCCGACGTGCTCGCCATCCTGCGTGAGCGCGGGGGGCGCATCGCGGCGCACACCGTGGCCGATGCGTCGCAGCTCGCCGGGGTGAACGACCGCGTCGAGCTCGCGGCCGCCCGCACCGTCGCCCAGCAGCGGATCCTGCACGCGCTCATGCGCGACGGCGTCACGATCGTCGATCCGGCCTCGACGCTCGTCGACGTCGGCGTCGCGATCGGCATGGACACCGTCATCGAGCCGTCGAGCTTCCTGCGCGGCGCGACGGCGGTCGGCGAGGGCTGCCGCATCGGGCCGCTGACGACGCTCATCGACGTCACGCTCGGCGATGAGGTCCGCGCCGTGCACTCCTACCTGCAGTCCTGCGAGGTGCGCGCCGGGGCGAGCGTCGGGCCGTTCGCCTACCTGCGCCCGGGCGCGCTCCTGCGCGAGCGCTCCAAGGCGGGCACGTTCGTCGAGATCAAGAACTCCGACATCGGCATCGGGACAAAGGTTCCACATCTGTCTTACATCGGCGACGCCGACGTGGGGGACGGGACCAACCTCGGCGCCGCGACGATTACGGCCAACTACGACGGACAGGCCAAGCACCGCACGACGATCGGCCGCAACGTGCGCACGAGCGTCGACACGACGCTGGTCGCCCCGGTGAGCGTCGGCGATAACGCCTATACCGGGGCCGGATCGGTCATCACGCGCGACGTGCCCGAGGGCGCGCTTGGCATCGCCCGCGAGCGCCAGACCAATCTCGAGGGCTACGCCGAGCGCCGCGAGACCCCGCCCGCGCCGGCCGGCGCCGCCGCCAAGCGCAACGGGCCGCCTCGGTGAGCGTGACGGCGACGCGGCCGTCGGGGCGCGGTTCTACACTCGGGGCGTGAGCGCCACCATGAAGCCTCGCACCGAGATCGCGGGCACGAGCCTGCCGATCGATTACAACAAGCGGCTCATGCTGTTCTCCGGCCGCGCGAACCCGCAGCTGGCCGCGGACATCGCCGGGCGCCTGAGCGTCGATCTCGGCCCGGTCACCCTCAAGACCTTCTCCAACGGCGAGGTGTACTGCCGCTACGAGGAGTCGATCCGCGGCGCGGACGTGTTCATCGTGCAGCCGACCTGCGGCAACCCGCACACCGGCGTGACCGCGAACGACTCGCTCATGGAGCTGCTGTTCATGATCGACGCGGCGGTCGGCGCCTCGGCGCACCGTGTCATCGCCGTGACGCCGTGGTTCGGCTATTCGCGCCAGGACAAGAAGTCCTCGCCGCGCGAGCCGATCTCGGCGCGCCTGGTGGCGCGCATGATCGAGGCCGCCGGCGCCGATCGCGTGCTGACGATGGACCTGCACGCCGGGCAGGTGCAGGGCTTCTTCCAGAAGCCGGTCGACCACATGACGGCCCTGTTCATCCTCACCCAATACTTCCGCGACCTCGGCCTGGAGGATCTCGTCGTCGTCGCCCCGGACGCCGGGCGCGTCAAGATGAATAAGAAGTTCGCCTCGAAGATCGGTGCCGAGCTGGCGATCCTCGATAAGGAGCGCCCGGCCCAGCAGGTGGCCGAGATCGGCTACGTCATCGGCGACGTGAAGGGCAAGACCGCCGTCATCGTCGATGACATCATCGACACCGCCGGCACCCTGAAGGCGGCGGCCCAGACGGTGCTCGAGGAGGGCGCCTCGCGCGTGTACGCGGCCGCCACCCACGCCGTGCTCTCGGGCAACGCCTACGAGAACCTGCGCTCGTCGGGCCTCGAGCAGATCGTGGTCACCGACACGATCCCGATCCCGCCGGGCGCGCCGGCCAACGTGCGTGTGCTTCCCTGCGCAGACCTGCTCACCGACTCGATCCGCCGCATCTTCACCGACGACTCGGTGAGCGAGGTCTTCGGCGGCGAGAACCAGCTCTTCTGAGCTGATCGCGCGCGCGTTCGTCGCCGCGGTGCGCAGGAATGGGCGCGATTGCGCCGGGGAAACTACCGGAAGCTGTCAAGCAGTCCGCCATTCGGTCGATGAACCTGTCCATGGGGGAAGTCGTCACCTCGCGCGCCTGGCACGGGCGCGCCACCACCGTCGTTATCGCCGTGCTCGCGCTCGGCCTGGCCACGCTGCTATTCGCCGCGCCGGCCAACGCGAACCCGTTCCCCTTCCTCGGCTCGTTCACCGGGCCCACGCTCGACAGCGGCTGGGTGATGCCCGGCTCGGAGACGGTCGGCGGATCCGGCGGTTCGACGCTCAACAACAGCGGCGTTCTCACCGGCACGAACTCGACGCCGGGCTGGCTGCAGCTGACGTCCGCGACCGGCAACGAGGCCGGCTGGGTCTACAACACCACCCCGTTTCCGTCCAGCTCGGGCGTGCTGGTCAACTTCGACTACGCCGACTACGGCGGCTCGGGCGCCGACGGCCTCACGTTCTTCCTGTTCGGCTCGAACAGCGGCGATCCGAGCGGCACCACGCCGTTGCCGCTGACCACGGGTCCCGTCGGCGGCTCGCTCGGCTACGCCGACTGCCCGAGCAGCAACGAGGACGGCCTGAGCAATGCCTACGTCGGCGTCGGCCTCGACGAATTCGGCAACTTCGGCCGCGGCTCGGCGTTCTGCGGCGTGACCGGCGGCGTCGGCGGCGGCAATAGCTACCCCAACTACCTGGTCGTGCGTGGACCCGGGAACGCCCAGTCCGGGTATGCCTATCAGACGGGCGCGCCGGTAGCCGATCCCGGCAACGCCAACGAGAAGCTCAAGGGCACGAGCATCACCGACTACCGTCACGTGACCGTGCTGATCACGCCGTCCGGCCTACTGTCGGTGTACATCACCTTCCCCGACGGCAACACCCAGACGGTCACCAGCGGCGCACAGCTTCCGGCGAATCCGCCGACCTACCTGCAGCTCGGCTTCGTCGCCTCAACCGGCGGCTCGACGGACTTCCACGACATCCGCTCCGACACGGTCACCGAGCCGGTCGACATCCAGACGCGCGTCCAATCCTCGACGGCGAACGCCGCGCGCGGCGCCACGATCACCGACACCTTCACGGTCGACAACACCGGGCCGAACGAGTCCCAGGCGACCCAGGTCAGCGCGACCACCCCGTCCTCGACCTGGTCGAACCTCAGCTGGACCTGCAGCGGCACCTGCAACCTGACCTCGGGCAGCGGCCTGCCGAGCGACACCGTCGACCTGCAGTCCGGCCAGACGGCGACCTACACGGTCACCGGTGTCGACAACTCCACGAGCGACGCGCAGGCCTCGATCCAGCTGACGGCGACGCCGACCGGCGCCACCGGGCAGGACGTCCCCGGCGACAACGTCGCCGAGGCCGACACGCTGCTGCCGCCCGTAGCGCTCACGGCGCCGACGTTCACGCTGGCCAAGAACGGCACGAACTACAACGGCACGGCCACCGAGACGCAGGGCACGTACTTCGGCAATAGCGTGAGTGTGACGGAGCAGTGGCAGCGCTGCGACGCCGACGGAAGCAACTGCAACGACATCAGCGGCCAGACCGCCACCACGTACAACACGACGAATGCCGACCGGGGCTACACCCTGCGCGTCGGTGAGATCGCCAGCAACGCGGCCGGCTCGACGCCGATCCAGTACACCGCGGTCTTCTCGCCGTTGCCGATCACGACGCTCAGCACGGGCACGCCGAGCGACACCAACCAGACGTCGGCCAGCTTCACGCTGGGGGCCTCCAACTACACCGCGGCGCAGGTCAGCTACGAGTGCAACCTCGATGGCGCCGGCTGGAACAGCTGCTCCGCGACGCCGACCTTCTCCGGCCTGGCCGACGGCAGCCACACGCTGCAGGCCCGCGCCGTGCACGACGGGCTGTCCGATCCGACCCCCCAGAGCTTCACGTGGACGGTCGACACGGTGGCGCCGGCGGCGCCGGTGGTGACGACGCCAGCGAACGCGTCGTTCACGAACAACAACAAGCCGCCGATCACGGGCACGGCCGAGGCGAACAGCACGGTGACGGTGTACATCGACGGGTCGTCGGTCGGCACGACCTCGGCCGATGGTTCGGGCAACTGGACGTATACGCCGACGGTGGCGCTCAGTGATGGGTCGCATGCCGTGAAGGCGACGGCGACCGACGCGGCCAGCAACGTCAGCGGCTTCTCGAGCACGAACAACTTCACGGTCGACACGGTCGCGCCGCCGGCGCCGGTGGTGGTCACGCCGGCGAACGCGTCGTTCACGAACAACAACAAGCCGCCGATCACGGGCACGGCCGAGGCGAACAACACGGTGACCGTGTACATCGACGGGTCCTCCGTCGGGACGACGGTGGCGAACGGCTCGGGCAACTGGACCTACACCCCGACGGTGGCGCTCAGCGATGGGTCGCATGCCGTGAAGGCGACGGCGACCGACCCGGCCAGCAACGTCAGCGGCTTCTCCAATACGAACAACTTCACGGTCGACACGGTCGCGCCGCCGGCGCCGGTGGTGGTCACGCCGGCCGACGCGTCGTTTACGAACAACAACAAGCCGCCGATCACGGGCACGGCCGAGGCGAACAACACGGTGACGGTGTACATCGACGGGTCGTCGGTGGGCACGACGGTGGCGAACGGCTCGGGCAACTGGACCTACACCCCGACGGTGGCGCTCAGCGATGGGTCGCATGCCGTGAAGGCGACGGCGACCGACCCGGCCAGCAACGTCAGCGGCTTCTCCAATACGAACAACTTCACGGTCGACACGGTCGCGCCGCCGGCGCCGGTGGTGGTCACGCCCGCCAACGCGTCGTTTACGAACAACAACAAGCCGCCGATCACCGGGACGGCCGAGGCCAACAACACGGTGACGGTGTACATCGACGGGTCGTCGGTGGGCACGACGGTGGCGGACGGCTCGGGCAACTGGACCTACACCCCGACGGTGGCGCTCAGCGATGGGTCGCATGCCGTGAAGGCGACGGCGACCGACCCGGCGAGCAACGTCAGCGGCTTCTCCAACACGAACAACTTCACGGTCGACACGGTCGCGCCGCCGGCGCCGGTGGTGGTCACGCCCGCGAACGCGTCGTTCACGAACAACAACAAGCCGCCGATCACGGGCACGGCCGAGGCGAACAACACCGTGACGGTGTACATCGACGGGTCCTCCGTGGGGACTGCGGTGGCGAACGGCTCGGGCAACTGGACCTACACCCCGACGGTGGCGCTCAGCGATGGGTCGCATGCCGTGAAGGCGACGGCGACCGACCCGGCGAGCAACGTCAGTGGCTTCTCGAACACGAACAACTTCACGGTGATCACCGTCGCGCCGGCCGCGCCGGTGGTGGTCACGCCCGCGAACGCATCGTTTACGAACAACAACAAGCCGCCGATCTCCGGCACGGCCGAGGCGAACACCACGGTGACCGTCTACATCGACGGCTCGTCGGTCGGGACGACCGCGGCCAGCGGGCTGGGCGCCTGGACGTTCACGCCGACCGTGGCGCTGGCTGACGGGTCGCACGCGGTGAAGGCCACGGCGACCGACGCGGCGAGCAACGTCAGCGGCTTCTCCAATACGAACAACTTCACGGTGATCACCGTCGCGCCGGCGGCGCCGGTGGTGGTCACGCCGGTGGACGCGTCGTTCACGAACAACAACAAGCCGCCGATCTCCGGCACGGCCCCGGCGAACACCACGGTGACCGTCTACATCGACGGCTCGTCGGTCGGGACGACCGCGGCCAGCGGGCTGGGCGCCTGGACGTTCACGCCGACCGTCGCGCTGAGCGACGGATCGCACGCGGTGAAGGCGACGGCGACCGACGCGGCCAGCAACGTGAGCGCCTTCTCCAATACGAACAACTTCACGGTCATCACCGCCGCGCCGGCGGCGCCGATCGTGGTCACGCCGGTCAACGGGTCGTTCACGAACAAGAACAAGCCGCCGATCTCCGGCACCGCACCGGCGAACGCCACCGTGACCGTCTACATCGACGGCTCGTCGGTCGGGACGGCGACGGCCAGCGCGCTGGGCGCGTGGACGTTCACGCCGACCGTGGCGCTCACCGACGGCGTGCACGCGGTCAAGGCGACCGCGACCGACGCGGCGAGCAACGTCAGCGCCTTCTCCAACACGAACAGCTTCACGGTCGACACCGTGGCGCCGGCAGCGCCGACGGTCAGCGGGCCGACCCCGGGATCGACCACGAGCAACGACAAGCCCCCGATCACCGGCACGGCCGAGCCGGGCAGCACGGTCACGGTCTACGTCGACGGGCAGCCGATCGGCACCACGACGGCTGACAGCTCCGGCAACTGGTCGTTCACGCCGACCACGCCGCTTTCGGACGGCCCGCACACGGTCACGGCCACGTCGACGGACAAGGCGGGCAACGTCAGCGCGAGCTCCGGCTCGAGCGGCGGCTCGGGCGGCTCGGGCTCCGGTAGTGGGTCGGGCTCGGGCTCGGGGAGCGGGTCGGGCTCGGGCACGGGCGGCGACACGTTCACCGTCGACACCCAGACTCCACCCCCGGTGACGGTCGTCACCCAGCCGCCGAGCATCTCGAAGACCTCGAACTTCACGTTCGATCCGCAGTCGGGCGACACGCTCGAATGCTCGATCGACGGCAGCGCGTGGGCGCAGTGCCCCGCGAACTTCGATCCGACGACGCTTCAGGATGGCCCGCACACGCTGCGCGTCGAGCAGATCAACGGGGCGGGCACGCCGTCGGGGACCGAGACGATCGGCTGGATCCTCGACACCACACCGCCGCTACCGCCGGTCATCACCGGTGGTCCCCAGGGCGTGACATCGGTGAGCACAGGCACCTTCACCTGGACGTCTCCGCCCGGCGACATCACGCAGTGCCAGATCGACAACAGCCGGTGGCACACGTGTACGTCGGGCATCACGCTCGTCGGTCTTGCGCCCGGTCAGCACACCCTGTCGGTGCGCACCGTCGACTCCGTCGGCAACGTCAGCAAGACGACGACGGTCGAGTTCACCATCAAGCCGACGCACATCCTCGACCCGACCGCATCCGCCGCGTTCGCGTGCACCCGAGCTCAGGTCGTGCTCCTGAACGTCTACCAGCAGGGCCGCCGCGTGTACATCAGCGGCGCGGCCCGCGGCCACTGGGTCGGCAGGACCGTGTCGATCAAGTTCATGGCCTTCCGGGCGACGGTCGGCCGCGTGAAGATCGGTCGCACAGGCCTGTTCTCGCTCACCGTGCCGCTTCCGCCGGCCAAGCTGGCGACCTCCAACGCCGCGCGCTACGAGGCGATCGTCGGCCCGAACGTGTCCGCCGCCCTGAAGCTCCAGCGCCGCCTTCGGATGACCATGGCGAAGCGGAGCGGGAAGAGCATCCTGCTCGGCGGCCGCGTCTCGGGCAGCTTCCGTGCCGGCACGCAGGTCGCGCTCATGCTGCGGGTCACGTGCTCCATCTACAAGGCCGCGGCCTTCGTGAAGCTCTCGCGCTCGGGCACCTACACCACGAAGGTCAAGGCCCCCGCCGGCGCCGCGGCCGCGATCGCCGTCTATCGAGCCCAGACGTCCGTGCTGCTGCTCGGGCGCTCCTACCACACGTACTCGCTGCCGACCACGCCTCGGTAGCCGCCGACGGTGATGTCCGATCGTCACTAGGCGTCGGCGCTCGCGCGTGCGAGCATCGGCGGCGATGATCGACACGTTCGAGCACCGGTACCGCTCCCTCACCACGCACGACCCGCGCTTCGACGGCTGGTTCTTCGTCGCCGTCACCTCGACGGGCGTCTACTGCCGTCCGAGCTGCCCGGCGCGGGTGCCCAAGCGCGAGAACGTGCGCTTCTACCCGACCGCCGCCGCGGCGCAGCTGGCCGGCTTCCGCGCCTGTAAGCGCTGCCGACCCGACGCTGCCCCCGGATCGCCCGAATGGGACGCGCGCGCGGATCTCGTGGGCCGGGCGATGCGCCTGATCGCCGACGGCATCGTCGAGCGCGAGGGTGTGGCCGGCCTCGCCGCGCAGCTCGGCTACAGCGTGCGCCACGTGCACCGACAGCTCGTGGCCGAGGTCGGGGCCGGGCCGCAGGCGCTGGCCCGTGCTCGCCGCGCCCAGACGGCCCGCCTGCTCATCGAGACGACCGACCTGCCGTTCGGCACGGTGGCCTTCGCCGCCGACTTCCCGAGCATCCGCCAGTTCAACGAGACGGTGCGCGCGGTGTTCGCCACCACGCCGACCGAGCTGCGGCGCAAGCGGCGCGCCGGCGCCACGGCGGGCGCGGCGAGCGCGGGCACGATCTCGCTGCGCCTGGCCTACCGCCGCCCGCTCGACGCGACCGGGCTGCTCGGCTTCCTCGGCGCGCGTGCCGTGCCCGGCGTCGAGCACTGGGACGGGCGCACCTACCGCCGCACGCTGCGCCTCCCGCACGCCGACGGGATCGTCGAGCTGGCGCCGGCCGATAGCTTCGTGTCGGCGACGCTGCGACTCGCCGACCCGCGCGACCTCGGCCCGGCCGTCGCCCGCTGCCGGCGCCTGCTCGACCTCGACGCCGACCCGGTCGCCGTCGACGAGCGGCTCGCGCGCGACCCGCTGCTGCGCGGACTCGTGGCGGCGGCTCCCGGGCGCCGCGTGCCCGGCAGCGTCGACGGATTCGAGCTTGCCGTGCGAGCCGTGCTCGGACAGCAGGTCTCGATCGGCGGCGCGGCGACGCTGGCCGGACGGCTCGTGCAGGCCTGCGCCGAGCCGGTGTCGGTGGCCGACCCCGTCGTCACCCACCTGTTCCCCGATCCGCGGCGGGTGGCCGAGGCCGGCGCGGACGCCTTCACGATGCCGGCCTCGCGTCAGCGAGCGCTGCGCGCGCTCGCTCACGCGGCCGGCTCGGACTCGCTCACGCTGCACCCCGGGGCCGATCGCCAGGCCACGCGGGCCGCGCTGGTCGCGCTGCCCGGCATCGGGGAGTGGACGGCGACCTACGTCGCGATGCGCGTGCTCGGCGACCCCGACGCGTTTCTGGCCACCGACCTCGGCGTGCGGCGGGCGCTGCAGCGACTCGGCGAGCCGGGCGACCCGCTGTCGGCCACGCGGCGCGCCGAGCGCTGGCGCCCGTGGCGGGCGTACGGGCTCATGTACCTCTGGGGAGCGACCGTACCGCCGGCGAGCGCCGATCGGCACCGGCGGCGATCTCACGTCGCGCGCCGTCCACGCGTTCTCAATGCAGACGCGGCGCTGCTCACGAGCGCCCACTGACCAGGAGGACTCGACATGGCCACTGCGCTCCCGTACTCCCTTTTCCCCAGCCCCATCGGCGACTTGCTGCTCGTGGGTGGCGACCGCGGGCTGCGCGGCGTGCACATGACCCCCCACCGTGGGCGACATGGCGTGGGCGCGGGCTGGCGGCGCGACGATGCGGCGCTCGCCGAGGCGCGCGGGCAGCTGCACGCGTACTTCGCGGGGGAGCTGATGGAGTTCGCGCTCCCGCTCGACCCCGAGGGGACGCCGTTCCAGCTCACCGTGTGGGCGGCGCTGCGCGAGATCCCCTTCGGGGGCACCGAGTCCTACGGACAGCTTGCCGAGCGCATCGGCTGTCCGGGTGCCGCGCGCGCGGTCGGGCTGGCCAACGGGCGCAATCCGCTCGCTGTCGTGGTGCCGTGTCACCGCGTCATCGGCGCGGACGGGTCGCTCACCGGCTACGGCGGCGGGCTCGAGCGCAAGCGGCTGCTGCTCGCGCACGAGGCGCGCGTGGCCGGAGTCGCGCCCGCCGGCGAGCTCGCGGTCGCGCGGCTGTTCTGAGCGGGGCGCGGTGGTACCGTGCGCGCGTGGATCACGACGACGCTCGCCGGCTGGCCCACGCGCTTCGGGACGAGCGCTGGTGCACGCCGAGCAACGAGCTGCTGGCGCGGCTGAACGATCGCGGCGGGCTGAACGCGGGGCTGAACCCGCCCGACGGCTTCGATGACGACGAGCTCGTGGACCTCGTGTGGCGCGCGGTGCGCAGCGCCGGGCTGGCGGACGCATGAAGGAGCTTGCCGACGGCGTGTGGCAGCTCTCGGGCTTCCCGCCCAACGCGGTGAACCAGTACGTGATCGGCGACGTGCTGATCGATTCCGGGATCGTGTTCGACCGCCGGCGCGTCCTCGGCCAGATCGCCGGCCGCGGGATCAGCGCGCACGCGCTCACCCACGCGCACTTCGATCACTTCGGCTGCAGCCACGCCGTCTGCACGAAGCTCGGGATCCCGCTCTGGTGCGGAGCCGAGGACGTCGCGGCCGTCGAGTCCGGGAAGATGCTCGCGCAGGGACGGATGGTCCCCGCCGCGCCGGCCCACGCGGTCGCGCGGGCGTTGCGCGAGGGCGACGAGGTCGCCGGCTTCGTCGTGCTCGACACGCCGGGACACTCGCCCGGGCACGTCTCCTACTGGCGTGAGGCCGACCGCGTGCTCGTGTGCGGCGACGTCATGTGGGGCTTCAACCCGTTCCTGCTGTCGGGCGGGATTCGCGAGCCCTATCGGCTCGCCAGTCCGGACCCGGGGTTGAACCGTCGCTCGGCGAGGCGGCTTGCCGAGCTGCAGCCGGCGCTCGTGTGCTTCGGGCACGGACCGCCGCTGCGCGACCCCTCGCGGTTCGCGGCGGCCGTGGCACGGCTCCGGGAGTAGGCCCCGGGGCGGGGAGGGCCGGCGGGGGGGTGTTCGTCATTAGGCATGCCATAGCCATACAAACGACGAACACCCCCCCCACCGGCGGGGGCTACTCCTCCGCGGGAGGCTGGTCCGGCCAGGCGCCGAAGAGATGGCGAAACGTGCGGGCGCCGGCTCGGTCCGCGGCGGCGGCGGTCGCCGCGAAGGCTCCGGCGCGGAGTGCCGCGGCGGCCACGACCTGGGCGACGTTGGCCTCGCCGGCGCGCGGCGACGGCGGGTCCCCGCGATACAGCGCGCCGAACAGCTGCTGCCCGGCGCGCTTGCCGAGGAATCCGAAGACGATCCCGAACGGGAGGTACAGGACCTTGACGAGCAGCTTCATCGACACCTCAGCTATCCGTGGGCAGAGCGGCGGCGGCAGTCAAGCGAAGTGGACGAGTGACCGATGCCATCCGGCGAGGCCACAAGAGTACCCTCCACGTCTTCAACCGAAAACACCGGCATCCCCGTTAGGCCGGCTGCGTCCAACCCCTCGAAGAAGAAGGGATGACATGACAGAGCAGCCACATCACAACGAAGAGGACCCAGCGGAGGATCTCCTGCGGCGTGCCCTCCTCGACGGGGAGCGCGAGGCGGCGGCGGTGGCGATGAAGGTCGACGGCCTGTCGCTGTGCGAGGCGCTGACGATCGTCTTCCACGGCCGGCGCGACCTGTCGACGATCCAGACCTACGTCGCGCACGGCGGGCTCGGCGCCGGCAGTGCGATCGGCGCCGACGAGCTGCTGCGGGTGCCGTGTGACCTCGACCTGGCCGACGCCGAGGATCGCGACGACGCCGAGCACCTGTACGCCGAGCAGGCGCGCGCGTTCCGCGATGCGCTCCTCGCGGCCGACACGGTGCTGTCGGTCTGGTGCGGTCCGCTCGCCGAGGTGGCCGGCTCGCGCATCAGCGTCGACCGGTCGATCGAGCTGAACGTCTCGTTGCCCGCCTATCGCCTGATGCCGGTCGCGCTGATCGCGCCCGAGTGCCAGCTGATGGTCGCGCCGGTGTGCGGCGCGCGGACGCTGGCCGAGGGCCGCCCGCCGCTCGGCATCGCGTGCGCGCAGCAGGATGTGGCGCACGTGTACCCCTTATTCGACGATCCCGAGCGCTGTCTGGACGACTTCCTCGGGCGCGCGGCCAACCACGCGAGGCGCCTGCACGAGCGGCTGGCCCACCAGGAGGCGTCGGTCGAGCGGTTCCTGGAGCTGTCGGACTCGGACGAGTAGCGCTTCGGGGCGGGCAGGGCCTCGGGGCGGGCGGGGCGGGCGCGCACGCCCCGCCGGCGGGGGGTGTGCTCACTTGGCCCCCTATGGCGTGGGTTGGGGAGCACGCCCCGCTCCCGGCGGGGCCGCTCGGGCCGGGGTGTGCTCACTTAGCCCCCTGTGGCGTGGCTTCGCGAGCGCACCCCGCTCCGCCCCGGAGGGCGTGGCACCAAACGCCGCCGTCGCGCGCCGGCCCCAGGACAACCCCGCGCCACCGCGGGCCTGCCTCGGTCACACTCCCCCGCATGAGCCGCCTGCTGCGCAACAGCCTGATCGCGCTCGGCGTCGTCGTGTTTCTCGTCTTCAGCGCCTTTCTCGCGCGGTATCTGAGCACCGACAACGCCGAGCGCGATCAGGATCTGAGCCTCGTGCAGGCCGAGGCGAGCGGCAACCCGGCCTCGGTCATCGCTCAGATCCACGGCTGCGCGGCCAGCCCGTCGTGCGTCGCGCTCGAGCGGGCGAACGCGGCGCGCCTGCGCCGGCCGGGCGCCGTGAAGATCCTCAACCTCCAGTCGGCGACCGCGAACGCGCCGGTGACGACCACCGGTGAGACGCGCATCGCGTGGACGGTGATCGGCCGGCTGCCGGTCGTGCAGTGCATCCTCGTCCGGCGCACGGGCACGGCTCTCTCTGGCCTGTCGGTTACCCTCCTCCGTCTCAGTGCACCGATCGACAACAGTACGGATTGCTGAGCCGCCATCACCGGCGGTGATCACCGTCGCGGACGCCGGATGAGTGCGCTGCGCACACGGCTGCGCGCGGTCGCCGGTCTGACCGTGCTCGGCGCTCTGCTCGGCGGCGCCACCGTCGCGGCGGGGTCTTCTCATGCGGTCGCGGCCCCAACCGCGCGCCCGGCCCAGGTCTCGGCGCCGCCGAGCGGTCCGACCGGTCCGAGCGGCCCGAGCGGTCCGACCGGTCCGACCGGGCCGGCGGCCCCCGGCTCCTACGCGGTGACGGTGCCCTCGACCAACGCCGAGTACAGCGAGGGGCAGTCCGGGCGCTTCATCATGGACGGCCCGTGGCTGTTCCGCTTCGACAACGGGAACGGCGTGGGCTCGGGCTTCGCGAGCGATCCCTCGATCGCCGGCTGGAGCGTCGTGAGCGTCCCCTACGCCTGGAACGTCGGCGCCAACAGCGTGGCCAGCTTCAACGGCGCCGTCGGCTGGTATCGCAAGGACTTCCGCCTGCCCTCCGCGGCCGCCGGCCTGTCCTGGATCGTGCGCTTCGAGTCGGTCAACTACGTCGCCGACGTGTGGATCAACGGCCACCTGCTCGGCCGTCACACCGGCACGTTCCTGCCCTTCGAGTTCCTGCTCCCGGCTCGCTACCTCAACCCGACCGGCACGAACCGGCTCGTCGTCCGCGTCGACAGCCACCACTTCCCCGACTCGATGCCGCCAAACGACGGCCAGGGCACCAACCAGCCGACCGGCGGCTGGTGGAACTACGGCGGCCTCCTGCGCGAGGTCTACCTGCGCGAGGTCGATCGTGTGGACCTCACGGCGGTCCGCGTGCTGCCGGAGTTGCGCTGCGCTTCGTGCGCGGCCCGTGTGCGGTACTCGGCCGTGGTCACCAACGACGACACGCGGCCCGAGGCCGTACAGGTGACCGCGAATTACGGCGGTCTCGCGTCGAGCCTGGGCACGCACCTGATCGCGGCGGGCAAGACGGCGACGTTCACCGGCAGCGTCATCGTCGGGAGTCCGCACCTGTGGGGACCCGGGCATCCCAGCCTGTACCCGGTCCGCCTGACCGCGAGCGTCGGCGGCGCCACGCTGTCGCAGTACTTCCTGCAGAGCGGCATCCGCCTGCTGCAGGTGATCGCCGGCCACCTGTATCTGAACGGCCAGCCGGTGCACCTGCGCGGGGTGGGCCTGCAGGAGGACTCGCCGCAGAACGGCCTCGCGCTGAGCGATCCCCAGCGGGCGGCGCTCATCAACGCGGCGCGCGCCATCGGCGCGGACTTCATCCGCAGCCAGTACCCGCTCAGCCCCTACGAGGAGGAGCTCGCCGACCAGGACGGGATCCTGCTGTGGTCGGAGATTCCGGTCTTCAGCGTGCGCGAGTCCGTGCTCCGGGCGACCTCCTTCCGCGCGTTCGCCGACTCCCAGCTGCAGCAGAACATCGTCGACAACGGCAACCACCCCTCGATCGCGGTGTGGTCGATCGCGAACGAGCTCTCGTCGCGTCCCGGGCCCGGTCAGATCGCCTACATCAAGAACGCCGTCGCGCTCGCCCACCAGCTCGATCCGACGCGGCCGGTCGGTCTCGCCCTCGCCGGGTACCCGTCGGTGGACTGCCAGGCGGCGTACGCGCCGTTGCAGGTGCTCGGCATCAACGACTACTTCGGCTGGTACCCGGGTCCGAGCGGGCAGATCGCCGACCGCACGCTGCTGCCGGACTTCCTCGACGCCGAGGAGCACTGCTACCACCGGCAGGCGCTCATGGTCACCGAGTTCGGCGCCGAGGCCGATCGCGACGGGCCGGTGCAGGAGCGCGGCACCTACGAATTCCAGAGCGACTTCGTCCAGTACCACCTCGGGGTGTTCGCGGCCAAGACCTATCTGTCGGCTGCCTTGTACTGGGCGCTCGAGGACTTCCGCGTCTTCCCGGGCTGGACGGGCGATAACCCGATCCCCGATCCGCCGATCTTCCACAAGGGTCTGCTCGACTTCAACGGCAACCCCAAGCCGGCGTATCAGATCGTCAAGCAGGCGTTCGAGTCGACCCGCCAGGTGGGGTAGGGGGCCCAGCGGTGGCCCGGCTGCGACGCCGCGCGGTGGCGGACCGCTTCGGCGGCCAGCGGATCCTCATCACCGGCGCCGGTAGCGGAATCGGTCGCGCGACCGCGCTGGCGGCCGGGCGGGCCGGCGCCCAGCTGTTCCTGACCGACCGCGACGAGGCGGCGCTGGGCGCCCTCGCGACCGAGATCGCCGCGGCCGGCGGGACGGTGCGCTACCGGCGAGCGCTCGACATCGCCGATCACGAGGCGGTGCGCTCGATGGCCGAGGAGATCCACGGGCAGCACGGAGCGCTCGACATGCTCATGAACATCGCGGGGATCGCGACGTGGGGGACCGTGGAGCACCTCGAGCACCGCCACTGGCGGCGCATCGTCGAGGTCAACCTGATGGGTCCGATCCACGTCATGGAGTACTTCCTGCCGGCGATGATCGACGCCGGCCGCGGCGGTCACCTCGTCAACGTCTCGTCGGCCGCCGGGCTGTTCGGGCTGCCCTGGCACGCCGCCTACAGCGCGACCAAGTTCGGGCTGCGCGGCATCTCGGAGGTGTTGCGCTTCGATCTGCGCCGGCACCGGATCGGGGTCACGCTCGTATGCCCCGGCGGCGTCGACACGCCGCTCGTCGGCACCGTCGACATCGTCGGCGTCGACCGCGAGGATCCGCGCGTGCGGCGGCTCGTCGCCGGCTTCCAGCGCCACGCGGTCACTCCCGAGCACGCGGCGCAGGCGATCCTCGAGGGCGTCGCACGCAACCGCTACATGGTGTTCACGTCGAACGACATCCGCCTCGCGTTCTGGGTCCAGCGCAAGTGGGCGCTGCCCTACGAGCTCGCCATGCGCGGGCTCGGCGCGATGGCGGCACGCGTGGCCGGCGACAGCAAGGGGTAGACGCGCGACCCGCCAGCGGCGAGACTGGCGCTGATCTGTTCCAAACAAGGGGAGTGACCATGGCCGTAGCCTTCATCCTCGACTTCGAGGGTGCCACGCAGGCTCAGTACGACGCCGTCGTCGAAGACATGCAGCTCGGCGGACGCCCCGCACCGGGCGGCCTCTACCACGGTGCTGGCGCCAGCGCGACCGGTTGGCGAGTGATCGACGTGTGGGAGTCCGATGCACCGTTCGAGGAGTTCGCGCGCACGAAGATCGGTCCGATCACCCAGGCCCACGGGATGCCGCAGCCGACGATCGAGCGCATCGAGGTCGCCCAGATGCGGCGCGGCAGCGACCCCGACGCCGAGGCGCACTTCGCGCAGGTCGTGCGCGTGGAGGGGGTGAGCGCCGACGAGTTCCGAGCGCTCGACTCCGCCGTCCTGGCCGACGGCAAGCTGCCCGACGGCGCGATCTTCCACGTCAACGGACCGATGGACGGCGGCTGGTGCGTGGTCGACTACTGGGCCTCGCGCGAGCAGCGCGACCGGTTCATCGAGACGCGGGTCGGGCCGTCCGCCGCGGCGGCCGGACAGGCCCCACCGACGATCGAGGACCTCGAGCTCCACGCCACGATGACCGCGCCGCAGCAGACCGTCAGCGCGTAGGGCCCCGGTCGAGCGCCTGCGCCGGCGCGAGCTCGAGCTCGCGCCGGCGCGGCGACGGCCCGTCCCGCGGCCACGGGCCGTCGCGCGGCGGTTGCTAAAGTCACCCGGCCCATGGCGAGCACCACCACCAAGCTCGACGTCTCCAGCCGCACCCCCGAGGGGTCGCGCTCGGCGCGCCGTCTGCGCCGCAGCGGACGCGTCCCCGGCATCATCTACGGCGGGAGCGGCGAGTCGGTCAGCTTCGACGTCGACGAGCGCGAGCTGCGCCACGCGCTGGCCGCCTCGGGCGCGGTCATCGACGTCTCGATCGACGGTGGACGCGCCACCCCGGCCGTGCTCAAGGACACGCAGCGCCACCCGGTGCGCTCGGACATCCAGCACGTCGATCTGCTGCGCGTGCGCCTCGATCAGGCGATCCAGTCCGTGGTTCCGCTCGAGCTGCTCGGAACCGAGGACGCGCCCGGCGTGCGCCTCGGCGGGATCCTCGAGCACATCGTCCGCGAGGTCACGATCGAGGCGCTGCCGAATAACATTCCCGAGGCCCTGTCCTACGACGTGTCAGCCCTGGAGATCGGCGACACCGTCACGCTGTCCGCGGTCGTCCCGCCCGAGGGCGTCACGATCATCGACGATCCCGAAGAGACGATCGCCATCGTCAGCGCTCCGCGTCTGCAGTCCGAGGCCGACGAGATCGAGGCCGAGACCGAGCGCGTCGGCGAGGAAGCGGCCGAGACCGGCGAGGCCGGCGGCGAGGGCGAGTCCGAGGAGTAATCGCCGACCGCCGGCCCAGCCGTGCGGTCGAGGAGCACACCACGCGCGCAGCGAGCCGCGCGGTCGAGGAGCACGCGTCATGCGCCTGCGGGGGCCGAGCACACCGATCGACTGGCTCATCGTGGGCCTCGGTAATCCCGGGCGCGAATACGAGCGCACGCGTCACAACGTCGGCTTCATGGTCGTCGACGAGCTCGCACGGCGCTGGGATCTCGGGCGCCCGCGCGACCGCTATCGCGGTCGGCTGCTCGAGGGCCGCGCCGGCGTCGGCGGTCCGCGGGTTGCGCTGCTCACGCCCCAGACCTACATGAACGAGGCGGGCCGCTCGGTCGGTCCGGCTCGGGGCGCGTACAAGGTCCCGCTGGAGCGGGTGCTCGTCGTACACGACGAGATCGACCTGCCGTTCGGCGAGGTGCGCACCCGGATCGGCGGCGGCCTGGCCGGTCACAACGGGCTGAAGTCGCTTAAGCGCGAGCTCGGCAGCGCGGACTTCGCGCGCGTACGCGTCGGCGTCGGCCGGCCCGATTCGACGGACCCCGAGATCGTCGCCGGGTACGTGCTCGGGCGCTTCAGCGAGCCGGCGACGGCTGTCGCCGAGCTCGTCGCCAGCGGCCGCGACGCGGTCGAGCGGATCGTCCTCACAGACGAGACCTCGCCGGCGCGCTGATCTGTGAAATGCTCAGCCCGGGGCGGTCGCCCGGGGCCGCGCGAAGGCACGCGCGCGACCCGTCGGCGCGCCTTGACCACCGCCGGCGGCGACTTTAGAGTCCCGCCCCGGTTCTTTAGCGCAACCACGGTCCTCTTTATCTAACGTGCCCACCCGAAGCTCACGGAGTCGTGCGCTGAGCGCAGACGGTGCGGTCGCGCTGGAGCTTGTCGATTCCGCCGACGGGGCCGCAGCCGCCGTCCCGCGGGGCGGGAATCTTCCCCAGGCGCTCACCCGCCTCGTCGGGCGCAACGCCATGCTCGACGAGCTGGCGGCGCGGCTCGATCAGACGCGTCTGCTCAGCCTCTGCGGGCCGGGCGGATCGGGCAAGAGCCGTCTCGGGCTCGCCCTCGCCGAGCGCCGGCGCGGCGCCACGCCCGGCGGAGCGTGGTGGGTCGAGCTCACCGCCGTGTCCGATGCGGCGCTCGTGGCGCAGGTCGTGGCCGCCGCGCTGCGCCCCGGCGACGTGGCCGCCGGACCGAGCATCGACGTCGTGGCCCGCAGCCTCGCCGGCGCGGAGACGCTGCTCGTGCTCGACAACTGCGAGCACGTCATCGACGGGTGCGGTGAGCTCGTCGCCCGCGTGCTCGCCGCCTGCCCCGCCCTGCGCATCATCACGACCTCGCGCCAGCCGCTCGCCATGCCCGGCGAGCAGGTCGCCCGCGTGGAAGGCCTCGGGATGCCGCCCCGGCTGCGTCTCGGCACCCGTGCCGACCTGGCGGTGGCCGGCGAGGCGCCCGCCGTGCAGCTGTTCGCCGAGCGGGCCTCCGCCGTGTCGCCGGCGTTCGCGCTCAGCGCTGCGAACGTGGACGCGATCGTGCGCATCTGCTGGCAGCTCGACGGGCTGCCGCTCGCGCTCGAGCTCGCCGCCGCGCGCACGGCGGTGCTGCACCCCTCAGACATCTCCGACCGCCTCGATCGCAGCAGCTCGCTGCTGCGCCAGAGCAACACCGGAGTGCCCGAGCACCAGCGCACGCTGGCCGCGACGCTCGACTGGAGCCACCGCACGCTGACCGAGGCCGAGCAGACGCTCTTCCGCCGTCTGGCCACCTTCGCCGGCACGTTCTCGTTCGCCGCCGTCGAGGCCGTGTGCGACGAGGCGCCGCTCGAGCGCGACGAGATCCTCGACCTGCTCTCCGATCTCGCCGCACAATCGCTCGTGCAGGTCGTCGGCGGCGAGGCCGGGGCGCGCTACCGGCTGCTCGAGCTCGTCCGCCAGTACGGCGCCGAGCACCTGCAGGAGAGCGGCGAGGCCGAGGTGTTCCGCGATCGCCATCACGACTTCTTCCTGCGCCTCGCGATGGATGCCCAGAGCGGGATCGAGAGCGAGCAGGCCGAGTCGCTGGCGGCGCTCGAGCTCGAGCACGACAACCTGCACGCCGCGCTGGCCTGGCGACTGCCGCGCGATCCCGAGGCCGGCGGGCGGCTGATCGGGCTGTTGTGGCCGTTCTGGTACCTGCGCGGCTACTACCAGGAGGCGCGTCTGTGGCTCGAGCAGGGCCTCACGGCGGCCGAGGCGATGTCACCGGCGGTGCGCGTCGAGGTCCTCACCGGCGCCGGCGTGCTCGCGTTCCTCCAGTGCGAGTACGACGTCGCCGCCGAGCGTCTCGACGCGGCCCTGGCGCTGCGCAACGATCTCGACGACCGGCGCGGGATCGCGCTCGTCACCCAGCGGCTCGGCTCGATCGCTCGCGAGCAGGGACGCTACGACGATGCCCGCGAACTGCACGCCCGGAGCCTGCGAATCTTCGAGGCGCTCGACGACGCCGCCGGGGCGGCCGCGGCGCTCGACTACCTCGGCTTCGCCGCCTGGTTGTCCGGAGCGTACGAGGACGCGCTCGAGCTCTGCGTCGGCGCGGTGGCCGCGGCCCGCACGGTCGGCGAGGATCGCCAGATCGCGAGCGCGCTCGTCAATCTCGGGGCGACGCAGCTCGCGCGCGGCGAGCACGGCGAGGCCCGCGACGCGCTCGACAGCGCCCTGTCGATCTCGCGCGAGCTCGGCTACCAGGAAGGCATCGCGTGGGCGCTGCACGAGCTCGGGATCCTGGCCCGGCGCCGTCGCGAGGCGCCGCTCGCGGCGCGGCTGCTCGCCGAGAGCCTGCAGCTGCACCGCCACCTCGGCGATCGCTGGCGCGCGTCGAGCGTGCTCGAGGAGATCGCCGGCGGTCTCGGCGCGCGCATCGACGCGACGGAGGCCGCCGAGCTGCTGGCGGGCGCCGCCGCCCTGCGCGAAGCGCTCGGCACGCCGCTGCCGCCCGCCGAGCGCGAGGACCACGACGCCGCGCTGCGCCAGGTCGGCAGCCGCCTGTCCGACGAGGCGATGGCCGAGGCTCGCCGCCGCGGCGCCAAGCTCGACCTCGACACCGCGGTCGAGCGCGCGATCGCCCTCACCGAGCGCCTGCAGGGCGACCAGCACGAGCTGCTGCTGGAGGCGGCCAGCGAGCTGCTCACCGAGCGCGAGCGCCGGGTGCTCGCGCTCATCGGCGAAGGGATGACCAACCGCGAGATCGGATCCGAGCTGTTCATCAGCCCGAGCACCGCCGGCGTCCACGTCTCCAACATCCTGCAGAAGCTCGGCGTGCGCAACCGCGCCCAGGCCGCCGCGCTCGCCCAGAGCCTCGCTTCCGACGAGGCGTCCGCCCCGCCCGCGTGATCCTCAGCCCGCAAGCTGCAGCTGTGCGGCGATCTGGCCGCGGCCCCGGTGCAGGCGGCTCATGATCGTGCCCTCCTTCGTACCGAGGGCGCGGGCCGCGTCCCGGTAGGAGAGTCCGACGACGTCGACGGCGACGACGGCCTCGCGCAGCGGCTCGCTCAGGAGGCGCAGCGCGTCGTAGATCGCCGACGTGTTGATCCACTCGGTTGTCGTGTCCCCGCCCGGATCGGCGATCGCGTTGGTCTCCTCGGCGTCCATCGACACGACCTCCACGCGGCGGCCGCGGGCGCGGCTGATCCACGTGTTGCGCAGCACCTGCAGCAGGTAGCCGAGGTCGTTCTCGTGGCGCAGGAACCGCGGCCGGCGCAGGATCCGCTCGAAGGTGTCCTGCACGAGATCCTCGGCCTCCTCGCGCGAGCCGCAGAGGCCGTAGGCCGCGCGGTACAGCCGCGTGACGTGGTCGCCGAGGCGCTCGGGGTCGAGGCGATGGGCGGGCCGGGGGTCAGGCGCGCCGGCGCCGCGATCGGGCTCGAGAGCTCCGTTCGTCTGCACTTCGGGTGCGCGCTCTGGCGTTCGTACCGACACCTGACACCTCCCCAGTTCCCGTCCGTTGCTCCTCGGTCGATGGCGAGGAGTCTGTCGGTAAAGGGCCAGACCGCGCAATGGGCAGTCGTGCAGACCTACTTGCGGGTCTGTTTAGGCGCGCCGACCGACTGTTTAGCGGCCGGTCGCCTGGGCGAGTGCCTCGGCGAACTCCGCGGCGGCGACGCCCTTCAGGGCGCGCTCGGTCATGAACGGCTCGATCTGGGAGAGAACCATCTCGATCCCCATGCGCACGATCTCATTCTGCTCCTCGGCCGGCCGCTCGGTGATCAGCGCGAACTCGATCGCGCTCTGGCAGACCTCGACGACGAGGTCGGCGCCGTAGTGCGGCATGTTGTCGCGCAGGAACCCGGCGGCGCGGAACGCGCCCTCGAGCCAGTGCCCGAGCTCGGCGTTGCGCTTGCGCGCGCGGCTGAGCACGATCGAATCGGTCCCCGAGCTGAGCCAGACCTGCACGAGGTCGGGGTGGCGCTGGTAGAAGTGCAGGTGGGCGAGCACGGCGGCCTCGACGACGGTGCGCGGCGAGACGAGCTCGAGCTTCAGCACCGTCTCGAGCACGCTGGCGTCGATCAGGCTGGTGGCCTGCTCGAGGTACGCGTCGATGATCGCGTCCCGGTTGGGGAAGTACTGGTAGACGGCGGCGACGGAGATGTTCGCGCGCTCGGCCAGCGCGCGCGTCGTCACCGCGTCGACGCCGCCCTCTCCGAGCAGCTCCCCCGTCGCGTTGAGAATGTCCTGTACCCGTTCGCGGCTGCGCTGCTGCACGGGGGTGCGGCGGCGCTGCCTGGGCCCACGCTCCGTGTCGGCCATCAATCCACGTTAGTGCACGGCGGTGTTTTCCGTTGCTCGGCGCGGCGGAAAAAGTGAATGCGACTTAGGTTTAGCTATTCATGGTAGGGTCCCGCAGACGCGGTCGTCTCTAGTGGGATTGAGTAGGTTTGACTGCGTTTGGCGGTATGTAGAGGGCGCCGCCGGGGTCACGGATCAGACAACGAGGAGGAGTGGTCATGAGGAGAAGAGCAGCGGGCGTCCTGCTGGGCGCCGTCGCGGCGATCGCGATGTCGAGCGCGGTCGCACAGGCGGACCCGGCCCCATTCGGGCATCCCTGCACGGCGCAGAACGGCGTCCGCTTCTGCCCGACGTCGACCCTGTCGCAGCGCGTGCCGTCGTGGGACGGAACGCCGCTCGACGCTGATGTCACCCTCCCGGCCACCGGCAGCGGCCCCTGGCCGACGATCGTGATGCTGCACGGCCTGGGTGGCGACAAGACGATGTTCGAGGACACCTCCGCCAACGGCTCGCAGGCCCTCAGCTACCACTACAACAACACCTACTACGCACAGCAGGGCTACGCCGTCGTCAACTACTCCGCGCGCGGCTTCGGTCAGTCGTGCGGGACGTCGGCCTCGCGGACGCCGGATTGCGCGCGCGGCTGGGTGCACCTCGACGACACGCGCTACGAGGCGCGCGACGCGCAATACCTGCTCGGCCTGCTCGTCGACGAGGGCATCGCCGCCCCGCACGCGCTCGGCGCCACCGGCGCCTCCTATGGCGGCGGCGCAAGCGCTGAGCTGGCATTCCTGAAGAACCGCATCCGCCTGCCCGACGGCAGCTTCGCGCCGTGGACGAGCCCGAACGGGACCCCGCTGTCGCTCGCCGCGGCCTACCCGCGCTGGGGCTGGGCCGATCTCGCGGCCGCGCTCGTGCCGAACGGCCGTCTCCTCGACACGCAGGCCCCGAGCTACGCGCAGGACACCTCGCCGGTCGGCGTGATGAAGCTGTCCTACGTGACGTTCCTGTACCTCGTCACGCAGTTGACCGGCTACGTCTCGCCGCCGGGCGCCGATCCCACGGCTGACCTGACCGACTGGTACGAGCGCCTCATCCAGGGTGAGCCGTACACCGACGCCATGTCCCAGCAGGTCCTCAATGCGGTCTCCTACGACGGCACGGACACGATCCCGGGCGCCCCGGCGCCGATGCTGATCGAGAACGGATGGACCGATGACCTGTTCACGGCCCAGCAGGGCGTCGCGCTCTACAACCAGGCGCTGGCTGCCGACCCGGCCGCCGACGTGTCGCTGCAGTTCGCCGACACCGGCCACCCGCCGGCGTCCAACCGCACCGACGTCGTCGACAAGCTCGTCAACGAGGGCGACGCGTTCTTCAACGCCAAGCTGAAGGGCAGCGGCGCAGCGCCGGCGCCGCGCAGCGCGACGCTGTACCCGATGACCTGCCCGGCCGGCAGCCCGACCGGCGCTCCGGTCGTCGCCTCCAGCTGGGCGGCGACGCACCCCGGCACGCTGACGTTCGGCTCCTCGGCGTTCCAGGGGACCGCCTCGGCCGGGCTGAACTACCTCGGCCAGGCCTCGCTCGACCCGATCATCCCGCTGCTGACGAGCACCGTCTCGAGCCTGGTGACCGGCCTGCTCGACGGCCAGGTGACCCTGGCGAGCCTGACGTCCGAGCTGACCGGCGGGTCCTTCGGGACGCTGTTCACGACGGCGCTGCAGGGCTCGAACCCGTGCCAGACCTACCCGGCGACGCCGGCCGCCAACAGCGTGAGCGTGACGGCGCCGGCGCATTGGTTCCCGTACACGCTCGTCGGCATGCCGACGATAACCCTGAACCTGTTCAACGTCGGCTCCAACGGGCAGCTCGACGCACACCTGTGGGACGTTAAGCCGAACGGCACCGAGATCCTCGTCAGCCGCGGCGACTACCGCCTCACCAACAACCAGTCGGGAACGGTGAGCTTCCAGCTCGCCGGCAACGACTACACCTTCGCGGCCGGGGACAAGGCGCGAGTGGAGATCCTCGCCACTGACTCTCCCTACCTGCGCCCGAGCAACGGGGTCAACGCGACGTTCGTCACCAAGACGACCGTCTCGCTGCCGACCCTGCAGACCTCGCCCTGACCGCGAGCGGCACCGCGCTCCCCCGCCGACCCCGGGGGAGCGCGCGCTGCTGCCCACGACACCGAATCTGGGGGAAAGGCCGCCGCACCGATGCGGACCTAGACTCCGCCCGGTGTCGCTGCACGCACCCGCCCAGACGCTGCATGCCCGGCGTCTCGCGCTGCCCTGGCACCTGTCGGCCGAGGAGGCGGCGTTGCTGGTGCGCGGCGACCGCAGGCCGTTCGCGCTCGTCGGACGCTGGGCCGGCGGCGGGGCGCTCATCGGCTCAGAGCCGACGCGCGTCGCCCCGCCCGACGCCGATCCGTTCGCGCTGCTCGACCAGCAGCCGCCCGTGCGCGCCGGCGAGGACGGCCTCGTCGCCGGCGGCTGGTTCGGCTATCTCGGCTACCGTCTCGGCGCACGCCTGGAGGACCTGGGCGCGGGGCCGCCGGCGCCGGCCGGGCTGCCCGACGCGGAGCTTGCCTACTACGACCACGTGCTGCGCCGCGACGCGCTCGGGCGCTGGTGGTTCGAGGCGCTGTGGAGCGACGAGCGCGAGGTCGCGCTGCGCGAGCGCCTCGTGCTCCTCTGCCGCCGCGCGCAGGAACAGGTGCGGCGGCGCCCGGCGCCGTTCGTCACCGACCCGTGGAGCGCGCACCCGACGCCGACCGGGCACGCGCGTGCGGTGGCCGCGGCCCGCGAGCGCATCCACGCCGGCGACCTGCTGCAGGCGAACGTGGCCACGCGGTTGCGCTCGCGCCTGCATGGCGACCCGCTCGACCTGTTCGCCACCGCGCGGGCGAGCGTGGCGGGGGATCGCTCGGCCTACCTCGCCGGGCCCTGGGGGGCGCTCGTCAGCCTCTCGCCCGAGCTGTTCCTCGAGCGCCACGGCCGCGACGTGCGCAGCGCCCCGATCAAGGGCACCCGCCCGGCCTCCGCGGATCCGGCGAGCGCGATGACCGAGCGCGCGTTGCTCGCCACATCGGAGAAGGACCGGGCCGAGAACACGATGATCGTCGACCTCGTCCGCAACGATCTGGGACGGGTGTGCGAGGTTGGGTCGATCGCCGTCGATGTCCTTGCCCAAGTTCGTCGCCATGTCGGGGTGTGGCACCTCGTCTCGGAGGTGCGCGGGCGGCTGCGCGAGGATGTCGGCGACGGCGAGCTCGTGCGCGCCGCGTTCCCGCCGGGCTCGGTGACCGGCGCGCCGAAGGTCGCCGCGATGGACGTCATCGCCGAGCTCGAGAGCACGCCGCGCGACGTGTTCACCGGCGCGATCGGGTTCGCGAGCCCGACCGCCGGGCTCGAGCTGAGCGTGGCCATTCGCACGTTCGAGGTTCGCGACGGGGAGATCTGGCTCGGTGTCGGCGGCGGGATCGTGGCCGACTCCGAGCCCGACGCCGAGGCGGTCGAGTGCGCGACCAAGGCGGCGCCGCTGCTGGCGGCGATCGGCGCGCGCATGGCCGACGCGGCCGAGGTCGCCGCCGCGCCGGTGCCGCTGCGGCTCGGCGCGCGGCCGGTCCGGCGTCCGGACGCGCGGGAGGGGGTGTTCGAGACGATGCTCGTGCGCGACGGCGAGCCGGTCCGCCTCGACGCGCACCTCGAGCGCCTCGCCGCCAGCGTGCGCGAGCTGTACGCGGACGAGCTCGCCGGCGACGCGCGCGAGCGCGGGTTCGCGGCGGCAGCCGGCGTCGCGCTCGGGCGCCTGCGCATCGACTACCGCCCCGACGGGCGCGGTCTCGCGGCGACGTGCACGCCGCTGGGCGCGCCGCGGCCGCCGGTGCACCTGCGCTGCGTGACCGTCCCGGGAGGACTCGGGGCGCACAAGTGGGCGGACCGTCGCCTGCTCGAGGCGCTGGCGGCGGTGGTGGCGCCGGCGCAGCCCTTGCTCTGCGATCTGGATGGGCGCGTGCTCGAGGCCGAGCGGGCGAGCGTGTTCGCGTTGGGTGGCGACGGGACGCTGCGCACGCCGCCGCTCGACGGGCGCATCCTGCCCGGCCTCACGCGGGCGCGCGTGCTCGAGCTCGCCGGGCCGCTCGGGCTGGCCGCGCGCGAGGAGCGGCTGACGGCGGCGATGCTCGGCGGGGCCGAGGAGGTGCTCGTCACCGGCGCGCTCGGCGGCGCCGAGGTGGTCCACAGCCTCGACGGGCAGCCGCTCGGACGGGTGGGGTTGGCCGAGCGGCTGGCGGGCGCGTTGGCCGGGCCGTCGCGCGGGCCTATGTCGGCGCGAGCGCGCGGCCGATGACGATCGGGCGGACGATCGAGGCGGCCTTCGGCAGGCGGTCGTCGCGCACGTCGACGATCTCGAAACCCGCGCGCTCGATCGTCGCCAGGGTGTCGCGATTACAGCGGCAGCCGTACGCGACGCGGCGCCACAGCGGATCCCAGCGATCCTGGCGGCGGGCGACGGCGGGATCGGACGCGCGCACGTGCTCGAGGAACAGCAGCGGCGCGCCCGGGCGCAGGACGCGGCGCACCTCGGCCAGGGTGCGGTCGGGGTCGGGGACGGTGCAGAGCATGAGCGTGGCCACGGCCGCGTCGAAGGACCCATCGGGGCAGGGGAGCGTCTCGCCCGGCGCCCGGATGACCTCGGCGTCGCGGCCGAGGGAGCGTACGCGGTCCTCGAGGCGGCGAGCCATCGGCTCCTCGGGCTCGGTGAGCACGAGGTCGGCGTCGGGCGCGTAGTGCTCGAGGTTCAGCCCGGTCCCGGCACCGAGCTCGATGACGCGGCCGTGGGCCTGGGAGACGACTCCGGCGCGGAGCGCGGACAGTCCGGCCTCCTCGCTGCTGCGCATGCTCCGGTCGTACACACTCGTAAAGACCCGACCCCACAGGCTCAAGCGCGGATCGTAGCGCGGGGCGCTCGGATTAACATCGGTCGGGTGTCGCCGTCGGAGCCTCTGCTGCCGTTCGTCGGCCCGGGTCCGGATCGGGCGGCGCGCCTGCGTACGGCGGACACGGTCGAGGCGGCGCGCGGCACCTCGACGACGCGGGTGATCCCGGTCGGGTCCGAGCAGGGCGTGCTGCTCGACGGCGTGTCGCGGCTCGCCCGGCTCGAGCTCGACGCCGTACCACCCGACGCCGAGCTGACGCTGCTCGGCGTCGACGTCGGCGGGGGCGTGCTGCTCGCCTATGACGCCTCGCGGTCGGCGCTCGGCGCCAGCGGCCTGATCTCCCTGCGCCAGGCGGCGGCAGCGCTGGAGTCCTCCGAGGCGGCGCTCGCCGCGCAGGCGGTGGCGATCGTCGCCTGGCATCGCTCGCACCGCTACTGCGGGCGCTGCGGGGCGCGCACCGAGGTCGAGGAGGCCGGGCATTCGCGCCGCTGCCCGGGCTGCGGGGCGCATCTGTTTCCGCGCACCGATCCGGCGGTGATCATGCTCGTCGTCAGCGGCGGCCGCTGCGTGCTGTCGCGTCGCTTCGGCGCGCCGAAGCGACGCTGGTCGGCGCTGGCCGGCTTCGTCGAGCCGGGGGAGACGCCGGAGGCCTCCGTCGCCCGCGAGGTGGCCGAGGAGGTCGGCCTGCGGGTCGGGGACGTCCGCTACGAGGGGGCGCAGCCGTGGCCGTTTCCGTCCTCGCTGATGCTCGGCTTCCGCGCCGAGCTGGCTCCGGGCGCCAGCGACCTGCTCGAGGTCGAGCGCTCCGAGCTCGTCGATGCGCGCTGGTTCACCCGCGTGGAGCTGCGCGAGGCGGTGCGCGAGGGCCGGATCGAGCTGCCCGACGGGCTCTCGCTCGGGCACCGCCTCATCCGTCGGTTCATCGACGACGGCTGAGCGGTGCGGGGCGTGCGCCCCACACCGCGTTTGCCGTGATCGTCAGGCAGCCGAGGCGTGCGCCGCGGCGTGGCGTGCGGCCGCGTCGCGCAGCTCGACGAGGATGCCGCGCAGCCGCTCTTCCAGCTCGACGTCGGCGAGGCCGTCGTCGTCGGCGAACGCCTGCTCGGCGTTGGCCACCGGCAGCTCGAGGTCGATGACGCGCGCGCCAGCGGCCGCGAGGGCCTTACGCAGCTCGCCCTGCGCCCACACGGCGCCGAACATGCTTGGGCTCGCCCCGATCACCGCGGCCGGCTTGTTGCGCAGCACCGTGTCCGCGAACGGCCTCGACGCCCAGTCGACGGCGTTCTTCAGCTGTCCCGGCACCGAGGAGTTGTACTCGGGTGTCGCGAACAGGAGGCCGTCGGCCGAGGCGATCGCCTCGCGCCAGGCTTCGACCGCCGGCCCGGGGGCGGCCTCGTCGTCCTCGTCGAACGGCGGGATCGCCTTCAGGCCGTCGAACTCGACCACCTCGACATCGGGCGGCATGAGGTCCGCCGCCGCGCGCAGGAGGCGCCGGTTGTGTGAGTCGCGACGCAGCGACCCCGGGATGGCCAGGATCTTCATCGTCTAGGCCTTGGCGAGCTCGAGCTCGACCGTCAGCGTGACGTCGTTCTCGACCGCGAAGCCGCCCTTGGGCAGCGGCGCGTTCCAGGTCAGGCCGAACTCGGTGCGGTCGATGACCGTCTCCAGGGTGATGCCGACCTTCTCGACGTCGCCGAGCGTGACGGCCGGGCCGCTGATCGTGCCGCGGGCCTCGACGGGGTGGGTCTGGTCCTTGATCGTCAGCTCACCGTCGACGACGAGCTCGTCGCCATTGCGGCGGATGCCGGTCGACTCGAAGCGAATCTCGGTGTAGCGCTCGATGTCGAAGAAGTCCGGCGAGCCGAGATGGCCCTTGAGGTTCTCGTCCTTTACGGCGATCGAGTCGGCCTTGACGATGCCGACGAGCTTCGCGCGGCCGTCCTCGCCGACCGTGAGCGTTCCGTCGATCTCCTCGAAGCGACCGCGGAAGGTCGCCACGATCATGTGCTTGACCGCGAAGTGGGCCGTGGAATGGGTCGGATCGAGCGTCCACGTGCCGACGGGGAGCGCGGTCTCGGTGGCCTGTGTGGTTGACATTGGTGCCTCCAGTGGGGATGCGGTTTGGCCGGCCCGGGAGGTCCGGCGGGTGGTCTCGTACGGCGGCGGACCGTGGTCCGCTTACGTACGATAACATAGATCGGACCGTAGTCCGCTTCTTCCGCGATGGATACTTACCCACCCCCCACCGTGTTACCCGTTTCTGCCGCCTCGCCTTCCGCTTCGCGGGTCGTTGGGCTGCGTACCGCTATGCCCAGGCCCAGTCACTCCTCCTCCGACAAGTCGCCGCCGCCCGGAGCGCCGCTGCCGATGCTCGACAGCGGGCCGTCGGTGCGCGCCGACGCGGCGCGCAACCGCGCCGCGATCCTCGATGCCGCGCAGCGCCTGCTGGCCAGCGAGGGAGCCGGCGGGCTGACGATGGACGCGATCGCCTGTAAGGCCGGCGTGGGCAAGGGAACGCTCTTCCGCCGCTTCGGCGACCGTTCGGCGCTCTTCCATGCGCTGCTCGACGAGCGCGAGCGAGTCCTGCAGGAGGCGATCCTGCGCGGGCCGGCTCCCCTCGGCCCGGGCGCGTCGCCGGCCGAGCGCCTCGGCGCGTTCGGCTGCGCTGTCCTCGATCTGCTCGAGGAGCAGGGCGACCTCATCGCCCTGGCCGAGTCCGGCGCGCCCGGCGTGCGCCTGCGCTCACCGGTCTACGCGTCGCGGCGTCTGCACGTCGTGGCGCTCCTGACCGAGGCCGAGATCGCCGCCGACGTCGACGTGGTGGCCGACGCGCTGCTTGGGGCGCTGTCGGCCGAGCTCGTGCTGCACCAGCGCCGCATCGAGGAGCGGTCGCTCGGCCAGCTCAAGCGCGGCTGGTGCGGGCTGGTGTCCGCGGTCGCGGGGTAGGGGTACGTACGGTCGCTGGGTGCGGGTCGGTCAGCGCTGCGCTGCCGTTGACAGCCGCGGCCGATTCGGACATAGTCGCAACCGATCGGTGCGTCTTGAGCATCGGGGGCCGGGACTGCGGTCCGACCATCATGGAGGAGGAGCGGGATGCTGCTGCGGGGGTTGTGCGCGACGGGCCGGGGCGGAGCGTTGGGGGTAGTGGTGGCGCTCGGGGTCCTGGGCCCACTGGCGACGACGGCGGCGGCCGCACCGCCGGCGCCCACGGTAACGGGCGTGTCGCCGGCCGGCGGGGGCGTCGGCCGGACGACGCCGCGGTCGACTCCGGTGACGATCACCGGGACCAACTTCGCCGACGGCGACACGGTGATGTTCGGCTCGGTTCCCGGCACGTCGGTGACGGTCGTCTCGCCGACCACGATCACCGCGCTCTCCCCAGCCGTGGCGGCGGCGAGCACCGTCGACGTCACGGTCACCGACGCAAGCGGGCAGACGTCGGCCGTCAGCAGCGCCGACGAGTTCAGCTACACAACGTGCGTGCACGCCGGCCCTGCCGAGGTACCACTGGTCCTGGTGATGGCGCCGGGACCGTTCACGCTCGACGCCTTCGCGTTTCTGAACGCCGCGGACTGCCTGCCTGCGAACGCCACCGTGCAGTGGGAAGTCGGGATGTACGGAGACCTCAACGGGCTGGGAACCTTCACCCCGATACCCGGCGCCACGTCGAGCACGCTCACGATCCCGAGCAGCTCCTACGCGCTGGAGGGCATCCCATACGAGGCGGTCTTCTCGGTGGACTCGCGGGAGGTGGCGTCGAATTTCTTCGTCCTCACCGTCGAAGGCCCGCCCGAGATCGCCACGCAGCCGGCGGACGCGAGTGTCCCGGTCGGCGCGACCGCGACGTTCAGCGCCGCCACGCTCGGGCCCGCGGCGGCGGACGTGCAATGGGAATCCGAGCCAGCGGGCGCGACCACGTTCACCCCCATCGCCGGCGCCGCGTCGGACACGCTCACGGTGTCGAATGCCACGCTCGCCCAGAGCGGCACCCGTTACGAGGCCGTGTTCACGGATCCCGCCAGCGGGGACAGCACCGCTACCAACCCGGCGGTCCTCACCGTCTTCGTGCCGCCGGTGGTCACGCAGGTCGCACCCAATTCGGGCGGTCCGTTCTCATTCGTGCTCATCCGCGGTCACGACTTCAGCCAGGTGCGGTCGGTGCGGTTCGGCACGAGGCGGACGCTGTTCCTGGCGCTGACGAGCCGCCTGATCATCGCCCTCGCGCCGCCGGGCGGGACCGGCACCGTAGACGTCACGGTGACGACGGGCGCCGGTGGGAGCAGCGCGACCTCGAGCGCGGACCAGTTCACGTATCGCTGAGGCGAGCTTCAGCCACGTCACGTCGGTGCACTTCGGCGCCCGGCCGGCGCTGTTCCTCGCGCTCTCGAGCCGCTTAGTCCTGGCGCCGGCCCCGCCCGGGCCGACCGGCGCGGTCGACGTCACCGTGGCCACGAAGGCCGACGGGACGAGCGCGACGTCGAGCGCGGACCGATTCACCTACCGCTGAGCGGACCCTCCATAGAATGGAACACGGCGCGTCCCGAGCGCGCCGGCCGGCCGCGCCGCCCGCCGCGACGATGGCGCTCCGGTGAACCGTGTCCTCTCCAACAGCCGTTGCGGCCCCGGGTGGCCGTCTCGCCATGGCGCTCCGACCCCTGCTTGCCCATATCGCCGACGACGACAGCGCGCGGGTGCTCGCCCGCGACGGCGGCCGCGCGTTCGTGTCGGCCTCGCTGCGGCCGTACCTGATCGCGGCGCTCGTCGACGGCGGCGGCGAGGGCGACGCGGCGCTGGCCGCCGGCCGCCCCGCGCTCGTCGTCGCCGGCGACGATCGCGCGGCCCGCGACCTCGCCGCCGACCTGCGCGCGTGGCTCGCGCCACGGCCGGTGCGCTTCTATCCCTCGCGCGGCGTGGCCTACGAGTCGCACCTCGCGCCGCCGCCGCACCTCGTCGGCCTGCGCGTCGCCGCGCTCGACGCACTGCTCGCCTACGGCGCCCCGCCGGATCCGCAGGCCCCTCACCGCGGCGGCGAAGACGCCGAGGCGCCCGTGATCGTCGTCTCGGCGACCGCACTGTCGGAGAAGGTGCCCGACCCCGCGCTGCGTCCCCACTCCTTCTGGCTGCGCGTCGGCGATGTGCTCGACCTCGACGAGGTCGCCGACGAGCTCGTCGCCGCCGGTTACGAGCGCGTCGAGCAGGTCGAGGACCGCGGCCAGTTCGCCGTGCGCGGCGGGCTGCTCGACGTGTTCCCGGCCACCGAGGAACGCGCCGTCCGCGTCGACCTCTTCGACATCGAGATCGAGTCGATGCGCTGGTTCTCGACGTTCACGCAACGCTCGCTCGGCGACGCGGAGGCGGTCGAGATCGCCCCGGCCGCCGAGCTGGCCCTCGAGCATCGCGAGCTGGCCGAGATGGCCGCGTTGCAGGCCGAGGAGGGCGGCGAGCGGCCCGACGTCGCCGAGCTGCTCCCGGTCGAGCGCTTCGGCGCGCTGCTCGATCTCGTGCCGGCCGAGGCGGCGATCGTCGTGGCGGCCGAGGAGGAGATCGCCCCCGCGCTCGCCGACCAGTGGGACGACGTCACGGCCGCGTTCCACGACACCGACGCGCATCACCTCTACGTCAAGCCGGACGACATCAGCGCCGCCCTGCGCGACCGCGCGCGGGTCTGGCTATCGGCGATCTCCGGCGACCAGCCGTTCGAGTTCCGTGCCCAGACGGCCGACACCGCCGCCAAGACGGTCCTCGACGCGGAGCCCGAGCTCGAGAAGCTCGTGCGCTCGGGGTACCGCACGGTCGTCGCGTTCCCGCGCCGCGGCGAGGGCGAGCGAGCCGCCTACAACCTCGCCCGCCTGAAGGCGACGTGGCTCGGGGAGGGTGAGGGAGCGAGCGCGCAGCCGATCGACGCCGCGCTGCGCTTCGCCCGCGCCTCGCTGCGCGAGGGTTTCATCGCGCCCCAGCTGAAGCTCGCGGTCTTCCCCGAGCACCGCCTCGTGCGCCGCCGTCGGGCGGAGCGGCCCGAGGGCGGACCGGGCGGGCGACGTCGCGGCGCGCTGCGCTCGTTCACCGACCTGCGCACCGGCGACATCGTCGTGCACGAGGATCACGGCATCGCGCGCTTCGCCGGCTTCGAGACGCGCACGGTCGCCGGCATCACGCGCGACTACCTGTACCTGGAGTACCAGGGCGACGACCGCGTGTTCGTTCCCACCGACCAGCTCGCGAAGATCTCGCGCTACGTGGGGGCGGGAGGCGAGCACCCGCCGCTGTCCAAGCTCGGCGGCACGCGCTGGGACACGATGAAGGCGCGGGCTCGCCGAGCCGCGCAGGAGCTGGCCGGCGAGCTGCTCAACCTCTACGCCGAGCGGCGCCGGCGCACCGGCTACGCCTTCGAGGTCGACGACGACTGGCAGCGCGAGTTCGAGGACCGCTTCCCCTACACCGAGACGCCCGATCAGCGCGACGCGATCGAGCTCGTGAAGGCCGACATGGAGGCGCCGCGCCCGATGGACCGTCTCATCTGCGGCGATGTCGGCTACGGCAAGACCGAGGTCGCGCTGCGCGCCGCCTTCAAGGCCGCGAATGCCGGCAAGCAGGTGCTCATGCTCGTCCCGACGACGATCCTCGCCCAGCAGCATTACGGGACGTTCGCCGAGCGCCTGGCCGACTACCCGATCACGCTCGAGCACGTCTCGCGCTTCCGATCGCCGGCCGAGCAGAAGGCGGCGATCGCCGGCTTCAAGGACGGCAGGGTCGACATCCTCGTCGGCACCCACCGCCTGCTCTCGCGCGACGTGCGCGCCAAGGACCTCGGCCTGATCATCGTCGACGAGGAGCAACGCTTCGGCGTCAAGCAGAAGGAGCTGTTGCGCCAGCTGCGTCTGCGCGTCGACGTGATCGCCATGTCGGCCACGCCGATCCCGCGCACGCTGCAGATGTCGCTCGCCGGGCTGCGCGACATCTCGGTCATCGAGACCCCGCCGGAGGGACGGCGCCCGGTGAAGACCTACGTCGGCGAGTACGACGAGGAGCTCGTCAAGCAGGCGATCATGCGCGAGCACGAGCGGGGCGGCCAGGCCTTCTTCCTGCACAACCGCATCGAGACGATCGAGGAGACGGCCGAGCGGCTGCGGGCGATGTGCCCCGGCGTGCGCTTCGCGGTCGGGCACGGCCAGATGGGAGAAGGGGAGCTCGAGGAGGTGATGATGGACTTCCTGCGCGGCGGGGCGGATGTGCTGGTGTCCACGTCGATCATCGAGTCGGGCATCGACATCCCCCAAGCCAACACGCTGGTCGTCGAGCACGCGGATGCCTTCGGCCTGGCCCAGCTCTACCAGATCCGAGGGCGCGTCGGGCGCAGCCGCGAGCGCGCCTACGCCTACCTGCTGTTCGATTCCGCGGCCGCGCTGACGGCGCAGGCGGCGCAGCGCCTGTCCGCGCTGAGCGACTACACCGAGCTCGGCGCCGGCTTCAAGATCGCCATGCGCGACCTGGAGATCCGCGGCGCCGGCAACCTGCTCGGCGACGAGCAGTCCGGGCACGTGGCCGCGCTCGGCTTCGAGCTGTACATGCAGATGCTCGACGAGGCGGTGCGGGCCGGCAGCGCTGAGGACGGGGTGCTCGAGGAGGAGGCACCCGAGCCCGTGCGCCTCGACGTCCATGTCGACGCCTACGTCCCGGCCGACTACATCCCCTACGAGCAGGCCAAGATCGAGGTCCACCGACGTGTCGCCGGCGCCCTGGAGGTGGCCGACGTCGAGCGCCTGCGCGAGGAGCTGGAGGACCGCTTCGGCCCGGTGCCCGAGCCGCTGGCCAACCTGCTCGCGCTGCAGCGCGCGCGGATCAAGTTCGGCCAGGCCGGCGCTCGCGCGGTGTCCTTCCGCGGGGACCGCCTGGCGGTGACCCCGATCGAGCTCGACTCGGTGCGGGCCAAGCGCCTGCGCGAGGAGCTGCCCGAGGCGCTGTACGAGAGCGGCAAGTCGCAGGTGTCGGTGCGGGTACCGCCCGACGGCGACGAGCAGCGCTTCCCGGCGGTCGTGCGCGCGGCCGACGTGCTGCTTGCGGTGGCCCGCGAGGCGGCGTAGGCACGGCCAGGTGAGCGGCGCCGGCGATCGGCCGAGCGATGCCGCGAGGGGGGGTGCACGTCCTTTCTCCAGTCCATTCATAGAAAAGACGTGCACCCCCCTCGCGAGCCCACGGCCGCGCTCGCTGGGGGCAGGGATTCGCGCTCGGGCACTACCCGGTGCTCAGCCCGGACGGACGCCAGCTGTACACGATCGGGCCGCAGATGACGGTTCTGCATCGGCCGCGGGCGGGCGGGTGGAAGACGTAATGGAATGCCACGCCGAGTCGGCGCGTCTTCCCACTTGACCAGAGCGCTGCGAGCCCGTCACGGCCGGCGCGGTCGCTCTCTTCCCCGTCTCCCGTCCCGACCGAAAGGCAGCCATGACCGCCCTCGCTCTCATCCCAGGCATCCGCCGGTCACGGCTGGCCGTGACCCTCAGCGCAGCGGTGTGTGCGCTGCTCGCCACCGCGTCCTTCGGCGGGGCCGCGGCGCAGGCCGCAACCACCCCGGTCACCGCCACGCCGGCCCAAGTCGCGGCGCAGCTCTTTGTGGCCGGAGACATCGGCCGTCTTTCGACGGTGCCGAGCGGCACCGAGAGCCTCGTGCTCGAGAAGGTCCTGCAGCAGCTGTACGCCGACAACCCGGCGCTCGCCGCCAGCGACGCGGTGACGGACATCCAGGGACTGCAGAACGCCCTGTCCTCGGGCGGGGCGGCGACGTCGGCGGCCACCCTCACCGTGATGTCGGGCAACGAGCGTATCCTCGCCATCCTCCAGGCGCTCGAGGCCTCCAATCCGCCCGCGCCGGTCGCGCTGGCGATCACCCAGGTGGCCAAGACCGCGCTGACCGACTCCTCCAACGTGTTGGCGTCGTCGGGCCAGTACTTCGACGCGTCAGCCGACACGCTGTCGACGCTGTCCCTGCGCAGCTTCTCGCCCGCCGTGGTGCTCGAGGCGACGGTCGCCCTCGCGGCGCACAACGCGAACTTCTTCGGCGCCCGCAATCTGTTGTGGGCCGCGGCCAGCCACGAGCATCTCGGCGACGACACGACAACGCTCGTGAGCGAGAACCCCGTGCTGCATAACGACCCGGCGATCCAGGCCCTCGTGGCGAGCCTGAACGGCGGCAGCTTCTCCTCCGACGTCAACACGGTGCTCGCGACGATCAAGAACGAGGCGACCGTGGTCAGTGATCAGACCTGTACGCCGCGCGGCGGACCGAGCGCCCCGGGATCCGGGTTGCCGAACTGCGTCGCCGGCGCGCTGCACGACGCCGAGCTCGTCGCCGCGCAGTGCCCCAACGGCATCAGCAACTGCGCGCTCGTGGCCACGCTCGGGGCGGACCCGCAGGACGAGGCGACGACGATCGCCAACGAGACGGCGGCCCAGACGGCCGAGGCCGGGCTGCTCGGCTACGCCAACGCGCAGCTGCAGACGGCCGAGCAGGCCGCCGCGGAGACATCGGCGCAGATCTCAGACGAGGAAAACCAGTACCTCAACGCGCAGGCGCTCAACATGGGCCTGAAGACCGGCGAGGACGTCGTCGGGCTCGTCGCCACGCTATCGGTGTCCGAGATCGACCCGGTGGCCGCCATCGGCGCGCTGTTCAACGTCGTCAACGACGCCGTCGGCTACGGCGTCAACGCGCCGGATCCGAACATGATCATCGTGCAGGGGCTGCAGAACATCTCCCAGCAGATCTCCGACTTCGAGCAGTACACCCAGGCCGCGTTCGCCTCGATCAACGCGCAGCTCGGGTCGCTCTCGACGCAGATCGCGCAGGAGACGTACCAGCTCAACGCGCAGCTGACGAACACGCAGAACCAGATCACGACGCTCGGCTCGTCGCTGACGAAGCTGCAGTCATCGGTCGATCAGCTGCAGGCCGAGATCCAGTCGCTGTTCGTGGCCGGGGCCAACAACGACCTCGGACAGGTCACCTCGCAGTGGCTCGGGTATCCGGCGCTCAACCCCACCGAGATCCCGTCGACCTCGTTCGGCACGCCGGCGGGCCAGCTGTATCAGGACGCCACGGGCACGGCGGTCAGTCAGACCGTTCTCAGCCCGCCCGGCGCCTTTGACTCGCTCGCCGCCGACACCCAGCTGACGGCCACGAGCTCTGACCCCCTCGACACGAACATCAACTACTTCAACTACTTCCCGGCGGCGGTGAGCGACGGGCCGACCGGTCGGTTCCTGAGCACCCCGCTCACCTCGGGCTGCGCCTCCCGGGCCAGCGGGTTGCTCTGCCTGCCCAACCCGGACTTCTGGGCGAGCTCGACGCGCGCGTTCGCGCAGCTGCTGCTGGAGAATCCGAGTGACCTGACGCAGGCCCGCGTGAACCAGCTGCAGTCGATGATCAGCGACGGCAGCGTGCTCCAGCAGGCGCTATCGGCCATCTCGGCCAACGATGCCGGCGCCGATCCGTCGGGCACCGGCAGCAAGCTGCTCGACGGGCTCATCAACTACTACCAGTACTGGGCCACGGGCACCCAGTCCGGTCCGCCGTCGCTGCAGCAGGCGCTCCAGAACGAGGAGCAGGCGTACCTCGCCGCGCAGCCGGTCACGAGCCAGAACCTCACCGAGAAGGGCGTCGACCCCTGGGGCACCATCAACCAGCTCCCGGACTTCAACAACCTGCTCAACTCGACGACGTTCACCAACGTGCCGATATGCGACACCGCCGACCTCCCGCCCGGCTACACCGCACAGACCGCGGTCCTGCCGCACCTGTCGGTGCCCCTGATCGCCCAGGCGCTCCCCTACGACCTGCTCAACGCGGTGCGCCTCGGCGCGACCAACATCAGCGTCTGCTGGGGAGCGAACTTCGACAACGGCTCCCCCGGAGGGCAGAACTACGGGAACCTGACGATGCAGCTCGTCTTCATCGGCACGACACCAAACGCGAACAACCCGAGCCTTCAGGACCGGCACGAGGTCGGCTACCTGAGCGCGGACAACTACACCTTCGACAACGATCTCGCCGGCGGCGACGGCACCAACGACGCCGAGTTCACGGTTCTCCAGGGCTGGCAGGCCACCAACGGAGCCACCGACTTCTCGACGCTGCTCACCCCGCCGACGAATCCGACGACGCTCGGGTCGCTGCAGGCCGGGGCGGCGCAGGTCGAGGCCTACAACGACCCGACCACCGCCGCCCAGCTGAACGCGCTGCAGCAGGGGATCTACAACGCGATCCTCAGCAACGGCTCGACGCTGACGCATGGCACCTCGGAGGCGACCGACGTCGCCTCGGCCGCCCAGCGCCTCGAGGGCGCCGACACGCTGCTGAGCGACTACGTGCGCCTCGGGTTCCCGCAGGCCCTGGCCAGCGACGACAACCTGCAGAACCTCATCAACGGAACCGAGTCCGACGTCTTCGCCTACCCGAAGGTGAACTCGTTCGGTGACACCACGCTGTCCGGCGTGACGTCGCAGCTCGTGCAGTACTACGAGGCGGCGCGCTCGCTGCCGGCCGGGTTCGATCCGGCGACCACGGTGAAGCACTCGTTCCCCACCGCGGTGAGCGATCGCGTGAGTGCCCTCATCAGCCAGCTTGGCTCCTACGTCCGCAGCGGCCGGGCCAGCGGCCAGGACAACAGCGCCGCTGGCGGCGGGCCGCTGGCCGAGGACAGCCCGCTCGTGTCCTCGACGCTCGATCGCCTCAACCTGTCGGCGGCCGTGCTCGCCGACACCCTGAACGGGACGATCAACACGACCACGACGACGACGACCGCGACGAGCTCGACCACCAGTCCGACGACCACGACGACGACACCTACCACGACCACGACGCCGACCACGACAACCACGTCGTCGTCCTCCTCGAGCACGCCGACGACGACCACGACGTCGAGCCCGGCCACGACATCGACCGCGGCCCCCGCGAACACGACGACCACCACGACCCAGACGTCGGTCAGCACGAGCAGCTCGAGCAGCGCCATCGCCGCCCCCCGGGTCGTGGTCCAGGCGGTGACGATCTTCGTCTTCGTTCCCGCGGTGACCGGCGGTAACAACGTGACGTTCACCGTCGAGTGCTCGACGGCCACGTGTCACGATCAGGCGCTCGAAACGGTCGTCGAGCACCTCGTCGGCAACCGCCTGGCCTCGATCAGCTCGGCGCGTGGCCCGCGAAAGACGACGAAGACCGTGACCGTCGGCTCGGCGAGCTTCACGCTGGCGCCGGGCGCGAAGCAGAAGCTGACGGTCACGCTCAACGCGGCCGGCCGCGCGCTACTCAGCCAGCGGGGCTCGCTGCCGCTGACACTGGCGATCACCCAGCGCCAGGGCAACGGCCGCATTCGCACGATCCGTACGGTGCGCCTGACGGTCCACAGGGCCAAGCACTGAGCCCCAGAAGCGCGCCACGGATGCGCGCGGGTCCCCCGCCCGCGCGCATCCGGCCGGGGCGGCGCGCTACTTCTTCGGGGTGATCTCGACGACCTTGCTCGTCAGCAAGGGCTTGCCGGAGGTCTTCTCCGACAGCAGCACGGTGGCCTTCAGGTGATCGTGATCGGCGGCGAGGAGCGCCTTGCCGGCCTTGGTCGCGGGCACGGACAGCAACGTGGGGAAGGCCGCGGCGATCGTCGGGAACGTCCCGCTCGCCACGGTGACGGTCTTGGCCTTCGGCTTGGTGACCGTCGCGGTGATCGTGACCGTGACGTCGCACCCCAGCGCACAGCTCACCTTCAGCGTCACGGTCTTACCGTTGCTCGTCACTGCGCTGCTCAGCTGGGCCGGCTCCCGCGCATCGGACGCGTCGAACTGCTGGGCGAAGACCGAGCCGTTGTCGAGCCACGCCACCCAGCCCTGCCCACTTGCGCCCACCGCGCTCGCCGGCGCCGTCTCGGAGTGGTCGGCGTCGGGACTGAGCGCCGTGGCGATGTGGCCCGCGCTCGACCACGTCGTCGCGTCGTTGGGGCTGTAGGCAAGGCTGATCGGACCGCCCGAGCCACCGAGATAGGTGACGTAGATCCCGCCGGACCCGTCCTGAGACACCGACGGGCTCTGCTCGTCCTGCTTGGCGATCGTGACCGGCGCAGTGTCGAAGCGTGAGGTGGCCGCGTCGAAGCGGTGGTACTCGGTGACGTGAGTCGCGAGGTTGTCCTCGACGATGCCGAACCCGCTCGGACCGCCGCCGACCGCCGGGTACTCGACGTTGCAGTCGGCCTGCGTGAGCGGGAGCTTCCAGGCGCTGTTCGGCGAGCCCGGGGAGAGGTTGTAGTTGTCGGTCGCGCTCTCGGCCCCACTCGCGTACGCGTACGCGGTGCCGAATTGGGCGGTCGCCGTCCCGGGGCATCCGAGCGGACCGTTGCCGAAGTCGGTCGGGAAGACCGCGAGCACGCCGGGGTTCGCACCGACCTCGGAGGCGAACTGGCCGCCGCCGTTGCCGAGCGTGTCGGGGTTGGTCGCGGGCTCGAGCGTCGCGTACTTGCCGGCCGGGCAGCTGGCCTGGGAGCACTCCGGCGGCGCGGTCAACGGGAACGCATCGAACGTGGGCGGCCCGTCGGCGGTGTCCCAGCCGTAGCCGAGCACGTTCGTGCCCGGGACGATGACCGCGCTGAGCGGCGCGGTATCGGCGTTGATGACCCCGTCGGCGACCGACAGGCCGCCGTCCACGCCGGTGAAGGTCGCGCCGCCGTCGGTCGAGGCCCATTCCTGCTCGGGGGTGTAGTGCCGGGGGTTCGGGGCCGCCGTGCCGTACACATCGGTCAGCACCACGACCGTCGAGCCGTCGACGAGCACCTGCACGCCGTCGACGTGCTGGGCGGAGTCGGCGGGCATCAGCGACCCGCTGTGCGCGCACGCGGTGGCCCCGGCCGGCAGCACGCAGTACTGGACGAAGTCGTTCGCGCCGGCGAGGTCCTTTGTGTTCGCCCAGGCGATGTAGGCGGTCCCGGCCGAGTCCACGGCGACGGCGGGCGGCCCGCTCGCATAGGGGGTGCCGACGTTGATCGGCTTGCCGGTGAGCGCCGACGCCCGCCCCGCGACGGCGAGGGCCAGGATCGCGATGAGGGTGCCCGCCAGCAGAATCCGTCCTCCGGCCCAGCGCTGGGATCCCGTCGTTGCCCCCATCAGGAGAGGACCCTACACCCGCCCGGTCGGCGTCGGACCACGCGTCAACCAGACGAGGGACCCTAGACGCGCCGGGCGTGGCCGCGCCGAAAGTGTCCATTGGGCAGCAGATAGCGGCGCCAGAAGCCGATTAAACAAACGTGGACCCCGGGGCGTACGAGAAGACCTGGCTGTGCCCCACGCCCGAGGACCGGGCGCGCGTGCTCGACATGGAGCGGCGCCTGAAGCCCCTGCGCGCGATGACGTTCGGCTCGCTCGGGCTCGCGCTGCTGATCGCCCTGCCCTGGGCGGGCTGGTGGCCGCTGCCGCTTGTGGCGCTTGCGCTCGCGGGCTTCGTCATCGCGGCGCGGCGCATGGCCGGCTCGCGCCGGCCGGAGTATCTCGCGCTGTTCGCCTGGCTGCTGTCGGTGGGGATCGTGGCCCTGGGCTGCATCGCCACCGGCGGGCTGCGCGGTCCGGCGGGGCCGTGGCTGGCCATCCCCTCGGTCGCCCTGGCCGTACGCTTCCGCCTGCGCGGCGTCATTGCCGGCAGCGCGCTCACCGCGGGCATCATGGCGGCGATCGCCGTGACCACCGCCGGCCCGTTCCACTCGCCGCTGCCGTCGTTCATCTGGCTCATCGCCGACGCCGCGCTCCTCGCCTCGAACGTCGGCTACACGCTGGCCCTGCTCGGCTCGGACCTGCACCACCGCGGCGAGGCGCTCATCGATCCGCTCACCGGTCTGCTCAATCGCAAGGCGCTGGACGCCCGGGTCGCCGAGCTGAGCGAGCAGGCGCGGGTCAACCGTCAGCCGGTGGCGCTCGTCGTCGGCGACCTCGACCACTTCAAGTCGATCAACGACCGCAACGGCCACGTCATCGGCGACGCGGTGCTGCGGACCGCCGCGTACCGCATCCGCAAGGTCCTCCGCGCCTACGACCTCGCCTATCGCCTCGGCGGCGAGGAGTTCCTCGTCGTCCTGCCCGGCGCCGACCGCACCGACGCGGCCGCCGTGGCCGAGAGCCTGCGCACGGCGATCGAGGGCGAGGACGCGGATGGGATCCGTTTCACGATGTCCTTCGGCGTGAGCGCGTCGGCGGGCGCCGAGTTCGACTTCGCGACCGTGTTCGAGCGCGCCGATGCCGCGCTCTACGCGGCCAAGTCGGAGGGGCGCAACCGGGTGCACCTCGATGACGCGGCGACGACGCTCGGCGCCGCGCTGGCCGCGTAGGGGAACGTCCGTCCAACATGCTCGACACGACGGCGGTGCGCGCCGATATCGTCTGCAGCATGCGAACGCGCCTCATCACGATCGGCTGTTCAGGGCTGCTCGCCCTCGCCGGCCTGGGCCTCACCGCGGTGGCAGCGACCGCCGGGTGGTCGAGCCCAGCCAACGAGATCTCGACGCTGCGCAGCGCTGCGACACGCTTTGTCACCGCTGAGCTGGCGGGGAGCGGCTCCGGCGCGTGCGGCGTGCTCAATGCGCCGCTGGCCGGCGTCGTCGGTCACCGCACCTGCGCCGAGCGCTGGGACGCCACCCTGCACACGATGCTGCGCACGCCGGGCGAGCGCCACCGCCTCCAGGCGGACGCCGCGGCGATCGCCACGGCGCGGGTCTCGCTGAGCTCCGGCGACTATGTCGCCACGATCGCCTTGCCCACGCCGCTGCTCGGCAGCGAGAGCCGCTTCGTGTGGACGAACAACTGCTGGATGCTCGAGCGCTGAGCGCTCGCCGGCTCGCGCGGCGTCGTCTGTCAGGATGCGGGCGGTGAGCGTCGTGAAGATCAACGCGATCACCGTCGCGCGCGAGCGTTTCGACGAGTTCGCGCAGCGCTTCGCCTCGCGCGCCGGCCGCGTGTCGGGCGCGCCGGGGTTCGAGGGCTTCGAGCTGCTGCGTCCCAATGACGAGCGCGACGTGTGCCTCGTGCTGACACGCTGGCGCTCGGAGGAGGACTTCCGGGCCTGGGTGGCCAGCCCCGACTTCTCCGCCGGTCACGCCCAGCACCGGGAGGGCGGGCCGATCGGCACGGCAAGCGAGCTGTGGTCCTTCGACGTGCTCGAGCGCGAGGAGCCTGCGGCGCCTTAACGACCGGGGCCGCCGGAGCGCTGGGCGCCCCGACGGCCGTCGGCCGGAGGGAGGGGTGCGGTGAGGACTAGGACTCGAAGCCGGTGAAGCCGGCGACGCACTCCGGGTTGTTGTTGCCAAGCCCGTTCAGCGCGGAGGTGTAGAACACGTCGACGTCGTCGACGGCGGTGCTGCTGTTGCTGCGCGGAGCGATCTCGGTCGAGGAGCTCGCGCTCGGGGTCTGGTTGAAGCCGTTCGGGCCGATGGTGCCGCCGAGGCCGGCCGGGTCCGACGAGTTGTCGAGGATCGTCATGATGTCCTGCGGGGTGCCGGCGGCCACGCCGGCGTTGCCGTCGAGGTCGGCGGTGTTCGTGTTGTCGACGACGTCGAACTCGAGCGAGTGCTGCACCTGCGTGGAGTCGACCGGCATGTGCTGCGAGCTCGAGCCGGCCGGAATCGCCTTGCACGTCGCGGTGAACGTGAACTGACCGACGGTGCCGAGCGTGTGCGGCTGGCCGTCCTCGGGGATGACCTGATCGCCGCCCGAGGTGAACACCTTGCCGGCGGGCTGGTAGTTGCCGGCGGGCTGGTAGTTACCCGCGGGCTGGTAGTTGCCGGCCGGCTGGTAGCTGCCGGCGGGCTGATAGGCCGAGGCCGCCTTGCCGCCGAGCTCCAGCGCGTTGCTCGCGGTGGTGGCGCTCGTCGCCGTGTCGGCCGTCGTCGCGTGCGTCGCCGTCTTGGCCGAGTTGGCGTTCTGGGCGAAGTTGGCGTTCTGGGCGAAGGCCGCCGTGTTGGCGAAGTTCGCGATGTCGGCCGCGTGGACGTGCAGCGACGGCGCGATCTTCTTGACGATCTGCTGGATCTCCCTGGTCGTCTGCTTGGAGAACTGGCTCGAGTGCCCCGAGGTCGAGAACGACCCGCTGGAGGTCGCGGCGTAGCCGGTGCCGCCCATGGCGGCGAACAGCGCGACGCCGCTCAGGACGAGGGCGGGGTTGGGGAGGTGGAGGGACTTGCGGTTCATCGGAGGCTCCTTGTGATGCGGTTGGCAGGGGTCAACGCTTGGTGTGAACGGCTCGGGGCGCACGGCAGCCGCGGTCGTGACGACCGTCGACCGACGTGCGCAGGCGACCGTGTCGCGCCGGTGAAGCCCGTCCACCGGCCACGGCCCACATGAGGCTTGTGCGAGTCATTCGCGGTGCCACCGGAGCGGTTGGCTCCCGGTCATCACCGTGAAGTGCCCGACACGGATAGAGACGCGGCCGCGGCGGCTCGCATTCCATCCGGTCTTGAAAAAGTTGGCGGAAGCCCCGCCATCCGCCGCGGCGACGGCCGCGACGCGGGTCCGCGGCCTACTGCCCGGCCGCCGGCACCCCCGACCCGCCGCCGCCGATCAGCGCGGCGATCTGGCCGCGCCCGCGGTGCAGGCGGCTCATGATCGTGCCCTCCTTCGTGCCGAGGGCGCCCGCGGCCTCCTTGTAGGACAGGCCGAGCACGTCGACGGCGACGACCGCCTCGCGCAGCGGGGCGGTCAGCTCCTGCAGCGCCTCGTAGACCGCGGCGGCATCGAGAGCCTGCTCGGTGCGGTCACCCTTTGGATCGGCGAGCTCCTCGGTCTCGTCGGCGTCGAGGGCGACGAGCGTGGCCCGCGAGCCGCGCGCCGAGCTGATCCACGTGTTGCGCATGACCCGCAGCAGGTAGGCGAGATCCTGGTCGTGGCGCAGGAAGCGGGGACGGCGCAGGACCCGCTCATAGGTGCTCTGCACGAGATCCTCGGCATCCTCGCGTGAGCCGCAGAGCCCGTAGGCCGCCCGGTACAGACGGGTGATGTGCGTCCCGAGCTGCTCGGGATCGAGTTGGCGCGGGGCCGAGGGTGAGGGTCCGGCGGTCACGGACGGAGCGGGCTGCGAGGAGGGAGGACGACCGCCGCGTGCGGTCCCGGGCCCGGCAGCACGTGCGAAGTATCTCAACGGTCCGTTTCCCCCAGCCGAAATCTTCTACGAGAAATGGAATAAAGGGTGCCAAGGCCGCGTCTACCTCAACGAACCCACGTCCACGACCACCCGGCGCCGAGGCCCTCGGCGCTCGTTAGCATCGATTCGCAATGAACGAATTCGCGCCGACATCGCCCGAAGAGGAAGCCCAAGCGATCACCAGGCTCGCCGATGGCACGCTGAGCGACGCCGAGCGCCCGGCGATCGAAGCCTGGGCGATGGAGCGTCCCGAGGTCATGCACCGGGTGCAGCGCGACCAGCTCGTCGCGCGGGCGCTCGCGGATGACGGTCCGGCCGTTCCCGACCACCTGATCTCGAGCATCGAGGCCAAGATGACGCGGGCGCAGCGCACCGGACGCATCCGGCGCGCGCCGGGCGGCGGCTGGCTGGCCGCCCGCTGGCGGCCCGTGGCCGCCGGCCTCGCGCTCGGGGCCGCCGCGGTGGCGTTCGGCGTCGTGCTCGTCGCGGGCGGCTCGAGCACGGCCGGCGGCAGCATCAGGAGGGCGGCGAGCCTGGCCTACGCCCCGGCGACCGCGCCTGCGGTGTCGGCCAAGAGCGCGCGCCTGCTCGATGTCTCCTACGGCGGGATCACCTACCCCAACTACGCGACGCAGTTCGGCGCCACGCCGGCCGGACAGCGCGTCGATCGCATCGCCGGCCACGACGTGCTCACCGTCTACTACCGGCTCCGCGACGGCTCGCGGCTGAGCTACTCGATCTTCAACGGCGCGCCGGTGTCCCTGCCCCCGTCGACGAAGACGGTGCTCGTCAACGGGGTGCCCCTGCATGTGTTCACGACGTCGTCGGGGCTGCAGGTGGTCACCCTCGTGCGCAACGGACGCACGTGCGTGCTCGCGGTGCCGGCCGCGCACGATGCCGTAGTGCCCTACGCCGCCTGGCCGCTCAGCGCAAACGCGTAGGCCACACCGCCGTTTCGCGATCTTTATCTGGGACCCCTCAATAACGTTAGACCACGTTTAGCGGACATCCGCTAGCATGGCCGTCCCCGTGTCTCGAACGACTCGCAGCATCACGGCGCTCGGCGCCGTTTTCTTTGTCCTGGTGGCCCTCGCGGCCTGCGGCAGCAGTGGCTCCGTGCCCGGGAACGCCGTCGCGTCCGTGAACGGCACGCCGATCACCAAGGCGACCTTCGATCACTGGCTGACGATCGCCGCGAACTCGAGCACGCAGTCGGCGACCGGCGCCTCGACGCACCAGCCGATTCCGCAGCCGCCCGACTACACGGCGTGCATCAACTCGCTGCGCACGCAGCTGGCCGCCCTCCTGAAGGGCAAGAAGCAGCCCACCACCGCCGAGCTGAAGTCCCAGTGCCAGCAGGAGTACCAGGCCTACCTGCAGCAGGTGATGCAGTTCCTCGTCTCCGCCGAGTGGGTCATCTCCGAGGCCAACCGCGAGGGCATCCACGTGTCCGACCAGCAGGTGGCGACCCAGTTCGCCACGATCAAGAAGCAGCAGTTCCCGACCCCGGCCGCCTACACCGCGTTCCTCGCGTCCTCCGGTGAGACGCTCTCCGACCTGCTGCTGCGCGTCAAGCTCGAGCTCCTGTCCACGCAGCTGCGCAACAAGGCGACGAAGGGCACGGGCACGGTCACGCCCGCCCAGATCGCCGCCTACTACCAGGCGCATAAGAGCACCTACGGCTCGGCCGAGAACCGCAACGTCAGCATCATCCTCGTCAAGACCCAGCCGCAGGCCGCGGCGGCGCTTGCCGCGGTCAAGGGCGGCACGCCGTTCGCGGCCGAGGCCAAGAAGGTGTCGATCGATGTGGCCACGAAGAACCAGGGCGGCACGCTCAGCTCGGTCACCCGTGGCGAGGAGGAGCAGGCGCTCGACGCGGCGATCTTCTCGGCGCCGCTGAACACGCTTCAGGGGCCGGTCAAGACCCCGTTCGGTTACTACGTCTTCAAGGTCACCAAGATCGTGCCGCCGAACCAGCTGACGCTGGCGCAGACGACCAACACGATCAAGCAGCAGCTGCTCGCCCAGCAGCAGCAGACGTCACTCACCACCTTCGTGAACGGCTTCACCAAGCGCTGGACGGCCCTCACCGTCTGCCGCACCGGCTTCGTCGTGCAGGACTGCAAGGGCTACGTCGCGCCGAAGACGACCGCGCCCGCAGGCACCGGCCCGACAGGCGCCGGCGGCTAGTCGCTACTCTTCCGCCGGGCGTGTCCTCCCCGGAGCTTCAGCAGGCCCTCGCGCGCCTTGACGAGATCACCCGCCGGCTGCGCCGCGAGTGCCCTTGGGACCGCGAGCAGGACGAGCGCTCGATCGTGCCGCACACCGTCGAGGAGGCGTACGAGCTCGCCGACGCCGCGCACCACGGCGATGACGCCAAGCTCGTGGACGAGCTCGGCGACGTGCTCTTCCAGGTCTACTTCCTCGCCGTGCTGCTCGAGGAGCGCGGCGTCGGCGACCTCGCGGCGGTGGCCGACCACTGCGCCGAGAAGCTCATCCGCCGCCACCCGCACGTCTTCGGCGAGGCCTCGGCCCGCGACGCCCAGGAGGTGCTGCGTCACTGGGACGCGATCAAGCGCGGCGAGTCCGGACGCGACATCTCCCTGTTCGGGGAGGTGCCCGAGAACCTGCCCGCGCTGCTGCACGCGCGCAAGCTGCAGCGCCGCGCGGCCGAGACCGGATTCGACTACGCCGACCTCGACGGGCCGATCCGCTCGCTGCGCGATGAGCTGGGCGAGCTCGAGCGCGCGCTCGATGCGGAGCCGTCGCGCGGGGGCGCCGGCGAGAGCGCCCACCCCGAGGCCTTCCACGAGCTCGGCGATGTCCTGTTCGCCGCGGTGAGCGTCGCGCGGCGGCTCTCGCTCGATCCGGAGCTCGCGCTGCGCGCGGCCAGCGAGCGCTTCCGGACGCGCGTCCAAGCGGCCAGCGAGCGCGCCGAGCGCCTCGGCGAGGACTGGTCGCGGCTCACCCCCGACCGTCAGCTCCAGCACTACCAGGAGGCCCGACCATGAGCGAGATCGAGACCGTCCACGCCCGCCAGATCCTCGACAGCCGAGGCAACCCGACGGTCGAGGTCGATGTGTCGCTGCGCTCCGGCGCGCGCGGGCGCGCGGCCGTGCCCTCCGGGGCCTCGACCGGCGAGTTCGAGGCCACCGAGCTGCGCGATGGCGGGCCGGCCTGGCAGGGGAAGGGGGTCAGCCAGGCGGTGGCGCACGTGGACGGGGAGATCGCCGACGCCGCGCGCGGTCGCGACGCGACCGATCAGGCCGGGCTGGACCGGGCGCTAATCGAGCTCGACGGGACGCCCAACAAGTCGCGGCTCGGCGCGAACGCCATCCTCGGCGTGTCCCTCGCGACGGCCTACGCCGCGGCGGCCGACGCCGCTGCGCCGCTGTGGCGCTATCTCGGCGGGGCCGACGCGCACGTGCTCCCGGTGCCGATGATGAACGTCCTGAACGGCGGTGCCCACGCGGACAACAACGTCGACTTCCAGGAGTTCATGGTCGTCCCGGTCGGTGCGCCGAGCTTCTCGGAGGCGCTGCGCATCGGCGCCGAGGTCTACCACGCGCTCAAGAGCACCCTGCACCGGCGCGGGCTGGCCACGGCGGTCGGAGACGAGGGCGGCTTCGCGCCCGATCTCGACTCCAACGAGGACGCGCTGAAGATGCTCATCGCCGGGATCGAGGCCGCCGGCTACCGGCCGGGCGACGACGTGGCGATCGCGCTCGACCCGGCCACCAGCGAGCTGCGCCAGGACGGCACCTACGTGCTCGAGGGCGAGGGCCGATCGCTGAGCTCCGACGAGCTCGCCGCGTACTGGGCCGACCTCGCCGCGCGCTACCCGATCGTGTCGCTCGAGGACGGCATGGACGAGGAGGACTGGGACGGCTGGGCGACGCTCACACAGCGCATCGGCGAGCACCTGCAGCTCGTCGGCGACGATCTGTTCGTGACCAACTCGGCGCGCCTGCGTCGCGGGATCGAGTCGGGGGTGGCCAACTCGATCCTCATCAAGGTCAACCAGATCGGCACGCTGACCGAGACGCTCGAGGCGATCGCCGTCGCCCGCGAGGCCGGCTACACCGCGGTCATGTCGCATCGCTCGGGCGAGACCGAGGACGTCACGATCGCCGATCTCGCCGTCGCCACGGGGTGCGGCCAGATCAAGACGGGAGCGCCCTCCCGCTCCGATCGCGTGGCCAAGTACAACCAGCTGCTGCGCATCGAGGAGCAGCTCGGCGCGGCGGCCGTGTACCCGGGGGGGTCGGTCTTCCGGCGCTGAGGGGGCCGCGCGCGGCGAGACTCCGCTCGCGCGGCGGTCCTGTGACGCGCATGGCGCGTTTGTGACGGTCGCGTGACCCGCGGGCGGGGCGGGCGGTGCGCGGCACACCCGCGTGGCGGTCTTGTGACCCGCGCGGCGCGTTTGTGACGGTCGCGTGACCCGCGGGCGGGGGGTGTGCTCGATTAGGCCCGCAGGGCGGGCCTACGGGCGCACACCCCGGGCGGAGTCGCCGCGCCGGCCGCGCTCGGCACACTCCGGCGGCGGTCCGGTTACGCCGCGGACACACGGAGGTGACCGTGGGGGCGCTTCTGTCACCGTCGCGTCACGCGGCGACCACCCCGCCACCCCCGCGACACCACGCCCTCGAGCAGGAACCGCGCGCGCCACCCCGAAGACCGCCACGTGCCGGCCTCCGCCCCGACCGCGCGACGTGCGCGGCGCCCGCCCGCTCAGATCCGCTGGGACCGGCTCGGGCGGCTCGCGATGCTCGTCGTCGTCGGCGTGCTCGTCTACCTGTACATCAGCGCCGGCGCGTCGATCGTGTCGACCTGGCGTGCGGCGGCGTCGCATCGCTCGCAGGTCGCGTCGATGGAGAGCCAGAACCGCGAGTTGCGAAGCGAGCTCGCCCGGCTGCATCAGCCGAACACGATCATCGAAGAGGGTCGGCGGCTCGGCATGACGCGCAGCGGCGAGGTCGGCTTCTTCGAGACGGGCCTGCCGAGCAACTGAAACGCGGCGACCGCGGGCCGGCCGCTGCTACGCTCGGCCGCGATGTCGCTTGCGAACGCGCTCTACCAGTGGCAGGCCGGCGAGCGCCGGCTCGAGGCGGCCCCGCCCGAGCGTCGGATCGTCTTCGAGCCCGTGATCGATCGGATCGTGGCCGAGCTGCGGCGCCGTCTCGGCGGCCGCTTCACGTCGCAGGAGCTGATGGAGCTCTACGAGCGCGGCACGACGTGGTGCCTCGAGGTGGCGATGACCGTCGCGCCCGACGATCCGTGGGCGTGGGACTCCGCGGTCGTCGTCGACGCCGCTTTCCTGCGCTACCTGCGCGACGCGGTCGACTACGCCGGCGGCCGGCTCGAGCCGACGGGATAGCGGACCGTTCCGCGGCGGTCTCGCGCCCGGCGGTCCGGCCATCGCGCCGTCGCGCCGCCGCCGGTCAGTCGTCGTCGGTCTCGGCGCGGCGGATCACGATCTGATCCTCCTCGACGACGACCGCGACGGGCCGATGGCCGGCCCAGTGCTCGGCGTAGATCGGGTTGTCGGCGATCGCCGGGTCGAGCCACAGCCCGTAGCCCTCCTCGCCGTGATCGAACGAGCCCTCGAGCGGCTCGTTGGCCCGCAGGGAACGACCGCGACCGCCGCGGCGCCCACGCCGGCGCGCGGGCTTCTCTTCTTCCTCTTCCTCCTCGCGCTCGGCCTCCTCGGCGGCAAGGCGAGCACGCTCGGCCTCGGCGGCCTCGAGCTCGGCCGCGATGAGCGCGTCATCCTCGGCGCGGAGATCGATCTCGTCGCCGAAGTCGCCGCCGACGGCGCCCTCGGGCTCCTCGCCGGTGACGAGGTCGTTCTGGCGCTTGAACTGCTGGACCTCCTGGACGGTGACCTCGAGCTGGTGAGCCACCCAGGCGTCGGTGCGGCCCTGGCGAACCCAGCCGCGAATCTGATTGAGGTGCGGGCGCAGCGATTGACGAGCCATTTGACGAGGCGGGAGACTAGCGCATCCGACGCGACGGCCCGGTTGCTGGCTGCGCGGCCAGTCGCCGCAGCCGAAAAGAGCGCAATTGACCGGTCGCATTTCGCGATGCTCAGGCGTATTGTTGGCAATCCAGGATGAGGACCCACAGCCTGTCGGCAACATGGAGGTGCACCCAATGCTGGTTCTGACACGTAAGTCCAACCAGAGCATCATGATCGGCGACGACATCGAGATCTCGGTGCTGTCCGTGATGGGTGAGAAGGTGCGGATCGGAATTCAGGCGCCCCAAGATGTGCCCGTGTTTCGAACGGAGATCTATCTCGAGATACAACGCCAGAGGTCGTCGGAGCAGGTGCCCGCCGAGGAAGCCAGAGCGACGGTCGAGCAAGCTCTGCACAAGCTCGGAGACGGGTAGTCGCCAGGGCCCGAATGTCCGCGCCGACGGTTGGCGCGGGCACTTGGGTAAGGTCGCGGCGACGCGGGCAGCGGATGCGGATGATCCTGGGCCGCTCGCGGTCGTGTCGCTCGCGGCCGCGGCGCCTACGCCAGCAGCAGGTACAGCACGCGGAACATGACGACCGTCACGAACACCGCGGTGAGGATCAGGGAGAGGACGAGCGTGGCAAAGCGCACCGAGCCGCGCTTGTGCTGACGATCGAGATCGCGCCGCAGCGAGCGCTGCTCGGCCGTGCGCACGAGCGAGCGGCGGCGGTTGCGCTCGCGACTGATCTCGGCGGCGAACGCCTGCTCGATGTCGTCGATGGACTGTCGCATCTTCATGGTTTGAAGCCTAGACCAGAGGTCCGGTTGTCATAACCGCACGTCGAGCGGGGCGGTGGGCCGCCGCGCTCAGGCGACCGTGATCTCGGGCGCCAGGTAGACGTCCTGGACCGCCCCGAGCAGCTCGATGCCGTCGGCCATCGGCCGCTGGAACGCCTTGCGGCCGGTGATCAGCCCGGCCCCACCGGCGCGCTTGTTGACCACCGCGGTGCGCACGGCCTCGGCGAGATCGGACTCGCCGCTGGAGGCTCCGCCGCTGTTGATGAGCGGCGCACGCCCGCTGTAGCAGTTGAGCACCTGGTAGCGCGTGAGATCGATCGGGTGATCGGTTGTCAGCTCGCTGTAGACGAGCTTGGACGTCTTGCCGTAGGAGGCGCCGTCCTGGTTGAGCGCGCCGTAGCCGTTGTTGTTCTCGGGTGCCTTCTGCTTGATGATGTCCGCCTCGATGGTGACGCCGAGGTGGTTGGCCTGTCCGGTGAGGTCCGCGGACAGGTGGTAGTCGACGCCGTCGCGCTTGAAGGCGTCGTTGCGCAGGTAGCACCACAGCACGGTGAACAGCCCGAGCTCGTGCGCCTCCTGGAACGCCTCGCTGACCTCGCGCAGCTGGCGATCGCCCTGCTCGGAGCCGAAGTAGATCGTGGCCCCGACCGCGGCCGCGCCGAGCTCCCAGGCCTGGCGGACGCTGCCGAACATCACCTGGTCGAAGTGGTTGGGGTAGGTCAGCAGCTCGTTGTGGTTGAGCTTGACGATGAAGGGGATCTGATGTGCCCACTTGTGCCCGACCGCTCCGAGCACGCCGATCGTCGAGGCGACGGCGTTGCAGCCACCCTCCACGGCCAGGCGCACGATGTTCTCGGGATCGAAATAGAGCGGGTTGGGGGCGAAGCTCGCGGCCGCGCTGTGCTCGATGCCCTGGTCGACCGGCAGGACGCTCATGTACCCGGTCCCGGCCAGGCGGCCGTGGTGGTAGATGGCGTGCAGGTTGCGCATGGTCTGGATGTGGCGATCGCTCTCGCTCACGACGCGGTCGATGAAGTCCGGGCCCGGCAGGTGCAGGGTCGAGCGATCGACGGTCTCGCACACGTGGTTGAGCAGGGAGTCCGCCTCGTCGCCCAGCAGGTCGGTGAGACGATCGACGCCGGTCGCGGTCGTGCTGGCCATGAGCTTTGCTCCTTGAAGATCGAAACGTCCGGATAGGCGCGTGGCGCCTGCGGAACGGGCCGCCGACGCCCGTCGCACGAGGCGGCAACCTGCGCCTCCAGAGCATATCGAGCGCGCCTTCCTCGCCGCCCTAGAATGGGGTGTCGATGTCCTCGGGCGCCGATCTGTTCGTGGTCTGCAAGCAGTGCGGATCGCAAGTCAGTCCGTACGTGACCGAGTGCCCCTACTGCGGTCACCGGTTGCGGCGGCGAGCGCCCAAGCTCCCGCGCGAGAGCCGCAAGGGATCCGGGCGCCGAGGACGCGTGCCGTCGTCGCTCGGGCGCCTGCGCCCGGGCGAGATCCCCGGGATCCGTGGCGACGCGCGGCCGTACGTGACGGCGGCGCTGGTGATCGCCAGCTGCGCCGCGTGGGTGCTGTGGAGCGGCGGGTGGGTCAGCTACTTCAACCTCATCGCCTATAGCCCGCTCGGCGGGCATTGGTGGCGCCTGGTGACCACGCAGTTCACCTACGACAGCGGCCTCTACCTGTTCACGACGGTCGTGGCGATCGCCATCTTCGGGTCGCTGCTCGAGCGCCGCCGCGGAGCGCTGTTCGTGCTTGCGCTGTTCTTCGCCTGTGGCGTCGGCGGGACGCTCGTGGCGCTCGCCGCCTTCCCCGCCAACTTCGCCGTCGGTGGCAACGGCGCGGCGCTTGGCCTGATCGCCTGCTGGGCGGTGCCCGACCTGCACGCGCTGCGGGCCAAGCGCTTCTACGACGGCGACCTGCTGGCCACGCTCGCCATCGCCGCCGCGGTGCTGGCGATGCCGCTCGCCCGCCCGGCCGCCAGCTGGGTGGCCGGCCTGGTCGGCGGCGCGATCGGCCTCATCGTCGGCGCCGGCGTCTACCAGCTGCGCGCCGACTGAGCGGCGGCGCGCCCGTATCATCATCCGCGGCGTGCCTGAGCCCCCCTACACCGCTGCCGAGGTCGATGCCGCCGTGGCCGCTCTGCGCGAGCCCGAACGCCTCGCCCACGCGCAGGAGGTGGTGACCCACGCGGCGCCGAGCCTGCAGCGCGTGCTCGCCGAGTCGCTCGCCGCCGGAGGCTGGTTTGGCGACGCGCACGAGTCCGAGGTCAGCAAGGCGGCGCTGAGCGAGGACACGCAGGAGCGCCTGACCGCCGTGCGCACGCTCGTCGCCGAGGAGACGCGCCTCGGCATGCTCGTGGGGGTCGCGGTCGGCTTCGAGCTCGCGCACGAGCTCCAGAACGCGCGGGCCGGCGGCCCGGACCCCAGCCCATCCACCGAGGAGGAGGAGCAGTAACCGTGGAGATCCGCTACCTGGGCCATTCGGCCATCCAGCTGACGCACGACGGGACGACGGTGCTCGTCGATCCGTTCCTGACCGGCAACCCGAAGGCCGCGGCGAGCGCCGACGAGGTGAGCGCGGACGCGATCCTGCTCACCCACGGGCACGTCGACCACATCGGCGACACCGTCGCGATCGCCAAGCGCACGGGGGCCGAGGTGCTGGCCATCGTCGAGCTGGCCGGCGAGCTCGGCGGCGACGGCGTCGAGAAGCTGCACGACCCGAATCTCGGCGGCACCGACACGTTCGACTGGGGCTGGGCCAAGCTCGTGCCAGCGTGGCACACCTCGACGACGCCGAAGGGCACCGTCAACACGCCCGCCGGGCTGCTCATCAACTTCGGCGGCACGACGATCTACCACACCGGCGACACCGCGCTGTTCTCCGACCTGTCACTCGTCGGGCGCCGCCACCCGATCGACGTCGCGCTCGTCTGCATCGGCGGGCACTACACGATGGACCGCCACGACGCCGTCGAGGCCGCCCGGCTGATCGGCGCCCAGGAGGTCATCCCGATCCACTACAACACGTTCCCGCCGATCGAGACAGACGCGCAGGCCTACAAGGCCGACGTCGAGGCGGCGACCTCGAGCAGGGTCATCGTCCTCGACCCCGGCGCGACGCACGCGCCATGACCCACGCGATCGTGCTCATCGAGGCCGAGCGAGACGCGATGGCCACGCTCGGCGGCGACCTCGCCGGCATCGAGGGCGTCGCCGAGGCCTACTCGGTCACCGGCCAGTGGGACTTCGTGGTGATCGTGCGCGTCGCCCACCACGAGCAGCTGGCCGACGTGATCGCCGGTCAGCTCGGCCAGCTCCCCGGGGTCGTACGCACGCAGACGATGGTTGCCTTCGCCGCCTACTCGCGCCACGACCTCGAGGCGCTGTTCTCGATCGGGGAGTGACCGGCGCTCACAGCGAGCGCTGATATGCGCCGAACGCGCGCCCGGCCAGCCACAGGCTGAACGCGAGCAGCACCACGAGGAACCCCGCCCGCGAGCCGATGAGCCCCCAGTCGGCATGCGCCCCTGCGGCCGAGCGACCGGCCTCCACCGCCCAGTTGACCGGGTTGTAGCGCGCGGCGTCGCCGATCCAGCCGGCGGCGAGGCTCGGCTTCATGAACGCCCCGGACAGGAACGTCAGCGGCAGCACGACGAAGGTCACCGCCGCGATCAGCGTCTCGCGCTGGCGCGCCACCAGCGCAAGGGCGTTCGACAGCGCCGCGAACGTCCCCCCGATCAGGCACGCGAAGGCGAGCAGCGCGACCACGCCGACGACGCCGCCGGGGATCGTGCCGCCGGCGATGAGCACGAGCGCGACGATGATGAGCGACTGCGCGAGCGTGGTCAGGGCGCCATAGCAGAGGCTGCCCACGGTGAGCGCCGGACGCCACACCGGCGAGACGAGCATCCGCTCCATCACGCCCCGGGTCATGTCATCGATGAAGGCCATCCCGTTCCATCCCGCCGAGCTGATCGCGGTCATCACGATCACCCCGGGCGCAAGGTAGTCGAGGTAGGAGTTGACGCGGAAGCCGGGGATCTCGATCACACGCTTGAACAGCGCCCCGAACAGCAGCAGCCAGATGACCGGCTGCACGAGCGTGATGAGCACCCAGCCGGGCTGGCGCACGAACGCGCGCAGGTAGCGCAGGGTGACGTAGCGGGTGTGGTTGACGATCCTCATCGGTTCTCCTCCTCGTTGACCTCGCGCAGCGAGCGGCCGGCGTGGTGCAGGTACACGTCGTCGAGCGACGGGCGCGCGACGGTGGCGGCGCTGACGGTCAGCTCGCGGGCGGCAAGCGCGCTGAGCGCCTGCGGCAGCGCGGCGGCGCCGTCGGGGGTGCGGGCGCGCAGGACGCGCCCGGTGACCGTGACCTCGAGCGGGGCGAGCGCCGTCACGGCGAGCGCGACGTCGACGTCGGACTCGAGCTCCAGGCGCAGCGTATCGCCGTGCAGTTCGCGCTTGAGCTCCTCCGGCGTCCCGCTCGCCGCCACTCGCCCGTGGTCGATGATGGCCACGTGATCGGCGAGCGCGTCGGCCTCGTCGAGGTAGTGCGTGGTCAGCATGACGGTCACGCCCTCGTTGCGGGCCAGCGCGGTGATCTGCTCCCACAGCGTCGCCCGCGCCTCGGGGTCCAGGCCGGTCGTCGGCTCGTCGAGGAACAGCACGGTGGGACGGTGCAGCAGGCCCAGCGCGATGTCCAGGCGCCGTTGCATCCCGCCGGAGTACTTGCCCGCGGGCCGGTCGGCGGCGTCGAGCAGGTCGACCCGCTCGAGGGCCCTGTTCACGGAACGTCGAAGCTCCACGCCGCGCAGGTCGTAGATCGCGCCTTGCAGCGTGAGGTTCTCGCGCCCGGTGGCGATCGGGTCGAAGCCGGCCTTCTGCCCGACCACGCCGATCGCGCGGCGCACGCGATCGGGGTGCGCGCGCACGTCGTGGCCGGCGACGCGGGCGCTGCCCTCGTCGGCCCGCGACAGCGTCGTGAGCACGCGGATCGTCGTCGACTTGCCGGCCCCGTTGGGGCCGAGCAGGGCGAAGATGCGCCCGCTCGGCACGGTGAGGTCGAGGCCGTCGAGCGCGACGACCGGGGGCTTGCCCCGATAGCGCTTGACGAGGCCGACGGCCTCGATGGCCGCCGCCGTGGATGTGGGGTAAGGCGTCGCGGGAGCATCCGCGACGGTCGATGTCGGCATGTTCGCTTCCACCTCCGTGGTGGTCGGATGGACGAACGAGCCGGTCCCGCCTAGAGTGAGAGTTGAGGCTCGGGTGGCGAGACCGCTCGAGGAAGGCTCCGAGGCGGTGTTCGCGCACCGCTTCGGAGCCGCTCTTTGTTTGGCTAGGTGACGCTGCGCAGGCGCTCACCTCCGGGCTCGGGGCCGTCGTGCAGCTCGCGCCACAGCTTCGTGCCGATCGAGCCGTCCTCGATCTCGGCGATCAGCTTGCGCACGAAGGCGAGCTCGGCGTCGAGCATCGCCTGGTGGTATTCGCCCTCCACGACGAACAGTCGCGGGAGACCCTCCTTATCGGCGAACTCGTGCACCGAGCGCAGGGCGAGGAGCTCGACCTCGAGGCGCTTGGTGCGCTCGCGCAGCAGCGCGACGACGTCCTCGGGCGGGAGGCCCGGCATCAGTGAGAGCGCAGCCTCGAAGCGTGGGAACTCCTTCTCGGGCACCGCGAGCAGCTCGCTCATCCAGTCGACGTACTCGGACTGTCCGGCGTCGGTCAGCTCGTAGATTGTGCGCTCCGGGCGGCGGCCCTGGCGGATCGTCTCGCGCGCGCGAATGAAGTCGTGGCGGGCCAGCGAGTCGACGACCGAGTACAGCGAGCCGTAGTTGAGCTTGATGCTCTGCTCCTTAGACCGCTCGCGCAGCGTCGTGGACATCTCGTACGGATGCATCGGGCGCTCGAGCAGGAGGCCGAGGACGGCCAGGGCGAGGGGATTGTTGAGCTTGCGGCGGGTCATGTGGCTCTGGTCGGGACATCCGGTGGTGATTATTCGAAAGCGAATATACGGATGCGATTCAAGGGTGTCAAGGGGGGGTGCGTCACTTGACGGGGTGCGCGGGTGTGCGGAGAATTGCGCGCGAATGGTGCGGCATGGGCGCCGCGCCGCAGGGACAGCGAAGGGGCGACAATGGATGGCACGGACGGCACAACGCTCGGCGGCCTGCGGGCTGCGTCATTGGTGGTCGCCTGCATAGGGCTGTTGCTGCTCGCGGTGGCGGCAAGCGCGTTCGGCGCCGGGGCGCGACCAAGGCTGCGACCCCTCGCCGAGCCGAGCGGCCCGATCGGGGTCGGCGAGCCGCTCGTCGCCGCGCCGCGAATCCCGACGGCACCCGATCCGTCCTCCTCCGCCGGCGGCGCCGCCGCGTCGGTCCGCCCGCTCGGCGCGGCGCTCACGCCAGCGGGTGCGCTGCGGGCCACGAGCGGCTCGTTCGACGCGCGTGGCTAAGGCCTGACGGCGGCTCGTTCAGCACGACGTTCGGCGCGCCGGCGGGCGGGACGGCGAATAACGTCGCGGAGTGGGATGGCCGGGCGTGGGTGCCGATGGGCAGCGGAACCGGCGCGGCGAGCAACGCGAGCGCTGCGGTGCGCGCGATCGCGGTGGTCGGCAGCAACGTCTACGTGGGCGGGGACTTCACCACCGCGGGTGGGGTGGCGGCCAGTCACCTGGCCAGGTGGAACGGCACGAGCTGGTCGGCGGTCGGGTCGGGACTGACCAACAACAGCGCCAACGTGACGCCAACGGTCAACGCGATCGCCGCTTACGTCAACTCCTCGCATCAGACGGTGCTGTACATCGGCGGATCCTTCGACAACGCCAACCCGCCGGAGAACGCGACCAACAACACACACAGCATCGTCGCCTACAACACCAGCACCGGCGCCTGGACCCCGCTCAACACCTCCAACGGCAGCGGCCCGCTCGGCGGTTACGGCGTCCTCGGCTGCTCGAGCACATGCGACGGGTCCGTGTTCGCGCTGGCGGTGCAGGGGAACCGGCTGTACGTGGGCGGCGAGTTCAACGTGGCCGGCGCGACGTCGGCGGCGAACTTCGCGTACTGGTCGATCAACACCACGGGCTCGTGGGGCTCGCTCGGTGGCGTGCAGAACAGCTCGAGCCAGATCCCGTACGTCGACGCGATCGCGCCGTTCGGGCTCGGGTCGGTGTACATCGGGGGGCTGTTCTCCGAGGTCGGGCCGAGCAACGTCGCGGTCAACAGCGTCGCCGTCTACAGCACCAACGCCGGCAACAAGTGGTTGGCCCTCGGCAGCGCCGGCAGTCAGGGAGTGTCGAAGTGCGGCGGATGCGGCCCGGCTGCGGTGAACTCCCTCAGCCTCGTCCCCGTCAAGAGCGGCGCGTCGCCGCTGATCGTCACCGGTGACTACTCCTCCGCGGGTGCCACGACCCTGTCCAACGTCGCCCAGTGGAACGGGACGAGCTGGTCGGCGGTTGGCACCGGTCTGAACGGGCAGCCGACCGCCGCGACGGCGACTCCGGACGGCGTGGTCCTCGTCGGCGGCTTCTACAGCTCGGGCCAGCAGAGCCTCAACGGCGTCGGCCTGTGGGACGGATCGGCGTGGCACGGGTTCGGCGACGGCGTCGCCTACGATCTCAATCCCGGGCAGAACCCCGGCACGGTGAACGCGCTCGCCGCGTCCCCGGACCGCCCTGACCTGTACGCCGGCGGTCAGTTCACCCAGGCCGGCGACCAGGCGGCGAGCAACGTCGCGCACTTCGACGGCAGCTCGTGGGACAACATGGGCGGCGGCGTGAACGGGATCGTCGAGGCGGTCGCCGTCGACCCGAGCAGCGGCGACGTCTACGTCGGCGGATCGTTCACCGAGGCCGGGACCGTGGCGGCGTCGAACATCGCGATGTGGGATGGCAGCGCGTGGCATCAGCTCAGCCTGACCGGCACGAACGGCACCGTCCGGGCGCTCCTGTTCGCCGGCGGCCGGTTGTGGGTGGGCGGCGACTTCGACACCGCCGGGCAGACCTCGGCGAGCGGGGTGGCGATCTATGACCCGAGCACCGACTCCTTCTCCCCGGTCGGGAACAACCTGAACTTCAACACGAAGGGCTTCGACGCCGGCTCGGTCCGCGCGCTCGCCACGCTGCCGCCGCCGAACAGCAACATCGTGGTCATCGGCGGCTTCATCCCGCAGGTGATGGACGGCGGCGCGACGATCCCCAACGTCAACGGGCTGCTCGCCTTCGACACGAGCGCGTCGCTCAGCAGCGATCCGGCGAGCGGCTACCTGCTTCTGAACGGCGGGGTGACCGAGAACTGCGCCGGGAGCACGTGTCCGGGCACGGTCAACGCGCTGCTCACCGACGGCGATCTCGTCCTCGTGGGCGGTAGCTTCGACGACGCCGGGCCGATCAATTCGCGGGGGCTGGCCGCGTTCGACTTCGGCAGCAACTCGTGGACCACGTTCGGCGCCGTGGGCGGCGGCAGCGGCGGCTTCGGCGTCCCGGACGTCAACGGGCTGCTCGACGTGGGTGGGCTGTACTACCTGACCGGTGACTTCACCACCGCCGGGTCGGCCACCGCGTCGGGCGTGGCGGTGCTCGGGTCGATCAACGGCACCCCGGCGTTCTCCGGCCTGGGCTCAGGGCTCGGCGCCGGATCGTTCTCCGGGCGGACCGGGTCCGCCCTGGCCGAGAGCGCCGACGGCCTGTACGTGGGCGGCAACTTCAACTACGCCGGCCCGCAGGCGGCCGAGAGCCTCGCGCTATGGAGCGCGACCCAGGGCCAGAGCGTCGGCGGTGGCGCCGGGGCGTCGCTTGGGGGCGGCGGCTCGACCTCCGGTGGCGGCCCCAGCGGTGGCGGCTCGGGTGGCTCGAGTGGCGGCGGCTCGAGCGCCTCGAGTGGGGGCTCCGGTGGCGGCTCGACCACCACCGGGACCTCGACCGGGTCGACGGGCACCTCGGGCAAGGGCTCGTCAGGCGTCGGTGGCTTCACCACGACGACGCCGCTCGCCCGGGCGCAGAAGCTGGCAAAGGCCATCGCCGCCTGCCAGAAGATCAAGAAGAAGGCCAAGCGCTCCAAGTGCGTGAGCGCCGCCAAGAAGAAGTACGCACCGCCCAAGCACAAGAAGCCCAGCAAGCCGAAGCACAAGAAGTAGGCGCGCCCCGCCTCGCCGCGCCTCGGTCGTGGGCGCTCAGCCGAGCTCGGTCGGCACGACCTGCAGGCGGCGCTCGAGGCCGTCGCGCAGGACGACGGCGGTGAGGTGGGTGCCGATCACCTCGTGCTCGAGCAGGGCGAGCACATCCGCGACACCGGTGATGCGGGTGCGGTCGAGCTGCACGAGCAGGTCTCCGGCGTGCAGGCCCGCCCGTGCGGCCGGCGTGTCGGGGATCACCTCGGCGAGCTCGAGGCAGCCGTCGGGGCCCCAGGCCGCGCGGGCCGCCGGCGGCAGCGGGCGCGACGCACCGGCGAGGCCGAGGTAGGCGCGGCGGACGCGGCCGTCGGTCATGAGCGCGGCGACGATCCGACGGGTGGCGTGGTTGATCGGCACGGCGAGTCCGAGGCCGATGCCGGCGAGCGCGGTATTGACGCCGACCACGCGCGCGAGGCTGTCGGCGAGCGCTCCGCCCGAATTCCCGGGGTTCAGCGCGGCGTCGGTCTGGATGACCTCGTCGATGGTGCGCGCCACGCCGCTCGCTCGGGCCGGCAGCGAGCGGCCGAGCGCCGAGACGACGCCGGCGGTCACCGACCCGGCGAAGCCGTTCGGATTCCCGATCGCCACCACGAGCTGGCCGACCCGCAGCTGCGAGGCGTCGCCGAGCTCGGCGGGCGTCAGCCCGCCGTCCTCGGTGCGCAGCACGGCCAGGTCGGTGAGCGGATCGGTGCCGACCACCGCAAAGGGGAGCTCCCGCCCGTCGGTGAACGAGGCGACGCCGCGGCGCGAGGAGGCGGACCGCCGGCGGCCAGCCACGACGTGCGCCGAGGTGAGCAGGAAGCCATCGTGGCTGAGCACGATCGCGCTGCCGGCTCCGGTTGTCACCTGACGGCCGTCGCGGCGATGCGCGACGAGCCGCAGGTTGGCCACCGACGGCGCCAGCGCGTCCGCGACGTCGACGACGACGCTGCTGTACGCGTCGAGGGCGGCGGCGTCGCGTTCGACGGTGTCCGCGGTCATAGGCGCACTCCGATGCTCCGGGCGATCACGCCGGCTCCCCGGCGCCGAGCTCCACCGGGAGCTCTAGCTCGTCGGTGCCCCGCACGATGCGGACCGACACCGTGTCGTCGGCGGCGTCGATCGCGGCGTAGACGTCATCGATCTCGCGCAGGTCGGTCTCGCCGATGCCGACGAGGAGGTCGCCGGCCTGCACCCCGAGGCGATCGGCGGGCCCGCCCGCCTCGACCTCGCGCACGAGCAGGCCGTCGCGCGGTGGCAGACCGACGGCGGCGCGCATGCGCCGGCTCGCGCGCGGGGGGACGAGCGCGACGCCGAGGTGGCCGGTCTGCTCGCCACCCTGGAGAACGCGATCGATCGCGGACCGCACGACGGCCGCCGGCAGCGCGAGCAGGAAGCCCGGGTCGGCACGCAGGACGTTGACGCCGAGCACCGCGCCGGTCGCGTCGACGAGCGGGCCGCCGCCCGAGCCGCGGGGCAGCGGGGCGGTGTGCTCGATCACGCCGTCGACGGCGCGGCCGTGGCGACCGCGTACGGTGAGCGGCCCGCTCGACACGCGGCCCTCGGTGATGCGCAACCCGGTCGCGCCCGGGTTCGCGAGCGCGAACACGGGGTCGCCGATCTGGGGGGACGCGTCGGCCCAGCGGGCGATCGGGCGCTCGCCGGTCGGCGCGCTCAGCAGCGCGACGCGATGACGGCGATCGACGCCGACGAGCTCGGCGTCGACGGCATCGTCGTCGGAGAGCACGATCCCGACCGGCGGCCGGGAGATCGAGTGGGCGAGGACGGCGACGCGATCCTGGGCGACGATGAGGCCCGAGCCGCGGCGCGATCCCCGGCGCAGGCCGACCACGCACGGGCCGACCTCGGTGATTAGGCTAGTTACTTGTGACATGCAAGTCACTATACACATCGGCCGGGTCTGCTGTCATTCTGGGTGGGTGCCGATCGACAACGCCGATGCCCTTGCGCACGTCGCGAACGTCGCGGAGCGCCTTGGCGACCGCTGGTCGCTCGTCGTCATCGCCGCGCTTCTCGACGGCCCGCTGCGTTACGGCGAATTGCAGGAGCGCGTCGCCGGCATCGCGCCGAACATCCTCAGCGCGCGCTTGCGCAAGCTCGAGGAGGACGGGATCGTGGTCTCGTCGCCGTACACCCAGCGCCCGCCGCGCTTCGAGTACCGCCTGACCACCGACGGCGAGGCGCTCGCCGATGCGCTCCGTCTGCTCGCCGACTGGTCGGCGCGCACGCGGGGCGCCGAGCCCGCCGATCCGCCACGTCACGCCGTGTGCGGCAGCCCCCTGCAGGTGCGCTGGTGGTGTCCGGTCTGCGAAGAGGTCGCCTCGGCGGGCGACGAGGATTCAGTGCTCGTCTAGCGGGCGCGCGTGGCCAGCGCGTAGTACACGGCGACCGCCCCGCAGATGGCGAGCGTCAAGTACGCCGATACCGCCGCCGCCGCCGTGGCCACGACGTAGGGCGGCAGGCCGGCGATGTTGCGCCGGGCGATCGCCCGGCGGTCGGCGTGACTGAGGTGCGGCGTCAGCACGTCCGGGCGGCGGATCAGCGAATGGTGCATGAGCGCGTAGAACACGCAGCTCATGACCAGGAAGGAGCCGGCATAGATCGCGGCGGCCAGATGCTGACCGTGGGACTCGCGCAGGTAGGTGGCCATGAGGGACGTGGACCAGGGCAGGATGGCCACCGCCATCAACAACAACAGGTTGAGGATGAGCATCGTGTGGTCCACCGTGGCCAGGCGCCGCAGCGTGATGTGGTGGTTGATCCAGATGATGCCGATGGTCAGGAACGACACCGCGTAGGCGACGAAGTGCGGCCAGCGCTGCGCGAGGGCGTGTCCGAGCGAGGCGTGCGTCACGGGCGACGGCACGCCGATGTCGAAGACGAGCAGCGTGACGGCGATGGCCAGCACGCCGTCGGAGAAGGCCTCGACGCGCGACATGCTCAGGGCGCTGGACGGCGGCGGCTCAGTGGGGGAGAGCGAGTTCACCGGCTCTCGCGCACCCTAACGAGTGCCGTCGACGCACCCGACCGCCGGGGCGGTCGACTCCCTTTGTCAGCCGCCCGGTCCCGCCTGGAACCAGACCGAGCGGTCCTTCCAGTCGTGCAGCATCAGGAGCGCGCCGGCGCTCGCCGTGGCCAGCGTGGCGGCGAGGTGGGCGGGGTCGGGGGGCTGGTGGCGGCGGGCCAGACGGAGGACGATGCCGAGCACGCCGCCACCAGCGAGGATCGCTCCGGTCGCGCCGTGATGACAACGCTGCCCGAGGATCCACACGCGACGCTGCAAGGCGTCGTACTGAACGGGATGGGTGAGGTGGAGGTGGTGTGGGTGCGGAGCCGAAAGCATCGTCTTGACTGAGGCGGACTTGGTTGCATTGCGTACATGTTTAATCGGCGCGCGGGGCCCGGATGATCACTCCGGTCATACACGTGTTGAGCGAGCGCCCGTGGCTGCGGGGCACGGAGCCGGCGTAGGCTGGCGGCGATAGCCGAGGTGGAAGCACTGGGGGAGTCGCGTGAATTCGTCGGCCGCTTGCGCTGGGGCCCTCTGGGCCTCTGCCTAGACTGGTTCGGGCCCATGCCGTCGATCCCGCTCAAGCGCGAGTACGCGCCGACGCTCGGTGAGCTGCTCGCGCCCCGGTGGCGGGCGGCGGGGCGCGGCCTGCGGGTGGCGGTCGTTCTGGGGGTCGCTGCGTTCCTGGCGCTCGCGATCGCCGTCATCCTGACGGTCATCGACTCGACCTACAGTCACGGCGGGCCGGTGCCGTTCTCGTTTCGCTACCGGTCGCTCTCTCATCGCGTGCCCGTGGACGGCGAGTACGTTCGCCTCGAGGCCGACGGGCCCGGCGGGAGGCTGCAGAACCTGTTCGCCGTCGGCCCGCTCGTGCTGCCGGCGTATGCCGGTCGTCCGAGCGGGTACCTGCCGGTGTTCGCGACCGGGATGATCGCCGGGCTCGCTCGGCAGTACCCCGACTTCGCTCTCATCGGCGAGGGCGAGGAGCGCGAGAACGTGGTCAGCGGGCAGAACAACCCCGCCGGCTACGAGATCCTCTTCACGACTCGGCGCGGGGCGGAAGTCGTGGACGGGCGCGACGTGCTGCGGCTCGACCCACACTCGCCGGGTGGACGCAGCGGCGTGCTCGTCACGATGCTCACGCACGCGAACAGCACCGTGGACAAGTCGCACCCGGTGGGGAGCCAGGGCGTGCTCAACCTGCCGTACGGGACGCTGGCCTTCGGGGGGTAGGTCGCCGGGGGGGCCGGTCTTGCGGGCGGGGCTCGGCGCGGGGTTCGGTGCCGCTGCTCTGCGGCGGGCGGCGGGTCGACGCGGGGGCGCGGCGGGTGTGCGCGATTGCGTCCGCGTGGCGGGCATTCAGGAGCACACCCTCGCGGCGTGCCTTCCGCGCTACGGGGACGACGGCGGCGTGCCGCCAGTCGCGCCGGCGAGCTCGCCGCTCGACGCGGCGATGGCGCTCGACGTCGAGGTCGTCGGGTCCGTCGTGGGGGCGCTCGTATTCAGCGGCGCGGCGGTGCCCGTCCCCGTCGCCGGCGCCGTGGTCGTCGCCGTGCTCGTGTCCGTGGTCGTGATCACCGGCGGCGTGGGCGAGGGTGCCGTCGCCGTGTCGCTCGTCGACGTCGGCGTCGGCGAAGCGGTCGCCGTGCTCGTCGTGTCGGTCGCCGGGGGCGGCGTGACCGGCGTGCTCACCGGGGTGGCCGGCGGCGTCGACGGCGTCGAGGGGAGCACCGTGACGTCGCTCTGGACCTGGGTCGTCGGCGGCTTGGTGGCGACCGCGCTGTTCGTCGTCGTCGTGCTGACGACCGTCGTGGTGTGGGTCACCGGCGCGAGGAGAGCGGCGGTCTTGGGGGCCTTCGGGCTCTTGGCGATCGTCGCACGGAGGCGGTGAAGGCCGGTGGCGCCGCTCGCGCGCTGGGAGACCGAGCGCACCACGACGGGCGCCGGCTGGACGGCTACCACGTGGTAGACGGGGGTCGGCGCGACGGCGCTCGCCGACAGCACCGGATGCGAAGGATGGATGTGGTGGGTCGGGCCGACGTTGTTGTTGACCTCGACGGCGCCGGCGGTAACGATCGCGGCCGCGGCCAGACCGGCGACGGCCTTCGTGGCGAGCGCTCCCGCTCCGGCGGCGACGATGCTCGCGCCCCCGCCGGCGCCCGCGGCACCGGCGGCACCGGCACCCGCTCCGGCGGCGGCGGTCGCGCCGCCGACCTGCGCGCCGCTCGCGCTCGCGGTCGCGCCGAGCTTGGCGAGGATGAACTTCTTGGCCAGGAGCACAGCTCCGACGGGGAAGACCGCGGCCATGACCTTGTTGTTCGCCTTCAGCTCCTTGCGGAAGCCTTCGCAGCGCCTGCAGTCACGGAGGTGCCGGCGCACCGGCGGGCTGATCTTCGTCAGGCCCTCGGCGGCCTCGCCGAGCTCGAGGCGGACCTCGTCGCAGGTCAGCTTGCGGGCCTCGGCGGCCTCGGCAAGTGACACGCGGGCGCGCACGAGCAGCGACTTGACGCTCGGCACCGTGGTCTCCATCGCCTCGGCGATGTGCTCGTAGGACAGCGCATCCATCTCGCGCAGCAGCAGCGCGGTCCGCTGCGTCTCGGGCAGGCGCGTGACGTCCTCGATCAGCTGGCGGAAGGCCTCGCGCTTGAAGACCTTGTCGCCGGTGGACTGACCGTGATCGGCGAAGTGCACGTCCATCGAGTCGACGCCGATCGCGGCGGTGCGGCGCAGGTGGTTGAGGCTGCGGTTGCGCGCGATGCGGTAGAGCCACGGGCGCACGTTGATCTCGCGCTCGTCGGCGAGCATCGCGTTGAACGCCGCGGCGAAGACCTCCTGGAGAACGTCCTCGGCGTCCTCGCGCGAGTTGAGCATGTGGCGGCAGAACGCGAGCAGGCGCGACTCGTATCGCGCGACGAGGGCCTCGAACGCGCCGTGATGCCCGCGCCGGATGAGCGCCACGAGACGCTCGTCGGACTGCAATCTGAGCAGGGGCACGGGGCCCCGGAGACCAGGCAGCGGCCGATGATGTAGTGCTGAGACCTCCACTGTGCGCTCTGGAGTCTGCTCCTCGAAGCCTCGCTCAGACTAAAGGACACGCTAACAGCGCCTAAGTTGCGCTTGGACGGGTATGCGGTGGGCGGGGCTTGTGTTAGTTGATACGAGCGGTCTGGTCGGTGGTGGTGTCGATCGGTGGCCGCCGGCTGGCACTACGATCCTCGCACCCGCCCGGGTAGACAAACTGGCAAAGTCAGCGGACTTAAAATCCGTTGCCCCTTCGGGGTTCTGAGGGTTCGAGTCCCTCCCCGGGTATGGCGGGTAGCCTGCAAACGGAGGACTTATTCTCCGATTCGGTGGGCTCCGCCGGTTCGAGCCGGTCCGCTGTTTGTCCCAAATCTGTTCCGAGCATCGGGTCGATCATGGTGCGACCATCGCCGGGTTGAGGTCTTTCCGCTCGGGGTGAGGGCGTTGCACGGGTGCTCCGACGGGCGCCTTCGCGCCCTCATCACCGTTGGCCCTGAGGATGGGGGGGCGCACGGCTGCTGGACGGGCGTGGTCGCGCGGACACGGTGGCGCTGCCTCGCGTCCATGCTCGGGAACAGTTCCGCGCGCGCGGAGACGCGCTGGTGCGGGATGACTGGCTTTGCGGCGTCCCCGCAGTTTTTTGCGCCTGGCTTGAGTATTTGATAGAAGTCGCGGCCAACTGAGGCTGTGGTCGGCTGGGGGGTCCGGTGGCGCAGCTAAGGAAGGCGAGCGTTGGGTGGGGGCCGGCATGGGCCGATTGCGTGGTGCTGTGCGTGCGTGGATGGGCCAGGGTGGCCCAGGCCGTCGAGCGCCCGTGACGGTTGCCGTGCTGCTTGTTGGCCTGCTGGGGGTCGCCCTGCTCGTGGCGGTGGGGGCTGGCGGTGCCGGCGGGACGCAGCCGTATGCGACGTATGAGAGCACCGTGGCGGCGGATGGGCCGGTGCATCAGTACCGCTTCGATGATGCTGCCGGGTCGACGACGCTGGCGGATTCGGTTGGGTCGCTGACGGGGTCGGTGACGTCGATCACGTTAGGGGCGGCGGGGCCGTTCACTGGTGCTCACGGCGGGTCGTTTGGTGGTTCGTCGTGGGCGTCGTTTCCGTCGAGTCCGCTGGCCGGGGATACGGCGTTCAGTGCTGAGGCGTGGGTGGATTGGTCGGGTGGCTCGTCGTTTGGGCAGCCGGTGTTTGATTTCTGGTCCAGCGGCACGAACTGGTTGAGCTTGACGCCGGCGTCGTCGGCGTCGGGTCATCCGTTGACGTTTGAGATCCGCACAACGGCGGGGACGACTGCGGTCGTGACCGCGCCCGAGCTCGCGGCGAGTGCGTGGGAGTACGTCGCGGTGACCGAGACGGGCGGCGTGTTGACGCTGTACGTCAATGGCAAGCAGGTCGGCCAGACGACGGGCGTGACGTTGACGCCGTCCTCGTTGGGCGCCACGACGAGCAATTTCTTGGGCAAGGGGCCAGTGTCGACGACCCCGAATTTCAAGGGCAGCCTGAGCAACGTGGCGTTCTATTCCAAGGCGCTGTCGGGCGCGCAGGTGCTCGCGCATTACGACGCTGGGGAGTTTCCGGTCAACAGCGGCGTGCCGACGATCTCCGGGACGACCAAGGATGGCTCGACGCTGACGGCGACGAGCGGCGCGTGGACGGGTGTGGCGCCGATCACCTTTGCGTATCAGTGGGAGCGCTGCAACAGCTCGGGCGCCAGCTGCGCGAACATCAGCGGGGCGACCGCGTCGACGTACAAGCTCACGCCAGCCGACGTCGGTTCGACGCTGGTCGTGGCGGTGACGGCGAACAACAGTGCCGGGACGGGCTCGGCGGTTTCGGCGGCCTCGGCGGTGGTGGCGGCGTTGGCGCCGGCGAACACTGCGGTCCCGGCGATCAGCGGTTCGGCGAAGGAGGGCCAGCTGTTGACGGCCAGCACGGGCACGTGGACGGGAACGCCGCCGCTCTCGTTTGCCTATCAGTGGCAGTCCTGCAGCACCACCGGCGGCAGCTGCACGAGCATCAGCGGGGCGACGGCGTCGACGTATCGGCTGGTCAGCGCGCAGGTGGGCCACACGATCAAGGTTGTGGTCAAGGCCAGCAACGCTGCGGGCAGCGCCAGCGCGACCTCGGCGGCCACGGCGACGGTCACGACGGGCTCGCCGGTGAATGTGACGCTTCCGGCGATCTCGGGCACCGCGCAGGATGGTCAGACGCTGATCGCGAGCACGGGAGCGTGGGCGGGCACGGCGACGATCACCTACACCTATCAGTGGCAGTCGTGCAACAGCAGCGGTGGTAGCTGCGCGAACATCTCCGGCGCGACGAGCAGCACGCTGGTGCTCGGCCACGCAAACGTGGGCAGCACGCTGCAGGTCGTCGTGACGGCCAAGAACTCGCTCGGGAGCACGCCCGCGACCTCGCCGATCACCGCGATCGTGGCGGCGCAACCGCCGGCGAACACGGCGCTGCCGACGATCAGTGGGACCGCGCAGGCGGGCTCGAGCCTGTCGGCGACGACGGGGTCCTGGAGCGGTACACCGCCGTTGGTCTACGCGTATCAGTGGCAGAGCTGTAACGGCCTGGGCAGCGGCTGCACGAACATCAGCGGCGCGACCGGCTCGTCCTACGCGCTGCAGCCTGCGGACGTCGGTAACACCGTCAGGGTCGCGGTCACGGCGACCAACAGCGGGGCGACGTCGCCGCCGGCGTATTCGGCGGTGAGCGGGGTCGTGACGGCGGTGGCGCCGTCGAACACCGCGCCGCCGGTGATCAGCGGCACCGCGCAGGACGGTCAGACGCTGAGCGCGAGCACCGGCTCGTGGAGCGGGACGCCGCCGTTCTCCTACGCCTATCAGTGGCAGAGCTGTAATGCCTCGGGCGCCTCGTGCACGACCGTCTCCGGCGCGATCGCAGCAACGTTCGCGCTGACCCCGGCCTACGTCGGCGACACCATCCGCGTCGTCGTCACCGCCTCCAACCAGGCCGGCCAAGGACCGGGGACCCCCTCCGCCGCCACCGGTGTCGTTGCCGCGCTGGCACCCTCGAACACCGCCCCGCCGATGATCAGCGGCACCGCGCAGGACGGGCAGACGCTGAGCGCGAGTACCGGGAGCTGGTCGGGCACCCCCCCGCTCAGCTACGCCTACCAGTGGCAGTCCTGCAACGCCGCGGGCGGCACGTGCTCGAACATCACTGGCGCGACCGCCTCAACCCTCACGCTCGGCACCGCGCTCGTCGGCGACACCGTGCGCGTTGCGGTCACCGCCTCCAACAGCGCAGGCACGTCCAGCCCGACGAGCTCGCAGGCGACCAGCCCGGTCACCGCGGCGCCCCCGGTGAACACCTCGCTGCCTAAGATCAGCGGGACGACGATCGACGGGAGCACCCTGACCGGCAGCACCGGCTCGTGGACGGGGACTCCGCCGCTGAGCTACAGCTACCAGTGGCAGTCCTGCAACAGCGCGGGGGCGAGTTGCAGCAACATCAGCGGCGCCACCAGCGCCACCTACACCTTGAGCCCCAGCGATGTCGGCACGAAGCTGCGCGTGGTGGTCAGCGCGTCCAACGCCGCCAACCAACCCGTGCCGGCCACCTCGGCCGCGACCGCCGTGATCGCAGCGGCGCCGCCCGCGAACACCGCGCTGCCGCAGATCAGCGGGACCACGACCGACGGCAGCACGCTCACAGCCACCACGGGATCCTGGACCGGCACCCCTCCGCTGTTCTACGCCTACCAGTGGCAGGCCTGCGACAAGAACGGCGCCAACTGCCAGACCATCGCGGGCGCCACAGGCTCCACGCTCACCCTCGCCCCGGCGCAGGTCGGCGGGACCGTCCGCGTGATCGTCACCGCAACCAACGCCGCCAACACGCCCGTCCCGGCCAGCTCGCAGGCCAGCAGTGTCATCGCCGCCCTAGCCCCCACCAACACCCAGCCACCGCAGATCAGCGGCACGCCGCAGGTCGGCCAAACCCTCACGGCAACCAACGGCACATGGACGGGCACCCCACCGCTGACCTACAGCTACCAGTGGCAGGACTGCGACGCCAATGGCGCCAACTGCTCAACCATCGCCGGGGCAACCGGCTCGACCTACACGCCCGCCACCAGCGACCTCGGTAGCCGCCTGAGCGTCCAGGTCACCGCCACCAACGCGGCGAACGCCCCCGTCTCCGCCGGCTCGGCAGCCACCGCGACGGTGACCAGCACGCCGATCAACACCGCTCCGCCGGCAATCAGCGGCACCGCCCAGGACGGCTCCACCCTCAGTGCGACCACGGGGACATGGACGGGGACGCAGCCGATCAGCTACAGCTACCAATGGCAGGCCTGCGACAGCCACGGCCAGAACTGCGCCAGCATCGCCGGCGCCACCAGCCCCACCCTGGCGCTAAGCCCGGCGAACGTGGGCAGCACGCTGCAGGTCGTCGTCACCGCGCAGAACACGGTGGGAACCTCCGCGCCCGCGATCTCAACGATCACCTCCGTGGTCACACCCGAGGGACCGGCCAACACCAGCCCACCGACGATCACCGGCGTCGCGATCGACGGATCGTCCCTATCCGCGACCACCGGATCCTGGACCGGCACGCCACCACTTACGTACACCTACCAATGGCAGAGCTGCGACAGCCTCGGCAACGCCTGCACCGACATCGCCGGCGCGAACGGCTCGAGCTATACCCTTCAACCCTCAGATGTCGGCAACACGGTGCGCGTCGCGGTGAGCGCGACCAACGCCGCCGAATCGTCTCTCCCCGTGTACTCCGGCCTGACAGCGGTTGTGATGGCTGTCGCTCCGTCGGACACAGCTTCGCCGGTGATAGTGGGGAGCGCCCAGGACGGGCAGACGCTCAGTGCGAGCACCGGTTCGTGGACGGGCACCCCGACGATCACCTACGCCTACCAGTGGGAAATGTGCGATTCGTCAGGCTCGGACTGCTCGAGTATCTCCGGGGCGACGAGTCCGGGCTACACGCTTGTCTCCGCCGATGTCGGGTCAACGATCCGCGTCGCCGTGGCGGCCTCGAACGCAGGCGGGACATCGTCGCCGACCCCGTCGAACGCAACTCCGGTAGTTGCGGCGACTGCGCCCGTCAACTCAGCGGTGCCCGTAATCACGGGCACAGCGCAAGACGGGCAGACGCTGACGGCGAGCACCGGGTTGTGGACAGGCACCCCGCCGATCTCGTACACGTATCAATGGCAGAGCTGCGACAGCCTCGGCAGCGAGTGCGTCGACGACCCTGGCGCTACGTCGAGCACTTATGTGCCCGGGCCCAGCGATGTCGGTACCACGCTACGTGCCGTCGTGTCGGCGAGCAACGCGGCCGTTGGCGGCCCTGTACCGGCGACGTCGACAGCGACGGGTCCGGTGACTGTGGCTCCGCCGGTGAACACCGCACCGCCGATGATCTCGGGCACAGTGCAGGACGGGCAGACGCTGACCGCGAGCACCGGGTCGTGGACAGGCACTCCGCCGATCACCTACACGTACCAGTGGCAGAGCTGCGATAGCCTCGGCAGCGGCTGCCTGAACGTACCTGGCGCCACCGGCTCGTCCTATCGGTTGGCGCCCTCGGACGTCGGCAACACGGTGCTGGTTGTGGTGACCGCGTCGAACGCCGCCGGCGTGCCGGTGAGCACGGCTTCCGCCACGAGCGCCGTCGCGACCGCCGCGTCGCCGGTGAACACCGCACCGCCGGTGATCTCGGGAACAGCGAGCGACGGGCAGACGTTGAGCGCGAGCACCGGTTCGTGGACTGGGACGCCGCCGATCGCCTACAGCTACCAATGGCAGAGCTGCGACAGCAGCGGTGCGAACTGCTCGAACATCAGCGATGCCAATGCGGCGACGTACGCGCTGGGCGCGAGCGATGTGGGCACGACGGTCCGGGTCGCGGTGACCGCGGCGAACGGGGCGGGGTACGCGACCACCGTTTCCCCGCCCACGGCGGACACTTCCGGAGGCGCGGGCCCACCCATCAACACGATTCTCCCGACCATCTCGGGCGCCGCTCAGGACGGCGCGCCGCTGGCAGCGGCCCCCGGCACGTGGTCAGGGAGCAGTCCAATCGGCTATGCCTACCAATGGCAGCGCTGCGACGCGAGCGGCGCGGACTGTGCGGACATCGCCGGCGCGACTGACGCAACGTACACACCCGGGCTCGCGGACGACGGCGCCACAGTCCAGGTCGTCGTAACCGCGACAAATGCGGCCGGCAGTGCGTCGACCATCTCAGCGTCCACCGGGGTAGTGAGTCCGGTCAGCGGAGGCGCGACCTCGACCGGCGGCCTGCTTGATCCCACTCAGCAGTTACTCATCGATCCGAGCAACGCGCCCGTTGTCAGCTCGGGCCTCGACCTAAGCGCCGCAACGCCGGTGATGTTCATCGAGTCGATGCCGAAGTCGATGTCGGCCACCAGCGTGACCCTCGGCGACTTCGCCAGTGACCCGGCGTGCAGCGGCGACGCCGACGTGCGGCTTGAGATCTACGACTACTCACCTGACGGCGATCTGAACGCGGGTCAGCTGGTCGCAGCGTCCTTGGTGTCGCAGCGGCTCGGGAGGGTCCTGGGTCCCATCACCTGGCAAATCCCGGCGACCGACCTAGCCGCCGGTGACGCATATGCGTTCATGCTTCAGGCGCAACCTGGATCATGCGGCAACGCCCTGATTCGAAGCTGGGCGCACAACCAGCATGAGGTCAACGCCGGATCCAACGCATGCAGCGCGTTCCCCGGAGAGGCTGGCATGTGGCGCCTGTGGCATACCCAGGGCTCCGTTGACTCCAGCGGCTGCGGATTCATCTCCTCGCCGTCCGGTTTCGATCCGGCGCAGCCGACCGGCTGGCAGCAGGTGCGCCACAGCACCGGCGGCGACGAGCTCGTCACCGACCCAACCGCGTGCTCTCTCGGTGCCTCGATGACCGTCTGGCAGTCGCAGTCAGTATGCCAGTTCACCCAGTTCGCCCCGCCGGGGCAGACGGTCTCCGATGGCTGGTATTACGGCCTGCCTTGGACGGGATCGGGGCTCAGTGGCGCTCCTCGAGATCTGTATCTCCGGCTGGATCCCTCTGCGTCGCCGGTCGCCACGACTGACCCCGCGACCGCGGTCGGCAGCGCCACGGCGACGCTCAACGCGACCGTCAACCCGAACGCACACCCCTCGACTTACCAGTTCCTCTGGTCCACCTTCGGGCTAGCGAGCAGCCTATTCGCAGACTCACCGCTGCTGAGCGGGTCGACGCTCCCGGGTACGCCGGTTGGCCTCGGGTCCGGGGCCGCCGACATGCCGATATCACAACCGCTAACAGGCTTGGCGCCCAAGACGACGTACACGTACGCGGTGCGGGTCTATCCAGACGACTCCTATCCCATCCTGGGTGGCACGGCCTCATTCACGACAGCGGCGGCGCCGATTCCGGCGACTGCCCCCGCAACCGCCGTCACGGCGACCGGCGCGACGCTCAACGGAACGGTGAACGCGACCGGATCAGACACCCATTATCACTTCGAGTGGGACGACAATCCCAACCAAGCCAACGGTATCGCGCCCGCACCCGACGCCGACGCCGGCTCATTGACGGTGCCCGTGGCGGTCTCCTCGCGGCTTTCCGGTCTTCAGCCTGACACGACGTACTACTACCGACTAGACGCTGCAAAGGCATCCGACCCGCCGACGAGAGCCCAGCAGCAGTACAGCTTCAAGACCCTCGCCCGCGCACCGTTGAATGTCGTGCCGCCGAGTATCAGCGGCACCGCAGGGTCGGGGCAGACCCTCACCGCTGACAGCGGCGTGTGGGACGAGAACATCACCGGAGTCCAATACCAGTGGCAGAGCTGCGACCAGACCGGGAACAACTGCAGCGCGATCTCCGGCGCGACCCAAGGCTCGTACACGCTGACCGCAGGCGACGTGGGCACGACCCTCAGCGTCCTCGTCACCGTGCAGGGCGGCGGTGCGCAGGCGACAGCGACATCGCCTGCGTCCGGCGTCGTGCAACCGCCGCCATCGACGCTGATCGCACTCTCGCCGCCCAGCATCTCCGGGCTCGCGCTCAGCGGGCAAACGCTCACCGCGAACCCGGGGATGTGGTCCGCCCTCGCGACACCTACCTTCACGTACCAGTGGCAAAGCTGCGACGCCAACGGTCAAGACTGTGCGACCATCCCCGGCGCGACCGGCCAGACCTACAGCCTGACCGGTGCTGACGTGGGTACCACCCTGAGCGTCATCGTGACCGCGTCCCAGGGACGGTCATCGGCGATGGCGACATCTGATGGCACGACAGTCGTGGCGCAGCCCACGCTTCTCCCACAAGCCCCACCCGCCATCTCCGGCGAATCTGTCGACGGCCAAATTCTCACGGCCAGTCCCGGCACCTGGCCCAACGACCCGACGATCGCCTTCACCTACCAGTGGCAGAGCTGTGATTCGCTCGGCGTTGTATGCGCCGACATCGTCGGCGCGACAGGCCAGACCTACCAAGTCGGACCCGGGGACATTGGCAACACGATCCGCGTCCTCGTGACGGCCGCCGGCAGCAGCGGAACCGATCGCGCCGCATCAACTCCGACGCCAGTGATCGCGCTCGCGCCACCCATCAATGGCGCACCGCCTGTGATCAGCGGCCAACCCAACAGCGGCCAAGTACTGAGCGCGGACACGGGTACGTGGACAGGCAGCGATCTGAGCTTCGCCCTGCAGTGGCAGAGCTGCGACGTCACCGGAAACAGCTGCACAAACGTCCCAGGTGCCACCAGCCCTTCATACAGCCTAGGCCCGGCAGACGTCGGCACGACGCTCCGCGTGCTCGTCGTGGCCAGCAACGCCTTGGGGACCGTGAGCGCAACGTCACAGCCGTCCCCGCGCATCGGACCCACCTCCACCTTGGTTGACCAGACGCCGCCGACAATCACGGGCTCGCCACAGAGCGGTGCCACGCTCGGCGCACAGCCCGGAACGTGGACAGGGATAGGCACAATCACATACGCGTATCAATGGCAGAGCTGCGACGGTAACGGCCAGAATTGCCAAGCGATCGTCGGTGCAACCGCACAGACGTACACGCCATCCAACGCGGACGGCGGGACGAGCATCGGGCTCGTCGTGACCGCCACAGACGACGACGGATCGCAAAGCGCGCAGGCAACGCCGACACAACCGGTCACCTCGACGCTGGTCGGTCAGACACCGCCGACGATCACCGGCACGCCGCAAAGCGGCGCGACGCTGAGCGCCCAGCCGGGAATCTGGAGCGGGATGGGTGCGATCACCTACACCTACCAATGGCAGAGCTGCGACGAGACCGGCGAGGACTGCCAGGCTATTGCGGGCGCGAACGCGCAGACCTACATGCCGTCGACCGCCGACGTCGGCGCGACCATCGCCGTCACCGTGACCGCTACGGACGACGACGGACCGCGAAGCTCCCAGGCAACCCCGACACAGCCGATCGCGGATGTAGGGTCGCCAACAATCGCCGTCGCGCCCGCAATCAGCGGAGTCGCCGAGAGCGGGTATCCCGATTCAGCCACTCTGGGCGCGTGGAACGGCAACACCGATGGCGCTACCTACACCTACACGTGGGAGCTCTGCGACCAAGACGGCATGAACTGCGTCGCCGATCAAACGCAGACCGGCGCCTCATACACACCCAGCCAAAGCGCCCTTGGCGACACGTTACGCGTGATCGTCACCATCAACACCGCAGCCGGGCAAGCGTCGGCCGTCTCCCAGGCGTTCGGGCCGATCACGGGACCGGCGCTTGCGAACGTGGCGATCCCGCTAGTCAGCGGTGTCGCGCAGGTCGGCGAACAGCTCTCGGCCAGCACGGGTACGTGGACCGGAGACATGCCAATCGCCTACACCTACCAATGGCAAGACTGCGATACCAGCGGCAGCAACTGCACGGATATCGAGGGCGCGACAGGCGCGACCTACACACCAGCGACGACCGACGTAGGCGAAACGCTGGTCGTCGTCGCGAGCGCATCCAACGCGTGGGGCACGAGCAGCGTCGCATCGGACCCGACGCTCCCCGTGGTCGCCGCCGGCCAGGCGCCCACGAGCGTCAGCCCGCCCGAGATCGGCGGCATCGCCACGGCCGGGCAGGTCCTGTCTGCAATGCCTGGCGAGTGGAACGGCAGCGCTCCGCTCACCTACGACTATCAATGGCAGAGCTGCGACCCGACTGGAAACCAATGCTCCGACATCCCCGGAGCCACCGATAGCACGTACACAGCAACCGACGGCGACGTGGGCAGGACGGTGGTCGTCGACGTGACGGTTAGCAACGCCGTAGGCAGCATCGCGACGAGCTCGGCCCCGACGTCGATTATCGCGTCGACTCAGGCGCCAGTGGCCACAATGCCACCGGCGATTCAAGACCAGTCGGCCGCTGGCAATTCGACCCCCGCGGATGGTGACACCCTCGTCGCCTCGCCAGGAGAGTGGAGCGGCGCCACGCCTCAGGAGTACTCGTTCAGCTGGGAGCGCTGCGACGCCAACGGAGCAAACTGCGGCTGGATCGCCGCCGGCACAATGAGCAACGTCAACGGCCAGCAGGAGGGCGACTATACGCTGACCTCAGCCGACGTAGGGTCGACTCTGCGGGTCGTGGTGACCTCCGCGAACACCTCGGGCACCGGCGCGAGTACCTCTGAACCCACTATGCCCATCGCTGCCACAGCCCCCAAGGGAACGGTCGTTGTGAGTGGGAACGCCACCGTCGGCAATGTCCTGAGCGCCCAAGCAAGCGCAGCCGGCACGGCACCGATCGCGACCACCTACCAGTGGCAGGAATGCTTCGTGGCTACTGGCACGTGCCAGAACATCGAAGGGGCTACGTCAGAGTCCTACGCGCTCCAACCAGAGGACGACGGCAACTACATTGCAGTCACCGTGACCTTTACAAACACGGCCGGCACCGACACCGAGCAGGGCTTCGAGTACAACCAGATCGACGCCGTGGGTCCGCCGGCCAACGTCACGCCGCCCCAGATCACCGCTGCATCAGGCTTGGCGCAACCGACCGCAAGCGGCGCGATCCTGACCGTCAACGCCGGCCAGTGGGTCGGAGGTGGCAACCTCGCCTACAGCTACCAATGGGAGCGCTGTCCGACACCCGACGCGTGCGCACCGATACCGAGCGCCAACCAGACGACCTACGTGACGACCGCCGCCGACGCCGGGAGCACACTCGAAGCGACGGTGACAGCCACCAACCTCGACGGGACGGCCCAGGCCACTAGCGACACCTTCGACATCACGTCCGTGTCCTCCGCACCGCTCCTCGTCGCCCAGCCCACGATCACTGGGACGGCGCAGGACGGTCAGCTATTGACGGTGCAGCCGGGCGCGTGGTCAAACGCACCCACGTCCTACACCTTTCAGTGGGAGCAATGCACCTACATCTGCCAGCCAATCGCCGGCGCGACCGCGCAAAGCTACCGGCCCGAACAGCAGGCCGGGACGACGCTCGAGGCGATCGTTCAGGCCAGGAACGCGTCCGGCAGCAGTCTGACCGCCACTACCCCCAACACCGGAACTGTGGCCGAGGGCGAACCGCAAGACGTCTCGCCTCCCCTCATCACTGGCACGCCCCTCACCGGCGAGAGCCTCACGGCCAATCCGGGCGTGTGGTACGGCGCCGAGACGCTGCAGTACGACTGGCAACGATGCGACGCAGGCGGGTCTAACTGCACCGACATCACTGGCGTCACCGGCAGCGCAAGCTACATCACCCAAGCCGCTGATATCGGTCACGCGATCCGCGTCACCGCGGTGGCGAACGGCGCAACGACCACCGCCAGCGCCACGTCGCCGCCGACCGCAGCCATCGCCCTCCAATCCGGCGACCGTCCCGCAAATACCGTCACGCCGACAATAGAGGGCACGCCGCAGGACGGCGCAACGCTCGCCGTGACCACAGGCAGCTGGACAGCGATCACGCCGATCACCTACACCTACCAGTGGGAGGACTGCGCCCCGCAGGCAAACAGCTGCACGCCCATCCCGGGGGCAACCAGCGCGACCTACAGTGCAACGCGCACCGACATCGGCAGCGGCCTCGAGGTGATCGTGCAGGCCAGCAACGCATCGGGCTCGAGCGACGCAGCATCCTCAACCACGACGATCGTCGTCCCGGCCACCGACCTGACCAATCTCGCGCCACCGAGCGTCCCGTGGTACGCCACAGCGGCTTACGGCCAGCCCTACCAGGCCTCACCGGGCAGTTGGAGCGGAGATCCCACCGTCGTTGACCAGTGGCAGCGCTGCGATCCGCTGAACATCTCCCAAACTACCGGCCAACCGACATGTAGCGACATCCCCAACGCGACCGGGCTAACGTACACACCCACGGCCGGAGATGTCGGCTTTGAGCTCAGACTCGCAGAAACCGCCACCAACCCCGTCGGCACGAGCACGGTATACAGCGCGATCAGCGTCGCGGTGGCGCAGCAGACCTCCAACGCCGGCGCAAGCATCAACGGAGTCGATGTCGTAGGCCAAACGGTCACCGCGTCAAGCGGCGTCACAAGCAACGCCTCGCTGCCGCTCATCAGCACGTACGAATTCGTGCGGCTGAATTCCGACGGCACCCAAACAGCGCTGCAGTCGGGAGCCACGCCGAGCTATACCCTGACCACGAGCGACCTCGGGAATGTCATCGAGGTCAACGTTCAGACGAGCATCCTCCGCGCCGATAGCGCCGAAACCCTGGCGACCCAGACAGCGACCATCGATACTGGAACCATCGCCGCCCCACCGAGTAACACCGAAGCACCAAGCATCTCGGGCACAGGGATCGTAGGCACAACGCTAAGTGGGACGGACGGCACCTGGCAAGGCGGCGCCGATCCGCTGACCTACACCTACCAATGGCTCGACTGCAACACCGCCGGGGGCGACTGCGATCCGATCGTAGGCGCAACGGATCCGACCTATGTCGTGGCCACCGCGGACATCGGCGACACCATCGAACTGCAGGTGACCGCCGCAGACGGCGCGGCAACCGCAATGGCCACGAGCGCTCCGCAGGGACCCATCGTCGGGGCGACTATTCCCACCGACGTCAGCCCCCCGACGATCGCTGGGACCCCCACCGAGCAGCGCACCCTCACCGTCCAGCCCGGCAACTGGAGCGGCAGTGCGCCGATCACGTACACCTATCAGTGGCAGAATTGCCACTCCGGCCTCTCGTGCGCTGATATCCCGAATGCCACGAGCCCTCGCTACGTACTCAGTGCCGGCGACGTCAACGCGGCGGTGCAGGTACGGGTTACAGCCACCAACGGCGCCGGCTCTACAAGCGCGACATCGCTCCTGACCTCAACTGTCTCGGCGGTGGGCGCGCCCGTCAATCTCTCGCGGCCCTCGCTCGGCGTGCTGGGATACCCGTCGGTTGGCACCATCCTGACCACGGACGGGGGCACCTGGAACGGCGACGGAGGCGTGCTCCCCTACGAACGCAGCTATCAGTGGCAGCGCTGCGATTCCGGTGGCGCCACATGCGCAGACATCGACGGCGCCCAGACACAGAGCTATCAGGTAGGCAGCGCCGACGTCGGCACGCGCCTCCGCGTGGCCGTGACCACGTCAAATGAGACCGGCAGCACATCCGCATACTCCGCGCTTACCGAGCCCGTTGTCGCCGCGCCGGCCTCGGATGTGACGACCCGTGTCGTCTACACAGCTCCAGGACCCAACGGAGGCTCGGACGCTCTGTATTCGGCCAACTACGACGGCTCTGACCCCACCCTCATCACTACATGCGGCCGCATCGACCCTGTAGGGGCCGGGCAAGAGTGCTACTTCTCGAACCCCAGCGTATCCCCCGATGGCCAGATGATCGCGGTTGAGGAAGATCTCCCGACTGCCAATACCAGCCGAATCTGGGTCGTGGACAGCGGTGGCGATCACCCGCAGGTCATCGCCTCAAACGCCACACACCCAGCCTGGACGGCCGATGGAACGGGCGTCATCTTCGATGCCACGATTCAACAGGGATCGGGGGCGCTGGTTCAGCGTCTATACAGCGAAGACGTCGACCCAGGCCCACCCGTTCCACTACCCGGACCGGGAGGCAACCAACTCGCGCCAACGGTATCGCCCGACGGCAGCGAGCTCGCCTACGTGGCCAGCACGGGGCACAACGCCCTACCGACACTCTGGGTTGCCAACTCGGACGGCACCGGCGCGAGCCCCCTGGGCCTGCCAGGTCTGACCGACATCAGCGACCCCACCTTCACCCCGGATACGCAGCAATTGATCTTCACCGCCATCGATCCCAGCGGTGGCGATCCCTCGGCGCGCAATGTGTACGCGGTCAATCTGGATGGGACCAACCTCACACAGCTCACCACGGGCAAGATCGACTTCTCGCACCCTGCATTCACCAACGACGGCAACGCGATCCTGCTAGTCGGCACGCGAGTCTGCTACGCGACCGCTTACAGGTCAAGCTCACAAACGCGCGACGTCGCCTACGGCCAAGTCCCATGTGGCAGTGGCCTATGGAAGATGAATCCGGATGGCTCAAGCCTCCATTTCGTGCGGAGCCCCGTCTCCCACATCGCGACAGTGCCGTGGCCACCCGCATGGCAGCTCATTGGCGACATGGCACACGAACTGGCCACGATAAACAGCGACCTCAAATCGGTCATCGCCGGGTTCCAAGCCGACGTCAACGCGCAGGGCGCGCTCGTAACCCACTCCCAGGTGCAGGCCATCGCTGGCTTGCACGCGGCGATTCAGGACCTCATCGACACCGCAAACCTCATTATTCGGCACGGCACTCCCGCCTCGCTCGTCACCAGCGCGAAGAACTACAAACAGGCCGCGACGGACGCAGGCGACACACTTGGCGGCTGGATCCTTGACGTGCTGGCAACACAAGTGTCGTTCGACAGCAGCATCCCGGTGCCGTTTGATAGCCCGGCAACGCTAGAAGAGTTCGAGCAGACGACCGCACAACTCGGCGTGCTCGGCGCGAGAGCGAACGGGATCGCCAAAGGCGCAGATACCGCCGCGTTCTTCGGCCGGTACGAGCCGTCGATCGTTCGAGCCGCACAGTCCTACACTCGGCAGCTGCCGGGACGCTTGTGGACAAACCTGGAAGGCGCCACCCTCGCCTCCCAGGGCATCGATGACCTAAAGCTTCAGAACATCATCCTCATGCTGTACCGGAAGGACGCGACGATCGGGGATGGAAGTACAATGGCGGCCATCGAGGACGAGCTCCTGAATGGGACCTTGACCGCGAGTGACGGACATCTAGTCAAGCTTGACGACGCGTTGAACGGCCTGCGTAACGCCCAAGGCAGGGGCCTCAACGCGTACGAGGCCCGCGTCACGAATAACCTCATCGGCAGAATCACGAACGACTTGGCGAACGCCAAGGACTTTCTGAATCGTACGAGTGGAATCCATTGAGCGCCAATAGCGCGAGCCAGACAGCAAGGGCGTGTCTTCCGTGAGTGCCGAGCTCAATCCTCAGTCTGAGGCTGAGCAGTTCGTCAGGGGGCTCGCAGCGGCATTGCCAGAAGCATTTGGGGACGTCGACTTGGTCGAGGAGTACGACGGGTTGGTTGACCCAGACATCGCCCAAGCCATGATGTTTCCGCCGCCAGAGGGCGGTCACTACTGGCGCAAGACCACCGCGGCGGCAGACGCGATCATTTGGCTCTCAGAGAATGCCCTCTCGCTCGATGTCCGAGCGGGGCGCACGACAGTGCTTCCGGGAGGCGAGGAGTTGCTGGCGCGGTTCTTCGACTACATCGAGTCAGTGCTTGCCGCGAGCGAGACCGACATGCTCTGGCTCGCGGACGAGATCTACGCCGGCATCACCTGGACCGAGGACGTTATCGACCTACTCGGGCCGGAGTCCGTGGCTCTACTGCACCGCGCACGCGCAGAGCTGCCGAGCACACACGTCGGCACGTGGCATCCGTGGCCACCCGAGCGGCGCGACCTGGAGCCTCCGGCGCCTCCGAACGAATAGCGCTCGTCTCTAGCCCTGGTTCTCTCGCGTTCACCTGGGCCTCACGACGCGCTACGCCGCCTCGCGGAACCCGTAGCGAGGCGCCTCGCCGCTGGCATCGACCAGCGAAAGGGTCATTGACCACGATATGCGTGCGACTGCGTGCGTCGGCGACCGCGCCGCGGATTCGTCGCTCGGCGACCGGGCCGGCGAGCGCGACGTCGCCGAAGGCGAGTCAGCGGATCCGGTTAGCTTCATGGTCGGTCTTCGGCTCGTATTGCGCGAACCGGTCGCGAGTTCGTCGGCGCGCCGCGGGCTGGCGCGGATGGGCGCGCAGACCCGCGTTAGCGGCGCATGCGAAATCTGTCCCAGATTTTGTCCCAAACTCCGCATTTCTTGGATCGGCTCAGCGCATCTGAGACCACGTGAGCGCAGCGCAGAGACCGCACGAGTGCCGCTTCTGCCGATCTTAAAATCCGTTGCCCCTTCGGGGTTCTGAGGGTTCGAGTCCCTCCCCGGGTATGGCGTTTACTGACTCGCGGCCGCAGATGGTCGGCCGTGGCTCCAGGGGATCCGACCGAGCGCCGATACGTTGGGCGATGCGACCGCATGGCCCTTCTCGTTGGCACGAGCCTCGGGTTCTTGGCACGCGGTCGCGCGCCAGTCTCGAATGCGCTGCATGGCACTGATGGTGCGCTCGAGGATGCGCTACATCGTCGGATTGGTTCTGCTGGCGACCGTGGCGGCTGCGCTTGGCGCGCACGCCGGCTCGCGCGAGTCGTCAGTGGCGTCGGCAAGCCCTACGGCACCGACGGGCGCGTGGCGCGTCTTCCCGAGTCCGCCAGACTCGGCGACGTGTAGCTATCCGGCTCGGGCTGGGCGCGGAGACGTGATGGTGACGTGCGACAACGTCAAGTTCGTCTCGACGTTCGGTTCCTCGAGTGCGCCGCCGAGTCAGCCGAAGGCTTCGGTTCAGCAGTACTTCAGCGTGCTTTCGACGAGTCGCGGGTCGTGGGGGCCGCGTACGCTCATTCCCGCGCCAGACCTGTACGCGGGTCCCAATCCGGTGGGGCTCAATCCGCCCCTCACGCTGCCCGACGGCGACGTGTTCCTGGGGCGGGCGCGCTTTGACGCCGCCACCCGGGCGTTCCTGCCAACCGGCTCTCCTGGCTTTGCCACGTGCGGTCAGAGCATGGCGGTGCTCATCGCGGAAGGCCGGGTCCTGCTGGCTGGTGGAGGCCGCACCGTATATCACTCGGCGCCCACTGGCCCGTCGGCAACGTGCAACCCGACGCCTCAGGCGGCCGTGTTCAACCCCTCTACCGACACGTGGGCGAGCACGGCGCCGATGCGCGTCGGCGTGTTCGCGGCCGCGGCCACTGAACTGCCGGATGGGGGCGCGTTCCTGGCGGGCGGGATCGCCGGCAACCGGCTGACGAGGGCGACCCAGGTCTATGACCCGCGTCGCGATCGCTGGGTGTCAGGCCCTGAGTTGCCAGAGGCCCTGTCCGCCGCCTCGGCGGTGACGCTGCGCGACGGTCGGGTGCTCATCATGGGCGGCTTCTCGCTCAGCGGCCCGCAGCGACGTGCGTTCTTCTTCGTACCGGCTACCGGTGCCCTCGAACCGGCGCCTTCGATGCTGATCCCCCGGGGCGAGTTCTCGGCCACCATCACGACCGGCGGCGATGTCGTCGTAGCCGGCGGGGAGTCCATCGATGGCCACGGGCAGGTCTCGCCGGGGGTTCGCGATGTCGAGGTGTTCTCGCCCACGGCCGGTGTCTGGCGCCGCGCCGCGCCGCTCCCGTCCGCGCTGGCGTCGCCGGCCATAGCTACCTCATCCAGCACGATGTTCGCGCTGCCGCGTGGGCGGGTCTTTTTCGCCACCCTGTTCGGAGGCGACGCGATCGGGACTCCCGGGGCGTAACGCGGGTCTGCGGCTCGCGCCGCTTGCTCAGTGCTCCAGTCCGCGGACCCAAGCCATCTCCACATTCTTGCGAAGTGCCGCGTCTCTCGGGCACGCGTCTCGTCGGTCCCCCGGACCGATCGCCACGGCCGTCCGGCCAGCGCGTGACCATGCCGGTATGCCTCGCATTAGCGAGTTCTACGGGATCATCATCGCTATGTATTTCCGGGAGCACGGCGTCCCGCACTTCCACGCGACGTACGCCGGAGCCACCATCGTGGTCGCTATCGAGACCGGTGAGGTTCTCGCCGGCGCGGTGCCGCCGCGAGCTCTGCGAATGGTCTCGGAGTGGCTCGACATTCATCGAGCGGAGCTCAGCGCGAACTGGGACCGGGCTAGGAAGGATGAGCCGCTGGAGCGAATCGAGCCGCTCCCCTAAGCTTGCTGAGATGGATCTCGGAGAGCACCTGCATCGGATCACCGCCGTTGAGGTTGTGGGTGACCACCGCCTTGGGCTGTCGTTCGAAGACGGCTTGACGGGCGTTCTCAATGCCGGGAACTGGGAGTGGCGTGGAGTCTTCTTGCCACTGAAAGACCCGGATTACTTCGCGCGCGTGTCGTTGGACCACGAGCTGGGCACCATCAGTTGGCCGAACGGGGCCGACGTCGCGCCGGAGACGCTGCATCTCTGGCTCTCTGAGCAGCGCGACCGCCAGCCGGCGTAGCGCCCGCCACCTGAGAGCTGGGTAGCGCAAGGCCGGGCAGGTGCGATCGCGGCCTGTCATCCGTCGAAGCTCGACTACGGCTTGACGATTCGAGAGCGGCTATCGCATGGCGCCGGCGGCGCCCGGCGGTCGCACCCCCCCCGAAATCTGTCCCAGATTCTGTCCCAAACTCCCCGAGTGTCACGCGGAGGCCGGTCGTCGTGAGACAGACACGTGCCGAGCGCCGCCGGATCGGCGGCCCGCATGCAGTACCACCAATTCCGAGCACACGCTCCATGCCCCGATCTTGCCAGGAGCGCGATCGCGAGGCGTCACGGGGGAGCGTCCAGTGATCCGTGTCGGGGTCTCGTTTCGAAAGGACGTTTGGCGGTGGGCAGGGGTTCGCCGCCACCGACAAATCAACAAGGGAGACCTGACATGCACCTTCCGAAGGCAAAGAAGGCAGTTGCCGTACTCGCTGCGATCGCTGGCTGCGCCATGCTGCCGGCGAGTGCCCTGGCCGCGCCCGGCTCGATCAGCGCCACGGCGAGCCCAGGCGGCTTCTTGGGCTGCGCGCAGACGAACCAGCTTCAGTCCGGTTTCGCGGGCGCCACGAGCCAGATCGCCTGGAGCCCGAACGTCGGTCTCTTCAGTCCGAGCACGCTCTTCAACGAGGCCTCGATCAACGCATTCCTTGCCCAGGAAGGAATTCCGGGCCGGGTCTCCTCACCGAGTGGCGTCCTGACGCTCGTAACCGTCGCCGGCGGCCACTGCTAGCCAGCACCCACCCGTGCGCCCCGCAACGCGATTGCGGGGCGCACGCGAGAGGGGATGACGTTGGGAGCGTTCCGACGGTAGTTGCCATAAGCGGGCTATCGCGCGTGTCACCGAGGCGGGTCCCTCCCCGGGTATGGCGTTATCGGTCGAGGGTGCGTCGGTCGACCTCGTCAGGCGCGAGAGGCAATCGTGTGTAGTCGAGGGAGGATCACTGCGCTCGCGCGAGATTGGCTCGCCGGATCGGGGAGAAGGTTGCCGAGCAGGCCGTCGGGGAAGCGCGGTGCGGCGGTTACGCGTTGGACCTGCTCCCCGACGTAGTGCTGCAGGTCTTTGTGCGCGGTGAGGAGCTCGTCCACGATCTCTTTGCGTCCGTCGATCGGCGATGATGTCCGCGAAGTCGCGGCTGGATAGGAAGTCGTCTCGGCCGCGGTCGCTAGACGCTTCGAATTTCATTGCGAGGAGGTACGGCGGCGAGGCGGCGCGTATCGGTGCGCCCGACGGCAGGACCACGCGCGCGGCATGAGGAATTGATCGGCGCTGCCACTGGCGAAGCCGAGAATCTTGGGGTCGGCGGGCATGACGTCGAGGATCAGGTCGCTGACTTGTTGGCGCCAGCGGCAGATCAGCCCGTCGTGTTGGTCTTGATGGAAGCCTCGTTCGCGAAGCTTGGCCTCGAAGTCGTAGTAGGCGGTGCGCGTAGTGACCTCGACGATGACGTCGACGTCTTTGGTCGGGCGAGCGGGGGGTGCAGCTGGGTCAGTGATCCACAATGGGATGGTTGCGCCGCCGACGAAGATCACGTCGTGGACCAGTTCGTCGAGGGACGCGGCGGCGGTCTCGATGAGATGAATGCTCACGCCGCGATGTTGGATGCGTTGAGCCTGGCTCGAAGTAACTCGTCGGCAAGGTTCCGGACGCGAGCGTCGCCCACACGCAGGCCGTCGATCAGCGCGAGCGATCCGGCGAGATAAGGATCGCGTCGCGCGATCTCGGTGGCCGAACGGTGGAGGGGTTGGAGCGTGAGGCCGCGATGATCCCCGAGGGCGTCTGGCCAGACCGGGGGGAGGTCGTCGTACGGCGCGAGCTCATCGGACAGCGGTCGGGCCGCCCAAGCGGTCGGAATGCCGCGCGTCTCGCCTCCTAGGACGGCGGGGAAGCAGTACTGCACGGCGTGGACGAGGAACTCTTCGCTGCGGGCGAGGTTGGCGCGGCGGAGTTGCGGCATGTACAGCCGGGAGCCGGCGAGGCGCACAAGGGAGCGTTGAATGACGCTCCGCGGGATGGCGAGGTCTGACTCCAGGGAACGCACCGTCCATGGAGGCTGGACCGTCGTCAGCTTCAGCAATACGACGACGTCTTCCCCCTTGAGCATGAGTTCAGCCTAGCAGATTGTCCCAAGTCCCGGGACTGGGGACAGGAGTCATCGCCTGGTCGCGGCAAACGCTTGGCGTGTCAAGCGGATCCGGGGCCATCTCCGCGAGAGTGGCCAGGTCCGCGAGATATCTCTGCGCGTGCTCGGCGCTGACGCGCGACCGTAGGCGCGGTCGTGCGAGGACGTCCGCGACCTCCGCCAGGAGTGAGGGCGACATTACGAGCTCGATCCGGCCGTCGAGCGCGGCGCTGATGATCAGCACGGACGGCGCTTGCGGCGAACGGCCCAACGCTGCCGACACGAGCACATTCGCATCGGCGACTACGCGCATCAATCCGCGATGCGGCAGGCCGCCCGCGCCGCCTTGAGCTCCTCGCGTGCGAGCGCCATCGCGTGGTCATCGCTCAGGTTGCTCTTCGCCTGCAGGTGGCCGAGGAGCTCTCGCAGGTCGTAGGCGCGGATCGCGCGGTCGAGGATCTCGCCTTCGCTGACGTGCGCGTCGGCTGCGTGCTTACGCAGGATCGCGGCGACCTCGGCGTCGAGGTCGACGGTGACGTGCTCGCGAGTGGCCACGACGACAGCGTACCGGCGAGCGCGGAATCGCCGAGGGGCCTCGCTGGCGATCCAGATGCCCGCACCGTTTGTCACGAGCTGCCCTGGCAGGAACTGTCAGGCGATCGCGCTGAGCGCCAATCGCGAAACCTGTCCCAGACTCTGTCTCAAACTCCCCAATTCTTGGGTCGGTTGAGCGCACCTGACGGCATATGAGCGCAGGTCAGAGACCGGAGGTCGCCCGTTTCTGTCGATCTTGAGATCCGTTGCCCTGTATGGGGTTCTGAGGGTTCGACTCCCTCCCCGGGTATGGCTGCACTGTTGGGCTGTCAGTGCGCGATCACCGGCTGATCCGTGGGCGCAGCCAGTCAGCGAGTTCCTCGCGGCCCCATGTGCCCGCCGCGATCGCGAGCACGGCCTGCTCCGCGTCGTCGGTGCTGGGGGGTTGGCTCCAATGCCAGCCGTTGATCGCGATGAAGAGGCGAAGCGACACCCAGGCGGCGCGTTTGTTGCCGTCGGGCAGCGGGTGATGCTTCGCCAGGTGCACCGCGAGCACGGCCGCCTTGTCGATGACGGGGTAGAACTCGACATCTCCGAATCCCGCCGCTGGCGCATGCAGGGCGGAGTCCGCCAGATCGAGCTTCGCCGCGCGCATGAGCGTCTCGATGTCGAGTCCGGTGATCTCGACTGCGATGGCGAGAAAGTCGGTGAGGTCGAGGTACTCGACGCTCACTTCGCGAGCCGCTCGAGCAGCTCGCGGTCCTCGTCGATGATGCGGCGAAGCCTCGCCTTGAAGTCGGGGTCGGAGCGCCGGCGCTCGACGGCTTCCTTGAGTGCCTGTTTGACGGTCTCGTTCAGGCTCAGGCCCTCGGCTCTTGCGAGAGCCTCGGTGTCGGCCGCGAGGTTGTCGTCGAGGCGAACGGTCAGATTCTTGGGCATGGTGTCATGATACCATGGCCTCGGGCCTCGGGCCTCGGGCCTCGGGCCTCGGGCCTCGGGCCTCGAGAGTCGAAACGCGGCGAGGGATCGATGCGAGCTGCGCGCGAAATCTGCCGGATCTTGTCCCAAGCTCCCCGAATCCTTAGGTCGGTTGAGCGCATCTGAGCGCATCTGAGCGCATCTGAGCGCATCTGAGCGCATCTGAGCGCAGGGCGATGCTGTGGAAATTCTCATCGAACGGCGGGCGGCGGCGCCGCCGGGCACCGCGCGCATCGCCATGCCGGGACGAGCCGAAGCCGCCGAGGCGCTGGAGCCCGCACGGACCGGCCCGCGCGCGTCGTGGACCCGCCGACTCTGCCGGCGGAGACGCCTCAGACGCGGGCAGTGCTCCTCGCCGGACCACGTGGGTTGCTACCCAGGCTCGCCGAGCATCGTCCGGTCGCTCGCGTTAGGCTCGGGAATGCGCAGCAGCGCTGAGCGTGACCGAGAGCGGGCGCAGCCGCACCGAGTGAACACGACTTGCCATCGGCGCCCGCCTCTTCCAACTGACCGTGCTCACGGAGCTTGACCCTTACGGAAGGCGGACAGTGATCACCGGCGTCGCGCGACGCCGCATAGCGGCTGCCTTGGGTGCCGCGATGCTGCTGGGGGTGATTCTGCGCCTCGTCTGGCCCTCCGACATGGAGTACAAGGCCGACGAGGTCTATCTGTTCAGCCACGCGACCGGCGCGAATCCGTTTCCGTGGGTGGGGCAGGCATCCGGTGTGGGAACGAGCAACCCCGGGATGGGCATCTGGGTCTACTCGCTAATGGCTCAAGGGCTTCGGCTCAGCACCCCCGTCCAGCTCGTCCGTGGAGTGATGGTGCTCAACGTCGTAGCGCTCGCGGCACTCGCGGTATTCGCACTGCGGGTGGTGCCACGTCGGCAACGGGAGCCGTGGCTGTGGGCGACCGCGTTGGTTGCCGTCAATCCGGTGGCGGTTCTGTTCGGCCGAAAGCTCTGGATACAGTCGGCGCTGCCGCCGTTCGCCGTGGCTCTCCTGTTCGCCTGGTGGCGCCGCGGCCATCGCGCAGGTGCGTTCGCGTGGGGCCTCGTTGGCGCCTGGCTGGGGCAGATCCACATGACCGGTTTCTTCTTCGCGGGGGGCCTCGCCGCGTGGACAGCACTGTACGACCGCCCTGGCGTCCGCTGGCGCTGGTGGCTGGCCGGGTCGCTGCTCGGTGCGGTGACGCTCGTGCCTTGGCTGGTCTATGTGCTTGGACACGAGGGCGTGCCGACGCGCAGCCTGGTGAACTCGATCCAGCCACGGTTCTGGGCTCTGTGGGTCACGTATCCCCTCGGCTTCAACATATTTGACTCCTTCGGCACCGACTCCTGGCATCTGCTGGCGTGGCCCACGCTCGGCGGAACGTCGCTGTACCTCGTGGCGGTCGCATGCGTCGTCATCATCGCGGTTGGCATCGCCATCGGCGTCGAGGCGTTCACGCTTACCATCTGGCCGAGGCGCGGGCGGCCGACGCGGGCCCTCGGCGGGCGGACATCGGACAGCGCCCTCTCGGTCCGCGCGGCGTTTTGGGGTTACGGACTCTTGATCACCGCGAGCGGAATCGTGATGTTTCGCCACTACCTGATCGTCACGTTCGCGCTGCCGTTCGTCCTCGTGGCGGCGACCGCGCTGCTCGGGACGAGGCGTGGCCGCCGTCTCCTCGCGGTCCTCGTGGTCGCAGAGGCGGCGTTGTCGGTGGGATACCTCACCTACATACACGCTCGCGGTGGCGCGCCGGGCGGAGACTACGGCGTGGCCTACGACGCCCAGACACACGTCGCGCCGCGGAGAGTGATTCGCATCGCCAGCGTAGTGCGCACGCACCCGGTGCCTCCGGTGTCAGCGTTGCGAGCAACCCGCACGCGCATTGACCCCCACAGCGATCCACCTATGCTGCCAGCGCCATGACCACGTTGTCGATCCTCATGCCGGTGTACAACGAACGCGCGACGATCGAGCGGGCCATCTCCGAGGTCATGAGCGCTCGCCTGCCGATCGCGCACGAGCTGATCGTGGTCGATGACGGATCCGACGACGGCACCGAGGAGATCCTCGCCTGCGGCCACTGGCCGGAAGGGGTGTCGGTGCGACGGCACGCGATCAACCAGGGCAAGGGCGCTGCGGTTCGCACGGCCCTGAGTCACGCGAACGGCGAGCTGGCCGCGATCTTCGACTCCGACCTCGAGTACCGCGCAGACGATCTCGCGATCTTATTGCCGCCCCTACTGGACGGTGAGACGAGCGTGGTCTTCGGCGTGCGCGCGTTCGAGGGTCACACCAGTCACTCGCTGCTCTACGTCATGGGCAATCGCGGCGTGACGATGTGCGCAAACGTGCTTTTCAACGTGTACCTGCGCGACATCATGACCTGCCACAAAGTGCTGCGTACCGAGCTCTTCCGCAGCCTTGCCCTGCGTTCTCGCGGCTTCGGCATCGAGCCTGAGATCACCGCACGCGTACTGCAGAGCGGACAACGGATCTATGAAGTGCCCATCTCCTACCGGGCACGTCGCACCGAAGACGGAAAGAAGCTCACCGCCCGCGACGGCCTGCGTGTGGTGGGCACGCTCGTACGCTGCCGGCTCACCGCACCCCGACCTAAGCCGCAGCCACAGGCCACCGGAGTCGCACCCGGATCGCGGGCCCGCGCCGTCGCAGACCACGCTCCTCCCATACGCCACGCAGACACCGCGGTCCGCGACCACGAAGTGACAGCGGGAACGATCGGAGACGAAGGCTGAAGTTCGTTGGCCGGAGCCCGCCCGAGCGCAACATGCGTTAGGCAACCCGAATTAGGGCACCCTAAGACATCTGGTAGCGTCTCGCGCAGATGAGCTTGCGCATCCGGTTTGCCGAGCCGCGCCCGCCCGGCCGCACGGTCTTTGACCATGTGCTGCTGCCGCGTCTGGGGCTCCCGCTGATGGCAACGATCCTCGCGCAGCAGGGGCACGACACGGCCGTCTTCTGCGAGCTGCTCAGCCCGATCGATCGTGATGAGTGCCGCAGCGCGGATCTGGTGGGTATCTCGGCCACGACGGCGACCCAGCCGGCGGCCTACGCGCTCGCCAACGAGCTCGGGGAGGCGGGCGTCGACGTCGTCCTCGGTGGCCCCCACGTGAGCTTCTGCGCGGATGAGGCCCTCGATCACGCTCCCTACGTCGTACGCGGGGAGGGGCAGCAAACGATCGTCGAGCTCGCCGATGCGCTCGAGCACGGCCGCACCGTGTCAGAGATCGCGGGGCTGTCGTGGCGCGACCACGACGGCAGCGCGCGGCACAACCCGGACCGCCGGCGCTGCACACAGGCCGAGTTCGAAGCCCTGCCGACCCCGGACCTCTCGCGCATCCGCGGCCACGAGCAGATGCGCCTCAAGCCGATCATGACGCAGTGGGGATGCCCGTTCGACTGCGACTTCTGCTCGGTGACCGCGCAGTTCTCGCGCGTCGTGCGCTACCGGCGCACCGACCAAATCATCGAGGAGCTCGCGGGCCTGGACGCCGAGGAGGTCTTCTTCTACGACGATAACTTCGTCGTAAACAAGCGCCGCACGCGCGAGCTCCTGCACGCGATGATCGAGGCCGGGATCACCCCGAGCTTCTCGGCCCAGGTGCGCGCCGACTTTGTGCTGCGCTCGCGCGTCAGGGGCGGGATCGACCACGAGTTCCTCGACCTGTTGCACCGCGCGGGCTGCGAGATGGTGATGATCGGCTTCGAGAGCGTGTCCGATGCCAACCTCGCCCAGGTGGGCAAGCGCTCGACGGTGGCCACGACCGAGCAAGCGGTCGCCGCGCTGCACGCCCACGGGATCTCCGTGCACGGTATGTTCGTCGTCGGCCTTGACGGCGACGACGCCACGAGCGCTCAGGCCACTGCCGACTTCGCGCGCCGGCACGGCATCGACACGGTGCAGCTGATGATGATCACCCCGGCGCCAGGGACACGCTTCTTTGACCGCATCGCCTCGGAAGGACGCCTCATCGAAGCCGACTGGACGCTCTTCGACGGCCACCACGCCGTCCTGCGCCCGCGCCGCATGACGCCGCTGCAGCTGCAGCTGAGCACGCCCGCGGCGCTGCTCAGCTTCTACTCGCGCCGCGCGATCGCCCGCTCCGCGCTGGACGGTGTCACCCATCATCTGCCGGCGCTTGCGCACATCGCGCGCCGCCACGGCGGCGCTGCGGCCGCCGCGCTCGTGCGCCAGCTGCGTCGGCGCGGCGACGGCGACGGTCCGCTCGCGCCCGGGCAGACGCGACTCATCCGCACGCTCGAGGTGCTCGAGAGCAATCTCACTGCCCAGGAGCGGGCCGAGCTCTCCGACGCCCTGCTCATCCCAGCCCTGCAGCTCTATGCCCGCCATCAGATCACCAAGCAATGCGCCCAGGAGAGGACCCTGCAACATGTCAGCCACCTCGTCAGTCTCCACTGACCGGGAGCTCGACCACCGCGAGCTCTACCGCTTGCCGTGGTCGCTGCCCGACAACGCGATCGCCTGGCTCGAGCCCACGAAGAAATGCAACCTCGCCTGCCTGGGCTGCTACCGCGAGAACGACCCCCGCGGGCACAAGACGCTGCAGGAGGTGCGCAGCGACCTCGACGTGTTCACCCGGCTGCGCACGGTGGACGGGATCTCGATTGCCGGCGGCGACCCGCTGGTGCATCCGCAGATCGTCGCGATCGTGGCGATGGTGGCCGAGCGCGGACTCAAGCCGATCATCAACACCAACGGCCTGGCGCTGACCGAGTCGCTGCTCGCCGACCTCAAGCGCGCCGGCGCGGCCGGATTCACCTTCCACGTTGACTCCAAGCAGGGCCGGCCCGGCTGGAAGAACAGCAGCGAAATCGAGCTGTGCGAGCTGCGCCAGCGCTTCGCCGAGATGGTGGCCGCCGCCGGCGGGCTGGGATGCTCCTTCAACGCCACCGTCTATGAGGACACGCTCGCCGCGGTCCCCGACGTCGTGCAGTGGGCGCAGCGCCACATCGACATCGTCAACACGGTCGTCTTCATCGCTTTTCGCGCCGGCGTCGTGGGCGGGCGATTCGACTACCTCGTCAAGGGCCGGCCGGTCGACTTCGGCACGATGCCCTACGCCACCGAGGACCAGACGCCGCATGAGCTCCAGTCGACCGACATCGTGGCCGAGATCCGCAAGCGCTTCCCCGACTTCGCGCCGGCGGCCTACCTCAACGGCACCGAGCGCCCCGATACGTTCAAGTGGCTGCTCAGCGGCCGCCTCGGCACGCCCGAGCGCATCTACGGCTACGTCGGCCCGCGTTCGATGGAACTTGCCCAGACGTTCCACCACCTGCGCACCGGCCGCTACCTCGCGTATTCGCCCCCGGAGGTGCTCGCGCAGGGACGCGCGATGCTTGCGCTCGCGCCCGTCGACCCGAAGCTGCGCCCGATCGCCCGCCGCTACCTGGCCGCGATCGCACGGCGCCCATCGCGGCTGCGCGAGCCGCTGCGCTTCCAGTCGGTGATGATCATTCAGCCCGCCGACATCTACGCGGACGGCCACCAGAACATGTGCGACGGCTGCCCGGATGTCACCGTGCACGACGGTCGTCTCGTATGGTCCTGCCGGCTCGAAGAGCCCGAGCGCTTCGGCGACTTCGTGCAGCTCGTCCCGACCGCCAACGGCGTCGACGCCTGAGCCCGAAGCTCGCTCGCACCGGAGCCAGAACCCCGCGACACACGGGGGACCTCGTCCGATGTCTACCCCATTTCGGGGATGCGACGCAACGAAGCGCGACCGATCACCGGACCGTCACGCACGACTCGACGAGTTCAACGTCGAGGCGACACCAAGCCGATCCGCCAACGCGCGCCGACACGACCGATGAACCCGATTCCCAACCCGACAGATCTGATGACAGGAACCTCCGCGGCGAGTCTCGGCGAGCCGGGCGCCCGAGCGAGGCGCTCTTCGATCAGGGTCTCGCTGCAATCCAAGCTTCTCGGGGCTTTCGGGGTCGTCGTAGCGCTCATGCTCGCCGTCGGGTTGTTCGCGGTGGACCGGCTCGGCAGCGACAGCCGCCAGCTCACCCACCTGGCCGACCAGGTCGTTCCGAGCACCCGCACGGTCGGCGACATCAACGCCCTGATGAACAAGTACCGCAAGGATCAGCTGCACTACATCGTCGCTGTGCCGGCCGACCGGCCAGGGGCGTCTGGCATCGACGGCGACCTGGCCGGCGATCTCGCGCTGATGGAGCAGCTCCTCGGCTCCTACCGGACCGGACTGGTCTCCGACGCCACCGACCGACACCTGCTCGACGCCTTCAGCCACGACTTCGCGCGTTACGTGTCGATCACCGCGTCGTTTCGCGCCCTGGCCGACCGCGGGCGCATCCTCATCGCCGGTGAGGTCGTCGGCGATGGCGCCGGCGACGCCGAGTACAACGTCCTCAAGGTGGTGATCGCGCAGTGGCTGGACCACAAGGTGACCACGGCGAACGCGGCGGCGCAGGCCTCTCGATCGAGCAATCACCGGGGCGTCATGCTGATCCTGCTGCTGCTCGGAATCGCGGTCATGATCGCCCTCGGCGTCGCCATGGTTCTGGCGCGCCGGATTACACGTGCCGTCCGGGCGATTGGGCGAGCCGCCGAGGCGATCGCGCAGGGCGAGATCGTCGAGCGGGTGGCGGTGTCGAGTCATGACGAGCTCGGTGACATGGCCGACGACTTCGACTCGATGGTCGACTACCTCACTGACACCGTTGCCGTCGCGGAGACGATCGCGGCCGGGGACTTGGAGGTGCCGGTGCATCCGCGTAGCGAACGCGACGCGCTCGGGACCGCGCTGGCGGCGATGACGGAGAGCCTGCGCGGGCTGATCGGCGAGAACGAGCGTCTGCTCGCTGCCAGCCGCGAAGAGGCGAACACGGACGCGCTCACCGGCCTGCCCAACCGGCGCGCGCTGATGAACGATCTCGATGCCTGCGCCGGCCGTCTCGGCGAGGGCGAACCGCTCGTGCTGGCGCTGTTCGACCTCGACGGCTTCAAGCAGTACAACGACACCTTCGGACATCCCGCGGGTGACGCCCTGCTCGTTCGCCTCGCCGACCGCCTCCGCGCCGAGCTGGGGGATCGCGCCAGGGCCTATCGAATGGGCGGCGACGAGTTCTGCATGCTGGCGACGGCGGTTGGCAATGGTGGGCACCAGCTCGCGCGATCGGCCGCCGACGCGATGTGCGAACGCGGTGCCGTGTTCAGCATCGGCTGCTCATATGGATTGGCCGATCTCCCGGCCGACGCGGTATCCGCCGAGGACGCCCTGCGGATTGCCGACCACCGCATGTACGACCACAAGGCCGGCCGAGCCTCAGCCAGCCGGCAAAGCATCGACGTCCTGCTGGAGGCGCTCAACGAGCGCAGCCCCGGCTTGCACGACCACGTCGACGGCGTCGCCGATCTCGCCGTGGCGACTGCTCACCGACTCGGGATTCCCCAGCACGAGGTCAAGCGGATCGAGATCGCCGCTCAGCTCCACGACATCGGCAAGGTGGCCATCCCCGACAGCATCCTCAACAAGCCCGGACCGCTCGACGAGGAGGAGTGGTCGTTCATGCACCGACACACGCTGATCGGTGAGCGAATCGTTCTCGCCGCACCGTCGCTGGCACCGGCAGCCGAGCTGGTCCGGTCGAGCCACGAACGACACGACGGGCGCGGTTACCCGGATCATCTGCACGGGCCAGAGATTCCGCTTGGGGCGAGCATCGTCTGCGCCTGCGATGCCTACGACGCGATGATCAGCGACCGGCCGTACAGCCAGGCGAAGACCGTGGAAGCGGCGCTGGAGGAACTGCAGCGCTGCGCCGGAACCCAATTTCGACCCGAGGTCGTGGGCGCACTCTGCGACGTCGTGCGAGAGCAGTACGCCAAAGCAGCCGAAGCCGCCTAGCGTCTGCCCTCGCCGCGACGCCGAACGCGTCAGCAGCTGTTCGTCGGCCGGGCGCCGGCGAACATGTTGCTGATGAACGTCTCGGTACTACCGAGATGCAGAATGCCTTCGAGCGCGTGTTCGCCGATGATGTCCCGCACGACTTGGACGGTCGCGCCCCGCCCGCACCAGTGCTTCGTGAGGGTGTTGTCCTGCCCGACCGGAACGACCTCGTCCGTGTCCGCGTGGTAGTCGTAGATCGGCGCGCTCGGGGCACCGACGCTGCCGAGCGTGTCCTCCGCCAGGACCGGGGCAACCGTCGGGTAGTCCAACGGGTCGGGGACCGTCGCGTAGCTGGCAAGCTTCTTGAACGCGAACTCCGCGAGGATCGTGATGAGGCACTTGCCGCCAACCTGAGCTCGCGCAGACGCTCGATACGCTCGTCGAACAGGGCTTCGATCGTGGCCAGGCAGCCTTAGCGCTGCCCGCGCACCGTAACACCCTTCGCAACCGTCTGGATCGCATCCGCGATCTCACCGGCGTCGACGTCGACGAGGTGGACGGACAGACCCTGGCGAGGCTCGCATGGCTGCATCGTCGCGGCGGTCGGGGAACGCATAGCGGAGCCGCGTAGCTCCGATCGACCTCAGCGGCTCGCGCTCAGCACACCGTGACGAGCGCTGTGATCGACTGAGCTCGGCGCTTGCCCCCGCGAACCCGGCGGCCGCGTCGCGGCGCACGGCGAAGGACTAGCCGGTCGCGGATTCGCCGGCGAGCGCGAACTCACGGTCCCGGGACCGCGACGTCACGGGGGTTGATGTCGCCGCGTGTACGCGCACTCGGTCACGCCCGCTGCGCTTGGCTTCGAGCAGCGCCGCGTCGGCGTGCGCAAATACCGTGGCGTAATCGAACGGCCCGCCAGCTGCGGAGGCGGCCACCCCGACGGAGACCGTCACGCCCAACTTGCTGATCGGCTCGCAACGGACCGCGTTCCAGAGCCGCTCAGCCACGTCGGCCGCCTCGCGTTCGTCGACGCCGGCCAGAAGGATGACGAATTCCTCGCCGCCGAATCGGTAGGCCGACTCGAAGGCCCGCAGGCACTTGCGTATGCGGTACGCCGCCTCGCGCAGCACGATGTCCCCGACTGCGTGCCCGTAGTGATCGTTGACGGCCTTGAAGCGATCGAGGTCGGTGACGATGACCGCCACCGGTTCGCCGGTCTGGGCAGACTGTGCGGACAGTTCAGCTGTCCGCGCCTCGAGCGCGGTGCGATTGAGCAGGCCCGTGAGATGGTCGACGACCGCCGCGCTGCGATGGTCGACGGCCGACTGGCCGACCGCCCAGCCGATGGCGCCGACTCCCACGAGCCCGGCGAGCGGGAGGAGCAGGACGGCGGGGTGGTGGGTGACGAGGTGCGGGGCGCGGTCGACGGCGGCGATCGTCATGAAGACGGCAGTGGAGGCGACGCCCACGATGGCGCCGCGGGCCGGGAAGATCGCCGTGGCGCTGATGACCATGATCATGAAGAGATACAGCGCGAACAGCGGTGCGCCGGTGGACAGGCAAAAGCCCGCGCAGATGCTCGCTTGGAAGGCGATCCAGCCGATCGCCAGCGCGTACTCCGGACGGCGCAGGCGCTCGAGCTTGAAGACCATGGCGTTGAAGCCGATGGCCACGATGATCGGCGGCACGAGCGTCAGCCAGCCATACCAAGGGGCAGCGACCGTGATGCCCACGAAGGCAATCGCCGCTCCGGCCGCGAAGATGCTTCGCAGGCGGCGGTTGAGCTCGAGCAGGTGCTCGCGCTCGATCTCATCGCGCACGAGCCAGCTGCCGGCTTCGGCTTCCTGGCGGGCGATTCGCTCGCGCCAACTGGCCACGCCCGGACCCGCCACGGGCACCAGCTCCGGGCTGGCGCCCGGGCGCCGGCCAGCCGACGAAGCCGAGTGCAGCTCCGACGGTGTTGGGCCTGGCGTGTCGATCTGCGAGCCGCGCACCCGATCGCGCCCGGCGCGCTTGGCCTCGTACAGCGCGGCGTCGGCACGAGCGAAGACGGCCTCGAAATCGAACGGTTGGCCGGGTTCGGAGGCCGCAACCCCGAGGGACATCGTGACGTCGAGGTCGAGGACGGGACGCTCGCTCACCGCGCGGCGCAACCGCTGAGCGGCAGCGGTGGCGCCGGCGGCGTCGGTGCCGGCGAGCAGGAGCATGAACTCCTCGCCGCCGAGACGGTAGATGGGCTCGAAGCTGCCGACGCAACCGCGCAGACGAGCGGCGACCTCCTTGAGCACGGAATCGCCGCTCGCGTGCCCGTGGCGGTCGTTGATCGCCTTGAAGTGGTCGACGTCGGCGACGATCACGGCGACCGGCTCGCCGGTGACCGCGGCCTGATGCGTCAGCTCGCCCGCGCGCGCGGCGAGCGCGGCGCGGTTGAGCAGCCCGGTCAGGCGGTCGACGACGACCGTTGAGCGCGTATCGGCGTCCAGATTGCGGATCTGCACCGCGGAAAGCGTGAACACCACGAGCACCAAGATCGGCGCGTACAGAACCGGCGGGGAGGCGAGCACCTCGGCGCGGTCGAAGCCGAGCCCGACGCCCACGATGAGCAGCGACGTGAATACGATGCCGGCGATCGTCACGCGGGCCGGGAAGAGCACACCGACGAGCACCATCGGCACTACGAGCGTCGGCAGCAGGTACTCGCGCCCGCCGCTGGCCACGACGATCGCGGTCGCCAGGCAGAGCTGCGTCGCCACCAACGCGGCCACGGCAACGAGCTCGGGCCGCCGATCGTCAGGCAGGAGCCGCGGCGCCGCGAGGAACACGATCGTCGCCAGCGCGGCGGCCGAGACCGCGGCCCAGCCGAACGTCCCGACCCCGGCAAGCATCGCGAGGAGCGGCAGCCCTACGGCGATCGGCTCGACCCAGCGCAGGCGCCGGCGCATGTCGACCAGGCGTCCCCGCTCCGAGCTGCTCCGGCACAGGAAGCTGGGGGTCGTCACAATCAAGCATCGGCGTCTCTCGACGCATGGTGAACTCGGTTGGCCGCAGGCTGCCGAGGTTTGTCGCGCGTCGACGAGCGCGACCGGAGACGCGAACGGGTTGAACCGACCGGCCCGGGGGGATAGCGTGCTCCCGATGCCCTCCGCCTGGCCGGAGCTTCGCTATGCCGAATGGAGCGCCACGTGTGACACGCTCCATGCGCACACCCAGGTTCTGGGCAAGCTGGCGGCGGCGCTGGCGCCGCCCGAGCCCCAGCTTCAGCACACCGCTCTACGCCTGACGGCGCGCGGCTGGGAGACGCTTCCGCTGCCGGCGCCGGACGGCTCCGGGGCGTTCGTCGTCGCGCTGGACCTACGAACTCACGAGGCGGTCATCGAGCACAGCGATGGGCGGGTGGCGCCGGTCGCGCTGGCGCCGGATCGACCAGTTCGCGACGTCACGCGCGAGGTGCTGGCGGCGGTCCGCGGGCTCGCAGGGCCGGTCGAGATCGATCCGACGCCCCAGGAAACGCCGTGGAGCACGCCGCTGGATGAAGACGACGAGCACGCGACCTACGATCCGGCGCAGGTATCCGCGTACTTCGCCGCGGCCACCAGCGCGGCGCTGGTCCTCGCGGCGCTGCGCGCGCCCTACCGTGGGCGCTCCACGCCGGTCAATGCGTGGTGGGGATCGTTCGATCTCGCGGTCAGCCTGTTCTCTGGCCGCCCGGCCGATCCCCCATCGCGTGACTTCATCATGCGCAACGCGATGAACGCCCAGGAGATCGCCGTCGGGTGGTGGCCCGGCGACCCCCGCTACCCCAAGCCGGCGTTCTACGCGTACGCCTATCCGGCACCCGACGAGTTCGCCGAGGCCGATCTCCTGCCTGGTGAGGCCAGCTGGAACGAAACGCTCGGCGAATTCGTCCTCGACTGGGATGACGTGCGCGCCAGTCCGGACCCCCACCGCCTCGCCCTGCACTTCGCTCGTTCCGCCGTCCGGCACGCGTGCCAGGTCTGTGACTGGGACGCGACGCTGGCCGCGAGTGCGGACGGCACGCCGGCGCCGGTCATGTAGGCGACGACTCAGAGGGCGTCAGGGATAGATTGAACGCAGGCGGGCGGCGTGTCCGACGCGCTCGAGCGCGGCGGCCTGTGCCCCGGTACGCCAGTCGCAGCCAAGTCGCTGCGAGGCCTCGAGCACGCGCGCGAAGGCGGCGCGCACCATCCGGTGTAGGCGGCGCGTGACCTCGAGCTCATCCCAGGCGAGCTTCTGCTGGTCTTGAACCCACTCGAAATAGCTGACGGTCACACCGCCGGCGTTGACGAGTACATCCGGAACGACGCGAATGCCGCGTTCAGCCAGCACGTGGTCGGCCTCGGGCGTGGTGGGGCCGTTGGCGGCTTCGACGACGATGTGGCAGTCCAGCTTGTGAGCGTTCTCTCCCGTGATCTGACCCTCGATCGCCGCGGGGATGAGGACGTCACATGGCGTCGTGAGCACGTCGCCACGGTCGATGGCTCCTCCGGCTGGGCAGCCGCGGAGGAAGCGGTGCTCTGCGGCCCAATCGCACAGCAGTGGGATGTCCAGGCCATCGGGGTTGGCGATGCCGGTGCTGACGTCGCTCACGGCGACCACCCGGCCGCCGCGGGCAGCGATCTCGCGGGCGACGACTCGCCCGACGTTCCCGAATCCCTGGACGGCGAAGCGCTGCGCAGCGAGCTCCTCGCCGAGGTGCTCCAGTACCGCCTCGCAGACGAACACGGCGCCGAGGCCGGTAGCCGCCTGCCGGCCCACCGTGCCGCCGAGCACAACGGGCTTCCCGGTCACGATCCCCGGAACGGCATGCCCAACCTGGTGGGAGTAGGTATCCATGAACCAGGCCATCTCGCGCTCGCCGGTCGCCATGTCGGGTGCGGGGATATCGCGGTCCGGCCCGATGACCGGGAAGATCTCGGCCGCGTAGCGACGGGTGACGCGTTCGGTCTCCCCGGCGGACAGGCGGTAGGGATCACAGCGCACGCCACCCTTTGCGCCGCCAAACGGCAGGCCGATGAGAGCGCACTTCAGCGTCATCCACATCGCCAGGGCCGCGCACTCGCCGAGCGATACCCCCGGCGCGTAGCGCACTCCGCCCTTCGTGGGGCCCATGGTCAGCGTGTGCTGAACGCGATAGCCCGTGAAGTTCTGCACCGTGCCGTCGTCACGACGCACCGGGAAGTTGACGACGAGCGCCCGACGTGGGTGCAGGAGGCGCTCGCGGATCTCTGGATCCATCGCGACCGCGTCGGCGGCGGCATGGAATTGCGCGACCGCGGTGTGCCAGAGCTCGGAGCGCCACTCCCCACCGGGCGCCACGTCGACGCCGTCGCTGGCGAGCACGTCGTCCCACCCTCCGGCCCGCCGCCGCTCTCCTACAACCGACACCGCCCGAGCGTAGCGCCGTGAGCGGGGCGATGTCGAGGCTCAGCGGCTCCGCCGACGCGCCGCGCCGACTCCGCGCCGGCGGGGGACCGGCGCGGAGCCTGTGACGCGGGGATCTGACAGCGGCCACGGGAGCCGTGTGAGGACGTTATGGAAACCCGTGGGACGCAACGCTGTAATCGGCAGCACCATGGCAAAGCTTGACCGCCCGAACGCGGGGCGCTCCCGCGCGCTACCGGGGTGAACTACGCAACCGTTCTGCGGCGGTCAACGGCTGTCCACCATTGTCGCGTCCATCAAGCTGGCGAGATGTTTGAGACACGCGATCAGGTCGAGCTCTGCTGCCACATCTGCGCGAAGCCGATCGGTGTCTACGAGGCCATGGTGCAGCGCGAGGGTGACACGGGACGCAGCACGAGCCTCGCGTTCGAGCCAGGTGCGGACCGCGTGGCGGGTGAGCGTTACCACCGCGCGTGTTACCGCTCGTGGCTCGACGCCGGATGGCTCCCGCGCGCCAGACGTTGCGTGTGATCCGGGCTGTGGCCGGGCGCGGCTACCGCATTTCGGGGATCTAGCAACGCGACCACGAGTCGATCCACTGGGAGTAACTGAACGGCTTCCGGCCGCGGAAGCAGCGCGTCACGCCGAGCGGAAGGTGAGATCGTGTCGATGAGCAGCGGAACCACCACGGTGCCCTGGCGCCCCCGATCTGTCAGGCCATCCCGAGTGCCGGCGGAGAGCGCCATCGAGCGCCGCGTGGCGCACATCGGCCACGGTCGCCGCCTGAGCGACGCGATCGTGGAGCTGGAGGCTCTGCCCGCGCTGGCGCAGTCGCGTAGCCGGGCGCTGGCGCTCGTCGGCGACGATCACGGGTGCGCCCACCAGATCGTGGCCGCGGCCGAGTCCGACCTGGCGTTGACGATCGCGGTCATGCGGGTCGCCAACAGCGCCGGGTTCGGGGCGAGGGGCACCACCGAGAGCGTGGTCGAGGCGGTGGAGCGGCTGTCCCCCCAAGGCGTCCAAGCGATCGTCGCCCGTGCCGACACGTTCGACTTCTTCCGCCGAGCGAACCGTTGGGATGCGTTGGCCGAGCGCTCACGCCGTCACGCGCTCGCCGCGCAGCGCGCGGCCGGCATCATCGCCTGCGAGATCGACTACGAGCACCGAGACCGCCTGATGGTCACGAGCCTCCTGCACGACATCGGGGCCCTCGTCCTTACGCGGGCCTATCCGGGCTACCCGGCCAGCGTGCATCACGCGGCCAGCACGCCGGAGGAGCGAATGACGCGCGAGCGCGAGGTGCTCGGCGTCGACCATGCGGCCGTCGGTGGCGTGCTGGCGCGTCGCTGGGGCTTTCCGGCGACGATCGCGTCGGTGATCGAGCGCCATCACGCGGCCGACGCTTCCGGCGAGGCGCCCATCGTACGGCTGGCCGACATGCTCGCTCACTACCAACACGGCGCGCCGGTGTCGCACGCCGCGATGCGTGGCGCCGCCGGGGCGATCGGACTGGACCCCGGCGCACTGCGCCGGGTGATGTACGAGCTGCCGAGCGGTGGATTCGTGCGCGCGCGCTTTCCGGAGTCCTGTCCGCTGTCGCGCCGACAGCAAGACATGCTGCGAAGCCTCGCCGAGGGGAAGGTCTCCAAGGAGATCGCACTCGAGTTCGGGCTGTCACCGAGCACGGTGCGCACCCACCTGCACAACATCTACGGCAAGCTCGGCGTTCGCGACCGCGCCCAGGCCGTGATGTACGCCAGCGAGCGCGCTTGGGTCTGACGGGTGAAGCGCATGAGCGATGCAGCGGCTTCGTGAGGGGGAGTGGGCGACGCTCACGCCTCCGAACGACGAGCTGCTCTCGCCGCCGCCGGTGGCATGCGCGGTCGTGATGATCGAGGGTCCGGAGGCGACCCTGCTGGCGCTCGGCGAACTCCGGCCGCCCCCGACTCGCGCATCCATGCTCAGCTTCCTATATCTCGGTCGCCTCGTTGGGCTCAAGGGGCGCGTCACCGCCGGCGGCTCCCCGGATGAGTTGCGCTTCCGCGTCTGCGATGGCGTTGAGCTTCCTCACCGGGCGGCCAGCCGGCTAGACCTCGAGATGCCGCTCAGGGTGAGCCGCGAGCCGCCGGCGGGCACCAGCGACGAGTGCCTGCGCGATATCAGCAGCGGGGGCCTGCGCTTCGAGCCGTCCACGCGTCCGGACATTGGAGAGCAGGTTACGGTCTCCTTCGCCCTGCCCGACGCCGGGCCTCCGATACAGGCGAGCGCCGTCGTCGTGCGCCACGCCGGAGCCGACGTCGCCGCGCAGTTCACGACCATGGGGACCGCGGACGGTCAGCGGATCCGGACCTTCGTGCGCACGCGTAAGCTCGCGGCCGCGCGCGAGGCAGCGCTCGCGTACTCGCGCGCCGCACCGACCGTTGCCGCCGGGCGGCTGTCGCGCTCCTTGGCGCAGTTGCACGTGGTCGGTCGGCGGCAGCGCACCACGCGTGCCGCGTGACCTGACCGCGCCCGCGGCGGTGCAGGCGACTTCGCGCGACGCGGCCCGCGGTGAGGATCGCCGACTCGGTGCGCTGCAGCGGTGGCGCTGACGACGAGGGCATCGACGTCGCCGGGTCGGGCGTCCGGGGAAACCCGCATCGTGGGCGTGGGCGTCGGCGGATGCCGGGCGGTCCCAACGGACGGAGGATCGTGGTCCGTGCGCGTTGGGCCGGCGGGAGACCTGGCCGTGGGCCCAGCGCCGGGCCGCGGTGCCGGTGTCAGACGCGCGCCAAACGAGGACAGGAGTTGATATGAGTGACAGACCGGTATTCATCTACCTCGCGACCTATTCCGACGTTGCCGGTGCCGAGGCGGACTACGACGCGCTTCTCGAACTGCATTCGGCGAAGCTCGTCGGCACGTACGACGTGGCACTGGTCACCAAGGGCGACGACGGCAAGATCCACGTACACAAGCACGAGAAGCCGACACAGCACGGCGCGTGGGGAGGGATCGCCGTGGGAGCGGCCGTCGGGGTCCTGGCCGCGCCGGCCGTGATTCCCGCGGCGCTGGTCGGTGGCGTCATCGGTGGCTTCGGCGGACACTTCCGGAAGGGCATCTCGCGAGGCGACGCCAAAGAGCTCGGCGATCTCATCGACACTGGCGAGGCGACGCTGCTCGTGATCGGCGAGTCGCGCCTGCAGGAGCAGCTCGATAAGGCGCTGACCCGCGCAGAGAAGTCGATCGAGAAAGAGATCGACGTCGACAACAAGGAGTTCAAGCGCGAGCTCGACAAGGCAGAGAAGGAGTACGCCACGGCGTAGGCGGTTGGCCGGGCTGCGGTCGAGCCCTCGGCCGCAGCCCTCGCCGCCGCGCTGCTCAGCCGGCCAGGAGGCCTGGCTTCGCGTCCGCCCGAGTGCGCGACGCGGCCGCGAGCCGGGACTCGCGTCGGATGCGCTTCATTTCGTACATGTCGAGATCGGCTCGCGTCAGGAGCTCGTCGCTGCTGCGCGCTTCGTCCGGGTAGGTGGCGGCGCCCACCGAGCCACCGATCCTCACCTCGCCGACGCTCAGCGTGAACGGATCGTCGTAGATGCTCTCCACGCGCTCGCGTACACCGTCGAGCTCGCTGCGGGTCTCGACCGACGCGAGCACGAGGAACTCATCCCCGGAATGCCGCACGACGAGGTCCATCCGGGACACCGCGCCGAGCAGGCGATCCGCCACAGCTCGGAGTAGCTCATCGCCGACGCTGTGGCTATGGCCGTCGTTGATCGCCTTGAACCCATCGAGATCGATGAACACCAGACCGAGCAGCCGGCCGAGACGATCGGCCTCGTCGAGGCGCCGCGGGAGCTCGGCGGCGAGTGTGGCCCGGTTGGGCAGACCGGTCAGGACGTCGTGGCCCGCCGCTACGGCAAGCTCGGCGGTCAGCTCGCTCGTACGAGCGCGCTGACGCTGATAGCCGGCGATGACGAACAGGAAGATGGTCACGACCGACACGTACGTGATCACCGGGACCTGCGCCTCGTGGGCGAAGGGAAGCGCGGCGGCCAGGCACACGCAGAGGAGAGCGCTACTGACGACGGCGTCGCGACGCGTGCCGAAATGCCCACACGTGAGAGCCGGCCAGAGGTAATAGAGCGGGGACGGACCGAGGGGCCGGGCGACGACGACAAGCGCGCTGGAGAGCACGATCGCCCCTGAGAACGCCAGCTGCTTGATCACGACCGGTGGCAGGCGCCGGCCAACCGCGCACACGACGGCGATGGCCAGCGCGGCCAGCGCGACGGCGAGCAGGCCGGTGTTGCCCCGGTCGCCGCCCGGCGCGAACAGCGCGAGGGCGGCGGTCCCTGCCGCCACGAGATAGCCCCCGACGAGCAGCCGTCGAAGCAGCTCGACGTCCTGCTGCGGCAGCCCGGACTGAACCACGCCGCGCGGCGCCGCGGCGGCGCGCGATCTGACTGACCCCATACCGTGGACATCGGCGCCGACGCATGCCGGCAGGAGATCCAAGGGCTGCGCGGGCCTGTCAGACCGTGCACATTCTTCAGCAACGCGGCGCGCATTCGATCCGGCTGCCGCGTCGGGCGGATTCGCATCGGCGTTGCTCTGCGATCGCGCGCGTCGCGCCTGATCGATCTCGGCGCCATGCGCGCGGTCGGCAGAGCACGTTCGCTCCGCAGAGACCCGCTCGACTACGCGGCCTGACGTTCGAACTGTCGTTCGGGTGCGGCGGGGATGGCGTGGTCCGGCTCGGCGGTCTCCCGAGCCTCAGCGGCCGCTGTCCGCGCATCGAGCGGTCGCAGCACGACGAGCGTGGTGATGATCGCCACCACGATGGACGCCGCGCCGATCGCAAATGCGAGGTGGTAGCCGCTGACCAGCGAGTCGGCGAGCGTATGCCCGTGGCCCGCGAGCGCCTTCGTGCGATTGGTGGCGATGGTGCCGAGCACGGCAAGGCCGAGCGCGCCGGCAACCTGTTGGGAGACATTGGTGATACCCGAGCCCAGGCCGGCGTCACTGGCGGGGACGTCGGCCATGGCGATCGTCAGCAGCGGCGTGAACGAGCTGCCGATCCCCAGACCGATGGCGAAGTAGGCGAGGAAGATCGTGGGGAAGAAGCTCGTGGCGGTGCCGGCGGTCACGAGCAGCGTGAGGCCGATGACCACGATGCCGAGACCGAACAGGAGCATCCGCATCGCGCCGAAGCGCGCGATCAGCCGGGCCGTGATGCCGAGCGACAGCACGCCGACGGTCACCGTCCACGGGAGGAAGGCCAGGCCGGTCTGCAGCGCGCTGTAGTGCAGCACGTGCTCGAGGTACAGCGTTCCGAGAAAGAACGTCGAGTACATGCCGGTGACGAGGAAGCCGCGTACGGCGCTGGAGCCGATCAGGCCACGGAGGCGCAGGATGCGCAGCGGCAAGATCGGGTTCGCGATCCGCGATTCGAGGGTCAGGAACGCGCCCATCAGCGCGATCGCGACGGCCCCGAAGCCGAGGACCGGGGGCGAGGCCCAGCTGTGGCTGGTTGCCTGGATGATCGCGTAGACCGCGGTCATCAGCGAGGCGGTCACGAGCGCGGAACCGAGCCAGTCCAGCCCGTTGTCCAAGCCGATCCCGTTGTCCCTGGGGATCAGTGCCTGGCCGAGCGCGACCGTCGCGACGCCGATCGGGAGGTTGACGAAGAAGATCCAGTGCCAGCTCAGCGTCTCCGTGAGCGCTCCGCCCGCGAGCAGGCCGAGCGAGCCGCCGGCCACGGCGGTGAAGACGTAGGCGCTCATCGCCTTGGCACGATCGGCGGGCGCCGGGAACTCGGTGACGACGATCGCCAGGATCACGGAGACGGCCAGCGCGCCGCCGACGCCCTGGATGAAGCGGGCGGCGATCAGGAGTCCCTGGCTGGGAGCGAAGCCGCACAACGCCGAGGCCACCGTGAACACGACGACGCCGGTGAGGAATACGCGCTTGCGTCCGATCAGGTCTCCAAGCCGACCGGCCAGTAGCAGGAAGCTGCCGAACGTGATGAGGAATGCGTTGACGACCCAGGTCAGGTTCGCCTGCGAGAAGTGGAGGTCGCGCTGAATCGACGGGAGCGCCACGTTCACGATGGTTGTGTCGAGGACGATCATGAGCTGCGCCAGGCAGACCACGACCAGGGCGAGCCAGCGGCGGCGCTCGCTGGCGGGGGTGGAAAGGGAGAAGGTGCTCATCTGCGGGTCCCAACTGTTGAGGCGTACGGAAGTCGGTGCTAAATTGGAGGCGCCCTCCGGTATAAACGGAGGAGCCCTCCGGAACTATACGGAGGATCCCTCCGGTTTGTCAAGTGGAATCCCGAGAACGATCCGATGAGCACCCCCGACGCCGTCCGTGACCTCTCCGCATCGCGCCCCAAGCGGGCCGACGCGCTGCGCAATTACGAGAAGCTGATCGCCGCTGCGCGCGAGGCCTTCGCGGAGGACGGGACATCGGCGTCGTTGGAGGAGATAGCGCGGCGCGCCGAGGTCGGGATCGGCACGCTCTATCGCCATTTCCCCAACCGTCAGGCCTTGCTCGAGGCCGTGTATGTCGACGAGGTCGACGCGCTGTGCCGTTCGGCGGCCGACCTCGCGCAGCTGCCCGCGTGGGATGCCCTGGTCGGCTGGCTACATCGGTTCGTCGCCTACCTGGCCACCAAGCAGGCACTCGCCGCGGAGTTGATGAACTACGTCGACCGCAACGCGGACGTCTTCCAGACCTGCCGCGAAGGGCTCTACGCCGCCGGCGGGCCGCTCCTGCAGCGTGCCCAGCACGAACGGGTGGTGCGCGCCGACATCGACCTGACCGAGATCATCCAGATGGTCGGCGGGATCGCGAAGATCCAGGGCGCCGACCCCGAGCAGATCGATCGCATCCTCGACTTGGCGCTCGACGGGCTGCGCTACGGGGCCCCGAGCGCCTGATGGCCGAGTGGCGCTTCTTCACCACACGCCCAAGCTGACCGCCGATCAGGACGTTCCGTTCGTCGTGCTCACCTGAACCGCCCCGGCACCGACGTGCGCCTTCGCGGCAGCGGCCTCCGCGAGGGTTTGCACCTGCGTGAAGGCGCCGGTGAGCGTGCTCTCCGCCGCCGCGACGCTGGCCGCCGACGGGGCCGCCGGCGGGTCGCCGACGACACTGACCACCGACACGCCGTAGAAGGCGTCGAAGCAGTGACCGCCGTTGATCGGCGACGGCTTGCCGCTCGTAGGGATCTCGGTGCAGGCCACACCTGGCACCTGCTGCAGGCCGCTCAGGCTCAGGTACTTGGGTCGCGTGCTGACGAACGTCGCCACGCCGGCGAAATCGGGGATCAGGATGTCGCTCTCCACCGCCGCGGCGGCCGCGATGAGCGGCGTCCCGCCCACGAGCGTCACCTGGATCGTCTGATGGATGCCGATGTCGTCGCCGTTGTTGACGCTGCCGTCCGAGGAGTTCATGCACGCGACGTCCTTGATCGTCTGGTGGATGTGCAGCGCGTTGGCGTCGATCGTGAAGTCGCAGCTGCCGCCCGGGTCGAAGACGAGGTAGCGGATGTTGTCCCACTCGCCCGATCCGCAATCCGGCAGCTCGTCGCCGTCGATCTCGAGGCACGGGTTGTCGTTGGCCTCCAGGTTGTTGATCACGTGGAGGTGATCGAGCGTGACGTTCAGCGTCGCCGACGGTGGGACCACCTTCACGCTCTGATTGATCACGTCCTGGGCCTTGGCGGCCGCTGACCGGACGACCTCATTGAACGGGTCGACGGTCGCCGTCGCGGTGAACGTCCCCGTGGTGAAGTACTCCACGTTGAATGTCAACGTGCGGCTCTCGCCGACGTTCAACCCATTGATGAACTGGAACTGCGGGAAACCGCCGGCCTGCGGCTGCAGCTCGACCGCGAACGGTCCCGAGGCGATCGGCCCGTTGTTGACGACGCTCACCGTGGCGGTCGCCTTGTTGCCGCTCACCGGCGACGGTGGGTTGAACGTGATCGTCGGGCTGCTGAACACGAGATCGAGCTGAGCCGGTTGCACCGTGACGTTGAGGAGCCGCTCGTTGTTGGACGGGTTGGTGTCGACCACGCCGCCGAGCGTCTGGACATCGGCGACGCTGCGGAAGTTGCCCGGTTGCGGGTACGTGAACGAAAACGTCACGTCCGTCGACGCACCTGGCGCGAGCGACGGCATCTGCCGCGAGAGCGTCTGGTTGCCCGGCACGATGATGCCGAATGCGTCGGGGTTCCAGGAGGTCATGAACGTGCCCGACGGGCTGTTGCCGAGGTTCTGGACCGTGACGGTCACCGTCGCCGGCGCGCCCTGGGTGGGCGAGGAGGGGTTGATCGCCAATCCGGTGACCGTGAGGTCCACGGTGGCGGCCGGGATCGCGAAGCTCGTGGCGGCCGTGTCGTCCTTCTTGGTGACCTCGGCGATCGAGTTGGTGCTGTTGAGCGTCACCGTGCCGCTGAACGTGCCCGCGAACGGGAAGTCGTAGGTGAACGTCACCGTCGTGGATTGACCCTCGGCGAGCCCGCTGACCTGCTGGGACTCCGGCGTGGCCAGGAACCACGGCTGCCAGCTGACGACGAAGTTGCCGGCGTCGGCATTGCCGTTGTTGACGATCGTCACCGACAGCGTGGACTGGCTGCCGACCGGTGCCGGGGTCATCTTGATCCCGCCCGTCGCCACCGCGAGGTTTGGCAGGTCGGGCTCGACGACGGTCTGGAGCGTGGCCGTCTTGCTCTCGGCGAAGTGGGTGGCCGAGTTGATTACCACCGCGCTGCCCGTCACGGTCCCCGTGAACGGGAAGGTGTAGGTGATCGTCACGGTCGTGGACGCACCGGGCGCCAGACCGGTGACGGGTTGCGTGAGCGAGCGCGCGAGGAAGAAGGGTGTCCATTGGACGTCGAACGGCCCGGCGGGCGCGTCGCCGCTGTTAGTGATGACGAACGTGGCGGTCGCCGGCTGCCCGACGACGACGGCGCCGGTCGGGTTCGGCGTCACGGGCGCGATCGAGAAATGGGTGATGGCCAGGCTGACCTGGGCGGGCAGGACCGTGACCGGCGCGATCGCGAGATCGTTGGCGTAGTTGGTCTCGGAGACGGAGCGACTCGTGTTGACCTGGACGATCGTCTGGAAGTTGCCCGCCTTCTCGAACGTATAGGGCAGGTCGAGCGTCGTCGAGGCGCCCGCCGCCAGCCCGCCGATCGAGTCAGACGCGCCCACCGGCCCGAACTGGGCGGTGCTGAACTGGGTGACGAACCCACCGGCAGCACACGTCCCGGCGTTCGTGATCGTCACCGCCACCGTCGCCGCCTGTCCCGCCACGGGCTCGGTCGGGGAGAACGCGACATTGGCGATCTGCAGATCCGCGCACGGGGTGGCGGCAGCGGACGCCTCGCTCGCGACGAGCCCGGCGGACAGCATCAGCGTTCCGAGAGCGACAGCGAGTAGACGAACCAGGGCGCGCGAGCGCACGGCTCGAGGTCCGAGGGCGACGAGACGCATCCACGGCATGAGGACCACTCCCACAGTTGGCGGACTGGGCGGCCGTGCCCCGAACGCTATGAAAGTAGACCGATGACCCGCCACGTGTCAAGGGCGGCTGCACGGTCGGAACGGGTTAGTAACAGGCGTGCGGCGGCCGTCCGCAAGTCGCGCCGGAGCATGCTCGGCGGCCGTACGTTACTGTTAACCACATGGCTAACACTTCGACGCTCGATCGCTCGTTTGCTGCCTGCGCGCATCCGATCCGTCGCGCGATTCTCGAGCGCCTCGCCGATGGCGAGCTGACGGTCGGCGCCGCGACGCGCGACTTCGGTGTCTCCAAACCGGCGATCAGCCGGCATCTGAAGGTCCTCGAGGAGGCCGGAGCGATCTCGCGCGTGATCGACGGTCGTACGCACCGTCTGCGTCTGCGTGAGGAGTCGCTCGACTCGGCCTATGACTGGCTCACGCAGCAGCGCGCGATATGGGAGCGTAAGTTCGACACCGTCGAGGAGTTCCTGCGCGAGCAGCACGCGGCGCGCGAGCAACATTCCGACCGCGAGACAGGAGGACGCGCATGAGCGACGTCGACACGAGCGTCGTCCGGCTGGAGCGCACATTCGAGGCGCCCGCGGCCGACGTCTTCGACGCCTGGACGAACCCTGACGTGCTGCGCCGCTGGTGGGCTGCCGGCCCGGACTGGCGCGCGACTGGCGCGGAGGTGGACCTGCGGGTCGGCGGGCGATACCGCCTGACGATGCAGAATCCCGACACCGGTGAGCTGCACGCGGTCGCCGGCGAGTATCTCCAGGTCGCACGCCCGGCGCGGCTCGTCTACAGCTGGGCGTGGGAGGGGAGCGACGGGACGCCCGGTGAGTCATCGACCGTCACCGTGGCGTTCTCCGAGCTCGATGGCCGCACCACGGTCCGCCTCGAGCACGCCGGGATCCCGACGGCGGAGTCGCGCGCAAACCATCGCCACGGCTGGCTCGGCTGCCTGGAGAACCTCCGCGGCCGCGTCTTCGCCACGCCCGTCAGCTGACAGCACACAACCCCCAGCAACCAACGAGAGGGGAGGCAACGATGGCTAAGTTCATGTTCGCGTACACCGGCGGCTCGATGGCCGAGTCCGAGGAGGAGCAAAAGGCGGTCATGGAGGCGTGGGGCGCCTGGTTCGGGCAGCTCGGCAGCGCGATCGTCGACCCCGGTAACCCGTTCGGCGCATCCGGCGTCGTCGCGTCGGGCGGCAACGGCGCGGCCGCCAAGCTGACCGGATACTCGCTCGTCAGCGCCGACGATCTCGACGGCGCCAAGCAGTTGGCCACCGGCTGCCCGATCCTGAGCGCCGGGGGCAGCGTCGAGGTCTACGAGGCGCTCGAGATGTGAGCATCGCGGTCGCGGCCGGCCGCCGACCCAGCGAGCGGTTGGCGGCCGGCGGCGATCGGCCTGGCCGAGTTCAGTCGCAACTCCTTCACAACTCCGTTACGGAAAGATCACGCCCGTGCGTACGGGCCGCGCGGAGACTGAGACGCCGTGTGAAGCCGTCCGCCAGCGAATGGAGATGACTCGGTCATGAACGCTACGCCCCGTGGTGGCCTCTCGCCCCACCCGCGAGACAGGAAGTCAACGCGCTCCGCGCATCGATCGCGCTGGCGGCGGAAGGCGCTCGGCGCCTCCGTGCTGGGACTGCTGCTCTGTGCCGCGCTCGTGCCGATCATCTCGGCGAGCGCCTCGTCGACCAGCCCGAGCAAGGAGAAGTGGTTCCTGTCCAGCAACGACGGCCTCGGCATCCGGCCGGGCAAGATCAAGCACGTCTGGCTGATCATCCTCGAGAACAAGTCCTACGACGCCACGTTCACCGGCCTGAACAACAACACCTACCTGTGGCAGTCGCTACCAGCCCAGGGGGCCCTGCTCAAGAACTACTACGGGACGGGGCACTTCAGCCTCGACAACTACATCTCGATGGTCAGCGGCCAGGCCACCCAGCCCGATACGCAGTCGGACTGCCCGCTCTATGACCAGTTCTCCGGGAGCGTCGACACCTCCGGCTCGCTGTTCACGAACCCCGATTACGGGCAGGTCGTCTCCGACCAGGGACCGAACGCGGCGCCAGGCACGAACGGCTGCGTCTACCCGTCGAGCGTGCCGACGCTGTTCAACCAGCTCGACGCCGCCCACGTGAGCTGGAAGGGGTACTCGCAGGATCTCGGCAACCCCGACGCGAGCGGGCCGGTGCACGATGCCGGGACGCAGTACTGCGGCGCTCCGTACGCGACCCCCGGCCCCACGGGCAGCACGGCGCAGCCCAACCCGGGCAGCGCGAACGCGACCGATCAGTACGTGCCCAAGCACTTCCCGTTCCCGTGGTTCGACTCGCTGCTGCAATCGGGTGACTGCAACCCGGCGCACATCGCGAGCCTGTTCGATCCGGGCAACGGGCTCTACCACGACCTGCAGACCGACGCGACCACGCCGTCGTTCAGCTGGATCTCGCCGAACAACTGCAGCGACGCGCACGACGCCGTCTGCCACGGCAACAACCTCTCCGGCGGATTCTCCGATCCGAACACCCCCAACGCGCCGGTGAACTACACCGGTGGCCTGTACGCCTCCGACCTGTTCCTCGAGCACGTCATCCCCGAGATCGAGGCGTCGCCGGCGTTCAAGGATGGCGGCCTCATCGACGTCACCTTCGACGAGGCGTTCCCGCCGTTCACGTACACCGGGAACAGCTTCGCCAACTCGACGAAGGTCCAGCCGGACGCCGCCGCCTCGATCGCGTCGGGCTCGGCGGCCGAGACGCTGTGGGGCTTCCCGGTGCACTACGAGCCCACGGGACCGAACACGCCGCTGGCCCGGGACGCGAACGGCAACGAGCTGTACCCGGGTCCGGGTGACAACTCGTTCCTCGACCGCCCGAGCAACTGCGTCGCGCAGACGGTCCCGCCGCAGCCGGCCGGCACGTGCCTGCTCGGTGGCGGCAGCCCGGTACCGGGTGCGCGCACCGACGCCCACGCCACGGCCGCGGCGGGCAGCTCGACGATCGCCGACAACTCGATCGTCGCCACCGACGCCGGACGCGCCGTCAGCGGCACCGGCATCCCGTCCGGAGCGGTCGTCGGTCAGGTGACCGACACGCCGGTCACCGCGACCGCTCCCAACCAGAGCGGCGGCTTCGTCGACACCGGCTCGTTCACGCTCGTCGACGGCTCGGGCCACCCGCTGACCACGACGGGTCCGGTGAGCGGAATCACGCTGGCCGCCGACACGGCGTCGACCGATCCGCTGCTCAGCGCCACCGGCGCGACGAACGGCGGCGGCGACACGGGCAGCGTGCTCATCAGCCCCTACATCCGCCCGGGCACGGTGAGCCGGGTGTTCTACAACCACTACAGCTGGCTGCGCACGATGGAGGATCTGTTCGCCGTCGGGCACGCCTCGGGCGGCCTCGACGGGGCCGGGCACCTCGGCTACGCTGCGCAGCCCGGACTGACCCCGTTCGGCCGGGACGTGTTCAGTGACCAGGGCGGCGAGCCGGGGGACGGCGGGGGCCACTGAGATCCGTCCGCCAACGACCGATCACGCGGTGAACGGGCGCGGCTCGTTCACCGCGAGCGGCGGGAGCCGGGCGGCCGCGCCCGGCTCCCGCCGCGTCGTGACGCTGGCCCTCGCCGGCCTCGCCGTGGTGCTCGTCGTTGTCACCGTCGCGATCGTCGTGACGCGCGGCGGCTCGACGCACAAACGGGCCGGGGCCGCGGTGGCGGCCACCGGCGGGGCGGCTCGCTACGGTCAGATCCCGAGCTGGCTGCCGAAGGCGAAGGTTTCCGTCGGACGGATCGTCGAGGCGAGCGCGACGCACCCGGCGCTCGGGATCGAGGGGGACACGATCGCGGTCCGGTTGGCCGTCGGGCGGCTGCTCGCGACCGCGGTCGGGCCACAGGTTCCCGAGGAGGGCCAGTTCCCGGTCCCGCGGACCACGCGGTGCAACTTCATCGTGACGTTCGCGCGGGCGTCGGCGTCGATCGCGCTGCCCGCGGGTGCGTTCACGATCGTCGACGAATACGGCAACGTGCACCGCCCGCGAGTGGCGGCCTACGCTGGCGGCGCCGCGCCGACGCGGGTGGCCCCGGGGCGCACGGTCTCGCTCGTCGTCAGCGACGTGCTCCCGACCGGCAGCGGCGAGCTGAGCTGGGCGCCCGAGACGACCAAGCCGATCGCCTCCTGGGACTTCGACGTCGAGATCGACTAGCGGCGTCGCGGCGAGGCGCCGCGTCAGTGGTGCGCCGCCTCCAGGATGTCTGAGCTCGCGCGGCTGACCATCACCTCGCCGCTGATGATGCCCATACGCTCGACGTCGAAGTCCCTCAGCTCCGCGGACACCCATTCGGCGGCGAGCCGGTTGGAAGCCTCGGCCTGCTCGCGCTCGTGGAACATCGTGATCGACGCGACCGCTTGATCTCCCGTCTGGGCCACCTCGTAGCTGATGAAGCCCGGCTCCCGGGCGAAGGCGTCGGCGAGCTCACGGTCGACGCGATGCATCACGTCGTCGACCGTGCCCTTGCCGATGCGGTAGGTCCGGATGCTCACGAACATGGCGAACGCTCCTCGGTCAGTTGCGGCGGGGGGGTGAAGCTCCAGGCTACGCGCGGCGCGTCCGACAAGCAAGGCAGCACCTCGTTCAGGCGAGCGGTAGCGAGAACCGGCCCTGAACGCAGAGACGGGCGGCACAAGGCCGCCCGTCTCCGCTTCCGGTCCCTCGATGGATCGGGTATGTGGCCCCGCGCAGGGAGGTTCGCGGGGCGTTTGTTACCCATCAGCCGTCGCGACAACTGACGAGACTTTGATGCCTTCATCGGGCGGCGCCGAGGCGCCGCCCGAGAGGCGAGAGTGATTACGCTCCCTGGAGCAGCGACAGCACAGCGTCGGGCAACTTCTGCGCCTGGCTGAGCATCGCGGTACCAGCCTGCTGGAGGACCTGCTGGCTGGTGAAGCTGGTCATGGCCGTAGCCATGTCCACATCCATGATCCGGCTGTTGGCGGAGGTGAGGTTCTCCTCGGTGGTGGAGAGGTTCGCCATCGTGTACTGCAGGCGATTCTGCACCGCACCGAACGTCGAGTCCACACCGGAGACCAAGTTGATCGCGGCATCGATGCTGCTCAGCGTCGTCGACGTGCCGAGGCTGATCGTGCCGATCGACGAGCCGAGGCTGACCGTCGCGACGGTGATGACGTTGCCGTCGTTGGCCCCCACCTGGAAGGTGAGCGTGGCCGCACTGCTGAGCACGCTGATGCCGTTGAACTGCGCCGTGGCGCCGATCTGCTCGATCTCCGACAGCAGCTGGTTGACCTCGGTCTGGATGGCCGTCTGGTCGGTGCTGTTCAGCGTGCCGTTGCCGTACTGCACGGCCAGCTCGCGGATGCGCTGAAGCATCTGCTGCACCTGGTTGATGGCGCCGGCGGCGGTCTGCACGAGCGAGACGCCGTCCTGCGCGTTGCGGTTGGCCTGGTCGAGGCCGTTGATCTGACCCTGCAGGTTCTCACTGATGGTCAGACCGGCCGCATCGTCGGCCGCGCTGTTGATACGAAGACCCGACGACAGCTGCTGGGTCGACCTCTCAAGCGCCATCTCTGTGGTGTTGAGGTTGTTCGCGGCGTCGATCGCCGAGACGTTGGTGTTGACGTAAAGGGCCATGCGTTCATCTCCCTGATGACGGTGGTTTAGTAGGCCGAACCGACTCCCTGTCGGCTACATGCCCAGTAATCGTCCGCTGCTGAGCGGACTTGAGCGGCATCTATCTCGCCGGGTCGCACATCCGCACTCGGTGCCCGCGGCGCAAGGGAAATTGATGCCCGACGACCCGCGCCGACCGAGGCGGTTGGGGGCTCCGTCGCGGCCGCTCCGCCCGCCTGACGGCGGCGGCGGGCCTACCCGCCGCTCGGGTAAACGCTCGAGGCGAGCACGCGCATCTGGCCCCAAGGGATCCCGGTCGTGGCGTCGCGCGGGACGCCGTCGCCGGTCAAGTTCGCCGTCTGGTCGCGGATGATGTTCCCCCACAGGTTCGAGGGCGGCGGCGCGAGGATCGAGCTCCAGTTGGCCGTGCCGCCGGCGGCGCTGTCGAGCTCCATCATGAGCGCGTAGTTGCTGCTGCCGTCAGTGAGGATCATCCCGTAGACCTGGAGCGCGCGGCAGATCTCGCGCAGGAAGCTCGTGTCTCTGCCGGTGGGGTCGGGGAAGGGCACTGTGCGCGTCGAGCAGTCGACCGACGGGCTGAGCTGCAGGCGCATGCCCTCCTCGAGCGGACCCGAGCCGTTCTGGTCGGAGCTGATGGCCGGGAGGCGGAAGCCCGATGAGGCGCCCGGCGCCGCGAAGCGCAGCGCGTGATTGATCGAGCCACCCTGCACCTCCCGGGCTCGGATCAGGCCGACCCACGACAGGCCGTCGCCGGTGCCCCAGCCGAGTACCGGCCGGCCGTCGCTGGCGCGGTCGTAATGGAAGATGCCGTAGCCGTCGGTGCTGATGGTGTGCGTCGTCGGATCCATGGTGGCGTGCCAGAGGCGAAGCTCGGTGTCGGCACCCCAGCGGGGGTTGCTCGCGTCGTAGATGACCATCGGCGCGTCCGAGCCGGTCGAGGTCACGCCGCCCGGCGTTGCCCCCGCCGGGATCGGGAAGCTGATCGTCGGCAGCCCCGCCGTGTTCGTGATCGTCCATGTCGGGTCGGACACCGACGCCGTGTAGATCCCCGGTACGTCGGCGCCCTCGTTGAGCAGAACCCGTTGCTGGCCCATGCTCGTGACCATGTCGGAGATGATCTGGGCGGACTCCGGGTCGGTCGGCTCGTCGGCGGGGATCGGCTCGTTGAACGCGCCGGCATAGTCGCCGCCCATCTCGTAGGGCTGATCGGCCGGATCGGCGGGCACCGATCCGGCGCCCGAGGTGGTCGTCACGGTCGTGGTCGAGATCGACGTGACGGGGCCCGACGGGGCGGAGGTCGTGGTCGCCGAGGTCGACGAGCTCGAGGTGACCGTCGTCGTGGTGCTGGGCGTCGTCGTCAGCGTGGCCGTCTCGGAGGTCGTCCTCGTTGTCGCCGTGGACGGTGACGTCAGCGTCGTCGAGGTCGTGGTGGTCGGCCCGTAGTGGGCGGGCCGGTGTCGCCGGCGCCACCACTGCCGATGCTGCGAGACCCGCGTCGCGGTGATCGTGTGCCGGTCGCCTCTCGGGCGTGGCCGCGCCGTGACGCTCCGATGCTGCGCCGCCGGGGTACCGGCGGGGCGGGGCGCGAGGGCCATCGCGGCGGTCGGCACCGCGAGCACGCAGGCCGCGAGGGCGGCGAGCGTGCGGCGCACCCGGCGGGCGCTCCCGCTCCCGGGCGACGCCGTCCGCTCCGGGGCGTGCTCTGCGCGGCGTGACGGCATCCCTGCACCAATCGGCAGCGGGCGGCCATCGCGCCCTCATCCGGTTCGGAGTCTGGACGGACGATCGTGCCGCCGCCCGTCGGCAGCGCGAGCGGCGATGAGTCCGGGCTGCCGCGGCGGTCATTCCTTCGAGCAACTCAATCGAAAGGAGGCCGTCCCATGAGCACGGCAACGCCAACCGAGGCCGCGCGCGCGGCCAGCACACTCGCCCAGGCGCCCGCGAACGCGGTGACGTCGCAGGACGGCACGCGGATCGCCGTCACCCGCGCGGGTGAGGGGCCACCGCTGATCCTCGTCGACCCCGCGCTGTGCCAACGCACGTTCGGCCCCATGCCCAAGCTCGTTCCGTTGCTGACGGACCGCTTCACCGTCTATACGTACGACCGCCGCGGCCGGGGGGCGAGCGCCGACACCGCGCCCTACTCGGTAGAGCGGGAGGTCGAGGATCTCGAGGCGGTCATCGCCCACGCCGGCGGGTCGGTCTTCGTGTACGGCATCTCCTCGGGCGGCGCGCTGGCGCTCGAGGCGGCCAAGCGGCTGACCACGATCGAGAAGCTGGCGATCTACGAGGTTCCGTTCATCGTCGACGCGGGGCACACCCCGATGACCGACGAGCTGCGCGAGCAGTTCGACGCGTCCGTGGCCAGCGGTCGCCGCGGCGACGCGGTCAAGCTGTTCATGCGGTTCGTCGGCACGCCGCGGGCGTTCATCGCGATGATGCGACTCACGCCGATGTGGTCGAAGCTTGCGGCCGTCGCCCACACGCTGCCCTACGACATCGCCATCCTCGCCAACCATCAGCAGGGTGAGGCGCTCACCGGCGAGGAGTGGCCAGACGCCACCCCGCCGACGCTCGTCCTCGTCGGCGGCAAGAGCCCGGCCTGGCTGCGCAATGGGGGCGCGGCGCTCGCGGACGTCCTGCCCGACGCGCGCCTGCAGACGCTCGACGGCCAGACGCACATGGTCAAGCCGCGCGTCCTTGCTCCGGCGCTGCGGGCGTTCTTCTCGGACTGACTCCTCGGTGCTACAGCGCCGCGAGCGCCGCGTTGAGCGCGGCGCTCGGGCGCATGGCGTCGGCGGTGCGCTGCGGGTCCGGGCGGTAATAGCCGCCGATGTCCACCGGCGACCCCTGGACGGCGGCGAGCTCGGACACGATCGCCGTCTCGTTCGCGGCCAGGCGCTCGGCGAGCGGCGCGAAGCGCGCGGCGATGCCCGGGTCGTCGTCCTGGCCCGCAAGTTCCTGCGCCCAGTACAGCGCGAGGTAGAAGTGGCTGCCGCGGTTGTCGAGCTCGCCGGTCCTGCGCGACGGCGAGCGGTTGTGCTCGAGCACGCTCCCGGTCGCGCGATCCAGCGTGTCGGCCAGTAGCTGCGCGCGCGGGTTGCCGGTCTTATCGGCGAGCATCTCGAGCGACACCGCTAGCGCGAGGAACTCGCCGAGCGAGTCCCAGCGCAGGTGGTTCTCGCGCAGGAACTGCTGCACGTGCTTCGGCGCCGACCCGCCGGCACCCGTCTCGAACAGGCCGCCGCCGCTCATGAGCGGCACGATCGAGAGCATCTTCGCGCTCGTGCCGAGCTCGAGGATCGGGAACAGGTCGGTGAGGTAGTCGCGCAGCACGTTGCCGGTGACCGAGATGGTGTCCTCGCCGCGGCGTGCGCGCTCGAGCGTGAAGCGCGTCGCCGCGGCGACGTCGAGGATCTCGATCTGCAGGCCGTCGGTGTCGAGCTCCCCGAGCGCGGGGCGGACCTTGCGCAGCAGCTCGGCGTCGTGCGGGCGGGTCTCGTCGAGCCAGAACACGGCCGGAGCGCCGGTCGCGCGGGCGCGCGCGGCGGCGAGGCGGATCCAGTCGGCGATCGCCGCGTCCTTGCACTGGCACATGCGCCAGATATCCCCGGGGGCGACCACGTGCTCGAGCAGCGTGGCGCCGCTGTCGTCGACGACGCGCACCGTGCCGGGGGCGGCGATCTCGAACGTCTTATCGTGTGAACCGTATTCCTCGGCCTGCTGGGCCATCAGGCCGACGTTTGGCGTCGTGCCCATCGTCGCCGGGTCGAAGGCGCCGTGCTGGCGGCAGTGGTTCACGGTCTCGGCGTACAGCGCCGCGTAGGAATGGTCGGGGATGACGAACTTCGTGTCCTGTTGCTCGCCGGCGGCGTTCCACATCTGGCCGGAGGCGCGGATCGCGGCGGGCATCGAGGCGTCGACGATCACGTCGCTCGGCGCGTGCAGGTTCGTGATGCCGCGGTCGGAGTCGACCATGGCGAGCGCGGGGCCGTTGGCGTAGGCCGCGTCGATCGCGGCGCGCACGGCTTCCTGCTCGTGCGGCGGCAGCGCCTCGATCGCCGAGAGCAGCGCCGCCAGGCCGTCGTTCGCGTTCACCCCGGCGGCGTCGAGCGCGTCCGCGTGCTCGGCGAACAGGTCGGCGAAGAACGCGCGCACCGCGTGGCCGAAGATGATCGGGTCGGACACCTTCATCATCGTCGCCTTCAGGTGCACGGAGAAGAGGACGCCGCGCGCCTTGGCGTCGGCGACCTGCTCGGTGAGGAAGGCCTGCAGCGCGGCGCGGCGCATGACCGAGGCGTCGAGCACCTCGCCAGCCAGCACGGGCAGCGACGCCTTGAGTGTCGTCACGGCGCCGTCCGCGCCGACGTGCTCGATCCGCACCGAGCCCGGCCGCTCCACGGTGACCGACCGCTCGGTGGAGCAGAAGTCGCCGTCGCTCATCGTCGAGACGTGCGACCGCGACTCCGGCGACCAGGCGCCCATCGAGTGCGGATGCTTGCGGGCGTAGGCCTTCACCGACGCGGGCGCCCGGCGATCGGAGTTGCCCTCGCGCAGCACCGGATTGACGGCGCTCCCCTTCACCTGGTCATAGCGGGCGCGGATCGCGCGCTGCTCCTCGTCGGCCGGCTCGTCCGGGTATTCGGGGACCGCGAAGCCCTGCTCCTGCAGCTCGGCGATCGCCGCCTTGAGCTGGGGCACCGATGCGCTGACGTTCGGCAGCTTGATGATGTTCGCGTCCGGCGTCCTGGCCAGCTCGCCGAGCTCGGCGAGGGCGTCGCTGACGCGCTGCGCGTCGGTCAGCCGCTCGGGGAATTGGGCGAGGATGCGCCCCGACAGCGAGATGTCGCGCAGCGCGATCTCGACGTCGGCCGCACCGGCGAAGGCCCGGACGATCGGGAGGAGCGACTCTGTGGCCAGGGCGGGAGCCTCGTCGGTGTGGGTATAGATGATCTCCATCGAGCCTCGCACCCTAGCGAGCGGGCTCACGTGCGGCCGTCAGCGGCGTCCGGTACCAGGGCTCGGACTTCACAGTTCGGCGACCGCCGGTCGATATTCGGGCCATGAGGGTCAAGGATTTCCTCTGCCGCGACGAGGCGGAGCGACGCCGCCTGACCGACGTCGGCCAGAGCCTGCGCCCGGGCATGCCGGCGATCATCGGCCTGTTCGCGCTGGCCGGCGTCTCGGGCGTGGCCACCTACGGCCTGGTGCCGTTGTTGGGACCGACCGCGGCGATCGTCGTCTACACGCTCACGTGGGCGCGCAACCAGCCGCGCCACCGAGATCCCGAGCTCGGGTACGCGCTCTCGGTCGTGTTCGCCGAGCTCATGCTCGCGTTGTCGATCGTGATCTCCCCGACCCGGCACGGCGACTACCTGATCGTGTTCGCGCTGCCGCTGTTGCCCGCGGCCGTCCTCTTCCCGAGACGCGTCGTCATCGCCGCTACCGCGCTCGCCGTGGGGCTCTCGGTCGCCGTCGCGCTCGTCGTCGACTGGCCGGAAGTGAGCGCCATCCCCGCCGTCGGGTACTGCGCGCCGCTCGTGCTCCTCTCGCTCGCGGTCACCGCGCTCGCGGTGCGCGACCTCGAGGACGACACGCGACGCGCCGCGTTCTTCGACGAGCTCACCGGGGCGCTCAACCGCTCGGCGCTCGCGCCGCGGCTGGCCGAGCTTGCCCACAACGTCGCGCTGACCGGCGAGACCGTGGCCGTCGTGGTCGGCGACATCGACCATTTCAAGGCGGTCAACGACGATCACGGTCACGTCACCGGCGATGCCGTGCTGCGCGAGGTGGCGCGGCGGCTGAGCGACCTCGTGAGCGCCTTCGAGCCGGTGTACCGGCTCGGTGGCGAGGAGTTCCTGGTCCTGCTGCCCGGCGTCGATGCGGACGCGGCCCACGCCGTGGCCTCGCGGATGTGGAAGGCGGTGCGCGACCGGCCGGTCGGCGCAGTGGCGATCACGATGTCGTTCGGCGTGGCGGCATCGGTGGCCGGTGAGCCGTTCGACTTCGACGCCGTCTTCTCACGGGCCGACCGGACGCTCTACGCCGCCAAGCAGGCCGGGCGCGATCGCGTGTTCGTGGCGAACGCCGCGGCGGCGGCGCCCGCGCCGCCGACCCCCCACCTGCGAGCGATCGACCATTCGCCCGCACCGGCGGAGTCGACCCCGGCGGAGCGAGCCGCGCCGGCCCCCGATGGCGGCTGGACGCTCGGGGACGAAGCCTCGCCGCGGCGCCCCCGTCCGGTCACCGAGGAGCTCGAGCGCGAGCACATCCTCGACCTCAACCGGCGGCTGCGGGTGCTGTTCTGCTTCCTCGGCGGGCAGGCGTTCGTGTGCATCGCGTTCGCCATCCCGTGGTACGGCTGGCAGCCGCTCATCGCGCCGGTGCTCGCCGCCGTCCCGTTCTATCTGCTCTCGCGCCACGCCTATCGCTTCCGCCGGCCCAGCCGGGCGCTGACCAGCGCGTGGGCGCTGTTTCAGACGTCGATCGCGATCGGCTTCGTGTGCGCGCACGGCGCGCCGATGTTCGCGCTGTCGCTGCTGGTGCTGATGGTGCCCGGCCGCTGCGCCGTGCTGCGGGCGAAGGCGGCGGCGGCCGGCACGGCGTACACGGCGCTGCTGATGACGATCGTGGCCTTCGCCCTCGACGCCTCGCAGGTGCTCGCCACCCCGGCAATCCTGCTCTTCCCGCTGGCCCTGCTCGTCGAGGCCGGATGGGTCGGTGCCGTGGTCGGTGGCTCCGCCGTCGGCTTCCGGGGCGCCGGTGTCGTCGACGAGCTCACCGGACTGCTCAACCGCAGCGCGCTGCAGGCTCGGCTGCTCGAGCTCGGCGCCGCGTCGGCGTCCAGGCCGCCGCGCGTGGCGATCCTGATCGCCGACCTCGATCACTTCAAGCAGGTCAACGACCGCTCCGGACACGCCGCGGGCGACGCCGTGCTGCGCGAGGCGGCGAGCCGTATCCGCGGCTGCCTGCGCACGTTCGAGTCGGCCTATCGCCTCGGCGGCGAGGAGTTCCTCGTGCTGTTACCCGACGCCGAGCCCGCGGGAGCGTCTCGCGTCGCCAACCGTCTGCACGACGCGATCGGCTCGGACCCGTGCGCCGGCGTGCCGATGACGATCTCGATCGGCGTCTCGGTGACCGCACCGGGCGAGCGCTTCGTCTACGACGACATGTTCCACCGCGCCGACGCGGCGCTCTACGAGGCAAAGCGGGCCGGACGCGACCGCGTGTGCGTCGATGGGGCATCGACCGAGGCTCCAGGCCTGGCCACGGGCGACGCCGCGTAGACTTGCCACCGGCAACGGGCCGTCGTGACTACAGTCTCGACATGACCGAACCGCCTTCCGCTTCGACTGACCTTGGGGAAAGGGCCATCGCGACCCCTTCCCAGCCGCCCGCACCTGACACGCCGACGAGCTATGTACGAGAGGGGGCCGACGTCCACCCCCCGCTCGACTACGAGCCCTACAAGTCGACCGTGCGGCGTCATCCGCTCGAGCCGCTCGTGTACCTGCCCCAGACGGTGACCGAGATCACCGGGCCCCAGCTCGGCCCCGAGCGCATCCTCGGCGAGCACGACGCCGATCTCACCCGACAGCACGACGGCGAGCCGATCGGCGAGCGGATCACGGTGAGCGGGCGCGTCTTCGACACCGAGGGCAAGCCGCTGCGCGGGACGCTCGTGGAGATCTGGCAGGCCAACGCCGCGGGCCGCTACGCGCACCGCTGGGATCGCTGGCCGGCGCCGCTCGATCCGAGCTTCTCCGGGGCGGGCCGCTGCCTGACCGACGACGAAGGTCGCTATCGCTTCGTGACGATCAAGCCCGGTCCATACCCGTGGGGCAACCACCATAACGCCTGGCGTCCCGCGCACATCCACTTCTCGCTGCTCGGGCGCGCGTTCGCGCAGCGGCTCGTGACGCAGATGTACTTCCCCGGCGATCCGCTCTTCGCGTACGACCCGATCTTCCAGTCGGTGCGCGACGAGCGTGCGCGCGAGCGCCTCGTGTCGTCGTTCTCGATCCACGCCAGCGAGCCGAATTGGGCGCTCGCCTTCGACTTCGACATCTTCCTGCGCGGGCCCGGCGCGACGCCGTTCGAGGAGGCCCATTGAGCTTCGGCGCCACCCCGTCGCAAACCGTCGGTCCCTACTTCGCGATCGGGATGCCCTGGCCAGATGGGCCGCACGTGGTGCCGGTGGCCACCCCGGGAGCGATCGCGATCGGCGGCACGGTCATCGACGGTGCCGGGCAGCCGATCCCCGACTGCCTGATCGAGACCTGGCAGGCCGATGCGGGCGGGCGCTTCGCCGACCGGCTCGGCCACGGCGGTCCGGCGGCCGAAGGATTCCGCGGCTTCGCACGCTGCCCGACCGACGACGACGGCGCGTACGAGATCGTCACGGTCAAGCCCGGGCCGGTGAGCGGCCCCGGCGGATCGACCCAGGCGCCGCACATCGACGTGTCGGTGTTCGCCCGTGGGCTGCTGCATCGCTGCGTGACCCGCATCTACTTCGCCGACGAGGCACAGGCGAACGCCACCGACCCGATCCTCGCCTCGGTTCCCGCCGAGCGGCGTGCGACGCTGCTCGCCCAGGCGACCGACGATGGCTACCGATTCGACATCCGGCTCCAGGGATCCGGCGAGACCGTCTTCTTCGCCGTCTGACGGGCTGTTCGGCGGCCTCTACGCGCGCGGCGGGGCCGCCGGACAGGTGTCCGGCGAGGCCTGGCTGCAGGCGATGCTCGACTCCGAGGCGGCCCTCGCGCGCGCGTGCGCGCGCGAGCAGCTGATGTCCACCACCGACGCCGAGGCGATCGCGGCGGCCTGCCAGGCCGAGCGGTTCGAGCTGGCGGCGATCGCCGAGGGGGCGGCGGAGCACGCGTCGCCGGTCGTGGCGCTCGTGCGCGCCCTGCGCGCGGCGGTCGGGGAGCCTGCGGGCGACCACGTCCACCTCGGCGCGACGAGCCAGGACATCATCGACACCGCGGCCATGCTCGTCGCCCGACGCGCGCTCGAGCCGATCCTGACCGACGCCGCGGCGGCCGCCGACGCCTGCGCTCGCCTCGCCGAGGCTCATCGCGCGACGCCGATGTCGGCGCGGACGCTCCTCCAGCAGGCGCTACCGACCACCTTTGGGCTGCGCGCCGCGGGCTGGATGGTCGGTCTCGACGACGTCCGTGCCCGCCTCACGCACGTGCGCGATCGCGAGCTCGCGGTGCAGATGGGTGGCCCGGTCGGCACGCGCGACCCGACGATCGCCGGCCACGTCGCCGCCGAGCTCGGACTCGCCGAGCCGCTGCTGCCCTGGTCGACGATCCGCACGCGCGTCGCGTCGCTCGCCGGCGCGCTCGGCGCCCTCGACGGGGTGCTCGCCAAGGTCGCGCGAGACGTGACGCTGCTCGCGCAGGACGAGATCGGCGAGCTGCGCGAGGGCGGCCGGCCGGGCCGCGGCAGCTCGTCGGCGATGGCGCACAAGCGTAACCCCGTCGCCGCGGTATCGGTGCTCGCCTGCACGCGGCGGGTTCCCGGACTCGTGGCCACGCTGCTGTCGGCGATGGAGCAGGAGCACGAGCGCGCCGCCGGCGCGTGGCAAGCCGAATGGGGGACGCTCACCGACCTGCTCGCCCTGAGCGGCTCGGCCACGGCCTGGGCGCACGACCTGCTGAGCGAGCTTCAGGTCGACGAGGGGCGCATGGGCGAGAACCTCGGCCGCCTGGCGCACGCCGGCGTGTCCGAGGCCGCCCAGCCGCAGGCCCACCTCGGCGCCGCGCCGGGGCTCGTCGACCGGGCGCTCGCCGCACACCGCGCATGACGGCATGCGCGCTGCACCACGAGCTGAGCGGGTCCCCGGACGGGCCGCCGCTGCTGCTCCTCGGCTCGCTCGGGACAACGCTGGCGATGTGGGAGCCGCAGCGGCTGGCGCTGTCACGGCGCTGGCGCCTCATCCGCGCCGATCATCGCGGTCACGGCGGGTCGCCGGTGCCCGACGGCCCCTACGCCATCGAGGACCTCGGCGGCGACGCGCTCGCACTCCTCGACGCGCTCGGCGTGCGGCGCGCCAGCTATTGCGGCCTCTCGCTCGGAGGCATGATCGGCATGTGGCTCGCCGCGCAGGCGCCCGAGCGAATCGACCGGCTCGTGCTCCTGTGCACCTCGGCTCACCCGCCCAACGCCGGCGCCTATCTCGAGCGCGCCGCGGCGGTGCGCGCCGCCGGATCGCCGCGGGTCGTCGCCGACGGCGTCGTCGAGCGCTGGTTCACCCCCGCGTTCGCCGAGGAGCACCCCGACGTCGTCGCCGCTCACCGCGCGATGATCGCGGCCACGCCCGCCGAGGGCTACGCCGGCTGCTGCGAGGCGATCGCCGCGCTCGACCTGCGCGACGACCTCGCGCGGATCGCGGCGCCGACGCTCGTCATCGCCGGCGCCGACGATCCGGCCACGCCCCCAGAGGAAGGTCGGGCGATCGCGGCGGCGATCGCCGAGGCGCACCTCGAGGTCGTACCGGACGCCCGGCACCTGGCGAGCGTGCAGCAGGCGGCCATCGTCAATCGCCTCATCGCCGACCACCTCGAACCCCGGGAGGGATCATGAGCGACCCGCTTGCGGACGCCGGCACTTCGGTTCGCCGGGAAGTCCTCGGTGACGCGCACGTCGATCGCGCCATCGCCGCCACGACCGAGTTCACGGCGCCGCTGCAGGACTTCATCACTCGCTGCGCGTGGGGCAGCGTGTGGACTCGCGAGGGCCTCGATCGCCGCATGCGCAGCGCGATCACGCTCGCGCTGCTGACCGCTCTCGGCCGCGAGCGCGAGCTCGCCATGCACGTGCGCGGGGCGCTGCGTAACGGGCTTAGCGCCTCAGAGATCGGCGAGACGCTGCTGCACACGGCCGTCTACGCCGGAGTCCCAGCCGCCAACGCCGCGTTCGCGATCGCGCAGGACGTCCTCATCGAGGAGGGTGCGGTGCCGCCGCCGGACGCCTCGGCGACTTGACGGCTGGCCTGACCTCGGCTCAGGCGCCGTTCGGCGATGGTTCCGGCTCGGGTGGGGCGAGCGGCGCCGGGTGGGCCCGGGCATACAGGTCGGCGCCGACCGCCCCGACGATCCCGGCGGCGAGCGCGAACGCGCCCCACTCGGGCCCCGAGCGCTGCTCGCCGAGCGCCGCATCGAGCGATAGCTCGCCCGGCCCCTCCTCGGCGAGCAGGAGCACGATCGTGATCAGGACGAGGTTGTACTCGTAGCCGCCGTTCGAGGCCCACGGGCCGTTCTTGAGGTGCACGCGGTTGATCGCCGTGAGCATCGTCGCCGTGAGCGCCGCCGCGCTGACCGGCGTCAGCAGGCCGGCGGCGAGAGCCGCGCCGCCCCCGGCCTCGGCCAGCCCGGCGGCAATCGCGTGATCCTTGCCGGGGCGCATGCCCATCGAGTCAAAGCCCTTCGCGGTCGCCTCGAGGCCGTAGCCGCCGAACCAGCCGAACAGCTTCTGCGTTCCGTGACCGAAGAACAGCGCGCCGACCGTGACGCGCAGCAGCAATCGTGCGATCTTCATCTCGACTCCTCTCGGGTGTCGTTGGGCAGCGGTGGCCCAGGGGAGACTAGGCCGGCGCGCGCCGGGTGGTCGGCTGCCCCGCGACTCGCGCATCGCACCCCGCCGCGCGGAGCGCTACCGTGAGCCGGGTCGCCGGAGGTCGAACCCCGACCCGGATCGGAATGCACGTGCCGTCTCGTCTCATGCGCGGCGCGCGGCGCCCGCGGCGCGCCGCCGCGCTCCTCTTGATCGCCTGCACGGCGCTCGTCGTGCTGCTCGGCCTGCGGGCCTCCGGCCCGAATGACTCCGCGGCGGCGGCGTCCGGGCCGACGCTGAGCATCGACGCGGCCGCCGGCCAGCAGGCGATCAGCCCGCTCATCTACGGCATGAACTTCGCCGACGATCAGGGGTCGGCGAGCGAGGCGTCGAGCATCGGCCTGCCCATCGATCGCTGGGGAGGAAACTCGACGGACACCTACAACTGGCAGCTGGACTCGACCAACCTCGGCAACGACTGGTACTTCGAGAACGTCGCCGACTGCTGGAACGCCGCCGACAGCTGGTGCAACGGCGGAAACGGACCGAACGTCTCGGCCTGGCAGCAGTTCGTCGCCGCCGACCGGGCGATCGGCGCGCAGACGCTGCTGACGCTCCCACTCGTCGGCTACGTCGCGAAGAACGCGCCGCTCAACCACCCGTTCACCTGTGGATTCCCGGCGACCGTGTTCGCGACGCAGGACTCCTTCGACCCGTACGACGCAGACTGCGGCAACGGGCAGCAGGGCGGCGCCCCGCTCGCGAGCGATCCGACGCGCGACGGCGCTGCGACCAACCCGGCGAGCGACGCATCGGGCTGGGTGAGCGCCCTCGTGGCGCGCTACGGCACGGCCGCGCACGGCGGCGTCGGCTACTACGAGCTCGGCAACGAGCCGGCGCTGTGGGACTCGACCCATCGCGACATGCATCCGCAGCCGACGAGCTACGGCGAGCTGTGGCAGAAGTCCGAGACGACGGCCGCCGCGGTCAAGGCCGTCGACCCGAGCGCGAAGGTGCTGGCCTTCTCGGAGTGGGGCTGGCCGAACTACTTCTGCAGCGCCACGGACGGAGACCTGTGCACGGCGAGCTCGCCCGACCGCGCGGCCCACGGCGGCCTGCCGATCGTCGCCTACCTGCTCTCGCAGGCCCACGCCTACGACCAGGCGCACGGCGGGCACCTGTTCGACTACCTCGACCTGCACTACTACGCGCAGGGCGGCAACACGACCGATGTCACCCGCTCGCTGTGGGATCCGACCTACACCGACCCGAGCTGGATCAACACCCAGATCGACCTCATCCCGCGCATGCGCCAGTGGGTCGCTCAGTACGACCCGGGACTCGGGCTCTCGCTGAGCGAGTACAACCTCTCGGTCGGCGGCGCGGTGACGAACGCGCTCATCCAGGCCGACACGCTCGGCATCTTCGCTCGCGAGGGCGTCGCCATCGCCACGCGCTGGGCGCTCGGTAACGACGGGCCCGACATCGTCGACGCGTTCGACATCTACCGCGACTACGACGGACACGGGTCACGCTTCGGCGACACCTACGTGCAGTCGCAGAGCAGTAACCAGAGCGCGATCGCGGTATACGGCGCCAAGCGCACGAAGGACGGGGCGCTCACGGTGATGGTCATCAACAAGACGGCGTCGGCGATCACCAGCTCGCTCTCGCTCAGCGGCTTCACGCCCGGGAGCGCGGCGCAGCGGTGGCAGTGGAGCGGCGCCGCGATCGGCCGCGTGGCCGACCAGGTGGTCGGCGCGGGCGGCTTCAGCGCGACATATCCAGCCAACTCAATCACCCTGTTCGTCGTCCCGCTGGCCACGACCACGACGACCACGACCACGACGAGGACGACGCCGACAACCACGACGACCAAGACGACGTCGACCACGAAGACGACGCCGACAACCACGACGACGAAGACGACGTCGACCACCAAGACGACGCCGACAACCACGACGACCAAGACGACGCCGACAACCACGACGACCAAGACGACGCCGACAACCACGACGACCAAGACGACGCCGACAACCACGACGACCAAGACGACGCCGACAACCACGACGACCAAGACGACGCCGACAACCACGACGACCAAGACGACGCCGACAACCACGACGACCAAGACGACGCCGACAACCACGACGACCAAGACGACGCCGACAACCACGACGACCAAGACGACGCCGACAACCACGACGACCAAGACGACGTCGAGCACCAAGACGACGATCACGACGAAGACGACCCCCATGACGACCACGACGAAGACGACCCCCACGACCACGAAGACGACGACGACGGCCACCACGCCCAGGACGACGACCACGAAGGCGACGACAGCCACCACGCCCACGAGCAGCGCGACTACCTCGCGCGCCGTCGCGACCAACGTCACCTCGACGTCGTCAGGCGTTCAGGCCGACGCGAGCTCGACGACGACGAGCACCACGACCGAGGTGACGAGCGTGGCGACGACCTCAGCGACCAGCACGCCGCCGACGGCCACCGGTACCACGACCGCCACCACGACCAGCCGCGCGCCGACGGCGATCCGCCTCGTCCTCACACGACAGCAGCTGCGCGCCCGCGCGCTCGCCGCCTGTGACCACTTCAGACAGCGGGCTCGGCGAGCCAAGTGCCGTGCGGCCGCGCGCCGCCACTTCCCGGTGCACGCCGCCCGCTCCGGCCGGCGCTCTCGGACCCGACCCGCCGCGGAACGCTAGGACGACTCGCGTACGAAGCGCCGGCCAGGCGCCGCGTCGCCGTCGCGCGTGCCGTGCAGGTGCACCGGCAGCGTCTTGAGCTGATTGATGAACGGCGACTCGACGAACACCGGTTGCGCGGCGATCGTCATGCTCGGGTAGCGCCGCAGCGTCTCCTCGAACATGATGCGCAGCTCCAGGCGCGCGAGCGCAGTCCCGAGGCAGAAGTGCCGGCCGCCGGCGCCAAACGCCTGATGCTCGGGGTTGCGCGTGACGTCGAAGCGGTCGGGGTCCTCGTAGCGCGTCTCGTCCCGGTTAGACGAGACGTACCACATGACGACCTTGTCGCCCTCGTGGACCGGGCGCCCGTGCAGTTCGGTGTCGCGGGTGGCGGTGCGCCGGAAGTGGGCGAAGGCCGGGAACATCCGCAGCGACTCCTCGACGGCGCTCGGGATGAGCGACGGGTTGTCGATGAGCAGTTGCCGCTCAGCCGGGTTGTCCATCAGGGCGCGCATACCACTGCAGAACGTCGCCTTCGTGCTGTCGTTACCGGCGGCCACGAGCAGGAAGAAGCCCATGACGATCTCGTGCTCCTCGAGGCGTTCGCCGTCGACCTCGGCGTGGACGAGCACGCTCGTGAGATCGTCGGTGGGGTGCTCGCGCCGTGCGGCGATCAGGCGCTGGCAGCGCGCAAAGATCTCCGGCACCTCGTTGGCCATCACGCTCTCCATCCCGCCCGGGGCCAGGTCGGGGTCGCCGGCGCCGAGCGCGCTGTTCATGAGCGCGGCCCAGACGGCGTCGTCCTCGGGCGGGATGCCCATGAAGCTGCCGATCACGCGCGAGACCGCGGGCTGCGCGACATCGGTGACGAGGTCGCACTGCTCGCGGCCCTCCAGCGAGTCGAGCACGTCGATGACGATCGCCCGGATCGCGTCTTCGTGCGCGGCGATGCGCTTCGGGGTGAAGCCGGCCTGGAACAGGGCCTTGATGCGGTCGTGCTTGGGCGGGTCCATGCCGATGAACATCGCCCGCATGAGCTCGAGTGGGAACGCGTCGAGCGCGGCCGTGATGCCGCCGAGCTCGGACGAGTGGGTGCGCCAGTCGCGGCTGACGGCGTGGATGTCGTCGGCCGTCGTCACCGACCAGTACCCCGCCTCCCGCGGGTACTCGGGGATGTGGTCGCTCCAGTGGACCGGGCACTCGCGGCGCAGGCGGCCGAAGAACTCGTGCGGCGGACCGTCATGCCAGAGCTCGCGATCGATCGCCACCGAACCGAGGTCACTGCCCGTCGTTGCCATGCCGAATCCTCCGAAGTAGCCGCTGGACGAGGTTTCCGGCGGCAGTCTACTGGCTGGCTGGCCAACCAGAAAGGGGGTTCGCCGGCCCCGGCTCGGCGACCCCGCCGGACGATCGCGGCGCACCCCGACAGCGGTGCGGTACGGCCGGCAGACGGTTCGCGGGCGCGGGGTGTTCGTCGTTGGTACCTGTATAGACACCCAAACGACGAACACCCCCCCGCGCGGCACCGCAGCGCGGCGGCCCGCGGGGACGATCGTTACGAGATCGTCATACCCGGGGCACGGATCGTCACGAATCCTTGACGGGCTCGGTTTCACACTAGATGTCACCTTGGCTCCCCCGGAGGTGACCCGATGACCGAAACCGAATGTCTGCCGCTCATGACGCTCGTCCCGCCGTCCGCCCGCGAGACGCGTCCCGACCGGCTCGCCGAGCTGCTGGAGTGCCTTGCCGACCTCGTCGTGGAGACCGACAAGTGCCGCGCCGCCCTCGAGCGCCTGCCGACCCGCGCCGACGAGCGCGTGCGCAGCTCGATCGCCGACCTCGAGCGCCTGCAGATCGAACTGCACGACGTGAGCGTCGAGGCCGCGTCGGTGCGTCAGCGGCTCATGCGCGAACGCCTGATCTAGGTCGGGTGGCGGTGGCGTCGTCACGGCGGCGATGAACCTGTTGCTCGTCAACGAGGGCCTCGACGGCACGTATCTGGATGTGTGCCGCCCGCGCGTGCGCGACCGCCTCGTCGCGCGCCTGAACGCGATCGCCCTCGACCGCCGGCTCGCGGCCGGCGCCTCCCCGGATTCGAGCCCCACACTCGCGCTGCGCGCCCAGCGGCTGCGCCGGCCCGCCTTACGGCGCGGTCTCGGCCTGTGCCTGCGCGAGCTCGTCCGCGACGCCGAGCGGCCGCGCGCCGTGCTCAGCGCGCGGGCCCCGATCTCCCGGCACAACGTGACCCGCGCGAGCGCCGACCTGCTCGAGCTCGCCGACCGGCTTCTCAGCCCCGAGCCGGTGTCGGTGCGCGGCGTGGCGCGCGTGCGCGTGCTGCTCAGCGACGGCCTCTCACCGGTGTACTGGGGCCGGTGCCAGGACGATCTCGTCCGCGTGGTGCGGCTGGCCATCGCGCAGCTCGAGCCGGGGCCGTCGGGCACCTTTTTAGGTATTTAACCCGTACCTCTCGGGCCGAGCGGCTCGTTACGCTCCGCGGAGAATGCCTCGTGGAGCGAAGCAGGGATGCCTGGACGCCGTCGGTGTTCTCCGCGAGCTTCCCGGCATGTCGGTGTTCGCGTTCGACCGTGAGTTGACCGTCGTGCTGGCCACCGGAGCCGGGCTGCCCGACCACGACTGGCGCGGCGGGGCCCCCGAGGGGCGCCGGCTGGCCGACGCGCTTTCCGAGGAGGCCTTCCGCCGTCTGCAGCCGCACTGCCACGCGGCGCTTGCCGGTCAGACGCGTGGGTTCGACTACGAGCCGCTCGACGACGTGCGCTCCTATCGCGTCGAGGTCTGCCCGCTGCGCGACGACGACGACGGCACCGTCGGCGGCTTTGTGCTCACGCGCGACGTCACGGCGCAGCGCGAGACCGAGGCGGCGCTGCGTGGGAGCCGGGGGTATCTGCAGGACGTTCTCGACGGCCTCCACATCCCGGTGTCGGTGAAGGACGCCGACTACCGCATCGTCATGCTCAACCGCGAGTACGAGCGCCTGCAGCAGGTCGACCGTCTGCGGCTCGAGGGCAAGAGCGTGTTCGATATGTATCCCGCCGAGTACGCCGAGCACTTCCACCGCGACGACGAGCACGTCATCGCGAGCGGGGAGGTGCTGCGCAACGAGCGTGAGGTGCCCTATCCCGACGGCTCGATCCGGCTGTTCAACATGGTGCGCTCGCCGCTGCGCGACCCCGCCGGGCGGACCTACGGCCTCATCGGGACCGGCACGGACATCACCGAGGAGCGGCGCGCCGCCGCGGCGCTGCACGAGGCCAACGAGCGCTTCGAGCAGGTCTTCCGCAATGCCGCGATCGGCAAGGCGGTCCTCTCGCTCGACGGGCGCTTCGTTCGGGTCAACCGGGCGCTGTGCGCGCTCACCGGCTACACCGAGGCGAGCCTGCTGCGGCTCAGCTTCCAGGAAATCACCCACCCGGACGACGTCGATGCCGACGTCGCCCAGGCGCAGCGGATGCGCGAGGGGGACATCTCCAGCTATGAGATGGAGAAGCGCTACATCCGCGCCGACGGCGAGATCGTCTGGGCGCTGCTGTCGGCGTCGCTCGTGCGCGACGCCGAGGGCACGCCGGTGCAGTACATCGCGCAGGTGCAGGACATCTCCCAGCGCCGCGAGCTCGAGACCCGCCTGCGCGAGCGGGCCGAGCGCGACGCCCTCACCGGGCTGCACAACCGCTGCCGCTTCGAGCAGGATCTCGAGCGCCAGCTCGCGCGCTGCCGCCGCTACCGCGAGCGCGCCGCGCTGCTGCTGCTCGACCTCAACGACTTCAAGCGCCTCAATGACGAGAACGGCCATCGGGCGGGCGATGCCGCGCTCAAGCACGTTGCCGCTGCGCTCGGCGCGTACGTGCGCGACAGCGACATCGTCGCGCGCTGGGGCGGCGACGAGTTCGTGATCCTCGCGCCGCATCTGCACGGAGACGAGGCGCGCGCGTTCGCCGACGACATCGCGCGCCGCGTGGGCACGATGCCGATGCTGATCGGCGACGGGCTGACGATGGTCTCGGCGAGCATCGGCGTGGCCGAGCTCCACGGCGATGGGCTGGCGGCCGAGGAGGCCTTCGCGCTCGCCGACGCGTCGATGTACGCGGCCAAGCGCGCCGGGCGCCTCGAGGGCTGAGCGGGGAGGCGTCGCCCTTCGCGGGCGGCGGCGTTCCTCGCTGCGCGACCATCCGGTCGATGCCCGAACATCAATGCTCGTATGTCGGCGGAGCTGTTCGGGTTTGCGGCGGCGGCAGCGACGATCGTCGTTGGCGCTGAGCTTGTCGTCGCCGGGGCGGCCAAGCTGGCACGGGCACCGGCGATGGCGGTGGCGCTGCGCCGGGCGGGCTTCTCGCGACCCCTCGGCGGCGCCGCGTGGCGCCTGCTCGGTGCCGTCGAGCTGGCCGTGGGCATCGGCCTGTGGGCGCTGTGGGCGCCGGCGCGCCTGGCGGCCGCCGGCCTGCTGCTGGCCTTCGCCGGCTGGCAGGTGCAGGTCGTCGTACGCGGGCGCGACGGCGCGCCGTGTCCGTGCTTCGGCGCCAGGACCACGGTCAGCCGCGGCAGTGCCGCGCACGTCGTGGTGCTCGCGGTCGTGGCCACGACGCTCGCGCTCGCGCCCACCCCGGACCTCGGTCTCGCCGGCTGGTTGGCGGTGCTCGTCGGCCTGCTGTCGATCGCCTGCGCCGCCCTCGCCGGGATCGCCTACACGCTCGCCCGCGACGTGGCGGCCCTGCGGGCCCGCGCCGGCGCGCGCGGCGCGCTCGAGATCGAGGCCGAGGGCCCGCCGCGCGGGGGCGAGTGCCCGCTCATCGAGCGCTTCTCGGTACAGGGGGGCGAACTGGCCCTCGCCGTGTTCCTGTCGCCCGGCTGCCGCGTGTGTGCGCAACTCGAACCGGCGATCGCCGAAGTGAGCGAGCAACCCGGCGTGGAGGTCGTCGTGTTCGACGAGGAGCGCGACGTGCTCGCCTGGCGAGCGGCCGATGTGCCGGGCAGCCCGTATGCGGTGGCGATGAGCGCCGACGGCGTCGTGCTCGCGAAGGGAACGTTCAACACGGCCGAGCAGCTGGCCAGCATTCCCGGCACGGCGCTGTGGCGCCGCGCGGCCGAGGTCGTACGTGCCTGAGCCTCCTCAGTCGCGGCGGCGCTTCCTGCGGCGCGCCAGCGAGGCGCTCGTCGGCCTCGCGGGCGCGCGCCTGGGCGTCGAGGCGATCGCGCCGGACGACGCCGAGGCGCAGACGTACTACACGTTCTGCGGGCACACCTACACGACCGCGTCGTGCCCGCATCCGACCGGCCTGCCGCGTGTCGATGCCCAGGGCTACCCATTGCGGGCCGGCGACGGCCATCCGATCGACGATCTCGGGCGACCGGTCAACGCCCTCGATCAGCCGGTGGACGCGAACGGCAACGTGCTCCTCGGCCCCGACCGCCAGCCGCTGCCTCGTGCGCCGCGCACCCGGCTGTGCCTCGACAACGTGCCGGCGCGCTTCGGCCTGAAGACCTACGAGGACGGCACGTGGCATCGCTGCTGCTCCGGGCACGTGCGCAAGCTGATGGACTGCTGCGCCTACACGAGCGTGCGGATCAACGGCGACGCGGCGCTGACCGGCTACTGCTACAGCGGCCGGAGCGTGTTCTGCGTCTATTACTACGACACGCAGGTGCCGTGTTGAGCGCGCTCGACGCGGCACTGGCGGCCACCGCGCTGCTGGCCGGCGTCACCGGTACGTGGTCGCCGTGTGGGCTGTCGACGATCGACACGCTGCGCGTCGGCGGCATGCACCGCGGCGGTCGCGCGGTCGCCGTCGCGATGACCGTCGTCTTCGCCGGCGGAGCGCTTGTCGGCGGCATCGTCACCTTCGCGACGCTCGGGGCTGTCGGCGCGCTCGTACAGCACGGCGGCAGCGCGGTGACCGTCGCCCTCGGCGTGGCGCTCGCGGCAGCGCTGCTCGAGGCCAGCGGGACGCGGATCCTGCCCCAGGTGCGCCGCCAGGTGCCAGAGCCGTGGCGACGCGGGCTGCCCGTCACCGTGGCCGCGGCGCTGTACGGGGTGCTGCTCGGACTCGCGTTCACGACCTTCGTGATGAGCTTCGCCGTGTGGGCACTGGCCGGCATGGTCGTGGCCCTCGGCAGCGTGCGGGCGGGCCTGGTGGTTGGGGTCGCCTTTGCCGTCGGTCGGGCGCTCCCGGTGATGCTGCTCGTGCCGATCGCCGACCTGCGGCGCGGACGGCGGCTCCTCGCCGGTCTGACCGAGCGGCCGTCGGCCCTGCGCGGCCTGCGGCTGCTCGACGCGGTGGCACTGACCGGTTGCGCGCTCGCGCTCGCCGGCCCCGCGAGCCTCGCCCAGAGTACGGCGGGGGGCTACACCGGCCAGGTGGATCCGAGCGTCGCCGGCGGCGAGCTCGCCTGGCAGGAGCCGGGCGTCGGCGGGTTCGTGCGGAGCGGCGCGCAGGTGCTTGCGCTCCCGGGCGCCGATCCAGCGCTCGGCGGACCGTGGATCGCCTGGCGCGTCGGCAACACGATCACGGTGGCCGCGCGCAGCACGCTCGCACCGGCGTTCAGCGTGCCCGCGGTGGGCGCCGACGAGCTGGCGATCTCCGCCGGGTGGCTCGCCTACCGGGTGCCGCCGCCGCCCGGCGGGCCCGGCGGCTACACGATCTTCGCGACGCCGCTTCCGCCGGCCGGGCCCGCGTATGCGGTCGCCAGCGCCGCCGCGCCGAGCGAGATCGGGCGCCCGGCGCTTGGCGGCTCGACGCTCGTGTTCGCCGCCGCCGGGCGGCGCAGCCGGATCGTCACCGTCAACCTCATCACCGGCCGGCACACGACCGTGCGCAGCGCGGTCGCCGCGCAGCTGCTCAACCCCTCGTTGCTCGGCCAGCGGCTCCTGTACGTGCGCGTGGACGACTGCACGCAGGCGTTGCTGCTCGGTCCGGCGATCGTGGGCGGACGCGATCGCGTGCTCGCCTCCGGCGCCACCGAGGTGACTCGCGACGGGGGCTATCAGCCCGGTGCGATCCGCGAGGGCCGCACGCCTCATCACTGCGTCGGCCCGCTCGCCGGGCGCTATCGCCGCGTCGTGAGCTTCTGGACGACCGCCCTCGGTCCGCGCTCGGCCTACGTGACGGTGCTGACGAGCAGCGCCGCCGCGACGCAGGCGACGGTGCGACGGGTCCCGCGCTGACGGGGCGCTATGCGCGAGCGTCAAGCGGCGTCGTGCAGGCGAGCCCGGCGAGCAGCCGCGCGGCGATCCCCTGCAGCGTCTGCTGGCCGTAGAGGTGGGTGCCGTCGTCGAGCGTCATGATCGCCAGCGCGACGCGGTCGGGGCCGCGCGTCAGGAGCGCCACCTGGTGGTCGACCGCCCCGGTGCCGGAGCCCCAGCCGCTCTTGAAGTACAGCTGCCACCCCGCCGGTGCCACGCGAGCGACGCCCCAGCGTTGCCACGAGACGATCGTGGCCAGCAGGTGCAGCGCGTAGCCGCGGTGCAGCGGCGCGATGTAGCGGTCGATGTGCAGCCAGAATCGCGTCTGATCGTCGGCATCGATCTGCGACAGGCCCCAGATCGGCGCCGGTGAGAAGCGGCGCATGCCGACGCGACGGGCCAGCGCGACGAGGCTGGCGTCGCCGACGATGTTACGCACCTCGGTGGCGGCCACGTTGTCAGACCAGCGGATCATCGGTTCCAGCAGCGCGCGATCGTGGGCGCTGAGTGGGCGGTCGCGCACCGACGCCCGGTCGAGGTAGGCGGTCATGAGCATCGCCTTGAGCACGCTGGCCGAAGGGACCGTGACCTGCGAGCGATAGCCCCAATAGCGGTGCGCGGTGCGTACGGCGAAGGAGATGTCCCCGCGGCGCCCGCGCGCGTAGGTGATCGCCGCGCGCAGGCCGGGCCGCCACGATGGTGGCGCGGCCGTCGGTACGGTTGGGCGCAGACAGCTCGCGGCGTGGCGCCGGGGTGCGGAGGCGACGGCGGGGATCACGCCCACCGCGAGCGCCACGGCCACGGCCGCCATCAGCGAGACCGCGGCGCGGGCTCGAATCGGCCGGCTGAGATGCGGGCCTGCCACATGCGGCACTCTACGCCCGGGCTCCCATTGCGCCCGGCGTCGGACGGTGAGAGAGTGGCGCCACCGACCCGGCCGACCCTGGTCGGGCCACGAGTGAGAGGAGTTCGCATGGCCGATCGGATGCTGTTCGTCGGGTGGGGTGCCGTCGCCCGCGGATCGGAGGAGCGGGCGCTCGAGGTGTTCAACGAGGCGCTCGGGATCCTGGGGCGACGCCAGCAGGAGGGCCGCATCGAGGGCTTCGATGTCCACCTGCTCGAGCCCAACGGCGACCTGGCGGGGTACATCGAGATTCACGGCACCCCCGAGCAGATCACGACACTGCGAAACGATGACGAGTTCCGGCGCAATACGATCGACGCGCAGCTGAGCGTCGACGGCATCCGCCACATCGAGGGGTTCACCAACGAGGCGGTCGCTCGCCAGATGGGCCTCTACCAGGAAGCCACTGCTCAGGTTCCGCAGCGCGCCTGAGCCGGACATTCGCCGAGCGCAGGGCGTCGCAACAAATGTGCTGTCCCACGGTTAAGGAGTGCGGCGGGGTGCCGATCACACAGGGAGGTCGAAGGCCTCCCCGGCTTCGCACCCCGAGACGTTGCCATGCCCGACGACCCGATCCAACAGCACATACATGCGGCGGCCTCGCGCTCGGCTGCCGAGTCGCGACGACTGGCCGAGCGGATGGTCGCTCGCTGCTGGCCGGGCGGCTCGGGCGACCGCAGCGAGCCGGCGGCTCGTGCCTGGCTGGCGCAATGGCGCCCGGCGCGCGTTGGGCCGGCGCTGCCGGTGTGTGTCTGCGCCGACGGGCGCTGCGGCGTCTGCAACTAGGGCGGTCGGGTTCCTCAGAACTCGCCCGGGGCCTCGGAAGCCAGGGCCACGGCCGCCGGGAGCCCCTCGCGTGATTCGCGGCGCGCGAGGAGACGGTCCGCGGCCACGAACGCGAGCGCGATCAGCAACACGCCGGTGAGCCCGTCGGCGAGGTAGTGGTTGGCCGTGGCCATCACGGCGAACAGGGTCAGGAACGGGTACACGACGATGAGCGCCCGCGCCCAGCGGCGCCGGTACAGCACCCACAACGCGGTGGCCGCCCAGACCGCCCAGGCGATGTGCAGCGAGGGCAGCGCCGTCAGCTGGTTGGAGTCCAGCGCCGTCGCCCCGAAGTGCCACACCGGCTGGCCCAGGCTGAGCGAGACGAGGTCGTGGTAGCCCTGGCCGGCGAGCATCCTCGGTGGGGCCACGGGCCAGCTCCAGAACACGGCGAGCGCGGCCAGATTCGCGAGCACGAGGGCGAGGCGCAGACGCGGGACGAGCAGCGGGTGTCGCCACCACACCCAGATGAGGACGCCGAACGTGACGATCGCGTGAACGTTGTAGTACCAGAACACCGTCACGTCGCGAAGCGTGTGCTCGGACGCCAGCCACACGTTGAGCGCGTGCTCGGGAGCGATGCGCAGGGCGCGCTCGAGCGCGAGCACGCTGCGACCGTGCGATTCGGCGGCCTGCTGGCGGACGGGGGCGAGGTTGTTGATCGCGTCGAACCCGAACCACAGCCAGGCGACGAACAGGGCATCGATCAGCGGCCGACGCGTTCCGCGCGGCGCCGGCACGAACCCGAGGCGGCGCGCGAGCGCCGTGACACGCGCTGCCGCCGCGTCGCCGAAGCCCGCGCGCGGGAGATCGATCGCGGCCGCGCCGCCGGTGGGCTCGGCGTCCGTGACGCTCGCGCGCAATTCGCCAACGTCGGGCACCGCGCCAGCGTACCCGCCGGGGGCGCGGCGACGGTGTCAGCCGGACTGCAGCGCGCGCTCGCGGGCGCGCTGGCGCAGGGTCCGTGACATCCACCAGCCGAGCAGCCCGAGGACGACCAACGGGGCCAGCACGGCGAGCGCCACGATCGCGACGGCGAGGCTCACCTGCAGGACGTCGAGCGCGTCGTGAAGACTGGTGCGCAGCGTCCCATCGGCGCGAGCGGACGGGGTCGGCGCCGGCTGCAGCGTGACCGCGAGCGTCGCCGTGCGGGCCTGGCTGCTGAGCGCGTCAACCGCGCGAAGCTCGGCCGCGATCAGGCCGTTGAGCGCATCGATGCGGTCGTGCAGGCTCGCCGTCTCATTCGGCGTCGTCGCTCGCCCGAGCGCCACGAACAGGGCGTCGCGCTCGCCGCGACTGGCCTGAAGGCGCGAGGTCGCCTGGTGGTAGGCGTCGGTGATGTCCTGCGTGCTCTGGTTCAGCGACTGCACGCGGGCGAGGCGGGACAGCGTCGCGATCAGTTGCGAGAGGCTGCCCGACGGCACGGTGAGGCTGAACGTGGCCAGGCTCGCGCTCCCCGCCTCGCTCACGTTCGAGGTCTGCACGACGCCGCCGAGCTGCTCGGTGCCGGCCACGATCTCATTGGCGACCTGGGCGAACGAGGGGACGCCGGTCGCCAGCGTCAGAGTGGCCGCGCGCTGCTGCAGACGAGCGCTGCCGGCCGGTCCGGCCGCCGGGGCGTTCACCTCGGGACTGGCGGTCGCGGCGCTTGGCGGGACGGCCGGCGCCACCGCTGGCGCGATGCCCACGCCCCGTGCCGACAATGACTCCTGGGTGACGGTTCCCGATTGGGTGGCCGCGTTGATGCTCACGACCACGACGGCGGCGACGGCGGCGAACGCGACCGCGCTTGCGGCGGCGATGCGCCGGCGTCGGTACGGCGTTGGCGTCGCCGGTGCGGCGACGCGATCGCGTCGCCTGCGCCGCCACGGCGCGTCCGGCGACGCGGCGGCGGACAACCGATCGTCGAGGCGCGCCGCGATGTCGTCGTCGAGCCTCGGTGCCTCGGCGCGCACCGACGCGACGAGCGCGGCCAGCTCGAGATCGCTCGCCGCGACGGGCTCCTCGGCGAGGATCCGGTCGAGCGCGGCCAGCTCGGCGGCATCGGCCGCCTCGACCTCACGGCGTCGCATCGCACACCTCCCGCAGTCGTGTGAGCGCGCGCGACAGGCGCGTGCCCGCGTTCGTCTCGCTGGTGCGCAGCACCTGCGCCAGCTCGGCGTTGGTCAGGCGGCCGAGGAACTTCAGCAGGATCACCTCGCGCTCGCGTGGGTTCAGCCGGCGCAGACCGGCGCGCACGACGAGGCGGCGCTCGGCAAGATCGGGGTCGTCGTCGGGCAGGGGCGCGTCAGCGACGACCTCGCCGAGCAGCGCCGTGCCGCGCTTGCGGCGGCGCAGCTCGTCAAGCGCCGCGTTGCGCGCGATCGCGAACAGCCAGGCCCGCTCGCTGCCGCGCGAGGCGTCGAAGCGCCCGCGGCCACGCAGCACGCGCTCGAAGGCGAGCGCGGTGACGTCCTCGGCGGCGGTGCGGTCGCCCAGCAGCGAGGCGACGTAGCCGTAGACGTCGGCCCGGCACGTGCGGTAGAGCGCCTCGAAGCGCTCGTGGCCGGCAGGGCCGGGCCGCGGGGCGGTGGCTGGAGCGCTCACGCGGCGCGGCTTCGCGGCGGGTTCATACACGTACTACGTGTGAGACGGCGATTCATCACACGAGGATCCGCTCAGAAGGTCTTGACAAACGGGAGGATTTCCAAGAGAGTCGCAGACGGCTGGCCGGGGCGGGACCCGGCTGGGTCTCGACGGGAGGGAGACCGATCGTGGGCGGGACGCGGGCTCTGTCGGTGCGCTGGCTTCTGATGTGCGGAGTCGTGTCGTCGTTGCTGGTGGCGGCGGTCGCGGCTCCGACGACGTCGGCGGCGTCGGCGGCCGGGACGCAGACGGGGACGATCTGGATTCCGTTGTACTGCGCGCTGTCGCCGTCGATCGACATCGATGTCGGCGCGGCGTTCACGGTGACGGTGCCCACGTCGGTGACGCCCGGTGAGCAGTTCGATCTGCAGAAGGCGGTCGCGACGATCGATCTTCCGCCGAGCGCGATCCAGTCCTCGCAGGCTCCGTTCCACAACCCCGACCTGGTCGAGGGCGCCGTCACCAGGTTCGACACCGAACTGACCAATGCGATCGCGCCGACGCTGGTCAACGCGGACACGTCGCGCACGACGGACGGTCCGGCGTTCGTGAATGACCCGACCGGGGTGCCGAACACGCCGGCGACGCCGGGTACATGGGTCGAGCCTGCGCCGCAGACCGGTGGCGGCGTGTCCTCGGATCCGAACGTCGGTAATCCGACGGGTTTGACGGCGGTGGTGAACCTGGTCGCGGCGGCGCAGCCGCCGAACGCGGATGCTCCCAGTCCGCTTGACCCGTTGGTCAACGGTGGCAGCCCGCTGGGTGGCTTTGCCGACTTCCCCGAGGCGCCGCTTGAGGGCGTGTTCTCGTGGGGGTATACGCCGTTGACGCCGACCGGCACCGTGACCAACAGCGCGTATGCGCCGGCACCGGGTACCGGGGGTGGCACGACGCCGACGTCCGGCGCGCCGGACCCGGTGAGCATCGGCCCGATCGAGGTCACCGGTCCGGTCGGTGGGGTCGTGACGCTGAGCATCGGCCACCCGGAGGTCTCCCCCTCTGGGGTCATCTTGTCGCCCCCTCGGCCCCTCCCCGCGGTCGACAACGACATCTTCTTCCACGAGACGACCGGCACGTTGGCCGGGCAGTGGAGCGGGGACACGCCCGTGGAGTGCGGCATCGACACCACCAGTTCGGCCGTGCCCTCGCCGGACCCGGAGTACCTCCGGGTCTCGACGGGCATCCAGATCCCGATCGTGTCGCCGCCGCCGCCGACGATCACCTCGGTCGCTCCCGCGAACGGGCCCACGGCCGGCGGGAACTCGGTGACGATCACCGGCACGAACTTCGATCCGACGGCGGCCAACGACACGGTCGACTTCGGCTCGACGGCGGCGACGGTGACGGCGGCGTCGGCGACGTCGTTGACCGTGACGGTGCCGGCGGGTGCGGCGGGTGCGGTGCCGGTGACGGTCACGACGGCGGGCGGTGCGTCGAACGCGACGGTGACGTACACGTACGTGGCCGTCAATGCGCCGGTGGTGAGCGGTGTGTTCCCGCGTTCGGGCGGTCCGTTCTCGCTTGTGTTCGTCTCGGGCAAGAACCTCGCCGGGGCGTCGGAGGTCGCGTTTGGCGGCAAGCCGGCGCTGTTCGTGGGCCTCGGTGCCCGGTTCGTGCTTGCGTTGGCTCCGACGGGCGTGAGCGGGACGGTGGACGTGCAGGTCACGACGACGGCCGGGACGAGCGCTCCGTCAGGCGCGGACCGGTTCACGTACCGGCGTCGCTGACGCGAACCGGTGTCACTTCGATGGGAGGGTGGATGACGATGAGAGGTGCTCGAGCGTTGGGCAACTCGCGAGGTGCGCTGGTCCGTTGGCCGGGGGTGTGTGGGGCGGTGGCGTCGTTGCTGGTGGCCGCGGTCGCGGTGCCGGCGGCGTCGGCGGCGGGCACGCAGACGGGGACGATCTGGGTGCCGTTGTACTGCGCGCTGTCCGCGACGATCGACCTCGACATCGGCGCGGCGTTTACGGTGACGGTGCCGACGTCGGTGCCGCCGGGCGGGCAGTTCGACCTGCAGAACGCGATTGTCAGGCTCGACATCCCGCCGGCCGCGATCAACGCGCTGGAGCTCGTGTTCCACAACCCCGACGAGGTCGAGGGCGCCGTCACCACGTTTGACACCAACCTGAGCGATGCGACGGCTCCGACACTGGTCAACGCCGACACCTCGCGGACGACGGATGCGCCGGCGTTCGTGAACGATCCGGTGGTGGGCAACTACCCGGCGACGGCGGGCAATTGGGCCGAGGCGGGCGGCACGGCCGGCGGTGGCGTGGACTCGGATCCGAACGTCGGTGCGCCGACCGCTTCGCCGGCGATCGTCAACCTCGTCGCGGCGGCACAGCCGCCGAACACCGATGCTCCGAGTCCGCTCGTGCCGGAGATCAATGGTGGCAGTCCGTTGGCCGGGTTTGCCGACTTCCCCGAGCCTCCGCTCGAGGGTGTGTTCTCGTGGGGTCCCGCACCGGTGCCAAGCGTCAGCCCCGCCACGGTGGGCGCGTACGCTCCGGCGCCGGGCGATGGCGGCGGCTCGACCCCGACATCGGGCACGCCGATTCCGGCGAGCATCGGCCCGATCCAGGTCACCGGCCCGGTCGGTGGGGTGGTGACGCTGGGCATCGGCAACCCGGATGCCGTCGTGCAGACCGGGAGCGTCCGCGTCGAGCCCGCGGTCGACAACGACATCTTCTTCCTGGAGACGACCGGTCCGTTGGCGGGGCAGTACAGCGCGGACGTGCCCGTCGAGTGCGGCATCGACACCACCAGTTCGGCCGTGCCATCGCCGGACCCGAGCTACCTCCCGGTCTCGACGGGCATCAAGATCCCGATCGTGTCGCCGCCGCCGACGACGATCACCTCGATCAGCCCGGCGCGCGGCCCGGTGGCGGGCGGAAACGCCGTGACGATCACGGGCGACGGCTTCTCGGCAAGCCCGAGCGGCGACGTCGTCGAGTTCGGCTCGACGGCCGCAACGGTGACGTCGGCGTCGTCGACGTCGCTGACGGTGATCGCGCCGCCCGCGGCGGCGGCCGGGCCGCTCAACGTGACGGTCACCACCGCGGGCGGCACCGAGGGTCCGGTGACCTACACGTACGTGGCCCCCACCACGCCGGTGGTGAGCGGAGTGTTCCCACATTCGGGCCGCCCGTTCTCGCTCGTCTTCATCACGGGCAAGAACCTCGGCGGGGCGTCGAAGGTCACGTTCGGCGGCCAGCCGGCGCCGTTCCTGGGCCTCGGTGCCCGCTCCGTGCTGGCGTTGGCTCCGGCGGGCGTGAGCGGGACGGTCGACGTGCAGGTCACGACGACGGCCGGGACAAGCGCGACGTCAGGCGCGGATCACTTCAGCTACACGCGTCGCTGACGGGCCAGGAAGCGGGGCCGTTCCGCGCAGGCCCGCGGGACGGCCCTGGTCGTCTTCCCACCGGTTCTCGGGCGCGGGATGCGGGCAGGGCGCGTCCGAGCGGCGGGAGGCGTCGCTGCGCCTTTCCCCTGATCAGTGACGCGAACGCACGACCACGCGCGCTCCGCGTTTGGGGATCATCGTCACGTTGCGGTGGTTGACGTGCTCGGGCGCCGGGTCCTCGGCCTCGAGGTCGAGGCGGCGGACCATCGCGTCCATCACGACGCGCTGCTCGGCCATCGCCAGCGAGGCGCCGAGGCAGCGTCGCGTGCCGCCGCCGAAGGGAATCCACCCATAGGTGCCCGGCTTGCGACCGAGCCAGCGCTCGGGGCGGTAGGAGAAGGGGTCGGGGTAGAGGTCCGCGCGGTGGTGCACGAGCAGGATGCTCATGAGGATCGGCGTGCCCGCCGGAACCGTGTAGTCGCCGAGGCGCCACGGAACCATCACGCGGCGGCCGATCGCCGGGATGACCGGGCGCACGCGCATGCCCTCGGTGATCGCGGCCTCGATGTGCTCGGTGGCGTGGTCGTCGGAGCGCACGTGGTCGCGCAGGCGGTCGTAGGCCTCGGGGCTGCGCACGAGGCGCTCCCACGTCCAGGCCATCGAGTTGGCGGTCGTTTCGAAGCCGGCGAGGATGAGCGTCAGCAGCTCGTCGCGCAGCTCGCGGTCGGTGAGCGGCTCGCCATCCTCGGTGCGGGCGCGCATGATCAGCGAGAGGATGTCGCTGCGCTCCTCGAGGTCCTCGACGCGGCGGCGGGCCTTGATGACGCCGTAGGTGTACTTGTCGAGGATCTGGATGCCGCGCTTCTGCAGGCCGACGGGCTCGGCGTGGCCGAGGTTCATCAGCTCGGCGACCTGGTAGAGCGGCAGCGTCGACGCCGCGGCGAGGTACTTCACCGCCGCGCGCAATCCGAACTCCGGCGTGCCGCGCTGGGGCTTGCCCTCGACGCCGAGGATGCCCGACATGATCACGTCCAGGGTGATCGCCTGCGTGCGCGGCGCGAGCGCGAACGGCGTGCCGATCGGCCAGCGGTCGATCTCGCGCTCGGCCATGTCGGCGATCATCTGCGAGTAGCGCTCGATGGCCTCGCCGTGGAAGGGGGGCAGCAGCAGACGGCGCTGGCGCAGGTGACGCGGTCCGTTCGCCGTGAGCACCGAGTTGGGGCCGACGATCGGCAGCAGCGGCGACTCGGCGGTGAGCGATGGCGCGATCTCCGGGTTGGCCGTGAAGAGCGACTTGACGTGATCGGGATGGCAGGTGACGGTGGGGCCGCCCCTGACGATGCCGTTGGCGGTGAACACCTCGCCGAGGCGCCGGCGCCAGCGGAACATGAACTCGATCTGGCGCCAGTTGATGTGCGTGACCTGCACGGCGCGGGGCAGCGGGACCCGCGGCGGCTCGGGCAGGTGCATGTCCTGCGACTCGGCGGGACCGGCGGCGGAGGGGGCGGCCTCGCGGACGAGGTCGTTGGGGATGAGCTCGTCGGTGCTGGCGGCGGGCTCGCGGTCGAGCACGGAGGCGGGGGCGGTCATCGTGCTGGCCATGGGGTTCTCCTTGTTTCGGCCGTGAAGCCGATTTCGATAAGTACGAATGCGAACATTCGACACCGTACATTTAGCGAAGGTGCCCGAAGGTGTCAAGCGGCGACCGCACGTGGCACCCCGCCCACCCGTAGTCGCGGAGCGTTTGTCAGCGCTGATTACCCGGGGCCGCGGCGTGCGCGCATGGCCCGAGCGGGTGGCAGCGCGGGACGCCTGGCTGAGGCTCAGCCTCGCCGCAGGAACGTCGAGATGAGCGATGCCGTGAAGGCGGTGATGCGCTCGGGCGAATAGCGCTGCGGCTCGGTGAGCGTGAGGCGAATGCCCTCCTCGGCGGCGGCGATGAGCACGTGCGTGGCGAGCTCGGCATCGAGGTCGGGTGCCCCGATGCGCTCCAGCCCCCAGGTGACGGCGGGCTCGATCGACTGCTGCAGGCCGGCCCGCTGCTCGTCGACGTCCTCGCGGATCGCCGGGGGCGCTCCCTGCGGGGGCAGGAGCAGCAACCGCCAGGTCGCCGGGTGCTGCTGGACGACCTGCAGCACCGACATCAGGCTGCGGCCCAGGACCTCCAGCGGGTCGTCTCCATACGGGGGCGTGGGCAGCACGGCGGTGATCGCCCAGTAGGCCCGCTGCTGCTCTCGCGCAATGAGCGAGCGCAGCAGCTCCTCCTGGTTGCCGAACGTCGCGTACACGACCGTCTTGGCGAGGTCGGCCTCGCGGGCCACCGCCTCGATCGTGAACGCGCCGAAGCCGCCGGCGTCGATGAGCGCGAGCGCGGCATCGAGCAGCTGCTCGCGGCGTTCCTCACGTGAGCGGCGGGGGGAATACTTGCGGCGCAGGGTCTGGGCCATCGTCTCGTAGCTTGACAGCGTCAGGCGGCTGGGGCAAAGTACGTACGCGAACGTACGATGCCGTACTTTATCTCGAAGGAGGCCGCCGTGAGCACGCTCAACGCCACCTGGAGCGAGGGCCTGCAGGCCTATCGGGGTACTGCCATCGCCGGATTCCCTAATCTCCTCATCCTGCCCGGACCGAACACCGGCACGGGGAGCACGTCACAGGTGTACATGATCAAGAGCCAGATCCGCCACGGGCTGCGCCCCTTGCGCACATGCGCGCGCACGGCTTCGCCGCGATCGAGCCGCGCGAGTCCGCCCAGGCCGAGCCGGTGCCCGAGCCCGTCGGGGCGGAGGCCTAGCCGGTGCGCGCGCGCCGACCCCTGCACTTCGACGGCCGCACCGCGGTGATCACGGGCGCCGGCTCGGGGATGGGTCAGGCCCTGGCCCGCCGCCTGGCCGCCCACGGCTCGCCGGTGGCGATCTGCGACTGGGACGAGGAGGGCCTGGCCGAGACGGCCGCGACGATCAGCGGGCCCGTGCTGCACCGGAAGCTCGACGTGCGCGATCGCCAAGGGCAGATGGCCTTTGCCGCTCAGGTGCGCGAGTGGGCGCCTGCGCCGATCGGGATCGTCGTCAACAACGCCGGCGTCACGGTCGCGCAGACTGCCGCGAGCGCGTCTCCGGAGGACGACGAGTGGGTGGTCGACGTCAACTTCTGGGGCGTCGTCCACGGCACGCGCGCCTACCTGCCGATCCTGCTCGAGGAGGGCAGCGGCGTGATCGTCAACGTCTCGAGTGTGTTCGGCCTGGTGGGATTCCCGACGCAGAGTGCCTACTGCGCGTCGAAGTTCGCCGTGCGCGGCTACACCGAGTCGCTACGCCACGAGCTGCGCGACACGAACGTGCGCGCGATCACCGTTCACCCCGGGGGCGTCAAGACGAAGATCGTCGAGCACGCCCGTTTCCACGTCGACGACCGTGGCGGCACCGACCAGGAGGCGTTCATCCAGGAGTTCGAGAACATCGCGCGCACGACCCCCGAGAGCGCGGCAAAGATCATCCACACCGGCATCCAGCGCGGGCGCGACCGGATCCTCGTCGGGCCGGACGCCTACATGTTCTCGATCCTCTCGCGCGTCGCTCCGGTGCACTACTTCGAGCTGATCGCCCGGCTGCAGCCGCTCGTACGCAGCTGACGCCTACGCCACGATCGCGAGCAGGCGGTCGACGAGCTCGGCCTGCGCCGGGTTGAGCAGCTCGCGCGCACGGTCCGGCGCGACCCACGCCACCCGATCGATCTCGGGGAAGGTCGCCGTCCGACCCGACCGCGGCGGCCAGGCCATCTCGAACGTCGAGCTCCGGACCGTCGCCGGGTCGACGTCGCCGGCCGCGCCCCACGCGTGCACGAGCTTGCCGCTGCGCTGGCGCACCGTGCCCAGGGCGATGAGCTCCGAGGCGCCGACCGCGGTCGCGGCCTCGCTGCCGAGCTCCTCGACGAGCTCGCGCCGGGCGGCGTCCTCGGGCGACTCGCCGGGCTCGATCTCACCCTTGACGATCGACCACGCGCCCTCCTCGCGTCGCGCCCACAGCGGCCCACCCGGGTGGGCGATCAGCAGCTCGATCCCGCCCGCCGGAGCGGCCCGGCGGTAGACGAGGATTCCGGCGCTGTCGCGGGGCATGGTCGGAGGGGGCGGCGGGGTACACGACGAACGCTTGCAGGGTGCGTATCCGGTTTGCTCCGGTAGCGCTGCTGCAATCGGGGGTGCACGTCGTTTCTATGAATATCTCACGGAAACGACGTGCACCCCCTGCGAATCGGCTGCTCGAACGAGCCGACAGACGGCCCTGACCCCGCCCCCAGGACGCGGGGGGTGTTCGTCGTTGGGATGCCTATAGGGGTACAAACGACGAACACGTAGCGCCGGCGGCCCGGACGCGCAGCCGCTCACCCCGGCCGCGCCATCAGCTCGTCTGCCTCGCCCGCGCAGTCGAGCAGGTACAGGCCGTTGCTCGACACCGCCCCCGCGCCGCGCCAGACCGCCAGCGGGACGGCGGGGCAGATAACGGCGGCCGCACGGCTGGCGCCGTTGCCGCCGCGGTAGGCGTAGCCGCCGCCGAGCAGGACGTAGCGCGCCTGGCCGGAGGCGACGAGGCGACCGAGCGCCGGGCCGTCGAGCGCCGGGTCGGTCCCTCCGTATCCGCCGAGCGCCGCCGCGCGCAGGCCAAGCAGGATCGGGCTGTCGGCCTCCAGCGAGGCCTCGGTGAGCAGCTGGAAGCGCGATCCGGGCTGGTGAGAGAGCACGTAGCGGATGAGGGCGTCCTCGGTGGCCAGCTGCGCGCGGCTCAGCTCGGCGCCGCCGTTGCCGCCGACGACGCGCGGTCCGGCGGCCGGGAACGTTCCCTGCACCGGCTGGCGCCAGGTCGTCGCCGCGTACGCCGTCGGGGCCACGAGCAGCACGCCGAGCACCGCGGCCAGGCTCACCCGCGTGAAGCGGTGCAGCGCGATCGCCACCAGCGTGCCCACGCTGGCCGCGGCGATGAGCGCAGTCGGCCACGCGCGGAGGTAGTGGGCCTGGTGCAGGAGCACCACCTGCACCGCCACGGCGGCGCCAACCGCCGCGAGGATGAGCCCGCGATGCCACGATCGCCCCGGTCGGGCCAGGGCGGCGAAGCCGGCGCCGACCATCGCCGCCAGACCCGGGCCGAGCGCCGACGCGTAGTAGGGGTGCACGATGCCCTTTGACACGCTCAGGAACAGCGCCTCGCAGACGAAGAAGCCCCCGAGGACGATCAGCCCGGCGAGGCGCGGATCGCGCCGACCGGGGCGGGCGAGGGCGATCGCGAGCATGCCGACGAGCGCAAAGGCGAGCAGCCACGCATCCTGGTCGCCGAGGCCACTGCGGAACAGGCGCAGCAGCCCGGGAGAAGCGCCGAATGCGACGGGATAGGCCGTGATCGTGCTCCTCACCTTCGGCGCGACCGCTGGCGAGGCCTTCGGCAGCGGCACGCTCGCGTCGGTCGGACTGAGGCTGCTGGTCGGGACGGGCGCGCCGGACTGCGGCTGGACGGTCTGATCCACGATCGCCCCCGGGCCGCCGTTCTGCCCGACGGCCCGGCCGAGACCGTTGTACCCGAAGGTCAGGCCGAGCTCGGAGTTGTCGGTCGAGCTGCCGACGAACGGCCGGTGCGCGGCCGGCGTCAGGTCGACGGCGACCATCCAGGAGACCGACAGCAGCGCGCACAGGGCGCCGGCCACGAGCAGGTGAGCGAGGCGTCGGCGCAGCGAGCCGGGGGCGCACGCGAGGTAGGCCGCGCCGATGCCCGGGACGACGAGCACGGCGGCGAGGGCCTTCGTGTTGAACGCGAGCGCGACGAGCACCGCCGCCCCGAGCAGCGCCCGCAGGCTGCCCCTCTCGGTCGCCCGCAGCCCGGCGCCGCAGGCGAGGGTCATCAACAGGATGAGCAGCGCGTCGACGTTGTTGTCCCGAGCGACGGCCACGAACGCCGGGAACGTCGCCAGCGTGAGCGCGCCGATCGTGGCCGCGAGCGTGCCGTAGCGCTTGCGCACGATCACGTACAGGGCGACCACCGCGGCCACACCCGCGATGGCCTGGGGGAGGAGCAGACTGAGGGGCGAGAAGCCGAAGGCCTTCGCGCTGGCCGCCTGCAGCCACAGGCCGAGCGGCGGCTTGTCGATCGAGATGAGACCGGCCGGATCGGCCGAGATGAACACGAAGTTGTGCCACGAGAGCAGCATCGACTTGACGCCGGCCGAGTAGTACACATTCGCGTAGCCGTTCTGTCCGAGCGCCCACGTGTTGAGTACCGCCGCGACCGCCGTCACGCCGATGAGCGGCAGCGCGGCGCGCCAATCGACGCGCCGCCAGCGCGCCCCGCGCGAGACGGCCACCGCCGGGGGCGGCAGGGCGGGCTGGATGGCGATCTCGGACACGTAGGGACGTCTAGACGAGTCGGTTAACAGGCTATGAAGTCTCGCTGGTGAGCGGGCTCCGTGGCGCCCCGTCGGCGAACGCCTCGGACTGCCTTGCCCTGACGTCATGGTGGCGGGTTTCGGTGCGAGCGTCGCCGGAGCCTGCGCGTGCGAACGCGATCGTGGCCGGCGCGTGTCGCCGCAGGTTGCGCGCGAAAGGTGGTCCGTACCGCAAACGTGGGGTACGGAGATGCCGAGGGCCGGCCGATACGAGCCGCATGCTGCACCAAGCGAGGCTGCGGCGCGTGGCAGCCCCGGTCCGCGCCCACGGAGCCTACGCCGGGGTCAACATCGACAACTACCGCCGCATCGCCGGCGTCGGCTGGGGCGTCGTGCTCGCGCTCCTCGCGCTCATGGCGCCGTTCTCGCCACCGAGCAAGGCGATCGGCTTCGCCGGGTGGATCGTTGGCACCGTGCTGCTTGCGATCCCGGTCGCCGGCGTCGCATGGCTGGCCACCCACCCGGGGCGTGCGACGCTGCCGGTGCTGCTCGGGAGCTGCTACTACGGCGTCTTCGGCATCGCCATCGCGCAATGGCTCGCCGGCGGCTGGCCGTCGCCCTACGGAGACGTCTACCTCCCGCTCGTGCTCGTCGGCGCGCTCGGGCACCCGCCGAGTCGCTTCATCCCGCTGTTCGCCGTGCTCGCGGTCGCGGCGCTGACGCCCGAGGCCTACGCGCCGAACGGCCCGCTGTTCATCGACGCGGTCTTCTGGCTGATCCTGTGGGCGGGGATGGCGGCGGTCTGCCTCGTCCTGATGTCGCGGGTGCGCGATCAGCGGCTCGGCGCCGAGCACCTCGCGAACGTCGACGCGCTCACCCAGCTGGCCAATCGGCGCGCCTTCGATCGCCATGCGGCGCGCGTGCTCGACCACGGCCTCGCGGTCGGCGTCGGCGACCTCGATGACTTCAAGAGCATCAACGACGGCCACGGCCACCTCGCCGGCGACCAGGTCCTGACGGCCGTCGCGCGCGTCCTCGCCGAGCACGCCCGCGCCGGGGACGCCGTCTTCCGCTGGGGCGGCGACGAGTTCGCGATCCTGCTCCCCGACACCGACGCCGCCGAGGCGGCGGGCGTGTGCGCGCGACTCGAGCACGCGGTCAGCGAGCAGGTGCGCCGGCCGGACGGGGAGCCGCTGGCCATCACCATCGGCTGCGCTGCGCACCGGCCCGGCGTCGACCTCATCGGCCTCGTCGCCGAAGCCGATGCCGCGCTGCTGGCGCGCAAGGCCGGCCGCAAGCTGGCGACGCGCCACTCCGACGTCGCGTAGGGGCCCGCGCGGCGATGCGACAGTGACCGACGCGCCGCGCGCGTCACGGCCCCTAACCGAACTGCGGCGCGAGACTGCCGCGCCGCCGCTCAGGCTACGGCCGTCGCCGACTCGGCCGCCGCGTCGACGCACACGCGATCGCGACCGCCGGACTTCGCCCGGTACAGCGCCGCGTCGGCGCGGGCGAACAGCTGCTCATCGCTGAAGCGCTCATCCGGGCGCAGCGTGGCCACGCCAAAGGACATCGTCACGCGCAGGTCGTTGACCGGCTCGCCGCGCAGCGCCTGGCGAAGACGCTCGGCCACCTCGGCCGCCTCCCCGGCGGCGACGCCGCTCAGCAGGATGGCGAACTCCTCGCCGCCGATCCGGTAGGCCGATTCGAACGTGCGCAGGCAGCCTCGGATGCGCGCAGCGATCGCCTCGAGCACGCGGTCGCCGGTCGCGTGTCCGTAGGTGTCGTTGATCTGCTTGAAGCGGTCGACATCGCCAATCACCACCGCCACCTCCTGGCCGGTCAGCTCGGCGCGCGCGCCGAGCTCGGCGATGCGGGTGTGTAGGGCGGTGCGATTGAGCAACCCGGTGAGGTCGTCCACGACCGAGGCGTTGCGATGGCTGACCGCCGAGCGCCCGACGGCCGAGCCGACGAGCGCGATCGCGAGCAGCAGCGCGAGCGGGAAGGCGACGAGGATCGGATTGGCGAGCACGCTGTGCGCATCGGCGTGGAGCGCCGACACCACGATCAGCACCGCCGTGAACGCGGTGCTGATGATGACCCCGCGGCGGGGGAAGATCGCCCCCATCCCCGGGACGAGCAGCACGAACATCGGCAGCGCGAAGAGCGGTGCGTGAGTCGCGCTGCCGAAGCCGACCGCGATCGTGAACTGCAGGAACAGCCAGGCGGCGACGAGGACGTACTCCGGCCGCCTCCAGCGCTCGATGTGGCGCTGGACGAGGTGATACATCGCCGCGCCGAGCAGCGGTGCCGGAAGGATCGCCCACCCGTACCACGGCACTGTGGCCACGAGGCCGGCGAAGGCGAGCACCGCGCAGCCGACGAAGATCCCGCGCAGGCGAGCGTTGAGGTCGAGCATGTGCTCGCGCTCGAGCGCATTAGCGATCAACCAGCTGCCGTCGTCCTCGTCCCCGCGCGGGGCCGGCGGCTCGGCGGAGGAGGCGCCCCGGGCGCCGGCGGGCTGATCGACCTCGGGCGACGGCGCGTCCCCGCGTCGCTCGCGCGCCCGCACCGGCCGCGCGCGCCCGGACTCGTCGGCCGCCGGCGTGCCGGCGCCGCGCGTCGGGAGGTGCTCGACCGCGACCGGCTCCTCGATCGGGGCGACGGCGAGGCGCACCTGGTCGCGGCCGCCGACCTTCGCCTCGTACAGCGCCGCGTCGGCCCGCGCGAAGACGGGCTCGAACTCGAACGGCTGACCGGCCACGGACGCCGTGACGCCGAAGGACATCGTCACGTCCAATCCTGCCACCGACCGCTCGCCCACCGCGCGGCGCATGCGCTCGGCCGTCCGCTGCGCGGAGCGCACGTCGGCGCCCGCGAGCAGGATGAGGAACTCCTCGCCACCGTAGCGGTAGATCGACTCGTCGGCCTCGACGCAGCGCGACAGGCGCTGCGCGACCTCGCGCAGCACGGCGTCGCCCACCGCGTGGCCGCTCGTGTCGTTGATCGCCTTGAAGCGGTCGATGTCGGCCGCGATGATCGCCACGCGCGCGCCGGTGCGCGACGCGTGGTGGGCGAGCTCGGCCACGCGCGGCGCGAGCGCCGCCCGGTTGAGCACGCCGGTCAGCTCGTCGACGATCGCGCTCTGTCGGGTGGCGATGTCGAGATCGCGCAGCGCCGACAGGGCCACCGCAACGATGATCAGCACGACGAGCGGGAGCATGAGGACGGGGGGATCGTGGGTCACCTCGTGCGCGCCGAACGCGAACGCGACGGCCACGGTGAGCGCAGCGGCAAAGCCGATGACGAACGTCATCACGCGCGACGGGAAGATCGCCGCGGCGAGCGCCACCGGCATGATGAGCACGGGCAGGACGTAGAAGTGCGCACCGGGCACGAGCGCGATCGCCGCGGCGAGCGAGAGCTCCGCGAGGAGCATCGTTGCCATGAGCGCGACCTCGGGATGATCGAGGCGCGGCATTCGCAGCCACACGAGTCCGTAGATGGCCGCGCCGGCCGCCACCGGAACGAGCGGCGCCCAGCCGAAGGTGAGCACCCCGGTCAGCCCGGCGAACAGGTAGACGCCCACGACGCTCGGGGCCACGAGGTGCAGCCGCTGGCGCACGTCGATGAACCGCCGGCGCTCGGCGTCGGACCGCAAGACGAGCGAATGGGCCCTCATCGATCCTTCATCGGCGCCGGGCCGTGGCCCTTGACGCGTGGGACCCGCTGTACGGCGAATGTCGGCCGCCGTGAGCGAGGGTCGCGCGCCGCGCCATCAGCCGGCGCGGCGCGCGAAATGCCCTGCTCAGACCGCGTCGCTGCCCGCGGGCGGACCGTCGGTCTCGTCCTCGCCGGCCTCGCCCTCCGCGCCGTCGGCGAGGATCCGGTACAGCGCCCGGCGCGTCTCGGCGAGCACAGCCTTGGCCTCGGCCAGCTGGCTGGCGCCGCCGACCCGCATGACCTGCATGAAGGCGAAGGCGACCTCCTTCATCAGGCCGGCCAGCTCGACGTTATCGTCGCTGACGTCGCGGGTGAACTCCTCCCACGGCGCCGGCGCATCCTCGGGGCGCTCGCGGACGGCCGCCTCGCCGGCCTCGGTGAGGCGCAGAACCTTGCGGCCGTCGACCTCATCGGAGCGCACGAGCCCCTCGTCCTCGAGCTGCTGCAGGGCCGGATAGACCGAGCCGGGGCTCGGCCGCCAGAGGCCGTCGCTGCGCTCCTCGAGTTCCTGCATGATCTGGTAGCCGTTGCGCGGCTCCTCGGCGAGCAGGATGAGCGCCGCCGTGCGCACGTCGCCGCGGCGCGCCTTGCGGCCCCGTCGCCGTCCGGGGCCCCACGGGCCCTCGCCGAACGGGAAGCCGCCGAAGCCCTCGCGTCCGAACGGCCCGCCGCGACCCCGACCGGGACCCTGACCGTGATGACCGCGGCCGGTCATCTGCTGGACGAGCTCGCCGAGGTCGATGTTGATCCCGCGCCCTCGGCGCGGGCAGTGGTGTGTAGTTGCATACGCTTGCATATCTTCAGTCTCCAAATTTCTTTGTTCTATGGGGATAGGTCAAAGATATATCGCTATCGCTCGTTTGTCAAGCCCCACAGGGACAAGCATGGTCGTGGCGGCCGTCGCTGCCTGCTCGGCCCGTACCTTCGTTGAGAAATGCCGCTACGGTGCCGCCGGCGCGCGAACATGAGGTCATGGTGGCTTCGGGGATGGGCACCGCAGCAATCGCCTCGGGAATGCACGAGGCGATCTCTGGGATGCAGGCCGAGCAGACGCAGTTCGACGCCGCCGCCAACAACATCGCGAACGCCGATACCCCCGGCTACAACTCCGAACAAGTCAATCAGACCGCCCTCACGGGCGGTGGGGTTCAAACGACCGGGGTGGGTGTCCTGCCGGGCATCCCCCCGGCCGATCAGCCTCAGGTCTCGAACGTCGACCTCGGTCAGCAGATGGCCAGCATGATGCTCGCGACCTCGCTCTACGGCGCGGACGCGAAGGTGGTCGCGGCGCAGGGCCGGATGAACCAGTCGGTGCTCGACATCCTCGCCTGAGGGCGCGGACCGGGCCCCTCACCAGCGCGCTCCCCAATTCTTAGGCCGCCGCGACGGCGGCGGTCAGGCGAGGAAGCGCGCGACGCCGTCGAGCACGCCGGGCCAACCCTGCTCGTAGGCGTCGCGGTCGGTCGCCGTCAGGCGCTCGTGGCGCAGGCTGAGGTCGGTCGCTTCGGCGCCGGCCGCCGAGAGCTCGATCGTGACCAGCGTCTCATCCCGGTTGGCGCTGTTCGGGCCCTCGTAGACCCAGGTCATCACGATGCGCTCGCCGGGGACGAGCTCCTCGTAGCGCCCGATCGTCGCGTGGCGCGTGCCGTCGGGCGCGACGGCGACCCAGCCGAACTCCCCGCCGACGTGGGCGTCGGCCCGCACGTCGGCGACCGTCCAGGGTGCCACGGGGAGCCACTGGCGCATCTGCTCGGCGTCCGTGAAGGCCCGGTAGACCTCGGCGGGTGCCGCGGGGAGCGTGCGCGTCAGGTGGACGAACAGGTTCGCGGGCTGCTCGGTCGCGGTCATGCGGTCTCCTCGGATCGTCGGGTGGGGGGTGGACGGTAACCGCGCGAGAGCGGATTGTCAACCAATAGGTTGAATGTGGAGTCTGGCGTGGCTCACGCGGAAGTCTCAGCCTGCGCACACGGCCGCCACACGCCCTCCGCCGAGCCTGGTGACAGCGCCGCGAGCCCCTTGGCTGTCGCGGAACGACTACGCAAGATCAAGGAGACCCAAGTGAACTCGAAGAGAATCGCCATCGGCGGCCTCGCCGCCGGGGCGTGCGCACTCGCTGGCACGCTCGGCGGCATCGCCTCCAGCTCGGCGGCCAAGTCACACAGCAGTGCCCCGGTCCATGCCGCGGCAGCGACGAGCACGACCAGCAGCGGCACGGCCGGAGGACCTCCGGGCGGTGGGCCGGGCCGGGGCTTTGGACCCGGCGGCGGGCCCGGCGGCGACATCCACTCGGTGAGCGTCGAGCTCAACCAGGCCCGGACCGGCTATGTCACGGTGACCGAGGACGGCGGCTCGGTCCAGAGCGTCGACACGAGCGCCGACACGGTGACCGTCGTCGAGGGGCTCAGCTCCTCGCCGTACAAGACGGTCACGCTCTCGGTGCCCTCCGGCGCGACGATCCAGCTCGACGGCAAGTCGAGCACGCTCGGCGCGCTGGCCTCGGGCGACCACGTCGTCGTGCGGGCATCCTCGGACGGCACGACGACCGTCTTCGCCACCGACTCGTCGTTCTCAGCGCAGGGTGGCCCGGGCGGTCAGGGCGGACCCGGCGGCGGCTGGCCGGGTGGAGCCCCGAACGGCTCCTCGAGCAGCACCACGACCACGACGACGTCGACCCCGTAGCGACGTCGGGAGGCCAGGGCCGGTCGGGCGCGCGCTGCGCTCGGCCGGCCCTGGTCGGTTGCGGCCAGCCGTCGCGCGGTCCCGGGGGTGGCCGCGGGAGCCGAATGCTCGGTTGCGGCTGCTCCAACTGCCGCGCGACACTGTCGCGCGGCAGTTTCGTCACACGGCGGACACGCCGCGTGACCCCCGCCGGGCGCACTTGTCACCGTCGCGTCACGCACCCGGCGGGGGTGTGCTCGATTGCGCCCGCATGACGGGCATCCGGGAGCACGCCCCTCGACACGCGATCGCCACGACCGGCCCGCGCCACACTCGCGCACAAGTCCCGTCACCGGGCAGACACCGAGCATTACTCGCGCGGCCCATCCGTCACCGTGGCGTCACCCGCCTGGTCGGCGATGACGCCCGCGATGCGCAGCAGGACGCGCTCCCAGACCCCTTTCGGCGCGTTCCCAGGAATCTCCCAGCGGCGGCGCCCATGCTCAGCGACGACCTGCTCCCCAATCCGCGAGGACGCTGCCATGACTCCCACGCAACTGCTGGAACGCGACGCGCCCGCCGAGGAGCGCGCGCCCGACACCTACCCAAGCGACGACCGCCCGCCGCGCGACCTCGAAGCCGCCAAGCGCGAGGCGCGCGCGAAGCTGCGCCAGCGCCTGCGGCGCACGCGCACGATCCGCCGCCGCGCGATCGCGGTCGTCGTGACGTTGTTCGTCGCCTTGTGGGGCCTCATCTTCGTACGGCTCGCCACCGGCCACGATCCGGCGCTGACGGCGAACGCCGCCCGGCGGAGCGCAGCCACCGTCACCGCGGTTGCCGCGACGACGGACCGCAGCTCCACCACGGGCACCTCCACGGCGAAGCGCGCGAGCACGTCGGCCGCTACCACGACGCACAAGGCCGCGGCGTCGACCTCCTCGGGAGGCTCGACCGGCACGTCGGCGACGGGATCGAGCGGCTCCTCGGGGAGCGGCTCCTCGGGCAGTGGCTCCTCGGGCAGTGGCTCCTCGGGCAGTGGCTCCTCGGGCAGTGGCTCCTCGGGCAGCGGCTCCTCGGGCTCGAGCTCCTCGAGTGGCGCCTCCGCCGTGACAACCAGTCAATCGTGAGTACGCTCGACGCGATGCCCGACGATCCGCAGATCACCTTTCGCCGCACGGCCTCGGGGTTCGTCGCGCAGGAAGGCGGGTCGCCGCCCACCGCACCGCAAGCCACCGCACCGACGGAGTCAGGCGACTCGTTTCCCTGCTTTGGGACGACGTGCACCGTGTTCGTGATCGGCGACACGCCCGAGCGCACGGGCGTCGAGGCCGTTGAGCTCGCACGCCATGTGCTGCTCGAGTGGCACGACCGCTTCTCGCGCTTTGAGCCCGACAGCGAGCTGTGTCGCCTCAACGCCGACCCGCGCGAGACCGTGCCGGTCAGCGCGACGATGGCGCGCTTCTTGTCCGCCGCCGGCGCGGCGGCGCGGCTCACGGACGGGCTCGTCGACCCGACGCTCACGGCGGAGATCGAGGAGGCCGGCTATGACCGCGATCTGCCGGAGGACGCGCAGTCCGCGCTCGACCTCCGCGAGGCGCTTGCGCAGGCGCCACCGCGCGCACCGGGTTCGGCGCGACCGGCGGCGGCCTGGCGATCGGTGCGACTCGACGCGAGCGGCGCGGCGGTGACGCGGCCGGTGGGGGTTCGACTCGACAGCGGTGGGATCGCCAAGGGGCTCTTCGCCGATCTCATCGCCGAAACGCTGGCCGAGCACGACAGCGTCGCCATCAACTGCGGCGGGGACCTGCGCCTCGCTGGTCGCGCGCGGCTGCGGCGTGCGGTCGAGGTCTCGAGCCCGTTCGGCGCCGAGCGGCTGCACGCCTTCCAGCTCGAATCCGGCGGCGTGGCCACGAGCGGGATCGGCAAGCGCAGCTGGATCGACGGGCGGGGCCGACCGGCGCATCACCTGCTCGATCCGGCGACCGGGCGTCCCGCCTTCACGGGCGTCGTCCAGGTGACGGCCCTGGCGCCGAGCGCCGCGGAGGCCGAGGCCCGCACGAAGGCCGCGCTGCTCTCCGGCCCTGCGCGCGCCCGCGACTGGCTGCCCCACGGCGGGGTGATCGTGTACGACGACGAGCGCTATGACGTGCTCGAGCCGCCATCGGACACGCTTGGCTGACCACGCCGCCCGGGCCGGGCGATTCGGGGCAGCGTCCCAGGCGCCTCTCAGGAATCTCCCAGGTTTCGGAACGACAATGGCCTCATGAACGACCAGACCGAACAACTCAGGATCCTCGTCGTCGACGACGAGCCGAACATCGTCGACGTCGTCTCGATGGCCCTTCGCTACAACGGCTTCACCGTCGCCTCGGCGGCGAACGGCAGCGAGGCGCTCAGCCAGGTGCGGCAGTTCCATCCCCATGCGATGGTGCTCGACGTGATGCTTCCCGATATGGAGGGGTTCGATGTCGCCCGCCGGCTCGCGGCCGAGCACGTCGACGTCCCGATCCTCTTCCTCACCGCGCGCGACGCCACCGAGGACAAGATCCGCGGGCTGACGAGCGGCGGCGACGACTACGTCACCAAGCCGTTCAGCCTCGAGGAGCTGATCGCCCGGCTGCGCAACATCCTGCGCCGGACGGGTGCCGCCGAGGCCAGCTCGAGCAAGCTCAGCTTCGCCGACCTCGAGCTCGACGACGACACGCGCGAGGTCACCCGCGGCGGCCGCCCGATCGAGCTCACGGCCACGGAATACCGCCTGCTGCGCTACCTGATGCTCAACCCGCGCCGGGTGATGACCCGCGCGCAGCTGCTCGACCACGTGTGGAGCTACGACTTCGGCGGCGACGGCCGCGTGCTCGAGACCTACATCAGCTACCTGCGCAAGAAGGTCGACGCCGAAGGGCCGCCGCTCATCCACACCGTCCGTGGGGTCGGCTACTCGCTGCGCCTGCCGAAGGCGTCGGTCGCCGTCGCCGGCCGCGACGGCGCCACCAGCTCCTAGCGCATGTCCCTGCGCGCGCGCCTGCTCGTGGGGCTCGTCGTGCTCGTGGCGGCCGGCTTGGCCGTGGCCGGGATCGCGACTTACACCGCGCAGCGCGCCTTTCTCTACAACCGCGTCGACCAGCAGGTCACCGCTGCGATAGATCCGATCTCCCAGCAGCTCGGAACGCTCGGGGGCGCGGGCTTCAGCGCGAGCGCGGGCGGCGGCACGGGCGCGACGGGCGCGACGGGGGCGGGGGGTGTGCCGAGCGGCCTGCTCTTCAACCGCCCGCCGGCCGGCTTTCCCTACGGCGGGGGGCGCCCCGACGGCGACCACGGCGGTGGCCCCGGTGGGCCGGGCGGACCGGCCCCGGGGGCCTTCGCTCCCCCGGGGACCTTCGGTGAGCGCCTGAGCCCGACCGGCAAGGTCATCGGGAACCCCGTGGTCTACACGTTCAGCGGGGAGACGACGGACGCGTATCCCTCGTTGCCCAAGCATTACCCGGTGACGACGTCGATCGCGCACCCGCGCGTGTTCACGGCCGCATCGACCGGAACGAGCGGCCTCTCCTATCGGGTCGTCGCCGTTGCCAACGGCACCGGCGGCACGACGATCGTGGCGGTGCCGCTGAGCGACGTCACGCAGACGCTGCACCGGCTGCTGCTTGTCGAGGTACTCGTCGCCGCCGCCGTCCTGCTCGCGCTCGGGGCCCTTGCCTGGGTCGTCATCGGCGTGGGCCTGCGACCGCTCGATCGCATGGGCCGGGTGGCCGAGGAGATCGCCGGCGGCGATCTCTCGCGGCGGGTCTCACCGACCACGCCGCGCACCGAGGTCGGGCGGCTCGGCATCGCGCTCAACGAGATGCTCGTCACCATCGAGCAGGCGTTTGCCGACCGGCGCGCGAGCGAGGATCGGTTGCGGCGCTTCCTGTCCGACGCGTCGCACGAGCTGCGCACGCCGCTCGCCTCGATCCGCGGCTATGCCGAGCTCTTCCGACTCGGGGCCACGAGCGACCCCGACGACCTCGCCAAGGCGATGGAGCGCATCGAGGCCGAGGCGGCGCGCATGGGCGTGCTGGTCGAGGAGCTGCTCATGCTCGCGCGCCTGGACGAGCTGCCGGAGACGCGCACCGAGCGCGTCCAGCTCGCCGAGCTGGCCGAACGAGCCGTGGCCGACGCGCGGGCAACCGACCCCGGCCGCCGCATCGAGGTGCACGGCGAGGCGCCGCCGGTCGCGGGCGACCCCGATCAGCTGCATCAGGTCCTCGCCAACCTCCTGCGTAACGCGATCGCCCACACCCCGCCCGGCACGCCGGTCGAGGTCGGGCTCGCGAGCGACGGACGGTGCGCCGTGCTGACCGTGCGCGACCACGGGCCCGGTTTGCCCGATGGCGTCGACGACCGCATCTTCGAGCGCTTCTGGCGCTCGGATCCCGGGCGCAGCCGAGGGCGCGGCGGTGCCGGGCTCGGCCTGGCGATCGTGCAGGGGATCGTCCACGCGCACGACGGCGAGGTGCACGCCGCCAACGTGCCCGATGGCGGGGCCGTGTTCACCGTCCTGCTCCCGCTCGCGGGCGCCGACGGGCGGCCCGATGGCCGGGCCGAGTCGGGAACCGGGGACTCTCAGCCGAGTCTCAGAGGCGCCACAGGCTGATACCACGGGCGGGGTTCAGGGTGGAGGCATGCTCATCGACACCCCCCACATCTCACCCACTGCCACCGCCGTCCAGCGCGGCTACGACCCGCCCGACCTCGACATCGTCATCCCGGTCTACAACGAGGAGCGCGAGCTGCGCCACAGCGTCCTGCGCCTGTACCGCCACCTCGCCACGTCGCTGCGCGACATCGACTTCCGCATCACGATCGCCGACAACGCGAGCGTCGACGGCACGCCCCGGATCGCCGCGGCGCTGGCGCGTGAGCTGCCGCTGGTCAGTCACCTGCGCCTCGAGCAGAAGGGACGCGGACGCGCGTTACGAGCCGCGTGGTCGGCCAGCGACGCCGACGTCGTCGCCTACATGGACGTGGACCTGTCGACCGACCTCGAACACCTGCGGGCGCTCGTGGCGCCGCTGCTGGCCGGCGAGGCGGACATCGCGATCGGCTCACGGCTCGCGCATGGCGCCGCCGTGACGCGAGGACGGAAGCGCGAGCTCATCTCCCGGATCTACAACGGCCTGCTGCGCGTCTCGCTCGGCGTGCGCTTCTCGGACGCCCAGTGTGGCTTCAAGGCCGCCCGTCGCTCGGCGGTGCAGCGCCTGCTGCCGCTCATCGAGGACGAGAACTGGTTCTTCGACACCGAGCTGCTCGTACTCGCCGAGCGTGAGCAGATGACGATCGCCGAAGTGCCGGTGCGCTGGCAGGACGACCCCGACTCGCGCGTCGACATCGTGGCCACCGCGCTCGAGGACCTGCGCGGGATCCGGCGCCTGCGCCGGCTTCAGCCCGAGGGCGCAGCCTCGGACCGCGGCGCGCCCGGCGCGCCTCAGATCTTCGGCGGCATGAAGTGTGAATCGCGCTCGTGCTCGGCGAAGAAGCGCACGATCGGCCCGACGTAGTCACCGAAGCGCGGTGGGCGCAGGCCGTGCGGCTCGAGCAGCTCGACGGCGCGGCGAGCGTCATAGACGACCGGGTGGTTCATGTAGACGATCGACTCACGTGGCGTGCCGCCGAGCAGTCGGCGCACGGGCCCGAGGCGCAGCCCGGCGTCGGCGAGCTCGGGCGGCACGCGTCCGAGCGGCGGCCGGCCGGCGTACTCGCGCGACAGCAGGTCGACGAGCTCGCGCGTCGAGAGCGGGTCGGGGTCCACGAGATGGAGGGTCTCGCCAAGCGTCTTCTTGTCGAAGGCCGCGGCGGCGATGGCCTCGACGATGTAGTCGACCGGCACGACGTTGAACGCCGCCGACGCGCTCCCGAACTGCGGCATCGGCAAGCGCAGTGACTTCATGCGCGAGATCGCACGCAGGAAGTAATAGGGGCCGTCGAACTTCTCGGTCTCGCCCGTCACCGAGTCCCCGACGACGATCGCCGGGCGCAGGATCGTCGTGGGGGTGTCGTGCATGACCTCGCGGACCCACACCTCGGCCTGGAACTTGGTCGACTCGTAGTGGTTCTTGAAGCCCTGGCCCATCGCGAGCTCGTGCTCGTACACGACGCCGGTGCGCTTGCCGGCGACGTAGGCGGTGCTCACATAGGCCAGGCGCTCGAGGTGCGCCGCGTCGCGGCACAGGTCGAGCACGTTGCCGGTGCCCTCGACGTTGACGCGGTGGGCGACGGCGAACGGGACCGCGAGGTTGTAGATGGCGGCGAGGTGGAACACGTAGTCGACGTCGGCCACGAGGCGCTCGTACTCGCCGTCGTCGAGGCCGAGGTGGTGCTCGGTGATGTCGCCGCCGACGATCTCGAGGCGATCCGAGCCGATCGCGTCAGCCACGCCGCGCGCGGTCTGCAGCATTCGCGGCTCGACGACCGCCACCACGCGCAGTCGCTTATCGCCGTCGAGCAGCCGGCGGGCGAGGCGGCGGCCGATGAATCCCGGGAAGCCGGTGAGCAGCGCGAGCTGCGAGGCGGGGGCCGAGGGCATGCGGCGGGGAGCTTAGCGGGGACGGGAAGGGGAGCCGCGCCCGCTCGTCCTACGGGCCGCTGACGACCGAGATCGTCCAGGTGGACGTGTACGCGCCCGAGTAGGCGTTGGCGGGAACGGCCAGCCTCCAGGTCGGGGTGATCGTCTGGTCGCCCATGCCGCGCCCCGCGCGCGAGTTGAAGAACCGCGTCGCGGTGGGCGCGGTGGCCGCGGCCGGGAGCGTGTAGGGGTAGGTCACAAGCGCGGTCTTCGTCGCGCGGACGCACGTGACGCCGGGGTCGCAGGCCACCGTCGGCGCGGCCGTGATCGTCGTCGCCGTGGTGGGGAACGTGTGGGCGCCCTGCGCGAACGTCGTCGAGGTGGCGGTCAGGTTCCAGCCCGCCCCCGAGCCGGTGGCGTCGCTGACGTTGATCGCCTGCGCGGCGGTCGCCGTCTGGTTGAGCCCGTTGAGCGTGGCGTTGAAGATGACGTTCGGGGGGGCGCTCACGAATCCGAGCGCGCCGGCACTAACTGTGGCCGTCGCGCTCGACCGCCCCGGCCGGCGGGGCGCCAGCGAGCAGCGCGGCGCCCGCGCCGAGCGCTACGAGCCCTACCAGAATTCCCCGCATCCGTGCCATTCGATCGATCCTCGACGCCGGTCGCCCGCGCTCCTTGCGAACAAGACAGTCCTACACGTCTGCTTCTCGGAGACGCCGGCGCGGCTCATGAGCGGTAATGGACCGATGGATGAGGCTCACGCTCACTCGCCTGTCCACCAACCGCCCCTGCGCCCGGGGCGCGCCTCGATCATCCGTCCAGCTCCCGCTGGGAAATGCCCTTCGCCGGACCGGCACGCGGGGCGGGGAACTGGGGGTGGGGTCCCCTTTCCCCCCTTAGAAGTCGAGATCGGCCAGGCGCAGGCCGCCGATCTGGCGCGTCTCGCTCAGCGCGTTGAACGCCGGCACCATCTCGCTCGTGACGAGGCCGTGCTCGGTCGTCAGCTCGTCGATGATCGCGAACGAGCGGGCGATGCGCTCCGGGGTGTCGACGGTGACCGTGACGGCCGGCACCCGGCGGCGCAGCTGCAGGAAGCGGTCGCCGTGGGGCGGATGGTCGCCGTGGAAGCCCCAGATCCCGGGCAGGGTCGTCGCGCCCGCGGCGCCGGCGGCGCGGAGTCGGCGGACGATCTCCAGGGCGATCGAGTGCCGGCCGTGCGTGGCGCTCTGCGACGTGAACACCATCAGCTTCTGCCAGATGCCGAGCCCCTGCGCGTCGGCGCCCGGCAGCTCGTGGGGGGCGGCGATGAGCCGCCCGCCGCGCTTGCAGACCCGCGCGCGCTCGAGCGTGAACAGCGGGTCGGGCACGAGCGCGCCGAGCTCGCCGAGCACCTCGGCGATCTGGGCGCCGGGCCCGACGGCGATTACGATCGTCGGCACGTCGGCGTTGCGACGCAGGAAGGACGCCCGCGCGCGCCGGCCGTCGCGGGTCCCGTCGACGCCGAGCAGGACGGTGGCGCCGCGCGAGGCCGCGACGGTGCAGCAGATCGCAGGCGGCGACGAAGGCGGGCACGCCGTCGGCACGGTCCTGGCGGCGGAGGTAGAGCGTCAGCTTGGCCGCTTCGCCGAGCTGCGGGGGCAGCGTTGCGGGGTCGATGGCCGCGCTCAGCAGGCGCGCACGTTCGAGCGTGACGAGCCCACGGCGCTTGATCTGGAGCACCTGCGGCAGGAGCGCCTCGATGCGCTCGCGGCGGTCGACGGCGATCGAGACGGCCGGCAGATCCTCCGACAGCGTCAACAGCCGTCCGGTGTGTAGGTGCGCGAGGTGGCCGAAGCCCTCGCTGCCGCGCAGCAGGACGCTCGCCCGGACGGCCTGTGCGCCGTACAGGCCGAGCAGCTGATCGGTGACGGGGCCGTCGGCGGTGCGGTCGCGCTCGCTCGAGTACGTCGTCAGCTTCAGGCAGTCCTCGTTCACAGGTGCGCCCCGATCAGGCGCCCGAGCGCCACGGCGCCGATGCCGGCGGCCAGGCTGAGCGCGAGGTTGAGCGGCCATCGTGGCGACCTCGGCGTCCTCGGCGAGGCGCTGGGACTCGAGCATCCAGGTCGAGAAGGTCGTGTAGGAGCCGATCGTGGCGGTGCCCGCGATGACGAGCGCCTGTCCGGTCAGCGCCAGACCGGTGAGCAGCCCGAGCACGAGCGCGCCGCTGATGTTCACGACGAAGGTGCCGATCGGGAAGCGGCTCGCGACGCGCTCGCTCAGCGCGCCGTCGAGCACGAAGCGCGCGATCGCGCCGGCGCCGCCGACGAGCGCCACGGCCACCCAGGCGGGAAAGGTCATGCCCGGGCCTCCGTCCGGACGGCCCTCGTTGTAGCGTCGCGCGAGCGAAGCGAGGCAGCCCTCCGGGCCCGCTTGACCGCAGCTTCGCTGCTCACGCGAGCACCCGCACGCGGCGCACGCTCGCGGTGGCGACCCATACCGCGAGGTACCCGCAGGCGATGCTCGCGATCGCGTAGCCGGCGGCGAGGCCGTAGCGATCGTGATCGAGCATCCGCAGGATCTCGAGTTGCATCGTCGAGAACGTCGTGTACGCACCGCAGAACCCGGTGCCGAGCAGCGGGCGCAGAGACGTCGACCGCGGGAGGCGCTCCTGCAGGCGCGTGGCCAGGTAGCCGAGTGCGAACGAGCCGCTGACATTGATGAGAAAGGTGGTCCACGGCCACGTGGCCGGGTCGGCCGCGCAGGTCTGCTCGAGCCACACCCGCAGCAGCGCGCCGACGGCGCCGCCGGCGAAGATCGCGAGCAGCTCGCGCCAGTCGGGCCTAGACATCGCCTTCCTCGGATGCGCACTGCGCCATCGGCGTCTCCTCTCGCGTCAGTTGACATTCGCGAAAGGAGCCATCAGCCCTTGTGGGGGCGGTTCGGAAGGCGGCGATCGACCGGCCCTCGCGTCAGAGCTCCATCTGACTTTGGGGACGATAGCGGGGCCGCCGTTCAGTAGAGTCGCCGGCCATGTCGAGCGAAACCGAGCAGCAGACGCTGCACGGCGGGCGCCTCGTCGCGCGCCGTCTGAAGGCGCACGGGGTGACGAAGCTCTTCACGCTCTCGGGTGGGCACCTGTTCTCGATTTACGACGGCTGCCGCGCCGAGGGCATCGACATGGTCGACACGCGCCACGAGGCGGCGGCGACGTTCGCCGCCGAGGGCTGGGCCAAGGTGACGCGCCAGCCGGGGGTCGCCGCGCTGACCGCCGGCCCCGGCGTGACGAACGGGCTGAGCGCGATCGCCAGCGCCCAGTCCAACCACTCGCCGGTCGTCGTGCTCGGCGGGCGCGCGCCGCAGATGCGCTGGGGGCAGGGCTCGCTCCAGGAGATCGACCACGTGCCGTTCGTACGCCCGCTCACCAAGCGCGCGTCGACGGTGCAGAGCACCGAGGAGATCCCGACGCTCGTCGACGAGGCCTTCGCGACCGCGCTGCAGCCGCACAGCGGGCCGACGTTCGTGGACTTCCCGCTCGACTACGTCTTCATGGAGGCGCCCGACACCTCCGGCGAGGACGCCGACCTCACCGGCGGGCATCTGCTGCGTCACGCGGAGGCGCTCGCCGACGGGGACGCCATCGAGCGCGCCGGGGCGCTGCTCGCCGATGCCGAGCGGCCGGTGATCATGGCCGGCACGAACCTGTACTGGGGTCATGGCGAGGAGGCGCTGCTCGAGCTCGCGCAGGCGCTGCGCATCCCCGTGTTCCTCAACGGCCTGGCGCGCGGCTGCGTGCCCGCCGACCATGAGCTGTTCTTCTCGCGGACGCGCGGGCAGGCCCTGAGCGAAGCGGACGTCGCGCTCGTGATCGGGGTGCCGCTCGACTTCCGGCTCGGCTTCGGGGGCGCCTTCGGCCCCGAGACCGAGATCGTGGCGATCGACGTCGCCGAGCCTTCGCGCTCGCATCCCCGCGCCGTGGCGGCCGAGCTGTACGGCCGGCTCGAGCCGGCGCTGCGCGATCTCTGTGTCGCGGCCGGCGGCGGCCCGCTCGACTCGGCCGCGTGGGTGTCGTCGTTGCGCTCGGCCGAGACCGCTCGGCGCGCGGGGGAGGAGGCCGAGCGCGCCGACGGGCGCGCGCCGCTCCATCCGATGCGCCTGTACAAGGAGCTCGGCGAGGTGCTCGACCGCAACGCGATCATCATCGGCGACGGCGGCGACTTCGTGTCCTACGCCGGGCGCGTGATCGACAGCTACGAGCCGGGCTGCTGGCTCGATCCGGGGCCGTTCGGGTGCCTGGGCTCGGGCCCGGGCTACGCGCTCGCCGCCAAGCTCGCGCATCCCGAGCGCCAGGTCGTGCTGCTGCTCGGTGACGGGGCGTTCGGGTTCTCGGGGCTCGAGTACGACACGTTCGCGCGCCACGGCATCGACGTCGTCGGGGTGATGGGCAACAACGGCATCTGGGGGCTCGAGAAGCACCCGATGGAGTTCCTCTACGGCTACTCGGTCGCGGCCGAGCTGCGCCCCGAGACGCGCTACGACGAGGTCGTGGCGGCGCTCGGCGGGCACGGGGAGCTCGTCAGGCGGCCCGAGGACGTCAAGCCGGCGCTCGCGCGGGCGTTCGAGGCGGGACGGCCGGCCCTGGTGAACGTGCTGACGGACCCGAGCATCGCCTACCCGCGGCGGGCGAACCTGGCCTGAGGCGCTTGGCGAGCGCTGGCCGCCGAGCGCGGGCTACTGCGAGGCGGAGAGCAGGCCGTCGAGTTCGGCGACCGTGATCACGGGGCGCGGCACCGACGCTGCGCCAGCCAGCGCGGAATGGGCCGCCGACGCCGCCGCGGTGTGGGCACCTCGCCGCGGGCCGAGCGCCTTAACGCCAGAAGGCCGCCCGCGAGGGCGGCCTCCAAGCTGGCCCCAAGGACGGGCAGGGGTACGTACCTATGAGGGGCCGGTTTTGATGGCCCGGGCGGCGGGAGGTGCCGCACAAGGCGGCTAATACGCCCGAACCTATGCATCAGCGAACAGACGGACTGACGTCCGCATGCCCGTCGATGGGTGCAGTATCGAGGCTGGCTGGCTGGCCAGCAATCGTACATCCGTCCAGCTCCGCGCCGTAGTTGCTGCATTTTCGGCGTCTTTCCGAGCGCTCCGATGCCCGCGAGCCTCATCCGAGACCAGCGAGGCGAAGTGCGCCCCCTCTCAGGATGTCGTGCTCGGACACCTCCACCTCGCTCAGTCCGAAGGCGCGCATGCCCTCGGCGAGCAGAATCATCCCGGCGACGATCGTCGGCGCCCGATCGGGATGCAGGCCGGCGACCTGCCGGCGCTGCTCGTTCGTCATGCCGGCGAGGCGCGCGAGCAGCAGTTCGACCGTCGCCAGCAGCAGCCGGTGCCCATGTACGCGCTCAGGATCGTAGGGCTCGAGCTCCAGCTCGATCGCCGCCGCAGACGTGGCCGTGCCGGCTACCGCGACCCCGGCGGTGACGCGCGCGCGCTCGGCCGGCGGCAGCCCGGCCTCGAAGACCTCGTGCGTATCCGCCTCGAGAGACTGCAGCTCCTCGGGACGCGGCGGATCGGAGTCGATGTGGCGCTCGCTCATTCGCACGACCCCGGCCTGCGTGGAGACGTGGAACGACGGATGGTCGCCCTCGCCGATGATGAACTCCGTCGACCCGCCGCCGATGTCGATGACGACGATCGCTCCGTCGCTCGCCGCACGCTCACTCGTCGCGCCGAGGAACGTGAGCTCGGCCTCCTCGTCGCCGCTCAGCGTGCGCGCGTCGAGCCCATAGCCTTCGCTCACTCGCGCCGTGAACTGCGCGCCGTTGGCCGCATCGCGCACCGCGCTCGTGAGGACGGCGAGATTCGCCTGCACGCCGTGCTCGGCGATCGCGCGGGCGTAGTCGTCGAGGACCGCGAAGACGCGCTGCATCGGCGCTTCGCCAAGCTCGCCCGTCGCGTCGACCCCCTCGCCGAGCCGGGTCACCTCCGAGCGGCGCACGAGCTCGGCGACACGTCCGCCCGCCTGAACGTCGGCGACCAGCAGACGGGTCGAGTTGGTGCCGATGTCCACGACAGCCACGCGCACGCCGGGCATCGTAGCCGCGGGTCGGATCTCGCCGTCGCCGGCAATGATTTGGCCCGCGTTAGGCTCGCTGTGAGGCTTGTCTGCAACGAAGGCGTTGTGCTAAAACAATTGGTACCGGCGCGGGGTGGAGCAGTCTGGTAGCTCGTCGGGCTCATAACCCGAAGGTCGCGGGTTCGAATCCCGCCCCCGCTATCCCGGCCGACCGATGCGCGAGTCCCGAAAGGGGCCCGCACGGAGGCCGACCAGAGACCCGAAGGCCACTCGCGAGAGTGGCCTTCGGCGTTTGTGGGGGCGGCCGAATTGGGGCCCGTGTCAAACGGATGTCAAACATCCCGAGGCCTGATGCCGTTGGCGAAGCCGTGGACGCGCCCCTCCCGGGATCGCCGAGCGGGAAGCGAAAGGCTCTTGCCGGGGACTAATCAGCGAGTCTGCGTAGGCAGCGCGTCGCGGCGCGCTCTGTCGTTCGCAGCGCGGACGCGATCGTCTCCTGTGCGCCCGAGGCCACGAGCTCTCGCGCAGCTGCAGCACTTGCATCTTGTTCGAGCAATTGCGTCGCCGCGGCCGTGACGCGGCGACGCATCGTGTTATCGGATGCCACCTGCTCCGCGATCTCATCGAGCGTGTTGTCGAGCAATAGTGCGACGTCGCTGAAATCTCGGTCGACTGGCTGGCCGTCGGGTCTCGTCCGTCCAAACGCTTGCGCTTTGAGGCCTACGAGAGCCGCAGCATTCGCACACCACAGCCGCAACTCGTCAGGGTCGTCAGCGAACGCGATGCCGATCCGATGCCGGCTGAGCTCGGGGATCGTAGTGTTCACTGGCAACCCGGCGGCCGCGCCGCTTGGGAACGGATGAAAAGGGCGAATGAGCTGCACCTTTAGAGATCCACGCACCCACGTGAATCCGCGCTCGTGCGGTTCGTCGCTCCTTTGAAGCCCAGCGTTCTCGAGTTCGTCAACCACGCGTTCAGCGGCCCGCACACTCGTCCCCGCATCGATGTCGCGCGTAGGGCTAACGGGAGCGTCGTGGCCATCGAGCGCGACACGGACCGCAGTCGCACCGATGATCACGACATCGTCGCGCACGGGAGCGAGGACCTCGGCCGCGTCGCGCAACAGCGGGTCCGGGGTAATGACCTTCATGGTCCGCGCAGAACGCGTTGGCGCATTGCTTCGCTGATATCGAGCGCGCGCTCTCCGGCGTGCCGGCAGTCGATATAGAGCTGTACGTCGTCGGCGATGCGCAGTCCGTCGAGAGACGTTCCCCAACTCAGAATCACGGGATCCGGGGCTAGGTGGGCAGTCACTCTCCCGGTCGCTGGACGGGACGGTTCCCCCATGAGGGTTTGGCGCCAGGCTTCGACTGTTGCCCGGGGCAGCCAGAGCGTGACCGTCGTAGGTTCGACGAGCGGCTCGATCAATGCGGCCCCCGCCAAACCGCCAACACGGTACGGGAGATTGGTTTCCGCGTCCGCGGTACGAACGAGGTCGAGGGCCTGCTCAACTGTGCGTGCACCGACGTCCCACGTGACGTGTCGGGCGCGCCGCCAGGGGCCCTCGTCGGCGACCGCGTCGAGCAGGCCGTCGCCATTGCGGACCGATACCAAGCGTTGGCGAGCGTCGCTCGATGTTGCTACCTGGACCAAGCCACGATCTGCGAGTTGGGCTACAGCACGCGAGGAGGCCGCATCGCTGATGGTCGTCTCGCGAGCCAGCTGTCCGATCGTCACGCCGCTCGCATGCGGATGAAGCAACAGCCAGCGCGCGACCCTGGACGTGGCCTTGCTCAAAGGGCGTCCGGAGTTCGCCGGGACCGGGACCTCTCGGGAGGCTGGATGAACGACGAGAAGCCGAGGCAGGTCGACCAAGTGCAGTTCGCCGCCGAGTGTCGCGAACGATGCCCCAGCTTCGCGCAGGACGTCGAGGGCGCCAGGCGATCCGCGGTCGATGATCAGCAGATCGTCTCGCGGACCGTCACGTTCGGCCAGATCGCGGGCACGTGCGGTCGTGAGCGACCCAACGGGGGTCACCGGCCATGAGCGCACCGGTTTGCCGGCGTGCATCAGTGTGGCGCTGCCATCGTTGATGTCAAGCGTCGCCTGAGGCGACGATGTCTGCAGAATCACAATATTTGCAATATTACGCAAAGAATTAGAAAATGCAAGGAGAGGGTCGCGGGTTCGAACCCCTGCCCCCGGCGACTCCGGCCCACTAGGGTGGGGCGGTGAGCTCGGTGTTGGTCCGCGACCGGTTGCGCCCGCCGAGCGATCGGTCGCCTCAGCCCTTCGACTTCCGGATCCTGGCGATCGACGGAGGTGGGATCCGAGGCGTGATTCCCGCCGGCTTCCTGGCGGCGTTCGAAGCGATGCTGGGTGCAGCGCTGGCGCGGAGCCGGGCCGATCCGGGCGGCGCGGGCGCCTGGGATGGGATCGACGAGCCGCGAATCGCCGACTGCTTCCACCTGGTCGCCGGGACCTCGACCGGGGGGTTGCTGGCGGCTGGTCTGACCACGACGGACGGCTCGGGGCGCCCCAAGCTGACTGCTGCCGCGGCTGCCGACATCTACGAGGTTCACGGCGCTGCGATCTTTCACCGGCCGAGGCTCCGCAAAGTGTTCGACCGCTTTGAGCTCTTCTGCCCCAAGTACCCGCTGGAGCAACTTCAGAAGGTGTTAGAGCTGGAGTCGGTGCTGGGCGACGGCCTGCTCAAGGACGTCCGGACTGACGTCCTCATCGTGGCGTTCGACGCCGCGCTTCCCGGTCCGCGCTACTTCACGCGGTGGGGTGCGCCGGGCGCCGGCGGCACGCCGACCAGTCCACCGCAGACGATGGTCGACGCGGCGCTCGCAACGGCCGCCGCGCCCACATACTTCGACCCCGAGAAGCTAGGGGCCTCGCGGTTGATCGACGGCGGCGTGTTTGCGGGCAACCCGGCGCTGGTGGCGATCAGCATGGCGCTGCGCCGGACCATCGCCCCGGTGCCCCGCACCGCGGCCGACCTGTTCATGATCTCGCTTGGCACCGGCGCCTGGTCGGCGCCGCTCGACTACGGGTGCGGCGGGATTGTGGGTTGGCTCGCGCCGCACGCGGGCGTTGAGGCCCTGCTGGAGGCGATGCTCGGCGGCAGCGGGGACTTTGCCGACGAGGCCGCGCACCTCCTGCTCAATGGCAACGCCGCCACGGCTCCGCCGGCGGGCGGGCCGAGCGCCTCGGTGGGGCCCGGCGGGGCGCCGCCCTGGTGGGATCCGAACCTGCCGCCGGCTAGCATCGGCGGCGGCCCGCAGTTGTGGCGCTACCAGCCGACTCTACCGGCGCCCTGGGCGATGGACGACGTCAGCAAGCTCCCGGCGCTGCAAGAGCTGGCCGGACAGCTCGTCGAGCACTACCGGCCCGAGCTTGAGCGGCTGGCCGAGATGCTGATCGCGGCTGGGCCGGTGCCCACCCCGAGCTGATCTGCAAGCCCGCGAAGCGACGCCGAGACGCCCACCCCCTCTCGCACATCGCGGGGCGTCGTGGGAGCGAGTAGCTGCGCATGCCTTCGTCTGTCAGGATACGTCGAGTAGACGAGGACACTTTGTGCTGGGGGAGCTTGATCGTGGCGTCTCGGGCTTCGACGATAGCTGTGCCCGTACCTGCCGAGGACGGATTCCACCATCCGGCGACCGAGGACGAGCTGGCCGCCCTGGTGGCGTGGGCGTCGAACAACGGACGGAGCTTGCGGGTCCGCGGCGCCGCTCACTCGGTCGCGCACGCGATATACAACAACCCGCTCGACGGGCTCCCGAATCGGGTCAACTGGCAGACACCCTCGCCCGGCGACAACGTCTCGGTGATGCTCGATCTGTACCGCGGCTGGCGGGTCAGGGACCGCGCGCAGAAGCTCGTCGAGGCCGACGCCGGGATTCACCTCGGCGCGGATCCAAGCGATCCGACGGGCGCCGCCAACCTCGAGACGAGCCTCCTCTACCAGCTCTGGGACGAGGAGGGTTGGACGCTGTCCAACCTGGGTGGGATCACGCACCAGACGGTGAGTGGGTTCACAGCCACCGGATCGTCGGGCGGTTCGGTGCAGTACTCGGTCAACGACAACCTCTGGGGCTTCCGCGTGATCGATGCGGGCGGGAACGTGTCCGAGGTCACCCGCGAGGATGCCGACCTCGACCTCTTCCACGCCATGGCCCCGAACCTCGGGCTGCTCGGTGTTGTCTCCGCGGTGATCTTCCAATGCGTGGACGCGTTCAACATCAGCGGACAGGAGGCGATCACGACCGTGGAGGACTGCGCGATCGACCTGTTCGGGGACAGCCCGGGGAAACCCCTCCTCGGGCGCTTCCTGCGCGAGGCGGAGTACGCGCGCCTGGTCTGGTGGCCACAGCGCGGGGCTGAGCGCGTGCAGGTCTGGCAGGCTCAGCGGATCGCACCGCAGCCCGGCTTCCGGCCCGACCCCTACGAGGAGTTCTCCGCGCATCCCGGCCGGGACGAGATACTCGCCTCGATCATGCTGACCGTCTTTGGCAACCTCGACGACCTGTCGCACGCACGACCGCAGATCGAGGTGACCTTCGACCGCGTCGAGGAGCTGCTCGAGCAGCGGTGGCCGTTCGACAGCCTCGGAGGGCTTGGAACGGCGCTGGCCAAGTTCCTCAGCGGGAGCGCCAAGAGCGGGATCCAAGCCGGGCTCGTCGTTCTCAAGCCGTTCGGCGGTCGCATCAAGCGCGAGGTGCCAAGGCTCTATCCCTGGATGCTCGGCCGCTTCATCGCGCTGGACCGCGACAAGCCGGGAATCCAGAGCGGTCAGCCGCAGTCCTTCCGAGACTACTCGTGGCACGGGTTGCCGATGGACAACGAAGCAGACGACCGGCTGCTGCCCACGGAGTTCACGGAGATCTGGCTGCCCCTCACCCGCACGCAGCAGGTGATGAAGCTGCTGAACGACTACTTCAGCGAACCGGATGATGCCCGGGAGTCGTACGAGCGCACCGGTCTCTACGGGTGGGAGCTGTATACCGCCAAGCCCACCAGCTTCTGGATGAGCGCGTCGCATTGCACCGGCGATGAGGACGATGAGTGGAAGGAGGGAGCGTTCCGCATCGACCCATACTGGTTCGGGGCGAACTACGGCGATCCCGTGGCGACGTTCTATCGACCGCTCTGGGAGTACCTGCGCAGCGAGGGCATCCCTTTCCGGCTGCATTGGGGGAAGCTCCAGCCGGCGTCCGACCTTCAAACGTGGGCCGGCTTCTTTCGAAGTCACTACCCGAGGTGGGACGATTTCCTGAAGCTGCGCGAGCAGCGTGACCCCAAGCGCGTGTTCGTCACCAGCTATTGGCGCGAGCGCTTTGACCTATAGGCCGTAGATGTCAGGATCGGTTCGGCTTGCCGCGATCCTCCTGACCGATCTGGTCGGCTCGACGAGTCTGGCCACGGCGGTGGGACCGACACGTTGGGACGAGCTTCGAGACGAGCACTTCCGCGTGCTGCGCGAGGCGATCGCCTCCACGGGAGGTGTCGAGGTAAAGAGCACCGGTGACGGCCTCATGGTCGCCTTCAGCTCAGCGTCGGCGGCGATCCGGTGTGCGGTGGTGATGCAGCAGCTCATCGAGCGGCGCGGCCGTCACTCCGAGCCGCGGCTGCACGCCAGGGTCGGGCTCGGCGCTGGCGAGTGCACGGTGCGCGACGAGGACTACTACGGGATACCCACGATCGAGGCCGCGCGTCTGTGTGACCGGGCGCCGACCGACGGAATCCTCATCTCGCCGATGGTGAGGACGCTCGCCGGACGGTGTGAGTGGGCACAGCTCGAATCAATCGGCGAGCTGCAGTTGAAAGGCATCGCCGATCCGGTCGAGGCGACCGCGGTACTGTGGCAGCCGCTGACCGAGGTCTCGCCTCCCGAGGTCGGGCACTGGGCGCTGCCGCTGAAGCTGCGATCGATGCCGACGATCTCGTACGTGGGACGGACGACCGAGCGGGCGCGGATCGAGCGGTCGCGGGCCGCCGCTTACCACGGAGATGCGCGCGTCGTGTTTCTGTCCGGTGAGCCCGGCATCGGCAAGACGAGGCTCGCGACCTACGCCGGCCACGGTGCGCACGCGGAAGGCTTCCTCGTGTGCTGGGGTGAGTGCTCGGAGGAGCTGGCGGTTCCGTATGAGCCGTGGATCGGCGTGTGCTCACACATCGTCGACACCGCGCCGCAGAACGTGCTCGACGCGCACATCGAGCGGTTCGGCGGAGAGCTCGGGCGGTTGGTTGCCGACCTGCCGAGGCGGGCGCCGAGCTCGCCGGCTCCGCAGAGATCCGATCCCGATACCGAGCGCTTCCTGCTGTTCGCGGCGGTGGCCGGATTATTCCGCAGTCTCTGTCACATCCATCCGGTTTGCGTCGTGCTCGAAGACCTCCATTGGGCAGACGGGCAGTCGGTGGCGCTGCTCCGGCACGTTATGCGGGCTCTCAACGAGGGAGCGATGCAGGTGATCGTGACGTATCGCGATTCCGAGTTGACCAGGGACCATCCGCTGACGGCGGCGCACGCCGATGTCCAGCGGATGGAGGGGTTCGAGCGGATCGCCTTGCAGGGCCTCGACGTCGATGAGGTCACCGAGATGATGGCGGCGGTCACGGGTCACGACGTCGGCGATGATGGCCGAGAGCTGGCGAGTGAGATCGCCTCGGCGACGGGCGGTAACCCGTTCTTCGTCGGCGAGGTGCTGCGCTGCCTCATGGAGTCGGAGGGACTGGCCCTCGACGAGGAGACACGCCGCCTGACGGTAGACCGCTCGTCGTCGATCCGGCTGCCCCCGAGTGCACGCGACGTGATCGACCGACGCGTGCAGCGTCTTGGCGACGACGCGCGCGAGGTCCTGACCCACGCGGCGGTCATCGGACACGCCTTCGACGTTGGGCTGCTCAACGATCTCGTCGCACTGAGCGAGGGGCGCATACTCGGACAGCTCGAAGCCGCGGTCGCCGCATCGTTGCTCGTTGAGTCGACCGAACGCGTCGGGTCGTTCGCCTTCTCCCACAACCTGATCAACCAGACGCTCTACGAGGGGCTCGGCGCGACTCGCCGCGCCAGGATGCACCATCAGATCGCCCTGGCGCTCGAGCGGCGCGGCAGCGGCGCAAGCCACGCACGGCTCGGAGAGCTGGCCTTCCACTGGCGGCTCGCCATGTCGCCGATCGACGCGCATAAGGCGGCCGAGTACGCTCGGCGCGCCGGGGAGGAGGCCCTCAACAGCCTCGCGCCCGCCGAGGCGGCCAGGTTGTTCGCCGACGCGCTCGAGCTCTCGGGTGACGCGGACACGGTCGGGTGCTGCCGTGCGCTGGTCGGACTCGGCGAGGCGCAACGTCAATCGGGCGACCCGGCCTATCGACACACGCTGCTCGAGGCGTCGCGCATGGCATCTGCGCTCGGCGACGCGGAGCTCGCGGCGAGCGCCGCGCTGGCGAACAGCCGGGGCAGCTACAGCCTCATCGGCGAGGTCGACGCCGAGCGGCTGCGGGCGATCGAGCGGGCGATCGAGCTCGATGACCCCCCAGTCCCGGCTCGCCGCGCGCGCCTACTCGCGCTCGAGGCGCAGGAGCTCGAGTGGAGCCCAAAGGTGGAGCGGCGGCACGCCCTGGCCGACGAGGCGGTCCGGCTGGCTCGAGCGGCAGGCGACGCGCGGGCGTTGTCGGGCGTGCTCATCAACGCGTTCTTCGCCTACTGGTCGCCGGAGACGCTCGACCTTCGTGTCGACGTGGCAAACGAGCTGGCGCAGAGCGCGAGGGCGGCCCAGGACCCCGCTTTCCTGTACTGGTCGCACGTCCTCGAGTTCGACGTGACGCTCGAAACGGGCCAGCATGCGCGCTCCGAGGCCGCGCTCCAGCGAATGCGGGCCGCCGCAGACGAGCTCGATCAGCCGCTGCTGCACTGGATTGCCGCCTACAACTATGCCGGTTGGGCCACCCCGCGCGAGCACCTGGCGGACGCCGAGCGATTGGTCGAGCACGCGTTTGCGCTCGGACAGCAAGCGGGGGAGCCCGACGCTGCCCTTATCTACGGCGCCCAGCTGGCGCCGATCAGGGTGTACCAGGGTCGCGGCCAGGAGGTCGTCGAGATGCTCGAGGCCAGCGTCGACGCCTACCCGGACATGCACGGCTGGCACGCCGGCCTCGCGCAGACGTACTGCCTGCTTGGGAGAGTTGCGGAGGCGGCTCCCATCGTCGAGCGCGGGGCGAGGGAGCGATATCGGGGCGTCGCCCACGACGGGAGTTACACGACGGCGCTCGCGCTCTATGCGGACGCGGCGGCGCACGCTGACCTTCCGCAGGCCGCCGGGATCCTCTACCGGCTGATCGAGCCTTGGGCCGACCAGATCGCCTTCAACGGGGCGACCACATGGGGGCACGCGCGGATGTGGCTCGGGCGGCTCGCTGCCACCCTTGGGTGGCAGGAGCTGGCCGACGAGCACTTCGGATTTGCGTGCGCGTTTCAAGAGGAGATCGGGCTGCTGCTGTGGGCGGCCTATGCGCGTCTGGGCTGGGCCGAGGCACTGGCCATTCGCGGCGACGCGGCCCGATCGCGCGAGCAGGCGGCGCGAGCGCTCGAGCTCGCGCGCCGGTATGGCTACGGTGCATTCGAGTCGCGGGCCGCGGCGCTGCTCGGCGCGGGCAGCTCGCCCGCCCGGGCGTAGGCTGCTATCCCGGCCGACCGAGAAAGGAACCGCTGACCATCCACCGAGCGACGCTCAGTCAGCCCACCAGTCGCGCTGACCTTCCACGTCTTCCCGCGGGTTCTCGCCGAGGCTGGGCGCGCCGAAGACGAGGATCTCGAGGCCCTCCGGCCCGGCCTCGTACCCTCGCCAGGTACCGGGCGGAACGCGCACGACGTCCCACTTCTTGACCTCGACGATCTCGTCGTCGAGCTTCATCCGCCCGCTCCCGCCCACGACCACGAACACCTCCTCCTGCTCCTTGTGCGTGTGGCCGTACGGGAACCGGTAGTCGGGCGGGATGCGCTGATAGCTCAGCCCGGACTGCTCGAGCTCGAGCGCCCTACTCGCCAGACGGAACTCCAGGTCCGGCGCGCCGTCGAAGTTGGACCCGACGTCCGCGAGGTCCTCTCTGAGGTTCCTGAGCGTGAACGGCATGGCCGCGATTCTAAGGTTCGCCCCCCGCGCCACGGCCTTGCAGGACGTTCCCGACGTCGAGAACACCGGCAGGCGGCGCCCGGCCGCCGTCCTGCGGACATGCCGTCAGTGCCGCTTGCCGCCACCGCTACGCGCTTCCTCGCCGACGCACGCGAGCCGACCCGAGCCACGCGGGTCCCTCAACCGGTCGTCACCTTGCGGTAACTGCCGTCCCGAAACTCCTGGACCAGGCCCGGATGCGATGGAGCCCATCCGAGCTCGGCTCGGGCTTTGGCCGCGACGGTTGCCTGGTCGAGCAGCAGGACTTCGGCGAAATAATCGCCCAGGCGTGCCTTGGCCTCATCATCATCCCCGGGCACCGCTCCGGGAGCGCCCACCGCAACGGCGGCTGCCTCGGTCAGCTCGGCGACCGTCGGGTTCTGTCCGTCGCCGATGACATAACGGCCGCGGGCCGAATCCTGCTCCAGAACGAGACGGAAGAAATTCGCCAGATCCGCGACGTGGACCGTCGACCAGTGCTGCTGTCCACTCCCGAGCATGATCAGATTGCCGGCGTCGTCCCGGGGTGATCCGAGCAGCAGTCCCGGCATCCCGCCTCCACCGTCACCGTAGGCGGTGGCGGAGCAGATCACGACTCCACGCATGTCGGGGGCGGCGAGCACCCGCCGCTCGATCGGCTCCTTCCATGCCACCAGTGGCGGCGCATCGATGGGCGACTGCTCGCTGATCGAGAGGTTGTTCCCGTAGATCCACGAACCGCTGATGTCAAGGAAGGGCTTGCCGGTGTCGGCGAACGCCTCAATGGCCGCGTCGACCACCGCGCTATCCAGGTCTGCGCTCGTCGCGTCGCCGGGACTCGCCGTGTGGATCGCGGCGTCCGCATCGCGCAACGCGCCCACGACCGCCGCGCGGTCGTAGAGGTCGACCACGGTTGCGGCGGCGCCGCGCTCGGCGACCGTATCGGCCTGGCTCGCATCGCGGACGAGCGCCGTCACCGAGTGACCGTGCTCCCGCAGTTCCGTCAGAACGTGAGATCCGATGAACCCGGTTGGACCGGTGAGTGCCACTTTCATAGCCGAACGGCCTCCTGTCTTTGCTCGCTGAGTCTTCCCTCGATCGGTGGAGAGCTGCGGCCGCTGCGCCGCCGCCGGGGCCGACCCTCTCCGACCACCCCTGGCGCCCAGCGCCCCGAGCCATCCGATCAAGCGTGCGATCGAGCTTACGCCGATCGAGCGATTATTGTCAAGCGTTCGCTTGAATTGTTTGCCGAGCGGGCAAAACCCGGGCCGCTCTGCGAGTCAGCCCGAGTCTGTGGCGCGAAATGCTCCTGCAATCGTCGGTACCAGCAGTCGCTCGATCTGCTTGTGGGACTTGTTCCTCAGCTCGTCCCCCACCGGTGCCAGCACCAGCCAGTTGATCAATCCGGCCACGCAGCGGATGCGGAAGATCAACTCTTGATCCTTCGCACCCTGAAGGTTGGCCTTGAGCACGCGAAGGACCGCGCCACGAATCTGCTCGAACCTGCCGTCGAGGCGACCCGCTCCCTGCGGAGGGTCGATCCCGGCTCGCGCGACGATGCGCATCACGGCGAGATCGCGACCTCCGGCGACCAGCGAGGCGATCAACGGTCGCGCAAAGGCTGCCGCCAATGCCTCGAGCGTGGAGTCGGGATCGAGCGCGCTCACCGCCTCCTCCTGGGCGTCGAGGTAGCGCTCCAGCGCATGGGCGATCGCCGCGTCACACAGCGACTGAAGCGAGCCGAAGTGGTAGCTCACCGCCGCCACGTTCGCGTCCGCGGCACCCGTCAGGGCCCGGAGGGTCACCCCGTCCTCGCCGCGTTGGGCGAGCAGGTCGAGCGCGGCATCCATCAGTCGCGCGCGCGTCCGCAGGCCCACCTCGCGACGCTGGTCTGGTCTGGCTGCTTGCATCGCAACTTATTCAATCAGCTGCTTGACAGGGATGGTCGCAACCGCAGAAGACCGTCGCCGGACGCGACGAGCCCTTTACCTCAGAGCAACAAGCCGTTCAGGCACCCGCCGGAGAATCGGTCTCGGCGACCGGCTCGAGGGCTGCCGCGTTTCGTTCCGGCAACGCCGGTGTCATCCGGGGGTTGGCGACGCTTGCCGACGGGAATGCGACTTCGATGGTCAGTCCGCCCTGTGGTCGCGCGCGTGCGGTGAGGTCGGCGCGGTGCGCGGTGGCGATCGCTTGGACGATGGCGAGTCCCAGTCCGTGTCCGTTGTCGTGCCGCGTACGGGTGTCGTTCAGTCGTTGGAAGGGTCCGAACAGCCGCGAGATCTGTTCGGGCGGCACGGCCGGGCCGCTGTTAGTGATGGAGAGGAAGGCATGCCGGTCGCGGGTCGCGGTGGCGATCTCGACATGTCCGCCCGGGGTGTTGTGGCGGATCGCGTTGTCGATCAGGTTGGCGATCAGGCGCTCGAGCAGGCGGGGATCGCCTGCCGTCGGCGCGGTCGCCAGCGTGGCGCGAACATCGAGGTCGAGACCTGCGAGCTCTGCCTCGCGCGCGTGCAGGGCCTGGGAGGCGAGGACCGCGAGGTCGAGCCGCTCGCGGCGCTCGAGCCCGGCTTGGCCGCGCGTGAGTGTCAGCAGCGCGTCGATCATCTGCTCGAGATGTTGCTCGGATGCGAGCACGCGCTCGTGGGCTGCGCGCAGCGAGGAGAAGCTGGCCTGCGGGTCGGCGAGCGCGACCTGGATCAACGCTCGCTGGCGGGTCAGCGGCGTGCGCAGCTCGTGTGAGGCGTTGGCGACGAACTGGCGCTGGGCCTGGTGGGAGTCCTCCAGCGGTTGCAGGACGCGCCCGGCGACGAGCCATCCCAGGCCGAGCGACAGGAGCGACATCGCCGCGAGCGCGATCCCGGACTGGATCAGCAGCGTTTGCCGTACCTGCGCGCGCCGGCGGTCGTCCGCGGCGCTTGCCGCGCTGCGATCGGGCATGAAGCCGCACGTCGTCGCGGCCTGCGTGAACGCCGCCGACTGCATGTCGATCGTGGCCGGGATGGCGAGGATCGCTCCGTCGCGATCCGCGATGACGCCGTCGTTGCCGAAGGAGTTGGGCGGAACCGAGGTCGTCGGGTCGGGGAACCCGCGGACGCCGTGCCGGCGCATGCACTGTGCCACCGTGCGCCAGTGCGCCATCGTCTGGGCGGAAGGGGGCGTCGTCGAGCGGAGGCCAAGACGGGCAGGGAGGCCGCGGGGTGGTCGAGTAATGGGCAGACCGGGGGGCGGTCCCGCGACCTCGGAGTTCATGGCGTCCTGGAGGGTGAACACGAATCCGGCGTTGACCAGGAGCGCGTAGCTGATCGCCATCAGCGCGGCGCCGGAGAGCAGGAACAGGCCGCCGTACAGGAGCGTCAGCCGTCTGCGGACGGTCCGATGCGGCAGGTGCTGGCCGACGGCCAGCAGGGTGACCCGGCGGTTCAGTCGCGCGGCGATGCTCATATCCGGTAGCCGGCCTTGGCGATGGTCTGTATCACGGGTGGCTCGCCGAGCTTGGCTCGAAGGCGGCTGATGGTGACCTTGACCGTGCCGGTGAACGGATCGGTGGCCTCGTCCCACACGCGTGCGAGCAGTTCCTCGGGCGAGACGACCCGGCCCTGGGCGGCGAGCAGCAGTTCCAGCACGCCGAACTCCTTCGGGGTCAGCTCCAGCCACCGGCCGGCGCGGCTGGCCGTGCGCTTGGCCGTGTCGAGCACGACATCACCGGAGGCCAGCAGCGGCGGGATGCTCGGCTGCGCACGGCGGGCCAACGCACCGATCCGCGCGACCAGCACCGGGAAGTCAAACGGCTTGGGCAGATAGTCGTCTGCGCCCAGCCCGAGTCCGTCGATGACGTCGTCACTCGTTGCCGCGGCGGTCAGCATCAACAGCCGGCTGCGCAACCCGCCGTCGACGAGCCGGGCGCACACCTGATCGCCGTGGAGGCCGGGCAGGTCGCGGTCGAGCACGATCACGTCGTAGTCGTTGACCAGTGCGCGGGCCAGGCCGGCCTGGCCGTCGAGCGCGACATCAACGGCCATTCGCGCGTGACGCAGACCGGCCGCAACCGTCTCGGCCAACTCCTGGTCATCTTCGATCACCAGCACGCGCACCGATGTTCCATACGGTAACCGCAGCAAGGTTTCAACACGGTTTCAGCGGAGCGAAACCGTCGCGTAACCGCCCGCGAGGTAGAACCGCTGCGCAGGCTCCAAGCAGACCACGAGGAGACCCGATGCAAGCCAGCATCCGCCCCAAGCGGCTGACCCGCTCGCCGCGAGCACCGCTGTTCACCGCCGCAGCGCTCGTAAGCGGGTTCCTGGTCGCCGGTTGCGGGGGAGGCTCAGGCGGCCCGACCGTGGCAAGCGTGGGCAGCGCGACCGCGTCGGCGTCGACCTCCGTGACCGGTGGCGGTGCGGGCGGCGCCGGTCCGTCCACGCCGGCCGCCCTCGCAGCAGAGGCGCTCGCGTACTCCAAGTGCATGCGCTCCAACGGCGTGCCCAAGTTCCCAGACCCGCAACCCGGCGGGGGCTTCGAATTCCAACGGGGTTCTGGACTCGATCCCTCATCGTCCGCGTTCAAGGCGGCGCAGGCGAAGTGCCTAAAGCTGCTGCACGGCGGCGGTCCCCCCGGCCCGGGCACGCAGACGCACCCCACCCCCCAGGCGCTGGCGCAGATGGTGAAGGTCGCGCAATGCATGCGCCGGCAGGGCATCTACAACTTCCCCGACCCTCGGACCTCGATCCCGTCCAACCAGGCCGGCGTCCGCGTGATCAGCATCATCTACGGAGTGGTCCTCGTGTTCCCGGCGACCATCGACGAGCAGTCGCCGCTGTTCACACGCGCCGCGGCGACCTGCAACTTCCCGCTGCACAATCACTGACGGGAAGTCCGGGTCCCCGACCCGGCGAGATCACGCGGTCCTCAGCGCCTCGGCCGGCGCGAGGCGGGCGGCGCGGACGGCCGGCAGGATCCCGGCGATGGCCCCGATGGCGATCGCGGCGCCGATGCCGCCACCCCAGGCGACCGCGGGGATGACGGTCGTCCAGTGCTTCGTGGAGGCGTAGATCGCGGTCGCGAGCGCCCCGGCGCCGATGCCGACGGCGCCGCCGAGCAGAGCGAGCAGGATCGCCTCGGTGAGGAACTGCATGCGGATCTGGGCCCTGGTGGCGCCGAGGGCGCGGCGCAGCCCGATCTCCGAGCGCCGCTCGAGCACGCTGATGATCATGATGTTGGCCACCCCGATGGCGCCGACGAGCAGGGCGACGGCCCCGAGTCCGAGGAAGAGGCCGTTGAACGCGCCCTTGGCGTCGACCTCGGCGACGAGCGCGTCGGAGGGCTGACTGACGTCGACCTCGTTGGGGTTCTCCGGGTTCGCGGTCGACCCGAGCACGGTGTCGACGGCGGCGACCTGGCTGGTGTCGGACCGAACGTAGATCTCGGTCGGGTTGCCGAGCGCGGGCCGGCCGTCCAGGACGCTGGTGTACTGGAGGTAGGTGGCGGCGGCGCGGTAGCCGACGAGGACGCTGGAGTCGATCTCGGGCGCCAGGATGGCGGGGTTGAGGATGCCCACGACGTAGAACCACATGCCTCCGAGCCACACCCGCTCTCCCGGGTAGACACGGTCGATCCCGAGGCGCTGCGCGGCGGCCGCGCCGAGCACGCAGACGGGCTTGGTCGCGGTCGCGGCGTTGAGGAACTCGCCCTGGGCGACGGTCGTGCCGACCGCGCCGGGGAGGTTGAGCGTGCTGGCGGCCACGCTGAGGGCGTTGGTGTTGATCGATGGGATCAGCGGGCTGCGGAAGACGTTCGCGTTGCTGACCGTGGCCGTGTCGGCGACGTCGTAGACGGGGCCGATGCGGGCGATCATGCCCGGCGCGGCCAGGGGGAGGGGCACGGATTGGCCGGTGAAGCTCTGGCCGGTCGTGACGTCGAGCAGGTTGGTGCCGAGCTGGTTGATCTCGTTGAGCAGCCCGGCCTGGCTCGAGGCGGACAGGCCGAGCACGGCGACGATCGCCGCGACCCCGATGGCGATCCCGAGGGCCGAAAGTGCCGCCCGCAGCCGCCGCGTACGCAGTCCGATGCTCGCCAGTCGGGCCAGGTCAGCCGGTCGTAGGCGAGCGGGAGTGAGCGCTGATGTGACCGTCATGTCACGGGAGCTTGTTGACGAGTGCGAACGCGGCGGGCCGGGCGTGCCGGACAGTGGCCTTGACGATGTAGCCACCTTGCTGGCGGTTCGCGGTGAACTGGGGGGCGACGGCGACGCCGGCCACGTCGGTTGTCACCCTGACGGTGCTCGAACGGCGCGAGCGGGTGGCAAAGGTGCCGCTCGCGCCGGCTGCGGGTGCGGTGAAGGTGACCCGCACGCCGGGAACCGCGTTGTGCTCGGCATCGGTGACCGTGACGGCGAGCGCGATCGCGAAGCGATCCCCCACGGTGGCCGACTCCCGGGCGGCGACCCCCGCGGCGAGCGTGGCGGGCGGGCCGGCCCGGTTGCGCAGCGTGAACTGCACCACGCCGGTCGTGCCCGACACGGTTGCGGTGGCCCTGAAGGTGCCGGCGACGTGGTTGGCCGCGAGCGGCGGCGAGGTCGCGACCCCCTTCGCGTCGGTCGTGGCGGTCGCCTGTGCGCCGCCCGCGAGGAAGCTCGCCCCCGCGCCGGCGCTCGAGCCCGTCGCGCCGCTCGAGCCGAGCATGAAGGTGACCGTCGCGTCCACCATCGGGCCGCCGTTGGGCTGGCGGACCCTGATCTGCAGGGGGTGGGCGTAGCGGGTGTCGACCGAGGCCGACGGGTGCGTTGATCCGACCGCGGTGGCCGATGGTGCTGCGGCGAGGTTGTCGAGGGCGAAGCTCGCCGGCTCGGCGACGTGCGGGGTCGACGCGCTCGCCGTGAAACGGCCGCTCGAGGCGTTGGCGCTGAAGCCCGGGGACGTCGCCACTCCGGCGCTGTTGGTCATTGCGGTGGCCTGGTCGCTGCCGCCGTCGAAGGACGCCCCGGCCGTCGCGGCGCCGGAGCCGCTCCCGGCGGCGCCGGCGCCGTTGCCGAGGGTGAAGGTGACGGTCGCGCCGACGACGGGGTTGCCGTTCGCGTCGAGCACGCGCGCCGCGAGCGGGTGTGGGTAGCGGGTGTCGACGGTCGCCTGCTCGCTGCTCGGGGCGAGCGCGTCGACGGTCGCGGCGAGTCCGGCGGCGGTGTTGGTCAGCGAGAAGGTCACCGTGCCGTAGGCGGAGGTGGCGGTGACGGCGTAGCTGCCGGGAGTGTCGTTGGCGGTGATCATCGCCGGGGCGACGGTCCCCGACGCGTCACTGCCCACCGTGATCGTGTTCGACCCGCTGGTGGAGAAGGCGCCGCTCGCGCCTCCCGCCGGCGCTGTGAACGTGACCGGCGTGCCGGCGACGGCGGTCGTCACCGGGCAGCCGTTGGTGTTCACGAGCGCGACCTGCAGGCCGCTCGCGAACGGGCTGTCGAGCTGCGACGTCTGGGGGGTACCGGAGACGAGTGTCAGCGCGTTCGGCGGGTTGCTCGCCGGGCATGACGTGGTGCCCGTCGGTGCCGGCGTGGTGGCGGTCCCGGCCGCGGGTGAGTCGGGGGTGAGCTGGAGGCTCCCGACGCTGACCGCGGTGGCCGCCGCGAGCGCGAGCAGGGCGACCCGGGCGTGGCGTGGGCGGGGAGGCGGACCGGGCATCAGCGACTCGGAACGGCCGCACTGTCGGTGACGATGCGCCCGTCGAGCATCTCGATCTGGCGGGGCAGCCGGGCGGCGAGCTGGTGGTCGTGGGTGATGACGACGATCGTCGCGCCGCCGGCATGGAGCTCCTGGAGGAGCTCGAAGATCGCGGCGCCGTTGGTGCTGTCCAGGTTGCCGGTCGGCTCGTCGGCGAGCACGATCGCCGGCGCTCCGACGAGCGCGCGCGCGATCGCGACGCGCTGGCGCTCGCCCCCGGACAGCTGGGTTGGTCGAAAGCCCGCGCGCTGCGCGAGCCCGACCCGGGCGAGCGCCGCCTCGGCACTCGCCCGCCGCGCGGGTGCGGGGACGCCGGCGTACAGCAGCCCGTCGGCCACGTTGTCCCGTGCGCTCTGGTGCTCGGCGAGGAAGAACTGCTGGAAGACGAATCCGATCCGGGTCGCGCGGACCACCGACAGCTCGCGGTCGGAGAGGCCGGCGACATCCAGGCCGGTGATCCGCACCGTCCCCGAGCTCGGTCGCTCGAGCGTGCCCATCACGTGCAGCAGCGTCGACTTGCCCGAGCCCGACGGTCCGACGATGGCGACGAGCTCACCGCGACGCACCGTGAAGCTCACGTCCGACAGCGCGATGACCGGCGGCTGGGCCGGATACTCCTTGGTCACCGCGTCGAGCTCGAGCACCGCCTCGGGGCCGCCGCACCCCCTTCGGGGTGGGAGCCCGTCGGAGGGCGTGGCCTCGAGGCCGTGCTGGTCCGGGTCGCCCGCCGGCCACGAGGTGTCCGTGCCCGCGTTCATGTGCCGGGGACCACCACCTGCTGGCCGGCCGCGAGCTCGGGCCCGGACACCTGTACGAGGCCGTCGGCGTCGTCGAACAGCCCGGTGGTGACCGGAAGCAGCCGATGCACGCCGAGGGGACCGACCTCCTCGACCGCATAGCCGCCACCGGCGAGCGCGAGCAGGGCGTCAACGGGGACGACGAGCGCGTCGTGGACGGTCTGGGTCGTGATCGAGACGTTGACGGGCGCCTGGTCCAGGCCGCCGGTCGCCGCCGGATCGGTCGGGACGGCGTCCACGAGGATCGTGGCCGAGCCGCCCTGACTGGAGGCGACCGAGCTCACGTAGGAGATCCGGCCCGGCGTCGTCTCGTTGTCGGGCAGCGTGATCGTGACCGGGTCGCCGACCTTCACCGCGCCCTCCAGGGCCGCGTCGAGGTGGATCGAGACCTGCGGCTCCGTCGAGCTGACGCTGAGCACCGGGCCCGGGGACACGCTTGAACCGTCCGCGACGTTCGCCATCACGCTGGTGACCCGCACCGGGCCCGACTCGAACGCGACCGACCCGAGCAGCAGCTCGCCGGTCGCGCTCAGACCGCGCGCGGACTGCAGGGCGCGGATCGCCGCGGCCGTCCCGCCTGTGAACGCGTCACCGCCCAACCCGGCGCCGTAGCCGAGCGCGTCGAGATTGGCGTTCAGCTCGGCCACGTCGGGCCCGGCCGACATGCCGGCCACGAACGCGCGCGTCGCGACGACCGGCCCGTACAGAAGCAGGACCGGCTTGCCGTCGATCGCGTACAGGCTCTCGCCCAGGCGGATCACCGCCCCGGTGGACGGCACGGTGGTGAACGCCGAATCCTGACCGTAGATCGTCTCGTGCGATCGGGCGGAAACGAGGCCCGCCTGCGCGGTCGCGAGCGCGCTCTGCGCCGAGGACAGCGAGTGCTCGTCGGCCGCGACCCGCACCGCATCCCCGGTCACCGCCTGTTGATCGGTCGAGACCATCTGCGCCGCGCCCGCGCATCCGCCCGAGCCGCCGCTCCCGGCGGCGCCGCTCGACGGGCTCTGGGCCGCGTTGTCCCCGGCACAGTCAACGGCCTGGAGCTGCTGATCGGCCGAGACGGTCGCGCGGGCCTGCGCGAACGTCGCGTCGTCGGCCGACAGCGACGACGTCGCCGAGGCCAGCATCCCCTCCTGCATCGTGACCGACTGCTGCGCCTGCGAGGCCGCGGACGGCGAGGTGCCCATCGGGATGCGAATCGTCGAACTGCCCGCGAAGCCCAGCGTGGCGCTCTCCTGCGTCTGCTGCGAGAGCGTCTGGCGCGCCACCGGCTGCAGCGACGTCGGATACCCGTTATCGGCCACCCCGTGGGACGGACTGGCCCCGCCGAACGGGTCGGTGACCACGATCGCAACCGCGGCGATGCCGAGGGCCAGGGCCGCGGCCGCGAGCATCCGGCGGCGCCCGCGCCGGGGTCCGCGATCGCGAGGGGCCGGCCGGGGGTCGATCGCCTCGCCGGTGCTGGCGGCCGGGGCCGCGCTCACGGCTCGCCGCCCCGCGCGCCGTCCGGGATCCCGCCGCCGCCCACCGGGCGGCCGGCGGTCGCGAGGACGGTCCGCTCAGCGCCCGGGCTCATGCGCCCGGCGCCGCCGCCTTCGGCCCGAAGCCGGGGACTTCTGCCGAGCAGGCCTTCTGGGCCGCCTGGAAGATCGGCGATCTCGGGTCCAGGCCGGTCCCCGGTCCGCCCTGGATCCGGATCCCGACGTGCCCGCCCGAGAACTGCGGATCGGGGAAGCTGGGCACGCCGTGCGAGCGCATGCAGGCCGAGAACTTCAGCGCCTGCGCCTGCATCTGGGCCTGCTGGGCGGGGCTCGGGGGGGCGCCGCCGTTCGGCATGTACTTCGCGCACTTCTTCTGGGCGGCCTGGAACTGCGGCCGAGCTCGGGTCGATGCCGTTGGCCGTGCCGAACTGGATTGCGCCCTGGCCGTTGGGGTCGGGGAAATTGGGCAATCCGTTCGCACGCATGCAGGCCGAGAACTTGAGGGCGTTCTGGCGGCTGCCGCCGCCGATCGCCAGGGCCTTGCCGCTCTGCGCCCCGCCCCCGCCCCCGCTCGAGGCCGCCGGCCCTCCGGCGTCCCCGCCGGCGGCTGGCGCCCGCGGCCGCGGACTGACTGCTCGACGCCTTCGAACTGCCGACGCTCGCCACTCCGGGCGACGAGCTGCCACCGCAGCCGGCGAGGAGGGCCGCGAGGGCCAGCAGGGCCGCGCTCGCCGACAGTAGGGACGCGCCGCGCCGGCGACGGGAACGGCGACTGGTCGGGTGGTCGGCGGGCGGCATGGAAGGCTCCTTGATTGCGGCGGTAGCGGACTCAAGGGCAATGGATAGTGCGCGCGGGGTTACACGGCGGTCACAGGACCTGTTACCTGTGCGTAACCCGCCGGCGATCATGCTGGTGGGCTCACCGATGCGCGTACTGATCGTCGAAGATCACAAGGAGCTCGCGCTCACCATCGCCGACGGCCTGCGGCGCGAGGGCATGGCCGTCGACGCCGTCTTCGACGGGCAGGCGGGACTGCGCCAGGGCGTCCAGGACACCTACGACGTCGTCGTGCTCGACCGCGACCTTCCCGGACTGCACGGCGACGACGTCTGCCGCGCACTCGTCGCGGCCGGCGCGCGAGCGCGGGTGCTCATGCTCACCGCCGCCGACACGATCGAGAGTCGCGTGGACGGTCTCAGCCTCGGGGCAGACGACTACCTGCCCAAGCCGTTCGCGTTCGCCGAGCTGGTCGCGCGCATCCGCGCCCTGGAACGACGCAGCCATCCCGCGCGCCCACCGGTGCTGGCCAGCGGCGACATCCAGCTCGACACCGTCCACCGCGTCGCGACTCGGGCCGGGCGGCGCATCGAGCTCAGCCCCAAGGAGCTCACGGTGCTCGAACTGTTGCTCACGGCCGGCGGCGCGCCGCTCTCCAGCGAGGAGCTCCTGCAGCGCGGCTGGGACCAATACGCCGACTCCTTCAGTGGAGTCGTCAAGGTGACGATCAACCGCCTGCGGGGCAAGCTCGGCGAGCCCGTTGCGATCGAGACCGTGCCCCGCGCCGGCTACCGCATACGAACTTGACCCCGAACCGCCTCGCGACCACGTTCACCCGCCGCTGGCGCTCGCTGCCGCCGCGCACGCTCCGCCTGCGCCTCACGATCATCTACGGAGGTCTCTTCATCCTGTGCGGCGCGGCCCTGCTTGGGATCACCTACGGACTCGTGTCCAATCGCTACACGGCCGGCTATGTCCTCAGCGTCGGCAAGGGGGTCCAGGCTTTCGGGTTCACAACGAGATCGGGGGCCGGCGCAGTCCCAGCGCCCGGTCCGGGGCTCCCGCCGTTGGCTCTCGGTTCGGCCCACGGCCAGCTTCGCGCCGCGGTGCCGGTCGGCGCCGCGCCGCCCCCCGGAGCCGCGGTGGCGGCCGGGCGCATCCTCATCGCCTCCGCCGCGGCGCAGTCCAGCGCCGCGCTGCAGACGCTGCTGATCGAGTCGGGCGTCGCGCTGACGATCATGGCGGTCATCGCGATGTGGCTCGGCTGGGTGGTGGCGGGGCGCGCGCTGCGTCCGCTGCGCGCGATGACGGCGGCGGCCCGGGAGATCTCGGCGAGTAACCTGCACCGCCGCCTCGCTCTCGCCGGCCCCAACGACGAGCTCACGCAACTCGCCGACACCTTTGATTCACTGCTGGAGCGGCTGGAGACCGCGTTCGCAGCCCAGCGCCAATTCGCGTCGAACGTCTCGCACGAGCTGCGCACCCCCCTGACCCTCGAGCGAACCCTGATCGAGGTCGCGCTCGCCGACCCGAACGCCAGCGCCCCGGCTCTCCGCGCGGTCTGCGAGAAGGTGCTGGCCAGCGGAATCCACCAGGAACGCCTCATCGACGCCCTCCTGGTGATGTCACGCGGCCAGCGCGGGCTCGAGCGCCGGGAGACCATCGATCTCGCCCAGGTCGCGGCGCGGACACTGGCGGCCGTCGACAGCGGCGGCCTGACCGTCGAGACGGCGCTGGCACCCGCCCATACCGAAGGGGATCCGCGACTCGTCGAGCGGCTCACGGCCAACCTCGTCGACAACGCCGTCCGGCACAATTGCCCCGAGGGACGCGTGGACGTATCCACGCGCACGGTTCGCGGCCGCGCGATCCTCACCGTGGCCAATACCGGATCGCCGCTCTCGCCGAACGACGTCGGCCGGCTGTTCGAACCCTTCGAGCGCCTCAACGGGGCGCGCACGAGCGACGGCGACGGCGACGGTCTGGGGCTGGGCCTCTCGATCGTCAAGGCGATCGCGCAGGCGCACGCCGCCACTCTCACCACGACGCTACCCACGGCCGGCGGCCTGTCGATCGAAGTGAGCTTTCCGGCCGCCCACACGTCACCAACCCCGCCCGACGACGGCACACCGCTCGAAACCGCCGCCCAGCCGCCGTCAGGACAGCCAACCGTCCGCCTCCGACTGACGCGCGGACACGCCCGCGCATGGGTGGGTCTCCGGCTTTGGGGCCGACGCCTGACCGGTTTGAGGTATGGAGCTCGCGATCCCCTGACCGACGAAGTGGTCATGGGACGTGCGCGGCCGGCAGCGACGCAGGACCTCACCGAGGGTCGGTCGGTCGCGGCGCCGACGCAGCGACAGTCGACCACCGCGCCGCTGGCTGCGGTACGTGCCTGGGACGTGATCGACGTCCGACTCTCGGACGGCCGTGTCCTGCGGGCGCGACGGACCGACGGTCGCGGCACCCCGGTCGTGCTGCTGCACGGCCTGCTCGACTCGTCCGAGGGCTGGCGCGAGATCGCGCTGTCCACGCGGCGGCCCACGGTCGCCTTCGATCTGCCGGGCTTCGGCGCCTCGGACCTGCCGACCGCCGCTTGCATCTCGGCGTATGCGGGCGACATCATCGAGGCCGTTGGATCCTTGAACCTCGCCCGGTTCACGCTCGTCGGCCATTCGCTCGGCGGGGCGGTAGCCGCGGCGGTCGCCGAGGCGATCCCGCGTCGCGTCGCGTCGCTCGTCCTACTCGCGCCCGCCGGCTTCGGGCGGAACGCGCTGGCCGAGGCCGTCTCGGTTCGCGGCGTGCGCGACGTGGCCTGGACGATCCTTCCCTTCGCGCTGAGAACACCGCTCGCGCTGGATGCGGCGTACCGGCTGTTCGTTACGCGCGGTGCGGCGCCGACCCCGGAGCTCCTCGCCCGCGTCAGAGCGGACGGGCGGCGCGCGCGGGCCGGCGCTGCGCTGGCCACCCAAGCGATTGTCAGCGCGGGGCGGCGCTCATCAGCCGCCGCTGGGCGGAGGGCTTACTACGGACCGGTGGACACGCTGTGGGGCGACTGCGACCGGGTCGTGCCACCGAGCCACGCCGACGCCGTGCAACGCGCCTTCCCCCAATCGAACCTCTCGTGCTGGCCTCGCATGGGCCATCACCCGCAGCGCGAGCGCCCGGCGGAGTTGGCGCGGCTCATCGAGCAGGCGTGCCGCGGTCCGGAGCTCGATCTGCGCGCTACTCGAGACGGGCGCACGCCACGCCTACGCCGACCTCGGCGCATGGCCATGCGGTAGCCCCCGAACAAGAAGGCGTGAACCCCAACCCAACCACCCGAGACGTTGTCGGCACCGCGATGGTCGGCGTGATCGTCACCGGCCTCGTCGCCGCCTGGATCGCGCTGCGCCTCGGTGGGACCACCACCACGTTGTGGGTCGACGACCTCGCGACGCCGCTCGCCGCGGCCCTGGCCTGCGCAGCTTGCCTGCGTGCACGCGCGCGTCACCAAGGGCGGATGCGCACCTTCTGGACGCTGCTCGGTCTCGCCACAGCCTGCTGGACGGTGGCCGAGGCGATCTGGGGGCTGTACGCGCTCGTCCTGGTGATTGCCGTGCCGTCACCGTCGTGGGCGGATGCCGGCTATCTCGCCGCGGTGCCGCTGACTGTCGCGGCGCTGATCGTGCATCCTGCCACGGGCGGAGGCCGCTCACGAACGGCCCGCTCGGTGCTCGACGGCATGGCCATCGCCGCGGCGCTGCTCGTTCTCAGTTGGACGGTTGTGCTCGGACCGCTGTGGCGAACGTCCGATCTCGGCTCGGCCGCGGGGATCGTGACGGTCGCGTACCCGTTCGGAGACGTCGTGATCGTCTTCTGCATCGTCCTGGCAATCCGTGGGATGACCTCAGGCCAGCGGCTCTCTCTCTGGTTCCTGCTGATGGCGCTGCTGGCGATGTCCGTGGCCGACAGTGCCTACACCTACCTCACCAGCGTCGCGAACTACAACAGCGCGTCTGGGAGCGTGATCGATGCCGGCTGGGTTGGTGCCTATCTCGGCATCGCGCTGGCGGCGCACTTCTCGCTGGCTGGGGACCCCGATCGCGTACCGGTTCGCCGCGGCGCGCCCTCGCTCGCATCGCTCGTTGCGCCGCTGTTCCCGGTGCTCGTCGCGCTGATCGTGTGCGCGCTGGAGATCCGCAGCGGTCGCCGCCTCGATCACGCGGAATGGCTCATGGTCTTCGGGCTGATCGCGATCGTGCTGGTCCGTCAGGCGTTGCTCATCTGCGAGCTGCTCACACCGTCGCGCTGGACTGGGGCTCTGAACCAGCGAGTGGCTGATGCCACGCTCGGCGGGCGCTCCCTGGACGGGCCGGAGCCCGATCGTTCGGCATGAGCGTCGCACGCTCCCAGGCGGGGAGGGCCCACGATGCCTCGCGCGGGATGAGCGCTGGGCGACGGGCGGCGACGGCTGCGGCCGGCGACCCGGCGGACGCCGTCTCCGCGATCGTTGTCGTGATCCTCACACTGGGTTGCACGGCGCTGGCGATCTACGACCTCGTGCTGTTGGCCGCGACATCTGCCCCCCGCTGAAGGAGGGGCTCAGCGGCCCGGTATCACGACGCCGCTTCCGGCCTCCTACAGGGTGACGCCACGGCGCTGCGTGCGGACTGGCACGGAGACCACCGGGGCATACGAGCACCCGACCGGGCCCACGGGGCCCAAGGAGATCCGCATCATGCGTGCATTCCATACCCCCGGCAATGTCAAGGCGAAGATCGCGGCGATCGCCACCGCCGGCGCGTGCGTGGCCACGGCGGCGGCGACCCCCGCGCTGGCCCTCAATCCGCAGCCGCTGCCGCCCCGCGCGGCGAAGGTGACGGCGCCGATCCTCATCAGCGGGTTTCTCACCTGCCACGAGTACGGCTGCCTCTGACGGCTCGCCATCGGCGGCCGCCAGCTCGGCGGCCGCCGGACGCCGGCCACGAGCGAACTTGCCGTACAACTTGCGGGTATGGCTGCCTCAGATGTGACCGTCATCGACGCCGGCGGGCGCGACCTGCGGGTCTCTAACCCGGATCGCGTGATCTTCCCGGCCACGGACCGCACCGGACCCGTGACCAAGCTCGACATCGTGCGGTACTACCTCGCCGTCGACGATGGAATCATGCGAGCGCTCGACCGTCGGCCGACGACGCTCGAGCGGTGGACGAAGGGCGTGCACCCGGGGGTCGTGGTCTCGACGCGCGAGAGAGGCGGCGGCGACGCCTTCTTCCAAAAGCGGGTTCCACACGGCGCACCTGATTACGTGCACACCGCGCGGATCGAGTTCCCGTCGGGTCGCCATGCCGACGAGGTCTGTCCGACCGAGATCGCCGTCATCGCCTGGGCGGCTCAGATGGGCACGATCACCTTTCATCCGTGGCCCGTTCGCCGCGAGGACGTCGACCATCCCGACGAGCTGCGCATCGACCTCGACCCGCAGCCCGGGACCGACTTCGCCGACGCGGTCCGCGTCGCGGCCGAGGCGCGTGTGGTGCTCGACGAGCTCGGTTACGTCGGCTTCCCGAAGACGTCCGGGGGCCGCGGCGTCCACATCTACGTGCGCATCGAGTCGCGCTGGACGTTCACCGATGTCCGCCATGCGGCCATCGCGTTCGGACGCGAGCTCGAGCGTCGCCTGCCCGGGGAGGTGACGACGAAGTGGTGGAAGGAGGAGCGCGGCGAGCGCATCTTCGTCGACTACAACCAGAACGCGCGCGACCGGACGATCGCCTCGGCCTACAGCGTGCGCCCGAAGTCCGGCGCGCCCGTGTCGGCACCGCTCGCCTGGGAGGAGCTCCCCGAGGTCGAGCCCGACGACTTCACCGTAGCCACGATGCCGGCGCGCTTCGCCGAGGTGGGCGATCGCCACGCGAAGATCGACGATGTCGCTCACTCGCTCCAGCCACTGCTCGACATGTACGCGAACGACGCCAGCGAGGGCGACGGCGACATGCCCTACCCGCCCGACTATCCGAAGATGCCCGGCGAGCCCAAACGCGTGCAGCCGTCGCGCGATCGCGACCGCCCCGACCGCTGAGCCGACGGGCCGTCAGCGCGACTGCGGCAGCTTGGCCACGCCGCGGCCCTTGGCCGGCGAAGAGGGAGGGGGAACGACGGGCCCGATGTCGCCGTCGGGCGCCTCGTCCAGATCCACGATCACCGGGGCGTGGTCGCTCGGGCCGGTTCCCTTGCGGGCCTGCCGGTCGACCCAGGCCGCCTGGACGCGCTCGGCGACGACGGCGGAGGCGAGCACGAGGTCGATGCGCATGCCGAGGTCCTGATGGAACATCCCCGCCCGGTAGTCCCAGTAGGTGAACACGCGCTCGGTCGGCCAGCGCTCGCGGACGACGTCGTGCAGCCCGAGTCGCTGCAGCTCCGCCAGCACCGCCCGCTCGGGCGCCGTGACGTGGGTGTGGCCGACGTAGGCCTCGGGATCGAAGACGTCCTCGTCGGTCGGCGCGATATTCATGTCCCCACAGACGATCTGCGCCTCCGGGCCCGCGGCCACGGTCTCGCGCAGCGAGGCCAGCCACGCGAGCTTGTACCGGTAGTGCTCGGAGTCTGGCTCGCGGCCGTTGGGCACGTACACCGAGGTGATGCGGATACCACCGCACGTGGCGGATACGGCGCGTGCCTCGGGATGCGGGAATCCGGGGGCTCCGGGAAGTCCTACCAGGACGTCCTGGAGCCCCGCGCGGGACAGGATCGCGACTCCGTTCCACGCCGGCTCGCCGTGCACCGCAACGGCGTATCCGCGCCCGGCCAGCTCGTCTCCGAGCAGCTCCCGAAAGGCGTCGTCGGCGAGCTTTGTCTCCTGGAGGCAGACGACGTCCGGCCGGCGCTCGTCCAGCCATGGGAGGAGCCGGGGAAGGCGTTGCTTGACCGAGTTGACGTTCCAGGTCGCGACCCGCATCGACGCAGAAGGTAGCGCCATAGCGCAGAATACCGGGCATGGCTCGGTCGGTGATCGTCGGAGGAAGCAGCGGTCTGGGACGCGTGATCGCGGGGCGGCTCGCGGATCGCGGCGATGCGGTGGTGATCACCAGCCGCGACGCGGCGAGGGCCGACGCGGTGTCGAGAGAGATCGGTTCCGGCGTCACGGGCCTGGCGCTCGACCTGGCCATGCCCGAGACGATCGAGGAGGCCCTGGCCGATGTCGGCGCGGTTGACAACCTCGTCATCACCGCTATCGAGCAGGCCGCGAACACGCTCCGCGAGTTCGACATCACACAGGCGGTCAGGTCGGTCACCGTCAAGCTCGTGGGCTACGCCGAGGTCGTCCGGGTCCTGCATCCGTCGTTCACCGAGGGTGCTTCGGTGGTGCTGTTCGGTGGTATCGCCAAGGATCGGCCGTACCCGGGATCGACGGTCGTGACCACGTTCAACGGCGGGGTGAGCGGCCTGATCAAGACCCTGGCCATCGAGATCGCTCCGCACCGCATCAACGCGCTGCACCCAGGCGTGGTCGGCGACAGCCCCAAATGGCGCGACGTCGCGGCCCACCCCCACATCCCGCGAACGCCGATCGGACGTCTGGTGACGATGGACGAAGTGGCCGACGCCACCGAGTTCCTGCTCCGCAACTCCGGCATCAACGCCCACGACCTGATCGTCGACGGTGGAGTGCTCGTGACGTGAGGATCCGGCGGCGCGGGCGGCGGCGTTCCTAGACTGGGCGCCGGTGGACGACGGCGTCCTGCTCGATCGAGGCCTCCGGGGCCTGGCCCAGCTGCATCGCCTGGTGGGACGGCATGCCGGCACCGTCGTCGAGCTCAGCGGGGCGACGGGTTCGATCGTGCCCGGTGCGCCGGACTATCCCTGGCTCAACGCGCTCGTGTGCGAGCTCGGCGCAGATGCCCGGCAGGTCCTCGAGCGCCTCGCCGAGATGGACGTGCCCGACCGGCTCGCGTTCTGGGCCTGCGGCGCCGAGCAATCGGCCGCGGCGATCGAGGCCGGATTCACCGATCTCGTCGCACGCGTCCCGGCCATGAGCCTGGAGCTCGATCACATCGAGGCGAGCGCCGGCGCGAGCGAGCCCATCGAGCCGGCGGAGGCCGGTGCCCTCAGCGACGCGGCGTACGGCAACCGCGGGCGCGAGGTGGAGCGCACGCTCGCCACGATCCCCGCCGACTGCGTCCGAGCGCGCGGGCGTCGCGATGACGACGGGCGGATCGTCGCCGCGGCGGTGCTGCTCGACGTCGATGGCGACTGCTCGGTGCAGTACGTCGCCACCCGCCCCGACGCGCAGCGGCGCGGTCATGCGCGCGCGCTGCTGAGCGATGCGCTGACCGAGGCGCGGGTTCGTGGCGCCCGGACGTCGTCGCTGCAGTCCTCCGTCGCCGGCCTGCCGCTGTACCGACGTCTCGGCTACCGGACGGTCGGTGCTCTGGAGCTGCGCCGCCGCGCCCGCTGAAACGCCCATCGTCGTGAACTGGACGCACGCAGCGAGGCCGGCAATGTGGCCAGACGCGCCCCGCCATTCGGGCCATCTGCGGCGTCGCTGCCGATGTGGGAGCCATGAGCGTGTTGGTCTGGCGCTGCCGCAACCATGCCGAGCGCCTGCGCCTGCTCGACATGAGCGTCCGGCTGCGCCCGGCAACGCGCTGGTCCGCGCTGGCCATGGCGATCGTGGCCGCGATCGCGCTGCCGGCGTACGGGTGGGCGATGGAGCTGCCGCTCGCCCTGGCGGCAATGGCGCTGGCGGTCTCGCAGCCCCTACTCGACCACGTACGCCGGCCCGAGGACGTTCTCGCCGGCGTCTGGCTCTTCGCGCTCCTGGCGATCGTGGCCGCGATCGGCCTCGCCGGCGGACCACGGATCTACACGCTGTCGATCCTGCTGCTGCCGACGCTGCTCGCGGCGCCGGTGTTTCCCGGCCGCGTCGTGGCGTTCGGCGCGGCGGCGACCGTGGCGGCCATGGCCGGCGCGGCGTTCATGTTCATGCCCGCCGCCGTCGCCTCGCTGCCGCCCGTGCTGATCATCCCCGCGGCGATCACGGCCGTCATCGCGATGCTCGCCGTGCGTACGCTCGAGGCCGAGCTCGCCTCGCGCGAGGCCGCCGTGATCGACCCGCTCACCGGCCTGCTCAACCGGAGCGCGCTCCAATCTCGCGTGGCCGAGCTACCCCGCCCGGGCCCCGCCCGCCCGGCGCTGGCGGTGATCGTCGCTGAGGTCGATCACTTCAAGGCGATCGACCACGCCCACGGTCACGCGACGGGCGACGCCGTGCTCGTCGAGGTCGCGCGGCGCCTCCAGCGAGTGGTGGCGACCAACGGCGCGCTGCACCGCTTCGGCGGGGAGGCATTCGTCGTCCTGCTGGAGGGCAGTGGCGCCGCAGCCGCGCCGGCCCTCGCCGAACGCATGCGCTCGGCGATCGTGAGCGATCCGCTCGCGGGGCGCGTTGTGACGATGTCGCTCGGCGTGTCGTGCTTGGCCGAGGAGGTGGCCGGCTATCCCTCGTTGTTCGCGGCCGCCGACCGCGCTCTGTATCGGGCGAAGGCGGCCGGGCGCGACTGCGTGCGCACGCTGCGCCCGGGCGATGCCGTCGCCGGCAGGGGCATGGACGCGACGCCGCTCGACCGGCGATCGCGAGCGATCGATCCCGCGCGAGCGAACGGCAGGGTGTCTGATGCGCCCGCGGACGGTGGGGACGCGACCCACGTCGTCGCGACGCCACGCCGCGACCGCGGGAGTCTCATCCTGCCCACGGTCGCCGACCGCCGGCACATGCTCGAGATCGTCGCGCGCACGCGCGAGACCGGCAAGCTCGCCAATCCGATCCTCGTCCTGGCCCTGCTCGCCGGGGTGCCCTGGCTCGGGTGGCGGCTGCTCATCCCGATCGTGCTGAGCGCCGGCACGCTGCAGCTGATCCTCTCTCGCGCCGTCCCGCGCGTCGAGCGTCCCGAGTACCCGCTCGTGGCCGGGCTCGTGCTCGTCGTGCTCGCAACGGGCGCGGCGTTTCTGGTGGCCGACCGCACCCCGCTGTTCGCGCTGCCGTTGTTCACCATCCTCATGTTCTCCAGCGCCGCCGGGTTGCCCGCGCGCTCGGCGGCCGTGCTCGGCGTCTTCACCGGAGCCGTGATGTGCATCGTCGCGGTGCTGCTCGACGCCTCTGCCGTGGCGCAGACGCCGTCGATCCTCGCGTTCCCGCTCGCCCTGCTCGCATCGATGGCGATCTACGGCCACGCGATCGTCCGCACGACCTTCGATCGGCGCGAGCTGTCCACCAGCGACCACCTCACCGGAGCCCTGACGCGTGCCGCCCTGTACGAGCACCTCGACGAGCTCGCGCGCCGCGAAGGCCGGCGACGCGAGCCGATCTCCCTGCTCGTGGCCGACCTCGACCAGTTCAAGGCGATCAACGACGAGCGCGGCCACGCGCGCGGTGACGTCGTGCTCGCGGCGGCCGTGGAGCGCATCCGTTCGTCGCTGCGACCGCTCGATCCCGTGTACCGGGTGGGCGGCGAGGAGTTCCTGGTCATGCTCGAGGGGGCCGACCTGGCGGGAGCGACGAGCGCCGCCGAGCGCGTACGAGCCACCGTCGGCCGTCACCGTCTGAGCGGCGTGGCCGTGACGGTATCGGTTGGCGTGGCCACCGTCGGCGCCGACGAGGCGTTCGACTATGACCGCGTATTCGCGCGGGCCGCGACCGCGTTGCTGGCCGCGAAGGCCGCCGGACGCGACCGGGTGGTCGCCGACGCAACGGTCGCCATGCCCGAGCCGGTCGCGGCCTAAGGGCGGCGCGCCCCGGCGCCAGGGCCGACCGGTGATAATCCGGCGCATGAGCGCCCTGCCCAAGCCGATCCCGTTCGCCGGCTTCCGACCTGAGGCGTTCGACTGGTTCGCCGGACTGCAGGCCGACAACTCCAAGCGCTTCTTCACGGCCCACCGCGACGTCTACGAACGCGCCGTCCGCGGGGCGGTCGAGGCCATGCTCGAGGAGCTCGCCGACGAGCACGGCGGACATGTGCGGATGTTCCGCCAGAACCGCGACGTCCGGTTCTCTGCCGACAAGTCGCCGTATAAGACCGAGACGTACGGCTTGATCGTCGAGCGCCCCGACAGCCGGGCGTCGCTCTACGCCCAGCTGTCGGCGGCCGGGTTGTTCGCCGGCACTGGCTATCACTTCCTCGCCGCAGACCAGCTGTCCCGATTCCGGGACGCGGTGCTCGACGCGACGGCCGGACCTGAGCTCGAGCGCGCCGTCGCCACCGTCCACGCCGCGGGGGTGGAGACGTTCGGCGAGGCGCTGAAGACGGCACCGCGCGGATATCCCCGCGATCACCCGAGGATCGAGCTGCTGCGGCACAAGGGGCTCAGCGCCGGTCGCCGCCTCGAGCGCGGCGGCAAGGGCATCGCCCGAGCCGCAGCCCTCGGTCACTGCCGCGCCACCTGGCGGGTCTGCGCGCCGTTGAACGAGTGGCTCGACGCGCAGGTCGGGGCGAGCGAGCTGCCGGTCCCGACGCGCGGGAGCCGCGGCCGGCGCTCGCTCTGAGGCCGCGCGTGTCCCGTGCCCGAGATCAAGATGAGACTGATCCGGCACTGCGCAAGTGGGCCGCCGCGAGCAGACTCGGCTGATGACCACGCGATCAGCAAACTGAAGGAGAAACCGATGGGCCTGTTCGGCAAGATGCGTAACCTGACCGGCTCTCCGTCGAAGGCGCTGCTCGAGAACGGGCTCCTGGGGCGGGGCATCATCACGGGCGTCAAGCAGACGAGCGTCAGCACGGGCGCCGAGTTCAACCCCGCGCACGTGTGCATCTTCACCGTCGAGGTGACGCTCGACAACGAGCCGCGCTACACCGCGACCTGTCGTCAGGCCATCCTGGCGACCGTCCTGCCGCAGCTGTTGAGCGGGGAGGTGACCGTGGCCGTGCGCGTGAACCCGGACGATCACTCCGAGATCGCCCTGTCGCTCAACGAGGCGCCGCCGACGGTGACGATGGCCTCCAGCGATCCGAACGTCAGCTCGGCCGCCGACGTCCTCGAGAACGGCGAGGCCTGCCGTGCCGTCATCGTCCAGGCGCAGCCGCTCGGGACGCGCAGCTCGACGAGCGGCAACGACATGTACGCGTTCCTGCTGACGGTGATGGCCGACGGGCGACCGCCGTATCAGGTCCAGGTCGGCAATCCGGTGCCCGCCGACGCCGTGCCGCTCGTCTATCCCGGCAACATGGTTCCGGCCAAGCGGCTGCCCGACCAGGGTGACAAGTACATCGTCATCGATTGGGACGCGGCGCTCGCCCAGGTCACGCAGGAGGCCAGCCACTCGTAGCGAGGGGGGGCGGAGGGACACGATGGCCCTCCGCTCATCCGGTGCGCGAAACGGTCGGCGGCGAACCGGTACGCGGCGAAGGCCGGCTAGCATGGAGCCGCCTCCCGGCCGCGCCCCGCCAAAGGCTGCTGTGACCGACACGGACAACCCGACGCCGCCAACCGACGGAGCCGCAGGCAACGGCGCGCGCGGGCGGCCGCCGTCGGGGGCGCTCGATGCATCGGTGGGGCCGACCGCGTTACTGCCTGCGCTTGACACGCGCCAGCTGCGCGCGCTGCAGCGGGTCGGCCAATCCTGGGCGGGCTGCATCCCCGATCGCCAGCGCTGGGAGGAGGCGCTGCCGGTCGACCGCGCCCTGCGCTACGAGGAGATCGGCGCGTCGGGGCGCTTCGTCGAGATCGCGGCGGTCCGGCCCGGCCACCCGGAGGATCTCGAGGCCACGCGGAAGGCATCGGTGCCCGACTCGTCGGTCGGGCGGGCGCTGTACACCGCCCGCCGCATCCTCGTCGGCCGCGCGCTGCGCAGCACGGCGCTCGCCCAGGAGCGGATGGGCAAGCTGCTCGCGCTCGCCGTCCTGTCCCCGGACGCGATCTCGTCGGTGGCCTATGGCCCCGAGGCGATGCTCGCGGTACTCATCCTGGCCGGCAGCACCGAGCTGAAGCTGTCGCTGCCGATCGGCGGTGCGATCGCCGTGCTCATGATCGCCGTCGGGCTCGGCTACCGCCAGGTCATCCGCGCCTACCCGCACGGCGGCGGCTCCTACATCGTGGCGAGCGACAGCCTCGGGCCGATCTGGGGACTGCTCGCCGGCGCCGGGCTCATTCTCGACTACATCCTCACCGTCGCCGTCTCGGCCGCGTCGGGCGTCGCCGCCGTCACCTCGGCGATCCCCTCGCTCGAGTCGGCGGTGGTGCCGCTCGGTCTGCTCGTCATCGGGCTGCTCGTGGCGGGGAACCTGCGCGGGACCCGCGAGGCCGGCGCGCTGTTCGCTGCGCCGACCTACCTGTTCGTGTCGGCGATCGGGCTCATCGTCATCGTCGGGCTCGTTCAGTCGGGCCAGCACGGCTTCCACCCGGTCCCGCCGCATTTCGCCCCGGCCACCGAGGGGCTCGGCGCGCTGCTCGTGCTGCGCGCGTTCGCCTCGGGCGCGACGGCGATGACCGGCATCGAGGTGATCTCCAACGCCGTGCCGGTGTTCAAGCCACCCGAGGCACAGAACGCGCGGCGGACGCTCACGTGGATGATGAGCCTGCTCGTCCTCATGTTCGTCGGCGTCGTCGTGCTCGCGTACCTCGACGGCGTGGCGCCGGGGGGCTCGCAGACCGTCCTGTCCAAGCTCGCGCACGACACGGTCGGGGGCGGCGTGCTGTATGCCTACGTGCAGATCGCGACCGCGCTCATCCTGCTCGTGGCGGCCAACTCGGCGTTCAACGGCCTACCCCGCCTGCTGTTCTTCATGGCGCGCGATGGGTACGTGCCACGCGCCTTCCTGCGCATGGGCGACCGGCTGGCCTTCACGAACGGGATCGCGCTACTCGCCGTCGCGGCGGCGATCATCTATGCCGCCTTCGGCGGGCAGACCGAGCCGCTCATCCCGCTGTTCGCCATCGGCGTGTTCCTCGCCTTCACGCTTGCCCAGGCGGGCATGGTCGCGCACTGGTGGCGCAAGCGCGACGCGGGCTGGCGTGGCGCGCTGGTCACGAACGCGGTCGGCTCGGGCCTGTCGGCGATCGTCGTGGCCATCGCCGCGTTGACGAAGTTCACCGAGGGCGCGTGGGTGGTCGTCGTGCTTGTGCCGACGATCGTCATCGTCTGCCGCCGCATCCACCGCCACTACGAGCACGCCCGCGAGGCGCTTACCCCGCACCCGGATCACGACGACCTCGTCACGCGATCCTTCGCGCCGTCCTACGTGCGCACGCCCGAGCTGTCGCGCTCCCCCGAGGAACAGGATTCGCCCGACGAGGTACGCCACTTCTGCGTCGTGCCCGTCGCCGTGCTCGACCTGGCGGCGCTGCGCGCGCTCGCCTACGCCGTGTCGCTGCGCGTGCCGGTGCTCGCGCTGCACGTCAGCCCGAGCGACAACGAGGCCGCGCGCTTCCACACCTATTGGGAGGCGTGGGGCGACCACGTCCCACTGGAGGTTGTCGTGTCGCCCTTCCGCGCCACGCTCGAGCCGCTGGCCAACTACATCGAGGCGCTGCACCGTCAGCGGCCCGACGTGACGCTGACGCTCGTCGTGTCCGAGATCGTCGTGCGCCACCCCTGGCAGCGCGTACTCCACAGCCGCCTCGCCGTCCGGCTGCGCAACGCGCTGCGCGACGACGAGGGGATCGTGATCACGAGCGTGCCGTTCCACCTGCCGAGCTAGGGTGTGCGCCATGGAGAGCGTCCGACCGCGCGTCGCGCCGGGCACGCGTGCCCAGACCGGCACGCTCAATGCGCTCATCGCGGCGGTCGGCGGGGCGGCGATCGGCACCGGCCCGCTGCACCTGTTCACAACGCTCGGGCGTCACCGTCGTCTGTTCCGTCACTGGCTGCGCTTCGCCGGCGCGCTGATGCCCGGCGGGACGCTCGCGCGCGTCGACACCGAGCTCGTCATCCTGCGCGTCGCCCACCTCGCCGACTGCGACTACGAATGGAGCGCGCACGAACAGATCGCCGCCGCGGCCGGGCTGTCCGCCGAGCAGATCGCGGCCGTGCGCGAGGGCGGCGAAGCGGCGGTCTTCAGCGCCTACGAGCGCGCGCTGCTCGGGGCGGTCGACGAGCTGCTGGCGCAGCGGCGCCTATCGGCACAGACCTGGGCGTCGCTGCGCGAGCGCCACTCCGATGAGCAGCTCATCGAGCTGCTCATGCTCATCGGCCACTACGAGATGCTCGCCGGCGTGATCAACAGCCTCGGCATCGAGCCCGAGGTGCCGTCCGCGCCGCGTGGGCTCGTCGTCCGCGCGCTCGGGCGAGTGGTCGCGCGTCGCGCAGCGTAGGGGCAGATGGTCCGCTGGCCGCGCGCGGGCGGCCGCGTCGCGGGTCGCCGGGCTGTCCGCTTCGCGGCCGTAATCGCAACGAACGGGGACTGAGGCTCGGACGGCGGCTGATAAAATGCTTGCCAGCAAGCAAGTATTTCTCTTTGTCGTGAAAAGGAGGTCCGTTGCCGCAGACCGGCGTCGACACCACCATTCGGTTGCGGGCCGTGGTCGGGAGACTGGCGCGACGGCTGCGCCCGACGCTCGCCGGCGCCGGCCTGAGCCCGACGCGCATCTCGGTTCTGTTCACCGTCGGCCGAATGGGCCCGCTGCGCCTGTCCGAGCTGGCTGAGATCGAGGGGCTCAACCCGACGATGCTCTCGCGTGTCGTTGGCAAGCTCGCCGAGGAGGGGCTCGTGCGCCGCATCGCCGACCCTGCCGATCGCCGTGCCGCGGTCGTTGACGCCACGCCGGCCGGCCGGCGGATGCGCGAGCGGATCCTGGGCGAGCGCCGCGACGTCCTCAACGTGCAGCTCGCGCGGCTGAGCGCCGAAGAGCGGCGCGTGCTCGACGAGGCGCTGCCGGTGCTCGAGGCGCTCGCCGAGCGCCTGAAGGACCGGCGCGCATGACGCGGGTGGTGGAGGCGAGCCGGATCACCTTTGCCGCGCTGGCGGTCCCCAACTACCGCCGCTACATCTCCGGGCAGTCGATCTCGCTCGTCGGCACGTGGATGCAGATGACGGCGCAGTCCTGGCTCGTGCTCACGCTGACGCATTCGAGCACGGCCCTCGGCCTCATCGTCGCTGCGCAGACGCTGCCGGTGCTCCTGCTCGCCCCGTACGGCGGGGTGATCGCCGATCGCGTCGACAAGCGCCGGCTGATGGTCTGCCTGCAGAGCCTGATGGGCGTGCAGGCGCTCGTGCTCGGCGTCCTGACCGTGTCGGGCAGCGTGCGGGTGTGGGAGATAGCGGTGCTCGCCGCCTTGCTCGGCCTCAACAACGCGTTCGAGAATCCGGCGCGCCAGTCGTTCATGCTCGAGATGGTCGGACCCGAGCACCTGCGCAACGCGGTCAGCCTCAACTCGGTGCTCGTCAACGTCGCGCGGGCGATCGGGCCCGCCGTGGCCGGCATCCTGATCGCGACGGTCGGGACCGGCGTCTGCTTCCTCTGCAACGCGGCGAGCTTCGTCGCCGTCGTGGCGTCGCTGCTGCTGCTCGATCGGCGCGCGCTCACGCCGAGCCCGCCGACGCCGCGCGCGAGGGGTCAGCTGCGCCAGGGAGTGCGCTACATCGCGCCGCACGCCGGACCTCGCGATCCCGCTGCTGATGATGGCGCTGGCCGGGACGCTCGCCTACGAGTTCCAGGTCTCGCTGCCGGTGATGGCCAGGCAGGGGCTGCACACCGGCGCGACCGGTTTCGGCTTCATGACGGCGGCGATGGGCGTCGGGGCGGTGATGGGCGGGCTGTACGTCGCCGGTCGCGGGCGCATCGGCCTGCGCTTCCTGACGCTCGCGGCGGCCGCGTTCGGGACGACGCTGCTGTTCGCCGCGGCGGCGCCGACGCTCGCCGTCGAGCTCGTGGCGCTCGCACTCGTCGGGGCGAGCAGCATCGCCTTCATGTCGACCGGCAACGCGACGCTGCAGCTCACCGCCGAGCCCTCGATGCGGGGGCGCGTGATGTCCTTCTGGTTCGTCGCCTTCCAAGGCTCGACGCCGATCGGCGGGCCGATCGTCGGGGTCGTGATGGCCGTCGCGGGGGCGCGGGCAGGCCTCGGGCTCGGCGGGCTGACGTGCCTGCTGGTCGCGGGGATCGGCCTTATCGCCGTGCGCCGGGTCCGGGGTGGGCAGAGCCGGCGCGGGGTCGCGGTCGAGGCGGCTCGGTAGGGGTCGCGGCGGCGTGCGGCGTTGCGGGTGGCGGGGTCGTTGGCGTCGCGGGTGGCGGGGTCGTTGGCGTGGCGGGTCGCGGGGTCGTTGGCGTCGCGGGTCGCGGGGTCGTTGGCGTCGCGGGTCGCGCGGTCGCGCGCTCGTTCGGTTACGTGGCCGACGCTTGGCGTCACGCGCGCGGCACAATCGTCACTGTCGCGTCACGCTCTCGGCGGGGGTGTGCTTGCTTTGCCCCCTGTGGCGGGCCCAAGGGAGCGCACCCCTCGGCGCGCGGTCGCCGCGACCGCGGCGCGTCACATTCGCGTGACCGCAGCGCGACCGGCGGGGCGTATCTGTCACTGTCGCGTCACGCTCTCGGCGGGGGTGTGCTTGCTTTGCCCCCTGTGGCGGGCCCAAGGGAGCGCACCCCTCGGCGCGCGGTCGCCGCGACCGCGGCGCGTCACATTCGCGTGACCGCAGCGCGACCGGCGGGGCGTATCTGTCACTGTCGCGTCACCGAGCGGCGCTTGTGCGGGGCACGAACGTCCGTCGGCCCCGGCCTGCCTGGCATCAAGGACCGGCGCGTGCGGGTCGATGACGGTCGAGCGCCCGCCGGCCGTTTCCCCCTCACGGCCGCGGGCCTGCGGGCCATGGGCATCGATCAGCGCCGAGACACGGACTGGAGCATCCTGCGCCGCTATTGCGCGGCGGCGTACCTGGCCGGTTTCCTGACGAGCGTGGCGCTGTATGCCTTGCGGCCGATCGAGCGCCACAGCCCCGGGGTCGTGCCGCTCGCCGTGGCCGAGCTCGCCGTCGGGCTCGTGCTCCTGTTCGGGCGCAGGCTGCCCGGTTGGGCCGTGCGAGCGCTCGGCATCTCCGGGGCGATCGTCCTGATCAGCGCGGGTGTGGTGGTCGCTCGCCCCGTGGGGCCGACGCCGCTGTGGTACGTGCTGCCGGCGATCGCCGTCGCTCGATTCTGCGACCGCCGCGAGACGCTGCTGAACCTGGGGCTGCTGTGCGTCACCTACGCGCTCGCGCTCACCCTCGCCGACCACCCGGAGGTCCCCGGCCTCATGTACGCCACGGTCGTGTCGATCGTCGCGCTGCTCGTCGCCGCGCACGGGCGCCAGGTCCGCCACACGGGCGCGGTGATGGCCCAGCTGGAGGTGGTCGCGGCGGTCGACTCGCTCACCGGCCTGCTCAACCGCGGGGCCCTGAAGCAGGCCTTCGCCCGGGAGGTCGAGCGCGCGCAGGCGTCGGGGATTGCGCTGAGCGTGGCCCTCTTCGACCTCGACCACTTCAAGGCGATCAACGACACGTTCGGACACGACGCCGGCGACGAGGCGCTCTGCCGCTTCGCCGCGATCCTCGAGGGCGAGCGCTCGCGAGCCGATCTCGCGGCGCGCATGGGCGGCGAGGAGTTCCTCGTCGTCCTCTTCGCGACCGACGCCGAGCGCGCCAAGGGATTCGCCGAGCGGGTGTCGGCGAAGCTCGCGCAATCCACCGGCGGCGCGTTCCCGGCCTTCACGGCGAGCGCCGGGATCTCGTCGCTCAGTCCGCGCCTGGCGAGCCCGTCGCGGCTCCTGACGGCGGCGGACCGCGCCCTGTACGCGGCCAAGCAGGCGGGACGCAACCGCTCGGTGATCGACGACAGCTCAATCGTCGAAGCGGCCGGCGGGGCGGACCGTCACGCCGCCTGAGCGCCTCGCTCGGGTCAGCCGGTCGCAGTCGCCGCCGCGGTGCCCTGGAGCTCGGCGGCCCGTCCCGCGCAGTCGTAGAGGCTGCTCAGCGCCGACGTGCCCGTGCTTCCGGCGGCTGTCGACACCGAGGTGCCGGGGGAGACGGCGACGCACGCCGCCCGGACGGCGGCCATCGCGTGGTTCGCCCCGACCCGGCCCCCGCCGAACGGGCTCGCCGGGTCGGCGCTGGCGAGCACCCAGCGGATGTGGCCCGAGCGCACCTCGGCCGCGAGCCAGCTCGCGCTCACATCGCTCTCCTGGCCGGAGAAGCCTCCGATGCCGGCGACGTTCGCGTCGTTGCCGATGATGGCGCTCGCGGCCGAGGACTGACTGGCCACGGCGAGCGTTCCGCCGCCGTGCGCCTTGGTGTAGTCGAGCACCGCGCTCAGGTCCTGTCCGGCGAAGCCGCCGGGGCCGCCGGCTGGGCCGCCGCCGCCGAAGCCGCCGAAGCCGCCGGGGCCGCCGCTGCCGCCGGCTGGGCCGCGGAGGCTGCCGGGGCCGCTGCCGCCGGGGCCGCCGAAGCCGCCGAGGCCCCCGGGGCCGCCCGCCGTACCCGCGCCCGACGCCGCGGCGCCGGGGACGAAGCCGCCTGGACCGCCGGGTGCGCCGCCGCCGGCCCCGGGAGGAGTTCCGCCGGCGCCGTTGCCGAACAGCGGCACCGCGGCGCCCGTGGCGAAGCGCCCGCCGGGGACGAAACGGCCCGCGCCCGGTCCGCCGAAGCCGCCGGCGTCGGCCGGCCCGCCCGCCGGGAACGTGCCGCTCGTCGCGTGGCCGAGCGTCTCGACGGCCCACGTCGCGGGGGCGATGAGCAGCAGCCCGATCGTCGCCGCCACGAGCGCCACGCGCATTCGCGGCATGGCCACGGCCGCGAGCGCCACCGCGGCCAGCGCTCCGCCGGCCACGAGCACCGGCGCCAGCCACGTCAGTTGCCCGGGTTCGTTGTGCAGCACGATCAGCTCGGTGGCGACGCCGGCGGCCACGGCGATGGGCGCGACCACACGGGCGAGGCGCCCGGCACCGAGCAGCGTGGCCGCGCCGGCGCCGACGAGCGCCGCCGCAAACGGTGCCAGCAGCGACACGTAGTAGGGGTGGAAGATGCCCGACGCGGCGCTGAACGCCACCGCGATGGTCAGGAAGGCCCCGCCGACGGCGAGCAGCCAGCCGGTCCGCTCATCGCGGCGGCGCAGGCGGGTGGCGACGAGCAGCCCGATACCGGCGACGAGCGCGAAGCCGAGCAGCCAGCCATCCTGGCCGCCGAGCGCCGAGTTGAGGAGGCGCAACGGGCCCGGCGAGCCGCCGAACAGGCCGCCCCCGCCGGGACCGCCGCCACCCGGACCGCCGCCGCCGGCCGGACCGCCGGCCTGACCGGCAAGGCGGCCGACGCCGTTGTAGTTGAGAATGAGCGAGAGGATGCTGTTGTCGCTCGTGCCGGAGATCCAGGGTCGATCCGCGGCCGGGGTGAGCATGACGAGCAGGGGCCAGGCACCGCCGACCGCGACCATCGCGGCGCCGCCCGCCGCGAGCTGACGCGCGGCGGCGAGCCGCCCACGCGGCGCGACCCACAGCCACGCGGCGGCGATCGCCGGGACGACGAGGAGCGCCGCGCCCATCTTTGTCTCGAAGCCGAGGCCGACCGCGACACCGGACAGCACGAGCCAGCGGGTGCGCCCATCATCGAGGGCCCGGACCGCGCACCACACGGCCGCGGCGCAGCAGAGCGTCAGCAGCGCATCGGGGTTGTTGTGGCGGGACATCGCCACGGCAATCGGCGTCAGCGCGAGGGTGAGGCCGGCGACGAAGGCGCCGATGCGGCCGAAGCGCCGGCGGACGAGGTCATAGACGATGCCGACGGTGGCGACCCCCATCAGCGCCTGCGGCACGAGGAGGCTGAGCGGGTGGTAGCCGAAGATCCGCGCCGAGAGCGCCTCCACCCAGAGGGCGAGCGGCGGCTTGTCGACGGTCATGACGCCGCTGCGGTCCATCGAGGCGAACAGGAAGTTGTGCCAGCTCGTCGCCATCGAGCGCACGGCGGCGCTGTAGTAGGCGTTCGCCCAGCCGTTGCGCGACAGCGCCCACAGGTCGAGCACCGCGGCGAGCAGCAGGAGTCCGACGAGCTCGGGGCGCAGCCGCAGCTCGCGCACGCGCGAGGCGATGCGCGGTCGCGGGCGCGCGTGCGGGGCGATCGTCGCCGGGGCGGCAATCGCGCCGTCGAGCGCGCGTACGGCGGCCTGCGGCTGGCGTGGGCCGGTGGTCACGGGCGCCAGTGTGGTCGTCCTGCGTAAGCGCCACGCAAACCGGGGCTGGGAATCGGCTGAGAGCCACGGCCGCAGCGTCTGGGCGCTCGCCGTGCCGGCGGGCGCCGCCGTCGGTTGACCGACCGCCTTAGGCTTGCACGATGACCACGACCGGGAGACCGCGCGGACGGCCGGCAGCGGCCGATCGCGCCGCCGTGATCGCCGCCGCCAGCGAGGATTACTTCGCCGGGCGCAGGGTCGACGTGCAGGCGATCGCGCGCCAGCTCGGGCTGAGCCGCGCGACGATCTACCGCTGGTTCGGCTCGCGTGAAGCGGTCATCGGTGAGGTGCTTGCGGCGGCCGGCGAGCGGACGATCGCTCGCGCGCATCGCCAGGCGCAGCGGGGCGGGCCCGCGCCGGCTCCTCGATGCGCTCGACCGTGTCAACCGCGAGCTCGCTGCTTCGCAGGCGCTCAAGCGCTACTTCGAGCTCGAACGCGAGGTGGCGCTCCACACGCTGACGTCGAGCGCGGCGAACGTCCAGCCGCGGATCGTGGCGGCGATCCAGCGGGTGATCGAGCTCGAGGTGGCCAACGGCTCCTACGTCGCCCCGGCCGATACCGAGACCCTGGCCTACGCGGTCGTGCGGATCGCCGAGGCGTTCCTCTACAACGACGCGATCGCCGGGATCCGCGGAGATGTCGATCGCCTGCTGCAGATGGAGGCGCTGCTCCTCGACATCCCACTTCCGTCGCGTGGGTGACCCGCGGGGCTCGCGCGTCGGGTCGGTCTCGGGGTCGGTCTCGGGGTCGGTCTCGCCTGGCCGGCCGAGCGCGTCGCGCAAGAACCCGACCTGATCGGTGGCGATCGAACCGCAGTGTACCCGGCGAGTACAATCCGGCCCCGCGAGCGGCTACAGTCATGCCATGCCCGAGGTCTCGCTTGTCGCGTCGCACCCGGCCGTCGAGCCGCTGCTCGGCCCGCGCAGCGGAGCGCAGCGGGCGCGGCTGCTCGTGGAGATGACGAACATCGTGGGCGAGAAGGGGTGGTCGGACACCACGGTCGCCGATGTCGTGCGGGCCGCGAAGGTGTCACGCGGGACGTTCTACGCGCTCTTCTCCTCGAAGGAGGAGTGCCTCATCGAGGGCTATCGGTACGGCGTCGACGTGCTGATGGGGCACATCGACGAAGCCGTGCGCGCGACGCCCGGCGACTGGCGCGTGAAGTTCCGCGCCGGGATGCGTTCGTACCTCGTCTCGCTGTCGACGCGCCCGATGTTCGCGCGCGCGCACCTCATCGAGCTCCCGCTGGCCGGCGAGCGCGCGCAGTTCGAGCGCGACGCCACGCTGCGCCGCTTCGCCGAGCGGTTCCGCAAGAGCTTTGAGGCGGGGGTCATCGAGGATCCCGAGCTGATGGTGCCGTCCGCGGACGCGCTCCTCCTCCTGACGGCGGGGGTCGACGAGCTCGTGTCGGTGTGGCTGCGCGAGGGACGGGTCGCGGAGCTGCCGGCGCTCGAGACGACCCTGAGCCTGACCACGCTCGCCGCGTTCCTCGGGACGCGCGCCGCGGGCCTGTAGGCACCGAACGCGACGGGTCGCTCAGTCGCGGCGGCCGGCGCCGGCCGACTTCAGCTTGCGCAGGTCCTCGGTCGTCGGTGCGTTCCCGGGAAGCGCCGTCGTCGTCGCGGCGGCGGGAGCCGCGCGCAGCCCGGCGAAGACGATCTCGAAGTAGCGCTCCCACAGTGCCGGGTCGCCGTCGCCGGCGTGTCCGGGGATCTCGGTGGCGGAGATCGCGCACAACAGCAGCGGCACGTCCTCGGCCGTGAGGTCGGCCCGGATCTCGCCGGTCGCCTGCGCGCGCGAGAGCAGGCGACCGATGACCTCGAGCAGCCGCTCGTGGCCCTCGTGGACGAGCGGGTCCTCGAGCACCGGCGAGTTGGCCGTCGCGTCCTTGAAGCCGTGGTTGCTCACCATGAGCGCAGATCCGGCGTGGAGCAGCTCGCGCAGCGCGTTGACCGGATCGGGCTCCTCGAGCAGCGCGGTAGCCGTGACCGTGATGCGATCGACCATGTCGCGCACGATCGCCGCGATGAGGTGCTCCTTGGTCGGGAAGTGGCGGAAGGCCGTTCCCTGGCCGACGCCGGCGCGCTGGGCGATCTCGGCCACCGTCGCGTCGAGCCCGCGCTCGCCGAACACCTCGATTGCGGCGCCGATGAGCGCACGGCGGTTGCGCTCGGCATCCGCGCGCTGGCGCCGCGGCGCGGCGTTGCCCTCGCTTGCAGCGAGGGCCGGATCGGAATCGATGAGACTCACTTCGGCGCCACTCCTCTACGGTGCAGTCTACGCGTCGCGGCCGTCGCCGCCGCGCCCCAGCGGGCGCGACGGACCGGGCCGTACCGAGGAGACGGCGCTCACGCGAGCACCGGCTGGGCTTCGAGGTCGAGCGACTCGACATGGTGGCGTCGCAGCATCGTCACCAGGATGATGGCGGCGAACGCGAGCATTCCGGCGGCCACCGCGAACGCGACGTGGAAGCCGCTTACGAGCGCGGCCGCCTGCCCCGACGCGCCGCTGCTCAGCACCGAACTCGTCTGATTGGCCGCCAGCGTGGCCAGGATCGCCAGCCCGAGGGCGCCGCCGACCTGCTGGGAGGTGTTGTACAGGCCGGAGGCCAGGCCGGCGTCCTCGCCCTCGATGTTCGCGGTGGCCAGCAGCGTGATCGGGACGAACACGAGTCCCATCCCGATGGCCATGGGCAGCAGGCCGACGAGCAGTTGCCCGAGGTAGTCGCCGTGCACGCTCGTTCGCAGCAGCAGCGTCATGCCGATGGTGGCCAGGCTCAGGCCGGTGACGCCGACGGCGCGAGGCCCGAAGCGTCGGATGAGCTGCTGCGCGGCGGCCGCCCCAGCGCCGATGCCGACCGTCACCGGCAGGAAGGCGAGGCCGGCCCGCAGCGGGCTGTAGGCCATCACCTCCTGGACGTAGATCGACGCGAAGTAGAACATCGAGAACATCCCGGCGGCGAGGAACAGCAGCGCCAGGTTGGCCGCTGCCAGCGTGCGCACGCGCAGGATGCCCAGGCGCACGAGCGGCGAGGAGCTGAGCCGCTCGGTCACGAAGAACGCGCCGAGCAGCACGAGCGCGATGCCCGCGGTCACGAGCGTGCGCGTCGAGCCCCAGCCGTACTGCTGTGCCTTCACGATCGCGAACACGAGCACGACGAGGCCCGCCGTCACCGAGAACGCACCGGCGAGGTCGAACGACTTGCGCTCGTTCGATCCGCGCGACTCGGGGACGAACCGGATCGCGGCCGCGAACGCGGCGATTCCGATCGGCAGGTTCACGATGAACACCCAGCGCCAGGACAACAGGTCGGTCAGGATGCCGCCGAGGAGCAGTCCGACCGCGGCGCCGCCGGCGGCGATGCCGCTCCACACGCTGAGCGCCTTCGTGCGCTCGTTGTTCTCGGTGAACGTGGTCGTGATGATTGACAGCGCGGCCGGGGACACGAGCGCGCCGCCGAGGCCCTGCAGCGCCCGACCGAGGATGAGCACCTGAGAGCTCTGGGCGAGCGCGTTGAGCGCCGAAGCGACGGAGAAGAGCAGGACGCCGACCATGAACAGCCGCCGCCGGCCGAGGAGGTCGGCGGCGCGGCCACCGAGCAGCAGGAAGCCGCCGAACAGCAGCGTGTAGCCGTTGACCACCCATTGCAGGTCGGCTCGCGAGAAGTGCAGGCCACGCTGGATCGAGGGGAGCGCGACGTTCACGATCGTCGCGTCGAGGATGACCATGAACTGGGCCACGCAGACGACGACAAGGACGATCCAGGGATTGAAGGAGCGACCGCCGCTGGACGGTGCGGCCGGGGAGGGAGAGCTGAGGGAGACGGACATGCGAGCAGCCTTTCGCCGTAGAGGACTGGCCGGTCCGCTTAGACTAGCAGTAGCGGATCGGCGAGTCCGGTTCACGTGGACGATTGGTCGGAACGCCGCCGCACGCTCGCCGACGTCCCGCGATGCACGCTAGATCCGATTGCGGTCAGCTTCTGACCGCAATCATCGCGAGCCGCGGCTGCGCTTGACAGCACTCACGGGCTCCGTCTAGCGTCCGCGCCCTGTTCGGCGGCCCAGCGACATCGTCCCGCATCGGCATCGTCGGGGCCGGCATCCTCGGGCTTGCGCTCGCGCGCGAACTGCAGCGCCGCGAACCGGGCGCCGACGTGACGGTGCTCGATAAGGAGTCGCGCGTGGCCGTGCACCAGACCGGCCATAGCAGCGGCGTCGTGCACGCCGGGCTGTACTACGCGCCCGGCTCGCTGAAGGCCCGCCTGTGCACGCGCGGGCGAGCGCTGCTGCTCGAATACTGCGCCGAACAGAACCTGCGTTACGACGAGCGCGGCAAGCTCGTCGTCGCGCGCGACCAGACCGAGCTGCCGGCGCTCCGCGCGGTCGAGTCCCGCGCCCGCGAGAACGGCGTTCCGGGCCTGCGCCTGCTCGGGCCCTCGGAGATCGAGGGCCTCGAGCCGGCGTCGCCGGCGTTGCGGCGCTGCACTCTCCGCATACCGCGATCGTCGACTACCGGGCGATCGCGGCGGCGATCGCCGCCGAGGTCGTCGGCGGTGGCGGCGACCTACGGCTCGGCTTCGAGGTCACGCGTGTCGTGCCGTTGCCCGACGGCGTCCGCGTCGCGAGCTCGCGCGAGGAGCTCGTGTTCGACCGACTCGTCCTCTGCGCGGGTCTGCAGTCCGACCGCCTCGCGCAGCTCGCCGGCGATGGTCCGGCGCCGGCAATCGTGCCCTTCCGCGGTGAGTACTACCGCCTCGTGGGCGGGCGCGAGGGCCTCGTACGCGGGCTCGTCTATCCGGTTCCCGACCCGGCGTATCCGTTTCTCGGCGTGCACTTCACGCCCCGCGTGGATGGATCGGTGGACATCGGCCCGAACGCGGTGCTCGCCTTCGCACGCGAGGGATACCGCCGTCGCGACGTCGTCCTGCGCGACGTCCGCGACACGCTGCGGGCACCGGGGTTCTCCCGCTTGGCGCGCCGGCACTGGCGCGCGGGCGCGCGGGAGCTACGCGGCTCGCTGTCGCGTCGCGCGTTCCTCGCGGAGGCCCGCCGTTTCGTGCCGTCGCTGCGCGACGCCGATGTCATCGCGGCGCCGGCCGGCGTGCGGGCGCAGGCGCTCGCGCCCGACGGCCGGCTGCTCGACGACTTCGCGATCCATCGCCTCGGCGCGGTGACGGCGATCCGCAACGCTCCCTCGCCGGGCGCGACGTCCGCCCTGGCGATCGCCGAATACATCGCCGACCGGCTCGGGTAGCGGGACTGTCGCTGGCCGGGCATCGAGGCGCCCGGCCGGGCGTAGGCGGCGCGCGTAGGCGCTTGCCGGGTGCGCCGGATCCGCGTGCGCGGGTGCGCGGGTGCGCGCGCCTGCCGCGCGGAGGGCGCCGCACGCGGGGCCGCGGTCGGCGAGAATGCGTGGCCGGGTTCCCGGCGGTTTGGAGGTGGGTTGCGGTGACGTCTCATCCGGTGCACGGTCGCTGGCCCTGGGTCGCGGCGGCCGCGGCGCCCGCGAGCACGGCAGTCTGGCTGGCGGCGCGCGAACGCATGACCCCTCAGCGGCGCTGGGTCTCGGCCGGTCTGCCGATTCTCTTCTGGCACCAGGTCGAGGAGTGGGTGTGGCCGGGCGGCTTCATCGAGTGGCTCAACGCGGACGTGTTCGACAGTCCGCAGGAGTTGTTCCCGCTGGACCTGCCGACGGCCTTTGCCGTCAACGTGGGGTTCGGCTGGGGTGTCAGCGTCGCCGCGGCGGCGGTCGGGGACCGGGCTCCCGCGCTCCCGATCGCGCTGTGCCTGTCCCATGCCGGCAACGCGGCCCTGCACCTCGGGTGGGCGGCCCGGCACCGGCGCTGGGACCCCGGCGCCGCCACGGCAGCGCTCCTGATGGTTCCCTGGGCCGCCGCCGGGTTGCGCGGACGTCTCGGCCCGCGCGGGGCGCCGCCGGCCCAGCAGGTCGCCGGCGCGCTCGTCGGCGTCGGCTCGGCCGCCGGTCTGATGGCGACGATGCGGCGGCGGATGCGAGGCGCGGGAGCGTAGCCGCGGGTGGGCGGCTCGGGCGGGGGGCGTAGTTCGTAGGTGTGAATGATTCGCACCCGTGCGTATCCGGTTGCGTCAGGTTGCGGTCCTGGGGGCGGGGTCAGGGCCGTCTGTCGGCTCGTTCGGGCAGCCGATTCGCCGGGGGTGCACGTCCTTTCCGTGAGATATTCATAGAAACGACGTGCACCCCCGGGTGCAGCAGCGCTACCGGAGCTAACCCGCTACGCACGCTTCACACCTACGACGACCACGTCCTGCGGGGGAGCCCCGGCGCCCGCCGCGCCCCCGGGCCGCCTGCGCTCACTCGCCGTGCGAGACCTCGAGCAGGTGCTCGCGCGTGGCCAGCTTGACGCGCGGGCGGCCGGTCCCGCGACCGAGCTCGACCTCGTGCGCGTCGATCGCGCGCCACTGGTGCAGCTCGACAAGGTGCTCGACGCGCTCGCCCAGCAGCCGGGTGACCTCCTCGGCCGAGGGGCGCTCGGGTCCGGCCGACAGCACGCCGGCGTCGAGGTCCGCCAGCAGGCAGGCAACCGTCTCGTTCGCGTCCTTCTTGTTGGTGCCGATGACCCCCGACGGCCCGCGCTTGATCCAGCCGGTGACGTACACCCCCGCGAGCGGCTCTCCGCCGACCGCGATGACGCGCCCCGCCTCGTTGGGCACGATGCCGCGACGCTCGTCGAAGGGCAGGCCGGGTATCGGCGTGCCGTAGTAGCCGATCGAGCGCAAAACGAGTCCGACCGGGAGCTCGGAGCGCTCGCCGGTGGGCTCGGCGCTCAGGCGTCCGTCGGGGCCGCGGACGAGCCGCGTGCGCTCGAGCACGACCGCCTCCACGCGATCCTCGCCGAGGATCTCCACGGGGATGGTGTAGAAGCGCAGCGCGAGGCGGCGTGTCGCCCCGACCGGCGTGCGCGTCGCGTAACCGCGCAGCAGCTGCACGTTACGCTGGTTCGTCGGCTGGGCGGCCTCGAAGTCCTCGGCGCCCACCTCGAGGTCGGCCGCATCGACGAGCAGGTCGACGTCGGTGAGCTCACCGAGCTCGCGCAGCTCGGGGTTCGTGAACGCGGCCTGCAGCGGCCCGCGACGGCCGATCATCGTGATCTCGCGCACGGCGCCCGAGCTCAGCTTGGCGATCGCGTGGTCGGCGGTGTCGGTGGCCTCGAGCTCGTCGGGTCGCAGCGCGAGCATCCGCGCGCAGTCGACCGCGACGTTCCCGTTGCCGACCACGAGCGCGTGGTCGATGTCGAGGTCGACGGGCAGCCCGTGCCAGTCGGGATGCGCGTTGTACCAGGCGACGAACGCCGTCGCCGGAAGGCTGCCCGGGAGGTCCTCGCCGGGGATCCCGAGGCGGCGGTCGCGCTCCGTGCCGCTCGCGTAGATGACCGCGTCATACCAGCGCATGAGCTCCTCGTGGCTGACGTCGCGGCCGACCTCGACGTTCGCGAGCAGACGGAAGCCCGGCGCGTCGGCGGTCTTCTCGAACACGCGCGTGACGGTCTTGATCTTCGGATGGTCCGGCGCCACGCCGGCGCGCACGAGCCCCCAGGGCGTGGGCAGGCGCTCGTACATGTCGACCTCGATGGGGCGCAGATCCTGCCCGAGCAGCGCGCCCGGCGGCGTAGGCGCCGGCCGGACCGGCGCCGACGATGGCGATGCGCAGGGGAGTCGTCGTCATGACCCGATTATGGCGAGCACGGCTGGGAGCCTGGAGAGAGGCTCAGGCGTCGACGCGCTCGACGACGAGCGCGATGCCCTGGCCGACGCCGATGCACATCGTGGCCAGGCCGAAGGTGACGTCGCCGCGCCGGCGCATCTCGTGCAGCAGCGTCGTGAGGATCCGCGCGCCGGAGCAGCCGAGCGGGTGACCGAGCGCGATCGCGCCGCCGTTCGGATTCACGCGCTCGTCTTCGGCGTCGAGGCCGAGCTCGTACAGGACGGCGAGCGACTGCGCCGCGAACGCCTCGTTGAGCTCGACGAGCCCGATGTCGCCGAGCGTCAGCCCGGCGCGCGCGAGCGCCTTCGCCGTCGCCGGCACTGGCCCGATGCCCATGACGCGCGGCGGGACGCCGGCGCTGGCCATCGCGCGCACGCGGGCGAGCGGCGCGAGGCCGTGCGCCCGCGCGTAGTCGGGGGAGACGATGAGCAGTGCGGCGGCGCCGTCATTGAGCGGACTCGCGTTGCCGGCCGTGACCGTGCCATCGGGGATAAAGGCGGGTCGCAGCGCGGCCAGCGCTTGGAGCGTCGTGTCCGCCCGCGGGCCTTCATCGACGTCGACGATGCGGGTGTTACGGCGCTCCTGCACCTCGATCGGTACCAGTTGGGAGGCGAAGCGCCCCTCCTCGGCCGCGGCCACCGCGTTGCGGTGGCTGCGCAGCGCGAAGCGGTCCTGCGCCTCGCGGCCGATGTCATAGGTACCGCGCAGCGACTCGCTGGCCTGCGCCTGGCCCAGAAGGTCGTCGACCGGCGAGCCCTCGCCGTAGGCGCCCGGAGGGAACGCGTAGCGCTCGGCGACGAGGTTCTCGGCCGTCTGCCCGAGCGAGTCGGTGTGGCCGCGTCGCTCCATCTCGGGGTTGACCATGCGCCAGCCGAGGCTCGTGTCGTACATCGTGGCCGGTCCGGTCGGGAAGCCGCGCCCCGGCTTGGGTACCGCCCAGGGCGCGCGGCTCATCGACTCGACGCCGCCGGCGATGTAGGCCTCGCCCTCGCCGAGCATGAGCGCCCGCGTGGCGGCGGCCACCGCCTCCAGGCCGGACCCGCAGAGGCGGTTGACCGTCGCGCCGGGGACGGTCTCGGGCAGGTCGGCGAGCAGCACGATCATGCGCGCGACGTCGCGGTTGTCCTCGCCGGCCTGATTGGCGCAGCCGAAGTAGACGTCCTCGATCTCGCCGGCCGGCACGCCGGTGCGCCGCAGAAGCTCGCGCACGACGGCCGCGCCGAGGTCGTCGGGTCGCACGGCGCTGAGCAGCCCCGGCGAGGCGACCGATCGGCGAGCGAACGGCGTCGACGATCCAGGCGTCGGTGAGGGCGGCCACGGCGGGCATCTTATGCGCCGGCGGCCCGGGGTCGGCGGTTGCCCGCCGACCCCGGGGGGTCCCTGCGACCGTCAGGGGACGACGATCGTGTAGCCGCCCGAGCCGCCTGCGCCCGAGCTGCTGCCGGATCCGTAGGGATCGGTGCTCGAGCCGTAGCCGTATCCCGAGCCGTACGGGCTCGTGCTGCTCTGGCCGCCGCCGTACGGGTCGGTGCCGCTCTGGCCGGAGCCGAACGGGTCGGTACCGCTCTGGCCGGAGCCGCTCTGCGTCTGGCCGCTCGAGCTCTGGTTCTGGCTCTGCGTGCTCGGGACGCTGCCGCTTGTCTCGATCTGCTGCGCGACCTGCGTCGCCGTGTTACTCGAGATCGCGAAGCCGACGCCGGTGCTGCCCGGCTGCCCGCCGCTGCCGCTGCTCTGCTCGCTGGCGATCTGGGAGTTGATGCCGATGACGTCGCCCTGCGCGTCGATGAGCGGCCCTCCGGAGTTGCCCGGGTTCAGGGCGGCGTCGGTCTGGATGGCGTCATTGATGGTGGCGCCGTCGGGGGCCGAGATCTGGCGTCCGAGCGCCGACACGATGCCCCTCGTGAGCGTCTCGTCGAGGCCGTACGGGTTGCCGATCGCGTACACCGCATCCCCGACCGAGACGTCGCTCGAGTTCGCGAAGGTCAGCGGCGTCAGGCCGAGGCCCGACGGGTCGATCTTCAGGACGGCGAGGTCGGCGTCGGGGTCCTCGCCGACGATCGTGGCGCTGCGCGTCGTGTTCGGCGAGTTGCCTGGGGCGACGGTCACGCTCTGGGCGCCGGAGACGACGTGGTCGTTGGTCAGGATGAGGCCGCTCGAGTTGAGCACGACACCGGTGCCGGTGTCCTGCTGTGCCGACGACGTGGCCGAGATGGCCACGACACCAGCGGAGTCGCGCTTGTAGACCTCGCTCGCGCTGAGCGACGGAGTCGAGTGCGAGATCGTTGCCGTCTTCGGGACCGATGCGGCGCTGGCCGCGGCATGGCCGGTCGCCGCGCCGCTCGTCCCGACCGCCACGAATACGGTTGCCGCCGCGGCGGCGCCGAGGGCAGTGGCGCCCAGGAGCCGAGTGGTGCTTCGCATGTGTCTTCACCTCCAAATCGATGTGAAGACAGCATTGGTCGGCCGGCTGAGCGTTCGCTAACCCGATTCGAAGCGCGGGCTAATACCGTCCGAATCAGTAGTTAAACATGATCATCGTTTCTGCCGATGTCTCTATGTTCCCGTAGAATTCGGCGGCCGCGCGCCCATCGCCGCGGTCAGACGACAACGAGCGAGATTGGGCGTGACGATGAACGAAGCCTCCCCGGCTGGGATCAGGGCAGCGAACGACGAGCAGGGCAGCGCATCCCCTGCTCACTGGCGTGAGCCGCTCGCCCCGTACGCTCAGCCGCGCCTGAGTCGCAGCCTGCTCGACATCCTCACCGCCGTCGTGCCGTATCTGGCGCTCTCGGTGCTCATGTACCTATCGCTCGGCCACGTCTCCTACGCCGTCACGCTCCTGCTCGCGGTGCCGACCGGAGGCTTTCTGCTTCGCACGTACATCCTCTTCCACGACTGCGCGCACGGCTCGCTGTTCGCCTCCAAGCGCGCCAACCTCTGGTTCGGCCGCGTGTTCGCCCTGATGGTGCTCGCTCCATTCGCCCGTTGGCGCCACGACCACGCCGTCCACCATGCGACCGCCGGCGATCTCGACCGTCGCGGCGTCGGCGACATCCCGACGCTCACGGTGGCCGAGTACCGGGCGCGATCGCGCCGCGGGCAGCTCGCCTACCGCGCGTTTCGCAACCCGGTCGTGATGTTCGGGTTCGGCCCGATCTTCGCGATGATCGTCGGCCCGCGGTTCTGGACGCGCGCGCAGCGTCCGCGCCTTCGTCACAGCGTGATGCTCACCGACCTCGCCCTCGCGGTCGTGTTCGGCGCGCTCATCGCCTGGCTCGGCGTCGGCCCGTTGCTGCTCGTCTGGCTGCCGCCCGCGCTGATGGCGGCCTCGACCGGAATCTGGCTGTTCTACGTGCAGCACCAGTACGAGGACGCCTACTGGGAGAGCTCCGACGGCTGGAGCTATGAGGACGCCGCCCTGCGCGGGAGCTCCTACCTCAAACTGCCGAAGGTGCTGCAGTTCTTCACCGGCAACATCGGCCTGCATCACGTCCACCACCTCAGCGCGCGCGTGCCCAACTACAACCTGCAGCGCGCGCACGACGACCTCTCGATCTTCCACGGCGTTCCGGTGCTGACGCTGGGCCACGCCCTGCGCTGCACGCGACTGAAGCTGTGGGACCCCGAGCGCAACCGGCTCGTCACGTTCCGTGAGGCCGCTCTCGAGGCCGCCCCGATCGCCACCGTCGCCACCCCGGCGGCCGGAACGGCGCACGGATAGCGCGATGCCGCGGCCGCCGGGCCGTGGCGTATCGTGAGCGCATGCCCGCGGCGCGCTGGTCAAGCCTGCCGAGCAACGAGGACTACGAGGCGGCGCGCCGCTACCTATCGCTGCTGCTCGCCGCCCCGCGGGTCGACGCCGCGCTCGAGCTGCTGCGCGCGGCGCCGAGCGCGACCTGGCCGGCCGAGGCGGTGCTTCGCGCCGCGCGCCTGCCGCGTCTGAAGCGCAAGCGCAGCGCCGAGGTTGCCGGCGTCGCCCGCCAGATCGACGCCGGCAAGCCGCTGTCGCCGTTGCTGCTCGTCCACGATGGCCGCGGCCGCTTGGAGATCGCCGACGGCTACCACCGGGCGTGCGCGGCCCTGATCGCCAGCGACCGGGCGGAGGTGGCGGCGTGCCTTGCCCTGTTGCCCGACATGACGGCGCAGGCGGTCACGGCGCGCTTCGTGCGCACGCCCGTCCGTCACTGAGCCGAGGCGTCGGAGCCGGCTCCGGGGCTCAAGACAACCGTGTGGTCGACCGATGTCGCGGTCATGGTCCCCGCCGCTTTGCGCCGGCCGCTCCTGCTCGCTCCGCTGCTCGCGTGCGCGCTGTGGCCGGCTGGCGCACTCGGCGACGCTGGCCTGAGCGCGATCGTGCATCACCCGCCGGCGGCCAGCCTGTCCGACCCCGGGCGCTGGATCATCCCCGGCCGCGAGATCGTCGTCTACCGGCCCGGCGTTGGCGCCGCGGCGGTGGCCTCGGCGGCCTCGATGGCGGGCGGCACGGTGATCGAACGCATCCCGGCCCTGCATGCCGTCGTGCTGCGCACTACGGGGAGCCGGGGTGTGGTGGCCTCGATCGCCTCCGCGCGCGGCGTCGAGTCCGTACAGCCCGACGTTCGGCTCGTGCCCGACGACGCCGACTGCACGCTGACGACCGCCTGCGTCCTACCCGATGACCCGGACTTCGCCGCCCAGTGGTACCTGGAGAACGACCGAGCGACGGTCGAGCCGCACGGCGGCGGCGTGCTCGGCGACGACATCGACGCTCCGCTCGGGTGGGCGCTCGACGAGGGCTCCGCGTCGGTGCGGATCGCCATCGTCGACACCGGCCTCGACCTCAATCAGCCCGACCTCAAGGCCCGGATCGTCGCCAGCTCGACGATCGCCTCCAACGGCGACAACGTCAGCGACCAGATCGGCCACGGCACCGCCGTCGCCGGCGTCGCCGCCGCGATCCCCAACAACGGAATCGGCATCGCCGGCGTCGCCTACCGTGCGTCGCTGCTCAACATCAAGGTCTACGGTGATGCGAGCCTCGGCAACGACGCGTCGTGCAGCGCCGTCGCCAACGGGATCGTCGCCGCCGTCCGGGCCGGCGCCCGCGTCATCAACGTGTCATCCGGTGGGCCGGCGCCCTGCACCCTGCTGTCGCAGGCGGCGGCGCTGGCCTGGACGCACGGCGACCTCGTCGTCGCCTCGGCCGGTAACACCGGGACGACCGCGCCGGTGTATCCGGCGGCCGACACCGACGTCCTGTCGGTCGGCTCGACCGACGCCGTCGATCGCCCGGCGTCGTTCAGCAATCACGGCGCGAGCTGGGTCGACCTCGCGGCCCCGGGGACGAACATCATCACGACGGCGCCGACGTACGCCAACCGGCTCGGCCCGATCGACCTCGGCATCGACAGCGGTACGTCGGTGTCGGCGCCGATGGTCTCCGGTGCCGCGGCGCTGCTGTTCGCGCGGGGACTGACCAACCGCCAGGTGGCGGCGCGTCTGTTCGCGTATGCGCGCAACGTCCCGCAGACCGGTCACGCGTGGCGCTACGGCATGCTCGACGTCTGCAACGCGATCGCCGCCGGCGCGCCGCTGTGTGCGCTCACGCCCAGCTCTCCGGCTGGCAGCAGCTCGCCGACGGTCCCGACCGCGCCCGCCGGCCCGCCACCTGCGGCTGTCGAGTACCGCGGACAGACGGGCCAGGGGCTGCCGTTCGTCCTGTCCGTGGGCGCCGGCTCGGTCCTGACCGGCCTCAGCCTGCAACTGTCGCTGCCGTGTCATGGCGGCACGCTCACGTTTGCGCCGACGCTGGCCAGCTCGACGAGTCCGCTCGCGCTCACCCCCGGGCCGACCTGGAGCTTCTCGCACAGCTTCTCGGTCCCGCCGGGGCTGCAGTACGCGGTGAGCGGGAACTTCGACGCATCCGGCGGCGTGAGCGGGAGCGTCTCGGCGGTCGACACCGCGGACGGATCGTCGGCGTGCACGAGCGGCCCGATCGCCTGGTCGGCGCACTCCTGACGGCGCCGCCGCGCGCATCGTGCCCGCTCGATGCGGGAGGCCGCGGCGCACCGCCCGCCCGTCGGTGGTATGACACCGCAATGCGGCACGGGTTTCAGCAGGAGCTCGGCTCGATCGAGCGGCGGCTCCTGCGCGATGTCGATCTCGCCGCCGCGACGCTGCGCGGCCTGAGCGACGTCGTCAGCGATCCGTCGCGCCCGACGCCCGGCTACATCGAGGCCGATGCCGAGCGGCTGCGCGACAGCGGCCGGATCACGCACGAGCGCCTCGTTGTCGCCGCGGCGCGTGAGGCCCCCGTCGCCAGCGATCTGCGGCTCGTGCTTGGGTTCTTTCAGATCAACCAGCACCTCGGCCTCATCGCCAACCAGTTCGAACTGCTCACCGAGCAGCTGATGGAGATGGATCCCGAGGAGCTCGGGAGCCCGCGCATCCTCGAGCGTCTCGGTCGCATGGCCAGTCACGCCAGTCTGCAGCTGCGTAAGGCCGGCGAAGCCCTGGCGACCCGCGACCTCGAGGTGGCCGAGGCCGTCGGCCGCGACGATGATGCGCTCGACCTGCTCAATCGCGAGGTGTTCGCCGAGGCGCGTAACGTCGGTGGGCCGGTCGGGCGGCGCGAGCTCGCCCTGCATCAGATGCTGATGGCGCGCAGCCTCGAACGGGTCGGCGATAACGCGGTCGACATCGCCGAGCAGGCCGCCTTCATGGTCACCGGGGAGTACCGCGAGTTCTCCGACGCGTCGCGGCCAAAGTCGGTCGAGCATCGCTGATCGGGTGGCGGACGCGCCCAACACGCGTGGCGGCGCGCCCGACGATGCCACGCTGCTGAGCCGTCTGAAGGACGGCGACGAGGCGGCGTTCGCTGCGCTCGTACGCCGCTACCAGGCCACGATGCTGCGCGTCGCGCGGGCCTACGTCTCGTCCGATGCCGTCGCCGAAGAGGTCGTGCAGGAGGCATGGCTCGGTCTGCTCAAGGGACTCGACACGTTCGAGGCGCGCTCATCGGTGAAGACGTGGCTGTTCCGGATCCTCGTCAACCGCGCGATGACCCGCGGCCAGCGCGAGGCGCGGGTGCTGCCGTTCTCCTCGTTCGGCGATCCCGGGGAGGACGAGGGGCCGACGGTCGGCGCCGACCGCTTCGCCCGCGATGGCGCGTGGGCGACCCCGCCGCGCCCGTTCGAGCTTCCGGCCACCCGCGCCGAGTTGCTCGAGCTGCGCGCCCAGCTGCGCGCCGCCCTGGCCGAGCTTCCCGCTCGCCAGCGCATCATCGTCACGCTGCACGACGTCGAGGGGTTGAGCACCGAGGACGTCGCCGGGGCGCTCGGGCTGACGACGAATAACGTCCGCGTGCTTTTGCACCGGGGCCGGGCCCGCCTACAGGCGGCCCTCGCCGACTACGTCGCAATCGACGGCGCGCGCAGCGCGAGTAACGAAGCGGCCACCGCGGAGGACCAAGGAGCATGAGTCTGCTGCAGCGCCTCACCGGCGGACGCTCGAACGTCAGCTGCCAGGAGCTGGTGGAGCTCGTCACCGACTACCTCGAGGGGGACCTGTCGGCGCGCGAGCACGCGCGCTTCGAGCGGCACATCGCCGGGTGCCCGCACTGCACGGCTTACCTGGACCAGCTGCGGGCGACCCTGGACGAGCTCGGTGAGCTGCGCGAGGAGGACCTCGCGGCCCCGGTACGCGAGGAGCTCCTGGCCGCCTTCCGCGACTGGTCAGCGGCCGGGACGAGCTGACGTAGCGGAGGCTGTGCTCCCGGAGGCCCGCTGTGCGGGCCCAATCGAGCACACCAGTACATGGCCGCTGCGCTGGCCACCCGGGAGGATGGAAAGATTGGGTGGCCGTCCGCTGACGTCGGTGGGGATTGGTGCGTTTGAGCCTGAAGCACACCATGACGCGGGGGCTGTCAGGGACCCCGGATTGTTGCTGTGAGCACGTGTTGCACCTTCTTTTGTTTCCGGGCCCCTGTGGGCGGCGTCTTGTTGTCGCTAGGTCAGGAGGTTCGTGGTGGAGATCGTGGTCGAGCGGATGGGCGGCCTGGACGTGCACAAGGACACCGTGGTGGCGTGTGTGCGCACGCCGGGAGAGCGCCCGGGGCGTCGTGCTCAGCAGGTCCGGACGTTTGGGACGTTCGCTTCGCAGTTGGCTGAGCTGGCCGATTGGCTGGTCGGCGAGGGAGTCACGCAGGTGGTGATGGAAGCGACCGGGGTCTACTGGAAACCGGTGTGGTACGCGCTGGAGGATCGTATGGAGCTCGTGCTGGTCAACGCGACGCACGTCAGCAAGGTCCCGGGGCGAAAGACCGACGTCAAAGACGCCGAGTGGCTAGCGCAGCTGGGAGAGTGCGGCCTGTTGCGGGGGTCCTTTGTGCCGCCCGAACCGATTCGCGACCTGCGCGATCTGACGCGCTATCGCAAGCGGCTGGTCCAGGACCGCACGCGCGAGTCCCAGCGCGTGCAGAAGGTGCTCGAGGATGGCGGCATCAAGCTCGCGTCGGTCGCCAGCGACGTGCTCGGGCGTTCCGGGCGCGACATGCTCAACGCCCTGATCGCTGGCGAGCGCGACCCCAACACGCTGGCCGAGTTGGCTCAGCGCAGGATGCGTTCGAAGATTCCCCGCCTACGCCAAGCGCTCGCCACGGTCCACTTCCGAGCGCATCACGGCCGGATGCTCTGCACGCACCTGGCTCACGTGGACTACCTGGACGCCGCGATCGCCGACATCGATAAGCAGGTCGACGGGGTGATCGCCCCTTTCGCGCCGGCCCGGGAGCAACTGATGACGATCCCCGGGGTCGGCAAACTGGCGGCCACCTGCATCCTGGCTGAGATCGGAGCCGACATGACCGTCTTCCCGACCCCCCAACAGCTGGCGTCCTGGGCCGGGATGTGCCCCGGCAACAAACGATCAGCCGGCAAGAACCGCTCCGGGCGCACACCCCAGGGCGATCCCTGGCTCTCGGCGATCCTCACCGAATGCGGCTGGGCCGTCTCGCGAAGCAAGGGCACCTACCTCTCAGCGCAGTTCTGGCAGATCGCTCGCCGCCGCGGCCAAGAACGCGCCGCGGTCGCTGTCGGACACTCCATCCTGACGATCGCCTGGCACCTCCTCTCCCAGCCCGGAAGCACCTACCAAGACCTCGGCCCCGACTACTTCCAACGACGCACAGACCCAGCCCGCCGCCAACAACGCCTCATCGCCCAACTCCAAGCCCTCGGCCTCAACGTGGAGGTCAAACAAGCAGCCTGAACGCAATTTCCGTTACACCCCGGCCCGGGCGTCGGCGCCTGTGGGGAGGTGTGCTCCCGGAGGCCCGCCGTGCGGGCCCAATCGAGCACACCCCGGCCCGGGGATCCGGCACCCCGCCGCCGCGCACGCGAGAATGGCTGGCGTGACACTGCGGGAGTCCACGCGCGAACTGCCTCCACCCTGGCGAAGCGCGCTGCGCGGGCGACTCGACGAGCTCGTCGTCGAGTCCGAGCTGCTCGCCGATAATCCGCTCGCCGACTCGGCCGTGCGGCCGCTGATGGTGTACCTGCCGCCGCAGCTCGCGGCAGGTGGACGGCGCGCGCCGGCGATCTACCTCCTGCAGGGCTACACCGGACGGCTCGATCTGTGGGCCAACCGCCAACCGTTCGAGGTGAGCCTGCTCGAACGCCTCGACGCGATGTTCTCGGCCGGGGAGTGTCCGCCGGCGACGATCGTGTTCGTCGACGCCTGGACGCGCTACGGGGGCTCGCAGTTCCTGAACTCGACCGGGACCGGACGCTACATGGACTACCTGTGCGACGAGGTCGTGCCGTTCGTCGACGAGCGCTATCCGACGCTCCCCGACCGGGCCCACCGCGGGATCGCCGGGAAGTCCTCAGGCGGCTACGGCGCCATGGTCGTGCCGATGCTCCGCCCGGACATGTTCGCGGGACTCGCGTCACACGCCGGCGATGCGCTCTTCGACTCCTCGATCGTGCGCTCGTTCGCACGGGTGACACGCGTGCTGCGCGACCGGTTCGAGGGCTCCTACGACGCCTTCTTCGCGGCGCTGGCGGACGTCGATCCGTTCCGCTTCGACGTTCATGGAATCGTGCTGGAGACGTACGCCTACGCGGCCTGCTACTCGCCCGATCCCGAGCGCCCGGGTGGCGCGCTGCTGCCGTTCGACATCCGCACGAGCCGGCTCGTCCCGGCGGTCTGGGAGCAGTGGCTGGCCTGGGATCCCGTCCGCCTAGTCCCGCGCCACCTCGACGCGCTCGCGGGCATGCGCCGCATCTATCTCGACGCTGGGCGCAGCGACGAGTATTACCTCGACCTCGGCGCGCAAGCCGTGTCGAACGAGCTCAGCGCGGGCGGGATCGATCACACGCTCGAGCTGTTCGACGGCCGCCACGGCGGCATCACCTACCGCTACCCCGGCGCGATCCGCGAGCTCGTGCTCGCCCTATGCGAGCCTTAGCGCTTGGACGCCGTCGCCTTGGCGAGCACGCCGGGGAAGACGTCGCTGCCGAACGAGTGCACGCCGGGCAGGCCGGCGTCGGCGAGATGGGCGAACCCGAACAGGTCCTCGACGGTGCGCAGCAGCGAGTAGTCGTTGTACGGGGCGGCGCTCGTCGCGCCCGCCTTGGCGAAGGGCGAGACGACGAGCGCTCCGACCTGTCCGCCGCCGGTCGTCGTGGCCGTCGGGCCGGTGCAGCACCCGCTCGTGTCGCTCGCGGCGCCCTGGTCGAACGTGACGATGAGCGCGCCGCCCTGACGGTAGGCCGGTGACTGGAGGATGACCGGCACCCATTGCGCCAGGAACGCGTCGGCGCTGGCCAGCCCGCCCGAGCGGCCATCGACGCATGGGCTGTCGGTCCCGTCGTCGCACAGGTTGGGGACGATGAAGGCGTAGCTCGGCGTCTTCGCGGCCGAGGACAGATCCGCGCTGAGTTCGGTGAGCGGCAGGTCGTCGGCCTGGCAGTCCCCGTAGTCGAGCAGCGAATGGAAGTACACGAACGGGTTGTGCCGCGTCGCGTACTCGTCGCCAACGACCGCGTGCTGGGCGGGGTCGACCGCGTCCGAGTTCGGGTGGCGGCAGTCCTGCACGGGCGGCGAGCCGTTGGCGAGGTCCTCGACGTAGGCGCGCCAGGCGTGACCCGAGCTCGTCATCTGATCGCCGATCGTCAGGGCGTTCTCGGGGTACACGCAACCGGTCCCCGCGGCGACGCCGGTGGCGTCGAGCGCGGCGGTGGAGGGGAACCCGGTGAACGTGGTGCAGTTCTGCTCGGTGTCGGCGTTGGGCGGCTGCCCGCTGACCATGGCGATGTAGTCGGGCAGCTCGGGGTGCGCGACCGCGTCGAAGTTGCTCAGCAGCGTCCCCTTGGGCCGCAGTTGCGTGTTCAGGTAGGCGGCGGGCGACGACGGCCCCCAGGTCTGCTCGTACCCGGGACTGGCCAGCACGATGATGAACACGTGCTTGATCTTCGTCTGGACCGGCGGGGCGCCGCCGGCGCCCGTGGCCCCGGTGGCGCCGGTGGCGCCGGACGAGGGCCGGCTCGGACGTGCGGGCGAGGACTGCTTGGCACTGCTCGAGCCCGCCCCGCCGCCGCTTGGCGCCGGCGTCGAGGCGCTCGTGGTCGCCGGTGCGGCTGCGCTCGGGCTCGCCGACGCTGAGGGCGACGCCGAGGGCGTCGGCGTCGCGGCGGCGATCGGTGGGGGCGTGGAGCTCGACGCCGGCGACGCCAACGCCGCCGCCGCGCGGTTCACGACGATCGGGCGGTGCAGCAGCAGCGCGGCGATGTTGCCGGCCGGCGCGCTGCTCGTCCCGACCCAGATCACCAGGCCCGTGCTCAGCAGCGAGACGCCGGCCAGCAGCGCGAGGCGCCCCGGCGTCAGGACCTGATCGGCCCAGCGCCAGAACGACGCCCGCCCGGCCTCGCCGGGCGCAGAGGAGTCATCGCCGTCGCTGCGCCAGGGGACGTCGGCCCCCGATGGGCGTGGGTCCGGCTCGGCCGGGGTGCTCATGGGCTCGAGGGACGCGACAGGCCGGCCGCGAGCGAGCCGCCGCACTGCCCGCAGAACGCCGTCCCGGGTGCCGCGAGCGCGCCGCAGGCCGGGCAGGTCGCGACGCTCGTGCTGCCGGCGTCGATCGCCTCCTCGACCTGGCGCAGCTCGGCGTCGACCCGCTGCATCTCCGCCGCCTTGTGGATGAGGACGTCATGCCTGATGTGATCGCGGACGGCCATCTCGTAGTACGCGCCGCCGAGGTCGAGTTGCATCGCCGTCAGGCGCTCGACGAGTCGCTCACGCTTGCCGATCAGCTCGCGCTGGCCGCGCGGCGGCGCCGCAGCATCGGCGCTCGGGCGGGCGCTCACGGTCGCCCGGCCGCCGAGGTCGAGCTCGGCGCGCCGTTCGCCGCCGCGCTCGGGTTGCCCGGGATCGTGATCACGGGCGGCAGGTGGGTGACGCCCTGCACGTAGCTCTTGCCGGTCTTCGTCTGGTCCTGCTTGGCGATCGCCGCGCCCTGCGTGAGCGCCGTCGCGGTGGGGCGGGCGCCGACCTGGGCCGCGGTATGCGGGACGCTCTTGGGGTTCGTGACGGCGCTGCTCGCGGCGCTCGCGCCGGCGCCGACCGGTGCCACCGCGATCACCGCTGCGCCCGGGAAGCGGCTTCGAAGCTTGCCCAGCGCTTGCGACGCGGCGCTTCGGGACGTGTAGAAGCCCGAGTAGATGACGTAGTGGGTGGCGCCCTGGTTGGGCGTCGTCGTCGTGCGCGCCGGATCGATGAGGCCGAGCTCCGTCGCCCCCTTCGCGGCGGCGGCGGAATCCGCCGACGTTACCGACGCGGTCGTGGTGCCGCTCGTCGGCAGCGTCTCGAGCTTGACGACGAAGCCGCTGCCGAGCGTCGAGCCGGTCGGCACATCGCTCGTGGCGGCCGGAGTCGCCGCCGCTGGCGCGGCGGTTCCGGCCGGGGCGGCGTTGACGACGATCGGCTTCTGGTCGCGCAGGGCGGTGAGCAACGCGGCGTTGTCATTCGAGCTGCCGCGCCCGACGAGGACCCCGACCGCGACGGCGAGCGGCAGGACGATGAGCCCGAGCGCCAGAAGCGGGCCCCGCCCGGCACCGGCCGAGCCCGATGCCCTGCGCGCGCTGCGGCGCGCGCTGGCCGCGGCCGCGAAATAGCCGATCGCGGGATTGGCGGCGTGTGCCTGGCGCGTACCGCACTGCACGCAGTAGCGCTGTTCGCGATCGACCGGCGCGCGGCACTGCTCGCACAGGAGGTAGCCCGGGGCGGGCGCCGGCGTGGCCGGGCGGTCGGCCACGCCGAGGGCGGGGGCAGGGGCGAGCGTCGCCGGCGCGTGCGCGAGGAAGGCCTGCGGGTGCCCGGAGCTGCCGCGCGCGTGCTGGGGGACGATGCGCGGGGGCGCCGGCGACGTCTGCGAGGGTGCGTCGTCGGGCCGCAGCATCTCGGTGGTGGCCTCGGTGTCGGTCGAATGCATGAGCTCGTCCCTAACGGAGATCTGTCGGCGGCGCGTCCAGCCGGAGCGGCACCATGGCGGCATTGCCTACTAGGTTGATCGTAATTGTGGTGGTAGCGCTTGAGTCTAGGGCGCTCAGGGCCGTTTGGCCAGCGGCAACCAGCTGGCGGCCCGCGAAGGCGGCCGCATAGACGGCGAGCCCGGCCTGCGGCACGCCGGAGTGGTTGGTGATCGTGACCTGCGTCAGTCCGCGTCGCGGTGGCGTGGCCCACGTCGTGATGACCGGGAGGTTGTCGATCCCGGCCTCGTCGGCCACCGTCGGGAAACCGACGATGGCGAACGGGGGACCGCCGCTCGCAGACCGGGCGCGCGCGGTGAACACCCACGTCGTCGCGGCGCCGGGGGCGATCGCGCCGACGTGGGTCTGGAAGTAGGGCAGGTTCGGCGCGCTGTTGACGTAGACGCGATGCGGGCCGCGCGCGAGCACGCCAACCGAGATCGGCAGGTCGCTGATCGGCTGCGCCGCGTTGTTGCGCAGCGTGACGGCGATGGCCTGGGCGCCGCCGCTCGTTACCCGCCCGACGCCGAGCACCGAGACGTCGGGGTTGGCGCGCGTGACGCGCACCGAGTTCTGACTGGCCAGGAGGCGATCGGCCGTGACCTTGGCCCGCGCGCTCTTCTGCTGCGTCGTCTCGACGCAGCCGGTGAGCGTGCCGATGAGGATGAGGGAGGTCATCGCTGTGGCCCAGCGCCGCGGCTCAACCGAAGGCACCGCTGACGTAGTCCCTGGTGCGCTGCTCGCGCGGCGCGTCGAAGATCGCCCCGACGGGGCCGTACTCGACGAGCTCGCCGAGGTACATGAAGGCGACGTGGTCGGCAACCCGGTAGGCCTGCTGCAGGTTGTGCGTGACGATCACGATGGCGACGTCGTCGCGCAGGCGCACGATGAGGTCTTCGATCACCTGAGTGGATTGGGGGTCCAGGGCCGAGCAGGGCTCGTCGAGCAGCAGGACCTCGGGGTTGGCGGCCAGCGCACGGGCGATGCACAGGCGCTGCTGCTGCCCGCCCGACAGGCGCAGGGCGGCGTGGTCGAGGCTGTCCTTGACCTCCTCGAGCAGCCCGGCTCGGTCGAGCGCGTCGAGCACCGGCTCGCGGAGCGCGCGCTTGCGCGGCCGCTTGGAACCCTGCTCGCGCAGCACGTAGGCGACGTTGTCGAAGACGCTCATCGGGAACGGGTTGGGCTGCTGGAAGACCATCGTGACCCGGCGGCGCAGCAGCGTCGGCTCGATCGCCGTGACGTCGGTGCCGTCGAGCGTGATGCGCCCGCGCAGAGAGGTGCCCGTCGTGAGCTCGGTGAGGCGGTTGAGCGAGCGCAGCAGTGTCGTCTTGCCGCAGCCGGACGGCCCGATGAGCCCGAGCACCTCGCCCTGGCGGATCGGCAGCGATACCGACCGCACCGCCGGCTTCTCGCCGTAGGCGATCGACACCTCCTCGATCTGCATGCGGTCGATCGCCACCGCGGTCGATCGGCGCGCAGCGCGGGGGCTGGACACGAGGCCCGGGCCCCGGCCGTCCTCGGTGGGCTCGCTATGGCTGGGCGGCCGACCGACGGGCGCCGGGGCGTCGTCGAGCTCGAGCCAGCGCACGGGCGGCGGTGTGGAGAACCCGTTCATGTCGTCTGACCCCGCCGGGCGACGAGCTCGACGACGCCGTTGAGCGCGAGCACGATCAGCAGCAGCACGAACGCCGCCGCGTAGGCCTTGTCCGGCTGGTTGTACTCGCCGGTCGGGGCGTTCTGGAAGACGTAGCTCGTCAGCGTGCTGCCCGTCCCGCGCAGGAGTCCGAGCACCGGAGTGTCGTTGGCGGAGTTGAGGATCAGCCCGGAGCCCGCCAGCAGCGTGAGGATGATCGCGGTGTCGCCGATGATCCGCCCGAGGCCGAGCATGGCGCCGGTGACGATCTGCGGGCGGGCCGTCGGGAGCAGGATGCGGCGGACGGTGGCGATCCGCGTCTTGCCGACGGCGAGCGATGCCTCCCGCACGCGACCGGGGATGGCCAGCAGGCCGGCGCGGGTATTGCCGACGACGAGCGGCAGCGCGACGAGTGAGAGCATCGCGCCCGCGGCGAAGAACGAGTGTCCGTAGACGATGTGGCCGGAGGTGCGGCTCAGCAGCTCGAGCAGCGGGCTCGTGAAGATGATCACGCCGAACAGGGCGAGCACGATGGTCGGCACCCCGGCGATCATGTCGATCGCGGACTCCACTGCGCGGGCCAGTGCGACCGGGCGGCCGTACTCGCTCAGCCACACGGCAGTGGCCACGCCGACGGGCAGGGCGATGGCCATCCCGAGCAAGGAGACGACGAGCGTGCCCACGAGTGGGTCCAGGAAGCCGCCGGTCGACGAAGCGGTGACGTCGGCGCTCGGGCTGGTCACCAGTAGCGACGGGCGCAGGTAGCGGATCCCCTGCACGAACAGGAAGAGCACGATGGCCAGCGTGATCGCGCACATGGTCAGGCCGAGGATCCAGCAGATCGCCAATCCGATCCGGTCGGTCAGGCGCCAGGTGGCGCTCGACTCCACCGCGCGGGTGCGAGTCGGCGCGGCGGGTGGCGGAAGCGTGGCCGGACTCGCCATCACACGATCCCGTAACGCCGGAGCGGCTGCTTGGCGGCCCAGCCGGCGAAGGACAGCAGCATGACCGAGACGAGCAGCACCGCCGCGATCGCGAACAGCGTGTGCTTGAGCGGCACCCCATCTCTGCCGTCGATGTTCTGGATGATCGTGGCGGCCAGTGGGCGTGACGGCTCGAATACGAAGATCCGCCCGTCGAACGGGTTCGGCGCGAAGCCGACCCCGCCCGACACCATGTAGAGGGCGATCGCTTCTCCGATCGCGCGCGCGGTGGCGAGGACCGTGCCGGCGACGATCGCCGGCCGCGCGGCGCGCACCGCGATCTTCCAGTGGGTCCGCCAGCGGTTGACCCCGAGCGCGAGCGACCCCTCGAGCCAGCCGGAGGGGACCGACCGCAGGCCGTCGGCGAAGATCGCCGTCATGAGCGGCGCGATCATGACGGTGAGCACGAGCACGGCGGCCAGCAGGCTGTTGCCGCTCAGCGAGATCACATAGGCAACCGACGCCTTCTCGGACTGCGAGATGAGGTGGTTATCGATGTAGGGGACGACGACGAGCACGCCGATGAGGCCGTAGATGACCGACGGGACGCTCGCGAGCAGCCGCAGCACCGGCTGCAGGACGCGCTTCATGGCCGCCGGGGCGAACTCGACGACGAACACGGCGACGAACAGCGAGCCGACCAGGCTGACGAGCACCGCCGCGCCGACGATCAGGAGCGTGCTCCAGATGAGCGGCCAGGCGTGGAACGTCCACACGTACGCCGCACCGGACTCGCCGGAGTTGTAGATGTTGCGGATCTCGGTGTCGACGTTGCCGCCGCTGCCGAACCACGAGAGGCCGTTGTGCGCGAACGACGGCCACCCCTGCACGACGACGAACACGAAGATCGCGCCGAGCAGCGCCAGCACGCAACACACGAGCGCGCCGAGCATGAGCTCGGCGCGCTTGTCGGACCACCGCGGTGGCTTGTCCTCGTCGAGAAGGAACGTCTCCTCGGGCATGCGTGCCTCGGTTACTTCTTCTTGCGCTTCGGCTTCGGCTTGGGCTTGGACTTGGCGACGGCGTTGCTCACCGGAACGCCGCCCACCTTGGCGATGATCTGGCCGGCCTGGGCGCTCGCCTGCACCCAGTTGGCGAAGGCCAGCGCGTCGGGATTCGGGCTCGTCGCCGGCACCACCAGCCAGATGAAGCGCGACAGCGGGTACGTCTGCGCCTTGATGTTCGCGTCGTTGCAGGCGAGGCCGTTGACGCTCACCGACTTCACCTTCGAGCTCTGATAGGCGAGCCCGGCGTAGCCGATGCCGTTCGGGTCACCCGAGACGGCGTTCGTGACGAGGCTGTCGGAGGGCTCGGGGGTGACGTTCGAGCCCTGGATGCCGCCGTTGAGGATCGCGCTGGTGAAGAACGTGAACGTGCCGGCCGTCGAGTTGCGCCCGTAGGCGGCGACGGTCGTCGACAGTCCGGAGCCCGGAACCTGGCCCCAATTGGCGATGTTGCCCTCGAAGATGTTCGCCAGCGTCGCCGAGGTGACGTTCGTGAGGTGGTTGCCCGGGTTGACGTCGATGCACAGGCCATCGGCGAACAACTTGATAAAGGTCGTTCCGGCGTCCACCGAGGTTGGGGCCACCGACTGCCCGGCGAACACGCTGCGTCCGGCCTGCACGTCCTTGACGCCGGAGTTGCCGCCGTCGCCGGTGTACAGGAACGAGATCGTGGGGTGCAGCTTCCGGTAGGCCGAGAACAGCGCCTCGAGATAGGGCTGAGCGGCCGTCGATCCGGATCCGATCAACGTCTCCGCGCTCGCGGATGCGGGGACCGCGAGCGCGACCGCGAGCGCTGCGGCCAGCGTCGTCCTCTTGAGCTTCATGTCAGATCAGTTCCTTTCGTGCGCCCGCAATGGGCATAATCTCGATCGTGAATATCGGGTACTCGGTCATTGCGCTACTGCGGACCGGCCGGCGCGTCACCCGCCACCCCCGTGCGCGCCTCCAGCGCGATCGTCGTGTGGGCGAGGTCGCTGACGACGCCGTGGGCCTCGGCGGTCGCGTCGACCGTCAGCGTCAGATGGGCGAGCCCCGACAGCAGCTTCGCCGCACGCTGGCTGACCGGAACCGCGTCGTAGGCCAGCGCGTACGCATCGACGTCGACGCGGTTGCTGCCGAGCCACACCTGCGTAACGCCCGACGGCACGTGCGTGATGACGTGGCTGGCCACAGCGACCGACGCCGGGATCGACACCTGCACGGTGATCGTCCCCGGCGAGTCGAGGCGCAGCAGCAGCGGAACGCCGCCACCGAGCACACCGGGGAGGGCCGCGCCGCCGATCGCCGAGCCGATCTCGGGCGGATCGGGCTGGGTATCGAAGACCCCGTCGCCACCGAGCATGGTGCCGCCCTTGTTCGAGGCGACGAGCTGGTAGTGGTACTGCTCGCCCGGCGCAACGGGGATCGTCGCCGTTTCCTGCTGCTGTGCCGTGCTGGCGCTGACCGGCGTCGCCGGCGTGGCGGTGCCGTAGGTCGTCGTCGGCCCGTACTCGAAGAAGAAGGACGTGCCCGAGGCCGACGTCTGCAGCGTCCCGTTCAGTGTCGCGTACCCATCGAGGAGGTCGCTGACCTGGTTGGTCCAGGCGGCCGGCTTCGGCGTCGTGGCGGCGAGCGCGGACGCGACGGGCAGGGCGAGCGCGGTCAGCGCGGCGCGGGCGCCGATGCGGGCCGCGGCGCGGGCGGCTGCTCGGATCGACACGGCCTCGGCCTGCGGGCCCGGAGTAATGGTGTGGCGCTGCATCGTGCTCCTTGGTCGAGTAGGGCGAGAGGGGCGATAGTACACAAATCTGATCGACAAACACGTGTTGACGACCGCGGCCCCGCCCTGCACGTGACGCACGTGCACGTTTCACTGCAGCGAGCAGGACAACGGCGAGCCACCGCCGATTCATGCCGTGTGCTGAGAGGAGCCGTGCGATCCCGTGCGCCCGTTTGCGCGATGCTTGGCGGTGCGGCGCTGGCGATCGCCGGTGCGCCGCCGGCCGGCGCGCGCCCGCCCGGGGCTCCCGCGAGCCAGGGGGCCTCCGCTCACGCGGCGCAGGCGCCGGCCTCGACGACCGGCGCCGCGAGCGAGGTCACGACCACCACCACATCGCCCGTGGCGCTCGCGTCGACGTCAGCCACGAGCGTCTCGTCGGCGACGCCGAGCACGACCACGACGTTCTCGAGCCCGACGCTGACCGCGCCGTCGATGAGCACGACGTCGACCTCCGCCTCCGCGAGCGCGCCGGCGCCGGTCGCGGGTCCCGTTGCGCCGGCCGGGCCAGGCGCTGCCAACGCGGCTGCGGCGAGCGGCGCGACCGGCCCCGCGGCCGGGGCCTCGGCGGCGACCACGGCCGACGACGGGACGCTGTTCTCGTCGGGCGCAACGCAGGCCGGGGGCGCGTCCGCACCTTCCTCGGCGGCGGTCAGCGGTGGGACGGAGGCCCCGACCGCCGGCGGCACGATCGCCGCGGCCGCGAGCGGCGTTGCCGCCGCGATCTCCACGGCGGCGCTGCCGCCGCTGCCGTTCACCGGCGTGCTCGCGCTCAACGATCCGTTCGCGTCGGTGGCCGACTCCGTGCTCGGCTACTTCCGCATTCCGCTCTTCCTGCTCCCGATCTACCAGGCGGCCGGCGATCAGTACGGCGTGCCCTGGCCGGTGCTGGCGGCCATCAACGAGATCGAGACCGACTACGGCCACGACCTCAATGTGTCCGCGGCGGGGGCGCTTGGCTGGATGCAGTTCCTGCCCACGACGTGGATCGAGTACGGCGTCGACGCGACGGCGAGCGGAGTCGCCGACCCGTATAACCCGGCCGACGCGATCTTCGCCGCCGCTCGCGTCCTGCGCGACGCCGGCTCGCGCGCGAACCTGGCCGGCGCGATCTTCGCCTACAACCACTCGACGGCCTATGTCGCCTCGGTCCTGCTGCGGGCCAGGCTCATCGACGATTATCCGCCGTCGCTGATCGATTCCCTCACCGAGCTGAGCATCGGGCAGACGCCGGTGCACAACGCCGACGTGCGCTCCGTCGACTACGGATCCGGGTCGAGCTCGATCACGGTGGCGGCCCCGAGGCCAGTGGCCGGCAAGGCATCGCCGCAGCTGCATCGCAGCGTACGCATCCAGTTGCCGGCGCCGCTCACGCTCATCACGACGCCGGGAGCGCGCGTGCTCGCCGTCCGCGATGCGCGAGTCGTGCACGAGGGGACGTCGCCCACGCTGGGCGGCGAATACCTTACGTTGCGCGACGCCGACGGCAACTACTTCACCTACGGTCACCTGTCCCGGCGGGCGGTGTACGGCCCTGAGCACCCGCCGCGCTGGCATCCACTCGGCGTCGGCGCGGCGGTGAGTGCCGGGGCGGTGATCGGCGAGGTCGGCGGAACCGATTCGATCGGGATGCTCCGCTTCGCCGTGCGTCCGGCCGGGGACGGCGAGCCGGTCGATCCGCTGCCCTACCTCGACAGCTGGGCGCTGCGCACCGAGACGCTCGAGCCCGCCGGTCCGGCCGTCGGCCGGACCGTGAGCGCTCCGGCCGGAGCCGGCGCGCCGCCGTCGACCACCGCGGTCGGTCAGCCCTCCGCGCCGGCGCTCGCTCCGAGCACTGGCGTGCTCGCCGGCGGTGCGACCGGGGCCGCCGGAGTCCCGGCGTCGACCGGCGCGGGCAGCGACGCCGGGCCGACCGGCTCGCCGGCCAGCCCGCCGGCCGGCGGGCTCGCCACGGCGACGACGACGCGCGCCCGGCTGGCCCTCATCGCCAGCGCCCGCGCAGCGACCGACCTGTTCACCTGGGGCAGCACCGGCATCTTCTTCGCGACGACCGGCTCGCTCGAGCACGCCGTGCTCAGCGATCGGCACGTGACGCTGCCGGCCTGCGAGCGGCGCTCCGTGGCGGCTCATCGCATCGATCGGCGCGTGCTCGCCGTTCTCGAGTACCTCTCGCAGTCGGGCTTCTCGCTCACGGTGAATCCGTCGAGCTGCGGCGTGCTGCCGGTCGGCAACGTCGCGCACCCGCCGCGCATCGCCTCGATGGACGTGTCGGCGGTCAACGGCGCGGCGATCCCCGCGCGGCCGAGCGCGGTGTCGCTGACCGGGCTCGTGCTCGCCCGTCTGCGGGCGCTGTACGGCGAGTTCGTTCCGGAGAGCATCCTCGACGTTGCCTCGGCCGCCCACGTCGTCGCGGGCGGCCAGGGTGCGCCGCACGAGCTGCGTGTGTCGTTCGCCGTCGCGGGCTCTGTCCTGGCCAAGCCGCCGGCGCCGGCGCAGGCCGCCGCCGCGCGCGTTCCGGCGCTCGACGAGCCGCTGACGACGCTCGAGTGGTCGCAGGTCACCGCCCGCCTGTCGGCGATCCGCAGTCCGCGGCTCGTCGTCTTCCCGAGCCCGAACGCAACCGCCGCCCGCCGCTGACGCTCAGGCCGGGATCGGCTCGCGCTCGGCCGGCGGCGCGGCAGAGCGGTCGACGGGCTCGGTCTGGCGGCGGAACGGCCTCAGTCGGCGGGCAGCGCGATGCGCTCGGGGCGCGCCGGGAGCGTGCGCTGCCGCGCCGGCGCCGGCTCGCGGCGGTTGCGCAGCAACCGCGCGGCGAGCAGCGTGAGCAGCCCGACGACCGTCGCGTAGAGCACGAGCGTGCCGATCGGGTCCGTCGTCGGGAAGGGCTTGTGCAGCGCGGTGCGATCGCCCGCCGCCTGGATGTCGAGCAGCCCCTGGTGGTCGATGCCGAGCAGCGTCGGTATGAACGCGGCGAACAGCGCCCAGGCCACGAGCGCCGCCACTCCGGCGAGCATCGAACGCGGCGTCAGGCGCAGGCGGTCGGTCGCATACGCGGCGCAGCCGATGGCCCCGAAGGCGAGCACGAGGAACGGGTAGATCCCGTGCCAGCCCCGTCCGGCGCCATAGGCGCTCGCGAGCGACGGCTGGAAGTTGCCGGCCTTCAGCAGACGCACCCAGACGACGGTCTCGTTCTCATAGCCCACGAGCGGATGCGTCAGCGTGGCGAGCACGATGATGAACACCGACGCCGCTCCGAGGGCGACCGTCGGGCCGGGGAAGCGCTTCAGCGCGATCCCGATCGGCATGGCCAGGAACGGCAGCATGGTCATGAGGAAGCGCGGACCCATGAAGCCGCCGCCGAAGGGCAGGTAGTAGCCGGAGTTGTAGCCGACGTAGCAGAGGCAGATGCCGCCGATCGTCAGGGCCTCGGCGCGCTTGCCGCGGCGATACAGCAGGACCGTTCCGGCGGCCCCGAGGAGGAGCACCGGCGACAGCGTGAGCAGCCCGCGCGAGTCGAGCAGCAGGGTGGCGAGCACCTTCAGGCTCGGGACGCCGATGCCGAAGAAGCCCTTCTGCTGGCGCGGTACGTCGGAGTAGGCGAGGTGCGTCCAGGAGTGGAACGCGTAGTGGTTGTAGAGCAGCAGCGGAATGATCCCGACGATCCCGCCGGCGATGTAGGCGCCCGCGCGGCGAGCGACAAGCAGCGGCGTCAGCGCATCGCGGCGCGACAGCAGGTACAGGCCGAGCACGACCCCCACGAAGAAGAGCGGGTACTCCGATGCGACCGCATAGCCCACCAGCAGTCCGGCCAGGCCGAGCAGCGTCGCGCTCGGCGGGCCGTCACGTTCGCGGATCATGAGCGCGAAGGCCGCGAAGCCGAGCATCGCGGTGAACACGTGGGAGAACAGGAGCGTCGAGAGCGGCAGCGTGAGCGTCCCGAGGCCGAGGAGCACCGCCGCGGCCGCTCCGTGGCGCGGCTCGTAGCGCTCGGCGACGCGCCACACGAGCAGCAGCAGGATGAACCCGGGGAGGACATTCCCCCACAGGCCGACGAGGTAGATCATCTCGTCGTCGCGTGGCTGCGCCTGCGACTGGCGGGCCCACGCCTCGGCGTTCGCGGCGTTGAGCGTGTCGTACCAGGGCAGCGTGAAGAGCGCGAGGCCCGGAGCGCGGGCCGAGTACCAGTGGCCCTTGTAGAGGACCTTGTCCCCGGTGTTGCTCTGGTAGGCGTCGATCGTCGTCCCGCCGTTGTTGAGCGAGCGCAGCAGGTCGTAGTGCGAGGTCTGGTTCCAGCTAAAGCTCTGGATGACCGTCGCAAGAGCGAGCCCGACGAGGACGATCGCCGCCAGCGCCAGGCGCTGCGGCCGGCGGCGACCGGAGCGCACCGGCGCAGGCCCGGCCGGGCCGGTGCCCGCCGGCGAACCGCCGCCGCCCGCGGGGACGGGCGCGACCGGATGGCGTCGAGTCAGCAGCGGTCGCGCGCTCACCGGTGCGGGGGCTCGATCTCGAAGATGGTCAGCGCCCCGAGCTGGAAGCGTGTGACGGGGAGGCCCTTGATCGACTTCACGGCGGCCGCGGCGGGGTTCGGCGGTTCATAGATCGCTCCCTTGTCGACCGGCAGGCCGAAGTGGAGCACCTGCGGATCGAGCACGACCGTGCGGATTCCGAGGCGCTGCAGCTTGTGCACCCCCTGGGCGTCGGGGAAGTTCTGCATGCCGCCACGCAAGTCGTCGAGCGCGTGGATGTCGAACGTCGAGACGCCGTTGGCGATCTCGGGGAAGCCGTTGACCGACCAGTATTGGAAGAGCCGGTCGCTCGAAGTGATCGTCGGCAGGTACAGCTGAGGCTGGGGCAGCGACGCGGTGCTCGGTGGCGCCTTCGGCACCACGGGGTGTGCCTCCTTGCCGGCGCCCTCGTAGACGATCGCGACGAACAGCAGCGCGGCGATGACCGGCACGACCGCCGCGCGTACGCGCGGGGACGCCGACGCGCTGCGCCGGCTCGCCGCGGCGAGCAGGCGGTGTGCGCCGGCGCCGGCCAGCAACGCCAGGCCGAGCGCGGTCATCGTGTAGATGCGGCCCGGCACGCGCACCCCCTTCCAGCCCGGGACGACGTCGTGCACGAGCCGGTAGGGATACCCGCCCGGCAGGAAGTCCAGGCCGAGCGCCAGCGACGCGAACACGAGCGCCCCGCCGAGAATCCACCATCGCAACCGGCGCGAGAAGACGGCCGCGCCCATGCCGCCGATCGTCAGCAGGACGGTGATCAATCCGGGGAACAGGACGCTCTCGTTGCGCGAGCTGAGGCTGTAGCGGATCGACTTGGTGATCCCGCCCCACACGCGGTTCTCCCACGCGGCGGCCAGGAAGGCCTTCGGCGAGGCGGAGTAGCTCTTGATCTCCTTCATCGCGCGCGTCGCCGTCGAGAAGTCGCTGGCCGTCTTGAGGTAGGGCCGGGCCTCGAACGCGCCCATGACGAGGAAGAGCGCGATCCCGGCGAGCGACGCGATGAGGACGGCCTCGGGCAGGCGGCGCGCGCCGCGGCGCCACCAGGCGTAGATCGTGACGAGCGCGACGACCAGCAGCGTGTAGGCGAACGGCAGTCCGAGCGTGAAGCCGAGGCTGAGCTGCCAGGCGGCGACGAGCCAGCCGGCGAGCACCACCTTCCACGACTGCCGCCGGTAGCCGCGCAGCAACAGGAAGAACGCGAGCGCGATGCCGCCGCTCGAGAGGACGTGCAGATGTCCCGCCTCGGCCGCCTTGAACGGGGCGTAGGCGAACGCGGCGCCCGCGATCGCCGCCGCGGCGGGCCGCAGCCCGAGCTCGCGACCGAGCAGGTAGGCCCCGATGACCGGCAGCGTCCACGCGAAGATGAACAGCAGGTTGTAACGGACGAGTGTCGCGGTGGTGCCCGAGCCGACGAGCCCGGCCGGGGCGTACCCGAGGAGCGAATCCGAGAACGTGAGGCTGTTCGGGTATGGCCAGAACGCATTGGTCTGGAACAGGTGCAGCGGGTGATAGAGGAGCTGGTGACCCTCGACCGCGATCTGCCAGGCGGTGCGGACCGGGTCGCCGAGGTCGGGCTCGATCCGCGACGACAGGTGCAGCACGAGCGGCCAGGTCGTGATGATCGACAGCAGCAGCGAGCCGACGATGAGCAGCGCGATCTCGCGGCCGCCGAAGCGCGGCGACGACGCGGCGCTCAGCAGCGACCCCTGGTCGGGCGAGGCGCCCGGACGCGCGGCGCGCCGGCGCGGGCGGGGCACCGCGGGAGCCGCCGGCGCGCTCGCCGGGGACGCGGCCGCGGATGCGGGTGCGGATGCGGATGCGCTCAGAGGATCACTCAACGCGGGCTCTCGAACGTACGGGCGTCACAGACGGATAGAAGCGCACAGGGAGGACGCCCGGTCAAGAGGGCGCGGATGGATGCGGTCAGCCGCGACGCGAGGGGCGCGTTCGCGGCCTCCCACCGCGCGCTGCCCGGCGTCCAGCTTCCCCGCAGAGTAACGAACCGGCGGACGTCGCCACGTCGACGCGGGGTTCGCGGGGCGGGGGCGGCGGCGCGGATGGGCTCGGTTTTCGCCGCCGACCGGACGTTCGAAGGCAGGCCGCGGCGCGACCCGGTTGCTCGCGGGCCCGCGCCGCCGGGCCGCTCGGTGGGCGTGGCGGGACGATGACGGATGCGCCGCGCGGGTCTCGCAGCGTGGCGGGGGCTCGTAACGGGACTGTTGCGCGACCGTGCCGCGGGTCGGTCGCGGGGCCGGCGCGCTTCGGGGTGTGCTCCCGTAGCCCCGCTCTGCGGGCGAAATCGAGCACACCCTCCGGCGGTGCGTGACGCGACGGTGACAGATGCGTCGGGCGCGTCGCGCTGCGTGGCGGCCACCGGCGCCCGGCCCTACAGCACCTTCGACAGGAATGCCCGCGTGCGCTCCTCGCGAGGGTTGGCCAGGACCTCGCGCGGATCGCCGGCCTCGACGACGACGCCGTCGTCCATGAACACGAGCGTGTCGCCGACCTCGCGCGCGAAGCCGATCTCGTGGGTCACGACGATCATCGTCATGCCATCGGTGGCCAGGCCGCGCATGACGTCGAGCACCTCCCCGACGAGCTCCGGATCAAGGGCCGACGTCGGCTCATCGAACAGCATCAGCTTCGGCTGCATCGCGAGCGCCCGCGCGATCGCTACCCGCTGCTGCTGGCCTCCGGAGAGCTGCGACGGATAGGCCGAGATCTTGTCGGCGAGCCCGACGCGCTCGAGCAGCTGGCGGCGCACGGTCGGTGGCCTCGCTCCGCGAGAGCTTGCGCACGCGGCAGGGCGCCTCGATGACGTTATCCACGACGGACATGTGCGGGAAGAGGTTGAAGCGCTGGAAGACCATGCCGATCTCCGAGCGCCGCTGGGCCACCTCGGACTCGCGCAGCTCGTAGAGCTTGTCGCCGTTCTGGCGGTAGCCGACGAGGTCGCCGTCGACCCACAGCCGGCCGTAGTTGAGCTTCTCGAGGTGGTTGATGCAGCGCAGGAACGTCGACTTGCCCGACCCGGACGGGCCGAGGATGCACATCACCTCGCCGGGCATCACCCGCAGGTCGATGCCCTTCAGCACCTCGAGGCGACCAAAGTACTTGTGCACGCCCTCGGCGCGGACCATGGGCTCGGGCATCAGACGCCGATGCCTCCGCCGGCGCCCCCGCGGCCCACGGCGTTGGGGTCGGTCGGGCTGCGCCCGAACCCGGAATCGGAGCCGTACGCGGCCGGGTCGTGCCGGAACGACCCGAGCCCGCGCCTGATCCGCTGCAGCGGCGTGGGCGGCAGGTCCCGCGTGGCGCCGCGCGCGTAGTAGCGCTCGAGGTAGTACTGGCCGACGTAGAGCACGCTCGTCATCACGAGGTACCAGAAGGAGGCCACGATCAGCAGCTGGATCGTCTCGTAGTTCTGCGAGTAGATCTGATCGGCCGATCCGAGCAGCTCCGGGTAGGCGATGGCATAGGCGAGCGAGGTCGTCTTGAGCATCGAGATCGTCTCGTTGCCGGTCGGCGGGATGATCACCCGCATCGCCTGCGGCAGGACGATGCGGCGCATCGTCTGCATCCGCGTCAGGCCGAGCGCGCTGCCGCCTCGCTCTGGCCCTCGTCGACGGAGATGATGCCGGCGCGCACGATCTCCGCCATGTAGGCCCCCTCGTTGAGGCCGAGGCCGAGCAGCACGGCCACGAATGGCGTGATCAGCGTGTTCGCGTCGAGATTGACGAACGACGGCCCGAAGGGGATGCCGAGCTTGATCTTCGGGTACAGCGCGGCGACGTTGTACCAGAACAGCAGCTGCACGAGCACGGGCGTGCCGCGGAAGAACCAGATGTACAGCCAGCTGCTCCCGGAGATGAGCGGGTTGGGCGACAGGCGCATCACCGCAAGCACGACGCCGAGCACGACGCCGAGCCCCATGCAGGCGACGGTCAGCTCGATGGTCAGGCGCGCTCCGTGCAGGATGCGCGGGTCGAACAGGTAGTGCCCGACCTGGCCCCACATGAAGTTGCCGTTGGTGACCACCGAGCGCACGAGCGCCACCGCGATGACGAGGATGATCGCGGCGGCGACCCAGCGGCCCGGGTGCCGGACCGGAACGGCCTTGATCTGCTCAGGCCGCCCGGTCGGCGCGGGTGTGTCGGTGGCGTTCGGGGCGGAGGACACCACAACCTCCGCGTCGTCCTAGCTCGTCGCCCCGTTGATCGCCGGCGTGTTGAGCGCGCCGGACTGCACGCCCCACTTCTTGAGGATCGCCTCGTACTGGCCGTTACTGACCATGTACTGCAGCGCGACGAGGATCGCCTTATCGAGCGCGCCCGACGTCTTCGGCACGGCGATGCCGTAGGGCGCGTTGGAGAACGACGGGCTGACGAGCTTGAACTTGCCGTGCGAGACCACCGTCTGGTAGGCGGCGACCGGCGAGTCGGCGAAGCCGACGTTCGCGCGCGCCGAGGCCACGGCCAGGTTGGCGCTGTTCTGGTCGGGGAACACGAGCACGCTGACCGCCGGCTTGCCGCCGGAGACGCACGTCTTGGACGCCGTCTGTGCGTCGGACTGCTCGGTCGTGCCCGACTCGACGGCCACCTTCAGCCCGCAGATGCTCGACAGCGACGTGATGGTGTTGCCGCTCGTGGACAGACCGTAGAAGGACTCCCCGGCGGTGAAGTAGTCGACGAAGTTGACCTGGGCCTGGCGCGCCTTCGTGTCGGTGAAGGACGACATGCCGATGTCGAACTTGCCCGAGGTCAGGCCCGGGATGATCGTGTCGAACGTCGCGTTGACGACGGTGGGCTTCAGGCCGAGCAGCGGGAACAGGGCATGCGCGAGGTCGACGTCCATGCCGACGATCGCCCCATTCAGGATGAACTCGTTCGGCGCGTACGTCGCGTCGGCGGCGACGAGCTGCGTGCCCTTCGACTTGATCGCCGCCGGCACGAGAGCGGCGGCGGGCGCGTAGACGCCGGCGGTGCTGACGCCGGTGGCGGCTGCGGCGGCCGATGTCGACGAGGTCGTGGAGCTCGAGCTCGACGAGCTCCCGCACGCGGCCACCCCGATGAGCGCGGCACCCACGAGGGCGAGCCTGGATGCGGAGCGGACGGTTCTCTTGAACAACACAGGCGTCTCCTCGTGTCGCGGAATGCAGGCGCGGACAAGAATATGTAAATGGGCTGTGCGTGGGGTTTTTCTTGTCCGGCCTCGCGGCAGGCCCCGCGCCACCGGTCCGCCCGATTCAATAGTCTGCCGCCGATGCGCCGATCCACGGCCACGTTGCTCGCGACGCTCGTCGCCGCGCTGACGCTCCTCCCGGGCGCGCTGGCGCTCGCCCAGAGCCCGACGCCGACGTACCTCAAGGAGGACTACGCCGCCTTCCAGAGCCAGCTCAACGCTGGGAAGGTGAAGTCGGTGACCTTCAACAAGAAGGCTCACTCCCTGCGCATCACGCTCGACAACGGGACCCTCTACGTCGCGTCCTACCCATCGCAGCAGTACAAGGCGATCAGCGCGCAGATCACGGCCAAGGGCGTGCCGGTGTCCATCCTGCACGTGACCAAGGCGGGCACGACCACGACGACCCATCACAAGCTCCGCTACATCGCGGCCGGAATCCTCGTCGTCGTGGTGATCGTGATCGCTCTCGTACTCGGCTTCAACCGCCGTCGCCCGCCGGCCGATGCCCCGAGCGGTGACGAAACCGTCGCCGGCTCCGGCCCCGCGCCGTCGCCCGGCGAGTAGCGCCCGTCTACGCTGTCGTTGACGCCCGGGCGTCGACCGGGCGATAACACGGTCATGGCCCACGGGCATTCGCACCACCACCACGGTCCCCCGCGCGAGGCCGACGCGCGGGCGCTGACGATCGCGCTCGGTCTGATCGTCGCGCTCATGGTCGCCGAGGTCGTCGCCGCGATCCTCGCCCACGCGCTCGTGCTGTTCTCCGACGCGGCGCACATGCTCACCGACGCAGCCGCGCTCGGGCTCGCCCTGGTCGCGCTGCGCCTCGCCACCCGCCCGGCCCGCGGCGCGATGACGTTCGGACTCGGGCGCGCAGAGATCCTCTCGGCCCAGGCGAACGGGATCACGCTCATCGTGCTCGGCGGCGTGATCGTCTACGCGGCGATCGTGCGCCTCATCTCGCCGCCGCACGTGCGGCCGTGGCCGATCATCGTCGTGGCGCTGGCCGGCATCGCCGTGAACGCGGCGGCGACGCTCGTGCTCGCCGGCGGGGCGCGCGCGAGCCTCAATATCGAGGGCGCGTTCCGGCACCTGGTGACGGACCTGTACGCCTTCATCGGCACGCTCATCGCCGGCGTTGTGATCCTCGTGAGCGGGTGGGAGCGCGCCGACTCGATCGCCTCGCTGTTCGTCGCCGCGCTCATGCTGCGCTCGGGCATCGGTCTCGTCCGTGCCTCGGCGCGCGTGTTCCTCGAGGCCTCGCCCGCGGGACTGCATCCGTCCGACATCGGTCAGGCGCTCGTGAGCGAGCCGGACGTCGTCGAGGTCCACGACCTCCACGTGTGGGAGGTGACGTCGGGCTTCCCCGCGCTCTCGGCGCACGTGCTCGTCGCCGCCGAGGCCGACTGTCACGCCACGCGACGCTCGCTCGAGCGCATGCTGGCCGAGCGCTTCGACCTGCACCACACGACGCTGCAGGTCGACCATCGCCCGCGCGAGCTGCTCGACCTCGAGGTCGCGCCGGGAGCGTGGCGCGCGCACGATGCCTGATCGCGGTCAGCGGCGCTCAGCGGTCGCGCGAGTAAAGCGATCGGCGAGCCGGCGCACCTCGGCGATCAGCTCCGGCGGGTCGAGAACCTCGAAATCGACGCCGATCTGCGCGACGTAGACGGCGAGGCCGCCGAGCCAGTCGGCTCCGGTGCGCAGCAAGCACGTGCGCTCGTCGATCGCCTCCAGCGTGCCCACGCCGGTCGGCACGCGCGGGGCGACCTCGGCGAGCGGGGCGTGCAGTACGACGCTGGCCTGGAAGCGGTCGCGCGCGGCCGAGACCCCGCGGGCGACGTAGGCGGCAAGATCCTTCGCCGGCGGCTGCCGCGCCACGAAGCGGCGGTCGACGCCGAGGCGCGGGCCGATCCGGTCGACGCGGAACGTGCGCCAGTCCTCGCGCGTCGCGTCCCACGCCACGAGGTACCAGCGCCGGCCCGTGTGGACGAGTCGATGCGGCTCGATCGTCCGCCGGCTCGTCGAGGCGTCGTGGCTGCGGTAGTGGATCCGCAGGCGCTCGCGGTCGCGGCAGGCGGCGGCGATCGTCGCGAGGGTCTCGGGATCGACGGTCGGACCGAAGCGCGGATAGGAGACGGTCGCCGATCCGACGGCGTTCACCCGGCGCCGCAGGTGCGCCGGCAGCATCTGCTCGAGCTTGGCCAGCGCGCGGATGGAGGTGTCCTCGATACCGGCCACGCCGACGCTCGCCGCGGTGCGCAGGCCGGCGGCCACGGCCACCGCCTCCTCCTCGTCGAGCAGCAGCGGCGGCAGCGAGCCGCCGGCGCCGAGGCGGTAGCCCCCGGCCACGCCGGGCGTGGCCTCGATCGGATAGCCGAGCGTGCGCAGGCGCTCGACGTCGCGCCGGACCGTCCGCACGCCGACCTCCAGACGCTCGGCGAGCGCGGCACCGGACCAGTCGCGCCGTTCCTGCAGGAGCGAGAGCAGACTGAGCAGGCGAGCCGAGGTCTCCACCATCGGGCAGAGTCTGCCAGCGATTGCGGTCAGAAGCTGACCGCAATCGTTCGTGCGACGGCTGCTCAGCGGTGGTGCAGGAAGTCGACGACGGTCAGCCCGTCGTCGATCTCGAGCTCGGGCTCGGCGCTGAGGTCGAGCGCGTAGTCGATGCGCTCGAGCAGGTACTCGCCACTGCACGGCGTGTGGATCCAGTCGTCGGCGCCCGCGCGCAGCGCCCGCGCGCGGTCGAACTCGTTGTCGCTCGAGCTCAGCACGATGACCGGGAGGTCGCTCAGGTGGCGCACGCTCTCGAGCACGCGCCACCCGTCGAGGACGGGGATGTCGAGGTTGACGACCATCAGATCGGGGCGGCGGGTGAACAGGCCACGCAGGGCCGTGCGCCCGTCGCAGGCGATCAGAACCTGGTGTCCGGCGCCGCCGAGGAGCACGCGGACGAGCTCGAGGACCTCGTCATCGTCGTCGGCGATGAGGATTCGCTTGCGGCTGGCGGGGGCTTGGGGCTTGGTCGGCTGGGGAGTTTGTCTCACGACCCGAGTGATCGACCGCCACCATCCGACCACGCAGGACGGTGCACAAACGTCGTAGAAGTGTCCGTCCCGACTCCAGGCCCTACCGAGGGATGAGCGGTTCGGCCGTCGCGTGGCAGATTCGCACCCGCCGCGAGGGGATTTCGCGGCGCCGTGGCGGGTTCACGGCGCTCGGCGCCCGGCCGCCCGAGGCGGATTGCCACGGGCTGACGAGGTTCCGGACGGGGGGTGTTCGTCGTTTGTACCCCTATAGGCATCCCAACGACGAACACCCCGCACGCAGTACCGTCTCGCCGATGATCCGATCGCGCGCGCTGGTGCTGCTCCTCGCGCTCGCCGCGCTCGCCGGCGGCGCGCGGCTGGCGACAGCGACGACCAGCGGTCCGGCGCTCACACCGTTCGACGAGGCGCGCGCCTACGCGCTCGTCAGGGCGCAGCTCGCGTACGGTCCGCGGCCGGCCGGCTCGCCGGCGGAGCGGCGCGCCGCCGAAGCGCTTGTGCGCCTCCTCCCGGGCGGGCACTTCGAGCCGGTCCCCGGCGGCCTGCGGAACATCGTCGGAGGCCTGCCCGGGCGGGAGCCGGCGATCGTGCTCGGCGCGCACTACGACACGACGCCGGTACCCGGCTATCTCGGTGCCAACAACAGCGCGGCCGGAGTCGCCGCCGTGATCGAGATCGCCCGCGATCTCGCCCGCGACCCGCGGCGGCCCGATGCGCCGGCGATCCGCTTCGCGCTGTTCGACGGCGAGGAGGCGCCGGCGGGGTTCACCGACTTCCTCGCCCAGGGCCTGCGCGGGAGCCGGGCGTACGTCGCCGCGCACGGCCACTCGACGCGCGAGATGGTGCTCCTCGACTTCATTGCCCTCGGCAACGAGACGCTGCCGCGCGAGCTCGGCTCGGACCCGGCGCTGTGGGCGCGCCTGCGGGCCGCCGCGGCGCGGGTCGGCACGCTGTCCTACTTCCCGCCACGCACGAGCGAAGAGATCTTCGACGACCACACGTCGTTCACGCAGGCCGGTATCCCCGCCGTCGATCTCATCGACTTCGACTATCCGTGCTGGCAGCGCACGTGCGACAACCTCGGCCAGGTCTCCCAGCGCAGCCTGGCGGCCGTGGGCACGACGGTGCTGGCGCTGATGCGCAGCGAGCTGCGGCGCTAACCGTCGGCGCAGGTGTCGCAGCTGCCGCGCAGCACGACCTCGTGGTCGGCCACGTGGAACGGCACGCGGCTGCTCAGGCGGGCGATGGCCTGCTCGAGGTCGTCGTCGGCGAACGGCTGCAGGCGTCCGCACTGGTCGCAGACGAGGTGGTGGTGATGGCCGGGACCGTGATGCACCGGCTCGTAGCGCACCATCCCCTGGCCGACGCCGACGCGCTGGACGAGGCCGATCTGCTCGAGCTCCTCGAGCACCCGGTACACGCTCGCCCGCGAGACGCTGCGATCGCGGCGGGCCAGGCGATCCTCGATCTCGGCGGCCGATAGCGCGCAGCTCTGCTCGCCGAGCAGCGCAACGACCTCGCGGCGAGCCCCACCGCGCCGATAGCCGGCGTCGGCGAGGCGCTCGTTGGCCGCCCGGGCCCAGGGGCTGAGCGATGACACGGGCACACGCACAGCTTAGGGCCGGGCGGGGGCCCTGCGGGCAATTGGGGGTTGACAGGTAACACCGTGGTACCTAAAGTGGCGGCCGCTGCGTAACACGCTGGCACCTGATTCGAGGGTGGGCACCGGCGTGAGCCTCCTGGCGGGCGAACGAGGCAGGGCCATGCGCCGGCGCCCGCCGGGTCGAGGGGGCGGTCGATCAGGGTCAAACGAGCGGAGGGCTCCACCATGCAGGGCAATCGCCTGCGCGCGATGGCGGGTTCGCTGTCAGCGCTCACTGTCGTGCTCGCCGCGCTCGCTGGCTCCGCGCCGGCAGCCGCCACACCGACGCTCGGTCCGGCCGGCGTCGCCTTCTACACGCCGCCGTCGCCGCTCCCGAGCGGGATCGCCGGCGACCTCATCTCCTACCGCCCGGCCACGCTCGCCCTGGGCAGCGGGGCGCCGAGCGTCAACGCCTGGGATCTCCTCTACCACACCACCGACGCCGTCGGCGCGCAGGACCTCGCCACCGGCACGGTGATCGTGCCGAGCGCCGCGTGGAGCGGGTCCGGCACGCGCCCGGTGATCGACTACGCCGCCGGCACGCAGGGGCTCGCGCAGTCGTGCGCGCCGTCGGCGCAGCTCGCCGCCGGCACCGAGTACGAGACGGCGAACATCGTCGCGCTGCTCAAGCAGGGCTGGGCCGTCGTGCTGACCGACTACCAGGGCTACACGACCGGATCGCAGTCGCTGTTCACGGTCGGAGCGGCCGAGGGCCACGCCGTGCTCGACGCGGTCACCGCGGCCGACCGGGTGCCGGGGATCGGACTGAGCGCTTCGACGAAGACGGCGATCTGGGGTTACTCGCAGGGCGGTCAGGCCGCTGCCTGGGCGGGCCAGCTGCAGCGGTCCTACGATCCGACGCTCAACCTCGTCGGCGTCGCCGCCGGCGGCATCCCCGGCAACCTGGAGGACACGGCCAACTACCTGAATGGCAACGTGGCGGCCGGCTTCGCCGCGATGTCGATCATCGGACTGAGCGATCAGTACCCGTCGGACATCGACCTGCCGGCGCTCGAGAACGCCAACGGCGCGGCCGCGGTCGCGACGATCAAGAGCCAGTGCGTGTTCCAGACGCTGCTCGGCTTCGAGAACGTCAACCTCGACCAGTACACGCAGGGCGGCGAGACGCTGTCCCAGCTCGAGGCCAACCCGTCGATCGCTTCGGCGATCGGCGCGCAGCAGCTCGGTACGACCAAGATCCCGGTCCCGGTGTACCAGTACCACGGGCAGGCCGACGAGATCGTGCCGCTCGCGCAGGACATCGCGCTCAAACAGCGGTACTGCTCCGAGGGCGTGACCGACGAGTTCGCCGTGTATCCGAGCGAGCACATCGCCACCCAGTTCCAGGCCGCGCCCCAGGTCGTCAGCTGGATCTCCGACCGCCTCGGGCCGCTCGGCGGCCTGACGGCGCCGAACGACTGCGGCGAGTCCAATCCGCCGCCGACCTCGACGGCGAATCCCGGCGGCGGCGACTTCGTCGTGTCGCTCAACGGGTGGCTGCTGAAGGCGTCGCTGTCGCTCAAGAAGCTCTCGGCGACGCTCGCGCTGCCGTCGACGTCGACGTTCAGCGGCGCCACCGACCTCACCAGCCAGCAGTTGCAGAACGGCATCATCTCGGTGCCGGCGTTCTCGACGACGATCACCGCGCTCGGCATCCTGCCGCTCGGGCTGAAGGTGACGCTCGTGCAGCAGGGCCCGGCCACGGGGTCGGCGTCGCTGGACACGAGCGGCAACCTGCACATCAGCGGCTCCGTGAGCGAGGAGATCGAGTTGCCGTCGATCAGCATCCTCGGCATCAACCTCGTGTCATCGACCTGTGAGACGGCCACCCCGGTGACATTCCCGCTCAGCTTCGACGGGCCGGTCTCCTCCCTCGGTGACGGGCAGTTGACGTTCAGCGGTAGCGCGACGCTTCCCTCGCTGAAGAGCTGCGGGTGGCTGACCGGCCTCCTGAACGCGCTCTTCGCCGGCCCGGGCAACGGCTACACGTTCACCTTGTCGCCGCCCGCGCCGACCGCCTACTAGCACCGGTTCGCATCGGAGGGCGCACGCCGGCGGCCGCAGGGGGGTCGCCGGCGTTGCCGCGCCGTTACGAGCGCGGAGACGGGGGCAGGTTGGCAAGCGCGGCGTCGCCAGCGAGCGAGTAATAGAGGACGCTGTGCTCGGTCAACTCCTCGACCGACAGCGTGACGTCGCCGCGCATCCAGTCGACGAGCAGGTCCATCGTGGCGGCCACCACACCTCGAGCAGCGAGGCCGGGGTCGAGGACGAGCGAGCGTCCCTGCGCGTCGGCGAGCGATCTCGCCTGCTCGCCGACGAAGGCGGCGAAGCCATGCCGCGCCTCGCGGCGATGGCGCTCGAGCTCCTCGCTGACGCCGACCACCTCGAGCGTCAGCACGCGGGCCGTGCGCGAGTCGGCGGTCATCATCACCCAGAACGCGCTCATCCCGGCCCGGATCTTGGCGTCGATGCCCTCGACCTCGTTCACCGCCGTGAAGATCGTCCGGGCCATCTCGCCGATGATCTCGTCGTAGACGGCGCGCAGAAGGTCCTCGCGGGTGCGAAACGACTCATAGAAGTAACGCCGGTTCAGCGACGCCGCGAGGCATACCTCGCGCACGGAGGACGCGGCGTAGCCGCGAGTCCCGAAGAGCTCGAGGCCCGCGTCGAGCAGCTGGGCGCGCCGGCGCGCGCGGCGTTCGTCGCTACTCACTCCCCCGTAGGGCCGGGGCTCGGCGGCTGGCTGGCTCACGCAGCGATTCTCGCACGAGCGCGCCGCCGCGTCACGACGTCGTGCAGCGCGGCGAGCACGTAGATCGTGGTGGCGACGCCGATGATCGCGCTGCTCGGCGGCAGCGAGGGGAACCGATACGCGAGTGCGATCCCGGCCCATACGGCGATCAGCGCGAGCAGCGCGGACAGCGCCAGGGCGCGATAGGGGCTTGCGGTCAGGCGCCGTGCGGCGCCGGCCGGCGCCGCGAGCAGGCCGAGGAGCAGCAGCGCACCGACGGCCTGCGTCGCCTCGGCGGCGTCGATGCCGAGCAGCACGAGGAAGACCGCCGCAAGCGCGCGCGTGCGCACACCGCGGACGGCAGCGACGGCCGGGTCGAGCGTCGCGAAAAGCAGCGGACGGGCCAGGGCCAGGAGCGCGATCGCGATGGCCGCGCCGATCGCCGCGGCCACGGCGGCGCCAGTGGCGCTCAGCCCGAAGATCGAGCCGAACAGCGTGCGCGCGGCCGTGATCCCGCTGCCGCCGCCGCTGCCGGCGTTGAAGATGTCGAGGAAGAGGACGCCGACCCCGAGCACCCAGGCGAACACGACGCCGATCGCCGCGTCGTCGGCGCGAGCGCGCGAGCCGAGCACCGCGAACAGCAGCGCGATGGCGATCGTGGCCGCGAACAGCCCGACGCGCAGATCGAGGCCGACCGCCGCGGCGCCGAGCGCGCCGGTGAAGGCCACGTGGCTGAGCGCGTCGCCGGCGAACATCTCCCCGCGCAGCACGACGAAGTAGCCGACCAGGCCGCTGGCCACGGCCACCAGCGAGCCGGCGAGCAGCGCGTTGCGCACGAACGCCTCAGCGAACATCAGGCGGTCAGGGCCCCGGCCCGGCGCCGCGCGAGCGCCCGCGCTCCCCGGGCCGCGGCGTAGGCCGCGAGCGCGAGCGAGGTCAGGAAGAACGCCTCGGCGTCGTTCGTGAAGTAGAAGAGCGTGAGGCTCACCCACGTGATGAGCAGCGCGACGACGACGGTGAGCACGAGGCTCGGCAGCGGTCGTGCGGTCAGCTGCTGCGCGGTCGCCGCGGGCGCGACGAGCAGCGCGAACACGAGCAGGACGCCGACGATCTGTGCGGTGGCGGCGACGGCGAGCCCGAGCACGAGCAGGAAGGCGACGTGCAGGGCGCGCACCGGCACGCCGTGGGCTCGCGCGACGTCCTCGTCGACGGACGCGAACAACAGCGCGCGGCCGGTGAGCGCGAGGAACGCGAGCACCGCGACACCGACGACGAGCAGCGTGCGCACCTCGCCGGCGCTCACCCCGAGCACCGAGCCGAACAGGAGGTTCTCGAGATCCTCGAGCACGCCCCCGTAGAGGCTGAGGAACAGGTAGCCGAGCGCGAGCGCCGCGGCCTGCACGGTGCCCACGACGGCGGATCCGACCTCGACGTCGCGGCGGCCGCCCACGCGCGACGCGGCAGCGATCACGGCGGCGCTCGTGGCACAGAAGGCGAAATACCCGGCGGCCAGCGGCAATCCGAGGAGCGCCGCGCCGCTCGCCCCGGGGAACGACATGATCGACAGGGTGTGCCCGGCGAAGCTCTCGCGGCGCAGGACCATGAACCACCCGACCAGCGAGGCGGTCACGGCGACGATCGTGCCCGCTTGCAGAGCGTGCACCATGAACGGGTACAGCAGCAGCTGGTGCAGATCCGCGCCGGGGTCGAGGGAGAAGCTTGGATTCACGCCGACCGGGTCAGTGGTGGTGGTGGCCGCCGTGCACGCCGGGGGCCTCGGGGCTTCCCACGACGACGAGGCGCCCGTCGGACGCACGCAGGACCTCGACCGGCACGCCGTAGAGCTCGCTCAGGGTCGGCGCACTGACGACGTCCCGTGGCGCACCGGCGACGACGCGCCCGCCCGCGACGTAGATGACGCGATCGAGGTAGGGCAGCATCGGGTTGACGTCGTGCGCGACGAGCAGCACGGTCATGCCCGAGCGCCGCGAGATGTCGCGGACGAGCGCGGACACGCTCACCTGGTTGGGCAGGTCGAGGCTGTCGAGCGGCTCGTCGAGCAGGAGCAGGCGCGGCTCGCCCACGAGCGCCTGCGCGATGAGGAGCCGCTGCTGCTCGCCGCCCGAGAGCTCGCCGATCGGCCGGTTCGCGTACGCGCTCGCGCCGACGCGCTCGATGGCGCCGGCGACCCGCTCGCGCCGCGCGCGGTTGGTGGCGCCCCAGGGCAGCGGCAGGCCCCAGCGCCGGCCGTCGAGGCCGAGGCGCACGATGTCGACCCCGCGGACGCGAGTCGCGGCGTCGAAGCTGCGGCGCTGAGGCAGGAAGCCGATCTGCCCGTTGTGCTCGCCGGGCGGCCCTCCGAGCACGCGGGCCGAGCCCGCGGCGAGCGGGAGCAGGCCGAGCAGGACGGACAGCAGCGTCGACTTGCCGGCGCCGTTCGGGCCGAGCACGGCGATGAACTCGCCGGGCTGCACGGTCACGTCGGCGTCGCTCCAGACGACGCGCGATCCGAGCCGCACCGCCGCGCGCCCCAGCTCGATCGCCGCCGTCGGCGGCCCGTCGTCGCGGCCCGGGTCCGACGGGCTGTCGCCGATGGCAACGCCCGGGGCGGGCGGTTTGATGAGACGACGTCTCATTATGGCGCCGAATGATACTCGGCAATTTGCCGAGGCGGGTCTCGACAGGTTGGGGGCCGACGGCGCCGTGCCGATCTCCTCGCGATGGCCGACATGCGCAATGTGGTCTGGATTGACCTGCCCAATGCCACGCCCGAGGAGGCGGAGGCCCAGAAGGCGTTCGCGCAGCGCGTCGCCGCGCTGATGTTCGTCATCGGTGCGGTGTTGCTCCTGTGCGCGGCCGTCGTGCCCAAGCCGGACACGAGCGATCGGCCCTGGGACGTCGGCGTGGCCGTCGCGATGCTGGCGTGGGGGTTAGCGTTCCCGTTCGTCCGCCGACCTCCGGTGTGGCTGCTGCAGGCGTCCGCCCTCTACGCGATCACGCTCACGAGCGTCCTGTGTGGGGCCGCCCGCCCGATCGGCGCCTGCCCGTTCTTCTACCTGTGGCCGGTCGCCTCGGTCGCCTACTCGTTCTCGCGCCGCGCGCTGGCGGTGGCCATCGCCTGGATGGCCCTCACGCTCGCGATCGCGCTCGGCTTCTTCGCCGTCGACCAGATCAAGATGATCATGTACACCTCGACCGTCGCCTGCGTTGGCTTCGTCGGGATCATGGTCGCCGTGCTGCGCACCCGTGGGCTCGCGCTCCTGCACCAGCTCGAGCGCGCGTCGACGACCGACCCGCTCACCGGCGTGCTCAACCGCCGTGCCTTCAACATCGCGTTCGAGCGTGAGTTCGAGCGCGCGCTCGAGACGAGCATGCCGCTGAGTGTGGTCGTCTTCGACCTCGACCATTTCAAGGCGCTCAACGACCAGCTCGGCCACGCCGCCGGAGACGCCGCGCTGTGCGACTTCGCGGCCGTGCTGCAGGACGAGTGTCGTGCCGGTGACGTTGTCGCCCGCCTTGGCGGCGAGGAGTTCGCGACGGTGCTGTTCAACGTCGCGGCCGACGAGGCGCAGCGCTTCGCCGAGCGCGTCGGCGGGCGCCTGCGGACCGAGACGGTCAGCAGCGGCGCCCGCCTCAGCGTCAGCGCGGGCGTCGCGGCGGTCGGCGACGGACGGCGCGCCGCCCCCGACGAGCTGCTGCGGCTCGCCGACAAGGCGCTGTACGCAGCCAAGGACGGGGGGCGCGACCGCGTCGGGCGCTGGGACGGCGAGGTCGTGCTCGGAGCCCCGGGACGCGAGCGCGCGCCGCTCGGGCTCGCCCTGCGCGCAACGGCCTGACGCGCCCTGCGTCAGCGTCGGCGCCGTTGTCCTCAGCTCGACCGGCGGCGGCAGCACGACGATCGCAGCGGGTCGAGCCGCGGTGCGCGCGGCGCCCTTTTTCATATCGATGAGCCTCGGGGTGGCCGGCGAGGTGCGCCGCGTCAGTTGACCGAGGGGTCGAGCGGCATCGTCGCGAGCAGGGCGAAGCGACCGCCCTTGCGCGTGAGCACCGTGCTCCAGAGCGACTCCGGCTCGTCGCTGAACACGTCCTCGGGTCGCGCCGGCTCGAGGATCCAATCGCCGGTGCTCAGCTCCCCGTCGAGCTGACCCGGACCCCAGCCGGCGTAGCCGGCGAACACCCGGCCGCGCTCGGTGACCTCCGCGAGCTCGCCGATGTCGGCGTGGGCCGCGGGGAAGCCGATGCGCCCGAGCACGAGCATCCCGGCGTCCTCGGGCTCGATGAACTCGAGCAGGAAGACGACCGAGGTGGTGGCGACCGGCCCTCCGACGAACACCGCGTCATCGACATCGAGAGCGGGGAAGAGCGCCGGCACCGCCTCGCCGACGGTCAGCTCGGCGGGCCGGTTCAGCACGACCCCCATCGCTCCCTCCTCGGTGTGCTCGCTCACGAGCACGACGGCGCGGGCGAAGTTCGGATCGCCGAGCTGGGGGCCGGCGATGAGGAGCTGTCCACGCAGGGAGTCCATGGTCCGGCCGCCCATTCTCGCGCATGTGGGCCGCGCCTCGTTACGCTGCCCGCGTGAGCGATGCGCCGCCGCACCTCGACGAGCTGCCGTCCTTCCAGACGCTCGACGGCTCGCTCATCCGCGAGCTCGCCGGTCCGGCCTGGACGCCGGCGCGGCATCAGAGCCTGGCCGAGGCCACGGTCCCGCCCGGCGCGCAGACGGCCGAGCACTACCACGTGCAATCGGAGGAGATCTACTACTTCGTCGCCGGCAGCGGGCGCATGCGTCTCGGCGAGCGCACCTTCGACGTGCGCGCCGGCCACTGCGTCGTCATCTCGCCCGGCACGCGGCACAAGCTGTTCAACGACGCCGACGAGGCGCTCGTCCTGCTGTGCTGCTGTGCCCCCGCCTACGCCGACGAGGACACGGTCGTCACCGAGCGCTGACCGCGGAGCGCTCGAGCGCCGCGCGCAGGGCCGGCAGCAGCGTCGCGTCCCGCGGCCCCTGGCGCATCTCGGCGATGCGTAGCAGGTCTGCGGGGGACGCGACCTCGGCCTCGACCTCGGCGCTGAGCGTCATGCGGCGCGCGTTCTCGAAGAGGTCGAGGTGCCCGGCGGTCGCCGGTGGCTCGAAGTCGATGTCGAGTGCGCCGAAGTCGCCGTACAGGCGCCAGTGGCCGAGCGCGCGCAGCCCGGTGGCGGTGAGCGCGGGTCCGGGGGCGGCGTCGGCGCCGCGCCCGCGGGCATGGATCGAGCGCAGGGCGCGCGCGAGCCGGTCGAGGTTGCGCTGGAAGCGGGCCGGGACGACGACGACGGTCGGCTCGCCCTCGGGGCAGCCGTGCAGTGCGGCGGCGAGATCGCCGATGAGCACGTATTCGACGCGCTGCTCGTTGAGTCGATGCAGCAGCGACAGCGTGTTCGCCGGCAGCGCGTGCGGCGAGGGGGTGGAGGCGGTGGTCATGGGGCCGGACTTCGCGCGCCGCGCGCGGTCTCCTCCCTGTGCATACTTCTGCGCGCGTAGCTGCTGACGAGCGCCGAGGACGACAGGAGGCGGTGGGATGGCCAGCGTGGGTGAGCAGAGCTTCGATGTCGTAGTACTGGGAGCCGGACCGGCCGGCGAGGTCGCCGCCGGGCGGCTTGCCGAGGCCGGGCAGCGCGTCGTGCTCGTCGAGTCCGATCTCGTCGGGGGCGAGTGCTCCTACTACGCGTGCATGCCGTCGAAGGCGCTGCTGCGGCCCTTCCAGCTGCTCGACGAGGCGCGGCGCGTACCGGGCGTGCGCGAGGCGGTCACCGGTGAGCTCGACGCGGACGTCGTTCTGCGCCGCCGCGACGAGGTCGTGCACGACCTGACCGATGACTCGCACCTGCCGTGGGTGGAGAGCCGCGGCATCACACTCGTGCGCGGACACGCGCGGCTCGACGGGGAGCGTCGTGTGCGCGTGTCTCGTGCTGACGGCGAGGAGGGGCCGACGCTGAGCGCCGAGCGGGCCGTCATCGTCGCCACCGGCAGCGGGGCGGCGCTACCGCCGATCCCCGGGCTCGCCGACGCGCGACCGTGGAACAACCGCGAGGCGACGACCGCCAAGCAGGTGCCCGACTCGTTGCTCGTGCTCGGGGGCGGCGTAGTCGGGGTCGAGCTCGGGCAGGCGTGGAGCTCGCTCGGGACGCGCGTGACGGTCGTCGAGGCGCTCCCGCGGCTGCTGTCGCGCGAGGAGCCGTTCGCCAGCGAGCAGGTGGCCGACGCGCTGCGCGCGCGCGGCGTCGACGTTCGCATCGGCGTGAAGGCGGTGCGCGCCGGGCGCGATGGCGACGGTGGGGCGTTCCTGGAGCTCGAGGACGGCGACACGGTGCGCGGCAGCGAGCTGCTGGTGTGCGTCGGGCGCCGCCCGCATAGCAAGGACATCGGCCTGGAGACGGTCGGCCTGCCGCCGGGGAAGGTGATCGAGGTCGACGAGCAGCTGCGCGTGCCCGGCCGCGACTGGCTGTTCGCGATCGGCGACGTCAACGGGCGGGCGCTGCTCACGCACATGGGCAAGTACCAGGCCTACGTCGTCAGCGAGGTGATCCTCGGGCGCGACGCGCGGCTGCACACCGACGGGCCAGAGGTGCCCCGCGTGGTGTTCACCGAGCCGCAGGTCGCGGCCGTGGGCCTCACGCTGGCCGACGCGCTGGCGGAGGGGATCCGCGCGCGCGCGATCGACTATCCGACCGGAGGCACCGCCGGCGCGAGCTTCGTGGGGAAGGGGGCGGAGGGCACGAGTCGCCTTGTCATCGACGAGGACGTCGGCGTCGTGGTCGGCGCCACCTTCACGGGCGTCGACGTCGCCGAGTGGCTGCACGCGGCCACGATCGCGATCGTGGGCGAGGTGCCGCTCACGCGCCTGCGCCACGCGGTCCCGGCGTTCCCGACGCGCAGCGAGGTTTGGCTGCGGTTGCAGGAGGCCTACGAGGCGGAGGCGGGGGGGTAGGACAGCGGCGTCGTCGCCGCTGCGGCTACCCCGCGACGTAGATGTCGAGCGTGCCGTGGAGCGACTGCGACATGTAGTCGCCCTCCGGCTCGATCACGTGCCCGTCGACGACGATCGGGCTGTTCCAGTGCCCCGAGCCGCTCGGCAGCGTCGCGATGGGGTGCGGCGAGCTTGGCCGGTACACCTTGATCCCGCCGTCCTGCATGTCGTACACGTACAGCAGGCCGCCGGCCAGCACGGGGCTCGTCCCCGGGAAGTTGTTGCTCCACGCGGCACGCAGCCGCCCGCCGCTCAGCAGGTAGGCCGTCGTGCCGCTCGCGTCGGCGACGACCACCGTCGAGGTCGAGCTCGACTGCAGCACCGCGGGTGCGCTGAACAGCTGGGCGCCGCCGGGCGTCGGGAGCTCCTGAGCCTCGCCGCCGAGATGGCGGCCGGCGCCGGGCGCGCGGCCGTCGAGCGCGTCGACGTGGAGCAGACGCAGGATCCCGTCCTTGCCGCCCTGCAACACGTAGGCGCTGCTGACCAGCGCGGGCGACGTCGAGCCGAGGTCGGTGTCGCTCGTGTTCAGCTCCGCCTCGTCCTTCGGTGTGTAGACCTGACGGACCTGCAGCGACGGGAACGTCAGCTCGATGACGCTGTCGCCGAAGTTGGTCGTCCCGTTGTACGGCGCGTTGCCCGTGGCCACGAGCAGGTCCCCGTCCGGCTCCACGATCGCGCCCGGGCGGCCGAAGATCGCCGAGTCGCTCGCGTTGCAGGTCGAGGCGTGCAGGATGCCGCGACGGTTCGCGCACAGCGAGTTCCAGACCGCCACGACGTGCCCGCTCGCGCGATCGATGAGCGCAACGTGGCCGACGTATGGCGGCGTGTCTCCGTAGTAGCCGCCGGTCGTGACGACGAGGTCGGGGCCATCGAAGTTCAGCGCCGCCGCGAGCTTCTCGTGCGTCGGGTCGTAGGTGACCGACGCCGGCCAGCCGGCGGCGAGCTGCCCGCTGCTGACCGAGAGCTTGTAGACCTTGCCGTTCGAGGCCGTCGCGTAGACGAACTGGCCGCTCGGATCGATAGCCGGGGTCGCCGTCGTCACCTGCGCACTGCCGGCCCAACTCGAGAATCCGGGCGGGGTGTAGGTCCACAGGATCGCGCCGCTGTCCGCGTCCACGGCGAGCGTGCGGCCGTAGGTCGTCGTGACGAACGCGACGTTGTGGGTCCCGCCGCCCACGCTCGCCTGGTGCAGGTAGACGGCGGCGGAGTCGACCGTGCCCGGCAGCGACACGCGCAGGTGGCGCAGGTGAGCGACGTTGGCGGTGGTGATGCCGGTCGACTCGGTCGTCGTGCCGTAACGCTGCGGCGTGAGGCCGAACAGCGGCCAGTTCTGCAGCGCGCCGGCCTGCGCTGAGGTGGCCGATACGGGGGCGAGCGCGATCGATCTGGCGAGCGAGGACGTCGAGAACGCCGGCGCCGAGGATCCGCATGCGGCGAGCAGCGCGGTACCCGCGGCGAGCGCTGCGAGGAGCAGCACGGGGAGGCGCAGCCGGCTCGTCATGGCCCAGTTGTAACGCATACCGGAGCCGAGCCCCGTTTACGAAAAGGCCTCAGCGCGGTCACACGGGGGTCACACCGTCGCCGCTGGCGTCGGTCAGCATTCCTGCCGGACTCCGGGGATCGAACGACTCGGGGACAGGGGAGTGACGTCGAGCGGGTGCTCCGTCATCGCTCGGTCGCCCGGCGCGGAGACAGCCGCCGCCGGGCGACCGCTATTCTCCGCATCTCGGCAAGACGATGACTGGAGGCGCGCCGTGGCGAAGACCCCGCGAGTCGGCGATCGGGCCCCGGATTTCGAGCTGGGAGGGACCGAAGGGACGTTCCACCTGTCCGAGCATCGCGGCGAGCGTGTCGTGCTGCTCTTCTATCCGGGCGACGAGACGCCCGTGTGCACCCGTCAGTTCTGCTCCTATCGCGACGATCGTGAGCGGCTCGAGGCTCTCGACGCGACGATCGTCGGCATCTCCGGCGGAGATCTCGGCAGCCATCGTGCGTTCATCGCCAAGCACGGGCTGACCGTGCCGCTGCTCGCCGACACCGACCATGCGGTGGCCGACGCGTACAGCGCGCTGCTGGCGCCGCTGAACATGACGCGGCGAGCCGTGATCATCGTCGACGAGGGTGGCATCGTGTGCTACCGCCACGACCATCGCCTCGGGCTGGACTATCAGGCCGCGGGCGAGCTCGAGCAGGCGCTCGCGTCGCTGCCCAAGCGCGAGCGGACCTGAGTCGCCGCGGCCAGAGACGCGACCGCCGGTGCGGGAGCGCGCTCCCACACCGGCGGTGACGATGAGCGCCTGAAACGCCCTCAGTGAGCCGAAGCTAGTGGATCTGCTTCAGCGTGTTCTCGTCGGCGTTGAAGATGGCCTTCGGGATCGGCTGGAAGTCGAGTGCCGGACCGGCCGTCTGTCCCGTCGTGATCACGTAGTTGATGAACGATGTCAGCGTGGAGGCGTTGCCGCCCGCGCTGACGGGCACGAGCGCGTACGTGTACGTGCACAGCGGGTACGCGGTCTTGAACTTCTTCGGGGGGTTGACGATGTGCATCTCGTTGTTGGCCGGGACCGTGGGGAACGCGCCCGCCGCCGCGGCGATGTTCGACAGGTTCGGGTAGATGAACTTGCCGGCCGCGTTCTGCAGCGCCGCCACGTTCAGTCCGTTGCCCGCGATGTACGACGCGGCGACGTAGCCGACCGAGCCGTTCGTCGAGGTGATGACGGCCGCCACGCCGGAGTTGCCGTTACCGCCCGTACCGAGCGGGAAGCTCACCGCCGTGGCATTGCCGACCTTGCTCGCGAACGTCGGGTCGACGCGCGACATCAGGTCCGTGAACGCATACGTGTCGCCCGATCCATCACTGCGGTAGACCGGAGTGATCGCCAGGTTGGGCAGGGCCACCCCCTTGTTGAGCTTCTTGATCTGCGGGGCATCCCAGTTGGTGATCTGGCCGAGATAGATCTCGGCCACGACGACCGGTGAGAGGTTGAGCCGGCTCACGCCGTTGATGTGAAACGCCATTCCGGTCGCCGTCAACGCCCACGGGAGCTGCACACAGCCGTTGCACGCGGATGCCTGGGTCGGGGTGAGCGGAGCGTCCGAGGCGCCGAAGTCGACGCTGCGAGCCGTGATGCTCGAGATGCCCTTGCCCGAACCGACGGAGCCGTAGTTGACCGTGATGCCATCGGCGGACTGAACGCCCGCGGCCCACTGCTTCATGAGCGGCGCGACGAGCGTCGAGCCGGCCCCGGTGAGCGTGCCTCCGGCCAACGCGGCCGACGGAAGCGCGACCGACGCCACCACCGCCGCCACAGCGATGCCGAGGCCCAGCTTACTATTGCGCTTGAGATGCGCCACTTGGAGTCCTCCTGAGGTTGTGCATTAGTACCCATCGCTTACTGCCGGACACGGAACTGGCGATCGGCGCGTAAGTTGCGGGCGGCGGGAGGATCTTTTCTTCTGAGCAACACCCGGGTAAACATCCTGTGAGCAAGACGTGATCATCCTGTGAACGCTTGGAGATCGAGCGTTCGCTCATCTAGCCTGTCGCCCCGATGAGCACGGTCGCGGTTGTCCCCGATGGGCTCGCCGACCGCCGCGCGCGCGTGCTCGACCGGGCCGGCGATATGGTCCTGCGGTCGCTGTGCGCGCTGGCGGCGCTGGTGGCGATTATCGTCATCCTGGCGATCGTCCGCCAGGTGGTCAGCGGGGCCAGCCCGGCCATCTCGCACTTCGGCCTCGGGTTTGTCGGGCACACGACCTGGAACCCGGTCACCGGGGTGTTCGGGGCCGGGGTGTTCCTGTTCGGCACGGCCGTGACCTCGGCGATGGCGCTCGTGATCGCGACCCCGTTGGGGGTCGCGATCGGGCTGTACCTCGCGCTCATGGCTCGCGGCCCGGCCCGAGCGGTGATCGCGCCGCTCGTCGAGATGCTGGCGGCGATCCCGAGCGTGATCGTCGGGTTCTGGGGGATCATCGTGCTCGCCCCGCTGCTTCAGAAGGTGGAACCGGGACTGCACCAGGGGCTGGGGTTCCTGCCCATCTTTGGCACGCCGTCCCCGACCGGCACCGGGCTGTTCAACGCCGGGATCATCCTCACGATCATGATCCTCCCGATCATCGCCTCGATCAGCCGCGACCTGTTCCTCACGGTGCCGCTCGAGCTCCGGGACGGCGCGGCCGCGCTCGGCGCGACGCCCTGGGAGGTCATTCGCGGCGTCGTGCTGCCGAGTACCGCCTCGGGCATCGCGAGCGCGTCCATCCTCGGACTTGGGCGCGCGCTCGGCGAGGCGATCGCCGTGGCGCAGGTGATCGGCGCCGCCAGCGCGATCCACGGCAGCTCGCTGTTCGAGAACGGCGACACGCTGGCCAGCCGCATCGCGCTGCAGTTCGGCAACGACGTATCCGCGCTGCAGACGCCGGCGATGTTCTACCTGGCCACGATCCTGCTCGTCCTCGCCCTGCTGTCGAACCTCGCCGCCCAGGCGATCGCGCGGCGCTTCGACGTCTCCCGCGTGGGCGGCCGATGAGCGCCCAGCCCGCCACTCAGCTGCGGATCCGGCGGCCGCGGCCCTACTATGCGCGCCCACTCACGCCGACCGGGAACCTGCGCCGGCGCCAGCTCGTCAGCCGCATCGCGGAGGGCGGCGCGATGGCCTCGGCGCTGCTCGCCGTCGGCGTCCTGGGCATCGTCGTCTACACCGTCGTCGCGCGCGGGGCGGCGGCCATCAGCCTCAGCTTCCTGACCGAGGCACCGGCGGCCGTCGGCAGCGGCGGCGGGTTCGCGCCCATGATCGTGGGCACCATCGAGCTCGCGCTCATAGCCACGGCGATGTCGATGCCGATCGCCATCCTTGCCGCCCTGTACCTCACCGAGTTCGCCTCGCCGCGGGTGGCCGGCGTCGTGCGGGTCGCGCTGGACGTACTCAACGGCGTGCCGTCGATCGTCATCGGGCTGTTCGTGTTCGGCCTCATCGTCGCCGGCTCGCACCACCAGAGCGGCTTCGCCGGGTCGCTTGCGCTGGCGATCATCATGCTGCCGCTCATCGCCCGCGCGACGCAGGAGATGCTGCTGCTCGTGCCGAGCGGACTCCGCGAGGCGGCCGAGGCGCTCGGCGTCAACCGCTGGCGGACGGTGCTCGGCGTCCTGCTGCCGAGCGTGCTCGGCGGCGTGCTCACCGGAACGGTGCTCGCGCTCGCCCGCGCCGCGGGCGAGACCGCGCCGCTGCTGTTCTGCAGCTCGATCTTTCCCGCCGGGTTCTCCCTGAACCCATTCAGCGGGGCGCTGCCCAACATCCCGGTGGAGATCTTCACGCTGTCGGAGGCCCCCAGCCCCACCGGGTGGACGCAGGCCTGGGGGTTGGCGCTCGTCCTACTGACGTTCATACTCATCGCCAACGTGGCGGCGCGCACGGTGCTCGCCCGCAGCCGAAGGGTTCCCCGATGACGAACGTGACCGAGCCGCAGCCGCCGTCCAGTGCCCGGACCCCGGTGCGACCCCGCATCTGGATTCGCTCGGAGCCCGGGCCCGCGCCGGTCGCCGACGTCCGGCCGGTCTTGCCCCCCGCCGGCCCGGCCCCGAGCGTCCCGTCGCGAGCGGTGCTGCGCTTGGCCCCGCGCGGCGAGGTCGTGTTCGACACGCGCGACGTGTCGATCTCCTACGGCACAAACACGGCGGTGGCGGGCGTGACGCTCCCGATCTACCGCAACCTCGTGACCGCGATCATCGGCCCGTCCGGCTGCGGCAAGACGACGTTCCTGCGCAGCCTCAATCGGATGAACGACTCGATCCCCAGTTTCAAGATCACCGGCCGGGTCCTCTACCACGGCCACGACGTCTACGGGCCCGAGGCCGACCGGATCGAGGTGCGGCGCCGCATTGGGATGGTCTTTCAGAAGCCGAATCCGTTCCCGAAGTCGATCTACGACAACATCGCCTGGGCGCCCCGAAACCTCGGCATGCGCTCCGGGCTGAGCGAGCGCGTGGAGCAGGCCCTGAGCCGAGCGGCGCTCTGGGATGAGGTGAAGGACCGCCTGAAGGCCAGCGCGCTCGGGCTCTCGGGCGGTCAGCAACAGCGGTTGTGCATCGCGCGCGCCATCGCCATCGAGCCCGACGTGCTACTGCTCGACGAGCCCGCGTCGGCGCTCGACCCGGTGGCCACCCTCGCGATCGAGGAGCTGACGCAGACGCTCAAGGAGAGCTACACGATCGTGATCGTCACGCACAACATGCAGCAAGCGGCCCGCATCGCCGACCGCACCGCGTTCTTCAGCGTCAAGGACGGCGTTGGCACGCTCGTCGAGTACGACGACACCGACATCATCTTCACCCGGCCCGCCGACACGCGCACGAGCGACTACGTCCGCGGGCGGTTCGGCTAGCCGCTGGGCCGCCCGAGCGCCGAGGGTGTCTACGTCCCGGCGATGTCGTCGGTCGCGACCTGGGCCACGAGCGGCTGCCCGCACTGCCAGCAGTACACCGCCCCGCGGCTGTGCAGTGATCCGCAGGTGCCACAGGAGCCAGCAGTTCCGGTCTGCTCGTGCTTGAGGATGCGGTCGACCTCGGCCAGCTCGGCGTCGACCTCCTGCAGCATCGCCGCCCGGCGCACGAGCACATCGACGCGGACATGATCCCGGATCGCCATCTCGTAGACGAGCCCGCCGAGATCCCACTGCAGCTCAGCCACGCGTCGCGCGAGCTCCTCGCGGCGCTCGGTCAGGTCGACCGGGACGGACACCGCGGCGGCGGGCATCACGACAGTCGGCTGGTCCTCGGGTGTGAGGCCGTCGGCGCTGTCGAGCGGTGTCGGCCGGGTCAGGCCGTCCGCGCGGGGAACCTCTTCGAGCCAGTTCATGGACCGAAGAAGTTACCGGTGAACTTGCCGTTGTGGTAACCGGGGCGGTTCGGCCCGCTGAGCGGCCTCGTGGTCTCGACGGCCTTCGTGACGGTCGTGGACGTCGCCGTCGAGGAGCTGGTCGCGTTGGTCGTCGCCTTCGCCGTCTGGCCCGGCGCGGAGGCCGCCGGGCTCGTGCCCGCGGCCGGCGTCGAGCCCGCCGAGGTCCCCGCCGTCGAGCCCGCGGCCGGTGCGCCGCCGCCAGCGGCCACGGTCACGACCTGAACCGGCGGGTTGGTCTTGGAGGCGGAGGCGTTGCCCGCACGGCCGATCAGGACCCCGACCCCAAGCGCGAGTAGCAGCACGCCGACGAGACCAATGAACGCGCTATTCGTGGTCATCCTCGTCATGCGTGCGCGCGCAGGGTGTGGCTTCTCGGTAGGCGTGTCCTCGTACTCGAGGGCGACGGGCGCGAAGGGCAGGTCAGACCGACCGTGGCGCTGGCCGCACTCCACGCAATAGCGCTGATCGGGTGCGAGCGCCGCGCCGCACGCGGCGCAGGTCGCACCCGTCTCCTCGAGGCCGGGCATCTCCTACGGAGTATGGGCACCCAGCCGGGGAGGGGTTGTAAACGGGTTGTTACCGCCCGTGCTTCGGCGTCTCGGCGGCCGGTGAACCACCGTGCGGCATAAACATCCTGTTCACAATGGCGGCGGCCCCCGGTGTGAGACTGGTCGCATGCCCGCCGGCACGCGCGATGATCCCTGGCTCGAGCGCTTGCGGGTGAGCGCCTGCGCCGCGTGTGGGGCCTCGCTCGCGCACGACCAGCGCTATTGCGTCGATTGCGGGGAGCGCCGCGCGCTGCTCGCGCCCAGCCTCGCCGAGCAGTTGTCGCTCGGACCCGGCGCGGCGACGGCGCCGCGCGCCGCGGCGGCCGTCGCAGATCGGGCCCCGGCACCGGCGCCCCGCGGGGCGGTCCCCTGGGCCGGGTTATCGTGGTGGCCCACGCCGCGCGTGGCCTATCTGGCGATCATGGGCCTGCTCGCCTTTGGGGTCCTCGTCGGCTCGGCCATCAGTCCGCTCGTATCCAGTGAGGCGTCGGCGCCGCTGATCGTGGCGGTCGAGCCGGCGGCGACCCCGGCCGCCTCAGCGACGGGCACGGTGCCGCCGGCGGTTCCCGTGAGTGCGACGCCATCGGCGACCGCTCCGACCACGACCGCCGCGTTGACGGCGCCCGCCTCGACCTCCACGCCGGCCAGTTCGCCGAGCGCTGCGAGCGCGAAGCCGCCGCCGATCAAGCACGTCTTCATCGTCATGCTCGCCGACCAGAGCTACCCGTCGACGTTCGGGCCCGGGTCGTCTGCGACCTACCTCTCCAAGACACTCAGGTCGCAGGGCGAGGTGCTGCCGAACTACTACGGGGTGGCCAGCGGCGAGCTGGCGAACACGGTCGCACTCATCAGCGGTCAGGGCCCGACGCAACAGACCGATGCCAACTGCCCGGACTTCACCGACTTGGTGCCGGGGACGGTGGGGTCGCTCGGCCAGGTGCTCGGAAACGGATGCGTCTACCCCGCCACCACCGAGACCCTCCCGGACCAGCTGACGGCGGCCCACAAGACGTGGCGCGCCTACGTCGAGGGCATCGGGGCGGGCCAACGACAGCCGGCGTGCGCCCACCCGACCGTGGGCGCCGCCGATCCGAGCCAGACGCCCCAGCCCGGGAACCCGTACGTGACGTGGCGCGACCCATTCGTTTACTTCCACTCGATCATCGACTCGCCAACCTGCGCTGCCGACGACGTGGGCCTGACGCAACTGGCGAGCGACCTCCAGCGTGCGGCGAGCACCCCGAGCCTGGCCTACATCATCCCCGACGCCTGCCACGATGGCTCCGACCAGCCGTGTGCGCCGGGGGCGCCGGCCGGCGTGACAGCGGCCGAGAGCTTCCTGCAGAAGCTGATCCCGGAGATCACCGCCTCCCCGGCATACCGCGCGGGCGGGCTGATCGCGATCACGTTCGACGCGGCGCAGCAGAGCGGTCCGTTCGCCGATTCGAGCGGATGCTGCAATACGCCCGCGTATCCGAACCTCCCTGCGGGGCCAATGGGGACCACGCCGGTGCCGGGGACGAGCGGCGCAAGCGGCGCATCGGGGGCCAGCGATGGGACCGGTGCCTCGGGGGCCAGCGGCGCCTCGGGCGCGAGCGGCGCAAGCGGTCCGACCGGAAGCACCGGGGCGAGCGGCGCCACCGGTGCGACGACGAGCGGCGCAAGCTCGAACGGCTCGGGCGGCGGGCTGGTCAGCTCCGGCGGCGGCGGGCAGGTCGGATTGCTGTTGCTCTCCCAACAGGTGGCGCCGGGCAGCGTCGATCCGACGCTCTACAACCACTTCTCGCTGCTGCGCAGCATCGAGGCCATCTTCGGCCTGCAGCCAATCGGATATGCGGCGGCCAGCGGGCTTTCGGCGTTCAACTCGCAGGTCTATAACGCCGGCTCGTCCGGCGGCTAGCCCCGCCCGGTCAGTCCTCGCCGTCGGGCGCCTCGGCCACCCGGGCCGTGTACAGCTCCATCAGCTCGCGGTGCAGGTTGCGCGGCCGCTCGTCCGGGTCCGGGTGACGCCGGCGCCACCCCGCGTCCTCGCCGAGGACCCAGGCATTCGTATTATCGGCGAACGCGCGCTCGAGCACGTCGAGCAGCTCGTCCTGCAGTCCGGGCGTCTGCACCGGCGTCGCGAGCTCAACGCGGTGATCGAGATTGCGCGGCATGAGGTCCGCCGAGGCGATCCAGACATGGCGCTCGTCCGCGCGGTCGAACGTGTAGATGCGCGAGTGCTCGAGGAACCGCCCGACGATCGACACGACGCGGATGTTCTCCGAGACGCCCGGCACGCCGGGGCGCAGGCAGCAGATCCCGCGCACGTTGAGGTCGACCCGCACGCCGGCCTGCGAGGCCCGATACAGCGCGCGGATGCAGCGCCCGTCAACGAGCGAGTTCATCTTCATGACGATCCGCGCCGGCCGTTCGGGGCTGTGCTGCTCGATCGTGCGCTCGATCTCTCCGATGATGCCGTCGCGTAGGTAGGCCGGCGCCGCGAGCACCTTGCGATAGTGCTGCGGGCGGCCGAAGCCGGTCAGGTAGTTGAACATGTCGGCCACGTCGGCGCCGATGTCGGGATCGGTCGTGAACAGCCCGAAGTCGGTGTACAGGCGCGCGGTCGTCGAGTGATAGTTGCCGGTGCCGATGTGCACGTAGTTGCGCACGCCGTCGCCCTCGCGGCGGACGACCAGTACGCACTTGGCGTGCGTCTTGAGCGAGGGCTGCCCGTAGACGACGTGCACGCCCGCCTCCTCCAGCGCCTTGGCCCAGTGGATGTTCATGCCCTCGTCGAAGCGCGCCTTCAGCTCGACGAGCGCCACCGCCTGCTTGCCGCGCTCGGAGGCGTCGATGAGCGCCGGGACGAGCGGGGAGTCATCGCTCGTGCGGTACACCGTCTGCTTGATGGCGAGCACGTTCGGGTCGGCGACGGCCTGCTCGACGAAGCGCTCGACCGAGGCGGCGAACGACTCGTAGGGATGGTGGACGAGAAAGTCGCCTCCGCGCATGGCGGCGAAGACGTCGGCGCCCTCGCCGTCGCTGAGCAGACGGGGATGTGTGATCGGCACCCACGGCGGGTCGCGCAGCTCGGGCATTCCGGGGAGCTTCACGATCTGCCAGAGCGCGCCGTGGTCGAGCAGCCCGGTGACCGGATACACCTCGTCCGGATCGACCCCGATGAGCTCGACGAGCGCCTCGCGCAGGCGCTCGGACACCTCGGCGCCGACCTCGATGCGCACGACCTCGCCGAAGCGTCGGCGGCGCAGCTCGTCCTCGACGGCCTGCAGCAGGTCGGCGGCCTCGTCGGAGACCTCCAGATCGGCGTCGCGCGTCACCCGGAACAGGTCGTAGTCGACGATCTCCATCCCCGGGAACAACGCGTCGAGGTGGTGGGCGATGAGATCCTCGAGCGAGACGAACGTGCGCGTGTCGCGGACCGCGACGAAGCGCGGCAGGATTTCGGTCGGCACCTTCACTCGCGCGAACACCGTCTGATCGCTGGCCGGGTCGCGGACGAGCACGGCCAGGCTGAGCGACAGGTTCGAGATGTAGGGGAACGGGCGCCCGGGTGCCACGGCGAGCGGGGTGAGCGCCGGGAAGACGACCTTCTCGAACCGCTCCGCCAGGTAGGAGCGGTCATCTGCGTCGAGATCGTCGTAGCCGATGATCCGGATGTCGTGCTCGGCGAGCGCCGGCAGCAGGTTGCGGCGCAGGTTCTCGCTCTGGCGCGCCGACTGCCCGAGCACGCGCTGGCGGATGGCGGCGATCGTCTGCGAGGGGGTGTGGCCGTCGGCCGACGGCGATTGCACGCCGGCGTCGACCTGATCGTGTAGGCCGGCGACTCGGACCATGTAGAACTCGTCGAGGTTGGTCGTGTAGATCGCCGAGAACTTGAGCCGCTCGAGGAGCGGGACGGAGTCGTCCTCGGCGATCTGCAGAACGCGGTCGTTGAAGTCGAGCCACGACAGCTCGCGGTTGAAGTACAGCGAGCTGTCGGAGAGGTCGATCTCGGCGGATCGGTCGGCGGGCGCCTGAGCTGGCGTCTCGTCGACGAGACCTGCCGACCCGGGAGGCGTGTCCGTGCTCATCGTCACATCATGGCAAGGCCAGCATGCTCAGGCGGGGCGACCTGGCCCATTCGCTTTCCGCGCTGCTCGACCGCGTCGCCTGCCCGCGAGCGGGCGTCCGGTCGGCAGGGTTGGAGCGTCGCCGTCTCAGCCGCTACCGTGGTACCCCGAATGGCACGACAACTGTGGCTCTTGCGGCACGGGGAGGCCGAGCCGCACGGTACCCGGCCCGACTTCGAGCGACGCCTCACCGAGCGCGGCTGTGAGCAGGCCCGCAACGCAGGGATCGTGCTCGCGTCGCTCGGCAACGACTTCGCGGCCGTGCTCACGAGCCCGAAGGTGCGCGCGGCGGAAACGGCGCGCCTCGCCGCCGCCGCCTGGGCCGCCGAGCCGGAGATCTACGAGCCGCTCGCCGCTGGGTTCGACGCGCAACACGCGCTCGAGGCGCTGGCCGCCTACGGTGGCACCGACGATGGCCGCCTGCTCGTCGTCGGCCACGAGCCCGACTTCTCGGCGACCGTCGCAACGCTGACGGGTGGGCGCGTCGACTTCAAGAAGGGCGGGGTGGCCGGCGTACGGGTGGCGGGCGGCGGCGGCGAGCTGATCGCGCTGCTGCGTCCGAACGAGCTCGCTCGGATCGCGGCCGCACAGCCGGACCCACGCTGAGCGCCGACGGTCAGCGCGGGATGAGCAGGGCGTCGTCGTCGGGATCGACGGCCCGCAGACCGGCGCTCGGGCCGCTCGTCCCAGCCGGCAGCGCGGCGCCGTCGAGCGGCTCGGCCGCGAAGCGGTAGCCGATCCCGAAGTGCGTGTGGATGTAGCGCCAATCGGGAGAGGCCTTCTCGAGCTTCTGCCGGAGCTTGCGGACGAACACGTCGACCGAGCGGTCGCCGCGGACCATCGCGTAGCCCCAGAGGCGCGAGTAGATCTCCTCGCGCTCGAGGACGCGACCCTCGGCTCCGGCGAGCAGCTCGATGAGCTCGAACTCGCGGCGCGTGAGGTCGATGCTGTGACCGCCGACAAAGGCCTGGAACTGATCGGAGCGGATCTCCACCTCGCCGGCCACGACGGGACCCTGCTCGGTGCGGCCCTCCGAGCGGCGGCGCCGGCGCGCGACGCTCTGGACGCGGGCGATGACCTCTTCGGGATGGCAGGGCTTGGTGATCCAGTCATCGGCGCCGAGTCGCAGCCCGCGCACGCGCTGTGCGACCGATGACGGTCCCGTGCAGACGAGGATGCCCAGGTCCGGGAGGCTCGCGCTGAGCCGCTCCAGCCAATCCCAGGCCTGGGGACCGAGGACGGCGAGGTCGACGACGATCGCGCTCAGGCGCATGGCCATCACGACGTCGGCCGCGACCGGACTGGCGAGCACGCGATGCTCCCAGCCGAGACGATCCAAGCGCTTGGAGAGGACCTGAATGAAGCCGCTGTCGCGGTCGAGCACGGCGATGCGCAAGGGCGCCGGGGCTGAAACCGAAGGCGAAGAGGGCTGGACTCGGGTGTCCTCCCCCCCGGGGATCGCATCCATCATTTCGCCGCGCAGTGTAGGTGAAGCACCGGCCATCTGTCGAGTGCCCAACCGCGGGTCACACGATCTTCACAGACCACCTGCGCAAATTGCGGCGCTATGCCGGGTCGGCGGCGGACGGCACGGGTACGTGCGGTCCCTCGCCGAACTCCGTGAACAGGCCGGTGACCACGAACGCGACCTGTTCGCCGATGTCGACGGCGTTGTCCCCGAGGCGCTCGAGCGCGCGGGCCACGAGCACCATCGTCATCGCCCACTCGCGCACATCGGGATCGTCTCCGATCTCGAGCGCGACCCGGAAGACCTCGCGGTTGATGCGGTTGATGTCGCGATCCTGGCGCACGAGGTCCTCGGCGAGCGCGACGTCGCGGTTAGCGAAGGCCATCTTGCTCTGCGTGACCTCCGAGCGCGCGTAGGCGCCCATGCGCAACAGCGAGTCGCGCAGCTCCTCGCGGACCGGCGGCTCGTGACCGGTGAGCGGGATCAGCTTGGCGATGTTCACGCACTGATCGCCCATCCGCTCGACGTGCATGATCAGGTGCAGCAGCGCGGCGACGAGGCGCAGGTCCCCGGCGACCGGGGCCTGGCGGGCGAGGAGCGAGAGGATGCCCTGGTGGACCTCCAGGTAGCGGCCGTCGAGGCGGTCGTCGTCGCTGATGACCATCTGGGCGAGCTCCACGTCCTGGTGCTCGAGCGCCTCGAGCACACGGTCGAGCTGCTCGACGACGATGTCCAGTCCGCCGAGGGCCTGCTGCTCCAGATCCTGGAGCTCGGCCTGGAAGTGGGCGCGGCCTGCGCTGTGGCCGTCCGTCTGCAGCGGATGCTCAGCCGAACTTTCCGGTGACATATTCCTCTGTCCTCGAATCCCGCGGGTTGGTGAAGATCTCCGGGGTCGGGCCGACCTCGACGAGGTCGCCGCTGAGCATGAACGCGGTGCGGTCGGCGACCCGCCCGGCCTGCTGCATGTTGTGCGTGACGATGACGATCGTCACGCTCCGCTTGAGCTCGGCGATGAGCTCCTCGATCCGCAGCGTGGCGATCGGGTCCAACGCCGAGCACGGCTCGTCCATGAGCAGCACCTCGGGGTCGACGGCCAGCGAGCGCGCGATGCACAGCCGCTGCTGCTGTCCGCCGGAGAGGCCGACGCCGGGCTCGGGGAGGCGATCCTTGACCTCCTCCCACAGACCCGCGCCGCGCAGCGCGCGCTCGACGCTGTCCCTGAGGTCCGCGCGACGGCCGCCGCTCAGGCGCAGCCCGGCGGCGACGTTGTCGTAGATCGACATGGTCGGAAACGGGTTCGGCTTCTGGAAGACCATGCCCACGGCGCGGCGCACGGCGACCACGTCGACCGCCGGGTCGTAGAGGTCGACGTCGTCGAGCAGCACGCGACCCTCCGCATGGGCGCCGGGAATCTCCTCGTGCATGCGGTTGATGCAACGGACCATCGTCGACTTGCCGCAACCCGAGGGACCGATGATCGCCGTCACCTGGTTGGCCGGGAAGTCGAGGTCGATCCCCCTCACCTGCTCGGCGCTGCCGTAGAACGCGCGCAGCTTCTCCAGGCGCACGGTGTGGCCCTGGCGGACGACGTCGGGCGGGGCCGCCGGCGTCGTCGTGACCGAAACGGCCGGGGTCGTTGTCTGGGGGGTGGGTTGCTCAGGCGCCACGCCCGTCGCTCCCGAGGGGGATCGGTCGGCGGTCATGAGAGTCGACTCCTTCGGGAAACAAGTCGGGCCACGAGGTTCAGGATAAGGATCATCGCCACGAGCGTGAGCGCGGCGCCCCACGCACGGTTTACCACGGCTGGCGTCGGAGATGTGACGTCGTTGTATATCTGAACCGGCAACGAGTTCATGAAGTTGCTCAGGTTGAACGTCGCGACGTTCGTCGCCGCGGCGGTGAACAGCAGCGGCGCCGTCTCGCCGGCGGCGCGGGCCACGGCGAGGAGCATCCCGGTCAGCATTCCCGGCAGCGCCGTCGGTAGGACGACGCTGAAGATGACCCGCCAGCGAGGCGCGCCGAGCGCGAGCGCCGACTCGCGCAGCGAGTTGGGGACGAGCTGCAGGATCACCTCGGCGGAGCGCACGATGATCGGGAGCATGAGCAGCGACAGCGCGAGGGCGCCCTTGTACCCCGCGTAGGAGGACCCGGTGCCGACGATCAGCACGATGTAGATGAACAGGCCGAAGATGATCGAGGGGACACCGGTGAGCACGTCGACGAAGAAGCGAACGACGTGGGCAAAGGCGTTGTTGCGACCGTACTCCACGAGCCACACCGCCACGCCGACGCCGATCGGGATCGCGAGGAGCGAGGCGAGCGCGACCATCTCGATCGTGCCGAGGATCGCGCTCCTTATTCCGCCGATGCTGCTGGCGGCGAAGAATGTGCTCCCGGTCGGGTCGGTCGTGAAGAACCCCGAGGTCGTCCACGCGCTCAGCCCCTGCTTGAGCAGGTAGTAGACGATGAGGACGAGCGGGACGAGCGCGACGATCGTCGCCGCGAGAATCGCGCCGCGCACGAAGCGGTCCTTACGCCGGCGGGCGGGGCTCGGCGCGAACCGCGACAGGCGCCCGGCGGCAGCGGACGGCGCGGCCATCAGCTCACGCTCCCGCCGCCGCTCCGGCGGCATCGTCGAGCTCGCGCTGACCGGCCTGCGAGGCCTCGGGCTCGGGCTTGTGGGTGATGCGCGTGCCCCGGTTGGCGCGCAGCACGACCATGCGCGCGATCCCGTTGACGACGAGCGTCAGCACGAACAGCAGCAGCCCGCAGGCGAAGAGCGCCGAGCGGTGCAGGCCTTGCGCCTCGCCGAACTCGCTGGGGATGACCGAGGCCAGCGTCTCGCCCTGCTGGAAGAGGTGCTGGGGGATGTTCGGTGAGTTCCCGATGACGATCGTCACCGCGATCGTCTCGCCGATCGCGCGTCCGAGCCCGAGCATGGCGCCGCTGGTGATCCCCGAACGGCAGTACGGGATCACGGCCATGCGAATCATCTCCCAGCGCGTCGCACCGAGACCGAGCATCGCCTCCTTGAGGTCTGCGGGAACGGTCGACATCACCTCGCGGCTGATCGCGCTGACGATCGGCAGGATCATGATCGCCAGCACGAGCCCGGCGATGAAGACGTTCGGGATCGTGACGATGCCGCCGCCGATGAACGGGATGAAGCTCAACGTGTCGGCGAACCACTGCTCGATGGGGCGCAGCTTGGGCGCGAGGAAGAAGATGCCCCACAGACCCCAGACGACGGACGGCACCGCGGCGAGCAGCTCGACGAGGATCGTCACCGGACCGCGGATGCGCCGCGGGGCCAGCTCGGTGATGTAAATCGCCGCGGCGACGGCGATCGGGACACCCATCAGCAGCGCGAGGCCGGAGGTGAGCAGCGTGCCGACGACGAGCGCGAACGCTTCGTAGATGTTCGCGCTGACGTTCCAGTTGTCGACGAACGTGAAGTTGATGACCCCGAACTTCGCGAACGCCGGCTGTGCCTGCTGGTACAGCTTGATGAAGAAGAAGACGATCAGGACGAGGATGAGCGCCGACAGGATGCCCAGTCCCCACTTGAGCACCCGATCGGGGACGCGCGCCAGCCGCGGCCGCTCGAGAAGCGAGCGCCCGCGGCTGGTCACGGTGGGGGCTGCCATCAGTGCCCGCTCGCCGTGCGTCGATGCCTCAGCCGGTGACCGGCGAGCCGTTGCAGGTGATCGTGGCCGCCGCGGCCTTCGACGCCGACAGGATCGTCGGCGGCAGCGCCGCGTAGTACGCCTGCGCCAGGATCGCCTGTCCGGCGCCGAGCCCGTAGTTGAGGAACTTCACGAGCGTCGTGGCCGCGCCAGAGCCCCCCGGGACCCCGGCCTTGCACGGATCCTTGTAGGAGATGATGAACGTCTGCGAGACGATCGGGTAGGCGGACGGGTTCTTCGGGTTGACGATCTGGATGCCGAGGTTCGGCGGGATCGTCAGGCCCGACGCCGCCGCGGTCGTGGAGGCGAGGGTGGGTGCGACGTAGTTGCCCGACGCATTCTTGACGTCCGCGGTGGTGAACTTGTGCTCGAGCGCGTACGCCTGCTCGACATAGCCGATCGCGCCGGCAGTCTGCTGCACCGCGCCGGCCACGCCGGCGTTGCCCTTCGCGCCCGTGCCGGTCGGCCACTGGACGTCCTTGCCGCTGCCGACCTTCGAGGCCCACGCGGGGTCGACCGCGGCGAGGAACGTGGTGAAGCCTGCGGTCGTGCCGGAGGAATCGGAGCGGTGAACGACGGTGATCGGCGTGCTCGGCAGGTTGACGCCGGGGTTGAGCGACTTGATCGCCGGGTCGTTCCAGGTCTTGATCGAGCCCAAGAAGATGTCCGCGATCGTCGTGCCGTTCAACTTCAGCCCGGAGGCGACGCCCGGCAGGTTGTAGGACACGGTGATCGCGCCGAAGAACATCGGGATCTGGATCGCCGGGCTGCCCGACTTCGCGAGCGTGGCGAAGTCAGCCGGCTTCAGCGGCGGGTCGCTCGCTCCGAAGTCGACCGTCTTGGCCTCCAGCGAGGTGATGCCGGCGCCCGAGCCGACCGACTGGTAGTTGAGCGTGAAGCCCGACGAGCCCCACTGCTCGTAGACCGGAGCTGCGAACGTCGATCCGGCGCCCGACAGCGTGCCGGAGCCGCCGGAGGCCGCCGCGCTCGCGCCCGAGCTCGAGGTCGTCGTGCTCGAGCTGCTCGAGCTGCCGCAGGCCGCGAGGGCAAGCGTGAGCGCGCCCGCGCCCAGGATCGCCCCGATCGTATGTCGTCTCACAACATCTCCTCTGATCGGTGAAGGGGTCCTCGCGCACGCCCATGCCTCAGACGGCGGGCACCGCGGTCGGACGCGCAGTCGGCACCGCGATCGGTGCCCAGCGACGCGCCGCGTCCGCGCCGCAGTCTGTTAGTCGGCCAGAGCCGGCGTGTGAAAATCTCGTGAAGGCTGGGGCTGGAAACGGTACCCGAACCCCGGGTGCGTGTGTATGAAGCGGCGATCGGGCATCGCGGCTTCGAGCTTGCTGCGCAGCTTGCTCACGTAGACATCGACGGAGCGGTCGCCCGGCCGGACCGGCCGGCCCCACACCGTCTGGTAGAGCTCATCGCGCGACACGATGCCGCCGGCCCGCTGGACGAGCGCGACGAGGAGCTGGAACTCGCGCACGGACAGCGTCAGGGCGCGGCCGGTGGCCAGGACGAGGCCCTCGCCGAGCCGGATCTCGAGCTCACCCGCGTACAGCGTCCCTGGTTGTCCGCTCTCGGCCACCGCATGCGCAGCCTCGCGCACCTGCGCGCGAGCGAGCGTTACAAAGCCGTGATGGCACCGTAAAGAAGTCGTGAAAAGTGGCGAGCGCGGCGCCTGCGGACAACTACTCTCCGTCGATGGGGATTCTGAACGGCGGTTTCGACCCGCGCCTCATGCGGCTACTCGATGACGCCGGGCGCAACGTCCAGCGGGCCGCGCGCATCCTGCGCGACCTGCTCGCGGAGTTCCCCGAGCGGCCGGCGCTCGCGGACGAGCTCGTCGCCTGCGAGCAGGAGGGCGATCGCATCACGCATGACATCATCCACCGGCTCGCCGTGACCCGTCGCATCCGCGCCCCGTTCGGCGCCGGGGATGGCCATGTCCTGGCCACCGCGCTCGACGACATCGTCGACAACGCCGAGCAGGCCGCCGCGCTGCTCGGTCTGTATGGCGTAGAGGCCCCGATGGAGCAGGCCGTCGAGTTCGCCGAGGTGCTCGTGGGCGCCTCCGAGCAGATCGCCCGCGCGCTGCACGGTCTGCGCCACGGGGTCGATCTCGGCCCCCAGCTCGTCGAGATCCACCGCCTCGAGAACGAGGGCGACCGACTTCAGCGTGACGGCGTGGCGTCACTGTTCGCGAGCGGGACGGACCCGATGGTCGTCATCCGCTGGAAGGACATCTTCGAGTCACTCGAGGCGGCGGTCGACTCGTGCGAGACCGTCGCCCATGTGCTCGAGGGCATCACGCTCAAGCAGCGCGGGCGTCGCGTGTGGGTGTAGCGGCACCGCCGCCTCGCGCCGGGCCGACAGCAGCCAGAGGCCCGTGGCGGCGGCGATCGCGGCCCATACGCCGAGCGCCGCCGCCAGTCCGTGCCCGGAGGCGATCGGCGAGACAGCGGCCGACGGGGTCGCGTTGCGCGCGGCGGCGTACACGGCGCTGGCGACGGCGATCCCCAGCGCGGTCCCGAGCGCGCGCGTGACGTTCAACATGCCGCTCACAACACCTGCGGACCCGTCGGGTGCCGCGCCCATGATCGCGGCGTTGTTGGCGGGGGTGAACGCGCCGAGCCCGGCACCGGCGAGCGCCAGCCCGGCGATGCGGGCCGCGGGCGAGTGTTCGGCGGCGACGAGCAGCACGCCGGCCGCGGCGAGCAGCATGCCGCCGGCCGAGACGAGCCGGCCGCCGCGGGCGTCGCTCACGCGCCCGGCGAACGGCGCGACGACGGCGAGCGCGGCGGGTAGCGCGACGAGTTGCGCCCCGACGAGCGCCGGGGACACGCGCAGCGCCGCGAGGGCGACCGCCGGGGTCAGTCCCCGCATCGCCGTGGAGACGGCGGCGCGCGAGGCGATCGTTCCGCTCGTGCTCGCCGGCGCCGGGGCCGCGCTGCTCCCGGCGCCGCTCGCTCGCGAGGCCGGGCGTCGCGGCGCCGTCGTCCGCGAGCCGCGCCCGCGAATCACGCGACGCATCGGCATCGTCCACCGCGACGCGCCGCTGTCGCCGGCCGCTCGGGCGTTCCTCGAGGTGGCCGGCCTGGCCGTGGCGCGCTGAGCGCCGGTCAGCCGTGGCGGCGCTTGGCCGTCTTCGAGACGTGCCGCGCGGCCGCACGCGCACGACGCGGCGCGGGCGGGCGCGTCGGTGACGCCGGCACCCGGCCGGCGACCTCGAGCAGCGCGCGGCCGGTGCTGACCCGCATGACGCTGGTCAGGATCCCCGGTGCGTACCGGATCGTGCGGTGGGCGATCGGAGTCGCGGTCGTCCGCGCGACGGGCGCGGTCTGCGGTGTGGGCGTGGTCACGCTCGAGCTCGACTGGCTGGAGATGCTCGCGGTCTGCGCGCCGGCCGGCGCGCTCTTTGCGCGCAGGACCGCGGCCGGATCGGGCACCGAGGCGCCGGACTTCTTCGGCGAGATCGCAGGCTGGGGGATGGCGAGCATCCGCAGCACCAGCTCGTTCCAGCGGCTCGGTGAGAGGGCGAAGCCGAGCGACGCAGCGGCGGCCGTGGCGGCTGTCGCCGCCGGATCGACGGCGGAGAAGACGACCTCGATGCGATCGGCGTGGTCGGGGAGCGCGATCGTGTTCTGCGCGCCCGGGAACGACTTCAGGCTGACGATCTGCGTCGGGTACATGCTGCCCTGCAGCTCGAGCAGGCGCTCGATCGTCGTCTCGGCGATCGAGCCCGGCCCCTGGTGGCCGAGGATGGGCACGCCGTTGACGCCGGTGATGTCGAGCGACGTGGAGCTGCCGCCGAGCGTGGCGTCGGCCGTGCTCGCGAGCCCCTGGCCGCCGCAGCGGACGTTGGCCACCGACGGATCGAGGCCGCTGACGACGAGGTACTCGAGCGTCGCCAGCACGCGGCGGTCCACGCGACCGGCGGCGACGTCGGCGCGGGCACAGGCGCCGAGCTGGATGTGCGGGTCGGCGAGCACGAGGCGCTGCAGGTCGGACTTGCTGAGCAGGACGACTCGGCCGGCCGAGGCGGCGAGAGAGTCCGGGCCGACGAGCGGCTGCAGTCCGAGATGACGATGCAGCAGCGTCGTCTCCAGCTGTGACCAGGCGTCGAGGAACGGGCGAGGGTCGACGAGCTGAGCGTGCGCGCCGGCCGGGCGCAGCTCGAAGGAGAGGTGCGGGCGCGCCACCGCGGTACCGGCACCGAGGCGGCCGAGGATCGTGCCGGCGAGCACCTCCGAGCCGGCGCGCAGCGGGACGAGCTGGAGCTGGTCGGGCTTCAGCCCGAAGTCGGCCGTGTAGTACTCGCTCATATTGGTGCTCGGAGCCGGCCGCGAGGCGGGCTTGCGGCGAGCGCGGTGCTCGGGCGCACGCCGCACGGGCGCCGCGATGGCGCTGTCGAGGAGCGAGGTGAGCGTGCGCGGCGCCGCCCGCAGGTCGAAGCTGCCCGCGAGTGCCTGCACGGCGGAGCTCGGAGTGGGGGTCGCCGTCGGGGCCGTGCTCGACGGGGTGGCGCCGGTGGCGCCGCTCGCGCCCGTGGGGCCGGTGGCGCCGCTCGCGCCCGTGGGGCCGGTGGGGCCAGTGCCGGCGCTCGTCGGCAGGTGATCCCCTGCCGTTGCCGGAGCGTTCGGGGCCGGGGCGCCGGGCACCGGGGAGGCGTCGTTCGGATGGGGCACCGACGTCGGTGTCGGCGGGTTCGGGATCGGGTAGAGCGACTCGATCGACGCGAGGTTGCCGTACGTGTACGTGTTGCCGTAGGCGTCGCGCAGCTCCACGTAGCGTCCGAGGCGCCGGCTGTAGCCGATCTTGCTGACGACCCCGTTCTGCACCGCGACGACGGCTGCGTTCGGCTCGGCGTAGATCGTCGTGCTCGTCGGGGCGCCGCTGGCCGTCGGCTGCAGCGTGGGTGCCGCCGACAGGGCGGAGGTGCCCGCGGTGGTCGCCGCCGGCGCAACGCCGTTCGCCGCGCCCGCCGGTGTGGCAGAGGCGCTCGGCGAGTAGGAGGGACGATCGTGGGGCTGGATCGGGAAGTGACCGTCGGCGAGATCACTGAGGGCGTCGACCATCGTGCTCGGCAGACCGCCGAGGAGCTGGGCGCGCAGCAGCACCGACTGGACATACGCGGCCGAGTGGTTGTAGGCGAAGATCGCTGTCTTGATGTCGTGCTGCCCGCCGGCGGCCTTCAGATAGCGGGCGGCGGCGAAGATCGCATCGGCCGGGTTATACGGATCGGCGACCCCGTCGCCCGCTGCGTCGACGCCGTAGACGGTCCATTCCGGGGGCATGAACTGCATCCAGCCCTCCGCGCCTGCGCTCGAGATGTTCAGATCGTTGCCGTAGTCGGTCTCGACCTCGTTGATGGCGGCGAGCACCTGCCACGGGATCCCGTATGCGCTGGCCGCCGCCTGGTAGATCGGCAACAGGAACACGGGCACGTGGTAGCTCTGGATGAAGAAGTCCGGCAGGTTCGACCCGGGCCCGGGGAGGAGCGAGAACCCGCCGGGAAGCACGCCGTTGAGCGGGTTGGCGGCCTCGCTCAGCGTCGGAGGCGGCGCCGCCGTCTTGGCGGTAGCCCGCGCGTGAGCGGAGCCGCGCTTGCCCGTCGAGTGCGCCGCGGCGGGCCGGAGCCGACGACCGGTCGTCGTCTGCGGCTGTGGCGCGCCGGACACCGGCAGCGGTCCGGAGCCCGAGCCGTTCTGGCCGGAGATGCTCGGACCGGTCGGCCCGGACGCCCCGGTCGGCCCGGACGCCCCGGTGGAGCTCGACGTGGTCGACGGTGAGCTGGGCTGGGCGAGCGCCGTCGTGCTCGTATCCAGCGCCGGAGCGTCGGAAGTCGTCGTCGCCGTCGCACTCGGGGCGCGCGTCGCGGTGCTCGTCGTGGTCGCGCTCGTGCCCGCGCCGATCGCCGTGCTCGTCGTCGTGCTCGAGCTCGTACCGAGGTTGACGACGATGCGCGGCTGGAGCTGGCTGTCGCCGTGGGCGGTGCCGGCCGCCTCGGCGGGTTGGGGCGAACGGTCGAACGCCGCGAACGCGGCAAGGGCCATCAACGCGACTGCGCGCGATCGAACGCGCCTGAGAGAGCTCATCGCAGGTGGTCGGGCGCGCTCATCGGGATCGGGGCACCGTACGGGGTCCCGCTAAAGAAGACGTGAACATCTATTGAACATCGGGTGCGCTGCGTCGGCCGCGAGGGCCGAGCCAGCCGGTGCGTGGCCGAGCGGGCGAGGGATCGCGAGCACCCGGCTCGTCGGTCGGTTGGGCAGGGGTGGCGACAGCACAGTTATGGATATCGGCACGTTAACTGAGGCGCCTGAGCGGATGTTGCACCACGCCGTAGTGTGCCGCGGCCGGCGGACCCGTTGCGCGGCACCGCGACGCCGCACACCCTTCGCTCCCAACAAAGGATGCGCGACCCGCTCGCCGCCCCCGCGTTTTCAGCTCGCGGGGCTCAGATCGTCGTAGCTGACGGCGGTGCGACGCCCGCGCTCGCGGAGGAGCAGGCGCTCGAGCGCGAGCATGTGGCGCGGGTGCTGCAGGTCGGTGGGGTGCAGGTCGAGGCGCAGCGTGCGACTCGGCACGAGCGTCGCGCCGCGGGCGACCAGAGGGGTGGCCAGGCGGCCGAGCGGGCCCGGCGCACCGAGCCGCCACGCCGGCGTGATCTGCCCACGACCGCTGTCGTTCGCCACGCTCGGCTGGCGGTGCAGCCGCCACAGTCCGGCCCACCAGCGAAATCGCGACGCGAGGGCTTCGTGGAGCGCCGGGGTGTAGGCGTAGGCGGGGGCGACGAAGCCCGTGGGCTCGATGCCGTCGAGCTTGAGCACGCGCCAGCCGGCCTCGACGGCGCGGCGCGTCTCAGCGGGGTCGAGCCCGCCGAACTCGCCTCGGACGGCCCGCCACGACCGGGCGAGGTGGCGTTCGGGAGCGGGCGCGCGGTAGCGCGCTCCATGGTGGAAGCCGTGCTGGGCGATAGCGTCGCCGGCCCGCTGGCGCTCGGCGAGCCACTGCATCATCTCCGGCGAGCGGCGCCCGGCCGGATGCAGGTCGCGCGCGGGGATCACGAGCAGCGTCACGCGCTCGATGCCGTGATCGCCGAGCCAATCGCGCATGAGCGCGCAGCGCTCGAACGTCGCCGGCTCGACGTCGTGCAGCGCGACCGCGATCGTGCGGGTCTCGGTGCCGACGGCCGGCACGCTCGATGCCGGCCTGATGAGCGGCGCAGCGAGCGCATCGCGCACCGCGCCCGAGGCGTCGACCGCGGGCCATCCTCGATATTGGACCCGTCCCATCGTCCCAGGATTCGTTGCTGAGCAGGGGAAATTGTAACGATGGCGATACCGTAGTGTTAGCGCTCGGTGAAGCGCGACGCGCTCACCGACCGGGGTAGGGCGCTGCACGGACGTCGCTCAGCGGCGGCGGGCAACGTCCAGAGCGTCGCCTGGGGCCGACGCGGGCGACGGCCACGTCAGCCAGGACGGCGACGGCGGGATCCCCGCCGCCAGCAGGAACCGCGGGTTGGACTCGACGAGACGGCGGGCCGCCTCCACCGACAGGCCGCACGATGTCGCCAGCTCCAGGCCACGGCCGATCGTGTGCTCGCGGGTGCCCGGGTGGGCGTCGGATGCGAGTACAAAGGCGAGCCCGCGGTGCAGGAGCGTCCGCGCTGCGTTCAGGGCCTCGGGACCGTGCTCGCCGAGCAGGGAGCCGATGTTGACCTGGAGCAGCGCGCCGGCCTCGATCTCCGGCCACAGAAGCTCCAATCCGCCGTCGAGCACGCCGCGGGCGCGCTCGGGGTGGGCGATGAGCAGGCCGTAGCCCCGGCGGCGCAGCAGCCGGCAGCTGCGCACGAAGCGCTCATCGATGCCGGCGAACGGGATCTCGATGAGCACCCAGCGCGCTCCGCGCGGGCCGTGGCCGATCGCCCGCAGCACGGCGTCGCTCAGCCCGTCCGCGCCGCGCGGATGGATCTCGCCGCCGGGATGCAGCAGCAGGCCGATCCCCTCGTCGTCGAGCGCCTGCTGCAGCGTGCCGACGCGTGCGGGGATCGTCAGCGGGTCATACGGCAGGCCGGACCCGACGTGGGGGGTGACGGTCGCTTCGGTTACCCCCTCGCTCACCATCCGGCGGGCGAAGCTAAGGCTCTGGTCGAGGGTTCGGGCTCCGTCGTCGACGCCCGGTAATAGGTGCAGATGCAGGTCCACTAGGGACATATGTGCTTCCCTTCTGACGGATCGTCGATGTCCGTCGCGATCGATTGCGGGTTCGCGTCGAGGATAGCCGGCCCGCCCCCGGCATCGGGGCGGAACCGCGCCGTGGGCACGCTTCTTCACAGAAAGCCCACGCAAACCGCATCATTGGAGAGCCGTGAAGCGACTTCGCCCCCACGCCGAGAGGATGTTCGAGACCCGGAGCCAGTCCTGGGTGGAGGCGGGCATCGCGCTCGACGAGGTCGACGAGCACGCGCTGCGGCGGGCTCGCTGGCGGGCCTTCGCGTACCTCGTGCTCATCGTGGGCGTGCTGATCCTCGCCGGTGACGACAACATCTACTCGATTCTCGGGATCCCATCGCCGAAGTCCCACGCGGCCGGCGTGCCCACGCTGCTCACGCAGGCGGCGATCGTCGTCTCGCTGCTCGTCCTCGGCTGGGCGCTGGCCGCCGAGGTCGGGCGGGCGGTCGGCCCGACGCTCTTCCGGCGCATGGACCCCGCCACCGCCGGCACGGTCGGCTTCTTCGCCCGGCTTGCCGTTCTCGGGATCGTCCTGTTGCTTGCGCTGTGGAAGGCCGGCATCGACCCGGCGGCGCTGACGATCGGCGCCTCCTTCCTGGCCATCATCTTCGGACTCGCCGCCCAGCAGACGCTCGGCAACGTCTTCGCCGGCGTTGTGCTCCTCAGCGCGCGGCCGTTCCGCGTCGGCGAGCGGGTGCGGCTACAGGCGGGTGGAGTCGGTGGAAAGCTCGAGGGCGTCGTCAGCTCGCTCGGGCTGCTCTACACGTCGTTCGCGAGCGGCGAGGACATCACGATGGTTCCCAACAGCGTTGTCCTCAACTCGGCCGTCATCCCGCTGCGCGAGCCCGACTCGGTCGACCTGCGGGCCCGTCTGCGGCCGGGTGTCACTCCACGCCAGCTGCAGCGTCTGCTCGCCGAGTCGATCACGACGCCGATGCGCGACTCGCCGCGGATCTCGCTCGAGGAGCTCGACGGCGACGAGGTCGTCGTGCGCATCACCGCCACGCCCCGTCACGCCGTCGACGGGCCGGCGCTGGCGAGCGAGGTGCTGGAGGCGGTCTCGAAGCAGACGCGGAGCGCCGACGGCCGCGACGGCTCCACCGAAGCTGAACCCGCGCCCGCCGAGGCGCCCACCGCAGTGCGCCCGCCAGCGGGTGTGAGCGCCCCGGTTCGCGCCGAGCGGGTCGACGACGCGGCGGACACCGCCGTCCGCCGGCCCGCCGGCGACCGCTGAGCCGCGTCCGCGGCGGCCGCCGACTGGACAGATGTGTGATCGCGGCGTCGTGAGCGCGGGCCGATGGTCTCACATGCGCGTGATTATGCGCACAATGTGGGCCCGGCGCTGATGCAAGTCGCCTTCCTCGCCGTGGCCGGCTACGTCGTGCTCACCGCGGCGTGCTTCGGCGCGCTCATGTCGCTCGCCGGCCGCATCCGCCGCCGCGACGCGGCGAGCGGGCGCGTGGCGCCGCCGCGCCGGCGCCGGCTGCACATCTGAGCGGGGCTTCAGTCGCGACGGTCCTGGCGCTCGGCGGCCTGCTGGACGGCGTCGAGCACCGCGTCGGGATCGTCGAGCACCTCGAGCAGCATGAGGTCCTCCGGGCTGATCGTGCCGTCGCCGAGCATGCGATCGCGGATCCAACGCAGCAGGCCCTCCCAGTAGTGGCTGCCGACCAGCACGACCGGGAAGTAGCGGATCTTGCCCGTCTGGATCAGCGTCAGGGCCTCGAACAGCTCGTCCATCGTGCCGAGCCCGCCGGGCATGACGACGAACGCGTTCGAGTAGCGCACGAACATGACCTTGCGCGCGAAGAAGTAGTGGAAGTCGAGGCTGACGTCGAGATAGGGGTTCGGCTCCTGCTCCATCGGCAGCTCGATGTTGAGCCCGATCGACAGCGCTCCGGCGTCGCGGGCGCCGCGGTTGGCGGCCTCCATCGCCCCGGGGCCGCCGCCGGTGATGATCGAGAACCCAGCCTCGCCGAGGCGTCGTGCGACCGCGCGCGAGAGCGCGTACGTAGGGTCGTCGGGGTGCGTGCGGGCCGAGCCGAAGATCGCCACCCCGCGATGCACGTCACGCAGCGCGTCGAAGCCCATCGTCAGCTCCCGGCTCATCGACCCGACGCGCTCCTCGTCGGTGCGCAGCGTCGGGACGAGTGCGTGCTCGGCGCCGAGGAGCTCCTCGTCCCGAGTCGGGGGCGGAGTGGGCAGGCCCTCTCCGTACGGGTGCTGCGACGCGGTCACCGCGAGACGCCGTCGCGCTAGTAATCCAGCAACTGCTTGACCTCGTACGCGTGCTCCTGACCGAGCTTCGTCGAGCCCGGATAGAAGCCGATCGTGCGGTACCAGCCACCGGCGAGCGGCGACCACACGATGAGCAGGTAGAGGCCGAGCACGAGCGAGATCCGGACGAGGGCCCGCGAGCGCGCGAGCGCGACGAGCGGGAGCAGCCACAGGATGTACCAGGGCAGCACCCAGCTGAGCGTGACGAGCAGCGCCAGCGTCGCCCACGCGGCGGGTCGCAACAGCTCGTGCCGGCGCCAGGCGAGCACGCAGGCGCCGAGCACTGACAGCACGAGCGCGACCGACATGGCCTGCTGCAGGCCATGCGTCTCGCCGCCGAGGCCGATGGCGAAGCCGAACACGTTGGGCAGGCTCTCGTTGGTGACGAGCGTGCCCTGGGTCGACAGGTCGGGGAGGTGCGCGCCGAAGGCGACGTAGGCGGCGGCCGCGACGGCAACCGCACTGATCGCCATGCCGATGAGGAGCTGGACGATCCGGCGTGGTGCGGCGCGCAGCGCGCAGATCGCCACCGGGACGATGACCGCCGCGGATGCCTTCATGCCGGCGGCCACAACGAGCGACGCGCCGGCGGCGACCTCGGCCGGTGCCAGCGGCCACACCCACGCGCGCACGTGCTCGCGCGCGCCGGCCCGATCGAGCGGCTCGGCCCAGCGGCGGCGCCGCGGCGCGCTCACCCCGGCCGCCGCGCGCGGCGGCGCTCCGAGAACCGTGGAGCCGGCCGCACCGGCGCCGGTGGCCACGAGCCCGCCGCCCGTCGCCCCGACGACCGTGCTGCCGGCGGCCTCGCCGACGCGCCGCGCGGTCGTAAATGCGGCGGCGCGGGTGCGCAGCGCCACGTACGCCTCGCCGAGCGCGGCCGGCACCCACGCGCGAGCCCGGCCGGGGACCGGCTCGCGTCGCTGGGGCGTCCCGAGTTGATCGCCGAGCTCGTCGCTGCAGGAGCCGAGCGCGGCATCGAGCGCGGAGCGACGAGCGCGCAGCAGCAGGTAGATCCCGAGCATGACGAAGAAGACGGTGATGAAGTCGTTGTGATCGCCGCCGAGTCCGAACACGAGCACGACTGGGTTCAGTCCGACGAACACGACCGCGCGCACCGGATCGCGACCGAGGAGCTCGGCGCACCGCCACACGAGGTACACCACCCCGAGGCTCGTCACCACGAGGATGCCCTTCACCGCCCAGAATGCGCCGGCGACGCCAAGTGGCACGAGGGCGAAGGTCAGCAGCGTGAACAGCGGGCCGTAGGGACTGAGCAGCTCGTGCCAGTTACTGAGCAGGAACGCCGGGTCGGAGTGCGGCTCGGAGATCGGGATCGTCGCGTAGGGGTTGAGGTGATAGACGACCTCCATCCGCGCGTAGTTGATGTAGTTGAAGACATCGGTGAGCGAAAGCGGCGGGGAGAGCAGGAAGAGGATGTGGATCGCGACGATGGCCGAGACCACCCAGCGCACGCGCAGACTCGGCACGTAGGCGATCGCGAACACGTAGGCGATGTACATCGCGATCAGCCCGTAGGTGAAGACATCCTCGAGCGTGGTGCCGTTGTGGGTGAGGATCGGCAGGATGCCGCCGAACGGCCCGGCGAGCCAGCTCGGGAACCAGTTCGGATTCGACGAGGGGGTGAGTGCACTCGGGTGGTTGGCGGACACGAGCACGATCACCCCGCTCAGCACCACGAGCACGACGAGGGCCACCGCGCCGACGAAGACGCGTCCGGGAGTCCGCGGCGGGGGCTCGTCTACGAGCGTGTAGGCGGGAGAGGCGATGGAGGCCATGCGAAGTGGCGGGGTGGCGCGGTGATCACCGCGCACGCCGCGACCGGCGCGGGGTGACACCGCCGCGAGCCAAGGATAACGCTGCCCGCGTCGGGCGACCGCGCGCTGGCAGGGCGCCGGCAACGACGAAGGGCCCGCCGGAAGCGGGCCCCTCACCAAGCGCTGAGGGCAGCGCCCGGACTAAATCGTGGCGACGTTGACGGCCTTCGGGCCCTTGTCGCCCTGCTCGGCGTCATAGGACACCTTCGCTCCCTCCTGGAGCGAGCGGTAGCCCTCGCCGTTGATTCCGGTGTGGTGGACGAACAGGTCCTTGTCGCCATCATCAGGGGTGATGAAGCCGAATCCCTTGTCGTCGCTGAACCACTTCACGGTGCCGGTAGGCATGTGGGTTTCCTCCACGTGAGTGTGCTGCGCGCGGAGGATGCTGCGAGAGCTTCGACCTGCGAGCGCCTGCACTTCATTTCGCCAGCTCTTTTGTTGCCGGCCATACGTGCGGGACGGTAGCAGGAAGCCGCCCGCGCTGTTGTTTCTGAGATGAAATTGTTAGGAGCTCGGTACGCTCCGGAAAATGGCCCTCAGACGTGACCATTTATCGCGGTGGCGCAGGACGACGCAGACCTGACGCTGCGGCGGCTGCTCGGATCGACGGAGGTGGCGTCGATCGCAGACGTCACCGCGGAGCTCGAGCGCGAGGCACGCGCGCGTCCGGCGAGCGCCGCGCGCCCCCACGTCGCGCTCAACATGGTCTCGAGCGTCGACGGTCGCGCGGCGATCGGGGCGCGCTCGGGTGGACTGTCCGCGGCCGCCGACCGCGCCCTCTTTCACGCGTTGCGGGCGGCGACCGACGCGGTGCTCGTCGGCGCTGGCACGGCGCGCAGCGAGGGCTACGGGCGCACGATCCGCGACCCCGCCACGCGCCGGGCGCGCGAGCGGGCCGGGCGCGCCGCCGAACCGATCGCGTGCATCGTGTCGGCCAGACTGGCGCTCGACGAGACGCTCCCGCTGCTGCGCGAGCCCGAGTCGCGCGTCGTGATCGTGACCGCTTCGGAGCGCTCGCTGCCCGACGTCGCCGCCGGCGTCGATTACGTGCGAGCGGCCACGCGCGACGGCGCCGTCGACCTGCCGGAAGCGCTGCGAGATCTCGGTGAGCGCTTCGGCGTGCGACACGTCCTCTGCGAGGGTGGGCCCACGCTGAACGCCGATCTGTTCGCCGCGGGCGCCGTCGACGAGCTGTTCCTGTCGCTCGCGCCGATCGTCGCCGGCGGCGACGATCCGCTGCGGATCGTCGGTCCGGACGCCGCGCTGCCCCCGGTCTCGCTCGAGCTCGCCGGAGCGTTCCTGGTCGACTCGTTCCTCTTCCTGCGTTACCGGGTCGGTGACACGCACGCTCTAACGTGACACGCGTGCGCGAGGCCCAACCGCTCCTGACCGTTACCGAGGCGGCGCTCGCCCAGCTGCGCGGCTTCCTCGACGCGCGGCCCGCGTCCGACGGCCGCTGCCTCTATGTTCGCGTGAGCGCGGTGCGCGACGGCGAGTATCAGGCGGCGCTCTCGCTCGAGTCGATCGAGATCGCTCGGGACGGCGACGTCCGCGAGCAAGCGGGCGACCTGTCGATCGTCATCGCCGAGGGGAGCGCCGAGCGGCTGCGCGGCGCGACGATCGACTGGTGGGAGGGACCGTCCGAGACCGGGTTCGTCGTCGAGAACCCGAATCGCCCGACCGTCGACGACTCGCTCGCCGAGCGGGTGCGCGAGGTGCTCGACCGCGACGTCAACCCGGCAATCGCGTCGCATGGCGGGCGGGCGGATCTCGTGGCCGTCGAGGGTCGCACCGCTTACCTGCGGCTCTCCGGTGGTTGCCAGGGCTGCGGCATGGCCTCGGCCACCCTCACCCAGGGCATCGAGGTGAGTCTCACCGAGGCCCTGCCCGAGATCGCCGACGTCATCGACGTCACCGACCACGCGTCGGGCACGAATCCGTACTACGCGCCCGCGTAGGGCACCGGGCCCGCCCGGGCCGCCGGCGACCCCGAGGGCGTCGAACGGGGCGGCGCCGCGTCTCCTTTTCCCATCATTGATCGCCGTCGGGAGGACGGCGCTCGCGCTTGCGCTGCGCGTGGCGGCGCTTACCCTGTAGACGGCGCTCGCGCGACGCCGACGTCGGTCGCGTGGCGTGCCGGGGGCGCGCGACGGCAAGCGCCCGCGCGAGCCGCTCGGCAAGCCGGTCGAGGGCGAGCTCGCGGTTGCGTGCCTGCCCGCGGGTGTCCTGCGCGACGGCGACGACCCGCGGTCCGACGCGCGCGAGGATGCGCCGCCGCTGCTCCTCGCTGAGCGAGCGCGAGGCGGCCACGTCGAAGATCGCCTCGACGCGCGAGGCCGTCACGTTGGCGTGCTGGCCGCCGGGACCCGAGGAGCGGCTCGCGCGCACCGTGATCTCGGCGAGCGGGAGCGACAGGTCCCGGGTCACGCGCAGGGGGTGATCCGCCACGGGGTCAGGAGCTCTGCGCGCCCGGCGGCCCGGCGACGTCGCCCTCGACCCCGGGGGCGCGGCCGTCACGGCCCACGTAGCCGTCCTTGCCGCCGACGCACAGGTAGATCGCGTCGACATCGCCCACGTTGCGCAGCTGGCGCACGGTGTGGGCGTCGACGCGCACGACCGTCCCCGGCTCGAGCACGTGCTTGCTGCCGTCGCCGAACTCCATCTCGAGCGTGCCCGCGTGCACGAAGTAGAGCTCCTCCTGCTCCTCGTGGTAATGCGTTCCGCCGGCGTAGCCGGGCGGCATCGCGATCGCGTTCACGCCGAAGGCGGTCACGCCGAGCGGCCGGCGCAGCTTGCGGAACCCATAGCGGTCACCGAGCGCGTCGATGTGCGCCACCGCATAGCCGTCGCCCTCGATGACGCTGCCGTCTGTCGATGTGGCCATCGTGTCTCCTTATCGATCGTCAGTGGTCGGCGACGCGGCCGTCCTCCGGTGAGATCGGCCGGTCCTCGTCGACCCACCTCAGCAGGCCTCCCTGCATCGAGTACGCGTCGTATCCGGACGCGCGGAAGGCCTGAGCGGCCATCGTCGAGCGGCCGCCCACGCGGCAGTAGAACACGACCGGCCGCGACGCGTCGATCGTGCTCGCCTGCCCGGACAGCCGGGCGAGCTCGATGTGACGCGAGTCGGCGATGTGGCCGGCCTCGCGCTCGTCGTCCTCGCGCACGTCGACAAGCTGCAGCGCGCCGTCCTCGGTGAGCCAGCGCGCGACCTGCTCGGGCTCGATGTCGATGTCCTCGACGCTCATGGGGGGAGGGTAGCCGCCCACCGCGGGCGCGGGCGTGCGGCGTCCTCTAGCATCATCTGCGATGGAGATGACGTCGGACGTTTACGCGCTTCCGCAGGAGCACATCGACCTGCGCGACACGATCCGGGCGCTCGCGCGCGACCGCATCGCCCCACGGGCGGCGGAGATCGACGAGAAGGCCGAGTACCCGTGGGACATCCGCGAACTGCTCGCCGAGCACGACATCCTCGGGCTGCCCTTCCCGATCGAATATGGCGGCACCGGCACCGGCACGCTGATGCTCAACATCGCCGTCGAGGAGATCGCCAAGGCGTGCGCGTCGAGCGCGCTCATCCTGATGGTGCAGGAGCTCGGATCGCTGCCGTTGCAGCTGTTCGGCTCCGAGGACCTCAAGGCGCGCTTCCTGCCCCGGTGCGCAAGCGGCGAATGGACGCCCGCGTTCGCCCTCTCCGAGCCCGAGGCTGGCTCCGATCCGGGCGGCATGCTCTGCAGCGCCGTCCGCGACGGTGACGAATGGGTCATCACCGGGACGAAGAACTGGATCACGAATCTCGGCGTGGCCGACTTCTACACCGTGTTCGCGGTCACCGACCGCGAGCAGCGGCGCATCACGGCGTTCGTCGTCGAGGCCGACCGTCCCGGCTTCAGCGTCGGCAAGCTCGAGCACAAGCTCGGGATCCGCGGATCGCCGACCGGGCAGCCGATCTTCGACGAGGTGCACGTGCCGGCGGCGAACGTCATCGGTGAGGTTGGAAAAGGGCTATCGGTCGCGCTGGCCACGCTCGATCGCACTCGTCTCGGCGCGGCCGCGCAGGCCGTCGGGCTGGCACAGGGGGCGACCGACTATGCGGTCGCGTACGCCCGCGAACGGCGTCAGTTCGGTCGGGCGATCAACGAGTTCCAGATGATCCAGAGCAAGCTCGCCGACATGGAGACCGAGACCGCGGCGGCCCGCGAGCTGCTCTATAAGGCGTGCGCGATGGCCGACCGGCGCGAGCCGGGCTTCGGCAAGTACAGCTCGATGGCCAAGATCTTCTGCTCGGACACGGCGATGAAGGTGACCATCGAGGCGATTCAGGTGCTCGGCGGCTACGGCTACGTCAAGGAGTACCCGGTCGAGCGCATGATGCGCGACGCGAAGATCACCCAGATCTACGAGGGGACGAACGAGATCCAGCGTCTCGTCGTCGCCCGCACGCTCAAGTAGGTCGCCCGCCATGCCCATGCCGATCGAGCCCCCCAGGACGTCCCGACCGGCGTCGGGGAGGCGGGTCGCTCTCGCGGCGCTCATCGCGCTCTCGCTCGGCCTCGTGGTCGTCGTCATCGCCCAGGGCTTCAGCGCCTCCGGTCCGCTGCGCACGATCGAGCAGCTCGCGATCGGCTTCGTGGTCATCGTCGCCTGCCTCGCCGTCGTGGCGTTCGCCGCGGTCGGGATGGCCGGCTGGCACGACCCTCAGTCCGAGCAGGAGTTCGACGCGCTCGTGCTGCAGGCAGAGCGCCTGGCCAGTACCGGGCTGGCACCCCCGGCGGCCGAGCCGACCGAGGGCCGGTTCCTCGAGCTCGACCCGCTCGACGACCACGACTTCGACGAGCTCGTCCGCGACGCGCTCGACGACCTGCCCGACCTGCTTCGCAACGCCCTCGGGCACGTCGCCATCATGGTCTCCGACGACGGCGCCAGCCACGGCGCCTACGGGCTGTACCAGGGCGACGGCGCGACGCGCGACAACTACCCCGATCGGGTCATCATCTTCCGCGACACGCTGCGCCGCGACTTCGGACACAACGCCGACCTGCTGCGCGAGCAGATCACGCGCACCGTCCGCCACGAACTCGCGCACCACGTCGGCTTCGACGAGCTCGGCGTGAGCCGGCTCGACCTCTGAACGGAGGCACCCCAAGGGCCCCCGGGCCCTTCGGGCCCGGGGGCCCCACCTCCGGCGGCCACGTGGCCGCCTCCGGCACCCCAAGGGGATCCGGGCCCTTCGGGCCCGGGGGGCCCCACCTCCGGCGGCCACGTGGCCGCCTCCGGCACCCCAAGGGGATCCGGGCCCTTCGGGCCCGGGGGGCCCCACCTCCGGCGGCCACGTGGCCGCCTCCGGCACCCCAAGGGGAGGGCCCGCCGTGCGGCGGGCCCTCGCTCACTGCGTCGGTCGGGGTGCGGCCGCTACTTCAGGCGCTCGATGAGCATCGCCTCGCCCTGGCCCTGGGCGACGCACATCGTCTCCAGCCCGATCGTTCCGTCAAGCGTGTCGAGGTCGTTGAGCAGCGTGGTCATGATGCGCACGCCGGTCATCCCGAACGGATGGCCGAGCGCGATCGCCCCGCCGTGGGGGTTGAGGATGTCCAGGCCGAACCCGACCTCCTCGGCGATCGGCAGGACCTGGGCCGCGAAGGCCTCGTTGAGCTCGACGACGTCGACGTCGCCGATGGTCATGCCGGCGCGCTGCAGGGCCTTCTTGATCGCGCCGATCGGGGCCACGCCCATGTACTCCGGCTCGTTGCCCCACGTGGCCGCCGTGATGATGCGGGCGCGGGGCTTCAGGCCGAGCTCCTTGGCCTTCTCCGCGCTCATGACGATCGCCGCGGCGGCGCCGTCGTTGAGCGGGCACGAGTTGCCGGCGGTGACGGTTCCGTCCGGCTTGAACGCGGGCTCCAGCGACGCCAGCTTCTCGAGCGTGGACGACGGTCGAGGGCCGTCGTCCTTGGACACCTCGGTGCCGTCGGCGAGCTTCACGGCGACGATCTCCCTATCGAAGGTGCCGTTTTCCTGGGCGGCCACCGCGCGCTCCTGGGAGCGCTGGGCGTACTCGTCCTGCTGCTCGCGCGTCACGCCGTAGCGCTCGGCCACGTTCTCGGCGGTCAGGCCCATCGCGATGTAGGCGTTCGGGGTGCCGTCCTTGCCCTGGAGGTGCTCGTTCTGATCCTCGGGGTGGGCGGCCTCCTGCGCGGCGTTGTAGCGCGAGACGAACTCGACGCCGCCGGCGATGTAGGTGTCGCCGTGGCCGGCAACGACGTTGTTGGCCGCGATGCGGATCGCGTCCAGGCCGGACGCGCAGTAGCGCGACACGGTCGAGCCGTTCGTGTTCTGCCCGAGCTTGTCGGACAGCAGCACGGCGATGCGGGCGATGTTGTTCGCCTGCAGGCCCTGGGGCAGGCCGCAGCCGGCCACGAGCTCCTCGACGGTGCTCGGGTCGACCTGCGGGTTGCGCTCGAGGACCGTGTCCACGACGAAGGCCAGTGTCTCGTCGGGGCGCAGCGAGGCGAGCGAGCCCTTGAAGGCGCGACCCACGGGCGTCCGGATCGCGTCGACGATGACGGCTTCAGGCATGGTATGAGTTCCTTTCGGTGATGACGCCCGGCGGTCGCACTCCACGGGCAGGTTTATCCCCCCGGCGGTCGCACTCCACGGGGCCTATGTCGTTCAGTCTATACCGGTGCGAGGCTCGTTACGGCCGTGCCCCGGGCACGGATGCGCTGCGCTCAGGTCCGCAGGCGCGACAGCGACAGCGCGAACAGCTCGTCGGGATCGGTGAGCCAGTCGACGAGCTCGAGCCCCGCCGCCGCGAGGTCGCCGGTGAGGCGGTCGCGCGTGAACTTGGCGCTGATCTCGGTGCGCATCTCTTCGCCCGACTCGAACTCGACCGGCAGATCGAGCGCGCGGATCGTCACCGACTGGGCGCCACGCGCGCGCAGGCGCATCTCGATCCATTCGTGGCGCAGATCGAACAGCGCGACGTGCTCGAACGCGTCGGGGTCGAAGTCGGCGTCGAGCTCGCGATTGAGCACGTGCAGGACGTTGCGGTTGAACTCGGCGGTGACGCCCTCGGCATCGTCGTAGGCCGCCTCGAGCACACCCGGATCCTTGACGAGGTCGGTGCCCATGAGCAGGTAGTCATCGGGTCCGAGCAGCCGCGCGATCTGGCGTAGGAAGCGCCGGCGGGAGCCGGGGGGGAAGTTCCCGATCGTGCCGCCGAGGAACGCGACGATGCGCGGACCGTCGGCCTCCGGCACCTGGTCGAGATGGCGCTCGAAGTCGCCGATGACCCCGTGCACCTGCAGATCCGGATACTCGCGCACGAGCGCCTCGGCGCTCTCGCGGACCATCGACTCGGTCACGTCGAGCGGCACGTAGCGGCGCAGCGTCCCGGCGTCCTGGAGCGCGTCGAGCAGCACCCGCGTCTTGGCCGCCGTGCCCGATCCGAGCTCGACCAGCTCGGCGGCGCCCGTCGCCGCGGCGATGTCGGCGGCGCGCTCGTTGAGGATGAGGCGTTCGGTGCGCGTCGGGTAGTACTCCGGCAGGTCGCAGATGCGATCGAACAGCTCGGCGCCGCGCGCGTCGTAGAAGTGCTTCGGAGGCAGTTCCTTGAACGGGCGCGTGAGGCCGTCGAGGACGTCGTCGGCGAGCGAGCGCTCCTGGCCGCCGCCGAGGTAGGAGTCCACGCGAATGCGCGTGCCCGGACAGGTGGTGTCGGTCGGTACGGTCATGTCGCGTCCCTCGCTATGCGCACGCCGGCGAATATCTGCCGGCGGATCGGTAGGTCCCAATTACGAAACGTCGGCGTCGCGACCCGGCGGCTTGTCGCCCAGGAGCCGCCCCGCAGCGAGCGGTACCCGTGGCCGAAGAACACCTCGGAGTATTGCGGGTAGGGATGGGCCTGGAACCCCGGGTAGCCCCGGAACTCGGTTGCTGTCCACTCCCACACGTCGCCGATCATGCCGAGCGCTCCGCACGGAGCGGCGCCCTCGGGGTGCGAGCCGACGACCGCCGTGCCGCAGATCGCGCTCTCGAACAGGTTCGCGTGCGCTTCGGTGGGGCGCTCGGCGCCCCACGGCCAGTCGCGTGTCGCCCCCGTGTGCTGCTCCCAGGTCGCCGCCTTCTCCCACTCCGCCTCGGTCGGCAATCGCGCTCCGTGCGCGCGGGCGAAGGCGTCGGCCTCGAACCAGGACACGTGGACGACCGGTCGGTCGGGATGCAGCGGCTCCCAGGCCCCGCACCGCCATTCGTACACCGGCTGCCCTCGCCATCCGAGCACCGCGTCGCTGCCATCGTGGCGCTCATCGGGCGGCGGCCCCGTCCGCCATCCGCCTGGTCGCTCGATGTCGTACTCCTCCTTCCAGGCCCAGCCCTCGTCGCTCCACCACTCGCGCCGTTCGTAGCCGCCGCCCTCGGCGAAGCTCAGCCAGGTGGCGTTCGTGACCGGGGTGCGGCCGATGCGGAACGGCGGCAGCGCCACCGGGTGGCGCGGGCGCTCGTTGTCGTAGGAGAAGCGCGTGTCGAGGGCGCCGAGCGCGAACGGGCCGGCCGGCACCTCAACGGTCTCGAGGCCCGCGGCAGCCGCGACGCCGCTGGCCGGGCGGCCGCCGGCGCCGCCGAAGGGCCCGATCCCCGTCAGCCGGGCCAGGCCGAGCGTCTGCAGCATCGTCTCGTTGTGCTGGTGCTCGTGCTGGATCACCATCTCGTGCAGCGTGCCGTCGCCTACGCCGTGGCGCTCGATCGCGCGCCGAGCGCGCTCGCGGGTCTCGCTCAGGTACTCCAGGGCTGGCCCGCGCGTGAGCACCTCGATCTGTGCGCGTACCGCGCGTGGCGTCTCGAAGGCGTCGTAGAGCGCGGCGAGCTCGGGATGCAGAAGCGGCTCGCCGGCGTGGCGATGCACGAGCCAGAGGTCCTCGTAGGCGGCGATGTGACCGAGGTCCCACACGAGCGGGCTCATGAGCGGCGAGTGCGTCCCCTCCAGCTCGGCGTCGCCGATCGGGGCCACGAGCGCGAGCGTCCGCTCGCGGGCCTCGGCGAGGCCGGCGAGCGCGTCGCTGGCGGCGGCGGCGTCGGTGTGGGGAGCGTCCTGTCGGATGGGGGCGGCCATGGGCTGGTCCCAGGTCGCCTCGGCGACCCGCGCTGCAGCAGTCTCCGCGTGGCGGTCAACATTACACAGGCGCCACCTCCGGCCGTACCCGTTGTCCGAATACCGCCAATCAGCCGCCGGCGACGTGCTCGGCGGCGCGGGTGTCGTTCCACCGCCACAGCACCGAGTGCTCGCGCTCGTCGCCGACCACGCTGATGGAGCCGGTGGAGAGCGCCAACAGCGCTCCCTCGCGCGGCGGTAGCCCGATCCAGCGGGCGCCGAGGACGCGCAGCACGTGGCCATGGGCGAAGCAGGCGACGTTCCCGGGCACCGCTCGCACCTCGGCCAGCAGGCGGTCGACGCGCGCGCCGACGTCGATCGCCGCCTCGCCGCCGGGACACCCGTCGCGCCACAGGTCCCAGTCCGGGCGATGCTCGCGGATCTCCGCGGTCGTAAGCCCTTCGTAGTCACCGTAGTCCCACTCCATGAGCTCGTCGCGCAGCTGGGCGACGAGCTCGAAGCCGGCGAGCGCGCACGTCTCTCGCGCGCGCTGCAGCGGGCTGCAGAACACGTGCGCGAACGTCCAGGGCGCGAGCGGCTCGCGCAGCGCGACCGCGACCCGTCGGCCGCCCTCGGTGAGCGGGATGTCGGTGCGACCGGTGTGTCGGCCGGAGACCGACCACTCGGTCTCCGCGTGGCGGACGAGGACGACCCGATCGGAGTTCGCCGCCGCGGTCACGTCGTGGGGTGCGCCGCCTCGTCGGTGATGACGTGCAGGCGATCGCCGCCGAGCAGGCTCGCCGGAACGCTCGGATTGGGCCCAGCGAGCACGCCGGCGAGCGCCTGCGCCTTCTCGGCGCCCGTGGCGAGCAGCAGTGTCGTGCGCGCGGCCCGCAGCACGGGCAGGCTGAGCGTGACGCGATGCGACGGAGGCTTCGGCGAGCCGTAGACCGGCAGGCACAGCCGCTGCGCCTCGTCGAGCTCGCGGTGGCCGGGGAACAGCGACGCGGTGTGGCCGTCGGGGCCGAGGCCGAGGACCGACACGTCGAGCGCCGGCAGCGCGTCGTCGCCCACGGCGATGCGCTCGCGCAGGAGCACCTCGTATTCGTGCGCCGCCGCCTCCGGGCCGAGCTCGCCCCTCATGCGGTGGATCTCCGGCACGGTGGCGCCGTGGGCTTCGATCGCCGCGACGAGGCTCTCGAGCACCATGCGGTGGTTACTCTCGGGATCGTCGGGCTTGACGCAGCGCTCGTCGCCGTACCACACCTCGACGGCGCTCCAGTCGGACAGCAGTCCCCCGAGGAGCTGGTAGGCGCGTCGCGGGGTCGTGCCGCCGGCAAGCGCGAGGTGCGCGACGCCGCGCACGGCGAGCGCCCGCTCCACGCCGGCAGCGATCTCGGCCGCCGCGAACGCGCAGGCCGCCTCGGGGTCAGACAGGGTGTGGACCTCGGTCACGGTCTCCGGGGCTCAGGCCGGCTTCGGTCGGGTGCGCAACGTGGGGGCCTTCATCGCCGCCGAGATCGACTCCTGCGCCGCGACGATGTCCTCGTCGGAGCGGATGACGTGCATGACGGCATTGATGAGGGCCAGATGGGTGAACGCTTGGGGGAAGTTGCCGAGGTGACGGCCCGAGTGCGGGTCGATCTCCTCGGCGTAGAGGTCGAGCGGGCTCGCGTAGGACAGCAGCTTCTCGCAGAGGTCGCGGGCGCGCGCCGCCTCGCCGATCTCCGAGAGCGCCGACACGAGCCAGAACGAGCAGATCGCGAACGTCCCCTCCTCGCCGGACAAGCCGTCGTCGGTCTCCTCGACGCGGTAGCGCAGCACGAGGCCGTCGACGGTGAGCTCGTCGGCGATGGCGAGCACCGTCTGGCGCACGCGCTCGTCCTCGGGCGGCAGGAAGCGGACCATCGGCACGAGCAGCACGGACGCGTCGAGTGCCGTGGTGTCGTAGTGCTGGACGAACACGCCGCGCTCGTCGACGCCGCGGGCGAGGATGTCGGCGCAGATCTCGTCCGCGGCGGCCTGCCAGCGCGACGCCTTCTCGAGGTCCTCGCGCAGCAGCGCCAGGCGCGCCCCGCGGTCGCAGGCCACCCAGCACATCAGCTTGGAGGAGACGAAGTGCTTCGGCTCGCCGCGCACCTCCCAGATGCCGCGGTCGGGCTCGCGCCAGTGCTCGATCGCCGCCTCGACCTGACGGCAGAGCGTCGGCCACACGCGGTCGGGAAGGCTGTCACGGGACTTCGTGTGCAGGAAGACCGAGTCGAGCACCATGCCCCACACGTCGTGCTGCTGCTGGTCGAACGCGCCGTTGCCGGTGCGCACCGGACGCGCGCCCTCATAGCCCGACAGGTGATCGAGCGTGCGCTCGGTCAGCTGGCGCTCGCCGCCGATGCCGTACATCACCTGCAGCGGCTGCTCGCCCTCGGCGACGTCGGCGACGAAGTAGAAGAAGTCGTTGGCCTCCCAATCGAAGCCGAGCGTGTAGAGCCCCCAGAGCATAAAGCTCGAATCGCGGATCCAGCTGTAGCGGTAGTCCCAGTTGCGCTCACCGCCGGGGGTCTCGGGCAGCGACGTCGTGGCGGCGGCCACCAGCGCACCGGTCGGCGCGTAGGTCAGCCCCTTCAGCGTGAGCGCCGAGCGCTGCAGGTAACCACGCCAGGGGTGATCGGGGAACTCGCCCTGGGCGAGCCACTCGTGCCAGTAGTTCGTCGTGAACACGAGCCGCCGGTAGGCCTCGTCGAAGGTCTTGGGCGGAGCGTGGGACGTCCAGGACAACGCCACGAACGCGGTCTCCTGGTTCTTCAGCGTCGTCCGCGCCCGCGCGCGGCCGCCCTCGAAGCCGAGGCGCAGGTCGCTGGTCAGGTGCAGTCGCAGGTCGGTGCCGGGGCCGGTGGCGACCGCCTGGCCGTAGGCCTCGCCGGTGTACTCCCAGTCCGCCTCGATGAGCCCGTACTCGAACTTCGGTTCGCAGTCGAGGGTCACCTCGACGCTGCCGTCGACGCAGCGCAGGGTGCGTAACAGCACGTGATCGGCGTCGTAGTCGGTCGGGGCGCGGCGGTGGGACTCCGAGCGCTCGCGCTCGTGGTGCCAGCGCCCGATCAGCAGCACGTCGCGGACGATGAGCCAGCCCGAGCGCGTGCCCCAGGTCGTCTCGAGCACCATCGTGCCCGGGATGTAGCGCCGCCCGGCCGGCACCATCACGTCGGCCGGGCCGAGCCGGAAGCTCCCGGCGGCACGGTCGAGCATCGCGCCGAAGATCGATGGGCCGTCCATGCGCGGCAGGCACATCCATTCGATCGCGCCGCCGGGAGCGACGAGCGCCGTCACCTCGCAGTCGGACAGGAAGGCGTACTCGGCGATCGGCGGGAACGCGCTCGCCCCGATCGGGGCGACGCTCTGCGTGTTGGCCAGCGGCCTGGCGACGCCGTCGCTCATCGCACCATGCCCGTCGAGGCCTGCAGCGAAGGAAGGTAGATGCGGTCACGCGCGAGCGCCGCGCGGATCGCGTTGCCGAGGATGCCGCCCTCGCCGCGCGAGGCGCCGAGCACCGTCCAGGTGCGGTCGACCTGCTTGCGATCGTTGCGGTAGTGGGCGAGCAGCCCGCCGGCACCGCGGTCGAGCGACAGGTGACGGCCGGAGGCCGTCTCGAGCGTCAGCCCCTGCAGACCGCGGACCTGCATCGACGGGGCCGGCGTCAGCGTCAGTGAGACGTCCTGGCGATGCGCGTGGGCCTTGCCGGCCAGGCCGGGCCCGGACGGGAGCAGTGGGCTGCACTGCCAGTCCAGCCGCGAGGCCAGCCAGCCGAGCAACAGCACGCCCGAGGCCACCGAGTCGGGCTGGTGGCGCACCTCGACGCAGCTGATCATGTTCAGCTGGGGGCGCAGCGGTTCCGGGTCGAACGTCGCCGCGAGGCGCTCGCGCCAGGGGATCGTGCGCAGCCAGGCCATGTCGACGACGTGCAGGGACTCCGCGAGCGAGGCGGCGCGATCGAGCGCCTCCCCGACCTCCGGATCGTCGATCGAGTCCAGCAGCGCGACCTGGGCCACGCCGCGCAGCGCCTCGATCGCCTCCGTGTGACCGTGCGGCGCCCAGACGACCGTCGGGATGTCGGTGACCACGAGCGGGTCGACGATCGTGTCGAGGTGCGCAAGGTGGCTCGAGCCGACCGTCAGGACGATGGTCTCGCGTGTGAGCGCGAACTCGCCCGGCCCCGGCTCGCGGTCGGAGGCGATCGTGGCGATCGCGTCGATGCGGGTCCGGCCGGGCTCCACGGCGCACACGATCGTGCGCGAGGCGTGTGAGTCGCCGACGCTGCGCAGCCGGTTGGCGATCTCGCCGCTCCAGGCCTTGTCCACGACGCAAACGAGGTTGAGCACGCGCGCGGGCACGTAGCCGGCGTCCTCGGCGTGGCGCTCGGCGAGCAGCTCGCGCAGGGCCGCCTCGATGGCCGAGGGCGTCGTGTCCTGCGCCGTCCACAGGCTGTCCTTGACCGCCGGCATCAGTCGCGCCCCACCTCGGGCGCGTGGCTCAGATCGCGCGCCACTTGTCGTCTCCGGCGAGCAGGCCGCTGGCCTCGGCCGGGCCCTGGCTCCCCGCCGGGTACTGGGGCAGTGGTCCCGGCGTGGTGGCCCACGTCTGCACGATCGGGTCGCAGATGTGCCACTGCGCCTCGACCTCGTCGTTGCGGGTGAACAGCGTCGCGTCACCGCGCATCGCATCCATGATGAGCCGTTCGTAGGCCTCGGGTGACTGGGAGATGAATGCCGTCCCGTAGAGGAACTCCATGTTCACCGGGGCGATCGTCATACGCGTGCCCGGCACCTTCGCGCCGAGCGAGAGCGAGACGCCCTCGTTGGGCTGCATGGTGAGGATCAGCTGGTTCGGGCGCACGCCCTCGGCGTCCTCCTGGAAGGCGAGGTGCGGGACGGGCTTGAGCGTGATCGCGATCTCGGTCAGCTTGCGCGAGAGGCACTTGCCGGTACGCAGGTAGAACGGGACGCCGGCCCAGCGCCAGTTGTCGACGTAGAGGCGCAGCGCCGCGTACGTCTCGGTGTTCGAGTCCGGCGGAACGCCGTCCTCCTCGAGGTAGCCGCGCACCGGCTCGCCGGCGACGACGCCGGCCTCGTACTGCGCGCGCACGGCCATCTCCGGGACGTCATCGGGCGTCGGCGCGGTGATGGCGTGCAGGACTTTCACCTTCTCGTCGCGGACCTCGTCGGCCGAGAAGGAGACCGGCGGCTCCATGCACAGCAGCGTCAACAGCTGCAGCATGTGGTTCTGGATCAGGTCGCGCAGCGCTCCGGCCGAGTCGTAGTAGCCGGCGCGGGTGCCGATGCCGAGGTCCTCGGCGGCGGTGATCTGGACGTTGTCGATGTAGTTGCGGTTCCACACCGGCTCGAACAGGCCGTTCGCGAAGCGAAAGGCCAGCATGTTCTGGACTGTCTCCTTGCCGAGGTAGTGGTCGATGCGGAAGACCTGGCGCTCGGCGAATACCGACAGCACCTCGCGGTTGAGCTCCTGCGCCTCGCGCAGCGTGGTCCCGAACGGCTTCTCGATGATCACGCGCACCTCTACGTCGGCGCCCTCGCGGCGCTGCAGGCCCTGGGCGCCGAGCGCCTCGATGATGACCGGGAAGAACTGCGGCGCGGTCGACAGATAGAACGCCCGGTTGAGCGGCTGCCCCGCCTTCTCGTCGAACTCGTCGACCGTCGTGGCCAGCGCCGCGTAGACGCCCGCGTCGTCGAAGGATCCCGGCACGTAACGCACGTCCTCGAGCAGGTGCTCCAGCACGTCCTTGTCGGGCGTGCGGCGCGAGAAGCTCGTGATCGCCTCGACCGCCATCTCGCGGAACTCGTCGTGCGTCATCTCGCTGCGCGACACGCCGACGAGGAAGAAGCGCTCGGGCAGCGCGCCCTCGTGGGCGAGGTTGTAGATCGCCGGCAGCAGCTTGCGCTTGGCCAGATCGCCGGTCGCCCCGAACACGACGAGCGCCGTCGGATGGACGGGTAGCCGCTCCAGCCCCGCGGCGAGGGGGTTCTCAGGCTCGGTCGTCACGGCCATGGGCGGCTACCTCCGGGAGGCCTTGGGAGCGGTCTTGACGGCGTGTCCGCCGAACTGGTTGCGCAGCGCCGCGAGTACGCGATGCGTGAAGTCGCCGTTACCGCGCGAGTAGAAGCGCGCGTACAGCGAGGCCGTGATCACGGGCGTGGGCACGTCGTGGTGGGTGGCGTCCTCGATCGTCCAGCGTCCCTCGCCGGAGTCATTCGTGTAGCCCTCGATCGACTCGAGCTTGTTGCCGTCCTGCTCGAAGGCGCGCGCCGCGAGCTCGCACAGCCACGAGCGAACGACCGAGCCCTGACCCCACAGATGAGCGATCTTCGCGTTGTCGAGCTCGAACTCGCACTTGTCGAAGATGTCGAATCCCTCGGCATACGCCTGCATAAGTCCGTATTCGACACCGTTGTGCACCATCTTTACGTAGTGCCCGGCGCCGGAGGGCCCGAAGTGCTGCCATCCGTACGGCCCAATCGCCTCGCGGCTGAGCTCGTTGGTCGGCGGCGCGAGCACGTCGAGGATCGGCGCCAGGCGCTTGACCGCCTTGTTCGAGCCACCGACCATCATGCAGTAGCCGACCTCCAGGCCCCACACGCCGCCGGAGGTGCCGACGTCGACGTAGTTGATGCCGAGCTTGCGCAGCATCGCCGCGCGGCGCTTGTCGTCCGTCCACTTGGAATTGCCGCCGTCGACGATCGTGTCGTCCTTGTCGAGCAGCTTGGCGAGCTTGACCACCGTCTCCTCGGTCGCATCGCCGGCCGGAACCATGATCCAGACCATCCGGGGCGGCGCGAGCTTCTTGACGAGGTCGGCGAGCGAGCTGGCGCCCTGCGCGCCGTGCTGCTTCGCCTCCTTGACGGCGTCCTGGCTGAAGTCGAAGGCGACGACCTCGTGCTCGGAGTCCCGCCGGATGCGGTGCACCATGTTGCCGCCCATCTTGCCGAGTCCGACGAAGCCGATCTGCATCAGGTCACCCTCCAGGGGTCTCGATGGGTACAGGGGTCATGACGCCCTCGCGGGCCGCAGCGTGGGCGCATCGTGAGCGAGCTCCTGGGCGGCGAGCAGTGCTGCGCCGCGCACACCGGCCTGCGGGCCCGATCGGGCCAGGCGGATCTCGGTGCGCGTGCCCACACCCGGGAGGGTGTACTGGCGCGCCGTCTCGCGAGCGGCGTCGAGGAGCAGCTCTCCGGCCGAGGACACCCCGCCGCCGACGGCGACGACCTCGGGGTCGAACACGTTGATGGCATTGGCGATCCCCACGCCGAGGCGATGACCGAGCAGCCGGATCGCCGCGACCGCCGTCTCGTCGCCCTCGTGCGCGGCGCGCACGACGTCGGGGCCGGCGACCGCGTGGCCGGCGGCGGCAAGCCGTCCGAGCGCGGAATCGGGATGCTCGCTGGCGGCGGCCGCCCCGAGCCGATCGAGCGCGCGGCCGGCGGCCAGCCATTCGAGCGAGCCGTGCTGGGGGAAGTGCTCGGAGGCCCCGGGGACGCGGTCGTCCATCGGCAGCCCGACGAGCTGATGGCCGAACTCGGCCGCGGCGCCCGTCGCGCCCCGGTAGATGCGGCCGTTGATGATGATTCCGCCGCCGACGCCGGTGCCGAGGGTGAACATCACCAGATATTGCACGTCGAGGCGCCCGGCGTCGTCGTGGGCCTCGGCGAGCGCGGCGCAGTTGGCGTCGTTGTCGACGAACACGGGTAGCGAGACGCGGTCCTGCAGAACGTCGCGCAACGGGACATCGCTGAGCGTGAGGTTGACCGTCGAGCGCACGCGGCCGGCTTCGAAGTCGATCACCGAGGGCACGCCGATGCCGACGGCGGCGACCGGCTGGTCGGCGGCCGCGGCCTGTTCGAGGATCGCGGTGGCGAGCTGATCGACGAGCGTCGCCGCGTCGGTGTGATCGCTCGGCTCCAACCGCGCGGCCGACAGCTCGCCGTCGTGCAGCGTCGCCGCCGCGATCTTCGTGCCCCCGACGTCGACGCCGATGACGGGCGCGCTCACGTGCGCCCCGGCGCGGGGTGGCGCGAGCGAGGGCCGACCGGCTGAGCGAGATCGAGCGATGGCGCGGGGCCCAACCGGATCGATCTCGCCGACGCTGTGCTCACGATCGGCAACGTATCAACCCCACCCGCCCCACGCCGATGCCGCAGCCTCTCGGATAGGCTGCCGCCGATGCCCGAGAACTCCACGCCCACGCGGCCCGATCGCAACCTCGCTCTCGATCTCGTCCGCGTCACCGAGGCGGCCGCCATCGCCGCCGCTCCCTGGGTCGGAACCGGCGAGAAGGAATCGGCCGACCAGGCCGCGGTCGACGGCATGCGCCACATGCTCCAGTCGGTGGCGATGGACGGGATCGTGGTCATCGGCGAGGGCGAGAAGGACGAGGCGCCGATGCTGTATAACGGCGAGCGCATCGGCGACGGCACCCCTCCCGAGGTCGATATCGCGGTCGATCCGCTCGAGGGCACGACGCTTGCCGCCCACGGGATGCCGAGCGCGCTGTCGGTGATCGCGCTGTCGCCCCGGGGCACGATGTTCGATCCCGGCCCCTGCGTGTACATGGAGAAGCTCGCCGGCTCACGCGAGATCGCCGACGTCCTCGACCTCAACGTCCCGCTCGCCGAGACGGTGCGCCGTGTCGCCGAGCGCAAGGGGATCGACATCGGCGACGTGATGGTGGTCACGCTCGACCGGCCGCGCCACGCGGAGGGGATCCGCGAGATGCGCGGGGCGGGCGCGCGCGTGCGGCTCATCTCCCACGGCGACGTATCGGCGTCGCTGCTGGCGGTGACCGAGAGCTCCCCGGTCGACCTCCTGTGGGGCATCGGCGGCACGCCCGAGGGCGTCATCTCCGCGGCGGCGATCAAGTGCATCGGCGGTCAGATCCTCGGGCGCCTGTGGCCGCGCGACGACGAGGAGCGCGCGGCGGCGACCGCGGCGGGGTACGAGCTCGACCGGGTGCTCAGCCGCGACGACCTCGTCGCCGGCGACGATGTCTTCTTCTCGGCCACCGGGATCACCGACGGGGACGTGCTCCAGGGCGTGCGCTACCCAAGCGCCGGCGGGGCGAGCACCGAATCGCTCGTCATGCGCTCCCGCACGCGGACCGTCCGCCGCATCACCGCGCTGCACGACCGCGCCAAGATGCGCGAGCTGCGCGCGGACTCCTATCAGCCGACGGACTGAGGGGGGCGGGGCGCGACGCGCGGCGGCGGTCGCGCGTACCGTCCCAAGCCGCTGGGACCCTCGTCCCGATGGCTCCGACCCGGACGTGTTCGTCGTTTGTATGAATAGTCATGCGCAACGACGAACACCCCCGGAGGTCGCGCTCGCTCGACTGGCCGCGAGTCAGCATGGGGTGGTCACCGTCGAGCAGCTCCGCAGTGTCGGGCTCGACAGAGGTGCGATCGCCTACCGGCGCGCACCGGCCGGCTGCACCTCCTGCACCGAGGCGTCTACGCAGTCGGACATCCCCGCCTCTCCTGGGAGGGACGCCAGCTCGCCGCGGTGCTCGCGCTCGGGCCCAACGCGGTCTTGAGCCACCGATCGGCGGCGGCCCTCTGGGGGCTCCTCGATCGGCGCGCGGCCCCCGTCGAGGTCACCGTCCCCGTGCGTCTGCGGTCTCGCCCCGGCGTCCGCGCTCACGTCACCCGCGCGCTCCCGCCCCGCGACCGCACCCGCAACGCGGGCATCCCGGTCACCACCGTCGCCCGCACGCTGCTCGACCTCGCGGAAGGGGTCTCCGACAAGACCCTCCGCCGCGCCGTCAGCGAGGCCCACGTCCAGCGGCGCATCGGCGAGGACCACCTGCACAAGCAGTGCGCTTACGCCCACGGACGCCTCGGCGGCCGGCGGCTCGCAGCCCTCCTGGGGCCGGGCCTCGCGCCCACCCGCAGCGAGCTCGAGGATCGCCTGCTTGAAGTGCTGCTCACACACGGCCTACCGCGCCCGGCCGTCAACACCCGCATCGAGGGCCTCGAGGTCGACTTCCTCTACGCAGACGAGCGCCTCGTCATCGAGGCCGACGGGCGGCGCTACCACGGCCACCGTCTGGCCCGCGAATCCGACGCCGCGCGTCAGGCGACGCTCGAGGCCGCCGGCCACCGGGTGCTGCGCGTGGACTGGACGAGCGTCACCGAGCGCGCCGAGAGAACGGCAAGCCGCGTGCGCCGGGCGCTCGCCACCCCCTACCCACGCGCGGCGATCTCGCGATCGGGCGCCGAGGGCTCGCCGGGCGGCGGGGGATTGGGCACGTCGCCGACGGCGGGCGCGTAGCGGCCGACGAGCGACTCCTCGAGGTCGAGGCGGGCGAGCGAGCGCAGGAAGGCGTGGGTGACGATGACGTGGATGCGCGACTGCGTCTGCTGGTAGATCCAGCGCCCGAACCCCGCGGCGATCGCCGGGTAGAAGTTGGCGACCTCGACCTCGACGTGCAGGCGGGCCCGGGCCGCGGAGCTCGGCGCGTCGCGCTGCACGTCGATCTGCAGGTAGCCGCTGGCGCTGCGCCCGCGGCGTGCGACGAGCAGGCCGCGCTCGATGCGCCAGCGCACGACGCCGCGGCGCTCGTCCATCTCGTACTCGGGCGACGCGAACGTGAGCAGGCGCAGCCGCGGGTGCAGGAGCACGATGTAGCGCTCGTCCTCGGAGTACACGACGCGGATGAGCCCGAGCGTCACCCGGCTGAGGAAGCGCCAGTACGTGCGCGCGAGACGCTCCAGGTGCGTCGGAGACCAGATCTCGGTCACCGCGTCGGCCGGCAGGAACAGGTCGGCCGCCTGCACCGAGCGCACCGCGCCCGACGCGTCGGTCGTCGTCGAGTCGGCGGGATCGCAGATGTCGACCTCGGCGATCGCCGAGCCACGCCACAGACGCCGCGTGGCGCGGACGACGGCGGCGAGCGCACCGAGCGCCGCGGCCACGAGGGCGGCGATGACGATCGGGATCATGCGCCAAGAAGGCTAGTGAAGGGCGACGATGCGCCGTTCAGATCGGCTCGACGCGGACGCGATCGCCGGCGGTTGCCGGGTGCCCGGCCGGCACGATCACCAGGCCGTTCGCGTCGAGCATCGAGGTGAGCTGATGCGACCCCTGCGGTCCGGTCGGCACGGCGCGCAGCCCCTCGTCGGTCTCGACGAGGGCGACGCGCACGGCCTCGTCGCGGTCGGGCTGTCCGGCGTAGGACTCGCCGAGCGTGGCGGTGCGATGGGTGGCGTCCGGTGGGACTCCCTGCAGCAGCGAGAGCGCGGGGGAGACGAACAGCAGGAACGTGACCATGGCCGAGACGGGGTTGCCGGGCAGTCCGAAGACGAGCGTGCGGTCACGTATGCCGAACCACGTCGGCTTGCCCGGGCGCAGCGCGACGCGCCAGAAGCGCTCCTGAACGCCGAGCGCCTGCAGGGCGGCCTTGACGTGATCGTGCGGGCCGACCGAGACGCCGCCCGAGACGACAAGGACGTCGGCGCCGGCGATCGCCTCGCCGAGCACGGCCTCGGTCTGCCCGAGCTCGTCAGCGGCCCCGGCAGAGAACGTCGGCTCGGCGCCGGCGCGCCGTGCGAGCGCCTGGAGGGTGACCGCGTTGGAGTTGTGGATCTCACCGGGCCCGAGCGCCGCGCCGGGCGGGCGCAGCTCGTCGCCGCTGGCCACGATCGCCACCCGCGGGCGTCGCGCGCAGCGCAGCTCGGCGCGTCCGGCGGCCACCGCGACGCCGAGCTCGGCCGCGCCGAGCCGCCGTCCGGCGACGAGCGCGATCTCACCCGCGCGCATGTCCTCGCCCGCGCCGCGCACGTTGAGGCCGGGCGCGGCGTCCTGATGGAGCAGCACCCGGCCGGCCGCGGGCTCCTCGGCGCGCTCGAGCGCGACGACGGCGTCAGCGCCCGCGGGCAGCACCGCGCCGGTGGAGATGCGCACGGCGTCGGTCGGCGAGATCACACCGCCAAACGGCGCGCCGGCCCGGGACTCCCCGACCACGGCCAGCTCGCGCGACGCGCCCCTGCTCACGACGGCGAACCCGTCCATGGCGCTGCTGACGAACGGCGGCACGTCCGCGAGCGCACGCACGTCCTCGCGCAGGCCGCGCCCGTCGGCGTCGGCGATCGCCACCGGCTCGTCGTCGAGCGGCAGCGCGGCGTCCCGGACGATCGCGCGCGCCTGAGCTACCGAGATGAGCTCGTCGGGCACGCCGCGATTATCTCCCGACCTCAGCCGGGAACGACGCCGCCGGTCGTCTGCTCGTAGGCGGCGTTGAGCGGCGAGGTGACCGTCGGTGCCGTGGCGGGCGTGCCGGGCGATGCGGTGACGATCGTGCCCACGGTCTCGGTCTCGGTCATGCCAAGCGCGGCAGCGGTCGCGGCGGTCAGGTCCCAATCGGCGCCGTTCGCGTACGGCCCGCGATCGACCACCGGCACGACGAGCGTCCGGCCGGCGAAGTTGACCTCGACCGTGCTGCCGCACGGCAGCGTGCGGTTGGCCACGCCGACGAGCTGCGGCGTCATCGTTTCCCCGCAGGCGGTCTGCTGGCCATAGAAGCCCGGGCCGAAGTAGGTGGCGACCGCCGGCGTGTACACGGCGAGCACCCCGGTCTGCGAGACCTCGTTGACGGGGCCGTGAATTCGCGACGCGGTCGAGGCGGCGGCGATGATCGCGCGCACCGCGAGGTGGCCGGTGACGTTCGTCCGCCACTGCGCGAGGAACGCGCCGTGGCGGTCGGCGGTCGCCTGCGCGAGCGTCGACCACGACGTCGTGCCGGGGACCGGCGTCTGGATGAGCACCGTGGCGCCGGGATCCGCCGGCCGGGTGGTGCCGTGGAAGTTGAGGACGTCCCCCAGGAACGTGGCCGGTCGCGTGCGCACGGTGATCGGACCGCCGACGACGAGCACGGGCGGATCGAGCGACGGTGTCGGTAGTACGGGCGCCACCGGCGTCGTTCCACCGGTCGTCGAGGTGACGCTGGGCGTCGTCGCCGCGCCCGCCGGCAGCGGAGCGGCCAGGGCGAGGACCGCCGGCAGCGCGGCCGCGCAGAGGCACATACGGTTGGCAAGCGAGCGACACGTCATTCTCGAACCTCGTTCCGGTGCCTACGGGGTGAGCTGACGGGCTCGCGCAGAACAAGCAGCGCTACGGTCCCAGCTGCGACCGATTCGCCCCCGCGGCGCTCATCGAGCGCCGCATTGGGTCCCCCGCCCTCCGACTGCGTGCAGTGAGGAGGCTCGGCGTTGGAGCGCGAGTATATAGATCGCCCCCGCGGCAGGCGCCGATGTTATGTCGACCTGGGCCTCAGCGGCCCAGCAGTCGCGAGAGCGCGCCGCGAACGGCGCGCTCGCCGAGATCGAAGCCGGCGTGCACGAGATCGCCGGCGGTCCCGAGCGCCGAGTCGAGCACGTCGGCGGCGGTCGGTGGCTGCACGCCGCCGCTCGCCTCCGCCTCGAACCCCTGCGGCGCCCCCGCGCGGCCGGTCGCGGCGGTCGCCTTGCGCTTGGCGGACGCGGACGCCGCCTTGCGCGGCGCCGCGGCGCGAGCCTTCTTCGCCGTCGTCGCGCGCTTGGCCGGCGGACGCGGCGTGGTGCCGGCGTCGCCGTTCGCACTGTCCGCGGCGTCCCGGTGCACGCGCCGCGCGCTTGGACGCTGCGGGCGCGTGCGCGGGAGGTTGCGCAGTACCTCCCCGGAGTTCCCGTCGCCCGAATCGCTCATCGTCGGGCACATCATCGCGCACTCGGGCTGCCAACGGCGTCCCGTTCGAGCTGGTCCTGGCGGATCAAGGGGGACGATGGTGCACGCCCGCCGTCAGCTGTGGAGCAGCCCGCGGTCGGGTGCCAGTTGCTATTCCCCGCTCTTGCCGCTCTCGTCCTCGGTACACAGCCGAGAAACCTTGACCCGGCCTTCGGTGTGTTGTGTATATGTCAGGTGCGGGCGCTCGCGGAACGCTGGCGGGTTGACGATGCGTAGCGGAGCGTTAGCATTGATCCCTACGCTTGGACGCTAGCCTTGCGCGGGCTGCGTGCCGGCGTCCCTCAGCAATGCCAGCCGGCAGAACCGCGGCGCACGCGGAACTTGGCCCCACCACGGAAACGGAACCAGATGTCAGTAGTCGAACTGCAGGAACTCGAAGAGGTCAAGAACCTGCTGGCCAAGGGGCAGCAGGTTGGCGTGCTCACCTACGCGGAGATCTCCACGGCCACGTCTGAGCTCGATCTCGACGAGACCGACGTCGAGGAGCTGCACGGCTTCCTGGAGCGTGCCGAGATCGAGCTCGTCGAGGACATCGACCCGGCGACCGCCGCGACCTCCCAGGTCGAGCGGGCGCCCGACAAGCGGGGCCGGCGCAAGGCGAAGGGCGCGCTCGACCTCAAGCCGGACATGACGACCGACTCGCTGCAGCTGTTCCTGAAGGACATCGGCAAGGTCCGCCTGCTCACCGCCCAGGAGGAGGTCGACCTGGCCAAGCGCATCGAGCGCGGCGACCTCGACGCCAAGCAGAAGATGGTCGAGTCCAACCTGCGCCTCGTCGTCTCGATCGCCAAGAACTACCGCAACCAGGGGCTGCCCTTCCTCGACCTCATCCAGGAGGGCACGCTCGGACTGGTGCGGGCCGCCGAGAAGTTCGACTACCGCAAGGGCTTCAAGTTCTCGACCTACGCCACCTGGTGGATCCGCCAGGCGATCGCGCGGGCGCTGGCCGACAAGGCGCGCACGATCCGCATCCCCGTTCACGTCGTCGAGAAGCTCAACAAGATCGGCCGGGCCGAGCGCAAGCTCGTCACCGAGCTCGGTCGCGAGCCGACCGCCGAGGAGATCGCCGAGGTCACCGGCATCGAGCCGGAAGAGGTCGACTCGATCAAGCGTTCCGCGCAGGCTCCGGTGTCACTGGAGAAGCCGGTCGGCGACGAGGAGGAGTCCGAGTTCGGGCAGTTCATCGCCGACGAGCGCGCCGAGTCCCCGTACGAGCGGGCGGCCGAGATCCTCACCAAGGAGGCGCTGCGCGAGGCGCTGGAGAACCTCTCCTACCGCGAGCGGCGCGTGCTCGAGCTGCGCTACGGGCTCGGCGGCGAGCATCCGCGCACGCTCGACGAGGTCGGACGCACGTTCAACGTGACGCGCGAGCGCATCCGCCAGATCGAGAACCAGTCGCTCAAGAAGCTGCAGAGCCTCGCCGAGGCCCAGAAGCTGCGCGACGTCGCCTGAGCGGCCGGCGTCGGAAGGCGCACGCCAGCCGCTGGTCAAAGGCCCGCCCGCGGGCCCTTTTCCCATGTTGAAATGCCGTGTTCGAGCGGGGCGGCCGGGTGGCGTCCAGTGCCGGCGGACATCGTTCAAGCGGGGACGACGGGGCGCCGATGCAGCGAGGGAATGTTCGACGTTCAGGAATCTCTGCGGGAGCTCGTACGGCGTGGGGGATCGGATCTCCACCTCAAGGTGGGGGCGCCGCCGCTGTTTCGCATCGATGGCGAGCTCAAGGGTCAGGAAGGGGTCGAGCCCCTCACCGACGACGACAGCGAGCGCGCGCTGCGCGATCTCCTGCACGACCCCAACCGCCTGCAGGAGTTCCACGAGGACCACGAGGTCGACTTCTCCTTCGAGCTGCCCGGGGTCGCGCGCTTCCGGGTGAACGCGTTCCGCCAGCGCGGGCTGACCTCGCTCGCCTGCCGCGCGATCCCGCACAAGATCTCGACGATCGAGGAGCTCGCGCTGCCGAAGGCGATCCGCGACCTCGCCGCCGAGGAGCGCGGCATCATCCTGCTCACCGGCACGACCGGCTCGGGCAAGTCGACGACGCTCGCGGCGATGATCGACCACATCAACGAGACGATGGCCAAGCACATCGTCACGATCGAGGACCCGATCGAGTTCGTGCACCGCGACAAGCGCTCGGTCATCAACCAGCGCGAGGTCGGCGCCGACACCGCCTCGTTCAAGCGCGCCCTGCGCCGCGTCCTGCGTCAGGACCCCGACGTCATCCTCATCGGCGAGATGCGCGACGACGAGACCGTCCAGACCGCACTGTCGGCGGCCGAGACCGGCCACCTCGTGCTCTCCACCGTGCATACGGTCGACGCGACGGAGTCGATCAACCGCCTGCTCGAGTTCTTCCCGCCCCACCAGCACAGCCAGGCGCGCGCGATGATCGCCGGCACGATCAAGGGCGTCGTCTCCCAGCGCCTCGTGCCCGGCGCGAAGGGCGGTCGCGTCGCCGTCTGCGAGATCCTGCGCATGACCGGGCGGGTGCGCGACATGATCACCGACCCCGCCCAGACCGGCAAGCTGCACGAGGTCATCGCCGAGGGCGAGTTCTACGGCATGCAGACCTTCGACCAGCATCTGTTCAACCACCTGAAGGCCGGGCGCGTATCGCTCGATGACGCGATGCGCACCGCGACGAGCCCGCACGACTTCAAGCTGCTGGTCGCCGCCGACGGGCGCCGGCGCACCTCGATGGCCGACGTCGAACAGGCCGCGGCATCGCGGCCCGAGTTCGTGCACCCCGACGCCGGAGGCGAGGGTCGCCCGCCCGCGCCGCGCCGCCGGGACCGCGCCCGGGTCCGCCGCCTCCCGGAGCGCGTCCGCCGGGACCGCCGCCGCAGCAGCGCCCGCGGCTGCCGGTCACGTAGCGGCCCGCGGCGGGTCGCCGCGCGATCACCGATACTTCAGTTGGTAAAGTATCGGGGAGATGGCTGTCGATTCGTCGTGTCCCGTGTGCCGGACGGCGGACATCGTCTGCGGCAAGTGGACGATCCTGCTCGTGCGCGATCTCGCCGAGGGGCGCTCGCGCTTCTGTGAGCTGGAGCGCTCGCTGAGCGGCATCAGTCCGCGCACGCTCTCGCTGCGCCTGCGCTCGCTCGAGGACGAGGGGATCGTCGAGCGGCACATGTACGCCGAGGTTCCGCCGCGGGTCGAATACGCGCTGACCGAGAAGGGTCGGGCGCTCCTGCCGATCATCGCGCTCATGCGCGAGTACGGCAGCGAGTGGCTCGCGGACGCCTGCGCCGCCGAGGCCGCCGGCGCCGCGACGGTCGCCGCCGTCGCGTAGGCCGTCGCCGACTGCAAGCGGCGGTGCGGCGGGCAGGAGCGGGCCGGTGGCCGGCGAAACCGCTCAGTCGTGCGTTCCCGCCAACTCGAGTCAGCGCTCACGGCGTTCGTCGAGGACGCGGCGCTGCTGCTCTGCGAGCACACGGCGGCCGGCGAAGAGGTCCCGTTCGAGATCGTCGCGCAGGGGTCGCGCGCGCACCGCGCCCCGCTGTACTGCTACCGGCCGCTCACCGGCGAGTTCATCGGTACGCACGCCACGCCGATCAGCGCGCTCGCCAGCCACGCGCCGGCACTCGCCGCGATCGGCGCGATCGAGGGTCTCGGGCGCTACGTCCTGGCTCGCGGCGCCGCGCAGATACCGGTCGCGCCCGGCGAGCGGGCCGGCCTGGCCTTGCGGCTGCTGCTCGCCGACGTGTTCGACGGTCAGAGCGATTTCGAGCTGCGGCCCGAGCACCTGCGCGCCGCGCTCGACCGACTCGAGATCGCCGTGCGGCCCGATGGCGATCCGGTGGCCGTCGTCGGCACGCTGCACGGCCTGACGCTCGCGTCGGAGGAGCTCGCGCTGGCGCACGGGCTGACGATCGCGGCGCCGGGCGCGATCGATGGCGTGCCCGAGGAGGCGCTCGCCCTGCAGGCGAGCGGTACGCCTCACCTGCTTGTGATCCTCACCGCCGAGGGCGAGGACCCGGACACGGCCGTCGACGACGCCGGCGACGCGCTGCGCGATCTCGTACGGGCGCTGCGGCTGTTCGGCGACGGCCGCCTCGCGCTCGGGCCGCTCGGCTGGTCGCGCGTGGGCAGCGGGCCGTGGCGGCCGTTCGCGCTCGGGGCGGGCGGACGTCCGCACGGGATGCTCGTCGTCACGGCCGAGCAGGAGGACGAGCTGCGCGCGTTCTGCAGCCTCGTCTCGCGCCGGGCGCCGCGGGACGACGAGCTCGCCTGGGCGCTCGAGCGCTACCAGCTCGGCTGCGAGCGGGCGTCCGACCACGTCGCGCTCACCGACTACCTGCTCGCACTGCGCGCGCTGCTCGAGCCCGAGGGCCCGGCCAGCGGGATGCTCGCGGGACGCCTTGCCGCCATCTGCGCGCTGCCGGCGGACCGCCAGTCGCTCGTCGATCGCGTGCTCCGGGCGACGGAGCTCGAGCGCTCGGTGATCCGCGGCGAGGCGACCCGGTCGGCCCGCGGCGATGCCCTCGTGCAGGCGATCGCCGGGCACCTGCGCGCGCTCCTGCGCGACCTCATCTGCGGCCATCTCGACCGCGACCTCGTGGCGGTCGCGGATGAGCTGCTGCTCGGGGCGTCCTCGTCGGAGTCCGTCGCGTTCGTTGCCTCCGGTGCCTCCGTTGCCGGCGGTGCCGGCGTTGACTCCGTTACCCCCGCGTCCGAGGACGCGGAGGTCGCGGACTGGTTCACCGAACCGACGCCCGAGGTCGACAACCGCTCGCCGGCGTCGCGAACGCGGGGCCGCTTCGCGCGGCCCGCGCCCACGGTTGGAGATCGCGCGCCGGTGCGCGCGCCGCAGGACCAGCTCCCTTTCTGAGGGTTGGCTCGACCGGGGCGGGGGGTGTGCTCCCTTGCGCTCGGCTGGGCGGACGTAATCGAGCACTCCAGCGCCGGGGATGTGACGCGACGGTGACAGATGCTTCGCGCGTGTCACGGGGCGGGCGCACGAGTGTGCCGGGTGTGGGTCGCGGCGACCGCGCGGGAGGGGTGTGCTCCCTTGGGCCCGCTGGCCGGGCGTAATCAAGCACACCCCCGGCGGGGGTGTGACGCGGCGGTGACAGATGCTTCGCGAGGGTCACGGGACGGGCGCGCGAGCGTGCCGAAGCCGGGCGGCCTACCCTCGCCGCGCTCGCTCGGCTCTCGGCGCCGCCGTCCGCGCGTCGAACAGCTGCGCCTCCACCTCGGCGAGACCGGCGAGATCGTACACGTCGTGGTCGAGGTGGCCGATGATCACCGGATCGGGTTGGCCGAGCTCGGAGCTCAGGCGCGCGATCGCCAGCTCGTCGCGCTGCACGAGCACCTCGAAGTCGGCGGCGTTATGCGCGACCCGTTGCGCAAGGCGTGCGCCGAGCGCGTCGGTCAGCGCGGCGGTGAGCGCGTCGGGCGTTCCCTCGCCGAGGCCGTCGCGGTGAACGCGGTTGACGATCAGCTCGGCGGTAGCTAGTCCGGCGGCGGCGAGCTGGGAGGCGAAGAAGATCGCCTCCTCGGTCGGCGCCCGCTCCGGCGAGCTGATGACGAGGAAGGCCGTGGCCGGGTCGGACAGCAGCGCCTGCACGCCGAGCGCGCGCTCGCGGAAGCCGTCGATGAGACTGGACAGCGAGCGGAAGAAGAGCGACAGGTCGGCGACGAGGTCGACGCCGGTCAGGCGCGAGAGGACGGCGAAGACGACGCTCGTGCCCCGGCCGACGACGCGCGCCGCGAGCCCGGTCGGTGCGAGCAGCATGCGCAGGGCCCTGCCTTCGAAGAACTGCGTGAGGCGTCGCGGTGCGTCGAGGAAGTCCAGCGCGTTGCGCGACGGTGGGGTGTCGAGGACGATCGTGTCGAAGTTGCCCTCGCGATGCAGGTCGTAGAGCTTGGCGATCGCGGTGAACTCCTGCGAGCCGGCGACGGCCGACGACAGCTCGCGGTAGATGCGATTGGCCAGCACCTCCTCGGCCGTCTCGCGGTCGGGGGAGAGACGCATGATCAGCTCATCGAAGGTGCGCTTGGGGTCGAGCATCATCGCCCACAGCTCGCCGTCGGTCTCGATGCCCTGCGCGCGCAGGAGCGCGGGGTCGACGAGTCGCGGCTCGTTGTCGAGCTCGTGCAGGCCGAGCGACGTGGCGAGCCGGCGCGCCGGGTCGATCGTCACCACGGCGACCTTCTGCCCGCGCCGCGCAAGGCCGAGCGCGAGCGCGGCCGACACCGTCGTCTTACCGACGCCGCCCGAGCCAACGCAGATGCACATGCGCTTGCCCTCCAGTCGCTCCTCGAGCGTCACAGGCGCTGCTCCAGCAGGTGGGCGAGGTGCTCGATCTCCGTCGCGCCCGGCTCCTGGACAAAGAGGTGCGGCAGCGTCACCGGCGACGGCGTCAGCTGCCGTCGCAGACGGGCGATTTGCCGCCGCTGCGCCGTCGAACGCCGGTGCGCGTGACGCGCGGCGCGCAGGGCGGGGGCGGCGGGATCGTCGGGCGGTTTCGCGTCCTGCGCCTCGGCCAGGAGGGCGTCGTCGGCGGCGCTGAAGCGCCGCGGCTCGACGCCGTTGACGATCACGCGAGCGAGCTCGCGCCCGAGGCCCTCGGCGAGCGCATCGCGCAGCTCCAGGGTCTCGGTGATCGCCGCCTCGCTCGGGTCGGTCACCGCGACGATCGCGCTGCGCGTCGGATCGTCGATCATGGCGGCGATGATGCGGGCCTGGCGCGCGATCGGGCCAACGCTGGCGGCCGCCGCGAACGTGCGCGGCGCCTGCAGGAGCGCGACGCCGTGTCCGGTGGCGTGAGCATCGACGATCACGAGGTCATAGGGCTCGGAACCCGGGGTGCGTCGGGTCGGCTGTGCGAGCTCCCAGACCTTGCCCATGGCCAGGAGCTCCGAGAGCCCGGGCGTGGCGGCCGCGAGATACCCGAACGTGCGGCTGGAGGCAAGCCGCTCGGCGAGCGATCGCACCGGGAGCTGGTCGATGAGGTACTCCTCCATGGCGAGCTCGGGGTCGACCGAGATGACGTGCAGGCCGCCGGTACCCGCCCCCGGGAAGGGGAGCTCGACCTCGGCGAACACCGAGCCGGATGCGGCTGTGGCGCCGTTGCCATCGGTCGATCCGAGCACGCGGCTGACGTCATCTCGGCGGGCGAGCTCGGCGACGATCGTGCGACGCCCGCGCCGGGCGGCGAGGACGCCGAGCGCGGCCGAGACCGTCGACTTGCCGACGCCACCCTTGCCCGTGACGAACACGAGGCGACGGTCGAGCGGGAACGGGAGCGGCTCGGTCACCGCGCCAGCTTCGCAGGCGAGCGGTCTGCTCGCCGGGGTGAGCCACGGGCGAGCAGGAATCCCTGATGCGCATGCGAATACCGACCCCGTACGGCTATTGCTGTCCATCGACCATCGGAGCCTGCCGTGGAAGCCAGCGCCAAGGTCATCGCCTTCGCAAACCAGAAGGGCGGTGTGGCCAAGACGACGACGACGCTCAATCTCGCCGCCGCGTTTGCGGAGGAGGGCCATCGCGTGCTGTGCGTCGACATGGACCCCCAGGGCAACCTCACGATGTCCCAGGGCATCGACCCGGACACGCTCGAGAAGTCGATGTACGACGTGCTCGTGCACAAGACCTCGATCCGTGAGGTGATCCGCCGCCGCGAGATCGACATCGCCTGCGCGTCGATCGACCTGGCCGGCGCCGAGATCGCGATGTCGACGATGATCGGCCGCGAGCGCGCGCTGCAGAAGGCCTTCGAGCCGATCCTCGGCGACTACGACTTCATCTGCATCGACACGCCGCCGAGCCTCGGTCTGCTGACCATCAACGCCCTCACCGCGGCAGACAAAGTGATCGTCCCCGTGCAATGCGAGTATCTGTCGATGCGCGGGCTCATCCAGCTGCAGAACACGCTGGCGATGATTCGGGAAAACCTCAACCCGGACGTCGACATCGAGGGTATCCTCCCGACCCTGGTGGACTCGCGCACGATCCACGCCAAGGAGGCGATCGAGATCCTCGAGGAGAACTTCGGCGACCGCGTGTTCGCGTCACGCATCCGCAAGACGGTCCGCTTCGCCGAGGCGCCCGTGAAGGGCATGTCGGTGCTCAAGTACGAGCCGGATGGGATGGCGGCTCAGTCCTATCGCCAGTTGGCGCAGGAGGTTCTGGCTCATGGCACAAAATAAGCGGGCGAGCATGCGTGAGGGGCCGCTCGCGGCGCTGTTCCGGAAGACCGAGGAACTCGACGCGGACGCCGCCGAGCCGCGCGAGCCGACCCCGCCGCCGGTGCATCCGCGTGAGAGCGGCGTGCCCCATCCGGGCCTGGCCTCCGCGACGACGCCCGAGCCACCGGTCGAGCCCCTTCGCGAGGCGTACGCCACGCCGGGTGTGCCGACTCCGCAGGAGCGCCTGCGCCACGCCTTCTCCTCGGAGATTCCCGACAACGTGATGGAGCCTCCGCCGACGTCGCCGGCCCCGATCCTCGAGTCGCCGCCGGTGATCGTCCACAGCGAGGACGTGTACGCACGGTCCGAGCCGCGAGCGGCGTTCGGCGCGGCGACGCCCGTCGTGCAGCCGGTCATCCGCGTGGTGGGCGTCGGCGGTGCGGGCGTGAACGCCGTCAACCGCATGGTCGAGGCCGAGGTCGCCGGCGTCGAGTTCATGGCCATCAACACCGATCTGCAGTCGTTGCAGCAGTCGACGGCCGACGTGACCCTGCACATCGGACAGCAGGTGACCCGCGGGCTCGGCTCGGGTGCCGACGCGAACCTCGGCCGCCAGGCGGCGATGGACGAGTCCGACAAGATCAAGGCCCTCCTGAAGGGCTCGGACATGATCTTCATCACGGCGGGTGCCGGTGGCGGCACGGGGACCGGCGCGGCGCCGATCGTCGCGCGGATCGCCCGGGAGGTCGGCGCGTTGACCGTGGCCATCGTGACCAAGCCGTTCGGGTTCGAGGGATCGCGGCGCAGCGAGCAGGCCGAGCTCGGCATCGACGCGCTCCGCGACGAGGTCGACACGCTGATCGTGGTGCCGAACAACCGGCTGCTGTCGGTGCTCGACAAGCACACCTCGATGGTCGACGCCTTCCGTGTGGCCGACGACGTGCTGCGCCAGGGCGTGCAGGGCGTCTCGGACCTGGTCACGCTGCCCGGGCTCATCAACCTCGACTTTGCCGACGTGCGCACGATCATGTCCGAGGCCGGCACGGCGCTGCTCGGCATCGGCATGGGCACCGGGGAACACCGTGCCACCGAGGCGGCGGCTCAGGCCGTCGCGTCGCCGCTGCTGGAGACCTCGATGGAGGGCGCGCACTCGATCCTGCTCTCGATCACCGGTGGCCGAGATCTCTCGTTGTGGGAGGTCAACGAGGCCGCGAAGGCGGTGTCGGAGGCGGCCCACCCCGACGCGAACATCATCTTCGGAGCGATGGTCGACGAGAAGCTCGACGATCAGGTGTGGGTGACCGTCGTCGCCACCGGCTACGGGGATCGCCCGACGCCGGCCGCGACGCGCTCGGCCCTGCGCGAGCCGATCGGCGAGCCGCGGGTCCAGCGGACGAGCCGGGCCAGCAGCGCGCGTCGCGAGGAGCCGCGCAGCCGCCTCGGCGTCGGCGACCTCGACGTGCCCGAGTTCCTGCCGCGCGTCTGACTGCGGAGGCCGCCGCCCCGGTGGGCGTCACCGGTCGGGGGCGGCGCCGGCGCCGGCGAAGGCGAGGAAGTGCGCCGCCCAGGGTTCGAGCGCGACGTACAGGCCGGCGCTGGCCAGCTCGTCGCCGTCGCGCTCGAAGCGCTGTCCGCTCAGGCGGTCGGTGAGCTCCCAGACCTGTCCGCCGACATCCGCCCAAGGTGGATGCACGCGCCCCTGGGCGGGAGCGGAGGCGAGATTGACCGCCACGAGGTGGCGGGCGGCGGGGGTCGACCAGCACCAGGCGACGACCTGGCGATGTGAGTCGTTGTCGGGCCACCCGTCGACCTCGCACAGGCGCCAGTCTCCCTCGCGCAGTCCCGAGTCGGACACCGAGCGCAGCAGCCGCTCGTAGAAGGCGCGCAGGTCGGCGTCGACCGGCTCGTCGGGCGCGCGGGCGAGGAACACCGGGACACGCGTGCGGCAGCCCTCCAGCTGGCCGTCGTGGTAAAGCCGGGCACCCTGGAGCGTGGACATCGTCACGGCTGCGGCCCGCGCCTGCGCGGCCCCGAACGTGGAGGCCGCGCGTGGCTCGTCGTGGTTCTCGATGAAGCGGATCAGCCGGTCCTGGTAGGCGGAGTCGGCCTGCAGGTGCCCGCGCACCGACTCGGCTCCATCGTGAACGAGCCGATCGTAGAGGCGCTTGTCGTAGCACAGGTCGAAGCCCTGCTGCTGGAGCGTCCATTCCATGTCCCAGTACGCCTCGGCGATGAAGAGCAGGTCCGGACGGGCCTCGTTCACGCGACCGATCACCGTCGGCCAGTAGTCGGCCTCGGGGGCCGGCCCGACGCGCTCGCCCCAGGTGCGCGCGAACACCTCGTTGGTCATCAGCATCGCCATGTCGCAGCGCACGCCGTCGCAGCCGTCGCCGATCGCGGTCAGCGTCTCGACGACCGCGTCGCGAAGCGCGTGGGAGAAGGCGTTGAGCTGCACGACGTCCGGCCACGGGGGGAAGTAGGGGTCACGCCCCTTGGCGAGGATTCCGCCGGCGGTGCGGATGAAGGCCTCCGGATGGCGCGGAGAGCTCCTCGTCGGAGCCGGCGAGCAGGCACTGCGGGCGCTCTGTGACCCAGGGGTGGTCGGGCGCCACGTGGTTGGGGACGTAGTCGAGGATCAGCCCCAGGCCGCGGTGCGCGAGCTGCTCGCGGGCGGCAGCGAGCCCATCCGGTCCGCCGAAGCGCTCGTCGACGACGTAGTCGCGCACGCAGTACGGCGAGCCGATCACGTCCTCGGGCTGCAGGTCGGGCAGCGCGGCACCGGTTGCCGGCGTCCAGCTCGGGATTCGCCAAGGCGATGCGCAGGCCCTCGGGGCTGCGCTGCCAGACACCCATCAGCCACACCGCGTCGGCCGGGAGAGCGGCCAACGCGTCCCACTCGGCGCCGGGGACCTCGCTCAGCTGCAGCGGCCGTCCACGTCTGGAGCCGATCCGCTGCAGCCAGACCGCCGTGTTGATCTCATACACCGTCGGTCGGGCGGGCAGGCGCACGCCGAACGCGTCAGTCGACGAGCTCCACGGCAGCGTCCGCCTGCCCATGCAGGGCGCCGCCGAGCATGAACAGCACCGCCACGATCCCCGTCCAACCGGTCTGATGGCTGGCGCCGATGCCGGCGCCGTTGTCGCCGTGGAAGTACTCGTGGAACAGCAGCAGGTCGTGCCAGTGCGGATCGGTCTGGAACTTCTCGATCCCGCCGAACACCGGCCGTCGCCCGTTCTCATCCTCGGTGAATGTGCTGGCCAGCCGCGTGGCGATCTCGGTCGCAACCTCGAGCAAGGTCATCTCCCGCCCCGAGCCGGTCGGACACTCGACCTTGAGCCGGTCGCCGTAGAAGCGGTGCAGCTGGACCAGCCCGCGCAGGATGACCAGGTTCATCGGGAACCAGACCGGCCCGCGCCAGTTGGAGTTGCCGCCGAACATGCCGGTGTCCGACTCGGCCGGGAGGTAGCGGACGACGTACTCCTGGCCGGCCCAGTCGAAGACACACGGCTGCTCGAGATGGCGGCGGGAGATCGCCCGAATCCCGTGTGCGCCGAGGAACTCGTCCTCGTCGAGCATCACCGTGAGGATCCGCCGCAACCGGCCCTCGTCCACGAGCGACGCCAGCCGCCGCCCCTCGGGACTGCGGTCGAGCGAATGCGCCAGCGCCGGCACCTCGTCGGAGAAGTCGTCGATGAAACGCAGCAGTCGCTGCTCGATCGTCGGGTACCGCTCCAGCAGCTCGCCCTCGAACACGGTGGCCGCGCAGAGTGGCAGCAGGCCGACGAGCGACCTCACCCTCAGCTGAACCGTGGTGCCGTCCGGCTGGCGCATGACGTCGTAATAGAAGCCGTCCTCCTCGTCCCACAGCACAGTGTCGCCATCGGGCGGATCCATGGCGATGGAGATCCACTCGAAGTGGGTGGCGAACTTCAGGGCCATGTCGGCATAGGCGGGATCCCGCTTGGCCAGCTCGGCGGCGATCTGGAGCATCCACTGGCAGTACAGGGCCATCCAGGCGGTCCCGTCGGCCTGCTCGAGCGTGCCGCCGCCGGGCAGGGGCGCCGAGCGGTCGAAGATGCCGATGTTGTCGAGCCCGAGGAAGCCGCCCTGGAACAGGTTGCGGTCGTCGGGGTCCTTGCGGTTGACCCACCAGGTGAAGTTGGTCAGCAGGCGATCGAACACGCGGGCGAGGAACTGGTGGTCGCCCTCACCCCGGATCTCGGCCTCGCGCTCGTAGACGTTCAGCGCGGCCCAGGCGGTCACCGGTGGGTTGACGTCGCTGAAGTTCCACTCGTAGGCGGGGAGCTGACCATTGGGATGCTGGTAGCGGGTGTCGAGGAGCAGCTCGACCTGCTCCTTGGCGAAGTCGACGTCCACGAGCGCCAGCGGCGCGCAATGGAAGGCGAGGTCCCAGGCGGCGAACCACGGGTACTCCCACTTGTCCGGCATCGAGATCACGTCGCCCGCGACCATGTGAAACCAGGGCACGTTGCGCACCGAGCTCGCGGGGGCGTTCGGGTCCCAGGGACTGACCCCGTGCTCACGCAGCCAGCGGTGAACGTCGTACTCGTAGTACTGCTTGCCCCACAGCAGCCCGGCCAGCGCCTGACGCATCACCATCGCGCCGTCCGGGCGCAGCGTGTCGGGGATGACGGTGGCGTAGAACTGGTCGGCCTCCTTGCGGCGAGCGGCGAGGATGCGCTGGAAGCTCGAGCCGAGCGGCTTTCCCTTCGCCGACGAGCCGGCCTTCGCGGTTGAGCACGCGCTCAGCCGCACGCGGATCGACTCGCTCTCACCGGGGGCGATCTCGAGCACATGATGCGCCGCCACCTTGGTGCCGGTGCGTGCCGGATTGACCGCGTCGGCGGCGCCGTTCACCACGAAGTCGTTGATCGCGTCCTTGACGTAGGGCGAGCCGTTGGGCACGCCGAACAGGCGCTGGTTGTTCGTCTCGTTCTCGCAGAACAGCAGCTCGGCCGACGCGTCGGCGCGCAGCAGCCAGTCGCCGAGGTCGGGGTGAGACGCCTCGGCCGTGGCGATGCCAGGGCTGGCCTCGGCGGCGGTGAGCGTCGGCTTGACGACCTCGTCGCCCCACGACCACGTGTTACGAAACCACAGCGTGGGGAGCAGATGGAGGGTTGCCGCGTCGGGGCCCCGGTTGTGCGCCGTCACCAGCATGAGAAGGTCGTCGTGCTCGCCCTTGGCGTACTCGACGATCACGTCGAAGTAGCGGTCCTGGTCGAAGATGCCCGTGTCGAGCAGCTCGTACTCCATGTCCTGCTTGCCGCGCCGGGCGTTGGTGGACACGAGGTCCTCGTAGGGGAAGGCGCCCTGGGGGTACTTGTACTGGCACCTCATGTAGGAGTGCGTCGGGGTGTTATCGAGGTAGAACCAATACTCCTTGACGTCCTCGCCGTGGTTGCCCTGCCCGTTGGTGAGGCCGAACATGCGCTCCTTGAGGATCGGGTCGACGCCGTTCCACAGCGTCAGCGCCAGGCACAGCCGCTGGCGCTCGTCCGAGATCCCGGCGATGCCATCCTCGCCCCACCGATACGCGCGCGAGCGAGCCTGGTCGTGGGGGAAGTAGTCCCAGGCGTCTCCGCCGGCGCTGTAGTCCTCGCGCACCGTGCCCCACTGACGCTCGCTCAGGTAGGGGCCCCAGGCCTTCCAGGGCACCTCGCCGGTGCGGGCCTCCTCCAGCCGCTTGTGCTCGGGAGTCTGCGCCGCCGCCATGGCGGCGAGTATTCACCCGATACGGCGAACGCACAAGGCGGTTCTCTACACCGTCACATGGCGGCTGGCATGTGTCATCGGCGCCACCTCGTTTCCGAGCTGCGAATGCGCGCACCGGCACCACGCGCGATGCGCCGGCCGGCGGCCTCGCGCAGGCGGCGGCGCCCGTCGCGCAGCACGGAGGGCACCTGCCCCGTCAGCGCGTAGCGCGTCAGCGCGCGTCGCGTGAGCGGCAACCCGGCCAAGGTCGACGGCCACGCGGCGATGGTCGCGCCGTCGGCGGCAACGGCCTGTGCGGCGCGCCCGGCCAGATCGACCTGTCCGAGGGCGGTGAGGTGGACGGCGTCCGGGAGCACATAGCGCCAGCCCCGCGCGTCCTCGTTCGCCACGAGCGTGGCGCCGTGCGCGGCGGCGACGCGTCCGATGGCCGCGTTGGCCAACGCCACCGGCTCGCCCGCGCGCGGCCGACCGAGATCAGTGGGCACGAGGACGAGGCACAGGCGCTCGGCGACGGCCGCCATAGCCTGTGCGATCTCGCTCAGGCAGCGCTCGTAGGCGGCGGCGTCGAAGCGCGGTCCCCGGGCATCGTTGGCGCCGATGTAAAGGCAGGCGAGCTCGTAGGGTCCCCGCAGTCGCGGGACCTGGACGGTGCGCACGTCCGCGCAGACCGCACCGTTGACGGCAAAGTTGCTGTAGGGCAGTTCGAGCGCCGCGGCCAGCCACAGCGCCCATGACCGGCACGGCAGCCCGGGCATCGCCTGGCCATCGGCGACCGTGATGCTGTCTCCGAGCGCCGCGAGCCCCCGCCCCACATGGCCAGGCGAGCTCACGAGCCGGAGGCGAGGCGCCCCGCCTCCGCGGTCACGCGCCGCAGGCGGCGCGCGAGCGCCGCGGTGAGCGCGCCCGGCGTCAGACGCCAGCGCCAATTCCCGCCGGCGCGCCCGGGAACGTTCATGCGGGCGGCGCTGCCCAGGCCGAGCACGTCCTGGGCCTGGATCATCGCCAGACGGGCGGGCGAGGCGAACGCGAGTCGGATGAGGGCCCAGTGTGGCTCGCGCTCGGCGATCCCGCGCGCGGCGAGCACCTCCTCGACGCGCCGGCGCTCCGCCGCGCCGAGCCCGTCCCACCAGCCGCGGATGGTGTCCTGGTCGTGCGTCGCCGTGTACACGACGCTGTGCTCGCGATGGTTCTCCAGGCGATGCGGGTTGCGAGGGTCCGAGCCGTCGAACGCGAATTCGAGCACGACCATCCCGGGCAGATCGAGTCGATCGCGCAGACGCCGTACCGGCTCGGTGATCACCCCGAGATCCTCGGCGATGAGCGGCAGCTCGCCGAGGGCGCGTCGCGCGGCGAGGAACGGCGCCGCGCCCGGTCCGCGCAGCCACCGCCCGCTCGAGGCGTCGGCGGCGCCGGCCGGCACGGCCCAGTAGGCGACGAAGCCGCGGAAGTGGTCGACGCGGGCGACGTCGAACAGCTCGAACGAGCGGCGCAGTCGCTCGACCCACCAGCGATAGCCACGGCGCTGCAGCGCCGGCCAGTCGTACAACGGGTTGCCCCACAGCTGCCCGGAGCTCGCGTACGCGTCGGGGGGCGCCCCGGCGACTGTGCCCTCGCGGAACAGCTCGCGGTGGGCGAGGTGGTCGGCGCTCCCCTGGGCGACGTAGATGGGCAGATCACCGATCAGGTGCACGCCGCGGTCGGCGGCGTACGTGCGCAGGGCAGCCCACTCGCGCTCGAAGCGCACCTGGTCGCGAATGGCGCGTCGGCCCGCCATCCGCTCCCAGTCGGCGATCCAGTAGCCGTGCCGGGCGCGAAAGAAGTCCTCCTCGCCGAGGGACACCGGCGCGCCCGGATCCGCGAGCAGGCCGGGCCAGGCGGCAAAGGCGGATCGTGCCTTATAGGGCGAGCGCGACCGGTCGGGCGGTCCGAGGGGGAGCATCTGCCACCAGGATTGCCCGGCCGCGGCGAGCCAGTCGACAAAGGCGCGCGCCCCGGGGCCGAGCCGGCCACCGGGGAGCGAGGTCACGTGCAGCTGCACGCCGCTCGTACGGGGCAGGTGCATCCGGCGACCGTCAGCCGCCGTACATGCGCTCGTCGTAGTCGGCGAGCATGCGCTGCGCGGTGAACGCGGGCGCCAGCGAACGGAGCGAGGCGCGCACCCGGTCCAGCCAGCGCTGGGGCAACCCGTCCTCGTCGCGGTCGTAGAACAGCGGCACGACCTCCTCGCGGAGCAGGCGCTGCAGCTCGGCGCCGTCGCGGGCGTCCTGGGCCCCGAGATCGGGGTCGACATCCCCCGACAGCGCCCAGCCGTTGTCGTCGGCGAACGCCTCGGCCCACCAGCCATCGAGCACGCTCAGATGGAGGCCGCCGTTCATGGCCGCCTTCATGCCGCTCGTGCCACTCGCCTCGAGCGGCGGTCGTGGGAGGTTGACCCACACGTCACACCCCTGCACGAGCAAGGCGGCGGTGGCGAGGTCGTAGTCGTCGAGGAACACGACCCGTTCGGCCACCTCGGGGGCGATGTCCTTCAAGCGGAAGAGATCCTGAAGCATGCGCTTGGCGTCGTCGTCGCGCGGGTGCGCCTTGCCGGCCAGGACCAGCTGGATCGGACGCTCGCCGCGCAGCAACTCGCGGGCACGGCCGATATCGGTGACGAGCAGGCGAAGACGCTTGTAGGTGGCCAGGCGCCGGGCGAACCCGATCGTCAACGCGTCCGGGTTGAAGGCACCGGCTGCGGCCTGCGCGTAGTCGAGGCGGTCGCCGCGTCCAAGGCGCTCGGCGACGCTGCGATCGCGCACGTTCGAGACGAGGCGCGCGCGCTGCTCGTTGCGGGCCGCCCAGAGCTCGGCCGACGGGATCTCGCGCACGGCCTGCCAGACAGCCGGGTCGGCGGCCCGCATCAACCAACCGTCGGGCAGATGCCGGTCGAGCAGCGTGCGCATCGGTGTCCCGATCCACGTCGGCGCATGGACGCCGTTGGTCACGTGGCCGATCGGCACGAGCTCGGGCTCGACACCGGGCCAGAGGCCGCTCCACATGTCGCGAGCGACCTCACCGTGACGGCGGCTCACGGCATTCGCCTTCGCGGAGCTGCGCAGCGCGAACTGCGTCAGGCCAAAGGGCTCGGCCGCCTGCTCGGCGTGGGAGCGCCCGAGACGGGCCAGCCCCTCGACGCCCAGACCGAGCTCGTCCGCGAAACCGCCGGCCACCCGCTCGAACTGATCGAGCGGGTAGGTGTCGTTGCCCGCCGGCACGGGCGTGTGCGTGGTGAAGATGACGCGCCGGCGCGCCTGCTCGAGCGCCTCCTCGGGGTCGGTGCCGGCGGCGATGTCGCGGCGCGCGAGTTCGAGCGCCGCGAACGCGGCATGTCCCTCGTTGAGATGCAGGCATCCCGGCTCGATGCCCATGGCGGCCAAGGCGCGGATCCCGCCGACCCCGAGCAGCAGGTACTGCGCGAGGCGCAGCTCCGGATCGGAGATGTACAGCCGCGAGGTGATCCAGCGCGCGGCGCGCGTGTTCTCGGGCCGGTCGCTGTCGAGCAGATAGAGCGCCACGCGGCCGACGTCCACCCGCCACACCTGGGCGGTCACGGGCGCTCCGCCGATCGGGACCGATACCGTCAGCGCGGCCCCGTCGGCCCCGGTGACGAGCGCGGCCGGCAGGCGATCGGGGTCCGCGTCGCTCCAGTACTCGTGCTGCCAGCCCGCGGCGTCCAGGCGCTGGCGGAAGTAGCCCTGCCGGTACAGCAGCCCGACGCCGACGAGCGCAATCGCGTCGTCGGAGGCCTGCTTGAGGAAGTCCGCGGCGAGGACCCCGAGACCACCCGAGTAGATCGGCAGCGACTGGTGCACCGCGTACTCGGCGCAGAAGAACGTCCCCGGCCGCTCGTCGGTCAGCCGACCGGGCGCCGCGGGTCGGGCGAGGTCGGCCTCGAGCGCCGCCGTCGCCCGCGCGACCGCCTCCACCAGCGCGGTGTCGCCGGCCGCGCGCCGTAGCGAGTCGGTCGGCGCCTCCTCGAGCAGGCGGACGGGGTTCTGGACGACCCGCGCCCAGCGGCGAGGATCGATGCGGCGAAACAGGTCGTCGCCGCCCGGTTGCCACGACCAGCGATAGTTATAGGCGAGACGGGCCAGACCGCAGAGGGGCTCGGGAATGCGGCTGGCCAGACCCTCTGCCGCGCGCTGCAGGGAGTCTCGTCCGTCGATCACGGCGCGGATGATGGCAGGAGATGGGCCGGCGGATCGCCGATCGATCGGGGCGCGCCCGGCGGCGTCCCGGCCGCGCAGGCCTGACGGCCATCCGTGTTAGCCACGATGTTCACAGCAAATGTTGGATCGAAGGCGCCGGAACCGGATAAAAAGCACGGTCGTGCCCTCTCCGTCCTCCCCAAACCCCCCGCCTCGCGTACAAATCGAGAACCCGTCGCCGCTCGTCGACTGCGGCCGCTACCCGGTGAAGGCCTGCGTCGGCGACGAGCTGGCCGTGCGGGCGACGATCCTCTGCGACGGGCACGACCACATCGCCGCCGTCGTGCGCTACCGGGGTCCGCAGGACCGGCGCTGGCGTGAAGCGCCGATGCACCCCGTCGATCACGAGCAGGGGGGCGACACGTGGGCCGGCTTGTTCACGGTCGACGCCCAGGGACGCTGGCGCTGGGTCATCGAGGCATGGACCGACGCGCTGGCCACGTGGCAGGATGAGCTGGCGCGCAAGGTGGCCGCCGGACAGGACGACGTGTCAGGCGAGCTGTCCGAGGGAGCCGAGCTGCTGCGGGATGCGGCCCGACGGGCGCGGGGCGACGAACGGGAGCTCGTGCTCGCGGCCGCGGCCGCGCTCGACGACGGGGAGCTGCCCCAGGCGGAGAGATGTGCCCGAGCGCTGGACCGGCAGCTGCTTGCCGCGTCCGAGCTTCGGCCCGACCGTACGCGCTCGACGCTCATGCCCCACGCGGCCGAGGTTGAGGTCGACCGCGTACGGGCTCGCTTCGGGTCGTGGTATGAGCTCTTTCCGCGCTCGTGGGGCGGGTTGGCGGGAGTGACCGAGCAACTTCCCTGCCTCGCCGAGCTCGGCTTCGACGTGCTCTACCTGGCGCCGATCCATCCGATCGGCCGGCGCAACCGCAAGGGCCGCAACAACGCGCTCGTCGCGCAAGGCGACGACCCCGGGAGTCCCTGGGCGATCGGCTCGCCGGACGGCGGTCACACCGCGGTGGATCCCGATCTCGGCAGCCTCGAGGACTTCGACACGCTGGTGGCGGCGGCCCGCGAGCACTCGATCGAGATCGCGCTCGACTTCGCCATCCAGTGCTCGGCCGACCATCCGTGGCTGCACGAACACCCGGAGTGGTTTCACCGGCGCCCGGACGGGACTCTGAAGTACGCCGAGAATCCGCCCAAGCGCTATCAGGACATCTACAACGTCAACTTCGACAGCGAGGACTGGCGTGAGCTGTGGGATGCGCTGAAGGGCATCGTCAACTTCTGGGTCGACCACGGCGTGCGCATCTTCCGGGTCGACAACCCTCACACCAAGCCGATCGCGTTCTGGGCCTGGCTCATCGCCGAGGTGCGCAATCGCCAGCCCGACGTGCTCTTCCTCGCCGAGGCCTTCACGCGTTCGGCGAAGATGAGGACTCTGGCGAAGATCGGATTCAACCAGTCCTACACGTATTTCACGTGGAAGAACAGCCGCCACGAGATCACCGAGTACGTCACCGAGCTGGCCGGCTCGGGGATGCAGCACTCCTTCCGCCCGAACTTCTTCGCGAACACGCCGGACATCCTCACGGAGTATCTCCAGCACGGCGGTCCGCCGGCCTTCGCGGCTCGCCTCGTGCTCGCCGCGACGCTCTCCCCGAGCTACGGCATCTACTCGGGCTTCGAGCACTTCGAGAACGTGGCCGTCGCGCCCGGCTCGGAGGAGTACCAGGACTCCGAGAAGTACGAGATCAAGCGGCGGGCCCTGGACGGCCCGCTCCTTCCGTTCATCGCGCGGCTCAACGAGCTCCGCCGCGCGCATCCGGCCCTCCAGCGCCTCGAGAACATCACCTTCCTGCCCGTCGAGAATGAAGCGCTCATCGCCTACGCCAAGCGCGCCGGGCCGGAGACGATCATCGTCGTCGTCAACCTCGACCCCCGTTGGGCGCAGGAGGGGGTCGTGATCGTCCCGTATGAACTCGGCCTCGCGCCCCTGTTCGAGGCCGTCGATCTGCTCGATGGCGAGCACCTGAGCTGGCGCACGGGACGCAACTACGTGCGATTGGATCCGGCCACGCGGGCCGCGCACGTCCTGGCGACCGCCGCAGTCTGATGAACCCATCGGGTCAGTGGTTCGAGTCAAACCCGCTGTGGTTCAAGACGGCCGTCTTCTACGAGATCCATCTGCGCGGATTCTTCGACGGGAACGGCGACGGATCGGGTGATTTCCGGGGACTCACCGAGAAGCTGGACTACCTCGACTGGCTGGGCATCGACTGCATCTGGCTGCTGCCGATGTTCGCCTCGCCGCTGCGCGACGGCGGATACGACATCTCGGACTTCAAGCAGGTCCACCCTGACTACGGCACGATCGACGACGTTCGGGTGTTCATCGATTCCGCGCACCAGCGGGGCATGCGGGTGATCGCCGACCTCGTGATGAACCACACCTCGATCGATCATCCCTGGTTTCAGGAATCGCGCTCGTCGCCCGACTCCCCGAAGCGCAACTGGTACGTGTGGTCCGACGATCCGTCGCGCTATCCGGACGCGCGCATCATCTTCGTCGACAGCGAGACCTCGAACTGGGCCTACGACGACGGCGCCGGCGCCTACTACTGGCATCGCTTCTTCTCCCACCAGGCCGACCTCAACTACGATGAGCCCGAGGTGCAGGAGGCGATGCTCGACGCGCTGCGCTTCTGGCTCGACCTCGGTCTCGACGGATTTCGCCTCGACGCCGTGCCGTATCTCTACGAGCGCGAAGCGAGCAACTGCGAGAACCTGCCTGAGACCCACGCCTTCCTCAAGCGCGTGCGCGCCACCGTCGATGCCGAGTATCCCGACCGGGTGCTCCTGGCCGAGGCCAACCAATGGCCCGAGGACGTCGTGCAGTACTTCGGCGAGGGCGACGAGTGCCACATGGCCTTCCACTTCCCGGTGATGCCTCGCATGTTCATGTCGCTGCGCCGCGAGGAGGCGGCCCCGATCCTCGAGATCCTCGACAACACGCCGAGCATCCCCGACAACGCCCAGTGGGGGCTGTTCCTGCGCAACCACGACGAGCTCACGCTCGAGATGGTGACCGACGAGGAGCGGGACTACATGTACTCCGAGTACGCCAAGGATCCGCGCATGAAGCTCAACCTGGGTATCCGCCGCCGTCTCGCTCCGCTCCTCGACAACGGCCGAGACGAGATCCAGCTGCTCACCGCGATCATGTTCTCGCTCCCCGGGAGCCCTGTTCTGTACTACGGTGACGAGATCGCGATGGGAGACAACGTCTACCTCGGCGATCGCGATGGCGTCCGCACTCCGATGCAATGGACCGGTGATCGCAACGGAGGCTTCAGCCGGGCGGACTTCGCGCAGCTCTACGCGCCACCGCTCATGGACCCGGTCTACGGCTACCAGGCCGTCAACATCGAGGCGCAGCTGCGCACGCCGACTTCCATTCTGCGCTGGTTACAGCGTTTCGTCGCCCTGCGCAAGGAGCATCCGGTCTTCGGTCTGGGTAGCTATGAGGCCCTGCGCCCGGCCAACGCCAAGATCTTCGCCCATGTCCGCCGCTATGAGGGGGACATCGCGCTGTGCGTGCACAACCTCGCTCGCAGCGCGCAGGCGGTCGAGCTCGACCTGTCGCAGTTTCAGGGGCGCCACCCCGAGGAGATGTTCGGCCGCACGCGTTTCCCGCGGATCGGCGAGCTGCCCTATCTGCTTACGCTCGGCCCGCGCGGCTTCTTCTGGTTCCTGCTCACCCCGCCGGAGGAGATCGATGACGCCGATGCGTGACCTCGCTGCGGCGCTCGCCGCCGGTGACACCGACGCGCTGCCGCAGAAGGCGCTCGCCGACTGGGTGACGGCCCAGCGCTGGTTCGGCTCCAAGTCCCGAGAGGCGGCCGAGTTTCACCTGCTCGACGTCGTCGAGCTGCGGGCGTCGGACCCCCTCGTGGCCATCGTGATCGTCGAGGCGCGGTTCGGCAGCGGCACGCACGAGCTCTACCAGCTGCCGATCGGCGTGCGGACGCTCGACGAGGGCTGGGAGGAGGGCGTCATCTGGCGCACAGATCACTACGTCGTCTACGACGCGCTCGTGGACCGCGCCGGTGACGCGGTCCTCGCCGGCGAGCTCGCGGCCGGCGCCGTCATCGCACGGCCCAGCGGCTCCGTGCGGTTTCACTGGGACCCGGCGGTGTCGCCTCCCTCGGCGCCGCCGCGCATCCGGGCCATCGGCGCCGAGCAGTCCAACACGTCCGTCGTCTTCGATGAGCGGCTGGTGCTGAAGGTCTTCCGGCGGATCGAGCCGGGCATCAATCCCGAGCTCGAGATGCTGCGCTTCCTGGCCGGACACGACTTCGACCAGATCGCGGCGCTGGCCGGCTGGTACGGGTACACCGGCGAGCTCATGGACGCAACGCTCGGGGTGATGCAGCAGTTCATGGACAACGTGCGCGACGGCTGGGACCTCGCCCTGGACTCGATCGTCGCCGGGGATGGGTCGTTCCTCGATCGCCTGGCCGAGCTCGGCGAGGTGACCGGGAAGATGCACACGACGCTCGCGTCGGACTCCGGGGATCCCGACTTCGCGCCGGAGGCGGCCGCCAGCGAGAACGCGTCGTTGCTGACGGCGACGGTCGACGAGCAGATCGAGCGATTGTTCGTCGACCTGCCCGCGGACAACCCCGATCTCGCCCCGATCGCCGGGCGGGGCGAGGATCTGCGCGATCACCTGCGATCGCTCTCGCACACATGGGTCGGAGGCCGTCTCATCCGCCTACACGGCGACTATCACCTCGGTCAGACCGTGCTCGGAGCGGAGGGCTGGATCATCCTCGATTTCGAGGGCGAGCCCGGGCGGCCGCTGCTCGAGCGCCGCCGCAAGCGCTCGCCGCTGCGCGACGTCGCGGCGATGCTGCGCTCGTTCGCCTACGCGGCCTCCGCCGCCGCCCTGCTGCGCGGTGCCGTCGTCCCGCCCGACTGGGAGGCTCAGGCCCGCGGCCGCTTCCTGGCGGGCTACGAGCGCGAGATCGACCGGGCCGTCCTGCCGGCCGGCGAGACGGGCATCGCAAAGCTCCTCGCCCTCTACGAGCTCGAGAAGGCGGTCTACGAACTGCGCTACGAGCTCGACCACCGCCCGGAATGGGTAGGGGTCCCGGTGGCGGGCCTCGTCGGCCTACTGGAACAGACCCCGGCATGAGGATTTCCGAAACGCGCCGGACGTCGCCATGGCGGTGAGCAAGTCCGCCATCGAGCGGGTCGTGGCCGGCGAGCACACGGACCCGCACACGGTGCTCGGCGCCCATGCCACGAAGAGCGGCGTGCGCGTGCGGGCCTTCCGCCCGGACGCCGAATCGGTCCGCGTGATCGTCGCCGACGACGGCGATCAACCCGTCAGGCTGCGGCGCGTCCATCCGGCCGGGGTCTTCGAGGGTGTGGTGAAGGGGGCGACGGTTCCGCTGCGCTACGAGCTCGATGTCGCCTATCCGGGTGGCCAGAGCTCCCGTCTGCGCGATCCGTACGCGTTCTTGCCCCGTCTCGGCGACCTCGACCTCTACCTCGTCGGCGAAGGACGCCACGAACAGCTCTACGAGCATCTCGGCGCACACGCCGGCGAGGTCGACGGGGTCTCGGGGACGTCGTTCGCCGTCTGGGCGCCCTCCGCCCGCGCGGTCAGCGTCGTCGGTGAGTTCAACTCCTGGGACGGACGCCTGCATCACATGCGCGTCCTCGGTGACTCCGGCATCTGGGAGCTGTTCGTCCCCGACGTGGGCGAGGGCGCGCACTACAAGTACGAGATCCGTACCCCAACCGGGGAGCTGCGACTGAAGGCCGACCCGCTCGCGTTCGCCACCGAGCTGCCGCCGGGCACCAACTCGATCGTCCATCGCCGGCGTCACGTCTGGCGCGATGCCGATTGGATGGAGACGCGCGCACGCCGCGACTCACTGCGCTCACCGGTGTCCATCTACGAGGTGCACCTCGGCTCCTGGCGCTTGAATCCGCTCGAGGGCAACCGCTCGCTCACCTACCACGAGCTCGCCGACGAGTTGGCGGCCTACGTCGTCGACCTCGGCTTCACGCACGTCGAGCTGCTGCCGGTCATGGCGCATCCGTTCAGCGGATCATGGGGCTACCAGGTGACGTCCTACTACGCCCCCTCGCCGCGGTTCGGCTCACCCGACGACTTCCGCGACTTCGTCGATCGCCTCCACGAACACGGCCTCGGGGTGATCCTCGACTGGGTGCCGGCGCACTTCCCGCGCGACGACTGGGCGCTCGCCCGCTTCGACGGGTCAGCGCTGTACGAGCACGAAGACCCGCGTCGCGGCTCGCATCCGGACTGGGGGACGCTCGTGTTCAACTTCGCCCGGCACGAGGTGCGCAACTTCCTGCTCGCCAATGCGCTGTTCTGGACGCGCGAGTATCACGCCGACGGTATCCGCGTCGACGCCGTCGCGTCGATGCTCTACCGCGACTACTCGCGCGAGCCCGGCGAGTGGGTCCCGAACGAGTTCGGCGGCCGCGAGGACCTCGAGGCGGTCTCGTTCCTGCAGGAGGTGAACGAGGTCCTCTACGGCCGCGAGCCGGGGATCCTGACCGTGGCCGAGGAGTCGACGGCGTGGCCCGCGGTCTCGCGTCCAACCTATCTCGGTGGGCTCGGGTTCGGCTTCAAGTGGAACATGGGCTGGATGCACGACACGCTCGACTACTTCTCGCACGATCCCGTCTACCGGCGCTACCACCACCACCAGCTCACCTTCAGCCTCCTGTACGCGTTCACCGAGAACTTCATCCTGCCGCTCAGCCACGACGAGGTGGTGCACGGCAAGGGCTCGCTCGTCAACCGGATGCCCGGCGACCGCTGGCAGCAGCTCGCCAACCTGCGCGCGTTGTACGGCTACATGTGGGCCCACCCGGGCAAGAAGCTCCTGTTCATGGGCCAAGAATTCGCGCAGTCGGCCGAGTGGAGCCACGAGCGATCGCTCGACTGGCACCTACTCGACTACACCGAGCACGCGGCGATCCAGTCACTCGTACGTGACCTCAATCACGTCTACCGAGGGGAGAGCGCCCTATGGGACCAGGACTTCACCCCGGACGGGTTCTGGTGGCTCGAGCCCAATGACGCCGATGACAACGTGCTCGCCTTCGTCCGCGCCTCCGAGGGCGGCGAACGCGTGCTGGTGTGCGTGTGCAACAACTCGCCCGTCGTGCGCGAGGGCTACCGTGTCGGGCTCCCCCGCGGCGGGGGATGGCGAGAGGCGCTGAACACCGACTCGGATCGATACGGAGGGGCCAACATCGGCAATGGCGGCGGCCTGCCGGCGCAGGACGTGCCGTGGCAGGAACAGTCGCACTCGGCGGCGCTCACGCTGCCGCCGCTCGCGGTGCTCTGGCTCGTCCCCGAGGCGCAGGGTGACACGGCTCCCGCCGCGTTCGCCGGCCCCTCGGCGCCGGCATGAGCCTGCCGTGCCTGGCCGGGCTCGGCGCGACGCCCCGAGCCGACGGGGAGACGACGTTTCGCGTGTGGGCACCGCGCGTGGATCGCGTGCGGGTGCGCACCGTGAGGGGCGACTTCGCCCTGTCGGCGGGCGCCCTCGGCGTGCATGAGGGCAGCGTGCCGGTGGGGGCCGGGGCGGACTACAGCTATGTGCTCGGTGACCCCCGGGACGGGGACGAGCAGGTGCTGCCGGATCCCTGCTCTCGCCACCAGCCCGAAGGTTTGCGCGGACCGTCGCGGGTCCTCGATCCGACGGCGTTCACCTGGACGGACGCGGACTGGTCGACGCCGCTGCTCGAGGACCTCGTCCTCTATGAGCTGCACGTGGGCACGTTCACCCGGCAGGGCACCTTCGCGGCCGCGGCCGGGCGCCTGGCCGAGCTCGCCGAGCTCGGCATCGGCGCCGTCGAAGTCATGCCCATCGCCGACTTTCCCGGCGACCGGGGCTGGGGCTACGACGGCGTCTACCTGTCCGCGGCGCACCGCGCCTACGGCGGGCCCGAGGCGTTCGCACGCTTCGTCGACGCCGCGCACGCCGCCGGGGTGGCGGTCGTCCTCGACGTCGTCTACAACCACGTCGGCGCCAGCGGCGCAGCCGCGCTCGAGGCCTTCGGACCGTACTTCACCGACAAGTACCAGACGTTCTGGGGCAAGGCGATCAACTATGACGACGCCGGCTGCGACGGGGTGCGCGAGTGGGTGGTCCAGAGCGCGTGCGGATGGGTGCGCGACTTCCACGTGGACGCGCTGCGCCTCGATGCGATCCACGCCATCTACGACACCAGCCCGACGCACATCGTCGCCGAGGTGGCGGCCCGCGTGCACGAGCTCAACCCGTGCGCGCTCGTCATCGCGGAGAGCGGCCTGAACGACCCGCGGGTGATCCGGCCCGTCGAGCGGGGTGGCTGGGGCGCCGACGCCCAATGGGCCGATGACTTCCACCACGCGCTGCGTGTGCTGCTCACCGAGGATCGCGACGGCTATTACGCCGATTTCGGGACCGTGGCCGATCTGGCGAAGGCCTTTCACCGGCCCTTTGTCCAAGACGGTCAGTACTCGCCGTCTCGCCGGCGCTGCTTCGGAGCGCCCGCCGAGGACCGTCCGCCGACCCAGTTCATCGTGTTCGACCAGAACCACGATCAGGTCGGCAACCGCGCCCTCGGTGACCGCTTGCCGCGTTCGGCCCGGGCGCTGGCCGCGTTCTGCACCCTGCTGTCGCCGTTCGTTCCGATGCTCTTCATGGGCGAGGAGTACGGCGAGGATGCGCCGTTCCAGTTCTTCACCGACCACATCGACGAGGAGATCGCGGCCGCGACGCGCGAGGGTCGTCGCCGCGAGTTCGCCGCCTTCGCCTCGTTCGCGGACCAGGTGCCCGATCCGCAGGAGCCGCGGACGTTCGAGCGCTCCAAGCTCACTCGCCGCGCCGATCCGCAACTCGCCGACCTGTACCGCGACCTGCTGCGCGTGCGTCGTCGCCTCGCCGGGGAGGCCGAGGCGCGCTTCGACGAGCGCGCGCGCTGGTTGCGGGTGCGCCGCACCGGCGGCGAGCTGCTCTGTAACTTTGCCGCTGACTCCGTCCGGTTACCGATCGAGAAGGGTCACGCCCTCATCCTCGCCACCCATCCCGAAATGACCGCGCACAGACGCGGGACGGACGTCCTGCTTCCCGCGCTCGCCGGAGCACTGGTCGCTTGACGCAAGCGTGGCGCGGCAGCCCGTTCCCGCTCGGCGCCAGCTGGGACGGGCGGGGAACGAACTTCTCGCTGTTCTCCGAGCACGCCGAGAGGGTCGAGCTGTGCCTGTTCGACGAGCACGACGCCGAGACGCGGATCGCCGTCGAGCACGAGACGGCGCACAACTGGCACGTGTACCTGCCGGACGTTGGCCCGGGACAACGTTACGGCTTTCGCGTGCACGGACCGTACGACCCCGAGTCCGGGCATCGCTTCAATCCCGCCAAGCTATTGCTCGACCCCTATGCCAAGGCGATCGTGGGCGACGTCCGCTGGGACGAGGCGAACGTGCTGCCGTACGTGCCCGATCCGGAGAACCCGGACGCCGACCTCGAAGTCGACGACGAGGACTCGGCGCCCGCGATGCCGCGATGCGTCGTCGTGGATCCGAGCTTCGACTGGGAGGGCGACCGTCTGCCCGGGCGGCCGTGGTCGCAGACGGTCATCTACGAGACCCACGTCAAGGGCTTCACCCAATGCCGCGAGGACGTGCGAGAGGATCTGCGCGGCACGTACGCCGGGATGGCGTCCGACCCGGCGATCGCCTACCTGTTGGCTCTCGGTGTCACCGCCGTCGAGCTGCTGCCGGTGCACCACATCATCGACGAGCGCTTCATCGTCGAGCGTGGGCTGTCCAACTACTGGGGCTACAGCTCGATCGGGTACCTCGCCCCCCACGCCGCCTACGCGGCGACCGGCGCCGCGGGACAGCAGGTGCGCGAGTTCAAGGGGATGGTCAAGGCGCTGCATCGATCCGGCATCGAGGTGATCCTCGATGTCGTCTACAACCACACCGCCGAGGGCAACCACCTCGGCCCGATGCTCTCGTTCAAGGGCGTCGACAACTCGGCGTACTACCGGCTCGACCCCGGGGACCCGGGCCGCTACATGGACTTCACCGGCACCGGCAACTCGCTCAACCCGGTGCAGCCGAGCGTGCTGCGGCTCATCATGGACTCGCTGCGCTACTTCGTGATCGAGTGCCACGTGGACGGCTTTCGCTTCGACCTGGCCTCGGCGCTCGCGCGGGAGTTCTACGACGTCGACCGCCTCTCGGCCTTCTTCGACGTGATCCATCAGGACCCGGTCCTCTCCACCGTGAAGCTGATCGCCGAGCCGTGGGACGTCGGCCCGGGCGGCTACCAGGTGGGCAACTTCCCGGTGCTGTGGTCGGAATGGAACGGGATCTATCGCGACACGATGCGCGACTTCTGGCGCGGCGACGCCAGCGTGGCCGACTTCGCCTCGCGGTTCACGGCCTCCAGCGACCTCTACGAATCCGATGGCCGCAAGCCGTTCGCCTCGATCAACTTCATCACCGCCCACGACGGCTTCACGCTACGCGACCTCGTGTCCTACAACGACAAGCACAACGAGGCCAACCAGGAGGACAACCGCGACGGCAGCGACGACAACCGCTCCTGGAACTGCGGCGTTGAGGGCCCGACCGACGATCGGGACGTCAACGCCCTGCGCGAGCGTCAGCAGCGCAACTTCCTGGCCACGCTGTTCCTCTCCCAGGGCGTGCCGATGCTGCTCGGCGGGGACGAGTTCGGCCGCACCCAGGGCGGCAACAACAACGCGTGGTGTCAGGACAACGCGATCTCCTGGTACGACTGGGAGCACGAGGCGCGGCAGCAGCGATTGGTCGAGTTCACGCGCCGGCTCATCGCGATACGGCGCAAGCACCCGGTGTTCCGGCGCACCCGCTTCCTGGCCGGCCGCCAGCTGGACGGCTCGGGGCTGCCGGACGTATGGTGGTTCCGGCCGGACGGTCGGCGCATGACCCAGCGCGACTGGAAGCGGGCCGACGCGCATCTGCTCGGTGTGTTCCTCAACGGCGACGAGCTGCAGGAGACGACCGAGGAGGGCTACCCGGTCATCGACGACTCGTTCGTTCTGCTGTTCAACGCCCACTTCGAGGACGTCACCTTCCGCTTGCCGAACACTGCCTTCGGCGACGCCTGGGTGCTCGAGCTGTCCACTGCCGATCTGGCCCGAGACGCCGCGAGCCGGTTTGCCCCACGCGACGAGGTTCCCGTCGCGGCGCGGTCGGTCATGCTGCTGCGACGCTTCGTCGCCGAGGCCGAGGGAGAGACCGACGACGAGTGATGGAGCTTCGCGCGACGTACCGCCTCCAGCTCGGCCCCGATCTCGACTTTGCCCACGTGCGCCGGATCGTGCCCTACCTGCGCGAGCTCGGCGTCAGCCACCTGTATCTGAGCCCGGCGCTGCAGGCGCGGCCGGGGTCGACGCACGGCTACGACGTGATCGATCCCACGCGGGTCTCCGACGCGCTCGGGGGCGAGCGGGGCCTGCGCGATCTCGCGCAGGCCGGACTGGGGATCATCCTTGACATCGTCCCCAACCACATGGGGCGCGGCGATGAGAACCGCTGGTGGCGCGACCCGGCCCTGCGCGAGCGCTTCTTCGACATCGACGCGCAGACCGGATTATCCCGGCGCTTCTTCGACATCGACGACCTCGTCGCCCTGCGCCAGGAGGACCCGGGGGTGTTCGACGTCACCCACGACAAGGTGCTCGAGCTCGTGCGCGACGGGGTGCTCGACGGCCTGCGGGTCGACCATCCGGACGGTCTCGCCGATCCGGCCGGCTATCTGCGCCGCCTGCGCGACCGTGGAGCGGCGCACGTGTGGGTCGAGAAGATCCTCAGCGCCACGCCCCCCGGCGAGGCGCTGCGCGACTGGCCGGTCGAGGGGACCGTCGGGTACGAGTTCCTCAACGACGTGACCGCGCTGTTCGTCGATCCGGCCGGGGAGGAGTCGCTGACCGGCCTGTGGGCGGAGATCAGCGGCGACGGCAGGAGCTTCGCGGAGGTGGCGATCGAGGCACAGCTCGAGCTGGCGAATGGCACGTTCTCGCGCGAGCTGGAACGCCTGCAGCGCCTGGCGCCTCGCTTCTCGGTGGCGCGGCTGGCCCATGCCGTCGCCGCCCTTCCGGTGTACCGCACCTACGTCGAGCCCTGGAGCGGCCGCGTGGAGGCGCCCGATGTCGACGCCGTCGGCGCGATCGCCGACGACGAGCTGGGTGGCGCGCTGCTGCTCGCCGGCCGCGACGACGCGCCGGACGAGTTCGTCACCCGCTTCCAGCAGACCTCACCCGCCGTGACGGCCAAGGGCGTGGAGGACACCGCCTTCTATCGCTACCTGCGGCTCCTGGCGCTCAACGAGGTGGGTGGCGACCCGGCGCGCTTCGGTGTCTCGGTGGCCGACTTCCACGCCGCCAACCTGGAGCGGGCGCGACGCTTCCCACGCGGGCTCCTCGTCACTCAGACGCACGACACGAAACGCTCCGGCGACGCGCGAGCGCGCATCGGGGCACTGGCCGCCCTCGCCGACGAGTGGCGTGAGCGCGTGATGCGCTGGCACGGGATGGCCACCACGCCGCGTGTCGCCGACGGCGTGGGAGCCGCGGAGGGCGGCCCCGACTTCGCCGAGGAGTACCTCATCTACCAGACCCTGGTCGGCGTCTGGCCGATCGAGGCGGAGCGCCTGCTCGCTTACCTGGAGAAGGCGCTGCGCGAGGCCAAGCTCCGCAGCAGCTGGGTCGCGCCCGACGAGCGCCATGAAGCGCAGGTGAAGGCCTTTGCCGGCGCGCTGCTCGAGCATCGCCCGTTCGTGGAGGATCTCGGCGACTTCATGGGTCGCGTGGAGGCCGAGGGCCGGCGCAGCGCGCTTGGACAGCTGCTCCTCAAGCTGACGTGCCCGGGCGTGCCCGACATCTTTCAGGGCGACGAGCTGTGGCGCCTATCGCTGGTGGATCCCGACAATCGCCGTCCGGTCGATTGGGACGAGCGCGCGGTGGCGCTCGCGCGGGTCCGGGCCGCGCACCGCCCGAGCGCGGCCGACGCCAAGCTCTTCCTCATTCATCGCGCGCTGGCGCTTCGAGCCCGTCGGCCGGCGGCCTTCGCGGGTGCCTACCAGCCGGTGGAGGCCGGGCCGGATGTCTGCGCGTTCCTACGCGGCGACGCCGAAGTGCTCGTCGTGGCGGTGGTGCGGCCGAGCGCCGAGCGCACGCGCGCGCTCTCGTCCGATGTGGCCGGGAGGTGGCGCGACGTGCTCGGGGAGCGCGATCTCGACCTCTCCCGCACGGCGACGCTCGACGCACTCGGAGGCGGCTACTACGGCCTCTGGCTGCTCGAGCGGCGGTAGGCCGACGCCGTCCCGAGCGAGCTGCCGGACGCGCGCCGGCACCGGCGCGCGAGGCGCGCAGTACTACTCTCTGGGGCCGTGACGCGTGTGCTCATGCTCTCCTGGGAGTATCCGCCGGTGATCGAGGGCGGACTGGCTCGGCACGTCCGCAAGCTCTCGGAAGAGCTCGTGCGCCAGGGCACCGAGGTCGAGGTGCTCACGCGTGGCGGCCGTGCCGCATCGGCGCTCGACGAACTGGCGGGCGTGACGGTGCACCGGGTTCGCGAGCCCCGCTGGCCACGCGATCTGGACCGCTTCCTCGCCTGGGTGATCCAGATGAACGACGACATGCGCTGCGCCGGCGAGTTGCTCGCCGAAGAGCAGACCTTCGACGTCGTCCACGGTCATGACTGGCTCGTCGCCTCGGCCGCCGCTGCGCTCGCCGATCTGCTCGGCGTGCCGTTCCTCACGACCGTGCACGCCACGGAGCACGGGCGACATCAGGGCTGGGTGGACAAGCCGCCGCAGTCGCAGATCCACCGCGCCGAACGCCGCATGGTGCGCCGCGCCGACGGCGTGATCGTGTGTTCGCACTACATGCGCGGCCACGTCGCCGACATCTTCGGGATCGATGAGCGCCGCGTCAGGGTGATCCCCAACGGCATCGACGCGAGCGACCTGCGGCCGGTCGACGACCTGCAGGCCCTGCGGGCCCAGTTCGCACAGCCCGACGAGAAGCTCGTGCTCCTGGTCGGGCGACTCGTCTACGAGAAGGGCTTCCAGTTCGCGCTCGACGCGCTGCCGGGGGTGATCCGACGCCTGGACGGCGTCCGCTTCGTCGTCGCGGGATCGGGGACGCACGAGCGCGAGCTGCGGGCGCAGGCCCATCGCCTCGGCCTCGACGATCACGGAGCATTCCTCGGTTGGATCGGCGACGACGCGCTGCACTCCCTCTACCGCATAGCCGACCTGTGCGTCGTGCCCTCCATCTACGAGCCGTTCGGGCTCGTTGCCCTCGAGGCGATGGCGTCGGGTTGCCCGTGCCTCGTCGCGGACACCGGCGGGCTACGCGAGGTGGTGCCGAACCAGGATGTCGGATTGCGCTTCACCTCACGTGACCCTCGATCGCTCGCGCGCATGCTCGAACGGGTACTCACCGACGACGCCCTGCGCGATCGCCTGGTGGCCGAGGCGTCCGAGCACGTGTTGCGCTTCGACTGGGGCGACATCGCGCAGCAGACCGGCGAGGTCTATCGCTCGCTGACGGCGGCGCGGGCCAAGCAGCGGACCTGAGCGCCGGCGCGTGCGGAGACGTCGACCGCGAAGTCGAGAGCTGCCGGCTCAGACGGCACGTGGCGCCGTGTGCCTCGTACCCTTGCCGCCATGAGCACCGAAGCGCCGGGAATCGTCGCCGCCGGACATCCGCTCACCGCCGAGGCCGGTGCTCGCGTGCTGCGCGACGGGGGCAACGCCGTGGACGCCGCGATCGCGGCGATGCTGACGTCGTTCGTCGCCGAGCCCCTCCTGACCGGCCTCGGCGCCGGGGGCTACCTGCTCACCGCGGGCGGCGACGCCGAGCCGGCGCTGCTCGACTTCTTTGTCGAGGCGCCGCGCGAGAGCGGGCCGCCGCCGGCCGAACTGGAGGCCGTCGACGTCTCCTTCGGAGATGCGGCGCAGGTGTTCTACACGGGGCCGGCCTCGTGCGGCGTCTACGGGGTGCCGGCGGGGGTGTGCGAGGCGGCGGCCCGATGGGGGAGCGCCTCGGTGGGCGAGCTGGCCGAGCCGGCCGCGGCTCTCGCCGAGCAGGGAGTGACGATCAACGCCGAACAGGCCTACGTCGCCGAGATCCTCGCCGGCATCCTCGAAAGCACGCCGGAATGCGCGGCCCTGTGGGCGCCCGGCGGGCGCGTGCTGCGAGAGGGCGACGTGCTCGTCAACCGCGAACTTGCCGATGCGCTGCGCCGACTCGGGGCCGAGGGCGCAGATCCCTTCTACCGGGGCGACATCGCCGCCGCGGCCAGTGAGTGGGTGACGGCCCGGGGTGGCCTGCTCTCGCCGGCCCAGCTCGCCGAGTACGGGGCGATGGTACGCGAGCCGGTGCGCATCCGCTACCGCGACCGGGAAGTGCTCACCAATCCACCGCCGTCCGCCGGCGGAACGCTGCTCGCGTACGCGCTCGCGCTGCTCGACCGGACCGAGAGCCCGCCGCCGCTCGCCGCGATCGTCGACGCGATGGCCGCCGCCCAGTCCCAGCGCACGGACGCATTCGTGCTCGGGCTCGGCGACGAGGGCTTCCTGGCGCGGTTCGTGTCCTCTCGGCTGGGCTCGACGACGCACATCTCCGTCCTCGACGCAGACGGCCGAGCCTGCAGCGTGACCTGTACGAACGGCGAAGGCTCGGGCGTCGTCGTCCCGCGCACCGGCCTGCACCTGAACAACATCATGGGCGAGATCGATCTCAACCCGCTCGGCTTTCACCGTCATCCCCCCGGGCGGCGGATGCCGAGCATGATGGCGCCCTCGATCGTCCTTCGCGGCGGCGAGGTCGAGCTCGTGCTCGGAAGCGCCGGCTCCAACCGCATCCGCTCGGCGCTCCTGCAGACGATCGTCGGGGTCGTCGATCGCGGCCTGCGGGCAGACGAAGCGGTTCGTGCGCCACGCGCGCACTTCGAGGACGACACGGTGTACGTCGAGCCCGGGATCGACGCCGATGGACTCTCGGGCTCGGGACGCGAGGTCGTGCGCTTCCGCTCACTGAACCTCTTCTTCGGCGGCGTGCAGGCCGTCCAGCGCGATCTCGCGACGGGTGCGCTCTTCGGCGGGGGCGATCCGCGCCGCGGCGGCGTGGCGGTGGCGGCGTGAGCGCCCGGGCAGCGCACAGGGGCCACGCGTTCACAGCCGCCGTTCTCTCGTCGCTGGCGGTCCTGCTCGGTCTCGTCGTGGTCACCGGCTGCGGCGCGGGCATCGTCGTGCAGGACGACTTCGTCGTCCAGCGCACCGGCAACGTACCCGGCGCCGACCTCACGCTGGTGGTCAACGATGCCGGCACGGCCGCCTGCGATCACCGGCCGCCGGTGCCGATCACCGATCCCCAGCTCATCCAGGCCCGCTACATCCAGACGACGATGGCCACGCCGGCCCAGCAGGGGCTGAACTTGCCGGCCGGCCCTCGCCCGGTGTTCCACTATCTCGCGCGCACGCCCGACGGGCACGTCGGCTTCTACGACGACTCCAAGGGGCAGCCGTCGATCTTCGGGGCGCTCACGCTGCTCACGCTGCAGATTGCCGAGCAGGACTGTCATCTCGCGCTCTAGGTGCGTGCGCCGCCCGCCGATCGCCGCGACCGGCGTCAGGCGGTGAGGTAGCGCTCGAGCATCGTCGCGGCGGCGCGCACGTAGTCCTCGGGCGGTGTGTCGCCGCGGGGGTGGATCACGAGTCCGTGGGTGGTCGCCTCGATCACTTCGACCACGAGGGCCGCGGCAACGTGCAGGTCGCCGGCTGTCACCTCCGGTCGGGAGGCGAGATAGCTCGCGACGGCCTCGATGGCTCCGTCGGCGACGGCGACGAGCCTGCGCCGCAGCGCCGGCGGTCGCGGCGCCTCCTCGAAGAGCACGCGATGCAGGCCCGGCTGGTGGCGGTGCAGGTCCAGGAGCGCCGCCAGCAGTCGATCGATGCCGACACGGACGGGCGGCGGCCGCTGAAGGAGCTCGGCCAGCAACGGCGCCACCACGGCGACGCCCTCGTCGAGGTGGCGCTCGATCAGCGCGACGAGGATCGCGTCCTTGTTGGGGAAGTACTGGTACAGCGTTCCGACCGAGACGCCCGCACGATCGGCGATCCGGTTGGTCGTGCCAGCGGCGTAGCCGTGCCGCTCAAAGACCTGAGCCGCCGCCTCGACGATCGCCTCCACGGTGGCGGTCGAGCGGCGCTGAACCGGCGTGCGCCGGGGCTGCAGGGCACCCGCCGAGGTCACCGGCAGGGCGCGAGCGAACGCGAGTAGACAAACATGAGTAATTGCTCATACTATGGCACCCATCGAGAGCCAGGAGAGACGCCGATGACCGTGTCCGTGACCACCGACCTGCCGATTGCCGCCGAGCGGGCGAGCGCGCTCGCCCGCCGACCGGCGCTGCTGCGCCACGTGCTGTGGCCGTGGCTGTCCCTGCGGGCCACCGGCCCGCTGCCCGACGAGGCCGTCGAGGGCGACGAGATCTCGGCGCGCATCCTGTTCTTCGGCGTGCTGCCCGGCTGGATGCACACGCTGAGGCTCGTGCGCGTAACCCCGCTGGAGGTCGCCTCTCAGGAGCACGGCGGCCCGGTCAGGGCTTGGAATCACCGGCTCCTGTTCGAGCCGACCGGGGAGCACTCGTGCCGCTACACCGATCGCGTCGAGGTCCGTGCCGGCTGGTTGACCCCCGGCGTCGCGCTCTTCGCCCAGTTCATCTACCGCTACCGTCAGGCGCGCTGGCGCCGGCTCGCGGCCATTCTCGCGTAGCGGGTCAGCCGAAGCGGATCTTGCCGTTCGAGCGGGCCCGGGCCTGCGCGCGCTCGACGAACTCGAGGCGCTTGATCGCCGCGCGCAGCAGGCGCAGCACCTGGTGCACGCGCGCGTTCTCCGAGCGCAGCTCGAGTAGACCCTGCTTGGCGTCAAGCCCGAAGTCGACCGTCGCGGCAATGTCGTAGGCGTCCAGCGCGGCAAGCTGCTCGGGGTCGGGATCGTCGTCGGTGGCGCGCTTGACGAGCTCGGCGTACGTGTCGCGCATGCGTTTGTCGATGTCGGGGTCGATCGCATCGCCCTCGTCATCGTCGCTCAGGAACTCGACGATTCCCGCCGGGTAGGGCAGGTGATCGAGACGCTCGAGGAGCCGAAACGGACGAGTGCCGCGCACGAGGATGTTCATGCGCCCGTCCTCGAGGCGCTCGAGCACGCGTTCGATCTCACAGGCACAGCCGATGTGAGCGAGATCGTCGTCGGAGAGCCACACGATCCCGAACTCGCTGCCCTCGTCGAGGCACCGCTCGATCATCGTCCGATAGCGCGGCTCGAAGATGTGCAGCGGCACGAGCTCGCTCGGCAGCGCGACGATTCCGAGGGGGAACAGCGGGAAGGCGTCGGTGGGCTCGTCCACGCACAGAGTCTAAGCGGCGCCGCCCCGAAGCATGCGTGGCACCATGTCGGCCGATGTCGGTCAATCCCGTCGCCGCGAGAGGGTTCGAACGCGCGGTCGACGCGTACGTCCGCGGCCGACCGTCCTACCCGCCCGAGGCGATGGCCTGGCTGGCCGGGCAATGCGCGCTCGGCCCGGGCGCGACGGTCGTCGACGTCGCCGCCGGCACCGGCAAGCTCACCGAGGCGCTCGCGCCGCTCGGGGCGACGCTGATCGCCGTCGAGCCGCTCGACGCGATGCGCGCGGCGCTACGCAGCTCGCTGCCGTCGGTCGCCACCCTTGCCGGGACTGCGGCGGCTCTGCCGCTGGCGCACGCGACCGCGGACACGCTCACCGTCGGCCAGGCGTACCACTGGTTCGCGGGCGAGGCGGCCCTGGCCGAGTTCGCACGCGTGCTCAAGGATGGCGGTCGCCTCGCGCTCGTCTGGAACGCGCGCGACCTCGAGCAGCCGCTCTGGCGCGCGGTGTCACGCATCATCGAGCCGCTGCGCGACGAGACGCCCCAGCACGGGAGCGGGCAGTGGCGCGAGTCGCTCGCTTCGACGCACCGCTTTCACTCGGTGCAGGCCGAGGGCTTCTCCTACCGCCAGCACGTCGATCGCGACGCGCTCGTCGACCGCGTCGCCTCGATCAGCTTCATCGCCGCGCTCCCGCCGCCGCGCCGCGCCGAGGTGCTCGCCGAGATCGCGGCGCTCGTGGCCGAGCACCCGGAGCCGCTCGCGCTCGACTACCTGACCGAGGTCTACGTCTACGAGCGCGCGTCGGACTGACGCGCGCCGGCTCCATCATCGTCGTCGCCGGGCCGGCGCGCGGCCATCATGAGGTTGTAGAAGATGGCCGGCGGGAGGTGGGACTCGAGCACTCGGCGGTCGAGCTCCTGCAGCACGAGGTAGCCGCGGTAGGCGTACTGGCGCCAGCCCCACGGCACCGTCTCCGGCGCCGCGGTCGCCTCGAGGGTGCGGTTCGTCCAGCCGAACCAGTTCGCGAGCAGTTCCTCGCCGCTGACCCGCACCTCGGTCAGCCCGGCCGCCTCGGCCCAACCGCGCAGCTCGCCCGGAGCGAAGGCGTGCACGTCGACGACGCTCTCGAGGCGGTGATCGACGTCCTCGCCATCGTCGCCTGGCGCCGCGCGCGCGCCGACCGCCGCGCGCCACAGCGGGGCGATGTGGGTGGCGGCGCGCTTCGGGACCGCCGCGATGCGATCCCCGTAGCGCGAGGGCTCCCCGGCGAACAGAAGCGTCCCGCCGGGGCGCAGAACGCGCCGAAACTCCGAGAACGCCGCCCCCAGGTCGGGGATGTGGTGCAGCACCGCGTGCCCGAGCACGAGATCGAAGGCCTCGTCCTCGAACGGTAGGCGCTCGGCGTCGGCGATCCTCGTCTGCACCGCGAGGTGCATCCGCTCCGCGTTGGCCTGCAGCGTGGCGAGCATGCCCGGCGAGATGTCCGTGCAGGTCGCGTGCTCGACGATCCCGGCGCTCAGCAGGTTGAGCGTGAAGTACCCGGTGCCGGCGCCGATCTCGAGCGATCGGGCGTAGTGGCCGGGTGCGTGACCGAGCGCCTTGCGGATCTTGCCGAGCACCTGCGCGTGACCGATCTCGCCGAAGTCGATGCCCCACTTGGCGTCATAGCTCTCGGCCGCCACGTCGTGGTAGCGGGTGTTGACGTCACGGATCTCCTCGGCGCTCGCGGGGGCGGTCATGGGGCCGCACCATATACTCGCGCGCCGTGTCGGTGCCGCTCTACATCCAGCGCGACCAGCCGCCGGGCGTGCCGCCGCTGGCCCTCACCGGCGAGCGCACGCTTCCCGACGTGCCCGAGGAGAACTACTGGTTTCAGCGCCATCTCGCGGTCTACGACTGGATCGCCGAGCGTGTCGCGGGCCTGCATGTGATCGACATGGCCTGCGGCGAGGGCTACGGCTCGGACGTACTCGCCCGGACGGCGGCCAGCGTCGTCGGCGTCGACGCGAACCCCGAGGCCCACGAGCACGCCCGGCGGCGCTACCACCGCGAGAACCTCCGTTTCGCGCGCGATCTCGTCGAGACCTTCAACGCCCCGGCTGACGCCGTCGTGTTCCTGCAGACGATCGAGCACGTGCCGGATCCCGGCGCCGTGCTCGAGCACTTCCGCTCGGTCGTCGGCGAGCGCGGCGTCGTCTACATCACCACACCCAACGTGGTCACGCTCGCCCCCGCCGGCGCCGAGCGCTCGGACAACCCTTGGCACATCAAGGAGTACCGAGCCGAGGAGTTCCAGGCGCTGTGCGAAGGATGCTTCGGCTCGGTGTCCTTGCTCGGTCTGTTCCACGCAGGCAAGCTGCGCGTGCACGAGCTCGCACTGCGGGCGGGCTGGGACGCGGTGCACGAGCGGCTGCATCTGACCAAGCCGTTCTACAGGTGGTTCACGCCCGCGATCGCCACGACGGACTTCACACTGCGAGCAGGCCGCGCGGCCGACCTGCACGGAGCGCTCGACTTCCTCGCCGTCTGCCGTCCGTGAGGGACGCACCCGCCAGCGGGTCCGCGCCGCCGCGGGGCGAATGCGCGATCGTCCTGCACACGCACATGCCCTACGTCGAGGGGTTCGGGACGTGGCCGTTCGGCGAGGAGTGGCTGTGGGAGGCGATCGCCGTCTCCTATCTGCCGCTGCTCGACGTGCTCGAAGCCGGCGCACCGCTGACCGTCTCGATCACCCCGGTTCTCGCCGATCAGCTCGCTGCGGACATCGGCCCGCGCGTCGAGGCGTTCCTGCGCGAAGTGCGCCGCGAGACCCACGCCAGCGACGCCCGCGAGCTCCGCGCCGCCGGCGAGGAGGAGCTCGCGCGCGAGGTCGAGCGCTCGGCCGGCGACTACGAGTGGGCGCTCGAGCGCTTCCGCGCAATCGGCGGCGACGTGCTCGGCGAGCTCGCGCCGTTCGCGGCGTGGACGTCCTCGGCGACGCACGCCGTCCTGCCCCTGCTGGCCACCGACGCCGGGGTGCGCCTGCAGGTGCATTCCGGGGTGCACGCGCACCGAGCGCGAATCTCCGACCGCTGGCACGGCGGCTTCTGGCTGCCCGAGTGCGCGTACGCGCCGTGGCTGGACGAGACGCTCACCGACGCGGGCGTGCACGCGACATGCGTCGAGCTCACCGATCGGCTCGGGCTCGGCTCGACCGCTCACCTGTCGCCGATCGCCACCGCGTCGGGCCTCACGCTCGTGCCGGTCGATCGCGCGACGATCGACCTCGTATGGGGGGCGCGCGGCTACCCGTCACGCGGGGCGTATCGGGACTCTCACCGTCGCACGACGCACTGGCATCACCCGTGGGCCAACAACGGCGAGCGCTACGACCACGCCACCGCGCTGGCCACGGCACGCGAGGACGCGCGCGATTTCGTATCCCACGTCGCCGACCGGCTGCGCCTCGCGCAGGAGGAGCTGCCCGACGGCGGGCTGCTCGTGTGCGCGCTCGACACCGAGCTGCTCGGCCACTGGTGGCACGAGGGCGTGGCGTGGCTGTCGGCGGTCGTGTTGGAGGCCGAGCGTCAGGGCGTCACGCTCGCGCACCTCGACGACGCCCTCGCCCGGCATCCGGGGCGCCGCCCGTCCGACGGCGAGCTCGACGGAGTCAGCAGCTGGGGCGCCGGCGGGACGCTAGAGACCTGGGACGGGCCGCCGGTGGCGGACATGGCGTGGGCCGCGCGCCGGGCCGAGCTCGAGGCGGTCGCCGCCGGCCCGCGGATCGACGCCGCCGGCGTGCGGCACCTGCTGGCGCTGCAGTCCAGCGACTGGGCCTTCCTCGTAGCACGAGAGCTGGCGCCCTCCTATGGCCGGGACCGCCTGCAGGGCCATCTGGACGGCCTCGCCGCCAGCCTTCGCGGTGAGCCGGCCGGCGAGGGCGCCCTGGGCGAGCTCGCCCGTAACGCCGAGGCGTCGACGCTGCTGGAGCCCTGAGCGCCGCCGCAATGCGCCGCCCCGCCGCCCTCGAGCTGACGACAGCGCGCTTGCGCCTGCGCCAGTGGCGCGACAGCGACGAGGTGGGGATGACGGAGATCAACCTCGATCCCGAGGTCGCGCGCTACCTGAACCGTCCCACCAACGCGGCCAGCGCGCGGGCGTTCCTGGCCGAGGCGCAGGCCCACTGGGACCGTCACCGGTGTGGCATCTACGCGATCGAGCCGCTTCAGGAGCCACGGGAGCGCCGGCTGCTCGGGTTCGTCGGGCTCGCGTTTCCCGGCTACCTGCCGTCGCTCGCGCACCGCTTGGAGCTCGGCTGGCGCTTGCGCCGCGATGCCTGGGGGCAGGGCTACGCCACCGAGGCGGCAACGGTCGTGCGCGACCACGCCGTCGCCGTGCTCGGCGCGCGGGACCTGCTCTCGATCATCCACCCGGAGAACGAGCGCTCGCGCCGCGTCGCCGACAAGCTCGGCATGACGGTGGAGGCCGAAGTGTTCAACCCGCGCCTCGACCGTTCGGTCGAGGTATGGGCGTTACCCGCCGCATGGTCGCCGAGCGGGGAGTCGTAGGCGTGTCCCAGCGCATCGAAGTGGGCGCCTTGCGCATGCGGATGATGCGCGCGGGCACGCCGCCGGCCACCGCGTTGGCGGGGACGTCGTGCGTGACGACGGCGCTCGTGCCGACGATGCTGTTGTCCCCGACGGTGACACCCCGCAGGATGCAGGCGCCGTAGCCGAGCCACACGTTGTGCCCGACGCGCACGTCGCGCTTGTAGATCCCCTGGTGACGGATCGGCCGCTCGACCTCCACGACGCCGTGGTCGAAGTCGATCATCATGACCCGGTCGGCGATGATGCACTCGCGCCCGATGGAGACGTGTCGGTATGCGGAGACGGTGCACTCCTGGCCGATGACCGTCTTCGCCCCGATGTGCACCTCGCCCTCGTGCACGCGAATCTTGGTGCCGTGTCCGAGCCACGACCAGCGGCCGATGTGCAGGGTCGCGTCTCGTCCGATCTCAAGCTTGACCCCTGGGCAGATGAAGCAGATGCCATCGGTGCGCAGGCGCCCGCGCCACCGCAGCTTCAGGAAGACGAAGCGCGCGAGCAGACGCGCGTACCCCACGCTGAACATGTGGTTGGCGCGCATGAAGCGCAGCAGCACGATCGGTCCCCCGTGGAGCGGGGCAGGCCCGGCGCGCAAGCCGTGAGCGGGCGGCGCGGGTCGGGGCTCGGGCGGCCGCCGCTCGTCCGGCGGTGGGGAGATGCTCGAAGCGGGGTTATCCACGATGCGGCATGGTAATTCCTGTGCGCACGCCGGGCGGGCGCGGCCTGTCAAGCGCCGCGCCGTTCGGGCCGACGCCTCGGCGCCGAGGCGGCGCAAGGCGCATGTCGGCGTCGGGGTTCCTGCGCCCGTGGGCTGCCATCATTCCCGCCTCATGCCCACCGCCTCCTCACCGACTCCGACGCTCGCCGAGCGCCTGCTGGCCGGCGATCGCCGGGCGCTGGCACGGGCAATCTCGCTCGTCGAGGACGATCGCCCCGAGGGCTGGCGTCTCGTCAGCGAGGTCTACCCGCACACGGGCAAGGCCGACGTGGTCGGCTTCACCGGGCCGCCCGGCGTCGGCAAGTCGACGCTCATCGGCGCGCTCACAAAGGCCCGGCGCGAGGCCGGCCGCACCGTCGGAGTGCTCTCGGTCGACCCGTCGTCGCCGTTCACCCAGGGCGCGCTGCTCGGCGATCGCATCCGCCTCGTCGACCACTTCCTCGACCCCGGCGTCTTCATCCGCTCGATGGCCAATCGCGGTGCCCTCGGGGGCCTGTCCGAGGCCGCCTTGCAGGCGGCGCTGCTGCTCGACGCCGCCGGTCGCGACGATGTCTTCATCGAGACGGTCGGCGTCGGCCAGGCCGAGGTCGACATCATCGACCACGCCGACACGATCGTGCTCGTGCTCATGCCCGGCTCGGGCGACTCGATCCAGGCCCTGAAGGCCGGCGTGATGGAGATCCCCGACGTGATCGTCATCAATAAGGCCGACCATCCGCTCACCGACACGATGGTCCGCGAGATCCGCGGCGTCCTGGCGCTCTCCCCGGATCGCGAGTGGCGCGTGCCGATCGTCAAGACCGAGGCGGCGCGCGGCGAGGGCATCGACCAGCTCGTCGGGCATCTCGACGGTCACCGCGAATACATCCGCGCGCACGGGCTGCTGCTCGAACGCCGCCGGCGCAACCTGCGCAACGAGGTGCTCGCACTGGCCACCGCGCGCCTGCGCCGGCGCCTCGAGGAGCGCCTGGTCGGCGACGCGAGCTTCCAGGAGCTGCTCGAGGAGGTCGTCGCGCGGCGCCTCGATCCGGCGACCGCCGCCGATCGCCTGATGACGAGCGCCGCCGAGGACGAAGGCGGCGGAGCGTAGGCAACCGCAGGGCGCTCAGCGCGGCTCGATCCGCGCGAGCGCGCCGAAGGCCGGCACGAGCGTGATGTGGCGTACGCGCATCGGCTCGGAGCGACGCGTGACCGGGCGAAGGCTCGCGCGGCGCAGGACCTCGCCGAGCACGACCTGCATCTCCATCTGCGCGAAGGACGCTCCGAGACAGCGCCGAGTCCCCCCACCGAACGGGATCCAGGTGTACGGCGTCGCCGGGCCGCGGGCCCAGCGATCGGGGTCGAACGCGCGCGGCCGGGGTCCCCATTCGGGGCCCTCGTGTGCGGCGAGGATGCTCGCGAAGATCGTCGTCCCGGCGGGCAGCGTGTGGCCGGCGAACGTGGCGGCGCTCGTCAGGTGGCGGACGACGCCGTCGATCACCGGGCGCACCCGGAGCGTCTCCCTGGCCACGTTCTCCAGGTGCCGCTCGTCGCCCTGCTCTGCGGCCTGGACGGCTCGGCGCATGTGCTCGGGATGGCGCATGAGCCGCTCGAAGCACCACGCGAGGCCGGTCGCGGTCGTCTCGTGTCCCGCCAGCAGCAGGGTGATCAGCTGATCGCGGACGTCGCCGTCGTCGAGCCCTTCGCCGTCCTGGAACCGCGCCTGCACCAGCAACGACAGGATGTCGTCTCGGGCGGCGAGGTCGGGATCGGCGCGCCGGGCGGCGATCTCGGCCTGCAGGAGGCGATCGGCGCGCTCCTGGATCTCGCGGTAGTGCTTCCACGGTCGGACCCGTGCGAGCTCCGGCTTCAGCCACAGCAGCATCCGGAGCGGCGTGATATCGAGCACGTCTCGCAGCGCCTCACGCAGGTCGTCGGAGCGCTCCGAGCCCCGAACGCCGAGCACGGCGCGCATGATGATCTCGAGCGTGAGCGCCTGCATCCGGGGGTGCAGCCGCATCACCCCTGGTGTCCAGCTCGCGACCTCGGTGGCCGCCGCGTCACGCATGATCTCGCGGTAGGCACGGATGCGCTCGCCATGGAACATCGGCAGCATCAGCCGCCGCCGACGCAGGTGCTCGTCGTCGTCGCTGAGCAGGATCGAGCGCTGACCGAGCACGGGGGCGAGGATCGCGTTGCCCTCGCCGGCGTGGACGAGCCCCGGGTCGGCGGTGAACAGCTCGGCGATGTCGGCCGGGCGGGTCAGGCAGACGCTGGTTCCCCACGGCTCGGCTCGCAGGGTGAAGCTGCGGCCGTATCGACGACCACACCGGCGCACCAGGGTGACCGGGGCCGTCCACAGCGCGACCGTCTGGATCGCCCGGGGCCAGGCCGGGCCCGGCGGCAGCTCCGTGGCGTCGACGGTCGGCTGCGTACGTGGTTCGGTCAGTGTCGGCATGACCTATCCCTTCGTCGTGGACAAGCGTCTTATACAGATGTCTTAGACAAATGTCTAGAGGTCCGCCTATACTGGCGGCCGATGGCGGTGAGCCACCGAGACGCCTTGCTCGCGGCGGCCAAGCGCTGCCTGCGCGAGCGTGGCTACATGCACACGACGGCGCGCGACCTGGTCACCGAGTCCGGCACCAACCTGGGGTCCATCGGCTACCACTTCGGCTCCAAGGCGGCGCTGCTCAACGAGGCGCTCATGGAGCTGTTCGAAGACTGGTGCGGGCGCATGACCGACGCCGCGACCGCCGACGCGACGGCGGCGGCGCTCGAGCGCATTGCCGCCACGTGGCTGGTCATGCTCGATGACATGCCCGAGAACCGGCCGCTGCTCGTCGGCTTCGTTGACTCGCTCGGGCCGACCTTGCGGTCACCTCAGTTGCACGAGCAGCTGGCCGGGCACTATCGGACCATGAGGGCCAGCGTCGCCGAGGTCGTCGCCGACGCGCTCGGCGACGAGGCGGTGGCTGCGGGAGCCGACCCCGACACGATCGCGGCATTCTTCATCGCGGTCTGCGACGGGTTCGTCATCCAGTTCCTCGTGGACCCGACGAGCTGCCCGTCCGGCGAGCAACTGGTGTCCGCACTCGGGAGCGGACTGCAGGCGCTCGGCCTGGCGGGCAACTGAGCGCGGCGTGGCGCACGCCGTTGCGCCTCGGCCGCGGGCGTCACGGCGAGCTCACGGCGCGGCGCATCACAGCGCCGCCGGCGCTAACGTGCCGGTCTCCGCTCCGGGCCGCCCTGTGCGCGGCGGTGTCCGCCCTTATCCGCTGGGCGCGCGGCTGATTGCGGCGAGGGGCCCGCTGCCACGAAGTCCACGCGAAGGAAGAGGTCGCCGATGAGCGCAGCACCGATCGTCTCCGCCACGGACCTGAGCCGCCGCTACGGCGAGGGTGAGGCGGCCGTCGATGCGCTCGCCGGCGTCAGCGTCGCGTTCCCTGCCGGGGGGTTCGCCGCGATCATGGGCCCGTCGGGCTCGGGCAAGTCGACGCTGATGCACCTGCTGGCCGGGCTCGACAAGCCGACCGCGGGAACAGTGACGCTCGATGGGGTGGAGCTCGGCGGTCTCGACGACGAGCACCTGACCCGGCTGCGCCGCGACAAGGTGGGCTTCGTGTTCCAGACCTTCAACCTGCTGCCGGTGCTCGACGCGCGCGAGAACATCCTCCTACCGCTTTCGATCGCCGGCAAGAAGGTCGACCAACAGTGGTTCGACCAGCTCATCGAGACGGTCGGCATCGGCGACCGGCTGTCGCATCGACCAGCGCAGCTCTCCGGCGGTCAGCAGCAGCGCGTCGCCGTCGCGCGCGCGCTCGTGTCGCGCCCCGCCGTCGTGTTCGCGGACGAGCCAACGGGCAACCTCGACTCGGTGTCCAGCAACGAGGTGCTCGCGCTGCTGCGCGGGGCGGTCGACGACTTCGGGCAGACCGTCGTAATGGTCACCCACGACGCCCACGCGGCCAGCTTCGCGGATCGACTGGTCGTGCTGGTCGACGGCAAGGTCGTGCGCGATCAGGAAGCCGTCGACGCCGACGCCGTGCTCGACCTCATGAAGTCGGTGGCCTGATGACCCGGGTGACCGTCGCCGGGTTCCTCTCGCGCAAGCTGCGGGCGGTGCTCACCGGCATCGCGATCGCGCTCGGCGTGGCGCTCATGTCCGGCACCTACATCCTCACCGACACGATCAACCAGACGTTCGCCGGGATCTTCTCGACCGCCAACCAGGGCCACAGCGTGGTGATCACCGCGCATCCGGCCATCGGCCGCCGCGCGAAGGCGCTCACGGCCACGATCAACGAGACCACGCTCGCGCGCGTCCGGGCAGTTCCCGGCGTGGCCGTTGCCTCCGGCGCCATCTTCGCCCCGGTGAGCCTGCTCAAGGGCAACGGCGAGCGGCTCGGCAAGGGCTTCAGCTTCGTCACCGCGGTCCAGCCGCCGCCGTTCGAGAACTTCAGCCCCGCATCCGGTCACCTCCCCGCGGCGGCCGCCCAGGCAGCGCTCGACCAGGCCACCGCCGACAGCTACGGGGTGCACCTCGGCGACACGCTCGTCGTCGCAGGCGCCGCTCCGGCTCGCCGCTACACGGTCGTCGGCATCCTGCGCTTCGCCGGCAGCTCGTCGGTGGGCGGCGCCGGCGCGGCGCTGCTCACGCTCCCCGAGGCCCAGCGCGCGGCCGGAGAGCCCGGTTCGTTCGACCAGATCAACGTCGCCGCCGCGGGCGGGGTGAGCGACACGACGCTGCGCGATCGTCTTCGTGCCGTGCTGCCGGCGACCTACGACGTGCGGACCGGTGCTCAGGAGGCCGCGCAGCAGACGTCCGACCTGCAGAGCGCGCTCAGCCCGCTGCGGACGTTCCTGCTCGTGTTCGCCTACGTGGCCCTCTTCGTCGGCGCGTTCATCATCTTCAACACGTTCGCCATCACGGTCGCGCAGCGCACCCGCGAGTTCGGCCTCCTGCGCACGCTCGGGGCGACGCGCCGGCAGCTGCTCCGCTCGGTGCTCGGCGAGGGCGTGCTGCTCGGGCTCCTCGGCTCCGCGCTCGGGCTGTTGGCGGGCCTGGCCGTGGCGCCGGGGCTCGAGCAGCTGTTCAAGTCCGTCTTAGGGGCCACCCTGCCGACCACCGGCGACGTGGTCGAGTTTCGCACCGTGTGGGTGTCGTTGCTGGCCGGGACGGCGGTGACGGTCCTGTCGGCGCTCGTGCCGGCGATCCGCGCCACGCGGGTCACGCCCGTGGCGGCTATGCGCGAGGGCGCACCAACGGAGCTGGGCCAGCGCAAGCGGTTGTCGACGGAGGGCCTCACCGTGCGCTTGGCCGTGGTCGCCGTGCTGTCGCTCCTCGGGGTCGGCGAGCTGATCAGGGGCAGCGTCGTCATCGGCCTGGTGTTGATCGTCGTATCGGTGGGCTGCGGCCTGCGCCTGCGCGCGAGCGGCTCCATCAACTTCATCACGCCCGCCGTGGCCTGGCTCGGCCGCGGCCTCGGCAGCGTCGTGGCCCGGCGCGGTGTCGTCGGACGCCTCGCCCGCGACAACGCGATCCGCCAGCCCGGCCGCACGGCGGTCACCGCTGCGGCGCTCATGATCGGCCTCGCGCTGTGCACGTTCGCGGCGATCCTGGCCGCGGGGCTGAAGGCGTCGATCGACAACGAGGTCAACCGCGCCTTCGCCGGCAACCTGATCATCGAGAACGCGTCCCGCAGCTCGGCCGCGGGCATCCCGGCCACGATCCCCGCCGCGCTCATGCGCATCCCGGGCGTGCAGGCCGCCACCCCGATCGCCTTCACGCAGGGCAAGATCGCGGGCATCTCGAGCAACACCAACTTCACCGCGGTCGATCCGGTCGTCTTCGGCCGCCTCTACCGGATCGACTGGGCCCACGGCTCGAACGCGGTGCTGGCCACGCTCGACAGCACCGGAGCGCTCGTCACCAAGCCCTACGCCGACACCCACCACCTGCACGTCGGCCAGACCGTGTCCGTGCTGACGCCGACGGGTGAACGAATATCGCTGCAGATTCGCGGGATCGCCACCAATGACACCGCGGGGCTGCTGACGAACCTGACGATCGACATCGGCCTGGCTCGCAGCGCGTTCGCGCAGCGCACCGACGCCTTCGACTTCGTCCGCTTCACACCCGCGGCCACGAACGCGCAGGTGCAGCCCGCCGTTGACCGCCTGCTCGCCGCGAGCTATCCGCAGGCCCAGTCGCGCACGGCCGCCCAGTTCAAGGCCGACGAGGCGAGCCAGGTCAACCAGCTGCTGGCGTTCGTTTACGTGCTGCTGGCGCTGTCGATCATCGTGTCGCTGTTCGGCATCGTCAACACGCTCGTGCTGTCGATCTACGAGCGCCGGCGCGAGCTCGGGATGCTGCGCGCGATCGGGACCTCGCGGCGCCAGGTGCGCGCGCTCATCCGCGACGAGTCGATCATCACCGCGCTCATCGGCGGCGTGCTCGGGATCGTGCTCGGGATCATCATCGCGCTCATCTCCTTCTCGCAGCTTTCGAGCTCGGGCTTCGTGCTCGCCTTCCCGGTCGGCACGCTCGTGCTGCTGCTCGTGTTCGCCGCGCTGGCCGGGGTGCTGGCCGCCTCCTGGCCGGCGCGCCGGGCCGCGAAGGTCGACGTGCTCGAGGCGCTGGCGACGGAGTAGGGGCGGCGCCCTGAGACCATGCCGGCCGGGGGCCCACCTCCGGCGGCCGTGGTGACCGGCGCCGGAGGCGGCACCCCTTAAGCCCCGAGCGCCCGCGCGATGACCATCTGCTGGATCTCGTCGGTGCCCTCGCCGATGGTCAGGATCTTCGCGTCGCGGTAGAAGCGGCACACCGGGTATTCCTCGATGTAGCCGTAGCCACCGTGGATCTGCACCGCCTCCTCGGTGGCCCGCACCGCCAGGCGCCCGGTCTTCAGCTTGGCCTGCGCCGCGGTGAGCGTGAAGTTGCGACCGAGGTCCTTCTCACGGGCCGCCTTGTACACGAGCAGGCGGGCCGCCTCGATCTCGGTCGAGAGGTCGGCGAGCTTCGCCTGGATGGCCTGGAAGCGCGAGATCGGCTGCCCGAAGGCGCGGCGCTCCTTGGCGTACTTCAGCGCCTCGTCGAGCGCGCCCTGCGCCAGACCGACGCCCATCGCGGCGACGCCGATTCGCCCGCCGTCGAGGATCTCCAGGAACTGCCGGAAGCCGGCGCCGCGCGGGCCGAGCAGGTTCGGCTCGGGTACCCGGCAACCGCTGAAGGACAGCGGCCGTGTGTCGGAGGCGTTCCAGCCCATCTTGCGATACGGCTCGCCGGGCTCGTACCCGGGCGTCCCGGTGGCCACGATCAGGTTGGAGATCTCGCGCCGCCCGTCGACCTCGCCGGTGACGGCGGTGATCGACACCAGCCCCGAGATGTCGGTGCCGGCGTTGGTGATGAACTGCTTGGCGCCGTCGATGACCCACTCGCCGTCGCGCAGGACGGCGCGCGTCTTGACGTTCTGCGCGTCGGATCCGGCCTCGGGCTCGGTCAGCCCGAACGCGCCGAGCTTGCGGCCCGAGCACAGCTGCGGCAGCCACTCGCGCTTCTGCTCCTCGCTGCCGAAGCGGTAGATCGGCTGCGTGCCGAGCGAGGTGTGCGCGCACATCGTGATCGCCACGCTCGAATCCACCCGCGCGAGCTCCTCCACGGCGAGCGCGTAGGCGAGCGTGTCGCCGCCGGAGCCGCCGTACTCCGCGGGGAACGGGATGCCCATCATTCCGAGCTCGCCGAGCTGGCGGACGATGTCGTAGGGGAAGGACTTCGTGCGGTCGAGATGCTCGGCCACCGGGGCCACCTCGCCGGTGGCGAAGTCGCGCACCGTGCGGCGGATGAGCTCGTGCTCGGGGGAGAGGTCGAAGTCCATGCGCGCCATTCTCACAGAGGGGCCGTCACCCGCTGCGCCCACCGAGAAGGTTGCGGTCTAATACCATCCGAGCTCCCCGCTCCCTCACTCGACCACAGGAGTCGCCCACCCAATGCCCTCCACCGTCATCCTCGGCGCCGCCCGCACCCCCATCGGCAAGCTCGGCGGCGGCCTGTCGTCGCTCGATGCGACCGACCTTGCGGGCACCGCGATCGAGGCCGCGCTGCAGCGCGCCGACGTCGAGCCCGAGCAGGTCGAGCACCTCATCGTCGGCCAGGTCCTGCAGGCCGGGCAGGGGCAGATCCCCTCGCGCCAGGCCCAGATGAAGGCCGGCATCCCCAAGGAGGTCTCCTCGGAGACGATCAACAAGGTGTGCGCGTCGGGCGTGCGCGCGGCCGCGCTGCTCGACCAGGCGATCCGCGCCGGCGACGTCGAGGTCGGTGTCGGCGCCGGCATGGAGTCGATGTCCAACGCTCCCTACCTGCTGCCCAAGGCGCGCTTCGGCTACCGCATGGGCGACGCCGAGGTCCTCGACGAGATGATCAAGGACGGCCTCACCAACCCGTTCACCGGCAAGCAGATGTTCGCCGAGGCCACCGAGGTCGGCGACGAGCTCGAGATCACCCGCCCGGATCTCGACCGCTGGGCGCTGCGCTCGCACGAGCTGGCGCTCAAGGCGATCGACGAGGGCCGCCTCTCCGAGGAGATCGTTCCCGTGACGATCACCTCGAGAAAAGGGGACACCACGGTGGAGATCGACGAGGGTCCGCGGCGAGATACGTCGCTCGAGAAGCTCGCCTCGCTGCCCGGCCTGGTGAGCAAGGAGGGCTCGCATACGGCCGGCAACTCACCCGGCGTCAACGACGGTGCCGGCGCGCTCGTGCTCTCCAGCGATGAGTGGGCGCGGGCGAACGGCAAGACGGTGCTGGCGACGATCATCGCCCACGCGCAGGTGGCCGACGAGAGCCCATACCTCGCCCGTACGCCGGCCAACGCGGCGCTCAAGGCGCTCGCGAAGATCGGCAAGACGCCTGCCGACATCGAGGTCTGGGAGATCAACGAGGCGTTCGCCTCGGTGACGCTCAACTCGATCCGCATGCTCGGCATCGAAGAGGACCGTGTCAACGTCAACGGCGGGGCCGTGGCGCTCGGCCATCCGCTCGGCGCCTCCGGCGCGCGCATCCTCGGCAGCCTCGCGCTCGAGCTGCGCCGCCGTGGCGGCGGGCTCGGCTGTGCGGCGATCTGCTCGGGCGGCGGTCAGGGCGACGCCGTGATCATCGAGGTGTCCGGGAACTGACGACCACGCGGCCGTCGAACGACACATCCGCGCCGCCGGCCGAGGCGGCGCGGTCGCCGATCGCCGCCGCGGGCCGCCCGGCCGCGTTCTTCGATCTCGACCGCACCCTCATGCAGGGTTCCTCGGGCGTGTTCTTCGCCCGGGCCGCGTACGAGCACGGACTCATCAGCCGGCGGCGAATGGCGCTCGATCTGTTCGAGAACCTGCGCTTCCGCCTGCGCGGCTCGACCGACGAGCGCGCCGACGCCGTGCGCATCCGCGTCGGGGAGCTGATCGCCGGCGTGCGCGTGCGCGACCTGCAGCGCCTCGCTCCGCGGGTGCTCGGGGGCGTGTTGCCGCGCCTGTACCCGCAGATGCTGCAGCGCGCCTATGACCACCAGGACAGCGGCACGCTGGTGTACATCGTCACCGCGGCCTCGCAGGAGATGGCCGACCTCCTGGCCCACGTGCTCGACTTCGACGGCGGCCTCGGGTCGCGCTCGGAGATCGTCGACGGCGTCTACACGGGCCGCGCGGCCGGGCCGTTCAACTACCGCGAGGGGAAGGTCGCCGCGATGACCGAGCTCGCCGAGCGCGAGCGGCTCGACCTCGAGGGTTCCTATGCGTACTCGGACTCCGAGTCCGACCTGCCGATGCTGAGCGCCGTCGGCCACGCGGTCGTCGTCAACCCCGACCCCGAGCTGGCGCGGATCGCGACGCGCGAGGGCTGGGAGGTGCTGCGCATCGACCCGCTCGGCCGGCGGCTGCGGGCGATCGCGCTCGGCGGCGCCGCAGCAGGCGGGGGCGCGCTGGCCGTGGCCGTGCAGCGCCGCCGCCGCGCCGGGTGACGGCTCCGCGGGCCGGCGCGGGAGCGCTCGCCGTGGCGCCGGGTGACGGCTCCGCGGGCCGGCGCGGGAGCGCTCGCCGTGGCGCCGGGTGACGGCGCCGCGGGCCGGCGCGGGAGCGCTCGCCGTGGCGCCGGGTGACGGCGCCGCGGGTCGGCGCGGGAGCGCTCGCCGTGGCGCTGCGGCAGCGGGGCCGCCAGGGTGATTGACGGTCGGGCGGGTGGCGCGGCGTCGCCGCCCGGGGCGGGGGTGTTCGTCGTTTGTACGAATATGCATGCCTAACGACGAACACCCCCGCTCCCGCCAGGGGTGAGGGCGGGGGGCGGCGCGTAGACTGCGCCCATGGCGATCGAGCCGACAGACGCGCCGACGGAGGAGGCGGCGCCGCGCGCGTCGTCGCCGGCCGATCCGCACACGACGCTCTCGGGTGAGCCGATCCGGGCGCTGTACACGCACGAGGACCTGCCCTCGGGCATCGGCGGCCCCGACGATCCGATCGGCCGACCGGGCGAGTTCCCGTTCACCCGCGGGGTCTACGAGTCGATGTATCGCGGGCGGCTATGGACGATGCGCCAGTTCGCCGGCTTCGGCACCAGCGAGGAGACCAACGAGCGCTTCCACTACCTGCTCGAGCACGGCCAGACCGGGCTTTCGACGGCGTTCGACATGCCCTCGCTCATGGGCCACGACTCCGACCACCCGCGCAGTCTCGGCGAGGTCGGACGCGAGGGCGTGGCCGTGGACTCCGCCGACGACATGGAGACGCTGTTCGCCGGCATCCCGCTCGGTGAGGTGTCCGTGTCGATGACGATCAACGCGCCCGCCGCGATCATGCTCGCCTTCTATGTCGTCGCGGCCGAGCGCCAGGGGGTCAGCGCCGAGCGGCTGTCGGGCACGATCCAGGCCGACATCCTCAAGGAGTACATCGCCCAGAAGGAGTGGTGCTTCCCGATCGACCCGGCCATGCGCCTGTGCGGCGACATGATCGAGTGGTGCACGCGCGAGATGCCGCGTTGGCATCCCATCTCGATCTCCGGCTACCACATCCGCGAGGCCGGCTCGACGGCGGCGCAGGAGCTCGCCTTCACGCTCAAGGACGGGCTGACCTACGTCGAGCAGGCGGTGCAGCGCGGCCTCGACATCGACGACTTCGCGCCGCGGCTGTCGTTCTTCTTCAACGCCCAGATCGACTTCTTCGAGGAGATCGCCAAGTACCGCGCCGCGCGCCGCATCTGGGCGCGCGAGCTACGCGACACGTTCGGCGCCAAGCACGAGCGCAGCTGGCTCATGCGCACGCACGTGCAGACGGCCGGGGTGTCGCTCACCGCCCAGCAGCCGCTCAACAACATCGTGCGCACGACGATCGAGGCGCTCGCCGGCGTGCTTGGCGGCACGCAGTCGCTGCACACCAACAGCTTCGACGAGGCGCTCGCGCTGCCCACCGAGGAGGCGGTCCGCGTGGCCCTCCGCACCCAGCAGGTGATCGCGCATGAGACCGGGGTGGCGAACACGCCCGACCCGCTCGCCGGCTCCTACCTCGTGGAGTCCCTGACCGATCTGCTCGAGCGGCGCTGCTACGAGTACTTCGCGAAGATCGACGAGCTCGGCGGGATGGTGGAGGCGGTCAAGCGCAACTACCCCCAGCGCGAGATCGCCGACGCCGCGTTCGAGCTACAGCGGGCCATCGACGCCGGCCAGCGCATCGTCGTCGGGGTCAACCGGTTCGTCAGCGAGGACGAGGAGCCGATCGAGACCCTGCGGGTCGATCCGGGGCTGGAGCGCAAGCAGATCGGCCGCCTTGGAGCCACGCGCGCACGGCGCACCGGGGCCGACGTCGAGCGAGTGCTGGCCGGGCTGCGCGGCGCCGCGGCCGAGCCCGCGCAGAACCTCATGCCGGCGCTGCTGCAGTGCGCCCGGGCGAACGCCACCGAGGGCGAGATCATCGAGGCGCTGCAACAGGTGTTCGGGCGCTACACCGAGACGCCGGTGTTCTGACCGCCGCCGAGGCGGGGGTCAGAACACCGTGCGCGTCCGGTTCAGCCGGTGAACGTGGGGTTGATCACGCGGGTCGGGGCGGGACGGGTAAAGCTCGTCGAGTAGGCGTGCGGTGCGCACACCCCGACGTAGCGGACGGTCAGCCGGTGGGTGCCGTAGCGCGTGTGCGCCACCGTCACCGAGTAGCGATAGCCGTCGTGGCCGAGGTTGGGCCGCGTGAGCGTCCTGGCCGTCCGTCCGTCGAGCGAGAGGACGACCTCCTTGACCCCGGCGCCCTGGACCGTGGCGATCACCGATCCCCGCGGGACGCGCGAGAAGGTCACCGTCTTGTGTGGCTCGACACAGGTCTGCGAACCCAGCACGGCGGCGGCGCCGGGCGCGCTGGTTGTCGTCGCGCTGGTGGTCACGCTGGCCGTCGCGGCAGGCACGGACGTGGTCGTCTCGGTGCCCGGCCGCGTCGTCGTGGTGATCGAGGTCTCCGTCGAGCCGGTGGTCGCAGTCGACGTGCGCGTCGAGCTGGTCGTGGTGGTCGAGCGGGTCGTGGTAGTCGTGGTGGTGGTCGGCGGGGCGCAGTTGGCGACGACGATCGGCGACGGCGTCGCCGTCGAGCCGGAGACACCGTTGGTCGTGTCGGCGGACGTCCACGACGAGGAGGCGGTGACCGAGCCGTTCTCGGCCGGGATCGGGACCACGAGGGGGTAGGTGCTCCCCGCGAAGCTGACCGGCGGTTGGTTGGTCAGCGTGGTGCTCGCGCCTCCCGCGGCCGGCGTGAAGGTCAGCGTCCAGGAGGGGGTGTTGCGGCCGCCGTTGCGCTCGCTGCCCGGTCCGGCGGCGGGGAAGTTCGACCAGACGATGGTGACCGAGCCGCAGGTGGCGCTGAAGCTCGCCGTGTGGGCGTTGGTGGTGCTGGGGAGCACTAGCAGCGCGAGGAGTCCGGCGGCGGCGGCGAGTCCGATCGCGGCTCCGAGGATGTGGGTTCGTTTAGGCATGCACGCACCGTAGATCGCGCCGCTGCGCCCGGCGTCCGCCTTTTTGTGGCGATGATCCGCAGCGGATTACGGTCTGCCAGCCGCCGCTTGGCGACGTCGGCCCGCTCGATCCTGCGCGGAGCGCCGCAATCCTGCGCGGACCTCGCGAATGCGCGACCGCACCGGGCAAGCCCAGCTCGGCGGGCCTCGATCCGCGGTGGACCCGTAGAATGCGGCCGCGCTCGCGTCGGGCGGGCTGTCGGTCACCGGATGACCGCTTCCCGACGCCGGAGGCGCCGCATCATGTCGACCCCCGCCCAGTCAACGAAGAAGATCCGAGTCGTGGTGGCCAAGCCCGGCCTCGACGGGCACGACCGGGGGGCGAAGATCATCGCCCGCGCGCTGCGCGACGCCGGGATGGAGGTCATCTACACGGGCCTGCACCAGACGCCCGAGCAGATCGTCGAGACCGTGATCCAGGAGGACGCCGACGCCGTCGGCCTGTCGATCCTGTCGGGCGCGCACATGACGCTCGTACCGCGCATCATCGAGCTGCTGCGCGAGCAGGAGATCGACGACGTCCTCGTCACCGTCGGCGGCACGATCCCGGCCGACGACATCCCTGAGCTCAAGCGCCTGGGCGTCGCCGAGGTGTTCGGGCCCGGGGCGTCGACGCAGGCGATCGTCGACTTCATCCGCGGCTCCGTCGCCGAGTAGGAGGCACGACGCACGCGACCGCCGCCCAGGCTCCCGATCCGCGCTGCGTGCGGTAAACGGGAGTTTCAACGATAATCAACGGATAGTGATTGACTCGTCAGTCAACCGACCGGGTACCATCCAGGGACCCGATTGCCCTCAAGGAGTAGCCGAATGAAAATTGCCGTCCTGGTTAAGGAGGTCCCGGACGCTGCCGTCGTGAAGAGGATCGATCCCTCGACGGGGCGTATGGACCGAAGCGGGGAGAAGAACCTCAACCCGTACGACACGCACGCCATCGAGGCGGCGATGCAGATCCGCGAAGGCGGGACCGTCCCGGTCGAGGAGATCGTCGCCGTCACGATGGGCCCCGACAGCGCCGTGCGCGCGCTGCACAAGGCCGTCTCGCTCGGCGCCGACCGCTCCGTGCACCTCTCCGATCCGGCGCTCGCGGGCTCCGACGTGGCCGCCACCGGCTACGCGCTCGCGAAGGTGCTGCAGAGCGAGAGCCCCGACCTCGTCCTGCTCGGGCAGCAGTCCGACGACGGCGAGTGCTACACGATCGGCGCCGTCGTGGCCGACCACCTGCAGATGCCCTCGCTCACGCAGGTCATCAAGATGGATATCTCCACCGCTGGCGTGACCTGCGAGCGTCAGGCCGAGTACGGCTATGACACCGTCGAGGTCGAGTTCCCGGCCGTCATCTCGGTCGGCGACGCGATCAACGAGCCGCGCTACCCGTCGCTGAAGGCGATCATGGGCGCCAAGAAGAAACCGCTCGACGCGAAGGCGATCGGCGACGTCGGCATCGAGGCCGACCGCGTCGGCGAGGCCGGCTCCAAGGTCGTGTGCGGCGACTTCCACGCGCCCCCGGCCAAGGAGGGCGGCACGATCATCGAGGACGAAGACACCAACGAGACGGTCGAGAAGATCATCGCCTGGCTCGACGAAAGGAAGCTGATCTAGATGCCCGGCATCCTCGTCTACGCGCTTCACTACGACGGCGCGTTCAACAAGAACTCTCTCGGCGCCGTCTCCGAGGCCGCCAAGCTTGCCGGCCAGCTCGGCACCGAGGCCCACGCTGTCGTCATCGGAGAGAGCGTCTCGGACGATCTCGCTGGTCAGCTCGGCAATTACGGCGCCGCCAAGGTGTACCGCGTCGAGGGGCCCGAGGGTCTCGCCCAGCCGGTCGTCGACGCGATGGCCAAGATCATGGATGACAACGGCCACGACTACGCGCTGTTCGGCGGTGGTCTGCTCGGCTTCGAGATCGGCGCCGGTCTCGCCGCGCGGCTGAACGCCGGCGTGACGATGGAGGTCACCACGGTACGGGTGGAGGACGGCAAGCTGGCCGCCGAGCGCCCGATCCTGGGAGACTCGTCGATCTCGGTGTCGCGGTACAAGGACCGCGGCATCATCATCAGCCGGCTGAACGCCTTCGAGGCGAAGCAGACCGGCACGGGGGCGGCCGCCGTCGAGGACGTCACGGTTGAGTTCTCGCCGTTCTCGACGAAGGCGAAGATGGTCAAGCGCGGCGAGCAGCGCGGCGCCGATGTCAACATCGAGGACGCCGACGTGCTCGTGGCCGGTGGCCGCGGCCTCGGCAAGCCCGAGGGCTTCCAGCTCGCCGAGGACCTCGCCGGGGCGTTCGGCGGCGCCGTGGCCGCCACCCGTGCGGTCGTCGACGCCGGCTGGTACCCCTACGCGGCCCAGATCGGCCAGACGGGCAAGACCGTGGCGCCGAAGCTGTACGTCGCCGCCGGCATCTCCGGCGCGATCCAGCACAAGGTGGGCATGCAGAACTCCGAGAACATCGTCGCCATCAACAAGGACGCGAACGCGCCGATCTTCGAGTTCTCCGACCTCGGCATCGTCGGCGATCTGAACAAGATCCTGCCGAAGCTGACCGAGGCCGTGAAGGCCAAGAAGGGCAGCTGATCGCCGTGTCTGGTGGACACGGCCACAGCAACAATGGGAGGGTCGTTCCGGCGGCCTTCCCGCCGCCCGTCGATCCGCAGAAGGAGTTCATCAAGCACGGCCTCGACCCCGAGGACGAGCTCATCGAGGTCGGGGTGGCGATCGTCGGCGGGGGCACGGCCGGCCTGGCCTGCGCCAACCGCCTGCTCCAGCTGCTCGGCGACGATCCCGAGACGATGGAGCGCCTCGGCGAGGTGCCGGTGGCGGTGATCGAGAAGGCGAAGACGTGCGGTGGGCACAACCTCTCGGGCGCCGTCATGCGCCCGGGGCCGCTGCAGGAGCTCTTCCCCGACATGACCCGCGAGCAGTGGCGCGAGGAGGGCTTCGCCTTCGGCGAGGTGACCAAGGAGGCGGTGTATGCGCTGCCCAACGGCAAGCGCCACTTCAAGGTCGTTCCGGTGCCACCGAACTTCAGGAACCACGGCAACGAGGTCGTCTCGGTGTCGGCGCTCGCCCGCTACCAGCAGCGCCTGGCCGAGGAGGCCGGGGCCTACATCCTCACCGAGACGTCGGCCACCCAGCTGATCGTCGACGAGGGCCGCGTCGTCGGCGTGCGCTCGGGCGACAAGGGCCGCGGCAAGGACGGCGAGGAGCTCGGCAACTTCGAGCCCGGCTCGGACATCAAGGCGCAGGCCACCGTTCTCGCCGAGGGCTGCTGGGGCCACCTCACCGGCGCGGCGATCCGCGAGTTCGATCTGGCCAAGAATCGCGAGCCGCAGGTGTGGGAGCTCGGCGTCAAGGAGGTGTGGAAGGTTCCGAAGCCCCTTGATCGGGTCATCCACACGCTCGGTCCGTGGCCGCTGCACCTGTCGAGCAAGTACGGCCAGATCGGCGGCACGTGGCTGTACCCGATGAAGAACGAGAAGACCGGCGAGGACCTCGTCTCGATCGGCTTCGTCGTGGACCTCGACTATCGCGATGCGACGACGTCCGCCCACGACCTGCTGCAGCAGTTCAAGACGCATCCGCTCGTGCGCGGGATCCTCGAGGGCGGCGAGCGTATCGCCTGGGGCGCCAAGGCGCTGCCCGGCGGCGGCTACTGGTCGGTGCCGAAGCTGACGATGCCCGGCGCGGTCCTCGTCGGCGACAGCGCCGGCCTCGTCGACGCCGCGGCGCTCAAGGGCGTGCATCACTGCATCAACTCCGGCAAGCTCGCGGCCGACGCGATCTACGCCGCGCTCAAGCGCGGTGAGAGCTCGTTCGACGCCTACGAGGAGGCGCTCGAGGAGTCGGTCACCGGCCAGGAGCTCTACCAGGTGCGCAACGTGCGCCAGCCGCTGCAGAAGGGCTTCATCGCCGGCGGCCCGCTCTCCGGGGCGGCGATCATGACGAAGGGCAAGATCCCGCCGGGCCGTCTGGAATGGCATCGCGACGACGAGGAGGAGATGTTCGTCGGCGACACCAAGGAGGGCTACCCCAAGCCGGACGGCAAGTACACGTTCGACAAGCTGTCGTCGGTGTTCATCACCGGCAACGCGACGCGCGACGACGCGCCCAATCACATCCGCATCCAGAAGCACGTCCCGCGCACGCTCGCGGAGACGTGGGTGTGGATGTGCCCGGCCGGCGTGTACGAGATCCCCGAGGACGCCCCCGAGGACGGCCCGGTCGACCTCACCGTCAACTACACCAACTGCGTGCAATGCGGTGCGATCACGGCCAAGGGTGGGCGACTGACGCCGCCCGAGGGTGGCGACGGACCGCTGTACCAGATCAACTGACGCTCACCGTGTCCCGGGAGACCCATACGGGCCCGCGGCGCGGTTGGCGGCCTTCTTCCCGTTAGGAGACGAAGTCCTCGGTGACCGTCGTGCCGGGCAGCCCGTTGTGGTCGAGCATCGCGGGCGAGCCCTCGGCGACGCCGACGCCCTCGTAGCGGAAGACGGAGTCGAGGATGTTCGCGCGGTGCCCGGGCGAGCTCATCCAGGCCTGCACGATCGCCGCCGGCGTCGACAGGCTGCCCGACGCCCAGGCGATGTTCTCGCCGAGCGCGCAGCCCTGCGAGCAGGGAGCGCCGTTGCGGCGCATCCGTTGGGCGGGCGTCCAGCCCGACGGGGTGTCGTGGCTGAAATAGTCGTTGGCGACCATGTCGCGCGAGTGCTTCATCGCCGAGGTGTTGAGCGCGCGGTTGGGGAGCAGCGGCGGCAGCCCGTAGCGCGCGCGGACCGCATTCACGAGGCACACGATGGCGCCGCTCACCTGGGCGGTGTCGTGGGCGGTGGGCACAAGGCTCTGGTTCGCGCAGGCGATGCTCTCGCGCGCGCCGGGAGGGACGTCGGCCGGCGCGGCAGAGGGTAGGGCGGCCACGAGCAGTGGGCCGGCGACGAGCGTCCAGGGCCAGCGCCGGCGCCGCAGTCGCGCGGCGATCGATGAGGGAGTGGTGGGCATGTCCGTGTGCTCTCGCTCTCCTGGGGTCGGGCGGAGTACGGCAGGGAAACGGTTGCGTCGCACCACTCCCTCGGCCCACGACGCTTCCGTTCTCGTCCTGCTTGGCGTGGCAGTGTACGGGGCGTCCGGACCGAATGTCGCGCACGCCGATTCACCGCGGACGAAACATCGCCGGGCGCCGCGTGTTAGCGGTGGCGAATGTCGCATTCGCGTCGCGTCGTCATATTCCTACTTCTCGGGCTCTGCGGACTGAGCCCCGCGCCCGCGTTCGCGCAGGCCACGGGACGATCGCCGGGGACTGCGACCGCGTCGCTCGTCGCCTGCCAGGCGGCGGCCGACCAGGCCGATCGCTCGGCCACCTTCTCCGGGCAGATGGTCGCCACGGGGACGAGCAGCGGCATGCAGATGCGCATCGACCTGCTCGAGAGCGCGTCGCCGCCGGCGGGCTTCACGCCGGTCAGCGCGCCCGGGCTCGGCGCGTGGCGCGGCTCGGCGCCCGGCGTGCAGATCTACCGCAACGTGCGCCAGTTCACCAACCTTCCCGCCCCGGGTCGGTTCCGGGCCTCGATCGGCTACCGGTGGCTCGACGCCCGCGGGCGCATCGTGCGCCAGCTGACCCGGCTCACGCCGATCTGCGTGCAGCCCGACGAGCGCCCGCTGCTCGCCGTGGCCAACGTCTCGATCACGCCGTCCGCGGGCTCGCTCGACGCGCAGTACGCGATCGCGCTCGTCAACGAGGGGCGGGGGCCGGCCGGGCCGTTCGACGTCGCGCTGACGGTCAACGGGACGCCGCAGCCCGATCTCGTCGTGCAGTCGCTCGCAGTGGGCACGCGCACCGTCCTGCCGGTCGTCGCCCCACGCTGCACGGCCGGCAGCTCGGTCACCGTCACGATCGACCCGCAGAACGCGATCAGCGAGGCGCCGGGCGGCGGCCTGCCCAAGACGGTGGCCTGCCCGCTCGCGGCGGCGACGACCTGAAGCCGGCTGTCGGCGGGTGGACGCTTGGCGGGGCGCCCGGCGCGCGCCCGCTAAACTGGGTGACGCGATGAAGACTGAGATCCATCCCGAATACGTCGAGTCCCACGTACGCTGCACGTGCGGCAACGAGTTCGTGACCCGCTCGACCAAGGGCGAGTTGCACGTCGAGATCTGCTCGAACTGCCACCCGTTCTATACGGGTCGCCAGAAGCTGATCGACACCGGTGGTCGGGTGGAGCGCTTCCAGCGCCGCATGGCGAAGGGTCGCCAGCAGCGCGCCGCTCAGTCCAAGTAGCGGGCATGCCCGAAGCGGCGACCGGGACATACCCCTCGCCGGCGTCGGACGACGAGACGACACTCATGACCGACCGCGGGCTCATGGCCCGGCGGGACGCGCCCCTCGGCGGTCAGGCGGTGCTCGAGGGCGTGATGATGCGCGGCGTCGGCACGTGGGCCGTGGCGGTGCGGGCTCCCGCGCCCGAGCCCGAGCCCGCGGCTGGGTCGGAGGAGGCCGGCGCGCTGAACGGGGTCGCCGCGACGACCGACGGCGAGGCTCCGCTCGGCCCGATCCAGGTGAGCTCGTTCGACCTCACCTCGGCACTGCGGCGCCACCGCTGGCTGCGCGTGCCGCTCGTGCGGGGCGTCGTCGCGCTGTGGGAGTCGCTCGTCATCGGCTTCCGCGCGCTCGGACTGTCGGCGAGCGCGCAGCTGCCCGAGGAGGAGCAGGAGATCTCCGGCGGTGCCTGGGCCGGGACGGTGGTGATCGCCATCCTGTTCGCGATCGGGCTGTTCTTCCTGCTGCCGGTCGGCCTGACGAGCCTCATCAAGGGACAGCTCGGCTCATCGGTTGTCTTCTGGCTCGTCGAGGGTCTCGTGCGGACGGCCATCTTCCTCGGCTACCTCGTGCTGCTGTCGCGCCTGCCCGACCTGCGGCGCGTGTTCGAGTACCACGGCGCCGAGCACAAGACGATCTCCTGCTACGAGGCCGGGCTCGACCTGACGCCGGAGAATGCCCAGCGCTTCTCGCGACTGCATCCGCGCTGCGGCACCAGCTTCCTGCTCATCGTGATGGTCGTGGCGATCTTCGTGTTCGCCCCGATCGGGCTGCCGTCCTGGTACTGGCTTGTGCTCACTCGGATCCTCGGCGTGCCGCTGATCGCGGGGATCTCCTTTGAGCTCATCAAGCTGGCCGGCAAGTACCGGAGCCGCGGCTGGGTGCGCGGCGTGATGTGGCCCGGCCTGCAGCTGCAGCGGCTGACCACGCGCGAGCCGCACACCGACCAGCTCGCCGTCGCGATCGCCGCGCTCGAGGCGGTGCTCGCCGTGGAGACCCCCGGGCAGTCGGCGGGCGACCTCATCGGGGTGGAGGTCGTGGCGTAGGGTCGATGCGGCGGTGGGCGGCGGCGGGGCTCGCGCGCCGCTGGTGTGACGGGCGCGTTGCGGGCGCGTGACGGGCGCATGCTTCGGTTGGGGCGGCGGCGGGGGTGTGTGACGGGCGCGTTGCGGGCGCGTGCTCCGGTTGGGGCGGCGGCGGGGGTGTGCTCCCTGAGCCCCCTATGGCGTGGCTTCGGGAGCGCACCTCGCGGTTGGTCTCGGTCGTCGGGCCGAGGTGTGCTGGCTTAGCCCCGTATAGCGTGGGCTCGGGAGCACACCTCGGGCCGCGGCGCGGCGGCGCGCGCTCAGTCCACCGCCGTGTACACCAGCATCGCCGCGCCGAAGGCGAGGCAGTAGATCCCGAACGGGACGAGGTTGTTGTTGCGGAAGTAGCGCATCAGGTAGTGGACGGTGATGATCGACGCGATCGCCGCCGACACCGCGGCCACGACCGCCTGGGCGCGCAGGCCCGCGCCGAGCGGGCCCGTCAGGTCGGGGGCCTTGAAGATGCCGGCGGCGAGGATGATCGGGGTGGCCAGCAGGAACGAGAACTTGGCCGCGTCCTGGTTGTCGAGCCCGCGCAGCAGGCCGCCGACCATGACGACGCCGTCGCGGCTGATCCCCGGGATGAGCGCGAACGTCTGGAAGCTGCCGATGACGATCGCCTCGCGGTACTCGAGCGTGTCGAGCTTGCGGTAGCCCTGCCGATTGAGGCCCTCGCGCTCGGCGAGGCTGCGGATCTCCGCTCGCCGGCGCAGCCGCTCGGCGCCGATGAGCATGACGCCGTTGACCATCAGGAACGCGGCGGCCACGGGTGGCTTGGCGAGCGCGACGCGCACGGGGTGTTCGAGGAGCAGGCCGAGGATGCCGACCGGTATGCAGGCCAGCACGATCAGCCAGGCCAGGCGCTCGGTCGAGGTCTCGACGCGACGCGTGACGAGGGTGTGCAGGAAGCCCCGGATGATGCGAACCCAGTCGCGCCAGAAGTAGATGAGCAGTCCGACTGCGCTGCCGACGTGCAGCATCACCACGAGCGCGAGCCAGAACGACTCTGGGTCGCTCTGCGACTTCACGAGCGCGTTCCAGCCGAAGAGCGTCGGGAAGAGCACGGTGTGGCCGAGGCTCGAGATCGGGAACAGCTCGGTGACCCCTTGCAGGAGCCCGAGAACCACCGCCTGGAAGTAGGACAGCGGGTGCATGACGGCCGGCGCGGCCGCGTTGTGCAGGTTCGTGAGGTAGTACACGCGAAGGAGCTGCCGGCGCCGCACGATGATCCGGCGCGCGAAACAGTAGCCGTCCGCAATCGGCGATGCGCAGTTCGGTCGCGGCGTACGGTGCGCACCGGACCTCGGGCGCCGGCCAGAGGCCCGCATAGACTGACGTCGACATGATCGAGCAGCTCGTCGAACAGATCGAGGCCCGCTTCGCGGAGCTGTCAACGCTGATCACCGATCCCGAGGTGATCGGCGATCGCGTCCGCTACGCCGAGGTCGGGCGCGCGTACCGGCAGCTCGAGGCCGCGGCCAAGCTGGCCGCCGACTGGCGCCGCGCCACCGACGACGCCGCCGGGGCGCAGGAGCTCATCAGCGAGGACGGGGACGACGAGGAGCTGCGCGAGATGCTCGCCGAGGCGCGGGCGCGCATCGAGGAGATCGAGGAGGAGATCCGCCTCGCGATGGTCGAGCGCGATCCCGCCGACGACAAGAACGTCATCATCGAGATCCAGGGCGGCGCCGGCGGCGACGAGGCCGGGCTGTGGGCGGGCGACGTCTATCGCATGCTCACCAAGTACGCCGAGCGTCGCGGCTACGCCACCGAGGCGCTCGACGTCGGCGACGGCAAGTACACGTTCGCCGTCAAGGGCGACGGCGCGTATTCGGTCTTCAAGTACGAGGGCGGCACGCACCGCGTGCAGCGCGTGCCGGTCACCGAGTCCCAGGGGCGCATCCACACCTCGACCGCGACCGTCGCCGTGCTCCCCGAGGCCGAGGACGTCGACGTCGAGATCGACCCCAACGACCTGCAGATCGACGTCTACCGCTCCTCCGGGCCGGGCGGGCAGTCCGTCAACACGACCGACTCGGCGGTGCGCGTCACCCACCAGCCGAGCGGCATCGTCGTCTCCATGCAGGACGAGAAGTCCCAGCTGCAGAACCGCGAGAAGGCGCTGCGCGTCCTGCGCGCGCGCCTATACGAGCGGGCGCTCGCCGAGCAGCAGGCCGAGCTGGCCGCCGACCGGCGCTCGCAGGTCGGCAGCGGCGATCGCGCCGAGAAGATCCGCACCTACAACTACGGCGAGCGGCGCGTCACCGACCACCGCATCAAGCTGACCGCGCACAACCTCGATCAGGTGCTCGCCGGCGAGCTCGACGAGTTCACCGAGGCGCTCGCCTCCGATGAAAAGCGCCGCCGGCTCGCCGCGCAGGCCGCCGCGTGAGCGGTCCGGCCCGGGCGAGCACCTCGTCGCGGCGACGCGCGTTCGCCGGCACGCCCGCGCGAGACGCCGTGCGCAGCGCGGCCACGGCGATCGGCGCCGCCGGGTCGACGACGGCGCGACTGGACGCCGAGCTGCTCGTGGCCGATGTGCTCGGGGTCACTCGCGAGCGCCTGTTCGTCGACGACGCGCTCGAGGTCAGCGGGCCGGCCGTGCGCCGGCTGCAGGACGCGGTCCGGCGGCGCGCGCAGACCCGCGAGCCGATCGCCTACATCCTCGGCCGCCGCGCGTTCCGCGATCTGGAGCTGCGCGTCGATCCGCGCGTGCTGGTGCCGCGTCCCGAGACCGAGCTGCTCGTCGAGGTCGCGCTCGGCCTGCCTACCGGGGCGCGGGTCCTGGATGTCGGTACCGGCAGCGGCGCGGTCGCGCTGGCCCTGAAGGCCGAGCGTCCGGACCTCGAAGTCGCGGCGAGCGACGTGAGCGCCGATGCGCTCGCGGTCGCGCGCGCGAACGCCGAGCGTCTCGGGCTCGACGTGCGCTTCCGCGAGGCCGACCTGCTCGACGGGGTCGACGACGCCGGATGGGACGCCGTGCTCTCCAACCCACCGTACGTGGCCGATGGCGAGCGGCCGACGCTCGCGCCCGAGATCACGCGCCACGAGCCCGCCGTCGCGCTGTACGCCGGGCCCGACGGACTCGACGTGCTGCGCCGCCTCGTCGCGCAGGCCGGCGCCCGCCCGAGCGTGCGCCTGCTCGCGGTCGAGCTCGGGGCCGGACAGGCGGGGGCGGTGGCCGACCTCGCCGCCGCGGCGGGATTCGCGGCGACGCGGCGCGAGCGCGATCTCGCTGGCGTCGAGCGCGTCGTCGTCGCCGAGCGCTGAGTCGCGCGATGGTGACAGGCGACGATGTCCGCGCGCTGGAGCGGTGCCTGCAGACCGGGGGCGTCGTCCTGTTCGGCGCCGACACGGTCTACGGCCTTGCCTGCGACCCCGAGCAGCCGGGCGCCGTCGCGCGGCTGTACGAGCTCAAGGGCCGCCCACCGGACCGGCCGGCCGCCGTCCTGTTCGCGTCGGTCGCGCTCGCCTGGCGCGCGCTGCCCGAGCTCGGGGCCGCGGAGCGCGAGGCCGCGGAGGCGCTGCTGCCCGGTCCGGTGACGCTGCTGCTGGGAAACCCGCGGCGGCGCTTCCCACTGGCCTGCGGTCCGCAGCCCGACACGCTCGGGTTGCGGGTTCCGGAGCTCGACGGACCGATCGCCGCCCTGCGGGCGCTCTCGGTGCCGCTGCTGCAGTCGAGCGCCAACCGCTCCGGCGAGCCGGACGTGCGCCGCCTCGACGACGTCGATCCCCGACTGCGGGCGAGCGTCGACCTGGAGCTCGACGCGGGGGAACGACCCGGGACCGCGTCGACCGTCATCGACCTGCGCGCCTATGCGCGCGAGCGACGCTACGCGATCATGCGGGAGGGGGCGCTCTCGCGCGCGGCCGTCGCGCAGGCACTGGGCAGTGGCCACGACGCCTGATAGCCTCGTCGGTGCCGTCGTTACTGGCGCCTATTCGTGGAAATGACCACGGGGAAGCGACGGTTGCCGCACCGCCGCGCGCCTGGGCATCCCGGTTGTTGTCTGCCCTAAGGAGATGCGTCGTGCCCGACCTGCGCCCCGACTACTTCAACCGACCGCTCGCCGAGGTCGATCCGGAGATCGCCGACGCCGTGCGCGGCGAGCTCGAGCGCCAGCAGCACACCCTGGAGATGATCGCCTCGGAGAACTTCGTGCCCCAGGCGGTGCTCGAGTGCCAGGGCTCGGTGCTCACGAACAAGTACGCCGAGGGCTATCCGGGCCGCCGCTACTACGGTGGCTGCGAATGGGTCGATGTCGTCGAGCAGCTCGCCATCGACCGGGCCAAGGCACTGTTCGGCGCCGAGCACGCCAACGTGCAGCCTCACTCGGGCGCCCAGGCCAACGCCGCCGTCTACCACGCCCTGCTGACGCCGGGCGACACGATCATGGGGCTGTCGCTCGCGCACGGCGGCCACCTCACCCACGGCATGAAGATCAACGTCTCCGGGCGCCTGTACGACATCGCGCCCTACGAGGTCGACCGCGATAGCAGCCTCATCGACATGGACGAGGTTGCCCGGATCGCCCGCGAGCGCAGGCCCAAGCTCCTGCTCGCCGGCTGGTCGGCCTACCCGCGCCAGCTCGACTTCCCCCGCTTTCGCGAGATCGCCGACGAGGTCGGAGCGCTGCTGATGGTCGACATGGCCCACTTCGCCGGGCTCGTCGCCGCCGGCCTGCACCCGAGCCCGGTGCCCTATGCCGACGTCGTCACCACCACGACCCACAAGACGCTCGGTGGCCCGCGCGCCGGGATCATCCTCAGCCGCGGGGAGCACGCCAAGAAGATCGACTCGGCCGTCTTCCCCGGCCAGCAGGGCGGCCCGCTCGAGCACGTCATCGCCGCGAAGGCGGTGGCGCTGAAGATCGCCGCCACCGATCTGTTCGCCGAGCGTCAGCGCCGCACGGTCGATGGCGCGCGTGCCGTCGCCGAGGCGCTCGTCCGCGCCGGGCACGGCGTCAATGTCCTGACCGGCGGCACCGACGTGCATCTCGCGCTCGTCGATCTGCGCGAGGCCGACGGCGAGCTCACCGGCCGACAGGCCGAGGACCGCCTGCACGACATCGGCATCACCGTCAACCGCAACGCCGTTCCGTTCGACCCGCGCCCACCGATGGAGGCGTCCGGGCTGCGGATCGGCACGCCGGCGCTGGCCACGCGCGGCTTTGACCACGACGACTTCGTCGAGGTCGGCGACATCCTGGCCGCCGCGCTCGTTCCCGGCTTCGAGGAGCGCGCCGCCGATCTCCAGGAGCGCGTCAAGGCGCTCGTCGAGCGCTATCCGCTCTACGAGCAGCTCTCCGCGCCGGCCCCGGCGAGCGTCACCTAGGCCCAGAACGTGCGCGACGCGTGCTCGCCGGCGCGCAAGTCGCGCACGGGGCGTCCGGGGCGTCCGCACCGCCCGTAGCGACCGCGGTGTCGGCCGTGGCCGACGATCCACCAGGCGAGGAGCAGCCACAGCCACCAGATCGCGAGCACGCCCGTGACGACGAAAACGAGCGCGGCGACGATGGCAACCGCGACCGGGATGGCAACGGCCAGCGCGAGCGCTGGCGGCACCCAGGCGAGCGGGCGTCCGCCGCGACGGGCGACGAGCCCCGGCCCGGGAAGGTCGGTCAGCAGCGCATCGAGCTGGCCGTAGGTCCGCGCCGACAGCGCGGCCTCGACGCGCTGCTCGAGCTCCTCGGTACGAAGTCGACCCTCGGCAGCGGCGCCGCGCAATCGCTCCATGACGCGATCGCGGTCCGCATCCGATGCTCTCAGTGCCGCACGGCTGGCCATCTCGACGGGGCCCTCGCTTGCCGGTGACGGGATCCCCAGGAGCGTAGCGCACGCTTGAGGCGGTGGCGAGGCGGCCCGGCTACGCGGGGGCGCTGGCCGGGCGCTCCCGCCGGGCTCCGCTGACGCGCCGCCTAGACTGCTGAAGAACACGGAGAGGGCCCCGCGCGAGCAGGGACTCGGCGCACGCCGTCGAAGGCGATCGGGTCGAGCCTCGCCCACGGCGATCGAGACTCCTGCGATCCTGTCGGGAGACACCATGCGGCAACCGAACGAGCTCCACGCGCTGTACGCGTTTCTCACGGCCGCGATCGTCGCCGCGCTCGTCACGCCATGGACGATGCGCCTGGCCACGCGCCTGCAGATCGTCGACGAGCCCCGCGACCGCGGCCTGTCCGACCAGGCGACGCCGCTGCTCGGTGGCTTGGCCATCTTCGCCGGGGCATTCGTCGCCGGCTGGCTCTGGCTGCCATCGGCGATGTGGTACGCGCCCGCCAAGGGCGCCACCGGCACCGACTATCACGGCGTGCTGATCGCGGCCGCGTTCATCACGCTCGTCGGCGCGCTCGATGATCGCTTCGACCTGAACCCGCTCCTCAAGCTGGCCGGGCAGGTGATCGCGGCAGTGATCGCGGTCAACGCCGGCGTGTGGGTGCGCTTCATCACGCTCCCGTTCATCGGACACGTCAGCTTCCCGCACGCCGGAACGTGGCTGACCGTCATCGGCCTGGTGGCGATGATGAACGTCGTCAACTTCTCCGACGGCGTCGACGGGCTTGCCGCCGGCCTGTGCGCGATCGTCGCCCTCGCCTTCACGATCATCGCCTTCGACCTCGGCAACGCCGCCGCCGGCGTGCTGTGCGCGATCACCGCGGGCGCCGCGCTCGGGTTCCTCGTCCACAACTTCCCCCGCCACGACCGCCCGGCGCGCACGTTCATGGGTGACTGCGGCTCGAACCTGCTCGGGCTGCTGATGGGCTGCGCGGCCGTCGAGGCGTCGGTGAAGACGGAGGTCGTCGTCTCGTTCGTATTGCCGCTCATCCTGCTAGCCGTGCCGTTCCTCGACACGACGTTCGTCGTGCTCAAGCGGCTGAAGTACCGCCAGCCGGTCTACCGGGCCGACTCCGAGCACTTCCACCACCGCCTCGCGCGCATCGGCTTCAGCCGCCAGCGCACGCTCGCCTACATGTACACGTGGACGCTCATGCTCGCCGGGCTGGCGCTCGCGCTGCGCTTCGTGCCCTACAGCGATCACCACGGGCACTACAACCTCGGCTGGTCGCTCGTCATGGTGGCGCTCGGGCTCGTCGTGTTCGCGGCGAGCGTCTACCTCGTATACGTGCTCGAGATTCTCAAGTTCCGCCGTCTCGACGCGATCCGCCTGCGACGGCTGCGCCCGGAGGCGTCGCAGGCCGAGATCGAGCGTGGCGTCCACGATGACTTCGAGACCGGGGAGTACGAGGTGGTCGCCGAGCGGGCGAGCACCGAGCCACGCGGCGCCGAGCGTGTCGGCGCCGAGCAGCGCAGCGCCGCGGTCGATCGCGTCGGAGCGCCGCGATCGACCGCGCGCCCCGAGGTCGGCGGCTGACCCTCGCCACGCGAAGTCGCCGCGTTGCCGCGACTTTTGCGCCGCTGCTGCGTCAGAGAACGACACGATGCTTCGCGCCCGTCGCCTGATCGCGCTCCTCTCGCTCGCCGCGGCCCTCGCCGCCCCGGCAAGTTGCGCCGCCCTGGTCGTCGGCATCGGCGATCAGACCCCCGACGTGTTCAGCGACCCGCGCTTCCTCGCGCTCGGGATCAAGGACGCGCGTCTGAGTATCCCGTGGGATTTCTTCGAGAACCGCACGCAGGCGCGGGCGCTCGACCGCTGGCTGCGCGCCGCGAAGGCCGACGGCATCTCACCGCTCATCAGCTTCGACCACCACTACCCGAGTGAGCGCGGGCACTCCCTTCCGAGCCCGGGCGCGCTCGCCCGCGCGTTTCGGATCTTCCGAGCTCGCTACCCGTGGGTGAGCGACTTCGCCACGTGGAACGAGGCCAATCACTGCGGCGAGCCGACTTGTCACCGACCCGATCTCGTGGCCAGCTACTACCGCGCGCTGCGCCACGTCTGTCCCTCGTGCACCGTGCTCGGCGCCGAATTGCTCGACGAGCCCGGCATGGTCGCGTGGGTGCAGGCGTTCGACCGCGCGCTCGGCGGCCAGCCGGCCATCTGGGGATTGCACAACTACCTCGGCGCCAACCGCCTGCAGGTCGCCTCGACGCTGGCACTCCTGCGCGCCACCCGCAGCCAGATCTGGTTCACCGAGACGGGCGGCGTCGTCGCGCGCCACAACCACAGCCCGACGAGCTTCCCGGAGGGCCCGATCCACGCGTCCACCGTTACCGGATTCATCTTCAACCGCCTCGCGCGGCTCAGCCCGCGGATCACCCGTGTCTACCTCTACCAGTGGAACGCCGGCCCCGGAGCGACCCAGAGCTGGGACTCGGGCCTGGTCGGGCCCGAGCCGGCGTTCAAGCCGCGGCCGGCGTTCGCGACGTTCGTCCGCATCATCGCCGCGTTGCCCCGCTCGCCGCTCACGCCGCTCGCCGCCGCCGCACTGCTCCAGCCGCGCCGATCGCTCATCGTGGGCGCGCTCGTGGCCAGCGGCGCGGCGACGGCGAGGCTGCTCGCCGGCACGGTCGCATTGCACGATGCCGGCAACAGGCGGGTGCTGCAGACCGAGACGGTGGCGTCCGGGCAGCGGTTCGCGTTTGCCGTCGCTCCGGGCCGCTATATGCTCACCGGCACGCGGTCGGGCGCGGGGGCGCTCTGCACCGCGGCGGGCGTCAGCGTCCGCTCCGGACGTGGAGCGATCGCGAACGTCTCCTGCGCGGCCGGTTGAATCAGCTGCGGCGCCCGCCGAGCAGCGAGGACGCCGCCGGCAGGCGAACGAGGACGGCATACGCACAGAGGAAAAGGACTGCGGCGCGCAGCCGGCGATCGTCGACCAGTGCGGCGAACGGGAGCGCCCAGACGACGTACCACGGCAGCAACCACGCCGTGGAGACGATGAGCGCGACGGTCGCCCAGCCCGCGGCCGCGCGCCAGTCCCCCCCGCGGGCCGTGCGCCAGATGCCAACGGCGAACACGACGAGGAAGCCGAGCACGAACAGGTCTCGCCACCAGCCGGGCAGGTCGGTGACGGTGGGCAGGCCGAGCAGGCGAGCGAGCTCGTTCGGAACGGCGTGCGTGGCGACCATCTGCTGCTCGCCCTGGATCGAGTTGACGAAGGCGAACGCGTGCGCGCCGAAGCCGATCGCGGCGGCGAGCACGATCAGCGCGAGACCGATCACCGCGAGCGCGAGCGCGCGCTCGCGCTCGCGCCGGTGTTCGGGCGCGAGCAGGAGGAAGGGCAGCACGAGGCCGGCGGACAGCTTGATGCCGATCGCGACGACGAGCGCCGCGACCGCGCGCCCGTAGTGGGCGACGGCCGCGAACAGCAGGACCGCGGCGAGCAGCGCCGCGAGCAGCGTGTCGTTGTGGAAGCCGCCGACCGCGTCCACGAGCAGCACGGGGTTCAGTCCGACGAAGGCCGCCGCTCGGGCCGGCGAGCGCCCGATGATCGCCGCCGTCCGCGTCACGATCGCGACCATCGCGAGGCTCGTCGCTACCGCGATCGCCTTCAGCGCCCAGATGCCGCCGCTGACCCCGAGCGGCGTGAGCGCGTAGCTGGCGAGCGTGTACAGCGGGCCGTACGGCGAGTCGACGGTGCGCCAGCCGAGGAAGCGGTACACGGGGTCCAGCGGTACGGCCGCCGACGCGTGGTTGTAGGGGTCCAGCCCGTGCAGCGAGCCGAGGCGCGCGAAGGTCAGATAGCCGAAGATGTCCTGGGAGAGCAGCGGCGGGGAGAGCAGGAGCAGCAGGTTGGCGGCAACGATCGTGGCGGCCACCGCGCGCAGCGGCGCGCCGTCGCCGGCGGCGAGCACGAGCACGTAGCCGACGCACACGAGCACGAGAACGTCCTGAAAGCGGTTGTTGCTGAGGCGGCCGAGCGCGAGGCCGTGCAGCGGACCCGCGAGCCAGCCGGGGAAGCCGCCGCGCACGGTCGCCGGCACGTAGCCGGTCGGGGCGTCGGCGGCGAAGGCGACGAGCAGCGCGACGCCGGCGAGGATCGCCGCGAGCCCGATCCAGGCGAGCACGCGGCGGGTGTGTGGGGGCAGGCCAGCGGTCGGCGCCATCCGCGGCGCAGCCCCCGGCGCAAGCGGAGCAGGCGGGCGGGGTAACGGGGTCGTGACCTGCATGCGGCTATTGTGACCGTGTCGGACGCAACCGACACAGTCAGGTGGCCTGCAGGCTCTGGCCCCGCCCATGGGGTAGGCGGCGCGCAACCGTACGGTCGGGCCGCTAGCCTGTTGACCGTGTTGCGCCGCCGGGGGGCCCCAACCTCGAGCGCCATCCGCCGCGGCCGGCCGCGCTCGTCGGCGGGGCACGATCGAATCATGCGCCTACGACGCAAACGTCCATCCTCGCCCGTCCCGCCATCGGGCTGCCGCCGTGTGCTCATCCTGTCCGCCGACGTCGGCGAGGGACACGCGGCCGCCGCGCGGGCGCTCAGCGAGCAGATCGAGGCCATGACCGACGACGTCGAGGTGACCGTGATCGACGGACTTGCGGCCATGGGGCGGCTTCTGCGCCCGGTGGTGGAGGACGGATATCGCTGGCAGCTGCGCTTCATGCCCTGGACGTACACCGTCATCTATTGGCTGCTCGAGCACGTCGCGCCGGTTCGCTGGTACGCCCGCACGTCGCTGTGCACCTTCGGCGCTCGCCCGCTCGCCCGGGCGATCGCGCAGCACGACCCCGACGTCGTCGTCTCGACCTATCCGGCGGTCACCGTCGTGCTCGCGCGCCTTCGCCGGCGCGGCGTCCTGCACTGCCGGACCGTGGCCACGATCACCGATCTCACCGGACTGTTCTTCTGGGCCCAGCCCGGGATCGATCTGCACCTGGCGATGTACGAGGACTCGATCGACTCGGTCCGGCGCATCGCCGGCCACGACAGCGTCGAGCTCGTGCGCCCGCTCATCTCGGCCGAGTTCCTGCGCCCGCGCTGTCCGCGCGAGACGCGCCGCGCCCTCGGGCTGCCCGATCACGGCCGCATGGTCGTCGTCTCCGGCGGCGGATGGGGCGTCGGAGACCTCGAGGGCGCCGTCGCCGAGCTGTGCGGCATCGATGAGGTGACGAGCATCGTCTGCCTCGCCGGGCGCAACGAGCCGCTGCGTGAGCGTCTCGCCGGTGCGTTCGGGGACGAGGAGCGGGTTCATGTCTACGGCTTCACGGACCGCATGCCCGAGCTGCTCGCGGCGACGGACGCGCTCGTGCACTCCACGGGCGGCGTCACCTGCCTCGAGGCGATGGCGACCGGCACGCCGGTCGTCTCCTACGGCCTGCCCGTCGGGCACGCGCGCATCAACACGCGGGCCATGGCCGACCTCGACCTCGTCCGCCTGGCCCGCGACACGCGTGAGCTGCGCGAACACGTCGAGGCGAGCTTCGCCGCCGCCACGGTCGCGCCGGCGACCGTGGCCGGCGCCGCGGCCGCCGTCGCGGCCACGCTGCCCTCGCCCTCCTCGGCGGCCACGGCGACGCTGCCGACGGCGGTCGACGCCGTGCTGCGCGCGCCGCGCCGCGTGCGTCCGATTCCGAGCTGGCGCCCGCGCGCGGTGCAGATCGTCATGCAGCTCGCGCTCGTGCTCACCGCCGGCGCCTGGGCGATGTCGACCGATGAGGTGCTCGCGTTCGCGAAGACCGTGTTCCAGATCCATCCCTCGCTGACGCACGTCGCCACCCGGCAGCATCGCGTGGCCCTCATCATCCGGACGCCCGACGGCGACGTGACCCGCGTCGCCGGCGCGCTGGCGGCCGACGGCGTGCACCCGACGTTCGCCGAGCCCGACCCGCAGCCGCCGGCCTCGGTGCTGACCGGCCTGCGCATCTACGGCGACGAGGGCCTGCCCGAGGCTCGCCACGGCGGGCTGCTGCACTGGGTGCTCACGCCGCATCTGCTTCACGAGCAGGCGCACGCCTACGGCCTGCACCGCCACTTCTACTTCCTGCAGTCAGGCACCCCGACGCTCGGCGCGTGGATGCTGGCGCGCACGACCGGCGCCACGCCCGTCACCGGCGCGTGGCAGCTCGATGCCCGCCACCCGGCGCATCAGGGCCAGATCCGCGCCGGCGACGTCGTCGTGCTGACGGTCGACGGGTCGACGTCGTCGCTGCTCGGCGCCGAGCGACTCGTCTCGACGCTGCGCGTCGAGGGGCTCGGCGTCGAGTCGCTCGCATCGCTCACCGGCGCCGCCATCTCCGGGACCATCAGGGCAAGCAGCAGCGGCGAGCGCGCGAGCGTCGCGGCACCGATCGCCAGCAGCACGAGCGACGCCACGAGCGGCACGCCGCCCCACGGCGTCGCGGCGAAGCTCTCGCCGAGCAGCAGCGGTGCGAGCAGCACCGGCACGAGCGTCTGAGTCACGAACACGACCGGCGCGACCTGGATCGCCGGTCGCAGCTGCAGCGCGCTCATCTCGCTGAGCGCGCCGATCGCCGACGCGCCGGCGGTCGACAGGCCCCAGGCGATCGCCACGGCGAGGTGGCCGTTCGCGAGATCGTCGGAGGCGAGCTTCGTGGCCAGGCCGCTCCAGGCGAAGCCGAGGCCGGCCCCGATGATCGTCACGATGGCCACCGGCCGCCACAGCCAGCTGAGCAGGTAGGGCAGCATCGTCACCAGGCCGAGTCCGACGAGGACGAGCGTCAGCGTCAGGGTGTTCGTGTGCGTCGTGGTGCGCTGCGGCGCGGTCAGGGCCGTCCCGAGGACGCCGAGCAGGATCGCCGCGACCGCGAGATGCTCGCGGCGGCCGGGACGCTCGTTGAGCATCCGTTCGCCGATGACCATGAGCACGAGCAGCCCGCAGGCGAGCGCGGGCTGCACGACGACGAGCGGCGCGAGCAGGAGCGCGACGACCTGCAGGGGGAAGCCGAGCACCGACAGCGCCGTCCCGGCAAGCCAGCGTGTTCGGCCGGCCAGCTGGCCGATGAGGCTGACCCGCAGGTGGTGATCGGCGTCGACCTCGCGCGCGTCGAGCGCCTGCAGGGCAACCCCTAGGCTGTAGAACGTCGACGCGGCGGCCGCCGCGAGGATTCCCAGCAACAGATTCAGGTTCATGACGGATGCCGATCATCGCAGCCGACGGGGCGCTCTCGCTCTGCCGCTCGGCGGACTCGCCCTGGCCGGCGCCGTGCACGCGCTGCCGGCGGTCGCCAGCGCCTGGGCCGTCCACGGGCTGCCGGCCGCCGGCGAGCGGGCGCCGCTGCGCCGGCCGCTCGGGCTGGAGCGCACGACCGCAAGCGGTCTCGGCGTCGCGCTCACCTTCGACGACGGCCCTCACCCGCAGGGCACCCCGGCGGTGCTCGACGTGCTCGCCCGCCACGGCGCGCGAGCGACGTTCTTCCTCGTCGGGGAGCAGGTCCGCCGCGATCCCGCGCTGGCCGCCGAGATCGTCGCCGCCGGGCACGACATCGCCCTGCACTGCGATCGTCATCGCAACCTCCTGCGGCTCACGCCGCCCCAGGTGCGAGACGACATCTCGCGAGCGCTGGTGACGATCGAGGAGACGACCGGCCACGTGGTCTCGCTATACCGGCCGCCCTACGGCGTGCTCAACGCGGCCGCGCTCGCCTACGCGCAACGACGCGGATGGCGCACGCTGCTGTGGAGCCAGTGGGGTCGCGACTGGGAGGCCAGGGCCACCCCCGAATCGATCGCGCGGCTCGTCACGCGCGGCGTCGGCGAGGGGTCGGTGCTGCTTCTGCACGACGCCGACGACTACTCGAGCCCGGGCTCGTGGCGGCGCACGGTCGCGGCGCTCCCGGCCGTGCTTGGCACGCTCGCCGAGCGCGGCCTGCCGATCGTCGCACCCTGAGCGCCGAGGCGCCGAGTGGCGGCGACCGGAGTCGAGGTGGCCAACAGCTAGTGTCCGATGGTCAGATGTCGGTCACCGAGCAGCCCCAACGTCGCTGGCGCCCCTCGGGAGAGCCCGAGGCGCCGCGCGCCACCGCGCTGCGCGAGCGCCCGCGCGCGGCGCCCCGCGCCGCGAACGTCGTCTCCGACGCGCTCGCACGGCGATCGCCGTGGTGGATCGAGCTGCTGGCGATCGCCTGGCTCGTCGTCATCTACGACCGCGTCACGGCGCTGGCGCCGCTGCGGCTGCACGCGGCGATCGCCCACGGGCAGGGCATCCTCTCGCTCGAGCGCGCGCTGCACCTCAACCCCGAGCTGACGCTCAACCGCTGGCTCGTCGGCCACCACACGCTCGGGATCGTCGTGTCCTACTACTACGACAACGCGCACTTCATCGTCACGCTCGGCGTGCTCGCCTGGCTGTGGTGGCGCCGTCCCGATCTGTACCCGCCGCTGCGCAACTCCCTGGTGCTCATCAACGTGATCGGCTTCGCGGTCTTCTGGCGCTATCCCGTGGCGCCGCCGCGACTGCTGCCCGGCAACGGCTTCGTCGACATCGTCGCCCGCTCGCACACGTTCGGGTCCTGGCACACCGGCAGCCTCGCCGCCGACGCCGACCAGCTAGCGGCGATGCCGTCGCTGCACCTCGCCTGGGCGGCCTGGTCGGGTCTGGCGATCTGGCGCATGTCGCGCCGCTGGTGGGGCCGGGCGCTCGCCGTCACGTACCCCGTCGTCACGTCCGCCGTCGTGATGACGACCGGTAACCATTACCTCATCGACGTGCTCGCCGGGATCGCCACGACCGTCGTGTCGGTCGTCGTCGTGGAGATCGTCCTACCGCGCCTGCGAGCGAGCGTCGGCCGCGGGCGGCGCCGTGCCGCTGTGGCCGAGTGAGCACCGGCACGGCAGACCGTATTTACCCGCGCGAGACCCCGTAGCGAGTGTCACAAAGTTGTTACGAAGTCCGTAACCGAGTACACTCCCAGCCGCAACGAAGGATCCCCGGGAGGAGGGGGCACTGGAGAGTCCGCCGGCGAGAGCGCGCGCGGACTTTTGTCGTCTGTAGGGTGCCCATCACAACCATGCCAGAGTTCGATGCCACCGACGGTCTTCACGACGCGAGCGACCCCGACGCTCCGCGTCTGCCCGATCCCGCCCCCGAGGGCGGGATCGAGGCGAGCCGCCAGCACGAGCGAGCTCCGCACGCCCGGACGCGTCTGCGCCGGTCGCGGCATGGTGAGCGTCGCCGTCTGCGCAAAGCGTGCCCGCACGCGGTGCAGGGCACGACGCGACGACTGCACGGACGCTTTCGGGGCGGCTGGGAGCGGTGTGAGCGCCCGCGTCGCGGACCCGTGAGCTGATGGCTGTCGTCCGCTACCTCGACATAGTGGTACTCGCGATCTCGCTGCCGGTCTTCCTCGTCGCCGGGCTGCCGATGAACGGCTGGGCCGTGGCCGCCGGCGCCTGGCTCGTCCAGCGCGGCGTGCAGATCTACACGACGCGCCGGGCCGCGGCCTCCGATGACCCCCGCACGACGGTCGGCGTGCTCGCCGGCTCGATGATCGGCCGCGGCTGGTTCGTGGCCATCGCCATCTTCCTCGTCGGCGTCAACGACAACTCCGCCGGCCTCGCGGCGGCCGTGCTGATCGTCGTGCTGTTCACGGTCTACTTCACCGTGGGCATGATCCTGCGGCCGTTCGATACCGCCGCCCGACCTGGCCGGGGCGGTCCGGGCACCCCGCTGCAGCCAAACGGGGGTGCGCGATGAAGGCCCTTGCCCGTTTGTCGACGCGGACGAAGGTGGTCATCGGTCTCGTCCTGTACATCGCGCTGCTCGTCGGGCTCGCGGTCATCTTCGGCAACCACGGGCAGAACACCAGCTACCAGCCGCAGAACGAGTTCAAGCTCGACGATTGGGTGGCGATCAAGGTCGGCGGCCTGGACCTCTCGATCAACAAGGCGGTCCTCTACCTGTTCCTCGCCGCGGCGCTCACCGTCGTGACGATGATCTGGATCGCTCGGCGCATGCAGGCTCGCCCGAACAAGGTGCAGACGGCAGTCGAAATGGTCTACCACCTGATGCACGACAACATCTCGGGCCCGAACAACATCGAGCCGACGATGTCGGCCAAATGGTTCCCGTTCATCGGCGCGCTGTTCCTGTTCATCTGGTTCTCGAACATGCTCGGCTACATCCCACTGCCGGTGAACAGCGAGGAGACGTTCAACGTCTTCGGCCTGCACATCCCGGCCTTCCAGATCTACGCGGCGACCGCGAACATCTCGGTGACGCTGATGCTGACACTGCTCGTCTGGTTCAGCTACCAGTTCGAGGGCATCCGGGCCAAGGGCTTCACCGGCTACATCAAGAGCTGGCTGCCCGCGGGGCTGGACTCGGTGCCGGTGCGCTGGCTGATGATCCCGTTCATCTTTTCGATCGAGGTCATCTCACAGTTCGTCCGTATCGTCTCGCTGTCGGTGCGACTGTTTGCGAACATCCTCGCCGGCCATCTGCTCATCCTGTTCATGGGCGGCGGGCTGGTCGTACTGCTCGGGCTGGCCGCGCTCGGTGCGGTCACGCTCCCGATTGCGATCGTGTTCTTCCTGTTCGAGGTGGTGCTGATCGCCACCCTGCAGGCGTTCATCTTCGCGACTCTCACTGCCATCTACCTCGGCGGCGCCGTCGCCGAGTCTCACTGAACAAGGAGCCTGTTGTGTCGCTTATCACTCTTGCCGTCGCCGACCCCGCCCTGGACAAGGCGATCAAGTCGCTCGCGCTCGGCATCGGCGCCGGCCTCGGCACCATCGGCCCCGGCGTCGGCGTCGGCTACATCTTCGGCAAGGTCATCGAGGCGGTCACCCGCCAGCCCGAGATGCGCGACGAGATCACCTCGATCCAGTGGCTGGGCTTCGCCCTCACCGAGGCGATCGTGTTCTACGCGTTCATCTTCGGCCTGATCGCGTTCTTCCTCGGCTAATCGATGGTGCCGCTAGCCGACAGCTCGAGCGGGAACTTCCTCGTCTCGCCCAGCCTGGGCGTGATGATCTGGACGTTGGTCGCGTTCGTGATCGCGTTGCTGCTCCTGCGCAAGTTCGCGTTCCCGCCGATCTCCGCGGCGCTGGAGAAGCGCCAGAAGGCGATCGACGAGTCGATCGACAGCGCCCAGCGCACGCGCGAGGAGGCCGAGGCACTGCTCGCGCAGTATCGCGAGCGCCTGGCCGAGGCGCGCGAGCAGTCCGATGAGATCCTCGCGCGGGCTCGCGACGCCGCGGCCGGACACGAGCGCGAGGCGCACGATCAGGCCCATAGGATCGCCGAGGAGGCGGCCCGGCGGGCCGAGCGCGACATCGACGCGGCCACGCGGCGAGCGCTGCAGGAGATCCGCAAGGAGGTCGCCGACCTCACGATCCTCGCCACCGAGAAGGTGACGCGCAAGTCGCTCGACGAGTCCGACCAGCGCCGGCTCGTCGAGGAGGCGCTCGGCGAGATCGACTTCTCGGAGCTCTCCGGCACCGCCCGGGACAACTAGGACGACCGATGGAAGAGCTCGCCCGCGTCTACGCCCGCTCGCTGTTCGAGGTTGCCATCCAGGACGGCAAGCTCGACGTGCTGCGCGAGCAGCTCGGCCAGTTCGCCGACGCCCTGCACGAGAACCGTGCGCTGGCGACGTTCTTCTTCTCGCCGTACTTCTCCACGCAGGAGAAGCGCGACGCGCTCAGCGGCGTGCTGCAGGACGCCGACCCGACGTTCGTCAACTTCCTCGGTGTGCTCATCGACAACCACCGGATGCCGATCATCTTCCGCACGCGGCGGGAGTTCGAGCGGCTGTGGGAGGAGGAGCACCGCCAGCTGCCGGTCGAGGTGACGAGCGCGATCGCGCTCGACGAGCAGACGCTGCGCCAGCTGAGCGAGCAGATCGGCGAGCGGACCGGCAAGGACGTGCAGCTGAACGCGCGCGTCGATCCCGACATCCTCGGCGGCCTCGTCGTGCGCGTCGGCAACTCGATCGTCGACGCCTCGATTCGCAACCGCCTCGAACAACTACGCAAGCAGGTCGCCCGCAGCGCCTGACGTTGACGACCGGCCAAGGAGCCCGAAGACCACACCATGCAGATCAACCCCGACGAAATCACCAGCATCCTCAAGAGCCGCATCGAGGGGCTCGACGCCGGCGCGGCCGAGCTCACCGAGGTGGGCACGGTGCTCTCGGTGGCCGACGGCATCTGCCGCGTGCACGGCCTGGAGAACTGCATGTCCTTCGAGATGCTCGAGCTCTCACACGACGTCACCGGGCTGGCGCTCAACCTCGAGTCCGACAACGTCGGCGTCGTGCTGTTCGGCGAGTGGGAGCACATCTCCGAGGGCGATACCGTCAAGCGCACCGGCCACCTGCTCGACATCCCCGTCGGCGATGCGCTGCTCGGACGGATCGTCGACCCGCTCGGGCGTCCGCTCGACGGCAAGGGCGACATCCTGACCACCGAGACCCGCCCGGCGGAGTTCAAGGCCCCCGGCGTCGTGCAGCGCCAGCCGGTCAAGGAGCCGATGCAGACCGGCCTGAAGGCGATCGACGCGATGATCCCGATCGGCCGCGGGCAGCGCGAGCTGATCATCGGCGACCGTCAGACGGGCAAGACGGCGATCGCGATCGACACGATCATCAACAACAAGGACACCGGCGTGAAGTCGGTGTACGTGGCGATCGGCCAGCGGATGGCGACCGTCGTGGCCCTGGCCCAGATCCTCGACGAGGCGGGCGCGCTCGACAACACGATCATCGTCGCGGCGGCGGCCGACGAGGCCGCGCCGATCAAGTTCATGGCCCCGTACGCGGGTTGTGCGATGGCCGAGCACTACCTCTACAACGGCCACGCCGCGCTCGCCGTCTACGACGACCTCACCAAGCACGCATACGCCTACCGGCAGATGTCGCTGCTGCTGCGCCGACCGCCCGGTCGCGAGGCCTATCCGGGCGACGTGTTCTATCTGCATTCGCGCCTGCTCGAACGCGCGGTCAAGCTCAACGACGAGCTCGGCGGCGGCTCGCTGACCGCGCTGCCGATCATCGAGACGCAGGCCGGCGACGTCTCCGCCTACATCCCGACGAACGTCATCTCGATCACCGACGGGCAGATCTTCCTCGAGCCCAAGCTCTTCTACTCGGGCGTGCGCCCAGCGATCAACGTGGGCATCTCGGTGTCGCGCGTCGGCGGCAACGCCCAGATCGGCCCGATGAAGAAGGTCGCCGGCCGCATCAAGCTCGAGCTCTCGCAGTTCCGCGACCTCGAGGCGTTCTCGCAGTTCGGCTCCGACCTGGACGCCGACACGCAGCGCACGCTCGCCCGCGGCGAGCGCCTGGTCAAGACGCTCAACCAGGGCGAGCGCTCGCCGCTGCCCGTGGAGGACCAGGTCGTCCAGATCTTCGCGGCCACGAACGGCTTCACCGACCGCATCAACGTCGACCGCGTGCCCGAGTTCCTCCTCGGGCTGACCGAGCGCTTCCACGCCGTGCACTCCGACGTGCGGGCGAAGGTCGCCGCCGGCGACTGGTCGGACGAGGTGCAGGCCGCCGTGCGCGACGCCGTGGCCAACTTCGCCGACGACTTCGGCTACGACCTCGACGAGGAGGGACAGCCGCTCGACGATGACGCCCTCGGCGGACACGCGCCGAGCGCGCAGGCCACGGGCGATGAGGGCGCCGCCGAGTCGACCAAGGAGCCGGCTGCGGCCTAGCGTCCGCCCGCCGCCAGACCCGACACCGCACCGACGATGGCCCAGAACCAGCGCGACGTCAAGAACCGGATCGGTTCGATCAAGAACATCCAGAAGATCACGCGCGCCATGGAGATGGTGGCCGCGGCGCGCCTGCGCCGCGCCGAGCAGCGGATCACGGCGCTGCGCCCGTACGCCGAGGCGATCGGTCGCATGACCCGCCAGGCGGCCCACGCGGCGGGCACCGAGGTGACGCGCCTGCCGCTGCTCGCCGAGCACGCCAACGAGCAGCGCGTGGCGCTGCTGCTGGTGACCGGCGATCGCGGGCTGGCCGGCGCGTTCAACACGCAGATCGTGCGCGCCGGCGTACGCGCGGCCGCCGAATACGAGGCCGAGGGTCGCCAGATGCGCTGGTACGCCAGCGGACGGCGCGGCGTCAGCTCGCTCACGTTTCGCGGGCGCGACGTCGTCGGCGCCTATACCGGCTTCACCGATCGCCCCGCGTACGCCGACGCCCGACGGATCGCCGACGACCTGATCGTCGCCTACACCGACGATCAGGTCGATCGCGTCGAGATCATCTACAACGGCTACGTGTCGCCGCTCACCCAGATCGTGCGCCGCCAGACGCTCCTGCCGCTCGCGCGCGAGGACGTGCTCGATCACGAGCGCGAGGACGACACGCCCAATCCACTCGTCGACTACGAGCCCGATCCCGAGGAGATCCTGGAGGCGCTCGTCCCCGATTACATCGAGATATCGATCTACCGCGCGCTGCTCGAGTCCACGGCATCGGAGCACGGCGCCCGGATGACGGCGATGCGCAACGCCTCCGAGAACGCGGGGGAGATCATCACCGACCTCACGCTCGAGATGAACCGCGCTCGCCAGGCCGAGATCACGCAGGAGATCATGGAGGTCGTGGCCGGCGCGGAGGGCGTCGCCTGATCGCATCGAGATCCACCCCGACTTCAAATAGAGAAAACAGGAGAATCGAGACACCAAATGGAAGCGAGCACCGCCCCCCACACGGACGCGCCCGCGAGCGCCGGCACGCAGCGCAATGTCGGACGCATCGAGGAGATCCAGGGCGTCGTCATCGAGGCGGTCTTCCCCGACCGGCTGCCCGAGATCAACCACGCCATCACCATCGCCCGTCCGGCCGCCGGCGCCGAGGAGGAGGCTCCGGGCATCAGCTCGGGCGCGGGCGGCGGCGTGCTCGTCTGCGAGGTGCAGCAGCACCTCGGTGACGATCGCGTGCGCGCGGTCGCGATGGACACCACGGACGGACTGGCGCGCGGCACCGAGGTGGTCGACACCGGCGCGCCGATCACCGTGCCCGTCGGTCAGGCGACGCTCGGCCGCATCTTCAACCTGCTCGGCGAGCCGATCGACCTCGGCGACCCGCTGCCTGCGGACACGCCGCGTCGGCAAATCCACCAGCACGCCCCGAGCGTCGAGGACCTCACGCCGACGACCGAGATCTTCGAGACGGGGATCAAGGTCATCGACCTGCTCGCGCCCTACGCGAAGGGCGGCAAGGTCGGCCTATTCGGTGGCGCCGGCGTGGGCAAGACGGTGCTCATCCAGGAGCTCATCCACAACCTGGCCTCCGAGCACGGCGGCCTGTCCGCGTTCTGCGGCGTCGGCGAGCGCTCGCGCGAGGGCAACGACCTGTGGCTGGAGATGAAGGAGTCCGGCGTCCTCGACAAGACGATGCTCGTGTTCGGCCAGATGAACGAGCCGCCCGGCGCGCGCATGCGCGTCGCGCTGTCGGGTCTGACCATGGCCGAGTACTTCCGCGATCAGGGCCAGGACGTGCTCCTGTTCATCGACAACATCTTCCGCTTCGTGCAGGCCGGCTCGGAGGTCTCGGCACTGCTCGGGCGCATGCCCTCGCAGGTGGGCTACCAGCCGACGCTGGAGACCGAGATGGGTCAGCTGCAGGAGCGCATCACCTCCACCCAGCAGGGCTCGGTGACCTCGATCCAGGCCATCTATGTGCCGGCGGACGACCTCACCGACCCGGCGCCGGCGTCGGTGTTCGCGCACCTCAACGCGACGACGACGCTCTCGCGGGCCATCTCCGAGAAGGGCATCTACCCGGCGGTCGATCCGCTCGACTCGACCTCGACGATTCTCAAGGCCGACATCCTCGGCCAGGAGCACTTCGACGTCGCCAACCGGGTCAAGGAGATCCTCCAGCGCTACAAGGAGCTGCAGGACATCATCGCCATCCTCGGCATCGACGAGCTCTCCGACGAGGACCGCGTGATCGTGCAGCGCGCGCGCAAGGTCGAGCGCTTCCTGTCGCAGCCGTTCTTCGTGGCCGAGCAGTTCACCGGCACGCCCGGGAAGTACGTCGCGATCGCCGACACGATCCGCGGCTTCAAGGAGGTCATCGAGGGCAAGCACGACGAGGTGCCCGAGCGGGCCTTCTTCCTGAAAGGGCCGATCGAGGACGTGCTTGCCGACGCGGGCGCGGGGAGCTGATGGCGCGCTCGAGGTTCCCCGTCGAGATCCTCACCCCCGAGGGCGAGGTGTTCAGCGAGGAGGTCGAGATGGTGTCGACGCGGACGACCGTCGGCTCGATCGGCATCCTCGCCCACCACTCGCCGCTGCTGGCGCAGCTCGCGCCAACCGAGCTGCGTCTGTACCGCTCCGAGACCGACATCGTGCGCTACGCCCAGGCCGAGGGCTACCTGCAGTTCGCCGACAACCACGCGCTGTTGCTCGTCGAGGAGGCGCTCGCACCCGAGGCTTGCGACCGGGCCGCGCTGCAGGAGCGGCTCGACGCGGCGCGCGCCACGGCCGAACGGGCCGACGAGGGCAGCGAGGAGCGCGCCCGGGCGTTGCGCGACGCCCGGCGCGCCGAGGCGTTCCTCGCCGTGCTCGAGTAGGAGTCGCGGCGCCGGTGCCGCCGGAGGTCACGGCCGAGGTCGCGCCGCTCGGGGTTCCCGAGCTCGAGCGCCTGCGCCGCCGAGCCATCGGCGTCGACACGTCGCCGGCGCAGACGCCCGATGCCTTCCGCGTGACCAAGGCGGTGCTCGACACCCTCGGCCTCGGCCTCGAGCCCGTGCACCGCTACCTGTTCGCCGAGCGTCCCGACGCCGCCGCGTTCGGGCGCTGGATCGACGAGCAACTGGGCGGCCCGCCGGACGGGGCGCTCGTGGCCCGCGCCAACGCCATCGCCAGCGGCGAGGAGCCCGACGCGGCGCGCCGGGCCGAACTGGCCGCGCTCGAGCGCGCCGAGCCCGTGCTGTCAGAGGCCGACCTTGCCTTCTGGGCGGAGAACGGCTACGTGATCGTCAGCGGTGCCGCGCCGGCGGACGCGTGCGCGGCGCTCGAGCAGGCGATCTACGCGCATCTCGGCGCGTCGCCGCAGAACCCGGACAGCTGGTACGGCCTCGGGCTCACTCAGGGCATCATGGTGGGCCTGCACCACGCCCCGGGCATCGCGGCGATCCACGCCTCGCCGCGGATCCGCAGGGCGTTCGCGCAGCTGGCGGGCACCGCCGACCTCGTCATGACGGCCGATCGATGCGGCTTCAACGCGCCGGTCCGCCCCGACGCGCCATATCGTGGCCCGCGGCTTCACCTCGACCTCGACGACTACACACCGCCGATCACGCCGGGCCTGCAGGGCATCCTCTACCTGACCGACACCAACTCGCAGCAGGGCGCGTTTCGTTGCGTGCCCGGATTCCAGCACCGCATCGACGCGTGGCTGGCGGGCGTCCCGAGCGGGGCCGACCCCACGCTCGAGGACCTCGAGCCGTTCGGACCGCGCTCCATCGCCGCCGGCGCGGGCGACCTGATCATCTGGAGCGCGGCGCTGCCGCACGGGCCCCAGCCGAACACCGCGGCGCGACCCCGCATCGTGCACTACCTGACGATGTACCCGACGCCTCGCCCGGCGAGCGTGGCGCCGCGGGAGCGCTCCGGCTGATGGCACGGGCGGCCGCGGGCAGAATCGAGCTGCGCGCGGCGACGCCGGCGGACGAGCCGTTCTTGCAGCGGCTGTACGCCGAGGTGCGCACGGCCGACCTGGCGCCGCTCGCCCTCGATGAGCCGGCGAGGGAGACGCTCCTGCGCATGCAGTACACCGCGCAGCAGCGCTCGTACACCGCCAGCTATCCCGCGGCTGCCTGCGACGTGATCGTGGTCGACGGCGACCCGTGCGGGCGCCTGTGGGTCGATCGCGCCGGCCCGGAGCTCACCCTGCTCGACATCGGGCTGCTGACCGGTTATCGCGGTGACGGCGTCGGCCGCACGCTGCTGACCGGGCTCATCGACGAAGCTCGGGAGCGGGGCTGTGCGCTGCGTCTGCACGTGGAGCGACACAACCCGGCGCGCCGCCTCTACGAGCGTCTCGGGTTCCGCCTCGTGAGCGATGGCGACGTCTATCTGGAGATGACCTGGGACCCTCGGCGCTCGCCCGGTGGTCAGGCGAACACGGCCTCGTAGAGCGGACCGGCGGCGTCGGGCTGGATCGGCACGAGGAAGAGGTCGAACGCGCCGATCGCCGCGTGGGCGAAGCGGTAGATGCCCTGCGGGAGGGCGGTGGCCGCGGGCACGCGGAAGACGATCGAGAACGGGGCCCGTCCGCCGTCCACCGGCGCCTCGCCGACGGCCCCCGCCGCGATGAGTCGCCCGGTCAGCTCGGAGCCGTCCGGAAGGGCGACCGCGAAGTCCTCGTCCACGTGGACGGAGAAGGTGTGCAGCGTGAAGGTCTCGAGCACGAGCGTGACGGCGTAATCAGTGACCTTCGTGCGGCGTGATCGACTCACAGCTCATCGGCGGCTCACGATAGTGCTCTGATGCCCGCGCCGGCGGACGGTAGGGTGCGCGAACGACCGGCGATGCGTGTCTCCTCTGACAGATCGATTCCCCTCGCGCGTGCGCTGGCCGCCGTCCTGGTCGGCACGCTGGCGTTGAGCGGGTGTGGCAGCACGACCGTGATCGACCACACCATCGTCGAGAAGGCGATTGAGATCAGCATCGCCCAGCAGCAGCACATCATCACGATCGTCAGCTGCCCGAAGGGCGTCGTCGCGGCGGCTGGCACCCGCTTCTATTGCAGCGCAACGCTCGCGAGCGGCCGCCAGCTACCGATCACCGTCAGCGCTACCGACTCCCGCGGCGACGTGACCTACACCGGGCTCAACGGCTTCGTGAACGGGCGTCCGGCTGGTTGAGCGGTGACGATTTCGCGGGCGGTATTGACATCCCCGGTCAGGTCCGCGAGAGTCATCGCATGCGGCACGGCGTGAGGGTGTGCCGGGACATCTGGGGGCGCTCGCGGCGACTGCGGCGCGAGGGTCTCGTTGCTGTCATCGGCCTGATCGTGGGCGTTGCCGTCCTCGGGTGGACGGTCGAGGTCGCGTCCGCGCGCAGCTCGACACGACACGGGCAGTCGACTCGGCGGGCGACCGCGGCACGCCGCACGCCGGTCTTCTGCTTCTTCCTTCCCTGTATTCCGGGACCGAAGGGCGCGACGGGCCCAACCGGGCCGACCGGAGCCAAGGGGGCAACCGGCGCCACCGGTCCGACGGGACCTCAGGGTCCGCCTGGCGTCACCGGTAGCGTCGGTCCCCAGGGCGCAACCGGCCCGCAGGGAGCCGTTGGTCCCACCGGGCCGCAGGGCACCCCGGGCGCGAATGGCGCGCCGGGTGCGACCGGCCCGACCGGGCCGCAGGGAACCCCGGGCGCGAATGGCGGGCCGGGTGCGACCGGCCCGACCGGCCCGCAGGGCACTGCGGGCGCGAACGGTGCGACGGGTGCGACCGGGCCGCAGGGCCCGCCGGGCGTGACCGGCGGCGTCGGCCCCGCCGGGCCGCAGGGTGTCACCGGTCCTCAGGGTCCGGTCGGGGTGACCGGCCCGGCCGGCCCGCAGGGTGCGACGGGCGTCGCGGGCGTCGGCAGTGCCGGCCCGGCCGGGCCGACGGGCCCGCCGGGGCCACCCGGGCCGACCGGCCCCGCGGGGGCCTCCACGGTGCTCGCCGGAGCAGTCGACAGCATCGATTCGGGCACGACCGGGTACATCGGCCTCGGCGGGGGTGCCAACCCGGCGGCGACGAGCGCCGGCGGCGACGCGATCCTGCCGGTGACCGGGACGCTCTCGGAGTTCTACGTCATGGCGTCCCCGTCCGCCGGGGCCAGCGGCACGCTCGTCGCGACGCTCGAGCGCGACGACGCCGCGACCGGCGTGACGTGCACGATCGCGCCGCCGAGTGGCACGTGCTCGGACCTCGCGCACACGCAGGCGTTCTCGGCCGGCGACACGCTCACCGTCCAGGTCGTCAACAACACCGGGCAGATCGTCAACAACATCCACTGGACCGCCGCGCTTCGCTGATGGACGGGCGCGCCGTCACGCCCGCCGGCACAGGCCTCCCCCGCGAATGGGGCGTGGTCACGCGTCGCCGGCTACTGGCGCTGTCGGGCGCGGCGATCGGGGTCGTGACCGTCGCCGAGCTCGAGCGGGCGGTGCCGCGCGGCCTGCTCAACACCGGCCAGCCCGCGTTCACGCGCTCGCGCTTCGCGCCGTTCATCGGCCGGCGCGTCGAGCTCGGTCTCGACGACGGGACCGTGGTGGCGGCGCGCCTGGAGTCGATCGAGGACCTTCCCGGCCCGGGCACCGCGGCGTCGGCGGACCCGGAGACGAGCTTCGCTCTGCTCTTCCGCGGCCCGGACTCTCCGCGGTTGCCGCAGGCCCTGGTGACGGTCCGCGCGCCGAGGCTCGGATCGCCGCGGCTGCTGCTGGCGCCGGCGAGCATCGAGCGCGGGCCGCGGTACTACGCTGCTGTCATCAACCAGGCGCACTTGCGCCACCCGTAGGAGGAGCCGATGTCAATCCAATACGTCGGAGAGATCAAGATCTTCGCGGGCAACTTCGCGCCGAACGGGTTCGCGTTCTGCGACGGTACGCTGCTCCCGATCGCCCAGAATACGGCGCTGTTCTCGATCATCGGCACGTTCTACGGTGGTAATGGGGTGAATACGTTCGCGCTCCCAGACCTGCGCGGCCGCGTCGCGGTGGGCCAGGGGCAGGGCCCCGGGCTGAGCCCGTACGACATCGGCCAGGTCGCCGGCAGCGAGAACGTCACGCTCACGCAGCAACAGATGCCGGAGCACACCCACGTCCTGGCGGCGTCGGACAAGCCGCGGACGAGCAGCTCCCCGGCGGACGGCTTCCCGTCGGCCGGCGGCTACTACGGCGCGACGTCCGACACGCAACTCAATGCGGCCGCTGCCGGCGGCGCGGGCGGCAACCTGCCGCACTCGAACCTGCAGCCATACCTGGCGGTCAGCTACATCATCGCGCTCAGCGGCATCTTCCCGTCGCGCTCCTGAGCGCGGCCGCTACACGCGATGCAGCCCGGCCTCGCGGCAGCCGGCCTGCAGCACGTCGAGGCCGAAGGCGTCGACCGGTCCGAGCGCGCCGCTGTCGCGGAGGCCGGACTTCAGCGCCGTGCCCGCGCCCCAGGCGAGGATCGCCGCCGTGAACTCGTAGACGTTGCCGCCGGCCACGTGGACCGCTGCGAGCTGAGCGCCCTGCGCGTCGCGCGCCACGGCGACCGTGTGCATCCGCGTCTTTGCCCGCTCGGCGGCATCCGGGCCGCCGGTCGAGCCGCGCAGGAGCCGCTGAGACGCGGCGCCGAGCGCGCGCCGGGCGCCGGGCAGGCGTAGGGTCGCGGCCAGCCCGCCGCTCATCACGCGCAGCGCTCCGGTCGCCGAGCCGGCCACGCCGAGGTAGACGTCGACGTCGCGCAGCGACGGGGCGAGCCGCGGGAGCGTGTAGTGCTCGCTTCCGGGCACCGACAGCGCCGAACGCCGGCGCCCGTCGACCTCGAAGTCGAGCGTGCGCGCGCCGCCGTGCTCGGCGACGATCACGCCATCGCGCCACGCGAAGGCCGGATCGAGCAGCGCGCCCACGGCGGACGCACGCGTGCCGCCCGAGATCGCCGGCGTCCCGCGCCCGCCGATCACGAAGTAGCCGATGTCCACGCGCGTCGCCGCCTCTCCCGCCTCGCGCAGGGCGAGCGCTCCAGCGAGGTTCCCGGGCACCCAGTCGGCGCCGAAGGCGGTGATCAACCCCGCGCCGGCAGCCTGCGCCGCGGGTCCGAAGCGCTCGAACACCCGGCGGATGAACACCGGCTCGCCGGTCGAGTCGATGTAGTGCGCACCGGCGTCGATGGCCGCCTGCGCGGCGGCGTCGCCGAAGCGAGCGAACGGGCCGACCGTGCTCAGGAGCACATCGCCGCGCTGCACGAGTGCTCGCACGCTCGGCGGATCGGCGACGTCGGCAAGCGCCCAGTCGAGGCCGCCGAGCGTTCGCGCGAGATCGCGCACGGCCTCGTGGCTGCGACTGGCGAGCAGCGGCTTGATCCCCCTCGCGACGAGCGCCGCGGCCGTGAGGCGCCCGGTATAGCCGGTGGCTCCGAACAGGACGATCCGCGCGGCCATACGCGCGCAGGTTACTCTGGGGCGGTGGACGAGCATTCGCTGGCCGAGCGGCTGATCAGCTACGACACCTCCGAGCCCGAGGGGATCCAGCGCGCATCCGAGTTCGTCAAGGGGTGGCTCGAGGCCCGTGACCTGCGCGTCGCCGCGCAGACCCACAACGGGCTGCCGGTGCTCGTGACCGAGGTCGGACCACCGGACGGGCCGTGCGTCGTCCTGCACGGACACATCGACGTCGTCCCCGCCCATGCCGGCCAGTTCGAGCCGCGCGTCGAGGGGGATCGTCTGTACGGGCGGGGTGCCTACGACATGAAGGGCGCGCTCGGGGCGATGATGTGCACCGTCCGCGACGCGGCGGCGCAGGACCAGGTGCGGGTGCGGTTCATGTGTGTGCCCGACGAGGAGGCCGAGGACGTCGAGAGTCGCTCCACGGACACCCTCGTCGAGCAGGGGCTGGGGGGGAGCTTCGCGATCACCGGCGAGCCGACCGAGCTGCTGATCGGCGTGCAGGCCAAGGGCGTGCTGGCGCTGCGCCTGCAGCTGTCGGGCACGGCCGCGCACGGATCGACGCCGTGGCTCGGCGACAACGCGATCCTGAAGGCGCTCGACGCCTTTCGCCGCATCGAGACGCTCCCGTTCAGCCGCGAATCCTCCGAGCTGTTCGATCGACCGTCGATCAACCTCGCTCGCATCACCGGCGGCGATGCGTTCAACAAGGTCCCCGACCGGTGCGAGATGGTCGTCGACATCCGCTACCTGCCCGAGCAGGACCCCCACGCGATTCTTGCCCAGATCCGCTCGATTCCCGGCATCGAGTTGCTGCGCAGCTTCACCCGTGCCCCCGCGATGGTGTCGCGCAGCAACCCCTACGTGCTCGCCCTGCGCGACGCGGTCAGCCGCTCGCTCGAGGGCGAGGCGCTATCGATCGGACGCGACGGGGCCTCCGACGCGATCTCGTTCCTCGAGGCGGGCGTGCCCGCCGTGGAGTTCGGCCCCGTCGGCGGGGGGCACCACGGGCCGGAGGAATGGGTGTCGCTGCGGTCGCTCACCCGATATCGCCAGGCACTCGGGGACTTCGTCGCCGGCCTGCCGGCGTGGCTGGAACGTGGCGCGCCGCCGGACCTGCGCGCGGTGGAGGGTGGCTTGGCCTGACCGGCTCGCGGCGCGACTCGGTCAGCCGCTAGCCTTCGCGCCCTCATGAACGGGCAGCGCGAACCGATCGGCGTCATCGGCACCGGCTACGTGGGCCTCGTCACCGCGGCCGGCTTCGCCGAGCTCGGCAGCGAGATCTACTGTGTCGACATCGACGCCGAGAAGATCGAACGCCTGCGTCGTGGGGAGGTGCCGATCTACGAGCCGGGGCTGGAGGAGCTCCTGGCCCAGCACCGGCAGAGGATGCACTTCTCGACGAACCTGGCGGACGCGCTCGAGCACGCGCGCCTGCTGTTCGTGGCCGTCGGCACGCCGCCGACGTACTCCGGCGATGCCGACCTGTCGGCCGTCAATGCCGTCGTCGACGCGATTCCCGCCTCCGACCACCACGCGATCGTCATGAAGTCGACGGTGCCATGCGGCACGGGCGCGGCGATCCAGCGGGTCTTCGCGCAGCAGGGGAAGGCCGACCTACGCTACGTGTCCTGCCCCGAGTTCCTGAAGGAGGGCTCGGCCGTGAAGGACTTCCTCGAGCCCGACCGCGTCGTGGTCGGCGATACCGGCGACTGGGCCGGCGACGCCGTCGTGGAGCTGTACTCGCCGCTCGGCGCCCCGCTCGTGCGTACCGACATCGCCAGTGCCGAGATGGTCAAGCTGGCCTCCAACGCGTTCCTGGCCACCAAGATCTCTTTCATCAACGAGATCGCCAACGTCTGCGAGCAGACCGGCGCCGACGTCATCGAGGTTGCGCGCGGGATGGGACTCGACGATCGCATCGGGTCGAAGTTCCTGCAGGCGGGGATCGGCTTCGGCGGGTCCTGTTTCGCTGGGGAGGAGACCGTGCTCGTCCGCGAGCACGGGCGCACGTCGCTCGTCTCGTTCGAGCGGCTCTGGGAGCGGCTGCAGGGCGAGCACCCTGAGCTCGGGTCCGACGACGCCGCTTCCGCCTACGGCGCCGGACGTGACACGGAGGTCATCGAGCCCGAGGGCGTTCAGGTGCTGTCCTGGGATCGGACGACCGGCGAGGCCAGGTTCGGCTCCGTGCTCGCCGCCACGCGCCGGCCGCACGACGGGGAGCTGCTCGAGGTGCGGACGAAGATGGGGCGACGGCTGCGCACTACGCTCGACCATCCTTGGATCGTCGGCGACGGGATGTCGGATGAGAACGAGGTCAAGCTCGCGTTCGAGTTGACGCAGGAGGATTGGGTCCCGCTGGTCGGCGCCTCGCCCGACGTACCCGATGGCGAGGGCGACTTCGGCTACCCGCTGGACTCGGCGATGGAGCGGGCCGGGCTGACGCCGGCCAAGGTGCTGGCGCGGCCGCCGGCCGGCGTCGTGGCCGCACTCCTGAGCCGCCCGCTGAGCGAGCGGCGCGAGGTGTTCACGAACCCGCGCGGCGTTGCGCAGCGCACAGGTGACGTGAAGCGCAGTGGCACGTTGCGACTCGACGAGGCGATGCGCGCCGATGTGCCATGGGAATGGGGGACGATCGGAACTGCGAGCAATGGGACGTTCTCCACTTCGGCGATCGCGATCGATGCCGCGTTCTGGCGCCTGGTCGGGCTGTATCTCGCTGAGGGGTGCATTGCGCCCGGGCGCATCGTCTGGTCCTTCCACCCGTCGAAGGAGCAGCATCTCGTCGACGAGATCGCGGCCTTCTGGCTGCGTCACGGCGCGGCGGCTCGGAGCCATCGCGCGCCGACTACACACCGCGTGGTGGTGCAGTCACGACTCCTGAGCAGCTTCTGGACCGAGGTCCTCGGCCTTGGTCATAACGCGCATGGTCAGCGGCTGCCCGACCTCGTCTGGGACACCCCCGACGAGCACAAGTGGGCGCTGCTGAGCGGCCTCTTCGAGGGCGATGGCTCGTGGTCGTTGATCAACGGGGGCCCCAGCGTGATCGTCGAGCTCGGGACGGTGTCCGATGAACTGGCCGATGGCGTATTGCGGCTGCTCGCCGATCTCGGGATCGTTGCCTCGCGGCGAATCGGCCGCGTCGCGAAGTCGACGAAGGACACCCACTGGATCCGGGTCAGCGGCGCCGAACAGGTCGAACGGGCCCTGGCGCTCGTACCCGCGCGCGATCGCCCGCGGGTCCTCGCCTCCATCGCGCGTCAGCAGAGGCGCATTGCCCCAACGGGCTACCGCCGCTTCTGCGACGACGGTCCCGCCTGGGCGAGAATCAAGCACCTGCGCCGGGTGGCTCATCGAGGACACGTCTACTCGCTCGAAGTTCCCACGACTCACACCGTCGTTTCCACGGGCGGGCTAGGTCTCTCGCAATGCTTTCCCAAAGATGTCGACGCCCTCAAGCAGCTCGCCGGTAACTCCGGCTACCACTTCCAGCTGCTCACCGCGGTCATCGAGGTCAACGAGCTGCAGAAGCGGCGGGTCATCTCCAAGCTGGTAAAGCACCTCGGCGGGCTCGTGGGCAAGCGCGTCGCGCTGCTCGGCCTCGCCTTCAAGCCGAACACCGACGACATGCGCGAGGCGTCCTCGCTGGTGCTCTCCGCGCGGCTGCATGCCGACGGCGCGCAGGTCAGCGCGTACGACCCGGTGGCCGAGGAGGAGGCGCGCAAGCTCATGCCCGGCCTGGAGTTCGCCGACTCGGCGCTCGAGGCCGTCGCCGGCGCCGACGCGGTCGTGCTCGTGACCGAGTGGCAGCAGTTCAAGGATCTCGACTGGGCCGCCGTCGCGCAGCAGATGACCGGCACGCTCGTCGTCGACGGGCGCAACGCGCTCGACGCCGACGCGATCCGCGCCGCTGGGCTCGCGTACGAGGGGATCGGACGGGGCGGCTGAGATGCAGGCCGTGATCCTCGTCGGCGGAGAGGGGACGCGCCTGCGCCCGCTGACCTCAACGGTGCCCAAGCCCGTCGTACCGCTCGTCGACCGGCCGTTCATCGCCTACATGCTGGAGTGGCTGCGGGGGCACGGGGTCGACGACGTGGTGATGTCGTGCGGCTTCCTGGCCACGAGCGTGCGCAACGTGCTCGGTGACGGATCGGCCTACGGCCTTCGCCTGCGCTTCGTCGAGGAGCCCGAGCCACGTGGTACGGGCGGCGCGCTGAAGTTCGCCGAGTCGCTGCTCGACGAGCGCTTCCTGATGCTCAACGGCGACGTCCTGTCCGACCTCGATCTCACCGCGCAGCTCGCCCAGCACGAGCGCACCGGGGCGACGGGCACGCTCGCGCTTGTCCCGGTCGAGGACCCGAGTGCCTACGGCCTCGTGCGACTGAACGACGACGCCTCGGTGCGCGAGTTCGTCGAGAAGCCGAGCCCCGACCAGATCGACACGAACCTCATCAGCGCCGGCGCGTACGTGCTCGAACGGTCGGTCCTGCGCTACATCCCCCCCGACCGCAACGTCTCGATCGAGCGCGAGGTGTGGCCGCAGCTCATCGGCAACGGGCTCTACGGCTACGCCGCGCGGAGCTACTGGCTCGACATCGGCACGCCGGCGCGCTACCTGCAGGGGACGTTCGACATCCTCGAGGGCAACGTGCGCACCGCCGTCCAGGAGCGTCTGGGGTCCGACTTCCTGGCCATCGACGACACCGCGCAGATCGAGGGCCGCGTCATTCCGCCGGCCGTCGTCGAGCGCGGCTGCCACGTGGAGGCGGGAGCCCACGTCGGCAGCCTCGTCGTGCTCGGCGACGGCGTCACGGTCGGCTCGGGGACGATCGTCGAGCGCGCAGTGGTCCTGAACGGCGCCGAGATCGGTCGCGACTGCACGCTGCGCGACTGCATCGTCGCCGCGGGCGTGCGCATCGGCGACGGCACGCAGATCAGCGGCGGCGCGGTGCTCGGTGAAGGCGTGACGCTCGGCGCGGAGAACATCGTTACCCGCGGGGCGCGTATCTTCCCGGGCGTGACCTTGCCCGACGGAGCATTGAGGTTCTGAGCGTGGCCGCCGCACCTGACCACCAGCACATCGATGTACGACCAGCAATGAGGAGACAACCATGATGAGCGCCGGAGCGCCGGCCCCCGGCGTTGCATCTTCCCTGTCCCGTGAGGCGATCGCCCGCGTGGACTCGACCAACCAGCTGCGCGACGTGCTCGCCCTGCCGGACCATCTCCGCGATGCGCTCACCCGCGTCGAGACGGCGTTCCTGGAGCCGTGGGACACCAAGGATGGGCTCGTCGTCGCCGGGATGGGCGGCTCGGCGATCGGCGGCATGCTCGCGCGTGCCGCGCTCGGCGACCACCAGTCACGCGCGATCCTCGCCGGCCGCGCGTACGGCCTGCCGCCGTGGACGACGCCCGACACGACCGTGCTCATCGCCAGCTACTCGGGCAACACCGAGGAGGCGCTCGCGTGCTACGAGTCCGCGGGGGCGCTCGACGCGCACCGCGTCGTCGTCACGACCGGCGGACGCCTCGCCGAGATGGCCCGCGAGGATCGGGTCCCCGTGATCCCGCTGCCCGGCGGCTTCCAGCCGCGCGCCGCCGTCGGCTACATGATCGTGGCCGCGCTCGAGGTGGCCGCGCTGTGCGGCGCCGGTCCGCGCCTGACCTCCGAGATCGACGTCGCCGCCCACCACACTGAGCTGCTCGTCGAGGAGTGGGGCCCCGACGCGCCCGACGACTCGCTCGCCAAGGAGCTCGCGCGCGGACTGCACGGCACGGCGGTGCAGATCGCCGGCGCGGGGCTGACGGTGCCGATCGCCTACCGCTGGAAGACGCAGTTCAACGAGAACGCGAAGCTCCCGGCATTCTCGGCCGAGCTGCCCGAGCTCGACCACAACGAGATCGTCGGCTGGGCGGGAGCCCCCGAGATCGGCCGCTTCGCCGCGGTCTTCCTCGACGACGCCGACACGCATCCCCGCGTGAAGGAGCGCATCGAGCTGACCGAGCGGATCATCGCGCCCCACGCGGCCGCGACGTTCCGGGTGGAGACGCGCGGACAGACCGAGATCGAGCGCGTCGTCTCACTCGTGCTGCTCGGTGACCTCGTGTCGCTGTACCTCGCGGTTCTGCGAGGCGTCGACCCCGGACCCGTCGCGGCGATCGACGAGCTGAAGAGCTCGCTGGCCACGCAATAGGCCCTTCCGCCCCGCCGCGAGCGCGGCTCGCGCGGGCCGGCCGGGACCCGGCCCGCCAAGCCCAAACCTTGACACGAGCGTGATAAGGTATGGCCCGTGCATCAGGCGCTGACGATCAACGAGGCGGCGCAGACGACGGGCTGGTCGGCGCGCATGCTGCGCTATGTCGAGCAGGCCGGGCTCGTCGAGCCCGCGCGCTCGCGCTCGGGCTACCGCCTATACGGCCCCGGCGAGCTGCAGCGGCTGCGGACGTTGCGCGAGCTGCTGCATCGCTTCGAGCTCGCGCTGAGCGACATCGGCTTCGCGGTGCGCCTGCGCCGCGACGCGACGCTGCGCGCGGCGGTCGACGAGTGGCTCGAGGCCGAGCCGCAGCGCCCGGCCGACGTGCCCGCGGCCGACTGGCTGCGCTTCGAGCAGGACAAGCACGAGCGGCTGCTGTTGGCCGCTGCCCGGCTGCGCGGCAATGCCGCCGGGCGGCCGGGCTCTGATCACCGTGACGCTGCCCCGGAGGCGGCGCTGACCCCCCGGGAGACCACATGACCGACACCGCCACGCTGACCTCCACCGACTTCAAGGTCGCCGACCTCTCGCTCGCCACCTTCGGGCGCAAGGAGATCGAGCTCGCCGAGCACGAGATGCCCGGCCTCATGCGCACTCGCGCCGAGTACGCCGACGCGCAGCCGCTGCGCGGTGCACGCATCACCGGCTCGCTGCACATGACGATCCAGACCGCCGTGCTCATCGAGACGCTCGTCGCCCTCGGCGCCGAGGTGCGCTGGGCGAGCTGCAACATCTTCTCCACGCAGGATCACGCGGCCGCGGCGGTGGTCGTCGGGGCGAGCGGCACCGAGGAGGACCCGCGCGGCGTGCCGGTGTACGCCTGGAAGGGGGAGACCCTCGAGGAGTATTGGTGGTGCACCGAGCAGGCCCTGAGGTGGGTGGGTGGGGACGAATATGAGGGCGGCCCGAACATGATCCTCGACGATGGCGGCGACGCGACGCTGCTCGTCCACAAGGGGACCGAGTACGAGCTCGCCGGCGCCGTGCCCGATCCGGCGGGCGCCGACTCCGACGAGCTGCGCGTCATCCTCGAGACGCTCACGCGCTCGCTCGCCGAGGACCCCCAGCGCTGGACGCGCATCGGCCAGGGAATCAAGGGCGTGACCGAGGAGACGACGACCGGCGTGCATCGCCTCTACCAGATGCAGGTGGCCGGCGAGCTGCTGTTCCCGGCGATCAACGTCAACGACTCGGTGACGAAGTCCAAGTTCGACAATCTCTACGGCTGCCGCCACTCGCTCGTCGACGGGATCAACCGGGCGACCGACGTCATGATCGGCGGCAAGGTCGCCGTCATCTGCGGCTACGGCGACGTCGGTAAGGGCTGCGCAACCTCGCTGCGCGGCCAGGGCGCCCGCGTGGTCGTGACCGAGATCGATCCGATCTGCGCGCTGCAGGCGGCGATGGAGGGCTACCAGGTGGCCACGCTCGACGACGTCGTCGAGACGGCCGACATCTTCATCACCTCCACCGGCAACAAGGACATCATCACCGCCGAGCACATGGCCCGCATGAAGCACCAGGCGATCGTGGGCAACATCGGGCACTTCGACAACGAGATCGACATGGCCGGCCTCGCCAAGACGCCGGGCATCGAGCACATCAACATCAAGCCGCAGGTCGACGAGTGGCGCTTCCCCGACGGGCACGCGGTGATCGTGCTGTCCGAGGGGCGCCTGCTCAACCTCGGCAACGCGACCGGGCACCCGAGCTTCGTGATGTCCAACTCGTTCACCAACCAGACGATCGCCCAGATCGAGCTGTTCACCAAGAACGACTCGTACGAGCGCAAGGTGTACGTGCTGCCCAAGCACCTCGACGAGAAGGTGGCGCGCCTGCACCTCGACGCCCTCGGCGTGCGCCTGACCGAGCTGACGCCCGAGCAGGCCCACTACATCGGCGTGCCGGTCGAGGGCCCGTACAAGCCCGATCACTACCGCTACTAGGGGGCGATCGCGGAGTCGCCGGGCGACGCCCGGCGACTCGCCGGGCCGACGTGCGATCGGGGCCTCGGGGCGCGATACTGCGCGTCGTGGCCCACGTCCCGATCGCCCGTCACCTCCTGCGCGCCAGGGACCTGGCCGATGCGCGCTACTTCGAGCCGCTCGACGTCGACGACCTCGCGCGCTGCGCCGGGCTGTCACGGGCCCACTTCAGCCGCGAGTTCCGTCGCGCCTTCGGCGAGTCGCCGCACGCCTACCTGCTGACGCGCCGGCTCGAGCGCGCGGCCGCGCTGCTGCGCACGTCCGACCGCTCGGTGGCCGAGATCTGCTTCTCGGTCGGCCTGCAGAGCGTCGGCTCGTTCACGACCAGCTTCACCCGCACCTACGGTGCGTCGCCCACCGCCTACCGAGCTCGCTTCCCGCCCGCCGCGACGTTCGCGCTCGTGCCGGGCTGCGTCGTACGCGCGTATGCGCGGCCGCAACACCGCACGTTTCGAGAAGACAGGCCTGCGGCGCAGGTCTAGGGTGGCCTGCGACCGTCACCGCCGACCGCGAGGAGGACACAATGATCCGCATCGCCAACGCCCAGCTGTGGGTGCACGACCAGGATGAGGCGCTCGCCTTCTACACCCGCAAGCTCGGGATGGAGGTCCGCTCCGATGTGACGCTGCCCGAGATGGCCGCCTTCCGCTGGCTCACGGTCGGGCCGGTGGGACAGCCCGACTTCGCCATCACGCTGATGGCGATCCCGGGGCCGCCCGTGATGGACGCCGACACCGCTGCGCAGGTCCGCGACCTGATGGCCAAGGGCTTCGCCGGGACCGTCTTCCTCACCACGGACGACTGCCAGGCGTCCTACGAGGAGCTCAAGGCGCGCGGGGTCGAGTTCTCTCAGGAGCCCGAGGAGCGCCCGTACGGGATCGACTCCGGCTTCCGCGACCCGTCCGGGAACAGCCTGCGCCTGACGCAGGTGCGCGAGCTGGCCTCCATCTAGGCCGCGCGGCCTGCCGCGGTGCGGGCGAAGGCGTCCGCCGCGCCCGGCAGTCTGCCCGGGAATGGCTCGCGCCCGCAGGCCGCCCCACGCCGTCGCCGACCTCGCCCTCGCCGACGCGGGCGAGGCCCGCATCGAGTGGGCGGACGCGCACATGCCGGTGTTACGCGAGATCCGCGCCCGGCTGGCGCGCGACCGCCCGCTCGAGGGTGTGCGGGTGGCCGCCTGCCTGCACGTCACCGCCGAGACCGCCAACCTCGTGCGGGCGCTGATCGCGGGCGGGGCGGCGGTCGGGCTGTGCTCCGCCAACCCGCTCTCGATCCAGGACGACGTCGCCGCGGCGCTCGTCGTCCGTGACGGAGCCGAGGTGTATGCCGCCCGCGGGGAGCCGATCGAGCGCTACGCCGAGCACGTCGCCGCGCTCGTGCACTCCGACCCGGCCGTGACGATCGACGACGGCGCCGACCTCGTCACGACGATCCACGCCGCGCGCCCCGAGCACGCCGAGCGGATGCTCGGCGGCACCGAGGAGACGACCGCCGGTCTGCTGCGGGTGCGCGGCCTGCAGGCCGAGGGCGAGCTGCGCTGCCCGATCCTCGCCGTCAACGAGGCCCTCACCGAGCGAGCCTTCAACGATCGCTACGGCACCGGGCAGTCGACGCTCGACGGGATCCTGCGGGCGACGAACATCCTGCTCGCCGGCCGCACGATCGTCGTCCTCGGCTACGGCTGGACCGGGCGCGGCGTCGCCCAGCGCGCCCGAGGGGCCGGCGCGTCGGTCGTCGTGTGCGAGATCGACCCGCTGCGCGCGCTCGAGGCCCGCATGGAGGGCTATGAGGTGATGCCGGCGCTTGCCGCCGCCGAGAGAGGTGACGTGTTCGTGACCGTCACGGGCAGTCGCGACGTCCTCACGCGCGCGCACTTCGAGCGCATGCCCGACGGCGCCGTGCTCGCCAACGCCGGGCACTTCGATGTCGAGATCGACGTCGCCGCGCTCGGGGCGCTGGCCGATGAGCCGCCCCGCGACGTGCTGCCGCTCGTCCGCGAGTACCGGATCGCCGGCCGCCGCCTGGACCTCCTCGCCGAGGGCCGGGTCGTCAACCTCGCCGCCGCCGAGGGTCATCCGGCCGCGGTCATGGACATGTCCTTCGCCAACCAGGCGCTCTGCGTCGAGTACCTCGTGCGCCGCGCGGGCTCGCTGCCGCGCGAGGTGCTCGCCGTTCCCGACGCGATCGACCGCGAGGTGGCGCGCCTGAAGCTCGAGTCCCTGCATGTACGCATCGACGACCCGACGGCCGCGCAGCGCGAATACCTCGGTTCCTGGGGCGCGGAGGCCGAACGCGCGGCTGACCGCGGCTCGTGACGGCGATTTGAGATAGCTTCCGGCGCCGTGAGAGCCATGGTCCTCGCCGCCGGACTGGGAACGCGCCTGCGGCCGCTCACCTACGAGATCACCAAGCCGATGGTGCCGGTGCTCGACCGCCCGGTGATGGCGCACATCGTCGACCTGCTCGACCGGCACGACTTCGACGAGGTCATCGCCAACCTGCACTACTTCCCGGACACGATCCGCGCGTACTTCGGCGACCGTCTGGAGTATCGCTTCGAGGAAGAGCTGCTCGGCACCGCCGGTGGCGTGCGCAACTGCGCGGACTTCTTCGGCGACGAGACCTTCCTGGTCATCTCCGGCGACGCGCTCACCGACCTCGACCTCACCCGCTTCGTTGCCCGCCACCGCGCGACCGGCTCGGTGGCCACGCTCGCCGTCAAGCGCGTCGCCGACACGCGCGAGTACGGCGTCGTGCTGCACGACGCCGACGGGCGCATCACCGGCTTCCAGGAGAAGCCGCCGCCCGAGGAGGCGCTGTCCGACCTCGGCAACTGCGGCATCTACCTGTTCGAGCCCGCGATCTTCGACTACTTCCCCGAGCGTCCGTTCGTCGACTGGGCGACCGACGTGTACCCGACGCTGCTCGAGCACGACGTGCCGTTCCACATCCACGAGATCGGTGACGAGTACTGGAACGACGTCGGCTCGCTGGCCGAGCTTCGCCAGGGGACCTTCGATGCGCTCGCCGGCAAGCTGACGCTCGAGCTCACCGGACGCGAGGTCGCGCCCGGCGTGCGCGTCGCCGGCTCGACGGTCCTGCCGCCCTCGGTTGACGTCGACGGGCCGGCGTGGATCGGACACGACGCCGTCATCGGGGAGGGCGTTCGCCTGCAGGGCCCGATCGTCATCGGCGACGGCGCACGCGTCGGCGACGGCGCCCAGCTGCGCGAGACGATCGTGCTCCCCGGGACCGAGATCGCCGCGCACGCGATCCTCATCGGCGCGATCGCCGGCCACTCCGGCATCTTGCAAAGCCTGCGCCCGCGCGTCGCGGTCGGCGCATCCTGACCGCACGAGCGGCCCCGCGAGTCGACGTTCATACGAGCGGTGATATCCGCAAGATACACGTGCTGGGCGGGGGGATTTCGCCCGAGGGCCCATCCGTAGCGGCCCGGGGTGACAACGGCCGATACCGGGCGTAGCATCCTCGCCAAGGGCAATTCGGAAGCCCCCCTCCACATCCTCGCCGAAGGAGGCCAGCTGATGCAGATCCACGTCAAGGGCCGCAACGTTCCGGTCACCGACGAGTTCAGGATCCACGTTGAGCGCCGCTTTGCGAAGGTCGCCCGTCAGGTGTCCGACCTCGCGCGGCTGGAGGTCGAGATCTTCGAGGAGCGTAACCCGGCCAACCCCGACTGCCAGGTCGCGGAGGCGACGCTCTATCTGAAGGGCGTGACGCTGCGTGCCCGCGACGCATCCACGGACATGGTGCACTCGCTCAACCTCGTCTGCGACGAGCTCGCCGTGCAGGTCAAGCGCCACCGCGACAAGCGCCGCAAACGGCGCGAGTCCCGGGCCGCGGCCCGCGTCACCGGGGAGCCGTCGACCGCCTCCTGACGGTCCTGCGCGGCGGCGCCACCGGGCGCCGCCGCCCACTCGACGGGGCGTCGGACTGACGGGCCGGTCGGACGTTCAACGAGCTCGATCCGCTGCTACGCTCAGACCCTATGGGCTTGCTCGATCGCGCCCTCAACTGGGGCGAGGGAACTCAATTCAAGCGCTACCAGCAGCGCGTCGGGATGATCGGTGCCTTCGAGCCCGAGCTGCAGGAGGAGACCGACGAGGAGCTGCGCGAGCGCATGGACGAGCTGCGCGAGCGCGCCCGCAACGGCGACTCGCTCGACGACCTGCTTCCCGAGTGCTTCGCGATCGTCCGCGAGACCGGCAAGCGCACGATGGGCATGCGCCACTTCGACGTGCAGCTCATCGGCGGGATGGCCCTCCACGAGGGCTCGATCGCCGAGATGAAGACCGGCGAGGGTAAGACGCTCACCGCGACGCTCGCCGTCGTCCTGAACTCGCTGGCCGTCCGCGACGCCGAGACCGGCGAGCGTAAGGGCGTTCACGTGGTCACCGTCAACGACTACCTGGCGCGCCGCGATGCCGAGTGGATGAGTCCGATCTACAAGGGGCTCGGCGTGACCGTCGGCGTCCTGCAGAACATGCAGAACGTGGCCGACAAGCACGCCGCGTACGCGTGCGACGTCGTCTACGGCACGAACTCCGAGTTCGGCTTCGACTACCTGCGCGACAACATGGCCACCGACCTGGCGGAGAAGGTCCAGCGCGGCCATCCGTTCGGCATCGTGGACGAGGTCGACAACATCCTCATCGACGAGGCGCGCACGCCGCTCATCATCTCGGGCGCCCCCGAGCAGGCGGCCGACCTGTACGCGAAGTTCGCGCGCCTCGCTCGCACGATGGTGTCCGGTAAGACGCCCGACGGCATGGATCCGCGCATGAAGAAGGAGTACGTCGCCGACTTCGACTTCGAGTTCGACGAGAAGTTCAAGACGGTGGCGGTCACCGAGCAGGGCGTGGCCAAGGCCGAGCGCTTCCTCGGCATCCAGCACCTCTACCGCGCCGAGAACGGGCATCTCGTCAACCACCTGCATCAGTCGCTGAAGGCCGAGTCGCTCTACGCGCGCGACGTCGACTACGCCGTCATCGATGGTGAGGTCAAGATCATCGACGAGTTCACCGGGCGCATCCTCGACGGTCGTCGCTGGTCGGAGGGTCTGCACCAGGCCGTCGAGGCGAAGGAGGGCGTGCGCGTCCAGGAGGAGAACCAGACCCTGGCCACGATCACCCTGCAGAACTACTTCCGCCTGTACGAGAAGCTGAGCGGGATGACCGGCACCGCGCTCACCGAGGCGACGGAGTTCATGAAGATCTACGAGCTGCCCGTCGTGCAGATCCCCACGAACCGCGACATGGTCCGCGCCGATCGCAACGATCAGGTGTACAAGACGCGCGAGGGCAAGTGGAGCGCCGTCGTGCGCGAGATCGTGGCGCGCCACGAGCAGGGCCAGCCGGTGCTCGTCGGCACGATCTCCGTCGAGGTGTCCGAGCTGCTCTCCGAGCGTCTGCGCCAGCGCGGGATCAAGCACACCGTGCTCAACGCCAAGCCGGAGCACGCCGCGCGCGAGGCCGAGATCGTGGCCGAGGCGGGCCAGCCCGGTGCGGTGACGATCGCCACGAACATGGCCGGCCGCGGCGTCGACATCAAGCTCGGCGGCAACCCCGAGCATCTGGCCCGCCTCGAGCTGGCCAAGCTCGGAATGAGCCCGGGCGATCCCGACTATGACGAGCGCCTCGCCGACATCATGCCCGCGCTCGAGCAGCACGTCGAGGAGTCGCGCCAGCAGGTCGAGGAGGCAGGTGGCCTGTTCATCGTGGGCACCGAGCGCCACGAGTCGCGGCGCATCGACAATCAGCTGCGCGGCCGCTCCGGCCGCCAGGGCGACCCCGGCGAGTCGCGCTTCTTCCTCTCGGCCGAGGACGACCTCGTGCGCCTGTTCGCCGGCGATCGGATCTACCGCATCCTCGACCGCCTCGGCGCCGTCGACGAGGAGGGCAACGAAGAGCCGATCGAGGCCGGCATGCTCTCCAAGCAGATCGAGAAGGCCCAGCGCAAGGTCGAGGAGCAGAACTTCCTGCAGCGCAAGCGCGTGCTCGAGTACGACGACGTCATGAACGAGCAGCGCCGGATCGTCTACGCCTACCGCGACAAGGTGCTCGCGGGCGAGGACATCGGCAGCGAGGCCCGCGAGGAGATCGCCACCGTCATCGAGCGCATCACCAGCCAGTACACGCCGGGCGACTTCATGGAGGACTGGGACGTCGACGGGCTGTTCACGGCGCTCGAGCAGATCTTCCCGGTCGACATCGCCCCTGACGACCTCGATCCCGAGAGCGTCAACCGGGCCGAGCTGGTCGAGCGCCTGACCGAGTCGGCCCTCGCCCTGTACGGCGCGCGCGAGGCCGAGCTCGGCGAGGAGCTGATGCGGGCGCTCGAGCGCTACCTGCTGCTGCAGATCATCGACGAGCGCTGGCGCGAGCACCTCTACGACATGGACTACCTGCGTGAGGGCATCCACCTCCGCGGGTTCGCGCAGATCGATCCGCTCGTGGCGTACAAGAACGAGGGCTTCGAGCTGTTCGGCGACCTGATGAACAGCATCTGGACCGACTTCTCGCGCATGATCTTCCACGTCCAGGTCAACATCGAGGCCGAGAATGGCGGAGCGCCCGCCCCGCCGCCGGTGCCCGTGTCGGGCAGCGCGACCCGCGCGGCCCGCGTGTCCTATTCCGGCGGCGCCGCCATGGGCGCCGGCGCGATCGCCGCCGCGGCGGCCGGCGAGGAGGTGGCGGCGGTCGCCGCCGCCAACGGCGCGGACCACGGCGGGATCGGCGCGCCCGTGGTCGAGCAGCGGCGGGTCGACGAGGAACACCAGGTCGGGCGCAACGATCCGTGCTGGTGCGGGTCGGGCAAGAAGTTCAAGAAGTGCCACGGCGCCTGATACCCCGTTCGGGGCACACCCCGTGCGGGGCGCAGGCAGGTGGCGCCGCGGCACTACTTGCCATACCCCGTTCGGGGCATACCCCGTGCGGGGCACAGTCAGGCGGCGCCCGAGGCCGGTCGGGGAGCACGCGACCAGGACCTGTGGCCCCGGCCATGTACAGCCGTCGGCCCTGCTCGGCCCCCGCAATCCGTCGGCTGGTGCTACGAAGGTGTGAATTATTCATACCAACGACGAACACCCCCTTGCACGAGGAGGGGCGCCGCCGCGTAGCGGCGACGCCCCGGGGCGCAGGCTCACAGGGGGGTCTAGAGCTGCGCGCAGACCGACTTGACCTCGGTGTAGAGCTCGAGGGATTCGTGCCCCATCTCGCGGCCCCAGCCGGACTCCTTGTAGCCGCCGAACGGCAGCGAAGCGTCGAATACGTTGTAACAGTTGATCCACACGGTGCCCGCCCGCAGGCTCTTGGCGAGACGATGGGCCTTCGAGAGGTCGCTCGTCCACACGCCGGCGGCGAGGCCGTAGTTCGTCGAGTGGGCCCTCGGGAGGACCTCGTCGACGTCCTTGAACGGCGACACCGTGACCACCGGGCCGAAGATCTCCTCAGCCTCGACCTTCATGTCGGGGTGGGTGTTCGCCAGCACGGTCGGCGCGACGAAGTAGCCGCGATCGCCGACCCGCTCCCCGCCGACGAGGGTCTCGGCGCCCTCCGCGCGGCCGGACTCCAGGAAGCCGCACACGCGGTCGAGCTGCTCCTGGGAGACGAGCGGGCCCATCTCCGCCTGCGGGTCCAGCCCCGAGCCGACGTGGATCTGCCGGGCGTGGTCTGAGACGCCCTGCACGACGTCGTCGTATATCCGCTCGTCGACGTACAGCCGCGAGCCGGCGCAGCAGCACTGCCCGTGGTTGAAGAAGATCGCGTTGGCCGCGCCGGGGATCGCCGTGTCCAGGTCGGCGTCGGCAAACACGATGTTCGGTGACTTGCCGCCGAGCTCGAGCGAGACCTTCTTCAGGTTGCCGGCTGCGGCCTGCAGGATGAGCCGGCCGACCTCGGTCGAGCCCGTGAACGCGACCTTGTCGACGTCGGGGTGCGCGGACAGGGCCGCGCCCGCCGTCTCTCCGAACCCCGGGACGACGTTCACCACGCCGGGCGGGATGCCCGCCTCGAGCACGAGCTCGCCAAGCCGCAGGGCCGACAGCGGCGTCTGCTCGGCTGGCTTGAGCACGACCGTCACGCCGGCGGCGAGCGCCGGGCCGAGCTTCCAGGCCGCCATCAGCAACGGGAAGTTCCACGGGATGATCTGACCGACGACGCCGATCGGGTCGCGCAGCGTGTAGGCGTGAAACTGTGCGTCGGGCATGTAGGGAACCGAGATCGGGATCGTGTTGCCCTCGATCTTCGTCGCCCATCCCGACATGTAGTGGAAGAGGTCGGCGGCGAGCTCGACGTCTGCCGCGCGGGCGATCGCGAGGGGCTTACCGTTGTCGAGGGTCTCCAACGCGGCCAGCTCGTCTCCGTGCTCGAGGATGAGATCGCCGAGGCGGTGGATCGCGCGGCCGCGCTCGTTCGCCTTCATCCGGCTCCACGGCCCACTCTCGAAGGCCACGCGAGCCGTCTTGACCGCGCGGTCGATGTCCTCGGAGTCGCCGGCGGCGACCCGGGCGAGCACCTCGCCGGTCGCGGGGTTGTAGGTCTCGAATGTCTTACCCGACGCGGCCGGGACCCACTCGCTGCCGATGAGCATCGGATGCTCGTGGCCCACCCATTCGCGTGCCCGTTCGTCGATCTGTACCTCGGTGGCCATTGGCTCACCCTCCTTGTCCCTCGATCGTCAATCGTGTCCCGCACGCACGCACACGGGGGCGCGGTACGCCGTCTGGAAGGCACGCTACGCCGGGGTAGGTTGCAGTCGCGTTGCAGGAGAGGGCGCTGGGAGTAACATCGAAGGCGTCGAGGGAGGGCCCCGTGCCTCAAACCGAATGGGTGGCGCTCGACGCCACCACCGACCCGCGCCGGCGAGCGTTCGAGCTCGCACAGATCCATCACCGCGCGCTCAGCGGCGGCTCGGTTCGGGGACGACTGCGGGAGGTCGTGGCGCGCTCCTGGGAGCGGTCGAGCGGCGCCGGCATCGATCCCGAGCATTCGCTCGCGCCGGTCGTGCTCGCCGAGGACGAGGTGGCCGCACGGTGGGCCGAGCATCCGTTGTCGGTCGGCCATTCGATGATGCGCGAATTGCTCGGGCCGCTCAACGTCGACGCTCCGCAGGTCGCGCTCGTGTGCGCGGCAGACGGCACCCTGCTGTGGCTCGACGGTGAGTCGCACGCACTCGCGGCGGCGGCGGAGATCCACCTCGGGCCCGGTGCGGTGTGGAGCGAGGCCGGGGCCGGGACGAACGCGATGGGCACGGCGCTCGCCATCGATCATCCGCTGCAGATCTTCTCGGCTGAGCACTTCTCGTGCTGTGTGCACGGATGGACCTGCAGCGCCGCCCCGGTGCACGATCCGGAGACCGACGAGCTGCTCGGCGTCCTCGATCTGTCCGGACCGCTGTCCACCGCCGACCCGCACAGCCTGGCGCTCATCGCCGCCGCCGCGCGGATGATCGAGACGGTGCTCGCCCTGCGCGCGGCCGACCGCAACGCGGCGATCGTGGCCCGGCTGCGCGATCGGATCGGGCCCGACCGCGGCGAGGCGGATGCGATCGTCGGCCCCTCCGGCCGCGTGCTGCTGTCCCGCCGCGATGAATGGGCGGGCGAAGACGCGACCATCCCAGCAGACGGGGGCGAGGTGACGCTCGCGGGAGGCACGACCGTATGGGCCGAGCCGGTGGACGAGCGAGACGCCTTCCTGCTGTTCAGCGAGGCCCGCGCGGCGCCGGCGCGTAGGGCGAAGCCGCGTCTGAGCGGCCTCGGTCGCGACCGCCTCGTGCTCGAGCTCGGAGAGATCACGCGCACGCTCGGCCCCCGCCACAGCGAGATCCTCGTGCTGCTGGCCACGCGTCCGCGCGGCCTGAGCGCCGATCAGCTGGCGCTCGAGCTGTACGGGGACTTCGGCAAGCCGGTCACGATCCGCGCCGAGATGTCGCGCCTGCGCGCGCTGCTCGGCGATCAGCTGCTCGCCGCGCCCTACCGGCTCGCCGAGCCGCCCCGAGCGGACTTCCTCGCGCTGGCCCAGCGCGTCGGCGCCGCTCCGCTGTGCGAAGTGGTCGCCGACTACGTCGGGCCGCTGCTGCCGCACTCGGAGGTGCCGGGGGTCGTCGAGATCCGGGAGTGGCTCGACGGACGCGTGCGCGGCGCGGTGCTCGCCTCGGGCGACAGCGAGGCGCTCCTGGCGTGGCTGCGCGGGCCGGCCGGCGACGACGACATCGTGGCCTGCCGCGTGCTGCTCGACCTGCTGCCCGACGACCACCCGGACCGGCCGTTCGCGCTCAGTCGCCTGCGGCGGCTGCGGGCGACGGCGCCGGCCGGCTGCTAGCGTGGGCCGCCATGAGCACGAGCGCCGCACCCGAGCCGGTACCCCAGCGTCTCGCGGCGATCCGCGACCAGCTCAAGCTGCTCGCGGATTATCTTTGACCCAGCTGGGCTGAGCGAGCGCGCTGGCGCGCTCGAGACCGAGATGGGAGCGCCGGGCTTCTGGGACGATTCCGAGCGCGCGGCGAAGGTATCGGCCGAGCATGCGCGGATGACACGGCGGCTGGAGGTCTTCCGGGCGCTCGAGCGTGACGTCGACGATCTCGAGGGACTCGCCGAGCTGGCCGAGGAGGACGAGTCGATCGCCGCCGAGTTCGACGAGCAGGTCGCTTCGGTGGAGGCACGGCTGGCCGAGCTCGAGGAGCAGCGGCTGTTCTCGGGTCCCTATGACGGCGGGGACGCGCTGGTGACCGTCAACGGCGGCGCCGGCGGCACCGACGCCCAGGACTGGGCCGAGATGGTGCTGCGGATGCTCATGCGCTGGGCCGAACGTCGCGGCTTCCAGACCGAGCTGCTCGAGGTGAGCCCGGGCGAGGAGGCCGGCATCAAGTCGGCCACCTTCCGCGCCGCCGGCGAGAACGCGTACGGGCTGTTCAGCGCCGAGCGCGGCGTGCATCGCCTCGTGCGCCTGTCGCCGTTCGACTCGGCCAAGCGCCGGCAGACGAGCTTTGCCGGAGTCGAGGTCGCGCCCGTCGTGGCGGACACCGGAGAGATCGAGATCGACGACGACGACCTGCAGGTCGACACCTACCGCGCCTCGGGAGCGGGGGGGCAGCACGTCAACAAGACCGACTCCGCCGTGCGGATCACCCACCGTCCGACCGGCATCGTCGTGCAGTGCCAGAACGAGCGCTCGCAGTCCTCCAACCGCGCGACGGCTATGGCCATGCTGCGGGCCAAGCTCGTCGAGCGCCAGGAACGCGAGCGCCAGGAGGAGATCGCGCGCGAGAAGGGTGAGGCGCAGGACGTCAACTTCGGCTCGCAGATCCGCTCCTACGTGCTGCACCCGTACACCATGGTCAAGGACCACCGCACCAACCACGAGGTCGGCGACGTCAACCGTGTCCTCGACGGCGACCTCGACGGGTTCGTGCGGGCGTACCTACTGCGGGCGGCGGGCAGCGCGACCGCCGCGTAGCGCGCGCCCAGGATGCACGAGACCGCCGCCGACCTCGACGTGCTGCAGGCGCTGCTCGACCGAAGCTACGCCACCGCCGGATCGCATCTGCTCAGCATCCTGACGCCCGAGCGCAGGCTGACCGCGCGCCACGTCGCCGATCGGCTGACCGGGATGCGATTGCTCGCGCTCGCCACCGTCACGGCCGACGGTCGCCCGATCGTTGGCCCGGTCGACGGGATCTTCCTGCGCGGCGCGTTCCACTTCGGCTCGGCGCCCGACTCGCTGCGCTTCCGCCACATCCGCGCGCGGCCGCACGTGAGCGCGACGCACCTTCCCAGCGAGGAGCTCGCGGTCACCGTCCACGGGCGCGCGGTGCCCGTCGAGCTGCGCGGTGGCGCTGGCACCGAGCTGAGGCGGACGCTGCTGGAGGTCTACGTGCCGCGCTACGGGCCCGAGTGGGAGGCATTCCTCGACTCCGGACCGGTCTACGCGCGCATCGAGGCCGACCGCATGTTCACGTTCAACGCGCCGGCGGGCGAGCTGTGACCCGCTGGCGGGGTGTCGGTCCTGCTCGGCAAGGGCACCGGGCTCTGCTGCTGCGCCTCTCGGGCCCGCCGATCCTGGCCCCGGCGCCGCCGCACGCCGCGGGCCTATGGCGGAGCGGGTAAGCGCCGGCTCTCAGCGCCCGCTGCGGATCTGATCGCGTTCGGCGAGACGGTTGGCGCGACGCAGCTGCGCCTCGTACGCCCGCCGGCGGTCGGTGTCGGTCTGCGGCACGAGCGGCGGCACGGCGATCGGGTGCCCCGCCTCGTCCACCGCCACCATCGTGAGGTAGGCGCTGTTGCTGTGGCGCGCCGCACCGGTGCGCGGATCCTCGGTGTCGACGCGCACGCCGACCTCCATCGAGGTGCGCCACACGGCGTTGACGCTGGCCTGGAAGGTCACGAGCTCGCCGACGTGGATCGGGGTCAGGAAGGTCATACGGTCCATGCCGGCGGTGACGACGCGGCAGCGCGAGTGACGCACGGCGGCCAGCCCGGCGGCCTCGTCGCAGAGCTTCATGACCGTCCCGCCGTGGATGAATCCGGCGCTGTTGGCGTCGAGCAGGCCCATCCAGCGGACGAGGATCGCGCGTGGCTCGGGGGAGAACTGGGTCACGCTGCCGATGATCCTATGCTGGGGGCAGTGTCGTCGACGTCCCCGTATCCCGACACCCTCTGGCTCGTGCGCACCGCGCTGGCCGAGGACCTCGGCAGCGGTGACGTCACCACCGAGGCAACCGTCGCCGCGGATGCGGCGGCCCGCGCACTCATCACGCAGAAGGCCGAGGGCGTCATCTACGGGCTCGCCGTCGCCGAGGAGGTGTTTCGCGAGCTCGATCCCGACGTCGAAGTGCGTCGCTGCGCACTCGAGGGAGTGTGGCGCGATGGGGGTGAGGTGCTCGAGCTGCGGGGCCTCGCCCGGGCGCTGCTGAGCGGCGAGCGCACGGCGCTCAACTTCCTTGCTCACCTCTCCGGTGTGGCGACGGCCGCGGCGCGCGCCGCGCGCATCGTGGAGGGAACCGGCACGCGCGTGCTCGACACGCGCAAGACGACTCCGGGTCTGCGGGCCCTCGAGAAGGCCGCCGTAGCCGCCGGCGGCGCGACCAATCACCGGGTCGGCCTCTACGACGCGATCCTCATCAAGGAGAACCACATCGCCGCGGCCGGCGGCATTGGCGCGGCGATCGAGCGCGCACGCGCTTCGGCGCCCGAGCTCGCCGGCACGCTGGAGGTCGAGGTGCGCAACAGCGCCGAGATCGACGAGGCCCTGGCCGCTGGCGCACCCCGGCTGCTGCTCGACAACATGACGACCGATCAGCTGCGCGACGCGGTGGCGCGCGTGGCGGGCGCGGCGACGCTCGAGGCGAGCGGCGGCGTGACGCTACAGACGTTGCAAGAGCGCGCGCTCACGGGGGTAAACTTCGTATCAATTGGCGCGATCACGCATTCCGCGCCGGCCCTTGACCTGTCACTCATCTTGGAGGCGGTGTAGATGAACCTCCCCATGGCCCCCGACCTCTCGCTCCCCATGGCCGGATCCGGTCCCGTGAACCTGAGCCCCGACGAGATCACGGCGCTCCAGGACGAGGTGCGCACGCTCGCCACCCAGCGCAACGCGGTCATCCTCGCCCACAACTACCAGGTGCCCGAGGTGCAGCAGGTGGCCGACTACGTCGGCGACTCGCTCGGCCTGTCGCGCCAGGCCGCGGCGACCGACGCCGAGGTGATCGTCTTCTGCGGCGTGCACTTCATGGCCGAGACGGCGTCGATCCTGGCGCCCGACAAGACGGTCCTCATCCCCGACCTGCAGGCCGGCTGCTCACTGGCCGACTCGATCGACTACGAGCAGCTCGCGCAGTGGCGCGGCACGTACCCGAGCGGTGTCGTCGTGATGTACGTCAACACCACGGCGGAGGTGAAGGCGCTCACGGACTACTGCTGCACGTCGGCGAACGCCGTCGACGTCGTACGCCACATCTACGCCACCCACGGGGAGGACACCGAGATCCTGTTCGGTCCCGACATGTGGCTCGGCGCCTTCGTCGAGAAGGAGCTCGGCCGGCGGATGCACGTGTGGGACGGCGAGTGCCACGTGCACGCCGGGATCCGCCCGCGCGACATCGACGCCGTGCGCGCCGCCCACCCGAAGGCCGACTTCCTCATCCATCCCGAGTGCGGCTGCACGACGAGTGTCATGGAGTATGTCGCCGCCGGCGACGTCGAGGCCGACGGCGTCCGGATGCTCTCGACCGGGGGGATGCTCAACTACGCGCGCGAGGCCGAGCACGACGCCCAGCGCGACCACGAGCACGCCGAGGTGGTCGTGGCCACCGAGATCGGCATGCTCTACCCGCTGCAGATGGCCGCGCCGGACGTCGACTTCATCCCCGCCAACGCCGAGGCGAGCTGCCAGTTCATGAAGATGATCACGCTGCCCAAGCTGCGCAACGCGCTGCGCGACAATCAGTTCGAGGTGCGGGTGCCCGAGGCGATCGCCGAGCGCGCCCGGGTGCCGATCGATCGCATGGTCGCGATCGGCTGAGCGCCCCGCCGTCTAGAAGTCGTCGCTCGAGTGCGGCCCGACGCAGGCCACGGCGAGACGGTCCTCGATCGTGCGGGCGACCTCGACCACCTCGTCGTAGGTGACCGCGTCGATCGCCTCGATGCTGGCCCGGGGGTCGGGATCCTCGTGATACACGATCGTCTGCGTCGCCGCGGTGCGCGCGACGGCGCCCGAGTTCTCGAAGGCGAGGACGCGGCGGCCCGCGGCGTAGGCGCGCGCCCGATCGACCTCCGCCGGCGTCGGGCCCTCCTCGCGCAGCTCGACGACGATCTCCCGCATGCGTTCGTAGGCCTCGATGCACTTCGATGAGTCCAGCCCCGAGCCGAGCTGCAGGATCGGCACGTCGGCGAAGGCGTGGTCGACCGCGTAGACCGAATAGCACAGCCCTCGCTGCTCGCGGATCTCCTCGAACAGGCGCGAGCTCATCGAGCCGCCGAGCAGCGTGGCGTAGATGCTGAGCGCCGCGCGGGCGCGCTCGTCGTCGGTCGCCACGTCGGGGCGATAGATCATCCGTAGGTGCGACTGGTTGGTGTCGCGCTCCTCGACCAGCGTCGTCGGCGCGAACTCGCGCACCGGCTCGTAGGCCCCCGGCTCGGGCAGGCCCGGGAAGCGGCCGAACGCCTCGGCCAGCTGGCCCTCGTCGGGAAGGTGATCGAGGTTCCCGACCAGGAACGCGCCGCCGTGCCGACCGGACCAGCGTCGCTCGCGGAAGGCGACGATCCCCTCGCGCGTGAACGCGCGCAGGTTCTCCTCGGAACCGAGCACGGGACGGCCGAGCGGATGCTCGCCGAAGGCGGCGCGGTCGATGAGGTACTCGGCGACCATCGATGGCTGGTCGAACGCGCGGTTGATCTCCTGGATGACCACGCCGCGTTCCTTGTCGAGCTCGTCGGGGTCGATGCGCGGACGGGCGACGAAGTCGGTCAGCAGATCGATCGCCTCGGGCGCGGCCTCGGCGCGCGCGGTGATGTGAAAGGCGACGAGGTCGTGGCTCGTATAGGCGTTCAGTACGCCGCCGAGGGCCTCCGCCGTCTCGTTGATCGCCCGGTGGTTGGGGTACTTGTCGCCCCCCTTGAACACGAGGTGCTCGAGGAAGTGGGCCATCCCGTTCTCCTCCGGACGCTCGGTGCGCGCGCCGGCGTCGAATGCCACCAGCACCGTGATCGCACCGGTGCCGACGACGGGCACACGGTTGAGGCGCAGCCCGTTGGCCAGCTCGGAGGTCTCGACCGTCGCCATCGTCCACGCACGTTAGAGCACGCGGCTGCGACTGGCCGGCTCCGCGCCGTCCGCGGTCGCGTCCAGACGCCGTAACGGAGCGCCCGCCAAGACCGGGGTCGCGTCGGGGGAAAGGGCCGCCGGGCGCTGCAATCCCCATTGCAAAGCGGATAAACGCTCGGCGCCGCTGCGCCCGATCGCTACCCTCACCGGCCATGCCCCCCACCGAGAACGACATCATGGTTCGCCGCGAGCGCGAGCGCGAACTCGCCCGAACGCGCGACCACGCAAGCCCCCAGGCCCCGCCGCGCCGCTTCGTCCGCGAGCCCCATCGCGCGGTCTCCGCGCCGGGCCAGCCGGTCGAGCGTCCGTTCGATCCGACGTCGGTCATCGACTTTCGCGGGGTGTCCAAGCGGTACTCGAGCGGCGACGTCGGGCTCGAGCGCGCGACGTTCGCGGTGCGTCCGCAGGAGTTCGTGTTCCTCGTCGGCTCGACCGGCTCGGGCAAGTCGACGGTGATGCGCCTGCTCATCAAGGAGTTCGAGGCGACCGAGGGCCGCATCCGCGTCGCCGGCAAGGATCTTTCGGAGATCACGCGCAAGAAGATCCCGTACTACCGGCGCAACATCGGCGTCGTGTTCCAGGACTTCAAGCTCTTGCCGAACCGCACCGTGCACGACAACGTCGCGTACGCGCTGCAGGTGACCGGCGCCAGCCGCCGCCAGATCCGCAACACGGTGCCCGACGTCCTGCGCCTCACCGGGCTGGCCACGAAGCTGCACAACTACCCCGGGCAGCTGTCCGGTGGCGAGCAGCAGCGCGTCGCCGTGGCGCGGGCCTTCGCCAATCACCCGCCGCTCCTGCTCGCCGACGAGCCGACCGGCAACCTCGATCCGGACACATCGATCGGGATCATGCAGCTGCTCTACCGCATCAACCGCGCCGGCACGACCGTGCTCGTGGCGACGCACGACTCGCACATGGTCAACAAGATGCGCCGCCGCGTGATCGAGCTCAAGCGCGGGCGCATCGTGCGCGATGAGGCGACGGGCATGTACGGGCCGGGCGACGAGACGACCGCGGAGCTCGGCGACCGGCTGCGTGGGCTGTAGATGCGGCCCGGGTTCTTCATTCACGAGTCGCTGCGCTCGATGCGGCGCAACGCGGTGCCGAGCTTCGCGGCGCTGGCGTCCGTGCTCGTCACGACGCTCGTGCTCGGCGTCTTCATCCCCGTCGTGCAGGCGACCAACGGCGCGGCCAATGCGGTGCGCGGACGCGTGCGCGTCGACGTGTTCATGAACACGTCGGCCACGGCCGCCGACGACGCGCGAGCGCAGGGCGAGATCACGCGCGCACCGCACGTCAAGAGCGTGCAGTTCGTGTCCAAGGAGCAGGCGTTCGCGCAGCAGAGCAAGCTCAACCCGCAGGCCTACCAGGCCCTCGGGTACAACCCGCTCCCGGACACGTTCCGCGTGACGCCCGACAGCCCGAATCATTCGGCTCTCGTGCTCACCGAGCTCAACCAGAGCGCGCCGCCGGGTCAGCGTGTGGTCACCGATCCGATGATCCAGACGGTGAGCAATTCGCAGGGCGAGACGAACAAGATCCTCACGGTCACGCGCCTCGTGAAGCTGACGATGGCGGTGCTGGCGATCCTGCTCATCGTGGCCTCGGTGCTGCTCATCGCGAACACGATCCGCCTGTCGCTCTTCTCGCGGCGGCGCGAGGTCGAGGTGATGAAGCTCGTCGGTGCCACCGACTGGTTCATCCGCTGGCCGTTCGTGCTCGAGGGACTGTTCCTCGGGGCGCTCGGCGGAGCGGGGGCCGTCGCCGTGCTCGTGGTGGCCAAGCTGACGGTGATCGACACGCTGTCGAGCACCTTCTCGCTCATCGCGCACTCGACGACGATCGCCTTCATCCCGCTGCTGATCCTGTTGATGGCCTGCGCGATGGGCGTGTCGACGATCGGCTCGGGCCTGTCGCTGCGCCGCTTCCTGCGCGTCTGATCCCGACCGGGCCCGCCCGCCCGCCCGCTGTCTGGCTCGGTCGCGCTCGCTACGCTGCGTCGGGTCGCTTCCGGCGCGTGGGTGCGCGGCGGTAGCGCTTCGTCCCATGTCCGCGCGACCGCGAAACCTCATCACGGGCCTGCTCACCGCGGTGATCGCGGTGTTGCTGCTCGTGCTCGGCATCTGGCTCGGAGGCCATCCGAACGACCTTCCGGGATTCGTGCGCAACGCGTTCGTCTCGAACTCGGACTCGCGCGTGGTCAACGAGGCGATCGGCGATGTCGCTCACGACTACTACCGCCCGCTCACCCCGGCCGAGCTCTCCAACGCGGCGATCAGCGGCATCGTGGCGAGCCTGCACGACCGCTTCTCCAACTACCTCACGCCGCAGGAATACGGGTCCTTCGATCGCGGCCAGCAGTTCTCGGGGATCGGCGTCGAGGTCGCGCCGCAGCCTACGGGCCTGCTCATCGTGCGGGTGTTCGACGCCTCGCCGGCGCAGCGCTCCGGCCTGAAGGTCGGCGACCTGATCACCGGGGTGAACGGGCGCTCGCTGGCCGGCGTGGCCGCGAGCACCGCAACCGGCCTCATCATCGGTCCGCCGGGAACCGACGTGACGCTGACCGTGCGCAGCCACGGCGCCACACGGAACGTCGTCGTCACCCGCGAGGTGGTCACCGATCCCGTCGTCGCGTCGACGCTCATCACCTACCGCGGCGTCAAGCTCGGGGTCGTCGAGCTCTCGACGTTCGGCGTGCTCGGCGCCCACGGCCAGGTGCGGGTCGCCGTCGACAGCCTGCTGGCGCGCGGAGCCCGCGGACTCGTGCTCGATCTGCGCCAGAACGGCGGCGGGCTCGTCGAGGAGGCGCAGCTCGTCGCGAGCATCTTCATCCCGAGTGGCGTGATCGTGACGACGCGCGGGCGCACGCAGCCGACAGTCACGCTGCGTGCCGTCGGCGGCGCGATCTCGCCGAAGGTCCCGCTCGTCGTACTCGTCGACCGCGGCACGGCGTCGGCCTCGGAGATCGTCACCGGCGCGCTGCAGGACGATCACCGCGCGGTCGTCGTCGGCACGCACACGTTCGGCAAGGGCGTCTTCCAGGAGGTGCGCCCGCTGTCCAACGGCGGCGCCCTGGACATCACGGTCGGCCAGTACTTCACCCCGAACGGGCGCAACCTTGGCGGGGCCGGCGTCAGCGAGGGCGCCGGCATCACGCCGAACGTGGCGCTCACGGATGCAGTCGTCGACACGAACGCCGGGCTGCAGGCCGCGCTGAAGACGCTCGCCTCCCGAGTGCCGTGAGCCCGTCCGCGCCGAGCGCGGCGGGCGCGATCGTGGCCGTGCTCGAGAAGCGAGGGCGCTTCCTGACCGCACAGCGACTGTTCGGATTGCCCGCGGACGCCGACGCGGCGACCCGTGGGCGTCGGCGCGAGGGTGGCCCGGTCGTCGATGGACGCACGTCGCGCGGCGGGGTGCGCGCGCAGGCCGGCGACCTCGTGCTCGTGCAGGTCGGCGGGCGCGGTCGGCGCGGTGGCGCGCCGGCGGGCCACGCGCGCGTCGTGCGGGTGCTCGGGCGCCCGGACGTCGCCCGTGACGTGATCGAGGGACTGATGCTCGACCGGGGTCTGCGGCGGGCGTTCGAGCCGGTCGTCGAGCGCGCGGCACGGGAGGCCCGCGATCGCGGGCTCGAGCCGGCTGGGGCGGGCAGGAGCGCGCCGCGGCGCGACCTGCGCGAGCTCGTGACGTTCACGATCGACCCGGCCACCGCACGTGACTTCGACGACGCGATCTCGGCGGAGATGCTCGACGACGGCCGTGTTCGCGTGTGGGTGCACATCGCCGACGTGTCCGCGTACGTGGCCGAGGACACGGCGGTCGATCGCGAGGCCCGGCGGCGCGGCACGAGCGTCTATGTGCCGGGCGCGGTCGAGCCGATGCTGCCCGAGGCGCTCTCCAACGAGGCCTGCTCACTGGTGCCCGAGCGAGACCGCCTCGCGGTCACGGTCGAGCTCGTGCTGCGCGAGGCGAACGTCGAGCGGGCCAGCTTCTACCGCTCGATCATCCGCTCGGACGTCCGGCTGGACTACGACCGCGTCGATCGCATCTTCGCCGGCGACGAGCCCGCGCTGGACGGGTGGGCGGCACCGCTCGCCGCCGCGCGCCGGGCCGCCGGCGCGCTCGACGCGGCCCGCGAGCGCCGGCGCAGCGCGCTGACGCTCGACCGCCCGGAGCCAGAGTTCGTGTTCGACCGGGAGGGGCATGTCAGCGAGGTACGCGCACACACGCAGACCGAATCGCACCGGCTCATCGAGCACCTGATGATCACGGCAAACGAGGCGGTGGCCACGCACCTGGCCGAGCGCGGCGTGCCGACGCTGTATCGCGTGCACGAGCGCCCCGACCCCGACCGGGTCGAGCAGCTCGTCGCGCAGCTCGCCTCGCTCGGGGTGTCCACGCCGCCGGTTCCCGAGCCGCTGTCCTCGTCGCAGGCGGCAGCGCTGCTCGGCGACGTCTCCGCGCGGGTGGAGGCGCACGTGCGCCGCACCGGGCACGGGCGCATCGGGCTCACCCTGCTCGTGCTGCGCACGCTCAAGCAGGCGTACTACTCGCCGGTCAACCTCGGCCACGCGGGGCTCGACTCGCCGTGCTACTGCCACTTCACCTCGCCGATCCGCCGCTACCCCGACCTCGTCTGCCACCGGGCGCTGCTCTCGGCGATTGGCGGTGGCGAGGCCGCGCCGCGCGCGAGCGGGCTGGCCGAGCTCGGCGCCTGGACATCGGGCCGCGAGCGTGCGGCGACGCTCATCGAGCGCGACGCCGACGACATCGCGCGTGCGTTCGCGCTCGAGCAGATGCTCTACCGCGAGGGGTTCGACCGGGAGTTCGCGGGGGAGGTGAGCGGCCTCATCGGCGCCGGCGCGTTCGTCGTGTTCTCGGCCGACGAAGCGGCGGATGCGACGACGGCGCCGCCGTATGAGGGGATGCTCCCGATGCGCCGGATGCAGGGGGTCGTAGCCCGTCCCACATCGGAGCGGGCGCGCCGCGAGGGCGCGCGGGGCGGGCGTGGCCGGGCCTCGGAGGAGACGGGCGAGCGGGATTGGTGGGAGCTCAACGAGGAGGGCACGATCCTGCACGGGTCGCGCAGCGGGGCCGCGCTGCGCCTCGGAGATCCCGTGCAGGTGCGCGTCCACCGCGTCGACACGGTGCGCGGCCGGGTCGATCTCGGCCCGTGAGGCGTGCGCCGCTCTACTAGGCTCGCAGGCAGCCATGGCCAAGTCCAAGAAGAAGAAGGTCGCCCCCGGCGACGTTGCCTCCAACCGCTACGCGTCCTACCGCTACAACCTCGTCGAGCGGCTGGAGTGCGGCATCGCGCTCCAGGGCACCGAGGTCAAGTCGCTGCGCACCGGGGGCGCACAGCTGAAGGACGGCTTCGCCTCGATCCGCGGCGGCGAGCTGTGGCTGCAGAACGTCCACATCCCGCCCTACGGCCCGGCCGCGCGCGACAACCACGACCCCGAGCGACCGCGCAAGCTGCTCGTCCATCGGCGCGAGCTCGACCGGCTCGAGGGGCGCATCAAGGAGCGCGGCTACACGCTCGTGCCGACGCGCATGTACTTCTCGGGTCCGCACGCCAAGGTCGAGATCGCGCTGGCGCGTGGCAAGGACCTGTACGACAAGCGCGAGACGATCCGCAAGCGCGACACCGATCGCGAGATGCAGCGCGCGCTGCGCGAGGCACATCGCTGATGGGTGTCGATGAGGTTTAGGGAGCGCTGAGGCGGGCTGGCAGAATAGAGCGATGGAATCGCACAGCCCGCCGGTGCCGCTCGCCAACGCGGGGCCGGTCGTGCTCGGCGAGAGCGTGCTGCCCGCGCCGCGGCGCGAGGGGGCAGGACCGCCCCGGCGACCGCTGCTGCAGCGCCTCGGCAGCGGCAGCGCGGTGGCCGCCGCCGTAGCCAAGTTCCTGGCGCAGATCAAGGCGCTGCTCTTCCTGCTGCCGAAGGTGAAGCTGCTGACGTTCGCCGCGAGCGCGTTCTTGTCGGTTGCGGCCTATGCGCTCCTCTGGGGCTGGTCGTTTGCCCTCGGCTTCGTGCTGTTGCTGCTCGTGCACGAGATGGGGCACGTGATCCAGCTGCGTCGCGAGGGGATCAAGGCGACGGCGCCGCTGTTCATCCCGTTCCTCGGCGCGGTCATCAAGGCGGACCTGTGGTCTGGCGACGCGCTGCGCGAGGCCCGCGTCGGCCTGGCCGGGCCGATCCTCGGCACGATCGGGGCGGCGGTGTGCCTGCCGCTGTACCTGCTCACCGGCAATGAGCTGTTCAAGGCGCTCGCCTACATCGGCTTCCTGCTGAACTTGTTCAACATGCTCCCGGCGCTCCCGTTCGACGGGGGCCCGCGCGATGGCGGCGATGGCGCCCTGGATGTGGTTCGTCGGCTTCGCGGCGCTCATCCCGCTCGCGATCTACCTGCGGGGGCCGATCATCTTCCTTGTCATCATCGTCGGCGGTCGCGAGATGTGGGTCCGCTGGCAGCAGCGCCGCAGCCGCACGCTCGAGCAGGCGGCGTACTACCGCGTCAGCCGCCGCGACCGGCTCCTCGTCGGGGCCGTCTACGTCGGGCTGCTCGTCGTGCTCGCCGTCGGCATGCACGAAGCGTTCGTGGCCCGCGCGATCAGCTGAGGCGTCGGTTTGGACGACCTCGCCGCGCGGACTACAATGGCTCGTGACGCATCCCCGGGGACGACAGGCTTCGACGTGGTCGGTTCGTGGGGGTGGTTGCGAGTCGAGGTCCCGGGAGGCCTCGTAAAACACCCGGGAAAACCATAAGTGCGGACTCTCATGAGTTCGACCTCGTCGCTGCCTAGTAACTAGGCCCTTCGAGGTTTCTGGCCCCGGCGCGCCTGCCGCCGGGATCGCCGGAATCAGATAGCAGGCTCACCCGGTGCGGCCCGCCTCCGCCAATCCGGGGACACTTCAGGAGGCTGGTCCCCCACAACCCGGCCGGCGAGGCGAGCGGGGGATGAGATCAGAGCGCCGGCTACGCTCGTAGACGCCACTCTTCACGCGATCGCGGACGCGGGTTCAATTCCCGCCGTCTCCACTGCAGCGCGGTCTTGGCTTGGCAAAGCCAAAGCCGGCGCGTTCGTGCCGCCCCTGTGATCGCGGGCCGGCAGCGTTTCGTCGCAATGCCGTGGGAGCCTGCCGGAGTGGCTTCGCGCAGGGGGTGTACGTCCTTTCCATGACTGTCTCGCGGAAAGGACGTGCACCCCTTGACGCAACGCTCGCCCGGGTGGCGGAACGCCAGCATGGCGTTGTGACCGCGGCGCAGTTGCAGACGCTCGGACTGAACGACAGTTCGGTCAGTCACCGAGTCCGGACCGGGAGACTGCACCGTCTGTACTGGGGCGTGTATGCGGTGGGGCACTCCCAGGTCTCGTGGGAGGCTCGCAGCCTGGCGGGCGCGTTGTCCGTTGGTCGCGATGCCGTCCTCAGCCACTGGACGGCGGCCCGGTTTTGGGGCCTTCTCGACATTCGTGCCGATCGAGTCGACGTGAGCGTGGCGCGCCGGGTTCGCTCGCGTCGTGGCATACGGGGGCATACGGTGCGTCGCCTCGACGCGCGTGACTGGACCACCGCGAACCGGCTCCCGCTTACGACGGTCGCGCGCACGCTCGTTGACCTGGCCGACGTGGCCGGCGAGCGAGCGTTGACCCGTGCCGTGCGAGAGGCGCTGGTGCAGCGGCGCGTTGACGAGCGGGCGCTGCGTCGACAGCTGGCCGGGGCGGGCGGGCGTCGCGGCGCGGGGCGGCTGGGCAGGTTGATTGCGCCCGGCCCGTCGCCGACGCGAAGCGTGCTTGAGGACAGGGTGCTCGATCTATTGCGCAGTTACGGGTTCCCACCGCCTGCGATCAACGTCGTGCTCGACGGCCTTCCGCGCCGCGTGGAGGTGGACTTCCTGTACGCCGACGCCCGCCTGATCATCGAGGCCGACGGAGCGCGCTACCACGAAAATCGACTGGCCCGCGAAGCCGACGTGACGAGGCAGGCGATGCTCGAGGCGGCTGGCTATCGCGTGATGCGCCTCAACTGGGCGCAGGTGACCCAGGCTCCCGATCAGACTGCGAGCCGCCTGAGGCGCGCGCTCGCGCGTTCGACTGCCGCGTCGGGTTCGGATGCCCGTTCGCGAGCGCCGGACGTGGGCCTCTCGCGCCGATCAGCGGGCGGGGAGGAAGTCGAGGAGTAGCCGATTGACGTCCGCCGGCGCGTCGAGTTGCATCCAGTGCCCAGGACCATCGAGACGCTCGTATCGCCACGGGGCCGTGATGTTCGCGGCCGACGCCGTCATCTGCGTCTCGGTCAGGAGGTGGTCGTCTGAACTCCAGACGCCCAACGTCGGGACGTCTATGGGCGGTCGCGCGCGGCGCGACCGCAGGTAGGATCGCGCCGAAATATTGGCGCGGTAGTAGCTCAGCGCCGGCGTGAGCGAATCGTTTGCGTCGAGCTCGGCGATCACGGCGTCGGCATCGGGGTGGCGGCCCCACGCGCGGAAGTTCGCCCAGTCGTCAGCGGAGAGCCATTCCTCGGCCTCGCCCGCGAACTGAAACAGGAGCATGTACCAGGACTTCTCGTTCTGCTCGAAGTGGCCGGAGCTCAACGTGGCGCTATGGCCCACCGAGAGCGCCACGAGATGGTCGACGCGGTCCGCGGCCAGCGCTCCCATTGCCCATGCCAGCGCGGCTCCCCAATCGTGTCCGACGACATGAGCGCGCTCGATGCCAGCGTCGTTGAGCACCGCGACCACGTCGTTCATGAGGACGCGGATCGCGTAGGCGCCCACCTGTGCCGGCTTGTCCGATCGCCCGTAGCCGCGCAGGTCGGGCACGATCACTCTGAACCCTGCGTCTCTCAGCGCCGGTATCTGGTGACGCCACAGCTGCCCGGAATCCGGGAAGCCGTGCAGCAGAATTACAGGCCGGCCCTCTCCCGTGACCTCGTACTCGATACCGATACCGTCAACATCGACGCGCATCCCGCTCCCTCCGCTCAGCGACGACCGTACGGCAACCGACGCGCGAAGCGTCGCACACCGCTACCAGACCCGGAGTAGCGCGCCGGGCGTCCCCTGACAGCATGTCTCGTCACATGGGCATTCGGCGTTGCCCCGCCAGGAGCGGCAGCCGGTGGTGAGCCTGACTACTGACGTGGTGTACCAGCACAGACCGCAACGCCTCAACCCGGGCTTGACGGTTTGATCTTGTTCCCCGTAAGTCCACTGCCGACGGTTGGACGCTTCGGTTTCCGCAAGGAGGCTGGGGCGTCTTTCTCGTTCCGAGCGGCCGTTTGCAGCGGCCGTGGACGCGGGTTCAATGCTGCCTGGCGCGCTGGCGGTCGGGACCGTGTATCGTGGCCGCCTTCAGACTCCTCGCCACACAGGCACGGGATTGGCGAGGCCCAATAGTCCGCTCGAACGGGGCCGATGTGCTGGTGAGGATTGCCAAACGGCCACGGCGATTTGTCGCTGTGGCGATGTTCGCGTTCGCGCTTGCCGTGCTGCAGGTCGGCGCTCCCACCGCCTCGGCTGAGTACATCATCACCAACCCGGGGTGCTCGTCGGTGGCGGCCAACCCGGTGGAGAACACGATCACGATCACGGCGACCGGCGCGTCGGGTGCCGGGGGCGGGGGCTTTGACGGTAACGGGCCCGGGTCGGGGGGCAGCGGGGACACGGTCTCCGCGACCGTGACCGGGTATTCCGGCCCGCTGTATGTGTGTGTCGACACCGGCGGTGGAACCGGCAACACGCCCGACGGCTACGACTTCACCGGCGACGGGAACGGCGGCGGCGCGTCGGGCGTCAGCCTCGGCACGGACTTCTCCAGTCCGGTCGTCATAGCCGGCGGTGGCGGTGGCGGCGCCGATATCCCGCAGAACGGGGCCAGCGGCGCCGGCGGTAACGCGGGCTATCCCTCGGGCGGCGGCGGACAGAGCGCGGGATTCGGCTACGGCGGTGGCGGCGGCGGCGGGACCCAGACCGGCGGCGGGGGCGGCGGTAACGACGACGCGGGCGGCGGTGGCACGAACAGCAGCGGTCCCGGTCAGGGCGGCAACGACAGGAGCAACGCCGGCGCCGGCGGCGGTGGCGGCTATTACGGGGGCGGCGCCGGGTACCTGGGCGGCGGAGGCGGGGGCTCGGACTTCTGCACCGACGGGCCGTCGCCCGACTCCACGACGCTGTCGTCTTGCTCGGAGTCCACCGCGACCGGGCCCGCACAGGTCACCGTGTCCTACTCGATCACCAAGTATGACCCGACGCTCTCGACGGTCGCCTCGACGTCGGGTCAGGGGAGCTCCTCCACGATCAGCGACTCGGCCACGATCACCGGTGGCTACGAGCCCGGGGGCTCGATCACCTTCGATGCCTACTACGAGGGCTCCATCGACGGAGTACCCAACGAGTGCGGCCCGGGGGCTCCGCCAACGCTCACCTCGACGGTGCCCGTCCAGGGCAACGGGACCTACAGCTCGGGTGACCTCACCCCGCCCGATCCCGGGACCTATGACTTCGTCGCCACCTACAGCCCAGACCGATTCAACACCGCGCCCGCGCCCGACATCTGCGGGGACCCGTCAGAGACGACCGCCGTGACCGGCGGGCCGTCCCCGCCGACGGATGTGATGGCCGCGCTCGGCCCGTCCAACGCTCCCCCGAGCGTCGATCTGACCTGGATGGCGCCGAGCTTCGGCGCTGACGTGCTGACGGGATACAACGTCTACGTCGGCGCCGACGGCTCGTTCTCGGGCACCCCGGTCAACACGACGCCGATCACCGGAACGAGCTACCCGGTGACCGGTCTCAATCCGGGGCACACCTACGAATTCGAGGTCGAGGCCGCCTCGCCGGATGGCAACGCCACCTCCGCCCCGCCGGTATCGGCGACGGTTCCTGGGCCGCCGATCGTCGTGAGCGTGCAACCGACCTCGGGAGCGTCGACCGGGCTGGAGGCGGTGACGATCACCGGGTCGAACTTCACGGGCGCGCAAAACGTCACTTTCGGCGGCGTGCAGGCGACGAGCTTCACGATCGATTCGGACAGCCAGATCACCGCCGTCACGCCGGCCCACGACGTCGGGACCGTCGACGTTCAGGTGCTCAACGCGCAGGGGCCCAGCTACCTGAATCAATCAGACCAATACACCTTCACGCCGTCCTACACCGGCCAGCTGATGATCGAGGCGCTGCGCTTTTCTGGCCCGGGGGGCGCCGGCGATCAGTCCGTGCAGCTGTTCAACCCGACCACGTCTCCCGTGTCGCTGACTGGATGGTCGCTGAACTTCGACGAGGGCCGCGGCGCTCAGACCACCGTCGTCGACCTGCCGCAGGGCTACGTGATCCCGGCCGACGGTGCCTTCCTGGTGGCGGGCGATCAGTACTCGCTCGGCGGCCTGGCCAGTCCCGACCTGCCACTGACCGCGAGCAGCACACCCGCCAACCCCGACGGGGTGCAGCTGCTGGCCCCGGACGCCTCGGTCGTCGACGCCGTCGGCTTCGACGGCGCGCCGGCAGCGTTCATCTCCGGCTCGCCACTGGCTCCGCCGGCGACGCTGCCCGATGAGGACTACGCCTGGGTGCGTAACTTCAGCGACGGCAGCCCGGTGAATACGAGCAACAACCTCACGGACTTCTCCTTCATCGCCGAGGACGACAACGACGTGCTGCATGGCAGCCCGGTGCTTGGCTCTCCAGTCCCGTCCGACAGCGGTTCCCCGGCCGTGCACAACGACATCCTGCAATCGAGCCTCGTCGATCCCTCGCCGGACGCGTTGCCCACGACGAACGTCAGCTACACCAAGGGCAGCCCCGGCACGCTGGTCATCAACCGCACCCTGACCAACTGCTCGGGTGAGCCCACCACCGGCCTGGATCAGGCCCCCAACGGTGTGTGCCTCAACGCCGCGACCCCCACGCCGGGCGAGACGGTGACCCGCCTACGCTTCCGGATCACCGCCCTCACCACCCTGGACAGCCCCGGCGCCGGACCAACCCAAGCCGTACTCGAGCCCGAGACTTCCGCAACGACCGCCGTCAACGGCTTCACCGTGGACGGCCTGACGCTGCAAGCCGTGCAGCCACCCCAGGCCCAGTCCGCCGAACCCGGCGGACTGAACTCGACCCTTGACGCCACGGCCGACCTGCCCAACGGCGGCCTGGCGCCCGGACAGTCGATCAACGTCTCGTTCCACTTCGCGGTGACCCAGACCGGCGATTACTCCTTCGCCTACAACGCCGAGGACGACCTCGAGCCCGCCCCGGCGATCGCGCCCACCCCGCCGACCGTCACATCCACGACGCCGACCGTCAGCACCAGTTCCGGCTCCTCGGGCTCTTCCGGATCCGGGTCGCCCGCAGTGCCGCTCACGGCGGTGGTGTCCGGGACGGTCAGCCCGACCGGCGTGGTAGCCGCCAGCTCACCACCCGTCACGGCGGTGAGCGCGGCAGCCAGCCCCACCAAGCCGAAGCCGAAGAAGCCAAAGGCCAAGGCGAAGACGGCGAAGAAGAAGCCGCGCGCCGGCAAGCACCTCAAGGCCGGCTCACACGCCAAGACCAAGAAGACCAAGAAGCCAGCGGTTCGCTCTGCCAAGCGCGGTTCGGGGCGTGCGCGGCGCAATGGCAGGGGGGCGTGAGCGTGATTGCCTGTCAAGGCACGAGCCGTAGAGGAGCAAGCCGCGCATGACAGAGATCCCTTCACGGTCCGACGGTCCCACGGCTGCTGGCCCGCCGGCGCAGGACGTGCCGAGTTGCACGGGGTATGAGCGGCCTCGCCTAACGGTCCTCGGATCCGTCAGCGAACTCACGCACGGCGGCAACGTGAGCGGCAACTCTGACGGCTTTGGGTTCGCCGGCGCCTCTGGATCCATCTCCTAACGCGCGCTGAGACGACAAGCGTCGCGCGCCCCATGCGCGTCGCACGCGCGTGAGGGTGAGCTCGCTGTTTGCCGGCGACAGGCTACGACGATCTGCTGCATCCCTACCCGTGCGCCCGCGGCCTCGCTGATCTGGCGGTGGCGTCGTTGGGAGGCGCGTCAGGGTGGCGCCGTTCAGGGGCTTCGGCCTTCTCGGGCTCGCGGGCCCGGGCCCGCTTATCGTGACGACCGACAGCTACGAGGAGTGGTCAGAGCTGCCGGCGCGTCTCGGGTAGCAGTTCGGTAGCGGTCGGCCGCGCGTCGGTGGACGATTTGCAGGCGCTTTCGCACCGGTCGTACCCGCCGTCTCCACTGCATGTGACCAACTTGACGCTCTCGTTACAGAGCCGACAGCGTCAACGGTCGGCAACTGATCCGTGATCGAGTGGCTGGACGGCCTCGATCGCTACACGTGGCGCACGTGCTCGTCGAAGAAGGCGAGCATGCGCTGCCAGCCGTCCTCCGCGGCGGCCGCGTCGTAACCAACAGCCAGCGGCGTCGGCACCCGCGCGAACCATCCCTGCCACCCGTCGTATTGCGAGAAGAACGAGTGGCCTGCGTTGTCGTAAGTCTTGACGTCGAGGGGCACGCCCAGCGCGGCGAGGTGGCGCTCCAGGCGTTCGGGTTGGTTACGTCCGAAGACGCGATCCTTCGCGCCATAGCTCGCGACCACCGGACACACACCGTCCAGGCGCGAGCGGTCCTTGGGCACCTCGCCGTAGTTGACGGCGGCAGCACGAAACCCGGGCTGCGTTCCGGCGATCAGGGCGAACCCCCCGCCCATACAGAAGCCGGCGACGGCGATCCGTTGCGAGTCGACCTCGGGTCGCGTCGCGAGCGCCTCACGGGCCGCAAGGATGTCCCCGATCTCACGAGCGACGCTGCCCCGCAACAGGTCGACCATGACCCGGCTGAGACAAACGATGCGCGAACCGTGCGAGTAGAGGTCCGGGGCCAGCGCGACATATCCAGCGTCGGCGAAGCGCCCGGCTAAGCGGCGGATGTCATCGTTGAAGCCGGGCAGCTCGTGCAGGACCACGACGCCCGGCGACGGCCCGCCGCCGTCGGGCGCGAAGAGCTCTGCATGGAGCACCCCGCCGTCGGATAGCGTCACGTCGAGCTGCTCCGCCGGTAACGACATCGGCGCCAAGCTAGCGGCGCAGCAACGAGGGCGCAAGTCACGCGGTCACGTCGAAGGCGCCGACCCGACGAACTCTGGCGCCAGAGCGAACGCGGAACGCGTCGCGCCACATCACGTCATCGGGATGCCGGCCCGGTTGCGCCGCGGTCGCGGGCTGGCGCGAATTGGGTCCGGCGTTCAATCGCGGTTGCGTGGGATGCTCCGGGGGGTGCCACAGACACCCCGCGATGTGGATCTCGCGCACGGCCGCTGACGCTCTTGGTTGCCGCGAACCAACCCCCTCGCGGTGGCGCCGGATTCGCAGCGGTCGCCGGGGCGCGTCAAGCAGCCTGGACCGCGGTCGCGGCTCGGAGTCCCGACTCGATCGCGCCTTGGATCCAGGCGTGCCACAGCGAGCAGTGCTCGCCGGCGAAGTGAACGCGACCCTCGGACCGCTCGATGTGCGGATGCAGCGCCGTCTCCTGGCCGGGCTCGAACAGCGCGAACGCCCCGACGGCGTACGGGTCGTCGTACCAGGCGTAGGAGGCGCCACCCTCGCACTCCTCGCGGATCTCGGGGTGGATCTTGGCCACGTCGTGGATCGCGCGCTCGACGCGGTCCTCGGGCGTGAGCGCGCCCCACCTCGCGGCATCCTGGCCCCACGTGTAGCTCGCGAGCAGCACGCCGCGCGGATCGCCGTCCTCGGGAGGATGCGACGGGTAGACGATCCGCCGGATGGGCAGATCGGTGACGGTCACGCCACCCACGATCCCCTGCTTCTCCCAGAAGCGCGTGCGAACCTGCAAGAGGATCTTCGTCGACGGGTTGTAGTTGAGCTCGCGGATCGCCCGGTACTTGCCGCGCGACAGCGCGGGGCGAAAGTCGATGTGACGCAGCACGCCGAAGGGCACGGTGCAGATGCAGAAGTCACCCTGCACGCTCCCGGTGCCGCCGCCGGGCGCCGTGTAGCGCGCGGTCACCTGATCGGCGTCCTGCTCGACCGCGACGACATGGCAGCCGAGGCGCACGCGGGACCGCAACTGGGCATAGAAAGCGTGTGGCAGCCGGTCCATCCCGCCGACGACCTCCTGCATGTCCTCGAACGCGCGGCCGACGATCTCCCGCAGCTGCTCGACCACCGAGACCCGCATGTTGCTCTCGCGGAAGCTCATCAGTCCGTAGAGCTCCAGCGCGTCCTCGGAGAAGCCACGCTCGAGCAGGAACCGCCGGATCGAGTAGCCGTCGAAGTCCCTTCCCAGTTCGGCGAGCATCACCTCGCCCTCGCGGTCGTAGCGCTCGCGGACGTCGCGCGTCGCCTCCTCCCATAGCTGCGCCCAGGTCCGGCTCTGCTCGTGAGCGGCGAGCTTGAGCGGCATCAGGTCGGGGTCGCGCTCGACGTCGGCGAGCTTGACTCGCCGCCCGGCGAGGTACAGCGGCGCCTCGGCACAGCGCATCAGGAACGGCCGCAGCGGGACGCCGAGCCGCTCGCAGTATTCGAGCGTGAGCCCGTGGACGCGGGGAATGCGCATCGCCCCGGCCTCGGCGTAGAGGCCGGGGGCGAACGTGCGCAGCGTCAGCAGCCGCCCGCCGACCCGGTTCTGCGCCTCCAGGACGACCGGGTCGTGGCCCTGCTCGGCGAGCTCGAGGGCCGCGACCAGGCCGGCGATCCCGGCGCCGATGACGATGACCCGCTTGCGCGGCCCTCGTCGCGCCTCCAGACCGGCGGCCAGTGGCATTGACGGCGTCGCAAGCGTCGGAGCATCGGTCATGGGGCAATAACGGGGCTGTGAGCCTATCGTGCCCACGCGCCGGGCAGGCGCCGGGTGGCACGGGTCTGGCATGCTCTGAGCCGTGACGGATCCGACGCGCGATCCCGACCCGCTGATCGGCACCCGCGTCGAGGGCTACCTCGTCGAGTCGCTCGTCGGTGTCGGCGCCATGGGCCACGTCTACCGGGCCATCGACGGGGACGGCGGTCCGGTGGCGCTCAAGCTCGTGCGCAGCGAGATCGCCCACGAGGAGGTCTTTCGCAAGCGCTTCCTGCGCGAGGCCATGATCGCCCAGCAGATCAAGGACCCACACGTCGTTCCGGTACTCGAGCTCGGCGAGCACGAAGGCGTGCCCTACCTCATCCAGCCGTTCATCGAGGGCGGGTCGCTGGCCGACAAGCTCGCGGCCGAGCGGCGCCTGCCCGCGTCCACCGTGCTGCCGATCTGCCGGCAGGTGGCCCAGGGCCTGGACGCGCTGTTCGCCGGCGGCATGGTGCACCGAGACGTCAAGCCCGCGAACGTGATGCTCGATCCCGATGGGACCGCCCACATCACCGACTTCGGCCTGGCCAAGGTGCTCGGGGGCAGCATGCTCACGCGGCCGGGCCAGGCGCTCGGCTCACTCGACTACATGGCGCCCGAGCAGATCCGCGGCGAGACGGTCGGCGCGGCGACGGACGTCTACTCGCTCGGCTGCGTGACGTACGAGTGCTTCACGGGCGCCCCGCCGTTTGCCCATCGCCCGGGGATGCGGGTGATCATGGCGCAGATCTCCGAGGACCCCCCGGATCCGTGTGCGAAGCTGCCCGAGCTCTCGGCCGAGCTCGGCCGGGCCATCCTGTCGGCCCTCGAGAAGGACCCCGCTGAGCGCCCGCCCAAGGCCAGCGAGTACGCGCGCCGCCTCGCCGAGGCGCACGAGGCCGCCGGCGCCTCAACCGGCTTGTAGCATGGCCGCATGGCCACTCTCCTGCGTGCGGCCCGGGCGCGCCTGCTGGATGAGCTGCGATACGAGCCGACCGAGAAGCGCGTTCGCGCCTCGCTCGGCGGAGTGACGATCGCCGACAGCACACGCGCCGTGCTCGTCTGGGAGCCGAAGCGGGTGCTGCCCTCCTACGCGGTGCCCGAGGAGGATCTGCGCGTCGAGCTCGTGCCGAGCACGAGGGCCGCCGGGCCCGGGACCGCGGACGATCCGGCGGAGCGCCCTGTCCTCCACGGTGGCGTCCCGTTCGGCGTGCACTCGACCGCCGGCGAGGCGCTGGCGATCCGCGCCGGCGGCGAGACGCTCGCCGACGCGGCGTTCCGACCGGCCGACGCGGATCTGCGCGGGTATGTGGTGCTCGACTTCTACGCCTTCGACGCGTGGCACGAGGAGGACGAGCCGATCGTCTCGCACCCCCGCGATCCGTATCACCGGGTCGATATCCGACAGAGCTCCAGGCACGTGCGCATCGAGCTGGAATCCGAGCTGCTGGCCGAGAGCTCGCGGCCGCACCTCGTCTTCGAGACGAGCCTGCCGGTTCGCTTCTACCTTCCGCGCGAGGACGTGCGGGTGCCGCTGCGCGCGAGCGACAAGCGGACGTACTGCGCCTACAAGGGCGAGGCGTCCTACTGGTCGCTCGACGTGAACGGAGTCGAGCGCGCGAACCTCCTCTGGAGCTACGAACGCCCGCTGCGCGAGGCCGCGGACATCACGGGCCTGGTCGCCTTCTTCGACGAGAAGGTTGAGGTTACCGTCGACGGCGAGCGCCGCGGGGCGCCGCAGGGCGCGATCCCGGCCACGATCGTCGAGGAGGCCGGGGTCTAGGAGACGCCGAGCATCGCGGCGAGGCGGATCCGCTGCATCTCGTTCGTGCCCGAGTAGATCGGCGCCCCGACGGCGGCGCGGAGGTCCTTCTCCAGGCCGGCCTCGCGCATGTAGCCGCGGCCGCCGAAGATCTGCACCGCCGCCAGCGCCGAGGCGAGGTTCGCCTCGCTGGTCACGATCTTGACCATCGATATCTCGGCCGTCACGCTGCGCCGCCGGGCGAAGCGGGCGGCCGTGTCGTACAGATGCTTGCGCGAGGTCTCGACCCCGATCTTCTGGTCGACGATCAGGCCGGCGACGTACTGGTTCGAGCCGATCGGGCGGCCGAACTGGGTCCGCGTCTTCGCGTAGTCGATGCAACGCTCGAGACGGTGCTGCATCTCGCCGACCATCATGATGAAGATGCAGAGGATCTCCCAGGTCATGACGTGCTCGAGGATGAAGAAGCCGGATCCGATCTTGCCGAGCACGTTCTCCTTCGGCACGCGGCAGTCGGTGAACTCCAGCTCGCCGATCGGTGAGGTGTTGAGACCCATCTTCGGGATCGGTTCCCCGACGCGCAGTCCGGGCGTGTCGACCTCGACGAGGAACGCGGTGATGCCCGTGGCGCCGCCCTCGACGTCCATCTTCGCGTACACGGTGATCAGGTCGGCCACAGGGCCGCTCGTGCAGAAGGCCTTCTTGCCGTTCAGGACGTAGTCGTCGCCGTCGGCCGTGGCCGTCGTGGTCATCGAGGTGGCATCCGATCCGGCCTCGGGCTCGGAGATCGCATGCGCCCCGAGGATCTCACCGTCGACGAGGCGGCGCAGGTAGCGCTCCTTGAGCTCGTCGGAGCCAAACCGCTGGATCGGAAGCGCGACGCTGACGATCTGCGTCGCCACGCTGAACAGCAGGCCGCTGTCGCGGCAGCCGTAGCCGAGATTCTCGAGCACGTACACCATCGTCAGGGCGTCGTGACCGAGACCGCCCCACTGCGGATCGAAGGGCAGCCGCAGGACGCCGGTCTCGCGAATGAGCTCCCACTTCTGGCGCGGAAACACGTTCGCCGCGTCGTCCTCGATGTGCCCGGCGCTGAGCGCCTCGTGGTACTGGTCGAGGGACTTCCTCAGCGCCTTCTGCTCGTCATTCCATTCGATCATCGGCCGCCCTTCCGCTCGGAACGCTCGCCGGTCTCACCGTCGCGCTCAGTAGGCGGACGACGCGTCGCCGTCGAGGTTGTGCGCCTCGTCGCCCTTCAGGGCGGGAGTGAACATGCACACCAGGCGCAGGTCCTCGTCGGGCGCAGCGAGCAGATAGTGGGCGTCGCGCTGGTCGAGCGCGTACATCGTGCCCGGCTCGATCACGTGCTCGGTTCCGTCGAGCTCGATCACCGAGCCCCTGCCCTCGATGCAGTAGCAGGCCTCGAGGTGGTTCTCGTACTCGAGCAGCGACTTCGTCCCCGCGTTGACGATCGTGTCGGTGAGCGTGTAGCCCATACCGTCGGCTTCCAGCAGGAACCGGCGGCTCACACCGTTGCCCCATTCAACGGTCTTGACCTCTGACAGCGAGCGAATGATCATCGGTACCTCCTCTTCGACTGCGAGTTAGTGAACATCGTCTGGTCCGCGCGGCGCGCGCATCCGTTACGACGGTGCGGTGGAAAGGCTGCTCGTCACCTTGACCGTCTTCGGGGCGACCCCGAGCTCGCCGAGCAGGACGCGGAAGTCCTCGACGACGTCACGCCGATTCATCAGCGCGCCCGCGACACAGGCGACGCAGGTGCTGCCGACGATCGCCGCATCGGCCCCGACCTGCCCGAGGGCGTCGATGTGCTCGCGGTCTCTTGACGCCGAATCCGACGGCGATCGGCGCGGTTGCCGTGTCGCGCAACGTTTCCAGGGCGGGCACGAGCGTCGTCGGATCGGGCGGACCGACATCACCGCTGCGGCCGTAATGCGAGACGAGATAGATGTAGGCCGAACCGTGCTCGGCCGCGTCGCGCAGGACGTCCGGCTCGGAGTTGGTGTAACAGGTCGTCACGATCGGCTGACCGACCGAGGAGGCCGCCTCGTAGTACTCGTCGCGCAGTCGCGGCGGTAGACCGTGGATGAGCAGCCCGTCGGCGCCCGAGGAGGACACGCGCCCGACGAACTCCTGCAGCGAGGTGCCCTTGATCGAGTGGCTCCAGTCGGCGAGCAGCGCGATCTTCAGGTGTGACAGTCGCGGGGCAGCCTTCTCGACGAAGGACAGGACGGCGTCGAGGTCGACTCCGCCCTTGAGCGCGCGCTTGGCCGAGCGCTTGATCACGGTCCCGTCGGTGGGCGAGTCCGGGAACGGGACGGCGAGCTCGAGGCAGTCGACCCTGTGGTCGTCGAGCAGGCGGACGACGTTCCGGAGCACGTCGAGCGGCGGATCGCCGGCGTTGAGGAACAGCGCGAGTCCGGGGCTGCCGGGTTGCCGGTCGGCAAAGAAGCCCTGCCCCGGCGGCCTGTCCCTGGCGAGTGCTGTCGGGTGTGCTCGTGTTCACGTTACCGTCTCCCTATCCGCCTGATTTCATTCCCGGCGCGCTGCCGGCCGCCGCGTGCACGCGCTCGGCGCGCATCCGTTCGATCAGCTTCGCCGGCTCGCCCTTGGTCATCGCCTCGCCGGCCATCGCGAGCGCCTCGGGCCAGTCGCCCGCGACCTCGCAGTTGATGGCCAGGGCGGCCGCGTTGAGCTTGATGCTCTCGATCGCCGGCGTCGGACCGTCGCCTCCGATCAGGGCCATGAAGTGGCTCACCGTCGAGTCGAGGTCGCTCACCGGGCGCAGCTCGTCGAAGGAGCCCGCCGCTGAGCCCGAGCTCGGCGGGCGAAAGCGTGAACTCCTCGTCGCGCGCGCTGTCGTACACCTGGCTGTCGACGATGCTGAGCAGCTCGTCGGCGCCGAGCTCGTTGGAGCACAGCCACAGTCGCTTGCTCGTGTCCTGCGCCGCCAGCTCGCGGAAGGTCGGCAGCACCGAGTGGTCGGACACGCCCGTGATCTGCGTCGACACCGGCACGGCGCCGAGGAAGGGACCGACCACGTTGAAGAAGCGGCCCAGCTCCTTCATGCCGAACGGGAGGATGCCGCGGGCCAGCAGCCTGAGCTCCTTCGGGTAAACGAAGGCGCCCGCGCAGGCGATGTTGAACGTCTGCAGCATCTCCTCGGTCTGCTCGTAGCTCGTCGTGAGCGGGATCCCGAGCCGCTCGAGCAGGTCGATCGAACCGGTGCGGCTCGCGTAGGCCCGCGAGCCCGTCTTGATCACCCTCGCCCCGAGCGCGGCGGCCACGAAGGCCGACGCCGTCGAGAGGTTGAACGTGCTCGGGCCGCCGCCGGTGCCGACGATGTTGACCGTCGGCCGCGCAGGCGGGTCCGGCTGCGGGTTGCGCGCTCTCAGCGAACGCAGCATCGCGGCGATCGAGTCGCCATCCGGCGTACGCGTGGTCAGCGAGCAGACCGCGGCCAGCGCCTCGCCGTCGCGCAGATCGCGCCCCCGCAGCCGGTCCCAGAAGTCACCCCAGATCGATTCCTCGATCGGGTACCTCCGGTTGACGAGCTCGGACAGCAGCTCGGACTCCGGGCTATTCGGCATTCGTCGTCTCACGCGCCTGATCGATGAACGCGCTGATGGCGGCCGGCGTGCGGAAGCTCTCGGGTCCGAGCTCGGAGTCGTCGACCTCGATGTCGAACTCGGTCTCCAGCCAGGCGACCACCTTGAGCAGTCCAAGGCTGTCGACGACCCCGTTGGTCAGGAGGTCGAAGTCCGAATCGAGCTCGTCGACTGACACATCCGGCATGAACTCCTCGACGATGAACTGCTTGACCTTGGCGGTGTTATCCATGCGCTTGAATCCTCTCTTGGCGGGGACCGCAACGTTTGCGATCGATCTTCCCGGTTGATGTTTTCGGTAGCGGGTCGGTCACCATGTCGATGGACGACGGCATCTCCGTCCGCGCCAGCCGGGTCGCGCAGTGCTGGCGCAGCGTCAGGCTGTTGAGCTTGCTGTCGGGTTCCTTGTACACGAGCGGCGTGCAGGCGGCTGCCGGCGAGGTCGTCCGGCACCGCGACGACCGCCACCTCGATCACATCAGGGTGCTCCTGGATCGCCTGCTCGACGACCTGCGTGCTGACGCGCACGCCGCGCACCTTGACGTAGAAGTCGCTGCGCCCCTCGAGGGTCAGCGAGCCGTCCTCGTGGCGGCGCACGATGTCACCGGTGCGGAAATAGCGCTTCTCGCCGCGTCCATCGTCCGGGTAGGCGACGAACTTGCCCTCGTTGAGTGCGGCGTCGAGATAGCCCGTGCGTCTGGAATGGAGTCGCAGACGAGCAGCTCGCCGGTTCCCTCGCCCTCGAGGAATCCGCCCCCGCCGTCCTCGATGAGCGCGGTGACGCCCGGCAGCGGTTGACCGACGGGAAGGTTCGCCGGAACGTCGCCGCCGGACAGCGTGAGCTCGTGCGATCAGGCTGTCGTTCGTCTCGGTGCAGCCGTAGACGTTGAAGAAGCGGGCGTTGGGAAACAGCCCGGGCAGCTCCTTGAGCGAGCTGGCCGGCATCTTGTCGCCGGTCGTGATCGCGTGCCGGACGCTCGCGAACGCGCCGGCCTCCTCGCGGGCCACGTCGATCAGCAGGCGGTAGAGCATCGGAACGGCCTGTACGACGTTCACCTCGTGGTCGGCGATCAGGCCGGCGAGGTAGCCGCCGTTCGTGCCTCGATCCTGATCGACCAGCACGACGGTCCCGCCGTACTTCAGCGTGGTCCAGATGTCGAGGAGGCAGAGATCGAAGTTCAGCGGCGCGTAGTTGAGGACGGTCGTCCCCGGCCCGATGTCGAACTGGGCGGCCGCCCAGGCGGTGAACTCGTCGATCCCCGCGCGCGGCGAGCGGCACGATCTTCGGCAGTCCGGTCGAGCCCGAGGTCGTGAGCATGAACGACACATCGGCGGCGTCCGAGCCGGCGGGCGGCCATTGCGCGTCGGGGGCGCGCTCGACAGCGCTGGCGGTTACCGCGGCGCCGTCGCCGGCGTGCTCCTGGGGCGCGAGCACCGCGGCTCGCGTCCGCCTGCGCGAAGAGCTGCGCGAGCGTCTCGGGCGCGAGCTCGACGGACGGGAGCACGAACGGGAGCCGGGCCCTCAGGCAGGCGAGGATGAGCGCGATCGCCTGGGGGGACTTCTTCGCCTGGATGCCCACGGGACGGTCCGGTGGGAGGTCGAGCCGCGCCAGGTCGGCGCCGGCCCTGGCCACCATGTCGGCGAGCTCGCCGCGAGTGATCAGCGCTCCCTGCCAGATGAGCGCGGGAGCCGCGGGTTGGCGGCTGGCCTGCTCGGCGAAGTGATCGGCTAGTGAAACGATGATCGTGACCCCTCGACACCCGACTTGGTCTGCGTTTGCGATCCGTTCGGCGGCACTGTCCGCTGGTCGGTTAGAGCATTACGGTGCCGTTCGAATTCATCGACCCAGCCCTGCACGCTGTCGCTCAGCAGCAGGCCGGTGCCAATCAGCAGGCCGCGAAAGCCCGCGGCGATCAGCTCGGCGGCGATCCGGGGCTCGGTGATCGCGCTCGCGCTGACCGGGCATGACGGTGCCGGTGGCGAGCGTGGCCTGCAGCAGCGACCGGCTCACGTCGATCTCGCCGCCGTCGCGCTCCTGGTTGCGAATGTCCTTGTTGTTGATCGCGACGATGCAGGCCTCGGCGTGTATCACGCTCTCGAGCTCAGCGACGTCGGCCACCTCGACGAACGGGGTCAGCTCGTTTTCCAGGATCCTCTCGATGAGGCTCTGGAAGGAGGACTTCGGCAGGATCCGGGCGGTGAGGAGGATCGCCGAGGCTCCCATCTGCTTCGCCTTGATGATCTGGCTCTCGCGCGTGATGAAGTCCTTCTTGAGGATCGGCAGGTCGGTCAGCTCGGCCGCGTCGCGCAGCATCTGGTCGTCACCGCCGAACCAGCGACCGGTGACGACCGAGATGCAGGGCGCGCCCGCCGCGACGTACTGGGCGACGATCTCGCCGATCGTCCGCTCTCCCAGCAGCTCCACGTCGTTGCCATCGCGCCGCTTGATCTCCATGATCAGCGGCACGCGCGCCGTGAGCAGCGCGTCGGCGAACCGGCCCGGTGACGCGCTCATGGCCGGCCGCCTTCCGGGGCCGGATTCTTCCATGCCCGGCTGATGGCCTTCACCTCGGCGGGGCTGACCAACCCGTCGGCTCCCCGTGCGTTGGTGTCGACGTCGACGCCGAGGAAGAGCGGGTGAGCGGCGAGCGGCGCGTAGGTGGCGCGGTTAGCGGCCGAGATTCCCCCGGCGAGCAGGAACGGCCGCGCCAGGCGCTCGGCAAGCGACGACGCGGTTTCGACGTCGAGCGACTCAGCCGTGCTGCCGACGCGGCCGTCCTCGGTCACCGCGTCGAACAGGAACACGTCGACACCGGCCTTCTCGTAGGCTCCGATCAGCGGCTCCTCGACGCAGTCCTGACCACGGACGTGCAGCACCTTGATGACGCGCAGATCTCCGAGCCGGCGCTTCAGTGCACGGACGAGCCCTGGCGTCTGATAGCCGTGCAGCTGGATCCAGCCCACGTCCGCGCCCGCGAGCGCGCCGCCTAGAACCTCCTTGTCCTTTTCGAACGTGACCAGCACCGGGGCGAGCTGCGAGCTCGCCACCGCTCGCCCGGCGAGCCGCCGCCAGGTGGGAAGGGCAAGGTCCGCCGGCCCACCGGGGACGCCGAACCAGAGCCCGACGAAGTCGACCGATTCCTCGATGAGCACATCGATCTCCCGGGTGTCGGTGATGCCGCACACCTTCAGCCGCACGCCGGAGCGCACGTCAGCCAGGGCAGCGCCGCGACCGCTCGCGGTCGATGTGGACATCGTCACGCACCTCTGAGCGGCACCGCCGCGATCGGGGCTCGCCGGCCCGTTCGGCGTGGCGATCCCCCCGTCGCTGCGTCACGCCGTGAGTGCATGCCGATCAGGGGTCGATCGCGCCGACGAGCGACGCCGACGCTGGTCCCGGGCCCATACCGGACCGGCCCGCGTTCACACGTTCACCGCTTGACATCGAGCCTCGCTCAGTTCCCATCCAGGCCCGAGACGCCGACCGCCAGGGTGCTCGGCGTGGCGCCGATGAGCGTGAGGTTTCCGCCGCTGACCGCATACTCGTCGATGTGGCTGGTGTTCCCGGCCTTGACCGACGGAACGAGCACGTACAGGAAGCGACCGTCGCCGCTCAGCACCTCGTCGGTCCTCGCGAACTCACCCGCAGCCGACGGCGTCAGACCGAGGAGCGTCAGCTTGCCGTTGGGCCCGAGCGAGTACCGGGAGATCGGGGCCGGCATCCCGGCGCCCGTGTTCACCACGAACACATAGCGGCCGTCGGGGGTCACCGCGACCCAGCAGGGGAGGATTCCGTTCGTCCCCTCGGTGTCGATCGGCGACACGGCGCCCGCGCCGGTCAGGTTGTAGGTCGATGTCGATCCGGTGCCCATCATCGACGTCAGCTCTGAGATGACGATCCGGTTGCTCGGGTCGAACGCGAATCCGAACGGGAACATCGACGCGGACGGAGTCGCCGTCACCGGGCCGGGCGTGTCACCGTGACCGAGCACGAAGGTGTCGATCAGGTTCATCCCTACCTCGGTCACCACGAGGACCTGGCCCGTGTTATCGAAGCCGATCTGGCGCCCGGCGCCCATCGGGCCCGTCGTCTTGAGTGACTGCGTGGACCCGGGGATCGGCGTCAGCTTGCCGCTCGAGTTGAAGCGGAAGCCCGAGATCGTGCCGCTGTTGTCGTTGAGCACGTAGACCAGGTGGCGGGCCGTCGTGACGCTCTCGGGTTGCAGTCCGCCCGAGGGCTGCTGGTCGACGAGCTTCAATCCGTGGCCGGTCTCGCGGAACGAGCTGACCGTGTTGCTGCCGGCATTGACGGCGAACAGGATGCGGCCGCTACGCGTCAGTGCGACCTCTCCGGAGGTGTCCAGGATCGGGCATCCGGGGCCGCATCCGACCGATTGGGTGTTGCCCTTGCCGCCGGTCGGCACAACCTGGCGTTGCTTGAGACTGCCGCCCGCAGAGCGGTCGAACACGACAACGGCGTTCGCCGACAGGTCGTTGCGTTTCGGTGTAGACGGCACCGACGGGCTGGCCGCCGTGGTTGCCCGCGTTGTGGCCGTGGCCCGCGGACGCCACGGGCGCCAACGCGCCGACGGCCGCCAGCGCCGCGATCGTGATCGGTACGAGCGCTCGGGCCGAACGGAAGTGCCGCATCCCTTTGCCTCCTCGATGAGAACCCAAGCGGCGAGCATATACGGGTTGCCGCGGGCGCGGCAACTTTGCCTAGGGTTGCGGAGCATTAGCGCTGGGTTAACGTCGGCTTAGCGTGGGGTGTTGCGTCAGACGAGCGTCCCGAGTCCTTCCTCGCGACGAGCCGCGTCCGGGTCGATCGGGCGGCTCAGTGCCCGGAGCGCTGGCAACTGCTCGGTTGCCGCGGCGCGTCCTGCGGCGAGGAACAGATCCGCCAGGTGGAAGTCGCGCCAATCGGCCAGCGCGAAGCGCGGGGTGATGACGACGTCGGCGAGCGCCGCGTGCCGAGCGCTCGTATCGAGCTGACTGAGGTCCATGACCTCCAGCAGCGTGTCGAGCATGCCGCGACGGCCACGGCGCGGCGGCGGCGCCTCGAGCTCGGGTCCCGCGGGCCAGCGCTCGAGCGTCTCGGCCCCCATCAGATTGACCGACAGCACGAGATCGGCGCCGTCGTCGAGCACCGACGTGGTGGGCACCGGGACGAGCGCCAAGCCGTCGACGAGACGGTGGCCGTCGCGCTCGAGCGGGGGAACACGCCGGCCACCGCCAGGGCGGCCAGCAGCGCCTCCCACAGCGGACCCTCCCGCTGCGGTGCCGGTGCGCGATCGGTGAGGTCGACCGCCATGATTACGAGCGGGATCACCGCGTCGGAGAAGGATCGGCCCTCTGTCGCTTCCTGGAGCAAGCGGGTGAGCACCTCGACGCCGGTCGAGCCGCCGCCGAACGGGGTCGAGAACAGTGACGCGACGGCGTCCGGATTGAACGCCGCGCGGAAGCGCTCGTCGATCGCGTCGGCGCCGTGGCCGAGCGCCAGGTGCGTTGCGACGAAGCCGCCGATGCTGCTCCCGCCCGCATAGTCGACGACGTAACCGGCCTCCTCGAGGACCTGCAGCACGCCGACGTGGGCGTAACCCTTCGCTCCTCCGGCCCCGAGCGCGATGCCGAGCTTCGTACGGGTGAGGTGGCGCGCGATCCAGGTGAGATCGGCATCGGCGAGCGGGAACTCGGGTTGCACGGGGACAGACGCGCACGAGCTCGATCCCCGAGTCCGCTGGACCACGAGCGTCCGACGGCCGCGGCCTCGTCGCCCACCAGCACGACCTCCAGGCGCTGGTCCTGGGCGGCGGCGCTCAGCTCGCCCAGGCGCTGCGCCTCGGCGGCCGTTCCCACAAGCGCCACGACACGGTCGACCTCATCGAGCAGCACGTCGAGCGTCTCCGGCTCCAGCTCGGCCGGAATGAGCACGGTGCCGTGCTGGGCGACGAGGTCGTCGGCGGCGGTGAGCGCCCCGGCGAACGACAGCTTGCGGTCCAGGAAGATGATCGGACGCGGGCTCGCCGCACGGGCGGCGGACACGAGCGGACCGACCGTGCCGAGCAACGAGGGACCGGCGACGAGGGCGATCTCCTCTCCGCGCTCGGTCTCGGCGCTGCGCGCGTTGACCCGGAACAGCCGCTCGCGCTGGGTGCGGATCAGGTTGACGAGAATCTGCGGAAAGCGGCGGGCGAGATCGACGAGGTCCTCCGTCGCCAGCTCGAGGGTCGAGGTCGAGATGCTCGCCACGACGGTGGCGGAGCGGGGCTCGCCGCTGATCGCGTCCTGTGCGCCGATGACCTCGCCCTTGCGCAGGCGAAGCTGCAGGTCGCCGGCGCCCTCGGTCGTGGGGACGAACCAGTGCACGAGGCCCCCGGTGATCAGCCAGATGCAGTCGCTGTCCTCGCCCGCGCGGCAGAGCTCTTCGCCCGCGTCGAAACGGCGCGGGTGCATGCGGTCGCTCAGCGCGTCGAGCTCGTCCTCGAGCAGCCCGGCGAGCAGCGGGCTGCGGGCCAGCGCCGGATGTCGGGCCATCTAGGCGGCCGCTCTCGTCGCCTTGCCCACGCCGGTGACCCGCTCGCAGCGGCCGGCGCCTCCCCGAGACCTCGGCGGCGATTCGATCACCCGATCGCGGATCGAGCTGACGGCGACGTCGCTGGCGGCGAGCATGTGGGCTGAGCAAATCACCTCGGAAGGGCCGCGTCAACCCGTCCGGCTCGCGGCTGCGGACCGGATGCCAACACCGTGGGCCGACCCGGGGCCGACGCGAACATCGCTCGGCCAAGCGGCTGTACACTTGCCACGCCATGGGGGCTGCAGAGCCAGCGGGGGCTGGACCGGGCGACAAGCGCCTGATGCTGTTCTCGGGGCGCGCCAACCCCGACCTGGCGCGCACGATCGCCGATCACCTGGGCGTCGGTCTGAGCGCGGTCACGCTGAAGACCTTCTCCGCCGGCGAGGCGTACTGCCGCTACGACGAGTCGATCCGCGGCGCCGAGGTGTTCATCGTCCAACCGACCTGCGGCAACCCGGCGACCGGGATCAGCGCCAACGACGCGCTCGTGGAGCTGCTGCTGATGATCGACGCCGCGGTCGGCGCGTCGGCGCATCGCGTGATCGCCGTGATGCCCTGGTTCGCCTACTCGCGCCAGGACAAGAAGTCGGCGCTCCGCGAGCCGATCAGCGCCCGCATGGTCGCCCATGTGCTCGAGGCCACCGGGGTCGATCGCGTGCTGACGATGGATCTCCACGCCGGCCAGGTGCAGGGATTCTTCAGCAAGCCGGTCGATCACATGACGGCGTTGTTCGAGCTCGCGCAGTACTTCGCCGGGCTGGCGATCGAGGATCTCGTCGTGGTCTCGCCCGACGTCGGGCGCGTCAAGCTCAACCAGAAGTTCGCCGACTGGATCGGCGCGGATCTGGCCCTGATGACCAAGCGGCGCCCGGAGCACCAGGTGGCCCGGATCGGGTACGTGCTCGGCGACGTGGAGGGCAAGACGGCCCTCATCGTCGACGACATCATCGACACGGCGGGCACGCTGTGCGCCGCGGCCCAGACGGTGCTCGACGCCGGCGCGACGCGCGTCTATGCCGCCGCGACGCACGCCGTCCTGTCCGGCCAGGCGTACGAGAACCTCGCCGGTGCCGGATTCGAGCAGATCGTCGTCACCGACACGATTCCGCTGCGTCCCGGCGCGCCGGAGAACATCGTGGTGCTGTCGTGTGCCCACCTGCTGGCCGACACGATCCAGCGAATCGTCACCGGGGGCTCGGTCAGCGAGGTGTTTCGGGGCGAGAACCAGCTGTTCTGACCGTGCGGCCGACGGTCCGCGGTATCAGACCCCGATCCGCGCACCCTAATCATGTGTGTCTGGGGTGGCAGAACGGTTGACGGCGAGCCCGGATTGGGGTTGACTCGCGTGGCGGCTTGGGGTTCGGCGACATGACCGGGCGCGGTTGGCGCGGCGATCACGCCTGGCGATCGCAAACCGGTTGCGGTTGGGGCCGACGGCGGGGCGCGTATCGCACGCCTGTGGGACCTTGGATCTTTACGACATGAGGAGGACCTGATGGGTGACCGTTCGGCTTCGGTGGCGGAGTTCATGCCGTGGCGGGTGCCCGACGGGCACTATGACGTGGCCGTCCTCGGCGGTGGTCTCGCCGGCCTCTCGATGGCGTTGCAGCTCAAGCGCACTCGCCCGGACACCCGCGTGCTCGTGGCGGAGAGGCGCCTGGACCCCCCGCGCGAGGCGGCGTTCAAGGTCGGCGAGTCGAGCGTCGAGAACGGCGCTCACTACTACCGCGAGGTGCTCGGGATGCGAGACCATCTCGAGGAGCGCCAGATCCGCAAGCTCGGGCTCCGGTTCTTCCTGCCGGCCGGCGACAACAGCGACATCACCAAGCGGGTGGAGTTCTGCACGCCGGCCCATCACGCGGCGTTCACGCACCAGATCGATCGGGGCCGCTTCGAGAACGAGCTGTTCAACCGCTGCATCGAGCATGGCGTCGACGCCGTGCGCGGTTTTCGGGTGCGGGATGTCGAGCTCGGCGAGGACGAGCACTCGGTCGTGCTCGAGCACGACGGCGGCGACATCACCGTCACCGCCCGCTGGCTCGTTGACGCGAGCGGGCGCGGCAACCTCCTGCGCCGCAAGCTCGGCCTCGAGACCGAGACGGGTCATCACATCAACGCCGCCTGGTTTCGGTTGGCTGGCGGGCTGGACTTCGAGTCCTGGACCGACGACGAGGAGTGGCTCGGGCGGATGCCCGAGCGCGGCCTGCGCCTGTACTCCACGACGCACCTCATCGACGAGGGCTACTGGGTGTGGTTGATCCAGCTCGCGTCCGGCCCGATCAGCATCGGGGTCTGCGCGGACCCCCGGTTCCACCCGTTCGACGAGATCAACTCGTTCGAGCGCCTCGTGCAATGGCTCTACAAGCATGAGCCGCAGCTCGCCGCCGAGGTCGACGGGCGTCGCGGCGATGTGCAGGACTTCCTGCGCATCGAGGACTTCTCCTACGCGTCGAGCCAGGTCTTCTCTGAGGACCGCTGGGTGCTCGTGGGCGAGGCGGCGGGATTCATCGACGCGCTCTACTCGCCCGGCTCAGACTTCATCGGCTACACGAACACCTTCGGCGGCGAGCTCATTCGTCGCGAGCTCGACGGCGAGGACGTCGACGACCGCGTCGAGTTCTACAACGAGTTCTTCTTCCGCCTCTTCAATCCGACGATCGAGCTGTACAAGGACCAGTACCAGTTCTTCGGCAACCCGCAGGTGATGGTGACGAAGGTCGTCTTCGACAGCCTCAACTACTTCACCCTGCTCGCGTCGCCGTTCGTGCACGGTCGCATGCTCCAGATCGCGGACATCGAAGAGCTCACCGAGGTCTTCGAGGGAGTCATCCCGCTCATCCCCGTGATGCAGCAGTTCTTCCGCGACTGGCATGAGCTCGACCAGACTCAGTGGGAAGGGGTGTCGGCGCTGTCGAAGCAGCTCACCCCGTACATCCGGGCCCAGGAGGAGATCGGGCTCCCCGCCGAGGGCGATCTGCTCATCGAGCGCGCCAGGCACAACATCCAGATCGCCCGGGCCCTCGCGGTGTGGGCGTTTCACAAGGCGGCCCGCAACCTCGACGAACGGCCCGATGACAACGTGCCGGTCAACCCGCTGGCCATCAGCCTGCAGCCCGAGCGCTGGGAACAGGACGGCCTATACGCGGGTGATGGCGTGAGCCTCGTGCGCGCACTCGAGCTGCTGCCCGGGATCGAGGAGATCGACCTCGAGGCCCGTGGAGCCGCGGTCGCGAGGTAGCCCGGCGAGACGCCCAGACACGTCAACTCCCACCGGACAGGAGAGCAACATGGCGAACGATCAGCAGCCGGCCGACAGCTACGACGTGGCGATCCTCGGCGGCGGCCTCGCCGGATTGACCCTCGGGCTGCAACTGAAGCAGGAGCGCCCCGCCACGAGCATCTTCATCGCGGAGATGCGCGAGGGCTCGGCCCCGGAGGCCGCCTTCAAGGTCGGCGAGTCCACCCAGGAGATGTCCTGTCACTACTTCGGCGAGGTGCTCGGCCTGAGAGATCACCTGGAGCGCGACCAGAACCGCAAGTGCGGCCTGCGGTTCTTCTTCCCCGCCGGCGACAACAGCGACCTGGCCCAGCGCGTCGAGCGCGGTCCGAGCCAGCACCCGCCCGTCCCGAGCTACCAGCTCGACCGCGGCCGGCTCGAGAACTTCCTCGCCGAGCGCGCGCAAGCGGCCGGGATCGACCTGTTCGGCGGCTGCCGCGTCGAGGATGTCGAGCTCGGGGAGGACGCTCCACACGGTCACCGCCACCCGCGACGGCCACACGCTCACGACGCAGGCCCGTTGGGTGGTGGACGCCGGCGGCCGAGCCTTCCTGCTCAAGCGCAAGCTCGGGCTGCTGGAAGACAACGGGCACGTGATCAACGCGTCCTGGTTCAGGCTGGCTGGCGGGCTAGACATCGAGGACTGGGTCGACCCCAACGACGAGGAGTGGTTCGGGCGCATGGCCGAACGCGGCCTGCGTCGCTACAGCACCAACCACCTCTGCGGGCACGGTTACTGGGTCTGGTTGATCCCGCTGTCCTCGGGGCCGATATCGATCGGCATCTGCGCCGATCCCCGCTTCCATCCGTGGGAGCGGATCGACACGCTCGACGGCGCGCTCGACTGGATCCGCGAGCACGAGCCCCAGCTCGGCGAGGCGCTCGACGGCCGGCGCGATCAGATCGAGGACTTCCTGAACGTCCGGGACTTCTCCTACGGCTGCACCCAGGCCTTCGACGGGGTGAGCCGCTGGTGTCTCGTCGGCGAGGCGGGGCCGTTCCTTGATCCGTTCTATTCACCCGGCTCGGACTACATCGCGCTCGCCAACACGTTCACGACCGACCTGATCACGCGCGAGCTCGACGGGGAGGACGTGGAGGAGCGGGCCGAGGCGCACGACGATCTCTTCCTGAGTGCCTACCGGACCCATCTGACCTTCTACGAGAACGAGTATCAGTTCTACGGCAACCCGGCGGTCATGAACGTCAAGATCGGCGCCAACAACATCCTCTACTGGGGCGCCAACGCGCTGCTGTTCTTCCATCGCAAGCTGACCGACGTCGAGTTCATGTCCGCGGTGCGCCCGGACGTCGAGCGCATCTGGGCGGTCAACCGCCGGCTCGAGGCGATGTACGGCGAGTGGAACGCGCTGGACTCACGCGAGTGGTGTCGCGCGTACGTGTCCACCGCCGCGTTCCCGGCGATGTTCGAGCGTCACATGGAGATGGTGGCCGGCTTCGACGACGACACCCTGAAGGCCAGGCTCGCCGCCAACGCCGACCTCGCGGAGGCGTACGCGGTCCTCGCCTTCCACAAGGCCGCGGCAGGCCTCGGTGACGCCGCCCCGGGCGAGGACGAGAAGATCAATCCATACGCGGTGAGCCTCGATCCGGATCGCTGGGAGGCGGACGGTCTGTTCAACGGCGAGGGCCTCTCGCTCGTCGAGGCCCGTGAGACTCCGGCGGCCGGCATGGAGACGCTCTTCATGGAGGCCATCGCACAGCCAGCGTGATGGCGTTGGCCGCGATCTCGAGCCGAGGCCCTCGGGCCCGAGGCGCCGCCGACGCGCCGGTCGCGCGCTGGCGCGACGGACGGGGCGGCCCCGCGCCGGCCCCCGGCGGGCGATCGTCAGGCGGGCAAGGAGGTCGCCGCCCGCACTCGCTCGACGTAGCCCGAGGCGGTCGGCGGCCGGTCGGCGGGCGCCTTGGCGAGGGCGAGCAGGATCGCGTCGCCCATCTCGCGCGGAAGTCCGTCGCGGCGATCGCTCGGGTGCGGGGGCTCGGCCTCGAGGTGCGCGAGCATCAGGCCCATCCCGGGACGGTCCCCGAACGGCGGAGCGCCGACCAGGCACTCGAACAGCACGCAGCCGAGCGCGTACACGTCGGTGTACGGGCCGACCGCTGCGGACCGGACCTGCTCGGGGGCCATGTAGTGCATCGAGCCGAGCGTCTGCCCCGGGCGGGTCAGACGCTGATCGCTGAACGTGTCGAAGGCGAGGCCGAAGTCGGTCACGCACGCCACTCCGTCATCAGTCAGCAGGATGTTGGCCGGCTTGACGTCACGGTGTACGAGACCCTCGTCGTGAACGGCGTCGAGGCCGCCGGCCACCTCCTCGGCGAGCCTCAGTGCGTCGGCGGCGGGCAGCGTGCCGTCGCGCTCGAGCCGCTCGACCAGCGACCCGCCGCCGACGAGGCTCTGGATCAGCCACGGAACGCCCTCGTGCTCGCCGCTGTCCAGGACGGAGACGACGTTGGGGTGCGACACCCGCGCGGCGGCGCTCGTCTCCAGTTCGAACCGGCGACGGAACGTCTCGTCGCCGGCCAGATCGGCCAGGATGAGCTTCAGCGCGACCGCGGTGCCGTCCGGCCCGATCGCGCGGTAGACGTGGGCAGTCGCGCCGCGGCCCAGCAATCCGTCGACGCGGTATTCACCGACTCGCTCGCCCGGCGTGAGCGTGCTGCCCAATGTGACCGTTCCCTTCGGTCCGGAGCACCGAGCGTCGCAGACTCGGCCCGCCTGCACAAGCCCCGTCTGGAGGTTGCATGATCGTCCTTCCCGCCAGTACGGTTGGGCGATCAGACCGAGGAATCGGCGTGCCCCCCTCGAGCCAAGGAGCCCCATGAGCAGTCAGCAACAGGTTGAGGTGCCACAGAGGGTCATCGACTTCCTCGCGTCGGAGAAGACGATGACGCTGGCCACCGCCACCCCCGGGGGCGTCCCGTACGCCACCACGTACTTGTATGTCAACGACGGTCCGACCGTCTACTTCTGGTCACGCTCGACGACGACCACCGCGCGTCACGTCGAGCAGAACCCGATGGTGGCGTTCACGATCGACAGCTACAGCGGCGATCTGCGCGACGTCCGGGGCGTTCAGGGCCAGGGCGAGTGCTCGGTCCTGCTCGACGGACTGGAGATCGCCCGGGTGGCTGACCTCTTCGGCCGGCGCTTTCCCGACCTGCAGCCGGGAACGACGATGAGCATCTCGTTCTTTCGGGTCGTGCCGACGAACATCAACTACATCGACAACACCGAGGACGGAGCATCGGCGGCGGCGGGTGCGTTCGGGGCCGAGTTTCACCAGCAGCGAGCCTTCAGCATCTTCGACGATCTCCCGGTCGAGCAGGTCGACACGATCGTCGCCGAGATGCGCAGCGTCCGGCACCCCGCCGGCGAGACGATCGTGCGCGCTGGCGGGCCGGCCGACAAGTTCTTCGTGGTCGTGGACGGCGAAGTCGAGATGTCGGCCGACGACGGTTCCACGCCGGTGGTGCTGGGGCCGGGCCAGTTCTTTGGCGAGATGTCCATCCTGCGCGACACACCGCGCGTGTCCACGCTGCGAGCGCGCACCGACGCGACGCTCCTGGCCATGGAGCGCGACGAGTTTCGGGGCATGGTGGCGCAAGCTCTCAGCACCACTGCCGGGTTCGACAGGGTGATCGCGGCGCGACTGCGCGCGCTCGCGCCCGCCGGGACAGGGGCCCAGTGACCGCGCCGGTCGCGTCCCCCCCGGCGGCAGCGGGATTCTCGAGCCTCGACTTCCGGGCCGCCCTCGGAGCGTTCGCCACCGGCGTGACGGTGATCACCACCAAGGGCGCAGACCACGGCTACGGGATGACCGTCAACGCATTCTCGTCGCTGTCGCTCGATCCGCCGCTCGTGCTCGTCTGCACGCGCTCCGGAACCCCCGGCAGCGACGAGATCGATCGCAACCGGTGCTTCGCGGTCAACATCCTGTCCTCCGACCAGGAGCCGCTGTCGAGGTTCTTCGCCTCCCGTGACAGGCCCCGCGGCCGTGATCCGTTCCGCGAGGTCTCCCACACCATCGGCGTGACCGGCGCGCCACTGATCGACGGCGTGGTCGCACATCTCGATTGCCACCTCGAGCGCAGCTACACCGCCGGTGACCACGAGATCTTCATCGGCGAGGTGTTGGCGCTGCACGTCGACCCGGACGCCGAGCCGTTGATGTTCCACGGGGGCC
>CAWFUP010000002.1:0-1388963 GCA_963819075.1 uncultured Solirubrobacterales bacterium
CTGACGCGACAGCGAGCACTCGGGCAGCATGACCTGCGCGTAGACGACCTCGTCGTCAAGCCGGCGAGCAGAGGGTCCCGAAAAAGGTCCCGAACTCCTCGAATCTGAGCGAACTTCAGCGCACCTCAGAGCACTGAAAGCGCTGCAAAGCGAACTGTTAGCACGAACATCTAGCGATCTTTTAATCCGGCGGGCGGGGTTCGAGTCCCCGGCCGCGTACTGACTGACTGACTGCCTGAGCGCGCGCCCGAGGAGATGAGGAGCCCAATGCGCACGTCCCGATCCCCTGGCGCTATTCCGAGCGCGATTCGGCGATCGCGATAGCGGCCTCTGTCCGGCCACAGGCATAGCGTGAATCGTCGACACCAGCGATGTCGACGACGAGAAGGAGTCACGATGGCTGCGAGCGAGGTAACTGGAACACGTGAGGTCCTACAGGTGAAGATCACGCTGCAAGGCGTCTCCAAGCCGCCGGTGTGGCGACGCGCGCTGATCCCAGGCGACGTCCGGCTCGACCGCTTTCACGAGGTGGTTCTAGCGGTGATGGGCTGGATGGGTGGTCACATGCACGTGTTCTCAAGTGGTTCGGACGACTACGGAGAAGCTGCTAGCGGCCGAGGCCGACGGGGCATACCCTGTATGTGTGGCCGGGCGGGGCGGATGTCCGCCCGAGGACTGTGGCGGGGTGTGGGGCTATCAGCATCTTCGCGAGGTGCTCGCCGATCCCCGGCATGAGGAGCACGAGGAAATGTTGGAGTGGCTCGGGCTTGACGCCGGCAGCGACTTTGACCCGCACGAGTTCGACGTCGACGCGACCAATGAGTCGCTATCGCACCTCACACTGCTGCGTTGAAGCCCAGGGAGGTTGGGGTAACAAGCCGGATCCCGCGGACCGCTCAGTCCACGACCCACCGCAGAGCCGTCGGATCCCAGCGCCCAACGTGCCGCCCCTCGAGGACGGGGTCCAGCAGCGCCCGGACCGTGCGGGGCGCTGCGTCGACGTCGCGATCCGCGAGCGCCGGCGCGTCTCGGACTGACCTCCCGTAGCCGGCGCGCCAGTCGGCACCGGGCGGGTCGGGCAGGTGGTCGGGCAGCACGAGTCCGCGGCGCCGAGCCCCGCCGCAGGCGCGCTAGCCGGCAGATGCCATGCCGCGTCCCAGCGAATTCGGTTCGACTCGTACCGCGAGCGGATCACATCCGCGTCGCGTCCTGGCAGACCTCAACGCCAGGCTGGTGTTTGAAGATCGGCCAGGGTGTAGTCTGCGGATCTGCCGATGCTGAATCTGCGGATCTGCCGAGCCGCGAGGGGCCGGCCCGGATGAGCGTGGTCGAGCGCCATCTGCGGCCGCGTGTGCTCGAGGCCCTCGATGACACCCGTGTCGTCGTGGTGCTCGGCGCCAGGCAGGTGGGCAAGAGCACGCTAGTGCAGGATGTCGCCACCCGGGATCGACCGGCAACGATCCTCACCCTGGACGACCAGGCGACCCGGGACGCGGCAGCCGCAGATCCGGCCGGCTTCGTTGCTGGGCTCGTCACCCCCGTCGTCGTCGACGAGGTCCAGCGCGTGCCGGACCTGCTGCTGGCGATCAAGGTACGCGTCGACCGCGATCCAACGCCGGGACAGTTCCTGCTGACCGGTTCGGCGAACATCCTGACGGCCCCTCGGATCGCCGACGCCCTCACCGGGCGCGCGGAGTACCTCCGCCTGTCGCCCTTCAGTCAAGGGGAGCTGCGCGGCACAACCGAGTCGTTCGTGCCGCGGCTGTTCGACGGACGCTGGCCGCAGGTCACGAGCCCGGAGGTCGGCAGCGCGGCGTACGCCGAGATCGTCGCGACCGGCGGCTATCCCGCCGTGATGAGCCGGACCGATGCGCGGCGCGCGCGGTTCTTCGACAGCTACGTCGACACGATCATCCAGCGCGACCTCAGCACGATCGCGCAGGTCCACGACCAAGCGAATGTCAGAAACCTGCTCTCCGCCATCGCGTCGACCTCCGCCTCGCTGATGAACCTCGACAGCCTCGCCCGCGACCTCTCGCTCTCGCCGAACACGGTGCGTTCGCATGCGGCGCTGCTCGATACGCTGTTCCTCACCACGCGCCTGGATGCGTGGAGCACGAACTTGCTCAGCCGCGTCGTCAAGACCCCGAAGGCGTACATCGCCGACAGCGGTCTGCTGTGCCACTTGATCGGGGCCGACGCGCATCGCCTGGCCCAGGACGGCGTGATCGCCGGCATGGTCTTCGAGACCTTCGCTGCGATGGAACTCCGGCGCCAGGTGGCCTGGCAGGACAACGCCCCACGCCAGTTCCACTACCGCGACCGCGACGGCCGCGAGGTCGATGTGGTCCTCGAACGCCGTGACGGCTCCGTCGTCGCCGTCGAGGTCAAGACCGCCGCCTCGGCGTCTCCCTCCGACTTTCGCGGTCTGCGGCATCTGCGGGACAAGCTCGGCGAACGCTTCAAAGCCGGCGTGCTCCTCTACACCGGCGCGAGCACGGTGCCGTTCGGCGACCGGCTGGCAGCCGTCCCGTTGCGCGGCCTGTGGGTCGACTCGGCGTAGCGCGTTCGGACGGCACCGGCGGTGAGAGATTCGAGTCCTCTCGGGCGGCGGCGGGCGAAGAACGATGTCCCCCAGAATGTCCCGAACTCCCCTAATCTGACCGAACTTCAGCGCACCTCAGCGCACCTAAAGCCCTACCAATCGGGCTGTTGGCACCAACCGTCGGCGATCTTTTAATCCGGCGGGCGGGGTTCGAGTCCCCGGCCGCGTACTGCTTGCTGCTGCTGCTCACTCACTCCGGCTGCTGCCGCGTCTCGCCGGGCCAAAAAGGGCCGACGGGCACGCCGAGGGGCACCGACTAACGCGCGGTCCGGCGCAGCTTCGGCCGTGCGTCGCTCGTCAGCGATGTCGGCCGCGGCGTGGCGACGTCCTCCAGGAACGTCTCGAGGGCGCCGATGTCGTCGATTAGCGCCGCGTCTACACCATGCTCTGACACACCACGCGAAATGTGCCTCGAACCGGTCATGAAGCGGAACTCGGGCCTGTAGGAGGCCAAAATCGTGTTCTCCGCGTGCGCGCTGTGTCGGCTCTCGCTCGTGTGGGGCTCCCGCACGAGGTACGCCGGGAGGCCGGTCAGCACGCTGGCACGCCATACGGTAGGCGCAGTACCCACGCAGGTCGCCACCTTGATCGCCGCCAGCGGCGTGAGCGCCGCGATAAGCGCGGTATGACCGGCGAAGGTGCGCACCGGCGCTCGCAGAACACCGGGCTCTGGCGCCGGACCGACGGTGAAGAGGGTGACGTCGTGACCACGGTCGTGGAGGCCGTTGAGGTGCCGGACGATGTCCGACTGGTTGTCGTCGGCGTGCGCGGGCGCGCTGACGTAGATGACGCGCAGTGCGCCGCCGGGAGTGCGCACGGGCCGGTCGTCGAGAAAGGCCCCCCAGCGGGCCCAGAACCGCTTGCGCGAGGCCTGTTCGCGTTCCCCGATCACTGTGCCCCGGGTGGTGCACTCGTAGTGCTCCAGCGTGGCAAGCGGGAAGTACACCACCGTGAAGCCGGCATGCCACGCACGCAGGCACCAGTCGACGTCCTCGTAGAGCATTCGAGTACCGCTCGTCGAGCAGCCCCACACGTTCGATCAACTCGCGGCGAACGTACATGCACGCGCCGCACACGGCCATCGAATCACCCGCGACGTTCGCCGGACCCCAACTCGACGGCCTGCCGCGATAGCGGTGATCGAAGCACTGCCGTACAAACGGATTGCGGATCGTGCCGCCGAACTGAATGCGCCCGTTGGGATAGACGAGCTTCCCGCTGACGATTCCGATCCCGTCGTTTTCGCGACTGGCGTACTGCAATGCGGCAAGGCAGTGCCGGCGAGCCTTCATGTCCGAGTTCAGCAACACGACGTCGCGGCTCGGGTCGGCCGCACGAATACCGCGGTTGGCGTTGACGGCAAAGCCCCGGTTCTCTTCGCCGGCCACCACCTTGATGCCCTTGACCCTGCTGATCCGTTGCAGATGCGCCGGTCCGCTGGCGTCGTCGGCGACGACGATCTCCACCATGTTGCGCTTGGTGGTGCGCCGAATGCTACGCACGAGATCGATCAGCTCGTCGGCGTCGCGGTAGCTCGGAATCACGATGCTGACGGGGCGTCCGTGTGTCGCGTACCAGCCGTTCACTCGGCGCATCTGGCGCCGCTGCGCGCGCGGGAGCCGATGACGCAGGGGCGTGAAGCGCAGCGGGAACGCGACCGCGCGCCCGAGCACCGCGCGCAGGCCGAGGTAGCGGTAGGTGAGGATCAGCCGGTCACGCAGATGCGAGAACTGACCGCGTCGATCGACGATCAACGAGGCGATCAAGTCGTCGTCGTAGCGGCGCGCCATACCCGGGTTACCGCGCGACGCGCCGCAGAGTCGGCGCCTCGTGGCTGGTGGGAACGGTTCGCCGCGGTCGCGCGACGTCGGTCAGGAACGCTTCGAGCTTGTCGATCTGACCAGGCCACCCGTGCCGCCGTGCAGTCTCGATGCCGCAGGCGCCGAGCCGGGCGCGCAGCGGCGCGTCGTCGCGCAGGCGCTGGATCGCCTGGGCGACGGCCGAGGCGTCCGCGTCGACGAGCAGGCAGTTCTCCCCATCACGGCAGTAGTCGCGGTTGCCGTGGGCATCGGTGCACACAACCGGCGCGCCAGTGGCCATCGCCTCCAACGGCGGAAGCGCGAACCCCTCGTGGACGGAGGTGAGTACAAACACGCCCGCAGTGGCCAGCAAATCGGCCACCTCGCTGTCGGATGGCGCGGTCACGTAGCGCATGCCCCGCTCGCGTCCCAGGGCGGGCTCGACCCCGAACATCCACAGCGACGGACGCGGCGCCGGCAAGAGGCGCCAGGCGTCAATCGTCAACGGCAGGTTCTTCAGCGGCTGGGAGCGCCCGAGTGTCAACACGACGTCGTCGCGGCGCGCCACTTGGGGCCGCGGGCGAAACGTGTCGAGGTCGATGCCCGGCGCGATGAGCGTCGCTTCCTGCCCCAGTTCGCGCAGGCGGTCGCGGATCCAGCCGGAGATGGTCAGATAGCGGAACTCCGGACCGTAGGAGTCCAGCACGGCGTTCTGCATGCGGACCTGGTTCGGGTAGTAGCTCGTCTCGATGTCCTGCACGTAGTAGACGGGTATCCCGTTGACGGCACTCGCACGCCACACGGCGCTCGCCGTGTCCCACCACGTCGCGACCTTGATCGCCTCGAGCGGCGCGAGGGCGGCCACCAACTCGTCGTAGTCACGGAACGTGTGGACAGGCACACGCAAGTCAAACCACTTCGGCGACTCGGCGACCGTGTACAGGGCGACGTCGTGGCCGCGGTCGTGCAGGCCATTGAGGTGCTCGAAGATGTCTCGATATCCCCCGCCGACACCGCTGTCTGCAGTGACGTAGACCACGCGCAGAGCTCCGTCGGGCGTGCGCACCCGCCGCGCGTCCAGGAAGCCGCCCCAGCGATTCCAGAACCGACGCTGCGATGCACGCTCACGCTCACCGACCGTGGTCCCGCGGGTCGTGGACTCGTAGTGCACGAGCGTCGCCAGGGGGAAGTACAAGACCGACATCCCGGCCTCCCACGCGCGCAGGCACCAGTCCACATCGTCATACCCCATGTGGAACTCGTCATCCAAGAGGCCGATGCGCTCGATCGCATCGCGGCGCACATACATGCAGGCGGCGCACACGGCAAGCCGATCGCTCGCAACGTTCGCCGGCCCCCAGTCGGCCGGCTTGCCACGGTAGCGGTGGTCAAACCATTCTGGGGCATCCCGGTTGCGGATCGTGCCGGCGGACTGTATCTGCCGATTGGGATACACCAGCTTGCCACCTACGATCGCGATGTCCTCCGCGCTTTGGCTTGCATACTGAAGCGCGGCCAGCCATCCTCGGCACGCCTTCATGTCGGAGTTGAGCACGACGGGTCACGGTTCGGGTCAGCAGCGCGAATGGCGCGGTTGATGTTCCCCGCGGGCCCCCGATTCTCCTCGCCGGCGATGACGGTGACGCCCTTGATCCTCCTGATCCGATCGAGATGCTCTTGTCCGCTCGCGTCGTCACCAACGATGATCTCGACGAGCCGGCGATCCGTCGTGCGGCGAATCGAGCGGACAAGGTCGATCAGCTCGTCGGCGTCGCGGTAGCTCGGGATCACGACGCTCACCGGTCGAGCGTTGGCTCGATACCAGCGCCGGATGCGTCGCATCTCCAGGCGCTCGCCCCGAGGCAGCCAATCCCGCAGACGCGTGAAGCGCAGCGGGAATGTCAAAGCCCGCAGCAGCACGACTCGCAAGCCGAGGTATCGATAGTTGAGCGCAAGCCGGGTTCGCAGATGCGCCAACTCGCTCCGACGATCGGTGCTGAGAGCGACGAGGAAGTCGTGGTACTCGCGTTCTGGGCTGTCCATCGGTGGCATTCCGCGGCTCGGCGGCGTAGAGGTCGGCGCCAGCGTAGCCTCCGCCAGGCTCGCCCGGTAGAACGGCGGTCGCGCCGCGGATGTTTCGCTAATCCCCTCGCTTCGCGGCGCCGGTCAGTCGTCTACTCGCGTCCAGCTCTGCACCGCCGGGTCCCAGGCGCGCAGCTGTCCTGCGGTGTCCTCGACCAGCGGGTCGATGAACGCGCGGATTTCGTCGAGCAGCACGGGCCAGGATTCCGGCGGCATGCGCTGGTAGGCCATGCGTCCCAGCATGGCCGTGTAGGTCTGCTGGCGGTTCGGCATGTCCCCGAGCGCGACCGCGAGCGCCACTACCTCGTGGTTGCGGTGCGCGGCCACGTCGACGATCGCCGATCGCAGCTCGGCGGCCGGGAAGCCGTGAACACGGCTCAGGACCCACACGTCGCCGAAGTCTCGATCACGCGTATTCAGCTCGCGGCGGCTCATCATCGTCGCGACCTTCTCGGCCAGGCTCATCTCCGGCGGATAGGACGCCAGCCGGATCGTGCCGGTCCCCAGTAGCTCGGGCAGGTCGATGACCGTGGATCGGTGCGGGTCGCCGAAGGAGAAGTCGAGCGTGGTCGTCATCTTCGCCGTGCCGAGATAGGCGATCAGCTTCACGCGCACGCCGTGGTACTCGGCGTCGTCGCGCATGACCTCGGTCCGGATGCTGTCCGCGTCGAAATCGAGTCCGTCGTCGACATCGAGCTCCGTTGCGACGATCTCGGCGACGACAGCCGCGACGACGGCCTCGTCGTTGCCGACGCCGACCGTGGAGAGGTCGGCGTCCTTGGTCATCCGGCGGGCCGACATCGCGGCCATCAGCATGCCGCCCTTCAGCGTCATGTTGTCGGCGTAGCGCGAAGCGGCCAGACGCCGCAGGAACCCCTCCACGGCGTAGACAACCAGCAGGGCGCCGGTGTTGCTCCCGTAGTCCGCGCGGGCGAGCGCCTGGATCTCCCGGAAGATCCGCTTGGCGGTCTGGCTGCGCTTCGTGCTCTCGTCGCTCATGCGAGGATCACCTCGAGCGCCTCGCGGATCCGGCGTTCCCCGCCGAGCTCGCGCGCGAGGGCGGTGAGTTGCAGCGGATCCGCGCCGGGTTGCCGCGCGTAGCGCGAGAGGGCCGCGAGTGCGATATCGCGCCCCACGACGTGCGGCAGGCGCATCGCGTCGACGACGCAGCGCGGGGCGGAGTAGATCCAGAACGGTTCACCGGCGTCGGTGCGCTGAGCGAGACGCTCGAGGTTGAACGTCTCGGCGGCAAACCGGTGCAGCGTCGTTGCCGGCATGTCGATCTTCGGCCAGTGCGCACCCCGCGGAACAGCGAGATCGATGCTTGCCGGCAGCTCGTCGGACAGGTCCCAGTACGACAGGCCCGAACTCAGGCAGATCGTGCCATCCGGAACGCGAGCGGCGAGAGCGGCGAACTCCGTGTTCATGGCCGGGTCGCTGTCCACCGGCTGCATCACTCCGCGCGAGAGCGTCACCAGCGCGCCCTGATCGCGCAGCCGATAGATCCGGTGCCGCGGGATCCCGGCATCGACGGCCTCACGGACGCGAAACGGCCGGTTGCCGAAGTGCTGCTTGATGATCGTCAGGTCGGAGCGCGGCATGCGACAAATCCTAACCACCTCATCGGCAGGTGGTGAGCTTTTGTCACGGGCGCTTCCGTCGACCTACATTCTGCGCGAGGGCGCTCCCCGCCATGCCCGCGGCTCGGCCTCACGACGCGGGGTCCCTAGAAAGGTCCCGAACTCCCCGAATCTGAGCGAACTTCAGCGCACCACACAGCACCGAAGGCCCGGCAAATCGGCTTGTTAGCACTAACCGCCTGCGATCTTTTAATCCGGCGGGCGGGGTTCGAGTCCCCGGCCGCGTATTACTTGCGTGTGGCCGCCCGACTGCCCGACTGCAGCTTGATCTGGCCGCGGTGGCAGGCTAGGCTGCGCGACACATGGATGGGGGCTTGGTCCGGGTGCCGGCGCCGCGGGTGGTGGCGGGCAGGCGCGGTTGGGTGATCCTGGGGCGGTTGGTGCTGCTGGTTTGCCTGCTGGGTCTGGTGTTCGGCGCAGCCGGCGCGCGGGCGGCGACGACGTTGCATGCCTACGCGGATGGGACGGGTACGCCGGCCGGGTGTCCGGCGGAGAGCACGCCTTCGACGGGGTGCTCGCTGCAGACTGCGCTTGGGGACGCTCGGGCGGAGGATACGGTGATGCTGGGTAGCGCGGGGCAGAGCGCGGGCGGGACAGACTATGTGGGTAACTGGTCGATCGGAACGGCCGGGACGTCGGCCGCCGAGCCGGTGACGATCGACGGCTCGGGCGTCCCCGCCGCCACCCTGGACGGCAACAACGGCCAAAGCACCGGCTGCTCGACGGGGTCCTGCCACGGCCCCGTGCTGACGGTGAGCGCGAGCATGTCCTTGGTGATCAAGGACGTCACGATCCAGAACGGCGACAACAGCGCGTCGGGCGATGGCGGCGGGCTCCAAAACGATGCTGGCGCGACCGTCGCGATCACCGGCTCGACGTTCACTGACAACACGGCCGCCGGTGCCGACGCCGATGGTGGCGCGATCGACAACGCCGACCACGGCGGGTCCGGGACGGTGACGATTTCTGATTCGACCTTCACCGGCGACAGCGCGGTCGATGGTGGCGAGATCGACACCAGCGACAACGGTGGGAACGGGGTGCTGGTGCTGTCGGCCTCGACGCTACAGGCAGGCGGAGGCCCGGACGTGACCGCGGGGCGCAACGGCGGGTCCGGGCAGGTGTTCGCGGCCGGGGACGTGTTCGCCGGCGGATGCCAGCAGAACGGTGGCACGTGGAACGAGGAGGGCCACGACGTGGGTGCCGACGCAACGTGCGTGACCAACGGCGTCGACGGCGACGTGGATGCGGGCTCAGTTGCGGCGTTGAAGCTGGGGTCGCTGGCGGATAACGGTGGGCCGACGCAGACGCTCGCGCTGGGGGCGGTCAGCGCGGCGGTCGGGATCATCCCGAACCCGACCTCGGTGATGCTCAACGGCCAGTCGGTGAAGCTGTGTCCGGGGACCGATCAGCGTGGGTCGCCGCGACCGGGTGTGGCCGCCAGCACGTGTGACGCGGGCGCGTATGAGACCCCGGCGGTTGGGAACCTGTACGCGTACGCAGCCGGCAGCTCGAGCAGCTCCAACTGTCCAAAGACGACCGACCCCAGCACCGAGTGCCCGCTTGGCCGGGCGTTGGCGCTCGCCGGGGCCGGGGACACGGTCAAGCTGGAGACCCCCGGCGCGAGCGGGCACTATCTGGGGAACTGGTCGGTCGGGCCGTCGGGCACCTCGAGCTCTGAGCCGGTCACGATCGACGGCAGCGACGTTAGTGGCGCTACGCTCGATGGCAACGGCGGCCACAGCAGTGGCTGCTCGACGGGGTCTTGCGGAGGGCCGGTGCTGACGGTCACCAACGCCATGTTCTTGGTGATCAAGGATCTGACGATCACCAACGCCGATAACTCCTTGGGCGCGGGCGGTGGGATGCAGAATGACGCTGGCGGGACGGTGACGGTCTCCGACTCGACGTTCTCGAACCTGTTCGCCGCCGCCGGCGGTGCGATCGACAATGGTGACGGCGGCTCGGGGACGGCGATGATCACGAACTCGACGTTCAGCAACGACAGCGCCAACTTCGGTGGAGCGGTGAACAACGGGTCGGGGACGGTGTCGATCACCGACTCGACGTTCACCGGCGGTAACGTCGAGGATGGGGCGGCGGTCGACAATGCCGACTCGGGTGGCTCTGGAACGGTGTCGATCACCGATTCGACGTTGAGCGGCGGCGAGGCAGCCGATGGCGGCGAGGTCGACACGAGCGACAACGGCGGCAGCGGGGTGCTGGTTATGACCGCCTCGACGCTCGAGGCGAGCTCCGGCTCGGACCTGAAGGCCGGTGGCTCGGGGCGCGTGTTCGTCGCCGGCGATGTGTTCGGCAAGGGCTGCCAGCCCGGCGGGACCTGGACCGATGATGGGTTCAACGCGGCTCCGGATACCAGCTGTCTCAGCGCTGGCACCGGCGACGTGAACGCCGGGTCGGTCGCGGCGCTGAAGCTGGGGTCGCTGGCGGATAACGGTGGGCCGACGCAGACGCTCGCGCTGGGGGCGGGCAGCCCGGCGATCGGGATCATCCCGAACCCGACCTCGGTGACGCTCAACGGCCAGTCGGTGAAGCTGTGTCCGGGGACCGATCAGCGTGGGTCGCCGCGACCGGGTGTGGCCGCCAGCACGTGTGACGCGGGCGCGTATGAGACCCCGGCGGTTGGGAACGTGTACGCGTACGCAGCCGGCAGCTCGAGCAGCTCCAACTGTCCAAAGACGACCGACCCCAGCACCGAGTGCCCGCTTGGCCGGGCGTTGGCGCTCGCCGGGGCCGGGGATACGGTCAAGCTGGAGACGCCGGGCGCCAGCGGGCACTATGTGGGGAACTGGTCGGTCGAGACCTCGGGCACCTCGAGCTCTGAGCCGGTCACGATCGACGGCAGCGACGTCGCCAGCGCGACGCTGGACGGCAACGGCGGCCACAGCAGTGGCTGCTCGACGGGGTCTTGCGATGGGCCGGTGCTCTTCGTCGGACCGGCCACGGTCGTGCTCAAGAGCGTGACGATCCAGAACGGCTCAAGCGACAACGGCGGAAAAGGGGCTGGGCTCCGGAGCGTCGACGGTGGCACGGTGACGATCATCGGTTCGGTGTTCAAAGGCAATTCCGGCGAACAGGGTGGAGCGATCGGCAACAGCTCGACGCTGACGATCACCGACTCGAGGTTCACGGACAACACGGCCGGCCCCGGCGGGGCCATCGACAACATCCGCGATGGTTCCGCGACGATCACCGGCTCGACGTTCACCGGCAACACCTCAAGCGGCGATGGCGGGGCGATCGAGAACGCGGACGACTGCTGTACCGCACCCACGGGCTCTGCGAGCCTGACCGTCGGCAACTCAACCTTCACGGGCAACACTGCGGTCGGCGACGGCGGCGCGATCGCCAACGCGGATGCGTCCCCCGGTAATACGGGAACGGTCGCGATCACCGACTCAACGCTGAGCGGCGACAGCGCCGCGCACGGTGGAGAGATCGACACGAGCGGTGTTACACCTGGGGTGCTGGTCGTCGCCGGTTCGACGTTGTCAGCGTCCTCCGGTTCTGATGTGGCCGCCGGGACGGGTGGTGGCCAGGTGTTCGTTGCGGGTGATGTGTTCGCCTCCGGCTGTCGGCAGGGCGGTGGGACGTGGACCGATCGGGGGTTCAACGCCGGGTCGAATGCGAGCTGCTTCGGGTCCTCGGTGCCGTCTTCGGATGTGAGCGCGGGATCGGTGGTCGCGCTGGGCCTGGGCTCGCTGGCGAGCAATGGTGGGCCGACGCAGACGCTCGCGCTGGGGGCGGGCAGCGCGGCGGTCGGGATCATCCCGAACGCGACCTCGGTGACGCTCAACGGCCAGTCGGTCAAGTTGTGCCCGGGCACCGATCAGCGCGGGCTGGCGCGGCCGGGGAACGGCAAGGCGGCGTGTGATGCGGGCGCGTATGAGACCCAGCCGCAGCCTCCCTCGGCGCAGATCACGGTGCCGTCGGCGGGGCAGGTGTTCACGGCCGGGCAGAGCGTGAGCGAGACCTTCTTGTGCTCGGAGGGGTCGGGTGGGCCCGGGATCGGCAGCTGTGGCGATCAGGCCCACCACCAGTCGGGCGCGGGGTTGGATACCGCCGGCGCGGGGCCGCATACGGTGACGGTGACGGCGACCAGCAAGGACGGGTTGACCGCCAGCACACACGTCTCCTACACGGTGGTCGCGGCGAGCCCGTTGTTGTCGGTCTCGGCGCCGCCGTCGGGGACCGCGGGGCAGGCGATCCCTGGCTCCTCGGTGGTGGCGACGCTGTCGGGCGGGGCCTCGCCGACCGGGACGGTCACGTTCACGGTGTTCGGCCCGAGCTCCTCGGCGCCGTCGTCGTGCGCTTCGGGCGGCACGACCGTGGGGTCTGCGTCAGTGAACGGAAACGAGAGCTACAGTCCGTCGGCCGGGTTCACGCCGGCCAGCGCGGGCAACTACTGGTGGCTTGCCAGCTACAGCGGTGATCGCAACAGCCAGGCGGCCAGCTCGGCGTGTGGGGCGGGAATGGCCGAGACGGTGGTTTCAGCGCCCAGCCCCGGCGGCAGCTCGGGCAGCACCGGCGGGTCGGGCGGAACCAGCGGACCCGGCGGGCCGGGCGGCACCAGCGGGTCGGGCGCCACCAGCGGACCTGCCCGGTCGGGTGTTTCCGCCGCGTCGGCTGGCGGTGGATCGGGCACGCTGCAGATCGGGCCCGCGACCGTATCCGGCACCGTGGTGCGCTTCTCGGTGAGCTGCGCTGGAGTCGCTGGGGCAACTTGCTCGGCCGGGCTCGCGCTGTCCGTGAAGGAGACGCTGAGGGGCCGCAAGATCATCGCGGTCGCGCCGAGCGCCGACACCAGCCGCAAGCGTAAGAAGCCAAAGATGACGACGAAGACGATCGTGCTCGGCACGGCGACCGTGACCCTCCAAGCGCTGCAGAGCGAGACCGTGCGGATCGCGCTGGACGGCGCCGGCAAGCGCCTCCTCCACCAGCATCACAACCTGAAGGTCGGGCTCGCTGTCACCGCGAACGGCAAGACAGTCACCGTAAGCACGATCGCCTTCAAGCTCGAAGCGGCCACGCACAAGAAGACCCACCATCAGCACTGACGCCGACGAGGCGTGTGCTCGTTCGTATGCGCCGACAGGGCAGCTCGACGCCAACGCGGGAACCGAGCCCGCTCCGCGCGCGGGCGGAGCCGGCCACCCCTCAGCGCGGTGCTCGCAAACGCCCCGCAAGCTGCACGACCAGGCTCTGAATATGGGAGTTGCGGCTCTTGCTTTCCATGCGACACACCCACCCATGTGTAGGGTCGCCTCGGCGCGAATCTCCGGCTGTACTCAGGCGGCGATGTGGTGATCGGGCCAAACGCCAGTACGCACGCGCTCGTAGAGCGTATCCGGTGCAAGGTCAGCGCCGCCCGGCCACACAACCGTGCCCGTTTCGACATCGATCGCGGCGTCGGCGAAGCCAGAGGGAGTACGAGCATCAGTGAAGACAGGTCCCCGCATCCGGTCGAGCACATCGACCTCGCCGACGAGGCCGTCAGCGAAGGTCAAGCGCAGGACGCCGTGCCGAAGCACGGCAACGCTGGTGATATCGGGGGTCAGGCCGGTCATCGCAGTGGTTCGATCTCCCTCAGTATCTCACCGGCTCGAGCCAGCCTCCAGTTCTCGGCGAGTTCGTCCTGATGTAGTTCCGCCCAGGCGAGCACGAAGCGCAACTGGCGACGGCCAAGCGTGCTCTCGATTACCTCCAGAGTGTCGATCCGTACCTTCGCGCCGCCGTCCGCGTGGCGGGCATGAAAGTGCGGCGGTCCGTGGTCGTCGAAGAACATCGCGATAACGATCCCGAAGAAGCGGCTAATCGCGGGCACGCAGCGGATCCTCACGGTCGCTGCGGTCAGAACGCCTCCGCCAGAACCATGTCCCCCAGAATGTCCCGAACTCCCCGAATCTAAGCGAACTTCCGGGCACCTCAGGGCACCTCAAACGCTGCCAATCGACCTGTCAGGACCAACATCCAGAGATCTTCTAATCCGGCGGGCTGGGTTCGAGTCCCAGGCCGCGTATCTATCTATTGCTCGCTCAATGACTGCTTGGCCCGCTTACGGCGCCTCCTTCGCCAAACCCAAGCAGGAGTTCTCGCAGCTGACAAACGGCCCTTCTTCATAGAGACGACCGGGAGGCGCCGGCTTTCGTGCTTGCGGCGTTCTGCATGTCACAGGTGCGGGCGTACCCCGACGGGGACGTCGCGGTAGGATTCGCGGCGATGCCGCAGCCTGACGGACGGGAACCGCAAGCTCCACTCTGGCTTCGTTTCGCCGTATTTCTCCTCGGCTTATTGGTGTTCTGTTCGGCGCTTGCCTCGTTCGCCCACCTGGTGCACCTCGAGGTCCCGATCGCACCACTGCCCGAATTCATCACGTCGGTCGCCGGGTTGGTGCTCTTTGGACTTCCCGTCTACTGGCATTTCCGTGCTCAGGCGCAACCGGAGCCAGACCGCGCTGCTGCTGCCGCCGCATTCGGTCACAGCGAACGCCCGTAGCGGTGCGACCGTGACGCGCCCCTGAGAGCTGCCTGCGCAGGGCTGGCGCCACTGGTGGCCCTGAAGGCTCGCGGGCGGCATCGGGTCTGCGCGTCGCAGCGATCTGCCGGCAACTCGGCGTACCACCCGCGCGAACCACGTCCCGGCGCTGGCCGAACGCCGGGCAGTATGGACCCGTCACCCCGCCCGCGCAAGGCGAACGGGCTCAGCCGGCGATCGCGTTGACCAGCCGGTCGACCCGCCGGCGCACGGTGCCGGTAAGGCGCGAGCGCGCGACCGTCTGAGAGGCCGGCGGACGGGACACCAGGGGGACCGGCGTCGTGATCGAGGTCGTCACCGTCACGCTCCCGTTGATCGTCGCCTGTACGAGCAGCCCGTTGGCGGCGAAGGACACCTGGTCTGTGGTGGGCCTCTGCTTGCCGATCGGGATGCCGAGGAGCCCCTGCCCGCAGCCGGTGGCCAGGAATTGCGTCACCGGCGTCGCGCCCACCGTCGCCGGACCCTGCTCGGTGACCGCCTTGCACAGCCCGAGGAAATCGACGCCCTCGAGGTCGACGAGCGTTGCAACGAACCGGCGCGGGATCGGCCCGTTCTCTGTGCGGATCCAGCGGCGGCCTCCGTCGATGCGCGCGAGCCCGGTCGCCGAAACGTACGTGAACCGACCGATCTGTACTACGTCGGTCGTGCGGTCTCCGTTCCGGATCGTCTCGCTGGTCTGCGCGGGAGTGCTGCGGGCGCGCAGGACGGAGGATCGTGTCCGCCCGCCGCTGTGCGGCGAGACCGTCACGGTCATTACGACCTGTGTCGCCGGCAGGTGCAGCTCGGCAGCCAGCAGCCGCTGCAGGTCGGGTGGGAGCTGCGACATCGACAGGGCGCCTGCGCTCGCCGCGGTGGAGCCGAGCGCGGTCGCGCAGGTTAGGAGGAGGAGCGCGAGACGACCCTTCATGCGCGCAGGAGTATCGCGGACGACGGCATGACGGTGCTCGTCGCCTCCTCGACGACCTCTAATCAATGAAGCGGGTCGCCGGGCGCGGAGCGCGGTGCGACAGCGCCGCGGCCTCACCGGGCAGGAAGCGCGTCGAGCCGGACGCCCGCCGTCCGGCCGCGGATAGACGTCCTCCCGTTCCTCGCAGGCCTACCGGCGGCTCGTGCAGAGCAGGCGTGATCGGCAGCATCGGGGCCGCCACTTCCTCACTGATGGAGCGGCCTGCACCTACTCCGGCGGTCACGCCTCGGGTCTGACGTCTTGCGCGCGATGTCGACGATGATCCTGGATACCGCCATCCCAAACGAAGGAGACTCGATGGCCCTCGTGGAGGGACCGGTAGCCCTCGCCGACGATGTTGACGTGGTGGACGAACAGGACCTCTCCGTCGTCGGCAGTGATGCGCCCATAGCCCTTGTCGTCCTTGGACCAGCGCACAGTGCCGGTCCTGCGCACGCCGAGAAGCTCCGGTCGCCGAATCTCGAGATCGCGCATGAATGGCGGCGAGCCTACCGAGCGCCGGCGACCTGCACCGTCTCAGCCCGGATCCACCGATTCGCTGGGTGGGAGGGCGTGGAATCGGCCGTTGGGAGGGTGATGGCCTGGTTGGGCCGGTGGTGAGGGCCGATGGGCGATCGATGTGGTCGCTTGGGCCGGTTGCGTGGGCCGGTTGCGGTGTTCTCGCGCAGCGCTGGTCGCGCCTTGCGGGCGGGGAATGGCTGTTGGGTGGTGAGGTTGCCGGTGTCGGTGGTCAGGCGGCGGGGAGCGCGCGGATTCTCGCGAGCGCGGTGATGTAGTCGCCGTGCCAGGGCCACCGTGCGGGAAGGTGCAGCGTCCAGGAGCGGCCGTGGCGGGTGAGGCGCCCGGCGATCGTGATCAGTCGCCGGCGCAGGGTGCGGGCGGCGCGGATGGTGGTGTCGGGCAGCCCGATCAGTTGTGTCCATCTGAGCAGGTTGTGCGCGAGCGCGCCGAGCACGGTCCAGGCGCCGTTGGCGTTGAACTCGCCGGAGGGGAAGTGCGCCAGCGCCTGGTCCTTCAGATCGGCGATTACCTGTTCAACGACGGCGTGGTCGCGATGCTCGGCCTCGACGATGGTGATGTCCTGGGTGCGGTTGGTGATGAAGCAGAAGTGACGCCAGTCGGGCCACAGCTGCGCCTGCGCTCCGAGCAGTCGGGTGCGCCGGACGATCAGCCGCCGGTCGCCGTAGGTGGTCTCGGCGATCTGCGCCTCGCCCTCATCGGGGTATGCGATCGTCTGCCAGGCGTCCTCGTCGACTTGCTCGACCGCCTCGCGGATCCCTTTCTGCATGCGCACGCCGATCGAGTACTGCCAGCCGGCCTGCTCCAGGCGCTTGAACACCTTGGTGTTCCAGAACCCCGAATCGGCCCGCAGCAACTTCACACCGTTGGCGCCGGCGCGAGCGACGCGTGCGATGAGCTCGTCGGTGAAACGCAGCATTCCCTTCTGGGTGTTGGCGGATCCCTTGCGCAGGCGGATGTGCAGCACCTCTCTGGTGTCGGCGCGGGTCGCGAGGATCGGGTGGTAACCGAGTAGCTTGGTGTACCCGTAGGCGGCGCCCTGCTTCAAGCGGCCGCACACCTCGCCGACGAAGCTGTCCACATCGATTACCAGCCGCTCCTCGCCAGGACCGGCGCCGGCCCGCCACGCGCGCACCAGCGCCTCCCCGAGCAGCGCATCGAGCTGGCGCACGTGTCCGAAGGTGAACGCGCGCAAAAACGTTCCCAGCGTCGATGGCGCCGGGACCCAGCCACCCAGCAGCCGCCGCGTGCGGCCCGCCCGCAGCACCTCGCAGTCATCGATGCTGTCCGCGCCGAGCACCATCGCGAACAGCAGCGCCATCACCTTGCGCCCGGCGTTCGCAGCGCCCGGCCGGTCGCGACGCAGCCGCACCAGCCGCCCTGCCAGCGCCTCGACCCCAAGCCGCTTGGCGAGCGTCGCGACCAGCATCACTCCCGCGTCCGAGACGGCCCGCTCGTCGTCGAATTTGACCCGCAGACCGTCCAGTCCGACCGGCTCGTCATCATGCACCACGAAGGTGACCTCCTGTCTGCAGGCCCCGGCTGCCCCAATCAGCCGTTAAAGCCCTGCACAGGAGGTCATTCTTCTTTCAGCCCCGGACAGAACCAACCCACCCAATCGGTGGTTCCAGGCTCAGTTCGAACGCACCGACTGCGGTCACCGTGCCGTTCTCGCCCGAACGCAGAACAGGACGAGGACGCCACACGCGTCGCTGCATTGGATGAAGGGGAGGCGCCGGTTCTTGCCGACACTGCAGTTCTGCTTTGCGGCGATGCGACCACCCGGCGACCGCTTTCGACGACAACCTCTCGGTCGCCGGGCTGCATCGCCCGCGGCCACCGACCGGCGCCACGCTAGACGCCGGGTGCGATCCGCATCCCATGGGCGTGGACATCTGAAGTGGCCCCGGTGTGCACGTCCACGGTGGGGCCACTGCAAACGGCCACGCCGATCCCAAGCCGAGGCTACGCTCCCGGCGTGCCAAAGACGGTGCGTGAGGCGGAGAAACTGCTGCGGAAGAACGGCTGGACGCTCGCCCGCACGGTGGGCAGCCATCGGCAGTACGTGCACGCGCTAAATCCGAACGTCGTCACGATACCCGGCGCACCCGGCAAGCAGATCGCGACCGGTACCCTTGCTTCGATCCGACGCGCGAGCGGGATCGACAAGATGCGATGACCGACTACTACGTGATCTACGAGCGCAATGCCGATGGCTGGTGGGCCTATCTCCCCGATCTGCCCGGCTGCACGGCGGCCGGCGACAGTCGGGAAGATGTCGAACGCAACGCACGCGAGGCGGTTGCGGCGCACATCGATCTGCTGCGCTCCGCGGGCAAGCCCGTGCCCGAGCCGGCGGTCGAAGATATCGGCCGCATCGCAGTCTGACGCGACAGCGAGCACTCGGGCAGCATGACCTGGGCGTAGACGACATCGCCGTAAGGCCGGCGAGCAGAGGGTCCCGAACAAGGTCCCGACCTCCCCGAATCTGAGCGGACTTCAGCGCACCTCAGTGGCCCGCAAGTGCTGCAAATCGACCTGTTAGCACGAACATCGAGCGACCTCTTAATCCGGCGGGCTGGGTTCGAGTCCCAGGCCGCGTACTGACTGCAGTGTCAAGCAGGGGGCTCGGCGGGAGCGACGGTCTGCGCCTCAGGACCCAACGACGTTCGGCGCAATTGATTGACAGGCCTTGACGAGCCAAGACCCCGAGCGGCCTGCAGACGTGTGGGCGAGCCGCCAACGCACCTTCCGGATGCGTCTATGCTGCTCCCGTGCCGAACGTCCGCGAACGCTGGCGGAGTGGATGGCTCGATGCCACCGTTTACGACTCGGCGGTGGAGCGCGAGAGCGTCGCGCGTGTGCTCGGGCGGTTGATCTGGGGCATGGACGCGTCGGCCTTCTACGAAGACATCGCGCGATTGGGCGGGGAGCCGGACGACGTGGCGATCCTCGATGTTCCGTGTGGGGGAGGAGTGGCGTTCCGCGGCTTGAGGGCAGACCAGCGCGTGCGCTACGTCGCCGCCGACCTCTCGCCCGTGATGCTCCAGCGCGCTCGCGCCGAGGCCCAGCGCCGCGGCCTGGGCCAGGTCGAATTCGCGGACGCCGACGTCAACGCGCTGCCGTTCGAGCCCGGCTCGTTCGACCTCTGCGTCAGCTATACGGGACTGCATTGCTTCCCCGATCCGGCGCGCGCGTTGGCGGAGATGGCGCGGGTGCTGCGCCCAGGTGGCGTGCTGCGCGGGACTGCGGTCGTCAAGCATGCGGGACGGCGCCAGGACGCGTTCGTGCGCCTCATGCAGCTGCGGGGAGCGTTCGGCCCCGGCGGCACGCTCGCCGAGCTGGAGTCATGGCTTGGCGATGCCGGCTTGGTCGAGGTCGGCGTCAGAGGTGATGGAGCGCTGGGGTACTTCTCCGGCCGACGCGAGCTCGACGACAGGTAGGCCGAGCTAGCATCGCTGGGCTGTAACCGCTTGGCCAGCCGGGGGTTCCTGGAGGTAAGCGCGGGGGGCGGGATCCAAGTATCCGATCGGAAGGACTTCAGATGCCGACGGCAGAGAAGTTGCCGCGTGCGAGGACCCCGGCGGCTGCAGTTGACCCCGCCCGGACGACTCGCGCAGGCGCGACCCTCGACAGGCTCGAGACGGGCAAGGACACGATCCAGGTCGCCGTCGAGTCGACCGCGACACGCCTCGGCAGCATCTTCGGAATCGTCGTCGGCGCGGTGCACGACGTCACGCGCGAGGTCGGTGACTGGGCGACGGACCTCTTTGAGATCCGCGACGCCGCGCGGCGCGCGCGGGCGGACGCCGACAGCCGCTCCGAGTCCCGGGACTCGGTCCGATAGCACCGTGGACGAGCGCACGGCCGAGCACCACGAACGGTCCCTCGCCCCGAGCCGTTTGGAGCAGGCGGGGGTCGCGGTCGCCGTCGCGGCGAGACGTCTCGACCGTCAGCCGGGGCTGGTGTTCGCCGCCAAGCTCGTGCGGGAGCTCCTTCCAGGGGACAGCCACTTCGGCGATCCTCTCTCCACCGCAGGCCAGGAGAAGGCCCAGCTCGTCGGGCGACGCATCTCCGAGTCGACCGCCGGACGTCCGGGAGTGATGCGGGAGGCAGGACTGAGCGCATTGCAGGTCTGGCAGGCGGTATCGGAGGCCCAGGGGCGCGGCCGCGGCGACACGGCGCTCGCGATCGTCTTCACCGATCTCGTCGGATTCTCGGCCTGGGCGCTCGCGGCCGGCGACGATCTCACGCTCGAGCTGCTTCGCGATGTCGGCGAGGCCCTCGAGCCGCCTGTCAAGGACCACGGCGGCAAGATCGTGAAGCGTCTCGGTGACGGCATGATGGCGGTCTTCGACGATCCCCAGCAGGCACTCGATGCCCTCTTCGAGGCTCGCGAGCGGCTCGCCCGGGTCGACGCGCCCGGCTACCGGCCCCAGATACGCGCCGGCATGCACGTCGGACGGCCGCGAAGGCTCGGCGGCGACTATCTCGGCGTGGACGTCAACATCGCCGCGCGCGTGGCCGAGGCGGCCTCAGCCGGCGAGCTTCTCGTCTCCGACCACGCCTTGGCCGTGCTCGACGTGAGCACTCTCAAGGTTGGAAGGAAGCGGTTTTCCCGGGTCAAGGGAGTGCCAAGGGACGTAAAGACCTACTCGGTGGCTCCCAGATCAGGGCGCCCAAGCCGCCCGACGTGGTCGGCCGTCAGGGTTGACCGGCGTGTCCGAATGGGTGCCCGCCCGCTGACGACGCACGCTCGTGGCATGCGCGCAGACGGCTCGACCCCAAGCCGGCGAGCAGAGGGCCCCGAACTGCCCGAATCAGATGCTTGACGGTTCTTAGTCCTGATCGGCGGACGCGCCCGCCTGGTGATCTCCTCACCCCCGCCGGTGCACACTGCGTCGCACCGCAGGCGGTCGCCGAGCACCGGGAGCGGATAAACCCGGTCGAGTTCGCTGCGCAGGCGCCGATAACAGCGGCAATGCATGTGTTCAAGGTGATGGGAAGACCCCCCGTGTCCGTACATGAGCAGGCGCTCGCGCTGCTCGACGCCAACTGGCGCGAGGGCGAGCAGGACGGTGTGGCCTACGGCTTCTCGGTGCCCAGCCCGAGCACCTACCCGTGGCAGTGGTACTGGGATTCGTGCATGCACGCCATCGTCCGCGCCCGCACCCAGCCCGACCGCGCCCGCACCGAGCTTCAGACGCTGCTGGCCGCCAGCCGCGACGGCTTCATCGGGCACACCGTCTTCTGGGGACAACGGCTGCACCGCCGCAAGCGGTTCCGTTACAACGTGATCGGCCGGGGCGACCGCTCGACGGGCACGATCCAACCGCCAATGCTCGCCTGGGCGTGGCGCACCGCCGTCGGCGAGCCCGCCGAGAACCCGGCCATCGCCGAACACCACCGCTGGCTTCGCGACAACCGGGCCCTCGAGGACGACGGACTGCTGTGGCTCCTCCAGCCCGACGAGTCGGGGATGGACGCCAGCCCGAAGTTCGACCACGTCTGGGGCCCGTACGCCCAGGGCACCCCGCTGTTCCCAGCCCTGGTCGCGCGCAACCGCAAACTTGGGTTCGATATCCGGCGCGTCCAGGCCGCCGGACGCCCGCTGGTGTGCGAAGTGCTCACAAACGTCATGTGGTCGCTGTCCGAGCAGGCGCTCGGGCGCCCGTCGCTGACGCACGCCTTGATCGACCGCTGCTACGACCACGAACTCGGACGGTTCCTGGACGACGCGCGCAACCCCCACCGTGAGTGCGCCCGGGAGCGCGTGCCGCTGACGTGGGACACGCTCGCCCCGCTGGCCCTCCCAGACCTCCCCGAGGACATCGGCCACCGGCTCGTGCGCCAGTTCCTGATCCCCGGCGTCTTTGCCGACTCCGGCGGCCCGCTCGTCGCCGTTGCCGCCACCGACCGCTCCTACTCACTGCGCGAGCACTTCTGGGGCTTCCGCCGCCACTGGCGCGGGCACGCCTGGATGAACACGCTGTGGCTCGTCGGCCTCGGCTTGCGTCGCCTGGGCTACGACTTCCTCGCCGAGGCACACGTCGCGCGTATGAACGGACTCGTCGCCCGCGAGGGGTTTCGAGAGTACTACCACGGGCGCACCGGGCGAGGCCTGGCCGCTCGCGACTTCGGCTGGTCGACGCTCCTCTGCGAGATGGACGACCCCTCCCCCGGGTCGCTCACCAGCTTCCTGCCCGAGCCACGCCCGGTCGCCGCCTAACCACGGCCCCGGGGCGCGGCGGCCTTGCTGGCGTCGTAGCTGCCCATCTGATTGGCGAGGCTGGCCAACCGACAATCGCCGCCCGCGACGAGATTCTCTCGTTCTTTACCCACCGCCTCGCCCCATGATCGGTGGCGCGGAGACTTCCGCTTCCGGCGCGCATGCCGCCGTCGCGTCCCTCCTGGGGCTCGCGCAATCATCGACGGAGGGTGACACGGCCGATGCCCGCCGGGACATCTACGGTCGTCTCGCGGACGCCGGGCTCGAGCTTCAGCAGTGTCGTGAGCAACAGCAGCGGCGTCGCGGCGGCCCAGGCCTGCGGGCGCGAGGCGGTCGGGAACGATACGGGTACCGAGGTCACCGCAGCCGGGTAGCCGGCAAACGTTTCGGGCAGCCGGTATTCGAAGTAGCGGGCCGCTGACAGGATCGAGGCGGCGAGTTGCTCCGCCGCGGCGTGGTGGCCGTAGCGCCCGAGGCCGGCGACGATGAGTGAGTTTTCGTGAGGCCACACCGTTCCCGTGTGGTAGCCGAGCGGGTTGTAGCCGGCCTCGCCGGCGCCGAGTGTGCGCACCCCCCACCCCGAGCACAGCTCGTCGCCGAGCAGGCGCTCGGCGACCACATCGGCCTCCTCCTGGTCAAGGATCCCCGACCAGAGCAGGTGCCCGATGTTCGACGTGAGGCTGTCCACCTGTTCCTTCTCCCCGTCGAGCGCGAGCGCGTAACAGCTTCGCTGTGGGATCCAGAAGTCACGTCGAAACTGATCGCGCAACGTCTCGGCTTGAAGCTCGAGGCGTTCGGCGAGGGTCGTGTCGCCCCAGACCTCGCGGGCGAGTCGGGCGCAGCGGCGTCGCGCATCGTAGACGTAGCCCTGGATCTCGCTCGTTGCGATCGGACCCTCGGCGAGTCTGCCATCGGCGAACTGGATCGCGTCCCAGCTGTCCTTCCAGGACTGGTTGATCAGCCCACTTGTCCGGTTTCGGCAGGCGTACTCCACGTAGCCGTCGCCGTCCGCGTCGCCGCTGTCATCGATCCAGGCCAGAGCGGCCTCCGCGTTAGGCCGTAGCAGCCTGACGAGGTCGTCGTCGCCGGACCAACGGTGGTATTCGTCGAGCAGGATCAGGAACAGGGGCGTCGCGTCGGCGGAGCCGAAGTACGGCGAATGCGGGCGCTGGCCGCGGGCTGTGAGCTCACCGAAGCGCAGCTCGTGCAGGATCTTCCCGGGCTCGCTCTCGTGAAAGTCGTCACGCACGCTCGCCTGACGATCAGCCAGCACACGCAACGTCGTCGCGGCGAGACCGGGGAGGTAGGGCAGCGCCTGGAAGCTCGTGATGAGGCTGTCTCGCCCGAACAGTGCCATAAACCACGGCAGCCCGGCGGCCGGCAACGTCGCGCCCTCGGTCAATTCGGGAGGCAGGCGCAGGGCCGCGAGATCGGTCAGGCTCGCCCGGTACGTTCTGGTGAGAGCGGGGTCCTCCGCCTCGACCGTCGGCGCTCGCCCGAGCCAATCCTCCAGCTCGTCGCGCTTGGATCTGCAGAGTTCGTCGTAGCTGCCGCGCGGCCGGCGCACGGAGAAGCTGATCCCTGCCTGCTGCGCCGACGGCCGGACCGTGAGGGTGACGGTCCACGCCTCGCCGGGCGCCAGCACGAGGTCATACATGAGACCCGTTCGGCTCGTCCTGACCGGGCGGCTCGAGTCGACCCGCACCGCGCGGCGAAAGCCGTCGCGGGCATAGCCCAGGACGAACCCGTCGACATGGCCCTCGAAGGTCACCTCTCGGGGGGCGATCATCGCGTCCTTGACCTCGAAGAGATCGGCGAAGTCTGCGTCCACATCAAGCGCCAGGCTCAGATGGTTGGCGTGGTGAAGGTGGTTGATGAGAGTGATCTCCTCCACCCACACGTAATCGACGAGCCGTCGGCGGAAGACCGACCACGACGTCTCGTCGGCCGGCCCGCCCAGAGGCGCGAGGAAGAAGTTGCTCAGGTAGTGGGCGGGTTGGTCGAAGCCGAGCAACTGCATCTCCGAGGTGCCGACTCGCAAGACCCAACGCGAGACGAAGCGGGTGTCCTCGGAGTAGAAGCCCTGCTCGCTGCTCGTCTCCAGCGCCACGTCTCCGTGGCGGTCGCCCACGACGAACGTGCTGCCGTCCAGAACGTTGATGTTGCGATCACGCACGAGCAACACCGACGGCAGCCGGAATCAGCGCCGCCCGAGCCACCGAACGGTAGGCCTGCTCATAAGCCGCCGCGACGACCTCGACATCGCAGTGTCGCGCCACCCAGGCGCGACACGCTCGGGGAGAGATGCTCGACAGGCGAGGAACCGCGGCGGCCATGGCCGCCTCGTCGCCGACCAGGAACCCGGTATGGCCGTCCACAACGAGCTCGCGGGCGGCACCCTCGGGGAAGGCGATCACCGGGGTGCCACACACAAGCGCCTCGACCATGACCATGCCGAACGGCTCATCCCAGCGAATCGGCATCAGCAGGGCGCGGGCGCCGGCGAACAGCGAGCGCTTTGCTGCTCCGCCGATCTCACCTACGTAGCGCACGCGGTCATCGTCGAGGTGCGGCTGCACCTCGCGTGCGAAGAAGGCCTCCTGCCCCGGCTGGACGACGCCGGCAAGAATGAGCGGAACGTCCGCGGCCGCCGCAGCCGCTATCGCGCGGTGGGGGCCCTTCTCGGCGGTCATGCGACCGACCCACAGCACGTAGTCCTCCTTCTGTTCCTGCAGCGGCCACGCCTGCACATCGATCGGGTTGGCGATCGCGCCGTACGGATGCACCCCGGGCGGGGCCGACGCAATCTGCGTCTGGCTGATCCCGACAAGCGCCGCCTTGTGGCCGTGGCGGGCGTAGAACGCCGCGGTGCTCGGGGTGAACTGGCCGTGCAGGGTGTGCACGAGGGGAACGCCAAGGCGATCGGCCATGGCCAGGGCGGTGAAGCCGCAGTGGTCATGCACCACGTCAAAAGGCAGCCCGTCGACACCTTGCTCGATCGTCAGGAAGGCCCGCGCCACGTGATCGCCCTCGTAGAGCGAGCGCTCGATCTCATCCGCATGCGCCTCGTCGAGGAGCGTGACCATGCGGGCGCTCGTTATCGACCCGGGCGCGCACAGCAACGTGACGGCGTGGCCACGCCGAACGAGAGCCTCCGTGAGCACGCTGACGACCGACTCCACCCCGCCGTAGCCGGGCGGGGGGACGGAGATCCACGGCGGCGCGAGCATCGCCACCCGCAGGGGCACGTCGAGCTCCGCGGCGGTGCCGGTAGCCGACGGGCCGGTTCGGGCGGGCAGTACGGCGGGGTCCCTCAACCAGCTGTCCGACTCAAGCGCAACGTCCAACGCGTGCTCCTCACCAGCCTCTCAAGGATGGTGCCCGCCGGGTAGAGAGGTCAGGAAGGACCCGGTGAACACGCGAGTGACGAGGCGACGGTCATTACGCCGGTCGCACGATCGTCAGTGGGCCGGGCCGACTGGAGGCATCAGCCGATCGACCCCTCCCACGTCGTCTCCGAGCGGGCTTGCGCAACGGCGACCTCACCGAGGCGCAGCTCGCCCTCGGCATCGGCTTCGATCTGTGCCTGCACCAGGCGGGCCTCCCGGTGACCCAGCATGTCGTACACCTGGTCGGCCAGGCGGGGCGGCACCGGCAGGCCATCCCCGTCGACGGGGTCTGCGCGCGGGCGGATCGACCGGAAGCCAACGACTTCGGCCAGGCTGCCGACGGGTTCGAGTAGGTTGCCACAACCTGGGCACAGATCACCGACGCGGTCGATCGGGCCTGGCGCACGGAAGAGGCGGGTCTTGCAGGCGACGCATTTCGAGTGAGGCATGACGCCCCCTTTCGCTCGGTGACCGACGATGATACCTGACGCTCAAGTCTAGAAAGGCTAGACTATGGTTATGGATCCAGACCCGCCGGTGACATGGTCGTTCTTGACCAACCATGCGCAGGTGCTGCTCTGCATCGCCCAGGACCCGGGAATCCGCCTGCGTGACATCGGCGAGACGGTCGGAATCACTGAACGCGCCGTGTTTCGCATCGTGGGCGAACTCGTCGATGGCGGCTATGTCTCACGAGAGCGCACCGGCCGGCGCAACCACTACGGGATTGCCACCGACCTGCCGCTTCCGGATCGGCTGGCCCGCGACCGACGGATCGGCGACCTGCTGGCCATCCTTGTTCGCCGGGGCACGTCCGGCCCGGCCGAAGCGACCGCCTGACAGCATCGCCCACCTGCCCCAGGGGAAGTTGGGGCCTGCGAAGGTGACGGCGCATGCCGGCCGCGGGCGAGCTGAGCCTCTACCATCACGTCCGAGATGCGCGGCGATCCCGGACGTTGCCCTTCGTGCGGTGAGCGGGTGTCCCCGTTCGCAGCGGGCTGCTCGCTCTGCGGTGCGACGCTCGATCCTCAAAGGCACTCGCGCTCGGCGCGAGTTGCTTCGATGCCACGCCTGAGTGACGGGTTCGGCCCGAGCGGACAGGATGTGATCACCGTGGCGCTGATGCTGCTGCTCACCCTGTTCGCGCCGCTCATCGGCCTGTTCATCTGCGGTTGGCAAGCCTACGTTCAAGACCGCGACGGACGACCGCTGATGCGCGACACGGCGATCGCACTCGCACTTGTATGCCTGCTGTTCTTCGCAATGCCGGTGGCTCAGATCAACCTGCTGGCCAGACTCGGCCTGCCCTAGCGCACCGCAGCTCCACTCACCACAGCCTCGGCGTCTACTGCTGCCGTGCCCGCATCTGCACGCTCGGCCGCTGGTAGGTTCCGTCGCCATGGAGAACGTGGCCAGCCCGGTTGATCGCCGCCGGCAGGTGGTGCTTCTGAGGGTCGGCGGTTTCACGGGCCTGGTGCTCGGACTGCTGGGGAGCATCGCCTGCATAGCCCTGACCGTGGCGGCGATTGTGACGGCCGTGGGCGAGTTTCAGACGGTGGATGTGCCGGGGAGTGGCGTCCTGACCCTCGAACAGAGCCACTACGTGATCTATTACGAAGACACTGTCGCCGTGCCGGAGGCTGTCGAGGTGCCGGGACTGGGAGTTTCGATTCGGCCCGCCGCCCAGACGCAGAATGTGCTGCCGATCTCTGGCTATCACGGGTCGTTCACGTACAGCCTGGGGGCCTACTACGGGCGAGCTGTCGACACATTCGACACTGCCTATGCGGGCCGGTATGTGATCACCACATCTAACCCGTACGCCGCCGCGGGAAGTGCACGGATCGTTGTCGGACCGTCTGTCCTCGGACTGTTGCGCGGCGACGTGCTGCCTGGCCTACTCGGCGCGATCGTTGTCTTCTTCGGGGTGGGCGGCGTGGGAGTCCTACTGCTGACGCTGTCGGACCGCAGGGCCGAAGCTGAGTCGCGAGCCAAGACGCCCTGACCCGCATCCGGCCCTGACCGACGCGCCCTGGCCAGCTCTTGGTCCGGCGGGCTGGGTTCGAGGCCCAGGTGTCACGCTCCCGAGGGCGAGACCAACGTCGGCAGCGGGCGAAGATCAGGGTCTGTCCAGGATGCCCGAGCGGAGTCGCTACGAATCACCTGACTCGAATAGAAATGCCCGATCAGCTTGCTGTCGAGCAGGCCGGGATTACGTTGCAAGAACTCCTCGAAGGTGTCCGCGCTCCAGCGTTGCGCGTGCACGGCGACGAGGTGGAGCCACGCACGCGTCATGGTCTCGTGGTATTTGTCTTCGGCCGCGTGCAGTCGGGCGACGCGCCGGATCGCCGCGGCCATCACCTCGGTCGCTTCGTCGGTCGGATAGCGGCGAAGGTAGGTCCACGCCAGTTCGAGATGCTCGCGATGTCCGAAGCCACGGCGAGTCTCGAGAATCTCATGGAGGGCAACAAGGTCGCGTTTGCGCACCGGCCGAAGGTAGCCGCGGCGGTCGACATATGCAAGGTGATCGAGGAAGGCAAACGACCCGGCGAACGCGCCCGTACGTCATCCTGTGCGCGTGCTCCACGTCCCGCTGTCTCAGCTGCAATCCGCCCTGGCGGAGATCCGCGCTTCGCCGGCCGACGAGGGACGCATCGAGCTGATCGTGCGCCGGCCCGAGGTGGAGGCGCGCGAAGTGCTCGCCGACGCGCGACTCGACGAGCACGATGGCCTGGTGGGCGACTGCTGGCGGGCGCGCGGCAGCTCGTCGACGAGCGACGGCTCGGCGCATCCGGATTGCCAGATCACGCTCATGAACGCCCGCTCGGCTGCGGTGATCGCCGGCGACCGCCAGCGCTGGCCGCTCGCCGGCGACCAGTTCTACGTCGATCTCGATCTCAGCGTCGAGAACCTCCCGCCCGGGACGCGGCTGCACGTCGGGTCCGCGGTGCTCGAGGTGACCGCGGTGCCGCACCGCGGCTGCGGGAAGTTCCTGCGCCGCTTCGGGTCCGACGCGCTCAAGTTCGTGAACTCCGACGTCGGTCGCGAGCTCAACCTGCGAGGCATCAATACGCGCATCGTGCGCGGCGGCGCGGTGCGTGCCGGCGAAGTGGTGCGCAAGGCGGCCGCGTAGCGCGCGCAGGCTATCGGTGGGCCGGCCGCCAAGCGGTGCCGCAGGCGACGCGTCTCAATCCGGTGGCCGTACCGAGCGGGCTACCAGCCACGCCGAACCCCCGCTCCCGCTTGCGGATGGGGGGCTCGGCGCGGTCATGGTAGCGCCGTCTTATCTCGGGTTGACCGGCATGGCGACTAGTGCGATTCGGAATTCGTTCCGGGCGTGAACGAGACCCCGCGCAGCACCTCGCCGAACCTCGCCGTGCGCAGCGTGGAGAAGCGCTCCCACGGCGCCGGCGTGGTGGCGTCAACCGGGTCGCTGGTTGCCACGAGCTTGTCGGGGTCGGCGCCCTGGTCGCCTCCGCCACTGACCGTCGACGTGACCGCCCAGATCGTGGCAACGCCATCGCGGCTCACGTGTCCCGTGAGGCCTCGAAGGCCGTCGGTGGCGGGAGACCACGGGAGCCCCGTCCCCGCGTTGATCCCGGTCGGATAGCCGGGGATCGTGTAGGGCTGCCCGAGGTCCAGGCCGTTCTGCAGCGTGTAGGCGAGGTTCCACTGGCCGGTGCTCGAGTCGAACACCCACTTCTCGAGCCCGGCCGCCGGCTGCGCCGCCGCGGTCGCGTTCGCGTACTGCCCGGTCGTGCTCGAGTACGTGTTATCGCCGCTGCCCTCATCGGCGAGGTAGAGCGTGTCCGCATTCGCGAACCACATACCGAACGGGAACATCGTGGTCGACGTGGCCAGGTTCGTCGGGAAGCCCTTGAGGATGCACATGTTGTTGGGCTTGACACCCTGGGTCGTCAGCACCGTGGGGTCATACGAGAGCGGCGCGGTGGGCAGCGCCGCACCCGGCTGTGGCAGCCCAACGCCGTTCGGGCACGCCTTGCCGGTGGTGTCGACGAAGTACACGGTGTCGATCCCGTTGCCTCCGCTGCCCTTCGTGTAGTAGACGACGTTGTTGGAGATGGTGATGCCGCGGAAGTTGGTGTCCTTGCTGAACTTGTCGTGAGGCAGGCCGAGCTGCGTGATGTTGAAGCTTCCAAGCGGGGTCGGCAGGCCCGGCAACTGGTCGGCCTCGGGCTGGGACGACGGCGTGATGAACTGCGCGCCGGTGCCGAGGATGACGCCGGCCGGCGGCACCTTGCTCTGCCCGGCATTGCCGGCCGCGTAGATCAGATCGTTGCCGTTCTCGTCGTTGATGATCGCCGCGCGACCGTTATCGCCGCTGAAGGCATTCGTCCTCGTGAAGGTGAAGTTGCCGTGGCGGTCGAGCTGCGCCACCACGCGGTAGTAGGCGCCGGTGACCGGGTTGCCCGGGTCGATCACGCCGGGGGTGTTGGCGTTCGAGACGTCGATCGTGGCCGGCGCAGCGTCGTAGCCCACGAACGACACGTACTTTCCTTCGGGGCTCAGGTTGAGCGCGAACTCGGACTTCGACGAGAAACTCGTGACGAACTGGTCGTCGGGGACCGGAATCCTTGCGACCGGCCAACCCCACGGCGTCAGCTCATCGAGAAACGCCTTCGAGGTGATGCCGAAGTTCGGGTCGGCGGAGTCGTTGTTGAACACGAACGGGTAGTCGCTCGGAGCGGAGGCGAGCATGCAGTTGGTCGTGCAGCCGGGAGGCAGCTCGGTGACGCCCTGCGTGATGTCCGCCGGGCTGTAGAAGCTGGTGCTCAGCAGCAGGTTGCCGGGGCGAAGGAGGCCCTGGTGACCGGGGTCCGCCTGGGCCGGTGCGGCGATCAGGGCGCCCAGGCCAACGGCCAAGGCTAGCCCCCGAGTGAAACTGGTTCGCATGGCGTCTCCTCAGAAGATGGGTGGAAGCGCGCTCACCGTACAGATGCACCAGCGCCAGCTCGTGACCATCCCGTGATTACTCAGGCCCATCAGCGCCGCTCCGCGTCCAGCCAGGCCAGGACGGCGGTGACGCGGCGGTTGGCCCCCGGCAGGCTCGAAGCGCCGAGCGCGTCGAAGATCGCCGTCGCGTGACGCTCGACCGTCTTGGTGGAGATGTGCAAGGTGTCGGCGATGGCATCGTTGGACAGGCCCGCGGCCATCAGTTCGAGCACGGCGACCTCGCGCGGACGGAGCGCGGCCAGCGCGCCCACCGAGAGCGTGGCGTCAATCGGCTCGGATCGGGCGGCAGCGCCCGCGATGACGGTCGAGCCGATCAGACTCCACGAGGGCTCGGTGCCCTTCGACGTCTGCGCGGCGCCTGCGGCCAGACCCCCCAACGCGTCCTTCCGTCCGCGCCGGCCCGCGGCCAGGCCGGCTTAGGGGCCCGATTATGAGGCATCCGGGACAATTTGAGGGGTTCCCCTCATTGACAGCGCGCGCCCCACGAGCGACCGTGTCGCAGCACATGTCTCCGCGGGGACCCCTTCTGCTGCGCTCGTGGCTCCCCGGGGTGCTCGTGGCGCTGGCCCTCGGCGCCGCGCTTGCCGCGCCCGGCTTCGCGGCCGCCGCAAACCCGTTGATCGGGCAGTGGCACCTCGACGACGTCGGGTCCGGCTCGACGGCAGCGGACAGCTCGGGGCGTGGAAACGACCTCACGATCGAGAATCAGATCAACAGCCCGATCGTGCCCGGCTTCTTCGGGAGCGCCTACCAGTTCGCCAACTCGCTCGACCTCCGTCGCGACGGCGTCGCCCTGCAGGCCGCGCAGGTCACCGTGATGGCGTGGGTAAAGTCGACCTCGCCTGGGGTGAGCACCTACATCGTGGCCGAGGGCGGCGACAGCGGCTGCAACGGCGCGTCGTACGCGCTGCAGACCGGCGCCACGGGCGTGCGGTTCTACGCATGGGCCGGTCCGGGAGCGTCAGTGACGGCCACCGCCGAATCCTCCGGTATCTGGGACGGCAACTGGCATGCGATCGCGGGGACATATGACGGCACCTCGGTCCACCTCTACGTTGACGGCGCCGAGGTCGGCAGCGGCGCGGCCGGCCCGGTCGGGGGCATCGACTACGGCCTCTCGAACCAGGACTTCACGGTCGGCAGGTTCCCGCCCCAGGCCTGTAGCGGCTTCAACTACACCGGCGCGATCGACGAGGTGCGCGTCTACAACGAAGCGCTGAACGCCGCCCAGATCAACCAACTGCAAACGGCCACGGGGCCCAACCCACCGATCCTCGGCGGCGGCAGCACGACCACGACGACGAGCTCGACGACGAGCGCCGCCACCTCCACCGTTACGACGACGAGCGCCGCACCACCGCCGCGCGGCGCGGCGCCAGCGATCCCCTCGGCGACCCTCAGCGCGGCACCAACGACGGTCGGGCGCGACCTGGTGCTCAACGCGGCCGGCTCGAGCCCGGGCTCGAGCTACACGTTCAGCCTCGGAAGCGACGGCAAGACGGTGGCCACTTGCCCAGCCGCCGATCCCGTGCTCAACGCGATCGTGCTGCGGCCGGTGAGCACCGCAGCGAGCGTCACGGTGCACACCGCTGCCGGCCTGAGCGCGACCGCGACGACATCGTTCACTGTGGCCGCGCCGTCCTCGCTGCCGGCGCTCGCGGTGCCCAAGGGGTTCGCCAACCCCCTGCATGGCCCGGTCGCCGGGGGGCCGATCGGCCAGGTGGCGGTCGCGGCGGTTCAGTGCACGCCGCCCGGTGGCGCGCCTTCGTCGACCGCCAAGTCGCCGCCCGCGCGCCAGGTTGGGCCCGGCGACACGGCGGTGACGGAGGCCGATCCGAGCCGCTGCACGACCGAGGTCCAGATCGGGATCGTCTCGGGGCTCGGCTGCTTCAGCCCGGTGAGCGCGGGTAACCCACTGCCGCCTGCCGAGGCCGCACTCCTATGCAAGTACGAGCGGACCTGCGGGATGCTGTCGCAGCTGAAGACGTCCTACGAGGCCATCGCGGCGACTGCGGGAGCGGCCGCGCATCAGAGCGCGCTCGGAGACAGCCTGGCCAACGGCGAGGTGCTCAGCGACGTGATCTACCAGTCCAACCAGCCGGTGCGCATCGACGGCGTGGAGATCGACCCGGTCAACGGCGGCGTGATCGTGCTCGCCGCCGCGGGCCTGTCCTCAACCGGATTCTGGAAGGCGCACTCGGCCTACCTGCTCAGCTCCGACGCCGTGGTCAAGATCGCCGGGCTGCCCGTCAGCCTGCACGTCCCCGACTACGGAGCGGCCTACACGCAGGCCAAGGGGGTGGCCAACTGCGCTCAGGGCTTCGAGCAGACCGGCGACCCCGGCTGCCTCGGCCAGGTCAATCTGAGCGTGCCCAACCTGACGACCCTGCCAAGCGTCGACGGGCCGATCGACCTGTCGGTCAGCCCGGAGGACTTCGGCGTCGAGCTCGGCGAGTTCTCGATCCCGCAGAACGTGGCGCCACTGCCGTTCCTGCCCGATCTGCCGCTGACCGGCACGGTAAAGGTGACGCTCAGCTCGCTGGACTCGGCGTCGATGACGATCCATGTGGCATTGCCGGGGTTGTTGAGCGACGGCAACGGCCACGGCCTCACGGGCGACACCACGCTGACGCTCACCAACCAGCACACGTTGCAGCTCGACAGCCTGCACATCCTGGTGCCGAGCCTGGCCCAAATCGGCCTATCGCGCCTGAAGAATCTCGAGTTCACCTACATGCGTGCGAACGAGCTGTTCGACGGCAAGGCGACGATCGATCTCTCGGACGCCCTGAACGGAGTGATCAACGCCGAGCTGGCGTTCGAGCACGGAGACTTCCAGCACGCCCACGTCGACTACACGGCGAACCAGGGTGGCGGGTACGGGCCGCTGGGCCCCGGCATCTTCATCACCTACGTCGGCGCAGACCTGTTTGTCGATCCGACACGGGTGGTCGGCGCAGCCCGGGTGTCGATCGGGCCCGCGGTCACTGCCACCGGCTGCGGCGGGTTGGGTGTCGACGGCACGATCACGCTCGCCTTCGGGACGCCCTGGTCGATCGATTCGAGCGGCAACGTTCAGGTCGTGTGCAACAACTTCGGCTACAACAGCCAGTTCCATGCCGACGGCAACGGCAACGTGTCGTTTGGCTTTGGCCTCGACTACCCGATCCCGGGTCTCGGCGACGCGAAGGGGGAGGTGGTCGGACAGGTCTACAGCAACTTCTCCGATGTGTTCGAGGCGCAGCTCGACGGCGAGCTGGTGGCCAGCTTTGGCGTGAAGGAGTGCGCGGGGCCGTTCTGCGGCAACTTCGGTTTCAACGCCTCGGCCACCGGCACGATCTCGCTCGGCCTCGCTCACGGCAGGCTCGTCGGCGGAGCGGGCGTGTGCGCGAAGCTCGGCATCACCTTCCCCGACCCCGTCGGGTTCCAGGGCTTCGACGTCGGCGCCGGCACGAGCGACCTGCCCGGGGCGATCGCGACCGCCGGCAGCCAGAGCATCGCCGCTGCGATCGCGTCGAAGCTCCAGATCCTCGCCGACAACTGCAACCTCACGCCGTGGCGGCTGCTCCCGGCTCCGGCCGGCTTTGCCCGCGCACATGCCCACGCAGCGCAGGCCACGCCGCTCACGTTCAACGTGGCGCCGCGCACCAAGATGCAGGTGATCGGGTTGCAGGGCAGCGGCGACGCGCCGCAGGTCACCGTTACCGGGCCCGGCGGTAAGAAGGTGCAGACCCTCGGCGAGGGCATCGGCATCTCGGGCGACGCGCTCATCATCCGCCAGCCGGTCAGCAACCAGACGCTGATCGAGATTCCCGCTGCCGCGGCGGGCCCATGGACCCTGACGCCGATGCCCGGCTCGGCGCCGATCAGCCGCGTGCAGACCGCCATCCAGCTGCCCGATCCGATGATCAAGGCGCGCGTGACGGGCTCAGGTCTGCGCCGCGTGCTGCACTACTCGCTGCATCCGCAGCCCGGTCTGAGCGTCGCCTTCCGCGAAGGAGTCGACCGCGGCGCCCACCAGATCGGCCTGGCCAGCAGACCGCGCGGCGCGCTCGCCTTCACCCCGGCGATCGGCAGCGGCGCGCCGCGCACGATCATCGCGACCATCACGCGCAACGGGCAGGTCGAGACGAGTCAGATCGTCGCGCGCTACCGACCGGGCTCGAACCGTCCGGGGCGCGCAAGCCACATTCACGTGGCGGATACGCACGCCGGATGGACGATCTCCTTCCGGCCCGGAGCGTTCGCCACCGAGCAACTCGTCACGATCCGCTTCGTCGACGGGACACAGATCCTGCTGGCCGCGCTCCGCGGTCAGCGCTCGGTGACCGTGCCGCCGTCGGTTGACTCGACCCGGCCGGTGGGTATCGAGGTCGTTGCTCTGCGGGGTCAGGTGCGGGGAGCTCCGGCGATCGTGACCGCGCGCGCGGCGCGGCGGCGTTGATCGTCAGGCGCGCGTCGTGGGCCAATAACATCTGCATTCATCGCCGGGCGTCGGGGTCAAGCCGATACTGCCGAGCCGACCGCGGTCGCGTTCGGCATACGTTGGCGCGGGCTCCCGGCGTCGCCGTGGCTCGCCGGCGCCGAGGGCGAAGCCTGGCCGCAGCTGCACGTGTCCCAGCACTGGCCGGCGTCGACGTTGCCGCCTGAGTACGCCTCGGCGACCGGCGCGCACGTGCATCTCAAGGACCCGTACGGCGGCTACGGCGTGCAAGTGGAGATCGAGCAGGGCGCCGGCGTGATCGTCGGGCCACGGCCGGTCGCCCTCGACGAACTGGTGCACCCGTTCGTTACCTATCTGGCCATCGTGGCCGGTCGCCTGCTCGGCCGCGAGGCCCTTCACGCGGGCGCGTTCGTGCGCGGCGGTGGTGCTTGGGCGCTGCTCAGCCCGCCGGGCGCGGGGAAGAGCACAACGCTCGCCGCCCTGCACACCGCTGGCGCGACGGTGGTTGCCGACGACCTCGTCCTGGTGGATCAGCGCGATCAAGTGCTGTCGGGTCCTCGCTGCCTTGATCTGCGCGAGTCGGAGTCCGAAGCCGCGGTGCCCGTGCGACGACCGATGCGCCGGCGCGTGACGCTGGCGCCGGCACCCGCGTCCGTGCCGCTGCACGGACTGATCTACCTGGACTGGGGCGCGCAGGCGCGACTGCTGACGGTCTCCCCAGCTGAGCGGCTCGAGCGGCTCGATGCCTACCGCCGTTGGGGCGAGGGGTCGCCGCTCGGGCCGGAGCGGGCCCTCGGGCTCGCGGCTATTCCGATGTTCGAGCTATCTCGCGCGCGGGGGCCCGACGGTCTGCAGAGCGCGGTCCGGCTGCTGCTGGAAAGCCCTCTGCTCGCGCGGCCGTAAGCGGCGAACCGTTCGCAACGCTGTCGACCCGGCTAGCGCCGGACCGCACCGCCGGTGTGTGTCTCCAACCACACCTGCTGTACGAGCAGGGCCGTACGGACGCTCGGCTCGCCCGTCGCCCACTCCGCTTGCAACGCATCGCGGTCGACGAGTCGCTCGTCGACCGCCCCGCCGTCCCAAGCACTCGTGAGCGTTCGTGTCGCCTCACCCCAGACGACCTCATCGAAGATCGCCTTGTCGCGGCGGTCGAGGAGCGCCCGCGGCAGCACGTTGCCGAATAGCGCCGCTATGGTCGCGCGGCGGTCGCCGTAGCCGAGGCGTCCCCCGGCACGAGCCAGGGCGGCGACGAAGCACGGCTCGAGCAGCGGGTTGACCACCGCCGCGCCACACCCCTCAGCGAGCCGGCGCAGCGTGGCGGCCAGGATCACCGTGTCGCGCCGCGACATCTGCCAGTGCAGATGAGGCGCCCAGCCCGCCGGCTCCGCCGCGCGCTCACGCGCGAGCGCGCCGGTGGCCTCGCGCCGCGCCGCCTGGCGCAGCCACGGCCAGGCCGGCGTCCGCCGGCGCTCGCGCGCGGCGACCACCGCTGGTGGTGCGCACGCGCGAGCGAGCATCAGCGGCAGGCGCCGGGCCGGACGGCGGCGTCCCGCGAACACGTCTGCGAGCGCCCGGCCCCGCCACAGTCCCAACACTTGGTCGCCGCCGATCCCGGTCAGCAGCGTGCCGCCGACTGCTCGCTCCAGCAGTGGCGCGTGCAGGTATGCGTTCGCCGGGTGCAGCAGGCCGTGACGCGCGAGCACCCGCTGCGCGACCGGTCCGACGAAGTCGAGCTCGCCGCCCGCCATGGGACGTTCCCAATCGTCGACCTGAAGGGCAGCGATGGCGAGCTCCTGCCAGCGCGACTCGCCCGCCGCCGGCGCGCCCGTGAATCGCCACGTGATCGGGATCGGCTCGGGCAGCCCGCGGCGCCGCGCGACGCTGATCGCGACCGCGAGGACAAGCGACGAGTCCACGCCGCCCGAGAAGCTCACCAGGCACGGTGGGCGCCGAAGCGCCGGCGCAACCGCCGCCTCGAGGGCAGCGAGCGGTTCCGATGCGGCGCGCGGCAGGTGCGGCGCCGGCGAGCACAGACCGAGCGGGGTGCCGCACGCGATCTCGATCGGCGTGAGCTCGAGTTCGGTCACGCGTCTGGGATCACCGCGCCGACCACCCGCGCGGCGGCCGGGGTTGCGCCCTAGATTCCGCCGCTCGTACCGGCGTCCTGGAATGCGGTGACGTCACTGAACGAGCCCGAGGCACCTGTGGTCAGCTCCTCGACTGTCCCCAGGCAGGTCACCGAAGGCGGCTCGTAGCTCGGCGTGGCCGCCGAGGCTGAGTCTGGCTGCGTTGCCGACGCGGACGTGCTCGCAATGAGGTGTCGGGGCGTGTGTTCCATCAGCCGTTCTTGGAAGCTTCCACGTTGAAGTAGAACGAGAATTGGCCGCCGCGCTGCACGCCGAGCTTGAACTCGACGTTGATCGACGCGCCGGGGGCGAGCGGCGCGCTCGGGGTGATCGAGGGAACGGTCAGGGACGCGTTCAAACCACCGCCGTCGGTGTTACTCGACGCCGGCGCGTCGAGGCTCATGGCGGTCAGTGGGTATGGGGTGCTGTTGAACGTCACGCTGCCGCCAGGGTCACTGACGGCCCGCACGATTGCTGCCGTGCTCGCCGGCGCCGGCGTCGACCCGGTGGTGATCTTGGTCACGCGGAAGCGCAGCGAGGTGAGGCTGGCCCCGGTGTTGTTCGTGATCGTGCGCCGCAGGTAAAGCGTTCTGGAGGCCCCCGGCGTCGGCCCCCCGGTGACAACCTGCTCGTTGGGCGCGGCGTTCGGGTTGGTCCCGGCGAGCAGCGACACGCCGATGTTGCGATTCACGATGACCGGCGATCCGGTGGCGTGGGGTCCGGGAGATCCTTCGGTCGCGGGCAGCACACTCCCGGACAGGCCATCAGCTTCGGGGGCCACGAGCGCGAAGTCCTGCGGGTCGCTGCCGGTGAACTGCGGCGTCCCGGTGAAGCCGAGCGTGCCCCCGACGCCGGTGTGCAGCTGTCGCACGAACGCGTACTGGCCGGCGCCAGCGAACGTGCCGACTCCGGTCGCGCTCAGCGACGTGCCGCACAGGCAGACCGCGTCGTCGACAGCACCGGTCGGGTCCTCGAGCAGGATCGTCGTATTCGGGAGCAGCCCGGTCAGGTTGCCATCGTCGAGTGGCGCGTAGGCGCTGAGCGAATAGCGGCCGCCGCCCTCCAGGAAGTAGCCGTTGGGCGCCACGCTCAGCCCGCCGGTGTTGACGCCGAGATTCACGTCCTGAGTGACGTCGAAGTTGTTATCGAGCGTGAGCAGGTGCCAGCCGGTGAGCGAGACCACCGAACCGGTGGGGTTGTAGAGCTCGACATAGGAGTTCTCGTTGCCGGCCGAGGCAGCGGGTTGCAGCTGGGAGATCTCGAGCTTGGGAACGGCGACCGACACCGTCTCGGTCGAGGCGTTGCCTGAGCTGTCGCTCACGGTAAGGGTGACGCCGTAGGTGCCGCCGGCCGCGAACGTGTGCGTGACCTGCGCGCCGCTGACGCTGGGGGTGCCGTCGCCGAAGCTCCAGACGTAGCTCGTGATCGGATGCGCCGTGTCATACGAGTTGCTGGCGTCGAACACCTCGGGCTTGCCGGCGGCCACGCCGGTCGGGGGCAGGAATACCGGCGACGGTCCGAGCCGCTGCAGGCAGCCCGAAACCGCGCCCGACGGGGTCTGCTCGGTGAGGTTGCTCCACAGCGTCTGCGTGTAGTACTGATGCCCGTTGATCACCTGGTTGTAGAGCGTGGGGGGCGTCGCGGTCGCCGAGCCGCCGAGCGGCAGGTCGTTGTTGATCGGGCCGTTCTGACACTTGTCGCCCTCCTCCATACCCGCCGTGTCGGTCCAGCCGGTGCCGCCCTCGGGATCGGTGCTCGACTCGTTCAGCTCGTGGACCAAGGTGTCGAGCGCTCCGTCGGCGTCGACCGTGCTGGCGCCGGACGGATCGTTACCCGAGTCGCATCCGGGCCCGTAGGGATCGTTGCTGTAGATCGCGATGTTGGAGGTCCCGTTGACAGCGGAGATCTGGCCGTGGTAGCCGCAGAAGGAGTTCGAGCCGAAATTGCAATCGCCGACGCCCATGCAGCTGTCGACGTTCGGCGGCAGGAACACCAGGTACTGGGCCACGGGAGCGCTCGCCGGGTCGGTCTCCCAACCGTGGGCCTTGATCAGGTTCTGGATCTCAGTCTGCATCTGGGCGTCTGAGATGCAGGGGTTCGTGTCGCCCTGGCACCCCTGGTTCCTCGCCGACGGGTAGGCATCGGTATCGCTGGACGCCGTCACGAAAGTGTTCGTGGATGTGATGTGCTGGGCGCCGGCCGGACACGTGGAGAAACCGGTCGCCCCCGAATCCTGGCAGTACTGGGTGGAGACCGAGTAGTCGTTGGTGAGCCTGCCGCTGTCGGCTTGGAGATCGCTGAGATACTGGTTGATCGTGCTCTCGTAGCCGGCCGGGAAGCTTGCAGTCGCACCCCAGTAGATCGCGTAGAACCGCGACTGGAGCATGACCGGTCCTCCGCCGTAGGTCAGCGGAACCGCAACCTCGCCCTTGGCGTTGAGCGGCGAGGCAACGGGGGCCGTCGGCCTGGAGAACACACCGTACGTCTGACCGTTGAGGTGAACGATCCTGGCCTGCGCCGGCACGCACGAGAGCAGGACGGCCACGAGCACCAGCGCCGCGGCGCCGACAACCCTCGCCCCCTGCCCCAGCCGTCTCAGCGCGTCCGCGTACACGAGTTCCTCCGTCTGCGCCAATGTAGGGACACCTAGGTGCCCCTACCGGTCTCCTGGCTGTACGCTCCGGCGCGAACCGCCCGTGGGCGCGAACGTACCAGATATCGGCAATCGACAGAGCCCCGGGGTGGACATGACGGCCAGACGCACCGGACGCGGATTCCTCGGCCGGATCTGGGTCTGTCGCCCGATGCCGCGGGTCGCTCGCGTGCTGGTCTCGGCCGCGCTCGGCGCCTGCCTGCTGCCGGCAAGCGGATGCGGTCAGACGCGTCGAGCCGATGCCAGCGGGAGGGGCACGTCGACGACGAGCCCAGCGGCCGCGACCGGCCATGGCAGCGGGACGACCGACCTGCAGATCGTCTACTTCCCCCACGGCTCCGGTTCTCCGATCAGCCGGACGTGGTCGTTACGCTGCGCCCCGCCAGGCGGCAGCCACCCCCGGCCGGCGGCAACCTGCGCAGAGATCAACGGCTCTCCGCTCGCGCTCGGTCGAGCCCGTCACGCCTGCCGGACGCGTGCTCGGCCCGGATCCCCGGCGGCGACCGTGGTGGGCACGTTCCAAGGTCGAGCTGTCGATCGCTCATACCGCCCAGGATGCGACGACTGGCAGACCCTCCACGTGCTGCTCACCGGCCGGTAGCGAGCCGGGTGGTCACGCCGGGTCGATCTCCAAGTAGAGTGCCTCGGTCCCAAGAGCGCCGCCGGCCCCCTGATACATCTTGCGGCCGAGCCCATAGTGCACGCGCAGCGCAGCCTCCGCCTCGGACGCCGCGTCGCCGGGGTTGTCGAGCACCCTCGCGCGGCCCTCGGCGGGGAGCCCGAGCGGCCTACCGCGCACGGTGCACGGAGCGAGGCGAACCCGCGGATCGTTGCGAATGCGCTTGATCTTGGCCACGTTCGCGTCGCTGCGTACGTAGACCTTGCCGCCGCTCAGCCCGAACCACACGGGCGTCGGCACGGCCTCGCCGCTGCGCTTGTACGTCACCAGCAAGCAGTACTTGTGGCCCCGTAAGTGGTCGAAGCCCGAGACGACCCGCTCCTCGGCCGCGAGCGACGCGGCGGAGGGATGCCGAATCCAATGGTAGAAGCGATTCGGTAGCGAGCTCACCCGCTCGCGGCACCCCAGACCAGCAGTGATTGCGGATCGTCGGGATCGACCTTGACGATGATGGCCGCTCCCTCGGCGATGCCCTGCAGCGTCGCGTCGTGCAACGACTGCGACACGTGCACCTGGTAGTCCTCCCCGCCCTCGGGATGCACCGTCAGGTCGAATTCGATCTGATGCCCGCCTCCGAGCTGGGTGCCGACCTCGCGCATCGAGTCGACCGTCGCCGGCGTCTGCACGCCGGACGCGTTGATGCGCATGATCTTGTCCCGTTGGCCGGCCTGGCCGACCGGGTTGAGGGCCTGCTTGGCCGTGCCCTTCACCTTGTCGAGAAAGCCCATCCTGCTCCCCTTTCGCTTCTGAAGCCGCCGCCCCGGACGGAAGCGGCGCGGCCACCGTGCGGCCTGCGCGCAAGCCTAGCCTGAAGCGGCGTCCTACACTCGAACCTCTGGGATAGCTCGCGAGGAGGGCTCCGGTTACGGTATGAAACTGCAGAAGGGCGCATACTTCGTTCTCGGCATGATCGGCACCGGCTGCCGGTCGGGATATGAGATCTCGAAGATGGCCGAGATCACGAGCCGGTTCTTCTGGGCGGCTGGGGACGGCCAGGTCTATCCGCAGCTGCGCAAGCTCGCCGACGCCGGGCTCATCGAGGGCGAGCGCGAGGCGCAGGGCGAACGCGAACGCAACGTCTACGAGCTCACCGATCCGGGGCGTGAGGCGCTCGATGATTGGCTGCTCTCCCCGGCGGCACCAATGTGGGAGCTTCGCGACGAAGGCCTGCTGAAGTTGTTCTTCGCCGATCGCCTGACGACCGCCCAGTTGCGCGAGCGGGTCGCGATCCTGCGCGACTCCCACGAGCGCGCCGTCGAGCGCCTATTGGAGATCGAGCCGATCGCTCGCTCCCGGCCGGGCGCGCTTCTCACCCAGCAGCACGGCCTCGCCCTCCACCAGGCGGCCGTCGAGTGGTGTGACCGGCTCGACGACGAGCTCGCGAAGGCCCGGCCCAACACGCGGGCAGCGACGACTCTCCGCGCGATCCTGCCCTGAGGCCGGGCGCAAGCCAATCCCCGCTCGACGCCGCCCCCCGGTTCCCTTCCCTCTGCAATCTTGCGCCCAGTCCGGAGCGGCCGTGCTCCTAGACTCTCCGGCTTGCGCATGCCGTCGATCCGTCACGCCCGGGGACCGCTCCGACGCGCCCTCGTGCTCGTGGCGGCGGCCGCGTCGATCGCCATCGCCATCGCCGGCCGCCCCGCCCCCGCGCGGGCCGGCGATCCCGCCGCACTGTCCAGCCGGCTCGCCGCCACACAGGCGGCCGAGCAGTCGCTGCGCTCCGCGGTGGCGGCCGACAACGCCCATATCGGCGCGTATCAGGGCTCGATCAACGTGCTGCAGGCCAAGCTGTCCACGATCGACGCCCAGGTCACGGAGAGCGTCGCGCGCCTCGTCAGCATCCGGGCGCAGGAGCGCGCCGAACAGGCGCGCCTGTCCGCGCTGGAGGCCCAGCTCGCGGCCACCGAACGCGCTCTCGCCGCGAATCTCGTGTCCTCCTACGAGCAGCCACCACCCGACGCGCTGACCGTCGTGCTCAACGCGCACGGGTTCAACGACCTGCTCGAGCGCCTCGACTTCCTGCGCCGGGTCAAGGCCGAGAACGCACTCGTCATCACCTCCGACCGCGCGGCCCGCCAGCGGGTGATCGCCGAGGCTGAGCGCCTCGGCGCGCTCGAGGCCCAGCAGGAGCGCGAGACGCGGGCGATGTACGCCGCGCGCCGAACGGCGGACACGCTGCGTCTCGCGCTCGTCGACCGCCAGGCCGTCTATGTCCGTGCGCGCGACCGCCGCTCGGGAGCGCTCGCGTCCGTCGCGGCCCGGCGCCGCCATCTGCAGGCCGAGCTGGCGGCCGTCGAGGCGGCACAGGCGCAGGCCGCGACATCCGCGGCGGGCGGTGGCAGCGGCCCGTCCGGCGCAGGCGCCCCGGCATCGTCGAGCGCGAACGGCTTCACGTTCCCGCTGCCGACGAGCGCAGCGGTCGGACCGGGCAGTTGGTCACAGGACCAGGGTGTCGACATCGCCGCACCCGGCGACACGCCCGAGTACGCCGTCGGCAGCGGCACGATCGTCCTGCACGGGATCGGCGGCTTCGGCCCGTGGGCGCCGGTGCTGCACCTCGATACGCCGATCGATGGCCAGAGCTTCGTGTACTACGGCCACGCCGGACCGCTCTACCAGTTGCCGGTGGGAAGCCATGTCGACGCGGGGCAGGTCATGAGCTCGATCGGCCCGGGCATCGTCGGCCTGTCCTCGGGGCCGCACGTGGAGATCGGCTTCGCCGACGCAAGCGGGACGCCAGCGCCCGGGACCTCCGGCCTCATGCTGTCGCTGCTCCAGGGCAGCTATCACTAGCGACGGTGCCCCCGCGGTGACGCGGCCTACCGCGCGCTCGTCCCGAGCGCGAACCCGCCGTCCGCGTCGGTGATCTTCACCGGCACGACCGCCGTCTGGCTTCCGTCGCGCACGGTGCAATCGAAGCGGTTAGCGACGACGATCGGCACGCCGGACGGGCAGCTCGCGGTGACCGTGAGTCCGCGCTGGCTGCGGTACACCGCGCGAATGTTCTGCTCGATCGCCGGCGCGGTCATCTCCGCCGGCGCGGCGTTGACGTCGCCGTTGGCATCGGTCTGGCGCACGAGGAAACGGCTCGTCTCGCCGCTCGCGTAGTGGGCGGTGCAGTAGCTGACCAGCCCGGCCTTCAGCGGCACGCCCGAAGGGCAGCTGACGCTCTGCGCGGTCAGTCCCTCGCGCGTGGTGACCGTGAGCACGAGCGCGCGCATCTTCGACTGGCTCAGCCCCGGCGAGGACCCGATGCTGACGCTCGCGCTCGCCGAGCAGCCACAGAGCGCCGCGGCGAGCGCCGCCGTACCGACGGCCGAGCCGAATCGAAATTTGCCGAGCGCCACCAGCGACATCGTTCCACCTGGCCCGGCGTCACACCGAGGGTGCCACCGCGGCAACTACGGAGACAAACCCGTCTGCAACCCCGATGGCGCCGCGCCTCGGCGCCCGTACGTTGGCATGCGAGGGATTCACCAGTTCGTCACAACTGAGGAGGGTGCGGTCATGATCGGCCTTGCTAACACGGCGGTGCGTCATCCCAAGGCCGCGCTCGCCATCGCCGCGATCGTCACGATCGCCCTCGGCCTCATCGGCCTCGGCGTCGATCACTCGCTGTCGCCGTCGATCACGACGGTGCCGGGCACCCAGTCCGCGACCGCCCAGTCGATCGCCACCGCCCGCTTCGGTCCGACCCAGCTCGTCCCGATCCTGCTCGAGGGGCCGAAGGCGAAGCTCAACGTCGAGGGTCCCGCGCTCGTGCGCGCCCTCGTCAAGCGCCCGCACACCCGCGTGCTGTCGGCGTGGGACGCCGGCGTGGCCTCGGCGGGCCTGCGCCCGAGCGCGACCGCCGCGATGATCGTGGTGTCGGTCGACCGCTCCGAGCAGGACGCCACCACCTATGACCAGCCGCAGATCACGGCGCTCGTGCACCGCGAAGTCTCCGGCGGCGTACGTGCGTACATCACCGGCCAGCCCTCGATCGACGCGGCCATCAAGTCGCAGTCGATCTCCACGACGCGGCGCGACGAGTTCATCGCGCTCGGCATCCTCTTCCTGCTCCTGCTCGTCGGCCTGCGTGCGCCGCTGGCCGCCGCGACCGTGACGGTCGTCGGCGGCGCCACCGTGTTCGCGGGGATGGGCGTGATGGCGCTCGTCGGGAAGGCGACCCCCACCGACCCGCTCTCCCTCGCCACCGCGACGATGACGGGGCTGTCCCTCGGCGTCGCCTTCTCGCTCATGATCCTCGACCGCTTCCACCAGGAGGAGGACGCGCATCCCCGCGCGGCCGCGCTCGCCGCGTCCGAGGCCGTGCTCACGAGCGGGCGCACGATCCTGCTCGCCGGCACCGGCTCCGTCCTGGCCCTCGTCCTGGCCGACGTGTTCGGGCCGACGAAGGTGCTCACCTCCCTCGGCACGGGCGCCGTGCTCTGCGCGCTGCTCGCGACCGGCGCCGCGGCCGTCATCGTCCCGGCGGCGCTGGCGCTGTGGGGCAACGAGATGAACAGCTGGCGCCTGCCGACACCCGGGTTCGTCGCACGCGGCTGGGAGCACCTGGCCGGGGGCGGCGGCTCGTGGGTGAGACGCCACGCCGCCGGCGCCGGGGCGATCGCCACCGCCCTGCTCATCCTGCTGGCGATCCCGGCGCTCTCGATGACGACCGGCCCGACGAACGTCAAGCTGCTCCCGCCGTCGAGCTCGGCGCGGGTCGCCTTCACCGAGGTCGCCCGCGTGATGGGCGCCGGTTGGCCGACACCGTACAACGTCATCATCGCGAACCCGACCGGGCCGATCACGACGACCAAGACGCTCGCCGCGCTCGACGGCGTGCAGACGACGATGGCCAAGGATCCCGCCGTCGCGTCGGTCACCGGACCGGGCGAGTTCAGCTCGCAGGACAAGCAGCTCCAGGCTCTGCCGACCTCCCTGAACAGCTCCTCGAAGCTCATCTCGGGCGCAAAGGTCAGCCTGCTGCAGCTCGTCAACGGCCTCGGGCAGGCCGGCAGCGGCGCGTCGCAGATCAAGTCCGGCCTCGTCTCGGCCAGCAACGGCGCCGGCCAGCTGCACAGCGGGTCCGGCCAGGCGCAGTCCGGCGCAGCCCAGCTGCACTCCTACCTCGGCCAGGCCCAGGCCGGCTCGGCGACGCTGGCCGCCGGCCTGGACCAGGCGCTCGCCGGCGCCACCGCGCTCAAGAACGGCGCCAGCCAGGCGCTCGCCGGATCGACGCAGCTGACCAACGGCCTCGCCCAGGCCCAGGGTCCGGTCGTGGCCGGCCAGCCGTCGTTCAAGCAGCTCGCGGCGCTGACCGCGAGCACGAGCGGCGCGCTGACCGCTCTCAAGGGCCAGGCCGACACCGCCGCGGGTGCGATCTCGAACGCGCAGAGCGCCCTCGGCGGCATGACCACCGGGAAGAACGACCCGCAGTACAGCGCCACGGTGTCGGCACTCAACCAGGCGCAAACCGCCGTGGCCCAGCTCCAGGGCGGCATCGGCCCGGCCGCCTCGAGCGCCGCGACGGCGGCGAGCCTCGCCGGGGTCATCGCCAGCCAGGCAGCCACGCTGGCCAGCGGCCTGACCCAGCTGCACAACGGCGCCGCCCAGCTGCAGGCCGGCATCGAGCAGCTGCGCGGCGGCAACGTCCAGCTCGCGACCGGCATCGGCCGGCTGTCGAGCGGCGGCGGACAGCTGACCATCGCCCTCGGACAGCTGCGCACCGGCGCCGGGACGCTCGCGAGCGGGCTCGCCCAGCTGACCGGCGGCGCCGGCCAGCTCGAGAGCGGGCTCTCGACCGGCGTCAGCCCGACCGGCCAGCTCGTGAACGGCCTCGGCATCATGCAGGCGAGCGTCTCCAAGTTCCGCGGTCAGCTTCCGAACACCGCTCAGCTGACCGAGCTGCAGCAGCAGTCGCCGGGCCTGTTCAACTCCGGCTACTTCATGCTCGCCGCCGTGGCCGGCGCCCTGCCGGCCAACCGCAACGCCGCCACGTTCGCCGTGAACGTGGCCAACGGCGGTAACACCGGGCAGATCGTGGTGATCTCCAAGTACCCGTCGACCGACGCGCGCAGCGTCGCCCTCGGCATGCGGCTGCAGCGCACGATCACGCACTTCGCCGCGGTCAACCACCTGCAGGCCGCCGTCGGCGGACCGATGGGCAGCCTCAACGACTACCAGAGCAGCGCGCAGGCGCGGCTGCCGTGGGTCATCCTCGGCGTGGCGCTCGGGCTGGCGCTGTTCCTCGGCCTCGCCCTGCGGGCGGTCGTCCTGCCGATCCTGGCCGTCGTCTTCAACCTGCTCACGACGGCGGCGGCATTCGGCGTGCTGCAGCTGCTGTTCGGCGGCTCCAACCCGCCGCTCGGCGGCCCAGGGTACATCGACCCGGTCTCGATCACCGAGATCTTCGCGGCCATCTTCGGCCTGTCGATCGTGTTCGTGATCCTGCTGCTGACCCGCACCGAGGAGGCGTTCAGCGACGGGGCGAACGTCGACGAGGGCCTGGCTCGGGCGATGCGCAGCACGGCGGCGGTGTCCGTCGGGATGGGTCTGCTGATGGTCGCCGTGATGGTGACGTTCGCCACCAGCGGACTCATCCCGATCCGCGAGATCGGCGTCGGTACCGCCACCGCGGTGCTGCTCGATGTCCTGCTCCTGCGGCCGGTCCTGCTGCCGGCGGCGATCGAGGTGATGGGCCACGGCGGCTGGTGGCCGACCCGCGTGCGGGACGCCGCGCCGAAGGAGCAACGCCAGCGGCGGCCGCGCCCGTCGCTCCGCCACCGAACCACCACCCACTAGACGGAGCCGTGACGACATGACGACGACCACCCCCACATCGACCCTACCCCCCGTCGAAGAGCGGTCCACGAAGGCCTCGACGCTCGGTGAGATGGTGATGCGTGCGGGTGAGCGTGGCGACGTCGTCGCTCTGCGCCACCCGCACGAGGGCACGATGGCCGAGGTCACCTACGGCGAGCTGCGCGAGCGCGCCCGGGCGATCGCCCGCGGCCTCATCGCGATCGGCATCAAGCGCGGCGACCGCGTGTCGATCCTCGGCTCGACGAGCGCCGAGTGGACGCTCTGCGACCTCGGCGCCTGGTGCGCGGGCGCCGTCGTCGCGCCGATCTACCACACCAACTCGCCGGCCGAGTGCCAGCACGTCCTCGGACACTCGGGCGCGCGCCTCGTCTTCTGCGAGGACGCCGAGCAGGCCGGCAAGATCGCCGCGGTCCGCGACGAGTGCCCCGACCTCGAGCACGTCGTCATCATCGGCGACGGCGACGTGCCGGACGCGATCTCGGTCGCCGAGCTGCGACGGCTCGGCGAGGCGGTGGACGCCGACGACGTCGACGAGCGGATCGCCGCCACCGCCCCCGGCGACCTCGCGACGATCGTCTACACGTCCGGCACGACCGGGCCCGCCAAGGGCTGCATGCTCACACACGACAACTTCCTCGGCGCCACGCGGATGATTCGCGGCCAGCTGCTGCTCGACGAGGTCGTACCGATCGTCTACATGTTCCTCCCGCTCGCGCACGTGCTCTCGCGCGAGACGCAGGCGGTCACGCTCGACGTCGGCGGCACCCTCGTCTACTGGGGCGGGGACCCCAAGGGGATCGCCGACGAGCTGGCGGCCGCCAACCCGACCCACTTCCCGGCCGTGCCGCGGATCTACGAGAAGCTGCACACGGCGATCGTCGACGCCGTCGAGGAGCAGCTGCCCTACGTCGGCGGGGCCGTGCTGCGCTGGGCGCTCGCCCAGGGGCGCAATGCCCGCGCCGCCGAGCGCGCCGGGCGACGGCTGAACCCGATCGCCCTCGCTCAGTACGACATCGCCGACCGCCTCGTGCTCGCGAAGGTCAGGCGCGCGTTCGGCCGGCGGCTCGTGATGGCGCTCGTCGGCGCGGCGCCGATCGCGCCCGACCTGATCGAGTTCTTCGACGCCTGCGGCGTCCTACTGCTCGAGGGGTACGGCCTGACCGAGAGCTGCTCGTCGGGCACGCTCAACCCGGCCGCCGCGCCCCATGCGGGAACCATCGGCCGCGCACTCCCCGAGTGCGAGGTGCGGATCGCGCCCGACGGCGAGATCCTCATGCGCGGCCCGCAGGTCTTCGCTGGCTACTTCCGCGACGAGGCGGGGACCGCCGAGGTGCTCGACGAGGACGGCTGGCTGCGCACCGGCGACCTCGGCTCGCTCACCGACGACGGATACGTGCGGATCACCGGGCGCAAGAAGGATCTCATCATCACCTCGAGCGGCAAGAACATCACGCCGACGAACATCGAGAGCGCGCTGCGCGAGACGCGCTGGATCTCGGAGGCCGTGGTCTACGGCGACCAGCGGCCGTACCTCGTCTGCCTGCTGACGCTCGATCGTGATGAGGCGCCGAAGCTCGCCGAGCACCTCGGGATCCCGCCCAACGCGGCCGCGATGGCGCTCGACGACGGCGTCAACGAGGCGATCCGCCACGACGTCGACGAGGTGAATAAGCGCTTCGCCCGCATCGAGCAGATCAAGCGCATCGGGATCCTCGACCACGACCTGTCGCAGGCGGCCGGCGAGCTGACCCCCACGCTGAAGGTGAAGCGCAACGTCGTGTACGGCAAGTACGCCGACTTCCTGAACGATCTCTACGAGGACCACGAGAGCCATGCCCGCAACTGACACCCACCGGCATCGCATGCCGCCCGCCGACGCGGCCTGGCTGCACATGGACCGCCCGACCAACCTGATGGTCATCAACGCCGTATGGCTGCTCGACGAGCCGGTCGACCCGGAGCGCTGGCGCGAGGTGGTCGCCGAGCGCTTCGTCGCACCGTATCCGCGCTTTCGCCAGCGCGTCGTCGAACCGCGGTTGGGGGTCGGCGGACCGCACTGGGAGGACGATCCCTCGTTCGACCTCGACCACCACCTGCACCGGCGCGGCCTGTCCGAGCCGGGTGACGAGGCGGCCCTGCAGGACCTCATCGGCGACCTCATGGGCACGCCACTCGATCACTCCAAGCCGCTGTGGGACATGTACCTCATCGACGGCCCGGGCGCGGGCTGCGCCATGTACACCCGCGTGCACCACTGCATCGCCGACGGCATCTCGCTCGCGCGCCTGACGCTCTCGCTCACCGACGCCGCGAGCGACGGCGAGCGCAGCGACGGCTGGCTGCCGCCGCGCGCCGCGAACGGCCGCCGACGACGACGCGACAGGGTGACGGCGCCCGCCCGGGCCGCGCTGTCGATCGCCGCCAGCGCGGCGCAGGAGGGTCGGTACACGCTCGCCCACCCCGAGCACGTGACCGAGCTCGGCGCCACCGCGGCGCGCGAGCTGTCGGCGCTCGTACGGCTCGTGTTCCTGTCCCGGGACGCCGACACGTCGCTGCGCGGCGAGCTCGGCGCGACGCGCAAGGTGGCCTGGACGACGGCGCTCGACCTGCGCCAGATCAAGGACATCGCCCATGGGCAGGGGGCGACCGTCAACGACGTGCTCCTGACCGCGGTCAGCGGCGCGCTGCGCCGCTACCTGATGAACCACGGCGAGGCGCCGCAGCGACCTGCGGGCGATCGTGCCCTTCAACCTACGACCGCTCGACCAGCCGATCCCGCGCGAGCTCGGCAACCAGTTCGGCCTCGTGTTCCTCGACCTGCCCGTCGAGTCAGTCCAACCGGCGCCACCGGCTGCGCGACGTCAAGGCGGGAATGGCTACGATCAAGAACTCCCCCGACGGACCGCTCACCTACGCCGTGCTGGAGGCGATGGGGCTGACCCCCACGGACATGGAGGGCCTCGCGATCGACATGTTCTCGTCCAAGGCCACGGCCGTGATGACCAACGTCCCCGGTCCCCGCGAGCCGATCTACTTCGCCGGGGGGCGCGTCCGGTCGGCCCTCGTGTGGGCACCGACGTCGGGGAGCGTCGGCATGAGCGTGAGCATCCTCAGCTACGACGGTCGCGTGACCATCGGGCTGATGGTCGACCCGCATCTCGTTCCCGAGCCGCAGCAGATCGTCGACGAGGTCGAGCGGGAGGTCGCCGCGCTCGCGCGGCTGGCCCCGGTGAAGAGCGCAGGCTGACGCCGACGGTGACGGAGGACGGCGAGCAGACGACACCCGACGGCGACCCGCGCCCGCGGATCGCCGTCTTCGCCCCCCATCCACTGCTGACCGTGACGCTCGAGCGCGAGGGCGTGGACCGCGACCGCGTCCACTTCCACCCCGCCGGCCAGGGCGTGTGGGTGGCGCGCATGGCCACGCGACTCGGGGCCGCGCCCGTGCTGTGCTCGTTCCTCGGAGGTGAGTGCGGCACGCTCATCGAGCCGCTCCTGCGCGATCTCGCCCCGGGCGGCCGCCACATCGTCGCCACGACCGCGGCGAGCGGCTGCTTCGTCACCGACCGGCGCTCGGGCGAGCGCGAGATCCTCAGCTCCACCGTCGCCGAGCCGCCCTCGCGCCACGAGGTCGACGACCTCTTCTCGGCCGCCTGCGCGGAGGCGATCGCCTGCGGGTGGCTCGTGGTCACCAACCCGCTCCCCGGTGACGCGCTCCCGCTCGAGCTCTACGGCGACCTCGTCGCCGACGTGCGCGCAAACGGCGCTCGCGTGCTCGTGGACCTCTCGAGCCCGCGACTGGACTCGGCCCTGCGCGGCGGACCCGAGCTCGTAAAGTGCAACGACTGGGAGCTCGCCGAGTTCGTACGTGGGCCGGTGTCCGAGCCGGCGCAGCTGCGCGCGGCGGCCGAGCGTCTGCGGGCCGGCGGTGCGCAGACGGTCGTCGTGACCCGCGGCGAGCGCGCGGCCTTCGTCCTCGGCGAGGAGGGCGCCTTCGAGCTCGTGCCACCGCGCTTCGAGCACGGCTTCCGCGAGGGCTGCGGCGACGCGATGATGGGGGCGCTCGCCGCCCGCCTGGCCCACGGCGATCCGCTCGAGCGGGCGCTCGTGGTCGGCGCCGCCGCCGGCGCGGCGAACTTCCTGCGCCGCGGACTCGGCAACGCCTCGCGCGAGGTCGTCGAGCAGCTCGCCGGGGACGTCGTCACCAAGGCGGCGTGACGGCCTCGCCGCGCAGGACGGCGGACGGCGCGTCCTCGGCGATCCAGGCGACCTCGGCGGCCGAGCGGACCTCCCCGAGGCGGCCGACGGCGGCGGCCAGGCGCACCGGCCGGCCGATGTGCGCGGAGTGCGAGTCGCTGCCGAGCAGGTGCACGAGGCCGTCGCGCGCGAGGCCCATGACGTAGCCGCCGGGCTCGGACAGCGCGATGAACTCGGCCGTCCACTGGATGAGACAGCCGTGCGCGACGAGGTCGCGCAGGTGGTCCTCGAACTCGGCCCCGGCGTGTCGCTCGGGGTGGGCGACGATCGTCCGCGCGCCGCGCTCGAGAAGGCGTCGCGCGAGCGCCACGAGCGTCGCATCGAGTGGCCCGGGCGCCGGCTCGAGCAGCACCCAGCCGCCGGCCCCGCCGAGCGACACGCGCGCCAGCTCCGCGTCGGTCAGCCCGTCGGCCGCGGTCGCCGCCAGCTCCCCGCCCGGGGCGATAGCGACGCCGATCCCGCGCGTGTCGAGGTGGTCCTGCAGCTCGGCGACCCGACCGGCGATCTCCTCGATCGGCACCCGATGATCGTGGCGGATGTGCGGCGTGGCGCACACGACCTCGATCCCGTCCTGCCGCGCCTGCTCGGCCATCGCCGTGCTGTCATCGAGGTCTCGCGCGCCATCGTCGAGCCCGGGCAGGATGTGGCAGTGCAGGTCGATCAAGCGCAAGTCCGTAGTTATCGCGGCGCGCACCGGGAGCGTTCCCCGATGGCCGCGCCACCCGCCACGCCTAGATTTCTCGGATAAAGGGGGCGTCCGCGCGAGGCGGAGAGAGAGGGTAGGGCAATGATGAACTCGACCACCGTCGCTGCGGCGACGGCCAACGGACACGCCGACGAGCTGGGCGCGCTGCTGCCGCCCGCCTACGACGGCCGGCCGGGCTGACTGAGGCCATGGCCCAGTTGACCATCCGCCGGAACCCCCTCTCGGAGGTGCACATCGGCTCGCTGCATCTCGAGCGCTTCGAGGAGCTCCTGCCGGCGGCGGAGTACGAGAAGGTGCGCGAGGCGATGGAGCGCGCCACGCACGTGCTCGGCGGACGCACGGTGTGGAACGTCAACTCGACCGCACGTGGCGGCGGCGTGGCCGAGATGCTCGTGTCGCTGCTCGCCTACGCGCGCGGCGCGAGCGTAGACGCGCGCTGGCTGGTGATCTCCGGCGACGAGCACTTCTTCCAGATCACCAAGCGCATCCACAACCGCCTGCACGGGTTCGTCGGCGACGGCGGGCCGCTCGGGCCGGCCGAGCGCGAGCACTACGAGCGTACGCTCACGCCGAATGGCCGTGAGCTGCGCGCGCGGGTACAGCTGGGCGACGCCGTCATCCTTCATGACCCGCAGACCGCGGGCCTCGTGCCGCACGTGCGGGCGCTCGGGGTGCCGGTGATCTGGCGCTGCCACGTCGGCATCGACTCACCGAACGAGCTGGCCAGCGAGGCGTGGGAGTTCCTGCAGCGCTACGTCGGCGAGGCCGACGCGACGGTCTTCTCCCGCGAGGCGTTCGCCTGGGACGGGCTTGACATGTCGCGGCACACGATCATCCCACCGTCGATCGACGCGTTCTCGCCCAAGAACGAGATCATCGACGAGCCGACGGCGTCGGCGATCCTGGCGGCGAGCGGCCTGCGCTCGGGCCAGGGCGTCGACGCGGCGCCGCGCTTCACGCGCATGGACGGAACGCCGGGGCACGTCGCCCGGCCGGCCCGCCTGATCGAGGGTGCGCCCTTGCGCTACGAGGACGACTACGTGCTTCAGGTCTCCCGCTGGGACGCACTGAAAGATCCGCTCGGCGTGATCGCCGGCTTCGCCGAGCACATCGCGCCAGGCAGCGAGGCCCACCTCGTCTACGCCGGTCCGGCGGTGGCGGCGGTATCCGACGATCCCGAGGGCGCGGCGGTGCTCGGCCAGGCGCAGTCGTTCGTGGCCGGCCTGCCGCTCCGGCGCTGCGACGGCGGATCCACCTTGCCCTGCTGCCGATGGACGACATCGAGGAGAACGCGGCGATCGTCAACGCGCTCCAGCGCAGCGCTCGCCACGTCGTGCAGAAGTCCCTCGCCGAGGGGTTCGGCCTGACCGTGTCCGAGGCGATGTGGAAGGCCCGCGCGGTGACGGCCAGCCGCATCGGCGGCATCCAGGACCAGATCGAGGAGGGGGTCAGCGGCACGCTGCTCGACGACCCGAGCGACCTCACGGCCTTCGGCGCCGCGGTGAGCGGGCTGTGGCGCGACGGCGCGCGCACGCTGGCCATGGGCGCCGCCGCCCAGGCGCGGGTCAGCGAGCGCTTCCTCGGCCCGCATTCGCTCATCTCGTATCTCGAGCTGCTCGGGACGCTGCTGCACGACGGGTAGGGAGCGGCGCGCGCGGAGGGGTGTGTGTCAGCGCGCGACCTGCGTCAGGTCGTAGACGGTCTCGCCGCCGATGGTCTTCGCCGTGTAGTGCGCCGCGACCCAGGTCGCGATGGTCGACGAGCCGCCGCCCGGGCCGCCGGGGCCCCCGCCGGAGGCGATGTAGTAGTGGACGTCGCCCGCGGCGACGTACCGCTCGAAGGCCGCGAGGCTGAGGTTGCCGCCCTGGTTGTTGAAGCCGCCGATGGCCATCACGGGCTCGCCGCTCGCCAGTTCCAGGCCGGCGGCGCTCTGCGAGCCGGCCGTCGCCGCGACCCAGCGGTAGCGCGAGGCGTTCTGCTGGAGCGCCTTCGTCAGCGCGGCGCTCACCGACGAGCTGCCACCGCCCGGCCCACCGCCGCCGGCGAAGCCGCCCGCCGCGCGGCCCGTGCGCCCGGCCGAGCCCGGCCCGCCGCTCGCGGACCCGGTGCCGCTTCCGAACAGGCGCGGTGCGCCCGCGGGCGGCGCACCCCCGGCGGGCGGTCCGCCCGCGGCGCCGGCGCCGCCGCGCAAACCGCCGGTGCCGCCGCGCAAGCCGCCGCCGCCGCCAAACCCGCCGCCGCCGCCCAGCCCCCCGCCGCCGAAGCCCGACGCGCTGGCCGGGCCGGCCGACGGGATCGAGCCGGTGTGCGCGGTGGTGATCGTGTCGGCCGCGTAGGCCAGCGGTCCGGCGATACAGGCCACGACGCCGAGCACCGCCGCGACCAGGCTCACCCGCCCGCTCACCCGCCCGAGCGCCGGGGCCACGAGCAGGCCCAGGACGGCGAGCACGCCGGCCACCGCGACGACGGTGCGCAGCCACGGCTCCCACGCCGGGGTGCGGTCGAGCAGCGCATACGCCCACGCCGCGGTCCCGCCGACCGTGAGCGCGGCCACCAGACGAGCGCCGAGCGTGCGGCGATGCGGCCACAGCAGGGCTCCGCCGATGGCCACGAGCGCCCCGATCGCCGGGGCGAGAGCAACGGTGTAGTACGTGTGAATGACGCCTTGCCCGAAGCTGAAGACCACCGCGGTGACGAGCAGCCAGCTGCCCCACAGGAGCAGGGCGGCTCGGGCCCGGTCGGTCCTCGGGGCGCGCCGGCGAGCCCACAGCCCCCCGACGAGCGCGAGCAGCGCGGCGCCGATCAGCCACGACGCCTGCCCACCCATGAGGTCGTTGAACAGGCGAAGCGGTCCGGTCGCGCCGCTGAAGTTGGCGCCGCCACCACCGCCGCCCGGGCCACTGCTGCCGAAGATCCGCCCCAGGCCGTTGTAGCCGGTGATGAGGTTGAGGATGCTGTTATCGGGCGAGCCGTCGATGAACGGGCGCGAGCTGGCCGGCCACAGGGCGACGATGGCCACCCACCAGCCGGCGCTCACGAGCACCGCTAGGCCGCCGGCGAGCAGCTGCCAGATGCGGCGGCGCAGCGTCGTCGGCGCGGCGACGAGGTAGACGAGGGCGAAGCCGGGCAGCACGATGAAGGCCTGCAGCATCTTGGCGAGGAAGGCGATCCCGATCATCACGCCGGCCGCAACGATCCAGCGGGTGCCGGCACGCTCGAGGGCCCGCGTCAGGCAGTACGCGCCGGCCACGAGCATCAGCACGAGCAGCGCGTCGGGGTTGTTGAAGCGGAACATGAGCGCAGCGACGGGCGTGAGCGCGAAGATCGCACCGGCGGCCAGCCCGGCCCCAGCCCCGAACCAGCGCTTCACCGCCGCGTAGAGCAGGCCGACGGCGGCGACTCCCTCGAGCGCCTGCGGCACGAGCACGCTCCAGCTGCTGAAGCCGAAGATCCGCCCGGACAGCGACATCACCCACAACGACGCGGGCGGCTTGTCCACGGTGATGAAGTTCGAGGCGTCGAGCGAGCCGAAGAAGAGCGCCTTCCAGCTCTTCGTCCCCGCCTGCACGGCCGCCGCGTAGAACGAGTTGGCGTACCCGGAGGCGCTGAGATCCCACAGGTAGGCGACGGCGGTCAGCAGCAGCAGCGCGATGAACGCCGGGCGGGCCCAGCTCGGATCAGCGGTCGCGGTCCGCGGGGCGACGCGCCGGCGGGCGCGCGGCGCGCGGGGCGAGGCCGGGGCGCGGCGGAGGGGGTGGAGGAGCTCGGTGGTAGTCATGCGCCGAGTCTCGGCCGCCCGGCTGTGAGCGCACCGGCGCGAAGCTGGGAGTTGACTGAGAGGCGCGCAGAACGGCGTACCGATCGCGCCGAAGAAGCCAGCACGGGCGATCGGGGAGCACGAGGCGATCGCCCTGCAGGCGCCCGATCGCGCCGGGGAGGTCGTCTCCGGCGAACAGCACCGCCCAGGTTGGCGCGTCGGGCACGTCAGGCCCGAGACGCTCGGCCAGACGCTGCACCCGCTCGCGCGCCTCGTCGAGCAGGAGCGTCTGCCACGGCTCCCTCGCCAGGCAACCACGCCAGCGGGGCGGCTCGTCGACGACGGCCACAAAGGTCACCCGGGCGCCATCGCGAACCGCCTCGCGCGCCGCCGCCTCGGCGGCCGCGTCGTCCCGCCGACCGGGCTCGCAGACGATGAGCACGTGCACGACTCGCCGTCTCCCGACGGCACCATGCGTTACGGTCACGCCGCACCGGCCCGGCGATCTCTGCGAGGTTACGGAGCCCGGGCGGCGTCTGGATATATGGGCCACAAGAACCATACCCACTGGACCCGGGCGTCGCGCGGGGCGCCGCGCGCCCGGCTCGCCCTGCTACTCATCACGGCCGCACTGCCCGGCGGCCTGCGCGAACTCGAGCGCCCAGACGACGGGCACGACGCCGTCACGGCCGCCGCTCGACGGTCGCGCCGCCGCCGCGGTGGCCGCGGTGACGGTGTCGCCGCTGCCGGGAACGCCCGACGCCTCGCCGACGACGCAGATCAGCTTCCTCGGCGGCGGCGCGCTGACGATCACCGGGGTGCGCGTCGTCGGCTCGCGCAGCGGTGCGCACCGCGGGCCGTGCTGCAGGCCTACTCGACGGGCACGGGCGCGAGCTTCCTCCCCGACGGCGCCGTTCACGCCGAGGCGAGCGCGTCGAGCGTGCGCGCGACGGTGAACGGCGGCCCGGTCCGCACCGAACTTCGGATCGCCGATCCGGCGGCCGTCGAGCCGCGCGCAGTTCCCGAATAACCCGGGCGACCCGCGCGCAGGTCCAGCACTACGTCTCGGCTCCGTCGCTGACGCCCTCGACGGTGACGATCACGACGCCGGCGAGGGCCGGAGCGACCCCGGGAGACTTCTTCCTCGCGCCCTACCAGGGCGAGGGCGCGCCGGGTCCGATGATCGTCGATCAGGCGGGCAACCTGATCTGGTTCCACCCGCTGCCGGCCGGAGAGTCGGCGACGAACTTCCAGGTTCAGCAGTACGACGGTCAGCCGGTGCTCACGTGGTGGCAGGGGCACATCCTCGAGGTCGGCTTCGGCGAGGGCGAGGACGTCATCTACAACAACGCCTACCAGCGCGTGGCCATCGTCCGCGCCGGTAATGGCTACCACGCCGACCTGCACGAGATCCGTCTCGGCGCCGAGGGACGGCGTGGATCGACATCTTCGACCCGATCCAGCTCGAACCTCCGCCACTACGGCGGCCTCGCCGCCGGCGTGCTCGAGGATCGGTCGTGCAGGAGATCGACGTCAAGACCGGCCTCGTGATGTGGGAGTGGCACGCGCTCGGCCACATCCCGATCGGAGACTCCTATAACGGCGTGCCCGCGTCGAGCTACCCGTTCGACTACCTGCACATCAACTCGGTCGACCCCGGCCCGTCCGGCGACGTGCTCGTGTCGGCGCGCAACACGTGGACGATCTACGACATCGATCAGCACAGCGGGGCGTTCCGCTTCGAGATCGGTCCGCGCTCGACGCTGCGCCAGGGCCCGGGCACGCGCTTCTACTGGCAGCACGACGCCGAATGGCAGCCCGGCGGCCTCATCTCGGTGTTCGACAACGGATCGGATCCGCCGAAGGAGAAGCAGTCGCGCGGACTGCTCCTGCGCCCCGACTTCTCCGGGCACACCGTCACCCTCGTCAAGGCGTTCGTGAACCCGACGAAGACGCTGCTCGCCTCCAGCCAGGGCAACACCCTCAGCCTGCCCGCGCGGCAACTGGCTGCTCGGCTACGGCGGGCTGCCGAACTTCACCGAGTTCGACGGCGCCGGCCACGTGCTCTACGACGCGACGCTCGGCAAGAACGTGCAGGACTTCCGCACCTACCTGGCGACCCTGGCAGGGCCAGCCGACGACCGTGCCGGCGGTGGCGGTCACCCGCGGCGGCGGTGGGCTCACGGTGCACGTGAGCTGGAACGGGGCGACCGGGGTCGCGTCGTGGCAGGTGCTCGCCGGACCCTTCGGCGACCTCGTGCCGGTCGTGACCGCACCGAAGCAGGGGTTCGAGACGACGATCCACGTCAGCAGCACGGGACCCGACGTCGCGGTGCGGGCGCTCAGCGCGACCGGAGCGGTGCTCGGAACCTCGGCGACGCTCGCCGGCGGATAGACCTCGAACGCCCCGCGGATCGTCAGCCGCGCAGCCTGACGATCCGGCCGGGCGGCAGCTTGCCGCGGTAGACGCGGCGGATCTGCGCACCTGCGCGCGCGTCAGGTGCGCCTTGACCGTGTGGTGGCGTCGTCTGGAGCACGCGTGCTCGCCGCGAAGCCAAACCACGTCGGCCGGCCGGCGGTGAACGTGAACCGGTCCGCGGAGGACGTCGGGCTGACGAGCGCCCCGACGTGGACCGTGATGTCCACGCTGCCGCTCGTCTGCACCGCCGGCACCTGGGCGACGATCACGCCGTTTCCGAACGGCGCGAACAACGCCGGCGTGCGCGCCGAAGTCCACCGCCGTGGCCCGGCTGAAGTTCGAGCCGAAGATCAGGATGATCGAGTTCCGCTCGCCCGAGTCGGGATACACGGAGGTAACCGTTGGCGTGCCCGGCGGCAGCGTGACCGTCAGGAGCGCCGCCCGCGTCGCCGTGTGCCCGCCGAGTTGCTGAACACGGCGCGGTAGCGGTTGCCGTTCGACGAGTAGGGCACGTTCGCGATCGTCAGCGTGGTCGACGTGGCGCCCTGGATGTTCGAGAACGTGAAGCCGCCGTTGGTCGACACCTGCCACTGCACCGCCGGGACGGGCGTCCCGGAGGCGGCCGCCGTGAACGTGGCGGTGGCACCGACCGGCACGGACGTGTCGAGTGGCCGCATCGTCACGACGGGCTTGACGGCGGTCGTGGTTGTCGTCGTGGTGGTCTTTGTCGTCGATCGTGGTCGTCGTCGTCTTGGTCGTCGACGTCGTGCTCGACGTCGTCGTCGTGGTGGTCGTCGGCGTCGTCGTCGTCGTGGTCGTCGGCGTCGTCGTCGTCGTGGTCGTCGGCGTCGTCGTCGTCGTGGTCGTCGGCGTCGTCGTGGTGGTGGTCGTCGGCGTCGTCGTCGTCGTGGTCGTCGGCGTCGTCGTCGTCGTGGTCGTCGTGGTGGTTGTCGGCGTCGTCGTCGTGGTGGTCGTCGGCGTCGTCGTCGTCGTGGTCGTCGGCGTCGTCGTCGTCGTGGTCGTAGTCGTGGTCGGCGTCGTCGTGGTGGTCGAGGACGTCGTGGTCGTAGTCGTTGTCACCGCGGTGACAACGACCGTCTCGGCGCCGCACGAGCTCGACGACGCGCCGTTCGACGCGTCTCCGCCGTACGCGGCAGTCCAGTAATAGGTCCCGGGCGCATTCAGCGTCACCCCGGCCGATGCGGGTACGACACCGCCGCTGACCGTCACCGTCTGCGCTGCAGCGACGGGCTGGGTGCAGGCGCTGTCGGAATACACGCTGTAGCTGACCGTCCCCGTCGCGATGGCGCTGTTCGCGCCGCTGAGCGTGGCCGCGTCGGCCACCGAGGTGCCGGCCGGGACCGTGATGGAGGTCCCCGACTGACCGGCGCCGGTCAGCGATGTCTTCAGCGTCGTCGCCGTCGCCGTGACGACGACCTTCTCGGCCCCGCAGGAGCTGCTCGACCCCAGGTTGACCTTGTCACCGCTATACGAAGCCGTCCAGTAGTACGTCCCGGGTGCATTCAGGACATCCCCGGCCGATCCGGGGACGACCCCCCCGCTGACCGTCACCGTCTGCGCCGAACCGACCTGCGCCGTGCACGCGCTGTCGGAATACATGGCGTAGGTGACCGAGCCCGTCGCGGTGGCGCTGTTGGCGCCGGCGAGCGCGGCCGCGTCGGCCACCGCGGTGCCGGCCGGCACCGTGATCGATGTCCCGGTCTGACCGCCGCCGATCAGCGACGTCGTCAGCGTCGTCGCCGTCGGCACGACCGTCACCTTCTCGGCGCCGCACGAGCTGCTCGACGGCTGGTTGTTGGCGTCGCCGCCGTAGGAGGCCGTCCAGTAGTACGTGCCCGGCGTGCTGAAGGTCACGCCCGACGACGCCGGGACGACGCCCGCGCTCACGGTCACCGTCTGGCCGGACCCGAACGGCGCCGTGCACGCGCTGTCGGAATACACGGCGTAGGTCAGGTTGCCGGTCGCGATCGCGCTGCTAACGCCGGCGAGCGTGGCCGCGTCCGTGACCGACGTCCCCGCCGGCACGGTGATCGAGGCCCCGGACTGCCCGGCGCCCGACAGCGACGTGGTCAGCGTCGTCGGCGGCGGCGTGATCACCTGCGAGAGCGCCTGCGTCGTCGAGCTGGACATGAAGTTGCCGTCACCGCTGTACGTCGCCGAGATCGCGTGCGTCCCGGCGCTCAGCGTCGACGTCGTGAACGTCGCGGTCGTCACGCCGGCGCTCGTGGACACCGGGCTGGTCCCGAGCGTCGCCGAGCCGTCGGTGAAGGTCACCGTGCCGGTCGGGCCCGAGCCCGAAGCCGGCGTAACCGTCGCCGTGAACGTCACGGACGCCCCGAACGCCGCCGGCGTGCCGGACGTGCCGAGCGTCGTCGCGGTGGTCGCCCGGGTGACCCCCACCGATGCGGGGGGGCTCGACGTGACCGTGTTGTAGAAGCCGTCGCCGTTGTACGTCGCCGTGATCTGCTGCGTGCCGACGGGGAGCGCCGTGGTGGACAGGGCGGCCGAGGTCGTGCCGCTCGTCGTCGTCAGCGGCACGGTGCCGAGCGTCGTCGAGCCGTCGGTGAACGTGACGGTGCCGGTGGGCGCCGGAGTGAGCGGCGAGGCGACCGTCGCGGTCAGCGTCACCGACTGGCCGAACTGGGTGTTGCTCGGCGTCGGCACCAGTCCGATGGTCGGCGTCGCCTTGTTGACGACCTGCGAGAGCGTGCCACTGACCGGGCTCGGCTGGTAGTTGCCGTCGCCGCCGTAGGACGCCGTGATCGAGTGCGTGCCGGGCGCCAGCGAGCTCGTGGGGAAGATCGCCGCCACGGCCGCGCCGCCATCGACGATCGTGACCGGCTCGCTTCCCAACGTTGTGCTGCCGTCCGAGAAGGTCACCGACCCCGTCGGCATCGGCGTGACGCCTACCGGCCCGGCCACGGTGGCCGTGAAGATCACCTGGGTTCCGTAGGTCGTCGGCGTGCCGCTCGACTGGAGCGTTACGGTCGTCGGCGCCTTGTTGACCGTCACCGACGCGGACGATGTGGTCGCCGAGGTGGCGTAGTTGCCGTCACCGCCGTAGCTCGCACTGATCGTGTGCACCCCGACGGCAGGCTGAGATGCCGTGAACGTTGCGGTCGTGACGCCGGCGGTCGTGGACAGCGTCCCCGTGCCTAGCGTCGTCGAGCCATCCGTGAACGTCACCGTCCCGCTGGGCGCCGGCAGCACGCCGGTCGGCCCGGATACGGTGGCTGTATAGGTATCCGATTGACCGAACGTGATTGGAGATGCGCTAGCCACCACCGTCGTCGTCGTGGGCGCCTTGTTGACCACCTGGCTGAGCGGCCCACTCGTCGTGCTGGTCAGGTAGTTGCCGTCACCGCTATAGGACGCCGTAATTGAGTGGGTGCCGACGGCCAACGCCGTCGTGCTGAAGGTGGCGACTGAGGAGCCGCTCGCCGTCGAGATCGTTCCGGTTCCTAGCGTGCTGGAGCCATCCGTGAAGGTCACTGTGCCGGTTGGCAGCGGCGTGACGCCCGTCGGCCCAGCGATGGTGGCCGTGAAGGTCACCTGGCTCCCATAGGACGTTGGGGTACCGCTCGTTTGGAGCGACACGCTCGTGGGTGCCTTGTTGACCGTCACCGACGCCGGTGTCGTTGTCGCAGAGATAGGTAGTCGCCATCGCCACCGTAGCTGGCGCTGATCGAGTGCGTACCGACCGCCGGCTGGGGCGCCGTGAAGGTCGCCGTCGTCACGCCACCCGTCGTGGACAGCGTGCCGGTGCCCAGCGTCGTAGAGCCATCGGTGAAGGTCACCGTGCCGCTCGGCGGTGGCAGCACTCCAGCGGGCCCGGTCACGGTTGCCGTGTAGGTCTCCGACTGACCGAAGGTGATCGGCGACGCACTCGCCGCCACCGTGGTCGTCGTCGCCGCCTTGTTGACCACCTCGCTCGTCGCCGGTGAGCTGGGAGCGCTCGGCTTGAAGTTGGAGTCCCCACCGTAGGTGGCGGTGAGCGAGTGCGTGCCCACCGATAGCGGCGCCGACAGCGTCGTGGTCAGCGTCGCCGTGGTCACGCCGGCGGTCGTCGACAGCGTGCCGGTACCGAGCGTCGCCGAGCCGTCCGTGAACGTCACGGTGCCCGTCGGGTTGCCGACCGGACCCTGGCCCGTGGTGATCGTCGCCGTGAGCGTCACGGGCTGGCCGTAGGTCGAGGGGTTCGGCGCCGCCGCCAGCGTCGTCGTCGTGCTGTCGCGGTCGCGCTTGACCGCGATGAAGTTGGTCTGGCTCGAGTAGTCGGGTAGGAAGTTGTTGCCCACCGTGGCGAACGAGCCGGTCGTCGGGCCGGTGACGACGTCGAACTCCGTACCCACCGGCGGGGCGTAGCCGCCGACGAGGTTCGGGAAGATCGTGCCGCCCGGCGTGAACGTGGCACCGCCGGCGAGGTGGACGGCACCGAAGTTCGTGGCGCTGGCCAGGTCGGGCTGCAGCGTGCCGTCGGCCTTGTTCGTGAACACGTCGGCGCCGGAGTCGATGTTCAGCACCGCCCCGGGCGAGATCTCCACGAGGCCGTCATTGGTCACGGTGGTGTTGGAGTCGATGAGGAGCGTGCCGTTGACGAGCTTCATCGTGCCCGCGGTTGTGTTCGCGACGTTGACCCGTAGGTAGTCCGGGCCGGATCCTTCGAGCTGCGACTGAAGGGTCCCGTTGTTGGTCAGCGGACTGCCGCCAACAAGTGCATAGCCGCCACCGGCCTGCCCGTCGAGCGTCAAGGTCCCGTCGTTGACAACACCCGGGCTCGCCAGGGTCAGCGAGGAGTTATGGCCTGAGATCCCTGCTGCGACCACCGTTTGCCCAGCGGGGATTGTGCCCTTCAGGGTCGGGCTGTCATAGAGATCGAACTGGCCGCCACCACTATCGTCGGTCAGTGTGCCGCTGCTCATGTACACCGGGTTACCGACCTGCGCCGTGCTGCCGGCGTTCTGCGTCCAACCGGTGCCGTCGATGAGCGTGATCGAGCCGTTGTTGGTCACCGCACCGTTGTTGGCGACCAGGGCGCTGCTGTCCTCCGCCTCGAACGTCGCCCCCGAGTCGACCTGAAGCAACCCGTCGTTCGTCGTGGTCGTACCGTCGTATTGGGTGAGGATTCCGGATTCGACCTCCGTCGTGGCGCCCGCGTTGTTGGTCAGGTTGGTCTCCAGGTAGGCCACCGCGCCCGCGCCCTGCCCGGACTCCGAGTCCAACGTGCCGTTGTTGATCAGCGTCGCCGAGGTCGGCACCAGTTGCGCGTAGCCGCCGCCCGTGGGCTCGTTCAGGACGAGCGTCCCGTCATTGGTGACCGACCCGCCGCCGAGCGTCAGCGAGGAGTTGTGGCCCGGAAGCGCGTCTGCCGTGACCGTCTGTCCGGCCGGGATGGTTCCGATGAGCGTGGGCGAGTCATAGAGCTCGAACTGACCGGTGCCGCTCTGGTCCGTCAGCGTTCCGCTTGATATCAGCACCGGCTTGCCGCTCTCGGATCCGTTCTGAGTCCAGGCGGATCCACCGATCAGTGTGACGGCGCCGTTGTCGACGACGGTTCCGTCGTTCGCGAACACGGCAGTGCCATCGTCTTCCTCGAACGTCGCCCCGGAGTCGACCGTGAACGTGCCGTCGTTGGTCGTCGTCGTGGGCTCGAACTGGTTGAGGGTCCCCGACTTGACCTCGACGGACGCGCCGAGAGAGTTGATCAGTCCCACCTCGAGGTAGTTGGTCGTCGCCCCGTCCTCCGACTGGGAGTCGATCGTCCCGTTGTTGGTCAACGTCGCCGAGGTCGGAGCCAGGGTGACCGTCCCGCCACTGGCCCGCTCGTCGAGGACGAGCGTGCCGTCGTTGGTCACGCCGCCGCCACCCAGCGACACGGCGGAGTTGTGCCCGGAGATGGCCGCGGCAGTGACGGTTTGTCCCGCGGGGATCGTGCCCGTCAAGGTCGGGCTGTCGACGAGCTCAAACGATCCGGCGCCGCTCGTGTCCGTCAGCGTGCCGCTGAACAGCTCCACCGGGGCTCCCGTCTGCGGATTGGACCCAGCGCTCTGCGTCCACGATGAGCCAGCGATGAGCGTGATCGCCCCGTTGTTCGTGACCGAGCCGTTGTTGATCAGCACCGCGGTGCCGTCGTCCTCCTCGAAGGCCGCCTGCGCGTCGACCTGAAGGAGGCCATCGTTGGTCGTCGTGGTGGCCTCGAACTGATTCAAGGTGCCCGCCTGCACTTCGATGGTCCCCGAGGCCTCGTTGACCAGCGTGGTCTCCAGGTATGCGGTCGCGCTGCCCACTGCGTCGCTCGTTATCGAGCCGAAGTTGTCGATCGCCGCGGCGCTCGTCGCCGGCACGAGTGCCGCCTGTCCCCCACTCGCCGGCGACGACAGCGCCAGGGTGCCGTGATTGGTCACCGTCCCGGAGATCGTCAGGGTGGCGTTGTGCCCCGGGATCGCGTCCACGGTCACCTTCTGCCCCGGGGGGATCGTGCCGACCAGCGTCGCACTATCGATGACATCGAACGCTCCGCCACCGGTCTGATCGGTCAGCGTGCCACCCGCGGAGATGGAGATCGGGTTGCCGCTCTCGGCGCCGTTCTGGGTCCAGGAGGTGCCAGCGATCAGCGACACCGTGCCGTTGTTGACCACATTGCCGTCGTTGATGAACAGCGCGGTGCCATCGTCACCCTCGTACTCGGCGCCCGAGTCGACCTGCAGCAACCCGTCGTTGGTCGTGGTGGTGCCCTCGTACTGGATGAGGTTCGCCGCCTTGACCTCCACCGTCGCGCCGCCGTTGTTCGTCAGCGGCACCTCCTCGTAGACCGCGTTTCCGGTCTGCGAGGTCACATCGAACGTGCCGTTGTTGACGAACGTCTCCCCGGTTCCAGTCAGGTAGTCGGTGGCGCCGCCCGTCGGCGAGTCCAGGATGAAGGTGCCGTCGTTGATGACCTGCCCGCTGGCCCCAGACAGAACGACGTCCGAGTTGTGGCCCGGGAAGGCCTCGCCCGTCACCGTCTGCCCGGCCGGGATCGTGCCCGTCAGCCCCGCCGAGTCCACCAGGTCAAAGCTCCCGCCCCCGCTGACGTCGGTCAGCAACCCGCTCGAGACGATCTCCACCGGATTGCCCGACTGGGCAGCGCTGCCGGCGGCCTGCGTCCAGCCCGAGTCGCCCTCGAGCAGGATCGACCCGCTGTCGGCCAGCGCGCCGCCGTTGAGGAACTCGGCGCTGCCGTCGTCCAGGGTCAGGGACGAACCGCTGGAGACCGTGAACGTTCCGTCGTTGGTGATCGTGTTCGCCTCGTCGGCGAGGTTGTTGATCCCCGACAGCGTGGTCGTGGCGCCGCTCTCGTTGACCAGGTTGGTGCGAAGGTAGTTCTGGTTCGTGCCGTCGGCGACCGTCGAGAACGCGCCGAAGTTGTCGAGCTCGGAACCCGTGATCATCGCGTAGCCCGCGCCGACCTGGGTGTCCAGGGCCAGCGCACCGGTGTGATTGACCGTGCTCGCCGCCCCGAGCGTCAGAACGGCGTTGAAGCTGGGCTGGGCCTGAACGAGCAGCTGCTGCGCACCGCCGCCGGAGGCGTTGCCGATCGTGATCGAGTTGACGCTTGCGCCAGAGCCGGCCAGCGTCACCGTGTAGCTGCCGGACACCTGGATGCAGACGTTCTCTCCGGAGGTGGGCACCCCGTTAGTCCAATCAGCCGCGTTGCTCCATAGGCCGCTGGTGGCGCTCGCCCATGACGTGTCGCAGGTGGCGGCCGAGGCGGCGGCCGGCAGTGCGAACAGCACGATGGCGGTGCAGAGCCCTGCGGCGAGGCTCCCCGACCAGATCCGGGCGACTCGGCTTACGGCAGGCATGAACTTCCCCCTTGCACTCGTCCTTGGTGACTGCCCACGGGACCACGCGCTCGCGGTGAAGGCCACGCTCCTAGCGTGCCGGCCACCCGTAGGCGCCGGCACCTTACCAGGTTTGCCCACCAATGAGCAGTGTTTATTGCGCGTTGTTTCGTCGAGCGGAGCGTTGACCGACGCGCCTCCGGGACGCTCAGCCGGTGTTGCGCAGCCCGCCGGCGATGCCGTTGATCGTGAGCAGGCTGACCCGGCGCAGCTCCTCCGGCGGGGTCGCGCCGGCCGCGCGCAGCCGCCGCAGCAGGTCGACCTGCACGACCGACAGCGGATCGACGTAGGGGTTGCGCCGAGCGATCGACGCCTGCAGCGCCGGCTCGTGGTCGAGCAGACGCGGCCGGTCGCGTACCAGCATGAGCTCACGCGTCGTGCGCTCGTACTCCTCCGCGACGACCGCCCACAGGCGCTCTCGCGTCGCAGCGTCATCCATCAGCTCGGCGTAGCGGCGGCCGATGTGCAGATCGGCCTTCGCGCAGGCCATCTCGGCGTTGGAGACGAGCGCCGCGAAGAAGGGCCAGCCGGCCGCCATCTCCCGCACGAACGGCAGGCCGTGCTGCTCGCGCGCGGCTTCGAGCGCGCTGCCGAGGCCAAACCACGCCGGCAGGATGATGCGCGTCTGCGTCCAGGAGAACACCCAGGGGATCGCGCGGAGGTCCTCGATCCCCCCTTCGGCGCGGCGCTTGGACGGCCGGGAGCCGAGCCGCAGGCGCGAGATCTCGTCGACCGGCGTGACCGCTTCGAACCAGCGCACGAGATCCGGGTCGTCGTGGATGAGGGCGCGATAGGACGCCGCGGAGCGGCGGGCCATCGCCTCGACGGCCGATTCCATGCGGGCGCGGCCGGCGTTCACGGGCTCGTGCGGCGGCTTGGCGGCGAGATCGGAGCGGGCCGACAGGAGCACCGCGCCAGCGGCGAGCTCGAGCTCGCGATGGGCGATCTCGTTGACCGAGTACTTCGTGGCCAGCACCTCGCCCTGCTCGGTCATCTTCAGGCGGCCGTTGACGGTTCCCGTCGGCAGCGCCCCGATCGCCGCACTCGTCGGACCGCCGCCACGCCCCACCGCCCCGCCACGGCCGTGGAAGAAGATCCACCGCACGCCATGGCGGCGCATCACCTCGGCGACCGCGACCTGGGCCCGGTACGTCGCCCAGCCCGACGCGACGTAGCCGACGTCCTTGTTCGAATCCGAGTAGCCGATCATCACCTCCTGCTCGTCGCCGACCGAGCGCACGGCGGCGCAGTACACCTCTCGGTCGAGCAGGTCGTCCATCGTCTCCGCGGCGGCCGCGAGCGTGTCGCCGGCCTCGAACAGCGGCACGATGCGCAGCTGCGCCCGCTCGCCGCCGGCCGCGGTCAGGCTCGCCTCCTTCATCAGCAGCAGCACCTCGAGCAGATCGGCCGGGCTCTCGGTGCCGGAGACGACGTAGGACTGCACGGCGCCGCTGTGCTCGCCGGCCAGCGCCTCGCGCAGCATGCGAAACGTCCGCAGCACCTCCTGGGTCGCCGCCGCGAAGCCGTCGATGTCGGTCGGGATCAGCGGCCGCCGGCTCGCGATCTCGGCGCACAACAGCTCGCAGCGCTCGGCGACGGTGGCGTCGCGGTAGGCGTCGTGAAGGCCGAGCGTCGCAAACACGTCGTGCAGCGCCTCGCGATGACGCCGCGCGTGCTCGCGCACGTCCAGCCGCGCGAAGTGGAAGCCGAACACCTCCACCTGCCGGATGACATCGTGCAGGTCGCCGGCCGCGGTGAGCGCCCCGCCGCCGGCCACGAGTGCGTCGTGCGCGAGGCGCAGCTCGGCGAGCAGCTCGTCGGGCGAGGCGTACGCGCCGTCGGTGCCGTCGCGCGTGGCGCGGACGCGCTCGCGCATGAGGGTGAAGGCGCGCCGGTAGGGCTCCTCGGGGTTCCGCTGCTGAAGCTCGGCGGCCAGCTCGGGGAAGCGCGCGGCGCCGCGAGCCAGCAGCCCCCCGAGCCCGGCCGCCGCGCCGACGACCCGGTCGGACAGCGAGACCCGCTCGGCGAGCAGCTCAACGCGTCCCTCGATGAAGCGCAGGCACTGCTCCCGCATCAGGCCGAGGGCCTGCAGCGTGAGGCCCGGCGTCACGTAGGGGTTGCCGTCGCGATCTCCGCCGATCCACGATCCGAACCCCAGGAAGGACGGCACATCGATCGCGGCGCCGGGATAGGACTCGGCGATCGCCTCCTCGAGGTCGCGGTAGACGAACGGGAGCGTCTCGGCGAGTGTGGAGACGAAGTAGACGAGCCCCGTGCGCACCTCATCGAGCACCGTGGGGGCGACCGCGCGCAGCTCGTCCGAGCCCCAGAGCTCCTGCGCGGTGGCGCGCAGTCGCGTCCGGGCGTGCGCCTCGGCGTCCGGCCGATCGGGGCGCTCATCGAGATCGCGCAGGATCGCGAACACGCGCGCGAGCTTCTCGAGCGTCGTGCGCCGACGCGCCTCGGTGGGGTGTGCGGTGAGCACGAGCCGAAGCTCGGCGCCGGCGAGCATGTCGCGGAGCTGCTGGGCGCTGACGCCATCGGCGGCCAGGCCCCGGACGACGTCGCGCAGGGACCCCGACCGCGCGGCCGGCGAGTGCTCGATCTCGCGTGAGCGCAGGCGGCGGATGCGGTCGTTGTCCTCGGCCAGGTTGATGAGCTGAAACCAGCGCGTCAGCGAGCGCACGAGGACCTCGGCCTCGCCGACGGCGAGCTCGGCCACGAGCTCGCCGAGGCGCCGAGCGCTCGCCTCGTCGCCCTCGCGGGCCCGCCGGGCGAGGACGACCGTGCGCTCGTGCAGCTCCAGCACGCCCTCGTGCGAGTCGGCGCGGATGACCTCGGCGAGCACGCCGGCGAGCAGAGCCTCGTCATCGGCGAACGTGCGAGCGGCGCGCCGCATAGGAGCCCGGGCGACCGGATCGGTGATCGAGTAGGAGGCGCTCATCCCCGAGAAGCTATCCACCTGGGGGCAGCGGCCGTGTCGACCGCCGGTGGCGGCATGTCGCCGGCGGCTTGGACCGGCGGTCCAAGGGTGCTGGTCGTTAAGCATGACTATTCATACAAACGACGAACACCACCCTCCACCCCGCGCCTCACCCGATCCCCAGCCGCCCCGGCAGCTCGTCAAGCCCCGCGAAGGTCTCGGCGCCCGCACGGCGCAGCGCGGGCTCGTCCTCGGCGATCGATGCAAGTCCAAGCACCCGCATGCCGGCTCTGACGCCGCCAACGACCCCCGAGGGAGTGTCCTCGACGACGACGACGTCCGCCGGCTCGGCGCCCATCGCGGCCGCCGCGTGCAGGAACAGGTCCGGGTGGGGCTTGCCGCGCGGCACGGCATGGGCGGTGAACAGGGCGTCCGGTGCGAACAGGTCGACCAGGCCGGTGAGGCCGAGGGTGAGGCGCATCTTCTCGAGCTGTCCCTGGGAGGCGACGCACACGGCGATCCCGGCACCGGCCACGCGCCGCACGGCCTCGGCCGCGCCGGCGATGGCGGTCAGCTGGGCGCGAAACGCCTCGGCGCGGTCGACCTCGAAGCGTTCGGTCCATCCGGCCGGGAGCGGGCGGCCGAGGCGCTCCTCGGCAACGGCCGCGATGTCGCCGAGCAGCATCCCCTGGTATTCGCGGCGCGCCTCGGGCTGCGAGGTCGGCAGCCCGGCGGCGGTGAGCGCCTCGGCGAGCACGCGGCTGGAGATCGGCTCGCTGTCGACGAGCACGCCGTCGCAGTCGAAGATCACGAGCTCGAGGGAACGCACGGGCGCCGCGCCCGACCGGGCGCCGCTCAGTTCCGCGGGCCGGGCACGTTGCGAAACGCAAACGACGCCGGCTCGCGTCCGGGTTGGACGAACCAGCACTCGCCCGTCATCTCGCCGGTGAACAAGGTCATCACCGCGCCGGCCACCGTCTCGGCCGGGATGATCGGGATCCCCTGCTCGACGAGCGCCTCACGGATGCTCGCGATGATCTGCGACTCGGCGAAGCCCGGGCAGATGGCGTTGACACGGATGCCTTCGGCGGCGAGCCCGGAGCCGAGCGACCGGGCCAATCCGACGACGGCGTGCTTGTTCGCGGCGTAGATCGCGTCGAACGGGACGGCGGTCAGCCCGGCCAGCGAGGCCGTGGCCACGATCGCGCCACCGCCCCGTGCCCGCAGCGCCGGCAGCACGGCGTGCGCGCCGAACACGACGCCGTCGAGGTTCGCCCCCATCGCTCGCCGGTACAGCGCCAGGTCGAAGTCCTCGCCGACGCCACAGCCGGTGGCGACGCCGGCGTTGAGGAAGGCGTAGTCGAGCCCGCCGTGACGCTCGACGGCGAAGGCGACCGCGGCGAGGTTGGCGTCGAGATCGGAGACGTCGGTGCGGATGAAGCTCCCGCCGAGCTCGCCGGCGACGTGCTCTGCGCCCTCGGCGTCGAGGTCGGCGACGACGACGGTCGCGCCGGCCGCGGCGAGCGCCCGCGCCGTCGCCTGGCCGAGGCCGCTCGCGCCGCCGGTGACGAGCGCAACCCGTGCCTGCATGTCCATATCCCTCGCTCCTGTTCGATGGCCGGTCCGCGCCGACGCGCGAACGCGGCGTCAGTGACGGAAGTGCCGGCGCCCCGTCGTGACCATCGTGATGCCCGCCGCCTCGGCCGCGGCGATGACCTCCTCGTCGCGCACCGAGCCGCCCGGCTGGATGATCGCGGTCACCCCCGCCGCGATCGCGGCCTGCGGCCCATCGGCGAACGGGAAGTAGGCGTCGGAGGCGAGCACGGCGCCGGCGAGCCGCTCCGGCTGGAACTCGCGAGCCTTCTTGAGGGCGATCTCGACGGCGTCGACGCGGCTCATCTGCCCGGCGCCGATGCCGATCGTCGCCTCCGAGCGGGCGATGACGATCGCGTTGGAGCGCACGAACCGGCAGATCCGCCAGGCGAAGAGCAGATCGGCCCATTCCTGGTCGTCCGGCGCCCTCGAGGTGACGACGGTCATGTCCTCGCGCGTCTCGCTGACCGCGTCGCGGTCCTGGAGCAGGATCCCGCCGAGCACGGGCTTGGCCTCGAGCTCGGCCTCGCCCGACGGCGGGCTCGCCGCCAACTCGCTGTACTCGAGCAGTCGCACGTTCTTCTTGACCGTGAGGACCTCGATGGCCTCATCGCTGAAGGACGGCGCGAGCAGCACCTCGATGAACTGGCGGCTGAGCGCCTCGGCCAGCGGACCGTCGACCCACGTGTTGAGCGCGATCACGCCGCCGTAGGCGCTCTGGGGATCGCTGGCAAAGGCCCGCTCGTAGGCGTCCAGGCCCTCGCGGGCGACCGCCGCGCCGCACGGGTTGTTGTGCTTGACGATCACGCAGGCCGGCGCCTCGAAGTCCTCGACGATCTCGCGCGCGGCGCTCAGATCGAGCAGATTGTTGAACGAGAGCTCCTTGCCGTGACGCTGGGTCACGCCGGCCAGCAGGTGGCGCGCCGCCCCGACCTGCGCGTAGTACGCGGCGCGCTGGTGCGGGTTCTCGCCGTAGCGCAGGTCGAGCTGCTTCTCGTACACGCGCGCCTGCTGGGGCGAGAAGTCCTCCGCCTCGCGGCTCGCGAACCACGTCGCGATTGCGGCGTCGTAGCGCGCCGTCGTCGCGAAGGCCCGCCCGGCGAGACGCATGCGCGTCGCGAGCGAGAGGCGGCCGTCGGATCCCTGCAGCTCCTCGAGCACGGCCGCATAGTCGCCGGGAGCGACGACGACGGCCGCGAAGGCGTGGTTCTTGGCGGCGGCGCGGATCATCGTCGGGCCACCGATGTCGATGTTCTCGATGATCTCCTCGTCGGAGGCGTCGCCGCGCGCGACCGTGCGTTCGAACGGGTAGAGGTTGACGCACACGAGGTCGACGGGCTCGATCTGGTGGGCCGAGGCCGCGGCCACGTGCTCGTCGTTGTCGCGCACGGCGAGCAGGCCGGCGTAGAGGCGCGGGTGCAGCGTCTTCACGCGCCCGTCCATCATCTCCGGGAATCCGGTGAAGTCCTCGATCGCGCGCGCCTGCAGGCCGGCGCGCGCGAGCTCACGTGCCGTGCCGCCGGTGGAGACGATCTCCACGCCGAGCTCCTGCAGCCCGCGTGCGAATTCGACGAGACCCGTCTTGTCCGAGACCGACAGCAGCGCGCGAGAGAGGCGAACCTCGCCGGGCGCCGCGCGCTCGACCATCGAGGGCGCGTGCGTCGTAGCGTCGAGGTCGCTCGGCATCACCGCAGAGCCTACCCCGCCGGTCAGCTGGAGGGGGCCACGAGAACGCGGCGCGGGTTGCCCGGATCGATTGACAGGGCGCCGCGGGCGAACAGCCTCACCGCGTCTGGGAGCAGGCGGTGCTCGAGCGGTCGCAGCGCGGCCAGGACGCCCTCCGGCGTGCTCGGGTCGGCCAGCACGATGCTGCCCTGCAGGATCACCGGGCCGGTATCGACGCCGGCGTCGACGAAGTGCACGGTGACTCCGAACACCTTCACACCGTAGGCAAGGGCCTGCTCGATGGCGTGGAGCCCGGAAAAGGCGGGCAGCAGGGAGGGGTGTACGTTGATCACGGCCAGCGGGAACCGCGCCAGGAAGGCCTCGTCGAGTAGCGCCATGTATCCCGCGAGCACGATCAGGCGGGCGCCGGACTGCGCCAGCCAGTCGGCAAGCGCGCGATCGCGTTGCGCTCGATCCGCGTAGTCCCGCCGGGCAAAGGTCGCCGTCGGGATGTCACACGCCGCCGCGCGCTGGAGCGCGGGGGCGTCCGCGCTGTCGGAGGCGACGGCGACGATCTGCGCCTCGCGCCCGTGAACGGTGTCGATGAGCGCCTGCAGGTTGGTGCCCGTCCCCGACACGAGCACGGCGATCGGGAGCGGAGAGGGCAACGACGCGGCCATCGGGCCGCGGACGATAACGGGGGCTGCGGGCGGGCGGCACGCCATACGCCGACCGCCCGCTCGCGCCGTCGTGCTTGCGGCGCGAGCGCCCCGTTACCCGGCCGGCCCGGAGCCGGCCGCCTCGCCAGCAGCCGAACCGGGCTCGGCCCCGGCAGCCTCATGCGCAGCCGCTGCCGGCCGCCGCACGGGCCGGCCGCGCCTCCCTGCAGCCACCGCGCGCCTCTGCGCGACGGCGGACTGCTGGGCGGTCGGTATATGCCGGCCGATGAGTGCAGCATCCGCGACGTGCCGGCCGGTGGCCGAGCGGTCGCGCAGCCCACGACGTCCGCTCCGCTGCGCGGCCGCCTCTCCCTCGACGAGTGGGTGACTGAGCAGGCCCCACAGGATGGCCTTGTGCAGAGCGTCCTCGCGCTCGGCGACGACACGGGCGAGATAGAGCGGTAGCACCGGCCCGACAACCTCGACGTCGTAGAAGTGCACGGCCCGCGGCTGCTCGCGCACGAGCTTGTGCGTCGCGACGGTGCGGACGGCGGCGGCGGCCTGCACCGACGCGTCGTGTCCGTCCACCGCGCCGCAGCGGAAGACGACCCACACCGTCGCGTCGATGACGGTCGAGCAGCTGCGCGAAAACTTCACGCGGAACTGATTGGCAAAGCGGTTCGCTTGCTCTGGGGTGCTGAGCGTGACGCCGAAGCGCAGGCGTACATCCTTGAGCGCCGGCCCACGCTCAGCCACCGATCTGAGCGGTCCGTCCTTCTTGGGGGATTCATCCCAGGGGGTCCTCATGCCCATGACGGTACGCCTCAGGCACGAGGTGCGTCGGAAAAACCGAACATCTGTCCACTGGCATGGTAGATCGTGAAAGGTTTGGGCAATTCGGCGCGCGTTCCACGGGCGCGCGGGCACAGGCGCGGGCCAGTCCCGTTACCGGCGCAGGCGTCGCCGCCGCGGCGCGCAGTGTGTCCGACGTCACATATGGGCCTTCTCTCAGTAAGCGCCTCGGCCCAGCAGCCGGCAGATCGCGTCCTCAGGTGCCAGCGACGCTGAGGTACAGCGGCGAGTTGGAACTCACGCTGTCGCGAGAGGTCGCCGTGCCCGGGTCCTGCCAGACCGCGGCCAGCGCTCGATTGGCCGGGTTGTAGGCCACGCCGTCGGGCGGCTGCAAGCCGACGCTCTTGGCGACGCTGAAGAGGGCACCGGAATGGACGGCACCGCCCCCGCCGGAGGCCGCGAACAGCTCTTGTGTGCCGGTATTCATACCGATCACCGCGCTGTCGCTCGCACAGACGAGCATCAGCTGCGCGGGCCACGTGGTGTACGGCGAGATCGCTTGCCCGAGCGTGGAGGCGGAGCGCACGGGCTTGCCCGCGGACAGGTGCTGGCCCATCACCCACTTCGCTTGCGTGCCGCCGGCGCCGGACGGGCCAGCGTCCTCCCAGATGAGGAACTCGGCCCCGGGGGCGTCTGTGCACACGGCCGCATCGAGGATCTGCCCGTCGGGCCCCGCGGCCTGCGAGGACTTCTCAACCACCGTAGGCGCGGCGGGCGCGACGAGCTTGGCGTTCAGTCGATAGAGCCATAGCGTGTCAGGCTCGATACTCCTGCTGGGGAGGGTGTCGCCGGGACGGATGACGAACAAGTTCCAACCTTTGCCGGTGGGGTCGACGCGAGCCGTCGGCGCGATAAAGCTCTGCGCGGGCGGCATGGCGATCGTGCGTTCAGCTTGCAGGCTGCCGCCGGGGTTGATGAGCGACAGCAGCAGCTGCGGGCGGTTCTTGTACCAGGACGTCGGCGCAATCCACGGCTGCTCGTTCACTTCGACGAGCAGGTAGGCGTTACTGCTCGACTGATAGGAGAGATATTGCCCCTGCGGTCCGTCGTCGATGGCTTGCGGGGTCGTCACCAATGCCACGGACCCGAGCGCACGGGTCTGCGGCTGCCCCCGTAGGGTCACATTCCAGGAGGTGAGCATCAGCTGCGCGGTGTGGGTGCCGGCGTGTAATGCCCGCCACACCATGACGACCTGCCCGTCCGGCCCGGAGGCCAGAAGTGGCGTATCGAGCACCGGGCCGCCGCCGGTCAGCGCTGCCGTGGGCAAGAGCCGCTCGCGCACGAGCCCGTGGCGGCTGTCGAGCAGCGCGACCGTCAGGGTGCGATGGGTGGCGCTGCCGCTCAGCCACACCCCTATCCACTGTCCATTGCTGAGGCCCAGGAGGCGGGGTTGCAGCATGGTTCCGCGCCCAATGAGAAAGCGGCCTTTGGTGACCGGCGCGAGCGGCGCCGTGCCCGCGGGGCTCGAGAATGCCACCCAGTTGGCCGCCAGAGTCGCCGTCGCCAAGAGGGCAAGAGCGCCGAGCGCTGCTCGCCCGCGCACCAAGGGCCGCGGGCACTTGATGCGAGGCGCAGGGATGGGAGGCGTAGCTGTGGCCATCTTTGCTCTCGTCGCTGCACGCCGGCCCAGGGCGCGACTACTAGCCGTCCAGCACCTGGGCGGTCTCGGCGACGGAGAGAGCGGGCTTCCGCAGGCCCACGGACTCGAGCAGCTCCACAACCTCGTCCCCGTAGAGCTCGCGAGCAGCGATGAGCGCGTCGGCGACCCTCTCGACCTGCTCGCGGTTGCGGTCCACGACCGCGTAGGCAATCGCGTAGGCCTGGCCGAGCAGCTGGGCGGCGGCGCGGCGCTTGAACGGGTCGCCGAGCACGCCGGCGACCGGGTCAGCGGAGAACATCGGCCCGCCGCCCGAGCGCTGCATGATCTCCGCGCCTGCCTGCTCGAAGCGCTTCATCGCCGCCGTGGCTTGGCGGGCCTCCACCCCGAGCACGGGTTCAGGGCCCATGGCGCACGCGCCGACCATCCACGCCGCCCGCAGCGTGGCCGAGGCGACGTCGCCGCCGACCCCGGTCGAGTTCTGGCCGTAGAAGACGCGCTCGGCAGCCATCGCTCCCAGCGCCCAGACGAGCTTGGCAAACTCCTCCTCGCGCCAGTGCGAGAAGCGCTCCTCGACCTCGATGGCCTGGTGATGGCCGAGCGACGCGCCGCGCTTGCGAATGGAGAGCCGGGTGGAGAGCACGCCCTCCATCATCAGATGGCCGCAGACGGCATGACCCGCCTCGTGGATGGCGACCGCCCGTGTCTCCTTGGGCTGATACTCGATGGCGACGGCCGTCCCGGACTCGACGGTCGTCATCGCCTCGACGAGGTCGGACCAGGTGAACGCCTCGCGGCCCTCGGAATGGGCGTAGGTCAACGCGAGTGAGCAGACCTGCTCGATCATCGCCGGCGAATACCCTGAGGTGAGGCGGCCGAGCTCGTCGCGCCGGCGTGACTCATCGAGCTCGGCCGCATGGGACACCTTGCCGAGGTAGAAGTCGAAGATGTCCGTGCGGTCTTCCTTGCCGGGGGTGCGAAACCAGATGTGGCGGCCCATCCGTCCGGGCCGGGTCAGGGCCGGGTCGAGCGCCTCCAGGGGCACGTTGGTCGCGCCGATAAAGAAGATCTGCTCGTTGCGCGGCTTGGCGGCCGGCTGGCGCAGCGGCAGTGGGCCGAGCCGCCGCGGAATGAAGAACATGGCGTCAAGCCAGACGTTGAGGCGCTTGGTCAGGTAGCGCCGGACGGCCGGCGGGGAGTCGACGCCATCCATCTGGACCAGAAGCTGATTGAGCGCGAGGCTCCCGCCGCCCATGCCCGGCATCATGAACCGGGCGATGTTGTCCGAGACGCGCGTGAGGGTGGCCGGCAGGCGCGAGCCCGCCGGGGCGGGGGCGCGCAGCTCGAACATCCGCTCGCGCCAGCGCTCGGTTTCGAGCACGAGGTCGCCGGACGGGTTCAGCGCTCCGGACGGGCCGAAGAAGGCCACGTCCTCGAACGCCTGCGCGCCGACCGTCGACGCGACCGCCGCGTTGAGGGACTGGCGGCGCATGCCGACGGCGTCGATCTCGTCGATGAAGACGATGCATTGCCCGCCCCACTTGCGCGCCAGACGCTTTGCCTTCCGGACCATGACGCGGACGATGACGGCATCCATGCCGATGAACGTCTGGGCGAACCCGGAGCCGGGAATGGAGACGAACGGGCAGTTGAAGCCGGTGGCGATCGCCTTGGCGAGCATCGTCTTGCCCACCCCGGGCGCGCCGAGGAACAGCAGGCCGCGTTCGCGCTTGCCGCCGGAGCGCTCGAACGCCGCCCCGGCCTGCCAGAGATTGATCACCTTGGCGATCTCCTGCTTGGCATCGGCCTGGCCGCGGACCGATTCCATGCGCACACCCCAGTCGGCCTCGCCCGGCTCGTAGCTTTGAATCTGCGCGACACCCATCGCGAGCAGCGGTCCGAAGAGGATGGCGAAGTTGATGAAGAAGAGGAGCATGAACTGCAGGCCGATGGTCGGCACCTGCGTCGCCACCTGCGGAACCGCTTCCAGCAGCGCGCCCAGCGTCGAGGCGAACGAGCGTTCCTCGACGATAGAGATGAGCCCGACGATGAGCGCCGCGATAGCGAGCAGACGCACCCGTCGCGACCAAAACCAGGTACGCCGGCGCGTCAAAGCGTCGTCTGCCAGTGAGCCTCGGTCAGCGCCGTCGACCCCTGCTGAGGGAACGAAACGGCGCAGGCACAGCTCAACGAGAGCCCTCGTCATCACCACGCCGACGACGGTGAGCAGCAGGCTGACGGGAACGCTGAGACGGTCGTGATGGTGCAGGTAGTAGAACGCGCCGGGCGCGGTCAGCAGCGCGACACCGCCGGCGGCGAACCCGAGCACTCGCCATTGCGTGCGAAGCTCAGCGTGAGACTGGGCGGTGAAGGCCGACTGGGACTCAGCGAGCGCGTCGAGCTTCGTCGAGGGGCCATGGGCCGGGAGAGAGCCGCCGTGCGCGGTGGACGAGCGGGCGACACCCGAGCTCGCAGGCAGACTATTGCGCGGAAATGGCATAACCCGTCAAACCTCTCCAACGTGACGAGTCGAGCCATGCTGTCGCCTGACCCGGCATCGACATCGCTTCCCAACCTGTAATCGGCGTCTGGGACCGGGTCGTTAGCGCGAGCGGCCATGTCCGCGCAAATAGACAGTGGACCAATGTCCCGTCGCAGTAGACGCAGCCCGGGCGATCCGGCCGCCCGACGGTGGCTCTGGTTGTTCTCCAGCGACTCTGTATACGCGGTCGGGATCAGCGCTGCGGATAGTCGTCCCGGCGTCCGCGAGCGCGTGTCGGGGTCGTCGCACATTGGCTCGCGCCGGGTCCTTCGGCGCTTCCTCCCGTCGGTAGCACGGCTGAGCTCGCTGATCCAGCCGATGTCGTTGGACTTGAGTTCGCCCGCGATCCGTTCGTCTGTCATGCCGGCTTCTCGCGCCACTTGCACGGCCCGACGTAGCTTGCGCTCACTTTGCGGGCTCACGTCCTGCTCATCGGCGCGGTGAGCCTTCCAAAGGGCCAAAGGGCCAAAGGGCGTTGATTGCAGGGATTTTGCTGCTCTTGATGGTCATGCGCCGAATGCTAGGCCGGCGGGAGGACGACGTTGTGACGCGGACGGCTCATGCAGAGGATGACCATCTGTGTCCGACGTCACACAGGCTCCACCCCCAGAGAGCGACAGTGACAGCAGGGCGATGCCACTCGGGTCAGGGGAGAGGCGGCACGAGCCGCAGCGCCATCACCCGCCAGCGAAAGACGAGGTGCATCATGCTGGTGACGTTTTCCGTCGCGCTCGCCGGGGTGTTCGCCGTAGCGAGCGTGCTCGCTTCACGCCGAGACCTGGCCCTCATCGCCGAGCGGCCGTACGAGAACGTGCACGGCGGGCTGCCCCGCTCGGCGCGCACGAGCACGACGATCGACCTGTAAGTAAGCCGGCGCTACGCGCGGGCGCTGACGAGCGGCAGCTCGAGCGCGTACTTGCCGTTCGCGGTGTCGGTTCCCTCGAGCGGGTACTCGCCGGTGAAGCAGGCGTCGCAGTGCTCCTCGCGAACGCCGCCGATCGCCTCGTAGACGCCCTCGAGCGAGATGTAGGCAAGCGAATCGCAGCCGAGCTCCTCGGCCACCTGCTCGGGGGTGCGCTCGTGGGCGATCATCTCCTCGCGCGTGGACATGTCGATCCCGTAGTGGCAGGGGTGGCGGATCGGCGGCGCGGAGATGCGCATGTGGATCTCCGATGCGCCGGCGTCGCGCAGCATCTGCACGATCTGGCGGGTCGTGTTACCGCGCACGATCGAGTCGTCGACGACCACGAGGCGCTTGCCGGCGACGACGTCGGGCAGCGGGTTGAACTTCAGGCGCAGGCCGTGCTTGCGCAGCTCCTGGCCCGGCTGGATGAATGTGCGCGCGACGTAGCGGTTCTTGACGAAGCCGTCGTCCTGGGGCAGACCGCTCGCTCGCGCGAAGCCGCGCGCCGCGGGGTTGCCCGAATCGGGTACGGGAATGACGAGGTCGGCGTCGGCCGGGGCCTCGTGAGCGAGGATCTCGCCCATGCGCCCACGCACGACCTGCAGGACGCGGTCGTTCATGCGCGAGTCAGGCCGCGCGAAGTAGATGTGCTCGAACACGCACATCGCCTTGCGCGCGCCGCTGACGACCTGCGTGCTCTCCAGCCCGTGCTCGCCGAGCACGACCATCTCGCCGGGGTGCACGTCGCGCTCCAGGCGCGCCCCGATGATGTCGAACGCGCACGATTCGCTCGCCACGCAGTATTGCGGCGGGCGCGCGAGCCCACTGCCGGCGTCGGGTGCATCGATGATCCCGATGGAAAGGGGTCGCAAGCCATGCGGATCGCGGAAGGCCACGACTCGGTCCTTGGTCATGACGACCGTCGAGAAGGCGCCGCGCAGGCGCGGAAGCACCTCGGCGACGGCGTCCTCGATGCGCCTGGCCGGATGGGTGGCGATCAGCGCGGCGATGATCTCCGAGTCCGAGGTCGAGGAGAAGGTGACGCCGCGCTCGGTCAGCTCGGCATGCAGCTCGACGGCGTTGATGAGGTTCCCGTTATGCGCGAGCGCGAGCTCGCGCTGCGAGCCGTGCGTGCCCTCCGAGCGCTGGACCGGCTGGGAGTTCTCCCACGCATTGGAGCCGGTCGTCGAGTAGCGCACGTGGCCGATCGCCAGGTCGCCGGCCAGGGTACGCAGGTCGTTCTCGGAGAACACCTGGTTGACGAGGCCGAGCTCGCGGCGCGTCATGATCTGCCCGCCGTGATCGGCCGCGGCGATGCCGGCCGATTCCTGGCCGCGATGCTGCAGCGCGTACAGCGCGAAGTAGGCGAGACGCGAGACGTCGTGCCCCGGCGCGTAGAGGCCGAAGACGCCGCATTCGTCCCGCGGTCCGTCGCGGTGATCGAGATCGAGGTGATCAGGGCTCATCGTGATCCCAGCGAAGGTCACCGGGAACGAGCGCCTCGAGAGGGTGAGGCGCACCAGCAACCAGGCCACAATCTAGCAGGCGCTCCGAGCCTCACCGAGCCCCTTTCGCCCGCTCCGAGCGCACGCAAGCTCGCGCGCGGCCGCTCACGCGAACAGCGCGGCGAGCGCGCCCGCCGCGTCGCGCAGCTCGTCCAGATCGACCGCGACGGCCGTGTCGCCGACCTCGATGTGCAACCGCTCCCCGCCCACCTCGCCGAGCGTCATCGCGCGCGTGTGCGCGCCGATCGCACGTAGCACCGCCGGCGACCCGGAGACGACGAAGCCGCCCGGCGATTCGCCGAACAGCGCCGGCAGGGGCTTGGCGTGACCGGGCGTCAGCACCGCCGGGTCGATCCGCACACGCGCGCCGCGTCCGCCCGCGAGCACGCACTCGGCGAGCGCCACCGCGAGGCCCCCCTCGGCGACATCGTGGGCGCTCGACAACGAGCCCTCGCGCACGGCGCGGCGAACCGCCTCGATCGCCGCGCGCACCGCGTCCACGTCGAAGTCCGGCAGCGTCGGCGGAAGCTCGGCCCCGGCGAGCTTGGCGAGCTCGGAACCGTGCAGGTCGGGCGCGAACGGGCCGACCAGCGCGACCTCGTCGCCATCACGGGTGAAGCCGAGGCACCCGGCGTGGCGCGCGTCGGGCAGGCTCCCGACCATCCCGACGACCGGCGTCGGGTAGATCGGCCCATCGGCGCCCTCGTTGTAGAGCGAGACGTTGCCGCCGACGACGGGCACGTCGAGCGCGCGGCAGGCATCGGCGAGGCCGCGCACGGACTCGGTGAGCTGCCAGGCGATGTACGGCTTCTCGGGGTTGCCGAAGTTCAGGCAGTTGGTCAGTCCGAGGGGCTCGGCGCCGGCGCAGGCGAGGTTGGCGGCGCACTCGAGCACGGCCTCGACGGTCCCGCGATACGGGTCGCAGGCCACGCGGCGCCCGTTCGCATCGATTGACACGGCGAGGGCCGGCACCGGGGCATCGTCGCCGTCGCGCGCGGCGAGAGCCGGGTCGAGCACGAGCACGGCGGCGTCGCTCTCGGCCGGACGGCGCACGGTGCGCGACTGCACGACGCAGTCGTACTGCTCGAACAGCGGCCGGCGCGAGGCGAGGTTGGCGCTCGACAGCAGCGCAAGCAGCGCCTCACGCGGGTCCTCGCCGCGCAGCGAGCGGGGCGGCGGCGGATACAACTGCGTCGGCGGGCGCTCGGGCGCCAGGTCGTACAGCGGGCAGTCGTCGACGAGCGCGCGCACCGGCATGTCGCCGACGACCTCACCGTCGTGCAGAACGCGCATGTGCCCGCTCGCGGTGATCTCCCCGATCACCGTCGCCCGGGTCTCCCAGAGCGCGCAAACCGCGAGCACCTCCTCCACCCGCTCGGGCTGCGCCACGCAGAGCATGCGCTCCTGCGACTCGGAGACCATGATCTCGAACGGCTCGAGCCCCTCCTCGCGCAGCGGCACCCGGTCGACGTGGAGGTCGATGCCAACCTCACCCTTGCTCGCCATCTCCGCGGCCGACGACGTCAGACCGGCGGCACCGAGGTCCTGTAGGGCGACGAGCAGATCGCGGTCGAGGAGCTCGAGCGAGCACTCGAGCAGCTTCTTCTCCTCGAACGGGTCGCCGATCTGCACGCTCGGGCGCTTGGCCGCATCGTCGGAGCCGAGCTCGGCGCTCGCCAGCACCGACGCCCCGCCGATCCCGTCGCGCCCGGTCGAGGCGCCGAACAGGATGACCGCGTTGCCGACGCCCGCGGCGGCGGAGCGGATGAGCCGCTCGCGCGGCGCCAGTCCGAGGCACATCGCGTTGATGAGGCAGTTCTGCTCGTACGGGCCCTCGAAGTAGACCTCGCCGCCGATCGTCGGCACGCCGATCGAGTTGCCGTAGTGGCCGATCCCGGCGACGGCGCGGTCGAGCAGGTAGCGCGACCGCTCGCTCGTGGCCTCGCCGAAGCGCAGCGAGTCGAGTACGGCGATCGGCCGCGCGCCGACGGCGAACACGTCCCGCAGGATGCCGCCGACGCCGGTGGCCGCCCCCTGGAAGGGCTCGACGGCGCTCGGGTGGTTGTGCGACTCGACCTTGAAGGCGCACACCAGGCCGCCGCCCACGTCGACGGCGCCGGCGTTCTCGCCCGGGCCCATGACGAGCGCCGGGCCCTCGGTGGGCAGCGTGCGCAGGAGCTTCTTGGAGTGCTTGTAGGAGCAGTGCTCGGACCACAGCAGCGAGAAGCAGGCGAGCTCGACGTCGGTCGGCGTGCGGCCGAGCTTCGCCACGATGAGCGCGAACTCCGACTCGGTGAGTCCGAGCTCGAGCGCGCGGGCGAGGCCGGCGGAGGACTCCGGAAGCGCGGTCTCAGGCACGGGCGAGCGGCCGCGAGCCGCCGGCCACCGCCGCGGCCATCGAGGCGAACAGAGTCAGCCCGTCGTCGGAGCCGCTGAGCGTCTCGACCGCGTGCTCGGGGTGGGGCATCAGACCGAGGACGTTGCCCGCCTCGTTGCACACGCCGGCGATGTCGTCCAGCGAGCCGTTCGGGTTCTCGCCCGGCGCGTAGCGGAGCACGATCTGCCCGCGCGCCCGCATCGAGGCCAGCAGCGGCGCGGGCGCGTAGTAGCGCCCGGTTGTGTGCTTGACCGGGATCGACAGCCGGTCGCCCTCGGCGCAGGCCGCCGTGAACGGCGTGTCGGCGTTGACCACGTCGAGCTCGACCTGGCGGCACACGAAGCGCAGGCCGGCGTTCGGCAGGAGCGCGCCGGGGAGCAGGCCGGCCTCGCAGCAGACCTGGAAGCCGTTGCAGATACCGAGCACCAGACCGCCGTCGCGCGCGAACTCGGCGACCGCGTCCATGACCGGTGCGAAGCGGGCGATGGCCCCGGCGCGGAGATAGTCGCCGTAGGAGAAGCCGCCGGGGACGATGACCGCGTCGACGCCGTGCAGGTCGCGCTCGGCGTGCCATAACAGCTCGGCGTCGCCGACGCGCGCCGCGGCCAGCTGCGCATCGACCTCGTCGCAGGAGCCGGGGAAGCGCACGACGCCAAACCTCACTGCGACGCGCCCTCGACCGGTGCGCCGTCCTCGCCGAGGACCTCGTAGTCCTCGATGAGCGGGTTGGTGAGCAGGCGCTCGCACATGGCCGGCAGCTGGGCCGGATCCTCGACGTCGAGCTCGATGAGACGGCCGACGTGCACGTTGTGCACGCCGCGGAACCCGAGCGCCGGCAGCGCGCGCTCGACGACCTGACCCTGCGGGTCGAGGATCCCGGCCTTGGGCCGGACGAGAACGCGCGCCCTCACGGTGCCGAGGTGGCCTCGGCCCGAGCGCCCACTCCGACGCGCGCCAGCCAGGCGGCGAGCGGCTCGCCGCTGATGCGCTCGTAGGCCTGCGCGTACAGCTGCTGCGTGCGCGCGACGATGTCCGCCGGGATCGGCGGCGCGGGCGGCGTCTTGTCCCAGCCCGTTCCGGCGGCCCAGTCGCGCACGTACTGCTTGTCGAAGCTCGGCTGGGCGCGACCCGGCTCGTAGCGGTCAGCGGGCCAGAAGCGCGAGGAGTCGGGCGTCAGTACCTCGTCGGCGAGCGTCAGCATGCCGTCGGTGTCGAGGCCGAACTCGAACTTCGTGTCGGCCAGGATGATCCCGCGCTCCAGCGCGTGCTCGGCCGCGCGCGAGTACAGGGCGATGGAGACGTCGCGTAGTCGTTCGGCCAAGCGCCGATCGCCGATCGCCCGCACCGCGGCCTCGAAGTCGATGTTCTCGTCGTGCTCGCCGATCTCGGCCTTCGTGGCCGGTGTGTAGATCGGCTCGGGCAGCCGCTCGGATTCGCGCAGGCCGCCCGGCAGCGCGATGCCGCAGACCGACCCGGTCGCCTGGTAGTCCTTCCAGCCCGAGCCCGACAGATAGCCGCGCACGACGCACTCGACCGGCAGCATGTCGAGCTTGCGCACCGCGAGCGCGCGCCCGCGAACCGCGTCGGGAACGTCCTCGGTGGTCGAGACGAGGTGGTTGGGCACGATCGCCTCGGTGAGGTGAAACCAGAACACCGACAGGCCGGTCAGGACGGCGCCCTTGCCCGGAATCGGGGTGGGATGCACGACGTCGTAGGTGGAGATGCGATCGGAGGCGACCATCAGGATGCGGTCGCCGAGCTCGTACATCTCGCGCACCTTCCCGGCGGAGAGAAGCGGCAGATCGAGCGGCTCGGTGCTCACGGCCCTGATGCTAGCGACCGCGCCGAACGACAACGACCGCGGCGCGGGGCGCCGCTCAGTAGTTGCTTGCGCGCGAACCGGCCCGAAATGCCTCCCCGATGCTGCATACTCTCTCAGCCCCGGGCGCAACTGGGTCGGCTGCCGCGGGTTCGGTAGGAGGGACAGATCAGATGCGAGACTGCACTGCGCTAGCCGGAGCCGCGATCGATGCGGGCGCGCCGGCCCGGGTCGATCGCCGCCGCTGGGCGGCGCTCATCGCTGCCCTGGCCGCGCTCGCGCTCGCCGCGCCGGCGATCGGATACTGGCTCGCCTCGAATCGCGGCGCCGAGGAGATCGTGCCCTCGCGCAGCGTCCCGGCCGCCAAGCTGTCGGCCGTCTCGAGCGCCCGCGTCTGGGCCCAGCTGCCCCCGCTCGCGCGGCTGGCGATCTCGCGTGGTGTCGGCTCCGTCGAGCCGGCGTACTGGGCGACGCGCGCCGGCTCGAGCCTGCAGGCGCGCAACCCCGCGGAGCGCTTCACCGCCGGCTTCGTTCCCGGCGGCGTCACCGTGAGCGACGCGCTCGGTCGCCTCGGCCTGTCGCTGCGCTCGCTGCGCGCCGGCGGGCGCTCGGTCGCCCTCGCCGCCGCACTTCCAGCGCCCCGCGCCAACCGCGTGTCCTATGACCGCGGCGCGATCTCTGAGTGGTATGCCAACGGGCCGCTCGGCCTCGAGCAGGGCTTCAGCGTCGCGCGGGCCGCCGGATCGTCGCTCGCGCTGTCGGTCGCATTGCACGGGCGCGGCCTGCGGGCGCGAGCCGCCGCGGGCGGCATCGACCTGCTGGCCGGCCGGCGCGTCGCCTGGCGCTACGGCGGGCTGGCCGCGGCCGACGCGCGCGGCCGCACGCTGCCGGCGTGGATGAGCCTGCGCGGTTCGACCGTCGTGCTGCACGTGCGCACCGCCGGCGCGAGCTTCCCCGTCCTCGTCGACCCGACCCTCACGCCCGTCATCCAGCAGGGCGTCCTCACGGCGGGCGACGGCGCCGCGAGCGACGCGTTCGGGCAGTCGGTCGCCGTGTCCGGCTCGGTCATCGCCGTCGGCGCCCAGGGCGCCACCGCCGGTGGACAGCAGGGCGCGGGTGCGGTGTACGTGTTCAGCGAGCCGGCGACCGGCTGGGCCAGCACCACGAGCGCCGCCAAGCTCACGGCTTCCGCCCCGCAATCGGGCGCCGGCCTCGGGACTTCGGTGGCGATCTCGGGCACTACGATCCTGGCCGGCGCGCCGATGGCGGGAGCGGGAACGGTGCTTCTGTTCAACGAGCCCACCGGCGGCTGGGCAAGCGAGAACGAGAGCGGCAACCTCAACGAGCCCTCGCCCGGTACGAGCGACGAGTTCGGTGCCTCGCTCGCGGCCTCCGGAGGCACCGTCGTTGTCGGCGCGCCATTGTGGAACAACTTCTCGGGCTCGGTGGACGTCTACACCAAGCCCTCGAGTGGCTGGGCCACCGAGGGCCAGGCCGCACAGCTGACGACGACGGCCAGCGGATACGCCGGTCTCGGCTGGTCGGTGGCAATGAGCGGCTCGACGGTCGTGGCCGGCGCCCCGCTCAGCAACAACCCGGCCGGCAACAACCTGGTCGGCCAGCTCATGGTCTACACCGAGCCGGCGAGCGGCTGGGCGAACGCAACCCAGACGGCGCTGCTGTCGAGCTCCACGGGGATGACGGGCGACGGGCTCGGCCAGTCGGTCGGCGTGTCCGGCACGACGGTGGTCGGCGGCGCCGCGAGCGCGACCGTCGGCTCGAACTCCGACCAGGGGATCGCCTACCTGTTCACCGAGCCCGCGACGGGGGGGTGGGCCAACGCCACCGAGTCGGCCCGCCTGGAGGCCCCGTCCGGTTCGGCGAACGACAGCCTCGGGGCGTCGGTGGCGGTCTCCGGGCCGGAGGCGTTTGCCGGCGCGCCCGGGTCGCAGGTCGGTTCGAACACCGCGCAGGGCGCGACCTACGTGTTCAGCGAGCCACAGGGCGGCTGGCCGGTCGGGCAGTCACCCTCACCCGCGCCGGTCATAGCGCCATCCTCGACGCTCACCGAGGCCACCGGCAGCGTCGGGGACGCGTTCGGCTGGAGCGCGGCGATCTCCGGATCCAGCCTCGTGGTCGGCGCGAATGCCGAGACGGTCAACGGACAGAATGCGCAGGGCACGGCCGTCATATTCAACGGCGTCACCCAGTCGACCGGGCCTGGCGGAACCAGCAACCCACCCGGCACCAGCGGCCCGACCGGCCCCGGCGGCTCGGCCTTGCGCAACTACGCGACGGTCACCGCGGTCAGCGGCGGCCCCGCTCGCGCGACGGTCTCGCTGAAGTGCACGGCCACAGCGGGCAAGTGCGTGGCCGCAAACGCCCTACTCGTCATCGAGGAGAAGCTCGTCGGCAAGCGGATCGTGGCGACGCAGGCGAAGGCGAAGCCAAGGACGAAGACCACCCTCAAGCGCGTCACGGTCGGGGCGGCCCACGTCACGCTGGCCGCGCGGGCGCACGCGACGCTGGTCGTCAACCTCAACCCGACGGGCCGGGCGCTGCTCGGCCCGCACGCGAAGATGGCGGTCGGGGTGAGCGTCAGCTCGGTCGGGCGGGTGCTGCGCCTGGCCACGGTGACGATCACCCACCCGGCGCCGGCGAAGAAGGGGAAATCGGTCACGAAGAAGAAGAAGCCGTAGGCTTAGTGGACGGCGTTGCCGTCCACTAAGGGGCAGGGGGGAGCGGTCACATGGATGAGTGCACGGTCGCAAACGGAGCTCGGTCGGTCGGTTGGGCTACGAGCGAGGGCCAGCATCGGTCGCGGCGGGTGGCGGTGGCCACGGCGCAGGCCGGCCTGCTGGCGGCCATCGTCCTGGCGTCCCTCGCGGGCCCCCGGCCCGCCTCCGTCTCGAGTGACCAGGTGGCCGGCGGAATGCAGCTGTCAACGCTGGCCCGCCTGGCCATCTCCCGCGGACTCGGCGCGGAGGACCGCGGCTACTGGGCCACGCGCGCGGGCGGCGCCCTCTCGGCTGACAACGCGCGCCAGCGGCTGGCGATCGACTTCGCCGCGGCCGGCACCACCGTGGCGACGACGCTCGGGCGGGCGCGACTGTCGCTGGAGTCGGCGCGCGGCGACGGGCGCTCGCTGGCCCTGGCCGGCGCACGGCCAGCGGCGCTCACCAACCGGGTGTCCTATGACCGGGGCCCGATTACGGAGTGGTACGCAAACGGACCGGCGGGGCTGGAGCAGGGCTTCACCGTCTCTCGCGCTGTCGCCCCGACGGCGCGGCACACGCTGGCCCTGTCGGTCGCCCTGCGGCTCAGCAAAGGGTGGCGGGCGCGCGTGTCGGCCGGCGCGGTGGAGCTCCTCGCCGGCTCACGGATCGCTCTGCGTTACGGCGGACTGCACGTCGTCGACGCGCGTGGGCGGGACCTGCCGGCCTGGATGACGCTTGGCGGCGCGAGCATCACGCTCCACGTGCGCACCGCCGGAGCGCGCTTCCCGCTCGTCGTCGATCCGATCGTGCAGCAGGGCACCCTCCTCGCCGCACCGGGTTTCGCCGGAGACGGGCTCGGGCAGGCGGTGGCCGTGTCCGGGTCGCTCGTCGCGGTCGGCGCTCCCGGCGTCACGGTCGGCGGGCAACAGGGCGCGGGCGCGGTGTACGTGTTCAGCGAGCCGTCGGGCGGGTGGGCGAGCGCCGACGGCGCCGTCGAGATGACCGCCTCCTCCCCGCAGGCCGGCGCCGGGCTCGGTGGCTCGGTCGCGATCTCGGGCGACACGATCCTGGCCGGCGCGCCGAACGCAACGGTCGGCAACCTGACGCCGGGCACGGTGCTCCTGTTCAACGAGCCCGCGAGCGGCTGGGCGAGCGAGCACGAGAGCGGCCAGCTGACCGAGCCGTCGCCGACGAACTTCGACGGGTTCGGCACCTCGCTCGCGGCCTCCGGGAGCACGGTCGCCGTCGGCGCGCCGCTCGTGGCGAGCCTGTCGGGCGCGGTCGACGTTTACACCGAGCCCGCGAGTGGTTGGGCGACCGAGGGTCCGGCCGGGCGGCTGACGATGACGGGCGGCGGGATCGGCGCACTGGGCTCGTCGGTGGCGATCGACGGGTCGACGATCGTCGCCGGAGCGCCGTTCGCCGACACCCTCGCGGGCCAACTCGTCGTGTACGGCGAGCCCTCCGGCGGATGGACCAGCGAGACGCAGACGGCGCTCCTCACCCGCTCCTCGGGGAGCGCCGGCGACACGCTCGGCCAGTCGGTGGGCATCTCCGGCTCGACGATCGTCGGCGGCGCGCCCGGCGTCACCGTCGGGGCCAACCCGGGCCAGGGCGCGGCGTACGTCTATACCCAGTCCTCGTCGGGCTGGGCGAACGCCACCGAGACGCAGGCGCTGACCGCATCGGGCGGCGCCGCCGGCGACGAGCTCGGTGCCGCCGTCGCCATCTCCGGCTCGACGATTCTCGCCGCGGCGCCCGCCGCGGCCGCCGACGAGGGCGCCGCGTACGCGTTCGGCGAGGGCCAGGGCGGATGGTCGCAGTCGGGCGTCCTCACCGAGACCGCCGGCGCGGCCGGCGACGCGTTCGGAACGAGCCTGGCGGTGTCCGGCCCGACGCTCGCCGTCGGCGCGCCGGCCGCATCGGGCAATCACGGCGCGGTGGTCGTGTTCGGCGGCGTGCCGATCCCGCCACCGGTCGTGACCGGCGCCACGACGACGAGCGCCACGACGACGACCACCACGTCCACGAGCACGCTCTCCACGACGACGACGACCGCTCCCCTGCCGGTTGGCCCTCCCGTCCGGTCGGCCGTACCGCCCCGGCACTACGCGACCGTGACCGCCGTGGGCGGCGGCCCGGGGTACGCCACCGTATCGCTGGCGTGCGCGGCCACGACGGGCAAGTGCACCGCCGCCAACGTGGCGCTGCAGGTCCGCGAGACGCTCGCCGGCAGCCGCGTGCTGGCGGTGCAGGCGAAGGCGCACTCGGCGCTCGTGGTCATCGGAGACGGGCACGTCACGCTGTCCGCGCGGGCGCATACGACGCTTGTCGTTCACCTCAACGGGGCGGGCCTCGCGCTGCTGAAGTCACGCGCCCAACTGGCCACCGGGCTGAGCGTCGGCTCGACCGGACGCGTGCTGCGCCTGGCCACGGTGACGATCACGCGGCCGGCGAGGCGCCGGTAGCGCTCAGGCGACCGCGTCGAGGCGCCCGACGATCTCGGCGGCGTGGCGGGTGAAGTGGGCGTAGTCGAAGATCGCGTCGAGGTCGAGGTCGCTTGTGCGGTCGTCGCCCGCGAGCAGCTCCCGCAGCGGGATCGCCTCCGCCCAGGCGCGCTGCGCGGTCTCCTGGACGGTGCGGTAGGCCTCGTCGCGCTCGACGCCGGCATCGACGAGCGCCAGCAGCACGCGCTGCGAGAACAGCGCTCCGTGCGTGAGCTCGAGGTTGGCCGCCATGCGCTCCACGTCGACGGTCATCCCGCCCGCCACGCGCGTGGCGAGACCGAGCAGGTAGTGGATGAGGATCGTCGAGTCGGGGAGGATCACGCGCTCGGCGCCGGAGTGGGAGATGTCGCGCTCGTGCCAGAGCGCGACGTTCTCGACCGCCGCCTGGGCATTGCCGCGCAGGACGCGGGCCAGGCCCGAGATGCGCTCGCTGACGATCGGGTTGCGCTTGTGGGGCATGGCCGAGCTGCCCTTCTGGCGCCCGGCGCGAAACGGCTCGGAGGCCTCGAGCACCTCGGTGCGCTGGAGATGGCGGATCTCGGTGGCGAAGCGCTCCAGCCCGGCGCCGGCGAGCGCGATCGCCTGCAGCAGCTCGGCATGCCGGTCACGCGGGACGACCTGGGTGGAGACCGGCTCGCCGGCCAGCCCGAGGCGCGCGAGCACGCGCGCCTCGAAGGCCGGGTCGGTCGCCGAGTACGTTCCCACCGCGCCCGACAGCGCGCCCACGGCCACCGCCTCGAAGGAGTCCGTCAGCCGGCGCGCGTTGCGATCGGCCTCCATGGCGAGCCCGGCGAGCTTGATCCCGAACGTCGTCGGTTCCGCGTGGACGCCGTGCGTGCGCCCGACGCACAGCGTGTCGCGATGCTCACGAGCGCGGGCCACGAGCGCGTGCACGAACTCGCGGGCGGCCGGCACGATCAACTCGCCGGCGGCCTGCAGCTGCAGGGCGAGCGCCGTGTCGAGCACATCGGAGGACGTCAGGCCGTAATGGATCCAGCGCCCGGCCGGACCGGCGGCGGCGGCCAGGACGTCGACGAACGCCGCCACATCGTGGTCGGTCTCCTTTTCTCGTTCATTGACGGCTTCGACGGTGAAGGTGGCCGCGCGGATCGCCTCGAGCTCCTCGGGGGTCGGGCCGCGGCCGTCGCCCAGCAGGGCCGGCAGCTCCTCGGCCGCCGCGACCTCGACGCGGCGCCACGCCTCCATGCGCGCCTCGTCGGTCCACAGCGCGCCGAGCTCGGGACGGGTGTAACGCTCGATCACGCCTGGAGGATCTGGGCGGCCAGGATCGCCGCGTTGCGCGGATTGTCCAGTCCGACGCAGGCCACGGGTACGCCGGGCGGCATCTGCACGATCGAGAGGATCGCGTCGAGCCCACCGGCCGCGGTGAGGCGGCCCGAGAGCGGAACGCCGATGACCGGGAGATCGGTGTGGGCGGCGACGGCGCCGGGCAGGGCCGCCGAGATGCCGGCTCCGGCGATGATCACGCGCAGGCCGCGCATGCGGGCGTTCTTGGCGTACTCGGCGACGAGGTCGGGTTCGCGGTGGGCCGACATCACGCGAACCTCGTGCATGATGCCGCGATCGGTGAGCTCATCGCTGGCCTTCACCATGGCGTCCATGTCGCTCTTCGAGCCCATGACGATCCCGACCCGGGGAGCGTCGGCCGGCAGCTCGTCGAGCTCGCGGGCGACCTCGGTCTCCTCGACCGCCCGCACGACGATCGGCTCGCTCATGCCCGCTCCTCGGCAAGCGCGGCGGAGCGGTGCAGGGCCGAGAGCGCGATGTCGCGCCGCAGCTGGCGTCCGGGGAACTCGATCACGTCGGCGGCAGCATACGCCGCCGCGCGCGCCGCGCCGATATCGCTGCCGAGCGCGGTGACGTTGAGCACGCGCCCGCCCGCCGTCACCAGGCGCCCGTCGCGCAGCGCGGTGCCGGCGTGCGTCACCTCGACGTCACCGCCCACGCGATCGAGGCCGGTGATCGGATCGCCGCTGGAGGAGCGCTCGGGATAGCCGGCGCTCGCGAGCACGACGGTGACCGCCCAGGCGGGCGACCATTCGAGCTCGGTTCCGGCGAGTCCGTCCGTACGGGTCGCGCGCTCGCACAGGTCGAGCAGATCGGAGCGCAGGCGGGGCAGCAGCGCCTGCGTCTCGGGGTCGCCGAATCGCACGTTGAACTCGATCACGCGCGGGCCGGCCGCGGTCAGCATGAGCCCCGCGTAGAGGACGCCGTGGAAGGGCGTCCCGCGGGTGCGCATGAGGTCGACGATCGGCTGGTGGACGCGGGCCACGATGTCCTCGACGTCGCCGCGGTCGACGTCGGGCAGTGGCGAGTAGGAGCCCATGCCGCCGGTGTTCGGCCCCTCGTCGCCGTCGCGGATGCGCTTGTAGTCGCGGGCCGGCGCCATCGGCACGGCGCGCACGCCGTCGCACAGAGCCAACAGCGAGAGCTCCTCGCCCTGCAGGCGTTCCTCGACGACCGCCGCGGCCTGACCGCCGAAGCGCCGGTCGAGGAAGATCTCGCGCAGCGCGGCGTCGGCGGCCTCGCCGCCGGGCACCACGGTCACGCCCTTCCCGGCGGCCAGCCCGTCGGCCTTGATCACGACGCCGGCGTCGGAGACGAGCGCGGCGACGGCCGCGCGCCCCTCGTCGAGGCTGCGCACGGCACGCCACGCCGCGGTCGGCACGTCGGCCTGGACCATGGCCTCCTTCGCGAACGCCTTGGAGCCCTCCAGGCGGGCGGCGGCCGCACTTGGGCCGAAGACGGCGTGGCCGCGCTCGGCCAGCGCGTCGGCAAGCCCGGCCACCAGCGGGACCTCGGGCCCGACGACCGTCAGGTCGACCGCCTCGCGCTCGACGGCGGCGACGAGGCCGACGACGTCGTCCGCGGCGACGTCGAGCAGGCGGGCGTCGACGGCGATGCCGACGTTGCCGGGGGCGGCCAGGAGCTCGGGGTGCTCGGGCGAACGGGCGAGCGCGCGCACGATCGCGTGCTCGCGACCGCCGCCGCCGACGACGAGGACCTTCGTGGCCACTGGTGCCGGCCGCCTACAGCGCGGCGATGAACTCGTCGACGGGGATCGCGGTGAGCGTCTCGAAGCGGCCGCTGCCGCGCGAGCTCAGCTCGAGCGAGACCCGGGCCATGACGCTCTCGTCGGGCGCCTCGACGATGCTCACGAAGTCGACGTGGCCGAGCGTGGCCCATTGCGCCGTCACCTTGGCGCCGAGCTGCTCAACCTCCTTGTTGACCTCGCGTATGCGCTGGGGATTGTTCTTGACCGTCTGCACTCCCTCGGGCGTGAGGGTCGAGAGCATGATGTAGGTCGGCATGGGGCCCTCCGTCGAGTTCGCGTTCGGGGGCGCGTGGGGCGCGCCGAAAGACCGTCTCACCCGAACGCTACCCTGCCCGGGCGATGAGAGACGCGCGGCCGGGCGTAGAGGGGCGCCGAGCGGTCCCGCTGGGCGGGGCGGTACTCGCCGCGGCGCTCGCGGTCGCCTTGGCCGCGCCGCCGGGCGGGTTCCTGGCGCCGGGAGTGCGCAGCGCGTCGGCGCTGCCGCTGAACGCCGGGGGCCTCTCGGCGCCCACCGGGGTGCCGCCCGCGCCGCCACCGGGACCGGCCGGCGGGTCCGCCGGGCCCGGGTCCGGCGGAGCCAACGGGGACACGGGGCCCACCGGCGCCACGGGCGCGACCGGCCCCGGCGGCACGACGGGGCCGTCCGGTCCGCAGCTGAGCACCGACCTGCCCTGCTACCTGCCCGGTCGCGTCGTGCAGCTCACCGGCAGCGGGTTCCCCGCCGACACCACCTACGCGGTCACGCTCGACCAGTCGGGGGCCGGGTTCGGACACGTGTCGGCAAGCGGAGGGCTGTCGGGGACGCTCACGAGCCCCGCGCTGACGGCCGGTACGACCGAGGCGACGCACGAGGTGATGATCCTCAGCGCGGGCGGATCCGCGACGACGCAGTTCGCCGTGACGCAGTTCGGCGCGAGCTTCGCCCCCCAGACCGGCGACCCGCGCACGATGCTCGTGCACTACAGCGTGTTCGGGTTCGGCCTCGGGCCGGCCAGCCCAACCGGCGATCCCGCCCCCGTGGCGCTCTTCCTGCACTATGTCGGCCCGCGCGGCACGCCGGTGCACACCGTCCAGATCGGCTACACGAGCGGGGCGTGCGGGAGCATGCCCTTATCCGGGCCGCACCACCTGTTCGGCTTCTCCCCGGCTCGCGGCACGTGGCATCTGCAGTTCGACGCGCGGCGCAGCTACTCGCCGACGAGCGTGCCGCGCGTCGTGCACACCTTGACCATCCGCTGAGCGGCCGCGGGCCTACTGGATGCCGGGCGGCGCGGCGAGGAGGAGGTTCACTCGCCGGCGCATGCTCGCGCTCAGCCGCGACTCGTCGACCGTCTCGCGCGCCGCAGGGACGCGTACGACGACGGGCGCGGTCAGCGAGGCGTCGGTCGTCGTAACCGTGTCGCCGACCGTGTCGACGACCCGGACGGGCAGGCCGTCGGGCGCCAGGTAGACGTCGCTCACGCGCGCCGGCGGGTGGGCGTCGTCGAGCTCGAACTCGGTCACTGGCTGCCCACCGAGCGTCGTCAGGCCGACCTCGGTCACGCTCGTGGCCGCCGGCAGCAGGACGGTCGTCAGGTCGGCGCGAAAGGCGCCGACGAGGGCGAGCACGCTGGCGCGCCCGCCGCCGAGGTGGCCGATGCGCACCCGCACCCACTTGTGGCCCCCGTCGGCCTTGGCGATTCCCGGCGCGGTGCCGTAGCCGTAGGAGCCGAGGAAGCGCAGGAAGGTCGGCTGGCCACCGACGGAGGAGGTGATGGCGTAGGCCGGCGGCGACAGGCGGCCGCGCTCGGTCAGGCGACTCTGCTGGACGCGTCGTCCGTCGCGGACGAGGGCGACGGTCTGGTTGAGTCGAAAGCCCTTGGGGTGGAGGTTGCGGCCAGCGGCGAGGAGGCGCTCGAGGGCCGGGGGGATCTGGGGATGGGCGAGGGCGCCCGCGGTCGGCGCAGCGAAGAGCGTCGCCAGCACGGCAAGTGGGACGGCGCAGTCGCGGCGCATCGGCGTCAGTATGGCGCCCGCGCTCGGCCGGTCTCGGTTGCTCGGCGTGCCACACGCGCCAACCGCGTCGCGCCGCCGGGCAGCCGCGGGTTCCCGGCCGCCAGCACCTACGCCGACGCGCTCGACCCGACCGGGGCCGCGATCCGGCGCGTTCGACCGGTGAGCCTTCACTGAGGGGCGGCGCCCGCACGCCCCTCAGCAACATCCGTCAGGACTCCCCTATTGGTAGGTGAATGACGGCCCAGCCGCCGGAGCGCCGGTGTTCTGCTGGCCGCTCACGCCTGTGGGCACGAACAGCAGAGCCGTGGAGCCGGTGCGGCCGTTGGGCGGCATCGTCAGCGTCATCTGCGTGTCCGAGTTGATCGTGAACGGCACGTTGCGAATCCCGACCGCGGTGTAGACGGCGGCGATGCCGCCGTCTGCGTGGAATCCGGTGCCGGTCACGGTAACGATTGTCCCCCCGTTCTTGGACCCGGAGCTCGGGCTGATCGACGTGATCGTCGCACCGTATACGAACTGGTCCGCCGCCGAGACGGCCGAGGTCCCGCTCGGCGTGCGCACCGTGATGTCGACGTAGCCCGTGCTGTCAGAGCCTGCCGGGCTCGTGACGGTGAGCTGCGTACTCGAGATGACGTTTACGTTCGTGCCCGCCGCCGTACCGAAGAGCACCGTGGCCCCTTGCGTGAAGCCGGAGCCGTTGACGGTCACGGTCGTTCCACCCGCGATGCCACCCACTGCGTAGCTCGTGCCCGGCGTGGACACGCTTGTCACGGCCGGAACGACGGCGGTGTACGTGTACGTCTGTGTGGTGACGAACGCGAAGCCGGTGCCCGCTTGACCGTTGACACCGGTTAGCCCGAATCCGAGCCCAGCCGTGGACAGCCTGCCGCGCCAGCTCGGCGGCATGGTCAGCGTGAGCTGCGTATCTGAGTTGACGGTGAACGGGACGTTCTGGTCTCCCGAGCTGGCGAGGAAGATGTTCAGGATCCCGCCGTCGGACGTGAAGCCCGTTCCTGTGACGGTGACGGTGTTCCCGCCGGTCACTGGGCCTGACGTCGGCGACAACCCGGTCACGGTCGGGCCATAGGCGAACTGATCGTTGGGTGTTACCGCCGTGGTGCCGTTCGGCGTCACCACGGTCACGTCGACGTAGCCGGTGCTGTCGGAACCGGGCGGGCTGGTCGCCGTGATCGTGCTGTCAGAGTTGACCTGGAATTGGGCGTGCGCGGAGCCGAACCGCACGTCGGTCGCACCAGTGAGACCCGATCCCGAGATCGTCACTGTGGTTCCGCCGGCGATCCCACCTTCGGCGAAGATCGTGCCGGCCGTCGACACGCCGCTCACCTGCGGCGGTGTCACCGTGAACCGCGTCGGTCCCGTCGAGACCGAGCTCTGTGCTTGGTTCGGCGGATCACCGTTTGTCAACAGCGAGATGCTCGTTGGCCCAGCGGCAACCGGCGGCATCACGAAGGTGAGACTCGTGTCGGTGACACTCTGCGGCGTGACGAGCTCGAAGCCGTGCGCGATGAGCACCGACGAGACGCCGCCGTCCGCCAGGAACCCGGTGCCGGTGAGCGTCACAGTCGTGCCTCCGGTCACTGGCCCGGAGGTCGGCGTCATGCCGGTCACCACTGGGCCGTAGATGTACTGGTCGGCCGTGCCGACCGAGGATGTGCCGCCCTGCCCAGTCACTGTGACGTCGACGTAATCAGTCGAGTCCGCGCCCGCGGGCGCCGTCACCGTGAGCTGCGTGTTGGAGACGACGTGGAGATTCGTGCCCAGGGCGGCGCCGAAGTGGACCGCGGTCGCACCATTGAACCCGACGCCGTTGACCGTCACGGACGTGCCGCCCGCCACCGCGCCCTCGAGCGGATTCAGCCCGGTCACGCTGGGCGGCCCATAGCTGAACTGGTCGGCTGTCGAGGTCGTGCTCGTGCCGTACTGGTTGGCCGCGGTCACGTCGACGGTTCCCGTGCCCGCGGGCGCGGTCACGGTGAGAGAATCCGGCGTGTTGACCACGAGGTTCGTGGCGGGCTGGCCGCCGAACTTGACCGAAGTCGGATTGATGAGGTTGTAGCCGGTGATAGTCACCGTGCCGCCACCGGCCGAGGGTCCGCTCGTCGTGTCGAGCGATTGCACGACCGGCGGGTGCGCCCCCCACTGCGACGTCTCGGAGAACGAGCACTGGTTGCCGGCGTTGTCCCATAGCGCCTGGATGTTGCCCAGCGGCTGGACGAGGGCGTCGGTTCCCCCGCACAGATCGGCCACCTCTTCGAGGTTAGCGCTGTACCAGTCGGCGCCGAAGGCGGCGATCGGGTTCGTGGCCGCCTCGGCGTACTCGTGCGCCGCGGTCTGGGTCGCGCTCGTGTTGTACGGCACGCCGCAGAACCCGCCATAGCCGGTCCCGGGGAATGGGGCGTCGCCCGGGTACGGGATGACCGCGTAGACCCGATCGGGGCTCACGCTGTTGTCGACGGAGTGATAGGCACAGAAGCCGCCGCCGTTGGCCACGTCCACGCCGGTGGCTGTAGCTACGGCCGCCGTGCTGATCGTGACGGTGTGGTTCGTGTTGTCGACGCTCGTCACGTAGGCGCCCAGCTGCGACGAGAAGATCTGCGGACCTTCGGAACCCAGCACTGCGCCGTAGTACTCCCAGGGGGTGCCTGACCCGCTCGGGGTGTGCACGTTGGTCAGCACGTTGGAGCCAACGGTCGCGTCGGCCGTGAAGCCGCCCGAGGGTGAGAAGGGATTGACGCTGATCGGCGTCGCCGTGCCGTTCGCGTTCGCGTTCGTGTCGAGCGTAACCGTATGGGCGCTCGGGCTGACCGAGAGGACCACGGACTTGTTGAGGCCAGGACCGGTCAACGCGTCGCCGACGATCACGTTGGCAAAGCTCGACACATTGGTCAGCGTCGCCGAGCCCGCGCTCGTCGTCGCCGTGAATGCGTTTGCGTTCGCCGTGCGGTAGGCAGTTCCCGGCGCCGGCAGGACGATGTACTGGTCGTTGATCGTCGTCGCCCAGTGGTTCGCACTGGCTTCGGCGGCAGCCTCGGCCTCGATAGCGGCATCGGTCACGTTCGTCGGCGCCGCCAGGGTGTAGTCGTCGGCATAGGTAACTGCGACCGTCGGGGAGATGTACCCGGTCTGGTCGTAGTACTGGGTGAGCACGTTCTGGAACGAGCTCCCGGAGACGTTGTTGTAGAACGTCGTCAACTGAGCCTGAAGGGTTTGCGGCGTGCAGTCCTGGGGCGCCGACGCAGTGCCGCAGTTCGTGTTCGAGCCGAGATCGTTCGTGCCGGTCCAGTTCTTGCCCCAGAAGACGACGTGCAGCGCGGGGCTGTGCTCGACGCCGTCACCGTTCGGGTGGAAGAGGAGAACACCGGATCCACTCCCGGGCGAGGACGCGTTCCTGGGGCCACCGGAGGGTGCCGGACCGAAAGCGCTGCCGCTGCCCTGGCCGAACGTAGGGTCGAAGTGGATGTGACGCCCAGACGCCCACGCAGGCGGAGTGGGAAGACCGGTGAGGGTGTGAAGGGGCTGCGCCCCGGCCGGTGTCGCAGCGAATCCACACAGAGCCGCCGCCAGCACTGCAAGCGGGCCGTAGCGCCATCTGGCCGTCCTAGTGGCACGCGTCAGCTCGAACAGCCCTCCCGGTCCCATCCCCGCCTCCCTCTTCCGCTATCGCGTTGCGCCCCGGAGCCGAGGCGGCGCGAGCCTAACTGGTCGGCCAGATCTGTGTCAATCGGCTGAGTATTTACTTTCGTGCAGCACTCGACGAGATTGCCGGCTTAGCCGTTCTTCGCCGACGAAACAAGCCGGACGGCTCGCGATGGTACGGAGTTGAAGCGACTAAGCCGCCGCGCCCGCCGGCGCGCGCGACGGCGTCTCGACCTTCGAGAGCACGATCTGTCCCTCCGCGGCGTCCACCTGCACCCGATCCCCCTCGCCATACGTCCCATCCAGCAGCGCGAGCGCGAGCCGGTCCACCACCTGCTTCTGGATGACGCGCTTGAGCGGCCGCGCACCGTAGGTCGGGTCGTAGCCGAGGTTGCCGATGAGCGTTCGGGCATCGTCGGTGAGCTCGAGCTCGATGCCGCGCTCGGCCAGGCGCTCGATCACCCGCGCGATCTGCAGGTCGACGATCTCGCCGATCTGCTCGCGATCAAGGGCTGCGAAGCGCACGATGTCGTCGAGCCGGTTGATGAACTCGGGCTTGAAGTGCTCGGCCAGGCCGGCGCGCAGATCGTCTCCGCTCACCGGGATGTTCGAGGTCATGATCAGCACCGTGTTCTTGAAGTCGACAGTGCGGCCCTGGCCATCGGTCAGGCGCCCGTCGTCCATCACCTGCAGCAGCACGTTGAAGACGTCGGAGTGCGCCTTCTCGATCTCGTCGAGCAGCACGACGCTGTAGGGACGTCGGCGCACCGCCTCGGTCAGCTGGCCGCCCTCCTCGTAGCCGACGTAGCCGGGCGGCGCCCCGACGAGCCGCGACACGGAGTGCTTCTCCATGTACTCGGACATGTCGATGCGGATCATCGCGTCGGAGCTGTCGAACATGAATTCGGCCAGCGCCCGCGCCAGCTCGGTCTTGCCGACCCCGGTCGGGCCGAGGAACAGGAAGCTGCCGATCGGGCGGTCGGGGTCCTGCAGGCCGGCGCGCGAGCGGCGCAGCGCGGTGGCCACCGCCTCGACGGCCTCGTCCTGGCCGATGACGCGTTCGTGCAGGCGCTCCTCCATGTGGATGAGCTTGGACACCTCGCCCTCGAGCAGGCGGCTGACCGGGATCCCGGTCCAGCGCGCGATCACCTCGGCGATGTCGTCGGCGTCGACCTCCTCCTTGAGGAACACCGGCCCCTCGCCGTCGCGGCGCTCGGACTCGGCGGCCTCGTACTCGGCGAGCTGCTTCTCCAGTCCGGGGATCTCGCCGTAGCGCAGCTCGGCGGCGCGCTGCAGGTCGGCCTCGCGCTCGGCGCGCTCGGCCTCGGTGCGGGCCTCCTCGAGGCGCTGCTTGACGTCGGAGATCCCCTGGATGGCGTCCTTCTCGGACTGCCACTGGGCCTTCATCGCGGCCGAGCGCTCGCGGAGGTCCCCGAGCTCGCGCTCGATCGCCTCGCGCCGTTCAGCCGAGGCCGGGTCGGTCTCCTTGGATAGCGAGGTGAGCTCGATCTCCAGCTGCATGATGCGCCGCTCGACCTCGTCGATCTCGGTCGGCAGCGAGTCGATCTCGATGCGCAGCCGCGAGGCGGCCTCGTCGATGAGATCGATCGCCTTATCGGGCAGGAAGCGGTCGGCGATGTAGCGCTGCGACAGCGTCGCCGCGGCGATCAGCGCGTTGTCCTGGATGCGCACCTTGTGGTGCACCTCGTAGCGCTCCTTCAGCCCGCGCAGGATGGCGATCGTGTCCTCGACCGACGGCTCGCCGACCATCACCGGCTGGAAGCGGCGCTCCAGCGCGGCGTCCTTCTCGATGTGCTTGCGGTACTCGTCCAGGGTCGTCGCGCCGACCGCGCGCAGCTCGCCGCGGGCGAGCATCGGCTTGAGCAGATTCGCGGCGTCGACGGCGCCCTCGGCGGCGCCGGCTCCGACGATCGTGTGCAGCTCGTCGAGGAAGAGGATGACGCCGCCCTGGGCCTCGGAGACCTCCTTGAGCACCGCCTTCAGGCGATCCTCGAACTCTCCCCGGTACTTGGCGCCGGCGATCAGCGCGCCGATGTCCAGCGCGATCACCTTGCGGTCGCGCAGCGACTCGGGCACGTCGCCGGAGACGATGCGCTGGGCCAGGCCCTCGACGATCGCCGTCTTGCCGACGCCGGGCTCGCCGATGAGCACGGGGTTGTTCTTCGTGCGCCGCGAGAGGACCTGGATGACGCGGCGGATCTCGTCGTCGCGCCCGATGACCGGGTCGAGCTTGCCCTGCTCGGCGGCCTTGGTCAGGTCGCGCCCGTAGCGCTCCAGGGCCTGGTACTTGTCCTCCGGGTTCTGGTCGGTGACGCGGTGCGAGCCGCGCACCTCGGCCAGCGCCGCGAGCAGCCGCTCGTGGTTGGCGCCGACGCCGCGCAGGGCCTGCCCGGCGCCGCCCTTGTCCTCGGAGAGGGCGAGCAGCAGGTGCTCGGTGGAGATGTACTGGTCGCCGAGCGAGCCGGCCTCCTTCTCGGCGGCACGCAGGACGGCGACGAGCTCCGACGACGGGCCGCTCGGCTCGGCGGCACTGCCGCCCCCGAGCGTCGGCAGCTGGTCGAGCGCGTCGTTGACGGTCGCGCGGACCACCGGGGCCTCGGCGCCGAGCTTGGTCAGGACGGGGAGGACGACGCCGCCGTCGGACTGCTCGAGCAGCACGGCGAGGAGGTGAGCGGGGGCGACCTGCGGGTTGCGGCGCTCCTCGGCGAGGCGCGCCGCCGCGGCGAGCGCCTCCTGGGACTTGATGGTGAAGCGATCAGGTTGCATCGGTTCTGGGTCTCACTCCGTTATCGATGGGGAGGTGGGAACGGGGATCGTCCGCGTGAGGCCGGCACGAGCGCGGTGCTCTGCGAAATCGGGACGAGCTCGGCGCGGAACGAGCGGCGGACCTTCTCGAGCTCCTCGACGAGCTCGAGCTGCGCGCGCTCGGCGTCGCGCTCGAGGGCCTCGATGCGATCGCGCATGTGCTCGATCTCGCCCTCGAGCTCGAGCACGCGCTCGACGCCGGCGAGGTTGAGACCGAGCTCGGCGGTCATCGCCTGGATGCGGCGCAGGCGCTCGACGTCCTCGTGGGAGTACAGGCGCGTGCCCTTGGCCGAGCGCTTGGGCTCGATCAGGCCGCGCGCCTCGTACATGCGCAGCGTCTGGGGGTGCATGTCGGCAAGCTCGGCGGCCACCGAGATCATGAACACGCCGCGATCGGCGTCGACGTGAACGGTCATCGCGCGCCGGTGGCGGGCGGGCATCCGGTCGGCCATCACGCGTCACCTGCCTCGGCGCCCGCGCCGGCGGCATCGAACAGGCGCTCGCGCGGGTCCCCGTTCATGACCTTCGACAGCTCGGCGACGGCCGCCTTCTGCGCCTTGTTGAGCTTCTCCGGGACGTCGATCACGAAGCGGTAGTGCAGGTCGCCGTGGCCGCCGCCGCCGAGCTTGGGCGGACCCTCGCCGCGCAGGCGCTGGAGCGTCCCGTGGCGCGTACCGGGCTGGACGCGCAGCGTCTTGCGACCGCTCAGGGTCGGCACCTCGATCTCGGCGCCGCCGAGCGCCTCGGGGATCGTCAGCGGGACCTCGACCTCGAAGTTGTCGCCCTTGCGCGTGAAGATCGGGGACGGATTGACGTGGGTGATGACGTACAGGTCGCCGGGCGGACCGCCGTTGCGGCCGGGCTCGCCCTTACCGGCGAGGCGGATGCGACTACCGTCCTTGACGCCGGCGGGAATGTTCACGCGGTAGCGCTTGACCGTACGGACCGAGCCGCGACCGGCGCAGGTCGGGCAGGGACTCTCGATGACCGTGCCCGAGCCGCCGCAGCGACCGCACGGCTGGGAGATGGAGAACATCCCCTGGCCCTGCGTCTCGATGCCGCGGCCCTCGCAGCGGGGGCAGACCGTCGGCGTCGTCCCCGGCTTCGCGCCCGTGCCGTGGCAGGTGTTGCACGTCGCCGACGTCGCCACCGACAGCGGCACCTGCGCGCCGCTCACCGACTGGTCGAAGCCGATCGTGACCTCGGCCTGCAGGTCGGCGCCGCGCTCGGGGCGCGGGCGCTGGCGCTGGCGACCACCGCCGCCACCGCCGAACAGGTTCGAGAGGATGTCACCCATCGCGCCGGGGTCGAAGTCGAACCCGGCGAAGCCGCCGCCGCCCGCGTTGGCGCCGCCGAACGCGAACGGGCCCGAGCCGGCGTCGTAGTGCTTGCGCTTGTCGGCGTCGGAGAGGACGTCGTAGGCCTGGGAGATCTCCTTGAAGCGCGCCTCGGCCTTGGCGTCATCGGGATTGCGATCCGGATGATGCTCGCGCGCGAGCTTGCGGTACGCCTTCTTGATCTCCTCGGGCGACGCCTTCTTGTCGACGCCGAGCGTTGCGTAGTAGTCCGGACGGGAGGCCATCGGTCTCCTCTCAGGCCGCCACGACAACGCGGGCCGGCCGCAGGATGCTCCCGTTCGCGCGGTAGCCGGCCTGGTAGACCTCGACGACCGTGCCGGGCTGCGCGCCCTCGGTCGGCACCTGCGCCACCGCCTCGTGCTCGACCGGATCGAACGGCTCGCCCTGCGGCGAGAAGGACTCGATCCCGAGACGCGCAAGCGCCGTAACGAGGTCGACGTGCACGAGCCGCACGCCCTCGAGCAGCGGGTCCTGCTGGTCGGCCGCGTCGATCGCCCTTTGCAGATTGTCGAGCGCCGGAAGGAGCTCCTTGGCCACTCGGGAGATCCCCCGCGCCTCGGCCAGCTCGGCCTCGCGCGCCTTGCGCTTGCGGAAGTTCTCGAAATCGGCCTGGGTGCGCTGGGCGAGGGCGAGGTACTGGTCGCGCTGGGTCGTGACCTTGGTCAGCTCGTCGAGGTCGTGCTCGACCTTGTCTGCCGCGGCCTCAGCGGTGTCCGTCGATGCCCCAGAAAAAGGGGCATCGCCGGCCCCCACTGAGCCCACTCCCCCGCCGCCGTCGACGGGGGTGGTGCTTGGGTCCTGCACGACGGCACTGGAATGAGGCGCGTCGCCGCTGCTGTGGTTGGCTGCGGCTGATTCGGGGGTGGGGGTGGGCGATGACGCTTCGGCGGCCCTTTTCTGGGCCGCAGAGGCGGCAGCGCCCGCCCCCGGTGAAGAGTCACCGGGGGCGTTGTTCACCTGAATCGGAACGGTGATGCGCCGAGAGAAGGTCACTTGGACTCCTCGACCACCTCGGCGTCCACAACGTCCTCCTCGGACTCGGCCGAGGCGCCGTCGGCGGCCGCTCCGTCGGTGGCGGCGCCATTGCCGCCGGCCGCAGCCTGCTGCTGGGCGCGCTCGTACATCGCCTCGGAGACGGCGTGGAAGGCGGTATGCAGCGACTCGGTCTTCGCGTTGACGTCCTGCGGGTCCTCGGAGGTGAGCGCGTCGCGGACGTCCTTGATGGCCGCCTCGATCTTCTCCTTGGACTCGGCGTCGACCTGCTCGCCGAGGTCCTTCAGCTGGCGCTCGGCCTGGTAGGCGGCGTTCTCGCCGTTGTTGCGGGCCTCCGCCAGCTCGCGCGCCTTGCGGTCCTCCTCGGCGTGCGACTCGGCGTCGGTGACCATGCGCTTGATCTCGTCCTCGGATAGCCCGGAGCCGGCCTTGATCTCGATCTTCTGCTCCTTGCCGGTGCCGAGGTCCTTGGCCGATACCGAGAGGATCCCGTTGGCGTCGATGTCGAAGCCGACCTCGATCTGGGGGATGCCACGCGGGGCCGGCGGGATGCCGGTGAGCTGGAACTTGCCGAGCGACTTGTTGTAGTTGGCCATCTCGCGCTCGCCCTGCAGGACGTGTATCTCGACCGACGGCTGGTTGTCCTCGGCCGTCGAGAAGATCTCGGCCTTGCGGGTCGGGATCGTCGTGTTGCGCTCGATGAGGCGCGTCATGACCCCGCCCTTGGTCTCGATGCCGAGCGTCAGCGGGGTGACGTCGAGCAGCAGCACGTCCTTGACGTCGCCGGCGAGCACGCCCGCCTGGATCGCCGCGCCGACGGCCACGACCTCGTCCGGGTTGACGCCGCGGTGCGGCTCCTTGCCGGTGAGCTCCTTGACCTTCTCCTGCACGGCCGGCATGCGGGTCATGCCGCCGACGAGCACGACGTGCTCGATCTCCTTGACGCCCTTGTCCTTGGCGTCGTCGATCGCCTGGCGCACCGGGGCCACGACGCGGTCGAGCAGGTCCGAGGTCAGCTCGGCGAGCTTGGCGCGCGTGAGGCGCATGTCGAGGTGCTTCGGGCCCGACTGGTCGGCGGTGATGAACGGCAGGTTGATCTGCGTCTCCTGGGTGGTGGAGAGCTCGATCTTCGCCTTCTCGGCCGCCTCGTAGAGACGCTGCAGCGCCATCGGGTCGCTCTTGAGGTCGATGCCCTGGTCGCGCTTGAACTCGGCCACCAGCCAGTCGACGATCGCCTTGTCGAAGTTGTCGCCGCCGAGGTGGTTGTCACCGGCGGTCGCCTTCACCTCGAACACGCCGTCGCCGATCTCCAGCACCGACACGTCGAACGTGCCGCCGCCGAGGTCGAAGACGAGGATCGTCTGGTCGGACTCCTTGTCCAGGCCGTAGGCCAGCGAGGCGGCCGTCGGCTCGTTGATGATGCGCTTGACGTCGAGCCCGGCGACCTTGCCGGCGTCCTTGGTGGCCTGGCGCTGGTCGTCGTTGAAGTACGCCGGGACGGTGATGACCGCGCTGTCGACCGACTCGCCGAGATAGGCCTCGGCGTCGCTCTTGAGCTTCTGCAGGATCATCGCGCTGATCTCCGGCGGCGAATGCTGTTCGCCCGCCGCCTCGACGCGAGCGTCACCGTTCGGTCCCGAAACGACCTTGTAGGGGACGATCGACTCCTCCTCGCGCACCTCGGCCTCCTTGCGGCCCATGAAGCGCTTGATGGAGAAGATCGTGTTCTGGGGGTTGGTCACTGCCTGGCGCTTGGCCACCGTGCCCACGAGACGCTCGCCCGACTGGGTGAACGCAACCACCGACGGCGTGGTCCGCCCACCCTCGGCGTTCTCGATCACGGTGGGCTCGCCACCCTCGAGGACGGCCATGCATGAGTTGGTCGTCCCGAGGTCGATTCCGATGGTCTTGCCCATGAGGTTTCGCTACTCCTTCTGTGATGTGTGGGGTCGTCAATGCCGGCCGGAGCCCGCGCTCTGGCGCTGGCTGGCAGCACTACCAGGCCGGCCGGCGAAAATCTCAGTGAGATTATGGCAGATCTTCTTCGTGAGAAGAAGGGCGAGCGTCGTTCTGGTGGCCGTGCAGGTGGCGGCTATTGGCGAGCGAGCGCGGAGCGCAGAGCGGCGGGCCGCGGGGCGCGCAGCGCGAGCTCGAGCTCGAAGCGCGCGTCCGGATCGTCCAGGGCCGAACCGAACAGCTCGCGCAGCCGGGCCAGGCGGTAGCGCACGGTCTGCGCGTGCACGCCGAGCTCGGCGGCGACGTCGGACACGTTGCCCTGCGCGCGCAGCCAGGCGGTCAGCGTCACCTGCAGGCGGTCGCGCGCGCCCGGACCGAGCGCGGACAGCGGGGCCAGGCACCGCCGCGCGAGCTCCTCGGTCAACGGTGCCTCCCGCGCGAGCAGGAGCATGGCGAGATGCTCCTCGACGACGAGCGGGCCGGCGGCGGGCAGCGCGCCGCCCTCGACGAGGGCGAGCGCGTCGCGCGCGAGCGCGAAGCTTCGGGGCGTGTCACCCACCGCGACGGTAGGTCCAAGCGTCGCCGCGGTCCCCGCCAGCGCGCCGGCCAGCTGCTCGCGACGGCCCGGCCCGTCGGGATCGGGGACGAGCGCGCAGGTCAGCTCGCCCACCCGACCGCCGATCGCGTCGGCGCCGAGACGCACGGTCAGCCGGGCGACGTCCTCCTCGCGCACACAGAGGGCCGCCAGCGCGCGCGGCGGCGACCAGCCGGCGGCCGTGGCAGCGGACGCGAGCGCGGCGGCCGCCGGCGGATCGTCCGCCACGAGCAGCCGCACGAGTCGCTGCCGAGCGCGCTGCTGCTCGCCGGCCACCGCGGCCTGCGCGCGTGCATAGCCCTCGACCGACTCGGCGGAGATCTCGTCGATGTAGGCGAACATCGACTCGGCCAGCAGCGACACGGCCGCCGCGTCCGCCCCGGCCGCCTGGGCCGCGGCCGACATCCGTCGCCAGGCCACGCGCGCGCCGACCCGGTAGGCCGATTGCAGCGCGTCGAGTTCGCGTCCGGCCTGTAGCTCGCCGCGACCGAGGCCGGCGTAGACCTCGCGGTGGGTGAGCGCCTGGGACCCGGGGCGGCCGATCAGTTCGAGGAACTGACTGAGCGCCTCCTGCACGCCGGCGTTGATGTTGCTGCCGAACGTGCCTTCGAGCGGGCGTCGGTACTCGGGCACGACCCGGCCGATCTCCGCGATGATCTCCGCGGCGATCGCCCGCAGCTCAGGGGCGATCGCGGCGGCGAGCGTGGGGTCGAGGCGATCCCACGGCCGCTCGTCCCCGGACTCGGGTGGCGCGGCGTCGGCTACGGACCCGCGAATTTGTGCGGAAGACACAATTATCAGGGTATCGGACGTGGCTCCTGATACGAGAATTCAGACAATTGTGCGCGTATTGTTGCGGTCATGACCAGACTCGAGCGCAATGTCAACATCGCCGCCGTCGTCCTTCCCTTCCTCGGCACGATCCTCGCCGCGGTGCTGCTGTGGGGCAGCTTCCTGTCCGGGCTGGACCTCGTGCTGTTCGCCGTCATGTACGCGCTCAGCGCGATCGGCGTAACCGTCGGCTTCCACCGCCTGCTCACCCACCGGGCGTTCTCCACCTACCGTCCGATCCGCTACGCACTGGCCATCATGGGCTCGCTCTCGCTACAGGGTCCGGTCATCGATTGGGTCGCCGACCACCGCAAGCACCACACGTTCACGGACGAGGAGGGCGATCCGCACAGCCCGCACGCCGGCGCCGGCGCGGGACTCGGCGGGATGGTGCGCGGGCTGTGGCACGCGCACGTCGGCTGGATCTTCGAGACCCAGGGGCAGGCATCCTCGAGTCGCTTCGCGCGCGACCTCGTCGAGGATCCCGGCATGCGGCGCATCAACCGGAACTTTCCCTGGATCGCGCTGCTCAGCCTCGGCCTGCCGTTCGTGCTCGGCTTCGCGATCAGCGGCGGGGCGCTCGCCGCCGGGCTGTCGGCGCTCCTGTGGGCCGGGCTCGTGCGGATCTTCCTCGTGCACCACATCACGTGGTCGATCAACTCGATCTGCCACTTCTTCGGCTCGCGGCGCTTCGACATCGACGACAAGTCGACCAACGTGTTCTGGCTCGCGCTGCCCTCGCTCGGCGAGGCGTGGCACCACAACCACCACGCGTTCCCGCAGTCCGCGTTCCACGGGCTGCGCTGGTATGAGCTCGACCCGTCAGGGTGGATAATCCTCGGCATGCAACGCGTTGGGTTGGCCTGGGATGTCATCCGCGTCACGCCCGAGCGCGAGCAGCGCAAGTTGGCGGTCGCGGGACAGCAGCAGACGTGACCAAGAGCGCCGCGCTGGTGGCGCCGGTCAAGCCCCGCCTGCGCGGGGTGTCGCATCAATACGCCTTCTTTGCCTCCCTCGGGTGCGGCGTGGCGCTCATCCTGGCCGCGTCGGGCGGACGGAGCACCACGGCCGCGGCGATCTACGCCGGCGCGGTCTCGGCGCTGTTCGGCACGAGCGCGCTCTATCACCGGGTCACCTGGCGCCCGGGTGCGCGGCGCTGGATGCGCCGGCTCGATCACTCGATGATCTTCGTGCTCATCGCCGGCACCTACACGCCGGTCGCGCTGCTCGCGCTCAACGGCTCGCTTGGGCGCGCCGTGCTCATCGTCGTGTGGGCGGGCGCGGCCGCCGGCATCGTCTTCAAGCTCGCCTGGATCGACGCGCCGAAGTGGCTCTTCGCCGCCGTGTACCTGGCCCTCGGCTGGGTGGCCGTCGTGACGATCGGCCAGCTCCCCGGGGCGATCGGCTGGCTCGGCGCGGCCGGGCTCGCCCTCGGCGGGCTCCTCTACACCGCCGGCGCGATCATCTATGCGAGCGGGCGCCCGAACCCGTTCCCGGGGATCTTCGGCTACCACGAGGTCTTCCACGCGCTGGTGATCGCGGCGGCCGCGCTGCACTACGCGGTTATCGCGTTCGCCGTGCTGCCTCGGGGGTGACGCGAGGCTGACGGGTGCGCCACGCGGGTCACGCGAGTGGGGCGCGAGTGTGCCGCGCGTCGGTCGGGGCGGGGGCGCACGGCGGGGTGTGCTCCCCTGGGCCCGCCACGCGGGGCAAATCGAGCACACCCGACCCGAGACGGCCGCCCGGCCAAGGCGGTGTGCTCCCTGAGGCCCGCCACGCGGGGCAAATCGAGCTCACCCCCGATTCAGCGCGGCCCTGCTCTTCGCGCCGGCGCGAAGAGCGCCCGGCTCGGGCACATGCGCGCCAGTGCACACTCGCCACACCGCGGCGAGCGCGCGTGGCAGGTGCGGCGTCCGTGACGCAAGAGGTCGAGGTGCAGCTCGAGCTCCGCGCCGGGCGGCGTCAGGGCGAGCATCTGATCGTGCTGGACGTGCAGGGGGGCGGCCGCGTCGAGCAGGTGCAGGCGGCCGCCGACGCGCGAAACGTGGGTGTCGACGGGGACGTCGCGCAGGCCGTAGGCGAACAGCAGGACGCAGGCGGCCGTCTTGCGCCCGACGCCGGGGAGGGCGACCAGATAGTCGCGCCCGGCCTCGACGGGCGCGTCGCGCATCCAATCGAGCGATAGCTCGCCTGCGCCCTTCAGCGTGTCCGCGCGGGCGGCGCCCTGCGGCGGCGGCGTCGCGCTGACCGCGCGCAGGATCGCCTGGATGCGCACGGACTTGACCTTCGAGATGCCGCCCGGGCGGATCGCCTCCTCGACGAGCTCGACGGGGGCGTCGCGCACGGCCGCCCAGTCGGCGAAGCGGTCGCGCAGGCACAGGAAGGCGACGTCGCGGTTACGGTCGTTCGTGCTCTGGGACAGGACCGTGAGCACGAGCTCGTCGAGCGGCGCGCCATGCGGTCGGGCCAGCACCGGCCCGTAGATCTCGAGCAGCCGCCCGCGCACGGCGGCCACGCGCCGGGGGGTGGGCGCCCGCCACTGAGGGGAGCGGCGCGCGGGGGCACGGGCGGGCATCGTCGGGAGATTATGGTCGTCGACTATGCTCGCGGACCGCGTGCCCGAGGTCAGCGAGAACAGCGGCGAGATCGACGAGCTGCCGGTGTTCTGGCGCAGTGCGCCGGCCAGCGGCACACCCGCGCTCTACCTGCACGGCGTGCCGACCAACAGCGACGATTGGGTGCCCTTCCTCGCGCTCGGGGGCGGGCTGGCGCCGGACCTGCCGGGGTTCGGTCGCAGCGGGAAGCCGGGCAACTTCGACTACACGATCGAGGGCTACGCGAACTTCCTGGAGGCCTACCTCGACCTCGTCGGCGTCGAGCGCGTGCGGCTCGCCGTGCACGACTGGGGCGCCGTCGGGCTCGCCTTCGCCCAGCGACACCCCGAGCGCGTCGAGCGGCTCGTGCTCGTCAACGCCGTGCCGCTGCTGCCCGGGTACGAGTGGCATCGCGCTGCGCGGATCTGGCGCCGCCCACTGCTCGGCGAGCTGGCGATGGGCGCCACGACGCGCTGGGCCCTGCGGCGCGCGTCGCGCGAGGCGAACGTGACCCCCGGACCGATGCCCGACGCCTGGCAGCGCAGCGTGTGGGATCACTTCGACCAGGGCACCCAGCGGGCGATCCTGCGCCTGTACCGCAGCGCCGACCCCGACGTGCTCGCGCGCGCCGGGGAGCGCCTCGCGTCGCTGGACGCACCCGCGCTCGTCGTGTGGGGCGAGCGGGACCCGTACATCCCGGCGCGCTTCGCAACCGCCTACGGCGAGGCGCTGAGCGACGCGGAGGTGCGCACGGTGCCCGGCGCCGGGCACTGGCCGTGGCTCGATCGCCCCGAGCTCGTGGAGCCGATCGTCACCTTCCTCGGCGCCGGCTGACGGCACTCACGGCGTGCGCGGCCGGGCCCACCCACTCGCGACCGTCCCGCCCTGGCTGCTCGGCGTCCTGTGCTCCACACCGCTCGCCGTCGCCTACCTGCCGATCCGGCCGCCGGCCGCCGACCTGGCGGCGGCGACCTACCGCAGCGACCTGTTCACGCGCAACGGCTTTCAGCTGTGGGACAACGGCTGGTACGGCGGTCACCACCTCCCCGGCTATTCGCTGTTCGCGCCGGCCCTCGGCGCGCTGCTGACCCCGCGCGGCTGCCTGGCGATCTCGGCCGTCCTCGCCGCCGGCCTGTTCGGCGCGCTCGCACGGCGCGGCTTCGCGCCGGTCGCCGCGCAGGCGGCCACCGCCTGGTTCGCGATCGGCTTCGGCGTCGAGCTCGTGTCCGGGCGGATGCCCTATGACCTCGGAGTGGCCGTCGGGCTCGCCGCGCTGCTCGCGCTCGCCGGCGCGCTGCGCTTCTCCTCCTCTGATGCCGGCGGCGCCGGTGCGCGCGGGCGGTCGATGCCCACGCGCTCGCCGCTGACGCGCAGCGCGCTGCGGCGACCCGTGCCACCCTCGCGCGTCCTAACCGCGGTGGCCCTCGTGCTCGCCGCGCTCACCGGGCTGACGAGCCCGGTCGCCGGAGCCTTCCTCGCGCTCGCCGGGGTCGCCATCGCGCTGGCGACGGCGGCCCACGGGCGCGGGGTCGCGTTCGCGGCCGCCGCGCTGATCCCGGTGCTCCTGCTCCAGCTCGCCTTCTCCGAGGGCGGCTACGAGCCGTTTGCCGCCTCGGCCTTCTGGCCGGCGCTCGCGGGGACGCTCCTCGTCATGGTGCTGCTCGCCCGGGAGGGGCAGCGGCTGCTCGCCGTCGGCGCCGGGCTGTACGCGCTCGCGCTCGTGGCGTCGTATGCGACGCACACGGCGATGGGGGGCAACGCGGCGCGCCTCGGCCCGCTCGTCGCCGGGCCGCTGCTGGTTGGCGTGCTGTGGCAGCGTCGCGCGCTGCTGCTCGCCGTGCTCACGCCGCTCCTGTTGTACTGGAGCGTCGTCACCCCGGTGCGCGATCTCGTCGATCTCGTCGGCGACCCGTCGGTCCACGCGGCGTACTACGCGCCGCTGCTCGACGAGCTGCAGTCCCGTTCGGGTGCGCGGCCACTGCGGGTCGAGATCCCGCTCACCGCCGCGCACTGGGAGTCCGACTACGTCGCCGCGCGCTTCTCGCTCGCGCGGGGCTGGGAGCGCCAGCTCGATACGCACTACGCCGCGCCGTTCTACGCGCCGCTGCTCACACCCGCCGCCTACCTCGCCTGGCTGCGCGACAACGGTGTCGACTACGTCGCGCTCCCGGATGTCCCGCTCGACCACGCGGGACAGGCCGAGGGAAGGCTGATCGCCGGCGGGCTGCCCTACCTCGTCCCGTTGTGGCGCTCGATTCACTGGCGGCTGTACGCCGTCCGCGGCGCGACACCGCTGGCCAGCGCGCCGGCCACGCTGACGTCGCTGCGCAGCGACGGCTTCTCGCTGTCGCTGTCGCGAGCGGCGACGGCTCTCGTGCGCGTGCGCTATACGCCGTACTGGGCGATCCTGTCGGGTCGCGGATGCGTCGGCCCCGCACCCGGCGGATGGACGGCGGTCTCCACCAGCGCCCCCGAGCAGGTCGTCGTGGGCATCCGCTTCGCGCTCGGTCGCATCCGCGCGACTCGAAGCCGCTGTGTCGAATAATCTACCCCGCTGATGGCCGCCCGCCTGTCGTCCGTGAAGACACGTCTTCTGCCCCGTGGGTGGCGCGACGTTCTCTGCCAGCTGGCGCTGCTCGGCGCGACCTACCTCGCCTACACGATCGTGCGCGGGATGGTCCAGGGCCGCGCCGGCGCGGCCTTCCAGCACGCGCGCGACGTCATCAGCTTCGAGCGCACGCTGCACTTCTTCGTCGAGCCGAGCATCCAGGCGTGGGCGACGAGCAGCCACCTGCTGATGACGACGGCGAGCTGGATCTACCTCAACGCGCAGACCTCGGTCACCCTCGGCGCGCTCGTCTACCTCTACGTCGTGCACAACCGCAACTTCTACTTCGTGCGCAACATGTTCCTCATCGGGATGGCGCTCGCGCTGTTCGCGTACTACGTGTTCCCGACGGCGCCACCGCGCTTCCTGCCCGAGTGGGGCTTCATCGACACGGTGTCGGACTTCACCCGGGTGAAGGTCGCGAGCACGACCCCGAGCTCGGTCGGCCAGGCCACGCTCAACCCGAGCGGGCTCGTCAACCTCTACGCCGCCGTGCCCTCGATGCACGTCGCGTTCGCGCTGATGGTCGCGTGGCCGCTCGCCACCCTGTCGCGCTGGCGGATCGTGCGCGTGCTGTGGGCGCTCTACCCGCTACTCATCACGTTCGTGATCATCGTCACCGCCAACCACTTCCTGTCTGACGCGATACTCGGTGCGGTGACCGCCGGCATCTCGGCTGCCCTTGCTCGCCAGCTCGCGCGCTGGCGACCCGCGGTGTGGCGCTGGGACGGCGAGCCCGTCGGCGTCGGCGCCACGGGCTGACGGCGGCCTGCCGTGCCCGGTGAGGCTCAGCCCACCCGCCCGCGTCCCGGGGGACGCGGCAGCAATCGCCGCGGCCGGGGCGAGCGCGGTCCGGCGACGGTTGCGCAGCGGCGCGAGGAGATGCGCCAGGCGCTCATCCAGTCGCGCCTGACCCCGAACGCGATCTCGCTCACCGGCCTGGCGCTCAATGTCGTCGCCGCGGTCCTCGTGTGGCAGCAGCTGTTCTTCCTCGGCGGGATCGCCTTCATCGTCGGATCGATCATGGACACCCTCGACGGGCGCTACTCGCGGATGTCGGGCAAGGGCACGCCGTTCGGCGCGTTCCTGGACTCCACGCTCGACCGCATCGAGGAGGGGATCGTGCTGACCGCCGTCGCCTGGACGTTCGCCAGCGAGGCGAAGGCCGGCGCGGCGGCCGCCGTCGTCGTCGCGGTGCTCGCCTCGCTGATGGTCTCCTACACTCGGGCGCGCGCCGAGGCGCTCGGCGTCGAGTGCAAGGTCGGGCTGGCCACGCGCCCGGTGCGTGTGGTGATCCTCTCGATCGGCCTCGTGTTCGCGCGCGGGGCCGGCCTCGGGAGCTTCGACCTGCTGGCGCCGGCCGTATACGTGCTCGCCGCGCTGAGCGTCATCACGGTCGTACAGCGCGTGTGGCACGTCTATCGCACGCTGTCGGTCGCCGCGGTCGAGTAGCCGTCGCCGCGCGACCCGTACGCTCGTGCTGTAATCGAGAGTCGATCGCCGGGTACATCACCCGAGGTCCCCCTCGTCAGCGCGCCGGTGCATCCCGAGCACCGCGCGGCGCGGCGCGAAGACGGGCGCTCGTCCGAGCGAGGGCCGCCCGGCCCCCTTTTTCCCAACACAGGAAGGCACCACCCATCGTGAGCACCACCAACGGACACGACGCGAAGGCCGGCCCCAATGGAGCCTTGGCCAACGGCGCCGCGCGCTACCAGACCGACAAGGTGCGCGTGGCGATCATCGGCGTCGGCAACTGCGCGTCGTCCTTCGTGCAGGGCGTGCACTACTACAAGGACGCGGACGCGAGCCACCGCGTGCCCGGGCTCATGCATGTCGACCTCGGCGGCTATCACGTGCGCGACATCGAGTTCACCGCGGCGTTCGACATCGACCGTACGAAGGTCGGAAAGGACCTCGGCCAGGCGATCTGGGCCGGGCAGAACAACACCTACAAGTTCGCCAAGGTGGCCAAGCACCTCGGGGTGCCCGTGTACCGCGGGATGACCCACGACGGGCTGGGCAAGTACCTCAAGGAGAAGATCGAGAAGGCGCCGGGACCGACGGCCGACATCGTGCAGATCCTCAAGGACACGCACACCGACGTCGTCGTCTCCTACCTGCCGGTCGGCTCCGAGCAGGCCACCAAGTGGTACGTCGAGCAGATCCTCGAGGCGGGCTGCGGGTTCGTCAACTGCATCCCGGTGTTCATCGCGCGCGAGGACTACTGGGACAAGCGCTTCAAGAAGGCCGGGCTGCCGATCGTCGGCGACGACATCAAGTCGCAGGTCGGCGCGACGATCGTGCACCGCTCGCTGGCCCGGCTGTTCGGCGATCGCGGCGTGAAGATCGTGCACACCTCGCAGCTGAACGTCGGCGGCAACATGGACTTCTACAACATGCTCGAGCGCGAGCGCCTGGAGTCCAAGAAGATCTCCAAGACGAACGCCGTCACCTCGATCATGGAGGACGAGCTGCCGGCCCGCGACGTGCACGTCGGGCCCTCGGACTACGTGCCGTGGCTGACCGATCGCAAGTGGGCGCACATCCGCATCGAGGGCCAGGCCTTCGGCGACGTGCCGCTCAACTGCGAGCTCAAGCTCGAGGTGTGGGACTCGCCCAACTCGGCCGGCATCGTCATCGACGCCGTGCGCTGCGCCAAGCTCGCGCTCAACCACGGCGTCGGCGGTCAGCTCGACGGGCCGAGCTCGTACCTGATGAAGTCGCCGCACCAGCAGCGCCCCGATGACCTTGCTCGGGAGGAGACCGAGCGCTTCATCGCACGCTACGCCGGGGTGCCGCGGAGCGCGCCGAAGGGGCGAAAGGCTCCGGCGCGCAAGGCTCCGGCTCGCAAGGCGACAGGCGGGGCGACGCGGCGGCGGGCGCGGAGCGGGTCCTAGCTGCGCGGCGTGACCGCGGGGCGCTCGGCGGCCCGCGGCTCGCGCCACATCGCCCACACCTTCGGACCGCGCGGGAGCGTGAACTCGCGCGTGACGCGGAAGCCGTGGCGCGCGTAGAAGTCGATGTTGCGCTCCTTGGAGGACTCCAGGTAGCCGCCGACCTCGTCGGCGTCGCAGTCGTGCAGGATCGGCGCGAGCACGGCCGACCCGAGGCCGCGTCCCTGCGCGCCGGGATCGGTGCCGAGCACGGCCAGGTACCAATGCGACGGGGACGGCGGGTGGCGACGCTCGATCGCGAGCAGGCCGCGCGCCACGAGCGGGGCCCTGGCGACGGCGCTCGGATGGGCCAGCGCCCGCGCGCGCAGGAGTGAGCGGGCGAGCTGCAGGTCGTCGCGCGGCGTCGTGCGCCAGCGCTCGGGCGGTGCCCAGACCGCCGCGCTCTCCAGCTGTGGAGTCGTCCACACCGCGCCGTATCCGATGAGCTGGCGCAGGCGCGCGCCGTGGAAGCGCTCGAGCATCGCGGGGCGCAACGCATGCGGCGGACACGACCACATCGCGACGGGGTCATCCAGGAACGATCGGGCGAGCATGCGGGCGAGGGCCGGCACGTCGTCCGGGCCGGCGAGGCGCACCGTGGGCGGTCGGACGGGCATCGGGCGAGATCCTGCCAGGCGGCGCTCGTCCGGGCGGCCAGCTCGCGCTCGGGCATACTTTCGGGCAATGGCGCCGCGCTTCTCGATCGCCCACGTCACGCCGTACCCGTGGGAGGCCCAGCACGAGATCAACACGTTCGTGCGCGAAACGGCGGGCGAGCTCTCGGCGCGAGGGCACCGCGTCCTGATCCTCGCCCCCTCGCGCTCAGCAGCGGCGATCAGCGAGTCGCGGTCGGCGCTGCGCGACGCACGACGCGCGCCCGAGCAGTTGCTCGAGGGCACCGACGACGGCACGCCGCGGGTGCTCGCGGTCGGCGAGGTGCTCGACGTCTCGGGCGCCGCACGCCGACGTCCGCCGGCCCTGCCGATCGACGTCGCGCGCACCGTCGAGAAGGCGCTGGCGACCGTCCCGCTCGACTTCGTCCACGTCCACGAGCCGTTCGCGCCGAGCACCTCGAGCTCGGCCCTGCGCCATTCGCACGCGCTCAACGTCGGCAGCTTCCACGCCCCGACCGAGCACCTGCTCGCCACGCAGCTGGCGCGGCGCTTCGTCGAGCTGTTCCTCGGCCGCCTCGACGCCCGCACCGCGAGCTTCGCGGCGACCGGCGAGCTGATGGCGCGACACTTCCCGGCCGAGTACCGCGTCGTGCTGCCCGGGGCGGACGTAACCGCCGGGGGCGTCGCGCGGGCGGCGGGCGACGACGACGCACCGGTGCGGCTGCTGTTCATCGAGGAGGAGGAGCGCGCCGCCCAGCGCCTGCTCCTGCGCGCGCTGCGCCGCGTCGACTGCGAGACGCCATGGGAGGCCACGGTGCTGAGCGCGCGCGGGGCCTCGGCCTCGACGCCGATGCGCGCCGAGCTGCGGGCCCGCGTCCGCTTCCTGGCGCCGGACGAGGCCGACGAGCAGCGGCTGCTCGAGGACGCTGACGTCATCGTCTGCGCCTCCGACGGCGCCGCGCCGGCGCCGGGCCTGCTGCTGCGCGCGATTGCCGCCGACGCGGTGCCGATCGCGAGCCGCCTGCCGGCCTACGAGGAGGCGCTCGGCGACGGGGAGCGAGGGCTGCTGTTCGAGGCCGGCGACGTCGACACCCTCGCCGGGCAGTTGCGGCGGCTCATCGACGACGGCGCCCTGCGCCGGCGGCTCCGCGACGCCGCCGCGCCGTGGCGTCGCGGACTGACGTGGACGCGCGTCGCCGACGAGCTCGACGAGGTGTACGCCGAGGTCGCCGCCCGGCGCCACGACACGACGGGGCGCCCAGCCGTGCGCGCGCGCCTGGCCCAGCGCGAGCTCATCGACGTCGACCTGCACATGCACACCGACCACTCCAGCGACTGCGCTACGCCAGTGGAGGTGCTGCTGGCCACGGCGCGCGCCGAGGGTCTCGGAGCGATCGCCGTCACCGACCACAACGAGATCTCGGGCGCGCTCGAGGCTCAGGCCAAGGCCGACGGCGTGAAGGTCATCGTCGGCGAGGAGGTCAAGACGGCCAGCCAGGGCGAGGTCATCGGCCTGTTCCTGAGCGAGAAGATCCCGCGCGGAATGACGATGGCCGAGACCGTCGCCGAGATCAAGCGCCAGGGGGGACTCGTGTACGTGCCGCACCCCTTTGACCGGCTGCACGCCGTGCCCGACTACGAGCACCTGCTGACGATCCTCGACGACGTCGATGCGATCGAGGTGTTCAACCCGCGGGTGGCGATCGGGGCGTTCAACGAGGAGGCCGCTCGCTTCGCGGCCAAGTACCGGATCGTCGCCGGCGCCGGCTCGGACTCCCACGTCGCGCAGGGGCTCGGATCGGTGCGCATCCGGATGCGCGACTTCGACGGGCCCGAGGAGTTCCTCGAGTCCCTGCGCGAGGCCGACATCGTCACGCGACCGACGAGCCTGCTCTACGTGCAGGCGCTGAAGTTCCTGCAGACGAAGGCGACCCCGCCGCCGGCGCGCCGCGCGCGGCGGCTGCGCCAGGTACGAAAGGCGACGCGCACCTGAGGCGAGCGGGTCGTCCGCTCGCGCAGGTGAGAGCGCAACTTGCGATGCACAGCCAAGGACAACCCAGCGACCCGTCAAAGCTTTCCGGGTCGATGCCTGTAACCGATGACGAGATCCGCGAGAAATATCTCGAGCGAGCGATACGAGAGCTGAACAGCCTCACGCGCGAGCTGCAGGCGTGCCCGCACTGCCCGCGCGGCAACCTGACGCCGGTCCTCGGGTCCGGCCATCCGCAGGCCGACATCATGCTGCTGAAGTTCGCGCCGATGCCGTCGGAGATCGAGGAGGGCGTCGCCTTCTACGGCCGCAGCGGGAGCGCGCTGATGAAGTCCTTCAAGCGGCTGGCCATCGATCCGCTCACGGTCTACGGGACGCTGTGCGTCAAGTGCCCGGTGAGCGACACCGCGCTCGCCGATCCCGCGTGCATGGCGCGCGTGAGCGAGGAGGTGGCGATCGTGCAGCCGAAGATCGTCGTGGCGATGGGCGACGAGGCGTTCGACGCGCTCTGTGACCTTGATCTGCCGCTCGCGCGACCGGTGACACGCCGCGTCGGCGAACTGCAGGCGCTCACGCCGTCGATCGATCTGCTCTGCGTCCCCGACATCGACCGCTCGCTCGACGACGAGGTGTCCAAGCGGGAGTTCTGGGCGGCGTTCCGGGTGCTGGGTGAGTGGCACGCGGAGCTGCCGCCGTACTGAGGCTGGGGGGCGCTGCGCGGTTTCGGGCGGACAGCCGGCCCCGTTCAAGCCGCTGAGCGGTGGCCGGTCGGGACGTGTTCGTCGTTTGTGTGAATTATTCATACCTACGACGAACACCCCCCGGGCCGCGAGGGTGATACCGATCCCTACGTCTCGATGACGATCTTCCCGAGCTTGCCGCCCGCGGCGAAGCGCACGTAGGCCTCGGCGGCGCGCTCGAGCGGATAGGTCGCCGCGATCGGCACCGCCAGCGCGCCGGACTCGAAGAGCGGCAGCACAGAGTGCTCGAGACAGCGCGCGGTGAGCGCCTTCTCCTCGAGCGGGCGGAAGCGCAGGGTCGAGCCGAAGATGCGCGCCCGCTTGCCCATCAACGCGAGCAGGCTCAGCTCGCCCGTGGCCCCCGCCCCCACGCCGATGACACTGATCCGCCCGCCAACGGCGAGCGCTTGCAGGTTCTCGGCCAGGTTCGGCGCGCCCACGAGCTCGAGCACCACGTCAAAGGGCCCGTGCTCGGCAAACCCCTCCGGTGCGATCACCTCCGCGCCGAACGCGCGCACGCCGTCGCGTAGCGCTTCGTTGCGCACCGTTGCGGTCACGCGAGCCCCGACCGCATGGCCGAGCTGGATCGCGGCCGTGCCGACGCCGCCGGCGCCGCCGTGCACGAGCAGCCGCTCGCCGGCGAGCAGTTGCGCCTGCGTGCAGAGCGCGTCGTGGGCGGTCGTGAAGACCTCCGGCAGCCCGCCGGCGGCCGGCCAACCCAGGCCGCCGGGCACCGGCATCAGCTGGCGCTCGTGCACGGTGGCCAGCTCGGCCTGAGCGCCACCGCCGACGATGGCCATCACGCGGTCCCCCACGGCGAAGCGGAGCGCGCCGGGACCGAGCGCCAGCACCTCACCGGCGAGCTCCATGCCGGGGATGTCGGGCGGCGAGCCCGGTGGCGCCGGGTAGCGACCGGCGAGCTGGTGCAGGTCGGCGCCGTTGACGCCGGCGGCGCGCACGCGCACCAGCACCTCGCCGCTGCCGGGCTCGGGATCGGGACGCTCATCGACGACGATCTCGCCGTCGGTGATCGTGGCGGCGCGCATGAGCGCGGAGCCTATCGTGAGCCCGGAGCCTCGCGCCGATGTCGCCCCGCTACCGGTCGAGCACCGCGACGCACTCGATGTGCGGCGTCTGCGGAAACATGTCGACGGGGCGAACCGCCGTCAGCCGCCAGCCGGCTTCGACGAGCTGGGCTGCGTTCGGGGCCAGCGTCGTCGGGTTGCACGAGACGTAGACGATGCGCGACGGCGCGGCCTCGATGACCCGACGCACGATCTTCGCCGACAGGCCGGCGCGCGGCGGATCGACGACGAGCACGTCCGGCCGGCCGGCGCGCGCGCGCAGCTCGCCGAGGGCCAGCCGCGCGTCGCCGGCGAAGAAGTGCGCGCCGGAGATCTCGTTGCGCCGCGCGTTGGCGATCGCGTCGGCGATCGCCTCGGGCACGATCTCCAGCCCCCACAACTCTCCCGCGCGCCGCGCGAGCGTCAGCCCGATCGTGCCGATCCCGCAGTAGAGGTCGTATACCCGCTCCCAGCCGTGCAGATCGGCGAACTCGCCGACGACGCCGTAGAGGACCTCGGCCATCTCGGTGTTCGTCTGGAAGAACGCCTCGGCGGAGATACGCAGATCGAGATCGCACAGGCGCTCGGCGAAGTCGGGTGCACCGTCGACGATCTCCGTGTCGCCGCCGCTCGTCGTCTCTCCGACCCGCGTCATCCGCGTGACCAGCAGGCTGTCGACGTCGAGGCGCCGGGCGAGCGGCTCCGCGTCGAGGTCGGTGGCGGAAGTCACCAGACGGACCTGGAACTCCCCGGTGCGCCTGCCCTCGCGAACGACCAGGTTGCGCAGCAGGCCGTCGCCGGAGCGCCGGTCCCACGCGCGCAGGCCCTGCTCGCGACACCACTGCAGGACCTCGCGGCGCAGCGCATTCGATCGGTCCGAGGCGAGCAGGCAGTCCTCCATGGCCACGATCTCGTCGAAGCGCCCGGGCGCGTGGAAGCCGCACACGAGCCGGCCCTCGGCATCCTCGCCGAAGGAGTACTCGAGCTTGTTGCGGTATCGCCACTGCTCGCCCGCCGCGACGATGTCCTGGAGCTCGAAACCGTCGAGGCGCCCGAGGCGGCGCAGCGCCTCGGCCACTTGAGCGTGCTTGATCTCGAGCTGTCGCTCATACGGGATGACCTGCCATGGCGCGCCCGGATGCGCGGCCAGCGCCGGCACGCGATCGGGTCCGGGCTCGAGCAGCTCCAGCATGCGCGCGTGGGCGTAGCTGCGCTTGCGCTTGGTGATGACGGCACGCACGCGATCGCCCGGCACGCCGCCAGAAACGAACACGACGTAGCCGCCGTCCTGCAGCCGGGCGACCCCTTCACCACCGAAGGCGAGCGAATCGATCGTGAGCTCGACCTCGGCGCCGCGCTCCGGTCGCGGCGGTCGCGGCGCCTGCCCGTCCTGTCCGGCGGCGAGCGTGTCGGGGGAGATCGTCATGAAAAAGGGGTACCGGCCCGCGCGCGGCCCGCGCGCGTACGACTAGGATGGCAGCCCCATGGACGTCGCCGGGTACTCCGCGCGGGCGGAGACCTTCGCCATCGAGCTTGCGCGGCGCCACTACCGGCAGTTCGCCGGACTCGAGGGGGAGCCGCCGGGCGCCTTGTACGAGCACGCCGGCGAGCTGTTCGCGGCCGGCGCAGTCGACGACCTGCGCACGGCCATGAGCGCGGCCGACGACCCCGCGCGCCGCCGCCGGCTGCGCCTGCTGCTGCGCTTCGCCGTCGACGGACACCTCGGTGCCGCCACGGCGGCGCTCGACGCCGAGCTCATCGAACGCGAGGGCGAGCTGCGGGTGTCGACCGCCGCCGGCGAGGCGATCCGCCTCGGCGAGGTCGCTCGCGCGCAGGCGCACACCGCCGACGCCGGCGAGCGGGCGCGGCTGGAGGCCGAACGCTGCGCGGTCATCGAGCGGTCGGCGACCCCGATCGCGTTGGAGATCACCGAGGTCCGCCGCGCCGCCGCCCGCGCGCTCGGCTGGCCGACGTACGCGGCGATGTACGGCGAGCTCTACGAGCTCGACCTCGCCGAACTGCAGGCGCAGGCCGCGCGATTCCTCGCCGCCACCGAGCCGGTGTTCGCCGCGGTCGTCGGCCCGACGGTGCGCACGACACTGCAGTTCGAGCTCGGCGCGCTCGCGCGCTCCGACCTGCCGCGACTGCTTCGCCAGCCGGCGCTCGACGCGCGCTTCCCGGCCGCCGGCCTGCACGCGGCACTCGCCTGGACGCTCGCCGACCTGGGCATCGACATCAACGCGCAGCCGAACGTCGTGCTCGACCTCGCACCGCGCCCGGCGAAGTCGCGGCGCGCGTTCTGCTCGCCGGTGCACGTCCCGCAGGAGGTCTACCTGGTGCTTGCCGCCGAGGGCGGCTGGGAGGACTACGCCGCGCTCCTGCACGAGGCCGGCCACGCCGAGCATTTCGCCGCGGCGGCGCCGGATCTGCCGTTCGAGCTGCGCCGTCTCGGCGATCCCGCCATCGGCGAGGCGTTCGCCTTCCTGCTCGAGCGGATCGCCGACGAGCCGGCGTGGCTCCGCGCGCGCGGCATCAATCCGGCGTCGTACGCCGGCGTGGCTCGCTGCCGCCGGCTGCTGCTCCTGCGCCGGTACGCGGCGAAGCTCGCCTACGAGTGCGAGCTGCACGGCGAGACGGTGCCGATCAGCGCAGCGGCCCGACGGTACTCGCGACACCTGTCGGCGGCGTTGCACGTCGCGTGGCCGGAGGCGACGTGGCTCACCGACCTCGACCCCGGCCTGTACGTCGCCCACTACCTGCGGGCGTGGGCGCTCGAGGCGCGGCTGCGCGGGACCCTCGCCGAGCACTTCGGCGCGGCCTGGTTTCGCTCCAGCGCAGCGGGCGAGACGCTGCGTGGCTGGTGGCGCGACAGCCACGGCCGCACGGCCGAGGAGGTGCTCGCGCATGCCGGCGCCGGCGAGGAGCTCGACTTCGCCGCGCTTTCGCGGGAATTCGAGGCGGCGTAGCCGCGGCGGGCGCCCTACCGCAGCGCGCGCTCGATCGCGTCGAGCACCGTCTTGCGCTTCGCCGTGCGCCGCTCGCGATCGCGGACCTTGCGCAGCTGCGCGCTGCTGAGGTCCTCCAGGCGCTCGATGATCTGCGCCGCGCTCAGATCGTCGTAGGCGAGGATCGGGAACGCCGGTCCGATCCCGACGACGCGCCGGACGCGATCGAGCTCGCGCACGACGCGATCCGGCGTCAGCTGCGTCCCGGCCCGCAGGCTCGCGTTGAGCACGTCCGTCGGGCTCTGGTCGAGGAGCTCCTCGATCTCCTCGCGCAGCTCCTCGAGGTCCGAGCGGACCTCCTCGGCCTGGCTGCGACCGATCTGCACGAGCCGCTGCACGAGATCGTCGGCGTCGACATGCGTCAGTCGCCCGCGCGAGACCGCGTCGTCGAGCGTCTCCTGCACGCGCTCGGCGGTGAGCACCACGCCGCGGGTGAGGACCTCGCGCACGGCGTTGACGTGCGCGGCCAGGGTGTCGTCGGTCGGCCGCGACCCCGCGCCGCTGGGGGCGCGCTTGGCCGGAGCCTTGGCGGTGGTGGCGCGCTTGGCCGGCGCCTTGGCCGCGGTGGCACGCTTGGCCGGCGCATTGGCGGTGGTGGCGCGCTTGGCCGGCGCCTTGGCCAGCGCCTTGGCCGCGGTGGCACGCTTGGCGGGCGCCTTGGCCGCGGTGGTGCGCTTGGCGGGCGCGGTGGCCGCCATCGCCTTCGCCGGCGTGCCCTTGGTCGCGCCGGCCCGGGCGACGGTGCGCTTCGCCGCCGTCGTCTTCGTTGCCGTGCTCTTCGCCGCGGTGCCCTTCGCCGCGGCGGCGGGCGTCCTGGCGGGGCGTGGAGATGACTTCGGCTGGGGCATCACGTCTCCTGGGGTGAGGGGCAGCTTGTGGCGTTCGTCGCGATCGCGAGGCTAGCGCAGATCGCTCGCCGCGTGGCCGCCTAACGCCCGCCGTTCGAGACGAGCCATTCGAGTAGCGCCTTCTGTGCGTGGCGGCGGTTCTCGGCCTGGTCCCAGATCCGCTGCCGCGGGCCATAGAGCACCTCGGCGGTGATCTCCTCGCCGACGTGCGCGGGCAGGTCGTGCAGGGCGATCGCCTCCGGGCGCGCGCGATCGAGCAGCGCGCCGTCGACGCGATAGGCGCCAAGGTCCCGGCGGCGCTCCTCCGCCTCGGCCTCGTCGCCCATGCTCACCCACACGTCGGTGTAGACGGCGTGCGCGCCGGCGACGGCCTCGGCGGGATCCTCCAGTAGGTGCAGCTCGGCGCGCGCACCCGCGGCGAGCTCGAGGTCGTGCTCGATCTGGTAGCCGGGCGGCGAGGCGATCGCGATCTCGACGCCGGCGAGGGTGCCGAGGATCGCCAGCGAGCGAGCGACGTTGTTGCCGTCGCCGACGTAGGCCAGCCGCAGCCCGGGTAGCGCGCCGAACGTCTCCCGCAGGGTCAGCAGGTCGGCAAGGGCCTGACAGGGGTGGTGGCCCTCGGTCAGCATGTTGAACACCGGGATCGAGGCGAACTCGGCCAGCTCCTCGAGCATCAGGTCGGCGCGCGTGCGGACGCCGACGGCGGCGACGTGCCGCGAGAGGACGAGGGCGGTGTCGCGAATCGACTCGCCGCGCGACAGCTGCATCTCGTCGGCACGCAGGACGACGGGCAGGCCGCCGAGCTCGTGCACGCCGACCTCGAAGGAGAGACGCGTCCGCGTCGACGGTCGCTGAAAGACCAGCGCAACGCTGCGCCCGTCGAGCACGCGCGAGGACAGCGGGGCGGCCTTCAGCTCCGCCGCGCGGGCGAGCAGCGCGTCGAGATCGGCGGCGCTGAGCTCGGCGCCCGTGAGGAGGTGGCGCGTCATGGGAGGCGCCAGTCTAGGGGGTGCTCACCCGCCGCGCCTGGGCACCTTCACTGCGGGAGATCCGGGAAGGCTGGGGTGCCGTATAACGTCGTAGCTGTTGCGCGCATCCTCACCTGAGAAAGGATCGGCCACCCCATGAAGAGAGTCCTTCCGCTCGTGCTCGCCGGCGGCGCACTCGTGTTCGCCGGCTGCGGTTCGAGCAGCTCCACCGCGAGCAGCTCGACGAGCTCGACCACCGCGGCGGCCGCCGCGACGGCGCCGGCGGCGAGCAGCACGCCGCAGAGCGGTCTCGTCAGCGTCAAGTACCAGAACATCGCGATCAGCCCGGCGAACATCACGGTGAAGGTCGGCAGCACGATCAAGTGGACCAATCTCGACATGATCGAGCACAACGTCACGTCGCTGAGCGGGCCGGTCTCGTTCCACTCGGCCAACTTCGGGCAGGGCAGCACGTTCGAGTACAAGGCCACGACCCCCGGGGTCATCCACTACCAGTGCACGATCCACCCGGCGAGCATGAACGGAACGATCACCGTCGTGAAGTAGCCGAGCAGCGAGTGCGGCGCGAGCGGCGCGCCGCACTCACCCGTTGCGCCGCAGTCCCCGTATGCCGTAGCCGCGGAGCATCATGAGCGTGCGCTCGCCGAGCGTGCCCGGGCGCGGCAGGATCCCGAGCTCGACCGCCGCGCCGTAGGCGTCGTAGAACGCCCGGATCCGCCAGAGCCGCTCGCGATGCGGCTCCAGCTCGCAGTAGAAGACGATATGCAGCACGAGCGCCCGCCCCGACGGCGGGATCCCGTCGAGCTCACCGAGGTGCGTTCCGACGAGCTTCGCGGGGGCGGCGACGCGACGGTCGTCGCCGAGACGCTCACCGGTGCGCTCGAGGCGCACGTCGGGCAGCCCCGTCCACACGCGACCGGCGTGCTCGCCGAGCTCGGCAGGTCCATATCGCGGAGGGTTGGTGAGTGGATCCTCGTAGTGCACGTCGGGCGCGCACACGGCGGCGAACGCCTCGCGATCACGGCCACTCCACGCGGCCTCCCAGCGGTCGATCAGCTCGTCGTGCACGGGCGATGCTCTACAGGTCGGCGAGGCCCTCGCGCGGCGAGGAGGCCTCCGCGTAGCGCCGGCGCGGGATCCGTCCGGCGCCGTGCGCCCAGCGGCCGGCATCGACGGCGCCGCGGATCGCGTGCGCCATGCGGACCGGGTCCTGCGCGCGCGAGATCGCGCTCGCGCACATCACGGCGTCGCAGCCGAGCTCCATCGCCAGGGCGGCGTCCGACGCCGTGCCGACACCCGCGTCGAGGATCACCGGCACGTCGACGGTCTCGCGAATGAGCGAGAGGTTGTACGGGTTGCGGATCCCCATGCCGCTGCCGATCGGGGAGCCGAGCGGCATGATGGCGGCGCACCCGACGTCGCACAGGCGCCGGGCGAGCACGGGATCGTCCGTCGTGTAGGGCAGGACGACGAAGCCGTCGTCGACGAGCTCCTCGGCCGCGCGCAGCAGCTCGAGCGCGTCCGGCATGAGCGTGTCCTCGTCGCCGATGACCTCGAGCTTCACCCAGTCGGTGGCGAACGCCTCGCGCGCGAGGCGAGCGGTGAGGACCGCGTCGCGCGCGGTGTGACAGCCGGCGGTGTTCGGGAGCAGGTCGACCCCGGCGGCCTCGATCACGTCGACGAGCGAACCGCGCTGGGTCGGGTCGATGCGCCGCAGGGCGATGGTCACGAGCTCGGTCGCGCTCGCCTCGATCGCCGCGGCGAGCGTCGCCAGGTTCGGAAACCCGCCGGTCCCGAGCAGCAGGCGCGAGTGCATGGAGCGCCCGCCGATCACCAGCGGATCGTCGGCGGGCAGCTCGCCGCTGCCGGTGAGGGTCGAGGCCTCATTCGCCACGACGCCAGTGTTGCGCATTGTCGCGCGCGCGGCTGCTGCCCTACCCCCCCTGCATCGCGGTGAGCACCTCGACCCGCGCGCCATCGGGCAGCGCGAACTCCTCCCACCGCGCACGCGGAACGACGTCGCCGTCCACCGCGACGGCGATCCCGCGCGCGTCCGCCTCAACCCCGAGCGCGGCGAGCGCGGCCGCAACCGTGTCGCCGGCGGCGACCGTCGAGGGCTCGCCGTTGACCCGGATCACGCGGCCACTCCACCGAAGGCGCGACCCGGGTGGCAGGCGCGGGCCAGCTCGGGCAGCGGGTCAGCGAGCACGGCCGCCGCGACGAGGTCGGCGGTGAGCGGGGCGAGGAGGATGCCGTTGCGGCCGTGACCCACCGCCCAGACGAGGCCGGGCAGCGCACCCGGACCGACGGCGGGCACGTTGTCCGGGGTGCCCGGCCGCAGGCCGACGGCGAGCTCTTCGATGACCAGCTCGGAGATACCGGGCACGAGGTCATGCGCGTCGCGGAGCAGTTCGTACATGGCGCCGGCAGTCGGCGTCACGTCGTGGCCGCGCTCCTCCATCGTGGCGCCGATCACGTAGCGGCCGTCGTCGCGGGGCACGACATAGCCGCCGTGGTAGCGCACGACGCGTTGCAGCAGGCCGGGCCCGGCGGGATCGCGAAGGCGCAGCGTCTGCCCCTTCAGCGGGCGCACCGGAACGCGGACGTCCTCGGGGAGGTCGCCGAGCGCGTCGGTCCAGGCGCCGGTCGCCACCACGACGCAGCCGGCCGCCACCCGCTCGCCTCCGGCGACCTCCACACCGCGCACCCGCAGGTCGTCGATCAGCAGGCGCGACACCACGGCTCCCTCGCGGATCCGCACGCCGGCTCGCCGGACGGCGCCGTCCAGCGCGGCGAGCACCTCGCGCGGGTCGACGCTGTGGTCGTCGGGGATCTCGAGCGCGAGGCGCAGGGTCGGCGCGAGCGCGGGCTCCAGCGCCCGCGCCTCGCTCGCCCGCAGGCGCGTCGTCGGCAGCCCGAGCGACTCTCGGAAGCGATGCTCGCGATCGAGCGCCTCCGCCTCGTCGGCATCGCGGGCGAGCATGAGCATGCCGGTGCAGCGGAGCGCGACCGGCCGTCCGCTGGCCTCGGCGAGCTCGTGGGCGAAGGACGGCCAGCGCTCCGCGCCGGCCCGCCCGAGCGTCAGCGCGCGCTGGCCGGCGCTGCCGTACTCGGCCTCGGAGATCGGCGCGAGCATCCCGGCGGCGACGGAGGACGCCCCGGCGCCGAGGACGTCGCGTTCGAACAGCGTCACCGACGCACCCCTCTGGGCGAGCCGCCACGCAGCGGCGAGCCCGATGATGCCGCCGCCGATCACGGCGACGTCTGCGCTCGGGGTGTGCGACACGTCGGACAAGGCCTCGAGCGATCGTAGTACAGGCCCGAACGCGCCTGCGAGACTGCAGGGCATGTCCACGATCGCCGTCGGCGCAGCCCGTCGCGAGCGCCTCGCCGCCGCTCGCCTGTACCTCGTGTGCGACGGCGCCCCGGGCGGACGGGAGCTCGAGCCGGTGCTCACGGCGGCCGCGCAAGGGGGCGTCGACGTCGTCCAGCTGCGCGAGAAGCAGCTCAACGACGATGCGCTGCTCGCGCTGACGCGGGCGACCCGCGCGCTGTGCGACGAGCTCGGGCTGCTGCTCATCGTCAACGACCGGCCCGGCGTCGCGCTCGCCGGCGGGGCCGACGGCGTGCACCTCGGCCAGGACGACGAGCCGGTGCCGGCGGTGCGCGAGCGACTCGGCCCGGACCGAATCATCGGGCTGTCGACGCACTCGCCGGCCCAGGTCGACGCGGCCCGCGACATGGACTACATCGGGGTCGGCCCCGTGCACGCGACACCAACGAAGCCGGGCCGGCCGGCCGTCGGCCTCGAGCTCGTGCGCTACGCGGCCGTTCACGCCACCGTGCCGTTCTTTGCCATCGGCGGAATCGACCCGGCGAACGTCGGTCGCGTCGTCGACGCCGGAGCGCGGCGGATCGCCGTCGTGCGGGCGATCGCCGAGGCGGCGGATCCGCGCGCGGCGGCCGAGCGGTTGCGCGATGCGCTGCATTCGAGCGAGCGGGGCGAGGGCGATGGCACCGACTAGCCGCAAGCGACGGACGCGCTCGCGCGTCGCCGCGGACGAGCACACGGTCGCGGCGGCACCCGCGGCCGCGCCGCAGCGACCCCGCGGCGAGGCGCGCAGCGAGCAGCTGCGGGCCGAGCTCGAGCCGCTCGCGCCCGGCGAGCGTCCGCAGACGCTGATCGTGGCCAGCGTCGTCTCGGCCGTGGTCGCGGTCGCCGTGCTCGTGGGCGCCACCACCACGCACGACCTCTCCAGCCACGGCGGCTCGCTGTACGGCGGCCTCTTCCTCGCCGGTGTGCTCGCGCTGCTGGCCGGTGGGATGTACAACCTCCGCTACTGGGCCGTGCTCGGATTCGAGGGGCTCCTCGCCTTCCAGATCATCGTCAGCTGCCTGGCGCTGACCGTCGTCTCCTCGCTCGTCGTCGCGATTGTGCTGCTCGTCGTCGTCGTGCTCGCCGGGTGGCTGTTCTGGAAGCTCGTGCGCGTCATGGGCCGCCTGCAGGTGACCGAGATGCGGCGGCGCTCGGCCCCGTCCTGATCGCCGGCCTCTTGTAGTGTGGGCCCGGCAATGGCCGAGTCCTCCTACGACTGCATCGTCATCGGCAGCGGCCCCGGCGGGTACGTCGCGGCGATCCGCGCCGCCCAGCTCGGCTTCAAGACGGCGGTGGCCGAGAAGGACAAGATCGGCGGTCGCTGTCTCAACTACGCCTGCATCCCCGCGAAGGCCGTGCTGCGCTCGGCCGACATCCTCAGCGAGATACGCGAGGCCGGCGACTACGGGCTCGAGGTCGGCAGTGTGGCCGTTGATTTCGCGGCCGTCCAGGCCCGTCGCGAGAAGGTGGTCTCGACGCTCACCGGGGGCGTGGCCGGCCTCTTCAAGAAGAACAAGATCGATGTCATCGAGGGGCACGCGTCCGTTACCGACGACGGCAACGTCCGGGTCGGCGGCCAGTTCGACGGCACCGAGATCGCGGCCAAGATCGTCATCATCGCCACCGGATCGGTGAAGCGCGCGCTCCCGGGAACCGAGTTCGGCGGACGGGTCATCGGCACCGAGGAGGCGTGGGCGCTGTCCGAGCTGCCCGGCCGGCTGGCCGTCGTCGGCGCCGGCGCGTCGGGGGCCGAGATCGCCTCGGGTTACGCGCGGCTCGGCTCGGAGGTGCTCCTGTTCGAGGCCCTCGAACGCGTGCTGCCGACCGAGGACGCCGACATCTCAAAGCTCGCCGAGCGCGGGCTCAAGCGCCAGGGCATGCAGATCTTCACGAAGACGTTCGTCGAGAACGTCCAGTCCGGCGACGGCAGCGTCACCTTCTCCTACGGCGACCAGACGGCCGAGGTCGACTACCTCGTCATCGCCGCCGGGCGCGGACCGGACGTCGAGGCCCTCGGCCTCAGCGAGGCCGGCATCGAGCTCGACGAGCACGGTCTCGTCAAGGTCGACGGCGCGATGCGTACGAGCCTGAAGGGCGTCTACGCGATCGGTGACCTCGTGCACGGCCCGGCGCTCGCCCACAAGGCCTCCGACGAGGGCGTCATCGCCGCCGAGGACGCGGCCGGCCTGCAGACGCATCCGATCGCCTACATCGACATCCCGCGCGCCACGTTCTGCACGCCGAACGTCGGGCTCGTTCGGGCTCACCGAGGCGCAGGCCCGCGAGGAGGGCTACGACGTGGTCATCGGGAAGGTCCCCTATGGGGCCGTGGGCGGCGGGACGGTGTATGGCGACCGCACAGGCCTTGTCAAGCTCGTCGGCGAGGCCAAGTACGGCGAGCTGCTCGGCGGTCACATCGTCGGCACGCGCGCCACCGAGCTCATCCAGGAGCTCGTCAACGTGCGCGCGCTCGAGGGCGGCTACGCCGAGGTCGCGCGCATCATCCACGGCCACCCGACGCTGTCGGAGGTCGTGCTCGAAGCCGGCCGCGCCGCGGACGGCTGGCTCATCCACGGCTGAGCGCCCTCACCCGCCGCGTGGCGGGTGCAGCGTCCGACCCTCGCGGCACATGGCCACGAACTGCTCGATGCGACGGATGCGGGTCTGCGGTCGCTTGGCGTCGTGGACGCGGTAGAGGATCGCGTAGCGATTGGCGCTGTCGAGCGTCTCGAAGAAGGCGAGCGCCTGCGGGTCGGCCGCGAGGGCGGCGGCGAGGTCGTCGGGTATCGAGGCCGAGCGCTGGCCTTCGTACGCGGCGTCCCAGCGCCCGTCGGCGCGCGCCCGCTCAACCTCGCGCAGGCCGGCCGGCGCCATCAGACCCGCCTCGATCAGCGCCACCGCGGCGTCGCGGTTGCGCTTCGACCAGCGGCTGCGGGCCCGTCGGGGGGTGAAGCGCTGCAGGTAGAAGCGCTCGTCGAGCGCCCTTCGCTGGCCGTCGATCCAGCCCTGGCACAGCGCGACCTCGAGTGCCTCGGCGTAGGTAACGGTTGCGACGCCCGTGCCGGCCTTAGCGATCTGCAGCCACACGCCGGCGACGTCACCGGCCGCGTTGGCCATGGTCACCCAGACCTCCCACTCGGCGCGCGCGGAGAACGATGCGGATCGGTGGGTCGGGCGCGCTCACGGGTCACAGTGAAGCAGCGTCGTGCTTAGCTTGAACGCGATGCCCGCGCCCGACGCCGCCTTCTACTTCGACCTCGCCAGTCCGCTCGCCTACCTCGCCGCCGAGCAGGTGCTCGCCGGCCTCGGCGCGCCCGCGGCCTGGCAGCCGGTGCTCGCGCGCGAGCTCCCGCACGCCGAGCGCTTCGAGGGCTTTCGCTGCGCGGCCGAGGCCGACGCCTTCCGCGAGGACGTCGAGCGGCGCGCGCGGGCACTCGGGCTGCAGCGCGTGCGCTGGCCCGCGAGCTTCCCCTTCGACAGCGAGCCGGCGATGCGGGTGGCCACGTACGCCAAGGAGATCGGGCGCGCGGTCCCCTTCGCGCAGGCGGCCTTCCGCCAGGCGTTCGCCGGCGGGCACGACCTCTCCGACCCGGACTTCGTGCTCGTCGCCGCGGCGGCCTGTGAGATGCATCCGCGCGCGGTGCTCGCCGCGGCCGAGCGGGAGTCGATTGCCGAGCAGCTGCGGGCGGCGACGGCGGACGCCGCCGCACAAGGCGTGCGCGACGTCCCGGCGGTGCGCGTCGGCGACCACGTGTTCGACGGCGAGGCCGCCATCCCCGAGGCGCGCGCGGCCGTCGAGGCGATGTCGTCCCCCGCCGCCCGGTGAGGGCCGACCGCGTCTACCGCGTGCTGCTCACGCGCGGCGGCCCCGCGCCGGTGCTGCTGGCCGAGCCCGACCGCGTCGACCTCGTCGAAGTGGTCGAGCTCGACGGTGGTGAGGTCGTGCTGTTCTGGGACGCGCTGCCGCGCGACGCCACGCTCCTGGCGCGCCGGCTGCAGGCCGACCTGCAGGCGCTCGAGGCGGAGGAGTTCATCAGCCGGTGGAGCGTGGAGGAGCCCGACGGGCCGCGCTGAGCCGGCTGCGCACCGGCGGACCCCTGCGATAACGTGAACCGCGGATGGCCGAGCGGGTCGCATCAGCGGACGAGCGCGGTGGCGAGGAGCCGCCGGCCGCCTTGCCCGACCCCGACGTCGCCCGCGAGTGGCTGAGCACGATGATGCTCATCCGGCGCTTCGAGGAGCGCGCCGGCGAGATGTACGCAAAGGCGAAGGTCGGCGGCTTCCTGCACCTGTCGATCGGCGAGGAGGCGACGATCGTCGGCTCGGCGCGGGCCCTGCGCGAGCGGGACTACCTCATCTCCACCTACCGCTCGCACGGCCACGCGATCGTCCGCGGCACGCCGCCCGAGAACGTGATGGCCGAGCTGTTCGGGCGCGTCGACGGCTGCTCGCGCGGGCGCGGCGGCTCGATGCACATGTTCGACCTGGCAAGGCGCTTCATGGGCGGCTACGGGATCGTCGGCGGGAACCTGCCGATCGCCGCCGGCTTCGGCCTCGCCTCTGACTACCTCGGCACCGAGGACGCGACGCTGTGCACGTTCGGCGACGGGGCCTCCAACCAGGGCACGTTCGGCGAGACGATGAACCTGGCCGCGCTGTGGCGCCTGCCGGTGGTCTTCCTGGTCACCAACAACCAGTTCGGGATGGGCACGGCCCTGGAGCGGCACTCGGCCGTCACCGACCTGCGTGTCAAGGGCGAGGGGTTCGGCGTGCCCGGCCTGCGCTGCGACGGCATGGATGTCGTCGACACCTACAACGTCGTCGGCGAGGCGCTGCGCGTCGCCCGCGAGGAGCGCCGCCCGATGCTCGTCGAGGCCGTTACCTACCGCTTCCGCGGGCATTCGATGGCCGACCCCGAGGAGTACCGCACGAAGGAGCAGGTCGAGCAGTGGCGCCAGCGCGACCCGATCGAGCTGTTCGCGCAGCGGCTGCTCGAGGCCGGGATCCTGCAAGAAGGCGAGGCGGAGCGCCTCGACACCGAGGCGATCGCCCGCGTCGACCTCTCCGTCGCCTTCGCCGACGCCTCGCCGCTGCCCTCGCCGGACTCGCTCTATGACGACGTGTACGTGCTCGGCGATCAGGTACGCGGGTGGTACTCGGTCGACACGACGCATCCGGAGGGCGGCGCGCCGGTGCAGCCCCCGGCCACGAGCCACGGCGAGATCCCCCAGCAGCTGACCAGCGCCATGGAGGCTGCCGAGGATGTCTAGAGCAGGAGTGGCGTCGTGGCGCTGATGCGCTACCGCGAGGCGCTCAACGTCGCGCTGCGCGAGGAGATGCAGCGCGACGAGACCGTGATGCTGATGGGCGAGGACATCGGCGTGTTCAACGGCGCCTTCAAGGTCACCGCCGGCCTGCTCGAGGAGTTCGGCGAGAAGCGGGTGCGCGACACGCCGATCTCCGAGAACACGATCGTCGGGATGGGCGTCGGCGCGGCGATGACCGGGCTACGGCCCGTCGTCGAGCTGATGACGATCAACTTCTCGCTGCTCGCGCTCGACCAGATCGTCAACCACGCCGCGCACATCCACTACATGTTCGGCGGCCAGGCCAGGGTGCCGCTCGTCGTGCGCATGCCCCAGGGCGCCGGGCACCAGCTCGGGCCGACGCACTCGCACAGCTGGGAGGCGATGTTCGTGCACGTGCCGGGTCTGCTCGTGGCCACGCCGTCGACCGCGGCCGACGCGAAGGGGCTCCTCAAGGCGGCGATCCGGGACGACAACCCGGTCGTGTTCATCGAGCACGAGTACCTGTACGGCCAGCGCGGCGAGGTGCCCGACGAGGGCGACCACGTCCAGCGCTTCGGCGAGGCGGCGATCCGCCGCGCCGGCGACGACGTCACGCTCGTCGGCATCTCGCGCATGGCGGTCACCGCCGAGCGAGCCGCCGCCACGCTCGCCGACGCCCACGGCATCGGGGCCGAGGTGATCGATCCGCGCACGCTGCGCCCGCTCGATCTCGACACGATCCTCGCCTCGGTGCGCAAGACGAACCGCTGCATCGTCGTCGAGGAGGGCTGGCCCCATGGCGGTGTCGGCGCGAACCTCGCGGCGCTCATCTCCGAGCAGGCCTTCGACCACCTTGACGCGCCGGTCGGGCGGGTGACCGGCGCCGACGTCCCGATGCCCTACTCCAAGGCGCTCGAGGACATCGCCTACCCGCACGAGCCCCAGGTCGTCCAGGCCGTCCTCGGAACGTTCGGCGATGCCTGAGGTCGTCATGCCCCGCCTGTCCGACTCGATGGAGGAGGGCACGGTCCTGAAGTGGCTGAAGGCCGACGGCGACGAGGTCCATCGGGGCGAGGAGCTCGTCGAGATCGAGACCGACAAGGCAGCCATGGTCTACGAGGCCGACCTCGACGGCGTCCTGCAGATCGTCGCCACCGAGGGGAGCACGCTGCCGATCGGCGCGGTGATCGCCTACGTCGGCGGTGGCGGCGACGGGAACGGGCGCGCCGCGGCATCCGCCGACGCGACAAACGGGGAAAGGGCCGCCCAACCGCCCGCGCCGCCGACCGTCCCGACCCCGGTCCCGGTCCCGGCTGAGCCGGCGAAGGCGGTGTCGACCGGTGGTGGCGCGCCGCCGGCGAGTGGGGATACCCCGTTCGGGGCACGTAGCGGCGAGCGCGTGCGAGCCTCGCCGCTGGCCCGGCGCATCGCGCGCGAGCTCGGTGTCGACCTGCGCGGCCTGCGCGGAAGCGGGCCGGGCGGGCGCGTCGTGCGCGCCGACGTCGAGGGCGCGGCGAGCGGCCAGCGCAGCGCTCCGGGCGCCGAGCCGACCCCGGCGCCCGTGGCGGCGCCGGCGGCGGTGCCGCCCGTGGCGAGCGCGCCCGGCCCGGTGGGAACGGCAAAGGGTGACGTCACCGTGCAGGAGCTCACCCGCACCCAGCAGGTCGTGGCGCGGCGGATGGCCGAGTCCAAGGCGACGATCCCCGACTTCGCGCTCGAGACCGAGATCGACATGGAGGAGGCCGTCGGTCTGCGCACGCAGCTGAAGGAGCTCGAGCGACCGGTCGTGCCGACGTTCAACGACATGGTCGTGCGCGCCTGCGCAATCGCCCTGGGTGAGCACCCGCGCGCGAACGGCAGCTACCGCGACGGGCGCTTCGAGCTGCACTCACGCGTGAACGTCGGCGTCGCCGTCGCCGCGCAGGACGCGCTCGTCGTGCCGACCGTGTTCGACGCCGACCTCAAGTCGCTCACGGCCATCGCCACCGAGACGGGCGCGCTCGCCGAGCGCGTGCGCTCCGGGGCGATCACTCCGCCCGAGCTCTCCGGTGGCACCTTCACGGTCTCGAACCTCGGGATGTACGGCGTGACGAGCTTCACCGCGGTCATCAACCCGCCGCAGGCGGCGATCCTGTCGGTCGGCGCGCTCGCGCCGCACGCGGTCGTGCGCGAGGGCGCGCTCGTCGCTCGACACACGATGCACGTGACGCTCTCGTGCGACCACCGCATTCTCTACGGGGCGGAGGCGGCGGAGTTCCTGGCCCGCGTGCGCGCGCTACTCGAGCGGCCGATCGCGCTCGCCTTGTAGGGCGGGCGCGGGGCCTACGGGACGGCGAAATCCCCCGGTCGCCAGCGCGAGTTGGGATCGGTGTCGGGGTCGGGCCGCACGGCCGGCGGGGAGCGCGAGGTGTTGATGAAGACGCACAGCGCACGCCCCGGGTCGCTCGTCGGCACGCAGCTGCGGTACAGATTCGTCTCGAGCGCGATGGCATCGGAGTGGACGAGATCGGGCCGTTCGGCCGGGGCGTTCGCGTCCACGTAGCGGCGCAGCGCCTGGGCCTGTGCGCGCAGCGCGTGCTCGGCGGCCAGCACGGTGGGGCGGTTCGCCAGCCCGGCGGCGAGCACGACGGCCGCGAGCGCGAGCAGCGCGGCCGTCCCGCCGTAGTCGCGCGCGACGACGCGCGGGAGGTCGGGCCGCGCGCGACGCAGGGCGAGGCTCAGCAGCGGCCCGATCACCGCCACCGCGGCGAGGTTGACGAAGCCCGCCGAGACGGACGCATCGGCGAGGCTCGTCGAGGCGCCCGACACCGGCAGGCGGTTGAGCATCACCGTGTCGGCCAACAGGCAGACGACGAACGTCGGCCACATGACGGCGCCGCGCAGGCGCCAGCGCCATCGCGTCAGCGTCACGCGGCTGAGGTCGCGGGCTCCCATGCACCCAGGGTACGGGCCGCGCGCCGGGCCGACGGGCGTACGAGCGCTCCCGGGCGCGGCGCTACGCTGAGTCGAGGATGAGCGCATCGGACACGCCGCGGGAGCTGTGGGTCTGCCACCTCGGCACGGTGGAGTACCGCCGTGCCCTCGCCGCACAGGAGCACGTTCGCGCGCTGCGCCAGGCCGACGAGCTGCCCGACGTCCTGCTGACGCTCGACCACCCGCCCGTGTACACGCTTGGGCGCCGCTCGCAGGATGGTGATCTACCGCTGAGCGCGCAGGAGTGCCGCGCTCGGGGCATCGACGTCGTCAGCACCGACCGCGGCGGCCAGCTCACCTATCACGGCCCGGGCCAGCTCGTGGGCTACCCGATCATGCGCGTCGAGGACGTCCTCGCCTTCGTGCGCACGATGGAACGCGCGATGATCGCCGCGCTCGCCGACGAGCAGGTCGACGCGCAGGTGCGAGACGGCCTCACCGGCGTATGGGTCGGCGAGGCGAAGATCGGCTCGATCGGACTGCACGTCTCCCGAGGCGTCACGACACACGGCTTCGCCATCAACGTCGAGAACGACCTGGCGCCGTTCGCCTCGGTCGTGCCCTGCGGGCTGCCCGGCGTGACGATGACCTCGCTCTCGCGCGAGCGCGGCGAGCGAGTCGGCCTCGCGTGCTTCCGCCGCCACGCCGCGTACCGCTTCTGCCTGGCGCACGTTCGCCGCCAGCGCCTCGTCAGCCCGGCGCGTCTCGGGCTCGCCGATGTGCCGGTCGCTCCGGGCTCCAGACCCGTCGTGCCGGCCAGTGCGCGATCGCTAGCCTTGCCCATATGAGCAGCCGCACGCACGTCACCCGCTCGCGTGCCAACCCTGGCGGGATGGACGTGCTGAAGGTGCTCGGGCCCGACGTGCGCCCGCTGCGCGAGCGCAAGCCGGCGTGGTTCAAGGTCCCGCCGCCCGGGGGCACGCGCTACCGCGAGCTCGTCGACCTCATCCGCGAGGAGAACCTGCACACCGTGTGCCAGGAGGCGGCCTGCCCGAACGTCGGCGAGTGCTGGGAGCGCGGCACGGCGACGTTCATGATCCTCGGCGATACCTGCACGCGCCGCTGCGGCTTCTGCAACGTGCGCACGGGCAAGCCGACGTGGAACGACCCGCTCGAGCCGGCGCGCGTCGCGCGTTCGATCGCGCGGATGGGCTTGCGCCACGCCGTCATCACCTCGGTCGACCGCGACGACCTGCCCGACAAGGGCGCCTCGGCCTTCGTGGGCGTCATCCGTCAGGTGCGCCGCCAGGCCCCGGGCTGCCAGATCGAGGTCCTCACGCCCGACTTCCAGGGCCACGAGATGCCGCTGGCCAAGGTCATCGCCGAGCGTCCGGACGTGTTCAACCACAACGTCGAGACGGTCCCGAGGCTCTATCCGGTGGCGCGGCGCGGGTCGCAGTTTCCGCGCTCCTGCCGGGTCCTGGCCAACGCGAAGGCGATGGGCGGCGAGGAGGTGGTGACGAAGTCCGGGCTGATGGTCGGACTCGGCGAATCCTTCGAGGAGATGGTCGACGCCTTCGGCGCGCTGCGCGAGCACGGTGTGCAGGTGCTCACGGTCGGGCAGTACCTGCGCCCGTCCGAGCGCCACCTGCCGGTCGTGCGCTACTGGCACCCCGATGAGTTCGCGGCGCTCGAGCAGGCCGCCTACGGGCTCGGCTTCGAGCACGTCGCCGCCGGCCCGCTCGTGCGCTCGAGCTACCACGCCGATCAGCACGTGCCCCAGCCGCGACCCGGCGTCGGACCGCTCGCCGCTACGGGGTAGGCTTGGCGCCAGCGCAAGCGGCGCAAAAGACCAGATGCTCCCGGTCACCGACAACCTCCGTCTCAACCGGTTTCCGGCCGTCACCGCCTGCCTGATTGCCGCGAACGTGCTCGTCTACCTGCTCGCCGTGCGCCACGGCGGGAGCCTCTTCGGGGGCCCGTCGACGCGCACGCTCATCAACGTGTCGGCGATCCCGCGCGAGTTGACGCATCCCGGCGTGCACTGCTCGCTCGCCCCCGGAGGGCGGGCGGCGGTCTGCACCGCCGCCGCCGGCGGGAGCGGTCGGCTGCCGACGTGGCTGACGCCGCTGTCGTCGATGTTCCTGCACTCGAGCGCGCTGCATCTCGCCGTCAACATGTTCTTCCTGGCCATCTTCGGGCCGACGATCGAGGACTCGCTCGGGCGCGCGCGCTTCGCCGCCTTCTACGTGCTCGGCGGGCTCGCGGCGCTCGCCCTGCAGGTCGCGATCGATCCCGACCTCGCCGCGCCGACGCTCGGGGCATCCGGGGCCATCGCGGCGGTGCTCGGCGGCTACGCGCTGCTGTATCCGCGGGCGCGGGTCTTCACCGTCTCCGTCATCCTGCTCTTCTTCACGATCGTCGAGCTGCCCGCGCTCGTACTGCTCGCGGTGTGGGTCGGTGCTCAGGTGTACTTCGCGGCCGCGGGCCTGACCGATCCCGTCGTCAGCGGAGGCGCCGCCTACGTCGCCTGCGTCGGCGGCCTGGTCTTCGGCTGCGCGGCGATCGGGCGGCTCGTGACCGAGCGTAAGGCGGTTCCGGCGCGCGGCAGCCCCGCGTGAGCGAGGCTCCCACCCGACGGCGGCCGGCCGTCGGGTCATGATGGCGCCGATGACCGCCCGCACCATCGTGCTGATCATTGTGTTGGCATTCATCGTGGGCTTCGGGTACCTGACGGCCAGCGTGATCGCCAGCGGAGGCTTCGACCCGCTGACGGCGCTGTCGCTGCTCGTGCTTGCGCTGTTCGCGTTCGGCGCGCTCGGGGCGCTGCGCAATCCGCCGAAATGACGCAGACGCCGCTCATCGACCCGCGCTCGACGCGCCGTCGCGAGCACGCGCGGCGCCGGCAGCGGCAGGTGCGCCGCGAGCGAGCCGTCGCCGGCGTGCTCGTTCTCGTCCTGCTCGCCGTCGGCGGCGCCCTCGTACGCTCGGTGCTTTCGGCCGGGCCGAGCGCCATCCCCGGCCGCGACGGGCGCTCGGCCTCCGCGGCGCCGGCTGCGCGCCCCGCGCGCTCGCCGCTCGGCCTGCCGCTCGGCACGCCGCCGCTGCACCTGACGAGAGTCGGCGCACCGGCGGTCGATCCCGGGTTTACGAGTTCGCCCCGCGGCGGCGTACTCGTCGATCTCGACACCGGACAGGTGCTGTGGTCGCACAACGCCGACCGGCGGATGCCGATCGCCAGCCTGACGAAGATGATGACCGCGCTGCTCGCCGTCGAGCAGACCTCGCCGGGCGCGCGCGTCCTCGTCACTCGCCAGGCCGTCGACCAGCCGGGCTCCAAGGTCGGCCTGCTGCCGCTCGGGCGCCGCGTACCGGTGCGCGCATTGCTGGCCGGGCTGCTGCTGCCCTCGGGCAACGACGCGGCCGTCGCGCTCGCGCAGCACGTCGGCGGCAGCGTCCCGCGCTTCGTGACGCTCATGAACGAGCGTGCGGCGGCGCTCGGCCTCGGGTGCACGCGCTTTGCCTTCCCGAGCGGCTTCGTCGACACCGGCAACTTCTCGTGCGCCGCCGACCTGGCCGAGCTGGCGGACATCGACATCCGCCAGCCGCGGATCGAGTCGCTCTCGCGCCTGGCCTCGGTGGCCGTGCCCTTCCCGATCCGCGGCGGCAAGCTGTTCGTGAGCAACAACAACCCGCTCGTGCTCGCTCATTATCCGGGCATCACGGGGCTGAAGACGGGGTGGACGGTCGCCGCGGGCGAGTGCCTCGTGGCCACCGCACAGCGTCACGGCCGGCGGCTCGCGGTCGTCGTGCTGCACTCGCCCAACCTTGCCCTGCAGGCGCGCGCGCTGCTCGACGACGGCTTCGCGGCGCTGCACGCGTAGTCTCGGCGGGGGCGTTGATCGTGGGGCGACGCCCGCGCACGCGGAGGAGTACCGTGTCGACGGCGACATCGACTGGCTAGTCAGCCAAAGGAGGAACGGTGGATCTCGACGACACCCCGGACCAGGCTGCCTACCGCGCGAAGGTGCGCGGGTGGCTCGAGGAGCATCGTGGGCAGGCCCCGGTCCTCGAAGGGCCGGACGCACTCGAGGAGCAGGAGGCGATCAGCGCCCGCCGCGTCTGGCAGCGCCGGCTCGCCGAGGGCGGACTGGCCGGCGTCACCTGGCCGGTCGAGTACGGCGGCCAAGGCCTGGGCCCGATCGACCAGGTCATCGTCAACCAGGAGATCGGCCGCGCCGGCGTCCCGGGGATCCTCGACGTCATCGGGATCGGCATGCTCGGGCCGACGATCATCGCCCACGGCACCGAGGAGCAGAAGGTCCGCTACCTCGGCCCGATGCTCCACGGCGACGAGGTCTGGTGCCAGCTGTTCTCCGAGCCCGCCGCCGGATCGGATCTCGCCGCCGTACAGACCCGGGCCCGCCAGCAGGACGACGGGAGCTGGCGCATCTCCGGGCAGAAGGTGTGGACGACGAACGCCCAGTTCGCCTCCTACGGTCTGCTGCTCGCGCGCACCGACCCCGATGTGCCCAAGCACAACGGCCTGACGATGTTCATCGTCCCCATCGACGGCGAGGGCGTGACCGTGCGCGGCCTGCGGCAGATCTCCGGCGAGGCCGAGTTCAACGAGGTGTTCTTCGACGACGTGACGGTCGGAGCCGACGCCGTCGTCGGGCCGATCGGCGGCGGCTGGGGGACGGCGCTGACGACGCTCATGTTCGAGCGCGTCACGATCGGGCTCGGCAGCCAGGGCCTCGGCTACAACTCCGATCGCTTCGCGCGCGCGATCGCCGCCGACGATCACGCCCGGCGCGACCCGAGCGTGCGACGCGAGCTCGGCGAGATCGCGGCCGACCTGCTCGCCGTGCGCTTCACCGGCTATCGCACGCTGACGGCGCTGCAGCAGGGGCAGATCCCCGGTCCCGAGGCCGGCCTGGCCAAGGTGACGATGGTCAGCGCGGCGATCCGCGCCGGCGATCTGATCGCCGACGTGCAGGGGCCCGAGGCGCTCGCCGACGGCGCGCCGTGGTCATACATGATCTCGTTCCTGCCCGGCCTGAAGTCGGCCGGCGGCACCGAGGAGATCCTGCGCAACACGATCGGCGAGCGCGTGCTCGGCCTCCCGGCCGAGCCACGGCTGGACAAGGGGGTTCCGTTCTCCGAGTTGCGCGCCGTGACCGACGGTGCCGCCACCCCAGCCGGCACAACGGAAGGAGGCCGGCGATGAATCTCGCACTTTCGGACGAGCAGGTCCTGCTCCGCGAGGCCGCCCGCGGGGCGCTCTCGCGCGTCAAGACGCTCGAGGCCGCCCGCGAGGCGCTCGACGGCGGCCAGCTGCCCGACCTGTGGCCGACGGCCGTCGAGGCCGGCTGGCCCGGATTGCTCATCGACGAGGATCGGGGCGGTGCCGGTCTCGACGCGTTCGACGCGATGCTCGTGCTCGGCGAGACCGGCCGGGTGCTCGCCGGCGTGCCGCTGCTCGGCCACCTGCCCGCCACGTTCCTCCTCAACGCGGCCGCGGCTGCCGGGCTCGAGGCGCTCGCTGCGGGTGAGCGTCGCGCCGCCTACCTGCCCGCACGCCCGCCCGGCGACGTACTCGCCGCCTGGACGGTCGACCCCGAGCGCGGCGGCGAGCGGGCCTCGGCTCCGAGCGCCCGCGTCACCGGGGACACCGCGACGGTCAGCGGCACCTTCTGGTGGGTGCCCGACGCCCCGGGCGCCGACGTGCTCGTCGGCGTCGCGATCGGCGATGACGGAGCTCCCGTCGGTTTCGCCGTCGAAGCCGCGGGCCCGGGCACCTCGGTGGAGGCGACGCGCCGCTACGACGCCACGCGCTCGCTCGGGCACGTGACGCTCAAGGACGCCGCCGCGACCGTGCTCGCCCTCGACGCCGAGACGCTCGCGGCGGCCTGGTACCTCGCGCAGGCGCTGATCGCGGCCGAGTCGATCGGCAGCGTCGAGGTCGCGCTCGACACGTCGGTGGCCTACGCGAAGGAGCGCCACACGTTCGGGCGGCCGATCGGGTCCTACCAGGCGATCAAGCACGGCCTCACCGAGGTGCTGCGCCGCATGGAGAACGCACGCTCGCTGTGCTACTACGCCGGCTGGTCGAGCACCGGCGGGCCCGGCGAGTTCCCGCTGGCGGCGAGCGCGGCCCGCAGCGCCGCCGGCCACGCACTCGACTATGCCGCCCGCGAGATGATCTCCGTGCACGGCGGCATCGGCGCGACGTGGGAGCACGACGCGCCGCTGTTCTTCCGCCGTGCCCAGCTCTCGCGTCGACTGCTCGGCGGAACCGACGACGCCACCGACCGCGTCGCCGGCGAACTGCTGCGCCAGGCCGACGCCGCGGTGACGTAACGCTCAGGGTGCCTCGCCCTCGCGCCGCGTCCCGGCGCGAGGCATCGAGGCTGTCGGATCAGGGTCGCGCCGCGTCGTCAGTGGCGCGACCCACCCGCCCCCGCGTGTGCGCGGCGCGTGGCCGCGGCATGCCGCTTGTGGGCGGACGCCGCGGCGGCATCCGCGGCCGCCTGCGCCTGCAGGGCGGCGAGCACGGGGGCGCCGTAGGCGCTGTAGACGGCGTCCATGAGGCCCGGGTCGAGTCCACAGTTGATGCAGAAGCCGTGCTGTGACCAGCCGATCGCCCGCGCGAGCACCTGGTCGGCGTAGGTGACGCCGGACTCGTCGTGGCCGTAGTAGTCGTAGGCGGCGTTCCACGCCGTCCCGTCGAGCGCCGTGTTCGCGCCATCGGAGTACAGCAGCCAGGCGGCGGCCATGATCGAGTCGAAGTCGTCGTAGATCGACGGGTGCGTGGCCGTCTGGTGGTCGTAGGCGGCGGGACGGCGGGCGTAGCGGTAGGCGCCGCTCACGAGCTGCCACGTGGTGACCGGGCCATTCGTGACGTTGAACTGCATCGGGCCGCCGCAGCAGCCCGCGAAGTTGAGGCCGTGGTAGGTGGTCGGCGCCGTCGAGAAGTCGGTCTCCTGCTTGTGGATCGAGGCGATCAGCAGCCAGTTGATCCCGAAGGTCTGCGCCGCGCGCTCGTAGATCGGGTAGAAGCGCGCCTCCCAGCCGGCGGCGATGTGCGTGGTGCCGATCACGCCGGCGCGGCCGAGCGCGGAGACGGGATCGACGTCGGAGGGCGACGCGACGATCGCCGCGGCCGGATTGGCCGCACCGACGGTCCCGGCGGCGGCCGGTGCCGGCGTGCTCGCGACGACGACGATCGGCGGCGGCGCGGGCAGGTGCGAGGTCAGCCCTCGCCACCCGCCGGTGAGCACGACGGCGAGCAGCGCCACGCCGACGACGCAGGTGGCGATGGCGACCACGAGCTGCCCGTGCTCGCCATGCGGCGCCGGGGGCGGCGCGGCGGTGATCTCGGAGGTTGGCGCACTCATGAAGCGACCGTGGCGACCAGCGCGCACGGCTACCGCGAGATTAGCGGCAGCGGTCGCACGACCGGGGCGCGAGCGAGGGGTCGCCGAAGGCGACATCGTGTCCTCAGCGGATGCCGACGATCCCGGCGCAGACCCAGTTACTCGCGCCGGCGCCCCCGTTCCACAGGCGTGCGGCGATCGAGTCCTGCTCGGACTTGGGAGCCTGATAGGCCTGCGGGGTGGAGCCGCCCTCGCCTCGCCAGGTCGAGGGAATGATCTGGTAGTAGCCCGAGGCGCCGGCGCTGTTGGGCGGCAGGTTCTGCCCGCCCGACTCGCATTGCACGACCGGCCACGGGATCGCGAAGCTCATCCCCGACGGCGCGGTCGAGGTGCTCGGCGGCGCGGCCAGGGCGGCCAGCTCGGTGCGCAGCTTGGCCTGCAGCCACGCCTGGTCGCCCCGCGTGCTGCGCAGCTGCGCGACGTCGAGCGCACGGGCCTGGGCAAGCGCCGCCTCGCGCTCGCCGAGCGCCGATTGGATGCTTTGCAGCGCCGCCGATTCGGCGGCCGTGGCGCTCATGGCCTGGCCCTGCGCGATGGTCAGCCGGTGCAGTCTCGCCACCGAGGTGACGGCCGCGCGGCGCGCCGCACGGGTGTCGGTGGTGATCTGGCCCTCCTCGTCGCTCAGACGGCGCAGGAACGCCAGTCGCTCGAGCAGGTCGCTGAAGCCGCGCGCGTCGAACACGACCGTGATGAGATCGGGACGTCCGTGCTCGTAGTCGGCGATGAGCCACTGGGCGAGCACCGCCTGGTCGCGCAGGACCTCGACGTGCAGTCGTGCCGAGCGGTGGCGCTCCTCGGCGAGCTGCACCGTGAGCTCGGCGAGCCGCGCCCGCTCCGCGGCGAGCTGCGCCTCGATCGCCGAGACGCGGGCGGACAGGATCTGCAGCTGGGCGCTCACGCGGGCGATGAGCGCGTTCGCATTGCCGGCCGCGGCCGAGAGCGCCTGTGCGCGCGCACCGTCGGCGGCGATGCCCTGCTGCAGCGAGCCGACGCTCGGACGGGCCGGGGCCGCGAGCGCCAGCGCGAGCACGACCGCGAGCGCGGCGGCGAACGGCAGGGACGGATACAGGACGTGGCGGCGCATGGCGAAGCGTCGCGCGCGGGCGGTGAGGCGGCGGCCGGTCCGCGCGGCACGAGCACGGCGTTCGAGCGTCAGGGCACGCCAACGAACGCCTGGAGAGTCGGGGCGCGAGGCTAACAGACGTCCCGCGACCGGCTGCAAGCTGGCGCCCAGCGCGATGATGTGCAAGGCGACATGCAGCCCGATGAGAAGCTTCTCACTCCGTCGCCCTCGAAGGGCGACGCCGGCGCCGGATACTGATGATCCACACGATGCGAGCCCGTTCCCCGCTGACCGCCGTCCTGCTCTGCAGCACCCTCGCCGCCTGTGGCGCGAGCTCCGGCTCCGCGGCGTCGCTGGCGCCGACGCCCACATCGAGTCCCGGCTCGTCCTCGCTGCCGGCTCCGACGACCACGCCCGCGGCGAGCGCGTGCGCGCTGGCGGTCGTCGCCGCCCAGGCGTCGATTGCCCGGCGGGTCTACGCCGAGGACGCCGCCAGCACCAACGAGCGCATCGATCTGTCGCTCGTCCTGCGCTCGGCGGCGCTGCGTGCCGCCGCGCTCGCGCGAGATCCGGCGGCGGCCCGCACGGCCACGCAGTCGCTGGTGAACACCGGCCACGTCGCCCGGCTGCGCCTGACCGTCGGTGGCCGCGTACTCGCCGACGCCGGGAGCGGCACGGCGCTGGCGCCGGTCTCGGCGACCCTCACCGACGCGAACGGCGCGCCGATCGGCACGGTGCTCGTGGCCGTCCAGGGCACGAGCGGCTACCTCATGGCCGCCGAGGGCCTCACCGGTGACGTCTCGGTGCGCTCGGGCACCCGCGTGCTGGGCGGCGCCGCGCCGACCGGCGCCACCGCGCTCCCGGCCAGCGGGCTCGTGCAGGTCGGCGGCGTCACCTACGCCGCCGCGTCATTCCCGGTTCGCGCGTTTCCCACGGGCACGCTCCATGTCGACGTCGCGCGCCCGCTCGCCAGCACGGTCACCGAGTGCGCTCGCTCGCCGCAGACCGCGGTCGACGATGCCTTCGGCTACGCCGTGACCCGCCTGTACGCCAGCGAGTCCACCGGCCCCGCGCTCACGGCGCAGGCGCGGCGGGTCGCGCGCGACCCCGGGCTGCTGGCCGCGGTCGCGGCACACGATCCGCTGGCAATCCGCGCCGCGATCGTGGCGCTGCTCGACGAGCACATCGTCCGGGTGCGGGTGGTCGCACCGGGCCTCGCCCCGGTCGATGTCGGCGGTCCGTACGTGCTCGGGCCGATCACGGTGCCGCTGCGCGCCGGCGGGCGAACGATCGGCAGCGCCGAGGTGTCGATCCAGGACGTGCTCGGATTCGTGCTGCTCGCCCGACGACTCGTCGGCGTGCAGATCGTCGTGGCGCTGCCCGCGACGCCGGCCGTGACGCCGGCCGAGGCCGAGCTGATCGCCAGCTCCTCCGTGCGCGTGGGCGGCTACCCCGTCGTCCTGCGCGCCGGCAAGCCACCGACGATGAGCACGCTCGCGGACGCGCCGGCCTCGCTTCCGGCGCAGGGCACGGTGCAGATCGGCGGACTCGCGTACTCGGTGTTCACGCTCACGGCGACGGCCTTCCCGAGCGGGCCACTGCCGGTGTCGGTGCTCGTGCCGACGTCTTCCGGGTAGCGGCAGCGGAGGAGGCCGGCGACCGCCCTATCCTCTGACGACGATGGATCTCGAGCAGTCGCGCGGTCGCCGCATGCAGCGCGAGCGGGAGCGTCGGCGCCGCCGCCGCGGCGCCGCGGCGGCTGGAGCGCTGGTCGTCGTGGCGGCGCTCGCCGTGGTGCTCACCCGCGGCTCGGGCAGCCCAGGAGCGTCCCCGCAGCCGGCGGCGAACACCGTGCCGTCAGGGGCCGCCGCCGCGCGCCGGAGTGCTGGCAGCGGCCTGGCGCCGTCGACGCCGGCGGCCAACGCGCCGGGTGGCCCGCCTGGTCACGACCCCGTGCCGATCCTCATGTACCACGTCATCAATCCGCCGCCGGCGGGCGCGCCGTTCCCGGGGCTGTACGTCGCTCCGAGCGAGTTCGCCGCGCAGATGCACGCCCTCGCGGCCGCCGGCTGGCATGCCGTGACGTTGGACCAGCTGTGGGCGTACTGGCGCCGCGGGATCCCGCTCGGGCCGGGTAAGCCGATCGTCGTCAGCTTCGACAACGGATACGAGTCGCAGTACACGCACGCGCTTCCGGTGCTGCGGGCGCTTCGCTGGCAGGGTGACCTCAACATCCAGCTCACCGGGCTACCGCCGTCCCAGGGCGGCCTCTCGCACACGCAGGTGCGCCGCCTGCTCGCCGCCGGCTGGGAGCTCGACACCCAGGGCATCAGCCACGCCGACCTGATCACGCTCGGCTCGGCCCAGCTGCAGGCGCAGGTCGCGTCCGCGCGCCAGGTCCTCCAGCGGCGCTACCACGTCCCGGTGAACTGGTTCTGCTACCCGTCCGGGCACTACAACGCGACCGTCGTCGCCGCCGTGCAGGCGGCCGGGTACACCGGTTCGACGACCGTGATCCCGGGCTGGAGCAGCCCGGACGAGGATCCCTACCGGCTGTCGCGCATCCGCGTGCTCGGTGGCACGAGCCCGAATGCACTCCTCACGCTCATCCATACCGTGCGCGCGGATCCGGCACCGCCGGGCTCCTACGGCGGGGCCTGAGCGATAGGATCCCGCGCCCATGCCGCTGCACGCCGTCGCCACGACCGTCCCGGGTTGGGGCTCCTGGAGCTTTGACCCGATCATCGCGGTCGCCCTCGTCGCCGCCGCGGTGACCTATGCGCGGATGTACCGCCGGGCGAGCGAGCGGGCGGCCACGCCGCCCAACGCGAGCCACTGGGTGCCCTACGCGCTCGGGATCCTCGTGCTCGTCATCGCGCTGTTCTCGCCGCTGGACGAGATCGGCGACCGCTACCTGCTGTCGGCGCACATGATGCAGCACGTGCTGTTGTCGGACATCGCACCGGCGCTGCTCATCATCGGCCTGCGGTCACCGATCCTGCCGCTCGGGCTGTCGCGCAACGCCCTGCGGGCCGTGGCCCCCGGCAGCCACAGCGCGACGAGCCGCTTCTTCGCGGTCGCCACGTCGCCGTGGGTGGCGCTGCCGCTGTGGGCGCTCGCCACTTGGGTGTGGGCGATTCCGTCGGTGTTCGACTACACGGCGACGCACCCCGTCATTCACGTCGTCGAGCACGCGACGCTCTTCTACACGGGGCTCGCGCTGTGGTGGCTGATCATCGATCCGCTGCCCCGGGTGCGCCCGCGACCGAACGGCCAGCGCCTCGCCTTCCTCGGCTTCAGCCGGTTGGTCAGCGCGTGCGTGTGCGTCCCGCTGACCTGGCTGGGCGTGACCGAGTACCCGCTCTACGCCACCGCCCCGCGCGGCTTCGGCCTGTCGGCGATCGCCGACCAGCACCTTGCCGGCGCGGCCATGTGCTTCACCGAGATCTCGGTCTTCGGACTCGCCTTCGTGGTCGCCTTCATCAGCCTGCTGAGCCGCTCGGAGGCGCAGATGGCACTGATGGACTCGGTCGAGCACTACCCCTGAGCGAGCCAGCCTCACGGCCGAGCCCGACGATCAGTAGCAGGTTTTCTGGTTCGCCGACGGGACCAGCTGGTTGCTGCCGCCGGTGGCAGCGGCGCTCGGCAGGTGGCCGACCGACGAGCACTGCGACTCGCTCTGAACGCTCCAGGCCGGGTCGACCGGGCTGAGGAAGTACGGGGGCGATTCGTCCTGCAGGCGGGAGTCGTACCAGTAGTTCTTGAGGTAGCCCGTGCCGCCCGAGCCGCCCGTCCCGACCGGGCCGCGGTAGTACTGGGAGATCGAGCCGTTGACCGTGAGGTTGCCCTGGAACCCCCCGCAGTTGTAGTTGTCGACGATCCAGGAGTCGGTCGTGGTGAGGATCGCGGCGTCGATCGTCGGGTTGGTGAGGGCGTTGTCGCTGCTCGAGTTATTCGCGCTCGGGGTGGTCTGGCAGTCCGTCACCGCGCCGTTGCCGGTGACGACCTCGTGATAGATGCGGGCCCAGTCCTGGGGCACGAGGCCGAGCAGCGCGTTGCTGCCGGTCGTGTAGGTCAGGCTGCCGGTGATGATGACGTCCTGCGCGCTGGCGATGGTCAGCGACTTGCTGTAGGTGCCGGACACCTCGACCGTGCCGCAGCCGTAGCCGCTCTGGCCCGAGGCGTATTCGGTGTACCGCTCGGTGAACGGCGAGTAGGTGGAGGAGCACGGGTCGGTGCTCGACTGGTCGACGTAGATGACGCCGTTGCTCGGCCAGGCCACGCCGGTGGTCGTGGACCCGTTGGTGGTGATGTTGTAGGTCGAGCCGTTGAGGGTGATCTGCGTGAAGCCCGTGTAGTAGGCGCCGCCGTGCTTGGCGATGTACGCGAGCGTGTCGTTGGACTGTGGGATCGTCAGCGGCTGGTAGGTCTCCTGGAGCGTGCCATAGTTCGTGTTCGGGTTCGTCGCGTTCGAGGGGTTGACCTGCGGCGAGTTCCCCGAGCAGCCCGTATTGTTGACGGTGTTCTGCGTGTAGATGAGGTCGGTCGGCTTAGAGCCCCAGATGGGCTGCCCGCACACATAGAAGTCGTCGTCGCTGAACATCGGCCCGTGGATGTCGTCGCCGGTCACCCAGTTGACGAGCGTGCAGGGCCCATTGTTCGGCCAGTCCCAGCCCTTGTTCAGGATCTGCTGCTCGGTCAACCCGACGCACGAGGTCGAGTTCACGTTGTTGATGGAGCTCGGGTCGATGGAAGGGTTCTGCTGCTCGAACATCGTGAACCACGTGTAGTTGAGGAAGCTCTGGTGCTTGAACGTCACCACCGTCGAGTGCGCGACCGGCTGCGCGCTGCCGTCGGCGACGCCGGAGAACCCGTTGAACTGCACGCGGAAGGTGCCCTGGGAGGTCACCATCGAGGTGACCGGGTTGTTGGGATCACACGCGCTGTAGCCGGGCGCCGGCAGGGGCGTGTAGCTGTAGCTCTCGTCGTTGGTCGTCGCGCCGGGCAGCGCCACGGTGCCACCGCCGCTGTAGTTGGCGCTCGTGGGGCAGGTCGTCCAGTAGTTCGGGTTGGCGTTGAGCTGCTGCAGGTAGGCGGCGACGCCGGCCTGCGCGGCGTAGACCGCCTTCTTGGCGTCGAGGTCGCGCCGGCCGAGCGCCGCGTCGGTGCTCGTGCCGGTGAGGACGGCGGCCGTCAGCACGCTGGTGATGAACATGACCGCGATCACGAGGTACATGGTCACGCCACGCTCGTCGTGGCGCAGACGGGCGACGAGTCGGGCGGGGCGGATCACTGGCACGGGTACGGTTGGTTGCTCGAGGATGCGTTCTGGATCGGCGTCTCACGCAGGTCGACCTCGTCGTTGACGACGTAGGGCGCGGACTGGATGCTGGTGCCGGTCGTCGTCGACGAATCGCTGCCCGAGGCCACGACCTGGAAGTTGAGCGCCACCGCCGCGACGAGCGGCGCCGTCGTCGCCGACAGCGGTGACGTGGGCGAGCTGTTCAGCGAAAACGTCGACGAGCTGATCTGGTAGTACTGGAACACCGGGTTGGTCGTTCCACTTGTGCTGCTCTGGCTGATGAGCCCGAGGTTGTTGGCCTTGCCGAGCGTTCGCGTCGTCGAGCTGCCGTAGCTGAAGTTCGACGGCGTGGACCCGCCGGTCACCGGCCACGAGGTGTCGACGAGCGTGTTGTTGGTGTACTGGATCCAGTGCAGCGCCTCGCTGGCGCCGATCGTGTTGTACGTCGTGTTCGGCAAGGCGGTGGTGTCGCTGATGGACCAGAAGACGAGGTCGTTGGCGTCGCTGCTGAGCTTCACCGTCGAGCTGCCGGGCTCGAGCAGGTTGTACTGGATCGGGCCCCAGGTCACTCCGTTCGTCACGCCCCCGGTCATGATGCAGGCGTTCTGGAGCTCGTTCTCCAGGTAGGCGATCGTCTGGCGTCCGATCTGGTTGGCCGCCACCTGGTCGGTGACGCGCCCGGCGATCCGCGTGGTGAACTCGAGCAGGGCGAACGAGGCCATGGCCACGACGAGGCCGACGGCCATCGAGATGAGCAGCTCGATGAGGGTGAAACCGGCCTCCTCGGAGGCGACGCGGCGGATGACGCTGGCGACGCTCACGGGCAGGTTCCGCTCGTCGCCGTGGCCTGGTTGAGCGTCGCCTGCGGCGTGCTCGCCGAGGTCGTGTTCGTGACGTTGCTCGTGGCGGCCGCGCTCGTGGCGGAGACGGTGGTCGACGTGGTGACGGTCGAGGTGAGCGTGCTGGTGAAGGTGGACGTGAGCGTGGTCGTGCTCGTCCCGTGCGTGTTGGACACCCAGCCGTACGGGTACCCTTCGTTCGTCCATCCACCGGTGGTGGTCGTCGAGGTCGTCGTGCTCGTCGACAGGCTCGTCGACGTGGTCGTGTAGGTCGTCGTGCCCGAGCTGGCCACCACCCACTGCGCGCAGGCGCTGTACACGCCGGCGGGAAGCGCCTCGGACTCGGTGTTCGTGGACGTGGTGACCGCCGAGTTGGTGACGTTGGCCGCCTGCGCCGGGTAATTGTCCGCCGTGCAGCCCGCGTCGTTCAGCTTGATGGAGGCGAGCGTGGACGTGAGCGCGGCGGTGTGCGGGTTCGTCAGTGTGGCCAGGTAGATGAACGGCAGGTAGAGATTCGGCGTCGCGTTCTGGTTGGCCCCGAGGACGAGCGTCGTCGGCGACAGCCCGTCCGATGAGCACGGCCCGGCGTAGGCGGTGTACGAGCTCGTGAACGGGAACAGCGAGGACGCCGGCGAGCTGGTCTCGGCGATCGTCGAGGGGACCATGCCAGTGTTAGACAGGAACCACGCCGTCGTGCCGTTGCCGCCGTAGCTCGACACGGGCGTCTGGGTGCCGTTGGCGGCCAGGGCCACGAACGTCGGCGTGATCGAGCCGGCCCGCGCCATGACGAAGACGGCGTTCGTCGTCTCGCCGGCCAGCAGCGTCTCATCGGCGGTCGGGCTCGAGTCGCCGCTCTTGTCGATGTAGTTGTCTCCCTGCGGCCCCGTCGCCGTCACCGTGTAGGTGCCGACGGTCAGTCCGTAGAAGATGGCGCAGCCGTTGGAGTCGGTGGTCAGCGTCGTGTTCGTGCCGCTCGTGTTGGCGTCAGTGCCGGTGGCGTTGATCGACATGCCGCTCACCCCGACGCCGTTCTGGTCCTGGACCTGGACGACGAGCGAGCTGCCTGCCACGGCCGCGATGAGGGCCTCCTCGGTGATGGGACTACCGGCGTTGTTCGTCCAGTTGACCGTGGTCGTCGTCCGGATGTAGTCGGCGCTCGAGGACGACGAGCACTGCCCGGCCGAGCCGCTGGCGGCGACGTACTGAGCCTTGTTCGTGATGGTGTACGTCGTTCCGTCGTAGACCGGGGCCGGGGTCACCGATACCCCCGATGACCCCGCCGCGATGAGCGTGCTCAGCTGGCTGAGCTGCTCGCCGCGCAGCTGCGCCTCCTGCTGCTGGGCGAGCGCGTCGGCCTGAGAGTGCTGGCGCTGGGCGGCGCTCTCGTGGCCAAACACGGTGAGGCCGGTGACGACGCCGGCGGCGAGCACGAGCATCAGCGCGGCGCTGATGACGACCTCGATGAGCGTGTCGCCGCGCTCCCCGGCCGCGGCGCGCCGAAGCCGGCGGGCGAGCCTGACTCGCCGCCGCGCGCACGCCGCGCCGGCACGTGAGCTTTTGCGACCCCGAACGGACATGTACCGGCCGGATCGGCAGGGCGCTCCGGCCCCTTGAACCGCGCTGCACAGAAATGATCGGATGGGCCAACCACGGAGGTGCCAGCGCTGCGCAGAGCTTCGCATCGCGACGGCGAGAGCTTCCGGAATCGACCACGCGCCGACGCCGGGCAAGGCGCGCGATCGACCACGAGTCGAGGTTCGCGGACCCTCGCTCGCCCTGCGCGCCGCCGGTGCCGAATGACGCCCGACTCGCCGTTCCCATGCGCGCCCACGACCCGCACCCACGACACGACCGCTCCGGCGTCGCGCGTTCGCCCGCGCCGGTTCGCCGGCTCGCCGCCGGCGTGGCGCCGCTCGGGCTCGCCGCTGCGCTCACGTTCGCGCTGGCCGGCACCGGCCTGCCCGCTCGAGCTTCGGGAGCGCCCAGCGGGGCGCGGCTGCCGCGCCCCGGCGGGCCGGTGGCTGGCGCATCGGTGACGGCCGCACCCCGACACGGCAGCACGCGGGTCTACTGGCCCGGCGACGGGTGGCTGGTCCTCGGCACGGCGGCCTCGCTTCCGCTCGGCACGACGTTCGATGCGGCGGCCGGCACGGTGCTCATCACGAGCGCGCGTGACGCGGCCGGCGCGATGCAGCGTGTGGACGTGAGCGGCGGCGCCTTCGCCGTCACCCAGACGGTGGGCCCGTCGCCGGTCACGCGATTCACCCTCTATTCGGGCCGCTCGCGTGCCTGCGCCTCCTCCCGCTCGCACGCGGTGGTGCGAAGGCTGTGGGCGGACGGCGACGGGAGCCTGGAGGTCCTGGCCGCCAACGTGACGGCGACCGTCACGCAGAGCGCCGACTGGATGGTCGCCGATCGCTGTGACGGCACCGAGCTGAGCGTGCGCTCCGGCAGCGTCCTCGTGCGCCGCACCCGCTCATTTGGCTTCGGACACCGGCTTGCCGACCGGGTTGGGGCGGGGCGAAGCGTCCTGTTCGCCGGTCCGCCTCCGAGCGCGTCGCCCGCGCTGCCGGCGGCCCGCGTCGGCGGCTCGCACGCTCCGGGCCGGGGGCAGCCGTCGCCGACCACGCCGCCAACCAACGTCACGAGCCAGACGTCGTCGACGACGACGACGAGCACCGCCCCGGCGCTCCCACCTCAGCAGCAGCTCGACACGCTCCTGACCACCGTGAACGCCCTCGGCCTCTCCGGTCAGGCGGGCTCGGATCTCACCGGAGACCTCGAGGCCACCGAGACGGCGCTCACGTTCGGCACGACGGCCGCCACCTGCAGCGCGCTGGGGACCGTCGGCCAGGCGATCTTCGAGAACGCGAGCGCTCCGAGCGGGGCGATCTCGGCGGCGACGGCGACGTCGCTGCTGAGCGCGACCGACGCGATCGACGTCGCGCTCGGCTGCTCGACGCCCGACGCGCGTGACCTGACCGCGAGCAACGAGCTGCTCGACGCGATCGGCGAGCTCGCCGTCGTCGGGCTCGACGCGACGACGGCCTCGGGCCTCGCGGGGCAGATCGCCCAGGCCGGTCAGGCGATCGTCGTGGGAGACGAGACCGACGGCTGCACGGCGGTCGAGTTCCTGAGCGAGGCCATCGGGCTCGTCGAGGCCGGCGGCACGAGCTCCGGGTCGCTGACCCTGGCCCAGGGTCAGGCGATCTCGGCGAAGCTCGCACCGGTCGAGAGCCAGCTGAGCTGCTCGAGCGCCGCGCCCGGGCTATAGGCGGCGCGCCCGCGGCTCCGAGCCGAACCCAGCCAGGCGGGGTGTGCCGCCAAAGGCGCCTCATACGAGCACAATCGAGCACACCGCTCCGCGCGGCGGCCCCCGTCGAGCGCTCCGCACTCGGCCGATGTTCGACCTTGCACGCCCTCTCGGAAAGGATAGACGCATCCGAGCCGACATCATCGATGGCCGGAACCGAATATGACCCCTCCCCCGACCCAACTCCGCCGCCTGCTCATGCTCGCTCGAGCGCTCTGCGCCGGTGCGCTGACCTCGCTCGCGCTCGTGGCGCTGCCCGCCGGCGCGCAGGCAGCCGTGATGACCTTCGGCAGTCCGCTCTCGGTCGTCCCGACGAAGGACACCGCACAGAACCTCGCCTACGCCGGCAAGGGGATCCCGTATGGCACGAGCGTGATCCACGTCGCCCACGACGGCGCCGACACGGCGCTCTGGAACACCGCGCTACCGGGCGGCGCCAGCCCGACCGCGCCTGAGAGCGGGCAGATCACCTCGATTCGCCTCGAGGGCTGCGCCGAGCCCGCCACTGGCGGCCCGCAGCCGCTCACGCAGATCCACTTCCAGGCGCTCACCCCGATCACCGGTGGCGGGGCCAACATCAACGTCACCACCCAGCCGTTCACGATCCCCACGTGCGGCGAGGGCGGCGCGAGCCCACAGACAGTCACCTCCTACCAGCCGACCAACTTCTGCGTCAACCGCGGCGACAGCGTCGACTTCAACGACGAGGGCGGTTTCGACCCGCACTTCTATCCGAGCGGTGTGCAGTACCGCGTCATCGGCTCCGTGGCCGGCGCGACGATGAGCTCGTTCATCGACAACAACGGCACGAACAACGGCATGACAATGGCCTCCACATCGATCGGCACCACCAATGGCTTCGCGCACAACTCCCACGAGGAGCTGATGCTCCAGTCCACGCTGGCTACCGGTGCCAGCGCGACGCCCCTGTGCCCGGGCGGCCTGTACGGAGAGCCCGGCCAGCCGGGCGGCAAGCCGGCGCTGGCGTTCGGACAGGCGACGGCCGGCGTCAACCACCAGGGCGAGGTGCCGATCGCCGTCTACTGCGACCTCGTCGGCCACCCCTGCACCGGGACGATCTCGCTCGTCGAGTCCGGCCGGACGCTCGGCAGCGTGCCGCTGACGGCGCCCACCGGCACGGTCACGGTCGTGCACGTGCAGGTCGGCACGGCGCTGATCGCCACGCTTCGACACGGGGACATCGCGATAACCGCGATCGCCCGCCTCTCCGGCGCCGCGGACGTGTCGCACCCGATGGCCCTGCGGCTGTAGATCTGAGGGCCCGCGCCGGGCCCTCAGATCCCACCGCGATCAGCCGGTGAACTTCGGAACGACCTTCTTGATCGGCGCATTGTGGGCGAAGGTCAGGCCGTCGCTCGACGTCTTCCCGCACGTGTTCGTGGCCTTCGCCGTCACCGAGTGCGTGCCGTAGCGCGTGCTCGACACCTTCGTCGAGAGCTCGTAGCGCCCACCGGACAGGTTCGGCTTGGTCAGCGTCTTGACGGCGCGGCCGTCGAGGTAGAAGACGACCTTCTTCAGCCCGCCGCCACTGACGATCGCGTTGACCGTCCCCTTGTGGTTCGTCGTCGTCTGCTTGATCGTCAGCTTCGAGGCGATACACACCGCCGCGACGTTGGCGCGCGGAATGTTGGCCAGCACCGAGGCGCGCTGCGGCGGCAGCGGCGAGCCGCCGGGCGGCGTGCCCGTCACCTGTGCGACGTTGACGTAGGTGGGGAAGTCGCCCGCGACGACGACGTGCAGGCACGTCCAGGTCGCGGTCCCACCGACGGCGAGCTGGCTACCGCTGACGGCGGAGCCGGTCGGCCCGGCGATCGACGTGCACATCGTGTCGACGAGCGCCAGGTTGAGCGGCGTGTTCCCGGTGTTCGTGACGACGATCTGGTAGTGGATCGTGTCACCGATGTTTGCGACGATCGGGCTCGAGGTGAACGTCGGGGTCGTCGAGTCGGACTGCAGCTTGGTCAGGGTGAAGCTCGGCGCGGGTCCGGGCGGAGGCGCGCTGACCGTGACGGTCTCGGTCGACTCGGCGCACCCGTTGGACAGCGGCGCGTTGTTCGTGTCACCGCTGTAGGTGGCCACCCACACGTACGTGCCCGTCCCGGTCATCGTGACCGATGGGGAGGAGTAGTCGCCATCGCCGGTGACGGTCGTGGTGACGCTCGCCACCGGCGTGCCCGTGCAGCTGCTCGAATTCGGTCCGTACAGGTTGAAGGTGATCGTGCCGGTCGGGTTGTTCCCGCCACCGAGGTGCGCAACATCGTGCACGGGCTGGCCGACCACGACCGTCGGCGGCGTCGCCGTCGTCGTCAGCGAATCGACCGTCACCGCCTCGTTCGGATCGTTGCAGCCGGTCGGGGGGACGCTCGGGTTCGCCGCCGTGCTGCTCGTGAAGGCGGCCACCCAGCGATACGTGCCCGCGGTCGGCGGCAGCAGCGACGGTGAGGTGTAGTCGCCGTCGCCGTTGACGTTGACCGTGGTCGTCGTCACGGGTGTCGAGGTGCAGCTCGAGTCGTTCGGGCCGTACAGGGCCCACTGGAGCGTGCCGGTGACCGGGGCGACGCCGCCGCTCAGATGCGCGACGTCGGCGACCTTCGTACCGAGGACGACCGAGGACGGCGAGGCGGTCGTCGTCAGGGCGAGCGCCGGGGTGATCACGACCGTCTCGCTCTGGTCGGCGCAGCCGATCGGCCCGACCTTCACGTTGTTGACGTCGCCGCTGTAGGTCGCCACCCAGTGGTAGGTCCCGGCCACCGTCGGCGTGATCGTCGGGCTCGTGTAGGTCTGCTGGCCGGCGATGACGTTCACCGTCGCCGTCGTCGCCGGGGTGCCCGAGCAGCTGTCGTCGTTCGGGCCGTACAGCGACCACTGGAGCGTACCGGTCGGGTTGTGGCCGCCCGTGAGGGTCGCCACGTCGGCGATCGGCGTGTTCACCGTGGCCGCGGCCGGGGAGGCGGACGTCGTCAACTGCGGCCCGACCTTCCCGACGGTCACCATCTCGCTCGGGTCACCGCAGCCGACCGGTCCGACGTTCGTGTTGACCGTCGTGTCGGCGCTGACGAAGCTCGCCACCCAGTTGTAGGTGCCCGCCGTAGTTGGGATCAGCGCCGGGCTCGTGTAGGGGCCGGCAGCGGTGACCGGGACGGTCGCCGTGGTCATCGGCGTACCCGAGCAGCTCGGATCGCTCGGTCCGTACAGCGACCACTGCAGCGTGCCGGCGATCGGGGCCACGCCGCCGCTGAGCGTGGCGATGTCGTTGATCGCGGTGCCGACGGCCACCGACGCCGGCGAGGCCGTCGTCGTGAGGCTCGGGATGCCCGCGATCGTGACCGTCTCGTTCGGGTCGCCGCAGCGCGTGTTCAGCGGCGAGTTGTTCGTGTCGCCAAGGTAGTGGGCCACCCAGCGGTAGGTGCCGGGGGCGGTCGGGGTGATCGTCGGCGACGGCCAGTCACCATCCCCGCTGACCGCGGTGCTCACACTCGGCGGGTTGGCGTTCGAGCACGTCGGGTCGTCCGGGCCATAGAGGTCGAACACGATCGTGCCGCCCGGGTTGTCGCCACCGGTGAGGTGGGCGATGTCGTGGACGGGCTGGCCGACCACCACCGTCGGCGGCGTGGCGGTCGTCGACAGCGAGGGCTTGACGGGAGCGACGACGACCGCCTCGGTCGTGTCGCTGCAGTGTCCGGCCACCGGGTTGTTGTACGAGTCGCCGCCGTAGCTGGCCACCCATTGGTAGCTACCAGCCTGCGTGACGGTGATCGGGGGCGACAGGTAGGCCCCGTCGCCGTTGACAGGCGCGCTCACGCTCGGCGGAAACGGGTTCGAGCACGTCGGATCGTTGGGGCCGTACAGGTGCCAGGTGATCGTCCCGGTCGGGCCAAGCCCGCCGGTCAGCGTCGCGGTGTCGGTGAGGCTCGGCGTCGGGCTCACCGACGTGGTTGTCGGGTTCGGGCTCGTGGAGATCCCCGGCGTAGGCGTTGGGCAGTCACCGACCGTGAAGGTGCCCGACGCGCTGTCGGCCGTGTTATCGCGCGTCTGGGCGGCGGTCCATGTCGAGGAGGCCACGACCGTGCCGTCGGACCGCGGTATATCGAAGGTCATGCTGTAGAACGAGCCGTCGAACCGCACGCCGCCGGTGAACACGGTCGGGGCGCCGCCGCCGTGCGGCGTGTACGTGACCGAGTACTGGGGGGTGTTATGCCCGCCGTTCCCGTTGCCGCTGCTCGCGAAGTCCAGCCAGTTGATCGTCACGAATCCGCAGCTGACGGACGCCGACGCGGTATGCGCCTGTGCGGCGGTCGCGGTCAGCGCGAACAGCGCGGCGGTGAGGACGAGAACTTTGCGCAACATCGGCTGGTACTCCTTCACTCGGATGAGACCGGCAAGCACTGTCTGCGGGAAGTGCTCGCCTGCGCGGACCCCCTGTTCCCCGCGGGCCGGGGTACCGTCCGCCCGCTCGCGAGGCCCGACATGCTAGACCGTGCCACGCTCGGGCGACGCGCGGGGGGGCCTAGTTGCGCATACATTTGGCGCGCTTGCCCACAATTGCGCAGGTTCTCGGGGACCCTCGAGCGCACCCTAGAGGTGCGAGACTTGAGCCCTGGGGCCCCCGCTGGACGAATGTCCGAGCCCGCTGAGCGGATCAGTTGATGATCGAGACCGGCGTGCCGACGCTCATCAGCCCGTACAGGCGGACGATGTCGCTGTTACGCAGGCGCACGCAGCCGTGGGACGGATTCCCGGGGACGAGCTGCGGCTGGTCGGTGCCGTGGATGCCGACCACGCCCCCACCCGGCCAGTCGGTCAACGAGGAATACGCGCTCGTCCCGAACGCGTAGGGACCGTACGCGGCGTCGCCGGCGACGCCGAACTTCTCGCGGATCCAGAACGTGCCGGTCGGCGTCGGATCCGACGGGGAGCCCACGCCGACCGGTGCCGAGAAGATCACCGAGCCGTGGTGATAGAGGCTCACGCGCTCGGCGGCGAGGTCGATCACCAGGTGCTCGGTGTTCAGCTGCGGGATCTCCAGGTCGTCGAGCGGGACCCAGCCGCTGCCGCCGTTCGGCCGCCCCGGGTAGTCCACGTGCGCCCACGTGAGCCCGCTGACGGTCTCGCGCGCGAGGATGATGTACACCTCGGGGAAGCCGTCCTCGGTGAACTCGTGCAGGTGCGCCAGCACGTGCGCCGATCCACTCGGCGCGCTGTGGATCGCGGCGTTGGTGAGCGGGTTGGCCCAGTAGGTGACCGTGCGCTCGTTGGACATCGCGACGACACCGGACTGACCCGGTGCCTGGGCCGACGCGGCCCCGGCGGGCAGCGCGCAGGCCCCGACGGTCGCGAGCAGCGCGACGACGAGGGCCGACCGAGAGGTGAGGCGCGGGGAGCGCGGCACGGCAGAGGATGCTAGCCCATCCACCCGCGGGATCCGGGCGCTTCGCCCGGCGCCCCGGCGCCGGCCCGCTACGGTCCCTCGCATGAGCGACACGCTCGAACAGCGGCTGCGCGTCCTCGGCGAGGCCACGCTCAAGCTCGCGCGCAGCGCACCCTCGGGGCGGCTCGCGCTCGCCCGGCTGGCCGAGGCGATCGACCCGCTCTGGCTGAACGAACCCGGCACCGAGGAGCTCGTGAACGAGCTCGCCAAGGCCGACGAGACGGCCAGCGAGCCGATCGCCTACCGGGCAATAGAACGCTCGCTGCGCGACGCCTGGGGAACCGCTCCGTCGCGTGAGCTCGACGAGCTCGAGCGAGAGCCGGTGTCGGTGACGCCGATCGCCCAGGTCCACCGCGGAGCGCTCGACGGCGAGCCGGTGGCCGTGAAGGTGCTGCGTCCGGCGATCGACGCCCGCGTGCGCCAGGACCTCGTGCTGCTCGACGCGCTCGCGCGCCCACTCGGCGCCGCGCTGCCCGGCCTCGACCCCGCGCGGATCATCGCCGAGGTGCGCGAGCGTGTGCTCGAGGAGCTCGACCTCGAGAGCGAGGGCGAGGCCCAGCGCCGCCTGCATCGCGCCCTGCGCGACCACCCGACGCTGCACGTGGCGGCACCCGTGAGCCGCCTGGGCCACCACTCGGTCCTCGTCACCGCGTGGGTGCGAGGCACACCACTCGGCGCGGTGGACGACGGGCCCGAGCGCGACCGGGCCGCCGCGCTGTACGCCGCGTTCGTCATCGCCAGCGCGCGCTTCGGCGTCGCGCACTCGGCACCGAGCCGGGGCGATGCCCTGCTACTCGCCGACGGACGCGTCGCGGTGCTCGACTTCGGCGCCGTCGCCGAGACCGACTCGGCCCGGGTGGCGCTCGCCGCGGCGGCGCTCGACGCGCTGCACGGCGACGATGCCCCGGGCTTCGGGTCGGCCCTGGATGAGCTCGGCGTCCTCCCCGCCGCCGAGGGCGAGCGCGCGCTCGCCCTCGCGCGCCACGCCCTCGGCCCGCTCGGGGGTCCCGGCCCGGTGCGCCTCGACGTCGACACGGTGCTCGAGGCGCGCGACCGCGTCGGCGAGCGCCTCGGCGACCTCGCGCGGCTCGCGGTCGCCGTCACGCCGGTGCCCACCGACCTGTGGCCGCTGCGCGGTGCCGGGCAGGTCTTCGCCGCGATCGCGCGCAGCGGCGGGGCCACGGCCGACTGGCTCGCGCTCGCTCGCAGTGCCCTGCGCGACGGCTTCGACACCGCGCGCGACATCGATCGCTTCCTCTAGCGATCACCGCGCATCGGGGGCGAGCGGTGGGGCGGCGGGCGCGTGGGCGCCCCTTTCCCCATCAGTGCAGCGCCGGGTCGTCGGCGGCGTCGTGCGGCTCGGCGCGACCGTTGAGGGAAGCGCCGCGGCCCTCGGTTCCACCGGCGGCGCCCGCCCCGCGCAGGCGCAGGAAGGCGTCGACGATCGCCGGGTCGAAGTGACGCCCGCGCTGCGCGGCGATCTCCTGCAGCGCGCGCTCGCGGCTCCACGCCGGCTTGTACGGCCGCTCGGCGAGCAGCGCGTCGTAGACGTCGCACACGGCGCAGATGCGCCCGACGAGCGGGATCTCCTCGCCCTTGAGCCCGTCGGGGTAGCCGCTCCCGTCCCAGCGCTCGTGGTGGGTGCGCGCGATCGTCTCGGCCATGCGCACGAGCGCCGACGGCGAGTCGGCGAGGATCTCGCTGCCGATCACGGTGTGCTGGTTGATGACCTCGCGCTCACCGGCCTGTAGCGGGCCGCGCTTGAGCAGGAGGCGGTCGGGGATGCCGACCTTGCCGACGTCGTGGAGCATGCTCGCGTGGAGCAGCAGCTCGGCCTCCTCGGGCGGGAGGCCGAGCTCGAGCGCCAGCTCCTGCGCGAGGCGACCGATGCTCTCGAGGTGGCGGCCGGTCTCGCGGTCGCGCTGCTCGACCGCCTGGGCGAGCCGGCGGATGATCTCCAGCTGGCTGTCCTGCAGCTCCCGCGTGCGCTGCGAGACCCGCTGCTCGAGCTCGACGTTCTCGTGCGCGACGCGCTCGCGCTCGCGGCTGTCGAGCACGCTGCCCGCCACGAGGACCCCGGTGGCGCCGACGCCGAGGGCGACGAGCGGTGCGACGGCGGGCAGCACGACTCCGGCGTTGAAGGCGAGCTGGGCCACCACGATGTACGCGAGCCCGACGGCGAGCGCCACGCCGACGGCGCCCGGGGCGCGCAGGCGCAGGCGCGCCAGGGGAGCGATCAGGGCGAGCGCGACGATGCAGAGGATCGACAGCAGGCCCGACGCGTCAGCGAGCGGGAGGTCGTGCAGCGTCGTCCAGATCGCGTTCGCCCAGACCTCAGCGCCCGACACGAGCTCGCTGCCGCTCGTCGGCGTCGCGTAGACGTCGTGCAGCGAGGGGTCGGTGACCCCGACGACGACGATCTGGCCGCGCAGGTCCGACGCCGGGACCGTGCCGTCGAGGACATCCGAGAAGGAGTACGTCGGGAACGTGCGGGCTCCGCCGCGGTAGTCGATGAGCGCGCCGTTTTGGGGAAAGGCGTGCGAAGCGAACGTGCGGCCCGTCGCGTGCTCGACCGCCACCACCGCCAGGCTGTCGAGTTGGCCGGTCGAGAGCGGGAAGCGATCGATCACGCCGTCGTTGCTGATCAGGTTGCTCGAGGCGGGCAGCGCGCCGATCGCGGCGAGGCGCGCGTTGCCGCCGAGTATGTTCGTCTGCCCGTCGGGCCCCTCCTCGGAGGTCGCGAGCACCGTGCCACGCGCCCGCGCGACCGCGTTGTAGAGCGCGAGATCCTGCGCCGCGACGCTCGGCTGGGTGAACTGCACGTCGTAGACGATCTGGGCCGCGCCGTCCTCGCGCAGGCGATCGATCATCGCGCCGTGCAGCGAGCGCGGGAAGGGCCAGCGCAGGCGCAGCTGCGAGAACGTCCGCGGGTCGACGGCGACAACGACCACCCCGCTCGGCGGAGCCGTCGAGCGCACGGCGAAGCGATCGTTGATCGTGCCTTGCTCGAGGCCGGACAGCCAGCCGGCCGCGTACACGAGGACGCCGACGGCGACGGCGACGAGCGCGGCGGGGACGACGGCGAGCAGCGTCCGCGAGCGGCTGTATCGAGCGTCGCTCATGGGGCCGCCGGAGCGAGGTAGGACTGGCCCGCGCGCAGCAGGGCGCGGTGGCGAACGTGCAGGGCGCGCACGAGCACGCGCCCGGCCACGACCCGCGTGAGGGTGCCATCGCAACGGTCGGCGGTCAGCCAGAGCGTCCCCTGGACGGTGCCGACGCTGTCGCGGCCGTGGGTGCTGAAGTTGCCGCCGCTGTCCCGGCTCCACAGCTGACGCACGACGCGCGAGCGGCGCACCGGTCGACGGCTCGTCGCCGCGGTGTGCGCCCGCGGCGACGGGCAGGCGCGGAACGCCCCGCCGAGCAGCGTGACGATCACCTGGCCGGTGGGGCGGACGCGTTGGGTGAACGAGAACAGGCCGTCGGAGAGCGCGATCGTCTCAGCGGTCGGGGCCGCGGCCGCCGAGACGCGCCGGGCCGTATGCGCCGCGGGCGGGTGCCGCACCGCGGTGAGCTTGACGATGCCGTCGCGGGCGTCGATGTGCGAGCCGGTCGGAAGGACGGCGCGGGCGCCGAGCACGAAACGCTCGCCCCCGGGCGCGTGCGCGTACACGGTGCCCGATACCGTGCCCGCCGCGGCCGATCGGCCGGCGACGACTCCGCTCAGTGACAGCGCCGTCAGGTTGACGCTGTCCAGTCCGCCATCGCGGCCGACCGTGCGCTTGTTGGCGCCGGCGCGACGAGCGGTGACCGAGGCCCCCTGGACGCCTCCGCGCCCGGTTGTGGGCTGCGGCGCGGCAAGCGTCGAGGTCGTCGTCGTGGCCGGGGCGGCGGTCGTGAACGTCTCATCCGGGCCGTCGGCCGTGCCGCTCGCGTTCGTCGCCACGAGGCGATAGTGGTACGTCGTGCCGGCCGACAGTCCGGATATGTCGGCCGAAACGGCGCCGGAGCCGGTGGCGCCGGGGATGGTCGATGCGGCCGTCTGCTGGCCGTAGGTCGTAGTGGGCCCGTATTGGAAGTAGTAGGTCGTCTGCTGTCCGTCCGTCTGCAGGTCGCCCACGAGGGTCGCGCCGTTGACGGTCACCGTCGGCGCGCTCGCCGCCGCCGTCACGACCGGCGCGAACGCGAGCTCTCCGATCGCCGCCGCGCCGAACGGGAAGGTCAGCCACAGGTTGCCGTCTTCGCCGGCCACGATGTCCCAGGCCGCACCGAATGCGAACGGCGAACCGAGGGCATCCTGTGTCACCTGGCCGCTCAGGCTGATCGAGCCGATCTGCGGCGGACCGAAGGGCACCCCGGCCAGCCCGAACGGCTCGGTGAAATAGAGCTGGCCGTCGGGCCCGGGCGCGATGAACTGCGCCGTCGACGCCGGTGACGCGCCGGTGGCGAACTCGGTCACCGCGCCGGACGGCGTGATCCGCCCGGCGCCGACGAACGGGCGCGTCTCGGTGAACCACAGGTTGCCGTCGGGCCCGGCGACGATGTTCTGCGGGCATCCGCTCGGTCCGCCGTACTCGGTGATGGCGCCCGCGGGCGTGATGCGCCCGATGCGGCCGACGCGGCGAATGCAGTCGATGAACCAGACATCGCCGTCCGGCCCGGGGGTGATGCCGCCAAGCGAGCTGCCGGGGTCGAGCCCGCTGCGGAACTCACTGACGGTTCCGTCGGCGGCGATGTGACCGATCCCCCCGGGACTGCCTTCGTCGGTGAACCAAAGGGAGCCGTCCGGCGTGGCCGCGATCGCGTACGGCCGTGCTCCGGGCGGCAGCGACGAGGCGTAATCCGTCGGCGTCCCGCCCGGCGTGACGCGCAGGATGTCGGTCCCATCGACGAGCCATACGTCGCCGGCGGGCGCGGTGGCCAGCGCCGTCGGCGAACCGGTGAGCAGCGCGGCGAGCATCGGCATCGGCTGCTCGACGATCGTGCCGTCGACGGTGACGCGCCCGAGCGGCGTCCCCGGCGTCGACTGGGAGAACCACACACCGCCTCCGGCCGCGGGAGTGGCGACCACCGGCGCGGCGTTCGCCGGGAGGCCGGCGGAGAATACCTGCAGCGGCGGGGTGGCTCGCGCCGCTGTCGGGGCCACGCCGAGCAGCGCGCCGAGCGCCGCGAGGACGCCCAGGCGATGGAGCGACGAACGCCGGTGAGGCATCTGGGTCTCCCGAATACGGGCCGTGTGCCGCCTTCGCAACCCACACACCCCGCTCCGACAATGCGGCAGAGGGTCCGCCGCCACTACGTGCCACGGTACGGGACGCAGGGTGGCGCGCGCAAGGAAAACCTACGCAGAGCTGCGCGTTGTTTGCGGGCCGGTGCGGCGGGTTTCGGCGCCGCGGGGCGGTCTCGACGGCCGGCGGAACCGCCGCGGAGTCCGGCCCCCTCAGTGCGACAGCACCTTCAACACGATCACCACGAGCCCGAACGTCGCGCCCACCACCCCGGTGAGAAGGACATTCGCCGCGGAGCGCCCGTTGCGATGTGCAGCCAGCCCACCGAGCACGAACAGCATGGCGACGCCGACGTACACCGACACGAGCGCCGCGTTCTCGCGCGAGAGCACGCCGAACACCCCGACCGCCAGCACGACCAGCGTCGGCAACGCGACGAAGACCATCGCGCCCTCCTGCTTGAGGATCGTCCGCGTCTGACGCCAGTCCTGGGCGCTCGTGAGCGCCTCGGCGTACGCATGGGCGAGCCAGAAGACGAGCATCGTGGCGACGACGGCGACGAACGTGCGCCCCGGCGGCGACTGCTCGTGGATCTCGAGCGCCGCGACGATCGAGGTCACGACGACCTGACCGTAGATCGCGGCACTGAGGCCGCGCACCGCCCAGTGCGCCGGCTCGGCGGGCCGGGCCGGTTCGACCGCCGAAGCGGCCGCGACTGCCGGAGCGGCGCCGCCGCCCGGCGTGCCCTCGGCGCGCTGCTCGTCGTCCGCCACGGGTGTGTCGCTCATCGCTCTAGTATCCGACTCCTGCGCAAGACGCTCGTCTCGATTCTCGCGGCCGCCATCATTCCCCTTCCGGTCGGCTGGCCGCACCACCTCGTGCTCGGCGTCTCGGATGCGCCGAGCGACGCCGTCGCGCTGCTGCGCCACGCACCGTTCGATCTGCGCTACCAGTATCTGTCCGGCGGCGTGAACACCGGCAGCGGCTGGGCGACGTGGAATTCGAACGGGAGCTTCGCCTCCATGTACGTCACCGAGTCGCTGCGCGCGCACGTCATCCCCGTCTTCAGTTACTACCAGCTGCTGCAGAGCGCGCCGTCCGCGGGCGCGAGCGAGTCGGCGCGCGACATCTCCAACCTGCACGACGTGGCGACGATGAACGCCTACTGGAACGACTATGAACTGCTGCTGCGCCGCGTGCGAGCGGCGGCGGGCGGCAACCCCGTCGTCGTGCACCTCGAGCCGGACCTCTGGGGTTACCTCGAGCAGGCGGGCGACGTCGCGCTGGCGCGCAGCATCGCCCAGCGCTTCATCGCGCTACGCAACGAGCTCGCGCCCCACGTGCTCCTGGCCTGGCACCTGAGCGTGTGGGGCACCGGCGAGGACCCGACCTACTCCAAGCCCTCGCTCGCGCACATGGACGTGCTCGCGCGGCGTTCGGCGGCGTTCTACGAGGCGCTGCGCGCGCACTTCGACCTCATCTTCAACGACGTGACCGACCGCGACGCCGGCTTCTACCTGAAGATCGAGGGCAACCCGAACACGGCCTGGGCGCCCGCGGACTTCGCGCGACACACGCGCTACATCGCCACCTTCACGCGCGTCACCCACACGCCCGTCGTCTACTGGCAACTGCCGCTCGGCAACACGACCCTCGACAACACCTGGACGCGCTTCCGCGACAGCCGCGTGCAGTGGTGGCTGACCGATCCGAGCGGCGCGCACCTACGGGCCGAGCGGGCCGCCGGCGTCATCGGGCTGCTGTTCGGCGGGGGCGCGGCGGGCACGACGAGCCCGCAGACCGACGGCGGGTTGTTCTTCCACCTCGCCGCGGCCTATCTCGCGCGGCCGCTCGCGCTGTTCTGACCGAGCGCCTCAGCGGCTGGCGTTGCGCGCCTGCTCGGCCGAGCGCGAAGCGCGTCCGCGCTTGACGTCGTACATCGCCGCGTCGGCGTGGCGCAGAAGCGCGTCGAGGTCACCGACCTCGGCCGGCCACACCGCGCGGCCGATGCTCGCGCGCACGTTGAGCCGATGCTCCTGGATGACAAAGGGCGCGTCGAACGCGCGCTCCAGGCGCGCGGACACGGCATTGAGCTGTGACTGATCGTCGATGCCGTCGACGAGGATGGCGAACTCGTCGCCACCGAGGCGGGCGACGCTGTCGTCGCCGCGCACGCAGCCAAGCAGGCGCTCGGCGACCTCGATGAGCAGCTCGTCGCCGATCTCGTGGCCGAACTCGTCGTTGACGGGCTTGAAGCCGTCGAGGTCGATGTAGAACAGCGCCAGCGGGCTCTCGGACTCGCGGGCCCGCTCGCTCGCGGCGGCGAGTCGCTCGCCGAAGGCGAGTCGATTGGCCAGTCCGGTCAGGCGGTCGTGACGGGCCTGGTGGGTGATGTGGTCGACGAGGCGGCCGTTCTCGAGCGCCGTCACCGCGTGTGCCGCGATGCCCGAGAGGCGATCGCGCAGCTCGGGGGTCGACTGCAGGCGCTCGGGGTCGTGACGGACCGATACCACGACCGACCCGAGAAAGCGATCGACGGTGGCGATCGGCACCGCGACCGACGCGACGGCACCGACCTCGAGGAGCGGCTCGCGCACGGCCGACGTGTCGATGTCGATGAAGTAGGGCTCGGGATCGGGATGCTCGAGCCAGCGGGCGAGCTGCGGCACGTCCTCGGGGCGGGAGATGTCCAGGCCCATGTGGTACGGGTCCGGGTCGTTGGTCGCGTTGACCGCCCGGCGGATACACGCGCCCTCCTCATCGTCCCACAGGTACACGCTCACGCGATCGCAGTCGATGACGCCGGGCACGGCATCGGCCAGGCGGGTGGCCACGTTGTCGCTCGTGCCCGCCTCGGCGAGGCGACGAGCGAGGTCGAGCAGCGTGCGCGCCTCCTCGTGGCGGCGCTGAGCCTCGTCCTGGCGCATCTGCGCCTCGAGCAGCGCGGTCGCGCTGTCGAGCGCCGTCGCGGCGTAGCGAGCGTAGAGCTCGAGCAGCTCCCGCTCCTGCGGGAAGAACTTCGCACCCTCCTGGTAGACGGCGACGAGGCGGCCATAGTCGTTGCGGTGCGAGCGGACGGGCGCGACGCACCAGTGCTCGGGCAGGTCGCTCGGATCCTCGAGGAAGATGCGGTGGGCGACGAGCTTGGCCTCGGCGTCGTCGAAGCCCTTCTGGTGGCGCATGAGCTCGGACTCCGGCGTGGGACGCACGGCGAGCAGGTATTTCGGCGCACGCACCTGGTGGGCGGCGCGATCGGTGATACGCGCGAGCGTCTCGTTGAGGTCGCCGGTGGCGATGAGGTCGGCCGCCGTCTCGAAGACGCTCTGCAGGCGCTCGCCCATCGCGTCGAGCTGCTTACGCAGGATCGACACCTGTGCGGCGTCGGTCTCGTCGCTGCCGCCCGGATCCCAGCTGATCCTGTAGATGCAGTCGGGCGCCCCGAGCGCTTGGCAGGAGTCGTGCTCGACGCGCGCCGGCGGCAGGCCGAACAGCGAAGCGCATTGGGAGAGCATCCCCGTCGTCCATTCGCAGTGCAGCCGCTCGCGCACGAAGCCGGGCGCGGCAACGGCGCGGATCTCGGCATACCCCGACCGCGCCTCGACCGTCTCCAGCCTGGCGGCGATGCTGAAGCGCTGCGAGGCGACGTCGCTGCGGCGCAGAAGCTCCTCGGGCGAGCCGAGCGCGCGCAGCGTGGTTGCCGTCGAGGACGAGCCGAGGACGCGCACGGCGTCCTCGCCGACGTGGCGCGCGAAGTTGGGGTCGCGGGTGACCTGCTCGCCGGCCCGCCACAGCGCGAGCGTCTCCGCCATCGTCACCCAGTTGCCGATGTCCGTGAGGTACTCGAGGGAGCGCTCGATGCGCGACTCGGTGAGGAGGCGCCGCACGCCGGTGTCGCCGGCGCAGCGGTGCACGCGAGCGATGAGGGTCGCAGTCAGTGCGCAGCTGAACGCCGGGGCGGCGCCCGATGACGCCTCGGGAAGGCTCTCGCTGGTCATGCAGCACTCATCGACCGTAGGGACGATCTTTACAGCATCAGGTGCCGCAAGTGGACATCCATCCACCAAACGTCCAGCTCGAACCCTCGTCCCCGGATCGCGCGGCGAGCCGCGAGATCCGGGGCTCTCACCAGCTTCTCAGCCGCCTACCAGGTCGCGCTGAACAGCTGCGCCGAACCTGGGAGATAACACCAACCCGTCCAGGAGACCTCACATGCCCCTCATCAAGTTTGCGCTCAGCTGCCTCGGCGCGGTCGGCGCGCTCGCGCTGCTCGCCGCGCTCGGATCGATCGCCGAGGCGCCCGAGTACTAGCGGGCCGGCGGCCGTCTACTCCGTCAGTCCATGACGCAGACGGCCGCGCAGCTCCGCGAAGCGCACGCGCTCGTAGCCGACGAGCGCTGCCAGGACGGCCACGAGGACCGCGAGCGTCACCAGCGCGGGAATGGCCACGGCGAGCGGTATGAGCGCCAGGCAGACCGCCGCCGCGACGAGCCGCTGGGTGCTGAAGCGGTGCACGTTGCGCCAGCGGAACGCCACGTGAGCGAGCAGGTACAGCGCCGTGCCGCCGAGCAGGGCGCTTGCGGGCACCACGGCGAGTGCGTGATCGACGTGGCGCAGGGTCTCCTTGAAGCCGAGCGCGACGAGGATCACCCCGGCCACCAGCGGGAGGTGCAGGTAGGAGAAGGAGTCCCGGGCGATCTCGTTGCGCTCGCGGCCCTCGTGTGCGTTGGCCAGCCGACGGGCGGCGACGAGCGCCACGACGTCGAAGTACAGCCACCACAACGCGCCGACGACCGCCGTGCCGAGGACGGCGGCCGTGACGACGCCGGCGTCGATGCTCACTTGTGAGCCGACGCCGATCGCCACGATCGACTCCCCGAGCGCGATGAGCACGATCAGCCCGTGGCGCTCGGCGAAGTGACCCGGCACGAGCCGCCAGCCCTCGGCCCCGAACACGTATGGCCCGCCCATGTCGAGTGTCAGCGCGACCACCCACAGGCCGATCCGCAGGCCGGGGCTGGCGAACGCCGCGGCCACGAGCAGTCCGGTCCCCACGAGCGTGCTCACCGCGAGCCCGGTCACCGAACGGCGCAGCTCCGGGTCGTCGCGACTGGCGATCACGAACAGCGCGATGTGTGACCCGCGCACGACGCCGTACGCGCACGCGAACAGGAGCGCCTCGCTGCCGAACGCGTTCGGGACGCTGAGCGCGGCGACGAGCAACGCGGCGATCGCGACGAACATGACGAGCTGAACCGTTCCCTCCTCGGGGTCGATGACGCTCGTCAGCCAGGCGTAGCCGGTCCACGACCACCACAGCACGGCGAGGACGAGCAGGCCCTTGGCGACGCCGGCCCAGGTCGGCTCGCGCGCCATGAGCGTCGTGCACTGCGTGATCGCAAGCACGAACACGAGATCGAAGAAGAGCTCGAGTGGCGTCACTCGCTCCTCGTCACCGCGAAGGACCGCGGTCAGCCGGGGCAGACGCGAGTGGGCCGTGCTCACGGCGCGATTCTGGCAGGCGCGGCGCGGGCCCCCGGACCGACCGGTTGTTGTTCGCGGGTGCCCATTGCTAAAGGTCTGGAGAGCGCAGGCCGACCCCTGCGGTGCTCGGTCGCACCGAGCGTCGCGAGTCCGCCAACACTGCGAGAAGGGGTCCGTGAGGTGCTTGTGTCCGTGTCCGACCGGCAGTCCGAGATGCCCCTGACGTCCGCCGCCAGGACGGCCGCCGGACGTTGGCGCGGACGCCGCCTGCTCGCCTCCCTGTCCTTCGTCCTCGTCGCGCTCGGCCTGTTGGTCCCCTCGCTGGCCGCTGCGACGACCGCCGACCAGGCCACCGCCTTCCAGCTCGACCCCGCGCACGACGGCAACCTGACGGGCGCGCCGCTGACGACACCGCTGACGCAGGCATGGACGATCACGCTGAGCGGCGAGACGGCGATCTCCTACCCGCTGATCGTCAACGGCGTCGTCTATGTCACCGCCCGCGGGAGCGGTCAGGGCGGAACGCTGTACGCCCTCGACCAGGCCACCGGCTCGACGTTGTGGTCGCACGCGCTCGGCGGCACCGGTTGGTCGGGCCTGACCTACGACGCCGGGCAGGTGTTCACGGTCGACACCGCCGGCACGATGACAGCGTTCAACGCCGCGACGGGGGCGACCGACTGGAGCCTGCCGCTGCCCGGCCAGTACCTGTTCAGCAGCGCGCCGACGGCGAGCAACGGCTACGTGTACACCGGCGGCGCCGGCACCGGCGGCACGCTGTACGCGGTCTCGGAGGCCAACGGGCAGCTCGCCTGGTCGCAGTCGGTCGAGAACGGCGACGACAGCTCGCCGGCGGTCGACTCGGGCGCCGTGTACGTCAACTACGCCGGCAACCAGGATTACGCCTTCGACGCCGCGACCGGCACGCCGATCTGGCACTACAGCACCGGCACCGAGGGCGGCGGAGGGGCCACTCCGGTGGTGGCTGCCGGCTACGTCTTCACACGCGACGTCGGGGGTTCGGACCTGATCCTCTCGACGACCGCGGGCACGAGTGCCGGCTCCTACAGCTCGACCCCGCCCCCAGCGGTCGGCGGCGGCGAGGCGTACACCCTCAGCGGCTCCACGCTCACCGCCATCAACGGCTCGGGCGTCGGGACGAACGCGTGGACCTTCACCGGCGACGGCAACCTCGTAACGTCGCCGCTCATCGTCGGCAGCCTCGTCTTCGAGGGCTCCTCGAGCGGGAACGTGTACGCCGTGAACTCGTCCGGCAGCAGCACTTGGAGCGCGAACGTCGGCGCCGCGATCTCCGGACCCAACTCGTCCTCGGTGCAGACCGGCCTCGGAGCCGGCGAGGGCACCCTCATCATTCCCGCCGGTAACACGCTGGTCGCCTACGAGGGCGCCAACGTCGGCAGCGGCACGCCGGCGAACAGCACGGCGCCGACGATCGTCGGGACGCCCCAGACCGGTCAGGCCCTTGGCGCCGACGTCGGTACGTGGACCGCGCTGCCGACGGGCTACACCTACCAGTGGCAGCTCTGCGACGCCAGCGGCGCGTCGTGCAACAACATCGGCAACGCGACGTCGGCGTCCTACATGCCGAGCGGCGCCGACCCCGGCTCGACGTTGCGCGTGCAGATCACCGCGACGAATGGCAGCGGCACCTCCGCGCCCGTCACCTCGGCGGCGTCAGCCGTGATCGCGCTGGACGCCCCGACGGCCCTGGCGGCGCCGACGATCAGCGGCAGCCCGCTGGAGGGCCATACGCTGAGCGCGTCGACCGGAACCTGGACCGGTAGCCCGACGAGCTACAGCTACGAGTGGCTGTGGTGCGACGCCCCGACCGACTGCTTCGCCGAGCCTGACGCGACGTCGAGCACCTACGTCGTCGACCCGAGCGACATCGGCCTGCAGATCGAAGTGCAGGTGACCGCGACGAATGCCGCCGGGTCGTCTACGGCCACCTCGCCGCTGACGAGTGCGGTGACGACGCTCGGGCCCCAGCTGCTGGTCGCTCCGGCGATTAGCGGCGCCGGGGTCGTCGGTCAGCCGCTGTCGACGTCGGACGGCGTCTGGACCGGCAATCCGACGAGCTACGACGTGCAGTGGAACAGCTGCGACTCGACGCTCACGACCTGCAATGCGATCTCCGGAGCCACGGGCTCGACATACACGCCGCAGAGCTCCGACGTCGGCCGGCTGCTCTCGGTCACCGTCACGGCGATCAACGGCTTCGGCGTCTCCGACGTCGCGGACTCCGACAGCGTCGGGCCGATCACCGCGAGCTCGAGCTCCGCCCTCGGCGGGCTCGCCTACCTGTCGATCCCGGAGATCAGCGGCGCGTTGCGCGTCGGCTCACCGGAGACCGCGACGTCGGGCACGTGGACGGAGCCGGCGGCGTTCGCCTACCAGTGGCAGCTGTGCGCGCCGAGCGGAAGCGCCTGCTCGAACATCACCGGCGCCACGACGGCTCAGTTCACGCCGACCCAGAGCATGCTCGGCGACACGCTCGAAGTGGACGTCAAGGCGAGCTCCGGCGGATCCTCCGAGTTCGTGGCCTCGCGATCGACGGCACCGATCGCGGGACCGGCGGCGGCAGCAGCGGGACCGGGGACGTCGAGCGGCGCGAGCGGTCCGGCGGGCTCCTCGCCGGCGACGACGACGGCGCTCGCCGCGCTCGGCGTGCGTCTCGGCACCACCGGACGCGTCCGCGACCTCATCCATCGCGGCCTGAGCGCCGAGGTGCACTGCACGGCGGCCTGCCACGTCACGATGGTGTTCGTCGCGACCCCTGCCGATCGAGGTCTGAAGGGCAGGGTGGGAGCGGCCAGCGCACGACTACGCGCCGGCGAGACGACCATCGTCACCGTGACGCCGATCCGCCGGGACGACGCGGCGCTCGCGCGGCTGGCCCGGGTCACGCTCGACCTCGACGTCGCTGTCAACGAGAATCACTCGACGCGCCGGTTCGTGGAGCAGATGACGATCAGGCGCTGAGCGTCGCGGACGCCGTCCTATCGTGGGGTCGATGGATCTCGAGCAGGCGATTCGCACCCGTCGCACGCACAAGGCCTTCCGCGCCGAGCCGGTGGCGCCCGGCGTGCTCGACAAGCTGTTCGAGCTCGCCCGCTGGGCCCCCAACCACCACGTCACCAACCCGTGGCGCTTCCGCGTCGTCGGCGAGCGCACGCGCGACGAGCTGATGGCGCTGGCCGAACAGCACAAGCCGGGATCGGCGGTGAAGCTCGCGCGGGCGCCCACGCTCGTCGCGGTCACGGCGCTGCGGTCCGGCGAGCCCGGCGAGGACCGCGAGAACCTGCTCGCCACCGCGGTGGCCGCCTACATCGTGCTGCTCGGCGCGCACGCCCGCGGACTCGCCGGCTACTGGCGCACCGTGCCGCTGCTCGACGAGCCCGAGGCGCGCGCGTTGCTCGGGCTGGCCGAGTCCGAGACGCCCGTCGGCCTGCTCTACCTCGGCGAGGCCGTCGAGGAGCAGCGCGTCCCGCCGCGGGCGCCGGTCGAGACGATCGTCAGCTACCTGCCCTGAGCGCTCACGGCTCGAGCTGGCCCGCGTAGAGCGCGAACACGGCGCCCTGCGGGTCCTGCACGACGGCGATCTTGGCGATCCCGATGTCGTCGGGGCCGAACAGCGTGCTGCCGCCGAGCTCGACGGCTTTCGCGACGCCAGCGTCGATGTCGTCGACCACGAAGTAGACGAGCCAGTGCGGCGGAACGCCCGGCGGGGCGAGCGGGCGGATGCCGCCGTTGCTGCGGTCCCCGTTCATGATCACGCGGTACTCGGTGGGGCTGTTCTCCATCGGCGAGAACGTCCAGCCGAACAGCTGCCCGTAGAAGCTCGCCGAGGCGTCGAGATCCGGAGAGGCGAGCTCGTTCCACGAGAAGGAACCGGGGGCGTTGACGAGCGCCGCGCCGATATTGTCGCGGGCCTGCCAGAGCATGAAGAAGGCTCCCTGCGGGTCCTGGATCACGGACATGCGCCCCGCGGTCATGACATCGAAGGGCGGCGCGTGCACCGTGGCGCCGAGCTCCTGCGCGCGTTGCGCGGTGGCGTCGACATCGGCCACCGTGACGTAGTTGTTCCACGCCGGCGGTACGCCGGCGTCGCGCTGAGGGGCCGGCTGGGCGCTGATCGCCGCGACGTGCTGGCCGTCGACCGACATCATCGAATAGACGGCATCGTCGCCGACCGGCTGGTCGTCAGCCTCCCAACCGAGCAACTCGCCGTAGAAGGCCTTGGCGCCATCCTGGTCGGTCGTGGTGAGGTCGACCCAGCTGAACGTCCCTGGTGTGTACTGCGTTCGTTGACCCATGCGGCGACGATAACGGAAGTCCGGGGCCCAGGTTGTGACCTCCGTGTGGCGCCTACAGCTCGGCCAGCCGGCGGCGCAGGAAGCGCACCTCGGGCTCGGCGAGCGCGAGCGCCAGCGCGCGCTCGTAGGCGGCGCGCGCATCGTCGGAGCGGCCGAGGCGCCGCAGCAGGTCCGCCCGGGTGGCGTGCAGGTATTGGTAGCCGTCGAGGTCGAGTTCGTCGACGAGTCGCAGACCCGCCTCGGGTCCCCGGGCGGCGGCGACGGCCACGGCGCGGTTGAGCGCGACGACCGGCGAGGCCGTGAGCGCCATCAGCTCGCCGTAGAGCGCCGCGATCTGCTCCCAATCGCGCGGCTCGTCGCAGTGCAGCGCGGCGATCGCCGCCTGCAGCACGTACGCGCGCCGTCCGCCGAGCGCGATCGCCCGATCGAGCCGTGCCCGCCCCTCCTCGATCGCGGCGGCGTCCCACAGCGAGCGGTCCTGGTCGGCGAGCAGCACGAGCTCACCATCGCGCACGCGCGCGGCGCGGCGGGCCTCCCCGAGGAGCATGAGGGCGAGCAGGGCGTGGGCCTCGGCCTCGTCGGGCATGAGCTCGACGACGGCGCGCCCGAGCCGCAGCGCCTCCCCGGCGAGGTCCTCGCGGCCGCCGAACCCTTCATTGAAGATGAGGTAGACGACGGCGAGGACCGCGTCGACGCGGTCGGGCAGCAGGTGGTCGGGCGGAACGCGGAAGGGGACGCCGGCGAGCTTGATCTTGCGCTTGGCGCGCACGAGCCGCTGGGCCATCGTCGCCTCCGGGACGAGGAACGCTCGCGCGATCTGCTCCGTCGACAGACCGCCGAGCGTGCGCAGCGTGAGTGCCACCTGGGCATCGAGGGCGAGCGCCGGATGACAGCAGGTGAAGATGAGCTCCAGGCGCTCGTCGGGGATCGCGTCCTCGTCCATCTCGTCCTCCACGTACTCCGGTACCTCCAGGAGTCGCGTCTTGGCGGCCAGCACCCGCTCGCGCCGCACCCGGTCGATCGCGATATGGCGCGCCGTCGTGGTTAGCCAGGCGCCCGGGTTGTCGGGGAGACCGTCGCGGGGCCAACGCTCGCTCGCCCGGGCGAAGGCCGCCTGGGCGGCCTCCTCGGCGAGATCGAAGTCGCCGAGGAAGCCGATCAGCGTGGCCAGCACGCGACCCCATTCGCCGCGGAAGATGCGCTCGAGCTCGTTCAGCGCTCCACCACGGGCCGGATCTCGACCGCGCCGCCCATACGCGCCGCGGGCACACGGGCAGCCAACTCGATCGCCCCGTCGAGGTCGTCGGCCTCGAGCAGCCAGTAGCCGCCGAGCTCCTCCTTGGTCTCGATGAACGGTCCGTCGGTCGTCAGGGTGGCCCCGTCCTGCACGCGCACGGTCGTGCTGGTGGCCGTCGGCTGCAGCTGATCGCCGCCGACGATGCCTGGAGCCTGATTGATCGCCCCGTACTCCGCGGTGATGGCGTCGCGCTCCGCCTGCGAGCGAGACTCCCAGCCGTTGTCGTTGGCATAGATGAGAAGCATGTAGCGCATCGTCTTCCTCCTTGTCGAGAGTGTGATCGCTGGGGCGACGAACGGGAACCCCAGCGATCGACACCTCCCGCGGCGAATCGTCGATGATCGGTGTCCGGTGGCAGAAAACGTCCCCACATTGTCATTGCTGCCAGCGGGCAGATGAACGATGATCACCACCATGGACGCAAAGCGGATCGCCGTGGTCGCCTTTCCCGCCGTGCAGGCGCTCGACGTATTCGGACCGATCGAGGTGTTCAGCGGCGCCGACCGGCTCGCCGGAGGCGGGCGCTATGCGATCGAGGTGATCGCCAGCCGCGCCGGCGCGCTGCAGACGTCGAGCGGCGTGCGCCTGGCCCCCCACCGAGCGATCTCCGCCGTCCGCGGACCGATCGACACACTCATCGTCGCCGGCGGCGCCGGGGTCCGCGCCGCGAGCGGGGACCGCGACCTCGTGCGCTTCATCGCGCGCGCCGCGCGGCGCTCGCGGCGCGTGTGCTCGGTCTGCACCGGCGCCTTTCTGCTCGCCGAGGCCGGGCTGCTCGCGGGTCGCCGCGCGACGACGCACTGGTCCGCCTGCACGGCGCTCGCGCGGCACTATCCGGACGTACTCGTCGAGTCCGATCCCATCTTCGTACGCGACGGAGATGTCGCCACGTCGGCGGGGGTCACCGCGGGCATGGACCTCGCGCTCGCGCTCGTCGAGGAGGATCTCGGCGCCGACGCCGCCCGCGAGGTGGCCCGCTGGCTCGTGCTCTTCCTCAAGCGACCGGGCGGTCAGTCGCAGTTCGGCGCGCCGCTCGACGGCCCGGCCGCAACGCGACCGTCGCTGCGGGAGCTGCAGGAGTGGATCCCGGCTCATCTCGCCGAGGACCTGACGGTCGCCTCGCTCGCCGAGCGCGCCTTCATGAGCCCGCGCAACTTCGCGCGCGCCTTTCGCCGCGAGCTCGGCGTCACGCCGGCCGCATACATCGAGCGCCTGCGCGTCGAGCGCGCACGAGCGCTGCTGGAGTGCAGCGACGCCCCGGCGAAGGCGATCGCCGCGCAGTGCGGCTTCGCGACCGTCGAAACGCTGCGGCGCGCTTTCGCCCGCCACGTCGGGACCAGTCCCGGCGCCTATCGCGCGCGCTTCGCACCGAGCCTCGCGCGCGCCTGAGCCACGGAGGAACGATGGACATCGCAATCACGCTGTTCGACCGCGTTACCGCGCTCGACGCGGTCGGACCCTACGAGGTGCTCAGCCGGCTGCCCGGCGCCCGTGTGCACTTCATCGCCGCCGAGACCGGCCCGGTGCGCACCGAGAACGGGATGCTCGCGCTGAGCGCCGACGGGCGCCTCGCCGACTGGCCGGAGCCCGACGTGGTCGTCGTGCCCGGCGGCTTCGGCACCCGCTCGCTCATGGAGGACGAGCCGGTGCTCGACTGGATCCGCCACGCCCACGAGCACTCGCAATGGACGACCTCGGTCTGCACCGGGTCGCTGCTGCTGGCCGCCGCCGGCGTGCTGCGCGGTCTGGAGGCCACGTCGCATTGGATGGAGCTCGACACGCTGGCGCAATACGAGGCGCGGCCGGTGCGCCGCCGCGTCGTCGAACAGGGCAAGGTGGTCACCGCAGCCGGCGTGTCGGCCGGGATCGACATGGCGCTGACGCTCGCGGCGCGGATCGCCGGCGAGGACGTCGCCCAGGCGATCCAGCTCGGCATCGAGTACGACCCCCAGCCCCCGTTCGACGCGGGCTCGCCGCGCTCGGCGCCCGATCACGTCGTGGCGCTCGTGGAGGCGGCAGCGGCGCGCTACGCGTAGCGCAGGCTACCGAGGGAGCGCGCGCCGCTGACCGCTGCGGATCAGGCGGTGCGGCGGCGCAGCGTCGCGGCGCCGCCGGCGAGGGCGAGGATCGTCGCCGCGACGACGATCGTCACGTCGAGCGCGCCGCGAGCGCCGAGCGAGCCGTCGACCGTCGCCCGGTGCAGCGCGTCGAAGGCGTACGTGAGCGGCAGCACGTCGGAGATCACCTGCAGCACCTCGGCCATCTCGTCGCGGCGAATGAACAGACCACAGAGCAGTAGTTGCGGCAGCACGATCGCCGGCATGAACTGAACGGCCTGGAACTCCGAGCGCGCGAAGGCGCTGACGAGCAGGCCGAGCGCCATTCCGAGGATGGCGTTCGCCACGGCGAGGGCCATGACGAGCACCGTCGATCCGGCCACGTGCAGGCCAAGCAGTCCGAATGCCACCCCAGACGTGACGAGCGCCTGCACGGTCGCCACCCCCGCGAACGCTGCGCCGTAGCCGAGCAGCAGGTCGAGCTTGGCCAGCGGCATCGTCATCAGTCGCTCCAGCGTGCCGGTCGTCCGCTCGCGGAGCATCGTGATCGAGGTGACGAGGAACATGGTGATGAACGGGAACAACCCGATCAGCGGACCGCCGATGACCTCGAACGCGAGCGGCCGATGCTCGAAGGCGTACTTCAGCAGGGTCAGCAACAGCGGGGGCACGGCGAGCAGCAGCACGATCGTGCGCGGATCGCGGCGCAGCTGGGTGAGAACCCGGACGGCCGTCGCCCAGGTCACGCGCAGGCTCACGCGCCGGTCCGCGCCTCGATGAGGGCGAGAAAGGCGTCGCCGAGGTCCCGCTGCCCGGTTCGCTCGCGCAGGACGTCGGGCGTCGTGGTCGCGAGGAGCTCACCCTCGCGCAGCAGCAGCAGCTCCTGACAACGGTCGGCCTCATCCATCACGTGACTCGACACGAGCAACGTCACGCCGGCAGCCGCCAGCCGCCCGAATTGCGCCCACAGGTCTCGCCGCAGGACCGGGTCCAGCCCGACCGTCGGCTCGTCGAGCACGAGCAGCTCCGGCTCGTTGAGCAACGCCGTGCCGAGCGAGACGCGCGCGCGCTCGCCGCCGGACAGGTTCGACACGACGTCCTCAGCGTGCTCGGACAGGGACACGGCGGCGATCACCTCTGCGATCCGGCGCTGACCGACCCCGAGCACTCGCGCGAAGTAGCGCAGGTTCTCGTGCACGCTCAGGTCGGCGTACACCGAAGGGGCCTGCGTGACGTAGCCGACCCGCGGTCGCAGCGCCGCGCCGCCCGCCGCCGCTCCGAGCACGGTGACGGCGCCCGACTCGACGATCTGCACGCCGACGATCGCGCGCATCAGCGTCGACTTCCCGGACCCGCTCGGCCCGAGCAGCCCGGTCACCGAGCCGCGGCGCACCGCGCAGCTGATCCCCCGCAGGACTGTCCGGCGGCCGCGGCGCACGACGAGATCGTCGATTTCGACCGCGGCGGCGGAGGCCATCGTCCACTTATAGGGCCAACCGAGGTCGGACCGCCGCGGGCGGCCCGCTCACAGGCGCGTGATGCCCCGCGTCCGGCCGTCCTCGATCTCCAGTAGGACCGCACCGAGGACGATCTCACCATCGGCGGGCCGCGTCGGGGATAGCTCGGCGGGTGGCACGCCGCGCAGGCGTTCCAGGAACGCCTGCGGATCAAGCCCCTGGATCCCGTCTGTTGCGCCGGTCATGCCGACGTCGGAGACGAGTGCGGTGCCGCGCGGGAGCACACGAAGGTCGAGCGTCGGCTCATGGGTGTGCGTCCCGAGCACGGCCGCGACCTCGCCATCGAGTGCGTACGCGAGGGCCTGCTTCTCGGCGACCGAGAGCGCATGCATCTCGACGATCGTCACGGGCGCGAGCGGCAGGGCGGCCCAGGCTGCGTACGGCTCAACCGCCATGTGGGCATAGGGCGGAGCAACCTCGAGGGCGAGGCGGTCCGCGAGGACGACGACCCGGACCTCCCGACCGGCGGCGCTCACCGTCAGCGCACCGCGACCCGGCACGGCCTCCGCCACGTTGAGCGGGCGCACGACGCGCTCGTGGCCGAGCACGGCCGCCACCTCGTCGCCGTCGAAGGCGTGGTTGCCGCCGGTGATCACGTCCGCACCGGCGCCCCGGAGCGCCCCCACCGCCTCGACGGTCATGCTCGCGCCATCCGTCCCGGCGTTCTCGGCGTCGACGATGACGAGGTCGAGAGCGTGCTCGACCCGCAATGCGGGTAGACGCTCGCACAGCCACGCCACGGCCCGAGGCCCGACCACGTCACCCACGAAGAGAACGCGCACGACCGCAGTGTGCAACGAACCGGCAGCTCGGGTGTTACAGGTCGGGTGAACCGGATGGCCACCGTCCTTGCCGCCGCCGCGATCCTGGCCGTCGCTGGGGCGACGCCGGCGCAGGCGGCGACCCCGCGCTGCATCGTACGTGCGCAGGCCATCGCGGCGCTCCGCCACTCGCGGGTCGTCTCCACGAGCGGCCCGCTCGTGCTTTACCGCGTGCGCGGCTCAGCGCGGGACACATACTGGACGTGCCTGCGCGGCCGTTCGACGCGCACGCGCGTCGGGTTCGACGACAGCTATCAGGCCGCGGGGAGCGAATACGGCCCGACCACGACCGTCGGCGCCGTCAAGCTCGCCGGCAACTGGGTCCTGGCCACGCTGGAGACCGGGGACGACAGCTACTCGGCCTGCACCAAGTACCAGGTCTCGTCCTGCAGCGGCCCGGACGACACGCTCGAAGTCGTCGATGCCGCGACGGGTGCCCGTGGTGCCATCGCGCACATCGTCATCTACTCGACCAGCGCCAACGCGCAGCTCGAGACGCTCTGGTCGCGGACCGTCCTCTCGCCGGTGGGCGCCGTGGCATGGCTGACCAAGACGACGACCGATGCCTTCACGCCGGCGGCCTCGTCGACCGAGTCGCTGGACGGCTGCCTGCTCGGTGGCGCGGCGGCGGTGTCGTGCGCACCGAAGCTGCTCGCCCAGGGGCAGGTCGATCCGAAGTCGCTCGCGTTCAGCGGCGCGACGCTCAGCTGGACGCTCGGCGGCCAGCCCGCGTCGGCGACGATCACCTGACGAAGCGAGCGCCGCCCGGCTCCGACCTCGCCGTCTCGATCATTCCGGCCGCCATGGCTGCGATCGCGATCGCGGCCCGCTCGTCGGCCTCGTCGAACGTGCCGTCGTCCTTCTCGGCGAAGTACAGGTTGCCCCACGGCTCGCCGCCGAGCAGAACGGGAGCCCCGAGAAAGCTGTGCATGACCGGGTGGCCCGGCGGGACGCCATAGCTGCGCGGATCGCCCACCGCTTCGCCGATGCGCAGCGGCCGTGGATCGACGATGAGCAGGCCGAGCAGGCCCCGGCCCCGCGGGTGGGCGCCGATCTCGTCGCGCATCGGGCCATCCAGCCCTGCGGTGACGAAGCGCTCCAGCCGCAGGCGTGAGCGGTCAAGGATCCCGATTGCCGCGTAGCTGGCACCGACGATCTCCTTGGCCGTCTCGAGTAGGTCGGCCAGCGCACCATCGAGGTCATCCGCTTGCGCTGGCGCGTCGGCTTGCCGCGCGCCCCAGCTCATTGGTGGGTGACCGCCGCGAGTTGCACTTGCGCGGCGGCGCTGGCCACCGTCGGTCGCTGAGCGGGGCATCGTGCGCCGAGCAGGGCGCCGCGCCACTGCTCGCGCCGGTGCTCGTCCTCGCGCGAGAGCTGATAGCCGATCGCGTCCAGCGTGGCCAGCCAGGCGAGCGCGTCGGCGTGGTCACCGCGCGACGCCGCCGCGCGAGCCCACGACAGCGTCTGCGCCACAGCCGCTCGATGGGCTTTCGCATCGCTCATGCTCCGGAACCCCGGTCGCTCATGGCCCGAACACCCCTCGGTAACCGGCACACGGGCGCGATGTTAGCCGCGACCGCGAGACCCGGAACCACGCAACGTTCGCAATGCGACGTCATCTGGCTGACATGCGCCAGACCGCCCACGGTGCTGCCCCGACGGCGGCCATCGTCGAGCGGCTTGCGGCCCGCCGCGAGCGGACTAGACTCCCGGCGGGATGGCCGGAACCCGCCTTCTCGCGCACGATGGGGACCTCCTCGCGGAGGTGACGGACCCGGTGCGGCGCCGCGCGGCGATCGAAACGGTGATCGTCGACGAGCTGAACCTCGGTCCGGGAGACCAGCTCGACGTCAGCCTGCTGACGCCCCGGGGAAGCCTCGGGGCGCTCGTCGCGTCGGGCTTCCTGTGCCGCGAGATCACGATCGCCGGCCGTATCTCCGCGGACCTGGCCGGCCCCGAGGACCTGCTTTCCCCGACGCATCTCGAGCCCTCGGGCGGGCTGTTCTCGTACACCGTGTCCTCAACCGCGCTCGGTCCCACCCGACTGGCGCTGCTCGACCACGCCTTCTGCGAGGGCGTCTTGCCCTGGCCGGAGGTGATGTGCGCGCTCGTCGAACGCGCGCGTCGCCCCGGTGACCGGGCGGCGCTCGGCCGGGCGATCGCCCGAGCCCCGACGGTCGAGGTGAGGCTGCTCATGTCGCTCTGGCATTGGGCCTCATCCTGGTCGTCGGTCGGGTCCGACGGCGTACGACTCACCGTGCCGCTCAGTCACGAGCGCCTCGCCCGTCTGATCGGCGCAGCCCGGCCGACGGTCACGACCGCGATTGGCCGCCTTCGCCAGGCGGGGTATCTCGACCAGCGGCGCAACGGCCAATGGCTGCTGCTCGACCCGCAGAACGCGAGCCTGGCGCCGGGTCAGAGCGCCGCTCTCGACATGGCGCAGTTCCGCGCGCCGCCGAGCCTGAACGACCGGGCACACGTGCGGAGCCCGTGGGACCTGCGCACGAGGAAGCGCGGCGACGTCTACGCCCGACTGGCCGAGCAGCGCGAGCTGCTGCGCGCGGCGGCCGATCGTCACGTCGAACAGCTCGTGGCGCTGCGCGAGCGATCGAACAGGCTGCGCGAGACGGCCGAGCTCTCCGAGCTCGCGCGACAGGCGCGCGATTGGCCCGACGAGTCGCGCGACGACGAGCGGCACGCGGTCTAGCGAAGACGATGGCACGCCCGGCGCCCGCGCACGCGGACACCCACGGCTCGCGGGAGCACGCGGTCGGGGTGTTCGTCGGCGGGTCGGCCGGCGGCATCGAGGCGCTCGCCGAGCTGCTGTCGCGGCTCTCGCCGGATCTCGCGGCGCCCGTGCTCGTGGTCCTGCACGTCGGCGCGACCGGCATGAGTCTGCTGCCGGCCATCCTCGACCGGGTCGGCAGCATGCACGCTGTCAGCCCAACCAACGGCGAGGCGCTGCGCAACGGAGTCATATACGTTGCCCCTCGTGGACAGCACATGCTCGTGGAGGGCGGGCACGTCGTGCTCAGTGCGGGTCCGACCGAGCACGGTCTGCGCCCCGCAATCGATCCGTTGTTTCGCAGCGCGGCGCGCTCGTTCGGGGCCAGGGCGATCGGCGTGATCGTCTCGGGGATGCTCGACGACGGCACGGCGGGACTCGGCGAGATCCGCGCGCGGGGCGGGTGGGCGCTCGTGCAACAGCCCGCCGAGGCGGCCTTCCCGAGCATGCCCGAGAGCGCGATCGCCCACGTCGACGTCGACTTCGTGCTCCCGGCGGCCGAGCTGGCGGATCGCATCGAGGAGCTCGCCAGCTCGCCGACGATCCGCGACGCCGAAGCAGCGACGCCGCGTCGCCAGCCGGCCGATCCGTATCTCGCCGAGGGAGACGGACCGGCGCCGGCCGGGATGCGGACCGACATCACCTGCCCGGTGTGCGGGGGGGTCCTGTGGGAGGAGCGCGAGCGGCGGCTGACGATGTACCGCTGCCGGTCGGGACACGCCTACACCGCCGACAGCCTGCTCGCCGCTCAGGGTGAGGGGCTCGACAACGCCGTCTGGCGACCGATCCGGATCCTCACCGAGCGCGGTGCGCTACTGCGCCGCCTCGGAGCGCGCGCCTCACAGGAGGGACGTGAGCGTTCGGCGCAGTGGTTCGGACAGCAGGCCGACGACGCGCTACGGCGCGCCGCGGAGATGCGCCGGGCCGCGGATGCTGACGGCGATCGGCCGACTCGGCGCGTCGAGGCCGACGAATGAGCCCGGCCGCGGCCAAGGCGAACGTGGCCGAGAACGAACGGTTCGAGACGCTGCTCGCCTACGTCCGTGACCACCGTGGCTTCGACTTCACCGGCTACAAGCGCGCGAGCCTGCGCCGCCGCGTCGGCAAGCGGATGGAGGTGCTCGGGATCGACCGCTTCGAGGACTACATCGACCAGCTCGAGGCGTCGCCGGAGGAGTTCGGCGAGCTGTTCGCGACGATCCTCATCAACGTCTCGTCGTTCTTCCGTGACACGCTCGTCTGGGACTACGTAGCGGAGCAGATGATCCCGACCATCATCGCCGGCAAGTCCGCACGGGAGCCGATCCGCGTCTGGTCGGCGGGCTGCGCCACCGGCGAGGAGCCGTACACGATCGCGATGCTGCTCGCCGAGGCCCTCGGCGAGCAGGCCTACCGCGAGCGGGTCAAGATCTTCGCGACCGACGTCGACCCCGACGCCGTCCGCCAGGCGCGCCAGGGCATCTACAGCCCCAAGCAGATCGAATCGGTTCCCGAGGCACTACGCGAGCGGTACTTCGAGCAGGTCGACGGCCACTTCGGCTTCATCAAGGACCTGCGTCGCTCCGTCATCTTCGGGGTGAACGACCTCATCGGCGACGCGCCGATCTCGCGCCTGGACCTGCTCACGTGCCGCAACACGCTCATCTACTTCAACTCGGATACCCAGTCGGGGGTCATGCGGCGCCTGCACATCGCGCTCGCCGACGACGGCATCCTCGTCCTCGGCCGGTCGGAGTTGCTGCTCACGTTCGCCGAAGGCTTCGCGCCGATCGACCTTCCGCTGAGGGTGTTCCGCAAGATCGCGGTCCCCCGAGTGCGCGAGCCCCTGCCGGCGCTTGCCGAGCAGGTCCTTGTGCCGCGCCGGCCCGAGATCCCCGACACCGTGCTCGAGGCGTTTCGTAGGAGCCCCGTCGCTCAGCTCGTGCTCGACGTCAACAACGTCGTGATGATGGGCAACGAACCGCTGCACAGGCTGTTCGGCATCGGCGAGCGCGAGGTCGGCTCGAATCTGCAGGATCTCGAGCTCTCCTATCGCCCATTCGAGCTGCGCTCGCTCATCGATCAGGCGAACGAGCAGGACGAGCCCGTGGCGGGCGACGGGGTGTCGTGGTTCGGACGCGATGGCACCGAGCACCATCTCGAGGTCGAGGTCGCGTCACTGCACAGCGACGGCCAGCGCACGGGTACGAGCGTCGCGTTCCACGACGTGACCCGGTACGTGACGATGACCGACGAGCTCGAGCGCTCCAAGCAGGAGCTGGAGAACGCCTATGAGGAGCTGCAATCGACGGTCGAGGAGCTCGAGACGACCAACGAGGAGCTGCAGTCGACCAACGAGGAGCTCGAGACGACCAACGAGGAGCTGCAGTCATCAAACGAAGAGCTCGAGACGATGAACGAGGAGCTGCAGTCGTCCAACGAGGAGCTCGAGACGATGAACGAGGAGCTGCGGTTGCGGACCGGCGAGCTCAACCGCGCGACCGTGCTCGTCGAGTCGATGCTCGCGAGCCTCGGCGTCGGGGTTGCCGTCGTCGACCGCGACCTGCGGGTGCAGATGTGGAACGAACGAGCGAAGGAGCTTTGGGGCCTCGACATCGATGACGTGCGCGGCCGGCACCTCCTCAACCTCGACATCGGCCTCCCCGTCGGAGAGCTGCGAGAAGCCCTGACGGCGAGCGTCGCCGGTGCTGTGACCAAGGAGCAGCACCTCGAAGGCCGCGACCGCCGCGGCCGCGACGTCGTCTGCCGAGTCAGGACGGCGCCGCTCGCCGACATCAGTGGCGCCGTCGCCGGAGCGATCGTGATGATGGACGTCGCGGACGGCCCGGGCGCCACCGCCGCCGATTAGCTACTCCTCCTCCTCCGGCCGTTTCTCGTCATCGCGCCCAGCCTCTCGCTGTGAGGCGCTCGTCTCCCGGTCGATCTGCGCCTGCTGCCTGCGCTCGGATTCCCGTTCGCGCACCGCGTGCTTCGCGGCGCGCTCGAGGCGCTCGCGCTCGCGCTCGGCGGCCGTTCCCTCGCGCTCATCGGCCAGGCGTTCGCGGTCGTCCGCGGCCGCCTCACGCTCATCGGCCACACGCTCACGGTCGTCGGCGGCCGCCTCGCGCACATCGGCCAGGCGATCCCGGCGGTGGGCCGCCCGCTCGCGGTCGAACAGGCGTTGCTCACCCTCGCCAAGCTCATCGGGGATACGCCCTTCATCGGACAATCGCGCCGCCTCGGCTGTGCCCGCCTGGGTCGCTGGCGAGCCCGAGTGCCACGAAGCGCGCGGCAAGCTCCTCGGCTGCTGCCTGGCCAAGCTCCGGATCGCGGGCGCTCACCCACACGTCGTGGCCCTCGACGAGGAACCGCCGCGCCGCCTCATAGCCGAGGCCTGTGTTGGCGCCGACGATGAGCGCGGTAGTCATCGCTGCATCATAAGATCCGCCTCGAGGAGAGGAGCCTGGCTGTGGCCAAGCAGCTCGTGGTGTGCTGCGACGGAACCTGGAACGTGCCCGATGAGCTGCGCAACGGCGTGGCCGCACCGACCGACGTCGCCAAGCTCGCCCTCGGCGTCGCGACCGGTGAGGGCAGCGGCCAACTGTTGTTCTACGAACCCGGGGTCGGGACCAGCCCCGACGAGCACCTCCTCGGCGGGGCGTTCGGCTACGGCCTGTCGCAGAACATTCCGCAACAGCCATGCGCTTGTATAGAGCGCGGGCGCGGGAGTTGTCCGCAGCCGTCGTCCACTCCAGACGGCAGGCCCCGCGCGCCGCGCAGCGCTCTCGGCAGGCCGCGATCAGGCGCTCGGCGCGCGCATCAGCGGGAGCAGCGCTTCCAGATCCGCGTCGCACACGGCCGTGATCGGGGCGGCGCCCGCCGCCTCGCGCGCTGGGCTCATGGCCGCGATGGTATGGCCTGCGGCAGGCAGGGAATACGATCGCCACGCACAAGGGGCCACAAGAGACGCTCCGAAGCCTCATCGGAAGCCGCGCCCTACTGCGGCGTTGGGTGTTAGCGGGGCGTTGATGATCCCCCGATATATATTGCCCCCCATGACCCTCCTACCTTCACAGACGCGGGCACGACGTCTTCGCTGGACAGGAACGCTTAGCGCTCTTGTGAGTGTCATTGCCTTTCTAGCTGTTGCCGGCCCAGCAACATCCGCAGCCACAAGCAGAGCCACTGCTTCTGTGAGATGCCCACTCACACCCTCTTCCACCATTCCGCCTGGTGATGCGTGGGCCTTTACCTACGACGGAGCGCCCCCGAGGGCCCAGGCCGGCCTCACCTCTTTGTACGCCCACGGCCGAGGCACGTGGACTTCAGGACGCGGCCGAGGCACCATCTGTTATGCAGCCACTGGCTCCGGCCATCCCTCAGATAGCCTCGTACTTCAGGTAGAGGGTGCGTCGCATATCTCGCCGGGAATCACCCGGCTCGGCCACCCGGGAGTGGGACTTCTATTGAACGCGACCGTCTCGGCAAGCAGCGATCCTAGTTGCCCGACCGGCACTCAAGGCACCATCACCCTGTTCGCCAGCTACTACCAAGGGCATCACGACAGCGTTCAACTGCACTTCAGCGACAGTTGCGCCCCCTATAACGCCACTTACCTCGGCTCGCAGCTAATAGCTCTCATCGCCGAGAACGGTCGCCAAGTAAACGGCGACCTGGTCAAGCACTAGAACTACACCTTGCGGGCGCCCGCCGCCGCCCTCATCCCTTCGCGGCGCTGCGGAGCGCCGAAGCGGTCGCGGTTGCCCATTCGCCTGGCAGCCTAACCTGAACGGTCAGCGGGACGGGAAGCGCACAGCCCAGCGCGACCTCGACCGCTACTGCCTGCTCGAGCGCCTTGACGAGGCGGCGCAGATCCCGACCGTCGACGCGCACGCGATCGCGAAACAGCCGAATGGGCCGCGCCCCCTCCAAGACATCGGCGAGCTCAATCGCAAAGGCTCCCGATCCCGCACGCGCGCTCACAGACGCAGTGTCGGTCCATACGAGCACTTGGTTGAGCGCCGCACCACCGCCGATCCCTCGTCCAGCGGACCAAACTCCCGAAACGGCGACAGGCGTCCCCCCGCCGTCGGGTCCGCGAGGCACCGAACCCACCTCTGATTGTGCACGAATCGGCACAAAGTCCGTCGCAACGGCCCGCCGGCGCCTACGACCCGGGCCTTGGCCAAAAAGAAACCCCCGCCTGAGCGGGGGTTTCTCTAGTGGAGCTAGCCGGGCTCGAACCGGCGACCTCCTGGGTGCGATCCAGGCGCTCTCCCAAACTGAGCTATAGCCCCGAGTCGCTCCGCGCGGGAGCGGGCCTCACGGGCACAGTCTAGACCGATGGCGCGGCGGTTACGGGTTGATCGTCGGGACGACGATTGTCGATGATCGGCCATGAGCGACCACCCGCCTTACTAGGCTCCTTAGACGGAGGGCCCGCGGATGGGTCCGGGTAGGAGGGACCGCAGGGTCGTCCATGAGCTTTCGCCGTCGCCTGACCATCTTCTTCGTGATCCTCGTGATCGTGCCGATGATCGCGGTCACCGCGGTGCTGTTCCGGCTGATCTCGACCAACGAGACCGGGAAGGCGAACGCGAACCTCGCCGCCCGCGCGAAGGTCGCCGCCAACCTGTACGAGCAGAACGCGGCGAACCCGCAACGCGGTCGCCGCGGCGACGGCCGTGGCGCGAGACCCGACGCTCGGCCAGGCGCTCAGCGCCGGAAACCTCGCGGCCGCGAGCGCCCGGGCGCGGGCCTACATCGGCTTCGACGGGATCACCCGCATCGCGCTGCGGCGCGGCGCGGTCACGGTGTTCGACGTCGGCGACCCGACCGCCGTGGCACCGGTCACCCAGCAGCTGCTCGGACCGAAGGCGCAGCCGCTCGGGCGTCTTGTCGTGTCGACGACGAATGCGCCCGCGTACGCCCAGCAGGTGCTGCGCATGACCGGGCTGCAGGTCGTCGTACGGGCGCGCGGGTCCGAGCTGGCCTCGACGCTGCCGGCCACCACCCCGGTCGCGCTGCCGAGCCCGGGAGGGACACGTGATGTCACGCTTGCCGGGCGGCCGTACCGGGCCGTCACGCTCACCGCCAGCGGCTTCCTTGGCGAGACGCTGCAGATCGGCGCGTTGGCTGACCTTGACAGCATTCAGCCGAGCGCGAGCAACAGCCGGCTGCTCGCCGGCATCGCTGATCGCGATCTTCCTCGTCATCGCGATCGCCTTCGCGTACCTCGTGTCGCGCTCGCTGCAGATGCAGATCGAGGGGTTCCTCGACGCCGCGCGGCGCCTCGGCGGCGGCGACTTCTCCGCGCAGGTGCCGATCGTCGGGCACGACGAGTTCGCCGAGCTCGGCGAGGAGTTCAACAAGATGTCGCGCCAGCTCGAGGAGCGCCTGCTCGAGAACCGCGAGCAGCGCGAGCGCCTGGAGGGCTCGCTGCGGCGCATCGGCGACACGTTCGCCTCCAACCTCGATCGCGACGGGCTGCTGAACATCATGCTCCGCACCGCCGTCGACGGCGTCGGCGCCGAGGGCGGCCGGGCCTGCATCCGCGCGGCCAGCGGCGAGCTCGAGGAGCAGGTCCGCGTCGGTGATCTCAACGGTTACGAGGCGGCGCTCGCCGCGGCGGAGACCGGCGTGCTGGCGGCGGGCACGCCGTGCCAGCTCGAGCTCGACGGCGTGAGCGCGCTCGGACACCCGCTCGCGGTCCAGCAGCGGGTCATCGGGCTGCTCTCGGTCGCGCGCGCCGACCGCGCGTTCACCGAGGCGGAGCGCAACCTGTTCGACTACCTGGCCGGGCAGGCCTCGGTGTCGATCGAGAACATCGACCTGCACGAGCGCGTGCAGCGCCAGGCCGTGACCGACGAGCTCACCGGCCTGTACAACCATCGCCGCTTTCACGAGGCGATCTCCGCCGAGGTCGAGCGCGCGAAGCGCTTCGGCCAGGACCTCGGCCTGATCATGCTCGACCTCGACGACTTCAAGCAGGTCAACGACCAGTACGGCCACCAGCAGGGCGACCTCGTCCTGCGCGAGGTCGCGCGGATCATGCGCGGCGTGTCGCGCGAGATCGACGCGCCCGCGCGGTACGGCGGGGAGGAGCTGGCGCTGCTCCTTCCCGGGACCAACCTCGAGGGCGCCTACCAGCTCGCCGAGCGGCTGCGTCAGGGGATCGACGAGCTCGACGTCACGGTGTCAGGCCACGCCGAGCATCTGCGGGTCACCGCGAGCCTCGGGGTCGCCGCGATGACCGGCGATCGCGACATCGGGCCGCGCGAGCTGATCGCCGCCGCCGACGCCGCGCTCTATGAAGCAAAGCGTTCAGGCAAGAACAAGACCGTGCGCGCGAGGTAAGGTTTCTGTTCGCGATGGGACTGCTTGACGATGCCATTCGCGAGCACCTCGAGCTGAAGCGGCTCCGCGGTGCCGACCCGAGCGACGTGGCGCGCCTGGAGCGCGAGGCGCTCGGCCCCGTGCGACGCGGGGCGGCCGGCCCGGAGGAGCTCGCCGACGAAGAGGCGCCCGCGCCACCGCCGTTCGACGCCGAGCACGCCGCCGAGCATCCGCTCGTCGACGACTCGCAGACGCTCATCCCCGGGGCCGCCTCGGCGCCGGTCGGGCCAGGACACGGCCGAGATCGACATGGAGACCGTGCTCGAGGCCGAGCGCTACGAGACGAGCGAGCCCGAGGAGTACGCGCCGCGCGCGCCAGGCGCCGGCGATCGAGGAGGACTACGTCCCGCGCGCCGCTCCGGCCGAGGAGGAGGACTACGTCCCGCGCGCCGCGCCCGCGGAGGAGGAAGGCGCCGCCGCTGTTCACGCTCCGGCGGACGACGTCGAGCCGGCGGCGGAGCCGCCCGCTGCCGCTCCGACTCCGCAGTCGCCGGGAGACGAGGGGCCGGTCGAGGACGTGCTCGAGGAGACGCCGAGCTTCTTGCAGGAGACGCCCGAGCACGATCGCCTGTGGTTCGAGCAGCAGCCGCCGCGCGGCTTCGACTTCGACAAGTAACCGGCGCGCCTTGATCGTCAGCTGATGTAGCCGCGCAGGCGCGCGGCGGCGACAACGCGCTCAATGCCGACCGCGTAGGCCGCGGCCCGCGGGGAGATTCCGTCCTGGCCGCCGCGGTGGGCGACCTCGGCGTAGGCGCGCCGCATGATCTCCTCCAGCCGCGCGTTGACCTGCGGCTCGTCCCAGCTGAAGTGCTGGCGGTTCTGGGCCCACTCGAAATAGGAGACGACGACACCACCGGCGTTGGCCAGGATGTCCGGGACCACGGTGATCCCGCGCTCGGCGAAGACCGCGTCAGCGGCGGGGCTCGTCGGCGCGTTCGCCGCCTCGAGCACGACGCGGGCACGCACGGTGTCGGCGTTGCCCGAGTGCAGCACGCCGCCGAGGGCGGCGGGAATGAGCACGTCGCAATCGAGGGCCAGCAGCTGCTCGCCGGAGATCGCCTCCACGCCGGGGTGCTCGTCGGCGTACTCGGTCAGACGGCCGCCGGCGAGCACGTGGGCATACAGCGCGTTCGCGTTGATCCCGTCCGGAGCGCTGATCGCGCCGGCTGCGTCGCCGACGCCGACGACGACGGCGCCGACCTCGGCGGCCAGGCGGGCCACCCAGGAGCCGACGTTGCCGAAGCCCTGCAGGACGATGCGCGTGCCCGGGCTCGGCAGGCCGTGGTGGCGGATCACCTCGCCGAGCGTGCACACGACGCCTCGGCCGGTCGCCGACTCGCGCCCGGCCGAGCCGCCGAGGGCGATCGGCTTGCCGGTGACGATGGCCGGGTTGTAGCCGTTGAGCTTTCCGTACTCGTCCATCATCCAGGCCATCACCTGCGCGTTCGTGTTGACGTCGGGCGCCGGGATGTCGCGGTCGGGGCCGATCAGCTTGCTGATGCGGTCGATGAACTTGCGCGTGATGTCCTGGAGCTCGTCGTGCGTCAGCCGATTGCCGGGGCAATCGACGCCGCCCTTCGCGCCGCCGAAGGGGATGTCGACGATCGCCGTCTTCCAGCTCATGAGCGAGGCGAGCGCGCGGATCTCGTCGATGTCGACGGTCTCGTGGTAGCGCATGCCGCCCTTGTAGGGGCCGCGGGCCGCGTTGTGCTGGACGCGGTAGCCGGTGAAGACGTGCACGTGGCCGTCGCTCAGCCGGACGGGGATCTGCACGGTCACCTCGCGGTAGGGCGTGGTCAGGATCGCCCGCACATCGTCGTCGAGCCCGAGGTCGTCGGCGGCGAGGGAGAAGTTGTGGTTGACCGTCTCGAGCGCGGAGAACTCGTCGCGGGGGGTGGCGCGCGGCGGTTCACGCGGCCATGGCGTCCGTCGGGTGACGCGCCTCGGTCGGCCCGGGGCGGGCGATCGGGACGGAGGCCGTAGAGGCGCATTATGCGGATCCTAGAACGGGGGGTGGAGGGCACTGGTCGCTTTCGACGAGTCGGCGCTTGGGTGCGCTGCGGTTGCGGGGTCGTCGCGTCGCGCGACTCGGCGCGGCTACACTCGATGGCCGCGGGGCCATAGCTCAGCTGGGAGAGCGCCTGCTTTGCAAGCAGGAGGTCACCGGTTCGATCCCGGTTGGCTCCACTTCGGAAGAGGGCCGCTAATCCTGACCTTTTGCGTGCGATCGCGTCCGCGCGGCGGTCTTGACACGATGGGTACGCGCCGATTTCTGCCCGTTTCTGCCCAATGCAGCGGCGGTGACGTGACGACCCGGTGCACGATCGAGCGATTTGGGACCTCCCCGCATGTCGGCCAGACGCTGCAACGAGACGGGCGATGGCGACCCAACTCACCACGTTCGCACCACCGGCGTCGAGCCCCGCAGGCACATCGGCCGCTCCCCAGACACGCGAAGCAGCCGAGCGGCCTGCCGGACGCGGACGAGCGCGATGTCGCCGATGCAGTCGCCGGTACCGAGCCGGCTCCACAGCGAAAGCGATCGCCAGCCCGACGACCGCCCGCACGAGCATGCAGCGATGTCAGTGTGCCGTGCCCGGAAGGGGCCGCCGAGGAGGGGTATCGATGACCAAGGCTCGTGAAGCGCTGAGCGCCCGAACCCGGTGACGGACATTTGGGCCGACGACGGCAACATCCCCAGCCCTCAGGACGCACTCCTCGCCGTCGACCCAGAGCGCGAGCTCACCCTCGATCACCGTCCAAGCCTCCTCCTCGGGGTGATGATGTTCATGGACGTCAGGCGCTCCGGCATCGATGGTGTAGCTCGTAAGCGTCATGCGCTCGCCGTGAACCGCTTCTCCCTTCCAGCCGGGGACCGGTTCGAACGAAACGGCCTCAGATGAAGCAAAGAAGGACACGTCGCAAGACTAATCAGCCCGCCGCCGAGGAGCGCCGCCACTTCTCCGCTCACGAACCAGCAGCTCTTCGGCTCTCCGTCCAGCGCCGCTACGTCGCTCGCGCTGTCGGTGAGAGGCTTGCGATCAATAGCGACGTCGCGCCTCAGCTTTGTGGCCACGCAGACCCAATCTCGCAAACTTCGCCGATCGCGGACCGAGCTGAGGTCTTGGCCTAGTAGTGCTTTGTTAGTTGTGGGGTAGGAGTTCGCTGGGGTTGCGGCGAACCCTTCTCGCGTTGCTGGCGATCGCGAGGAGGTCATGATGGCTGTTGTGACTGCTGACGCTGTTGGTGAAGGCCGGGTTGTTGATGCGCCGGCGGTGGTGGCCGAGCGGTTGGAGGCGTTCGGGGTCGAGGTGCTGGCGGGGGCGATGAACCGGCCGGTGCAGGTTCGTAACGGCGGCTTGTATCTGCGCGGGTTGCTCGAGCAGGGTGCGCGCAAGTCGCTTGAGCCGTTGGTCGAGCGGTTGGGCGTCGACGCTGACTATCAGTCGATGCAGCAGTTCCTGGCCGATAGTCCGTGGGATTCGGCGGTTGTGGTCAAGGCGGTCGCGCAGCGGGTTGTGCCGGAGATCGACGTGCAGGCGTGGGTGTTGGACGACACCGGGTTTCCGAAGGACGGCAAGGACTCGCCGGGGGTCAAGCGCCAGTACTCGGGGACGCTGGGCAAGACGGGGAACTGTCAGATCGGGGTGTCGGTGCACGCGGTCGGCAGCGAGGGGACGGTGCCGTTGGGGTGGGCGCTGTATCTGCCGGAGGAGTGGTGCGATGACGCGGAGCGGCGCAGGAAGGCGAAGATCCCCGAGGAGGTGGTGTTCAAGACCAAGCCCGAGCTCGCGGCAGAACTGGTCGAGCGCGCCGTTGGCTGGGAGATCGCCAAGGCGCCGATCCTCGGCGACTGCGCGTACGGGAAGAACACCGCGCTGCGCGAGCGGCTTGATGACGCTGAGCTTGAGTATGTGCTGTCGGTCTCCGAAGAAGTCAGCGTGTTCGCGCCCGAGACGGTCTTCGAGGTTCCCGCGCCGCGCGCCGCCGGGTCCGGGCGGCAGAAGACGCGCCCGCGCCCGGATCGCGAGCCCGAGCAGATCGGCGAGCTGATCGCCCGGCTCGGACCCGAGCGCTTTCAGACCGTGACGTTCCGCGACGGACCGGACGGCAAGCGGATGCGATCGCGCTTCTGTTTGCTGCGCGTCCGCGCCGCGCACGAGTGGGAGAAGCGATCCACCCCGCGACGGGAGGAGTGGCTGGTCGTCGAATGGCCCAAAGGTCGCAAGCAGCCAACTGATTACTGGCTCTCCAACCTGCCTGCCGACACCAGGCCCGAGCGGCTCGCCCGTCTCGCGCGGATGCGCTGGAAGATCGAGCTCGACTACAAGCAGCTCAAGGGCGAGCTCGGCCTAGACCACTACGAAGGCCGTTCCTGGCTCGGCTGGTATCACCACACCGCGCTCGTGACCGCCGTGCACGGGTTCTTGACCCTGGAGCGGCAGCACCCAAATCACCAGCGGCCGGCCTGACCCTCCCCCAGGCAGTCCACCTGCTCCAGCCACTGTTCAAGTGCTGGACCGGCCGCTGCTCCACCTGCCAACAACCAATCGAGCTCGCCAAGCTGCTCCTGCACCGGACCCTTCAGAACGAGTGAGAAGACCTAACAAAGCACTACTAGACTCCTGCCTCGGAATGAGTATCCAGGAGCATGCCGGGTCGCCCTCGATCGGTACTTGACCGACGCCCTATCGCAGCTCGACACCGGTCGAACCGTTTCCCTGGGCATTCGAGACCTCATTGCTCACGTCGGTGCGGAGCGTCGTGGCTCGCGCGTGATCGAGGAGGTACGCGCCGGTCTCGATCGATATGGCCTGCAGACAGATCCCGACTTCACGGCGGCATGGATCGACACTACGGTTGCCATCCGTCGGGCGCCAGCCAAGGTTTTCGAGCCGCGCGACAGCGAGAGGTCGGCGACGGCCGGCGTGTCGGCGGAAAGAGCGGAGGCTGGGCCTGCGGTCACTATTGGCAGCCTCCAATCTGCGAGCGCGGGCGTGATCTCACTCGAACGGACCGAGAGCATCGAGCTTGCGCGGACCCGCATGCTTCGCCACGACGTGTCGCAGCTGGCGGTGATGTCCGGCCCTCGTCAGCTCGTTGGCGCCGTCATGGAGTGCCCCCGGTTTGGTGGACACCTGAGCGCTTGGGTCCGTCGGGCCCAGCGGGAAGGATGTGGTGTCCATGCCACGTACGCGTCCGCCGTATCCGGAGCCGTTTCGTCGTGAGGCGGTCGAGCTGGTCCGTTCCAGCGGCCGGTCGGTCAAGGAGATCGCCTCCGATCTGGGGGTGACCGAGCAGTCGCTGCGTAACTGGGTCAAGCAGTACGAGGTCGACGTCGGCGCGCGTCACGGCCTCAGCAGCGATGAGCGCGACGAGCTGCGGCGATTGCGCCGCGAGAATCGTGTTCTTCGCGAAGAGCGGGAGATCCTGGCAAAAGCCACGGCCTTCTTCGCCAAGGACAGCGGACAGACCCGGTAGCCGCGTTCGGGTTCATCGCTGCGGAGAAGGCCAATCACGGTGTCGCGGTGATGTGCCGGGTGCTGGGGGTCTCCCGGGCGGGGTTCTACGCCTGGGAGACCCGCGCCCCCTGCGATCGTGAGCTGGCGGACGCGTGGCTGACCGAGAAGATCCGCCAGATCCACGCGCAGTCCAAGGCGACCTACGGCGCGCGGCGCGTGCACGCCGACCTGCGTCTGGAGCACGGGATCCTGGTCGGGCGCAAGCGGGTGGAGCGCCTGATGGCCCTCGCCGGACTGCAGGGGGTCCATCGCCCGCGCCGCGGGCGCACGACGGTCAGCCTGAAGGGCGTGCGGGTCGCGCCGGACCTGGTGGAGCGCGACTTCAACCCGGCCGGGCCCGATCAGACGTGGGCGGCCGACATCACCGAGATCCCCACGTGGGAGGGCAAGCTCTACCTCGCTCACGTGCAGGACCTGTTCAGCCGGCGGATCGTGGGGTGGGCGATGGAGGGCCACATGCGCAAGGAGCTCGTCCTGGACGCGCTGGAGATGGCCATCGGGCGGCGCAACCCCGACGCGGGGATCGTGCATCACTCAGACCACGGCTCGCAATACACGGCTCTGCTGTTCAGTGCCCGCTGTGAGCAGGCCGAGATCTCGCTGTCGATGGGCTCGATCGGCGATTGCTATGACAACGCCGTCTGCGAGGCGTTTCACGCGACCCTGAAGAAGGAGCTCATCCACCGCCGCCCGTGGCGCACCCGCGCCGAAGCCAGAACGGCGATCTTCGAGTACATCGAGGGATGGTTCAACCCGCGCCGGCGCCACTCCACCCTGGGCTACCTCTCACCCGAGCAATACGAGGCCGCCCACACCGACCAGCTCACCGAGCTCGCTGCCGGGGGCGTATGAGAACGCGCGCGACGGGCCTGCTACACCTCGCCCTACGGGCTCGGCTCCGCCAGGACCGTCGGAGCCAACCCCTACCATCAACCAGACAAGAAACCCCGTGTCCACCAGACCGGGGGCGGCTCACTTCGTCTCTGATCTGGTCGAGTCCGGGACGCTTGATCTGTCGGCGATCTATGACTCCTATGAGGAGGAGCGCGGCTTTCCGCCGTATGACCCGCGGTTGATGGTCAAGCTGCTGGTGTACGGCTACGCGAACGGGGTGATGTCCTCGCGCAAGCTGGAGCGCGCGACCTATCGGGATGTGGCGGTGCGGATGCTGTGCGCCGATCAGCACCCGGATTACCGCTCGATCGCGCGGTTTCGCAAGCGGCACCTGGAGGCGTTGGGGGAGTTGTTCGTGCAGGCGCTGCGGCTGTGCAAGGAGGCGAAGCTGGTCGGGCTCGGGAGTCTGGCGTTGGATGGGACGAAGCTGCGCGCGAACGCCTCGCGGCATAAGGCGATGAGCTACGAGCGGATGGTCAGCGAAGGAGCAGCAGCTCGAGGCGGAGATCGCGGAGATCCGAGCGAACGTCGACGCGCTGCTTGCCGAGGCCGAGCAGGTCGATGCCGAGGAGGATGAGCGCTTCGGGCCTGATCGGCGCGGCGATGAGCTGCCCGAGGAGCTTCAGCGCCGCGAGGAGCGGCTGGCGAAGATCCGCGAGGCCAAGGAGGCGCTCGAGGCCGAGGCGCGCGAGGCGGAGACCGCCCGCCGCGCCGAGCTCGAGGCGCAGGGCAAGCAGCCGCGAGCGCCGCGTGACGGGCGCGACCCGTTCGCGCCCAAGCCGACGGCGCAGCGCAACTTCACCGATCCGGAGTCGAAGATCATGAAGACCGCGGATGGGTCCTATCACCAGTGCTACTCAGGCCAGGCGGTCGTTGACTCCGTAGCCAGGTGATCGTCGTCGCGGAGCTGTCCGATGAGGCCGCCGATCAGTGCCAGCTCGAGCCGGCGCTCGAGCAGCTTGATCGAGAACCTGCAGGCGATCGGCGCCGAGCTGCCCGACGGCGCGGTGCTGACCGCCGACGGCGGCTACTTCTCCGAGGAGAACGTCACGACCTGCGAGCAGCACGGGCTTGACCCGTACATCGCGACCGGGCGCTTCAAGCACTCAGAGCCCCGCCGCCGGCGCCGCGCGGGCCGATCCCCAAGGACGCGACCCCGAAGCAGCGGATGGCGCGCAAGACCAGAACCAAGAAGGGCCGCAAGATCTACAGCCGGCGCAAGGCGATCGTCGAGCCGGTGTTCGGCCAGATCGGCACCGTCCAAGACGGCCGCCGGGTCCTGATCCGCGGCAAACCAGCCGCCCGCGCCCAATGGCGATTCCAGTGCGCGATCCACAACCTGCTCAAGCTCCACCGCGCAGGCGGCCTGGCGGTCCTGAACACCAGCTGACGAAGCCCGCGGGGCGGCTCCCCAGAGGCCAGGAGCCGCCCAGAACGCTCACACCCGCGGCGACGGACGCGCAGACCACTGCGACCGCCGCCCGCCACCACGCAAGAGCACCAATCTTCACTGCTCACCCGCCCGGCGACCCGATAGCGACCCACGCTCCTAGCCGACATTACGGCCCCAGGTGTTTCGACTCCTGCTCCCATCACCGCGCAGGTGCGGAGTTCCGTTCGTTCCTTATGAGCAGATGAGGGGGCTGGCTGGGTCCGGTGGTTGTTCCGGCGCTGTTGGTGGCGGTCACGGTGTAGTTGCTGCTAGCGCAGATGGGCACGCCGTACACGCTGACCGGCAGCGTTCCGGGGTCGACTATGCCGTGAACGGTGTCGCTGTTGTTCTGCCAAGTTGTAGAGAGGCCGTTGGGGTTGATGAGGGTCTCGTTGGGGTCAGCCGAGCTGACGGTGACGGTGGGGGCGGCCGCCTGTCCGGACCACACCTCCCGAATGCGGCCGTTGCGAGTGTCGGCCACGTAGAGGAATCCGTCCGGCGCGATGGTGAGCCCCACTGGCTCGTCGACAGGGCGGTGTTGGCGGGCCCGTCCTGGAAGCCTCCGTCGCCCATCGTGCCCCCGCTGCAGGCGCTGAGCCCTGGGTTGTAGCTTCCGGCGAAGGTGCTGATATCGCCTTGCGGGCTGACCGCTCTGACGATGTTGTTGCCGGTATCGGCGATGTAGAGCGTTCCGTCTGAGGCGACCGCGAGTCCGCTGGGGGCACAGAGCTGTGCAGCGTCCGCAGGTCCTCCGTCGCCGCCGTATCCGCTGTTCGCTCCGCCGGCAGCCGTAGTTATGCTCCCGTCCGCGCTGATCGCACGGACATCAGACACGACCGGGGTGCCGCTGAGGGAGTACTCCTCGACGTTCGCGCCTCCGCCTTCGCTGACGTAGACCCTGCCGTCCGTGGCGACGGCAATCCCCGCCGGCGCGTCGAGCATCGCGTCTGTTGCGTCGGATCCGTTACCGGGCACGTAGCCCATCTGCGATATCTCCGCCGTCGTGGCGCTTCCTGCCAGGGTGCTGATCGTGCCGGATGGGCCACCTCCCGGATACGACCGCCGGCCTGGTCGGCGACGTAGATCGTGCCATCCGGGCCGACGGCCAGCCCAACGGGGTCGTCAAGCACAGCGGACGTCGCTGCCCCGCCGTCACCGACGTCGTCCGCGCTGGCCTGGGAGCAATCGCTGGGCAGGTTGCCTCCGGCCACAGTCGTTCGCGCGAACGTCTCAACGCTGTACGCATACACGACCCCCGCGGTCTCGCACGACGGAGACCCGACGACATCGGCGGAAACATAGATGGTGCTCCCGTCGGGGCTGACCGCGACGCCCTTTGGCGCGGTCAGCCCACTGTCAAGCTCTTCCACGTCGTCGTCGCCCTGCTGACCGCCCAGCTGAACGGTGCCGTCGTTCTGATCGGTCACGACGGTGTAAGGCACGCCCACGAGATAGCGATAGCCGTCCGCGGCCGCAGTCGAATCGACCCCGACGGCGAAGCCCGTCGGGCCGTTCAAGATCGAGTCCAGCGGCCCGCTGAAGTTGCTCGATCCGCCGCCACCTTCGACCGTCAGCACCTGCTCCGTCGACAGCCGGTCGTAAAGGTCTCGTCCTGGCCGTAGCTAGTGCCGGTCCCATTCTCGGCCGTCGCTTCGTAGTGGTAGGTGGTGCAAGCGGCCAGGTTCGCCAGGTCAACGGTCTCTGACTCTGGTCCGATCTCGGCCGCTAGGGCTACCGGTGTCGTACTTTGTCCGTACGCGGCGCTCGTGCCGTACTTCACCCAGTACGTGGCCTGTTGATTCTGTGGATCCACCGTCAGGGATACCGTCTCACTCCCGGACTGGCCTCCCGCCGTTGCCGAACCGGTTGTCACCACGGGTGGTGAGCACTGCGTGGTGAACGTCTGGTCGCCGCCGAGACCTGGCTGTCCCTGGTTTGCCGAGTTCAGCGCTTCGGCCTGGTAGTGGTAGGTGGTGCATGGCGCGAGGCCGCTGAGCGGCACCGATTCCGACTGGACGCCGGTGACGTCGGCGACGGCCGCGGGCGGGGTGGTGGAGCCGTAGCTGATGGTGGGCCCGTACTCGATCTGGTATTGCGTCGCCAGCCCGCTCGGATGCACCGTCAGCGCGACGGTCGCCGAACTACTCGTCACGCTCGTCGAATCGGTCGCACCCGTTTGCGACGCTGCGGGGCAGCCGAGCGTCCTGAAGTGATCGGTTGCGTTAGCGGCGGTCGCGGTTGCCCCAACGGTGGCGACCGCGCGGTAGTAGTAGGTGGTGCACGACGTCAGCCCGGTCAGCGCGATGGGGTACGTGTCGTCCTGAAGAAAATCGGGCAGATCTGGCCGGCCGTGTACGACGTCCCACGCCATTTGTGGCGGGGTGGTGACCGTGCCCGGGCCCAGGCTCGGGGTCGTTCCGTATTGAACGTCGATCAGCGTTTTCGTCGGGCTGCTCGGTTTTCCGTTCGTGCCGTAGTGCTTCGGGTCGACACTGGCGAGAACGGTCTCGCTCGAGAGCGGGTTGCTGCCGCGATAGGCAGGCCCTGTCGTCGCGTCCGGGGCCTCTCCGTCGGCGGCGGCCGGAGATCCGGCAAGTCGTGAGCACGCGCGTATCTTCTTTGCCGCCAGAACGAGCACGCAGTAGGCCTGTCGCGCTATCCCGTCTGATCCGATCAGAGCGCTATCAAACACCTGGAGTCGAGGTTGCCCGGCGCCTCGTATTCATAGTAGTTGGCTTCCTGAATGGCACCGTTGGTGTGCGGCGTGTCGTGCAGATGCAGGAAGTCCTCAGCGTCCACAAACTGACGTTTGGCGTCGGCGCTCGCTGCTGTCTGTTGTTTGATGCCCTGCTCGTCGAGCCACACGGCTGGATGCTGCACGCCAAGGCTCGCCGAGCTCGCCTACGACTTGGCCGCGTTCGGGTTCTCGTAGACCGTCGAACCGCTTGCCTGTTGGATCCCTCCCGGCTTGTACGCGTAGGTGACGTCGTAGTAGTCGTGCATTGTCCAGAGGCTCGGGGGCGTCGACACCCCGTCAAGGCGGCTCTTGATGTCGCTGCGCAGTGCGTTGGCGTACGCCTTGACGTAGGTCGGCGTGAAGTTACTGAACTCGCCCGCGCTTACGTAGCAGCGATTGCGTCCCGTCGCTGGGCAGGCCGATTGGACAACGCTTTGAAGTCCGGCCCAGTATGCCGCCGCGAGGCCTTCGTCCGGGGTTCGGTTAGGGTCGTGAGGGTTCGTGCTGTTTGGTTCGTTCCATGGGCGAAGTAGTGGACGCCTAGCGCTATCAGCGCCTTGACCAGCGGCGTGACCGCCGTGGTGTATTGCGCCGCGGTCGGATTCAGCGGAAAAGACGTGTGGTAGGCGCTGGGCGCTGCGGTGAACGTGATGTACGGCTTCAAGCCCGCGGCGTGGACCGCCGCGAGCCACGCCAAGACATTCGGCGATTGGATCGCGTCTTATTGGAGATGGCAGTGGTAGGGGTGGCTCGATGTCATAGGGAATCGTGTCGCGCGCGTACGCGATGGCCAGCGGGCCGCTTCGCAGGCCGGTGTCAAGCGCGCTCGAAGTATTCGAGGTCGCGGTCGGACAACCGTAGCTCATGCCTCCAGTGCGCGCGAGCGCCGTTGCTGCTCGTCCGACAACCTGCGTCTGCACCGATACCGGGTACACCGAGGCGGCGCTTGTCGACACGGTGAGCGTCACCGTGTCGCCGTCCACGGTCAGTTCACTCGGCACCGTGTTGCCGCCGCGTCGCGCGCCGTCGGCGGGCTGATCACGGCATCCGTTGTGCCACCGTCCTGACCGTCAGCGGCGGCAGGAGAACCTCCGCCTCTGCGCTGTATGGGCCTGCACGGTCGCTCCGCGGCCGTGCCGGCTGCACGGTCGCGGTCGCGGCGGGCGCGGATGGTGCACCGTTGCGGTGCCTCGCTGCTCGTCGCTTCTGTCGAGTCGGTCGATACGACGGTCGTTTCGCTCGGTGCAGTTGATGTGGATGTGCTGGGATCTGGGGTGGCACCGCTCAGGGACGGGGGGGGGGGGGGGGGGGGGGGGGGGGGGGAACCCGTCCGTCGGGTCCTTTGCGATGGTCACTGCGGCCAGTGTGCCCGTGGACACTAGGTCAACGCCGTCGTCGCTCATCGCGGGCGCCAGCGTCTGCCCGGCGACACTGGTCGGCGTCGCCGATGCAAACGCCTGCGGAGTCGACGCCACCACCGCGCTCACGACCGACGGGTCCGCGCCGGGTGCGGAGTTGTCGGCCGTCGCGTCGGCGGCCCCGCACACCGCCAGCACCAGACAGGCCGCTAGGACAGTCACTCGCCCCGCGCGCACCACCCTCATCCCTAAGTATCCCCTGCAGTGCGAGTTCGCATCGCGCGCTTCGTACTTCCTGCGCGATCACGCCGTGACGACCGCGCGAAGCTACCACAGGGGCGCGGCTAGTGCAATGCGCTCGACGTCGGCGTTGTGCCCTGAAGCCACGACGCGATCGACCCGCTTAGCGTCAGCGATGTCGTGACGATGCTTGGCGCCGCGCTTAGCACGCGGGTCCCGCCCTCGTCGGACGCGACCACGTCGAAGCCTGTGAGTCCCCCGGCGGCTGGACCGGGCGGATTGTCCTGAATCGACGCCGCCGCACCCGTGGCGGTCACCACCAGCGCCGTGAGCTTGCCTGTATACGTCGACGGGGTCGCACCGGTCACGCCGTCGATACCGATGCTCCCGACGCTGACGTCGCGCACGACGCGACGCGTACGCACGTCTACGACCTGTACATCCACCACGGGCGGGCCGCCGCCCTCCGTCCCAAATTGGGATACCGACTCAAACGCGACCATCGGCTGGTTGGCGCGCCACAGCGACCCGTAGCTCCCCCCGCCGGGTCCGTTATTCGAGGACGGCAGCTGATTGAGGGCAATCGCGCGATGATCGTGGCCCCAGCATCCGTAGACCATCGTGTACGGCCCGAAGCCGCCCTGGGGGTTGACGACTACCCCGACGATCAGCGCGTCACCGCTCTTGGCCAGCACCCGCAGATGCGGCCGCCCACAGATCCGCACCCTGTTCGCGCCCCGCGCTACCGCCGCCGCCGGGCCGGCGAGACCGCATGCGCTGCCCAGCACACAAACCATGCTCAGCAGAACGGCCGATGTGTCTCGCCGAAACATCTCACAGCCTCCCCCGCCCGGTGTCGTACGAACCGTAGCTTAGACCGGTTCGACCGGCGCGGCGCCTGGGCGAAGCCCGCATGGCTCAGATTCAACGAATGTGCGTCGCGCCCTCATCCACGAGACCAGACGATCCGCGGCTAGCAACGACAGGCCCATGAAGAACGCAACCGTTGTGAGCGAGGTCGCGCGCATCGAAGGAGCCCTGATCATCCCTCACCCCCGCCGTGCAGCGTATCTATGTGCGCGATCACCGATCTGCCTACCGCGACCGCGCGACGCTACCACAGCGCTCCGCAGACCCAAATGCTTCCTCGCGCGACATCACAGCCACGTCACGCGGCCAGCGAGCGCCGGCAGGCCCGTGCGGCTCCGGAGCGCGACGACGTCAGTGCAGCGTGGCCGTTTGCGCCGTGCCGCCCTGGAGCCAGTACAGCGTGCTGCCAGCCAGCGCGAGCGACCCAGTTGCTATCGCGGGGTTCGAACCCAATAGCCGATAGCCATTGGCGTCATCGGCGTAGATCTCGTGGTCGCTCAGCACCCAGGCGACCGCGCCATCCGCCTTGAGCACAAGGCCGGTCGTGTACGCGGGCACCTCCCCGATCGGGATGCCGGGTTCATCGCGGACCTTCTTGAGCTTGCGGCCGGCCGCAAGGCTCGCCACTATGATCGTGTCGTAGCTGTAGCCGGTCTGCTCGCCATACACCTCAAACGCCACGATGGGACCGACCATCGCCACCATCCCGATACCCGGCGTCTCGCTTCCAAACTGGAAGAAGTCAAACGCCCGATGACCGTACAAGCAGCCCCACACGTTGCCACCCGGCACGGTGTCTGAGTGGAGTTGCCCCGACTGGTCCGCAGCCACCGTGAGACTCCCGACGCCCTGACAAACCGGCCCGTGAGAGCCACTGCTGCGACCTCGCGCCAGCGCGGACGGGACGAGAAATAGCGGAGCCGACAGGAGGATCGCCACCCCAACCATTCCGGCCCTCCGCATGTCTCCGCCTGTCATTGCCCACACGCCCGTTACCGCCGGCCTGTCGCGCCGCCGCCGGCTCAAGCTTACCGGCCCGGGAAGCGCCATGGACGAGCGTTCGGCACGCCCGTTGAGCGTTCCCCCTGGGAGTTCGCGGCGAGACCACAGGCTGCCCGACGGTCGCTGAAACGTGTGCCCGGCGCGCCGCGTATCTCGAGCGAAGCCCGGCGGCGCACTCTGACCGCGCGCAGCGACGGGATTCACCCAAGCCCACGATCACGCCGTCCGCCGCAAGCCCGTCGCGTCCGTCGCGTCCGTCGCGCGATTGCCGCGTCCTGGCTCGATCCACCGTTTGGTCGGGCGTTCGCCGGGCTCGCGGTGGGTCAGGGTGGCGCCAGATGAGGCGTCTTCGGCGGGCCGGTGAGATACGCGCCGACTGAATCGCCCCCAGGAATCTTGGAGGTGATCCATGAACCCCGGGCGGTGCAAACGCGCTCCCCGGCGCGGTAGGTTCGCCGTGACGGCGATCGCGCCGGTAGCCGCGGCGTGGACAGTCAGCCGGGATGCGGTGAGGGCGCTCTTGCTGAGGGTGAAGCTCGTCTGCGCGATGCCGTGGCGTGGCTTGATGCGCCTGCGGGCAAACGCGACGCGCTTGCGACCGCGGTAGGCGTCGTAGCTGATGGTGACGGTTCCGTGTACGGTCGCGGGCACGTGGACGGTCAGCGTCAGACGCGAGTGGCGCACACGGTGGGTGATCGTCAGCTTCGGCGCGGCGGGCTTGCCGTGGCTCTGTGTGCTTGTCGTCGAGGTCGTGGTGGTCGTCGTTGTGATGGCTGGGACCGTGACGGGGGTCGTGGCGACGTTGGTCCCGCCCTTGCCGGCGGTGTCGGTCAGCCATAGCCGTACGGTGTAGTTGCCTGGGCCCGGGGCGGTCAGCTGGGCGTGGCCGGTGTCGGGCAGCGTGGTGGGCGTGCAGGTTGCGGCGCAGAGCTCGGCGACGGCCCCGGTGATCGGCTGCGGGGGGCTGGCGGGGTTGCCCCACGCCACGTTGATCGTGTTCCCGCCCGCGGGGCTGGCCGACAGCGATACGGGGGTGCCTGGGCCGTTGTTGTCGATGACCAGCGGCGGCGATGTCGCGGTGCTGTGGTTGCCGGCCGCGTTGGTGGCGGTGATCGTGACGGTGTGGTTGCCGTCGGGGATGCGTGTCGTGTCGACGTTCAGCTGTTCGGGGGAAAGCTGCGCGCACGGGGTGACCTGGGTGTAGTCGCAGGACTCGGGGAACGCGTACAGCGTGCTGCCTTGGTCGTCGCTCAGCGACCAGGTGCCGATGCCGCTCGGATCGGTCGCGGTGAACGTCAACGTCATGGTGCCTGACACGACACCTCCCGCCCACAGCGGTCCCCCCTCGTGGCTGATCGTCGGCATGCCCGCCTCGGCGAGCGTGACGCTGACCGAGTACATCTCCGCCTGCGCGTAGTGCTCGGTCGAACCTGCGGCGCAATTCGGGTCGCCTAGGACGGGCGCGCACTTGATGCCGAAGAACAGCCCGGTCGCGTCAAGGCCCGTGAAGGTCTCCGGAGCCTGGTTGTTCGGGATTGCGCACGTGAAGCTGTTGCCCGCCGTGCCGGCGCATTCCTCGAGCGCGGTGCCGTCCGCCTCGAACATCCCGGGGAACAGGTCGCGGGTCGTGCCGGGCGCGAGGTCGATGCTGGCGTAGTAGGAGACGCCGGTGATCGTGGTTCCCGTCGGCGCGGTGAACGTCCAGCCGGCCTCGGCGCCGGGAGCGATGAAGCCACCGGTCAGGTTGTCCTGGGCGTAGAGCGATCCTTGGTCGATGCCTTGGCCTTGGGGACCGACGAGCGGCCCGCCGCATTCGTTGCCGGTGGCGAAGTTCGTCGTGTCGGTGTTGGTCTGCACCCATAGCCCGGGGGTGCTGAGCGGGCTGCAGGCGACCGACTGGTACGTGCCCGCGTGCGCGGCCGCGGGCACGGCCAGCGAGAGCGTCGCGGCGGCGGCGCCCGCGAGTCGGCGCGCGATATGGGTCCTGTTCACCGGCGGGGTTTGCTCGTGATGATGGCGCTGGTCTGGCTTCCCTTCATCAGGGCTATCAACACATCCTTGGGGCGTCCGGTGCGCACACGAAAGGTGCGACGCCTGCTCAGCAGCGTGCGGGGTGGGTGATGAATGAACTGCAGCGTGACGCGTAGTCGTTCGCCCTTGGGCACGCGGCGCACCGTGATCGTGAGCACGCCGTGTTGCCAGCGTACCGCGAGCACTTTGGCTGCGGCGAGGGCCGCCTTTGGCTTGGCGACCACCGCGGGCGCGCTGGTCGTGGTGCTCGTCGATGTCGTCGTGGTCGTAGTTGTGGTCGGTGGTGGTTGGGGGATGTTGGCGTTGCCTTGCGTGACGATGGCGCCGAGGTTGTCGGCGTTGAACGCGGCCGCGACGTCGAGGAACCCGGCTTTCGCGGTCTTCAGCACGAGTGTCTCCGCGGCGCTGGCGGTCAGCTTTGGGTCATAGCTCATGAGAGCGACGATGACCGCCGCGGTGAATGCCGACGCCTGGGAGGTCCCCGAGCTGCCGAGCTGGGGCTGGTAGGTGTCGCTGAACGGATCGGCCTCGTCCAGGTTGCAGCCCGGCGCGTAGAGCGTGAGGCCCTGCGTAGCGCTGAAGGAGCAGACCCCGTTGGTCGGGTCGCCAGCGCCGACCGCGAGGATCCCCGCCTGCTGCGCGGGCCACTGCACCGCCCCGGGAGCATTGCCCGCTGCCGCCACGATCGCGATGTTGTGCGCCGACGCGAACGCCACAGCGTCGGCGAGGTTCTGCACCTGATCAGGTGATGGCGGCAGCGTCGAGGTCAGCGACAGGTTGATCGCGTCGATCGGGTACTGGGCTTTCTCGGAGACGCACAGCCGGATTCCTTGGGTGTAGTTGTCGAATTCGTAGGTGGGTTCTTGGCCGGCGGGTGGGACGGCGGTTTCGCGGACGGAGACGATTTTGAGTTGGGGCCAGGCGCCGCGTAGGCCGATGCCGGCGCCGCCGGCGGTCATCGCCATCGTGGTGCCGTGTCCTTGGGGGTCGACGTCGTCGTTGGTGGCGCCGTCGAGATGGCCATCAGACGGCGCAACCCCGACGCGGGGATCGTGCATCACTCAGACCACGGCTCGCAATATACGGCTCTGTTGTTCAGCGCCCGCTGTGAGCAGGCCGGCGTCTCGCTATCGATGGGCTCGATCGGCGATTGCTATGACAACGCGGTCTGTGAGGCGTTTCACGCATCGCTGAAGAAGGAGCTCATCCACCGCCGCCCGTGGCGCACCCGCGCCGAAGCCAGGACCGCGATCTTCGAGTACATCGAGGGGTGGTTCAACCCGCGCCGGCGCCACTCCACCCTGGGCTACCTCTCACCCGAGCAATACGAGGCCGCCCACGCCGACCAGCTCCTCACAGCCGCTGCGGGGGCCGCATGAGACCGCGCCCGACGGTCCTGCTACACCTCGCCCTACGGGCTCGGCTCCGCCAGGACCGTCGGAGCCAACCCATACCATCAACCAGACAAGAAACCCCGTGTCCACCAGACCGGGGGCGGCTCAGTGGGGAATCCATTGCCATCGCCGCGCTGGGTTACAAGACTGAGCTGAGCGCGGCAACGATTCCCGTCACGCCAGTGCAGCTCGATGCCGACCTCATTGCTCTGATTCCGGCGATCGTCGAGCATGGCTTCGTGTTCGTGCTTGCCGCTGACCGGACGGTCGCTGGGATCGTCACGACCGCGTCGCTCGCGAGGCCCTTCCTACTCTTGGGAGAAATTGAGCGCCGCCTGCGGCACGTTCTGACCTCGTGTTTCTGTACCGACGAGCTTGCCAGCATCGGCGACCCACACGACGCTGATCGGAACATCGAGTCCGCGAACGACTTGACCCTTGGAGAGGTCGTTCGTTTCATCGAGGCGCCGGACAACTGGAGGAAGTTGGAGTGGCCGTTCGATCGCGTACCGGTAAGAAAGATGAAACCCTGCAACACGTCGCTCGTCGGCAGGCCGTCAGACTACGGTCGTCGTAGCAATGACGATCGGGTCGAGACCCGGCGGCCGCACGCCGCGCTTCACGTCCAGTCTCGCTAGCTCCGTCACAACCAGCCGCGCACGCTCGTAGCGATGGTCTGTTATGCCCAACCGGCGAAAGCAGGTATGGAAGGCAGCCAGGAGTCCATCGACCTCATCGGCCTGCAATACATCGCTTTGCCGCTTTCGGGACTGCGTCGGAGGGGCGGGAGCAGGTATGTCGCGACCGCGACTCCGGCGACCTCGGCGGCGATGCGACGTATCACCGCCGGGCGATCGCGCTCTCTGCAGTGTGACGGTCACGGCGCGTGATCGTCAGCGCAGGGGCCAGCCACCCGATCTGCCGGAGACGCGCGGCCGCGCGCCGAGGCGACCCGGCTGCGCCTGCAAGCGGTGCTCGGCAGCACCGATTCCACACTCATAAGGAGAATCGGGATGTTCAACCACAGGATCCGGGCCGCCGTCGTCGGTGCGGTCGCGGCGTGCAGCCTCGCGGGAGCGTGCGTGGCTCCGTCCGCATCGCAGGCCCAGCCGGTCAACGGCTCAGGAGGCGCGAAGGGCTGCGCCGTCTTCAACGCGAGCACCGGCGAGAGCTCGACGGTGGCCGACGGGACGCTGATCATCGCGGCCAGCGGGAGCATCTACAGGTGCTCGAACGGCACCTGGCTCAGGGTGGCGGACTTCGTGCGGCCCGGCCATCCGGCCGGGATCACCCCGCCGATCGCAAGCGCCCCGTCGGTGCAGGAGCTCGGCTAGCAAACGGTGCAGCCGCTGCTTGAGTTGCAGGAGGACTCTGAGGCCGGCGGCAGAGCCGTCTCGCCGTCAACCGCGACCGCCATGCAGCGGCTGCCCGCCCGGCAACGCGCCGTCCTGCTGCTGCGCGACGTGATGGGCTGGAGTGCGGCTTCGGCTTGTCGCTCGATACGAGTTCCGAAATCCACCGGTGAATTCCGCCGGCTGGGCCGGTCTAGTGTGGCGTACACCATCGGACCACCGACTGGAGACCCACCATGACCAATCCCGCACACCCCGGCCGCATGCTGTTCGTGAACATCCCCGTAGCGGACCTCGAGCGCAGCAAGGCGTTCTTCGCGAAGCTCGGGTTCAGCTACAACCCGAAGTTCACCGGCGAGACCGCCGCCTGCATGCTCGTCGGCGAGCACGCCTTCGTCATGCTGCTCAGCCGCGAGAAGTTCGCGGAGTTCGCGCATCTGCCGATCGCCGATCCCACCACGCACACGCTGGCGCTGTACTGCTTCAGCGTGTCATCCCGCGATGAGGTCGACGCGGTCAGCGCCGCTGCGCTCGCGGCGGGCGGCTCCGAGGCGGATGACGCGGAGGACCACGGCTTCATGTACTCACGCAGCTTCTTCGACCTCGACGGCCACGGCTGGCAGGTCATGTGGATGGATCCGGTGGCGGCGCAGCAGGGCCCCGAGGGGTTCGCGGCCTCCGCGCAGGACGCCAGCGCCCCGGCCTGACCCGTCGGATCCACGGCGATGCGCTCGGTAGCCGTCTTCTGTCGCGCTCGCTCGTGATCGATCGGGCCGCGTCGCTCAGCGGGCGGGGGCTTCGCGACGGCGATCCCTGATCATGCGGCGCCCGACCGTGTCGCTCGTGGCGGTCGTGATCCAGATGATCAGCGTCGCGAGAACGTACGTCGAGGCGCCGTTGATGAACAGCCCGCTGACGATCGCGTTCACGATGATCAGCGAAACGATCGTGGCGGCGAGGGCCAGCAGCCCGGCCAGCGCGACCGAGGGCTGGCGAACGAGCACGCGCAGAGCGAGCAGCTGGACCACGAGATGGACGAGCCAGAAGATAAGCGTCGCCTCGACGAGGGCGGTCACGTCGATCGAGAACTTGCTCAGCAGAGCGTTCGAGAGCAGCATTCCGACGGCGATCCCGACCAGGGACGACGCGAAGCGGATTCCGAAGCGCGCGAGGATGGACCGATCCTACTCCCCGGCGCCTGGCCGCCTACGTCACCGCGTGGGTGTCGTATCGCACGGCGTTGGCCGGCCGAGCGTGTGCGCGATCCAGACGTTGGGCTCCCAGTAGGAGCCGGTGTCGCGGGAATGGTCGATGGTCAGCGGCGCGAGCCCACCGGGGAACGTGTAGTCGCCGTCGTCGGGAAACGGCATCCCGGTCCACCGCTGCCACTCGCCGATGGTCCCGGTGATTCGCATCGACCTCGGTGCTGGCTTGACGATCACGCCGCCGCGGCGCACATGCACCCGGATCCACGGATCGAACGGCTCGCCGCCGTCGGTGGTCCAGGTCACGTAGCGCTCGATCGGAGCGAGCGGGTACCGGTCCTTGACGCTCGGGCGGACCGGCGCAACGAGATGCGCGAGCTCGTGCCGGCGGCCGAGGTCGGTCATCGCATCGAGAATCCGCGCGGCGAGTCCGCGGCCCTGAAAGCGTGGCCGGATCTCGGCGGCCATCGCGCAGAGGGCCGTCGGTGCGACTCCACGCGCGTGCGCGTCGAAGGCGTCGACGAGCATCGCGTCGATGCCGGCCCCGAGACCGTCGGGCGTACCGTCCCAGCGGCAGGGAACGCTGTGTCCCTCGGCCACGACCTCGCCTTCGTCATCGTCGTAGAGCGCGAACTGGAACTCGGCAAACGCCTCGAACAGACAGGCCCAGTGGCTACTGAGCACATCCCCATGCCGGTTGTACTCCGGCCACACCTCCCGCGAGAGCGCGTCCGTCTCGTTCCACATCTCCGGCTGATCCGCGTAAAGCACGACGACCACCGCCATGGCCCCTCCCCTGATCCGGGCCTCGGCGTGCGCCAGCGGCCTCAGTCAACGCCCGGTGACGCGCCCTCCACCACGAGACGCCCCTCGTCGATCGCGCCCGGCACGCCGGCTTCGCTCTGCACGTCGCGGCGTGTGACCGACAGGTAGGCGACGAAGCCGACGATCGCCATCGTGAGCACGAGCGCGACCGGACCGTCGCCGAGGCCGAGACCACCGACGCTCTTCGGCTTGCCGAGCCAGTCGGCGATCGACGCGCCGAACGGGCGCGTAACCACATAGGCGAACCAGAAGGCGAAGATCGCGTTCCAGCCGAAGCGCCAGTAGCCGACGGCGGGGATGGCGATCACGCCGGCGAAGACGACCGCCGAGGCCAGGTAGCCGAGATGGAAGGTGATCGCCGTCAGGTCCCCAATCGCCGTGCCCATCGCGAATGTCGCCATCACGACTGCCCAGTAGAAGGCCTCCCGGCGAGGGCTGTCCACCGTGTGGATCGACAGCGTCTTCTCGGTGGACTGCCAGGCGGTGAACACGGCCGCGAGCGCGACGGCGTAGAAGACGCTCGACGCCGCATAGGGGACGCCGAAGCGAACGTGGAGCACGTCGGCGGCCATCGTGCCGAACACGCCCACCCCGACCACGGCCGTCCAGTACGGCCAGGCCGAGTAGCGGCCGCGCGAGAACTGCCATACGAGCGCCACGAGGAAGCCGCTGAAGCCGATGAAGACGGCGACGACCGGGTCGATCGCGTGCACGAGATAGTCCGACGTCGACTCGCCCATCGCGGTCGACAGCGCCTTAATGATCCAGAAGTAGGCCGTGATCTCCGGGACGCGCAGGGCGCCGCGAAGCGTCACGCGACTGAGGAGCGGTCGATCGCGCACAGGTGGCATCTTCGCATGGCGGCGTGGGAGAGGCCCCCAGACCCGCGGTCCGTCACGGACGTCACGATCCGCCTAGACTCCGTCCCCAGCCATGAGCGACGTCGCGCTGATCACCGGTGCGTCCTCGGGGATCGGCGCCGAGTTCGCCAAACAGCTCTCGGGCGCCGGGTACGAGGTGATCCTCGTCGCCCGACGCGCCGAGCGCATGGACGAGCTCGCGCAAGAGCTCGCGGGACCGGCGCACGTCATCAGCTGCGACCTCGCCGCCCACGCGCACGAGCTGGCCGACGAGGTGGCCGCCCTCGGCCTGCAGGTAGACGTCCTCGTCAACAACGCCGGCTTCGGCACGCACGGGCGCTTCGCCGAGATCGACGCGGCGCGCGAGGCTGAGGAGGTGCGCCTGAACTGCGAGGCGCTCGTCACCCTCACGCACGCCTTCCTGCCGGGCATGCTCGAGCGCCGGCGCGGCGGCGTGATCACGGTGGCCTCGACCGCGGGGGCGCAGCCGCTTCCCTACGAGGCGACATACAGCGCGACAAAGGCGTTTGCGCGCGCGTTCAGCGACGCCCTCAACGGCGAGCTGCGCGGAACCGGCGTGCGCGCCCTGTGCGTCAACCCCGGACCGGTCCCCACCGAGTGGCAGCAGGTTGCCGGCTACGCGCCGGACTACGTGCCGCCGGTGCCGGGGAAGATCTCCGCCGCGCAGGTGGCCAGCGAATCGCTGCGGGCCTTCGATCGCGGCCGGCGCACGATCGTCCCGGGGTTCGTCATCCGCTGGTACATGCGCCTCAACGCCCCGGCACCGCTACCGATCAAGCTGCGCGTCATCGAGCGCATGTACCGGCCGTCGCGGTGAGGTGACGGCTGAGCGCGCCGTCCGGGCGGTCGTGCGCGGCGACGTGCAGGGCGTCGGCTTCCGCGACGCGACGCTGCGCTGGGCACGCGCGCACGACGTATCGGGCTGGGTGCGCAACGGCGACGACGGCACCGTGCAGATCCACGCCGAAAGCGGCGCGGCGGCGATCGGCGAGTTGCTCGCCTTCCTGCGGCGCGGCCCGCGGCTCGCGCGCGTCGACGCAGTCGACGCCGACGACGTGCCGGTCGAGGGCCACGAGCAGTTCGCGGTGCGCGGCGTGAGCGCCGGCGCGTTCGTCGTGCAGGAGCACGCGGCGACCGCGCATCACTTCGACCTGCGCCTGGAGGTCGACGGCGTGATGCGCTCCTGGGCGGTGCCGAAGGGACCGTCGCTCGACCCCGCGGCCAAGCGCCTCGCGGTACAGGTCGAGGACCACGCCATCGAGCACAACGCCTACGAAGGGGCGCTCGGGGAGAGCCGCGTGATCGTGTGGGATCGCGGCACCTACGAACAGGGCGGGCGCGTGCCGTGGCCGGAGGCGCTCGGCCGCGGCCATGCCGTGTTCGTGCTGCACGGGGAAAAGCTGCGCGGCGGCTTCGCCCTGCAGCGCACGCGCCCGGGCGCCAAGCCGCAGTGGCTGCTCGTCAAGCGCCGCGACGAGAGCGCCCGCCCCGGCTCGGACATCGTCGCCGAGCAGCCGCGCTCGGTCGTGAGCGGACGCATGCTCGACGAGATCGCGCCGGCCGAACGGCCGTAATCCGATCAAGGGCGTCGCCGCGCGGCCGATCACCACGGCGTGGCCAATTGGGTCCAATACCGCGCGAAGGCCCTTTATCCACTGTCGATGCTCGCGCTGCTGCTCGCGTCGGTCGCGTGCGCTCTCGCGGCGGCGCCCGCGGCAGCCACCCCGGCTACGCGCACGTTCTGGGTCTCCCCGCACGGCGACGACCGCGCCGGCGGGTCGCAGGCGCATCCGTTCGCCACCCTCGTGCGGGCGCGTGACGCGGTGCGCGCCGTGCTCCGCCGGCCCGGGCGCGGCAGCGTCCGGGTGCTGCTGCTCGGCGGCGTCTACCGCCTCACGCGTCCACTCGTGCTCGACTGGCGCGACTCCGGCCGCGGCGGGCGGGCGGTGCTATGGAGCGCCGCGCCCGGCGCGGACCCCGTGCTCAGCGGCGCTTTGCGCGTCGGCGGCTGGCGCCTGCATGACGCCGCTCGTCACATCTACGAGGCGCGCGTGCCCGCCGGTCTGGCCACACGGCAGCTGTACGTGAACGGCGATCGCGCCGAACGCGCCCGCAGTGCGAGCTATCCGACGGGCTTCACGCGTACGCCGAGCGGCTTTCAGGCGCCCAGCGACGCGATGGCCTCGTGGACCGATCCGCGGGCGATCGAGGCGGTGGCCGTCGACCAGTGGAAGGAGATGCGCTGTCCGGTCGCGGCGATCCACGGCCGCCAGATCGTGATGGCCCAGCCGTGCTGGACGAACGCGAATGTCTTCCCCTACCTGTGGTCGTTTCGCACGCTGGCCTGGCTGGAGAACGCCTACGCGCTCCTGCAGGCCCCGGGGCAGTGGTACCTCGACGCGCCGACAGGGCGGCTGTACTACATCCCCCGACCCGGCGAGCGGCTGGCGAGCGCGGACGTCGAGCTGCCGATCGCTCAGTCGCTCGTGGACGTTCGCGGCACGGCGCGCCGCCCGGTCGCGCACCTGCGCTTCGTCGGGTTGACGTTCGCGTATGGGACCTGGACCGAGCCGAGCGGACCCAACGGCTACGCCGCCGACCAGAGCGGCTTTCACCTCGACGGCTACGGACATCCCCCGAATGTCGTCGGCCACGACCCCCGCGACGCCCGCACACCCGGTGACGTGCGAGCGTCGTTCGGGCACGACGTCGCCTTTATCCACGACGACTTCGTCCACCTCGGCGGTGCCGGCCTGGACTTCGCGAGCGGCAGCCAGGACGACCGGATCATGGGCGACCGCTTCAGCGACATCTCGGCCGCCGCGATCCAGCTCGGCGGCGTGTCCGTCGCCGACGCGCACCCGGCGAGCGACGGTCTGGTCACGCGCGACAACGTCATCGCCGACAACCTCGTGCGGGACGCCGGGCGCGAGTACCAGGACGCCGCCGGCATCTTCGTCGGCTTCGCCACGCGCACGCTCGTTGCGCACAACGACATCAGCGGCGTGCCGTGGTCGGGAATCGCGATCGGTTGGGGTTGGGGCCTGCTCGACCCAAGCGGCTTTCTTGGTCTGCCGGGCGCGGTGCGCGGTCAATGGGGCACGTACGCGACACCGACGACGAGCAGCGCCAACCGCATCCTCGACAACCGCGTCAGCGACTTCCTGACCGCGATGTGGGACGGCGGCGCAATCTACACACAGGGCCAGCAGGGAGCCACGGCACGTGACGGCGAGCTGATCGCAGGAAATGTCGCGTCGGGCAAGCGCCGGCTCGCCGGCGGCAACGTCTTCTACACCGATGGCGGCAGTCGCTACGTCACCCTCGAGCGAAACGTCTCGCTCGACGACGCGCCCGGCGTCACCAACTTCGGTCCGTGCGGCCTGACGGACTCGCTCATCGGCTGTGGGCTGTCGATCCCCTACGGCAGCGATCGCGGCGGGTGCCGGCCCTATGGCGACCTGACGTGGCGCGACAACTACTGGCAGTTCCCGACGCCGTACTTCTCGGCGTGTCCGTATCCGCCGTATCCCGTCGCTCTCGTCGACGCCGACAACCACACGATCTCCGGCTGGGCGCAGGTGCCGCGCTCCATTCTCGACGGCGCCGGGCTGCAGCGCCCGTACCGCTCGAGCGTCGGCGCCGGGCGTTGAGACCGGTCGCGCGGACCTAGGCTCGGTGGGCGGCGGGCCCGGCCGCGGCGCCCGATCGCGCCCGGTCGCGCGCGATCGGGCCACGCCGTGATCGTGGACGTCCGTTGGATGTCGACGCGTCGCGATCGCAGGCCAGCGACGGCATGGCGCGCCGCTGGCGGGTTCTCGCGGACGCGTGTACGACGGGGCGCGGCGACGGCCGCGCGGCGAGCAGGCGAACGTCGAATGTTCGCCGCCCACCGAGACGCCGATGCCCCTGTATCAGCCCCGCCGTCCGGAAATCGCGACGACGCAGGGAAGGGTCGGAGGGTCACCAGTCGCCGCCGACCAGCGACAGAGGAGATCGGATGTTCACTAGCAAGTCGATTGCCGGCGCCATCGCCACCGTGGCCATGCTCGCCGTCGTCGGTCCGGCGAGCGCCAGCGCAGCCATACCGGGCTTCGGCGGTCCGTCGGGCACAGGCACAGCCATGCCTGGCTTCGGCGGTCCGTCGAGCACAAGCACAGCCTTGCCGGTGCCCTACGGGTCCACCGCGCTCAGCGACTTCGTCAACGCCGAGCTGATGAGCCCCACCGCGCTCGCCGGTGCGAACAACGGCTGCAAGCCGAGCGCGGCGCACCCGTATCCGGTGGTGCTCGTCCACGGCACGGCCGAGGACGAAGGTTCGAACTGGGTCACGCTCTCGCCGCTGCTCGCCAACGCCGGCTATTGCGTCTACGCCTTCAACTACGGCGAGACGTCGATGTCGATGGGCGACCACTTCGATGCGCTCGGCGAGATCGCCGCGTCGGCCGGTCAGCTGTCCACGTTCGTCAACCAGGTCCTGTCGGGGACCGGCGCCAGCAAGGTCGACATCGTCGGTCACTCACAGGGCGGGATGATGCCCAACTACTACATCAAGTTCCTGGGTGGCGCGAGCAAGGTCCACACGCTGATCGGGCTGGCGCCCAGCAACCACGGGACGACCATGAGCGGCCTGACGACGATGCTCGCCAGCCTGCCGTTCGCAAGCATGCTCGAAAGCGTCATACAGCAGCTCGCGCCGTCGCTGCTGGAGCAGGCGCTCGGCTCGACGTTCATGGCGAACCTGTTCGCCGGTGGTGACACCGTCGCCGGGCCGCGCTACGTCGTCATCGAGAGCACCCACGACGAGATCGTCACGCCCTACACGAACGCGTTCCTGACCGGGCCAAACGTGACCAACGTCACGATCCAGAGCCAGTGCCCCGCCGACCCGACGGAGCACATCGGGATGAACTGGGACAGCCCGTCGCTGCAGAACGTTCTCAACCAGCTGTCCAGCACGCCGAACCCGGCCTTCACGGCCACCTGCACCAACTACGGCTCGGGCATCTAGTCCCCAGCCGGCCGGGGCTCCTTGGACGAGGCCCGGCAGCGACGAGCACGAACGCAGGGCGCCTGGGCGTCAGCCCAGGCGCCGCCTGCTCAACGCGGAGCCGCCGTTGACGCAGCGGCGGGAGGTTGAGACGAACCGCTCGGGCGGCATAGACTCGGCAGCACCGGGTACGACCCCGGCCCTAGCCTCTGCCCGTCCGTCTGGAGGAGTCCGATGTCCACCTCGCCCGCCGACTTCAACGCCCAGGTCATCGACGAGTTCCACGCCAACGAGGGACGCGTCGGCGGCATGTTCGACGGCATGCCGCTGCTGCTGTTGCACCACACCGGTGCGAAGTCCGGCACGCACCGCATCAACCCGCTCGCCTACCAGGCCGACAACGGGCGCTACGTGGTGTTCGCGTCCAAGGGGGGCGCACCGACCAACCCCGACTGGTACCACAACCTGAAGGCCAATCCGCAGACGACGATCGAGGTCGGCACCGACACGCTCGATGTCATGGCGAGCGAGTCAACCGGTGAGGAGCGCGATCGGCTGTATCGCACGCAGGTCGAGCGCACCCCGCAGTTCGGCGAGTACCAGCAGCAGGCCGGGCGCATCATTCCGGTCATCGTGCTGACGCCGACCGGCTGATGGAGCACGGGTCGGCGCGCGCTCGCGGCGTCGACGTCGAGGATCTGTGCGGCCGCACAGCGGGCCGGGCATGATCTGTGCCCAGGCCTGCTGAAACGAGGCGCACCCCCGGGCATCATTCGCTGGCGGCGCTTCGCCGCGATCTGGGCGACCGGGTGGGGTCACGCTGGTCGTCATCGTCCTCGAGGAGCGACTTGGAGGGCGCTGTTCATGCAGAACGACTTCCCGACGCAGATACTGGCCGACGTGCGGTACTCGAGCGACCTCACGATGCGCCTTGACGCCCATGCGCCGGCGATCTGGATGAGCCACGTCGCCGGGTCGCCGGAGTCCTAGGACGTGCGTGCTCTGCCGAGGGATCGTCGTGGCTGTGCGCACTGCGCAGCGCGACGTCGGCGACCGCTGCCGAACTGCACGACCGTCAGCGCGGCCCGCGTACCGTCTTCCCGGCGGCGGGCTTGGCACGGGGGCGGCGCACAGCACCGCTGCGGGCACGCACCGTCACGCGATCCTTCGGAGCCGCTGTGGGTCTTGATCCTTGGCGCGGCGCCGGTGCCGACGCCGCCGTCGCCGTCGCCGCGACCGGTGGACCCTCGAGCACGTGCCTGGCCACGAGCAGGAACCGCTCGCTGCACTCCTGTACGAGCTCATCGACGCTGCGGTCGAGGTCCCCGTTCAGCCATTGCGTCATCAGGCCGACGGTGCCGGCCACGAGCCAGTGAGCATGGAGCTCGAGCTCGTCGTCGCTCCAGCCCCCCGGATATCCGGGGACCGCCCGAAGCTGGGCGACCATGAACGCGGTGATCATCCCGCGCGCGTAGCGGTGACGCTGCCCCATGCGCTTGCTGGCGTGCACGCCTTCGACGCAGACGAGGCGCGCCTTGTGCGAGTCGGTGGTCAGCACCTCCCACCACGCCGCGAGCCCCGAGCTCACCTTGTCCTGCACGCCCTCGAACTCGCTGGCCACGAGCAGAGCGCGTGCCAGCTCGGCGACGACGCGATCGTAGACGGCGACGAGCAGTTCCTCGCGGCCAGCGAACGATTCGTAGAAATAGCGCTGGTTGAGGCCGGCCGCCACGCAGACGTCGCGAATCGTCGTCTGGGCGTAGCCACCCCTCTCGCCGAAGAGTTGCAAGCCGGCGTCGAGGAGCTTCTCGTGCCGTTCAGCCCTCCGCTCTTCGCCGGTGATTCCTCTGTAGCGCCGGGGACTGACCGCACTCATCGGGCCGATTGTCGCAGGTCCCTCGGCCCGCCTGCCCCGCTCGCGGATCAGTGGCCAGCGCCTGCGCCCGACGCGAGAGCCCCGCGACGGTTGAGCCAGGCGAGCGTTGTGAGGGCGCGCCCTTCGACGTCGTCGACGTCGACGCCGGTCAGCTCGTGGATTCGGGCGAGCCGGTTGCGGAGTGTGTTGCGGTGCGTCGGCAGCGCCCTGGCCGCCTGCCCACGGTCGAAGTTGCACTCGGCGAGTACGTCGACCGTGCGCACGAGCTCCTGCGGGAGCGGACCGTAGACGAGGTTCGTCACGCGCGCGGCGATCCCAGGGCACCGTGACAGCATCAGGTCGATCAGGAACTCGTCGGCCGTGACCACCCCGCGGCGGCCGCGGTCGCGCGCGATCCCCACGACCGTGGATACCTCGTTGAGGGCCGGCCCGGCGTCTGCCGGCGCGAGGACGAACGCCTCGCACATGATCGCCTCGGCTCCGAGGGCGAGGTTCGACCACGCGGCGGGCTCGGGCGCGAGGCCGCTGACGCCCTGACGCTCAGCGACGGCCAGCACGCGCCGAGTCCGTAGCTGGCGCGCGAGCGCCAGGTGCTGGGGCACCGACAGAGGGGGACACACGACCGCGAACGCGTAGGCCGGGGCGCCAAGGTCGAAGCCGATCGCCTCCGCGATGTGATGGTCATCCTCGAGCAGGCGCTCCCCGCGGCGCAGGCGTGTGAGCAGGGCCTGCAAGCCGCGCTCCGTGGCCGAGGCGGCCGCGCCGCGGGCGCCCTCCTCGTAGCCGGCGGCGAACACGCTGGAGACGCGGTCCACGTACTCGAGGAGGACGTAGGCACGGTCGAGGAACACCTCGCGCTCCATGTCACCGAGCATGCCGGGCAGCTCGCGCCACGCGAGCTTCATTCCGAGACGGTAATTCGCCGGGACGACATCGGCGGGGACGCCGGCTATCGCGAGCTCGCGCGCCAGCGACTTGACGGGGTCGAGCTCCGAGTCGGTGGGGGGTTGCCCCTCCACGGCCCAGCGGATGATCAGATCGACGTTCCACTGCATGAACGCACGCAGCTCGGCCTGCGAGGGCCGAGCGCCCTCGTACCCCGGCCGGTTCCAGAACGTCTCCAGCACGCGATCCATCAGCCGCTGTACGTCGAGGCGCTCGACCGCCTCGCTCAGCATCTGCTTTCTCGTTGCCGGATCCATCTCGGAAGTATCCCGACGCGATTGTGCAATCGCACAGCAGTGCGCGACGAAAAACGTACGCCCAACTGCGCAAACCCCAACAACGCCGCGCGCAACGTGCGCGGTGCCTCTGTCGGGGCCGCGCTAGCCGCGCGCGGGTTGCGCTCGGGCGCGTCGGCTATCCGTGGTTCGTGGGCGTCCCGGGTGGGGGCTGCCGGTCTTCGCGACCAGCAGGACCCCGCCCAGGACGACCCCCTATCGCGCGACCGGGCTGCGCCGCGAGAAGAAGAACCAGGAGGTGTACGTGAACTGATCGCTGCTCGAGGTCGCGCTCGTGCCGGCCGCTGTCGTGACGGTCACGTCGACCGTCCCAGACGGCCCGCGCGGCACGAGCGTCAGCAACATCCCGCCGAACGACAGGAACGGCGCCTGCTGTCCGCCGAACGAGACGGCGCGGACATGCGAGAGGTTGTGACCCGTCACGAACACCAGCGAGAACGGGGCTCCCCGGTTCGGCGAGACACGCGTCACGACCGGCAGGTTGGGCGGGGGGGCGGTGGTGTACGTGTAGCTGACGCCATTGGACGTGCCAGCCGGGGTCGCCACCGTCACGTTGACCGTGCCCGTGCCCGCCGGAGCGGTCACCGTCAACGACGTCGCCGACGCCGCGGTTACGGTCGCCGCCGTCGAACCGAAGTCGACGGTGTCACTCGCGGCCGTGGCGCTGAACCCGGTGCCCGTGATCGTCACCGAGTTCCCACCCGCCTGCGGACCACTCGTCGGACTGACCGACGAAATCACCGGAACCGGCGGCGGCTGGATGTAGGTGTAGCTCACGCCATTGGACGTGCCACCCCCGGTCGCCACCGTCACGCTCACCGTGCCCGTGCCCGCCGGCGCCGCCACCGTCAACGACGTCGCCGACTCCGCGGTTACGGTCGCCGCGCTGGAACCGAAGTCGACGGTGTCACCCGCGGCCGTGGCGCTGAACCCGGTGCCCGTGATCGTCACCGAGTTCCCACCCGCCTGCGGACCACTCGTCGGACTGACCGACGAAATCACCGGAACTGGCGGCGGCTGGATGTAGGTGTAGCTGACGCCATTGGACGTGCCAGCCCCGGTCGCCACCGTCACGCTCACCGTGCCCGTGCCCGCCGGCGCCGCCACCGTCAACGACGTCGCCGACGCCGCGGTTACGGTCGCCGCCGTCGAACCGAAGTCGACGGTGTCACTCGCAGCCGTGGCGCTGAACCCGGTGCCCGAGATCGTCACCGAGTTCCCACCCGCCTGCGGACCACTCGTCGGACTCACCGACGAAATCACCGGAACCGGCGGCGGCTGGATGTAGGTGTAGCTCACGCCATTGGACGTCCCAGCCCCGGTCGCCACCGTCACGCTCACCGTGCCCGTGCCCGCCGGCGCCGCCACCGTCAACGACGTCGCCGACGCCGCGGTTACGGTCGCCGCCGTCGAACCGAAGTCGACGGTGTCACTCGCAGCCGTGGCGCTGAACCCGGTGCCCGAGATCGTCACCGAGTTCCCACCCGCCTGCGGACCACTCGTCGGACTCACCGACGAAATCACCGGAACCGGCGGCGGCTGGATGTAGGTGTAGCTCACGCCATTGGACGTCCCAGCCCCGGTCGCCACCGTCACGCTCACCGTGCCCGTGCCCGCCGGCGCCGCCACCGTCAACGACGTCGCCGACGCCGCGGTTACGGTCGCCGCCGTCGAACCGAAGTCGACGGTGTCACTCGCAGCCGTGGCGCTGAACCCGGTGCCCGAGATCGTCACCGAGTTCCCACCCGCCTGCGGACCACTCGTCGGACTCACCGACGAAATCACCGGAACCGGCGGCGGCTGGATGTAGGTGTAGCTGACGCCATTGGACGTGCCAGCCCCGGTCGCCACCGTCACGCTCACCGTGCCCGTGCCCGCCGGCGCCGCCACCGTCAACGACGTCGCCGACGCCGCGGTTACGGTCGCCGCCATCGAACCGAAGTCGACCGTGTCACTCGCAGCCGTCGCGCTGAACCCAGTGCCCGAGATCGTCACCGAGTTCCCACCCGCCTGCGGACCACTCGTCGGACTCACCGACGAAATCACCGGAACCGGCGGCGGCTGGATGTAGGTGTATGTCGCCGGACCCGACGTGCCGTTGACCGTAGCCACCGTCACGCTCACCGTGCCCGTCCCGGCCGGAGCCGTCACCGTCAACGAGGTCGCCGTAGGCGTACCCGTCACCGTCGCCACGGCCGAACCAAACTTGACCGTGTCGCCCGACGCCGTCGTGCTGAAGCCGGTGCCCGTGATCGTCACCGAGTTCCCACCCGCCTGCGGACCACTCGTCGGACTGATCGACGTGATCGTCGGCGCGTTGTTGTACGTATAGCTCGCCGTATTCGACGTGCCATTGACGGTCGCCACCGACACGCTCACCGTGCCCGTCCCGGCCGGAGCCGTCACCGTCAACGAGGTCGCCGTAGGCGTACCCGTCACCGTCGCCGTGCCCGAACCAAACTTGACCGTGTCGCCCGACGCCGTCGTGCTGAAGCCGGTGCCCGTGATCGTCACCGAGTTCCCACCGCTCGGCGGACCACTCGTCGGACTGAGCGACGTGATCGTCGGCGGCCCGTTATACGTGTAGCTCAGCGAGTTCGACGTCCCCGCGCTCGTGGTCACGGTCACGCTCACCGTGCCCGTGCCCGCCGGGGCGGTCACCACCAGCGACGTCGCCGACGCCGACGTGACCGTCGCGCTCGAACCACCGAACGCCACCGCATCACCCGACGCCGTGGCGCTGAAGTTCGAGCCCGTGATCGTCACCGACGTCCCACCAGCCTGCGGACCACTCGACGGACTGACCGACGAGATCACCGGAGCCGGCGGCGGCTGGATGTAGGTGTATGTCGCCGGACCCGACGTGCCGTTGACCGTAGCCACCGACACGCTCACCGTGCCCGTCCCGGCCGGAGCCGTGACCGTCAACGAGGTCGCCGTAGGCGTACCCGTCACCGTCGCCGTGGCCGAACCAAACTTGACCGTGTCGCCCGACGCCGTCGTGCTGAAGCCGGTGCCCGTGATCGTCACCGAGTTCCCACCCGCCTGCGGACCACTCGTCGGACTGAGCGACGTGATCGTCGGCGGCCCGTTATACGTGTAGCTCAGCGAGTTCGACGTCCCCGCGCTCGTGGTCACGGTCACGCTCACCGTGCCCGTGCCCGCCGGGGCGGTCACCACCAGCGACGTCGCCGACGCCGACGTGACCGTCGCGCTCGAACCACCGAACGCCACCGCATCACCCGACGCCGTGGCGCTGAAGTTCGAGCCCGTGATCGTCACCGACGTCCCACCAGCCTGCGGACCACTCGACGGACTGACCGACGAGATCACCGGAGCCGGCGGAACATACGTGTACGTCGCCGGACCCGACGTGCCGTTGACCGTAGCCACCGTCACGCTCACCGTGCCCGTCCCGGCCGGAGCCGTCACCGTCAACGAGGTCGCCGTAGGCGTACCCGTCACCGTCGCCACGGCCGAACCAAACTTGACCGTGTCGCCCGACGCCGTCGTGCTGAAGCCGGTGCCCGTGATCGTCACCGAGTTCCCACCCGCCTGCGGACCACTCGTCGGACTCAGCGACGTGATCGTCGGCGCGTTGTTGTACGTATAGCTCGCCGTATTCGACGTGCCATTGACGGTCGCCACCGACACGCTCACCGTGCCCGTCCCGGCCGGAGCCGTCACCGTCAACGAGGTCGCCGTAGGCGTACCCGTCACCGTCGCCGTGCCCGAACCAAACTTGACCGTGTCGCCCGACGCCGTCGTGCTGAAGCCGGTGCCCGTGATCGTCACCGAGTTCCCACCGCTCGGCGGACCATTCGTCGGACTGAGCGACGTGATCGTCGGCGGCCCGTTATACGTGTAGCTCAGCGAGTTCGACGTCCCGTTGACCGTTGCGACCGTCACGCTGACCGTCCCCGTGCCCGCCGGCGCCGTGACCGTCAACGAGGTGGCCGTCGGCGTACCCGTGACCGTTGCGGTGCTCGAACCGAACTTGACCGTGTCGCCCGACGCCGTCGTAGTGAACCCGGTGCCCGTGATCGTCACCGTGGTCCCACCACCCGGCACGCCATTGTTCGGGCTGATCGACGAGATCACCGGCGGCGGGTTGTACGTGTAGCTCACGCTGTTCGACGTCCCGTTGACCGTCGCCTCCGTCACGTTGACCGTCCCGGTCCCGGCCGGAGCCGTGACCGTCAACGACGTCGCCGTCGGCGTACCCGTCACCGTCGCCGTGGCCGAACCGAACTTGACCGTGTCGCCCGACGCCGTCGTAGCGAACCCGGTACCCGTGATCGTCACCGTGTTCCCACCAACAGGCGGACCACTCGTCGGACTGATCGACGAGATCGCCGGCGGCGCGTTGTACGTGTAGCTCGCGCTGTTCGAAGTCCCAGCGCTCGTCGTCACGGTCACCGCGGCCGTGCCAGTCCCAGCCGGCGCCGTCACGGTCAGCAGACGTAGCCGAGGCCGACGTGACCGTCGCGCTCGAGGAGCCGAACGCCACCGCGTCGCCCGACGCCGTCGCATTGAAGTTCGTACCCGTGATCGTCACCGAGTTCCCGCCAGCGGGCGGGCCACTCGTCGGACTGATCGACGAGATCGTCGGTGGCGAGTTGTACGTGTACCTGTCGGCGCTGCTCGTCGCCGACGTCTGGCCGAGCGAGTCGGTCACCGTAACGTCGACCGTGCCCGAACCGGCCGGAGCGGTCGCCGTGATCGACGTGCCCGAGCCGACCGTCACGCCGGTGGCCGACGCCGAGCCGAATTTGACCGTATCGCCCGAGGCGAACCCGCTACCAGTGATGGTCACCGGCGTCCCGCCGGCCTGCGGACCGCTCGACGGGCTGACCGCGGTCACCGCCGGCGGAGGCACATAGGTGTACCTATCGGCACTGCTCGTAGTCGATGTGCCGCCCGAGCCCGTGACCGTCACGTCGACCGTGCCCGAACCGGCCGGAGCCGTCGCCGTCAGTGACGTACCCGAGGACACGGACACGTTGGTGGCGGCGGCCGACCCGAAACTGACCGTGTCGCCCGCGGCGAACCCGCTACCCGTCACCGTCACCGTGTTGCCACCGCCAGCCGCGCCCTGAGTCGGGCTGACCGCGGTGACCGTCGGCGCCGGCGCGGAGATCGGGATCGAGGCCAGCGGCGCACCGGGACTCGGCGGATTGCAGGTCGCGGAGACCGAGATGCCGTCGGCGGCGACTGTGGCGATGTAGCTGCCCGCCGCGGCGTCGAGGGCGAGGTTGACGTCGGAGCCCCCCGCGCCGGTCACGGTGTAGGGCCCCTCGGCCAGCGGAGTGGCCGGGACGCTCACCGTCGCCTGGACGACGGACGTGTTGATCACCACCGTCGGCGAGGAGGCAGCCCAGTTCAAGGAGGCGGGGGTAGCGCCCGTGACGTCCACCGGAAAGGCCGTGAAACCCACGGTGACGCTCGTGATCCCGAGGGCTGTGAAGCCGGCGTACAAGTTCGCCGGGCTGTCGAGGACCACCTGAGCAGTCGGCGTGAAGGTCTGGCCGGGACTGAGCGACGTCGGTGCCGTCATCGCCACGCTGGCGGTGACCGCAACCGTACCTCCGGAGGCGCTGCAAGTGAGCACGAACGGGGCCGATGTATACGTCGTGGTGCCGGCGGCTTCGGCGACGGACGCCGGGGTAATGACAGCCGCGAGTACGCTGACCGCGAGCGCCAGCCGCGTACGACTGAGCGTACGCATCGCCGTGTGGAGCGTAGACAAGAGCCCTGCCCTCCTCTTGATGTTTGACCCGTGCGGCGCGAAACCCTGACCCACATCTGTAACGCGCCCCTACCTGATTGCCCGTGAGCCTTGCGGAAACATCGGCGTATGTCAAGCAATCGGCGGGCTCGGCTCCGCTGCGTCGCGGGGCGCTCGGCGCCGCGGCGGCCTACATCAGTCGAGGCTGAGCCGATCGCGTCGGGCCCGGAGAAACTCGCGCTCGACCGGATCGCCGGCGCGTGCGATTGCCGCGTCATAGCCGCGCGACGCCTCGGCGCGACGCCCGAGGCGGCGCAGCAAATCGGCCCGGATGGCATGACTGACGTAGTAGTCCCCGAGGTCGAGGCCCGCGACGACGGCGAGCGCTCAGCCCTTCGGTGGCAGGGTGCGCGCGTAGGCGACCCCGCGCTGCACCCAGCGCTCGAGTTGTCGCTTCGTGCGGACGCCGTCGGTCTCGATTCGCAGCCATCCGGGCATCTCGCGACCGCGCATGATCATCGGCCGCGTGTGAGGCCTGCCCAGCAGCGACTCGCCGTCGGCCGGATCGACGCGGACCATCAGCCCGCCGCGCCCGCTGACGCTCACCGACATGTTGCCGCCGACGAGGAACGCCAGGCCGCCGAACATCCGCTTCTCGGTTACGCCCGCCTCGATGGCGATGAGCTCGCGGACCCGGTTTGCGAGGTCCTCGTCGTAGGCCATGAGCGCATTATGCTCGGGCAGCGGCGGGGTTGTCGCGGGCCCACGCCGCGATCTCCTTCGACCCGTCGACGACCATGCCATCGTCGAGCACGAGCGCCGGCACCCAGTAGCTGCCGGTCAGCTCGTGGACCTCGCGGCGTCCCCGTGTCGCGTTGCCGAGCGCGCCGAGCGGCGCGTAGCCATATGACCGCACGACCTCGGGCTCGTGGCCTGCCTCCTTGAGCGCGTGGTAGGCGTTCGCGCACGGGTGGCCCCCCGGACGTGGCATCGGAAACGTACCCCAGCAGACGTACAGCTTCATCTGGCTCCTCCTCGTGATCGCGGTGTCCGGCGGTCGATCTACCAGTGCAAGCGATTCGCGTAACCCTCATCGAGTGCCGCCTGCTCCTGCTCGATGGTCACGTCGTCTCCGCGGTGGTCGCGCAGGATGCGCGCGGCAGACGGAAGATCCTCGGCGGGCGGCCAGGCATCCGGGCGCCACAGCTGCGAACGAATGAGCGCCTTGGCGCAGTGGATGTACGCCTGCTCGACCTCGACCACGAGCGCGGCCGGGCGGCCGCTTGGAGTCGTTGGCGAGCGCGTCGAGGATGTCGGCGTCGGTGCACAACACGCAGCCGCCGTTGACGCGCAGCGTCTCTCCGAGGCCCGGGATCAGGAACAGCAGCCCCGCCTGCGGGTTGGCCATGACGTTGGTGAACGAGTCCAGCCGGCGATTGCCCGGAGCGTCGGGCAGCGCCAGGCGATGCTCGTCGAGCACGCGTACGAACCCGGGCGGTCCGCCCTTCGGCGACACGTCACACGAGCCGTCGGCGCCCGAGGTGGCGAGCAGCACGAACGGCGATGCAGCGATGAAGTCGCGGCAGTGCGGATCGAGGACCGCGATCTGCTTACGCAGCGCCCGCTCGGCGGGGGCCGGGTACAGATCACGCAACGCCTCGATGCTCGTCACGATCTCGGTGGGCATCCCCCCTGCTGCGCTCATCGCGCCATGATCCCACCTCCCGGAGGCAGTCGCGGCGAACCGCCGATGCTCGATACGCCTACGAGACGGTGAGCGTGACCGCGGGCGAGGCACCGGCCGCCTGGTGGAGGTTGGCGACCGTACGGGCCACGCAGCGGTAGGCGCCGGAGCGGGCCGGACGGAAGGTGAGCGCAAACGCCCCACCCTGCACCGGCAGATCGTGGGTTGAGACCGTTGCCGCGCGCCCGGCCGCGGGCGGCCCCGCGACCGTGACGACAACGCGCGGCAGCGGCGGCGAGGCCGTGCCGCTCAGCGTCACCAGCCCGCCGGGCGCGAGCGCCGCCGCGGAGGTGGTGAGCGTGAGCGCCGGGGCGACCCCGACGTCCAGTGGCTCAGAGATGGTGGCGGGTAGCCCGGGAGCGCCCACGAACAGGACGCGCAGCGCGGCATTGAAGCTGACCGGCAGCGAGAGCGAGAATCGCCCGGCCGCGTCGGTCGTCAGCTCGGCGATCGCGCTCTCAACTGGCGGGTCGGCCGAGCCGGCGAGCGCGCGGCTCTGCAGCGCGATCGGCACGCCGGCCACGGGCGTGCCGTCGAGCGCCGTCAGCGAGCCGCTCAACGCCGCCGTCGCGGGCGCGGTCAGCGTGCCGGCCGGCCCGACGAGCGTGGCTACGAGTGGGCTCCCGGCCAGGGCGAGCGCCTGGCGACGCACCGAGGGCAGCCGCGCGTACAGCGCGTCGCCGGGGCAGTTGGTCGAGTCGCCGTCGCGGTGCCCGGCGATCCGCGGCAGCGTGACCGCTGCGCCGGCGGGGAAGCGGCTGTAGACGGCGCCGGCCGGGTCGACGTGGACGCTCACCTGACCGCTCGTCGGAACACCGTGCAGGGAGAGCTTCCAGGCCAGCAGGTTCTGCAGCGCCTCGAGCGCCGCCGGCGACGGCAGCGCCGCGCTGAACGTGCCGAGGATGGCGACGCCCGTCGAGACGAGGTTGTAGCCGCCGGCCTGGGCGCCGACGACGGGCTCATCGATCCCGCCGGCTCGAGCCTCGAACGTCCGCCCGAAGCCGTCGATGACGAAGTTGTAGCCGATGTCCCGCCAGCCATTGGCCTGTACGTGGTAGGCCCAGATGGCGCGCAGCATGGCCGGCACATCAGCGCTCGCGTAGCCGTTCGGATTCTCCGTGTGGTGCACGAAGGCGAGGCGGACCGCGCCGTAGCCGGCCCCGTCGCGGGGAGCGGGGGCCATCCCCTGCGCCCAGGCGGCACGGGCGATGATCGGGGGCTGCCCGGGCCCGGCGGGCAGCGTCGGGGTGGCGAGCGCGAGCGCCGCACCGGTGGCGTCGTCGAGCGGCGACGGCGCGGCGGCCACGAAGTGCAGCGCGACGCCGCTCAGGTCGGTCGAGGCGCTCAGCTCGAGCTCGAGGGCACGGCCGGTCCACACCGGGTCGCCGACGCGTGGGGCGCCGGGGGCGAGGCGATCGGGGCCGTGGCCGGCCGCCGCGGCGTTAGCCCAGACGCCGTCGGGAGCGCCGTTGCGACCGACGGTGCGCAGCGCCAGGCGCGGCCGCGCCGGCGCACGCCATTGGATGCCGGCGAGATCGAACGGAGCCGGCGCACGTACGCGATGGGTGCCGGCGCGCAGATCGCCGAGCCGCACGGTCACCAGGCGCGGAGCGCCGGTGCGCGCGGCTTGCCCCGGCCAGGCGGCGCGAGGCGACACGGCCGAGATCGCGCCGGACCCGGCCACGGCGGCCAGCAGCGAGCGTCGGGTCAACCGCGGAGCGGTCACGACGCTCGTAACACCGGGCGCGGCAACGCGGAGCGGTCGCGCGCCGTCGCCAGGGCCGGCGCATCGATGATCACGATCCGCGCTGTCGGCCTCCGTCCGTCGCGGGTGGCTCGCCGTGTGCCGGTCGCTCCTCGGATCCACGCTCGTCCGTTTCACCTTAGTGGCCGGCGGATCGGTTCTGGTCGCGAGCAGTCACTTCGGATGCTCGGAGAGCAACAGGAAGCGCGCGGGCCGGCGCAGCGCCTCATAGACGTGCGGGACGTCCGCGGGGAAGGAGGCGTAGTCGCCGACGCCGAGCTCGCTGATGCGCTCGACCGGACCGGCGATCAGCGTGCCGTCGAGCACGTGGAGGTGCGCGCGCGCTCCGGGCGGTCCCGGAGCGTGCTCGTGGGCGGGGCCTGGCCCGAGGGCGATCTCGGCCACATCGACTGCGCCGCCCGGCGCAATCGCCTCGAGCGAGCGTCGGCGCAGGCCGTCGCGCAGCTCGTGATGGCCTTCGCTCGCGCGACGGATGCGAACCTCACCGGGCGCCGTCTCCTCGAGCAGCTCGCCCGGCGAGATGCGAAGCGCGTCGGCGATGCTCACGAGCGTCTCAACCGTCGGATTGGCGCGCGCATTCTCGATCCCCGACAGCGTCGCCTTGCTCATCCCGGTTGCGCGGGCGAGCTCGGACAGCGACAGGTGCCGCGCGATACGCGCCCGGCGCAGGTTCGCGGCGAGCACCGCCTGGATCCCGCTCGACCGATCATCTAACATAGAGAACACCGCGTTTACTTTATCGAACGGTCAGGAGGGCTCGGATGCCCCGCCCGCGGTTCTATTTCGATCTCGGCTCGCCGTACGCCTACCTCGCCGCCGAGCGCGTCGATGAGCTGCTGCCCGAGCCCCCGCAATGGCAACCGGTGCTGCTCGGCGGCCTGTTCAAGCGCACCGGCCGCAGCTCGTGGGCGCTCGGCGATCACCGCCGCCGGCAGGCCGGCATGGCCGAGATCGAGCGCCGTGCCGCCGGCTACGGGCTACCGGCGATTCGCTGGCCCGACCCCTGGCCCGGCAGCTACCTGCTGGCGATGCGCGCCGCGACCTACGCATTTGCTGCCGAGCGCGGGCGCGCCTTCGCGCGGCAGGCGTTCCGCGACGCGTTCCAGGACGGACGCGACCTGAGTGTCACCGCGCACGTGCTCGACGCGGGCGAACGTAGCGGCTTGGATCGGAGCGAGATCGAGGACGCGCTCGAGGACCCGCAGATCAAGCAAGCACTGCGGGATGCGACCGAGACCGCCGGCGAGCTCGGGGTCGTCGGCGTGCCGACGCTCGCCGTCGACGACGAGCTGTTCTGGGGCGACGACCGACTTGACGACGCGGCGGCCCACCTGCGCCGCGAAACCGCGACGCCGTGAGCGTGGTGCTGCCGCCAGCGCCGTCATCGCTACGCTCCGCGGATGGCCGATCCCGTCAAGCCGCAGATCACGGTGCCCGACGAGCCGCCGTCGTATCAGCTCGAGCTCGAGGACATGACCGTCGGCGCGGGCGAGGAGGCGACGGCCGGGCGGATCGTCGACGTGCACTACGTCGGCGTCTCGTGGTCGACGGGCGAGGAGTTCGACGCCTCCTATGACCGCGGCGACACCTTCAGCTTCGCGCTCGGCAAGGGCCAGGTGATCTCCGGCTGGGATCAGGGCGTCGCCGGTATGCGGGTCGGAGGGCGCCGGCGCATCACGATCCCGCCGATGCTGGCCTACGGCAAGCGCGGCGCCGGCGGCGTCATCGGTCCCGACGAGACGCTCGTCTTCGTCGTCGACCTCGTCGACGTGCGCTGAACCGGGCCGCGTGCGGCCCGGGCTCGCCGCTGTCAGGGCCCGGCGATGTCGGCCCCGCTGCGCCCGGCGGCGGTCGCGACAGGGCGCCGCCCGTCTGCGGCGCCGGTCTGAGGCTCGGCGGACGGCGTCGGCAGCGCGTTGGCACGGCCGTTCGCCGACGGCCTGCCGACCGTGGCCGCCTCGGCGGCCCGCTCCCACGGCCGCGTGAGCAGGAGCCACATGATGGCCGCGCCGAGTAGAACGACGCACAAGATCCAGCCGAGGGCCGTCGTGCCGACGCCGATGTACTTCAGGCCGGAAGCGAAGATGACGAAGGTGATGACCGGCCGGATGTAGCGGTCGGGCACGGACGAGGACAGCAGTGACCCGACGAACACCGCGGGGACACTGCCGATGATGAGCGACGCGGTCACCCCGAACTCGACGTGGCCAAAGGCCAGCGCACCGAGCGCGGCGGCAGCCGTGAGGGGAACGGCCTGGGTCAGGTCGGTGCCGACGAGCTGCCCGGCGCTGAGCGTCGGGTAGAGGAACAGCAGCAGCACGATCATCAGCGAACCCGAGCCGACGGAGGTCATCCCGACCACGACGCCGCCGACGACGCCAGTGAGGAGCGTCGCGAGCGGTCGCGGTCGGATCTCGTGGACGGCGGCAGCCCGCGGCCCGCCGCGGCGGCGATCGATGACCAGGCGCAGCAACATCGCGCCGGTGCCAAGCAGCAGCGCGGCGCCAAGGGCGATTTCGACCTGCTGCTGAGCCGCCTTGGAGTCGCCGAACAGATGCAGCAGGTAGGCGCCGAAGAACGCGGCCGGCACCGAGCCGATCACCATCCAGCGCACGAGACGCAGGTTGACCGTCCCCGCCCGCAGATGGACGGCGGCGCCGATCGGACGCATCACGACCGCGGCCACGAGATCGCTGGAGATCGCCGCCGACGGGGTGACCCCGAACAGCAGGATGAGCATCGGCGTCATCAGCGCGCCGCCGCCGGCGCCCGTCATGCCGACGAGAAGCCCGACGATCGCGCTGCCGAGAACGATGAACGGATCGATGTGCATTGCTCCGAACCTCCCGCTGGACCACAATCCAGAGAAAGGCCATCGTAGCAGTGCTCTTTTGTCCGTGCGGCGCACTTCGTGCGTCGTCAGACGGGGGACCACACTCCCGCGACTCGCTGCCGCCAGCGTCATCCATGCGTCCAGATCGGCCGCGAAACCTTCAGTCGGCGGCGGCGAAATCGCTGCGCGGCGCGATCGGCCGGACGTCATCGCTCATCGTCGGTACGCAAACCTGCGCAATCCGCCCTGCCGGCCATTGTCGGGCGTGGCGCCAGGGACTAGTGTCAGCGACCTCGGGATCTCGATGACCCCGAGCGCGAGCGCAGTCTGACAAATATGCAAGACGATCGGTCACCGAGCGAGCGACGCGGGCCCCAGCGGCTGGCGGGTCGTGCGCGTTCGTGGTGCCGGATCGGCGGCGCGCACCGCGCTGCGTGTGCGCGCCGGGGACGCGCCGGGCTGGCCGCCTGCCCCGGCGCGGAGTCGCCTTGCCGTCCGCGGCCGAGGCGTGCACCGCGCCCGACGGAGTGGGCCCGCCGCGGGTGCGTCCCGCCGACGGGTCCGGCGCCGTAGGTCGCGGCGCCGAGGTCGCGTCACCCCGGCGCGGTCGAGGGCGCACCGTCGCCGTGACCGACACGCGGACACACTCGCGCACCAGTCCCGTCACGCGGCAGACACGCGGCGTGACCTGCCCGGCACATCCGTCACCGTCGCGTCACCCGCCGGCGCGGGTGTGCTCGATTAGGCCCGTATGGCGGGCGGGCGGGAGCACACCTCGGCGCACGGCCGCCGCGACCGACCCCACGGCACGCACGCGCACCAGTCCCGTGGCAGGCAAGACACGCAGCGTCACCCCCCAGGCGCATCCGTCACCGTCGCGTCACACCGGGCCGCCTGCACACCGCCACGCGGCGGCCCGGGCCGCCGCCAAGCCCCCGGCCACGCGGCGACGACCCGAGGCACCGCCAAGCCCCAGGGCCACGCGGCGGCGCGGGCCGCCGCCAAGCCCCCGGCCACGCGGCGACGACCCGAGGCACCGCCAAGCCCCAGGGCCACGCGGCGGCGCGGGCCGCCGCCAAGCCCCCGGCCACGTGGCGGCCCGACGCGCCCCCAAGCCCCCCGGCTCACCCCGACGGCGACGGCGACAGCTGCAGCGCCCCGCTGTCGTACGTGACCCCGACCGGCTCGAGCACCACCCGCCGCCGGCCGGCCTGGACCTCGCCGGCCAGCAGCGCATCGCACCCGCAAGCGCGCGCCGCCGCCACGACCGCCTCGCCCGACCCGGGGCGGCAGTAGACCGCGAAGCCGCAGCCCATGTTGAACGTCGAGTAGGCGGCGGCATCGGAGAGGCCCGCATCGGCGACAAGCAGGTCGAAGACCTCGGGGACGGGCGGCAAGGCGTTGATCGCATAGGTCAGATCCTTGACCGGTCGCATCAACTTGAGCAGCCCGTGGCCGGTGATGTGGCTCAGATAGGTCACCTCGACTCCCTCGCTGGCCAGGCGGTCGACGAGCGGCGAGTACAGCAGCGACGGGTCGAGCAGCGCCTCGCCGAACGTCCGCCCGCTGGCCAGCGGCGTGGCGTAGCCGCCGGGCAGGCGCCCGGCCACGAGCCGCGCGAGCGAGGCGCCGTTGGCGTGCAGACCGTTGCTGGCCACGATCACGATCTCGTCGCCGGGGGCGAGCTGCTCGCCGAGGATCGGGGCGGCGCCCGCGGGCAGCGCGCCGATCGCGCTACCGGCGAGCTCGATGTCCGGCTCGGCCACGAGCTCGGGCAGCGACGGCGACTCGCCGCCCCCCCACGTCGCGCCCGCGTCGGCGCAGGCGCGGTACCAGCCCTCGAGCAGCTCGGCCTGCCACTCCTCGCGGCGGTACCAGTCGGCCGAGCCGGTGGCGAAGTACGCGTTGACGACGAGCGGCAGCGCGCCGACGCAGCAGAGATCGTTGACGATCGCCGCGACCGTGTCGTAGGCGACGTCCGCGAAGCGGTTGACCCCGAGCGCCTCGGCGACGTGGCGGGCGATGATGGACTTCGTGCCCAGGCCCTCCACGACGAACGCGAAATAGCGCCCGTCGAGCTCGAACACGAACGCGGGCTCCCCGCGCGAGGCGTCGAGCGCGCGACCGCCCCGCGCGGCGATGAACGAGGACGTCGCGAGCGCGCGACCGAGGGCGAGGCGCTTACCCGCGTCGAGCGTCGTGTAGTCGACGCCCGCCCGGCGGTAGGCCGATCCGTGCTCGTGCTGGGCCGCCGCGCCGTCGGCAGGGGGCGTGCTCATCCCCCCACCACCGTCCCGCGCCAGCGCCAGGTGCGCAGCAGCGCGGCGAACGCCGACTCGCCGGCCGCGCGCAGCGCCGGGGCGGCGTCGAGCTCGACCTGGACGATCGCGTGCCCATGCCGCGCAACGACGTCGTCCTGGAGGTTGAGGTTGTAGTCGTCGGCGTACTCGTACAGATACGTGATCCGCGCCGCGCCCTCGCCGCCGAGCCTCGCCGGGCGCAGCGGCATCAAGGTGGTGACGTACTGCGCCGGGCGCGGAATGCCGACGATGCCGACGACACCGATCAGCTCCCCCGCGGCAACGGTCGGGTTGCTCGACAACAGCCCCAGCGCGCGCCCGACGACCCGCTCCGGGTAGACGTAGACGGTGATGCCGATCCCCCCGGCCGGGGGGATCGCGTCGGCGTTCAGCGGCGTAGTCGAGCTGAGCGAGTACTCCGCGACCCGCTGCCGGGCGATGCGCAGGTGGGTGAGGCGGACGTGCCAGCCCGCGGGGTAGCTGGTCTGCAGGACGGCGGTCTGCAGGATCTGCCGCGCGCCGCCGCCGGTCGTCGTGGCCGCGCGCACCGGGCCGGACGCGGCGAGCGCGGTCACGACCGCCGCCGCGGTCGCCAGCGCCGCGCCGAGCGGGCCCGTCGCAGCTGATCCGCTTGCCGGAGACACCCCCGCATCTAACCACGCCGCCCCGCCGACGGATCGGGCGACGCTCGACGCTCGGGCCAGTCGGCGCCGGCAAGGGTTTGGACAGCGGTCCATATGCGTCGCGGCGGCCGCGAACCATGCTCCTGTCAGCTGGACACGATCGGACCGTCGCACTCCCTCCTCGCCTTATCGGCCGATTGGTGGTGCAGGAGCGCGTCAGCGAGATCAACGAGACCAAGGACGTGACGGCGTGGCCGCAGCGGATGGGAACGGGCACGCCCCGCGGGTGGCGCTCGTCCTCCCCGGGGGCGGGGCGCGCGGGGCGTACGAGATCGGGGCGCTGTCGGTGCTGCTCCCGGCGCTGCACGCGCGCGGGGAGCGCGTCTCGATCTTCTGCGGCACGAGTGTCGGCGCGCTGAACGCCGCGCTGCTCGGCTCCCTCGCCGCCGAGACGGTCGACGCACAGGTCGAAGGCGCGCTGCAGCGCTGGCGCACGATGCGCAAGGGCGACGTGATCGCCCCGATCATCGGGCCGCGCAGCCTGCTCACCGTCGCGCGGCTCGTCGGCGAGGCGCTCGAGATCCCGGGGCTGCGGCTCGGCAGCCTGCTCGACCCCTCCCCGATCCGGGGCAACATCGAGCGCTGGATCGACTGGCTCGCGCTGCATCGCAACGTGCGCTCGGGCGTCGTCGACGCCGTATGCGTCGTGGCCACCGCCCTGTCGACCGGCACGTCGGTCGCCTTCGTCGAGACCCGCCACCGCGCGCCGCGGGCGCGGGCCGGGGACGACGTCCGCTACGTGCGCAGCGCGCTCGCCGGCGAGCACGTGCGCGCCTCGGCCGCGATCCCGCTGCTGTTCCCGCCGGTCAAGGTCGGCCAGCCACTCGCGGCCGCCGACCACTACGTCGACGGAGGCACGCGCCTGAACAGCCCGATCAAGCCGGCGCTCGCGCTCGGCGCCGAGCGCGTGATCGTGATCGGCTTCGAGCCCTTCGGCGCCCACCCGACGCCGCATGTGCGCAACGGGACGCCGCGGCTGGCCGACGTCGCCGCGAACGTCATCGACGGCCTGCTCGTCGACCAGGTGCGCAACGACCTGCACCGCCTGGCTGCGATCAACTCGTTCTTCGTCGAGTCGCCCACGAGCGCCAGCTCGCGCTCGGCGGTCGCCTACCGGACGGCATACGGGCAGCATCCCTACCGGCGGGTGTCCTACGCGCTGGTGGCGCCGTCACGGCCGGGCGAGATCGGCGCGCTGGCCGAGCGGATCTTCAACGAGCGCTACGGCGGACTGCGCGGGCTGCGCGATCCGGACTTCCCGCTCATGTCGCGGCTGCTCGGCGGACAGACGCGCAGCCGCGGCGAGCTCCTCTCCTTTCTGCTCTTCGAGCGCACCTTCGTCGAGGGCCTGATCGAGGCGGGCCGCCACGACGCCGAGCACTGGCTTGCGCGTCACCCCCGCTTCTGGTGCAGCGACGCGAGCCACGACCTCAACGTCGACGCGCACGACGAGGCCCGCGTGCGCGAGCAGCACACGCTCGACGAGTTCCGCCAGCTGCGGCGCCGTTAGCGAACGACGACCGACCCGCTCATCCACGGATGCAGCGTGCACGTGTAGTCGTACGTGCCGCTGCGCGTGAAGCGGACGGTGTAGGAGCCGCTCGTCTTCGTCGGCGAGCTGTGAAAGCGCGTGGCCGTGACGTTGTGGGGTGCCGGGCCGTCCTCGAACAGCCACGTCACCGTGTCGTTGCGATGCACGACGACATGACCGGGCGTGTAGGCGTAGTTCTTGATGACGATCTTGTGGTTGGCGGCGGCGCTGGCCTGCCCGCCTCCCGCCAGCGCGACGGCCGGCAGCGCCACGGCTCCGGCGCCCGCCACGACGGCGGCCGTGATGGTCAAGACGCGGCGCACGCCTTCGAGTGTAGTGCGGCCCCGCCGAGGCGGCGGCGCATCACCTCGACGGCGTCCGGGCTGCCGTCCACGAGCACGAAGCGCCGCCCCAGCTCGCGGCAGACGGCCCCGAGTGTGCCCGAGCCCGCGAAGAAATCCAGGCACCACCCGCCCGGACGCGAAGATGCCGCGACGAAGCGGCGTACGAGCCCCTCGGGCTTCTGGGTCGGATAGCCGGTGCGCTCGCGTCCGTTGGTGGGGACGATCGTGTGCCAGATGACGTCGGTCGGCATCTTGCCGCGCGCCGCCTTCTCGGCGGTCACGAGCCCGGGCGCCATGTAGGGCTCGCGCTGTACCGCGTCGGCGTCGAAGTGGTAGCGACCGCGGTCGCGCACGTAGACGAGGATGGTGTCGTGCTTGGCCGGCCAGCGGTTGCGCGGCTTGCCGCCGTAGTCGTAGGCCCAGATGAGCTCATTGAGAAAGGCCTCCCGCCCGAAGATCTCGTCGAGCAGCACCTTGCAGTAGTGCGCCTCGCGGTAGTCGATGTGGAAGTACAGCGTCCCGTGCTCAGCGAGCAGCTCCCGGGCGCGCTCCAGACGCGGGGCGAGGAAGCGCAGGTAGTCGCCGAACTCGTCGGCGAAGGACAGCGTCTGCAGCACCCGCGAGCGGTAGCGGCGCCCGCCGAAGCCGACGCGATCGCCTCCGTCCTCGTCGTGCCGGACGGCCAGGCGCGCGCGACGCTGCTCACGGCCGGTGTTGAACGGCGGGTCGATGTAGATGCAATCGAAGACGCCAGGGGGCAGGCGCGCGAGGACCTCGGCGTTGTCGGCCTCGATGACGAGGTCGTCGTCGAGGCGCAGCAGGCCGCCGTCCGCGGGCAGTGAGGCGGCGTCGAGGATGCGCATCGCCGCCCACGCTACCGGCGCCGGCGGCGCGCCCGGAGCTACTAGATGAGTAGTTCCACGGCTTGTGGGGTTGGGCCGGGGTTGGAGGGGACATAAGCAGGCAGGTCGAAGTCGACGGTGCTCTGTAGTGCCAACCGTCGACCTTGGGGGCCACGATGGACGCCGACCTCGACCTGCTGCTGATCTACGTGTTCTGCGTCGCTGACGATCTCCTGCCGGAGAAGCCCGTCAACCACCGCCGAAGTCTGACCGACGCCGAGGTCGTCACGCTCGCGGTCGCGCAGTCGATCATGGGAATCCCCAGCGACTATCGGTTCATCGCGACCGCGATCAAGCGACTGGGGCATCTGTTCCCGGGCCTCACGCAGCGCTCTGGGTTCTACAAGCGTCGCGATCAGCTCGCTGACACGATCGAGTGGCTGATCGCGATGTTCGCCAGTCAGAGCCCGGGCTGGCAGGACAACGTGCTGCTGGTCGACTCCACGCCAGTGGAGTGCGCCCGCTCGCGCGAGACCGTCAAACGCGCCGGGGCCTCCAGCCTCGACGACGCCTTGGCGAACGCCGCTGATTACGGGTACTGCGCCAGCCACAGCCGGTACTTCTACGGGCTGAGGCTGCACACTCTCAGCGCGCCCGACGGGACTCCCCGGGCGATGGCCCTGACCAGCCCCAAGGACAACGAGCGCGACGTCTGCCTGCGGATGCTCCAACGCGTCAACCGAACCGGGCCGATCACCGTGATCGGCGACAAGGGCTACGCCGGCGCTGAGTTCGCAGCCCAGGCCGCCGCTCTGGACGCCACGATCCTCAGACCCAGCCGCAAAGACGAGAAACGACGCGGACCGCATCTCGCCCCGATCCGCCAGCGGATCGAAAGCATCTACTGGACCGCCAAAGACCTCCTCACGCTCGAGCGCCACGGCGCCCGCACCCTGCACGGCCTCCGAGCCCGCGTCGCGAGCCGACTACTCACGCTCGCCGCCACGGTCTCCCTCAACCACTACCTCGGCCGGCCCAGCCGCTCGCTCGTCGCCTACACCGCCTAAACCCGTGGAACTACTCATCTTCTAGCCCTTTACGACGTGCGAGCTGGCGAGCACCGCGGCGCCGGCGCCGAGCGCCTGGACCTCGGCGTAGGGACCGGTGCTCGTGGTCGCGATGCGCGTCTCGAAGCCTCTGCGCGGAGCCGTGGCCACCATTGCGAGCGCGCTCGGCGAGGCGCCGGCCAGGACTCTCCAGGCCGTGACCCCGGTCGCGCCGTTCCAGCTCGCGTACACGACGAGTCCGCCGTGGGTCGCGGGTCGCGCGGCGACGTCGGGCGGTCGCGCCGGGGTGCCCGTCCAGGCGAAGCGGTAGGCGCGGTAGGACTGATCGCCGGTCGGCATGTGCGCGTCGAACACGAGCTGGCCGCTCGCCGAGTACTCCGAGAAATACGGCTCCGGGCCCCAGCCGATGAACGCGTCGCCGTTGGCGAGCGTCTCGTAGTTGCCCTGGCTGCCCGACACCAGCGGCGCTGCGTGGATGAGCTGGCTGACCAGCGAGACGGCGTGCGTGGCCTGGTCGATGGCGACGACGATCCCCCGCGACGCGTGCTCGACCGGCGGCCAGGCGCCGTTGTCGAAGATCGTGATGTCGCCATTGGCCAGCATCGTGGCGTCGTGCTGCCAGGCGGTCGCCGTGCCCGCGCCCATGGTGAACGAGGGATGCTTGCCGCCGAGCTCCCACAGCACCTGCCCGGTCGCGCCGCTCACCTCGTAGACCCCCCACGTGCTACGCGAGGAGACGAGCGCATCGCCGCCGGCCAGTGGCTGGACGGAGTTGATGTGGAAGGCGTCCCACGGCCAGGCGATGGTCGCCGTGCCCGGGTCCTGGTAGCTGTTGCGCAGCGGCACGTGGTCGATGCTGTGCCACTCCTGACGCACGAGCCCGGTCTTCAGATCGAGCACTTCAAAGACGCCGTCGGTCACCGCCGAGTTGCTCGGGCCGCTCTCGCGGGTGAGATCGCAGTGCAGCGGATCGAAGATCGTCATCAGCGCCGTGTCGTCCGGCCCGATCTGGAAGTCGTGCAGGTCGGCCCAATAGCCGTTCCCCGCATAGACGCGCGCGACGACCTGGTAGTGATCGTTGACGATCACCTCGTACCCCTCGCCGAAGCCCTGGGGCGGGATCGAGCCCTGCCAGAAGGACAGCGCCGGTGCGCCGCCGTACTCGATCACCTGAAGGTTCGTCGCCTCGATCCCGGACGGGAGCGGATCCAGCCACACCGGCTGCCCGCTGTCGTCGAAGATCTCCGGCCCGTGCTGGCCCGGGCCGGAGTACGGCGTGACGAACAGGTCGCCGGGCGCCGCCGCCGGGCCGTCGGCGGTGACGGTCATCGTCGGCGGCGTCAGATCCGAACGCGAGACGAAGTGCTCCACGTCGCCGGGATGCCCGGCCGGCTCGGGTGCCGGGCCGCCGCCGGGGATCGGATCCTGGATCCCGACGTTGAAACCATAGGCGAACGCGTGTCGCCCGCTCGAGGTCTGCAGCTCGCCGGTGACGGTCACGCGCTCGCCCGGGGCGAACGCGGTGTTGGGCACGAAGCTCGCGCCGTCGCCCTGCGAGTAGGCGACGAGACGCCCCGGGTGCGGGCCGGTCGTCGACCCGGTCGCCGCGACGCCGGAGAGCATCCCCGACGGTACGCCGAGCAGGCTGATCTGCGTTCGCGGGGACGCGTCGAGCGACTCGGGCAGCGGCGAGACCTCGATCGGGGTGCCGGGAAGCACAGCCGAGCGGTTCAGCTCGGCCGGCACGCAGCGTGGCGCTCCGGCGGCCAGGGCCGCGCTCGGGCCGGGCGCGAGAGCGACCGCGAGCAGCGCCGCGGAAAGGAGAGAAACGAGCCGATTGCGCATACAGGAGCTGGCGTCGCGAACACGCTGCGCGGCGCGACGGCGCGCTCGGACGGACGATCAGCTTACGGTGAGGGTGCCCTGCATGCCGCCCTGACGATGCCCGGGCACCGAGCAGTAGAACACGTAGGTCCCCGGCTTCAGGTGCAGCGACAGCGTCCGCGTGCCGCCCTGGAACGTCGGCGTGGCGGCGAGCACCGTGCTGCCCTGGGCGATCGTCATGTTGTGCATCTCGGGTGCCATGTTGGCGAAGTTGATCGTCACCTGGCCGGCCGCGGCGTGCAGCGTCGGCTTGGTGAACGCGAGCGCGCCGCTCGGCTCGGCGCTCTCGCTGAGCGTCCCGGCGGCCGAGCTCGACGGTGGCGCCGCGGTGCCGCCGGTCGTCGCCGGGAGGCTCGCGGCCGGCGAGGACACCGTCGCCGCGGCCGCCGTGTGCTCGCCGCCCGAGGTGACGACGGCGGTCCCTGCGGCGAGCAGCACGAGCACGGCGCTGATCGCCATCACGCCGCGCTCGCCGCCGAGCGTGCTCGGGAAGTCCGGCCGGCGCAGTCCGATGCCGACCGAGACGACGATCGCCCAGAGCGCCAGCGCGCCGCCGCAGATGTAGAAGGGGACCTTGCTCTTCGCGGCCGCGAGGACGGGCAGCAGATGCAGCGTCGCGCTCACCATCGGGAAGCGAGCCTAACCGATGCGGGCGCGGGTATGCTGCGCACGCCGCATGACCGCCGACCGCCCTCGCCTCCTGTGCCACGTCGAGATCCCGAAGGGAAGCCGCAACAAGTACGAGTGGGACGAGGAGCTGCAGGCGATCACGCTCGACCGCTTCCTGTTCTCGTCCGTCGTGTACCCAACCGACTACGGCTTCGTCCCCGAGACACTCGCCGAGGATGGCGATCCGCTGGACGCGATGGTCGTCGTATCCGAGCCGACCTTCCCGGGCTGCCTGATCTCGGTCAAGCCGATCGCCGTCTTCAAGATGCGCGATGACGAGGGCGTCGACGACAAGGTGCTGTGCGTGCCGCTGCGCGACCCGAACTGGAACACGATGGACACGCTCGACGATCTGCCGATCGCCCTGCGCGACGAGATCTCGCACTTCTTCTCGATCTACAAGCAACCGGAGGGCAAGGTGGTCAAGGTGGATGGCTGGCACGATCGCGGGACGGCCCTGCGCACGATCGAGGCGGCGCGCGAGCGCTGGCGCGAGGAGCGGACCTGATGGACGCCGTACGGACACCTGACGAGCTGCTCGCCGACCTCCCGGACTTCCCCTTCGCGCCCCACTTCCGCACCGTCGACGACGGCCTGCGCATGGCCCACGTCGACGAGGGCGACGGGCCGCCGGTCGTGTTCGTGCACGGCGAACCGACGTGGTCGTTCCTGTGGCGCAAGGTGATCGGACCCGTGCGCGACGCCGGCTTCCGCTGCATCGCCCCCGACCTGCTCGGGTTCGGCCGCTCGGATAAGCCGATCGACCTCGACTGGTACACCTACGATCGCCACTCGGCGTCGCTGCAGGGACTGCTCGCGGACCTCGACGTGCGCGACGCGACGGTCGTGGTGCACGACTGGGGCGGACCGATCGGCCTGCGCGCGGCCGTCGAGGCGCCCGAACGGATCGCGCGACTGGTGATCCTCGACACCGGGTTGTTCACCGGCCACCAGCGCATGACCGAGGCGTGGACGCAGTTCCGCGACTTCGTGGAACGCACCGAGGATCTGCCGGTCGGCATGCTCGTCAAGGGCGCGTGCCTGACCGATCCGGGCGACGACGTCGTCGCCGCTTACGACGCGCCGTTCCCGAGCACCGCCGCCAAGGCCGGGGCGCGCGCCTTCCCGCTCATGATCCCTCGCAGCCCCGAGGAGCCGGGCGCCGCCGCCGGCCAGCGGGTGCTCGAGGCGCTGCGCGACGACCGGCGCCCGACGCTCATGCTGTGGGCCGACTCCGACCCGATCCTGCCGCTCAGCACCGCGGAGCGCTTCGCCGAGGCGATCGGACGCGACGCGCCGGAGGTCATCACCGGGGCGAGCCACTTCCTGCAGGAGGATCGCGGCGACCAGATCGGCGAGCGCATCGCCGAGTGGCTCACCGCCGGCTGACCGGCCCTCCGCGGCAGCGACCGTTGGGGGGTGCTCGTCCTTTCTATGACATAGCTGGAGAAAGGACGTGCACCTCCCGCACGATCGCCACCAGCCGCGACTTGCGGCCCGCGCCGCGGTTATCACTCCACGATGGGTCGTTCCCCTACCGAGGAGGAAGCCATGCTTCGTCGTACCCAGTCCCGCCGGTCCCGTCCGCGCATCAACGGCCGCGTCGCCCTGGTGGCCGGCGTGGCGATCTCGGTCCTCGCGGCGCCGATCGCGCTCGCGCTGCCCATCCAGGGCGGCCAGCGCAATCCGGGCAGCAGCAAGCTCGCCTTCAGCCGGCAGACCCAGATCTGGGCCTCGAACTCCGCGTACGCCCTGCGCGTCTCCAACCTGAGCAACGGCGGCGCGGTGATCGACGGCTGCCGCAACGTCGCCGGCGGGCCACCGTGCGTCGACATCGTCGGCCTGAAGACCGGGCCGGTGTTCGCGTTCAGCGGCGGCGGCAGCGTCGGCGGAACGATCCAGATGTCGAGTCCCACCGCGGCACCGTTCACCACCAACGCGACCGGCCTGGCCACGGGATTGAACGCCAACTTCCTGCAGGGCCACCAGGCGTCGGACTTCCTCGCGGCGACCGCGCAGGCGGCCGACTCGGCGAAGCTCGGCGGGATCGCCGCGAGCAACTACGTGCAGACGAGCCAGCTCGGCGCCTACGCGCAGACGACCCAGCTGCTGTTCGCGGTCGTCTCGCCGAACGGGACCCTCGGCGCCAACCGCGGCGCGACGGCCGCGGCCAAGACCGGCAACGCGACCTACACAGTCACGTTCGGCGGCAACGTCAGCAAGTGCTCGTACACGGCGTCGCCGGTCGGCGCTCTGACGAGCGGCCAGATCGGCGTCGGGCCCGACAGCAACGCCAACGTCGTCGACGTCACCGCGCCCGCGGCGCTCACTCAGGGCTTCGACCTGCAGGTGATGTGCTGAGCGTCACGGATAGATCGTCAGCTCGTTGACGTCCACGGTGACGAGCGGACCGAGGCTCGTCACCGTTGTCGTCGTGGAGGTGGCCGACGTCGAGCTCGTCGAGGTCTGCGTGGTGGCGCCGTTGGGGCCGCTCGCGCCCGTCGCGCCGGTCGCGCTGCTCTGGGTGGCGAGCGTGACCGTGGCCGTCGCCGCAGTGGCCACGGTCGACGGGAGCGAGGAGACCGGCCCACCCTTAGCGCCGAGGATCCACACGACGAGCCAGCGGTAGTGATGGCCCTTCGTCGTGAGCCCGAACGTCTGCGTGCGCTTGGCGGCGTGCACGGCTGAGATCCGTGTCCAGCCCGGGTCGCCGATCGTGGTCGGCGCGCTCGAGCCGTTGGCGCCGAGGATGACGAAGGAGGCGCCCGGCGTGTCGGTGACGAGCTTCAGCGACGAGAGCCTCTGCGAGGACCGCAGGTCGACCTGCAGGCCGGCATCCCCGCCGGGCGACGGCGTCACCGGCACCTGCGCCGACCACGAGGTCGTCGTGTCGCCGTCGATGGCCAGCGACGGGTCGCCGAAGTTCTCGGTCGGATAGTTGTTCGGGTTGTAGTCGCTCGTCGCGTTCGTGTCGAGCAACAGCGGCGTGGGGCCGGAGGCGGTCTGCGTCGTGCTCGTCGAGGTGCTCGACGGAAGCTTGGTGGCCGGCGCCGGCGTCTTGACCGCCGGGGTGGGCGTCGTCACGGCCGGGGCCGGGGTGGTGATCGTCGGCGGCGCGACCTTCGGAGCGGCCGGGATCGTGGCCGGGGTCGGCGTCGTCGTGGGCTTCGTTGTCGGCGCGGGCGGGAGCGACCCGGTCGCGCCGGTGGTCCCGGTCGCGCCGCTCCCCGGAGTCGTGGCCGGCGTGAGCGGCGTGACCGTCACCGGACCGGCCTTCAGGACGACGTGCTTGGCCGGCGTGCGCAGCGCGGCGTAGGCCGCGCCGGCGGCGGCGATGACGAGCACACCGGTCAGGGCGAAGAGGACCGCGCCGGCGCGGGCCGGGCGGCCGGAGCGCAACGCTCCGGGCCCCGCCGCCCCGCACTCCAGGCACCAGTCCTGGCCGTCGGCGAGGGCGGCACCGCAGTGTGAGCAGTGGCGCTCGGTCGCCGGCTCATGTTCCGGACTCGTCGCCTCGGAAGCAGGCGACTCGGATGGCGGTTCGAGGGTTGTCGTCACGGGCGCACGAATGATTTTGACAGCTCGCCGGGTCACCTTGGGGCAGGTGGCCCGCCCGGCACGATGTCGCGACCGGTCGGCTGGAGGTCCGCGTCGAGCTCGAGCTGCCAGAAGTAGCGGGTGAACGTCCGCCCCTCCTGGAAGTCACCCACGTGCGGCTCGATGCGCTCGCCGGCGGCGAGCCTAACGATCAGCTCGGGGTACGTACGCCCGGGCCTCGCGGCGTACATCGGCGCCGGAAAGGCTCCGCCGAATCGCGTGTTCACATCGGTGATGCCGAGACCGACCTCGGCGTCGCGAAACGCCTGGATCGTTGCCGGCCCGCGCACCCGCAGGCGCTCCATGACCGTCCGTCCGAGCGCGATCAGCTCGTCGTCGCGAATGACCGTCCCCTTGATCGACTCGCCGCCGCGGGACTCGATCATCGTGCGCGGAATCGCGTTCAGGCAACGACCCTCGAGGTCGCCGAGGCAGTCGATCGAGAATTCGGGTCCCTGCATGGCGCGCTGGACCATCACCGGCTCGTCGACATAGTCCACGAAGAAGCGGGCCTGGGCCTCGTCGTGGGCGAGATGGATCGAGCGCGCACCCGATCCGCGGCGCGGCTTGACCATCACCGGATAGCTCTCGGGCTCCTCGCCGGGCAGCACGGTGGGCGGCGACGGGAGTCCGAGGCGACCGAGGAGCAGATGCGTTTCGTACTTGTCGTAGGTTGCGGTGGCGACCTCTGGATCGGGCACGAGCGCCGGCAGGCGGCCGTCCGCGCGGGCCTGCGCGAGCACCTCGATGTCGAGGTCGGTGAGCGGGATCACCGCGCCGACACCGTGCTCCTCACACAGCGCCAACAGCGACGGGACGTAGGCCGGGTCGTCGATCCGCGGGACGGCGGCGCGCACGGTGGCCGCGTACTGGGCCGGGGCGAGCGGGTTGGGGTCGACGGCGACCGTCGTCGTCAGGCGGGCGAAGGAGGAGACGATGTCGTAGCGCTTGCCCACGCCGGTGAGCAGGATCCCCGCCGTCATGGCGCAGGATCGCCGTTGTGCTGGGCGACCGCCTCGGCCCCCGCGACCTCGCCGTCGGCGGGCGGCTGCCAGCCGCCGGAATGCCCTTTGTACAGACCCTCCCCCCCGAGGACGATCGCCACCGTTCGCCAGAGGATCCTGGCGTCGAGCGCCAATGAGCGGTGTGCGATGTACCAGAGGTCGAGCTCGATGCGCTCGCTCCAGGGCAGCGACGTGCGGCCCTTGACCTGCGCCCAGCCGGTGATCCCCGGCTTGACGGCCAGGCGCCCGCGCTGGCGGGGGGTGTACTGCGCGACCTGCGACGGCAGCGTCGGGCGCGGGCCGATGACCGCCATGTCGCCGCGCAGGATGTTGACGAGCTGGGGCAGCTCGTCCAGCGAGAAGCGGCGCAGGAGCGCCCCGACGCGCGTGATGCGGTCGTCGTTCACGTTGATGGCCAGGCCGGCACCGATGTGCTCGGCGCCCTGGACCATCGTGCGTAGCTTGAGCACGTCGAACTCCTCGCCGCGCAGGCCCGAGCGCCGCTGACGGTAGATCGCGCCGCCCGGGGACTCCAGGCGGATCGCCACCCAGGCGAGCACGAGCAGCGGCGCGGCGAGCACGAGCGCGGTGGCGGCGACGAGCACGTCGAACGCGCGGCGGATCATCGCGTGCCCTCCGCGGCATCCCAGCCGGCGGTCGTCCCGTGGCGAACCCAATCCCACCAGCCGGCGGCCAGCGACGCGGTGGTCAGGACGTAGTAGCGCGCGACGAGCAGCGGACGCGAGCGCACGCGCCCGCCGAGCGCGGCCGCGAGCAGGATCGCCAGCTGGGCGACGAGCGTGGCCAGGTACAGTGGCCCGGCGTCGAGGGCCACGAGCGCGATGTTCGTGAGGAGGGCGATCGCGTGCAGCGCCGGGGTGGCGTAGCGCAGGATTCGGTGCGAGACGATCATCGCCGTGTAGCGCGCTCCGTAGCCGCGCGGGGAGAGCATCCCGCCGCGCAGGACGATCGGCCAGGCGTGGCTCATCATGCGGCGCTTGCGGGCGAACTCGCCCTCGATCGAGGGGACCATCTTCTCGGTGGCCCGCGCCGTGGCGACGTAGACCGCGCGCCAGCCGCGCTTGACCATGTTGAACGGAAACGACAGGTCGTGGCCCATGATCGGGTCGACGACGAGGTAGGCCTCCGCGCGGGTGGCGTAGATCGCGCCGTTGCCGGCGGTGACCGAGGCGAGGCGGGACTCCAGGGCGCGCACCGCCATCTCGTAGCGCCAGTAGAGGCCTTCCTGGTTGGTCGCGCCGGCGCCGCTGGCGGCCTGTACGAAGCGCACCTGGCCGCAGGCGTAGCCGACGCTCGGGTCGGCGAACGCCTCGACGAGCCTGCTCAGCGCATCCGGCTCCCAGAGCGCGTTGGCGTCGGAGAAGGCGACAATCTCGCCCGCGGCGCGCTGCACGCCGGCGTCCTGGGCGCGGATCTTGCCGCCGCGCGGGAGCTCGAGCACGAGGTCGGCGCCGGCCTGGCGGGCTTGCGCGGCGGTGTCGTCCTGGCAACCGTCGCAGCACACGATCACCTGCAGACGCCCGTGCGGGTAGCGCAGGGCGCGCAGGTTGGCGACCCTCTCGCCGATCACCGGGCCCTCGTCGTGGGCGGCGACGATCACCGACACGAACGGCTGGGCACCCTCGGCCGCGCTCGGGGGCGGGGCCTCCGCAACGAGCCTGGCCGCGAGCGCGAGCGCGAGCGCGTAGCCGAGCTGTGTCCACACGATCAGCGCCGCGGCGAGCCAGAAGCAGATCTCGAGCACCGTTTGCACGGCGCCATTGTCGCCGAGTCAGCGCTTCGCGCGGATCACGGCCGCGTAGAGGGCGAGCGTGCGGCGCGCGATGTCGTCCCAGCCGTAGGTTCCGCTCGCCGCTTGGCGCGCGGCGCGGGCCATCGCGGTGCGGCCCAGCGGATCGGCCAGCAGCGCGCGCAGGGCGGCGCGCAGGGCCTCGACATCGCCCGGCGGCACGAGCCGCACGGCGCCGGTGGCGCCGAGCTCGGGCAGCCCGCCGACGGCGCTGGCGAGGATCGGCGTTCCCGTACCGAGTGCCGTGAAGGCGACGCCGGACTGATCGATCTCGCGGTAGGGCAGGACGGCCAGGTCGGCGCGCGCGAACAGGGCCGCGGACTCGGCCTCCGAGACGAAGCGCGGGACGAAGCGCACGCCCGGCGGGGCGGCGGCGCGCAGCGGCTCGAGGTCCATGCGCGGCATGCCGACGACCCACAGCTCGGCGTGCTCGATCCCGGCCCAGGCCTCCAGGAGGAGGTCGATGCCCTTATAGGGGCGCAGCAGGCCGAAGAACAGCACGACGGGGGTGCTTTCCGGTAGGTCTGGCAGCTCGCCGGGGAGCTCCGGCGGGGCGGTCGGGCGCGGCCGCAGGACGCCGTGAGGGATGACGTGGACGCGCGCGGGATCGAGCTGCACGTCGTTGACGAGGCGGTCGCGACCGTGCTCGGAGTGCACGATGACCGCGTGCATGCGCTCGTAGATCCGCTGCTGGGCCGCGAGCTGGCCGGGGCGCGGCTCGCGCGGCAGCACGTCGTGGGCGGTGAGGACGAGCGGGCGGCCGTCGGGAAGCAGATGGATGTCGAGCGGCTGCACGGTGAGCCACTGGAAGTGCACGACGTCGGCGCGATGCGCGGCGCGCCGGTAGCGCCACATGTCGGGGGCGTGCTCGGCGAGCTTGAGGGCCAGTCCGGCGCGGCCGCGCTTGTTGTCGGCGGCCGCGAGGCCGTGCGCGCGGCGGTAGAAGCGCTCGATGCGCTCATAGCCCTCGGCCGGCGGCACCTCTCCGTAGGCGAAGTGGCTCGTGTGCAGCTGCACCTCGGCGCCCGCGGCGGCGAGCGCGCGGCAGAGCGCATCGTCGTAGGGCGGGGTGTAGGCCGATGGGTCGACGACGTGGACGAGCATGCGCCGGGACAATAGGCACATGCCCCCCGACGACGCCACCCCCCGCGCGGACATCGAGCTGTCCTACTGCGTCGTGAACACCGCCCAGCGCGAGCTGCTGCTGCGCGGGCTCGAGGCGATCGCGCGGGAGCGGGCCACGCTGCCGTTCGCCACCGAGGTGCTCGTGCTCGACAACGGATCCCGGGACGGCTCCGCCGCGGCCGCGGCCGCGCACCCCACCATCGACGAGCTGATCGCGCTGCCGGCGCGGCGCGCGAAGAGCCTGAACGACTCCGAGCTGCTGCGACGGGCCCGGGGCCGCTACGCGATGCTGCTCAACGAGGACTCGGAGCTGGTGCCCGGGGCGACGCTCGCGCTGGTGGACGCGCTGCGTGACGACCCCGGGGCGGCGTGCGCGGGGGCGGCGCTGCTGCGCCCGGACGGTCGCGCGCAGGCCTGCGCGTGGCGTTTCCCGGGGGTCGGGGCGGCGATCGCAAGTGCCTTGTTCTTGCACCGCTGGCTCGTCGTGCAGAGCCGCGGCTCTGCGGTTCGCCGCGTCGACTGGGCGCAGTCGGCGGCCATGCTCGTGCGGCGCTCGGCCGCGGCCGAGGTCGACTACCTCGACCCGGACTTCTTCGTGTACTCCGACGAGGTCGACTTCCAGCTGCGCCTGCGCGAGGCGGGGTGGCACTCGCTGTACGTGCCGGCGGCCGTGGCGGTGCACCACGAGCAGCTCTCGACGGGCGCGGTCCCCGAGCGCCGCATCGTCGAGATGTCGCGCAATCGCGACCTGTACATGCGCAAGCACCACTCGGCGGCCGCGGCGCGAGCGGTGCGCTGGCTGACCGCTTGGACGTACGGGGTACGGGCGCTGGCCGCGCTCGCGCTGCCCGGGCACTCCCCCGCGCGCTACTGGCGCCACGTGACGGCGACGCTGTGGCCGTCGCGGGGTGAGGGGCTCCGCGAGGCGGCCGAGGCGTACAACCGGGCCGGGGCGGGCTGACGGGCTGCGGCGTGGCGGCCGCGCCCCGAGGGGACGCCCCCCGGACGCGCCCTCCCGCACGTCGGTACGCCTCCGCCGCGCTCCGGGCCCCGCGGGCCTCGCGTTGGGGGGGTGTTCGTCGTTTGTATGGCTATGCGGTGCCCAACGACGAACACGTCTGCGGCCGGGCCCCTCAGGGCGCGGCGGCCGGCGGTCGGCCCCCGCGGATGCGCGCCACGCGCTCCCGGGCGGCGATGATCATCGCTCGCACCTGTTCGAGCTCGTGGGGCGGGAAGAAGCGCGTCACGGCGAGCAGCACGGGGATGAAGGCCAGCCAGGCGATCCGGACGAGCAGGCCGACGATGCCGGCGGTGGGAAGCAGCAGCTCGCCCGACACGCTGACGCCCCCGAGGATGACGACGAGCAGCGCCAAACGCCGCCAGTCGAAGTCGACGCGGAAGAGGTTGCGGGTGAGCAGATGGAAGACGACGAGCATCACCACGTACGCGCCGCACAGCGCGATCCCCGCGCCGGAGATTCCCAGGCCCGCACCGCTCGCGGGGACAAGCAGAACGAGCAGCAGCACGTTGGCAACCAGCCCGGCGGCGGCCGCGGGAAAGTTGCGCTTGGTGACGCGGGCGCGGCCGGCGATCACGAGCAGGACGAGGTACAGCCCATACAGCGACCAGCCGAGCGCCAGCCAGGGCAGCGCGCGATAGGCGCCGTAGAACTGCGGCGCGAGCAGCAGTCGCACCATCCAGCGCGCGAGCAGGGCCACCGCGGCCACGACGACGCCGGTCGCGAGGAGGAAGTACGTCGCCACGAGCGAGTACAGGCGCGCCGCCTCCTCGTCGCTCTGCACCGAATAGGCGAGCGGCGGCCACGCGTACTGGAAGCCGCGCACGGCGACGAACACGACCGTGGCCAGCTGAACCGCGCCGGCGTACAGCCCCGCCGCCGACGGGCTCACGGCGCGCAGCAGGTAGAAGCGATCGGCGACCTGGAGCGCGTAGACACTCGCGTCGGCCGGCACCGTCGGCAGGCCGAACCGCATGAGCTCGTCGAGCTGATCGCGCCGCACGCGCCAGCCGACGCGGCCGCGCAGGACGAACACCCACAGGCCGACGACGACGATGGCCGACGCCCCGAAGTTGCCGAGCAGCAGGCCGCGCGCGCCCTGATTGGCGAACACGACGAGAGCGACCGTGAAGACGACCGTCATCGCCACGTTGCTGGCCGAGGCGATCAGGTAGGTGCGCGCGCGCTCGTCGACACGCAGCTGCGCGTAGGCGATCTCGAGGTTGGTGAACGCCCACAGACCGACGACGGCGCAGTCGAGCAGGATCGGATCGCGATAGCCGAGCAGCCACTGCGACACCGTCGCCGCATTAGCGGCGACGAGCAGCGAGGCGATCGTCGTGGTCCAGCCGACGATCGCCGTCGTCGTGCGGGCGAGGCGCGCCCGGCGCACCGGGTCCTCGTCGTCGTAGTAGAAGCGCACGAACGCCTCGCCGACGCCGAGGCGCAGCAGGATGCTGACGAGGATCACCGCGGTTAGCAGCGAGTTCGCCGCCCCGTAGCCCGCCGTGCCGACGTGGCGGGTGTACAGCGGCAGCGTGATGAGGGCGATCCCCTTCGAGGCGATGTCTGCCGCCTGGTAGGCCGCCCCGGTGGTGATCAGTCGCCGGAGGTAGTCGCGCACGGCAGCGCCTCGCGCTCAGGCGGGTCGCGCGGTCGCGTCGGCGACGCCGGGCGCGACGGGATGCGGCGCCGCAGCCTCCACCGACGCCGGTGCCACCGCGGACGCCGGCGGCCCCCGCCGCGCCGGCGGCGGGTCGGCGAGCGCGAGGGCGCCGCCGATCGCCAGCAAGGTCCAGGTGACGGGATCCTCGAGGAAGTCGGCGTACACCATCGTGTGCAGCACGAGCGCGGCGAACGCGGCGGCGCAGGCGATGCGTGCCGGCGAACGCGCGGCGCGGGCGAACAGGCGGCCGAACGCCGCGACGAGCAGTGCGACGTAGAGGACGAGGCCGATGACGCCCTGCTCCGCGGCCACCGTCACCGGGATCGTGTGCGACGCCGAGGTGGCCGAGTCCGAGCTCGCCGAGAGGTAGTGCTGGAGGTAGACGGTCGAGAACGAGCCCGAGCCGTAGCCCTGCAGCGGGCGATGCGCGAACAGCTTCAGGCCGTTGGTGATCAGCGAGGCCCGCCCGCTCGTGGCGTTGTTGGCGGCGTGCGAGCCGCTCAGGCCGAGGTGCGACGTGGAGGGCGCGAGCAGCACGACGATCGCGGCGAACGCGGCGATGGCCAGGCACACGAGCAGCGTGTCGCGCACGTTCCAGCGGTACGCGGCCAGCACGGCGAGGCCGAGCAGGAGCGCGGCGATACTCGACTGCGAGAAGCTCGTGACCATGCCGGCGAGCAGCCACACGAGCACGGCGGCGCCGAGCAGCACGTCGCGCCGCGACCGCGTCCACAGGACGATCGTCGTCACTAACACCATCACGAGCGCGAGGAAGCGTCCGTAGATGCTCGGGTCGAAGAAGATCGAGTTGACGCGGAAGTAGTTGTCGTAGTTGTTCGCCTGCACGACCTTCGGATTGAGCAGCAGGTGCTTGGTGGCGTACTCGACGAAGCCGACGCCGCTGAACAGCACCGCCTCGGCGACGGCGATGGCGAGACCGGTCAGCAGCAGGCTGCGCGTCCAGCTCAGGCGGCGCAGGAGCACGAACAACAGCGCGAACGGCACGTAGAAGAAGACCACGTTCTCCAGGCCCTTGGTGAAATCGGCCGAGTACGCGCTCTGCAGCGCGTAGCAGACGACCACGGCGAGCAGCAGCCACTCCAGGCGGCCGGGCGGCGCCTCGCCGGTCCCGTCGCCCACCGGCTCGCGCGGCGTCGCACCGAGAGAGCGTACGCGCGGGAGCGCGTAGGCGAGCACGCCCGCGCCGACCACGAGGTACAGCGGGATGAGCAGGTTGCTCGTCGCCCCACCGGTCGAGATCGGCAGGCGGAAGGGCAGGCAGGCGATCGCCGCGAGCGCAAGCGCCGTCGGGCGGCGCACGAACCACGCGCACAGCGCGGCGACGATGGCGAGGGCGAGGGCGAGGGCCGCCGCGGCCTCGGCCGGATGAGCGCGGAGGTGCACGACCTGGCTCGTGTGCCAGACGTCGGCCACCAGCAGCACCGGCGTCAGCACGATCGCAGCGAGCATGGCCAGCGACCGGGCGCGTAGGGACACGCGCGGCGCACGCGCGAGCACGGCGGCCGCGGTCAGCAGCGCGACGGCGATCACGCCAAGCTTCTCGGCACCCTCGCCCACGCCGTGCACGGTGGCGAGCACGGCGGTCATGCGCCCGTCCTCGCGGCGGAGAGCAGCCGGAACGCGTTCGGGGAGTCAACCGTGCGGCGCTCGTGCAAGAGCGTGATCCGCAGCCGATAGGAGCCCGGTGCGGCGAGCGGACCGGTCATCGTGCTCGGGCACGTGGCGGCGGCTGGCGCCGCGCACGGGCCGGTATGACCGTCCCAGTACAGGTACAGATGCCGATAGCGGCGCTGAGGGTGATCGGCGATGACCGTGGCGACCACGTTCCCCGATCCGTCGATCACCTCGACGGTCACGTCGTCGTTGTTCGCCGTGCGAAACGAGGTCGCCTCGCTTGGGCCGCCGGCGGCCGCCGTGGGTGCGAACGCGGGGGCCAGGCGAATCTCCTGCACGACCGTCGCGGTGTGCTTGAGGCGCTGGGTCACGAACAGCGCGCCGATGCAGGCGAGCACGAGCAGCAGGAAGACCGCCGCGGCGAGCGGGTCGAGAGGACCCGAGCGTTCGCGCGCGGCGCTCGATGCGGTGGCGGCGTTCACGATGCGTCGAGTCCGAAGCGCATGACGGTGTCGGCCCGCAGCCCGAGGCGCAGGGTCTCGAGGGAGAGCACATCGTGCGGCACGATGTTGCCGAGGTTGCACTCGCCGCCGAGGTGCTGCAGGAGCCAGACCTGCTGGTCCTTGCGCGGCGCCTCGAAGATGAGGCGGTCCGGATCGATCGCGTGCACGATCTCGGCGATCAGCCCCGAGCGCACCTCGCCGTCGGCACGATAGATCCCAGCCGTGCCCGATTCGCGCGCCTCGGCGACCACCTTCCAGGCGCCGGCCTCGAGCTCCGCCTCGATCTGCTCGACCCACACGTAGGGGGCCATGATGACCTCGGCGTCCTTGCTGCCGACCTCGGAGAGGACGGTGAACTCACCCGCGAGACGGCGGATGAGCTCGCGCTTGCGGTCCGGCGCGAGGCTGATCGTGCCGTCGGAGACCTCGACGTGGCGGAGGCCGAGCTCGTGCAGCCAGCGCACCATCTCCTCGACGCGGTCCTGACGGATGGCCAGCTCGGTGAGCGTGCCGCCGAGGACGACCGGTATCCCGTGGTGCGCGTAGCGCGCGAGCTTGGCCTGCAGGTTCTGCGTCACCAGCGACGTTCCCCAGCCGAGCTTGACGATGTCGACGCTCGCGCCGGCCACCTCCACGAGGCCATCGACCTCGCTCACCGAGAGGCCGGAGTCGAGCACGTGCGTGAGCCCGCGCTCACGCGGCTTGCTCGTACGCTCGGGCAGATCGAGGAAGGTGCTCATCGAGGTCGGTGCGCGCCCCGCAGGCGGGCGTCAGTGGTGCAGAGCGGACGGCCCACGAAGCGCCGCGGTCATCAGCCGGTGGCGCCCGTTCCGCCCGCGGCGCCGGTCGTGCCCTGAGCGGCCGCGGCCTGGTCGGTCCCGGCCACCACCACGACCGGTGCCGTGCCCGACATCCCGCGGATCGCCGAGGAGATCGGCGCGATGGCGCTGACGCCGAGGACCTGCGCCACGCCGCGGGCGTCGGCGCGATGGCCGGTCGCGTAGTAGACCGTCGTCGTCGCGCTCGCGGGCGGCTGCGCGCCGAGCGGGCTGGCGTTGTTGTAGCCATTCGAGGTGAGGTCGGCGGCGAGGTGGTGGGCGAGCCCGGTCACCGACGTGCCGTTGAGCACGACGACCGAGAGCGTCGCGGGGTTGGCCGCGGGCGCCGCCGCGGTGTGCTGCGAGGCGCTCGACGTCACGCTCGCCGTGCGGGTCACCGACGTCGTCGGCGACGGCGTGTGCGAGCCGCCGCCGCGCAGCACGACGAACAGCACGACAAGGACGAGGACGGCGAAGGCGCCAATCGCCAGGATCGCGACGCGAGCCCCCGAGGACGAGCCCCCACCCGACCGCGTGCCGAGCTCCTCCAGGCGCGAGGCGGCGCGACCGGGTCGCGGAGACGCGTCGTCGGTGGGCCGGCGACGCGGCGGCGGAGCGGCGCCGCGGCGGACAGCCGGTGGCGGCGGCGGCAACGACCCCGAACGCCGCGGTGCCTCCGGAATCGAGCCCGGCGGAGCGGCGGCCCGAGTGACCGTGCCCGCGGCGATCGCGGCACCGGCCGCCGTTGCCGGCGCGGGGGCGAGCGACTCGGCGGCGACGGCCACCGCTGCGGCTGCGTCCTCGTCCGCGCCGGGAGCGATCAGCTCGGCCTCGTCGGTCGACGGCGGCTCCGCCTTCGAGACGGTGAACTCGCCGTCGAGCGGCACGTCGGCCGACAGCGCATCCGGAGGGCCCGCAACGTGCGCCGGGGCGCCATCGCGCGCGCCGTTGGGCTCGGCGGAGTGGCCCGGAGGTGCCTCGGCCGCGTCGGGGGCAGGCGCGAAGGAAGACGCCGCCGCGACGGCTGCGGCCTCGCCAACGGCGGTCGCGTCCACCGCGGCGGCCGGGACCGCCAACTCGCCAGCGCCGGCCTGAGCGGGCGCGGGCGTCGCGGGGGCAGCGGGGACGGACGCGGAGGCGGGCGGGGTGAGGCTGTCGGTATCAGCTGGCGCGGAGGCGGGCGCCGGCGCGGCTGGCGCCACGCCGGGCGGGGGCGGCCCGGGCGGCGCTCCGGCGGGGGCGGCTCCCGACGCCAGGACGGGGGCGCTGCCCGGAGGCGTCGCGACCACGCCGGCAGCGCCCGCCGGCGCGATCGGGGCGACGCTGGTCGCGACGCGCGAGGGGGTCGCCGCGGCCACGGCCCGGGCCGGGACGGCCGCGCGAGCGGCGGCCTGCGCACCCGGTGTGGCCGGGCGCACGCGAGCCGCCGCCTCCTCGCTGACGCGCTGTTCGAGCTCGGCGGCACGCTCCGGAGCGCGACCGGCCCACTCGCGCAGGCGTCGCACCTCGCGCGCCTGGGCGAAGTACAGCAGCGAGAGCACGGCGACCCCGAAGATGGCGGCGAAGCCGGCGTAGGCGCCGTACTTGGTGATCGAGGCCGAGATCGAGAGGGCGAGCACGGATGCGGTCATGAGTCGCGCGCTCGCAGCAGTGGTGAGTCGTGCGGTGCGGGCCCCTGCGGCGCGTCGACCTCGACGACCGTGCGGGCGCGACCGCCGGGCCCGGACACCGTCGCCGTGTCGACCGCGATGCCGCTGCGGTGGCGCACGGCCGAGAGCTCAGCGACCTTCGCGGCGAGCGCTGCCGCATCGCCCTCGAGCACGAGCAGGTTGATCTCCGCGAACATCGACTCGACCTCCGCTCGCGAGAGCGGCTCGCGGTCGGCGAGAAGGATCTTCTCGGCGGCGGTCGGCTGTGGTCGTTCGTACACGTTGAACAGCTGCTCGTCGAGCTTCTCGCCGGGGCGGGGCCCGATCTCCTCGATCTCGATGTCGCGATCGGGGTCGAGTCCGGACAACTCGATCATCTGGCGGGCCAGCTCCTCGATCGCCACGGGCTCACCCATGTCAAGGACGAACACCTCAGCCTCGCCCGCGGCCCGATCGCTGGCGAGCGATCCCGCGCGGATGATGAGCTGGACAGCCTCTGGAATGGTCATAAAGTAGCGCCTCATCCGACGGTCGGTGATGGTGATCGGTCCGCCACGGGCGATCTGGCGACGGAAGATCGGCACGACGCTGCCGGACGAGCCGAGCACGTTGCCGAAGCGCACCGCCGCGTAGCGCGTCGAATCGAAGCGGGCCGCAGCGGCCTCGACGGCGAACTCGGCGAGGGCCTTGGAGGCGCCCATCACGGTCGCGGGCGCCACCGCCTTGTCGGTCGAGACGAGCACGAAGCGCGCCGTCCCCAACTGGCCGGCGACGTGGGCTACGACGCGCGTCGCCAGCGAGTTGTTGCGCACCGCCTCGACCGGATTCGCCTCCATGAGCGCGACGTGCTTGTAGGCGGCGGCGTGGAAGACGACCGTCGGTCGGTACTCGGTGAAGACCTCGCGCATGCGCTCCTCTTCCTTGCAGTCGGCGAGCACCGCGGCCAGCACCTGCGGCTGCACGTGGCGGTCGTCCTCGAGCTCGCGCTGGATCCGGAAGAGGTTGTCCTCGGCGTGATCGACAAGCACGATCCGCCGTGGCCTCACGCGCGCGATCTGGCGGCACAGCTCGGAGCCGATCGACCCGCCCGCGCCGGTGACGAGCACCGTCTCCCCGGCGAGGTAGGCACCGACGCGGTCGATGTCCATGTGCACGGGGGCGCGGCCGAGCACGTCCTCGACACGCACCTCGCGGACCTGGTGGACGACCGTGCCACCACTCTGCAGCAGCTCGAACACGGTCGGCAGCGTGCGGACCGGGATCCCGCGGTCGCGGCAGGCCCGCACGACGCGCGCGCGCGTCACGCCCGGCGCCGAGGGAATGGCGATAATGACCTCGTCGGGCTCGGCCTCGTCGAGGATCCGGGGAAGGTCGGCCTCGGTGTTCCCGCGCACCCCCACGCCGTCGACGCGCATGCCGCGCTTGCGCGGGTCGTCGTCGACGAAGCCGATCGGGTGCAGCCGCAGCTCCGGATTGCGCTGGATCTCGCGGAGCACGAGACGCCCGCCGTCACCCGCGCCGACGATGAGCACGCTGCGCGCCGACTTCGGCGCGCGAAGACCGCCGAGCGAGCGCCGCTCGTACAGCGCGCGGACCACCATCCGCCCGCCGCAGAGGAACATGAGCGTGAGCAGGAAGAACAGCGCGATCACGCCGTTGGGGATCTCGACGACCGCCGCGGCCCCGTGGTGCACGCGCTGGACCGGTCGCAGGATCGCCACGGTGACGTACGTCAGCAGGGTCAGGGTGATGAGCGCGCGCACGATCGCCTCGTAGTCGCGCTGCCCCGCATAGCGCCAGCGGCGCTGGTACACGCGCGAGACGGCGAGTACCACTACGCCGAGAAGGGGCACCCACCACAGCGTCCGTTCGCGGAGCACCTCGTAGTAGCCGGTCGGTCCGTGCTCGAAACGCAGCTGGAAGGCCAGCCAGTAGGCGAGCGCGACCAGCGCTCCATCCACCACGAGCTGCGGAAGCGAGTGGCGGTGCAGAGGGAAGGCCGCCGAGCGGATCCGTCGGCGCATCCGGCGAATTGTAGGGGCGAACGCGGCCACGACGGCGCGTGCCCCCGCGCCGAGCGCGCTCAGTGCGCGCCCTCGAGCGCGGTCAGCAGCAGCTCGACGAGGAGCTCGGGATCGCGGCGCACGCGCCCGTCCGGGCCCGCGCCGGCCGGCGCCGGTGGGCGGGCGCCCGGCGCGGTGAGCGGCAGCTCGTCGACGTCGCCGAGCTTGCGCAGGCGACCCTCGGCGATCAGACGCTCGTCGACGGCGCCGAGCCGGCCCTCGAACGTCGTCCAGACCGGCGTACCGAGCGCGACGGCCTCGCGGTTCATCGTCCCCCCGGCCGAGACGACGAGATCCGCGAAGGCGATGAGCGACTGCGCGTCGATCGCCCGCTCGGGCACGATGAAGGCACCCGCCTGCCGCAGCTCCCGGCGCTGGGGCTCGGTGCGGGGCAGCACGACCGGCTGAGCCCCGCGGGCGGAGGCGTCGGCCAGTCGGCGCAGAACCGCCGCGAAGCGATCGTTGGCGAAGCGGTGGTACAGCGACACCTCCGGCGGCGTGCGCACGACGTAGATCGGCCGGTCGGGGTCGAGGTCGAGTTCGCGCAGCACCGCGCGGTCGGGCTCGAAGTCGGCGAGGTAGTACTCCTCCTTGAGTCCGGGATAGGCGTGGATCTTGCCGATTGCCCCGTAGCGGCGCAGTCGCTCGGCGGGGATCGCGTCGGGCACGACGACCGACGCGGCGAGACGGCAATTGACGTTGTGCTGCACGGTCGCCCACTCGTAGTCGAACATCGTGGCGCTCGGGATGCCGAGCGCGAGCGCGGCGACGCTCACGTCGTTGGAGCCGTGGCCGAGCGCCACGTCGAAGTGACGACGGCGCGCCCAGCGGGTGAGCGCGAGCGAGCGCTGGGCGAGGCCAAGCGCCTTCGCGCCGAGCCGCTCGCCGCGGTGATGTCCGATGGCCGTGTGCGCGATGCGCTCGCGTTCGAGCAGCCCGAGCGTCTGCGCGAAGTCACGCGCCGTCACCTCGACCTCGGCCCCGCGCGCTCGCAGGCGCTCGATCACCGGGCGCATGACGAGCACGTGGGGGCTATTGGTCAGATCGACCCAGACTCGCATGAGGGGGCGCACGCTATCGTTGCGACACGCATGCTCGTGCTTGCGTCGATCAGCGAGTCCGCGTCGAGCGCCTCGCTGTCGCCCCGCCACGCGGCCCTGCTCGGGGTGCTGCACGGGCCCGCGGAGCTGCTGCCGATCTCCTCCTCCGGGCACGTCGCGCTCGTGCCGTGGCTCGCCGGCTGGCCCGAGGCCGAGGCCTCGCCGAGCCTGCGCAAGTCGCTGGAGGTCGCCCTGCATGCCGGCACGGCGGCGGCGCTGCTGCTCAGCCTGCGCGGCGAGGTGCGCACCGCGGCGGGACAGCTCGACGCGCGGCGGGTGGCCATGCTCGCCGGCTCGCTGCTCCCGCCGGCCGTCGTGGGCACCCGCTACGGGGCTGCGATCGAGCACCGCTTCGGCACGCCGGGCACGATCGCGGCCGGCCTGATCATCGGCTCGGTGGCGATGGCCCTCACCGACGCCCGCTCGACCGGCGGTCGCCACCACCGCGAGGCGGGGCTCGTCGACGGCGTCGCGCTCGGCCTCGCCCAAGCCGCCGCGCTCATACCCGGGATCTCGCGCGGTGGCGCGACACTCGCGGTCGCCCGGGCGCGGGGCTTCGACCGGCTCGACGCGCACCTGCTCTCGCGTGACGTCGCGCTCCCGGTGATCGTCGGAGCCACCGCGCTGAAGCTCTCGCACCTGCGCCGTGAGCGCACCGACCCGCAGACGCGCTGGGCCATGGCCTGGGGGGCGGGGGCGGCGTTCGTGTCGACCCTCGCCAGCACGCGCGTGATCGCCGCCGTGCAGCGCAGCCGCTCGCTGCTGCCCTATGCGATCTACCGCATCGCCCTCGCGCTGCTCGTGCTCGTCCGCCTGCACCGTGAGCGGGCCTCGCCCCGGCCGGCGCCGTTCACGCGAGCGCCCACATCTCCCCGCCGAGGTAGCGCTGCGGGGTGACGCGCCACTCCACGGCCAGCCGCCACAGCTGCGCCGGCGCGAGCGGGCCCGGAAGCTCACACAGCGCGGCGACCTCCGGGGTGGCCAGGCGGCCGTGCTCCCGCAGCGCCTGCTCGATCGTGGGCGGCCCGTCCGTGCTCGGTCTCCCCGCGGCAGCGGTCAGCGCGGCCGTCCACGCCTCGGGGTCGAGCAACGCCCCGCCGCTCAGCACGGTCGTCGCTCGGTCCGGGTCGACGATCTCCAGGCGCGGGTGAGCGCCGCCGCCGGCCCGTACCCGCTCGAGCTCGTGGCCGAAGGTCTCGAGCACGGCATGCGAGCCGAGGCCGATCTGAAAGCGGGCGGCGTCCAGGCCCGGGACATCGCGGGCGAGCGCCAACAGCGCGGCACCGTCGTCGAGCGGGCGGCGCTCGAACGCCACCGCCTCGCGCGCGCGCCGCAGGAACGGGCCGGTGAGCCCCTGCTCGCCGGCGGCGATCACCGCGATGCAGGCCGCGTAGGAACCGCGAGGTGGCGCGTCGAGCCACAGCCGTGGGTCGACGGGCATGCCGGCGCTCGCGCCGGCATCGAGCCACGCGTGCAGCACCGGCAGCGGCGCCCCGAACTCCCGCGCCAGGCCGCCCATGACATAGGTCAGCGACAGCTGCCCGGCGAACCGCCGCTCGGCCACGCGGCGGGCCGGCTCGGCCGCCCATGACGACGCGCACATCGGGTCGGTGTAGTAGAAGGCTTCCATCGCGCTCGCGAGGGCGCACAATTACAGACGCATGATCGACACCTTCGCTCACCGATGACCACGCCCGTCGGCATGCGGGTGAGCGGGCGCTACCGCCTGGAGGCCCGCATCGGTCACGGCGGCATGTCTACGGTCTATCGCGGGTTCGACGAGGTGCTCGAACGCGCCGTCGCCGTGAAGGTGATGGATCGCGAGGTCGCGGGCGACTCCGACCAGCTCGAGCGCTTCCGCCGCGAGGCACGCGCCGTGGCCCAGCTGAACGACGCACACATCGTCACCGTCATCGACGCGGGCGAGGACGACCAGATCGCCTACATCGTCTTCGAGTACGTCGAGGGCGAGAACCTCAAGGACCGCCTGCGCCGCGACGGCCCGCTGCCGATCCCCGAGGCGATCGCCTACGCGATCGAGATCGCGCGCGCGCTGAGCGCGGCGCACAGCCGCCAGATCATCCACCGCGACGTCAAGCCCCAGAACATCCTGCTCGACAGCGAAGGCAGGGCGAAGATCACCGACTTCGGCATCGCCCGTACGCTCACCGAGGAAGGCCTGACCGGCGATGGGCGCGTGCTTGGCACGACCGATTACGTCTCGCCCGAGCAGGCGCTCGGGCACGCCGTGACCGGGCAGTCCGATGTGTACTCGCTCGGCGTCGTCCTCTACGAGATGCTGACCGGCGAGGTGCCCTTCACCGGCGACTCCCCGGTCGCCGTGGCGATGAAGCACGTGCGCGAGGAGCTGCCCGACGTGCAGCGCCGCCGCGAGCACGTCTCGGCCGCGCTGGCCGCGGTTGTCGAGCGAGCGACAGCCAAGGATCTCTCGGTGCGCTATCCGGACGCGGCCAGCTTCGCGGCCGACCTCGAGGAGGTGCTGGCCATCGAGGCCTCGCGCAGCGGGCAGGCGACCGGAGAGGCGACGATGGTGCTCCGCGCGCTGCCGGCCCCAACCCGGCGGCGCGCGCCGATCACCACCCGCCGTTCGCGCGGCGCGCTGATCGCGCTCACGATCGTGACGCTGCTCGCCGCCGGAGGCGTCCTCTACGCGCTCTTTCGCAGCACGCACCGGGGGACGCCCGCCCCGCCCGACGTGATCGTGCCGCCCCACCTCACCCAGGACTTCATCGGGCAGAACTCGGCCCACGACTACAACCCGTTCGGCACAGGCCCGGAGAACAGCGAGCTCGACAGTTACGCCGTCGACGGCGACCCGAACACGCTGTGGAGCACCGAGCAGTACTACGGCGGGACGCTCAAGCACGCCTCCGGCGGCGTCGGCGTCGGGATCTACATCGACGCCGCCCCGGGGGTGGTCGGGCGTGCCCTCGAGGTCCAGACGCCGACGCCGGGCTTCTCGGCCGAGGTGTACGTCGCCAATCGGATCACGTTGACCTATGCGTACGGGAATACGGCACCGCTGACGTCGCGCGGCTGGGTTGGACCGGTCGGCAGCGATCCGTCGGTCGACAACAACGACCAGATCAAGCTGAACACCGGCGGACTGCGCTACCGCTACTACCTGCTGTGGCTGACGACGCTGCCCCCGGGCAAGCAGATGATCTCGATCGGCGACCTCACGCTGTTCAAGCTGAGCCGCTGAGCGCGCTCAGTAGGAGAAGCGCCCGCGCTCGTCGTGGCGCTCGAGCGCCAGCCGACAGAGACGGTCGACGACCTCGGGGTACGGAAGCCCGGAGGCCTCGAACAGCTTCGCGTACACGCTCGTCGGCGTGAAACCGGGCATCGTGTTCAGCTCGTTGACGAGCACGCGCTCGCCGTCGACGAAGAAGTCGACCCGGGCCAGGCCGGCGCAGTCGGCGGCCACGAAGGACTGCACCGCGAGCTCGCGCACGCGCTCGATCGCCTGCGGGGAGACGCGCGGCGGGACGACGAGCTCCATCCCACCGGGCGTGTACTTCGCGTCGTAGTCGTACCAGTCGGCGGCGATCACGATCTCGCCGGGTTGCGAGGCGATCGCCGGCGGCGCGCCGGCGGCGATCTCCGAGCGCAGACTGCCGATCACCGAGCACTCGACCTCGACGCCGGAAGCGGCGCCCTCGACGATGACGAGCGGGTCGTACTCGAACGCGGTGTCGAGCGCCGTCGCCAGGGCCGAGGGCTCGGTCACCTTCACGATGCCGACCGACGAGCCGAGCCGGGCCGGCTTCACGAACACCGGCAGGCCGAGACGCTCGAGCTCGGCCTGCGCTGCGACGCGCTCGGCACGCCAGCGTCCCTCCCGCAGCCACGCGTAGGGCACCTGCGGCAGGCCGGTGGGCGCCATCAGCTCTTTGAAGAGGACCTTGTCCAGGCAGACAGCCGAGGCGGTGACGCCAGCGCCGACGTAGGCGACGTCGAGCAGCTCGAGCAGGCCCTGCACCGTGCCGTCCTCCCCGAAGGCGCCGTGCAGCGCCGGGAAGGCGACGTCGGCGCCCAGCAGGCCGCCGCCCGGCGTCACGCATAGCGTCTCGCCCTCGTGGCGCCAGCTGCCGTCGCGCTCGGCGACGACCCACTCGACGCGATGGCCGCTCTCTCTCAGGCCCGCGGCGACCGCGTGGCCGGAGGCGAGGGACACATCGTGCTCGGACGAACGGCCGCCGGCGATGACGGCAACGGTGAGCGCCGCGTCGTCGCTCATGGGGCCGCTAGGCCCGCCGGCGGCGACGCGGCGACCGGCCCGGCGCCGGCCGCTCCCTGGGCCGGCGTGGCGGTGGTCGTCGTGCTCGTGGTCGTCGTGGTCGGCGTCGTCGTCGTCGTCACGCTCGTCGTCGTCGTGCTGGCGGCACTGTACGCACCGACGGTGATCGTCACCGTCGAGCCGTGCTGGACGGTGCTGCCGGCGCCCGGGCTCTGGGCCACGACGACGCCGTCCTGGGCAGGGTCGGTGACGGTCTTCTTCTTCGTGTTCAGCTTGAAGCCGGCCGCGTTCAGCTCCGCGCCGGCCTGGGCAGCGCCGGCGCCGACGACGTTGATGAGCGTCAGCTGCTGCGGCTGCTTGGCCACCGTGAGGTCGACTGCGCTATTCGTGGGGACGAGCGATCCACCGCCGGGGTCCTGCGAGAGCACCGTTCCCGGAGCCTGCGAGGAGCTCTGCTGCGTGACCGTCCCGGCCCTCAGGCCGGCGTTGACGAGGGCGAGCGCAGCGGCCGTCTCGAGCTCCCCGCGGACGTCGGGGACCGACACGGTCTGCGGGCCGCTCGACACGAGCACGTTCACCGACGTGCCGCGGGTCAGCGAGGAGCCGGCCCGCGGGATCGTCGAGATCGCCTGCCCGGCGGGCACGCTCGAGCTCGCCGTCGTCTGTACGGTCGGGCGGAAGCCCGCCGCGGTGAGCGACGCGACCGCCGCGGAGCGCGTCTCGCCGGCGACCACGGGCACGACGGCGGCCCCGGGTCCGGCCGAGATCTGCACGATCACGCTCGAGCCCGTATCGCGGACGCTGCCGCCGCTCGGGCTCTGTCCGACCACTCCGCCGGCGGGACAGGCGGCCGTCGTGACGCGCTGCTCGATCGCCGTCAGACCGCGGTGACGCAGCTGGGCCACCGCGAGCGCCTGCGACTCGCAGCGGGCGAGCGTTGGAACGGTCACCGAGGTCGGCCGCGTGAGCAGCACGGCGGCGACGCCCGCGCCGGCCAGCAGCGCGACGACGGCGGCGATCCACCACCAGCGCCGCCGGCGCTCCCGCTCCTGCACCTCCTCCTCGGGCTCGGGCTCGCTCAGCGGCGGCAGCGCGAGCGCCGCGGCCGGCGGGGATGGCGCCATCGCGGCGGCCACGCCGGCCGCGGCCACCGCCGCCATCTCGCTCGCCGCGAAGCGGGCCGTGTCGCCGATGTCGGGCTGCAGGCCGGCGCGTACCTGCTCGAGGGCGGCGATGAACGCGCCCGCGTCGAGAAAGCGCTGCGCGGGATCCTTTGCGAGGGCGCGCAGGACGACGGCGTCCAGCGCCGGCGGCACGGCCGGGTTGACTGCGCTCGGCGGCATCGGCAGCTCGGAGACCTGCTTGAGCGCGATCGTGACGGCGGTCTCGCCGTCGAAGGGCAGCGTGCCGGTCAGCAGCTCGTAGAGGACGATGCCGATCGCGTAGATGTCGGACGCGGCGCTGACCGCGTGCCCCTGCGCCTGTTCGGGGGACAGGTACTGGGCCGTGCCCATGATCGACCCGGTCTGGGTCATGTCCGACGCGCCGGCGCGAGCGATGCCGAAGTCGGTGACGCGGACGCGCCCTTCCTCGTCGACGATCACGTTGTGCGGCTTGAGGTCGCGATGGATGATGCCGCGCTGGTGCGCGAAGCGCGCGGCGCGCAGGATCTGGATGACGTAGTCGATGGCCGTCGCGGGGTCGACCGGGCCCACCCGTCGCACGATCGTCTTGAGCGACTCGCCCGGCAGGTACTCCATCGCGATGTAGTACGTGCCGTCGGTCTCGCCGCGGTCGAAGACGTTCACGACGTTCGGGTGCGACAGGCCGGCCGCGCTCGAGGCCTCGCGGCGGAAGCGCTCGACGAACTCCTGATCCTCGGCGAAGCGCCGATGCAGGATCTTCAGGGCCACCTGGCGGCCGAGCTGCATGTCCTCGGCCAGGAACACGTCGGCCATGCCGCCGCTGCCGATGCGCGAGACGACGCGATAGCGCCCATCGATGATCGTGCCGGGATCAGGCATGCCGCAACAGCGCGTCCAGGACGTCGCGGGCGATCGGGGCGGCCACCGTCCCGCCCTGTCCGGTCGAGCGCTCGACCGTCACGGCAATCGCGTAGCGGGGATGCTGAAGGGGTGCGTACGCGATGAACCACACCTGGCTCTCGCCCGGGGTGGAGGTCTGCGCGGTCCCTGTCTTACCGGCCACCTGGATCCCCGCGAGCGCGGCCGCCGTCCCGGTGCCCTCCTTGACGACCTGGGCCATCATCGCGCCGACCTCCGTTGCGGTCTGGGGCGACATCGCGCGATCGATGACGCGCGTGCCCGGCTGGTACACGGTCTGCCCGTCGGGATTCACGACGCGATCGACGAGGTGGGGCGCGACGAGCACGCCGTTGTTGGCCACGGCGGCCGCGACCATCGCCATCTGCAGCGGCGTCACCTCGAGGTGGTCCTGACCGAAGGCCATGCGCCCGACGTCGACGCGCGGGCTCGTCGGCGCGACGAGCCGGGTCCGTCCCCGGACGTCGAAGTACTCCCCGCTCGGGCGCACCTCCGAGGAGGGCAGGTCGATCGGCGGCCGGCGATCGAAGCCCAGCAGGTTCATGTAGTGACCCATCGTGGCCTTGCCGAGCTGGACGCCGACCTGGGCCCACACGGTGTTCACCGAGAACGTCAGCGCGTCGGTCAGAGTGATGTTGCCGAAGCTCTGATTGCCGTCGTTGGAGAGCGGCACCCCGGAGATGACCTTCGGCGAGTTGCCGTTGAGCACCGACAGCGGCGTGAAGCGGCCGCTGTCGAGCGCGGCGATGTCCGTGACGACCTTGAACGTGGAGCCGGGCGGGTAGCCGGCCTGCGTCACGCGATCGAGCAGCGGAGCGGCAACATTCTCGGTGTTCAGGCGTGCGAGCGTGGCCGGCGACAGCGTCGCGGGGTTATAGCCCGGCACGCTGGCGAACACCTTAATCGCGCCGGTGTGCGGGTCGAGCGCGACGACGGCGCCCGGCTGCCCGGCGAGGTCGCGGAGCGCGACCTGCTGCGCGCCCGGATCGAGCGAGGTGCTCACCTGATCGCCCTCGGGCCGCTTGCCCTGCAGCTGGTCGAGGATCGCCGTCAGGCCGGTGTCGGTCCGACCGTTGAGATAGTCGTTGTAGGACTGCTCCAGACCGGCCCGACCAATGAGAATGCCCGAGTAGCCGACGGCGTGCGCGAACAGGCCGCCGGCCGGGTAGCGCCGCGAGTACAGGCCGTCGGCGCCGCGGACGCTGCGCGCGAGCACGAGCCCGTCGTCGACCACGATCGGACCGCGGCGGATCTGCTGCTCAGCGAGCTCGCTGCGCTTGTTGAGCGGGTTGTCGCGCAGGCTCGCGGCCGAGAACACGGTCCAGCGGGACGTGAAGCCGATGAGCAGTGCGAACATCAGGATCACGAGGCCGTACAAGCGAACGATGGGCCGGTTCATGAGCGGCGGCGACTCACGAAGCCCCCGCGATCTTCCCGAGCTCGAGCTGGCGCACGAGCGTGCTCGCGTCGTTCACCGAGCGCAGCGAATGGTCGAGCAGCGTGGTGCGGCGGGCCGGCGGGATCGTCGACGCCGGCACACCGGACACGTAGTACTGGCTGTAGAGCTCGAGGTGGAATGGCAGCTCGTAGGGGAGTCCGGAGAACACGGTGACGAACCCGCGATTGTCGGTTCCGATGAAGTAGACGGCCTGGGTGGCGAGATACAGCGCGACCACGAGGATCGCCAGCACCGAGGCGAGGAACAGCGACGGCCCGATCCAGCGACGGCGGCGCCGCGGGCCGTTCGCAGTCGCCGGCGCTCGGCGCGGGGTGCGCCGCGGGGCGACCGCGCTGGGCGCAGCCGTGACCGCCGACGGCGAGCGCCCCCGTGGCGCCGGGGCCACGTGGCCAGACAGGGCCGATGCGGCTCCGTTCGCCGACGAGATCCCGTCGACGTCGGCGCTGTCGCTGGCACGCCCCGGAGCCAGGGTCGTCGCCGCGGCCGGATCGGGCAGGACGGGAGACGGGGATATCTGCGTGGCATCCACCGCCTCCGAGACGCGGGTCGGCTGCTCGAGCTCGCCGCCTGGAGGATCGCCGACCTCCTCCAGGCGGAACAGCAGCACGGTGATGTTGTCCCGACCGCCGGCGTCGTTCGCGGCGGCGATGAGGGCCTCGCCGGCACGATGCAGGTCGCTCTCGCTGTTGAGGATGTCGGCCACTCGCGCCTCGCTGACCATCGAGGTCAGGCCGTCGCTGCAGAGCAGGTACACGTCGCCCGCGCGCCCGCGGTGCGTCCGCGTGTCGACCTCGACGTCGGGCTCGGGCCCGAGCGCGCGGGTGATGATCGAGCGCTGCGGATGGTCCTCGGCCTCCTCGGGGGTGAGCCGGCCCTGGCGCAGCAGCTCGTCGACGAGCGAATGGTCGTCGGTCAGTCGCAGCAGCTCGCCGTCGCGCAGGCAGTACGCGCGGCTGTCGCCGACGTGCGCGATCGCGATCTCGTCTTCGCCGACGTAGACGGCCGTGAGCGTCGTACCCATCCCGGCCTGCTCGGCGTTCGTCTGCGAGAGCTCGTAGATGTGGGCGTTCGCCGCGCGCACGCGCTCGGCCAGGCGCTCCTCGGGCGCCGTGTCGCCGCCGGCGAGCCCGTCGGCGAATGTCTCCACGGCGATGTGCGAGGCAACCTCGCCCGCCTGCGCACCGCCCATCCCGTCCGCGACGACGAAGAGCGGGATCCGCGCAAGCAGGGAATCCTCGTTGTGCCGGCGCTGGCGACCGGTGTCCGAGACGGAGAAGCTGTCGGCGACTCGCAACATGTCTAGGCCAGAAGAGTGGCAGGGCTCGGCGTCGCGGTCGTGTCTGGCCTCACGCGCCGCCGCGCCCCGGCGTCATTCGGCATAGGTGAACTCGCTGTCACCGATGCGTACGCGATCGCCAGGATGTAGCGGACGCGGGCCATCGAGCAGCTCCTCGTTGAGGTAGGTCCCGTTGGTCGAGTCGAGATCCTCGACGACCATCAGGTTGCCCTGCTCGTAGATGCGCGCGTGCGCCCCCGAGGCGTACGGGTCCTCGAGGCGAATCTCGGCCTGCTCGCCGCGCCCGAGCACCGCGCCCTGCTCGAGGTCGTAGATCATCCCCGGCTCGTGACCGGGGGCTCGCTCGACGACGAGGCGCGGTTCGCGCGGCGCCGTGCGCGTGCCACCCGAGGCCGAGTACAGGCCGGTCGCGTCGCCGGCGGGCGGATACGCCGCCGGCCCTCCGGGGCGGCGCAGGTCCTGCAGCGCACTCCGCGAGACCCACAGCAGGAACAGGTACATGACGGCGATGAAGCCGAACTTGAGCGCGACCGAGACCGGCTGCAGATTCATCGCCTCACCCCGTCCGTCCGTTCATGCGTCGCACGCACCAGAACCTACTATGGGGTGCCGAAGGCGGCCAAGGTCACCCCTAACGCTCCTCGAAGTGCAGCGTCGTGGCCCCGAGTCCGATGCGATCGCCGGGCCGCAGCAACTCGCTGAGCGCGATGCGCCGACCGTTCAGCGTCACGCCGTTGGTGGAGCCGAGATCGACGATCTCCCAGCCGTCGAGCGCCGGGCGCAGTTCGGCGTGGCGGCGCGACACGTTGCTGTCGTCGAGCACGATGTCGCATTCGCGGCTGCGGCCGATGACCCCGCCGCGCGGCGGGACGAGCATGCGGCGGTTGTCGACCACGACGAGGGCCCGCGGCGTGCGCGGCGCCCGAGTCGTCTCGATCGGGCCGCGGCGGCGCTCGGAGGTGCTGTAGATCATCGTGTGCCCGTGCTCGCCCTGCTCGGGGTCGCCGTCGGCCGCTTCGTCGGCTCGTACGGTTCGCGCCTGGATGCCGAACTCGCCGAGCGACAGCTCGTCGTCGGTCTCGAAGACGATGACCGGACGCGAGGCGAGCGACACCTGCTCACGGCGGGCCTGCTCGAGCAGGTAGGCGCCGAGCTCGTCGATCACCTCGTCCTCGACGTCGGCGTAGCGGGCGCGATCCTCGGGCGAGAGGTGCACGATGTACTCGTTGGGCACATACACGCGCGACACCGACACCGCCCGATGCTCGAGCATCTCGCGCGCGAGCTTGTGGGCGATCTGGATCGGCTGCACCTCGGAGCGAAACATGCGACCGAAGGTGCCTTCGACGAGGCCGCTGAGCATTTCCTCGAGGTGTTTGAGCACGTTCATGACCGGTGGCGCCGGCGAAGCGAGGCGCTGACGGCGGGCAGGCGGCCGCTGCCGCGCCGAGGCCATGCTACGTCAGTCGACGGCCCACGCCAGGCGTCGGACGCTCACGGAGCGCCGCGGGCGCCGCGCGCGGTGACGACCAGCAGGCCGGCGAGCACGGCGCCCAGGACGAGGCCACGAGGCGCAGGGCCACTCACCGGGGCGAGGCCGCCGCGGTCGAGCAGGGGGGCGGCGGCGGCGATCGCCGCCGTCCACACCGTCGCCGCGACGAGGTCCACGGCGACGTGGCGACCGCGCACGAGCCACGGCAGGACGGCGGCGGCGGCCGCCCACAACAGCGCGCCGAGCAGGACGCCCGTCGTGAGCAGCGGTCCGAGCGCGTGCGTCACGGTGGCGGGGATCGAGCCCTCCCACGTTCCCCGCGGCTCGGCGCCCGTCGGCGCGCCGAGCCACAGGCGCCGGCCGAGCACGACCTCGGCGAGCACGAGCCACCAGTAGCCCAGCGCGCCGACAGCGGCTCGGCGCGACCAGCTGGCCGGCTGTGCGGCGACCGCCGGGAACGCGCCGGCCAGGCCGGCAAGACCGAGCAGTGGCGCAAGCGCGGGCGCCAGCCAGGCCGGCCCGGGTCGGCGCAGGACGAGCTCGACGGGCAGCGCCGCCGCGGCCACGCACAACGCGCTGCCGGCGGCCCCGGCCGCCGCGCACCCCGCGCACAGTGCGACACTCGCGGCGAGCCATCCGAGGCGCGGGAGGAGGGCGACCGCCAGCGCAGTGAGCACGCCGGCGGCCAGCGCAAGCTGCTGTGTGGCCCCGCCGAGGCCGTACCACCCGATCGCCGCGAGCAGGCCGGCGCCGCCGCCGGTGACCAAGCGCACCGGCGCGCGCAGGGGCGGCGATGAGGCGACCGGCGCCTCGCCATCGGGCGGTGATGGCGCGGTGGACGGCGGCGGGGACGGGGAGCGGGTGCCGGCCACGCCCGGGCCCCGGCGCGGCGGGCGAGGCGCGGGCGCGGGCGCGGGGCGCGGGCGGGTCCGTTCTAGCGGCGCGACGAGCGTCTCGCGGGCGCCCGCTTCCCAGTTCACCTCCGGCCAGTCGATCGCCTCCCGGCGCGCGTGCTCAACACGCGTGACGTCCTCCTCGCCGCGGTCGTCGTCGTCGAGATCGGGGGCGACCGTGCGACGCGCGGCGAACCACGAGCGGCGCCGCGAGCGGGGCTGGCGCGCGGCGTCGATCGCGCCGCGCAGGTCGGCGAGGTTGCCACGCTGCTCGGCCACCGGGTCGAGGGCGACGTCGATCGCCGCCACGAGCTGGCCGGGAAGATCGGGCCGGTACTCGTGCAGGGACGGCAGCTCGGTGCCGATGTTGCGGGCCGTGCTCGCCGGGGTGGCGCCGCGCACGGGGTTGACGCCGGTGAGCGCCTCGAAGCACACGAGCGCGCACGAGTACAGGTCGCACTCGACCCCCACCTCGGCGCCCTCCGCCTGCTCGGGCGCCATGTAGGCGAGCGTGCCCATGACGTCGCCGGTGCGGGTGAGGGGATCCTCGCCGGTGATCCATGCCCCGCCGAAGTCGGCGAGCTTGGCGGCCACCGGATGGGCGCTGGCCGGGTCGGGAACGAGCACATTGTGCGGCTTGACGTCGCGGTGCACGACGCCGCGCTCGTGCGCGTGCTGGAGCGCGTCGCACAGCGCCAGCCCGATCGCGATCACCTGCTCGTCGGCGAGCTCGTCGCGCGCGATCAGCTCGGCGAGCGTCGGACCGGACACGAGCTCGGAGACCAGGCAGAAGGCGTGGTCCTCGGCCGCCGCCTCGTAGAGGGCGACGATCGCCGGGTGCGCGAGGCGCGCGCTGGCCAGCGCCTCGCGCGTGACGCGGTCGGGCACGTCCCCGGGCGCGAGGATGATCCGCTTCACGGCGACCTCGCGGTCCAAGCGCTCGTCGTGCGCGCGCCACACCACACCGAACCCGCCGGCGCCGAGACGCTCGAGCAGTCGGTAGCGCCCGAGCACCAGCGCGGCCGGAGGTCCGGCGTCGGTGGCGGTGGCCGAGCGCCCGTCGCCCCGGGGCAGAGTGTCCGCGGAGTGCACCCCGTTCGCGTTCGCCGTCATCGACGTCCCTCCTGCCCTCAGCGCAGGAGTGCGAGGTGTGACGGAGAACTTGCATCCACATCAATTCCCCGGCGCGGGTCATACTCTGGCCTTCGCCTTCATCCCTGCCAGGAGCGTGTTTTGTCGTTCTTCGATGACGACGAGCCGCCCGCACCAGCCACCCGTGAACCAAGAGCGCCGCGCCCCCGCCGACCGACGACGGCCGGAGCGCATGCGGCCGATCAGCAGACGATCATGGTTCGCCGCGGCGTCGCGTTCGCGATCGCGATCGTGCTGCTCATCCTCATCGTGCTCGGGATCTCCAGCTGCGAGAGCAGCGCGCGCCACGACGCGCTCGTCTCCTACAACAACGACGTCGTGGCGATCGGGCGGAGTTCCCAGACCGTGGGCGACGAGTTCTTCAGCGACCTCAACGGGGCGCTCGGCAAGTCGGCCGCCCAGCTTCAGCCCGAGCTGGCCGCGCTGCACGCGCAGGCCGTCCAGGACTTCAACAACGCGAACGGGCTGAGCGCGCCGAGCGACCTCGACGTCGCGCAACGTGACCTCCTGCTGGCGCTCAACCTCCGCGCGTCGGCCGTGGCCGATGTCGCGCAGCAGATCCCGGTCGCACTCGGCGGCCTGTCCGGGTCGGGCGCGGCGCTGCGGCGCATCGCCGGCGACATGGAGGCGATCCTGGCGTCCGACGTGCTCTTCCAGGCGCGCGTCACGCCGCTCGTCGCGCAGGTGCTGCACCAGAACGGCATCCAGCCCGCGGCACTGCCGTCGTCGATCTGGGTGCACGACCTCGGCTGGCTGCAGCAGGGCACCGTCGCCTCGCGCCTGACCGGCGCCGCCGGGACGGGCACGAACGGCACCGCGCTGGCGCCGGGCACGCACGGCCACTCGCTGGTCAGCGTCAGCGTGGGCGGCAACACTCTCAACCCGGCGCCGTCGGTGAACAACATCGCCGGCGGTGCAAACCCGACGTTCGCGGTGACCTTCGACAACACCGGGCAGAACAACGAGACCGCCGTCGGCGTGCAGGTCTCGGTCACCGCCGAGGGCCAGACCCGCACGGCCAGCAAGACCGTGCCCCTGACCCAGCCCGGTCAGAGCTACACCGAGGACCTCCAGGTCAAGGGCGTGCCCCTGCAGGTCCCCGCGAGCGTGACGACGTACATCGTGCCGGTGCCCGGCGAGAAGAACGTCGCCAACAACAAGGGCCAATACACCGCGCTGTTCACCCCGTAGGTCGGCGCCCCGCGGCCAGCGGCGGGCCGAGCGGTTAACTTGTGGCGACGTGCCAGCCAGCATCACCGACACCCAGGGGATCGTTGCCATCGCCGCCGCCGCGATCGCCGTGGTCGCACTCGGCGCCTGCGTGGCACTCGCGCTTGCGCTGCGGCGCCTGCGGGCCGCGCAGCGCGTCGTCCTCGGTGAGGCCGGGGAGCGCGACCTGGTCGCGCACGCGGCCGACATGGACGTGGCCTTCGATGCGCTGCGCGACTACGTGGCCGAGGTCGCCGAGCGCCTCGACGAGCGCCTGGCCGTGGCCGAGACGGCGCTGCAGGGCGCCGTCGCCCATCGCGCCCTCGTGCGCTATGACGCCTACAACGAGATGTCCGGGCAGCAGTCGATGTCGATCGCGCTGCTCGACGCCACGCGGTCGGGCATCGTGCTCTCCTCGATCCACCACCGCGATCAGGCCCGCCTGTACGCCAAGCAGGTGCGCGGCGGACGCTCAGAGCTCGAGCTCTCCCCCGAGGAGGACGAGGCGGTGCGACTCGCCCTCGCGAGCCCGGCCCAGGATGCCCCCGCCAGCCCCGGCGCCTGAGCGCCCGCCACGCGTCGGCTACCTCGGCCCGCGCGGCACGTTCAGCGAGGAGGCGCTGTGCCACGGCCTCGACGGAGGCGACGTCGAGGCGGTGGCGATCGCGAGCATCCACGACGCGGTGATGGCCGTGCAGGCCGGCGACGTGCGCTGGTCGGTGGTGCCGATCGAGAACTCGATCGAGGGGCCGGTGACCGTGACGCTCGACGCGCTGGCCGGCGAGGCGAGCGACGTGCGGATCGTCGGCGAGCTCGTGCTCGCCGTGCGCCAGTGCCTGATCGCCCGCGAGCCGATCGAGCTCGCCGCCGTCACGACGGTGGTGTCGCATCCGCAGGCGACCGGCCAGTGCGCCGCCTTCCTGCGCGAGCAGCTGCCCGGCGCGCGGGTGCTGAGCGCCAACTCGACGGCCGACGCCGTCCGCACGGTCGCCGACCCGGGCGAGACGGGCTGGGCGGCACTCGGACCGGCGCTCGCGGCAAGCATCTACGGCTGCGTCATCCTGCGCGAGGGCGTCGAGGATCGCCACGACAACGAGACGCGCTTCGTGTGGCTGGCGCGTGATCGCGCCGACCGTCCGCCGCTCGTGGGGCGAGGCGATCCGAGCGACCACGCCGACAAGACGTCGCTCGTGTTCTGGGGCTCCGGTGCCGGCGAGCCGGGGTGGCTCGTTTCGTGCCTGAACGAGTTCGCGGCGCGCGACGTCAACCTCACGAAGATCGAGTCGCGCCCGCAGCGCTCGCGCCTGGGGAAGTACATGTTCTTCGTCGACCTCGATGGCGCGGAGGGCTCTCCGAGTGTGGCCGCGGCGCTCGCGGGCCTGCGCGAGCATTGCGATGCGGTGCACGTGCTCGGCTCCTACCCCGCGGCCCGATAACAAGAGCTTCAAGCCCCGACGCAGGTGGCCTCGCTACACTTTCCGGCACCGTGGAGAGCGCTGTTCCACCGGCTCCAGCCCCGTCCGCGCCGTCCGAAGAGCACCGACGGCGTGGGCGTGACAGTGGCCGGGTGCTCGTCCTGAACGCGACCTTTGAGCCAATCAACGTGTGCTCGGTGCGTCGTGCGGTGGTGCTCGTGCTCAAGCAGAAGGCCGAGCTCGTCGAGGAGGGAGCCTGGGCGCTGCGGTCCGAGCGCGCGACGATGTCGCGTCCGGCGGTGATCCGCCTTGTCTCCTATGTGCGCGTCCCCCGCGACGCGCACCGCCGCAAGATCACGCGCCGCGCCGTCTTCGCCCGCGACGGCTGGACCTGCCAGTACTGCGGCGCGCGCTCGAACCTCACGGTCGACCACGTCATCCCGCGCTGCAAGGGCGGCACCTCGACGTGGGAGAACATCGTCGCCTCCTGCGCCCCCTGCAACCGCCGCAAGGGCGACCGCCTCCCGCTCCAGGCCAACATGCACCCAAAGACCGCCCCCCGCGCCCCCCGCGCCGAGGTCTTCATCACCGTCGCCTCCCCCACCATCCCCGCAACCTGGCGCGCATACCTTCCCGCCGCGGCTTAGCGGTCGGCCAAGCGACCACCAGGCCGTAGCGACCTGGCGCGCATACCTACCGGCCGCGGCTTAGCCAGCGCGCAAGCGACCGCCAGGCCGTAGCGACCTGAGGCTCCCCTTAGCAAGGACCTCATAGCTGTCAGACGCCCTTGAAGCGGGCCGACCGGAGAGGCCGATCGGCGTTCCAAGGAGGCGTGGAGGAGGGCGGCGCGTTCGCCTCCCTTTCCCCGGAGGCGAACGTGACGACCGTATCCACGCCTCGCGAAAGGCGAAGGGCGCCGGCTCGACAAAGCCGGCGCCCCTCTACACATCACTGACTGGATGAATCCGATGCGGTCTCACTGCTACCGGAGGGACCAATGCCGGCGACCGTCTCGGGGTGTCCCGGGTTGGATTCCGCTAAGCGGTCCAGCCCCGACCTAGCGGCCGGGCACCTCCAGGGTCCCGCAAGAACTGTCAGACAAGGTTAGGACCACCTCCTTTCTCTGGTGAGCTCAGAGTAGCGGACGGGCTCGACGGTGGCGAGCCGCGGCTAGGACGAGAGCACACCCGGCACGGGCTCGGGCTCGGGCTCGGGTCGCCACGGCTCGGGCAGCGCGACGGCACCGCGGTGACGGCGCCAGCGCACGCGGAAGGCGTCCGGCGTGTCCTCGAGCACACCCCCGGCGGGGTCGTCGTCGCCGCTGCGGCGCACGAGATCGCGATCCGGGTGGTAGATCTCGTAGACGATGACCGCGCACAGCGCGGCCACGATCGCGTCGCGGGCCACGACGGTCCACAGGAACGGGTCCTGGCTCCAGCCGCCCGACGTGCTCGGCAGGTAGAAGCGCATGCGCGGGAACCACAGCCAGGCGTCGACGAGCATCCACGGAAAGAGCAGCTTCCAGCGCGGCATGGCCAGCACGGCGAGCGGGATGAGCCACAGTGAGTACTGCGGGCTCCAGACCTTGTTCGTGATGAGGAAGGCGGAGACGATCAGGAAGCCCAGCTGCGCGACGCGCGGCCGGCGCGGCGCCGACAGGGCGACGAGCACGATCGCGATCGTGCAGGCGATGAGCAGCGCGGCGATCACCGCGTTGAGCTTCGTGGGCGCCTGATCGGGCGCGAGCGGGCCGTCGAAGCCGCCCCAGTGAGTGAACTGGGCAACGACGTTGTAGAGCGAGTCGGGGTCGGCGCCGCGGGTGTTGTTGAGGCGCAGAAACTCGGTCCAGCCGCGCGGGAAGAGGATCGCGATCGGAGCGTTGACTATCGTCCAGGCGGCGAGAGCGCCGCCCGCCGCCTTCAGCCAGGCGCGCAGCTTGCCGGCGCGCACGCTCAGGGCCAGGAGCGGGATGAGGAGCAGAATTGGGTACAGCTTGGCGGCGGTCCCGAGACCGATGAGCACACCGGCGAGCACGGTGCGCCGCCGCGACCACGCGAGCATCCCTGCCGTCGCGAAGGCGACCGCCATCATGTCGAAGTTCTCGAAGGCCTGGACGACGACGAGCGGCGAGGCGGCCGCGATCAGCGCATCCCAGGGGCGACGTCTGGACATCTGCCTGATGCACCAGATCGCGATCAGCCAGAACACCGACGCGAACACCGCGAGCACCTCGAAGAAGATGACGACGGTGTCGTTGAGCGGCAGCCCGCCGAACGTGCCCTGCAGCGCGACGTAGTCCTGCGCGATCTGGGCCCCGACCCACATCAGCAGCCCGGTCAGGACGGGGTACTCCATGTAGCGCTTCTGGGGGTGCGCGGTCCCGGCCCCGTCGATCCAGGACACCTGGTAGGGAAAGGCGCCGGGCTGGTTGAGCTGCTCGGCGCCGTAGAGCGGGATGACGTCGGAGTAGCAGGCGTCGCGGTACATGATGTAGTTGGGCCACGGGTTCTGCCATTGCCCGGTGCTGTTGACGTTCGTGTGCAGGCAAGGCGATTTCGCGGCGAAGGATCCGACGAGCGCGAGGACGGCCACGGCGGTGATGACCGTCCCCGGGGCCCACAGCCAGCGCCGCCGCAGGCCGGCGGGGAGGCGGTTCCACGCGCGGCGCAGGGCGGGCGAGCGCGGACCGGGCGCGAGCGCGGGGTCGCCGTCGCTCTCGGCCGGTGTGGTCGGCGGCGATGGGGCTTGCTCGGCGGGGACGTCGGGCGCCCGCTCGTCGTCGGCGTCGCGTTCGGGCATGCTCACCTCCCCGTCCGGCATCGGACGGTGATGGTAGGGCTTTCAGCGCCCAATGGGGGCCGATACGCGGTCGGCTAGGGGCCGTCGGGGCCCGACTCGGGCTCCGGGCCAGGCGGGGCGGTCGTGTCCGCCGCGTCGGGCGCGGTGAGCCCGTCCTCCCCGGCCACGGGCGCGGCGGTGTCCTCGTCGTTCTCCACGATGAGCGCGATCGCGCTGACGACGTCCTCGTCCTTGAGGTTCATGACGCGCACGCCCTGCGAGGCGCGGCCGTAGCGGTTGATGCCGCGCACCGAAGTGCGCTGGACCATGCCGCCGCTCGAGATGAACACGAGCTCCTCGTGCTCGCGCACGACGAGCGCGCCGGCGAGACCGCCCTTTCGGTCGGTGAGCGTGATCGTCTTGACGCCCATCGCGCCGCGCTTGGTCTTGCGGTACTCGCCGATGTTCGTGCGCTTGCCATAGCCGTTCTCGGTGACGACGAGCAGCTCCTGGTCGTCGCGGGCGACGTCCATGGCGAGGACCGAGTTGCCCTTCTGGGAGACGTTCATGCCGCGCACGCCGGCGGTGTCGCGACCCATCGAGCGCGCGTCGGACTCGTGGAAGCGCACGGCGTTGCCGTCGTGGGAGACCATGAGGATGTCGTCGTCGCCGCTCGTGCGGCGCACGGCGACGAGCTCGTCGTCCTCGTTGATCTTGATGGCGATGATGCCGTCGGCCTTGATCGGCGTGTTGTAGGCCTGGAACTCGGTCTTCTTGACCATGCCCTTGCGGGTGGCGAACATGAGGTACCTGCCCTCGGTGAAGTCGCGCGTTGAGAGCACCGACTGCACGCGCTCGCCCTCGCGCAGCGGCAGGATGTTGACCAGCGCGCGGCCCTTGGCCGTGCGCTGCGCCTCCGGCAGGTCGTAGACCTTGGAACGGTAGATCTTGCCGCGATTGGTGATGAACAGCAGGTAGTCGTGGGTCGAGCTGATGAACAGGTGCTCGATGAAGTCCCCGTCCTTCATCTCCATGCCGGTGATGCCGCGACCGCCGCGGTGCTGCTGGCGGTAGGTGGTCAACGGCAGCGACTTGATGTAGCCCGAGTGCGTGATCGTGATGACCATCTGCTGGTCGGCGATCAGGTCCTCGATGTCGATCTCGTCCTCGGAATGGGTGATCTCGGTCCGCCGCTCGTCGCCGAAGCGCTCGGAGATCTCGGTCAGCTCCTCCTTGATGACGGCGAGCACGCGCGACTCGTCGCCGAGGATGTCGCGCAGCTCGCGGATGCGCTCGGTCACGTCGGCGTGCTCGGTCTTGATCGAGTCGGCCTCGAGCGCGGTCAGCTGAGAGAGCCGCAGGTCGAGGATCGCCGTGGCCTGGATGTGGGTGAGCTCGAAGCGCTCGACGAGCTGCTCGCGCGCCGAGTCGCGGTCGCGGGATCCGCGGATGAGGTCGATGATCGCGTCGAGGTTGGCGAGCGCGATGAGCAGGCCCTCGAGGATGTGCGCGCGGGCCTCCTTCTCGGACAGCTCGTGCTTGGTGCGGCGGACGATCACCTCGCGCTGGTGCGCGACGTAGTTGTGGATGACCGACCGCAGGTTGAGCGTGCGCGGGACGTTGTCGACGAGGGCGACCATGTTCACGCCGAACGTCGTCTGCATCGGCGTGTGCTTGTAGAGCTTGTTGAGCACGACCTTGGGGATCGCGTCGCGCTTGAGCTCGATGACGAGGCGCATGCCGCGCTTGTCGGACTCGTCGCGCAGATCGGAGATCTCGGTGATCTTCTTGTCGTCGACGAGGTCCTTGATCTTCACCATCAGGCCGGTGTCGCCGCCCTTCTTGACCATGAACGGCAGCTCGGTGACGACGATGGCCTCCTTGCCGTGGGTCAGCGGCTCGATGTGCGCGCGCGCCTGCACGCGCACGCGGCCGCGGCCGGTCTCATAGGCATCGCGTATGCCGCCGCGGCCGAGGATGATTCCGCCGGTCGGGAAGTCCGGGCCCTTGATGTGGCGCATGAGCCCCTCGACGCCGAGGTCGGGATCGTCGATGTAGGCGATCGTCGCGGAGATCACCTCGCGCAGGTTGTGCGGCGGGATGTTCGTGGCCATCCCGACGGCGATGCCGGAGGCGCCGTTGACGAGCAGGTTGGGAAAGCGCGAAGGCAGCACGAGCGGCTCGCGCTTGGAGCCGTCGTAGTTGGGCGCGAAGTCGACGGTGTCGGCGTCGAGGTCGCGCAGCATCTCGGTGGCGATCCGCGCGAGCCTGGCCTCCGTGTAGCGCATGGCGGCGGCCGGATCGTCGTCGACGGAACCGAAGTTGCCCTGACCGTCGACGAGCATGTAGCGCATCGAGAAGTCCTGCGCCATGCGCACGAGCGTGTCGTAGATCGCGCTGTCGCCGTGCGGGTGATAGTTGCCCATCACCTCGCCGACGATCTTGGCGCACTTCGAGTAGGAGCGGGTCGGCCCGAGGCCGAGCTCGTTCATGGCGAAGAGCACGCGTCGGTGCACCGGCTTCAGCCCGTCGCGCACGTCGGGCAGGGCGCGACCGACGATGACCGACATCGCGTAGTCCAGGTAAGCGGTGCGCATCTCCTCCTCGAGCGCGCGCGGCTCGATGTTGCCGCCGCCGATCACGTCAGTGCCGGCCATGCGATGTCACCCCCTCGGGGTTCGGGGATGCCATCGCGTCACACATCAAGGTTGGCCACCATGCGGGCGTTTTCTTCGATGAACTCGCGCCGCGGCTCGACCTGATCGCCCATCAGCATCGAGAAGATGCGGTCGGCTAACGCTGCGTCCTCGAGCGTGACCTGGGCGAGCGTGCGCGTCGCCGGGTTCATCGTCGTGTCGCCGAGCTGGTCGGCGTTCATCTCGCCGAGCCCCTTGAAGCGCTGCAGCTTGACGCCCTTCTGGGCGACGGCGAGCACCGCGGTGCGCAGCGCCTCGAAGGAGGGCGCGTCCTCGCTGGCATCGCCGAGGCGCACCGAGAACGCGGGCGTGCCGGCGAGCTCGATGAGCTGCGCGTGCACGCGTGCGAGCTGGCGGTACTCGGTCGAGTCGAACAGCGTGCGGGGCAGGCGATGCGTGCGCGCGAAGCCGGTCTTGACCTCGGTCGCCTTCACGCGAATCTCGAGGGGGTCGACCTCGAGCAGCTCCGTGGCGTGGGTCTCGCCGACGACGCCCTCGCGAGCGAGCAGCTCGATCGCAGCGTCCGCGCTCATCACCTGCTCGCCGAGTAGCGAGGACTCCTCGAGGAACTGGACGACGTCGTGGCCCTGGTCGGCGCGCAGCGAGGAGGCCCAGCCCTCGTACTGCTTGAGCAGGCGCGTGAAGCGCTGCCAGCGCGCCTCGGTCAGCTTGAAGGGCGTCGCGTGGCGGTCGAAGACGTCGAGCTTCTCCCACTTGTCCGACAGCAGGATGTCCTCGAGCTCTGAGTCCTTCTCGATGTAGCGCTCGCGGCTGCCCTGCTTGATCTTGTACAGCGGCGGCTTGGCGATGTACACGTAGCCGGCCTCGATGAGCTCCTGCATCTCGCGGAACAGCAGCGTCAGCACGAGCGTGCGGATGTGCGCGCCGTCGACGTCGGCGTCGGTCATGATCACGACCTTGTGGTAACGCGCGTTCTCGATGTTGAACTCCTCGCGCACGCCGGTGCCGATCGCGGTGATGAGGGCCTGGATCTCGGTGTTCTGGAGCACCTTGTCGATGCGGCTCTTCTCGACGTTGAGGATCTTGCCGCGCAGCGGCAGGACGGCCTGCGTGTGGCGGTCGCGGCCCTGCTTGGCCGAGCCGCCGGCGGAGTCGCCCTCGACGACGAACAGCTCGGCCAGCGCCGGGTCCTTGACCGAGCAGTCGGCGAGCTTGCCGGGCAGCGTCGAGTTCTCAAGCGCCGACTTGCGCCGGGTGAGGTCGCGGGCCTTACGCGCGGCCTCGCGGGCGCGGGCAGCGTCGATCGACTTGTTGATGACCGCGCGCGCCTCGCTCGGGTTCTCCTCGAAGAACTCGGCCAGGCCGGTGTTCACGATCGACTCGACGAAGCCGGCCATCCCGGGGTTACCGAGCTTGGTCTTGGTCTGGCCCTCGAACTGGGGGTCGCGCAGCTTGACCGAGACGACGGCGGTCAGCCCCTCGCGCGCGTCATCGCCGCTCAGGCTCGCATCCTTCTCCTTGAGCAGGCCGTGGTCACGCGCGTACTTGTTGAGCGTGCGCGTGAGCGCGGAGCGGAAGCCGCTCAGGTGGCTGCCGCCCTCGCGGGTGTTGATGTTGTTGGCAAAGGAATGCACGGACTCCTGGTAGGAGCTGTTCCACTGCATCGCCACCTCGACGGCGCCCTCGTCGCCACTCTCGCCATCGAAGTAGATGACCTTCTTGTTGACGACGTCCTTGTTCTCGTTCAGGAAGGCGACAAAGTCCTGGATGCCGCCGTCGTACTGGAAGGAGGCGGAGTGTCCCTCGCCGCGCTCGTCGACGATCGAGATCTTCAGGCCACGCGTGAGGAAGGCCGTCTCGCGCAGGCGCTCCTCGAGCGTGCGGAAGTCGAACTCGAGCGTCTCGAAGATCTCGGCGTCGGGCAGGAAGGTGACGGTGAGGCCTGTCGCCTCCCCAGCGGCGAGCGGCGCGCCCTTCTGCAGCTCCTGCTGCTTGGCTCCGCGCGAGTACTCCTGGCTGAAGTGGTGCCCGTCGCGGCGGACCTCGACGCGCAGCTGCTCGGAGAGCGCGTTTACGACGGACACGCCGACGCCGTGCAGACCCCCGGAGACCTTGTAGCCGCCGCCCTCGCCGAACTTGCCGCCCGAGTGCAGCACGGTGAGCACGACCTCGAGCGCCGGCTTGCCCTCCTTCTCCATGATGGCCACCGGGATGCCGCGGCCGTTGTCGACGACGGTGACCGAGTTGTCGGGGTGGATCGTGACGGCTGATCTCGGTGCAGTAGCCGGCGAGCGCCTCGTCGACGGAGTTGTCGACGACCTCGTAGACGAGGTGGTGCAGGCCGAGCACACCGGTCGAGCCGATGTACATGCCCGGACGCTTGCGGACCGCCTCGAGTCCCTCGAGGACGGTGATGTCCTGGGCGTCATAGCTGCCGCCGCGCGTGTTGGGGTCATTCGCGCCGTTGCGCTCCGGCTCGCCGGCCGAGTGGTTTCCTTCGTTCGCCAAGAAGCCTCCGATGACGTGACAACGCCCCGGAAATCCGGGTGCCGGGCACCGCGGACCGGGGCAGTTCGGGTAGACAGAATAATAGCACACCGGGGGGCGGAACCCGGACCCGAAGCGAGGCTAAAAGGCCTGCAAAACCGCGAAAAAGGGTGGGCTGTGGGGGGCCTGGCGAAGGGCGCTGTTCCTGGATTGGCACGCGTTATCCACATTGCTGTGCACAAGGCGTGGCGAGCGCCATCAGCCGGCCCGGCAGCGCACCTCGCCGACGAGCGGATCGCCGAGTGCGTCGTTGAGCCGCTCGGCCAGCTGTGGGCCCATCATCTGCAGCTCCGCCGCCCACGTCGAGGCGGCACAGGACACCGTCACGACACCGCTGCGCTCGGCCACCGGCCGGGCGCAGGCGGCGATCGACGGTCCAACCGCCTCGGCCCAGCAGGCCTGGATGCGGGCGAGCGGCGTCGCGGGGGCGAGCGCCTGCCGCAGAAGCTCGACGGCGACCGACAGCGGGCGTGGCGCGCGACGGTGGGTGCTCGGCGGGGTCACGCGGCGAGCGCCTCCTGGAGCACCGTCCCCTCCCCGACACGCAGGCGGGTCACCGTCGTCGCGTCGCTACCGGGCACGTGCGCGAGCTCGGTCGTCGTGATGAGGCTCTGGCCGTGGCCGGCGAGCTGCGCCACGAGACGCTCACGGCGCTCGAGATCGAGCTCGCTCATCACGTCGTCGAGGAGCATCACCGGCGCGCGGCCACGCTCGCGCGCGAGGGTCTCGCGCTCGGTGAGCAGGAGCGCGAGGAGCGCGAGACGCTGCTCGCCCTGTGATCCGTAGGCGCGCAGATCGCGGCCATCGCGCAGCAGCGCGAGATCGTCGCGGTGCGGACCGTGCGCACTGAAGCCGCGGTCGATCTCCCCAGCCCGGCGCTCGCGCAGCTCGGCGACGAACGCCTCCGGGTTGAGCGCCGGCGAGCGGGGGCGGTAGCGCAGCTCGGCGTCCCCACTGAGGCCGAGCGAGCACGCCTGCGCCGGGTAGGCCGGCGCGAGCAACTCGCTCGCCTCGGCGCGACTGGCCGACAAGGCCACGGCGTGGCGGGCAAGCTCCTCGTCCCAGGCATCGAGGCTGTCCGGGGCGGCACGGCCGGCACGGATCCTCGCCAGCAGCGCGTTGCGCTGAGCCAGCGCCTGCGCATAGGCACGACGTATCGCGCCGCGGAGCGGCCACAGGCCGCTGACGACCTGATCGAGGTGGGCACGGCGCAGCGCCGGCGGACCCTTCACGAGCTCGAGGCGGTCGGGTAGGAAGACGCTCACGAGCGGCCGCTCCACCACGTCCACGAGGCGCGCCACCTCCGCGCCGTCGTGCTGTAGGCGCTTGGGCTCCCCGGGTGCGAAGCCGACGGCCAGCTCGTGCATGTCGGCGGGCGCGTCGGGGTCGTGGGCGCGAACGCTCACGCGCGCGACACCTTCGCCGAAGCGGACGACCTCACGCTCGTTGCTCGTCCGGCACGAACGGCCGGTGCAACCGAAGTAGACAGCCTCCAGCAGGTTTGTCTTGCCGGCGCCATTGGGGCCGTGGATCACGTTCAGCCCGCGGCCGAAGCGCACCTCGACGCGCTGGTAGGAGCGAAAGTCACGCAGAGACAGGGAGGTCACGAGCATTCGGGTACCTCGTGAGACGAGGGCACGGTCGGTTCCGGCGCACCGCGGCGACCCCGCGCTAGACGTTGAGCCTGATCGGCATGATCAGGTAGACGAAGCCACCGTCGTCGGCGGACTCGATGAGCCCAGGGCGCAGCGGGCTGATGAGCTTGACAAGGACATCACCGGTGTCGACGCTCTCGACACCGTCACGCAGGAACTCGGGGTTGAACCCGATCTCGAAGGGTTCGCCCTTGAACGGAACCGGGAGCACCTCGGAGGCCTCGCCCACGTCCGGCGTCTGCGCCGAGACGGTCAACTGACCCTCGTCGAAGGCCAGCCGCAGCGGCGCGTTCTTCTGCGCCAGCAGGCTCACGCGGCGCACCACGTCGGCGAGCTCGGCGCTGGCGATGCGCAGCTCGTGCTCGACGGCGTCGGGCAGCAGCTGGCGATAGTTCGGGAACTGACCATCGATGAGACGCGACGACAGCACGACGCCGCCAACCTCGAACACGGCCTGGTTCTGGCCGACGCTGACCGAGAGCTCCTCGGCGTCGGTGTGCTGGGTGATGCGGGCGAGCTCCTGCAGCGCGCGCGCCGGGACGTTGGCCTCGAAGCTTCCGGCCAGCGGCGTTTCGAGCGTCGTCTCCATGACGCTCAGCCGGTAGGAGTCTGTCGCCACCATCCGCAGCTGCTGCCCGGAGGCGGACACGAGGATCCCGGTCAGGACCGGGCGCGTCTCGTCGCGCGACGCCGAGCGAGCGACCTTCGCCACCGTCTCGGCGAACGCCTGCGCGGGCACGCTGACGCGCGACTGCTCGTCGGGCACCGGCAACGGTGGGAAGTCGTCGAGGCGCAACGTACGCAGGTGGAATGTCGCCGAGCCCGACACGATCTCGAGGTCCTGCTCGGCGCTGCGCAGCTCCAGCGTGACGGTGTCGGCCGGCAGCGCTCGCACCACGTCAAGGAACAGGCGCGCGGGCACGACGACCTCGCCAGGGCGCTCCACCTGCGCCTCCAACGGCACACGAAGCCCGACCTCGGTATCGGTCGCCAGCAGCTCGGCGGCCGCGCCGGCGGCGAGCTTGACGCCGGACAGCGCCTGCACCGCGCTGCGCGTGGAGGCAACACGGGTGACGGTCTGAAGCTGCGCGAGCAGCTCGGGAGTACGGAGGGCAAGTTTCACAACAGAGATCTATTCAAGAGGAAGATGGTGGTGGTAGTGGCTGTGGAGATGTGGATAACGGAGGGAAACGACGACGGTGGTTGACGGCGACGCCGGTGGACGGCTGTGGACAAGGGTCAGCGACAGTCTGTCAATTGCTTCGGTCGGGAGCACTGTCGCCGAGGCGGGTGAGCAGGGTGTGGACGGTGTGGCGAGCCTGTTCGTCGCGGGCGATGCGCTCGCCGGTGCGCCGCCAGGCGTGCAGCACGGTGGTGTGGTCTCGCCCGCCGAACTGGCGACCGAGGGCGGGGAGCGACTCGTCGGTCAGCTCGCGCGCGATGTACATGGCCACCTGCCGGGGCCAGGCGACGCGGCTCGCGCGGGTTGGGGAGACGAGCTCCTCGGCACTGAGGCCGAAGTGCTCGCAGGCTGCGGACTGGATGTCGGCGACGGTGGTGCGGCGGCACGCCGGCGCCGGGTACAGCGTGTCCAGGACCTCGATGGCGAGGTCGGGGGTGAGCGCTCGGCCGGTGAGCGATGCGAACGCGACGACGCGGATGAGCGCTCCCTCGAGCGCGCGCACGTTGAGCGCGACGCGCTCGGCGATCATCTGCAACGTGTCGGGGTCGGTGACCGGCACCTTGTCGTGCTGAACGCGCTTGCGCAGGATCGTCAGCCGGGTGGGGAGATCGGGGGCCCGGATGTCGGCGACGAGGCCGGCCTCGAAGCGCTCGCGCAGGCGGTCCTCGAGTGCGGCGAGGTCACGGGGGAGGCGATCGGAGGTGACCACGAGCTGTCCGCCGAGGTCGGAGAGGGCGTTGAAGGTGTGGAAGAACTCCTCCTCGGTGCGTGCCTTGCGCTCGAGGAACTGGATGTCGTCGACGAGCAGTACGTCGAGATCGCGGTAGCGCTCCTTGAACGCGTCGAGCGAGCCGGCGCGCAGGGAGGTGAGGAAGTGTGCGGTGAACGCCTCGCCGGTCGTATAGCGCACCGTCAGCTCGGGCGCGTGCGTGGTCAGGAAGGTGGCGATGGAGTGGACGAGGTGCGTCTTGCCGAGGCCGGGCGGGCCGCAGATGAACAGCGGGTTGTAGGCCTGGGAGGGCATCTCGGCGACGGCGAGCGCGGCCGCGTGGGCAAGGCGGTTGCCGTCGCCGATCACGAACTGCTCGAAGGTCAGCTTTGGGTTGAGGGCCGGTTCGCGGAGGTGGGGCTCGGCGCCGGTGGGGGTGTTAGGCGGCTCGGTGTGGGAGGTGTGGGAGCGCGAGGCGGTGCGGTCGCGCGAGCGCGTGCGACCACCTGAGCGCGGTGTGTCGGAGCGCGGTGTGTCGACGACGACCAGCTCGACGATCACCTCGGGGCCGACGGTGGCGGCCACGCAGGTCTGTAGGACGCGCCCGAAGCGGTCGGCGATCCATGAGCAGGTGCGCGGAGGCGCGCCGACGACGAGGCGGCGGTCATCGAGCTCGATCGGGCGCAGCGGCTCGAGCCAGATGCGGTACGTCGACTCGTCAACGGCCTTGGCGAGGTGCGACTGCACGCGCAGCCAGATGTGCTGGAGATCGGTGGACACGGCAGGAAACGACCCGCTCCCGTGAGCGCGTGGGTGGACACTGTGGGTGAGGGGATCCGCGGGGGATCCGGCGGTTGGCGACTATACCCAAGCGATCCGGGACGGCAGCCCGATAGGCCGGGGGTGATCGCAAATGGCGAGAAAAAGCTCGGCGCCGTCGCCGGGCTATACTCGGAACGCGCGCCGCGCCCGATGCGGGGTGCCCGAACTCGTCGCCGGCGAGGAGATCAGCATGAAGCGGACCTACCAACCGAAGAAGCGTAAGCGCGCACGTACGCACGGATTCCGTGAGCGGATGCAGACGCGCGCGGGGCGGATCGTGCTGAAGCGCCGCCGGGCTAAGGGCCGCAAGCGCCTGACGGTGTGAGGCCCCGGCCGCGCGGTGCCATGAGCGCGAGATGATGAGCGCGGCCGCAGCGGTGGAAGGGCCGACCCGGGCTACGCGATGACGATCCGCACGCGTCGAGGCCGGCTGTCGCGCAGCGCAGAGTTCGACCGGGTGTATCGCCAGGGGCGCTCCGTCGGTAGTCGCCATCTCGTCGTGTACACGTTTCCCACGGGCGGCGAGGACCCGCCGCGGCTCGGACTGTCGGTGTCGCGCAAGGTGGGTGGGGCCGTCGACCGCAACCGCGTCAAGCGGCTGCTGCGCGAGGCGTTCGCAGGCCACGAGGCGCAACTGCCCTGCGGCCAGGACCTCGTAATCGTCGCCCGGCCCGAGCTACGCGAGCTCGCCGAGCGCGACGGGTTGGTAGGGGTCGATCGGGTGCTCTCGGAGTTGCTAGGGCGCGCCGGATTGACGAGCCAGCGCGGTGTGGGGCGGGACGATCCCGAGGCTCATGAGCGGGACGAAGTGGTCACGCCCGCGCACGAGACGGGCCGGCCATGAGTATGTGTGGGCTCGCGCACGCGCATACGCAGGAAAGAGATGGCGCGCTGGCGCCCGTGGATGCCGATGCGGAGGGCGTCGGCCGGGTGGCGCGCAGCACGCGGTCCATCGCGATCGCCCCGATCGTCTTCTATCAACGCTTCATCTCGCCCGGGCTGCCGCGCCGCTGCCGCTATGAGCCAACGTGTTCGCGGTACGGCGTCCAGGCGATTCAGCGGTACGGCATACTGAAGGGACTCGTGCTCGCGGGCTGGCGGTTGCTGCGCTGTAACCCCTGGAGCCCGGGTGGGTTCGACCCGGTCGAGGCGCAGACCCTGTTCGCCCCGCGCGCCGGCCGTCACGCCGAATAACGCACAGGACCAGAGACTCCCCAGCCTTGCTCCCACTCGCCAACATCATCCAGGACGCGTTCTCGCCGATCATCGATTTCTTCGCGGCGATTCTCGTCTTCCTGCACAACAACATTGTTGGCGGGAGTTGGGGCTTGGCGATCATCGGGCTGACCGTCCTCGTACGGCTCGTGCTGCTACCGCTGACGATGAAGCAGTTCCAGTCGATGCAGAAGATGCAGTTGCTGGCGCCGCAACTGAACGAGATCAAGGCGAAGTACAAGGACGACAAGCAGCGCCAGCAAGAGGAGATGATGAAGTTCTACAAGGAGAACGGGGTCAACCCGTTCGCCTCGTGCCTGCCGCTGGTGCTGCAGTTGCCGGTCCTCATCTCGCTGTTCTACGCGCTGCGCCAGAACCTGAAGACAGACATCTGCGGCCCGCAGATCGCGCACCATTTCCACCACCTGACGATCAAGACGGTCTCGGCGTCGCAGGTCCAGAGCGTCAGCTGCAATCAGGTCGCGCCCGGGTCGGCGAAGTTCTGGTTCATCCCGGACATCACCGCGCAGGCCACTGGCGTCGTGCTGATCGTCCTGCTGGCTCTGTACATCGGCTCGCAGCTGGCCTCGACGCTGCTGATGTCGGCGAGCGCCGATCCGAACCAGCGACGGCTGATGCTGCTGCTGCCACTCGTGTTCACGGCGTTCATCTTCCGTTTCCCGGCCGGGGTGCTCGTGTACTGGATCACGACAAACCTCTGGACGCTTGGCCAGCAGTTCTTCGTTCGTCGCACGATGGGCGCCCCGCCAGCGCCGTCCGCGGCGAGCAACGGCAATGGGAAGGCGGGCGGTGTGCTCGGCTCGCTGCTTCCAAGTCGATCCGCGGCGCCAGAGGCGGAGCTGGCCGCTGTGGGAGGTGCGACGCCGACCACAGGCGAGGTGGCGAAGCCGGCAGCTGCAGCAAAGCCGGCCCCGAAGACCACCAGCTCGAGCTCGAGTTCAAGCGGGAGTTCGAGCGCCCCACCGCCGCCACCGCGGCGCAAGAAGAAGCGTTCGGGACGGCGGCGGTGAGCGCGGAGCCCGACGGCGACGGGCCGCTCGAGCCCGCCGAGCATCTACGCGAGGTGCTCGAGGAGGTCGTCGACGCGCTCGGACTCGACGCCAGCGTTGAGATCAGTGAGCGCTCGGGTGAGTTGAACGGGAGTGTGGAGGGTGATGGGGTTGGGCTGCTGATCGGTCGGCGAGGACAGACGATCGACGCCGTCCAGCACCTCGCGCAGCGGATCGTGTTCCACAGTGGGCCCGGGGAGACGCGCATCGTTGTTGACGCGGACGGGTATCGAGCGCGTCGTCGCGCCACGCTCGAGACGGAGGCCGACGAAGCGGCGGACGAGGCGCTTCGGGGTGGTGCGCCGGTGGAGCTCGAGTCGATGCCGGCGTCGGAGCGGCGGATCGTGCACGAGCACCTGCGCGACCGCGGCGACGTCGAGACATACAGCGAGGGTGAGGAGCCCGACCGCTATCTCGTCGTCGCGCCGCGGACCGACTGAGAGCGCCCTGCGGGCGCCGCGCTGCGCGTAGGCGCCGGGCACCCTGGCCCGTTCCGAACGGCCCCGCGCTGACGAAAACGTTTCACGTTTTACTCGACGGTGAAACAATGTCCGCCGTGGCCACACTGACCGACTTCGAGCGCGGCATGATCGTGGGCATCCTCGTCGGCGAGGGCTCGTTCGGGGGCGACGGCAAGCAGCCACAGGTGACGCTGCGCATGCACGTGCGGCACGAGGCGCTCTTCAACTGGCTCGTCGCGCGCTTCCCGCGCTCGCGGCTGTACGGGCCGTACGGGCACGGAGGCCGCAGCTACTACCAGTGGATGGCGCGAGGTGCCGCCCTCGTCGACGACGTCCTGCCGGTGCTGGAGCAGGCCCTCACGGATGACATCGACGGGTACGCGACCCAGCGCCTGCATGAGATGTGCGACCGGTACGCGGACTTCATCGCCCGCCGGCGCTCCGTCGCGGCCGTGGCGCTCGACGAGGCGCATGCCGACTGAGCGCCGCCGTCGTGCGCGTCGCTCGGGCCCGATGCCTCGCGGCGCGCCCGTCGAGCCGGCTCGTGCGGGACCGACGGCCTCGACGTCCGGCGACCCGGGTGACGGCGGCGTCCTGGCCACCAACACCGCCGCGGACGTGGGTGCCGTGGCGCTGTCGCCGCCCGTCCGCGCGCGGCTGTCCGAGCTCGCCCGCGATTACGACCTCGCCGAGGAGCAGGTTGATGCGCTGGCCGCGCTACTCACCATCGTGGATCGAGACCCACACGCCCCGACGACGGTCAGCGATCCGCCGGAGGCGGTCGACCAGCACGTGGCCGATTCACTGGCCGCTCTCGATCTGGAGGTCGTGCGGGGTGCGCGTGTCGCCGCCGATATCGGCTCGGGCGCTGGCTTTCCGGGGCTGGCACTGGCGGTCGCGCTACCTGAGTGCCGATGGTGGCTGATCGACAGCGTGCGCCGCAAGACGGTGTTCATCGCGCGGGCGATCGAGGCGATAGGGCTCGCCAACGCGACGGCGCTGAACCTGCGCAGCGAGGAGTGGCGGGAGGGGCAGAATGCCAACGACCTGGTCACCGCCCGCGCCGTCGCACCGGCGCCGGTCGTGCTCGAGTACGCCGCGCCACTGCTGCGCCTCGGCGGTTCGCTTGTCGACTGGCGCAGCGAGATGGACAACGTCGAGGCCCGGGCGGCGGCGGCCGCGTCGTCGCAACTCGGTCTCGAGCGCCACGAGGATCGACCGGTGGTGCCGTTCGCCGCCGCCCGTTCCCGCCACCTCTACGTCTACGTGAAGGTTCGGGACACGCCCGACCGGTTTCCCCGCCGCGCGGGAATCGCCCGCAAAAGGCCACTCGCTGCCTCAAGCAGAGACTGAGCGTGGTGGTTCGGGGGCGAACAGGCGATCGGGCTCCGCGAGAGCCGACCGCAAACCTCGGTAGCGTCTGTGCCGTGGGCACGGTGTACGCGATCGCCAATCAGAAGGGGGGCGTGGGCAAGACGACGACCGCGGTGAATGTCGGTGCGTGCATCGCCGAGGCCGGTTACGAGACACTGCTCGTCGACGTCGACCCCCAGGCGAACGCCACCGTCGGCCTCGGTCTCCCGCGCTCGGCCGCGCCCGCGCTCTACGACGTCCTGAGCGGCAACGCCGAGCCGACCGCGGCCGTGCACCGGTCATCGATCGAAGGCCTGCACGTCCTGCCGGCCGGGGCCGGGCTCGCCGGCGCGAACGTCGAGCTTCCGCGCCTGCCTGGCTCCGAATATCGCCTGCGCGATGCGCTCGCCCCGCTGAGGGACCGCTACGCCTATCTGCTGCTCGACTGCCCCCCGTCGCTCGGGCCCCTCACCGTGAACGCGCTCGTAGCCGCCGACCGAGTCATCGTCCCGGTCCAGACGGAGTACTTCGCGCTCGAGGGCCTGGCCGGGTTGCTCGACACGCTCGCCCTCATCCGCCGCGAGATGAACCCGCGCCTGACCGTCGCCGGAATGCTCCTGACGATGCACGACGGTCGCACGCGCCTCGCGCGTGACGTCGAGCGCGAGGTCCGCGAGCACTTCCCCGACCTCGTCTTCGACACCGTCATCCCCCGCAGCGTGCGCGTCGGCGAGGCCCCGAGCTTCGGGATGCCGGTGACGCACCACGATCCTCACAGCGCCGGCGCCGAGGCGTACTTCGAGCTTGCCAAGGAGGTGGCTGCACGTGGCTGACCGTCGCCGAGGCATGGGACGCGGCCTGGCCGCGATCCTCGCGGTGTCCGAGGACGAGGCCGCGGTCGACGAGCTGCGCGAGCTGCCCGTCGACCTCGTCCACCCGAACCCGCGCCAGCCCCGTCGTCGCTTCGACGACGAGGCGCTCGCCGGCCTGGCCGAGTCCCTACGCGTCCGCGGGGTGATCCAGCCGATCCTCGTGCGGCCGAAGGCCGACGGGACGTACGAACTGATCGCCGGCGAGCGCCGCTGGCGCGCCGCCCAGATCGCCGACCTGCAGACCGTTCCCGCACTCATACGTCCGCACGACGACGCATCCGTGCTCGAGCTCGCGCTCATCGAGAACATGGCCCGCGAGGACCTGAACCCCGTCGAGGAGGCCCGCGCCTGCGCCGCGCTCGTCGAGGAGCTTGGTCTCACGCGTGAGGACGTCGGCCGCCGCGTCGGTCGCAGCCGCGTCGCGGTCTCCAACCTGCTGCGTCTGCTCGACCTGCCCGACGAGGCGCTCGAACTGCTCGAGCAGGGTGCGCTGACCGAGGGTCACGGCCGCGCACTGCTGCTCGCCGAGGGTCACGCGGCCCGCCGCCGTCTCGCAGGCAGCGCCGCCGTCGACGGCTGGTCGGTGCGGGTGCTCGAGGTCCGCGCGCGTGAAACGAACGAGGTCGGCACGGCCGCTTCCCGTCGGTCCGCCGCCCCGCCGGCCATGCACCCCGACCAGGTCGAGGCGGCCTCGGAGATCGCGGAGACGCTCGGCGCCGCGCTCGGCTCGGACGTTCGCGTGCGGGCGACGCGGGATGGGCGCTACCGCGTCGAGCTCGAGGTGGCCTCCCCCGAGGAGGCGGCGCAGATCGCCGGGCGCGTGCGCACCGGCTCGAGTCGCTAGGGCCAGGCCCGGCCGCTAGAATCGGCCGGCGCTCCCGGTAGGGGCGTGTCCGGGCGATTAGCTCAGTCGGTTAGAGCGCTTCTCTGATAAGGAAGAGGTCCCAGGTTCGAGTCCTGGATCGCCCACTGGGGAAGGGCCTGGTAATGGGCACCTTTTTGTTTCCTGGGCGTCCCCAGCCGGCGGGCCGCGCCTCACCAACAGGCCATTTCTGCCTTTTTCTGCCGTTTGGGCGCCCGCGACGCCACCACCCCCGCGCTCAGGTCTCCTTTGCGTTCATTCCATCCATCCGGCCCTACTAGCGGCCGCGACGACGGGTCCCGCGCGAAAGCAGAAGCGCTAGCCCGTGCCCAGTGCGGTTCTCCCGTTCGTCCGCTGAAGAGCAGGCGAACGGGTCGGACGACGCGCCTGCTCTCGTTGGTGACCGGGCGTGTGCCGCCCCGCCCTCCGCCACCCCGGGTCGTCGCGAACGATGACTGCCCGGCTTCTTGCTGCTTGCCGCCGAAAACGGCCGTTAGGGTCCCAGCACGCCGAGCGCAGCCGCTGTCTACGAGAGGGAGAGGGCTGGGTCGTTGCGCGCTGGGGCGCCCGGACGGCCGCCGAACGTGGCGCGACCGCCGCCGAACCCCTCCCCGCGAGGACTACGCCCGCCTGCGCTGCGCCATTCGCGCGCTACGAACGCAACCACACCGCCGCCCCCCACAGATACCCAGCCATTTCGCCACGCGCACAAGTGTCGATGGAGCATCCTGCGGATCGTGGTCCCGTCGTGACGGCGACCTCTGGGGGCCTAACGCCCGCGCTCGAGCCGGACGCAAGGAGGCCACGGGCCAGTTGGAGCCGCGCGAGGCGGCGAGGACGTGGCGCTTGTCAGGCTGCCGGCGCTTTCGGCGCAAGCCGGCGACCTTCCGATCGCTGCCTACGCCGCCTTGTGCCGAGAGAAGCCAAGCGGTGACTGGGCGCTCGATCGCTCGGACGTCTGTCTGATACGGCAGGGCGGCCTGGTAGCGTCTGCTGTCGTGCGGAGAGGGTTGTGGGCCTTAACGCTGCTGACCACTGCGGGCCTGCTAGCCCAGCAGGGTACGCCCGCGGGCGCACGCGCACTGGGGCGCTGTGTGCCTCGCAGCACGGACGTGCAGGCGTCTGACCCGCTCGGGGAACTCTGGCTTTCGGCCGGTGGCTCTGATCTCTTCGGGTGCCTTTGGGGTGCCAAGACGTACACCGTGTGGAGCGCGGGTGAGGGAGGCGTCCAACTAGCCCAGTTTGTGACGATGCGCGGCACATACGCTGCGTTCAACGGGGGCGGCGGTTCATCCAGCGACAGCTCGTCGTCCCTGGGCGTTATGGACCTTAAGACGGGCAAGGAGCGTGGCCTAGCGGTCGCGGTAGGACCAGGGAGCTACGACACCGGTCGGGTCACGTCGCTGGTGCTGAAGGCAAACGGCTCCATCGCCTGGATCAGCCAGACCAGCGGCGTAGCTAACCCAAGCACTCCACAACTGATCCCGACACTGACCGAGGTCTACGCCGACGACAGCTCCGGACGCCGGATGATCGCCAGCTCCACGGCGATCTCGCCAACGTCGCTCGCACTGGCGGGAAGCGCGATCTACTGGCTCCAAGGCGGCGTCGCAGAGTCCGCAACGCTTCGCTGAGAGTCAAGAGGCCCTTCCGACAGGACGCACGGATCGGCGGGGGACCGCCGCCCGGTCAAAGAAGTTGCAACAATGCGCGCCCAGAGGGCGTCCCGTTAACTGTGTAGGCGGCTGATGGTTAGTGTAACAGTGACTCCGTGAGTGTCAATCAGTGACAGTCAGTTTGCAGTGTCAGGGACGCGATCACCGAAGTGAATCTTGAACGCGAGCAGCGCCGTCGTCCAGTTCCGCGTCCGGGTCCATTGCGGGACGGCGTTCTGCAGTGCGAGGTAGACGAGCTTGCGGGCGGCGTCCTCGGTCGGGAAGCTGCCCTTGGTCTTGATCGCCTTGCGCAGCTGACGGTTGAGCGCTTCGATCGCGTTCGTCGTGTAGATCACGCGGCGGACCTCCTCAGGGAACGCGAGGAACGGTGTCACGTGCTCCCACGCGTTCAGCCACGCCTGGGTGATGACGGGGAACCGGGCGCCCCACTTCTCGTCGAAGGTCTCGAGCTCGGCGTGGGCCTCGTCGGCGTCCTTGGCGGTGTAGATCGGTTTCAGGTCGCGAGCGACCTGCTCGCGCTCGCGGCGGGGCACGTACTTCAGGCTGTTGCGGATCAGGTGGACGATGCACGTTTGGACGGTCGTCTCGGGGAAGATCGCCTCGATCGCGTCGGGGAACCCGGTGAGGCCGTCGACGCAGCAGATCAGGATGTCCTGGACGCCGCGTTGTTTGAGATCGGTGAGGACCTGCATCCAGAACTTCGCGCCCTCGGTCTCTTGAAACCACATGCCGAGCACGTCACGGTCGCCGTCGAGGGTGACCCCGAGCGCGAGGTACAGCGCGCGGCGCGCCACGGTGCCGCCCTCGCGGATCTTCAGGACCATGCAGTCCAGGAACACGATCGGGTAGATGTCCTCAAGCGGCCGCTTGCCCCAGTCGCGCACGTCGTCCATCACCGCGTCGGTGACGCGGCTGATGAGGTCGCGGCCGACGTTCACGCCGTAGATCTCCTGCAGGTGCGCCGCGATATCGCGCGTGGAGAGCCCGCGGCTATAGAGCGCAAGGATCTTCTCGTCGAACCCGATGAAGCGGCGCTGGCGCTTGCGCACGATCTTCGGCTCAAAGCTGCCATCGCGGTCGCGAGGCGCGTCGATCGGGACCGTCCCGTGCTCGCAGATCAGCGTCTTCGGCGTCGTGCCGTTGCGCTGATTGCCGGCGCCGCCTGGCGGTTCCTGATGCGGCTCGTAGCCGACGTGGTCGGTCAGCTCGACCTCCATCGCCCGCTCCACCAGGCGCTTGGTCAGCTCGGCGAGCAGCCCGCCGGGCCCGGCGATCTCCTCCTCCGTGCTCGCGCCGGACAGCAGCTCATCGATCACCTCGTTGCTGATCCGCCTCTCGGACGGCATACCCAGAGCTTGCCGGACCCGCCGGCGGCCAGCCGCCCGGTCCACCGCCTCGTCGACGAGCTCGCCCGGGAGCACCGGGGGGTGTCCGGCGGGCGCGCCACGCCGCGGTTGCCCAACGCCGCTCTCCGCTCGCTCTACGAGCTCGCTGCGATCGTCGCTGGGCAACCCCAGCGCAATCCCCAGCCCAAGCGCCCCGAGCTCCGGGTCGTGCTCCAGCTCCGTCGCGGTCCTGCTCTTCTGCGTCCTGCTTCTCGTAATCATAGGCATGGCGACCTCTTTCGCTCATGCCTACACAGTTCCTCTGACACTCCCCGCGCCCATTGGGGCTGTGCTGGCGAGAGCCGGTGGGGCGACTAGGGAGGGGGCACGGATGATTCGGAAGGACCGAAGGATCAGAGAAGCGATGGCGGTGGGGGCGGCAATCGTTGTCTCTGCGACAGCTGCGGCGCCGGCGTTTGCTGACAGCACGAGCAGCGCTGATACAGCAACAAGCGCAGGGCTCGCTGCTTTAGCGAGTTCCCATCCCGAGGTGCTCGGCGCAAACGAGCCCGGCGTTGTCGCGGGCGAGGCCACCCAACCCACGCTTTCGCCTACGACCGCGGACATAGAATCCAACGGCTCGCTCACAGGCTCCACGTTCGGGAACATCGCGGCTGACGGCTTCTCCGTAAACAGCGCAGTGGGGCCCATCACATTCACCCCGATCGCGGACGGCGCAGGCACGAGCCAGGCAACGATCGTGAACGGGACCGCGGCGCTATACCCCAACGTGTGGCCGTCGACCGATCTGGTCGTCCGCCCGAACGCGCTCGGCGCGTCGGAGTGGCTCAGCATCACCTCTAGCGCCGCCCCCATGACCTACTCATTCGACGTTGGCATCTCCTCGGATCAAGGCCTCATTCAGCTCGGCGACGGCTCGATCGCCATCACCGACGGGGCTGACGTGTACTCGCCACCCGACCTCACGCAGGCGATCGCACAGGACGCAGCGCTCGGCGCGGGCTGGAGCACAACGGAGCCCGGCGATCTGCCCGATTCCGCGGACGACGTTGACCCGACTGGATCCGCGGAGGACGGCGGCAACGCAGGGGCCCCAACGACCTCAACGACGTCCGAGAGCGCGACCGCGACCGCGACCACAGGTACCTCGAGTGGCACTATGCCTTCCACGACCGGCGCGAGCACGACGACAGCCACCAGCCAAACGACCTCGACGACGTCCGATAGCGGGCAGACCGCCACCGCAGCCATCTCAAGCGGCACGACGTCCTCAACGATCCCTGAGAGCAGCACGACGGCCACCAGCCAAACAGACACGGACGACGATACGGTCGTCGACGATGAATCCACCTCGAGCTCGGGCCCGGTGAACGAGGTCTCGCTTCCGATCACCGCGACACCGGCAGGAGACCCGCAGCCACAGCAGACGGCACAAACGGGCGCCGCGGAGGCCACCGAAATCGCGAGCGCGGACGCAGCGACGAATGGCAGCGCGGTGCAGGTCATCATGCTCCCGGTAGCCGTCGACGCCAACGGTCAGGCAGTGCCGGTGTCGATGAGCGTCGACCCAACCACCGACACGCTTACGCTCCAAGTCACCCCCGGCCCCGACACCGCGTATCCACTGCTCGTCGACCCATCAGTGGTCGGCCCGAGCGACGCCGTGGCCGCCGCCCAACATAAGGTCACCTACGGCCTGTCGTCCGAATGGCCGCTCGTGGGTCCCGACGACGTGAAGGTCAACGACGGATACTGGCAGGACAACCCATACAACCAGGACCCGTACTCGACGACGCCGACCATCGATCCATACCTCAAGCAGGCTCTGAACCCAAAGTTCACAAGAATAACGCTCCCCTACGACTGCCCACAACAGGTGGTGCAGACCTGGCTTGACGCTGTGAAGCCCAGCGGGTTGACGCCGGTCATCACCTTCGAGGCGCCGTTCGTGGCGGACAGCCGCAACCCAGACCCAACGACGCCAATCTGCACCGCGGTGCCAGTATCCCCCAGTAGCACCGGCTTTCCAGACCATCCCGATCGCGCGCAATATCTAGCCGGCGTAGAGTCAATCATGCAGTACGCCTACCAGCAGTTCGGCGTCAAGTACTTCGCCGCGTGGAACGAACCAGACCTACACACACGCGACCGTAGTACCAACACGTGGGTCCCAGGACCGAACGCGGTGACCCCGCAGAGAGCCGCCCAGTACTGGGACTGGGCAACCCTAGCGGCGACCGCAATACATTGCGCCGGATGCACAATCATCGCCGGGGAGTTCTCCTCCGCGCCCGTTGAGACCTTCTATAAACCGGACGGCACATACAGCCGACAGAACGGAACGACAAGTTTCGTTGACCTCTATACGCAGGAGCTCGCCGCGATGCACGCCACGCACCCGAGCGAATACCGCCTGCCGCACGTGTGGAGCCTGCACGACTATGTCGACGAGTACGATGGCGTCCGCGGGCAGAGCGCCGACGCACAGATCGCCGAACTCGAAAGCGCCACTCATTCCTCGAGCTTTCACGGCCTAACCGCCTCGCAGATCTGGATCCTCGAAGCCGGCGTCTTTGGAGACCACCAGTCGCCGTCGCCGACGCCCGTGAATCATGTGCGGCAGTCCGAAGGCGGGCTGGTATGGCGTGATCTTCCCAACGGCTACACCAACGTGACCCACCTGTCCTGGTACGAGTACTTCGGTCCCGACGGACCTGGGTTTGACACCGGCCTCGTACAGCACGACATCAACAGCGCCAACACACCGGAGCTACCGCAGCGACAGCCGGCGTACTGCGGCGTCGTGTTCCAGTACACGCTGAAGTCAAACAACTCCACGTGCGAGGGCGGTGCTCCGGGTATCTCCATTGACGGGACGGTCCCGCCCGGAGCCAACACGACCGCCACGGTGCCGCTCAAGATCAACCCAAGATTTTGGGCGACAACATATGAGGTCGATTACCAGCCGCTTCCCGCCGGCACGTCTGCCTCCTCCTCGGGGTACCCACCAGAGACTGACTTCGCCGCAGGCGCCTACGCGAGCAAGACCGGCAGCATCACAAAGCTGAGTGAACTCACTGCGCCGCAGGAGGTCGACGTCAAGCTGACCGGCCTGCAGGGCTGCACGGCGAAGGCAGCCACGGGCGCCGTGTACGAATTTCGAGCAAGCGCAGCAAACTACGAGGTCAATCTCCCCGGATCACCCGGCCCGGGCGGCCCCGCGACGTACGAACCAACGACTAGGCCGCCAGAGGCCTCAGGGTACATCGCAGACTGCCTGCCGAAAGTCAGCACTGGCCTCACAACGCAGCTAACGGCAACAAGCGCTGCAGTAGGCCTCGATTTGATCCCGAAGGGGTCAACTGAGGACACGTACTACGTCGAATACGGCACCGACACGTCATACGGACAAACCACTACGCCGGTCACCGTTAGCGCAGACTTCAAAGCCCAAAGCGACGCCGTGCCGCTCGCGACTCTGCAGCCCTGCACGACCTACCACTACCAGGCTGTCGCGACCAACCCGGACAGCGACGGGGGCACGAGCTACGGTGGAGACCAGACGTTTACGACGTCATGCTTTAGCCAGTATCCGCTCCCGACCGCGAACGCCTCGGCGTACGCCATCACAGAGGGGTCGGACGGCGCGATGTGGTTTGCCGAGAACGGACTGGCGAGCGTCGGGCGGATCGCAAGCGATGGAACGATCACCGAGTATCCGACCCCCTCGACAAACTCGAGTCCATGGGGCATCACGGCGGGCCCAGACGGCGATGTGTGGACGGCCGAGCAGGGCGACAATCAGGTCGCGAAGATCGATCCCACACAAGCCGTGCCCGGGACCTCTGACGGCATCACCGAGTATCCACTCCCCGTCGGCATCTCGACGACGTCTGGACCGTCAGTCATTGAGGCCGGACCCGACGGCGCACTGTGGTTCGGCGCACAGGCCGACACCGGCTACGTAGGCCGGATCACCACCACGGGCCAAGTCACGACCTACCCGGTTCCCGATGGAGCCGTACCAATCGCGATCGCGTTCGGCCCAGGCAACACCCTCTGGTACATAGCCGAGCAAGGTGGCTTCGGGCCTACCGAGCTCGGCAGCCTGAACCTCTCGCAAGCTACCCCAGGCACGAGCGACGGCTTCACGCCCACCTACTCGGGTCTAAGCACTCAGCTGAAGGGCATCGCATTAGGCGAGGACGGCAACATCTGGGTGTCTGACGCCGGCAACAACACCATTGACAAGGTCACTCCCCAGGGTGCCATAACGCCGTACCCGATCCCGACATCGGGAGCGAGCCCGTTCGGGATCACCTCGGGGGCGGACGGAGCGCTGTGGTTCTCCGAGGCCGGCGCTGGCAGCATCGGTGAGATCACCACGAGCGGGCAGATTACTGAGTATCCGCTGCCATCGGGCTCGGGCGCACCGACCTACATAGCCTCCGAGCCCAACGGCACCCTTTGGTTCACCGAGGCGTTCGTCAACGCGATCGGCAGCTTCACGCCATGACGCGTCTCGTGCGATATTAGGATTGATAACGAGTGCGTGAGCACGCCGGTCGGAATCGGTGACGACGCAAAGGGGGATGTGACGCCGATGAAACGTGTCCCCATCTCCGCATTTCTGTCGTTGGCGAGCGCATCTGAGCGCACCTCAGACGGCTTGGTAGACCCGAGAAGGCCAGCAGGTGGCGATCTGATAAGGAAGAGGTCCCAGGTTCGAGTCCTGGATCGCCCATAGCCCGAGAGCGGCTCTGCAGAGCCCATCCCGGGCCCTCGGGCTTCCGTGGCGCCGCCACCTCGCAGAAAGCCGCAGAAAGAACGCCTCGAACTGGGCACCGATCCGCGTGCCTGAACGAGCCGTCGCGGTTGTCGTCGCAGCCAGCTGGACGACGGATAGACGCCGCTCAGCGTCGAACCGCTGGGAGCGGCGCGTCGTCCAAGCGCTCTCTGTGCCGCCGCCGCAGCTCCCACCACCGAGGTACGGAGCGTCAGCGATGAGTTTCGGCGCAGCGAATCCCGGACGCGGACGGCGAACCCGGATTCCAAACGCATTCGAGACCCAGGCTACCCGCGAGCTGCTGAACACGCTCGGCGAGCCGACCCGCCGCACGCTGCGCGGCGCGACACTGCTCACCTGGGAAGTCAACAAGGCCGGCGAGGGCGCGATCTGCGCTCGATTGTCCGGCGAAGACATGAAGAAGGGCGAAACCGCGATGGGCCAGGTCCACGGCCTGCGCGAGCTTGTTCAGAGGGAGAACCTCAACGCGCGCTACGTCGTCGTGGCACTGCGCACGTCTGGCGTCCCCGACTTCGACGATCGTCCCGACTTTCAGTTCCTGCGCGAGCGGGTCGAGGCAGGCTCGATCTCATGGGTCGCCTACCGCCACCCCGACCGCATCGCGCGCCACACTCTCCCCGCGGAATCGTTCTACCGGTTTCTCGAGCGCGCCGCGGTCGATCTCTACCTCACAGTGCCCATCGGCCGGAAGGTCGACTGGATTGCCGACCGCGCCATCCTGCTCATGCTCGGGTTCGCCAGCGAGCAAGAGCGCAACCAAATCGTCTTCCGAATTCACGACGCCCTGCGCCGACGATGGCTCGAGGAGGGCCGCGGCTGGGCCGCGAGTCAGCCCTTCGGATTCCGCCGCGACGAGTTCAAGTTCCTGGAGGTCGACCCCGACCGCTGGGTCTTCGTAGAGATGGTCCACCACGACTACGCGCGCCTAGCCCGACAAGGCACGGGAGGATTGCGCCGGCTCCAGGGGCGCCTCGCCGAGGCGGGTTGCAAGCTGTCAGTCGAGAAGATCCGGCAGATCCTGCGCAACCCGATCTATGTGACCGGCGAGTGGTCTGCGACCTACCGGGGCCAGGTGTATCCCGGTCGGACGATCGACCTCGAGCGGCCAGTCCCACGGGAGGTGTTTGACGAGAACGCGGCTCTGCTCGATTCGATCAAGGGCCACCACAGCGTTACCCCCTTCGGCACATTCCTGCTGAACAACGTCCAGGTCGTCCATGCGTCATGCATGGGCGAGCGAACCGACACTGGCAGCCACATTCTCCTGCGAGCGAAGCGTCGTAGTGGCAGACCTCTAAGCAAAGCCTCGTACCGCCATACGCCGTACAGCCCGCCGAGTTGCCGCGGCTGTGCCGTGCTGGCCACAGCACTGGACGACGCCGTGATCACGCAGCTGCTTCGGCTCGCCGAGTCCCCCGAGCTGCAGGCGCTCTGGGCTGCTCGCGCACGGCCCGAGGCCGAGCAGTCCACGGCGAACCCCGAAGCACAACTCGCGTCGCTTAGGACCCGCGTACGCGCCCTGGGTGAGCAGCGCGGCGAACTGAAGCGGCGCTGGTTGGACTCCGTCGCCGCCGGCGACCTCCGGATCAACACCCTCGCGGAGGGACTGGACACCATCGACCACGAAGTCGCGACGCTGGCCGCGCGCATCGAATTCTTGGAGCAGCTTGCTGCCGCGCGCGGTGGGAAGCACCACCGCAGTACCGACGATCTTCTCGCCGCGATGCGCGACCTCCTGTACGTGCACGACGCTGACGATACGTCGATGCTCGCCCGCCGCGCGGCTTTCGTCTCGGCCGTGCTCAGCCGCGTGATCGTCCACGATGTGGATGGCGGATTCGCTGTCGAACTCGAAGGACCCCTTATCCCGCCGGACGCGCCGTTCGTGCCCGTGAACCCTGCTCTTGCGCTGGAGGGACGACTGTCCACGAATGGTGCCATTGGTGGACAGTCGGGCCTCGTTCCAGCATGGAGATCGACGATCGAGCCCGTTGACGGGAGGCCGTATCGATGCGGATTCGTGTCCCTCGCGCGACTGCGCGAAGTGATCCGCCTCGTCCACGAGGCAGCGCCGGACGGGCCATTGTTCGAACACGGCGGCGCCTACGCTCAGATGGCGAAGGTCCGTCCCTGGTACCCGGGCCTCACGACGCTTTTCATCGTTGCCAAGCGCCACAGGACCACCCCTACTCGGCTGCTGTTCTCGATGTACGGCAAGGATGCGATCCGCAAGCAGCGGATGGACAGCTACGACACCGACGAGATGCTGCTGACTTGTCTAGCCATGGCCCTGGAGGCGGGCTTCGCGTTCGGCCCGGGATGGACGCGCCGATATGCGGACCTCCGGGAGACGCACCAGCATTTGCCGTCGGGCAGTGCGGTGTGGAGCCGAGCACATCGTCTTGGCATCTCGACGGAGGCATTGTTCGAGCGGGCAGCCGCCTTCCGGGACAGCGAGCGAGGCAGCGTTTCGTCGACCGCCGTGACGCGTGGTACGAGCACCGACCGGTCTGCCGCCTCCGATCCGGGCCATCTCGACGAGACCCGATCTACCGGGTACGCTTCGCCTGATGCAGGAGCGGGAGGCGTTTGAGCTTGCGGGACAGTGGGCGCAGGCGCAGCCACCGCCGGCAGCGCAGCGGGCGCACGAGGCGACCAGTCGGCTGGCGACTGCGTTGTCGATCGTGCCCGACGGGCTGCAGTGGGCGCTCGGCGTTGGCGAAGGCCCACTCCAGCCGCTGGTACTGCTCGCCGGTCGGGGGTTGTGGCAGGCCAACGTTGAGGTCGGCGATCCTGACCAGATCGGGGTGACCATCAACTACGTCACGCTGAGTCCGGGCGCTTCCAGACTCAGCATCACGCAGATTTGGGGTCAAGACGCGAGTGTCGGCGTACAGCAAGGGTTCTGGCTGCGCACGTACCGCCTACAGATCTTCTATCCAGGCGCGGAGGCGTTCGAGTTGAAGGTAGAGGGCCGCGAGATCGTCCAAGGCCGGTTCGCGGGCGAGCCAGGACTCGACCAGCAGGAGATGTTCGGCCGGGCGCTGGTGGCCGCGCTCGGTGGGGAAGCTGACTCCGCCATGTAGCGCCGCGGCGACGGCGAGTATGTTCAAGCCGTGAGCGGCCCGCCCTTCTCCGCCGTGTTCGTCAGCTCGGTTCAGGCCGGGTTTGAAGACGTACGCGCTGCGGCACGTGAGGGAATTGAGGCCTTCGGCTGCCGGGCGTTAATGGCCGAGACGGCTGGCGCAGCGCCGGCGTCCCCTCGGAACGCGCTGCTCGAGCTGGTCGAAGAGAGTGACGTATTCCTGCTCATCGTCGGGCCACGCTACGGTGAGGTGGGCGCCTCGGGTCGATCGCCCACAGAGGATGAGTTCGACTACGCGGGGTCGCCTAGTCAAGGCGTTCGCCCACCCCCTGCGCATTCGCATTCTCGGCATCTTCGAGAACCAGGTGGCGAGTCCGAGTGAGATCGCCGAGCAGCTCGGCGTGCCGCTCGGCAATGTCAGCTACCACGTGCGGATCATCGCCGACTACGGCCTCATCAGGCTCGTCCGCCGCACGCCTCGGCGCGGCGCCATCGAGCACCACTACGAGGCGGTCGAACGCCTGCGGATCACCGACGGCGCCTGGAGCCAGGCGCCCGAGATCGTCAAGGAGGCGCTCCTGCGCTCGACGCTCGGCCAGGTGAGCGACTTCGTCAACGCCGCGGCGGTCGCCGGCGGCTTCGACCGCGAGGACGCGCATCTGAGCCGCTCGCCGCTCGTGCTCGACGAGCGCGGCTTCAAAGCGCTCGCGAAGGAATGCCTGAAGCTGTACGACCGCGCTCGTGTGATGGAACAGGAGAGCGCGAAACGCATCAAGCAGAACGACCACGCGGACGAGGTCAACTCGGGCATGGTCATCATGCTCTTCGAGGGCCAGGACTTCGAGGCGTCCACGAGCGGGCACGCGAGCCGCCGAGGAGGCTCCTCTCGGCGGCGCGCCCGTACGAGGTTGCCCGGTTAGCGCTCGTCGGCCACGCAGGGTCCAGGTCCCGCGATAGACCGCCGGCTTCAGCTGGTCGACACGGCCCGACAACAGATCTGCTATGAGCGCGGATCGATGCCGCTATCGTCCGGGAAGTGCTAAGGGCTCACGACGTGGTGTCTGAAGGTGTTGTGGGGTGCGGGGTGACGACGTAGTTCCATTCGGGGTGAAAGTCATTCCCGGTGATCGTGACTGCGGCGAGTTGCTCGTCGCTGGGGACGAGCTTGGTCGGGTACTCGTTCTCGTCCAGCCGGGCGTAGACCTTCAGGCCGGTACTGGTCGTGGTCGAGCCGATCAGGTCGACGATGACCTGGTAGCTGACCAGCGGCTTGCCGCGCCAGTTGATAGCGATGAACGAGAACAGCCGGTGCTCGACGTTGTTCCATTTGCTGGTGCCCGGCGGGAAGTGACAGACCTCGATCGGCAGGGCGATCGCGTTCGCCAGGCGCTGCAGCTCGGTCTTCCACAACCGCGTTCGCGGGCTGTTCGAGCCGCCGCAATCCGCGGTGACCGTCAACTTGGTCGCGCTCGGGAAGCGCTCGCGGCCGAGCTGCTCCCACCACGCCCGGATCGACGCGGTCGAGAACTGCGCGGTATCGCCGCTGATCCCCACCGAGACGAACCCCTCGTCGTTGTTGATGTCATACACCCCGTAGGGCACCGCTTTGCCGACGCCCTTCTCGGGGAAGTCGTGCGTCTTGACCTCAACGGCCCGCCCCGACGGCTCCCATTCGCGGCCCGTGGCCTTGTACTGGCCGACCAGCTCCTTCTTCTTGGTGTCGACCGAGATCACCGGCTCCCCGGCCGCGATCGCCGCCTTGGCGGTCTGGTTGATGTGCTCAAACTGAGCGTCACGATCGGGGTGCTGAGCACCCTCCAGCGTCTTGCGGTTCGCCTGCAAGCGAAACCCGTCGGCCTTCAACAGCCGCTGCACCGTGCGATCGACGACCCGATGGCCCTTCTCCCGCAACGCCTGCGCGAGCTTCGCGCCGCTCTTGGAGGTGTACCGCAACGGCGACATCGGATCCCCCCGCGTCGCCGGACCCACAAGCGCCCGAAGATCCTCCAACAGCCCCTCCTCGCGCTCGGTGATCCGCACGGGCCCCGGATGCTGACGCACCCGTCCCCCCGCCGGCGGCTCCTTCCCGCTCGCAAGCTCAGCCAGACCCCGCAGCACCGTCGACTCCGAGATCCCCGTCGCCCTCACCACCGCCGAGATCCCACCGCGACCGGCCGCCCTGGCCTCCGCGGCCGCCCACACCCGACGACCGCGCTCATCGAGCACCCCCTGCTCGGTCAATACCCGAAACCGCTCCTCGATCGCCCGCTCATCGACCACGCCCCCCAATTCTCCATAACACCCACCACTCCTTCACACACCAAGTCGCCACCCCTAAGCGCAGCCGTGATCGTGGTGGCACGCCGGCGCGCCGGCCTCTCACAGCGCGAGCTGGCGTTGCGGTTAGGCAAGCGGCAGACCGAGATCACGCGCTGGGAGCGCGGGCACGTCGTGCCGTCGCTCGAGCGTCTGCGCGAGGTCGTTGCCGCCTGCGGTCTGGAGTTGACATTTGGCCTCGCTAACGCCGATGACTCCTACAACCACCACATCGCTGAAGCGCATGCGCTCCCGGTCGCCAAGCGCCTCGCTCGCGGCGTCTTGTCCGCCGACCGCGTTCGCCGAGCGCGCGCCACAGCGAAGGAGCGGTCAGAACCCGCGCCGCTCGACGTCCTCGGCGTCCTGCGCGCGCTGCACGTAGCAAACGTTGCGCATGTGCTCGTCGGGGAGATCGCCGAGGTGCTGCACGGCACGCCCCTGATACCCAGCGGCGGGGTACTCACGATCGTGCCGCGAGCGGGCGAGCGCACGCACCTCTACGAGGCGCTCGCCGCCACGGAGGCACGGTCACTCTCCGAGCCGTCCGCAGTCGCGATCGACACTGCGGAGCGCTGGCAGCTGGCCGCCCACGGGCTCGAGCTCCTCGTCACGCCCGCGCCTGCTGGGAGCCAGGGCTACGAGGACCTACGTCGCGACGCGACCGTAATCAAGCTCGTGAAGGATCTCGACGTTCCGGTCGCCTCGTTGATTGATCTGGTGCGGCTCGCCGAAGCCTCACCGTCGGATCACGACCGCGCCCGAGTCCCGGCGTTGCGCCGCACACTCGAGCTGGCCCCCACGAGCGCCGCCCCCGATCGCGCAGGCGACTAAGTTCGACGGCAATGCGATCCTCGCCGCGCTCGCGCGCCACGACGTCGCCCGCTTCGTGACCGGCAGGCCCACATCTGAGTCGAAGGCCATCGTCTCAGGCGCCATTACCTTTCCGGCATCACGGGATAGGATCGGGTTGATGACGGCGGCCGTGCCCGGCGTTGAGCGCAACTTCGCGTGCAGGTGTGCGTGACTGAAGTCGGCGAGCACCACTCGTCGTGGCGCGGTGCCGCAGTCGAGCAGCTCGTTGCTGCAACGGTGGCGTTGGTCGGTGGCGGCCGCATCAACGTCGCGCAGAGCCTTTGGGATGGCGATGGAGTCGATCTTGTGTTCGAGGGTCCGCGCCGGGACGTCCCGAGCATGCGAGTTCAGGTCAAGTCGATTTCAACGGAGACCAAGAACGTGACGAAGCGCGGACGCGCTGTGTCGCTCGTCCGCGACGCCACCTTCGAGGCGCGCGACGACACTTGGGTGCTGTTCGTGCTCGCCGATTTGAACGGCTTGACGTTTGAGAAGACCTGGCTCGTGCCGGCCGTCGACTTCGCCGATCTCACGAAGGTCAACTCTCGTGGCAACCGCCGGTTCGCCGACAGCCTTGAGTCGAAACCGTCGAAGTGGACTCGCTATCGCCGCGACACCAGGCTGGAGCTGGCTCACTACATCGCAGAGCAACTCCAGGCTGGTTGATTCAGACCCCTGGGCCCCTCACGCCCGCTCCCGTCACGCGGTGTCGCGTCGGGCATCCGGTTGGACCCACTCAAGTCGGGTTCGTTGAAGAGGGCGAAGCCGCGTGGCGACCGCGCGCAGCTCGGCGCCACGGGTTGCGTCGACGAGCTCGAGGGTCGCCGCCAGCGGGTCGAGCGCCGGCAGCAATGCAGCCGCCTCGGCGTCGGCTAGCTCGGACGTGGTGCGCAACAGAGACGCGAATAGCACGACATAGATCTCGGGGGTCAGTCGTTGTGTCCACTCGGAGACGATTTCAAGGAACGGTCCTTCGCTCGGCGGGGACGTGGCGTACATCGCCGGAAGCAGCGCGGGAAACCAGACGCAGAGGAGCTCCACGATGTTGCGCGCGACGCGGGCATGTACCGCTCGACTGCGACGTACGTAGGACAACAGGTGCCCGGCGTCAGCCACGAACTCCTGTGACGGCAGGCGGTCGGCGAGGTCGCGGTCGGCTCCGCCGCGTCCGCTGCGCAATCCGAGGATTCGCTCAAGCGCGAAGCGCCCAGCCGCGCGTTCGTCGGGCTGGAGCGGCACGGAAGACAGGGCGCTGAGCAGATAGGTGGAGGCGGCCTCGCGCTCACCGGCGCCGACGCGCACCGTGCGAGGCAGCGCCGCTTTGCTTGACCTTCGCCGGGCCGCGCGTGAGGCCTCGCGTCGCAGTGCGCTCTCGTCGGTAATCGCAGTGACGTCGGGCTCCAGAGCGGCCTGCATTCGCCGAAGCGCATCCGCCGCAATCCGCAGCGCCGCCGAGGGCGAGATCGTGTCGACCTCGACGAAGAGCGCGAACTTCACGAGGTCCACACCGTGGACTCGGGCGCTGTGCCGTCCGAGCGTATCCGCCTGTCCGAGCGTCGCCATTGGATAGACGAATCTGCGACCGTCGCGGCGAGGTGGCAGGATCAGGCCCTGTCGGACCCAGTGGCGGACGGTGCGCCTGCTTACATCCGAGCGACCTGCCGCGCGCGCTATGTCGACGAGGTCGTCGATGGTGGGGCGGGCGATCCTGGCGGGCACGCTTGGATGACACTACCCCGCCCCGTAACTCGCAAGTTCGACTTTCGCGCCTGTGCCCCTCGTGGTCGGCGCAACGCTGCATGGGACCGCCCTGCGCTGTGTGGGGCCAGGACGAAAGGATCCTCATGGAGTATTTGGCATGGCTAGCCCAGCTCGTCGGCGCTCTCGTTGCGATGACGAGGCTGCTGAAGGTCGGCCACGCCCGAGGCTGGATATAGGCCTGGGCCCCGCGGGCCGCTGCATGGTGCCGAGGGCGACGGGTTTCGCCATACGCCGTGCGGCGGCCGCGGGGTGCTGTAGGGGGTGCGCGCCTTCTGCGATCCCGTCCGCTGCGCTCACGCACCAGTCGGGTCGTTACGGGTCGTGGCGCGTCTGACAGATGCGCCGTCGCGCCCGGTGTCAGCTGTCGCCTCGGGCGTCTGTGACCTCGTTTCGCCACTGATCGACGATGTCCTCGCGCAGCCTCGAGTGCCCCGTCCGGACGCGGCGCCCCTCGATGACCTTCCGCGCGAGGTCCGCAAGCTCGATGGCGTGAGACGCGCCCCACCCGTGGCGCGCAGCCCAAGAACGCACCTCGTCGGGATCAAATGACTCCCCCTCACGGCGGAGCGCCACGAATACCTGGGCCGCGATGTCGCGGTTGTAGCTGTCCAGCCCGTTGGAGAGATTTGCCAGCTGCGTCAAAGTCTCGAGACCCGCCGCTACCACCGCGTTCGACACGGAGGCGCCGGGGTCGGGGGCCGGCTCACCCGTGCGGATGTTCACGGGTCTCCACCGGGCTTTCCAGTCGACAACGCCGTTGCCCCACGGAATCGCGCAGATGGCCGGCACCCGCCACGCGTCGAGCCGGTCGAGCAGGTCTCGGTCGTCGACCCACACGCCGAGAACGGGGTCAGCCGGACGGCCCCGCGACCGCGATGTGTGCACGGCGACGGTGACGCCGTGCTCGGTTAGCGTCCGCTTCCTGTCTAGCATCGTGGCCCGCTCCGGCCCAAGCCCGTCGGCGAGCCGGGGAATGTGTTGCGCCTGGAACATAAAGATGGTCGCGCCTGAGAGCCGGTTGGTCGCCGCGAACTGAAGCAGCCATGCGTAGCCGTCTCGCACGGCCGCCGCGTCCCGGTCGTCGAGGTAGTAGCGCTGAACTGTGTCGGGTTGCTCGCTCACTTGACCGCCACCGCGAGGCAGGTTACCGTCGCGACGCGGCCCAGTAACGATCGCCGTGTACGTCGAGAGCACCAGTGGCGGCGCGCCGGCATTGGCGGCCTTGCAGGCAGCGATGCCACACGCAGCCGTCCCACGAACACCACGACGACGGCGACGTTGAAGGGCTCAAGTGAGACCTCGGATCGGCCCGGGTCCCGCGAATCACAGTCCTAGTCGTTCTACGCTGGAGCCATGGTCCTCACGCCGCATGCGGATCCGCGTGAGCCGAGCTTGAGGCCGGCTCCTGTGCCGCCGGTGGTCGAGCCGTACCCCGACATCTTCTTCATCGAGCGCGCGGTGTTCGGACGCAGCGACGCGGCCCCGTCTGACCGCCAGCACGTCTCGGTGTACAAGCGTTAGTTCCTCGCGGCGTGGGGCGCCGGCTCTGGGCGGGTGAAAACGAGCGATGATTTCGTGGTCGTCTGCTGACGCCGACCTACTATGGCGCTTGCGAGCCCGTCGTTTAGTTTGGCGTGGGGGTCTGTTTCGGGACTCCGGACTGTCGCTGCTCGAGCACGCTCATCAGACTCTTTGAATTCACAGGCCCTCGCAGATGGCGATCGTGTCATCGACGTGAGGAGGTTGTGATGGACGTGATCGTTGAGCGCGTCAGCGCGCTTGATGTCCACAAGGCCAGCGTGACCGCGTGCGTGCGCACGCCTGCGGGCGACGGTGGCCGCGAGCCGCACCTGGCGGAGTTTGCCACGACGGTCCGCGGGCTTTTGGGGCTGCGTGACTGGCTGGCCGCGCACGGCGTCACGCAGGTCGTCATGGAGGCCACCGGGGTGTATTGGAAGCCGGTCTGGCACATCCTTGAGGACGACTTCGAGCTGATGCTCGTCAACGCCCGTCACGTCAAGCAGGTCCCCGGTCGCAAGACCGACATGGGTGACGCGGCGTGGCTGTGCCAGCTCGCCGAAGCTGGGCTCTTGAAGGCCAACTTCGTGCCGCCCAAGCCGATCCGTGACCTGCGCCAGCTCACGAGGTATCGCAAGACCCAGATCGCCGAGCGTCAACGCGAGGCTCAGCGGCTGCATAAGGCGTTGGAGGACAGCAACGTCAAGCTCGATTGCGTCGCCTCGGATCTGCTGGGCAAGTCGGGACGCGCGATGCTCGACGCGCTCGTGGTCGGTACGACTGACCCCGACATCCTGGCCGACCTCGCCAAGGGCCGGCTGCGCCAGAAGCTTCCCGAGCTGCGCGAAGCGCTGGAGGGTCGCTTCAACGACCTGCACGCGCTGCTGATCGGCGCGATCCTCGCCCACCTGGACTTCCTGGACGAGCAGATCGACCGGCTTTCGGACGCGATCGGGGAACGCATCGCCCCTTTCGAGGCGGCCGTTGAGCTCTTGTGCAGCATCCCGGGCGTTCAACGGCGCACCGCCGAGGTGATCATCGCCGAGATCGGCCCTGACATGAGCGTGTTCCCTTCGGCGCGCCATTTGGCGTCCTGGGCCGGGCAGTGCCCCGGCAACGACCGCTCCGCCGGCAAGCAGCGCTCCGGCCGCACCCGCAAGGGATCCAGGTGGCTCAACGCCGCCCTCAAGGATGCCGCGATGGCTGCGATGCGCACCAAGAACAGCTACCTGCGAGCGCTTTACGAACGCCAGCGCTCCCGTATCGGACACGGCAAAGCGATCGGCGCCGTCAAACACTCGATCCTCGTCGCCGCGTGGCACATGCTCACCAACGGCGAGCTCTACGCCGACCTCGGCCCCGATTACTACCGCCGCCGCGATCCCGCCCGCACCACCAAACGCCTCGTCGCCCAGCTCGAGCGCCTCGGCCACACCGTCACGATCCAGGAGGCAGCCGCATAGAGCGCGAACGCGTTTTCCCATCAGTAGTGCAGGTCGCGTCGCCGGGGAACGTGCGTGACGCTGATGCGAGCCGACCCGCGGGCGCTGGAGCTTATATCCCGGGAGGCAGTAAACTACTCGCCTAATGGATATAAGCGAGTTGTTCCCGGCGGGTCCGGTCATCGACGAGCGCCACCAGATCGGTCGCTTGGCGTCGATCGAGGGTCTCGCCGACCGGTTGCGCGGCGGCGATGTCGTGCGGGTGTTTGATCGGCGCCGCTGGGGCAAGAGCAGCGTCGCGGGCGCCGCGCTCGCGCGTCTGGCCAGCGAGCAACTGGTTGCCGTTCGCCTGGCGCTTGATGAGTACCCGACCCCGGAGGCGGCCGCGGTCATGCTGGCCAACCACTTCATCACGCCGGCCGAGCGCACGGCCTCTCAGGCCCGCTCGTTGAGCCGTCGCGTCGGCAGCGCGCTGTCGCGGGCCGGGCACGCGGCGGGCAGCGAGGAGGCCTCGGCCGTCGGCGGCCTGCTGGAGGGCCTGCGGCCCGACGAGCTGACGTTGCCAGCGGTGCTCGAGGCAATTCCGGGTGAGCTGGCGCGGCGGGAGCGCCGCGCAGCGATCGTCATCGACGAGGCGCACGTGATCGCCCGCTGGAAGAAGGATGTGCGGGCCGCGCTGCGCGCGTTCATGGCGCGTGACGACCGCCGCGCCGGTCTCGCGCTGGCCAGCAGCGATCAGCGGGCCGAGGAGAAGCTGCGCCGCCCGAGCGTCCTGGGCTATCTCGGGGAAGAGTTCCCGCTGCCGGCGATCCAGAGCGAAGATTGGCGCAACGGCCTTCGGGCTCGCTTTGAGAGCGCCGGTGTGCCGATCGACGATGAGGCGCTCGCGCTGCTGTTAGACGAGTCGCGCGGTCATCCCTACTGCACGATGCTGCTGGCCAAGCACGCCGCGCAGCTCGCGCAGACTTTCGGCGCGACCAGCGTGAGCGTCGTCGCCTTGGCGCTACCTACCGTGCGCAAGCACGAGGCGTGGAGGCTGCGGTGACCCGATCGACTCTCGCCGTGCCTGCGGGGGCTCAGCTCATCCGCTTCATCTACCCGCACGGCCCGCCGTGGGCCGGCGCGATGCCCAGCGGCGGGGGTGAGGTGGTCATCCTGCATGGCGACCCTGGGTCTGGCGTGGAGCAGGCCGCGGACTGGATCGGCGACGCCTCGCCGGTACACGAGCGGCCGGTCATCTCCGTGTCGCTCGGTCTGGTCGGCGACTACCAGACCCTCGTGCAGCGACTGGTGATCTCGATCGCCGTAGCCGCGTTTGGCGAGGAGGGCGCAGCAGACCTGATCGCTCTGCAGCGCGGTCAGCCAGCCGAGGTCCCGCAACTCGAGCCGTCCCGTCACGCCGAGTTCCTGAACCTCGCCGCCGCCTTAGTCGATGCCGAATCCGGCGGCTATGCGGCGGGCGCGGTGGCCGCCGTGCTGCGCCTCGCACCGCCTGGGCTGCTGGTGGTGCGCGAGGCGCACCTGTTGACGCAGCGCTGGTCACACGACGTGCTGTGGGAGATCCGCGGCGTGGTGCAGGACGATCGCCGCCACGCGCTGGTTCTCACGTGCCCCACCGAGGCGCGCGACACGCTCGACGGCGCGAGGGCGCCGTTCTTCGGTGCCGGCACCGTCCTTGAGGTGGGCGCCGACCGCGACGAGCGCGCCTGGCGGCGCGTCATCCGCGAGCACGAGCTGGCCGTGTCCGCGGAAGACCTTGAGTTCGTGCTCGCCCGCACCTGGGGCCTGGCATTGCCGACGCTCGCCGTCCTGCTCGACGCTCAGGCGGTCGGCGCCGGTGAAGCCTTGCGTCAACACGCGCGGGCCGCGGTGGACATGGTTCCCCTCGTGATGCGCTTGGCCCGAGCCGTCACTCGCTACGGGCCCGAGCTGCTGCTGCGCCTATCGCGGGGGCTACCGCCGTACGGGATTCCATCGGCCACCGCCCGGGACGTCAGTCGGGCGTTGCGCCAGCTCGGCTATCACGAGCTCGTCGCCCGGGTCGGACAGCGAGGATGGCGCGTCGCCGACCCGTTCGTATCCGACGCGCTGCTCTCCAAGCCGCTCGGCTCCTGGTAAGTCGCTCGCCGTGCCGGCTACCGTTTGCTCTATGGGCGATTTCGATCACATCGTGGCTGCCTTGCGAGCCAGCCCGCTCGTCACCGCCTTTCAGGAGATGGCGGTCTCACGCGACTTCAGCCGACTTGACAAGGCCGCGGCGAAACGACACCACTTTGTCCCACAGTTTCTGCTCCGCGGGTTCACGCACATACACCAGGGCAAGGACTGCGTGTTTCAGGTGGAAGCGACAACTCGCCGCGCGCCGCGGCGAGTGGATATCCGCACGGCCGCCTCGCGGCACCGGCTCTACACGGCGATCGACGAAGACGGGCGTCCTTCAAATAGAAACGAGGGCTACCTCGCGCTTGTCGAGACGCACGCCGCGCCTGCACTTCGCGATTTGATCGGCGACCCCGCATCGCTGTCGCCGGGCGAGCGCGCGACGATCGCGCTCCTCGTGGCGCTTCAGACAATGCGCACTCCGATTGCGGCGGAACAGGTCACGGCGATCGCAAACGCCGCGCTGAAGACGGCCGCGAGCGAGTTCTTTTCGGATCGCCAGGCGTTCGCTGCTCGCCGCCGCGAGTTCTTCGCGGACGGAGCGACCGACGAGGAAATCGAACGCTTCCGACAAGCAACACTCACCCAGATTCGACGCGGGGACGTACGGCTGAACGGCCGGGATGGAGCCGGCTTCGCTGCTGGGTTCCAGCACGCGGTCGAAAGCGCTCCGATGCTGATCGCGTTCCATTGGACGCTTCTGCGGTCGTCGAGCGGCGGGCTGATCACGTCCGACCGCGGCTACGCGATCCACGACCCGACGCCGCCGTACCCGTGGGCGGCGCAAGGGCTGCTCAGCTCCGAGAACGCGGAAGTGACCGTGCCACTCGGCGACACGGTTTGCCTTCTCATGCGTCCCGTGCCGGGTGACTGCGGCCTCGACGCCCGAGATCTATCCGCAGACGAGGTCGAAGCTCTCAATCTCCGCACCTACGGCTGGGCAGACAAGCACGTGTTCGCCAAGGCGCAGACCACGCTCGACTCTGTGCGTGGCGCGTCGAGGCGCCACCCATCTCGGGTGATCCGACCGCGGCCCTTCTGCCAAGTTGTTCTGCTCGAGCCTGACCCGGACGACAACGGGCTAATCGCAGCGAATCTGCGCCGCGGCTGGCCAGCGCAGATACCGACCGACGACGGTGAGCTGCGTGACTACATCGTGATCCCCTACGACGAGCCGCATGAGGAACGGTGGAAACTAGCCGACGAGTTGAGCGAGCGGCGCGCGCGCAGGCGGGCGGGCATCGGGCCGGACGAGCCGGTCGAAGGACGCATCATCAACCGGCCGCTCCACCCGCTCGACATCGCCGGATAGCTCGAGCGCCGGCAGCGGCTCCGCCAAGACGGCCCGGCGGCTCTGCCCGGCGTCAAACTCCGGGGCAGCCGTCCGCCGGTCAGCGTCTCGCCGCGCACAGCTGGCGGTCAAGAAGAATCGACCGGCGCCGGTCAGTAGTGCCGTCGCCCAGGGCGCCACCCTCGTCCGCCGCCGCGCTGCGGTGTACCCGGCTCGACCTATCCGGACTAGCCTTCCTAGCGCGAATCCGCTAGTAAAACTAGCTCTATCACTCATCTCGGCATTAGTATCGCTTTCGTGAGTGATCTCAGCGAGGCGGCGTCCAAGCGGCCACGGAGGCTTTCCCGCTGGAGGCAGGGGATGTCGGTGCCTCAGTTCGAGCTCAAGGAGGTATTTCAGCTCGGCGGGCACATTGCCACTCGGCTCGACCAGCTTGCCGGCGGAACCCCTGGCGATCAGCAGCGGCTGCGCGACTGGGTGGCGTCTCGGTTCACGTTCCCCCTGCGGAGCCTGCTCCTTCAAGCTAATCGCAACGCAAGCGGATTCGTCGTCGTGAACGCGCTAATAGTCGGCGGCGGCTTCGCGACATCCGGCATCGCCGCGGCTGCCGGCTCCGGGGGGCGGGGCAGCGCGACAGGGTGGGTCATCTTCGTCATCGGCCTGGTCGTCGCTCTCGCCGGTGCCATCTCGCAGCAGCTTCGGTTCGGATTCCGATCTAGTGAGCGTCGCACACTCGCAGTGGCCCTCAGGCAAGAGGGATGGGCGTTTGCGAACTCCCTCGGCGATTACGCGGGTGATACCGTCGCCGCCTTCGCACTCTTCGACCAGCGGGTGGCGGAGATCCACCGCCGGGCCGCGCAAGTAGGGTCGCTGGAAACCGACTCGACGTCGCAAGCCCCAAAGAGCCCGAAGGGCGCCGCAGCGCGGCGCTAACGGGGTTCACGACATGCGTGTCGCGTTTCATTTCGACGCATCGGCGCACAGCGGCAACTACGCGACCGGGAGCCTACGCGCCTTTTTCGCAGCCCTCATCGCGCGCGTGCCCGCGCCGAGACGCCACGTACGCATCAGGATCGGCGACCTCCTCCTGCAGTTTCATGCGCCGCAGCCAAGCGGCGACACGAGCGCGCTCGCCCGAGCGTTGGTCACGTCGTCGAGGCGGGCGTGGCGGACGATCGATGAGGACGACTTCGCACAATTGATCAGTACCACCGACGTGTTCGTGATCGACGCCGTCGGCCTCGGCCTGCACGACGCCCAAGAAGTGGACGAGGCCCTCGCCGCAGGCAACGCGGGATACCTCGGCGCTCTCGAGATCGATCTCCGAAGCGATGCGCATTGGGTGATCTACGCGCAAGCCCTTGCCGACCGCTATCGCGTCGTCGGGTCCGAGCTCCGCTTGCTGCACACCTCAGACGAGCTCAAGGACGATCCACGGACCGCCACGCGAGATGAGTGGAAGGCGTGCGGCCTCTTCGAGAGCGTGGTTTTCGAGGATACCGGCATGCAGCAGTCGATCTTCGACCCGTACCACACGCGCGAGCAAGCTCTCTTGGACGCCGAGCTGTCCGACCTGGTGGACCGCCAGTTCGCTGCGGTCGCAAACGAAGCGCTGCTGCGCACACGAGATCTCGATGCCCGGCTCAGTCACGTCCTGCACGCAGCGTTCACGGCAACCGAGGGGGCCAGGACCCGGGAGCAACTAGCCCAGGCCGCCCTGTCGTGTCGTCGCTTCCTCGAGCGGCTCGCCGATTGCCTGTTCCCCGCAACCGACAAGCCGCGAGAGGGCCACAAGCTCGGACCCGGCCAATACCGGAACCGGCTCCGGGCCTACGCCGAAGACCACCTGCAAGGAACCGAACAGGCCGTGATGCTCGTGACTGTCGCTGACGTAGCTGAGAGAATCGACGCACTCGACAAGTGTGCCCAACGCGGTGTCCACGGCGATCAGCTCGTTCACGCCGAACTCCAACGGCTGCTCGTCGGCCTAGTCGTGCTTGCCTACGACCTCCTAACGTTGACCCCTCCAGCACTGAGCCCGAATCCGGCCGCCCTCGAGCCCTTCACCGAGCAGATGATCTCGATCCTCGGGCCACTGTTCGGCGACTCGACCGGTGACTGACAAGGAACGCCGGCCGTCCGCTGCGGCTCGCGATGCCCTCGCGGACCTGCTGCGTACACACGAGGGATATCGCGCCATGGACGTCTTGACCCTCGTACCACCACTGACAGAGCTAGCTCTCATGCTTGAGGACGCCGCCAGTGGACGGGTCCGAATCTTTGATGCGGACCGAAGGTCACTCGTAGGCGACCTCGACCTTGCGCTTACGCGAACCGGCGAACACCTAGACGCCACAACAACTCCGACCCTCCACAAGTTCAAGACCGAGCAAGTCGCACATCTTGGGGAGGTGTTTGGCGATAGCGAACGATGCCGAGCAGTCGCAACGGCGGTTCGCGATATTCTGGACCAACTGCGAAGGGCCGAGTCCGCCGGTGCCGCGTGGGACGACGTGCTTGCCGCCCTCGCTGACGGGTCTGCAAGTAGCGCGACCTGCGCGCTTAGGGTTGCCCAGGTCGCGGAACTCGTTCGCATGCGCGGCCACGACTGGTCGAGCATGGAGAGCAACCTGACATCGGCCGCGGTCAACGACAACCTGGTCGCCGGGCGCCTGGTCGCGATGGCCGAGCCTGCAAGCGGCGTCTCCGTTGCCTGGGCCGCGTTCGGCAACGCGCATCTCGCGCACGGCTATCTGCGGGTCGGCCAGGTTCAGTTCTTCTCTGACCAGTTCGCGCCCCGCGAGATTCGTGACGGTTGTCCCGCTCTGCTCGCCGAGCCGGACTTCGAAGCCGCCGATGAACTCACCGACGAAGCCATCGAGTGGCACTTCGCGGACGTGCAATCACAGTCCTACGTGCTCGCTCGCGTCGAGATGGATGGGCCGCGAGCGCAATCGCCCCCAGGTGGCACAGATCCTCCGATTGCCTGGGCGCGTCGGTACGTGAGCGGGCTGGTTGAGGCAGCAGGCTTTCGTCTCGGCGGTACCAAGTGGTTGCTGCTTGACGGCGGTAGCTATTTCACTGACTGTGGTGACCGCGGCGGCAGCATGGGGTTCGGCGACCCGGTTCGCCGGAGGGCGCTTGAGTCGTTCAGCCCGCCGACAGCCGAGCCCACTGGCGATGCGCTAAGCGGGCTTCAGCCCGCGTTTGCTGATGCACTCGCGCGCGGCGAGCCGTCGGCGGTGCGCGCGGTCTCCGACGTTGGCTGGCACCGCGGGGCGAGCGAGATCGACGATCAGTCGATGCGACTAGCACTTCGCGTTCGAACCTTCGAGGCTCAGTGGGTGACCGGGCCTCACAGCCAATTCGCCTCGTGGGAAGAAGCAGTGCGTCATTTCTTCAGGGACTTCTGGTCGCGGGAGGCCATTGTCCGCACTCTCTTCTCGGCGGCCAGCAGCATCGAACTGCCCGTTCATCCGCAACGACTCCGCGACCCTGCAAGCTCTGCCCGTGTAGCGGCCGCGCGCAACGAGATCTTCATTCATCACAACAGCAGACACTTCTCGTGGAAGCCCGGCGCCGTACTCCGGCTGGCGCCAGGAGTTGCCTCTGATTTCGTCGCCGACTCTCTTCCGCGGCGACAATGGAAGGAACTTGACCGAGTCGGACGCAGAGGTCAGTCTGCCCAGCAATGGTGGCGCGAGTTCCGGTGCGCGTTCGATGCGCTGCTCAATCGAGCCGTGCGTCAGCGCAACGCCATTATTCATGGCCATGCGGTGGTAGCCGAGGTTGTCGCCTCGGTCGAGCCCTTCGTCGGGCGAGTCAGCGCGTACCTCGCGGCGCAGGCAGTCGATTCGGCCGCGCGCGGATTGAGCGTCGATGACGTCCTGGGGAGCAGTCGCGAGACGCTTGCCACCGACTTCGAGAGGCTAGGAAGCGAACCTTCTGGGCTCGCCCTGTACCCCGAGTGATGCCCGACGGTGGCTCGCTCGGCGGGGCATCCGGTCGAGCCACCAGTGTTCCCCAGGGGGATGGGCGGTCGGGCTGCTCCACGACATCCGCGCCCTCATCGTCGCGCCTCCCGGTTGTCTGGCATCGAGCCTTGATGCTTGGCGCGTATGTACTCGGCGCGGAGGTCGCCAGAGTCCATCGGCGGAAACCCCGCTGACTACGCTGCCCGTGCCAGCGCGTACCCGAGCCGGCGTCCGCTCGGGCGACTACGGATTGGCGTCGAACTCCTGGGTTCGGCACTGGTCGTCGTAAGCGGCCCCGAGGTCCCGCATCGGTAGCTCGAGGCCCTGCTCGACGACTCGCGTGAGTAGCAGCCAGCCGGGGTTGTTCGCGCCACGCTCGATGTCGCTGATCTGCGTCTCGGTGACGTCCGCGGCCACGGCGAGCTCGATCTGCTTGAGCCCCTTCGCCATGCGAAGGGACCGCAGGGCAGCGCCGAGACGGACTAGTTCTGGCCGCGGGTCGGCTGTGTAGCTATGCCGAGGCACGAGAGTCCGCACACTGGCGGGCGGCCCAGAGCTACACTTCGTTCTTTCCAGAAGTCCCGACCTGGTCGTCTAACCCCGACCTTGTTTCGAGAAGCGGCAGCGCGATGAATGGCGGCTACTCCGCGGGCATAGCTCAACCCCCGCGTGCCGGGCACGGCCAGGGTCGGCGCAAACCTGAGCGTTCGTGGAGGTCATTGAGCATCGCGCTGTGCGCAAGTCTTGCCATTCCTACGCGCGCCGACCATCGCAACCCGTGCGCTCCCCGCAGCCTCGCCGCCGCCCCAGGAGGGGGTGTCACTGCCGTCTTGTTCAATGCTTGGCATGACATTGCACGGAGGCGAAGTCGATCCCGAACGCGTGGGCAGCGAGGACATGATCTCGGCTGTCAAGCGCCTCTTCACATGGTTCGTCGACGCTGTCGCCGAACGCGTAGTGCAGAAGCTGGGCACGGAGTGGGGCGTCTCAGCGAAGGACAACGAGTGCACGCTGAAGTCCGTCGTAGCCGCGAGGTGGGCAGGAATGGCACCCGAGACGTTCCGCAAGCGGCACGCCGCGCGGCGCGTGCCTGCGTCGCGCTCTGCCCCAACACGGGCGGCCTGGGACAGAGACGTCCTTATCCTCTGGCGGCTCGCGGGCTATCCGCCGGTGCCGGACGACGCGGATCTCGCGGAGTGGACGGCCGCGCTCTTCGCGCGGTTCGGTCTCTGCCCGCTGCCGTCGGCTCGTGAATCTGGCGGGGTCGGCCGTCCATGACCCGATACCCATCAGACCGGTCGCGGCACGCCTACTACGTGCAACTGGGGCTCCCGCCACACGGGACCGTGGACAAGGTGAGCGTTACGCGCTGCCTGCGCGACCGGAGCGGGCACCCGCTCGCCGGCGCGAAGTACAAAGGGATCTACTTCTATCGCAGCAGCGCGGGCGACGAGGGCCTCGGCATCTGGTTTCAGCAGGGCGGCAGGACGAAGTGCCGTCGGCTGGGCGCGGTCACGCTCGACGAGGCGCTCCTGCAGCACGCGTTGGCACGAAGCGCGCCGGCGCCGGATGCTCACTGCGCGCAGATCGCACTTCGGGATGCTGCGGCGTCATACCTCGAAGTCCACCTCGAGCGCGCCCAACGCGCGCTCAGCCAAGGCGCGAATGACACGCGCAAGATCCGCGCAAGGCCCGGAACCCACGCCAAGAAGCGCAGCGCTATGGTCGCGTTGGGTCTAATCAGCCCGGCGAATATCAGGACCGCTTCGACGTACGCCTCGCCGATCACCGCTCTCGCGCTGGAAGATCTAACCGACGACACCATCCGCGCCGTCATCGACTGGATGACGAGCGATCGAGGGCTGAAGCCCAGTACGCAGGTGACCTATCTCGGCGAGCTCAGACGCCTCACGGAGTACTGCGTCCGCAATGGTTGGCTGGCCAAGGCGGCGAATCCATGGCTCGATTTCCCCGCAGACGACCTCCCCGCTGCAACGACATCCCGACAACGAGTGTTGTCCGCGCTGGAGATCGCCGAGTTGCGCGACGCGTTCTCGCCCGGCATGCATCGCGTTGGGTTCCTGCTGGACATCGAGACCGGCTTGCGCGCCAACGAGCGACTCGGTCGCAGGTGGCGAGACATCGACGAACACACCCACATGCTGAGAGTCGCCACCCAGCTTGGCCGCGCGGGCGCGCGGGCGCCGCTAACCGACGGTCCGCCCAAGACCGAAGCGGGCAACAGGTACGTTCCGCTCAGCGACGCGATGCTGGCCGAGCTCGCAACGCTGCGCGCGTCGGCACGCCACGCCGGACCGGATGACTACATCTGGTGCTGGCGGGACGGACGGCCCCTCTCCTACGACTACGTGCGCCAGCACGTGTGGAACCCGGTCGTGGAAGCGGTCGGCCTGAACCGGGGTCTCGATCGACAGAATCCCGCCGACCAGGCGATCTGGGTGACATGGCACACGCTGCGACACACCTATGCCTCGATCGTGCTGTCGCAACCCGATGCGGACATCGACGCGATCTCGCGATATCTCGGGCACGCCTCGCGCCGCATCACCGAGATGTTCTACAAGCACTTCTGGGACGAAGGGCGTCGCGCGCCGAAGCTGCGCACGCGAGTCGGCGAGCTGTTCGCGTTTCTGCACGACCCGCCCTCGCGGGTGCCGACCCCGGCCGACGCGCACCGCGCGGCGCCGCGGCTATCGCCTCACAGGCGGCCGCGTCGCCGAGGCGACAGCAACTGAGCGTCGCCGGCAAGTCCGCGACTACAGGCCGCTCGCACGGTCGAACTATCGCCGCGGCGTTTGACACATCCCACCGCCCGGGCCTACCGTCACGGCCATGACTCCCTCTCGCACGAACGCAGCGCCGGCGCACACAGAAAGCTGCCGTAGAAAGATCGCGCGGAGCCCCCCGGCACACGCACGCACCCCCACGCCATCAATCCGGCGTAAATGCTCACAGCGGCACGCGGCGGCACACACCGGCGCGCTTCGCCTTACTTCTGATAAGGAAGAGGTCCCAGGTTCGAGTCCTGGATCGCCCACTGGGAAAGGGCCTGGTAATCGGCACCTTCTTGGTTTCGCGCACTCGCTGGTGCGGGCGTGCCTCTTCTTTTTGACGGAAAGGGTTAGCCGGCGGGAGCGCCCCATCTGCGGCACGAATCCGCCAGCTAGGAGGGCGGATTGGTTGTTCTGTGCGGGCGCGCGGGCGGGTCGATCGTGTCCCGCGAGAGTGCGCATCGTGGAGGGCGCGCGGCGACCGGTTGAGCGGGACTGGGCGAGCCGGGGACCGTCCCTTTCGAAGTGCTCCGCGGCCGCCGAGGGGTCCGCCTCGGGGCATGCGGCCCGGCGATCGACGCGCCTGCGGCGTATTACTGAGTCATCGCATTTGTGCGTGCGTTACGCCCTGAGCGTTTGATACAAATCCGCGCCTTGGGGCTGTGAGTGTTGCCGGGGGGCCGGTTACGCAGCCAGGATGGCGAGCGTTTGGGAGACCGGCATGGGTGGTTGGCGGCGTGCTGTGCGTAAGCGCAGCGAGGGGTGGGGTCGTGCTGGTCGTGTGCTGGTGGCGATGGCTGTCGTGGCGATCGTTGTGCTGGTGGTGGGAGTCGCCGGCGGGGCGGGTTCGGTGCAGCCGTACGCGACGTATGAGAGCACGGTGGCGGCGGATGGGCCGGCGCACCAGTACCGCTTTGACGATGCCGCGGGCTCGAAGACGCTGGCTGACTCGGTTGGGTCGCTGACGGGGGCGGTGACGTCGATCACGCTCGGTGGTGCGGGCCCGTTCACGGGTTCGCATGGCGGTTCGTTCAGTGGCTCGTCGTCGGCGCTGTTCTCGTCCAGTCCGTTGGCGGGGGATACGGCCTTCAGTGCTGAGGCGTGGGTGGATTGGTCGGGCGGCTCGTCATTTCAGCAGCCCGTGTTTGATTTCGGGTCCAGTACGACGAATTGGCTGAGTTTGACGCCGGCGTCCTCGGCGACGAACCATCCGTTGACGTTTGAGATTCGCACGACGGCGGGGACGATCGCGACGGTCACGGCGCCGGAGTTGACGGCGAGCGCGTGGGAGTACGTCGCGGTGACCGAGACCGGCGGCGTGCTCACGCTGTACGTCAACGGCAAGCAGGTCGGCCAGACCACGGGTGTGACGCCGACGCCGTCGTCGCTGGGCACGACGGCGAACAATCTGTTGGGCAAGTCGCAGATCTCAAGCGACCCGCAGTTCAAGGGCAGTCTGAGCAACGTGGCGTTCTACGCGAAGGCGCTGTCGGCGGCGCAGGTGCTCGCGCACTACAACGCCGGCGAGTTCCCGGTCAACAGCAGCGTCCCGACGGTCTCGGGCACCGCGAAGGACGGCCAGACGCTGACTGCGGCGTCCGGGACGTGGACGGGCGTCCCGATGATTACGTACGTGTATCGTAACTGTTCAGGTGGTGTTGTGTCAGTCGCTGACCCAGTGGCGGTATGCGGCGAGCAGCCGTGAAGTGGTTAGGTCGGCTTGGAGGTCGATGTCGAGTAGGGCGACCTCGTAACGCTGTCCGCCGCGTTGGCAGGTGGCGATGAGTTCGCTGCGGTTGTCGCCGCGGCTGACGGACAGGACGTCGACGTCTTCGCCGATCACGGTGCCCTGGCACGGGAAGTTTCCGTCCTCGTCGAACGCGGCCTCAAACCCCATCAGTTGCTCGTCTTCGTCGTGGCAGTCGACGGTGATCTCGTCGATCAGGCTGTCGAGTTCGGGATCGGCTTGTCGGGCTGGGCTCATGGAGGAACGGGGTCTCCTTCGTGGTGGGTCAGGCGGCTGGGTTCAGGCGGTCTAGCACGAGTGGTGGGCAGCGGATCTCACCGCTCTTGAAGCGGCCGATCGGGCGGTGCACGCAGACGGTGGCGGAGTGCTCGTCGAGTTCCACGACGTTGCCGTGGACGCCGTGTAGGTAGCGGGGGCTGGCGTGGTGGTTGATCCGCACCCGATCACCGACGTTCAGCATCGCGAGCGCTTTGGCGGCGCCGATCGTCTGCACCAGCTCATAGCGGGCGCGGATCGCTTCGGCAATCGCGGTCAGGTGAGGGTCGAGCGCGCCAGCGGCGATCTGGTCGAGCAACAGGGCCTCAGGTTCGGCGGGCGGTCGTGGTGGCGGGCCGGTGGCGGACCGCGACGCCTGCAGCTGGGGTTGGATCTGCCCGCGTGCTCGTCCTCGGGAGCGTTTGCTCACAGCCGCAAGTATCCGAATCGGCGCAGACAGATTCAGGGGCCGGCGGCCATCGGCAACCACGGCTCGCCGCCGCTGAGCTTCGTGAGCACCTCTGACGGGCGCTGGCCTTGCTTGCGAGCGGTGGAGAGGTAGGAGCGGATCGCGAGGAACCGCTCGGCGCCCTCACGCGTCCGCCAGCAGCCGGAGATCTTCTGCTGCAGCTTGACCATCCTCAGATCCCGCTCGCACAGGTTGTTGTCGAACGGCACCTGGAAGTCATGGGCGAAGCACAGCACCTCGGCCTCGCGCTCGTCGAGTCGCAACAGCAGGTTCTGCGCCTTGGTGCGCTTCGTCCGCCGGCCGCTGCTCTCGGCACCCAGACCGGGGTTCTGCTCGTAACCGGCAGCGACGATCTCGCGGTAGCAGTCGAGAACGGTGCCAAGCGCGCCGGGTTCGAGCGCGTCGCGACCTTCCTCGCGGGCGCGCCAGACCGTGTCTTTGACGTCGAGCAGCAGCGCGCTCATCGCGCACGCCCAGCTCTGCCCCTGCTCCTCGGCGCAGACGAGCTCGCGTAGATGATGAGCGCCGCACAGCGCGTGACGGGCGTTCTCGTAGACGCGGTAGGGAGCCCACCCGTCGTGGACCGCGATCCCGGCAAAGCCCGGTAGGACGCCGGCAGCGTCGATCCCGTCACGACCACGCTTCGCGTGCGCCGTGTACAACGTCAATGCCTCGCTCGAGGCGCAATGGATCCATGAAAGCTCACCGTTGATCCGCCCGCCGGTCTCATCGAAATGCGCGACCTGCGAGCCCTCCAGCCCAGAACGGACCTCCTCCAAGAACATTTCCAGGCCCTCGGCGCCCTCAGCCACGAACCCCTGCAGACTGCCGACCGACACGGTCGCGCCCGCCCAGTCCGACAGGATCTCCGCCGCACGCACATACGGCAGATGCTGATAGGAGACCAGGTAGATCCCCATCGCCCGAATCCGCGGGCCGTAACACACCGGCGCCTTCGCCTCCATGGGAAACGTCGAACTCGTCAGATGCCCGCAGCAGTCACAGCGCCGCCGCTGGATCCAATGCTCCGCGCATCGCAGCCTCGGGACCTGCGGCAGATCGAACACCTGGCGCGACTGGCTCTCCACGACCGGCGATCCCGACAGATCACCGCCACACCCCTCACAACACTCCGCCCGATGAAGCACCGTCACATCCGGATCCTCGCGACGCTCCAGATGACGACCGCGATGACCCGGCTGGCCGCCCGGCTTGCGCCCCGACCGACGGCGCAAGGACCGATCCTTGGACGGCGGCTTGGAATACCCATCCGAGGACGGCGGCTTGGACGAGTTGCGCGAGTTCTGCCCCAGCCGCGCCCGCAACTCCTCGATCACCCGATCCTGCTCGACGATCCGCGCCCGCAGCGTCTCGATCAGCGCCGCTTGCTCGACGACAAGCGCCGCAAACTCGTCATGGCTCAGCCGCCCCGCACGCCGGCTCGCATCGATCACCCATGCAAGCTTCCCTCCAAGCGCCCACGATCCTGCTCACGACCGCTGCCCACCTGAACAGTTACCGTGTATCAGTGGGAGCGCTGCAACACGTCGGGCGCGAACTGCGTGAGCATCAGTGGCGCGACAGCGTCGACGTACAAGCTCACGCCGGCGGATGTCGGATCGACGCTGGTGGTGTCGGTGACGGCGACGAATAGCGCGGGGACGGGGTCGGCGGTGTCGGTGGCGACCGCGACGGTGACCGCGCTCGCGCCGGCGAACACGGCGGTCCCGACGATCACGGGGTCGGCGAAGGAGGGCCAGCTGCTGTCGGCGAGCACGGGGACGTGGACGGGCACCCCGCCGCTGACGTACACCTATCAGTGGGAGGCGTGCAACACCTCGGGCGGTAGCTGCGCGAGCATCAGCGGCGCGACCGCGTCGACGTATCGGCTGGTCAGCGCGCAGGTCGGCAAGACGATGAAGGTGATTGTGAAGGCGACCAACGCGGCGGGGAACGCGAGCGCCACGTCGGCGGCGACGGCGACGGTCACCACCGGTGCGCCGGTGAACGTGACGCTGCCGGCGATCACCGGGACCGCGAAGGATGGGCAGACGTTGACGGCGAGCACCGGGACGTGGGCGGGGACGGCGACGATCACGTACACCTACCAGTGGCAGTCGTGCACCAGCACCGGTGGGAGCTGCGCGAACATCTCCGGCGCGACGAGCAGCACATTCGTGTTGGGTCCGTCGACTGTCGGCAGCACGCTGCAGGTCGTCGTGACCGCGAAGAACTCGGTCGGTTCGACCAATGCGACGTCGCCGATCACCGCGGTCGTGGTCGCGCAGGCCCCGGCCAACACGGTGCTGCCCGTGATCTCCGGGACGACGAACGCGGGGTCGACGCTGTCGTCGACGACCGGGACGTGGACGGGCACGCCGCCGCTGACCTATGCGTATCAGTGGCAGAGCTGTAACAGCCTGGGCGGTTCGTGCGCGAACATCTCCGGCGCGACGTCATCGTCGTACACGCTGCAGCCGTCTGATGTCGGTAACACGGTGCGGGTCGCAGTCACGGCAAGCAACAGCGCCGGGTCCTCCGCGTCGCCGGCGTACTCGGCGGTCAGCGCGGTCGTGACGGCGGTCACGCCGTCGAACACAGCTCCGCCGGCGATCTCGGGGACGGCGCAGGATGGGCAGACGCTGACCTCGAGCACTGGGTCGTGGTCGGGCACCCCGCCGTTGTCTTACGCGTATCAGTGGGAGAGCTGCAACAGCAGCGGGGCGGGCTGCGCGAACATCAGCGGAGCGACCGCATCGACGTTCACGCTGACCCCGGCGTACGTGGGCGACACCCTGCGGGTGGTCGTCACGGCGTCGAACTCGGCCGGGCCGGGCACCGGTGCCACGTCGGTCGCGACGGGTGTCGTCTCAGCGGCGCCGCCGGTGAACACCGCGCTGCCGGTGATCTCGGGGACGGCGCAGGACGGGCAGACGTTGAGCTCCAGCACCGGCTCGTGGACCGGGACCCCGCCGCTGACGTACGCGTATCAATGGCAGTCCTGCAACAGCACGGGTGGTGCCTGCTCGACCATCCCTGGTGCGACCGCGTCGACGTTCACGCTGACTCCCGCGTATGTCGGTGACACCGTGCGCGTGGTGGTCACTGCGTCTAACGCGGCCAACCAGCCGGCGTCGGCGACGTCGGCGGCGAGCGGTCAGGTCGCGCCGGCGCCACCCGCGAACACCGCGCTGCCGCAGATCACCGGTACCGCGGTCGACGGCGGCACGCTGAGCGCGAGCACGGGCTCGTGGACGGGCACCCCGCCGCTGAGCTACGCCTATCAGTGGCAGTCGTGTAACGCGAGCGGCGGCGCCTGCGCGAACATCAGCGGCGCGACCAGCGCGACCTACCAGCTGAGTCCGAGCAGTGTCGGGACGACGCTTCGCGTCGTGGTCACCGCGACCAACTCGGCCGCGTCGACGCCGGCGACCTCGCCGGCGACCGCGCAGGTCGCGCCGGCGCTACCAGTGAACACCGCTCTGCCGGCGATCACCGGCACGACGACGGATGGGAGCACGCTGAGCGCGAGCACGGGCTCCTGGAGCGGGACCCCCCCGCTGACCTACACGTATCAGTGGCAGTCATGCAACGCGTCGGGCGCGAGCTGCCAGAACATCAGCGGCGCGACGGGCGCGACGTTTGCGCTCACCCCAGCGCAGGTCGGCGGCACGCTTCGCGTGGTCGTCACCGCGAGCAACGCCGCCAACCAGCCGGTCGTGGCCACCTCGGCGGCGAGCGGCGTGGTCGCGGCGTTGGCGCCGTCGAACACCCAGCTTCCGCAGATCAGTGGCACCCCCGAGCAGGGCCAGACGCTGACCGCGACCACGGGCACGTGGCTCGGCACGCCGCCGCTGACCTACGCCTATCAGTGGCAGGACTGTGACACGACGGGCGCGAACTGCTCGAACATCGCCTCGGCGACCGGCTCGACCTATACGGCCGGCTCGGGTGATGTTGGCAGCGAACTGCGCGTCGTGGTCACCGCGACCAACGCCGCCAACCAGCCGGTCGCGGCCACCTCGGCGACCACCACGGTCGTGACCGGCGCACCGGTGAACACCGCGCCGCCGGTCATCAGCGGCAGCGCGTTGAGCGGATCGACGCTGAGCGCGGCGACCGGGACCTGGTCGGGCAGCCAGCCGATCGCCTACAGCTACCAGTGGCAGTCCTGCGGCGTGAGCGGCCAGAACTGCCAGAACATCACCGGCGCGACGCAGGCCACCTACACCCAGGCCAGCACGGACATCGGGACGCGCCTGCAAGTCAGTGTCACGGCTGCCAACGCGGCGGGCACGACGCCGGCGACGTCGGCCCAGACCGCGATCGTGCAGGGTGTCGCGCCGGACGGATCGGCGTGCACGGACACTTGGACCGGCGGCGCCGGGGACGGAGCGTGGGAGACGGCGTCTAACTGGTCAAACGACGCGCTACCGAGCGCCAGCGACCACGCGTGCATCCTGACCGCGACGCCGGTGACAGTCTCGAACAACGATCAGGCGGGGTGGCTGACCGATACCGGCACCCTGGTCATCGCGACCGCGAGCCTGACACTTGACGGTCCGTCGACCTCGACGCTTAACAACGTGACGGTCTCGGCGATTCTGGCCGCCGACGCTCCGACGGACATCAGCGGCGCGCTGACCGTCAGCGCCCAGCCGTACCCCGGCGGCGCGGCGAACCTCGTCGGGGACGGGCCGCCGCTGGTGCTGCTGCCAAGCTCGACGTTCACCTCCTCGGGCTGGTTGAACATCGGCACGATGATCGATAACGAGGGCTCAATGACCGTCGGTAGCGACGAGCTCGCCGGGGAGGGAAGCGGCACGGGCATCCTCAACACGGGCACGCTGATCCTGAACAGCGAAAGCGGCTGGGATGGCGACGGCGGGCTGGTCGGCTCCGGCGCGCTGGTCAACGACGGGCTGGTGGAGAAGACCACGGGCAGCGGCGCCACGCAGGTCTCCTGGTCGGTCGACAACGAGGCCCAGATCGACGTGCAGAGCGGCCAGCTTGATCTCAGCGGCGGCGGCACCGGCGGGCAGATCACGCCCGGCCAGTGGTCGACGCTACCGGCCGGGAGCATCGCGGTCAGCTTCGTCGCGCTGAACCTCGGCGCCGACGCGACGCTCACGGGGGACCTCAGCACGGGCAACGGCGGTGGTCTGATCGCTCAGGGGTTGCAGGCAGCGCAGGGCGACATCGACGTCACGGGCGGCAACCTGGAGATCGACGGTCCGTCGACCTCGACGCTTGGCAATGTCACGCTGTCGGGCACGCTGACCGCCGATGCTCCGACCGATATCAGCCGCGGGCTGACCGTTAGCGCCAACGCGTACCCCGGTGGCGGGGCGAGCATCGTCGGCAGCTCCCCGTTGGTGCTGCTACCCGGCTCGACGTCGAGCACGTCGGGTTGGGTCAACGTCGGTGCGATGATCGATAACGAGGGCTCGCTGACCGTGGGCAGCGGCGAGCTCGACGGGCAGGGCAGCGCCACGGGGATCTTCAACACGGGCACGCTGATCCTGAATAGCGAAAGCGGCTTTGATGGCGGCGGCGGCGGGCTGGTCGGCGGCGCGGCGCTGGTCAACGACGGGCTGGTCGAGAAGACTGCGGGCAGCGGAGCGACACAGGTCGGCTGGTCGGTCGATAACGAGGCCCAGTTCGACGTCCAGAGCGGCCAGCTGGATCTCAGTGGCGGCGGTGTCGGGGGGCAGATCACGCCTGGTAGCTGGTCTACGCAGCCGTCGGCGAGTATCGCGGTCAGTTCGAGCCCGCTGAACCTCGGTGCCAACGCGACGCTGAACGGAAGCGTGAGTATCGGCAACGGCGGGCGCCTGATCGCGCAGACGTTGCAGGCGGCGCAGGGCAGCATCGACGTCACGGGTGGCAACCTGGAGATCGATGGCGGCTCGGCCTCGACGCTGGGAACGCTGACCGTCGATAACCAGAACGCGGCGCTGGTCGGCACGGGCGCGCTGGACATCTCCGGGACGCTCGTGGCGTCCGACGGGGCGTCCCTGTCAAGCGGCTCGCTGGTGATCCTTCCGACGGCCAGTGCCACGATCGACTCGCTGGTGGGGGGCCATTACCCGGTCTTGCTGCAGGGGACGCTTGACAACGAGGGCTCGCTGGTGATCCCCAGCGATGGGCTGGCGCTGCAAACCGGCGCGCAGGTTCTCAACTCGGGAACGTTCACGCTCAACGTTGAGCACCCCGATTCCAACGACGGCGTTACCGGCAGCGGCACGTTCACCAACACCGGCACGGTGCAAAAGACGCTCACCGCCGGCGGCAGTAGTCAGATCGCCGTCCCGTTTGACAACGAGGGCCAGGTCAACGTTCAAGCCGGCACGCTTGAGTTCTACGCGGGCGGAACGTCCGAGCAGACCCGGACCGCGTCATGGGCGACGGCGCCGGCGGGCACGATCGAGTTCGCGGGCACTCAGTCGTTCGCGCTCGGACAGACCGTCCCGATCAGCGGCAACATCCTCGTCAACGGCGGACCCGTGACCGCCGGCGTCCTGCAGGGCGCCGCCGCCACAGTGACCGTCCAGGGCGGCACCCTCGAGGTCGACGGCCCCTCCGCGTCCAGCGTCCAGAACGTCGCCATCACCGGCGGCCAGCTAACCGGTACCGGCGAGCTGGACGTGACCGCGGGTTTCAGCCTCGGCAACGGCGGTGACCTGTCCGGCAGCGGCAAGACCGTCATTGAGCCGGGCGCGACCGGGATCCTGAATCCCGCCTACGGCGGCTCGAGCGTCCTGGATGGGCGAACGCTCGTCAACGAAGGCGTGCTGACCGAGCTCAGCGGCGGACTGGGAGCCGAGAACAACGCGACGATCGATAACGTCGGCACGTTCACTCTCGACGCGGAGGTCTCGGGTGGCAATGAGGGCCTGAACGGCCCCGGACAGCTGGTCAACCAGGGCCTGCTGCAGAAGACCGCCGGGACCGGCACCACGCCGATCACGTGGACGATCGACAACGAGTCCCAGGTTCAGGCCGACAGCGGCACGCTTGAGTTCCAGGGCGGCGGCATCTCCGGGCAGCTCGCGACCGACACCTGGACCGCGTCGCGCGGAGCAACGATCCAGCTCACCGGCAACATCCCGTCATACAACCTTGGCGCGACCGCCGCGTTCAGCGGCAATATCAGTGAGGGCAGCGACATCACCGTCGGCCAGCTCAACGGCTCGGCGGCCAACCTCACCGATGCGTCCGGGAACCTCACCTTCACCGGCCTGACCGCATCGACGCTGAACGGGCTCACCGCGCCATCACAGACGCCGTGCTACTGCGATCGCCAGACATTCACCGTCACCGGCGAGCTCGACATCAACGGCTACTACACCGCCGGGAGCGGCGGCAACGCCGCCCTCGCGGGCCCCGGAACCTTTGTCTTTGGTCCCAACGCCACCGCCACGCTGGACACGGGTAACGACTCGTTCTACGCCGCCTTGATCGTCAACGATGGCACCATCGACTGGCAGGACGGCCAGTTCGGCACCGACACCAACCAGACCCAGATCATCAACTACGGCACGTTCCAGCTCAGCAGCAGTAGCAATAACAACATGGGCGGCGGCTGCTCCGGCGGGACGATCGAATACACCCAGAACTGCGCCAAGTTCATCAACTACGGCGTGATCACCCAAGCACCCGGCGGCGGCCCGCCGGCCCAAAGTTCCTGGGAATTCTTCAACTACGGCTTCATCGACGTGCCCTGCCAGGAATACGAGAACCTCCCCTACATCGGCACCGAGTACCGCGATTGCGAGGCCCAAGAACCACCTGGCGCCAGCGGCTTTGTCGGCGACGCCCCGGAGGAGACCAGCGGTCTGCTCGTCCAAGGCACTTACTACTACGACTACACCGACGGCGCCGGAGAGCAATACGGCGGCGGCAACGACGCCGAACCAAACACCGTCATCACCGGCGACGACGTCAACGACGGCACCGGCAACGAAACCCAATCACAGAGCGACATCGGCGTCGGCGGACTCGGCGTCGGACTGGACCTCACCCGCACCTACAACTCCCAAGCCGCCGCTGGTCAGACCACGCCCGGCCCGTTCGGCTACGGCTGGGCCGCGACCTTCTTTGACCACCTGCAGATCACCCCCGGCAGCGGCCCAGCCAGTCCAACAACCGTGACCGTGGCGCAGGACGACGGCAGCCAGATCCCCTTCTACCAGATCCCCAACGGAACCTTCGCCTCAGGCCCAGCCAACCAGGCCACGCTCGTCCAAAACCCCGACGGCAGCTACACCTACACCCTGCCCACCCAGCGCGTGCTCACCTTCAGCTCGTCCGGGCAGCTCACTGCGGAAGCCGACCGCAACGGCAACACCACGACACTGACCTACAACGGGCAGGGACAGCTCGCCACGATCACCGCCCCCTCGAACCGCGCAATCCAACTCGGCTACAACTCGGGCGGCCAGATCGCGAGCGCCACCGACCCCACCGGGCAGGTGATCGACTACGGCTACGACGCCAGCGGGAACCTCGCCAGCGTCACCTACGCCGGCGAGAGCACCCCGCGCTGGCAGTTCGCCTACGACGCCTCCCACCAGCTCACGGGCCTCACCGACGGCAACCAGAACACCACCACCTACACCTACAACGCCACACACCAGGTCGTCAAGCGCGTCGACCCGCTAGGCCGCACAACGAGCTGGCTCTACGAGGCCAACGCCAACGGCGACGCCGAAACGCAGGTCACCAACCCCAACGGCTCGGTCGCCGACGAGCGCTACGAGGGCGGCCAGCCCGTCCAGATCACCAAGGCATACGGCACATCGCTGGCGAGCACGGAGACGATGGCCTACAACCCGAGCGGCAACCTCGTCTCTACCACCGACGGGGACGGTCATAGCACGACCTACACATACGACGGCCGCGGTAACCAAACGAGCGAAACTAACGCGCTGGGCCACACGGAACAGTGGGCGTTTGACGCAAGACACGGCCTCACGTCGTATACCCAGCCGAACGGCGAGACGACGACATATGTCCGGGACGCTCACGAGAACACCGTGCTCCAGACCCGGCCCGCGCCAGGTGGCCTCACGGAAACCACAACATTCAGCTACGACACGCACGGCGAGCTGACAGCCGAGACTAACCCACTCGGCGGGACATTCGACTACGCATACAACGCTCAAGGCGACGAGATCAAGGCGACGGACCCAGCGGGGGATACGACGACTTGGACGTACGACGCTGACTCGCGTGAGACGTCCGTAACTACTCCGCGCGGCAACGCATACGGCGCGGACCCAGCGCGCTACACAAACACGTATACCCTGGACGACCGCGGCCGAGTGATCAGGACGGTAGATGGGCTTGGGCAAGTGACGACGGAGGCGTATGACGGTAACGACAACGCGACCGACAACACCGACCCGGACGGCAATCACACCCAAGTCGTGTTCGACGCGGACGGTGAGCCCACAAAGATCGTCAACGCCGACGGCAGCACCAGCGAGACCACGTACGACCCCGGCGGGGTGGTACTCAGTAACACGGACGGCAACGGTCATAGCACTACATATGGCCTCGACCTCCTCGATCGCGTCGTCAGCGTTACGGACCCGCTCAATCGCACTACCGTCCAGTCGTACGACGCCGCCGGCAACCTAATGACAGTCACCGATCCCCAAGGGCGGACGACCACCAACGGCTATGACGCGGCGAACGAACTCACCGGCGTTGCGTACAGTGATGGCCAGACGCCCGGCGTTGCCTATAACTATGACGCGGACGGCAATCGCACAAGCATGACGGACGGGACCGGCACGACCCAGTACACCTACGACCAGCTCAACCGCATGATCCAGGTCACCAACGGTGGCGGGCAAACGGTGAGCTACAGCTACGACCTCGGCGACGACCAAACCGGTATTACGTACCCCAACGGCGAGACAGTAACGCGGGGCTTCGACAACAACAAGCGGCTGGTCAGCGTGACCGATTGGATGAACAACACGACGACGTTCGCGCGCGATCCGGACTCGAATATCGCTGCAACGGTCTTCCCGGCGACAACGGGCAGCGTCGACAACTACACGTACGACGCGACCGACCGTATGGTCGGGGTCACGATGACAGGAAACGAGGGCGCGACGGTTGCCGACATAGGGTATTCGCGCGACGCGGGCGGCCAAGTGCTCAGTGAGGTGTCGGAGGGGCTTCCTGGCGGAGCCGTTCAGTATTCGTACGATCAGCGGCGGCGAGTGGTGGTGGCCGGGGGGGCTGCGTACGGCTACGACGCCGCCGGGAACCTCACGACAATGGCGGGCCAGTCTGCGGCGTACGACGCTGCCGATGAGCTCGTCAGCCTCGGGAGCACAACCTACGGATACGACAGTCTCGGCGAGCGCACCACGATTACGCCAACTTCGGGATCCATCGAGACCCTTGCCTACGACCAGGCCGGCGACCTGACTACGGTCACGCGCACAGGCGATCAGCCGATCAGCGACGGCCTCAGCTACGACGGCGACGGACTCCTCGCAACCAAGACGGATACGTCCGGCGCTACGACGACGTTTACCTGGGACCCATCCGGCGACCTGCCGCTGCTGCTCGCGGCAGGACGGGTCAGCTACATCTACGGCCCAGACGGGCTTCCGGTTGAGCAGATCGATCTGGGTGCGTCGCAGCCCGTCACGTACCTCCACCACGACGACATTGGATCAACCCGCATGCTCACTGACGAGAGCGGCACGGTGGTCGGCACGACGAGCTATGACGCGTACGGAAGCGTGGTCGGCACCACCGGGAGCGCGACGACGGCGTTCGGCTGGGCCGGGGGCTACACGGACGCGGAGACCGGGCTTGTGTATCTGCGCGCGCGATACTACGACCCGACGACCGGGCAATTCATCTCACGCGACCCTGTCGAGGCCGAGACTAACGAGCCGTATTCCTACGCCAACGACAGTCCTGTCAATGGCACCGATCCGACCGGCCTGCAAACGAACTGCGGGACGCCCCCTCCGCCGCCACCGCCTCCCCCTCCGCCACCGTCTCCAGCGCCGTGTGGCACAAAGATCACGACCATGTGCGATCAGCCGGGGCCGGGAATCCTCGACCCGAACGGCGACCCGTGGGTGATCAGTTGCCCCGAGAACACTGGAGGCGGCTCGGGCCCCACTGGCGGACACCAGAACCCAGCCAGCGGTCGAGGCACAAACGGGTCCGGGCAGCCAGTACCGGAAACGAGCGGGGGTCATACAACGAACCAGCGGCCCTCGAATAAACCGAAGCACGAGCAAGGCGAGGCGCGGCGCAATCGCGACCAAAACAAGAACCCGAACACTGCGCGCAACCGGTCGAAGGGGCAGAAGGGTAGCCCTGGCGGCAGCCGCACGCGTCCTTAACAACCGTCGGCCGGCGATATGGTCTACGGCAGATGCGCGACAGCCACGAGAACACGCATGGCCGCGACGCGGTTCGGCTAATAGAGGAGGCGTCGCGCTTACGGGAGCTCGGCGACAGAAGCGGAGCCGAGGCGATGTTGCGGTACGCGGTCGACGAACTCAGGTCGCGCGACGGCGCGTATTGGCTCGGTGAGCTGTTACACGACGATGGCCGACTCGACGAGGCCGAGCAGGTGCTACGGACGGCGTTGAAATGGGGTGACAAGGACGCTCATGTCGTGCTCGGCAACGTCCTTTACGACCAGGGTCGCCCACAAGAGGCGCTGGCCGAGTACCGCGTCGCGGCTGAGATGGGCGATCCCGGAGGGCTTCTGAACGCTGGCCTGGTCGAAGAGGAGTTAGGCGATCTCAAGCGCGCCGAGCAAGACCTCACCCGCGCGGAGGCAGCCGATGTGCGCGCCGCTCCTCGCCTGCTCGGAGACCTGTATCGACGCTGCGGGCGCATCCAGGAGGCGGACGCGGCTTATAGGCGTGCGGTTGACATCGGTGATACTGAAGCATGGCAAGATGTCGGCGATAGGTATCGGGAGCAAGGGCGTGTCGACGAGGCGATCGAGGCGTACCGGGCGGCGCTCGCTTCTGGCCATGAGGACATCCTAATTCCGCTAGCGAACCTTCTCGCGGAGCGCCCCCGGGACGTGGACGAGGCAATAGAGCTCTACAGGCGCGCCGCGGACGGCGGGGAGCGGTTTGCCCACCACAACCTGGCAACGACCCTTGCCGACGTTGGGCGACACCACGAAGCGGAGCACGAGTTCAAGATGGCGATCGCGTTAGACGATCCGTTGGCTCCGCAGGCCTACGCAACGCTGCTGCGAAAGATGGGACGGCCGGGCGAGGCAGACGCCGTGCTGAGAGAGACAGAGCAGCACCGGCACGACGACTGTGACACGCACTAACCGTCGCGGCCGCGCACTGTACCAGTGCCTAATCGCTTCACCGATCTGCACCGAGACCCGCAGCCGCAGTAGCTGCGCGATCGGCTTGTTCGCAACAGTGCCGTGCTGGGTCAGGTGGCGATCGAGGTCGAGCTGCCTCCACGCCGCGATCGCGAGCTCGAGCGGCTTTCGGCCAGACCTGCGGTAGGTGAGCGCGTGCTCCGCAGAGCGCAGCTGTAGGTTGCCACGCAGAGCGGTACCTTCAAGCTCGCGCACGACTCGGCGCGCGTAGGCGTTGTTACGCGCCCTTGCCTCTCGGGAATCGACGCGCTGATGCACCCGTCGCGTCCGCTCCGTGTCCCAAATCGTGTCCCCAACTCCGCAATTCTGTGGTGCGGTGAGGGCATCTGAGCGCACCTGAGGCGGCTTGGTAGAGCGGAGATGGCCAGGAAACGGCGATCTGATAAGGAAGAGGTCCCAGGTTCGAGTCCTGGATCGCCCACTGGGGAAGGGCCTGGTAATCGGCATCTTTCGGTAGCCGTTCAGTCGTCTGGGCTTTCCATAACGAGGTGCCGTCGGCGGGGCGGCGAATCTGGTTGGTGTGCAGCGGTCTGAGGCTGAGGCGATTTATGACTTGGGGCGTGAGGCGTGCGTTGAGTTCTTGATGGGGTTGGAGCGGCGGTTGCGCGCGGTCGAGCAGAAGACGGCCGCGAGTTCGCGTAACAGTTCCTTGGCGCCCTCGACGGACGCGCCGAAGACGCGTCAGCAGCGTCGAGCGGAGGCGCGGGAGAAGGCCAAGGAGCTGCTCAAGAAGGACGGGAAGAAGCGTGAGGCTGGCGGTCAGCCCGGTCACCCGGGCGCGGGGCGGGAGCTGCTGGGTGAGGATCAGGTGAGTGAGATCGTTGATCATTATCCGGAGGAGTGCTCGGGGTGCGGGCGGGAGTTCACCGATGCTGAGAAGGTCCCGCGTCACGGGCCGGGACGCCACCAGGTTGCCGAGCTGCCACCAACCACGGTCGTGTACACCGAGCATCGCACCCACCGGCTGCGGTGCCGCGGATGCCGCAAGCGGACTCGAGCGACGCTCGGGGTCGTGGGCGAGTCCGCGTTTGGTCCGGCGTTGCAGGCTGCGGTCGTGGCGTTGACGGCCCGTAACCGGATCTCGCGGCGGGACATGAGCGAGCTGCTCTTCGAGCTGTTCGGGGTTCGGGTCTCGGTCGGCGCGATCGATGCGATCTGCCAGCGCACCAGCGGGCTGCTCGCCGGTCCGCACGAGCGCCTGACGAGCGAGGTGCTGGGCTCCGGCGCGATCAACGTCGACGAGACCGGCTGGTACCTGGCCGGCGAGAACCGCACGATGTGGACCGCCGCGACCGAGCACGCCGCGATCTTCCAGATCGCCGAGGACCGCCACCGCGACCGGCTGCAAGAGCTGCTCGGCCCCGACTTTGCGGGGATCGTGACCTCGGATCGCTGGTGGGCATACGATCTGCTGGACCCTGAGCAACGACAAGCCTGTTGGTCACACCTGCAGCGCGATTTCCGGTTCCACAGCGAAGGCCTGGCCGCCCAGAAGGAGTTCGGAGAAGGCGGCCTTCAGCTCACCCGCCGACTGTTTGATGTTTGGCACGCGTTCGGCGAGCATCACGACCGCGACCGGCTCGCCGCCGAGATGACACCCATCCAGAACGAGCTGCGCAAGCTACTCGAGCATGCCACCAACGGCAGCAAACGCCACCGCCTGTTCCGCCGGTTCGCGAACAACCTCCTGAAGCTCTGGCCCGCGCTCTGGACCTTCATCACGATCCCGGGCATCACCCCAACCAACAACGCCGCGGAACGATCGCTCCGCGGACCGGTCATCCACCGCAAACTGTCCCACGGCAACCAATCCGATGACGGCGAACGGTTCACCGAACGCTCCCTCTCCGCATCGGTCACCTGCCGCCTCCAACACCGCTCCCTACTCGCCTACCTGCGCGACCTGCTCACCACCAACCAAACCGGCGGTGCCCTCCCCGCTCTCCTCTGACCCCGCAGCCCCACAGCCCAAACGACTGAACGGCTACATCTTTCGAGGCGGTCTGGTTGTCGCGGACAGGCCGACCTCTTCTTCCGAAGGGAAGAGGCTCGCGGCCGTTGCCCGCAGGGCAAGACGGGATTGTGCCTGCTCACAGGCTTGAGCTTGGCGCGCGACCGAGCGCGGGCGGGGATTGGACGTGTCCCGGATCTCGGGGCTGCGGGGGTTGCCGGGGGCCCGGTAGCGCAGCTATCTTGGATGGCGAGCCCGGCTCGACCGAATGGATCGGGCGCCGGCGGGTGTCGTGGAGTCGAATGGGTCGACGCTTGAGGACGAGATCGCGCTCGGGCGTCTTCGCGGCACCGCGTGCAGTGCTGGCCTCGGCTGGCCGGGCGCGCTACCGTGATCTGGTCATGACCGCGAAAGAGAAGCTGCGCGCAACCGTCGAAACGCTCTCAGAGACAGAGGCCGCCGACGCCCTGGACTACATCGCCAGCCGCCACCCGGCCCAGCGCGACGCGCTGGGCGAGCTGCTGCAGAACGCCGCCGCGGATGATGAGCCCACTAGCCCCGAGGAAGAGGAAGGGCTGCGCGAGGCGCGCGAGCAGGTTGCGCGCGGCGAGGTGATCCCCGCCGAGCAGATCCGGCGCGAGTTCGCTTGAGCGCCCCGGGCGACGGCTGGGCCTTTACCGGCCGCGCCAAGCGAGACTTTCAGCGTCTGGACCGGCCCGTGCAGCGACGCATCATCGACGGACTGGATCGCCTGACCGGCGACCCGCCCGCAGGCGACGTCGTCAAGCTCACCGGCAGCCAGGATGAGTGGCGCCTGCGCATCGGCGACTGGCGCGTTCGCTTCCACCGCGACAGCACCGGCCTCATCCACGTCCTGCGCGTCCTGCCTCGCGGTCGCGCCTACCGCGACTGACACCCCAGCCGGGCTGTCGCCGCCGGGTGAGATGATCCCCGCGATGCCTGCCACCCAGGTCCAGGCCACGGACACATCAGCAGCCTCGCGCAATTGACTGCAGGTCCTCGTACGCGCGTTGCGCGTGCCCCGGCGGGTGCTGGTGCGCACCGGGCATTCCTACCTGGCTCCGGCGCGGTGAGCGCTCGCGAGCACCCGCCGCTGCTGGCCGCGGCACCGGTCGCGCTCTGGGCGCAGGCGATGACAGGTCTCATTGAACGACTTCCGGCGGCGGACCTCGACGAGCTCATCGGCGAGTAGTCGTAACCGACGACGCGCGGGGCTGCGGGTTCAAGACCGGTTCGTTGTCCGGCATCTAACGCGCGCCGGTCGGCGGCGGTATGCCCAGCTGTTTGCAGAGCTTGCGGGCGAGGGCCATGCGATCTCGCGATGGCGCGGGACCGCCCGTTGAGTGCCAGGTTGGTGAGCGCCGCCGGGCGCTCAGTGTGTGAGGTCGGGTGCCAGCGCGGTGACGGCGGCGGGGATGTTCGTGGGTTGGCCTCCACGCGCGGCGATCACCTCGAACGTCTTCCCGCGGGCCTCGGGCATATACAGCAGCTGCGTGCAGAGTCCGGCGAGGTCGGCCCGTGAGATCTGGCCTTCTGCCGTATCGCCCTGTAACACCGCCAGCGGTTCACCGCCACCCCTGTCCGTGAGCCAGCCTGAACGGATGATGCAGTAGGGGATCCCCGATGCTCGAACGATCTCTTCGGCCTTAGCCTTCCATCCCAGGCTCGTCGGCTCCACATCCTCGTAGTGCTCGGGTCGGCTGGCATAGATGGTGGAAATGAAGACGACCAGCTCGACATCCGCGCCAACGGCCTGCTCGATGAGGTTGCGCGTACCGTGGTAGTCGACTAGCTCGGCGCTGTTGGCCCGATCCGCGCCGCCGCAGGTGGCGATGATCACGACGCCGGCGCCGGCTATCGGCTCCCTGAGGGTCTCAACTCGGCGAACGTCTGCTACGAACTGCGGTACCTCCGACGGAAGAACCTCGTTGCCCTTGGCGGAATCTCGCGCTAATGCGCGAACGGGGGTATGGCGTTCCAGCAGGTGATCGACGATCAGACGACCGGTCCGGCCGGTGGCCCCGACGACAAGCACGGGGCGTTCAGGCGTTCCGGGGCTCGCGAGGGCACGCGACCGCGCTCGCCCGGTGCGCCAACGGCCCGTATCGCCGAGCGTCTCCGCCGTCACCCTGCTTACGAGCACCTCGCCGCCGCTCGCCGCGGTACGCGTCAACTCGAACTCACCGAGCTTCTCGCGTACGTATTCAGCGGCAAGCTCGTCGGACACGTCAGCGGCCAGCTTGTCGTGGAAGATGCTCACGATCTCCACCGTGGCTTCGCCCGTGTCGAGCGCGAAGTACGCAACGAAGCCAGGCTCCTGGCTGATGGCTGGGACGAACTCCTCATTCACGCGGTGCATGAGCGCATCGATCGAACCCGCGCCCATCGTGTAGCGGCGTACACTCGCATGCATCGCCTCCTCCTCCTCTCTGGCTGTCGAGAAACGCTACTCCGGGTGCGAATGCGGCCAACCGACCAAACTACGGATCGTGAATCGGCGCACTCCCCGGCTTGTGCCCTGGACGAGCTCCCCGAAGCCGGGGCGAGACCATCGGACCGCCGACGGGCTGATAGCGCGCCGCCAGTAGCCAGGGGAGGTGGTCTCGGCTTTCGCTGCGATGCGGGTGCCGCTAAGGCTGGCGCGCGGGAACCCACGCGGCGTGAGATCGTGCACGGATGGATCTCGCCTCGCCCGCGTTTGAGCTGACACGGCTGCGTCTGGTCGATCGCTTCGGCTCAGAGGTGGCCGAGTGGTGGCGATCACTGCCGGGGGTGGTCGAGCGACTGGCCGGTGACTGGGGGCTACTAGTCGTGCAGTCACCGGTGGGCCGCGGGAATACGTCGCTCGTCTTGCGCTGCCGGCGGGCTGACGGTGACGCCGCCATTCTGAAGCTGTGTCCCGACCCGGGCGTCGTTGCCTCCGAGGCTTTGGCGCTGCAGGCGTGGCAGTCATCGCGGCGGGTCCCGGGGCTCTGGGAGAGCGACGCGGGGCTGGGGGCGTTGCTGCTGGAGGCCATCCCGGCGGAGGCGCCCGTCGCAGGGCTACCGGCGGAGGTCGATCTGCAGGACGTCGGCGACCTCATGACTGCGTTGCACGACGCCGACGTAGGTGCCGCCGGTCGCGTGGAGCCGCTGGTTGAGCGGGTGCAGTTCATCGCTGAGCTGTGGACGCGCCGTCACCGCGCCAGCGCGGCGGCGCGTAGCGTCGTGTCGGCGGAGTTGCTGCGGCGGGGCTGTTCAGTGGCGTGCGAGTTGGCACGTCGCGAGGGCGGCGTGTTGCTTCACGGCGATCTGCATCCGGGCAACGTCCTCTCGGCGGGTCCTGTGCGTGGCCTGGTCGCGATCGACCCTCGCCCATGCCGGGGCGACGACGCGTTTGACGGCGTCGACTGGGTGTTCTGGCGCACAAGCGATGCGCGCGCCTGGAGAGCCCGAGCTCGAGAGCTGTCTGCGACTGCGGGGTGGGACGATGAGCGGCTTTGGCGGTGGTGCTCGGCCCTCGCGGCGGTGTTCGCCACGGCGGAGACGATCCGGCACGGCAGGACGAACCGAACCCAAGCTCTGCTGGACATCGCAGCGTGATCGGTCAGCCTCGTGGTGCCGGGCGGACCGATCGCTCCAGCGCCCCGCAGGAGGCGCAAGACCCGAGACCGGGGCTGCGTGTTGCGCCGCGCTATGACATACAGGTACACACGGTTCGGCTTCGGGAGGATGGTTCCAATGGTTCGGTCCCTGACGCGGCGGTTTGTCCCTCTCTATGGCAGCCAGTCTCTGCGCATTACGGTGGCCTGGAGAAAGGGGCGCATTTGGCGATTCAAGTTCGAGTATGCGAGGCCGCACTTGCTCCGGCGCTTGATCGACGCCGTGAAATAGCAAGTCACGGCTACGGTGATCCGCTCTGATTGCCCGCCCTGTCGGGCGGAGGACCGATCGACAGCCGGCTACGCGATCCCGAGCACTCGGCAGAGGTAGAGCAGCGCCGCGACGGCGGGCGGTCGGGCTCGCGACCCGAACGACGCCGAGCTGATGGCAAAGCCGCCGTCGTGCACAACCGAGGCCTGGAGCTGCGCGGGCGTCGGACCGCGCACGACCTGAACGGTGGCCATCATCCCGTTGTCCTCGTGGAACGTGACGTGGCAGTGGAACACGAACTTGCCGGTGAAGTCCGTCGGATGCATCAGGATCACGGTGCGAGACCCCGGCGCTAGAGCGACGTTGTCCTGATAGTCGACATACGGCACCCGCTTGCCGTTGACGCTGACGACCTGGAAGGCGTTGATGTGGATGTGGAAGGTATGCCACTCGGTATTCGTGTTGACGAGCGTCCACTGCTCGACCGAGCCCAGCTTCATCGTCACGTCGGTGCGGTTGGGGTCGAACGTCATGCCGTTGAGCAGGAAAGTCGTGTTATTCCCCGTCGTCATCTCGCTGAAGATGATCGTGCGCCGGCGGTCGATGTGCTTGGTGCGCAGATCGAGGGGGTGGCTGAGCACCGTGCGCGGCGAGAAGTGCACGTGTTCGGGTCGTCCGGCCGAACGCAACGTGATCACGGTCTGGTCAGGCACCGGTCCACCATTCGCGGCCGTGTTGCCGCCCGGGAACTGGGCAAAGGGCGCCGCCTTGACCGCGTAGGTGCCAGGTGGGCCGCCGCGCACGAGCACCTCGCGCCGCGAGCCCGGACCGATGAGCAGAGTACGCGCCATGAGCGGCCGCTCAAGGGTGTGGGCGTCCTCGGCCAGGATCTCGAAACGCTGCTGATCGGGGAGCCGCAACACGATGATGCGGTCGGCCGAGTTGTTGAAGATGCGCCAGCGCTGAAGTTGCCCTGGGCGGATCTTGGCCGTCGGGTTGAGCACGCCGTTGACGTACAGCGGCGAGTCGGGGTCGGATTCCTGCGCCGCGGGGACAATCTTGCCGTTGCGCACCTCGCTGTTGGCGATGACGATCCAGCGCTGCGGGATGTGGCGCAGCGCCGGAAGGGTGTCGAGTCCGCCCTCCTGGACGATGGCCCCCATCAGCCCGCCAAAGATCTGGCCCTCGACGTACATGTGCACGTGCGGGTGGTACCAGTAGGCGCCGGCGGACATGTCCTGCGGGATGTTGTACTCGTAGGTGAAGCGCTGGCCCGGGTTGAGCCTCAGGAAGATGTTGTCGCTGTGGCCGTTCGGCGAGACGTGGAAGCCGTGGGTGTGCAGGTTCGTCGGCTGGTTCAGCGCGTTGGTGAAATGGATGACCAGCCGGTCGCCGGCACAGATCACCAGCGTCGGCCCGGGCACGCTGCCGTCGTAGTTCATGGCCAGGACGCGGCGATGGTTGAACTCCACCGGCCCGTAGGAGGCCCGCAGCTGCGTGTCGAGCAGCCCGTTTCGGCTGTAGCGCACGGGCGGCTCAGGAAAGCCGTCGTGAAGAATCGGCGGGGTGTTGCGATGACAGTCGGACCGGTGCGTCTGCGCCCCGCGGGCGGTGGAGGCATGGGCGGCGGTCGCCGTCGAGCCGCCGCCAATAGCCGCCGCCATGGCCACCAGCGCGACGCCGACGAGGACGGCCAAGACGGCGCGAGGCCTGGCCCGTGGGGCACTCATGCGGCGCGCCGGCTCAGCAGAGCACGGTCGTCTGGCGAGGGTCCGCGTTGCCGGCCAACTCCGCCCCGAGCCTGGTCTGTGCGTGATTGATCGTACATCGCAGCACTTCCTGTTTCGTCGCCGTGACTCGGCCCCCTGCCACGTGGACCGAGGAACCCGCCTCTCATCGGCCGAACTGAGCCGGGCCTTGAGTCGCGAAGCCGGCACGACCTCGATGCGAGCTACGTGGCGATCCGGGCCAGGTCGGAGCGCCGCTCGTCCAGCGGCGGGGCGTCAGCCGGCCCAGTCTGACATGCCAGAGCGGCCAAGCCGCGACGAGACCCGCGTTGCGCGGCGCCTGACGACTTGCGCCGATGCGCAGCGGCGGCTGTTCGATGAACCGCCACGAGGCGACCGAGGCCACGAGCGTCGCGGGAAGCGCGACCGCGCGCTCCACGAATGAGTGCAGGCCGTGTCGGGTGAGCAGGACGATGATCGGGAAATGCCACAGATAGAAGCCATAGGAGCGCTCGCCGAGCCAGACGGCCGCCCGGTGTGAGAATAAGCGTGACAGCCCCTGTCGCGATGCACGGCAAGGTGAGCGACCACCGGCCAGCACAGGAGCGTTCCGGCTGGGAACGCCCAGACTGCGCAGACGCGGCTCAGGCGAAGTGAACCGGGGTGTTGCGGGCACGCTACGCATGACACGTTCAACGGGGCCGTCGAGCGTGAGTTGCGATTCAGCTCGCCGGAGCACCAGCGTCGACGACCGCCCCGGGCAGACCGTGAGAGACTCGCCGGGATGAACGCCCTGCTCGCGCAATGGCGTGACCCGGTCTTCAACGACCGCCACGGACGGGTCCCTGCTGCGCTCGCATCGAGGTTGACCGAAATGGCCGATGAGATCACCGGCCAGATCTACTACGAGCGGATGCACGTCCTGCTCGCGGTCGCCGACGTCGCCCAGAACGCCAACCCGGCGGCGTTTCGGCTCAACGAACCACCGTCGGCCGCCGAGAAGCACTTCGGCGGCGTGCTCGGCCAAGCCCTCCACCAGGGATGCGACCTCGCCGATATCGCCCTCGCCGCCCAACTTCCACCAGAACCAGTCGTCGCGATCGGCAAGCGCACGATCCGGCGCACCAACTAGCTCGAGCACCTCTAGCTACCAGCGTCGCGAGTGCCGCGCGACCAGCAACTCGCTCCGCTGCGCTCGTGCGTCGTGCCCGCACACGTGCAATACTTAAGTGGATGCTTCAGTATCGCCCCGCGCCACGCACAGGCGAACCGCCGATCGACGTGGTGTTCCACGCCCTTTCGGACGCGAACAGGCGGGCGATGATCGACCGTCTGCTCGACGGGCCGGTGTCGGTCAGCGAGCTCGCGCGGCCGCTGGCGATATCGCTGCCGGCGGTCATCCAGCACCTGCACGTCCTCGAAGCGAGCGGCGTCGTGCGCTCGCACAAGGTGGGGCGCGTCCGCACCTGCGAGATCGAGCCGCTGGCGCTGAGCACGGCCGAGCGCTGGATCAGGGAGCGGCGCGCGACCTGGGAGGCGCGGCTCGACCGGCTCGGCCAGTTTCTCGAGGGAGGAACCGATGAGTCGGGGCCGTCCACGCAGTCAAAGCACACGAAACCGAGAAGGAGATCGTAATGAGCAACCGGTCAGCGACACACTCGACGTTTGTGATCGAGCGCGACTACGACGCATCCCCCGCGCGCGTCTTCGCGGCGTGGGGGGATGCGAATGCGAAGGCCCAGTGGTTCGGGCCGGGCGGCGAGCACGAGCTCGACTTTCGCGAGGGCGGCCGCGAGCACTTCGAGGCGGCGGTCGGGGGCGCGGTCTACTCCTACGACGCGTTGTACGGAGACATCGTCCAGGACGAGCGGATCGTCTACACGTACAACATGCGGCGCGACGGGGTGCGGATGTCGGTTTCGGTGTCGACCGTCGAGCTGCTCGCGAACGGCGCGGGGACGCACCTGCGTTACACCGAACAGGGTGTATACCTCGACGGCGAGGACACGCCGGAGCTGCGCGAGCACGGGACAAAGGAGCTGCTCGACAAGCTCGGCGACGCGCTCGCGCGGGGGGCGGCGACGGTATGAGCGTGGGCGCCGGCACAACTGACTCGACGCAAACGACGCCACGCCCGCACGGGCGTGGCGTCGCGAACGGGGGAAGCGACCGCTCGCGCTGGCTGGCGGTCTACGTGCTGTGCCTGGGGATGCTCATGATCGTCCTCGACGTGACGATCGTGAACGTCGCGCTGCCGTCGATCCAGGAAGACCTGCATTTCTCGACGTCGAGTCTCGCGTGGGTCGTCAACGCGTACCTGATCGCGTTCGGAGGACTGCTGCTGCTGGCCGGGCGCCTCGGCGACCTGATCGGCCGGCGGCGCATATTCCTCGCGGGCGTCGCGCTGTTCACCAGCGCGTCCCTGCTGTGCGGCGTCGCTCCGGCCGCGTGGTGGCTCGTGGCCGCGCGCTTCGTGCAGGGCGTCGGGGGCGCGATGACGTCGGCGGTGATCCTCGGGATGATCGTGACGATGTTCTCCGACGCTCGCCAGCAGGCGAAGGCGATCGGCGTGTTCGCGTTCGTTGCCTCCGCGGGCGGGTCGGTGGGCCTGCTCGCGGGCGGCGTGCTGACGCAGTCGATCAACTGGCACTGGATCTTCTTCGTGAATCTGCCGATCGGCGTCGCGACGGCGGTCGCGGCGCGGCGGCTGGTCCCCGACGAGCCGGGCATCGGCGTGCGCGAGGGTGCGGACGTCCCAGGCGCGGTGCTGATCACGAGTGCGCTGATGCTCGGCGTGTACACGATCGTGGGCCCCGCGGCGAAACACGGCTGGGGCTCGGCGAGCACGCTGCTGTGCGGGGCGGGCTCGATCGCCCTGCTGGCCTCGTTCCTCGTGCGCGAGACGCGCGCCGCCAGCCCACTGATGCCGCTGCGGATCTTCCGCTCACGGCCGGTCGCAGCGGCGAACGCGATCCAGATCTTGTCGGTCGCTGGGATGTTCGGGATGTTCTTCCTCGGCGCGCTGTACCTGCGGCGCGTACTCGGCTACGACGCGCTCGAAATCGGCGTTGCCTTCCTCCCCGTGACAATCGCCATGGGGACACTCTCGATTCGATATTCGGAGCGCATCTTCATGGCGCTCGGCGCGCGCCGCGCGCTGCTCGCGGGCCTCACACTCGTGCTCGCGGGCCTCGTCGTGTTCGCGCTCGCGCCGGTGCACGCGGACTATGCCACGCAGGTCGCCCCGTCGATGCTGCTGCTGGGTCTCGGTGCCGGTATCGCGTTCCCTGCGCTGATGAACCTCGCGATGTCCGGCGCGACGCCGCAGGACGCCGGCCTCGCCTCCGGCCTCGTGAACACCACCGCGCAGGTCGGCGGCGCGCTCGGGCTGGCGGTCCTCGCAACGCTGTCGACGTCGCGCACCAACGCGTTGACGGCGAGCGGGCATCCGATCGCCTCTGCGCTGACCACCGGCTACCACCTCGCATTCTGGGTGGCCGCCGCGCTCGTCGGCTGCGCGCTCGCCGTCGTGCTCGCGGCGGTCGATCCCGGCCGTGCGCCGGCCGGCGCGCACGGCGCGGCGCCCAGGGAGGCGCAGGGCCAGGAGGACGCGCACCGAGAGCCGCATGCGCATGCCAGTTCGTCGGCGGAAGGCGCGAGCGCGTCAGCCGCCGTGAGCGGCTGACCTCCACGACTCCGGAAGGCTGCGCCGAGGACCGAGCGTGGACGCCCGCCGACGAAGAAGCGATCGCTGCGGCCCGCGCTGTTAGTACACCCGCGGGACGAACGTCTGCTCGTCGAGCGGCGGGCGGATGTAACCGCGGTCGTGTCCGCGCGCCGGCAGCTCGAGCGGCTCGGGCGTGAGGTCCTCGTATTCCACCATCGACAGCAGGTGCGCGATGCAGTTCAGCCGCGCTCGTCGCTTGTCGTCGGCCTCCACCACGTACCAGGGCGCGTGTCTGGTGTCGGTGTAGCGGAACATCTCGTCCTTGGCCCGCGAGTACTCGACCCACCGTGCACGTGACTGCAGGTCCATCGGGCTCAGCTTCCAACGGCGCATCGGATCGTGCACGCGCGCCTGAAACCGGCGTTCCTGCTCGTCGTCGGAGACCGAGAACCAGTACTTGATGAGCTTGATGCCCGAGCGGATGAGCATGTGCTCGAACTCGGGGCAGGAGCGCATGAATTCCTCGTACTGGTGGTCCGTGCAGAACTCCATCACTCGCTCGACGCCGGCGCGGTTGTACCACGAGCGGTCGAAGAGGACGATCTCGCCGGCCGCCGGCAGGTGCGGGACATAGCGCTGGAAATACCACTGCGTCTTCTCGCGCTCCGTCGGTGCCGGGAGCGCAACCACGCGGCAGACACGGGGGTTCGTGCGGTCGGCGATCCGCTTGATCACGCCGCCCTTACCAGCGGCGTCGCGCCCCTCGAAGATCACGGCGACCTTCAGCCCCTTCGCCTTGACGTACTCCTGCATGATCACGAGCTCGCGCTGAAGCCTTCGCAACTCGTGCTCGAACGCCGCGCTGCCGAGCTTCGCGCTGCTCGACCCGTCCGTGTTGCGCTGGCGCGAGGTCTTGCTTACCGCAGGGTCCGGCTTGTCGTCGTGCTCTCGTCCCGCTGATGTCATCTCGCCGCCAGACCCATGATGCGCCGATGCTACGCCGTCCGCGCCCGCAGCGCGCAGGCCCTACCGCCGACGGGGCGCGTCAGCGCGCCCGCAGCATGTCGATCACGAGATCGAGATGCCGGCGCCAGTCGAACCCCGGCTTACTGCCCATCGAGGAGCACAGGCCGCACATCAGCATCGCGATGTCGTTCGCGTCCACGTCTTCGCGGATCGTGCCCGCCCGCCGGGCGCGGGCGATGAGCTCGTCCGTGAGCGCGACCAACTCCTGTCGCTCGGCGTCCGCCTGCATCCAGACGGTATCCCCGGCGCCCAGCAGCGCCTGCTGGCTGGCGGCGTCGCACGCCGTCGTCTCCGCGTTACGCCGCAGGAGATCCTCGAGGACGGCGAACGGCTCGCCGTCCTGCTCGAGCGCCTCCCGCCCCCGCGCGGCGAACAGCCGGAACTTCTCGCGCACGAGCTCCGCCAGCAGGGCCTCTTTGGTCGGGAAGTGGCGGTACACGGTGCCCACCCCGACGCCGGCTTGGCGGGCGACATCGTCGATCTGCGCGTCCGCTCCGCACTCGGCGAATACCGCCCGCGCGCTCTCGAGGATCCGTTCGCGATTGCGCCGCGCATCGGCGCGCAGCGGTCGTCCGGTATCGATCACAGTGTCGGCCACGCCATCTTCCTCCGGCTCGCTTGACAACCGGAATCGTAGTTCACTATAGTTCCGAGCGCAACCGGAACCGGAGGTCAGCTTCCATGGCATCGCTCAGCACGGCCCAAGCCCCCCCGTCGTACACACCCCGCGCCAAGGATCTTGCCCTATTACTCCTGGCGGTGACGCAGTTCGTGATCGTGATCGACGCATCGATCGTGAACGTCGCGCTGCCCTCGATCGGTTACAGCCTTCACTTCGCGCGGGCCGACCTCTCGTGGGTCGTCAACGCATACACGCTCACCTTCGGCGGCTTCCTGTTGCTGGGCGGCCGCCTCGCCGACCTGCTCGGGCGCCGGCGGATGTTCATGCTCGGCCTCGTGGTCTTCTCGGTTTCGTCCTTCGCGGGCGGGATCGCCCAGTCGGACGCGTGGTTGCTCGCGGCGCGGGCAGCCCAAGGCCTGGGAGCCGCGATCGTCTCGCCGGCGGCGCTGTCCATCATCACCACGACCTTCGCCGAGGGTGCCGAGCGCAACCGCGCGCTCGGTGTCTGGGGCGCGGTCGCGGGCGCAGGCGGTGCTGCCGGGGTGCTCCTCGGCGGGATTCTCACCAGTGGGTTGAACTGGCGGTGGGTGCTGTTCGTCAACGTGCCGATCGGACTCGCCGCCGCGGCGCTGGCGCCGCGAACCCTCCACGAGAGCCGCGCCGAGGGCGGAGCAAGCACGTTCGACCTGCCGGGGGCCGTGGCGGTCACCGGGGGCCTCTCGCTGCTCGTCTACGCGATCGTCGACACCGTCAACGTGGGCTGGGGATCGACGACGACCCTACTGCGACTCGCCGGCGCCGCTCTCCTGCTGGTCGCGTTCGTGGTCATCGAGCTCCGTCAGCGCCATCCGCTGATGCCGTTCTCGATCTTCCGCCTGCGGACCTTGCGCGGCGCGGACATCGTCGGGCTGCTCATCGGCATGTCTCTGTTCTCGATGTTCTTCTTCATCTCGCTGTATCTCCAGAACGTCTTGCACTACTCGCCGATCAAGACCGGGATCTCCTACCTGCCGCTGGCGGTCGGGATCATCCTGTCGGCGGGCGCCGCCTCGCAGGCGGTGACGCGGTTTGGCTTCAAGCCGCCATTGATTGCCGGCCTCTTGCTGATCGCCGCTGGACTGCTCTGGTTCTCGCAGGTGCCCGGCACCGGTGGCTCCTTCGCCGGCGACGTGCTCGGTCCGTCGCTCCTGGCTGCGGCCGGCCTCGGCTTCTCGTTCGTTCCGGTGACGATCGCAGCGGTGACCGGCACCAAGCCGCACGAGGCCGGCCTCGCGTCGGGTCTGATCAACACATCCCAGCAGGTCGGTGGTGCGCTCGGGCTGGCGATCTTGGCCACGATCGCGAACAGCGACACCCAGAGCCTGTTCCACGCTGGTGTCCAGAGCACCTCGGTCGCCCTGACCAAGGGCTTCGATCGGGCCTTCTTGGTGGGCGCCGGTTTCGCGATCGCCGGGGCGATCCTGGCCGCGCTGCTGATCTCCTCACGCGATAGCCGCGAGCACTCGTTTGCCGCCCGCAGCGGGGAACCAGTTGTCGTGCCCGTCTCCTCGACCTGACCGGTCGCGCCAATGCCCTCGCGTGCGGCGTGAAGCGGTCGCACGCGGGGGCGGCGTCAGCCGGACGCGCGCTGCCGTCAGCTCGTCTCCGGCTCGTCGACCCACGCGGACTCGGCCAGGACGCCGTCGCCGCCTTCCGGCCGGTCAGAGCCGACGGCGATCAGCTCCAGGCCGTCCTCCGCCGCCTCGAATGCGCGCACGGTCTGCGGACTGACCCGGATGACGTCCCACTCACTCAGGTCGTGGACCTCGTCGTCGAGCCTGATCCGTCCCGACCCGCTCACCACGATGTAGGCCTCCTCCTGCTCGCGATGACTGTGCGCCATCGGTGAGCGCACGCCAGGCTCGTAGTGCATATAGGTGATCCCGAGGTGTTCGGATTCGAGGTGCTTACGGGCGAAGCGCGCCTCGACCCCAGGGGCGCGTCCGCCGGCCGAGTCCTCGATCTCCTTCAGGTTCTTGATCACGAAGCGTGACATGTGGTCGCTCTCCTTTGGTCGCCGAGGGCAGCGTACGCGGATAGGCTGCCTGGCGTGCCCTTGGCGTCGGGAGGAGGAGACAACGGCCCCCTCGACCGACGCGGGTTCCTGATCGGACTCGGCGGTGCCGCCCTGGCGTTGGCATCCGGCTGTGGCACGAGCACTGAAACGGGCTCCACGCTGGCCCGCGCCGTCAGGGTTCCAGGAGCGCCTCCACGCGACCTTCAGCAGGCCATCCGGGGGAACGTGTTCGAACGGGGCCGCCCCGGCTTCAGGCGGGCGGCGCACATCTATAACCCGCGCTTCGACGACGTGCTCCCGAGCGCGGTGGCGCGTCCGATCGATTCACGCGACGTGCGAAACGCGATCCGCTTCACCGTCGCCCGCGACACGCGCGTTCGGGCTCGCTCGGGCGGACACAGCTACGCGGGGTACTCGACGGTGGAGGACGGGGTCGTGCTCGACCTGCGCAAGCTGAACGCGATTGATGTCGACCGGCATGCCCGGACCGCCACCATCGGGGCCGGCGCGCAACTGATCGACATCTACGCTGGCCTGGCCAGGAAGGGCCTGACACTCCCGGGCGGATCCTGCCCCTCGGTCGGCGTGTCCGGCGTGACGCTTGGTGGCGGATTCGGGCTGGCCGGACGACATTTCGGTCTGACCACCGACAACCTGATCGGCGTGAGCATCGTCACCGCCGATGGACAACTCCGCACGGTGAGCGAGCGCTCCGATCCCGACCTGCTGTGGGCGCTGAAGGGCGGTGGTGGCGGCAACTTCGGCATCGTCACCGACTTCACGTTCACAGTGCATCGGCTGCCCACGAGCGCCGCCTACTTCGAGGTCACCTGGCCATGGTCGTCGGCCGACGAGGCGATCGCCGCGTGGCAGTCCTGGGCCCCGCACACGAGCGATAAGGCGACCTCGATCCTGCACCTGAAGTCGGGACCCGCGCCGTCGATCGCTGCCAACGGACAGTATCTGGGATCGCTCGGTGCGCTCCCGAGACAGCTCCGGCCGCTGCTCGAGGTGCCCGGCGCCCAGCTGCGCAGCCAGCTCGAACTGGCTTACCTTCCGCTCCAGCTCCTACTGGCCGGATGCGCGGGCCACGGCGTGGCCGCCTGTCACACCGTCGGCGCCGGCCCTCACGGGGTGCTGCCGCGCCAGACGTTCAATGCCAAGTCCGACTACGTCGCCAGGCCGCTGTCGCGTCACGGGCGAGCGGCGATGATCGCCGCCGCAGAGGCCCCCGGGTCGGGCGCCCTCCTATGCGACGCCTACGGCGGCGCGATCAATCGCATCGCACCCGCGGCGACCGCATTCGTCCACCGCGAGCAGCTGTTCTGCATCCAGTATTACGGCAACGGACGCAGCTCCTCGTGGATCGACCAGGCGTGGGCGAGGATGCGCCGGTACGTGTCGGGACAGGCCTACCAGAACTACATCGACCCGTCACTGAAGCACTGGCAGCACGCGTATTACGGCCAGAACCTGCCGCGCCTCCAAACAATCCGCGAGCGGGTCGATCCTGATCACTACTTCAACTTCCCGCAGGCGATCGGTCGGTGAGCGGTGGGCTGCGCTGGGGGACGAATTCCCAGCCGTGGCGGAGAGCGGCAGCGAAGGCTGCTCGGATGTCGGGTTCGCTGTCGCGCTCGGGCGCGCCAGCCTCGAGGAAGAAGCGCTCAACCCCAGCCGGGCTGAAGATCACGACGCGCTGGCCCAGTTCCGGACCGACGTTGGCACTGGAATGGACCACACCTCGAGCGACGTGGATGGTCTGTCCGGCCGAGAGCTGCGTTCGCGCGCCGTCCAGCTCCATCGCAAAGACGCCATCGACGACGTGGATGGTCTCGGCCTCGTTGGCGTGTCGGTGCGGGGTCAGCGACCAGCCCGCCGGCGGGTGGTCGACAATCATGCAAAACGCACCGCCGGTCTCCTCGCCTGCGAGACGGGATCTCGGCCCGAACCCGGCCGGGCATCCAGACGACGCGAGCATCTGCGGCCATCGGCCGACAATACCGTCGGCCGGCTGTCATCGACGTATGGTTAGCCGTACCGTGACCGCTGGAGCCATCGCCAGCGCAGATCCGGCCGGCGGCGAGGATCAACCGATCGGCGGTGAGCGGCTCTCCGCGTTCGCCTGGCGCTCGGTGCTGGCCATCGCGGCGATCGTCGGGGCGCTGCTCGTGGCGACCTCGGGCGCCTATGGGTACCACCGCGACGAGCTGTACTTCCTGGCGTCCGGGCACCACCTCGCCTGGGGCTATCCCGATCAGCCGTTGTTCGTGCCGTTGGTCGCTCGCCTGATGTCAGACATCGCGCCGACGTCGCTGGTCGTGTTGCGGTTGCCGTCGGCACTGGCGGCGGTTGCGATCGTCGCGTCGACCGGCCTGCTGGCACGCGAGCTCGGTGGCGGTCGCGGCGCGCAGGTGCTGGCGGCCGGCGCGGTTGCCGTGAGCGCGCTGGTTCTCGGCGCAGGGCACACGCTCAACACGACGATCTTCGACCTCGCCGCCTCCGCGATCGTCTGCTGGCTGATCGTTCGCACCTTGCGCACCGGCAGCGAAGGGCTGTGGCTCGTCATCGGCTTCGTCGTGGGCCTTGGCCTGTTCGACAGCGACCTGCTCGCCTTCCTGATGTTCGCGGTCGTCGTCGGGCTCGCAGTGGTCGGACCGCGGCGGGTGTTCATGTCGCCGTGGCTGTATGCGGGCGGCCTGCTGGCGATCGCGATGTGGGCGCCCTATCTCGTCTGGCAGGCCAGCCACGGCTGGCCGGAGCTCACGGTCGCGCGGTCGATCGCCAACGGTGGGTCCGGCACGTCCGCGCCGCGCTGGCTCCTGCTGCCTGAGCAACTCATCCTCGTGAGCCTCTACCTGTCGCCGGTGTGGATCGCCGGCCTGGTGCGACTCGTGCGGGGCCCTGCGCTCCGTCGCTGGCGCGCGCTCGGCGTCGCGTACTTCGTGCTGGCTGCGGTGTTCATCATCACCGGCGGCAAGCCCTACTACCTGGGAGGAATGACCCCGTTGCTACTTGCCGCCGGTGCGCCGGCGGCGATCGAGTGGTTACATCGCGGACGAGCTCGGTGGCGACGCGCACTGCTGGCCCTCGCGTTCGCGCTAACCCTTACCGCGCTTCCCGTCGTCCTGCCGCTCGTACCGGTGCGCGACCTGCACAACACGTCGATCGTCAAGCTCAACTACGACGCCGGCGAGACGGTCGGCTGGCCAACCTACGTCCATGAGATCGGCGATGTGTACAACGGGCTCCCGGCCGCGGCACGTCCGTGGACGATCGTGCTCACCAGCAACTACGGTGAGGCTGGGGCCGTCGATCGCTACGGGTCGGCCGACCACCTGCCGGCCGTGTACAGCGGGCACAACGCCTACTGGTACTGGGGACCGCCGGCCGCGAGCGCTGCGACGGCGATCGCGGTCGGGTTTGACCGCAACCAGCTCACGCCGTTCTGCGGGACGCTCCGCCTGGCCGCGTATCTCAACAATCACCTCGACGTCAACGACGACGAGCAGGACGCGCCGGTCTGGGTGTGCTCCGACCTGCGCAACAGCTGGGCCGCGATCTGGCCGACGTTGCGGGACTTCGGATGAGCGGCGGTGAGACGACTGCGCGGCCCCGCGGATGCGGAGAGCCTACGGGCAGGCCAGCGCCCCGCTCACCGCGACCGTACTCCCGTCCGCGAAGCTCGCGCTCGTCGCGTCCGGCAGCGACGCGGGGCACTTGCGCGGCAGGTCGAACAGCCCGACCGAGGTCTTCACGGTCTCGCGCACAGACCTCCCGCCGCGCTTGACGGTCTTCGTCGTCGTGACGGTGTGCGTGCCGCCGACGGTGAACTGGAGTGACACGATCGAGCCGTTCGGGGCACCGGGCACGGTCGGGATCGGCGGAATGCTCACGTCGACCTTCTGAGCGTAGGGCGCCGCCGCCGGCGTCAGCGTGCCCGAGAAGTCGAGGGTCTCCTCGACCGGGGACGTGCCGTTCGCCCACCCCTCGTAACGGATCGGGTTGCGGGAGATGAGGTAGATGTCGATGACGGCGTTCTCATCGAGCGGCGACGAGCCGAGCGCCGCCTCCACCTCAACGGCGCCCTGCCCGATGCGGGAGCCGGACGGGCACGCCGGAGCGACGCCGGTCGCCGCCTCGATCAGCGAGAGCGGGCACACTGGCGAGGTCGCGAAGTTGTAGATCGCCCCCGGCGGCAGGTCGACGACCAGGTCCGTGAGCGGTGAGGGGATGCCCCCGAGGGAGTTCGTCACGGTCATGTCGAGGCTCAGGCTCCCGGGCCCGCCGAGCCGGCCGCCGAGCGTCGGCGACGAGGTGATCTGCTCGGCGGCCAGGGCGGACGCAGGCAGGCCGGCCGCAACAGCGGCAACCGCCGCCCAACAGGCTGCGATCCGACGCATCCCCCGCTCCTACAGCGTCGCCGGGTCGACCCCGGCGCGGTCGTGGAACGCGGCCATGCTCTCGGTGCGCGGCGGCTGGCTGAGGCCGTAGCCGTTCACCGCGTTCCAGTAGCGCACGCTCTCTGGGACGCGGTAGGTCTCGTTGTAGAGGGTGAACCAGTCCGGGTGGTCGAACACGAGCTTCATCAGGCGCACGTGCAGCGGGCTCGTATAGAAGCGGCGGAGCGCCGCGTGGTCGCGCCAATAGGAGAGCATTACGAACTCGCGTGGCCCGGCCATCGCCGACTTGGCCTGCAGGCAGCCCTCGGTCGCGCGGGCCGTGAAGAGCATGCGCGGACCCTGCGACACGAAGTACGCGAACGCGATCGGGTTGCGCACGATCGCGCCGTTGAAGTACGCCACGGCGGTCGGCTCGGAGAGATCGATCACGAATGAACGGTCGGCGTCTCGCACGTGGCGGCTCCTCTCAGAAAGGCGATCAGGTGGCGCTCGACGGCGTCGGGGTCGTCGCCGTGCGGCCAGTGGCCGCTGTCGGGCAGGACGACGATCCGGGCCCCGGGGAACGCATCGCGCTGGCGCACGGCCTGGGCGACCGGCAGGTAGACATCGTGCGCGCCCCACAGCACAAGCGTGGGCACCCGCAGCTCGCGGAAGCGATCGGCGAACTGTGCGAGGCCGGCCTCGTCGGTGTTCCGGTACAGCCGCAGCGCGGTGGTGCGTGCCGAGGGTACGAACTCGTCGTAGAGCTGGTCGACGAACGCGACCGGCAGCGGCCGCGGCTGGCCGCGGCGCATGAGCATGCCGAACCCGCGGCGCGTGGTCATCGCGCTGAACGCCTCGCCGATGATCGGTGTGCGCCACACGCGGGCCAGCGCGTGCCAGCGATAGGCGATGAGCACCCCGGTGTCGATCAGCGTGACGCTGGCGACTCGTTCCGGGTGCTGCGCCGCCCACGTCAGACCGAACGCGCCCCCGAAGTCGTGCATGACCAGGTGGGCGCGGGTGATGCCGGCGGCGTCGATCTGCTCGCCGAGCCAGTCGGCGTAGGCGTCAACGGTGAAGGGGAACCCGGGCGGCACCGGGGCTCCCGCGAACCCCGGTAGCGTTGGCGCCAAGGAGCGCCCGCCGATTGCCTCGGAGGCCGGCGCGGCGAAGCGCTCCCAGTGGCGGCCGGAGCCCGGATTGCCATGCACGAACACCACGCCGGCTTCCGGCGGCGACGATGGGTCGTTCGTCGCCGGCGGTTGTCCGGCTTGTGTGGCGACGGTCGAGTCGTGCGTGGCCATGTGCGGCCATAATAGCTCGTGTAGAGCCATTGTGTCAAGGGGTACTACGGCGGCGCGACGGTCGGACGCCGTGAACCTCGCCGGGGCGAGTAGAGTCCGCGCAGTGACGCTCGTCGTGCTCACCGGGGCCACGCGCGGCATTGGTCGCGCCGCGGCCGTGGAGCTGGCCGCTCAGGGCGCGGAGGTGGCCCTCGTGGGCCGGGACGCCGAGCGCGTCACCGCCGTCGCCGAGGCGGCGCGGTCGGCCGGCGGCGGCGCTGAGGTGCACGAGCACGTCGCCGATCTGCTGCTGATGGCCGATGTTCGCCGCCTGGCCGACGAGCTGCGCGATCGCTACGCGCACATCGACGTGCTGGCCAACAACGCCGGTGCGCTGTTCGCCTCGCGTCAGGAGACCGCGGAGGGCTTCGAGCGAACGCTCGCGCTCAACCACCTCGCGCCGTTCCTGCTCACCAACCTGCTGCGAGATCGTCTCGACGGCGGCCGCGTCGTTACCACGGCCTCCGACGCCCACCAGTCCGGACGCCTGGCGCTCGACGACCTGCAATCTGCGCGGTCCTACTCCGCCATGCGCGTGTACGGCACCTCGAAGCTCTGCAACATCCTCTTCACGCGCGAGCTGGCCCGGCGGGCTGCAGAGCTGCACGCCAACTGCTTTCACCCCGGCGTGGTGCGCACCGGCTTCGGCAAGAACGAGAACGGCATCTGGCGTGTCCTCACGACCGTCGGCTCGCCGTTCTTCCGCTCGCCGGACCGCGGCGCTCGCTCGCTCGTGTGGCTCGCGCTCTCCGACGCGGCTGCAACCCTGACGGGGGAGTACGTGCAGGACGAGACGGTGGTCGCTCCAAGCGCCCCGGCGCAGGACGACGAGCTCGCCGCGCGGCTGTGGGAGCGCAGCGCCGAGCTGGTCGGCCTTCCCGCCGAGGCGCCGGCGTGATCCCCCGAAGCCATCTGAAACGGAGGCCGCGCACATGAGATCGATCCGACGATCACCCGGGCAGCTCGCCGTCCTGTTCGTCGCCGCCGCGATCGCCGCCGGCTGCGGCAGCAGCTCGTCAAGCACGTCCTCGACGGCCGGCGGGACGTCGAGCCAGGGGACGTCGCATGTCGCCACCGCAAAGTTCGCCCTGCACGCCGGCCTGGCGATCGGCGCGTTCCATCACTACATCTACAAGCCGGCGACGGCGGGCACGTTCAGCGGCAGCCCCCTCAATCACAAGGCGGCGCTCGTCAAGGCGGGCCTCGCCGGCCTGTTCGCCTACCACGAGCTCAAGCTCGCGCTCCAGGATGCCAAGCAGAGCCCGCTGCTCAGTGGTCTCGCCGCCTCGGTGACGGCGCTCGGCGCCAAGCTGAAAGGCCTCGTCCCCGGGCTGAAGAGCGGCAGCGTCAACCGCGCGGCGATCGACTCGCTGCAGGGTGACGTGTCGAGCCTCACCAGCGCGGCGAGTGGCGCCGGGGCGAGCGTCGCCGAGAAGGCGCCGTCGGCGTTCCAGCTGGCCACCGGCGGCTAACGCGCGCCGGCATCGACGCGCGCGAGCAGCTGCGCTGCCTCTTCGGCAAGCCCGAGCGCTTCGGCGCGCGCGGCGAGTCGCGTCGCGCGCTGCTCGCCGACGAGCTCCACCAGCGTGCCGAGATGGTCGCCGCTGTCGAGCACCACGGCGACGCGCACGAGGTCGTCGTCCTCTAACCGCGCGATGCACTCGGCCAGCGCCCCGCGGTTGAGATGGCCGACGAAGCGACCCATCGCCACGTGCTCGCCGCGCGCCGCCATCGCAGCGGCGACACCGCCGACGGTCACCGGCGAGCAGCTTGAGATGACCGCGACGGCCCGCCGCGGGTCGAGCTCGGCTGCGAGCTGGGCGAGGAAGTCGATCGACAGGTGCCGCGCGACCTCCGCCGCCCGCCCGGGCTCGAGGAGGCCCGTGACGCGTGCGCAGATGAGCGGCCCGAGCACCTGCTCACCGATGTGGGCGGCGGTGCGTGACGGGACGAGCCGGGAGGCATCGGCGAGCCGCTGGAAGGCCGCGCGGTCGCCGTCGAAGAGCACATCGGTCATCTGCTCCCGGTAGCGGCGCAGATCCTCGGCCGGAACATCGGCCACGAAAGCGAGCGCGTCCGGCTCGGTGATCCCGAGCAGCCGCGCGAGCCTCGCCGCCTCGGCGCGACTCTCCAGTTGGGTGGTCACGGCGCGACGATCCGCCGCACGAGGCCGCGGACGGGCCGCGGGACATGCTCCAGGGCCTCGTCGGTCGCCTCCTCGAGCGTACGCCGCTGGCGCTGTACCGCGCGCTCGGCGTAGGCCTCGAGCCGAGCGCGACCGGGTCCGTCGAGTGAGGCCGGGGACGCAGGAAGGGGGGCGGATGTGCTCATCGTGCAGGGACTATTGCCAGTCGCTGCCCTAACGCTAAGGGCCGACTGACGCGCTGGACAGCGGGCAAATGACGTGCGCGGCCACCGGAAAACCACGCACCGGCCGGCCGGCGGGCGGGCGGCGCGTCAGGCGCTCACCGTGCGCCGAGCGCGGTTCTTCGCGGCCCGCACCGCCTCGGTGAGCGCGGCGATGTCATAGGCCCCGTAGTGACGGCGGCCGTTGATGAAGAAGGTCGGCGTCCCCGACACGCCGCTCTCATCGGCGCTCGACACGTCCTCGCTCACCCGCGACGCGTACTGGCGCCGGCGCAGCGCGTCGGCGAAGCGATCGGGGTCGATGCCGATCTGCCCGGCGTACCCGATCAGGTCGTCGGGCGCCAGTTCGCCCTGATGGGCGAGCAGGAGGTCGTACATCTCCCAGAACCTGTCCTCGGCCGCGGCCGCCTCGGCCGCCTCGGCGGCGAGCTGCGCCCTCGGATGCACGTCGTTGAGGGGCAGGTGGCGCCACACGTAGCGCACGTCGCTGCCCACCCGCGCCAGCAGCTCTCGGATGACGCCCTCGGCCTGTCCGCAGTACGGGCACTCGAAGTCGCCGTACTCAACGAGCGTGACCGGAGCGTCCTCGGGCCCCCGGACGTGATCGCGGTCCGGGTCGACGTCCTCGGCGAGGTCGAGCAGATCCTCGGCCGTGCGGCCGATCTGTCGCGCGCGCGTCGCCGCCGGGAGCCGCCGGACGATGCGCAGGATGAGGAAGGTCGCCAGCGGCGCCAGCACGACCGAGCCGAGCGCGCCGAGCTTGGCCTGGTCGAGTCGCTCGCCGGTGAACGCGAGGCTGGAGATGAGCAGCGAGACGGTGAAGCCGATCCCCGCGCAGGCGCCGCCGGCGAGCAGCAGCGGGCCGCTCAGCGGCGACCGCGGCCCGCGCAGCGCCGGCCGCGACGCCAACCACGAGCCCGCGGTGATGCCGATCGGCTTGCCGACGACGTAGCCGATCAGGATGCCGAGCGTGATCGGCGAGCCGGCGGCGTCACCGAGCAGCTTCGCGGTCACGTGGATGCCCGCGTTGGCGAGCGCGAACAGGGGCACGACGACGTAGCTCGTCCACGGATGCAGCTCGTACTGCAGGCGCTCGTTGGGCGAGATCGCCGAGATCACCCCCTGCTGGGCCGAGCGCGCCAGCTCCGGCGTCGGCTGCTCGCGAAACGAGCGCGCGAGCTCGGTGGCGCGCTCGAGATCCTCGCGTGACGGCGGGTACGCGCTCGTGGCCAGGCCGATCGCCAGGCCCGAGATCACCGGGTCGACGCCCGACTTGAACATCGCCACCCAGATCCCGGTCGCGACGACGATCGACAGGGCCTGACGTCCCACCGGGGCGTAGCGCAGCGCGAGCAGCACCGCGAACAGCGTGATCGCGATGGCGAGCGCGACGACCGAGACGTGCCCCGTGTAGACGATGGCGATCACCACGAGCGCGGCGAGATCGTCGACGACGGCGAGCGTGAGCAGGAAGACGCGCGTGCGCGTCGCCGCACGCGGCGTGAGGAGCGCCAGCGCGCCGAGCGCGAACGCGGTGTCCGTCGACATCGCCGCGCCCCAGCCGTGGGCGCCGGCGCCGCCGGCGTTGAACGCCATATAGATCGCGACCGGCACGAGGACCCCTCCGATGGCCGCGAACACGGGGATCGCCAGCCGCCGGCGCTCGCGCAGCTCGCCAAGGTCGAGCTCGCGCTTGGCCTCGAGGCCCACGACGAGGAAGAACAGCGTCATCAGGCCCTCGTTGACCCAGTGGCGCAGATCGGCCGAGATGCCGTGCGAGCCGAGGCTGATCGTCAGCCGCGTCGTCCACACCGACGCATAGGAGTCCGACCACGGCGAGTTGGCCCACACCAGCGCGAGCACGGCGGCGGCGAGCATCGCCGCGGCGCCACCGGTCTCGGTGGCCAGGAAGTCGCGCACCGGCGCCGCGAGGTTGCGCGCCCACGCAGTCCTGCCGCTGAAGGACGTGGACTGCGCGTCGACGCTCATCGTCGCGCGATTATCACAGCGCGCTGGCGCTCAGGCGAGCGCAGCGCGCTCGCGCATCGTGCGCTAGGCCAGGCGACCGGCGACGGGGGGGATGACCGCGCCGATGAGCCAGAACAGCGGGATGAAGATCCCGATGATGAACATGATCCAGTGTCCCTTGCGCAGGGTGGTCAGCCCGAGCACGATGAACAGCACGACATACAGGATTCCGAGCAGAACTCCTACGCCGGTCGACATCCGTGACTCCTTCGTGGTCGTTGGTCCGGCTCCGCTGGCGGCCGGCTTCTCCTACGTTCCTCCCGCGGCCGGCGGCGAATCGAGACCGGGCGGCGCCACCGTGCCCGAGTCGATCCCCTGCGACAGCCGCGCCTTCTGCTGCGCGTCCCCGGGGCCCAGCACCCCTGAGCCTGCCGCGCGGGAGATGACGTCTCCCCCGCGCCCACGCAGGATCAGCGCGCAGCCGACGGCGATCGTCGCCCCGGCCAGCGGCCCGACGACGTACACCCAGTAGGAAGTCCAGTCGCCACTGACGAGTGCCGGGCCGAACGAGCGCGCAGGGTTCATCGACGTCCCGCTGACGGGAGCCGACCACAGTCCGGCGAGCGCGATGTAGCCGCCGACCCCGAGCGCCCCGAGCGCGCCGACGTTCTGCGCGGCCGACGCGGTCCCGAGGATGACGCTCAGCAGGCCGGCCGTCAGCACGATCTCCATCAGCAGCGCTTGCCAATTCGCATACCCGGGGCCCGGCAGCGTGGCGCCAAGATGCTCGACGTTGCCGAACACGGCGAGCAGGAACAGGCAGGCGAGCGTCGCCCCGAGCAGCTGCACGATGATGTACCCCGGCACCCGCCGCCACGGGAAGTCGCCGCGCACCGCGAAGGCGAGCGACACGGCCGGGTTCAGATGCGCGCCCGACACCCCGCCCATGAAGAGGATGATCGCCATCACCATCAGCCCCGGCGCGACAACAGCCGCGGCGAGGCTGATCTGGTCCTTGCCGACGAGGATCCCGCCGCCGGCGGCGACGAGTACGAGGAAGAACGTGCCGAGCAGCTCGGAGAACAACCGCCGGTACTCGAGTCGCGGATCGTCGAAGTCCTCGCTCGAGCCGAACTCGAGGATGAGCCGGTGACGTGCCCGCGCCTGCGCGCGCTCGAGCTCGGGGCCAGGCTGCGGGTCGACCATGCCCAGATTCTCGACCCCCCGCCGGGCCGCGGCGTCAACCGAAACGGGTGAACCCTCGGATCGGCCTCAGCGGTTGACCGACGACATGTCGGCGTAGCGGTCGCCGCTCGCGCCGCCGACCGCGTCGAGACGGCGCAGATCCCCGTCGCTCAGCGTGATCGCGAGCGCGGCGACGTTCTGCTCGAGGTAGGCGCGGCGCTTGGTGCCCGGGATCGGGACGACATCCTCGCCCTGGGCGTGCACCCAGGCGAGCGCTATCTGGGCTGGCGTCGCGTCGTGCTCGACGGCGATCTGCTCCACGATCTCGACGATCGCGATGTTGGCCTGCAGGTTCTCGGCCTGGAAGCGCGGCTGAAAGCGGCGGAAGTCGCCCGGGTCGAGGTCCTCGACGCCCCGCACGGCTCCGGTCAGGAAGCCGCGGCCGAGCGGGCTGTAGGGCACGAAACCGATGCCGAGCGCGCGCAGCGTCGGCAGGATCTCGCGCTCGGGTCCGCGCTCCCACAGCGAGTACTCCGTCTGCACGGCCGTAATCGGATGTATCGCATGTGCGCGCCGGATCGTCTCAGGGGCGGCCTCGGAGAGACCGATCGTGGTCACCTTGCCCTCCTTGACCAGCTCGCTCATCGCGCCCACGGTCTCCTCGATCGGCGTGCTCGGGTCGACGCGGTGCTGGTAGTACAGGTCGATGTGCTCGACGCCGAGACGTTGCAGGGAGGCCTCGCAAGCCGAGCGCACGTACTCCGGGCGGCCGCTGATGCCGCGCACCGACGGGTCGTCGGGGTCCCGCACGATGCCGAACTTCGTGGCCAGCACGACCTCGTCGCGGCGGCCGGCGATCGCGCGGCCGACGAGTCGCTCGTTCGTGCGCGGGCCGTACATGTCGGCCGTGTCGAGGAAGGTCACGCCGAGCTCCAGCGCGCGGTGGATCGTGGCCATCGACTCGGCGTCGTCCCCCGGCCCGTAGAACTCCGACATCCCCATGCAGCCGAGGCCCTGGCGCGAGACGCGCAGACCTTCGCTTCCCAGTGTGACGGTGGGTATCACGAGCGCTCCTTTCGGTGGCGTTGACGGACGGGCTCAGCGACGGCGAAAGCGCGGGCCCGGCTTGCGGTCGATCCTCAACGGGCTCGGGTGCGCCGGGCCGCTCGCGGCCGTCGGGGCGACGTCCTCGGCCGGGTGCGCCGCGGTGGCCGGTCGCCACTGGCGCACGGCCTCGGCGCGGGCCGCCTCGGACACTCGCTCCGCCTCGCGCTCGGTGGGCGAGCGGCGGAACACGAAGTACCACAACCCGGCGAGCACGAGGTAGCCGACGACCATCGACGCAAGGGCGATCGCGGCGATTGCGGCGCTGTTGGGCGCGATCGAGTCGCCGCCGAGCGCAACGGGGAGAGCGTCCAGCCCGGGCATGCGCTCAGGGTATCGCCGGCGCGCACGTGGCGCCTAGATGACGCGCGCGCTCAGAGGCCGGGGTAGTGGCGCACGACGAAGCCGGCGTTCGACGGCCCGGAGACGGGGTCTGGGCCGGTCTGCCAGCGCGTGCTGAACACGCCGGTGCGCCCGGCTGTGTCATAGCGCAGGCCGTCGACGAACATGTAGACGTGCCCGGCGCTGGCGTAGACGCTGATCCAGCGCCCGGGTCCCGGGACGCCCCAGCTCTCGAGCTGGCCCGAGGTCTCGGGCGCGCCGAGCAGCCCGCCCGCGGCAAGCGCGTAGCTGACCGAGCCCGAGCAGTCGTAGGCGCTGTCGACGAAGGAGGCGTGGCCGCCCCCGTACACGTAGGGGAAGTCGGTGATCGCGTTGGCACCGGCGATGACGCGAGCGATGACCGCCGGGACGCCGGCCGGGATCTGGACCGTGCCGTCGCCACCGATCGCATTAGCGCTCGCGGACGGCGAGCTGTTCTCCGCCGCCACGGCGGCGTTCATGGCGCGCAGCTCGGCACGCACCTGGGCGTCCGACGGCGCGCCCGGCGCCACCATCGCCCCGGCGGAGGACGGCGTCGCGGCCGGGGCGTGGTGCACGCCCTTCGGCGCGGGAGCGCTGTACTTGGCCTCCGGATCGGGCTGCTCGGCCACGAGGCCGGCGTGGGTCGCGGCGACCCTTGACGCGGCGCCCACGTGCGCCGCGGCTGCGTTCGCTCTTGCGCTCGGTGCCGCCGGCCGCGGCGCCGATCGCGCCGGTGTCGTGGCGGCCAAGGCGCCCAGGGGCAGACGGGCACTCGCGAGCTGGGCGCGGTGCGCGCTCGCGCCCGACACGGAGCCGCCACTCGAGGCGCTGCCGCTGACCACCACGATCACCGCCGCGAGCGCGAACAATGCCGCGACGAAGGCGCCGGCGAGCGAGTAATTGCGAAGCCGCGGGCTCGCCGCGTCCGATCCGTGCATTACCGACACAGGCTAACGGGACGCGCCCCGGCGGGGGGCGCAGTCGTGGCAGGGGGTCCCGCCGACTGCGGTAGCCTGGCGGGCGTCGTGTGAGACGGGCGCGCCGGCGCACACGCAGCGCGTCGCGAACGCGCCCGGTTGGAGACTCGTCAGGTGCACACCAGCGATATCGGCGCGAATGCCCCTCGCCTGAAGCGAACCCGTCTCGCCGGGCGCGTGGTCACGGTCCTGGTCACGGTCCTGTTCTCCTACATCGCGCTGCGCGGCGTCGACCTCAAGGACACGTGGACGGCCCTGCACACGTGCAACTACTGGTGGCTGATCCCGACGCTCATCACGTTCGCGCTCGCCGTCGGCATGCGGGCGCTGCGGTGGCGCTGCCTGTTCGCGTACGAGCGGCGACCCGGCCGGGCCGTCGTGGGCAACGCGATGCTCATCGGCTACCTCTATAACAACATCATGCCCGCCCGCGCGGGCGAGGCCGCGCGGGTGCTCGTGCTCAACCAGCGCGGCGGAACGCCGGCCGTCGAGATCGTCGGCACGGTCCTGCTCGAGCGCCTGTACGACGTCGTGGCGATCCTGGTCATCTTCTTCGCGGCCGTGCCGTGGCTGCCGTCGGTGAGCTGGTTCGACACGGCCGCGATCGCCGCCGGCGTACTGGCCGTGGGGATTGCCGTCGCCGTCGCGGTGCTCACGATCTACGGCGATCGCCCGGTGCGTGTCCTACTGCGCCCGCTGCGGCGCTTCTCGCACTTCTCCGGCGAGCGCCTGGAGCGCACCATCGACGAGCTCGTGCACGGTCTCAGCGGCCTCCGTCACCACGGCGTCGCCCTCCAGGCGCTGCTCTGGACGATCGGTGCGTGGCTCGTCTCCGCCGTCTCGGCGTGGCTGCTGACGCTCGCCTTCCCGCTGCATCTGCCGCTGTCGAGCGGGATCCTGGTCGTCGTCGCGATCGGGCTGGCGATGATCCTGCCCTCCGCCCCGGCAGCCATCGGCGTCTTCGAAGGCGCGGCGCTGATCGCGCTCAAGGCCTACGGTGTCTCCCACAACGCGGCGCTCCCGTATGCGCTCATCCTGCACCTGACGAATTTCGTGCCCTTCGTGCTCACCGGAGCCATCGTGCTGCAATACAACGCGCGTCACCCGGTCCGTGCTCGCCCCGCCGAGGTGGGCCCGGGCGTCCCGATCGCGGCGGGCTCGACACCCGTCGGGCCCTGACATCCGGCACCTATACTCTGCCTTTCAGCCCCCCTTGGTGGAGGAATCGCTCGTGCAGGAGATGGTCATATACGGCGTGAGCTTCGACATGGTCGGCAAGCAGCCGATCGTGCTGCTTAAGACCGTCGACGGCAACAAGTTCCTGCCGATCTGGATCGGACATCCCGAGGCGGCGTCGATCCTCATGAAGTTGCAGGGCGCCAACACGCCGCGTCCGATGACGCACGACCTGCTGTGCGAGATGCTCGGCGAGCTCGACGTCAAGTGCACGCAGGTGGCCGTGACCGAGCTGCGCGAGAACACGTTCTTCGCCTCGATCACCCTCAGCGTGAACGGCCGCGAGCTCGAGATCGATTCGCGGCCAAGTGACGCGATCGCGCTGGCCGTGCGCGCCGGCGCGCCGATCTTCGCCGCCGAGGAGGTCATCGCCGAGTCGGCCATCGAGTTCGAGCACGACGCCGAGGAGAGCGAGGACGTCGTCGAGAAGTTCAAGGAGTTCCTCGACCACGTCACGCCCGAGGACTTCGCCGCCGGCGACTCGTGACGCCTGCGGCGTCACTGGACACGATCCCGGCCTGCGGCCGGGGGGGCCCCACCTCCGGCGGCCACATGGCCGCCTCCGGCGCCCCTAGGCCTGCGGCGTCACTGGAGACCATGCCGGCCTACGGCCGGCGGGGGGTGGGCGGGTCCGATTCGCGGCCACATGGCCGCCTCCGGCACCCCTAGGGCCTACGGCTCCGCGGTCGCGCGGGCTCTCGAGCGAAGCGACGCACTCGAGAGCATGCGCTCGATGAGCTCGTCAAAATCGATCTCCGCGGCGTCGGCGGCGAGCGGCAGCAGGCTCGTCTCGGTCAGCCCAGGCACGATGTTCGCCTCGAGCACGTATAACCCGGCGCCGTCGCCGCTCAGAGCGGCAGAGGAGCCGAGAATCGGGCCACCGCCATCGGCGGTGGCCTCGCGCTCGAGCATGAGGTCGATGCGGGCGAAGCCCGAGCAGCCGAGCGCGCGGTAGCACAGCAGCGCGAGCTCCTGGACGCGTCGGCTCGTGTCTTCGGGCAGCTCGGCCGGACAGACGAAGGTCGTGCGCCCGATCTCGTAGCGCGACTCGAAGTCGTAGAAGTCGTCCTGCCGCGGCACCGCCTCGACCACCGGCAGTGCGACCGGGCCGCTGCCGTCGGGCGCGTCGATGACCGAGACGGCGAGATCTCGCCCGGAGACGTAGCGCTCGAGCAGCACCTTGCGGTCGTAGGAGAAGGCGGCGACGAGCGCCGCGGGGACGTCGGCCGGGGTGCGCGCGAACTTGATGCCGAGGGCCGAGCCCTGCCCGGCCGGCTTGACGACGATCGGGAAGGCAAGGCGGTCCTCGATGGCCGGCAGCGCCTCGCCCGCGCCGAGCTCGGCGAACGCGGTCTCGTTGAAGGCGAAGAAGTCCGGTGTTGGGATGGCGGCGTCGCGCATCGCGTGCTTGGCGATGACCTTGTCCGCACAGCGGATGCAGGCCGAGACGCCCGATCCCGTGTAGGCGATGCCGAGGATCTCGAGCAGCTCCTGGACGGTGCCGTCCTCGCCGTCGCGGCCGTGCAGGGCGATGAACGCCGCGTCGGTTGCCTGCTCGCGCAGACGTCCCACCAGATCGGCGCCGACGTCGATTGGGATCACCTCGTGGCCGAGGCGCTGCAGCGCATCCTCGGCGCGTGCGCCCGAGCGCAGCGACACCCCTCGCTCGAGCGAGCGGCCGCCCTTCAGGACCGCGACGCGCGTCACGGGCCTCGCTCGCCATCGCGGCGGCCGCTCATCGATCATCGCTGCGGCGGTGGCTCGATGCGTCCGCATCGCGCCTTGGGAGCTCGAGGATGTCGGCCAGCGGAGCCGCTGCCGGCGCGCTTCCCTCGTCCGCGGGCGGCGGCACCGGCACGCGATGGGTCCCGGTCAGCGTGCCGTACATCGCCACCTGGGTGGAGATCACCTTGCCGATGCGGCGAATCCCCTCTCGGATCGAGCCCTCGTCGACGCCCGAGAAGTTCAGCCGCATCGACGAGCCGCCGCGCCCGTCCAGGAAGGCGGCACGACCGGGCACGAAGGCGACGCTCTCGGTGCGCAGCGCCTTGGCCAGGAGGTCGGTCGTGTCGATGTAGTCGGGCAACGTGGCCCAGATGAACATTCCGCCCTCGGGCTCGGTCCAGCGCGCCTCGGGCGGGAAGTGCGCCGCCAACGCCTCGAGCATCGCGTCGCGCCTGGCCCGATAGACGTCACGGAGCGTGTGCACGTAGTCGCGCCAGTCGCATTGCGCGAAGTAGGCTCCGACGAAGAGCTGGGTCATCGGCGAGGAGCACAGATCGGCGCCCTGCTTGCCGAGGTTCAGCTTCGTCAGCACCGGACCGGGCGCCACGGCCCAGCCGAGGCGCAGGCCGGGAGACAGGATCTTCGAGAACGTTCCGAGGTAGATGACGAAATCCGAGGCGCCGCCGCGCTGGGCCGAGGAGGCGTCGAGCGAGTACAGGGTCGGCAGCGCCTCGCCCTCGTAGCGCAGCAGCCCGTAGGGATTGTCCTCGAGGACGAGCAGCTCGCGGTCGCGCGCGACCTGCACGAGGCGGCGCCGTCGCGGCAGCGACATCGTCACGCCGCCCGGATTCTGGAAGTTGGGGATCGTGTAGATGAACTTCGGGCGGCGGCCCTGCGCCTCGAGCCGATCGAGCGTCGCCTCGAGCTCGTCGATCGGCATGCCGTCGGCGTCCATCTCGATCTGTACGACCTCGGCCTCGTAGGCGCCAAAGGAGGGGACGGCACCCGGGTAGGTCGGCGCCTCCGCGACGACGACGTCGCCCGGATCGAGCAGCGCCTTGCACACGAGGTCGATGACCTGCTGCCCCCCGGTCGTGACGATGACATCCTCGGCGTCCACGTCGGTACCCTCGGCGGCCATCACCTGCCTGATCGCCTCGACGGTCCCGGCCATCCCTTCGGTCGGACCGTACTGCAGGGCGCGCGCCGTCGAGTCGACGGCCACGGTCGTCATGAGCTTGGCGAAGAGCTCCGGCGGGAACGTCGAGGTGTCGGGCAGTCCGCCGGCGAGCGAGATCACGTCGGGGCGCTCGGTGATCGCCATCAGGTCGCGCATCGCCGAGGACTTCATCGCGCGCGTGCGAGAGGCGAACAGCTGCTCGTAGCGCTCGAGCTCGCGTCCCGAGTGGCGCGAGCGCCGACCACCGCCGGGGGGCCGCGGTGCTGATCCGTCGGTGGGGCTCATCCCTGCCGTGTTCGGCACGCCCGCGCGCGACCCTGCGGATTCCGCGGACGTCGGTCGTCTATCGTCATGGCCCCTCGGACCGTAGCGCACAACGTGAACAACCTCTTCTTCTACATCGGTCTCGGGGCCGGGCTGGCCATTGCCGCGGGCCTGCGCCCGTTCCTGCCCGCACTGCTCGCCGGCGCGCTCGGCAGCGGTGACACCCTCGGGATCGACTTCGCCCACAGCGGCTACGCCTTCCTGCAGTCCGATGGCTGGCTGCTCGCCGTCACCGTGGCCTTCGTGGCCAGCTACGCGATCCAGATCGCCGTCGGCCCCGAGCGCTTCGCGACCGGGCCGTTCGGCGCGGCGGTCGGCGGGCTGTCGATCGGCGTCGGGGCGCTCCTGTTCGGAGCGACGCTCGCGGAGCACGGATACGTCTCGTGGCCCGGGTTCGTGGCCGGCGGAGGGTGCGCGCTGCTCGCCGACGCGGCGGTGCGCCCGGTGTTCACGCGCGCCAGGGTGCGCCTGCCCGACGCCGCGTCGCGGCACGCGCTCACGCTCTACGTCGACGCCGCCTCGCTGCTCGTGGCCGGGCTGGTCGCGCTGCTGCACCCCCTCGGCTACGTCGCCGTCGCCCTCGCCGCCTGGCTGCTCGTCGGCAATCGCCGCCGCGCCGGCGAGAAGTACGCGGGCCTGCGGATCCTGCGCCGGTAGCGGTCGATGGACCCCAGCGGCCCGGCGCCAAAGCTCGTCCTGTGCGTGATCGACGGTCTCAAGCCGTCGATGCTCGAGCGCGCCGTCGCCGCCGGACGCGCGCCGACGCTGCGCACCCTCATGCGTCGCGGCGTCTACATCGACGACTGCGTCGCGGCGTTCCCGTCGGTGACGCCGGTGTGCGCCGCGACGATCGCCACCGGCGTGTGGCAGGACGACCACCTCATCCCCTCGATGAACTGGTACCACCGGGCCGAGGACCGCTACGTCGAGTACGGCTCGAGCCTGCGCGCCGCGCAGCGCTTCGGCTTCGCACGCCAGCTGACCGACACGGTGTACAACATGAATCGCGCCCATCTGTCGCCGGACACGCTGACCGTGTTCGAGCGTCTCGACGACGCCGACGTGCGCACCGCCGGGACGACGTACCTCATGTACCGCGGACGTCACCTGCACGAGCCCCAGCGCGACACCGCGCTCACGCGCCTGGCGTCCCCGCTCGTGCGCTATCCCGTGCTCGGCCCGCGGGAGCTCTTCTACGCCGACGTGTTCTCCAGTCGGCGCACCGGCTGCCGCTCGCAGCTCGGCATGCCCGGCATCCGCGACCGCCACTCCGGATGCGTCGGGGCCTACCTCGTCAAGCACGACCTGTTCGACTTCCTGCTGCTGTCGCTGCCCGACAACGACTGGTACTCGCATAAGAATGGTCCCCACGCCCAGGTCGACTCGATCGCCGAGGCCGATCGCCAGCTCGCGCGTGTGATGACGGCGAGCGGCAGCGTCGACGCCTTCCTCGCCGAGCACGCAGTGATCGTGATGGCCGACCACTCCCACACACTCGTGGAGAAGACGGTCTCGCTGCATCGCGCGCTCGAGGAGCTCGAGGTGCTGCGACCGAACGACAGCAATCGCGCGCAGGCGACGATCGCCGTGTGCCCGGCGCAGCGCTCGGCGCTCGTGTACGTGCTCGACGAGGATCGCCGCGAGGAGCTGCTGCCGCAGATCGTCGGGCGCTCGCTCGAGCTCGAGGGCGTCGATCTGGCGATGTGGCTCGTGCGCGACGCACACGGGACGCCTGTCGAGGCCGTCATATCCCGGCCCGAGCAGGGCGAGCTGCGCTTCGCCCCCGGCGGTGACCTCGAGGACCCGTGCGGCGGGCGCTGGAGCGTCGAGGGGTCGCTGTCCGTCCTCGAGGGCGAGGAGCGCGACGGGCGAGTGCTCACCCCGGACTACCCGCACGCGCTCGCCCGCGTGTGGGCGGCGCTCGCCTGCCCGAGCTCGGGCGATGTGGCCCTCTCCTCCGGCCCGGCCTACGAGTTCCTCGACTGGGGCGGCCAGGGCCACGTCGGGGGCGGCAGCCACGGCTCGCTGCACGCCAGCGACTCGCTCGGCGCGCTCATCTTCTGCGGCGTCGGGCCGCAGCGACGCTCCGAACGCGAGCAGTGGACGATCGCCGACGTCGCGCCGCTCGTCGAGGCCCACTTCGGTGCGGGCGCGGGGTGAGCGCGCCCCCGCGCGACCGGACGCTCCTGCGGCGCGCGGCCGTCGCCATGCTGGTCGCGGTCGCCGCGCTGCTGCTCGCCGCCGCGGCCCCGGCCGGGGGTCCGATCGCCACTGCGGGTGCGTTCACCGTCCTGCCCCAGGCCGACAACAGCACACCGGAGCTCGAGCCCGACTCGACGCTGGCCCCGCCGGCGCACCGGCTCAGCTCCGACCAGGTGCTGGCGATCGCGGCGCGCCTGCCGGCACTGCGCGAGCTCGCCGCGCGCGACCCGGGCTCCTACACGGTCGCGTATCTGAAGGGCGCCAACCGCTGGCAGGTGAGCACCTTCTCGCGCGACGGGCGCACCGAGCTCGGCCAGGTCCTCATCGCCGACCGGACCGGGCGGGTGCTCGAGGAGTGGACCGGCTTCCAGGTCGCCTGGACGATGGCGCGCGGCTACCCGGGAGCGTTCGGGCGCAGCGTCAATGCGCTGTACGTGTGGATCCCGCTGCTGCTGTTGTTCTGCTTCCCGTTCGTCGACTGGCGCCACCCGTGGCGCCTGCTGCACCTCGACCTGCTCGCGCTGTGCTCGTTCTCGGTCTCGCTTGCCTTCTTCAACCACGCCGACATCGGCCTGTCGGTCCCGCTCGTCTACCCGCCGCTCGTGTACCTGCTCGTGCGCATGCTGGTGATCGCGCGCCCGGGCCGGCGCGGGCCCGCGCCCGCGCCGACCGCGCGCCTGCACCTCAATCTCTCCCCCTACTGGCTGCTCGTGGCGATCGTGTTCCTCATCGGCTTTCGCGTCGCGCTCAATACGGCCAACGGCAACGTCATCGACGTCGGCTATGCCGGCGTGATCGGCGCGCACCGCATCACGCACGGCGAGCCGCTGTACGGCGACTGGCCGGCGAGCATCGCCCACGGCGACACGTACGGTCCGGTCAGCTACGAGGCCTATGTGCCGTTCGTCGCGCTCTTCGGCTGGAGCGGGCGCTGGGACGACCTGCCCGCCGCGCACGCGGCGTCGATCGTCTTCGACCTGCTCGCGCTCGTGCTCTGCTTCCTGCTCGGGCGGCGGGTGCGCGGGCCGACGCTCGGCATCGCGCTCGCCTTCGCCTGGGCGGCGAACCCCTTCACCCTGTACGCGCTCGAGTCCGACACGAACGACGCGCTCGTGGCCGTGCTCGTGCTCGGCGCGGTGCTCGTGGCCAGCGGCCGGCGTGAGCGCGAGGCGGCCCGCGGGGCGCTCGCCGCGCTCGCCGCCCTGACGAAGTTCGCGCCCCTCGCGCTCGCCCCGCTGCTCGCCACCCACGGGCTATCGGGCTCGCCGCACCACCGGGCGCGCGCCATCCTGCGCTTCGCGGTCGCCTTCATCGCCGTCGCCGCGCTCGTAGGCATCCCGGCGCTGACGCACAGCTCGCCCTACCGCTTCTGGGAGGACACGCTCGTGTACCAGGCCAACCGCGGGTCGCCGTTCTCGGTGTGGGGCCTGTATGGCGGGCTCGCGCCGCTGCAGGCGCTCATCGAGGCGGCGGCGGTCGCCCTCGCCCTCGCCCTCGCGCTCGTGCCGCGGCGACCCGACGCGGTCGGCCTGGCCGCCGCGGCCGCGGCGATCCTGCTCGCGCTGCAGCTCGGCGTCGACCACTGGTTCTATCTCTACATCCCGTGGTTCGCGCCGCTCGTGATGCTCGCGCTGCTCGGCCGCTACGCGCCGGCCGAGGCGGTCATGCCGGTCGCGGCATCAGCACCTGCTCGATCGAGTCGGCTCGCCGCCGCGTAGCGGCGCGCACGACCACGCCCATCAGCCATGGATCGTCCTCGGACGGCTCGAAGCGCACCGGCATGTTCGTCAGCATCGCCTCGATCGCCTGCTCGCGCTTGACCCCGATCACGCCACCGCGGGCTCCGGTCATGCCGACGTCGGTGATGTAGGCGGTCCCCCCGGGTAGGACCCGCGCGTCGGCGGTCGGCACGTGTGTGTGCGTGCCGACGACGGCGGTGACCCGGCCGTCGAGGTGCCAGCCGAGGCCGACCTTCTCGCTCGTGGCCTCGGCGTGCATGTCCACGAGCACGTGGTCGGCGGTGCGGCATTCGCCGAGCGCGACCTCGATCTCCGTGAACGCGGGGCGCCCGGCGCGCAGGTAGAGGTTGCCGCTCAGGTTCACCACGGCGAGGCTGACGCCGTCGCGGGTGACGGTGCACACGCCGTGGCCCGGTTGGCTGCGCAAGAAGTTGGCCGGGCGCAGGATGCGCTGCTCGCTGTTGAGATACGGGTAGATCTCCCTACGGTGATACGTGTGGTTGCCGAGCGTGATGACATCGACACCGGCAGCGAACAGCTCGTCGGCGTTCTTCGGCGTGATGCCGATGCCGCCCGCCGCGTTCTCGCCGTTGACGACGACGAAGGTCGGCTCGTAGCGCTCGCGCAGCACGGGCAGGCTCTCGATCAGGGTCCGCCGCCCGATGCCGCCGACGAGGTCTCCGACGAACAGGATCGTCGCCGGAGCCGGTGTCCCGTCCGCGGTCGCCTGCTGCTCAGCCATACTTCGCCCATGATCGGACGGCTCGCGAGTCCGGGGGACGCGCCGTGAGGGAGGAGCGTGCCCGCGCCGCGCCCGTCACGCCGCTCGACGCGCCTGACGGGCCGGAGTCGCCGGCCGAGGAGCGCGAGATCACCGACGACACCGACGCGAGCGCGGTGGCGCCGGTCCCGCGCGTCGTGGTGCCCCGCTGGGTGCAGCTCGTCGTCCTGCCGATTCTGCTGCTCGTCCCGTGGGTCCTCATCCAGGTCGCCGGCAAGGTGCTGCTCATCTTCCTCATCGCCGGCATCATCGCGCTGGTGCTCAACCCGGTCGTCGCGCTCGTGCATCGCTCGCGCGTGCCCCGCGGGTTGGCGGTGTTCATCGTCTACCTGCTGTTCTTCCTCGTCGTCGCCGGCATCGGCGTGCTGCTGGCTAACCCTATCTCGCACCAGGTGACCGCCTTCTCGCACAACCTGCCGAACATCGTCAATCACGCGAACAAGACGCTCGCCGACTTCCAGAAGACGCTCAACCGCAACGGCTTGCACGTCACCTTCATCAAGCAGGGCACGACGGCGCTGCAGACCCTGCAGGACAAGGTCAGCAAGGCGGCCGGCTCGCTCGTGTCCTTCGGTGGCGGACTGCTCACGAAGATCGTCACGACGAGCTTCGACATCGTGATCGTGTTCGTCCTGTCGATCTACATGCTCGTCTACGGCCCGCACATCGGCGAGCTCGCGCGTCGCCTGATGCCGCCCGGCGACGGCACGTCCGCGGATGACTACCCGACGCTCGTCCAGCACGCCGTCTCCAGCTACGTGCGCGGACAGCTGGCCTTCAGCGTCGTCATGGGCACCACGGCGGGCATCGCGCTGTACGTGTTCGGCCTCGTCGGGATCTTCCCGCCCGGCAAGACGTACGCCGTCGCGTTCGGCGCGTTCTTCGGCGTGATGGAGTTCGTGCCCTACATCGGCCCGTTCCTCGGCGCGCTGCCGCCGATCCTCGTGGCCCTGTTCACCGACCCGATCACCGCGCTGTGGGTCGCGCTGCTGTTCCTCGGTCTGCAACAGCTGGAGGGACACGTCGTCGCCCCGCAGATCTTCAGCCACTCGCTGCGCATCAACCCGCTGCTGGTGATCTTCGCGCTGCTGCTCGGTCAGCACATCGACGGGATCGTGGGCGCGCTCGTCGCGCTGCCGAGCATCGCCGTCGTGCGCGAGACCGTCATCTACCTCAACCGCCACCTCACCCTGGAGTCCTGGGAAAAGGGACCGGGACCCCTGCTGTGAGTGAGCTCGACCCGGCGAGTCGGCCCGGAGTGGCGTCCGCTCCGGGAACGGCCGGCGCACCGGCGCGCGAGGTCGTGCTCGTCGCCGACGGCGTGGCCAAGCGCTACGGCGATCGCCAGGCGCTTCGCCCGCTGCACCTCGAGCTGCGCGCCGGCGAGCTGACCGCGCTCATCGGGCCCAACGGCGCCGGCAAGACGACGCTGCTGTCGATCCTGGCCGGCGCGATCGCGGCGAGCGCAGGCAGCGTCAGCCGCCCGCCGCGCGAGGTCGGCTGGGTGCCGCAGCAGACGGCTCTGTACGCGCGGCTGACGGTGGCCGAGAACCTGCGCCTGTTCGCGCGCCTGGAGCGCGTCGCCGATCCGCAGGCCACCGTCGCGCGAATGCTCGAGCAGACCGATCTGGCCGACCGCGCCGGCGACGAGCTCTCGCGCCTGTCGGGCGGCAACCGCCAGCGCGTGAACATCGCCATCGGGCTGCTCGCCGACCCGCCCGTGCTGCTACTCGACGAGCCGTCGGCCGCCCTCGATCCGCGCCAGCGCGAACGACTGTGGCGGTTCGTCCTGTCGCTCGTGGGCGCCGGGACGAGCGTCATGTTCTCGACGCACGAGGTGGCTGAGGCCGAGCGTTACGCCGACCGCGTGCTCGTGCTCGCCGACGGGGAGCTGCTGTTCGACGGGTCGACCCACGAGCTCGCCGGGCAGACGCGGCGGGCCGGCGACCACCGCGATCTGGAGGCCACCTTCGTCGCCTTCCTGGCCGAGCGGGGGCACTGATGCGGCCCGTGCGCTGGCTGCTGCTCAAGGACGTACAGATCCTGCGCCGCTCGCCGATGCTCGTCGGTCTGCTGATCGTCTACCCGATCGCCATCTCGCTGCTCATCGGCCTCGCGCTCTCGCGCGGGCCGGCCAAGCCGCGCGTGGCGATCGCCAACCTCGTCCCGGCCGGGCAGACGATCAATATCGGCAGCGAGCACATCAACATCGACCAGTACGCGTCGCACCTCTACCAGGACATCGTTCCCGTGCCGGTCGCGACGCGTGCCGAGGCGGTCGACAAGGTCCGCTCCGGCGACGTGATCGCCGCCCTGGTGATCCCGCCCGACATCGTCCAGCGGCTCTCCTCGGGCCTCCAGCAGGCCGACGTCGAGGTCATCTACAACGGTGACGCGCTCACGGCGTCGTACGTGCAGTCGACGATCAACGGCGCCCTCGGGCAGGCCAACGCCGCGCTGTCCAGCAAGCTGGAGACCGTCGCCGCGCAGTACATCGACCTGCTGCTGAGCGGCGGCCAGCTGCCGGCGTTCGGCAACAACCTCAACATCCTCGGCCTCGAGCGTGCCAAGGCGATCCTCGACGGCGTCCTCGCGCGCACCACCGCCCCGGCCGACCGCGCCGGACTCGCGCAGGTCGACAACTTCGCCTCGCTCGCGGTGGCCAACCTCGGCCTCAGCAAGGACATCCTGGCCAGCGTCGGCCAGCCCGTACGTCTGCACGAGACCTCGCTGGCCGGCCGCCGCACGCCGCTCGACACGTTCGCGGTGGCGGTGGCGGTGAGCGTGTCGCTCATGTTCGTGTGCGTGCTGCTCGCCGCGGGGGCGCTGGCGCTGGAGCGCGAGGAGAACACCTTCCCCCGCCTCGTGCGCGGGCTCGTGTCTCCCGACGCGCTCATCCTCGAGAAGGTGCTGCTCGCCGCGGCCTGCGCGTGGCTGGTCAGCGCGGCCATGCTCGCGGGGATCGGCGTGTTCGTCGGGCTCGACTACGGGCGGCTGGGGCAGTGGCTCGTCGGACTGGCGGGGGGAGCGCTCGCCTTTGGCGCGCTCGGCGTGGCGATCGGAGCGATCACCCGAGAGGTACGGGCCGCGTCGCTGCTGGCGATCCTGCTGTCGCTGCCGCTCGCCTTCCTCGCGCTCGTTCCGAGCGGGGCGGTGGCCACCGGCCTGTACGGCGTCATCCGGGTGGTGTGCGCGGTGTTCCCCTTCAAGCCGACGCTCGAGGCGATGGACGCCGCGATCAACGGCACCTCGCCCTCGCTCGCGGCCTCGCTCGCGCACCTGCTGGCGGTCGGGGTGGGCTTCGCGGTGATCGCGCGGGTGGCGCTGCGGCGGTTCGCGTAGGGGGCGCGCCCGCGGGGGCTCTGCCACAGGGGGTGTTCGTCGTTGCGCATGACTATTCGTACAAACGACGAACACCCCCTCCCCCCGGCGATCGCGGCGTGGCGCTCCCAGCCGCGCGAGTATCCTCACCTGACGATGGCCTATCCCCAGACGCGGATGCGCCGGCTGCGCCAGCGGATGCCGCTGCGCGATCTCGTACGCGAGACCGAGCTGAGCGCGGCGCGCTTCGTCGCGCCGCTGTTCATCACGCTCGGACGCGAGGCGCGGGAGCCGATCGGCTCGATGCCCGGGGTGCAGCGGCTCTCGATCGGCGCGGCGGTCGAGGAGGCGGGCGAGCTCGCCGCGCTCGGCGTGCCGGCGGTGCTGCTGTTCGGCCTGCCCGACCACAAGGACGACGAGGGCTCCGGGGCGTGGGACGACGAGGGCGTCGTGCAGCTGGCCACGCGCGCGATCAAGGACGCCCACCCCGAGCTGCTCGTCATCACCGACGTGTGCCTGTGCGAGTACACGAGCCACGGCCACTGCGGCGTGGTGCGCGACGACGGCGCGGTCGACAACGACGCGTCGGTCGCGCTCATCGCCCGCACGGCGGTCAGCCAGGCCCGCGCCGGGGCGGACATCGTCGCGCCGAGCGACATGATGGACGGCCGCGTCGGCGCACTGCGCTCGGCGCTCGACGGGGAAGGCCTGAGCGACACCCCGATCCTCGCCTACTCGGCCAAGTTCGCGTCGGCGTTCTACGGTCCCTTCCGCGAGGCCGCCGAGTCGGCGCCCGCGTTCGGCGACCGGCGCTCCTACCAGATGGATCCGGGCAACGCCCGCGAGGCGCTCCGTGAGACCCTGCTCGACATCGAGGAGGGCGCCGACATGGTGATGGTCAAGCCGGCGCTGCCCTACCTCGACGTGATCGCGCGGGTGCGCGATCACACGCAGCTCCCGGTGGCCGCCTACAACGTCAGCGGCGAGTACTCGATGGTCAAGGCGGCGGCCGCCGCCGGCTACCTCGACGAGCGCGCGGCGGCGCTGGAGATGCTGACCGCGATCCGGCGGGCCGGCGCGGACATCATCATCACCTACTACGCCAAGGAGGCCGCGGAATGGCTTCGGTGACGCCCGGCGCAACCCCCAAGCTGCGCAGCCGCAAGCACGGGGCGGCCGTGCCGCTCGACGACCTCGATCGCAAGCTGCTCAACCTCATGCAGGGCAGCTTCCCGATCGCGCCGCGCCCGTATGCCGAGGTGGCCCGCGAGGCCGGGATCACCGAGGAGCAGGCGCTGACGCGCGTACAGCAGCTGCTCGACGACCGCATCATCCGTCAGGTGACGCCGATCTACGACACGCGCGCGCTCGGCTACGGCTCGATGCTCGTGGCCGCGAAGGTCGACGCCGAGAACCCCTGGGTCCCGGCGAAGATCATCAACTCGCACCCCGGCGTGTCGCACAACTACCTGCGCAACCACGAGTTCAACATGTGGTTCACGCTCGCCGTCGAGCGCGACTCCCAGCTCGGCCTCGACGGGACGCTGCAGGTGCTGCAACGCCTCACCGGGGCCGAGTCGATCCGTCAGCTCCCGACGCTGCAGCTGTTCAAGATCCGCATGGACCTCGAGATGGAGGGCGACACCAACGCGCTGGCCAGCGCCGGCGTGGCCCAGGAGCCCGTCGACCTCGAGCAGGTCCCCTACGACGAGCTCGACATGGCCGTCATCCGGGCGACCCAGGGCGACATGCCGGTGGTGCCCGAGCCCTATGCGCCGGCGGCGCAGGAGCTCGGCATGGACGTCGACGCGCTGCTGGAGCACATGGCGGGCATGCGCGAGCGCGGCGTGCTGCGCCGCGTCGCGGCGATCCTCTACCACCGTCGCGCCGGTTTCTCGGCCAATGGCATGGGCGTGTGGAAGGTGCCCGACGCCGATATCGACGAGCTCGGCCCGCGGATGGCCTCCTTCCGGGGGATCTCGCACTGCTACCAGCGCCCGACCTACCAGGACTGGCCATACTCGATCTTCACGATGGCCCACGGGCGCTCCAAGGAGGAGTGCGACGCCGTGCTCGACGCGATCGCCGAGCAGACCGGCATCAGCGAGCGCGCGACGCTGTACTCCTCGACGGAGTTCAAGAAGGTCCGCCTGCTCTACTTCACCGACGATTTCAAGCGTTGGGAAGCCGAGCACTCGTGAGGGCTCCGGCCACGCCTCGGCGACGGTGACCACCTCGCTCAGCGACACGCGCTCGGCCGAGTGCTACCGCGAGGCGCTCGCGGTGCTGCCCGGCGGCGTCAACTCCCCCGTCCGGGCGATGACCGCGATCGGGCGTACGCCGATCTTCATCGAGCGCGCGGAGGGCGCCGAGCTCTACGACGTCGACGGCAACCGCTACGTCGACTACGTCTGCTCGTGGGGCCCGCTCGTGCTCGGCCACGCGCACCCCGACGTGGTCGCGGCGATCACAGCGGCCGCCGCGCGCGGCACGACCTACGGCGCGCCGACCCCGGGCGAGGTCGCGCTGGCCACCGAGGTCGCCGCACGGATGCCGGCCGTCGAGATGCTGCGCATGACCGCGTCGGGGACCGAGGCGACGATGACGGCGCTGCGCCTCGCCCGCGCGGCCACCGGGCGCACCCGCGTGCTCAAGTTCGCCGGCGCCTACCACGGCCACGTCGACGGGTTGCTCGCCCAGGCCGGGTCCGGCCTGGCCACGCTGGCGATCCCGTCGAGCCCGGGCGTGCTCGCGAGCACGACGGCCGAGACGGTGATCGTGCCGTGGAACGATCCCGACGAGCTCGTGGCGGCCACCGAGGCGAACGAGCTGGCGGCGATCATCGCGGAGCCGCTGCCGGCGAACATGGGGCTCATCCCGCCGCACGAGGGATTCGTCGAGCTGCTGCGTGCGCAGGCCGACGCCACGGGCGCCCTGCTCATCTTCGACGAGGTGATCTCCGGCTTTCGGGTGGCCCGCGGCGGCGCCCAGGAGCTCACGGGCGTGCTGCCCGACCTCGTCCTCATGGGAAAGGTCATCGGTGGCGGTCTTCCCGCCGGAGCGCTCGGCGGCCCGCACGCCCTGATGGAGCGCCTCGCCCCGGCCGGGGACGTGTACCAGGCGGGGACGCTTTCGGGCAACCCCGTCGGGATCGCGGCCGCCCTGGCCATGCTGCATCACCTCGACGAGCGCGCCTACACGCGGCTCGCCGTGATCACCCGGCAGCTCGCGGACGGGCTGCGCGAGGCCGCCGGCGATCGTCCGGTGACGATCACCAGCGTCCCGGGGCTGCTCACGGTCTTCTTCAGCGGCGGTGCCGTGCAGAACCTCGCCGACGCGCAGGCCTGCGATCTGGAGGCCTATGGGGCGTGGTGTCGCGCCCTGCTGGCCCGCGGCGTGTACCCGCCGCCATCGCAGTTCGAGGCGTGGTTCCCCTCGCTCGCGCACACTTCCGAGGACGTCGAACTGACGATCGCGGCCGCGCGGGCGGCGTTCGCGGAGATCGAGGTCGGCGCGTGAGCGCGCTGGCGGCGCTCGCCGCGCTGCTGCGCGAACAGGGCGGCCTCGTCGGGGCGATCGTCGTCGAACCCGAGCCGGATGGCGTAGCGAGTCCGGCGTCGATCGTGGCCGATGGCCCGCGCACCCGTGAGCGTGCGGCGGCGTACGAGCTCGTCGTCGAGGCCGTGTACGAGGGCTACCTGCTGCACTACGCCGACGCGCGCGTCGTGCGCACCGACGACCGCGACCTCGCCCTGCTGGCCGGCGATCAGCTCTACGCGCTCGGCCTGGCGCGGCTCGTGTCGCTCCAGGATCTCGACGGCGTGCGCGAGCTCGCCGACGTCATCAGCCTGTCGGCGCTCGCCCAGGCCGGCGGCGAGCCGGCACTCGCCGCGGCCGTGTGGGCGGCCGGGGCGCGAGCGATCGCCCGGGGTGCCGATCCCGAGCACGAGCAGGCCAAGGACCTCGTGCGCCGCGGCGAGCCCGGCGCCGCGGCCGCGCTGGCCGCGCTCGCGGCGGGCTGAGCGCGGGCCCCGGGCCGCCGAGCAGGCGCGGTCAGTATTCTTAGCGTCCCTTGATGTCTCGGCCCCCCGCCTGCGGGCGCCAGTCTCCCCCAGTCCCATAGGAAGCTCAGTGCCGACCAAGCGCGACCAGGCCAAGTCCAAGTACACCATCGACCGCGAGATCCCGGGCGCCTTCGAGGGCGAGACGGTGACCCGGCGGCGCATGATGACCGGCGCCGCGCACGGCTTCGGCATCGTCGCCGCGGCGTCGTTCCTGCTGCCCTCGCTCGGCTTCGCGATCGGCCCGATCTTCAAGCAGGTCGAGGTCCCCTGGCAGACGGTCGGGGTGATCGGCGACTTCCCCGAAGACAACTACATCCCGGTCGTGATCACCGCGGTGCCGGGCATCGGTGAGGCCGGCAACACGACCGTGTACATGCGCGCACGCAACCCGGCGATCGACACCGACCCCGCCGACAAGGACACGCAGTTCGTGGCCATGACGAGCCGCTGCGCGCACCTCGGCTGCCCGGTGCGCTGGGTGAGCGCGGCCGAGCGCTTCATCTGCCCGTGCCACGGCGGCGTCTACAACCTGCTCGGCGTGCCGGTCGGCGGTCCCCCGGTGCGACCGCTCGATCGCTTCTACACGCGGGTCGTGAACGGGAACCAGATCCAGGTCGGGCCGCGCTACAGCGTCAACAGCGAGCTCCAGCGCTACGACCCGCGCGATCCGGGCGAGCCGCTCGACGGGATCGGCAAGTTCGCCTATCCGCCGCGGCCATCGGTCAACAAGCTGTAGTCGCGAGCGATGCCCAAGCTGCCCAAGATCCCCACCCCCCCGGTGCCCTCCGCGCTCAAGGCGCCGCCCCCGCGCCCCCAGCACGCCGAGGAGAAGCCGCCCACCCATCACCTCAAGGAGGCCGGCGTCACGGTCGTCGACTGGGTCGACGAGCGGACCTCGCTGTCCGGCGGCGTGCGCTGGCTGCTGTTCCGCAAGGTGCCGCGCGGGACGAACTGGTTCTACACGCTCGGCTCGGCGACGCTGTTCGCGTTCCTCAACCAGGCCGTCACCGGCGTCTTCCTGGCCATGTACTACCGCCCCGACGCCGCCGGCGGCGCGTACGAGTCGATCCGCTACATCAACGATCAGGTCTTCCTCGGGCAGTTCGTGCACGGCATGCACAAGTGGGGCGCCAGCGTGATGGTCGTGCTCGTGTTCCTGCACATGGCGCGCACGTTCTTCTTTGGCGCCTACAAGTACCCGCGCGAGCTCACCTGGGTGATCGGCGTCACGCTGCTCATCCTCACGATGGTCATGGGCTTCACCGGCTACCTGCTGCCCTTCGATCAGCGCGCCTACTGGGCCACGATCGTCGGCGTGAACATCAACGGCACCGGACCGCTCATCGGGCCGTACCTGTCCGACTTCCTGCGGGCCGGGCCGGAGTTCGGAGCAACGACGCTGTCGCGCTTCTACGCGATCCACATGCTGCTCATCCCCGGCATCATGGCGGCGCTCATCGGCGCGCACCTGTACCTCGTCAGCAAGCTCGGCACGACCGCCCCGCCGTGGATGAAGGCCGAAGAGGAGCCCGAGCTGCGCGAGGTCCGCGTCTGATGAACCAGCGCGAGAAGGAGCAATACCTCCGCGAGTACTCGATCCTGAAGTCGCAGGGCAAGCCGTTCTTCCCCTACGCGGTGGCGAAGGACTCGGCCATGGCCTGCGTCGTGATGGCGGTCATCATCGTGATGTCGCTCGTGCTCGGCGCCGAGGTGGGGCCGAAGGTCAACCCGGCCACGACGACGTACGTGCCGCGTCCGGACTGGTACTTCTTCTTCCTGTTCGAGGTCCTGCGCGTGATCAAGCCGCCGAGCCTCGTGCCGTTGGCGACGATCGGCATCCCGACGGTGTGCATGATCCTGCTGTTCCTGCTGCCGTTCTACGACCGTGGGCCCGAGCGCCGCCCCGAGCGCCGCCCGATCGCCACGACGGCCGGGGTCTTCGTCATCTGCGCGATGGCGCTGCTCACCTACGAGGGCGGCAACGCTGGGGCGCCGACGGAGATCAACATCGCGACGCCGTCGTCGGTCACCGCCACGGGCGGGACGCTGCTCACCCAGTTCAACGCCGGCAAGCTCGCCGTCGCGCAGACCGGCTGCGAGGCCTGCCACAAGATCGGCGAGAACGGCAACTCCGGGCCGGGGCCGAACCTGTCGCACATCGGCTCGCGCCTGCCCAAGGCCGCGATCGCGCGCACGCTGGTGAACCCGACGTCGCCGATGCCGTCGTTCGCGAACCTGCCGCCGCAAAAGTTCCAGGACATCGTCACCTTCCTGTCGTCGCTGCGCTAGGTCGGCGATGGCCGCGTCGCCAGGAGTGCCGGCCGGACGCCTGGAGGCGGGCCAGGTCCAGGCGATGTTCGACCGGATCGCCGGGGTCTACGACCTCATGAACACGGCGATGACCGCCGGCCTGCACCACCGCTGGCGCGAGCGGGCCGTCGACCTCGCCGCCGTGGGGCCGGGCGACCGCGTGCTCGACGTGGCCACCGGCACCGGCGACCTGGCGATCGCGCTCAGCCGCCGCGTCGGGCCCGACGGTGAGGTGATCGGCAGCGACTTCTCCGAGGGCATGCTGGCGCGGGCTCGTGTGAAGGCGCCGCGGCTGCGCTTCGAATGGGGCGACGCCCAGCAGCTGCCGTACCCCGATGATCGATTCGCGGCCGCGACCGTGGGGTTCGGGGCGCGGAACTTCGCGGACCTGCGGATGGGCCTTAACGAGATGCAACGAGTCGTCGCGCCCGGCGGTCATGTCGTCGTGCTCGAGATCACCACGCCGCGACGACCCCCCTTGTCCAGTTTTTATCGCCTGTGGTTCGATCGGATCGTCCCCGCACTGGGCCGACTGGCCGGCGACCCGGACGCCTACAGCTACTTACCCAATTCGGTCAAGCGGTTCCCCGGGCCGAGCGCGCTGGCCGGGGTCATGAGCGATGTCGGCCTCGTGGACATCCGCTACGTGCTCACGGCCGGGGGGATCATCGCCATCCACGTCGGCACGGTGGCCTGATGTCCGCGACGGCGACACCGCCGGGGGAGGTGCAGGCGATCCTGGCCCGCGGGGGTGAGGCGCTGCGGTCGCGCATGAGCGCGACCGAGGAGCATCTGCGCAGCGTGGTCGGCGAGGCGAGCGGCCCGCTGGCCGCTCACGCGAGCTCGATCATCGCCGCCGGCGGCAAGCGCCTGCGGCCGCTGCTCGTGCTGCTGTGCGCGCAGGCCGCGCAGGGAGCGGGTGGCGACGGGCCGATCGACGAGGACGCGCTCGTCCGCGCTGCGGTCTCGGTCGAGCTCGTGCACAGCGCCACGCTCGTGCACGACGACGTGCTCGACGACGCGCCGCTGCGGCGCGGGCGCCCGACGGTCGTGGCGGTCGGCGGGCGCGGCCTGGCCACCGCGGCCGGCGACTTGCTGTTCGCGCGCGCGTTCGCCGAGCTCGTGCGCAGCGGGAGCAGCGCGCAGCTGCGGGCGCTCTCGGATGCGAGCACGGCGCTCGCCGTCGGCGAGCTGTACCAGCGCGAGGATGCCTATCGCGTCGACGTCCCGCTCGAGCGCTACCTGGAGCGCTGCGAGCTGAAGACGGCTCGCCTGTTCGAGGCGGCGGCGCGGCTCGGGGTGCTCGCGGTCACCGGCGACGACGAGGTGGCGCTCGCCGACGCGCTCGCGCGGTACGCGCGCTCCATCGGGGTTGCCTTCCAGGTGCTCGACGATGTGCTCGACGTGGCGGGCTACGCCGACCGTACCGGCAAGCGCCGCGGCACGGACCTGCTGGACGGGACGATCACCCTGCCGCTCATCATCGCGCGTGAGCGCGACCGGTCGCTCGCGCGGATCGACGTTCGCGGCCTGTCCGAGGCCGACGTCGAGGCGGTGTGCGAGCGGATCGCCGCGAGCGGCGCGCTCGAGGTTGCGCGAGCGCGGGCGCTGGAGATCATCGCGGCGGCGAAGCGGGGGCTGCCGGCCGAGCTGGCGCCGTCCGCGCGCGAGCTGCTCGAGCTCGTGGCCGACGCGGTCGTCGAGCGCTACCGCTGACGGGCTAGAAGTCGGAAGGCTCGATGTGATCGTCGCGCAGGGCGACGATGAAGCGTTCGACGTCGTCGGCCATGTTCGCTCGCGCGAGCTGCTGCAGGTCGCGCAACAGGACCTCGGCGCCGCGATCGAGCTCGAGGTCGAAGCGCTCGACCGAGTCCTGGGTGAAGATGCCGACGTCGCTCCACTCGCAATCGGGGCAGCGCAGCGCCACCTCCCAGTGCTTCGGGCCGGCCTCGGCCCAGTCGACCGGATACACGAGCTCGCCGGTGCAGCGCGGGCAGACGTGGAGGTCCTCGTCGGGACGGACCGGCGCGGCCGGGGACTGCGGGCCGTGGGCGGCGGTGAGCTCGACGTCGCCCTCGAGCGCCGGGTCCTGCTGACCGGCGAAATACAAGACCTCGATGATCTTGCCGCTCGGGAGCTGGACCTGGCGGATGTTCTTGGGTGACTCGGAGCTCATTCGTTCTTGGCCTCGACCTGCTCATCGGACAGTCGTCTCCGCTGCTTTAGACGGCCCCGGAATCCTCAACACCTACTCATACGCGGAGACCGATTGCGGGAAGGAATGAGCCGTCGTGCGGTCGATCGCGTACAGACGCTCGTGATGACCCGATACCCTCTGGACAGCGGGTCCTGCGCCCCGCCGCCCCGTCTGCAGGCGCCGGCCCGGCGCCCCGCATAAGCCATGGCCACCGCGATCCGCACCATCGGTCACGACGAGCGGCTCAGTCTCGTCGACCATCTCGACGAGCTCCGTACGCGTCTGTTCGTGTGCCTGGCGGCGCTCATCGTCGCGTTCGGCTTCTGCTTCTGGCAGAACCACGCGATCCTGCGGATCATCAACAAGCCGCTCGTCGCTCAGACGTCCAAGCAGGTGGCCAAGGGGGAGGGCGTCAACGGCCAGACGGCGCTCGCGCAGCAGGGGCTGCTCGGCGTGGCGGCCACCGACGAGCACCTCTTCACCGCGCTGGCGACCGATTCGGGCCTCTCCCCGGCGGCGCGTGCTCAGCTGCGCGCAGCCGCCGTGGCGGACGCGCTCGCGGTGCGGAAGGTGCCCCGGATCCCGCAGGGCGACAAGCCGGTGACGCTGGGGATCGGCGAGCCGTTCACGGCGACGCTGTCGGTCACCTTCGTGTTCGCGGCCATACTCGCGCTGCCCGTGATCCTGTTCGAGCTCTACGGGTTCGTCCTGCCCGCGTTCAGCCCGCGGGAGCGGCGGATCGCCCTGCCGCTCATGCTGTCGATCCCGATCCTCTTCATCATCGGGGTCCTGTTCGGCTATTTCGTCGTGCTGCCGGCCGCGGTGCGCTTCTTCCAGAACTTCAACAGCAGCCAATTCAACATCCTCGTGCAGGCGAACCAGTACTACAAGTTCGCCGCGACGATCCTGCTGGCGATGGGCCTCGTCTTCCAGGTGCCCGTGGGGATCCTCGGGGCGACGCGCGCCGGCATCGTCACGCCGCAGGCGCTCGCCCGCAACCGTCGCTACGCGATCGTGGCCTGCGCAGCGGTCGCCGCGTTCCTCCCCGGCGACTTCGTCACGCTGATGCTCGAGACGATTCCGCTGTATCTCTTGTTCGAGGTCAGTATCCTGCTCGCTTCGATCGTCGCCCGGCGCGACGCAAAGCGAGAAGCGCAAGAAGCTCAGGAGCGGGCGACGAGGAGCGCCGCGGCGGCAGCCGGGCCAGCCTCTCAGCCCGAAACCCCCGTGACGAACCCCCCGACAACCAACCCACCCGCCAACCCGTCCGTGCAGGAGATCATCGATCACGTGGACGAGCGGCTCTCCGACTGATGCTGTTCGATCTGAGGGGTCGAGGGCGGCGGCGCACGGTCCAGGGGATCTACCTTGGGCTCGCCCTGTTGATGGGCGTCGGTCTCGTGGGGTTCGGGATCGGCGGCGGCTTCGGCGGCACCGGCATCTTCAACGCGCTCACGAACACGGGCGGCTCGTCGAGCGCGAGCTTCTCGGCGGAGATCTCCAAGGACCGCAAGGCGATCGCGGCGAATCCGAAGAACGTCTCCGCCTACGGCTCCCTCGTCAGCGACCTCTTCCGCCAGTCGGGCGCCGGCAACAACTACAACACGACGGCCGGCGAGTTCACGACGGCGGCGCGCCCGACACTCAACGAGCTGTCGCAGGCCTGGCAGCAGTACCTCGCGGTCAACCCCAACAGCCCCGACCCGGCGCTCGCGGCCGACATGGTGCAGATCTACGGCCCGTCCAACAACGCGCTCAACCAGCCGTCGAATGCGCTGAGGGCGGAGCAGATCGTGATCAACAACAAGCCAACGCCGGCGTTCTCCGACTACGAGGCGCTGGCGCTGTTCGCCTTCTCGGCGCATAACACGCGCGAGGGCGACCTCGCGGCGGCGAAGGCGGTCGACCTGGCGCCGGCCGCGCAGCAGGCGCAGCTCCGCACCCAGCTGAAGGCGATCAGGGCGAACCCGAGCCTGCTGACGCAGTCGGCCAGCCAGCCGCAGGCGACGGGGCCGCAGACCTTCTCGGTGCCTTCGTCGGCGGCCGCGCCGACCGGGACGGCCACCGGGACGGCGAGCGGGACGACGAAGTAGGGGCTAGAATCGTGGACGTCGCCGGCCGGCGCACTCGCCGGCGCCCGTGCGGGCCGTTAGCTCAACTGGCAGAGCAGGGGCCTCTTAAGCCCAAGGTTGTAGGTTCGATTCCTACACGGCCCATCGATCGGAAGGCCCTGCAAATGGGGGGGTTCGCGGCGGCGGCCTTTTCGGCGTCCGCGGCCTTGGGTTTTCGAAGCCCAACGTCCGGATCGGCCGTAGCGACGCGAACCTGCTGCTAACTGGCTCCTTTCGCTATGGAGCGCTCGAGCCTTGGGTTTCCCGGGCCCAATGTTCGGACCGACCGCGGCGACGCAAACCTGCTGCTAACTGGCTCCTTCCTCGCCGGATCGCGCGAGCCTTGGGTTTCTGGCGCGGCTTGGGACATGGCGGTCGTGCGCATGTCGTCCCGGGGTGGCCGCGGCGGGCACGCGCAGGTAGGTCGTCTGCCGGCCGCCTTCGCGCCCTGATCGCCGTGTGGCACTGAGGACGGAGAGGGCGGGGCTGTCGGACCGGCCTGGTCGCGCGCGGACACGATGGCACTGCCTGGCGTCCATGCTCGGATACAGTTCCGCGCGCGATGCGGCGCGTGTTGGGGGGCGGTTTCTGAGTGTGCGCGCGGGCATCGTGGCTTTGCCTCGCGTCTGGGCTCGGGAACAGTTGCGCGCGCGAACGGGCGTAGTTTGCGACTGGTTCGCTGCCCTGTGCCTCGCGTTTTCTGCACGGAGGCTTGAGTATTTGATAGAAGTCGCGGCTACTTGGGGCTGTGCTTGGCCGGGGGCCCGGTGGCGCAGCTAAGGAAGGCGAGCGTTTGGTGGGGGCCGGCATGGGCCGATGGCGCGGTGCTGTTCGTGCGTTGATGGGCGCGGGTGGCGCGGGTTGTCGTGCGCCTGCGGCGGTGGCGCTGCTGCTTGCCGCGTCGCTGGGGGCTGGGCTGCTGGTGGCCGTTGGGGCCGGTGGTGCCGGCGGGACGCAGCCGTACGCGACGTATGAGAGCGCGGTGGCGGCCGACGCCCCGGCGCATCAGTACCGTTTCGATGATGCCGCGGGCTCCAAGACGCTCGTGGATTCGGTAGGGTCGCTGACCGGCACCGTGACCTCGATGACGCTGGGCGGGACGGGGCCGTTTACGGGATCGCACGCGGGGGCGTTCGGTGGCTCGTCGTCGTCGTCGTTTGCGTCGAGCCCGTTGGCCGGGGATACGGCCTTTTCGGTTGAGGCGTGGGTGGATTGGTCGGGTGGTTCCTCCTATGGGCAGCCGATCTTTGATTTCTGGTCCAGCGGTACGAACTATTTGAGCTTGACCCCGGCGTCGACGGCGACCGGGCACCCGCTGACGTTCCAGGTTCATACGACGGCGGGGACGACCGCGACGGTTACGGCGCCGGAGTTGACTGCGAGCGCGTGGGAGTACGTCGCGGTGACCGAGACGGGTGGCGTGCTGACGCTTTACGTCAACGGCAAGCAGGTTGGCCAGACGACTGGCGTGACGCTGACGCCGGCCTCGCTGGGGTCGACGACGAGCAACTTCTTTGGCAGGGGGCCGCTTTCGACGATCCCGAACTTCAAGGGCAGCCTGAGCAACGTCGCGTTCTACGCCAAGGCGCTATCGGCGGCGCAGGTGCTCGCGCACTACGACGCGGGCGAGTTCCCGGTCAACAGCAGCGTGCCGACGATCACCGGAACGGCGAAGGACGGCTCGACGCTGACCGCCTCGAGCGGCGCGTGGACCGGGGTGGCGCCGATCACCTACGCCTACCAGTGGGAGCGCTGCAACTCCTCGGGCGCCAACTGCGCGGCCATCAGCGGCGCTACCGCGTCGACGTACAAACTGACGTCGGCCGATGTCGGGTCGACGATCGTCGTGGCGGTGACCGCGACGAACAGCGCGGGCACGGGTTCGGCGGCGTCGGCGGCGAGCGGCGTGGTCGCGGCGCTGGTGCCGGCAAACACGGCGCTGCCGACGATCACCGGCTCGGCCAAGGAAGGTCAGCTGTTGTCGGCGAGCACTGGGTCGTGGACGGGCACGACGCCGTTGTCATTTGCCTATCAGTGGGAGGCCTGCAACACCTCGGGAGGTTCGTGCTCGAACATCAGCGGCGCGACGACGTCGACCTATCGGCTGGCCAGCGCCCAGGTAGGCAAGACCCTCCGGGTGGTGGTGAAGGCGAGCAACACGGCCGGCGGCGCGAGCGCGACATCGGCGGCCACGGCGACGGTGACGACGGGCCCGCCGGTGAACGTGACGCTGCCGGCGATCTCTGGCACCACGCAGGACGGACAGACGCTGACGGCGGGCACGGGCACCTGGGCGGGCACGGCCACGATCACCTACACGTATCAGTGGCAGTCCTGCAACGGATCGGGTGGCAGCTGCGCGAATATCTCCGGCGCCACGAGCAGCACGCTGGTGCTCGGGCACTCCAATGTGGGCAACACGCTGCAGGTCGTAGTGACGGCCAAGAACTCGATCGGGAGCACGAGCGCGACCTCACCGATCACCGCAGTGGTCGCGGCGCAGCCGCCGACGAACACGGCGGTGCCCACGATCAGCGGTACCGCGCAGGCAGGCTCGAGCCTCTCGGCAACGGCGGGATCGTGGAGCGGAACGCCGCCGCTGGTCTATGCGTATCAGTGGCAGAGCTGCAACAGCCTGGGCGGCAGCTGCGCGAATATCAACGGCGCCACGAGCTCGTCCTACACGCTGCAACCAAGCGATGTCGGCAACACCCTCCGGGTCGCGGTCACGGCCACCAACAGCGCCGCCACCTCCGCGCCCGCCTATTCGGCGGTCAGCGCCGTCGTGACCGCGGTGGCCCCATCGAACACCGCGCTTCCGGTGATCAGCGGCACGGCACAGGACGGGCAGACGCTGAGCGCAAGCACCGGCTCCTGGACCGGGACACCGCCGTTCTCCTACACGTATCAGTGGGAGAGCTGCAACGCCGCGGGCAGCTCGTGCGCAAACATCTCCGGCGCCACCGCAGCGACGCTCGCGCTCAACCCGACCTACGTCGGCGACACCACCCGCGTCGTCGTCACGGCCTCCAACCAGGCCGGCCCGGGACAGGCCGCAACCTCCGCTGCGACGAGCGTTGTCACGGCGCTGGCGCCATCGAACACCGCCGTGCCTGTGATCAATGGCACGGCTCAGGACGGGCAGACACTGAGCACGACCACCGGAACATGGTCGGGCACGCCACCGCTCAGCTACGCCTACCAGTGGCAGTCCTGCAACGGCTCGGGCGGCTCCTGCTCGAACATCGCCGGCGCGACCGCGTCGACGTTGACGCTCAGCTCGTCGCTCGTCGGGGAGACCGTGCGCGTGATCGTCACCGCGAGCAACTCGGCCGCGTCAACCCCGGCCGACTCGCAGGCGACCACGCAGATCACGGCCGCGCCGCCGGTCAACACGGCGCTGCCCCAGATCAGCGGCACGACGACCGACGGAAGCACGCTGAGCGCTAGCAACGGGTCGTGGACGGGCACGCCGCCGCTGAGCTACAACTACCAGTGGCAGTCCTGCAACAGCACCGGCGCCAGCTGCAGCCGCATCAGCGGCGCCACCAGTGCCACCTACACGCTCAGTCCCAGCGACGTCGGCAGCACCCTGCGCGTCGTGGTCACCGCTTCCAACGCGCCCGGCCAGCCGGTCCCGGCGACCTCGGGCGCGACCGCCGTGGTCGCGGCGGCGCCTCCGGCCAACACCGCGCTGCCTCAAATCAACGGGACCACAACCGACGGCAGCACGCTCACCGCCACCACCGGATCCTGGACGGGCACCCCGCCGTTGTCCTACACCTACCAGTGGCAGGCCTGCGACAACACCGGCGCCAACTGCCAGAACATCAACGGCGCCACCTCGTCCACCCTCGCCCTCGCCCCGGCGCAGGTCGGTGGCACCGTGCGGGTCATCGTCACCGCGACCAACGCCGCCAACGCGCCCGTGTCAGCCTCCTCGCAGGCCAGCGCCGTCATCGTCGCGCTGGCCCCCAGCAACACGCAGCCACCGCAGGTCAACGGGACGCCTCAGGTCGGCCAGACCATGACCGTAACCAACGGGTCATGGACGGGCACCCCGCCGCTGTCGTATGCGTACCAATGGCAGGATTGCGATGGCACGGGCGCCAACTGCTCGAACATCAACGGAGCAACTGACTCGACCTATAGCCCCGCCGCTAGCCATCTCGGCAGCACCCTGCGCGTCCAGGTCACCGCGACCAACGCCGCCGGCTCCAGTCTCGCGCCCACCGCGGCGACTGCAGTCGTGACGGGTACACCGGTCAACACCGCCGCTCCGGTCATCAGCGGCACCGCCCAGGACGGCTCTCCGCTCACGGCGTCCACCGGGACCTGGACCGGCACGCAGCCCATCAGCTACAGCTTTCAGTGGTTGACGTGTGACAGCCTTGGCAACGGCTGCCTGCCGATCTCGGGCGCTTCCAGCTCGAGCTACACACCGCAGTCCTCCGATGTGGGCCTCACCCTCAAGGTCACCGTCATCGCAACTGACCGGGCCGGGACCGCAACTCAGATGTCGGCGCCGAGCGGCGTTGTGGCCGGCGTCGCGCCCTCGAACAACGCGGTTCCAGTGTTGTCCGGCTTGACGCAGGACGGGCAGACGCTGAGCGTCACGCCCGGAAGCTGGAGCGGAACCGGTCCGATCACGTACCAATACGACTGGCAAAGCTGCGACGACGCCGGCCTGAACTGCGTCGGCGTCGACGACGGCAGCGACACGCAGTACACGCTGAGCACCTTCGACGTCGACACGACCCTCGAGGTCACCGTGACGGCAACCAACGTCTACGGGCCAGCGGCGGCGGTGTCGGCCGTCACCCCGGTCGTCGCCGACGGGCCGCCGGTCGAGCAGGTCGCACCCGAGATCAGCGGCACACCCAACGACGGCGAAATGCTCTCAACCGACGCCGGCCAATGGGGCGGCACCGACGTAAGCCTCGCGGTCCAATGGCAGCGCTGCGACTCGACGGGGAGCAACTGCCAGAACGTGACCGGCGCGAACAGCCCGACCTACGCCCTGAGCGACGCAGACGTCGGCAGGACGCTGCAGGTGGTCACGGACGCTACCAACGCGCTGGGATCCGTCACAGCGATCTCAGACCAAACACCGGTGATCCGTCCCACGGCGACGCTCCAGGAGAGCACCCCACCGAGCGTCTCAGGCGTCGCTCAAAACGGGCAAGTCCTCACGGCGGACTCCGGCACGTGGAGTGGCAGCGGATCCCTCTCCTACGCCTACCAGTGGCAGGCGTGTGATCTGGACAACACGACCTGCACCAGCATTCCTGGCGCAACGTCGATCACCTACACCCCGACCGCGGACCAGGTCGGCGAGACGCTTGAGCTGACCGTGACCGTCAGCGATGCCAACGGGTCGGTCTCGGACACCTCCAGCCCCAGCCAACCCGTCGCTGATATCGGCCAACCCACGGTCAGCGCGCCGCCTAGCGTGACGGGAACGCCGCAACAGGGCCAGGCCATCTCCGCCACGCCAGGGGCGTGGACCAGTTCGTCCGGCAATCCCACATTCACGTACCAATGGGAGACCTGCAACCTAGAGGGTGCCGACTGCTCGCCGATCGAGGGCGCGACGGCCAGCACCTTCACGCTCACGAGTGCCGAAGCCGACTCGACGCTACGGGTGGTCATCACCGCCACGATCGGCAACGACCCCTCGCTTGCCACGTCGAACCTCCTCGGCCCGATCAACGCCGCGACGCTGACCAATGTGTCCGTGCCGACAATCAGCGGAACAGCTCAACAGAGCGTCGCGCTGACAGCGAGCCCGGGCGAGTGGAGTGCGTCAGATCCGATCAGCTACACCTACCAATGGCAGCACTGCGACACGACCGGCGTGAATTGCGCGAACATCATCGGAGCCACCTCCGCGAACTACACTCCCGCGGCAGGCGACGTCGGATCGGTGCTGCGGGTCGTGGTCACCGCCACAGCCCTCTGGGGCACCATAACGGTGCCCTCCGACTACACAGCCACAGTCCTCGGACCGCCCACCGCCCCATCGAACACGAGCGCCCCGTCGATTTCCGGCGACACCAGCGCGGGACAGCAGCTCGCCGCCGGGCCGGGTACCTGGAATGCCGTGCCGCGACCCTCCTACGCGTACCAGTGGCAGACTTGCGACGCCAACGGCCAGAACTGCACCGACATCACTGGCGCGACAAGCCAGACCTACACCCTCAACAACGGCGACGTCGGCGATACCATCGCGGTCCAGGTCACCGCGAGCAACGCATCCGGCCAAGCGATGCAGACCGCGGCGCCCAGCGATACCGTGGGACCCGCGGACGCGCCCCTGAACGTCGCTCCGCCCACGATCTCGGGCAGTGCGGTCGACGGGCACGTGCTCTCGATCACCCCGGGAACGTGGGAAGGCGACCAGCCGCTCAGCTACAGCTACCAGTGGCTGGCCTGCGACAGCAGCGGGCACAACTGCACCGACATCCCTGGCGCCGACGGGCCCGACGCGCAGAGCTACACGCTCGTAGACGCAAACATCGGCTCGACGATCGCGGTTGCCGTAACCGCCACCAACACCGTCGGCAACTCGACGATCGACTCGGCCACGACGGCCGTGGTCGCGTCCGGCCCCCCGGTCGGCGTGCGAGCACCGACGGTGAGCGGCGACGCCGGCCTCGGCGGAACGCTCACGGTCGCCGAAGGCTCCGAGGGCGGAACCGCGCCCATCAGCGAGACCTACCAGTGGCAGCGCTGCGACTCCCACAACCAGGGCTGCACAAACATCAGCGAAGCGACGGCGGGCAGCTACGCCGTCACGGCCGCGGACAGCGGCTCCGTCCTACAGGCGATCGTGACCTACACGAACAGCTATGGGTCAGACGTCCAGACCGCGGGGCCGACGCCCGTCATCGTCAACGCCGCGCCAACCAGCCTCGCCCCGCCAGCCCTGACCTGGAGCGGCGCGTACGGGATCGCGGGCGAGACCGCGACCGGCACCACGGGCACGTGGCAGGGCACCGCGCCGATCGCCTACAGCTATCGGTGGGACGCCTGCGACCCGACCGGAAGCAACTGCAGTGCGATCGCAGGCGCTACGAGCGCTTCCTACACGGCGCAGCCGAGCGACGCTGGCAACACGCTCGAGCTCGTGGTCACTGCGACCAACGCTCTCGGCAGTGCCACGTCGACATCGGCCCCGCTCGCCGTGGCGACGACCGCGCCGCCAACTAGCCTCACCGCGCCGACCATCTCGGGTACTGCCCAGGACGGCCGGACCCTCACGGCCACGCCTGGAGCGTGGACCCAGGACCCCACGGGCTACACGTTCCAGTGGCAGGACTGCACGACCACTGGGGCACAGACATCCTGCAGCGACATCCCGGGCGCGACTGGCCAGACCTACCTGCTGGCCGACTCAGACGTCGACGATCAAATCGACGTGCAGGTCACCGCGAGCAACAGCGCGGGCAGCAACACCGCCAGCTCGGAACAGACCGGCATCGTGACGATGGAACGCCCCGTCAACAACACGGCCCCGTCCATCAGCGGCGACTCCACCGCGGGGGCGCAACTACAGGTCGACCCCGGCGCCTGGACCTCGGCCGCGTACGGCCTGTCCTACCAATGGGAGCTGTGCGACGCCAGCGGACAGAACTGCACACCGATCGCTGGTGCATACGACCCGACCTATGACACGCCGGTCACAGACGCCGGCGTCACACTGGCCGTCGCCGTCACCGGGTGGAGCGCCCTCGGAAGCACCACCGTCACGACGGCACCCACACCGACGCTCGCAACGCCGATAGCGCCGAGCAACACGACCGCCCCGAGCATCAGCGGGACCGCCCAGGGCGGCCAAACCCTCACGGCGAACCCGGGCGCCTGGAGCGGGTCGCTGACGATCAGCTACAGCTACCAGTGGCAGGACTGCGACACGACCGGCAACAACTGCACTGCGATCACGGGCGCCAGCGCAGCAGCCTACGCCGCCACGCGCGCGGACGCCGGATCGACGATCAACGTCATCGTGACCGCGACCAACGCCGCCGGGACCGCGTCGGCAACAACGGCTGCCACCACCACCGTCACCGCCGCCGACGCTCCCACCGCCGTCCTGCCTCCAACGTGGCCACTCGCGGACGCGCCGCAGTACGGCCAACTGGACGCCGCGCTGCAGCCGGGCACCTGGACCGGGGACGCCACCGTCACCGACCAATGGCAGCGCTGCGACCCGCTCAACACCAACCCCACGACCGGCCAGCCCAGCTGCACTGACATCCCCGGCGCCACCGGTCCCAGCTACACGCCCGAGGCCACCGACATCGGCTACGAGCTACAGGTCAGCGAGACCGCAACCAACCCCGCCGGCATCGTCACCCTGACCACGGGGCCGAGCCCGACCGTCCAGTACAGCTTCTCGCAGCCCGCCGGTGCGTACTCGGGCGCGACAGTCGTCGGGGAGGCCATCACCGCCAGCACGAACGGCCTGGACGCGCCGGGCCTCCCGATCACGACCGATTACAAGTTCGCACTCGTCAACCCCGACGGCTCGACAACCCAGCTGCAAGACGGCAGCAACCCCTCCTACACGATCACCACCGCCGACGCCGACGCCGGCGACCAGATCACGATCACCATCAGCAGTCAGGTCAGCCGCGCCGACAACACCACAGTTCTGGACACCGACACCCAAACCGCGCAGACCCCAGCCATCGACGTCGCGGCCACGAACACTGCGCCGCCGACGATCAGCGGCGACACCGTCGACGGCGCCACCCTCACCGCCGACCCGGGCACCTGGACCGGCGGCGGCGGGAACCTCGCCTACAGCTACCAATGGCAACGGTGCGACCCGACCGGATCGACGTGTACGAGCATCACTGGCGCTACCAGCCAGGACTACACGCTCCAGGCCCCCGACATCGGCGGCACGATGCGCGTCCAGGTCACGATCGCCGGTCAACCGGGCGCCGCCATGGCGACCTCCCAGCCTACCCAGATCGTCAGCGCGGCCACCGCGCCCTCCGACGCGACCGCGCCGACCATCAGCGGCGCCCCGGTCGACCTTCAGACCCTCACAGCCCAGCCCGGGACCTGGACCGGAAGCCAGCCGATCATCTACACCTACCAATGGCTGAGCTGCGCCGCCGACGGCAGCAACTGCACGCCAATCCCCGACGCGACCACTCCGACCTACGTGCTGACCGATGCTGACATCGGCTCGGCCCTTGAAGTCGAAATCACTGCCAGCAACGCCGGCGGAAGCGCCATCGCCGCATCCGCGCCAACGGCCGTGATCGCATTGCCCGCACCACCAACCAACACGACCCTCCCGTCGAACTCCGTGCTCGGACTCGCCGCGCCTGGAGCGATCGTGACCACCAACGACGGGATATGGGCCAACGTCAGCCCCCAAACGGGCTCAGGAGAGCTCGATTACCAGTGGCAACGATGCGAGCTACTCGGGCTCGCTTGCACAGATATCCCCGGCGCCACCGATCCCCAATACACGATCACGCCAGACGACATTGGCTCACGCCTGCGAGTCCAGGTGACCGCGGTAAACGTCGCTGGCCAGGCCGCCGCGATATCCGACTTAGGACCGATCGTTACCAACCTACCGCAGTCTCCAGCGGGCGGTTCAGGCGCGGCCGCTCCGACTGGCCCCACAGGGCCCACCGGCCCGAGCAACCCGACAGGCCCCAACGGACCCGACCCCACGGGTCCGACCCCTCCGACAGGCCCAACGGGCCCGGGCGCACCGACAGGCCCACTCTCAGGCAAGGTCGTGTACGCAAGCCTCGACGGCAGCGCGAATGCGCTATACGTCGCAAACGCGGATGGGAGCAACCCGCAGCTCATTACGACCTGCCCCGCCGCAGACCCCGCGTCTGCCTCCAACTGTTCGTTCCTGTCGCCCGCGATATCACCCAACGGGCAGATGATCAGCGTCACCGTGTACGGCACCGTGGAGCCCACGCTCTTCGTAATGAATTACGACGGGAGCGGCGTCCGTCTGCTCGCACCCGGCGGCGCGTACGCGACCTGGACACCCGACGGGACACAGCTTCTGTACACCGGATACACGTTCAATGCCCAGAACCAGACAACGAACGTCCAGCTATACGAGATGAACGCGGACGGGTCCGGGAGTCCGGCCCTCTTCGCGCCCGCCACGGGCGGCAGCAATGCGGGCGCCGCCTTTTCCCCCGACGGAACTCAAGTGGTCTTCGGTCACGCCGACTCCCCCAGCGTGACTAGCGACGGGCAGCTCCAATTGGAGATCGCCAACGCAGACGGTAGTGATCCCCGACCACTCCCGGAGTACGGCATCGCTGGACCACCGTCCTTTACCGCGGACGGAGCGAAGTTGCTCTACCTCGCGCTCGACGGAACCACCACGGGGACCCCCGAGATCTACGAAGCGAACGTAGACGGTAGTGACCCCGAGGCGATCACCACGACTGCCAGCGGCGATCAGTTCACCGCGGTCGCGCCCATCGCCGACGGGCAGTCGATCGTGGCCCTCGGGACTTCCATACAGCCCAGCGGTGTCTGCTACGCGCATCCGGACTGCGTCTACCAGATGGACGCGGACCCCGGTGCTAGCCTCCACGCCGTCGCAACAGGCGCCGACGCGATCGGCGCAGCGGCCGCTTCACTGCCGTCGCCGTCACCAACGGTCTCGGGCGGTGTCGACAACTTCGGCGAGTTCTTCAGAGGCGTGGCTAAGCCACCTAAGCTCGATGTGCCGACCGCCCAAGCCGCCAAAGCCCCCACGCAATGCCGCGGCACCTGGAGCAACCAGGTGTCAAACGTGTACTTCAGACGCGGCGGCTTCACTGGAAAGCTGATCTGGGACTTCTATTTCACAAAAAAGGCTGAGGAGATACTCGGATCGGCTGTGGCTGTCGACATGCCCGTGGCCTTGATGAACGGCAGTCCCATTAATCCGCCCTACGGGCTGCATGGGGAGCCAGTGACCTATGATTTCCACGCAAGCATGCTCACCTACCAGCCAATTGGGCAGAACAATCCGCTTCTGCCTGCGCCAGGCATCAATCCAACCATCAAGACGGGCGACGTACTCACAATGGAATGGTACGCCATAGGGTCCAACTCGACGCCTGACGATCTGGTTGGGGCGTACCGCTATATCACCTGCAGCATTCCGCCGCCCGGCGTCGGCTAACCACGACGGTACACTGAGACAGAATGCGCGGCAAACGCGGCGAAGGTGGTGAAGCGAGTCCGCGGGACAGACGCGATGGGCTACGCGACGCGTGGATCCGCGTCGCCATCGCGTCGGCGGCACTCGCACTAATGGTCGGCGAGTCAGATGAACTGGTGCCAAAAGCAGTCGCGGCCCCATGCACGACGCTGCAACCGCAAGCCGCGCCGCGTCCGCTGGGTGGCCTACCCATAGGGGTCACCCGCGACTTCAACGTGCTGAGGCGGGCTCAGGTGCCCCGGGATCGGATGCGCGGCGGTATTGTGAGCGCGCTGAGCTACGCGGTCACAGCGTACTACCCGAGGTCAGAGCGACGCATCGGGGTGTTGCGTAGTGGGTTCACTAATTACGTGATCTTTGGCCGGCTTGGCATCCCACAGCGCGCGGGATGTCTACCGAGAGAACTCAAGGCGGGGCGACCGCGAGAGCCAATAGCGGGTCCCGGAGACGTGGGCCCACCGACCGGATACTGCATTGTCGCAGTGCGCGCGACGTCATACGCGTTCTACTGTGGACGACTCAGTGACGTCAGCGGCGGGTTCGCCCTTGGAACGATCCCGCTGGGGGCGGGGACGCCAAGACTGCAGGAGGTGTGCGGGCTTATCCCTGATCGAGTCGCGACGGTGGCATTGGTGTTCCGCCGAGCGCGCCTCCGTGCCGCGGTGCTGAGTAACACAATCACGGTTGCTACGAGTACTGGTGCCGTGGGCGGCATGCTGTCTAGGGCGACTTTGGTGGGAAGCTCCACGACGCCGCCCGCGGTCGGGAGCGGAGTCGCTGCGACATCGGCAACCGGACCGACTGCGCCGCGCCTCGTTGAGTGGCTGAGCAATTCGGGACGGCTCATAGCGCGATTCCGGCCGCCCAGGCACCTGCCTTACTTCGTGACAGGAAGCGGTGGATCCGACTCGGGCGGGGGGTTCTTCGGCTAGGAACCGGGGGCTGACGAGCGAGCTACGAGCGCCTCGGACGGGCGCCCGACGGCGAAGGCGTGCGACACTATCCCGTATGAGGCGGCCGAAACAGCGCTGGCAAGACCCTGTCTTCAACCAGTCCTTCGAGGACGTTCCCGCCGATCTCGCCGCACGGCTGACACAGATGGCCGACGAGATCACCGCTGCAGGGAAGGGGCGTCAGGTGTACTACGAACGGCTGAACGTCCTGATAGCGGTGTGCCGGTTCGCAGAGGGAGTCGGAGGCAGCGCCCTCGATGACGCCGTGGAACTGTCTCCCGGGCAGCGCCGCCTTGGAGCTGTCATTGGCAACGCCTTCCATCAAGGTTGCTCGCTTGCAGACGTCGCCGTAGCCGCTGGCATCCCGGCTGAGGCGGTTGTTGCTCTAGCGAGCAGAACGCTACGGGGTACCAAGTGGCGCGAGCGCCTGTGAGGTCCGAGCTCACATCTCGCTCCGCCGGAGGGGCGGTCACTGGGAAGGGTGCGTTAGCGACAGTGCGTATACCGCGGGGCGCGACATACGTAACTCTCGGCGATACGGCATAGGAGCGAGAGGGCGAACCGTGTCCCGGAACGTGTCCCGAACTCCGCAATTCTGAGACCATCTCAGCGAATGGCAGGTGCCCGAGATCCGCTTACCAGAGCCAATAACACCGATTTCTGCACGCCTCTTACAGTAAGCCCAAGGTTGTAGGTTCGATTCCTACACGGCCCATATCGTTGTAGAAGGCCTGCAAATCGCGTAGTCGTCGGGCCCCGCCGAAGAGGCCACAGTCCGGTGCACCGGTGAAGACGAGTCGTCATGATGCCCGAGGTGCGGCTGGCGAACGGGCTGTCGTTGAGCTTCGAGGCGTACGGCGTCACCGTGTCGCTCGACTTCTCGGATGCGGAGATGTGTCGCAACGCGGTGGCGGCCTTACCGGCCGGGGCGCGACTGATCCAGGATGAGCCTGGGTACGAGCGGCTCGCAGTTGACGCCCAGGGTCAGCTCAGCACTGAGCTCCCGTTGCCTGAAGTGGCCGGCGTGACGGCCGGGCCGCTTGTCCGGTTGGCTGCCGGGCTGCGTCATCACGTCGCGCTGCACTCCCCCGATCTCTTCGTCCACGCTGGGGCGGTGGCGCTGGATGGGGATGCGCTGATCCTTCCCGGTCGATCCCACAGTGGCAAGAGCGCGCTGGTCGCCGCCCTCTTGCGCCTGGGCGCTGCGTACCTCTCCGACGAGTACGCCGTGATCGATGAGCGGGGGCTCATTCTCGGGTTCCCGAAGCCTCTGTCGATTCGTAACGCGACTGGCATGGCTCGCGACGTTGACCCGGCGGCGCTCGGGGCACAAATACTCGCCGGCCCGACGCCGGCTCGGCTGATCGTAGCCACACGCTTTCGCGCTGACGCGCAATGGGATCCACAGCCGGTGTCGCGCGCCGACGCGATGCTTCACCTCCTTGAGAACACCGTCGCGGTTCGCTCGCGATCCGCGAGCGCGATGCGCCGCGTGCGGCTCGCATGCGAGCGCGTGGACGCTCTCGCCGGCGCTCGCGGCGAGGCCGAACCGGTGGCGCGAGACCTGCTGGCGCGAATGCGGGCACCCGGTCCCGCGCACTGAGGCACGACGTCTCGATCGACCGCGGCTGGCTGTCACGGCCACTCCAAGAAGATGAGTGCAACTCACAACGCACCGCCGGGCTGACCAGGAGGAGGCCCGGCTCCGTGTTACGCGAATTCGTTGGTGAGGATCGTGTCGACCAGATTCCCGACGAGCGCCGGACCGGGGTGGCTCAGCAGCTGCTCAGCCATCGTCTGGGTCGTCTGTCGAACGGTCTGTGACGCGAGCAGCCGGACGATCGCCTCCCGGATCCGGCCTGGCCGGCAGTCGACGATCTCACCGACGCCGCACGCGACCACGCGCCGGGCCCAATCCCACTGGTCGGAACCGAGTGGAATGCACACCATCGGCACCCCCGCCACGAGTGCCTCGTGTACCGAGCTGCACCCGCCGTGGGTGATGTGCACCGCGGCCCGATCAAGGATCGCACGCGAGTCCACGAAGCTACGCGCGATGACGTTCGCCGGAAGCGGCCCGAGCGCCTCCGGCGCGCACCTCCCGCCGGTGGACAGCAGAGCGTCGACCTCGAGCTCGCCGAGCGCTTCGATGATCACGGCGAACGCGGCCCTCGCGCCTACCGAGGAGGTCCCCAACGCCGCATAGACAAACGGACGGCCAGCCTCCACCCCACGTGTCCGCCGTCGCATCAAGGGCCCAGCCAGGCACCAGTCCGCCGGCGGGGTCGCGGGGCCCAGTACCGCCGCGGTGGTGTAGCCGACCGTCCATTCGCCGGTGCTCGCCGCCGTCTCGACAAAGTCGCCCAGATCGATGCCCCACCGCCCGAGGATGCTGCGGCGCTCCGCCGCATGCTCAAGGAACGAGGCGGCGGCCGAGCCGCTCGGTTCTGAGGTCTCGGCCGTAGTGCGCTGCGAGGCCGGTGGGCGCGCCCAATCTGGATACAGCGGGTTGGAAACGATCCTCGGCAGTCCGAGGTAATCCGCGGCGACCCGCCCCCACGGGGCTTGCACGTCATGGACGACGAGGTCGACGTTTTCCGCCAGGAGCCCGTCGGTCAGGTCGGGTAGGGACTCGCTACTGGCTTTGGCCTGAAGCATGGCGAGCTCCGGTGCGTCACGCGATGGATTCGTGAGCGCAGATGGCCGGTGCGCGATCAGCTCACATCCGAGTGACAGCACCTGCTCGCGCCTGGCCTCCGGTGCCCACACGATGACCCGATGGCCGAGGCCGGAGAGCGTGGCAGCGAGGCGCAGCCCGGGGCCCAGATGGCCACCCAGATCGATGTTGACGCTGGCGATAGTCGCCATCGCGCAAGCCTAATCGGCCGCGTCGATCATCCACAGAAGGTGGCACGGCGCCGCCGGATTCGGCTATCCTCCGCCCCTTCCGCCGGGGACAGTAGGGTCAGAGTCTCCAACGACGCTTAGGGGCATCACGATGGGGCAAGTACGCTCCGGGCCAAAGGCCCGCACCGACGGGCTGATCTGCGAGGAAGTGGACGGCGAGCTGGTCGTCTACGACCAGCGGGTGCATCGGATGGCGCGGCTGAACCGCTCGGCGACGGTTGTCTGGCGTGCCTGTGATGGCAGCCGCACCCCGGCGGAGATCCTCACGTGCGTCCGGGCCGAGCTGGGTGACCTCGCGGACGAGGACCTCGTCGCGCTCGCCCTCGACGGCCTGGCCGGCAACGACCTGCTCGAGGAAGGCGCGCCGACTCGCTCACGGCGGGAAATGCGGGTGAGCCGCCGCCGGTTCATCGGGCGTGCGGGCACGGTCGGGATCGCCGCCACTCTTCTCCCCGTGGTGGCCCGCCTCGTCGCCCCGACACCGGCCGCGGCAGGCTCCATGCCCGTCGTGACCGTACCCGGAGGTGGCGGCCCAGTCAGTACCTTCACGTTCGGCGACGGCGGCTGATCGCCTGAGCCGAGCCAAGGCGCCAGTACGGCCGAGCGCCCGCGACCGGTGCCCGTAGGCGCAGGCCGAGAGAACTGAGCGAATACGAAGCGCTCGAGGGTACATCAGCTGACAGGCCCGCCCGAACTCGGCCGGGCCTGAACCGCCAAAGCGTGTCCCGAGCATGTCCCGAACTGCGCAATTCCGAGAGCATCTGAGCGCACGTGGGAGGACGCGAACCCGCGTGGCAGAGCCAAGGTGGCCGGTTTTGACGCGACTCTTAAGCCCGAGGTTGTAGGTTCGATTCCTACACGGCCCATTGTTCGGAAGGACCTGCAAATGGGCGGGTTCTGAGTCGCCTCGCATTTCGCGCTCACGGCCCTGGTTTTCGAAGGAAGGAGGACGCCGCGCTCGTAGCGCAAGCCTTCGCGCATGACATCCCCGAGACCGCGGCCGGCGGCAGCGCCGAACCCCGGCGGTTAGCGCGGCGACGTGTAGGGCGGGGTCGAGGCGCTTGTCTGGATGTGGTGGTCCGCGAAGGACCTAACCGCACGTCACGGGGTGTGCCGCAGGCTCCGGCCTTGGGATTCGGGGCGGCTATCAGCCGCTCCGACCTTGCTAAGACCGGAGGCCGGTCCGCTTCAGTAGCCGAGCGATCAGACCGGGGCCGCGTGGTTCCGCGGGCTGAGGGTCGATGAATGCCCCATCGGGTTGCTCGTACTGCGCAAACTCCTTGCGTACCCGGTCGACAACCGGCGAAAGATAGAGCGGCTCGGCCCCGCTAGCGATTGATAGGGCCTGTTCCTCGCGACCGTCATCACTCATGAGCGTCTCCTATCAGGCCAACGCAGTGGGTGTCAACCGGTCGCAAGCTCGCGACTGCGGCAGCTGAATTAGCGGGTCAGGAGTCCGCAGCGCCGTACGCTGCGACGCCCCAGCCACAATTGGTCCGGGTCGCGGTGTTGCGTTCTGCTGCGCCCGGCCTTGGGTTTCTTGAGGCCCAAGGCCTTCGGGAGGTTCCACCGCTCCGTGGCGGCGCGAAGGCCCTGCGTGGGCTGGGTTGCAGTACTTTGTGCGTGGGGCTGCGGTAATGGTCGCTGTAGCGTCTCGAGGTGCGGGGGTCTGGTGGGCGGGGTGGTCAGGTCATCGAAGGCGCGGGGGGCCGGCTGGGGCCCGCACCGTTGGACCTTGCGGGCTAGACGGACCACAGGGCTTGGGTGGGTGAGAGGCGTGCGGCGCGTAGGGCGGGGATGAGTCCGGCGAGGGCGCCGATGAGGAGGGAGGCGGCGATGCCGCCGGCCCAGGCTTCGGTGGGGATGACGGTGGCCCAGTGCTTGGTGTGGGCGTAGACGGCGGTGGCGGCAGCGCCGAGCGCGACGCCGACGGCTCCGCCGAGCAGTCCGAGCAGGACGGCTTCGGAGAGGAACTGGGTACGGATGTGGCCTCTGGTGGCGCCGAGGGCGCGGCGCAGTCCGATCTCGGAGCGGCGTTCGAGGACGGAGATGATCATGATGTTGGCGACTCCGACGGCGCCGACGAGGAGGGCGACGGCGCCGAGGCCGAGAAAGAGGCCGTTGAGGGCGCTCTTGGCGTCGGCTTGGGCGACGAGGGCGTCGGAGGGCTGGCTAACGTTGACCTCGCTGGGGTTCTCGGGGTTGGCGGTGGCGGCGAGGAGGTTGTCGACAGTGTTGACGCGGTCGGTTTGGGCGCGAAGGTAGATGGTCGATGGGTGGCCGTCGAAGCCCAGGTAGTTCTGTGCCGCGGGGTAGCCGACGAGGACGGAGGTGTCGATGGCGGAGGTGAGCACGGCGGGTTTGAGGATGCCGGCGAGGTAGAACCATTGGCCGCCGACCCAGATGCGTTCGTCGGGGTAGATGCGGTCGATGCCGAGTAGCTGGGCGGCGGTGGCGCCGAGTACGGCGACGGGTTCTTGGGCCGTGGCAGCGTTGAGGTAGTGGCCTTGGGCGACGGTGGTGGCGATGACCGGGAGGAGGTCGAGGGATGCGGCTTGGACGGACAGGCCGTTGGTGTCGACCGAGGGGATGTAGGGGGTGCGGTAGGCGTTGGTGCCGGTGACCGCCCCGGTGCTCTGCACCTGTTGCAGTCCGCCGATACGGCCGATCATGGCCGGCGCCGTGGTGGGCAGCTCGGCGGTGCCGCCGGTGAGGCTCTGCCCGTTGCTGACGGTGAGGAGGTTGGTGCCGAGCTGGTTGATCTCGTTGAGCAGGCCGGCCTGGGAGGAGGAGGACAAACCGAGCACTGCGACGATGGCGGCCACGCCGATGGCGATGCCGAGAGCGGACAGCCCGGCCCGCAACTTCCGGGTGCGTAGTCCGACCGTGGAGAGCCGGGTCAGGTCGGAGAGCTGGAGGCGTCTGCGGCTCGGGGTGGCGGTGGCGGTCATCACTGCTCCTCGCTGACGGGCGAACCGGACGCAGTCTGCGGTTGGGGGATGGGGGGTTGACCGAGGGGGGCGGGAGTGCGCCGGCGAGGGTCGGTGCCCGCGGTGGGGCCGGTGTCGGCGACGATGTGGCCGTCGATGATCTCGACTTTGCGGGGCATGCGCTCGGCGACGGCGTGGTCGTGGGTGATGACCACGATGGTCGAGCCGGCCTGGTGGAGCTGGTCGATCAGGGCCAGGATGGACTGCCCGGTCGCCTGGTCGAGGTTGCCGGTCGGCTCGTCGGCGAGCATGATGGCGGGCTGGCCGACCAGGGCCCGGGCGATCGCGACGCGTTGGCGTTGCCCGCCCGAGAGCTGGGTGGGACGGGCATGGGGGCGCTCGGCCAGTCCGACCAGGTCCAGGGCATCGAGGGCCCGCTGGCGACGCTGTTTGAGGGGGATGCCGGCGTACAGGAGCCCGTCGGCCACGTTGTCTAACACGGTGGAGTGCTCGGCCAGGAAGAACTGCTGGAAGATGAACCCAAGCCGGGTGGCCCTCAGGTAGGCCACGTCGTCGTCGGCCATGGTGGCGACGTCTAGCCCGGTGATCCGCAGCCGGCCGCTGGTGGGCCGGTCGAGGGTTCCCATCAGTTGCAGCAGCGTGGTCTTGCCCGACCCCGAGGGGCCGACGATCCCGACCAGCTCCCCCTGGCCAATGGCCAGATTCACCTCACGCAGGGCCCTGACGGGCGGCTCGCCGGGGTAGCTCTTGGTCACGTCGTCCGCTTCGAGTACAGGCATCCCGGCACCGCCGATAGCGGAGCCGTTGCCGGCCCCGACCGGTTTGTTGTCGGGTGTGGGTGGCAGGGTGTCGCTCATGTTGCCGGGACCACTACTTCTTGGCTTGCGGCCAGCCCCGAACCGGTGACCTGCACCAACCCTTCGGCGTCGTCGAACAGTCCGAGCGAGACCGGTACGAGATGGTCGGTCGCGCCGGCGCCGACGACCTCGACCGCGTAGCCGCCGCTGGACTGGGCCAGAAGCGCGGTCACGGGCACCACCAGGGCATTAGGCACGCTGGCGGTGGTGATACCGACCTGCACCGGCGCCTGATCCCACGTGCCGGTAGCGGCCGGGTCAGAGGGGGTGACCCCGACGGTGATGGTCGGTGTGCTCCCCGGGGAGCAGGTGTCCGTTCCCGGCGCGGCGGAGCTGGATCCCGACCCGCCGGACCCGGAGCTCGATGGGCAGGTGGCGACCGCGCCCACCGAGGAGACCACCCCTGGGGTGATGTGGTTGTTGGGCAGGGTGATCGTCACCTTGTCCCCGACCGCCACATCGGTCTGTTGCGAGGCGTCCAACGCCACCTGCACCTGGCGCGCTGTCGAGGTCGCCTGCATCACCGTCTGGCCGGGCTGGGCGCGTCCGGCGAGCTGGACTGACAGGGCCGTCACCCGCATCGCGGTGGGTTCGAACACCGCCTGGCCGAGAGTCAGCGTGCCGTTCTGGGTCACCCCCAGCGCAGCCTGCAGCTTCTCCACGGCCGCGGTGGTGCCCCACCCGAAGAAGGCGGAAGTTGGGCTGAGCTGGGCCGGGGTGGCATAGCCGAGCGCCACCAGATCCGCGTTGAGCTCGGCCACATCAGGGCCGCTCGCCCCGGCCGATAGGGTCCGATAGGCGGGTGTCGAGCCATACAGCAACACCGCCGGGCTGTCGTTGACCCGGTAGAGCCCCCGACCCTGAGAGATCACCTGGCCGACCGCGGGCAGCTGGGTGTACGTCCCGCGGGCCTGGCCGATCACGAAGTACGGCGATCCGTCCGATCGCGCCCGGTAGGTCAGGGTCCCAGGCTGGGAGACCATCGCCGAGAGCGTCCGCTTCTCCACGTTCGCGGTATTCGCCGGAGACTGCTGTGCGGCCAGCGCCTGTTGCTTCGCACCGGACGCGACGACCACGCCGCCGGTGACGGTCAGGGCAGCCAGGACGGCCGCTGCGCCCAGCACCCAGGTCTTGCGCCTCATCGTTGGACCCCCGCTGCCGCTGCCGAATCGCGGCACTTCTGCATCGCGGCCTTGAGAATGCTCCGGCCACTGCTCGTTGCGGCGGATGGGATTCGATTCGTGTCGACGAGGGGCTGACCATTGGCGGGGTCCGGAAAGTCGTTCACGCCGTTGGCGCGGATGCACCGGGCGAACTCGAGGGCGGCCTGCATCTGCTGGGGGCTCCGCGGGCTGCCCATGAACCCCGCTGGCTCCAGGTTCTTGCACGCGCTGAGGGCCTGCGTGAACACCGGCGCGTTCGGGTCCAGCGACGAGCCGTTCGCTATCTCATCGATGGTGAACTCGCCCGACGCGCCCGGGTCTGGGAACTTGCTGACCCCGTTGTTGCGCATGCACTGGGCGAACTTCACCGCCTTCTGAGCGTTGGCGGCAGTGTTGTTGCCGCCGCCGCTGCCGCCCGTGCTGGTACCGCCAGGTGCGCTTGAACCGCACGCGCTGATCAGGGTGGCCATGGCGATCAGGGCAAGGGCGGCCAGCGGCCGTCGCTTTCTACTCATGTGTTCTCCCGCGGGTAGTTGCGTGCGTTGACATCAAGGCTGTGCCGGGGCGCGACCGGGAGCGAGTAGCAACGGCGGGCGATGACTGCCGGCGCCTGTCCCTGCTGCGGCCACCTGACCGCCGACACGTAGGTGCGGTGCTCGTCGTTGAGCATGCGGGCCTTGTTTTTCAGCGAGTGGCGAGCTGCTGTTCGTGCCGGGTTGCTGTAGGCCACGCCTCGCAGTCAAGACATCCGGGTGTTGCCAGCACGTATGCGGTTTTCGATACGCCGACGATATGTTCCGGCTGCGATCATCGAGAGCATGCGTGTGCTGATCGTCGAGGACGAGCCCTACATGGCAGAAGCCATCCGCGATGGCCTCCGCTTGGAGGCGATCGCGGCCGATGTGGCCGGTGACGGCGACACCGCTGTGGAGCTGCTGAGCGTCAACGCCTACGACATCGCCGTCCTCGACCGAGACATCCCGGGACCTACCGGTGACGAGATCGCCCAACGCATCGTCGCCTGCGGCAGCGGCATGCCGATCCTCATGCTCACCGCCGCCGACCGGCTCGACGACAAGGCCTCCGGGTTCGAGCTCGGCGCCGACGACTACCTCACCAAGCCGTTCGAACTCCGAGAACTCGTGCTCCGCCTCAGAGCGCTCGACCGCAGGCGCGCCCACCACAGGCCACCTGTGCGAGAGATCGCAGGCTTGCGGCTGGATCCGTTTCGCCGCGAGGTCTACCGCGACGGCCGCCACGTCGCGCTGACCCGCAAGCAGTTCGCCGTGCTCGAAGTCCTCGTCGCCGCCGAAGGCGGTGTCGTCAGCGCCGAAGAGCTCCTGAAACGGGCGTGGGATCAGAACGCCGACCCGTTCACCAACGCCGTGCGCATCACGGTCTCAGCCCTGCGCAAACGCCTCGGCGAACCCTGGATCATCGCCACCATGGCCGGCGCCGGCTACCGCATCGACACCGGTCACCGGGGAGGAGACGGTGGATAGAGCCCCTGGCCTGAGCGTTCGCCTCAAGCTCACCCTCAGCTACGCCGGCTTCCTCATGATCGCAGGTGCCTTGCTGCTCGCGGCCGTGTGGGTGTTCCTCCTGCGTTACGTCCCCGACCGCGCATTCATTGTCCCCGGCTCCACTGGCACCTCCTTGCGTGGTGTTTTTCCCGTCCGGTCCAGCCTCCTTCACGTTTTCGCTCCGAGGGCAGCGGCAGTGTTGGCGTTCCTGCTGGTATTCGGCCTGCTGGGCGGGTGGCTGCTCGCCGGCCGGATGCTCGCCCCCCTGGCCCGCATCACCGACGCCACACGCACGGCTGCGACCGGATCGCTCGCCCCCCGAATCCGGCTACCGGGCCGCAAAGACGAGTTCCGCGAACTCGCCGACGCCTTCGACGCCATGCTCGCGCGACTCGAGGCGCACGTCGCCGAACAGCAGAGATTCGCAGCCAACGCCTCCCACGAATTACGCACCCCACTGGCGATCACCCAGACGCTTCTCGGCGTCGCCCGCAACGATCAGAACCGAGACAACGACGAACTTGTCGAGCGCCTCCACGTCGTCAACACCCGAGCGATCGACCTCACCGAAGCATTGCTCCTGCTCAGCCGCGCCGACCAGCGGTCCTTCACCCCGGAACACGTCGACCTGTCCCTCATCGCGGAGGAAGCCACGGAAACGCTGATCCCCTTCGCAGAAGAACGCGCCGTCACCGTCGAGACCTCCGGCGACATGACCCCCACCATCGGCTCCCATGCGCTCCTGCTGCAGTTGAGTACGAACCTCGTGCACAACGCGATCGTCCACAATCTGCCCGAACAGGGCACCGTTTGGGTCACGACGAGCGTTCACCCCAAGACTGTGGTGCTCGCGGTCGAGAACACCGGCGAGAAGCTCAGCCCCCAGCTAGTTGCCACGCTTGTCGAGCCGTTTCAGCGCGGCACCGAACGCATACGCACCGACCACGCAGGTGACGGCCTCGGCCTGGCAATCGTCAAGAGCATCACCCAAGCACACGACGGAACCCTCACCCTCACCCCCCGGTCCGCCGGCGGGCTCTGCGTCACCGTGCAACTACCCGCCGCGCCACCGCAGAGTGGCAGATGACGATGCCGGGCTCTGCTCAAGATGCGCGGCGGCGCGCCGGGCACACGTGCAGCGCCCGCGGGGCAGCTTGTTCGGCCGAAGGTCAGGCGCAGACACAAGCTCGGCGCGCTGGCGGTGGCCGCTCAGAGCCCGACCTTCGGGCGCCGGCTCCCCCGCGGCGCGAAGGTGGCGCTGCTCCTCGCTCAGGTCAGAGCGAGGAAGACGAACGTCAAGCGCTGATCGGGATCGGGGGCTCGCCCGCTATCCCGCCACCATGACGTCTGCTCCGCCGTCTCGTAGGTGGCTTTGGCACGGACATCGCGCGTGGCGAGGCTCACGCCGTGCTCGACGGCCGCGAGCGCGGTGAGCGCGTCATGCACCGCTCCGCCCGCGATCCCCAGCTGACTGAGCACGGCGGGAAGCCGAGCTGCGACTTCCTGTCAAGGACAAACGGTCCACCCAATCCGCTGCGCGGTCGCTGCTGCCGGCGATACCTGCTATAGCGAGTGGTTCGGGCGTCTCCGAAAGCTCTGTCTGTGAGACGAGCCCAGCCTCTCACGCTGACGGTTGCGCTTCACCTGCACTCAAGGAGGCAGTGATGCCAGCCAGATCCCAGTCGTCGGCGTCGGCCCAGGGCGCCGAACGTCGCCAAAGCGCCATGGAACGGCGGGCCGCTCAGGTCGCCGCGCTCTCCGCGCAGCAGTCCAACCTCAAGCGCGAAGCCGCCGAGCGCCAAGTCAGGCGTGATAAGAAGGCCAAGAGCAAAGCGCCGTCGGCGGCCCCGCGCCAGGCGGGCCGGCGCAGCAACGCACGCTGATCGGCCCCCGCCACCACCGAGCGTAGGCAGCGCAGCATCGGAGGTCCGTTGCTGCGCCGGACCGCGCTGAGCTGCCTCGGAGCGGCGCTGCTGATCGTCACCGCGACGATCGGCTCGCGCGCCAGCGGTTCGGCCGGACGCCCGCGAGGTCGAGGACCGGATCCCGCTCACACCGGGGCCACGCCTGCTCTCGCGTTGCGAGGGTTCAGGAAGTGCCTGCAAACGGGCGCCCTATCGAACAAACGTCTAGAACGACCCCACGGCGGCACTGGTCGCGTCCAACGCGGCCGATTCCCCTCGGATACACCTGAGCGGCACCTTCGCAAGAGAGCACCCCCGCCGCGAGGCGGGTCCGCAAAGCCACGGGTCTCCGCCGGAGACAGCCGAGCTGCCAATGGAGTCACGGGATTGCCCACCGTCCCGAGGTATTCGTTGAAGAGGGTCTGCTCCTAGTAGGAGAAGGCACTGTGAAGAGGAAGAACCGGAGAATCATTGGCGCCATCGCGCTGATCGCCGCCCTGGCGGCCGGAGGCGTCGCCTTCACCGCGGGCCAGACGCTGCCGACGGACACCGCTGGGTACGGACACGTTACCGTCACCGGTGGCTTCAATGTCAGTGACATCAGCAACACCCTGAACGCCATGGGTACGGAGATCACCTCCGTCCAGCTGACCTTCGCGAGCGCCGTGCCGGTCGGCGACACGGTCACCGCCGGCTTCGACGACGAGACGGCCCTCGACGCGTGCACCACGAGCGACCAGACGGTCTACGCCTGTGCCGTCACGCACGGCACAGGGGCCGGCAGCTTCGAACCTACCGCAGGATCCGGGGGCTTCGCCGTCGCAGTCCATCACTAAGCACGATCGCTCTGGCGGGGGAGCGCGGGCGCTGCCCGCGCTCCCCCCGATCGTGCAGGCGGGACAGCAGGAATGACGAGTCATCGTGAAGAGGACCCCACTGCGTTCCCGCCTGGCCTCTGTGGCGTTCGTGATCTTGGTCGCGGCGGCCTGGCTGTACCTCGCCCCCACGCAGATCGGGGGAGCGACGACGTACCTCGCCACGAGCGGCATCAGCATGGAGCCGCGCTTCCACGCCGGCGACCTGGCCCTGATCCGACCGGCCGACCGCTACTCGGTCGGAGAGGTGGTTGCGTACCGCAGCACGCTGCTGCACACGATCGTCCTCCACCGCATCATCGCCCGCGACGGCGACCGCTATGTCTTCAAGGGCGACCACAACAACTTCGTCGATCCCACGCGACCCACGCGCTCGGAGCTGGTCGGCGCGCTGTGGCTGCGAATCCCCGCCGGTGGCCGCGTGTTGGGTTGGCTGCACAGCCCGCCGGTCGTGGTCGCGCTGCTCGGCGCGATCTTTCTCTTGTTGCTGGGGACCGGCGAGGAGCGCCGCCGACGTGACCGCGGTCGGCGCGGCGGCGGCGGATCCGTGCGCGAACGAGCACGCTCGATGAGCGGTCGAGATTCCGGCGTCCCGTCGGACTTCCGGGGCTTGCTCATCGCGGTCGCGGCTGTCGCGGCGTTCTTCGTCCTCGGCATATACGCCTTCGCCCATCCGCTGCGCAATCCCGCTACGACAAAGATTCCGTACAGCCAGGGCGTGAGCTTCGGCTATGCCGCCAGCGCGCCGGCCGGACCGGTCTATCCCGACGGGAGCGTCAACACTGGCAACCCGATCTTCCTCAACCTCGTGCACCAGGTCCGCGTGCAGGTCGACTATCGCCTGACTACGGCCGCCCCGCACACGCTCGGGGGCACCGAGGACGTCCTTGTGCGGCTCACCGGGCCGGGCGGCTGGACCCGCGTCACGCAGATCACGCCGGCCGTGCACTTCACGGGCGATCAAGCCAGCGCCGCGGTGACGCTCGGCCTGACGTACATCCAGTCCCTGTTCGCACAGGTCGCGAGGTTGACCGGCGCCCCGGCGACGGCCGGCTATTCGATCAGTGTCGTCCCGCAGTTTCGCATCGGCGGAACGCTGGCCGGCCGTCCGCTCAGCACGAGCTATGACCCGGTGCTGAGCTTCCAGCTCAACGACGTGCAGTTGCTGCCGGGCGTCGGCCCAAGCGCCCCCGGCAACACGCCGACCGGCCTCACCTCGAGCCAGAACGGATCCGTGACCCGGGGTGCGACCACGGCGAACACGATCAGCGTGCTTGGGCGCACGGTCGAGATCGCGACCCTGCGCTGGCTCTCGCTGTTCGGATTCCTGGTCGCCGGCGCGAGCGCGCTGCTCATGCTCCAGCTGAAGCGCCGTGAGCCGTTCGCCGAGACGGCTCGAATCCAGTCGCGATACGGGCACCTGATCGTTTCGATCGTCGGTCCGGCAGACCTCACGGGCCGGCCGGTATTCGATGTCGCCAGCATCAAGGCCTTGGTTGCGCTGGCCGAACGGAGCGAGCGGTTGATCCTGCACCAGTACGGCGACAGCGCCGACACGTTCCTCGTCGACGACGAGGGCACGGTCTATCGCTACCGCACGCGACCCACCGGCGTGGTCTGGAGCGATAGCCCGGCGATTGTGCCGCAAGCTACTCGTCGAGCCGATCGACCCCCGGCGCGGCAAGGCGGTGGGGGCGGCGCGGTTGCGGTGCGCGACGCTGTGCTTGTCGGCGCTACGGGCGATCGGAACCGTCAAGCTCCCGATCCGCGAGCCGATCTCGCCGCCTACGCCGACGCGTCTCGACGCGATCCGCCGGCCGCAGCGAGCACAACCGGACTGCGTCGTCCCGTGCCTGTTTCGCCAGTGGCTCGAGTGCCGGTCGACGATCCCCCTCGTGGGCGCCCTGCCGCTGCTGCGGGAGTGGGGGCTGTGCATCCTGTGGTCCCCATCGCGTCCGTCCTCCGCGTCCCCGTCGACCCTCCGTCGTCGTCCGCTGGCGCTGCGAGCGGGGGGCCCTGGCCTCGCCCGGTGCCCGTGGCGCCGGCGGACTGTGCGTCGGATGGTGATCGGTCGCCCGAGCGGCCTGCCGAGGCTCCGCGCGAGCGGCCCTGGCCTCGTCCGGTGCCCGCGGCGTCGGTGGACTGTGCGTCGGTTGGCGATCGGTCGCCCGAGCGGCCTGCCGACGCTCCGGACAAGGGAGCGCGACCCGCGCCCGTGGCGGCCGCAGATCCTGCGTCCGCGGCCAGCCCACCTCGGGTGCGAACCTCCTCCGCCACTGGCACGCCGCGATCGGACAACGGGCCAGCGGGGTGGCTATCGCGAGCTCAGTCGGGAGGCGGGCTGTGGGGGCAGATCCACCGAAAGCTCCGAGAGGAGCGGTGACAAACCGTCTCCCGCTCGCCGGCCTACGCCGAGACGCTCAGGCTCGGGCCGACGAGCACGGCCGGTAGGACGCTCAGGCCGGCCTGGAGTCTGTGCCGTCCTGCTGGAGGTAGGCCAGCACGGCGAGCACACGGCGGTGATCGGTGGCCGAAGGCGGCAGGTAGAGCCTGGACATGATGCTCTGCACGTGCTTCTCCACCGCCCCGACGGTGAGGACGAGCGACCCGGCGATCGCAGCGTTGGAGCCGCCCGCAGGTGGCGGTCTTCCAATGTCCCGCACTCCACGGTGCGGCTCGGGCTGCCAGGTTCACCGCAACCGTCCCTTCGTTCGTTCGCCAGTACACGCGACGAGCATCGCCGCGGCGCGGCGGCCCGCCAATGCAGGGGCCTGGCGACTACAGGTGCAGGTAGCTGGCGTGTCGGGGAACGGTGGGCGGCGCTCGGTCAAGCGGCGGCTGCCGCGACCGTTCCGGTCACGGCGCGGCCACCTAGGCCGGGTCTGACTGCTCGCTCTGGCGAGGACGCACACCCAGCCCGAACTCGCTCGTGGCCATAGTGCCGCCAACGAGCGCCTGGTAGTGCTGGGCATGCACAGCCAGGAGGTCCGAGCTCAGTGCGCCGAGGGCGTCGGCCAGCGCGAGCGCTTGTCCCGCAGCGGTGCGCTGACGATCGATGTCGCGGAACATCGCTTGAGCGAGCGGACGGTAGGTCTCGCGACCGAGGGCAGACAGCGCGGCCGCCAACAGGCGGATCGCGGTCAGGACGGCGAACACCGCGTCGCCCGCCTCGGCTGGCGAGACGACGCCACGCGCTGCCGCATCGTGCAGTGCCTCGAGAGCCACCGTCGAGCGCGAGAGCGCATCGTCCAGGCTCTCGTTGCGGCCGATCAGTTGCTCCTCGGCGTCGCGGAGAGTGAGGACGGGGATTCCCAGCGCGTTGAGTGCCTTAGCGATCGAAAGCTGTCGCGCTGAACACTTGAAGGCGAACGTGTCCTTCGATCCGCGCCCGAGCTTCGTGCGTTTGGCCGCCATGGCGGGGGTAACGCCCGCGGCGCTCAGTTCGGCGGCTGTCCACGGCGAGAAGCAACGGGCCGACAGCCACCGATCGACGTCGCGCGCTGGGAAGCCGAGACGCTGCCAACGTTTCGACAGCCACTTGGGGGTGCAGTCCGCCCAGAGCGCCGGCGCGGCCTTCCTCGCCTGACGTCCAAGCTTCCGATGGCGCTTGACCGCCGCGCGGATCTTCGCAAGCTCCTTGACGTCCGATTTCACTCGGACCAGATCGTGGCAGCGACACCGGACACCTGAGAGGACAAGATGCCGACCGACGAGGGCGGCGCGGCGGGAGAGAGTGACAGAATTGAGGCCATCGAGCTCCGGGTCTTCACCGAGCCCCAGTACGGCGCGACCTATGAGCAGCAGCTGCGCCTGGCTCTCACGAGCGAGCGACTCGGCTTCGGCGGCTACTTCCGCTCCGACCACTACCGCACGATGGCTGCCGGCGACGGCCTGCCGGGGCCGACCGATGCGTGGGTGACGCTCGCGGGGCTGGCCCGCGAGACACAGCGCATCCGCCTCGGCACGCTCGTGACCGCGGCCACCTTCCGCCTGCCCGGGCCGTTGGCCATCGCGGTCGCGCAGGTCGACGTGATGAGCGGCGGGCGTGTCGAGCTCGGATTGGGCAGCGGCTGGTTCGAGGCCGAGCACCGCGCGTACGGGATCCCGTTCCCCCCACTGTCGGAGCGCCTGCAGCGCCTCGAGGAGCAGCTGGCCATCGTGACCGGCCTCTGGGCCACGCCGATCGGCGAGCGCTTCTCCTACAGCGGCCAGCACTACGAGCTCTCCGACAGCCCCGCGCTGCCCAAGCCGAGCCAGCAGCAGCCGCCGGTGATCGTCGGCGGCACCGGACCGCGGCGAACGCCGCGCCTCGCGGCGCGCTTTGCCAGCGAGTTCAACATGCCCTTCTCCGGCGTGGGGGAGACCCGCGCGCAGTTCGACACCGTGCGCCGTGCGTGCGAGGACGCCGGTCGCGATCCGGCCTCGCTCGCGCTGTCGCATGCGATCACGGTCTGCTGCGCGGCGGATGAGGCCACGCTGCGCCGGCGCGCGGAGCGCACCCACCGGCCGCTCGCACAGATACGCGCCGACGGCGCCGCCGGCACACCGCCAGAGGTCGTCGAGCGACTACGGGCGTACGCCGAGGCGGGTGCAGAGCGCTGCTACGTGCAGCTGATCGACCTCGATGATCACGATCACCTCGAGCTCATCGCGGCCGAGGTCATGCCGCATCTGGACTGAGCGCCCGTGCTGGCCGCGGTGCGAGCCGGGCGGCGTAGCCAACGCCGCCCGGCCTCGATCGCACTCAGCTGGCGCTCGGCACCGGGGTAGGCGGGGCCGTCAGGTCCGTCAGGACCCTCTGAGCAACGGCGGCCACCTGACCCTGCGCGTTGCGTACGGCCTGGCCGAACGTCGCCACGGCCGCATTGATGGCGGCCCCGGCCGCCGCGCGTGCGGCGGCACACGCCGCCGGGTTGAACGCCGCCAGGCTCGCCACCACGGGGTGGCTCGTGGTCGTGGACGTCGTCGTCGTGGTGGTCGTCGTCGCGGTGGAGGTCGCGGTCGAGGAGGTCGTCGTGCTCGACGTCGGGGGCGGCGGGCCGGTTCGCGAGCACGCTGCCGCGACGCTCACGAACGCCGCATGCAGCGCCGCCTGCTCGGCCATGAATGCCGAGCGCACCGACACCGCCGCGCTCGCTTCGGTCGCCGCGAGCGTGGCGCAGTCGATTCGCAGCTGCGTGAGTTGGGCCGCCGTCAAGCCGGCGAGCGGGCCGCGGGTCCGAGACGGCGGGCCGGCCCGGTTCACCGCGCGGCAGACGCGCTGTGCGTGGGCCATGGTTCCGGGCCCGGCCAGCGGCGCATGACGCACCGCGCCGGAAGGGAGCGCGACCGCGCTCGTGGCGAAGACCGTGGTGCTGGCGATCGCGGCGAGTCCGAGCACGCGAGCCGTAATGATTCCGTTCATCAGACGTGCCTCCTGAGGGGTGCGGGCGGCCACCAGGTGGGGCCGTGGCGAGCATCCTCCCCCCGACCGGCTCGCCAGCGCCGAGAAACGGACGGACGGACGAGCTGCGGCGTTCACCGTGGTGAGGTGCGAGTAGGACAGCGTCGCCTGAGGAGCGGTCCTCACCGCTTCGGTTGCCAGAGCGCGATCTCGCCGGCCGCTGGCGCCGCGACGACGCTGCGCCAACCGACCGGGCCTTCCCGTGGCCCGAGCAGGACCGTCCCGCCGAGCCGGCGGGCGCGGTCGGTCACCTCGCCGATGTCGGCCACCTCGACGTAGGGCAGCCACAGCGGCCGCGTGGTCGGGCACTGCACGATGCCGCCCCCGACCCCGCTGCCCAGCGCGAGCGCGAGGTATGAGCCCGCGCTCGTATCGATCGGCTCCGGGCGCCAGCCGCACAGCTGCCCATAGAACGCCTGCGCGCCCAGCAGATCGGCGGTGTGCAGCTCGAGGTGTACGACGGGCTTCGAGCGTTCGGCCTCCATCCTTACCCTGAGACCCGCCGCGTCGCGAAGACTCATCGGGCTGCGATGACTTCCGCGGCCTCGAGCGGTCTAATCTCTCGATGCTGATGGCAGCGCGTTCGACAGGCACCACGTCGCGCGAGCCCGAGACGCTTGCGGCGGCACGCGCGGGCGACGAGGGTGCCTTTACACGTCTCGTGGAGCCGCACCGCGGTGAGCTGCAGGCTCATTGCTACCGCATGCTCGGCTCGGTCTACGACGCCGAGGACGCGCTCCAGGAGACGCTGCTGCGCGCCTGGCGCGCGCTCGCGCGGTTCGAGGGACGCAGCTCGCTGCGCTCGTGGCTCTACACGATCGCGACGAACACGTGCCTGAACCAGATCGCTCGCCGACCCAAGCGCGTGCTCCCGATCGACTACGCCCCGGCCGCCGATCCCCACGTTGCACCCGGCCAGCCGATCGTCGAGACGGTGTGGCTCGAGCCGTACCCCGACGACGCGTTCGGCCTCGAGGACGGCTACGCCGCACCCGAGGCGCGCTACGAGCGCCGCGAGGGCGTGGAGTTGGCGTTCGTCGCCGCGCTTCAGCACCTCGGCGCCAACCAGCGCGCGGTGCTGATCCTGCGCGAGGTTCTCGGCTTCTCGGCGAAGGAGACCGCGGAGATGCTCGAGACCACGCTGCCCTCGGTCAACAGTGCGCTGCAGCGCGCACGAGCCGCGGTCGACGCGCGCGTACCCGAGCGCAGCCAGCAGGCGACGCTGCGCTCGCTCGGCGACGACGGCGTGCGCGAGCTCGTCGATCGCTACGTCGACGCGTGGGAGCGCTGCGATGTCGACACGTTCGCGGCGATGCTGACCGAGGACGCCACGTTCGCCATGCCGCCGCTCGCGACCTGGTACCGGGGGCGCCCAGGCATTGCGAAATGGGCGACCCTCTCTCCACTGTCGGGCGCCTGGCGCTGGCGTACGGTCCTCACCCGCGCCAACGGGCAGCCCGCGCTCGCGTTCTACGCGTGGGATGAGGAGCGCGAGGCGTACCTGCCGTTCGCGCTCAACGTCCTGACCCTGCGCGGGCGACAGATCAGCAACGTCACGGCCTTCATCGTGCGCTCGATCGAGGCGACCGAGCCGGACGCCTACGAGCGCTTTCCCGAGCAGCCGGTGGATCCCCGACGGCTCGCCGGTGCGTTCGGACGCTTCGATCTGCCCGGGCAGCTCAGCTGAGTATGCGCGCCGGTCGCTGGCGCAGATCGCTCGTGGCGCTGCTCGCGTCGATGGCGCTGTCGCTGGCCGCACTCGTGCCGGCGGCCTCGGCGCAGCAGCCACAGCAGGACCCGGCGTTCGGCGTCAACGCGCAGACGCTCATCAACTGGGTCTGGAACTGGGGCTCGCAGACCGAGCAGGGAACGCCCGCTCCTCAGTGGGACCCGTATCTGACCGCGTTGCAGGACGATGGTGTCGGCGTGGCGCGGACCGACGCGCCATGGGCGTGGGTGCAGCCGCAGGCGTCGAGCAGCCTGAGCGACAACCAGAGCTGGGCCCGGCTCGATCAGCTGGTCATGGCGCTCGCCGGGCACGGGCTTCGCTGGCAGCCGGTCATCGACCTCGCGCCGTCGTGGGCGACGCAGGCACCGAACGCGCCCCGCGGGTGCCCGGCACCGGCTGCGCCGGCGTACCTGCCACCGGCCGATCCCGCCCAGTACGCCGCGTACGCAGGAGCGCTCGCCGCGCGCTACGGCGCCAACGGCACGTTCTGGCCCGCGCATCCGTCCGTTCCGAAGGTGCCGATCGCCGACTACGAGATCTGGAACGAGCCCAACGTCGACGCCTACTGGAACGACGCCCCGAGCCCGACCCAGTATGTCGCGCTGTACAACGCGGCCCGCACGGCGATCCTCGCCGCTGATCGGTCGGCCAAGGTCTGGGTCGGCGGCGTCGTCTGGGGCGGACAGGTCGACTGCGTGGCCAATACGAGCAACGACGCGGCGTTCATCGACGGCCTGTTCGCCGCCGGCGGAGCGAACTGGCCGGTCGACGGCATCGCCGTGCACCCCTACGGCCCCGCCGTGCTGAACATCGTCGCGAACCTCCGCCGCGTGCAGCGGGCGCTGCAAACGGCCGGGCGCACCGATGTGCCGCTCGAGCAGACCGAGCTCGGCTGGCCCTCGGCCCCGGGTGGCGCTCCCGCCGGCACGGCCGCAGCGGGCTATCAGAGTGACGCGAGCCGTGCGGGAACGTACGCCCTGGCCGCCGACACGACGCTCGGATCGGATTGCAACGTACAGTCCTACGACGCCTACACAGCCGTTGAGCGCGAGGATCAGACCGTCGCCGCCGCCAGCGCGGCCAGCATCGACGAGGACCCACCCGGGGTCAGCCCGTACGACCTCGTCGAGCACTGGATGGGCATGTATCGCCTCACCGACGCGTTATCCGGACGGGTGCCGGGCACGCTCACAAGCGCCGCCTACGCCGCCGCGATCGCCCGCGATCTCGCCAGCGACAACGCCGGCCACGACATCGCCGTCTGCGGCTCCGCCGGCACGGCCGGACGGCTGCTACCGCTCTCGCTGTCCCTGGGCCCCGCGGCGCAACCTGGTTGCTTCAACGCAACCGTCACGTATGAGGGACTGCCGGTCTACGGCGCCGAGCTCCAGTCGAGTGTGGCGATCCAAGCTGACGGCGTGAGCTTCGGCCCGGCGTTCACCGATCCGGACGGGATCGTCGGCTTCTGCGTCGCCGGTGATGCGCAGGCGAGCGTCACCGCGCAGGTCGGAGCCGGGAGCTTCGATCCCGACCTCGTACCGCTCGTGGCCCGCTCCAACGCGGTGCTGACGGACGGCGCGGGCGGCAGCACGACCACCTCGACGTCGACGAGCACGAGCAGCGGGCCGTCCGATGTAACCACGGAGGTCGGCACGGCCACCTCACCGGGCATGGGCACGAGCACGCCGACGATCACGACGACGGCGACGCGGGCCGGCACAAGCGCCACCGGCAACGGTCCGCCTCTCGTCCCGAGCGCTGCCCCGAGCTGCGTCCTGTCGAGTCTGCGGCCGGCGACGCCGCGCCTGGCCGGGCTCCTGCGTCACGGGCTGCGCGTGACCCTGGACATGGCGACCACCATCGCCGGGGCGGGCTGCTCGATCGACCTGACGCTACGCTCGAGCCGCGGGGGAACGCTCGGCAGCGCCCACGCGCTGGTCAGGCATCGGGGCTCGATCACCGTGACGGTGCGTCTGTCGACGGTCGGACGGCGCGTCCTGCTTCGCCGGCGCGCGGTCACGCTCGACCTGCGCCTCGATCTCGGCGGCGCCCCGGTCGGACTCGGAACGCTGACGCGTCCCGTGCGGCTGTATCGCTAGACGCGAATCTCACGCTGCCAAGCGAAACGGCGGGTAGGCGTCCGTCACGAGCAAGAGCGCGAACGCGACGACCGGGTTGCCCGGGTGGTCACGCGCCGGCCTCGGCCGGCGACGCGGCGGCCAACTCGGGCGAAGCCGCAAGTTGTGCTCCCCAGGCGCGGGCGCGATCGAGCTCGCCCTCCTCGAGCGGACCCTCTGAGTCGGCCACGAGGAAGCTCTCGCTGCTGAGCACCTCATAGCCGTGGTGACGCAAGCGCTTGGCGATGCCGCGCGCGGCGACCCCGGTCAGCCACTGCGACTTGTCGAGACGGGTGTCGAACGCGGCGGCCAGCCCGCCCCGGCGGTCGGGCAGCTCGCTGAGCCACTTGCGAAGTCCGGGCTCCTCCTCGGCGGAAGGCTCGACCGTCGCACCGCCGTCCTCGTGCGCCGCGGCCGCAGCCATCTGCCGGCTGCGCGCCGTCGCGAGGCCGTGCATGTGAGTCGGACCGCCGACGACGAGCAGCTGCGCATCCGCGGCACGCCCGACCGCTTCGTGTACCGGGATGACGGTCGCGCCGCCAAGCCCCTCGGCCACCGCCTCGGCGATCGCCCGCGTGTTGCCGTAGACCGACTCGTAGACCACCAGCGCGTTGACCATCGATTTCCTCCCGACGTGAACCTCGACGAGTGCCCGTTCAACCTGCCGACGCAGACTCGCGCAGCTCCGTCCGGGGCGCATCGGGGGCTCGCCACGCGGGGGCTCGGTCAACTACGGAGCCCTGCGACCGGGCGCCGGCTCGCCGGCCGGCACCCGGGCACGAAGGGTCGTCAGCTGGCCGGCTGGACGATCATCAGCGCGTGGCCATCGGGATCGCGGAACCAGAACATCGGCGGCACGGGGTCGCCCATGCGGGAGACCTCGGTGTCGACATCGACGCCGAGGGACTGCAGGTGTGCGTGGGTGGCGTCGACGTCGTCGGTCGTGAGTGTGATGCCGGTCTGCGTGCCCTCAACCTTGTCCCCCGGGCGCGGCGGCGCGAGGGCGATGCCGGTGCTGCCACCGGGCGGGTAGAGCTCCACCCACCGGTAGTCGCCCCCGAACGGGATGTCGGTGCGCTTCTCGAAGCCGAGCCCCTCGTAGAACGCGATCGATCGATCCTGATCGGTCACCGGGATGCACACGAGGTTGATCTCGTTGATCCTGCTGGCTGTCGTGGTCACTGCGGGCCTCCTTGTGGTCGGGTGCAGCAGCTGAGACCGCGCCCGGCGCGGAAACTCATCGTCCGCGCACAGTCTCGCCCAACCGCGCACCTGATTGCGCAACTGCGGACGGCGCGCGAGCGTTTCGAGCGCTGCCACCAGGGGCAATACCGTGCTGGGCCGGCGCCGTCTGGCAAGATGGGCGCACGCGCCGCCGTTCACCACGCGTCAACGCCGAGGAGGAACCGATGAAGCGCCTTACACCCCCGTTCATCGTCCTGCTGGCGCTCGTTTTGACCGCGCCGGTCGCGTGGGCCAGCGACTCGAGCCTCGAACACGCCCTCTCCGCCTACAAGGGCCGGCTGACGACCGACATCGGCTACCTGGCGAGCTTCTCCGCGCCGAGTCGCTCCAGCGCCGGTGCCGCGCGGTCGAAGCTCTCGAAGGTGGAGAGCGACCTCGCCGGGGCGCGTCGCGCGGCGACCGGTCAGCAGGCCTCGAGCAGCTCGGGTCGCCGGGGGCGGACGCTGGTGCTCTCGGGATTGGGGGACGCGATCTCCGCCGCGGGCGACGCGCTGTCCTCCGCGAACGCGGCCCGTTCGGGTAACTCCTCGACCGCCCGGAGCGACGCGAGGAGTGAGAGCAGCGAGATCAACCGCGCGATCCCGCTGTTCCAGCAGGGCGGCATGCTCCTGCATCTCTTCTAAGTGGCGATCGGGCGATGAACCCGCGAGCCCTGGCCAGCGGGCGGCTCGTCGTCGCGGAGCAACGCTTCGGCGATGTGTGGGCGCCGTGGCTCGCGGCGGTCGCCGCGCTCTGTGCGGTGCTCGTCGGGGTGCGCGGGATCGACCTGCCCGCGGCGGTGTACCGCGTCGAGCTTTTCCACAGCAGCGGCCTGACGCTGTGGGACAGCCAGTGGTACGGCGGCCACCTCACGATCGACTACAGCGTGCTGTTCCCACCGGTCGCAGCACTGCTCGGCATCCCGGCGATGGAGATCGCGGCGGCAGCCGTCGCCGCGCTCGTGTTCGACCGGCTCGTGGTCGATCGCTTCGGTCCGAGCGCCAGGGCCGGATCGATCGTCTTTGCGCTTGGCACGCTCGCGCCGGTGGTCATCGGGCAGCTACCGTTCCTGCTCGGTGAGGCGCTCGCGCTCTGCGCGTTCTGGGCGGCCCGGCGCGGGTGGTGGGTGTGCGCCGGCGTCAGCGCGATCGCGGCCGCCCTGGCCAGCCCGCTCGCCGGCGCCTTCCTCCTGCTCGCCCTCACCGCCTGGGTCGTGTCGAGCGCCCGCCCGCACCGTGCCGCCGTTGCCGCCGTCACGCTGGCCGCCGCGCTCGCCGTCGCGTTGCCGGGCCTGGCCCTTCCCGGGCAGGGGATCATGCCCTTCCCGGCGCTCGACTTCGCGTGGCTGCTCGCGCTCTTCGCCGGCGTCGGGCTGCTGGTGCCGGCCAAGGAGCGCGGCCTCCAGGTCGCCGCCGCCCTGTACGTGCTCGCCATCGTTGCCAGCTTCGTCGTGCCGACGCCGGTCGGGGGGAACATCAGCCGCCTCGGCGAATCGCTCGGCGCACCGCTCGCGGTGTGCGTCCTGTGGCCCCGGCGCCGGCTCGTTCTCTGCGGCGCGGTCGTGCCGCTGCTGCTGCTGCAGTGGACGCCGGCGCTCGGCACGCTCGCCGCGACGACGCAGGACCCGTCCACGAGTAGGGCGTACTTCCGCCCGCTGGTGGCGTACCTGCGCGCGCACGACGAGCCGGCCGCGCGTGTCGAAGTGGTGCCGACAAAGCTGCATTGGGAGGCCGCGTACGTCGCTCCGGTACTGCCGCTGGCGCGAGGATGGGAGCGCCAGCTCGACGTCGCCGAGAACCCGATGTTCTACGACGGTCCCGGTAGGCTGACGGCGAGCGCCTACCGCGCTTGGCTGCTGGCCAACGGGGTGCGCTACGTCGCCCTGCCGGACGTCGCGCTCGACTACGCCGCCGTTGCCGAGGGCCGCCTCGTGCGCGCCGGCGTGCCCGGCCTGCGGCCGGTCTGGCGCGACGCCCATTGGCGCGTGTTCGCCGTGACCGGCTCACCCGGCCTGGTCAGCGGCCCGGGCCGACTGCTCGATCTCAACTCGGGCGGTGCGACGCTCGACGCCACCGGCGCCGGCGTGATTCTGCTGCGGGCCCGCTACGTGCCGAACTGGACGCTCGCCTCGGGCTCGGCGTGCGTGAGCGAGAGCGCGGGCGGCTGGATCGACGTGGCCACCCGTCATCGCGGCCGCGTGGTCCTCACCGTTTCGTTGCTGCCGGGGCGGCACGGGCCGACCGGCTGTGCGACGAGGTGAGCGAACTCTCACGCCGCGCCTTCGAGGAGCCGGCATCTTGTCTGTCGAAAGGACGCCTCGATCGCGACCCGAACGGCGGACCGAGATGCACCTCCAGCACCGCACCCGCTCAGCGCTCCTGCTCGCCACTGTCGTGGCGGCTGCGGCGGTCGCCGCCACCACGGTCGGCGCCCGGGGTCACCCAGCGAAGGTGACGGCGCCGGTCGGCGCAGCGGACGGCGCCACCAGCCGGCCGGTCGCTGTCTCCGGCGCGTCGACGAGCGCCCGCGCCGCCGCCGCAACAAACGCCCAGGCGGCCGCGGCGAGGGCCCGGGCGCACGCGGCGGCGGCGGCGCGCGTGCCCCGCACGCTGACCGTGGGGGCTCCGACCACCACGTGGCAGCCGGTCGTCACCGTCGCCGGCCGCCCCGCGGTGTGGATCGCCCAGAGCGGCGGGGTGACGCTGCTGCGCTTCGATCAGAGCGTGACCGAGCTGCACCTCCATGCCGGCTCGGCCGACCCGGGCGGCAGCGGCTGGCTGTACGGCGATCAGATCTCGCCGAGCGAGATCCACCGGGTGATCGCCGGCTTCAACGGTGGCTTCAAGTTCAACGTCGCCGGCAACGGCTTCGTGGAGGGCGGCCGGACCGCGGTCCCCCTGAGCGTCGGTCTCGGCTCGATCGTGACGTACGCCGACGGGACGACGGCGATCGGTGCCTGGGGCCAGGGCGTGCCGGCGCACGGGCAGCCGGTCGTCTCCGTACGACAGAACCTGCACCTGCTCGTCGACCAGGGGACGCTGGCGGCGACGGCCACGAGCTGCCCGCTGGCGTGCTGGGGCGCCACGGTCGGCGGACAGGTCGTCACGGCCCGCTCGGGGCTTGGAATCACCGCCGGCGGCGATCTCGTGTGGGCCGCCGGCGAGCGGCTGACCCCGGCGGCGCTCGGGCAGGCGCTCATCGGGGCCTCGACGGTGCGGGCGGTGCAGCTCGACATCAACCCGTTCTGGGTCGCCGGCTATCTGTATGCGCATCACTCGACCGGCCCGGTCGCGATACCGGTCGTACCGGGGCAGAACGGGATCGCCGGCCAGCTGCGCCTCCCCGCCGCGCGGGACTTCTTCACGGTCGTCGCGCGCTGAGTGCGCGCGAGCTCGAAGTATCCTGTCCTGGAGCACTGTCTCCGGTTGGAGCAGATCCTCGAGAAGGGCCCTGGTCTATGAGCTCCGCCGGACAGCCGCAGTACACGCTGGGCATCGTCGCGCGTCTCGCGCGCTGGACGACGCGCCACCGCCGGACCGTCGTCGTCGGTTGGATCGTCCTGTTCATCGGCTCGCTGGCCGCCTCCGGTGCGCTCGGGACCCGGTTTGCGACGAACTTCTCGCTGCCCGGCGCCGAATCCCAGCGCGCCGTCGACCTGCTGCAGCGCGACTTCCCCGCGCAGGCCGGCGACTCCGATCAGATCGTCTTCGCCGTTCAGAGCGGCACGGTGACCGCGGCGGCCGTCCGCTCGCGCGTCGAGCCGATGCTCACCAGGGTTGCCAAGCTTCCCCACGTGACGGGCGTCGTCAGCCCCTATGGCGGCCGGGGCGCGCGGGCCATCTCGCCCGATGGCCAGGTCGCGTTCGCCACCGTCAACTTTGACGAGCGCGCGAACGCGCTACCGACGCCTGCCGTTCAGCGAGTCATCGACGTGGCGGCGGCCGCGGCCACGCCCGAGCTACGGGTCGCGCTCGGCGGGCAGGCGATCGAGGGGGTGCAGAAACCGTCGCTCGGGGCGGCGACGGCCGTCGGGCTGCTCGCGGCGATCATCGTGCTGCTGGTGACGTTCGGCTCGTTCGTGGCGATGGGCCTGCCGATCGTCACCGCGCTGCTCGGCCTCGGTACCGGGATCGGCCTCGCCGGCATCGCTTCCCACGCGATCGACATGCCCAACTTCTCCACCGAGCTCGCCGCGATGATCGGCCTCGGGGTGGGCATCGACTACGCCTTGTTCGTGGTCACCCGCTTTCGGGAGAACTACCTGGCCAGCGGCGACGTGCAGGAGGCGGTCGTCGGCGCGATGGACACGGCCGGCCGTGCGGTGCTGTTCGCCGGCGCGACGGTGATCATCGCGCTCCTCGGCCAGTTCGCGCTCGGCATCAGCTTCCTCTACGGCCTCGCGGTCGCCTCGGCCCTCGCCGTGCTCATGACGATGCTCGCCGCGCTCACCGTGCTGCCCGCCCTGCTGTCGCGCTTCGGGGAACGCATCGGCCGGCCCCGCAAGGCCCGTTGGTCGCGTTCGCGGGGCTCGGCGCCGGCGGGATTCTGGGTGCGCTGGTCTGGCCTGATCGAGCGCCATCCCTGGTCGGGCGCGATCGTGGGCCTCGCGATCATGCTGCTGCTCGCCTCTCCGGCGCTGTCGCTCCGTCTCGGCAACAGCGACGCCGGCAACGATCCCGCCGGGCAGACCACCCGCCAGGCCTACGACCTGCTCGCGAAGGGCTTCGGCCCGGGCTTCAACGGTCCGCTGCTCGTCGTGGCCAGCCTGCCGCGCGCTGGTGACGCCGCGGCGCTGGCCACCGTCGAGGGCGCCCTGCGGACGACGCCCGACGTCGCGTCGGTGTCGCCGGCTCGTCTCAGCCCGCATGGCCTCACCGCGGTGTTCAACGTGTATCCCCGCTCGGCCCCGCAGGCGCTGGCCACCACCCAGCTCGTCAGCACGCTGCGCGAGCGCGTGCTGCCCCCGCTGGCCGCCAGCACCGGCGCGACGCTCCTGGTCGGCGGCACGAACGCCGTCGCGATCGACTTCACGCACGTCCTGTCCTCCAAGCTGCCGCTGTTCGTGGGCATCGTCGTCCTGCTGTCCGCGCTGCTGCTGCTCGTCGTCTTCCGCTCGCTCGTCATTCCCGTGCAGGCGGCGCTCATGAACCTCCTGTCGATCGGCGCATCGCTCGGCGTCGTCGTGGCGATCTTCCAGTGGGGCTGGCTCGGCGGCATCTTCGACGTCAAGGGGGCTCCGATCGAGGCGTTCATCCCGGTCATGCTGTTCGCGATCGTCTTCGGGCTCTCGATGGACTACGAGGTCTTCCTCATCTCCCGGATCCACGAGGAGTGGACACGCTCACGCGAACCCCATCGGGCTGTCAGTCACGCCCTCGCCTCGACCGGGCGGGTGATCACGGCGGCGGCCACGATCATGATCTGCGTCTTTCTGTCCTTCGTCGTCGGGGGCCAGCGGGTGCTCGAGCTCTTCGGCCTCAGCCTGGCGAGCGCCGTGTTCCTCGACGCCTTTGTCGTCCGCAGCGTGCTGCTGCCGTCCGTGCTGCACATCCTCGGGGCGCGCACCTGGGTGCTGCCGCGGTGGCTGGACCGCAGGCTGCCGCACATCGCCATCGATCGCGATCTCGGGACCGAGCCGGAGCTCGAGCCGGCGGCCTGACTGCGGCTCACGCCGTGGGCGGCGTGATTGAATCACCGCCGTGAGCGACTCGATGACCGCGGAGACGATTCGGATCGCCGGTGACAACGGGGACGAGATCGAGGCGTATCTCGCGCGCCCCGCCAACGATGGTCGGCGCGGGGGCGTCGTCGTGATCCATCACATGCCCGGATACGACCGTGCGACCAAGGAGATCGTCCGGCGCTTCGCCGAGCTCGGATACGACGCGGTCTGCCCGAACCTCTATTCGCGCGAGGCGCCGGGGGCGGCCCCGGACGACGCCGCCGCGACGGCGCGGGCGCAGGGCGGCGTCCCCGACGAACGCCTCATCGGCGACGTTGCAGGCTCCGCCTCGCACCTGCGCTCGCTGGCCACCTCAAACGGGAAGGTCGGCGTGATCGGCTACTGCTCCGGCGGGCGCCAGTCGGTACTGGCGGCGTGCAACCTCGACCTCGATGCGGCGGTCGACTGCTACGGCGCGTTCGTCGTCGGCACGCCGCCCGACGGCTTCCCGCTCCAGGTGGGTAACCTCGTCGAGCAGCTGCCCAATCTGCGGGCGCCGCTGCTCGGCCTGTTCGGGAACGCAGACTCCTACCCCTCGCCCGAGCAGGTTGACGAGCTCGACGAGATCCTCACCGCGAACGACAAGCCGCACGAATTCCACCGCTACGACGATGCCGGCCACGCGTTCTTCGCGGTCGACCGCCCGGCGTACCGCGTGGCCGCTGCCAACGACGGCTGGGAGCGGATCGCGGCGTTCTATCAGACCGAGCTGGGAGGCTGAGAATGTGCACGTACGCAACCGTGAAGACGGCGATGGAGGGCAGCGCGAAGGGTCCCGATAGCAGCTGGTTCGCCGTGACGGACGGCACCGTCTACTTCGACCATCCCGTCCACGCGATGGCGGAGCACACGCTCAACATCGACTTCGCGGCTCCCGCGCGCGGACCCTCGGCGCGCGTCGCCGTCGAGCTGACCGCCGACTCGGCGCGAGAGCTCGTCGCGGCGATCGAGGTCGCGCTGCGGTCGGCGCCCGCGGAGCTGACGGCCTGAAGCCGAACGAGGGTCTCGAGGGTTGACGCCGCGCGGCTTGCCCTTCAGATTGCCAGCGGTGCCGCCGCAGAACCCGCTCACACGTCTGGAGCAGGTCGCCCTCGACCTCGGCCGCTTTGCCGACGAGCTCGAGGTGACCGCCGACATCGAGCCGACCGTGCTGCGCTACTGGCAGGCTGAGCTGCTCGACATCGCGGCCACCCTGGCCCGCGCCGAGCGCGGCGGGGCGGCGGCCTCGTGAATGCTCAGCCGACCGTCGCCTGATCGCGGCGGTCGAGGTACGGAGCGAGGTAGGTCGCGACGATCTTTGTCGGCGGCGTCCAGGTCGGCTCCGTCGTTATCTGCGAGCTGAAGCCCTGGCCGCCGGTGATCCGTGCGGTCAGGTAGCGCGGCTCGCGACCGGTGAGCAGGATCCCACGAATCTCGGGCTGGAAAGGCTTGGGCGTCAGCGGGACTCCGGCCAGCGCGGCGATCGACTGTGCCGCAGCGTCGGCCTGCTGGGCGGCGATGCCGCCCTGTTTGACGACGAAGTCCGTCGCATCACCGGCGGCGTAGACGCGCTCGACGCCGCGGACCTGGCTGTGGACGTCGACGGGGATGAAGCCGTGCTCGGCCGACGGCAGCCCGCGGACCGCCGGGCCGAACAGCTCGGGCAGGGCGATCACGCGATCGGCCTCGATCGTGCGGTCGCCCGGATGGATGACAACGCGCCCCGGCTCGGACACCTGGGCGTACGCCGAGGTGACCGCGGTGACGCCGGCGTCGCGCAGCAGTTCGGCGACGGCGTCGCTGGCCGTGTCGCCGAAGATCGCCAGCGGGCTGTCCTCGGGGGTGACGACGGTCACGTCCAGTTCGACGTTCATGTCGTAGGCTCGGCGAGCGATCATCAGCGCGAGCTCATAGATCGGGAACGGCCAGCCCATGCGCGCAGGCGCGACGAACGCGATGCTGCGCACGTATCCGCCCTCGACGTCCTGGACGATGCCGTGCAGCAGCGCGTCCATCCGGCGGTCGTCGATCGTGATGGCGTGCGCGAACGGCGGGCGCGTGCGCGCCCCGAGGGCGAGCACGAGAGCGTCGTAGGGCAGCTCGGACCCCTGCGCGGTGTGGGCGATCCGCTTCGCCGGATCGACCCAGCTGAACTCGTCGACGATCAGCTCGGCTCCGATGTCGTTCGCGATCTCGGCGAGCGGATAATGATGCGCCGGCGAGTACGCGAACGGTTCACGCACCGTCATCGGCCGGTAGGTGAACTCGGGATTCGGCGCCACCAGCGTCAGGCTGACGCGATCGGACGCGAGGTCCCGCAGCGCGAGCGCCGCCTCCAGCGCGCCGACAGATCCGCCGACGATCACGACCTTGAATTGATGTTCGTTGCTCATGGGTCAACCATGCCTTCGTCGGAGCCGTTCGGCAGCCGAGCATATCCGCCGTGGGTCCCCGTGGAAACTACCGAGCGATGTGCTCCGCGTCGGTCGGCCGGAGCGCTCGCGCCGGGCGGGGATGGATATCCGTGAAAACCCGCATCGACAAGCGTGGTTGCACCCGGAGCGGGTCGCCGCGGCCATCGTTAGGCTGGCAACTCATGACGGTCGATGATGCCGCGCAGACGGACCCCGGTGCGATCCGGATCGTGATCGCCGACGATCACGCTGTCGTGCGCAGCGGCCTGCGCCTGTTGCTGGACGCCGAGAACGACTTCGAGGTCGTCGCCGAGGCCGGCGACGTCGATGCCGCCCGGCGCTACGTGCGCGGGCATCACCCCGCCGTGCTCGTACTCGACCTCAACATGCCGGGCGGCTCGAGCCTCGAGGCGATCCCGGCGATCCGCGCCGAGTCACCGGACACCCACATCGTCGTGCTGACGATGCAGGAGGAGCCGGCATTCGCCCGACAGGCGCTCAGCGCGGGCGCATCCGGCTACGTGCTCAAGGAGGCGGCCGACGGCGAGCTCGTCGAGGCGGTCCGCCGCGCCGCCGCAAGTGAGACCTACCTGAACCCGTCGCTCGGCGCGCGGATCGCACGCGAGCCGCCGCCCGGTCCCCCCGACGACCTGTCCGAGCGAGAGGTCGAGGTCCTGCGGCTGATCGCGCTCGGCCACACCAACGCCGAGATCGCCGAGCAGCTGTATCTGTCCGTGCGCACGGTGGAAACCCATCGCGCCCACATCCAGCAGAAGCTGCGCGTCTCCTCGCGCGCCGAACTCGTGCGCTACGCCCTGCAGCGCGGCCTCGTCACCGGCGAGGCGTAGCCGCCGCGGTCGATCCCGCGCTCGAAGCCGTGGATTTCCCCGGCGTTCTCGGTAGGCGTCCGGGATGGATCGCGGTGACCGCGGGCGTACGCTGCAGGCAAGCGATCCGAGGAGAGTGCCGTGGTGTTCCGCCGCATAATGATCGGGGTCGATGGCCGGCCCAACGGCCGCGATGCGGTCATGCTCGGTCTGCATCTCGCCGACCATGACGGGCACATCACCCTGGCCCATGTGTGCTCCGGCGAGCGCGTGCCTGAGCGCGGCTCCAACCTCGAGTTCGATCGGGTGCAGCGCGACGAGTCGCGCGCGCTGCTCGAGCGCGAACGAGAGGAGCTCGGCGTCGAGGCCGATCTGCTGAGCGTCAGCGACCCAGCCGTCGGTCATGGGCTCCACCGTCTCGCCACCGAGCAGGAGGCAGATCTGCTTGTCGTCGGGTGCAGCCATCGGGGTCGCGCCGGGCGCGCCCTGTTCGGCGACGACACCCGAGGTGCGCTCAGCGAGTCGCCCTGCGCGGTCGCCGTTGCCCCCGCGGGCTACGCGCGCTCGGCCAGGCCGCTCGGGACCGTCGGGGTCGCGTACGACATGTCGCCGCAGAGTCGCGTGGCGCTGTCCGTCGCGCGGAGCCTGGCCATGCGCGAGGACGCCGCCGTCCGGGCGCTCCGCGTCATCGGCTATCCGGTCACGCCGTACATGAGCGAGGCGCCCTCGATGTGGAAAGAGGCAAGCGAGGCCGAGCTGAAGTCTGCACGCCAGGCGCTCGACCTGCCCGCGGACGTCGATGGCGACGTCGTCATGGGTCGAGTTCAGGACGAGCTCGAGACGTTCAGCGGGCAGGTCGATGTTCTCGTGGTCGGGTCGCGTGATCGCGGCCCGGTGCGCCGGGCGGTGCTCGGCAGCACGGCGCAGCATCTCGCTCGCGCCGCCCGCTGTCCGCTCATCGTCGTCTCCCATGGTGCCCCCGAGCCCCTCGTCGCCGCTGGACCCGGCGCGGCGGTGCGGGCTCGAAATCCGTAGTTCGCCCCAGGCATCCCCGCGGTGCCAGCCCCGATGGCACGGTGGCGGTCAGGTGATCCAATCTGGCCAACGCGAAGGAGGTGAACATGCTCGCTGACACGACTGGTGTCCCCGGCGACTGGCTGGAGGTGGGCGGCCCCCCCGGTGTCCCGCGGCGGCGAGGCCAGATTCTCGAGGTGCTCGGCTCGGCCGGCCACGTGCACTATCGCGTGCGCTGGGACGAGGAGCATGAATCGCTCTTCTACCCGACCGACGGCGTGACGATCAGCTCGCGCGGCGGGCATGATCGGCCGGATCCGGGGCAATGATCACGCGATTGCACAAGGCCGCCGCCGGCGGGCCTGAAGGCTCGGCCCGGCCGATCGCCGCCGACGGTGCCGCGGCGACGCCCCGCTACTTCACCGACGGCGTGAACCTCTACCGGCTCGTGTGCTGGCTGCGCCGCCCCGCCGAGCCGCATCTCGCCGAACTCGAGGACTGCCGGTCGCTTGACTGCACGCTCGTGTCCAGCGAGGAGATGGCGAGCCTGGCGCTGCGGCCGGTCCGCACCGGCTAGGGCGCGGGCGAGGACCCGTAGAAAGCGCGGCGGCATCGTTGTGGGGAAGCGCGGATGGAGCGCCGTCCGGCGGGGCGTACCTTAGTAGAGGACGGTTCTCGCCCGCCGAAAGGGAGATGAGAGGATGGAGTACGCCCCGCTGTATGCCCTCCCCGGCGCCGCCGTGGATACGAATCGCGAACAGTCCATTCGCGTGGTCCTTGCCGATGACCATGCCTTCCTCCGTCGCAGCCTGCGTCTGCTCCTGGACGGCGAGCCGGGATTCGACGTCGTCGGCGAGGCCAGCAACATCCACAGCATGCAGCGCCACGTGCGCGGTCATCGCCCGCACGTGCTCGTCCTCGACGTCAGCATGCCCGGGGGTTCGGTTCTGACGGCGATTCGCGAGCTGCGCGCGGAAGCTCCCGAGACGTCGATCGTCGTGACGACGATGATCGACGACCCGCGCTTCGCCCACGAGGCGCTCGCCGCCGGGGCGAGCGGGTACGTGCTCAAGGACTCGGCCGACCGTGACCTGCCGGAGGCGATCCGCCGCGCCGCCGCGGGGGAGAGCTTCGTCACACCGCGAGTCGCCTCGACGCTCGCCGTCTACGCCAACGGCGGCCAGGACGCGCTCAGCGACCGAGAGGTCGACGTCCTGCGCCTCATCGCGCTCGGCCACACGAACGCCGAGATCGCCGCCCTGCTGCTCATCTCCGTTCGCACCGTCGAATCCCACCGCGCTCACATCCACCGCAAGCTCGGACTGGCGACGCGCGCCGAGCTCGTTCGCTACGCGCTCAGGCGAGGTCTCCTCACGGCGCCGGCGCCGCGAGATGTCGACGACTGAGCGATCGGCAACGACGCGCACACCGTCGTTCCGCCTGCGCCGGACTCGACCGTCAGCTCCCCGCCGGCCATCAGCATGCGCTCACGCATGCCGGTCAGGCCGAAGCCGTCGCTGACCTCCCCGACGGCGAAGCCCCGACCGTCGTCGGCGACCTCGACGATGAGGTGTCGCTCGTCGACGCGAATGCTCACGTTGACGTGGCGCGCCTGTGCGTGCTTGACCACGTTCGTGAGCGCCTCCTGGGCGACGCGGTAGACGGTCGCCTCGAGCTCTGGGCCGAGGATCGGCGGGGCGGCGGGATCGATCGGCAGTTGCAGGTCCTCGCTGATCTCGAGGTCGTTGATCGTGCGGTGGCGTTCGAGCAGCGCCTCGAGCGCGGCGGCCAGCCCGAGCTCGTCGAGGGCCGCGGGGCGCAGCTCGGTGATGATCGCCCGCAGATTGGTTATCTCCTGCTCGATCTGCTCGAGCGCCTGATCGGTCGCCGTACCGAGCAGATCTGCGTTCCCCGAGCGCCGCGCCGCGGACAGCAGCACGCGCAGCCCTCCGAGCGCCTGCAGCGTCTCGTCGTGCAGTTCCTGAGCCCAGCGGCGCCGCTCGGCCTCGGCGGCGGCGAGCGCGTGCCGCAGGCGCTCGTGCTGCACGCTCTGCGCCGTGGCCACGGCGGTGGCGGCGCTGGCGGCGAAGGCCTCGAGCGCCAGCTCGTCCTCATCGGAGAACGGCATCGCGGCCGGGCCGTGGTCGAAGGCCAGCAGGACGCCGAGGGGCTGGTCGCGGTAGGTGAGCGGAACGGCAAGTGCGGTCTTGGCCTTGTCGATCCCGAATTGCTCAGCGGCGATCCGCAGATCGCGGCGTGCGTCGTCGAAGCGCTCGGCGCGCCCACGCTGCATGATCTCACCGGACGTCGAGCCGTGGACCGGGATGCGAGCCGGCTCATCACGGCGGCCCTGGCCGGCCATCGCCACGAGCACGAGGTCGTCGCCCTCGCGCAGGAGGATGACGACGCTGCGGGCCTCGACGAGCGCGCGCCCGCGTTTGACGATCAACTCGAGCACGCGATCGAGATCGATGTCGGCCCCGACGGCGCGCGCCACGGCCTGCGTGGCCTGCAGCCCGCGCACCGCGCGCTCGAGCTCGCCGCGGCGCTGCTCGGCGGCGTAATAGAGGCGCGCGTTGTCGACGGCGATCCCCGCCCAGCGCGCCAGCACGACGATCGCCTCCTCGTCGGCCGACGTGAACGGGCCGTCGCGCTTCTCGGTCAGATACAGGTTGCCCCAAACCTCCCCCCGGATGAATACGGGGACGCCGAGGAAGCTGTCCATCGGTGGATGCCCGGCCGGAAAGCCGTAGGAGGCGGGGTGGTTGCCGACCCGGTCCAGGCGCAGCGGCATCGGGTCGGAGATGAGCGCACCGAGCACTCCCCGACCATGCGGCAGCTCGCCGATGGCGCGGGCCGCGTCCTCGTCGACGCCGCGCGTGATGAAGCGCTCGAGCTCGGTGCGCTCGCGGTTGAGGACGCCGACCGCGGCGTAGCGGGCGCCGGTCAGCTCGCAGGCCGATTCGAGCACGTGGCCGAGGACCGCGTCGAGGTCGAGCTCGGAGACGATGAAGCCCCCGACATCGATCAGCGTGCGCAGCCGCTCCGGTTCGAGTGTGTCGCTGATGTCAACGCCTCCGTCCGATTTGCGCCCGCCGGGCCTCGACGCTGAGGATATCTACGGGTTCCTCGATGCGCTTCCCTATCCGTGGAAACTACCGGTCTCGACGACGGAGGTCAGTCGGCGCGCGCCAGTGCAAGCCCCTCGCTGGGCGCCGGCGACGGCTCCCGCTCGCTCGCCCGAGCCGGCAACACGAGCAACGGGCAGCTCGCGTGCGCGACGAGTTGCCCGACGGTGCTGCCGAAGATGAGGCGCCGTCCGGACCGTGGCCGGCCACAGCCGACCAGCAGGAGGTCGACGCGACGGCTGAACGCCGCGAGCTCCTCGTCGGTCGCTCCGAGCACCGCCCGCCCCTCGACGCCGTCGAGTCCTGCGAGCTCGCGGGTGGCGTCGGCGAGCATGTCGTCGAGCGCCTCAGCCCATACGGCGCTCGTCACGCCGGCATACGGCGCCGACGGTAGCTGGACGACGTCGACCGCGCGCAGCTCGGCGTTGCGCTCGCCGGCGATTTCGCGGGCCGCGTCGAGCGCCGCTCGGCTCCCGGCCGAGCCGTCGTAGCCGATCCCGATCGTCCGGATCGCGTTGAGGTCGCGTGCGTAGGCCGCCGGCGCGATGGCGACCGCGCACGGCGAGCCGCTCATCGTCGCGCGCGTGTCGTTGCCGAGCAGCACGCGTCCGGCGAACCCTCGGGCGCACGAGCCGACGGTCAGCAGATCGGCGCCGGCCAGGCCGGCGAGCTCGTGCAGGCCGCCGGCCACCGACGGCGCGGCGACGCTCGTCAGCTCGGCATCCACGCCGGCCGCGCCGCGCTCGGCCACGAGCAACCGCCGAGACGCCTCGCGCCGCTCGACGTCGTCGTCGTCGCGGGGGGCGTGCCGGCCGCCACGTCGCACGTGGGCGAGCGTCAGCCGGCCACAGGGACCGACGAGCACCCGCGCCAGCGCGATGGCATCGCGCCCGCCGGCCCGGCCGTCGACGCCCACGATCACTCGCCCGAACACCGAAGTCCCCGTCGCTCGCGCATGTCTGGAGGCTACGGAGCGCCGGCGCCGCCCTCGTCCGGAGAATCCCGTGGGCGCCCGAAGGGGGAATACCGATGCCGCCGGCCCGAGCGCGCGTCAGGCTGTCGTCGATCGCGGCAACGGGAGATGGCAGCCATGGATGACGTGACCCCAACGAGCGCGGCTCGGCCGACGCGCCGGGCGCACCGCGAGCGGCGTGTCCTCATCGTCGGCGCGGGGGTCGCCGCGCTCGAAGCACTGCTTGCGCTGCGAGTTCACGCCGGCCCGATGCTCGACGTCGAGATCCTCGCCCCGGGCGAGTCCTTCCTGTACCGGCCGGTCTCGGTGGCCGAGGCGTTCGATGTCGGCGAGGCGCGCGAGTTCGACCTCACCACGATCTTCGACGACCAGGGCGCCCGGAGGCACGTCGACATGCTCGCGAGCGTGGACCCGGCGGCGAAGACGGTGCACACGCAGGCCGGGACGACGCTTCCCTACGACGATCTGATCATCGCCCTCGGCGCCCAGGCCGTGCCGGCCCTGCCGGGGGCGCTCGCGTTCCGCGGTCGCCCCGACGTCCCCGCCCTGCGCGAGATCCTCGCGAGCCTGCAACAGCGGTCGATCGCCCGCGTGGCCTTCGTGCTGCCCACCGGCAACGCGTGGCCGCTGCCGCTGTACGAGCTCGCGCTCATGGCCGCCGCGCACATCAGCGCGTACGGGCTTGACGCAAAGGTCGCTCATCGTGACCTGCGAGCAGGAGCCGCTCGAGGTGTTCGGATCGAAGGCGAGCGAAGCCGTGGCGGACCTGCTGCGGGCGCGCGGGATCGAGCTGCATCTCTCGGTGCTGGCCACCAGATTTGCCGACGGCGCCCTGCAGCTCGCGGCCGGAGCGCCGCTGCCGGCCGACCGGGCCGTCGCTCTGCCGCGCCTGCGGGGCCCAGCCATCCGCGGCCTTCCCCACGACTCCGAGGGCTTCCTGCCGATCGATGTGCACGGCCGCGTGCGCGGCGTCGCCGACGTCTACGCCGCCGGCGACGCTACCGCCTTCCCGCTCAAGCAGGGCGGACTCGCCGCACAGCAGGCCGACGCGATCGCGGAGGTGATCGCCCAGCAGGCTGGATCCGCCCTCGAGCCGCGAGCCCTTCAGTCCGGTCATTCGCGGGCTGCTGCTGACCGGAGGCGTCCCGATCTACCTGCGAGCCGGGTCCGGTGCATCGCGACACCCGTCCTCGGTCGCCGTCGAGCGCGACATCGAGGCGCCGCCGCAGCCGCCGGATCCCCGCCGGATCGAGTCGAGCTCGTCGACGAGCGCGTTGTGGTGGCCGCCGAGCAAGATCGCCGGGCGCTATCTCGCGCCCTACCTCGCCACGGCGCGCCCGCTGCCCCTCGCCGCCTCACCACTCGCGGATCGCAGCGCTCCGAGGCATCCGCACCCCTCCGAGCAGGAGCACGCCGATGCGCTCGAGCTCGCGCTGCTGCTTGCGGATTACGACGCACGCTGGGGCGACTACACGATGGCGCTGCACGCGCTGGAATCGGCCGAGGCGCTCGCCGGCTCTCTCCCGCCGGCGTACGCGCAGAAGCGGGTGCAGTGGCAGCGGGAGCTCGCCGACGAGGGCCGCCGCCACCGCGTGGGCTGACTAGGACGCGCCGAGATCCTCGGGGCGCACGACGAGCACCGAGCACGGCGCGTCGTGCACGACGCGCTCGCTGACGCTGGCGAGCGCCCGCAGCCCGCCGAGGTGGCGGCTGCTGAGGATGATGAGCGAGGCGCGCTCGTCCTTGGCGGCCTGGACCGCTAGCTCATGGGCGCGCGCTGGTTCGATCCGGACGACGCCGGTGTCCGGGAACGCCTCGGTGACGCGCCGGACCTGCTCGCCGATGCGGGTGGGATGGTGCGCCGACTCGGCGCCGGCGGCGTGCAGCAGGGTCAGCGACCCTCCACGCTCGCGCGCAAGATCGACCGCGAAGTCCACGAGCGCGTCGGAGTGATCGCGCGCGTCGCTGGCGACGATGACGCGATCGGTGAGCGCGGCACCCGCGGGCAGCCGGCGAGCGATGAGCAGCGAGGAGGGCAGGACATGGGCGGCGACGGTCGCGGTGCCCCCGAACAGCAGGTGGGCCAGGCGGTTCATGCTCGGCGCCCCGATGGCCAGCAGCCCGTGCGTGGCGGCGCACTCGAGCACCTCGTGCATGACCGGCCCCCGCTCGTCGATCTCGACGTCGGCCGCCACGCCGGCCTGAGCGGCGAGCCGCTTGGCGTGGGCGAGTGCTCGCGCCGCGCGTGCCGGTGCGAGCACTGCGGCCTGCTGGCGCCCGGAGCCCGAGGCCCCCGTCACGGCGAGGAGCGTCAGCGCCCCGCCGTCGCCGGCCAGCGTCGCGGCCTGGCGCACCGCCTCATACGCGGTGCGAGTCCCGTCGACGCCGCACAGGATGTCCGCCAACGGGCTAGACGCCTCGGGGGGCGTCGCGGAAGTTCGCGGCCGGGCCGTCATCGTGCCCAGACGCTATGCGCCCCGCAGGACGGAGGCAAGGCGGCGTTCTCCGGGAGCAACCTGTGGAAAACCCGCAGCGGCCCGCTCGCCTATCGTGGACGGCATCCAAGACGACGGCACGAAGGACTCCAGGCACATGGGGGCGATCGCGGCGGCCCGCGCATCGGTGCGGCTGCGCGACGGATCGCAGGTGACGGTGCGCCCGATCGGCCCGCAGGACGCACCGGCTCTGCGGGCTGGCTTTGCGCGGCTGTCGCCGGAATCGCGCTATCGGCGCTTCCTGGCGGCGACGCCGGCGCTGAGCCCGTCGGAGGTGCGGTACCTGACCGACGTCGACCACCACGATCACGAGGCCCTGATCGCGATGAGCGAGGAGGGGGACGGCATCGGCGTCGCCCGCTTCGTACGGTCGCGCGTGGACCCGCGGGCGGCCGAGCTTGCCGTCACGGTCATCGACGACTGGCAGGGCCGCGGGGTCGGCACGGCCCTGCTGGCGCGCCTGGCCGACCGCGCGCGCTCGGAGGGCGTGACCCGCTTCACAGCGGTCATGCTGGCGACGAATCGGGATATGCTCGAGCTGCTCGAGAGCCTCGGCCCGGTGCGCCTGCTCGAGCGTTCGGTCGGGACGGTCGAGGTCGAGCTGGCCGTGCCCCGGCGCGGAGTCGGCGTGCGATCTGCAGGAGCTCCTGCGCGGCGCGGCCAGCGGCCGCTACGAGGCCGGACCGGGCCGCGTGTTCGCTCGCGCCCGAGGCGCCGCGCGGTAGCGATCCGTCCGTAGTTCCTACGGGTCCGCGCGGGGGCGGCGGGCCGATGCGCGAGCGCAGGATGACGCGTGATCATCGACCACGTGAGCGCAGCTGGCGATCACGGACGGGCCGGGCCACGCGAGACGACGCTCTACGAGCGCAAGGAGCGTCTGACGCGTACGGACCTGTGGGCATGGGAGGACGCGGTGCAGCGCGTGGAAGGGGTCGCCGAGCCGGGCACGCGCGCGCCGGTGAGCTTCGACCAGATCGTCCAGGCAATGCGCGATCCGGGGTTCTACCCCGGCACGGTGGAGGGGACAGAGGTGCAGGTGCGCGAGACGCACATCTCGTGGGTGTTCCTCGTCGGCGACCGCGCCTACAAGCTCAAGAAGCCGGTCACGTTTCCGTTCCTGGACTACGGGAGCGTCGAGCGTCGCCGAGCGATGTGCGAGCGCGAGGTCGTGCTGAACCGGCGCCTCGCGGGCGACCTGTACCTCGGCGTGCGCGGCGTCGCGCGCCGATCCGGGCGGCTGCAGCTGAGCGACTCGGCCGGCGGCGCCGTGGAGTCCGTCGTCGAGATGCGCCGCTTCGACGAGACGCAGACGCTCGCCGCCGCGATCGCCGAGGGCCGCGCCACCGAGACCCAGCTTGCCGATGTCGGGCGGCGACTGGCGAGCTTCCACGCCGAGGCGCCGGCGCAATCTGAGACCGGGGATGCGCTCGTGGCCGTGAAGCGCGCGGCCGACGGAACCTTCGAGATGCTCCTCGACGGTCCGCAACCGATCGAGGAGCGCCGGGTGCTCGCGGCCGAGCGATTCACCGACGCTTACCTGGGCGGACACGCGCACACGCTGCGCACGCGGGCCGCGGCGGGGCTCGTGCGCGAGGGCCACGGCGATCTGCGAGCCGAGCACGTGCTGCTCGGCGACTCGGTGCGGATCGTCGACTGCGCCGAGTTCGACGTGCACCTGCGCGAGGTCGACGTCGGCGCGGATCTCGCGTTCCTGGTCATGGATCTCGTGCGCCTGCGCCGCGGCGATCTCGCGCGGGCGCTCGTGGAGGGCTACCGCGCCGCCGGCGGCGATCCCGGCAGCGACGCCTGGATCGCCTTCCACGCCGCCCAGCGGGCGTGGGTGCGCGCGAAGGTGGCGCTGGCGCGCGCCCAGCCAGCCCGGGGCGCAGGTGCCGCCCGAGGACGCGGTCGAGCTGTTCGCGCTCGGCGAGCGACTGGCCTGGCAGGCCCGCGAGCCGCTGACGATCATCGTGTGCGGGGCCCCGGCGAGCGGCAAGAGCCACCTCGCGCGCGGCCTCGCGGCGCGCTCCGGGCGCGTCGTGCTCGCCTCCGACGAGACGCGCAAGGGGCTCGCCGGGGTCGCGCCCACCGAGCGCGCGCCCGCGGAGGCCTATGGCGACCGGGCGGGCGAGCGGACCTACGCCGAGCTCGGACGGCTGGCCGCCGAGCGGGTGGCCGACGGGGGCGGCGTGATCGTCGACGCCACGTTTCGCCGCGCGTCGGACCGCCGCACCTTCGCGTCGGCGTTCGCCTCGCCGGCGCCCTCGGTCGTCGTCGAATGTCGCGCGCCGGCCGCGATCGTGCAGGCGCGCGCGCTCACCCGCGAGTCCGAGCCCGGCCACGTCTCCGACGCCGGGCCCGAGATCGCCGAGCGCCTGAGGGAGCGGTTCGATCCGCTCGAGGACGACGTGTTCGCCAGGCACCACCTGTTCGTGCGGACCGACCAGCCGCCCGAGGCGGTGATCGACGACGTCGTGGCGATGCTCGACCGCCGCCTCGCCCAGTCCGACGAGGCGCCGCGGAGCGGGGCGCCGCTGTGAGCAGGTCCTCCGTCGTGCGAGTCGGGCGCCGATGTCGTCCTGCGAGACGGCTCGACGGTCCACGTGCGACCGATCGGCCACGCCGATGAGCCGGCGATGGTCGTGTTCCTCGAGGGCCTGTCGCTGCGCTCACGCGCGCTGCGCTTCTTCTCGGCGGCCACCGATCTCGGCGGCCAGGCACGGCGGGCGGTCAACGTCGACGGCGCCGACGCGTACGGCCTGATCGCCACCGCCGGCAGCGCCGGCGAGATCGTCGGCCACGCCGGCTACGTCCGCGAGGACGACACGGCCGCGGAGGTGGCGTTCGCGATCGCCGAGGCCTACCAGGGCCACGGGCTGGCGACGACGCTGCTCGCCCACCTCGCCGCGCACGCCCGCGCGCACGACATCGAGTCCTTCACGGCCGAGGTGCTGCCCGAGAACCACCGGATGATCGACGTCTTCCGCGAGAGCGGGTTCCCCGTCGAGGTGAGCTCCGGCCTGGACATCGTCTCGGTGCGGCTGCCGACCGAGCTCGGCGACGAGGGGTGGGAGCGCTTCCACGACCGCGAGCGGAGCGCCAGCGTCGCGGCCGTGCAGCGCGTGCTCGCCCCGCGGTCGGTGGCCGTGATCGGCGCCTCGCGCCGACGCGGCACGGTCGGCGGCGAGATCTTGCACAACCTCGTCGCGGGCGGCTTCGAGGGCATCGTCTACCCGGTCAACCCCTCGGCGCAACGAGGTGCAGTCGATGCCGGCCTATCCGTCGGTCTCCGAGCTGCCCGGGCCGGTCGACCTCGCGGTCATCGCCGTGCCGGCGGCGGCGGTGATCGACGTCGCGCGCGACTGCGGCGTCGCCGGCGTGCGCGGGCTCGTCGTGATCTCGGCCGGCTTCGCCGAGATCGGGCGCGACGGCGCCGACCGCCAGCGCGAGCTCGTCGAGGTCTGCCGCGCGCACGGCATGCGCCTCGTCGGGCCCAACTGCCTCGGCGTGCTCAACACCGCGGCCGGCGTGCGTCTGAACGCGACCTTCATGCCGCGCGCCCCGGTCGCCGGCCGCGTCGGGTTCCTGTCCCAGAGCGGCGGCCTGGGGATCGCGATCGTCGACGCCGCCAACCGCCTGCACCTCGGGCTGTCGGCGTTCGTGTCGGTCGGCAACAAGGCCGACCTGTCGGGCAACGACTTCCTGCAGTACTGGGAGCAGGACCCGGACACCGACGTCATCCTCATGTACCTCGAGTCCTTCGGCAACGCCCGCAAGTTCGCCCGGATCGCCCGCCGCGTCGGGCGCACGAAGCCGATCGCCGCCGTGAAGAGCGGTCGCTCGGCGGCCGGCGCCCGCGCGACCTCCTCGCATACGGGTGCGCTGCTGGCGGCCTCGGACGTCAGCGTCGACGCGCTGTTCCGGCAGGTCGGTGTCATCCGCACCGACACGCTCGGCGAGCTGTTCGACGTGGCCGCCCTGCTCTCGTCCCAGCCGGCGCCGCGCTCGAACCGCGTCGCGATCATCACGAACGCGGGCGGCCCCGGGATCCTGTGCGCCGACGCCTGCGAGACGAGCGGCCTACGGGTGGCCGAGCTGCCGGCGCGCCTGCGCGCGCGGCTGCGCCGCTTCCTGCCCGCCGAGGCGTCGCTCGGCGACCCCGTCGACATGATCGCGACGGCGAGCGCCGAGGACTACCGCCGTGCGATCGAGTCCGTCGGCCGCTCCGGCGTGGTCGATGCGATCATCGCGATCTTCATCCCGCCGCTCGTCACCGAGGCGGCCGACGTCGCCGACGGCGATCGCCCGGGCGGCGACGCGCATTCCCGCCGAGGTGACCCTGCTGAGCGTCTTCATGGCCGAGGACGGCCCCCCGATCGAGCTGCGGCGCGCCGGGCGGGAGATCCCGGTGTACGCCTTCCCCGAGGACGCGGCGCGCGCGCTCGGGCACGCCGCGCGCTACGGCGCGTGGCGCGAGACGCCGCCGGGAGCCGTCCCGCAGCTCACGGATATCCGTCCCGACGAGGCCGCCGCGATCATCGCGCACGCGCTCGGCGAGCGGTCGGAGTGGCTCACGGCCGTCGACGTGGCTCGGCTGCTCGACTGCTACGGCCTGCCCGCACCGCCCGCGCGCGTGGTCGAGGGCCCGGTTGCCGCGGAGCGGGCGGCCGGCGAGCTCGGCGGCCGCGTCGCGCTGAAGGCGATCGCCGCCGGCCTCGTGCACAAGACCGAGGCCGGCGCCGTGCGCGTCGGGCTGCGCCACGGAGAGGTGCGGCGCGCGGCGGCCCGGATGGCCTCCGAGGTGGCGAGGGCCGGCTATCCGACCGAGCGCTTCATGGTCCAGGCGATGGCGCCTCAGGGCATCGAGCTGCTCATCGGAGTGGTCCAGGACCGCGCGTTCGGGCCGCTCATCGCGTGCGGCGCCGGCGGCACCTCGGCCGAGCTGCTCGGCGACGTCGCCGTCCGCCTGACGCCACTGACCGACCTCGACGCCGCCGAGATGCTGCGCTCGCTGAAGGTGTTCCCGCTGCTCGAGGGCTACCGCGGCGCGCCGCGCTGCGACGTGCGCGGGCTCGAGGAGATCCTGCTGCGCGTCAGCGCGCTCGTGGAGGCCCACCCCGAGATCGCCGAGATGGACCTCAATCCGGTCGTGGCCACGCCGGACGGCGCGCTCGTCGTCGACGCGCGGATCCGCGTCGCGCCCGAGATCCCCGCTCCGGCGCTGCCCTCGCTGGTCAGCTGAATGCCCGTGAGCGCATCATCCGAGCCCGGTCCGGCGGCGATCGCAGATGGCCCGCTGTCGGCCGCTGAGCTCGAGCTGATCGACGCCTGGTGGCGCGCGGCCAACTACCTCTCGGTCGGGCAGATCTACCTGCTGGACAACCCGCTCCTGCGCGAGCCGCTGCGCGCCGAGCACGTCAAGCCGCGGCTGCTCGGCCACTGGGGCACGACGCCGGGCCTGAACTTCGTCTACGCCCACCTCAACCGGGTGATCCGGGCCCGCGACCTGAACGCGATCTACGTGACCGGACCCGGCCACGGCGGTCCGGGCCTCGTCGCGAACACCTATCTCGAGGGAACCTACAGCGAGATCTATCCCCACATCGGGCGAGACGAGGAGGGGCTGCGACGGCTGTTCCGCCAGTTCTCGTTTCCGGGCGGCATCCCGAGCCACGTGGCCCCGGAGACGCCCGGCTCGATCCACGAGGGTGGCGAGCTCGGCTACTCGCTCGCTGCACGCCTACGGGGCCGCGTTCGACAATCCGGACCTGCTCGTCGTCTGCGTCGTCGGCGACGGCGAGGCCGAGACCGGCCCGCTGGCCGCCAGCTGGCACTCGAACAAGTTCCTCAACCCGGCCGGCGACGGCGCCGTGCTGCCGATCCTGCACCTCAACGGCTACAAGATCGCCAACCCGACGGTGCTCGCGCGCATCCCGCCCGACGAGCTGCGCGTCGCTGCTCGAGGGCTACGGGTACGCGCCGCGCTTCGTCGAGGGCGACGATCCCGCGGCGATGCACCAGCTGATGGCGGCCACGCTCGATGAGGTGGTGGGCGAGATCGCCGAGATCCAGCGCCGGGCTCGCGAGGACGGGGTGACGACGCGCCCGCGCTGGCCGATGATCGTGCTGCGCACGCCGAAGGGCTGGACGGGCCCGAAGGTCGTCGACGGCCTTCCGAGCGAGGGGTCGTTCCGTTCCCATCAGGTCCCGATCGCCGACATCCGCACCAAGCCGGAGCACCTCGCCCAGCTCGAGACGTGGATGCGCTCCTACCGGCCCGAGGAGCTCTTCGACGACCGGTGGCGCGCTGCGCAGCGAGATCGCGGCGCTCGCCCCCGAGGGCGAACGGCGCATGGGCGCCAACCCGCACGCCAACGGCGGCCTGTTGCTGCGCGAGCTCGAGCTCCCGGACTTCCGCGACTACGCGGTCGACGTGCCGGCGCCGGGGACGACGACGAGCGAGGCCACGCGCGTGCTCGGCGACTTCCTGCGCGACGTGATGCGCGACAACCGCGAGCAGCTTTCGCATCTTCGGGCCCGACGAGACCGCCTCGAACCGGCTCGGCGCGGTGTTCGAGGTGACCGACCGGGCCTGGGAGGCCGAGCGCCTCGACGGCGACGATCACCTCGCGCCCGAACGGCCGCGTCATGGAGGTCCTGAGCGAGCACCTCTGCCAGGGCTGGCTCGAGGGCTACCTGCTCACCGGGCGCCACGGGCTGTTCAACTGCTACGAGGCGTTCATCCACATCGTCGACTCGATGTTCAACCAGCACGCCAAGTGGCTGAAGGTGACGCGCGACATCCCGTGGCGCCGGCCGATCGCCTCGCTGAACATCCTGCTCTCCTCGCACGTGTGGCGCCAGGATCACAACGGCTTCACCCATCAGGACCCCGGCTTCATCGACATCGTCGTCAACAAGAAGGCCGAGATCATCCGCGTCTACCTGCCGCCCGACGCCAACACGCTGCTGTCGGTCGCCGACCACTGCCTGCGCTCGCCGCCACTACGTGAACGTGATCGTCGCCGGCAAGCAGCCCGCGCTGAACTACCTCGGCATCGACGAGGCGATCGTCCACTGCACGCGCGGCGTCGGCATCTGGGAGTGGGCGAGCAGCGACGGCGGCGAGGAGCCCGACGTCGTGCTGGCCTGCGCCGGCGACGTGCCGACGCTCGAGACGCTCGCCGCCGCCGCGATCCTGCGCGAGCACCTTCCCGATCTGCGCGTGCGGGTCGTCAACGTCGTCGACCTGATGCGCCTGCAGCCCGACAGCGAGCATCCGCACGGCCTTCCCGACCGCGAGTTCGACGCGCTCTTCACGACGACCCGCCCGGTGATCTTCGCCTACCACGGCTACCCGCTGCTCATCCACCGCCTCACCTACCGCCGGCGCAACCACGACAACCTCCACGTCCGCGGCTACAAGGAGGAGGGCACGACCACCACCCCGTTCGACATGGTCATGCTCAACGACCTCGACCGCTTCCACCTCGTCATGGACGTCATCGACCGCGTCCCCGGCCTCGGCGAGCGGGCCGCCTACCTGCGCCAGGAGATGGCCGACACGCGGCTGCGCCACCGCGCCTACACGCGCGAGGTCGGCGACGACCCGCCCGAGATCCGCGACTGGGTGTGGCCGGGCACGACCGCCGGCGCGTAGGTCGCGCGCCGTGCGCGTGCTGGTGGTCAACGCCGGCTCGAGCTCGCTGAAGCTGACGCTGCTCGACGGCGAGGACCGCACCGTCGCGGCCCGCGAGATCGAAGCGACGCGCGGGTCCGTCGAGGTCGGCGCGCTGCGCCGCGCGCTCGGCGATGGCCTGGCCGACGCGGACGCCGTCGGCCATCGCATCGTCCACGGCGGCGAGCGCTTCGCCGCGGCCGTGCGGATCGACCCGGACGTCGAGGCGGCGCTGCGCGAGCTCGGCGACCTCGCGCCGCTGCACCAGGCGAAGTCGATCGCCGCGCTCGACGCGGTGAGCGCGGAGCTGCCCGAGCTGCCGGCCGTCGCGTGCTTCGACACCGCCTTCCACGCTTCGCTGCCCGCGGCGGCCGCGACCTACGCGCTCCCGGCGGCCTGGCGCGAGCGCTGGCGGCTGCGGCGCTACGGCTTCCACGGCCTCTCGCATGCCTGGATCGCCCGGCGCGTCCCCGAGCTGCTCGGTCGCCCGGCGGCCGGGCTGCGGCTCGTCAGCTGCCACCTCGGCGCCGGCGCATCGCTGTGCGCGATCGCCGACGGCCGCTCGGTCGACACCACGATGGGCTTCACGCCGCTCGAGGGGCTCGTGATGGCGACCCGCTCGGGCAGCGTCGATCCGGGGCTGCTGCTGTGGCTGCTCGAGCGCGACCGCTGCCGGTCGACGAGCTCGCCGAGGGGCTCGAGCACGAGGCGGGGCTGCAGGGGCTCGCGGGCACCGCCGACATGCGCGCGGTGCTCGCCGGGGCGGCCGGGGGGATGCCGGGGCCACGCTGGCCCTCGACGTGTACGTGCATCGGCTGCGGGCGGGGATCGCGGCCATGGCCGCCGCGCTCGGCGGGCTCGATGCGCTCGCATTCACCGGCGGGGTCGGGGAGCGCTCGGCGGACGTGCGGGCGCGGGCGGTGTCGGGGTTGGGTTTCCTGGGGATGGCGATCGGACCGCGCAACGATGGCGAGGGGGACGGGGAGGTATCGGCGGGCGGGGCGGCGGCGAGCGTGCTCGTCGTGCGGGCGCGGGAGGACCTGGAGATCGCGCGCCAGGTGCGTGTGGTTCTCGGATATGGCTACTACTAGGGGGATGCAATTCCGCGTGCGGATGTTCCCGCGTCTGCGCGGATCACCCGCTTGGTGAGCGATGATGTCGTGATGCCGGCCCCCTCCAGCTCAACCGCGCTCGGCGCAAGCGCCGCAGACATCCGCGTCCCAGTGGCGCGACCATCGCTGCCTCCGTTCGAGCGGTTCGCGGCCGCGATGGAGGAGGTGTGGATGAGCCGACGGCTGTCGAACGACGGGCCGTTCGCACGCGAGCTCGAAGGGGCATTCAGAGGCTACTGCGGTGCAGACGGCGTCGTGCTCTGCGCCAGCAGTTGCGATCTTGCCCTTACGCTCGCCATTCGCGCGCTCGATCTGCCTCCCGGGTCGCGGGCGCTCGTGCCCTCGCTCGGATTCCCCTCGACAGTGCACGCATTGCAATGGAACGGGCTGCGGCCGCACTTCGTCGATGTCGACCGTCGCGACTGGTGCCTGCACCCCGAGCAGCTCGACGCGGCGCTCGAGGAGATCTCGGATGTGTCGCTCATCGTGGCCACGCATCTGTTCGGTGTGCCCTGCGGCGTCCGCGGACTGGAGCATGCGGCCTCGCGCCACGATGCCCGCCTCGTGTTCGATGCCGCGCACGCCGCGGCCACGTGGACCGACGGCCAGCACGTCTGCGCGTTCGGTGACGCAAGCGTCGTGAGCCTGAGCGCGACGAAGATCGTGACGGCCGCCGAGGCCGGGCTCGTCATGTTCGGAGATCCAGGACATGGCGAGCGGTTCCGGCAGCTGCGAGCGTACGGCCTCGACGACGAGCGCGTCAGCCGCGAGCAGGGCCTGAATGCCAAGCTCTCAGAGCTCCACGCCGCCCTCGGCGGCCTCGCGCTCGATCAGATCGAGCAGGAGGTGGCGCGCCGCGAGGCGCTCATCGACCTGTACCGGTCGCTTCTGCGCGACGTGCCCGGCGTGACGTTCCAAGCGACCTCAGCCGGCACCCGTCCCACGCCGACGATGTTCGTCGTGGATGTCGCCGAGCGCCGCTCGGTCGTTCGCACCGCCCTGCGTGAGCGTGGCATCGAGTCGCGCCCCTACTTCCCTGCCCTGCACCGGATGCCGCGCCTCGCCGGCATCCCGCGTGCCGAGCTTCCGGTCACCGACCACCTCGACGCCAGCCTCCTGGCGCTCCCCCTCTACTCCGACCTCGACCCCGACACGATCGTGGAGATCAGCGAGATCGTCGCCCAGGCGGCTGGCCCCCGAGCGCTCGACGGAGGCGCTTAGGCCGGCGCCATCCCTCGCATCCGCACGCGCCCGTCACGCAGCTCGAGGACCTCGTCGTAGCGATCGAGGCCGACCTCGCTGTGGGTGATCACGAGCACGCCCCGCCCTCCGGCGCCGGCGACGATGTCGTCGATGACCTGCTGCGCGGTGGCGTCGTCGAGGTGGGCGGTCGGCTCGTCGAGCACGAGGAAGCGCGCGTCGGCCAGGAGTGCCCGCGCCAGCGCGATGCGCTGGCGCTGACCGCCGGACACGAGCCCGCCGCTCTCGCCGACGAGCGTGTCGAGCCCGTCGGGGAGCTCGCGCACCCAGTCGCCGGCGCCGGCGGCGTCGAGCGCCTCCCACAGCTCGGCCTCGCTCGCCTCGCGCCGCGCGAGCAGGATGTTCTCGCGCAGCGACGTGTTGAAGAGGTGCGCGTCCTGGGCGCCGAGCACGACCGCGCGGCGGGTGTCGTCCTGCGTCAGCTCGCGCAGGTCGGCGTCGCCGAGGCGCACACGGCCGGCGTCGGGATCGCGGAAGCGCACGAGCAGTTGCGCGATCGTCGTCTTGCCGGCGCCACTGGGGCCGAGCAGCGCGACGCGACGTCCCGGGCGCAGACACAGATCGGCGTGCTCGAGCACCCACGGCTCGTCCGGGCCGTAGCGCATCGAGACGTCCTCGAGCACGAGGTCGCCACCGTCGGGGACCGCCCTCGGCGCGAGCGGGTCGCGCACCGACGGTTCGCGATCGCACAGCTCGTCGAGGCGGCTGGCGGCGTCGGCGCAGGCCCGCAGCCGCCGCGCGGCGAGCTGGAGCGGGGCGATCCCCTCGAGCGAGGCGAGCACGAGGAAGGCGAGCGCGGCGACGAGCACCCCGGCGAGCGCGCCGCGGTGCGCGCCGGCGACCGCGACCACCAGCACGGCGACGACGCTCAGGCCGCCGGCGAGCGAGCCGAGGGCGGTGGTGGCGCCGGCGGCGAGCCCATCGGAGACCGAGATGCGCGCGAGTCGCGCGTCGGCGGCGCGCAGTCGCCCGATGCGGTCGTGGGCCCGCCCGGCGACGGCCAGCTCGGGCGCGCCCTCGATCGTCTCGACGAGCTCGTCGGTGAGCGCGGCGCGGGCGGGCGCCTGGCGGCGGCCCGAGCTCGCCGCCAGCAGCGCCGCGGCGAATGGCACGACCGTCGCGGCGAGCAGCAGGCAGACGAACACAACGGGCCCGGCGGCCGGCAGGATGAGCCAGGCCGTCAGCGTCGCGGCGACGATGACGAGCGCGGCCACGACCGGGGGGGCGAGCGCGCGCAGGTAGAGGTCCTGGAGGGTGTCGACGTCGCCGACGAAGCGCGACAGCAGATCGCCGCTGCGCGGGCCGCCGAGGTCGCCGGGCACGAGCGGTGCCAGCCGCCGATAGAAGCGGGCGCGCACGCGTCCGAGCAGCCGCAGCGCCGCGTCGTGCGAGGACAGGCGCTCGCCGTAGCGCAGCACGGCGCGCAGGATCGCGAACGCGCGCACCGCGGTGATGGCGACGGCGAGCGTGAGGATCTCGGGACGCTGCGCGGCCCGCGAGATGAGGTACCCGGAGGTAATGAGCAGGCCGCCGGCGGCCATCACCGAACCGGCGCCGAGCGCGATCGCCAGCGTCAGACGTCGCCGCTCGGTCTGACCGGCGCGGGCGGCCGCAAGGAGGCTGGCCGAGCTGCCGGTCATGCGACCGTCTCCAGCCCCGTCGGCGCGTCGCCCGTCACCGCATGGCCCTCATCGAGCGCGACCACGCGGTCGGCGCGCTCGGTCAGTGCGGCGTCGTGGGTGATGAGCAGGGTCGTCCGGCCCTCGGCGAGCGCGATGATCGTCGCGCCCACGGCGGCCGCCGTCGCGGAGTCCAGGTGGGCGGTCGGCTCATCGAGCACGACGAACGGGGCGTCGCGCAGGAACGCGCGGGCCAGTCCGATCCGCTGCCCCTGGCCGGCGGACAGTCCCCGCCCACCCTCACCGATGCGGGTCTGCAGACCGTCGGGGAGCTGGCGCAGCAGCTCGTCCAGTCCGGCGGACCGCGCCGCGGCGAGAACGCGGTGGCGTGCGGCGCCCGGCTCGGCGAGCGCGATGTTCTCGGCGATCGTGCCGCTGAACAGCCGCGTGCGCTGGGGTACCCAGGCCACCTGGGCCCGCCAGGCGTCGAGGTCGACCTCGCGCAGGTCGACGCCGTCACAGCTGACGCGTCCGGCCGCCGGGTCGGCCAGGCGCAGGGCGAGGGCTGCGACCGTGCTCTTCCCGGCGCCGCTCGGGCCGACGAGCGCGGTCGTTCGGCCCGGCGCGAGCTCGAGATCGAGCGCGGTGAGCACCGGCTCGGCCCGATCGGGATAGGTGAAGTCGATCGCCTCCAAGCGCAGGCCCCCGGTGGCCGGGTCGGGGGCGGTCGAGCGGGCGCCCGGGACGTCCGCCAGCGCCGGCGGCGCGTCGAGCACCGCGAAGATCCGTTCCGCGGCGGCGAGCCCATCGGCGCTGGCGTGGAACTGCTGGCCGACCCCTCGCAGCGGGCCATACAGTTCGGGGCACAGGATCAGCACGGTGAGGCCGGCCTGCAGGCCGAGATGCCCGCCGTCGAGCTGCACGCCGATCGTGGCCGCCACGAGCGCGGTGCCGACCATCGCACACAGCTCGAGCACGAGGGCGGACAGGAAGGCGACGCGCAGCGTCCCCATCGTCTCGGCGCGATACCGCTCCGAGACGCGCTCGATCGTCTCGGCCTGAGCCGTCTCGCGGCGGTGCGCACGCAGCGTTACGAGCCCGCGTACGACGTCGAGGAAGTGGCCGCTCAGCAGCGACAGCGCGCGCCAGCGCGCGCGGGCACGAGCCTTCGCTCCGGTGCCCACGAGGATCATGAAGACGATCAGGATCGGGATCGTGACGGCCAGCACGACGGCCGCGGCGAGGTCGAGCGGGACGATCCAGACGAGGATCGCCACCGGAACGACGGTGGCCAGCACAAGCTGGGGCAGGTAGCCGGCGAAGTAGGCCTCGAGCGCGTCGACGCCCTGCACGGCGGCGGCCGCGAGCTCGCCGGTGCGGTCCTCGGCGCGACGCACCGGTGATCGCACGAGCAGCTGGGTGGCCAGACGACCGCGCAGCTCGGACATGACGCGCGTCGCGCCGATGCGCCCCGACGTCTCGAAGGCGCCGCTCAGCAGCGCGCGCAGCACGACCACGACGACGAGGGCGACGATCGGCCCCTGCAGGCGCGCGAGCGCGGTGTGGTGCTCGGCTGAGCTGGCGATCACGTGCGCGAGGAGCGCCGCCTGCGCGACGACGACGACCGCCATCGCCACGCCGAGCACGGAGGCGAGCCGCAGCTGCGTGCGCGCGGCGCCGCTCTCGCGCATGACGCGGCGGTCGATGCGCGCGGCGCGGTTGGCGCCCCCGCCGCGCTGCGAGCGCGAGGCGCGCACGCCTACACCGGCGCCGGGGGTGCGTGCTTTCCGTGGCCGTCGGACGACGGCGGGCCGCCGAGCTTCTGGTCGATCACGGCGAGCGGCGTCGGCTGGCCCTCACCGGCGAAGTCCGCGCGCCCGAGGCGGTGGCGGAAGACCCAGTACGTCCAGGCGGTGTAGCCGAGCACGAGCGGGACACCGAAGATCGCCACGACGGTCATCACCGTCAGCGTGTAGTGCGTCGAGGAGGCGGCCACCAACGTCAGATCGTACGCCGAGCTCGTCGTCGAGGGCAACGCATTGGGGAACAGGTCGACGAACAGGCTGAGGAAGAGCAGCGCGATCGCAACCGCGCTCAGCGAGAACGCCGTCGCGTCGCGCTTGCGGGCCACGTTCAAGGACGCGCCGACCGCGCAGGCCACGGCGGCGATGGCCACGATCTGGGCGGCCCACTTGGTGCCGCCGCTCGACTGGTCCGACGCGGTCCAGATGAGGAATCCGGCCATCAGCACCGTGGCTATGGGAGCGAGCCGACGCGCGATGCCGCGGGCGCGCTCGACCAGTTCGTCGCGCGTGCGCAGCGTCAGGAACATCGCGCCGTGCGCGGTGAACAGGGTCAGGGTGACGAGCCCGCCGAGCAGCGCGTAGGGGTGCAGCAGATCGAAGATCGTCGCGGTGACGTTGTGGGCGGGGCCCATCGCGACGCCGTGGATGATGTTCGCCCAGCCGACGCCCCACAGAAGCGCGGCCGCGCCCGAGCTGATGATCGTGGCCCATTCCCAGGTGGCGCGCCAGCGCGGTGAGTCGTCCTTGCCCCAGAACTCGAAGGAGACGCCGCGCACGATGAGCGCGAGCAGGATGAGCAGCAGGGCGAGGTAGAAGCCGGAGAAGAGGCTTGCGTACCAGCCGGGGAAGGCGGCGAACGTGGCGCCGCCGGCGGTGAGCAGCCAGACCTCGTTACCGTCCCACACCGGGCCGATCGTGTGGATCACGGCGCGCTTCTCGGGCTGGTCGCGGCCGACGGCGCGCAGCAGGATGCCGACGCCGAAGTCGAAGCCCTCGAGGACGAAGTAGCCGATCCACAGGACGCCGATGAGGCCGAACCACAGAACCTGGAGGAAGCTCGGATCGTGCATGTCAGTAGGCCATCACGAGGTCGTTCTCGAGCGACGGTGCCTCTCCGGCGGGAGGGCCGCCGGCCGGCGTCGGCGCCGGGGGCTCCTCGGGACCGTGCTGGACCTCGCGGAACATCAGGCGCGCGCCGACCGCGATGAGGATCACGTACACCACGATGTAGGCGGTCAGCGAGATGACGATCTCGGTCAGCGACACGTTGGGCGAGCGCGCGTCGCTCGTCTTCAGCAGCCCGTAGACCACCCACGGCTGGCGGCCCATCTCGGTGAAGATCCAACCGCTCCAGTTGGCGATGATGGGCAGGAAGATGCCGACGATCGCGAGGCGGTTGAACCACTTGGCGCCCTCGAGCTTGCGCCTGCGGGCCAGCCACAGCCCGGCGAGCGCGATCAGCAACATCAGGGTGCCGGCGCCGATCATGGCCCGGAACGTCCAGTAGGTGACGCCGAGGATCGGGATGTAGTCGCCCGGCCCGTACTTGGCCACCTCCTGCGCCTGCACGTTGAGCACGCCGGGCAGCGAGCCGTTCCAGTGCAGCGTGGCGATGAGCGACTCCAGGTGAGGGATGCGGATGTCGGGCTGCAGCGTGAGCGGGTGCTTCTGCAGCGGCCCCATCGCGAAGATCGACAGGCCGGCGCCGTTGGTGGTGTGCTCCAGGCCCTCCGCGGCGGCCATCTTCATCGGCTCCTGCTTGGCCATCAGGCGGGCCTGGCTGTCGCCGAAGGCCAGCGTGGCCAGGATCGTCACGAGGGCGATCGGGAGGACGAGGCGCAGCGAGCGGGTGAAGAACTCGACGTTGCGCTTGCGCAGCAGGTTGAAGCCCGAGATGCCGATCACCAGCATCGCGCCGGTCGAGAGGGCGCCGAAGATCGTGTGCGGGAAGGCGAGCAGCACGGTCGAGTTGGTCAGCACGCTGAAGATGTTGGTCAGCTCGGCGCGGTGCGTGACGGTGTTGAGCGTGTAGCCGACCGGGTGCTGCATCCATGAGTTCGCGGCGAGGATGAAGTACGCCGACAGGACCGTGCCGAAGGCCATCAGCCACACGGTGGCGAGGTGCACCTTCGGCGAGAGGCGGCCCCAGCCGAAGATCCACAGGCCGAGGAAGGTCGACTCCAGGAAGAAGGCGAGCAGGCCCTCCATGGCCAGCGGCGCGCCGAAGATGTCGCCGACGTAGCGGGAGTAGATCGACCAGTTCATGCCGAACTGGAACTCCTGCACGATGCCGGTGACGACGCCGATGGCCAGCGAGATGAGCATGAACTTGCCCCAGAACCGCGTCATGCGCAGGTAGATCTCGTTGCCCGTGCGGTAGTGCAGCGTCTGGCACAGCGCCACGAAGCAGGCGAGGCCGATCGACATCGGCACGAAGATGAAGTGGAACAGCGTCGTGATGCCGAACTGGCTACGGGCGAGATCGAGCGTGTTCACGGCGGCAATGTTGCTGGCGCGCCGGCCGAGCGCCATCGCTGGTTCGCCGCCGCAACTTTGCGGCGAACTACGGGGCACCCCGGCACGGGGGGCGGCCGTACCGGATCTCTAGGCTTGCCCGTCGTGTCCCCGCAAGGCCCCGAACCGCCGGGCGCTGCGCAGACCTTTGACGAAGAGTTGCTGCTTTGGCTCGGCGACGAGCCATCCGGCGTTCGCGCGGCCGACGCCGAGCGCATCCGCGACATCGCCGGCGAGTTCGCTCGCGGCTTCGACGCGCTCGCGCGGGTGCGCCGGGCCGTCACCGTGTTCGGCTCGGCGCGCACGCCGGCCGACCACCCCGACTACGCGTTGGTGCGCGAGACGGCGGCGGGCCTCGGCCGGGGCGGCTACGCGATCATCACCGGGGGCGGTCCGGGTCTCATGGAGGCCGCCAACCGCGGGGCTCGCGACGCCGGCGCGCTCTCGATCGGCTGCAACATCGAGCTGCCGCACGAGCAGCGGGCGAACCCGTATCTCGACATCAGCCTGCGCTTTCGGCACTTCTTCGCGCGCAAGGTGATGTTCGTGCGCTACGCGAGCGCGTTCGTGATCGCGCCCGGTGGCTTCGGGACGCTGGACGAGCTCTTCGAGGCGCTGACGCTCATCCAGACCGCGACCATTCGCCACTTCCCGGTCATCCTGCTGGGCGGCTCGGAGTGGGACGGGCTGCTCGACTGGCTGCGCGCGCGGGCGCTCGCCGATCGGCGGATCAGCCCGGGCGATCTCGATGGCCTGCACGTCGTCGACGACGCGGCGCAGGTCTGCGCGATCGCCGATGCGGCGTACGAGCGCCAGCATGCGCACGGGCGCCGCCAGCCGCGTCGCGGGCAGCTCGAGCGGTAGGTTGCCGGCCGTGAGCGCGATCCGGACCGAGGGGCTGACGAAGCGCTACGGCGACACGCTCGCGCTCGACGCGCTGACGCTCGCCATCGAGCCCGGCGAGGTGTACGGCTACCTCGGCCCCAACGGCGCGGGCAAGACGACGACGATCCGGCTGCTGCTCGGCCTGCACCGGCCGAGCGACGGGCGCGCCGAGCTGTTCGGGCTCGACGCGTGGCGGGAGCCGGTCGCCGCGCACCGTCGCGTGGCCTACGTCGCCGGCGAGCCGTTCCTGTGGCCGTCGCTGACCGCCGCCGAGACCTTCGAGTTCCTCGCCCGCGTGCGCGGCGGCACCGACGTGGCCTACCGGGACCTGCTCACCGAGCGCTTCAAGCTCGACCTCAACAAGAAGGTGCGCGCGCTGTCGAAGGGCAATCGCCAGAAGGTGCAGCTCGTCGCGGCGCTGGCGACGCGGGCGGAGCTGCTCATCCTCGACGAGCCGACGAGCGGACTGGATCCGCTCATGGAGGTGGCCTTTCGCCAGTCGGTGGAGGAGGCCAAGGAGCGCGGTCAGACGATCTTCCTGTCCTCGCACATCCTCAGCGAGGTCGAGGCCCTGTGCGACCGCGTCGGCATCCTGCGCGATGGCCGGCTCGTCGATGAGGGCACGCTCGCCGAGCTGCGCCATCTGAGCGCGACGACCGTCGAGGTGACCTTCGAGGGGCCGGCGCCAGACCTGCCGGCGCTCGAGGGGGTGGACGTCGTGCGGGCCGGACCGAGCACCCTGCGTTGCGAGGTGACTGGCAGCATCGGGCCGCTGATCGCGGCGCTGGGCCAGCACCCGGTGGTCGCCCTGACGAGTCGCGAGCCGTCGCTCGAGGAGATCTTCCTGCACCACTACGACAGCGCCGACGGGCAGGCCGGCGAGCCGTTCCGTCAGGCCTGAGCCGCCGCCGGGCTCCGCGCGACGAGCTCGGTCTCGGCGCCGCGGGGCGTGACGATGACGGGCACCGTGGCGGCCGCGAGCACGGCGCCCGAGACGCTTCCGAGCAGCACCTGGCGCTTCGGTCCGTAGCCGCGCGAGCCGGTGACGATGAGGTCGGCCCACCCGTCCGCCTGCTCGAGCAGGCACTGCGCCGGGTCGCCGTCGAGGACGACGCCCTCGGTCGACACGGTGCTGGCCAGGCGCCGCAGGACCGCGTCGAGCTCGGCCTGCACGTCGCCGCGCGCCGCCTCCTCGTAGCCGTCGAGCCCGACCGACCAGGACGGCACCGCGAAGGCGGATACGACGCGCACGGTCGCACTGCAGGCGCGCCCGAGCCCGGCGGCGACCCGGACGGCGGCGCGGGCCTCGTCGCTGTCGGTGTAACCGGTGACGATTCGCTGGGGCGCCTGCGGATGGTCGTCCGCGTAGCCACGCGGCGCGAGCGCGACGGCGCAGGGCGCTCCGTGGAGCAGGCTCTGAGCCACCGAGCCGGTCTCGATGCGGCTGGTCTGCGCGCGCTCCGGGCAGCCGACGACGATCGCGCTCGCCCGCTCGCTCTCGGCGAAGGTCTGCAGGCCGCGTGCGACGGATTCGCCGCAGACGGCGTGGCGCTCGGCCTCGGGGCCGATCGGTGCGGCGGAGAGCACGGCGTGGGCCTGACGCCACAGCTCCTCGTCGCGCGCCGCGCCCTTTTCGGCAGCGCCGCGGATCCGCGGCGGACGCACGGAGACGAGAGCGAGCGGGCGGCCGGCCGCGTCGGCGAGCTGGCGGCCGAGCGCGAGCGCGTCGGCCGAGCCGGCGGAGCCGTCGTAGGCGATGACGATGGGCGCCGCGATGCTCGGGCCTCGCGCTTCGGCGGTGCTGTTGCCGGTCTCGATCATGCTCGTCCCATTATCGCCCTCACGGCGATGCGGCCAACTACGGATTCCGCAATCGGGCGCCGGCGGATGCGTGGCCCCGCCCACCGGGCGTAGCGTGCGCCCGACAGCGCACCGGCCATCCAAGGGAGGGACCATGACGACCACGACCGGCCTACCGACAGGCGTGAAGCCGATCCGGCCGTTCGCCGACCTCCGCGTCGGCGACGTCGACTACGCCGGCGGCAAGGGCGCGAACCTCGGCGAGCTGACCGCGGCCGGACTCCCGGTGCCGCCCGGATTCGTCGTCGGCGCGCCGTCGTACGCGGCCTTCTGCGAGGAGACCGGGCTGCGGGCGCGCCTGGAGGAGCTGCTCGCCGACATCGACGTCGAGGACACCTCCGAGCTGGCCGACGCGACCGAGCACGCACGTGCCCTGTTCGACGAGACGCCGATGCCGCCGTGGCTGGAGGACGCGATCCGCGGCGCCCTGGCCGAGCTGCTCGGCTCCGACGAGCAGGCGCCCGTGGCCGTGCGCTCGTCGGCGACCGGCGAGGACACCGTTTCGGCCTCGTTCGCCGGCATGAACGAGACCTACCTGAACACGCGCGGGGGCGACGCCGTCGTCGACGCCGTGCGGCGGTGCTGGCGCTCGCTGTTCGGCGCCCGCACCGTGTACTACCGTGGCCAGCGCGGGCTGTCGCAGGCGGCAATGGACATCGCGGTCGTCGTGCAGCGCCAGATCGCCTCCACGCGCGCCGGCGTGATGTTCACGGTCAACCCCGCGAGTGGCGACCGTGGTGAGCTCGTCATCGAGGGCGCGTTCGGCCTCGGCGAGGCCGTCGTCTCGGGATCGGTCTCGCCCGACCGCTACGTGGTCGACAAGGCGACGCTGGCGATTCGGGCGCGCGAGGTGCACCACAAGGAACTCATCATCGAGCCGGCGGCGGAGGGCGGGACCGTCACGCGCGAACTGACCGAGTCCGAGGCGCTGCAGCCGGTGCTCACCGATGTCGAGGTGGTCGAGCTCGCGCGCGCCGGGCGGCGGATGGAGGAGCACTACGGCAAGCCGCAGGACACCGAGTGGGCCTTCGACCCCAGCGGCGCGATGTTCGTGCTGCAGAGCCGACCCGTCACGACGCTGCACGACGCGGCTGCCCCGGCAGCCGCCCCCGCGGCGGCCGAGCACGACGGCGCCGTGCTGCTGCACGGGCTCGGTGGCGCGCCGGGCAGCGCGAGCGGCGCTGTGCGCGTGCTCGCCACGCTGCACGACGCGGATCGGCTCGGCGACGGCGACGTGCTCGTCACCCACATGACCGCCCCGGACTGGGTTCCGCTCATGCGCCGCTCGGCGGCGATCGTCACCGACTCCGGCGGCATGACCTGCCACGCGGCGATCGTCTCCCGCGAGCTCGGCATCCCGTGCGTCGTGGGGACGGGCGAGGCGACGCGCAAGCTGCGCGACGGCGAGGTGGTGACGGTCGACGCGACCCACGGAGTGGTGCTCGAGGGGGCGCGCGCCGAGCGCCCGGTCGCCGCGGCGACGCAACTCGTGTCGGCGGCGCCCGCGCACCTCGTAACCGGCACGCAGATCCTCGTCAACCTGTCCGAGCCCTCGCAGGTGGAGCACGCGGCGAGCCTGGACGCCGACGGCGTCGGGCTGCTGCGCGCCGAGCTGATGGTGCTCGAGGCGCTCAAGGGCGACCATCCGCGCACGCTGCTGGAGGAGGGGCGCGCCGATGCGTTCGTGGATGCGATGGCCGAGGGCCTGACGGCGTTCGCGAGCGCGTTCGCGCCGCGGCCGATCACCTACCGCACGATCGACTTCCGCACGAACGAGTTCCGCGGGCTGCGCGGCGGCGAGCGCTTCGAGCCCGAGGAGGCCAACCCGATGATCGGCTACCGCGGGGCGCTGCGCTACACCCAGGAGCCCGACGTGTTCGCGCTCGAGCTGGCGGCGCTGCGGCGCGTCTGGGACGACGGGCACCAGAACCTGCACGTGATGCTGCCGTTCGTGCGCACGACCCGCGAGCTGCGGCGCTGTCGCGAGCTGATCGCGGAGTCCGGGCTGCTTGACCGGCGCGGCTTCGAGCTGTGGGTGATGGCCGAGGTCCCCTCGGTGCTGTTCAACCTCGCCGAGTACGCGAAGCTCGGCATCGCCGGCATCTCGGTGGGCTCCAACGACCTGACCCAGCTGCTGCTCGGCGCCGACCGCGACAACGAGGTCCTCGCGCAGACCTTCGACGAGCGCGACCCGGCGGTCCAGGAGTACCTGCGCCAGCTCATCCCGCGGGCGCGTGAGCTCGGGTTGCGCACCTCGATCTGCGGGCAGGCGCCATCGGTGCACCCGGAGTACGCCGACCTGCTCGTGCGGGCGGGCATCGACTGCATCTCGGTGAACATGGACGTCGTCGATCGCACACGCGCGCTCGTCGCCGCCGCCGAGCGGCGGGTGCTGCTGGACGCCGCGCGCGGGTGATGTTCGCGGTGCGCATCCACGGCCGCGGCGGTCAGGGCGTGGTGACCGCCGTCGAGCTGCTCTCGCTCGCCGCCTTCGACGAGGGATTGGAGGCGCAGGCCTTCCCGAGCTTCGGGTCAGAGCGCATGGGCGCTCCGGTGGTCGCGTTCTGCCGCATCGACGAGCGGCCGATCCGGGTGCGCGAGCCGATCTCCGAGCCCGACGCCGTCGTCGTGCAGGACGCGACCCTGCTGACCCACGTTGACGTGTTCGGTGGCCTTGGAGCCGATGGCTATGTGCTCATCAACTCCGAGCGCGACCTCGACGAGCTCGGCCTCGCCGAGCTGCGCGAGCGCCATCGCGCCGAGCGGGTCGCCACGGTCGGTGCCACCGCGCTCGCGCGCGCCCGGACCGGGCGGCCGATCCCCAACGCCGCGCTGCTCGGGGCGCTGGCGGCGCTCACCGGGATCGTGTCGATCGGCGCGCTCACCAAGGCGATCGGCGAGCGCTTCTCCGGCACCGCCGCGACCGGCAACGTGGCCGCGGCCGAGGACGCGTTCGCGGCCGTGCGGGAGCGCGCCCGTGCGTGAGCAGCTCGAGGGATCCCAGGCCGTCGCGCGCGCGGTGGCCGCCTGCCGGCCGGAGGTCGTGTGCGCGTATCCGATCACGCCGCAGACGCACATCGTCGAGGCGCTGTCGCGACTCGCGCGCACCGGCGAGCTCGCGCCCTGCGAGGTCGTCAACGTCGAATCGGAGTTCGCGGCGATGTCGGTGGCCATCGGCGCGTCGGCCACCGGCGCGCGCGCCTACACCGCGACGGCGAGCCAGGGCCTGCTGTACATGGCCGAGGCGCTGTTCAACGCGGCCGGGCTCGGCCTGCCGATCGTGATGACGTGCGCCAACCGCGCAATCGGGGCGCCGATCAACATCTGGAACGACCACTCCGACTCGATGGCCATGCGCGACTGCGGCTGGATCCAGCTCTACGCCAGCGACAACCAGGAGGCCGTCGACCTGCACGTGCAGGCCTTCCGACTGGCCGAGGAGCTCTCGGCGCCGGTGATGGTGTGCATGGACGGGTTCGTGCTGACGCACGCCTTCGAGCCGCTGGAGGTTCCCGACCAGGAGCGCGTCGACGCCTTCCTGCCGGCCTTCGCGCCCCACCAGGTGCTCGACCCCGACGAGCCGATGACAATCGGCGCGATGGTCGGCCCCGAGGCGTTCACCGAGGTTCGCTACCTCGCTCACGCCAAGCAGGTCCAGGCCCTCGACCTCATCCCGCAGATCGCCGATGAATTCCGCGAGCGCTTCGGCCGCGCCTCCGGGGGCCTGCTCGACACGTATCGCAGCGACGACGCCGAAACGGTGGTGCTCGTGCTCGGCTCGGTCTTCGGAACGGTCGCCGACGTCGTCGACGAGCTGCGCGAGCAGGGAGTCTCGATCGGCGCGATCGCGCTGAAGGCGTTTCGCCCGTTCCCGCTCGACGAGCTGCGCCAGGCGCTGTGCAGCGCGCAGCGCGTGCTCGTGCTCGAGCGCGCGCTCGCGGTCGGGGTCGGGGGAATCGTCTCGGCCAACGTGCGCACTGCGCTCGCCGGTCTCCCGGTGCACGCCCACACGGTCATCGCCGGCCTCGGCGGGCGGCCGATCACGCGCCGCTCGCTGCACGGCCTGATCGACCAGGCGCGCGCCGGCGAGCTCGGCGAGCTGCACTTCCTCGACCTGCGCCGCGACGTCGTCGAGCGCGAGCTCACGCGGGCCGGCGCCGGGCAGCGCGCCCGGGCCGGGGCCCGCCCCGGCCCCCACGCCGAGGGCATCCTGCGTGATCTCGGGATCGTCGCCGGGGGGCCGGTGTGAGCCCACCCGACAACGGCACGCGCGCCTACCAGACCGGCACGCTCGCGGTCGGCGGGCGCCTGCTGGGAGAGAGCGAGCGCTCCGTCCAGGCCGACCCGGAGCGCCCGAGCGCGATCACGAAGGGCCATCGCGCCTGCCAGGGGTGCGGTGAGGTGCTCGGCGCGCGCTACGCGCTCGACGCGGCCGTGCGCGCGAGCGGCGGGCGGATCATCGCCGCGAACGCCACCGGCTGCCTGGAGGTCTTCTCGACGCCGTACCCGGAGAGCTCGTGGCGGATCCCCTGGGTGCACTCGCTGTTCGCGAACGCGCCGGCGGTGGCCACCGGCGTCGCGGCGGCGCTGCGCGCCAAGGGGCGTACCGACATCCGCGTCGTCGGGCAGGGCGGGGACGGCGGGACCGTCGACATCGGGTTCGCCTGCCTGTCGGGGATGTTCGAGCGCGGCGATGACGTGCTCTACGTCTGCTACGACAACGAGGGCTATATGAACACCGGCGTGCAGCGCTCGGGCGCGACGCCGCCGGCTGCGCGCACCGCGACCACCGAGCCGCTCGGCGGCCACCCCGGCAACGACTTCGGCCAGGGCAAGAGCGCGCCGCTCATCGCCATGGCCCACGAGATTCCCTACGTGGCCACGGCCACCGTGGCCGAGCTGCGCGACCTCGAGGCCAAGGTGACGCGCGCGATGGATTTCCACGGGCCGCGTTACCTGCACGTGCTCGTCCCCTGCCCGCTCGGCTGGGGGTCGGCGCCGGCCGAGACGATCGAGATCGCCCGGCTGGCCAAGGAGAGCGGCCTGTTCCCCGTCTTCGAGGCCACCGACGGGCGCATCACCTCGGTGTCGCGCATCCGCCGGCGGGTCGGCGTCGAGGAGTACCTGCGTCGCCAGAAGCGCTTCGCGCACCTGTTCGCCGGCGACGGCCGCCCCGACGTGGTCGCCCGCCTGCAGGCGCAGGCCGACCGCAACATCGAGCGCTACGGGCTGCTCGAGGACGCCGCCGCGCCGCAGCGCGAGATCGATCTGCTCGACGCGCTGGCCGCGGCCGAGCGGGGCCCGGCATGAGCGCCGCTGACCCCGAGCGCCCATTCGCGATCACGCTCGACGTCGGCTCGAGCCTGGCCAACCGGACCGGCGACTGGCGTAGCGAGCGCCCGGTGTACGTGCGCCGGACGCCGCCGTGCAGCCACGCGTGCCCGGCCGGTGAGGACATCCAGTCCTGGCTGGCCGACGCCGAGGACGGCGGGCGCGGATACGAGAAGGCGTGGCGCACGCTCGTGGCCGACAACCCGCTTCCGGCGGTGATGGGCCGCGTCTGCTACCACCCGTGCGAGACCGCCTGCAACCGCGCTCAGCTCGACGAGACGGTCGGCATCAACTCGGTCGAGCGCTTCCTCGGCGACGAGGCGATCCGCGCCGGATGGGCGTTCGCGCCCCCGCCGGCCGCCACCGGTAAGCGCGTGCTCGTGATCGGCGCCGGCCCGTCCGGCCTGTCGGTCGCCTACCAGCTCGCGCGACGAGGCCATCACGTGACGATCCGCGAGCAGGCGCCGCGAGCGGGCGGGATGATGCGCTACGGCATCCCGGCCTACCGCCTCCCGCGCGACGTGCTCGACGCCGAGATCGAGCGCATCCTCGCCCTCGGCATCGAGCTGCAGTGCGGCGAACGGGTCGATGACCTGAGCGCGGCGATGCGCGAGGGCGGCTACGACGCCACCTTCCTCGCCGTCGGCGCCCACGTCGCTCGCCAGACCGAGATCCCCGGCGGCACCGCCGCGCACATGCTCGACGCCGTCTCACTGCTGCACGGCCTCGAGGAGGGTGAGCGCCCGCAGCTCGGCCGGCGTGTCGTCGTCTACGGCGGCGGCGACACGGCGCTCGACGCCGCGCGCAGCGCGCAGCGGCTCGGGACCGAGCCGATCATCGTGTACCGCCGTACGCGCGAGCGGATGCCGGCGCATCCAACCGAGCTCGCCGAGGCCGAGGAGGAGGGCATCGCCTTTCGCTGGCTGTCGACGATCGCCGCCGCCGACGGCGGACGCCTGAAGATCGAGCGCATGGCCCTCGACGCGACCGGCTTTCCCCAGCCGACCGGCGAGTACGAGGAGCTTGACGCCGACACGATCGTGCTCGCGCTCGGCCAGGACGCCGACCTGCGGCTGCTCGAGGGGCTCGACGGGATCGAGGTCGCCGATCACACCGTGCGCGTCGACGAGCGCATGATGACCGGCCACCCCGGCGTGTTCGCCGGCGGCGACATGGTGCCGGCGGATCGCATGGTCGCCGTCGCCATCGGCCACGGCCGCCGCGCGGCGCGCTGCATCGATGGCTGGCTGGCCGCCCGGCCGGCGCCGAGCGATCCGCCGGTAGAGCTTGCGGGCTACGAGCACATCAACGGCTGGTACTACACCGACGCGCCGCGCACCGTGCAGGGGCAGCTCGCCGCGATCCGCCGCCAGACCACCTTCGAGGAGGTCGTCGAAGGGCTCGACGAGTCCTCGGCCCTCTACGAGGCGCGCCGCTGCCTGTCCTGCGGCAACTGCTTCTCGTGCGACAACTGCTACGGGGTGTGCCCCGACGACGCGGTCATCAAGCCCGGACCGGACGGCGCCCCGTACGCCTTCGACCTCGACTACTGCAAGGGCTGCGGGCTGTGCGTCAAGGAGTGTCCGTGCGGCGCCATCGAGATGGTGCCGGAGGCGACGTGATGGCTGCGGGAAAACCCCCCCTCGGACTGCGGTGCCACACCCGCGCGGTCTGCGGTGCCGGCCCGTCGTCGCCAGCCCGCGCCGCCCGTAAGCTCGCCAGCGTCAACCTCGAACGACCGAGGAGCTTGCCGTGTTGGGCGCCATCTTCAATCTGAACAATCCCGCGCACGTCGTGCACTGGCACTTCATCCAGCTGTCGGTGCCGAACCTGATCGTGATCGCGCTCATGTTCGTCGTCTTCGCGCTGGCCATCCTCCTTCCGTTCCCCGGCCACGGCTCGAGCGCGAGCCCGTCGAGCGGGAGCCCGTCATGAGCACCGTCGAGCGGCCCGAGGCCGCCCCGGCACCCGCCGCCGAGAACGGGACCTGGACCGGCAGCCTGCGCCACGCGCTCGTCAAGCGCTGGCCGCCGGAGACGATGCTGCCGGACAAGCAGCCGACCTACGTCGCGTCGTGGATCTACGTGTTCGGCGCGCTGTCGCTCGCCAGCCTGACCGTCCTCATCGGCTCGGGCACGATCCTCGCGCTCAAGGGACCGGCCTGGTGGCATTACACCGGCGTCGGGCACTTCTTCAACAGCATTCACCTGTGGTCGGTGGAGATCTTCTTCTTCGTCATGGTCATCCACCTGTGGGGCAAGTACTGGATGGCGGCGTGGCGCGGTGGGCGGCGCAAGACGTGGATCAGCGGCGCGATCACCTTCCTGATCGCGATTCCGTGCGCGCTCACCGGGTATGTCTCGCAGCAGAACTTCGACGCCCAGTGGATCTCCACGCAGGCCAAGGACGCGATGAACGCGGCCGGCATCGGCTCGTTCTTCAACCTCACCAACTTCGGGCAGATGTACTCCTGGCACGTCCTGTTGCTGCCGATCGCCGTCGTGGCGCTCGTCGTCGGGCACATCCTGCTCGTGCGCCGACACGGCGTCGTGCCGCCCTACCCGCTGCAGGGCCTGTCCTCGGACACGCCGGCGCCGGCAGCCGTCGACGGAGGTGAGTCGGCATGAGCCTGCGCGACACGTGGCGCGCCGAGGACGCGGCCGCTCGGACATACAGCGGCGCCTACCGGCGCTATGACCTCGTCAAGGAGGTCGTCATCGCGATCGGCGTGGTCATCGGCCTCGTTGTCGTGTTGACGATCCTGTTCTCGTCGCCCGACGAGAAGCCGAGCACGGTGGCCCAGTGGTCGCAGCAGATGCCGGTCGACTTCGCCACCACGGCCGTCGGCGAGCTCGACGGCTCGAGCGCGACGGCCGGCTACGGGCCGCCCTACAACCACAACGCCGACGGTCAGCACATCGGGCCGATCTACCTCGCGAAGTGGCTCGGCGTCGACCATCCGATCGATACGGCGAACGACTTCGTCATCCACCCGCTGCAGAGCATTCCCAACCAGCCGGCGCTCAGCCAGGCGATCGCGACCTACAAGGCGGCCTCGTCGAGCCAGCAGGCGACGTGGACGACGAACTACACGAACGCGCTCAACAAGGCGACGACGGGCCCCGGCAACACGGTCGTCGTTCCGGCCGGCGACTACGGCCCGGTCGAGCCGATGATGGACTCGTTGATCGCGCTCGCCCAGAGCGGCGGCCTCGACGGCGCCCTGCTGACGAGCAACCAGTTCTTCCAGACCGACTACACCAAGCCGCTGCTGTTCATGGCCGATGGCGGGCTGCTCGCGGCACGCGCGCAGAACGACCACCTGCTCGGGACCCAGTGGGGCATGATGAACGAGACCGGCAGCTACCCGGGCCAGGTCTGGCTGTGGCTGTACACGATGTGGTATCAGGTCAAGCCGTTCTCGACCTCGGCTAACGCGGACATCCTCGTGATGGCGGTGATGGGCCTGCTCAGCCTGCTGTTCATCTGCATCCCGATCCTGCCGATCGTGCGCGACATCCCGCGCTGGATCCCGCTGCACCGCCTCATCTGGCGCGAGTACTACCGGGCCGAGAGCCGGACCTGACGGCCATGCTGATCGACCCCCCGATCACCTTCTGCCCGACGTCGATCGGCCGTGACCCCGAGCCGCTGGGATCGGACCGCTTCGCGACGATGATGTCGCGCGCCGCGGAGGCCGCGGCACCCGCGAGACGATCGCGGCGCTTCGAGCACCGCGCGCGCCCGGCCGGCAACGACCTGCGCCAGCCCGCGTCGCGGCGCGCTCAGTAGTCCTCGCGTCACGGCCGATGCGTCTGACCTGCGCGCGCTGCGGGGACGTGATCGGCGTCTATGAGCCGATCGTGGTGAGCGAGCGCGGCGTCACGCGAGAGACCTCGCGCGCGGCCGAGCCGGACATCTCCTCGGCCAGCGGCGAGCTGTACCACCGCGACTGCCACGCGGACCGCATCGCTGACAAGGGCATTCCCCCCGCGCGCGCCGAAGAGGCGCCGTAGCCCGCGAGGCGGGCGCCGACGCGGACCGGTGACGGCCGCTCGGCGGTCAGCCGCCGCCGGCGGCCAGCGCCGCGCGCTGCGCGCCCTCGCGGCGGGCGCGGGCGCCGCCGGCGAGGACATCGAGCACCTCGACGGTCGTGTCCCAATCCAGGCAGGCGTCGGTGATCGACTGTCCGTAGGTGAGCGACGCGCCCGGCACGAGATCCTGGCGCCCGGCGACGATGAAGGATTCGAGCATCACGCCGACGATCGCCCCCTGTCCGGCGGCGACCTGAGCGGCGATGTCGGCGGCGACCACCGGCTGGCGGCGATAGTCCTTGCCGCTGTTGTCGTGGGACGCGTCGATGATGACGCGCTCGGGCAGGCCCGCCGCCCGGAGGCGCTCGCCGGCGAACGCGACGGCACCGGCGTCGAAGTTGGGCGCGTCACGCCCGCCGCGCAGGATGATGTGCCCGTCGGGGTTGCCGGTCGTGTGCAGGATCGCCGGCGCGCCGCTCACGTCGATGCCGGCGAAGGCGTGCGATGCGGCCGCCGCGCGCACCGCGTCGACGGCCACCTGCACGTTGCCGTCGGTGCCGTTCTTGAAGCCGACCGGCATCGACAGCCCCGAGGCGAGCTGGCGGTGGATCTGGCTCTCGGTCGTGCGCGCGCCGATCGCGCCCCAGGCGACGGCGTCGGCGACGTACTGCGGTGTGATCGGGTCGAGGAACTCGAGGCCCACCGGGAGGCCGAGCTCGACGACCTCGAGCAGCAGCCGCCGGGCGAGCCGCAGGCCGGTTCCGACGTCGCCGGAGCCGTCGAGGTGGGGGTCGTTGATCATCCCCTTCCAGCCCGTGGTCGTGCGCGGCTTCTCGAAGTACACGCGCATGGCCACACACAGGTCGCGCTCCAGCGCGGCGGCCCTCGCGGCCAGCCGCTGGGCGTAGTCCAGTGCCGCGTCGTAGTCGTGGACGCTGCACGGACCGACGACGACGAGCAGGCGATCGTCGCGCCGGTCGAGGATGTCGGAGATCTCCCTGCGGGCGCGCAGCACGGCCGCGGCGCGATCGTCGCCGAGCGGCAGCTCGTGGAGCATGAGCGCGGGGCTGGCGAGCGGCACGACACGCTCGATGCGCGTGTCGCGGACATGGTCGGGCGTCCGCGACGCCGCCGCGGCATCCGCCGTCGGGGTGGGTCCTCCGTCGGTCACCCGTCAAACATACCCGCGTTGCCGCCCGTGACCCGGGGACGGCGAGCGCTGCCCGAGCGCCCCGCCGGTGCTACCCGGGCAGCAGCACGATCTTGCCGCGCAGATGGCCGCGCTCGCTCTCGGCATGCGCGCTCGCGGCCTCCGCCAGCGGAAGGGCCTTGTGGATCGGCACCTGCAGCCGGTCGTCGGCGAGCAGCTCGAGCGCGAGCGGGATCGCCGCCGACGTGTCGACGGTGGGTCCGCCGGCCCCGCCCGAGAAGGTGACGCCATGCGCGGCGGCATCCGGAGCCGCGATCGTGATGACGCGCTCGGTCCCGCCGGCGAGCTCGATCGACAACGGCAGCTCGCCGCGGCCCGAGGCGTCGAGCACGGCGTCGACGCCGTCCGGCGCGAGCGCGAGCACGCGCTCGCGCAGGCCATCGCCATAGGCCACGGGCTCGGCACCGAGCGAGCGCAGGAAGGCGTGGTTGGCCTCGCTCGCCGTCCCGATCACCCGCGCGCCGCGGGCGCGCGCGAGCTGGACCGCGAACAGCCCGACGCCACCGGCGGCCGCATGGATGAGCAGTACGTCGCCGTCACCGACGTGCAGCAGCTCGAGGACGCGATAGGCGGTGCGCACGCCGATCGGCAGCGCGGCCGCCGTCGCCCAATCGAGCGCCGCCGGCTTGGCCACGAGGCTGGCCGGGTCGGCGAGCGCGAGCTCGGCGTAGGCCGGCGTCTTGGCGAAGCCGAGGACCTCGTCGCCGACCTGCCACTCCGTGACCTCGTCGCCGACCTCGTCGACGACGCCGGCGAGCTCGGAGCCGAGACCGGCCGGCAGCGAGAGCGGGTTGACCTCGGCCATCATGCCGCGCCGCACCTTCCACTCGATCGGGTTGACGCCCACCGCGCGGACGGCGATCCGCACTTGGCCTTTGCTGGCGTGGGGCTCGGGAACGTCGACGATCTCGAGCACCTCGGGCCCGCCATACCGCGCAAACTGGATCGCCTTCGACATGCCGTGCCTTCCGCTCGCCAAGTAGTTGTAGTCGCAACGGTATCAGCGGGCCGTCGACGACACCTCCGACGTGCCGCTGAGGCGCACGCGGCCGCGGCCGATGACCTCCAGTTCGGCGTCGGGCCCGCACGCGGCGATCTCGCTGGCCTCGCCGCGCAGCGTCCGGCGCAGCCCGATGAAGGCCAGTCCGCCGGCGGTGGCCGGAACCCACAGTGCGATCGCCCGATAGGTGAGCACGGCAGCCGTCGCCGTAGTCAGCGGCGCGCCGTAGAGCACGAGCGTGGCGACGAGCCCGAGGTCGACGCCGCCGATGCCGCCCGGGACCGGGATGAGGCCCCCGAGCTCGCCGATCAGATACGCGATCCAGATGATTGCCAGCGGGAGCGAGGCGCCGAAGGCGTGGAACGTGGCCCACAGGACCATCACGTCGAAGCCGAGGTAGGCGGCCAGCCCGAGCAGCATCGTCGCGTTGAGCTCGCGCAGCAGGCCGAGCGATTCGGCGACGCCGTCGGCGAGCGCGGCCAGGAACCGTACGCGGCGGGCCGCGGCGCCGTGTCGTGCCTGCGCCCGCACCCGCAGTCGATCGGCCAGCCGGCCGAGCGCGAGCACGCCCGCGATGGCGCCGGCGGCCACCGCGGCCGGGATGAGCGTGAGCGCGAGACTGGCGTGACCGGGCACGACGCCGAGCGCGAGCGCGACGCCGACGACGATGAGCGCGAGCACGTTCGGGAGGCTCGTGAGCAGGAAGAAGGCGACGGTCCGCCGGGCGATATGGGACCCCGGGACGCCGCTTCGGCTGAGCGCCCACGCTCCGAGCGCGAGCCCGCCGGCGCCGCCGGTGGGCAGCAGTGCGTTAGCCGCCAGCTCGGACATCCCGATCTGATAGCTGACGCGCCAGGACATCCGCCGGCAGAAGACCGACCGGAACGCGGCCACATAGCCGAGGCCCGAGAGGTACTTCAGGGCCACGCCCACGAACAGCCACCCGGGCTGCGCACGCTCGAGCCGGTCGCGCAGGCTGGCCAGTCCGGGCAGCAAGGTCACGGCGAGCACGACGACGAGCACGAGGCCGCCGATCGCGATCAGGCGCGAGCGAACGCGTCGACGGTCGAGCTCGGCGGGGAGCGCCAGCTCGTCGCGCGACACTTGCGGCACGTGACTGTCTCGGACCTTGACCACGGTCGTACCGACTCCCACCACGACCCTAGCGCACGCCGGCCCCCGTCTCGACGACTCGGCGTCGGATACCCCGCGCCGCTCGAACGGGCTTTCCCCGCCGGCACGGGTGGGCAGGTACGGATGGCCGGCCCCATGCGGCGCGGGAAGCTCCTCGGACACACATTGAGTTCGAGATCTGAGGAGTCGTCCATGGCCACGGTCGAGCAGTCATCAGTATTTGCCGCGCCCGGGTCCGCTGGGAGCCCGGTGTCACTCCAGGCGCGCTATGACAACTTCATCGGCGGCGAATGGGTCGCTCCCACTACCGGCGAGTACCGCGCAAATCCGACGCCCCGCACCGGGCAGCCGTTCTGCGAGGTGGCTCACTCGGCGCCCGCCGACATCGAGCTCGCGCTCGACGCCGCCCACGCGGCCAAGGACGCGTGGGGCGAGAGCTCGACGACCGAGCGCTCACGCTTCCTGAACGCCGTGGCCGACGCGATCGAGGACAACCTCGAGATGCTCGCCGTCGCCGAGAGCTACGAGAACGGTAAGCCGGTGCGCGAGACCATCGCCGCCGACATCCCGCTCGCCATCGACCACTTCCGCTATTTCGCGGACGTCATCCGCGCTGAGGAGGGAGCGATCTCCGAGGTCGACAAGGACACCGTGGCGTACCACTTCCGCGAGCCGCTCGGCGTCGTCGGGCAGATCATCCCGTTCAACTTCCCGCTGCTGATGGCGGCGTGGAAGATCGCGCCGGCGCTCGCGGCGGGGAACTGCTCGGTGCTCAAGCCGGCGAGCCCGACGCCGTGGTCGATCCTCAAGCTCGCCGAGGTGATCGGGGGCATCCTCCCCGCCGGTGTGCTCAACATCGTCAATGGCCCGGGAGCCGAGATCGGCAAGGCACTCGCCACCAACAAGCGGATCGCCAAGATCGCGTTCACCGGCGAGACCGTGACGGGGCGCCTGATCATGCAGTACGCCGCGCAGAACATCATCCCCTCGACGACCGAGCTCGGCGGCAAGTCGCCGAACATCTTCTTCGAGGATGTCCTGGCGGCCGACGACGCCTTCCTCGACAAGGCGGTCGAGGGCCTCGTGCTGTACGCCTTCAACAAGGGCGAGGTCTGCACATGCCCGTCGCGTGCCCTCATCCAGGAGTCGATCTACGACGAGTTCATGGACCGCTGCCTGAAGCGCATCGCCGCGATCCGCCAGGGCGACCCGCTCGACCGCACCACGCAGATCGGCCCGCAGGTGTCGACGGCGCAGCTCGAGAAGATCACCTCCTACGTGCAGATCGGGCGCGACGAGGGTGCCGAGGTGCTCATCGGCGGCGAGCGTAACGTGCTCGCCGGCGAGCTCGAGGGCGGCTACTACTTCCAGCCGACGGTCATGAAGGGCCACAACGACATGCGCATCTTCCAGGAGGAGATATTCGGGCCTGTCCTGGCGGTCACGACCTTCAAGGACGAGGCCGATGCGCTGCGGATCGCCAACGACACCCTGTACGGCCTCGGTGCCGGCGTGTGGAGCCGTGACGGCGCGCGGGCATACCGGATGGGGCGCGGGATCAAGGCCGGTCGCGTGTGGACGAACTGCTACCACCTCTACCCCGCGCACGCCGCCTTCGGCGGCTACAAGATCTCCGGGGTCGGGCGCGAGAACCACAAGATGATGCTCGACCACTACTCCCAAACGAAGTGCCTGCTCGTCAGTTATGACCAGCACGGCATGGGCCTGTTCTAGGCCGGCGATGAGCGACCCGCGCCCCGATCTCGGCGCGACGCCGGAGGCGGTGGCGATGATCGAGCGGCTCGTGCGAGAGCACGGGCCGCTCGCGCTCTTCCAGTCCGGCGGCTGCTGCGACGGCAGCACGCCGATCTGCCTGCTGGCCGAGGACCTGCCCGCCGGTCCCCACGACCTGCGCCTCGGCGAGGTCGCCGGGGTGCCCTTCTACATCGATGACGAGCAGTACCGCCGCTGGGGCGACCCGGCCTTCCTCGTCGATGTCGCGCCCGGCGCGCCCGAGGGGTTCTCGCTCGGCTCACGCGACGCGCATCTCGTGACGCGCTCGCCCGGGGCGAACTGAGCGGCGGTCGCGGCGTTGGCGCGCCGAGGCGTGACGCGGCGGTGACGGATGCGTCCGGTGGGTAACGGGATTGGTGCGGGCGCGTGCCGCGCGGCGGTCGCGGGGTGTGCGCGCCGAGGCGTGTGCTCGCTTGGGCCCGCCAGGCGGGCGTAATCCGGCACACCCCTCGCATGTGGGTGACGCGACGGTGACGGATGTGCCGGGCGGATGGCGCGGGTGTGCCGTACCACCGGTCATACGCTAATCATTTGCGTATACTAGCAGCGATGACCCGCGACGCCGTCCTCTATGTACCCGCCGCAGGCGCCGGCCAATCGGCGCCGGCCCCCGACGCGCTGAACGTCGTGGCCGTCGTGCACGACGAGCCGATGCGCCCGCGCGGCGGCCTGGTCACCGCGCTCGAGCTCCTGGGTGCCGGCTCGGCGTCGACGCTGCTCGTCGCCGAGCTGCGGACCGTGGCCGGCACGCTGCCCGAGCTCGTGGAGCTGCTCGATTGGCTGGAGGCGGCGGGGGCGCAACTCGTCGCGCTCGACGTCGGCCTCGACACCGGCGCGGGCTCGGCGGGTGCGGCGCTCGCGCTCGTGCGCGAGCTGACGACGTGGGAGCGGCGGCCCGACCGGACCGGGCCGCCACGCGGGCGTCCGGGCGTGCGGGCGAGCGTCCCCGAGCTCGCGGAGCGCATCGCCGAGCTGCGGGCCGCCGGGCTCACCCTCCAGGCGATCGCCGAGGCACTCGAGGCCGACGGCGTGCCGACGCCGCGCGGCGGCGTCCGCTGGCGCCCCTCGAGCGTGCAGGCGGCCCTCGGCTATCGACGCCCGCGCCCGCCCGGGTCGCCTCCGCTGCCGCCCCGTCCGGGCCCGAGCGCTCCCGGCCCGGACGGCCCGCGAGGTCGCAGACCGCCTCGACCGCCCGAACCGGGCCGCCACCGACCGTGACCTCGTTCATCGAGCGGTTCGGCGCTTTGGGGGTGTTCCTGCTGATGGTGCCCGAGAGCGCGTGCATTCCGGTGCCGAGCGAGGTCACGCTCCTGTTCGCGGGCTTCGCGGTGAGCGCCGGGTGGATGAGCCTGCCGCTCGCCGTGCTCGCGGCCACCGCGGGGAATCTCGTCGGGTCGCTGATGGCCTACGGTCTCGGCGCCAGCCGCCTCGTCGAGCGGGTGCCGGTGGCGACCACGCTCGTGCGGCGCTGGTCGGGTCTGCTGGCGCGGCACGGGACCAAGGCGGTCTTCCTCGCCCGCCTGCTGCCGCTCGCGCGCACGTTCGTGTCGCTGCCTGCGGGAGCTCGGCGCGTGCCGCTCCTGCCCTTCGTCGCGCTCACGGTCGTCGGCTGCGCGCTGTGGGCGCTCGCGTTCATCCTCGCCGGAACGGTCGCCGGGAGCGCCTGGCAGCAGCTGAGCGCCGCCGTCGCCTGGCCGCTGTTGGCCATCGGCCTGCTGGCGATCGCGGTGCTCGAGGCTCGCCGGCGGGCGTAGCCGCGCGGCCCGGCGCTAGGCTCGGCGGATGCCCGAGCCCGCGCCCACCGGCACCGTACCGTCCGCTGCCCCGCGGCTGTCCGCCCGCCTCGCCGATGTGCGCTCGTCTCCGGTGCGCGACATCCTCTCGCTCACCGAGCGTCCGGAGGTGATCTCCTTCGCCGGCGGGCTGCCGGCCCCGGAGCTGTTCCCGGCCGAGATGCTCGCGCAGGCGTTCGCCGTGGTCACCGGGCCGACGACCGCGGCGCGTTCGCTGCAGTACTCGCCCACCGAGGGCGTCCCGGAGCTGCGGGCGGCGCTCGCCGCCCGCCTCCGTGCGCGCGGGGTGGCGGCCGAGCGCGATGACGTCCTCGTCACGACCGGCTCGCAGCAGGCGCTTGCGCTCGCGGCCACCGTCCTGCTCGACCCGGGTGACACCGTGCTCGTCGAGGATCCCTCCTATCTGGCGGCCCTGCAGTCCTTCGCCTTCGCCGGGGGGCGGCCCGTGCCGGTGGCGTGCGATGAGGCGGGGATCGATCCCGAGTCGCTGCCGGCGCTGATCGCCGAGCATCATCCGAAGTTCCTCTACTGCGTGCCGAACTTCCAGAACCCGACCGGACGAACGCTCAGCGAGGCGCGACGCGCGCGTCTGGCCGAGATCGCCGCCGAGCACGACCTCTGGATCGTCGAGGACGATCCCTACGGCGAGCTTCGCTACGGCGGTTCATCCCCGCCGTCGATCGCCAGCCACGACGCGGCGGCATCTCGCACGGTCGCCGTGTCCTCGCTGTCGAAGGTGCTCGCTCCCGGCCTGCGCATCGGCTGGCTGCGCGCCCCGCAGGCGCTGCTCCGCGCGCTCGTCATCGCCAAGCAGGCCGCAGATCTGCACACCTCGACCGTCGACCAGCTTGTCGCCGCGCACTGCCTGGCGCAGGCCGACCTCGACGGCCACATCGAGCGGTTGCGCTCCGCCTACCGGGCCCGCCGCGATGCGATGCTCGCCGGCCTGCCGGCCGCACTCCCGCCAGCTGCGGAGTTCAACCGGCCCGATGGCGGCATGTTCGTGTGGGTGCGCCTGCCCGGGGGCCACGACGCGACGGCGCTGCTGGCCGGCGCGCTCGAGCATGGCGTGGCGTTCGTTCCCGGCGCCCCGTTCTACGCCGGGACGCCCGACGCGCGAACGCTGCGGCTGTCGTTCACGACGCACCCGCCGGAGGAGATCGAGCTCGGCCTCGAGCGCCTCGCCACCGCGCTGTCGACCGGCGGCGCGACCCGCGACGCCGGCGGCGGCTAGCGCGGGGCATCGGCGCACGGCGGCCCACTAAAGTGGCGGTATCAGTCCTCCACGAGAAGGAGCAACATGGCGCTGATCTGCCTGGACGGAGCGATGGTGCCGCCCGAGCAGGCGGTGATCCCGGTCACCGACGAGGGGCTGCTGCGCGGCGACGGGGTCTTCGAGGTCGTGCGCCTGTACGCCGGGCGCCCGTACGCGATGGAGGCGCACCTCGCGCGGATGCGCCGCTCGGCGGAGAACCTGCGCCTGCCGCTCGACATCGAGGCGGTCGCCGAGGACGCCGCCGCGCTGCTGTCCGCGGAGCAGCCGGGCGACGGCGCGCTGCGCCTGCTCGCGACTCGCGGCGGGCACCGGATCGCGCTCATCGAGGCGCTCCCGGAGCTGCCGGCGACGCTCGCGGTCGGCTGCGTCACCTACTCGCCGACCCGGGTGCTCGACGGCATCAAGTCGCTCTCCTACGCGGCGAACATGCTCTGCTCGCGCCTGGCCCGTGAGCGCGGCTTCGACGAGGCGCTCATGGTCACGCCCCACGGCCGCGTGCTGGAGGCGCCCACGTCGACGCTCTTCTGGGTGGCCGACAACGAGCTGCGCACACCGCCGCTCGAGGATCACCTGCTCGACTCGATCACGCGGCGTTCGGTGATGGCGTGTTGCGAGGTCCGGGAGGTGCCCACGACGCTCGAGGACCTGCGCGGCGCGCAGGAGGCGTTCCTCGCCTCCAGCCTCAAGGAGGTCCTGCCGGTGCATCGGATCGAGGACATCGAGCTGCCGGCGCCGGGACCGGTGACCGCGCGCGCGGCCGAGCGCGTGACGCAGCACGTCGCCGATCAGCTCGCGGCCGCCGCGCGATAGCCGGCGCGACCGGCCGTGCGCATCGCGACGGTAGTCGGCAACCGCCCGCAATTCATCAAGGCGGCCGCGGTCTCGGGGCCGTTGCGCGCTGCCCACGAGGAGATCCTCATCCACACCGGCCAGCACTACGACGAGGAGATGTCACTCGTCTTCTTCGACGAGCTCGGGCTGCCGGCGCCCGAGCACCGGCTCGACCTCGGCGAGGCGGTCGGCGCGGGCAACGCCGCGCAGACCGCCCACATGCTCGCGACGCTCGGGCCGCTGCTCTGGAAGCTGGCGCCGGACGCCGTGCTCGTCTACGGGGACACGAACTCCACCCTCGCCGGTGGTCTCGTCGCGGCGCAGCTCGGGGTCCCGGTCGCGCATGTCGAGGCCGGCATGCGTTCCTATGACCGCTCCATGCCCGAGGAGCTCAACCGCGTGCTCACCGACCACCTGTCGGCGCTGCTGCTGTGCCCGTCGCAGGCGGCCGCGGACAACCTGGCCCGCGAGGGGGTGCGCAGCGGCGTGGTCGTCGTCGGCGACGTGATGGTCGACGTCGCGCGAATCGTTGCGCCCGCGCTGCGCGCGCGACGGGCGATTCTCGAGCGCCTCGGCCTCGGCGACGGCGAGTACCTGCTCGCCACTGCCCACCGCGCCGGCACGGTCGACGATCCCGTCCGGCTGCGGCGCCTCGTCGAGCTGCTGCAGGGCGTCGGCCGACCGGTCGTGTTCCCGCTGCATCCACGCACGCGCACGCGCCTGATGGAGGCGGGGCTGCTCGACCGTCTGGCCGCGAGCGTGCGGCTGTGCGAGCCGCTCGGGTACCTCGACTTTGCCGTGCTCGTCGAGCACGCGCAGGCCGTGCTGACCGATTCCGGCGGCGTGCAGAAGGAGGCCTACCTCGCGGGGGTGCCGTGCGTGACGCTGCGCGACCGCACCGAGTGGGTGGAGACGGTGCAGACCGGGTGGAACGCGGTGACCGATCTCGATGAGGCGAAGGTGCGGGCGGCCCTGCAGCAACCGAGGCCGGCGGCCCATCCGGCGCTCTACGGGGACGGGCACGCTTCCGAGCGGGTGGTGGCTGCGCTGGAAGGCATCGCGGGCTAGCGCGAGCGCAACGGCTCCGAGGGTCCGGTGTCGCGCCCGGACCCGGCGGTGTGTCAGCCGGCGGGTTGGGGGTCGTTGACGACGGCGGCGGCTCCGACGAGGGTCTGGCGGCCCTCGTCGGTCCAGACGATCTGGTCGCGGCCCTTGCCGACGCCGATGAGGGCGACGGGGACATCGACGTAGTCGGCGATGAAGTCGAGGTAGTCGCGCGCGGCGGCCGGCAGGTCGGACATCGACTGGGCCTCGGTGATGTCTTCGCTCCAGCCCGCGAGCTCGGTGAGCTGCGCGGTCGCGTGATGCAGGATGGTCTGGTGGTAAGGGTAGTCGTGGAACACGGCGTCCTCGCTGCCCTTGTAGCTCGTGCAGACGCCGATCCGGTCCAAGCCGGAGAGCACGTCGAGCTTGGTGATGACCAGCGACGTGAGCGTGTTCAGCTGGGCGGCGTAGCGCAGCGCCACGAGATCCAGCCAGCCGGTCCGGCGCGGACGCCCGGTCGTCGTGCCGAACTCGCCGCCGCGCTCGCGGATCAGATCGCCCGTCTCGTCGTGCAGCTCGCTCGGGAATGGCCCGGCGCCGACACGGGTGGTGTAGGCCTTCGACACGCCCCAGATCTCATCGATGCTGCGCGGTCCGACCCCGGCCCCGACGCAGGCGGCACCGGCGACCGGGTTCGAGGAGGTCACGAACGGATACGTCCCGTGGTCGATGTCGAGCATCGCGCCCTGCGCGCCCTCGAACATCACCGTGCGCCCGTCGGCGAGCATGTCCCACATGAGCCTCGCCGTGTCGCCGATATGCGGCTCGAGGCGGTGTCCGTAGGTGAGGTACTCCTCGGTCATGGCGAACAGGTCGAGCGACGGGTTCTTCTCGAACGGGCGCAGCGACAGTCGCTTGGGCTCCATCGCCGCGACGATCTTCTTCTTGAGGATCTTCTCGTCGAGCAGGTCCTGCACGCGGATGCCGAGACGGGCGGCCTTGTCCGCGTAGCAGGGCCCGATCCCGCGGCGGGTGGTGCCGATCTGCAGCTCGCCGAGCTTCGCCTCGCCGGCCGAGTCCAGCAGCAGGTGGTAGGGCATGATGAGGTGCGCGTTGGCCGAGATGCGCAGTCCGCTGACGTCGATGCGCCGCGCACGCAGTCCGTCGAGCTCGGAGATGAGCACCTTCGGGTCGATGACGACGCCGTTGCCGATGACGCATGTCTTACCCGGATAGAGGATGCCCGACGGGATGAGGTGGAACTTCCACTCCTCGTCGCCGCGCACGATCGTGTGCCCTGCGTTGTTGCCGCCCTGGAAGCGCACGACGGCATCCCCGCGCTCGGCGAGCAGGTCGGTGATCTTGCCTTTACCCTCGTCGCCCCACTGGGCGCCGACGATCACGATTCCCGGCATGGCCGCCAGTCTATTTGGGTTGGAGGCGCAGTCCGGACCCGCCGGAGGCGCTCAGGCGGAGCGGACGTCGCCCGGCAGGACCGTTGCCGCGTCGTCGTCGATCGAGGCGCGGAAGTCCTGACGGTGGTCCTCGCCGAACAGCGGAAGCGGGTCGCCGCACATCTCCACGAGCCGTGACACGGTGCGCGCACCGATCTGCTCGGCGAGCTCGTCGGGCATCAGGTTCGTCGTGGCGACGATCGCGCGCTGCGCCTCATAGCGGGCGTTGACGATCGAGTACAGCTGCTCGAGCACCCACTCCGTCGTCTTCTCGGCGCCGAGGTCGTCGATGTGCAGCAGGTCGACCGCGGCCAGGCGGTCGAGGTAGTCGAGCATCCCGGCCTCGGAGTCGATCGCGCGGCGGATCACGTTCAGCAGGCGCGGTAGCGAGTAGATCGCCACCGTGCGCCCGGCGTCGAGCGCGGCGCGCGAGATGATCATCGCGAGCGTCGTCTTGCCCGTTCCCACGTCTCCGACGAGCCACAGCCCGCGGCCCTCGTCGAGACGCTGCTCGATGTGGCGAACGTAGCGACGCACGTCGGCCACGACGGGCTCGGGCATGTCCACGACCGGCGGCCGGTCGAACGACGCGCCGCTGTAGCGGCGCGGAATGACGGCCTCGAGGCTGCGAGCGCGAGCGCGACTGAGCCGTTGGGGGCGGCAGCGGCAGTCGCTGGCCGTGTTCGTCGCCTCGTCGATCACAAAGCCGCCGCCATCGCAGAGCCCATACGGGCACGGAGCGGTCTCGGAGCTGATCGGGGGCACCGGCGCGGTCACCGACTGAGGGTACGACACGATGCGGGCGGCGGGCTGGCGTGGCCGGCGGTGTTTGCACCATTTTGGGGAGGGGCGGCTCCCGGGACCGCGCGCGCGTCGCCTCAGAGGGAGCTCGCTCCGGCCGCCTGCGCGTAGGATGGCCGCGTAGGCGCCGCCGGCGCCGCCCGTCCCCGGAGGGAGCCCGATGACCGAACGCAACCGCCGCCTCGTGCTCGCCGAGCGCCCGAGCGGTAACGTCGACGATACGACCGTGCGCGTCGAGGAGCAGGACGCGCCCGAGCCCGGTCCCGGCCAGGCGCTGGCCCGCGTGCGCTACCTGTCGATCGATCCGACGATTCGCACCTGGATGGACGACCGCGTCGGCTATCTCCCGCCGATCGGCATCGGCGAGGTCGTTCGCAGCGGCGGGGTCGCCGAGGTGACCGAGAGCCATTCGGATCGCTACGCGCCCGGGGATCTGCTGTTCGGGATGACCGGCTGGCAGGACTGGGTCCTGGCCGACGAGGGCGCCGGCGCGATGCAGAAGCTGCCGCCCGGCGTCCCGCCGACGTCGGCGCTCAACGTGTTCGGGGTCACCGGGATGACGGCCTACTTCGGGCTCATCGACGTCGGCAAGGTCAAGGAGGGCGACGTCGTCGTCGTCTCGGGCGCCGCGGGGGCCACTGGATCGACGGTCGGCCAGATCGCCCGGATCAAGGGCGCGTCGACCGTCGTGGGCATCGCCGGCAGCGCGGAGAAGTGTGCCTGGATCGTCGATGAGCTCGGCTTCGATGCCGCGATCAACTACAAGACCGACGACGTGCCCGCCGCGCTGCGCCGCGCCTGTCCGGACGGGATCGACCTGTACTTCGACAACGTCGGCGGGCCCATCCTCAACGCCTGCCTCGGCCAGCTCGCGCTGCGCGGGCGCGTCGTGTTGTGCGGGGCGATCGCCGGCTACAACGACGCGTCGAAGCTCGTCGGCCCGACCAACTACGTCAACCTCATCCCCCGCCGCGGGCGCATGGAGGGCTTCATCATCATCGACTACTTCGACCGCTTCGCCGAGGGGCAGGCCGACATGGCCCGCTGGGTGGCCGAGGGCCGGATCAAGTCGGTGGAGCACATGGTCGAGGGCCTCGAGCACGCGCCCGACGCGCTCAACCTCCTGTTCACCGGTGGGAACACCGGGAAGGTGATCGTCGCCGTCTGACGCTCAGCCGCGGCGCCCATCCCTGAGCACGCAAGACGAAACGGGGCGGCTTGCGCCGCCCCGTCCCCCTGCGTCGTAAGGATCATTCCGGCGGGATCGGAACGGCGGCGGTCACCCCCACGCCGGTGCCCGTGCGCACCGGGGCGTAGCCATAATCCGGCACCGGCGCGGCGCTCTCCTTCTCGCCGAAGGCGGCGTGCACCGACTCGTCGAGCGCCCGCTCGAGGTCCGCCTCGATCCCCGCCAGGGCACCGGTCTGGCGGCGGCTCATCACGAAGAGGGATATGCCGCCGACGATCATGTACCCGAAGAAGATGTACGGGAAGATGTTCGAGCGGCCAGGCCGGGACCGGGTAGAAGCTGCCGACCAGACGGGACGAGCAGGAACACGCAGGCCAGCACGGCGAGCGCGATGTTGCCGGCCCGTCAGCTCACCGAGCTTGCGCAGGTAGACCGGCGCGGCGATCGTGATGAGGTAGTAGGCGGTCAGGAACCCGAGCGCCGCCAGCGTGCCGGCGTCGTTGAAGATCGTGTTCGGGCTGGTGCCGACGGCGTGCAGGATCATCGCCACCGAGAAGATCATGGCGCCGTACACGGCGAGGGCCACGTGCGGGGTCAGGTTCGTGTCGTGCACGGCGTGCAGGCGCCGGGGCAGGAATCCGTGCCGGCCCATCGGGAACATGATCCGCGCGCCGGCGTTCAGGCAGGACAGCGACAGCGAGAAGAAGCTGATCATCGCGCCGATGTCGAGCGGGATCCGGAAGGCCGGCACGTTGTAGGCGTCCGCGAGCGAGTTGAGCGGCACGGTCAGCGTGTTCAGCGTGAGGCCGGTCTGGCTGGCGCCGAACACCTCGACGTAGCTCATAGCACCATGAACGCGCCGGTGATGATGAGGCTCCAGATGACCGCCCGCGGCACGTTGCGCGTCGGGTTCCTCGCCTCGCCACCGAGCGTGGTGGCGCTCTCGAAGCCGACGAGGCTGAAGATGCAGATCACGACGGCCAGGCCCATGCCTTTCAGGTCAACGCCCTGGAGCGCGGTCTGGCCGTATCCACGTCGACCCCGTGCTTGAACAGGATGACCCCCGCGAGGGCAAGGATGCAGGCCACCGACGCGGCCTCGAAGGCGAGCATCAGCAGGGAGGAGAGGCGGATGTCCTTCAGGGCGATCGTAATGCAGGCTGCCCCGCTGATCGTCATGTACACGAAAGGGCGAGATGTGCCCGCCGCCGAGCTGCAACACCAACTGGCCGGCGAAGATGGAGAAGCCGGCGAGCCCGACGACCGAGATGAACAGGTAGGACCAGATGAGCGCCCACCCCGACATCACGCCGGCCACGCGGGCCGAGCCCGCGCGTGGTGTAGGCGTACATCGACCCCGCGGTCGCCGAGCGCTTGGCGAACTGGTTGAGCCCGCCGACCACGAGCAGCAGCATGACGGTGCCGAACGCGTAGGCCGCCCACGTCCCGTTTCCGACGTTACCGAAACGACAGCGCGATGATGAGCACGGCCGTCATCGTCGGCGAGATGAGGGCCACCGATTGGGCGATCAGCGTCGGGAAGCCGAGAGCGTGTGGTCGTAAGCGTTTTGCTTTCGTCGTCGCGCGGACCCGGGCGCGGGCGTGGTGGTGCTCATGGCTGATCGGTCCCCCTGTGAATGGTGAACGGGCTCATCGCGATCTGACTCTCTGTCGGACGTGGGCAGGGACGGTCGGACCGTGTGAGTGTCAGTCACCGCACCGCAAGTGTCTTTAGTCCGCCGGTCCCATTCGCGCGGGACCTGTTGGCCATGTGCCAGTCGGCCATAGCCGACTCAGCTCATATGTGCGAGAATGCGTCAGCCGCGCGCCCGGCGACGGTCAGACGAGGTGAATCGAGTCGCGTCCGCCGCTGGCACCTCGGCCACGCCTCCGGCGCCAGTCGCGGAGACTGACGAAGGCCCGGTGCAGCATCTCGGCGGAGCGGGGCGCGCCGCGGAACCGCCTTAGGCCGCCGCGTACCGCTCGCCGGCGTAATTCATGAACTTCGGGTACTCCTTCTGGAAGGTGAGCGTCACCGTCCCGACGGCGCCGTTGCGGTGCTTGGAGATGATCAGGTCGGCCTCGCCGATGCGCTCGGAGTCCTGCTCGTAGTACTCCTCGCGGTAGATGAACACGACGAGGTCGGCATCCTGCTCGACGTTGCCCGACTCGCGCAGGTCCGACAGCTGGGGGATCTTGGGGCTGCGCGACTCGACGGCACGGCTCAGCTGCGAGAGCGCGATGACCGGGACGCCGAGCTCGCGGGCGAGGATCTTCAGGCCGCGGCTGAGCTCGCCGACCGCGGTGACGCGGCTCTCGTAGCGCGTCTCGGTGCGAAGCAGCTGCAGGTAGTCGACGATGATCAGCCCGAGCCCGCCCGGCGCCTGCGAGTGCAGGCGGCGGGCCTTGGCCCGGATCTCGAGCATGCCGATGTCGCTCGAGTCGTCGATCCACAGCGGCGCGGCGGCGAGGCGCTGGCTCGCGGCGAGGATCTTCGGCCAGCGGTTCTCGGCGACGCGGCCCTTGCGCAGCTCCTCGCCCTTGATGCGCGCCTGCGAGGCGACGAAGCGCTGGGCGAGCTCGGCCTCGGACATCTCCAGCGAGAACAGGGCGACGGCCTTGCCGTGCTCGATCGCGGCGTTCTCGGCGATGTTCGCCACCAGGCTCGACTTGCCCATCGCCGGACGGGCGGCGATGATGATCAGGTTGCCCGGCTGGAAGCCGCCGGTGATCTCGTCGAAGTCCTTGAAGCCCGAGGGCGTCCCGGTGAGCGAGGTGTGCTCGAGCGAGAGTCGGTGCAGCTTGTCGATCTCGTCGTGCAGCACGTCCTCGATGCGGCGGAAGTCCTGCTGGCGATCGTCGCGCGCGACCTCGAGCATCGCCTTCTCGGCCTGCTCGACGAGCTCGCGCGGCGCGGCGGCGTGGCCGAGAACCTGCGACTGGATCTCATACGAGGCGGTGAGCAGGCGCCGCAGCAGCGCGTTCTCGCGCACGATCTGCGCGTAGCGCCGCGCATGAGCGGCGGCGGGCACGAGCCCCGCGAGCTCGTCCACGGCGGCCGCGCCGCCGGCCTCGTCGAGCTTGCCGGTCTGGCGCAGGCGGTCGGTGACGGTGAGGACGTCGACCGGCTCGGAATCGTTGTAGAGCGCGAGCATCGCCTCGTAGATGAGGCGATGACGGTCGCGGTAGAAGTCCTCCGGGCGCAGGCCCTCCTCGATGACGAGCGCGTACATCGGGCGGTCGGTGAGCAGGATCGCCCCGAGCACCGACTGCTCGGCCTCGAGGTTGTGCGGCGGGGTGATGACGCCGTTGGGGGCGGGGCGGTCGTGCTCATCGCGTGCAGTGTTCCAGGGTGGCCCGTCGGCGCCGGCCGCGCAAGCCGCTCCGACGGCGGAATTCTTCGCTCGCCGGCGAACCGGGCGAGGGTCGGCGGGCATGCGAACACATGTTCGCATTGGGGTCGGACGGTGGCGGATCGTCGTCGGCTGAGCGCGCCTCCCCCCGGGGGCCTGACCGCGCCGCGCGCCTGCGGCGCGGTCAGCCCGAGCCGGTCAGCACCGCGCGCAGCGTCGTCCACGCGCGCGAGCACGTCGTCGAGACATAGTGGACCGGGTGCCCCTCCCAGTTGCCGGTCACCGTGGCCAGCGGTCCCCCGCGCACGATCACCAGGCACTCCACGCCGGGATTGATGAGGTCGTTCCCATGCGCAGCCAGCTCCCGGCACGCGACCGCGCGCGACGGCAGCGTCCCCCCAGTCGGCCCGCAGGTCAGCGTCCACCGCCGCCGAGCGGCCTCGGGCACCCCGGCCCCGTGCGGTGAGTAGGTGATCACGAGCGACGTCGAGGCGCGCGCGGGTTGCGACGAGGCGGCGCAAGCGGTCCCGCCGAGCGCAACCAATGGGAGGGCGCCGAGCAAAAGCCCCCCAAAGATCGCCCGGGGATGTGCGGGCCAAGCGGCTGTAGTCCTCATCAATTCGAGGATACGGTGCGGCAACCGCATTGAGGCGCGGAGGAATGTCGTTTCAAATCCCCTTTTCAAAGTGGGGATTTGAAACGACAGGCCGCAGCTACTTCTGCGCAACCACCATGGTCTTGATCGTGGCGGTGACATCGTCGGCCACCTCGACCACCACCATGTACGTCCCCACGTTGCGAATCGGCTCCTCCAGGTGCACCTTGCGCTTGTCGAGCTTCAGCCCGCGCGCGTCGCGCACCGCGTCGGCGATGTCCTGCGTCGTCACCGAGCCGAACAGGCGCCCGTCGTCGCCGGCCTGCTGGGTGATGGTCAGCACGGTGCGGTTGAGCAGGTTCGCGTTGTCCTGGGCGCGCTCGACCTGCTCGCGCTCGGCCCGCTCGGCCGCCTCCTGGCGGCGCCGGGCAGCGTCGACGGCGCCCTTCGTGGCCGGCGCAGCAAGCTTGCGGGGGACGAGGAAGTTGCGGAGGTAGCCCTTTGAGACGTCGACCACCTTGCCGCGCTCGCCGAGCTCCTCGACGTCCTGGAGCAGGATCGCCTCGGGCACGTCAGCGCTCCCGATCTGACCGGTCGCGCCGGCCGCCGCCGCGCTCGTCGTCGCGGCCGCCCTCGTGGACGTAGGGCAGCAGCGCGAGCTCACGGGCGCGCTTGACGGCCGTGGCGATCTGGCTCTGGTGCCGGCGGCAGGCTCCGGTGATCCGCCGCGAGCGGATCTTGCCCTTCTCGGACACGAACCGGCGCAGGCCGGTCACGTCCTTGTAATCGACCTGCTCGATCTTGTCTCGGCAGTACGGGCAAGGCTTGCGCCGGCCGCTCCCGGGCCCACCCTTCTTCTCTCGCCGGCGGACTGGCTTGCCGCGGCCGCGCGCTTTTGCCACTGGTACCTCGCTGGACTGGCTTAGAACGGAATGTCGTCGTCGCTCGCGCCGCCGCCAACCGAAGCGGGCTGGAAGTCGCGGTCGTCGACGGGGATGTCGCTCGGCGCCGAGCCCCCATTGCCCGCGAATCCGCCGCTTGTGGCGGCATCATCACGCGAGCCCAGGAACTGGACCGAGTCGGCAATGATATCGACTGCCTGGCGCTTCGTGCCGTCCTGGGCCTCCCACTCACGCCATTCGAGCCGTCCGTCGAGCGCCACGGGGCGCCCCTTGGCCAGGAAACGCGCGCAATTCTCGCCCTGCGCGCCCCACACCGTGACGTTGAAATAGTTGGGCTTGTCCTCCCATTCGCCGGTCCCGTTGTTCTTGCGCCGGGTGTTGCAGGCGATGCGCAGGCTGCAGACGGACATGCCGCTCGGCAGCGATCGCAGCTCCGGATCGGCTGTCAGGTTGCCGGTGAGAACGACCCGGTTGATGTTCGTGGCGGCCACGTCTTCACTTCCTTTCCGACGGTGGGGCGGCTCGATGGCCAAAGGTCGTCCCCGAGTCTAGACACGGTTGCGGGCGCGATTGTCGCCGGGGGGCGATCATGCCGCTGGTTGCGGGAGATTGCGGTCGGAGCGACGCTCAGTCGTCGCCGGCCGCGGGCTCGCTCTCGGCGGCTCGGCGGCTGCGCGGCGCGGTGCGAAAGACGTCGTCCCAGTACGGCGCGCTCACCCCGAACCCGCGGGTGTCGTCCTGGAAGTGGTGGCGCATGTGGCGCTCGCGCAGGAACTTCGCGACGCGGTTACGGGGCTGTCCGTGGTGCATGTAGAAGTGCGTCATGTCGTACACGAGGTACCCGGCGAGGAAGCCGGCCGTCACGCCCGGGCCGAGGTTCGGCCCGAAGACCACGTAGAAGAGCGCGAAGAACAGCAGCGCGAGCGGGACGCTCACCGCCGGGGGCATCACGAGGCGCAGCGGGTCGTTCGGATGATCGTGGTGCACGCCGTGGATGATGTAGTGCAGGCGCGCGCCCCAGCCGTCCTCGGGCTCGAAGTGGAACACGATGCGATGCAGCCAGTACTCGAGCACCGTCCACAGCACGTAGCCGACCACGGCGAGGCCGATCGTGACCGGCACGCTGACCCGCGACAGCGCCCACGCCTCGAGCGCCACGATGGCGGGCACAAAGATGATCACCGGCACCGACGGGTGCACCCGCGAGAGGTGATCGAGCACGCTCGAACGGAACATGCGCGGTGACGCGCGCAGCGCGTCGGACTTGCCGTTCGGGGTGCTCATCCGTCGCTCCTGGACCGCATGGGCGACAGTGTATTACCGCAGGCTTGATGCTCAAGCCCGGTGCCTGGTCGACGCGCGGCGCGCGTCGCGAGCGCTAGGCCGCGGGCTCGCCGGCGGCGACCGGCTCGCCCGCGGAGGGCCGGCTCGCGCGCAGGTCCGGAGCGTCGGGCGTGCCCGGCTTCAGCTTGATGACGCGGAAGCGCACGACGCCGTCGGTGATGTGCAGCGAGTGGTTCAGATCGGCCAGCAGCGCCGGCGTCGCGTGCATCTGGAAGAGGTGGTACTCGGCGCTCGTGCGATGGTCGATCGGGTAGGCGAGCGCGCGGTCGCCCCAGCTGTCGTGGCGCAGCAGCTCGCCGGCGCCGCGGATCGTCTGCTCGACGTCGGAGACGATCTTGCCGCGCGCCGCTTCCTCGGCCGAGGGGTCGAGGAGCAGGACGAGGTCGTAGACGGGGGGCGGCAGGGTCATGACGGTGGGGCCCGCAGGCGGCCGCGGATGATACCAGTGCGCGGCGAGGGGCCTTGGGGGCCCTCGCGCTCGGGCGGGCGTCCGAATGCGGGGGTGCACGTCCTTTCTATGAACTATTCGCGGAAAGGACGTGCACCCCCACCGGATCGCCCGGCTCGCCTCACCCCGCCGGCGGGTCCGCGACGGCGGGGTGGGCCTGCGCCTTCGCGCGGATGTCGGCGAGCTGCTCGTCGATCCAGTGGCCCGGGTCGCGCGAGGTGATGATGTCCACGAGCCCGCGCGCCCGGCGTCCGCGCTCGTCATGGTCCATCGTCAGGGCCGCGTGGATCGAGTCGGCCAGCTCCTGGATGTCGAACGGGTTCACCGACAGCGCGTACTCCCCGAGCTCCTCGTGGGCGCCGGTGTTCTCCGAGAGGATCGACACCCCCTCGCGCTCGTTGACGATCGGACCCTCCTTGGCCACCAGGTTCATGCCGTCGAACATGGCGTTGACGAGCAGCACGTCGTAGTGGCGGTAGGCGGCCATCGCCTCCTCGAGGTCGTCGCGCAGCTTCAGCTGGATCGGCATCCAATCCGGCGTGCCGTGGCGATGGTTGACGACCGCGACGAGCGCCTCGATGCGCTCGAGGTACTCCGCGTACTCCGGGACGTCGGTCCGCGAGGGCATCAGCTGGGCGACGAAGGTGACGTGCTCGCGGAACTCGGGATGCTGCTCGAGGAAGAGGTCGAACGAGGAGAAGCCGCGCAGCACGTTCTTACTGAGGTCGGCGCGATCGACCCGCAGGATGAGGAAGTCGCGCCGGCGGCGCAGCAGCTCGGCCTCGAAGTTCGCGACGCGCGGGCTGTGCGACGTGCGCCGGGTCGCCTTCCAGTCGATCGGCAGCGGATAGGCCCGGACCCAGACCTCGCGCTCGTCAAACAGCACCACGCCGCGCTCGAAGTCGACCTCGAGGTCCATCAGGTCGCGACAGCACTGCAGGAAGTTGCGCCGGTAGGAGCGGGTGTGGAAGCCGATGATGTCGTTGGCCAACACTCCGCGATAGATCTCCTCGCGCAGGCGCGTCGGCAGCACGCGCCAGGCGTCGGGTTGCGTCCACGGGATGTGGATGAAGTGGTGCAGGAAGACGTCCGGGCGCGCGCGACGGACGAGCTCGGGCAGCGTGTAGAGGTGGTAGTCGTGGACCATCACGACCGGCTCGTCAACGCCGTCGATCTCCTCGACGACGGCGCGCGCGAGGTCCTCGTTGACGACGTTGTAGCCGAACTCGAAGGCCTCGATCTCCTCGCGACGGATGTCCGGTGCGTTGGACAGGTCCCACAGGTAGTGCTGGATGAACCACAGCATCGGGTTGGCGATGACGTTGTAGAAGCGGTCGTAGGCGTCGGGCTCGGAGGCCACGAGGCGCACGCGGTACTCGCCGCCGCCGGGTGCCTGGACGAGGAACGGCCGGCCGTCGTGCTCGCGCGAGCGCGCCATGTCGGCGTCGGTCATCGCCGAGGCGATCCAGGTGACCGCGCGATGGGAGGCCAGGCCGGTCAGGGCCGTCACCAGACCACCGGTGCCGCGCTGGATCTGACCGTCGGCGAAGAACGTCACCGGCCCCCGGTTGGAGACCAGCACGAGTCCCGCGCCACGTTCATCCGGCGCCGTCGCGCCGCCAACGCCCGCGGCATCGGTCATGTCGTCTCCGCGAGCCCCGTGAAGATGCGCAGGTAGTCGCGCAGGTAGCGCGGCGTGAGGAAGTGCGAGCGCACGTGCTCCTTGCCGCGCAGGCCGAGCGCCTTGCCGAGGGCCGGGTCGCGCAGGATCTCCAGGGCCCGCGCTGCGCACTCGTCCACGGTCGAGACGAGGAATCCGGTCACGCCGTCCTGGACCTGCAGGGGAATGCCCCCGACGTTCCCGCCGATGAACGGGTGCGCCTTCCACAGCGCCTCGGACACCGTCAGGCCGAAGCCCTCGCGCGTGGACTTCTGAACGAGGACGTCAGCGTGCGACTGGAAGGCGTTCACCTCGATCGAACCGACGTTGTTGAAGTTGTTGAGGATGTGCACGTCGGGGTCGCCGTCGGCGTGGGCGATCGTCGCGTTGAAGAAGTCCCAGCCCTCGGGGTCGTCGCTGGCCATCGAGCCGACCAGCGCCAGCTGCACCGAGGGCATCTCCGCCTTGACGATGCGGTAGGCGTCGATGACGCCAAGCGGATCCTTCCACGGATCGAAGCGCGAGACCTGGCAGATCAACGGGCGGTCGATGTCGATGCCGAACTGGTCGCAGACGTAGGCCGCATCCTCGGGCGAGAGCGCCATGTTCTTGGGGGCGAGCGGGTCGATCGCCGGAGGGACGATGTTCACGTTGCCCTGCATGCCCGCCGGCACGTACTCGGGGACGTGGAACATCGACTCGGGGTAGTCGGCGATGTAGGGCAACAGGCGGGCGATCGTGTCGGGGTTGGGCGTCGACACGTCGATGTGGCAGCGCCAGATCCAGCCCCGGGACTTCTCGGGCACGAGGTGAAAGAGCGCTGCCGGCTGGGGGTCGTGGACGATGCAGACGTCCCAGTCACCGGACAGCTCGCGGGCGTTCATCTCGTTGTACTGCAGCCAGGTCGCCCACTGGTCCTCGCTCAGGTCGTCGGGTGCGCCCTGGAGCGCGTTGTGCAGGAGCTTAGTCGCGTTGAAGAACTCCTCGCGACCGTAGATCACCTGCCATTCGCACTCGAGGCCGACGTCGCGCATGAGTGGCACGAGCGTGTAGAGGATCTCCGAGACGCCGCCACCGAAGGCGGTCGCCGACACGTGCACGATGCGCCGTCCCTTCAGTGGCTCGGCCAGCGCGCGCACCTCCTCGATGAGGTCACGCCCGCAGATGTGGGTGTAATCCGCGAGCGGCTTGTGGCCGACGGCGACTGGCTGCAGCACGCGCCGGCACGATACCTCACGCGACCGGCGTGTCGAGCCCGTATCACCCGGTGAGCTCGAGCGTGAACACGGTGCGCCCGGGCACCGACTCGGCGTACAGGCGCCCGTGCATGCGCTCGGCGAGCTCGTGGGCGATCGCCAGGCCGAGACCGGAGCCCTGCACCCCGTCGGAGGTGAAGAACGGCTCGAACAGCCGTGGCATCGCCTCGCGCGGGACGCCGGGTCCGTGATCGCGCACCGTGATGCGCGCGCCGCCGGCGCCGTCGGGGCCCTCCGGGTACGGCCCGATGCGGGTGGCCGTCACCACCATGTCCGTCCCGGTCGGCGTGTGCGTGATCGCGTTGTCGATGAGGATGCGCAGCACCTGCGCGACACGGTCGGGGTCGCACACGACCGGCAGCGGCTCGTGCGTGAGCCGCAGCGTCAGGTGGGAGTTGTGCGTCGCCAGCGCGGGCACGAACTCGCCCGTCACCGCGCGCGCCACCTCGCTGAGGTCGACCGGCTCGGGGTGCAGGTCCAGGCCGCCGGCCTCCAGGCGCGAGAGGTCGAGCAGCGCGGTGGCCAGCTTGCCGAGGCGATCGACCTGGGCGCGCAGCTGCGCCAGGAACTGGCGGCGGGTCTCCTCGTCGAGCTCCTCGTCCTCGATCAGCTCGAGGAATCCGCTCAGCGAGAAGATCGGCGTGCGCAGCTCGTGCGAGGCGACTGCGATGAAGCGCTCGCGGGCGCTGTCGAGCTCGGCGAGCTGGTGCTGCATCGCCCCGAGCGCGCGGGCGAGCTGGCCGAGCTCGTCCTGCGAGTCGATCTCGAAGCGCGCCGAGAAGTCACCGCCGGCCACCCGCCAGGCGGCCCGTTCGAGGCGCTTGACGCGCTGACTGAGCGCTCGGGCGACGATCGCGCCGGCGACGAGCGCGAGCAGCAGCGCGATCGCCCCCGAGAGGAGGATCTTGCGGCGGATGAGCGAGACGCTGCGCGCGACGTCGGACAGCGGCTCGGAGTACACGACGACGCGCGCGACGCTGCCTCCGAAGAAGAGCGGCTGCGCGACCATCCCGACGCTGCCGCCCGGCCCGGTCGCGCTCAGCGCGCGGCCTTCACGCGCCGCGGTGGCGGCGATGCGCAGGCGGGGATCGCCGCTCGCCGGCGCCTGCGAGCTGGAGTCGGCGATCGGGAACGTCTGCGCCGAGGACCGCCCGTCGATCGCCGCGTGCGCGACGCCGATCAGCGTGACGCGCGCTCCGCTCAGCGCCGCCGCGCGGTTGACGGCCGCGGTCACGCCCGCGCGGCCGATGTTCGAGCCGACCGTGGCCGCGATCGCGTCCGAGTCGGCCGTCGCCGCGCCCTGGAGCGCGCTCAGCTTCTCGGCGCGCAGGCTCGAGGAGAGCGACGGCGTGACGTAGGCGTACACGACGGCGACCGCCGCGAGCGTGATCGCGAAGAAGAGCAGCGCGAGGCGGTTGCGGATCGAGCGGGACAGAGCCCTCTCTTACTACGGTTCGCTGTCGCGGAAGCGGTAGCCGACGCCGCGCACCGTGAACAGGTACTCGGGTTCCTTGGCGTCGCGCTCGATCTTCTCGCGCAGGTGGCGGATGTGGACGTCGATCGTGCGTGGATCTCGGTACGCCGAGTCTCCCCAGATGCGCGAGAGCAGCATGTCGCGCGTGAACACGCGGCCGGGACTGAGGGCCAGCGCACCGAGGATCTCGAACTCGACGAACGTCGTCTGCACATGCTCGGAGCGCAGACGCACCGATCGCTTGGCGAAGTCGATGCGCAGCTCGCCAACCTCTAGCAGCTCGCTGTCGGCCGGCACGTCCTCGCCGCGATTCATGCCGGCGCGGCGCAGCGACGCCTTCACCCGACTGCGGAACTCGCGCATCGAGAACGGCTTGGTGATGTAGTCGTCGGCCCCGAGCTCGAGGCCGAGCACCTTGTCGATCTCCTCGGACTTGGCGGTCAGCATGATGATCGGCACCGAGCTCCGGGCCCGCAGGCGCCGACACACCTCCAGCCCGTCGAGCTTGGGCATCATCACGTCGAGAACGACGAGATCGAACTCGCCCTCGTCGAAGCGCAGGAGCGCCTCCGGGCCGTCCGCGGCCTCCACCACCTCATAGCCGTCCTTGCGCAGCGGATAGGACAGCAGCGTGAGGATCGCCTGCTCGTCGTCGACGAGCAGGATGCGCGACGGACTGTCGGCGAGCACGCTCATGACCGCAAGCTTGCCAGATCGATTCCGGCCTTTGGGGTCCATCTCGCCGGCAGCACCCCCTAGGCTCAAGGGCCGCGATGTTCGAACGCCGCCTCTATCGCGCCGCCTTCCTCCCGTTGCTGCCGGCGATCATCGTGATCGCCTTCTCGCTCACCAACCGGGCGGCGCCGCTGTCCTCGACCTTGCCGCCGAACCTGTTCGACGGGAGCGCGGCGCAGGTCCAGCTGAGCGACATGTACCAGCGCTTCCCCGACCGTCGCCCGGGGTCACCGGGCGACGACGCGCTCGCAAGCTACGTCGCCCAGCAGTTCGCCCAGGCGGCGACCGCCGCGAGCGGACAGACGGCGAGCGCGGCCCCGTTCAGCGTGCAGATGCGCAGCGTGCGGGCGCAGACGATCGACGGTCCCCGGACGCTGCAGACCGTGATCGCGACGCGCCCGGAGAACCTCAATGGCCAGATCGTCCTGCTCGCGCACCGCGACGCGGCGGCGTCGGGTTCGCGGGCGGAGCTGTCGGGGACGGCGGCGCTCGTGGAGCTCGCGCAGCTGCTGGCGGGACGGCTGACCAACCGCACGATCACGCTCGTGTCGACGAGCGGTGGCAGCGGCGGCGACGCCGGTGCGATCGACTTCGCCGCACACACGGGAGGGCCCGTCGACGCGGTGATCGTGCTCGGCGACCTCGCCGGCCTGGACGTGCAGACGCCGCTCGTGGTCCCTTGGTCGGATGGCTTCGGCAGCGCGCCCGACCCGCTCGTGCGCACGGTGACAAGCGCGCTGGCGGCGCAGCTCGGGCGCGACCCCGGCGAGGCGAGCATCGTCAGCCAGTTCGCTCACCTCGCCCTCCCGTTCGCCACCGGCGAGCAGGGTCCGCTCAACGCGGCCGGCGTGCCCGCCGTGCTCGTTCAGGCGAGCGGCGAGCGCGGGCCGTCCGGCCGCGAGGGGGTCAGCACGCAGCGACTGCAGAACCTCGGGCGCGCCGTCCTGCAGTCGGTGAACGCGCTCGACGCCGACGCGGCGGACGTCGGCGCCCCGGCGGCCGCCATCGAGCTCAAGGCGAAGGCGCTTCCGGCCTGGGCCGTCAGCCTGATCGCTGCCGCGCTGTTGTTCCCCTCGCTCGTCGTGACCGTCGACGCGCTCGCCCGCGCGCGCCGACGCAAGGCGCCGGTCGCGCACGCGCTCGCGTGGGTACTCAGCTGCGCGCTGCCGTTCTTCTTCTGCGCGCTGCTGTCGGTGGCGCTCGGGCAGACCGGACTGCTGCACGCGGCTCCCGCCGCTCCCGTGCCCGGATCCGATGTCCGGGTCGGAGGCGGAGGGTGGGCGGCGATCGCGCTGCTCGTGACCGCCTTCGCGGTGGCGTGGCTCGCGCGCGCCGCCCTGCTGCGCACGCTCGGCACCCTCCCGCGCGCAGACGCCGACGCAGACGCCGACGCCGCACCCGGCACCGAGCTCGCCGAGTCCGGCGCCGGGGGCGTGGCGCTCATGCTCGTCCTCGACGTCACCGCCGGCGTCGTCTGGGTACTCGATCCGTTCACGGCACTGCTGCTCGTGCCCGCCGCGCACCTGTGGCTGCTGATCGCCGCCCCCGAGCTCGGCGTGCGACGGGCGCTCGGCGCGGGCCTCGTGCTGGCCGGCGTGGTCCCGGCGCTCGCGATCATCGGGCTGTACGCGCATCAGCTCGGGCTGTCGCCGCCCGAGACGGCGTGGACGGCGCTCCTGCTCGTGGCCGGCGGTCACATCGGGCTCGTCTCGAGCGCGCTGTGGAGCCTGTTCCTCGGCGGCGTGGTGGCGGCGACGCTGCTCGCCCTGCGGAGCACCGGCCCCGAGCGCGAGTCGCCGGTGACCGTGCGCGGTCCGCTCAGCTACGCTGGGCCGGGCTCGCTCGGCGGCACCGAGTCCGCCCTGCGACGCTGAGCGATATGTCCGAGGGACTCTCCGCACCCCGCCCTCCCGCCGCGCGCACGACGACGCGACCGGTGGCGACGCGACCGGTGGCGACGCGACCGGTGCCAAGGCGGCCCGGGCCGAGGCCGCCCGCGGCGACGCAGCAGACCGCGCGGCGACGGTGGTCGTGGCGCACCGGCGTCACAGGCCTCGGCCTCGGCCACGACCTGGCGACGCTGCTCGTCCTGAGCGGCCTGCTGCTGCTGCTCGACGCCGGCCTGACGCTCGTCTGGCAGGAGCCGGTGTCCGCGCTGTACACGACCGTGCGCCAGTCGGAGCTGAGCGGCGAGCTGGCCGCGATCGAACGCGACGCGCCCACGCAGCTCGAGGTCACAGCGCTCGGCCACCTGCACACGACGGGCGCAAAGATCGCGTTCCTGGCTCGATCGCTGCAGAGCAGCGCGCCCGACGGCGGGCCGGTCGGACGCATCCGCATCCCGCGCATCGGTGCCGACTTCATCGTCATCAAGGGGACGAGCACCGCCGACCTGCGCAACGGCCCGGGCATCTACCCCCAGACGGCCTTCCCCGGCGCCGCCGGCACGACCGCCATCGCCGGCCATCGCACGACGTTCCTCGCCCCGTTCCGTCACATCGACGAGCTGCGGCGCGGCGACACCGTGACCGTCGACATGCCGTACGGCCGCTTCATCTACTCGGTGATCGGCCACGAGGTCGTCAAGCCGACCGACGTGGCCGTGATCGATCGCGTCGGCTACAGCCGGCTCGTGCTGTCGGCCTGCACGCCGCTCTACAGCGCCGCCGATCGGCTCATCGTGTTCGCCCGGCTCGTCCGCATCGACCCGCTCGGCGCGGCTCGCGGCGATCTGATCGGCCCGCTCGCGCGCGCCTACCAGCGGTGCTCGAAGCCGCTCAGCGCGAGCGCCCGACCACCGGCGCGCAGCACGAGCTCGCCCGCGCCGTCCTCGGCCACGCCGATCCACGTCAGGCCGGCCGCCCCGGCGGCCCGCTCGGCCTGCGCGCGCGCCTCGGGCGGCACGCAGACGCACAGCTCGTAGTCGTCGCCGCCGGCGGCGGCGAGCTCGCTCGCCGGGCAGCCGAGCTGGGTGGCGACGGCCTCGAGTCCCGGGGGCGAGCGGCAGGCGCTCGAGGTCGAGCGCGATCCGCACGCCGCTCGCCCGCGCGAGGTGCGCCGCGTCGGTGGCGAGCCCGTCGGAGAGATCGATCATCGCCCGCGCCCCGGAGCGCGCGAGCGCGCGCCCCTCGGGCAGCCGCGGCTCGGGCCGGACCAGACGCCGGCGCAACGCGGCCGCGTCGGCGGCGTCCGCAGCGCTCGCGCGGCCGTCGGCAATGGCGAGGGCGGCGGCGGCTCCCCCGAGCGTGCCGGTGACGCCGACGAGATCTCCCGGGCGCGCCCCGTCGCGGGCGACGAGATCCTCGGCGCGCTCGGCCCAGCCGACGACGGTCACGGCCACCGTCAGCGCCGGGGCGACGGTCACGTCGCCGCCGGCGATCGTCGTGTCGGTCCGCGCCGCGAGCGCCTCGGCCCCGCGTACGAGCGCGAGGCCATCGGCCATCGAGAAGCCGGCGGGCAGGCCGAGGACGAGGTAGGCCTCGCCCGGCTCGGCGCCCATCGCGGCCAGGTCGGACAGCGCGCCGGCGAGCGCGCGGGCGCCGACATCTTCGGCGTCGAGCCACCCGCCGGCGAAGCGGAAGTGCACCCCGTCGATCATCGCGTCGACCGAGGTCACGGCGATCGGTCGCGCGCGGACGACCGCGGCATCGTCGCCGGGTCCGCGCAGGACGCGATCGCCCCGCGCGCCGAGCGCACCGATGACCGCGGCGATCAGCTCGTGCTCAGCGATGCCGGTAGACGATGCGCGCGCGATCGAGGTCGTAGGGCGACAGCTCGCAGCGGACGCGATCGCCGGGCAGGATGCGGATCCGAAAGCGCCGCATCTTCCCGGCCACATGTCCGAGCACGACGTGGTCGTTGTCGAGGCGTACGCGGAACATCGCGTTGGGGAGCGCCTCGATCACCTCTCCCTCGAATTCGACCTTGTCTTCCTTGGCCACCTTGAACACCCGTTCCGGGCGCCGACGCCAGTGCGCGCCGCCCACTCAAGTCTTGTCACGTGCGCGTTCACGGTACCAACCGCGGGCCGGCCGGCGGCGTGCCGGGTCGCGACCTGGCAACATCGGGTGCCCGAACGGCAGCGCCGACCCGGTCCGACTTCGCCGTGAGATCCCGCCCCAGCACCCTCGGTTCCGACCCGCCCGCGATCGACGCTCCGACCGGCGTCGCCGATGCGCCACGCGCGCGACCGGCCGCCTGGCGCCTGCACCGCGCGCGTCGCGGCGCGGCACGCGCGGTGCAGCGCATCCGCTCGGACCCGGACCGCATGGCCGCGGTGGCGGACGCCTGGCGTGCGCTCTGGACGTCGCGCCTCGTCATCTGGGTTGGCGGCGTCGCCGCGGTGCTCGCACTCGGCCTGAAGGACCGTCACACCGTCTTCAACCCCCCCGGCCTGACGAGCGGGTTCGGGTGGCTCGGCGACCGGCTCGTCGCCCCGGCGGCGCGCTGGGACAGCGCCTGGTACCTGTCGATCGCCCAGCACGGCTACCAGGCGGCCGGCGGCGCGTTCCTGCCGGTGGACCCGGCGCTCGTGGCTGCGCCCGGCGGCGCGGCGAGTCGCGCCGCGTTCTTTCCGCTGTATCCGGCGCTCGTCAGCGCGCTCGGGTGGCTCGGCGCACCGCTCGTGCTCGGCGGGATCGCGATCTCCGTCGGCGCACTGGCCGTCGCGCTGTACGGGGTGCACCGGCTGACGACGCTCGAGGTCCTCGAGCGATCGCTCGGGCGTGGCGACGCGGAGGCCCCGGCTCGCGAGTCGGCGCGCATGACCGTGCTGCTGATCGCGTTCTTCCCGATGGCCTTCTTCCTATCGGCCGTCTACAGCGAGTCCCTCTACCTCGCGCTGTCCGTCGGCGTGTTCTGGTCGGCGCGACGCGGGCGCTTCGTGATCGCCTGCGCGCTCGCCGGCCTCGCCGCCGCCACGCGCAGCGCCGGGATCGTCCTGCTCGTGCCGATCGCGCTCCTATACCTGTACGGCCCGCGCGGCGATCGACCGCCCGACCGACCCTCCGCGCGCCGCCTGTGGCCGCGGTACCGCCTCCGTCCCGACGCGCTGGCGATCGGCCTCGTGCCGCTCGGGCTGGCCGCCTATATGGGGTATCTGGCGGCCAGCGGCGGCGACGCGATGATGCCCTTCCACGCGCAGGCCGTGTGGGGTCGCGAGTTCGCCGGACCACTGCACACCCTGTGGCTCGGCCTCGTCGCCGCGTTCGACGGCGTGCGCCAGCTCGCCTCGATGCAGACGGCGCACAAGTACTTCGCCTCCGGCCACGGCAACCCGTTCATCACCGCCCAGCACAGCATCACCGACCTGCTGTTCCTGTGCCTCGCCGTGGTGGCCACCGTCGGTGTGCTGCGGACGCTGCCGTTTGCGTACGGCGCGTACGTGCTCGTGGCGCTGGCGATGCCGCTGTCCTACCCCGCCAGCCGCGAACCGCTCATGTCGCTGCCGCGCTTCCTCGTCGTCCTGTTCCCGCTGTTCATGTGGGCCGGCGCGCGCCTTGCCGTGCGCCCGCGTGCGCGGGTGCCGGTGTTCGCGGCGTCCACCGCGGGCCTGCTGTTCTTCGTCGCGCAGTTCGCGACGTGGCACTGGGTCGCGTAGATCCCGCGCCCGGCGCGGCGCCGACCGTGGTGCGGGCGGCGCGGGCGGTGCTGCTCGACGCGATGGGCACCCTGCTCGCCCTCGACGATCCCGCCGGCGCGCTCGTCAAGGCGCTCAGAGAGCGCCATGGCCTCGAGCTCTCACTCGAGCAGGCCGGGCACGCACTGGCCGCGGAGATCGCCTACTACCGCGACCACCACGACGAAGGCGTCGACGCCGCCTCGCTGGGCGACCTGCGCCTGCGTTGCGCCCTCGTCCTGCGCACGGCGCTGCCCGCGCCGGCGCGGGCGCTCCCCGACGAGGCACTCGTGGCCGCGCTGCTCGCTGCGCTGCGCTTCCGTCCCTACGCCGACGCCCTGCCGGCGCTCACCGCTCTGCGCGCGCGCGGGCTGCGCCTGGCCGTCGTGAGCAACTGGGACTGCTCGCTGCCACAGGTGCTCGGCGCGCTCGGTCTCGCCGAGCACGTCGACGCCGTGATCACCTCCGCGCAGACCGGAGCGGCCAAGCCGGCGCCGGCGATCTTCGCCGCCGCGCTCGCGCGGCTCGGCGTGGCGGCCGAAGACGCGGTCCACGTCGGGGACAGCCCCGGGCACGACGTCACCGGAGCTCGAGCGAGCGGGCTGCGAGCGATCCTGCTGCGTCGCGACGGTGGGAGCGCGTGCGCCCCGTCGACGCCGCCCGACGTTGCGGTGATCGACTCGCTCGACGCCCTCCCGGCTTTGCTCTCCGGCGAGCCGGCGTGACCGACGGCCGCCGGGCGGTCCGTAAGCTGGACACAGTTCGATGACCGACAGCGACTCACCTGCAGCGCCGGGCACGGCGTCGGCGCCCGGCGAGGAGCGCTCACCGCACCCGCCGACCGCCGCCTGGCCCGATGACCTCTGGCCCCGCGCCGTCGCCGCGGGCGACGACGCGCCCTCGCCCGCCGGAGAGGATGCGGCCGGCGACGTGCCCGATTGGTCGCCGCTCAGCGCGGTGCTCGTGCTCGTCGCCGCGGTCATCCTCGGAAGCGTCGGGGGGCTGATCGCGGCCGCCGTCGTCGGCGCGCTGCTCGGCCTCGACGTGACGTCGGGAAGCCTCCCGCCGGGCCTGGAGATCACGGCCACCGCCGTGCAGGACGCCGTATTCGTCGTCGTGGCGGTGTTCGTGGCGCGCCTCGGTGGGCGCCCCGCGCGGCCGGCCCAGTTCGGACTGCGCACCGCCCGCTTCTGGGACTCGGTCGGGCGCATCATCATCCTGCTGGTCAGCTTCTACCTCGTGACGGCGGCCTGGACGACGGCGCTGAACAACAACCCGCACGAGACGCTGCTGAACACGCTCGGCGCCAACGATGGCGGAGTCCTGCTCGCGGCCAGCGCGCTGTTGACCTGCGTGATGGCGCCGTGCTGCGAGGAGTTCCTGTTTCGGGGCTACATCTTCACCGCGCTGCGCAACTGGCGTGGCCCGTGGCCGGCGGCGATCCTGACCGGACTCGCCTTCGGGCTCGTGCACGGCGCGTCGGCGCCGAGCGTGTACCTGCTTCCGCTCGCCTTCCTCGGCTTCGGGCTGTGCCTGCTGTACTGGCGCACCGGATCGCTGCTGCCCGGGATCGCGGCCCACGCCGTCAACAATTCGATCGCCTTCGCCGGCCTGGAGGGCTGGCCGGCTGGCGACTACGTGCTGCTCGTGGCCGCGTCGCTCGGCGCGCTGGCCGTCGTCGGCGGGCTCATGCGTGCACGCGGGCTGATCGTCGGCGCACGGCCCGCGACGGCGGCGGGCTGAGGCCGTGACGTCCGCACGCATCGCGTAGGATCGGGCGCATGCGCCATCGCCACCTCGCCCCCCTCGCCGTGCTCTGCGCGCTCGCCACGATGCCCGCGAGCGCCGCCGCGATCACGACCACGACCTCGGCCAGCACGAGCTCGACGACGACGACAACGACGACGACGACAACCACGACGACGGCCGCCGTGGCCGGCCGGATCCGCATCGAGCTGCTCCACGGGATCGGCAAGCCGGCGATCGCCCTGACCGGTCACCGCCTCGGTGTCTGGGGACGCGTCCGCCCCTATCTCCGCGGCGAGCGTCTGACCGTGCGCCTCTCGGTTGACGGGCACCGGGTGGCGACGCGCACGATCGCGGTCGAGAACCTCGGCAACGGAACCGGCCAGGTGCGCTTTGGCTACTCGAGCCCGGGCACGGGCGTGCTCGTGGCCACCGCGGCCGTGCCGGCGCCACCGGCGGGGGCGACGTTCAAGCTCGTCGCCCCGGCGCAGATCCGCGTCATCGATCCGAACCTCGGCTTCGGCTCGGCGGGCAGCTCGGTCCGCGAGCTGCAGCGGGCGCTCGCCGCACTGCATTACGCCGTGCCGCGCACCGGTGTCTACGACGACCTGACCGATCTCGCCGTGATCGCCTACCGCAAGCTGACCAGCGAGGCGCTCGTGGACAGCACCGATTCGGGCCTGTTCGAGCGCCTGGAGAGCGGCAACGGCGCCTTCCGAGTCCGCTACCCCGGCGACGGCAAGCACGTCGAGGCCGATCTGACCAAGCAGGTGCTCGCCGAGATCGATCCCGGCGGCCACGTGCACCTCATCTACACGATGAGCTCGGGCAAGCCTTCGACGCCGACGGTCATCGGGCGCTTCCGCGTGTACCTGAAGACGCCCGGCACGAACAGCGAGGGCATGGTCGACTCCAACTACTTCATCCGCGGCTACGCGATCCACGGCTACGCTTCGGTGCCCACCTACGCCGCCAGCCACGGATGCCTGCGGATCCCGATCCCCGACGCCCCCACCGTGTTCTCCTGGGTCGGCACCGGCGACGCCGTCGACGTGTACAACGAGAACGGTCAGGGCAGCGGCGTCGTACGTAACAACGCCGGCCCCTGACGCTTCGACACATCCTCGACAAGGGGCGGCGACGGCGCTGCGCGTCCGGGCCCGTCCGGCCCGCAGCGGGGGCTACTCCCGTCGCAGCAGTACGGCGCGCATGAGGAAGCTGAGGCCAAAGCCGTAGAGGAGCAACGCGATCACCAGCTGGGAGATGTGCATCCCCCACTGGTTGCTCGTGCCGAGCACATTGTGGAACGGTGACGTGAGGGTGTTGCTCGCGTCGGTCACGGCCTGTCGGAGGGCGCTCGGCTTCGCATCGACGGCCTTCGTGTGCGCCGCGACCGCGCTCGAGGAGCCGAGGTCGGCGACCTGCTGGGTGGCGGCGTCGTTGGCCTGGTGGGTGGCGAACACGATAAAGGCGATCACCACGATCGTGCACGCCGCCAGCGACGCGATGCGGACGAGCCCGGCGAACAGGTTCAGGGCAGGGTTTCCCACACGATCGGTGTCGTCGTGGCCCGAACGCTAGATTGCGCCTGATGTCGGCGCTGGACGAACATACGAGGGCCCGCGAGCGCCTGACGGCGCAGCTGCGCAGCGAGGCGCTCGTCATCGGCGACGTCGTGCTCACGAGCGGTCGCCACGCGAGCTACTACGTCGACGCCAAGCGCGCAATCCTGCGCCCCGAGGGCTTCGCCGCGCTCTCCGAGCTCGTCGCCGCGTATGCGCGGGAGCGCGGCGCGACCGCGGTCGGCGGCATGACGATGGGCGCGGATCCGATCGCCTGCGCGGCGCTGGCCGGCGGCGCCGACGTGAAGGCGTTCTTCGTGCGCAAGGACGCCAAGGCGCACGGCCTGCAGCGGCGCATCGAGGGCCCGCCGCTCGGCCCCGAAGATCGCTGCCTCGTCGTCGAGGACGTCGTCACCACCGGCGGCTCGACGCTCGCCGCGATCGAGGCATTGCACGAGGCCGGCCACGCGATCTGCGGCGTCTGCGTGGTGCTCGACCGGCTGGCCGGCGGCGGCGAGGCGATCGCCGCGGCGGCCGGCGCGCCGTACGTCGCGCTGGCGACGATCGACGACGTCTACCCCGACCGCCCCGACCGGTAGTGGCGCCGGCGCCGGCCTCGATCCGCAGCGCCGACGCGAGCGACGCGGGTCTGCTCATCGAGCTCATCGCCGAGCTCGCGGCGTACGAGCGCCTCGGCGACGAGGCGGTCGGAACCGAGGAGCAGCTCACGGCGAGCATGGTCGGTCCGACGCCGCTCGCGCAGGCGCTCATCGCCGAACGAGACGGCGATGCCGTCGGCTTCGCGCTCTTCTACGCGACGTTCTCGACCTTCCTGTGCCGCCCGGGCATCTGGCTGGAGGATCTCTACGTGCGACCGCCCGAGCGCGGGGCGGGCACGGGCGGAGCGCTCCTGCGGCGCCTTGCGCAGATCGCGACGGAGCGAGGCTGCGGGCGCCTGGAGTGGGCGGCGCTTGATTGGAACGAGCCGGCGCTCGGGTTCTATCGCGCGCTTGGCGCCCGCCGCCTGACCGAGTGGATCACGCATCGGCTCGAGGGCGAGCAGCTGGCGCGCGTGGCGGAGGGCGCCGGGATCGACCGGTAGCCTTCGCCGCACTGCGCCCTCGTAGCTCAATGGATAGAGCACACGCCTCCTAAGCGTGGGATGCAGGTTCGATTCCTGCCGGGGGCATCGGGACTGTTGTCGCTTCTGTTGTAAGAACGCGGCTGCGGTCCGGAAATCGAGCTGGTCACAGCCGTTTTCGTGCTTGTGCCGCTCCGGCGGGAGTCGGAGCGGCACACGGGTGCCGTTGAGGCGGCGAGATGTCGCGTTTGCACGCAGAGACGTCCCTCCGAACTCGGAAGGACGTCTCTGCTGGCGATCTGATCAGGAGAGCGCGGGGCTCAAGGACCGGCGGCGTCCGGCGGCGGGTCGCCGCGGGGACCGTAGCGTTGCTCGCCGGCGCGACCTCGAGGGAGATCGAGCCCCTCGGCGAGCCACGTGGCCCACTTCTTCTTCAGCTTGACGACGGCGCCCTTCAGGTAGGGGCGGACGAGCTCGTCACGACGGCGCGGTCGGCGATCGCTGCGTCCAGCCAGCCAGCCGTTGGCCTGACAGACTCGGAGCCATTCCAGAACGAGCGCGACGTCAGCCATGAGTTGCTGCCACGGCTGGCCCTTGCGCCGGGGCCGGGTGTTGCGATCGTCGCCGCCGACGCCGTAGTCCAAGCGCCAGGTGTGGTGGGGGTTCTCGAGGTTGAAATGGGCCTCGGCCGCCTCATGCCACGCGAGGCTCATCGGGTGGATGCCGACGGGAAGTCGCCGCGGGTCGGTGCTGCATGCGATGCGTCGCCGCCCGCCACACTTGCCCTCGGGGTTCACCGAGCACTCGTAGCGATAGTGCGCGTACTCCTCGGAGCGAAAGTCGACGAGGTGGCAGGGGTTACCGCACACAGGGCAGGTTGGGATGCCAAAGTGATCGTGGGTATCGATGTGGCTGTCCTGCCGGTAGAACGAGGTCTCGCGCGGCGGAAACACCGAGGCGACGCGATGCGTGCCGTGGGCCTCGTAGACCGCGCGCACCGCGAATCCCTTGTCGGCCGTGACAAAGCGCGGCGCCTTGCCGAGATGGCTGATGACCTCGTCCAAGTGTTCCAACCAGATGTTGAACTCGTTGATCGAGGCCGATTCCACGAGGCACAGCAGCACCGCACCGGTACAGATATCCACCACTTTGAGGTTGTAGAACCCCAACCAGAATTTTCCGTGGCGATGGAAGCGGACACCCGCGGTGGTGTCGAGGAAGCGGTACCAGTGACCACCGACCGGCTGGCCTCCCTTCATCTTGGACGCCAGTAGTACGTATACCCATCGGCGCTTGCGGCCACTGGGCAACGTCTCGGTGTCGGTTCGCACCCGTGAGACGTCGCCAGTGGCCAGACGGCTGACGTCTCCCGGCGGGGGGATCGGTGGCGCGCGCTCGGGATCTACGTCGTCGACGTCTTCGTTGCGCTGTTGGCGTGCTTCGCCGGCGCTCATAGCCTTGGCCCCGCCGCCGCGGCGGCGCGCTTCGCGCATGGCCTCGGCGCACTCGAGCTCGTCCAGGCCGTCGAGGTTAGGCCCGTAGTAGTGCAGCGCTGCGTAAACCCCGGCCTCGGTGCAGTCGATGGCCACCCCAGTCCCGATCTCGGGGACGTGTCGCTGTGCCTGGGCGATCAGCTTCTGCGCGCATGTCCGGAACGCGCGGTGGTACAGCTCAAGTTCGACGAGTCGGTTGTAGGAGGTCTTGGCCGACGGAATCTTGACAAAGCCGCATGCCTTCCAGAACGCTTCGTCGTCGCACTTGGAGGCCCAGAACGGCTCGATGAGCTCGCACTCCATGACCATGCACATCATCACGAGGGGCCAGCATCCGGGCAGCCGAAGACGCCCGTCTGGATGGCTGGTGTCCAGCTCGAGTAGGTCTTTGAAGATCTGCGGCTGCGAGCGGATCAGCTTGATCAGCCTCAGGCTGCTCTTGCGCCCTGGCACGCGCGACAGCAACCGCGCGTTGAGCAGCCGGTAGACGGGTTGTTCCCAATCGCTCACGGCGCAGCGACCCTCCACGCTTCACTTCGGCTCGCTGCGTGGCATGCGGCCGTTCCCGTACTAGGGCAGATGTTGCTCTCCTCCTGCGAGGTCGGTTGCGCGCCCACGTCCGTCTCGGTCGCGCCGCTAGCCCCTGTCGCGCTTACCGCGCAAGGACCTGTCGCCGTCAGCCGGTTCGCACCGGCCTAGGCGCAACTCCCGTCTCCCACTGCCGGCCGGCTAAGTGCCAGTCGGCGCCACAACCAGTACATCAAGGCCCGCGGGCCTTTGCCACCGTATGAACAACGCCCACCTGTTCGCTGAACTGTTCAGGCGAGGGCAGGGCAGGCGACCTCGCTGACGAATGTGCCCAAGACGGTCTCGCCGATGTTCGCGGCGAACCGCTGCGCACGACCGAACGCCGCCATGCCCGAGATTGACGACGACGACATCGCCAACGCCATGCTCGCCATTGCCGTCGCGAACCGACGCCTGTGGCCGGCGCAGACCAGGTGGGAGCATCGGGGAGAGCGGCCCCTGAACGCGACGCAGAAGCAGACCCTGATGATGCTGTCGGGCTTGCACCCCGAGCTCGGCCGCGACGAGATCGCCAGGCGGCTTTACGTCGACGAGACGGCCGTCCATCACGCGATGCGCGAGCTGTTGCGCCGCAGGCTCGTGATGTCTCATGGACGTCATCCCGTGGATCACCGGCGGAAGGTGCAGAACGTCACTCCCGCGGGCCACGTCGTGTTCCTTGACATGCTCGTCGAGGCACGCCCCGTCATGGAAGACCTCGTTCGCCAGGGCGAAAAAACGGGTCGCCTGTGGCTCTGAGCGCGACCGCGTGGCCGAGCCGAGGTTCACAGCAGCTCCCGCATCAGCTCGAGCGCCTTGCGCTCGGCGGTGAGCACCGTGGCGGGCGCGACGTCCCAGCGGGCGCCGATCTCTCTGAGGCTGAGTGGCGCCACGCCGAGCAGTCCGTAGCGCAGCACCAGGACCTCCTTGGATCGTGGCTCGGGTAACGCGCGCAGCGCCCGGTACAGGGATGGCACCAGAGCTCGCTGCATGGCTTCCTCGGCCACGTCGTCATCGCCGGGCACGTGGTTGGCGTTGGCGCCGAGGATGGCTCGCGGGATGCAGGCAGGGGAGCTGGTCATGACCGGGACCTCGCGATGGTCTGGGGTTGGCGTATAGACGCCGACGACGAGGCCTGCCGGCGATGTGGATCCGGACGACCGGGCTGTCCCACCCGGGCCGCGGATTTAGCTGGCTGTACCAACCATTATCGCCTAGAAGGGGAGTTGCGTTTGCCGCCGTATTCGAGTTTTAGATGCGCTGCGACGATCCTCAGCTCGCGCTGGTCGAGGCGCCCCGGCTCGTGCGCGAGCTGTATGGGGCGCGGGCCGAGAGTGGAGCGGCGCCCTCGGCCGTGCAGCTTCAGGTGCTCGTGTGCGTGGGGGAGCGCCCAGGCGATCGCATAGAGGATGTGGCCGTGCGGCTGGGGCTGGACGAGTCAACGGTCAGCCACGCGTTGCGCCGGCTGCTGGCACGCGGGCTGGTCGAGGAGCGCAAATCGAGCGTTGATGCTCGCCGCCGCGAACGCCAACTGACCGCGGCCGGCAAGAAGATGAGGACCGAGACCGTGGAGAAGGCGCGAAGGCTGATCGCCGAGATCCAGCGTCGCTACGACTGAACAGGCCGGGCTGGCGGTGAGATGATGAGGGTGAGCGCCGCGCCTTCACCCGCCCGTCCGGGCGCAGCCGCAAGGCCAACCGAACCGCGCGCGGCGCTCCCCACCCCATCGATGTCGCTGCGCCCCACAGGGAGCGGCGACGTCGCCCTATGTTCTCGATCTCGAGGGGGAGTCGTCATGTCGTCAATCTGGCCGCTGCCTGGCGGCAGCCCTCGTGACTCGTTCTTCGCGTTCTTGGGCGGGATCGTCTCCAAGCCCGTGCTCGCCACGCTGGAGACCGACGCCTCAGGGCCGGTCGCGATCCTGCGAGCGCCGCTGCTGCGAGTGGAGGTGATCGAGGACTACGGCGGCGTGGCGTACCTGGGGTTCGACGACGAGCCGTACGGGACGCGGCTCGTGGTTCCGCTGCAGGAGCTGTGCTCGTGTGGGCCGGACGACCTGAACCCCGAGGTCGCGGTGCTGGACTACGACTGCTCGAGGATCGAGCTGAAGGACGTCAGCCCCGAGGCTCGCGTCCGGCACTATCAGCGTCTCGCCAACCAGGTGCTCGCCCTGTCGCCCGGCGCTTATCGGCGCCGTCAGTGCTCGTTACTGGCCGCCACGATCAATCACGCGATCGTCGAAATCGACGATCTGCTGCTGGTCACGCAACTCGGGGAACTCGTTGCAGCGCTGGTGTGCGCAGCCGAAGTGGAGCAGCCCGCTGGCGACGATGACGCAACGCCCGGGTAGGAGCCTCAGGTCACTAGGTTCCTGATCTCCGCGCCCACGGGACCGACAAGTTGGCCGGGCAAGGCCAGGGCGGGACGCTTCATAACAAGGCTTACGTAGAGCGGGGACGGATACTCATCGCGCATGATCGGAGCTAAGCCCCCGGCCGATCGCCCGCGGCCGGCGGGCGCGAGCAACCGGGATGGGGTTCTCGTCCTCGGGGTGGGTCAGCGGAGGCCGACCGTCGGGCCAGTTGACGCTTCCTCACCGGTGTGAGTTCATGTGTAGATGAACGTCGTACCCGAAGCCCCGACTTCGCCTACGCCCGCAGGCCAATCGTCGGGCGCGTTCCGGCCGAAGGTTGCCGTCCTCGCCGCCGCCACGCTGTTCGTCAGCATCAACATCTGGACCGGATGTCCGCTGGTGGCGGTGTACATCGGCTCCCACGTCGAATACTGGGCCGGCGCCCCAAGCCCATCCAACGGCGTCACGATGACCGCCGTCTTCGCCGTGGTCATCGTGCTGGCACTACTCGTGTTTGGCATGGCCTGGGCACTCATCCGCCTCGGCAACGCCTATGACCGCTTGGTCGGCCGGCCGCCCGGGGCACGTCATACTTCGCCTTGGCTACGCAGCCTGCGCGGAGAGCGCGAAGATGCCGCGCGCGAGCGGCAGCAAATCTCGCTGCCAGAACGGATCGTCGTCTTCAGCGTGCTGGCTTGTGCGCTGACCTTCGAGGTCTGGTTCTTCTTCTTCGCCGGCTCGTCGCTGCCGCACAACTGAGCGGAAGCGCCATGCTGCGGAGCGCTCAAGCCGGTTGCGCCCTAAACGGCCGCCGATAGCCTAGATCTGCCCTCGCGCCGCCGTAGTCGCGTCCGGTTGCGCGATTAGTCGATAGGTGGGCGCACGAGCACCACCGACGAGGCCGCCCTGAGCGCCGCCCTCCGTGCCGAGCCGGCCGGCGAGGCCAGCCTCAGCAGAGACCGACCTTCCTGCCGGCGTATTCAGCTTGGCCAGGGGTGTACTGATCGCCTGCCGAGGAGGAGAGCTGCTGGACCAGATCCTGGCATGAGAACGACTGCGTTTGGAGGTAGTTCTTTGCTGCCTGCACGGCCTCCTGATACCAGTCCACCTTGATGTGTTCCACGGCGAACACGGCATCCGCGTACGGGTATCCATCGCCAGCCGATGACGAGAGCTGCTGAATCAGGCCCAGCTTCGAGAACGCCTGGGTGCTGAGGTAGTTCTGAGCGGCGGTGATCGCGTTCTGCTGAGATGGCGTGTACTGCGGTCCAGACGGAGCGGCGGGACTGCTTTGCGCGGGCGCACTCCCGCCGCCGCTCGCGGGCGCGCTGCTGCTGCTAGACGAGCTGCTGCCTGATGCCGCGAGCGCGACGAGGATGGCGACACACGCCACGACCGACGCGGCGGTTCTCATGTTCAGCCTGAACGTCACCTGCTCTCACCTGCCTCCCCCGGCAAGCCCAAGCGAGCGACCCGGATTGTAGTTATCGACGTGCTCAACAGAGACCAACGGCGCGCCGCCGCCGCGAGCTCGGTTCCGGATGAGCAAGAACGGCGCGAGGGAAACGACGAGAGCGAGCAGGTCGCTCCGATCGCGCGAAACCAATATGGGCCGGATCCCCAGCGCGCCGCCGTGGGAGACCGTCTGGAGGGGCCAGCGGATAGCTCCCACCGCCCAGGCGTACGCGTCATTGCCGGCGGGAGTGACCTTCACAAAGACGAAGCCGACCACGCTAATGGCTACCCACAGGAGAGCGTCGTCTCGCCAGATCAGCGGCTTGTGGCAGATGCGGCGCAGGATCTCCGCCGATGACAGGAGTCCGATGGGGAGCAGAACGAGCCCGGCGCAGTCGGACAACTTCCCCGTGACGAATCCGGGCCAGGCCGCTTTGAGCCAGCGGTCGTTGACCACTAGAACCGCGAGCGAGATCAAGGCAGCGGGGTGAAGCGCAAGTTCTCCCGCGGTGATCTTCTTCACGCGCGCTAGCCTACGCCGTCCGCGCCGTCGTCGTCTCTCGGCGAGGGGTACCAGCCCGAGCGTCGGCGGGAGCCCCGCGGCTGGCTCATCGCTCCTCGCTCGCAGTCGCCGCGGACAACAGCCGCTGCTTCTGATGCTCGTACTCCTCGTCGGTCAGTGCACCCGACTGGCGCAAGCGATTGAGCCGCTCGAGCTGGTCGAGGTAGTCCACGCCGGCTGAGGTGTCGATCGGAGCAGCCTGCCGCTCCTCAGCTTTGGACGGCAGCAGGATCAGCACCAGTAGCGCGAAGATCCCGAACAGGAACGCCAGCCCACCCCACACTCCCGGCCGCCGACCGCGGTCGTCCGCTACGCGCCACGCAATCACGACGATCGCAATCGCCACAACCAGGTAGACGACCACCAATGCCATCCCCGTCACCCTCCCGCTGTCGTTCTCGGTACTGCGCGATGCGTACCAGCGAGGGCGTCGAGCATCGCGAGAACGTAGCAGTCGCGGGGGAACATGTCTACCCTGTCACCAGATCCCGCCGACAGGACTGGGAGCATCCTCGAGCAGTGCCACGACGAACGCAGGCCGACCCGATATCTCAGGCATTCGGCGCGCGCGTGCGCGAGATCCGACAGCAGCGCGGCGAAACTCTCCCAACCGTGGCTGGCCGCATCGCCCGCATGGACCCCAAGTACCTCGGCGAGATCGAGCGGGGCTGGCACGCCCCGACCATCCCGACGGCGAAGAGGATCGCCGATGCGCTTGAGGTGAGTCTCGCGGAGCTGGTACGGGGCCTGTAGCGACGGAGAGGGCCGTCACCGACGTCGGTGGACTACCCCCGAAGGAACCTAATGGGCCGTTTGGCGATCGGCCGTCCCCAGATTATGCTCGACGTGCAGCACATCGCTCGCGGCACCCGACTCCACGCGCCATCTCAAAGGACGAAATATGACCAAGCTGACCGACGAGCTCGCAATCGACCTACCACTGGACGCTGCATCCTTGGCCTGCCGCAGCGCGATCGCAACCGTCGGCTGGAACATCAAGTCGGTAGGGCCACATCGCATCGTGCCAAAGATCGGCGTTGGGCTCACCCGCTGGCCGTCGAAGATCGAGGTACTCCTGGCACAGGCGGACGAGTCGCGGACGACTGTGACGCTGAACGGGAGCATCGGCGGCTACGGTCCGATCCAGAAGAACCATCTGAAAGGCGAAATGAATCGGCTGCGAAATGCCATCGAAGTCGCGGCGGCGCAGACTCCACGCACGGAGGTTCTGACCAACGACGGTGCGAACCATGGTGAACCTGTGGAGCAACTTCGCAAGCTGGGAGAACTGCGAGACGCTGGCGTGCTCACCGACGCCGAGTTCGAGACCAAGAAGGCCGACCTGCTTAGTCGCATCTGACTGGTAGGGCTCTCAACTCGGAGCATCCAAGGAGACGGCAAGTGGGCCTCGGACGCTGGTATTGGAGACACAACAGCTTTTGGTCTGACGCAGACAGACGTCGTTACCGGGCCCGTCAAGCTCAGAAGCGCCGGGAGGTGGGCGCTCGGCAGAAAGCCCAGAGGCAGGCCGCGCTGCGTCACCAGGTGGACACAGAGATACGGGCGCATCTGGCCGCAACCGGCAGGGCTGGCCTCACAGCGCAGGAGGTCCGAGATATCGAACTTCAGCTTCGGGCCTCAACGATGTCGAACGCGGAGATCAGCGAGCGAATGGCTGCCGTGCGCTTCTGGCGCGGGACAGGCGCAGTCCAGCGCCAGGCGTCGTCCGTCACGTCGCCCAGCCACCCGTCGCCGGCGACCCTAATGGCGACTCCGCACTCGACCCCAATTGCTACTGCTGCTGGGCGCGGGAAGCCCTTGTGGGTGAAGGTCTGCGCGATCAGCGTCGGCGTCGTCTTCATACTGATCGGCGTGATCGGCGCGATCGTGCAGGGTTCACAACCGGCACCGCTCGTCCCCAGTGTGGTGCAAGAGTCATTGGACGTCGCCACGCAGCAATTAGATGCGACAGACATTTCGTATCAGTACGCCGAGCTGGGCGGAGCGTCCGCGCCCGTCGTGCTCTCGAATTGGTTGGTGTGCAGCGTCTCCCCGCCGGTAGGCTCACGAGCGTCACACGTCACTCTGACGGTAGTGGATACCGCTGGTTGGGCCGGTGGACCGACCACGTGTTAGGCGATCAGGACTAGGTGGCAATCTCCGCCGAGATGGTCCGTCCGATCCGGCGCCGGGATGTGAGCAAACGAATGCGCGTCTGGGCCGCTCAGGCGCGTTGGGCGCGATTCAGCCAGGCTCCGAGACTTCCTGCTCGGCAGCCTGATCGCCGACCGCGAACCAGTCGGGCGTTACGAGCTGGCTGACGCTCGCTGCGTTCGTGCCCGCTGGTGTCGCGCCAAGAGAGGTCTCTCTACCCGCAGCGTCAAGCGAATAGCTCTGTCGCAACGGACGGCCGCGGTTCGCCGAAGGAACGTGATGGCCCGTTTGGCGGTTCGTGTGGGCGCGATTATGCTCGGTAGATGTTGAGGCAGTCGTCCCGGTTCGCCACCCGTCGCGTCTGCGTGGTCGCAACGTCACTAGCGATCTCTCCGCTTCTGGCCGCGTGCGGGACGACCAAGGTCATCGTGATCACGCAGCCAGTCGCCGCGGGCAGCTCCGCCACCGCCGCGAACCCGCCGTCCATTGGCACCTACCGTGTTCCGAGTTCGGCGATGGAGCCGACGCTGCCGCTCGGCACGATCGTGACGACCACCAGTCCCAGCGGCTCCGATCCGCTACGCGTGGGGGAGATCGTCGTCTTTCATCCACCCGTCGACGCGGCGAGCGAGGTTTGCGGGGCTCCGCACCCAGCCACGTCCGCATGCGGTCAGCCGGAGAGTCAGGCGTCGAGCGAGATGTTCATCAAGCGCATCGTCGCCGGCCCCGGCGACGCGATCTCGATCGTCAACGGGCACGTGATCCGCAACGGAGAGCAGGAGAGCGACAGCTACATCGCGCCGTGTGCGCCCGGGACACCCGCGTGCAACCTGCCCACGCAGATCAAGATTCCGGCTGGGATGTGGTTCACCCTCGGCGACAACCGGGGAGAGTCCGACGACAGCCGCTTTTGGGGGCCGGTTCCATCCTCGTGGATCGCGGGCATCGTCACCGACCGGTATCTACCCAGCGCGAGCTCCTAGCCAGTGCGGGGACGACCGACTATCGCCGGGCGGAACCTGATGGCCCGTTTCGCGATTCGCATGGGCGCGATTATGCTCGGACGGTGTTGCGTCGGTTGCGTCGGTTGCTCCGCTGCGCCCCCGTGGTCGCAGCGTCGCTGGCGTGTCTTGGCTTGCTGATAGCCGTCGAGCCGGCCGGCGCGACCAAGATCCCATCCAGGCGGCAACCTTTGACGATCTCCAGCGATCATTTGATCGCCAAGCATTCACGTGCGCGCGGGCCGGCCCATGCGCACGCGGCAATCATCAACGGACACGACGTCGCCCCGTCGTCTTGGCCGTGGGTTGCCCGAGTGCAGAGCTCTGCCGGGTGGTGCACGGGCACGGTGGTCTCGCCCATGCTTGTCCTCACGGCGGCCCACTGTCTGATCGACACCTCCACAAATCACTGGAACCCGATCGCCAGCTTTCAGATCATCACTGGGCTCACCGTGTGGGATGACCCATCGTCGGGACAGGTGTTAGGAGCAACTCAGGGACTCGTTTACCCGAGCTACGGCGGACTGGGGTTCGGAGACGTCGGACTACTCGTACTCTCCAGCCCGACGACGGCGCCGGCGATGCCGCTTGCCGATGCCAGCGTTGAGACATCCCTTACCGCTGGGCAGGTAGGAGACATCGCAGGCTGGGGGGAAACCGACTCCGCCAGCTCCATCCTTCCCGAGACGCTCCAGGGATCGGCGCTCGTCATTCAGTCCAGCGGCTACTGCACCAGCGTGTTCGGGGCCGACGGAATCCCGTTCTATCCGAGCAATGACATCTGCGCGATCGACCCCAACTACGCGACCGGCTTCTGCCACGGAGACAGCGGTGGTCCGATGGTCGTGCAGGTGGGCATGACCTGGACTGAGATTGGCATCATCGACTACACCGACGCAAACTGCGATACCACCGTGCCGGATGGTTTCATCCGTGCCGACCTCATCGAGCCCTGGGTCCAACAGGAGATCGCCGCCTACCCGCCGCCCGTTACGACCACGACGACGAGTACCGCGACGACGATCACGCCGGCGATTCCAGCGCCGAAGCCGATTACGCCTCCGGCGCCCGTCAAGCCGACGCCAACACCAGCGGCTACCACCACGACTACGGCGACGACCGCCGCTCCCCCACCACCACCGCCCCCTCCCGCGTCTCCGCCAAACACCCCCGGGGTCTACAGGGGCAAGACGCGCCAGCACAAGACGGTGACGCTTCGGGTAGTCGGCGACGGTGAGTACATCGTCAATGTCACGACTCCGGCGCATCTAACGTGCGCCCACACCTACTCCGTGGACGAGACCTACACCTGGTTCTCGTACGCGCAGCCAGAGCCGGTCAACGCCAACCACACCATCAACGACACGTGGTCGATATCGCCAGACCAGTACTTCCGGCCGGGGCGTCTGCATCTGGAGATTCGGTTCACGTCGCCCGGGAAGCTGATCGGCTATCTCTCGATGTCTCTACCTGCGCGCAGCCACCGCGTCGGTACGTGCCGGGCCAGCGGGGTTCCGTTCAGCGCCACATTGCAGTAGCCGGCGACGTACAGCAAGACCTCGCCCGCGCCACGTGGATGGCGCTCGCCGTCAGACGCCGGCCTTCTTCTCAAGGTATGCGAGAGCGAAGTCACGCGCTGCGCCAACTAGCCCGTCGCGTACGGTCACGAGAGCCGAGCGCTTCTCGCTGTCGCTCGTGCGGGCAATCTCGGTGTCGATCGCCGCCACGAGGTCATCGAGAGCGGCCTGAGCGGAGGAGCCCGGCCAACCGGCGACCCGTTCGAGCGCGAGCGGCGTCGGGCGCACGAGACGCGGGACCTCCAAGCCGTCAATCTCGAGCACGTCCTCCAGGTAGCCGGCGCGCGCAAGCTCTCGAACGGCTGCTTTGCTGGTCGGGTCATTAGCGCCGTCGAGCGACGTGGTGTCGACGCCGTTCTCGGGCGCACCGGCCGTCACGTAGGCCTGATAGACCTGAGCCAGCACTCCGCTCACGGCCGACCACTCGAGGTCTACGCTGGGTCCTGGGCCCGCTCCGGCGCGCGACGCCGACCACCTGGCGGCGGCCGCGCGGCCCGCAGACGTGACGGCGAAGGTCCGCCCCTTGCCCTCGGCGTCGGTGACGCGCACCCAGCCTCGATCGCGCATCTCGTCCACCTCGACGTGCGTTGGCACGCGTGCTCCCTCGGGCAGATCGCGCCCGGCGATCACCGGACCGCCGGCGCTGGTGAACAACGTGAAGGTGCCCGGACTCCCCGATTCCTCGTCCGCGGCGACCAGGGTGCTGATCAATTCGTACAAGTCGGTCATCGTTGGCCTCCCTGATTGACGTGAAAGGGCAGCTCGCGTGCGTCGTCAGTCCCGGCCGCCGAGCGGGCTATCCGCTGTAAACGGGGCCGGGGCCTGGCCCGGGCGTGAGCTGATTTGTGATGGTGAGAAGCTGGCGTGCGCTGGTGAGCGTCACGTCGGTGTCGGGTGCTTGCTGGAATCCCGTCGGTGGCGCGACCTCGTGAACGACCAGTGGGGTGTTGCGCGGGACGGGCGGCGAGATGGCGCGGCCGGAAGAGTCGGTGCTGAACTCGGCGCCGACGGGCTGCCCGTTGCTGAGGATCTGAAAGGCGATGTTGCCGAGCTCTGCGAGCACCGGCTGGCCGTTGGTGTCGACGAGCTGCTTCTGGACGACGACCTGTCCGAGCGTGCACGGGTCGGGTGGCGGGGGGTCAAAGATGGGGGCGCCGATGTAGCGCGGGTCGTTTGGCGGTACGAAGAAGAACCCGGCCTTCTCGATTGAGATCACGCCGGAGCTGAGCAGGCCATCCGGGCCTGACCCGGGTGCTGGGAAGTTGGCATTCGTCATCCAGCGCGCGAAGATCACGGCGAAGTCGTCGAGGGAGCGCTGGAAGCTGACGAACTGCAGCCCGGCGTCGACGCTGCCGTCCGGGTTGAGCGTCAGAAACGGTACGCCGCGACGGAAGATCGTGGTCTCGTCGTGGAGGGCGCCGCGGGGTCCTGCCTTGCGGATGTGTGCGGTGACCGGGCAGGTGTTGTCCGTGAACGGACCCTCGTCGGCCACCGGAGTCCCAACGGGCAGGTCAAGGCGCGAGCCGTCGCTCTTGCGTCGCCCGATGAGCGCTTCCTGGTCGGCCTCCGCCATGGCGGCCATCGCGTCGAGGTTCTGGTGGATCTTCATGTAGGCGAGGTAGCTGCCGCCGGCGGCCCAGGCAGGCTCCTCGGGGCTGCGCTCGGCGTCCACGAAGACCACGGATGGTCGCTGCGCCGACGGGACGTTTCGCAACCCGTCGAGGAACCCGAAGGGCTCCCGTCCGTCATCGCGCTGGAACCCGAGCTCGACCGAGACGGCGGTGATCGCGTTCCCTGGGATCTGCGACAGCCCGCGCTCGAACGTCGCGACCGCCGCTTCCGAGGTGCTCATGATGTAGAAGAGCACGTCCCCGGCCACGGTCGCCACGCCGGCCAGCGCCGGGAGGGAGGACGGCGCGGCAAGCTCGGCGGGGATTTGGGCGGCGCTCAGCCCGAAGCGCGGCTGGCCGGACGCCGTGAAGAACGTCTGTGAGAACGCGACGGTCGCGGTGGCCACACGGGTCCCCTCGGGGTCGCGCTGCTGCAGGACGCCCAGCAGGTTGGTCACCTGGGTGAGCCATGCCTGCACGCCCGCGGCATCCATCCCGGGCTCTAGCACGACGGCAAGCAAATAGGCGTTGGCGTTGCGGTCCTTGATGACGGCGTCGGGCAGGATCCCGGACGCTTGGCTTGTGGTGCTCATGGGCATGCTCCATGCTCGAGGTCGGATGAGAGTCGCGGGCTCCGACTCAGCGCCGTCGTCACCGTCGACGCGCCAGACCTTGCCAAGACCGGCGGACGGAACTTCATCGCCATTCAGTCGAGTGCCGTCTCGTGCACCCGACCGCCCGCGAATCTCGCGCTCGCAACGAGCGGCTTCTTTCCCTGTCGGGGTCGCTTGCCGCGGATCCGTGTCCGCTGTTGGCGCTAAATTTCGGGCGCTTGGACCCCCGAAGGAAGGTGTGCCCAGGATGTCTCACCCGAGGCTCTTGACTTTGCCGCAGCTCGCCCGGGTGATCGGCGTCGAGTACCGCACATTGCATAGCTGGCTCAAACGCGGCCTGCTGCGGCCCAGCATGCAGGCATCACGCGGCACCGGCATGCCGAACCTGTTCAGCGACGAGGACGCTGTGCAAGCAAAGGTCATTGCTGACCTGCGCCAATCGGGCGTTTCCTTCGAGCTGCTCGCGCAGGCCGCAAGCGACCTAGCAGAGCATCCGAGCGCCCTCAGCGACGGCGCAATCGTCCTGGTCAACGGCTCAGTGTCCGTCGTAAACGCCGAGGGGGCAGCCGAGGCAATCCAGGCGGAGTCCCTTACGCTGGCCTACAACACCGCTCACGCGCGACGCGACGTCATCGCGGCGCTCTCGCGCGAAGCCTGATCGCACGCGCTCTACCTGGCGTCCGAGGCGCATCGGCGTCGCAGCGACGCGATGCCGAGGACCGAGTGTGGGGTCTCAAGAGCAAGGCGCCCGATAAGGACGCAGACGGTTGGCCGGCTCGCGAGCCGCGAGCAGCGGTAGGTGGACAGCTCCTGTGCCGCGGCGGCGCGGTCGGTCACTGTCATCTCTGGAGACCTGCCCGCGGCGCGTTAGCGCCGGGCGCACGTCCGTCCGTCTGTCGTCGCGTGTCGACGACCGCGCCGCGACGATGACGACCGGCCTATTGACGTGGAGACGTGGCCCGGGACGCAAGGTCCAGCGCTCGGCGCGCGAGCCATTCGCTAAAGTCCGGGTCGTCGATCATCGAGGCTGGAATCTTCTGCCGTTCTTTGGCGAACCGCCCACGAAGCCTGGCCTCGAGGGCTGTCGCTGACGTGTCACCGTCGCGGATCGCCGAGCCGAACGCAGAGCCGATCACGCCGCTAAGGCTGCGCCTGATGCGATCGGCGTCGGGCCCGGCGTGCCGCTCGAGCAGAAGCGCCTCGATCTCCGAGCTCGACCGTCCGGACAACGCGGTGCGCAGTTCGCCTGACGCTGATGCGCGAAACGTCCACCAGACGACGCGTGCCCGACCGTGAGGAACCTCGTCGACGCGCGTAGAAAACTGGTCGAGCAGGCCTCGGGCGAGCGGACTTCCCACCTGGGGTGGGGCGATACGAGTCTCGAGGGTCTGTCCGCTTGCTGAAATCTGTCCACCGGCGTCGACGATTGCCCAGACCCGCCCGCTTGGAAGTACCTTAGAAAGCCGAATGCAGGCGGCTTGTGCGGAGACGCCGATCGACAACACCTCCCTCGTTAGCGCCCCTGGATCAGGTCCGCGACTGCCGATCAGGCGGGCAAGCCACCCGCTCGGCGTCAGGAGCTCGGCTGCGAATTCGTTGGCCTCAACTTCGTTTGCGCGGGCCGCGGCCTCGTGCGGCTCCACGAGGTACCACGGCTTGGCGGTGTCACACACCATGTCGCTGGCGACATGCCATGGAATGAGGACATGCCCCAGCTCATGCGCCATCGTGAAGCGTCGTCGTGTGTGGGGTTGACGCTGCTCGACGAGGATGAGAGGACGTGATCGTGGGCCGTGGAGGCCCACGACGAGGCCATCGCAACGCCCTGGGATGGCATCAACCTCGACGTCGGCGAACCGTTTGGCAACGGCGTCGACATCGATCGGTGGCAGGAGGCGTAGCGCTCGACGAGAGTCGCCGCCACGCGCTCTGCGCGTGTCAGGGCGCGGGCAGCCGGTTTGTTTGTTGGAGCCACGAGCGCACCGTCTGCGCATCTTCGGGCGAGAGACCGCGCGCGAGCAGCGCGTTCGCGTCAGCGCCTGACACGAGTTGCGCAACCGGCTCCCCTCGTTCCTTCGCCGCGATTATGAGGCGCAGCGATCGGGGCTCCTCGACCCACAAGGCGTACTCATCCCAGGTCAATCCGAGGTACTCATGGAGCGACTCGGCGCCGGGATGCTCGTGCCATCGATCGATGTAGTCGTCGATGTCCGTGAACAGCGCACTTCCGTCCAGGACCGCGTCGATGTATCGCTCAGACATCAATTCGCCGCCCGGGCTTGGCGTCTTTGATCATCACGCCGGTGTCGGGATTGGCAGCGCCGAGGTGCTTCCCGCGGCGGTTGAACACCTCGATTTCGTGATGTAGCCGGTCCCACGTGTAGTAGCGATCGCCGTCGGGGCGTCGCCATCGCTGCTCGCCGCGGCGCGGCACGCCTTCCATCGTCTCGAGGAAGCGGCTCCGCGGTGCCATCAGGCCGACAGATTCCCATCTGCCAGGAGGTGTGCGGCACCGCTCGGTGTTCGTTGCGCATGTCGCAATTTAAGCACAGTGTGGGCATAATCGTGGGCATAAGTATGGGCGAGTCACCGGACAGTATTCGCGTCGTGGGGGAAGCGGACCTCCTGTGATTTGTCGCGGGTCGCGCGTTCGACGTGGCAGAACTGGATCAAGCAGGGCGCCGTGAGCGATCCTCGACGGGGCCATTACGGCGAGGCCGAAGTGGTTGGTCTCGTCGTCGCCAGCCGAATCGTGGACGCCATCGGGCTCCACAAAGCGGCGCTGGCGTGGCCCCGGGCGTGCGCTGCGACGGTCGAGTCCGCCTTGGCGATGCCGTTAGACGGCTCGGCTCGGCTCGATCTCGTTATCGATCTCTTCGGCCTCGAGATCGCCGCGATCGAGACCGCCGAGGCGCTTGACCTGGCGTTGCATCCAGAAGTCGCGACACCACGCGTGTTCGCGGTTATCGCGGCGGGGAAGGCCATCCGGGAGGCGCGTGGCGCGTTCTGGAATCGTGCCGTGCCGCCGGCAACGCTCAGGCAGGACAGAAGACGGCGGGCGGCGATGCCCGCTCACTCTGGTCGTGCGCCATCGCCCGCATAGGTCGCTCGGACTTCGGCCCGGTTCGCAGGCATCGGTGAGCTTGCGATCGACGCCGCTGCAACACCGGCACCGCGTCTTGTCGTACCGCGGCGGTACCGTCTCCTCGTGCTAACGACAGCGAGCCTTGCCGTCGAGCGCCTTGAGCTGGCCCGGCAGCTCGCCGACGATATCTGCGGGTTGGTGCCGTCTGAGGCGGTGGCCGTGTTCGGCTCGACGGCCCGCGGTGACGCGACGCGGCACAGCGACCTCGACATGCTCGTTGTCCTCGCGCACGCGGGCGATGCCCGCAAGGTCTCGCTGCTGTGCCGTACGACGACGGAGGTCACGGTCTCCCCGGTCATTCACGTGTGGCCCAGCTTCGAGCGCCTGCGTCATGACGACTGGCTATTCGTTCGCCATCTGTCCGATGAGGGTGTGCCGCTGTGGGACCCAAAGGATCGACTCGCGAGGCACTGGCGCGTGTCTTTCCCTGGCCATCGCGCGGTCATCGAGGAGATCCGCCGCCACAGTGCCGCGATCGACCGGCTGCAAGATGTCGACCGCTACGGTGGGGACCTGCTGTTCCCGTTGGCCGCGACGTACGGCCTGGCAAAGCGCATCGCCATGCTCGCCAACGCGCGCGCCGGCGTTCAGATCTTCAACCGGGAAAAGGCGCTCATCACGTGCGGCGCGCTCATCCCCGAGCTGGCCGAAGACATGCAACACCTGGCGGCACTGGCGCCATTCTACGCGGCCACGCGAGGCACTCAACCTGAGCGAGCGCCATTCCCGAGCGACCACGCCGAGCGCGAGCTCGAACGCTGCACCGCGTCGCTGCGCCGCCTGGTAGCGGCGAGCTGCCGTGGCTGAGCCGCCGTTCAAGCCAGAGATCCTCAAAGCCGTGACCCGTGAAGCGGGGCTCCTGAGCGAGGCCAAGAAGCTGCTCGGCGATCCCCTGGGCGCCGACTCGGAGATCGTCGACGCGATCAAGCAGATCTTCCGCCAACTGCTGCGAGCCGAACTCGGCATCAAGGTTGCAGCGTTCAGCCAAGACGAAAAGCAGGAGGCGCTCGAACGTCAGATTGAGCTCGAAGAGGACGACGTCTACCACGACTGGCTTCCTGACCTGATCGAACTGTTCGAGGAGCTGTGCGATCGCTGGCCCGAGGTTCTGGATCTGCGCTACGGCGGGACCCGCTCGGACTTCCGCGAATTCCGGGTCGACTACATCCCCGGACTGCTGTCGGCGCTCCAGCCATGGGCTGGCGATCGCGGATACGGCGACCTTGAGAAGCGACTGCGCGAGGTGGATCGCGAGTACCACCGCGCGATTCGCCGGGCCGCCGGCCGCGCCGAGAACGCCGAAGAGCTCGACGATGAATAGATCGGAACGCCGCGCCGAGCTCTTGGGCCTGCTGCAGCGCGACTACGAAACCGCCAGAGAGTTCCTACAGAACGCCAACCTGTCCGTCGACCGCACGCGCACGTTCGGTCTGGCGCTTATCGCGGCGCTGATTGGGGTGACGGTGACCGGTCACATCTTCTGGCTGGGGCTCGTCGCGGCCGCCGCCACCATGGTCGTCGCGCTCGTCGATGGGTTTCACACATGGCAGTACCGCCACGCCGAGGAGCACCTCAAGAGAATCGAACGCATCTACCAGCTCCTGTACAAGGCGCACATCGCAACGCTGAGCTCCCGCGAGAGCAAGTGGCTGGAGGCCCGGATCAAGAGCTTCAGGCCCGGCGTCTTCAGCAACCTGAAGCTCTTCAAGGTGCGCGAGCTTGCCTACAGTCGCCCGTACCCGATCTTTCGCTTCATGTACCCGCTGCTGCTCGTCGCCGGCGTGGCCGCGGGGTTCTATGCGCACAGCAGACAAGAAGCGGCGACCGTTCGCGTCAGCGTGGCCATCCGCAACCCGCCCGCGGCGCCACCCGCACCAACCGTCACGAACCGCTCGACTCCCGCCACGCCACGCCGCGAGCGCCATGGCACCGCCCAGCAAACAACCTCCGCCGTAACCGCGACGCGTGGCGGTTGATTGGCGTACTCACCGTGGCCGTCGCCATCCCCACTCGAGGTCAACGGCGGGCTGCGTCGCGTCCGGCACCCTGGCCGGCGGCGGGGTGGAAACCCGAGGTGAGGACGTCTCCGGCTATCCGCCCTGGGCGGCCGCCAGCGCCGCCGTCCAGCTTCCGAACCGGCTGGCGATCACGCTGAGCGAGGGGATGCGAGGCTCGGCCTTGCCGTGCTGCTGGGCAGCCCGCTTGGCCAGGCGCGCCCACTCTGGATAGGTGGTCGAGTTGGGCCAGCTCCCAATCTCGCGCCGTGCTCGGTGGATGGCGTTGGTGACGTCCTCGCGCCTGTACCCGCCCTTGCCCGTGGTCGCTCGCTGGTAGCTGATGCCACCGGGTCGAGGCGTGCGCGTCAGCGCGAGCGCCGCGCTGAGCACGGCCAGCCAGTCGCCGTAGGCGTCGGTGAGCTGCGCGCGCGAGGGCCATTCCTCGCCGGCGTGACGCGGGACGCGCCGCGAGAGATGTCGGTCGTCCGGTCATCGTCCTCGCGGTGCACGAGATATGCCTCGCAGCCGTTAGAACGTTCGAGGTTCGCCGCCCCCTGAGAATCGACGGGCTCGCGGCACGACCAACGCGACACGACCTGGAGATCGCAGAGGTCCTCACCCAGATCAAGCGAGAGCGCGTCGCTGAACTTCTCGCCAACTGAACACCGAAGCTCATCGGCGCGACGATGTAGGTGGTGTCCGCGATCGCGCTGCAACGGCCGCCTCAACTGCCCGTCGTCATGGCCGACGACTGGGAGGAGATGCGCGAGGAACTGGAGGACGACCCGCCGCAGCCGGTCGTCGGCGACTACAGCGACGACCTGTGGGTACTGTCGAAGGTCGTCCCCGAGGTGCTCGCCTACGCCGTGCGCGCTCGCCATGCAGAGACCCCCCGCGAAGTCAGCCAGCAGCGGTTCAACGACGCCCGCATCGGCGCGAACCATCCTCGCTGCCCAACCGCCCAAGGCCTTCATCAGCGCTTCAAGTTGGATTGGCGCGAGATCAAGGACATCTCTCAGGACGGCATAGCGAGGATCTTTGCCGTACTGCGCCCGATCGGGGATACGCCGGTCGAAGTCACGGTCGCGCACGTGAACGCTCGCGTCCGAGACGCCTGGTCGATCCGGGTGCAGGAACTGATCGTCGATGGCGTGGGGGGCGAAGACGCGCGGGATCATGTTCTTACCCGCGACGAGTACGTCCGCATCAGCGACGAGCGACGAGCCGACAGCGAGGCTCGCTACAAGCGCGGGGTCCCCGTCCGCTGGCCGACGATCAGCCAGGTTGACAATCACGGCGGATTGCCCGCCACACTCAAACGTCTCGGGCTTCCGCACGCCCGAAGCTCATCGACTAGTCCGGGGCGCGCAGTCGGCGGCCCTGGCAAGGGATGGACGAGACGAGAGCGGGTGGTCGCCCTCATGCGCTACCTCGCAAGCCCAGGTGCCTCCACGAGGGACCTCAAGCGCGGCTATCGCGTGTGGCACGGGAAACAGAAGGATCGCGATGAGCTTCCGTCCCACGGCACGTTCCTCGGCAATGACACCTTCGGCAGCTTGCTGCCGAAGGTCTACGAGGCTCGTGCTGACCCGTCGGTGCTCGACGGCCCGCTCACCTTGCCGGGCGAAAAGCCTCGGGTAAGTCGCGCAGCATCCGGCGATCCGCTGCTTGACGTCTTCGCGACCGTCGCGGGTCGGCCCCTGCTCGAGCTGCTTCGCTTCGTTGCCGCTCGAGAATCCGCGACGGTCTCAGAGATGCACGACGCGCTCGGTGGCCTGCGTAACACCCTCGCCTATCGCGCGCGTCAGCTCGCGACTTTGGGGGCACTTGACGTCAGTCGCGAAACCGTCGGCTACGGCCGCCCGATGCGCTACGTGGCCAATGCTCGCGGCCGAGCGGTCGTGAAGATTGATCCGCCTACGCCAGACCCTCCCGCACAGCGCGGATTGACGGGGCTTACTCCCGAGCGTCTTAGCCTCCTGCGAGCGATCGACCGCCTTAGGGACCACGCGACCCGCCTGGCACTCGCGCCGGAGGTGGGTGCGAACAACACTCAGTCGGTCAAGGCACGCTGCACCACCTTGATACGGATGGGGCTTGTAGTCGAGGAGCGGGACCCAACCTCGTCGCGTCGCCTGCGCTACCGCTTGACCGAAGGTGGTCTGGCCGCCGTGCGCGGCGTAAGCGAAAGCTCCAGCTAGCGGGCGAATCTGCCCGTAGCCAGCACCGCCCGAAAACCCCGATCATGCAGGGATTTTGTGGGCACCGTCCCGCCTGTCGGTCAGCGGGACCGCACACTGACCAGCTTTTCGACGAACCACGCGGCTCGTCAACGGCCTTAACTTCGCGATGAAAAGCCTTCTTACAACACTCCCATCGTCGCGGGTGGCGACCCGGGCTACGCCGGCACGCCAAACGCGACCGTGTCGATGTCGGTCATCGTCGAGCACTGCAGGTACCAGCGGTACTCGACGCCGAGGGAGGCGATGAAGTCCGGGATGCGGACGAGGTCGTCGGCGCGGTGATAGGCGGCGATGGCCAGACGCGGGCGCTGGGCCGCGATCGTGGCGGAGGCCCCCTCGAGGACTCCGAGGTCGGCCCCCTCCACGTCGACCTTCAGGAAGTCGAGCCGCTCGATCGCTGCGCTCGCCACGAGCGCATCGATCGTGTCGGTCTGCAACTGCACCGAGCGCTCGGGATCCGCGGCCTGCTCGCGCACCGTCGCGCCAGCGGCGATCACGTCGTCGATCCACACCGTCTGGCCCGAGCGTGGGCCGAGTGGCACATCGTGGACGTGCACCCGCGGCGCGAGGAGGGGGTTCAGGCGCAGGTTGGCCTCGAGCAGTGCGCGGTTGCGCGGCGAGGGCTCGAAGGTGTGGACGATGCCCGGCTCGCCGATCACGTGGGCCAGCCACAGCGCGGTGTCGCCCCAGCAGCCGCCGGCGTCGACGACGACGTCGCCACGCCGGGGGCGCGCCGCGACGGAATCGTCCCGGTAGGCGTACTGCGAGAAGAGGTACGTCGAGGCGAGCGGCAGCGGCGGGCCGACCACCTCGATCGGCATCCCGGCCGCGCGCAGGTCATAGCGGTGCAATCCCCACTCGAAGGGCATACCGGGCGTCGGTACCACCGCCGGCTCACGCAGCATGTTCGCGGTCAGCAGCATGACCGACCGCCGGTACTCCAGCGGCTCGAGCTGCAGGCGCACGTGCGCCGGACCGAGGGCGCGGTAGGCCAGGAAGCGCAGCCACAGCGAACGGCTCTCATCGTCTCCGAGCTGACGCCAGAGCACCCTCGCGCGCTCGAGGATCCCGAGCTGCTCGTCCAGGCGCTGGCCGACCGCGCCGGGATCGGGCAGCTCGTGGCCAAAGGGATGGAACAGCGGATCGAGATTGTCCGGCAGGCATTGCCCTGACGCGTCGGCCACGAGCTGCAGGAACGCCGCACGCGCCTCGGCGAGCTGCGGCTCGCGCACGGACAGCGAGCGCAGGTTCTCCTGCGCCGGCACGCAGTCGGGGCACATGCGCAGCAGCCCCTGCAGGAGCTCGCGCGCCTGGCCCGGCTCGCCGTTGCCGGCCAGCACGACGGCGAGATCGTTGACGAGCTCAGGGTCGAGCGTGTCGGCGATCGCTTCGCGCAGCAGTTCGATGGCCTCGCTCGGGGCGCCCCCGTTGAGGCGTTCGAGCGCGCGCTCGTGAAGCACCGACGGGCCGCTCATGCCCCGGTGATCGGACCCGCCGGCGTGGGCTTGAGCGCGCTCAGCCCTCGTCGTCGTCTTCGCCGTAGAGCGACTCGCGCGCGAGCTGGGAGCCCCGGGCGTCGAGCAGCGCGACCTCGAGCAGGTCGTGGCGGTAGTCGTCGGGGGCGATGAGCGCGAAGCGTTCCTCCACGAGCAGGCACTGGTCGACGACGATGCCGCCGAGCTCGGCGACGGCGAGCGCGCCGGACGCGACGAGCGGCCGGCCCCACACGAGCGTCATCGCGGCCACGTCGCCGTTCTCGCCACGCCAGCTGCCGATCACCTCGTCGCAGAGGTCGAGCGTCCAGTCGGGGTTCTCCTCGGCCGTCTCGGCGGTGAAGTCGACGCTGGCCACGAGGTCCTGCGGCGCTTGCGCGTCGCTGGCCGGCACGAAGCGCACGTACCCGTAGAGCTCGTACCCGTTGGCGGTCGGCGCCGTCGCTCCGACGTACGTGCGGCCGTGCCAGGTGCGGTCCGGATACCAGGAGATCTCTCCCGGCTCGCCGAGGTCCTCGCCCTCGGTGTCGAGCGACAGGCAGGCCTGCAGGAAGGCATCGCGCAGCTGATCGGCCCAGCGCCCGTACGGAAGCGCCTCCTGGGGCGGCTCGGCGGCGAACCTCGGCACGAATCGCTCTGGCGGCGGCACGACGGCAGCCTACTGGAGGGGCGCTCGGTTCACGCGTCGAGCAGGAGCGTGACCGGGCCGTCGTTGACGAGGGCAACCTCCATGTGCGCTCCGAACACGCCCCGGCGGGCGTCGCAGGCAGCGCAGAAGCGCTCGTAGAGCGGCTCGGCCCGCTCGGGGGCCGCGGCGGCCACGAAGCTCGGGCGGTTGCCGCGGCGCGTGTCGCCGTAGAGCGTGAACTGGCTGACGCACAGGATCTCGCGCTCGCCGAGCGGCTCGTTCATGCGGCCGTCAGTGTCTTCGAAGACGCGCAGCGCGCGCACCTTCGCCGCCAGGCGGTCGGCTGTCGTCGCGTCATCGTCGTGAGTGACGCCGAGCAGGACGAGCAGGCCGGGGCCGATCGCGGCCAGCTGCTGGCCGGCGACGGACACCGAGGCGCTGCTGACGCGCTGGATGACTGCTCGCATGCGCGCATCCTCACACGAAGCTGGCCACGAGGACGGCGGCGATCGCCACCGTCGTCGACCAGGCGATCGCGGCAGAGGTGATTCGCAGGTCCAGGCCGTAGGCGTGGCCGACGAGCAGCGTATTGATGGCCGACGGCATCGCGGCCTGGAGCACATAGGCGGAGGGAATCGCCACCGTCGCTCGCGACAGGACGAGGAGCAGCAGCGGGGCCGCCGCCATTCGCAGCAGCACGGCGGCCGCGGTGACCCGGTCCAGGCGCGGCAGTGGCCAGCGGCCGTCGCGATGCTCGACGGCGAGGTTGACGCCGAGCACGAAGAACCCGAGCGGCAGCAGCGCGAGCACGACGAAATGCGACGCGTGCACGAGCGCCTCCGGAGCGGCCGCGGGCGGCACGATCAGTCCGGCGACGACCGCCAGCAGCGGCGGATTGCGCGTCACGAACGCACGCAGCCGCTCGCGCGGCCCCTGCCCGGCCTTCGTTCCGTACGCCGCTCCGACGGCGAAGCCGGCGGTGAACAGCATCGGCGTGCTGACGAGCTGGTCGAAGGCGATCCCGTAGGGGAGCTGCGATGCGCCGAGCACGGCGATGACCAGCGGCAGCCCGAGATAGGCGGTGTTCGCGAGGATGACGACGCAGATGAACGCGCCGACCGCCGGCCGCGCGAGCCCGAACACGCGGGTGCCGAGCAGCCCGGCGAGCGCACCCACGATCGCCAGCTCGACGTACGCGAGCCCGAGCCCGGCGCCGGCGCCGGTGGTGATGTGCAGGTGGGCGATGTTGACGTACGAGACGAACGGAACGAGCACGTACAGCATCAGCGTCAGCGTCCCCCGGGCGAGCGCCGGGGCCCGCGGCGTGTGGGCGTGGGCGATCTGGCCCGCGGCGGTCGCGGCGAGCACGACGAGGACGATGAGCAGCATCGGCGGCGGACCGGTGGGTGCGGCTCTAGGCCTCGCGCAGGCGAGCGGCCGCGGCCTCGGGGGCGACGATGTTCAGATTCACTTCGGTGGACAGCTCGAGGCCGGCGAGGTGGGTGAGGCGGGGAGCGATGTCGATCCGCCAGCAGAAGTGCTCGGCGCCGCTCGGCGCGGTACGCACCCAGAGGTTGAGCGGCGGGCTGGCACCGAGCACCTCGGCCAGCCGGCGCAGCGCGTCGTGCAGGAGCGCGGCGCCGCTCGCTCCCTCGTCCTCGAAGCGCGCGCGGGGTGTACGCGGGGCGAGCATCAGCTGCAGCGGCACGCGGGACGCGTACGGAGCGATGAGCACGGCCTCGCTGTCGATGGCGACGACGCGCTCGCGGCGGCGGACCTCCTCCTGGACGAGATCGCCGAGGAGGTTCTGCCCCATCATGCGCGTCGCGTAGGCGCCGAAGCGCTCGCGCTCACGCGCCACCGCTCCCGGCACGAACGGGAGCGCGTACAGCTGCGCGTGCGTGTGGGGCAGCGAGGCGCCGGCCTCGCGACGCTCGTTGACGATCAGCTGCGTGCACGCACAGTCGCGGTGAACGCGCATGCGCTCGCGCCACACCTCGACGGCGCCCACCACCTCGGACACGGTGAGATCGGCGAGGCTCGAGACCGAGGCCGGGGCGTTCACGATCACCTCGTGCGCGCCGACGGCGGCCGTCGCGCTGAACAGCTCGGGGCGCGCGTCGCGGGGAGGCTCGACCTCGCCCGGGCGCAGCGCGGGGTACTTGTTGGGCACGACGCGAACCGTCCATCCGGGCCCGTTCGGTACTCCCCCTGCCGGCCGCACGGCATACAGCTCCGGTGGAGTCTGGTCCTCGTGGCCCTCGGCGAACGGGTCGGTCGCCGCGTCGATGGGCTCCGGCGGAGAGGCGCTCAGCCCGCCGCCGGGTCGCGTCGCGCGGTCGGCGGCGACGATCGTCTTATGCCCGCTGAGCGGGTCGAGACGGATCTCGGGCATCGCGTCAACTACGACGCGGACGCGTAGCGTTGCACGTCGGTCTCCAGCTGTGCGACGGTCGCGAACGGGCCCTGGTGGATGAAGTTGAGGCGTCCGGAGCGGTCGTAGAACACGGTGACCGGGAAGTTGCTGGAGAGGGTGACATCGGTCCCGATGGTCCCGTCGCGGTCGGAGATGCTCGGGTAGCTCACCGGGTGGGCGGCGAGGAAGCTGCGCGGGTCGCCGTCATCGGCGGAGTCGATGCCGAGGAACGCGATCCGCCGGCCGAGGGCGGCGGAGGCGCGCTCGAACACCCCGAACTCCGCGCGGCACGGCTGACACCACGAGGCCCACTTGTTGACGACCACCGGATAGCCATGCAGCGCCGCCAGGCGGGCCTGCAGCGCCTGGGCGCCACCGCCGAGCAGCTGCCCGGCCTCGGCATGCAGGGCGGCGAGCGGCGCCGGCGATCCGGCGAGCTCGGCCTGTACCTGCGCGGCGCTCGGCGCCGGCCCGAGGCCGGGCGTCGCGTCGCGTCGCGTCGCCTGCACGATGCCCACCGCGACCACCGCCGCGAGGCCGAGCAGCGCGACGCTTACGAGCACGTGGGAGCGGGCCATCGGCAAAGCCTCGCACACGTCCTCGCCCAGCGCCGCGCGTGAAGATCATGGTCGGTTGCCGGGCTGTCCAGGGGTCGCGTGCTATATCCTGAGACACACGTTGCAGCCCGGTGACCTCGGAGGCGAGGTCGCTTGGAGCATCCCGGCACGTTTGTCCGGTGATCCGAGTCCCGCGACGCCGTCGCTGGGGATTCCGTCTCGAAGTCCAGAGCCTCTTATGGCCGAGCCCAGTTCAGTGGCCCTCGCGGCTACGCCCCTTCCAGATTCCAAGGCGCTTGCGCGCGCCGAGAAGTTCGTCCGCGAACGCTTCGTCCACGAAGGCGAGGACCCCGCGGTCGCACTCGCCCCCGGCTCTCCGCGCCGGCGCGCCCTCGATGCCGCGCTCGCCGAGATCGAGCAGGGGCTACGCGTGCCCTCCGCCGCGTGGCGGCGCGACTACTCGCTGCTGCTCGGTCTCGAGCGTGTGCTGTCCGAGGAGGAGCCGCACCTCGTCGACGGCACGGTGCTGTCTCCACATCAGGTCGACGCGCTCTCGGGCACGCTCACCGCGCTGCTCGCCGAGGCGCTGCGCACGAACGGCAACGGGACGGCGGCGGCTGCCTCGCCCGAGCTGCTCGCATCGGCCGACATCCTCGGGGCGGACGACGAGGAGCTCGCGGCACCGGCCGCCGAGGCCGCGGCGGAGCCCGCCGTCGAGGACGAGGAGGAGGACGAGCTCGAGGGAGATCTCGAGGACGAGGAGGACCTCGAGGACGAGGAGGACCTCGACGACGAGCTCGATGCGGTCGCTCCGGCTGCGCCCGATGACGACGAGGAGGATCTCGAGGAAGAGGAGGACGAGCTCGAGCTCGAGGACGTCGAGGAGGAAGAGGAGGAGCTCGTCGCCGAGGAAGAGCCCGACGAGGAGCCGCGCGACTGGGTCGACGAGGGCGAGGAGGACCAGCTTCCCGAGCAGCCCGAGGATCCGAACGCGGCGAAGCGCTTCTGGTTCGAGCATGCCACCGGCGCCGGCAAGACGGTGGCCGCGCTCGGCTTCGTCGAGGCCTCGCACACCGGCGGCGTGCTCATCCTCACGCACCGGCGCAACCTCGTCGACCAGTTCAACGGCGAGCTGACCGACCGCGGCTACAAGTCGCGCATCAGTCGTCCGCTGCTCAAGGGCGAGGACGCCGCCAACGGCCCGGTCACGGTCGAGACCTACCAGTGGTTCGTGCGCAACGCCGGCAAGATCTCCAGCGCCTACACGATCGTCATCTGCGACGAGGCGCACACGGCGCTCGGGGAGAAGACGAGCGCGGCAATCCGCGAGTGGACCGGCCCGATCTTCATCGGCATGACCGCCACCGGCGCGCTCATCGCCCGCCACGTCACCGACCTCTTCCCGACGCAGACCTCGCGCTTCGACCTCGCCCAGGCCGCGCGGCGCGGCGTGATCGCACCGCTGCGCTGCGTGCGCATCCCACCGGGCCCCGGCGTGCGCACGATCGCGAAGGTGCCCTTGCGCCGTGGCGAGGTCGACACCGAGTTCGATCAGGAGATGCTGGCCGAGCTGCTCGATCAGCACCCGTTCAACTACGCGGTCGCCGACCTCTACAAGACGCGCTTCAACGGCGTGCCCGGCGTCGTCTATGCCGCCGGCGTGCGCCACGCCTACAACCTCGAGGCGGCGTTCCTCGCCACCGGGCTGAAGGCGAAGGGTGTATCGGGCGAGACGCCCAAGCGCGAGCTCGCCGAGATCCTCGCTCGCTACGAGCGCGGCGAGATCGACGTGCTCATCAACGCGCAGCTGCTGGCCGAGGGCTGGAACTCGCCGCGCGCGACGGTGTGCGTGCATCTCGCGCCGACGGCCTCCAAGCGCATCTACCAGCAGCGCGTGGGGCGCGTGACGCGCCGTCATCCGGGCAAGGAGGCGGGACTCGTCGTCGACTTCGTGCATCCCGCGACCAAGCACGACGACCCCGTAGTAACGCTGCATTCCTTGCTCGACCGCGACGTCTATCGCGGCGGCGCAATCGTCGTCGGACCAGTTCGTCGCGGACGCGGGCGCCGGGTGCGCGTCGAGCGTCGCGTGCTGCCGGTGTGCGCGGACGAAGAGCGGCGGTTCGCCGTCTTCGAGCGCGAGCTGTGGCGCATCGCCGTCGAGCATCTCGACTACGGCGAGCAGCACGTGTGGGCCGCGCTCGCGGGCGCCCGGGTCGCGCCGAGCGGATGGCGCCGGGCCCGCGCGATGCTGCACTTCGACCGCACGGGCGAGCTCAAGAGCCGCTTCCTCATCACCGCCGTCCAGCGCAACAAGAACTCGCAGCTGCGGCTGCGCGCGCTCACCGACATCGCGGCCGCCCGCGATGCCGACGCGTTCGACACCGCGATCGACATCGTCGGGTCCTGGTCTCGCGACGATCGTCGCGAGGCGGCGAAGATCATGCTGCGTGCGCTCGCCGAGCGCCGCATCGGGCGCCGCGACCAGGCCAACGCGTGGATCTGGCGCCTGGCCGAGTACACCCGCGAGGTGCACGAGGAGTACGCCGTGCAGCGCTGGCCGGAGACGAAGCGCCTGCTCGGCCTGCTCGTCAACTCGGCCGGCGGCGCGCACGCGCGCAACGCGCGCCGCCTCGTGCACGCCTCACGCAAGCAGGACCGCCGGCTCGCCGCGGCCCTGCTCGCGGCGGCGCTCGCGCACACGCCCGAGGCGGAGGAGGTGCTGCGCGGCGCGCGCACCCGGATGGCGCGCAAGCCGCCCGCTCTCGCGCGCGAGCTGCTGCGCAACTTCCCCAAGCGGCGAGCCCGCGCCAACCGCCGCCGGCGCAAGGCCGCCAAGCTCGAGAGCGTGCTCGCCGACCGCGCGACCGACGAGCCCGGGGCCGCGTCCGAGGCGGCCGCAAACGGCGAGCGCGCGGGCGCTCGGGCGGAAGCGAGCGCCGAGCGCAACGGCTCGTCATCGCGCGGACGCCGGCGCCGGTCGTCCCGCGGTGGCGCAAAGCCCGCCGCGCCCGAATCGCCGTCCGACGAGGTGCTGGCCGAGGCGCTCTCGACCCCGTCGCCGGCGGGCGACGACGGGCGCCGGCCGGTGGACGCCGAGGGCAAGGTGCAGCAGACGGTCGATACGGCGCTCGAGCACGCCGACCGCCCGTAGCCGCCGGCCGCGCTCAGACGCGAGCCGACGCGGGGCGCGACGGCAGCGCGTGCAGCGGAGCCGGAGCCGGTCGCTCGTGGCGGCCGAACCGTGGCGCCAGATGCCGCTCCTCGCCCTCGTGGGCGAGGGTGACCGCGCCCGCGCGCCCGCCGAGCGCGCGCCAGCGATGACGCGCCTGGGCCTGCAAGGCGTCGAGCGTGTCGTCGTCGTGCAGCGGGTCGTGGTGGAAGAGCAGCACGCGCTGCACGTCGCAGCGCGCCGCGAACGTGAGCGCGTCGCTCATCGCCGAGTGTCCCCAGCCGATGTGCGCCGGGTATTCGTCGTCGGCGTACTGGCAGTCGTGGATGAGCAGCGAGGCGCGGTGCGCGAGCGCGTACCCCGAGATCCACTCGGGGTCGAGGTCGGCCAGCGGCATCCCGAGCGCCGGCTCGTGATCGGGGATGTAGCAGAGCGACTGATCCCCGTCCTCGATGCGGAAGCCGAGCGTCTGGCCGCGATGCGTGACCGGCGCGCTGCGCACGATCGTGCTGCCGATCGTCCACTCGCGCGGGCACGGCAGAAAGGAGATGTCGGCCGGGAGATCGGCGATCTCCATCGGGGCGAGCGGGGCCGAGATGTAGCGGCCGAGACGATCCTCGAGCGGGTCGTCCGGATCGGGCGGGCCCCAGACGAAGATGCGGGTGTCGGGCGCGAAGCACGGCTCGAAGAACATCAGGCCCTGGATGTGGTCGAGGTGCAGGTGCGTGAGCAGGATGTGGATCACCGGTGGACAGCGCCGATGAGCGAGCGCCACACCGAGCGTGCGCAGGCCGGTGCCGGCATCGAGCACGAGCAGGCTCCCGTCGCCGAGCGTCAGCTGCACGCACGACGTGTTGCCGCCATAGCGCGCCGTCTCGGCGCCGGGTGCCGCCACCGAGCCACGCGATCCCCAGACCTTCAGCCTCATGCGCTCGGCTCCCCAATCGGCCAGAAGAAGGCCATCGCCCCGCGCGCACCCTCGGCGGACACGATCGGCAGCGCGCTCACCTCGATGTCGTGATCGGCCCCGGCGAACGTGCGGATGCGCAGGCTCGCGTGCGCGGGTGAGCCGTTACGCAGGGCGATCGTCAGCGGAAGCTCGTCGATCGGCACGTGCTGGCCGTCGCGGTCGAACGGTCCCACGTGCTCCCACACCGGCGTGCCGTCGGCCCGCACCTCTTCGAAGCGGCGACCAAGCAGGTGCCCCGCGGCGTCGTTGTAGAAGATGAGCGCGCCGGACGCGTCGGTGAGGAATGCCGGCGTCGACAGGCTCGTCATCAGGTTGCGAGCGAGGATGAGCTCCAGCGGACGCTGCGCGGTACTCATGTTCGCACTCTAAACGGCTTCGCGGTGCGGCGCGATGGCCTGCGCGTGGGCCGGGGGCGCTAGCGGCGGGTCGGGGGCGGCGTCGCGTCGCGCGTGCCTCCACGGACGTGCTCGTCGTTGGGGTGACGGATGCGTATCCGGTTGCGTCAGGTAGCGCCGATTCGCCGGGGGTGCACGTCCTTTCCGTGAGATATTCATAGAAACGACGTGCACCCCCGAATGCAGCGGCGCTACCGGAGCTGACCGGATGCGCACGGGCCGGTGCGTCAGTCGGACGCCGGCGCCCCGACGCCGCCGAGGCCGACGTGGACCTCGCCGGCGTCGAGTGCCGCGAGGCTCCCGTCGGCCTGGCGAACGAGCAGGTGCCCATCGTCGTCGACGCCCGCGGCGACGCCGGCGACGGCGGACGAGCTCACCTCGCGCCCGAGCAGGGCATCGCGTGCCCTCCAGTCGTCGAGCAGCTGCGCGGCGGGCTGCGCGAGGCGCCGCTGCAGCGCGACGAGCACCTCGTCGAGCACGCGCTCCACGGCCGCGGGCTCGAGCTGCAGCGATGCCGCCGTCGTCGCGAGCTCCGCCGGCAGGTCGCCGTCACGCATCGCGACGTTGACGCCGATGCCCAGGACCGCCCAGCCCTCCTGGGGCCGGCCCTCGACGAGCAGCCCGGCGCACTTGGCCAGCGCGCCGTCGGGCGCGACGAGGACGACGTCGTTCGGCCACTTCACGAGCGCGGTGCCCGCGCCGCTCGCCCGCACGGCGTCGCAGACGGCGAGGCCGGCGATCAGCGACAGCAACGGCGGTGGCTCGCGAAGCACGAGCGACATCAGCAGCGCGCGCCCGGGCGGCGCCGACCATGTGCGGCCCTGGCGCCCCCGGCCCGCCGTCTGCTCGGATGCCGTCACGAGGGTCCCGTGGGGTGCGCCGCGGGCCGCGAGCGTCCGCGCGTGCTCGTTCGTCGACTCGATGCGCCGGAAGTGCACGCGCGGGGTGCCGAGCGACGGCATCAGGCGAGCCGCACGCGCAGCGCGGAGCCCCGGTCGACGCCGAGCGTGTGGGCCGCCGAGCCGTGGTTGACCGCGACGGCCGCCATGTGCTGGGCGTCCTCGTAGAGCAGCAGCTCACCGAGGGCGACGTCGGCGAACGTCACCGCGTAGCGGGCACGGTGGCGGTCCCCGTCGGTGATCAGCTCGAGCTCGGCGCCGAGGCGCAGGCCGGCCGCTCCGAGCTGCTCGTGACCAGCGTCGAGGATGACGTTGCCGAAGCGATCGAGGGCGAGGACGTGCGCGTGCAGGCCGTCGTCGCCGGCCTGCGCGTGGGAGATCTCGACCCGAGCGAGGTCGTCGGCGGCGATCGGATCGCCGACCTCGGCCAGCGCCGCCCCCGCGGCCAGCGCGGCCGCGACCGGAGCGAAGATGTCGCGGCCGTGGAACGTTGCCGACACCGGCTCCAGGCGCCGATTCGAGCGGCCGATGTCGACGGCCTCGACCACCCCGCCGAGGCGCTCGGCCGCGAGCGACAACAGGCCGTTGTCGGGGCCGACGAGGATCCGCCGCTCAGTGGCCGTGGCCAGCGCGATCGCGCGGCGCGCATCGGCGCCGCGCGCGCCGACCGTCGGGTCGACGACGGCCAGGTGCACGCCGGCGGGAAGGAACGGGACCGCGTTGCGCAGCGTCAGCGCGCCGGTGGCGACGTCGTGGCGCGGGATGCCGTGCGTGACGTCGATGACGCGCGCCTGCGGGCACACGCTGGCGATGACGCCGTGACAGACGCCGACGAACTCGTCATCGAGCCCATAGTCCGACAGGAAGGAGATGAAGCGGTGCGCATCAGGTCCGCTCGGGGTCGAGCGCGTCCTGCACGAGCGCCTCGACGAGACCATCGATGTCGTGGCGGACCGCCTCGACGGTCGGTGGCACTCCATGCTCGCGAAGCGCCTCGCTCGTCGCCGGGCCGATCGACACGCTGCGGACCGGCGCAGCCAGCGCGCCGGCGCCGCCGACGGCCTCCAGGAAGAAGCGCACGGTCGAGGAGGAGGTGAACGTGACGTAGTCGCTGTTGCGCAGCGCGGCCAACGTCTGTGGCGACAGCGGCTCGGCCACCGTCTCGTAGAGTGCGAGCACGTCGACGTGCGCTCCCCGCTCACGCAGCGCGTCGACGAGCACGTCGCGCGCCTCGCGGGGGCGGACGACGAGCGCGCGTCGCGGCGACTCGGATCTGAGCGCCTCGACGAGCCCCTCGGCCACGAAGCGCTCGGGAACGACGTCGGCGATCAGGCCGTGCTCGCGCAGCGTCCGCGCGGTGCCGGGCCCGATCGCCGCCACGCGCGTCGACGCGAAGGCGCGAGCGTCACGTCCCTCCGCGTGGAGGCGCTCGAACAGCAGCGAGACGGCGGTCGGGCTCGTGAAGCACACGAGGTCGTACTCGGAGAGAGCCGGCGTTTCCACGTCGATCGCCTCGGTCCGGATCGCTGGCGCCTCGATCACGCTCGCTCCGAGCGCGCGCAGGCGCTCGGCCAGGGCGCTCGCCTGGGCCCGCGCTCGCGTCACCGCGACGGTCAGCCCGGCCAGCGGCGCCGGCGGGCGCCACGCCAGCTCCCTGCCGAGTGCGGCCACAGCGCCGACGACCGTCACCGACGGCGGGCGCACGCCCTCCGCCTGCGCGCGCTGCGCGATCGTGGCCAGCGTCGCCACCACCTCGCGCTGGTCGGGCAGCGTTCCGCGCTCGATGATGGCCGCCGGCTCGTCGGGCGAGCGGCCGGCGGCGATGAGCGAGCGCGAGATGTGCTCGAGCTGACGTACGCCCATGTAGAAGACGAGCGTCCCGGGGAACGCGGCCAGCCCCGTCCAGTCGATCGCCGTCGGGTCGTCGCCATCGGCGCGGCTGTGTCCGGTGACGAGCGCGACGGCGCTGGCATGGTCGCGGTGGGTCACCGGAATGCCGGCGTACGCGGGTGCCGCGATGCCCGATGTGATGCCCGGGACGACCTCGAAGTCGATGGCGGCGTCGTGCAGGACGCCGGCCTCCTCGCCCCCGCGGCCGAACACGAACGGGTCTCCGCCCTTCAGGCGCACGACGTGCGCGCCGGCCAGCGCGCGGTCGACCATCAACGCCTCGGTGCGCTCCTGGGGCACGGAAGCGCCCCCGCCCTCCTTGCCGACGAACAGCAACTCGGCGTCGGCTCGCGCGCCGGCGAGCGCCGCGAGCGGGATGAGGCGGTCGTGGAGGATGACGTCGGCCTCGGCGATCAGCGCGATCGCCCGCGCGGTCAGCAGACCGGGATCGCCGGGTCCGGCGCCGACGAGTGACACCCGCCCGGGCCGCGGCGGCGATGCGTCAGGCGGGGGCAACGGCCATCTCCTCGGCGCGGCGCAGCAGGTCCGCCGCCCCGGCACCGAGCAGACGCCCGGCCACCGTGCGGCCGAGGGCCTGCGGGTCGTCGCGCGGGCCGATGCGGGCGTCCTCCGCCCAGGCCGAGCCGTCGGGGAGCCCGACGAAGGCGAGCAGCTCCAGGCCGCCGTCCCCGACCTCGCGCGCATGTGCGCCGAGGGGCGTGTGGCACGAGGCATCGAGCGCGTGCGCCAGCGCGCGCTCGGCGAGCAGGGCGCTCATCGCGGCCGCGTCGCTGACCGCGAGCGCCGCGCGGGCGGCGAGCTCGTCGCCGTCTCGGCCCTCGAGCGCGAGGATGCCCTGGCCGGGGGCGGGGACGAAGCGCTCGATCGGGAGCGTCGCCCCCGCCTCGGCGGCGCGGCCGAGACGCCGCAGACCGGCGAGCGCCAGCACGATCGCGTCGAAGCGCCCGTCGGCGAGCCGTCGCAGGCGCGTGTCGATGTTGCCCCGCAGGTCGGTGACCTCGAGGTCGTCGCGCGCGGCGCGCAGCTGCGCGGCCCGCCGGATGCTGCCGGTGCCCACGCGAGCGCCGCTGGTGAGCGCCGCCAGGCCCGCCGCTCCGCAGAGGACGTCGCGGGCGTCCTCGCGGGGCGGCGTGCCGAGGAGGGCGAGTCCGGGCGCGAGATCGCGCGGCACGTCCTTCGCGGAGTGCACGGCGAGATCAATGCGCTCGGCCAGCAGGGCATCCTCGATGCGATCGACCCAGCGAGACTTGTCGGTGGGCGCTCGCGTCGGCGGCGCGGCGTCCTCGTCCCCGCTCACGCCGATCACGACGAGCTCGACCTCGAGCGCGCCGACTCGCTCCCGCAGCGCCGCGGCAACCGCGCTGGCCTGCCCGCGGGCGAGCGCGCTCCCCCGCGTGCCGATCCGCAGGCGCCGCACGGTCGTACCGGCGATCAGGCGCCGTGCGACCGCGGTGCGCGGTCGGTGCGGCTCAGTGCGCGCACGTTGTCGGTCTCCTCGCCGACGTGGGCGTCGGCCGAGGGCGCGGGCGCCTCGTCGAGCCCGAACAGCTCGCGGGCGACCTGCAGCGTCGAATGGCTGCGATCGTCCGCGGCGCCGCGCAGGCGGATCGTCGGCTCGTGCAGCAGGCGGCTGGCCACGGCGCGAGCGACCGCCTCGATGCGGGCGACGTCGCGCTCCGAAGCGGACTCCCAGCGCCCGCCGTTCTCGGCGAGCACCTGCTCCACGATCGATTGCGCGCGTTCGTGCAACGCCGCGATCGTCGGACGCGAGTCGGCCTGGCCGAGCCAGCGCGCGAAGCGGCGGATCTCGTCCTCGACGATCTCCTCGGCCTCCGGGGCCTGATCCTGGCGCAGGTCGAGGTTGCGCGCCACGGCCGCCTGGAGGTCGTCGATGTCGTACAGCGTCACGCCGTCGAGAGAGCCGCAGCGCGGGTCGACGTCGCGCGGGACCGCGATGTCGATGAGCAGCAGCGGCCGTCCCTCCCGCGAGCGCGTGACGAGCTCGAGCTCGTCGTGTCCAACGATCGCGTGCGGGGAGGCGGTCGAGGAGAGCACGATGTCGGCCAGCTGCAGCTGCTCCGGCAGATCGTCCAGGCGCACGACGCGCCCGCCGAAGCGATCGGCGATGCTCCGCGCGCGGTCGGCGTGCCGGTTGGCCACGAACACGGTCCTCACGCCCTGCTCGGCGAGCGCGCGCGCCGTCAGCTCGCTCGTCTCGCCGGCGCCGATGATCACGACGTGGCGCTCGGCCAGGTCACCGAGCACAGTGCGAGCGAGGTCGACGGCCACCGAGGGCACGCTCACGCGCGTCGCGCCGATCGCCGTCTCCGAGCGCACGCGCTTGCCGGTCGTCAGAGCCGCGTTGAACAGGCGGTTGATCGTCGGCCCCGTCGCCCCGGCGGCGAGCGCCGCCTCGTAGGCGCGCTTGACCTGGCCCTGGATCTCGGCCTCGCCGAGGATCATCGATTCCAGGCCGCTCGTGACGCGGTACAGCTGGCGGGCGGCGTCACAGTTGCGCGGCGAGTAGATCACCCCGGCCAGCTCGGTCGGCCGGATCCCGGTGCGCTGCGCGAGCATCCCCAGGACGGCGGTCTCGGCCGCCACGGCGTCGCCGACGACGAGGTAGACCTCGGTGCGGTTGCACGTGCAGATGACGACGGCCTCGTGAACGGCGGGCTGCTCGGTCGCGGCCCTCGCGAAGTCGACCGCCTCGCGCTCGGTGAAGGCCAGGCGCTCGCGCAGCGCGACCGGCGCCGTCTTATGCGAGACGCCGAGCGCGAGGACCTCGTTCACGATCCCGGCGGCGGATCGGCCGGCTCGCGGGCGAGCTCGACGAGCTCGCCGAGTTCGCGCTCGAGGCGGCTGAGGCGGAAGGCCATGATGGCCACGTAGGTGACCACGATCGTGAACAGCACGATGTAGGCGGCGGCGACGTACGGTCCGGCGGTGTGGAGTGGCAGCGCGGGCATTCGTTAGCTCCGACTCGTCCCGCTCGCCGGCCGCCCGGCCGACACCGATGCGGAGGGGAGCGGCCGCGCGGTCGTCGGCGCGGTGGCCGGCGCCGGCACGCCGAGCGGCGCGTCCAGGCGCGGGGCCGCGCTGCGCCCGATCGCGATCGGCGCGAAGTCGCGCTCGCGCTCGGTCAGCAGCCGGCGCAGCGTGCGCACCTGGCCGCGGGTGTGCTTCGCGGTCATCTCGAACTTCCACAGCGCCGCGAAGAGGAGCGCCATCGCCAGCAGCGAGACGTAGAACGTGAGCGCCATCTTCGGCGGCAGATTCGAGGTGTTGCCGAGCACGCGCGGGTGCAGGTAGGCGGTCGACAGCCGCACGGCGAGGAAGTTGAGCGGCACGAAGGCGCCGCACGTGATCGCGAACACCGACGCGTAGCGCGCCTGACGCTCGGGATCCTCGATCGCGAAGCGCAGCGGCTGATACGTCGCGTACAGGAGGAACACGATCAGGAAGGACACGAGCGTCGGCTCGCTCCACACCCACCAGTGACCCCACGAGCCGCGGGCCCAGATGGAGCCGGTGATCAGCGTGGCCACCGCGAAGACGAGACTGAGGTGGATCGCCACGTAGGAGCGCATGTCCCAGCGCCGATCGCCGGTGCGCAGGTAGCCGATGGCCAGCCCGCCGCCGGCCACGAACCCGCACAGCGAGACGATCGCCAGCGGCACATGGATGTAGAAGATCTTCTGCAGGAAGCCCTGGTCGGCGTCGTCGGGCGCGTAGAAGAAGACGAGCGTCAGCGCGAGCAGCATTGCCGCAGACGCCGCCACGGTGAGTTGACGCAACCCTCGACCGTAGATGGCTTGCGCCGGGGTGTGATGTGCAGGGCGGGCCACTACTCCTCCAGGAGGAAGTCGAACACAGCGTAGGCGATGAGCCCGAACACGAGATCATAGAGCCCGAGCAGCAGCAGCCATCGCGCCGGCGAGCCGCCGGCGTGCGTCGCCGCGAACAGCGGCGCGGTGGCCCGAGCCCCGCCGATGACGACCGGGACGAGCAGCGGGAGCGCGAGCAGCGGCCCGAGCAGGTCCCGGGCCCGGGTGCGCACGGCGAGCGCGGCGACGAGGGTGCCGATGACGGCCACGCCGACGTCGGCGAGCAGCAGCACCCACAGCAGGTCGGGCAGCGCCTCGTGCAGGGGCGGGAGCAGCAGCAGCAGCGCGAACGCCGGCACGGCGACCACCTCGAGCACGAGCAGGTAGACGAGCAGCGCGAGCGCCTTGGCCACGAACAGGCAGCTGCGGTCGACCGGCGCGAGCAGGAACGCGTCGAAGCCGCCCTGCTCCTCGTCGGCCACGAACAGCCGGTTGACCCCGAGCATCGCCGCGAACAGCAACGTCACCCACAGGATGCCCGACGCCAGGTCGCCGTCGACGCTCGACTGGTTGAGCGCGAAGTGGAAGACGACGAACGTCGTCACGGCGAACAGCGACATGCCCGGGACCGATTCGAGCGTGCGCAACTCGACGCGCAGCTCCTTGCGCAACAGGGCCGACACGGTGGCCAGGGTTCCGGGCGGCGATGGGGCCGTGACCGACGGCGACCCTTTCTCCATATCGTCGTTCTCGGCGCCGGTGCGCTCGGGCGCCGTGGCGGCCGCGGAGGGCGACGGCGCGCTCATCGGTAGAGCTCCGCGATCGCCTCCGGCTCGACGTCGGCCGCCGGTGCGAGCATCGCCATACGCCCGCCGCGCAGCCCGAGCGCGAGGTCGGCCTCGGCCAGGCCGCCGCTCGGGTCGTGGCTGGTGATGATGCGGGTGCGACCCGACTCCGCGCCGATGAGCGGCTCCACGAGCCCGGCGCCGCCGGGGTCGAGGTTCGCGCGCGGCTCGTCGAGCAGCAGCAGGATCGGGTCGTGCAGCACGGCACGGCAGATGGCCACGCGCTGGACCATGCCGCGCGAGAGCGCGCGGATCGGCTCGTCGGCGCGTGCAGCGAGGTCGACGCGCGCGAGCAGCTCCCCGACCCGCGCCTCGGGCACCCCGTGCAGGCGCGCGTGAAAGCGCAGGTTCTCGCGAGCGGTGAGCTCTCGGTACAACAGCGGCTCGTGGCCGAGCAGTCCGATGCGGCCGCGCACCGCCCACCCATCGCGGGGCAGGGAGCGGCCGAGGATGCGCACGGTGCCGTGGTGCGGGCGCAGCAGCGTCGCCAGGATCCGCAGGAGGGTCGACTTGCCGGCGCCGTTCGGGCCGAAGACGGCGAGGGTCGCTCCGGTCGGCACGGTCAGCGTCACGCCGGCGAGCGCGAGCCGCTCACCGTACTGGCGGGCGACGCCGTCGAGCTCGACCGCCGCCGCGCTCACGCGTCCTCCACGGCCGTGTGCAGATGGCGGCTCGAGTCGGCCGCGCGCAGCGTCGCGACGGCGTGGGCGAGCAGCGGCGCGAGCACGCCGATGGCCGGTCCGGCGGCCCGCGTGCTGCCCGGGAGATTGATGATCAGGGTCGCGCCGGCGATGCCGCACACGCCGCGACTGAGCGCGCCCATCGGCGTGTACTGGCGCGCGTCGGCCCGCAGCGCCTCGGCCAGGCCCGGCACCTCGCGGTCGATGACCGCGCGCGTCGCCTCGGGGGTGACGTCGGTTCCCGACAGTCCGGTGCCGCCCGCAGTGAGGATGACGCCGGCGTGCGCGTCGACGAGTCGCCGCAGGCAGGACTGGATCGCGGCGCGGTCGTCGTCGACGACCTCGCGGGCGACGATCGGGAGCTCGAGCTCCTCGATCAGCTCGGCGATGAGCGGCCCGGTCAGGTCCTCGCTCTCGCCCGCCGCCACCGAGCTCGACACCGTCACGATGGCGACGCTGGGCGGTTCCTCGCTCATCGTGGATCCTCGCGCTGCCAGTCGCGACGGCCACCGCGCTTGCTCACCAGCACGACGTCGACGATCTCCACGCCGCGCTCGATGCCCTTTGTCATGTCGTAGATCGTCAGGGCGGCGACGCTGGCCGCGGTGAGCGCCTCCATCTCCACGCCGGTGCGAGCGGTGGCCCGCGCGCTGGCCAGGATCTCGACGAGGCCCTCGACGGGGCGCACCTCGATCTCGACGCCGACGAAGTCGAGCGGAAGCTGGTGGCACAGGGGGATGAGCTCGCTCGTGCGCTTGGCGGCCTGCAGGCCGGCCAGCCGCGCGGTGCCGAGCACGTCGCCCTTGGGCGCGTCGCCCGCGGCCACCGCGGCGGCGGTCGCCGTCGTCATGCGTACCCGCGCGCGAGCGACGGCCTCGCGACGGGTCACCGCCTTCTCGGCGACGTCGACCATCCGCGCGGCACCGGTCTCGTCGAGGTGGCTGAGCTGTGTCGTCCCGTCCATTGTCGTGTGCCACACCTCCTGCCGCGAGCTCACGCGATGCGGCTCGCGGCGCTCTAGGCCGGCGCGCCGAGACCGCCGGCGAGCTCGGCGCTCGCCCGCTCGCGCGCGGCCTCGATGAGCGCTCGCACGCCGTCGGCGTCGCCACGGCGCAGCAGCTCGATCGGGTCGGGGTCGCCGTTGACGATCGACTCGAAGAACACCTTTCGATCCTGGTAGGTCGGCAGCGTCCCCTTCGCCCAGCCGCGCACCTCGTTGAGGAGCACGGCGAGCTGCGCGTAGGCCTCTCCGAACTGCTCGGCGATCTCGCGCTTCATGCGCTTGGCCAGCGCCGGCGACGCGCCGGCCGTGGAGATGGCGATCGCGAGTGGGCCCGTCCGCACGATCGCTGGGAGGATGAAGTTGCACAGCGGCGGCACGTCGACGACGTTGACGAGCATCGCGCGCTGCTCGGCCAGCTCGTACACGCGGATGTTGACCTCGCTGTCGTCGGTCGCCGCAATCGCCATGAACGTGCCCTCGAGATCGCCGGCGGCGAACGCGCGCGACTCCCAGGCGATCGAGCCCTCGGCGGCGAGCTCGCCCAGCGTGGGCTGCAGCTCGGGCGCGACGACGACGACGCCGGCGCCGCAGGCGAGCAGGCCCTCCACCTTCTCGAGCGCGATCGCACCCCCCCCGACGACGAGGCAGCGACGACCGCGCAGGCTCAGGCAGGCGATGTAGAACGGGGTGTCGAGCATCCCCTGTACGCAGGACTGGTCGCAGATGCCGCGACGCAGCTGGCAGACGCACTGCTTGCCGGCGTAGGCCTGGGCGGGCATGCCAGAAGGTTAGACGCCCGGCGCCCCCCAGCCGCGTCGCTGGCCCTGCGTACCCTCTGAGAGAGATGGCGCCCACCTCCCACTTCAGCGACGACTCGATGCTGCGGATCGGCCACCGCGAGCAGATCGTGTCGCTCTCGGGCGGACGTGCGCTGCTCATGCAGGCGGCGCACCCCGTGGCCTTCGAGGGGTTCTTCGCTAGCACCGGTTCGCTCGCCGAGCCCTATGAGCGGCTCGCGCGGACGGCGCGGGTACTCGACCTGATCGCGTTCGGGTCGCGTGAGCGCGCCGATCGCGCCACGCGCCGCGTGCGAGCCACACATCGGAGCGTGCACGGCGAGCTCGCGCGCCCGGCCGGCCGATTCCCGGCCGGCACGCCCTACGCGGCCGACGACCCCGAGCTGCTGCTGTGGATCCTCGCCTGCCTCGCCGACTCGGGCCTGACGGTCTATGAGCGCTACGTCAGAGGGTTGCGCCCGGACGATCCGGCGCGCGCGCTCGTCCTGTGGGGAGGGGCCGAGTACGCCCGGCGCGTTCTCGTGCCCTTGCTACCCAACCGCTTGCGCCTCGTGTCGTCGGCGCGCGCGGCCTGAGCCGGGCGCCGTCTCAGGCGCCGCTGGCGTCGAGCCGGCCGAGCCGCAGCGCGAAGGCCTCGCGCCAGTGCGCCGGGAGCGGCAGCCGGTAGACGCGCGGCTCGCACGCCGGCCGCGGCGACAGGCAACGCTCGAGCTCGATCACTTCGGCCATCGTGTCGACGACGGCGGGATCGAGGCGCGTGCCCGACTCGGCGCGCAGCTGCGTCAAGGCGTCCTCGTGAGAGAGCTGCGGTCCGCCGGCGGCGGTCAGGGCACTCCACGCCTGGGCGACGCTGGCCACACGCGCCGCGAGCGGGATGCCGTCGTGACCGACGTGAGCGGGGCCGCTCCCATCCCACCACTCGCTCATCATCCAGGCCGCGGACATCACCTCGGTGAAGCGCTGTAGGAGGATCTTCGTTGGCGTCCATTGCTGCGCGTCGGGCTGCGAGCGGCGCGCGTCATGCTGCGCGGCGATCGCGAGGATCGCGATCAGGGTCTTGCGGTCCTCGCGGCTCATGCCGAGCGCCGAGCCGAGCGCCTGGCTGTACTTGGCGGCGGCATCGGGAACCGACAGGCGCGTGACCGAGCGGGCGTGGGCGAGGAACTCGATCGTCGCGCGGGGGATGAGAATGATGGCCGCGAAGAGGACCAGGGTGGCGTAGCCGAACCGCACCAGGAGCACGGCGGTCAGCGTGCCGAGGGCAATCATCGCGATGTCGCTCACCGTGCTGTGGCGTAGGTCGGCGAGCACGCGGCGCACGGCGACTCCCTGCCACAGCGGCTGATAGATCATCGGGACGAGCGCCTGGTTGGCCAGGTTGAGCACGAGGCCGGCCATCAGGATGATCGGCAGCGCGGCGGTCGACATTCCGTGCACCCCACCGAGCTTCAGCACGCCCCACGCGGCGAGGAGGGGCCATCCCGTCCCGGCGATGTTCACGATCTGGCCGAAGCGCACGCGCTGTCCGTCCCGTCGCGTCACCGTGCGTGCGGCCTCGGGGGCGAGCCACACGACGAACGCCGGGAGGGGCCCGGCGACGACCAGGGCGATCAGAGCCACGGCGCTGTCGGCGTCCCATCGGCCGCCCCAAGGGAGGTTCACGGAGCTGAACGTCGCGGTGACGGCCAGCGCGGCGAGGGTGCAGAGCAGCACCGGGTTCGACCAGTGCGCCGACGGCGCAGTCAACGCGAGCGCTACCGCGAGCGTCGCGACCAGCAGCGCGTAGAGAACAGCAGCCAGGCGCCGCCGCGCGCGCAACACAATCACCGACGAGCCTTCCCGGTGCCCATCAGCCCAAGGTACCGGTCTCCCGCGGGAGCCATGGAGCTCACCAACGAGTTACGTAGCGCGTGGCCACGTGTCGGCGAGACATGCGGAGAGATGATCTCGTTCTATGCGCCGTACTTCTCGGCCATCTCAGCTCCCTCCATGTGGGCACCTCCGCAATGCTCCTAGAGCCTACTACTACCTCCGTACCATTTGTCAACTCTGCGCAGGGTCGTGTGCGGGCTCTTGGAGGACGCTCAGCGTGAGGCCGAGGCCGATCATGAGGCCGACGGCGGCGGAAGCGGTGGCGGCCCCGAGTGCGGCGTGCACGCTCGCGGCGGAGATCACCACGCCGGCACCGGCAGACCCGAGGGCCGCGCCGGTATTCGTGATCGTCACCTCCCAGGCGAAGGCGCGCGTGAGCTCGCGCTCTCGAGCCGCCCGCTGAATGAGCGCGAAGAGCACGACGAACAGCGGGCCGATCGCCATCCCGGTGAGCACGAGTAGCGCGCCGAGGATGAGCGGCGAGGTGACGATCGTCATCACGCCGAGGCAGGCCACGAGCGGCGCGGTGTAGTTGGTCAGGCGGCGTTCGAGCTCGCCCTCGTGGGCTCGGCTGCCGTACCACAGCGAGCCGAAAGCCGTGCCGGCGGCCAGGAGACCGAGTAACAGCCCGGCGTCGGCCACCGATCCGTGCCGGGTGGCGAAGATCGGGACCGCGACGTCGAGGACGCCGAGCGCGATCGTGACGCAGAGCGTCGCCGCGAGAACGACACGAATCGTCGCCCGGCCCTGCACGTGACGACCGCCGTCGGCCTCAGCTCCGCCCGGCGTCGCCGGGCCGGTTGCTGTCTCGCGGGCCACGCGCGTCAGGCTGAGGGCGATCGTGCCGAGCTCGATCATGAGCGCGGCGACGACGATCGCGACCCTCGTCCCTCCGAGCGCCACGGCGGCGGCGACGAGCAGCGGCCCGAGCACGAGGGCGCATTCGGAGAGAGCCGAGTCGACCGCGAATGCGCTGCTCATCCGGGCGAAGTCATCGCGCAGCGCCCCGGCGAGCGCGGCGCGCGTGTAGGCGCCGAGCGGTGGTATCAACGCCCCGACGAGAGCGCATGCGGCGATGAGCGCCCATCGCGAATGTCCGACGACGAGCACGAGCAGGAGCGCTCCCGCGTTGGCGATTCCCAGCGTCGCGACGACGACCCGCCCGTAGCGGTCCACGAGACGCCCGCGCAGGGGCAACGTTGCGCTCGCCAGGCCGAACGCGCCGAGGGCGAAGCCCGCGTACGCCACCGACCCGGTCTGCGCCCGTACGTACAGGAGCAGCCCGAGCGGAACCATGAAGAACCCGAGCCGCGGCAGCAGCGACACGACGACGAAGACTCCAAAGCGCCGCTCATGCCACAGAAACCCGTACGCCGACCGCATGCGGGCGCAAGCATGACCGGTCGCGCGGCCGGGTGCCGCCCCGGGGGCCGTGCGACTAACGCGGGGGTCGCCGCTCGAGGGCGCGCACGCCGACCCGAAGCATCGCGCCGGCGCCGTGGCGCCAGGCGCGCTGGCGGTCGGCGTCGCGTGACGAGCGAAGCTCGGCGAACGAGTGCGCTGCGCGGAGCAGCGTGTCGTCGTAGGGGCCCCACCACAACCCGCGGCTGCCGGGCGGATCCCAGGTGATGAGCTTCTCCTGGGCGCAGGCCCGCAGGCCGCTCTCGCCGAGCGTGCGCCCGAGGCCCGAGCCCGCGCTGGCGCCCCAGGGACCGCGGGTCACTGCCGGGCTCGGAAGATGGTCGTTGCACCAGACCATCCCGGCCTGCAGCTCGCGCGTGACACGCAGCCCGCGGTAGCGGTCGGCCGTCCACACGGAGGCGCCGAGCCCGTACGGGCTGTCATTGGCCAGCGCGATCGCCTCGTCGAGCGACGTGACCCGCATCAGGGCGAGGACCGGGCCGCCGATCGGCTCGCGCATGATCGCCATGTCAGGGGTCACGTCGGTCAGCACCGCCGGCGCGTAGAACGAGCCGGAGAGCCCCGACGGCGCGACCGGACCCCCGCAGAGCAGTCGGGCCCCGGCGTCGACGGCGTCGTCGACGAGCGCGCGGACGTGGGCGAGTCGTCGCGTCGAGGCGAGCGGTCCGACCTGGGTGCCGGCCTGCAGGGGATCGCCGACGGTGAGGGCGCTCGCTCCCCGCACGAGCTCGGACACGAAGGGCTCGAAGACCTCGTGCGCGACGTAGACGCGTTCGACGCTCCCACGCGCCTGGCCAGCCGCGGCGTAGCCGGCCCGCAGCGCTCCGGCCACCGCGCGCGACACGTGGGCGTCGGCGAGCACGAGCATCGGATCCTTGCCGCCCATCTCGATCGTGACCTCCTTGTCGAGCGAGACGCAGGCGCGCGCCACCTCACGCCCGATCGCCGGCGAGCCGGTGAAGAGCACCTTCGCGACGGGCGAGTGGGCGAGGGCAAGCCCGGCCTCGCGGCCGCCATGCAGCACCCGGACGAGCCCCTCGGGGAGGCCGGCGCGCGCGAGCAGGCGCAGGATGCGCTCGCCGGCCAGTGCCGCCCGAAACGCGGGCTTGAACGCGACGCCGTTACCGGCGAGCAGCGCGCCGGCGATCTGGCCGAGCGGTTGGGCGAACGGTGCGCTGCCCGCGCCGATCACGCCCACGACCCCGAACGGCTCGTAGCGCACGCGCGCTCGCTTCATCGGGAACAGCGACCGATGGACGCCGATCCGCCCGCCGCTCAGCACCCGCCCGCCCTCGTCGGCGATCCACAGCAGCGCGTCGATGGCCGGCAGCAACTCGAGCGTGGCCACCTCGGCCGGTGGGCGACCCTGCTCGCGCGCGAGCAGCTCCGTGAGCTCGTCGAACTCCGCGATCACCGCCTGGGCCACGCGGCGCATGTAGCGCGCGCGGTCTCCGGGGCGCAGGAGCGCCCACAGCGGCTGCACGCGATGGATGGTGCCGACCACTTCGTCGATCGCGGCGGGCGGGGTCAGCACGACCGAGCCGATCGCCGCGCCGGTCGCCGGGTTGCGCGCGGCGAGCACGCGATCCTGCGCGGTCGCGGTCACCCGTCGTCCTCGACGCCACGGGCGCGACGGATCTCTGCGAGACGGCGAGCCAGCTCGCCCTCCCCCTCGTCGGGACGGTAGAAGCGCATGCCGCTGACGCTCGGGGGCATGAGGTCCTGGCTGCTGACGTGGCCGGGGTGGTCGTGGGGGTAGTCGTAGTCGCCGGCGTCCTGACCGGGTCGGGGGCCCGAGCGCAGCCACGGCGGCGGCGCGGCCGCGCCGTGGTCGGCGACCTGGGCGCTTGCGGCGTTCAGCGCGCGGTAGGCCGCGTTGGACTTGGGCGCCAGCGACAGGTAGATCGCGGCCTGGGCGAGGGCGTGGCGGGCTTCCGGCAGGCCGACTCGGTCGACGGCCGCGGCGGCGGCCACGGCGACGGTGAGCGCCTGAGGATCGGCATTGCCGATGTCCTCGGAGGCGAGGATGACCATGCGCCGGGCGATGAAGCGCGGGTCCTCGCCGCCGGACAGCATCACCGCGAGGTAGTACAGCGAGGCGTCGGGGTCCGAGCCGCGCGTCGCCTTGATCCAGGCCGAGATGTAGTCGTAGTGGTGATCGCCGGCGCGGTCATACAGGACGGCGCGCCGCTGCAGCGCGTCCTCGACGCGGGCGAGCGTCACCGTTGGCTCGCCTCGCTGGGTCGCCGTGTCGACGGCGAGCTCGAGTGCGTTGAGCGCGGCCCGCGCGTCGCCCTCGGCTCGCGCGGCGAGGAACGCGAGCGCGTCCTCGTCGATCGTCGCGTCCCCGAGCGCGCCGACCGCGAGCGCCCGCTGCAGCACGGCGAGGATGTCCGCGGCCTCCAGCCGGGCGAGCGCATACACGCGCATCCGCGACAACAGCGACGCGTTGATCTCGAACGCGGGGTTCTCGGTCGTCGCGCCGATCAGCGTGACGATTCCGTCCTCGACGGCCGGCAGCAGGGCGTCCTGCTGTGCCTTGTTGAAGCGGTGGATCTCGTCGAGGAAGAAGATCGTCGGCGTGCCGTCAAGCCGGCGCCGGTGGGTCGCGCGCTCGATGACGGCCCGCACCTCGGCACGTCCCGCCTCCACGGCGCTCAGCTCCTCGAAGATCGCGCCCGAACGCTCGGCGATGATCCTCGCCAGGGTGGTCTTGCCGCTCCCCGGGGGACCGTAGAGGACCATCGAGTGCGGCTGACGATGCTCGATCGCCGCCCGCAGACCCGAGTCCTCCCCGAGCAGATGCGCCTGGCCGACGAAGTCCGCCAGCGCGGTCGGGCGCACGCGGGCGGCAAGCGGGCCGGCGCCGCGGCCGCGCACGCGTTCGCGTTCACCGGCAGGATCGCCGGCCGGGGCGTCGAACAGGCTGTCCACGCCCGCAGTATCGCGCCTGGCGAGGCGCATGACCGCGGAATCGTGCGACCGAAGGCCGTACCGTTTGAAGCGTGGGTGAGGCGGGTAGCGACGCTGGTGTCGGGCTCGACCGGTGCTCGTGCAGCGCCGTGCCGCCGGGTGTGCTGGGACGCTGCGCCGCGTGCTTCGCGGACGTGCCTCGGACAGGAGTCCGCGTCGCGGTGCCGAAGGAGTACGGTGGGCAGTAGTTCACAACATTGTTTCTCTCGGAGGAGGAATCCGTGCTAAGGAACGTCCGCTTCACCGGCGTATCAGCGCTGGCGGTCGTCGTGGCCATCGCCGTGAGCGCGTGTGGCAGTTCATCGAGCTCGACGAGCTCGTCATCGGGCGCGAACAGCTCCTCGGGAGGGACGCCGAAGACGGTCACGCTCGTGATGGGCACGGCGCCGGACTCGCTTGACCCGCAGGACGGCTACACCACGCAGTCAGCGGAGGCGACCTGGATCTCCTACCTCGGACTGCTCACCTACGCCCACTCGAGCAACCCGACCGTCGGCAGCTCGATCATCCCCGGCCTGGCCACCGCGCTGCCGGTGATCAGCCCCGACGGTAAGACCTACACCTTCACGCTGCGCAAGGGGCTCGTGTTCTCCAACGGCTCGCCGGTGGTGGCGAGCGACTTCACCTACGCGATCGAGCGGTCGCTGAAGATCCCGTGGGGCGGCGCCGGGCAGTTCTTCGGCGCGAACATCGCCGGCGCGACCGACTACGCCAACGGCAAGGCCTCGACGATTTCCGGCATCGTCACGAACAACGCCACCGGCTCGATCGTCATCCACCTCGTCGCGAAGTACGGCGCGTTCGAGAACGTGCTCGCCTTCCCGGCCGCCGGGCTCGTTCCGGCGGGCACTCCGTTCAAGAACGAGCCGAACAACCCGCCGCCGGGCGTCGGTCCGTACGAGATCGCGAACGTCGTGCCCAACCAGTCCTTTGACGTGGACATGAACCCGCACTGGGCGTCGATCGCCATCCCGGGCATCCCGGGCGGGCACGTCAACGTCCACGTGGCGATCAACTCCGATACGAGCTCGGAGTTCGAGTCGGTGCTCAACAACAGCATGGACGTGGCCGACTGGGCGGACACCCCGCCGCCCTCGCTGCTCCCGCAGATGCAGGCGCAAAGCAGCCGCTACACGAAGGTGCCGTTCAACTCGACCTACTACATCTTCCTCAACACCCAGACCAAGCCGTTCAACAACCAGCTCGCCCGGCAGGCGGTCGTCACCGCGATCAACCAGCAGGCGTTCTCGCGTCTGGGCAGCGGGTTCCTGATCCCGGGCTGTTACTTCCTGCCGCCCGGCATGATCGGCCACCCGACCGCGCCGTGCCCGTATGGCGACCCGGCGGCGGGCGGGAGCATCAGCAAGGCCAAGGCGCTCGTGACGCAGTCCGGCCTCGCCGGTACGCCGGTAACGGTGTGGAGCGAGACCCGCAGCCCGCGCCAGCAGTGGATGACCTACTACACGGGCGTGCTCAACCAGATCGGTTTCAAGGCCACGCAGAAGGTCATCGCCGACGCGACGTACTTCCCGACGATCGGGAACCTGAAGCTCAACCCCCAGACCGGCTTCGCCGACTGGAACCAGGACTTCCCCAACCCGATCGACTTCTACCTGCTCGTCACCGCGACGGGCATCTCGCAGACCAACAACCAGAACTTCGGACAAGTCAACGACCCGCACGTCAACTCGACGGCCGCGACGCTCGGCCAGGTGCCGACGAGCCAGCTGGCCGGCGTGGCGACGCAGTGGCAGGCGCTCGACCAGTACGTGGCCCAGAAGGCCTACGTGGCGGTGTTCGGCTACCAGACGTTCCCGAAGTTCACCTCGACCCGCATCAACTTCGGCGCGGCGATCTTCTCCCCGCAGTACGGGTGGGACTACACGTCGCTGGCGCTGAACGGCTCGTAACGCCCACGATGGGAGGGAGCGCCGCCGGGCGCCCCCTCCCATCCGGTATCGCCCAGACGCTCATCCGCATCCGCATTCATGGCCATCGACTCGGGGACCAAGAGCACCGGCACCGACTTCTCGAGCGACATCCCCGTTGAGCTGCGCGGCGGCGAGGGGGACGTCCCGCACGGGATCGGACCGTACGCGCTCGCCTGGCGCCGGCTGCGCCGCAATCGCGTGGCGCTCGCCTTCGGCGGGCTGTTCCTGCTCATGGTCGTTCTCTGCCTCCTGGCGCCCGTCTACGCGAGCGACATCGCCCACACGACGCCGTCGGCCCAGAACATCACCGGGACGGTGAATGTCGGTGGCAAGCCAACCGACATCGTCTCGCTCAGCGGCGTCCCGATCGGACCCACGTGGCACTCCAAGTACTTCCTCGGGGCCGATCCCAACGGCCGCGACGTCGCCGTACGGCTCCTCTACGGCGGGCGCAACTCGCTGCAGATCGGCTTCGTGGCCACGCTCATCACGATGCTCGTGGCGATCATCCTCGGGGTGGCCGCCGGCTACTTCCGGGGCCTGGCCGACGGGCTCATCTCGCCCGTGCTCGACGTCATCTGGGCCTACCCCGTGTATCTGCTCGGCATCGCGCTCGGCGTGACGCTCGCGGTGAGCGGCATCAGCATCGGGCCGATCAACATCAGCGGCAACTCGCTGTTCGTGCCCGCGTTCGTCGTCGGCTTCGTCTACATCCCCTACGTGGCCAAGCCGATCCGCGCCCAGGTCCTGCAGCTGCGCGATCGCGAGTTCGTCGACGCCGCCCGCCAGCTCGGGCTCGGGCACGTGCGCATCATGTTCGGCGAGGTGCTGCCGAACGTCGCCTCGACGATCATCGTCTTCATCCCGCTCATCCTCGCCAACGCGATCCTCACCGAGGCGGGGCTGTCCTACCTCGGCGCCGGCGTGCAGCCGCCCAACCCGTCGTGGGGGACGATGATCGCCTCCGGCATCGACGAGATCCCGGCCGCGATCCACCTGACGATCGTCCCGGGGATCATGCTGCTGCTCACCGTGCTCGGGATCAACGTGTTCGGCGACGGCGTGCGCGACGCCCTGGACCCGAAGGCCAAGGTCCGGGTCTGATGGGGCGCTTCATCGTCCGCCGCCTCATCTCGATGGTCGGCGTGCTGTTCGCGATCTCGGTGATCACGTTCCTCATCTTCGAGACGATCCCCAACGGCGATCCGGCCTATCGGATCGGGGGACGGTCGGCCAACCAGTTCGAGCTGAACCAGATCCGCCGTCAGTACGGCTTCAACAAGCCGATCTACGTGCAGTACGTGGACACGATGGAGAAGATCTTCAACGGCACCGTCACGTCCTACACCCAGGGGTTCAACGTCGATGACGAGATCCGCCAGGCGTTCCCGGCGACGCTCTCGCTCGCCATCGGGGCCGGGTTCATCTGGCTGTTCTTCGGCATCGTCTTCGGGGTGATCACGGCGGTGACGGCCGGGAGGTGGCTCGACCGCACGCTCACCGTGCTCGCCCTGATTGGGGTGTCGACCCCTGTCTTCTTCCTCGGCGCCCTGGCCCTCTACTACCTCGGCTACGAGTGGGGGATCATCCCCCTCGGCGGCTACGTGCCGCTCACGCAGGATCCGGTGCAGTGGTTCACCCATCTCATCACGCCGTGGATCGTGCTCTCGTTCCTGTTCATCGGCGTGTACTCGAGGGTCCTGCGCTCGACCATCCTCGACACGACGAACGAGGACTTCGTCCGCACGGCGCGGGCCAAGGGCCTGTCCGAGCGCCAGGTGCTGCTGCGCCACATCCTGCGCAACTCGCTGCTGCCGGTACTCGCGCTGTGGGGCCTGGACTTCGCGCAGGTCATCGGCGGCGGCGCGATCCTCACCGAGACCGTGTTCAACCTGCACGGCGTCGGCCAGTTCGCGGCCCAGTCGGTCCAGCACCTCGACATCCCCCCGGTCCTCGTGGTGACGATGTTCGTCGCCTTCTTCGTGGTCATCATCGCCGCGTTCATCGACGTGCTCTACGCCCTGCTCGATCCGCGCATACGCCTCTCGTCGTGAGCGCCGCCCCGTCCCCGGTGTCGGGCGCCGCGCCGGCGGCGTTGCTCACCATCGATCACCTGAAGGTCTCCTTCCGCACCGAGGAGGGGGTCGTGAGCGCCGTGGACGACGTGTCCTTCTCGGTCGGCGCCGGCGAGGTGGTCGCCGTCGTCGGCGAGTCGGGCTCGGGCAAGTCGGTGACCGCGATGACGCTCATGGGCCTCACGCGCTCGCCCAACGCGAGCTTCGAGGGCGCCGCCCACCTCGGCGACGTCGAGCTCATCGGTGCCTCGGAGTCGACCCTGCACGAGGTCCGCGGCGCCGAGATCGCGATGATCTTCCAGGACCCGATGACCTCGCTGGACCCGGTCTACCGGATCGGCGACCAGATCGCCGAGCAGATCCGGATCCACAACCCGCAGATGCCCAAGACGCAGGCCGACAACCGCGTGGTGGAGCTGATGGAGCGGGTCGGCATCCCGCGGGCGCGCGACCGCATGCGCTCCTACCCGCACGAGTTCTCGGGTGGGATGCGCCAGCGCGTGATGATCGCCATGGCGCTGTCCTGCTCGCCGCGCCTGCTCGTTGCGGACGAGCCGACGACCGCGCTCGACGTGACCATCCAGGCCCAGATCCTCGACGAGCTCAACCGGCTGCGCTCCGAGACCGGCACCGGGATCATCCTCGTCACCCACGACCTCGGCGTCGTCGCCGACATCGCCGACCGGATCGTCGTCATGTACGCCGGGCGGGTCGTCGAGCAGGGCACCCTCGACGAGATCTTCTACGACCCACAGCACCCGTACACGTGGGGGCTGCTCGGATCGATCACGCGGGTCGACCGCGACCGCTCGATGCGCCTGCCCTCGATCCCCGGCTCGCCGCCGTCGCTCATGAACCCGCCGGCCGGCTGTCACTTCCGGCCCCGCTGCCCGCACGCGTTCGACCGCTGTACGGAGGTGCCGCCGCTGCAGGCGCGCCTGCCCGAGGCGCCCGACCACCTCGACCGCTGCTGGCTCGAGGTCGCCGACAGGCGCGAGCGCCGCGTCGTCGACGGCGAGATCGGGCTCCCGAGCGCGGACACGGTGATCGCGTGAGCGACGCGTTCGGCGCGGGCGCCGCGGGCCGCCGGGACGCGGACGTCTCGGCGGCGCCGGATGGCGCCGACGCGGCCGCGGCCGACCGGCCGGCCGGCGGTTCCGGCGACCCACAGACGCTCATCGACGTCGAGCACCTCGAGGTGCACTTCCCGATCCGCTCCGGCGCGCTGATCGCCCGCAAGACCGGTGAGGTCCACGCCGTCTCGGACATCACGCTTCGCCTGCGCGAGGGCGAGACGCTTGGCGTGGTGGGGGAGTCGGGTTGCGGCAAGACGACGCTCATCCGCACGCTCGTGCGGCTCGTCAACCCGACCGGCGGGACGATCCGCTTCCGGGGCCGGGACATCACTCACTCCAAGCGGCGCGAGCTGGCCCCCGTGCGCCGCGAGATGCAGATGGTCTTCCAGGACCCGCAGGCGTCGCTCAACCCGCGCAAGCGCGTGGGCCAGATCCTCGGCACGCCGTTGCGGATCCGCGGCGTCCCGCGCGGCGAGGTCGAGGCGCGCTCGCGCGAGCTGCTCGACCGCGTCGGCCTGAACCCCGAGCACCTCAACCGCTTCCCGCACGAGTTCTCCGGCGGACAGCGCCAGCGCATCGGCATCGCCCGGGCGCTCGCCATGGAGCCGAAGGTGATCATGCTCGACGAGCCGGTGTCCGCGCTGGACGTCTCCGTGCAGGCGCAGGTCATCAACCTGCTCGACGACCTGCAGGACTCGCTGTCGCTGACGTTCGTGTTCGTGGCCCACGACCTGGCGGTGGTCCGGCACGTCTCGGATCGGATCGCCGTGCTCTACCTCGGCAAGCTCGTGGAGTTGTCTCCGGCGGCCGAGCTCTACGACAAGCCGATCCACCCGTACACGCTCGCCCTACTCGGCGCGATCCCGATCCCCGACCCGCGCGAGAACCGGGCCCGCACCCGCGTGGTCCTCGAGGGCGAGCCGCCGAACCCGATCTCGCCCCCGCCCGGCTGTCGCTTCCACACGCGTTGCCCGCGCGCAACCGACATCTGTCGCACCTCCGAGCCGCCGCTGACCGAATACGCGGGCGGCCATCTCGCCGCCTGTCACCACCCGCTGAACGTCACCGCCGAGGAGATCGCGGCGTCGAGCCGTTCGCCGGCCAGCCCGATCGGCGCCGGCACCGAGCAGCCGACCGCCGGCGGCGCTCCCGTACCATCGTGAGATGACCGACGTGCGGATCGAGGGAGCGCCGGGCGGCGTGGCGGGCGATGCCGCCATCGCGGCGAGCGAGCGCGAGGCGCTCGAGCTGCTGCAGCGACTGATCCGCTTCGACACGGTCAACCCGCCCGGGAACGAACGCCCAGCGCAGGAACATCTCGCCGCGCACCTGCAGGCGGCCGGCTTGCAGTGCGAGCTGCTCGGCCGCACCCCCGAGCGCCCGAACCTCATCGCCCGTCTCCGCGGGGCGGCACCGGGGCCGACGCTCTGCCTGCTGTCGCACGTCGACACGGTGCTGGCCGACCCGTCGGCGTGGGCGCACGACCCGTGGTCGGGAGACCTCGCGGACGGCTACGTATGGGGGCGCGGCGCGCTGGACATGAAGAACCAGACCGCGGCCGAGGTGGCGGCCGCCTGTGCGCTTGCGCGCTCTGGCTGGCGTCCGCCCCGTGGCGAGCTGCTCGTCGTGTGCGTCGTGGACGAGGAGCGGGGAGGCTACGAGGGCGCCATGTGGCTGACCGAGAACCATCCCGAGCGGGTGCGTTGCGAGTACGTCGTCAACGAGGGCGGCGGCTGGCGGCTGGAGTACGGCGACCGCGTCCTCTACGGCGTCGGCTGCGCCGAGAAGGGGGTCTTCCGCTTCCTGCTGCACACCGACGGCGTCGCCGGGCACGCATCGATGCCCGACATGGGGGAGAACGCGCTGCTCAAGCTCGCGCCGCTGCTGCAGGCGCTCGGCGAGCGCCGGCCGAGCCCCGACCTGACCGAGGAGCCGCGCATGCTGCTCGACGCCCTCGGGGAGCCCGCGGACGAACCACTCGCCGCGCTCGGACACATCCGTGAGCGCGCGCCGGAGCTGGCTGTGAGCCTGGCCGCCATGATCGGCATCACCTTTGCGCCGACGCGCGCGTTCGCCTCGGAGAAGATCAACGTCATCCCGGCGAGCGCCCGCATCGCCGTCGACTGCCGCGTCCCTCCCGGCCTCGGCGAGCCTGACGTGCTGCGCCGCGTCGAGGAGGTCCTCGGTCCCGACGGTTATCGCCTCGAGTTCACCGAGAAGGTCCCTGGCAACCGCTCGCCGTTCGATTCCGAGCTCGTCGGTTACATTCGCGACTGGGTCGGCGAGCAGGAGCCGGGCGCGGTCTGCGTCCCCTCGGTCCTGCCCGGCTTCACCGACTCGCGCACCTTCCGCGCCGCCTTCCCCGAGTGCCAGGCCTACGGCTTCTTCCCCCACCGCCACATGCCGATCTCCCTCCACGGCCCGCTCATCCACGGTGCCGACGAGCGCATCGACACGCGCGACCTCGCTTACGCCACCCGCTTCTTCTCCGACCTCATCCAGCGAGTCCTCCAATGACCGAGTTTCGCGAAGACCAGGCGGGGGCGGCTGGATCCGCGAACGCGAAGAGCGTCGGTGACGCGCCGCCCGCTCAATCACCGCAGCCGAAGCCCAAGCTGCGCCTCGGCGGCATGGCCCTCTCCAACGGACTTCTCGTGCACGGCCCGACGCACTGGGCCGCCGCCGTCCGGCGCCGCGACGGCACGATCGCTGTCGCCTCGGGACGCAAGGCCCGCCTGACCGTCGCCGACGGCGTGCCGGGCCTGCGTGGGATCGTGCGGCTCGCCGAGGCGATGAGCGTCACCGCGCTCGTCAAGCGCCGCCTCCCCGAGGCGCGCCTGCCGTTCCAGAGCCCCGCCGTCGTGGCCGTCGCGCTCGCCTCCGCGCTCGTCGGCTCGCGCCTGCGGCGGCGCGAGCACACGACGCTGCTCGGCGAGCTCGCCGGCGTGGTCGTCTCGATGGCGCCGGCCGTGGCGGCGCTGCGAGGGGGCGAGCTGGCCTCCTACCACGGCGTCGAGCACAAGGCGATCGCCGCGTACGAGCAGGACGCCGCCGACGCGGCCGACGCCGCCAAGGAGCACGACCGCTGCGGCTCGCACCTCATCACGCCGATGGTCACCCTCAACCTCGTCGGCGCGGCGCTGCTGCGCCGGCTCGGGCGCCGCGCGCCGACGTGGGCAGCGACGGCTGTGTCGTTAGGGTCGATCGGCGCGGCCGTCGAGGTGTTCTCGTGGTGCGAGCGCCACCGGTCGAGCGTCCTGGCGCAGGCGCTGCGCCGGCCCGGGCACGAGCTGCAGCGCCTGCTCGGCACGCGCGAGCCGGACGAGCGCCAGCTGGAGGTCGGTCGCGCGGCGCTTGCCGAGATCCTCCGCGTCGAGGCGGCGGACGCGGCGTAGCACAGGCTCACCGTCGGCGTCGGCATTCTGGACGGATGTCTCAGTTTTTCCGCCGGGGTCGATATTCGGTCCGCGAGGGTCGATAATCGCTTCGCCCATGGCCCTGATCACGTCGACCGCACAGACTCTCTCGGACGCTGCGGCCAAGCACCAGGCCACGGCGGCGGCGAAGGCCCTGGCGGTCCATCACGCCGTCACCCAGGCGGTGATCACGCACCAGGCAGCGCCGCCGCAGCCGTCGCTGTCGTCGCAGATCCAGAACTTCTTCCTCAACTGGCAGCCCGCCTTCATGGTGCTGTTCTTCCTGCTGCTGCTGTACCTCATGTGGCGTGTTCTGGCGGTGATGCCGAAGGTCAAGCCGCAGAAGATCGCGCCGACGTCCAAGCAGGCCATCGGTTGGGACGACATCGCCGGCGCCGACGACGCGAAGGCCGAGCTGGCGGAGATCGTCGAGTTCCTGCGCGATCCGGAGCCGTTTCGCAAGCTTGGCGCCAGCGTGCCCAAGGGCGTGCTGCTGCACGGGCCGCCGGGCACCGGCAAGACGCTGCTGGCCAAGGCCGTGGCCGGCGAATCCGGCGCGACGTTCTTCGCGCAGTCGGCAGCCTCGTTCGTCGAGATGTTCGCCGGCCTCGGCGCCGCGCGGATCCGTCGCCTGTTCGCCGTCGCGCGCAAGCACGAGCCGGCGATCATCTTCATCGACGAGCTCGATGCGGTCGGCGGGCACCGCGGGATGGACATCTCCGGCGAGAAGGACCAGACGCTCAACCAGCTGCTCGTGGAGATGGACGGCTTCGCTTCGAGCGGGCGCGTCGTCGTGATTGCCGCCTCCAACCTGCTCGAGAAGCTCGATCCGGCTCTGCTGCGGCCGGGACGCTTCGACCGGCAGGTGTTCGTGTCCCCGCCCGGCGTCGAGGGCCGCGTCGGCGTGCTGAACGTGCACACGCGCGACAAGCCGCTCGGCCCCCGTGTCGACCTCGAGCTCGTCGCACAGCAAACGAGCGGCCTGACGGGCGCCGACCTGGCCAACATCTGCAACGAGGCGGCGATCCGGGCCGCGCGCCGGCGCAGTCCGACGCTCGAGATGGAGGACTTCGACGGGGCGCTCGAGCGGATCATCGCCGGCGTGCGTTCGCGGCGCGTGCTCAACCCGCACGAGAAGGAGGTCGTGGCCTTCCACGAGGCCGGGCACGCCCTCTGCGGCGAGTTGCTGCCGACCGTCGACCGCGTGCATCGCATCTCGATCGTGCCGCGCGGGCGCGCGCTCGGCTACACCCTCAACCTGCCGGCCGAGGATCGCTATCTGAAGACGCGCGAGGAGCTGATCGACTACATGACCGTGCTGCTCGGCGGGCGCGCCGCCGAGCAGCTCGTGTTCGGAGCAATCACGACCGGCGCCGCGGATGACCTCAGGCGCGTCGCGGAGATCGCCCACGCGATGGTCACCGAGTACGCCATGGGCACCGCCCAGTCGGGCCGCGTGCCCGACGTCGACGGCGAGGTCTCGCAGGTCAGCATGCGCATCCGCGACGAGGAGCGCCAGGAGCTCGTCGAGGAGGCGCGGCGCGCGGCGCAGCGCCTCATCTCCTCCCACCGCCCGCAGCTCGACGCGCTCGCTGCCGAGCTGCTGCGCACCGAGGTCCTCGAGCGCGAGGCGATCGACCGCATCCTCGGCGACGTCCCGCGCCTGGAACGACGGCCCGGGGTCGGTCTGCGCGTCGTCGCCGCGACCGCGCCCGAGGGCCCGGCCTCGCGCACCGGCGAGACGCGCAACGGTCGCCCGGCGTCGGCGGCCACGCCGGGCGCGCCCGAGGCGCACGCCGAGCGGCCTGCGCCACCGCAGCCCTGACGACGGGCGATCCAGCGGCCGTCGATAGACTGCGCGGCCCGTGTTCCGGCGAATCGACCACATCGGCGTTGCCGTCGAGGAGATCGATGCGGCCCTGCCCCTCTGGCAGGAGCACTTCGGCATGCCGATCGTGCACCGCGAGATCGTCCCCGAGCAGGGCGTCGAGGCCGTCCTGCTCGACGTCGGCGAGAACCACGTCGAGTTGCTCGCGCCGCTGTCGCCCGACACGCCGGTCGGTCGGTTCCTCGCCAAGCGAGGCCCGGGGCTGCACCACGTCGCCTACCAGGTGGCCGACATCGACGAGGCGCTCGCCGCGTGCCGTGCGGCCGGCCTGCGCCTGATCGACGAGCAGCCGCGCGTCGGCATCCGCAGCTCGCGGGTCGCCTTCCTGCATCCGGGCGCGTCCGGCGGGGTCCTCACCGAGCTCGTCCAGCCCGCCGTCCACACCGAGGAGCCCGTCGCCGCGGCGGGCCGGGAGGTGCCGTGATGTCCGACGCACAACGCATCAGCATCGGCTTTCAGGGCGGCCAGGTGCTCGCCCTTCGCGTGACCGACTCGCAGCTGATCGCGCTCACCGCCGCGCTCGGAAGCGGCGTGTGGCACGAGCTCGAGACCGAGGACGGAACGGTCCGGCTCGATCTCGCCCAGGTCGCCTACGTGCGCGCCGAGAACGAGGAACCGCGCGTCGGCTTCGGCCAGTAGGCCGCCGCGGCGACCGCGGCGAGGCCATGTCGATTGACCTCGACGTCCTGCGTCTCGCGCGCACGCGTGGTCACTCGCCGGCCGCCGACCGGGCCGTCGCCGACTTCTCGCGCCTTGGCGAGCACGGCGCCGCGTGGCTGGCCGTCGGCGCGCTGGGGACCGCCCTCGATCGCCGGCGCCGGCCGCTGTGGCTGCGCGCGACCGGGTCAGTCACCGCGGCCTACGTGACGAACACGGCGCTGAAGCTCGCCGTGCGCCGGTCGCGACCGCAGCTCGAGGGGCTGCCGGCGCTGACCAGCACGCCGACGCGGCTGAGCTTCCCGAGCGCGCACGCCGCCACGTCGTTCGCGGGCGCGCTCGCCTACTCGCGGCTCGGGCTGCCGGCCGCGCCCCTGTACGCGCTGGCCGCCTCGCTCGCGCTGTCGCGGCTGTACCTCGGGGTGCACTACCCCTCCGACGTGCTCGCCGGCGCGGCGCTCGGTCTCGCCGTGGCGGCCGCCGCGACCGGAGCCCGGCCATGAGCATGAAGATCGGCATCGTCGGGATGCCGAACGCCGGCAAGTCGTCGCTGTTCAACGCGCTCACCCGGGCGGGCGCGGAGGCGGCCAATTACCCGTTCACGACGATCGAGCCGAACGTCGCCGTGGTGCCCGTCGTCGACCCGCGCCTGGCGACGGTGGCCGAGACGGTGCGCGCGTCCGAGCTCGTGCACGACACGATCGACTTCCACGACATCGCCGGGCTCGTGGCCGGCGCGTCCCAGGGCGAGGGCCTCGGCAATCGCTTCCTGGCCAACATTCGCGAGACCGACGCGATCCTGCACGTCGTGCGCGCCCACGGCGACGAGAGCGTCGTGCACCCGGAGGGACGCGTCGATCCGCTGGCCGACATCGAGACGATCGAGACCGAGCTCATCCTCGCCGACCTCGAGACGGCCGAGCGCCGCGTCGACCGCGCCGCCAGGACGGCCAAGTCCGGAGATCGAGCGGCGATCGCCGAGGAGGCGTGGCTGCGCGAGGTGATCGCCGCCCTGCAGTCCGGCCGGCCGGCCCGCCAAGTCCCGCCGCCGGCCGACGCACCTCACGCGGCGCGCGAGCTCGGCGCGCTGACGGCCAAACCTGTCCTGTTCGTCGCGAACGTCGACGAGGGCTCAGATGTCGTGCCCGAGGCGATCGCCGCCCACGCCGGCGCGGCGGGCGCGGCGGCGGTCGCGGTGTCCTCGCGGATCGAGTCCGAGCTGGCCGAGCTCGACGACGAGGACGCGGCGGCGATGCGCGCCGAACTGGGAGTGAGTGAGTCGGGCCTTGATCGTGTGGTGCACGGCGCGTTCGCGCTGCTCGAGCTGATCGCGTTCTTCACCGCGGGCGAGGCCAAGCCGGCACAGTCGTGGCACCTGCGACGAGGGCGCACCGCGTGGCACGCGGCGGGCGAGATTCACTCGGACATCCAGAAGGGGTTCGTGCGGGCCGAGGTGATTGGGTGGGAGGAGTTGGTTGAGGCCGGGGGGTATGCGGCGGCGCGCGATCGGGGGGTGTTGCGCCTCGAGGGGCGGGACTATGTGATGGCCGATGGGGATGTCATTACGGTGAAGTTCACGCCGTAGCTTGGTTGTCGCGAGGCGGCTGTGCTGGCCTGCACCTCGGGGCACGAATAAAGGTGCCCCGAGGCGCCGTCCGGCACCGCCGGGTGGCCCACACGCCACGGCCGTGGGCCCGACGGGATGGGCCGGCCCTTCCGCTGCGGACCTCTCTCCCCACGACTTTGGGTTGGCTATCCGGCCGGGGGCGGTGCGGCGGGGACGTGTTCGTCGTTGGTGTGAATAGTCATGCGCAACGACGAACACCCCCCGGATTACGGTGAGGGTCGGCGCCCCGCCAGGTCGCGCAGCCTGGTCGCCAGGCGGCGCATGCCCGCCTCCTCCGCGGCGTCCGCCCCCGCGGCGAAGTCGGTGGGGCGGTCCGGCGGGCGGGTGACCTCGATGCGCTGCAGGGTGGCGATCTCACGGAAGGTTCGGAGGAGGTCGGCGTTGTCGCGCAGGGCGGCGGAGACGCGGGGGCGTTCGCGGATGGCGTGCTCGATGGCGGCGTCGAGCGAGCCGTAGCTGACGAGGAGGTCGCGGGCGGTCTTCTCACCGATGCCGGGGGCGCCGGGGAGGTTGTCGGAGGGGTCGCCGCGCAGGGCGATGAAGTCGGGGACGAGGCCGGGGTCGATGCCGTAGCGCCGGCGGACCTCGGCGGCGTCGATCTCCGAGGGGGGCTCGGCGGCCTTGCCGAGCGACAGGACGTGCGTGTGGTCGTCGACCGCCTGGTACATGTCGCGGTCGCCGCTCAGCAGCAGCGCGTCCCCGTCCGCCTCGGACTCGGTGCGCGCGTGGGAGAACATCACGTCGTCGGCCTCGAGGTCCGCGCTGTCGGCCACGCCCCAGCCGAAGGACCCGAGGAACGCGGGCGCGCGCTGCCACTGCTCGGCCAGCTCGTCGGGCATCGGCGGGCGCTGGGCGTGGTAGGGCGGGTAGAGCTCGACTCTGTATCGGGCCGACTCGGCGCCGAAGCAGGGGACCACCGCGCGCGCGGGCCGCGCCTCGATTGCGGCGAGCAGTGCGTTGACCGTGCCGAGCAGGGCGTTGACCGGGCGGCCGTCGCCGTCGGTGATCGAGGACGGCAGCGCGAAGAAGGCGCGGTACAGCAGCCAGGGCACGTCGGCGAGCAGCAGCGGGGCGGGCATCGCGTCGAGGCTATTGATCGGCGCGGCGCGCTGCTCAATAGGATGCGCTGGCTCGGACGCCGACGACGAGGAGGAGACATGCTCACCATCACTGGACTTGACGAGGTAAAGGCCCACGTGGGCGAGGAGCTCGGCGTCAGCAGCTGGCACCCGGTGACGCAGGAGGACATCAACGCGTTCGCCGACGTCACCGGCGATCACCAGTTCATCCACGTCGACGTCGAGCGCGCGAAGGAGACGCCGTTCGGCGGAACGATCGCCCACGGCTACTACACGCTCTCGCTCGCCCCGGCGCTGCAGTCGGAGATCTTCTCGATGGATGGATTTGCGTTCGCCGTCAACTACGGGCTCAACCGCGTGCGCTTCCCGTCGCCGCTGCCGGTCGGCAGCAACGTGCGCATGCGCGCGAGGCTCGCCTCGGTCGACGACATCGACGGTGGCGCCCAGCTGACGACCGAGCTGACGTTCGAGCGCGAGGGCGGCGAGAAGCCGGTGTGCGTCGCCGAGATGCTCTTCCGCGTCTACGGCGGCTGAGCGGAGCCGCCGCGGTCCTATCCCGGCGCGACCGTCGTGCCGCCCGCGGCGGTGGTCGTCGGGCCGGCCGGCGCCGGCGCCGTCGAGCCCCCGGAGGTCGGGGAGACGGTCGGCGCTGGGCTCGCGGGCGTGATCGGCGTCACGGCCGGTGAGCCGCTCAGATCGGGCTCCGGCGTCGTCCTGCCGTTCGCGCTCACGCTGAACGAGGCCCACGTGGCCGGCAGCCCGAAGCGGCCGGCGAGGTCGTCGCCGCTCACCGGCGTGACGCCGCCGCTGCCGAGCACTTCGGCGGCCACGATGCGTGGGGAGTACCCCCGCTTGACGACCTCGATGCCCTCGAAAGAGCCTTTGACCAGGCCCGACAGATCACCCGCCGCGGCCGCGAACGTGAGCGTGCGGCTCCAACGGTGCAGTGGTCCCGTGTCGTAGGGGTCGGGGACGCCGCGCAGCCAGGGCTCCGGGGGTGAGCCGGGGAACACATTCTCGACGTTCTCGGTCGCTCCGCCCGAGCTGGCGAAGAAGTAGGTGACGACCGGCTGGCCGGCATAGGTCACGACCTGCCCGGCGGTCGCGGCCACGGCGGCGTCGCTGCTCGGGCTCTCGGCGGCGACGCCGCCGTAGGCCTGCGAGCGGGGGTCGGCGTACACGTCGAAGCCGCCCGCGCCGGGCGACGCGTGCGAGGTGAGCGCGTACGTGCGCGAGGCCACCGCCTGCGCCTCGAGTGCCGCCGCCGGCCACGACGGGTCGGACTCGTCGGCCACGACGCCGCGCACGTAGTCCTCGACGTTGACGACGTTGATCGCCTCCAGCCCACCGCCGGCGGCGATCACCTCGAGCGCGCCGCGGTAGGCGAGCGGGGCGGCGCCGGCGAGACCGCCGACGCGCAACCGCGCGTGGCCGACGATCAGCAGCCGGGCCGCGCGCACGCCGCGACCGCGAGAATGCAGCACGAGGGTCGCACCGGAGGCCGAGACGGCGTAGCTGGCCCGAGCCGACAGGCGATGACCGTTGACAAGCGCCGCGCCGGTCACGGTCAGCCGCTGGCGACCGGTGGCCAGGAGCACGCGCACGGTGCGTCCGGGCGGCCACGTCGCCAGCGAGGTGCCGGTGTAGTAGTGCGCGAGGATCGCTCGATATGGGTAGCCGTGCTCGGCGAGGCCGAACGCACCCTCCTGGCTGAGGCCGACGCCGTGACCGTCGCCAGCGCCGGAGATGAGCAGCGTGGCTGGGGCGGCGGTGGCCGGGGGCAGCGCGCACGCGCCGGTCGCGAGCAGGCCCGCGAGCACGACGCCCGCAAGGGATATCGCGGTCCGCGCGCGCCGGCCGCGCCAAGCGCCCGGGCCGCCCGCGTCGCGCTGATAAGTTGGACTCGATGGCCACGGATCCGTCATCCGGCGAGCAGCGGACGGTCGCGTGAGCGAGCGCCGCGCATCGGACGTGTTCGTGGAGTGCCTGGAGGCGGAGGGCGTCAAGTACGTGTTCGGCATTCCCGGTGAGGAAACACTCGACCTCAACGAATCGCTCGCCGAGTCGTCAGTTTCCTTCATTCCAGTTCGCCACGAGCAGGGCGGGGCCTACATGGCCGACATGTACGGGCGTCTCACCGGACGCGCCGGCGTGTGCCTGGGAACGCTTGGACCGGGAGCTACGAACCTCGTCACGGCCGTCGCCGACGCGTACCTCGATCGGGCGCCGCTCGTCGCCCTCACCGGTCAATCCGACCTCGAGCGCATGCACAAGGAGTCCCACCAGTTCATCGACGTCGTCGACGTGATGCGCCCGATCACCAAGTGGAACGCGCGGGTCACGAGCCCGGAGATCATTCCCGAGGTCGTGCGCAAGGCGTTCAAGCTCGCCGAGTCCGAGAAGCCGGGCTCGACCCACCTCGAGCTCCCCGAGGACGTGATGGGCCAGCCCGTCGATGCCGAGCCGCTGCCGCGACGGCGGCCGGTGGCCCCCGAGCCGGGGGCCCGCGACCTGCTCCGCGCCGCCGACGTCATCCGTAACGCGCTGAGCCCGGTCGTGCTAGTCGGCAACGGTGCGGTGCGCGCTGGCGCTGCTCCTGCGCTGCGCGAGTTCGCGCGCGCGACGGGCATCGCCGTGGCGAACACGTTCATGGGCAAGGGCCTGATCGACGCCGACGATCCGCTCGCTCTCGGGACCGTCGGGCTGCACTCGCGCGACTACGCGCTCGCCGGCTTCGAGGACGCCGACGTCGTGATCGCGGTCGGCTATGACCTCGTCGAGCACGCCCCGAGCCACTGGAATCCGAAGCGCGACAAGAAGATCGTCGTCGTCGACTCGGTGCCCGCCGAGATCGACGATCACTTCACGCCGGAGGTCGAGCTCGTCGGCGACATCTACCACGTGTGCGCCCGCCTGGCCGAGGAGTGCCGCGACGTGCCGTTCACCGGACCGACGCCCGAGGCGCTCCGCCTGCGCGAGATCGTCGGCGGCCGCTTCGCCGCCGCCCGCGACGACGAGCACTTCCCCATGCAGCCGCCCCGCGCGCTGTGGGAGATCCGCCAGGTGCTCGGCCGCGAGGACATCCTCATCTCCGATGTCGGCCTGCACAAGCTGTGGATCGGTCGCATGTTCCCCGCGCACGAGCCCAACACGGTGATGATCGCCAACGGCCTGGCCGGGATGGGCTTCGCCGTGCCGTGCGCGATCGCGGCCAAGCTCGTGCACCCGGAGCGCCACGTCGTGACCGTCAACGGCGACGGCGGCTTCCTCATGAACTGTCAGGAGCTCGAGACCGCGGTGCGCCTGCGCACCCCAATCGTCAACGTCGTCTGGGAGAACCGCCAATACGGGTCGATCGTCTGGAAGCAGGAGCGCAAGTTCGGCCGTCACTTCGGCACCGAGTTCACCAACCCCGACTTCGTGCGGCTCGCCGAGTCCTTCGGCCTCGCGGCCTGGCGCTGCGAGGCGGTCGAGGACTTCGCCGCACACCTGCGTCGCGCGCTCGCGCTCGACGTGCCCTCCCTGATCGTGCTGCCGATCGACTACTCGATCGACGTCGCCATCTCCGAGGAGCTCGGAACCGAGACCGTCGTCAACTGAAATTCGAACCCCTCGAGGAGGGATCGCGATGGCAACCGCAACCGCGCAGCAGACCGTTCTGGAGACCGTTCCCACCCAGCTGCTCATTGGCGGCGAGTGGCGGCCGGCGAGCGGCGGCGGAACGCTGCCGGTGGAAGACCCGGCCACCGGCGAGACGCTCGTCGAGGTCGCCGACGGGCAGGTGCAGGACGCGCTCGACGCGCTCGGCGCGGCCGCCGATGCGCAGGCCGACTGGGGCGAGTACCCGTCGCGCGAGCGCGCGGAGATCCTGCGCCGGGGGTTCGAGCTCGTCGGTGAGCGCATCGACGATCTCGCGCTGCTGATGACGCTCGAGATGGGCAAGGCGATCCCCGAGTCCAAGGCCGAGATCAGCTACGCCGCCGAGTTTCTGCGCTGGTTCTCCGAGGAGGCCGTGCGCATCCACGGGCGCTACATGGTCAACACGACGGGAAAGGGCCGGGTGATGACGATGCGCCAGCCGGTGGGCCCGTGCGTGTTCGTCACACCGTGGAACTTCCCGCTGGCCATGGGCACGCGCAAGCTCGGGCCGGCCATCGCCGCCGGCTGCACGATGGTCATCAAGCCGGCCAAGCAGACGCCGCTGTCGATGCTCGCGCTCGCGCAGATCCTGCAGGAGGCGGGCCTGCCGGCGGGCGTGCTGAACGTCATCACGACGCGGCATTCCGGCGAGGTCGTAAAGCCCTTGCTCGACGATCCGCGTACCCGCAAGCTCTCGTTCACCGGCTCGACCGAGGTCGGGCGCACGCTCATCGAGCAGTCGGCGAAGAACGTCCTGCGCGTGTCGATGGAGCTCGGGGGCAACGCCCCGTTTCTCGTGTTCGAGGACGCCGATCTCGATAAGGCCATCGACGGCGCGATGCTGGCCAAGATGCGCAACGTCGGCGAGGCCTGCACGGCGGCCAACCGCTTCCACGTCCACGAGTCCGTCGCCGAGGAGTTCACGGCGCGCCTGGCCGAGCGCATGGGCGCGCTGCGCGTCGGCCCCGGCACCGAGGACGGCACCGACGTCGGGCCGCTCATCGACGACACCCAGCGCGGCAAGGTGGCGCATCTGGTCGAGGACGCGGTCGCCAAGGGCGCGAAGCTGCTCGTCGGCGGGCGCGCGCTCGACGGGCCGGGGTACTTCTATGAGCCGACCGTGCTCGCCGACGTCCCCGCCGATGCGGAGTTGCTGAGCGAGGAGATCTTCGGGCCGGTGGCACCGGTCACGACGTTCGCCAGCGACGACGAGGCGATCGAGGCGGCCAACGCCACCGAGTACGGGCTCGTGGCCTACATGTTCACCGAGAACCTCCGGCGCGCGCTGCGCGTCGCCGAGCGCCTGGAAACCGGGATGATCGGCCTCAACCAGGGCTTCGTGTCCAACGCCGCGGCGCCGTTCGGCGGCGTCAAGCAGTCCGGCTTCGGCCGCGAGGGCGGGTTCGAGGGGATCGACGAGTATCTCGAGACGAAGTACGTGGCGATCGACCTGTAGGGCGGTCGCGCGGTCCTGATCCCGGGCATCCGGACGTGCTCGTCGTTGGGGTGACGGGTGCGTATCCGGTTGCGTCAGGTAGCGGTCCTGGGGGCGGGGTCAGGGGCCGTCTGTCGGTTCGTTCGGGCAGCCGTTTCGCCGGGGGGTGCACGTCGTTTCCGTGAGACATTCATAGAAACGACGTGCACCCCCGAATGCAGCAGCGCTACCGGAGCGACCGGATACGCACGGGTATGAGGTATTCACCCAACGACGAGCACGTCTCCGATCGTGCGCGCCGGTGGCTCATGGCTGGCGCGGACGGCGAGCCCGATCTACGCTACGCGCGACCATCCCCGCGTCAGAGGAGGACCCCAATGCGTGTTCGCGTCGCCTTACCTGCCGTTGCCCTAGCCGCCGTCGCGGCAGCCGCTGCGCCGGCGCTCGCCGCCGGCGTGTCGATCCACGCCAGCCCGTCCAGCGTCCACCGCGGCCATGTAGTGCGCGTGTACGGCAAGGTGCCGGGGTGCCCCAAGGGCAGCTCGGTCACCCTGCTCTCCAACGCCTTCGTGCACACGCACGATTTCGCCGGGGTTCCGGCCGTCTACGCGACGGTGGGCTCGGCGAGCGCCTATTCCGTCAAGACGAAGATCCCAGCCGGCAAGAAGCCCGGCCGCTACACGATCTCGGGCCGCTGCGGCGGCGGCAACCTCGGCGTGACCGCGACCCTGCACGTGCTCTCCTGAGTGCCGCGCCGGCCGCTCTTAGCGTCGTCTCACGCGACTGTTAGGAGATCTTGAGGTTCGCGGCGCAAGATGCTGATGCGACACGACTCGCAACGCACGACCTCCCAGTGCACACGGCCGGCCCGCTCCCCCCGCGGGCCGGCCGTACTTTTGCCGCAGGGCGCCGTGTCGGACCCCGCGAGGTCGCCTTGCTCGGCGCCTCCCCGATACCATCGCTCCCGCGGCGAGATAGCTCAGTTGGTAGAGCACACGACTGAAAATCGTGGTGTCCCCGGTTCGAGTCCGGGTCTCGCCATGGGGGATCGCCTGCTAATGGCGTGATTACAGGGTCCGCGATGGTTGTCGGCTCGGCGCTGATCGAGACACGGAGGCGGATGTCGTGTCCCAATCTCGGGTGATCGGGCCTTTCGCCGGCGGCGAACGGCCTGCAGGCTCTCGGCTTGAGGGCGCGTTCGAGCTCGGGCGTCGGGATACCCAATCGTGGGGCGATCGGACTCGAAACCCGGTACGAAGAGGCAGGGAGAGCTTCGGCGTCCTCAGTGCAGCGCGACGGATCTGTCCCAGTGTCTCAGCGCGGCTGAGCGGCTGGCCGGTGGTGATCGAGACGTCGCCAAGGGGCTCGCGCAACACCGGGCGGCGGAGGATCGAAGCGATCGCGCGGACCGCGGCAGCCGGACGCTCGAGATTGGGGTGAATCGGAGTGTCGCCAGCGTTTCGCCGGGGTAGGCGGCGTCGATCAGCTCCGAGCGTGCGTCGTACTCGCTTTCGCGCTGAGCGGCCGCGCTGCGAAACGCTCATGCCAGGGCGGGAGCCTGCTCGCGTGGGCTTGGCGCCGGCGCTGGCAGCTTCCTCGATGGCGAGCACCAACGCGCGTATTTGAGACTGATCGGTCTCAAATCTGCTAGTGTGCCGATCCCCGAGGTCGATCGGCGGGGAGCGCGAGATGGGTCGACACGCACTGGTGGATCGCGATACCGCCCTTGAGGCGATCATGCGCTGCTTCTGGTCGTCGGGCTACGCGGCCACTTCGCTTGACGATCTGCTCCAGGCCAGCGGTATGCACCGAGGCAGCTTCTATCGGACGTTTGGCGACAAGCGTGGAGCGTTTCACGCGGCCCTGGGCCGCTACGGCGAACTGATCGCCACAGAAGACATCCTGCCGGCTATTGCCGGGCGGGGATCGGCGTCGCGGCGGCTCGTGCGACTTCTTCACGCGCGACTTGACACCGCGCTCGGGATCTCTGCCGCGGCAATCGGGTCACGGCCCGGCGCCGAGCCGAACTCGCCCGCATCCGCCACGACCGGCGCCCGGCCGGGGTGTTTGGTCATCAACACGGCGCTCGAACTGGCGCCGCACCAGGCCGCCACGCGCACACTCGTCGAGGAGTCGCTCGGCGCTGTGCGCAGCGTGATCGTATTGCTCGTGCACGGCGCCATCGAGGAGCACGACGCCGACCCCCGGCTCGATGTGGGGCTTGTGAGCGACCAGCTGTTCGCGCTACTGCTCGGAGCAACCGTGCTCGCGGCCGCCGGTGAAGAGCGCCGACAGCTTCGCCGGCTTCTCCGCGACGGCGTGCGGAACAACCTGAAGCCACCCGCAACGGAAGGGAGCATCCTGTGAAAGCCACCCGAACGCCTGACTCCTGCTTCGTCGACCTCGAGGACTATCCGTTCGAGGCGCACTACGTAGACGTCGACGGTCTCCGAATGCACTACGTCGATGAGGGTGACCGGTCAGCAGCGCCGGTGCTGATGCTGCACGGCGAGCCGACCTGGTCGTACTTGTATCGACACATGATCCCGGTGTGCGCCGCGAGCGGGCATCGCGTGATCGCGCCAGATCTCCTCGGCTTCGGGAAGTCCGACAAGCCTGTCGAGAGGCGTGCCTACTCCTACCAGCGCCACGTCGACTGGATGACCGCGTTCATCCAAACGCTGGATCTTCGCGGGATCACCCTGTTCTGCCAGGACTGGGGCGCGCTGATCGGGCTGCGCGCGGCCGTCGAGAACGAGGGCCGCTTCGAGCGCATCGTCGTCGGCAACGGTGCCCTCCCGACCGCCGAAGGTCAAACGCGCCCGCATCTCGCGAACATGACGGCATTTGTGGCGTGGCGAGCCTTCGCCACCTACAGCCCGGTCCTCCCGGTCGGTCGCATAGTCAACGCGGGGTGTCTGCGGAAGCTCTCACCGGGCGAGCGTCGCGCCTACGACGCGCCGTTCTCGGTGCCAGACTCAAAAGCCGGCGCGCGCGGATTTCCCGGCCTCGTTCCGATCTCACCTCGCGATCCGTCGATACCGGCCAACCGCAAGGCATGGGCGGCACTGGGTCGATGGAGCAAACCGTTCCTCACCGTGTTCAGCGACCGGGATCCCATCAATCGAGGCGGCGAGCGGACATTTCAACAACACGTTCCCGGAGCCGCCGGGCAGCCACACAGCAGACCACACGCCGGACACTTCCTACAGGAAGACGCAGGGCCAGACCTGGCCCGACGAATCAACGACCTGATCGCGTCAAACCCAGCCTCCGTTGCACGCTCGGTAACCAGCATCGGAGGTTGACCTCGCTCCACGCGGTCAACCTGTTCGACGTGGCGGACAACGATGACCACACAGCAGATAGCGCACTCGGCCACGATCGCGGTTGGCCCGCAGCTCGCCAAACGGGGTGCGTCCGGCCGTCGGAAGTGGTTCCTGCTCTGCGACGGCCGCGGTGCTTGGGCGACCGAGTGAGGGCCCAACAAAGCGTGGCGCGTCACGGTGGCGGCTAGATTGATGGATCGGATCTGACCGGCGCGATCGGAGGGCTGGTTTGGGCTTGGATGAGTCACCGAGAGTGCGTACCGCTCGCAACACGGCCGAGGCGTTCGCGAGCTTGCGGGCCGCGGGAGCGTCGGTGCGTGATGAGTGCGTTCGGAATCCCGATGGTCTTGCCAGCCGCTTCATCGCCCCCGGTCTGCGGTTGAGCGCGCTGGTCAAGGTTCCAGCGCTGCGGCCGCTAGCCCGCCGGGCCGCTGAGCGGATCAGCCCGGGCGCCTACTTCTACGAGTTGGCGCGGGTCAAGCACATCGATACGGTGCTCGTCGATGAGCTCCAAGCCGGAATTGAGCAGTTAGTCATCCTTGGAGCCGGGTTCGATACGCGCGCGTATCGCTTTGCCGAGCAGCTCGCCCCGGTGCGTGTCTTTGAGGCGGACCACCCGATAACCGCCGCACTGAAGAAGCAGCGGGTGATACGCGTTCTTGGCGGACTCCCCGAATATGTGACCTACCTCGCCGTGGATCTCGAGCATCAGGATCTCGGGTCGGCGCTCGCATCGGCCGGATATAATCCACAACTCAGGTCGCTGTTCATCTGGTCCGGTGTTTCGTTCTACTTGTCTGCGGAGGCGGTCCGCGGGGTATTCGCCTTTGTACGAGCGTCCTCACCTCCGGGCAGTTCGCTCGTCTTCGACTACCACTACCAGGGCTTCACCGACGGCAGCCGCGATTATTACGGCGGCGCGCAGGCGAAGCGACGGGTGGAAGAGCTCGGCGAGCCATGCATCTTCGGGATCGACGAGGGAGCGGTCGCGGCACTTCTGCAACGCAACGGGCTCGAACTCGTTTCCGACTTCGGGCCGGCCGAGCTCGAGGACCGTTACCTCGTCGGAGGCGACGGCCGCGCGGCCGGTCATCCGTTCGGCTTCGTCAGCATCGCCCACGCGCGCGTGCCGAAGCTCGCCAACCAGACTGACTCGACCACTGGCCTGACCGCCGCCAGCGACAGGTAGTCCGGGTCGCCGTTTTCCACGGCCTCAAGCAGCAACGGCCCCCCTCCGCCGGCGACGGCAAGCCCACGACTGCCGGACCGTGCGGGCCGTGAATGAGGCCGCCCCCGATGCCGGCGGCGGCGCAGTGGCATGGCCGCGCGAGCGCGCTCGTTCAGGTCGGGAGCAGGTCGAGCGCTTTGGTGTGCCGTGGGCGCATGACCGCGAAGTGCCGGTGGTCGAGTGTGGCGAGCTTCCGCTCGTGTAGGCGCTCGACGATCGCGAGAACGGAGGCATCGACGAATCCGATCAGCTGGTCCGAGTACGTCGTCATCAGCTCTCCGGCTCGGTCGTAGTCCTCGGCGATCAACGACTCGATGCTGAACGCGCCCGCCTTGACGTCGTCCAGGACGCGCCTCATCGGGTCAGGCCCAAAGCTACGGGTGAGGAAGTAATCAAGCTCGACGAGCACCGGGGCCGGTATGACGCGCGGCTCTCGGGCACTGGCGAGCAACTCGGCGCAACGTGCGTGCTCGTGATCGCGCTGATCGATCGCCGCAAGCAACGGACCGGTGTCGACGATCAGCGATATGGCTCTGGCTCGTACTCGTCGTTGCTCGCCCGTCGCGACAGATCGCCCCTCTCGGAGCGAACTGAGCCGATGCTCGTGGGTGGAGGCGGAGGCGTTTCGTCGCCCAGGTCACGCTCGAGCGCGTCGCGAAACACCTGCGCCATCGACACACCGCGCTCCGCGGCTCGTTGGCGCGCGCGTTCCAGGAGCCGCTCATCAGCCTGAACCATAACTCGCTTCATGCCATCATGATAGCATTCCTGCGAGAACCCGGGGCCGCCTTGTCGCCTCGGAGGCGTTGAGCGGTGGCGCGGACCGGCAAGGCCAGGAGCCTCGGATCGTATGAGACACGAGGCGCGCCTTGCGTCTCGATCAGCTTGCAATCCCCTGCAGACGGATGCGATCACCCTGTATCACCGGCGCCACCTCCTCCCTGCAAGTGACCGGCTTTCATATGGTCGCCGGGGCCGACTGAGAATCGTGGTGTCCCCGGCTCGAGTCCGGGTCTCGCCATGGGGGAAGGGCCCGGCAAATCGCGGGGTTCTTCTGTTTCCGGGGACGCGTCGGACGGCACGTCACAGGCCTCCCAAGCCGCTCGTGGCCGAAACTGCGCGGGCTCGGGGTCGGCGCGCCTGCTCACGGTGGAGAGCAGCGACGGCCGGCACCTCGCCTGCACCCGATAGGGGCAATTGCCCAATGCGTTGTGCGGCCGCCGAGCGTGGCTTGGGCGGTGGAACGGCGCGACGCACCGGGCGGACCGAGCCAGGCGGCCATCCAGATCTTGGTGGCTGGGCTGCGAAAGGTGATTGGAGGTCACCGACGGTCAGACCTGTACTGCTGGGACGCGTTTGCTGCGTGTGCCCGGCATCTGTGGAAAGGGCGCTATTTGACATTGCGTGGCTTGGGCTGGGAGGATGCGCGTCGCCGGACCATGGATCTAGGGGGCAACGCTCCGCACGGGTGGTGGGCCCGTCCGGCGGGAGCGCTCGGTGAGGCTTTCGCCGGCGCCCGCAGGACGACAAGGAAGGTTGGCCGTGCGGAAGCTCATTGGCTTGATGGTCTGCGTCGTGTTCCTGGGGTTGCCGGGGTCGGCGGGAGCGACGGCCACGCCGCAGATCTTTGACGGGACCACGGTGACCGCGGCGGGATCATGGCCGTGGGCGGTCGCGCTTGTCATCGACTCCAATCAGGGAACCGCCCTCTGCAGCGGTTCGTTGATCAGCCCGACGACGGTGCTGACGGCCGCTCACTGCGTCTATCCGGTGAGCGGCGTCCAGCAGGTAACCGCTACTTCGTCGCGCTCGGTCGGCTTCAACAATTTTCCGGTGACCATTCCGCCGCCGTCGGAGACGGTCGGCCCGTCCGCACTGCTGCCTGACCCTCTCTGGAGCCCGAGCAACCTGAATAACAACCCGGACCTCACGGACCCCGACGACGTGGCGATCGTGAGGCTTCCGGCCCCCCTTCCCGGCACAAGCTATCTCCCGGTGCTGCAGCCCGATCAGCTCGCCCCGTTCTCTGGGTCGTTTGACGCGGTGACGGCGGGCTATGGCCTCACGAGCCCCAACGGCCAGGACGCAGGAACTCTGTACCAGAAGGAGGTCCAGGGTGTCCAGGTCGACCCGACCTACCCCAGCAAGATCGACAGCTCAGACACGTGCGAGGGCGATTCGGGCGGACCGTTGATCGTGCCGATCTGGGGTGGGGCGCTTCCGGTCACGATCGACCCGACGGTCACCAACGGCGACTGGGCCGTGATCGGCATCACCGACGCGGGGCCGGGCAACACCTGTACGAGCACGATAGATGCCTCCGTCGCGAGCTACGCGTCGTTCCTGCTGCCCTACGAGGTGCCGGTCGACTACGCGCCACCGTCGGTGAGCGGCGATCCGGCGGTCGGCAGCCAGCTGAGCTGTGATCCGGGGACGTGGTCGGTGCCGGCCGACTTCACGTATTCGTGGGAGACGGTCGGCGCGGGGGGCGCCACCGCGATCAGTGGGGCCGACGGGCAGACGTACACGCCGGAGGGCACCGATGCGGGCAGCGAACTGGAGTGCCAGGTTCAGGCTGCCGCGGCCGGGTTCGGCTCGCCGAACACCGCGACCTCCGCGCCCGTCGGTCCGGTCACGGCCACGGTCACCAACGGCGACTACTGCGGCACGGCGCCCGCTGGGACCCCCACCCCCACGGCCTCCGGCGCGGAGATACTGCCGTTCACCGGGCTGGGCGAGCCGGAGGGCGTGGCGGTCGACGCGCATGGGGACGTGTTCGTCGCCGGCACCACCGATGTGGTTGAGCGCTTGGCTGGAGGTGGGCAGGTGACGTTGCCGTTCACCGGGCTGAGCGAGCCCTACGCCGTGGCGGTCGACGCGCATGGGGACGTGTTCGTCGCCGACGCGGGCAACCATGATGTGGTTGAGCTGCCGGTCGGGGGTGCGCAGGTGACACTGCCATTCACCGGGCTGAGCGAGCCCGAGAGCGTGGCCGTCGATGCGGCGGGGGACGTGTTCGTCGCCGACACTGGCAAGGCCGACGTGGTTGAGCTGCCGGCGGGTGGCGCACAGGTGACGCTGCCGGTCACGGGACTGAGCTCGGCCCAGGCCGTGGCCGTCGATGCGCAAGGGGACGTGTTCGTGGGCGACGCGGGCAACCATGACGTGGTTGAGCTCCCGGTCGGGGGTGCGCAGAGAACGCTGCCGTCCAGCGCCACGAGCGGCCCGTATGCCCTGGCGGTCGACACCGCGGGGGATGTCTTCGCCACCGCCCGCAGCGCTGCAGGCTACATCGTGGTGGAGCTGCCGGCCGGCGGCGGGCAGGTGACGCTGCCGATCAGCGGGCTGGGCCGCTCCTACGGCGTGGCGGTGGACGCGGCCGGCGATTTGTTCCTCGCGGACACCACCGGAGGCCTCGTGGCTGAGGTGCCGGCGGGCAGCGGGCCGACGGTGATCGGCCTCAACCTGCCAAGCCCGCCGCAGCCGGTGATCGAGTCGTCGTCGTTGTGTGGCTCGCTGTCGGGCGAGGGCCAGTCGGGGGCCGATATCTCGGTGGCGGCGGGAACGCCCGTCAGCGATCAGGGTTCGCTGTCGGGCCCGAACGCCGGCGCGGCGACCGGCACGGTGACCTACAACGTCTACTCCGACGAGGCGTGCAGCGATCTGGTGAGCGCCGGGACCGCGCAGGCGATCACGCCTGCTGGCTCCTTGCCGGCCTCCCCGCCCCGGACGCTGAGCACGCCCGGCACCTATTACTGGCAGGCGGTCTACAGCGGCGACGCGCTCAACGACGCCTCGACAAGCCCATGCGGGTCCCAGGTCGAGACCGTCGTCCCGTTCGTCAAGCCCGGCGCGTTGATCGTCTCCGAGGCCCGGTTGACCGGCCCGCCCGGTCAACCGGATGACTCATATGTGGACTTGTATAACGCCAGCGGCGCGCCGGTGAGCCTGCAGGGGTGGGAGCTTCGCTGGGAGACGGCGTCGGGGGGGACGGGCGATGACTTCTTGGCGGATGTGACGTTGGCAGCCGGCGCGCACTATCTGCTGGCGCAGAACCCGGCGTACTCGCTGGCAGGTGTGAGTGAGCCCGATCAGTACCTCGTGCTTTTCCCGGGCAGTGGTGGGCTGGATGGTGTGCAGCTCCAGGCCCCCGGGGGTGCGGTCAGCGACGAGGTGGGCTACGCCGGCACGGACTTTGCGCTGGGGACGGGCCTGATCCGGCCTGTCTATCCGACGGGGGATTCCAGTGAGATCGCGTTTGTGCGGCGCTTCAGCGCCGGCGTGCCGGTGGACACTGGAGACAACATGGCCGACTTCGTGCTCGTGGCCCCGGATGCCGGGACTGCCAGCTACGGGCAGAACGCGGTGCTCGGCTCTCCCTCGCCATCGAACAGCGGTTCGCCGAGCCAGGTGAACGCGATCGCCCAGTCCTATCTGCTGGACCCGACGGTCGGGGAGGGCGCGGCCCCGAACCTGGTGTACACGCCCCCCACCAACGGGCAGCCGGTGAGCGCGAGCAATCCCGGGACGCTGCTCATCAGGCGCACGATCACCAACGCGTCAAACCCCAGCGGGCCATCGCCGGTGACGATCACGCGGCTGCAGATCCGCATCACGGGCCTGTCGACCTATGGCGAGCAGTCTGCCCCGGTGTTCGGGGATCCGGCCGCGCCCGGGGACGCGGCGCTGCTGGCGGACGCTGGGGAGCCCGCGGCGTCGGTGGAGAACGGCGCGGGCACGTCCTCGCTCGCGGTCGCGCAGACCACGCTGGACCCTCCGGGCAGCGGGTTGAACTCCACGCTGTCGGTGACGTTGCCCCTGCAGACGGGCTCAGCCAGCGCGGTGGGCCTCGTTCCGGGGCAGTCGGTCAACGTCGCGATCGCGTTCAACGTGTACCACGGCGGGCCATTCGCGTTCGCCTACAACGTCGAGGATGACCTGCAGCCCTACCAGCCGCCAACCAGCGTCACCACAACGACGAGCACCGCGACCGCCTCCACCCCGCCCGCCGCGCCGCTGGCGCCGGCCGCGGTCAGCGGCGTGATCACACCGACGCAGGTCTCGCTCTCCTCCACGGTCACCGGGGCCACGAGCAAGACGGTGACCGCGACCGCCATCAAGCACACCACCCCGAAGCCCAAGGCGAAGCTGACAAAGAAGCCCAAGAGGCACTCCAAGGCCGCGCGTCACGCGAAGGGCACGCCACGAGCGACGAAGAAGAAGCGCTCGCCGGCACGGCGCCACCACCCAGCTCGTACGAAGCGGGCGAGTGGCAAGGGGGCGCGAGCATGACCTTGCGCCACGGAACCCGGGGCAGAGCAGCAGGCCGGTCATGACCCAGATCCCCACGCCATCCAATGGCCTGGCGCCGGCTGGGCCCCCCGAGCAGAACGGGCAGAATGACACGCGGTATGAGCGGCCGTGCTTGACGGTGCTTGGGACCCTCAGCGAATTAACCCAGGGCGGCAATGTGAGCGGTAACTCCGACGGCTACGGGTACTCCGGCGGCTCCGGCGTTATCCCCTAGCCCACGAAATGCGAAGGCAGGCGTCGCGCGACAGCGCGGCGGCGGCGTTTGCCTACCTGGGCCCTGACCCGCGGCGTCGCGGGCGCTTCGCTCTATTGCACGAGCGGCCCGACCGGCTTCTCCCTGGGGCAGCCGGCGTGCACGTAGCAGGCGAGCGGCGGCTCGCGGTAGTCCTCGGGCGCCCCGGACGTCGTATACGCAAGGGGACCGACTGCGACGCTCAGCAGCCCCGGCGCGCCGGCGAGAACCTGCAGCTCGGTGTCGGCGTGGAGCGGGTTGACGCCCGCCATGTAGAGCTGCGTGCACACCGACGACGGGATCCGGGCCGGATCGGCGGGACCCGAGTGGGTGAGCGCGTCGACCGCGAGCGCGTAGGCGACCGGGTCCGTCGTGCCGACGGCGAGGTGCTCGCTGAGGTCGGTCGGGCAGATCTGCTGGATGGCAACGTTGGTCATCTGTCCGTCTCCGGTGTGGAGCCCCGAGCTCGGGTCGGGGCCTGTATTGGGCTGCACGACCTCGTCGGTGTGGGTATAGATCTCGGTGTAGGAGATGCCGGCGAAGGTCTCGGCGCCGGAGTTGAGCGCGGCGATGAAGTTCGAGTCGGCTTCCTGCTGCCAGTCGGCGGGCGGACAGCCGGCGAAGCAGGTGTCAAGCACGGGCGAAGTCGTGCCGTGGTTGGAACCCGAGAAGCCGATCACCTTGTCGACCATTGAGCGGGTGTCCGGCCAGAAGCGAAGCGCCCAGCGCATCGACATGCCGCCCTGGCTGTGGCCCATGATCGCGATCTTGCGCCCGGCCATCGCGTACATCGCGCGGATGGCGTACACGATGTACTCGCCGGAGGCCTGGATGTCGTTGAGGGTGTCGTTCGGTGGGGTGTAGGCGCACCACGGGATGCCGAGCTTGTCGAGCGCCGGCTCCCAGTTCCAAGAGAAGTTCTGCTCGGCCGTGACACCCGTCGCCGGACTCAGGAGCACCGGCTCGACCGCGGCGTCGCGGACGCTGCTCTCGCAGGACAGCGCGGCCTGCAGGTCCGCCGCCGGTATGTCGAGCGGGGGACCGGGCTGGTCGAGCGGGGCATAGCCGCCCGACGCATCGGCAGCCGCCGGGCCGACGGCCACACACCCGAGCACGAGCACCAACGACGCGACCAGCGCGAACCGGAACATGACCTCTCCTCGCCTCCCCGCTTCCGTCGATGACTTGGTTCGAGTCTAAGGACGGGGTGCGGCCGTCGCGCCGGTTCTCCCGCCTCACCAGCGTTCGGCACCGTTGCGATCGAAGAAGCCACCGGTCGATCCGTTCGGTGCGGATCGGGTTGCGGACGAGCGACCGGCGGCAACGGCTTTCTCTGGTCCGCCGCGCTCAAGTCGCGTACGCCGCGCGGGCTGTGCCACGGAAGCGGGTCCATCGTGGTTTCGCGGCCCCGCGTCACCCCTGTCCCTCGCGCGGGCTCGGCTAGTAGCCGAACACTGACACCGCGAGGACCACCCGCGTCGTGGCGCCGCTATCCGTGAGGGTCGAACCGGCGCCCATCGAACTGGTAGCCGAGGAGGAGCGCGAGCGCCACCGAGGCCCACGAGATCGAGGCATGTAGTTGAGGCGCAGGGACGGCTGATGGCTCAAGGTTTCGCGGCGATCAGTCGAACGGACTGGCATGTCCGTCGCGAAGCGGGGAACAACGCCTGCGGCCACCGATGCGGTGGGCGAGCTCGTTCTGCGGACGAGCGTGATCAGAGCCACCGCCGCGCGCCAGCTGGAGCTCCTCGCCCAGATCGTCACCGAGATCGACAGCGTCTCCGACGGCTCGGAGGCACTCGCGTCTGGCGCTGAGCGCGCGGCCGCGATGGCCGTCGGCGCACGCGACCTGGCCCGGGACGGCGGTGGGGTCCTTCATGGCGTCGTCGACAATCTGGAGCAGGCGGTGCGCGTCGCCGAGGCCTGCATGGCTGAGCTGGCTGAGCTGGCTGAGCGCGTCGATGAGATCGGACGGTTCGCCGACACCATCGACGCGATCGCTGCACAGACGAAGCTGCTGGCGCTCAATGCGGCGATCGAGGCCGCGCGCGCCGGTGAGCACGGGCGGGGCTTCTCAGTCGTCGCCGACGAGGTCGGGCGGCTCGCGCAGGCCGCCGCGCGCGACACAGCCCAGATTCGCCAGAAGGTTTCAGAGGTCAGCGCCGCGGGAGCCCGCTCGACGACGACCCGTCGCGAACTTCACGAGAGCGTCGAGTCGCTGCGCACAGGACTCGACGGGACGCGCGAGGCCACCGCGACCTTCGAGCGCATCGCCCGGGAGGTCGACGAGGTCTCCGAACTGGTCGTGGAGCTGAACGCACACTGCGAGGAGCAGAGCGCCGCCGCGAGCGCGGCCCGGACGGAGGCCCGGGCGGTCGCCGAGGCTGCGCACGGCACACGCGAGGCCGTCGATGCGCTCGCACTGTCGGCCGACCTGGTGGCGGGCGCAACTGATGCCCTGGCGGTCGCTGGTCTGGCTGGAGTCCCGTCGGCCGGCGACGCCGCTCGGGCGCTGACCCAGCTCGTTACCGTGCTGCGGCCGCTGTTCGATGTTCCACGGGCGCATGCGGGCGCGTTCCTCTCGCTGGCCGCCGACCGTGCTGCGCGCGGCGTCCAACTCGTCTGCGCCGACCTCGGTGAGCTCGACCCGATGATGAGCGCGAACATCCGGCGCTTCGACGGCACGCTCTGCGGGGTTACGGTGACGGCAGCACCCGGCCTGATCGCCGATCGGCCGATGTGGATGCAATGGTGGGTACCGGGACCGCGGCGCCTGATCCCCGAGTTCGACCCGACCAGCCCCGAGTACTACGACTACACGACCGCCGACTGGTTCCGGCAGCCGATCGAGGCGCGCAGCGACGTCCTCACCGACCCGTATTTCGACGCCGGCGGGGCCGAGGCATGGATCGTCACCGCGTCCGTGCCCGTGTTCTCGGCTGGAACCGCGATCGGCGTGACCACGGCCGATCTGGATCTCGATGCGGTCGCCCGGCTGTGCCGGCCGGCGCTCGCGGGATTGCCACATGAGGCTGCGCTGATCTCGCGGGCGGGAATCGTGGTGACGCGCACAGATCAGAACCGCCTGGAGGTCGGGGCGGCCCTCAAGGACGAACTCGGCGAGTGGGTGCGCTCGACACGGGAGGCCCATGCCGTCGGTGCGGACGGGGAGAAGCTGTCGCGGGTCCCCATGCTCGACTGGGCGCTGCTGGAATTGCCCTGACGAGCACGCGGGCGGCCCGTGCGCACGCGGCCCCAGATCGCGCCGAGCGCGCGGCACCGCGCCGTGCCTCAAGATCGCGTTGCCGCCGCCGATCTCCCAGGAGTGAGCGTTGAGTCAGCGATCGGTCGTATCGACCAGATCGTCCAGTTACAGCAGCAGATCCTCGATCCGGCCGCCGCCACGCAGAGCTCGAGTGCCGCCACCGGCGGCACGGCGGCGAGCGCCGGCACGAGCACGTCGGGTGGCGCGACGGCGTCAACCTTCGCCGCCGCCCTCGCCGATGCCGAGGCGACCTCGAACGCCACCAGTGGGGCGGCCGGGCTGGCGGCCACCACCGCCGCCGCCGATCCGTCCACGTCGGCCCTACCGCTTCCCTCGTCGATCCTCCCGACCCTCGCTTCTGGCGCCGGCACTGCGACCGCGCTCGCGAGCCCGCTGTCCGCTGCGACCGCGTCGGGTGCGGTCAGCGGCGCGGCGACGAGCGTGTCCGACCCCCGCGTGCAGGCGATGATCCAGCAGGCCGACTCGCTCCTCGGTAAGCCCTACGTGTGGGGTGGCGGCCATTCCGGCTGGACGCCCCAGGCCGGCTACGACTGCTCGGGCTTTGTGTCGGCCGTCTTGCACGCCGGCGGCTACCTCACCTCGCCGCAGGACACCACGACGCTGCCGTCGGCCGCCGGCATCGAGGCCGGTCCGGGGCAGTACGTGACGATCTACGACCGCAACCAGCCCGGCCAGGAGGGCCACGTGATCATCGACATCGCCGGCCAGTTCTACGAGTCCGGCGGCGAGTCCGGCGCATGGGGCGGAGGGGGCGGGGTCGAGAAGATCGGCACGCCGTCGGCGGCCTACCTGGCGACGTTCAACGACGTGCTGCACCCAACCGGCCTCTGAGCCGGCGGCGCGCAAGTCGGGCGCGCGTCAGGCCGCTTCGGCCTCGGGCGGGCTGATCGACTCGGGCGCGACCACGACGCGATTGCGCCCGGAGCGCTTGGCCTCGTAGAGCGCGCTGTCGGCGCGGTTGAGGATCGCGGCGAGGTCGGCGTCGGCGTCGCGCATGATCGCTACACCGACGCTGATCGTGACGGCTATCTCGCCCTCGCAGGTGGAGATGGGCTCGGCCTCGATCGCCTGGCGTAGCCGCTCGCCGAGCACCTCGGCGCCCTCGTCGGTCTCCGGGAGCAGGAGCGCGAACTCCTCGCCGCCGTAGCGCCCGAGCAGGTCCATCGTGCGGATCACGCCGCGCAGACGGTCCGCGACGGTCCGGATCACGTCATCGCCGGCGGCGTGGCCGTACCGGTCGTTGACCTGCTTGAAGTGGTCGATGTCGAGCATCAGCGCCGACAGCGGCGGTCCATAGCGGTGCGCCGTGGCGAACTGCTTGTCGCCCAGCTCGAAGAAGTGACGGCGGTTGCTGACCTTGGTCAGCTCGTCGGTGGTCGCCATCCGCTGCACGGTGGCGAACAGCCGAGCGTTCTCGTAGGCGACGATCCCCTGCCCGGCGAAGGTCGCGGCGAGCTCGAGCTGGGCGGGACCGAGGCCGCCGCGGTCATTGGTGGCCATGACCAGCGCGCCGGCCAGCTCGCCGCGAGCGGCCAGGGGCACGGCCAGCCACGCGCCGGCATCGCCCAGTAACTCGGGCAGCGGGGCCTCGCCGCCAGCGACGTCACTCACGACGCGGCCCGCGCCGTCGGGGCTGAGAATCGCCGAGCGCGGATCGAAGCCCGGGACCAGTACGTGCGCGTCGGCCAGCTCCGGTGCCACGTCGCCCGCGATCGCGACGAGCGACCACGCGCGGCCGTCGAGCATCAGGACCGCGGCACGGTCGTAGGCGATCGAGCGGCCGGCCATTTCGAGCATGCTGCCAACGACGGCCGCCGGCTCGAGCGTCGCGCTGATGACCGCCATCGAGTCGCGCAACGTCTCGGCCAGGCCGCGCTGCTCGCGCTCGGCGGTGACGGTCGCCTCCAGGCGTGCGGCGCGGGCGGTCTCGAGAGAGATCGCGATGTGGTTACTGATCGCCGCCAGGATCTCGACGTCGTCGGCGGTGAAGATGCCGCGCGCGAGGCGCGAGTCGAGGTAGACGACGCCGAGCAGGCGGCCCTCGAGCATGAGCGGAGCGGCGAGGATCGAGCGCAGTCCGTGCTGGACGGCGCTCTCCGAGCCAAGCGCCGCGCCCTCCTCGGTGCCGGTGATGACGCGAGCCGCGCACTCCTCGCGCACCCGGTCGACGATGGTCTGGGCGTAGCCGGTGGTCTCGGTGAGCTCGACGCCGCCGGCGCCGCGCGCGGCGCTGAGCACGAGCGGGCCGGTGTCGTCATCGGCCAAGAACAGGAACGCACGCTCGGCGCCGAGCAGCGCGACCAGCTGATCGAGCGCCACTGAGGCCAGCTCGGTCTGATCCTGGGTGTGCGCCGCGGCGAGGCTCAGGGCAAGCAGCGCATCGAGGCTGCGGTTGCCCTGGAGCGAGCCCGCGTGGCCCGTGCGCGAGGGCCCGGCGGCACCGATCGTCATCGAGCCGCGCCCGACGGTCGTCCGCCGTCCGGCGGTCGTCCTCGTTCCCGACGTCGCGCCGGATGACGCGGTGCCGGCAACCGATACGCCGAATTCATCGGCGATCCACTGCGCCCGACTGGCGGCCGGCATGTCGATCGCCACTCGCAGCGCGATCTTCGCCTGCCGGGTGCACTCGGCGACGTCCCCGAGCTCACCGTAGACCCGCGCTCGGAGGCGCGCGATCTCGAAGTGCATGAGCGGCGCGTCGCACTGGATCGCCAGCCGCTCGGCCTTGTCGGCCAGGGCGAGCGCCTTCTTCGGCTTCCCCTCCAGGCCGCACAGCTGGGCGTCCGTGATCGTGTTGAAGCCCTTCCAGAGCGGCTGGAAACGGACGAAGCGCAGCTTCTTCAGGCGCGCGCGCGCCTGGGCCATCGCTGCCGCCCGGACCTCGCCGTCGCTGCGCACCGCCCGCTCGACGAGCACGAGCGGCGAATACATGAAGTTCGGCATCGCCCAGAAGGTGGCCGTGTAGGGGTTGAGCCCGAGCGCGTCGCACTGCCGTATCGCTTCGTCCATCGTCGGACCGAGGTCGCCCTGGTCGACCAGGTAGCTCATCTGGGTGGCCAGGAAGGTCTGGCGCAGGAAGCGGTTCTCCGGGTCGGCATTGTCGGCGTTGCGCTTGCAGGCGGCGAACAGCTCGGCGGCCTCGGCGCGCTCGCCCTGGGCCTCGAGCACGATGATGCCGAGGCACAGGTATGGGTTCTCGGCGACGCCGGCCGCCTGGACGTTGCGCATCCGCTCATGGACCGAGACCCACTCGTCACGCGCCTTCAGGCCGTGGCCGCGCAGCCCGAGGTTGAAGGCGACGGTCGAGGCCGCGTTGAGCAGGTCCGACAGGTCGAGCCAGCGGCCATACTCGGGCAGCAGCCGCTCGGCCAGGACCCCGGCGGCGCGCGTGTCGCCGATCGCCTCCAGCCCGAGCATCTCGTACAGCCGGCCATGGGCGATGGCCTGCGGATCGCCGATCTCCTCGGCCATGGCCATCCCCCGCTCGAACAGACGGTTCCGCAGCCGGCGACTGCCGAACGAGGCGGCGATGACCGAGATCCCGGTGAGCGTGTGTGAGACCTCGAGCGACGGGCCGAGGCGCCGCGACCGCACGAGCGTACGCATCACCGTCGCGAGGATCGCGCCCGAGCGCCCCTCGATGTAGGCGGCGTTCTCGAGCTCGTGGTACAGGCTGACCTCGACACACAAACGGGCGCGCTCGTCGTCGGAGAGCTCGGGGGCCCGGCGATGTCCGACGAGCATGAGCAGGCAGCGCAGCGTGGCGACGAGCGTGCCGAGGACCATCGCCAGTCCGCCGGTGGGCGGTGTCTGACCGAGCTCTCGCAGCCCGGCGAGCGCGTAGCGCGTGGCTTCCTTGGTGTTGAACACGCCGCCCTCGGCGCGGGCGAGCTGGCGATTGATGCGGGCTCGTTGCAGCGCGTCGTCGGAGCGCTCCAGCGCGAGCGTGAGCTTCTCGAGGCCGGCGTCGAGGTCGCCGCGGCCGAGCTGTAGGGCGCCCCACGTCTCATAGAAGTCGGCGTCGTGGCTGATGCCGGCGCCGCGAGCGACCTCGTCCGCGCGGGCCAAGAACTCGGCGCCCTCGTTGGCCGCGTAGGCCGCGAGTGCGGCCTGGCCGGCGCGGGCGCTCCACGCGTAGAGCTTCTCCGGCGCCTTCTCGCGCTGGCCGAGCGCGTAGTGCCGGGCGATGGCGAAGACGTCGTCGGGGGTGTCGGCGCCGCGCGCCTCGAGCGTCTCGGCGATCCGCTGATGCAGCGCCTGAAGCTGCGCCGGGCTGAGCGGATCGAGCAGCGCCTCTCGGATGCGGTCATGGACGTAGGCGCACTCGTCGACGTCGACCCGTTCGATCAGTCGCTCGCGGAGAGCATCGGCGACGGCGCAGGACACGCGATCCTCGCCGTAGCCGAGCACGTCGGTGAGCGCGGCGGGACGGAAGCGGGTACCCATCGCGGCGCCCGCGGTCAGCAACCAGCGGGCGTCCGGGCCGAGGTCCGACACGCGAGCGAGGACGAGCTCGAGTACGTCCTCGGGCAGCGAGATCGCATCGAGTCCGCCCTGGTCCACGCGAACGACCCCCCAGGAGGCGCTGATCAGTCCCGCGTGCAGGACGGCGCGGATGTACTCCACCGCGGCGAACGGATTGCCGGCCGAGCGCACGTGGATCTGGCGCGCGAAGCCGCCATCGGCGAGGGCGCCGCCGAGCTGCTCGTTGACGAGCTCGGCCGTCCCCTCCTCTTCGAGCGGTCCGATCGCGATCCGAGTGCGAATCGTCTCGCCCATCTGGTCGACGAAGCGCTCGTGGCCCGCGGCGCTGTTGGCGTCGTCGCGGCTGCTGGCCAAGACGAGCAGTGGCGTCTCGTGGAGCTCGAGCGCCAGGATCTCAAGGACACGGCGGCTGGCCTCGTCGAGCCACTGGACGTCATCGATCCACAGCACCGCCTGACCGTGCTCGCGGGCGAGGCCGGCGAGGAATGTCGCGACCGCGGCGTAGTACTGCTCCTGGCGTTCGCCGTCGGCCGTCCCCACCGCCGACTCGCCCACGAGCTCGCCGAGCAGCGGGGAGAACGCGGCGGCCATACCGGCGGCGTCGATCGCCGCGCGCCGCACGCGCTCCTCGGCCTCGGCGCGCTCAGCGGCCGGCAGACGGCCGATGCGGGTCACGTGTGCCTCGACGGCGTCGCGCAGGCAGGCGAGCGGCACAGGGTTGCCGCGCACGACCTTGCCCGACAGAGCGAGCGCGCGCTCCCGGCGGACGCCGGCGAGCAGCTCGCGCACGAGGCGGCTCTTACCCTGTCCCGGCGCGCCCTCTACCAGTGCGACGCCTCCGCGCCCGCGCGTGGTCTGCCGCCAGCAGGCGCGCAGTTCGTCGAGCTCGGCGGCGCGGCCAACGAGCGGCAGGTCGTACTCGACGGCCGCGGGATCGTCATCGAGGCCGAGCGGGAAAACGACCGGGTCGTCGCCCTCGTGGGCGGCGATGCGCTCGAGGTCGGCCAGCAGGCCCTCACCGGTCTGGTAGCGGTCGTCGGGGTCCTTGGCCAGCAGCCGCTCGATGATCTCCACGAGTGCCGGAGACAGTCTCGGCGCGAGGTGGCGCAGGTCGGGCGGCGCCGCCACGGCGTGCAGGCGCACGATCTCGCCCACGTCGCCGGCCCGGAACGGCGGCGTGCCACAGGCGGCCTCGAAGAGCACGACTCCGAGCGCGTACAGATCGGAGCGGCCGTCGACTGGCCGCTTGAGCATCCCCGTCTGCTCGGGTGGGCTGTAGAGCAGCGTCCCGACCGCCGCGTCGTTGCCCTGCCGGACGCCGGCCTGTGTCGCGAGGCCGAAGTCGATCAGCTTCGCCCGCCCGTCCTCGGTGATGATGATGTTCTCAGGCTTGACGTCCCGATGGACGAGCCCGGCGCGGTGCGCAGCGGCCAGCGCGCCCACGCAGTCGCGCGCCAACGCGACGATGCGGCGCTCGGCGAGCGGCTCGGCGTCGCCGTCGACGGTGGCGGCCAGGGTGCGGCCGCGCAGCAGTTCCATGACGAGGTACGGGTGGCCGTCGCTCTCGCCGACCGCGTGGATCTGCACGAGCCCGGGGTGGCGCAGCTGCGAGAGGATCGCCGCCTCGCGACGGAAGGCGCGCGCGGCAGCGTCGCCGGCGCCGGCGCGACCATGCAGCTTGAGCGCGTACTCGCGGTCGCCGCGTCGTGCTCGATACACGACGTTCTCCGCGCCGCGGCCGAGCTCGTCGAGGACCTCGAGGCCGTCGATCGTCGTGGCGCCCGTGGTCACCTGCGGGGATTTGGGGGGGTTCGCGGGCGCCATCGGCTCGTTGACGTGAAACAGCCTTTCTCCCAGGGTCGGGCAAACCGGCGCCACACCCCAGTCCCACGGGGCGGGACTGGACGAAGAACCCGGTCGCGGAGAGGCGTCCACACGGCCCGAGGACACGTGCACGGGCCACGTTCCGAAGCCCCCGCCGGTAGCGCCCGCGCGGCCGCGCCGGCGCGCCTAGGAAACGCATAGGTATGATCTCGCGACCCCAGGGCAGCCACCGGCCGATCGAAGGGAGCTCGGCATGCAGCGCAGGTCTCGTCTCACGCGAGGGGTTCGCAACGTCATCGCCTTCTCGTTGGCCGTCGCCGCGGTCGCTGGCGTGCTCGCCGACGCGACCGCAGCGAGCACGGCGGCCCCACCCGCCGCACGCCTCGCCAAGGCGACCGTGTCCGTCCTCTATGCCGGCTCGCTCGTCGACTACATGGAGAACGATCTCGGCCCGGCCTTCGCCAAGGCGAGCGGATTCGGCTACCAGGGCTATGGCGCCGGATCGACCGAGGTGGCCTCGCAGATCAAGGGCGGCGTGCGCCAGGGCGACGTGTTCATCAGCGCCGCGGCCGCGGCCGACCAGTCACTGCAGGGATCGGCCAACGGCAACTGGGTGTCGTGGTACTCGAGCTTCGCGCAGACGCCGCTACTGCTCGGCTACAACCCGAACAGCAAGATCGCGGCCGAGCTGCGCCGCGGCGTGCCGTGGTACAGGGTCGTCACCCAGAGCGGGGTGCTCGTCGGTCGTACCGATCCGACGCTCGACCCGAAGGGCGTGCTCACCGTGCAGGCAGTCGACAACGCCGCCGCCAAGCTCCACGATCCCGCGCTGAAGGCGGCGCTCAACGCGTTCTCGGTGTATCCCGAGGAGAGCCTCGTCGGGCGACTCCAGGCCGGTCAGCTCGACGCCGGATTCTTCTACGGCGTCGAGGCCGACTCCGCGCACATCCCGACCGTCAGCCTGGCACCGGTGTACAAGTACGCCATCTACACACTGTCGATCCTCAATCGCGCGCCGGATCCCTCCGGTGCGGCAGCCTTCGTGCGTTTCCTGCTCAACTCCGAGCGCACGGCCACGTTGAAGCGCAACGGCCTCACCCCGCTGCCCAAGCCGCTGTTCTCGGGCAGCGCGGCGGCCGTACCGGCGGGATTGCGGAGCCTGGTCGGCGCCGGCTGAGCATGGTCGCCAACGCGCGCAGCCCGCTGCCGTGGCTCGGGGGGCTGCTCGCGCTGTATCTGCTGGCGCCGATTGCGGCCTTCGTCGTGCGGCTCGGCGGCGGCGTGTCCTCCTCGCCGGGGCTCGGAGCGGCGCTGTGGACGTCGCTGTTCACGGCCACGGTGTCGGCCACCGTGATCGCACTCCTCGGGACGCCGCTGGCCTACGTACTCGCGCAGGGGCGCGGGCCGCTCGCCCGGATGCTCACGGTGCTCGTGCCGCTGCCGCTCGCGATCCCGCCGCTCATGAGCGGCCTGCTCCTGCTCTACGTCGTTGGTCCCTACACGGTGGCGGGACGGCTGTTCGGCGGGCACCTCACGAACACGCGCGTCGGGATCATCCTGGCCCAGGTGTTCGTCGCCGCCCCGTTCCTGATCGTGGCCGCGCGGTCGGCGTTCGCGGCCGTCGATCCGGCGCTGGAGGACGTCGCGGCCACGCTCGGTCACGGGCGCGTGTCGCGCTTCTGGCGGGTCGCCCTGCCGTGCGCGCTGCCCGCGGTCGCCGCCGGGGTGCTGCTCGCGTGGCTCCGCTCCTTCGGCGAGTTCGGGGCCACCGTCATCCTCGCCTACCACCCCTACTCGCTGCCGGTGTTCACGTTCGTCCAGTTCGACGCAACCGGCCTGCCGGCCACGATGCTTCCGATCGCTGCCGCGCTCGCGGCCGCGCTCGTCCTGTTGTGCGTCAGCCAGCTGCCGATCCCCTGGCCCCGACGCCGCCGCGGCGCGCCGGCGGCGGTCGCGCGCGCCGGCACCCCACGGACCCCGGCCGCCCTCGACTTTGCGCTCACCCAGCGCCTGGAGTCGTTCTCGCTCGAGGTCGCGCATCGCGCGAGCGGCCCGCGCCTTGCCCTGCTCGGCGCCTCCGGTGCGGGCAAGACGCTCACGCTGCGGCTGCTGGCGGGGCTGACGCCCACGCGCCACGGCCACGTCCGCCTGGGCGGTCGGGCGCTGGACTCCCTGACGCCCGAGCGGCGACTCATCGGCTACGTACCGCAGCACTCGGCGCTGCTGCCACGCCGCGACGTCTGGCGCCAGGTCACCTTCGGCACGCGGGCCGAGCCGGGGCTCGCGGCCTGGTGGCTGGAGCGCCTTGGCCTGCGCGGTCTCGAGGGGCGTTATCCCCACGAGCTGTCCGGCGGCCAGCAGCGGCGGGTCGCCCTCGCCCGCGCGCTGGCCACCGATCCCGAGGTGCTGCTGCTCGACGAGCCGTTCACCGGCCTCGACGCTCCGGTCCGCGATCGGCTGCGACGCGAGCTGCGCCGCCTGCAGCGCGAGTCGGGGCTCAGCACGGTGATCGTCACGCACGACCCCGAGGAGGCGGCGTTGCTCGCCGATGAGATCCTCGTGCTCGACGACGGACGCGTGCTCCAGGCCGGCCCGCGCGGCGCGGTCTTCCGCGAGCCCGCCTCGCCGCAGATCGCCCGGCTGCTCGGCATCGCAAACGCCCACCAGGGGCGGGTCGTCGGTCGCGACCGCGTGCGCAGCGGCAACGTCGAGATCGACATGGCTACCGGGACGCTGGCCGACGGGGCCGAGGTCGCCTGGTGCATTCGACCCGAGCACGTGGCGCTCGAGGACCACGGGGGCTACGCGGCCACGCTCGCCGACGATGTCGACCTGGGCGCGACGCGCGAGCTCGCGGTCCGGTTGCGGGGGTCGCTCGAGCTGACGCTGCGCACGAGCGCCGCGGTCGTGCCGCCCGTCGGGACCGAGGTGCAGGTTGGACTTCCGCGCGACCAGATCACGCTGTGGTCGCTGCCGCGCGATGGCGAAAGCTGCGATCCTGACCCGGAACGATGGCACGGCGACTGACGATGGGAGAGGCGGCCCAGACGCTCGGCGTCAGCGTCGACACCGTGCGCCGCTGGGATCGCACCGGCAAGATCAAGACCGTCCGCGACGAGCGCAACCGCCGACTCGTCGACCAGTCCGAGATCGCGCGCCTGTCACCGTCCCCGCAGCGCCACACGACCGACGGCACGCTGTCGGCCCGCAACCGCTTCCCCGGCACCGTGCGCTCGGTCGAGGTGGCCGGGGTCATGGCGCTGGTCGAGATCGAGGCCGGCCCGCACCGTATCACCGCCGCGATCACGCGCGACGCGGTCGACGAGCTCGGCCTGCGCGAAGGCATGTCGGCCACCGCCACGGTGAAGGCGACGTCGGTGATGATTCAGAGGGGCAACGACGATGGCTGACCTTCCGACGCTGTACGTGTGCCACGGCGACGCGGGCGGACCGAGGATGCATCCGTGCCGCCGCGCGCAGGAGGCCCTGAAGGACAAGGGCATCGAGTACGAGAAGGCGATCGCCGCCCACGGCAGCCCGATTCCCTTCCTGCGCAAGGGCTCACGCGAGGAGCTGCAGGCGGCCACGGGGGCCACGAAGCTGCCGGCCCTGAAGCTCCCCGACGGGACGGTCATCACCCACTCGCGCGCGATCCTCTCCTGGGTCGCCGAGCAACCCTAGCCGGAGCTCGAGCCTCGGCTGACCCCGGACCCTGGGGCGCGCGCGCCGGCTGCGCCGCCGGGGCGACGAGCCGATTGAGCCCGGCGGCGCGGACGGCGCGGACGTCGATGGGGCGAAGGCGGTGGACACCTCCTCGGACATCGACAGGCCCGCGCCCGACAGCTATGGTCAGGCGGGCTCGATCGACGAATCGCCGGGCGGGGTCCGCTCGCTCGCGCGGGGCTTCCGGTTTGGAAAAGGGGACGGCCGCGCCATGACCATCGAGTCCGCGAGCCACCCGACGGATCTGTCCACGTGGGATGGCAGCCCGGCGGCGCTGTTCTATTTCGAGGGCAAGCAGCGCTTCGTCCATCTGCGGATCGACCCGGTCGTGCTCGCCGGTGGGACCAGCTCGACACCAGGGTGACACTGCTAGCGACCCCGCGCACGAATAGGCTCGCCTCTCCGCGACGGTCGCCAGGGGCCTTGCCTCTATCGACGGCGGACCGTTTGTCGGATCTACCGAGGAGGACACATCGTGGCCAGACTGGCCTTGCTGTTCGTCGTAGCAGTCGTCGGCGGTGCATCGATTGCCGGCTGCGGCAGCAGCAGTAGCAGCACCACCAGCAGCACCAGTTCCAGCGCGACCGCCGCGCCGGCTGCCGCCGCGACCACGGCGGCGACGAGCGCCGCCGGCGGCTCCGCCGCGGGAGGCGCCGCGGCCGCCAGCCCGGCCGTCGCGCAGGCCGTCGCGGCCTGCAAGTCGAGCATCCAGGCCGCGCCGACCCTGACGGCGAGCCAGAAGACGCAGCTCGAGACGATCTGCCAGAAGGCCGCCAACGGGGACGAGGCCGGCGTCAAGCAGGCCGCCTCTCAGGTGTGCATGGAGATCGTGAAGGACTCCGTGCCCTCGGGCGCGGCGCAGACAGCGGCGCTCGCCGCTTGCCCGAAGCCCTAGCCGGCGCCGATCGCGCGCCGCGTGAACGTGCGCAGGGTCGCGAGGATCTCGCGACCCTGCGGCGCGGGCGCGCCGAGCGGCGACAGCGGGCCGACGAGCGCCTCGCCGACACCGCCGACGAGCGCGGCCGCGGTCAGCTCGGTCGGCTGCGGCGGGATCTCCCCGGCGGCGATCGCGTCGGCCAGCAGGCGCGCCAGCATCCGCGCGTACTGCCGTCGATAGGCGAGGCGTTCGGCGTCGACGAGCGGGTCGACGGGCTCGGCGATGAGCGCCCAGGCCAGGCGCGGGTTGCGCAGGGCGCGCTCGGCGAACGTGGCCAGAACCGCCTCGATTCGCTCCACCGCGCCGGCCTGCGGCGCCGCAGCCGAGCGCATCGCGGCGAGCTCGCGGTCGCAGACCGAGCGGAAGAGCTCGACGAACAGCTCCGCCTTGGACGGGAAGTGCCGGTACAGCGTGCCGGCGGCGAGGCCGGCACGCTCGGCGATGGCGAGCACCGAGGCCGCGCCGTAGCCGCCGGCCTCGGTGAGCTCCTGGGCGGCCGCGAGCAGGCGGTCGCGGGTGCTCGCGGTGGCCGCCTGCGCCGTCATCCCTTGAATGTCGACGCGCCGAGATCGCCGAACGGCTCGTCGCGCTCGCGCACCGCCTCGCGGAAGCCCCCTTGCGCCGCGCGACGCCGGAAGGCATAGCCCTCGGGCGTGTGGCGCGCGATGCCGTCGAACACCGTCCCGAGCACCTGCGCGGCTTGCAGGCCCTCGGCGCCGAGCGACTGGTTGACGAGCAGCTTCATCATCAGCAGCTGGTTGATGGGCATCCGGGCGATGCGCGCGACGAGCGCCTCGGTGCGGGCATCGAGCTCTGCGCTCGGTGGTGCGTCGATCGCCAGCCCCCACTCGAGCGCCTCGGCGCCGGACAGGCAGTCACCGGTGAACAGGAGCCGCTTGGCCCGTTGCGCGCCGAGGCGGTGGGCCCACATCGCCGTCGTCGGGGAGCCCCAGACGCGTGCCGGCGGGTAGCCGATCTTGGCGTCGGCGGCGATCACCAGCAGATCCGAGCAGAGGGCGAGGTCGGTTCCGCCGGCGACGCAGAAGCCGTGCACCTTGCACACGACGGGCTTGCCGGCGTGCAAGAGCGACATGAAGGCCGCGACGTTGCGGCTCATCATCGCGTAGTCGACCATCGGGTCCCATGCGGCGGCGGGGTCGTGGTTGGCGGCGATCACCGCCGCATCCAGCGGAGACCCCGGCGGCGCGCCCACCGTGCCGGCGCCGTCCGCGCCGGCGGACATTCCCTCCGCGCTGGCCACGAGGTCATACCCGGCGCAGAAGCCCTTGCCGTTGCCCGAGAGCAGCAGCACGTGCACCGCGGGATCGAGGTCGGCCGCCTCCACGCAGCGTACGAGCTCGGCGATCAGCCGCGCCGTCAGTCCGTTCCCGCGATCGGGGCGATCGAGCGTGATCCGGGCCACACGGCCGGTCACCTCGTAGGTCAGCGTTGTCAGCTCGCCGGTCATGTTGCCAGGGCGCGGTCGACGATCGCCCTGACGTCGACGCCGGCGGGCAGCGTCCCGTACGCGCGCCCACCCTCGCCGCCGAGCCGGGCGGCGCAGAACGCGTCGGCGACGGCGGCCGGAGCATGGCGGACGAGCAGGCTGCCCTGCAGCGCGAAGCCGAGGTCCTCGACGAGGCGGCGCGCGAGGTGCTGGGCCTCGGCGATGCGCTCCTGCGGCGAGCGATCGTCGCCGCCCCCGCCGAGCATCGTCTCCACACGGCGCCGCACCGCAGCGAGATGGCCGTCCAAGCGCGGATCCGCGCCCCCGGCGAGCTCGCACTCGGCGAGGAAGGCGGGCAGCGCGTCGGACTCCTTTGTCAATGCTCGCAGGACGTCGAGCGCGGCCACGTTGCCGGATCCCTCCCAGATGCCGGCGAGCGGCGCGTCGCGCAGCAGCTGGGGCAGCCCGGAGTCCTCGACGTAGCCGTTGCCGCCGAGGCACTCGAGCGCCTCGGCGGCGTGCGGCGTGGCGCGCTTGCAGACGTGGTACTTCATGACCGCGGTGGCGAAGCGGCGGAAGGCCGGCTCGTCGCGGTCGTAGCTCTCGGCGACGCGCAGCGCCGCCACGGTCGCCGCCTCGGACTCGAGGGCCAGATCGGCGAGCACGTTGGTCATGGCCGGCAGGTCGACGAGCGCCCCGCCGAACGCGCAGCGATGCCGTGCGTGATGGATCGCCTCGACGACGCCGCGGCGCATCCCCGCCGCCGACCCCAGCAGGCAGTCCAGGCGCGTGTGGTTGACCATCCGGACGATCGCGTTCACGCCCCGGCCCTCGCTCCCGACGAGCCGGCCGCGGATGCCGCGCAGCTCGACCTCGCTCGAGGGCAGCGAGCGGGTGCCGAGCTTGTCCTTCAGGCGCTGGAACTCCAGGCCGGGCCCGCGCTCCACAAAGAAGCAGGACAGGCCCTCGGGCGCCTGGGCGAGCACGAGGAAGGCATCGCACGGCGGGTACGAACAGAACCACTTGTGCCCGTTCAGCTCGTACTCGTCGCCGCCGACGGGCGTGGCGCGCGTGATGTTGGCGCGTACGTCGGAGCCGCCTTGGCGTTCGGTCATGGCCATGCCAGCGATCGCGCCAGCAGCGTAATCGGCCGAGGTCAGGCGCGGCTCCCACTCTGCGGCGATCGCCCGGGCACCGTCGCGCAGCGCCGGGATGGCGGCGTAGGTCATCGACACCGGGCAGAGCACGCCGCTGTTGGCGTTCGCCCACTGCATCATCAGCGCGCCGCGGACCACGTGCGCGCCCGGCCGCGGCTCGCACCAGGGCAGCGCGTGCAGCTCGTGCTCGATCGCCGTACGCAGCAGCCAGTGCCACGACGGGTCGAGCTCGACCCCGTCGACGCGGTGACCGAAGCGGTCGTACGGCTGCAGGCGAGGCTCGTTGCGCTCGGCGCGGCGCCCGTGCTCGCGCGTCTCGGCGCTGCCGGCCAGCGCGCCGAGGCGGTGCAGGCGCTCGGCCCCCCACGCGCCGTCGCCGCGGGCGACGGCCTCGATGAGGGCGGTGTCGCTGCCGTAGTGGTGGAAGGGCTCGAGCGGGACCGACTGGTTGAGCACTTCGCGGTCCGGCGACGACGTGTCGACGGTGACCATGGGCTGCTCCTCTCGCGCGCGGGTACCGGGCGTGAATCTCGGTTCACGAGCGTAGCGAATCCGGATTCACATGCGAAGCGCGCACCGCGGGGCATCAGGGTCGAGCATGCCGGCGAGCTGCTGGGCTACGACGCGCAGCGGCCGCATGCGCCCTGGGAGGCGTCGCCCAAGTCGGGGCGAGGTCGCCGGCCGGTCCGCCGGTCCGTCCCCCGGACGCGTCCGGGACCCCTCGCGGAAGGGAGCCGCCCCCGTAGCCCGGTCGACGGATGTACGCGAGCCGCTCTCCAACCCCTGTCCAACCGCGGCCCGCAGCGGCGGCGCACTCGCCAACGAAGGGTCTAAGAAAAAACTCGCGTATGGGTCGAGCCTTGTGGTACGGTGCCGCCGCGTGGCAAACGGTAGCGTTTATCAGGAGGGCCGTTAGCTCGACCGTCTCGCCGCGCAGGGTCAATGGGTTGGAAGGACTAGGGACGTCAATCGGAGGGAGTGGCGGATGTTGACTAGGTGGCCGCTGCGGCTTGCCGCAGCCATCGTGGGCGTTGCCCTGCTCGGAATGGTCTTCGGGCTGTCGACCGAGCACCGTACGACGAGCACCGCGCCGCCGCGCGCGACGGCTCCGCACTCGGGCATCAAGCCCGCCGGCGCGCTGCACGTGCCGGAGGGGACGACCTCCAACGCGCTCCCGTTGCCCGCGCAGCTCGCGGTTTCGCGCGGGCTCGGTGCCGACGAGCGCGCCTACTGGGTTCGCTCCTCGCACGGCGTTGCCACCGCGGATAACCACCGTGAGCGCGTCAGCGCTCGCTTCAGCGCGTCCGGCGCTCAGCTGAGCGCCGCGGGCGGAAACGTCGGCCTCGTGCTCGACAGCTTCGGCCACCCCGGCGCGGCCACGTCCGTCGGGACCGCGCGCGTGCAAACCGCGCGCAACCGCGTCACCTACGGCTACGGCGACGTCAGCCAGTGGTGGTCCAACGGTCCGCTCGGGTTCGAGCAGGGGCTCACCGTTGGGCACGCTCCGGCTGCCGGAAGCGGACCGCTGACCTTCGGCTTCTCGGTGAGCGGATCGCTGCACGCGCGCCTGACCGGCCACACGGTCCAGTTCGTGGACGCCGCAGGGCGCGTCGTCCTGCGCTATGGCGACCTGAGCGCCACCGACGCGCGCGGTCGCACGCTGCCGAGTTCCCTCAGTGTGCGCGGCGACCGCCTCTTCCTCAAGGTGAACGCCGCCGGCGCGCGCTATCCCATCGGCGCCGACCCGCTTGTCCAGGCGGCGCAGTTGACCGCCACCGACGGCGCGGTGAGCGACAGCTTCGGTCAGTCCGTCGCCGTGTCGGCCAACGGGTCGACCGTCGCCATCGGCGCCAACGGCGCGACCATCGGCGCCAACGCGAGTCAGGGCGCTGTGTACGTCTTCACGGCGCCGGCCAGCGGCTGGGCCCACGCGACGCAGGTGGCGAAGCTGACCGCCAGCGACGGGGCCGCCGACGACGGCCTCGGGTCGGCGGTGGCGATCTCGGCCGACGGCACCACGATCGCCGCCGGTGCGCCGCTCGCCACCAACGGAACCACGACGGCTGGCGCCTCCTCGGGCCGGGTCTACGTGTTCACCGAGCCGAGCGGCGGCTGGGGGGCGCCTGAGAGCGCGCCGGCCGAGCTGACGGAAAGCAAGCTGTTCGCGGACGCGCTCCTCGGCACGTCAGTGGCGTTCTCGGGCACCTCGGTGGTCGCGGGCGCGCCGATCGCGAACTCGTTCGCCGGGCAGGTGGACGTCTTCAACCGGCCTTCCAGCGGTACGTGGGCCAGCGAGACCGCGAGCGCGGTGCTCACGGCCGGTGACGCCGGCGGTTCGGCGATCGGCGATGCGGTCGCCGCCACGAGCAACACGATCGTCGCCGGCGCCGCCGCCGCCAACAGCGGCGAGGGCGACGCCTTCGTCTTCACCACATCGGGCGCCTGGGCCACCACGAGCACCGAGACGGCCACCCTGACCCCGTCCGACGGCGCCGTCGGCGACGGCGTGGGCAGCGCCGTGGCGATCTCGGGCTCGACAATCGTCGTCGGTGCGCCCAGCCACAACAGCAACGGCGCGGTCTACGTGTTCGTCGTGCCGAGTGGCGGGTACGCCACGGGCGCGACGCCGAGCGAGACGGCCGAGCTGACCGCCTCCAACGGGGCCAGCGGCGACGCCCTCGGCAGCAGCGTGGCCACGAACGGCAGCACGATCTTTGCCGGCGCGCCGGCGGCCGCGGTGGGCTCGAACGCCGGCCAGGGCGCCGTGTACGAGTTCGACGAGCCGTCGACCGGATGGGCGAACGGCTCGTCATCATCCGAGCTCAACGCTGCCGGCGGCGCCGCCGGCAGCGCGTTCGGCTTCTCGCTCTCGATGGCCGGGAATGTCGTCCTCGCCGGCGCCAACGCGGCCGCCGTCAACGGCAACGCCAACCAGGGCGCGGGCTATGTGTTCGAGCAGCCGCCCACGGTCACCGCGATCAGCCCGTCCGCGGGCTCGACGGCCGGTGGCACGTCGGTGTCGATCACCGGCACCGGGTTCGCCTCGGGTGACTCGGTGAGCTTCGGCGGCGTAGCCGCGACGAGCGTGACCGTGAACTCGGCGACGTCGATCACGGCGGTCGCTCCGGCCGGTTCTGCGGGCACGGTCGCCGTGACGGTGACCGACCCGTCCGCGGGCCCGTCGGCCACGAGCAGCGCCGACCAGTTCACCTACGTGCCGGCTCCGACGGTCACCGCCATCAGCCCGGCGCAGGGCGCGACCGCGGGTGGGACGTCGGTGACGATCACCGGCACGAACTTCCTCTCCGGCGACAGCGTCAAGTTCGGGTCGACGGTGGCCTCGAGCGTGACGGTCAGCTCGGCGACGTCGATCACGGCGAAGGCTCCGGCCGGTTCGGCCGGGCCAGTAGACGTGACGGTGATCGACCCGACCGCGGGCCCGTCCCCGACGAGCGCGGCCGACAGGTTCACCTACGTCGCGCCGCCGACGGTCACGGCGCTCAGCCCGACCAGCGGCACGACGGCCGGTGGGACGTCGGTGACCATCACCGGCACCAATTTCGCCACCGGCGAGGGGGTCAGCTTCGGCAGCACGCCGGCCGCCAGCGTGACCGTGAACTCGGCCACGTCGATCACCGCGGTGACGCCGGCCGAGTCGGCCGCCACGGTCGACGTGACGGTGGCCAACGCCGGCGGCACCTCGGCGACGAGCAGCGCGGACAAGTACACGTTCATCGCGCCGCCGACGGTCACGGCGATCAGCCCGACACAGGGTTCGACCGCGGGTGGCACATCGGTGACTATCACCGGCACCGGCTTCGCATCGGGCAACAGCGTGAAGTTCGGGTCAACCGCGGCCACGAGCGTGACGTTCGGCTCGGCGACGCAGATCACGGCGGTCGCACCAGCCGGCTCGGCCGGCTCGGTCGACGTGACGGTGACCAACGGCGGCGGAACGTCCGCCACGAGCAGCGCGGACCAGTACACCTACGTGCCGGCACCGACGGTCACGGCGATCAGCCCGACTCAGGGGCCGACCGCGGGTGGCACGTCGGTGACCATCACCGGGACCAACCTCACCTCGAGCTCGGCGGTGAAGTTCGGGTCGACGGCGGCCTCGAGCGTGACCGTCAATTCGGGCACGTCGATCACGGCGATCGCCCCGGCCGAGGCCGCGGGCACCGTCGACGTGACGGTGGCGACGGTCGGCGGCAGCTCGGCGACGAGCAGTGCCGACAAGTACACCTACGTCGCGCCGCCGACGGTCACGGCGCTCAGCCCGACGAGCGGCACGACGGCCGGTGGGACGTCGGTGACGATCACGGGCACTGGCTTCGCCTCGGGTAACTCGGTCAAGTTCGGCAGCGTGACGGCCTCGAGCGTGACCGTGAACTCGGCCACGTCGATCACGGCGGTCTCGCCGGTCGAGGCCGCAGGCGCCGTTGACCTCACGGTGACCGGCGTCGGCGGACCCTCGGCCACGAGCAGCGCCGACAAGTACACCTACGTCGCACCGACAGTGACGGCCGTGAACCCGACGAGCGGTCCGACCGCGGGCGGTACGTCGGTGACGATCACCGGCACCGGCTTCGCGTCGGGCAACTCCGTCAGCTTCGGTAGCGTGGCTGCGGCGAGCGTGACGGTCAGCTCGGCGACGTCGATCACAGCGGTCGCCCCGGCCGAGGCCACGGGCACGGTCGACGTGACGGTGGCCAATGCCGGCGCGGCGTCGGCGACGAGCAGCGCGGACAAGTTCACGTTCGTGCCGCCGCCCACGGTCACCGCGGTGAGCCCGACGAGCGGCACGACGGCGGGCGGTACGTCGGTGACGATCACCGGCACCGGCTTCGCCTCGGGCAACTCGGTCAAGTTCGGCAGCGTGGCGGCCACGGGCGTCACGGTCAACTCGGCGACCTCGATCACGGCGGTCTCGCCGGTCGAGGCCGCGGGCGTCGTCGACGTGACGGTGACCGGCGTCGGTGGCACCTCGGCCACGAGCGGCGCCGACCAGTACACCTACCTCGCGCCGACCATCACGGCGATCAGCCCGTCCGTGGGCTCGACGGCCGGTGGCACGTCTGTGACGATCACCGGTACCGGGTTCGCGTCGGGCAGCTCCGTCAAGTTCGGGTCGACGGCAGCCACGAGCGTGACGGTCAACTCGGCGACGTCTATCACGGCGAAGGCTCCGGCTGAGTCGGCGGGCACGATCGACGTGACCGTGGCCAACGCCGGCGCGGCGTCGGCCACGAGCAGCGCCGACCAGTTCACCTACGTCGCGCCGCCGACGGTGACCACGATCAGTCCGACGAGCGGCCCGACCGCGGGTGGCACGTCGGTGACGATCACCGGCACCAACTTCACCTCGAGTAGCCTCGTGAGCTTCGGCTCGACGGCGGCCACGAGCGTCGTGGTGAACTCGGCGACGTCGATCACGGCGGTCGCCCCGGCCGAGGGTGCGGGCACGGTCGACGTGACGGTGACGACGGCCGGTGGCTCCTCGGCGACGAGCAGCGCGGACAAGTACACGTTCGTGCCGCCGCCGACGGTGACGGCCGTCAGCCCGACTGATGGTCCGACGGCGGGTGGCACGTCGGTGACAATCACCGGTACCGGGTTCGCGTCGGGTAACAGCGTCAAGTTCGGGTCGACGGCAGCCGCGAGCGTGACGGTCAACTCGGCGACGTCGATCACGGCGGTCGCCCCGGCCGAGGGTGCGGGCACGGTCGACGTGACGGTGACGACGGCCGGTGGCTCCTCGGCGACGAGCAGCGCGGACAACTACACGTTCGTGTCGCCGCCGACGGTGACGGCGGTCAGCCCGACTCAGGGTCCGACGGCCGGTGGCACCTCGGTGACGATCACCGGCACCGGCTTCGCCTCCGGTAGCTCGGTCAAGTTCGGGTCGACGGCAGCGACGAGCGCGACGGTGAGCTCGGCGACGTCGATCACGGCGGTCGCGCCGGCGCAGGCGGCCGGTACCGTCGACATCACGGTGAGCGGCGTCGGTGGCACGTCGATCACGAGCAGCGCCGATGCATACACCTACGTCGCTCCGCCGACGGTGACCGCGGTCAGCCCGAGCCAGGGTCCGACGGCCGGTGGAACGTCGGTGTCGATCACCGGCACCGGGTTCGCCTCGGGTACTTCGGTCAAGTTCGGCACAGCGGCTGCGGCGAGCGTGACCGTGAACTCGGCGACGTCGATCACGGCGGTCGCGCCGGCCGGTTCGGCGGGGGTGGTCGACGTGACGGTGAGCGGGGTCGGCGGAACGTCGGCCACGAGCAGCGCTGACAAGTACACCTACGTCGCTCCGCCGACGGTCACCGCGGTGAGCCCGAACAGCGGCCCCCTCGGGGGCGGGACGTCAGTGACCATCACCGGCACCGGGTTCGTCGCGGGCGCCAGCGTGTCGTTCGGGTCGACGGCGGCGACGAACGTGACGGTGAGCTCGGCGACCTCGATCACCGCGATCGCGCCGGCCGGGACGGGCACCGTGGACATCACGGTGACCAACCTCGCCGGCACCTCGCCGACGAGCAGCGCCGACCGGTTCACCTACACGACGGCTCCGACGGTCGCGGCCGTCAGCCCGCCCGCGGGCCCGACGGCCGGCGGCACGTCGGTGACGATCACCGGCAGCGGGTTCTCGTCGGGCAACACGGTCAAGTTCGGGTCGACGACGGCGGCGAGCCTGACGGTCAACTCGGCCACGCAGATCACGGCGGTTGCCCCGGCGGAGTCGGCCGGCGCCGTGGACATCACGGTGACCAACAGCGGCGGCACGTCGTCGACGAGCAGCGCCGACCAGTACACCTACGAGGCGGTGCCGACGGTCACCGCGATCAGCCCGACCGGCGGCTCGACCGCGGGTGGCACTTCGGTGACGATCACCGGCACGGGGTTCGCCCCGGGCGCCTCCGTCAGCTTCGGCTCGACGGCGGCCGCGAGCGTGGTCGTCAACTCGACGACCGCGATCACGGCGGTCTCGCCGGCGGCGTCGGCGGGCACCGTCGATCTCACGGTGACCACGGCCGGCGGCTCGTCGGCCGCTAGCAGTGCCGACAAGTACACGTTCGTCGCGCCGCCGACGGTCACCGCGGTCAGCCCGAATGCGGGCCCCACCGCCGGTGGCACATCGGTGACGATCACGGGGACCGGCTTCGCGGCGGGTAACTCGGTGAAGTTTGGCGGCGTCGCGGCAACGAGCGTGACGGTGAGCTCGGCGACGTCGATCACGGCGGTCGCACCGGCCCGTTCGGCGGGCACGGTCGACGTGACGGTGACCACCGGCGGCGGCACATCGCCGACGAGCGGAGCCGACCAGTACAGCTACGTGGCGGCTCCGACGGTGGCGACCATCAGCCCGACGAGCGGTCCGACGGCCGGCGGCACGTCGGTGACGATCACGGGCACGAACTTCGCCTCAGGCGTGACGGTGAAGTTCGGCTCACTGGCGGCAACGACCGTGACGGTGAGCTCGGCGACGTCGATCACCGCGATCGCGCCGGCCGAGTCGGCCGGCGCCGTCAACGTGTCGGTGGGCGATGCCGGCGGCACGTCGAACATCGCCACGTACACCTACATCGCGCCTCCGACGGTCACGGCGGTCAGCCCGAACGCCGGTACGACCGCCGGTGGCACGTCGGTGACGATCACCGGCACCGGGTTCGCGTCCGGCGACTCCGTGAGCTTCGGCTCGATGGCGGCCGCCAGCGTGACGGTGAGCTCGGCGAGCTCGATCACAGCGGTGACGCCGGCCGAGTCGGCGGGCACGGTCGACGTGGCGGTGACCAACTCGATCGGTGCTTCGGCCACGAGCAGCGCCGACAAGTACACGTTCACGACCGCGCCGACGGTCACGGCGGTGAGCCCGAATCAGGGTCCGACGGCCGGCGGCACGTCGGTGACGATCACCGGCACGGCGTTCGCCTCGGGTGACTCGGTCAAGTTCGGGTCGACGGCGGCCGCGAACGTGACGATCAACTCGGCGACGTCGATCACGGCGGTCGCGCCGGCTGAGTCGGCGGGCACGGTGGACATCACGGTGGGCAACGCCGGCGGCACCTCGCCGACCAGCAGCGCCGACCAGTTCACCTACGTCGCTGCGCCGTCGGTCACGGGGGTGGCCCCGAGCTCCGGTCCGACGGCCGGTGGCACGTCGGTGTCGATCACCGGCACCGGGTTCGCCTCGGGTGATTCGGTCAAGTTCGGGGGCACCGCGGCCTCGAGCGTGACGGTGGACTCGGCGACGTCGATCACTGCGGTCGCGCCGGCGGAGTCGGCGGGCGCGATCGACGTGACGGTGACCGATCCGGTGGCCGGCGGCTCGGCCGCGACCAGCGCCGACCGGTACACCTACGTCGCTCCACCGACGGTCACGGCGGTCAGCCCGAGCAGCGGCTCGACCGCGGGTGGCACGTCGGTGACGATTACCGGCACCGGGTTCGCGTCCGGCGACTCCGTGAGCTTCGGCTCGACGGTGGCCACGAGCGCGACGGTGAACTCGGCGACGTCGATCACCGCAGTCGCGCCCGCGGAGTCGGCCGGTACGGTCGACGTCACCGTGACCGGCGTGGACGGCTCGTCGGCCACGAGCAGCGCCGACCATTACACCTACTCGACGGCCCCGACGGTCACGGCGATCAGCCCGACCACCGGTCCGGCCGCGGGCGGTACCTCGGTGACGATCACCGGTAGCGGGTTCGCCTCCGGCGATTCGGTCAAGTTCGGGTCCGGCGCGGCCACGGGCGTGACGGTGAACTCGGCGACGCAGATCACGGCCACGTCGCCGGCCGGTTCGGGGACGGCCGACGTGACGGTCACGAGCTCGGGCGGCACTTCGGCCACGAGCAGCGCCGACCAGTTCACGTACACCGCCCCGCCCGTGGTGACGTCGATCAGCCCGAACGCCGGCGTGGTAACCGGTGGCACGGCGGTGACGATCACCGGCACCGGGTTCGCCGCGGGTGACTCCGTCAGCTTCGGCTCGACGGTGGCCGCGAGCGTGACGGTGAACTCGGCGACGCAGATCACGGCCGTCGCCCCGGCCGAGGCCGCGGGCGCGGTGAACGTGACGGTGACCGGCGCGAACGGCACCTCGGCGACGAGCAGTGCCGACCAGTTCACCTACCAGCCGACCAACCAGCCACAGGTCACGGCGGTGCTGCCGTCCACCGGCGGCGTGTTCAGCGTGGTGATCATCGAGGGCAAGAACCTCAGCGGCGTGCAGGCGGTGTACTTCGGCGGGACGTCGCACCCGGCGTGGTTCCTGTCGGCCTCCAGCACCCTGCTGTTCGCGTTCGCGCCATTCGAGTTCCCGGGTACGGTGGACGTCCAGGTCAAAACGCGGATTGGGCTGAGCGCAACGTCGAGCAAGGACAAGTTCACGTTTCGCAACTAGGCGGTCCATATGGCCGTTCCGTCGGAGGGGCGGATAGGCCGCGGGAGGGGGAGGAGCGTGCAGATGGCGCTCCTCCCCCTCCATGCCAGCCCCCGGCAGGCGCTCTATGATGCGCGCCAGGGGGGCGTTTGCGTTCCTCCCGAGGATCGATACCCGAAAGCCGAGATGGCTGGCACGGTCGAGCAGCAAACCACCGAGGTCGAGCGCGCCGAGCGCGCGCCGCGCCGCGGCGCCACGGTACCGGAAGCCGCAGTGAGCACGACCGCCCTCCCGCCGGAATGGACGGTCGACCCGGCGTTCGCCTCGGTGGCGGCGTTCTTCGGCAGGCTCTACTCGCGCGGTGGCGGCGGAGCGCTCGTGGTCCGCCACGGCGGGCGCGTCGTCGTCGACGCCTGGGCAGGCCACGCCGACGCCCGCGGCGAGCGCCCATGGACGCCGGACACCCTCGCGATCAGCTTCTCGACGACGAAGGGCGCCGTCTCCACCGTTATGCACCGCCTGGCCGATCGCGGCCTGATCGAATACGACGCCCCGATCAGCCATTACTGGCCCGAGTTCTCCGCTCGCGGGAAGGGGACGATCACGGTGCGCGACCTGCTCAGCCACGCGGCGGGGCTGCACAGCGTCCGCGGCGCCGCAAAGGACGCCGAGGATCTCCTCGACCACGTCGCGATCGAGGAGCGACTCGCCGATCTGCCCGCGGAGCGGCCCGGACGTCCCGCGTATCATGCGCTCAGCTATGGCTGGCTGACGGCCGGGCTGGCGCGCCGCGTCACCGGCGTCGGCATGGCCGAGCTCGTCCAGCGCGAGGTGGCCGAGCCGCTCGGCGCGACCGGGCTGCACATCGGGCGGCCTCCCGCCGGCGGGCGTGACGTCGCCGAGCTCGTCGGTCCGGCGCTGCGCATCTCGGTGTCGGCCGGGCGCTTGCTCGTACCGATCGGCAGCCGCCTCGGCATCCGCCGCTCGAGCGCCCACGCGCTGTACGTGCCGGGGTTCGACTCGCTGTTTCGGGGGCCGAGCCCGGCCGTCCTGGACACCGAGATGCCCGCCGCCAACGGACTGTTCAGCGCTCGCGGGCTCGCGGCACTGTACGCGGCACTCGCCGCCGGGGGGCGCACCGACCGTGGTCGCCTGCTCCAGGCGCATACAGTGGAGGAGATGGGGCGGGTGCAGAGTCGCGGCCGCGACGACGTGCTCGGCCTGCCGATGCGCTGGCGTCTTGGCTATCACCAGGCGTTCGCGTTCGCGCAGCGTCCGCCGCGCGCCTTCGGGCACTACGGCTTCGGCGGGTCGGGAGGGTGGGCCGATCCGGTGTCAGGACTCGCCGTCGGTTACGTCACCAACTCGCTCGGTGCCGTGACCACGCCGTTTGGCGATCTCGCCGTGTTTCGCATCAGCGGTCTCGTTCACGCCGCCGCCGCGCGCGCCTCCGCGCGGCGCTGAGCTCGCGGCCGGCGGCGCGTCGGTCGTCGCCGGCGGCGCCAGCGGCGCGACGATGTCGGGGAGCTTCGCCGACGCCGCCTGAGCGGCCGCCTCGTTCTCACGCATCACCTCGACCCAGATCTCCTCACGGAAGATCGGCATCGACTTCGGCGCCTCGATGCCGATCCGCGCCGTCTGCCCGCTCACCTCGACGAGCGTGATCACGATGTTGCCGCCCACGATGACCCGTTCTCCGGCCCGGCGGGTGATCATCAGCATGTGCGGCTCTCCTTCCTTGCCGCTGAGCGCGGCGGGCCGCCGCTAGGCGGCCGAGGCCGCGGCGGCGTCCGCGCGAAACAGCGGGGCGCGCAACTCGCAGCCTGGCGCCTCGTTGAGCACCTGATGGCCGCGACCGTCGCGAACGATGATGGGAGCACGCAGATTAGCGGCGAAGTCCGCGGGATTCTCGCCCGTGCGCACCGTCACGTACACGTCGACCGGCGTGCTGGCGTCCATTCCCGCGTGCTCGGCGACGTCGTCGTCGAGGACGAGCGCGAAGTCGGCGAAGAACAGGTGCGGGTTGGTCACCGGCAGCGCGAGCCCCGGATCCTCGAGCGAGTGCAGCCAGACGAAGGGACTATCGGGCTGCGCGCTGAGCAACGTGTAGCGATGCCCGCCGAGGCCGATGAGGCCGTCGGGGAACTCGATGATCGAGTCGGGATCGATCTCGACAGCGCCGAAGCGCGTGCTCTGCAGCGTGACCGTCATGGTGGCTCCTTGGGGGATCGGGCTCATGCGGCAGTCAGGAAGTCCAGCAGGGAGGATTGCACGATCGCGGCCCCGGCCTTCAGGGCCGCCGTGTAGCTGGCCTGCTCCGTGGCGTACTGCGTCGACACGGTCGCGATGTCGACGTCCTGGTCGGCGGCGAGCGACTTCTGGTCGCCGGTCGTCATCGAGGTGATGCGGGCCGACGCGAGCGTGAGACGGTCGCTCGTCGCGCCGACCTGTGCCTGCAGGCCCTGCAGCGTCGTGAGGTTGGTGTCGATGTTCTGTAGGTCGGTCGTCTGCAGCGCGGTGAGGTTCGCCGCCGTCCCTCCCGTCAGATCGGAGGCGACGGTGCGCAGCGTGTCGAGCAGCAGCCCGTCGCCCGAGCCCTGGCCGCTGCCGAGCAGGGTGCTGACGTTGACGTTGACCGGCACCGTCGTGTTCGGGGCGATCTGTCGCGAGATCGCGCCGTTGTTGCCCTGGTAGGCGTCGTTGGCTCCGGTCTGATAGGGCGGCGTTTCGGTCGCCGTGCCGGAGAAGATGTAGCTCCCGGCGTATTGCGTGTTCGCCTCCTGCTTGACCTGGTCGATGAGCTGGTTGACCTCGGACGCGATGGCGTCGCGGTCGGTCTGGCTCTCGCTGCCGTTGGCCCCCTGCACCACGAGCTCGCGCACGCGCTGAACGACGTTGTTGATCTGGGTCAGCGAGCTGTCGGCCGTGCCCGTCCACGACTGCCCGTCCTGGACGTTGTTGGAGTACTGGCCGAGCGAGGAGATCGCGCCATCGAGCTGCATCGCCAGGCTGGCTCCGTAGGGGTTGTCCGAGGGCTGGGAGATCGACAGCCCGGAGGACAGCTCGCCCGTGGTCGTCTGCAGCTGGTTGAGGTCGTTGCTGATGTTGGCCAGGACGGTCTGGGAGGTCATGAGGTCGGTGATGCGCGTCATCGTCACACCTGCTGAATGAGGGTGCTGAGCACCGAGTCGAGGGTGTTCAGGGCCTTGGCGGCGGCCTCGTAGCCGCGCTGGTAGCTGAGGAGGTTGGTCATCTCCTCGTCGATCGACACCCCGGAGACGCTCATGCGCTGGCTCTGGACGGCATTCACGAGGGCTTGCGAGTTCGTCTGCGTGTTCGTGGCCGACTTCACGTCGCTGCCGACCTGCGCGATGAGCGCGTTGTACGTCGCGTCCGCGGTATCGGCAGCGCTGCCCGGGAGCTCGCTGACGGCGAGCGCGACCGAGTTGTCGCCGGTCGTGGTCACGGTCGAGGCGGTGACGCCGGCGGCCACGGCGATGTCGGATGCGCCGGTCCCGCTGAAGAAGTTGTACGGCGTGGCGGAGGAGGCGGCGTCGGTGATGCCGTTCACCGTGGAGATGAGGTCGCTGGCGACGGTGTTCAGCTGGCTGAGGTAGGGGCTGATCGCGCCGGTGGCCGTCGTGTCTGACAGGCTGGCCAGCGCGCCGAGCTCGCCTCCGGTTGCCGCCGTGGGCGTCGGCGGGGGCCAGTTGACCGTCGTTCCGTTGACGAGCGGCGTGGCGTTGCCGCCGAAGGTGATCTGCAGCAGGCCGTTCCCGGGATCGGTGACCGACACCGTGCCGAGCGAGGACATGTCGTCGATCAGGCTGTCGCGCTGGTCTTCGAGCGTGTTCGGGCTCTGGCCGGCTCCGAGCTGCTGGTTGATCTCCCCGTTGAGCTTGGCGATCTGGTTGGCGTCGCTGGCGAGCTGCCCGTTGGAGGCCGTCAGGTCGGACAGCTGCGTCCCGGCCTGGGTCTGCACGGTCTGCAGCTGCGTGTAGAGCGAGTTGAACTGGCTGGCCAGCGACTTGGCGTTGTCGACGAGCGACTCGCCGGCGGCCTTGCTCGTCGGGGCGTTGGCCAGGTTCGCCCACGCGTTGTAGAAGGACGTCATCGCCGCGGACAGTCCGTTTGTCCCCGGCTCGTTGAACGACGTCTGCGCCTGGGTGAGCGACGTGACCATCGCGTTGGCGTTGCCGAGCCCGGTGTTCTGGGCGCGGTACTGGATGTCGAGGAACTGGTTGCGGATCCGGTTGATCGTCGTGGCATCGACGCCGCTGCCGAGGTTGACCGCGCCGCCGTTGACGCTTGACTGGACCTGCAAGGGCAGCGGAGCGCTCGCGCTCAGGTCAACGGTCTCGCGCGAGTATCCCGGGGTGCTGGCGTTGTCGATGTTCTGGCCGGTGGTGTCGATCGCGATCTGCTCGGCCTCCAGGCCGCGCAGCGCCGTGTCGTATCCGGTGAAGGTGGGGATCGTCACGGCCGTCAGACCTCCAGATCCAGGACGCGCCGCTGGCGGGGTCCCGCTGACGCGGCCGCCGGAGAGCGATCCCGGTGGTAGGCGCCGGACCCCTCGCCGCCGACCAGACGCAGGAGGTGGTCAAGGAAGGCGAGCTCCTGCTGCATGAGCGCGCGGTTGATCGTGTGCTCGCGCTTGACCTCCTCGAGCAGGCCCCGCAGCTCGGCGCTGCGCTCGCGGGCCAGGCCGGCGGTCGGGCCGTCCAGGAGCCGCGTGAGCAGCTCGAGCGTCACCGACGCCGACGTCACCCCGAGGCGTGTGCCGGCGCGCTCGAGCAGCTGCGACCGTGTCTGCTCGACCGTCACGCGGCGCTGCATCTCGACCTGCATCGCCCCCGCGTGGCGGACGACCGTCTCGACATCGCGCTCGCGGATCGCCGCCCCCTGCTCGAGCACGATCTGTAGGAGTCGCTGCGCGGAGGCGACCTGGCTGTCGAGATGCGCGATCAGATCGTCGCCGAGCCGGGCGTCGATAAAGCCGAGCGCGTGCTCGTCGGTGACCGCGCTCATGCCGTCGCCTCCCCAGCGGTCGGCGAGGTTGCCTTCGAGGTCGCCGGGTTGTTGATGGCGGGATCGATCGACGCGGCCAGCGTGTCGGCGAGGTTGCCGAGCCCACCGCTGCCCATGATGCTCGACGTCAGCGCGCCCGGCAGCAGCTGGGCGGACTCACTCGCCGCCGGACCTGAGCCGAGCAGGCTCGAGGAGTCGCTGCTGTCGCCGGAGCTGTCGCCGGAGCTGTCGCTCGCTGTGGCGCTCGCCGTCAGCTGCTGTGCGAGCTCGTTGACGAGCACCTGCTCGAACTGCAGCGCCGTCGCGTACGCCTGCTGGGCCTTCGCTCCGCCGCTGCGGATGTTGGCGGGCTCGGTGGCGGGATTGATCGCCGGTGCGGCGCTGCTCGTCGTGAGCGCGCCGAGGGAGGCGAGGAGGTCTGGAGTGCTCACGACTTCACCGCGTCGGCCGTCTGCATCATCTGCTGCTGCAGCTTGATCGCCTCGCTGTCGAGCGAGTAGCTGCGCTGCGCGTCCATCATGGCCACCATCTCGGTGCTGATGTCGACGTTCGAGGCCTCGAGCGCCCCCTGGCGCACCGTCGTGCCGGTCACGGCGCGCACCGCGCCGCTGCCCGCCGTCGGGGTGTAGGTGGTGTTGCCGCCGGCCGCCAGCTGCGCCGGGGCGGGCACGGTGACGATGGCAAGCTTGCCGAGCGTGCGCCCGGCACCGCTGACCGTGCCGTCGGGCCCGATTGAGATCTGACTCTCCGACACGTTCTTGGGCACGGTGATCGGAGGCTGTACCAGCGAGCCGTCGGCGGTCGTGAGCTGCCCCGATGCGTCGAGCCCGAGCGCGCCGTTGCGAGTCAGGCCGGTCGAACCGTCGGCGCGGCGGATCTCGAGGTAGCCCGGCCCGTTGAGCGCGACGTCGAGCGTCCGTCCGGTCTGCTGGATCGCGCCCTGCGCCTGGCTGGTGCCGAGCTGCGTCAGCGCGGCGCCGGCCCCGGTGGCGACACCCGCGCCGCTCGTGCTGCCGGCCGGACTGTAGAGCAGGTCCTGGAAGCCGAGACGCTCAGCCTGGTAGCCGTCGGTGTCCGCGTTCGAGATGTCGTTGCTGATCGCGTCGAGGCGCTGCTGCTGCGCGGCCATCCCGGCCGCGGCCGAAAACAATCCTGCCACCATGAGCGTTCCCTATGTCCGGGGAGCCCGGCCTCCGCAGCGTGCGGTCCAGCCCTTGAGCTCCTTCTCGTCTGCCCCGTGATCGGCGGGCAGCGGGGGAACTTGAGCCGGGTCAGCCACTGATCGACCCGACCGAGGTCGCTCCACGCTGCATCGTCTGGTCGAACGTCTGCAGCGCCTTCTGGCCGGCGTCGTAGGACTGAAGCGCGTCGATCATATTGACCATCGTCTGGGTGGGATCGACTCCGGACCCCTCGAGCATCCCCGCCTGCGCCAGGCCGGCCGCCTTGCCGGCGGCCGCGCCGGCGAACAGGTTGTCGCCCTGCTTGCTGGCGTTCGGGACGTTGAACACGCCGAGCGAGCTCGCCGGCACCGTGCCGGAGGCGCCCACGGCGATCGTGCCGCCGCCCTGACCGAGGACCGGGTTGCCGTTCTGGTCGACGAGGAGCCCGCCCGCTCCGGTGCCGAACTGGCCGTCGCGGGTGTAGCGCACCCCCTGAGCGGTGCGAACCCCGAAGAAGCCGGCCCCGGCAATGCCGAAGTCCAATGGGTCCTTGGTCGGCTGCAGCGGCGCGGGGGTCAGATCGGTCACCGTGCGACTGATCTGCACGCCCGTGTCGAGAACCCCGACCTGCTTCCGGGTCGAGGAATTCTCGAGCAGCAGCTGGTCGAAGCTGCTCTGCGAAGACTGGTCGGGCTTGTAGCCCGGCGTGGACGCGTTCGCGAGGTCGTTGGTGAGCTGGTCCTGGCGCACCTGCTCGGCGAGCATGCCCGTTGCGGCGATCTGTAGACCTGGGTCCATCGCTCCTCAGTGATCGGCGGTGCGCGATCATCCTTGAGGGATGCAGCCACTGACCGTCGACATCGCGCTCCTGCGCGCGCTCGAGACACCGGAGCTCAAGCTCGCGCCCGGACGGGCGCTGATGGCGCGCGTGGTGACCCAGGAGGCCGGTCGCGGGCAGATCACGATCGCCGGTGCGAAACTCGACGCGCAGCTGCCGTCAAGCCTGCGTGCGGGCGACGAGCTGCGCCTGACCGTCAAGGAGGTTACGGCCGACCGGGTCGTGCTGGCGATGAACCAGCCGGTGCAGGCGCCGGCGACGGCGACCGAGCCGCCGCCGGTTCGTCCCGAGGACGCGGACGGGTCGGACTCCGACGGCACGTCCGACCACGAGGGTCGGGAGACTCAGACCGTGTCGCTGCGGTACCCCGCGCCGGCGCTCGGACCGGTCGACCTGCGCTTCGAGCTCGACGAGGACTCGTTGCGGATCACCGTGGCGCTGGCGCCGGGCGAGCCTTTCGCGTCGGCGCAGGCCGCGGCAGCGCAGCTGCGCGGATCTGTCACCGAGGCGACGAATCGCTCGGTCACCGTGTCCGTCGTCCCGCGGCGGGAGCCGCTCGATCTCTATGCCTGATCGCCCCGATGCGCCCGATGATGGATCCGCCCGGCGCAAGCGCGCGACGGCGCTCGGCTACGAGCCGGGCGACCGTGCCCCGCGCGTGGTGGCCACCGGGGCCGGACTCCTCGCCCAGCGCATCATCGACAGCGCCCGCGAGGCCGGCGTGCCGGTGCGGTCCGATCCGGCGCTCGCCGAGGCGCTCGCGGCGCTCGACCTCGGCCATGAGGTACCCGAGGCGTTGTGGGTCGCGGTGGCCGAGACGCTCGCCTGGGCCTACCGTCTCGACGAGAAGGCCCGCCGCGGCGTCGGCCGCGGCGGCGCCTGACGGCGGGCCGTCAGGCGACTTCGGAGAAGAGCAGCTCGTCCTCGTTGAGGTACTCGCGCAGCGTGCGCTTGAGCTGCGTGTGGATCTGGCACACGCGGCTCTCGGACACGCCGAGCACGTCGCCGATCTCGCGGAGCGTCAGGTTCGTCACGTACAGGAGCACGGCCACCTGGCGCTCGCGCTCGGGCAGCCGCGCGAAGGCGGCACGGAAGCGCTCCTTGGCCTCGCTGACCGCCGTTGCGTGCTCGGGGTCGGCCTGTAGGTCGGTGCTGGCCAGCGTGTCGATGCGCTCGATCTTCGTCTCGTCGTCGCCGGTCACGAGCGTGTTGAGCGAGCCGACGTCGGAGACGGCGACCTCGTCCATGCGGCGGGACATCTCCTCGACGGTGGTCCCGAGGGCGTCGGCGAGCTCGTCCTTGCTCGGGCGCCGTCCGTACAGGCCGATGAAGCGTTCGCGAGCCTGGGCGATGTCGCGCTCCCAGCGGCGCACCGAGCGCGGGGCCCAGTCGTGACGACGCAGCTCGTCGAGCACCGATCCGTGGATACGCGTCCAGGCGAACTGCTCGAGCGTCGCGCCCTTCTCGGGGTCGAAGCGGTCGATCGAGCGAATGAGCGCCTCCAGGCCGCAGGAGATGAAGTCCTCGACGTCGCAGCGGGCCGGGATCTCGCGCACCTTCTTGTAGACGATGTACTTGACCATCGGAGCGAACGTGAGGACGAGGCGGTCTCGCACCCGAACGTCTCCGGTCTCCTTGTACTGCCGCCAGAGCTTCAGGGAAGCCTCGGCGGAGATACGCCCGTCGCGGGTTTTCACGCTCACGTTGATCGTTACTCCGTATTCGAGGGGGAAAGCAACCGCGGCAGGTATCGGCGGTTGTGCGACGACCACGCAAGCGAGTCGGGCGGCGCCCGTACATCCGTCCAGACGCGGTGCAGGGCGGCGTGCGGAGGGCGACAGATCGGCGTTGCCCTGTCGGCCTGCAGCGGGGCCGTTTCGCGCCGATCCGACAGATCGCACTCAGGTCCGCGGCGGGCCTGCCGATGACTGGGCCACCCTCCTTCCGGGTTGCCCCACGATGGCTCTACGACTCACTGGATCCACGCTGCCTCCCGCCGCTCCGCTCGGAGCGAGCGCACTGGCCGCGCGCGCCGGGGCGCTGCTCGATGCCGGCGACCTGACCGGCTACCGCGAGCTGTTCGCCCGCGCGGCCGAGCACGAGAACCCACACGAGTGCTACCGCGCGCGTAAGGCGATGCTCGAGCAGGGCCTGGCCGCTGCCGGCCGGTCGCCCGCCGCTCGGGCCGCCAAGATCTTCCTGCTCGTCGCCGGCGCGGCCACCGACGTCCTCGAGGAGCAGCCCTGCGAGCCGGTGCTGCTCAACCTCGCCGGCGTCGCCTTCTACGAGCTCTGGAGCCTCGACGCGGCGAAGGCGCTGTTCGAGGCGGCTCGGCGCCTCGATCCCTCCCTCGCTCACGTCGGGCGCAACCTGAGCGAGGTGTCGCGCCGCCGGCGTCAGCGCACCTCCGGCCGCCGGCCGCTCGACGCCCCCCTGGCGGCGCTCGTGCGGCGCGCTGGCACGGTGGCCAGCCGGGCCACGCCGGCCACCGGGCTGCGCCTCAGCCTCTGCATGATCGTGCGCGACGAGGAGGAGATGCTGCCGCGCTGCCTCGCCGCGGTCGCCGACGCCGTCGACGAGATCATCATCGTCGACACCGGATCGGTCGATCGCACGATCGAGATCGCGCGCTCGTTCGGGGCGCAGGTCCTCGAGCGCGAGTGGACCGGGTCGTTCGCCGACGCTCGCAACGCGTCCTTCGACGCCGCCAGCGGCGACTGGATCCTCTACCTGGACGCCGACGAGGTGCTCGTAGCCGACGATGCGGCGAAGCTGCGCGGCCTGACCGGGCGGACCTGGCGCGAGGCCTTCTATCTCGTCGAGACGAACTTCACCGGGGATATGACCGACGGCACGGCCGTCACCCACAACGCGCTGCGCGTCTTTCGCAACCGCCCGCAGTACCGCTTCGAGGGACGTCTGCACGAGCAGATCGCCCAGCACCTGCCGGCCGGACTGCCCGAGCGGCTCGAGCAGAGCTCGATCCGTGTCGAGCACTACGGGTACCTCGGTGCGGTGCGCGACGCGAAGGAGAAGTCGCGGCGCAACATCGACCTGCTGCTCGCCGCGCAGGCCGAGAGCGACCGCCCGACGCCGTTCCTGCACTTCAACCTCGGCTCGGAGTACGCGGCCGCCGGTGACGCTCCCGCGGCGCTCGGCGAGTTCGAGTCGGCGTGGCGCCTCATTCAGGCCGAGTCCGACGACGGGAGCGCCTACGAGTTCACGCCGTCGCTCGTCTCCCGCCTCGTGAAGGCGCTGCGGATCTGCGGACGCCCGCAAGAGGCGATCGATCGCGCCAATGAGGGACTGCGCCTGTTCGAAGGCTTCACCGACCTCGTGTACGAGCAGGCCACGTCTCTGCTCGCGCTCAACCGGAGCGACGAGGCGATCGCGCACTTCGAGCGCTGCATCGAGATGGGCGACGCGCCGTCTCGCTATACCGCCACCGTCGGGTGCGGCACCTATCTGCCGCGCATCGCGCTGGCCGAGCTGCAACTGAACCGGGGCCAGGGCGAGCCGGCCCGCGAGCTGCTCGACTGGTGCATGGAGACGCATCCCGGCTTCTTCGGCACCGTGCTGCCGTACGCGACGGCGCTGCTGCGCTGCGGCGTCGAGCCCGACGCCGTCGCCGCTGACGTGGAGGGCCGCGTCGCCGAGCTGACGCCGACCGTGCGCTTCATGCTCGGGACGGCGCTCTTCGAGGCCGGTGCCGGCGAGGCCGCCGAGGAGCAGTATCGGCGCGTGCTCGAACGCCAGCCGCACAGCGCCCAGGCGCGCATCGGCCTCGGCGAGGTCCTCCTCTACCAGCGCCGCTACCTCGACGCCGCGACCGAGGCGGCGCGGCTGCCGGCCGACGACCCCCTCGCCGCCGTGGCCCTGCGGACCGAGCTGTTCGGCCGCCTGGCCGGCGGCGATGTCGACGGCGCGGCGCACGCTCTCGACCGGGCCCGCGTGGCGCTCTCACCCCCTGAGCTCACCCTGTTCGCCGGGTGGGCCGACCTCGCCGCCGGTCGGGCATCGACTCGCGCGCTCCCCATCCCGGCGATCGAGCTGCTCGGAACGGTCCTGGAAGCGCTCCTGCGCGTCCACGAGTTCACCGTGTTCGAGCTGCTCGTCGTCGGGCTCCTTCGCCCGAGCGAGGTGCCGCAACGCGAGCAGCGCGAGCTGCTCGCCGGCATGTACCTGCGTCAGGGCTTCCTGAAGTCCGCCGCCGAGGAGTGGATGGCGGTGTGCCAGCAGACGGCCGATGCCCGCGCGCTCGTCGGCCTCGCCCAGGTCGCCTTCGCGCACGGGCAGCCCGAGAATGCGGTCAGTTTCGCGCGCGAGGCGCTCCGACTGGAGCCGAGCAACGCGATCGCCCGCACGCTCGCCGATGCGGCGCCGCTCGCCGCCTAGCCGCGCCGAACGGGCGGGTGTCGGACGTTGCGGGGCGTCGCCTCAAGTTCTGGTGCGCTCGTTCGATAACGGTGCACAGGAGGATTTCAAGGAGAAACCTAGCCATCCGACGGACGCGCAGGGGTGCGAGCACCCCGGCGCTTCGCAATTCAAGGAGGAATCGCACCGTCATGTACCCGATCGCGCCAATTACAGGAACGACGCCGACGCCGCCGGTCGCTCCGCCGACCCCGCCTGCCAGCGTGCAGGCGGCCACATCGGTGGATCCGACCAACGCCGTCTCCACGACGATCGACACCGTCCCGTCCAGCCCCCCAAGCGAGGTCCTCGACGCCATGGGCGCCGCATCCAACCGATTCGACCAGCTCGCCGCACAGGGCAAGCACGTCGGCCTGCAGCTCGCCGACGATGGCGGTCGCGTGCAGGTCCAGATGCGCGATCTGGAGGGCAACGCCGTCTCGCCGCCGCTCGCGCCGAGTAGCGTCTTCGCGATCCTCGAGGGGCAGGCCTAGGCCATGTCGACATCGTCGGTGGGGAGCTCCTTCTTCAACGGCACGCTCACGTCGGCCTCGCAGAACGGCATCAACAACCCCCTCGGCGCGCAGGAGGCGATCACCGGTCTGGGCAGCGGCATCAACACGACGGCGATCATGAACGAGCTGCTGGCCATCGACGAGGTGCCGATCAACACGCTCACGAAGAGCCAGGACGGCGTCAACGCCCAGCAGCAGCAGCTCACCACGATCCAGACCGACCTGCAGAACGTCATGACCGACGCGCAGGCGCTCGGCTCCCCCGCCCTGTTCGCCTCGTCGCAGTCGGTGACAACCAGCGATCCGAGCACGATGACCGCGACGACGTCGAGCGGCGCGGCCGTCGGCAGCTACGAGGTGAGCGCCACCCAGCTCGCGAGCTCGGCCCAGCGCACGTTCACCTACACGAGCCCGACGTCGGCCGACGCCCTCACGATCGACGGCGTGACCGAGAACGTCAGCGCCGGCGAAACGGCGGCCCAGTTCGCCAGCCAGATCAACTCCGACTCCAACGCCACCGTCTACGCGGCCGCGCTCGACAGCGGGACGATCGTGCTGTCCGACCGGGCGACGGGCAACCACGGCTCCAGCTTCATCTCGGTGAGCGACCCGGGCGGCACGCTGGTCGAGCAGGCGGGTCTCGCCGTGCAGGGGCGCGACGCGCAGTTCTCCGTCAACGGCGGGTCGACCGAGACGTCGCACAGCAACACGGTGACGAACGCCATCCCCGGAGTGTCGCTGTCGCTGCTCGGACTCACGAACACCGGCCCGGTCACGGTCAACGTCGACCCGCCGAGCGCGAGCGCGTCCTCGGTGACGTCGGCGGTCAACCAGTTCGTCAGCGACTACAACTCGACGATCGCCGCGATCCAGGCGCAGCTGTCGCAGGCGCCGGTGAGCAACCCGCAGAGCGCCTCCGACGCCGGGCAGGGGACGCTGTACGGCGACGAGGAGCTCACGTCGCTGCTCGGCAACATGCGCGACATGATGTACGCGCCCGGCGCCGGGCTGCCCTCCGGCATGGCCAGCCTCGCCGACCTCGGCATCAGTACGGGCGCGGCGACCGGGGGACAGCCGACGCAAGCCTCGCTGTCGGGCACGCTGACCGTCAACTCCACGACGCTCGCCGCGGCGATCCAGTCCAATCCCACGGGGGTGGCGCAGGTCCTCTCGAGCTTCGCCACGAGCTTCCAGTCGCTCGTCAGCGCCGACGCTGGGCCGGGCGGCACGCTCTCGCAGCGGATCACCAACGACAGCCAGAGCTCCGCGCAGATGAGCAGTCAGATCACCGACATGGAGCAGACGCTCACCGATCAGCAGACGGCTCTGCAGGCCCAGTTCGCCGCGATGGAGACGGCGATCCAGCAGAGCCAAGCGACCGAGTCCTACCTGTCGGGCCAGATCTCCTCGCTGAACGCCTCGACGACCGGCCACTGACGTCGGGGCGACCGCCGGTGCGCGGCTGCGCACAGGCGTCCACGCCGCGACCGCGCGTCGGTTGGCCGTGCGACGCGCGTGCGCGGCACGAATGAGGCGTGGAACGAGCGTCGGATCGCCTCAACTTTGGCCGGGGTCAACCGATCACCAGCGTAGAAGGCAACCACCTCCCGGATCGGCTCACCAGCGATGAACACATACACGGCAGCACCGCCCAAGGCCTACCAACAGAGCTCCGTGCTCACCGCCACACCGGAGCGTCTCATCGTGATGCTCTACGACGGAATGCACCGCTTCCTGTTCCAAGCGGCGGCGGCGATGCGGACGCGTGACATCGCCACCTCGCACACCAGACTGCGCCAGGCCGAGGCGATCCTCGGGCACCTGCAGTCGACGCTCGACCTCGAACAGGGCGAGATCGCCCAGAACCTGCTGTCGATCTACCTCTTCTGCCGGCGCCATCTCAACGAGGCGCGAGTCGAGCTCAACCCGACCAAGGTCGAGCAGGTCGACCGGCTGCTGATGACGCTGCGCGACGCCTGGGACAAGATCTGCTGATGGCACCGCGCGGCCCGCGCGATCCCTACGAGCAACTGCTCGAGCTCGCCGAGCGCGAGCTCGAGTGCGCCGGGCGCGGCGAGTATGGCGCGCTGGCGGAGATCGCCGCCGAGCGGACGAGGATCATCGAGACCCTGCCGCCCGTGGCGCCGGTGACGGCGCGCGAGACGCTCGAACGTGCAGCGCTCATGCAGGCGCGGGTGACGGTCGAGCTGCAGCGCGGGCGCGCGCAGGCACTGTTCGCGCTCCGGCACGTCCTGCATGCCCGTCGAGCGGCGCGTGGTTACGGCCGCTCGGTCGGTGCCGCCGCTGTGCCGCGCATCGACGCGAGCGCCTGAGCGCCACCCGTCCACTTCTCCGTCCAGCCTCTCGCCGAGATCGCTCAAGAAGGCCGCCGGCCGGCCGATGAACGGGGGGACTCGCACGGACGCGGTCGTGATCAGGCCCAGGGAGGGCTGACCAGAAAGGACTTGATCGAACGTGTCCTCCGTGCAATCAACCCAGGCCGTGCTCGAAGCCGCTCTCACTGGCGCGATGGATCGCCAGACGGTGCTCACGAGCGACCTCGCCAACGCCGACACCCCCGGCTTCAAGCCGCGCGACGTCGACTTCGAGGACCAGCTCACCGCGGCGATGCAGGCCGGCAGCCCCGTCTCCCAGATCAACTACTCGTCGGCGGCGAGCACCGCGCTGGAGGCCACCGGCGGGGTCGGCGTCAACACCGATCAGGTGTCGGCCGCGATCGCCGAGAACGGACTCGAGTACCAGGCGATCAGCCAGGTGATGTCCGCGAACGAGCAGATCGCCAAGTACGCAATGGAGTCGGTGTAGATGGGAATCTTCGACGCCATCGACATCGCCGGAAGTGGGATGAGCGCCCAGCGCCTGCGCATGGACGTCACCTCCGAGAACCTCGCCAACGCGGACACGACCCGCACGGCGGGCGGGGGTCCGTACAAGCGCCAGGAGGTCGTGCTCTCCCAGGTCCCGGGCTCGGACTTCGGCTCGACGCTCGCCGGCGCGATCGGCTCCACGAGCGCCGCCCCCGTGAGCGCCGGCGATGGGAACGCCACTCCGGCGATCCCGGGCGGGGTTCAGGTGAGTGGGATCGTCAGCGACGGCTCGGCCGGCCAGCTCGTCTACAACCCCGGCAGCCCTGACGCCAACGCGCAGGGCTACGTGACTATGCCCAACGTCAACACGGTCACCGAGATGACCGACCTCATCGACGAGTCCAACTCCTACCAGTCCGACGTCACGGCCATGCAGACGGCCAAGGCGATGTTCTCGAGCATGCTCGGGGTGCTCAAGTGATCGCGCCGATCGGCGCGCTGAGCGCCCTCGGCAGCGCCGCGAACATCGCCCCGATCGGCGGACTCGGTGCGACGACCGCGGTTGCGCCGTCGTCGTCGAGCGGCTTCGGACAGGCGCTGGCCAATGCGCTCGACTCGGTGCAGAACCAGCAGACGTCGGCCAACGCCGCCGAGCAGAGCCTCGCCACCGGGGCGATCACTGACCCGACGCAGGCGATCACGGCCGTGGAGAACGCCCAGATGGCGATGGAGCTCGCCTCCCAGGTGACCCAGAAGGCCACCGCCGACGTGCAAACGATCTTCTCGACCCAGCTGTAGCGCAGCGAATGACCGCTCGCGACCTGATCAGCAAGTTGCCGCCGCGCGGCTGGGCCGTGCTCGGCGCCGCCGCGTTCGCCTCCGTGCTGCTGGTCTACTTCATCCTGCACTTCGCGACGCAGCCGAGCTACAGCACGCTGCTCACCGGGCTCAACCCGGCGCAGACCGGCAAGATCACCTCGACCCTCAGCACGCAGGGGATCGCGTATGAGATCCAGGGCAACGGCACGGCGATCGCGGTACCGGCGAACGAGACCGCCCAGGCGCGCGTGGCCCTGGCCAGCGCCAACCTGCTGACGAACAACCAGCCCGACTTCTCGCTGTTCGACCAGTCCCAGCTCGGCCAGAGCGACGCGCAGTTCAACGTCGAGTACCAGCGCGCGCTCGAGGGTCAGCTGGCCGAGACGATCGACAACATCCAGGGCGTCAACGGCGCACAGGTGCAGCTCGTCCTGCCGAGCACGCAGCAGCAGCTGTTCGCCGACACCTCCACGCCGACGACCGCGGCGGTGCTCCTGTCCGGCGGCGAGAACCTTGATCCCGGGCAGGTCCACGGCATCGCCCAGCTCGTCGCGTCGAGCGTCCAGGGCCTGCAGGTGACCAACGTCACGATCACCGACTCGACCGGGGCGTTGCTGTGGCCGAACTCCGCCGCCGCGGGCGCGGGCGGCGGGCTGCTGGCCAAGGCGCAGGCGCAGCAGCAGTTCGACGCACAGCAGGCCGCCGCGATCGACGCGATGCTCACCCAGACGCTCGGGCCCGGCAAGGCAATGGTCTCGGTCGCCGCGGACCTCAACGCCAATCAGCAGAACCTGCAGGCGCTCACCTACACCGGCAAGGGGGTCCCGCTCACGGCGCACACCGAGACCGAGACCCTGACGGGCACCGGTGGCGGGAGTGCGGCCACGGCCGGGGCCGTGCCGAACTACACGCCGACCGGGACGACGGGCGCCTCCAACTACAACCACAAGATCACCGACTCGACGTTCGGCGTCAACAAGACCGTGACGCAGACGACGATCGCGCCGGGCGCGGTCCAGAGCATGAAGGCCGCGTTGTACGTCGACAGCTCGGTGCCCGCGGCGACGGTGACGAGCCTCAAGCAGGCCGTCTCCAACCAGCTCGGAATGGTGCCCGCGCGCGGCGACGCCGTTTCGGTCGTGCAGACGAAGTTCGCCGGGCCGACGGCCACGAAGGTGACCGCGCCGGCGGCCAACCCGCTCAGCTACGCCAAGTACGGCGTGCTCGGCCTCGGTGCGCTGCTGTTCCTGTTCTTCGTCACGCGCATGCTGCGGCGCCGTGAGCGCGAGAGCCTCCTGTCCGAGCCGACCTGGCTGCGCGAGCTCGAGCACCGCCGCACGCTGACGGAGTTCGAGCGTGACGCTGCCCCCCAACCGCCGATCAAGCAGCTGCGGCCGCACGTGAACACGGCCAAGCGCCAGGTCGAGGACCTCGTCGAGCGCGACCCCGACCGCGTGGCGCTGCAGGTACGGGCCTGGATGGCCGAGGACTAGGTCGGGGACGAGGGAACGACGGCAATGACACCGGCCGAACTGGCCACCGACGACGACGGCGCGGGCAGCGTCTCGTCCAAGCTTCCGGCCCATCGCATGGGCGGCATCCGGGTGGGCGGCCGCCACAAGGCGGCCGTCCTGCTCGTCTCGCTCGGCTCCGAGAAGGCGGCGGCGGTGTTCAAGCACCTGCGCGACGACGAGATCGAATCGCTGTCGCTGGACATGGCCAAGCTCGACAACGTCGACTCGAACATCAGCACATACGTGTTCGAGGAGCTCGCCGCGACCGTCCAGGGCGAAGAGGCCTCGCTGATGGGGGGTGTCGACTACGCGCGGGAGGTGCTCGAGCGGGCACTCGGCTCCGACCGTGCGCTGGAGATCGTCGGGCGCCTGTCGAGCGTCATCGAGCGCCGTCCGTTCGAGTTCATGCGCCGCACGCCCCCAGAGCAGATCGTCACCTTCCTGCGCAACGAGTCGCCACAGACGATCGCGCTCGTCGTGGCCAACCTCCATACCACGCTCGCGGCGCAGGTGCTCTCCAACCTGCCCGAGTCCGAGCAGGCCGATATCGCCCTGCGCATCGCGCGCATGGGCGAGACGAGCCCCGAGGTCGTCAAACAGGTCGAGGGCGTCATGCGCTTGAAGCTCGCCAACGTCGTGCAGCACGTGTACTCGGCGGCCGGCGGCGTCAAGTCGCTCGCCGACATCCTCAACCAGGCCGATCGCCCGACCGAGCGCAATGTGCTCGACTCGCTATCCACCACCGACGAGGAGCTCGGCGAGGAAGTCCGTCGCCTGCTGTTCGTCTTCGAGGACATCGCCAAGCTCGACGACCGCTCGATTCAGATGGTCCTGCGCGAGGCCGATCAGAAGGACCTCGCGCTTGCCCTGCGCGGCGTCAGCGACGAGGTGCGCGACCGCATCCTCGGCAACATGTCCGAGCGCGGCGCCCAGATGCTGCGCGAGGAGATGGAGTTCCAGCCGCCACAGCGCAAGCGCGTCGTCGAAGAGGCGCAGGGCCGCATCGTCGCGATCGTGCGGCGTCTCGAGGAAGCTGGCGAGCTGACCATCAGCCGTGGCGAGGGCGACGTTGTCTACTGACGCTGCGCCGTTCGCCTTCGAGCAGCTTCAGCCGGTCGCGATGCGCGCCGGCGCCGGCGGCGGGATGGGCCTCAGCCTGGCCGACGCCGAGGGCATCCATGCCCAGGCGCGGGCGGCCGGCGAGGCGGAGGGCCGGGCCGAGGGGCTGCTCGCCGCCCACGCCGAGATCGACGCGGCGCTGGCCGCTCTGCGCCACGCCGCGAGCGAGGTCGACCGGCTGCGCGATGAGATGGCCGGAACCTTCGAGCGCGAGGCCGTCGACCTGGCGCTGACGCTCTCCGAGCAGATCATCGCCGGCACGCTGGAAGTCGAGCCGGAGCGGGTGCTCGATGGGGTTCGCGGAGCTCTACGCCGCATCATCGACCGCCACCGCGTGACCGTGCTCGTCAGCCCGGCCGATCTCGAGCTGGTCGCCGGACGCATCGACGCCGTGCGGGCCGAGCTCGGCGGAATCGATCAGTGCGACGTGCAGGCCGACCGGCGCGTGGCGCGGGGTGGCGTCGTCGTCCAGACGACGGCCGGCGAGATCGACGCGCAGATCCCGACGCAGCTCGCCCGGGCCCGCGAGGTCGTCGTCGAGCTGCTCAGCCGCGAGGCATGATGGACGCATCCGTGCCGCCGCGCGAGACGATCGCGCGCGTTCGGAGCGCGCTCGCGCGCAGCGACCTGGCCCGCCGGCACGGCCGCGTCTCCGAGCTCATCGGCCTGATCATCGAAGCGAGTGGGCTGCAGGCGGAGATCGGGGAGGTGTGCCTCGTCGGCGGCGGGCGATCGGGCGAGTCGGTGGCCACCGAGGTGGTCGGCTTCCGCGAGGGCAAGACGCTGCTCATGCCGCTTGGCGAGCTACAGGGAATCGGCCCGGGCACGACGGTCGAGGCGACCGGGGCGGCCTTCCGGGTCGCCGTCGGGGAGCAACTGCTCGGCCGTGTCATCGACGGCCTCGGGGCGCCGATGGACCGCCGCCCCGCGGCCATCACCCAGGCCTCGCGTTCGACGATCGGTTCGCCGCCCGACCCGCTCGAGCGCCCGCGGATCCGCGAGCGCGTGGGGCTCGGCGTGCGTGCGCTCGACTCGCTCGTGCCCTGCGGACGCGGCCAGCGCCTCGGCATCTTCGCCGGCTCGGGTGTCGGCAAGTCGTCGCTGCTCGGCATGATCGCGCGCTCGACGACGGCGGACGTGAACGTGATCGCGCTCGTCGGTGAGCGTGGCCGAGAGGTGCGCGAGTTCATCGAGCGTGATCTCGGCGACGCGCTCGCGCACTCGGTGGTCGTCGTGGCCACGTCCGACCAGCCGGCGCTCGTGCGGATCCGCGCGGCGTTCACCGCGACGGCGATCGCGGAGCACTTCCGCGACCAGGGACACGACGTGATGCTGATGATGGACTCGGTGACGCGCTTCGCCATGGCCCAGCGCGAGATCGGCCTGGCGATCGGCGAGCCGCCCGCCACCCGCGGCTACACGCCGAGCGTGTTCGCGCTCCTGCCGCGGCTGCTCGAGCGGGCGGGATCGAGCCCGGTCGGCTCGATCACGGGGCTCTACACGGTGCTCGTCGACGGTGACGACATGAACGAGCCGATCGCGGACGCGGTGCGGTCGATCCTCGACGGCCACGTCGTGCTGACGCGCTCGCTCGCGCACTCCGGGCACTACCCGGCGATCGATGTCCTGCAGAGCGTCTCTCGCCTGGCCAACGACGTCGTCTCGGACGAGGTCCGCGAGGCCGCGCAGACGCTGCGCTCGGCGCTCGCCGCGTACGGCGAGAAGGAGGACCTGATCGCGATCGGCGCCTATCAGGCGGGCACGTCCCCGCTCGTCGACGCAACGATGGGTCTGCGCGACGAGATCGACGCCTTCCTGCGGCAGTCCGTCGATCACCTCTCGACGGCTGAGGACGCCGACGCGCAGCTCATCGCGCTGGCCGCCGGGCTTCGCGAGCACGCCAGCGGCGGAGAGATCGTGGGCGGCATCGTCGTCGATCCCGACGCCGCGCTCCCGGCTGCCGAGGTCGCTGTCGGCGACGTCGCACTCGGCTCGCCGAGCGGCGCACCCCTGGCCATCCCGTCGCTCGCCTTGCCGACATGAGCTGGACGACCGGTCATATACGCGTCCAGCGTGCTGGAGCAAGGGGTGCTCGAACCGATAAAAGGAGCGTGTCCGGCTCCTTCCGCTTCCGCCTCGAACGCGTTCGCGCCCTGCGCGAGCACGGTGAAGACGTCGCCAAGCAGGCGCTCGCCGGCGCGCTCGTCCGTCGCGAGGAATGCGAGGAGAAGCTGCAGGAAACTGAGGAGCAGCTCGACCAGGCGCGCGTGGCCCAGCGCGAGTCCGGCGTGTCCCGGACGAGCGCCGTCGACCTGATCGCTCGCCAGGCCTACCTCGAGCGCGTCGAACGCGCTCGCGACGCGACCGCCCGCGACCTCGACCTGCACGAGGCCGAGGTCGCGACGCGACGAGACCTGCTGACCGAAGCGGCTCGAGCCCGGGAGGCCCTCGAGCGGCTGAAGGAGCGGCGCCGCGCCGACCACGAGCAGGAGCTCGCCCGCCGCAGCGGCCGCGAGCTCGACGAGGTCGCGCTCAACGTCTACCGCCGAGGCGCTCCAGGGGGTGCGGCATGACGGTCGCGGCCGTAGCCAGCGCGATCGACACCGGCGGGCCGGCGATCGGCCCGCCGCCACCGGGACCGCCGCCGGGCGGCTCGCCGTTCGCGAGCGTGCTCGACGATCAAGTGGCCCGGACCGCACCTGCGGAAGGCCAGACCGAAACGGACGGCGAGGACACGGCCACGTCGACCGAGCACGGTGCCGACGACGGCGGACCGCGCGCCGGAACCGAGGACAAGGGCCCGGGCACGGCCAGCGCCGGAGCGCCCGCGGGCGCTCCAGGCGCCGACCACACCGCGCCGGTCCGCCGCGCCGCCCGGGCCGCCGGGGCTTCCACCGCGCCTAATTCGGCACCGGACTCGCTGAGCCCGGCTCTCCCCGGAGCGAGCGCGTCGACGAGCTCCGCTCCGTCCGGTACGGCCGCGGGCGCGGCGACGGGCGCCGCTCCGTTCGGCACGGCCGCGGGCGCGGCGACGCCGAGTGCCGCCAGCGCATCCTCCGGCGCGAGCTCGCCGCCGGCGTCGAGCACGATCGCGGCCGCCATCACCTCGACGGCGAGCAGCCTGTCCGGCGCGAGCACCCTGTCCGGCACTTCCTCTCCCGCTCCGACCGGCCCGCTCGGGGCGGGCGCTCCGACCGGCGGCGCCGCCACCGGCACTCCGGGAACGGGCCCCTCCGTCGCGCCGGGTGGCGGTGCGTCGCCACCGGTCTCCGGCGGCGCCGACCCGCACACCCCGGCCCCGGCGAACGCCGCCGGCAGCGCCCTCACATCCCCGGCGACGGGGGCCACCCCGGGCACGCCGCCCGCGGCCGCGTCGACGCTGCCTTCGGCGAGCGTGGCGCCGTCCACCGCCTCATCGCCCTCGGCACCGAGCCCGTCGGCCCAGGGCGCCACCGCGCCAGGGGCTACGAACGCGGCCTCGTCGACGACTGGTCCGACGAGTGCGCAGGGCCCGTCCGCGAGTGCTTCTCAGAACGCCGCCCTCCCCGGCGACTCCGGTCCGACCGAGCACGCGGGGACCGGCGCGGCGGCCGGCGCCGCCACCCCGCCGAGGGGTAGCTCGGCCACCGCCGCCGGCGCGAACGCTCCGGCCGACGCCACCGCCACGGGGGCGCACGGGAGCGCGCCGGCGAGCTCGGCGACCGGCTCCGACGCGAACGCACAGGGCGGAGCCGGCGACGATCCCGGCGGTCCGCTCGGCGGCACGCCGGCTCCCGCGCTCGGCGGCCCGGCCGCGAGCGTCGGGACGGCCTCCGGGCCTGCGGCCGCCCCGCCCCCGGCGAGCGCTCCCCGGTACACGGTCGGGCTCGGTGAGGTGGCCGACACCGTCCAGCTGACGGTGGCGACCGCGGCTCGCCAGGGCTTCTCCTCGGCGCGCATCTCGCTCTCGCCAGCCGAGCTCGGCGGCGTGCGGATCGAGCTCACCGAGACGAGCGAGGGCCTGACCGCACGCGTCATCGCCGACCATCCGGCGGCCGCCCAGGTCCTGGCCCAGTCGGCCGGGGAGCTGCGCAGCAGCCTTTCGTCGTTGGGCATCACGCTCGTGCACCTCGACATCGGCACGTCGGCCGAGCACGCCGGAGCCGGCACGGGCGACTCCGCCCGCAGCGGTGGCGAGCGCGGCGGACGCTCCGACGGCGCCGACGACGACGATCTCGCCCCGGGGGCGGAAACGCCACCCGACGCGACCCTCCAGCTGGCGAACGGCGTGCTCATCGACGTCCTCGCCTGACGAACGCCAGAAAGGAACACCACTGCAATGTCCACGATCGATCCCGCCACTGCCGCCGCGGCTGCCACGTCTACGGGCGGCACGGCCACCGGAAAGACGCCGAGCAACGCCGGCTTCAACGTCAACGAGACCCAATTCCTGCAGCTGATGGTCGACCAGCTGCAGCACCAGGACCCGCTCAACCCGAGCAATCCGACCGACTTCGTCGCCCAGATCGCCCAGCTGACGTCGGTCGAGCAGCAGACGAACACGGCGACGAACACACAGAACTCCGAGTACGTCTCGCTGCTCGGGCGCAACGTCTCCTACAACACGGCCGACGGCAAGAGCGCGAGCGGCCTCGTCCAGCAGGTCAACCTCGGGACGAGCGGCGCGACCCTCACCGTCGGCGGCGTCGACGGCATCCCGGTCACGAACATCACATCGGTGTCGTGAGTGAGATCGTCCCCAACCCGGCGCTCATCCCGCCGAGCCCGGCCAACGGTCCGGGCGCCGTCGGTCCCACCGCACCGGCGCGCCCGTCCGCGACGCCGCCGAGCCGCGGGCCGTCGTTCGCCGACGTGCTGGCCAAGCGCACCGCCGGCGGCACGCCGCCGCAGTTCTCCCGGCACGCGCTCGAGCGCCTGCAGCGGCGCGGGATCGATTTGGACCAGCCGACCCTCGACCGCCTGACCGGCGGTATCTCGCGAGCCGCGAGCAAGGGGTCGCGCGACTCCGTCGTCTTTGTGGACAAGACCGCCTTCGTGGTGTCCGTCCGCAATAACACCGTCGTCACGGCGGTGGGATCCGAGCACATGCGCGAGCACGTGTTCACCAACATCGACAGCGCCGTGATCGCATGAGCGTCACGGGCACCGACAACTGCGGCTGGACCTCGCCGAGGGGGCCGCGAAAGGAAGTGACAGTCCCATGATGAGAGGCATGTATGCCGCGATCAGCGGCCTCGACGTCAACCAGACGATGCTCGATTCGACCGCCAACGACCTCGCGAACGTCAACACGGTGGGCTACAAGTCCTCCGAGGTCACGTTCGCGGACGCGCTCACGCAGATCCAGCGCGGCGCCGCGGGCGCGGTCGGTTCGACCGGCGGCTCCAATCCGCTGCAGGTCGGCCTCGGTGTCGAGCTCAACGCGGTCAGCCCGGAGATCACGCAGGGCTCGCTGCAGTCGACCGGCAACCCGACCGACGTGGCCATCCAGGGCGAAGGCTGGTTCCGGGTCGGCACGGGCACGCCGTCGGCGGCGAACCCGACGGCGAACACCCCGACGGCGCCCCAGTACACCAAGGCCGGCAACTTCACGACGAACGCCGCCGGATTCCTGATCACCCAGGACGGGCAGTACGTGATCGGCAAGAACGCCGTGGCCGCCGGCACCGCGCCGAACATCACCTACACGCCGGGTGCTACCGACTCGTACATCTACGTACCGCCCGGGTCGACGAACCTGGCCATCGGCCAGGACGGCAGCGTGACCTACACCGACGAGAACTCAGCGAACGCGACGTTCGGTGACACCGTCAGCGCGGGCTACATCTCGCTGGCGACGTTCCCCAACCAGGAGGGCCTGCAGCGCATGGGCGGCTCGCTGTGGGCGACGACGTCGAACTCCGGCGCCGCCACCGTCGGCACGCCCGGTATCAACGGGCTCGGCCAGACGATCTCGGGTGAGCTCGAGCAGTCCAACGTCGACATGGCGACCGAGATGACGAACATGATTACCGCGCAGCAGGGCTATGACGCGAACTCGAAGGTGATCACCACCGCCAACCAGATGCTCCAGGCCGTCGTGAACATGGTCCAGTAACGGGGACCGACCAATTTGGGCCCGCGCTAGGTGGGCGTCTCGGCGGACGAGGGACCGCCGAGACGCCCAGCGGGCTTCCGCAAGAGGGGAGAGAACATGATCAAGCTGCACCGCCTGGGCCACCAGGCCGAGGAGTTTCATCTCAACCAGGAGCTCATCGTGACCGTCGAGGCGAACCCGGACACGGTGATCACGCTGGCCACCGGAACCAAGATCGTCGTCGTCGAGTCGCCCGAGCGCGTGACCGAGCGCGTGTGCACTGCGCGCGCCGAGGTCGTGGCCGAGGCCGTGCGGCGCCGCCGCGAGCAGCGCGAGCGGGAACTGCGCGCGCAACGGGCTCGCGAGGGCGAGCCGGCGCTCGCCGCCGTACCGCCCGAGGGCGGCGTCTGAGCCGACCGCCGGCTCGCAGCGCCGCGCCTCAGTCATAGCCGCTCAAACGAATACAAGCCACTCCGGCTAAAAGGTCGGCCGTCGCGGCCGATCAAGGAGAACGATGAAGGCAGCCACTGCCATCGGGATCGTCGTCGCGATCGTCGGCATCCTGTTCAGCGCGATGATGGACGGGACCAGCCCGGCTGCGTTCATCAACATGCCGGCGGTGATCATCATCTGCGCCGGAACGGGCGGGGCGACGCTGGCCAGCGTCGGGATGGATTCGATGAAGCGAATCCCGAGCCTGTACAAGCTCGCGTTCGGCGGCTTGGAGCTCGATCTCGGCGGGCGCGTGCAGCTCATCGTCTCGCTTGCGGAGCAGGCCCGCCGTGAGGGACTGCTCGCCCTCGACGCCCAGCTGGAGACGATCGACGACGAGTTCACCCGCAAGGGCCTTCAGCTCGTCGTGGACGGCACCGATCCCGAGCTGGTGCAGGCCACGCTCGAGGCGGAGATCGACGGCATGATCGGTCGGCACGCGTTCGGGGCCGCTCCGTTTGAGAAGGCGGGCGGCTTCGCGCCGACGATCGGGATCATCGGGACGGTCATGGGACTGGTGCACGTGCTGCAGAACCTCGCCGCCCCGGCCACGCTGGGACCGTCGATCTCCGCGGCGTTCATCGCCACGCTGATGGGCGTCGGATCGGCGAACGTCGTGTTCCTGCCGGTGGCGAACCGGCTGAAGAGCATGTCCACGATGGAGGTCGAGTTGCGGACGCTGACGCTCGAGGGAATCCTCGCCGTGCAGGCCGGAGAGAACCCGCGCGTCGTCGCCGACAAGCTGAACGCGTTCGTGCCGCCCGACGAACGCGGCGGCGGCGAAGAGGACGGCGGCCGGGCGGAAGCGACCGAGCTGCGCGAGGCGGCCTAGCGATGAGCCGCTCACGAGGTCGCCGCGGCCACGGCGCCGAGCACGAGAACGACGAGCGCTGGCTGCTCACCTACTCGGACATGATCACGCTGCTGATGGCGCTGTTCATGGTTCTGTTCTCGATCTCCTCGGTGAACATCTCGAAGTACGTCACCCTGCAGCAATCACTGCACGCCGCGTTCTCCGGCTCGATCCTGCCCGGGGGGCGGGCGATCGCGCAGGCGGGCTCCACGTCGAGCGCCAGCCATTCGCCCAACAACACGCAGATCCAGACGATCGTGCCGGTGACCCCGACGCTCGGCCAGCCGAAGGGGGCGACCGCGAAGCAGACAGCCGCGACAGCCGCGAACGCGGCAGCCCAGCGCGAGCAGGACAACTTCCTCGAGCTGAAGCGGCTCCTCGACGCCTACGCCAAGCTGCATGGCTTCTCGGCCGATGTGCAGACGATCGTGACGCCGACTGGTCTGCTCGTCCGCATTCTGACCGACCGGCTGTTGTTCGACTCCGGAAGCGCCGATCTCCAGGCCGCAGGCTTGCCATTGCTTGAGGAGATTTCGCACTTGCTCAACATCGACCAAACCCACCAGATCCTCGTCACCGGCTACACCGACAACGTGCCGATCGCGACCACCCAGTTCCCGTCGAACTGGGAGCTGTCGACGACGCGGGCAGGCTCGGTCGTGCGCTTCCTCATCGGTCGCGCCGTCGACCCGACGCGCCTGGAGGCCTCCGGTTACGCCGACCTGCACCCGGTGGCCAGCAACGCAACCACGCTCGGCCGCGCGCTCAACCGCCGCGTCGAGATCCTCATCCAACGCAAGTACCCCCTCCCCACGACGGCGCCATGAGGAAGAAGCTGCTCATCCCGCTCGTCGTGCTGTTCGTGCTCGCCGGCGGCGCCTACACGTTCGCCAAGCCCAAGCCGGTCGTGAAGCCGCCGAAGATCGCCGGCACCGTGTACCTGCTGCCCCAGAGCTTCCTGTGCAACCTGGCCGACGGGCAGTACGCCAAGTTGAACGTCGCGCTCGTGCTCGCGCCGGGCCAGAGCGATGGCGCCAGTGCGACCGCGGCCGCCGACAACTCCAACAGCGCCGGCGACGTTCTGGGCACGCTGCCCGAGGAGGCCGTCGTCCGCGACATCATCACGAACATCATCACCAACCAGACGAGCACCACGCTCGTCAACGAGGCCGGTCGGACGCACGTCAAGCAGGAGATCCTGCAGGCGATCAACACCCGGACGGACGTAAAGGTGTCGTCGGTGCTGTTCCCCGACCTCGCGATCCAGTAGGGAGGTCTCATGACCGAAGAGCTCGAGTACGAACCATTGGCCGCATCGGCGTCGCCGGCCTTCCCCGGATCGGCCGGCGAGGCCGACCTGCGCCGGCTGAGCGACGTGCCGGTCGACCTCACCGTGGAGATCGGACGCACGCGGATGACCGTCGGTGAGACGCTGCAGCTGCGGCCGGGATCGATCGTGTCACTCAACCGCACCGCGGGCGAGCCCGTTGACCTGCTCGTGAACGGGACGCGCATCGCGCGCGGCGAGGTCGTCGTGGTCGACGAAGAGTTCGGTCTGCGCATCACCGAGGTGCTGCACGAGACCGAGGCCGCGGATGCGCCAGCCGCCGCGGCACCCGCCGTCGCGCCGCCGGCGAGCGCCCCGTCGCTGCCGCCGGGCGACGACACGGTCGTCGACGCCGTCGCCGCCTGAGCGGTCCCCTTCAAGCTTTCGCCTCAGGCACCGATCACACGGGCGTGTCCGGGAGCGACTCACCTGGAGCGGCGGGCGGGGACGCCGCCGCGACCGCCGTCGCCGCGGCCGCGCGCCCGTCCGCGCCGCGCCACGTGCGCACCGTCGACTTCTCGCAGCCGACGAAGTTCAGCTCCGATCAGCAGCGGCGTATCTCGCGAGCGCTGGAGAGCTTCTGCCAGACGGCGACGGCGCGGCTCTCGGCGGAGCTGCGCACGCCGCTCGAGCTGGAGGTCGCCGGCAGCTCGCAGCTCGCCTGGCTGATGGCTCAGCGCAAGCTCGCCGGCAGCTCGCTCTCGGCGCTGCTCGACGTCGCCCCCACCGGCACCCGCATGCTCCTCGTGGGCGACCTCTCCTTCGTGCTCATGGGGGTCGACTGCCTGCTCGGCGGCTCCCCGACCCGACCGCCCGAGGAGCGCCGCCTGAGCGAGATCGACTGGGTGCTCATCCGCCGCCTGTTCGACTCGATCGTCGCGCAGCTGTCGGCCGCGTGGCAGGACCTCGGGCATCTGCAGCTCAGCCTCGGCGAGGTCGAGCAGCAGAGCGAGGCGATCCAGATCGCCTCCGTGAGCGAGCCGACGCTCATGTTCCGGATCACCACCCGCTTCGGCGACAGCGAGGGATCGCTCTCGCTGCTCATCCCCTGGATCGCGATCGAATCGGTCGCCGATCAGCTCGGCGGACGCGACACCCGCGCCGCCGACGACGACGTCGAATCGGCGGTGGCCATCCACGGCGCGCTCAGCAGCGCCTCGGTCACGCTCCGCGCCGAGGTGACGGGGGCCACACTCTCGGTCGAGGAGGTGCTTGCGCTGCGCCCGGGCAGCATCGTCGAATTCGGGGTGCCGGCCGAGAACGGGGTGGCCATCTTCATCGAAGATCGTCTTGTCGCCCGCGCGCGGCCGGGCCGCCACGCTGGGCGCCGGGCCGTGCGTGTCGAGACCAAGGACGTCCACCGGCGGCGGCTGCGATGAGCGCCCCTAGCAACGTCCACGATGCGCTGCTCGTCGCCCTCACCGAGGGCGCGCGGAGCGCACTCTACGAGCGCTGCGACGACGGCGTGCAGGCGTCCGACGCATCGCTCCTGGCCGACGGCGCGGCGCCGCTGGAGGGGCTCACCTATCCCGCCGTGTGCGTCACCGCCGAGCGCTCCGACGGCGTGCCGGGCGGCCTGACGCTGTGCACGAGCGCAGCCGGCGCTCGCGCGCTGGCGATCCGCTCGCTCGACCCGCTCCCCCCGAGGCCAACGATGAGCCGCTGCAGGACGGCGACCTGGAGGCGGCGCGCGAGTGGGGCGCCGAGGTGAGCGCGAGCGTAAGCGAGGCGGCCGCTGCCGCGCTCGGAACGCCGTTCGAGTTGGCCGCCGTCGCCGCCCGCGCCGTGGCCGCGGCAGATGCGGCACCCGCCGGGGACCCGGATGCCCCCGTCGCCCTGCGGGCATCGATGAGCGTGCACGGCGAGCCGTGCGTGGTGCTACTCGCGCTGCCGGCGATGGACGGCGCCGCCCCGACCGCCGCCTCGCAGGCCGGCCAGGCGGCCGTCGCCCCGGCACCGGCTCCCGCGGCCAGCGCGACCGGCGCCGAGGCCGCAGGCGAGACCACCTCCGACGGCGCCGACGCTGGCGAACCGGTCGGCGCACTCGAAGCCTTCACGGACATCGACGGCGCGCCCGCCGGCGACGACGGGCTCGTCGAGGTCGATCTCTCCGGGGCGCTGAGCGCGACCCGGGTCCCCATCTGGGCGGAGCTCGGCCAGGTGCGACTCCCGCTGCGTAGGGCGATCGACCTGCCGGTCGGCGGCGTGATCGAGCTCGACTGCGACGCGGACGCTCCCGTCGACCTGTACGTGAACGGGCTGCGCTTCGCCCAGGGTCAGCTGGTCATCACCGGTGATGGCGAGTGGGCGCTGCGGATCGACGACGTCAACGCGGACGTCGCCGCCGCCTGGTGACGTCGCAGCGGGCGCCGCAGCGGCGATCGAGCGATTCAAGCCTCTACGTCGCCGGTCGATAAACGGGGTGACTCTCCCTCGGAGTCGTCCCTCGATGAAGCCATCTCGTCCTACCTGCGTGGCCGTGCTGACGGCTGCCCTGACGCTTGTCCACGGTGCGGTGGCCGGGGCCTACACGCCGCCGTCCAGCGCGCGCGCCGAGAACACGCCGCTCCATCTGGGGTCGAGCTCGACGCCGCACGCGGGGGCCTCCGCGAGCAGCGGGGGGAGCATCACGCGCACGCTCGTCGGCCTCGTCGTCGTGGTCGCGCTCATCTACACGGTGACGTGGATCCTGCGCAAGCTCAAGCGCCCGGAGGGTCGTGCGGTCGGCACCGGGCTGGAGAGCGTCGCGAACCTTCCGCTCGGGCCAGGCCGATCGCTGGCGCTGGTGCGCGCGGGCTCGGAGCTCGTGCTCGTTGGCGTGGCCGAGCACCAGGTGACCGCGCTGCGCCGCTACAGCGAGGACGAGGCCCGCGCCGCGGGCCTGCTCGGCGAGGACGCTGACGTCGCGCAGCGCGTCGACACGCTTACGCCCGAGGGCGCGCGCCGGCTGTCGCGATCGCTCGGCGCCGACACGCCGGGCATGGAGCGGCCGTGGCAGAGCGTGCTTGACACGCTGCGCAACTGGACCGTGCGCTCGTGAACGTCACCGGCAACAACGCGGTCGAGATCCTCGTCCTCATCGGCGGGCTGACGCTCATTCCGGCGGTGCTGTTCACGGTCACCGGGTTCACCCGCATCATCATCGTCCTGTCCTTCGTGCGCACGGCGATCGGCACGCAGGCCGAGCCGCCCAACCAGGTGCTCGTCGGCATCGCCCTCTTCCTGACCATCTTCGTGATGGCGCCGACGATCTCGGCGATCAAGACCGAGGCCTGGGAGCCGCTGCAGCACCACGAGATCAGCGTGACCACCGCGGTCAAGGATGCCGAGGAGCCGCTGCGCGAGTTCATGTTCGCCCAGACGCGAAACGAAGACATCGCGCTGTTCATGAACCTCGCCCACCTCCAGCAGCCGCAGACCCGCGCCCAGGTGCCGACGTACGTGCTCATCCCGGCGTTCATCATCAGCCAGCTCAAGACGGCATTTCAGATCGGCTTCTTGATCTTCCTGCCGTTCCTGATCATCGACATCGTCGTCAGCTCGACGCTCATGAGCGTGGGCATGATCATGCTGCCGCCGACGTTCATCTCCCTGCCCTTCAAGATCCTGCTGTTCGTCCTCGTCGACGGCTGGGATCTGATCATCCACTCGCTCGTGGCGAGCTTCCACTACTAACGGCCATGGATCAGACCCAGGTCGTCAATCTCGCCTCCCAGGCCATGACGGTCGCGCTGAAGATCGGCGGTCCGATGCTGCTCGCCGGCCTGGTCATCGGCCTGATCGTGAGCATCTTCCAGACGGTCACGTCGATCCAGGAGGCGACGCTGACGTTCATCCCGAAGATCATCGGGATCGCGGTGCTCATCGTCGTCCTCGGCCCGTGGATGATGCAGCAGCTCCTCAGCTACACCTCCGATCTGTTCCTCTCGATCCCGACGATGGTCGGCAACTGATGAGCGCCGCGACGCTCAACGAGCTCATCCGCGCGATCACCGGGGATCGCGTGATCGGCTTCTTCCTCGTGCTCGCGCGCGTCGCTCCGCTGTTCGTCCTCGCGCCGCTGTTCTCGGCCAGGCAGATCCCCGCGCAGGTGAAGGGCGTCATCGCCGTGGCCATCACCATCGGCCTCACCGGCGTGGTCACCCAGGGCCAGCAGCTGCCCGCCGATCCGCTCGGCGTCGTCGGCCTGGTGGTCGAGCAGCTGCTCGTGGGCAGCGCATTCGCCCTCATCCTGGCCACGATCTTCGCCGCTCTGGAGATCGGGGGGTCGTTCCTGGACACCGTGTCGGGCTTCTCCTACGGCAGCCTCATCAACCCGATCACGGGCACCCAGTCGGCGGTCATCGCGCGGCTGTACACGATGGTCGGGACGATGCTGTTCGTGGCCATCGGCGGCGACGCGTACGTCCTGCGGGGGATCGCGCGGACGTTCACGATCGTGCCGCTCGCCTCGGCCCCCCGGCTGACCTCGCTCGTCGGCGGGGTGGTGCAGGCCTTCAGCGCGATCTTCACGGCGGCGATCGAGGTGGCCGGACCGATCATGCTCGCCCTGATCGTCACCGACATCGCCTTCGGTCTCGTCTCGCGCGTCGTCCCGCAGCTGAACGTGTTCGCCGTCGGGCTGCCGGTGAAGGTCGGCGTCGCGCTGCTGCTCGTCGCCGCCACGCTCCCATTCCTCGCCGGCTGGCTGACGGGCGCGCTGCAGAGCGCCGTCGGCCTCGCCCTCCAGCAGGCCTAGGGGATGTGATGGCCAACGACGATCGCACCGAGAAGGCCACTCCCAAGCACCGCGGCGAAGCGCGCAAGAAGGGGTCGGTGGCCAAGAGCCAGGACCTCAACGCGGCCGTCGTGCTCGGCGTCGGCCTCATCGCCGTCGCCGCGACCGGCTCTTCCATCTTCCACGCGACGGGCACGTTCATGACCGACACGTTCGCGCGGATCGCGCACCCCGCCGCGGCGATGACGTCGGCGGGGCTGAACGGCGAGCTGCAGGCGATCATCGGCCTGATGCTCAGCACCGTCGCGCCGATCGCGTTCGCGTGCCTCGCCGCTGGCGTCGTCACCAGTGTGGCCACGACCGGACTGCACGCCTCGGCGCAGAGCATGAAGCCGAGCTTCAGCCGCCTCAGTCCGCTCAAGGGCGCAAAGCAGCTGTTCAGCTCGACGGCCCTGTTCAACCTCGGCAAGTCGCTCGTCAAGGTCGCGATCGTCGGCACCGCCGCGGCGATGGTGATCGTGCCGGAGATCAAGAGCCCCGCCGCGAGCATCGGGGTGACGCCCGCCGCGCTCGGTGTCCTCATCTCGGGCTCGGTGAAGGCGCTGGCCGAGCGCTGCGTCGCCGCCTACCTGATCATCGGGATCGTCGACCTCGTGTGGCAGCGGCGCAAGCTCGAGAAGTCGCTCAAGATGACCAAGCAGCAGGTCAAGGAGGAGGCCAAGCAGTCCGACCTGCCGCCGGAGATCAAGGGAGCGATCCGCCGCCGGATGATCCAGGCGGCGCGCGCCCGCATGATGGCGGCCGTTCCGCACGCGGACGTCGTCGTCACCAACCCGACTCACTACGCCGTTGCGCTCGTCTACGACGGCACGAAGGTCGCCCCCGAGGTCGTGGCCAAGGGCCAGGACCTCGTCGCCGCCCAGATCCGGCGCATCGCCGAGGAGAACGACGTACCGATCGTGCCCGATCCGCCGCTCGCTCGCGCGCTGCACGGGTCGGTCGAGATCGGCGGCCTCGTGCCCGAGGAGCTGTGGGGCGCGGTCGCCGGCGTTCTCGCCTTCGTCTACCGCGTCGCCGCACGCCGGAGGGTCGCCTGATGGACGCAACGATCCGTCGCCTGCTGCGCCACTCCGACCTGCTCGCCGCGGTTGGCGTCGTGCTCATCGTGAGCATGCTCGTGATCCCGCTGCCCTCGGCGCTGATCGACCTGTTCATCACGCTCAACATCTCGGGCGCGCTCGCGATCGTCGTGGTGACGATGTACCTCAACAAGGCGCTCGACTTCTCCGCCTTCCCGAGCCTGCTGCTGCTGACGACGCTGTTCCGGCTGGCCATCAACATCTCGGTGACGCGGCTCATCCTGACGAAGGGCAACGCGGGTGGGGTCGTGCAGGCCTTCGGGCAGTTCGTCGTCGGCGGCAACGTCGTCATCGGGCTCGTCATCTTCATGATCCTCGTGGTCATCCAGTTCGTCGTCGTCACGAACGGCGCCGGGCGCGTGGCCGAGGTCGGCGCGCGCTTCACCCTCGACGCGATGCCCGGCCGCCAGATGGCCATCGACGCCGACCTCAACACGGGGCTCATCACCGACTCCGAGGCGCGCCAGCGCCGCCTGGACATCGCCAACGAGGCGGACTTCTACGGCTCGATGGACGGCGCCTCGAAGTTCGTGCGCGGCGACGCCACGGCCGCGGTGATCATCACCCTGATCAACCTCATCGGCGGGATCATCGTCGGCGTCGTGCAGAAGGGCTTGCCGTTCGGCACCGCCACCCACACGTACTCGTTGCTCACCGTTGGCGACGGCATCGCCGCCCAGATCCCGGCGCTGCTCATCTCGGTGGCGACCGGCATCATCGTCACGCGCTCGGCCTCCGACGTCGATCTCGGCTCCGACCTCGCCAACCAGATCCTCCGCCAGCACAAGGCGCCGTTGGTGGCCGGCGGCGTCATCTGCGCCTTTGCCCTCGTGCCGGGACTGCCCAAGCTGCCGTTCCTGTTCATCGGTGCCTGCTTCCTGGCCGTCGGCTGGGCCGTTCGCGGCGGGATGCCGAGCAACGAGAAGGCGGTGCCGGCCGAGGTCGCGGCCGACGAGAAGCCGGCGCTGCCAGTCTCCAAGGACGCCGTTCTCGGCGAGCTGCCGCTCGACGCGCTCGAGCTCGGCATCGGCTTCGGCCTCGTCCCGCTCGTGGACAAACGCTCCGGCGGCAGCCTCGTGCGGCGCGTGTCGGCGATCCGCCGCCAGATCGCCGCCGAGCTCGGGATGGTCATCCCGGCGGTGCGCATCCATGACGAGATCGGCCTCGACTCCCACGAGTACGTCGTCAAGGTGCGCGGCTCGGAGGTCGCGCGGGGGCGGCTGATGGCTGGCCACCAGCTCGCCATGGACCCGGGCGACGCCATCGGCCCGGTGGCCGGCCTGCCGACGACCGAGCCGGCGTTCGGCCTGCCGGCGACGTGGATCTCCGACGGGCAGCGCGCTGAGGCCGAGGCGCTCGGCCACACCGTCGTCGATGGCGAGTCGGTCATCGTCACGCACCTGACCGAGCAGATCCGCGGCCATGCCTCCGAGTTGCTGACACGCCAGGACGTCCGCCAGCTGCTCGACCAGCTCAAGGAGTCCAACGCTGCGGTGGTCGACGAGGTCGTGCCCGAGGTGCTGTCGCTCGGCGAGCTGCAGCGCGTGCTCCAATCGCTTCTGTCCGAGGGCGTCTCGATTCGCGATCTGGGCGCCATCGTCGAGTCGGTCGGCGACAAGGCGCGCGTCACGCGCGACACCGGCCTGCTCGCGGAGTACGCACGCCAGGCGCTCGGGCGCTCGATCGTCGCGCCGCACATCGACGCCGAGCAGAAGCTGCGCGCGTTCACGCTCGATCCCTCGATCGAGCAGGAGGTGGCCACGTCGATCACCCAGACCACGGATGGCGAGTTCCTCGCCATGGAGCCGTCGCGGGCGCAGGCCGTCGTGGTCGCCCTGCGCCACCAGATCGATGAGGGCGCGGCGCGTGGTGCGCGTCCGGTCCTGCTGTGCTCGGCGCGCGTGCGCCGCCATCTCCGTCGCCTGGTCGCCCAGGCGATCCCCCAACTTGCGGTCTGCTCGTACAACGAGATCGCACCAGGTGTCAGCGTCGAAACGATTGGAGTGATTCAGGCATGAGCATGTCAATGCAGACTACGAGCGAGGCGCTCGAGGACGAGCCCGGCCGGAGCGGCGTACGCGTTTATCGAGGTCGCAAGATCTCCGATGTGCTGCCGACGATCCGCGCCGAGCTCGGCGCGGACGCCGTGATCCTGCGCCACCGCGAGGGCGTCGGCGGTGGTGTCGGCGGTTTCTTCGCCCAGCGCTTCGTGGAGGTCGAGGCGATGCCCGGTGCGCCGCGCGTCGACGTCTTCGACGACGATCCGGGCGACGGGCTGGAGGACCTCTTCCGTGCCGTCGCCGCCCCGTTGGACGGCGAGCAGCTGACGGCCGGCGCCGACCCGGTCGCCGCGGAGCCCCGCCGCGCCGAGCCCGAGGCGGCTGCGCCGGCCGGGGCGCAGGCGTTCTTGCAGCGTCTCGCCGCCGCGGCGGCCGACGTCGCCCAGGACGCCGGGTCGCCCGAGCCCGCCTTCGAGCCGATGCCCACGCCACCGAGGCCGACCACGCCACGATCGGTGGCCGGGACGCCGACCGCCAACGCGAGCGTGTCGGTCAACGGGATCGCCGCGGCGCGGCCGACCCCGACCGTCGCGGTGCCGGTGCCGGCAGCGCGCGGGCGCGTCAACGGCGCCGCGAGCATCTACGCCGAGACTGCGGCGGCCACGGCCGCCGCGCCCGAGCCGCAGCCCGTCGAGGCTCCCGCCCCGCCGAGCGTCGAGGCCACGCCCGCCGCGCCGGCGCGCGAGCCGCACATCCAGTCGACCGATCGCGAGGCGGCGAGCGCGATCGCCGAGGAGCTCGTGGATCGCGGGATGGGCTCCGAGCAGGCCGAGCAGCTCATCCTCGAGGCGGCCTCGCACGCCCTGCCCTTCGTGGCCGGCGGTGACCTGCGCGAGGCCGTACGTCGCACGCTCGCGCGCCAGCTGGCCAGTCTCGCAATGCCGCCGAGCGGCGGCTCGGTCGTCGCCTTCGTGGGCGCAGGAGGCTCGGGCAAGACGCGCTGCGTCGCGGGCCTGGCCGCGGCCTATCAGGGCACGAGCACGCTCGAGACGTCGTGCCTGGCGGTGACGCCCGAGGACGGCGGCTCGGAGCTCAACGGCCTGCTGCGAGCTCACGGCATCGCCGTGCGCGCCGCCGAGCAGGGCGCCGGGGCGGCGTGGCTGGCGACGGTGCGCGATGCCGGGCTGGTGATCGTGGACACGCCGGCCGTGCGGGCCAACGACGAGGCCAGCGTGTCCGCGCTGGCCGCCGAGGTCGCGGCGCTCGCGCCCGACCACGTGCTCGTCGCGCTGCCGGCGACGCTGAGCGCCGCCGCGGCGCGGCAGCTGCTCGGACGCCTCGCGCCGCTGCAACCGACCGGGATCGTGGTCACTCACGTCGACGAGACCGATCAGCTCGGCGTCGCGGTCGACCTCGCGTCCGACTCGCGGCTGCCGCTCGCCTACCTGCACGACGGCCTCGAGCTCCCCGGCGCGCTCGTGCCGGCCGATCCCCAGGACATCGCGGGACGACTGCTGCCGTGACCCGGCGACGCAAGCCGCAGGAACCCGCGCGCCTTCCACCCGGCGGGGAGCAGGGCAAGCTCCTGCTCCCCGGGGGCGAGGTCATGCCCGTGCGCGTCGCGGAGTCGGGCGACGGCATGCTGCGCCTCGTCTACCTGCTCGCGCCGCAGACGCCCCTGAAGGCGGGCGGGGAGCCACCCGTGCTCGAGTGGTCCTCGGCGCGCGGCATCGTGCGGCTCGCCGGTACGGTCGTGTGGGAGGCGCCGGACCTCGTGCGGTTCGAGGTGGAGGACATGATCGACCTGCAGCAGCGGCGCGAGCACGTACGCGTGCACGCGCCTCGTCCGGTGGTGCTCGAGTTCGAGCAGAGCGGTCGCGAGCTCGGCACGTTCGCGATCGACCTCAGCGGCGGGGGCGTGCTGCTCGCCGGTCCCGACACGCTGCAGATCGGCGATCGGCTGCGCTTCCGGCTGCTGCTCGAGAGCACCGGGGCGGCGATCGAGGGCACCGGCCACGTCGTGCGCTACGGCCCGGGCGGCTACCGGGCGATCGCATTCTCCGACGTGACGGCCGCGGACCGCGAGCGGCTCATCCGTTTCATCTTCGACTTCGAGCGCGCCTCGCGGCGGGTCCGCTCGGACGCACCGCCGCCGAGGGGGTCCGACGATGGCCAAGGCTGAGCCCAAGGCCGCCAAGGCCAAGTCCAAGAAGGGCGACGCCAAGGACGGCAAGGGCAAGAAGGGCAAGAAGGGCACGGACGGCGACAGCCCGGTCCTCAGCGTCGCGCGCCACCCGAAGGCGGGCCCGAACGTGCGTCGCGCCAAGGGCTGGGGCGGGCTCGCAGGCTTCGTCGTCGCCGGCGGACTCTCCTACGCGGCCAACGTGCCGGCGTTCGAGGTCCTGCTGCGAGCGCTCGCGGTCGGCGTAGCCGGCTATATCGTCGCCTGGGCCTGCTCGGTGACGGTGTGGCGCGTGCTGCTCGTCGCCGAGCTGCGAGTCCTGCACGACCAGCTCTATCCGCCGGTTGTGGAACCCTCCGTGGCCACCGACGCGTCTGCGCCGCAGGCGGCGACTCCGAGTGGCTCGGACGCGGACTGACCGACCGTAGACGAGGAGGCCCGTCGTGGATCCCATCCGTCCGATCTCAAGCTCGGTCGACAACATTCCGCCGGTCGACGCGGCGGCCCGTGTCAACCGCGTGACGCGGCGCCAGCGCAATCCCGGCGAGGGTGATGAGCGTGAGCCCGAGGACCAGCAGGACGGGGACGACGAGACGCCGCCCGACGACGACCATCCGCACGTCGACGTGAGCGCCTAGCTGCGAAGCGAAGGGCGATGCGCTGAGCGCGTCCAAGGGTGTCCAAAGCAGGCCGCAGGCCTTCAAGTTGGGGCCCCGGTAAGACGATTACTGGGATAGCAGGCCGACAGGGAGTCGGCCAGGGCACTCAATACACGTCATCAAGGAGATGAACGCATGGCCCTTTACGTGAACACCAACGTCTCGGCGATCGATGCCGCGAACGCTCTCAACACGACAGAGATGTCGCTGGAGAAGTCGACGCAGCAGCTTTCCTCGGGTCTCCGTATCAACAGCGCGGCCGATGATGCGGCCGGTCTGACCATCAGCGAGAACCTGCAGGGTCAGATCAACGGCGTCGACCAGGCCAACCGCAACGCGCAGGACGGCGTCTCGCTCGTGCAGACGGCGGCGGGCGCGCTCAACCAGGTGCAGCAGATGCTGCAGCGCATCCGCGAGCTGGCCGTGCAGTACGGCAACGGCACGCTGAACAGCACCGACCAGACGGCCATCCAGACCGAGGTCAACCAGCTGCTGTCGGAGATCAACCAGATCGGCTCGACGGCGACGTTCAACGGCATCAACGTCCTGAACAGCGGGGCGACGCTCACCTTCCAGGTGGGTGCCAACGACGGCGAGGTCATCACGGTGTCGACGGTCAGCCTCGGCAGCTCGATCGGCACGATCAGCCTCGGCTCGGCGACAACGCTGAGCAGCATCGATTCCGCGATCAACGCGGTGTCAGGCGTGGCCTCGACGTTTGGCGCGGTGCAGAATCGCCTGCAGTACACGATGGCGAACCTCTCCACCTACGAGGAGAACCTCACCTCCGCCAACAGCCGGATCATGGACGTGGACATGGCTCAGGCCATGACCAGCTTCACCAGCCAGCAGGTGCTCCAGCAGGCCGGTACCGCGATGCTCAGCCAGGCGCAGAAGCTGCCCGACGCTGTGCTGTCGCTGCTGCAGGGCGCGTAAGCCTGAGCGCTGAACCACCCTTGCCCATCGGGCGGCGCCTCGGCGCCGCCCGATCAGGGCACCAGGACCTCGTCAGCCGGCGTAACCGCTGATGGGAGACAAACGCCCCGCGGTACCTCCCTACTCGGGGCCATATATGCCGATCCATCGAGGGACCGGAAGCGGAGACGGGCGGCCTTGTGCCGCCCGTCTCTGCGTCTCGGCCCAGATCTGCGCCTGCTCAACTTCCTCGGGGCCGCGTCGATCACAGGAGCGCCACGCCGCGCCGATGTCCGCTTCCCGCTCGATACCCATTCCCACGGCGACCGTCACCGCGGTCGTCGTCGTGCCGCCGTTCGGCGAGCACCTCGCCGACTCGGTGCGCAGCGTGCTCGCCCAGGACTACCCCAGTGAGCGACTGGAGGTGATCGTCGTCGACGGCAGCGCACGCCCGCGCTCCGGCGAGCTGCTCGCCCGGTTGGGTCCGCGCGTCCGCCGCGTGGTCCCCTCGGGCGACGGAGTCGCGGCCATCGACCGCGCGATCGGGCAGGCGCGCGGCGACCTCGTCGCGCTGCAGTACGCCGAGGATCTGTGGACGCCGGACAAGCTGCGCCGGCAGGTCGCGCTCCTGCAGGCGCGCCCGGAGGTCGGGCTCGTGTTCGGCGACATGGCCGTCGTCGACGACGACGGCGTCGAGCTGTGTGCGTCCTACTGGGAGGCCTCGGGCATCACCCCGCACCGCGGGCGGCCGCTCGGCGCACTGATGCGCGGCAACTTCGTGCCGGCCGGCACGCTCGTCGTCCGCGCAAGCCTGCGCGACCGCTTCCTGCCGCTGGCCGAGCATCCGGGGTGCGAGGACTGGTGGATCGCCTCGCGCGTTGCCGAGGTGGCCGAGCTCGACTACGTGGCCGAGCCGGTGCTCCGCTTCCGGGGCTCGAGGCGCAACCTGCGCCTCGACGCTGCCGGCGGGATCGCCCAGCCCGACCGCCTGCACGAGCTGCCGCTGCGGCGCTGGCTGTTAACCCGTCTGCGCGCGGACGCGATCGCGCCCGTCGACCTGCTCGCGAGCTGTGAGCGCTTCGAGCACTGCGCGGTCGCCCTCGCCGGCGAGCGCGGCCTCCCGCTGTCGATCCTCGTCCCGGTGAGCGAACGCGACACCGCACTGGCCGCGGCCGCTGTGGCCCTCGGCCGGGCCGCGCTGCGCAGCGGCGACCTGCCCGCCGCCGCTCGCGCCGCGGCGCGCGCCTGCGGCCATGATCCGCGGCGCGAGGATGTGCGCCGGCTGCTCGATGGCGTGCGCGCCACGATCGCCCAGGAGGGCGCGCCCGCCGCCGACGACGGACCGCGAGGCGGGTGGGGACCGCCGTCGCGGCGATCCGCGCTGAAGCTGCGCTCGTTCGTGACGCTGGCCATCGCCGACGAGCTCGTTCGCGAGCCCGAGCTGCTGCGCGCCTACGGGGACGCGTTCGACGACGACGACGATGCGAGCCTGCTGATGGTCCTCGACGGTGCCGCCCCGGCGATGGTGCAGCAACTCGTCAGCGCCGTCGTCCACGCCGGGCTCGACTCCGAGACGAGCCCCGACCTCGTCGCGACCGTCGCGCCGGACGGGCTGGTGCCGGGCGCGCTCGTGCGCCGCGCCGGTGCGCTGCTGTCGTTGCACGAGCACGAGGGCGCGCTCGGCGAGCTGCCGCGCGTCGACGCCGAATCGGTCGGACGGCTGCGCACGTGGATCGACGGCGAAGGCGCCGCATGAGCTCGGCCAGCGCGTCGCCGCGCGTCACCCTGGGGATCGCGACCTACAACCGCGATACGTACCTCGCCGAGGCGATCGCGAGCTGCCTGACCCAGGACTACGACGACTTCGAGGTGCTCGTCGTGGTGGACGGGTCGACGAATCCGGCGATCGACGAGCTGATCGCGTCTGTGGCGCATCCGCGCCTGCGCGTCGTGCGCCACGAGCGCAATCTCGGCATCGCCGCGGCGTACAACACGTTCGTGCGCGAGGGCCGCGGCGAGCTCATCGCCATGCTCGGCGACGACGACGTCTGCCTCCCCGATCGGCTGAGCCGCCAGGTCGCGATCTTCGACCGCTTCCCGGACACCGGCGTCGTGCACGGCGACGCGACGGTCATCGACGCACGCGGTGCCGTGACCGGCCCGTGGAGCAGCCAGGACTTCACGCCCGCGGCGCTCATGCAGTCCTTCCTGCGCGACCACAACCACCTCGTCGACCCGACGCGGATGGTGCATCGGCGCGTGTACGACGCCGTCGGCGGCTACGGCGATGCGTATCCGCTCGCCAACGACTTCGACTTCTGGCTGCGCGCGGCGCCGCGCTTCCGCTTCCGCCACTGCGCCGGCGGCCCGCTCGTCAAGGTCCGTCGCCACGAGAGCAACACCTCCGACGAGACGGCGCGGGCGCGGGAGATCGACGACGTCACGCGTGCCTTGGCCGCGGCGATCGAGCGCCACTCGCTCCGCGAGCTCGTGCCCGATCTCGACTGGGCGGTGCTCGAGGAGGCCGAGGGCGAGCGCCAGGCGCTCCTGCGCCTCGCCGAGCGCTTCGAAGCCCGACAGCTGCCGCTGCCCGAGCTCGCGCGGCGCATGCGCGAGCGCGCCCGCGCGTATCCGGCGCCCGCCGCGCGGCGGCCCGGGTCGCGCGGCAAGCGGCTGGTGATGACCTCGTTCGGCTGGAACGACAGCGGTGGCGGCACGACCGTGCCGCGGCTCGCCGCGAAGGAGCTCGCGCGTCGCGGCTGGGACGTCACCGTCTTCCACGCAGCGGTGGCGCGGACCTCGAGCGGGCGCCCCTACGAGCTGCGCGAGTGGGAGGAGGACGGCGTCGCGCTCGTCGGCGTGCACAACCGCCCGAGCGCACTATTCGACGCCGGCGCGCCCGAGCGCGAGCTCGACGACCCGGCGATCAGCACCGCGTTCGGCGCGCTGCTCGACCGCGCCGCCCCGGACGTCGTGCACTTCCACAACCTGCACAACCTCGGTGCGTCGCTGTTCGACCACGCTGCCGCGCGCGGTCTGCCCGCCTACTTCTCCACGCACAACTACTGGCTCGTGTGTCCGCGCGTGTACCTGCTCGACGGCCACGGCCGCATCTGCGCCGGGCCCGGCGATCGCGGTGGGGATTGCGCGGCCTGCGTCGGCGGCCACGACACGGACGCCTATCGCCGGCGCCTGGCCGAGATCCGCGCGCGCGCCACGCGGTCGCTCACCGCCGTGCTCGCGGTCTCCGACGCGATGCGTCATACGCTCACCGCCGAGGGCTACCCGCCGGAGCTCATCGACGTCGTCCGCCAGGCGATGCCCATGGAGCAGGAGATCTGGAACAAGGTGGGCCGCGACCGATCGCCTGGGCGCGTGGGCGAGGAGCTGACCGTCGGCTTCCTCGGTTCGGCCTATCCGCATAAGGGCCCTCAACTGCTCGTACAGGCCGCGCAGCGCACGGACGCGCGGGTGCGCGTGCTCATCCACGGCGAGGTCCCGCCGCCCTTCGCCGAGCAGCTCGAGGGGCTCGACCGGCGTGGGGTCGTCGAGCTGTGCGGCGCCTTCGCGCCGAGCGAGATCGCCGGCCTGCTGCGGGGTGTCGACGTGGCCGCGCTGCCCTCGATGTGGTGGGATTGCGCGCCGCTGGCCGCCGCCGAGTGCCGGGCCGCCCGCGTGCCGCTCGTCGTGCCGCGTCTCGGCGGTCTGCCCGAGGCGGTGCAGGACGGGGTCGACGGGCTCACCTTCGACGGTCTCGACGTGGACGACCTGGCGCGTCAGCTCGACCGGCTCGCCGACGAACCCGGGCTGCTCGAGCGGCTGCAGGACGGGATTGCGCCGCCGCGGTCCTTTACCCACTACATCGACGAGCTCGAGGCGTACTACGCCGGTGGGCGCCCATGCAGGGCCGGCAAGGATGACCCGCGACCCCCGGCCGTGCGCTGGGTCGGCGAGCACGGCCAGGCGGTCAGCCTCTCGATCATCAACGGCGAGGTCGGCTCGCGCCTGCCGGGCCCGGTCCAGTACGTCGAGCGCGATGGCGCGCCGGTGCCGGGCAGCCCGCCGCTGCCCCACGTCGCCGACGTCGAGGTCCGCCACCAGTGGCCTCCCGACCTGAGCCCGGCCTCCGGCGGTCGCCTCGCGGTCATCCAGCCGTGGGAGTTCGGCGCGATCCCAACCGACTGGGTCGCTCCGCTGCGCGAGAACGTCGACGAGCTGTGGGTTCCGAGCGAATTCGTGCGGCGGATGTACCTCGGAGCTGGGCTCGACGAGCGTCAAGTGGTGACGATCCCCAATGGTGTCGATCTCGAGCGGTTCTCACCGGAGGGCGCGCGGTCCGAGCTCGATGGCGCGACGGGCCTTCGCTTCCTGTTCGTCGGCGGGCTCATCTGGCGCAAGGGCCACGACGTCCTCCTGGCGGCCTGGCGCCGGGCGTTCGCCGGGCGCGACGACGTGACGCTCGTCGTCAAAGACGTCGGCGTCGGCGGGGTGTACCGCAACGGCGACCGCGACGACATGCGCGCCTACGCCGCCGCGGGCGAGCTCCCGCGGGTGCAGCTCATCGAGGACGAGCTCTCGGGCGAGGAGCTCGCCGCGCTCTATCGCGCGTGTGACCTGCTCGTGCATCCGTACCGCGGCGAGGGCTTCGCCATGCCGGTGCTCGAGGCGATGGCCTGCGGTCTGCCGGTCGTGGTGACCGACGGCGGCCCGACCGACGAGTTCTGCCCGCCGCAGGCCGGCTGGCGGATACGTGCGTCGCGCGCCCCGTTCCCCTCCGACCACGTCGACGCGCTCGCCACGCTGGGACGGCCGTGGGTGCTCGAGCCCGACGCCGATCATCTCGCCGAGTGCCTGCTGGCGGCGGCCGCCGACCCGCAAGAGCGCGCGCGGCGCGGCCTGGCCGCCCGTGAGGCCGCCGCGGCGCTGTCGTGGGACGCGGTGGCCGCTCGTTATGCGGCGCGCGTGCAGGCGCTCGCGGCCCAGACGCCGCTGGTCGCCGGGCCGGCCTCGCCCGAGCCGCTCCCGCTGAGCGGGGAATACGCGCTGCGCGTCCTGGCGACGCCGGCCTGGCGCGGCGCGGATCGCCTCGGCGAGCTGCTCGCGCAGTGGACCGCGCACACGACGCGCGAGGACCGTGCGTGCCTATACCTGCTTGCCGACCCGCTCGTGGACGGCGACCCCGCGGCGCTCGAGGCCCGCGTGCTCGCGGCCGCCGGCGCGGGCGGCGCCGACATCGACGCGGGCGCGGACATCGACGTGCTCATGGAGCCGATGCGCGCCGAGCGCGACGCGCGCCTGCACGCGAGCGTCGACGCGTATGTACCGCTGCACGGCGCGTGCGCGGGGCATCAGCGCCTCGCGGCCGCCGCGGGGAACGAGCCGCTGTCGCTCGACGACGGCTCGGTGGCTCGGGCGGTCGAGCGGCTCGGCCGGGTCGTTCGCGTGGCGTAGGGGTGGGGCGTACGCAGACGGTGTGAACTATTCATACCTTCTACGTACACGTCGTCTCGCGCGCCGGCCCGCTACAACGTGGAGGAGCGCATGGCCACGACCGAGCGAACCCCGATGGCGGATGACCAGGCCGACCCGACGGCCGTCATCCGCACCATCGAGTTGACGAAGGTCTACGAGGGCACCGACTTCCGGGCCGTCGACGAGCTCAGCCTCGACGTGCGGGCCGGCGAGATCTTCGGGCTGCTCGGGCCCAACGGGGCCGGCAAGACGACGACGGCGGGGATGCTGACGACCCGAGTCATCCCGACGTCCGGGCAGGCGTTCATCGGTCCCGTCGACGTCGTCGGATCGCCGACGCTGGTCAAGCAGCTCATCGGCGTCGTCTCCCAGCAGAACACGCTCGACCGGCAGCTCACCGTCTGGGAGAACCTCTTCTTCCACGGTCGGCTGTTCGGGATGCCGCTGCAGGACTGCCGGCGAGCCGCCGACGAGCTGCTCGAGCGCTTCCAGCTGACCAAGTGGGCGAAGGCGTCGGTGTTCGCGCTCTCGGGCGGGATGGCGCAGCGGCTGATGGTGGCCCGCGCGATCATGCATCGTCCCGCCGTGCTGTTCCTCGACGAGCCGACGGCCGGCCTCGATCCCCAGGGGCGTCTCGGGTTGTGGGAGCTGCTCGGCGAGCTCAACGGCGACGGTCAGACGATCATGCTCACCACGCATTACATGGAGGAGGCCGACCAGCTCTGCCACCGCGTGGCGATCATGGACCACGGACGCATCCTCGCGCTCGACACGCCGGCCGCGCTCAAGCAGTCCGTCGACGCCGACACGATCGTCCTGGTGAAGGCGAGCGGCGAGCCACGCGAGCTCGCCGCCGTCCTGGAGCGCGAGGTGGAGGGCATCACCCACAGCCGCATCGTCACCGACGGCGTCGAGCTGCACGCGCGCGGAGCGACGCGGCTCGTGGCGAGCATCGTCGCCGCCGCCGAGCGGGGCGGCTTCGCGGTGGCCGATCTTTCGGTCTCCGAGCCAAGCCTGGAGACGGTGTTCATCAACCTCACCGGCAAGGAGCTGCGCGACTGATGGCGAGCACGGCTGCACCGAGCGGCAAGGCACACGAGCGGATCGCGATCACCCCGAGCCGCTCGGCCTTCGCGTCGAGCCGCACCGCGCTCGGCGCGCTCGTGCAGCGCGACCTCGTCGTGCTGCGCAAGCACTGGATCGAGTTCGTCGTGCGGGTCATCATCCAGCCCTTCCTGCTCGTGTTCGTGTTCCTGTACGTGTTCCCGAGCATCGGCCAGGGGATCGGGGGCGGGAGCAGCCCGGCCGCGGAGTCCGCGTTCGCGACGATCCTCGTCGCCGGCGTCGTCGGCATCTCGATCATGTTCCAGGGGATCCAGGCCGTCGCGCTGCAGCTCTCGCAGGAGTTCGGCTACACGCGCGAGATCGAGGACCGCGTGCAGGCGCCATGCCCGATCTGGCTCGTCGCCCTCTCGAAGGTCCTGTCCGGGGCCGTGCAGGGGCTGCTGGCGGCGCTCATCGTGTTCCCGATCGCGGCGCTCGTGCATGCGAAGGGGGTCGAGGCGCACCTGTCGATCCACTGGTGGGTGGTCATCACGCTCATCCCGCTCGCCTGCGTCGCGATGAGCTCGCTCGGGCTGCTGCTCGGGACGATCTTCGAGCCGCGCAACATCGGCCTGATGTTCGGCTTCATCGTGCTCCCGCTCACCTTCCTCGGCGGGACGTACTACGCGTGGTCGCGCCTTGCTCCCGTTCAGGTCGACGGGTTCCATTGGCTGCAGACGCTCGTGCTCGTCAACCCGCTCATCTACGTCACCGAGGGGATGCGCGCCGGTCTCACGCATGCGCCGCATATGCACCTCTACGTCATCTATCCGGTGCTGCTCGCGTTCTGCGTCGTGTTCCTGGCCCTCGGCCTGCGCAGCTTCCGCGGTCGCGTCCTGTCCTAGACGGCGGCCACGTCCCGTCCGCGCGGCGGTCTACCGTGCCGGACATGGCGGTAAGGGACTTCAGCGACGGCGCGGAGATCGACCAGGTCCTCCTCATCCGTGAGGTCGAGCGCCGCCAGCGACGCGACGGCGGCGACTACCTGCGGCTCGCGCTCGGGGATCGCACGGGCGCCGTCACGGCGATGGTCTGGGACGACGTGGTGACGGCCGCCGAGCTGCTGGTGGCCGGCGGGGCGGCGCGTGTCGTCGGGCGCTACACGGTACATCCGCGGTTCGGGCCGCAGATCACCCTTCGCGGCATCACACCCGCGGAGGAGGGCAGCTACTCGACTCGCGGAGCTCCTCGACGGACCGCGGCACCCGGCCGACCACATGGAGAGCGACCTGCGCGAGCTGCTGGCGACGGTGCGCGAGCCATATCTGAGCGAGCTGCTGGCCCGCGTCTTCGGCCCCGGTTCGCCGCTGTGGGAGGCCTACCGCCTCGCCCCGGCGGCCAAGCACTATCACCAGGCCTACCGCCACGGCCTGCTCGAGCACAGCCTCGGCGTCGCCCAGGCGGTGAGCGCGATCTCGGCCACCTTCGGCGGCATCGACCGCGACGTCGCGGTGACCGGGGCGCTGCTGCACGACATCGGAAAGCTCGACGCGTACACGCGCGAGGAGCCTCACATCGATCTCACCGATCTCGGCCGGCTACATGGCGAGATCGCGCTCGGCTACTACCGCATCCGCCGCGAGATGGAGGACATCGACGGGTTCCCGCCGGCCCTCGCTCAGGCCGTACTGCACATCATCCTCTCCCACCACGGCTCACTCGAGCACGGCAGTCCGGTCGTGCCGTGCACGCGCGAGGCCACCCTTGTGCACATGATCGACAACCTCGGCGGTCGCCTTGGGAGCTTCGACCGCCTCGAGAAGGAGCTCCCCGCCGGTGCGCACTGGTCGGGCTTCGACCGGGCGATCGGGGCCGGGGCCTACTTCGGCGCCCGCGACGCCGCGGTGGCCGCACCGGACGCTGACGAGCGCGAGGCGGCCTAGACCCGGGCTGTGCCGCCGCCCGGGGCGGGCGCGGTGGGCCGCCCGCTGCCCCTGCTGGCAAAACGTCGCAAATTCCGGTTGCCTGATCGGCCGGGCGAAGACGTCCCTCGCCGCCGGGTTCTATCGTTGCGGGGGCGCCCATGGCCAAGGACACCGAGAAGCTCATCCGCCAGCTGTCGCTGATCTCCTACCTCATGGCCGAGCGACGGCCGGTGACGGCGCTGGAGATCCGTCGCGACGTCGAGGGCTACAGCGGCATGAACGAGGACGCGTTTGCCCGGCGCTTCTACGCCGACCGGGCCGAGCTCGACTCGCTGCGCATCCACCTGACCGTCGAGAAGCCGATCGACGGGGTGGCCGAGCAGGAGAACTACTCGCTGCGCCCGGAGAACTTCCATCTCCCGGCGATCGAGTTCTCCCCCCAGGAGCTGGCCGCGCTGCAGACGGCGCTCAGCCTGCTCGACGGCGAGTTCGCCTACGCGGAGCCGCTGCGCCTCGCGCTCCAGCAGATCACCTGGGGCCGCCCCAGCCCGCTCGATGCGCCTGAGCAGCGTTCGGTCGCGCTCGGCATCACCGCCTCGGCCGGCGGTCATGAGCTCTCCGCCCGCCTGGCCAAGATCGAGACGGCGATCTTCCGCAATAAGACGATCACCTTCGACTACTACACGATGGAGCGCGACGAGGTCGGACCCCGTCGCGTCGATCCGTATCACCTCCTCTTCCAGGGCGGCCAGTTCTACCTGCTCGGCCACGCCCACGAGCGCGGAGCCGTGCGCGTGTTTCGCCTGTCGCGCATCCGTGGCAAGGTCGCCTATGCGACGAAGGCCGAGCACGACTTCAAGCGCCCGAGCGATTTCGATCCACGTGAGTACGCGGCGCGCGCCGAGTGGCAGTTCGGCGACGAGGTGGCGAGCGCCGAGATCCTCATATCCGAGCGGATCGCCTGGCAGATCGAGCGCCACTTCGGGCGCTTCGGCGACGTGCGCCCGCCGGACGGCGAGGCCGACGGGCCGAGCGGCGACCGCGTGCTGCATACCGGCTACGCCAATCCGCGGATGCTCATCTCCTGGGTGCTCGGTCTCGGCGAGCACGCGCGCATCCTTGGTCCTGTCGAGCTGGCCGAGGAGTACGACCGCCGGCTCGCGCTCATCGCCGAGCGGCACGCCGACGCCCCCAGCATCGCCGACGTGCGGCCGCCCACCGCCGTGGCGGAGCCCCGAGTGCGGACGCGCTCGCGCGGGCGTGCGGGGGCCGAGGACGCGTCGCGCACCGACGCCGCCATTCGGCCCGAGCGCTTCGCGCGCCTCGTGACGCTGGCCAGCATCCTCATCGAGGCAGGCCGCGCCGGTCGCCGCCTGGCAATGGCCGATCTGTGCGAGCGTCTGCAGATCACCGATCAGGAGCTACGCGAGGACATCAACGTCCTCAACGTCGTCAACTTCGGCGGCGGCTCCTACGTCCTGTACGCCGAGATCTTCGAGGACACCGGCGAGATCGAGGTCGATCCCGAGCCCTACAGCGACAACTTCGCGCGACCGGCTCGGCTGCTCCCGGTCGAGGCGAAGGCGCTCATCGCGGCGATCGACCTCATTGGCGAGCACATCCCGGAGGGCTCGCTCGCCTCCGCGCGCGAGAAGATCGTCAAGGCGCTCGGGGGCGATCCGCTCGAGCAGGGGCTGCATGTCGCGCACTCGAGCGCCGACGACTCCGAGGTCGCGCGCCTCGTCAGCACGGCGATCACGCAGCGGCGACTCATCGAGCTCGAGTACTACAAGGAGAACGAGGACGAGTTCTCCCTGCGGCGCGTCGAGCCCTACGCGCTGACGAATGGTCGCGAGGGCTGGTACGTCGCCTGCTTCGACCCGGCCAAGGACGACATGCGCCACTTCCGCCTCGATCGCATCAAGCGGGCGACCGTCACCGACGAGCGGTTCGAGCCGCGCCCGGAGGTCGATCCGGCCGCCGAGGTCGACGGCTGGCTGCGCACCGGGGAGGTCGAGGCCTCGCGCGTAGCGCGCGTCTGGATCTCCCCCGAGCGAGCGCGCTGGGTGCGCGAGCAGCGCAAGGTGACCGCCGAGCTGACCGACGGCGCGATCGTCGTCGAGCTGCGCTATGCCGGGACGGAGTGGCTCGTGCGCGAGGTCCTCAAGGAGGCCGGCGATGCCGCCGTGCTCGAGCCGCTCGCTGTCCGCGAGGCCGTGCTCGCCGCCGTCGATCGCCTGCGCGTCGCTCCGGCCGGCGTATAGGTGCGGCCGCCACGCCTGGGGCGGCGATGAGCCGTCGCGAGCAGATCCGCATGAGCGACGAGGAGGTCCTGGCCTTCCTCGGGCACGAGCGCACGATGACGTGCGCGACCAATGGGCCTCGTGGCTGGCCGCACCTGATGCCGCTCTGGTTCACCTGCCGGGTCGCCGGCGACGGGCGGGTCGTGCCCGACCTGTGGGCCTGGACGTACGCCGTCTCGCAGAAGGCCCGCAACCTGGAACGCGATTCGCGGGCGACCGTGCAGGTCGAGGCCGGGGAGACCTACGACCAGCTGCGCGGGGTGATGCTCGAGGCCGACGTTTTCGTGCATGGCGACACGCCGCTCGTGGCGGCGTTCGGACGCGAGCTGTTCGCCCGCTACGGCGCGTCCAAGGGCGAGCCGCCGCTGTCCGAGCTGGCGGACGCGGTCGGCGAGATGGTCGACGCGCAGGCGCCCAAGCGAGTCGCGCTGCAGTTCGTGCCGCGACGCTGGGCTACGTGGGATCACCGCAAGCTCGGCGGCGCGTACTGACCGCCGGGCGCGGGCGTCGGGGTGTTCGTCGTTAGTCTGTCGCGCTCATGGACGCCTTGAAGGGTTTGATCTTGTCGGGTGGGCGTGGGACGCGTTTGCGCCCGATTACGCATACAAGCGCGAAGCAGCTCGTGCCGGTGGCCAATAAGCCGGTGCTGTTCTATGGGATCGAGGCCATGGCGGCGGCGGGGATCGAGGAGGTGGGGATCATCATCGCGCCGGAGACGGGCGATGAGATTCGCGCGGCGGCGGGGGACGGTTCGCGCTTCGGGGTGCGGATTACCTACGTCGTGCAGGACGAGCCCAACGGTCTCGCTCATGCCGTCTTGACGGCCGAGCCGTTCCTCGGTGATAGCCCGTTCGTGATGTATCTCGGCGACAACTTGTTGCAGGGTGGGATCGCCGATCTCGTCGCGGCGTTCCGGTCTGAGCAGCCGGATGCGTTGATCCTGTTGACGCCGGTGGAGGATCCGGAGAATTACGGCGTGGCGGAATTGGAGCAAGGCGGCGGGAGCGGGCGTCGGCGTGTCGTGCGGCTGGTGGAGAAGCCTGCGCATCCGGCGACGGATCTGGCGCTCGTCGGTGTGTACATGTTCACGTCGTGCATCCACGACGCGGCTCGCGCGATCGAGCCGAGCGCGCGTGGTGAGCTGGAGATCACCGATGCGATTCAGTACCTCGTCGATGCGGGGCGCCGCGTGGAGCCGCACGTGGTCAATGGGTGGTGGAAGGACACGGGTCGCCTGGCGGACATGCTGGAGGCCAATCGTCTCGTGCTGGAGAACGTGGTGGCGCGCAGCGATGGTGAGCTGGTCGATTCTGTGGTCGAGGGGCGCGTGGTGATCGAGGCCGGCGCTCGGCTGGAGCGCTCGACCGTCCGCGGCCCGGCCGTGATCGGGGCGGGGGCGCGGCTCGTGGACGCGTATGTCGGTCCGTATACGGCGGTCGGCGAGGGGTGCCTGATCGAGCGTGCCGAGGTCGAGCACTCGATTCTGTTGGCGAGCTCGTCGGTGGTGGGCCTGGAGGGTCGCATGGAGTCCTCGCTGCTCGGGCGCAATGTGGTGATCCGTCGCGGCGATGTGCAGCCGCGCGCGTACCGTTTCATGGTCGGCGACAACTCCGAGATCGGGATCCTGTGAGCGAGGAGCTGCTCGTCACGGGCGCGGGCGGGATGCTCGGCGCCGCGATGCTCGAGCAGGCGTCGTACGCCGGGCGTTCGATGGCGGGGATGTCCCGCGCGGCGCTGGACATCACCGACGGGCGCGCGGTGGCCGTGGCGCTCGCCGAGGTGCGGCCCGAGGTGGTCATCAACTGCGCGGCGTGGACCGACGTCGACGCAGCGGAGTCCGATCGCGACGGCGCGTTCGCCGTCAATGCGACCGGCGCCGGCGTGCTCGCCCGCGCGGCGGCGGACGCTGGCGCGCGGCTCGTGCACGTCAGCACCGATTACGTCTTCGACGGGCGGGGCACGCGCCCCTACGTCGAGTCCGACCCGACCGATCCGCAGGGCGTCTACGGCGCGAGCAAGCTGGCCGGCGAGTTGGAGGTGCTCGCCGCGTCGCCGCGGCACGCGATCGTGCGTACGGCGTGGCTGTTCGGCGCCGGCGGGCGCAACTTCGTCGACACGATGCTGCGCGTCGCGGACGGCGGTGCGGATGAGGTGCGCGTGGTCACCGACCAGCTCGGCTGCCCGACCTGGACCGGCCATCTCGCTCGCGCGCTGTTCGACGTGGCCGGCAGCGACGCCGCCGGAGTGCTGCATGGCGCGGGGGGCGGCGCGTGCACGTGGAACGAGCTGGCGGTCGAGGTGTTTGCGCTGGCGGGGCGCGACGTGCGCGTGTTGGCGAGTACGAGCGCCGAGCAGGCGCGCCCGGCGCCCCGTCCGCCCTACAGCGTGCTCGGCTCAGAGCGCGCGGACGCGCCGGTGCTCCCGGACTGGCGCGAGGGCGTCAGGGAGTATCTGGCCAGCAGCGGTCGCTTGGCGGACGACGGTGCGACCCGGCAATCGATTGGAGGTTCGCGGTGAAGCTGTTGGTCTGTGGTGGTGCCGGGTTCATCGGCTCGAACTTCGTGCGGGTGCGCTTGCGCGAGTCCGACGACGAGATCGTCGTGCTCGACAAGCTCACCTACGCCGGGCGCCGCGAGAACCTGCAGGACTTGCTCGATGATCGGCGTCTCACCTTCGTGCAGGGCGCGATCGAGGATGCCGAGGCCGTCGCCGCTGCGCTCGACGAACGCGGCCGGGCGGACGCGATCGTCAACTTCGCCGCCGAGACGCATGTCGATCGTTCGATCGCGCAGCCTGACGCGTTCGTCACCACCCACGCGCTCGGGACCTACGTGCTGCTCGAGGCGGCCCGGCGCGCCGAGCTGCGCTATGTGCAGATCTCGACCGATGAGGTGTACGGATCGATCGAGGAGGGCTCGTTCACCGAGAGCTCGCCCTTGGATCCGTCCTCGCCCTACAGCGCGACGAAGGCCGGCGCCGATCTGCTCGTTGGTGGCTATTACCACACGTACGGCCTGGCGGCGTCGATCTGCCGGGGTTCGAACAACTACGGGCCCTACCAGTACCCCGAGAAGCTCATTCCGCTGATCGTGCTCAACGCGCTGGCCGGTGATCGCCTGCCGGTCTATGGCGATGGGATGAACGTGCGCAACTGGCTGTTCGTCGAGGATTTCGCGCGGGCGATCGCGCACGTCCTCGAGCATGGCGCGGCGGGAGACGTCTACAACGTCGGGGGCCCGGACGAGTGCCCCAACCTGCAGGTCGTGCGCGGCGTGCTGGAGCTGACCGGACGTGATGAGTCGATCATCGACTTCGTCGATGATCGACTCGGGCACGACCGTCGCTATTCGCTCAGCTCGGCGAAGGTCCGGGCGCTCGGATGGGAGCCACAGATGCGCTTTGCCGAGGGGCTACCGGCCACCGTGCAGTGGTATCGCGACAACGCGTGGTGGTGGGAGCCGATCCGCTCGGGCGCCTACCGGGAGTACTACGAACGCCAATACGGCCGCGCCCTCGGATAGCGATCAGGCCGATCGGCGCGACGTCAGCCGCCGATTCCCGACACCCTCCAGGTCGACCCCTGCTTGACGAGCGTGAGCGTGTCCTCGTGCGTCGTCTTGCCGCTCGCGGTGTCCTGCACGACGGCGGTGGCGGCGTTCCCCTTGACCGTGATGTCGTGGTCGACCAGCGAGAGGTTGTAGGAGTCCACCACCTTCAGCTGGCTCGCGAGTACGCTCGCGCAGGTGTGCCCGCCGGCGGACAACGACTGTGCGACGCTCGACGCGAGATCGTTGTTGCACAGCTTGGAGGTGTCGTTCGTCTCCGCGTCGGACTGGAAGTTGGAGATCGTGCTCGCGATGTCCTTCTGGGCACCGCTCAACCCGGACGTGGACACGCTGCCCGTGGTGCCACAGCCCGCGAGCGCGATCGCGAGGACCGCGACGCCGGCGGTCCGGAGGTGTTGGGGGCATGGCACGCCCCAGAGGGTACGCGACGGCCGTGGCCGGCACCGGCGCGGCTCGGCAGGGCGGCCGTGAGCGGCGGCGCGCCCAGCGTCGATGCGGACGCGCTCGCCGACCTTAGCGAAGCGGTCATCGCGTGCCGTCGCTGCCCTCGGCTCGTCGCCTGGCGCGAGCGCGTCGCCCGCGAGCGCCGGGCCGCGTACGCCACCGAGACCTACTGGGGACGACCGCTGCCCGGCTTCGGCGATCCGGGCGCGCGTGTCCTCGTCCTCGGGCTCGCCCCGGCGGCCCATGGCGGCAACCGGACCGGCCGGATCTTCACCGGCGACCGCTCGGGCGACTGGCTGTTCGCGGCGCTGTGGCGCGCGGGGTTCGCCAACCAGCCGCGCTCGGTGGCTCGCGACGACGGGCTGATCGTGCGCGACTGCTGGATCACGGCGGCCGTGCGCTGCGCGCCGCCCGCCAATCGCCCGACGCCGGACGAGCGCGATCGCTGTCAGGCCTGGGCGGAGCGCGAGCTCGCGCTGCTCGGCGAGGTGCGGGTGATCGTCTGCCTCGGTGCCTTCGCGTGGGACGTGGCGCTGCGCATCCGCGCTGCGCTCGGCGAGCCCGCGCCGCGCCCGCGTCCGCGGTTCGGACACGGCGCCGAGCTGCTCGTTGAGCGCTGGTCGCTCATCGGCTCCTTTCACCCCAGTCAACAGAACACGTTCACGGGGCGTCTGACCGAGACGATGCTCGACGACGTGCTCGGCCGGGCCCGCGAGCTCGCCGGACTCGAGCAGGTGCCGGCGGTGCGCAAGTCGAGTTGATCGCCGTGCTCGCGCGCGCACTGCACTAGCCTGGGTCGGGTGCCGCTTTCGGCCTTCAGCCCCCATGTACGAGAGTGGTTCGAGGCCGCTTTCGAGCGGCCGACGCCGGCTCAGGAACAGGCCTGGCCGGCGATCGCCAGCGGCGAGCACGTGCTCATCTCGGCGCCGACCGGGTCCGGGAAGACGCTGGCCGCGTTCCTGTGGGCGCTCGACCGCCTCAGCGCCGAGCCGCGCACGGACGACGACGCCCCGCCGCACACCCGTCTCGTGTACGTGTCGCCACTGAAGGCGCTGTCCTACGACATCGAGCGCAACCTGCGCGCACCGTTGCGAGGCATCGCCGGCGCCGGGCGTGAGGTGACGGTCGGTATCCGCACCGGCGATACGCCCCAGCGCGAGCGGGCCGCGATGGCGCGGCGCCCGCCCGACATCCTCATCACGACGCCGGAGTCGCTGTACCTCATCCTCACCTCGCAGGCCCGCGAGATGCTGAGCGGCGTCGAGGCGGTGATCGTCGACGAGATCCACGCCGTCGCCTCGACGAAGCGCGGCGCCCACCTCGCGCTCACCCTCGAGCGCCTCGAGCTGCAGGCCCGCGAGGGTAGGGCCGGCTCGCCGCGTGACGTGCAGCGCATCGGCCTGAGCGCCACCCAGAACCCGCTGGAGGAGGTCGGGCGCTTCATGGTCGGCCCGCACCGACGCGTGCGGATCGTCGACACCGGCGTGCGCAAGCCGCTCGACCTGCGCATCCAGGTTCCGGTCGAGTCGATGGCCGAGCCCGATCAGCGCGCCGTGGAGGCGACGGTCGATCCGTTTGCCGCGCCGAACGGCGATCAGCTGCCCCACCTCAGCGGCGGCGAGGCGACGCGCCGGTCGATCTGGCCGGCGATCTACCCCGAGCTGCTGGCGCTCGTCCGTGAGCACCGCTCGACGATCGTGTTCGTCAACAACCGCCGATCGGCCGAGCGCCTCGCTCTGCGCCTCAACGATCTCGCGGCGACCGAGGACGAAGCGGCGGGACGCCCGGCGCGCGAAATCGCGCGGGCCCACCACGGCTCGCTCGCTCGCGAGGAGCGAACCGTCGTCGAAGAGCTGCTCAAGGCCGGCGAGCTCCCGTGCCTGGTGGCCACCTCCTCGCTGGAGCTCGGCATCGACATGGGCGCCGTCGATCTCGTCCTGCAGGTCGAGTCGCCGAAGTCCGTGGCGCGCGGACTGCAGCGCATCGGCCGCGCCGGCCACGGCGTCGGGGACGTGAGCAAGGGGCGCATCTTCCCGAAGTTCCGCGCCGACCTGCTCGAGTGCGCCGTCGTCACCCGACTCATGCGCGAGGGACGGATCGAGCCGACCGTGGTGCCGCGCAACGCGCTCGACGTGCTCGCCCAGCAGATCGTCGCGATTGCCGCGACGAGCGAGTCGGTCAGCGTCGACGAGCTGTTCGCCCTCGTGACGCGGACGTACTCCTACGGCGAGCTCCCGCGCGCACTGCTGGAGAACGTGCTCGACATGCTCGACGGGCGGTATCCCTCGCGCGAGTTCGGCGACCTGCGTCCCCGCATCGTGTGGGACCGTGTGGCGGGGACGATTCGGGCCCGGCGCGGGGCCCGCGCGCTCGCGGTGACGAACGCCGGCACGATCCCCGACCGTGGTCTGTTCGCGGTCACCCTCCCGGACGGCCGGCGGGTCGGCGAGCTCGATGAGGAGATGGTCTACGAGGCGCGCGCCGGCCAGGTGTTCCTGCTCGGCGCCTCGTCCTGGCGGATCGAGGAGATCGGCCGCGATCGCGTGATCGTCACGCCTGCGCCCGGCGTGCCCGGGGCCGTGCCGTTCTGGAAGGGCGACTCGGTTGGGCGCCCGAAGGAGCTCGGCGAGGCGATCGGCGCCTTCACCCGCTGGGCGGTCGACCAGTCACCGGACACGCTGGAGCGCGACTACGACCTCGACGAACTTGCGGCGAAGAACCTGCTCGAGTTCCTGCGCGAGCAGCAGGCCGCGACCCGCGTCCTGCCGAGCGACCGCACGATCGTCATCGAGCGCTTCCGAGACGAGATCGGCGACTGGCGCCTGTGCGTGCTGTCGCCGTTCGGGGGGCGCATCCACGCAGCGTGGGGCCTTGCCCTCTCGGCCCGCATCCGCGAGCGCTTCGGCCTGGAGTCAGACGCGATCTGGTCCGACGACGGGATCATCGTGCACCTCCCCGACCTCGGCAGCGGCGAGGATGGCGAGGACGACGTCCTGCCCACCGGGGCCGAGCTCGTGCTGCTCGAGCCCGACGAGATCGAGGAGGCGATCGTCGCCGAGCTCGCGAGCTCGGCGCTGTTCGGCGCTCGCTTCCGCGAGAACGCCGCGCGCGCGCTGCTCATCCCGCGCGCCTACCCCGGGCGGCGTACGCCGCTGTGGCAGCAGCGTTTGAAGGCCCAGAGCCTGCTCGAGGTGGCGCAGCGCTACGCCGACTTCCCGATCGTGCTCGAGACCTACCGCGAGTGCCTGCGCGACGTGCTCGACGTACCGGGCCTGATCGAGCTCATCGGGTCGCTGCATCGACGCGAGCGCACGCTCGTCGAGGTCGAGACGGCGATGGCCTCGCCGTTCGCCTCCTCGCTGCTGTTCGACTACGTCGCCACCTACATGTACGAGGGGGACGCGCCGAACGCCGAGCGCCGCGCGGCCGCGCTCTCGCTCGACCGCGACCTGTTGCGTGAGTTGCTCGGCCAGGACGAGCTGCGCGAGCTCATCGATGCCGACGCCCTCGCCCGCGTCGAGGACGATCTGCAGCACCGCTCCGAGCGCACGCAGGCCACCGGACGAGACGCGCTGCACGACGTGTTACGCCGCATCGGAGATCTGCGCGCCGACGAGGCGCAGACGCGTGTCCTGCACGGGCTCGACGCCAGCGGGATGCTCGCCGAGCTCGGTGGCGAGCGCCGGGCCGTCGAGGTGCGGCTCGCCGGCGAGCGGCGCTGGATCGCCGCGGATGAGGCCGGGCTGTACCGCGACGCGCTCGGCGTCGTGCCGCCGGGCGGCCTGCCGTCCGCCTTCGTCGCCAATGTGCCCCAGGCCCGCCGTCGCCTCGCGGCGCGCTATGGGGCCTCTCACGGTCCGTTCACGTCGGCCGAGCTGAAGGACCGCTATGGCGTCGACCTCGACGATGTGCTCGAGGCGCTCGAACGCGATGGTGAGCTCGTGCGCGGCGAGCTGCGCCCCGGGGGCAGCGAGCGCGAGTGGTGCGACGTCGAGGTCCTGCGGCGGCTGCGCCGCGCCTCACTGGCCGCGCTGCGTGAGGAGATCGAGCCGGCGGAGCAACGCGCGCTCGCCACGTTCCTCCCGGCCTGGCACGGCATCGATCGCCACCCCGCCTCGGGCGCGGGCGTCGATCGCCTGCGCGAGGTGCTCGTGCCGTTGCAGGGCCTGGCCCTCCCGGCCGAGAGCTGGGAGGGCGACATCCTGCCGCGCCGCGTTGGCGCGTACTCGCCGACCTGGCTCGACGCGCTCTGTGCCAGCGGCGAGGTCGTGTGGGTGGGGGCTGGTGCGCTCGGACGGGGCTCGGGACGGGTCGCGCTGTACTTCCGGGAGGACGCAGCGGCGATCGGGCCCCCGGCGCTTCGCGCCCCCGACAAGGGATCACCACCGACCGACCCCGTCGCGGCGGAGGGCTTGCTGCTCGACCTCGTGCGTGCCCGGCTCGCCGCGGCGCCGTGCTTCTTCAGCGACCTGCTCGCCGAGCTCGACGCGCCGCCGGAGCTGCTCCAGGAGGCGGTGTGGGACCTCGTCTGGGCCGGCGAGGCGACGAATGACGCCTGGGCGCCGCTGCGCGCCCCGCGACTGACGCTCGCGCGGGCTCAGCGCTCCGTTCGCGCGCGCTCGGGACGGCGCTTCGGCGCGGCCGTGCGCGGCGCGCGCGCGGCCTCGCAGGCCCAGGTGCAGGGACGCTGGGGACTGGTCGCGCCGCTGTTCGCGGCGGAGCCGAGTGATGCCGCGGCTCGCGCTCGCGCGAGCACCGAGCGGCGGCGCGTGCTCGCCGAGCTGCTGCTCGAGCGCCACGGCATCGTCACGCGCGAGCAGGTGCTGGCCGAGCGCGTCGCAGGTGGGTTCTCGATGCTCTACGACGCTTTCGCGAACCTCGAGACGCTCGGAGTGTGCCGGCGCGGCTACTTCATCGAGGGCCTCGGCGGCGCGCAGTTCGCGCTGCCCGCGGCCGTCGAGCGCCTGCGCGCCCAGCGCGCCGACGAGCGCCGGCCACCGCTCGTCCTCGCCGCTGCCGACCCGGCCCAGCCCTACGGGGCGGCGCTCCCCTGGCCGGCCCCGATCCGCGGCGGGCGTCGCCCGGCTCGGGTGGCCGGTGCCTATGTCGTGGTCGTCGATGCCGAGCCGGCAATCTACGTCGAGCGCGGCGGGCGCGGGCTCGTCACATTCACCGACGACCGCGACTGCCTGCGTGTCGCGCTCGGCGCGCTGGCCGACGCGGCGCGCGCGGGTCGGCTCGGGCGTCTGGCGCTCGAGAAGGTCGACGGCGACGCGCTCATCGGCTCGCCGCTGGAGGCGCTCCTCATCGAGGAGGGCTTCCGGGCCGGGCCGCGCAAGCTGACACTCAGCGCCTGATGCCCGAGGGCGACACGATTCACCACGCGGCGAGGCGCATCGCGCCGATCCTCGTCGGCGCCGTGCCCGACGAGATCATCGCCGAGCATCCGCGCGTCGCCGCGCAGCGGTGGCCCGAGCGCCTCGGTGGGCGGGCCGTCACCGGGGTGCACGCGCGCGGCAAGCACCTGCTCATCGAGTTCGGCGGCGGCCTCGTCGTGCACTCGCACCTGCGCATGAGCGGGGCGTGGGACGTGCACGGTCGCGGCGAGCGCTGGCGGCGCGACCCGCGCCGGGCCTGGCTCGTCCTGCGCGCGCGGGACGCCGAGGTCGTTCAGTTCGACGGGCCGGTTCTCGAGCTGATGACGACGCTGCGAGCGCGGGGCGACGCCCGGCTGACCGGCCTCGGTCCCGACATCCTCGGCGAGTCCCTCGACGAGCGGCTCGTGCTGCGGCGCCTGCGCGAGGACGATCCGACGCGCCCTATCGGCGACGCGCTGCTCGATCAGCGCACGATCGCCGGCATCGGCAACCTGTGGCGTGCGGAGGCGTGCTTCGGGGCGGGGATCGACCCATGGCGCCCGGCCGCACGGGTCAGCGACGCCGACGTGCTGGCGATCGTGCGCTTCGCGCGCGAGCACATGCGCCGGGCCGTCAGCGAGGGCCTGCCGGCTCGACCGCGAGCGGTCTACGGCCGCGCCGGGCGGGCCTGCCCTCGCTGCGGGGGCGAGATCTCGGCGCGCGGCCAATGGGAGGACAACCGCACGCTCTACTGGTGTCCGACGTGTCAGCGCTGACCGGCGCCGCGGACCTCGGCCGCCGTCCGCGCCGCGTCGGTCACAAAGGCGCCGATCTTCTCGCCCCCGGCAACACGTGCGCGAGCTTCGACGCGGCGCTCGCCGCGGGCGTGGACATGATCGAGTTCGACGTGTTGAGCGAGCGGCCCGACGGCGGTGGACGCCTCCTGCTCGCCCACGACTACCACAGCCTCCGCTCGCCGGAGGCGGTCACGCTCGAACAGGGTCTGGAGCATCTCGCGTCCCCGGCCTTCGCCGGACTCGAGCTCGACGTCGACCTCAAGCTCCCGGGCTACGAGCTGCGAGCGCTCGACGCGCTGCGCGCCGCGGGGCTGCGGGAGCGCTCGCTCATCAGCTCGACCTACCCGCAGAGCCTCGATCGCCTGCGCGCCGCCGATCCCGTCGTGCGCGTCGGCTGGTCGATTCCCCGCGCGCGCCGCGACTACACCGCGGCGCCGCTCACGAGGCTACCCGCGCGCGCGGTGCTCGCCGCCTACCGGCTCCGCCTGCCGTCGCGCGCCCACGACGCCCTCGCGCACGGGCGCTTCGACGCGATCATGGCGCACTGGCGGCTCATCACTCCAACGCTCGTGCGGGCCGTGCACGCCGCCGCCGGCGAGCTCTACGCCTGGACGGTCGACGACGCACAGCGCATCGCCGCCCTCGCGACGCTCGGGGTCGACGGGATCATCACGAACGACCCCCGGCTGTTCGCCGAGCGCCGCTAGGAGATGATGCAGGTCGACGCCGAGTAGTTCTTCGGGTCGGCGCCGGCGGCGCTCACGTGGCCGGCGACGGTGTAGCGGCTCGTGCTGTACACCACCTTCGCGCCGCGCCGCCACACGAACGTGACGACGCCGCGCAGGCGGTAGGCCGGCTGGTGGGCGGCGGGGAGGAACTCGAAGCTGCGCCCGGCCTCGCGGACGCGGTAGCGCGACGATCCGACGTTCACGTAGCCCGAATCGGCGTTCGCGGAGATGTAGAGCCAGTCCCCGTTCTTCGCGTTGCGGTACTGCACGCGGAAGCGCATGAACATCGTCTCGTCGGTCGCTCCATCGCCGGGCATCGAGCCGCGCACGCCGATCGTGTACTTCTGGTCCGGCGGGTTGCAGACGTCGACGGTCGCCCACAGCAGCCGGGAGGCGAGGACCGAGTGGCCACCGGAGTGCGTGGGCGTCTGAGTCGTCGCCGCGGCGGCGGCGTCGACACTGGCGGCGGCGGCGACGATGGCGGCGAGCGCCGCCACCCCGGAGCGCGTCGGCAGGCGTCGCCCGGTGGCCGCACGCGGGCGGTATCTCAAGTGCGCAGGCATGCGCTGACGATAGCGGGACGCAGGCCACGATCGGTGCACCGACGGGCGCTCGGCCGACCGCGCCAGCGGGTCGGTGTGATATCTCGTCAGGCGTGTCGACCACCAGCTCATCCGAGGTCGTGGAACTGCTCGGCCGGGTGCCGGTCTTCTCGACGCTGGCGCGTGATGACCTCGAGCGCGTGGCCGAGCTCGCCGTGCCGAGGAGCTTCGCGGCCGGTCAGGTCGTCTTTCGCGAGGGGGACGCGAGCGACACCTGCTATGTCGTGCGCTCGGGCCGAGCACGTGCGGTGCGCGTCCACCGAGGGGGACGCACGATCACGCTCGCGCACTTCGGGCCGGGCGACATCTTCGGGGAGCTCGCCCTGTTCGAGGACGAGCGACGCTCGGCGACGGTCGAGGCGATCGCACCGACCGCGGTGATCGCGCTGCTCGGCCCGGACATGCGCCGCCTGATGGCGACACACAACGAGATCACGCTCAAGCTCGTCATCGCGCTCGGGCGTCGCCTGCGCGAGACGAACGAACGGCTGGCCCGGCAGTCCTTCCAGACCGTGCAGAGCCGCGTGGCCGCGGTGCTCACGCAGCTCGTCGAACAGGCGCGTGCCGAGGGCGCCGCCGACGAGGATGTGCTGCTGACGGCCACCCAGGCGGACCTGGCCCAGCTCGCGGGGTCCTCGCGCGAGTCCGCGAGCCGCTTCCTGGCCGTCCTCGAGCGGGCCGGCGTCATCACCCAGGGGCGCGGACGCCTGACCGTGCACGATCCCGACGCACTCGCGGGCTATGTCTTCTAGGGCTCGAGCCGATCGTGCGGACGCCGGTCCGCCCCGCGAGCTGGAGCGCTCGGCCGGAGGCGTCGTCGTGCGTGGCGACGATGTGCTCGTGATCGTGCCCACGCGCCGAGCCGCCGACGGCACATCGGTGCTCGGGCTGCCCAAGGGCCACCTCGACCCCGGGGAGACCGCCGTCGAGGCGGCGACGCGTGAGGTGCACGAGGAGGGCGGCGTCGTCGCCGATCCGGTCGAGGAGCTCGGCGAGGTGTCCTACTGCTACTGGCGGCGCGGGAAGCGCACACCGAAGTCGGTCGTGTTCTTCCTGTTCGCCTACCGCTCGGGCGACCCCTCCGAGCACGATCACGAGGTCGAGGACGCCCGCTGGATGCCGATCGCCGAGGCCGCGACGGCGCTCAGCTACGACGGCGAGCGGACCATGGTGGAGCGCGCCCTGGCCAGAATCGGTCGGGACCGATAGCCTGCCGCCGATGCAGGTCCTCAACTTCTACTCGACGATCTTCGCCGACGAGCTCAAGCGCGGCCGCAAGACGGCGACGATTCGCCTCGGCGACAAGTCGCACAAATACCGCAAGAACCAGGCGGTGCTGGTGACGATCGGCTATCAGTACTCGCCGCGCGAGAAGATCTTCGACGCCGTTATCGACCAGGTCGAGGTCAAGACCGTCAAGGACCTCTCGCCGCGCGACATCAAGCATGACAACCCGGAGTTTCGCCGACACGAGGAGCTGATCCACTTCCTCGAGCAGATCTACGGCCGTTCCGTGTCGATGGACGACACCGTGACCGTCGTACGCTTCTCGCCGATCGTTGACAAGCCGCCCGGGATGACCGAGGCGATGAAGGGCTTCGGCGGCGCGCAGAACTAGCCTGGATCCGGCTTGGCACTCTGAGGTCGCGAGTGCCAAATATTCCTTGACGGGCGCCTGAACTCGTATATATTGGGAGGTGCCGTTGGCAGTCTCGATGGGTGAGTGCCAACGAGAGCGCGTCGCGGTCGGCCCCGAAGCTGACGACGGCGGCAGCTGATCGCAACTCTCTCAATGGAGGTTTTCGTATGGCGTTGAAGCTCAAGCCCCTGGGCGACCGTCTCATCGTGCGGGCGATCGAGGAGGAGGAGACCACTGCGAGTGGCATCGTCCTGCCCGACACCGCCAAGGAGAAGCCTCAGAAGGGCAAGGTGCTCGCCGTCGGCGACGGGAAGGTCAACGACGAGACGGGCAAGCGCACGCCGCTCGACGTGTCCGAGGGCGACGAGGTCCTCTACAGCAAGTACGGCGGGACCGAGATCAAGATCGACGGCGAGGAGCTGCTCGTGCTCCGCGAGTCCGACGTCCTCGCGCGCGTCGAGTCCTGATCCTCACCCTCAGCTACCAGAACGCGGAACCCCTTTTCCGCCTAGGAGAACTACATGGCTCACAAGGAACTGAAGTACAACACCGAGGCGCGTAATGCCCTCGAGGCCGGCGTGGACAAGGTCGCCAACGCGGTCAAGGTCACGCTCGGCCCCAAGGGTCGCTACGTCGTCCTGGACAAGAAGTTCGGCGCCCCCACGATCACCAACGACGGCGTGACGATCGCCCGGGAGATCGAGGTCGAGGACGTCTTCGAGAATCAGGGTGCCCAGCTCGTGCGCGAGGTCGCCACGGCGACCAACGACGTCGCCGGCGACGGCACGACGACGGCCACCGTGCTCGCCCAGGCGATCGTTCGCCAGGGCCTGAAGAACGTCGCCGCGGGCGCGAACCCGCTGGCGCTCAAGCGCGGCATCGAGCGCGCCGTCGACCAGGTGGTGACGAACATCGGCACGCAGTCCAAGGAGGTCTCGGGCAAGGATCAGATCGCTCGCGTGGCGACGATCTCGGCCGGCGACGATGAGATCGGCGACGTCATCGCCGACGCGATCGAGAAGGTCGGCAAGGACGGCGTGGTCAACGTCGAGGAGGGCCAGACGTTCGGCATGGACCTCGAGTTCACCGAGGGCATGCAGTTCGATAAGGGCTACATCTCGCCCTACATGGTCACCGACCAGGACCGCATGGAGGCGGTGCTCGAGGATCCCTACATCCTCATCGCCAACCAGAAGATCGGCTCCGTGCGGGACATCCTGCCCGTGCTCGAGCAGGTCATCCAGAGCGGCAAGCCGCTGCTGATCATCGCCGAGGACGTCGAGGGCGAGTCGCTCGCGACGCTCGTGGTCAACAAGCTGCGCGGCACGTTCACCGGCGTTGCCGTGAAGGCGCCGGGCTTCGGTGATCGTCGCAAGCGGATGCTCGAGGACATCGCGATCCTCACCAACGGCGAGGTCATCACCGAGGAGATGGGTCTCAAGCTCGAGAACACCCAGGTCTCCCAGCTCGGCCGTGCGCGCCGCGTCGTCGTCGCCAAGGACAACACGACGATCGTCGACGGCGCCGGCGACTCGGCTGCCATCAAGGGCCGCATCAACCAGATCAAGGCCGAGATCGAGTCCACCGACTCGGACTTCGACCGCGAGAAGCTCCAGGAGCGGCTGGCCAAGCTGTCCGGCGGCGTCGCCGTCGTGAAGGTCGGCGCGGCCACCGAGACGGAGATGAAGGAGAAGAAGCACCGCGTCGAGGACGCCCTGCAGGCGACCCGCGCGGCGCTCGAGGAGGGCATCGTCCCCGGTGGCGGTGTCGCGCTCCTGCAGGCCTCCGCGTCGGTCAAGGTCGACGACATCGAGGAGGACGACGAGAAGACCGGCGCGCGCATCGTGCTCCGGGCGCTCGAGGAGCCGCTCCGCCAGATCGCGGAGAACGCCGGCCTCGAGGGCTCGGTGGTCGTCAACGACGTCCGCAAGGCCAAGAAGGGCTTCGGCCTCAATGCCGCGACGAACGAGATCGTCGATCTCGTGGCCGCCGGCGTTATCGATCCGGCGATGGTGACCCGCTCGGCGCTGCAGAATGCCGCGTCGATCGCCAAGAACATCCTCACCACCGAGGCCATCGTCGCCGAGGTGCAGGACAAGGACGGGGGTGGCGGTGCCGGCGGTGGCATGCCCGACATGAGCGGGATGATGTAACACCCGACACGCCGCCTGAGTGTTTCGAGGGCCCGGCCTGCGCCGGGCCCTCGTCACGTCTGGGGTCGATTGCTCAGGTGACCGCGCCGAGCGGCCGCGGCGGCTCGCCGACGTACTTCGCGGTGGGGCGGATGAGGCGCGCCTCGCGCTTCTGCTCGAGGATGTGGGCCGACCAGCCGGCCACGCGCGCGCAGGTGAACATCGGAGTGAACAGGTCGGGCGGCACGTCGGCGAGGTCGAGGATGACCGCTGACCAGAACTCAACATTCGTGGCCAGGACGCGGTCGGGCTTGCGCGCCTGCAGCTCGGCGAGGGCGGCCTGCTCGAGCGCCTCGGCGACCTCGAAGCGCGGCGAGCCCAGGTCGCGGCACGTCCGTCGCAGGACGCGGGCCCGCGGGTCCTCGGCGCGGTACACGCGGTGGCCGAACCCCATGAGGCGGTCGCCGCGGTCGAGCGCCGCCTTCACCCAGCCCCTGGCGTCGCCGCTCTCCTCCACCTCATCGAGCATCTTCAGCACGCGCGAGGGGGCGCCGCCGTGCAGTGGTCCCGACAGCCCTCCCACGGCGGCGGACAGAGCGGCGGCGCAGTCGGCGCCGGTCGAGGCCACCACGCGGGCCGTGAAGGTCGACGCGTTCATCCCGTGCTCGGCGGCCGAGATCCAGTACGCGTCGATCGCCTTGGCATGATCGGGGTTGGCCTCGCCGCGCCAGCGAATGAGGAAGCGCTCGGGAATCGAGGTCGCCTTGTCGACCTCGGCCTGCGGCACCGGCGGGTGTCCGGGCCCGCGGGCCGACTGGGCGACGAACGAGAGGGCCATCACCGACGCGCGGGCCAGGTCGTCGCGGGCCTGAGCGTCTGAGATGTCGATGAGCTGCCCGAAGCCCCATTCGGGGGCGAGCATGGCGAGCGCCGACTGCACGTCGACGCGGTGATCGCCCGAGCGGACGGTGAGCGCGTGCGGCTGGGCCGGCGGCAGGCCCGGCTTGAGGTGCCCGTCGACGAGCAATCCCCAGACCTGCTCGTAGGGCACGGCGCCGACGAGCTCCTCGATGTCAACGCCGCGGTAGCGCAGAGCGCCGCCGGCGCGGTCGGGCTCCGCGATCTCGGTCGCAAAGGCGACAACGCCTTCCAGGCCGGACTGAACTTCGCTCATTTCGCTCGCTTTCGTCCTTGGGGAGTCGGAGGGAGGGGCGCACCGGGACAGCAGTATCGCGCGCCGGTAGGGTGGGCCCAACCCCCGCCGCCGTTCGAGCAAGGAGCCATTTGATGTCGCACGCCGCCGCCGAGCTGATGTTCAGGCCCGCCACCGAGCTCGCCGAGCTCGTGCGCGGTGGGGAGCTGAGCGCCCGCGAGCTCGTGGAGGCCTCACTGCAGCGCATCGGCGAGCTCAACCCGCAGCTCAACGCGTTCGTCGACGTCGACGCCGACGGCGCGCTCGCCGCGGCGGCCGCGATCGAGCCGGGCGATCCGCGCCCGTTCGCCGGTGTCCCGATCGCCATCAAGAACAACCGGGCCGTGAACGGGCAGCGGCTCACGCTAGCCACCTCGCTGCTGGCCGAGAACGTCGCCACGTACGACCACAACGTGACCCGGCGCCTGCGCGACGCCGGCTTCGTCATCGTCGGGACGACGACCCTCCCGGAATTCGGGATCGTGCCGGTCAGCGAGTCGCGGCTGCTCGGGCCGACGCGCAACCCGTGGGACACCGAGCGCACCCCGGGCGGCTCGTCGGGAGGCTCGGCGGCGGCCGTCGCCGCAGGGATGGTCCCGATCGCCCACGCCAACGACGGCGGCGGCTCGACGCGCATCCCGGCGGCTTGCTGCGGTCTCGTCGGGCTGAAGGCTCAGCGGGGGCGGGTGTCGATGGCGCCGGTCGACGGCGAGTCGTTCCTCGTCATCGACGGCGTCCTCACGCGCACGGTCGCCGAGACGGCCGCCGTGCTCGACATCCTGGCCGGGTCCGAGGTCGGCGACACCAGCTGGGCGCCGACGCCGGTCGAGGCCTTCGCCGCGAGCGCCGCGCGTGAGCCGCAGCGCCTGCGCGTCGCGGTCGTCACCGCGCCGCCGCTGGTCGACGCCGTCGTGCACGAGCCCGGCCTGCGGGCGGTACGCGAGACGGCCGAGGTGCTGGAATCCCTCGGGCACGCCGTCGAGGAGGTCGTGGCGCCGTGGCTGTACGAGGACCTGCTCACCCTGTTCACCGTCGAGTTCTCGGCCCTCGCGGCGGGCGCACTCAAGCTCGCGGCGGCGGCGGCCGGACGCGAACCGACCGAAGCCGACGTCGAGCCGCTCAGCTGGCTCGTCTACGAGATCGCGAAGGCGACGAGCTCACTGGACGCGTCCCTCGGCCGCCAGCGCCTGCAGGCCGTTGCGCGCGAGGTGATCACCGCGCTCGCTGCCTACGACGCCGTCGTGCTGCCGATGCTCGCCGAGCCGCCGGTGCGGATCGGCGAGATCGACGCGGCCGCGGGCGAGCCCCTGGCGACGTTCGCCCGGGCCGGGCAGTTCACGCCGTTCAGCGCGCTGTTCAACGTCTCCGGCCAGCCCGCGATCTCGCTGCCGCTCTACGAGGAGCGGGGGCTGCCGCTCGCCGTCCAGATCGCCGCCGCGCCGGCCCAGGAGGGAGCGCTGCTCGCGCTCTCGGCGCAGCTCGAGGCGGCGCAGCCGTGGGCGGGCCGTCGCGCGGCGGTCTCCTGAGTGGCGTCACCCGACCGCGCCGAGGATCTGGCGCATCGGGGCCGGCTCGACGCCGAGGCCGCGCACGTCTGACGGTCCGCGCTCGGACAGCAGCGAGACCTCGAGCAGCTCGGCCTCGTCCCAGGTTGCGGGCGCCCGCCGTCCCATCGTTGCCTCGAGCGCGCGGAATGCCCGCGCGGTGAGCGGCGTCGGTACGTGGACGATCGGCCGCCGCCGTCCGGCGCTCTCGAGCACGAGCCGGACGATCTCGTTCTCGCTCAGCACCTCCGGCCCGGCGAGCTCATACCGGACGTGTGGCCGAGCCCCTGCCGCCGCCCGTCCGAGCGTGGCCATCACGCAGTCGGCGACGTCCTCAGCCCAGATCGGCTGGTAGAGCGCGGCGCCGCGGCCGCTGATCGGAACGACGGGCAGCAGTGCGAGCCGCGCGATGACGGTCAGCCACCCGGCGCTCGGGGCGTACACCACCGACGGCGCAAACACCGTCGTGCGCAACGTCGCCTCGGACACGGTCTGCTCGGCCAGCGCCTTGGCCCGGAACAGGCGAGCGCGGTGGTGAGTGGACGCCCCGAGCGCCGAGAAGAAGACGAAGTGCTCGGCTCCCGCCCGTTCGGCGGATTGCACCATGCGCCAGGTGGCCACGGCGTTGAGCTCCTCGATCGACGCGGCCGGCTGGTCGCGAATCGAGCCGGCGAGGTGTACGACGGTGTGCACGCCGCGCAACGCGTTACGGAACGACAGCGGGTCGGCGAGGTCACCGAGCGCGATCTGCACGCGCACGCGAGCATGGCCGAGGCGTCGTGGGTCGCGGACGAGGCAGCGCACCGGCTCGTCGGCATCGAGCAACCGGCGCAGCACGGCCGATCCGACGAGGCCCGTCGCTCCGGTCAGCAGCAGCATGGCGCCAACCTAGATCATCGCGGGGCGGGAGGCGCCGGAGCGTCGTCGCCCGCCGTGCCCTGCCCGCGTGATCGTTACTATGAGGCCCCGCAGCACCCTCCCCGAATCCTCCGAACCCTCAGGAACACACGAATGGCCTATGTGATCGCCGAGCCCTGCATCGGCACGAAGGACAACTCTTGCGTCGAGGTCTGCCCGGTCGACTGCATCCACCCGACGCCGGACGAGCCCGGCTACGAGGCCGCCGAGATGCTGTACATCGACCCGGAGGAGTGCATCGACTGCGATGCCTGCGTTGAGGCCTGCCCCGTGGATGCCTGCTTCGCCGAGGACCAGCTCCCCGACGAGTGGACGAAGTACATCAAGATCAACGCGGACTACTTCGCGGCGCAGTAATCGGGAGTCGCTCCCCCACGCGCCCACACCGGGCGCCCCGCGCTCAGGCCATCGGGAGCGCGATACCGGTTGGCGGTCCCGTCGGCAGCGGCGGCGGCGCGGTTGGCAGCACGGGCAGCGCCAGCGGCGCGAGCGCGACCAGGCCGCGCGCCGCGTGGCGGATGGCCTGCGCGGCCGGGTCGTCGGGATCGTCGAACACGAGCGGCACGCCGTCATCGGCGTGCTCGCGCAGAGCCATCGTGATCGGCACCTGGCCGAGCAGCGGCACGTCGAGCTCATCGGCGAGCTCGCTCCCGCCGCCCTGTCCGAAGATCGGGAAGCGCTCGCCGCCCGGCGTGACGAACGCGGACATGTTCTCGATCACGCCGACGACCTCGAGCGAGACCTTGTGAGCCATCTCCGCCGAGCGCCGAGCGACGCGCTGCGCCGTCGGCTGCGGCGTCGTGACGATGACGAACTGGGCCTGGGGGAGGAGCTGGGCGAGGGTCATCGAGACATCGCCGGTACCCGGTGGGAGGTCGATGAGCAGGTAGTCGAGCGCTCCCCACGCGACATCCTGCAGGAACTGCGTGAGGGCCTTGTGCAGCATCGGGCCGCGCCACACGACGGCGGCGTCCTCCTCGAGGAAGAAGCCGATCGACATCACCTTCACACCGTTGCTCTGCAACGGCACGAGCTTGCGCTCGGCCGAGACGGCCGGGCGCGTGGCGCCGAGGCCATACATGCGGGGGATCGAGTACCCCCACACGTCGGCGTCGAGGACGCCGACGGACTTGCCCTCCGCGGTAAGTGCGGCGGCCAGATTCGCGGTCAGCGTCGACTTGCCGACGCCTCCCTTGCCCGAGCCGATGCACACGACGTTCGCGACCTGGGCGAGCGCGCCCTCGGGTAGCCCGGTGTTACGACCGAGGCGCTGGGCGAGTGCCGCCTTCTGCGCAGCGTCGAGGACATCGAAGGAAACGTTGACGCCGGTGACGCCGGGCAGCGCCGACACGGCGGAGCTCACCGCGGTCTGGAAGTGGCCGCGCACCGGACAGCCGGCGGTTGTCAGCGACACGGTGACGTCGACGACGCCGAGCTCGTTGACCGCGATCGAGCGCACCATGCCGAGCTCGACGATCGAGCGGTGCAGCTCGGGATCGATGACGATTTCCAGTGCCTTGAGGATGTCGTCCTTGTTCATCGTCGCTCCATTCTGGCAAACCGGCCGCCGCCTACCCGCAGGCACGGCATGGGCCGTCCGAAAACACCAACGGGACGACCGAAGTCGCCCCGTTGGCGGAGGGAGGAGAGGGTCCTTCTACTGTCGGCGGGATATGAGGCCGACAGACCTTCCCGCCCGGGCTCTCCGATCCGGGCGGGGGAAGCCTTATCGCGAGATCAGGCGAGGCTGAGAACGCGCTCCTGCAGCTTGGAGGCGAGCTCGCTGCCAGACTTGATTCGCGTCTGCACGACGTTCTCGAACTGCGCCGATGCCTGCTCGACCTGGGCCGAGAGATCCTTGACGGCGCTGCCGCGGTGGCGGTCCAGACGGGTGACGGTCTGCTCGAGGCCGCGACGGCGCTGGCGGAGCTGGCGCTCGACGCGCGTGCGTGTCTTGCGCACCTCGCGCTCGAGGCCCTTGCGCGCGGTCGTGCCACGACGCTCGAACTTCTTGAGCTGGGACTGCGCCTTCGACGGTGTCGTGTAGGTCGTGACGACGTCGTTGACGCTCGACACGACGCGGTCGCGGGCGATGAGCGCCGCGCCGACGGGGATGAGGACGGCGCGCTCGACGAACTCGGCGGGCGTGCGCTGGCCGTTCGACGCGCTCGAGACCTTTGCCGTCGCGCTCTTGGCGGCGGGCTTGGCCGCGGTGCGCCTCGCGCTGGTCGTGCGCTTGGCAGCGGTGGTCTTGCGGGTGCGGGTGCCGGTGGGGGCGCCCGTACTTGGGGCTGGGGCCATTGGGGAGGCTCCTCTCTCTGATGCTCAGAGGGCTGTGAGGGGATCGGTTCGATCGTTCGCTGTCGTCTTCAGACTACCAACGAACACCTGTTTGTAAACCCCCCCGGGACCTTAGTTACAGCAAATCCGCACGATGCGAGAAAAGCCCCGTCATTACAGGATTTTCACGCGCTCGAGCTTGTAACAACAGGAACGTGCGTTCGCCGCAGCCAGAGCGCGGGATCGTGCAGCTCCTCGGGGCTTGGAAGCAGCTCGGGCGAGCTCCAAGCCCGGTTGAGCGCGGACATCCCCTCGCGCTCGACGACGGCGTCGCAGAACCGCCGCCCATCCTCGTACTGGCGCATCTTCAGCTCCAGTCCAAGCAGGCGCTCGAGGATTCGCCACGCCGGCGACCGCGTCGCCCGACGCTCGTCGAGCGCGCCGCGAAGCGCGTCGAGCTCGTCGCCGAGCAACTCGGCGCCCACCGCGTCCATGACGTGCTCGGCGTGCCCCTCGACGAGGGACATCGTCGCCTGGATGCGTGCGACGATGCGCTCGCGCTCCGGGCCGAGCACGATCTGCAGCAGGTCGCCGCGGCGCACCCGGTCGATGAGCTCGCGCAGATCGGTGGCGCTCGGCAGCCGCAGGAGAGAGCCGGCGGAGACGTTGACCTGCAGTCCCTCGAGCAGCTCGGTCACGAGGCCGGCCAGGTGCTCGCGGAGCCACGGCACGCTCGAGAACTGGATCGCGTGCGTGACCTCGTGGATCGTCACCCACGTAACGAGGGCGTCGGCGTCGACGTTCAGCCTCTCCGCCGCCTCGGCCAGGTTGGGCGCGAGGAGGAGCAGCCGCGTCGGTGCGGCGGCATCGAGCAGCACGAGGTCGTACTGCCCGAGGACCCGCTGGGAGAGCAACCCAGTCAGCGCGCCCACCTGCACCGCCATCATCGCGCCCGATACGGAGCGCAGCGGCCCGGCCAGCGGCCCGAGGCCATCGCCGAGCCGATCGTCGAAGGAGTCGAGCAGCGGGCGCATGCTGGCGTGGTTGGCGGCGATCCACTCGGTCCGATCGACCGCCTCGGGGCGCGGCAGTTCGACGGCCGGGGCGAGGCCGGTGTACGCGGTCACCCGAGCCGCGCCGTCACGCGCACGGTCGGCGAGGTCCGGCGGAAGCGTGGCCGGGGCGGGAGTGCCGGAGAGCAGCCCCGCCACGCGCTGAGCGATGGCCCAATCGATCATCACCCTGATGGTGACACCAATGTGAGCTCGGCCAGGCCGGCCGCCGTGCGCGCGGCCACCACCGGGGAGCGCGGAACGAGATCGAGCGGAGCCGCGAGCGGGTCGGCGTAGCCGGTGAACGCAACCAACCCGCCGCTCTCGCGCACGATCAGCTGGGCGGCCGCGACGTCGACGGCGCGACAGCGCCACAGGCTGAGCATCCCGTCCACGCGCGTGGCCGCGACCTGGCACATCGAGACGGCCATCGTGCCGAGAGCCCGCACTCGATGCACGCGCGCCACGAGCCCGTCCGTCGCCATCGCGAGGTAGCGCGGGTGGGCCGACTCCACGGCCACGAGCTCGAGGCGACCGTCCTCTGTGCGCCGCTCCGGCGGCGCATCGGCGAGCGCGGCACCGTTCAAGCGCACCCCGGCGTCGCGCCAGGCCACCCATTCCTCGCGCGCGCCGAAGTCGTAGACGTAGCCGAAGACGACGTCGGCCATCGTCGCGCCGCGGGCGACGGCGACCGAGACGGCATGGTGGGGAAGGCCACGCTTGGCGTTCAGCGAGCCGTCGATCGGGTCGATGATGACCCGCAGCGCATCGTCGCCGAAGTCGACCTCACCCCGCTCCTCCGACAGCGCCAGGAAGCGATGCTCGTGCGCGCGCAGATCCTCGAGCTCCGCAAAGATGATGTCCTCGGCGGCGCGGTCGATGAACACCGCCTCGTCGCCTCCCTCGCCGCGGCCGGTCTCGCGCGCCCGCTCGCCCGTCGTGGGGTATTGCGCGAGCATCGCCTGGATCCCGGCGACCGAACGGCGACAGACGCCGAGCCAGTCGGGGCTCGCGCCCGTATCCGAAGCCCCCATGCGGTCATATCCTACGAGCGATGGCCTCCGAGCTCGCCGAGTCGTCTGCGCCGCAGGACCTGGCCCTCGCCGCGGCCGAGGGGCCGATGCTGCTCCTTGGCGGAGCGGGGAGCGGCAAGACCGAGATGATCGTGCGACGCCTCTCGGCCATGGTCGAACGTGGCGTCGCTCCGGAGAGCGTCCTCGTGCTCGTACAGATGCGCCGGGCGGCCGATGCGCTGCGTGCGCACCTCGAGGACACACTCGAAGGCGGCTACGAGGAGCTCCGCGTGCACACGGGGCCGGACTTCTGCGAGCGCCTGCTGCGCGAGGAGGCACTGCAGGCTGGGCTCGACCCCTTCTTCGCGACGGCCACGCAGGCCGATCGCGTGGCCATGCTGCTCGAACGCGTCGACGAGCTGACGCTCGCGCGCCACGACTTCCACGGGCGGCCGTCGGCGCTCATGGCGAGCCTCGTCGAACGGATCGACCGCCTCAAGGACGAGCTCATCGGCGCCCGCGAGTTTCGCGCCTGGGCGGAGCGACAGGAGCGCGAGGCCGAGCTGGAGTTCGCCAAGCTCTACGAGGATCACGATCGGATGCTCGCCGAGCAGGGAGCGCTCGACGCCGGCGAGACGCTCATGCGGGCGTGTGCGCTGCTGAGCGAGCGGCCCGACGTCCTGACGCGCACGGCGGCGCGCCTCTCGCATGTGCTCGTCGATGACTATCAGGACGCGAGCTTCGCGCAGGTGACGCTCGTGAACCTGCTGGCCGGCGAAGGCGGTGATCTGCTGGCCGTCGGTAACGACGACGAGGCGATCTGGCGCTCGCGCGGCGCCGCAGCGAAGAACCTGCGCGACTTCCGCCTGCGCTATCCGCGCGCGCCCGTCGTCGTCCTGCAGCGGAGCCACCGCTGCCCCCAGCAGGTGCTCGACGCGGCCACCGCGGTCGTGGCCAGCAACCCCGATCGCCTCGCGCTGCCGCTGCACGGGGATACGGGCGGGGAGGTGCGCTTCTGGCGCTGCGCGAACGAGCGATCGCAGGCACAGAGCGTCGCGGCGGAGATCGAGCAGCTCATCTCGCGCCGAGCCGTTCCGCCCCAGCAGATCGCGATCCTCGTGCGTTCGGTGGGCGCCGAGAGCCGCCTGCTCGCCGGTGCGCTCGAGGAACGTGCGGTGCCGTATCGCGTCGTCGGGGCGAGCGCGTTCTACGAGCGCGCGGAGGTGCGCGACGTGCTCGCCTGGCTGCGGCTGCTCATCGATCCGCGAGACGCCGCGGCGGTCGTGCGGGCGATGGCCCGGCCGCCGATCGAGCTCCGCTCGATCGACCTCGCGCGCGTCATCCAGATCGCGCGCCGGCGCAAGCTCGACATGGTCTCGGCGATGGCGGCCGCCACCGAATCGCCGCAGATCCCACCGGAGGCGCGCGAGCGCATCCTCGCCTTCCTCAAGCTCCAGCGCTCGGCGCTCGGTGCGCTCGACACGACGCGGCCGGACCTGTTCGTGCATCGCCTGATCGATCGGCTCGGGCTGCGGCGCCAGCAGCTGTTCGCCGCGCAGACTGACATCGTCGAGCGCCTCGTCAACCTCGCCCGCCTCGGCGAGATGGCCGCCGCCTTCGTGCGCCGGGCGCCGCAGGCGACCCCGCGCGAATTCGCCGGCTACATCACCGCGGTCTCGGAGGCGGGCCTGCGCCAGGAGGAGGCGGCGGCCGTCGCCGACGGGCGCACGCGCACCGTCACCGTGATGAGCATGCACGCCGCGCGCGGGCGCGAGTTCGACCACGTGTTCGTCGTCGGCCTGCAGTCCTCGCGGATGCCGGGTGCGCGCCGCCAGGCCGTTGAGCCGATCCCCGACGAGCTGCTCGGCGAGCGCCTGCCGCCCGAATCGCGTGCCGCGCACATCGCCGAGATGCGGCGGCTGCTCCACGTCGCCATGACGCGGGCGCGCGCCGGGTTGGTGCTCGCCTACGCGGCGACCTCCGAGCGCGGCGCCGTGCAGCCCCCATCGCCGTTCGTCGAGGAGGCGCGCGAGGCGGTCGCCGGGACATGGGAGGAGCACGACGAGGAGCTGTTCGGGCCGGCCGAGACGCTGCCGTCGACGCTGCGGCTCATGCGCGAGGAGGTGCTCGAGAGCGTCGCCCGCATCGGCGGGCGCCTCGGCGAGCTGCGCCTCGACACCGAGCTGGACATCTCGCATGGAGTCGTGCGCTATCTCGAGCTCGTCAAGCTCGCGGCGCTCATCGACCCACCGGCGGGCCAGACGGTCGCCGAGGCGCTGCCCGATCTGAACACGCGCCTGCTGGCGTCGTGCACGGCTCTGCAGCGCGAGATCTTCGAGACGTCCTCGCTCGACGACACCCTGCTCGCCGCCGAGCACGACGATCGAGCGCGGGCGCAGGCGATCGCGGCGCGCGACGAGCCGTCGCTCGAGCCGTTCCTCCCCAAGCGGGGTGAGGGGCTCGTCCTGTCGGCCTCGGACATCGAGACCTACCGGTCGTGTCCGCTGAAGTACAAGTTCGCGCGGGTGTTCCGGATCCCGTCCGAGCCGACGCTCAACCAGCGCTTCGGCATCCTTATCCACCAGGTGCTCGAGCGCTTTCACGCCGATGCGCGCGAGGGGACGCTGGACGACCTCTTCGCGTTGCTCGAGGGCGGGTGGCGGCGCGGCGGCTTCGGCGACTCAGACCAGGAGCGCCAGCTGCGCGAGAAGGCCCAGGTTGCGCTCACGGAGTACCACGAGCGGCTCGCCGTGGAGCCCGCCGAACCGGTCTGGTTCGAGCGCTCCTTCTCCTTCCGCCTCGGTCCGCACCACCTGCGCGGGCGCGTGGATCGCGTCGATCGCCTGCCCGGCGGGGGCTACGAGCTCATCGACTACAAGACGGGCGTCCCGAAGACGCCGAGCCAGCTGCGCGACGACGTTCAGCTATCGCTCTACGCGGTGGCGGCGCGCGAGGCGTGGCAGCTCGACGCGGCGCGCCAGGCGTACTACTACGTGCTCGACAACGAGAAGGTGCCGGTGCCGCGCGCCGACGTCGACGAAGCTCAGATCAAGGACACGGTGCTCGAGGTGGCCGACGGGATCCTCAGCCAGGGGTTCGAGCCGACCCCGTCCTATTCGGCTTGCTCGATGTGCGACTACCGGATCGTCTGCCCGGCGGCGGAGAAGTAGCGGCGTCTGCTCCCGTATGCCCGCCATGCGGGCGCAATCGAGCACACCTCGGCCCCGGCGACCCGCGCCTGCCGGCGGGTGTGCTCCCGTACGTCCGCTATACGGGCGCAATCGAGCACACCTCTGTTCGAGCACGACCCGCGCTCCGCTGGAGCCCACGCGGACCGAGCCGCGCCCGCGCCGAGCAACGCCGCATCGAGGCGCGCCTCGTGCCGCTGGAGCCCACGCGAACCGAACCGCACCGAACCGCACCGCCCTCACGCCGCCCAACGCCGAGCCGAGCCCGCGCCGCAACAACGCCGAACCGAGCCGCGCCCTACTCCCCCGCCGTCTCCGGCCCGCGCTGCCGCAGGAACCGCTGGAACTCGCGCGCCAGCAGGTCCCCCGAGGGCAGGTCGTCCGCCGACAGCGCGTCGCGCTCGCTCTCGGCCGCTCGCTCCAGGCGCTCGACAAATGCCTGGATGTCGGGATCGCTCTGGACGGCAAGGCCCACCTGGCGTTCATAGTCAGCCGCTGCGCCCTCCAGGTCCGACGCGTCGACGGACACGCCGACAAGGCCCTCGAGGCGTCGCACGAGCGCGAGCGCGGCCTTCGGGTTCGGCGCCGCGGCGACGTAGTGCGGCACGCTCGCCCACAGGCTCGCCGTCGGCAGGCCGGCGGTAGCGGCGGCAGCGTGCAGCACCCCGACGATGCCGGTCGGGCCCTCGTAGCTCGACGGGGTGAGGCCGAGGCGCTCGGTGAGGACCGGATCGGAGGCGTGGCCGGTGATCGACACCGGGTGCGAATGGGGCACGTCCGCGAGCAGCGCTCCGAGCGTGACGATGAGCTGTACACCGAGCGCCTCGGCGAGATCGACAATGAGAGCGCTGAACGTTCGCCAGCGCATCGAGGGTTCCGATCCCTGGACGAGAACGAGGTCGCGCGGGGCGCGCGGGGCCCTCGCCTCGTAGATCTCGACGGCGGGCCACTCGAGCTGGCGAGTGCGTCCCTCGACGAGGTGGATCTGGGGCCTCGTCGACTGGAAGTCATAGAACTCCTCGGGATCGATCTGCGCGAATCGCTGGGCCCCGAGGGCCGCGCCGATGAAGCTCGCCGCCGCCGACGCCGCGTCGCCCGCATCGTTCCACCCCTTGAACGCCGCGATCAGCGCCGGCGCGCGAAGCGGGTCCGGTCGACGGTCCCAGATGAGGGGCTGCATCCGACTCACGGTACATCATGGGGTGATGCCTTCCGCCGCGTCATCCGTCCCGTCGCCGCACGCCACCGGCGCCGTCGCCGCCCTGCGGCCCGGCGAGCCGATCGACGCCGTGTACGCGTGCGCGCGCAAGGATCGTCTGCTCTCGCGCGCGGGCGCGCCGTACCTCGCGCTGGACCTGCGCGATCGCACGGGGACGATCGCCGGTCGCGCGTTCCGTGACGCGGACGTGCTCGCTGGTCGCTTCGAGCGCGGCGACCTCGTGCACGTTCGGGGACGCGTCGAGCGCTTCCGCGAGGAGCTGCAGATCGACGTCTCCTCGATCGCCCGCGCCCCGGACGGCGCCGCCGACCCGGCCGATTTCCTGCCGGTCGCCTACCGCGATCTCGATGAGCTCGAGGGGTTCCTCGAGCATCTCGTGCGCGAGGTCTACGACGACGGCCTGCGATCCCTGCTCGAGCGGCTGCTCGGTGACGCCGAGCTGCGAGCGCAGTTGCGCCGGGCGCCGTGCAGCCGCGGCGGCCACCACGCCTACCTCGGCGGGCTGCTCGAGCACACGGTCGCCATTGCCACGCTCGCGCTCGAGTGCGCGCAGCTGCATCCGCGCCTGGACCGCGACCTGCTGCTGACGGCGGCGATCGTTCACGACCTCGGCAAGACGCAGGAGTTCACCTACGGCGCGGAGATCCAGCTGAGCGATGCGGGGCGCCTGATCGGTCACGTCGAGCTCGGCCTGCGCCTGCTCGAGCGCTTCGCGCCGGACGCGCTCAGCGACGACCGTCGGCTCGCGCTCGCTCATTGCGTGCTCGCCCATCACGGGCCCGAGTCGCTGCCCGGCCGGCGCTTCGGCTCGGCCGAGGCGCTCGCGCTGTACCGTCTGAACGCCCTCGACGCGAGCGTGAAGGGGGCGCTTGAACATGGCCTTCCGTGACCGCCACGTGTTCGTTGTCGCCGTCGTGTTCGTCCTCGCCGTCGCGGCGGTGACGATCGGGGTGGGTGCCGCGGGCGCCCGCCGATCGCCCACCGCCACGATGAGCACGGTCCCGGCCGCGGTCACCTGCCCGGTGCTGCCGGCCAACGACCCGATCAACGAGGACATCTCGCACGCGCCGGTCGATCCGAACTCGGCGCGCTACATCGCCAGCATCGGCGCGGGCGGCCATCTGCACCCCGACTTCGGCACGCCCCCGTCGTACGGGATCCCGTACACCGTGGTGGGCCCACACCAGCCGCGCGTGCCGATCCACTTCACTGCGTACGGTGACCAGTCCGATCCAGGTCCGTACCCGGTACCCCCCGACGCTCCGGTCGAGGGTGCGGGGCAGCCGGGTGATCAGCACGTGCTCGTCGTGCAGAACGGGACGTGCCGGCTATTCGAGCTCTATGACGCGCAGCGCGTGTCCAACGGATGGGATGCCGGCTCGGGCGCCGTGTTCAATCTGCGAAGCACGAAGCTGCGGCCCGACGGCTGGACCTCGGCCGACGCGGCCGGGTTGCCGATCTTCCCACTGCTCGTCCGCTACGACGACGTGCGCAGCGGCGCTATCAATCACGCGCTGCGCGTGACGGTCGAGCAGACGCAGGCCGGGTACATCCATCCAGCGACGCACTTCGCGTCGAGCTCGACGAACCCCGCGCTACCGCCAATGGGGCTGCGGCTGCGGCTGAAGGCGAGCTTCGACATCTCGCACTTCAACGGCGCCGCGCGCGTCGTCCTCGTCGCCCTGAAGCGCTATGGGCTGATCGTCGCCGACAACGGGTCGAGCTGGTACATCACCGGAGCCCCCGATCCGCGCTGGGACGACAACAACCTCGACGAGCTGAAGACCGTGCCGGGCTCCGCCTTTGAGGCCGTCGAGACCGGGCCGATTCTGCACAGCGGGTAACGCCGCGCCAAGAGCGCGGTGCGAGGGGGCGGACGGCCGCCGTCAGGCCTGGGTCTGCGGCTCAGGCTGCGGCTCGGCGCTTGCCGGCGCAGCGGCAGCGGGAGCGGGAGCCGGGGCCTGCGCCGGGGCGGCGGGGGCCGCCGCGGGCGGGGCCACGGGCTGCTCGGCTGCCGGCGTGATCGTTGGCTTGGATCCGCCGCTGACCGCGTCCTTGAACTCGTTCATGCCGGTGCCAATCGAACGGGCGATCTCGGGGATCCGCTTCGCGCCGAAGACCAACAGCAGAATGACAACGAGAAATGCGATGTGGAGGGGATTGTCAAGGCCCATTGGTCTTTCCAGTGTAGTCGATCGCCAACCCCGGCAATCGGCACTTGTCCACCGCCTACGTATGCGGCGAAGGAGCCGGATCACGATCCGCCCGGGGTCCCGGCGAGCGCCACACGAGCCGCGCTGCCACGAGCAGCAACAGGACCGCGAACGCGACGCGCAGGGCCGAGCCCGAGAGGGCATTGGCGACGGCGACGCCGGCCAGCGTGCCCGGCACCGCGGCGACGCCGATGTACATCGCCTCGCGCCGGCGCACGAGGCCACGGCGGTCCTGCACGAGTGCTCCGACGAGGGCCACCGGAGCGATCGCCAGCAGCGACGTCGCCTCGGCCTGCTGCTGGGTGAGGCCAACGATCAGCGCGAGCGCGGGCACGAACACGACTCCGCCGCCGACGCCGAGCAGCCCGGCGATCACCCCGCCGAGCAGGCCGATCAGCGCGACGGCGATCACTGCAGGATCAGCTCGATCGCACTGGCGACGAGCACGCCGGCGAACAGGTAGGTAAGCAGCCGCACCGGCACGCGGTGCGACAACGACGTCCCGATGAACACTCCCACGATTGCCGGCAGCCCGATGAGCAGACCGTCGCCGACGCGCAGGTTGTCATAGGAGAGGCCCTGCCATGCGGCGCCGACGCAGGCGATCACGGCGATCGCAGCGAGCGACGTCGCCGTGGCGTGGCGCTCGTCGTAGGCCAGCCACCACAGCAGCAGCGGAACGACCACGACGCCCCCACCCACCCCGAACAGTCCGCTGAACGCACCCGCGGTGATGCCGATCGCGACCAGCTTGAGCAACCGGGTCGCGGGCATGCGCGGCATACTAAAGGCGTGTCTCCCGCCGCCACGCTCGTCGAGGCGCTCGATCCGTTGCGCGCCGATCCCGCGTCAAGCGCCGTGTTGCTCGATATCGACGGGACGCTCGCGCCGATCGTGCGTCACGCCGCGGACGCGCACGTACCGGAGGCGACACGCTCGCTGCTCATCGACATCTCCCGTCGCTACCGGCTCGTCGGGTGCGTCAGCGGCCGCCAGGCCACGGTGGCTCGCCAGATCGTGTCGATCGGGACGATCGCCTACGTCGGCAATCACGGAGCCGAGGTGCTGCTCCCCGGCGCGACGCGGGCACGCGTCGATCCGCGGGCGGCCGAATGGGCGGGGCGCGTCGCACGCTTCGCTGCCACGGTCGACACCCCCGACCTGCAGCGCCTGCGCGTGCGCGGGGAGGACAAGGACACGATCGCCGGCTTTCACTGGCGCGGCGCGCCCGACGAGGAAGCCGCACACGAGGCCGTGCTCCAGATCGCCCGCCGCGCCGAAGAGGAGGGCTTCCATGTGCACTGGGGACGAAAGGTGCTCGAGGTGCGGCCGCCGATCGAGCTCGACAAGGGCGCCGGCGTCACGGCCCTGCTCGACGACGCGCCCGTTCAGGCGGCGGTCTACGTCGGGGACGATTCCACCGATCTCGATGCCTTTCGCGCGCTGCGGGCGCGCGTCGAGGACGGCCGCCTGCAGACGGCGATCTGCGCGGCGGTGAGCTCTGAGGAGGCGCCTGAGGACCTGGCCCGCGAGGCCGACCTGGTGCTCGACGGGCCGAGTGGCGTGCGCGAGCTCCTCGAAGCGCTGCTCAGGTGACCCGGCGCGGTGCGCTTCGTCGACTTCCTCCGGTCCACGGTGCTGCTCAGTGCGGGCGCCGCGACGGCGCTCGCCGCTGTCACCGTGATTGCCGCCGACAACCGCGGTGAGACGCGCCCCGCGCTCATCTCGATCGGCTGGTGGGTGCTCACCGCCGCCGTTGGACTGATCCTCGGCCGGCGCGCCGCGGCGGCCCCGCCGATCGCGCGCCTGCTCGCCGACGCGAAGACGACGACGACGATGCCGGTCCACCGCCCCGGCCTGACGCTCGCCAACCGCCTGTGGCCGCTCCTCGTGCTGACGCTCGTCAGCGGGGCGCTCGCCTTCCTGCAGCCGCAGGTGCCGGGCATCGCCGCCGGCGTTCCGATCGTGCTCGCGCTGTACTGGCGCCGTCAGGACGCCGCCGTGGCCGCGATCGAGGACCGCGACGGTGCGCGCTTCTACGTCCAGCGCACGTCGCCCCTGCGACCGATGGCGCTCGAGCGCGCCCCGGGTTTCAAGGCGCTTCGGCCGGAGGGTCTCGGCGGCGCGCCCGGATGAGTGACTCCGCACCGCCGGTGCTCGTCGTCTCGCTCGGCGCCACCGCCGGCCTGCGCGCGGCCGACGAGCAGCTCGCCGACTCCCTCCGACGGGCGGGGGCGGACGTGAGCGTCGCGGTGGCCCGCCCGCCCCGCGAGCTGCGCACGTTCGCGCTCACCGACCTCTCGTGGGCGCTGGCGGCCCGCACGGCAGCGCGGGCCGCGCTCGCTCGCCGACCCGACAGCGTCGTCGTCTACTCCAGTGTCACCGCGGCGGCCTGTTGGCCGCGCCGCGGGGCGATCCGCTTCGACGCTCCGGCTCGCGGGAACCGTCCCGGCCGCCACGGGCTGTGGCAGCGACCGCTCGAGCGCCGACGGCTTCGGCAGGCCGCCGTGCTCGTGCCCTGGAGCGCCGGCGCGCTCCGGGAGGCCGGACCGGACGCGGCGCCGTCCCGGGCGGTCATCGTGCCGGTCGCCGTTACGGCGTCCGGTCTCCCGGCGGAGCGTCGCGACATCGCCGCGGTCAGCTACGTCGCCAACCCGCACAAGAAGGGCACCGACCGGGTGCTGGACGCGTGGCGGCGGGTGCGCGGGCCGGGCGAGGAGCTCGTGCTCGCCGGGGCCGAGCTCGACGTCCGCGAAGCGGGCGTGCGCGTCGCCGGGCGTCTGGCCCGCGAGGAGTACCGCGGCCTGCTGCGTCGCTCACGGGTGTTCGTGTGCGCGCCGCGGCGGGAGGACTACGGCATCGCCCAGCTCGAGGCGCTTGCCGACGGCTGCCGTCTCGTCACGACGCCTGCACCCGGTCCGTACGCCGCCCTCGAGCTGGCGCGCGAGCTCGACTCGCGCCTCGTCGGTGACGACCTCGCCACCGCTCTGCGGCTTGCGCTCGACGATGGGCCCGGCGACTACGCCGAGCGCGCGGCGGCGCTGCTCGCGCCGTTCACCCCTGCGGCCGTGGACGCGTGCGTCGCGCGCGAGCTGCTGCCGCGCCTGCGCGCGAGCGCCTGAGCGGGACGCGTCAGGGCGCTTGGCGACCGGGCTTGCGCAGGGCCTGCATTTCCGCCCACCCGCGGGTGTTGGCGATCTGCTCGGGGCCAAGCCACGCACGGCGTGCGGTCGCCACCCCCCAGCGCATGTTGGCGAGGGTCGTCGTGCGGTGCGCGTCAGAGTCGATGACGATCCGCACCCCCGCCGTCGCCGCCGCGCGTGCGGCACTGTCCTTGAGATCGCGACGCTGCGGGTTGGCATTGATCTCGAGCATCGTCGAGCTGTCGGCCGCCGCGGCGATCACCGCCTCCAGGTCGACCGCGTAGGGCTCGCGCCGCTCGATCAACCGCCCCGTCGGGTGCCCGATGGCGTCGACGAGCGGGTGGCGCACGGCGCGCACCATCCGCTCGGTCATCGCCTGCTCACTCGTCGCGAAGGACGTGTGCACGCTGGCCACGACCCAGTCGAGCTCGGCGAGCAGCTCGTCCTCGTAGTCGAGCGAGCCGTCGGGCAGCACGTTCACCTCGCTGCCGGCGAGCACCCGGATGCCCTGGAGGCGAGCGTCGACCTCGCGCACGCGCTCGATCTGGCGGCGCAGCTCGTCGGGCGAGACGTCGTTGCCGAACCCGTGCGAGGCCGAGTGGTCGGTGATCGCCAGGTACTCGTAGCCGAGATCGCGGGCGGCGCGCGCCATCTCCTCGATCGTCTGGTGTCCGTCGGAGGCGATCGTGTGGCAGTGCAGGTCGCCGCGGATGTCCGCGAGCCGCACGAGGGTGGGCAGCGCGTCGCCGCCGTTCGCCGCCGCCGTGAGCTCGCCGCGGTCCTCGCGCAGCTCGGGCTCGATGTAGGCGAGTCCGCACAGGGCGTACACCTCCTCCTCGGTCGCGCAGATCGTCGAGCGCCCGGTGCGGTCGTCGAGCACGCCGTACTCGGAGATGTGCAGCCCGGCACGCACAGCGGCCTCGCGCAGGCGCGCGTTATGGCGGGCCGACCCGGTGAAATGTTGCAAAAGGCTGCCGAACCGCTCGGCGGCGACGATGCGCAGATCAAGGCTCATGCCCGTATGGGTGCGCCCCCGTACGGCCGTCTGGCGATCGGCCGGCACGTCGTCGGTCTCGGCGCCCGGCGCCGTGCCGACGGCCTCGATGACGTCGAGCGCCCCGAGCGCAGCGACGAGCGCCGCGGGCTCGTCGGACGCGGCGACGATGTCGAGGTCCTTGATGCTGTCGGCCTGGCGGCGCACCGAGCCGGCGAGCTGCAGGGCGGCGGGCGTAGCGCGGTCGCGCAGGCCGTCGAGGATCTGCTCGCCGAGCTCGAGCGCTCGGGGCAGCAGGACGCGGGGCGCGCGCGACTCGCCGAGACCGGCGTCGAGCGCGCTGAGCACCTGCTCCTCGAAGCGCGGGCCGAGACCGCGCACGGTGCGCAGGCGCTGCGCCAGCGCCGCTTCGCGCAGCGCCGCCAGCGAGTCGATTCCCAGCTCGTCGTAGAGCAGGCGCGCGCGCTTGGGGCCGAGGCCGGGCAGGCGCGTGAGCTCGACGAGGCCGGCCGGGAACTTGGCTCGCAGCTTCTCGGCCGCCGGGATCGTCCCCGTCTGCGCGAGGGCAAGGATCTTCTCCTGGAGGGTCGTGCCGACTCCCGGAAGGTCGGTCGCGCGGCCCTCCCGGGCCAGGGCCGCGACCGAGCTCGACGCGTCGCGCACGGAGCGGGCAGCGTTGCGGTAGGCGACGACGCGGTGAACGATGGCGCCGTCGAGCTCGTACAGGTCGCCGAGCTCCTCGAGCGCGTCGGCGATCGTCGCGTTGGAGGGGTCAGTCACGTCGCGCTGACGGCGTCGGCTCGCGCGCTCCAGTCGAGCACTGGCTAGGGTAATGGGCTGTGTCAGATGACGCCTGGCTCATACTTCCCACTTACAACGAGGCTGAGAACATCGAGGCTATCGTGGCCGCCGCGGGCGAGGTGCTCGCGCGTGCCGCCCCCGACGCCTTCCGGATTCTCATCGTCGACGACGGCTCGCCGGACGGCACTGGGGACATCGCCGACCGCCTCGCCGGCGAGCACGATTGGGTGCGCGTGCTGCACCGAACGAGCAAGGGAGGCATCGGGCCCGCCTACCTCGCCGGCTTTCGCTACGCGCTCGATCACGGAGCGGCGTACGCGATGGAGATGGACTCCGACTTCTCGCACGATCCCGCCGATCTCGCCCGCCTGCTCGACGCGGTGCGTGCCGGCGCCGACCTCGCCCTCGGCTCACGCTACGTGCCCGGAGGTGGCGTCACCGACTGGGGCCTGCTGCGCCGGCTCATCAGTCAGGGCGGGTCGACGTACGCGCGCTGGGTGCTCGGCCTGCACGTGAAGGACCTCACCGGCGGCTTCAAGTGCTTCCGCCGCGAGGTGCTCGAGGCGATGCACTTCGAGGGGGTGCGCTCGCAGGGCTACGCCTTCCAGGTGGAGTTGACGTACCGCGCGGTGCGCGCCGGCTTTGACGTCGTCGAGGTGCCGATCATCTTCCGTGACCGCGAGCACGGCACGAGCAAGATGTCGTGGAGGATCGCCGCGGAGGCGTTCTGGCTCGTGCCGCTGCTGCGCTTCGGACGCCAGCCGAAGGCGCTGCCGACGTCCGAGCCGGCGCCGAACTCCGGCCCGACGGGCTGACGCGCCGACGACATCCGCCGGGCGGCCCGCGGCGGCGTTCAACCGTGCCGTCGCTGACGCCGATGGCGATCGAATGGATGCTTCCGCGTACGCGTTCACCTACGGCGTACGCCGGACCCGGGACACGTTGCGCCTGTGGCAGTCGCGACCGCTCCCCGTTGTCGGCCGCTGGGCAGCTGGCTCGCTGGCCACGGCGATCGCCATGCTGCTCGCCGTCCTGGCCGTGTCCACGCTCGACCACCACACGATCGAGCTGCTGACCCTCGAGCCGCCGTTCGTGACCGGCGGCCCGGCCGACGTCCTCGGCGTGCTCGACCACAACGCGCTCGTGCTCGCTCTCCACGCGATGGCCTGCGTGGCCGGCTTCATCGCCGGGAGCTCGCTGCCGCTGCAGGCCGATGCGCACCGTGGCGTCTCGCGCTGGGTCCACGAGCACGGGGGGCGCATTGCCATCGCCTTCGTGGTCGCGGCGACGACATTCTCGCTCAGCGCACAGACGTGGGTGCTTGGCCACCAGCTCGCCGGCGTGAGCGGCTTCCTGCGCGTCTCCCCGGCGCTTCTGCTCGTGTCCGTGCTTCCGCACGCGGTCCTCGAGCTCGCCGCGCTGTTCCTGCCGCTCGCGGCGTGGATCATCGCCAGTCGCCGCGGCGAATGGGAGCAGCTGCTGGCCGCGACGCTCGTCACGGTCGCGATCGCCGTTCCGATGCTCGTCCTCGCCGCGCTCATCGAGGTGTACGTCTCGCCCCACCTGTTCGCCGCGCTCACCGGCATCCATCCGCCGATCACGCGGACGTTCGGGCTCATGACGGTGACGGTCGGGACGCACTGAGCGATGTAGGCTCGGCCGATGATCACCGGTCGCGAGTCGTGGGTGCCGGACGAGCTGGCCACCGCAGGCGCGGAGAACCTCGATCCCGACCACGCCGTGCGCTACGACGGCAAGGAGGACGCGGACGCCGCCGGCGAGGCCGCCCTGCTGTTCGCGCTGGATCTGCCCGCGCAGCCGACCGTGGTCGATCTCGGCGCCGGCACCGGCCAGTTCACGCTCGAAGCCGCGAAGTGGGCGGGCCGCGTCGTCGCGGTCGACGTCTCGCCGGTCATGCTCGAGCGCCTGCTCGCGAAGCTCGAGCGCGCCGGCCGGCGTAACGTCGACTGCATCCACGCGGGCTTCTTGACCTACCAGCACGAAGGGCCGGCGGCGGACGTCATATACAGCCGTTACGCGCTGCATCACCTCCCCGACTTCTGGAAGGCCGTCGCGTTGACGCGAATCGCGCAGTTCGTGCGGCCGGGCGGCGTCCTGCGGCTGTCCGACGTCGTGTACGGATTCGACCCCGCCGACGCGGTGGGGCGCCTGGAGGGCTGGATGGACGCATCCGCTTCGGCGTCGGCGCAGGACGGATGGACCCGAGCGGAGCTCGAAGAGCACGTGCGCGATGAGCACAGCACGTTCACCTGGCTGCTGGAGCCGATGATCCTGCGGGCGGGCTTCGAGATCGAGGACGCCAGCTACAGCGACGACGAGATGCTCGCCCGCTACGTCTGCCGCCGCGGGCCGGGCGCGGGCGCGACGGTCGGGCCGGCGCCAGGCCTCAGGACAGGCTCAGGAGGTCCGCGCCGGCGTATTCGGCGCTGATCCGCGTGAGAGTCGTGACCCGCAATCGCACTCTCAGGCCGCCGGACCACCGCAATGTATAGCCGTCGGCTGCGACCGCGTTACCGCTGCGGCCGACGGTCACGGTAACGCCGCGGCCCACGAGGCCCGACAGGGAGATCCCCGCGGTCCCCAGCCCGGCGGTCGCCGAATTCGCTTCGAAGAAGTCGGCGAATTCCGGACCGGGGCAGCGGGTGCGAAACGGGTCCGGGTCACCGAGCGGAAGAGCAACGAGGGTTGCGCGCCGGTGCAGACTATGACACCTGGATCCCTGACCGGCGGCGTCCTTGGGTCAGTTCGGCCTGCTCGGCCGAGGGGAGGTCACTACACTTTGTATAGTGACAAGGCGGACCCCGCCGACCAGCGAAGGAGAATCCATGGCAGCCAACGTCTTCGACGTGACCGACAGCAGCTTTCAGGCCGACGTGATCGAGTCCGACACGCCGGTGCTCGTCGATTTCTGGGCGCCCTGGTGCGGGCCGTGCCGGGTCGTCGCCCCCGTGCTCGAGGAGATCGCCGGCGAGCGCGAGGACCTGCGCATCGCCAAGCTGAACGTCGACGAGAACCAGCAGACGGCGGCGAGCTTCGAGGTGCTCTCCATTCCCACCCTCATCCTCTTCCGCAACGGGCAGCCGGTCAAGAAGGTCATCGGCGCCTATCCCAAGAAGAAGCTCGAGGCCGAGCTCGAGCCGGCCCTTGCCTAGCGCACGCCGCTAATCGGCCAGGGGGCGCGCGCTGATGCGCGGGGTGCTCGTGAGCGCGCGCACACCCCGCTCGCGCGCTTCGTTGGCCTTATTGCGGAGCAGCTCGTGATCGGCGGCGCCGAGCAGGTCCTCGGCGTTCATGCTGGCGCTGAGCGTCGCCCACCCGCAGCCGAGGGTCGGAGCGGTGCGGTCGGGTAGCGGCGCGCTCGCGGCGACGCGTTCGGAGATCCGGCTGGCGACCGCCGCCGTCTCCTCGTCGGTGGAATCGAGCAGCAGCACGGCGAATTCGTCTCCGCCCCAGCGGAAGCTGCGGTCGAGCTCGCGCACGCTTGCCCGCAGCGCGTCGCCGACGCTGCGCAGGCAGGCGTCGCCAGCCAGGTGACCGTAGCGGTCGTTGATGAGCTTGAAGCTGTCGAGGTCGATGAGCAGCAGCGTCGCGCGCCGGTCGCGGCGCTTCTCGTCCGGCACGATCTCGGCGAGCGCCTCCTCGAAGGCGCGGCGATTGAGCAGGCCGGTCAGCTCGTCGATGCGCGCCTCGTGCCGGGCCGCCTCCTCCGCCAGGCTGAGGTCGACGCGGCGGGCGTGCAGATGGTCGGCGAGGGCGACGATGAGGGCGCAGATCCCCGCCCAGACGAGCACCTGGCACAGGACGAAGGCGGTCGGGAAGCCGGGGGACCCGTAGAGCAGCGGAGCGAGCGCACCGAGGGCCACGGCCACGGCGAACACCGCTGCACGGCGAGCGGGCTGGGTGAGAGCCGCGGCGATGAGCGATAGCGGCAGCAGCTCGCGCCACGGTGCGCTCGGGCCCGCGAGCCACTGGGCCAGGACGAGCAGGAGGAGCGAGATCGCCGCCTGCACGAGCAGGATGTCCCGCGTGAAGGCCTCGGCATGGAATCGCTGCCAGAGCGGGATCGTCGTGGCGGCGGCGATGGCGAGAGCCGCCACGCCCCAGCCGATCGGCCCGATCGCGTACGTCGGCGGGTACACCGCCGTGATCACGGCCGCGATCACGCCGCCTCCGACCCAGAGGGCGGGTCCCATGTCCCTCACGAAGCTGAGGTCGACCGCCGTCAGCTCTGGTGCGGCTTCCATCCCTGGAGCGTTCCTGTCCATTCCTAGAACATCGGCTTATTCTCAGGCGATCTTAAGGACGAAGGTGCGCAAATTGGCGCCTGCTTTGGAAGTTTTTCCGCCGCGGCTAGCGTCGCGGGCGTCGGGCCAGCGCGATCTGCAACTCGAGGTCGTCGATCGTCACCGTTTCGGCGTGCGCATCGTCGGGGGGCGGAGCCGGCTCGTAGGCGACCTCGACGGCGAGCGTCTCGGTGACGAGGTACGGCTCGTGCTCGCGGGCTACCGAGGTGAGCGCCTCGTCACCGCCGAGCCACAGGGCGATCCGATCCTCGACGGCGAGCCCCGCGTTGCGCCGCGCGATCTGTACGGCGTGGACGATCTCCCGCGCCTGTCCCTCGCGGCGCAGGGGCTCGTCGAGGGCCAGGTCGAGCGCGACCGCGTGCCCGCCCTCGCGCTCGAGGCTGTAGCCCTCCAGCGGCTGCATCGTGATGCGCAGATCCTCGGCCGTGAGCTGGTGATCGCGCCCGTCCACGGTCACGACGACCGGCTGCCCCTCGCGCACGGCGGCGGCCGCGTGCGACGGATCGAGCGCGGCGACGGCCACGGCGGCCATCGGCATCGCTGCGCCGAAGCGTGGGCCGAGCGTGGGGTAGTTCGGTTTGATCTCGTATCGGCTGAGCTCGTCGTCGCCGGCGACGATGCGCACGCGCTTGACGTTGAGCTCGTCGCGCACGATCTCGGCGAGCCGCTCGATCGCCTCGCGCTCGGGCCCGGCAGCCACGACAGCGGCCTCGGCGAGCGGCTGGCGCACCTTCATCCCCGCCGCCCCGCGTGCGGCGAGGCCAAGGCGCACCGTCTCGCGCGCCGTCGCCATCGCCGCCTCGAGGTCCTCGTCGCGCGGCGGAAGCGTCGCCGGCGTCGGGAAGTCGCACAGGTGCACGCTCGGAAACGTCGCGTCGAGGTTGTCGTAGATCTCGTCGGCGATGAATGGGCAGAAGGGAGCAAGCAGCTGGCTCACCGTCACGAGGCACTCGCGCAGCGTCGCGAAGGCGTTGCGCTCGCCGGCCCAGAAGCGGGGGCGCGACCGGCGCACGTACCAGTTGGAGAGATCGTCGACGAACTCGGCGATCGTGCGTCCGGCAGCGGTCGCGTCGTAGGCGTCGAGCCGCTCGGCCACGGCGAGAGCCGTGGCGGTCAGGCGTGAGCGCACCCAGGCGTCGAGGTCGGCGGCTGCGCCCGGCGCGTCGTCGGCCGCGACGAACGCGTCGGCGTTCGCCCGCGCATACAGGGCATAGAAGTGGTACGTGCTCCACAGTTGGCGAAGGAAGCCCCCCACGCCCTCGCCGATCGCCTCGGGCGCGAAGCGGTAACCGTCCCAGGGCTGCTTGGAGGTGAAGAAGTACCAGCGCAGCGCGTCAGCGCCGTACGTGTCGATCACCTCCCACGGCTCCACGGTGTTCCCGCGCGACTTGGACATCTTCTGCCCCTCGCCGTCGAGGATGAGGCCCAGGCAGACGACGTTCTCATACGGCGCGCGATCGAACAGCAGCGTCGAGACCCCGAGCAGCGAGTAGAACCAACCCCGGGTCTGATCGAGCGCCTCGCAGATGAAGTCGGCGGGGAACGCGTCGCGGAACCGCGCATCGTTCTCGAACGGCGCGTGGTGCTGGGCGAACGGCATCGAGCCCGAGTCGAACCAGACGTCGATGACCTCGGGCACGCGCGTCATCGCCAGCTCACAGGCCGGACACGGGAAGCGCACCTCGTCGACGTAGGGGCGGTGCGGGTCGGGCAGGTCCGCACCCGAGCGCTCCCGTAGCTCGTCGAAGGAGCCGACGACGTGGACGTGGCCCTCCGGGCAGCGCCACACCGGCAGCGGAGTGCCCCAGTAGCGCTCCCGCGAGAGAGCCCAGTCGACGTTATTCGCCAGCCAGTCGCCGAAGCGACCGTGCTTGATGTGCGGCGGGTACCAGGAGACCGTCTCGTTGCCGGCGAGCAGGCGATCGCGCAGCTGCGACGTGGCGATGTACCACGACGGCTTGGCGTAGTAGAGCAGCGGGGTGCCACAGCGCCAGCAGTGCGGATAGGAGTGCTCGTAGATCTCCGCGCGCAGCAGCCGCCCGCGGCCACGCAGGTCCTCGATGAGGTCGGCGTCGGCGTCCTTGACGAAGCGCCCGGCGTATTCCCCGATGCGCTCGTCGTAGGTGCCGTCGAGGCGCACGGGGTTGACGACCGTAAGGCCGTAGCGCTGCCCGAGGCGAAAGTCGTCCTCACCGAAGGCGATCGCGGTGTGCACGAGGCCGGTGCCGTCGTCGGCCGTGACGAAGTCGCCGAGCAGCACGGTGTGCCCGCGGGGGCCGTAGTCCTCGCCGCTGATGAAGGCGAACGGGGGCTCGTACGCCGCGCCCTCGAGCGCCGCTCCGGGGAATCGGTCGAGCACCTCGGCGTCGTCGCCGAGCACGCGCGCCACGAGAGCCTCGGCGAGCACGAACACGACGCCCGTGCCGCGGTCTCGGGCGCGCACGTACGTCAACTCGGGGTCGACGGCCACCGCCGCGTTGGACACGAGCGTCCACGGCGTCGTCGTCCACACGAGCAGCTCGTCGCCCGCCTGCAACGGCCCCGGGAGCGTCGCGCCGTCGCCGGCGCGCACGGGCAGGCGCACGTACACCGATGGGTCCTCGACGTCGCGGTAGCCGAGCGCCACCTCGTGCGAGGACAGCGCCGTCCCGCAGCGCGGGCAATAGGGCACGACCTTGTGGCCCTCGTAGAGCAGCCCCTTCTCGTGGATCTGCGAGAGCGCCCACCACACCGACTCGATGTAGTCGCGGTCGAGCGTGCGGTAGGCGTGCTCGAGGTCGAGCCAGAAGCCGATGCGCTCGGTCAGGCGGTTCCAGTCCTCCAGGTAGGTGAACACCGCCGCGCGGCAGCGCGCGTTGAACTGGGCGATGCCGTACTCCTCGATCTCCGCCTTCGTGCCGATGCCGAGCTCCCGCTCGACCGCGATCTCCACCGGGAGGCCGTGACAGTCCCATCCGCCCTTACGTTCGACGCGGTGACCGCGCATCGTCTTGTAGCGCGGGTAGATGTCCTTGAACACCCGTGACAACACGTGGTGGATGCCGGGCGGTCCGTTCGCCGTGGGCGGCCCCTCGTAGAAGACCCAGGCGGGCGCGCCATCGCGGGCGCGCAGCGACTCGGCGAAGACGTCGCGCTCGCGCCAGCGCTCGAGCACGCGCAGCTCCAGGGCGGCGAGGTCCTGGCGGGGGTCTACCTCACGGCGGGGAGCGAAGCTGTCGAGCGTGGCCATCGGCACGCCATTCTAGGTGCGAGCCTCGGCCGCGCTCCACCCGAGGCTGGCGCTCATCGCCCGCTCACGCCGCGAGCTTGCGGCAGATGTGCGCGAGCGAGCGTTTCTCGTCCTCGTCGAGCATGGCGAACGCATCACGCACCCGCTCGGCGTGCTCGGGGAACAGACGGTCGACGATCTCGCGCCCGCGAGGGGCGAGGACGATCGTCACGGCCCGGCGATCGTGCTCGGAGCGGCTGCGGCGGACGAGGCCGCCGGACTCCAGCGTCGAGACGATCTCGGTGGCGTTAGCCTTGGAGGTCTGCAGCCGGCGGCGCAGCGTCCGCAGCGGCAACTCGCCGCCGGCCGTGCGCAGCACGACGAGCACCGAGAAGCCCGCGGCCGACAGTCCCTCGTGGCGCAGCTCGCCCGAAAGGCGCCGGCGGACCGCGGTCTCGGCCCGCAGCAGCGACTCGAGCGCGCGGTGGGCGAGCGGATCCTCGACGGGCAGGGGCATCGTGTGCGAGCGAACGTAGCGTGGCCGGCGGACGGCGATCGCCGCGGGGCCTACGATGGGCTGACGGTGAAGTTGCGCCTCTACCACCACAGCGACGGTGCTCGGGTCGCGTACCGCGAGGCGGGCACGGGTCCGGCGCTGGGGCTGTTGCACTCGGCGTGGCTGTCGCACCGCGAGTACGAGCCGCTCGTCGAGCACCTGCGCGATCGCTTCCGGGTGGTTCTCCCGGATCTCCCGCTGCATGGAGACTCCGAGGACCGCCCCCGCCATCCCTACACACCGGACTGGTTCGCCGAGGTGATGGCCGGCTTCGCGGCGGAGGTGCTCGGCCCGCGCCCGCTCATCGGCGGCCATGGCATCGGCGCCGAGATCCTGCTGCAGGCGGTCAGCGGCGGGCGGATGCGCCCGCGGCGGCTCGTGCTCATGCCCAATCGCCTCCACGGTCCGAGCCCCCGCCCGTCGCTCGCACGGACCGGGCGGCTCGCCGCGCGAGCCGGACGCATGCCGGGCCTGGACCTGCTGATGACGCATGCGGCGACGTGGGTGGTGCGCCCGGAGAGCGGCCTGCGGCTGAGCGCGCGGCAGAACCCGGCGGCCGGCGACCTCGTCCGCCACGCCTTCGCCGACGTCGGCGGCAACTCGAGCCTCGCCCGCTCTTGGGCCCGATGCGCGCGCGGCTGGCCGACCGCCGCCCACCGCGACCTGCTCGACGTCTATCCGCGCCTCGAGTTCCCGGTCCTGCTGCTCTGGGCCGATCGCGACGAGCGTCATCCGATCTCGCTCGCCGAGGAGGCGCTCGAGCGCCTCCACCGGGGCCAGCTCCGCGTCCTGCCGGGTACCGGCTTCCTGCTCGCCTACGACGACCCGGTGGGGGTCGCGAGGGAGCTCGCCGCGTTCTGCGGGTAGGGTGAGGTCCCCCGCGCGACCGACGTGACCCGGTCGCCACGACGACGACAAGGGAGCTCCTAGATGGCGCAGCAACTGTGGGGCGGCGAGACGACGAAGGCCGTGGAGAACTTCCCGATCTCCGGCGAGCGCGTGCCGATCGCGGTCGTGCACTGGCTCGCCGCGATCAAGGGGGCGGCGGCGGCGGTCAACGCGGAGCTCGGGCTGCTCGACAAGCGCCGGGCCGGCCGCATCGAGAAGGCCGCCCGCGCAGTCGTCGCCGGCACCCACGACGACCAGTTTCCGATCGACGTGTTCCAGACCGGCTCGGGGACGTCGTCGAACATGAACGCCAACGAGGTGATCGCGAGCCTGGCCGGCGAGGGCGTCCACCCCAACGATCACGTCAACATGGGCCAGTCCTCCAACGACGTGTTTCCCTCGGCGGTGCACCTGGCGGCGCTCAGCGAGACGACGATTGAGCTGCTCCCGGCGCTGACCAGGCTCGAGCGGGCGCTGGCGGCCAAGGCGAAGCGCTTCGAGAACATCGTCAAGGCGGGACGCACGCACCTCATGGATGCGGTGCCGGTGACCCTCGGCCAGGAGTTCGGCGGCTACGCGGCGCAGGTCCGCCTCGGGCGCGAACGGATCGAGGCCACGCTGCCCCACGTCGCGCAGATCCCGCTCGGCGGCACCGCGACCGGGACAGGTCTGAACACGCACCCGAAGTTCGCGGCCAAGGTCCGCCAGCGCCTGCGCCAGGACTACAAGGTCAAGGCGTCCCCGCCGGCTGACCCGTTCGAGGCGCAGGCCAACCGCGATGCGCTCGTCGAGCTGTCGGGCGCGCTGAAGGTCGTCGCGGTCTCGCTGACGAAGATCGCGCACGACCTCGCGCTGATGGGGTCGGGGCCGCGGGCCGGGATCGGCGAGCTGCTGCTGCCGGAGCTGCAGAAGGGCTCCTCGATCATGCCCGGCAAGGTCAATCCGGTCATCCCCGAGGTCGTGCTCCAGGTCGCCGCCCAGGTGATCGGCAACGACACGGCGATCACGATCGGCGGCATGCAGGGCCAGTTCGAGCTCAACGTGCGCATCCCGCTCATCGCGCGCAATCTGCTGCAGTCGATCCACCTGCTGACGAGCGCCGCGACCGTGCTGAACGAGAAGTGCGTGGCCGGACTGCAGGCCAATCGCGCCGGCGCCGAGCGCAGCGCTGAGGCGACGCTCGCGGTGGCGACCGCGCTGAATCCCTACATCGGCTACGACAAGGCGACCGAGATCGTCAAAGAGGCGACGTCCTCAGGCCGCACGCTGCGCGAGGCTGCCCGTGAGGCGGGCGTCGACGAGCGCATCCTCGACGAGGCGCTCGACCTGCGCAAGATCGCGCGAGGCAACCGGGCGTAGACCTGCCGGGTGATCAGTACGGCCCGAGCGCGCCGTACGCGCGCGCGACGACGCCGACGGCCGGCTTGGGTCGCAGGTCGTAGCCGAACAGGCCCTTCTGGTCGATGCCCTTGACGAGCTGAATCCCGGGGTCGTACTTGTTGATCCGTCCTCCCGAGAACGTCGGAGCGACGGCGAAGTCGCGCAGATTCCACACGAGCATCCCGCTCAGCGCAGGATCGGCCTCGTAGGCGCCGATGTTCTCGGCCAGCACCGCGGACTGGCGCGCGTAGCTGCCGAGCGTCGGGTCGGGGTTGCTCGCGTTGCCCTCGGCTCCGAACTCGCTGACGAGCAGGACCTTCCCCGGCAGCACGGCGGCGAGCCCATGGAGGCGATGGCTGATGAGCGAGCGCACGCTCGCGGCCGAGCCGAGGGGATCGTCGTACCAGCCGGCGTAGTCGGTCACGCTGACCGCATCGACACCGCGGTAGAGCGGGCCGGCGACGGTCGGCGGGTACTCGCCCCAGACGTCGACGGCGACGAGGCGGCCCGGGTCGTAGGCGCGCAGCCATGCGGTCGAGCGCTCGATGTACTGCGGCCTGGCCGCCCGGATGCCCGTTCGCGGCGATCTCGTTGGCGAGGTTCCAGGCGATGATCGACGGGTGCAGCTGCGCCTGGCGCGCGCTGATCCGCACCCGGCGCAGCGCGAGGCGCATGAGGGTGGGCGTGGTGGAGGTCCAGTTGCCCGACGAGTCGACCGGACCGACGCCCTGCCAGACGAGGATGCCGGCGGCGTCGAGGCGCTCGAGCAGGCCGAGATCGAGCGGATGCTGCGAGCGCGTCGCGTTGGCGTGGATCGCCCGCAGCTCGGAGACGATCACATTCTCGTCCGCCGGCGTCAGCGCGTCCCCGTGGCCGGGCGCGTCCTCCTCGAGCGACGCGCCGTGGAGTTGGAGGTGCTGGCCGTTGAGATACAGCCGTCCGTTCGCCCAGGTCAGTTGGCGCAGCCCGACGCTGGCGTGATAGCCGCTCTCGTCGCCGATCGAGACGTCGAGTGAGTAGAGGTTCGGGCTCCCGGGGGCCCACAGGACCGGGTCGGCGATCGCCGCCCGGGTCGTCATCGTTACCAGCTGTCCGTGGGCGAGGCGCCGCGGCGGGAAGGCGATGTGGATCGTGCTGCCGCCGTGCGACAGCGTCGCGCCGGGGGCGATGACCCGCGCGTGACCGTCGTTGCGCACCTGCACGCCGAGCGTGATGTCCGCGGTTCGCTGGCCACCGGCCGGCTGCGTGAGGGTGGTCTGGAGCGCTCGGGGAGCCGACCTCGCTTGCCCCGATCGGGCGAACGCTGACCTCGCGGTTGATACCGCCGAAGTTGAACCACGTGCGGTGAAAGCCGGCCACCGACTGGGCGGCCGGGTTGCGCCAGTCGACGCGCACCACAACCGCGTGGGCGCCCGGGCCGAGGCGCAGCCGATACTCGAAGGGCAGATACTCGCCGGCATGGGTCCCGAGCCGGCGCCCATCGACCCACGTGGTGGCCAGGAAGTTGACCGACTCGAAGTGCAGCGCGTACAGGCCGGCGCTCGGCACCTCGAAGCTCGTGCGATACCAGGCCACCGAGCCGTTGTAGTTGGCGTCGACAGCCGGGCCGCTCACCGGCCACGGGTTGACGACGTTCGGCACGGTGACGGTGCGCCCGGCGAAGTCGCCGCTCTGCAGCCCGTGGCCGAGCCCGGCATCACGTGGATCGACATGCAGCACCCACCGGCGCAGCGCGACGCGCCCCGCGGGTCCCTCCTCGATCGCGGACGGACCGACGTTCGGGCCGGTGGCCACCGGCAGCGGCGGCGGCGAGCCGCCGTGCGCGGCCGGGCGCGTGAACAGCAGCAGCGCGACGGCGAGCAGCACGAGACCGAACGCCCCGGCCACGATCCGGCGGTTGCGGCGCACGCGGCGGCGCGCCCGCTCGCGATCGCGTCGCCGATGGGGCGGCGGCACGAGCGGGGGGCGCAGGACCCGATCGGCCTCGATCGTGCCCATCAGCCGATGGTCGGGCGCGACGGAGGGGTGGGCGGACGACGGCTCATCAGTGGGTTCGGACAGCGCAAGCAGGCGCCGACCGGGTCCTCGGACTGTGGGAAGGGTAGCGGTCGGCGCCGCTGGGACCTCGTCCGTGTCGGGCTTACGCGGGGGCGACCACGCTGCGCCGCGCGAGTCCGTTCGCCGGCGGGCGAGGCGCCGCCTGCATCCACTCCAGCAGCGTCCGCGCGCCGACCTTCGACAGCGGCTCGTTGAGGTTGCCGCACTTCGGTGACTGCACGCACGACGGGCAGCCGTGGTCGCATGGGCATTCGGCGATCAGCCGTCGGGCGTCGTCGACGAGCCGCTCGAACTCCAGGAAGGCGCGCCGCGTGATCCCGACCCCGCCGGGATGCCCGTCGTAGATGAAGATCGTCGCGCGGCCCGTCTGGGGGTGGAGGTTCGTCGACAGCCCCCCGATGTCCCAGCGATCGCACATCGCGATGAGCGGGAGCACGGCGATCTGGGCGTGCTCGGCCGCGTGCAGGGTGCCGAGCAGCACCTCCAGGGGGATCGTGTCGGCGAGCGCCTGGGCGTCGAGCTCGAACCACAGTGCCTGCGTGCCAAAGCTCGTCTCGGGGAGGTCGAGCGCGCGCAGGTCGATCACCGAGTGGTCGGCGAGGCGGCGGCGCTGATAGGCGAGCACCGTCTCGGTGACGCTCACCTCTCCGAAGGAGAGCGTCACCCCGAGAGTGTCGCGGCGCTCGTGCAGGCGCCGGATCGAGGTCTCCGTCTCGCGCTTGGGCTGGGTGTACCAGTCCGACGCTCGAGGGCTCGACGAGCGCGCGGCGGCGCTCCAGATCGAGCTCGCGGACCTCGTAGGAGTGCCCGAGGTGCAGGTAGAGCGCGCCCTCGTGCACGGTCGAGTGCGCCCGTGCCGCCTCGGTGCTGCCGATCAGCTCCCCGCTGGCGACGTCGACGATCGCGAAGCTGTCGGGCGAGACCGAGCGCAGCGAGACGCCCGCGGCGGGATAGTCGGCCGCTTGGCGGAGTACGTAGGTCGTCCCCCGCCCGGCGCTCGGCCGAGTGGCGCGCAACGCTCCGGCCGAGACGAGCAGCTGCGCCCCGTGCTCCCAGCCGGCGCCGAGGAACTCGGCGTCGTCGGCGGCGAGCGGACCCTCGTGCGCGGCGCACAGCAGCTGGGAGAGGTAGATCTGCGGGCTCTCGTGGTCGAGGATCGCCCCCTCGACCGGCCGGGCCAGGAAGTCGTCGGGATGACGGCAGAAGAACTGATCGAGCGCGTCCTCCCCGGCGACGAAGACGGCGAGTCCGCGCCCGCGGCGGCCGGCGCGCCCCCACATCTGACGCAGGCTGGCGACGGTGCCCGGGAAGGTCGTGACGACCGCCGCGTCGAGCGCGCCGATGTCGATCCCGAGCTCGAGCGCGTCGGTCGTGATGACGGCACGCAGCGCGCCGCTGCTCAGACGTTCCTCGATCTCGCGTCGTTGCGCGGCGGTGTAGCCGGCGCGATACGGCGCGACCTGCTCGGCCAGCTCGGGGTGCTGCGAGGCGAGCTTGTCGCGCACGAGACGGGCGAGCACCTCGACACCCTTACGCGACTTCATGAAGCAGATCGTTCGCGCCTCGTGGCGGACGAGATCGGCAACGACGCCGGCGGCCTCGCCAAGCGCTGACTCGCGCGTCCCGAGGGCCGCATCGGCGATCGGTGGGTTCCACACCGCGATCCGGCGGCGCGGGGCTGGTGAGCCGTCGCGGTCGACGAGCGTGACTCCGGTCAGCCCGGTCAGGCGCTCGGCCAGCTCGACCGGGTTGGCGATCGTCGCCGAGGCGAGCACGAAGCGCGGGGCGGTGCCATACGCGGCTGCGATGCGCCGCAGCCGGCGGATGACGTTCGCGACGTGGGATCCGAACACGCCGCGGTAGGTGTGCGCCTCGTCGATGACGACGATCGCCAGATTCGCGAACAGGTCGCCCCAGGCGGCGTGATGGGGCAGGATGCCGACGTGGAGCATGTCGGGGTTGGTGAGCACGATGTTGCAGCGGCGCCGGATCTGGGTGCGTGCCGCGCGCGGCGTGTCGCCGTCGTAGATTGCCGGCCGCACGCGCTTGCCGAGCCCGAACGCGGCGAGGGCCCGCGCCTGGTCCTGGGCGAGCGCCTTCGTCGGGTAGAGGTAGAGGGCGCGCGCCTTCGCGTCGCGGCACAGCACATCGAGCGTCGGGAGGTTGAAGCACAGCGACTTCCCGGATGCGGTGCCCGTCGTGACGATCGTGGGGCCGGCCCAGACGTCGAACAGCGCATCGCGCTGATGGGCGTACAGGCGCTCGATCCCGGTGCGCGCGAGCGCCTCCCGGACCTCCGCATGCAGCTCCCCCGGCATGTCGACGAGCTGCGCGGCAGACGGTCCTTCGACCGCGTCGCGCACGAGGCGCTCGTCCTCGCGGCCGGCCTGCAGCAGGGCGCTCCAGGGCTCATCGGGTCCGATCGCGGCCATCGCTTGCGATAGTAGAGCGGCGATGCCCGAGTCCGCCGCCGCGCGCTGGATGCGTACCCGCACGTTCCATCATTCGCTGTATCCGCCCGAGCGCGTTGCCGCCGAGCGCAGCGACACGGTCGCCGTCTGCCTGCCGGCGCGCGAATGCGCGACGACGATCGGCCCGATCGTGGAGACCCTGGCCGGGTTGCGCGAGCGCGGGGTCATCGACGAGCTCGTCGTCGTCGACGCCGGCTCGCGCGACGGCACGGCCGCGATCGCCGGGGCCGCCGGGGCGACCGTGCTTCAGGAGTCCGCGCTGCTGATCGAGGCCGGCCCCGTCCACGGCAAGGGCGACGCGATGTGGCGCGCGCTATCGGCATTGCACAGCGACGTCGTCTGCTTCCTGGATGCCGACCTGCAGGACTTCGAGGGCCACTTCGCGAGCGGCGTCATCGGGCCGGTCGTCTGCGAGCCGCGGATCTCCTTCTGCAAGGCCTTCTACCGGCGGCCGTTCACGCACGGAGGGCTATCGGTGCCCGACGGTGGCGGGCGCGTCAATCACCTGATGGCGCGGCCCGCGCTGGCGCTGTTCTTCCCCGAGCTGGCCGGGGTGCGCCAGCCGCTCGCCGGCGAGGTGGCCGCGCGACGCGAGCTGCTCGAGCAGATCCCGTTCACCACGGGCTACGGAGTCGAGATCGCGATGCTCGTCGACGTGTGGGAGGCCGTCGGGCTGCCCGCGATGGGCCAGGTCGATCTCGACGTGCACCACAACGCGCACCAGTCGCTCGCGGCCCTCTCGAGTATGTCGTATTCGGTGCTCGAGGTCGTCGCGCGTCGCCTCGAGCGCGAGGGGCGCCTGCGCGGTCTGCAGCCGGGGCCCTTGCTTGGGCCCGACGGACCGCAGTCGCTGCCGATCCGCGAGCGTCCACCGCTCGCCGAGTGGCGCGGCGTCGCGCGACCCGCCGGATGAGCGCGCCCGCGGCGACGCTGCGTGGCCTCTACGTCGACCTCGACGGCACCCTGCTCGGACGGGGCGCGTCGCTCCTGCACGACGGTGAGGGCGCGGTCTCCCTGGCCGCGGTGCGTGCCGTCGAGGCCTGCCTGCGGGCCGAGGTCGAGGTCGTGATCATGAGCGGCCGCCGCGGCGCGCAGGTCGCCGAGGACGCCCGCCTGCTCGGCCAGCGCTCCTACCTGTACGAGGGCGGGGCGTGTCTCGTCCTCGACGGCGAGGAGCATTGGCTCAGCCGGGAGCTGACGCCGGGCCCGCGCACGATCGCGCAGCAGATCGAGGACTCGGGGGCCCCCGCGCTCCTGCTCGACCGCTACGCCAGGCGTCTGGAGTACCACGAGCCGTGGCATGTCGACCGGGAGGTGTCGCACCTCTTCCGCGGGCTCGTCGACGTGGCCGAGGTCGATCGCGAGCTCGCCGCCGCCGGACACGCCAACCTGCGCCTCATCGACAACGGCGTCATCACCCGCCGCTCCCCGGCCCTCGCGGCGCTCGAGCACGTCCGCTGCTATCACCTCGTCCCCGCCGACGTCTCCAAGGCCGGCGCGGTGGTCGTCCATCGCCAGGCGCGTGGCTACGCGCGCGATGAGACGCTGGCCGTCGGGGACTCGCGCGAGGATCTCGCCTGCGCGGCGGTCGTGGGCGAGATGTGGCTCGTGGCCAACGCGCTGCAGCGCGACGCTTCGCTGCGCGATGCCCTGGCCGCGCACGCGAACGTGCGTGTGGCCGAGTCGGGCTATGGCGCCGGCGTGTACGAGGCGGTCGTGGCCACGCTCATGGCGCGCCGCTCCCCGGCCGCGGCGCGCTGACGCTAGCGCCGCGGCGATGAGCCGCGGCCGTGACGGAGGCGCCGCCAAAGGCGGCGCCAGAATCCCGGGCGGGCACGGCCGTGCCGGCGCCAGCGCGCCGGCGGCGGCACCGTCGCGCGCACGAGCGCGACCCACTCCTCGAGCGGCAGCTCGCCGGCGATGAGCCGTCCGAGCGCGGTGGTGACCGGCGCGTCGAGACCGGCGGCGTCAAGCGCGCGGCCGAGCAGAGGCACCGACTCGAGCGCCTCGACGGCCTGCCCGATGCGGCCGGGGATCTCGCTCGCCGGGACGCCGTGGGCGAGGAGCTCACCGGCGCGGCGGTTGCGGCTCTGCGGGGCGAGAACGGTGGCCACGAGGTCGCCGGTGCCGGCGAGGCCGATCATCGACTCCGGCCGCGCGCCCTGGGCGGCGGCGAAGCGCCAGACCTCGGCGAAGATGTGCCCCGCCGCGGCCCCGGCGGCATTGAGGCCCTGGGCCTCGGTCGCGCCGGCGGCGAGCGCGGCCGCGTTCTTGGCAGCCCCGGCGAGCTCGACGCCAATCGGATCGTTGGACTGCTCGCACACGACGCCGGCGCGGATGAGCACGTCGGCGACCGTGCACGCGAGCTCCTCGTCGACCGAGGCCGCGACGAGGCCGGCACCGGCGCTCACCATCTCGTGGGCGTGCGCCGGACCGCCCACGCAGGCCACCCGCGCCGCGCCGAAGGAGCTCGAGAGCAGGATGGTCGGCGGGGTCCCGTCCGGCGGCACGAGGCCCTTGGCCAGGCTGACGATCGCCGCACGCTCACTCAAGCCGCCGCCGACGAGCCCGCCGATCACCTCGTGCAGCGCGCGCGACGGGACGGCGAGGAACACGTATTCGGCGCGGGCGAGGCCGGCGGCGACCGTCTCGATGCGCATCGATCCGGGCAGCTCGACCCCCGGCAGGTAAGTGGCGTTCTCGCGGTCGCTCTCCAGGCGCGTGGCCTGCGCCGCGGTGCGGGCCTGGAGCGTCGTGCGCAGCCCGGCGCGCGCGAGCAGGACGGCAAGCGCCGTGCCGAACGATCCGGCGCCGATGACCGTCGCGCGGCGCGCCGCGAGGTTCGGCAGCGACATGCGCGCGGGGCGGGCCCCGGGGGCCGCGAGCGCCGCCGCTGGGGCGTTCGCCGCGCTCTCTTCGGTGCCGGCGGGCTGATCGGAGAGGGACATCCTGGCGGCGAGCGTAGCGGGCCCGTATGATCTGACGACGGCGACGCTTGCTCGGGTCACGCAGATGAGTGCCGCCACCTTCCCATCTCCTCCGTCCCCGGCCGAGCTGGCCGCGGAGTCCGCGTGGGTTGCCGGCGTGCCGGGGCTGCGCGAGCAGGCGCTCGTGTGGATCGCCGACGCTCCCCGGCGCCGGGCGCTGCTCGCCGCCCGCGCGGCTGCACTCACGCACCCGCTCCCGCATCCCGCCGGGGTCGGGCGGCTCTTCGAGATGGCCGGTCGCGCCGCCGGTGCGGCCGGCACGCTCGTCGGCGCCGATCTGCCTCGCAGCGCCGTGCAGGCGCTCGTCCACGGCGACGCGCCCGACGAGTGGACGGCGGTGGCGGCGCGACGCGCCGAGCGGCTCGTCCGTGCGGGAGGCCCGGCGTACGTCAAGCTCGGGCAGTTCATGTCGAGCGCGCGCGGGCTGCTGCCCGACGAGATCGTCGACGCGCTGCAATGGTGCGTCGACGACGTGCCGCCCCTGGAGCGCGGGCGCGCACAGGCGATCGTCGTCACCGAACTCGGCGGTCCGCTCTCGCGGTTCTTCGCGGATTTCGACGACGAGCCACTGGCCGCCGGGTCGATCGCTCAGCTGCACGCCGCCGAGCTCATCGACGGCACCGAGGTCGTGGTGAAGGTCCGCCGCCCCGGCCTGCGCCGCAGCTTCGCGGTTGACATCCGCGCGCTCTCGGTGCTCGCCACGCTCGGGGAATGGCGCGCCGAAGCGGCGCGGGTGGCCAACCTCCGTGGGGTCGTGGCCCTGTTCGCCGAGATCGCCCTGCAGGAGCTCGATCTGCGGCTCGAGGCCGCGAACATGGTCGAGGTCGGGCTCGTCGCCGAGCATTCCGGCCTCGCACACGTGACCTGTCCGCGCCCCGTGCCGGGTCTCGTCCGCAAGCGCGTGCTCGTGATGGAGCGAGTCGGCGGCGTGCGCTACACCGACGCTCCCGGTGTCCTGCGTGACGGCGTCGACCGCGCCGCGCTGCTGCGGCTCGCCGTGCAGGGCGTCCTCGAGAGCAGTCTCGTCTACGGCGTCTTCCACGGCGATCTGCACGCCGGCAACGTGCTCATCGACGAGGAGGGCCGCTTCGGACTCGTCGACTTCGGGATCGTCGGCCGGCTCGACGGTGAGCGCCGCGACGCGCTCATCGCGCTGATGCTCGGGCTCGGGACCGAAGATGTCGATGCGCAGGTCCGGGCCCTATCGCGCTTCGGAGCGCTCGGGGAGGACGTGGACCTCGACGCGCTCGCGCGCGACCTCGCAGGGCTCGTGATCGCCCGAGACGGTGGACAGCCCTTGAATCGGACCGAGATCGCCGACCGCCTCGGCGCCCTCATCCGACTGCTCGCCGCGCGGGGGTTTCGCGTTCCGAAGGATCTTCTCCTGTTCTTCAAGAACCTGCTGTACCTGAACGCGTTCGCCGCCAGCATCGCGCCCGACGTCGACCTCCTCGGGGAGATCGAGCCGATCTTCGGCTACTTCGCGGGCAAGTACGGCGAGCAGATCGCTGCCGCTCAGGCCGCGGCGCCCTGAGCCGTCAGCGCTGTGGCCACGATCACGCGGTCGCGTCCCTGCTCCTTGGCGACGTAAAGCGCCTGGTCCGCGCGCTCGAGCAGGAGGGCTGTCGTCTCGCCAGGACGCCACTCGGCGATCCCGGCCGAGATCGTGGCCGCGCGCCCGCCGACGAGGACGGTCGGGGCGATCGCCCGGAGGTCTTCGAGCACGACCCGCGCGGCGAGGAGGTCGGTGTCGGGCAGGACGACGCAGAACTCCTCGCCGCCGTAGCGCGCGAGCAGGTCCTGGGCCCGCAGGCGCCGGTCGAGCGCGTCGGACAGCAAACGCAGGAGCTCGTCGCCGCTCTGGTGGCCGGAGAGGTCGTTGAACAGCTTGAAGTGGTCGAGGTCGATCATCGCCACCGCGACCGGCGCGCCGCTGCGCGACGCCTGGGCGGTGACGAGCCCGAGGCGCTCCTCGAGGGCGCGACGGTTGGCGAGGCCGGTGAGCGGGTCGGTGCGGCTCTCTTCGCGCAGGTTGCTCACGTAGGCCAGGCGCGCCGTCATCAGCAGCAGGCTCGAGGAGAGGCCGCCGGCCGCCTCCTCGACGAAGAAGGCCGAGGCCTGTTTGACGTCGATCCCGTCGATGACGAGCACGAGCTCGCCCGCGCTCGAGTAGCCCGCCGGCACGAAGCAGCGCGACCCCACCAGGCGCGCCCCGATGGCGAAGTCGACACCTGCGGGGAGCTCCTGCGGCGTCGGCACCTCGATCGGTGTCGCGTCGTCGCGACTCCACTCGGCGACCGGCGAGAGCGCCGGCTGGGGCTCGGCCCCGTGCGCATAGAGCACGGCGCTGTCGCATGGGATGACCGTGTGGACGAGGGCGACGCACTCGCTGAGCGCCGACTCGATCGACTCGGCGGTGGCGAGCGCCTTCGTGAGGTCCGAGAGCGCGTCGCGCGAGCGGAAGCGGTTGTGGAGCTTGCGGATCATCGGCGCGACCATCAGGCCGGCCACGCCGGCCAGCGAGCTGAACACGAGGAAGCGGGCCCAGAAGATGTCGCTCGGCAGGTGCTCCACGTGCAGGCAGAGCGCGACCGCCGCCGCCGTGACGAGCCAGCCGGCGAACAGCATGTGGTTGTCGCCGATGACCGCAAAGAAGATGACCGGCAGCACGAGGCAGGCGATGAACATCTCGCCCGACCAGTGGTAGGTGGCGAGATCGCCGAACACGAGCGTCATGACGGTGAAGCATGTGAGCACGAACGCGAGGCCCGGGTTGAGCGAGATCGTGCCGCGTCGCGCCCGGAAGATCTTCACCGCCACGTATGCCGTGGTGATGCCGAGCATCGCGAAGGCGAGCGACACGTAGCCCCAGTTGAAGCGCTCGCCGTGGGCGATGACGAGCGAAAGCAGGATCGGCACCGCGATCGCGATGCCGCTCGCGGCCGAAGTCAGCCCTGACAGGAACTGATCCTGACTGATCCGAGGGTTGAAGAACCTCATCGTTTTCTGTTCGGCGTTTTTCCCAGAGAACTTGGGCGTTTTGCGACGTTTGTGGACCGATTTCGCGCCCTGCGGGGGCCGTCCAGGAGGGGCTATGCGCGCGGCGCGACGAGCGCTGTCAGCCGGGCGCCGGCCGCCTCCAGCGCCGGCTCGTCGCCGGCCTCGATGATCGCCTGCAGGTCGAGGATGCGGGCATCGAACGGCGTGAGCGCGTTCTCGGCGACGATGGCGTGTGCGGGGACGCCCATCTGGCGCGCCCGTGTGGCGACCTCGCCGGCCGCCTTGCCCTCGAGCGTGCTCCAATCGAGGCGGCCCTCCCCGACGATCACCGCTCGCGCGGCGCGCAGACGCTCGTCGAAGCCGAGCGCGTCGAGCACGTAGGCGGCACCCGGCCGCAGCGTCGCCCCGTACCGTGCCCACAGCCCGCCGGCGAGCCCGCCCGCGGCGCCGGTCATCGGTACGCCACGAGGGTCGCGCGGCAGCTGCTCAGCCAGGCGGCTCAGGCGCCGGGCCAGCGTCCGCACACCGGCGGCGTCCGCGCCCTTCTGGGGTCCGAAACGCGGCGCCGCCTCCTCATACGGTGTGCGCACGTCGCAGCAGACGACCAGACGCGCCGAGCCGAGGCCGCCAGTGCGCTCGATCGCCTCGATCGCTCCGTGCCCGCCATCGGTCGTCGCGCTCCCGCCGGCGGCGACGAGCACGGTGTGCGCGCCGTCGGCGATCGCGTGCGCGATCAGCTCGCCGGTGCCGCGTGTGCTCGCGGCCACGGCGTCGCGCTCGGTGGCGGCGACACGTGCGAGGCCGCTCGCCGAGGCGACCTCGACGATCGCGCGCTCACCGCCCTCGAACACGCCGTAGGCGGCTCGCACGGGCCGCCCGAGCGGATCGCTGACGGTGGCGTGGCGGGTGCGCCCGCCAAGCGCGGCGAGCAGCACCTCGAGCGTCCCCTCGCCTCCGTCGGCGATCGGGCAGAGATCGGGTGGCTGCGCCCCGGCCGCCTGCAGCCCACGCCCGATCGCCGCGGCGACCCGCGATGAGGAGAGGCTGCCCTTGAACGCGTCGGGCGCGACGAGAAAGCGGCGCACGGTCACGGTCGGGCATCCTGTCAGGCTGTGACGCTCCCCCTGTCGCCGCCGATCGCCCCGGCGCTCGCCCTCTCGCGCAAGGCGCTGCCCGATGACGGCCGCTACTGCTTCGAGATCAAGCTCGACGGCTTCCGCTGCATCGCGTTCGTCGACGGCGACGAGGTGTTCCTGCAGTCGCGTAACGGCCGGCCGCTCGGCCGCTACTTCCCCGAGCTGCGGTTCCCGCCTGGGCGTTACGTGATCGACGGGGAGATCGTCGTGCGCGACACCGCCGGGCGCGAGGACTTCGACGCCCTGCAGCAGCGAATCCATCCGGCCGAATCGAGGGTGCAGCGCCTCGCCACCGAGACGCCGGCGACGTTCGTGGCCTTCGACGTCCTCGCCGCCGGGGACGAGGTGTGGATGGAGCGCCCATTCCACGCGCGACGCGCCGAGCTGGAGGCGCTGCTGGCGCGCGTCGGGAGCGGCGACGTGCCGCTCGAGCTGATGGCGCTCGTGGCGACCGCCGCCGAGGCGGAGCCGTGGCTGCGTGACGCCGAGGGCGTCATCGCGAAGGAGCGCGACGCTCCCTATCTGCCCGGCGAGCGGCGCGGCATGCTGAAGATCAAGCGCGTGCGCACGATCGACACCGTCGTCGTCGGGTGGCGCCCGGGCAAGGAGCCGGACACCGTGGGCGCGCTCATCCTCGGCTGCTACGACGGCGACGAGCTGCGCGTGGTCGGTCACACGTCGGGGCTCTCCGCCGCCGAGAAGCGGCGGCTCGTCGGCGAGCTCGCCCCCTTCGAGACGGGCGAGCGCGGGTCGGGCGAGGCCAGCCGCTGGACGGCCGGGCGCGACCTCGAATGGATCGGCCTGCGCCCCGAGCTCGTCGTCGAGATCGACTTCGATCATGTCAGCGCGGGTCGCATCCGCCACGGGGCGAAGATCCGCCGCTGGCGCGACGACAAGGCGCCGCGCGAGTGCACGTTCGCGCAGCTCGCCCAGTGAGCGCCGTCGTGTGAACGGCTCGCCCGGCCGACGATCGACCGCCGCTAGGATCAGCGGGGCCATGCCGCCCGATCACGCGACCGTTGCCGAGGAGGAGTACCTGCAGAGCCTCTTCTGGCTGCAGGAGGCCGGGCTGCCCATGACCGGAGCGAACGTCGCGCGTGCGATGCTGCTGTCGGCGCCGACGGTCCACGAGATGATCGGGCGTCTGGAGCGGGACGGGTACATCACTCGCGCCACCGACAAGACGATCGCCTTCACCGACCTCGGGGCGACTCACGCCGAAGGGGTCGTGCGTCGTCACCGGCTCATCGAGCGCTTCCTGACCGATGTGCTCGGCATCCCGTGGGACGAGGTGCACGAAGAGGCCGAGCGCCTCGAGCACGCCATGTCGCCAGTTCTCGAGGAGCGCATGCGCGCCGCGATCGGCGACGCCAAGACGTGCCCGCACGGCCATCCGATCGCCGCCGGAGCGCGGATCGCCGGCGTGCCGCTCGCCGACGTGCAGGAGGGCGCCTCGGTGCGCGTCCTGCGCTTCGAGAACGAGGCGGAGGACCTCTTGCACTACCTGAAGGCCTCCGGTCTGGAGCCCGGGCTCGAGGGCACGCTCGTCGCCCGCGATGGCGACGGGGTCGTCGTGCGGACGGCGGACGGGCGCGACTGCCACCTCACGCCGAGCGTCGCCGAGACGGTGTCGGTCCTCGCCGACCCCTCGCCCCCGCCGCGCACCGCGCTGCCCGAGGCGCTCGTGCTCGGTCAGCGCTACGGGCGGTAGGCGTCCGCGCCTATCAGTCGATCAGGCGCCGTCCGAGTTGCCAGATGGCCAGCCGCCACATGATGAGCGCGAAGGCGATCAGGAAGGCGGCGTGCCCGAGGTCGGCGAGCTGCAGGTCGCCGAAGGAGGCGTCCCGCACGAGCTGGACGCAGTGGTAGAGCGGGTTGAACTCGGCGACCGTGCGGATCCCGGGCGGCAGCGTGGATATCGGGAAGAACGTGCCGGCGACGAGGAACATCGGCGTCAGCACGGCGCTCGTGATGTAGCTGAAGTTGTCGATCGTCTTCGCCACCGCGGCGATGAGCACGCCGAACGCCGCGAAGCCGACGCCGGTCACAAAGCCGATGAAGGGCACGAGCAGCATTCCGGCGGTGGGGGTCAGGCCGAAGACGATGCCGACGAGCAGCGGCGCGAGGCCATACACGCCGGCGCGAATCGACAGCCACAGCAACTCGGCGGTGATGAGCTCCTCGACGTCGATCGGCGTCGCGAGCATGGCGTCGTAGGTGCGCTGGAAGCGCCAGCGCACGAACGTGTTGAACATGCCCGGAAAGGCCGAGGAGAACAGCACCGCGGTGGCCACGACGCCGGTGGCCACGTACTCGACGTACCTGACGTGACCGACGTGTGCGACGAGCTTCCCGAAGCCGAGCCCGAACGCGAGCAGGTAGATCGTCGGCTGCACGATCGACGAGAACGTCGTCGACTGCCAGTAGCGGCCGAACAGCACGACGTCGCGGCTCATCACGGCGGCGATCGCCGTGGGGTCGAGCCGCCGGATGCGCAGCTCCGAGCCGACGCCGGCCGGTGAGGCGGTGTCGGCGCCGGTGCTCACTCGATCTCCTCGCCGGTGAGCGCGACGAACGCGTCCTCGAGGTTGGCCGGGCGCAGCGCCCCGTCGGGGAGCTCGCCGTCGATCGTCTGCTCGGCGCGCAGGATCGCCACGGCCGGGCCGCTGCGCCGGCTGCTCCAGCCGCGCTGCTCGGCCAGCTCGGTGACCTCGCGAAGGTGCTCACGCGGGCCGTACACTTCGACGACCTTCTCCCCGGCGTGGGCGCGGACGAGCTCCTCCGGTGTGCCCTCGGCGATCACGCGACCCTCGGACATCACGGCGACGATGTCGGCCAGGCGCTCGGCCTCCTCGATGTAGTGGGTCGACATGAGCACGGTGACGCCGGCGCTGCGCAGGCCGTCGATGAGCGTCCACAGCTCCTGGCGCACCTGGGGATCCAGCCCGACGGTCGGCTCGTCGAGCAGGACGAGCCGGGGCTCGTGGATGAGCCCGCGCGCCACGAGCAGCCGCCGGCGCATCCCGCCTGAGAGCTCGTTCACCTTCGTGTCAGCGCGCGCGCCGAGGTTCGCGATCTCGAGCGCGCGATCGACGGCGGCGGAGCGCTGGGCCCGCGGCACGCGGTACAGGCGCGCGAACACGTCGAGGACCTGGCGGCACGTCAGCTCGACGTCGAGGTTGTCCAGCTGTGGCACGACACCCATGAGCATCCGCGCGTGCTTGGATTCGCGCGGCAGCGAGAGGCCGAGGACGGAGATCGACCCGTCGTCGGCGATCGCCTGCGCGGTGAGCATGCGCATCGTCGTGGACTTGCCGGCACCGTTGGGCCCGAGCAGGCCGAAGCACACGCCGGACGGCACGGTCAGGTCGAGGCCGTTGACCGCGACGATGTCGCCGAAGCGCTTATGCACGCCCCGGAGGGCGATCGCGTGGTCGGACACCGCAGCGAGGATGGCAGACAGGACCGTGCGGCACGCCGCGCGCCCGCGTCAGGCCGCGTCCCCGAGCACGCTGTACGCCTCGGCGAGGCGGGCGACGCCGACGTCGATCTCCTCGGGCGTCACGCCCGAATAGGCGAGCCGCAGCGTGTTCTCGCCGCCCTCCAGCAGGAAGTCGGTGCCCTTCACGAAAGCCACCCCGCGTTCGGCCGCGGCCGCGTGCAACGCGTGCACGTCGGTTCCCTCCGGGAGCGTGACCCACATGAAGTAGCCGCCCTCGGGCTCGACGAAGCGGGCGTCGGGCAGCTCGCGGCGCAACGCCTCGGCGAGCGTGGCCACGCGCTCCGCGAGCGCCGCCTTGACCGTGTCGATCGACCGCTCGATCGCTCCGGAGGCGCAAAACTCGTACACGAGCGCCTGCGAGACCATCGACGGCGAGATGTAGGTGTTCGTCGCGCGCTGCACGATCCGCTTGATGATCTCCGGCGGGCCGACCAGGTAGCCGACGCGAACGCCCGGACACACCGTCTTGGAGAACGACGACGCGTACACGACGCGCTCGTCGTCGAGCGAGAGCATCGTCGGGAGCGTGTCGCCGCTGAATCGCAGCGCGACGTACGGATCGTCCTCGAATACGACGAAGTCGTGCTCGCGCGCGAGCGCGAGCAGCGTTTGACGCTTGACGAGCGAGAGCGTGTAGCCGGCCGGGTTCTGGAAGTTGGGGATGATGTGCGCGAGACGCGGGGCGAGTCCACTGCGCAGCAGCGTGGCCAGCGCATCGGTGTCGAGCCCGTCGGGCTCGAGCTCGACCGGGTGCACCTCGGCTCCGCGCTCGCGCAGCGACAGGAGGGTGCGGTCGTAGGTCGGGCGTTCGACGACGACCGTGTCGCCGGCGCCGACGAGCTCCTCGAACAGGAACGCGTCGGCCTGCATGGAGCCGTTGGTCACGAACACCCGCTCGGGCTCGACGCCGTGCTGGTCGGCGATCCAGGCGCGGAGCTTGGGGTACCCGACGGCCGTGCCGTAGGCCGTCGTGCCGGCCGGATCGGAGGTGAAGGCGCGCACGGCGGCATCGCGCAGCCCGTCGACGTCGACGATGTCCAACGACGGCGCGCCGCGGGCAAACGAGATCGTGGAGGTGGAGGTGACAGCCATAGCCAGGAGCTTACGGACTCCCTTGCCTGACCGCCGCGGTCAGTCCGTCGACGGCTCGGCGCTGGGCTGCTCGCCCTCGCCGCCGCGCGCCTCGCGCACGACCTTCTCGGAGGCCTCGGTGAGCCCCGCGAGCAGGCTGTCGAGCGCGCGGCGCAGCGCGGCCGCCTCGGTCAGGCGCTCGAGCACATGCTCGGAGTCGGCCGTGAGCCGGTCGGCGATCGCGCCGATGCGAGTGATCCTCGCCTGGGCGAACTCGTCGATCTCGCGCCGCGATCGCTGGAGGTGCTCATCCGCGGCCGCCTGCGCCGCGCGACGAATGCGCTCGCCGTCCTCGCGCGCCCGTTCCTCGGCCTCGGCCATCAGTCGCGTGCTCTCGGCCTCGGCGCGCACCTGCATGTCGGCGGCCACCTGTTCGGCGGAGGCGATGATCTGCTCGAGCTGCAGGGTCAGCGAGGCCGCCAGGGCCTCGGCCGTCTCCCGGGCGTGCGGGCCGGCGGGCGGTGCGGCGACGGCTGGCGGTGCGGGAGGCGCTGCGATGGCTGCGGGGGCGGCCGCGGGGCCGGGGGGAGCCGCGGGCTCCGCCTCGGCCTGTCGCGGCGCGATCGGCGGCGGCGCGGCCGGCGTAGGCTCGGGAGCGTCCTGCGCCATCGCGTCGTCGCTCGGCGGCTCGGGCGCCGGCCGCGCGCGCGCCGACGAGAGGTCGCTCTCGAGTGCACTCAGCTTGTGCTCGAGGTCGGCCAGCGTCGAAGAGAGGTCAGGCGAAAGGGGGGGCTCGTCGCTCATCGTCGTCGGGCAGGGCCCGGTGGGCTTCCCCACGATAGATCTCGGCGCGGACGCTCGGCCTCACGGCACCGAGCGAGCAACCGCCGGCGAGCCTAGCCGCCGAGGATCTCGATGGCGATGTCGGCGACCTCGGTGGGGGTGCGCCCGACGCGCACGCCCCGCGCCTCGAGCGCCTCGGCCTTCGCCGCCGCGGTCCCCTGAGAGCCGGACACGATCGCGCCCGCGTGCCCCATCGTCTTGCCGGGCGGCGCCGTGAAGCCGGCGATGTAACCGACGACCGGCTTCGTGACGGACTCGGCGATGTACTCGGCGGCGCGCTCCTCGGCGTCGCCACCGATCTCGCCGGACATCACGATGAGCTCGGTCTCGGGATCGTCCTGGAAGAGGGCGATGATGTCGACGAAGCTCGAGCCGGGGACCGGATCGCCGCCGATACCGACGATCGAGGAGTTGCCGAATCCGCGCTGGGCGAGCTCGTTGCCGATCTGATAGGTCAGCGTCCCCGAGCGCGAGACGACGCCGACGTTGCCCTCCTTGAAGAACGAGGCCGGGATGATGCCGACGCTCGCCTTGCCGGGCGACAGGACACCGGGGCAGTTAGGGCCGATGAGCCGCACGCGGGGATTGCGCTTCAGATGGGTGTAGACGCGCAGCTCGTCGTGGGCCGGGATGCCCTCGGTGATTGCGATGATCGTCTCGATGCCGGCGTCCTCGGCCTCGAGGATCGAGTCGGCGGCGAACCGCGGGGGCACGAAGATCATCGCCGTGTTGGCCTCGGTCTCGGCCACGGCATCGTGGAAGGTGTTGAACACGGGGATGCCCTCGACGTCCTGGCCGCCCTTGCCGGGGGTCACGCCGGAGACGACGTTCGTGCCGTAGCGGCGATTGTTGAGCGCGTGGAAGGTGCCCTCGCGCCCGGTGATGCCCGAGACGCAGAGGCGGGTCTCGGTATCGACGATTACGCTCACGTTCGGAGGGTCCCCGAGCCGCCGTCCGGGCGGCCTTGAACCGTGACGGCGCTCACGCCGCCACCTCCTCGCCCTTGGACAAGGCGACAACCTTCTCGGCCGCCTCGTTCATGGTCCGGGCGGGGTAGACGTTCGGCAGGTTGGCCTCGGTCAGCAGCTGGCGACCCTCGACGTCGTTGGTGCCGTCGAGGCGCACGACGAAGGGCACCGTCGGCTTGATCTGGTCGAAGGCCTCGATCAGGCCGCGCGCCACCTCGTCGCAACGCGTGATGCCACCGAAGATGTTGAACAGCACGGCCTTGACCTTCGGGTTGGAGAGGATCACCTCGACGGCGGCGGTGATCGCCTCGGCCTTCGAGCCGCCGCCGGCGTCGAGGAAGTTCGCGGGCGCGCCGCCGGCCTGGGCGACGACGTCGAGCGTGGACATGACGAGGCCGGCGCCGTTGCCGAGGATGCCGATATCTCCGTCGAGCTTGACGTAGATGAGGTCGCGCTCCTTGGCCATCCGCTCCTGCGGGTCCTCCTTGGAGAGGTCGCGCAGCTGCGCGTTGTCGGGGTGGCGGAAGAGCGAGTTGTCGTCGAGGGTGACCTTCGCGTCGAGCGCCCGCACGTCGCGCTCGGGCGTGACGATGAGCGGATTGACCTCGACGAGCATCGCCTCCTCGCTCACGAAGGTCTCGTACAGCTTGGCCAGGAAGGCGCCGACCGGACGCACGAGGTCGGCGTCGACACCGGCCTCGAAGGCGAGCCGGCGCGCGTGGAAGTCCTGAAAGCCGATGAGCGGATCGACATGCAGCGTGGCCAGCGCGTCCGGATCCTCCTCGGCGACCTGCTCGATGTCCATCCCGCCCTTCGTGGAGAGCATCACCAGCGGCGCCTTTGCGCCGCGATCGAAGACGATCGAGGCGTAGTACTCGGCCTCGATCTGCGAAGCGCCCTCGATCCACAGCTCGTGCACGGTCAGGCCCTTGATGTCCATGCCGAGGATCGCGCTCGCGTGCTCGCGCGCCTCGGCCTCGTTCGCGGCGATCTTGATGCCGCCGAGCTTGCCGCGCCCTCCGATCTGCACCTGCGCCTTGACCGCGCAGGGATAGCCGATCTCGTTCGCGGCGGCAACCGCCTCGTCGACGGTGGTCGCGGGCTTGCCGCTCGGCACGGGGATGCCGTGGCGGGCGAACAGCTGCTTGCCCTGGTATTCGAGGAGGTCCATCGCGGGCGCGCACAATAGTGAATGTGTGGCGACCACGCGCCGTGGTCCCCCCCGCGGCGGGTGTGAAAGGCGTTTGCGCGCGACGACGTCATAATTGGGACCCCTTGCCCGCCGCTGCGCTTACGCGCGAAGCTCCCTCGAGGCTGGTCCGACACTCGGAGACCCAACACGAATGCCGCTGCCTTCAAAGATCACCTTTGTCACCTTCGACGTCTACGGGACGCTCATCGACTGGGAGACCGGCGTCTACGAGGCGTTCGCCAAGGAGGCGCAGCGGGACGGGTTCACGATCGAGCGCGACGAGCTCATCTCGCTCTTCCACGAGATCGAACGTGAGATCGAGGCCGGCTCGTACGAGCTCTATGCCGAGGTGCTGCGTCGCACCGCGGTGGAGATCTCCAAGCGCCTCGGCTGGCCGCTCGAGCCGTCGCGATCGGGATTCCTGCCGGACTCGGTGCAGCGCTGGCTGCCGTTCAAGGAGACCAACCCGCAGCTCCAGAAGCTCAGCAAGAAGTACAAGCTCGGGCTCCTGTCGAACATCGACGACAAGCTCCTCGGCCAGACGCGCCGCCACATCCCGACCGATTTCGATCTCGTCGTGACCGCGCAGCAGGTGCGCTCCTACAAGCCCGACGCCGCTCACTTCACCGAGTGCGCCCGCCGGATCGGCGGCAAGAAGGGGTGGGTGCACGTCGCCGCGAGCCACTACCACGACGTCGAGCCCTGCATCAAGGCCCGCATCCCGGTGATCTGGGTCAACCGCAAGAAGGAGACCCTGGAGGGCGGCCAGAAGAAGCCGACCGCCGAGGTGGCGAACCTCCGCGAGGCGGCCAAGCTCCTCGGCATCGCCTGACGCTCGCGGGGGCGCGCGATGCGAGCCGTATCGCTGCATCGCGACGTGATCGTCGTCACGAGCCGCGTGTGGCAGACGACGAGCACGATCGTGCGCGGACCCCAGGACGGCACCGACGAGGCGTTCGTGATCGACTCGCCGATCTACCCCGACGAGCTCGAGGTCCTGCCGGCGCTCATGGAGCAGGCCGGCTTTCACCTCAGTGGCCTGCTCGCCACGCACGCCGACTGGGACCACCTGCTCGGTCGCCTCGCTTTCGCCGACGCGGCGCTCGGCTGCGCCGAGACAACCGCCGCCCGCCTGGCCGCCGAGCCCGGGGCGGCGGCGCGCGGCCTGCGCGCCTTCGACGACGAGCACTACGTGACGCGGCCGCGGCCACTCTCGCTCGGCGCGATCCAGACCCTGCCGGTCCCGGGCCGCTGTGAGCTCGGTACCGGGGAGCTCGCGCTGCATTCGGCGTGCGGGCACACCGTGGATGGCATGGCGATCGCGATCCCGTGGGCGAAGGCTCTCGTCGTCGGCGACTACCTGAGCCCGGTCGAGATCCCGACGTTCGCCGAGGGCTCGGCGGGCGAGTACGAGGCGACGCTGCGGCGGCTACGCCCGCTCGTGCGGGAGTCCGAGCACGTCGTGCCCGGGCACGGAGCCCCGCTCGACCGCGCTCAGGCGCTCGCGATCCTCGAGCAGGATCTCGCCTATGTGGGCGGCGTTCTCGCCGGCGATGGCGACACGCCGCTTCCGCGAGCGGCTCGCAGCGCGACCCAGCGGCGCCGGCATGTCGAGAACGTGGGCGCTACTCCTCCGCGAGCCTGAGGCCAAGGAAGAGGTCGCGCCCGCCACCGCCGCTCTTACTGCGAGCCGAGAAGCCGAGTCGCTCGTACAAGGCGAGCGCGGCCGCGTTCTCCTCGTTGGTGTCGAGCTCGATGCGGCGAGCGCCGCGCTCGCCGGCCCGCCCGATGGCGGCCTGGACGAGGGCCTCGCCCACCCCCTTGCGGCGGGCCTCCTCGCGCACGTAGACGTCCTCCAGCCAGCAATCCGGCGCTGCCTCCCATACCGAGAAGCGGAAGCGCAGCTGGGCGACGCCGGCCGGCGGCGAGTCCTCGTCGACGGAGGCGAGCAGGAACTCGGCCTCGACCCCCTCCATCAGGCGTTCGACCCCGGCGAGCATCGCGTTGTCCGACGGGCGGTTGTCCTGGAGATGGTCGCGGAACGCGATCAGGAGGTCGGCGACGATCTCGGCCTCGTCGAGCTCGCCAAGCCACACGCGCGGGCCATCGCTCATCGCGACCTCGCGGCTACTCCGTGGCTGAGGTGATCACCGCAAGCGTGTCACCCGAGGCGACCGCCGCACCCACGGCGATGGGCAGCTCGGCGATCGTGCCGGACTTGTGCGCGGTGACCTCATTCTCCATCTTCATCGCCTCGATGACCGCGACGAGGGCACCCTCGTCGACGCTCGTCCCGGCCTCGACGGCGACCTTCAGCACGGTGCCCTGCATCGGGGACACGAGCGCATCTCCGCCGCCCGCCGCGCCGCCGCCGCCGGAGCGCTCGCGGCGCGGGGGCTTGCGCGCCGCCCCGGCGGGGGCGGTGCCGTTACTCGAACCGGCGAACGGCGGTCCGATGACGCGCACGTCGAAGCGCTTGCCGGAGACCTCGACGGTGTACGCCTGCTCGACCTTCTCGGCCGCCTCGGGCTCCTCGCCGGCCGATGGCTCGGGCGGCGCACCGGGAGCCGTCGACTTCAGCCACTTCGGGTCCTCGAGCAGATCTCGACAGGTCTCGCCGGCCGCCCACTGCGCGGTGGCCAGCAGGGCCGTATGGAACGGGATGAGCGTCGTCAGTCCGCCGATCTCGTACTCGCCGAGCGCTCGCAGCATGCGCGCGGTCGCCTGCTCGCGGTCGGCGTCCCACACGATCAGCTTGGCCACCATCGGGTCGTACATCGGACTGATCTCCGAGCCCGGGCCGACGCCGGAGTCGATGCGCACACCCGGGCCGCTCGGCTCGCGATAGCTGGTGATCTGGCCCGGCGCGGGCGCGAACTTCTTCGCCGCGTCCTCGGCGTTGATCCGGCACTCGATGGCGTGTCCGCGCAGCTGCACGTCCTCCTGGGCGAACGACAGCGGCTCGCCGGCGGCGACGCGGATGCCCTCCTTGACGATGTCGATGCCGGTGACCATCTCGGTGACGCAGTGCTCGACCTGTACGCGCGTGTTCATCTCCAGGAAGAAGTACTCGCGCTGGCCGTCGCGCTCGCCGAGCAATCCCTCGATCGTGCCAGCCCCGGAGTAGTTGACGGCGCGCGCGGCGTCGGTGGCGATCTTGCCGATGTGCTCGCGCAGCTCGTCGTCGACGAGCGGCCCCGGGGCCTCCTCGATGAGCTTCTGGTGGCGGCGCTGGATCGAGCAGTCGCGCTCGCCGAGATGGACGACGTTGCCGTGGCCGTCGGCCAGGACCTGGACCTCGACGTGGCGCGGGTCGGGCAGATAGCGCTCGATGTAGACCGTCGGGTCGGAGAAGAACTTCTCGCCCTCGCGCGAGGCGCCCTCGAAGGCGTCGGCCAGCTCGTCGGCGCTCAGCGCGACGCGGAAGCCCTTGCCGCCGCCGCCGCCGGCGGCCTTGATGGCCACCGGGTAGCCGATGTCGTCCTCGATGATCTTCGCCGCGGTCTCCACGTCGGCCACGGTCTCGGTCGTGCCCGGCACGATCGGCACGCCGGCGGCGGCCATCAGCTCCCGGGCCCGCGTCTTGGAGCCCATCGCATCGATCGCTTCGGGCGAGGGGCCGACGAACACGATCCCGGCGTCCCGACACGCCCGTCCGAACGCTGCGTTCTCGGCCAGGAACCCGTATCCCGGGTGCACGGCCTGGGATCCGGACTCGTGCGCCACCTCGAGGATGCGGTCGATGTTCAGATAGCTTTCGGCGGCGGTCGGACCGCCGAGCAGATAGGACTCGTCCGCTCGCGCGACGTGCAGCGCGTCACGGTCGAGCTCGGAGTAGACAGCGACGCTCGCCACGCCCAGCTCCTGCAGCGCTCTGATCACGCGCACGGCGATCTCGCCGCGGTTGGCCACCATCACCTTTTCGAACATCGAGGTCCGGCAGATTAGTGATTGGCGGCGCCGAGGGCGGGCCCGAGCGGGCGATCGGCGCGCCGCGGCGCCGCCCCGGCCCTCATCGGGCGTCCGGCGTGACGGCCTCGATCATGCCCCCGGCGACCGTGCCGTTCGACGTCTCGTCGATGAGGATGAAACTGCCGGTGGCGCGATTCTCGAGGTAGGGGTCGAAGGCGAGCGGCGTGCTCGTGCGCAGCCGCACGCGCCCGATGTCGTTCAGCTCGAGAGAGCCGATGCCGGGCTCGCGCGCGAGCGTGTCGACGTCGGTGCGGTCGAGCAGGTCGGTGACGACGGCCGGCACGGTCCGCGTCGTGTGCTTGCAGAGCAGGCGGTCGCCGGCCCGCAGTGGACGGTCGGCCATCCAGCAGATCGTGGCGTCGATCTCGCGGGCCACCGTCGGGGCGTCGGATGGGCGGGTGATGAGGTCGCCTCGCGACACGTCGAGATCGTCGGCGAGGCGCAGCGTCACCGACAGCGGCGCGATCACCTGGTCGAGTGGCCCGTCGTAGGTGTCGATCGCGGCGATGGTGGTCTGCCGCCCGCCGGGAAGAACCACGACCTCGTCGCCGACGGCGAGCGTCCCCGTGGCCATCTGCCCGGCGTAGCCGCGGTAGTCGCCGTTGGCGGTGTTCGCGCCCGCCGTGGGACCGTGCCCGTTCGTCGCCGCCACGCCTGGGCCTGCGGCGCTCGGGCGGATGACCCACTGCACCGGGAAGCGGGCGGCGCATTCGTCCGGATGGTCATAGACGACCTCCACCGTCTCCAGGTGAGCAAGCAGCGTCGGGCCGTCGTACCAGGGCATGCGCGGCGAGGGTTCGACGACGTTATCGCCGTGGAGGGCGCTGATCGGGATGAAGGTGACCTCGGCCACCGGCAGTCGCTCGGCGAACGCGCGGAACTCGGTAACGATGTCGCGGAACGCCCGCTCGTTCCAGTCGACGAGATCCATCTTGTTGACGGCCACGACGAGGTGCGGGATGCCGAGCAGGGCGCTGATGTAGGCGTGACGGCGCGATTGCTCGACGGCACCGCGGCGCGCATCGAGCAGGACGATCGACAGATCCGCCGTCGAGGCACCGGTGACCATGTTGCGGGTGTACTGCTTGTGCCCGGGGACGTCGGCGATGATGAAGCGCCGGCCCGGACCTCCGCTCGCGCTCCCGTCGGTGGCGAAGTAGCGGTAGGCGACGTCGATCGTGATTCCCTGCTCGCGTTCGGCGCGCAGCCCGTCGGTGAGCAGCGCGAGGTCGAGCGTGCCGTCGCCGCCGCGGCGAAGGCTGGCCTCGGCGACGTGGGCGAGCTGATCCTCGTAGACGAGCTTGGAGTCGTAGAGCAGTCGTCCGATGAGGGTGCTCTTGCCGTCGTCGACCGAGCCGGCCGTTGTGAAGCGCAGCAGGTCGACGGTCATCGCGACGTTCTAGTGCGCTGGCGCGCGGGGCCCATCAGAAGTAGCCCGCCTTCTTGCGGTCCTCCATCGCGGCCTCGGACACGCGGTCGTCCGCGCGGGTCTCGCCTCGCTCGGTGACGCGCGTCCGGGCGATCTCGCCGACGACGTCCTCGAGCGTCGAGGCCACCGAGCGCACGCCCCCGGTGCAGCTCATGTCGCCGACGGTGCGGTAGCGCACCGTCTCGCGGAAGATCGTCTCACCGGGGAGCAGCTCGGCCTCATCGCGCCAGGCGTACAGCATCCCGTCGCGCTCGAACACGTCGCGCTCGTGGGCGAAGTAGATGTGCGGCACCTCGAGTCCCTCCGAGGCGATGTACTCCCACACGTCGAGCTCGGTCCAGTTCGACAGCGGGAACACGCGCACGTGCTCGCCGCGCCGGATGCGCCCGTTGTAGAGGTTCCACAGCTCGGGCCGCTGGTGCTTGGGATCCCATTGCCCGAAGTCGTCGCGGAAGGAGAAGACGCGCTCCTTGGCCCGCGCTCGCTCCTCATCACGGCGGGCGCCCCCGAAGGCGGCATCGAACCCGTATTCGGCGATCGCGTCGAGCAGGGTGGTCGTCTGCAGGCGGTTGCGGGACGCGCGAGGGCCGGTCTCCTCGGTGACGCGACCACGATCGATCGACTCCTGCACCGAGGCGACGATGAGGCGCTCCCCGAGCTCGGCGACCCGCCGATCGCGAAACTCGATCACCTCGGGGAAGTTGTGCCCCGTGTCGACGTGCATGAGCGGGAACGGGAACGGGCCGGGTCGAAACGCCTTCTCGGCCAGGCGCAGCAGGACGATCGAGTCCTTGCCGCCGCTGAACAGCAGCACCGGTCGCTCGAACTCGGCGGCCACCTCGCGCATGATCTGGATGGCCTCGGACTCGAGCTCGTCGAGGTGGGTCAACGCGCGGGCGGTCATGCTCATGACGGCTCGCCGTCCACGTGCAAGCCGCATTCGACCTTCTCGCTTCCGGCCCAGCGCCCCTCGCGGCCGCTGCCGGGCTGCGTGCACGGCACGCAGCCGATCGAGTCGTAGCCGCGGTCGTGCAGCGGGTGGTACGGCAGGTCGTGCTTGAAGATGTAGTTCCACACGTCGCGATCGGTCCAATCGGCGAGCGGATTGGCCTTCCAGATCGAGCGGGTGGCGTCCCACTCGAGCTTGCCGGCGGCGGCCCGGGTCGGCGCCTGCTCCCGGCGCAGCCCGGTGATCCAGCCGTCGAGGCCGTCGAGCGCGCGGTTCAGGGCGTCGACCTTCTGGACGCCGCAGCAGCGCTGTGCGGTCCAGGCCACGCCGTCGGGGCTGGAGGCGTCGTGGACCTCCACCGCGAGGCCGTAGCGCTGCTCGATCTGGCGCCACACCGAGTAGGTCTCCTCGAACAGCGCGCCGGTGTCGATCGTGAACACCCGCGCCTTGGGCTCGATGCGCATGAGCATGTCGATGAGCACGCTCTCCTCCTTCTGGAAGGAGCAGGCCATCGCCAGCCGCGGGTGGTGCTGCTCGACCATGTGGGCGAGCACCTCCTCGGCGGTGCGCAGCTCGAAGTCGGTGGTGGCGGTGGTGGCCATGGTCAGCCCGCGCTCAGACGGCGCATTCGCCCTCGCCGCGGACGACCTGGAAGGGCTCGTTGCGGCTCCAGTCGATGAACGTGTTCATCGTTTCGAGGCTGAACTCGACGGGCATCGAGAGATCCTTGACCAGTCCCTCGAATTCGGCCGTGCCGACTCGGTCGGCGAACGCGTTGAATTCCTCCCCGTCGAGGCGCTGCGACTCGTAGTGGCGCAGCCAGCGCTCGATCGCCTCGGGCACGCGCTTGGCCGGCAGGCGCGACTTCAGTCGGGCGCCCATGCGCACCTCGCCGCCCTCGTAGTTGCCGCCAACGTGCGCGATGTAGGCCGGGATCGTCCGATCGCCGACCTTGATCGACGCGCCGTAGAAGCCGATGTTGGCGATGTGATGCTGGCTGCAGCCGTTCGGGCAGCCGCTCATCTTGATGTGCACCTTGCGCGTGAGCGGATCGTCGATGGCCATCTCGGCGAGCTTCTCGCGGATGGCCAGGTTGAGGCCCATCGAGCTCGTGATGCCGAGCTTGCAGCTGTCGGTGCCCGGGCAGGAGACGACGTCGCCGACCTCGTTGGCTCCGCCGCCGCCGAGGCCGAGCGCGGACAGCGCCTCCCACACGGCGTGGGCGGACTCCTCGCGCACCCAGCGCAGGACGAGGTTCTGCTGCACCGTCGAACGGGCGTATCCGCCGGCGTACTGACGCATGACCGCCGCGAGCCCGCGGAACTGGTCCGGAGAGAGGTCGCCGCGCGGGACGATGACCTCGATCGTCACGAAGCCGGCTTGGCGCTGCGCGCGCACGTTCGCGCGCGCGAAGGCCTCGAACTCGCGTGCGTCGCCGTTGGGCGAGGAGTGGGCGGCGGGCGGCGGCGGCGCGTGCGCCTCCTCGTCGTGCTCGAAGACGAGCCGGTCGAGCGAGTAGTCGCGCTCGTTGACCCAGTCGCCCTTGAGCTCCTCCTGCACCATCTCGCGGAAGGCGTCCATCCCGATGCGGTCGACGAGGACCTTGATCCGGGCGCGGGCCCGGTTCTTGCGCAGATCGTCCTGGCGGTCGAAGATGCGCAGCACCGCCTCGGTGACTTTGAGGTACTCGCCGTCATCGGCGGCAACGAAGTCGTACAGCGTCGGGGCGACACGGGGCATGATCGACGTGCCGCCGCCGATGCGGATCTCGAAGCCGCGCACCTGCTGGCCGTCGATCTCGCGCACCCGCGGGATGAAGCCGCCGTCGTGGATGCCGGTGATGGCGCGGTCTGCGTCACTCGCGGTGAACGCGGTCTTGAACTTGCGCGGCATGAGCTGGCAGACCTCGTTGCGCACGAAATAGCGCACATAGGCCCCGGCATACGGCGTCGGATCGAACGGCTCGTCGTCGCACACGCCGGCCCAGGGGTCGCCGGTGACGTTGCGCATCGTGTTACCGCAGCCCTCTCGTGAGGACAGGCCGGCGTCGGAGATCTCACGGATGAACTGGGCCGCATCGGGCAGAGGCACGTGGTGCACCTGGATGTTCTGGCGGGTGGTGATGTGGCCCTTCTTGAGCGGCGCGTACTTCTCGATCGCGCTGCCGAAGGCCTCCATCTGCTCGGGTGAGACGCCGCCGAAGGGCAGCTTGACCCGGATCATCTGCACGTCGGCCTGGCGCTGGCCGTAGACGCCCTGCTTGAGGCGGAAGCCGATGAACTGGTCCTCGGGGGTGTCGCCGCGCAGGAACTTGGCGGCCTCGGTGTCGAAGTCGTCGAACTCGCGCTCGAGGATCGGAATCACGTGCCCCGGGACGTCCTCGCGCACCTCGGGATTGTCGAGTGTGCCGGACCGTCCGTTGCGCCCGGATGACTCCTCGGCGTGGGGATGGGTGGACGCGGGCTCCATTGAGTGACGAACTCCTGTAGGCCGGGGGAAGGACTGAACCGATAAATATACAGAAAGGCGGGTGGCTTTCGGGTATTTCAGGAGCGATCGATCGGTTCGCTCCGCCGCATGGTAGGGCGTAGGCGGGCGTCAGCCCGGCGCCCGGCTTCGCCGATCAGCCCCAGTGGTGCCCGTCGCCCCACGGTGACGAGCCGAGCGGCTCGCGGGTGATCGCCTCGAGGCGTGCGGCCCGTAGCCATGCGTTGTGCTTCGCCGGCGCCGGCGCGCGCGGCGGGGCCGTCTCGCGCATGAACCGCTCGAGCGCGGCGACGATGGCCGCCGCCTCATGGGCTGAGGCGCCGGGGGCCACGAGCTCGAGCTTCGGGCGGCGGTTGACCATGGCGGACAGTCTGACTGAGCGGCGCATCGAGCGCCTGCGCGGCCGCGCGTCGACCGCCCGGCGCCGAGTCGCGAGCGCGGTGTCCTGGGGGTGTTCGTCGTTGAGCATGACTATTCACACAAACGACGAACACGTCCCCGGATCGGACCGGGCCCGTAGGATCGTGGCCATGCGATCTGGGGCGCACCGGTGACCGAGGAGCTGCCTGTCGTCGGACGCGACGCCGTGCTGGCCGCGATCTCTCCGGTGCAAGCCACCGAGCGCGTGCGCGAGGCGTTCCTGCGCCACCACACCGGCGATTGGCGGATGCCGGCGAAGGTCTACCTGGAGAGTCCACCGTATGGAGACTTCCGTGCGATGCCGGCGCTCGGCAGCGGCCTGGCGCTGCTGAAGTGGATCACCTCTTTCCCCGGCAACGCGCCGCACGGTCTGCCCGCCGTGATGGGGATCGTGTGCCTATCCGACGCGCGTACCGGGCGCCCGCTCATGCTCCTGGACGCTGGGTCCGTGACCGCCCTGCGCACGGGGGCGGTGGCCGCGATCGCGGCACGCGCGCTCGCGCGGGAGGACGCGCAGACGGTCGCGATCATCGGCTGCGGTCTGAACGGCGCGTGGGTGGCGCGCTGCCTCGCCGCGGCCGGCTACGGACCCGGTGTGTGCGTGGACCCGGTCCATGCGGCGGCCGCCGCGCTGGCGCGCGAGCTCGGCTGGCGCGTCGGCTCGGTGGAGGAGGCGTTTGCCAGTGACATCGTGTCCTGCGTCACGCCGGGCCGGGAGATCGTCGTCGATGCCGGATCGCTCCGTCCGGGTCTGCACCTGAACATGCTCGGTGCGGATGCGGCCGACAAGGCGGAGGCGACCGTGTCTGCCGTCGGCTCGTGCGCGCTCTTCTGCGACGAATGGGAGCAGGCCAGCCACGGTGGGGAGCTCGCCGGCGCGGTGCGCGCAGGGGCCGTGCGGCGCGATCAGGTGACCGAGCTCGGTGCCGTGCTCGACGGATCTGCCGCCGGACGGCCCGGTCCGGAGGCGGTCACCCTGTTCGATTCCACCGGTCTGGCCATCCAGGATCTCGCCATCGCTGCCGCGGTGCTCGAGGCCTGGCGCGAGGACCGAGTGCCGGCGTCGATCGTCTCGCTCTAGGTCGTCAGCCGACGATCTGAACCGAACGCTGCACGAAAGACTTGTTGCCGTCGAAGGCGCCGGCTCCGATCGGGGAACCGACGGCGAGGTCATAGCGCCCGACCGAGACGGGGACGGTGCCAAGCGACGGCCCGGCCGAGGTCCGGCAGACGAGCCTGGCCGGGATCGTCCCGGCGAAGGTGGCCGAGCGCCTGACCGTCTTGACCGAGCCGATCGACGCGCTGCAGTTGATCGCCTGGCCTCCCCGGGTCTGCTTCTCGGTATAGGCGATGAACAGCTGATAACGGCCAGCGACGAGGTTGCTGGCCCGCACGCTCACGCGGCCTCCGATCGTCGCCGTCGCGGGCGTGGTCAGCGTGGCGGCCACTGCGACCGAGGCGAGGGCAGCGGCGACGAGCGTCGTGCCGGCCGCGGCGAGGGCCGCGGCGGGAAGGCGGCGGCGTTGACGCAGAATGCTCACAGCGGAATGTTCCCATGTTTGCGCTGCGGACCGGGCTCACGCTTCGTCTGAAGCGTCTCGAGCGCGGTGATGAGCTTCGGCCGCGTCTCGTGCGGGATGATCACATCGTCGATGTACCCGCGCTCGGCCGCCGTGTACGGATTCGCGAATCGCGCCTTGTAATCGTCCATCAGCTTCTGGCGGCGCGCGTCCGGCGTCGGGCTGGCGGCGATATCGCGCCGGTAGATGATGTTCACCGCACCCTCGGGGCCCATGACGGCGACCTCGGCGGTCGGCCAGGCGAAGTTGAAGTCGGCGAGCAGGTGCTTGGAGGCCATGACGTCATAGGCGCCGCCGTAGGCCTTGCGCGTGATCACCGTCAGCTTCGGGACCGTCGCCTCGGTGAACGCGTAGAGCAGCTTCGCGCCGTGGCGGATGATCCCGCCCCACTCCTGGGTCGTGCCCGGAAGGAAGCCGGGCACGTCGACGAGCGTGACGAGCGGGATGTTGAACGCGTCGCAGGTGCGTACGAAGCGTGCCGCCTTCGCCGAGGCGTCGATGTCGAGAACGCCGGCCAGCGCGTTCGGCTGGTTGCCGACGATGCCGACCGCGTAGCCGTTCAGCCGGGCGAAGCCGCAGATGATGTTCTTGGCGTGGTGCTCGTGCACCTCGTAGAACTCGCCGTCGTCGACGATGTGGCGCACGACCTCGCGCATGTCATACGGCTTGTTCGGGTTGTCCGGGACGACGTGGTCGAGCTCGGGGTCCATCCGCAACGGGTCGTCGCCGGGCTGCACCCGCGGGGCCGTCTCGAGGTTGTTCGACGGCAGGAAGCTGAGCAGGTAGCGGCAGTCCTCCAGGCAGGCGTCCTCGTCCTCGGAGGCGAAATGGGCCACCCCGGACTTCGAGTTGTGCGTCATCGCGCCGCCGAGCTCCTCGAAGCCGACCTCCTCGCCGGTGACCGTCCTGATCACGTCGGGGCCCGTGATGAACATGTGCGAGGTCTCCTTGACCATGAAGATGAAGTCGGTGATCGCCGGCGAGTACACCGCGCCGCCGGCGCAGGGGCCCATGACGAGGCTGATCTGCGGGATCACGCCGGAGCACTTCACATTGCGCACAAAGACGTCGCCGTAGGCGCCCAGCGACACGACGCCCTCCTGGATGCGGGCGCCGCCGGAGTCGTTGATGCCGATCACGGGGCAGCCGATCTTGGCCGCGAGATCCATGATCTTGCACATCTTCTCGCCCATCACCTCGCCGAGCGAGCCGCCGAAGACCGTGAAGTCCTGGCTGAACACGCACACTCGCCGGCCGTCGATCGTGCCGTGGCCGGTGACGACGGCGTCACCCCAGGGCCGGTTCTTCTGCATGTCGAAGTCCGTCGTGCGGTGGCGCACGAACGTGTCGAGCTCCTGGAAGGACCCGGGATCGAGCAGCTTCTCGACGCGCTCGCGGGCGGTGTACTTGCCGCGGGCGTGTTGCTTCTCCTCGGCTTCGGGCGCGGAGTGCAGCGCGGCCTGGCGCAGCTCCTCTAGCTGAGAGAGTCGCTCCTCGTAGGTCTCGGGTGCTCGTTGACGCATGGGGGGCGGCATGTTACCCCCGAGCGTCGTAGGTGCGGTCGGCGGGGCGGGCGCTAGGAGCGCGAGAACGGGCGGTGATGCGCGGCGCCGAGGGCGTCGAGCACTTCGGCAAGCAGCTCGTCCGCGCGCTCCTGATCGAGCCCCGGCGCGGCGGGGGCGTCGACGTCGTCGCTCGTTGCGAGCGGCGGGTTCGAATCGGCTTCGGGGCTCGCCGGCGGTTCGTCCAGCGCAGGCGTAACCGGTGCGGGGTCCGTCGGCTCAGCCTCTGCGTCCGGCGCCGCGGGCGCCGGGTCGGCGGCTGGCGTGTTGAAGCTTGCCGGCTCCGAGGCGGGGTCCGGCGGCGCGAGCTCAGCCTCAGCGTCCGGCGCCGCGGGCGCCGGGTAGGCGGCTGGCGCGTTGACGCTTGCCGGCTCCGGGGCGGGGTCCGGCGGCGCCGGGGCCGCGGCGTCCGGGCGGGGACGCCGACCGAACAGGCGCGCGAAGAATCCCCGTGTCGGCGCCGCGGCGGGCTCCTCGGCTTCGACCGCGACGACGTCTGCCGCGAGTGGCTCCGCGGCAGTGGCTGGGCCCGGGTCCGGGTCCGCGTCGGCCGCGTCCACGGGAGCCGGATCGATGGCGACGGCCGCCGCCGCCGCCGGCGCGGTCGCTGCATCGGCCGGTTCGCTCGGCAGGGGCGTCGTCACCGAGACGGTCGATCCGTCCGTCGGGGTGAGGGGTTCGGTCGGAGCGGCTGTGGTCGCCTCGACGGGCGGTGCGTGGTCGGTGCCTGCCACCGCCATCGGTTCGTCCACGACGCCCTCGGCAGCCGCCTCGGCGGCTGACGCCGCGGAGGTCTCCGGGTCGCCGTCGTTCCCGGGCTTCGCCGCCGCCGCGCCCTCTGGCGGCGACGGGGCCGTGACCGTGATGGTGACCCTTGTGCCCCAGCCGGACGGCGTCAGCTCCACTCGCCCCGTCGCGCGCTCGCCCTCCCAGACGACCGTCGTCTCCGGCTCGACACGTGTGATCTTGATCTCGCCGCCCAGCTCGCCGAGGTGGCGCGCGAGGGCGGTCGGATCGCTCAGCTCCGCCCACAGCTCAGGCGGCGACTTCACCAGCGTTCGTTGGGCTTGGGTCTCGAGCATGCCACCGTCGGTTTCGCGCGGGGCGGCGCGAGTCCTTCTCAGGTCGACCCGCCGGTTCGCAGACGCGCCGCGCGGGCGGGTCTGCAGGGTGTGCTCCCTTACGCCCGCTGTGCGGGGCTGTTGCAGCACACCCGGGTGCACGGGCGCGCGGGCTGGGTGGGGTGTGCTCCCTTACGCCCGCTGTGCGGGGCTGTTGCAGCACACCACTACATGGCCGCCTCCGGAGGCCGCTCCGACGGGCCGAAAGGCGGCCTCGGCGCGGCCGTCGGAGCCCTACTTCCGACACGCCTCCCGGGGGCCGCCGGCGAGCCCTACGGCCCGCCGAGGTGCGTCGCCATGAACAGCACGGTCACGAGGACGAGCGCGCTCAGCAGAGTGCCGACGATCGACACCTGGCGCACCAGCGCCTGGTACTCGGTGCTCAGCGCGACCGTCCCACCCTCGCCAGCCGCCGTGGCGACGTCGCGCTCGGAGAGCTCGATGAGCCGGCGGTCGCGGGGCCCCAGGTACGCGCCGCCGACCGCCCCGATCACCAGCACGGCGCCGATGCCCCACTGCACGTAGAAGTACTTGAACGCGTGGGCGTGGCCGGCGAGGTACAGGCCGGCGAGCAGGACGACCAGCAGCGCGGCGGACATGAACCGTCCGTCGAGCACGCGCACGGCCCGATGGAGGGTCGGCAGCGACCGGGGGTCCGACCGCGCGGCCACCCCGAACAGGATCGGGTAGGCGAAGGTGACGCCGAAGCCGACGATGACCGCGGCGATGTGCACGGCCAGCACGACGTTGTAGAAGGTGAAGTTGGCGAGCGGCACGGACACGTTCACGTCACCGGCTGGTAGCGGCCGAAGACGTCGCGCATCGCGGCGCAGACCTCGCCCATCGAGCAGCGGTCGCGCAGGGCCTCGCGGATGAACGGCAGCAGGTTGTCGCTGCCGCGAGCCGCCTCGCGCAGCTCCTCCAGGCGCCGCGCGACGAGCTCCTGGTCGCGGTTGGACTTGAAGCCGGCGAGCCGCTGCAGCTGCTCGCGCTCGGACTCGGGATCGACCCGCAGGATGTCCTCGACCTCGATCGCCTCCTCCTCGTACTTGTTGACGCCGACGACGATGTCCTGGCCGAGGCGGTAGCGCTCCTGGTAGCCCCAGGCCGACTCGTCGATCTCGCTGGTGATGAACGGGATCGCGTTGACCGACCCGCCCATCCCGTCGACCTTGTCGATGAGCGCCTGCGCGCGTCGTTCGATGTCGTCGGTGAGCGACTCGATGAAGTACGAGCCGGCGAACGGGTCGACGCTGTCAGCCGCGCCCGACTCGTAGGCGATCACCTGCTGGGTGCGCAGGGCGATCTTCGCCGCGCGCTCGGAGGGCAACGCGAGCGCCTCGTCGTAGCCGTTGGTATGCAGGGACTGCGTGCCGCCGCACACGGCGGCGAAGCCCTGCAGGGCGACCCGCATGATGTTGTTCATCGGCTGCTGCGCGGTCAGCGTCACGCCGCCCGTCTGGGTGTGGAAGCGCAGCATCATCGACTTGGGGTCCTTCGCCGCAAAGCGCTCACGCATGATGTGCGCCCACATGCGCCGGGCCGCGCGGAACTTGGCGACCTCCTGGAAGACGTTGTTATGGCCGTTGAAGAAGAAGGCGAGGCGGGGGGCGAACTCGTCGACCTCCAGGCCCGCGTCGATGGCCGCCTGCACGTACGCGATCCCGTTGGATAGCGTGAAGGCGACCTCCTGCACGGCCGAGCACCCCTTTTCCCGAAAGTGGTACCCGGAGATCGAGATCGTGTTCCAGCGCGGGATCTCGGCCTTGCAATAGGCGAACAGGTCGGTCGTCAGGCGCATCGAGCCCGCCGGCGGGTAGATGTAGTTGCCGCGGGCGATGTACTCCTTGAGGATGTCGTTCTGGGTGGTGCCGCGCAGCTTGGCCGCGTCGACGCCCTGCTCCTCGCCGACGATCTGATAGAGCGACAGCAGCACGCTCGCCGGGGCGTTGATCGTCATCGAGGTCGAGATCTGATCGAGCGGGATCCCGTCGAAGGCGGTACGCATGTCGTCGATCGTGTCGATGGCGACGCCGGTACGCCCCACCTCGCCGAGGCAGCGCGGATCGTCGGAGTCCAGCCCGAGCTGCGTGGGGAGGTCGAAGGCCATCGACAGACCGGTCGAGCCGTGTGCGATCAGGTACTTGTAGCGCTCGTTGGACTCCTTGGCCGACGCGTAGCCGGCGTACTGGCGCATCGTCCATAGCTGCTTGCGGTACATCTCGCGGTGCGGGCCGCGGGTGTAGGGGAACGCGCCCGGCTCGCCGAGCTCGAGCTCGGCCGGCACGTCGGCCTCGGTGTAGCGCTCCTTGATCTCGATGCCGGAGTCGGTGAAGCGGCGCGGATCGTCGGGGCCGACGATCGGGGCGACGCTGAGCGTGTCCTCGGGCTCTCCGGCGTTACCGGAGGGCGGGCGTTCGGTGGTGGCCATCGTTCGATGATAAGCGGCTGAGCGCTGCGGGCGATCGGTCGCCGCGCCGCGACCCGGAGCGGTGGGGACACGAGCGCCCGCCCACGCAAAGCGGCTACGGTGGCGGCGATGCGCATCACCGTTGCCCTGTTCGCGATCCTGCGGGAGCGCGCCGGGACCCGTGAGGTGGAGCTCGAGCTCCCGGATGACGCGCGCGTGGCCGACGCGCTGTCGGCCCTGCAGACCCTCGTGGGCGAGCTGCCCGTCGTCCTGGCGGTCAACCGCCGCTACGCGAGCGCCGACGAGCGCCTCAGCGAGGGCGACGAGATCGCGCTCATCCCGCCGGTCTCGGGCGGGGCGATGTCCGCGGGGCGGATCTGCGTCGACGTGGTGCAGTCCCCGCTCTGCAGCGACGCCGCGCTCGCGGCCGTGCGCGACGACCGCGCCGGCGCGGTCGTGCTGTTCGCGGGCGTGACGCGCGAGGTGCAACGGCTCGAATACGAGGCGTACACCGAGATGGCAGTGGCGCAGATGCTCCGGATCGCCCGCGCGGCGCTGGCGGCGCACGGCGCCTGCCGGGTCGCGGTGATGCATCGCGTCGGCACCGTGCCGCTCGGGGAGGCGTCCGTGCTCGTGGCCGCGTCGGCCCCGCATCGCGCCGAGGCGTTCGCGGCCGCGCGAGCGATCATCGACGCGGTCAAGGAGCAGGTCCCGATCTGGAAGCGCGAGGTGCAGGGTGAGCAGCGCGAATGGGTGCCCGGTCACCTCCCGGCGCCTGATTGAACGATGCACCGGGCGGGCCTCCTGGCGCTCCAGTAGGGTGCACGACGTGTCGACCTGCCTTGTCACCGGAGGGGCCGGATTCCTCGGTTCTCACCTGTGCGATGCCCTGCTCGCGCGTGATCACCGGGTGATCTGTGTCGACAATCTCGAGACCGGCTCGCTGATGAACATCGCGCACATCCGCGACCCGGATCGCTTCGTTCATCTGAACGTCGACATCATCGAGCCGTACTTCGTGGACGAGCCGATCGACTTCGTCTACCACCTCGCCTCTCCCGCTTCGCCGATCGACTACCTGCGCCTGCCGCTGCACACGCTGAAGGTCGGCTCCTACGGCACGCACCACACGGTCGGACTGGCCAAGGCCAAGCGCGCGCGCTTCCTGATCGCGTCAACGAGCGAGGTCTACGGCGATCCCCACGTCCACCCCCAGCCGGAGACCTACTGGGGGCACGTCAACCCGATCGGGCCGCGCGGCGTCTACGACGAGGCAAAGCGCTATGCCGAGGCGCTGACGATGGCCTATCACCGCCAGCAGGGCGTCGACACGGCGATCATCCGCATCTTCAACACCTACGGGCCGCGGATGCGGCCCCACGACGGTCGCGCGATCCCGACGTTCCTGCGCCAGGCGCTCGACAACCGCCCGCTCACGGTCTTCGGCGACGGGAGCCAGACGCGGTCGTTCTGCTACGTCTCAGACCTGATAGCGGGGATGATCGCGCTCGCCGAGTCCGGCTACCACTACCCCGTCAACGTCGGCAATCCCGACGAGTTCACCCTGCTGCAGCTCGCCGAGACGGTCATCGAGGTGACGGACTCGAGCTCGGAGATCCTCCACGAGGCGCTCCCGACCGACGATCCCCAGCAGCGCCGGCCCGACATCACGCTGGCCCGGGAACTGCTCAGTTGGGAGCCGACCATCTCGCTGCGAGAGGGCCTGGCGCGCACGATCGCCGAGGCCGGAGAGGAAGTGCTGCTTGGTCAGCACGCACGTTAGCGGCTGCAAGCACGTGCTCGGCGGTGCCGGTTCTGCGCTACATCTGCGAGGCTAGGACGTTGTGAGCAGCGAGATGAAGCCTCGTGCCGAAGGGGCATTGCACGCTGAGCACCCCGACCGCCTGCGCCCGGAGACCGCGCCCGATCGCGCGTCCACGGGATCGCTTCCGCCGCTCGCCGTGCGGATGCAGCCATCCGAGCGCGACATGCGCAGCAAGCGGCCACCGGCGCTCTCGCTGCTGCTGCGCATGGACACCGCACGGCACCTGGCCCGCGTCGTGTCGCTGCTCGCGCTCGACTTCGTGGGCGTCTCGGCGGCTATCCTGACGGCGCTCGTCGTCAAGGCCGCGGTGCGCGGGACGGTCGATCTCAACAGCGCGTGGCTCGAGACGAAGCATATCCTCGCGTTCACCTACCTCGTCACCGCGCTGCTGTTCGCCCGCTCGAGCCTGTACGCGGATCGCGCGCAGCGGCCGGGGCTGGCGCGCATCGTCGCGTGCCTGTTCGAGGTGACGATCGTCGCGCTCGTCTTCGCGGTCGTGAGCGGCGAGGAGTTCTCCAGCTTCTACATCTTCTACGGCTCGCTCATCTTCGCGCTGCTGTACGTGTCGTCGCTGCGCTACTTCTACGAGCGCGCGACGGGCGGCCTCCTGCGGCTGGCCGGCTACGAGCGCCGCACGATGCTCGTCGGCACCGGCGAGCACATCCGCGACGTCGCGCACGCCCTGTCTGAGGGGCACACGGCGATCAACGTGGTCGGGTTCATCTCCCTGGGGCCGGTGGCCGAGAACGGCCTACGCCGGCTCGGCGCCTTCGACGGCCTCGACCGCGCCCTCAGCTCCCACGCGATCGACGAGGTGATCATCGCCGATCCCGACTTCCCCCAGGTCGAGGCGGTCGAGCTCGTCGATCAATGCCATCGGCGCGGCGTGCGCGTGCGCGTTGCGCCATCGACGATGGAGATCCTCGTGCACCGGGCCGAGTTCCTCCCGGGCGAGACGGTGCCGCTGTTCGAGCTCAAGCCGCCGGTCTTCGAGGGGATCGACTTCGCGCTGAAGCGGACGTTCGACGTCGTCGCCGCCAGCATCCTGCTGATCCTGCTCAGCCCGCTGCTGCTGGCCATCGTGATCGCCGTACGGATCAGCTCGCGCGGTCCGGTCGTGTACCGCTCGATCCGTCCCGGGATCGGGCAGATGCCGTTCAGCTGCCTGAAGTTCCGCACGATGTACGTCGACGCCCAGGAGCGCCAGCTCGAGCTCGAATCGCTCAACGAGGCCACCGGCGCCCTATTCAAGATCCGCAACGATCCGCGCATGACGCCGATCGGGCGCGTGCTGCGCCGGTTCTCGCTCGATGAGCTGCCCCAGCTCGTGAACGTGCTCCGCGGCGAGATGTCGCTCGTCGGGCCGCGCCCGCTCCCCCAGCGCGACTACGAGCGCCTCGAGGATTGGCACCGCAAGCGCTACCTCGTGCTCCCCGGCATCACCGGTCTGTGGCAGGTCTCGGGTCGCTCCGACCTCGACTTCGACGACCTCGTGCGCCTCGACTTCCTCTACCTCGAGCGCTGGTCCATCGCGCTCGATCTGACCATCCTGCTGAAGACGATTCCGGCGGTGTTCACCCGCCGAGGGGCGTTCTGAGGCGCTCGCGTCGGCCGGCCGCGCGGCGCGTCGGCCCCGGCCTCAGTCGAAGTGCGGTGCCGGGCGGCGCAGGCCCCGGCCGAGCGCGGGGCCGGGTAGGGCGGTTCCGCGCGCGCAGTCATACACGCCCCACGTCGCACGGGCGGCATCGGCCCAGGACCACTCCGGCGGTCCCGGGGCGGGACGCTCGGCGCACTCGGCCGCCTCGACGAGGCTCGTCAGATCGCCGCAGTCGACGAACGTGGCACGGTGGTCGAGCACCTCTCGCAGCGCCGGAACGTCGCAGGCCACCACCGGCGTGCCACAGGCGAGCGCCTCCACGGTCGACAGGCCGAACCCCTCGTCCTCGGACGGCAGCACAAGCGCGCGCGCACCGCTATAGACGGCCGCGAGCTCGTCGTCGGACACGAACCCGGTGACGATGACGCCGGGCAGCTCGTGGGCCCATTGCGCTGCGGGGCCGACGAGCACGAGCGGCTGTCTGCGCGGCGTGGCGACGAGCTGGGCGACCTGCTTGCGAGGCTCGGGATGGGTTAGGCCGCCGACCCAGAGGAGGTACTCCTCCGGCAGGCCGTAGCGGCGGCGAACCGATCGCACCTCCTCCTCGCTGCGGCGGTGCATGCTCGGCGCCGGCGCCTTACCGATCACGACGACGCGCTCCGGTTCGAGGCCGAGGCGCTCGACGGCGTCGCGCGCGACGGCGTTCGTGGGGACGATCACCCGGACGGCTCGCTGGGCGGCGAGATAGCGCAGGCGCAGTCGGGCGCCTGTGTGCAGGTACTCGCTGCGTCGCTTGAGGGCCACCAGGTCGTGCAGAGTGACGACCATCGGGCACGGGCTGCGCAGCAGCGCGCCGTCGATCCACGGCGAATGGAACACGTCCGCGCGCCGCGGGCGGTGGGTCTCCACGATCTGGGTCCCCTCAGGTGCCGTGTCGCGCAGCGCCTCCAGCAGGCACTTCGAATAGCGGCCGACGCCACGAGGGTCAGGCGATGGGCGGCTGTCGAACGCGAGCTTCATCGAGCTGCGCGAGCAGCGACACCGGCGCTCCCATGGATCGAGCTCATGCGGCGGCTCGGCGACGGGCAGCGCTGACCGGCGTGGTGCTCCACTTCGTCCTTGATGGCATGCACGTGCCCAACATAGACGGGATCGACGCCCGCGTATAGCCCCGAGTGGCGCGAAGCGATCGACTGATGTCGTGGTGAAGGTCGCAATTTCGGAGGAACCGCCGGCGGGGCCGCGTAGCCTTGGCGCGTGATGCCGGCGCGGGCCTACCACGAGCAGCTCTGGAGCGATGTGCCGAGCGGTCTGACGCCGGCGGACTTCGACCGCCGTGCGCGCTTCGTGCGCGGCCACGTGCCGGCGGGCGCACGCGTGCTCGACGTGGGCTGCGGGGAGGGCGCCTTCGCGAGCGCACTCGCCGCCGCCGGGGCGACCGTCACCGGCATCGACGTCGCGCGGGAGCCATTGCGTCGGGCCGCGTCCCGCGACGCGAGCCTGGACCTGCGGCTCGTCGAGGCCGAGGGGACGCCGTGGCCGCTCGCCGACGCCGAGTTCGACGTCGTGTGGGCCGGCGAGGTGATCGAGCACATCGCGGACACCGCCGGGTGGATGTCGGAGGTCCGTCGCGTGCTGCGATCGGGTGGACCGCTGCTGCTCAGCACGCCCGACCACGGGCCGTTGACGCGTCTGGCGCTCGGGCTCTCCCCGCGAGCGTTCGACCGCCGCTTCGATCCGCGCTCCGATCACCTGCGCTTCTATACGCGACGCATGCTCGCCACGTTGCTGGAGGACTTTCGGTTCGAGGACGTCCGGCTCGCCGGGCTCGGCGGGATGCCCGGGGCACGGCGGACGCTACTCGCGAGCGCGCGGCGGGCGCGCTTCTAGCGACGCTAGTGTCGCGCCGCGGTGAGCGCGGCCGCGGCCTGCACCTGGCGCAGGGCGTACACGTATTCGCTGGCCGCCTGCGTCGACGTCGGGTCGAGGTAGATCACCGGGCGCAGGTCGACGATCGCCGCCTGCGGGTCGTTCATCGACGTCTCCTCGAGCGAGGCGAGCTCGAGCCAGGCCTGGGGATTGGCCGGCTGTGCCGTGACGGCTTGATTGAGGGTTGCGTGCGCGCCCGCGACATCGCCTCCGTTCAGCTGGACCTGGGCCAGGTCGACGAGCGCCTCGACCGAGAGCGGATCTCGTTGCACGGCGAGGTGGGCATCGGCGAGGGCCTGGGGCTGGTCGTGCGCGGCGAGCGCGACGAAGGCGGCGTTGTCGGCGTCGACCGAGCGCTGCGGCTGCCATTGGGCCCAGGCTCCGACGACGGCGATCGCCAGGACGGCGGCGGCGGCGAGCACGCGAACGGCGCCGATGTCGACCGGTCGTCGCAGGCGGACCGCAGCCGGCAGTCCGAGCACGCCGAGCCACTGCGCGCGGCGGCCGTCGGGATCGCGCGGTTCGCCGACCGCGATCATCGACGCGGCCGGCGTCGTCTCCGCCGGGCCGCGCCCGGCCAGCCAACCGGCGCACAGCAACGCGACGCAGGCATCTCCCGGCACGAACCAGGTCCAATCGATCGTCGAGTGCGCCCCGAAGACGACGACGATGGCCAGCATCGTCAGCAGGGCGGTGCGCTCGGGCGGGTACGGGGCTCGCACGCGACGCAGCCGCCAGGCCAGCCATCGGGCGTTGCCGTCGCGCACCCAGCGCAGGTCGAACGGCCGCGCGCTGCGGGCGGCCGCCGCGAGCCACACGACGAGCAGCGCGAGGCTGATCCCGAGGCCGACGAGGCCGAGGTCGGCGAGCGTCTGCACGACGTACCCGTGCGCGTCGCGCACGTCGAGCGAGTCGTGGGCGAAGTGCAGGCGCGCCGTCTGATAGCCGCCGGCGCCGACCCCGACGGTGGGGTGGGCCTTCCACACGTTGAGCGCTTCGTCCCAGTACAGCGCGCGCACGCTGCCGACGGCGGTGAGGCGGCCAGGGCCATTGGAGACGCTCGGATTGAGGTTCGTGAGCGTGTCGTAGTCGTGGGAGATGGTGCCGGTCAGCCCGCGATGGCTGGCCACCAGGGCGAGCACGACGAGCACCGGAACGAGCGCGAGCGCTGCGAGGAGCAACGCTCCGGTCCGTCGGCGCATCCGCGCCGACGGGGCGCGGCGCCCGGTGACGTAGCCGATCGCCAGGCCGGCGGCGAGCAGGACGAGCACGAGCGCGACCAGCAGCACGCCGAGTTGATGGCCCGCGCTGACCCGCTCGACGAGCGGCGTTCGGTCGTTCGACAGCGCCGTGTTGCGAAACGCCCAGGCGGTGACGACGAGGCCACCGCCGCCGCCGAGGACGGCCACGCTCGCGCCGCGCAGGCGCAGGGGCACCGTCGCGAACCACAGCGCCAGTCCGATCGCGAGCGCGAGCAGCGCCCCCCGCGAATACGCGAGCATCATCGTCACGACGCAGAGCCCGGTCGCGGGGTAGGCGAGCGCGCCGAGCGCGGGGTGGCCGTCGCGGCGGGACCCCAGCCACACGAAGCCGACGACCCCCATGGCCGCTGTCAATCCGATCGCGTTCCAGTAGGCATATGGGGCCTGGAGCCGTGCGTAGATGTCGGATTGATCGAGCTGCGCCGGAAACACCTTTGTCGCCAGGGCGTATCCGCACACGACGACCGCGGCCAGCACGATCCCGCCGAGCACCGAGGGCGCGCGGGCCGGGACCGCGCGAGCGACGACGGCGGCGGCGATGAACGTGACCGTATAGGCGAGGATGAGGTTGGCCTCCTGCCAGCTCGCGTCGGGTGTCACCGACCAGGCGACCGACAGCGCGGTGAACGCCGTGAGCACGAGCATGCCGATCACGGCCCACATGCCATGCGCGCGCCAGTGGCGGCGGTCGCGCAGGAGGACCACCACGGTCGCGACGACCACTCCGCCGACGAGCGTCAGGCCGATCTCGACCTTCGTCGCCGTGGCAAGCGTCAGACCGCCGCTCGCCACGAAGGTGACGAGGCACAGCAACAGCGCGACCAGAAGGGTGCCCCACAGATCGGGCCGGGTCCGATGCGACCGCGCGGGCCGAGACGCCGTGCGTGGCACGTTCGCGTCGGCGCGGGGCAGCGGCCGGCTCTCAGTCGGAGTGGCGGTCACTGACACGGTCACGCACCAGGCGTCCGAGGGCGAGCACGGCGGCGGCCGCGAGAATGGCCACCAGCACCTGCAGCGGGGTCGGTAGGGCGCTCACCGCCGAGGCGACATTCACGGGGACGAGCCCGGGATGAACGAGCTTGCCGGCGATCGCGACCGGCGCCCCGCCCGTCGCGGGCGAGGCGAGGGCGGCGATGGCGGCACGCTCCTTGGGAGTGAAGGAGGTGGCCGGCACGCTCGGTGCGGCGCTCAGCCCGCTGGCGGCACCCCCGCCGCCTGCTCTGGCGGCGGCGGCGAGCTGGGCCTGGCGGATGAGCTGCGCGCAGTCGGTGTACTCGACGGCGTCGGCACCGAGGTCGCGCAGCGCCTCGTTGTAGGCGGCCTGCGAGTAAGTGGAACTGACAGTGCCGGTGTTCAGGCACTGGCTGACCACGGCCGAGCCGGCGTCGGCGCTGGCGCTCACCGGCAGGGCAAGGGCGCACGCCAGCGCGCCGATGAGCGCGAGAGGAGGCGTTCGTCGTCGCATCGACCGCCGCACGGTATCAATGCTCCCGGGAGCAACCGACGGAACGAAGGGCGTCGCCCATGCCGGCCGCCCAGGCCTGCGGGGTGTACGCGCGCACGTCCTCATGGCCGCCGCGGGCCAGCCGCGCGCACAACGCGTGGTCCTCGGCGAGTCGGCGCAGGGCCGCGGCGAGCGGCTCGACCTGGCCGGCGGGCACGACGAGCCCGTTGCGTCCGTCGCGGACGAGCCCGCCGGCGGCCGCACCCACGGCATCGCTGGCGATCACGGCGGTGTGCTGGTTCATCGCTTCGTTGGCCACCAAACCCCACGGCTCGCGGAACGTCGGTGTCGGAATCGACGGCATCACGAGAACGTCGGCGGCCCGGTAGAAGTTGCGCAGTCGTTCCGGATCGACCGGCCCCACCGCCCGCGCGGACGATTGCGCCGGGATCCGCAGCGTTCGCCGACCCCTGGCGATGACCACCGCGCCGTCGGCGGGGACCCAAGGGGGGGTAGATCCCACGCCGACGAGGACGAGCGCGGCGGCCGATGCTGCGAGGCCTGAGGCACGCCAGGCCGGGAGCAGCACCTGGAGGCCTTTTTCCCAGACCGGCCGACCGACAAACAAAACTTTCGTCGCCGCGCCCGCCGGCCACGCGCTGGACTCCTCGTCGCCGGCAGCGTCGTCGGCGCCCGCGCTCCAGTACGCGTTGTCAACCGCTTGGGGGGCGATGTGAACGTTGCGCGCGCCCCGGGCGCAAACGTAGGCGCTCACGTGCGGGCCGTAGGTGACGATGGCGTCGGCCCGCCGGTAGAGCGCCCGCAGGAGCGCGTAGCTGAAGGCGTGGGCCGGGCTGCGCGGGTGCGCCCACAGCGAGCTCCACAACAGCAACGGCACGCCGGCGCGCCGCGCCCCGATCGCCGCTGCCGGCAGGGCGACGCGCCCCCCGGTCGCGGCGATGACGGCCCGGAAGCGTCCCGAGCCGGCCAGCGCGTAGATCTGCCGCTGAGCGACGATCCGATGGGGAAAGGGCAGCGCTGCGTCGTGCACGTCCGCCGGTCCGTGCGCCGCCCGGCCGCCGAACAGGGCGAACTCGACGCCTTCGTGCTCGTGCAGCAGCGCGAACGGGAACACGCGATCGCGCGGCGCGTGCCCGGTGACGAACAGCACCGGCTTCATCGCAGAGCGTGCTCGTAGGCGGCGAGGGTTTGGGCGCCGCATCCCTCCCAGGTGAAGTGCGCGAGCGCCGTGGCGCGCGCGCGCTGACCGGCCTCGCGCAGCCGATGCGGATCGGCGAGCAGCTCGTCGATCCGCTGGGTCAGCCGTTCGATGTCGCCTGGCGGGACGAGCACGAAGCCGCCGCCGGCCGCCGCGATCTCCTCCGGGCCCGGCTCGCCGCGGCAGCCGATCGCGGGCAGGCCGGCGGCCATCGCCTCGATGTAGGCCACGCCGAACGCCTCCTCGGTGCTCGGCATCACGAACAGCGTCGCCTTGCGCGCGGTCTCGAGCGCCGCCTGCGGGTCGAGCTGACCGAGGAACGCCACCCGGTCGGCGATCCCGAGACGCTCGGCGAGGAGCCCGAGCGCCTCGCGCTCGGGCCCGTCGCCGATGACCTGGTAGCGGAGCGTCGGGTGCCGCGCCGACAGCACCGCCACCGCTCGCATCACGTCGGCGTGGCGCTTGCGTGCGACGAGGTGGGCCACGGTGACGATCGTCGGCGTGCCGGAGCGGGCGGCGGTGCGCGCGGGAACGTCGGTGCCGAGGTGCACGACGCGGGTATCGACGGCGCCGTAGTCGGTGGCGAGCTCGGCGATACCCCCGCTGTTGGCGAGCACGAGGCGCGCGGCCCCGAGGCTGCGCCGAACCGCCTCCTCGGCGGCGCGACTCGTGCGCGCCGTGTACAGCACGTCGCCACCGTGCACCGACACGACGGACGGCACGGCCAGCCGGGCCCGCCGGACGGCGTCCCCGGCCGGGATCGCGTTATGCGCGTGCACGAGCTGAAACGCGAAGCGCCGCCGCAGCCGGCGCAGCGCGAGGGCGAGTGTCGGCGCGGCCCACGCGCCCCACGACCCGTACGAGCGCGAGCGCACCGGCGAGACGAACGGCACGTAGGAGACCTCGAGCCCGTCGATCGTGTCGTGTCCGGGCTGGCGCATGTACGCGGTGCTCGCGACGGCGGCCGCGCGCGGGCCGGCGCGCAGGCTGGCCAGCGGCGGAATCGGCCGGTGGAGCACGACGACCCGGATCTCAGCCCCGGCTGCGCGCGCGGCGAGCGCCTGGCGGTGGGCCCAGATGCCGAGCACCGGGTCGCGGCGGCGCGGATAGAACTCGCTGACGACGACGACCCTCACCAGCGTCGGTGCGTGGCGAGGGTTCGTCCGGCGTCCGGGGCGGCGAGATACGGACGGTCGGCGAGGAAGCGGCGCGCCTCGGCGATCGCCGCGTCGCGCGAGTAGGCGTCGGCGGCCGGCGCCGTGCGGTGCGCGATCGGGAGTGCGTCGATCACCCCGCAGCGCCATCCGTGCTCGCGCGCGAGCGCCGCCCAGTGCACGTCCAGGCCCCAGCCCATGCGCAGCGGCGGAAAGGGCAGCAGGTCGGCGAATGTGCTCGAAGCGAACGCGGTCAGCGGCCCGATCTCGACGAAGGCCGTCTCGCGCACGGCGCTCCCTGGCCGCCGACGCGTCACCTCCCAGGCGGCGTGCGAGGCGAGGCGATGCGCGGGCTGCGCGAGATCGAGCGCGAAGCGCTCGGCCAGGAACAGGAAGCGGTCGAGGAAGCCGTGCGGCAGCTCGATGTCGTCGTCGACGACGAGCAGCCAGTCCTCCCCGTCGGGGTCGTGCGCGGCCAGCAGTTCGTTGAGGTTCTCGAACTTCCCCTTGTCGCCCGCGGCGGTCGCGTGGACGCGCACGTCGTGGCGCGAGCGGCGCAGCTCAGCCTCGATCGCCGCGAAGCGGCGTTCATGCTCGGGACGCACGACGCTGAGCACGAGCACCCGGCGCGTGGGTGGGCGCGTGCGTGCGGCACGCGCGAGCGCCGCGCGGCGTCCGCTCAGCAGCTCTCGGGCGTCGAGTAGCCGGTCGAGCGCGGCACGGCGTAGCGCGTCGCGCCCGCCGACGGTGCCGCTCGCGCCCGACAGGAAGTCCTCGCGCTGACCGTCGCCGACGTCTGGCGAGCCGGCGGCCGTCGGGCCGGAGCGACGCTCTCGCAGCGCTTCGCCGACGCGGCCGGTGCTGTGGGCCGCCAGCACGAGCGCGGCCGGGCACCGGTGGCGCAGGGCATGCCCGAGGCAGCCGGCGAGCGTGACGAGCTCGCGCCCGCGCGAGGGCGCCGCGCCCCGCCACGTGTCGAAGCGCCGGGCCGCGCGGCCGCGGGCACGGGCCGCCGCGGCGAGCGCCCGCAGTCCGGCATCGCGACCGCTGCGGCGGTGCTCGAGCGCCGCCGCAGCGACGTAACGCGGGGGGCAGCCGCCCGCGGCGCGCAACCGGTCCTGCCACTCCTGCTCGTCGCCGGCGCCCTCCAGCCTCGTGTCGAACGGTCCGACGAGCTGCAGCGCCGCGCGTCGGATGGCCATGTTCGCGCCCCACGCATAGCGGGCATCCGTGTCGTGGTCGCCGAGATCGAGCGCCGTGATCGGTGGCCCCTCGCGACCGCAGCTGCGCGGAGCGCGGCCCTCGAGCGACGGGATGATCGGACCGGTGAACACATCGATCTCGGGCGCCGCGGCGGCGGCCGCGCGCAGCGCGGCCAGCCAGCCCGGCCGGACCCGCACGTCGTCGTCGACGAACACGACGAGCTCGCCGGTGCTCTGCTGCACGCCGGTGTTACGAGCGACGTTCAGCCCGCGCTCGCCGCCGTGCCTGACGTGGCGCGCGCCGAAGCGCTCGGCGAGCTCGGCGGTGCGCTCGCTGTGCTCGTCGTCCTCGATGACGAGCACCTCGACGTCGGCGTCGACGGCCTCGGGCGCGATCGAGCGCAGCGCGACCTCCAGGTAATCCGGTCGCGCACGGGTGGGGATGACGATTGAAGCCGAGATGTCGTTCATAGCCGGGGCTCGTTGGGGGGCCGCCCCGGCGGCGAGCTGACCGCCGCGCCTCCCCGCGCGCGGGACACAGTCTAGGTTTGCGCTCTACGTGGTCCTGTTCCTGCATCACCGTTACCGCACGATCGGTGGCGAAGAGCGCGTCGTGGCCGACCTCCGCCGCCTGGTCGAGGAGCGTCTCGGGGAGGAGACGCTCCTGTACGAGCGGGATTCGGCGGGGCTGGCGCGGCGACGGGCGGCCGCCGGCCTGCTGTGGGGCGGCCTGGACCCGCAGGACGTCGGCGCCGCGGTGCGCGTAAGCAGCGCGCGTGTCGTGCACGCCCACAACGTGCACCCGACGCTCGGGTGGCGCGCGCTCGCGGCCGCTCGGAACGCGGGCGCGAGCGTCGTGTTGCACCTGCACAACTACCGCCTCGTGTGCGCGGTCGGGACCTGCTTCACGCGCGGCGCGGAGTGCACCCGCTGCGGCGGTGCGAACACGCTGCCCGGGATACGGCAGCGCTGCCGCGGCGCGCTCGGGGAGTCGCTCACCTATGCGGTCGCGCTGAGCGCCTGGCAGCGGCGCCTCGTCGGCGCGGCCGACATCGTGATCGTGCCGTCGGCGTTCGCGCGCGAGCGGCTGCGTGATCTCGGTGCCCCCCTGCCCTGGGAGCGCGTGCATGTGATCGCTCCGCCGGTGGCGCTTGGCGACGCGCCGTCACCCGCCGCCGGGGGTCGCCACGCGCTCGTCGTCGCGCGCCTGTCCGCCGAGAAGGGCGTCGACGTGGCGATCGATGCCTGCCGCAGGGCCGGGGTGCCGCTCGTCATCGCCGGGGACGGGCCGGAGATGGGGCGCCTGCGGGCGCGCGCGGCCGGTGCCGACGTGCGCTTCGAGGGCCATGTCGACGATGCGCGCCTGCGTGCGCTGCGCTCGCAGGCGGCGATCGCGCTCGTCCCGTCGCGCACCGCGGAGACGTTCGGGCTCGCCGCAGCGGAGGCGATGGCGGCGGCGGTGCCGGTCGTCGCCAGCCGCATCGGTGCCCTGCCCGAGCTGGTCGGCGACGAGTCGCTCGTGGCCGCAGGAGACGTCGCGGCGACAGCGAGCGCGATCGAGAGCCTGTGGGGCGACGAGCGAGCGGGCGTTCGGGGGCGTGAGCGAGTGCGCGAGCTCGCGGGCCCCGACACCGTGGCGGCGGCGCTCGCGCAAGCGTACGAGGGCGCGAGCGCATCGCCTCGCTGAGCCCAGGCTCACGAGCGTCGACTAGGATGGCCGGCCATGCGCGCCCTCGTCACCGGAGGAGCTGGGTTCATCGGCTCCAATCTCGTCGACGCGTTGCTCGACGCCGGGCACGAGGTCGAGATATTCGACAACCTGGTCACCGGCCGGCGATCGAATCTCGATGCGGCGATCGAGCGCGGCGCCGTGCTGCACGAGCTCGACATCGCCGACGCGCCCGCGGTGGCCCAGCAGATGCAGCGCTTCGCCCCCGAGGCCGTCTTTCATCTCGCCGCGCAGATCGACGTGCGCAAGTCGGTCGCCGACCCGGCGTTCGACGCGCGCGTGAACGTCGAGGGCACGATCAACCTCCTCGAGGCGGCGCGCGCCGCCGGCGCACGGCGGTTCGTGTTCAGCTCGACCGGGGGCGCGATCTACGGTGAGACCGAGGTGCTTCCGAGCCCCGAGATGCTCGAGCCCCGGCCCGAGGCGCCCTACGGGCAGAGCAAGTTCTGCGCCGAGCGCTACCTGCAGCTGCACGAGCGCCTGTACGGCCTGTCGAGCGTGGCGCTGCGCTACGGGAACGTGTACGGCCCGCGGCAGGACCCGCTCGGCGAGGCCGGAGTCGTCGCGATCTTCTGCGGCAAGCTGCTCGCCGGGGAGGCGGCTACGGTCTACGGTGACGGGCGACAGACGCGCGACTATGTCTATGTCGGCGACGTCGTGCGCGCCAACCTCGCCGCGGTCGCGGCGAGCGAAATCCGCGGGGAGGTGAACATCGGTACCGGGCAGGAGGTGTCGGTGCTCGATCTCGTCGCCGCACTGAACGACCTCGCCGCCGAGACCGGGTTCCGCGTCGAGCACGCTCCCGCGCGCGCCGGCGAGGTGCAGCGCAGCTGCCTCGACGTCACGCGGGCCCGCGAGGTGCTCGGGTGGATGGCGCAGATGGAGCTCGCCGAGGGGCTGCGGATCACGCTCGAGGCCACCGGCGACGCGCGGGCGCCGATCGCCGGGACGAACGACTGACCGTCGTGGCGGCGAGCGAGAACGACGGCTCGACGGCCCGGGGGCGGGCGCTCGTAACCGGCATCACCGGTCAGGATGGCTCCTACCTGGCCGAGCTGCTGCTGGGCAAGGGCTACGACGTCATCGGCCTCGTACGCGACACCGAGGGGCTCGGGCTCGTGGCCCATCTCGACGAGGAGCTGCTCATCCTGCGCGGGGATCTGCTGCACCCGGCGAGCCTGCGGGCCGCGGTCGAGCTCGCGCGGCCCACCGAGATCTACCACCTGGCCGCGCCCTCGTTCGTGCCCGCTTCCTGGGAGCGCCCGGACGACAGCATCGCGGCGATCGCCGGTGCGACCGCCTCGCTGCTGAGCACGGTGCGTGACGTCGCCCCAATGGCCCGGGTCTACGTCGCCGGCTCGGGCGCGATGTTCGGTGACGCGCCCGAGAGCCCCCAGAACGAACACACACCCTGCCGTCCGGCCACGCCGTACGCGATCGCCAAGCTCGCCGCCCACCAGCTCGTTGGCGCGATGCGCGAGCACTACGGCCTGTACGTGTCTTCGGGCATCACGTTCAACCACGAGTCCGAGCGCCGTCCCGTGCATTTCGTGACCCGCAAGATCACGCGCGGCGCGGCCGCGGTGAGTCTCGGCCTGGTGAACGAGCTCGTGCTCGGCGATCTCCGGGCGGTGCGCGATTGGTCGTTCGCTGGCGACATCGTCCGCGGTGCGTGGCTGACCCTGCAGCAGGATCACGCCGACGACTACGTCCTGGCCAGCGGCGTGCCCCACACGGTCGCGGACTTCGCGCGCGCCGCCTTCGCCTGTGTCGACCTCGACGCGGATCGCTACCTGCGCGTCGACCCCGAGCTCGTGCGCGCGACCGAGCGCTCGCCAAGCGTCGGCGATCCGTCGAAGGCGCACGAGGTGCTTGGCTGGGCGCCCGAGGTCGACTTCGCGACGCTCGTGCGGCGGATGGTCGAGGCCGATCTCCACGCGCTGCGGGAGCACGGCTACAACGACGCCGACGAGCCGAGCCCGCAGGGCGGCGCCCCGAGCGGCGGCTACGCCGACGCATAGGCTGTGCGCCCGATGTCATCGGCCCACGCAGGGTACGCGCCGGCCGCTCCGGCAGGCGCGGGACGGCGATGACCACACCGGTGCGGATCGCCGTCGCGGGGCTCGGCTACTGGGGCCCGAACCTCGCGCGCAACGTCGATGCCCTCCCTGGCGCCGAGCTCGTGTGGGGCTGCGACGAGCGAGCGCCAGCCCGCGAGCGCTTCGCCGCCCAGTACCCCGGCACACGGCTGACCGCCGATCTCGACGAGCTGCTCGCCGATCCGCAGCTCGACGCGGTGATGCTCGCCACGCCGGTGCCGACCCACGGCGCGCTCGCCGAGCGGGTCCTCGATGCCGGCAAGGACTGCTTCGTCGAGAAGCCGCTCGCGCAGTCGCTCGCCGATGCCGAGCGCGCGGTGGACGCGGCACGGCGAGCCGGACGCGTGCTGATGGTCGGTCACCTGCTCGAGTACCACCCCGGCATCAAGAAGCTCAAGGAGATCATCGACGCGGGCGAGCTCGGCGAGATCCACTACATCTACTCCAATCGGCTCAACCTCGGTCAGCTGCGCGCCGACGAGAACGCGCTCTGGAGCCTCGGCGCGCACGACGTCTCGGTGCTCCTGCACCTCGCGGGTGAGGAGCCCTACGAGATGACGGCGCGCGGGGAGTCCTACATGCGCCCGGGCATCGAGGACGTCGTGTTCGCTTTCCTGCGCTTCCCCTCCGGCCTCGCCGCGCACTTGCATCTCTCCTGGCTGGATCCCCACAAGGAGCGGCGCTTCACCGTCGTCGGCTCGCGGCGCATGGCCACGTTCGACGACATGGATCTCGAACGCAAGGTGACGATCTACGACAAGGGCTTCGACGAGGGCGCCGACAGCTACGGCGAGTACATCACCCGCTCGGGCGACATCCACAGCCCCCACGTCTCCAACGCCGAGCCGCTGCGTCTCGAGGTCGCGCACTTCGTCGACTGCGTACGCGAGCAGCAGACGCCCGTGTCCGACGGCGAGAGCGGCCTGCACGTCGTGCGTGTGCTCTCCGAGCTGCAGCGCTCGCTCGACGCCTCGCGCCGGACGGCGGCCGCGGAGGGCGCGGTTGCTGCGCGCTGATCCGCGCGGCGCAGGGCTGCTGATCGGCGAGGACGTCGAGATCGCCGAAAGCGTCGAGCTCGGTGCCCATGTCGTCGTCCATGCCGGTGCGCGCATCGGCGCCGGGTGCCTGATCGAGGATCACGTCGTGCTCGGCAAGCGACCGCGACTGGCGGCCCGCTCCAGCTCGCGCGACGAGGCGGGCGCGCTCGTCCTGGCCGAGCGCGTGATCGTGTGCAGCGGGGCGGTCCTCTTCTCGGGCGCGCACATCGAGAAGGGCGCGATCATCGGCGACCAGGCGTTCGTGCGCGAACGCAGCACCGTCGGCTCGGGCAGCGTCATCGGCCGCGGCGCCAGCGTCGAGAACGACGTCAGCATCGGGGCGCGCGTGAAGGTGCAGACCGGCGCCTACCTGACCGCCCACTGCGAGGTGGAGGACGACGCCTTCGTCGGGCCGGGGGTGACGACGACGAACGACAACACGATGTCGCGCCACGACGCGACCGCGCCCTTGCGCGGCGCCGTGCTGCGACGGGCCTGTCGCGTCGGGGGCGGCAGCGTCCTCGTTCCGGGTGTGGAGATCGGCGAGGAGGCGTTCGTGGCCGCGGGCGCGGTGGTCACGCGCGACGTGCCGTCCCGGGCCGTCGTGATGGGGGTACCGGCGCGCGTGGTGGGAGAGGTCGGCGAGGCCGACCTGCTCGGGCGCTGGCGGTAGGGGCGGGCGCCCGGCGCGCGCCCCGCGGGTCACGCCACGCGTCGGCTGGGTACGCGAACTGGTGCGCGAGCGTGCCGTGGGCCGGTCGCGGCGACCCGCCGCTGGGGGTTGCCGGAAAGAGGGCTCCGACGGCCGCGCCGAGGGTGCATTTCGGCGCGGCGGGGCGGTCGCCGGAGGCGGCCATGTACTGGTGTGCTCGTTTGGGCCCGCGGAGGGGGCGTGAGGGAGCACACGCCGGGGCGCGCCCACCGCCCCGGCGTGACGCCACGGTGACAGCCGGTCGGCCATGTCACCGAACGGCAATGCGAGCGTGCCGACCCGGCGCGGCGACGGCGCGCCGGACGGGCGCAACCGGGCTCCGACGGCGCCCCGAGGCCGCCTCCGGCCCGGCCGTCGCTCCCGACCTCAGGCGACGTGGGCGACGGTCGCCGCGGCCGCGACGACCTCGTCGGCCTGCTCGCGCGTCAGCACCGGACTCATCGGGATCGCCAGGTGAGTGCGCGCGAGCTCGTCGGTGACCGGCAGGTCGACGCCGGCGGCATACGGGCGCATCGCCGGCTGGCGGTGCACCGGCACGCGGTAGTAGCCGCGGTGGCCGATCCCGCCGTGCGCGAACGCGCTCTCGAGCGCCTCCACCCACGGGCTGCGCACGACGTAGAGGTGCCATGCCGGCTCGGTGCCCGCAACCGGCTGCGGGAGGGCCACGAGCGAGCCGAGGCCGGCGGCCTCGTAATGCGCGCCGGCCGCTCGCCGGCCCGACGCCCACTCGTCGAGGTGCTCGAGCTCCACGCGGAGGATCGCGGCCTGCATCTCGTCGAGGCGGGAATTTTGACCGATGAGCTCGTAGGTGACCTTGTCGCGCGAGCCGTGGAAGCGCAGCATCCGCACGCGCTCGGCGAGCTCGGAATCCGACGTCGTGATCATGCCTCCGTCGCCGAACGCTCCGAGGTTCTTAGACGGGAAGAACGAGAACGTGGCCGCGCTGCCAAGGGCTCCCGGGCGGGTGCCGTCCGCGCCACGTGAGCCGGCCGCCTGGGCGGCGTCCTCGAGCACGGGGACGCCGAGCGCCTCGATCTCCGCCACGGGAGCAACGTTGCCGAACAGGTGCACGGCGACGACCGCCTTCGTGGCGGGCGTCAGCACCGCCTGCACCGTCTCGGCCGTGATGCACATCGTGTCGGGGTCGACATCGCAGAACACCGGTCGGGCACCGGTGGCCGGGATCGCCTCGGCGCTCGCGTAGAACGTGAACGACGGCACGACGACCTCGTCGCCCGGCCCGACGCCCATCGCGCGCAGGGCGATCGTGATCGCGTCGGTGCCGTTCGCCACGCCGACTCCGTGTGCGGCGCCGCAGTAGGCGGCGAACTCGCGCTCGAAGGCGGTGACCTCCGGTCCGAGGATGAAGCGCTCGCTGTCGAGCACCCCCTCGATGGCGCCGCGCAGCCGCTGTCGCAGCGGCGCCAGCGGCGTGGAGGTGTCGAACAGGGGAACGCCCATCGCTCAGCTCGATAGCACCTGCAGGTCGTTGTCGACCATCAGGCGGATCATCTGCTCGAAGGTCGTCTTCGGTTCCCAGCCGAGGTCGCGCTTGGCCTTGCTCGGGTCGCCGATGAGATGGTCGACCTCGGCCGGTCGCTTGAGCGTGGCGTCGATGACGACGTGGTCGTCGATCTGCAGCCCGGCCTGGTCGAAGGCGATCTCCAGGCACGTCTGCACGGAGTGCGCGACGCCGGTGGCGATGACGTAGTCCTCGGGCTCGTCGCGCTGCAGCATCAGCCACATCGCCTCGACGTAGTCCTTGGCGTACCCCCAGTCGCGCTCGGCGTCGAGGTTGCCGAGGTGCAGCTTGTCGGCCAGGCCGAGCTTGATCGCCGCCGCGTGCCACGTGATCTTGCGCGTGACGAACTCAAGCCCCCGCCGCGGGCTCTCGTGGTTGAAGAGGATCCCGCTCGTCGCGTGCAGGTCATAGGACTCGCGGTAGTTGACCGTGATGAAGTGCCCGTAGGCCTTGGCCACTCCGTAGGGCGAGCGCGGATAGAACGGTGTCAGCTCGGTCTGGGGTACCTCTCGCACCTTGCCGAACATCTCACTGGAGGAAGCCTGATAGAAGCGCGCCTCGGGGCAGACCTCGCGCATCGCCTCGAGCATCCGCGTCACGCCGGTCCCGGTGAACTCGGCCGTCAGCGTCGGCTGGATCCACGAGACCGCGACAAACGACATCGCGGCGAGGTTGTAGATCTCCTGCGGCCGTGCGGCCCGCAGCGTGTCCACGAGCGAGCGCTGGTCGAGCAGGTCGCCCTGATGCAGCGTGATGCGATCACGCAGGTGCTCGATGCGATCGAACTTCTCCGTCGAGGCGCGACGCACCATGCCATGGACGTCGTAGCCCTTCTCGAGCAGGAGCTCCGCCAGGTAGGAGCCGTCCTGACCAGTGATGCCGGTGATGAGCGCCGAGGGAGCCGGGCTCAACAGTCGCTCCAGTGTGCGGTCGTGCACGCCATCAATCGCATGCCAATACCTCCATGATCGTGTCGGTGGGCGGGACGTGTATCGAGGACGGGCTAGCCCGCGACCGCCGGCTCGCTCTGATGGCCGTCAGGGGTCGTCTGCTCGCCGCTGGCCTCGAGGGCGCTCAGCCAGCGGACCGTCGAGGCAACGCCCTCCTCGACGTCGATCCGCGCCTCCCAGCCGAGCAGGTCGCGCGCCTTCTGCACCGATGGCCAGCGGCGCTGGACGTCGACGGTGAACGTCGGGAGATGCTCGAGCTCGAACGCGTCGGGATCGCGGCCGCACGCCGTCCATACAATCCGCGCGATCTCCGCGATCGACAGCTCGCGCGAGGCCGAGATGTTGAAGTCCTCGTTGAGCGCGGCGGGCGACCCCATGGCGGTGACGATGCCGTCGGCGATGTCGTCGACGTGGGTGAGCGTCCGGGTCTGCTCGCCCGACCCGAAGATCTGCAGCGGGTGCTGGCCGCTGAGCGCCTTGTGGATGAGGTCGGGCACCGCGTGAGCGATCCCCGGCTCGTCGTCGGGCAGCTCGCCCGGCCCGTAGGCGTTGAACGGACGGCAGATCGTGTAACGCAGGCCGTGCTCCTCATGAGCGGCCCGGCAGTACACCTCGCCGGTCAGCTTGGAGAAGCCGTAGGCCGAGACCGGGGTGGGGCACCGGGGCAGGTAGTCCTCGGGGGTCGGAAACAGCTCGGCCCGCTCGAAGACCATCGAGGAGGACACGTAGGTGAAGCGCTCGACATCGTGATCGAGTGCGGCGCGAACGACCGAGTTATAGAGCGCGTTGTTGACCTCGGTGAGGGTGTGCGGCAGGCGGTGGAAGTTGGCGATACCGCCGACGATCGCCGCGAGGTGGATGACATGGGAGCACCCGGCCGTGGCCGATCGCGCCTCGGCAAGGTCGCGCAGGTCGCCGGTGTGAACCTCGCACCCCTCACGCATCCAGTGTGGTGCCGGGCGCTGGTCGGAGACTCGCACCTCGTAGGCCGGATCGCTCAACAGCCGGCGCACGACGGCCGCCCCGATCGTGCCGGCGCCGCCGGCGACGAGCACGCGACTCATGGGACGCGCGCGAGGGAGACGATCTCCGACGCGTAGGCGAACACCTGACCCGCGCCCCAGCAATTCCACGGATCGACCACGACGCAGTCCTCCCCCGCGCGCTGCACGATCGTCGCGAGCGCCGACACCTCGCGGAACTCGCTGTGGTTCGCGGCGACGACTACCGCCTCGGCGTCCTGCAGGGCCTCGGTGAACTCGGCGGTCGGTGTCGCGACGTGTGGATCGTGAACCACGACGTCGGCGAGCTCGCGCTCGAGCAGCCGGACGAGCTTATGCGCCAGCGAGTCGCGCTCGTCGTCGGTGTCCGCCTTGAAGGCGAGTCCGAGCACCGCGACCTTGCGACCCGAGAGCGGGCCGAGCCGCCGCTTCAGCCCCTCGACGAGGAAGAGCGGAACGGACTCGTTCACGCGCGAGACGGCGAGCAGCATGCCCGGCGCGTTGGAGCGCTCCTCCGAGAACGCGAAGTCCTTGCGCAGGCAGGTCCCGGCCGTGAGGCCCGGCTGGGCGATGCCGCCGCGCGGATAGTCGCGGTTGATGAGGTCGATGACCTCGAATACGTTCGCGCCGTGGGTCTCGCAATCCATCATCAGCAGGTTGGGCAGCGCGAATTGCGTGTAGCGCAGGATGTTCGTCCAGATCTTCGCCAGCTCGGCCTGCGTCGGGGTCGTCTGCACGATTGGCGCGTTGAACACCTCGAACAGGCGCGCGACCACCTCCCCCGAGGCTTCGCCGACGCCGCCGATGATGCACGGGAGCGTGTCGATCTCCTCCAGGAACCGGCCGGCGGCGATCCGTTCGGGCGCGTGCGCGACGTAGACGTCGACGCCGACGTTCAGGTTGCGGTGCTTGGCCAGATAACCGGCCACGAACTCGGTCGTGCCCGGCGCGATCGTCGAGCGCAGCACGAGCGCGTGGCCGACCTCGAGCACCGGGAGGAGGTCGTCGAGCGCGGCCCGGATGTCGCGCATATCGATCTCGATGTGGGAGAACGACGGCGTGCCGAGCGTGATGACGATGCTCCGCGCGCGGGCGGCGTCGACGACCGAGTCCGACAGCGCGAGGCGGCCGCTCGCGTGGACACGCTCGAGCAGTTCCTGGGCGCCGGTCTCCTCGAACGGCATCGTGCCGCCGCGCACGGCCTCCAGGCGGGTCGGGTCGTTGTCGATCCCGAGCACGTTCAGGCCACGGTCGGCGAAGCTCAGCGCGAGCGGCAGCCCGACTCGACCGAGACCGACGATTGAGACGTCACTCGTCATGGCAGGCAAGGTTATCGTCGCGCCGTGCCGGTTCTCGGGCTCCGTGGCCGACCGCGATCACCAGCGAGGACCGGCGTTACGGCCCGTTCGCCGGTGCCGGGCGTATTGGCGCGCGAAGCCGATCACGAAGCGAGGGTTGTAGCGGGCGTAGCGTCGCCACAGCCGCCGCGGCTCGCGCGCCAGCCGGTAGGTCCATTCCAGCCCGAGCCGCTGCATCCAGGGCGGCGCCTGCGGCACGAGGCCCGCGTGGAAGTCGAAAGCGGCTCCCACCCCGACGAGTAGGGGGGCGTCGAGGCGGTCGCGGATCGACGCCATCCAGTTCTCCTGCTTCGGCTGTCCGGTACCGACCCACACGACGTCGGCTCCCGAGCGATTGATGTCATCGATCACCCACTGCTCCTCCTCCTCGGTGAGGGGGCGGAACGGCGGCGAGTAGCCGCCCACGATCCGCACGCCCTCGAAGCGCCGGCGCAGCTCGAGCGTGAGCTGCATGAGTGCTCCCTGGTGCCGGCCGCCGTAGAGGTACATCTTCGTGCCGTTCGCCGCGGCGCGGGCGCAGTAGCTGGCCATCAGGTCCGGGCCGTACACGCGCGAGACATCGCCGTGCCCGAGCGCGCGCAGCGCCCATACGAGCGGCTGTCCGTCGGGCACCGCGAGCGTGGCGCCGAGCACCGCCGCGCGTGTCTCGGCATCTTCCTGGGCCACCATGACCAGGTGCACGGCCGCCGCCGTGACGTAGCCCCGCTGGCCGGCGGCGATCATCGCATCCATCCAGTCCATCGTTCGCTCGTAGTCCGTCAGCGCGAGCGGCACGTCGAGGATCTCCGCGCGCGGGAGGTCCGGGACCGCGGGCTCGCGCCGCTCGGCCGGCAGGCGTGTGGAGGGCGTCGTGCGTGTTGTCATGAGCAGGTGGGGGTGGGTCCCGGAAGCCGATCGGCCGCCGTGCGGCGTGCCGGTGAGCGCGTGCTGGGCCCGCCCCTCATAACGTATGCGTACGGGCAGAGTCGCGGATTTCCCGGACGTGGTCATCGGGTCGGCCGGTCGCCCGCCGCTGCCGCAGTGAGAGAATACCCGCCTCGCGGTCACGGGATACGCTGCCGCGAGATGCCGCTGGAAGCTTCCTTCTGGTCGGGGCGGCGCGTGCTCGTCACCGGACACACCGGGTTCAAGGGCTCGTGGTTGTCACTGTGGCTGCAGCGACTCGGTGCCGAGCTGAGCGGATTCGCGCCGGGCCCGCCCACTGAGCCCTCGCTGTACGAGTCCGCCGCCGTGCGGGCGGGCATGGCCGAGGACATCGGCGACATCCGCGACCCGGAAGCGGTGGTGGCCGCCGTGCGCGCGCACCGGCCCGAGGTGGTGTTCCACCTCGCGGCCCAGCCGCTCGTGCGGCGCTCCCTGATCGCGCCGCGGCTCACCTACGAGGTGAATGTCATGGGCACGGTCAACCTGCTCGACGCCGTGCGGCTCAGCGACGGCGTCGCGGCCGTCGTCGTCGTTACCTCGGACAAGTGCTACGACAACCCCGACCGCGGGGCCGGGCATCGAGTCTTCGACGAGACCGCGCCGATGGGGGGCAGCGACCCGTACTCGAGCTCGAAGGGCGCCGCCGAGCTCGTCACCGCGGCCTATCGATCGTCCTATTTCTCCGGCCGGGCCGGGCCGAACGTCGCATCAGCGCGCGCCGGGAACGTGATCGGGGGCGGCGAATGGGGCGAGGATCGGCTCGTGGCCGACCTCGTGCGGGCCGCCGAGCAGGACGAGCCGATCCGCCTGCGCAATCCCGATGCCGTACGCCCGTGGCAGCACGTGCTCAATCCGCTGCACGGGTACCTCCTGCTCGCGCAGGAGCTCGCGCGCGACGCCGATTTCGCTCGTGGCTGGAACTTCGGCCCGGATCTCGACGACGCGCGCCCGGTGCGTGAGCTCGCCGAGCGCCTCGGCGAGCTGTGGCCCGGCGGCCTGCGCTGGACGCCCGACGACCGCCCGCAGCCATCGGAGGCAACCTACCTGGCGCTCGACTCTACGCTGGCCCGCGAACGCCTCGGCTGGCGCCCGGGGTGGGATCTGGAGGGGGCGCTGCGGCGCATCGTCGAGTGGCATCGCGAAGACGCGCAGGGGGCCGGCGCGCGCGCCGCGACCATCGCCCAGATCGAGCAGTATCCGACATGACTCCGCCCGAGCTGCGCCGCTTCCGAGCCGACCGCCTGCTGCGCCGCGACTTCGGAGCCCTCGCCCCCGAGGTGCTCGCGCACGCGCGCCGCCGGCTCGTCGCGCTCGGGGTCCGCATCGACGACGCCGACCTGCAGTCGTGTTACGCCCAGGCCTGGCAGGGCCTGTATGCGACGGTGCTCGCTGGCGAGGCCGTCGCGACGCCGACCGGATGGCTCGTCACGGTGACCGTGCGCCGCGCGATCGACGAGCAGCGCCGCAGCGGCTCGTCGCGGACGCCGTGGGGCAGCCTCGTCTCCGGCGGGCCGGACGTGGCCGCGCATCAGCCCGACCCCGGGCAGCACGTGGACGACGTCGATCGGCTGCGCGAGGTGTTCGAGGCGTTGCGCGGTCGACTCTCGCGCCGGGAGTGCGAAGCAGCGAGCCTCTGTTACCTCCAGGGCCTCTCGCGGGCCGAGGCGGCGCGCCAGATGGGCCTGTCGCGGCGGCGCATGGACAAGCTGATGGACGGAACGGGCACCGGTTCGCCGGGCGTGGCGGCGAGGGTGGGCGAGCTGCTCGCCGTCATCCGCAGCGGGCGTTGGTGCGACGAGCAGGCCTCGCTCATGCGCGGGCTCGCGTTCGGCGTGCTCGACCCGAACGGCGAGCGCTACCGGCTGGCGCTCGTGCACCAGCGCGAGTGCCCGGCCTGTCGCGCGTACGTCGTGTCGCTGCGCCGGCTGGCCGCCGTGCTGCCGCCGCTGTCGCTCCCGATCGGCGCCCTCGCGCGGGTGGGCGCCGGTGCGGCGGCGGGTGGGAACGGCGCCGCAGCCGGCGCCGCAACGGCCCCGGCGGCGGGATCGGGTCCCGCGGCGGCCGCCTCGGCCGCCGGTTCGGCCTCCGCCGCGGGCGGCGGGTGGCTGCTGGCCGGCGGGTCGATCACCGCGAAGGTCGCCGCGAGCTGCCTCATCGCCCTCGGTCTGGGCGCCGGCTGCGTCGCGCTCGGTCACGGCGGACGCGACGGCGGGGTCGCCTCGGGTCGCGCGCCGGCCCATCACCGTCGGGCGGCGGCGAACGCCGCGCCCGACTCGATCGGCGGCGGGCGCGGGATCGCCGCGCCGCCGGTGGTCGCCGCAGCGCTGGCGACGCCGCGGCGGGAGGCGGTGGCGGCCAGCGCGTTTGCCCCGGCGCGCCGGTCGGTGCCCCGGCGTCCGCGCCCCGCGCTCGTGGCCCGCCGTGAGTTTGGCGCGGAGTCGGTGGCCACGGCCCGCCCGGCACCGGCGGTCATCTCGCCCCGGCCGGCCACCCCGCAGGCGTCTGCCTCGAGCGACGCGTCCTCGGCCACTCACGCGCAGCGCGAGTTCGGCGTGCAGTAGGGACATGGCGCCGCGCATCGATACGGCGGTCGTCGGGCACGTCGAGTGGGTGGACTTCGTGCGGGTGCCGCGGCTGCCGGCCGCCGGGGAGGTGATCGCGGGCGGGGACCACTGGACCGAGGCCGCCGGCGGTGGGGCGGGGGCGGCGGTCACGCTCGCCCAGCTGGCCGGCGGCGCGCTTCTCATCACGGCGCTCGGCGACGACGACCTCGCCGAGCGCGCGCTCGTGCGCCTGCGCGAGCGCGACGTCGACGTGCAGGCTGTCCGGCGGGCCGGACCGACCCGCCGTGCGATCACCTTCGTCGATGCCGGCGGCGAGCGCACGATCACGACGGTCGGCGCGCGCCTGGAGCCGGATCGCGAGGACCCGCTGCCGTGGGCGCGTCTTGCAGCGATGGACGGCGTCTTCTTCACCGCGGGCGATGGCGCCGCGCTGCGCGCGGCCCGCGGCGCACGGGTGCTCGTGGCCAGCCCGCGAGCCGGTGACGCGCTCGCGGCGGGCGTGACGCTCGACGCGCTCGTGCTGAGCGCCAATGACGCCGTCGAGCGCGAGCTCGCGACGCGCTCCGCGCCGTCCGCCGACGTCGTCGTCATGACCGAGGGTGCCGCCGGCGGCTCCTACCGTCGCCGCGACGGGACGGGCGGGCGCTGGCAGGCCGTGGCTCCGCCGGGCCCGATCGTCGACACCTACGGCTGCGGCGATTCGTTCGCGGCGGCATTGACGTTTGCCATCTCCGCCGGACGCCCGCTCGACGACGCCCTGCACTTCGCGGCGCGCTGTGGTGCGGCCCGCGCGACCGGCGCCGGACCGTACGCGGGTCAGCTGCCGGCGATGTAGCGCCGTGCGCCGGGACCTCGCACCGGCGTCGGCGGCGTCAGCCGCCGACGGGCGATCCGTCGGCTAGCGCTCGTTGCATCGCCTCGGCGGCGAGCTCACCGGCGGCGCGCAGCGGCTCGGTGCTGCGCAACGCCCGCGCGAGGACGAACGCGCCCTCAAGGCCGGCGATGAGCGCGATCGCGGTCTCCCTGGCCGTCGTCGGCTCTAGCCCGCCGGCCGCGAAGCGCTCGCTCGCGGTGGTGATCCAGTCGTCGAAGACCTCGGCGCACGCCTCGCGCAGCGGCTCGCTGCGGCTCGAGACTTCGAGGGCGACCGTGGCGATCGGACAGGCGTCGGCGTAGGCGGTTGCCTCGAGCTGCGCGGCGGCTCCGGCGAAGAAGTCGCGCACCCCGGTGACGAGATCGGGAGCGGCGTCGAAAACGGTGGGCAGCAGCTGCCCGTACATCGCGCCCGACCACCGGATCGCCTCGGCACCGAGCTGCTGCTTCCCGCCCGGGAAGAAGTGGTAGACCGACCCGAACGGCGCCGAGGCCGCATCGACGATCTGCTTGACGCCCGTAGCCGTATAGCCCTGGAGGCGGAAGAGCTCGGCGCTCGTGGTGACGATTCGCTCGCGGGTGCCTAGCTCCGGTCCGTTGGCGTGCATATCGGCTAGTCTAACGCTAGAGCGATCTATCAAGGAGACGGCATGCGTTCCTGGTTGGCCAAGCAGATGCTCATCCGCAACATGGCGCGGCTGCGCGCGGGCGACTACCGGCCCCTGCTTCGCCTCGATGCGCAGGACGTCCGCTTCCGCTTCCCGGGCGGCAGTTCCTGGGCGGCTGAGCTGCAGGGTCGCGACGCACTGGAGCGCTGGCTCCAGCGGTTCGTGGAGTCGGGAATCCAGATCTTCGCCGAGGAGGTCGTCGTCAAGGGGCCGCCGTGGCGCATGACGCTGTGCGTGCGCGGCACCGATCACCTCGACGACCCGGCGGGCGAGCGCGTGTATGACAACCGCTACGTCATCTGGGGCCACCTCGCGTGGGGCCGGCTCGTCGATTACGAGGTCTACGAGGACACCGAGCGCGCGGCCGCGCTCGACCGCTGGCTGCAGTCGCACGGGATCGCGCAGCAGCCGTCGCTCACCTGACGGGCCCGATCGCGACAATAGGCAGCATGGCGCCGCCTACCGACGTTCCGGGAGAGCCCGCGGTCGGCCTGCGGCCCGGGCCGCCGCCGACGCCGCCGATCCCGGGCGACGTCCCCGTGGTCGTCGCGGACGCGCACGGTCTCGAGTGGTCGGAGTGGTGGCGGCGCTTGCGCTCCTGGCGCGGATGGCGCACCGCTGTCGCGGCGATCGGCGTCGGCATCGCCAGCGTGGCCATTGCCGCCTGGGCGCTCAAGCTGTGGCGAGCCGACCTTGCGCTGCCGTTGCGCTACGGGCCGATCGACGACACCAAGTTCTACCTCGCACTGGTCAAGAACGTGATCGACGGCGGCTGGTGGCCGCACACGACGAGCCTCGGCGCACCGTACGGCAGCCAGTTGCTCGACTTCCCGCAGGGGGGCGACAACCTCAACCTCGCCCTCATCTGGCTGTTCGGCCGCTTCAGCGCGAACGCCGCCCTCGTCACGAACCTGTTCTATCTCGCCACGTTCGCGCTCGCGAGCATGTCCTGCTTCGCGGTGTTCCGCGCGCTTGGCACGTCACGCGCGGCCGCGGCGGTCGGCGCGGTGCTGTTCTCGCTGCTGGCCTATCACTTCTTCCGCGGCGAGTCGCACCTGCTGCTGTCGGCCTACTACGCCGTGCCGCTGTCGTGCTACCTGTTCCTGCGACTGCTCGACGGCCGCGGTCTGTTCACGCGCCGGGCCGCGGGTCGGCGCCTGTCGGGGTGGGCGACCGCGACAACGCTCGTCACCGTCGGCATGTGTCTCGTCATCGGCTCGGACAGCCTGTACTACGCCACCTTCGCCGTCGTGATGCTCGTCGGTGGCGTTCTCGGGGCGCTGCTCGCCCGGCGCGGGCGCGTCGCGGTCAGCGGCCTGATGGCGATCCTGCTGATCACGCTGACGGTCGGCGTGAACCTCTCCCCGAGCCTCGTGTACCAGCTGCGTCACGGGGCCAACTCGCAGATCGTGCGCTCTCCCGCCCAGGACGAAGCGCACGGCCTGAAGCTGACCAACCTCGTGCTCCCGGCGCCGAACGGGCGCATCGGCCTGTTCAATCGCGCCAGCGCCAAGTACGACAACGCCGTCTCACCCGGCTACTGCGAGGCCTGCTACGCGAGCCTCGGCACGGTCGGCACGGTCGGCTTCGCCTGGCTGGCGCTCATCGCCCTGGCGGCGCTCGTGGGCGCCGCCGGTGCGCTCGGCGCGCGCCCGCTCGCGCGCCGGGCGAGCGCCGGGGTGCTGATCGCCTTCGCCGTCGCCGCCCTCGGCGGCGTCTCCAGCCTGCTCGAGTTCTTCGTCACGCCGGACATCCGCGGATGGAACCGCATGTCGGTGTTCATCGCCTTCTTCGCCCTGCTGGCCGTCGTCCATCTCCTCGACCTGCTCGCGACGCGGCTGCGGCGACGCCGGCGCGGGATGGCACTGTGGTCGGCGGCGCTCGTCGCCGTGCTCGCCTTCGGCATCTACGACCAGACGTCCGACTACTTCGTTCCCGACTACGGCACCGACGCGTTCGAGTACCACTCCGATGACGCCTTCGTGAAGGCGATCCAGTCGACCATGCCGGCCGGGGCGTCGATCTTCCAGCTGCCCTACGTCCCCTACCCCGAGGGCTACCCCACGACGGTCGACCAGCAGCTCGTCACGAGCTACGCCACGAGCTACGAGCAGCTGCGCGGGTACCTGCACTCGACGACACTGCGCTGGAGCTACGGGGCGACCAAGGGCCGGTCCTCCGACTGGGCCGCACAGCTCGCCGCCAAGCCGGTGCAGCTCGTCGTTCCGGCGGCGGCCGCCGCCGGGTTCGACGGCCTGTGGCTCGAGCCCGACGGGTACTCGGCGACGCGAACGACCGAGCTTCTGGCGGTCCTGGAGGGCATGCTCGGCGAGCAGCCGCTGGTCAGCGAGGCCGGCGACCTGTGGTTCTTCGACCTGCGCGCATACGCGCAGCGCCTGCGCGCGACGCACACCGCGGCCGCCGTCGCGGCGCTCCGCACGGCGACTCTCACGCCCCTGCGCACCGCCTGTCGCCACAACGGCGTGACGCTCATCAACCCAACCAACACGACGCGCGTGGCGATCTTCAGCACCGTGCTGCAGGCGAGCGCGAGCGGCCGGGGCAGCGTCGTCATCACCTATCCCAACGGACACAGCGCGCCGATCGTGCTGAGCGGGGGACGGGTGCTCATCCGGCGCAAGGTGACCGTCCCGCCGGGCACGCGCATCGTGCTCATCTCGGCCGACGGCTCGCCGCACTCGGTGCAGGCGCGACAGGCGACGCTCGATGACGAGGCCTTTATCCCGTGGGAGGCCGGCCCGCTCGTCGCCGGCGCCCCGCCATCAGGGCTGCTGGCGCCACCGTGCGTCTATTCACCTTGATCGTCATCATCGCCGGCGGAGGCGGTGGCGCGCCCGGTTGGACCGCCGGCCGTCGCCCGTAGCATGGGCTCGTGCTCAGCTTTCAGCGGGTGCCGGCGGAACAACCGGCGGCCAGGCGTCTCGTCGCGGCGATGATCGACGAGCTCGAGCCGCTCTACGGGCGCATCGACGTGCCCGGTACGCCGAGCGCCAGCCCCGACGACTTCCGCCCGCCCGCGGGCGCGTTCCTGATCGGCACCGAGGGCGCCGAGGTCGTGTGCGGCGGCGGGGTGAAGCGGCTGTCGAGCACATGCGCGGAGATCAAGCGCATGTACGTCGTGCCCGAAGCTCGCGGACGTGGTGTGGCCGGCGCTCTGCTCGAGGCACTCGAGGGCGCCGCGCGAGAGCTCGGCTACGAGGTCGTCCGCCTGGACACCGGACCGCGACAGCCGCACGCCCTCGCGCTCTACAGGCACCGCGGCTACCGGCCGATCGGCGACTACAACGGCAACCCGCTCGCCAGCTTCTGGGGCGAGAAGCGCCTTGGCGCCGGCTAGCGGCCCTCGCTCCACGGGCCGTGCCCGTGCCAGCGCTCCACCGTGATATGCGTCACCACGCCCGGCGGCGGGTCGGGCATCGGCGGGAAGTCGGCGTCCGGGTTGACATAGACCTGGGCCAGGCTCTGCAGCAGCTCCGGCGCCCCGCCCTCGTGCAGTCGCGCGGTGCCGTGCACTACGAGGTAGTCCTGCATCCCGACGTCGTTGCGTCCCGGACCCTCAATCGAGAGCGCCACTCGGGCGTCGCGGCGCAGGTTGTGCAGCTTGCGCTGCTCGGGGTTGAGGTGCGCGGCGACGATCTCGTCGCCGTCGAGGCCCACCCACACGCAGGTCACCTGAGGGCTGCCGTCGGGATTGATCGTTACGAGGTGGGCAAGCGCATCGGACCGAAGCAGCTCCCGCGCGCTCGCCGGCAGGTCAGCGGGCATCTCGTCTCCTCGTTAGGGCGGAACGGGCCGTCGATGTGGGGTGTACGCAGAAGGTGTGAACTATTCATACCTTCTGCGTACACGTCGTCTCTCGCGGCCTGCGGCGCAGTGTATGCGCAAGCGCTGCGGCGGGAATCAAAGCCTCGCCGGGGCCCAGCCGCGCAGCAGTCCGAGCGCGAGCATCGACAACGCGGCCGCGGCGGCCGGGAGGGCGAGGATGCCGTCGGCGGCGCCGAGCGCCTCGAGCAGCGCGTTCTGGGATCCGAGCGCGAGGATGATCCCGGTCGTCCCGGCGAGTAGTACGGCGAGGCAGACCCCGCCGAGGAGGCCGATGTGATCGCCGCTGGACGGGAACGCGGCCTGCGCGCAGGACAGCGACAAGTAGACCAGCAGCGCCGCGCGCCACCAGGCGATCTGGGTGATCGCACCGGGCAGCTGTCCGAGTGTGTGCGGCGCGAGCAGCAGCGCGGTGGCGAGCGTGAGCATGGCCGGCACGAGCACGAGCGGAGCGATCGAGATGAGCGCCTGGCGCAGCGCGCCGGTGCGAGCGTGGGGCACCGAGCCAAGCACGACGTCGCCTGAGGCCATGCGCTGCGGCCAGAACAGTCGCACGCGACCGACGATCGGCACGCCGAGGACGAGACAGGCGAGGTAGTGCGCGGCCTCGTGCAACGCCGTGCCCGGCGCGGCGAGCGCGTAGGCGAGAACGCGCGAACGCGTCGCTTGGGCGGCCGTCCAGAACAGCCGTCGCTGGCCGCGGCGCAGGAGGACGAGCTCGAGCGCGAGCAGCGCGCACAGGGCGATGAGGGTCTGATCGCTGAGGGACATCGCTGATCCGGCGCGGGAGGCCGTGGCCCTGACGATAGTCGGTGGTCGGCGCGCGTCGGTCAGGCGGCGGCGAGCGCCGGCGGCCGCGACGCGTTGCCGTAGCGCGGGCGCACGACGATCGGCAGGCCGCCGGCCGGGCCGATCGTCGGCATCTGACGGATCCGCAGCACGTAGTCCTCGTCGCGGAGCGCGAGCGTGTAGCGGCGCAGGATGAGCGAGGCGATGGTGCGGATCTCCAACTGGCCGAAGCGCATACCGATGCAAGTGCGTGAGCCGCCGCCGAACGGGACATAGGCGCCCTTGGGTAGAGCCGCCTTCGCCTCGGCGGTGAAGCGCGACGGCCGGAAGACGTCGGGCGCCTCGAACACGTCGGGCAGGTGGTGGCTGACCCACGAGGAGTAGTTGACCGGCACGCCCCCCGGTAGGGTCATGCCGGCGAACTCGAAGTTCGCCAGCGAGCGGCGCGGTCCGATCCAGGCCGGTGGGTACTTGCGCAGCGTCTCGTCGACCACCATCTCCAGCTCGGGCAGCGCGGTGCCGCTCAGGTCCGCGGCCGTGAGCGGGCGATCGCCAAGGACGCGCTCCTGTTCGGCCACGATCGGGGCGACGAGCTCGGGGTTGCCGGCGAGCTCGTAGAACATGAAGGCGACCGTGCTCGTCGTCGTGTCGTGGCCCGCGAAGAGGAGTGTCATCACCTCGTCGCGGATCTGCATGTCGGTGAGCGAATTGCCGTCCTCGTCGTGCGCATCGAGCAGCAGGCTGAGCACGTCGAGTCCGCGCTCCCCGCTGCGCCGGCGACGCTCGATCTCGGCGTACAGGAGCCGGTCGAGGGACCGCCGCGCCTGTAGCGTCCGAGCGTACGGCGTGTTGGGGCCGCGCATGAGACGCAGAAGCGCTGGCTTGGAGAAGAAGTCGAGCGCATCGGTGAACAGCCGCGCCGCGTCGATGCGGCGCGCCTCCTCGCCATCGGGGTCGAGGCCGAAGATCGCGCGCATGGCGACCCGCAGCGCGAGACGACGCGTCCATTCATAGAGGTCCAGGCCGGCGTCGATGTGCCACAGCGACAGTGCGCGCTCGGTCTCCTCCAGGATGATGTCGATCGACTTGGCGATCTGCTTGTGGTGGAACGCCGGCAGCATGATCTGACGTGAGCGGCGGTGGAAGTCCCCGTCGATGGTGAGCAGGCCGTCGCCCATGAACGGGATGAGGTCGCGAAAGTGCCCCTCGCGCCAGCTGAAGTTGCTCGCATGCGAGACGAGCATGTGGTGGTTCGCCTCCGGCCCGATCATGAAGATCACGTTGTGGTGGAAGACGCGCAGCGTGAACGCCGGCCCGTAGCGTTGGTAGGCCTCCACGAGCATCGGCACCGGGTCGCTGACCATGCGATTCGTGCGCGACATGCTGAAGCGCGTCGGTCCGGGGGGGAACGGCACCGAGGCGGCGCGCTCGAGGCGCAGGTCCTTGAGGATGACCTCGACGGGGTTCGCGGAGACGGGCGGGGGTCCGACGAGCGACATCAGCGGCAGAGTAGCGCACCGCTGGCTGGCTGGCCAGCCAATGGGGGTCGAGTAACGCGGCGCCGAGCCACTCAACCATTATCGGCGCGTGCCATCCGGACTTGCGCGGCGGGCGGCGACCGGCCCCGGGCGAGCCTTGTCATACTGGCTTTCGTTCGGGGGCGTAGCTCAGTTGGTTAGAGCGCCGGCCTGTCACGCCGGAGGTCGCGGGTTCGAGTCCCGTCGCTCCCGCTCGGAAAGCCGCTGGTAATCAGCGGCTTTCTGCGTGGTGGGGGAGGGTCGCGGTGGCCGACTGGCCCCGCGAGTACCACCTTCGAGTACCGCATGAGGGACCGTTTTGTCGAGGTTCGCCGTGTTCTCCGGTCAGAAATGCCGGAGGTTGCGGTCTGGGCGTCGGGCTTGCCGGCGCCCCGCCGCCGTAGCTCCGCTTCGCCCGGCCGTCAAGGGCGCCGCTGCGCGGCTCGCTCCGCTCGGCCCTGACGGGCCGCCCTTGACTGCCGAGCTTCGCTCCGCTGATCGGCTCTTAGGGTTGCGCTGCCGCGCAACCCCAGCCCGACGGGGTCGGACCTCTGCCGGACCGCGTCAGTGCAGCGCGTCTCAATTGCGGGCGATCTGATGGAGGATGACCGGGTCATCGATCTCGTCGTCGCGCGCCAGCAGAAACGCTTTGGAGAGGATGAGCGCTCGGGCGCGGTCGCCTTCGAAGGGATCTCTGGGACATCAGCTCGGGGGTCGGCAACGATGCACGGGTACTCGTCGTTGGGCTCCATGAGGATATTGGCGGAGCCCAGATGGATCTTGTAGGTGCGACGGTGACCCCTGACGCGGAGGAATCGATCGTCGACCTCGGTGACCTCGGCGATCGAGAGCTTGGGTAGTAGACGCTCGAGAATGTCGCGGCGCACCTTGCCTTGCTCCCCGGCGTCGCCGAAGGCGTAGTCCCGCCAGTACCGTCGGAACTCCCGGTCGTTGACCTCGAATGTGTGCTCAAGCCGGGTAAGCGACACTCGATCTGGGACGATGCGGCGGATGTCGCGCCGCTGAGGGCGAGACCGGACAGCGGTTGACGCAGTCTCCTTGATGAGCGTCACCCCGCGGGAGACTCCGAGCCGACCTAACTCGGCATGCCCGTGGAGCGGCATCTAGCGGCCGCTCTCGGTAGCGTCCTATCTCGCGGCCATGTTTCTGCGCGACGAAGAGCTCCATCAGCTGCTCGACCCGCCGTCGACGATCATCGTCGGGCTGGACCCGAATCGGGTGACCGATTCGAAGGAAGATCCCGTTCAGCCGGCGTCGGTAGACCTAACGATCGGCGGTGTCTTCGTCCCGGGCACACCCGAGGGCAAGCGGGGCTCTGCTGGGCACCCCAAGCAATTCCTCTCACTTGACCCGGGCGAGACGGCGGTCGTCGAGACGGCACAGACGTGCAACCTGCCGGCTGATATCGGCGCCATCGGTTTCCCGCCGGCCGCGGTCTCAGCTAACGGGCTGCTCACGACCAATCCAGGTCACATCGATCCCGGGTATCACGGCACGCTCAGCTTCACGGTTATCAACATGGGTAGCGAGCCCTACGAATTGCGAAGCGGCGAAGACATTGTGACGCTGCTGATCTTTCGTCTATCCGGCGATGCGCGGTCGCCGTATAACGCCCGGCGACCCGGCTTGCAAGGCGCGGTCACCGACGGACGCCTCGATCGCCTTTCGCACGACTTTCTCGACGTCAGCGCACGAGCGAGGCGAGCGGCGGAGGCGTCCGAGCGCAAGACGCGCGCCTTGGGCCTAGGAGTGCCGATTGTCGTGGCGCTCGTTGCTTTGGCCGGGGTCTATTACCAGGCCTCGCAGGCTCACGAGGACCAGATCAAGAAGCTGCAACAGGATGTGAGCAACCTCCAGGTCACGCTCGACGTGGAGAACCGCTTCGCTAGCCTCGAGAGGCTCGCCTTGGAGAAGCGCATCGCTAGGCGCGAGAGGAGGCGGTGACGCGCACGCCGGGCCCCCGACTTTACGTTGTTGCGCGCCCCGTGCTGAGTCTCGAGGCCGTCGCCGATTTTCTCCGTGACGAGAGCGTGACGTGGCGGCGAACACCGGGTGCGACTGCGTCTGAGGAGATCGTGGAGGTCGCCGGACGAGTCTGTTACATGTCCTTCGGTGAGCATCAATCCCCGCGCACAAACGCTGAGTACGTAGCCCGGCTGGTCGAGCAGGGACATCACAGCGTTCTGGAGCACGTGTCCTGGACCTTCTTGCTCACCGGCGTCACACGGGCCTTCACTCATCAGCTCGTCCGCCATCGGATTGGATTCTCGTACAGCCAGCTCTCTCAGCAGTACCACGACGAGCGTGACGCGGGCGCCCTGATGCCCGAAGCCATCCGCGCGCGGCCTCACCTTGCCGCGATCTGGCGGGACGCCGTATACGGAGCCCAGCAGGCGTACGCAGATCTCCTCGACGCACTTGCGCGCGAGGACGTAGCGCTTTCGGACCGCGAGTCGCTTCGCTTGGTGCGCAGCGCCGCGCGCACAGTCCTGCCTGCGGCAACCGAGACGAAGGTCGCGTTCACCGCGAACGCTCGCGCTTTACGCCATTTCCTTGTAGAGCGTGGAGCGCTGTCGGGCGACGAAGAAATGCGGCAAGTCAGCGTGCTGCTCTTTGAGGCCGTGCGCGAGGATGCCCCTAGCCTATTCGCGGACTTCAAGACTGCCGACGGCCCCGCCGGCGTCGAGATCGTCGGGTCCGCGCGGTGACGACGGGGCGCCTCGTCATCGTCACGGGTCCATCTCACGCTGGGAAGACTTCGACCATCGAACGGGTCAGGCGCTCCTTGGCACACCGCAACGCTGTGATCGCGATCGACGACATCATCGCGAGCCTCGACCTCGGCGAGGCCGACCTATGGGAAGATGGCTTACCCGCGGCCTACGATGTGGCCGTCGCGGGCGCGACCGCGCTCCTCCGACGCGACTTCGTCGTGTTTGTTGAGAGCACATTCACCTTTGTGCCGTCCGACGATAGGCCGCCGGTCACTCATCCCGAGCAGCTACGCCGTTTGGTCAACGCTGCTGAGGCGGTTACCGCATCGTGGATCGTGGTGCGGCTGACCACCGAGGCTGACGAGCTCGCCCGCCGGCGCGAGGCCACCGGTCGCATCGACCCAGCGGTCGTCCGGTGGACGTCGACGCTACATGGCGACTGGGTACTTGGAGCTGGGTCCCACGAGCTCGATACGAGCACGGTGTCGCACGAGGAGGCCGCTGCGCTGCTCGATGCGCTCTTGCGCGCAGAGGAGTACTGAGCTCAGACATCCGCTAGCGACGGTTTTCCGGAAGGAGCGCGTTCGCGACCGCCGCGAAGGCGACGCCATGCGTAGAACAACGGTTCCGTCCTGACCGGGACGGAACATTGTTGCTTATGGCCGCCGCTACCACGTACAGCCCTATCGAGGGGGAGGAGCTCGTCATCGGGCTGGTCTACGGCGCCGGCACAGAGGTCCAGCCCGTCGAGCGGTTGCTCGCCGAGCGTCTCCAGCCTTATGGCTACGAGCTGCGCGCCGTCCATCTCAGCGACTACTTCTCGACCATCCTCACCGGCAAACCATTCAATCGCGAGACACCCGACGCCACGCGGCAACTCCAGGGGATGGGTGATGATCTGCGCAGGCACACCCGTACAAATGACGTCCTCGCCACGCTCGCCGCCTACCTCATCGGAGCGATCCGGGCGCGCGACAGCCCGCCGTCGAGAACCGCATGGCTGGTGCAGTCCTTCAAGCGCCCGGAGGAAATTCGGACGATGCGGTCGATCTACGGCCCTCGATTTATTCTGCTTGGGGTCCACGTGCCCGAGGTCGTACGGCAGCGTACCGGCGCGCGACGCTGGCAGCGCTGGGCCGCTGTGACGTCGCGCCGCTACGAAGAGGAGGCCACGACCGACATCCGCCGCGACGAGCACGATCCGGCGGTGACCTACGGGCAGGAACTGCGTCGCGCTTTTGCTGAGTCGGACTTCTTTATCGACGCGCGAACCGACGGACGGCTAAAGGACACGCTTCCGCGCGTCATTCGCTTGGTCTTCGCCGAGCCGTTTGAGCCGCCGCTGCGCGACGAGCAGGCTATGTATCACGCGTTTACCGCCGGCCTGCGTAGCGCCGAGATGGGGCGTCAGGTCGGCGCGGCAATTGTGTCGCCGGATGGCGACGTGATCGCCGTCGGGACTAACGAGGTGCCGGCGGGCACCGGCGGCCTCTACTGGTCGCCGGACCAACCTGACGGCCGCGACTTCGCTCAGCAGCCGCCGCTCGACTCGAACACCGTGTGGCAGCGTCGAATCTCGCGGGAGCTCGTGGTAGCAATGGCCAAGAGTGGATGGCTGAACAAGAGGCGGGTTTCTAAGCTTCCCGACGGGGAGTTCGACATCGATGAGGAGCGGCTCGACACGTTCCTCACCGACGTCGCCGGCACGCGCTTTGCGGACATCACCGAGTTCGGCCGCGCCGTGCACGCGGAGATGGACGCGCTTACCACCGCAGCGCGCCGCGGCCGGTCCATCGATGGCTGCACGGCCGTCGTGACTACGACACCATGCCACGGCTGTGCTCGGCATCTCATCGCGAGCGGCATCCGGCGAGTGGTCTTCATTCACCCTTACGAGAAGAGCCTCGCTCGCGACCTGCACGAGGATGCGCTACTGCTGGAGCCCGAGACCCCCGGACCGGTCGAGGACAAGGTCGTCTTCGAGCAGTACATCGGCGTCGCACCCCGCTGCTATCCGCAGTACTTCGACTTCGGTCAAGCCAAGCGCCGAGATCATCGCGGCCACGCTGCCACCCCACCCGAGCGCTCTACAGCACTTGCCCGGGTCCTTCAAAGTGCCGGCACGTTCGCGTTCGGTGGGCCGACAGTCCCGCACACCACCATCAGCCAGCTCGAAAAGTCGGCCGCGCAACGGTTCCAGCGTCTTGCCAGAGCCGGCGGTCTAAAGGTGCCAAAACCCGCAACACGAAGGGACAACTGAGCATGACCACAGATATCGACATCGCGACGGATCAAGACCTGAAGTGGCTGAACAACGGCTTTGACCAGGAGGCTATGGCGCGGCTCGACGCGGCCTACTTCGAGAATGCGAAGCACGCTTCCCCCACACCGCCGCACTGGCGTTTCCCTGACGACGTGGCCACTGATCGTGGGGAGGAAAGTTGCGCGTAGTCGGCGACTGGTGCCCACCTGGCGTGCGTTGAGGGTTTGCCTCGCATCCAGGGAACCGCGCTCGGGCACTTGCGGCCAACCGTCTCATCGAGGCCAATGCGCGGCTTGGCTTCGGTAGCCTCGCGACGTCGACCCTGGTTCAGGGAGAGGATGGCAATCGCTCAGCGGCGAGCGCCAGCTCGGCGGTAGCCGAGTAGACGTCGCCTGAAAGCTCATTGAGAAACACGTAGTGCGCACCATCAGCAAGGCGGCTGCACGCTGGAAGCGCCGGCCCTCCGAGCCTGGCGAGCGTCGCTAGGCCCGAACGCAAGCGCATTCGCACCGCCGGAATGCGCGTCGGCTGCCCGAAAGCGGCAACCCGTCCATCCGTGCGCCTGGGCCGTTCCTGCTCAACGACCTGACCGATCTCGTTGACAAGGTCGGATATCCGGTCGAGCTGGTCGACCCACAATCGCGCATGCTCTACGGCATCTCGCCGCATGCGCTTGATGTCGTCTTGGTGGGGCCTCTCCGACTTCGAGCCGTGCCGGACGAAGATGTCGCCTCTTCGGAATGCGGCACACAGTTGCACCAAAGGCTGCTCATTTTGCTAATTTGTCGGTCCGGTGCTCTCAATCGGCAAGATCGCGCTCGGTCAGCAGCGCTACTACGAGGTTCAGGTCGCCCACGGCGCCGATGATTACTACTCGGGGCGCGGTGAGGCGCCGGGCGAGTGGGTCGGCGCCGGCGCCGGGCCGTTGGGCCTTGAGGGGCAGGTCAGCGGCGAGCAGTTCAGCGCGCTGATCGCCGGAAGGAATCCGCGCCACCCGGCGGAGCGCCTGCGTTCTTCTGCGCGCAATCCCGAGATCGCGGCGCTCGATCTCACGTTCTCGGCTCCCAAGTCGGTCAGCGTGCTCGCCGCGGTTGGCCCGGACGAGGTGACGCGCGAGCTCGTGCTGGCGCACGAGGAGGCTCTACGCGGCGCGCTGTCCTACCTCGAGGATCGGGCGGTGCTGGTCCGTCGCGGCCACCGTGGTGAGCGGGTCGCCGCTGGTGAGGGTTTGATCGCCGCGGCCTACCGCCATCGGATGAGCCGAGCACTGGATCCGCAACTGCATACCCACGTGGTCGCGGCGAATCTCACCCGCGGTCCGGATGGGCGCTTCACGGCGCTGCACGGCGCGCCGTTGTATCGGGCGGCGAAGACGGCCGGCTATCTCTACCAGGCCCACCTGCGTGCCGGCGTGGGCGACCGGCTCGGGCTGGAGTGGGGTGAGGTGCGCAGCGGTGCGGCCGAGCTCGTCGGCGTCCCGGAGGCCGTGCTCAGCGAGTTCTCGAAGCGGCGGCACGAGATGCTGCGCGCGGCCGCCCGCGGCGGGATCGGGCTGGACACGAAGGCTGCGGCGGAGAAGGCTGCCGTCGCGACCCGCGAGTGCAAGCAGTACGGGGTTGATACCCATACCTGGCGTGAGGAAGTCCAAGCCCGCGCGGGCGAGCTCGGTCTGGGCCGCGAGCATGTCGCTCGGATGCTGGCGGCCGGGCGGGAGCGGCTCGCGAGCGGCTCACCCGCCCACGACGTGACCGATGAGCGGGGGCTCGGCGATCGGCTGGCCGGCCCGATGGGTCTCACCGAGCGCGCGAACGCGTTTGACGAGCGTGCGGTGCTGCAGGAGTTCGCGGCCGCCGCCGGCCAGGGCGCGTCCGTGGAGGCGGTGCGCGGCCAGGCGCGGCGGTTTGCCGGTCGCGCCGACGTGTTGGCGACGACGCGCGGGGAGCTGACGACAGTCGACTTGGTGGACTGCGAGCGGCGCCTGATCGCCGCGTCGCTTGGCCGGGCCGGCGAGCGCGTCGGACTGGTCGATGGAGAGGCCGTCGACCGCACGATCGCGCAGGCTGCACGGCCCCTCACCGCGCAGCAGGGCGTGGTCGTCCGTGCAGTGGCGACGAGCGGTCGCGGGGTCGACGTTGTCGAGGCGCTCGCAGGAACCGGGAAGACCTACACCGCTGGCGTGCTCCGGGCGGTGTACGAGGACGCCGGCTACGCCGTCCTCGGCGTCGCGCCGACGGGACGCGGCGCGCGCGAGCTGACCGAGCGTGCGGGCATCCCGGCGCGCACGGTGGATCGGCTGCTGATCGATCTGGACCAGCTTGGCGACGAGCTCCCACGACGCGCAGTCATCGTGCTCGACGAGGCTGGCATGGCGCCGACGCGGACCACCGCACGGCTGCTCGAGGCGGCCGAGCATGCAGGCGCGAAGGTCATCGCGATCGGTGATCCCGGCCAGCTGGCCTCGGTCGCGGCGGGCGGGTGGCTGCGCACGGTCGGCCGCGAGCTCGGCTCGCTGGAGCTCACCGAGGTGATGCGCCAGCGCGACCCGGCCGAGCGGCGCGCGCTTGCAGCGCTGCATGAGCGCATCCCGGGTCGCTACCTCGAATGGGCGCAGCGCGAGGGACGGATCGAGACGTTTGACGACGCCGCCGGCGCGCACGGCCGTGCCCTCCAACATTGGGCGACTGCCGTCGACGAGGCGGGGGTCGACCGGGTGGTGATGATCGCGCGCGACAACGACACACGCGCCGCGCTGAACGCCTCGGCGCGCGAGCTGCGCCGGGACCGGCGTGCCCTGGGCGAGCAGCGCACCTACGGCGCTCGCGAGCTTGCTGTGGGCGACCGTGTGATCTGTCGGCGCAACGATGGCGCCCTGGACGTCGACAACGGCACTCGCGGCACGGTCCGCCACCTCGATCGTGATCGTGTGGTGCTCGAGACAGACAGCCGGCTCGTGCGCGAGCTGCCCGCCAGCTACGTCTCCGAGCACGTCGAGCACGCGTACGCGCTCACTGGCCACGGGATGCAGGGCGGCACCGTGGAGACCGCAATCGTCGTCGCCGCCCCGCGCGATCTGAGCGCCGGCTGGAGCTACACGGCCCTCTCGCGCGCCCGCGACAGCACGCGGCTGGTGATCCACGACGACCGACCCGCCCACGAGCGCACTGACGTCGCACCACAGCAACGACCCAGGATCACCGACCACGACAAGCTGCTCGCCACGGTGCAGCAGCGCATGATCGAGCGCGACGACGAGGATCTGGCGATAGAGCAGCTCCCACCCGCCGGAGCGGCCGACGACCACCGGCTCGCCCGCGCGCGCGATCATGCCGGCGAACCAGCGCAGGAACACGCCGCGTTTGGCGCGGAGGCGTCCAGTGAGACGAGCGGCGCAGCCCGCCTACCGGAGCTCGACGAGCGCCTGGCGCGGCTCGCCGAGCAGCGGGCCGCGCTGCCCGCTGCCCACCTGCGCCAGCTCGACGATCTCCATGCGCGCTCGGTTGCGCTTGCCGCCAAGCGCGCCGACCTGCTCACGCGGCTGGAGAGTGTGCCCGAGCCGACGCGAAGCCTGCTCGGGCGAGCACGTGACCCGCACGTAATCGACCGCGTTCGACTGGCCTCCGCGATCACCGGCACCGATCTCGAGATCGGTGCCACGCGCGATGCGTTGTCCGAGCTTCACGCGCGGTTGGGTGACCCCGAGCAGATCCGCGGCGAGCTGGACGGCCTCGATCGCGCGATGACGTCGCTGGCCACCGAACGCGCCGTGCTGCTGGACGAACTCGTCACACGCGAGGCGCAGGCACCCGACGACTGGGCGCACGCGCTGCTCGGGCAGCGGCCGGCAGACGCGCGTGCCGAGGTCTGGGACCGGGCCATCCACCGCGTCGCGCGCTATCGCCTCCAGTACCGGATCACCGATACCACCGAGCCGCTCGGTCCGGAACCCCAGAAGCCGGGCCAGCGTGGCGAGTGGCAGCGCGCGCACGAGATCGTCGAGAACGCCGAACGGCGTCTCGGGCGCATCCTCGACCGCGGCATCGACCTCGACATCGGGCGCTGACGTGGCGGGACCCAAGCTGCTCACCGTCCCGCAGGTCGCCGCCGAGTTCCAGGTCACTCCGCAGACCATCCGCAACTGGATCGACCACGGCGTGCTGCCGGCGGCCCGGGTCGGGCGCGCGTTCCGAGTCAAGCGCGAAGACGTCGACGCGCTCCTCGGCCGCGCCAGCGCCGACAGCACCTCGCTGGCCACCCGCCGCGACCTCTGGGACCCGACCACCACGACGCTGCCACGCCGGCGCGACCCCGATCAGGCGCGGTCGATCTGGGACGACACGGCCGTGGCGCCAGTGAAACGGGCGTAGGCGGCGGCGCCGCTATGCCGAGCGGCGCGCCCGCGCTCGCGGTAGCAGCCCGCTCACGCGATCTTCACGCTCAACGACCGCCGCCAGCATCTCCGCCGCCTCGGCCAACTCGGCATAGGCACGCGCGACCTCGCGCAGGCTGGTACCGGTCGCCGCGCGGTTGAGCTCAGCCACCGCCGCGTCGAAACGCCGCCACAACTCCTCTGGGCCACGACGTCCCGAGCCCGGCTGCAGCTCATAGGGCGGCTTGCTCGACGACGCACGATGCGGCGGCCACTCGAACCCCGCTTCGTCCGCCGAGCGACACGCCGAGGCCTCCGCCTTGGCTGCATCGGCGAGCACGGTCAAGCGCGCGCTGAATCCGGCGTCCGGCGGGGCCAGGCGATGCGCTTCAAGCGCCCGGCGCCAGCGCTCCTGCGCGTCGCTAAACGCTGCCTCCGCGTCGACGTCGTCATCCGCCATGGCCGCATCTTGCCAGCTCACCCGGTCATCAACGGCGGCAAAACTGGCTCGTTTGGTTTGTTTGGTCTAGTATTGCGCCGAAGGTCATGGAGCCCACCCTTCCGCAGCTCACCCGCGATGATGTGCTCGACGGTCGCGATGTCGCCGAGCTCCTTCACCTCCCGCCGTCGACTGTGCTCGAGTACGCCCGGCGCGGCGTCATACCTGCGCACAAGCTCGGCCGCCGCTGGCTGTTCATCCGTGACGAGGTCGCCGCCGCAGTGCGCGCCGCTCCACGTCCAGCGTCGCCCGAGACTGCTCGACGCCGGCCAGCGCGGGAGCGCGGCACGGCTGGCTTCGCCGCGCAGCCGCCGCTGCCGTTCGACGGCGCGGCCTGACCACCGGCGCGCCGCTCTGTCGCCGACGGCCGGTGTGTGGGCGCAACGAACGCCCCCGTTGGGCTCAGGCGCTGACCGTGCGGCCGTGTCGCAGCTGGCGCCGTAGCGTAGCCAGACCGGCACATATATAGTGACTTATCGGCTACACTCGTATCAATGACGAGCCAGGACATCGTGAGGATCGCGCGCCAGCGGGCGGGCCTGACCCAGCAGCAGCTCGCCGCTCGCAGCGGTCACCCGCGGGAGACGATCGCCCGCTGGGAGACGGGCGCTCGCGAACCGTCGCTGGCCAGCGTGCAGGCGCTGGTCGCGGCGTGCGGGTTGGAGCTGGTCGTCGGCGTGGTCGCGGGCGACGACAGCCTCGGCGAGCTCGTCACCGATCAGCTCGCCCTCTCACCGGCCGAGCGCCTGACCAGGCTGCTCCCCCCCGAGGAGAGCGCGCACACGGTCCAGGCCCTGAACTGGCTGGCTTCCGCGCGGACCCCTACGGTGGTGACCGGTGGCGTTGCTGCGGCATTGCAGGGCGGCCCGCAGCGTCCGCAGGACGGTCGCGTGGAGGTTGTCGCTGGCGACCCGCTCGCTTTTGCCGCCGAGATGGACGCGAGCGGACTCGAGCCGACCGATAGCGTCGAGCGCTTCGCCGCCTCTGACCGCCGCTGGCCATGGACGCTACCCGGGGGCGGCTCGGTCGTGCTCGCCGGCGCGCTGCCCGGGTCGGGCGACTATCCGGACTTGCGCCGCGCTGCCCAACCGGTTCAGGTCGACGGCGTAACGATCTCGGTCGCTCACCCGCGTGATCTGCTGCGCCTGGCCGAGGCCTCCGCGAGGGCCGACGAGCGCGCCCGCGTACCGGGACTCCGCGCGCTCCTTTCGGGACTGGCCGGCAGCGTGTGAGCCCGCTGTCGTCCGAGCAGGAGCTGCTGCTACGTGCGCTGGCGCGCCACGGCGTCGAGTTGGTCGTCGTCGGCGGAGTCGCCGCCCAGGTGCACGGGTGGCGGGGCGCCACGGCCGACCTTGACATCGCGGTCTCCGTCGAGGGCACAAACGTCGAGCGTCTCAACCGGGTACTGGCGAGCGTAGGCGCCGCCGCCGGTGTGCCCGGCGGCCTGGGACCGCGTTCAGCACGCGACACGGAAGGCTTGAGATCGTTCGCCGCGCCGACGGCATCGGGGATTACGCCGCCTGGCTGCGTGGCGCTCGCCAGCACGACGTCGGCGACGGACTCACCGTCGTCGTCGCCGACGCCGACGACATCCTTCGGTCCAAAGGGGCCGCCGGGCGCGAGAAAGACCTGGCGGCGCTGCCGCAGATGCGCCGCGACTTCATCGATTCGGGAGCCATATCACCCAGCTCCGCACGCGGGCCTGTCGCGCCCGCACCGAGCGCTGCCGCGAATCCCCCGCGGCTCCTGGCCGATGTTCTGGGTGAGCGGCCGAGCGAGCCTAGGGCGGCGCGGTTGTGGGATGCCGCTGCCCAATTAGTGCTTGATTACCGCGCGCGCTGGCACATCACCGATCCGGACAGTGCACTCGGGGCACACATGCCCGAATCCGACGAGACGCGCGACAGGCTGCGGCTAGAGCGTGCGCTTTCGCGAGCCGGGCAACTCATGCGCCGCTAGCGCGAGCGCTGATCGGCGCGCCAGTCCGCGGTCGTATCCGAGTATCAGCGTGGTGACGGCGCTCAGTAGCGAATCCCGAGAAGGCCACCCTCGCCCACATCGGTCAGAGCGAGACGCTCAAACGCTCGAAGATCGAAGTCACCGAGGTCGTCCCACGGTACGTCGCCCGTGTTGAGGCAGATCAGATATTGGAACGCCGCGTTTGTCGATTGGCGAGCCGCGAGACGCAGGGCGGTCGCTTTCTGTCTCGGGTCGACGCCGTCGAAGACCGAACTATCGTGCATCAGCATCCCGGGCCCGACGTTGCGCTCGCCCAACGCCGTTGCCACCGCGAGGTCATAACACAGGACAACCATCTCCTGAACACCTTGGCTCCCGCCACGCTCGATCTCGACGTCGAGTTTGAGACCGCCGTCGCGATTGATGTCGACGACGAGCTGCCCTGGCTTGTCGTACAGCTCAGCGGTGAAGGTCCCGAAGAGTTCGACCACTCGCCCCCACGCGTCACGCTTGGCGTCGAGGTCGCGCCGCGCCGTGAGCTTGAGTTCTTCGCGCTGGATTCTGATCCCCGCAAGCGACTCTTCGTAGCTTCGTAGCTGTTCGATCTGACCGCCGATCCGCCCTAGCTCTTCCACGCTCTCTTTGTGGAGGATCTGGAGCTGCGTCAGGTCCTCGAGAGCCCCATGCTCGCGGAGAAACGACAGCTCGTGAGCGCGTGCCCCGGTCTGCCGTTCAACCTCTCTTTCGAGCGCAGCTATTCGCTCTTCGAGCCGCGTCATCTCGGTGGCAAGAAATGCGCGGCGGTTCTCCACGAGGCGGTCGTGAAACGCCAACGCGTCAGAGAGTTGCTTGGCGACCTGTGTGGGGAAGTGGACACCGGCTTCGGCGTACATCTGCCTCACGTCCTGTGGCTGAGCCGATTCCTCCTGTTCGACCGTACGGGCGTAGAACGCCAATGTCTCCCTGTCTGCCACGGTTTCTGCCACGAGATCATGGATGGTCGTCGTGAGCGCAGTTGCCCGGCGTTCGTGGTCGTGGTATTGCGGGTCCACCTTGAACGTGCGCAACTGCTCTTCGACCTCGCGCACCTCGCGGTCGAGGTTGATGCGGCGTGCCTCCAAGTCTCCGATGCCTTCGAAGTCGCCGAGCGCGCCACTCCGGAGAGCGGACTTCACCGCCTTACTCGCCTTGTCGAGTGACTGCTCTCGCTCGTCAAGCTGCTGCGCCCGCTGGTAGATGGTCCAGTCCAACCCCAAGAGATAGGCGTTAGCAACATGGCGTTGCCACGCCGGCTGCATCGGGAAGAAGTTGAACGGGTCCCCGTATGCGCGGAGCCCGCGCCGCGCGGCGTACGAGAAGAGAGTGCGGAACGTCGGTCGGTACTTCGTCGTGTCAGCAGCCAGGGGGAGCCCGTACACCTGAGTCCCGAGCGCCTCCGTCCAGTCTTCGACCGCGTACGAGAGCACACCGGAGTCCTCGTCTCGGCGGGGCACGATCGGCCAGTCGTGGAAGTCGCCCTCGACCCGTACGCGCGCAGGAGCATCGACGGCTCGCGCCGCCCGGAACGCATCGCCCTTGAGTAAACCCTCGACGGCGAATTCCCACCCTGCGAGGTGTGGTTCGTTCAGGGGCGTCCGCGAGGCATCTGCGCCAAAGACGAAATGGACAATCTCCAACAGAAGCGTCTTCCCTGAGCCGTTGGTCGAGTCGCGCTCGGAGCCTTGGGCGGTGCGCTCGGCGAGCACAACGTTGAACGCCGCCTCGAGCGAAAGGGGCTTGAACGTACCGTGGTTTGCTGTGACGCGAGTGATCATGTACGCGACCGGCCAACGTGGTCGCTGCCGTAGCCTTCGACTGCTCCCAGCGCGTACAGGAATGTCAGGGCGAGGCAGAAGCGGTCAAACGTGACTACACCACGCTCGTCTCGAAGGTCGGCCCAGAGATCGTTGATGCTTCGCGGCTCGTCGCCGAGCCGCTCGAGGACACGCGCCCCGATCGCAATGAGCGACGAACTCGTGGCCATATGGCGCGTCGGAAGGATCACCGCTTGAAAATGTCACAGAGCTCGAAGTAGTACGACACTATGCCCACCGCGCCCCACCACTCTTCGGTTGTGCGATTCGGCGCGCCAGCAACGGCGTCAACGAGCGCGACGAAGATCTTGTCTGGCTCCTCTTCGAGCACCTCGAGCCGCTGGTACTCGGCGACCAGGCGAGAGGCCACCTTTGCGCTGAAGTCGCCGTCGTAGCTCCCCGCGACATAGCGCTCGACGTCCTGCGCGACTGGTAGCGAGCGCGCGATGAGCGCGGCCACGCGATCGGAAAGCTTATTGAGGTCGATCTTCTCGGCGAGTGCCGTGAGCTCGAAGCCTTCGTCGGGATCTACCGGCTCGGGGCCAGAGTCGACCAGCCAGTTGAGGACCGTCTGGATCTCGACCGCTGTCGTCTGGACAGGGCGCGGCACGGGACCGAGCAGCTCGGCGCGCTGCTGCGGTGTCAAGCCCTTCACGATCTGCCAAAGGCCTTCGCGGCTCCAGTCGTCGATCTCGATCCCCGCGCTGTCCTCGGCCTCACGGAGTTCCTTGAGCTTGGCAACGACGGCCGGTGGCAGGCCCACGCCCACAGCGCTCCAGACGAACACCCAGCGCTTGAACTCGCCCCAGTGCTCCTTCGCCCCAGCGAAATCCTCCTCGATCTTCTGCACGGTGGCCGCGGCCGTGACCTCCTCGGGCGCATAGACCTGAAATAGAGTCCCGGTCGCAGGGGACAATCCGTCGCACTTCCGATCGCCCTCACGTCCCCACGGCTTTACGGTCTCGAACGACGGATCGGCCTTCGCCATGATCGCCTCGAAGAACGCCTGAAATGAAGATCCCCGTCGCTTGAGGCATTCGTTCTCGAACCGGAGGGACTGCCAGTACAGCTCATCGTCGAGGATCTCCGACATCAGCGGGAGTATCGCTGTCCAGCCGGATCGCGACCGTGCCGACCAAACCCGCGTCGCGCGCGCCCGGCACAGATGCAGTGCCGCCCGTAGCTTCCGCGGGGCTATGGCTCTTCGTCCGAACGCAATCGCGCAGGCCGGAAACGTCGAGGTCGGATCCGAGACCGTGGCGAGGCGGTCACCGTGCGCTCGGCGTCACCGGCCTCGGCACAGCAAACGCCCGATTCACGCGCTCCACGTCCTCCGGACGCGCCTTCGCATGCATGTAGCGCTCGGTCGTCGTGATCCGCGAGTGCCCGAGGAAGCCCTGGACGAAGCGCGCGTCCGCGTGGCGCGCGACGAGGCTCCCCGCAGCGTGGCGGAGCGCGTGAAAGCGTAGCGGCCGCAGGCCGGCCGCGTCGCGTGCGCGCTTGAAGCGCCTCCGCACCGCCGACGCATCCAGCCGCCGCCCCAGCCGCGAGCAGAACACGTAGTCGTTGCGCTGGGTGTAGTGGCCGCGGGCGACCAGGCGCTGCAGCGCGTCGGCCGCGGGGTCGGCGAGCGGGATGAAGCGCGCCTGCCAGCTCTTCGTCGGACCCTCGATGCCTGCCGACACGGCCCGATGGACGACCAGTCGCCGCCCGGCGACGTCGACGTCCTCCCAGCGCAACGCCAGCAGCTCGCCCAGTCGCAACCCGGTGTAGGCGGCGATGCGAAACAGCTCGGCGTCCTGCGCGTCCTCGCGCGCCCGCCACTCGATCTCCCCCGGCTCGAGATCCTCGGGCTGCGCGCCGCGGTGCGAACCGGTCGCGGCGGCGGTCGCGAGCTGCTCGACCTCCTCGGGCTCGTAGAAGTCGAGCACCGCGGGCGGCGGCTCACGGCGCTTGGTCGTCGCCGTGACCGGATTGTTCGCGAGCGCGAAGGTGTCCTCGCGCCGGCCGTAGTTGAACATCGGCCGAGAGCACCTGGCGGTGCTTGTTGACCGTGCGCGGCGAAGCGCCCGCGTCCTGCACCGCCAGCAGCAGCGCCGACACGTCGCGCGTGGTGATCTGCGCCGCCGGCAGATCGCCGAGCGTTGCCATCACCAGGCCGCGACTGCGCCCGCCACCGCGCCGATGCGCCGTGCCGGGCTCACCGAGCATGTAGCGGTAGTCCTGAAGCGTGGACGGCTTGGCCCCCCGCTCGCGCTCCAGGTGCTCGAGCCAGCGCGCGGCAAGCTCGCGAAACGTCACGCCGTCCTCACGACGCCGGCGTTCGCCGCGCTCGATCTCGCTCTCGAGCGCGGCGTGCTCGGCGACCAGGTGCGCCATCCGCACCGTCGCGCGCTTCTCGTCGAGGAAGCCCTCCGGCATCCGCCCGCGCCTCGATCGCCAGCCGCCCTTGCCGTCGCGCTCCAACCACGCCGGGCCGAGCCTCCGCTTGACCTGCCGCCCGCCGCGGCGCCACTTCGCCTCGAACACCGGACCGTCGCCGCGTTCCACGACGACGAGGGCACCGGCAGGATCGACAGGGCCCAGGACAGTCACAAATCGAGAGAGTACCACGCGAGTACCACGACTTTGTGAGTACCGCTTTGAGTACCGCACTAGCCAAATCTAGGCTCAAATACTGGCATTCGGCCGGTGCTACGGCCCCGTAACTACGGGAATCAGCACAAAGTTCACGGCCTGTCACGCCGGAGGTCGCGGGTTCGAGTCCCGTCGCTCCCGTTCAGAGAGCCGCTGGTAATCAGCGGCTTCCTGCGTTGTGAGGCAACGGTTTGTATTTGCCTCCGTCGGGGCGAGGTGAGGATGCTGGGAGCGGCCGAAGAGGAGTTGATCCGCCCGACGGCGTGGACCGCGCCATGCGCCCAGTCGCAGGCCTGACCGCGGACCAGTGGCGACGGACGCATGCGACTGACTTTGATCGCCGGACACTCCGTGATCGGCGCTTGGCTTGATGCTTCGTGATCACCGTCAGTCGGCTCGGGAGCACCCCGTTCGATCAGGCTCCCCTGCACGCTGCGCGCTTCGACTGCTACAACTTCGCCGTGGCCTCTGACGAGCAGATATCCGGACTCTCGGGCAGGCTAACAATCGCAACGCGCGGCGCTGCCGGGCCCGGTGAGGTGAGCCTCCGGACGGCGGCTGGTACCGAGTCCTACATCGCCTACTCCGACGATCCTATTCCCCGCGGGGCCGCCGTGCTCGTTCTGAACTTCCAGGGCGCCAGGACGGTCAACGTCATGCCCTGGCAGGAACCAGCCGGCTGACGCGCCGCGCGGCTGAGCCAGCCCCGAAAGGACTCAGAAACATGCTTGGAATCAGAGTGCCCGAACCCGATGAGGCGATGCTCATCGCCGGCGGTAAGAGCGGCAACGACGGCGCGCCGTTTAGGGTCGTCGTCGGTCACCGGGCGTTCGTGCTGCCCTTCATCAACCACGTCAGCTTCCTCACGTTGGCGATGTGCGAGGCGGAGGTCGCCGAGCAGTGTGTCACTAAGCAGGGCATCTCTCTGCAGGTGAAGGCGGTCATCGCCTTCAAGGTTGGCAACGATGTGGACAGCATCATCAACGCCGGTCAGCGTTTCCTCTCAGACCAGAACCAGATGACCGTTCTGACCGGCCGCATCTTCGCCGGGCACTTACGCTCGATTGTTGGTTCGATGACCGTCGAGGAAATCGTCACCGAGCGCCAGAAGCTCGCCGAACAGGTCCTGGAAGGGTCCAAGGAGGAGATGGCCAAGATGGGCCTCGTCGTCGACTCTCTTCAGATCCAGTCGATTGACGACGGGGACAGCGGCTACATCTCGTCTATGGCAGCGCCACACACGGCGACGATCCAGCAGGCGGCCAAGATAGCCCAAGCCGAGGCGAACCGGGCGGCCGCGGAGGCCGAGCAGGAGTCAGCGCGCAAGCAGGCCGAATATGAGCGTGACACGGTGCTCGTGCGTGCCAAGTACAAGGCTGAAACCGACAAGGCCGAGGCCGAGGCGAATCAGGCTGGCCCGCTCGCTCAGGCCGAGGCCGAGCAAGCGGTGACCGACAAGCAGGCCGAGCTCGCCACTCGCCAGGCCGAGTTGCGTAGGCAGCAGCTCGTAGCCGAGATCGTCCGACCCGCCGAGGCCGAGGCCGAGAAGGTCAAGACGCTCGCCGCGGCCAACTCCGACGCGACGAAGCTCGAAGCGGAGGCCGCCGCGTCGAATAATCGAGTCGCGCTGGAGCGCATGCTCATCGAGCAGCTCCCCGACATCGTGGCGGCCGCCGCGCAGGGCCTCGCTGGCGCCAACGTCAGCGTCCTCAACGGGACCGACGGCCTCAGCGACATCGTGGCGGGTCTCGCCGGGCAGGGCCTGAGCATCCTCGACGTGATTCGTGGCCGGATGCCCGATGTTGAGTCGAATGCGGACGGCGGTGCGCCGAGCACTCCAACTTCTTTGGCGCAGGCATCCGGCGGCGCCGCGCTTTCTGGTGGTGGCGATCATGAGGCCGCTAACGACAGTCGGTGACGCGCACCCGGCGGCGGCCCGCGAGAGCTCCCGTGTTGCCAGATCCGAATAGATCCATGCCGGCGACGTAGCCAGATCAGTACGTCTTCGTCCAGTTCGAAACAAGACCCGAGGTGCGGAAAGTGCCCGGCTTCCAATCGTCGAGCGCGGCCGCGTGCGCGTAGAACGCAAGACCTGTCGGACATGTGGTGATGAGTCGTGCCTATCCGGTTTGGTCCTGTAGCGCTGCTGCGGGCTCGTGTGGCGAGCCTGGCGAATCAGGCGAGCGCGAAGAACAGCGGATTCTCGTCGCTAGTCGTTCCGAGAGTGCACGACCTGACGACATGGCCGGTGCGTGTCGAGCGCTGGCAGCTCGATTGTTGTGGAGAGCCCTTCGCTGTGGGCGACGAGGTCTCATGGACGCTTTCGTTCAGGCCGGACGAGGGGGAGTCGCTGTGGCCGGATGCGATGGTGATCGAGATCGACCCGGCGGACTGCCGTGGCGTTCCTGACGATCGTGAAACCATCGGCTGCGTAACCCTCGCCGACGGTGTGGAGGCAGCGATCGCCGCAGCGCCTCTCGTTAGCCATGAGCGCGTTCACGGCACGCTGGTTGAGGAGCATCACGGCGGCGTGCCCGAGGGCCTGCCGCCGACCCACGGGACCGTCCGTCGCATTCGTGTCATCAGACAGGAGTTTCGTCTCGCGGGCGATCGCGCCTGGAGGCCCGTCCCGGGAAGTGTGCAACTCCACGACGTGGATCGTGTGCCTGACACCTTCGGCAGCGAATCGCCGACCGGCGATCGCCGCACGCTCGAAGTCGGGGTCCTGGTTGACCTCGACGCGTCGACCCGGCGCGACACCAGCGAACGTGACGAATGCGGCGGCGAGGCGGAGCTGCGGGTCCCCCGTGGGTTGGCATCGTGCCTGAACTCGGTCTCTCGCCGCCTGATAGCTTCAGAACACAAGCAGCCGAACGAAGGGGAGCTATGAGTGAGCAGAGCATCGAGTTCGTCAAGGGTGTCTACGGGGCGTTCGCGCGAGGCGATGTGCCCGCCGTGCTCGGCGCATTTGCTGACGACATCGAATGGTACGAGGCTGAGGGCTTGCCATACGGGGGTCTGCACCACGGCGGCGAGGCCGTCGCGCAGAAGGTCTTTGGCCCGATCGCTGAGGACATCGAAGGCTTCGCGATCGTACCCGAGGAGTTCATGGGATCCGGTGAAACCGTCGCCGCGGTCGTCCGCTATACGGGAACCGGCAAGGCGACTGGGAAGGCCCTGGACCTGCCCGTCGTGCACATTTGGGATATCCGTGACGGCAAGCTTGCGCGCTTCCGGCAGTTCATCGACACGGTGAAGTTCGCTGAGGTCGTCCCCGTTCCGGCGGCCGTATGACGGCCACGTAGCGCCCCGGCCCGACGCCGGCTCACCTTGCACGCGGGGGGCGGCAGGTTGCGGCGTGCGCCGCTCGGTCCCGGACAGCCCAGGGGTAGCACGCCTCCAGATTTTTGCTTTAGAGACCGCGCGTCCCCGCGGGACGGGTCTGAACGCTCGTCATCTTCTCGTGGCGATCACTTCGATGTCTTCGCTGCCGTCCGGGTTCCGCAGTTGAGCTGCGGAACCTGGTGCTGGCGGTCATGCTCAGGACTCCTCTGCAGGCGCTGAGGACGCGAATAGCCGATACGATCCCACTTCGCTGGCGGGCTGGACGGCGGCGGCAACCCCGGCACGGCGAGCACGCGCTTCATCGTCGACCCGACCGCGCCGACCGCGTCGACCGCGCGGACGCCCGAGCGCTGATCCGTGCTGACGTCGGCGAGCGTCTCGAACGCTGGCGAACAGACCCGTCTGACTGACTGCGCACCGCGCTCTGACTCAGTGCGCTCGCGGAGATCAGCGGTGGGGTTTGCGTTCCGAGCCGGCGGTCTTGTCCGATCGCATCAATCTTGAGCGCTGCACTCGCGCTTCACACGGTGGTCCAGCGGGAACACTCACCGAAAGGTGCTCAACACCGGCCTGTGGCACCAGCAGTCCGGACGGCAGGGACATCTGACCGCACCCATCCCCTCAACAAAGCGACCGATCACGGCGAATAGGAGATACATCGATAGCAGACGAATCGCCAGCCGCCTCACGGCTGGGATGCTACCTCGTCCGGAGCTGACCTCACTGGAAACGGCGGCCGGCTCGCGACGCGGGAACGCTCCGCGGCGCTGGTGATGCTCGCGGGCGGAGTCCAGCGGGGCTGACCGACGGTCGCGTGGTGCACGGGTGGCCGTCTCGCGGCCGGCCGTGCGATCGTTTCGGGTGTGTCCTGCGGCTCGGCGGGCGTCGCGGAGCGCGGCGCAACGCAGACAGCTCGCATGCGAGGCGGCGCTTGCGGTGGCGGCGGGGCTTGGAGGTGCGGGGGGACGGGCCGTGATCTTGGAAGACTGGAACAACACGATCGTCCGGCTCGGTGCTACGGCGATGGTCGCGAAGGTGGGAACGAGTCATTTTCGCGATGCGAGGCTGGAATCGTTGGAGCGAGAGCTGGCGGTCGGCGCCTATCTCGCTGCATGCGGAGCGCCCGTGCTTCGGCCGACAAGCGAGGTCCCGGCGGGACCGCACCGCTGGCGCGGCTTGACCGTCACGCTGTGGCAGTACATCGAAGCCGTGCGTATCCGGTTAGCTCCGGGAGCGCTGCTGCATTCGGGGGTGCACGTCGTTCCTATGAATATTTCACGGAAAGGACGTGCACCCCCGGCGAATCACAGTCGGGTTGGACGACGCTGCGCGGCTCCTGCGACGGAAGCCCGCACCACGCAAACTGGCTGCTGAGTGCCGGTGGGCCGCTGCTGCTCGACTTCGAAACGGCGTGCCTCGGCCCGGTGGGGTGGGATCTCTCCGCCCTTGGCGATGACGTCGTGGGCTTCTTCGCGGACGCCGATCGCGAGTTGCTTGCCACGCTACGGCGGCTGCGCGGCGTCTGCGTCGCGGCCAAGTGCTGGGTCGCGCTGGATAGGGCGCCGGAGCTTCGCGAGGCGGCGAGCGGAACGGCTAGGGCGACCGTGGCGCTGGAAAGCTGTTGACATAGGAGCGTGAAGATCGTCCAGTTCGGACCACTTCGTCCCGAGCAGCGAGCTGAGCTCGAAGGCGACGAGGACGACCCGTTCGATGCCGCCGGCTCGACACTGCAGTACCGCGCCAAACAACTGCACGTAGGGCTGATCGCCGATGGCCGCCGACTCGTAGCCTCGACGGGGCTGCTGGTCGTCGACGTGGAGGGTCGGCACCGCCAGCTTCCCCGTCGTCGGGATCGGCGGTGTGATCGTCAACCAGGCTTACCGTGGCCGAGGTTTGGCACGGGTGGTGATCCAGGCGGCGCTGGCAAGGTCACAAACGCTGGGCCCCGCGTTCGCGTTGCTCTTCTGTCATGAGAACCGCAGCGGTCTGTATCGCAAGCTCGGATTCCAGCAGGTAGATGACGCGGTTCTCGTCGAGCAGCCCGACCGGCAAGCGCCGATGCCTCAAATGACCATGTGGCAGTCGCTCCGAGAGCAGGCCGTGTGGCCGACCGGCCCAGTTCTGGTCAAGAGCATGCCTTTTTGAGATCCGCTGGGCCGACGGAATCGCCGCACCCGGCACGTCCGGATTGCCCTCGTGCGGGGGAACAGGCGACCGAACCGATCAGGAATCGAGAAGCGCGGTCACCGAGCCGCAGCTAGATTGATCGCGATGAACATCGACCAGGCTGGCACGTCGATTTCCGGGCTCCCGGTTTGTCTCCGGGCTCGACACGACACACGGTTCGTTTGACCACGACTTCAGGAGTGACCATGACCGCATCTTCCACCCACGGAATCAAGACCGTGCTGCATCCCGTGTCCGACCTGGCCGCGGCCAAGGCGGTGTACGCCGCCCTGCTCGGGGTCCCGCCGCAGAGCGACGCGTCCTACTACGTCGGCTTCGAGGCCGAGGGCCAGCAGATCGGGCTGGTGCCGGGCGGTGGACCGCAGCAGATGACTTCGCCGGTGGCCTACTGGCACGTACCGGACATCGAGGCGAAGCTGGCCGAGGTGACCGCTGCCGGTGCCACCGTGAACGAGCCCGTGCACGACGTCGGCGGCGGCCGCCTGGTGGCCACCGTCAACGACCCCGATGGCAACGTCCTCGGGCTGCTTCAGGAGCAATGAGTGCCGACCGCTCGCTCCCGCCCTCACGTCGTCGCGACACCGAGCATCGGCTCGCCCACGAGATCGATGGCGGCCTCGGCCAACCGATAAAGAGACGATGATCATGGCCACGAGCACGGAAACCCAGTCGCCGGTGCAGCACGTCGCCGACACCCAGGACTTGATCCGGGTGCACGGCGCGCGTGTCAACAACCTCAAGGACGTCACCGTCGAGATCCCGAAGCGCCGGCTGACGGTGTTCACCGGCGTCTCGGGCTCCGGCAAGAGCTCGCTGGTCTTCGGCACCATCGCCGCCGAGTCGCAGCGGCTGATCAACGAGACGTACAGCGCCTTCGTGCAGGGCTTCATGCCGACGCTGGCGCGGCCCGAGGTCGACGTGCTCGAAGGGCTGACGACCGCGATCATCGTGGACCAGCAGCGGATGGGGGCCGACTCCCGCTCCACGGTTGGCACTGCCACCGACGCCAACGCGATGCTGCGGATCCTCTTCAGCCGACTCGGCCAGCCGCACATCGGCTCGCCCAACGCCTTCTCGTTCAACGTCCCTTCGGTCCGAGCGAGCGGTGCGATGACCGTCGAACGCGGTGCCGGCAAGACCGTGACGAGGACCTTCACCCGCGCCGGCGGCATGTGCCCGCGTTGCGAAGGCCTGGGCACGGTCTCCGATATCGACCTCAGCGAGCTCTACGACGACTCCAAGTCGCTCGCCGAGGGCGCGATGACCATCCCCGGCTACAAGGCCGGCGGCTGGAACTATCGGCTGTACAGCGCGTCGGGCTTCGTCGACCCGAACAAGCCGATCCGCGACTACACCAAGACTGAGCTGCACGACTACCTCCACCACGAGCCGGTGAGGATGAAGATCGCGGGCATCAACATGACCTACGAGGGGCTGATCCCGCGGGTCCAGAAGTCGATGCTCGCCAAGGACAAGGAAGCAATGCAGCCCCACGTCCGTGCGTTCGTGGACCGCGCGGTCACCTTCACCGCGTGCCCAGAGTGCGGCGGCACCCGGTTGAGCGAGGCCGCCCGCTCCTCGCGGATCGGCGGCATCAACATCGCCGACGCCTGCGCGATGCAGATCAGCGACCTGGCCGACTGGGTCGACGACCTCGACGAGCCGTCGGTGGCGCCGCTGCTCGCCGCGCTCGAGCAGGCCCTTGACTCGTTCGTCGAGATCGGCCTGGGCTACCTATCGCTCGACCGGACGTCGGGCACCCTGTCGGGCGGGGAGGCGCAGCGCGTCAAGATGATCCGCCAGCTCGGCTCCTCGCTCACCGACGTCACCTACGTCTTCGACGAGCCCACCGTGGGCTTGCACCCTCACGACATCGAGCGGATGAACGACCTGCTGCTGCGGCTGCGGGACAAGGGCAACACGGTGCTCGTCGTGGAGCACAAGCCGGAGACGATCGCGATCGGCGACCACGTGGTCGATCTCGGCCCCGGCGCCGGTGCGGCGGGCGGCACCGTCTGCTTCGAGGGCACCGTCGAGGGCCTGCGGGCCAGCGACACCGTCACCGGGCAGCACCTGGACGACCGCGCGTCTCTGAAGGCATCGCTGCGCACGCCCTCGGGGGTGCTCGAGGTGCGCGGCGCCAGCATTCACAACCTGCGAGACGTCGACGTCGACGTCCCGCTCGGCGTGCTGGTCATCGTCACCGGGGTGGCCGGCTCGGGCAAGAGCTCGCTGATCCACGGCTCAGTGTCAGGGCGAGACGGCGTGGTGTCGATCGACCAGGGCGCGATCAGGGGCTCACGAAGGAGCAACCCGGCGACGTACACCGGATTGCTCGACCCGATCCGCAAGGCGTTCGCGAAGGCCAACGGCGTGAAGCCGGCCCTGTTCAGCGCCAACTCCGAGGGCGCCTGCCCCAACTGCAACGGCATCGGCGTCATCTACACCGACCTGGCGATGATGGCCGGCGTCGCCACCACGTGCGAGGAATGCGAGGGGAAGCGCTACCAGGCAGCGGTGCTGGACCACCACCTCGGCGGCCGCGACATCAGCGAGGTGCTCGCGATGTCGGTGACCGAGGCCGAGCAGTTCTTCGCGGCCGGTGAGGCACGCTCGCCGGCCGCACACGCCATCCTGGGCCGGCTCGTCGACGTCGGGCTCGGCTACCTCAGCCTCGGCCAGCCGCTCCCCACGCTGTCCGGCGGCGAGCGGCAGCGGCTCAAGCTGGCCACCCACCTGGCTGAGAAACGGTCCCGGCCACCCGGCGTGTACGTCCTCGACGAGCCGACGAGCGGTCTGCACCTCGCTGACGTCGAGCAGCTGCTCGGCCTGCTCGACCGGCTCGTAGACTCCGGCAAGTCGGTCATCGTCATCGAGCACCACCAGGCGGTCATGGCGCACGCCGACTGGATCATCGACCTCGGCCCCGGCGCCGGCCACGACGGCGGCCGGATCGTCTTCGAGGGCACACCGGCCGACCTCGTGGCCGCCCGTTCCACCCTCACCGGCGAGCACCTCGCGGCCTACGTCGGCGCCTGACTTCGTGCGCGCCGGCCGCCAGGCCCACGAGGCTGGCCAAGCGCTCAGCCCACCCGCACGATCGGCGGCAGCTCGTATGCCCCGTCGAACAGCTCGTCCGTCGGCTCGTACATGCGCAGGAGCGGCCGGAACGCGCCGGCCGGCGTCGGCAGCCAGTTCGCCCGGCGCTCGGGCTCGCTCGGCTCCTCGCGCTGCATGACGACGGTCAGCGAGCCGTCGTCGCCGCGGTGCAGGCCGGGCGTGCGATCGCCGATCGAGTACCGGTCGATCGGGTTCTCCACGAGGAAGAAGTCGGGTGTGTCGTACATCGTCACCGACCAGAACGCGCGCGAGGGGGGCGGGCTGACGAAGCGCAGCTCGTAGCGTTGTGAACCGTCGAGCCGGGCGCCGCCGCCGTCGATGTAGGTCATCGCATATGCCGCCTCGTACGCGTGGTTACCCCATAGCCCGCCGCGTGCCGCCAGCGCGCGCCGGAGGTAGCGCGCAGGCCCGTCGGGGAGCTTGAAGCGCTCGTCGTCGAGTGCCCCCACCTCGAAGAAGTCGAGGTTGTAGTCGAAGGCGTCGAACGTGAGGTTCCAGCCGTTCTGCTGGGGCCTCTTGGCGTGCGCGAGCGCCGCCTCCATCATCTCGCGCCCGGCCGCGAGCCCGTCGCGCAGCTTGGCGGCGAGCTCAGGGCTCGCCTCGGTGTAGGGCGAGTCGCCGGCGAACAGGCCGAGCGGCTCGAGGCGGCGCTGGTAGGCGAGGTCGCGTTTGGCCGGCGGGAAGGCCGGCATCCAGGCGCGCATCTGCTCGAAGAACCGCAGGTCGTCAGCGACGGCCGGATCGGGCTGCGGAAGGCCGTGGCCGGCGGCGCTCGGCGTGAGCCGCAGCTCGTCCTGGAGGGCTCGGACACGCGGCAGGTCGTCCTCGCCGTCGACGGCGAAGCGGCCGACGATCGTGGCGACGTCGGTCGGCAGGCGAATAACCGTGGCGTCGCCGCTCGTCTGGCCATCCCATGTCGGCCCGACGAGCCGATACGAGGCCGCCGCGGTCCCGGTGGCTCGATGGCCGACGTAGGCGAAGTTGTTCGTCCAGGTGTCGACGAACTGGAGCACGTAGTAGCGGCCGTCGGTATCGGGAACGTCCAGGCGGACCGGGCCGCCGCTTGCGTCGACGTTGGCGATCGAGTACACCGTGTCGTTGTTGACCGACACGAACGTGGTGTCGGGGCCGGCAAGCCTCCTGGCGTGGCCGAACCGGTTGAACTCGCTCGCCGGCACCCCGCCGACACCGTCGCGCGTGAAGCGGTCGACCTGCTGCAGGTCGAACACGAGCGGGAAGCCGTAGATGAAGGCCGCGGCGGCCAATGCGGTGAGATCGTCGCGGCCGTCGACGACGCCTGGGTGCATCGGTCGTCTCCCTTCGCTGGACGGTTTCAGATCGCACCCTAACCGGCTGCACGCCGGCAGGTGACGCGGAGGTCTACGCTCCCAACGGGCCACGACGTCGTCGCGCGGTCGCGCTAGCGTCTGCCCCCCAGAGGCGCGAGCGCCGCAAACATGGCCGCGCCGTTGCCCACCGCGCAGAGGAGAGAGCCAATGCCGAGCCCCCCGCAGATCCTCCCCACCCAGATCCCCGAGGGTCAGGCACCCGGGGTCAGCTATCGCATCGAGGGCGAGCTCGTGCCCGTCGTGCACATGGCGCTCAGCGGCGAGGTGCCGGTCTACTTCGAGCATCACGTGCTCCTGTGGAAGTACCCGACGATGCAGATCGGGCTGCACCCGCTCAAGAAGGGACTGAAGCGGCGCGTCTTCGGGGGTATGCCGCTGCTGCTGTGTGAGGCGCAGTCGGCCGGGGAGATCGCGTTCAGCCGCGATGCCCCCGGGCACATCGCCGCCCTGCACCTTCAGCCGGGGCAGGGCGTGATCGTGCGCGAGCACCAGTTCGTCGCCGCCACCGGCCACGTGGCGTATGACTACAGCCGCATCAAGGGCTTCGCGAACAAGCTCTACGGCGGCGGATTCTTCGTCGACGAGTTCCTGTCGGCCGATCACGAGGGCGTGCTCTGGGTCCATGGCTACGGCAACGTGTTCGAGAAGCAGCTCGAGGCGGGCGAGACGATCGACATCGAGCCCGGAGGATGGCTCTTCCGCGATCACTCTGTGCAGATGGAGCAGAAGATCGTCGGCATGAAGACGGGCCTGCTCGGCGGGAGCGGCCAGCTCATCTTCAACCGCTTCACCGGCCCTGGCCGCGTTGGTCTTCAGAGCGCCTACTACCATCCGCCGGCCGAAGCCAACCAGCAACAGTCGGGTAGCAACTCGCTCGGCGGGCTCGTGGGCGGCCTGCTCAACAACTGATGGCGCCGCCGCCGGGATATCTCGCCGGACATCCGCTGCCCCCGGGGATCGCCGGAGCGCTCGGGCTCACCGGCTACCAGCTGCTCGCCGAGGTCGGCGGCGTCGGGGCGGGGCGGCTCGGGCCCCAGATCTTCCTGCTCGCCGCCGCCGATCCCGATCCGAACGTACCCGAGCCGGGCACCCAGATCGCGCTGCACCATCCGCGGTTGCGCGACGAGAGCGAGCTCCCGACGTGGACGGCGCTCGCCGCGCAGCTCGGATACCTGCGGCTCTCCGGGTACCGCGTCGTCCTCGAACGCGAGGGCACGCGCAGCGCGCTGCACCTGATGGATCCGGCAACCGGAGCGGTGGCCGCCCGCATCCCGTCGCGCCATCCGGGGCGGCTCTCGCTGTCGGGCGGGGCGACGGCCCCGCGGTTGCTCGCGGAGCTGAGGGCCCTGCCCGCGGCCGGCCCGGAAACCGATCCGCAGCGTCCTGAGCTGCTGCGCGAGGTCATCCTCGCGCTCGCGCTGCGCGACGAGGACACCTCCGGTGCCGAAGCCGTCGAGCTGGCCGACCGAGCGCTCGAGCTCGCGCAGGCCGATCCGTCACTTGACCCGACCAAGGCCCTCGCCGCGGCGCGGTCGCGCGCCTCGCCGGCCGGCGAGGGCTGACGCCGCCGCTGGGCGCGAGGCCCCGCCCCTGTGCCGGCGCGACCAGCTCGTAGCCTGTCAGGCCGATGAAGCCTGTCTATCGCCTCGGCGTGTTCATCCCGATCGCGCTGGTGCTCGATGCCGCCGGGATATCCGCCTCGGTCGTGCTCGTCGTCTCGGCGGTGGCCGTCGTCCCACTCGCGGCGGTCATGAGCGAGGCCACCGAGCATCTCGCGGCGCGCTCGGGGCCGGGCCTCGGCGGCCTCGTCAACGTCACCTTCGGCAATGCGCCCGAGCTCATCATCGCGATGTTCGCGCTCGGGCGCGGCCTCCAGGAGGTGGTGAAGGCCTCGATCGTGGGCTCGGTCGTCGGCAACGCCCTGCTCGTCCTCGGAGCGGCGATGCTCGCCGGTGGCTGGGGGCGCACCCGTCAGCGCTTCGACCGCACGCTCGCCCAGACGCAGTCGGGGATGCTGCTGCTCACCGTCGTGGCGCTCAACCTGCCGGCCGTAATCGTCCTGGCCCACCACGCCCGGCTGCCCGGCGTATCGACGACGCGGGTGCGCTTCGGCGGCGGCGTCAACGGCGCGTCGGTGGCCGTCGCGTGCATCCTCATCGCGACGTACGTGGCCGGCCTCGTCTTCTCGCTGCTGACGCACCGCGAGGTGTTCAACCCGGCCCGCGAGGAGGCGGCCGAGGAGCCGTGGTCCCTGCGCCGCTCGCTGCTCACGCTCCTCGCCGCGGCCGCCGCGGTCGCGGTCGTCAGCGACGTGCTCGTCTCCTCGATCGAGCAGGCGTCCCGTCAGCTCGGACTCTCGCCGTTCTTCATCGGCGCGTTCGTCGTGGCCATCGCGGCCAACGCGTCAGAGCACTACGTCGCGGTCGTGGCCGCGGTGCGCGACAAGATGAGCCTGGCGGTCTCGATCGCCGTCGGCTCGAGTGCGCAGATCGGGCTGTTCGTCGCGCCGATCCTCGTGCTCGTGTCCTACGTCGTCGGCCCGGCGCCGATGGCCATGATCTTCAACCCGTACGAGATCGCCGCGCTGCTGACGGCCGGCATCGTGGCGACGGTGCTCGTCTCCGACGGCGAGACGACGTGGTTCGAGGGCGTCCAGCTGATCGCCCTGTACGCGGTCATCGGAGTCATCTTCTACGTCGCCTGATCGCCGCCTGGCGGTCCTGCACCCGTGGCGGCGCCGGTCAAGTTGGCGCGCGGGCGACCGATGCAGGGGACGGACGCCCTCATGCCAGTTGCCCTCAACGCTCGCCTCGTGTGCTTCCGGCGGCCGCTCGCCGTCGCGCTGCTGAGCGCCTCGGTGCTGCTCCCGTGTGGCGTGCCGCTGGCGCGCGCGGCGCCGGTCGACGTCAGCTCGACGGCCCGCCTGATCGCGGCGTACGACACGATGATCCAGGCCCGCTCGGCCGCGCTGGCGGCGGGCGTCGCGGCCGCCGAGCGCTACGCCGGCGCCGTCGGACGTCAGTGCCCGGGAATCCTCGATCACGCGCCGATGAGCGGCGCCGGCGCGGCGGCGCTCGGCGGCGAGGTGAGCGGCGCCGTCGCCGTTGCCCTCCTCGGCCCGGCCCGCTCGGCGATGTTCGGGTTCGTGCGGACGGTCGGTGGGCTGCTGTGGAGCAACCCGTCGGTCGCGCACGCCGTCGGCAAGTTCGCCGGCGCCGTGGAGGCCTACGCGCGGCTGACGAGCCCGAACGTCTGCGCCGACCTGCGCGCCTGGGCCGCGAGCGGGTACCGCACGGTGCCCGGCTCGACGCGGGCCTTCAACTTCGACGTCAGCGCCGATGCCAGCCAGCAGGGAAGCGCGATCCCGAGCGGGGTGCTGGCCACCTACGAGACGGGCGTCGATGCGCACGAGGCCGCGCAGGCCGGCCAGCGAGCGGCCACCTACGTGCAGAGCGTGTCCTCGCAGGTCGTCCCGCCGATCAACCAACTGCTGCTCATCCTCGGCGTCCACTGATACGGGCGCCGCCGGCGTTAGGGGCCGAGCGCGTCGACCCAGGACAGCGAGCGTCCGCACAGCGTGCTCGCCGCCGAGGCCGCGACGGTGATGAGCGCCGGCGCCGGGCCGGCCGGCGCGAGCACGAGCGGTCCGACGAGGTCGGTCAGTCCGCTCCCCGGCGCGAGGGGGTCGCTGCTGTGGTGCACGGTCACCACGTGGGCCCCGGCGGCGAGCGTCGCGTTCCCGAAGAACACGTACTGGTTCGCCTCCTCGGCCTGGTCGCTGACGGTCGCGACGGTGCGCCCGTCGATCGACAGCGACGTCGGATTCTGGATCGTGCGTCCAAGCCAGATGCCGTACCGTCCGGTCGTCGGAACGCTCACCGGGATGCGTGCCGTCCCTGAGCCGTGCATCGCCAGCAGCGAGCCCTCGGCCCAGTGCGCAGGGTGGCTGCCCGCCGACGCGTTCACGACGAGCGGATTGATCGCCGGCGCCGCGACGAGCTCGGACACGCCCGGAACCTTGCTGAGCGCAAGCACGCGGCTGCAGACCGGCACGCCGGCGGGGGTGGTCGGCGAGGTGGTGTCGCCGATTGGCAGGTAGCCGCGCAGCTGCAGCGCGATCAGCAGCGGGCGCTGCCACACCTGCCAGTAGCCGTTGCTGCGGATGAGGGCATAGGGCTCGGCGGGCCTCGTGCCCACCGGCGAACGCTGGAGCACGATCGTCGGGTACTGCACCGATGACCCGAGCGCGACGTCGTCGAGGTCGACCGAGGCCGTCGCCGGCGGCAGCCGTTGGTTGACGAGCGGGTCGGCGCGGCTCCGCTGATCTCCGGGGTCCTCCGGATCGGCGGCGCGCAGGAAGTGCCGCGTCCCGTAGACCGAGTACTCGGTCATGAGGGTCGGGCCCTGGCCGGCGATCGACGGTGCGATCGACGCGAGCGAGGAGTACAGCGCCCGCGGGGCAAGCCGTGCGTCGTGATAGCCGAGCAGGTCGCCCCACAGGATGCCGGCACCGACGAGCGCGATCAGCGTCGCGCCGGCGACCGCGCGCCGGCGGGCGAGGATCGCTCCGGCGAGCAGCGCGGCGAACGGCAGGGCCGGGGACGCCGAGGCGAGCGCCTTGCCGGCGATCCAGGGCGAAGCGAACAGGACGGCGAGCGCCGCCCCGAGCAGCGCGAACAGGACGTACAGGACGACGCCCCATCGCGCCGCGCGCAGCTCGAGCACGAACGCGACCGCGGCACTGACGATGACCGCCGCGATGAGGACGTAGGTGACAGCGAGCTGGGATGGTCGATGGCGGAAGTCCCCGGTCGGCCAGATGCCCGCGGCCTGCAGGGGGTTGAGTGGCTTGACGAGCACCCCGAGCGCCGAGCCGCTCGTGAGGACGCTATGGAACGTCTCGACGAAGCCGCCGTGGCGCAGCAGCAGGAAGAGGCCGGCGAGGACGACGACAACCCCGGCGGCGACCGCTCGCTGCGCGGGCGACAGGGCGCGAGCGAGATGGGCAAGTCGCTCACCGGCCGACCAGCTTGGCCGGCGCTCGGCCTGGGCCGCGTCGGGTTGTGTCGGCGGCCGGCCGCGGGCTGGTCGCGTGGCTTGCCGCTTGCGGGCCGAGGGCGGGGGCCCGCCCTTCGCCTTGGCCTTCTCCTTGGCCGGCGGCGTCGCGGCCACCGGCGCCGATGGTCCCCTCGGCCCGGCTGGCCCCGATCCTCCCCCGCCGATCGCTGCGACCGGCGCGGCGGCTCCGAGCAGCCCGCGCCGTCCGAGCGCGTACAGACCGACGGCGACCAGGCCGCCCGGTCCGATCCAGATGAGCCCGCCGGCGCTCAGAGCCGCGACGAGCGCCCACACGACGACGAGCAGCGGGACCGCGGCGCGCACCCGCCGCTCACCCTCGAGCGGCAGCGTCGCCGCCAGCGCGGCCGTGGCGACGAGCATCGCGCCGACGACCTCCTTCAGGCCACCCCACAGGTAGTAGCCGTAGAGCAGGTTCGATAGGGCGGCCAGCGCGGCCACCACGGCCGCGAGCCCCGGCGCGATCGCCGGCAGCGCACGCCGGGCGAGGCCGTGCAGGGCGAGCGCGAGCATCGACGCCGCGAAGGCCATCCACGGGTCGATCAGCCACGCGGTGTCCTGTCCGACGAGCGCCGGGCCGAGCCCGAGCGGCAGGAACGAGCCGAGCGGATAGCCGGTGATCAGGTACCCCGACAGGACGACCGAGTAGGTCGACGGGTTGAGGTCGGAGATCGTGCGCCCGTGGGCGAGCGCCTGGTCGACGAGCGCGAGCCAGATCGAGGTGTCGTTGAGCTCGTTGTAGCCGAGCCAGGTCGCCTGGCCGGAGAGGACCACCGGGGCGGCGTAGGCGGCGAACACGACGAGGGCGGCGATCGCACCGGGACCGGGGCGCAGCGCGCCGGCGAGTACGCGCCGGTCCCCCCCGACCGCACGCCAGCGCAGGCCGATCGAGAGGGCCCACCCGGCCACGGCGAGCACGACCACCGCCGGAACGGCCAGCGTCGCCGTGGCCGTCGAGCGCGTCATGAGATCCATCACGGCGATGACGAGCGCAAGACCGCAGGGAACGCGCACGGCGCTCGGTAGGGGCCGCCCGGCGGCCAGCTGGACGACCGCCCCTGCGCCGCAGGCGAGCACGAGCAACACGATCGGGTAAGCGACCCACGCGCCGAGCATCGTCCGCTCGCCTAGTCGCCAGGCGCCGTGCGGCGGGGAGCGTCGTGCACCCTCATGGAGGCGGTGATGTTACGGGGCGCGACGCCGGGTCGGCTAATCCCCGAGTCCCTCGACCCAGTCGAGGGTGCGGCCGCATAGACGCGTCGCCTGCGCCGCTGGCACCCGCACGAGCGGCGCGCTCGGAACGTCGCGGCGCAGCACGAGTGGTCCGACGAGATCGGGCGTGCCCCCCGTCCCGGGCGCGAACAGGCCACGCGAGTGGCGCAGCTCGACGGTGTGGTCGCCGGCCGTCAGCGTGATGTCGCCGAACGGGACGTACTGGGCCAGCTCTTGCTCGTCGTGCTCGACCGCTCCGACGGTGCGTCCGTCGACGGCGATCGACGTCGGCGTCTGGATCGAGCCCCCCAGCCATACCGAATAGCGTCCGCTCTCAGGCACCGTGACGGGGATGCTCGCCGTGCCCGAGCTCGACAGCGACAGGTAGGACAGTCCTGTCGTCCAGCCGGCCGGATGCGTGCTGTCGGCCACGGAGACGACGACCGGATTGCTGACCGGCGGAGCCACGAGCGAGACGACACCGGGCTCGCGCGCGAGCGCGACGACGCTCGCGCAGCTCGGCACCGCGCCGGGCGCGATCTCGTCGCCGAGCGGCAGGTGGGTCACGACTACGACCAACTGACTGATGAGCTGCGGGCGCTGCCACACCTGCCACCAGCGGTCCTCGTAGACGAGCCGGTAGGGCGAGGGCGGGCGACTGGCGGTCGGCGAGCGCTGTAGCACGATCGTGCGGTAGGCCAGGATGCCGCTCAACTGGAACTGGTCGAGGTCGGCCGTCCCGCCCTTGCCGAGCTCCTGCCCTGACGTGAGCAGATCGAGCCGGGTCCGCAGCTCCGACGCGGACTCGGGTGCGGCGTCGCGCAGGAAGTGCCGCGCGCCGTAGGGTGAGTACTCGGTCATGAGCGTCGGGCCCTGACCGGCGATGCGCTGCCCGATCGCGGCGAGCTCGGCGTACTGCTCGCGCGGTGCGATGCTCGCCCCGTCGTACGCGAGCAGGTTCGACCACACGATGCCGGCCGCTACCACCGCTCCGAGCCCGACGCCGAGGGCCCGGTCGAGGCGGGACGGTCGGTCGAGCAGCAGCGCCGCGGCGACGAGTGCCAGGAGCGGGATCGCCGGTGACGCCGAGGCGAGCGCCTTGCCCCCGAGCCACGGCGAGGCGACGGCGAACACGAGCGCCGCCCCGGCGATCGCGCAGCAGGCGTACAGCACCAGCTCGAGGCGGGAGCGGCGCACCGCGACTGCGAACGCCCCGACCGCGCCGGCGAGGGCCAGGCCGATGAGCACGTGGGTGACGGTGAGCGCCGAGGGCGCGAAGCGGAAGTCCTTCGCCGGCCAGATCCCGGCGAGCTGGAGGACGTTGAGCGGGGCGACGAGGTTGCCGAGCTCGTGGCCGCCTTGCAGCACGGCCTGAAAGCGCCGTACGAAGCCGTTCGGGCGCAGGAGCGCAAGCGCGGCGATGGCCAGCACCCACAGCGCAACGACGACGAGCCCGGGCGAGGGGTGCGGCAGGCGCCGCCGGCGCACCGCGAGCGTCGCGCCGAGCGCCAGCAGCGCCCCCGGTCCCGCCCATACGAGCCCGCCGGGGCTGAGCGCCGCGACGAGCGCCCACAGGACGACAAGCACGGGAGCGGCCGCGCGCAGGCGCCGCTCGCCCTCGAACGGCAGCGCCGCCGTGACGGCGAACGCGGCGATGAGGAACGCGCCGGCGAGCTCCTTCATCCCGCCCCACAGGTAGTAGCCGTACAGGAGCGCGGCCTGGCCCGCGAGGGCGGCGATCGCGGCCGCTCGCCAGCGCGGCGCCTCCGGGAGGGCGCGGCGAGCGATGTGCGCGAGCGCGAGCGTCAGCGTCGCCGCCATCGTCGCCATCCACGGATTCGTCAGCCAGGCGTCGTCCTGGCCGAGCAGCGCATGCCCGATCCCGAGCGGCAGGAAGGCCCCGAGCGGGTAGCCGACGACGAGGTAGTCGGCGAGTACGTCGCGATAGGTCGACACCGGCAGATCGGCGATCGTGCGCCCGTGTGCGAGCGCCTGGTCGACGAGGGCCAGCCACGTCGCGGTGTCATCGAGCTTGATGTACCCGGTCCACGTCGCCTCGCCCGAGAGTACGACCGGCGCGGCGTAGACGGCGAACACGATGGCCGCCGCGATCGCCCCCGGCGTCGGCCGGGCCCTGGCGAGGACGCCACGGGCGGAGCCGCCGGCGGCCCGCACGCTGGCGAGCGTGGCGATCACCAGCCCCGCGCCGCCGACGACGACCGCCGCCGGAACGGCGAGGGTGGCCGTCGCCGTCGAACGTGTCGCCAGATCCATCACGGCGATGATGAGCGCCAGCCCGCAGGGCACGCGCACGCCGGCCGGCAGGTCGCGCCCCGCCGCACGGGCGATGAGCGTCCCCGCCCCGTGCGCAAGCGCAAGCACGATGAGCGGGAACGCGACCCAGCAGGCGAGCAGAGCCATCGAGTCCGGGCTTCAGGTGCGGCTCGGCGCGGTCACGCTGGCCTGCGTGCGCGACTCCCACCAGTCGAGCGGGACGATCTGCATCGCGAGCGCGAGCGTTGCGTGGTCGAGCTGTTCGGCGAGCACGACGATGGACACGATCATCTCGCACAGCGAGATGTCATCGAAGTCCGCCTGCAGCTCGACCGCCGGGCTCGAGCGACTGAGCCGGCGCCGGCCTCGGTCGTCGTCGATCGGCTCGTAATGGCCGAGCAGGCCGTCGACCCAGGCGATGCGCGAGTACAGCTCGACGTGGCGGTCGAGCACCTCGGTGTAGGCGGTGGCGTTGAGCATCACGCTGGCCCAGCGGCCGAGGACGTCGTTGCAGTGACGCGCCATCGTGGCCACGGCGCGCTGCAGCGCCAGGCGCTGCTCGGGGTCGTCGATCACGCCTGCGATGCCGTCGCGCAGCGCGGCCCGATCGGCCACGACGCTGCTGCCGGCCTGCAGCGAGAGCGAGGCGTTCTGCTCGCGCTCGGTCAGGCCGGCGAGCGCCAGGATCCCGGTCCAGCTTGCGCGGGCCGTGCGCACGAGGTCGAGGAGCACGTACTGCGCGAGCACCGCCCACCGTTGGCGATCACGGCGCTCGACCACCTCGTTGAGGATCGCGGCCGAGATCGCGATCACGAGCAGGCTCGCCACGATTCCGGTGATCATCGCGTGGTCGGCCCAGAACGCGCTGTCGAGGAAGTCCGACGTCACCGCGGCGGCGACGAGCAGCAACGCGACGGCGGCGCCGATGCGCGTCTGGCGCAGAAAGGTGTCGGGAGTCTCCCGGGTCGGCAGCTGGCGGCGCTCGGACACTGACGCCGAGCATAAGCGTCGCCGCCCTGACGTGCGGGCCACTACGGATACGCCCCGTCGGACGCCGGGGGTATGTTGGGGCCCCGCTGTCGGAGAGGAGCGCATCATGAGGAAAGGGTTCGCCGCGCGCCGTGGCTTGCGCTGCGCGGCACTCGTTGCGACGTCACTGGCGGTCGTCCTGCTGGCACCGGCCGTCGCGAGTGCGAAGCCGCGCGTGCTGCTCGTGGGCACCTACCACGGCAAGAAGGGCGGCTACACGACGATCATCGCCGCCGTCAGCGCGGCCCACGCTGGCGATTACATCCTCATTGCCCCCGGCGACTACAAGACGAGCAAGATCGAGAAGCCGTCCGGCGCGAAGGGCGGCGATCGGGCGGGCGCCGCGATCCTCATCACGAAGAAGAACCTGCACCTCATCGGGCTGAACCGCGGCTCGGTCGTCGTGGACGGCACGAAGAAGGGGACGCCGCGCTGCAGCTCGGCCACGAGCGCGCAGACGCTCGGGCCGAAGGACGCGGCGGGTAAGCCGGGCGGGGCGAACGGGATCCTCATCTACAAGGCGACGGGCGTGACGGTCGAAAACCTCACCGCCTGTAACTTCCTCACCGGCGACCTCGGAGGTGGCAACGCGATCTGGTTCACCGGCGGAGCCTCGACCGGCAAGCAGACGGCGATGTCCTTCACCGGCTCATGGCTGACGGCGACGTCCACCTACTTCGTCAACGAGCAATCGCCCGCCGGCGGCTACGGCATCTACTCGTCGAACACGAAGGGCGGCCCCGGGCTGTTCGCTCACGACTACGCCTCCAACCAGAACGACTCCGGCTACTACGTCGGCGCCTGCCCGGACTGCGGCGTGACCCTCGACGACGACCAGGCGGAGTTCAACATCCTCGGCTACTCGGGCACGAACTCCGGCGGGCACCTGCTGATCGAGAACTCCCAGTTCGACAACAACCAGGACGGCTTCGACACCAACAGCCAGAACAACGACGACGCGCCCTCACCACAGGACGGCGCCTGCCCGACCGCCTCACCGGCCAGCTACTTGAAGATGCTCCCCGCGGGCATCCAGCAGACGCACTCCTGCTGGGTCTTCTTCAACAACTACGTCCACGACAACAACAACCCGAACGTCCCCTCGATCGGCGCGGCCTCGTACGGGCCGGTCGGAACGGGCATGTCGATGTCGGGCGCACGCAACAACATCGTCGTGGGCAACCGCTTCGTCAACAACGGCGCCTGGGGAATCCTGCTCGTGCCGTACCCCGACACCGAGACACCGCCCCCCGAGGCGATCCCCTGTCGGGGCGGAACCCCGAACGCCGTCATCTTCGGCCAGACGATCCTCTGCTACTACGACGACTACGGCAACGAGATCACCGGCAACACGTTCACCCACAACGGCTTCTTCGGCAACGTCAGCAACGGCGACATCGGCGTGGTCTCAAACCAGAACGCCCCGGCGAACTGCTTCCACGGCAACACCGACACGCTCGGGCCGCTGACCACCAATCCGGCGAACCTGCAGACGACGAGCGCCACCTGCGGGCAGCCCGGTGCGGGCGCCGCCGTGACAAGCCCCCTCGCGCTGCAGGCGATCTGCGACACGCAGCTGTTCGGACCGTGCGCCTCGGCGCCGGGGATGGAGTACCCGCGCGTCACGAAGGTCGTCATGCATCCGCTGCCGAACCTGCCAACGATGCCCAATCCGTGCAGGGGCGTCCCGAAGAACCCGTGGTGCAGCGGCTAGTCAGCTGAGCGGCGGGGGCCGCAAATGGGTTGATCCAACCACCGGTCCGCTTTCGCAGGAGGGGGAAATGCGAAGCAGCCATCGACCGGAGGTAACCGACATGCCCAATCCTGGCCCCGAGGAATCCGTTCCCGCACCCCCGCAGGACGCGCCCGCCCAGCCGACGGGCATCGTCGAGCGCCTCGTGCGCGACGACAGCGACCGCAAGCGCTTCCTGAAGGCCGTCGGCGGCGCCGGCGCCGCGAGCTTCGGCGCATTCGTGCTGGCCGCGTGCGGAAGCTCGTCGAGCTCATCGACCGCGACGAGCTCGGCGACGACCGCCGCCGCGGTCTCGCACGCTCCCGTCGCCGCCACGTCCACCGGCGACGTCGCGATCCTCAACTACGCGCTCACGCTCGAGTACCTCGAGACGCAGTTCTACAACAAGGTGATCGCCGCGAACCTGTTCAGCGGGAAGGCCGGCGCGCTGCTGAAGAGCTTCGGTGAGCAGGAGCAGACCCACGTCGAGGCGATCAAGGCGGCCGTCAGCCAGCTCGGCGGGACGCCGGTCACGCCGCCGACGGGGCACTTCCCGGTCACGAACGCGGGTGCCGTGGCCCAGCTCGCCTACACGGTCGAGAACCTCGGTGCCTCGGCCTACCTCGGCCAGGCCACCTCGATCCAGAGCAAGGCCGTGCTCGCGGCCGCGCTGTCGATCCATTCGGTCGAGGCGCGCCACGCGGCGAGCCTGGCCACGCTCGTCGGCAAGCCGATCACGCCGGACGGCGCCTTTGCCAAGCCGGCCGACATGGCGACGGTGCTGGCCGCCGTCAAGCCGTTCCTGGCCTGAGTCGGCGCTGGCGCGCCGAGCCTCCTTTTCCCAACCCTTTCAGAGAGGAACACACACATGCTCGATCACAACACGGCCCATCCCGAGCTTGCCGGCGTCGAGGTTCACGGCATGACGCGCGGGAGCTTCATGCTCCGCGGCGCGCTCGCCGCCGGGGCGCTGTACGGCACCACCGCCGTCGCGCCGTTCGTGTCCAGCGCGCTCGCCCAGACGGACAGCACCGATGTCGACATCCTCAACTTCGCGCTGACGCTCGAATACCTCGAGGCCGCGTTCTACGGCCAGAAGGGCAAGCAGGTCGGTCTGAGCGGTCTGGCCAAGCACTACGCCCAGGAGTTCGGTGACCAGGAGGCCGAGCACGTGGCCGCGCTGACCGCCGCCGTGAGGGCGCTCGGCGGCACCCCGGTCGCGAAGCCGACGTTCGTCTTCCCGGTGCACGACCAACCGTCGTTCCTGGCGCTCGCCTCGACGCTCGAGAACACCGGCGTCGGCGCCTACAACGGCGCCGCGCCGATGATCTCCAGCAAGGCGGTGCTCGCTTCGGCGGGCGAGATCGTGCAGGTCGAGGCCCGCCACGCGGCCGCCATCAACCTGCTCCTCGGCGACTCGCCGACGCCCAATCTCGGCTTCGATCACGCGCTCACGAAGGCGCAGGTGCTCGCGGCGGCCGGACCGCTCATCAAGTCCTGACGGCCGGCGGCGGCCGAGACGCCGCCTCTCCGGCGTCCGTTTGGCAGGATGCAGGTGACACGGGTGCGCGCCGCCGGCCGCGGCGGCACCCGTGCAGCGGCAATCACCGACGCCGGGAGAACTTGATGTCCGAGAACAGCTTTGGCGCACGCGGGACCCTCGAGGTCGCCGGCGCGCGCCACGAGATCTTTCGTCTCGACGCGCTGCAGTCATCGTTCGACGTCGCGCGCCTGCCGTTCTCGTTGAAGGTGCTGCTCGAGAACCTGCTGCGCACCGAGGGCAACGGCTCGGTGAGCGCCGGGGACATCGAGGCCCTCGCGCGGTGGGACGCGAGCGCCGAGCCGAGTAAGGAGATCGCCTTCTCCCCGGCCCGCGTGCTCATGCAGGACTTCACGGGCGTGCCCGCCGTCGTCGATCTCGCCGCGATGCGCGACGCCATGGCCGTCATGGGCGGCGACGCCGCGAAGATCAACCCGCTCGTCCCGGCCGAGCTCGTCATCGACCACTCGGTGCAGGTCGACGTCTTCGGTACCCACGACGCCTTCCGTCGCAACGCCGAGCGCGAGTTCGAGCGCAACCAGGAGCGCTACGCGTTCCTGCGCTGGGGGCAGGGCGCGCTGCGCGACTTCTCGGTCGTACCTCCGGACACGGGGATCGTCCACCAGGTGAACATCGAGTACCTCGCGCGGGTGGTGTTCGTCAACGACCGCACCGGACAGGCCTATCCCGACACGCTCGTCGGGACGGATTCGCACACGACGATGGTCAACGGACTCGGCGTGCTCGGGTGGGGCGTCGGCGGCATCGAGGCCGAGGCGGCGATGCTCGGGCAGCCGATGTCGATGCTCATCCCACAGGTGCTCGGGTTCGAGCTCACCGGCCAGTTGCCGGAGGGAGCGACCGCGACCGACCTCGTCCTCACCGTCACGCAGATGCTGCGCGAGATCGGCGTCGTCGGGCGCTTCGTCGAGTTCTACGGCGCCGGGCTGGCCAACCTGCCGATCGCCGACCGCGCCACGATCGGCAACATGTCGCCGGAGTTCGGCTCGACGTGCGCGATCTTCCCAATCGACGCCGAGACCCTGAAGTACCTGCGCTTCACCGGACGCTCAGACGACCGGCTCGCGCTGGTGGAGGCCTACGCGCGCGAGCAGGGCATGTGGCACGACGAACACTCCGACGAGCCCACCTACTCGCAGACGGCCACGCTCGACCTCGCCGACGTCGTTCCGAGCATCGCCGGTCCCAAGCGCCCGCAGGATCGTGTCGTCCTCAGTGACGCGCGGGACGCCTTCCGCGTCGCGCTCGGCGCCTATGTCGTCGAGGAGCCCGAGGAGGTCCTCGACCACGTCGACGAGGGATCGGAACTCTCGTTCCCGGCCAGTGACGTGTCCTCGGTGACCGAGCCGGTCAACGGCGACGGGCCGCACGTGGCTGCAGGCGTGCCCCACGCGGCGGCCGTCGCGCACGGCGCCGGGGTGGCGGTGGCGCGCAGCGCCGTCCCGGTGATGCTCGCCGACGGAACCGAGACCGAGCTCGAGCACGGTGACGTCGTCATCGCGGCCATCACCAGCTGCACAAACACCTCCAACCCGGCGGTCATGCTCGGCGCGGGACTCCTCGCGCGCAACGCCGTCGCCCGTGGCCTGCAGACGAAGCCCTGGGTGAAGACCTCGCTGGCTCCGGGGTCGCTCGTCGTCACCGAGTATCTCGACCGCGCCGGGCTCACCGAGCCGCTCGAGCAGCTCGGCTTCAACCTCGTCGGTTACGGGTGCACGACCTGCATCGGCAACTCCGGGCCGCTGCCCGACGAGGTCTCCCAGGTCGTCAACGAGCACGACCTCACCGTCGTCTCGGTGCTCTCGGGGAACCGCAACTTCGAAGGTCGCATCAACCCCGACGTGAAGATGAATTACCTCGCATCACCGCCGCTCGTCGTCGCCTATGCGCTCGTCGGCACGATGGACGCTGACGTCGTCAACGAGCCGCTCGGACAGGATCGCGACGGCGTCGACGTCTACCTGCGCGACATCTGGCCGAGCGAGCACGAGATCGCCGAGACGATCGCCACGGCCGTGCAGTCGGACATGTTCCGCTCGAGCTACGCCCACGTCTACGACGGCGACGAGCGCTGGCGCTCGCTGCCGGTGCCTATCGGTGATCGCTTCGCCTGGGATCCCCAGTCCACGTACGTGCGCCAGCCGCCGTACTTCGAGAACATGCCCGCCGAGCCGGCGCCGGTACAGGACGTACAGGGCGCGCGCGTGCTCGCGCTGCTCGGCGACAGCGTCACGACCGATCACATCTCGCCGGCCGGGTCGATCAAGCGTGATGGGCCGGCCGGGCGCTACCTGCAGGAGCACGGCGTGCCGCCGCGTGAATTCAACTCCTATGGCTCACGCCGCGGAAACCACGAGGTCATGATGCGCGGCACGTTTGCGAACATCCGCCTGCGTAACCTCATCGGTGGCGGCGAGCCGCTCCCGGAGGGCGGCGTCACGCGCTGCTTCGGTGAGAACGGCGAGCGCGAGGAGATGGCGATCTACGACGCCGCGATGCGCTACGCACAGGACGGCGTACTGCTCGTCGTCATCGGCGGGACCGAGTACGGCTCGGGCTCCTCGCGCGACTGGGCGGCGAAGGGAACGATGCTGCTCGGAGTCAGGGCCGTGCTGGTCCGCAGCTTCGAGCGCATTCACCGTTCGAACCTCGTCGGGATGGGCGTGCTGCCGCTGCAATTCCTCGACGGCGAGAGCGCCGAGTCGCTCGGGCTCACCGGCGAGGAGCGCCTGTCGGTCGAGGGCGTCGCCGACGCCATGCGCGACGGCGGCCTGCCCCCGCGCGAGGTGAGCGTGCGCGCCGAGCGCGAGGGCGCCGAGCCGATCGCGTTTCGCGCGCGCGTGCGGATCGACACGCCGCAGGAGGCGGAGTACTACCGCCACGGGGGCATCCTGCCCTACGTGCTGCGCCAGCTGCTGACCGGCCCCGCCGGGGCCAACGCATGATGAACATCGCGGCTCGGGCGACGGATCGCCGCCGCACGTAAAAGGGGGGACGATGACGGTCAAGGCCATTCCGCCCGTCTTGGGCGAGCTACTCGCAGCCGCGGGACCATCCGGGTACGAGGCGGCTCCGGCCGCCGTCTGGCGCGCGGCGGCCGCGGCATTCGCCGAGCAGGTGGACGCGGACACGCTTGGCTCCTCGACCGCGCGCGTGCCGGGCCGCTCGCAGCGGCGTCTGGCCATCGTGGGGCACATCGACGAGATCGGGCTCATCGTCACGCATATCGACGACGATGGCTTCCTGTGGTTTCGCACCGTCGGGGGCTGGGACGCTCAGATCCTGCTCGGCCAACGGGTGCGGATCACCACGGCCGACGGCGCCACCGTCGGCGTCATCGGTCGCAAGGCGGTGCACCTGCTGCGCGAGGAGGAGCGCAAGCAGACCCCGGAGGTACGTGACCTGCACATCGACATCGGGGCCGCGGACGGCGACGACGCGCGCGCACGCGTGCGGCCGGGCGACGTCGCGGTGGTCGACGTCGAGCCGGTGGCGCTCGCCGCCGGGCGCATCTCCTCGCGGGCGCTGGACAATCGTCTCGGCTCCTACGTCGCCCTCGAAGCCGCCCGGCTCGTCGCGGAGGCCGGCGGCGCCGAGTGGGAGGTCGTCGCGGTCGCGGCGGCCCAGGAGGAGATCACCTTCGGCGGCTCGCGCACCGTGGCCAACGCACTGCGCCCCGACGTGGCGGTCGTCGTCGACGTCACGCACGCGACCGATACGCCCGGTGCGGATGCGAAGGCGTCCGGTGCTCATGCGCTCGGCTCCGGGGCCGTCATCGCGCGCGGCTCGATCATCCATCCGCTCGTGAGCGACCTGTTGCAGGAGGCCGCGACGGCGGAATCGATCCCGTTCACGATCGAGGCCTCGGGGCGCAACACCGGCACCGACGCCGACGCGATCCATCTGTCGCGCACCGGCGTGCCCACGGCGCTCGTCTCGATTCCGCTGCGCTACATGCACTCGCCGGTCGAGGTCGTGCAGCTCGACGACGTCGAGGCGTGCGCCCGTCTCATCGCCGCGTTCGCGCAGCGGCTGCCCGGCGACATCTCCTTCGAGCGCTGATCCTCAGCGCCGGGGGAGCAGCAGCGCGAGTTGGCGCGCCTGGGCGAGCAGCCGTCCGTCCGGCGACCACATGGCGGCGTCGTTCTCGAAGAAGCCGTCGTGCACGAGCCCGGTCGTGAAGCGGGCGAGAACCAGCGACTCGGGAGCCATATCGATCACGGCTTCGCGGAAGTGGATCGTCAGGTCGATCGTTGGGCTCGTCGAGAGCTGGCTCAGCCGGCCGAACGGCGGTGACCACCACGAGTCCGAGAAGAGCGCGAGGACCGGCGCGTCGATCGGCTGGGGCTCGAGCAGGCCGAGGTAGCCGCCGGTCTCCATCGGCTCCTCGGTGCCGGTGAAGGGTATCGGGCCGAAGCGCGGCTGCATGACGAGGTGTCGCGTGAAGCGCGGCCGGCCGTCGTCCGGCGCCGGCGTCGTCGGACGCGGGTCGGGCGGCGCCGCCGGCGGCATCTGCAGCTCCTGCAGCTCGGGCCGTCCCGGCCAGGGTGCCGAGAACGCGGCGAGCGCGAGCGCCTGCAGCTCGCCGTCCTGCTCCAGGCGCGCCGAGAGCGTCGACAGCGAACGCCCGGTCCGCTCGGTCGTCGTGCGCACGATGGCCGCCCCCGGCTGCGGTGCGCGCGCGTAGTGGATCGTCAGCGACCGCGGCGCCCGGTCCTCGTCGGCGACCGTCGCCGCGAGCGCGCGCAGGATTAACGCCGCGAGGTAGCCGCCGTGCGGTCCGCGGCCCGCACGCCAATCGGCCGAGACGTCGACGTCATAACTGGCGTCGCCGCGGGGGGTGACGGAGGTGGCACGGCGAAAGGCGGTGTCCGATTCCAAGCGCGAGAATGTACACGTGCTCCTGCTCTTCGACATCGACGGCACGCTGCTCGTGGGCGCGTCCAAGGCGCACGCCGAAGCGCTCCTGCTCGCGCTCGGCGAGGTGTACGGCGTGAGTGACGCCTCGAGCGCGGGCGTGGAGGCGGCCGGGCGCACCGACCTCGAGATCGCGCGGCTCATCCTGCTGCGCCACGGCGTCTCGGCGAAGCAGATCGACGACGGCCTGGCCGACCTGAGGATGCTCACCGCCGAGCAGTACGCGCTTCGCTGCCCGCCCTCCCTCGAGGCGAACGTCGTTCCCGGCATCGCCCGGCTGCTGCGCTCGCTGGCCACCCGTCCCGGCGTCGTCCTGTCGCTCGTCACCGGCAACCTGGAGACGGTGGCGCGCCTCAAGCTCGAGCGCGCGGGCCTCGGCGGTCTGTTCGCGCGCGGCCAGGGTGCGTTCGGCTCGGACTCGGAGGATCGCACCGACCTCCCGGGGATCGCGCGGCGCCGGGCCGGCGGCGAGGGATCGGCTGCCTATCCGCGCTCGCGCACCGTCGTCATCGGCGATACGCCGCGTGACATCGCGTGCGCGCGGGCCGACGAGCTGCGCTGCATCGCCGTCACCAGCGGGCCCTACGGCGCGGCGGACCTCGTATCGGCGGACGGCGTCGCCGAGAGCGCGCTCGAGCTGGAGCGCCTCATCGACGCTGAGCTGCAGCGCACCTGACTAGGCGGAGCGAACGAGCTTCTTATACGTAATGCGGTGAGGACGGTCGGCCTCCGCGCCGAGTTGCTCGCGGCGGTGCTCCTCGTAGGCCTCGAAGTTGCCCTCGAACCACGTCACCTGGCTGTCGCCCTCGAAGGCGAGCACGTGGGTGGCCACGCGGTCGAGGAACCAGCGATCGTGGGAGATCACGACGGCGCAGCCGCCGAAGGACAGCAGCGCCTCCTCGAGAGCGCGCAGGGTGTCGACGTCGAGGTCGTTGGTCGGCTCGTCGAGCAGCAGCAGGTTGCCGCCGCTGCGCAGCAGCTTGGCCAGGTGCAGCCGGTTGCGCTCGCCGCCGGAGAGCTTGCCGACCTTCTTCTGCTGGTCCGAGCCCCGGAAGTTGAACGATGCGGTGTACTGACGCGAGTTGACCCAGCGCTCGCCGACCTTCAGCTGATCCTGTCCGGCTGAGATCTCCGCCCAGACGCTCTTCTCGGCGTCGAGCGCGTCGCGGCTCTGGTCGACGTAGGCCATCTCCACGGTGTCGCCGATGCGCAGCGCGCCGGCGTCGGGAGCCTCCTCGCCGGTGATCATGCGGAAGAGCGTCGTCTTACCCGCCCCGTTGGGACCGATCACGCCGACGATGCCGCCACGCGGAAGCGAGAAGTCGAGATCCTCGATGAGCAGGCGGTCGCCGAAGCCCTTGCGCAGCCCCTTCGCCTCGACGACGATGTCACCGAGGCGGGGGCCGGCCGGGATGTGGATCTGCACCTGGTCGAGCTTGACCGCGCTCTCCTGCGCGAGCAGCGACTCGTAGTTGGCGAGACGAGCCTTCGCCTTCTTGCGCCGGCCCTTTGGATTCTCGCGCACCCACTCGAGCTCGGCGGCGATCGTGCGCTGGCGGGCGACCTCGGACTTCTCCTCCTGGGCCAGGCGGGCCTGCTTCTGCTCGAGCCAGCCGGAGTAGTTGCCCTCGTAGGGGATCCCGCGGCCGCGGTCGAGCTCGAGGATCCAGCCGGCGACGTTATCGAGGAAGTAGCGGTCGTGGGTGACGGCGACGATCGTGCCCTTGTAGTCGGAGAGGTGGTGCTCGAGCCACTCGACCGACTCGGCGTCGAGATGGTTGGTCGGCTCGTCGAGCAGCAGCAGGTCGGGCTGGCGCAGCAGCAGCCGGCAGAGTGCGACGCGCCGGCGCTCGCCCCCGGAGAGCTTGCTGACGTCGGCGTCGGGCGGCGGGCAGCGCAGCGCGTCCATCGCGTACTCGACGTTCGTGTCGAGGTTCCAGGCGTCGGCGGCGTCGATCTGCTCCTGCAGCCGGCCGAACTCATCCGCCGTCTCGTCTGAGTAGTTGGCCGCGAGCTCGTTGAAGCGGTCGAGCAGCGCCTTCGTCTCGGCGACGCCCTCCTCGACGTTGCCACGCACGTCCTTGTCGGGGTCCAGGTGCGGTTCCTGCTCGAGCAGGCCGACCGTGGCGCCGGGGGCGAGCTGCGCGTCGCCGCGGTACTCGGTGTCCAGCCCGGCCATGATCCGCAACAGGCTCGACTTGCCCGAGCCGTTGTAGCCGAGGACGCCGATCTTCGCCCCGGGCAGGAAGGACAGCGAGATGTCCTTCAGGACCTCCCTGTCGGGCGGATGCACGCGCGAGAGGCGGTACATCGTGAAGATGTATTGGGAAGACATCGCCGCGCAGGATAGACGGCCCGCGCGGTGCTACGCCGATCGCCCGCGGGTCGCTAACGTGAAGTGTCTATGCCCACGATCCTCGATGTCGAACAGCAGATGCTCCTCCTGGAGCTCGAGCCGCCGTTCGACAAGCGCGACGTGCAGCTGGCGCGACGGCGGATGGCCAAGCGCTGGCATCCCGATATCGCGCCCCAGGGGCGCCAGTTCGAGCACGAGCGCCATCTCAAGGCGATCAACGAGGCCGCCGACAACCTCGAGTCGCTCGCCGAGGGATCGCGCGGGGGGAAGGTGTCGCGCAACGCGGTGCGCGCGAGCGCCGCCGCCGCGCGCAAGGCGCGCGAGGAGGAGGGTCGCCGCGCCTACGAGGCCGAGCAGCGGGCCCGCGAGCACGCGGCCGAGCAGGCCAAGCACGATCCGTTCGGCAGCCGCGTGCCCGATCACTCCGTCGTGCACCGCTACGCCCGCTGTGTCTCCTATCCGGAGTGGGGCGTCGGTACGGTCACCGGGATCTACTTCACCGGCGGCGGCGATGACATGCAGCAGTGGGCGCGGGTCAAGTTTCAGCACGGGGTGCGCACCGTCCCCGCCGGGAGCATGCAGTTCGTCGACTTCTCCAAGCCCGACCCCGGGCACGAGCGCGTCCAGCGCTTCATGACGGCGGCCCAGCACGCGATGGCCGAGGGCGAGTACGCGCTGGCCGCCCAGCGCCTCGTCTATGCCCGCGACGCCGAGCCCGACAACCTCGCCGTGCTGCGCCTGATGACGCTCGCCTTCTGGCAGGGCGGTAACCTGGCCGCCGCCGGACGCGCGGTGCGAGACTGGGCGCGCGTCGACCGCGAGCGCCCGGCGCCGCACCGCTTCGCCTCGCGCATCTACGAGGACCAAGGGTGGTTCGAGCTCGCCGAGGAGGCCGCGGTGCGAGCGACCGACCGGGGACCGGGCGACGCGAGCGCCTGGGAGCGGGTCGGCCGTCTGCGCCTGCGCCTGATGGACGCCGCTGGCGCACAGGAGGCGCTCGAGCGCGCGCAACGGATCGGTCCGTCGGTCGAGGGTCTGCTCGACCTGGCGCTCGCCCGCCAGCTGACCGGAGATCTCGGCGGCGAGCTGTCCGCGTGCGAGCAGGCGACCTGGCTCGCACCGGACTCGCCCGACGCCTGGTCGCGCTACGCGCACGCGCTCGCGCGCAGCGATCGCGTGACCGACTGCATCGTCGCCTGCGAGCGGGCGCTCGACCTCGGGGCCGATCCCGAGGTCTCCGAGCTGCTCGAGTGGGCCCGCGCGCTCCAGCCGCGGGTGCTGCCGGCGGCGTAGCCGCTCGCTCAGCTGAGGATGTTCACCGCGCGCGACACGACGAGGCCGATCGTCACCAGCGACACCAGCGACTGCAGGCCCATCGTCGATTTCGCCTGCGGGCTGAGCGGCATGGTGTCGGTCGGGCTGAACGCGGTGGCGTTGGTCAGCGACACGTAGAGGTAGTCGAGGAACTGCGGTCGCCAGCCGATCGGCTCGATGCGGTCGTCGGTCATCTGGGGGTAGAGGAAATCGGGGGGCCCGTCGTGGCCCTCGGCGCGGCGCCCTGGCCCACCGCGATCCATCTCCCAGTACCACAGGCCGAAGATGATCACGTTCGTCAGCCAGATGAGCGTTCCCGAGACGATCAGCTGACGGCCGTTGAGCGGATTCTTGTGCAGCAGCTGGTGGGCCAGCAGACCGAGCGAGACCGCGTTGGCCGCGCTCACGAGCGAGGTGAGGAAGATCGCGATGCGTCGGCGCCATATGTGCTGGCCCTCGAGTCGCCGGGGGGTCGCGAACACGAGACCGATGGCGAGCGCGGCCTCGAGGCCCGGGATGAGTCCCGTCGGACCGAGGCGCAGCCGGCCCGGCAGCGTCAGCTGCAGGATGATCGCGACGACGATCGCGAGCTGCGGGGGCCAGAACGGCTCACTGCGAGGCGCCGGCGGATACGGCTTGCCTGGCGAAGCGACCGGGGCCGACACGGCCACAGCCTACGATCCGCATCGGCCGGAGCGGCGCCGCGATGGGCGGTGGCGCCGGAGCGCTACGCTTGGCGATGATCCGATCGCGCACGGCGCGACGAACAGACCGACATGTCGTTCATCAACCCGCTCCACATCGCCTTTGTCGCCATCGTGGCGCTCCTCGTCCTCGGTCCGAAGCGCTTCCCCGAGGTCGCCCGCAGCATCGGCAACGGCTACCGCGAGTTTCGCGAGCAGTTGTCGGCGGTGACGCAGCAGGCGCACGTCGACCTGAGCGCACCGGCCGCGGGCACCCCGACCGTGGACAACGCCTCGGTCGTCGAGCAGATCTCGCCCGACCGCGAGACCGTGCTCGCCCCGCCCGATCACGAGACGACCGTGACGGCGCCGCACGTTGCGCCCCCGGCGCCCGGTCCGGCAGTGGTCGCGGAGCCAGCGGCTTCGGGCGCGCCCGAAGCCGACGTTCCGCCGGCGGACGTGGCGGCCGCGCCGCCAGCCTGAAGCAAACTGCCGCTCCCGGGGCTCGACGCTTCCCGGGAAGGCGACATCGTGGTGCCATCGACCGGTCCTTGCCAATGCGGAGCGAGGATGCTACAAATCGCCGCGACTGTATCGGCAGGCGGGCTGGGGCGGGTGGCCTGAGCGGGGGGTGACGGGATGGATCCTGACGTCGTGTTGCACGGGCAGAACCGTAACCGGCGATCACCAAGGGCAGGTGACGCGACCGCTGCGAGACGGACGGTGGCGCTGCGCCGCGCCGCCCGAATCGTCGTCGGGCTGGCGGTCGCCTGGGCAGCGGTCGGTGCGCTCGTGGGCGCGTCGGCGGCGGTCGCCGCGGACTGGCCGTCGGCCGGCCACGACCTGGGCGACAGCCGCACACAGCCGGGGGAGTTCGCCATCAACCGGTTCGACGTCTCGCAGCTCGCGCCGAAGTGGGTCTTCACCACGCACGGCGACGTGAGCGCTACGCCCACGGTTTCCGACGGGGCTGTCTACTTCCCCGATTGGGGCGGGTACCTCAACGCCGTCAACGCCCGGAACGGCTCTCTGCTCTGGCAAGCGCCCGTCTCCGCCTACACCGGCGTTGCCGGGGACGTGGCACGTAACAGCCCGGTGGTCGACTGGAACGAGCTCATCCTCGGCGACAACGCCGGGTACGGCCGCGCCGGCGGTGCCCACGTGTTCGCCGTGGACCGCTTCTCGGGCCGGCCGCTGTGGAACACCGTGGTGGACAGCGACCCCGCCGCCATCATCACCGGCAACCCCGTCGTCTATGGCGACGAGATCATCGTCGGGGTCTCGTCCAACTCCGAGTACGACTCGCTGTCACCGACGTTCCACTGCTGCACCTTCCGTGGCAGTCTCGTCGCCCTGCAGGCCAGCACGGGGAGGATCCTCTGGCAGACCTACATGGTGCCGCCCAACGGCGGGCCCTGCACGAGCGCGAGCCCGGCCAGCGGTTGCGGTTACAGCGGCGGCGCGATCTGGGGCACGCCGGTGATCGACCCCTGGACGAACAGCGTGTTCGTGTCCACCGGCAACAACTACACGACACCAGACGCGGCCGCGGCGTGCGAGCAGGCGGCCGTGGCGACCGGGGTCTCCGATGCGAACTGCACGGCGCCCGACGACTTCTTCGACAGCGTGGTGTCGCTCAACGTGTTCACCGGCCGGATCAACTGGGGCCACAAGCTCGAGGGTTGGGACGTGTGGAACTTCGCCTGCGTCTTCGGGCGGGCGGTCAGCTGGTGTCCGTCAATCGAGGGTCCGGACGACGATTTTGGTGGCTCGCTCAACTTGCTTCACTCCGGCTTCCGCACTCTCGTTGGCGCCGGGCAGAAGAGTGGCGTCTACTGGGCCCTCGACGCACGGACCGGCGCGCTCGTATGGGACACGCTCGTCGGGGCGGGTGGTGGCGCCGGCGGGATCCAGTGGGGGACGGCATTCGACGGCCGGCGGATCTACGTACCGATCTCCGATGCGTACGGCGTCCCGTACACGCTCATCTCGGGCCAGCCCGACAACGCCGGGTCGTGGTCCGCGCTCGACGCCGCCACGGGACGGATCCTGTGGCAGGTCGCCGACCCGAACGGCTCGGCCGACCTCGCGCCGGCAAGCGAGGCCAACGGCGTCGTGTACGTCGCCTCATCGGCCACGCAGGGCAACAACATGTTCGCCCTCGACGCCGCGAGCGGGAAGGTCTTGTGGGGCTTCCCGGCCCCGGGGCCCGTCTACGCGGGGCCGGCGATCGTCAACGGCACGGTCTACTGGGGCTCCGGCTACTACGTCGGAACGCCGAGCACCAAGTTCTACGCCTTCACGCTCGGCGGGCGCTGACCGCGCGGAGCGGCGCCGCCTCAGGTTCGCCTCGGGTGCGGCCGACATCGACGCATCAGTCTGACGAGAGTTAGCTCCGTGCGCCTCCTCGTCGCCCGCTGCACCGTCGACTATTCCGGCCGCCTGACGACCTCGCTGCCGGAGGCCGTGCGCCTGCTCATGTTCAAGGCCGACGGCTCCTTCCTGGTGCACGCCGATGCCGGTGGCTACAAGCCCCTGAACTGGATGACGCCGCCGACGGTGATCGAGGAGGAGCCGGGTCGGGAGGGACCGATGCGGATCATCGTGCGCAAGCAGCGCGCCGAGGAGTGCCTGGAGGTCACGATCTCAGAGGTGCTCTGCGACGTCGAGCACGGGCTCGACGTCGACGCCGAGCTGGCCAAGGACGGGGTCGAGCGCGATCTGCAGCTGCTGCTCGCCGATCAGCCTCACGTCTGCGGTGAGGGGTTTCGTCTCGTACGACGCGAGTGGCCGACCGACATCGGCCCGGTGGATTTGATGTGTCGCGACGACGAGGACGACTGGATCGCGGTCGAGATCAAGCGCACCGCCACGATCGAGGCGGTCGAGCAGCTGACGCGCTATCTCGAGCGCATCCGCCACGACCCGGCGATGGCGTCGTGCCGCGGCGTGCTCGCGGCCCAGCAGTTCAAGCCGCAGGCGCGGGTCCTCGCCGAGGCGCGGGGCCTCGACTGCGTCGAGGTCGATCTCGCCGTGCTGCGCGGTGAGCGCGAGCCCGAGCTGACGTTGTTCGCCGCCTGAGCACGCGCCCGCGCGGAGGGCCGAGCATCTAGGCTCTGGCTCTCCGACGAAAGGGTGCGACGTTCCATGTCCGAAACCGCTATCGAGCCCGCTGTCCTCACCGAGCGCCGGGGCAACATCCTGCTCATCACGCTCAACCGACCGGACGCGCGCAACGCCGTCAACGCCGCGCTGGCGGACGGCGTGGCCGGCGCGCTCGACGAGCTGGACGGCGACCGCGAGCTCGCGCTCGCCGTGTTGACGGGCGCCGGAAAGGGGTTCAGCGCCGGCATGGATCTGAAGGCGTTCGTGGCCGGGGAGAGTTCGCACGCCGCCGGCCGCGGGTTCGCCGGCATCACCCAGCGAGCGTCGTCGAAGCCGCTCATCGCGGCGATCGAGGGGTTCGCCGTGGCCGGCGGCTTCGAGATCGCGCTCGCCTGCGATCTCATCGTCGCCGCGCGTGGTGCGCGACTCGCGATCCCCGAGGTCAAGCGCAGCCTCGTTGCCGCCGGCGGCGCGCTCCTGCGCCTGCCGCGACGCATCGCCTACCACGCCGCCATGGAGCTCGCCCTCACCGGGGACCCGATCAGCGCCGAGCGAGGCTACGAGCTCGGCGTCGTCAACCGGCTTGCCGACCCGGGCACGGCCGTCGAGGTGGCACTCGAGCTCGCGGGGCAGATCGCTGTCAACGCGCCGCTCGCGCTGATCGCGTCCAAGCGGATCCTCGAGGCGCAGTGGGAGTGGGAGGGTGAGGAGGCCTGGGCGCGGCAGCGCGAGATCGTCGATCCGGTCTTCCGGTCCGCCGACGCCCGCGAGGGCGCGACGGCGTTCGCCGAGAAGCGCGAGCCCGTCTGGCGAGGCGAATAGCAGCGCCGACGTGCCGCTCGCGCTTCGTCCGTTCGAGCCCAGCGACGATCGCGAGGTCATCGGCTGGTTCACCACTGCCGACGAGCTGCGCCGCTTCGCCGGCTCGTCGTTGCGCTGGCCGCTCAACGAGCGCCAGCTGCAGGCCGTACGCGACGGCCCCAACCTGAGCCCGTTCAGCGCGTACCTGTCGCCGGCGCGTCATCCGGCGTGCGGGCACATCGAGCTCGTGCGGCTGTCCGAGCCCGGCGTCGTGCGCTTCGCGCGCGTGGCGCTCGCGCCGTCGGTGCGGGGCCGCGGCCTCGGCCGCGAGCTCATCGGACTCGCGCTCGAGCAGGCCCGGAGCTGGGACGCGCGGCAGGTCGACCTGTTCGTCTTCGAGGACAACGAGCCGGCTCGCCGGCTATACGCGTCGTTCGGCTTTCACCAGATCGGAGTCGATCCGACCGATCCGACATCGCTGCGCATGAGCCTGACGCTCGACCGGTAGCCGCCGTCGGACACGACCCCGGCCTGCCGCAGGGTGGGGGCCCACTCGAGCGCCCTTCAGACGAGCTCGTCGACGTTCCGATCGGCCCACGCCACGGCCTGGCGGTACGTCTCGGCGACCTCCGGGTGGCGGCGGATGAGGTCGGCGGCGCCCTCGAAGTCGCCGCGCTCGTAGGCCACGACCCCGGTCAGCAGCGCCCCGAGCGCGCCGCTGCCGTCGAGGAGCGCCGTTGCGACCTCGCGACGGAACGGCAGGTCCTCGAGCACGGTGGCCATCGGGGCGTCGACGAGCGCGTCGGCGACCGAGAACAGGCCGACCGTGAACGCGGTGTCCCCGGCGGAGCTGTTCTCCCCCGTCAGCAGCTGGCACATGCGGGCGCGCACGAGCGCCGTCACCAGCAGCGCGTTGGGAACGTCGCGCGCGCCGGCCAGGGCGACCATCAGCGCGAAGCGTCGCACCGTCACCGCGCCGAGCAGTACGAGGCCCTCGTGCACCGACCCGACGCGGCGGGGCAGATAGAGGTAGGCCGAGTTCGCGTAGCGCAGCAGGCGCATGCTGAGGCCCGCGTCGCGAGTGATGATGCGGTGCAGCTCGTCGAAGTCCTCGGTGTTGTTGAGGTCGCCCATCGCGCTGAGCGCCGACAGGCCGCGCGAGGGCAGGCGCTGCTGGCGCACGCGCGACGGCCGCGCGAAGAAGTACCCCTGGAAGGCGCCGAAGCCGAGCTCGCGGCAGCGCTCGAACTCCTCGCGCGTCTCGACCTTCTCGGCCAGCAGCGTGATGCCGGGGCGGCGCCTGTACAGCTCCTTGACCAGGGGCTCGAGCGCGTCGCCGGCGTGCTCGAGCACGTCGACCTTGACGATGTCGGCGAAGTCGAGCAGCCGCTCGGAGTCCGGAGTCAGTCGGAAGTCGTCGAGCGCGATCCGGAAGCCGCCCTCGACGAGCTCCTCGAGGACCTCGAGCAGGGCGTCGTCGACGTGCTGGTCCTCGAGCAGCTCGAGCACGATGCGGCCCGGCGGCAGCGGGAACGGCCGGATGCTCAGCAGGAACTCACGCGCAACGTTGATGTAGGCGCGGTGCTCGCCGACGAGATCGTTGAGGCCAACCTCCATGAACCCGTCGACGATCACCGCCGAGGTGGCGGCCTGGTCGTCGATGACGTCCGCCGCCTGCGCGAACGGTTGGCGGAACAGGAGCTCGTAGCCGATCAGGCGCAGCCGGCGATCGAAGATCGGCTGGCGCGCGACGGACAGGTCGCGCGTCGCGGGCGCCGGGCCGCGCGTCGTCGGGGCGCCTGGCGCGCCGGATGGTTTGTCGAGCATCGTGCCTGGACCTCCTTCCCGGCATCATCGGCGCCTGACGGGGGCGGCTTGATCTCACCGGGCCGCGTCACGCGGGCTCGCGTGCCTCGCCCCACGCCGTGACCACGAGCGAGCGCGGCCCGCCGAAGTCGCGGTGCTCGCACAGGTAGATCCCCTGCCACGTTCCGAGCGCAAGCCGTCCGCCGGCGATCGGGATCGACACGGACGGGCCGAGCAGCGACGCCTTGATGTGCGCCGGCATATCGTCGGGCCCCTCGACTGTGTGCGTCCAGTAGGACGCGTCCTCGGGCACCGTGACGTCGAAGAACGCGGCGAAGTCGCGCCGCACGTCCGGGCTTGCGTTCTCGTTGAGCGTCAGCGACGCCGAGGTGTGGCCAATGAACAGGTGCAGCAGCCCGACGGCGAGTCCGCCGACCTCCGGAAGCGCGTCGACGACCTCGCGGGTGACGAGGTGAAACCCGCGTGGCCGCTCGCGCAGACGGAGCTCGCGTTGGACCCACACGCGCGAAACGCTATCCGGCGCTCGGCGTACGGCCGGCGAGGACCTCAGCGAGCATCGCCGAGTCGACGTTGCCACCGGTCTGGATGACGGCGACGCGACGGCCGGCCGCGCGATCGCGCTCGGCGAGAAGCCCGGCCAGCGCGATCGCCCCCGCGGGCTCGGGCACGTTGTGCGTCGTGGCGAACAGCACCCGCATCGCCTCGGCGGCGGCATCCTCGCTCACCGCCACGATCCGCGCCGCCCCGGCGAGGATCGCCGCGATCGCGTCTTCGTCGGGGACCCGGCAGGCCACGCCATCGACGAACGTGTCCGCGGACTCCCCCGCGATCAGCCGACCGGCGGCGAACGACCGCGCCGTGGCCGGCGCCCGCTCGGCCACCACGCCGACAATCTCCGTGCGCAGCCCGAGCAGGTCGCGCACGCGCATCAGCCCGCAGATCCCCGACCCCATCCCCACCGGCACGTACACGACGTCGAGCGCCTCGGCCGCCCTGAACAGCTCAAGCGCATACGTGGCCACCCCGAGCACGAGATCGCGATGAAACGGCGGCACGGCCTCCAACCCCCGCGCGACGGCCAACTCAACCGAATACTCCCGAGCCGCCTGATAGTCGTGCCCATGAACGACCACCTCGGCCCCAAACCCCTTCATGGCGGCGTTCTTGTCCGGACTGTTCCCCTCCGGCACCACGATCACCGCCGACCGATCGAACGCCCGCGCGGCATACGCGAGGCTCTGCCCATGATTCCCACGGGTCGCCGACAACACCCCCGCGACCTCAGGCCGCTCCCGTACGAGCCGATCGAGATACACCAGCCCCCCACGCACCTTGAACGCCCCCGTCGGCGTCTGGTTCTCGTGCTTCACCCACACCTCGGCCCCCACCGTCGAGCCGAGCAGCGGCCAGGCGCAGCAGCCAGTGACGCCCACCCACCCCCGGACGAGCCGGGCAGCGTCGTCAAGCTCATCAAGCGAAAACATCAAGGCTCACGAGCAAAGCGCAGCCGGCCGTTCCACCAGTGCTGCTCACTGACGTTGGGCATCCGAAGAGGCGACGGAGGGGTGGTGACCGGGGATGGCCCTTTATAACTGGGCCATCCACGGTCGACGCCCCGCCGGCGCCGACCTCACCGCTCCCCCGGAGTCTTCCTGGGGTATTGCGACACCGGGACGCTCAGATCCAGCGCCGTCGTGATGATTCGCGACTGCTCGGCCACGTGCGCCGCCGGATACCCCTCGCCCGGGCTCGCCCGCTCGGGCCGCCCGATGTACCCGAAGTGGATGTGGTCGGGCATGATCTGCATCAGCCGGGGCGCCATGTGCGCACGCGCGCCCATGTTGCGCGGCTCCTCCTGCACCCACAGGACCTCGCTCAGGTTCGGGTAGCGCTCCATCAGCTTGAGGATCTGGCCCTCCGGGAACGGGTACAGCAACTCGACGCGCCCGATCGTGATGGCCTCGCTGCCCTGGCGGTCGGAGTGCCCGACGAGGTCGTAGTAGATCTTGCCGGTGCACAGGACGAGCCGGGTCACCTTGCTCTCGTCGACGCGCGGCTCGCCGAGCACCGGGTGGAACTGGCTGTCGGACAGGTGGGCAAGGCGGTTCGTCGCCTGCGGCAGTCGCAGGAGCGACTTCGGCGTCATGATCACGAGGGGGCGCTGCTTGGCGATGCGCGCCTGGCGGCGCAGGAGGTGGAAGTACTGCGCCGGCGTGGTCAGGTTCGCGATGCGCATGTTGCCCTCGGCGGCGAGGGCGAGGAAGCGCTCCAGGCGCGCGGAGGAGTGCTCGGGCCCCGAGCCCTCGTAGCCGTGCGGCAGGAGCAGCGTCAGGCGCGAGCTCTGGCCCCACTTGGCCAGACCGGAGGCGATGAACTGGTCGATGATGACCTGCGCCGAGTTGACGAAGTCGCCGAACTGGGCCTCCCAGAGCACGAGCGTCTCGGGCGCCTCCTGGCTGTAGCCGTACTCGAAGCCGAGCGCCCCCACTTCGGAGAGCGGGCTGTTGTGCAGCTCGAAGGGGGCGAGCGCGCCGGGCAGGTTCTGGATCGGGCAGACCGTCTGGCCGGTGCGCGCGTCGTGGAGCACGAGGTGGCGCTGGCTGAACGTGCCGCGCTCCGTGTCCTGGCCGGTGAGGCGAATCGGCGTGCCCTCGGTGAGCAGCGAGGCGAAGGCGAGCGCCTCGGCGTGCGCCCAGTCGATGCCGCCGCTCTCGCCGAGCGCCTCGCGGCGGCGCTCGAGGACCTTGACGAGCTTGGGATGCACGGTGAAGCCCTCGGGCGTGCGCAGGAGCTCCTCGTTGATCGTGATGAGCCGGTCGGCGGCCACCGCGGTCTTGACGTCCGGGCTCGGCGTGCGGTCGAGCTGGTACTCGCCGGTGCCGTGGTCGAGGTCGCCGCGCTCGGTGGCGGCGGCGATCCGCTCCTTCAGGCGCTGGTGCAGGTTGGTGAGGTTGTCCCAGACCTGCTGCTCCTGGAGGTCGACCCCCTCCTTGGTGACGACGCCGTCGGCGATCAGCCGCTCGGCCCACAGCTCGGCCACGCGCTTCTTCGCCTTGATCATCGCGTACATCTCGGGCTGGGTGTACGCCGGCTCGTCGGCCTCGTTGTGGCCGAAACGGCGGTATCCGATGAGGTCGATGAGCACGTCGTGGCCGAACTCCTCTCGGAACGCGAAGGCGAGCCGCACCGCGCTCACGCATCCGGCGACGTCGTCGGCGTTGACGTGGATGATCGGCACGTCGAAGCCCTTGGCCAGGTCCGAGGCCCAGTGCGTGGAGCGGGCGTCGTCGGGGTCGGTGGTGAAGCCGACCTGGTTGTTGGTGATGAGGTGAACGCTCCCGCCCACCTTGTAGCCGTCGAGCGCCTGCAGGTTGAGCGTCTCGGCCACGACGCCCTGGGCCGGGAAGGCGGCGTCGCCGTGGATGATGATCGGCACCGCCGCGTCGGTGTCCTGGTGGGCGTGGGGGCCCTGGCGCGTCGTCTGGGCGGCGCGCGTGGCGCCAACGACGACCGGCGAGACGTACTCGAGGTGGCTTGGGTTCGACTCGAGGTTGACGCGGATCGACTCTCCGTCGGGAAGCTGGTAGGAGCCCTCGGCGCCGTGGTGGTACTTGACGTCGCCCGTGCCGCCCTGGGGGATCGTGGTGACGGCCTCGAGCGTCGAGGCGCCCTCGAACTCGGCAAAGATGGTGTCGTAGGGGCGTCCGAGGTTGTGGGCGAGCACGTTGAGGCGGCCGCGGTGGGCCATGCCGATGACGACCTCGCGGCCGCCGTGCGCGGCGGAGAGCTGGATCAGCTCGTCGAGCATCGGGACGGTCATGTCCAGGCCCTCGATCGAGAACTGTTTCTGCCCGAGGTAGGCCTTGTGCATGAAGCGCTCGAACGCGTCGACCTCGACGAGACGGCGCAGCAGTGCCTTCTGCTCGTCGGTGGTCAGTGGCGTGCGGAACGCACCGGACTCGATGTGCTCGCGCAGCCACACGCGCTGGCGGTGCGAGGTGATGTGCTCGATCTCGTAGGCGATCGTGCCGGTGTAGGTCTCGCGCAGGTGCGGCAGCGCATCCAGGAGCGTCGCGCCGGGTACCCACATGCGCAGGATCCGCGCGGGGATCGTGGCCATGATCTCGGGCGTCAGGCCGAGCGGCTCGGGGTCGAGCGCCGGGTCGCCCTCGGGCTCGGTGCCGAGCGGGTCCAGGCGGGCGGCGAGATGTCCGTGGGTACGAAACGCCTTCAGCAGGGACATCGCGGCCTGGACGGCCTCCATGAGGTCCTCGCGCGACTGCTCGTCGATGGCGCCCGGCGCTGGCTCCCGGGCGGCGGCCGCGGCCGCCGCGGGAGCGGGCGGCGCCGGCTGGGGGCCGAGCTCGACGCCAAGCGCCGCGAACACACCCTCATAGAAGCCGTCCTCGCCCTGCAGGTAGTCCTCGACGCGGGCCAGGAAGCGACCGGACTCCGCTCCCTGGATGATGCGGTGGTCGTAGGTCGAGGTCATCGTCAGGACCTTCTCGGCGCCGATCATCGCGCCAATCGCGCCGAGGCCGACCGGGTAGGCGATCGACCCGGTGGCCACGATCGTGCCCTGGCCGGTCATCAGGCGCGGCACCGAGGCGACGGTCCCGAGGCCCCCCGGGTTGGTGAGCGTGACGTTTCCGCCCACGAGGTCGTCGGCGCCGAGCGTGTTCGTGCGCGCCTTCTCGACGAGCGCGTCGTACGCATCGAGGAACTCGGAGAACGGCATCCTCGCGGCGTCGCGGATGACCGGAACCATCAGCGTGCGCGACCCGTCCTTCTTCTCGACGTCGACGGCCAGCCCGAGGTTGACCTGGCCGTCGTCGACGCGATGAGGCTTGCCGTCGATCTCGGCGAAGTGGTGAGCCATGACCGGCTGGTCGTCGGCGGCCCGGGCGATCGCGTAGGCGATCAGGTGCGTGAAGGAGACCTTGCGGCCGGCGGCCTTGAGCTCCTTGCGCCGCGCGTCGAGGACGGTGACGGCCAGCGTGCGGAAGCTCGTGGCCGTCGGGATCGCGCGGCTCTCGTCCATGTAGCGGGCGAGCGCCGCGGCGCCGCCCTTGAGCAGCTGTGCGCCCGCGGGCGCGGCGGCGGGCGCCGGCGCGCCGTTCTCGGCGACCGACAGGACGTCGGCTTTCGTGATGCGACCGGCCGGGCCGCTGCCCTGCACGTGAGCGAGATCGACGCCCTCGACGGCGGCGGCGCGGGCGGCCACGGGGGACACGCGGGCGCCATCGGGGACGATTGGCGTGCCAGCGGTCCCGTTCGCGGCGCCGGTGTCGGGTGCGGCGGCGGGCGCAGCGGGCGGCGCGGCGCCCGGCTCGGCGGCGGCCATGCGCGCGATGACCTGGCCGACGGTGACGGTGTCGCCCTCCGCGGCGAGCAGCTCGGTGATCGTGCCGCTCACTGGAGCCGGCAGCTCGACGTCGACCTTATCGGTGGAGATCTCGACGATCGTGTCGTCGCGCGCGATGAAGTCGCCGACCTTCGCGTGCCATTCGAGGATCGTGCCTTCGGTCACCGACTCGCCGGCGCCGGGGGTGACGATGTCGACGATCTGTCCGGTGGCCTCGGCGGGCGGCCCGTCTGCCGGCGGCGGTGCCTGGGGCTCGGCGGGCGGTGGGGGTGCGGGCTCGGCCGTTGTCGCCGCGCCGTTGCCGCCCGTGCCGTTCGTTACCGACGCCGCCTTGGTGGCGGCACCGTTGCCGCCGGCCGCGGCCGGCGCCCCGCCGTTGGTGCTGATCTCGGCGATCACGTCGCCGACGTTGACGGTGTCGCCTTCGGCGAAGTAGAGCTTGGCGATCGTGCCCGTGACCGTCGCGGGCACCTCGGCGTCGACCTTGTCGGTGGAGATCTCGACGAGGATGTCGTCAGCCTCGACCGAGTCGCCCTCCTGCTTGTGCCATTCGAGAATCGTGCCTTCGGTCACCGATTCGCCCATTGCGGGCATGACGACCTGTGTCGTTGCGCTGACGGCCATGTTCGCGCTTTTCACTCTAGCGCGGCGGGTGCGCGGCAAGGCGCCTGAACACAGTCTCTCAACGGACTCTCATCCGCCGTCGTACCCCGTTCGGGGCAGGGACCGCCGCCGCTGCTCGCGCACGAACTCGTAGCTCCCGAAGAACGGCCCGATCCCGCCGAGCACCGCCACGGCCACCGCGAGACGCAGCGACACGACCCGCAGGCGCGCGGCGACGATGCAGGTGAGCGACATGGCGATCCACAGGAGGCCGTGGGAGAGACCGAGCACGAACGTCTCCGGCTCGGGCTTGGCCAGCGCGAACGCACAGATGAGCAGGCTCAGGTAGATGAGCGAGTGGCTGAAGGAGACCCACTTCAGGCGCTTGAAGGCGCGGTCGTGGCGGATCGGGCCGGGGCCGCTCGACTGCGCGGGGACGCCGGCCTCCCCCGCGACGCTCATGCGCTCAGCCACCGAGCCATGCGGCGCAGCGCGACGTCGGCCTCCTCGGGCCAGCGACCGATGTCGGCCGGCCACCAGGCGTAGGCGTCGTGCTCGTCGTCGGGAACGACCTCGGCGTCCTCGGCCAGCCAGGCCTGGCCAACGAACATGGTCAGGCGCTGAGGCAGTCGGATGAGCGCCTCGCCATCGATCCGTTCGGGGACCACGCTCCACTCCTCGAGCAGCTCGCGCGCGAGCGTGTCGGCCGGGTTCTCGCCCAGGTCGACAGCGCCGCCGGCCCCGAGCGCCCAACGCCCGGCCCAGGAGGACAGCCACGCCGCACGGCGACCGGCGAGCCAGCGGCCGTCGGCCGAGCGGGTCACGCACAGCGCGGCCATGCTTTCCGACGCATCGTCGGAGACGAGCCGCAGGGCCCAGCGCACTGGCTGGAGCTCGAGCTCGAGACTGCCGTCGACCTCGCGATAGGACACCAGGCGCGCGGCGATCCCGTCGTGGCTCGGCGAGGATCGCTCGCGCAGCGCGGCGATCGCGGCGTCGGCGGCCGCGACGCGCTCGGGCGGCGCGTCGTAGGTGTCAGGCAGCCAATGCGCGCGGACGCGATCGAGCGACCACGGGCCGCGGGCAAGGATCTCGGGCAACTGGGGAGGAGAGGCGGGTTCGCTCTGGGCCATGACGATCGTCCACAAGGCTAGTGGGACGGCGGCGGCCCGGTCGCTCCGCGCCCCCGCCCCATACACTCGCCGCGGTGGCCGAGCGGCGACACAAGCACTGGGGCTGGGGCTACGAGGACCAGCAACCGCCGCCCGAGCAATTGGCCGCGGTGGCCGCCGGCCTGTCGGCGCATCTCGGACTCGGCGACGGCTCACCGCCGCTCCAGCCCGTGGCGCTCGAGGCGCTGACGCTCGAGCCGCCGCGGGTCGCCGCGCCGGCCGCGCTGCGCGATATCTGCGCGTGTGACGCGCACGCCCGCGCTTCGCACGCGCTCGGGAAGTCCTACGCCGACGTCGTGAACGGCTTCTACGGGCGTTACGCGCATCCCCCGGACGTGGTGGCCCGCCCTCGCGACGAGCGCGACGTCGAGGCCGTGCTCGAATGGTGCTCCGCCGAGCGGCTCGCCGCGATCCCGTTCGGCGGCGGGACGAGCGTCGTCGGCGGGGTCGAGCCCGATGTCGGCGACCACTACAACGGGTCCGTGTCCATCGACCTGCGCGCGATGAACCGCGTGCTCGAGGTCGACGCGGTGTCGCGCGCGGCGCGCATCCAGGCCGGCGCCACGGGGCCGCGACTGGAGGCGCAGCTCGGCGAGCATGGCCTGACGCTCCGCCACTACCCGCAATCGTTCGAATTCTCGACGCTCGGCGGCTGGATCGCCACGCGCGCCGCCGGGCACTTCGCGACGATCTGGACGCACGTCGAGGACTTCGTGGAGTCCGTGCGCGCGGTTACCCCCGCCGGGGTGTGGTCGTCGCGGCGATTGCCCGGCTCCGGCGCCGGCGTCAGCCCCGATCGCCTGCTCGCCGGGTCGGAGGGCATCCTCGGCTGCATCACCGAGGCCTGGGTGCGGGTGCTGCCGCGGCCCACGCACCGCGCGTCGGCGAGCGTGCATTTCGCGACGTTCGACGCCGGGACCGAGGCCGTGCGCGCCATCGCCCAGGCGCAGCTGTATCCGTCCAACTGCCGGCTCATCGACGCCGAGGAGGCGCGCTTGACGTTCGCCGGGGATGGCTCGGCCGCGCTGCTCGTGCTCGCCTTCGAATCCCACGACCATCCGGTCGATCCGGCCATGGATCGCGCCGTGGCGCTGTGCCACGAGCACGCCGGCGAGGTCGCGGCACGGGGTCCGAGCCGCCGCGAGGAGGGTGGCTCCTCGCCGGACGCCGCGGGCTCGTGGCGCGCCGCCTTCCTGCAGGCGCCCTACGTGCGTGATGTGCTCGTCGCGATGGGCGTCCTCAGCGAGACGTTCGAGACGGCGACGACCTGGGAGCGCTTTCCGGCCCTGCACGACGCGGTCATGACCGCCGCGGCGCGGAGCATCGAGGAGGCGACGGGCACGGCCGTCGTCGCGGGCCCGGGCGGCGCGCACGTGTCGTGCCGTTTTACGCATGTCTACCCCGACGGACCTGCTCCCTATTTCACCGTGCTCGCGCCGGCGCGGCGCGGCGAGGAGGTGGCGCAGTGGGCGCACATCAAGCGCGCCGTCTCGGACGCGCTGAGCGAGGCAGGCGCCACGATCACCCACCACCACGCCGTTGGGCGCGAGCACCGGCCGTGGTATGACCGCCAACGGCCGGAGCCGTTCGCTGCCGCGCTACGCGCGGCCAAGCGCGAGCTCGATCCAGATTGGCTGCTCAACCCCGGAGTGCTCGTGGATCGCGGATGATTGCGGCGGACTACCGTGTGGCGATCCTCGGTGTCGGCGGTGTCGGGGGCTTCCTCGCCGCCGTCCTTGAGCGCGCCGGCACGGCGGTGACCGTCGTGGCCCGGGAATCGACGGCCGCACTCATCGCCGGGCGGGGTCTGCGGGTGAGCAGCGTGCGCTTCGGCGATCTCGTCGAGCGCCCGCTCGCCGTCTCGCGCCTGGGAGACACTCCGGACGCGCTCATCGTGGCCACGAAGGCCACCGGGCTGACCGACGCCCTCGAGCGGATCGCGTGTGAGCCGCCGCTTGTCGCCCCGCTGCTCAACGGGCTCGATCACCTCGCCGTGCTGCGCGCGCGCTTTCCGACCGACGCTGGCGCTGCGGCCCGCGTGGTGGCCGGTTCGATCCGCATCGAGGCCGATCGTCCCGAGCCCGGCGTCGCCGTGCACACGAGCCCGTTCCTGCGCGTCGACCTCGCGAGCGATGACCCGGCGGCGACGCCGGCGCTGCACGCGCTCGCGTCGGTACTGAGCGCCGCCGAGGTGCCGGTGAAGCTGCTCGACTCAGAGGCGCAGGTGCTGTGGTCCAAGCTCGTGCGCCTCAACGCGCTGGCCTGCACGACGAGTGCGTTCGACCGGCTCCTCGGACCGATCCGCAGCACCCCGGAACTGCGTGCCGAGCTCGTCGGCGCGGTGCGCGAGGGCGCCGCCGTGGCCCGCGCCGAGGGCGCCTCTGTCGAGGAGTCGGTGGTCATGGGCGAGCTCGACGCGGCCCACGAGACGCTCGGCAGCTCGATGGCCCGCGATATCACCGAGGGCCGGGCTCCCGAGCTCGACGCGATCCCCGGGGCGGTCCTGCGCGCCGCGGCGCGCCACGAGCTGGCGTGCCCGACGATCGAGCGGCTCGTCGGGCTCATCGTGCGCCGTACGGGGCTTCCGGCGCCGGTCGTCTAGCGCGGCGCCGACGCGCCGAGCGGCGCGGGCCGTGCGCCGCTACATTGTTGGTCAGCGTGTCGCTCGAAGCGGAGATGCTCGCGTTCATCCGCACCGGCCTGGACCACCACGCCGGCACGTGTCCGCTTGCCCCGAGGGCGATCCTGCTCAACCCGGGCAACCACGAGCTGTTCGGCTGGGACGAGCTGTGGGGGATTCCGGTGCTCCCCGACGACCGCGTTGCGCCCAAGCGCTTTCGCATCGACTGCGACGGCTCCGCGTTCGGGATCGAGGAGGAGGTCGCCGAGGCGCTCGCCACCGAGGCCCCGGCCGAGCAGCCGCTCATCGTGCCCGTCGGACCGCGCGTCGGCGAGCCGACCGCCGTCGCGGGCTGAACCGTCGGTCGGCGGGGTCAGCTCGCTGACGGCGCCGGCATCGACGGCGTCGGCGGGTTCTCGCCGTGCGCGCGGCAGACCGCGAGGCCGGGCGCGATCGCCGGCGCGTGCGCGAGCGGCGGCGGCGCACGGAACGCCCGGCGGCGAAAGTCGAAGTAGTCGGTCATGTCGGCGGCGTTTGCGTCGCGCAGGGTCATCGCGCCGATGTTCCACGTGCGCTCGATGAAGGCGAGCGTCGAGGTGTGGTCCTGTACGAGGCGCGAGGCGTAGCCGCGGCGCGCATACGGGGAGACGGCGATGAGCGGCACGCGAAAGCCGTAGCGGTCATAGCCGCCCGGCACGTCCCCGGGCTTCAGCACCGGCGCGATCGCGTCCGGCGCGATCGCCGCGGGCGGCGGCACGTGGTCGTAGAAGCCGCCGTGCTCGTCGAAGGTGATGAACAGCGCCGAGCGCTCCCAGTTGGGCGAGCGCAGTAGCGCGTGGACGACCTGGGCCAGGAACTGCTCGCCGAACTGGACGTCCTGCGGGTTCTCCTCTGAGGAGATGCTGAAGTTCGGCTCGACGTAGGAGACGGCGGGCAGCGAGCCGGCGGCGGCGTCGGCGTAGAACTGCGCGATCTTCGGGAAGTTCGCGGCGCGGGCCGTGGTGAGCGTGCCGGGAATGATCGCCGGGCTGGGCAGGTTGCTGTAGTAGGTCCGCCAGCTGATGCCGAATCGATCGAGGCGGTCGAAGATGGTGCCGTTGGCGGCCGGGGTCGCCTCGCTCGCCGCGAGGTCGGTGGCGATCAGCCCGCTCGCCGTCCCACTGAACAGAAAGCGCCGGTTCGGGTAGGTCTGCGCGAGGGTCGAGCAGAAGTAGCGCTCGCCGACCGGGAAGCTTGCGGCCAGCGAGTACGTGAACGGCAGGTCGCGCTGATCGAAGAAGCTCATCGCCTCCGGACCGCTGGTACGCACGAAGCCGTCGTTGCGCCCGCCGTCCCATTGCCGATGGCTGGCATTCCACGTCTGCGTGACCGTGCTGCCGGGGCACACGGTCGGGGCGTGGAACGCGTGGAACGGGCGGCCGGCGCTGTCGCGGTTGACCGCGAGCTGTCGGCCGCCCCGGCCGAGCGGCAGGCCGTCGACGTTCCGGCGGGCGCGGACCCGGTGCGGGAGCATCCCGAGCACGTTGTCGAAGGAGTGGTTCTCCATCATCACGATGACGACGTGCTCGATCTCGGGGATCGCGTGCTCGCCCTCGGGACGGTCGGGGAAGGGGCGGCTGCCGGGCTGGCGCAGCGCGGCGTCGATCGCCGGTGGGCGAGCCCAGGCGGGCAGGCCGGCGCGGCCCACGGTCACTGCGGCGCCCGCGCCGGCGCCGAGGCGCAGCACGCCGCGGCGGGTGAGTGGATGGTCGAGGCTCAGACGCCCGTCTCGATGAGCTCGACTCGGTACCCGTCCGGATCGCGCACGAAGCACAGCCGGTTGCCGCCGTCGCGGACCGTGTAGGGCGGGCGCTCGGGCTCGATGCCCTTGCCCGCGAGCTCGGCGAGCGTCGCATCGAGGTCGGGGACGCTGACGGCGATGTGGTTGTAGCCGGTTCCGAGGTCGTAGCCGTCGACGCCGTGGTTGTAGGTGAGCTCCAACCGCGCCCCGTCGCCGGGGAGGCCCATGAAGACGTTGATCGCCTCGTCGCGGATCGGCATCCGGCCGAGCTCCTCGAAGCCGAGAGCCTCGTAGAAGGAGACCGAGCGGTCGATGTCGCCGATGCGATAGCAGGTGTGGATGAGCGCCACGACGAGCGCAGTGTACGCCCGCGCGGGGCGGCGCTGTGTCAGCGGGCGGCGTGGCCTGCGACAGCCGCTCGTGCAAGGATGGCCGCGTGATCGTCGAGCGTTCGATGCACCCCGACTTCCTGTCGAACACCTACCTCGTCGCCGACGGCGACGGAGGACCCGCGTTCTTCGTCGACGCCGGGGGACCGGTGGAGCCGCTCATCGCCTCAGCCGAGGCCCGGGCCCTCCGCCCGACGCACGTCTTGCTCACGCATCACCATCACGATCACGTCATGGCGCTCGGCGCACTGCTCGCGCGGTGGCCCGACCTGGAGGTGCTGATCCATCCGCTCGAGCGCGATCAGGTGGAGGGCGTGACCGGAACGATCGAGGCGGGCCAGACGCTCGCGCTCGGCCGTCTGGAGGTGCGTCCGCTGCACACGCCCGGGCATACCGCGGGCATGCTCTCGTTTCTCGTCGGCGAGCCCGGCGCGCCGGCGAGGGGCGGCGCGGCGACGCGGCCGGGTGGCTTCACTGGCGGCGGCGCGTCGGTGTTCACCGGCGACACGCTCTTTCGTAACTCGGTCGGTGGGGTGCGTGCGCCCGGACACACGACGTATACCGACCTGAAGGACTCGATCATGGGCACGCTCATGGAGCTGCCGCCGGACACGATCATCCGCCCCGGGCACACCGACAGCACCACGGTGGCCGAGGAGTGGAACGCGAACCGCTTCATCCGCATCTGGCGCGGGCTCGATGCCGAGGGCAGCGAGCCGTGCCTCGCCTTCGGCGAGCCCGCGACGCTCATCCTGCTCGGCGACGACTACGACGGCGGCCATAAGGCGTGGGTGCGCTGGCCCGACGGTCGGGACGACATCGTCCCCGGCTCGCAGGTCCAGCGCGGCCAGCGCGCGTAGCCGTCGCGGGACCGGCCGGTCGTGGGCCGGCGCTTGCCGGAACACGGGATCCAGGGCCTACCATGCCTGTGACCATGGCCCGCGACAAGATGCCCACCTCCCGAGTTCGTCGCTCGGCGACGGTGGGTCGCCTGGCGGCCGGCGAGGCGGTGAAGCAGTTCGGCACCCGCGCCGCGAACGTGGCCCGGAGCGACGACGCCGCCGAGGAGGCGCTCGCCCGCCGCCAGCTCGAGACGGCCCGGCAGATCGTGACGGTGCTCGGAACGATGAAGGGCGCGGCGATGAAGCTCGGACAGGTGCTCTCGTTCCTCGACGTCGGGCTCGTGCCCGAGCAGTATCGCGAGGAGTTCCAGCGCGAGCTGGCCAAGCTGCGAGACGCCGCCCCGCAGGTCACCTTCAAGCAGATGCGCAAGGTGATCGAGGGCGACCTCGACGAGCCGATCTCGGCGGTGTTCGCCGACTTCGACGAGGACGCCATCGCGGCCGCGTCGATCGGGCAGGTCTACCGGGCGACGCTGCCCGACGGGCGAGCCGTGGCGGTGAAGGTGCAGTACCCGGGCGTGGCCAACGCCGTGCGCTCGGACATGCGCAACCTCGGAGTCATCCTGCGACTGCTGAAGGGGCTGGCCCCGGGTCTCGACGTGCGCGCCACCGCGGAGGAGATCCGCGCGCGTATCGATGAGGAGCTCGACTACGAGCTCGAGGCCCAGAACCAGCGGCGCATGTCCGTGCTGTACCGCGGACACCCGTTCATCCACGTGCCCGAGGTCATCACGTCGCTCTCGCGCGAGCGGGTCCTCGTCAGCGAGTTCGTCGAGGGTGTCGGCTTCGAGGAGCTGCGCGGCCGCTCAGCGGGCGAGCGCGATCGCCTCGGCGAGATCCTCTTTCGCTTCTTCTTCGGCTCGATGTATCGCCACCACGAGTTCACGAGCGACCCGCACCCCGGCAACTTCCTGCTGCGTGCCGACGGGCGCGTGAGCTTCCTCGACTTCGGCCTATACAAACGGATCGATCCGGCCGTCGCCGACTTCGAGCTCCAGGCGGCGCGCTTCTACATCGACGGGGACGGCGATGCGCTCATCGACCACCTGCATCGCGGGGGGTTCATCGCCGACGCGAGCCGTCAGGACCACGCGCGCGTGCTCGAGCAGTTCCGCGACCTCACGTGGTGGTACCTCACCGACGAGGACATCGCGCTCGAGCCCGAGATCGCGGCGCAGGTGGCGATCCACATGTCCGACCCGCGCTCGCCCTATTACGACCAGATGCGTCACGAGTCGCTGCCGCCCGAGCACCTGTTCGGACGGCGCCTGGAGCTGCTGACGCTCGCCGTCCTCTCCCAGCTGCAGGCGACCGCGAACTGGTACCGGATCTTCCGCGAGTGGTGCCTCGGCGATGCGCCGGTGACCGAGCTCGGACGCCAGGAGGCCGCCTTCTATCGGGACGCGGCCGCCTGAGCCGCGCGGCGAGCTACAGGACCTGGATCTGCAGGAGGCTCGTGGTCCCGGGGCGCCCGCTCGGCAGCCCCGCGGTGATCCCGACGCGCTGTCCGGTCTGACACCAGCCGAGCTCCACGACCCGGCGTGCGGCGTCGGCGATGAGCGCCTCGGTCGTCTCGTGACGACGGATCGACGCGGCCTGCACGCCCCACATCAGTCCGCAGCGGCGTACCGTCTCGCGTCCGGGGGAGAGCGCGTAGATCGGCACCTGCGGGCGGTGTGCCGACACCAGCCGGGCCGAGCGCCCGGAGAGGGTGGGCACGATGAGCGCGTCGAGCGCCAGCTCGGTGGCGGCGACGCACAGGCTGTGGGCGAGCGTGTACGCCGGATCGCGGCCGTCGCGGCGCACCCGCCAGCGGTTCCAGTCGTCGTAGGGCGCCTCCTTCTCGGCCTGCTCGGCGACGGCGGCCATCATCGCCACCGCGCCGACCGGGTGGGCCCCGACCGCCGTCTCCTGCGAGAGCATGACGGCGTCGGTGCCGTCGAGGATCGCGTTGGCCACGTCGGCGACCTCGGCGCGCGTCGGGCGGCTGGAGGTGACCATCGAGTCGAGCATCTGCGTGGCGGTGATCGACGGGCGGGCGAGCTGACCGGCCAGCCGCAACAGGCGCTTCTGCACCATCGGCACACGCTCGATTGCCAGCTCGATGCCGAGATCGCCGCGGGCCACCATCACGCAGTCGGCCTCGCGCAGGATCGCCTCGGCCTCCTCGACCGCCTGGGGCTTCTCGATCTTGGCGATGAGCGGCAGGCGGGTGTGGCCGCGCACGAAGCGCACATCGTCGGCGCGGCGGACGAACGAAAGCGCCACGAGGTCGACGCCGATCGACTCGCCGTGGCGCAAGAGCGCCAGGTCCTCCTCGGGCACCGAGGGCAGCGAGTCGGCCGGCCCGGGCACGTTCATCCCCTGGCGCGACGCGACGGTGCCGCCGACCTCGATCTCGGCCTCGATCTCGGCGCTGGAGGGGCTGACTTCGACGACGCGCAGGCGCACCGAGCCGTCGGCGAGGTAGAAGATCGCCCCGACCTCGAGCGACTCGGCGATGCCCGGCCAGGACACGCTCATGTGCTCGGCGTCGCCGAGCGGCGCCTCCTCGTCGTCGCTCGACGCGCCGGCGAACACGAGGCGCTGGCCGACCTGCAGCTCGACGACCCCGTCGCGCAGCGGTCCGATGCGCAGCTTCGGCCCGGGAAGATCCTGCAGGATCGCCACGGGGCGCCCGCCGCGGCCGGCCGCTTCGCGCACGAGGTGGACCGTCTCGGCGTGCTCCTCGAGGCTTCCATGCGAGTAGTTCAGGCGCGCGACGTCCATCCCGGCCTGGACCATCGCCAGCAGCGTCTCCGGGTCACGGCAGGCGGGTCCGATCGTGGCGACGATCTTCGTGCGGCGCATGACCCGGACGGTAGCGGGCGCGGGCGCGGAACCGGCGCGTCCTACGATGCGGGCGTGCCCAGACCGTCTCGTCCGATGCCGCGCGTCGGCGGCGCCGCCCGGATCGTCCACTTCGGCGGCGGCTCGGAGGCCGCGGTCGTGAGCGCCGTTCACGACGGGGGGCGGCGGCTGAGCGTCGACAGCGAGAGCGGAGAGCGGCTGGAGTTCACGCTCAGCCCCGCGACGGCCAAGTTCGTGCCGTCGGGGGCTGCGCACGGGGTGCGGCTCGAGCTGCTCACGGGCTGAGATTCGGTGGCCCAAGGCGCCTCCGGCCGGTCGTGGCGCGGAGTGGTGCTGCGGGTGTGCTCCCTTAGCCCCGTTGTGCGGGGCTGTTGCAGCACAGCCCGGTTCGCGGGCGCGGGGGCTGGGTGGGGTGTGCTCCCTTAGCCCCGTTGTGCGGGGCTGTTGCAGCACACCCCGGGCCGCGGGGACCGGCATCGCGGGCGGCCCGCCGGCCCGCCGGACCGCCGCCCCGCGCGACCGCGCCGGGCACCCCAAGACCCCCTACGGCGCCTGCACCTCGGGGAAGTGCTCGGCGCAGTGCTCGCGCACGACCGAGCGCACCCAGTCGCGCTCCTCGCGCGACGCGGCGCGGAAGCGCAGCAGCAGCTCACGCTGGCGCTCGATCGGGGCGCCGGCGATGACCCAGCGCACCGCCAGGCGCTCGAACAGGAACTCGAGCGCGCGATACCAGGCGTCCTCCTGGGAGAGCGGGTTGCCGGACAGCGTCGCGGCATACTCGCGGCGCGTCGCCGGCGACAGGGAGCCACGCAGCGTGAGCACGTTGCCGGACGGGTCGCTGTAGTGCGAGGGCTCCGCCTTCAGCGGAGCCGGCCCCGCGCTGCCGCCGCGGTCGCGTCGCTTGCGCGCCACGACCGTCGATCAGCGCTCGTCGGCCGCGCGCAGCAGCTTGGCGCGGACGTCGCCGAGCGCCGGCAGCGCGTGACCCGGCCAGGCCGCGGCCGGATCGAGCTCGGCCAGCTTGCGCAGGCTCGCGCGCGCCTGCTCGGTGTCGTAGTTGTACGCGGCGAGCGGCAGTCGCGGTTCGACGTCGCGGCCCCACATATCGAGCGTGTAGAAGGCGTCGCTGACGAGTGCGAGCCGGTCGCTCTCGCGCCACAGCGCGATGAGGCCGGGGGCGTGCCCGGGGATGTGCACCACGCGAAAGCCGGCGATCTCGTCGCCCTCGCTGACGGTGCCGGCGATCCGCACCGGCCCGCCGTCCCAGAAGTAGCGGTGCAGCATGCGGTGCAGCGGCCGCATGGCCGGCGGTAGGCCCGGCAGCTTGTCGCCCCAGTAGCGAAAGCCGCCGCTGCCCTCGGCGTCGAGGACCTCGTCGGGGTGGCAGAGGATCGGCACGTCGAAGGCGTTCGCCACGCCGCGGTGGTCGGTGTGGCCGTGGCCGAGCACGATCCGCCGCACCCCGCCGAGCGGCGCGGCGGCGCTGGCCACCGCACGCACCATCGTGCGCGCCCCGGCGTCGAAGAGCGTCACGCCGTCGCCGTCGGCGAGCAGGTAGACGTTGCAGCGCGCCGGCTGGCCCTGCACGAACCACACGCCGTCGGCGACCGGCTCCGCCCCGACGCCGGCGAGGCGGTGCTCGAGGCGAGTCTTGGCGTTGAACGCGCCGAGCATGCCGCGCTCCGCCGCGGAGCCGCGTGCCGGCAGCAGGCCGACCTGCTCGGCGAAGGTCAGCCCGTCGCTGAACGCATCGTTGGCCGCAATCAGGCCGTCGCGCACCGTGATGAGGTCGACGCCCTCGAGCAGGATCGGCGCCCCGTTCGGCTCCACCCCGCGCACGCCACGGTCACCGGCGAAGGCGCCGCGCATGCGCCACTGCACGGCGCAGCGCTCGTCCTCGGTCGTCGTCGAGACGACCTCGAGGCGCAGGTCGGGCACCGCGCGCAGGAGCGAGCCGATGAACTCGCGGACGTCGTCGGGGGCGACGCCGTCGACCTGGCCGCGCACGTGCTCGCGCCCGCCGGGAGCCCACAGCGCCACGGCCGCGTCGAGGTCGTGGGCGTCGATCGCGGCGAAGTAGGCGCGGGCGATCTGCTCGGCGGAGGATCCGCCCGGGGTCTGGCGATCTGGCTGCGTGTGCGGCTCATCGGCGCCCTTGGCGCCGCGCTTGAAGCGTTTGCGCGTCGGCTGCTCGGCCGCCTGATCGCTCGTGCTGCTGGCCTCCGCCATCTAGCCCTCCTTCGCCCGCTGGTTCCGGCGTGAGTCTAGACGGGCGCGACCGGGACTGGCCAGCCAGCCAGCTACCCTCCCTGCCGGTGACCGACGCGACGCGCAAGCGCGAGCTGGGCCGAGGCGAGCGCGTGCTCCCGGGCCTGTGGCGGCTGCGGCTGCCGCTGCCCTGGCCCGGCGTGCCGCACTGCAACGCGTGGGCGATCGCGGCCGGCGACGGAATCGTCCTCGTCGACACCGGAATGCACGAGCCGGGATCGATGGCGCATCTCGAGCGCGCGCTGCAGATGTGCAACCTGCGCCTGGAGAACGTGCGCCTGCTCGTGTGCACGCACGCGCACTCCGATCACTACGGACAGGCGTCGACGATCGTCGCTCGCACCGGATGCGAGCTGTGGATGCATCCCAACCACGAGCACATGACGAAGGCGGCCCGCGATCCCGAGGCGGCGTTCGCGCGGCGCATCGAGATCGCCCGCCAGAGCGGCGTGCCCGAGGAGCCGCTGCGGCGCTACGCGCGCGAGCGCAAGAACCTCAGCTTCGGCATCGCCGAGCTCATCGAGCCCGACCGTCCGCTCCTCCCGGGGGTGGTCATCGATACCGACCTCGGCCCCTGGACCGTGCACGAGACCCCCGGGCACGCGCCGTCGCACGTGTGCCTGTTCGCGCCCGACCGCCGGCTGCTCATCTCCGGCGATCACCTGCTCGGGCGCGTCTCGATCTACTTCGACTACGGCTACTCGCCCGATCCGGCCGGGGAGTTCCTCGACTCGCTGCACCGCGTCGAGGCGCTCGACGCGCGCCTGTGCCTGCCGGGTCACGGTCGGACGTTCACCGACGTGCAGGCGCACATCGTGGCCAACCGGGAGCTCGTCCATCAGCGCTTGCAACGGGTGCTCGCCGCGGTCTCGAGCGAGCCGCTGACGGCGTTCGCGGTGCTCCCGCGCGTCTACGGCGACGGGCTCAACGAGATGACCGTGAGCTGGTGGCTGTCCGAGACGCTCTGCTACCTCACACACCTCGAGGCCGACGGACGCGTTCGGCGCCTGCCGGGCGAAACCGACCGCTGGATCGCGGAGCAATCGGTTGCCGTCGCCCAACCTTGACACGATCGTGTCAAGGCGCCTAGGATTCATCCATGCGGATCGACGACATCATCGCGCAGCGGTCCGAGCCGATCTTCTCGTTCGAGTTCTTCCCGCCGAAGGACGAGGCGGGGGTGGGGCGCCTGTTCGACGCGCTCGCCCAGCTGCGTGACCTCGATCCGGCGTTCGTCTCGGTCACCTGGGGGGCCGGCGGATCGACGCGCGAGCGCACGCTGGAAATCGTCTCGCGCGTGCGGGCCGAGCTCGACCTTGAGGCGATGGCGCACTTCACCTGCGTCGGCGCGACCACCGACGAGCTGCACGCCGCGCTGCGGCAGATGCGCGATGCCGGGCTCGACAACGTGCTCGCGCTGCGAGGTGACCCGCCGCAGGGCGAGGACGCCTTCGTGCGCACCGAGGGCGGCCTCGGCTACTCGAGCGAGCTCGTGCGGCTCGTCGCCGACGACTACGAGTTCTGCATCGTCGGGGCGGCCTACCCCGAGGTTCACCCCGAGGCGGTCGACGCCGACAGCGACCTGCTGCACCTCAAGGAGAAGGTCGACGCCGGCGCGCGCGTGCTCATCACGCAGCTGTTCTTCCACAACCCCGACTACTTCGCGTTCGTCGCCCGCGCCCGGGCGATCGGCATCGATGTGCCGATCGTCCCCGGCATCATGCCGATCACGAACGTCGCCCAGATCAAGCGCTTCACGGCGATGTGCGGCGCGCGGATCCCCGCCGACCTGCAGGAGGCCCTCGAGCAGCGGGCCGACGATCCCGAGGCGGTGGCCCAGCTCGGCTCGGCCTACGCGGCGCTGCAGTGCTCAGAGCTGCTCGAGCACGGCGCTCCCGGGATCCATTTCTACACGCTCAACCGCTCGCCCTCCACGCGCGCCATCCTGCAGGCGCTGCGGGTCACGCGCCCGTGGCTGCGCGCACCTCAGGCCGACGACGCCGCGGCAGCGCCGGCCTGACGGCAGGCCAGCTCAGCGGCGAGGCTCGATCGGCAGTCCCTGGGCGAGCCGCGGCTGGCCGCCCACCTCGTAGCGCACGTCGACGGAGTCGTTGCGGCGGTACGTTCCGACGCCGAAGGCGCCGACGAGCCAGCGCCAGGTGGCGACGCGGCCCTCCTTGACGAGCTCGCGATCGAAGATCAGCTCGCGCCCGCTCACCTTGTAGTCGGTGCCGGCCTGCTGGGGCACGCCATTGACGAACACCGAGAACGGCGCACGCACATCCGCGGGCAGCGTGACGATCGAGCGAGGCATCGGCGCCATTATCGGTGGCGGCGGCCGGGGGCGCTACTCAGTGCGCGCGCTCAGCGTGCGCGCCAGGCCGTCGACCGCGCTCTCGTCGGGGTCGAGATCGATGAGCGAACGCCGCCAGCGGCCGACGTAGGCCTCGCTGGAGCCGTCGCCCCGAAGGTCGACCCCGCCGCGGACGCCGCGGGGACCGGCGATCTCGCCGCGAACGGCGACCTGACGCGCAGCGTCATAGCGCCGGCGCAGCACCTCGATCGCGTCTCGCCGCGCCTGGGGCATGAGCTCGTCGAGGCGGGTCTGGAGCGCCTGCAGGGCCGCCGGCAGGCTGTCGAACTGCGCTCGCTCGACGCGCGGTCCGTTACGGATGGTGAGCGACCAGCGAGCCACGGGCCGATCATGCCAGGCGGGCGGGCGCCTGAGGGCAGATGCCCGTGCGGCCGGCGCGGGCCGCGACGCTACGCTGGTACTGGGACCCCGGCGTGACGGCCGGGTGAGCCTCCGCGCCTACCCGCGCGGGCTGTCCGTCGGAGTTCGGGACGAGCGCCGACGGACAGCCGGCGCGGGGAGCGCTCTCGCCACCCCCGCGCGGCGGGCGGTCGTCAGCCGCGCTCGCCGATCGGCACGTACTCCAGATCCCGATCACCGGTGTAGATCTGGCGCGGGCGCGAGATCTTCTGCTCGGTGTCCTCGACGAGCTCGAGCCACTGCGCGATCCAGCCGCTCGTCCGCCCGATCGCGAACATCGCCGGGAACATCGACACCGGCAGGCCGAGCGCCTCATAGATGAGTCCCGAGTAGAAGTCGACGTTCGGGTACAGCTTGCGCGAGGTGAAGTAGTCGTCGTCGAGCGCGCGCTTCTCGAGCTCCGACGCGATGTCGATCAGCGGATTGCGTCCGCGTACCGCGAACACATCGTCGAGGTGCTTGCGGATGATGCGAGCCCGCGGGTCGTAGTTCTTGTACACGCGATGTCCGAAGCCCATGAGGCGCTCGTTGCCGGCCTTGACCCCCTCCAGGAAGGCGGGGATGTTGTCGACCGAGCCGATGCGGCGCAGCATGGCCAGCGCCTGCTCGTTGGCTCCGCCGTGGAGCGGGCCGTACAGCGCGGCGACGCCGGCGGCCACTGCCGAATAGGGGTCGACCTGCGTGGAGCCGACACCGCGCACGGCGCTCGTCGACGCGTTCTGCTCATGGTCGGCGTGCAGGATGAACAGCACGTCGAGCGCCCGGGCCAGCCGCGGGTCGGGCTGGTACTTCAGCTCGGTCATCTTGTACATCATCGAGAGGAAGTTGCCCGGGTACTGGAGGTCGTTGTCCGGATAGACGTAGGGCTGACCCATGTTGTGGCGGAAGGCGAACGCCACGAGTGTCGGCATCTTGGCGATCAGACGGATGATCTGGATCGCGCGGACCGCGGGGTCGTGGATCTGGTTGGCATCGGGATAGAACGTCGACAGCGCCCCCACCGAGGCCACGAGCATCCCCATCGGGTGCGCGTCGTAGCGGAAGCCGTGCATGAAGTCCTTGACGTTCTCGTGCACGAACGTGTGGATCGTGATCTCGTAGACCCACTCCTGCAGCTCGGCGGTCGTCGGCAGGTGACCGTGGATGAGCAGGAAGGCCACCTCGAGGTACGTCGACTTCTCGCACAGCTGCTCGATCGAGTAGCCGCGGTGCTGCAGGATGCCGGCGTCGCCGTCGATGTAGGTGATCGAGCTGCGACACGACGCGGTGTTCGTGAAGGCCGGGTCGTAGCCCATCATCCCGAAGTCGCCCTCGTTGACCCGGATCTGACGCAGGTCCATCGTGCGGATCGTCTCGTCGGTGATCGGGATCTCGTACGTGCGCCCCGTCCGGTTGTCCGTGACCGTCAGCGTGTCGGTCGGCGCGCCGTTGCTGGCGACCGCCGGTTCCTGCGTCGTCTCGCTGCTCATGGGGCCTCCTAGGGGCTGTGAGTCCGAGCCAAGTTCAACTCGGATTATGCGCCACTCGACGCGTCGTCAGGGGCGATCCGACGCGCGCGCTACGCGCGCGCGCCATAGCGGCTCTCGGTCGCCTCGACCTGACCCTGATAGTGGCTGCCGAGGTCGGCGTGCCCGTACGGTCGCTGCGCGGGCGCGTCGAGGGTCATGAACGACAGCTGGGCGATGGCCAGCCCCGGGTACAGCTTGATCGGGACGCGCGTCAGGTTGTTCAACTCGAGCGTCAGCGTGCCCCGCCACCCCGGGTCGCAGAACCCGGCCGTCGCGTGGACGATCAGCCCGAGGCGCCCGAGGCTCGACTTGCCCTCGATGCGCGCGACGATGTCGTCGGGCAGCTCGACGTACTCGAGCGTGCGTCCGAGGCAGAACTCGCCCGGATGGATGATGAACGGCTCGCCGTCGGCGACCTTGACCTGCTCGGTGAGGTTCGTCGGCGGGTCGCGCAGATCGATCGCCGACGCGCGGTGGTTGTGGAACACGCGGAAGGAGTCGCCGAGGCGCAGGTCGACGCTCGCTGGCTGCACGAGCGACTCGTCCCAGGGGTCGATGCGGATCCGTCCCTCGCCGACGAGCCGCACGATCGTGCCGTCCGAGAGGACCGAGCAGGCAGTGTTATCGCTCATCGGCGCGAGATTCTGTCACGCGTGCTCGCGGTGGCGCCGCTCGTCTAGCGCCACACGCGGCGGGCGCGGGCGTGCACGGTGCGGACGCGGGCCGGCGGGATCAGCCGCTCCCCGCCGTGCGGGCCGCGGCGCGGCGGGCGGGGCAGGTTGGGACGGTGCGGATGACGCGGCCGTGGGGGCAGATGCTTGCTCCCGCCGCCGTCGTCGTCGGAGACGGGCGGGTCGTTCGCCGGGTCCTGGCGGACGGCCCACCACACGATCCCGAGCAGCGCGGCGATCGGGATCTTCAGGAAGACCATCAGCCAGATGAACGTCCACGCGTCCACGCGCCGGCGATCGTATACCCGCGGGCGACTACGGACAAGCGGTTCGGGTAACTACTCACCGAAGGTCCTACGCGCGCAGCGCGAGCGGGGTGCTCTCGAAGCGCGTGAGGCGCTCGAGATCGTCGACGCGCGCCGCCACCTCGTCCCCGCTCAGGCGCTGCATGCGCTCGGTCCCGAACTCCTCGACGTTGAAGGAGGCCAGGGCCGTGCCGTAGGCCATCGCGCGCGTCAGGATCGTGTGCTCGATCTCGTGGTCCGGGTGGTGCGCGAGGTAGCCGACGAATCCCCCCGCGAAGGTGTCGCCGGCGCCGGTCGGGTCGACGACCTCCTCGAGCGGGTAGGCCGGGAGCGCGAAGAAGCCCTCGCCGGTCACGAGGGCCGCGCCGTACTCGCCCTGCTTGGCCACGACCGCGCGCGGGCCCCAGCCGAGCACCTCCCGCGAGGCGGCGATCACGTTCGGCTTGTTCGTCAGCTGGCGCAGCTCGGCGTCGTTGAGGATCACGCAGTCGACCTGCTCGATTGCGCGCACGAGCGAGTCACGGGCGATATCGATCCACAGGTTCATCGAATCGAGCGCGACGAAGCGCGCGTCCGGCAGCTGGGAGCGCACCTCGAGCTGCAGATCGGGCTGGATATTGGCCAGGAACAGCACGTCGCTCGAGCGCGAGGTCGGTGACAGCTTCGGCGAGAACCCCTCGAACACGCCGAGCTGCGTGTCGAGTGTCTCGCGCGAGTTGAGGTCCCAGCCGTACTCGCCGCGCCAGAAGAACGTCTTGCCGCCGGGGATCCGCTCGATGTCGCCGACCTCGACCCGGCGGGCGCGCAGCACGTCGAGCTCGGGCTCGCCGAAGTCGTCTCCGACCGGCCCGACGACGCGCACCTCATCGAAGAACGAGGCGGCAAGCGCGAAGTGCACCGCGGCGCCGCCGAGCATCCGCTCGCGCTCCCCGAACGGGGTCTTCACGGCGTCAAAGGCGATCGATCCGACGACGGTGATGGGCATGCGGCCCGGCACGATATACGCTGGGCGCGCGGTGCGGGCGATCCAGATGAGCGAGTTCGGGGGACCCGAGGTGCTGCGGCTCGTCGAGCTGCCGACCCCGACTCCCGCCGATCGCGAGGTGCTCATCCGCGTCCGCCGGGCCGGGGTCAACTATGCGGACACGCATAGCCGCACCGGCAGCTATGTGCATCAGCCGGCGCTCCCCCTCGTTCCCGGTATCGAGGTGGCCGGCGTGCGCGAGGACACCGGAGAGCGTGTCATCGCGCTCGTCGGCACCGGCGGCTACGCCGAGTACGCCACGGCGGACGCCTCGCTGACCTTTCCCATACCCGAAGCGCTCGACGACGACACGGCGCTGGCGATCCTCGTGCAGGGCCTGACGGCCTGGCACCTGTACCGCACCGCCGGCCGCGTCGACCCCGGCGAGAGCGTCGTCGTGCACAGCGCGGCCGGCGGCGTCGGCTCGCTCGCCGTGCAGCTCGGTCATCCGCTCGGCGCCGGGCGGGTCATCGGCACCGCCTCCTCGCCGGAGCGGCGCGAGCTGGCGCTGTCGCTCGGCGCCGACGTCGCGATCGACCCGGACCCCGAGGGGCTCACCGAGCGCATCATCGAGGCGAACGGCGGCCAGCCGGTCGACGTCGTCTTCGACATGGCCGGCGGCGAGGTGTTCGAGCGCTCCTACCGCGCGCTCGCGCACTTCGGGCGGATCGTGGTGTGCGGGATCTCCACGAGCGAGCCGAACCGCATCTCCTCGGGCTCGCTCCTGCGCCACTCGCGCTCGGTCGTCGGCTTCTACCTCATGCACACCGCGGAACGCCCGGCGCTGTTCGCGGCTGCGCTCACCGATCTGTTCGCGCGGGCCGCCCGCGGCGAGCTGCTCGCGGTCGTGGGCGGCGTGTACCCGCTGGCCGAGGCGGCGCGGGCCCAGATCGACCTGCGATCGCGGCGGACAACGGGAAAGCTGGTGCTCGACACCGAGGCGTGACCGTGTCCCGGCTCGCCACCCCGTAATCTGCCACCTCGATGACGACGTTTGCAGAACTCGGCCTCTCCGAGGACACGCTCGCCGCCCTGCGCGACGTCGGCTATGAGTCCCCGAGCCCGATCCAGGAGCAGGCGATCCCGTCGCTGCTGGAGGGCCGGGACGTCATCGGCCAGGCGCAGACGGGAACCGGCAAGACGGCGGCCTTCGGCCTGCCGATCATGGAATACGTCGATCCGGAGGAGAACGAGGTCCAGGCGCTCGTGCTCACCCCGACGCGCGAGTTGTGCATCCAGGTCACGCAGGCCCTGCGCGCCTACGGCGCCCACAAGAAGGTGGATGTGGTCGCCGTGTTCGGCGGCGCGCCGATCCGCACCCAGCAGGCGCAGCTGCGAGCCGGCGGGCAGGTGGTCGTCGGCACGGTCGGTCGGGTCCTCGACCTGCTGTCGCGCAGCTCGCTCGTGCTGCACGAAACGCGGTTCGTGGTCCTCGACGAGGCCGATGAGATGCTCGACCTCGGCTTCCTGGAGGACGTCGAGAAGATCCTCTCGATGACCCCGAACGGCCGCCAGACGGCGCTCTTCTCGGCCACCATGCCCCCGCCGATCCGCACGCTGGCCGACAACTACCTCTATGACCCGGTGCTCGTGCAGGTCAAGGCCGACACGCTGACCATCGACACCGTCGAGCAGTTCCAGCTGCCGGTGAGCACGCGGGACAAGCCGGACAAGCTCGTCGAGGTGCTCAGCGCCGAGCGGCCCGACCAGGCCATCGTCTTCGTGCGCACGAAGGTGCGCTGCGAGCAGCTGTACCGGACCCTGCGCGACCGAGGGATGAACGTCAAGGCCCTGCACGGGGACATGTCCCAGGGCTCGCGCGACGGCGTCATGCTCGCCTTCAAGTCCGGGCGCCTGCCGATCCTCGTGGCCACCGACGTGGCCGCGCGCGGCCTGGACATCTCGACCGTCACCCACATCATCAACTACGACGTGCCGACGAGTCCCGACACCTACGTTCACCGCATCGGGCGCACGGGCCGGGTCGGACGCAGCGGACGCGCGATCACCTTCGTCGAGCCGCGCCAGCTGCGCGAGGTCGAGGCGATCGAACGGCACATCGGCCTGAAGATCACCCCGTGGGAGAAGGGCGCCGTCGCTCCGCCGGCGCGCGTGGAGGCACCGCCACGGCGCCACTCCAAGCCGCACGTCTCGCGCGACGATGGCGACACCTACACCAAGCTCGTGATGAGCGGCGGCCGCGCGGCCGGCCTCAGCGTGGCCGACATCGTCGCGGCCGTGACCCGCAGCGCCGGACTCGACGGCGAGGCCGTCCGCGACGTGCAGCTGCTCGAGCGCTTCGCCTTCCTGGCCGTGCCCTCCCAGGACGCCGATCGCGTCGTCGATGCGCTCGCGGGCCAATCGCTGCACGGGTGCACGGTCTCGCTCGAGCGCGTCGCAAGCTGACCAAAGCGAGAGAGGAGCGAACGATGTCCAGCGCCACCATGCACACTTCCGAGGGCGACATCGCCGTCGAGTTCTTCGACGAGGATGCGCCCAAGACGGTGGAGAACTTCCGCAAGCTCGCCGCCGACGGGTTCTACGACGGGCTCACCTTCCACCGCGTCATCAAGGACTTCATGATCCAGGGAGGCTGTCCGCTCGGCACGGGGACGGGTGGCCCGGGCTACACCTTCGAGGACGAGTTCAACGAGCATAAGGTCGTCCGGGGGGCGTTGGCCATGGCCAACGCGGGCCCCAACACGAACGGCTCGCAGTTCTTCATCGTCACCACCGACGCGGCGCCGTGGCTCGACGGCAAGCACACCGTCTTCGGCGAGGTCACGGGCGGCCTCGACGTCGTCGACCGTCTCGAAGCGGCGCCGACCGACGGCCGCGACTCGCCCACCGAGCCGCTCGTCATCGAATCGATCGAGTTCGCCGCCTAGCGCGCCCGCCGCCTCGGCTCAGCGCGCCGCCGGCGCTGCGAAACACCGGCCTGGACAGACGTCCGGCCGGTGTCGCGGATCGGCTAGCCTTCGGGCATACGGCAGCGTTACGAGGAGGGTCCCATGGCAGGCGTCGAGGAGCAGGTTCGGCAGAGCGCCAACGGGGGTGCCCACGCGGGCGATGCCGTCCCGGTGGAGAACCCGGCCACCGGCGAGATCATCGCCACGGTCCCCGATCTCGACGCCGCCGCGGTCGCCGAGCTCGCGGCCCGCGGGCGGGCGGCGCAGCCGGCCTGGGAGGCGCTCGGCTTCGAGGGGCGCGGCCGCGTCCTGCGCCGGGCGCAGCGATGGCTGCTCGACAACTCCGAGCGGGTGGCGCGGACGATCGTTGCCGAGACTGGCAAGACCTGGGAGGACGCTCAGCTCGCCGAGGTGTCCTATGCGGCGAACGCGTTTGGCTTCTGGGCCAAGAACGCCGAGAAGTTCCTGGCCGATGAGCGGGTGCACACGTCGTCGATCCTCGTGAAGGGCAAGAAGCTCGTGCTGCGCCACCTGCCGATCGGCCTCATCGGCGTGATCGGGCCGTGGAACTACCCGCTCACGAACTCCTTCGGCGACTGCATCCCCGCACTCGCCGCCGGCAACAGCGTGCTGCTCAAGCCGTCGGAGATCACGCCGCTGACCTCGCTGCTGATGGCCGACGGGATGCGCGAGTGCGGGCTGCCGCCCGACGTCCTGCAGATCGCCACCGGTCGCGGTGCGACCGGGGCCGCGGTCGTCGAGGAGGTCGACATGATCATGTTCACCGGCTCGACGCGGACCGGGCGCAAGGTGGCCGAGGCCGCGGCGCGCCGACTCATCCCCTGTTCGCTGGAGCTCGGGGGCAAGGACCCGATGATCGTCTTGCGCGACGCCGATCTCGAGCGCGCCGCGAACCTCGCGACGTACTACTCGATGCAGAACTGCGGGCAGACGTGCATCTCCGTCGAGCGCGTCTACGTCGAGGCGCCCGTGCACGACGAGTTCGTGCAGCGCGTCACCGACAAGGTGCGCGCACTGCGCCAGGGGCGCCCGGACGGGGGCCCCGGCACCGTCGAGGTCGGCTCGATGACCTTCCCGCCCCAGGTGGACACCGTCGAGGCACACGTCAACGATGCGCTCGCCAAGGGCGCGCGCGCGGTCGTCGGCGGACATCGGGGGCCGCCTCCCGGCCACTGGTTCGAGCCAACCGTGCTCGTCGACGTCGACCACTCGATGACGATTATGCGCGACGAGACGTTCGGGCCGACGCTGCCGATCATGAAGGTGGCCGACGCCGAGGAGGCGATCCGATTGGCCAACGACACGCCCTACGGCCTCGGCGCGTCGATCATCACGCGCGACGGCGCTCGCGGTGAGGAGCTGGCGCGGCGCGTGGAGGCCGGCGCGGTGAACGTCAACGACGCGCTCATCAACTACCTCGCGCTCGAGCTGCCGATGGGCGGGCGCAAGTCCTCGGGGCTCGGCTCGCGACACGGCGCCGGCGGGATCCGCAAGTACACCGCCGAGCAGGCGATCGTCGTCACGCCGCGGCTCGCGCTCAAGCGCGAGCTGCACATGTTCCCGTATACCGCGAGGTGGACAGGCCGGCTGACGAAGCTCCTGAAGCTCCTGTACGGACGCGGCGCCCGCGACTGAGCGACGGTGCCAGCGACGCTCTCTCAAGCGGCCCGCTCCGGCGGCGCGGCGCTCGTCGCGGCCACTGCGGCGGCGAGCGTGCTGGCCGCCGCCGTCGCCGTCGCGGCGCCCTCCGGCGGGCTCGACCGTGCCGGCACGGGGCGCCCCGCGAGCACGACGACGACCACGACCACGATCACCACGACCACCTCCGGCGGGTTGCCGAGTGCGTTCGCGTGGTTTGCGCCGGGGCCGGCGCCGGCGAACTGGCACACCTATGAAGCCGTGACCCAGACGGTGATCGTTGCCGATCCGCCGCGCCTGAAGCCGCTCGGCGGCAGCCACGGAGCGCTGTCGTTCGCGGCGCGCGGGCCGCACGGCGTCTACTTCGCGTTCCTCAACGTGACGCCCCAGCAGGGCACCGAGAACGTGACCGGCTGGTCGGCCTACCGCGTCGGCGTGCTGCGCGCCGGCGGCGCGCAGCAGATCCACGTCGACGCCTCGGATGACAACCTCGCGTTCACCGGCGGCACCGGCGCATGCATCATCGATGACTACGTCACGCGCGTCGGTCACAGCCCGTTCCACGAGATCGCCTGCTTCGTCGCCGGCCCGCACTCGGGGAGCGTCGTCGTCGTGGCGGCGCCGCCCACGGAGTGGCGCAGCTACGCCATCCCGCTCGAGCGGGTCATCAGCTCGTACCGCGTGCGGTAGCGCCGCCCGCGCGGCGTCCCGCGGCCCGTCAGTTCGTCGGGCGGACGCCGCCGCGCTCGTCGACGAGCCGCAACAGCTCGAGCGGGCTGAAGGGCTTCGTCAGGAACAGGTCCGCGCCCGCCTCGCGGGCGTCCTGCTCGCGGTCGGTGCCGGCCGTGAGCATGACGATCCGCGCGCCGCGCGTCTGTTCGAGCGCACGCAGGCGCCGGCAGGCGTCGATGCCGTTCAGCCCGGGCATGTCGACGTCGAGCAACACGAGCGCCGGGGAGTGCTCCCTCGCGACGGCGAGCGCCTGCGCGCCGTCGCCCGCCTCGTGCAGCTGCACCCCGGCGACGCCGGCCAGCGTGGTCGCGATCAGCTTGCGGATGAACGGGTCGTCGTCGACGATCAGGACCGACCACGGCGTCGGCGTCCCGTCGCCATCGGGCCCGGCGGGCGCGTTCACGAGATCGCCTCGCGGATGCCCGCGAGCTCGCCATCGCCGATCTCGTTGAACGCCTCGACCACCGACGGGTCGAACTGCGACCCCGCCCCGAGGAGGATGATCTCGCGCGCCTGCTCGAACGGCATCGCCTCGCGATACGGGCGCGTCGTCGTCAGCGCGTCGAGCGTGTCCGCGACCGCGAACACGCGCGCGGCGTAGGGGATGTCGTCGCCGGCGAGTCGATCCGGATAGCCGGTGCCGTCCCAACGCTCGTGGTGTGAGCGCACCACGTGCTTGGCCACGCCGAGGAACTCGATCTCGCGCAGGATCTCCCACCCGATGAGGGGATGGCGCTCCATCAACGCGCGCTCGTCGGGACTGAGCGGCTGCGGCTTGAACAGGATCGCGTCGGGGATCGCGATCTTGCCGATGTCGTGCAGCAGGAAGCCGAACTCGATCTGGGGGTCGACGGCCAGCGAGGAGCCGGTCGCCCGCGCGAGCTCGAGCCCGTACGCGGCGACGCGCTCGGCGTGCTTGCCGGTGTACGCGTCGCGCACCTCGACCGCGTTGGAGAGGGCGCGGACCGTGGCCATGTAGGAGCCGCGCAGCTCGAGCGCGTGCTCGCGCTCGAGCTTGTAGGTCTCGCGCAGGTCCGCGGCGTAGCGCTCGAGCTGTCGTTCGGAGTCCTGCATCGCGCGCTCGCGCTCCGCCAGCTGTGCGCGCAGCGCGGTGATCTCCTCCTCGAGGCGCTCGATCTGCGATGACGCGAGCTCGGTCACGGCGCGTCGACCTCGCGACCACGCCTTGCGGTCACCGCGACGACGCGCCCTGCCGGTGGACCGTCGTCGACGACGCGCAGCCGTGGCGGCGCGGCTCCCGTGCGCTCCCGCGCCTGCACCTCGCCCGCCGGCGCGGCGGGAAGGCGCACCGTGAACGTCGTTCCGCGCCCGGGCGCGGAGTGCACCTCGATCGTGCCGCCGTGCGCGTCGACGAGCGACTTGACGATCGACAGGCCGAGGCCGGTGCCGCCGCCGCGGGTCTGGCCGGCCCCCCGGTAGAAGCGGTCGAACACGCGGTCGACCTCGAGCGGGTCGATCCCCGGCCCGTCGTCGGCGATCTGCAGCGCGAGCAGGCCGCCCTCGGCGCCGAGCCGGACCGAGACGTGGCCCGCCTCGGGGGTGTACATGTGCGCGTTCGTGAGCAGGTTCATCGCGATCTCGCGCAGACGCACCGGGTCGGCGAGCACGAATGGCAGGTCAGGCGGAGCGTCGACGCTGAGGTGCTGGCGCTTCTCGCGCAGACGTGGGCCCATCAGGCGCACCGTCTCCTGGACGATCTCGGCGAGATCGAGCGGGCGAGGCGAGATCTCGACCTCGCCGGCCTCGATGCGGGCCAGGTCGAGCAGGTCGTCGACGAGCTCGACGAGCCGATCGGTGCTGAGCCGGATGATCTGCACGAACTCGCGCTCGCGCTCCCCGAGGCCGCTCGCGCGCTCGAGCAGCTCGACGAAGCCCTTGATCGAGGTGAGCGGGCTGCGCAGCTCGTGCGATGCGGTGGCCACGAACTCCGTCTTGACCTGCTCCAGGCGGGCCCGCTCGCTGACGTCGCGCACCGTCCAGACGATGCTCGGCGCGGAGCCCTCGGCGTCGGGCATCTCCGCGGCCGTCGCCGCCAGGACGCGCCCGGCCCGCTGCACGGTCACCTCGTGTCCGAGCGCCGCGTCCACCGCGGGCAGCGCGGCGGTGTGGTCGACGCGTACGCCGGGCGCGAGCTCTGCGAACAGCTCGCGGGCCAGGGGGTTGGCCACGGCCACGGTGCCGTCCGCGTCCACGACGAGCAGGGCCTCCCCGAGGCCCTCGACGATCCGCGCCAGGCGCCGGCGCTCGTCATCGAGACGCGCCAGCGCGTCCGCGAGGTCGTCGGCCATCGCGTTGAAGGCTCCGGCCACGGTGCGCACCTCCTGCGGCCCCTCGATGCGCACGCGAGCCTGCAGATCGCCGCCGGCGAGGCGGCGGGCCGCGTCGGCGAGCCCGGCGAGCGGGCTGCGCACGCGCGCGGCGAGCAGCCACAGCAGCCCGAAGACGGCGATCGCGACCAGCACCGCCGACACCATGATCGCCGCGAGCGCACGTCGCGAGGCATTGCGCGCGTCGAGGAGCGCGGCCGCCCGGCGCTCGGACGCGTGCGCGACGAGCGCGTCGACATCGCTGCGCATGGCGGCGTCGAGGGTGAGCGTGTCGGCGATCGTGGTGCGTGCGCGCCTCGCGGCGAGCTCGTCGCGCGCCGCGCTGCCGAGCAGCGTGGCGGCGAGCGGGTCTCCGATGGCCAGGCCGTCCGCGGTCGACATCGCCGCCGCGAAGTCGCGTCGCGCGGCTCGTCGCTCGGGGATTCCGCGCCGGCCGCCGGCGAGGCGCATCGTGTTCTGCTCGATCGCCGCCGCGGCGAGCAGGCGGTTCGCGCTCGATTCGAGCATGTAGGCGCTCGAGAGTCGGTTCTCGTAGCGCTGACGGGCCTGATACAGGGCGGCCACCCCGAGACCCGCGAGCACCGCGTACAGAATCGTGATCCCGAGCAGGGCAGAGGCGACCGAGCGGGCGATGGACAGGCGGCGCATGGGCAAGTTTGACGGCGAGCGTCATTGTGTCGATCGCGTCGGCGGCGTGGCGCGCACTGCACCATCGGGGTGCTGCAACGCGGCTGGCAGGCGGCGTCGACGAGCAGGGCCGGGGGCCCGCCCGCCGTAGATGGGGGGCATGTCGGTCGCCCGTTCGCACCTGCCCGCCGTCATGCTCGCGCTCGTCTGCCTCGCGGTCGTCGCCGCGCTGCTGGCGGCGTCGCTCGGTGCCGGGGTCAGCGCGCTGGGGCTGCGCGAGCTCGTATCAGGGCCCGGCCTGCCGCGTCCATCGCCCGCCGTCTCGCCCCTCTCTGGCGCGGGTCGTCGATCGTGCGAGCATGGCGCTGCGTGTTCGCAATCGCACTCTCCGTAGTCGCCTCGGCCGCGTGGGGCATGTCCGACTTCCTGGCCGGCGTCACGTCGCGCCGGCTGCCGGTGCTCACCGTCGTGGCCACGATGCAGTTGCTCGGGCTGGCATTGATGTCGCTCGTGCTCGTCGCCGTGCGTCCGCCGATGCCGGGCCTCGACGCGGCCCTCCCCTCCGTGGCCGCCGGGGTGGCGGGCATCGCCGGCCTCGTCTGCTTCTACCGCGCGCTGGCCACCGGCACGATGAGCGTGGTGGCGCCAATCGCGGCCTGCGGGGTCGCGCTGCCGGTGATCGTCGGCTTCGCGCAAGGCGATCGGGTCGGGATCATCCAGGCCGTCGGACTGCTGCTGACCGTCGTCGGTGTCGTGTGCGCCTCGCGCGCGGCGCCGGACCGCGCGCTTGCCGTCGGCGGTTGGGCGCCCGCGCGCCTGCGCGTCGGGAGCATCGCGCTCGCGCTGCTGGCGGCGCTCGGCTTCGGCAGCTACTTCGTGTTCGCGCACGCGGGGGCTCGCGGCGGCGTCCTGTGGCTCGTCGGCCTCTCGCACACGGCGGCGATCCCGCTCGTAGTCGGGCTGTGGCTCGCCGGCCAGCGGGCCGTGCCGGCCGGACGCCGCGACGGGCTGCTGCTCATCGGCCTCGGGCTGATCGACCTCTCGGCGACGGCGCTCTATGCCGTCGCGACGCGCCGCGGGGCGCTCGCGCTCGTGGCCGTCGCCGGCTCGCTGTACCCGGTCGTGACGGTTCTCATGGCCCGCGCGGTCCTGCGCGAGCGCGTGCTCCCGGTGCAGGGCGCCGGGATCGTCGCTGCGCTCGGCGGCGTGCTGCTGCTCGCCGCCGGCTGACCTCGCGCGGCGAGCCCCCGGGGCGTACCCTGCGTGGCGGCATGGCGCCGCTGGCCGTCTCTCACCTCGCCCCGGTTCTCGCTCCGGCGCAGCTGGTGCCGCCGGGGATCGCCGCGATCCTCTACGCCCAGCGGGTGCGCACGCTCGCGCGCGAGGGCCGGCCGGTCCCCGCCGCGCGCCAGGCCGCGTTCTATGGCGGTCTGGTCGTCATCCTCCTTGCGCTGCTGTCGCCGATCGGGCGCATCAGCGACGACCTGCTCGCCGTGCACATGGTCGAGCACCTGCTGCTCGGTGACATTGGCGCCCTGCTGCTCGTGCTCGGGCTCACCGCCCAGGTGATCGCGCCGGTCATGCGCATCCGGGCGATCGATCGCCTGCGGTTCCTCACGAACCCGCTCGTCGCCTTCCCCCTGTGGGTGATCGACCTCTACACGTGGCACCTGCCGGTCCTCTACCAGGCGGCGCTGCGCCACCAGGGCATCCACGCGCTGCAGCACAGCTGCTTCATCTTCTTCGGCGCGAACATGTGGATGTGCCTGTTCGGGCCGCTGCCGCAGCCGGCCTGGTTCGGCAACCTGCAGAAGCTCGGGTACATCCTCGCCGTGCGCCTCGCCGGCGCCGTCATGGGGAACGTGTTCGCGTGGTCGGGGACGGTGTTCTACCCGGACTACGCCAAGGGCGAGGCGTACTGGCACGTGACCCCGATCGCCGACCAGAACATCGCCGGCGCGGTGATGATGGTTGAGGGCAGCATCCTGACGATCTGCCTGTTCGCGTGGCTGTTCCTGAAGACCGCGCGCGAGAACGAGGAGCGCCAGGAGCTACTCGACTTCGCCCACGGCCGCGGGCTGGAGCTCACCGACGAGCGCGCCGCGCGCGCCGTGGCCGCGGGGCGCGGGCCGGAGCTGCGGCGGCGGCTGGAGGCGCGCGCGGCGTCAGGCCCGGACGGCTGACCGGGCTGCTCAGGGAAGCATGGGGGCGAACAGCTCGCGCAGCTGGGCGATCGTCTCGCTCGCCTCGCGGTGATGGATCGCGCGCATCCCCAGCTCGAGGGCGGGCGGCAGGTTGAACGGGAGGTCGTCGACGAACACGCACTCGCTCGGGGGCAGGCCGATCGCCTCGGCGCCGAGCTCGTAGATCCGCGGTGCCGGCTTGCGGATGCCCACCTCGCCGGAGATGATCGTGCCGTCGAACAGCTCGGCGAGCAATGGGCGCGGATAGGTGCCGGTGCCCCACGAGTTGGAGATGAGCCCGGTGCGAATGCCCGCGGCCCGCGCCGCACGGACGACGTCGACCATCGGCTCGTCGAGCACCGCGCCCGCGAACAGCTGCGCGATGAGGCTGTCGCGGCGCGCCGGGATGCCGAGCAGCCCGGCGAGTTGCGGCTCGAACGTCGCCTCGTCGACGCGCCCCTCCTCGAAGGCGAACAGCAGCCGCTGCGCGTCGGGATTGGAGCGGAAGGCCTGCACGAGCGCGTCGCGGTCGATCCCCTCGGCCTCGCAGAAGGCGGCGAAGGAGTCGAAGAGGTTCGTCGTCATCACACCGCCCCAATCGACGAGCAGGCCGGTCGGGGCACCGTCGACGCCGGGCTCATTCTTCGCCACGGGTCACCTCCTCGGCGCGGCGCGCCAGCTCGAGCACCCCGTCGCCGAACTGCCGCAGGTACGGATCATCGGTCGTCCCCGACACGGCGCGCTTGTAGTTGCCCTCCATGAAGACGATCGACTTCCACAGCGCCAGCGCGGTGTACCAGCGCAGGTCGCGCATCGAACGTCCGGAGCGCTCCTCGTAGCGGGCGACGAGCTCGGCGCGCGTCGGGAACCCCGGCAGGCGCGTGACGCGCCCGAGCGCCTCGCGCAGGCCGCCGTTGGGATCCTCGCGCTCGGTCCAGAACATGCACAGATAGCCGACGTCGGCGAGCGGGTCGCCGATCGTGGCCATCTCCCAGTCGAGGATCGCCTCGAGGCGCGCCGGGGACCGCGCTGCGTACATCGTGTTGCCGAGGCGGTAGTCGCCGTGCACGATCGTCGCCGCACCGGACCGCGGCAGATGCTCGGTCAGCCACGCACCGACGCGCTCGACCTCGGGCACCTCGCGAGTGCGATTGTGCTCCCACAGTCCCAGCCAGCGCCGCAGCTGGCGCTCGAGGTAGCCCGTCGGCTTGCCGAAGCCCTCCAGCCCGGCGGCCTGCCAGTCGACGGCGTGCACCTCCACGAGCGCGTCGATGAGCTCGTCGGCGACGCGGGCCCGGTCGGCGGGCGTGTCGAGCGCGGGTGGCAGCTCAGTCGTGATCACCTCGCCCTCGATGCGTTCCATTACGTAAAAGGGGGCTCCAATCACCTCCTCGTCCTCGCACACGGCGAGCACCTCGGGAACGCGGGCCGGCGTCGGGGCGAGCGCGCGCAGCAGGCGAGCCTCGCGGAGGACGTCGTGCGCCGACGGCGGCAACGGCGGGCGGGGCGGGCGGCGCAGGATGACGTCGGCGCCGTCGCGACCGATGCGGTAGGTGACGTTGGAGTGACCGTCGCCGACCGGCGTGGCCTCCAGCTCGCCCGATCCGAGGTCGTGGTGGTCGAGGAAGGCCTGCAGCGGCCGCAGGATCAGCAGCGGCGGGCGGTCCTGCGGGCCGACGTCGGACGGGTCGCGGACGATGTCGTCGGGGGCGATCGCGCTCACCGGACAAACGCTATGTCATCGGGCCGGGGGACGCCGTGGCAGTTGTCGAGGTCGTCTTCTCGGCGGGCAACAGCGCAACATCGGCGCCGCTATCGTGTCTAACAGGTGTCGGTCATCGCGCCGCCCTTTCGCGAGCCCGCTGTCGTCCCCGGACTCGCATCACGCGTCGTGACGCTGTCTGGCCCTGTCTCCGACCCCTTTCTTCATTCATGTACGCATCCCCACGTCGTCTCGCCTGGACCCTCGCTGCGGCCCTGACGCTCGCCACCGGGATCGCCGCCGCGCCCGCGCCCGCCGTCGCCTCCACCGGTCAGTCGATGTACATGGAGGCCCCAACCGAGCTGCTGTCAGCCAAGCTCCGGCCGGCCGCGCTGAATACGCTGCGTTCGCTCGGCGTGCACGCGCTGCGCGTCGTCATGTACTGGGAGGACGTGGCGCCCTCGCCGAACAGCGCGAGCACGCCGAAGGTCGACCTGACCAACCCGGCCAGCTACGCGTGGGGCCAATACACGGCGCTCATCAGCGCCGCCCAGGCACTGCATTGGCCGGTGCTGCTCGACGTGTCCGGCCCGGTGCCGAAGTGGGCGACCGCGACGCACCGCGACCACGTCACGCGCCCGGATCCGCTCGACTTCGAGCGCTTCATGACCGCCGTCGGCAAGGAGTTCTCCTCGCAGGTGCGCCTGTGGGCGATCTGGAACGAGCCGAACCACCCGTTCTTCCTCATGCCGCAATTCAACGCGAACGGCACGCCGGCGTCGCCGCTCATCTACCGCGCGCTGTGGCAGGCCGGCTACGCGGGCCTGCAGAATGCGGGCGTCGCGCGTCCGAGCGTACTCATCGGCGACACCGCGCCGACGGGCTATGAGCACACTAAGGGCGCGCACGACGTCGCGCCGATCACCTTCCTGCAGGGCACGCTGTGCCTCAACAGCCACTACCGCAAGGCGAGCACCTGCTCGCTGCTGCCGGCCGCCGGCTGGGCGCACCACGCGTACACGATCCCCGCCGGTCCGACGTTCCAGTGGTCAGACCCCAACGACGTCGCGATCGGCTCGCTCGGGCGCCTCACGGGCGCGCTCGACGCCGCCGCGCGCGCGGGCGCGCTGCCCGGCGGGCTGCCGATATACCTCACCGAGTTCGGCTGGCAGACGAAGCCCAACCGCTCGGGGCTGGCCGTCTCGCTGACCAACCAGGCGATCTTCGACGCGGTCTCCGAGCGCATCGCCTACTACAACCCGCGGGTCGCCGCCTTCTCGCAGTACCTGCTGCGCGACGACCCGGTCGGCGGCCCGCCCGGGTCGGGCGTGAGCGGAGGCTATGTCGGCTTCCAGACCGGCCTCGAGTACCTCAGCGGCCAGCCCAAGCCGCTCTTCTACGGCTTCCGCCTGCCGCTCGTCGTGACCCGGCAGGGCGGTGGGTTCTCCCTCTGGGGGCTTATCCGCCCGGCCACTGGCGTGACGCACGTGCAGGTGCTCGTCCTCTACAAGGGCTCGCACCGCTCGGTGAGCCTCGCCCGATCGGTGGCGACGAACTCGCACGGCTACTGGACGCTGTCGGCACGTGCGGGCGGCGCCGTCAGCTTCGCCGTCCGCTGGCGCTCGCCGACCGGCACGCTGTACACCGGCGCGACGGTCACGCCCTTCCCGCATTAGGGCCCGCGGCGGGAGCCGCCGCGCGGGCGCGCGGGGGGGCTGGCGCTCGGCGAGTGGGCGCCCGCCCCCCGGCGCGCTCGCGTCTGGGCGCTCCGGGGCCGGCGGGCCGCGCAGCGTGGGTTCGGGAGCACCCCCCGCCCCGACCCCGGTCCGCACGCTCCCCCGGCCTACGATGCAGGCATGCCCGAGCTTCCCGAGGTCGAGATCACCGCGAGGCGGCTCGACGAGGCGCTGCGCGGCGCGCCGGTGAAGTCCGTCCTGGCCCCCGGGGTGAACGCGCTCAAGACGTTCGACCCGCCGCTCGACACGCTCGTCGGCCGGCGCCTGGAGGGCGTGCGCCGGCGCGGCAAGCACTTCATCGTCGACGTGGAGGGGGAGCTCGCGCTGCTCATCCACCTCATGTCGGCTGGTCGACTGCAGTTGTTCGACACGCTCGCGGGCCCGCGCGACCGCACGTCGCGACTGCTCGTGCGCCTCGACGACGGGCGCGAGCTGCGCCTGCGCGAGTTCGGCACCAAACAGGCGGCTTGGGTCAAGCTGCTGTCGCGAGACGCGCTCGAGAGTGACGAGGCGCTCGCGACGCTCGGACCGGAGGCGTGGCCCGACCCGCCGGCGCTCGAGGATCTGCTCGACGCCGCCCGCCCGCTGCATCCGCTGCTGCGCGACCAGCGTGTGATCGCCGGCATCGGTCGCTCCTGGGTCGACGAGATCCTGTGGGCAAGCCGGCTGTCGCCGTTCAAGCGCGGCGACGACCTCGACACGGACGAGCGCGCGGTGCTGCGCGAGTCGATCCGCCAGACGCTCGACGGCGCCCTGGCGCACTACGAGGAGACGGTGCGCCTGCCGATCCCCGACAAGCTGCCGATGCCGCTGCGGGTCCATCGCCACGAGGGCGAGCCGTGCCCGCGCTGCGGCACGACGCTCGCCGCGGTGCACTTCGAGGACTACGTCATCGCCTACTGTCCGCGGTGCCAGACGGGCGGACGCGTCCTGAAGGACCGCCGCCTCTCGCGCCTGCTGAAGTAGTCGCTCATCCCCACCGACGCGAAAGGACCAGACATGATCGAGCAGGGCGAGCAGGCTCCCGACTTCGAGCTTCCAGATCAGAACGGCGAGACGGTGCGGCTGTCCGCCCTGCGCGGGCGGCCGGTCGTCCTCTACTTCTATCCGAAGGCCGACACCCCGGGGTGCACGACGCAGGCGTGTGGCATCCGCGACCACCGGCAGCAGTACGAGATCGTGGGCGCGGCGGTCCTCGGGGTCTCGCCCGATCCGGTGAGTGCGGTAAAGAAGTTCGCCGACAAGCACGATCTCGGCTTCACCCTGCTCGCCGACTCCGACCACGCCGTCTGCGAGCGCTACGGCGTGTGGGTGGAGAAGTCGATGTACGGGCGCACGTACTGGGGCGCGCAGCGATCGACGTTCATCATCGGCCCCGACGGCGTGGTGGCGAGCGTCATCCCGAAGGCGACGCCCAAGACGCACGACGACGACGTGCTCGCGGCGCTCGGCCAGATCTCCGGCGCCGCCGCCTGATCAGGGGCCGCGGGAGGGGGAGCGCTAGGTGCCGGCGGTGTCGCCGTCGGACGAGCCGGTCGCCTCGCCCGAGCCCGAGCTCGTGGTGGCGGACGGTTCCGTCGTCTCGGCGGAGCCCGCGCTCGTCGTGGCGGCCGGCGCGGTCGTCGTGCCGGCCGGCGTCGTCGTACCCGAAGCGGCCTGCGTCGTGCCCGCCGACGCGCTGCTCGTGGCCGCCGACGCGCTGACTCGTGCCCGACGGTGCCGCCGTGCCCGAGGCGGCCGCCGGCGCCGTGGCCGCGGGCGCGGTGGCCGCCGGCGCCTTGACCGGGACGACCTCGGTGACCTCGTCGGCTCCGCTGCCGTATACGTGCAGCGTCCGGCCGTTGCGGTGCTCGAGGGTGAACGCCTCGCCCTTACGCGGGTTGCCTGGCGCCTCGTTGAGGTACAGGCCGGCGTCCACGCCGCTCATGATCTTCGCGTACGGCGCTCCGGTGATCGGTTGCAGCTGCTCGCCGGTCGGGCGCGACGGCTCGTGGCCGACGGCGGGCGAGCCGGCGGAGCTCGAGGCCGGCGCGGCGGCGCCTCCGGTGGCCGCCGGCGAGTGGGTGGCCGGCACGGAAGCGGCCTTCAGGGTCGCGGCGAAGGTCGCCGATCCGTCGCGGCGGGCGGCGTGACGGGTGCTCGCCTGCGTGGTGGCGGGGGAGGAGGGCGAAGCGGCAGCCGTCGCCGCGGGGTCCGGGGCGCTCGTCGACATCTTCTGCGGGTGATCGGCCGCGAAGGCAAGCACTTGAGCCGGCAGCCCGCCGATGGCGCCGGTGCCGCAGGGCGTGGCTATCATCCGCCGCGCCGCGAACATTCGAAAGGAGCACGGGCATGCCCGAGACGACGCTGGAGCGCGATCAGGCGGACGCGCTGTATGAGCCGCCACGGATGAGCTTCGACGACGAACCGATCGAGCAGGACGACGAGGACATCGACCTCGACGACATCGACCTCGACGACATCGACCTCGATGAGGACGACGACGATTACGGCGAGGACGAGGACTAGCCGCGCGTCCTCGTCCGCCGTGGCGACGGCACCATAGCCGTGACCGACGCCGGGCCGCATACGCTTGAGGCAGCATGTCGGTGCTCGCCTCCGCATCCATCGGCCAGAGCCTCACGTCCTTCCTCGACTCCGTCGGGAAGTTCTTCAACGACATCGCCCAGCTGCACTGGGGCGCGCTCGTCCTCGGGCTCCTCTTCTTCGCCCTCAACCTGACGGCGCGCACGCGCGCTTTCTACAACTCGCTGCGGGCCGCGTATCCCGCGGAGCGCATCTCCTGGCTGCGCATCTGGGGGGCCTACTGGGCGGCCGTCGGCTTCAACAACCTCGTGCCGGCCCGCGGCGGGGACGTCATCAAGCTCTTCCTCACCAAGAGCTCGGTACGCAACTCGCACTACCCGACGGTCGCGGCGGCGTTCTACGTCGAGTCGGTGTTCGACGCGATCGTGGGCGTGTTCGTGCTCATCTACGCCTTCAGCCAGGGCGTGTTCCCGAAGCCGCCGAGCTTCGCCAAGCTCGATTCGTTCGACATCTCCTGGCTCGCGTCGCACTTCCGCTTCACGCTCTTCCTGCTGACGCTCATCGCGATCGGGGCCCTCGCCGCGTTCGCCGCGCTCTCGTCGCGTGCGCAGGCGCTGTGGGCCAACGTGCGCCAGGGGTTCACGATCCTCCGCGACCGCCGCCGCTGGCTGCGCGAGGTCGTCGCCTACCAGGTGGTCGCATGGGGCTGCCGCTTCACGGCGTACTGGCTCATGCTCGACGCCTTCCGTCTCGGCGGCTCCTTCCACAAGGTGCTGCTCGTGTTCGGCGTGCAGGCGGTGGCCGGCGCGGTCCCGTTCACGCCGGGCGGCGCCGGTGTTCAGCAGGCGCTGCTCGTGCGGGTCTTCTCCTCGTTCGCCGCTGGGCCGATCGTGGCCGCGTACTCGGTGGGTCAGCAGATCGCGATCACCGTGCTGACCGCGGGCGTCGGCTTGGCCGCGGTCGTGTTCGTATTCCGCTTCCGCTCGTTCCGGGAGGTGGTGCAGGCCGGGCGCGCGTCGCAAGAGGCCGAGAAGGCCGAACGAGCGCCCGAGGCCGGCTCGGCGAGCGCGCGGTCCCGGGCGCGGGCGTCGCGGCGCGCCGGCTACTGAAGGCCGTCGCGCGCTTCGCGCACGAGCGTCACGGCCTCGGGGAAGATGACGGCCATCACCGAGCGGATCTGCTCGGCCTGCGCCTCGGCGCTGCCCTGCAGGTTGACCCGGTTGACCGCGGCGACCGTCATGTCGACCGCGAGCTTGATCGCGTTGTCCGCCCAAGCGAGGCGCTGCTGACCCTGCATCTGGTCGGCGAACTGGGCGAGGCGCCGCTGCAGCTCCTCCGGGTCGCCGAAGAGGTCTCCGAAGCCGCCTTCCATGCCGCTATCTTAGCGCCGGGACGCCGCGGTCGGTGCCGGGCCTCGCGCCATGAGATCAGCCGCCGCGATCGTGGAAGTAGAAGTCGGGCAGCGCCGCTCGCGTGATCTCGGCGGTGAGGCTGTGACCGAGCTCGGGATCGCCGGCGCGCGCGGCCAGGTCGTCGAGCGTGACGATGCCCGACAGGCGCTCGCCGTCGAGCACCGGCAGGCGGCGGATGCCGTGCGCAACCATCAGCGCCGCCGCCTCGCGCAGGTCGAGCTCGGGCGTGGCGGTGACGACGGGGGCCGAGGCGTAGCCCGCGACCGGATCGGTTCCGTCGTGGCCGTCGGCGAGGACGCCGACGGCGAGGTCGCGGTCGGTGATGAAGCCGACCGGGTGGCTGCCATCGTCGACGAGCACGACCGAGCCGACGTTGCGCTCACGCATCAGCTCGGCCACCGAGCGCACCGAGGATCGCGGGCTCGTTGTCACCACCGATCCGGTCATCACGTCGCGGATCTCCACCCCGCGGACTGTAGTGAGGAACGCCGTTGCGTGCGAGAGCGCGCGCCGGCGCCGGCACGCTCTCACCTAGACTCCTCAGGCCATGACCGACGCCCCTCAGCGCACCCGCGACGAGCAGATCGCCTGGGAGCTCCACCGACGCGCCCGCGTCGGCGTCCTCGCCGCGGCCGCCGGCGTCCTCTACGAGCTGAGCGCGAGCATCCTGTCGGCCGTGCTGAAGGCCGTGCCCACCGTCGGCCTCGTTCAGGGGATCGGGCCGGCGCTGCAGGGCACTGCCTCGCCGGCGGTCAGCCCTGGAGCCGCCGAGGTTCGCTTCGTCAGCTCGCATACGTTCGGGACGATCGCCGGGAGCACGATCAACGCGATCTCCGTTCTGTTCACGGTCGTCGCCCTCGCGTTCGTCGTCGACGCCACGCGCTTTCGCCGGCCCGAGTCGTTCCGCTATGCGCGGCCGCTGCTGATCGGCGGCGGCGTCGCCTTCGCGCTGCTGAGCGTCGCGCACGAGGTGATCAACGCGATCGAGACGCACGCATTCGTCCACGGCCACGACTTCAGCAACTCCGCCGTCGTGCACGCGCTCACGACGAACACGCCGACCGTGGCCGCCACCTACCTCGACCTGATCGTCGCGCTCGCCTTCGCCGTTGCCGTCGGCGTCGTGTCGGTCAACGCCATGCGCGTCGGGCTCCTCCCGAAGGTCGCTGGCTACGTCGGTGTCGTTGCCGCGGTCCTGTTCGTCTTGCCCCTGCCGTTGCAGCTGCTTACAGCGCTGTGGCTCGTCGGGCTCGGCTTCCTGCTGCTCGGGCGGTGGCCCGGGGGCGATCCGCCGGCCTGGGAGAGCGGCGAGGCGCGGCCCTGGCCGTCCGCGGCGCAGAAGCGCGCGGAGGCGCAGGCGGCGACCGCCGGTGGCTCGAGCGAGCCGCCTCGCCGGGGTCTGTTCGGCGGTCGAGGGACCCGGCCCCGCGCGGCGGCGCCCGCGCCCACCGTCGCCGAGGCGGCGCCGGAGCCGACGGCCCGGCCGCACTCACGCTCGAACAAGCGCAAGCAGCGCCGCCGCGAGCGCTGACCTAGACGCCGAGCCGTCGTCGCAGGGCGGGAAGCTGCCGGCGCGCGATCGGCAGCTCGGTGCCGTCCTGCAGGCGCAGGCGGGCGTTGCCGTCCAGCGACGGGCGCACCTCGATCGCGCGCTGCAGGTTCGCCACATAGCCCCGGTGCACCCGCACGAAGCCGCGCGTGCCCCAGCGCTCCTCGAGCTCGCCAAGGCGAGCACGGACGAGGAAGCGCCCGCCGTCGGTGACGACGCGCACGTAGTCGCCGTGGCTCTGCAGGTACAGGACGTCCGACCGGTGCAGCAGGCGCGTGCCGCCGCTGCGCCCGCCGGGCAGCGGGAGAATGTCGCCGAGCTCCGGCGCGACCGGACCATCGGCATCGTCACCGGCGGGCCCACCGGCCGCTCGCCGGCGCGAGGTCGTCTCGAGGATGCGCAGCACCGCCCGCTCGACCCGCTGACGACCGACCGGCTTCATGAGGTAGTCGAGCGCCTGCAGCTCGAAGGCCGAGACGGCCGCCTCCTCGTGCGCGCTGACGAAGACCACCGGCGGCGGCGTCGCGAAGCGACGGAGCACGCCGGCGAGGGCCAAACCGTCGACGTCGGGCATCCGCACGTCGAGGAACAGTCCGGCGAACGCCTCCGTGGAGAGCAACCGCAGCGCCTCCGAGCCGGCGCTGGCGCAACGCACCTCACTGACGTGCGGGTCGGCGCGCAGCAGCCGCGCCAGGTCGTCGAGCGCGGGCTGCTCGTCGTCGACGGCGAGCAGGCGCAGGCCGGCGCTCATCGCGCCACCTCGACCGGGACCGCCCCCGCGTCGCCGACCGTCGCCGTGGCGTCGTCCGGCGACGCCGGCGCGGCCGCCTTGGGCAGCGTCATCACGACCGTCGTCCCCCGACCCGGGCGCGATCGCAGCTGCAGACCATACGGCGCGCCGAACATCGCACGCAGGCGGGCCTGAACGTTGGAGAGCCCGATGCCGCCCCCGGGGGCGGAGCCGTCGCCGGCCGCGAGCAGCGCGCGGACCGAGGCCAGGTCCATACCCACGCCGTCGTCGCTCACGCGCAGCTCGACGGCGTCCCCGAGGTCGCGGGCGACGATCTCCACGCGGCCCGCGCCGCCGCGTTCCTCCAGGCCATGTCGCACGGCGTTCTCGACGAGCGGCTGCAGCGACAGCACCGGCATGGTCGCGTCGCGGACCTGCGCCGGGATCCGCATCCGCACGTGCAGGCGGTCGCCGAAACGGGCCTGCTCGAGCCGCAGGTACGTCTCGACGTACTGCAGCTCGTCGGCGAGCGTGACGACAGGCCGCTCGCCACGAAACGCGTACCGGGTGAACTCGGCGAACTCCGACAGCAGCTCTCGGGCGTCGTCGGGACGCGAGTGGATGTAGCTCGCCACGGCAGCGAGCGCGTTGTACACGAAGTGCGGGGAGATCTGCGCACGCAGTGCCCGCAGCTCAGCGCTCGCGAGGCGCTCGCTCTGTGCCTCCAGCTCGGAGAGCTCGATCTGGGCCGAGACGAGGCTCGCCGCCTCGCCGATCACCTGGGCGTCCTCACCGGTCAGCCGCTCGGCGCTGTGGTAGAAGGCGATGAGGCTGCCGATCCGCTCGCCCCCCACGCGCAACGGCGCGACGATCGCCGCGCGCAGCGGACAGCCAGCCACCGGGCAGCCAATGCTCGCATCGATGCGCACCCAGTCGCTGCCCGAGATCAGCGTGGGCGGCAGTCCGGTGCCGCCGGGGTGGTGGTGCTCGATCCCGGCGCCGTCGAAGGCGATGACGTCATCGCGATCGGCGAGCGCGACCGCGATGGCCTGCGTCAGGATGCGCAGGTGCGGCGCCGCCGCACGCGCGCTCGCCGGCGTCAGCCCGCGGCGCAGGTCCGGAAGGATCGCGGTCGCCTCGTGCAGCGCCGACTGCATGGCGCGTCCCTGGCCGAGGAAGAGCGAGCGCGGGGCAAAGCGGTTGGCGAGAAACAGCGAGGCAACAACTGCCCAACCGAGCACGACGCCCAACACCACTTCCATGTTCAGCTCCTTCCCTCCACTAGGGAGGATAGACCCCGCCGGGCGCCGCGGCGACGGTTGACATGGAACTTCTGGGCCACGCGGCGGCGCCGGCCCGGACGGCGCGCGTTCGCCGCGGACGCCGCACCGCTCACGGCGCCGCGGGCACCGCTCGTCGCGCACGGGCTTGCCGCGCGTGACGAGCGGTGGGACACCGTGTGCGGGTGGGCGTCACTGCCCCCCTTTCACCTTTGATCGGAGGAGGTCTGTGATGGAAGCATCGACAAGCGGCTCGGGCGGAGGCGCGAGCTGGACGCCAGCGGACCCGGGCCCGCTCGGACTCGCCGGCTTCGCGATGACGACGTTCGTGCTGAGCATGTACAACTCCCACCTCGTCAGTCCCGTCGGCCAGCCGGTCGTGCTCGGGCTCGCGCTCGCCTACGGCGGTATCGCGCAACTGCTGGCGGGCATGTGGGAGTTCCGTACCGGCAACACGTTCGGGGCCGTCGCGTTCACGTCGTTCGGGGCGTTCTGGCTGTCCTTCTGGGCGATCAACGTGTTCTACGCCCCACTGCTCGTGGTCGGGCACGCCCACAACGACATCGCGCTGTACCTGTACGCATGGGCGATCTTCACGACGTACATGTGGGTCGCGTCGTTCCGCACCTCGGCGGCCGTGAACCTCGTGTTCTTCCTGCTGGCGATCACGTTCTTCCTGCTGGCGATCGGCAACGCGGGCCTGAACACGAGTGTCATCAAGGCCGGCGGCTACGTCGGGCTGGCGACCGCGATCGTGGCGTGGTACGCCTCGTTCGCGGCGGTCACGAACTCGACGTTCGGGCGCACGGTGCTCCCGGTGATGCCGCTCAGCCGGCCGGCGGGAGGCGCAGAGGTCCCCGTCCGCGGGGGGGCGCCGGCCCAGTAGGCGGAGCGAGGCTGCGCCGGGGCTGCCCCGAGTCCCGGCGCGATCGCGGTCGGGGCTATCCCCGTCCGGCGATTTGCAGTAAACCGTAGGCACGGGTCCCGTCCCGTGAGGTTCAAACTTCCAGGAGCGAGAGGTGGACCATGGCGACTGAGCCGCAGCTTTCGGCCGGTGAGGAGCTCGAGCACGAGCTCGCCGACCTGCTCGAGGTCGAGCGCATCGATCCCCCCGAGACATTCCGCGCGCGGGCGCGATACTCGGATCCGTCGGTGTTCGAACGGGCGCAGGCCGACCCGCTGCAGTGGTGGGTCTCCGAGGCCGAGCATCTGCATTGGTTCACTCGCTGGGAGCACGTGCTCGACGATTCGGACCCGCCGTTCTACAAGTGGTTCACCGGCGGCAAGCTCAACGTCTCCTACAACTGCCTGGACCGCCACGTCGAGGCGGGACTCGGCGAGCGCGTCGCCTACCACTGGCGCGGCGAGGAGGGCTCCGAGCGCGACATCACCTACGCCGAGCTGCACCGCGACGTACAGCGCTTCGCCAACGCGCTGAAGGATCTCGGCATCGCCAAGGGTGACGTCGTCGGCATCTACCTGCCGATGATCCCCGAGGTCGTCGTGGCGATGCTCGCCTGTGCGCGCATCGGCGCGATCCACAACGTCGTCTTCGGCGGCTTCTCGGCCGAGTCCGTTCGCGAGCGCATGGAGTTCTCTGAGGCGAAGGCGCTCGTCACCGTGGATGGCGCTGCGCGCAAAGGCAAGACCGCGGCGGTCAAGCAGAGCGTCGACGCGGTGATGGGCGATCTCACGACGCTGCAGCGGATCGTCGTCGTGCGCAGCAAGGGGACCCCTTGCGAGATGCGCGACGGCCGTGACGTCTTCTATGACGAAATCATGGCCGAGGCCGAGGCCGAATGCGCGCCCGAGCCGATGGACGCCGAGGATCCCCTTTTCATCCTCTACACCTCGGGATCGACGGCCAAGCCGAAGGGGATCCTGCACACGACCGGGGGCTACCTCGTCGGCGTCAGCTCGACGCATCGCAACGTGTTCGACCTGCGGCCCGAAGAGGACGTGTGGTGGTGCTCGGCCGACGTCGGCTGGGTCACCGGGCACTCCTACATCGTCTACGGGCCGCTCGCCAACGGCGCGACGAGCGTCATGTACGAGGGTGCGCCCGACTACCCGCACAAGGGCATCTGGTGGGAGCTCTGTGAGCGCTACAAGGTGACGACCTTCTACACCGCGCCCACGGCGATCCGCGCGTGCATCAAGTGGGGGGCGGAGTTCCCCAACGCCCACGATCTCAGCTCGCTGCGCCTGCTCGGGACGGTGGGCGAGCCGATCAATCCGAAGGCCTGGCTGTGGTACTACAAGGTGATCGGTCGCGAGCGCTGCCCGATCGTCGACACGTGGTGGCAGACCGAGACCGGCTGCATCATGATCACCACGCTGCCCGGCGTTCAGTACGCCAAGCCGGGGTCGGCGGGCACGCCGTTGCCCGGGGTGTACGCCGACGTCTTCGCCGAGAGCGACGGCCAGCCGATCGCCGAGGGCCAGGGGCTGCTCGTGCTCACGCGACCGTGGCCGGCGATGCTGCGCACGCTCTACAAGGAGCCCGAGCGGTTCGTGGAGACGTACTTCAGCCGCTTCGGTCGCGAGATCTACCTCGTCGGCGACGCGGCGCGTAAGGACCCCGATGGGTACTTGTGGGTCATCGGGCGCATCGACGACGTCGTCAACGTCTCGGGCCATCGCATGTCCACGGCCGAGGTGGAGTCGGCGATCGTCTCGCACCCGAGCGTCGCCGAGGCGGCGGTCATCGGCCAGTACGACGAGGACACCGGCCAGGCGATCACGGCGTTCGTCACGCTCAACGCCGAGGTAGTGGGGGACGACGAGATGGTCATCGACATCCGCGAGACCGTCGCGGTGCGGATCGGCAAGCTGGCGCGGCCGAAGCGCGTCATCTGGGCCGAGGACCTGCCCAAGACCCGGTCCGGGAAGATCATGCGCCGGCTGCTGCGCGACATCGCCGAGGGCCGGGCGCTCGGCGACGTGACGACGCTGCGCGATCCGGTGGTCACCGAGCAGCTCGCCGACCGGGTCGCCGAGCTGCAGTCCGAGGAGGCGTAGGGCGGCCGCGGGCGGCGCGGCCGAGCCGGTCCCGTCCGGCGGACGTGTTCGTCGTTTGTGTGAATAGTCATGCTCAACGACGAACACCCCCCCGGAGCGCCGCCGGATCGGCGTATCATCGAAGCATGAGCAACCTCGCGCCGCGCAAGCGCAGCAACCTGACGCGCAACCAGCGCGTCGACCGGGCCTCGACGCTGATCATGGTCGGCGGGGCGAGCGCCGTCGGCTTCGTCGTCACCTTCGTGCTGATGGTGGCCGGCGTGCTCGGTGCCGGCATCCCGATCGTGCTGGCGATCGTGGCTGCCGTGTGCGGCTTCGGCGCTCGGCGCATCATCAACGGCTGACTCGCTCCATTCTCATTTCGCGGCTGCGGCGATCGCGTTAGATTCCAGCCAGAAGCTGGAGCGAGCGAGGGAGGGTCGCGGCGATGTCGATCGGTGCGCAGACGACGTACGAGCAGGTCGTGGCCGAGCACCGCTGGCAGGTGCCCGAGCGCTACAACATCGCCGCCGACGTGTGTGACGCCCACCCGCGTGAGCGGCTGGCCATGGTCCACGAGCACTACTCCGGTGCCGTGCGCGAGGTCACGTGGGGCGAGTTGCAGGACCTGGCCAACCAGGCGGCGAACGTGCTGGCCGGCCTCGGCGTGCAGCGCGGGGACCGGGTGGCCGTCGTGCTGCCGCCGACCCCCGAGACGGCGGCGGTGTTCTTCGGCGTGTGGAAGCTCGGGGCGATCCTGCTGTCGATGTCGGTGCTCTACGGCGACGACGGGATCCGTCATCGCCTGACCGACTCGCAGAGCAAGGTGCTCGTGACCGACGCCGCGAACGCGGGGCGGTTCGACGCGAGCCTTGTCGATCAGCTGCTCGTGCTCGACGAGGAGACCCTGCCGGCGGCGTGCACGGAGTTCACGACCGTCGACACGGCGGCCGACGACCCGGCGCAGCTCTACTACACCTCGGGGACGACCGGGCTGGCGAAGGGGATCGTGCATGCTCATCGCTACCTGCTCGCCCACGAGGAGTTCATCTACTGCCACGACGTGCGCGACGGCGAGCGCTTCCACGGCATGGGCGAGTGGGCGTGGGCAGCCGGGATCGCGCCGCTGCTCGGGCCGTGGCGGTTCGGGGCCGTGCAGCACGTCCTCCAGCGCCAGGGCGGCTTCCAGCCCGATCGCCAGCTCGACTTCCTCGCGCGCCACGAGGTGACGAACGTGTTCACGACCCCCACGGCGGTGCGCTCGATGATGGGCATCGCCGACGCGGGGACGCGCTATCCCCAGCGGTTTCGCATCGTGTGCTCGGCCGGCGAGCCGCTCAACCCCGAGGCGATCCGCTGGTTCCGCGAGCAGTACGGCGTCACCGTGCTCGACTTCTACGGTCTCACCGAGGGCTACCCGCTGTGCGCGAACTTCCCGTTCATGGAGGTGCGCGAGGGCTCGATGGGCCGGCCGATGCCCGGCTGGGACGTCGCGCTGCTCGACGAGGACGAGCGGCCGGTGGCCGGGGGCGAGCGCGGCGAGATCTGCTGGCGCGCACGGTCCAACCCGCACTATCCGCTCGGCTACTGGAACCTGCCCGAGGCGAGCGAGGAGACGTTCGGCGGCGACTGGTTCCACACGAAGGACGCCGCCAGCATCGACGAGGACGGCTACTTCTGGTACCAGGGGCGAGCCGACGACGTGATCATCGCCGCCGGCTACCGGATCGGGCCCTTCGAGGTCGAGTCCGCGTGCCTGGAGCATCCCGCGGTGGCCGAGGCCGCCGCGGTGGCCTCCCCGGACGAGCGGCGCGGGAACGTCGTCAAGGCGTTCATCGTGCTCGCCGCCGGGCGCGAGGGCAGCGACGAGCTGGCCGAGCAGATCAAGGCCTTCGTGCGCGAGCGCCTGTCGGCGTACGCCTATCCGCGGCGGATCGAGTTCGTCACCGAGCTGCCCAAGACGCTCACCGGCAAGATCCGGCGCATCGAGCTGCGCGAGCACGAACGCGAGCGCGCGTCCGGCTGACGTCAGAGCTCGCCTCGGGGACATCCCCGATTGCGCTCGGGGGCCGCGGCCGCGACGATCATGCGCAGATGCCACGCGATCTGCGCGCGCGGCGCATACTGCGATTATGACCAGCACGGGCATCATCTCCTCGCACGGCCCGGTCGGGCCTCCGGCGCCGCCCGCCGTCGCGACGCCCCGAGCGAGGTTGCGCCGCCATCCCGAGACCGGAGTGATCGGGGGAGTGTGCGCGGGCATCGCGGTGCGCCTCGAGGTCGCGCCGCTGGCCGTGCGCGTCGCGTTCGCACTGCTGACGCCCCTCGGCGGCCTCGGCCTCGCCTTGTACCTGCTGGCCTGGGCGCTCGTGCCGGCCGTCCCCGACGGCGACGGCGCGCGCACCCGGCGCGCGTTCGGCCGCCGCGGCGCCGGACTGGAGCTCGCCGCGGTCTGTGCGCTGGTGCTCCTCGGGGTCGCCCTCCTGCGCGCCGAGAGCCAGTGGATCGGCGCCCCGGTGTGGGCGATCGTGATCGGCGCCGCCGGCGTCGCACTCGTGTCGCGGCAGGCCGCCGGAGGGCGGTTGCGGCGCGCCGCCCCTCTGGCCAGCCGCCTGCGGCGGGTGTTCGAGGGACTGCTCGGGCCCCTGCTGATCGCCGCGGCGGCGCTCGCCGTACTGCGGGCGATGGGTGTCCTCGACAAGGACGCGGGCCACGCCGTCGTCGGGATCGTGGTGGCGGTGGCGGCAGTCGGGCTGGTGTTCGGTCCCTGGGTGGTGCGGCTCGTGCGCAACCTCGGCGACGAGCGGGCGCAGCGCATCCGAGAGCAGGCGCGGGCCGACATGGCCGCCCACCTGCACGACTCCGTGCTGCAGACGCTCGCTCTGATCCAGAAGCGCGCCGACGATCCCGGCCAGGTCTCCGCGCTGGCGCGCGGGCAGGAGCGCGAGCTGCGCCGGTGGCTGTTCGACGGTCAGCGGGCGAGCGCGAGCGACAGTCTCAGCGGCGCCCTGCGCGGGGTGGCCGAGGAGGTCGAGCAGTTGCACGGGGTCCCGATCGAGGTGGTGACCGTCGGCGACGCGCACCTCGACGCCCGCCTGGAGGCGCTCGTGCAGGCCGCGCGCGAGGCGATGTGCAACGCCGCGCGCTTTGCCGGCGGGGGCCACGTCGACCTGTTCGCCGAGGCGGGCCCCGGCCGGGTGGAGGCGTTCGTGCGCGACCGCGGCGTCGGCTTCGACCCCGCCGCCGTTCCGGCCGACCGCCGCGGCGTGCGCCATTCGATCGTCGAGCGCATGGATCGGCATGGCGGCCGGGCGACGGTGCACAGTGCGCCCGGCACGGGCACGGAGGTCGAGCTGGTGATGGAGTGGTGAGTGCCTCCGGGCCGGCCGAGGCTGGCGAGCGGCTGCGCGTAGCCGTCGTCGACGACCACGACCTGTTCCGGGCCGGGGTGCGCGCCGAGCTCGGCGAGGCGGTCGATGTGGTCGGCGACGCCGCCGGTGTGGAGGAGGCGGTGGCCCTCATCCGCGAGCGCGCGCCGGAGGTCGTGCTGCTCGACGTGCACATGCCCGGGGGCGGCGGCGTGGAGGTCATCCGGCGGGTGCTCGCCGAGCCCTTGGCCGGCGGCGCGGCCCCGCCTCGCTTCCTCGCCCTGTCGGTGTCCGACGCCGTCGATGACGTCATCGCGGTGATCCGGGCCGGCGCCCGCGGCTACGTGACCAAGACGATCTCGGCGGCCGAGCTCACGGACGCGGTGGCGCGGGTCGCCGAGGGCGACGCCGTGTTCTCGCCCCGGCTGGCCGGCTTCGTGCTCGACGCGTTCGCGCGGCCCCAGGCGTCGTCGCAGGACCCTGGTCTCGATCAGCTGACGGCGCGCGAGCGCGAGGTGCTGCGCCACATCGCGCGCGGTTACCAGTACAAGGAGATCGCGCTGCGTCTCGGCATCTCGGCCAAGACGGTCGAGTCGCACGTCTCGGCGGTGCTGCGCAAGCTGCAGCTATCCAATCGCCACGAGCTGAGCCGCTGGGCGCTCGAGCAGCGACTCGTCAGCCTCGACGGGCACTGACTGCGGCCGGCCCGTAGGGGCCATTCCCGATGGCGGGCGGCCGGCCGCGGCGTCATGCTGTTGGCGGTGGCTCAAGCCCGGCCGCTCCCCAGCCGACAAGGAGACCGATGTTCATACAGCCAACCCCGGCCAGGCACGGCCTGATTCCGCTACCCGGAGGCCCGCTGCCGTGATCGAAGTCAACAACGTCACCAAGCACTACGGCCCGACCGTCGCCGTGCGCGACCTCAGCTTCAAGATCCAGCCGGGCATCGTGACCGGATTCCTCGGTCCCAACGGCGCCGGGAAGTCAACCACCATGCGCCTCATCCTGGGGCTCGACGCGGCGGACTCCGGCACGACTCTGGTGAACGGCAAGCCGTACGCCGAGCACAGCGCACCGCTCTGTGAGGTCGGCGCGCTGCTGGAGGCACGGTCCGTGCACACGGGACGTTCGGCGCGCAATCACCTGCTCGCGCTCGCGCAGACGCACGGCATCGGCCGCGCCCGCGTCGATGAGATGATCGACCTGGTCGGCCTACACGACGTCGCGGGCGGCCGGGTCGGGGGCTTCTCGCTCGGCATGGGCCAGCGGCTCGGGATCGCGCAGGCGCTGCTCGGCGACCCTCACACCGTGATGCTCGATGAGCCGGTCAACGGCCTCGACCCCGAGGGCATCCAGTGGGTGCGCAACCTGCTCAAGGGGCTGGCCGCCGACGGTCGCACGGTCTTCGTCTCGTCGCACCTCATGAGCGAGATGGCGCTCACGGCCGAGCATCTGGTCGTGATCGGCAAGGGCGAGCTCATTGCCGACACGAGCGTTGCCGACTTCGTCGCCAGCGCCTCCAGCAACGTCGTCCGCGTGCGGTCGCCGCGGCTGCCCGAACTGATCGACGCGCTCAAGTCACCGACGGTAACCGTCAAGTCGATCGAGGCGTCCGTCGCCGAGATCGGGGGCCTGAGCGCCGAGCAGATCGGCGACGCCGCCGCCGCGCAGAGCATCGCCGTGCACGAGCTGACCCCGGTGCAGGCGTCGCTGGAGGAGGCCTTCATGGAGCTCACTGCGGGGGCGGTCCAGTTCCACGCCTCAACCACGCAAGAGACCGAGGTGACCCCCGCATGAGCACCGCCACTGTCGCCCCCAGCACCGGCGTCAAGAGCGCCGGCGTGCAGAGCCCCGGCGTCCGGTTCTCCGGCGTCATGCGCTCGGAGTGGACCAAGATCCGCTCCGTGCGCTCGACGATCTGGTCGCTCGGGGTCGCCGTCCTCTTCCTCATCGGCCTCGGCATCGTTGGATGCCTCGTCGCTGAGTCCCGCTATCCGGACCTGCGCCACGACTTCCACCCGCTCACGCAGAGCCTGGCCGGCGTCAACCTCGCCCAGTTCGCCGTCGGCGTTCTCGGCGTGCTCACGATCACCGCCGAATACTCGACGGGCATGATCCGCTCGTCGATGTGCGCGGTGCCCAAGCGCCTTCCGGTGCTGTGGGCCAAGGCGCTCGTGTTCGGTGCGGTGACGTTCGCGATCACCCTCCCGGCGATCGTGATCGTCTTCTTCATCGGCCAGTCCATCCTGACCGGGCACCATCTCGACGTCTCGCTGTCGACGCCCGGCGTGGTCCGGTCGCTGTTCGGCGCGGCGCTGTTCCTCACGGTGATGGGCCTGTTCGGGCTCGGGCTCGGCGCGATCATCCGCACCACCGCCGGCGGGATCTCCGCGCTCGTGGCCATCGTGTTCGTGATTCCGCCGATTCTGCAGGCCATTCTGACGACGAGCCTGTCCAACGACATCAACCCATATCTCCCGCTCAGCGCGGGCGGCGCCATCTGGACGATCAACCCGGATTCGAACACGCTGGCACCGTGGGCGGGCTTCGCGGTGTTCTGCGCCTACGCCGCAGTATCGCTCGCGATCGGCGCGGTGGTGCTGCGCAAGCGCGACGTCTAGCGCACCGGGCAACGCGTAGGGCTGCCGTGCGCTCGCCCCGGCGGGGCGAGCGGCGCCGGCACCTCAGCGCTGCGTCCGGGAGTCGGTGCGCATCTCGGCCAGGATCCGCTCCAGGCGCGGCTCCGAGCTCGCGTCCAGATGACGCATCGCGCCGCCCACCGACGGATGCACCGCCTCGATGAGGGCGTGCATCTCGTGGGCCACGGCGCGGTAGCCGGGATGGCCCTCGCGCCCGGAGCGCAGCTCGATCAGCTGCATCGCCTCGCGGGCGTTCAGATCGAGCACGTAGCGGATCCGGTAGCCGAGGCACAGCGCGTAGGGGGCCGCGCGGGTGAGGCCGGCGTCGACGAGGCGCTCCCACTCGCGTCGCGAGACCTCGAGCGCGCGCCGGTAGTCGTCGGCGACGCCCGCGTCGTGCAGCTCGTCGGGGATCCCGGCGCCGAGCTCGGGGCCGAACGTCTGCCATTGCACCGTGAGCATGCGGTGGCGCTGCAGATCACGGAAGGCGCCGTAGTCGGAGACGATCTCGAAGCGGTAGCGCAGCGCTTCGAAGCCGCGACCCGGCCGATGCCGGCGGTTGGCGCGCGCGCCAACGAGGTCGGCGAGTACGGCCGCCTTTGCTCTCGAGGTCGAGGTCGGCGACGGTGTCGAGCGTGTGCCGCTCGGACACGCCGGCGGCCTCGAACAGCAGCGCCGCCAGCAGCCGATCCTCGTCGCCCTCGACGTGGAGCAGGCGCACCGACGGGCCGCCGGCGGCGTGCGGGTCGTCGTCGGCGGCGCGGTCGAGGCCGAGCCGCCCCGCCCAACGTCGGGCGGCCAGCTCGCGCTGTTGCAGGTAGTTGATCCACTCGCCGCCGCGGTCGGGACGCTCCACGCGGGCGACGAAGCTCGGCATCACCGCCTTCACGGCGTCGAGGATCTGCGCCCCGCAGGCGCGCGCCTCGGGGAGCGGGTGGGCGAGCAGGTGCAGGACGAGCTGCTCGTAGGTCTGCCCGGACGCGAAGATGCCCATGTGCGACAGCGAGGCGGCCGGCAGCAGGCCGCGCAGCAGGTCGAGCGCCTTCGCCTTGACGGCTCGCGCGTGGGCGGCCGGTGACTCGCCCGGCGCCGGTGGGAAGGTCTCGGCGGCCCATGCGGTGACGGTCGGCAGCGACCGGGCGTAGATGTCGAACAGCTCGTTCATCGCCGCCTCGTAGGCCGGCCCGAGATCGGCGTCGCGGTAGAAGCGATACCCGCCGCCCGGCATCGGCGCGTCGTAGGCGATGTAGCGGGTCGACTGCTCGAGGTAGGCGCCCAGGCGCGGGCGCTGGAGCACCTTGGTGAGCACGTTGGAGACCCATTCGCAGGCCACGTGGGCGCCGCCGAGCTGGGCGACCGAGTCGTCGCCGTAGCCGACGAACACCCGCTCGTACAGCTGCGCGGCGCGCGTGCCCTCCGCCTCGTCGAAGGCGCTGCCGCTGCTCGCGGGCAGGTCGTCGGCGAACTCGTCGAGGAACAGGCGGCGCAGCGTGCCGGGATAGCGGGAGTAGCGGGCGAAGAGCGCGCCCTTGACGGTTTCGGGCAGGTTGACGAGTCCGAACACCGGCCGGTCCAGGTTCGTGAAGTGCGGCGCGAGGCGCGTCTGCTCCGCCTCGGTGAAGCTCTCATGCGGGTAGTCCAAGGGGAGGGTGATGCTAGCGCTCGCTGCGGCGCGCCTTGCCGTGCGCGCGCTCGATACCGTCCGGCGATGCGTCTGCCCACGTGGAGCTTGGGGTGTCTGGCGATGTGCATCGCGCTGGCGGCGTGCGGCGGGTCCTCGACGCCCACCCCCGGACAGGCGCGGGGGGTGATCTCCGGGGTGACGGGCAGCTACGCCGGGCTGCCGCTCGGCGCGACGATCGCGCAGCTGCACGCGCGCTTCGGCGCGCCGCTGGCCACCAACGACAACCCGTATTACACGCCCGCGCAGGCGCCCCCGCTGCTGCCGGCCGACAACTACTTCGACTGGGTGTATCCAGACGTCGGGGTCACGTTCATCGGCGCGCGTGTCGCGAGCCTGACGGTCTACGGGCTCGGCGCGGCGACCGGGCGCGGGGTCGGCATCGGCGACCCGCTGTCGAGCGTGCGCCCGGCCTATCCCGACGCGGGCTGCCAGCCGGCACGCGCCGGGGTCAATCCGGAGGCGCCGGGCTGCGAGGCGGTGGGGGGTCGAGGGGTGTACCTGTACTTCAGCGGCGATCCGATCAAGCTGATCGCCCTGTCGGCGTACCCGTTCGTGTGAGCGGCGAGGCGAGGCGGCCGCTGCAATAAGCTCCCGGGATGGCGACGACCGCCGCCCCGCGCGAGGATCCCGAGCTCGATCAGGCCGCCTGGGATCTCGAGCCGCTCGTCGACGGGAGGGGCGAGGAAGGCGTGCTGGCGCTGCTCGCCGACGCGCACGCCCGCTCCGAGGCGTTCGCGAAGAGCTACGCGGGCCGGGTGGCCGAGCTCGATGCCGAGGCGCTGGCGGGCGCGATGCACGAGCTCGAGACGATCGAGGACCTCGTCGGTCGCGCCGGCACCTACGCCGGCCTGCGCTTCACCGTCGACACCACCGACGCCGAGCGCGGGGCACTGCTGCAGAAGGTCGAGGAGCGCGGCACGGCGATCCAGACCCAGCTGCTGTTCTTCGAGCTCGAGTGGGCCGCCGTGGAGGAGGAGCGGGCCGAGGAGCTGCTCCAGGCGCCGGAGCTCGCCTTCTGCTGGCATCACCTGCGGACGATCCGCCGTTACCGCCCCTACCTCCTGAGCGAGCCCGAAGAGAAGATCGTCGCCGAGAAGTCGGTGAGCGGACGGTCCGCCTGGGGGCGCCTGTTCGAGGAGCTGACCTCGTCGATCGCGGTGACCCTCGACGACGGCGAACCCGGCGGCGAGCCGGTGGCGCTCGATGCCGCGCTCAGCCGGCTCGTGCTCCCCGATCGCGAGCTGCGCCGCGCTACTGCGGAATCCGTGACGGCCGCGCTGGCGCCGGGGTTGCGCACGCGCGCCTTCATCTTCAACACCCTGCTCGCCGATAAGGCGACCGAGGATCGCCTGCGGGGCTATCGCACCTGGCTGTCGGCTCGCAACCTTGCCAACGAGGCCAGCGACGAGTCCGTGCAGGCGCTCGTGGGCGCCGTCCGCGACCGCTACGAGATCGCCCGGCGCTGGTACCGGCTGAAGGCGAGGCTGCTCGACCTCCCGCGCCTGGCCGACTACGATCGTGCCGCGGCGGTCACACAGGACGAATTGACGTTCTCCTATGGCGAGGCGCGGGACCTCGTACTCGACTGCTACACCGCGTTCTCGCCCGAGCTTGGCAACCTGGCACGGCGCTTCTTCGACGAGCGGTGGATCGACGCCCCGGTGCGTCCGGGCAAGCGCGGCGGCGCGTTCTGCTCCTCGGCGGTGCCATCGGCGCATCCCTACGTGCTGCTCAACTACACCGCGCGGCGCCGCGACGTGCTCACGATGGCCCACGAGCTCGGCCACGGCGTGCACTTCGCGCTCTCGGCCAGCCAGGGCATCTTCCACCAGGCCACGCCGCTGACGCTCGCCGAGACGGCGTCGGTGTTCGCCGAGACGATCGTGTTCGGGCGGCTCATCGATGCCGACCAGGCGCCGGCGTCGCGGCTCGCCTTGCTCGCCGAGAGCATCGAGGGCGCAATCGCCACCGTCTTCCGCCAGGTGGCCATGAACCGCTTCGAGGACCTCGTCCACACTCGCCGCCGCGAGGAGGGCGAGCTGTCGGTCGAGCACTTCGGCGAGCTGTGGACCGAGAGCCAGGAGGAGCTCTTCGGCGAGTCCGTCGAGGTCACCGAGGGCTATCGCTCGTGGTGGTCCTACATCCCGCACTTCATCAACACACCGGGCTATGTCTACGCGTACGCGTACGGCCAGCTCCTCGCGCTCTCGGTCTATCAGCGCTACCGGGAGCGCGGACCCGAGTTCGTCCCGCAGTACCTCGAGCTGCTCAGTGCCGGTGGCTCGCGCAGCCCGGAGGAGCTCGCGGCGATCGTCGACATCGACCTGTCCGATCCCGGGTTCTGGGATGCCGGGCTCGATCTCGTCGAGGTCCAGCTGCAGGCCGCCGAGGCGGCGGCCGAGGCGAGCGGGCGGCTCGGGGGGTAACGCGGGCGGGGCGCCGCGGAGTGCCGGGCGCTGCGTGGGCTCGGGGCGGCGCGGGGTGCCGGGGCCTCGGGTGGGCTCGGGGCGCGCGCGGCTGTGGTTCGGGGCGGCGCGGGGGTGGGCTCGGCGCGGGGTGTGCTCGATTAGCCCCGCATGGCGGGCGTGTGGGAGCACACCTCGGAGTGGGCGCTTGTCGCGGCGCGGGGTGTGCTCGATTAGCCCCGCATAGCGGGCGTGTGGGAGCACACCTCGGGGCGGGCGCTTGTCGCGGCGCGGGGTGTGCTCGATTAGCCCCGCATAGCGGGCGTGTGGGAGCACACCTCGGGGCGGGCGCTTGTCGCGGCGCGGGGGTGTGCTCGATTAGCCCCGCATGGCGGGCACTTGGCAGCACACCCCTCGGCCGCGCGGTCGCTGAGACCGGCGCGCGGCACACTCGCGTGACCGTTCGGTCACGCGGCCGTGACCGGCGGGGCGCAGTTGTCACCCTCGCGTCACGCTCCGGGGCCCGGCGTCGCCGCTAGAACAGACCGCCGAAGGCGTTGCCCGCGTGCTGCACGAGGTCGAACAGCGGCTGCGGGAAGATCCCGAAGACGATCGTCGCCACGCCGGCGGCCAGCGCGACGAAGGCCACCTCGGGCTGGTCGAGGGTCCCGTCGGGAAGCCGGCCGTCACCCGTGGCCAGCGCGTCGAGCTCGGGCGCGCCACCGGCGATGGCGGGCCCCGCCCCGACGGCGGCGGCGACCGGCGCGGACTGCGGGGCGTCGGACATCCACATCGCCGCGATGACGCGCAGGTAGTACCCGAGCGAGATCATCGAGCCGATCACGATCACCACGCCGAGCCACGTGTAGCTGCTGTCGACCGCCGCCTCGATCAGATAGAACTTGCCGATGAAGCCCGCGGTGGCGGGAATCCCGGCCAGGCCGAGCATCGCGAAGGTCATCGGCCAGGCGAGGAACGGCCGCGTGCGTCCGATGCCGGCGAGCGCCTCGATGCGGTCGCCGTGGTCGGTCTCGCGCTCGCGCGCGATCACGACCGCGAACGCGGCCAGGTTCATGAACAGGTACACGGCCAGATAGAAGGCCACCGCCGATACGCCGAGCTGCGTCGAGGCCACGACACCGGCGAGGATGTAGCCGGCCTGCGCGACGGAGGAGTAGGCGAGCATGCGCTTCATCGAGGACTGGCCGAGCGCGCCGACGTTGCCGACGACGATCGTGATCGTGGCGATCACGGCGAGCGCGGGAGCCCACACCTGCGCGGTGTCGATGAGCGCCACGTCGAACAGGCGCAGGAAGGCGCCGAAGGCGGCCACCTTCGTGGCCACGGCCATGAACGTCGTCACGGGCGTCGGTGCGCCCTCGTAGACATCGGGCGTCCACTGGTGGAACGGCGCGATCGAGGCCTTGAAGGCGAGGCCGACGATGGTCAGCGCGATGCCGGTCAGCAGCAGCGGATCGGTGCCGAGCGCGTGCGTGCTGATGGCGGTCTCGATCCCGGCGAAGCTCGTCGCGCCGGTGGCGCCGTAGAGCATCGCCAGGCCGTAGAGCAGCGTCGCCGAGCCGGCCGAGCCGATGATGAGGTACTTCAGGCCCGACTCGAGCGAGTGCTCGCGGCGCATCTCGGCGGCGCACAGCACGTACAGGGGGATCGACAGCAGCTCGAGACCGAGGAACAACACGACCGTGTTCTGGGCGCTGATGAGCAGGAACATGCCCCCGACCGAGCTGAGCAGCAGGGCGTAGTACTCGCCGTGCGCCGCCTCGCGCGGCGCGTTCGAGTTCCACGACAACAGCACCGTGGCGATACCGGCAACGCACAGGATGAGGGTGAGCGCGAGCGTGAGGTCGTCGACGCGGATCGCTCCCGCCACGGCCGTACGTTCGTGCTGGTAGCGCCAGATCGTCAGCGCGAGGGCAACGGCGAAGGTGATGAGCGTCAGCACCGGCACGCCGCGCTCGCGCGCGCCGCGATCGGCGAGCAGACCGAACATGAGCACGACGACCGCGCCGCCGAGCAGGGCGACGAGCGGCGACAGCGAGCCCCAGCCGATGACGGGGTGGGGGAGGTAGTGCGCGGTGGCGACGACGGACGTCACTGGCCACCTCTGGCCGGTACCACGGTCTCCTGGTTACCGGCGGCCGAGCCGGAGACGCGCCCAGTGCCGCCGTAGGAGAAGCCGAGTGACGCCGGCCCGGCGGTTGCGGTCAGCGACCGCACCGGCGGGTTGGCGATCACCTGCGCCGGCAGGACCGCCGCGGTGGCCGACCGCTCACTCCGGTGCAGCGCGAGCTGCGGGTAGAACGCGAAGAACAGGATCACCAGCAGGATCGGTACGAGCACAAGGCCGTCCGCCAGCGATACCTCGCGCGAGTGCGCCGAGCCGGCGACGCGGTTATGCATCGTGCGGATGTAGACGCGCAGCGCGTACACGCTCGCCATCACCACGCCGCTGAAGGCGACGATCGAGATCACGATCTTGGAGTTGAAGACGCCGAGCAGGATGAGGAACTCGCCGACGAAGTTCGACGAGCCGGGCATCGCCAGCGTCGCGAGCGCGACGATGAGGAAGAACGCGGCGAGGACCGGGGCGCGGAACGCGAGGCCGCCCATGTCGCGGATGTCCTCCGAGCCGCCGGCGCGCTCGGACAGGAGCAGGATGATGAAGAACAGCGGCGCGACGACGAGGCCGTGGTTGACCATCTGCAGCAGCGCGCCCTGGGCGCCCTGGGCGTTCAGGGCGAAGATCCCCAGCGTGATGAAGCCGAGCTGCGCGACCGACGAATAGCCGCCGATGAGCCGCGCCTGGGTCTGGGTGAAGGCCATCACCGAGCCGTAGAGGATCGAGAACAGCGCGATCAGCAGCATCAGCGTCTGGAAGTGCGCCGCGGCCTGTGGGAAGAGCGGCAGCGAGATGCGCAGGAAGCCGTAGGCGCCCGCCTTGCTGAGCACGCCCGAGAAGACCATCAGCACCTCGATCGGCATCGCTCGGTAGCCGTCGGGCATCCAGCCGTGCAGCGGGAAGGCGGGCATCTTCACGAGGAACGCCGCCGCGAAGAACAGGAACAGCCACTCCTGCGTGCCCTTGGACAGCGGGATCGCCTGCAGCGCCGAGAGCGTGAAGTTGATGGGCTCATTGCTCGTCTGCGAGGCGAGCACCCCCGTGGCCACGACGGCGGAGAGCATCAGCAGCGAGCCGACGAGCGTGTAGATGACGAGCTTGATCGTCGCCTGCACCCGTCCCGGTCCGCCCCACGCACCGATGAGGAAGAAGAACGGGATCAGCATGAGGTCGAAGAACACGTAGAACAGCGCGAGGTCCTGGGCGAGGAACACGCCGAGCACCGCCGACTCGGAGAGCATGAACAGGAAGTAGAAGAGCCGCGGGCGCTCCCAGTGACGCAGGGTGGCGGCGAGCACGGAGGCGGCGTACAACAGGGTGGTCAGACCGACGAGGAAGACGTTGAGCCCGTCGATCCCGAGCTTGTAGTGGATGCCGAGGGCGCGGATCCACACGACGTTGGTGACGTGCTGCAGGCCGCGTGTGTGCGGCGTGTAGTCGACGATGTAGCCGATCGCCAGTCCGAGCGCGGCGATCGCTCCGATGAGCGCGATCCCGCCGGCGGCGCGCTCGACGGCGGTCCGTCGCCCGCGGGGGCGCGCGTCGTCCGGGCCGGCCTCGCTCGCGGGCGCGCTCGAGCCGCCGACGTTCGCGAGCAGGCTCGCGAGCAGGCCGGCGAGGGCGGGGATCCAGAGCAGGACGGAAAGCGGCGGCATCAGATCAGGTCTGCAGCAGGAAGTAGAAGGCGACGCCGGCGGCTCCGAGCACGAGCAGCGCGACGTAGTAGCGCAGGAAACCGTTCTGCAGCGTGCGCACCGCGGCGGAGCCGGCGCGCACGAGCCCGGTCGTGCCGCCAACGATCGCCCCGTCGACGACCACCCGCTCGAACGTCTGCTGGGCGAAGCGGCCGGTCCAGGCCGCCGGGCGCACGACGAGGATGTCGATCGCCTCGTCGAAGTACCACTTGTGGATGAGCAGCTCGTAGATCGCGTGGAAGCGGGCCTGGAAGCGCGCCGAGCTGCCGGGGTGCTTGATCCACACCTGGTAGGCGATGAAGATGCCGGTCAGGCCGATGACGGTGCTCAGAATGAGGCCGACGTCGAGGTTCGCCGTCTTGGTGTGGATCGCGTACAGGCGCGAGTCGGTGAAGCTCGGGGCGAGGAAGTTCTCGATCACCGACGTGACCCGCGGGATCTGCAGAAAGCCGGCCGCGATCGCCCCGACGGCGAGCAGGCTCATGGCGATCTTCATCGGGGCCTGCTGCTCGGCGATGACGTGGACCGGGCCGGGGAAGCCGACGTCGGTGTCCTCGACCTCACCGGTGGCCGGGTTGAACGGGTGCTCGGGGTGGTGCAGGTGGCCGTGCTCGAGCTCGACCGCCTCGGGGACCGGCGTGCCGTGGAAGGCGCGGAAGATCATCCGGAAGGTGTAGATGCCGGTGAACAGCGCGCCGGCGTAGGCGAGAACGTACAAACCCCAGTGCCAGCCGCCGCGCTCGCCCACCACGAGCAGGATGTCGTCCTTGGAGAAGAATCCCGACAGCGGCGGCACGGCCGACAGCGCGAGGCCGCCGATGAGGAAGCAGATGTAGGTGAACGGAAGCGCCTTGCGGAAGCCGCCCATCCTGTCGAGCGACTGCTCACCGCCCATCGCGCCGATGATCGAGCCGGCGGCCATGAACAGCAGCGCCTTGAAGAAGGCGTGCGTCATCAGGTGGAACATGCCGGCCGAGTACGCACCGACGCTGACGGCCATGATCATGTAGCCGATCTGCGACATCGTCGAGTAGGCGATCACGCGCTTGATGTCGACGACGGCGAGGCCGATCGTGCCGGCCACGAACAGCGTGACCGCGCCGATCACCGCGCCGACGTCCTGCGCGGTGGGCGCGAGCTCGAACAGGGGATGCATGCGCGCGATCAGATAGACGCCGGCCGTGACCATCGTGGCCGCGTGGATGAGCGCGCTGACCGGGGTCGGGCCCTCCATCGCGTCCGGGAGCCAGGTATGCAGCGGGATCTGCGCGGATTTCGCGAACGCGCCGACGAGCAGCAGGATGCAGGCCGCGACGAGGTCGCCGTTGTTCGTCCCGGACCCGAACGCGCCGTGGTGGGCCGCGGCGAACGTCCCCAGGAAGCCGACCGTGTGCGTGTGGCGCAGGATGAAGAACGTCCCGAGCACGAGGCCGACGTCGCCCACGACGTTGATGACGAACGCCTTGATGCCCGCGCGGGTGGCCGTCGTGCGGCGGTACCAGAACGAGATCAGCAGGTACGAGGCCGCACCCACGAACGCCCACCCGACGATGAGGATCACGAAGTTGCCCGCCAGCACGAGCAGCAGCATCGAGAAGACGAAGAAGTTCAGGTACGCGAAGTAGCGGTTGAAGCCCCGGTCCTCCTGCATGTAGGAGATCGAGTACAGGTGGATGAGCGTCGACACGCCGCTGACGGTGCAGATCATGAACACCGACAGCGGGTCGACGAGGATCTGCATCCTCGCGTCGAGCCCGGCGACGACGGCGTAGTCCCACAGCGACGAGGACACCTGGCGGTGCGCCGACGTCAGGCCCTGCAGCTTGATGAGCGTGACCACCGAGGCGACGAAGCTGAGGAAGATCGCGGCGGTGGCGATCCAGCCGGCGGTGCGTCCCGGCCACACGCGGAAGCCGAGCGCGCACACGAGCGTGCCCACGAGCGGGAACAGCAGGACGAGCCAGGCGAAGGTCGAGGCGTTCATCGCGGCGCTACCCCTGCAGCTCGTGCATCTCGTCGACGTCGATCGCCAGGTTGCGGCGGAAGATGGCCACGACGAGGCCAAGGCCGATCGACACCTCGCAGGCCGCGACGGTGATGACCACCAGGGCGAAGATCTGGCCGTCGCCGTCGCCCCACATGCGCGAGAAGGCGACGAGGGCGAGGTTGCCGGCGTTCAGCATCAGCTCGAGGCACAGGAGCACGACGAGCGGGTTACGCCGCGTCATCACGCCGACCGCGCCGAGCGTGAACACGATCGCCGAGACCGCGAGATACCAGCCGATCGTCACCAGCCACCTCCGGCCAGGGGTGAATCGCCGCTCGCCGCGGCCGGCTCAACCGCCACGGCCGGCTCCTCGCCGTTGGCCAGCTCGGCGGGCGCGTGCGCGGCCGCGAACGCGAGCGTGCCGACTCCCTCGGCGGTCGTGCCGGTGCCGACCGGGCGCGGCGTGGTGCTCAGCAGCCGCTCCTCCTCGTGCAGCTTCTCGGCGATGCCGCCGCGGCGCCGAGCCAGCACGACGGCCCCGACGGCCGCAACGAGCAGCAGGAACGAGGCGACCTCGAACGTGAGCAGGAAGCGGGTCAGCAACAGGTTGCCGATGTAGCGCGGCGTGCCGAAGCCGGGGATGTAGGGCGAGCCCTTCGTGTCGATGCCGCTCAGGCCGGTGCCGAGCATCGCGATGAACAGCTCGATGAGCAGCAGCGCGCCAAACACCGTCGAGGCCAGGCGCAGGCCGGAGCCGAGGGGGCGCCGCGTCGACGCCAGCGCGGCGTCCTCGCCGACATAGGCGACGACGAACACGTACAGCACCATCACCGCGCCGGCGTACACGACGACCTGTCCGGCGGCGAGAAACTCGGCGCGCAGGAGCAGGAACAGCACGGCGAGGAACAGCAGGTGCACGACGAGCGACAGGACGGCCAGGAACGGGTCGCGCAGGGTGACGACCCCGACGGCGCCCGCGATCGTGCCGATCGCTCCGATGAAGAACAGGACGGCGGACACGGCGGGAAGCTACTCGCCTTCGGCCCGCAGGGGCGTGCGCTCGAGGGGCTCGGCCAGCAGCATCTCCTTCGTGAAGATGAGGTCGGTGCGGCTGAAGTCCGACATCTCGTAGTCGTGGCCCATCGTGATGGCGTCGAACGGGCACGCGACCTCGCAGTAGCCGCAGAAGATGCAGCGGCTCAGGTTGATCTCGTACACGGCCGCGTAGCGCTCGCCGGCCGACACGCGGTGCTCGGGCGTGTTCTCGGCCGCGACGACGCGGATGCAGTCGGCCGGGCAGGCGGCGGCGCACAGCGAGCATCCGACGCACTTCTCCAGGCCGGTGTCCTCGAAGCGGTGCAGCTTGTGGCGTCCGCGGAAGCGCGGGTAGACCGGGACCTTGTGCTCGGGGTAGCTGATCGTCGTCGGGCCCTCGACGACGCGCGCGAACGTCGTCTTCATCCCGCGCATCGTCTCGCCGAAGGCGCGGTAGGTGCTCGCCGCCGCGCCCCGCCGCGGCACTCTCGTCACCTCGACGACGTCCTCGCCGGGGCTCCAGATCGGGAGGTCCGCGGGTGTGGGCGTGCCGTCGCTCATGGTCCGCTGTGAACGGCGACGACGACGATCGCCGTGACGAGGGTGTTCAGGGTGGCGAGCGGAAGCAGGACCTTCCACCCGAAGCTCATCAGCTGGTCGTAGCGCGGGCGCGGCAGCGTCGCGCGGATCCAGATGAAGAACGTGATGAACAGGAAGATCTTGACGAGCACCACGATCGGGTCGATCCAGCCCGGCACGGTCCATCCGAATGGCAGCAGCCAGCCGCCGAAGTAGATGGTCACGGCGATGCCGGCGACGACGATCATGTTCAGGTACTCGGCGAACAGGAACGCGACGAACCGCGTGCCGCCGTACTCGGTGAAGTAGCCGCCGACGATCTCGCCGTCGGCCTCGACGAGGTCGAACGGCGAGCGGTTGGTCTCGGCGAAGCCGGCCACGAGGAAGATGAGGAAGCCGACGAACTGCGGGATGAAGAACCACATCCCCTCCTGGGCGTGCACGATCTCGGTGAGCGACAGCGTCTGCGCGGTCATGAGGACGCCGACGAGCGCCAGCCCCTGCGCGACCTCGTAGGAGATGAGCTGCGCGGCGCCGCGCATCGCGCCGAGCAGCGAGTACTTCGAGCCCGAGGACCAGCCGCCGAGCATGATCCCGTAGAAGGCGATCGCGCCGAACGCGAACACGTACAGGGGCCCGACACTCGGGTCGATTCCGTAGAGCCCGACCGGCGTTCCGAAGATGTCCTGGACGTCCCCGAACGGCACGAGCGCGAGGGCCGCGGTGGCCGTGAAGATCGAGATGACCGGCGCCAGGGCGAACAGCATCGGCATCGAGGTGCGCGGATTGAACGGCTCCTTGGTGGCGAACTTGACGATCTCGGCGAGCGGCTGCATCAGCCCGAACGGCCCGACGCGCTGCGGTCCGTAGCGGTTCTGGAAGCGCCCGAGCAGCTTGCGCTCGTAGACGATCAGGATCGGGAGGATGCCGAGGATGACCCCGAAGATCACGAGCGCCTTGATGATCTGGATCCACCACGGCTCGTAGTAGCCCACGACTGCGTAGGGGGAGCTCACTGCTCTTCCGGCTCCAGGTACTCACCGGGGACGATGTCCCCGGCGTCGGGCTCGTCCTCGAGCGCGCCGACGGCAGCGAGCACCGGCTGGGGCTCGACGTAGGGACGCACCTCGACGGCGATCGGCCCGCCGCCATTGGTCAGCGCGTTGGCGGCCTGCGCGGGGATTCCCTCACCGAGGAACACCGCGCCGGCCGGGACGCTCGCGCGCAGCGCGACGGTGGCCCGCACGCTGTCCGGCAACGCGAACGCCAGCGCGTCGGCCCCGGTCTCCGCGGCGGCCTCGGCGAAGCGCCCGGCGCGGGCGACCTCGACCTCCTCGCCCTCGCGCAGCCCGAGGCGCTCGGCGTCGGCCGGGGCGATCTCCAGGAGCTGGCGCGGGTGCAGGAAGGCAAGGGCGGGCGAGGCCTGCACCTGCGGAGCGGCCCACACCGAGCGGTAGGTGCCGAGCCGCAGACCCGCGCCGGCGACGGCCGGTGCGCCCTCGGCGGGCGGGAGCGAGACCGTGGGCCAATTCGCCGCCGCCTCGCGCTCCTGCCAGCGCACGCCGTGGCCGGCCAGCTCCTCGAGCGTCAGCCCCGCGTAGAAGGGGACGGCCTCGGCGAGCTGGGCGCTGGCCATCGGTCCGCTGCGCACGCCGAGGTCGAGTCCGACGCGCTGCGCGAGGTCAGCGATGACGCTCCATTCCGAACGGACGTCGCCGACCCTCGCGATCGCCGGGCGCAGGCGCTGCACGCGCCCGTCCGGGTGCGTGACCGTGCCCTCCTTCTCGGCGTACGTCTCGGCCGGGAAGACGACCGTGGCGTGCTCGCGGACCGCGTCGGTCAGGAACTCGGCGTGGGCGATCACCGTGCTCGCCCGATCGAGCGCGTGCTCCCACAGCGGCCGGTCGGGCAGCGACAGGAGCGGATCGACGTGCATCAGGTAGAGCGCCGCGAGCTCGCCGTCGGCGGCCGCCTGCGCGATCGCGTGGGCGCCGCGGCCCGGTGTGGCCTCGCCGAAGCCCGGTCCGACGCCGGCGGCGAACCCCGCCTCTAGCAGCCCGCGGCCGTTGGCCTGGGCCGGGATCCCGAGCAGCCCGGCGCCGTCGCGCGCGCGCACGTGACAGCCGCCGGCGATCTTCAGCAGCGCCTGCGCGGCGGTGGCACCGCCGTCGCGCAGCAGCCGCTCGCCCCAGACGATGACGACGTCCTCGCCGCCGGTGCGCAGCAGCGCGGCGAGCGAACGGATCGATGCGGCGTCGGGGTGGGCGAGCTCCCCGCCGTACAGCGCCGTGGCGAGCGCGTCGAGGAAGGCGAGCTCCTCGCCGGGCGCGTAGCGCAGGGCCAGCGCGGCATTCCCGTCGAGGGAGGACGGACGCGCCGTCGCCACCGCGAGCTTGACGTGGTTGCGGCGCACGCCCTTGCGGATGCGCAGATCGAGGATCGGCGCGTCGTCGACGGGCTCGGTGCCGAGCACGAGCACGGTGTGGGCGAACTCGAGGTCGGGGACGGTGGCGGCGAGCTCGGGGTCGAGCAGGGCCTGCAGCGCGCGCGGCTCGATCCCGCCCGTCGCATCGAGGTCGGGAGAGTTCAGGCCCTCGCGCAGCAGGCGCGACAGCAGCAGCCCCTCCTCGTTGCTCGCGCCCCCGCCGGCCAACGCGCCGACACGCCCGTGCGCTCGGCGTAGGCCAGCGGCCGCCTCCTCGAGCGCACGCTCCCAGGACACCGGGCGCAGCTCGCCGCCGTCGCGCAGCAGCGGCGTCGTGATGCGCTCGTCGACGTGGATCGCCTGGTAGGCGAAGCGGCCCTTGTCGCACAGCCAGCCGTCGTCGACGCCGTCGTGGTCGCGGGCGAGCACGCGCAGCACGCGCTCGTCGCGCACCGTAAAGGTGACGTTGCACTGCGCCGGGCACAGCGTGCACACCGAGCCGGCGCCCTCGATGTCCCACGGGCGGGCGCGGAAGCGGTAGGGGCGTGAGGTGAGCGCGCCGACCGGGCACAGCTCGATGATGTTCCCGCTGAACGGCGCGACGTAGGGATGCCCGTCGAACGTCGCCACGTAGGAGTGTGCGCCGCGCTCGAGCAGCACGAGCTGGTAGTCCTCGGAGACCTCCTGCGAGAAGCGCACGCAGCGGTAGCAGAGGATGCAGCGCTCGCGATCGATGGCGACGAGCGGCGAGAGCTCGAGCGGCTTGCGGAAGTGGCGCTTGGGTTCGATGTAGCGCGAGATGCCCCCGCCCCAGCCGAAGGTGATGTCCTGCAGCGGGCACTCGCCACCCTTGTCGCATACCGGGCAGTCGAGCGGGTGGTTGATGAGCAGGAACTCGACGACCGCCTGCTGGGCGGTGCGCACGCGCTCGGTCTGGGTGTGCACGACCATCCCGTCCTTGACCGGCGTTGCGCAGCCGGCCTGCAGCTTGGGGATGCCCTCGATCTCCACCAGGCACATGCGGCAGGCGCCGACGGGCTTGCCGAGCTTCGGTTCGTAGCAGAAGACGGGGATCTCGACGTCGCCGTGCTTCGCGGCGTCGACGAGCATCGCGTTCTCGGGCGCCCGTGCCTCGCGACCGTCGATCGTGAAGGTGATCAGGCGTTCCTCGGGCCGCGGCATCAGTGCGCTCCTCCGGCGGCGACCAGGCCCGCGTCCACCGGTGCGCCGAGGCCGTTGTGCGCCCGCGCCGCCTCGATCGTCGCCTCGAACTCGTCGCGGAACTTGGCGATCATCGAGCCGATCGGCATGGCCATCGCGTCGCCGAGCACGCATAGGCAGTTGCCAAGGATGTGCTCCTGCACGGAGGCCATGATCTCGATGTCCATCGGCGTGGCCTCGCCGGCGCCGATGCGCTCGAGCATGCTCACCGTCCAATTGGTGCCCTCGCGGCAGGGCGAGCACTTGCCGCAGGACTCGTGACGGTAGAACTTGGCCACCTTCAGCGCCACGTCGAGGATCGGCGTCGTGTCGTCGACGACGATGATCGCGCCCGAGCCGAGCATCGAGCCCGCCTTGGCCATCGTGTCGAAGTCGTAGGGCAGATCGAGGTCGTCGGCGGTGAGCACCGGCGAGGACGAGCCGCCGGGGAACCAGCACTTCACCGAGCGCCCCTCGGGCGGCCCGCCGGCGAGGCCGTAGACGATCTCGCGCGAGGGCGTGCCGAGCACGATCTCGTAGTTGCCCGGGCGCTGCACGTGCCCGGAGACGCTGACCAGCTTGGTGCCGGTCGACGTCTCGACGCCGAGCTTGGCGTACTCGTCGCCGCCGAGGCGGATGATCGACGGCACGGTGGCCAGCGTCTCGACGTTGTTGATGAGCGTCGGTCCCTGGTACAGGCCCTGGTTGGCCGGGAACGGCGGCTTCAGGCGCGGGTTGCCGCGCTTGCCCTCCAGCGAGTCGAGCAGCCCGGTCTCCTCGCCGCAGATGTAGGCGCCGGCGCCGCGATGCACCCACAACGACAGCGACAGGTCCGAGCCGAGGATCCGCTCGCCGATGTAGCCGGCGGCCCGCGCCTGGGCCAGCGCGGCCTCGAGGCGGTCGGCCTGGAGCGCGTACTCCCCGCGGATGTAGACGAAGGCGCGGGTGATGCCGGCGGCGTACGCGGCGATGATGATCCCCTCGATGAGCAGGTGGGGATTCTTCTGCATGATCTCGCGATCCTTGAAGGTCCCGGGCTCGGACTCGTCGGCGTTGCAGACGAGGTACTTGTCCATCGAGCCCTTGGGCAGGAACGAGGCCTTCGTGCCCATCGCGAACCCGGCGCCGCCGCGACCGCGCACTTTCGACGCCTTCAGCTCCTCGAGCACGGCCTCGGGCGCCATCGACAGCGCACGGCGCAACGACTGGTAGCCGTCGCGCCGCTCGTAGACCGCGAGCGTGTCGAGGCCCGGCTCGTCGATGTCCTTGAACAAAAGGTGAGTCGACACGTCTAGATGCCCGTCTGCGGTGACGGCCGCGGGAAGTCCTGCGAGTTGGCCTGGGGGTCGGCGACCTTGCGCGTGGCGAGCTGCTTGTCGGGCAGCACCGGTCGCCCGGCGCGCACATCGTCGAGCAGCGTGGGGATGTCCTCGATCTCGAGTGGTCCGACGTAGACGCCGTCAACCGAGGCCATCGGCGCGATGTCGCAGGCGCCGAGGCACTCGAACGCGCGTACGTTGAAGTCCGGGTCCTCGCCGGCCGCCTCGAGGAAGGCAGCGAACAGGTCGTCGGCGCCACGCAGCGAGCAGGAGATGTTCGTACACACGTACACGCGATGGCGCCCGACGGGCGTCGTGTCGAACATGTCGTAGAACGTCGCCACCGAGTCGAGGTAGGCCGGCGTGACGCGCATCACGCATGCGACCTGATCGATCGCCTCGGGCGAGCACCAGCCGTGCAGGCGCTGGGCGGCGGCGAGCGCCGGCAGCGCGGCCGAGCGGCGCTCGGGATAGCGGGCCATGTAGGACTCGATCTCGGCGCGTAGCGGCTCGGGTACCGCGACGACCGCCGGATCGGGGACGCTGGCCGGGTCCTTCTCGAGGTCGGCCGCCTCGTCCCAGCCGGGCACGCGCGATCCGGCGGCGAAGCGCCGCACGCGGTCGAGGTCGGGGGAGCTCATCGGTCGATCCCGCCGAGCACGGGGTCGAGCATCGCCAGCGTGGCGATCATGTCGGCGATGTAGCCGTCCCGGGCCATCGGGGCGAAGGCCTGGAGGTTGACGAAGCTCGGATCGCGCATGTGCACGCGCGCGGGCTTGGAGGAGCCGTCGGAGCGCACGAAGCAGCCGAGCTCGCCGCGCGGGGACTCGATCGGGTAGTAGACCTCGCCCGGCGGGACGCGGAACCCCTCGGTGACGAGCTTGAAGTGATGGATGAGCGCCTCCATCGAGGTCGCGAGCTCGTGGCGCGGCGGGAGCGCGACCTTGCGGTCCTCGGTGATCGTCGGTCCCTCCGGCAGTCCCTGCAGGGCCTGGTCGATGATCTTCACCGACTCGTAGATCTCCGCCAGGCGGACCGCGTAGCGGTCGTAGTTGTCGCCCGACGTGCCGACCGGGATCTTGAAGTCGAAGTGGTCATAGGAGCAGTACGGCGCGGCCTTGCGCAGGTCCCAGGGGACGCCGGCCGCGCGCAGCAGCGGGCCGGTGACGCCGTAGGACAGCAGCGTCTGCGCGTCGAGCGTCCCGGTGTCGCGCAGGCGCTGCACGACGATCTCGTTCTTGTTGAGCATGTCGCCGTACTGGTCGGTGCGGACCGGCATGTCCTTCACGAACTCCCGCAGCTTCTCGGCGAAGCCCGTCGGGATGTCCTCGAAGACGCCACCGACCTGGAAGTAGCGCGTGTGCATGCGCTGCCCGGTCGAGTACTCGAACAGGTCGAGGATCTTCTCGCGCTCGCGAAAGCAGAACCAGAACATCGAGATCGCGCCGAGGTCGAGCGCGCTCGTTCCCAGCCACACGAGGTGGGACATGATCCGGTTGAGCTCGAGGTGGATGACGCGCAGGTACTGCGCGCGCGGGGGCACCTCGACTCCGAGCAGCGTCTCGGTCGCGCCGATGAAGGCGAGCGCGTTGAAGAAGTAGGCGAGGTAGTCCATCCGCTCGACGACGGGGATGACCTTCCAGTAGGACTTCTGCTCGGCCGTCTTCTCGATGCCGGTGTGGACGTAGCCGATGATCGGCTTGATGTCGAGGACGACCTCGCCCTCGAGCGTCACCAGCAACCGCAGGACTCCGTGCGTGGCCGGGTGATGCGGGCCGAAGTTGAGCGTCAGCAGCTCGCTGTGACGATCGGCGCCCTCCGCCGGCATCTCGCTGAGGGTGATGCTCTCCTCCTGGCGACGGTAGTCCGATAGCCCGGTGTCGCTCACGCGCCCGCCCCTTCGAAGCGCTTCTCGTTGTAGGTGAAGATCACCGGCTCGCCGCCGACCGGGAAGTCGCGGCGCTGCGGGTGACCCTCGTAGTCCTCGGGCATGAGGATGCGCCGCAGGTCGGGATGCCCCCGGAAGATGACCCCGAACATGTCGTAGACCTCGCGCTCCTGGTGGTTGGCGGTCGGCCAGCCGGGGCCGTCCTCGCCGTCGTGGGTGACGGAGTCGACCTCGGGGGCGCCGAGCGGCACGCGCAGCGTCACCGAGACGCGGTCCACCGTGTGCATGTTCAGCAGCTCGTAGTGGACGCCCAGTCGTGGCTCGTCGGGGTAGTAGTCCACGCCATGTACTGAGCAGAGGAAGGCATACCCACGCCCGCGCAGCGCGCCGAGCACCGTGCGGATCGACCCGGGGGAGACTCGTAGCTCCCCCTTTTCCCGGAAGAAGTTCGTCTCGAGGATGCCGTCCGGCGCCACCTCGCGCAGCTCCTGCGCGAGCAATTCGAGCCCGGTCGCGTCAGGCACCGCTGTCCTCTCGCGGGCCGACCGGTGCGGCGGTGGCGATCCCGTCGGGGATGACCTCCTCGGTGCCGACCGCGCCGTAGCGCTCGCGCCAGCCCAGCTTCGGGTCCTCGTGGACCATGTCGCGGAGCTTGAGGATCCCGTGCATGAGCGCCTCCGGCCGCGGCGGGCAGCCCGGGACGTGCACGTCGACGGGCATGAACTTGTCGCTCGGGACGAGCGCGTAGTTGTTGAAGACGCCCATCGACGAGCAGCAGGCGCCCATCGATATCGCCCACTTGGGCTCGAGCATCTGGTCGTAGATGCGCCGCACGACCGGCGCCATCTTTATCGAGACCCGCCCGGAGAGGATGAGTAGGTCGGCCTGGCGCGGCGAGGCGCGGAACGCCTCGAAGCCGAAGCGTGCGATGTCCACGCGTGAGGCGACGACCGACATCATCTCGATCGCGCAGCAGGCGAGGCCGAACGTGCAGGGGTAGAGCGAGTTGCCGCGGGCCCAGGCCACCGCCCGGTCGAGTGTCGTCGTCAGCACGCGCTCCTGCACGTGACGCTCGAGGTCCTCGTCGGTGAGGTTGTCGCGCTCGGCCGGGATGTTCGGGCCCTCGATCTCGCTGCCGCGCAGCAGCTGGTGCGAATTGAGCGCTCGCACGCGCATCGTGCGAGGGTCGACGGGCTCGCGCCTCATCTCCATTGCAGGGCACCTCGCCTCCACACGTACAGGAAGGCGATGAACAGCAACACGATGAAGACGATCGTCTCGCCGAGCGCGAACGGGCCGTAGGCGCGTAGCTGGATGGCGATCGGGAACAGGAACAGGACCTCGATGTCGAACAGCAGGAAGAGCATCGCGACGAGGTAGAAGCTGATGCCGAAGCGCAGCCCGCGCCTGATATCCGACGGCAGCCCGGACTCGTAGGGGTCGCGCTTGTGCGCTACGGAACGCTTGACGCCGAAGGCCGTGTTGAGCACGGCGAAGAGGCTGCCGACCGCGGCGCCGAGGAGCAGGAACACGATCGCGGGGAGATAACTGCGGAGCACCGCGTCGGTTTATATCACCGTGCTCGCTCGGCTTGTGCCAACCTGTTACATAGTGGCAATTCGCTCGAAATGACGCCGATCCAGTGAACACCAATCAAGCGGTGGTCGACCTCGCCTACGCGGTGGCGGTCCTCAACGCGCTGCCCGCGCTGGTCGGGGGATGGCGCTGGCATCGGGGTGAGCCGAGCCGGGCCTTCTGGGTGCTGCTGCGCGTCGGGCAGGTGGCGGCGCTCGCGCTCGCGGTGACAGTCGGTGTCCTGGCCCTCGCCGGGCACGTCGCGTCGAATGGCCTCTTCTACCTGTACGCGGTGCTGCCGGTGGCGATCGGCTTCGTCGCCGAGCAGCTGCGGATCACGTCGGCGCAGACGATCCTCGACCAGCGCGGCCTGCCCGACGCGCAGGCCGTCGGCGCGCTGCCCGAGGCCGAGCAGCGCCATATCGTCACCGAGATCATGCGCCGCGAGATGGGCATCATGGCGCTGTCGGCGCTCGTGGTGGTGATCCTGGCGGCGCGGGCAGCGGTCACCGCGCACGGGCTGTAGCCGCCGCGTTGGCCGCGTTCAGTTCGGCAGGCGCGCCTCGGCCCGCTGCTCGCTGGTGAACGTGCCGTAGTTGCCCTGGTACCACACGAGTGGGTCGCCGTCGGCGCGGTGATGCAGGTGAGCGACCGCCCCAATGCCGATCGTGTGATCGCCGGCGGCGTGCTCCTCTCGCAGGTCGCAGACGAGCCAGGCGAGCGCGCCATCGAGGATCGGCGCACCGTGCTCGAGGCGATAGGCGACGCCGTCGAACTTCTCGCGCTCGGGGCGCTTGGAGGCGAACAGGCCGGACAGCGCGTGCTGCTCGTGGTCGAGCACGTTCACCGCGAAGCGGCCCGACGAGCGGATGATCGGCAGCGTGCGCGCCGCGTTATCGAAGCAGACGAGCAGCAGGAGCGGATCGAGCGACAGCGAGCAGAGCGCGTTCGCGGTCAGGCCGCCGGGGCCGTCCGGGCCGTGCGCGGTGACGACGGCGACGCCGGTGGCGAAGTGCCCGACGACCCGACGGTAGTCGCGCTGCTCCTCGGTCGTCGCCATGGCTGCTTGTTAGCAGACGCGGGTGCGCGTGACGAAACGACATCCCGGCGCCGATCGTGGTTGCCGCCAAGCAGAGAGGCCGCGGTGTCGTGTGCGGCCCTCAATTCGATCGGCGCCGGGGTCACGCTCGTATTCGTCGTCGGCGCGCGCGCTCCTGCGCGATCAATGCGAGCGGACCACAAGCGTGGACATCATCCCGAGGTTGCTCTGGTTCGAGAGGGTCGAGGCGAACGTGTACGTCCCCGGGGTGAGCGTGACCTTCACCGGGCCGCCGATCGCGCCGGGCAGGATCGTCGGGATCGACACGATGATGGCGCCGTTGCGCTCGAGGACGAGATTGTGCGCGATCACCCCGTTGTTGCTGACGACGATCTTCAGCCGGCCCTGAGGAACGCTCGTCCGCCGGGGCAGGATCCGGAACTCGTCCTCACGCAGGCGCAGCTCGTGACGGGTGATCACGGTGGTCGTCGTCGACGCGCAGCCGCCGAGCAGGAGCCCGGCGAGGACCGAGAGAAGGGCGCACGAACGCGCCGCGGCGGCACGGGCTGACATGGCCGGCGGCATTGTTCCGTAATATCTCGGCCCGCATGACGGCCCGCAGAAAACTCGTCGCCGCAGCGACCCTCGTGTTCGGATCGATCACGGCCTTCTCGGCCTGCGGCACGCAGGGCATTCAGGTGGCCCAGACGAGCCCCTATTACAGCGGGGCGGTCATCTTCCGAGACCACTGCTCGGGCTGCCACACCCTGTCGGTGGTCGGCGCCTCCGGTTCGGCGACGAGCATCTCCAGCCGCCTGAAGACGAACGGGCCGAACTTCAATCAGCGCAAGGAGCAGTACAACCAGGTGATCTACGCGATCCAGAACGGCGGCTTCTCCGGCGCGATCATGCCCGAGAACATCGTCGTCGGGAGCCAGGCCCAGCAGGTGGCGGCGTTCCTCACCCGGTACTCGGGGCTGCAGGCCAAGAAGCAGCCGACGGTGACGATCGCCCCGCTCGGCGCCACCGGCTCGAGCGGCGCATCGGGCGCGGCAGCCGCCTACTAGGCGACGCGGGGCTCGGGTGAGCCGGGAGTGAGCCGAGCCAAGCAGCTGCCGTGATCGATCTCAAGCTCATCCGTCGCGACCCGGAGGGCGTGCGGGCCGCCCTGGCCCGGCGCGGGGCGACCGACGGCCTCGACGAGGTGATCGAGCTCGACCGCCGTGCGCTCGAGCTGCGCCCGCGCCTGGAGGAACTGCAGGCCCAGCGCAACCGCGCGGCCGAGGCGATCGCGCAGGCCAAGCGCGCCGGCGAGGATGCCGCCGCGGCGATCGCCGAGCAGCGCGAGCTCGCGGCGGCGCAGAAGGATCTCGAGGCGCAGGTCGGCGGCCTGGAGGAACAGCGCCTCGCCGCGCTGATGGCCCTGCCGAACCTGCCCTCACCCGACGCCGTCGCCGAGGACAGCGTCATCCGCGAGGTCGGGGAGGCGGTCAGTCCGGTGGCCAACCCGCGCGACCACCTCGCGCTCGCCGGCCCGCTCATCGACATGGAGGCGGCGGCGAAGCTGTCGGGCTCGCGCTTCGCGTATCTGAAGGGCGACCTCGTCATGCTCGAGCTCGCGCTCGTGCGCTGGGCGCTGGAGAAGCTCCGCGGCCATGGCTTCGAACCGGTCGTGCCACCGGTGCTCGTGCGCGAGCGCGCCCTCTACGGCACCGGCATGTTGCCGGACACCGAGGAGCAGATCTACCGCCTGCCCGACGATGACCTGTACCTCGCCGGCACCTCCGAGGTGGCGCTCGCCTCGCTGCACGACGGCGAGATCGTCGATGCCGAGCGGCTGCCGCTGCGCTACGCCGGGTTCTCGCCCTGCTTCCGACGCGAGGCGGGCGCGGCCGGGCGCGACACGCGAGGCATGTTCCGCGTGCACCAGTTCGACAAGGTGGAGATGTTCAGCTTTGTCGAGCCCGACGCTTCGACGGCCGAGCACGAGCGCATCCTCTCGATCGAGGAGGAGATCCTCTCTGAGCTGGCGATCCCCTACCGCGTCGTGAACATCGCCGTGAACGAGCTCGGCAACTCGGCCGCGATCAAGTTCGACTGCGAGGCGTGGCTGCCGGGGCAGGGCCGCTACCGCGAGCTCACGTCGTGTTCGAACACGACCGACTACCAGGCGCGCAACCTCGATATCCGCCTGCGTCGCGACAAGCGCGTGGAGACGCTGCACACGCTCAACGGAACCGCGGTCGCGGTCGGACGCACGATCATCGCGCTGCTCGAGAACGGTCAGCGCGAGGACGGCTCGGTACAGCTGCCCGCGGTGCTCGAGGCGTACGGCGCGCCGGCGCGGCTGCGCGCGCCCGCAAACTGAGTCGGCGCAGCCGCCGGCCCACCGCGGGTTATCGGGGTGCTCGCCGCTCATCAACACGCGCCATCCCTTTACATGTATTCTCTGCCGAGCGAATGCGCAGGGGGGTTTCACCACGGATGGTGCCAGGGAGGAGCGCGCCCGCGCTGGTCGCCGTCCTACTCGCAGCGCTGCTGTGCCTGGCCTTCGGCGTCTCGCAGGCCCGCGCACAGGCCACGCCGCAGGTCGTCGGGGGCGCGCCCACGGCGATCACTGCGACGCCGTTCGCCGTCGCGGTGTATGGCGCGGCGACCGATCCCTATGACGGGCTCGTGTGCGGCGGGGTGATCGTCGACGCGACGCACGTCATCACCGCGGCGCACTGCCTGTTCGACATCCTCTCCGTCGACCCACCGAGCACGTTGGCCGTGCTGGCCGGCTCGAGCGCGCTGCCGTTCGTCACGGGGAGCGCCGCGCTGCCGTCTGGGGCGGTCATCGACCCCGTCGCTCAGAGCTCCTTCGATCCCACCTGGGACCCGAACACCGGTGAAGACGACGTCGGGCTGCTGACGCTGCAGAACCCGCTCTGGAATGGCCCGACTCCCCCCGCGCTCGACGGGGCGAGCACGATTGCGCCGATCCCCTACGGCACAGCCGCGGACGAGTCAGCCGGCCAGGCCGTCACGGTGAGTGGCTGGGGATACGCCGCACAGGTTCCGCCGAACGGGGTCGAGACCGGGAACGATCCGCAGCAGCTGCAGTCGGGGGCGCTCGGGCTCATCACCGATGCCTCCTGCACGTCCGATCTGATCGGCACCGGGATCCAGCTGTCGCCATCGCAGCTCTGCGCGACTGGCTCGACGACGGCCACCGGCCCCTGCTACGGCGACAGCGGTGGTCCGCTCTTCGCGCCCGGCGGCTCGCCGCCCGCCGGCGACCGGCTCGTCGGCCTCGTCGACCTTGGCTACGGCTGTGGCGAGGGCTACCCCAACGTGTTCACCAACATTGCCGACCCGGGCGTGCAGAGGTTCCTGCTCTCGGACCCACCTCAGGCGCCCTACCAGCTCTCTGACATCACGATCGACAGCCTCGGCCCGACCGTCACCTGTCACCCCGGCGGCTGGGCCGGGAACCCGACCCTGGCCTATCAGTTCTACGCCGACACGGGCTCTGGCTCGCCGCCCGACGCGTTGACCCCTCTGCAGTCCTCACCGGTGTACATCGCGCCCTCGGGCGGTGTCGGCCTTCCGATCTATTGCGTTGTCGTGGCGACCAACGCGGGCGGAGTCGGCGCGGGCTACAGCACGGACAACGTGACGCCGGTGATCAACCAGATCACGACGACGACTGCCAGCTCGAGTGCGTCGACTACGGTGAACACCGGCCTGAGCACGACGACGACGGCGAACGGCGGAGCGGGACAGCCGACCACGCAGACGACCACCACGCCGACACCGCCGGGCCACACCAGCATCTTCGCCCTCCCGAGCCTGCGCGCGCGCAGCGCGGCCTGCGCGCGACATCGCTGCACGGTGGTGGTCGCCGGTGTCGATGCCGGCGGGCCGGGAGTGCTGTCGGTGAACGCCTCGCTGCACGAGATCGTGCGCGTGCCCTGCCGCGAGAAGGGCAGGCGGGCGACATGCACGCGCAGCGTGCGCGAGGCCGCATCGGTGCAGCCGCTCTCCGGCGGGCGCTTCGAGGTCAAGGCCGCCGGCCTGCCGAGGGGTTCCTACACGCTGACACTCGTCGCCGTCGACCGCGACGGACGCCGGCAGGCGCCGCCGACGACGCTCGCGCTGCACGTCGGCTGACGGCGGGCTCCCGCTAGGCCGCGCCCGGCGGTGCGGCGCGCCACCGCGAGGCTGTCAGGCGATAGAGCACGTGCGGTCGCACGGGGCTGCTCGCCGCCAGCTGGGGGTGCTCGAAGTCCTCGGTCGGGTCGCGGGTCATGCCCAGGCGCTCCATGACTGCCCGCGACCGCCGGTTGGCGGCCGTCGTGAACGAGACGATCTCGTCGAGCCCGGCGGCGCCGAATCCATACGCGATCGCGACCCGCGCCGCCTCGGTGGCGTAGCCGTGACCCCAGGCCCGGCGAGCGAGGCGCCAGCCGACCTCCACCGCCGGGGCGAAGGGCATCTGCTCGGGCACCGCCTGCAGGCCCGTGAAGCCGAGCAGCTCGCCACCGTCGGCGAGCTCGAGCGCCCACAGACCGAAGCCCTCCGGCGCGAAGCCGGCCTCGATCCGGTCGATGAGCGCGTCGCTCTGCGCGCACGAGAGCGTCGCTCCGAGGAATCGCGTCACCTCGGGATCGGCGTTCAGGGCGGCGAACGGCGCGCGATCGTCCTCGCGCCAGCGGCGCATGATGATCCGTTCGGTACGCAGCGCTAACGGTAGCCGGTCGTCGCCAGGAAGCGCTGGAGCTCCTTGATGAACGCGCGTCCGCCCTTCCAGAAGGCGCCGTCGGATCGCAGGTGTCCGAGGCGATTCTCGCGCGCGAGCACGCGCGCCACGAGCGCGGCGTGGCCGAGGCGATCCTCGTCGGCCGCCCAAGCGGCGAGCGCGCCGAGGCCCTCGCCCGCGTTGTCGTTCTGCCGGTAGGTCGCGGACCAGCCCTTCGCGTCGCGGACGATGAGCGCTGGGTAGGCATCGGTCACGTCGACAAAGGCCCCGTGGACGAAGCGCTCGATCTGGATGGGCAGCCCCGAGAAGGCGAAGGCGTCGAACTCGTAGGCGAAGCGATCGTCGGCGCTCACGAACTCCAGCCGCCCGTCGTGGGAGAGGTCCTCGAGTCGCGCGCCGGGATCGCCCCACACGTGCTCGGTCTGGGTCACGCTGCCGCTGGTGGGATCGATGCTGTACACGTCGTCGACCGAGCAGCAGTGCGCGCCGCCGGTGTACAGGTCGACGACGACCTCGGTCTGCCCGTCGGCGTTGAGGTCGAGAACGTGCACGAACGGACTGCCCGGGTGGTCGGGCTCGCAGCCCCCGGCGCACGCCTGCGTGGTGACGGGCGCCGAGTACAGCGTCGTTCCCGAGCGCGTGATCGTCAGGTGCAGGTTGGAATACGGCGCGACGGCGCTGTTCGGATCCGACACGTACGTGAGCGTCGCGCTCACCGGCCCGAGCGACGCCGTCTGGCTGCCCGGGGTCGCGGCCGGTGCCGGCGCGGCGTCGACCAGCGGCGACAGCGCCGCGGCGACGAGAAAGAGCCCCACTGTCCGTCGCCCGGTGTGCACGCCGCCATCGTACTCGCGGCGCGCCCGGGCGCGTTACCCGTCCGCGAGCGAGAGGAGGCTCGCCACCGTCGTCCAGTTTCGCGCGGTGGCCGTGACGCCCAACCCACGTCCCGCCAGCTGTGTCCACAGTCGCGACCGGGCGACGCCCTCGGGATGCCACGCGTACAGCTCGCGCCCGCTGACGACCAATCGCTCGGGCTCGACCACCGCCGCGGTCAGCCGTTCGGCCGTCTCGGGCGAGAGCTCGGCCGCGAGGAAGCTCACCTGATAACGCTTCGGGTCGGCGGCCACATCACGGAGAGGGTCATGCGCGAGGACGCCGGCGATCTCGTCGCGCGTACGCGTCACGACGGCGATGTCGAGCCCGAGGTGCTCGGCGATCTGCCGCTCGGTTTCGCGGGCCACCTGCTCAGGCGTCGCCGGGCTGGACAGCACGACGTTGCCGCTCTGTACGTAGGTCCGGACGTCGTCGAATCCGGCGCTCGACAGCAGCTCGCGCAGCCGCGGCATCGCGATGCGGTTGCGCGAGCCGAGGTTGATGCCGCGCAAGAGGACGACGTGGCGGGTCATGCGTTCGCGCAGGCTAGCGCTCGTGGATCCGTCCGCGTGACGAGGTTGGATGCACGTGAGCGATGCCACGGCGCGACAATCGACACCACGCGGCCCGGGGGCGGCGGGCCGCGGCGGTCACTCGCTCGGCGGGGCTCGGCGTTGCCGCGGCGATTGCGCTGCTGGTCCACGCGACGGCGGCCCGGGCCGCGTTTACGACCTGGGGCAGCACGATGTCCGCCGCCGCGAGCGTCGTTCAGGCCTTCCAACAGGACAGCCTGTTCACGCTGACGCAGCTCGGGCCCCGCGGCGCGGCGACCCCGACCGTCGCACCCGCGCCGGGCCAGATCGTCTCGGTCTCGGTCAAGGGGATGGCGCTCCCGAGCACCGTCCCGGGTGCGCCGCCGCCGCTGAACACGATCCACTTCCAGGATCTCGAGCCCGAGCCGGGCGGCTCCTACGTGATCGATGCCAGCTCGCAGCCGTTCGCCCTGCCCGACACCGGCGACCCCAACCAGGTGACCGTGTTCAAGCCCGAGAACCTCTGCGTGAATGCCGGTGATCGCGTCGCCTTCAACACCGAGGGCGGATTCGATCCGACCTTCTACCCCAACGGGGTTGGCTTCCGCGTGTTCGGGTCGGTCGCGGGCTCCTCGACCGGCGTGTTCGTCGGGCACAACAAGACGATGAACGGCGACCTCGTGACGCTCGCGCCGCAGCCCGGCACCGAGCTGCTGATGCAGGTCGTCGAGGCCACCGGCCGCGACGCGACGCCGCTGTGTCCGGGGGGCAGCGCCGGCATGCTCCCGCCGCCGGTGCTCGGCAAGACGGTCGACGTGAGCGTCGTGAGTGGAACGGTGTACGTCAAGCTGCCCGGCGCCCATGCCGGCCGTGCGCGCGCGGCCCGGCAGTCGGGCGCGACGACGAGCCTGTCGAAGGGGATGGGGTTCATCCCGCTCACCCAGGCCCGCCAGGTTCCCGTCGGGACGATCTTCGACACCACCGCCGGTGTGGCGCGGATCACGACGGCCACCGCCGCGCCCGGACACACCCAGCTCGGCGACTTCTACGCGGGCGTCTTTGAGCTGCTGCAGTCGCGCCGGCAGAAGGGCCTCACGCAGATGGACATCGTCGACCAGCGCAGCCGCCGCCAGGTGTGCGCCGGCTCCGGCAAGAAGGCCTCCGGTGCGAGGCTGACCCGCGGCGTGCTCGGCCTGCTGCGCGGCAACGCGCACGGGCGCTTCACGACGCGCGGCAACTACAGCTCGGCGACCGTACGCGGCACCGAATGGACCGTCGCCGACAAGTGCGCCGGAACGCTCACGCGGGTCACACGCGGCGTCGTCGTGGTCGACGACTTCCGCCGGCACCGGGACGTCCTCGTGCCCGCGGGCCGTTCGTACCTCGCGCTCGCGTCGCACTGAGCGCCAGGCGGAGGCGGCGCGTGCGGCTCGCGACGGGGGGCACGTGCGGCGCCGCGGGCGGCGCGAGGGGGGTGCACGTGCGGCGCCGCGGGCGGCGCGAGGGGGGTGCAGGCGCGGCGCCGGGGGCGGCGCGAGGGGGGTGCAGGCGCGGCGCCGGGGGCGGCGCGAGGGGGGTGCAGGCGCGGCGCCGGGGGCGGCGCGAGGGGGGTGCAGGCGCGGCGCCGGGGGCGGCGCGAGGGGGGTGCAGGCGCGGCGCCGGGGGCGGCGCGAGGGGGGTGCACGTCGTTTCCATGAAATAACTGAAGAAAGGTCGTGCACCCCCCCGTGGGGAAGGAATCGCCGCGCGCGGAGTCGAGGGCGTGACAAGTTTCGTCCACGAGGAGATTGGGGTGGCCGTGATCATTCACCGTCAGCGAGGCGTCCAGGCTCATCGTCGTCGGGGTCGGGCGCCCCGAGTTGCCAATGCCGCGCGCGGCGCCCGCCTGGTCGGGGTGCTCAGCCTGACCGTGACGCTCATCGCGTTCAGCACGGCGGTCGCGAGCGCCACGACGTGGAGCGTCGCCTACCCGCCGTTCTCGGCCATGAGCAATGTTCCCTACGCGCCGCTCGAGGCCGTAAGCGCCGTCTCGCCAAGCACCGTGTGGGCGGTCGGCCGGGACGACGGCTCGCCGTTGACCGAGAACTGGAACGGCAGCCGGTGGTCGTCGGTGGCGCTGCCGAACGGGCCGTGCAGCGTGTTCGAGAACGACTGCCAGCTCACCGGGGTGAGCGCCGACTCCGCCGGCGATGTGATCGCCGTCGGCAACGGCGTGCTCAACTCGAACTCCGCCGCGGGCTGGATCGCCGTCCCGCTCGCGTTCCACTGGAACGGCAGCGGCTGGCAGCCGATGACGCTGCCCGGCAGCCTGCCGTCCAGCGCGCTCGACCACATCCAGGCGTTCTCACCCACCGATGCGTGGGCGGTCGGCAACGGCAGCTCAGGCTCGGCATCGGTCGCGCTGGCCACGCACTGGAACGGCGCCACCTGGACTCAGGTCCCCACGCCGATCTCGACCACGGTCGGTCTCTCGATCAACGCGATCTCGGGCTCCTCGGCGTCCGACATCTGGGTGGTCGGGCAGACGATGACGTCGGGCTACCACAACCGGCACTTCACGTCGGTGATCATGCATTACGACGGATCGAGCTGGACGCTGTCGAGCGTCCCCGACCAGTCCGGGCTGCGCGACGTCAAGGCACTCTCGCCAACCGACGCCTGGGCGCTCGCCGCCGACGGCTCCGTGCTGAACTGGAACGGCACGAACTGGACGGTGGTGACGCAGGAGCCGGGCGCGACGGTCCTGACGGCGCTCTCGCCGACCGACGTCTGGGTCGGCGGCGTCGTCTCGCTCGGGCACTACAACGGGTCGAGCTGGTCCACGACGCCGACGCCGGGCGGGGTCCTCGCACTGAACGGCGCGAGCGCGACCGCACCCGGCCACGTCTGGTTCGCGGGCGTCGCGGACCTGTCCAACGGGGATGAGGTTCCGGTCGTGGTCAGCACGAGCAACGGCTGAGCGACCCTGCGCTACTCGCCCCCGGAGTCGATCGAACATCGGCTTCGGGGGCGGGATCCGCGGGCACCACGGCCGGAGCCGGGGCACAGCACGGAGAGGGCGGGATGACGTGCGAACCCCTGGAGCCCTTGCTCGGTCGGCTTGCCGCGTTGCTCGTCGAACCCGAAGGCCGCGCAACACGAGCGCGGGCGGCCGACGCGCTGCGGTCGCGGTGCCGGTTGGGTTCAGTCGCGGTCGAGGCGGATGCTGGGAAACGACATCACCGAGGCGAGCGTGTCGTAGTGGCCGTCGAGATGGAGCACTCCAAAGCCCCTCTCGGCGGCGGCCGCCGCGATGAGGTAGTCGGCGGCCGGGAGCCGACGACTCCCACGGAGCTCTCGCGATGCGCTGAGCGCGGCGGCACAGACCGACGCTGTCACAGGGGCTTGTGGCAGCGCCCCGAGCGCCCTGTCGAGGACGCCGTGGCTCTCCTCATCACGGGCGCTGGCGAGAATCTCAAGCGTTGCGACTGGACACACCGCAATGAGGCCCGCGCTCAGCGTGGCTTTCCAGCGATCCACGACAGCTGGGTCCCGCTGGCGCGCCCAGGCCGACGTGTCGACGACCAGCGTTACGCCCGGACCGTACGGCCTCACGGGAGCCGGTCGCCACGAGCAGCGGCGAGCGAAGCGGATGCGGCGAAGTCGTAGTCTCGTTTGCCGTCGGCGATCTCCAGGAGAACCCGCAGTCCATCCTCGCCGTGTTTGCGCTGTTCGCAGACCGCGTAGGCACCGCGCAGTGCGAGGTCGCGGACGAGCCCGGACCGGCTGGCCGGCGCTGGGTCGACGGCGTCGAGGGCATTCGCGAGTTCGTCGTCGACCGTGACCTGAATCCGCGGCTTCGATGTGGACATGCCAGGGAGTGTACCACCGTCGCGGTACACCTGTAGGGCGTACCGCGGGGCGACTCAACGCGCGCGCACGCACGGCCCGTCCTGTCAGGCCGCGACCGCGAACCCCGAGTCCCCGACGCTCCCGCGCAATGTCTCGAGGATCGCGAGCGGGTCATCGTGGGGGCCGGCTACGTACAGCGGGCGCCCCTCACGCCCGAACGTGATCGCGCACGGCTCGCTCAGGTCGCCCAGATGCTCGCGCGTCCGTTCGAAATCGCTGTGCGGCGAGAAGCCAAGGCTCGCCGCGTACGCCACGCTACCGAGCACCAGGTGCTGCGCGAGCTCAATCGGTGCATTCAGCGCAGGCGCTGGGAACGCCATGAAGTACATGCGCACAAAGCCGCTCAGCTCGCGCCGATGCATCCGTTCCGGACCGATCACGTCCTTGACGCCAAGGCAGAACATGTCGACCAGGTAGCCACACACGCTGACGTGATCGTGGCGAACGCGGCGCGACACCAGCGCGAGCGCAACACCCGCTGGCCCGTTTGGACCGAGATCAACATCGTCCCAGCTCTCCCGTCGCTCCACGATGAGCTCCCGGCTCCATCCCGGGCTTACCCAGCAGCCCGTCAGCTCGGCCTCTGCCACTGACGGTGCCGACGTCTCAGCCGCCACCAGCCGCACGAGCGGGGTAACGACAGCGGGCCGCACCCCGAGGGCGCGGGCGATCCCCTTTGGCGACGCGCCTGCTGCGCGCATTCGGCGTACCTCGTCAAGCAGCTCGCGATCGATCACATGCGCATTGCATCGCTCACGTCGGACGGGTTGTTCTGTTGCCGACGCACATCGCCGAGGCCGGCGCGTGGAGCAACTGACTCCGCAATCGCTGCGTGAAGAACCGTCACAGAGATTACGGGACGACAACCCGGCCGAATCTGCGCCTGGCGTCGGCAAGGACAAGCGGCCGGGTGGCACGGAGAGGGCGGGATTCGAACCCGCGATGGAGTGTTATCCCCATACTCGCTTAGCAGGCGAGTGCCTTCAGCCACTCGGCCACCTCTCCCGAAGATCGGGTGAGTGTAGAGCGTCGACGGCGCCGAACGCCTCGACGCGGCCCAGGCGGCGGCTAGGATTCGCGGCCCCGGAGGGGTGGCAGAGCGGTTGAATGCGACGGTCTTGAAAACCGTTAGGCGGGTAACCCCCGTCTCGAGGGTTCGAATCCCTCCCCCTCCGTGCCAACCGAGGAGGGCTCGCAGTGCGCAAACTGATCTACTCGATGGGAGTCTCGCTCGACGGGTTCATCGCCGGGCCGGGCGGCGAGATCGACTGGTCGGCGCCAGACGAGGAGCTGCATCGCTTCCACAACGAGCAGATGCGCGAGATCGGCGTCCAGCTGTGCGGGCGGCGACTGTACGAGGTGATGACCTACTGGGATACCGCCGCCGACGATCCCGCGCTGGTGGACTATATGGTCGAGTTCGCCCATATCTGGAAAGGCATTCCGAAGGTGGTGTTCTCGAGCACGCTCGAGGAGGTCGCCGGTAATGCCCGATTGGCCCGGAACGGCGTCGCCGACGAGGTCGCCGCGCTCAAGCAACAGCCGGGCAAGGACCTCGCCGTCGGTGGCGCTGGCCTGGCGTCGTCGCTGATCGACCTCGGTCTCGTCGACGAGTTCCGGCTGTTCGTCAGTCCGGTCGTGCTCGGCGGCGGCACGCCGTACTTCCCGGCCGTGGAGGAGAAGGTCGTGCTCGAGCTCGTCGAGACGCGGACGTTCGGCTCGCGTGTCGTCTATTTGCGGTACCGGCGTGGGTAGGAGGCGGTAGGCGCCCGTCCGCGCTGCCGACCGTTGGGCTCGCCGAGGAAGCGCCGGCCGTTCTTGGCGACGGCGAGCGCTACCGGTCGGCGCCGGGAACGACCCGGCCGCTCTCGTCGAGCGTGAAGCCCGGGAGGCCAAAGCGAGTCTCGAGCAGCTGTGGGATCGCCGCCCGCGAGATCGGCGTGACGGTGCGCTCAGCCGGAGTCTGCTCCGTGAGCGCAAGCTCGCTCCAGTCGCTCAGGAAGGTCCGCGTACCATCCGGCCGCTGAGCGGCCACGACGAGGCCGGTCACGAACGGGGACCTTGGGTGCGACGAGGTGAACCAATTGCTCGTCTCCACGTCGACGATCGGGACGGGTTGCGGGACGAATGCGTAGACATCGACCCAGTCGGACCCGCTCGCCGTCTGCAGGACGAGCTCCGGCCCCTCCTGCACGATCCGAAATTGCCATCCGGATTGCTCGTGGACGTCCCCGGGACCGAACGGCACGGGCTCCAGCAGCGTGCCGAGTCCGAAGCCGGCGTCCGCCAGCCAGCTGCCGCCCTCGGCGTGAACTCGCAGCACGAGGTGACCGCGCGGCCGGATCGTGCCGACCGGGGCTCCGAAGCGCACCCGGGCGAGCATGAGGTCGACGTCCGCGCCGAGTGCCTCCAGCGCGGCCTTGAGAAGCAGGTTAAGCTCGAAGCAGTAGCCGCCGCGTCGCTCGGTGACCAGCTTTCGTTGCAGGTCGCCGACCTCGAGTGAGACGGGCGCGCCGCGGTGCGGATCGAGGTTCTCGAATGGGATTGCAGCGACCTGGGCGCGGTGCAGCTCGGTGAGCCCCGGACGCGCGTCAAGCCCGATCCGCGCCAGGTACCTGTCGAGGTCGAACACGCAGCGAACCGTATAGCGATAGGCCGGCGAGCATCGGAGCGCCGCCGGCGTCGCCATCCGTCCAGTCGATCATCCGTCCATCCAGGAGCGCCAGGCACGGTCGATGTTCTGACCGATGCGACGACAGCCCTTCCTGACGGCGCTGCGCGCGGCGCCGGGTGCGGACCCGCGGGTTCCAGCGAGGCGATTGCGACCGCAATCGGCCGCTGCTCTGCCGACCGAGACTGGGACCGCGGGTGACGCGACGTCGACCGCTGCGCTCGCGGTGGTGCTCGCCGTCGCGAGCGCCACCGCGCTCATCGGCCTGCTCCTCCTCATCGCCGAGCACAGCAAGAACCTCCAGTCGGCGGGGTTCGTCTGCGGCTGTGCCGCGATCGCCATCGGCGTGGTGGTGGCGCTCAGGCTCCCACGCGTCCATGCGCGCGCGCTGGCCCGGATGCTGGCGATCGAGCTCGGCGTCCTGTCTGTCCTCGCGCTGCTCATCTCCCAGGCGTCGGTCGCGTGGTATCCGAACGACGGCGCGCTCATCACCGCCGGCGTGCTCGCGATCGCTGCCCACGCGACCATGTGCCTGCGCCGCGGCCGATTCCCGGCCATTCCCGACGCGGCGGCGATAGCAGCGTTTGCCCTCATCGGGCTGCCGTTCCTCCCGGCCGCCGATCGAGATCCCATCGTCGTCGCCCGGACGGCGCTGCTCGGTGCGGCACTCGCGCTCGTGCTCGTGCGGTCGCGCTCGCGCGCCCGTCCCTCGCTCGCGGTCCGGGCGACGGTCGATGTGCTCGTTCCCGTCGTGCTCCTGCTCGTGGTCAACGACCTCAGCTACACGGTGCCCTTTGGAGACGTTCTGCACCACCTCAACTTCTACGTCGGCCCTACCAACGACGTGTTACACGGCAAGACCGTGCTCGTCAACACGTTCTCCCAGTACGGCGTGGGGGTTGTCTACGCGCTCGCGGCGCTGTTCGCGCTGCCCGGCATGCACCTCGGATACGGGCCGTTCGAGCTCGTCGTCTCCGTTGCCACGGCGCTGCAGCTCGCCGCGCTCTACGTCCTGCTGCGGGTGACGGTGCGCTCACAGCTGCTCGCGTTGGTCGCCGTCGTCGTCGCCGTGATGTGGAGCGTGTTCGACACGATCTCCTTCGTCTCCTATCCGAGCGGCGGTGTGCTGCGCTTCGGTCCCCCCTTCCTGCTCGTCGTGCTGCTCGCGCTAGCGGCCCGCCGGCCGGCGTCGCGCGGGCTCGCGCTCGCGTCACTCATCGCGTTCGCGATCTGCTCGGTGTGGAGCATCGAGGTGCTCGTATACGCGAGCGCCGCCGCGGGGGCGTTCGTGCTCTCGCAGGCGGCGCTGGCCCGCGATCGTCGGCAGCTGCGCCGACTATGGCGGTTCGCGGTCGCGGCGCTCGCCGCGTTCGCCGCGCTCGTGCTCGGGACGCTGCTGCGGTCGGGCCAGGCGCCCAGTCTCACGGTGTACTCGTCCTATCTCGACGTGTACGCCAAGAGCCACCTCGCCTGGGTCCCAATCGTCCCGTTCTCGCCCTCGCTGTTGCTCGCCCTCGCCCTGATGGCGTCCGCTGCCGCGGCGGCCGTCCTCTCGCTGACCGGCGCACGCACCGCTCGTGAGCGACGTACGCTTCCGCTCATCGCCGCGCTCACAGCGCTCGGCGTCGCGGAGTTCACTTGGTTTGTCGATCGCTCCTTCGAGGGCGTCGAGCCAAAGCTCGGCCTGACAATCATCGCGGTCGGAGCGTTGTGGCTTGATCTGTTGCTCGCCGACCGCGCTCGCATGTCACGGGGGCGGGCCGCGCTGATTGCGCTCCTGTGCGGGTCGGCGGGGATGCTCACGGTCGCCAGCTACACGGCGGCCACGACGGCGCTCGGGACCTCGGCGCTCGCCACGCTAACCGGAACCGCCACGTTCCCGCCCGGCCTCTACGGGTTGGCGACCAACGCCTCGCTGCGTGCGCGCCTGGCGAGCGTCTGGTCGTCGCCGATCGCCTCCGGCCCGCCGGCCGAAGGCGACGCCGAGTCCCTCATGCGCCGTTACGACTCCCGGCCGGTCGTCGTGCTGCTCGCACCCGAGTTGACGACGGAGGTGCTCGTGCGCAGCGACCGCACCAACGTGCTGCCGATGGCCACGCCGAGTCAGGACGGGATCGTCCCGGACGCCGCCTCGCGATTCGTTGCCGCGCTGTCGAGGCTCCCGTCCGGGACCCTGCTCCTGACGGACCGCGAGGCGATCGCCGACCGTCCGCCCGCGCCCCCGCCACCGACCGATGCCGTTCGCCTCGCGCAGTACCACTACCTGCTCGTGCGGTTGCAGCTCATACGGTTCCTGCAGACGCGTCGACGCTTGGTGCTCCTGGCGAACACACCCACAGGGGCGGCGATGTATCGCATCCAGGCGGCGGGGGACGGCGCTGGGTGAGCGGTCCTGTCGTTCCACGGCTCAGCGCGCCGCAGCGCCGCCGATCCCGCCGCGCCAGTCGGCAGACACGACTGAGCCTCAGGCCGACGCTCACTACACTACGCCCGGTGCGCCCGTAGCTCAGCTGGATAGAGCGTCGGTCTACGGAACCGAAGGTCGGGAGTTCGAATCTCTCCGGGCGCGTCAGGAATCGGCTGGAAATCCCGTCATTTCTATGGCCGCGCAAAATGAAGCACACCAACTTTCTCCCGGGATTTTCTCCCGAACAGGGAGGCTGCTCGCTTCACGTGTCGGTCCTTGACCGCCCCGCGGCGGGCCGGCCGTCGGCACGGGCCGTGGCCGTCGTCGTCCAAACCGGCAGCCGCTCGTTTCCCTCTCAGGTCGCGTTCTTGCTCGGGCTCGTCTGTCTCCGCCTGCGCGGTCACGAAATCAGCTGAACGTGGCTACGTCCGCGCAGCTGCATCTGATCGGCGAGCTCAAAGAAGAGGCGCATCATCCGCCGCATCGGCTCGTGATCGATCACGGCACCGCCTTCGCGCCGGCTCCGCTGCCCCCAGACGTTGAGCCCGGCGAGCAGGGATGCTGCTTCTACGACGCCTTCGCCCTGGCGAGCCGTCAGCCTGACCGCTACACCTACTTCGAAGGATTTGGGACCTACGAGGTCGCAACCGTTGAATCCTGCGAGCCGTCCTGGCCAGTGCCGCACGCATGGTGCATCGAGGACGCTCGCGTTGTCGATCCGACGTGGGAGCCTCTAGCGCTCCGCCCCCTGGCCTACCGAGGCGTAGCGCTGCCTATTGAGCTGGTCAAACCACATGCGGAGAAGCGGTCGCGTGGGCCGCTTCACTTCTACGCGCAGTGCATCGAAGTCGTCTATGCCGCTCTTGGTCTCAGGCCGCCAAGGTAGCTGTTCCACGGACCGCGGTTGCGCGACGTCGTCCTTGCCACCGCCGGCCCGGATGTATAGCCGACGAGGACGCGCTGGTCCCGCTGGCAGGTGGTGGCGGCGATCTCGGTGGGGTGATGGCCGTCGCAGGCGCCTGGTTGGCGCACCCGGCGCGCAGCGAGTGCCCGGCTAACTCACGCGGGTCAAGGCCGGCGGCGCGGGGACGCTTCTTGCGACCAGCGCCAGCAGCCAGACCGCTGAAGAGAGGCGAGTTTCGTCATTTTGGTAGATTCCGCGTGCAGCGGAATAGACGTATTTAGCGCCAGACGCTATAATTCCCACGCGGAAAATGTCTTCTTCCGCTGACAGCAGAACCGAGGTATTTCGCGAAACATCGCCACCCGAGCGCGAGTCCGACGTGCTTCGCATCGGGATTGACGCTGTGCGCGGTCGACTTCCGGGCTCGTGGAGCGTGGACCGCGGTGCTGGCCCGACCGATCCGTCGTTGCCGTTCGACGCGGAGCTGCGCCTGCGAGCGCCCGACGGGGCGGAAGCGATCGTCTTGGTTGAGGCCAAGCGCCTGCTCAACACGCGCGACGTACCGATCGTGCTCGAAAGGCTGCAGCGCGCCGCAGCGGCGCGGGGCAGCGCGCAGGACGTCGTCGCGCTGCTGGTGGCGCGCTACCTGGCGCCCACCACGCGCGAGCGGATCGCCGCCGCCGGCGCTGGCTACGTCGACGCGACCGGCAACCTCCTGTTGGCCTGCGACCGGCCCGCGCTGTTCCTGCGCGACCGAGGCGCCGACCGTGATCCATGGCGAGGCCCGGGCCGACCACGCGGAACTCTGCAAGGCGTCCCGGCGGCGCGGGTGGTCCGCGCGCTCATCGACTTCGCCCCGCCCTACACCGTGCCCGAGCTGGCCGAACGCGCCCGGGCGTCCACGGGAGCGACGTATCGCGTCGTCGAGTTCCTCGACGAGGAAGGGCTGCTGCAGCGCCAGCGCTATGGGCCAATCAGCGATGTCCGATGGCGGCCGCTGCTGGAACGCTGGAGTCAGGACTACGGGTATGCGAGATCGAACACGGTGGAGACGTTCCTGGAGCCCCGCGGACTCGGGGTGCTCGCCGAACGACTGGCGCAGCTGCCCGACCTGGACTACGTGGTGACCGGGTCGCTGGCCGCCGAGCGCGTCGCGGCCTACGCACCGGCACGGTTGGCCACGCTCTACGTGCGCGACCTCGCGGCCGCCGCAGACATTCTTGGCCTGCGCCGGGTCGACAGCGGTACGAACGTCGCCCTGGCGAGCGGCAAATACGACGTGGTGTACGACCGCGCCCAACTGGTTGACGGCGTGCGGATCGCCGCCACCAGCCAAGTTGCCGTCGACCTGCTCACCGGACCCGGCCGCAATCCCAGCGAAGCCGTCGCCCTGCTGGACTGGATGGAGCGCAATGAGCGCGCCTGGCGACGTTGACTTGCTCGTCGCGGCGCGCGCGGCACTGCTCGATGCTCTCGACGCGCTGGTCGGGCAACGCGACGCCCTCGTGCTGATCGGAGCCCAGGCCATCTACCTGCACACCGGCGCTGCGCCGGTCGCATTGGCTGAGGCGACCAAGGACAGCGACCTCGCCGTCGACCCACGCGCGCTGAGCGACGATCCGCTGCTGGACGACGCGATGACGCGCGCCGGGTTTCATCGCGACCTCGAACACCCCCAACCCGGGGCGTGGCTGTCGCGCGAGGGCATCCCGGTCGACCTGATGGTCCCCGAAGCGCTGGCCGGAGGCCCAGCTCGTCGCGGCGCGCGGATCCCTCCCCACAGTCGCCACGCCACGCGGCGAACCCGCGGTCTGGAGGCTGCGGTCGTCGATCACGCCCCGATGACGATCACCGCACTCGACCCGAGAGACCGCCGCCACGCGGAGATCGCCGTTGCCGGCCCGGCGGCGCTGCTGGTCGCCAAGCTCCACAAGCTCGGCGAGCGCAAGAACGACCCTGGCCGCCTGGTCGACAAGGACGCCCACGACATTACCGACTGCTCGTCGCCATCGACCCGGCGATGCTCGGACGCCGGCTATCCGAGCTGTGCGATGACCCGCTCGCCGGAGAGGCCACCGAGGAGGCGATCGCGCACCTACGCGATCTCTTCGCCGCTGCGGACTCCCTGGGATCGACGATGGCCGGCCGCGCCGAGCAGATCGTGGGCGATCCGGCCGTCGTCAGCGCCTCGACCGCGGTGCTCGCCGCGGACGTGCTCGCGCATCTTGACCAGACGCGGCGCCGCCGCACGCCGCTTGACTCTGATGCAGACCGATGACCGCCGGTAGCGCGTCCGCGCCTTGATCGCGGCGACTCGCCGTCGTGATAGTCGTGGCTCTCGGCGAGGGCTCGTCAGTGGCTCCGACGAGAGCGGAAGACATGACGCGGGCGCTGTAAACCATCCGGTGGGCATCGGCCGCAGCCAGCCTGTAACCCGGGCCTACACAGTGCGCTCTACGCTGCTCGGCTGTTGGGTGTCTCGCCCCCGCCGCGGGCCAGCCACTCGGTTAGTTCCTCGCGGCGTGGGGCGCCGGCTCTGGGCGGGTGAAAACGAGCGATGATTTCGTGGTCGTCTGCTGACGCCGACCTACTATGGCGCTTGCGAGCCCGTCGTTTAGTTTGGCGTGGGGGTCTGTTTCGGGACTCCGGACTGTCGCTGCTCGAGCACGCTCATCAGACTCTTTGAATTCACAGGCCCTCGCAGATGGCGATCGTGTCATCGACGTGAGGAGGTTGTGATGGACGTGATCGTTGAGCGCGTCAGCGCGCTTGATGTCCACAAGGCCAGCGTGACCGCGTGCGTGCGCACGCCTGCGGGCGACGGTGGCCGCGAGCCGCACCTGGCGGAGTTTGCCACGACGGTCCGCGGGCTTTTGGGGCTGCGTGACTGGCTGGCCGCGCACGGCGTCACGCAGGTCGTCATGGAGGCCACCGGGGTGTATTGGAAGCCGGTCTGGCACATCCTTGAGGACGACTTCGAGCTGATGCTCGTCAACGCCCGTCACGTCAAGCAGGTCCCCGGTCGCAAGACCGACATGGGTGACGCGGCGTGGCTGTGCCAGCTCGCCGAAGCTGGGCTCTTGAAGGCCAACTTCGTGCCGCCCAAGCCGATCCGTGACCTGCGCCAGCTCACGAGGTATCGCAAGACCCAGATCGCCGAGCGTCAACGCGAGGCTCAGCGGCTGCATAAGGCGTTGGAGGACAGCAACGTCAAGCTCGATTGCGTCGCCTCGGATCTGCTGGGCAAGTCGGGACGCGCGATGCTCGACGCGCTCGTGGTCGGTACGACTGACCCCGACATCCTGGCCGACCTCGCCAAGGGCCGGCTGCGCCAGAAGCTTCCCGAGCTGCGCGAAGCGCTGGAGGGTCGCTTCAACGACCTGCACGCGCTGCTGATCGGCGCGATCCTCGCCCACCTGGACTTCCTGGACGAGCAGATCGACCGGCTTTCGGACGCGATCGGGGAACGCATCGCCCCTTTCGAGGCGGCCGTTGAGCTCTTGTGCAGCATCCCGGGCGTTCAACGGCGCACCGCCGAGGTGATCATCGCCGAGATCGGCCCTGACATGAGCGTGTTCCCTTCGGCGCGCCATTTGGCGTCCTGGGCCGGGCAGTGCCCCGGCAACGACCGCTCCGCCGGCAAGCAGCGCTCCGGCCGCACCCGCAAGGGATCCAGGTGGCTCAACGCCGCCCTCAAGGATGCCGCGATGGCTGCGATGCGCACCAAGAACAGCTACCTGCGAGCGCTTTACGAACGCCAGCGCTCCCGTATCGGACACGGCAAAGCGATCGGCGCCGTCAAACACTCGATCCTCGTCGCCGCGTGGCACATGCTCACCAACGGCGAGCTCTACGCCGACCTCGGCCCCGATTACTACCGCCGCCGCGATCCCGCCCGCACCACCAAACGCCTCGTCGCCCAGCTCGAGCGCCTCGGCCACACCGTCACGATCCAGGAGGCAGCCGCATAGAGCGCGAACGCGTTTTCCCATCAGTTAGCTGGCTGCGCAAAAAGCGCCATTGGCGGCCGACCTTGGCCGCGGGCACCTGACCGGTGCGGACGAGTTCTCCCAGGGTGCGGGTCTTGATCCCGAGGTAGTCGGCAGCGCCTTCGCCGGGACCAGCGGCCGCGGGCTCCCGAGATTGGGCTGGAGCGGGCGCCAGCGCGAGCTCGGGCGGTTATGGTGTTCCACCGCGGGTTCCGGATCTTCCTCGCGCGCGGTGGGAGGTCGCCGGGTGCTGAGGACGTCTGCCGCCGTCGGTCGGTCGATCACCCGCGTCGGGGCCGCGGAGGCCCCTCTCGTTCGACCGCCGTCCTGCGTTCATCCACGCCTGGGCGCGATGGGTCGCTTGTGGCACGGTCGAGGACTGCGCCGTGCCGGCCTCACGCGGCCGTGCGCGCGGCGGGCGCTGTCCGGCGCTCGTGCAGCTCGTCGCACAGCGCCGCGACCACGTCGGGACGGAACTGAGCTCCGCTGCAGCGCCGTAGCTCCTCGATCGCGGCGTCGAGAGTGCGCGCTTGGCTGTAGGGACGCTCGGAGACCATCGCGTCGAAGGCGTCGCACGCGCAGATGATGCTCGCGCCGATGGGGATGCTGTCGCCTTCGATCTGGTCGGGGTAGCCGCTGCCGTCGTGGCGCTCGTGACTCCAGCGCACGAGCTCGGCGGCGGGTGCGAGGCACGGCGCGGCGAGCACGATTCGCTCGCCGATCACGGTGTGCGTTCTCATGAACGCCCACTCGTCGTCGTCGAGCGGTCCGGGCTTGTTGAGGATGCTGTCGGGGATCGCGAGCTTGCCGATGTCGTGCAGTTCGGCCGCGGAGCCGACGCGCTTGATCTCGTGCTCGGGCAACCCCAATCGCTCGGCCACGCTCACCGCGAGGTCGGTGACGCCCATGATGTGCTCGTCCAGGCCGGGGTTACGCTCGCTGAGCACCTTCAGCAGCACGTCGGTGCTCTGGCGGCTAGCCGACGCTCGTCCCGTCTTGTGCTCGTACATGCGCTGGTCGGCAACGCGCATGGCGTTCTCGGCGGTCGACGCTTCGCTGGGAAGGTGAGTCGCGCCGAAGGAGCAACCGATGGTGAACGCCTCGCCTCGCTCCGACAGCGCCTCGCAGGCCGCCTCGGCGAGCTCGGCGCCCTTCGTCGGGTCGGTGCGCGCGAGCACGCAGAACTCGTCGCCGCCCATGCGGTACGCGGTGCCGCAGCCATCGACGCGAACGCGCAGCCGCTCGCCGAGGCGCACCAGCAGCGCGTCGCCGGCCGGATGGCCGAACGTGTCGTTGTACTGCTTGAAGCCATCGAGATCAAAGAGCGCGAGCATGAGCTGCTCGCCGTCGCCCAGCCGGTCGATCTGCGTGCCGAGGTCGCGCATCAGCGCACGGCGGTTGCCCAGTCCGGTGAGCGCGTCGCTGTGCGCCTCCTCGCGACTCGCCGCCAGCAAACGCGCGTTCTCGGCGACCAGGCGCCGCAGGCTGACGGTCATCAGCCGCAGGGCGTTCCCGAGCGCGTCGCGTGGGCCGCGCGGCGTCACCTCGACGTCGAGGTCGCCGTGCGCGATCGTCTCGGCGATCCCAACGGTGCTGCGCAGGTACTCGACCATCGAGTCGAAGTCGTCGGCCATCTCCCCGAGCTCGTCGCGGCTGCGCACGGGTACGCGCTCGACGATCTCACCCTCGGAGATCGCCTTAGCCGCGTGACCGATGGCCCGCACGGCGCGCGTCACCTTGTGCGCAAAGGTGATGGCCACGATCAGCGCCACCGCGACCGCAAAGCCCAGCAGCAGCAGGATCAGCAGCTGACCGACCTGGTAGCTGGATCGCGACGCCGACGCCGCCGCATTTGCGGTGCTCACCTTGTGGCCAGACCACGCCGTGATCAGCGACTTCAACACGTTGTACTCGGCGTCACCCGCACCGTCGCCGACCACGGTCCCGGCCTGCAACGCGCGGCCCTGATCGGCCAGCGCATGAAACGGGGCGGTGATAGCCACATAGCGAAAGAAATCGGTGCTGAACGCGTCATACAGCGCCCGATCCTGCGAATCCAAGACGAGGCCCTGAGCCCGGTAGGACCGCAGCAACTGGTGCATGAGCGTCAGGTCGCCGTCCAGATCGCCGTCGATGCCATTCACGCTGGGACGATCGGCGGGCAGGGCGATGATGTAGTGCAACTGGTCCTTGCGGTACTTGTTCATCAGCGCGTTGATGTCACCGACGGTGCGCGTGCTCGGCACGACCCTCTCGGCGAGCCGGCTCAGCTGGTGGTTGTCGCTGCTCAGGCGAGCGAGCGAAAACAATCCGACGGTCAGGATCAGCGCCAAGCCGACGCCGAACGCGGCCAGCAGCTTGGAGCGCAGTGAAATTCTCATTGCAGTCGCGGTCATCGTCCGCTACGAGCGCGGACTTGAACCGAGGATGCCCCTAGCGGGCACCCACTACGACACGCGTCCGGCCGACGGCTGCCATTACCGCATTTCGGCGGACGCCGCGGATCGGATGGGCGTGGCGCCGCCTGGCTCTGCCTACGCGGCGACGGGAGGCGCGGTCACGGGCGCGGCGGCCTGGCGGACCCGGTCTCGGCCGCTCGTCTTCGCGCGCCGCAGCGCGGCATCGGCCGCAGCGAACAGGGCCTCGTAGTCAAACGGCTCGCCCGCGGGGCTGATGGCGACGCCAATGGACACGGTCACGGGGATGCCGGCGATCGGCTCGCTGCTCACTGCGTCGCGGATGCGCTCGGCGACGGCGGACGGCTCGGGGCTTGCGCCGACGAGCAGAGCGACGAACTCCTCTCCGCCGATCCGATACACCGGGTCGCACAGCCGGACGCCGGCCTGAATGCGCTCGGCGACGCCGACGAGCACATGGTCGCCGCACGCGTGGCCGTGCTGATCGTTGATCGCCTTGAAGTGGTCGAGGTCGGCCACCATCAGCGCGACGGACTGAACGCGTCCGCTGGTGCCCTGCGCGAGCTCGGCGGTGCGCGTCTGCAGCGCGTTGCGGTTGAGTAGGCCCGTGAGTTCGTCGGTGGCGGCGGCCCAGCGCTGGCGCATCGTGATCGCGCCGACGGCGTTGCCGACAATGGACACCGCGCCGAGCAGGGCCAGCGGGAAGACGAGGATGGCTGGGTTGTCGAGCACCTGATGGGCACCGATCAGCAACGCAACCCCCGTCATCAGGGCGCCGGTCGCCGCGGCCATGACGGTCGCGGCCGGCGCCGGGAAGGCGGCCGCGTTGGAGAACATGACGATCGTCAGGAACGGGAGCGCGAACAGCATGCTCTGTTGTGCGACGGCGAGGCCGAGACCGATCGAGGCGTTGATCGACGTCACGATGAAGATCGATGCGTACTCGGGCTGCCTCAGACGTGGGACGACTTTCCGATCGATCACCTGCGCGACGCCGACGGCGATCGCGACCGGCACCAGAGAGCGCCAGCCGAGCCACGGGAGGGAGCACATGAGCACGGCGAAGGTGAGCGGGTTGATCGTCCTCGCGATGGTCGTCAGCCGTTGGTTGAGGTCGAGCATGTGTTGGCGCTCGTCTGCGGTGCGGATGACGAAGTTGCGCGGCACGTCGTCGTGGCGGCTTCGCTCCGCGGACAGGTCGCCGGTCGGCTGGGCCGCCGACACCGTGGCGCGCGGCGCAGCGCGGCGATCCGGGGTGGAGACGGGGTCCGTCCGCTCGGCGCTCTCGGCGGCCGCGACCGTCGCGTCCTTGCGCGCGGCCTCGACGCGAACGCAGTCGCGCCCGGCAGCCTTGGCGCGGTACAACGCCCGATCGGCGCTCGCGAAGAGCCGCGCATACTCCCGCTCGCGCACGTCCGACGACGCCACTCCGAGCGACATCGTGACCGGGAGCCCGGCGATCGCGTCGCGGCAGACCGCGATGCGCAACTCCTCGGCGAGATCGCTCGCCCGGCGTGCTGCCGCGCCGCGCAGCAGCACGACGAACTCCTCGCCGCCGAAGCGATACAAGGCGCTTGGATCGGCGACCACACTCGCGAGTCGCTGTGCCACCTCGACGATCACCGCGTCGCCCCACGCGTGACCGTGCTCGTCGTTGATCGTCTTGAAGTGATCGATGTCCCCCACGATGACCGCCGCTTCGCCGTCGGTGCCGGCTCTGACAGGCCAGAGCTCGGCCGCTCGGGCATGCAGCGCCGCGCGATTGAGCAGGCCGGTCAGCGGGTCGACGACGACGGCTTGACGCGAGTCCTCTTCGGCTGAAAGCGTGCGCGAGCCGAGGATCGTGATCGTCACCAACAGCAGCACCGGGAACATGACGACCGGGGGAAGCATCGCGACGGTGTGCGGCATGAACGCAAACCCGGACGCGATCATCGCCGCGGCCGTGATCACAGCCCCTACCGCGACCACGCGCCGTGGGTAGATGGGCGCCGCGATGAGCATCGGGAAGACGAGGATCGACAGCATGTACATCCTCGGACCGCTGGCCAACGCGATCGACGCGACAATGGCCACCTGCGCGATCACCCACACGCCGGCAAGCACATACTCCGGTCGCGCAAGCGTGGGCGCCCGCCGCTCGAGGACGAGCAACGCGATCGCCGCGAGCACGAGCGGCCCCTGCATCCTGATGCCGTACACCGGCACCGACACGACGGCGGCAACGGCAAGCAACGCAAGCGAGCGGCGTTTCGCCGCTCGCAACCCTGCGCTCATATCGAGCAGGCGCGCCCGCTCCAACTCGTCACGACAGAGCCAGCTGCTGAGGCGCATGATCCCCGCATCGGTCGCCACAGCCGTTGTCCGGACCCTACGCCTCAGTATGGCCGCATTTCTCGAACAGCCGTCCAGGCCGCCATGAACGCAACTCCGCCGAGCACCTACACCAACAGGCGCCCTGGCCGGCGCGACGTAATCGGCGGTCAGGCGAGCGACGATGCGTCGATGCACGTCATGTGCGCCTGACGGCAAACGGCACGCTCGCTGAAGTCGCGCACATGTACGCGGGCCGGTCGCCGACCTTCGGGACATCGGCTCGCAGGCAGGCGTCGAGGTCGAGCAGGACGAGAGCTTCGGCGAAGCAGGACTCCCCCGGGAGGGCTCGCCGAGCTGGCGATCACTGCCGTCGACCGATCGCAGACAATCTCGCGACCGGGCCGGACGAGCGGAACGTCGCGATTCCGATCGTACGGTCTGCAGCGGCCCCGAGCGTGTAAGCGCTCACGCGTGCGGAGCATCTTAGAGCCCGTGACGGTCGGCCTGTCAGCGTCCGAGGGACCCAAGTACCCGCGCCGCCAGCCGCGCGAGTCAGGAACCGGCGGCACATGCCCGTCGACGCTCGATAGGGTGCGGCACGTGAGCGGCCCGCTGACGCTTGACGCGCCGTCGCGCTTCCTTCCGGGACATCAGCGTCGGTTTAGAGGCATCGCTCGTGATCGCTTCTATGCCGGGCTCGGGGCTGCGTTCTGGAAGGCGGGCTGCGGCCGGCTGAGTCCGTTTCTTGCGGGCGTTGGTGCCGCCGCATCCCAGTTCGCCGGGCTCAGGGCTGCGTTCTGGAAGGCGGACTGCGGCCGGCTGAGTCCGTTTCTTGCGGGCGTTGGCGCCGGCGCGCCCCGGTTCGCCGGGTTCGGCGCTGGGTCTTGGAAGGCCGGCTGAGGTTGGCTCAGTTCGCTTCTCGGGGGCGTTGACAGTGGCTGCTCTGAGCTCTGCGGAGCCGCTTCGGTTTGCTCGCGCAGGCTGAGCAGGCCGACGGGTAGTGGGGTGAGCATCAGCGCGGCGAGCAGTGCATAGCCCCACCATGGTAGGGTCGCTCGGGCCGCGAGGGTCGAGAGCGTACGGCCGGCGAGGTGCGCCGTGATGATGCCGGCGTGGCCCGGGTGGATCGTGGTGTGGGCGGCGCCGAGCGTGACGCGCAGCGGGAGCACGCCGCCGTTCACCAGTCGCGCCTGAAGCGCGCTGGGTGCGTGCGCGAGCGCGGCCGCTGTGTTCGTGGCGCCGTTGGGCGCTGGTGCGTGTAGGCGTTGGCTTGCGGTTGCGAGCGGGCTGACCGGGCCGGCGCTTGTGATCGTGGCCCGTACGAACGGTCGCGTGAGGTATATCGGCAGCGCGATTGCGCCGCCGATCGTCAGCGAGCGGATGCTGGGACGCGCCCCGTGTGGGAGCGTGCGGACGAGGATCGCTCCGGCCACGAGCACGGCGAGCGCCCAGGGGAGGCAGAGCACCAGCCATCCCACCAGCGGCGCGATCAGTACCGGGACGCCGACGATGGCGCCGCGCGTGAGCATCCAGCCGTCGTCGGAGGAGTCGAGGTCGCCTCTTGTGCGGAAGCTGCCGTCCGGCAGCAGCGCGGCGATTCGGTGCATGTAGACCTCGCCGGTGTTCGGCACCCGGAAGGCCACGATCATCCCCTGATGCAGCGCTGCGCGGTCGAGTGGTCGCGTCAGTACGAGGCTGCCGGCCGGGGCGGTCGTGCCCATCGAGGGTGTGCGCATGACCAGCACGTGTCCCCCGCTGATGGTCCACGCGCCCAGGCCGGTGGCGATGATCACGCACGCGACGGCCGGCAGCCAGAGCGCGTAGCGGGGCACGTGCGACAGCCGACGAGTCGTCTCGTGGGCTGTCGCGGTCGCCTGCCCCGGCTCACGTGCGGGCATTGCTGCTCGCCGCCTTTGTGATTCGTTACTGGTTGATCGTCCAGGTGAACGGCTGGGTGGCCTGGAGGCCCTGGTCGGCGTTGGTCGCCGTCGTGTCGAGCTTTGTGCTGACCACGATCGTGTCCGACGCGGCCGCGGCCAGACCCGCGCCGATCGTCACTGCGCCGTTGGTGTTCAACGTCGTCAGCGTGTACGTGTTCGACAGCGCCGGGCACGCGCTGCCCTGTGCCGGGTAGTAGCACACCGCGGCGCCGTTGCCGATCGTTATGTCGACCTTGCCGCAGAACCCCGCGGAGGTGTCGTTGCCGTAGTAGCTGCCCGTGCCGGCCGCCGCGCAGGCCCCGGGTGTCACCGTGAACGTCGAGGCGTTGGCGGTGCCGACGTTTTGGAAGGTCATCGTTTGCGTGTTCGCCGCGCCGCCCGGCACCTGCCCAACCGGCGCACCGAACGTGTCGATCGTGGCGCAGGCCGAGCTGTTCGTGGTGAACGGCGTGTTCGTACCGCCGGTCGAGTAGCACGTGTTCGCGCCCTGGGTCTCCTTGAGCACGATCGCCCCGGCCGTGAACGTGCCGTTCTGAGTGATCGTCGCGTTGAACGCGCCGAGCGCGCCCATCGTGGTCAAGCCGACACCCAGGCTCGCCAGTACCGCTGCCAGCATCGTGAACACCGCACGCCGTCTGCGACGCTGACGCGGCTCGCCCGACTGTGATCCTCTATGAAGTCCCATGACACAAATCCCCCTTTGACGGTCAGGTCTTATCGGGCTGTTGCCGACCGAACCCAAGCCGCCTACGTCACATGTCCAGTTTCACCCAGCCACGCTGCAGGCCTGGACGCACCCCGCGCGGCCGGCTCGGCGTCCAGAATCGACGCGGCCGCTACCGCGCCCGGGAGGCCCAGCGCTCGTGTGCTGGCTACTCGACGAGCGCGGCGTCTGGCGCCGCGTGTGCGCGACGCCGGGACCCCCAATTGGTGGCGAGCGCTCGGCGGGCGGCGTCTGGCGTTTACAGCTCGAGGTTTGCGGTGAGGTAGGCCAGCGACGCGGTCCACGAGCTTCCGTTGGTGCCCGCGAAGGTGAACGGAGCGATGAAGTGCAGGCCGCTGAAGGCGGTCGGAGCCGCGCTGGCCTCCTCGGCGCTGAGCGTCGCGGTTGTGGCGTGGGCTGCCGTCGGGGCGGTCGGTGTCCACGAGGTCGTGGTCGGCACGAAGTCCGACTCGCTAAGGGCGGGGCAGCTCCCGGCGCCCGCGGGGAACAGGCACGTCGTCGTGGCGTTGTTGACGGCCTGCAGCGACATCTCGACCGCGCCCGCGTCGGTCGGGGCGCTGTAGGGGTCGGCGAGCGTCCAGTAGGCGCTCGGGGAGAACGACAGCATCGAGGTGCTGAACGCCGCCTGTGACGCCTTGCCGTTGAGGGTGGTGACGTTGGCCGCGGTGAGCACCGAGGGGATGACGGCGACATCCTCGATCGAGCCCTTGAGGTGATCGCTCGTGGATGTCGGCGCCCAGCCGCTCGTGTTGACGTAGTCGATCACCCACCAACCCGTGTAGTTCTGGGCGGTGGTCCCGGCGCCGTTGGTGGCGACCGAGGCGCCGTCTACATACAGGGTCAGTCCGGCGGTGGCGCTGACGGTGGCCACGGCGAAGTGCCAATTCCCGTCGTTGTAGGTGCCCGGGGAGGTCGCCACGTCCGTGGCGCCGTTATAGACGCCGGCCGAGATGTGGCCGGCGTTGTCCATCCACAGCTGGCGATCCTGGTCGGTCGGCGAGGTCGAGGTCTGCAGGTTCTGCATGGCGAGGATGCCGCCACCGCTTGCGTAGCCGTTGGCCACCTTGAACCAGGCGGCGATCGAGAAGCCCTGCGGGTCGGCGAACGACTTCGCCGTCGTCAGCCAGCCATTGACCCCGTCGAAGGAGGCGGCGTAGCTGGCGGCGAAGTTCCCGGGCACCCCCAGTGTCACGTTGTTGCTCACCACCGTGGCCGGGTCGTCGTGGCCGGAGGAGTCCGGCTCGACCTGGAAGAACGGGTAGCTCTGGGCTTCGCTCGTGCCGCTGTCGGTCAGGGGCCAGTAGTAGGTCGGCGAATCGGTCAGCACCTTGTCCTCGAACGCGGTCACGCTGGCCTCGCCGTCGAGCGTCGTGATCTGGGCCGCGGTCAGGGCCGAGGGGAAGTACGTGATGTGCGCCAGGTCGCCGGTCCAGTAGGTGTTCGTCGGCGGATCGGCCCAGGTGCCGACACCGTTGGCCTGTCCGATCATCCAGTAGCCGATGTGCGCGCCCCCGGCGGTGCCGTTAGCGTTCGTGCCGATCAGCGCCCCGTCGATGTAGACCTTCAGGCCGGCGGCGCTCACCCGCATCACCGCGAAATGCCAGTTGCCGTCGTTGTAGGCCGCGGTCGAGGCCTGCTCCCGATCAGCGCCGCCGGCGAACGTCCCGGCCACGATCTTGCCGCTGTTGTCCATCCACATCAGCGGGTCATCCGAGGCGCCGCCGCCGGTCTGTGTGCTGTCGTCGGTCAGGATCCCTCCGCCGGTGCTCAATCCGCTCGGGGCCCTGAACCACACGGCGATCGAGTAGGCCGCGGCCAGTGCCGCGATGTTAGTCGTGGTTTCGGCCCAGCCCGAGCTGGTGCCGGCGAAGTACGTGGCGCCGTCGGCGCCGAACGGCCCGTGATCGGACGGCGTCACGCCGCCCTGCGGCGTGCCGAGATTCTGGTTGCCCGAGATGTCGGGCAGCGCGCTGATGTCCGGCAGATTCGTCGTGCTCGTCGCCGCCTGCAGCGGCCAGTAGGCGCTCGGACTGTCGGCCAACACGCGCGTCTCAAAGCTCGACTCGCTTCCCGACCCGCCGCCATACAGCGTCGTGACCTGCGCCGAGGAGAGCGACGAGGGGAACACCGAAACCTCGGCCAGCGAGCCATTGAGGTAGTAGCTCGACGGCAACGGCGCCCAGCCCGCGCCGTAGCTGTAGCCGATCGCCCAGTAGCCGACGTAGTTCTGGCCCGAGGTCGCAGACGGGTTGGTGGCCACCGAGGTGCCGTCGACGTACAGCGTCAACCCCGAGCTCGAGCTGTAGGACGCGACCACGTAATGCCAGCCAGCGTCGTTGTAGGTGCTCGTCGAGCAGCCGACGTTTGCCGCGCCGTTGTACACACCGGAGCAGACGTGCCCCGAGTTATCCATCCACACCTTGCGATCGTTAGACCCCCCGGCGTAGTGGCTCTGGACGCTCTGAAACTCGATGATGCCGCCACCACTGGCGTACCCGCTGGCGACCTTGAACCACGCCGCCAATGTGAGATTCGCCCCCGGGTCGTTGATCGCCTGCTCGGTCTCCATCACGCCCGTCGAGCCATCAAGGCTCACGGCGCTGGCACTCAACGGGCCGCTCGCACCAAACGTGACACCGGCGAGCGGGAACGCGTCGTTGCCCGCGCCAGAAGCGTCCGTGGCGACCTCGGTGCCCGCGCCGGCGTTCGCGATGGTCGCCGCGGTGGGCGCAATCGTGCCGAGGGAAGCGAACGTCGTCGCCAGGCTGGCCGAGGCGCTGCTCGACAGCTCGGTGCTCGGCCAGACGCTCCCGGCACAACTCGCGCTGTCGCTCGCAAACGGGGTATTGGTCCCGCTCGTCGAGTAGCACGTGCTGCCCCCCGACGGGCTCGTCGTCAGCACCAGCGAAGCAGCCTCGCTCGTGCCGTTGGCGACGATGCTCCCCGTGAACGCCGCCAGCGTCGGCGTCGCCGCGAGCACAACAAGCAGCAACGCGCCGAGCACGATCGCGCGCCGAACCTGGTGCCCACGCGGCCAGCGCCTCATCACGATCCCCCATCGCCCGGAGCAGCACACGCGCACACGGCGCGGACGTGTGCCAGAAGCTCCACTGGAAAGCCGGACCCGAACTCCTCTATGACAAGCCGCACGATCGCCGCCAATGTGTTCCCTAGCGCGACCGCTCGTACGAGCCCACGCGGGCAGCGCACGGCTCCGCGTCAGTCGCTCGCTTGGTGTGTTCCAGGTTTCGGGTCGATTCGCCAGAAACTTGAGCCCGTGCCGGCGACGGCTGGCCGGCGACGAGCTCGCGAGCACGCCCGAATGCCGTGCCGACACACGATGGTGCCGACGAGCAGCGGTGCTTCCGGCTCGAGTCGTCATGACCGTGGACGCGGCAAAATTGGGGCGCCTGCGCCGGTGAAACACGGACCTCCCCGGGGCCGGGGGGATCCGGTCACTTCCTAGCCTCGACTGTTCAGCACGCGCTCGAGGGCCGGATCGGGAGGGCCGTTGGCGTGCGAGTGATTACGGCGGGGGCTGCGGATGGTTGTGGTACGGCCGTGGGTCGCGGCTGGCGGTCGGTCGAGGGTCGTGAGCCCGGTCGCGGGCAGCGACCGGCGACGGTGCGCTCGGCTGAGGTCGGCGGTTGCGGCTCAGGACCGCGAGCGCGTCGAGGCGTCTGAACGCGGGCAGCGGACCACCGCGGGCACCGACACCACGCACCGACACCACCACCGGCCAGCCGACGTGACGTTCGGCTTCGACTCGCACGGCGTCAGGCGGTGGGTCCGGTGGGCAAGACCGCCCGCCGCACACAGCTGCCCCGCCGAGAGGTGCCGCACCACGCGCGCGCCGCCCGAGAGCGCAACAATCGTACAGACGGGGGCGCTCGGGCCCTCCGTCTCCGCCTGCGGGGACGCACACCCATGACTAATGTGTTGCGTTGATGGACCTCGGGACTCCGTTCGAGCACGCTGGGCGTCGGGGCGCATTCCGATGATGGGATTCGACACGCACCTGCCCGCGATGCCACGGACCGAGCAGATCGTCCTGGTCGCCCAGATTGAGCGGGCACTCTCAACGCAATTCGGCGGTGAGTGGAACACCACAACCACGACCGAGACTTCGGCCGCGTCAGGAACTCTGCGCGTCGCCGGCGTGCACCCGCTATCAGCGATGACGTGCGCACTCGAGGGCAACGAGTCACACGACGCGGTCCTGCAGGTCGACTTCCACGAGTTAGCGCCCGTGACCGCCGCGACCGAAAGTCTGATCGGCGAGACCATGCACACGATCCACAACGTGCTCATGGGGGTGCTCGATCAGCCACCAACGAAGATGTGGATGATCACATCCGGCCGTTGGACGTTCGGTTCCCGCTTCAACGTATAGGACGTCGACGTGGCCAGAGATCGCTCGAACCGCAACGACTCCACTCCTCGATCGCTGCAGCGGACCTCCGCCGGCTGCTGCCATTCGTGTTCCTTGGGCCCGGCTACGACGCCGCGAAGATCGAGCACAGCGCACAGCGCGCGTTCGCGAGCAGGACGCCGCCCGACCGCAGCTATAACCGGACCTCGCCAAGGGCGAAGGCCGAGGTACGTTGGCGCGGTCAAGGGTGGCCTCGTGATCACGCCGGCGTCGGTCGTGAAGTTGAGGATCTCGGATTCGGCGACGCCTCGATCGTTTCGACGGCGAGCCGTCGCGCGATCGGACTGCCACGCGAGCGACCGTCCGCGTCCCGACCCGCTCTCGTGTCCAGACGTGCCGCTCGGTGCAGCCGCCGGTGCCCGTATGCGCCGGGAAGCCAGGTCAGGGCACGGCGTGTGCGGCGAGGATTCCCGCCAGCGCCCCGTTGAGAGCGCGCCGGAGCTGGTCGGGGTCGCGTCGGATCTGCGTGAGCAGTAGTCCGCCCTGTACGCCGTCGATGGCGCCACGGATCTTCACGAGGCATCGGATGGCGATGTTCTCGCCTTTCTGAAGTTGGGCGTCGACCTCTCTAGCGTCGCGCCGAGTGTCTCACGGGCAACGACCGAACTCATCCCCGGCCGGGGTCTGCCCCCTGCTGGCGCCACCCACCGTCGGTTCCCGTCGAGACGCGAGGTCGCACGGACTGAGCGAACTACTGGATTGGAGATCGACGATGTGATCTTGAGCGTGTAGTTCCAGCTACTCGGGCGGATAACAGCGATAGGTGCGGGTCATGCCGCCGTGGTGCGCGCAGGCACGGCTCGCCGGGGGGCGGGCTTGCGCTTCTTGTTGGTCCGGAACGCCGCCGAGAGCAGCCGGGCGTCCCCGGCGCGGCTGCGGTGGTGCATGTACTTCATGGTGGTCTGCACGTCGGCGTGCCCCATCCATGCCTGCACTTGGACGATCGTGGCCTGGTTGATGGCGATCGAGCCGAAGGTGTGGCGTAGGTCGTGGAAACGCAAGTTGCGCAGCTCGGCCTTCCCCAGCGCCCGTTTGTAGCGGCGCCGCAGCGCCGATCCGTCGAGATACCCGGTGCCGCGCTCGGCGGGGAAGACGAGATCCTCGCGGCCCGCATCAGCCGCGCGGCGCTTGTGCGCCCGGAGCATTGCGAGGACCTGCTCGGCCATTGGGACGGTACGCGCGAGACCGGACTTCGGCTCGGTCAGCGTCCCCAGCGAGTAGGAGCCGTAGACGTGCAGTGACTCGCCGTCGAAGTCGACGTCACGCCAGCGCAGCGCGAGCAGCTCACCCATCCGCAGGCCGGCGAACGCCGCGACGAGGAAGATCGCCGCGTCCGGCTCGGAGGCCGCGGCGCTGACCAGCTGCTCGACCTCCTCGGGGTTGAAGAAGTCGTACTGGTCAGGGTCATAGCGCTCGCGCAGTTTGGGGACCTCGCGCGCGGCGTTGACCAGCAGGCCGTGCTTGCGCCCGCGCTCGAGGATCGCGCCGAGCATGATCAGCGCCTTGTTGGCGGTGCGCCGGCTGACGCCGCGTTCGTCGACGAGCGCATCGCGCCACTCCTCGATCTGCTCCGCGGTGATCGTCTCGATCCGCCGAGGTCCCAACGAAGGCTTCAGGTACGCGTTGACGACCGAGCGGTTGTCCGACAGTGTCGAGGGCTTCCAGTCGCGCTCACGGATGCCGACCGCGATCCACTCGTCGGCCAGGCTCGCGAATGTCACGGCGGTGCGTGCCTGCTCGACGGCGCCGCGTCGCGCGTCGGTGAGGATCGCGTCCAATGCGGCCTGGGCGTCCTTCTCGCGCAGGAAGCCCGGCGGGGCGGGGCCCTTCTCCATCCATGCCGCGCCGAGCTTGCGCTCGAACTGAACGCCGCGCGCGTCGCGCCACTTCCCATACCAGCCGGCGCGATGCTTGCCCACGCGCAGCTTGACGTGGCCGGAGACCGAGGCGATCGGAAGGGCAGACGTGGACGCCATGACCGGGAAGACCAAAGCGTTCGCACCGGACGTTTTTTCTCCCGGATTTTCTCCCCAAACAGCCTGATCGAACTCGACGTACTCGACGAAAGACCAGCGTGGATGCTGGATTGCCGTCGCTGAAAACTGCCATTTGCCGGTCTACGGAACCGAAGGTCGGCAGTTCGAATCTCTCCGGGCGCGCTTACAAAGCGTACAAAGCCTCGCGTGGCGGGGCTTTTCTGTGTCCCGGTACGTCTCTCCCGGGCCTAGCTGTGGCCTAGCCGTCCCCTACCGGCGGCTCCGGCTCGTGTTCGGCTTTGCCGACGTCGCTCCAGAAGCGAACCGCCGTTCGCTCGTGTGCGATGGCGGCCTCGAGCGCGATTCGAGCCCCGGCGGGGGCGAGGCCGCTGCTCGCGCGCAGCAACTCGTACTCCTTGAGTCGGGCTTGGTGGAAGAGCAGACTGGTGCGAGCGAGCGCCTGCGGCGGCGCCCCGAAGAAGATCTTCATGATCGCGAGGTCGCGCAGCTGTGGTGCCTGTTGGACGTCCTGCGCGAGCCACTCGTCCAGTGCCCGCTCACCCGCGGGCGTGATCGAAAAGACGGTCTTCTGACGGCCATCCGGGGCGGTCGTGGCGGTCAACAGTCCGGCGTCGGCGAGTCGCCCGGGCTCGCGGTAGATCTGTGATCGTTGGACCGGCCACATGTGCGCGACCGTTGCGTTGATCGTGCGCTCGAGGTCGTAGGCGGTCGACCCGGGCGCCCACCGCAGCAGGCCGAGGACGATGTAGCTGATCGGAGTGAGACGTAGGTCAGCCAAGGCTTGAGACTTGACACCGCGGCACCGTCCATGAAATAGTCCAGGATGGACTACCGGAGGGGAGCCGCGTGGCCAATCATACGACGCACATCGCCCGTGCCATGGCCCTGTTGGGCGCGGTCTTGTTGCTTGGCTGGGCCGCGGCGGCGACCTCCGCCCCTGCTTGGGCGCCCTCGGGCGCGTGCGGCGCCCCCTCGTTGGTCCGACCGCCCATCGTGCAGCGCCAAATCGCGATCACCGATCCGACGCTCGGGCCGCTCGTGTTCGACGCGCTGGCCGCGGGCAACCCGGCCGCGGCCACGTGTGGCCGCCTCGTGCTGTTGCTGCACGGCTTCCCCGAGACCGACGAGTCGTTCCGCGCGATCCTGCCGGTGATCGCCGCGGCCGGCTACTACGCCGTCGCCCCAAACCAGCGCGGATACTCCCCGGGCGCTCGCCCGACCAACGTCAGCGACTACCAGATCCTGAACATGGTCCGCGACACGTTGTCAATCGCGACCGCGCTCGGCGCCAATCGCTTTCACCTCGTTGGTCACGACTGGGGCGGCGCGGTCGCCTGGGCCACCGCCGCCGTCGCGCCGAGCCGCCTGAGCTCGATGGCGGCGCTTTCCACACCCGACCCCGACGCACTGACCGAGGCCTACAACGATCCCAACGGTCAGCAGAAGGCGATGCTCGGCTACGTGCACATCTTCACGATCCCTGGCATCCAATACGTGATGCTCGCCCTCGGCCCCGGCTTCCTGGCGGACGTCCTCACCGCCATCGGCGCGCCCCACGAGAAGGCCGTGATGTACGCGAACACGGTTGGCACGCCCGCGGCGCTCGGCGCGGCGCTTGACTGGTATCGCGCCAACCCGCTCCCCGCAACGACGAACCTCGGTCCGATAACCGTGCCGACCCTGTACATCTGGGGCAGCGCCGACTTCGCGCTCGGCCGCGAGGCCGCCGACGACACCGGCCAGTTCGTACAGGCGCCCTACCAGTTCGTCGTCCTCAACGGCGTGAACCACTTCGTGCCCGAGAACGCGCCCGTGCAGGTCGCGGCGCTGGTGCTCGCGCAGGTCCTCAGAACCTCATGACCCCACCCCGCCCGTCGGTCATCACGGAGGAGGAGAGATGAAGAACCGTAGTCATAGCTTGACTGGCTTGCTCGGACTCGCCCTGGCGGGCGCGATCTTTGCCTCGATGTTGTTGGGGGCCGCGAGCGCATCGGCAGCGCCGTGTTTCTTCTTCTTCAGGTTCTGTCCACCACAGACCACGACCACCACCAGCAGCACCACGTCGGCATCGTCGGGCACGGTCACCTCGACGAGCACAACGTCCGTCACCGCGACACAGACGGCCACGTCGTCGCCTGTGTCGCCCGCCCCGACGTCGTCGGGCCTTCCCAGGCTCACGGAGATTCCGGCCGGCAGCGGGACGCATGGCTACCCGTATAACGCGGTTCCGCAGACGCCGACGGTGGCGGGAGCGCCGTTCTACAACCTGAGCTCTCTGGGCTACGTCGAGAACGAGTACTTGATGTCGGGCGGGGCCACGGTCTACAGCCAGAGCGGCTCCTGGGGGTCGAATGGCGATTGGGGCGTGTCGGTATCGCAAAGGAACGTGCCGTACACCACCAACCTGATCGTGCGCTATCCGACGGACCCGGCGAAGTTCAACGGGACGGTCGTGATCGAGTGGCTGAACGTCGTCACGGGCGGCGACCAGGATCCGATCTGGGCGGAGATCGCCAACGAGGCGCTCAGCAATGGCTACGCGTACATCGGCGTGACGCCGCAGAACGCCGGCATGAACGACCTCAAGACATGGGATCCGGCGCGTTACGGATCACTGGGCGATAGCAGCGACCTGCAGTCGTACGACATCTTCACGCAGGCCGCGGAGGCCGCGAGGGCAGACAGCGCGACGCTGCTAGGCGGGTTGAAGGTGCAGCGGGTGATCGGCGCGGGCGACTCGGAGTCGGCGTTCCGCGTTGACACCTACGTCAACGCGATTCAGCCGCTCACGCACGCGTTCGATGGCATCATGACCGTCGGTCGCGCCGTCGACGCGGCGCCGCTCGGCAACGGGCTGATCGCCGCGAGCCCGTTCGGGGCGCGGATTCGCACGGATAACTCCGTGCCGATGATTCAGTTCAACACCCAGGGCGACATCGCGGAGCTGGACGCGGCCGCCGCCAGGCAGCCCGACAACGCCGAGCTGCGGACCTGGGAGCTGGCCGGTGCGTCACACATCGACGCGCACGAGGGCGCGTACGAGATCGAGACGATCTACCGTGACAGTCCATCCGTTCCGGTGCCGGCATGTGTGTTCGGCACCCCGATCGAGGGCACCGGGACCGCGCTCGACGGCACCAACCAGCCGGACAACATGCCGCTGTTCGAGGTCGAGGACGCCGAGCTGGCGGACCTGCAGAACTGGCTGGTGAACGGCGTGCCGGCGCCACATGAGCCATCGCCGCTGTCCGCGACGTCCCTATTCGGTCTGTACTACATCCCGAACACCAACCAGTACGGCATCGCCGGCGGCGGGATCCAGATGCCGGAGGCTCGGGTCCCGACGGAGGACTACTCGACGATCAACGTGTCGAGCGGGACGCTGAGCGAACTCAACCCGATCTCGCTCGTGAGCGAGCTCGAGTCGTCCCTCACGACGCTGAGCACCGGCGGCATCACCAACAGCACGGTGCGTTCGCTCGGCTTGTGCCTGCTGTCCGGTTACTTCACCAACCTCGGCAACTCGTCCCTGCGGTCGCTGTACCCGACGCTGTCGAACTACGTCGCGAAGTACACCGCCGCGGCGAACGCCGAGGTGGCAGCCGGGTTCCTGACCCCGGCTGATGCCGCCGCGGCGATTGCCGCCGCGCAGGCCGGCGAAGGCCCGTTTCAGCAACCGCCGGAGATGATCCCGTGACGGAGAGGAGGCGCTCGCGCGTTCGTCGATGCCCCGAACGGCGGGCCGTCGGCCTCTCCGTTGCCGTGCTGCTACTCGCGTGGGCGGCGCTCGTCGTGCCGAGCGTGCGGGCCGCGGTGCTGACGCCCGAGCAGGATCCGTTCTACACCTACCAGGGCACCGCCCCGCTGGCCGATATAGCGCCGGGCACGGTGCTGAAGACGCGGACGTTCGCCTACCACATCGCGGGTTTCCCGGTGCCGATCAAGACCGTGCAGTTGCTGTATCGATCGACGGGGCAGATCGGCCAGCCGACGGTGAACGTCACCTCGGTGCTCGAGCCGCCGCTGAGACTCGGTGCGCCCAAGGTGGTCGCCTACCAGTCGTTCTATGACTCGCTCAATCCCGATGACGAGCCGTCGTATGCGATTTCCGGCGGGCTGACCCTGGGAGGCATCATCCCGAACATCGAGGCGATCTTGATCGTGCCGGAGCTGCTGAAGGGCGACGCGGTCGTCGTGGCCGACACCGAGGGCGAGGCGGCGGATTTCGCGGTCGGCCCGGAGTATGGGATGAACACGCTCGATTCGCTGCGTGCGGCGCTCGCCTCGCCGGCGACCGCGCTGGCGCATACGACGCGGATAGGGCTGCTCGGCTACTCCGGTGGCGCGATCGCAACCGAATGGGCGGCCGAGCTGGCTCCGACCTACGCGCCGGACGTCAACCGGCTCCTGGTCGGTGCGGCGTTCGGCGGGGTGCTCGTCGACCCGGCTCACAACCTGCTGTACGTCAACGGCAGCAGCATCTGGTCCGGCATCACTCCGATGGCGTTCATCGGCATCGCGCGCGCGTTTCACATCAGTCTCACTCAGTACGAGAGCGCCTACGGGCTGCAGCTCGGCAACGCGCTGCAGAACGCCTCGTTCCTGCAGGTGCTCGGCGAGTACCCGGGCCTCACCTGGACCGAGCTCGCCCAGCCGCAGTACACGACACCGGCGAGCGTCCCGATCTACGTGCAAGTCGTCAACCAGCTCATCATGGGCACCCAGGGCACGCCGACCGTGCCGCTGTTCATTGCGCAGGGCGCCCACGGGGAGCTCGAGGGCACGAGCGGCAATCAGCCCGGCATCGGGGAAGGCGACGGCGTGATGATCGCCGGCGACGTGCGCAGCCTCGCCCTGGAGTACTGCGACCGCGGCGACAACGTGCAGTACGACCAGTTCAACAACCTCAGTCACGTCGGCACCGCGCTGGTGTGGATCGTCGACGCCCTGCCCTGGCTCGACAACCGCTTCGCCGGCAGGCCGCCGCCGCAGGACTGCGCCCAAATCGCCCCGGGCAACTCGCTCGCTCCGATCAGTCAAGGCACCCCCTGACGGTCGGGAGTTCGAAATCTCTCCGGGCGCGTTGATGACCCGCCGAATGGTCCTGCCGAACGCGATTCAGCGAAGCAGAATCGTGCGGCGCCAGGTGACGGCGCGGCCGCGAGCCCTCGCGCTGACCGTCATCGTGTACGCCCCGGCCGGCGCCCGCCGAGTCGCACGGAGCGAGAGCGCGACCACCTTGCCCGAGTAGACCCTTCCGGTGCCGCGAGCGAAGATCACCCGCCCGCGCGAGAGCGTGAAGCGGGCGTGGATGTCGCCGGAAGCGACGGTCCACGTGCCCGGCACAAACAGCAGGTCACACGCGAGCGTCGCGGCGAGCGTGTGCCGACAGACGGGCATGCCCGCCTGCCCTTGCGGCCCGGTGGCGCCGCGTTGTCCGGTTGCCCCAGCGGGTCCCGTGGCACCCTGCGTCCCGGGAGCACCCTTCGGTCCGGTTGGCCCCTGCAGGCCGATCGGCCCCGGCGCCCCGTTGGAGCCTGGCGTGCCGGGCGCTCCCGCCGGGCCCGAGACCCCAGGCGGTCCCTGCGCGCCGGGCGTGCCCGGTACGCCGGCTGGTCCTGTGGCGCCCACCGAGCCTGAGGTGTCCGCCGGGCCCGTGGCGCCTGCCGGTCCCGTCGGCCCGGCGGGGCCCGGCGATACGCGGCCTCGGCCGCCGGCCGCGACGTCAAGTCAGGCCGAGTCGCCGCTCGTTCCGGCGGCTACCTGCGTCATCGACATCCACAGCCGCCCGGTGATGCCAGGGTGCGCGGACTCGAGGGCCACGAGCCGATCCGCGCCGAGCACGGCCACCGTGCTCGGAAGCTCCGCGCGCAGGCGTTGCGCGCCGCCGGCGCGGTTGACGAGGCGCACCTGAGTCATCGTCGTCCCCGGGCCGAGCGACGCCGCGCGGCGGACCTCATTCCCCGCGGCCGTCGATGCATACGCGCCGAGCCGCCCGGACAGGACGAGCGCGACGAGCTCGCCGTCATCGGCCAGGACGCCATCGCCCGCGGCCAGTTGCCGGGTTTCCAGGGCCGCCGCGAGCGTCGCGCCGACCTGAGCGTCAAGCGAGGCCAGGACGTCGTGCTCGAGCAGCGACACGGCGGCGTCGGGGCCGAGTGCCTGATCGAGCTCGCTCAGGAGCGCGTCCTCACACCACTCGAGCGCTTCGTCGAGCGAGGCGAAGCGCTCGAGGGCGAGGGCGTCGTCGAGGCGCCGTCCGGGGTCGGCCACCGCGATGGTGACCCCGCGTTCGAGGACCTCGCCGACGAGGGCGCCGATGATCTTCAGCGCGGCCGGGTGGACGCGGGTGACCCGGTGCAGGTCGAGGACGAGCCAGCGCACGGCGTCGGAGGCAGGCCCATCGGCGAGTGAGCGGACGAGGATCTCGGCCTCGGCGAACTCGAGGTCGCCCCCGATGCCGCGAATCGCGATCGCCGACGCTCCGGCCTCGAGCGCGAGACGCTCGGCTCGCCGGCGGGTCCTGCTCGAGTGCATCCCCTGGCCGTCGGCGCTCAGGTACACCGGGCGTGCCGGCCGGCTCGGCACGCGCATGAGGTGCAGGCCGAAGCGCTCGGAGATCGTCTCGCTGGCCGCCATCGCGCGGACGCTGTTGCCGAGCTCGTCGATCGGCGGACTGAACAGGCCGATGCCGAACTGACCGGGACTGGCCGCGACCAGGCCGCCCGAGACGCCGCTCTTGGCGGGCAGGCCGACGCGCAGCAGCCACTGCCCGGCGTAGTCGTACATCCCGCACGTCGCCATCATCGAGAGGACGTGGGCCGTGACGTCGCGGTCGGTCACCGCGATCCCTGTGACGGGGTTGATGCCACCGTTGGCCAGCGTCGCCGCCATGACCGCCAGATCGCCGGCGGTGACGAGCAGCGAGCACTGCCGGAAGTACACGTCGAGGATCTCGTCGATCTCGCCGCGCAGCGAGCCGGCGTTACGCATCAGTTAGCCGAGGGCCCGGTTGCGGTCGCCGGTGGCTCGCTCGGATTCGAACACCGCCTCGTCGACCTCGAGCTCGCGCCCGGCAAAGGCCGACAGATGGCCGCGGATCCGCTCGAAGCGCCCGCCCAGACCGTCCGCGGCGATCAGCGACGAGGTGACGATCGCGCCGGCGTTGACCATCGGGTTGGCCGGACGGCCGGTTCCCGGCTCGAGGCTGATCGCGTTGAACGCCTCGCCGCTCGGCTCGGCCCCGACCCGCGCGGCCACGGCCTCGGCGCCGAGGTCGGAGACGGCGAGCCCGAGGACAAAGGGCTTCGAGATCGACTGAATGGTGAACGCGACCTCGGCATCGCCGGCGCGGTACACATGTCCCTCGAGGCTCGCGAGCGCCAGCCCGAACCAGCTCGGATCGGCCACCGACAACTGGGGGATGTAGTCGGCAACGGCTCCGGCCGCTTCGCCTGCCAGCTCGGCGCGAATCCGTTCGAGTGCCTGCACGATCGGATCGCGCCACGCCACGTTTCTCCCCGCAGGGATCTGCGCCTGGGCCATGCGGGTAGGCTACCCGGCCACATCGCCACGACGACCAGGGAGCCGCCATGACCTACTGCCTGGCCCTGCGCCTCGAGGAAGGGCTCGTGTTCCTCTCCGACACGCGCACCAACGCCGGCGTCGACAACGTCGGCACGTACCGCAAGCAGCACGTCATGGCGCCCGGCCCCGATCGTGTGTTCGTGATCGAATCCGCCGGCAATCTGGCCACCACCCAGGAGGTGCTCGATCGGATCCGGCGGGACCTGGCCATGCCGGGCGATCACGACAGCCTGGCCACCGTCGGTCACCTGTTCGAGGCAGCGCTCTACGTCGGGCGCATCGGCCGCGACGTCGTCGGTGAGCATCGTGACGCCTTGATGGGTGTCGATGGCACGGCGACATTCATCCTCGGAGGACAGATCGCGGGGTCCGAGCCGGACATCCTCCTTGTCTACCCCGAAGGCAATTACATCCGGGCGTCCGATGAGCTGCCGTTCCTGCAGATCGGCGAGACCAAGTACGGCAAGTTCCTGCTCGAGATGGCCGCCACCGCCGACGTCGATGCCGCCACGGCCACGAAGATTGCGCTCGGCTCGATGATGAGCACGGCGCGCGCCAACCTCTCGGTGGGACCGCCGTATGACCTTGGCGTCTACCGCAACGACACGTTCGAGCTGGAGGAGTTCCGCATCCTGGCCGATTCTCCGGTGCTCGCCAAGCTGGAGCACACCTGGGAGCAGCACCTGCGGGCGGGCTTCGCCCAGCTGCCGGACTTCACCCGTGATGATCTCGTGCCCGCCGGTGATCGCCAGCTCCCCCGGGGGCCGAGCGCGAGCGCGACGCCGTAGGAGGCCGCCCGCCGCTCAGCGGCGCAGCGTGATCTGCGTGCTCGACGGCGCTCCGCCGCCGGTGAGCTGCACGTCGGCCCACACAATCGCTCGCCCGTGCTTGCTGGCCAGGAGCGCCTTGCCGGCCTTGGAAAGGCGCACGGCGAGCGTCTTGGTCGTGCCGCGGCCGAGCATGAACGATGCGCTGCCGTAGGTCACGACGCGAGTCGCCTTCTTGCGCTTGCGTGCGATCGTTGCCGTGCGCGCACCGAGCGGTCTGTTGCGGAGCAGCAGCTGGCCGGCGCACTGCGCGGCCATTGTGCAGGTCAGGCCGAGGTTGGCGACGCCGGACTTCACGGGCGCGAGGTGAGCGGGGGCGAGCTCGAGCACCGGCACCGCGCTTGGCGTCGTCGGCGTCGGCATGGTCGGGGTGGGCGTCGGCGTGGGGGTCGGCATGGCGCCGCCGCCGTTGCCTCCGCCCCCCGTGCCGCCGCCGGTGGTCGCGGCCGCGGTGAAGTCGGCGTTGATGTCGACCGCCCAGCCGCCGGAGTCACTCGTGAATCCGGGAGTTGTCGTGCTCGGCGTCGACGTGTCCCAGTAGAAGTCGGCAGGGGCGGGCGATCCGAGATACGTGTCGCCGGTGGAGTACAGCGGCACCTGCACACCCGGCTCCAGCACCGCAAGCGTCAGCGTGTCGAAGTCGGCGATCGTGGTCGTGTCGGTCTCGGCGGGAGTCGGGTCCTCGCGCATCGGCAGGTTGAGCGGCACGGTCGTGACCGCGTTCAGCGTTGGGGTGAACGGCGGGCTCGTGGCCACCGGGAAGCAGCAGGCGTCATTGGGCTTGCCAGGCGTGAACGTGTTCTCGTAAAGGGAGCGCATGACCACGAACTCCATCGGGCCGGTGCTGTTGCCGACCTCGATGCGGGCGTCGGTGACCGTGCCGGTGCCGGTGATCGAGGGCGCGAGCGAGACGTTCGCGGTCGTGCTCAGCTCGGTCGGGGCCGGCACGTCGGCCCAGATGCACGACGTGGCTGACGCGAACGAAATGGGGGGCAGCCCCGGCGTGTCCACATCGCGGCAGTCGGAGGGGTAGTTAGGCGCCTGCAGCGGCGAGCCGAACGTCTCAGCGCCCGCGGGCGAGGCGAGCAGTAGGGCGCCGACGATGGCCCCGCAGATCAGCGCGATCAGTCTCCGCTGCGCTCGGCGTCTGGGCACCCACCGTCCTCCGGTGACAAGTCTCGCCCGCCACGCGCGCCTACCCGGGCGCGGTGCGGGCCCGCCGACAGTGTGGTCGATCGGTCGGTGCTCGGTCAAGGGCAGACGAGGCCTCTCAGCCAGTCGGCCACGGCAGTGCCCACCGGCGCCGTGCTGCGGAGCGCGTGGTTGCCGGGCACGCGCACGACGGTGCGGTGTGGTCCCGGCGGCGGCATCCCGAACGGATCGCGCTCGCCCTGCACGACGAGGGTCGGCACGGCGACCGCGTCGAGCTCGGGGAGCCGGCTCTTGGCCGGGTCGTCGCCGCGGCCCGGCGGGTGCAGCGGAAAGGCCAGGCACAGCACACCGATCGCTCCGGCCTGTGCGGCCGTCCGACAGGCGACGCGCGCGCCGGACGAGCGTCCGCCGGTGACGATCTCCAGACCGCTCAAGACGTCGCCGGCCAGCGCGGCGATGACCGTCAGCCACGCCGCATCGAGCTGGTGGGCCGGGCCCGGCGAACGACGTCCGGCCACGCGGTAGGGCTGCTCCACGAGGACGACGGTGACGGCGACGGAACGAGCGGCATCGCTCGCGGCCACGAGATCGCAGGCGGAGATGCCGCCGCCCGCGCCGTGACCGAGCACCAGCGCGGCCGCCGGGTCGTCGGCCGGATGCAGGTGGGCGCGCGCGGGGCCGTGAGGGGTGTCGATCTCGACGATGCTGCGAGCCTAGCCCGCGACGCCGACCGCCGCGTGTTGCGCGACGGATGCGGCTAAATACGGACGGCCTTACCGCTCAAGGCGTCCCCTGGCAAAATCCGCCCGTGCGCACGGACGATGACAGTCCGTTGGGGGAGGCGCCGAGCGAACGGGGGACGTTCGATCAGCTGCTGTCGCTCATCGACCACCTGCCAGCGATGGTGGCCCACTGGGATGGCAACCTGTGCAACCGCGTGGCCAACGCGGCCCACGTCGAGTGGTTCGGTCTCACGCCTGAAGAGATGCGCGGGATGCATCTGCGCGACTTCCTCGGGCCGGCCGTCTTCGAGGCCAACTGGCGCTACATCGAGGCCGTGCTTGCGGGCCAGCCGCAGTATTTCGAGCGCACGCTCGTTGACCGCCGGGGCGCGGACCGTCACGCGCAGATGTTCTACATCCCGGACATCGTCGACGGGGCGGTCGATGGCTTCTTCGTGATGGTCAACGACGTCACCGCCCGTATCGAGGCCGAACGCGCGCTTGCCCAGGGCGCCGAGCGGCTCGAACGCAGCGCCGATCAGTACCGGGCGCTCGTGCGCAACATCCCGGGCGGCTTCGTGCTGCTCTTCGATCCCGACATGCGCCACACGGTCGCGGACGGTGCGGCCCTCGCGGCCTGGGGGATCTCGCGCGAGCAGCTGGAGGGTTGCCTCATGCCCGAGGTGCTCGCGCCCGAGCTCGTCGTCGAGCTCGTGCCGCGCTACCGCGCGGCGCTGAGCGGTCGGTCTGTCACCTGGGATCACGTCATGGGCGACCGCGTGTACAACCTCACGGCCGGCCCGGTGCGCGATGCCGATGGATTGGTGTTCGCTGGCATGGTGGTGTGCGCGGACGTCACGGCCGAGCGCCGCAGCGAGCATGTCGCGCACGCGCTGCACGCGATCGCGACCGTCGTCGCCAACAACGCACCGCTCAGCGAGATCGCGCGGTTCGTGGCGGACAACCTGTGCGACGTGTTCGCCAGCGACGCGGCCGCCGTGTTCCGGTTCTCGGAGCCCGGGCACGCAGCGGTCGTCGTCATGAGCCCCGCCGACTCCCCCTTCGAAGCCGACGTGCAGCTCGGGGTCGACGATCGCAGCGCCGTCGCCGCGGTGCTGCGCACGGGGCGTCCGGCGATCGTCAGCTACGCCGCGGGCGGCGAGGACTTCGCCGCGCGGCAACATGCCAGCGGCCACCGCGCTGGCGCGGCCGCGCCGATCCGCGTGCACGGGACCGCATGGGGAGCCATTGCGCTCGCCTGGCGCGACCCCGCGGCGATCGACGACCTGCTGCTGGAGCGCCTCGTCAGCTTTGCCGAGCTCGTGGAGATCGCCATCGCCAACGCCGAGGCCCAGGAGGCGCTCGCGCGTCAGGCGACGACCGACGGCATCACCGGCCTGCCCAACCACCGCGCGTTTCACGATCTCCTGGCCCGCGAGGTCGCCCGTGCGCAGCGCGACCAGCGTCCGCTCAGCCTCGTGATGCTCGACATCGACCACTTCAAGGCGGTCAACGACACGTTCGGACATCCGGTGGGCGACCTCGTGCTGGCCGAGGTCGCTCGACGCCTGGCCGGCATCGCCCGCGGGCACGAGACGGTGGCCCGCATCGGCGGGGAGGAGTTCGCCTGGCTGCTGAGCGAGACCGACGCCGAGAGCGCCTTCCTGGCCGCCGAGCGCGCGCGGCAGGCGGTCGCCGAGGAGGCGTTCGCCGAGGTCGGATCGGTGACGGTTTCCGCCGGCGTGTGCTCGCTCGCCGAGGCGTCCGACGGCGACACGCTCGTACGCCTGGCCGACCGCGCGCTGTACTGGGCCAAGCACAGCGGCCGCGACATGACGTTTCGCTACACGCTCGACGCCCGGGAGATGCTCCCCGCTCCGCCCGGGCCGGTCGCCAACCTGCAGCTCATGAACGGCGTGCGCGCGCTCGCGCGGGCCATCGACGCCAAGGACAGCTCGACGCGCGAGCACTCCGAGCGGGTGGCCTCCCTGGCCGCGCGCCTCGCTCGCGAGCTCGGCTGGACGGGGGGGCGCGTGCACGTGCTCTTCGCCGCCGGACTCGTGCATGACGTCGGCAAGATCGGCGTCAGCGATGAGATCCTGCTGAAGGCCGGCCCCCTCGCTGCCGCCGAGTACGAGCTCGTCATGGCTCATGCCGAGCTTGGCGCGCGGATCGCCTCCGAGGTGGTCGAGCCCGATGCGGTGGCCTGGATTCGCAGCCACCACGAGCGCTGGGACGGCACCGGTTACCCGAGCGGACTGGCCGGCGAGGGCATTCCCGACGGCGCCCGGCTGCTCGCGCTCGCCGATGCCTGGGACGTCATGACGGCGAACTGCTCCTATCAGCCGAGACGCAGCGTCGAGGACGCGCTGCAGGAATGCGAGCGCCTGTCCGGGCGCCAGTTCGCTCCGGCCGCTGTGTCGGCGCTCGTCTCGCTGCACCGGCAGGGTCAGCTCGGCGCCGGCGGTCGGGCGAGCGCCGCGCATCGGCAGCAGTAACGGGCCGACTGCCGCAGTAAGCCACGAGCGCGAGTGGCGATCTACGGTCGCGGCGCGGCCGACCGCGGGGGACACTGCCCGCATGCCGACGAACGGGGTCCCACTGGTCCCGCCCGGGACATGGGTGGTTCAGCCGGCGCGATCGAAGGTCGGCTTCGATCTGCGCCATCTGATGTTGTCAAAGGTCCATGGGCGGTTTCGCGACGTCGAGGGCACGATTCGCTGCGACGGCGAGGGCGTGGCCTCGATCAACGGCCGCGTTGCGGTGTCGAGCGTCGACACGGGCGATTCGCGGCGCGACGCGCGCCTACGCGATGAGGACTTCTTCGATGTCGAGCGCCACCCGGAGATCTCGCTTGACGCCGCCTGCCCGCCGGCGCCCGCGGGTCGCGCGCCCGTCGTTCACGGCACGATGACGCTCGGCGGCGTGTCCCGGGCGATCCAGCTGCGTCTCGAGGGGCCGGCGGCTCCAGTCGATGCCGGCACGCAGCTGCGGATCCGCGCGCGCGGCGACGTCAGCCGTCGCGACTTCGGCCTGGAGTGGGACTCGGCCTTCGCAGCCGGCGGGCTGGTCATCAACGATCGCGTGTCGCTCGACCTGGATGTCGTGCTGGCGCGACGCGACGAGGCGCCCTGATCGACTCACTGGCGCCGCGTTGACCCCGTCACGCGACGGATGCGCGCGTCCGCCGCCAGCTCGGTCAGCGTCCGGTACAGCGCTTCACCGTCCACGGCGACAAAGAATTGGCGGTTGAGCGCGCGCGCCCGCTGCGTACAGACGTGCGCGAGGGCCAGACCCTCCTCGGTCAGGGTCAAGGTGAGCGCACGGCTGTCGCGCTCGTTGCGCGCCCGAAGCACGAGACGCCGGCGTTCGAGGCCGCGGATGACCTGAGACGCCGTGTTCGGATCGAGCCCGGTGCGCTCGGCCACGGAGCGCTGCGTCGGCACCGGGCGGCCTCGCGTCTGGGTATGCAGCAGGGACGCGAGCACGAAGAACTGCGGGGCGGTGACGTCGACGTCGGCGAGGGCCGAGGCGAGCGCCACGCGCCACGCATGGGCGTGGTCTCGGCGAGCGCGTACCGCCCGCCACGCACGTTCGCGCGCCGCCCGACCCGTGGGCTGGGATGATGGGGGCGTGGACGCGGCGGCCGATCGCCTGCGTGTGGACAAGTGGCTGTGGGTCGCGCGCCTGGCCAGGAGTCGCACGATCGCGACCGAGGCCGTCCGCGGCGGCCGCGTTCAGGTCAACGGCCAGCGGGTCAAGCCCGGGCGCGAGGTCGGTCGCGGCGATCGGATCGAGATCGTGCGGGATGACGTTCGGCGCAGCGTGACGGTGCTCGGCGTCGCGGCCCGGCGCGGACCGGCGAGCGTGGCGGCGCTCCTCCACGAGGAATCCGCCGAGAGCATCGCCGAGCGCGAGCGTGCCGCCTCCGAGCGGCGCCTGGCCGGGCCCAGCGGGGGTCCCGGTGGGGCCCGTCCGACCAAGCGCGACCGTCGCCGCCTGGACGCGGCGAACGCCGAACGCCGCGGTCGGAGCTGATCGGGCCTACGCGCTCTGGCGCGTCGGCGCGCCGCACCACGGCTGCGCCGCGCTCAGCAGCGCCGTGATGTCCGCCGCCGCGACGGGGCGCGCGAACAGGAACCCCTGCGCAAAGGCGCAGCCGAGCCGTTGCAGCTCGCTCAGCTGGCGCTCGGTCTCGACTCCCTCGGCGGTGACGTCGATGGACAGCGCCTGGGCCATCCGGACGACCGCCGTGGCGATGGCGGTGTCGTGCTCCTCGCTGCCGAGCCCGTCGACGAACGCTCGGTCGAGCTTGAGGCTGTCGAGCGGCAGGCGGGTGAGGTAGCTGAGCGAGGAGTAGCCGGTCCCGAAATCGTCGAGCGCCAGATGCACGCCGAGCGCCCCGAGTGCGCGCAGCGTCTGCGCCGCGGTGTCGGGCTCCTCGATCAGCACCGACTCGGTGATCTCGAGGCTCAGGCAGCGCGCCTCGATCCCCGTTCGGCGCAGCGTGCTGGCGACGACGTCCGCGATGTCTCGCCGCACGAGCTGACGCGCCGACAGGTTCACGGCCACCGAGATCGGCCGGGCATCCGGGTGGCTGGTGTGCCAGCGCACCGCCTGGCGGCAGGCCTCGTCGAGTACCCACGCCCCGATCGGTTCGATCAGGCCGGATTCCTCGGCCAGCGGCACGAATTCGAGCGGAGGCACGATCCCGCGCGTCGGATGCTCCCAGCGCAGCAGCGCCTCGACGGCGACAACCGAGCCGTCGCGCAGGGACAGCATCGGTTGGTAGGCGAGGCGCAGCTCTTCGCGCTCCAGCGCACGCCGGAGATCGTTCTCGATCGCGAAGCGCTCGAGCGCGCGGGCGCGCATCGCGGCGTCGAACAGCTCGTAGCGGAACCGGCCGCGTTCCTTGGCGCGGTACATGGCCGCGTCGGCATCACGGACCAGGCTCGCGCCCTCGACGTCGGTGCCCCGGCCGAGGGCGATGCCGATGCTCGCGGTCGCGAAGTGCTCGCTGCCGTCGACGACGAACGGGCGCGTGAAGGCGGCACCGATGCGCGCGGCCACCTCAACCGCGCCGCGTTCGCCGGCGACTTCCTCGAGCAGGATCCCGAATTCGTCCCCTCCGAAGCGCCCGATCGTGTCGCCGGGTCGCACCGCCTCGCGCAGCCGCGGCGCGACATCGACGAGCAACCCGTCGCCGGCGGCGTGGCCCTTGCTGTCGTTGACCACCTTGAAGTGGTCGAGATCGAGGAACAGGACGGCGACCGTCGAGCCGCGCCGCGCGAGCGCGTGCTCGAGCCGGTCGAGGAAGAGGACGCGGTTCGGCAGCCCGGTGAGCGGATCGTGGAGTGCCTGGTGGCGGATGCCGTCCTCGGTCGCCCGTCGCTGTATCGCGTCGGCCAGGACGTTGGCCAACGCCTGCACGAAGTCGGCGTCGGAGGCGGTGAACGCGTGCCTCTCGACATGCGATTGCGCTCCGAGCGCGCCCCAGGGTCCGCCGCCGCCGTCGATCGCGACGGTCAACCCGCTGAAGGTGTCCGGCGGGTTGATCAACGGCGAGCGCTCGCAGCGCGTCTCGCTCGACCAGTCGTTGACGATCACCGGCCGCCCCTCGGCGAGTGTCAGGCCGACCTGCGTGCGACTCGAGAAGGGCATGTGCAGGTTGTTGACCACCTCCGGCGACATGCCGTACCCGCCGCGCACCACGAGCGACTCGTGATCGGGGGTGAGCTCGACGACGGCGCCGTAGCGAACCTGCAGGATCGTGGCGGCATACGTCGCGGCCGCCTCCATCAGCTCGGCCAGATCGGCGCCGGCGAGGGCCCGCTCCCCGAGCCGAGCGACCGCGGCCTGCTGCGCGGCCCGTCGCTGCAGCTCGGTCTCGGTGCGCTTGTGCTCGGTGATGTCCGACATGACGCCGTGCCAGCGCTCGCGGCCCTGCGCGTCGGCCATGAGCAGGGCATCGTCGCGTATCCACACCGTGCGGCCCTCGCGATGACGCAGGCGGTACTCCCACGGTGACGCGTCGCTCTGCCCCGCGAGCGCGTCGGCCTCACGGGCGAACACCGCGTCGCGGTCGTCGGGGTGCAGCAGGGTGGCCCAGATCTCCGGTTCGGCGAGCCACTCCTGCGGCGTGAAGCCGAGCACGGCATACAGCTGCGGGCTGATGTAGTGCCAACGTCCGCCGATCCCCGCATCGGCGATGTACGTAACAGCCGGCAGGCGCTCGACGAGCGCGAGGGCATCGAACTCGGACATCGTGTCCGGCACATTGGGGCCCGGCCGCCGGTCGCCCTCGCGCTGGGGTGAGGAGGGACGTTCCATCGGTCAGACCAGTGTCGGCATCGGCGCGCCGACACCTTAACCGGCGCCCGCGAGTCCCATGCCGCTCGCGAGGGGGCGTTATGCTCGCAGTTCCCCGCCCAGGAGGCTCACGATGGCCGATTCGCTGCCGCTCACCCCAGAAGCCGACCTCGGCGTCGCGCCGGCCAACGGCGCGCCGCAGGCGGCCAAACCCAGTCGCGCCGCGAGGCGTGCCTCCGCCGTGATCCCGTCGCGGCGAATCACCGAGGCCCAGCTCGTCGATCTCGCCTCGCGTGTCACCACGGCCGGCCCGCCGCGGGAGGACATCGAGATCGAGCAGCCCTTCACCGGGGCGCCGCTCGGGACGGTTCCACGCGGCACCGAGGCCGACGTCGAGCTCGCGTTCGAGCGCGCACGCGCCGCGCAGGCGGCTTGGGCGGCCACGAGCTTTACGCAGCGCCGCGCGATCCTGTTGCGCTTCCACGACCTCGTGCTCGATCGACGCGACGAGATCCTTGACCTCCTCCAGCTCGAGACCGGGAAGGCGCGCCGGCACGCGCTCGAGGAGGTACTCGACGTGGCCACCGTCGCGCGTTACTACGCGAACACCGCCGAGCGCCATCTGCGTCCGCGCCGGCGCCAGGGCGCGATACCGCTGCTGACCGAAGCCTTCGAGCACCACCACCCGGTTGGCGTCGTCGGCCTCATCGCTCCGTGGAACTACCCGCTCTCGCTCACGCTCGCCGACGCGCTGCCCGCGCTCGCCGCCGGCAACGCCGTCGTGCTCAAGCCCGACAGCCAGACCCCGTTCACGGGCCTGTGGGGCGTCGCGCTGCTCGCCGAGGCCGGGCTGCCCGACGGGCTCGTGCAGGTGGTGACCGGCTCGGGCGCGCAGCTCGGCCCGCGCCTCATCGACTGCGCCGACTACATGATGTTCACCGGCAGCAGCGCGACCGGCCGCGAGGTGGCCCGTCAGGCCGCCGGGCGCCTGATCGGCTCGTCGATGGAGCTCGGGGGCAAGAACGCGATGATCGTGCTCGCGGACGCCGACCTCGCCCGCGCGGCCGAGGGCGCCGAGCGGGCGCTGTTCTCGAACAGCGGGCAGCTCTGCATCTCGGTGGAGCGGCTGCTTGTCCACGAGTCGGTGGCCGACGAGTTCACGCGGCGCCTCGTCGAGCGCACCGCCGCGATGCGCGTCACAGCCGCGCTCGACTACAGCGCCGACATGGGCTCGCTCATCTCCCAGTCCCAGCTGGACACCGTGCGTGAGCACGTCGAGGACGCGATCGCCAAGGGCGCGCGCGTGCTCACCGGCGGGCGCCCGCGACCCGACCTCGGCCCTTACTTCTTCGAGCCCACGATCCTCGCCGACGTGCAGGAGAACATGACTCTGTGCCGCAACGAGACGTTCGGTCCCGTCGTCGCCCTGTCTCGCTTCGCCTCGGTCGACGAGGCGGTCGAGCGCGCGAATGACAGCGAATATGGTCTCAACTTCAGCCTCTGGACGCGTGACACCCGAACCGGGCATCGCCTGGCCACGCGCCTACAGGCGGGAACCGTGAACGTCAACGAGGGCTATATCGCGGCCTGGGGCTCGGTTGACGCCCCGATGGGAGGCATGAAGGCCTCGGGGCTCGGGCGCCGTCACGGAGCCGAGGGCATCCTCAAGTACACCGAGGCCCAGACCGTTGCGATCCAGCGCCTGATGCCGATCGCGCCCCCGCCCGGCGTGCCGACCGGACTGTGGGCCACGGTCATGACCAACGCGTTGCGCGTGCTGCGCCACACTCCGGGCATCCGCTAGGCGCCGGATCGCGCATGAACGGCACGAAGGTAGTCGGCTTCGTCGAGACCGTGGCCGGGTAGCGCCCGCCAGGGCCAACCGGGCCCGGCGCTAGCGGTGCTCGGCGGTCGAGTATGCCAGCGCCCCGCCGAAGCCGACCAGCCCGATCCCCGCGAGCGCGTCGATCGCCCGCTCCGCCCGCCATCCGATGCGCCGTCGCGCGACGGCCATGCCCGAGGCGAGCAGGCTCACCCACGTGAGGCTGCCGAGTCCGACGCCGGCGACGAGCAGCACGGCGCCGGCGCTCGTGCGGGCCGCCCCGGCCGTGGTCGCCGCCGCGAAGACCGCTGACCACGAGAGGATCGTCGCCGGGTTGGACGCCGTTCCAGCGAGGGCGACTCGAAACGCTCGGCCAGGCGATGCGACGTCGGCCTCGGTCTCGCCCCCGAGACGAACCCACAGCGCGCTCCAGAGGTTGCGCGCGCCGAGCACGACGAGCAAGATGGCGCCGCTCAGCCCGAGGGCGATCCGCACCGGTGCGAGTTCGAGTGCGGGTGCGGCGCCGAGCGCCCCGACGGCCGCGTAGAGCCCGTCGATGACCGCGATGCCGGCCCCGACGGCCAGCCCCGCCGCCCAGCCGGAGCGAAGCGTCGCGCGCATGAGCAGCAGCGACATCGGCCCGAACTGCAGCGCGACGAAGAACCCGAGGGCGCAGCCGACCGTGAGCGAGCGCACGGCCGCAGTGTCGCATGCCGTTCCGGTGGGTGCCAGGTGCGGGGGACCCCAGCGGGCCTCCCGCGTTGCACGAAGGCCTCGACTGCGCGAGGATCCAGACGGCATGATCGGAAACCGCGAGATCCGTTCCCCGCAGGCCCACGTCACGGTGGACTGCATCCTGCGCCGCGGCAGCGGCGCACCGATCCCCGTGCAGACGGTCGACGTCGGGCCTCGAGGCATGCGGGTCATCAGCCCCCGGCCGCTGGCGCTCGACGAGACCGTCGGCTTTGAGCTTCCCAAGCTCGACATGCGCGTGAGCGGCGTGGCGCGTGTGCTCCGCCAGGAGCGCATGAACCGCTATGTCCTGCGCTTCGAACGGCTTCCCGAACCCATGTCGCGGCGCCTGCATGCGCTCGCGATCACGTCGCGCTGACCGCTCGGTCGCGCGACGCGTGAGGGCGGGATCGTGACGAGTCTCGGACCTCTGGCCCTCATCCTGGCGTGCGCACTGCTCGGGCCGGTGCTCGCGCTCGCGGGCCGGGGCATGGTTCCCATCGTCGTCGGCGAGCTGTTGGCGGGCATCGTGCTCGGCCGCAGCGCGCTCGGTGTCATCAACCCCGATGAGGCGAGCCTGCGGCTCATCTACGAGATCGGCTTCGCCACGCTCATGTTCACCGTCGGCATGCATGTGCCGCTGCGCGACAAGCGGCTGCGCCCTGCTGTCGGGCGGGGGGCAAGGGCCGCGGCGGTGACGGTCCTTCTCGCGGGCGCCGCCGGTGCGGCGGCGCACGCGATCGGCTCGGGCCCGTGGCTGGTCTACGCGGTCATCATCGCTTCGAGCTCGGCGGCGATCGCGCTGCCGGTGATCGAAGACCTGCGACTGGAGGGCGACGCGGCGCTCACCGCGATGGCATGGATCACGATCGCCGACGTCCTCGCCACCGTCGCGATCCCGTTCGCGCTCGCTCCGAGCGGCGCGGGACATGCCGCGGTGGGGGCGCTGATCGTGGCCGGGGTCACGCTCGTGCTGCTGTTCGCGGGAGGGGCGCTGCGGCGACGGGCCTGGGCGCAGCGCGTGCGTCACGAGGGCAAGGAGCGCATGTGGGCGATCGATCTGCGCATCGCCGTCGTGGCCTTCATCGGCCTTGGCTGGCTCGCGCAGCAGGTGGGCGCGAGCCTGCTCGTGGCGGGCTTCGGGACCGGGCTCGTCGTCGCCGCGCTCGGGGGGCCCAAGCGGCTCACCCGCGAGGTGCTCGGGCTTGGCCAGGGCTTCTTCATCCCCGTGTTCTTCGTGCTCCTCGGCGCGCAGATCAACCTGCGCGCGCTCGCCGACGACCCGAGCGCCATCTGGCTCGGCGTCGCCCTCTGCGGCCTGACGATCGTCGTTCACATCCTGGCGGCACGGGTCGTTGGCCTGCCGCGCGCGAGCGGCCTGCTCGCCACCGCGCAGATCGGCGTGCCCGCCGCCGTCATCGCGCTCGGGCTCCCGGCCGGGGCGATCACGCAGGCGCAGGCCGGAGCGATCTTCGCCGCCGCACTCGGCACGATCGGCGCGTGCGCGATCGGCGGGGCACTGCTCGCGCGCAGCGCCGTGGCGCACTCGCCACCGGACGGGTCCGACGGCGTGGCGGCCGGGCCGGCGCCGGCCCCGGCCGCCACCGCCAACTAGGGTCAGCCGTGGCCGACCTTCGAGCCGCTCGTTGAGACCACGGACCACGCCGCGCCGAACGCCTTCAGGCCCTGGCCCTTGGTCTGTCCGGCCTTCGTGTCCTCCACGAAGTACAGCGGGTGGCCGTTATAGGTGACCTGCTTGACACCCCCGGCCCTGGTCGTCGTGCCGAGCTTGCTCGCCTTGGCGCTGCCCGCCGCCCGCGGGCTGCCGCTCGTCGTCAGCGGCGGCCAGCCGCCGGCGCAGGCCCCCGAGCAGTGCGAGGTCGAGCCGTGGTCGCCCTCGAACAGGTAGAGCGTGTGCCCATACTGGATGTGCTGACTCCGTCGCCCGCGCTCCTTCCGAGCCGGCGGGCCGCGCCGGTCAGCCCTTCAAGACCGGATAGGCCGAGATCGGGACGACGACGTCGACGGCGAACTTGTCGTGCCAGCACTGGCGCTCATTGTCCCACAGCATCCACAGGTAGCCGAGGCCCAACACGATCGCCGACAGGCACTTGCCGAGCGTGCGCACGAGCCCCCGGCCGTAGCCGATCGGACCGCCGGTCTCGAAGCTCACCACACGGATGCGCAGTGCGCGCATGCCGACGGTCTGACCGCTCGGTGCGCCCTCGAAGTACGTGTAGTAGGCGATGATCACGACGAGGCCGAGCCAGAACCCCGCGACCCCGAGCGCAGCGGTCAGGAAGATGAACGGGACCACCAGGATGACGTTGTCGAGGACGGCGGCCCCCAGGCGCTCCCAGAACCCGGCCCGCGGGCCCGACGGACCGCCGCTGCGCGGGCGCGCGGCCTCCGCCGTCGCGCCTGGCTGATCGAGCGCGTCCATCGTCACAGCCGCGCCTTCGCCGCCACGAGCGCCTCGAGGAAATGCTCGGGGTTGTGGTGCTCCGGCGCGCCCGAGACCTTGTCCCGCAGGCCCACCTCGAGTCGGTAGGCGAGTCGCTGACGCGCCGCGCGATCGAGCTCGTCGCGCCGCGCGAGAAATCGCCGCACGGCCGCGATCTCGGCGTCGCTCACGGCGCTGACGTCGAGCGGCGCCGCGCTCACCGGGGCCGCCGGCGCGGCCGGGGGAGCGGGCGGGCCGGCGGCGGACGGCGACGTCGAGGGGGACTTCAGCACGGCGTCGCGAATGACGAGCGTGCCGCCGGCCAGGTCGCCGGGGCGCTGGTTACGGCGGGTGACAAGGATTCCGAACAGCGTGGGCAGGTAGAGGAACGTGAGGCCGTCGATGAGGCGCATGAGGTTACGCACGGCGCTCGCCTGCAGATCGACGGGCGCTCCGTTGTCGCGCACGACGCGCAGATGGGTCAGGCGCTTGCCCGGGGTGCGTCCGCCGGCCCGGACCTCGAACAGCACGTCGTAGAAGAAGATGACCGCGAACACGCTGATGGCGATAACCGCGGCGGCGACCGCTCCGCCAACGAGACTGCCGATCGCCGCGCTGATGAGCGCGATGATGACGATCTGCAGCGTGAGGTCGAAGCCGCCGGCGATGCAGCGCGAGCCGACGCCGGCCAGCTGCAGGTGGACGGACAGCCCTTCGGGGGTGGCGATCGTGATGCGATCCTCGAGTTCCACGAGATGAACCTAGAGACTTTTCTGCGCGAGAGGACGCCGGACTGGGAGGAGCTGGACGCGCTGCTGCACCGGGCCGGCAACCGTCCGCAGCGCCTCGGACCCGAGGGCGTGCTGCGCCTGGGCTCGCTGTACCGCGCCGGAGCGGCCGACCTCGCGCTCGCCCGGCGCCGGTTCGCCGGCGACCCGCTCGTCGAGCGGCTCGAGAGCCTCGTGCTGCGTGCTCGCCAGCTCGTCTACGGCGAGCGGGCCTCGCGCCGAACGGTCCGGGCCTATCTGCTGAGCGGCTACTGGCGGGAGATCCGCGCGCGGCCTGCGGTGCTCGCCGTCGTGCTCGTCGCGATGTTCGCGTCGACCGGGCTGGCCGCGCTGTGGGCGAGCACCGACCCGGGCGCGGCCGTGGGGCTCCTCCCGGCCGCCTACCGCGGCGCGGCCAACCCTCACGTGCACGACCTCCCGACGGGCGCCGCCAACGGCGCGGCGCTGTCGAGCGAGATCTACACGAACAACATCCGTGTGGCCTTTCTGGCGTTCGCCGGCGGCCTGCTCGCCGGAACGGTCACGCTGGTCGTGCTCGTGTTCAACGGCCTGCTCCTCGGTACGCTGGCCGGCCTGTCTGCGCAGGCCGGCACGCTGTCGGTGTTCGTCCGCTACGTCGTGCCGCACGGCATCCTCGAGCTGTCGTGCTTTGCCGTCTCGGGGGTGGCCGGTCTGCGCCTGGCGATGGCCCTCATCGATCCGGGCACGCTGCCACGGGGCGAGGCGTTGCGCCGCCAGGCCCGCCCCGCCGTTGCGCTCGTGCTCGCCACCGCGCCCTGGCTCGTGCTCGCCGGCCTCACCGAGGGCTTCATCACGCCGAGCGGATTGCCGCTCGGCCCCGCACTGGCCCTCGGCCTCGGCCTCGGCGGGCTGTTCTGGGGGCTCGTGCTGTGGCGCGGCCGGGCGCCGCGCCGCGCGGTTGAGCCGGTCACAGGCGTGCGCGCGCCTTCGCCCTGAGATACGCCCGCACGCAGCGCTCGGGCAACTGGGCCGCCGGGGCCTGGACGACCTCCGCGCCCGCCTCGCGGATGCGCCGCGCCGCATTCGCCCGGGCTTCGAGCACACTCACCGCGGCGGCGAGCTCGTAGACGTCGTCGGGCTGCCGCGGCGCGGTCGCGGCGGCGTCCTCGAGCGCGGGGTCGCTCACGCTGGCCACGATCACCGCGTGGCGGCGGGCGAGCATCGGCGTCGCCGCCACCAGCGAGCGCGCCGCCGCCTCGTCGATGAGGTCGGTGAACACGAACACGAGGCCTCGGCGCGCCCGTCCGACGCGGATGAACGCGCGCTCGAAGTCGGAGTCGACGGGCTCGGACTCGAGGTCGAAGAGGGCGTGCACGACGCCGCGTCCGCCGAGCCGCGCCGGCGGCAGGGTGTGCGTGACGGTGGCGTTGAAGGCGATCGCGCCGCAGCGGTCGCCGAGCTCATCGGCGACCAGACCGACGGCCGCCACCGCATCGAGCGAGGCGTCGAGCAGCGTGCCATGTCCGACCGGCGCGGCCGTCAGGCGCCCGGTGTCGACGAGGCAGAGCACGTCCCGATCCTGCTCGACGCGATATTGGTTGCTCATCGGGCGCCCGAGTCGCGCCGTCGCCGCCCAGTTGACCTGGCGCACGTCGTCGTCGGGCGAGTAGTCGCGGATCGACTCGAAGTCGGTGCCGAGCCCGAGCGGCCCGCGCCGCAGGCGTCCATCGGGCGCCGCACGGCCGTGACGCAACGCCAGCACGAGCCGCCGGGCCGTGAGCAGGTCGGGGTACACGAGCACCTCACCCGGCGCGCCGGCCCGGTGATGCCAGCGCGCGAGACCAAGCGGCCCGACGCTTGCGCTCGCCACCCCGGGCAGCGGATGGCGCCCGCGCCGCGCCGCGCGCAGGCGCCCGCGCAGCTCACGCTCGCCGGCCCGCGCCTGCAGGGAGAGCCCGAGCGACAGCGGCTGGCGCAGCGCGACGCGGCGCCGGTCGGTCGCCAGCGCCTGCACGAGCAGCGGCGAGTCGACGCCGCGGGAGAGCACCGACGCGACGTCGCGCCGCAGCCGCGGCGCCGCGCGCACGGTCCAGCCGTCGACGGCGGTCGCCGCGAGCACGACGAGCCCGGCGCCGATCGCCACCCACGCGGGCACGAGCACCGCGCTGACGGCGGCGACGGCGCACAGCGTCGCGCTGCGCGTGGTCGGCGTCATCGTGTGGCGCTCAGCGAGGGACCGTCACCTCGGCGAGCGCGGCACGCACCGCGTCACGCGAGCCGAAGCGCTCGAGCTCGGCCTCGGGGCTCATCACGAGCCGGTGGGCGAGCACCGGCTCGGCGAGATCGGCGACGTCGTCGGGTGTGACGAACGCGCGCCCCTGCACCCGAGCGGCCGCCTTCGCGGCGGCGAGCAGGTGCACCGCCGCGCGGGGTGAGGCGCCGAGCGTGACGCTCGGCAGCTCGCGTGTGTGCCGCACGAGCGCCACGATGTAGTCGGCGACCTCGGTGGCGACCTCGGTGTCGTGCGCGAGGTCGACGGCCTCGCGCACGTCGGCCGGCTGCGCCACGACACGCACGTCGCGCAGGCTGACGGGATCGACCCCCTCGCGGCGCAGGTCGAGCATCGTCCGCTCGTCCTCGGCGCTCGGATAGCCGACGTCGACCTTCAGCAGGAATCGGTCCAGCTGGGCCTCGGGGAGCGGATAGGTTCCCTCGTACTCGATCGGGTTCTGCGTGGCGATCACCAGGAACGGCTCATCGAGTGGGTGCGCCTGACCGTCGATCGTCACCTGGTGCTCCTGCATCGCCTCGAGCAGCGCCGCCTGTGTCTTGGGTGGGGTGCGGTTAATCTCGTCGGCGAGCAGCACGTTCGTGAATACGGGGCCGCGCCGGAAGGCGAGCTCGCCCCCCCGCAGCGTCATCGTCCCGGTCAGATCGGAGGGGAGCATGTCGGGCGTGAACTGCACGCGACGCATCTCGACGCCGAGCGTGGCGGCGACGGTGCGCGCGAGCAGCGTCTTGGCCACCCCGGGAGCACCCTCGAGCAGCACGTGGCCGTGGCAGGCGATCGCGATGAGCAGGCGCTCGACCGTCTCGTCCTGGCCGACGACCACCGGGCGAACCTGCTCGAGCACGCGTTCGAGCAGCGCCTTCATCGCCGGCTCCGTAGATGGGCGAGCGCAGAGCCGAGCCGCACCGGGTCGGCATCGCCGTCGCCGGTGAGCGCGTCGACCTCGACCTCATCGAGCCCGAGCTGCGCGAGAGCGCGCCGGCGCGAGACCGCGCTGGCGGCGGCGCCGGTCGAAGGCCGCGCGGCGAGCTCACGCTCGGCGGCGCGGCGAAGCGTTGGTACGAGCTCGCGCGGGGGGCCGGCCCGCCGCAGCAGGAGCATCAGCGCGCGCACGTAGGCGGTGCGCGCGGGGACCTCATGCTCGGGCAGCGAGTCGGGTGGACCGAGACGCCGGCCGCGCGCGAGGATCCACAGCAGGCCCGCGACAGCCAGCCCCCACAGCGCGACCTTGAACCCGGCGGGCAGCGCAGCGAAGCCGCGGTTGGGCCCGTACCCGTGCACCGACTCCGCGAACACGAGCGACCGCCGCGCGGCTGCGCCTGCGCGCGCGCCGCCGGCGAGCACGAGCGCGAGCTGGGCGTTGTCCGCTTGGGCGAGGTACGCGTTCTGCAGCGGCGAGGCGTCGGCCAGCAGCAGGATCTCGCCGGCCCCGAGCCGCTGGGTCATCAGCACCGGGTCACCGTTGCTGTCGGCGAGCAGCACGCGGGCTCCGTCGGTCTGCGTCCAGGCGCCGGCGCCCGCCCCCTGCACGGTGGCCACTCCGGGCAGCTCGGTCGCGGCGGCGCGCGTCGGCCGCGATAGCGGCGCACTCGAGCCGGTCCAGCCTGGGGGCGCCGGATACAGCGCGGTGAGCGTCGCGTCGGGATCCTGGCCGCCGACGATCAGCCGCCCGCCGCGCCGCACGAAAGCGAGCATGCGTTGTCCGTCGGCGCGCAGCAGGGCATCCGGATCGAGCACGACGACCGTGCTGGCGGGGTCGAGCGTCGCGTCGCTGAGCGGTTGGCGCAGCGCGACGACCGGATCGCCGCCCCGCGCGGCGAGCTCCGACCACGCGGCGAGTCCCTGATCGTTCGTCGCGTACGACGACGAGACCGGACCCTGCGGCCCGGGGCCGAAGACCCGGCCGAGCACCTCGAGCCCGACGAGCGCGAGGACGACAACGACCGCGGCGAGCGCCCACGCGCGCCGCCCGCCCCACCGCCGCGCCCTGAGCGGGGGCGCAGGGATTGCCGCTGCGCCCTGGGCGAGCGCCCCGGGCGCGCTCACCGACGACCTCCGAGCAGCAGCGGCCACTCGCGGCGGGCGTCCTGCGCATCCTGCTCACGCGCCTCGTCGCCGCCGTACACGATCTCGTCGAAGCGCCGAGCGAGGTGGTCGAAGTGCTCGGAGCGAAGCGCGCGGCGCAGGTGTGCGTTCGGCGTGGACGCGGCGGAGTCGATGAGCTCCCGTTCGGAAAGGCGCATCAGCCCAGCTTGAAAGCGCAGCCGGACGGCGTCCTGCCATCGGCCGGCCCGCTCGGCCTCGGTCGCCTCGCGCTCGAGCGCCTCGGCGCTCGCTCGGGTTCCGTGGGGAAGGGAGACGTCGCCGGCCTCGTGCAGCGCGCGGCGGGTGCTGCTGGCCGTGAGCGTGGCGATCGCCAGGAGGACGATGACCGCGATGATCGTCCACAAGGCCGCGCGTCCGCCCGGCAGCGAGCCGGCAATGCTGTTGAAGGTGTCGTCGATGCGCTGGCCGATCGGGTGCCACAGCTTGCCGACGGCGTGGAGGAAGCCGTGGAGCGGTCGGGGGATCGGCGCGGCGTGGAATCGCGACTCGGCGAGGATGTCGCGCGCGGCCCGGCGCGCGGCCGCGGCCCCGGAGGTATCCCCGAGCGGGCCGCTGGCGAGGGCCGCGGTCATCGACCGAACGGCGACGGGGGCTCGTCGGCGGGCGGGGCGGGCGCGGCGGCGGGTGGCGGCGGTGGGGGCCCACTGGCCGCGAGCGCGCCTGCGTCCGGAGGGGCCCAGCCGGGCGGCGGCGGCCAATAGGGCGGGCCGTCCGGCCGTCCGACCGACTCGGGGCCGAGGTAGGCCGGACCGGGAAGCGCGGCGCTGTCGATTCCGAGCTGCTCGGCAAGGAGCTCGAGGTCGTAGCCCTCCTTGCGCACGCGCAGGTCGTAGTACAGGACCGTGCGCACGGCGGCCTGGAAGGGCTGCGCGATCACCGAGGCGATCGCCCCCGAGATCGTGAGGAGCACGACACCGACGACGACCGAGTCCGACGTACTGAAGACGATGGCCAGCAGGACGCCCTGCAGGATCCCCGTGAAGACCCCGACGAGCACGGTGGCCAGCAGGATCGTGGCGGCCGTCGGCCACCAGCGGCCGCGGACGAGCACCCGCGAGCGGCGCAGCGCCTTGTAGCCCTTCGTTCCCTCGATGAGCAGCACCGGCGTCGACAGCGCCCACGCGCCGTAGAGGTAGATGCTCGGGACGATGAACGCGACGAACGCGAGCACGAGCAGGAAGCTCATCACGATCGTCAGCCACAGCAGGGAGGGCAGCCGGCGCAGCGCGAAGCGCAGCGACGCCCGAAAGCCGGTGGGCTGATCGAGGTAGACGTCGCTGACGGCCTTCACACAGGCGGCCGAGACGAGCAGACCCGCGATGACGCCGGCCACGTCGAGGACGAGGCTGGCGCCGGTGCGCGCGGTCTGGTCGGCGGCCGGCTGGGTGCTGCCCAGCGAGGCGAGACCGTTCGGCAGGTCGCTCGAGCTCGGGATGATCGACAGCAGCACGAAACCGGTGAGGATCTGGACGGGGACGACCACCACCGCCGCGAGGCCGATGAGCGTGCGCGCGTTCGACGTATAGATCTTGATGCTCGCGTCGAGGATCTCGCCGACCCTCAGCGGCCGCAACGCGGGCGCACTCATGGTCGGCACGATAATCCCGGCGCGGACGGCTCGACCGCGCTACGGACGGATGGCGGCGCGCTCGACCTCCGCGCGCACGATGCAGCCGGCGAGGTGGTCGTTGACGAGACCGCACGCCTGCATGAGCGCGTACGCGGTTGTCGGTCCGACAAAGGCGAAGCCTCGCGTCTTCAGCTCCCGTGCGAGCGCCCGCGACTCGGTCGTGACCGCCGGTACCTCGGCGAAGCTCGCGGGTGCGGTGCGCGGCGGCGGGGCGTGCGACCAGACAAGCTCGACGAGGCCGCCCGCATCGCGCAGCTCGACGGTGGCCCGCGCGTTCGTGATCGCGGCGGCGATCTTCGCGCGGTTGCGTACGATCGCCGCGTCGTTGAGCAGGCGCTCGGTGTCGCGCCGGTCAAAGGCGGCAACAGCGTCGGGCTCGAAGTTCGCGAACGCCGCCCGGAAGCCCTCGCGCTTGCGCAGGATCGTCAGCCACGAGAGCCCCGACTGGAAGGCCTCGAGGCACAGGCGCTCGTACAACGCGCGCTCGTCGCGCACGGGCCGCCCCCACTCGAAGTCGTGGTAGTCGCGGTACAGCGGGTCGTCGCCGCCGAAGCAGCGCAGCTCGGGCGTGCTCAAGGCGCTCAGATAATGACGATCGGCGTCCCGACCGGCACGAGCCGGTACAGGCGCGTGATGTCGGCGTTGTGCAGGCGCACGCAGCCATGCGACGGATCACCGGGAACGAGGTTGGGCTGATCGGTGCCGTGGATGCCGATGATGCCCCCGCCCGGCCAGTCGGTCTCGGTCGTCGAGTAGTCGCTCGTGCCGATCGCGTACGGCCCGTAGAGCGGGACCGGCGGATTGACCGGGAACTTCTCGCGCACCCAGAACCGCCCCGTCGGGGTCGGGGTGCTCGGCTTGCCGATGCCCACCGGGGCCTGGAAGATGATCCTGCCCTTGTTGAACAGCGTCAGGCGCTTGGTCGACCGGTTCACGGTGATGAGCGTGCGGACGACCGTGAAGGACGTGAGGTCGTCCTCGGGCACCCAGCCGGTGACGCCGTTCGGTCGCATGGGCACGTCGATGTGCACCCAGGTCGTCCCATACCGGTCGACCTCCTCGTCGATCAAGTCATAGACCTCGGGCAGGCCGTCCTCGGTGAAGAGGTGCAGGCGGGCGACGGTGCGATCGTGCGACGCCGGGCCCGAGCGGACCGGCGTGCCGGGGAGCGCCGTCCCGGCCCAGCGCGTGTAGTCGTGGGCGATGTCGGACAGCGCGACCGGGACGCCGACCCGCATCGTGGTCGTGGTCGCGCGCGTCGTGGTCGTCGTCGTGGTCGTCGCCGGGCCCGTGGTGCCCGTCGGCGCGGGGACGGGAGTGGTGGTCGTCGTCGTGGTGGTGGTCGCCGCCGGCGCGCCGGGCGCACCCTGGGCGGCGTGCGCGACGCCGCCGCCGAGCAGCACGCTCGCGGCCAGCCCGATCAGGACCGACCGCGCCCGACGGACGCGCGCCGTGGTGTCACCCGCTTGGCCCACTGATGTTCGTTATAGCGGCGGCCACGGGGCGTGCGGCGCCGCCGCACGGCCGCTCGCACGGCCCGCCGGGGCGGTTTGCGGCGCTTTGGCGCGGGGTGAGGCGGAATGTTCGTCAAACTCCCCGCGCGGCCCACTCGCGCGACGGTTCGGTTAGCGGGCAGACACGCAGCGTGACCCGCGGGGCGCGTCTGTGACCGTCGCGTGGCGGTCGGCGAGGCTAACGCCGATTCCGCCCGGCGCGGGCCTGCTGGCGCACGAGCGCCCAGCGCAGCGAGAGTCCGCCGAGCAGCGCTGCCAGGCCGAACGCGACGATCAGCGGGACCTGGCCGCCCGTGCGCGGGAGGGTGGTCGCGGTCTCGGCGGGCGTCCGCTCGGTCGACAGCGAGGTCTCGGTGGCGCTCGTCGTCACGACCGGATTACTCGGGGCGAGGCTCGACGACGACGTGCCCGCGTTGCCCGATTGCGCCGCGGCCTGGTGCTTCTTGTGGTGCGCGGCGTGCGTCGTGGTCGTCGCTGCCGTCGTCATGGTGCTCGTCACCGCCGCGGTCGTCGTCGCCGTCGCCGTCGCGGTCGTCTCCACCGGCGCTGTGCTTCCGGTGGACCCTGGGCATCCGCCGGGCGGCGCCGGGATGATGTCGCCCTCGCCGCTGCTGTAGTTGCCGAGGTCGGACTGGTTGACGCGGATCTCGACGTACGGGGCGCTCGGGTTACCGGTGGCCTCACAGATGAGGACCGTGGCCGGCGTCTGCGCGGCTGCGGTGCCGACCGAGGCCGCAACCGGGACGGCCGCCGCCAACAGGGAAACCAGCCGCGCCACGGCACCGGTGGCGAGGAACGAGACGACTCAGCATGTGGGGATACCTCCGCGATACGCGCGGTCGTGGCGGCAACGAACGAGCGGACAGTAACCGATCGTGCGGGCGCGCCGCGCCGCGGGCCCCGAACCTCCGATGGCCACGCTCACGCGATGGCCGGCGTCTCCGGCAATCGTGCGAGCGCGTCCTGCATGTCCACCTCGGAGAACTCGGGATCCTCGAGCGTGCCGGCGAGGTACGCGTCGTAGGCGGAGAGGTCGAAGTGGCCGTGGCCACAGAGGTTGAAGAGGATCACGCGCGCCTCGCCGGCCTCGCGTGCCGCTTCGGCCTCCTCGATCGCCGCCCGGATCGCGTGGGCCGGTTCAGGCGCGGGCAGGATGCCCTCGTGGCGAGCGAAGCGGACGGCGGCGGCGAACGTCTCGTTCTGGTGATAGGCGCGCGCCTTGACGAGACCGGCTTTGACGAGCCCGCAGACGATCGGCGAGTCGCCGTGGTAGCGCAGGCCGCCCGCATGGACCGGCGGCGGAACGAAGTCGTGCCCGAGCGTGTACATCGGCATGAGCGGCGTCAGGCCGGCCGTGTCGCCGAAGTCGTAGCGATAGGCCCCGCGCGTCAGCGTCGGGCACGCCGCCGGCTCGGCGCCGATGAAGCGTGTCTTGGCCTGGCCGCGCAGCACCCGGCGCACGAACGGGAAGGCCAGTCCCGCGAAGTTCGAGCCACCGCCGACGCACCCGATCACGACGTCGGGCTCCTCGCCGGCCATCTCCAGCTGGGCGATGGCCTCCTGGCCGATCACGGTCTGGTGAAGGCACACGTGATTGAGCACCGAGCCGAGCGAGTAGTTCGTGTCGTCGCGCTGCGCCGCCATCTCGACCGCCTCGGAGATCGCGATCCCGAGCGAGCCGGTCGGATGGCCCTGCTGGGCGCGTCCGGCCTCGGTGAGCGTGCTCGGCGAACGGTGGACGGTCGCTCCCCAGGTCTGCATCAGCGATCGCCGGTAGGGCTTCTGGTCATAGCTTGACCCGACCATGAACACCTCGCAGTCCAGGCCGAACAGCGAGCACGCGAAGGCCAGCGCGGAACCCCACTGGCCGGCGCCGGTCTCGGTGGCCAGCCCCTTGATCCCGGCGCGCGCGTTCTCGTAGGCCTGGGGTACGGCCGTGTTGGGCTTGTGTGAACCCGCCGGGGAGACGCCCTCGTACTTGAAGTAGATGTGGGCCGGCGTGTCGAGATCGCGCTCCAGGCGCCGCGCACGGTACAGCGGCGTCGGGCGCCACAGCTTGTACGTCTCGCGGACCTCTTCGGGAAGCTCGATCTCGGGCTCCGGCGAGACCTCCTGCTCGATGAGGGCCATCGGGAAGATCGGCATGAGATCGGGCGGCCCCGCCGGCTCCATCGTCTGCGGGTTGAGCGGCGGCAGCGGCTCGCCGGGCAGGTCGGGGAGCAGGTTGATCCAGTGCGTCGGAATCTCGCTCTCCGCGAGCAGGTACTTCACGGTCTCGTCGCCCATCGTCCCTCCGGTCGCTCGCTCGGCATCCCCGAGGCGCAGCCTAGACCTCTCGCGGCGCGCGCGTCCCGATACGGTCGCCGTCGTCGGAGACGCAGCCGTGGTGGACTCAATACGGCTCGACGCGTGGTGCCGTGCCTACGCGCCGGCGCTCGTCAACCCTCCGCCGCCGGGCCGGGGCGTCTGTGACACCTGTCGAGGTCCGGCCGCGGACGAGGCACGGATGTGCTCGAGCTGCCGACGCATGCCGGCCCGGCTCGACGCGGTGCTGCCGATTTCGTGGTCGGTGGCCGGGGGGCCGCTGAACCGGGCGCTTCGTGGGTACAAGGACGACCCGCTCGATGTCGTCCGGCAGGAGGCGGCGGCCGGCCTGGCGGCCGTACTGGAGCGGTTCCTGTGCGCGCACGAGGCGTGTGCGGCCGCGGCCGCCGGGGTGGCGGCGTTCTCCCTTGTCACCACGGTGCCCGCGCGTGCCGATCGCAATCGGGGCCCGCTGCGGGCCCTCGTCCGCGGGTGTCCGAGCGTCGTCGGCCGCTACGCTCGCGCGCTCGCCCCGGCCGGCGAGCGTCCGCCACCGCATCGTTTCGCGGCGGAACGGTTTCGCGCGCTGATGCGACTCGACGGCGCCGCCGTGCTGCTCATCGACGACACGTGGACGACCGGGGCGAGCGCGCAATCGGCGGCTCACGCGCTCAAGCGAGCGGGGGCCCGGCGCGTGGCGCTCATCGTCGTCGGGCGGCACGTGAACGCGGGGTTCGATGACGGCTGCGCGTGGTTGGGATGCGCCCCGCCGTTTCGGTGGGACACATGCGCTGTGCATCGGCGCTGAGCGGCGGATCGCTCGCCCGGCGGGCACGCTACCCTGCGCCATCGCCAACCCGTGACCGAAAGGAATCTCCCCATGAACAAGTCCCAGTTGATCGAGGCGGTCGCCGCCGACAGCGGTCTCACCAAGGCCGACGCCGGACGGGCCATCGACTCGCTCGTGGGCACGGTGTCGAAGACGTTGAAGAAGGGCGATGAGGTGGCGATCACCGGCTTCGGGAAGTTCTCGGTCGTGAAGCGCGCCGCGCGTCAGGGGGTCAACCCGCAGACCGGCGAGCGCGTGAAGATCAAGGCGTCGAAGGCGCCGAAGTTCACCGCCGGCGCGACGCTGAAGGCGAGCGTCACCGGGGCGCGCAAATAGGTCAGTCCGAGCGGTCGTGAGCCGGCGGCGTCCCTCTTGCGGGCGCCGCCGCTACCGACCGGCGCGGCTCGTGGCCGCCGTGCTGCTGGGCAGGTGCGTTCCGGGGGGAAGCACGTACACGTCTGACCCGAACAGCGTCACGCCGGGATCGGACGGGCTCGCCGGAGGCGGGCGGTAGACGTCGATGTGACGACCGACGATTGCCCCGCCCGTGTCCTCGGCCATGAACCACCCGTGTCCCGGACCGGAACGGTAGGCCGGCAGGTATACCCAGCTGCCGAGCGGGATGAGCCGTGGGTCGACGGCAACGCTCTCCCAGTAGGTGAGCGAGCGTCCCGGCCCGGGCGCGAAGCTGACGCCCGCCAACGCCACGTAACGCGTGCCGGGCCCATTCGACCAGCCTCCGGCCTGGAGCGGGAACGTGACGCCGCCCGCGGCGTTGTGCCAGTAGCCGCCGGCCCGCCAATACGGCGAGTTGCCGCTGAAGTCGGCGACGGCGCCGCTGAGGGTGACCCAGCCGCCCTGACCGAGCGCGGCGATGTGCACGTACTGGCCGTTGTCCGCGATCCCGGTTCCCTGCATCGAGACCCCGTGCGCCGAGTACAGCCAGTCGATCGGGTACGTGCCGGGGAGTCCGGGGGCCGCCACGTTCTGGCCGGTGAACCACCATTCCGGCACCGGCCAGTACTGGGTCAGCTCGACGCCGGTCAGCCACGTCGGCTGACTGATCGGCGCGGCCGTCGCCGGCGCCGCCGCCACAGCGGCGAGTGCGGCGATCGTCGTGCCGAGGGCCATGAAGCGTCGAAACACCATGCTTCCAGGACACCGGCGCCGAATGCGCTCAGCAACAGGCCGAGCCCAGCGGCGTGGACAACCGTCGTACGTGGCCAAACGTGCGCAGCGTGACCGGCTGGCACGGTGGTAGCGTCGGCACCATGACGCTCGCGTCCGAGCTCGAGCTCCCGAGCTTCGACTACACCGATCCGGCGCTGCGCGGCGAGCGCTTTCACGCCGCCATGGCCGAGGTGCGTTCGGAAGGGTGGCTTGCGCGCGGGCCGTTCGGGTACATCGTCCTCGACCACGACGCGGCCGAGTTCTTCCTGCGCTCGCGGGACGCGACGTTCCCGGCCCTGAAGATCGCCGAGCTGTTCGAGCTCTCCGACGGGCCGCTGCGCGAGCAGATCGAGCGCAACCTGCTGAACGTCAATGGTGCCGATCATCGCCGCCTGCGCAACCTCGTCAACCCGGCGCTCTCACCCCGGGCGGTGCAGCGCTACCGGCCGGCGATGCGCGGGTTCCTCGGCGAGCTCTTCGGCGCCGTCGCCGAGGCGGGCGCGTGCGATGTCGTGAGCGCGATCGCGCGCCCGTATCCCTCGCAGGTCATCGCCACGGTGATGGGAGCGCCGCTCCAGGACGCCGATCGGCTCCACCACTGGTCGAACGTGATCCAACGCCAGTTCGACGCCGCGAGTCTTCTCGAGGAGCGCGACGTGATCGAGCGGGCCGTCGGCGAGTTCTACGAGTATGCCGCCGCGCTCCTGCGAGCCCGGCGCACAAGCCCGAGCGACGATCTCATCTCCGCGCTCATCGCCGCCGAGTCGGAGGGCGAGCGGCTCTCCGACGTCGAATGCATCAATCTCGTATTCAACGTGCTCGTCGGCGGCGTGGACACGACGCAGAGCCAGCTGGCGCACGCCCTGCGCCTGTTCGCCGAGCATCCCGATCAGTGGCGCCGACTGGCCGAGGAGCCCGAGCTCGCGTCGGGTGCCGTCGAGGAGGTCCTGCGCTTCGAGCCCATCACTCCGTTCACCGCGCGCATTCTGCTCGAGCCGGTGGAGTACCGCGCCGTGGCCTTCCCCGAGGGGACGATCCTCATGGTCTGTGCATTCACCGGGAATCGGGAGAGCGCGCACGACCCCGCGGGGTTCGACATCGAGGCACCGCGCGACGGCGCTCGCCTGCTTACGTTCGGCGCCGGCATGCACTACTGCCTGGGCGCGAACCTCGCTCGCGCCGAGCTCGAGGAGGCCCTGTCCTTCCTTGCTCCGCGGATGCCCGAGCTCGAGCTCGCGGGCGAGGTGGAGTACGAGAGCATCATGGGCGTGTATGGCCTTGCCGCGCTGCCAGTGCGCTGGCGCACGGACTGAGCCGACCGCCCCCGTCGCGGCGTAGCATTGCGCCGGCCGCGATGGTCACCGGACTTGTCAGCACGACGCGACGTTTGGGCCGCCTCCGGGGGAGGGGGGTGCGTGTGCGATGCGCCTTGTTGGCGGTGGTGGTGGGGGTGGCTCTCGGCGCGTGGACCGGGGTCGCAACGGCGGGGCTGTATCACCTGTACAGCTGCCGGACGCCAGCGGGGCTGGCGGCTCCGACGGATGGGTGGCAGTCGAACACGGGAGGAGGCGCCGTCGTCGTCTCGGATACCTGTTTCACCGACGGGTCGCTCACGATCGAAATACCGAGCGAGACGTCGCAAGCGGTCGGCGTGTCGGCTGGGACATGGATCTATACCGCCCCGCCGCAAACCACCATGGCCGCCGCGACGGTATGGCGATCCGGCACAGCGACCAACGTGCTCGGGTCCCCCGACTCAACGGTGTTCTGGCTTTCGGCGCCCAAACCAGCGTATGACGCAAACGACACATTTGACCGCTGTGTGCCTCAGGAATGCACTTCGCTAGGAGATCTAACGCAGCCCCTCGCCGCGGCGAACGAAGTCCCCGTGCCGCCAGCGAACATCGAGGGCGCCACGCAACTCGAGGCGGCGGCAGCATGCCTCGGCGACACAGGTGCGTGCCCAGCGTCGGCCCAGCCCGCGGCACCTAGCGGCAGCATCTATGTATGGGCGGCGGACATTACGCTCGATGACCAGAGCGTTCCGCTCGTTACCGCCGTGTCCGGGGGGCTGTCCAGCGACACCCCCCTCACCGGCCCCGAACCCCTCACCTTCTCCGCCGCCGACGCCGGCCCCGGCCTCTACCAGGTCATCTTCCAGGTCGACGGCAAGACGGTCGAGACCGTCCCGGTCGACAACAACGGCGGTCACTGCGTCCCGGCCAGTCCGGCCCCCTCGGACGGGACGAACGCGTTCCTCTACGGCCAGCCCTGCGTCGCCTCCGCCAACCCCACCGAGACGTTCGACACCACGCAAGTGCCCAACGGCATGCACGAGCTGCTCGTGCAGGTGACCGACGCCTCCGGGGCGGCGACAACGGTGCTCGACCGCAAGGTCCTCTTCCAGAACGGCGCGGCGCCCGGCGGGACCGGGGGCGTCTCGGGGGCCACGTCCGCGCCCAACGGCACGAACGCCTCGGCCTCGGCCGCGCTTCGCGTGCGTTGGGGGCACTCGAAATCGGCCGACCTGACGAGCAACTGGGGTCAGGCGCGCCGCATCGTCGGCACGCTGACGTCCTCGACCGGGCAGCCGATCTCCGGCGCGGTCGTCGGCGTCCGCGCGATGGCCAGCTATGCCGGCGCCAGCCCGACCTCGCTGGGGAGCGTCATGACCGATGCGCACGGCGCGTTCGCGTCGACGGTGCCGGGCAACGCGACGTCGCGGACGCTCACCTTCGCCTACGACGCGCACATCGGTGACAGCCAGCCCGCCGCCACCGCGAGTCTGACGCTGCTCGTGCACGCCGGGATCTCGATGTCGGTGCGCCCGCATATGACCGCGGTCGGACGGGTCATCACTTTCCGCGGCGTCGTGCGCGGGGGGCCGATCCCGCTCGGCGGCAAGCAGCTCGTGCTCGAGGCGCGCGCGCCGGGGAGCGCGTGGATCGAGTTCCAGGTGATTCGCACGAATGGGCGCGGCAGGTTCACCGCGCGGTATCGCTTCCGCTTCGCCGGGCCCGCCAGCTACCAGTTCCGGGCGGTCTCGGAATACGAGGCCGACTTCCCGTTCCTCGGCGGCGCCTCCAACGTGGTCGGCGTGTTTGAGCGCTAGCCCCGCGTCGGCTGTACCGGAGCCGTCACGCCACGCCAGGGGGCGGTTTCCGACGCCCACAGGTCGTTGAGCGCGACTGCGTCTTTGTACGTGTCCATGCAGGCCCAGAACCCCTCGTGGCGGTAGCCCCGCAGCTGGCCATCGGTGGCCAGTCGCTCCAGCGGCGCGCGTTCGAGCACGCTGTCGGGCTGGAGGTAGGCGAACACGCCGGGCTCGAACAGGAAGAAGCCGCCGTTGATCCAATGCTGGGCGCGCGGCTTCTCGCGGAAACCGAGGACGCGGTCGTCGTCGTCAAGGTCGGTCACGCCGAACTGCAGCTTCGGGCGCACGACGGTCATCGTGGCCAGCGCGCCGTGCTCGACGTGGAAGCGCAGGAGCGCGTCGAGGTCGATGTCGGCGACGCCGTCGGCGTAGGTGGCCGCGATCGGCCCGTCCCCGACGCGACCCTCGACGAGCTTGATGCGCCCGCCGGTCGGCGTCTCCAAGCCCGTGTCCACGCACTCGACGGTGACGCCAGGCGGCCAGGTCTGCGCGGCGGCGAACTCCTCGATCAGGGCGCCAAGGTAACCGGTGGCGAGCACGAACCGCGCGAAGCCCTGGGCGGCGTAGAGCTGGATGACGTGCCAGAGGATTGGCAGGCCCCCGATCTCCACGAGCGGCTTGGGGATCGCTCGGGTGTGCTCCTGCAGGCGGGTGCCGCGCCCGCCGCAGAGGATGACCACCGGTGTCGCTCGGGGCTCGATCATGCCGCCGGCATTATGGCGAGCGGGGCCCGCGGGCCGCCGTATGCGCGCGGCGGCGCCCTATGCGGCGGCTAAGCTGCGGGCCGATGAAGGCGGTGATCCTCGCGGGCGGACTGGGCTCTCGTCTGAGCGAAGAGACCGTCCTGCGGCCGAAGCCGATGGTCGAGATCGGCGGCAAGCCGATTCTCTGGCACATCATGAAGCTGTACTCCGCGCACGGCGTCAACGACTTCGTGATCTGCCTCGGCTACAAGGGCTACGTCATCAAGGAGTACTTCGCCAACTATTTCCTGCACACCTGCGACGTGTCATTCGACGTGGCGAGCGGCTCGATGGAAGTGCATCGCTCCTCCGCCGAGCCGTGGCGGGTGACGCTCGTCGAGACGGGCGAGACGACGATGACCGGCGGGCGGCTGAAGCGCGTGCTCGACTATGTGTCCGACGAGGACTTCTGCTTCACCTACGGCGACGGCCTGGCCGACATCGACATCGGCGCGCTGCTCACCTTCCATCGCGAGCACGGCCGGCTGGCCACGGTCACCGCGGTGCAGCCGCCGGGGCGCTTCGGGGCGTTGGAGCTCTCGGATGACCTTGTGGCGGCGTTCGAGGAGAAGCCGCGCGGGGACGGTGGCTGGACGAACGGCGGCTTCTTCGTGCTCTCCCCGGAGGTCGCTCGTTACATCGACGGCGATGCCACCGTGTGGGAGCAGGAGCCGGTGCACCGGCTCTCGAGCGACGGACAGCTCGCCTGCTTTCGCCACCACGGCTACTGGCAGGCGATGGACACCCTGCGCGACCGCAACCAGCTGCAGCACCTGTGGGAGTCGGGCCAGGCGCCGTGGAAGATGTGGTCGTGAGCGCCGGGACGGTCGACCCCGCATTCTGGCGCGACCGGCGCGTGCTCGTCACCGGACACACCGGCTTCAAGGGCAGCTGGCTGACGCTGTGGCTGAGCGCGCTCGGGGCCGACGTCACCGGGGTCTCGCTCGACGTGCCCTCGGATCCCTCGCTCTACGAGGCCGCGCGCGTCGCCGAGGGCATCGAGGACGTGCGGCTCGACATCCGCGACCACGAGGCGGTGCGGGCGGCGGTCGAGTCGGCGCGCCCGGAGGTCGTCATCCACATGGCCGCGCAGTCACTCGTGCGCGCCTCGTTCGCGGCGCCGCGTGAAACGTATGAGACGAACGTGATGGGGACCGTTCACGTGCTCGACGCGGTACGCGCGACCGCGGGCGTGCAGGCGGTCGTGAACGTCACCTCGGACAAGTGCTACGACAACCACGAGTGGGAGTGGGGCTATCGCGAGGACGAGCCGATGGGTGGCCACGATCCATACTCGAGCTCGAAGGGCTGCGCCGAGCTCGTGACCGACGCGTTCCGGCGGTCCTACTTCTCGCAGGAGGGCGCGCCGCGTGTCGCCTCGGCACGCGCCGGAAACGTCATCGGCGGCGGCGATTGGGCCCCCGACCGTCTCATCCCGGACATCATGCGCGCCGTGCTCGCCGGCCAGCCCGTACGCATCCGCAACCCGCACTCGATCCGCCCGTGGCAGCACGTGCTCAATCCGCTCAGCGGCTACCTGGTGCTCGCGCAGGCCCTGGCCGAGTCTCGCGACGCCGCGACCGGTTGGAACTTCGGCCCCGCCGACGAGGACGCGCGTCCGGTGCAGTGGATCGTCGAGCGCGTCGGCGAGCGATGGGACGGCGAGGTGCGCTGGGAGACCGACGACGGCCCGCACCCGCACGAGGCGCGCTTCCTCAAGCTCGACTCCTCGCGCGCGCGCTCGCGCCTGCATTGGCGCCCGGCCTGGGGCCTCGCCGCCGGGCTCGACGCGGTCGTCGAGTGGTACCGCGCGCTGCGCGACGGAGAGGACGTGCGCGCCGTGACCGTCGGGCAGATCGAGTCGTTTCAGTACGCTGCCGCGGCGAGATGAGCGGCTCGGCCTGTCGATTCTGCGGCGCGCCGCTGCAGGCGGTGTTCGCCGACCTCGGGATGTCGCCGCTGGCGAACTCCTACGTGTCGCCCGAGCGCATCAACGCGATGGAGCCGTTCTATCCGCTGCGCGCGCTCGTCTGCGGCCGGTGCTTCCTCGTGCAGCTCGAGGAATACGAGACGCCGCACGAGATCTTCTCCGACTACGCGTACTTCTCGTCGTACTCGTCGAGCTGGCTCGAGCATTGCCGGCGCTACACCGAGGAGATGATCGACCGCTTCGACCTCGGGCCCGACAGCCACGTCGTCGAGCTCGCGTCCAACGACGGCTACCTGCTGCAGTACTTCCGCGAGCGTCAGATACCGGTGCTCGGGATCGAGCCCGCCGCGAATGTCGCAAAGGTGGCTTTGCAAAAAGGGATTCCCACGCTGGTGGAATTCTTTGGTCGTGATACGGCGCTGTCGCTGGCCGGCGAGTCGGCGGCCGACCTGCTGCTGGGCAACAACGTGCTCGCGCACGTCCCCGACCTGAACGACTTCGTGGCCGGGATGAAGGTCCTGCTCAAGCCGGGCGGGGTGGTCACGATGGAGTTCCCGCACCTCATGCGGCTCATCGACGACAACCAGTGGGACACGATCTACCACGAGCACTTCTCCTACTTCTCGTTCCTCACCGTCAGTCGCGTGTTCGCGGCCCACGGGCTGCGCCTGTTCGACGTCGAGGAGCTGCCGACGCACGGGGGCTCGCTGCGCATCTACGGCTGCCACGAGGACGACGCCGATAAGGTGGATAGCGAGCGCGCGACGGAACTGCGCGAGCGTGAGCGCAGCGCCGGGTTCGAGCGCGTCGAGACGTACACCGGCTACGGGGCGCGCGTCATCGAGGACAAGCGCCAGATCCTGCGCTTCCTCATCGGCCTCAAGAACGAGGGCCTGCGCATCGTCGGCTACGGAGCTCCGGCGAAGGGCAACACGCTGCTCAACTACTGCGGCATCCGCCAGGATTTCCTCGACTACACATGCGATCTGAACCCGCACAAGCAGGGGCACTTCCTGCCGGGCAGCCACATCTCGATCCGCTCGCCGGAGGCGATCCGCGAGGATCGACCCGACGTGGTGGTCATCCTTCCCTGGAACCTCAAGGACGAGATCATGGAGCAGCTGAGCTACATCCGCGAGTGGGGCGGACGCTTCGCCGCGCGCACGCCGGAGCTCACGCTGCACGGGTAGCCTGACGATGCGCTATCGCGAGTCGTCGCTCGCCGGCTGCTGGATCGTCGAGGACGAGCCGATCCTCGACGAGCGCGGATCGTTCGCCCGGACCTTCGACGCCGAGGAGTTCGCGGCCCACGGCCTCGAGCCGGCGGTCATCCAGGCCAACCTCTCCTACAACCGCGCGCGCGGGACGCTGCGCGGCCTGCACTACCAGGCCGAGCCGCACGGCGAGCCCAAGCTCGTGCGCTGCATGCGCGGCGCGATCTTCGACGTGGCCGTCGACCTGCGCGCCGACTCGCCGACGCACGGCCGCTGGCACGCCGAGGAGCTGACCGCCGCCAACGGCCGCTCGCTGTACATCCCGGCCGGCATGGCGCACGGCTTTCAGACGCTGCGCGACGACTGTGACGTGCTCTACCTGATGGGCCACCGCTACGTGGCCGAGGCGGCGCGCGGCGTGCGCTGGGATGACCCGGCGTTCGCGATCGAGTGGCCCGACCGGGCGGTGTGCGGACGATCTCCGAGCGCGGACCGTCGCCTACCCGGACTACGTCCCCGCCGCGGCGCTCGGCGGCGGCGACGACGCGCGTATGCTCGGGTGACGACGCCCGACGCCATCGAGTCAAGCGCCGCCTTCGCGGGCCGAGCCGCGGACGCGTGCCCGCTGTGCGGCGGCGCGTCGTCGGCCGCATTCGTCGCCACGGATCGCAACCGTGAGGTGAGCGAGGCCCGCTTTGCCTACCGGCGCTGCCGCGCGTGCGGCACGGTGTTCCTGCCCGAGGCGCCCGCGGACCTCGCCCGCTACTACGCCGACGGCTACTTCGACTTCGCCGCCTCCGGAGACGCGAACTGGCGCACGAGCGAGTTTCTGCGCGGAGTGGAGGCGTTTCGCGTGGCGCTGCTGCGCCGCTACGTGTCGCCGCGGCTCGCTCATCGAGATCGGTCGGGCGCCGGCGCGTTTGCGGCCGCGGCCCGCGAGGCCGGCTTCGACGTCACGGCGATCGAGATGGACGCCCGCTGCTGCGAGTACCTTCGCGACGAGGTCGGCGTGACGGTCATCCGCAGCGATCGCGCCGGTCGATGCGCTCGCGGGCCTGCCCGCGGTCTCCGTCATCGCCATGTGGCACTCGCTCGAGCACCTGCCCAACCCCGAGGAGGTGCTCGAGGCGGCCGCCGCGAACTTGCGGGCGGTGGCGTGCTCATCGGCGATCCCGAATCCGCAGTCGCTGCAGTTTGCGTGTTGCGCGGGCGCTGGGCGCACCTCGACGCGCCCCGCCACCTGTGCCTCATCCCCGCGCCGGCGCTCACCCGCCGGCGGCGGACCTCGGCCTGCAGCCGGTCGAGCTGCACGACGGGCGATCCCGCCGGACGTCACTGGAACCGCTTCGGCTGGGAGTACGCGATCCGCCATCATCCCGCCTGCCGTCCGTCGACGCCGGCGCGCCGGCGGCGCGCTGCGCTGACCCTGCTCGCCCCGGTCGAGTCCCGCGGAATGAATGGGGGCCTTAACGGTCGCCTACACCAAGCGCCGGGGGACGTGACGCCCGCCGGCGCGTTGCCGGTCAGGGCACCGCCCGAGGACGTGCTCTCCACGTCGGAGGCCGGACCGGCGGCGGTGCGCGGCGGCGTGCTGCGAATCGTCGGCTTCGCCGGCGGCACGGCGAGCGCCGGTGGCGGCGGCGCTGCTGCTCCGCCACCTCGGCGTCGTCGTTCGGCATGCTACATCCTCGCTTTGTCTCTCGTGGCGATCGTCGGGGGCCTGTCCGACCTCGGCCTGACGGCGATCGGCGTGCGCGAGATGTCGGTTCGTAAGGGCGCGTCGCGGCGGCGCTTCGCCGCCAACCTGCTGGCGATGCGCCTGGTCGTCAACGCGGTCGGGCTGGCGTTCATCATCGGCTTCGCCGTCGTCGCCAACTACGGCTCGCAGCTCGTGCTCGGCGTCGCGCTGGCCGGAATCGGCCTCGTCCTGCAGAGCCTTCAGGGGACGCTCGCGGTATCGCTGGCCAGTCGTCTGCGCCTCGGCTGGGTGACCGTCGCCGACCTCGTACGCCAGACCATCAACGCGCTGCTCATCATCGCGCTCGTGGCCGCGGGAGCCGGCCTCGTTCCCGCGCTGGCGGCGGCGATCCCGGCGTCGGCCTGTGCGCTGCTGCTCACCGTCGCGCTCGTTCGCGGTGACATGCCGCTGCGTCCGCGCCTCGATTGGGACGCGGCGCGCGAGCTGCTGCCGGCGATCGTGCCCTACTCGGTCGGCGTGGCCGCCGCGACGATCTACTTCCGGCTCGCGGTCGTACTGGTGTCGCTGATCACCAGCGCTCTGGCCTCCGGCTACTTCAACCTCTCGACGCGGATCATCGAGACCCTGGTCGCGGTGCCGGGGCTGCTCGCGGGCGCGGCGTTTCCGATCTTCTCGCACGCCGCGCAGGACAACCACGACCGGCTCGCCTACGGCGTGCAGCGAGTGTTCGAGGTCGCGCTGCTCGTCGGCGCGGCGACCGCGGTGGCGCTGGTCCTCGGGGCGCCGATCGCCGTACGCGTCATCGGAGGTCCCAGGTTCGCACCGAGCGCCTCGATCCTGCAGATCCAGGCGATCGGCCTGACGCTGTCGTTCGTCAACGCCGTGTGGGTGTACGCCATGCTGAGTCTCGGGCTGACCCGCGACATCATGCGGATCAACCTCGGCCTGATGGTGGTCGGCGGCGCCTCGTGGCCGCGCTCGCCGCGGCCGACGGCACGCACGGCGCCGCGATCGCCACATCAGTGAGCGAGCTCGGCTTCGCCGTCGCGCAGGTGGTCGTGCTGACACGCCGCAACCCCCGGCTGCGGCCCTCCCTGCGGCCGGTGCCGCTCGTCGCCGTGGCTGCGGCTGTCGGGCTGGCGCCCCTGCTCATCTCCGATCTGAGCGCGCTCGTGCACACCATCCTCGGGATGGCGTTGTTCGCCGCCGCGGCGCTCGCGCTGCGGCTCGTGCCGACCGAGGTCTTCGACGAGCTGCGGCGGCTGCGCGGGCGGTCGGCGACGCCGGGAGGGCGTCAAGCTGAGCCGGGTCCTGCTCACCGGCGCGTCCGGGTTCATCGGACGCGCGGCGCTCGCGCCACTCGCGGCCGCCGGCCACGAGGTCCACGCGGTCACCCGCGGCGCGCCGATGCGTGCGAACGCGGACATCGTCTGGCACACCGCCGACCTGCTCGATCCCGCTGGCGTCCGGCGGGTCGTCGCCGACGCGCAACCGGAGCTCCTGCTGCATCTCGCCTGGTACGCCGAGCACGGCGCGTTTTGGACCGCGCTGGAGAACGTCGAGTGGGTCGAGGCCAGCCTCGGGCTGTTGCGCGCCTTCGCGGACGCCGGCGGGCGGCGCGCCGTGCTCGTCGGCTCGTGCGCCGAGTACGACTGGTCGAGTCTGTCCGAGCCGGACTCGCGCTGCCGCGAGGAGGGCACGCCGCTCGCCCCGGCCACGCTGTACGGCGTGGCCAAGCACGCGACGCACCTCGTGGCGGCGGCCTACGCCGCCGCGCGGGGGATCGAGCTCGCGTGGGGGCGCGTCTTCTTCCTGTTCGGAGCCGGCGAGGCGCCCGGGCGGCTCGTCCCGTCCATCGCGCACGCGCTCCTGCGGGGCGAGGTCGCGCCGATGACGAGCGGCACGCAGGTGCGGGACTTCCTGCCCGTCGACGACGTCGCCGGCGCCGTCGTCGCGCTCCTGGAGAGTGCGGTCACCGGTCCGGTCAACATCGCGTCCGGAGAGGGCGTGGCGGTGCACGAGCTCGCCCGTCTCGTCGCCGAGGCCGTGGGCGCCCCCGAGCTGCTGCGGGTCGGCGCCCTGCCGCAGCGATCCGGCGAGCCGGCGGTGATCGTCGCCGACGCGCGCCGGCTGCGCGAAGGGGTCGGCTACCGCCCGGCGACGTCGCTGGCCGACGCGGTCGCGCGCACCGTCGCGGCGCTGCGCGACGCCGATCCCGTGCCCCCCTGAGGCCAGGTTCGCGTCCGCTAACGTGCCGCGCCGATGCGGTACTCGATCCTGCTTCCGACCCGCAACGGCGCGGCGCTGCTCGAGAACGTGCTGCACTCGGTGCTCGGCCAGGACTACGCCGACATGGAGCTCGTGGTGTCCAACAATGCCAGCGAGGACGGCACCCGCGAGATCCTCGCTCGCCTCGCCTCCGATCCGAGGCTGCGGGTCGTGCACCTCGAAGCGCCGGTCGGGGTGACCGAGAACTGGAACGTCGCGCTCGCGCACAGTCGCGGGGAGCGCGTCGTGCTGCTCGGCGACGACGACCTGCTGCTGCCGCGCTACTTCGAGCGCCTCGACGAGCTGCTCGCCCGCCACGACGAGCCGGAGTGCCTGACCTACAACGGTTACGCGTACGCGTTCCCCGGCTTCAGCGGCTCTCCGCACAGCCACTACGCCGATCCCTTCTACGTCAACGACCCGCGGGTGTCGCGCGACGGGCCGCTGGCGGCGTCACTGCGGCGCGAGATCGTCGGCGAGATGTTCCGCTTCAGGTTCCCGCTGGCGTTGAACATGCAGGTGGCGGCCGTCTCGCGCAGGGCGATCGATCGCCTCGCCGACGGCCTGTTCAAGGAGCCGTTCCCGGACTTCTACGGCCTGGGCGCGCTGCTGCTCACCGCCCGCACGTGGGCGCACGTCGACGAGCGGCTCGTCGTCGTCGGCGTGTCGCCGAAGTCGTTCGGGCGCACCGTGCACAGTGCCGTGGAGCAGGCGCGAGGTCTCGAGTACCTCGGCATCGACACCGACTTTCCGGGGCAGCTGCCCGGCAGCGAGATCGTCAACGGCACGTATCGCTGCCTGCTCGAGCTCGAGCGCGACTATCCCGACGCGCTCCGCGGCATCGAGATCGACCGGCCCGAGTACGTGCTGCAGCAGGCCTACGCGTGGTACATCCAGGCCCGGCTGAGGTCGCTGCCGCCGCGGGCGATCGGCCGGCGGCTGCGCCGGTTGCGGGCCGGCGACTGGTGGCCGCTGGCCCGGATGCTGGCGCGGCGCCTGACCCCTGGGCGGCTGCGCCGGCGCCTGCGGATCAACCCGAGCGATCCCGCCGCTCAGCTGTGGGCGGGCATGCGGCCGCTGCCCGAGGTGCACGACATCGCGCAGTTCGGCGCGTGGATCACCGCCGGTGAGCTCGCCGGTCTCCCGGCGCACCCGCGATGACCCCGCGCCTGACCGTCGTCGTCCTCAACTACAACGGCCGCCACCTGCTCGAGACCCTGCTGCCCTCGGTCCGAGCGCAGCGCTACCGCGACTTCCGCGTGGTCGTCGTCGACAACGGATCCGAGGACGGCAGCCCCGAGTGGCTGCGCGACGCCTGGCCGGAGGTCGAGGTGGTGGCGCTGGCGCAGAACATCGGCGTGACCCCCGCGCTCAACGTGTGCGCCGGCAGCGCGGACTCCGAGCTCGTCGCGCTGCTCAACAACGACCTCGAGCTCGATCCGGCGCGCTCGGCGCGCTCGTCGAGGCGCTGGACGCCCACCCCGAAGCGGGGTCGGCCTCGCCGAAGCTGTGCGACTTCCGCGAGCGCGGCCTCATCGACGGCGCGGGCGACGTGTTCATGTGGCGCGGTCACGGCCATCGCCGGGGGCACGGCGAGCGCGACGTCGGGCAGTACGACCAGCCGGGCGAGATCTTCGGTGCCTGCGGCGGCGCGGCGCTCTATCGGCGGGCCGCGCTCGATGCCGTCGGCGTCTTCGACGAGGACTTCGAGGCCTACTTCGAGGACGTCGACTGGTCGCTGCGCGCGCAGCTCGCCGGCTGGCGCTGCCGCTACGTGCCGAGTGCGGTCATGTTCCACATGGGCAGCGCCACGCTCGGCCGCGGGCTCAACGACTTCACCCGCTACCACCTGTGGCGCAACGGGATCTGGATGGCGGCCAAGGGCCTGCCGGCCGCCACGCTGCTCCGGCACGCCCCCGAGCTCCTCACCGGGCAGGCGATCAACCTCGCCGCGGCCTGGTGGGACGGCAAGCTCGACGTCTGGTGGCGCGCCACGCGCGATGCGCTCGCCGCCCTCCCGCGGGTGCTCGCACAGCGCCGGCGCATCCAGCGCGCCCGGCTCGTGACCGCGCGTGAGCTCGAGGCGCGCGTCGGTGCCCGTCCGCCGGCGGGGGCGCTTGCCGTCGCGGCCGAGCGCGACGCCGTCTCCTCCGGCGGCGCGCCGCCGCAGGGCTGAGCGCCGCCCCTGGCGCAGTCGGCCGCCGCGGCCCGCCGCCACCCCTAGCGCCCCCGCGCCCGCCGGGCGAGCACCGAGCGCGCCCCTCCGAGGTAGATCGCCTCCCGCACCCGCTGGGCCAAGGGCCGTCGCAGCATCCCCCCCTCCGCCCCCGGCCGCGCGGCGTCGGGCTCGGTGATCCAGCGCAGCAGCGGCGCTGCGGCCCGTGACCACGTGTGCGCGGCGGCGGCGGCGGCGAGCGGCTCGGCGTAGGCGGCGCGGCCGCGGTCGAGGACCGCGGCCAGCGCGGCGCTCAGGCCGTCGACGTCCCCCGCTGCGGCGACGGCGCCGAGCCCGTCCGCGGCCACGCGCTCGGCCAGCGCATCGCCGGTCGTGCACACGACCGGCAGGCCGGCCCAGAAGCAGTCGAGAATGCGCGTGCGGAAGGCGAAGCGGGTCTCCAGGTGCTCGCGCTGCGCCGACATCGCGCAGTCGGCCGTCGTCAGCCATGCGGCTCGCTCGGCGTAGGGCACCCAGCGGTCGTGAAAGTGCACGACCGATCCGAGCACGCCGAGCTCGCGGGCCAGCTCCTGGGCCGCCGCGATCGTCGTCGCCGCCGCGGGGTGATCGGGGGTGACGCCCATGAAGACGAGGCACACGCGCGGGCGGCGCTCGGCCAGGGCGGCGACCGCGCGGATCGCCGTGTCGGCATCCAGCCAGCTCCACAGCCCGCCGTTCCACAGCACGATCTCGGCGTCCGGCGGCAGCGCGGCGATCGCCTCGCGCGCGCCACCGTCGCCGGCGGGCGGGGGGCGATCGGGCACGCCGAACGGCACGAGGTCGATCACCTCGCGCAGGTCGGGATCGCGGTCGTACGTGCCGGGTGAGATGAGGCGCAGCGCGAGCATCGCGCCGAGCCACAGATCTCGCTGCTGCTCGCTGGCGCACATGAAGTGGTGGCCGGTGCGCAGCGCGTCGTGGAGGCGATCGAGCGTGGTCGCGGTCAGCTGGCGGCGGGCGAGCGGCGGTCGCCCGGCGAGCAGCTCGAGCGTCTCGAGCGTCTCGGGGTCGTACAGGTCGAAGACCACACGGGCCCGGGCGCGGCGCAGCCACCGCGTCACCAGCGGCCACTGCGGGTGCGCTACGACGACATCGGCCTGCGAGATCGGCGCCCGCAGCGTCGCCGGAGCGTGAGGACGGAAGGGGAACGTCGTCACCCCCTCGTCCTGCTCGCCGATCGAGCCGCCGTGCGCGATGCTGACCTCCGCGCGGTCGGCCAGCACGCGGGCGAGCTCCCAGTAGCGAATCCCGAGGCCCGCCATCTCGCTCCCGACGGGATCCGCGCTGATGAACAGCACGCGCGGCCGCTGCGCCGACGGCGCCATCTCAGGCCGCGCGCCGGCCATAGACGCCCCGCCGCAGGGCGACCGAGTCGAGAAAGCCGATGTCGGTGTCCACCGCCTCGGCGGGCGGTGCCGGCAGACGCTCCCGCGCGCGGGCGGCGCGCCACCCCGCCACGCGGCCGCGCAGGGCCGAGCAGTCGCGCGAGATCGCGAAGTCGCCGGCCACGACCGTCGTCTCGATCGCGAGCGTGCGCAGGGCGCCGCGGCCCCGCAGCAGCCCGTAGCGGCGCAGCAGGTAGCCGCGGCCGAAGCCGCCGTGGCGACGCTGCCACGCCGAGCGGTGCCCGTGGGTGGCCGAGCCGAGGTGCACTCCGATCGCGTCGTCGGCCGCCACGGTGCGCCAGCCGGCACTGCGCAGCCGCAGAGCGAGGTCGAAGTCCTCCATGTAGGCGAACATGGTCTCGTCGAGCCCGCCGATCTGCTCCCAGGCCACGCGGCGATAGGCAGCGGCGGTGCCGGCCGGACCGGCGAGCACCGGGGCGGCCTGCCCGGCGCGCTCGACCGGCAGTCCCTGCAAGCGGGGGAACGCCGCGAGCGTCGGGTCGGCGACCATCCCGAAGCTGTCGATCGTGCGCTCACCGGGCTGGAGCATGAGTGAGGCGACCGATCCGACGCTCGGGTCTGCGACGAGCGGCGCGACGATGCGCTCGAGGAACTCGGGCCGGCAGTCGACGTCGTTGTTGAGCAGGACGACGAAGTCGCCGTGGCCGGCCGCCACTCCACGGTTGCACGCTTCGGCGAAGCCGCGGTTCTCGTCGAAGGTCTCCAGGTGCACGCCGGGCCACTCTGCGCCCACGCGGACGCGGGTGTCGTCGGTCGAGCCGTTGTCGACGAGGATCACGCGGCGCGCCGCGGTCTGGCGCGAGAGGTGCGACAGACAGCTCGCGGTGAGGTCGTAGCGGTTGTACGCGACGATCACCACGTCGATCGAGGGCGACATGGCGCACCATCCTAGTGGCGCGATCCCTGCCCGGACCGGGCACTAGATGAGTAGTTCCACGGGTTTAGGCGGTGTAGGCGACGAGCGAGCGGCTGGGCCGGCCGAGGTAGTGGTTGAGGGAGACCGTGGCGGCGAGCGTGAGTAGTCGGCTCGCGACGCGGGCTCGGAGGCCGTGCAGGGTGCGGGCGCCGTGGCGCTCGAGCGTGAGGAGGTCTTTGGCGGTCCAGTAGATGCTTTCGATCCGCTGGCGGATCGGGGCGAGATGCGGTCCGCGTCGTTTCTCGTCTTTGCGGCTGGGTCTGAGGATCGTGGCGTCCAGAGCGGCGGCCTGGGCTGCGAACTCAGCGCCGGCGTAGCCCTTGTCGCCGATCACGGTGATCGGCCCGGTTCGGTTGACGCGTTGGAGCATCCGCAGGCAGACGTCGCGCTCGTTGTCCTTGGGGCTGGTCAGGGCCATCGCCCGGGGAGTCCCGTCGGGCGCGCTGAGAGTGTGCAGCCTCAGCCCGTAGAAGTACCGGCTGTGGCTGGCGCAGTACCCGTAATCAGCGGCGTTCGCCAAGGCGTCGTCGAGGCTGGAGGCCCCGGCGCGTTTGACGGTCTCGCGCGAGCGGGCGCACTCCACTGGCGTGGAGTCGACCAGCAGCACGTTGTCCTGCCAGCCCGGGCTCTGACTGGCGAACATCGCGATCAGCCACTCGATCGTGTCAGCGAGCTGATCGCGACGCTTGTAGAACCCAGAGCGCTGCGTGAGGCCCGGGAACAGATGCCCCAGTCGCTTGATCGCGGTCGCGATGAACCGATAGTCGCTGGGGATTCCCATGATCGACTGCGCGACCGCGAGCGTGACGACCTCGGCGTCGGTCAGACTTCGGCGGTGGTTGACGGGCTTCTCCGGCAGGAGATCGTCAGCGACGCAGAACACGTAGATCAGCAGCAGGTCGAGGTCGGCGTCCATCGTGGCCCCCAAGGTCGACGGTTGGCACTACAGAGCACCGTCGACTTCGACCTGCCTGCTTATGTCCCCTCCAACCCCGGCCCAACCCCACAAGCCGTGGAACTACTCATCTAGCCTTCCCTGGCCCGTGCCCGATCCCCCCGTGCACATCGGTCTCAATCTCGTGTTCCTCGTGCCCGGCGAGACCGGCGGGATGGAGGTCTACGCCCGCGAGCTGATCGCCGCGATGGTGGCCGCCGCACCGCCCGGGATGCGCTTCACGTCGTTCATCAACCGCGAGGCCGCGGGTCGCCCCGGCCCATGGCACGAGCTGACCGACGCCGTCGTCGTGCCGGTCACCGCACGCCGACGGACCGAGTGGGTGCGCGGCGAGCAGCAGATACTGCCGCGCCTCGCGGCGCGCGCCGGCTGTCACCTCGTGCACAGCCTGGCCAGCACGGCACCGCTGTGGGGGCGCTTCCGGCGCGTGGTGACGATTCACGACCTCAACTACCGCCTCGTACCCGAGGCGCACCTCGGGCGGCTCGGGCTCGGCATGCGCGTGCTCGTGCCGGCCGGCGCCCACCGCTCGGACCGGATCATCGTCGACTCGGAGTCCACACGCCAGGACCTCCTGCGCTCCTACCGACTCGACGCGGCGCGCATCGACACGGTGGCGCTCGGCGTGCGCCCGGCCTCCGCCGCCACGCCGACGCCCGAGCGCGAGCTGCGCGCTCGTCACGACCTCGGCGAGCGTGCGCTCGTGCTGTGCGTGTCGGCACAGCGTCCGCACAAGAACCTGCTGCGCCTCGTCGAGGCGCTGGCCGCGCTCGCTGCCGAGGAGCGGCCCATCCTGATGATCGTCGGCTACGAGACACCGTACGGTCGCGAGGTGGCTCAGCGCGCGGCGACGCTCGGCCTGGCCGCCGACGTGCGTCTCGTCGGCTGGGTCGGCGACGACGAGCTCGAAGGCCTGTACGCGTTCGCCGCCGCCTTCGTGTTCCCGTCGCTGTACGAGGGGTTCGGGCTGCCCGTGCTCGAGGCGATGGCGCGCGGCGTGCCGGTGGCCACGACCGATCGCGGCTCGCTGCCCGAGGTGGCGGGCGACGCGGCGCTCACCTTCGACCCGCTTGCCCCGGAGGCGATCGCCGCGGCGCTGCGGCGGCTGCTCACCGACGCCGCGCTCGCCGAGCGCCTGCGCGAGGCCGGGCGCGCACGGGCGGCGCAGTTCAGCTGGGCGGAGACGGCCCACGGGACGCTGGCCGCCTACGGGCGCACGCTCGGGCGCTGACCGGCCCGCGCCGGCGCGTTAGCCGCAGCTCGTGGCCAGCGTCGCCTAGGACGCCGGCGTGATCGGTGCCGGCGCGGCGGCACGGCGCGAGCGGTAGACCTCGAGCACGGCGGCGAGCGAGGCCTCGAGCGAGAGCTCGTCGGCGTGCTCCTCGAACCACCGCGCCGTGCTCTCGCGCATCGCCATCCCGGCCTCGTGGACGCGCACGATCGCGGCGGCGACGTCCGCCGGGGTCGCGCGGCGGACGACGAAGCCGTTCACCCCGTCCACCACGAGCTCGGTCGCGGCGTTGTCCTCGCCAGCCACGACGACGCTCGGCGTGCCGCGCGCGGCGGCCTCCACGACGACCATGCCGTAGCCCTCGCGGCTGGAGGGCAGCAGCATGCACGTCGCGCGGGCGAGCGCCGCGTCGACCGTCTCGGTGGCGACGAACCCCGGGGCCGTCACCGCCGCGCCGAGCCCGCGCTCGGCGATCGCCGCGAGCAGCCGAGGTCGCTCGGGCCCGTCCCCGTAGAACGTGGCCTGCAGATCGGGGATCGCCTCGCGCGCTTCGGCCACGGCGGCCAGGCCGAGCGCCGCGCGCTTTTCCGGGATGAACCGCGCCGCGAACACGACGCGATCGTCGGCGTTCTGCGGCTGCGTGGCCTGCAGCGCTCCGATGTAGAGCCCGCGCAGGACGGTTACCGGCCCGCGTACCCCCTCCTCGACGAGCCGCCGTTCGTGCAGGTGCGAGAAGCAGAACGCGCGCTGCTCGACGCGCGCGCATGCGCGCTGCACGCGATAGCCGATCGCTCCGCCGACCCGGCCGAGGTAGGCGCGCCAGTAGTGGCGGCTCCAGACCTCGAACCAGTCGACGACGATGCGATAGCGAGCGCGCCGGCGCAGGGCGGCGGCGGCGAGCAGCGAGAAGTACGGGAACGCGGCGCAGTGCACGACGTCGTAGCGACGACCGTGCCGCGCGAGATGCCACAGCACGCCGATCCCGAACAGCAGGGGCGGCGCGATGCGCCGCCGCCCGGTCTCCGTATAGAGCGCCAGCCGCGGCTCGAGCGCGACGACGCGCACGCGCGGGTCGATGTCGACCGCCGCGCCGCGCGGCCATTGCCGGCGGGTCAGGTAGGTGACCTCGTGACCGTCGCGCGCGAGGCGCTCGGCCAGGCTGCGGTACCAGCGTTCGCCCCCGCCGACGGTATACGGGAACAGGCAGTCATAGACGACGCAGATGCGCATGGGCGCAGGCAGATTGCCACAGACATGGCAAGAGAACCCCGTGTGGTCCGGTAGGATCGCTTCAGATACGCGCTCCTTTCCCGCCGTTGGCGCGTTGTCATCGATGCCACGTCCGGACCGCGTCGAACCTCCCGTTATGAGCGCCGTAGAGCAGACACCAGACCTGGCGCCCGAGCACGCCGATGTGGCTGCGCTGACGGTGTCCGTGGTCATCCCCTGCCTCGATGAGGCGCAGAACATCGAGACCTGCGTGCGCAGTGCGCTCGAGGTGCTCGCGCGCTCCGGCATCGCGGGCGAGGTGGTCGTCGCCGACAACGGCTCGCAGGACGGCTCCGGGGAGATCGCCGAGCGGGTCGGGGCGCGCGTCGTGCTCGAGACGCGGCGCGGCTATGGGAGCGCCTACCTCGCCGGCTTCGCGGCGGCGCGCGGCGACTACATCGTGATGGCCGACGCCGACCTGACGTACGACTTCAATGAGATCCCGCGCTTCGTCGCGGAGCTCGACAAGGGTGCCGAGCTCGTCATGGGCGATCGCATGGACAACATCAAGCCGGGCGCGATGCCGTGGCTGCACCGCTACGTCGGCAACCCGCTGCTCACCGGTCTGCTGAACCTGTTCTTCCGCACCGGCATCAGCGATGCGCACTGCGGCATGCGGGCGGTGCGCCGCGACGTCCTCCCGCGCCTGGACCTGCGCACGACCGGCATGGAATTCGCCTCCGAGATGGTCATCCGCGCGGCCAAGGAGCACCTGCGAATCGCCGAGTTCCCGATCGAGTACCACCCCCGCGGCGGCGAGAGCAAGCTCTCGAGCTTCCGCGACGGCTGGCGCCACCTGCGCTTCCTGCTCGTCCACAGCCCCAACTACCTGTTCATCGCGCCGGGCGTCGTGCTGGCCGGCGTCGGCACCCTGATCGTGCTCCTCGTCGAGGCCGGGGTGAACTTCTTCGGACGCCAGTGGGGGCTGCACACGCTCATCGGCGGCACGCTGCTGATGATCGTCGGCACGCAGGTGCTCGCGCTCGGCCTGTGCGCGCACGCGTACGGCACGTACTTCATGAACGAGAAGGACCCGTGGTTCGACCGGATGCGCAGCCGCCTGCGTCTCGAGCACGGTCTCGCGCTCGGCGGCGCGTTCATCCTCGTCGGCTTCGTGATCGGCGCCGTGATCGTGGCCACCTGGATCTCGCGCGGCTTCGGCTCGCTCTCGGAGGAGCAGAATGCCGTGGTCAGCGCCACGCTCGTCGTCGTTGGCATCCAGATCTTCTTCTCGTCGTTCCTGCTCTCAATCCTCGGGCTCCGCCGCAACTGAGGGTGCCGGGCTCGACCGGCAACGGACCTCCGCGTCGCTGATGTCGACGAAGGTGGCAGACGACGAACGCCCTCCGGCGCTCGGTGACGGCGGCCGCGCCCGCCTGCGCCGATTCGCCGGTGCCGTGTTCGCCGGGGATCGACGCGTGTGGGCGATCGCCGCCGCCGTCGGCGGCGTGATGGCGCTCGTCTGCCTCGTCTGGTGCCTCGTGCCGCGCCCGTACGACACCGGCACCGATTCCACCGAGGACCTCACCTACGTCGCCCAGACGCCGGCGCACGAGCCGGTGTGCGTGCGCGACCTGCAGCTGCCGGCGGCGACCGCGCGCCTGCAGCTGCGCCTCATCTCGCGCACCGTGCAGCGGCCGGCGCTGCACCTCGCGCTGTACGTCGACGGCAGCACCGTGCGCTCGGACGTGTCCCCGGTGCGCGTCGGCGCGTCACGCATCAGCACGGCCGACTTCCCGATCCCCGAGCGTCCCCCGGCGCCGGGCGCCATCCCGGCCTCGCTGTGCCTGACCGCCGACGACCTGGTCAACTGGGGTGGCACGCCGACGTACGAGGGCGAAGACCCGCCGCCGACAGCGGCCGGCAAGCCGATCGAGGCGCGCATCGCGATCTGGTACCTGCCCCGCGCGGGGGCGACGCGCAGCTACCTGTCGGAGGCCGGCGCGATCTTCGCGCGCGCGGCGCGGTTCCGCGCCGGCTGGGTCGGCGCGTGGACGTACTGGCTGCTCATCTTCGCCGCGCTCCCGCTGCTGGCGCTGCTCGCCGTGCGCTGCCTCGCGCTCGCCGCCGCCGGCCGCGGCCGGCGCCTCGCCGCGTGGCTGTTCGTGATCGCGGCCGCCAACGCATGCTGCTGGGCGCTCATCACGCCGTCGTTCTTCGCCCCCGACGAGGTCGACCACTTCGCCTACACGCAGTCGCTCGTCGAGCGTGGCGAGGGGCCCTCGCGCACCCAGTCGACCCCACTGGCGCGCTGGTCGACGGCCGAGACGCTCGCGCTCGAGGGCGAGCACTTCGACACCGTGCACACCGTCGGCGACGGCAAGCTCCCGTGGCTCGTCTCCGACGAGCAGGTCTGGCGGGCGCGGGCGAGCGGCCACCCCGCGCAGGGCAACGGCGGCGGCTACGAGACCGCGGCTCAGCACGGACCGATCTACTACCTCGCCGTCGCCCCCGGCTACCTGCTCGCGCGCGGCGACTCGACCTTCGCGCAGCTGACGCTCATGCGCTTCATCTCCGCCCTGCTCGGCGCGCTCGCGGTCCTGTTCACGTACCTGATCGGGCGCGAGCTCGCGCCCCGGCGCCCGGTGCTCGCCGTGCTCGCCGCGCTGCTCGTCGCCTTCGAGCCGATGTACGGGTTCATCTCGGCGACGGTCAACAACGACGTCGGCGTCGACGCCGGCGGGGCTGCGCTCGCGTACCTGCTGTTGCGGATGCTGCGTCGCGGAGTCACGCTCTGGACGGGGGCCGCCACCGGTGCCCTGCTCGTGACGCTGCCGATGGTGAAGGGCACGTCGTACTCGCTGTGGCCCGTCGCCGGCCTTGCGCTGGCCGGCGCGCTGTGGCGCCATCACCGGCGTGACGATCTGCATGGCATCGGTGCGCTCGCCGCGGCCGGTGTGGCCGTGGGGGTGCTCGTGAGCCGCTTCTCGGCGGTCTTCCAGCCGGCCTCGGGGGGCGGTGCCGCCCCGAGCAGCGCCAGCGTGAGCGCGGTCAGCGCCGCCCGCCAGGACCCGCTCGGCTACCTGTCCTACCTTTGGCAGGTCTTCCTGCCCCGCCTGTCGTTCATGGGTGGCCGGCATTTCGAGAAGGGCGTCTACCCCGCGTTCGTGATCTTCGACGAGCGCGGGTGGGCGGCGTTCGGGTGGTACGACGTGCTGTTCGGAGAGTGGGTGTACTCGGTCATCCTGGTGGTGATGGTGGCCACGCCCCTGCTCGCGCTGTGGGCGGCGCGAAGCGAGTGGACCTGGGTGCGACGCCACTGGATGGAGTGCGCGCTGATGATCCTCGTCCCGGTGACCGTGATCGCCGGCTTCGAGGCGGCGTTCTACACCTCGGGCTCGCGCCCGGCGATCGGCGAGTTCGGTCGCTACGCCTTCCCGGCGATCGGGCCACTGGCCATCCTCGTGGTGGGCGCGCTGCACGCCTTTGGCCGGCGGCGGGTCGCGTTCGTCGGCACCGGGCTCGTCGCGGCCGTGATCGGTCTCGATGCCCTTTCCCAAATCCTCGAGCTGACGCACTTCTACGCGTGATGGAGCGAAGCGACCCGGGCGTCGTGACCGTGGCGATCCCCGTGCGCGACGGCGCCGGTACGCTCGCCGGCGTGCTCGCCGCCGTGCGCGGCCAGGTCGTCGACCGCGAGCTGCAGCTGCTCGTGTGCGACTCGGGCTCGCGCGACGCCTCGGTAGCGATCGCCCGCGCCCACGGCGCGGAGGTGATCGAGATCGCGTCGTCGCAGTTCGCCCACGGCCCCACCCGCAACCTGCTGCTCGAGCACGCGCGCGGCGCGCACGTCGCCCTGCTCACCCAGGACGCCGAGCCGGCCGACGAGCACTGGCTGGCGCGCCTGCTGGGCGCGTTCGAGCTCGCCGACGACGTCGCCCTTGCCTACGGGCCCTACCGGCCGCGTCCCGGCGCGGCACCGCACACCGCGCGCGAGCTGCAGCGCTGGTTTGCCTCGCTCGCGCCCGATGGCGCGCCGCGCGTCGACCGTCTCACGCCGGAGGAGCGCGCGCGGTCCGCCCAGGCGCTGTTCGGCCGGCGCACCTACTTCACCGACGCCAACGCCTGCCTGGCCCGGGCCGCGTGGCAGCGCGTGCCCTTCCGCGACATCGCCTACGCCGAGGACCAGGCCCTCGCCCTCGACGTCCTGCGCGCCGGCTACGCGAAGGTGTTCGTCCCCGACGCCGCCGTCTGGCACTCGCACGACTATGCGCCCCTGCAGCAGTTCCGCCGCGCCTTCGACGAGTGGCGCGGACTGCTCGAGGTCTACGGCTGGCGCGAGCCGCTTGCCCCCCGGCGGATCGTCGGGCAGCTGCGCGGCGAGCTCGGCGCGCTGGCCCGCGAGCTGCGCGCGGAGGGCACGCCGGCCCCGCAGCGGTGGGCGGCGCTCGGCGCGGCGGCCGGTCGGCACGGCCTGCGGGTGGCCGGGTCGCTGCTCGGCTCGCGCGCGGATCGCCTGCCCGGCGCGGTGCGGCGCGCGTGCTCGCTGGAGGGGCGGGGAGGCGGCTAGGACTATGCTTGGCCGCGTGGCCGATCGGTCGTCATCGGCAGCGAGCGGCGGACCCGCTCGGTTGACGAGCGCCGCGCCCCTGCGTGGCGACGATCTCGCCGCCACGCAGCAGACGCTGAGCGCGCTGGAGGCCGACCTCGACGCCCTGCTTGCGCAGCTGCGCGAGGCCGGGGAGCGTGAGGCGGCGCTGCGGCGCCAGTTGCAGGACGCGGCGCGGCAGATATCAGAGCGCGACGAGTTGCTCGCCGGCGTCAGCCGCGACAACGAGAACCTCGACGCCGCCTGGCGCGAGACGCAGGAGGCGCTCGGCGAGCGCGACCGGCGCGCCGCCGCCCTGGAGGGCGAGGTGGCCGAGCTCGCCGCCCGCGAGCTGCTCGCGCGCGAGCGCATCGAGCAGATGCAGGCGACGCGGGCCTGGCGCATCGGCGCCGCGGCGCATCGCTGGCGCTCGCGCCTGCGCCTCCGGCGTTCGTAGCTTCTAGGCCGGCGCGCGCGCGTCGTCGAGCAGGCGCTCGATCGCCGCGAGCGTGTCGTCGGGCGGGCGTTCGGCCATGCCGGCCCCGGCGAGCTCTGAGGCCGAGAGCCGAGCGGCGGTGTCATCGACGCGCGCCACCGCGGCGGTGAGGGCCTCGCCGATGTCGGCCACCGTGGGGGCGCTCGCCAGGAGGTTCGCGGAGATCGCGCGCAGCGCCTCGGGCGTCTTATTCGCGAAGGTCGTCGTGACGACCGCCAACCCGGCGCGCGCCATCTCCAGGGCGACGATGCCGGGATGCGGGTCGGCGTGTGGGGCGAGCCCGACGTCGTGGGTGCGCAGCAGCTCGCGATAGTGGGCCAGATCGGGCAGGGGCAGCATCTGCAAGGGCGCGCCGCCAACCGAGAGCTCGGCCGCCGGCCGGCCCGCGCCGAAGGCCGTGAAGCGCCACTCGCCCGCGAAGGTGCCCGCCTGCACCGCGCGCTCGAGCGCCAGGAAGCCGAGCTCGGTGAGCGTCTGCGGGTCGCCCGACGGCGGGCCGGCGTGGAAGAGCACCCGGCGCGGACCGTCGCGGCGCAGGCTGTCGATGCCCTCCGGCGGCGCGGCCGCGAGCACCTCGTCGACGACAACCGCATCGCGGCGGCCGGCGGCGCCGTCGCGAAGGTACTCCTCGAGCAGCGCGCCCGCGATCACGGCGTGGTGGTCGAGGTCATGCGAGGCACGGGCGAGCGCGGCGAACGATCCGCCGGGATAGCGCAGCGGCGCGTACTCGTGGACGAAGTAGACGAAGCGACGCTGGCGCAGGTCGGTGACGGCGCGGTCGGCGATGTGCGCTGTCGACCAGCTCGTGGCCACGAACGCGTCGCGCGGGTGCACGGCCAGTGCCTCGTCGCGCCCCGGTCCGGGCACCAGCTCGAGCGTCTGCGGCCAGAGGCCGGGGCCGAGCGAGCCCTCGCGGGCCGCCCGCGCGTCGGGGGCGTCCCACGCGCTGCCGAGCGCGAGCACGCGCACGCGCCGGCCGCGCTCGGCGAGCAGGGCCGCGAGGCGCAGGGCGGCGAACGCGCCGGTGTGCAGAGTCGCCGGCTCGGTCTGGTCGATGAGGACGTTGACGCGCTCGGGCTGGGCGGCGTCGATGTCGAGGGCCTGTGGGGCGACCGTCGCGGCGAGCTGATCGGCGAGGCGGAGCTCGTCGGAGGCCGGTCGCGCCGGTGCGCGCGTCGCCGGTGCCGGTGCCAGTGTGCCGTCGGCGTCGTAGGCGAAGACGAGCCGGTCGTCGGCGTGGCCGCGGTGGCGCAGGCGGTGGTTCTCGCGGACGAGCTCGAGACCGCGCTCGGTGCGCTCGGCGAGCAGCTCGAGCAGCTCGTGGTCGTCGACCTCGGGGAGCGCTACGAGCGGCGAGACGCGCAGGCGCGCCAGCCCGGACCCCTCGCGGAGCAGCTCGATCATCCCGTCGTCGCTGAGGATCCTCAGCTGGTCGGGCTGCACCGAGGAGCGCCAGCGGCGGTCGAAGCGCGCCTCGTTGAGCGACATGTCCTCCTCGCCGCGGGTGCCGAACTCGAGGTGGTACAGGACGGCCTCGGCGCAGTAGTGGATCTCGTGCCCGGCCTCGGCCATGCGCAGGCACAGGTCGACGTCCTCGTAGCCGTTGCGGTACTCCTCGTCGAAGCCGCCGAGCGCTCCGAAGCGTCCGCCGGGGATGAGCGCGCACGCTCCGGTGACGAGCTGCAGGCGCCGCGAGCGCGTGACGGCCGCGTGGTCACCGGGCAGACCGGCGTACAGGTGCGCCGGCCAGCGGCGCTCGGAGATGCACATGCCGGCGTGCTGGATCGTGCCGTCGGGGTAGAGCAGCCGGGCACCGACGACGCCGGCCTCAGGGTGCGCCGCGGCGTGGTCGCGCAGCGCCTCGTACCAGCCGGGCAGCGGGATCGTGTCGTTGTTGAGCAGGAGGATCGATTCGGCGCTCGCGCGCTCGGCGCCGAGGTTGCACGCCGCCGCGAAGCCGCCGCTCGTCTCGCAGCGGACGAGGGTGATGCGATCCCCGTAGGACGCGAGCAGGCGGGGCGTCAGATCGGTGCTCGCGTCGTCGACGACGACGATCTCGACGTCGGGGAGGCCCTGCTCGAGCAGGGCATCGAGGCAGCGACGAGTGAGCGCAGCCCGATCGTGAACCGGGATGATGATCGAGCACGCGGCCATCGGGACGCCCCGATCATAGGTCTCGCGCGGGTCGACGGACCGCTCGGCGACCCGTCACCATGTGGCGATGAGCAACGAGGACTCCGACCTCGCGGGCGCCGACGCGCTGCAGGGCCGCCCGCACGGGCCGTTCGCGCGGGTCGGCCGCCGCATCTACCTGACCTACCGCTACCTCGGCCCGCGCGCGCTGCTCGTGCGGCTGCTCACCTTCCCGTTGCGCTTCACGCCGCTGCGGCGCTTCCTGCCCCGCGGGGAGGCGCCCGAGCTGCGCCGCGCGCGGCACTGGTACCGCGAGCACGCGCGGCCGGTCACGGTCGTGATCCCGAGCTACCACGACGCCGTCGACGTCGAGCGGCTCGTGGGCAGCATCCGCCGCACGACGCGCCGCGAGCTCGTGCGGATCGTCGTCGCCGACGATGCGAGCGGCGACGCGCACCTCGCGCGCCTGCGCGCGATCGAGGGCATCACCGTGATCGCCGGCGAGGAGAACCGCGGGTTCGCCGCGAACGTGAACCGCGGGCTGCGCGCGGCCGGCGACGAGCGCGACGTCGTCGTGCTCAACTCCGACATGGAGGCCCGTCGGCATTGGCTGGCCTGCCTGCAGTACGCGGCGAGCGACGAGAAGGACCCCGTCGGGATCGTCGGTGCGAAGCTCGTCTACCCGGACGGGCGGATCCAGTTCGGCGGGACGATTCGCAACGCGCAGGCGCCCGAGTGGTTCGACCACCGCTATCGGGGCAAGCCGGCGTCGTGGGGGCCGGCCAACGTCAAGAGCGTGTCGCTCGCCGTCACCGGCGCCTGCATGTACGTGCGGCGCGCGCTGATCGAGCGTGTCGGCCTGCTCGACGAGGACTTTCCGATGGCGTACGAGGACGTTGACTGGTGCCTGCGCTCGTGGCAGGCCGGGCTGCGCGTGCTCTACCAGCCCCACGCGGAGCTCATCCACTACGAGTCGGCCACGCGGGGCAGCGAGGTCGGCGAGCGCGAGCGAGCGTCGCAACGGCACTTCTGGGCACGCTGGGGCGCGTTCTTCGACGAGCGCCCGGTGCGCACCCAGACCGGCGCGCTGCGCGTCGTCTACGTCACCGAGGGCACCGGCGTGGGCGGCGGGCACCGCGACATCTTCGAGCACCTCAACGGCCTCATCGAGCGCGGTCACGACGCCCAGCTGTACAGCCTCGGCGAGCAGCCCGATTGGTTCGACCTGCGTGCGCCGGTGCACACGTTCGAGGATTACGGGGAGCTCGTGCGCGCGCTCGCACCGCTGCCGGCGATCAAGGTGGCGACGTGGTGGAACACGGCGGTGCCGGTGTGGCAGGCGAGCGTGCTGGCCGGCATCCCCGTCTATTTCGTGCAGGACATCGAGACGAGCTACTACCCCGACGATGAGCTGACGCGCCACGCCGTGCTCGATTCCTATCGCCCGGAATTCCGGTACATGACGATCTCGGGCTGGAATGGCGATCGTCTGCGTGAGCTCGGCCACGAGGCGCAGCTGATCCCGCCGGGGATCGACCTCGAGATGTTCCGCCCGCGTCCGGAGGTGGCCCGCCGCGAGGACATGGTGCTCTCGCTCGGTCGCTCCAACCCGCTCAAGAACCTCCGGCTGACGATCGCCGCCTGGCGCGCGCTCCCGGAGCCGCGACCACAGCTGTGCCTGTTCGGCATCGAGCCCGAGCTGGCCACCGATGCCGGCATGCGCTACGTCGAGGCTCCTGCCGACGAGGAGGTGGCGCGACTGCTGAGCGAGGCGACGGCGTTCGTGCTCACCTCGACGCACGAGGGCTTCGCGCTCCCGCCGCTCGAGGCGATGGCGACCGGCGGCGCGGTCGTCTGCACCGACGCCCACGGGAACCGTGACTTCTGCCGCGACGGCGAGAACTGCCTGCTCTGCGAGTCCAACGCCGCCTCGGTGACCGCCGCGCTCGCACGCGTGCTCGGCGACGCCGAGCTGCGCGCGCGTCTCGGCGCCGCGGGAATCGAGACCGCGCGCGAATACGCGTGGCCGCGGCGCATCGACGCGCTCGAGGCGTTCCTCGGCGAGGCGGCGCAGCCCCGGCCGATCGAGCCCTCGACCGACGTCGTGCCCGAGCTTCGCCGCGTCGCGCGGTAGTTCGTCCTTTAGTCCTCTCGCTGCCGCCGGCGCGTGAGCGCCCGACTCGCGCGAAACCCGGCGCCGGCGGCGCCGTAGAGCCGCCGGCTCAGCCCCGGGCGCTGGCCGAGCGCGAGCAAGGCCCGCTGCACGTCCTCGGGCAGCGAGCCGTGGGGACCGATGAGCTCGAGGGCGAAGCCGACCTCCGCGTTGAGGTCGTCGTACATCCGCTGCGCGTGGACGCGCTCGCCGACGAGGCGGCGCACGAGCGCGTCGTGGGCGTCGATCAGCTCGCGTCGCTCGAGCTCGCGGCGGACGGCGTCCTGGCTGACCGTCGCGGCGACGCGCACCGGGGCCACGACCGCCTCGCGGTACACCTGCAGCGTCTGCGCCGCGGTGGCGCTCCACGTCACCGACGCCGCGGCGGCGCGGATCGTCCGCACGTGCCGATCGCGCGCCGCGCGATTCTCGATCAGCTCGATCAGGCGGTCGGCGCTCGCGTCGGCGTCCCAGGGCACGATCGCTGCCGCACTCTCGGGCAGCACCTCGGCGAGCGAGCTCTGCGCCGCGAACGCGCACGGCACCCCGTAGGCCGCGCACTCGAACGGCACGAGCCCGAAGCCCTCATACGTCGTCGGGTACAGCACCGCCGCGGCGTTGCTGAGCAGCCAGCTCTTCTCCTCCTCGGTGATCGCGCCGAGGTTGAGGATCCGCTCGGCGAGGGTCTCGTGTCGCGCGAGGTAGGCCCGCTCGTCGCCGCGTGAGGAGCCGTGCGGCACGTGGGCGCCGGCGAACGCGAGGCGCCCCGGCCACGCGTGGCGCTCGAGTAATGCCGCGAATAGGCGCAGCGCGAACTCGCGGTTCTTATGGCGGAAGTCGGTGCCGAGGCAGAGCACGAACGGCGCGTCGGCCGCGTCGCCGGCGGCCAGACCGTCCGGCGGGTGGCCCGGGCTCGGGTGGACGTGGTCGATGCCGGGAGGCACGATCCGCACGCGCTCGGGCTCGGTGAGCTCATCGGCGAGCAGCTCGTCGCGCGTGTGCTCGGAGAACACGATGACCCGGTCGGCCGCGGCGAGCGCCTCGCGGCTCGCGCGCTGGAAGTCGATCCACGCCTCGGCGTCCGTGAAGTAGCCGGGGTTGCGGTAGGCGATGAGGTCGAGCTGGTTGAAGACGACGCGCTCGCCGAGGCGGAACGCGAACCACAGGTCGTCGGTCTGGAAGACCTGCTGCGGTCGGTGGAAGATCGTGCTCGCCGGCGTCGACGCATCGATGTCGGCGACCGACAGCACCTCGGCGCTCGCGAGCGCCTGTAGCTCCCGCACCGTGCCGGGGCTCGTCTCCTCGCTGACCAGAACGCGCAGCCGCAGCTCGCCGGTCGCGTCGAGCGCCCGGATGAGCTGGAGGATGTGGACGTGAGTGCCGGTGACCGTGGCACCGAGCGAGCGTCCGTCGACCGTCACCGACAGGCGGCGCTGCGGCCCGCGGGCGGCCTCGAGCGCACGGGGCAGGACCGGGGAGGCGGGTGCGGCGTCGGGGTGGCGGACGTAGGGATAGCGGTCGAGCAGCCACCCCGGCGGCGGCGTGGCGTCGGGAGTGCTCGGTAGTGAGCGGACGGCGACGTCGTCGGCGGCGACGTGGCCGAGCCCGCGCAGGACGCAGCGCTGCGCGAGGTCGATCTCGACGGCGTGCGCGGGGGCGAGGCGCTCGTCGAGCGGCCCGACGAGCTCGAGGGCGTCGCGGCGCAGGTAGACGCACGGGCCGAACGCGCCGGCGAGTCGCGGGCGCAGGCGCAGCGTCTGCTCGACCAGGCGGGCGGCGACGTCGTCGAGCAGGCCGAGGGCACCATCGTCGCTGCTGATGGCGAGCGGGCCGCCGGTCAGCGTGAGCGCGCTCGCGGTGGCCAGGTTGGAGTCGGCGTGGGCGGCGTCGCGGAGGTTCTCGAGCCACCCGTCGGCGACGTGGCAGGGAGCGAGCACCAGCGCGACGTCGGCCGGTGCGAGCAGGTGCAGCGCGGCGTTGAGCGCGCACGTCCCCGCGTCCGCGCCGCCGCCCGCCGCTACGTGATCGTCGTTGGGGCCCGTATAGGCATCCCCACGACGATCACCGTCTCGGCCGGCTGGCGGCGCGCCGGCGTGCCAGAGGTCGGGGTGCTTGTCGAGCTCGGCCGGCGCCACCGCGCCCGTCACCACGCAGGGAACCTCAGGCCTGGTGCGCCTCTGGACGGCGTCAATCGTCGAGGCCAGGGCCGTCGCGTCGGTGCCGGCGACGATGACCACGCACGCCTGCCCGCGGGCGACGTGTGGTCGATCCCCCTCGGTGAGCTCGCGCGCGCTCACCCGACGTCCCGGTCCTCGCTGCTGGCGTCGCCGGCCTCGTTCATCGAGGTTGGCCAGTCTAGAGTACGTCCCCTGCGGCGCTGCGCGTGGCGCACCGCGGTGGGCGCCTATGGCCAAGGCAATCGACACCACTCAGCTCGACCGCGTGGAAGCGGTGCTCGTGCGTGGGCCGGTGCCGCTGGCGGCGCAGAGTCCCAGCCAGCGATTGCGCCGCGCGTTCCGCGGCGCGCTGCTGCGGCTCACCCGGCCGTTCGCGCGCTACGAGCGCGAGGTCGACGTGGCGCTGCTCGACGCGCTTCGCCGCCACCACGCCGAGCTCGAGGGACTGCGCAAGCGCCACGACGAGCGCATCGACCGCCTCGAGCAGCTGAGCAAGGAGATCATCATCGCCACGCAGTCGCTGCATCGTCTGTGCCAGGAGGCGGGGATCGACGACGCCGCGGTCGTCCCCGCGCCTCAGGCGAAGTCGACGAGGCCCGTGCCCGACCAGTGACCGAACGAGGTCAGATCGAGCTTCGGCCGCTCGATTTCGCGCCAGATCGCGAGCATGTTCCAGACGCGGATGTCGTCGAACATCACGATCGGCGCGTGCGCGAGGCCGACGTCCTCGAACGCTCGTAGGAAGTCGCGCTCCTGCTGTCCGTCCTTCGCGGCGTCGGCGAAGATGAAGTCGGCGGACGCGAGGATGTCGGCGTTGGATCGCCACCCCTCGGGGCTGGACAGGTCGTCGAGGCGCTGCTCCAGGCGCCCGTCGGCGAGGTCCTCCTCACGCAGGACGGCCCCCGGGTAGTCGTGCCAGTCGATCAGGTCGTAGGTGACGATCCGTCCATCCTCGGGGAGCGCCGCCTTCATGGCGAGCGCCGACATGCCCGTTGCCGTGCCGATCTCCACGATCGTCTGGGGCCGCAGCGTGGCCACCAGACCGGTGAGCAGCTTGTAGTGCTCTCCGGGCCAGACCTCGACGAACTCGTCGGTCGTGCGGGTGGCCAGCTCAGCGTGGTCGACGGTCCGGGCGTGGGTCGTGGCGGCGATCGCGACGTCGATCAGCCGGTCCGAGCAGCGGCCGTGGACCGGAGCGAGCAGCGAGGGCTCGACGTGACGGTCGGAGATCGGGCGGGGGCCGCTCAGCGCGAGTCGGTGCCCGGCGGCGCGGATGGCGGTGGAGACGTTCATCGTCTGAGCGAGCGCGGGCTCGGCCGGCGGATGTTATCCGAGGGCGTCGCGACGGAGGCTTCGGTCGCCTCTGGAAGGATGTGGTGATGCAGGTCGTCTCCCTCGCCACGCGCGCGACGCTTCCCCAGGCCCGGGTGCTCGCGCGCTCTCTCGCTCGACACGAGCCCGACTGGTCGCTGGAGGTCGTCCTCGTCGGGCATGACGCCGGGGTGCGCGGTGATCGCGAGCCGTTCGCATTGCGGCGCGCCGAGGACGAGCTCGACGTCGACATCCGCGAGCTCATCTGCCGCTATGCCGAGGACGAGCTGATCGCGATCCTCGTTCCGCGACTGCTGCAGGCGCACGCGCGGGCGCACCGCGAGCCGGTCCTGCACCTTCCGCCGAGCGCCTGGGTCCTCGGCGGGCTGCAACCGTACGAAGCGCAGCTGCGCTCGCGCGGCGTGCTGCTCGCGCCGCGCTGCGCGCGCGACCTTCCGGCGGACGGGCTGGAGCCGACCGCCAAGCGGCTCGCCGCGAGCGGACGCATCGCCGCAAACCTGATGGCCGTCGACGGCTCGCCCGCGGCCGAGACCTTCCTGCGCTGGTGGTGCGCTCGACTCGACGAGCACTTCGGATCGCTCGATGGGCGCCGCGCCGGGGGGCGCGTCGAAGACCGCTTCTGGGCGTGGCGCTTCCTCGAGCTCGCGCCGGCCCGCTTCGGCGCGGCGACGCTCGCCCGGGCCGGCCTCTACCTCAGCCAGTGGAACCTGCACGAGCACACGCTCACCGAGGAGGACGGTCGCGTGCTCGTCGACGGACGCGAGACCGCGCGGCTGCTGGACCTCCCCGGCTTCGAGCCCGGTCGCCCGTACCGTCTCGCCGCGACGGCCAGTCGCGCCCGGGTGAGCCGATCCCCGGCGCTTCGTCATCTGACCGCGCGCTACGCCGCCGAGCTCGACGACGCCGGCTGGCGCGACCTCGACGAGATACGACGCCAGGTCGGCCGCCGGCTGGCCAACGGTCTCGTGTTCGACGAGGCGATGTGGGCGCTCAGCGCGCAGGCGTACACGCTCGGCGAGGACTTCGGCGATCTCTTCACGCCCGAGGGCACGGACGCGTTCGTCGCCTGGCTGCACGGCCCAGCTCCGCGCGGCGCGCGCCACGGCGTCAACCGGTACGTCTTCCATCGCGTCGCGCGCGAGCGCCCCGACGTGCCGCGGGCGTATCCCGACCTCGACGGTGCCGACGCCGCCGGCTACGTCGCGTGGTGTCGCAGCTTCGGGCGCAGCGAGATGGAGCTGCCCGAGGATTTCCTGCCGCCGGGCGACGGCGCGCCGCCGGCCGAGCCCGCTGCGACGACGGCCCGCGTCCCGGACGGGGGCAGTGCGGCCGCTCGCGGAGGCGTGGCCATCGGGGGCAACGGCGCCGCGCCGGTCACGTCCGGCGTAGCGGCGCCGACTGCATCCGGCGAGGCGAACGGCGCCGTCCTCGGCGTGCGCGTGACGGGCTACCTGAGCCACACGCTCGGCCTCGGCTCGGCCGCCCGCGGCTACGCGAGCGCGCTCGCCGCGGCCGGCGTGCCGGTGACCACGGCAAGCGTGCCGCTGCATCACCTCGAGCTGCCGGTCGAGCTGGCCGCCGAATACGGCCGTCACCTGCACGACGACATCGTTCACGCGGGCGGACATGGCTATGAGCTGATCGCGGTCAACGCCGACGAGCTGCCGTCGTTCGTGGAGCGGCTCGGCGAGGACTACTTCCAGGGGCCGCGGATCGGCATCTGGGGCTGGGAGGTCAACCGCATCCCCGACCGCTGGCGCAGCGCCTTCGAGCTCATCGACGAGATCTGGGTCTACTCGCGCTTCATGGCCGACAACATCGGTGCGGTCGCGCCGGTTGCGGTGACCGTGCTGCCGCCGCCGGTCTCGCCGCCCGTCCTGCACGGCGCGCCGCTGCGCCTGGGCGTGCCCGACGGCTTCCTGTTCTTGTTCGTGTTCGACTACATGAGCACGACGCAGCGCAAGAACCCGGTCGGACTCGTCGAGGCGTTCCGCAGCGCGTTCACGCCGCAGGACGGCGCGCACCTGCTCATCAAGACGATCAACGCGCCGCTGCGCCCGCTGGCCGAGGAGGAGCTCCTGTGGGCCTGCCACGGTCGCGATGACATCCACATCATCGACCGCTCGCTCAGCGGCCCGGAGCGTGACGCGCTCATGGCGGCGTGCGACTGCTATGTGTCGCTGCATCGCTCCGAGGGCTTCGGGCTGACGATGGCCGAGGCGATGTCGATCGGCAAGCCGGTGATCGCGACGGGCTACTCGGGCAACGTCGACTTCATGACGGCCGAGAACAGCTACCTCGTGGACTACGACATCGTGAGGGTCGGTCCGGACTGCGAGATCTACCCGGCCGACGGCGAATGGGCCGAGCCCGACCTCGAGCAGGCGGCGCGCCTCATGCGCGGCGTCTACGACGACCCGGCGGACGCACACCGACTCGCGCACCAGGCGCAGCTCGACATCACCCGGCTGCTGTCGCCCGAGGCCACGGGGGGGGCGATGCGAGAGCGCCTGCTCGCGATGGGCGCCGAGCGGCCGGTCGCCGCCTCGGCCGCCTGAGGGCTCAGCGGCGGACCTCAGCTGGTCACGTGGAGCGCGTCCGGCGGTATCGCCGCCGGACGCAGGACCTCGATCCACTGGTACCCGACCGGCGCGTGGCAGACCTGTTGCGCGTTCGTGGCCGGCGCGACCTCCACGCGGCCGGCATCGGGATCCTCGCGGCGCACGGCGATCGGTCCGAGCAGGTCGGAGACGACATCGGTCCCGTCTCCGCTGCCCGGATGGAGGCTGCCATTGCCGCGCGTGACGCGCAGCGTGTGCGTGCCGGCCGCGATGCGGACGTCGCCACCGATCTGCAGCCACTGCTGGGGGTACCGTTCCTCGTAGGCGAGCTGGCCGAGGCGTCGGCCGTCGAGCGCGAACGTCATCGGGCGCCCGACCGAGCCACGCAACCACAGGCTGTAGACGTCGCCCGACGGCACGCTGAACGTCATCGTGTCCGAGCCTGCGCCGAGGGTCCGCAGGTTGTCGCCGAGGACCTGCCAGTAGTGCGGACGTGTGCCGGTCACGGGCAGGGCCTGGGCGGTGACCGGCGGCATGACGAACGCGACCGAGGCCCCCGGCCCGGCGCGGCTGACCCAGACCGCGAGCCCCTGGCAGAACGCCGCCGTACGCTCGGTCGGGCTCCCCGCCAGCGGCAGGTGCACCACGATGTCGCTCGAGGGGCGGTCGCGCCGCCAGACGTTGAAGTACTTCGTGCGCTCGGCGAGGTCGTAGTTGCTCGGCGCTCGTGACGCGAGCGGCGCGCGCGGCTCGACGATGAGCGGGAAGCTCTGCACGAACGACGGCGCGAACTGGTTGAGGTCGAGCGAGAACTCGACGCCGCCCTGCGACGGCACCCCCGGCAGGAGCGTGTACACGCCGTTGGCCGGGTTGAGGCTGTCGGACCCCTGCTCCTGGCGCAGGAAGTACTCCGCGAACTCGTCGAAGGCCGGGTACAGCGCCGGCCCGTGGCCGGCGTAACGCTGGCCGATCGCGTCGAGGTCCGCGTAGCGGGCCGCGGGCGCGATCGCCTCGTCGTGGTAGGTGAGCGCGTTGCCGTACAGCACGGCGCCGCTGACCACGAGCACGCCGACCCATCCGAGCGCGCGCACCGCGCGCCAGCGGGTCTCGTGCAGCGCGGCCAGTCCGGTGAAGGCGAGGATGAGCGCGAAGACGCCGGTGATCGTGAACGACTTGAAGCCGATCCACACGCCGGCGTGCTTGATCCAGTAGTACAGGGCGATCGGCGTGCCGATGCCCAGCAGCGCGACGGTCCAGCGCCGGCGGTGCAACGTGTAGATCGTGCCCAGGACAGCGAGCGCGATGACGAGCAGGTCGAGGACGCGCGTCGGCGTTGGGTGCGCGAGCGGGTAGCGGTAATCCCCGGTCATCCAGATGCCGGCGCTCGGCCACGCCGGCACCGGGTAGGCGAGGTTGCCGTTGCCGAGGTTGATGACGCCGCCGATCGCCGAGCCCGCGACGCTCGCCAGCTTGATCGAGGTGATGAGGCTCGGCAGCGCGATGACGAGGCTGAGCAGCGCGAGCACGACCCAGTCGCGCAGGACGCGCAGGCGGCGCCCGGCGCCGCGCACCAACGTGACGACGAACAGGCCGCCATACAGGACGCCTACCCACGGGGCGATACCGAAGCTGAAGCTCGAGATTGCCGCCGAGATCGGCACGGCGAGCGGCAGCATCGTCCATGGCGGGGCCTCCACCTCGCCGGGCAGCCGTTCGGCGAGCACAGCGATCATCGTCACGAGCGCGGCGGCGGTCGTCAGCTCCTTGATCCCGCCCTCGAGCGAGTAGGCGTACAGGAGGTTGGCCTGCATCGCGATGACCGATCCGACGAGCCGCAGCGGGCGGCTCTCCGTCACGCGCCCGAGCAGCGAGTAGATCGCCACGGCGCCCATCCCGCCGGCCACGGCGATGAACGGCTGGTAGCACCACGGCACGTCGGTGCGCACGAGCGCCGCGATCGCGCCGAGGGTTCCCTGACCGCCGCCCGGGTAGCCCTCCGGGATGATCTTCTGCATGACGTCGTGGTACGACGAGTCGTTGAGCGGGAACTGGCGGCCCGCCTCGACGAGATACTTGGCGAAGTCGATCTGAAAGCCGGTATCGACGATGCGCGTGTAGCCGGTGATCGTCGTCGTGCCAGTGAGCAGGGCGGGCGCGGCGAACACGAGAAACGTGCCGAAGCCGGCGAGCGCCGCCCACGAGATCCCATTCGGACGGCTGATCCGCAGCGTTCCGCGGCGGGCCTCGACGCCGAAGCCGACGAGCGCGAAGGCCACGACGATCCACCCCGTGGCCGGCGCCAGCCACGTCATCGACGTCCCGATCGCGGACAGGGCGATCGTCAGGCAGAAGCCGACCGGCACGACGAGCGCGGTCGGCAACCACCCGCCGCCGAGGCGCCGCACGAGCAGTCCGCCGCCGATGCTGACCCCGAGCAGCACGAGCGGAAACAGGACCCAGGCGCTGACGAACGTTCCGGTCAAGTGATGGTCACGGGCAAGGGAGGTGGGTGACGAGCGCGGCCCGCCGCCCGGCCGCCCGGCCGACGCGCGCCGGGTCTCCGCCGGATGCGTGTCAGGCGGCCCGCCGAGGGCACAGATGCTGCAACGGGTGCAGCCTCCAAACGGAGCGGGGAATATACCGGCTACGGTGGTCCGGTCATGGAGCGTGGACCATCGACGAGGGGCCCCGAGCCTCGCGCTGAGGAGAACTCGGACGCGTCGAGACCGGCGTGGCAGGCGGTCGTGCTCAGCTGGAACGGGCGCGAGGACACGGTGCGCTGCCTCGAGTCACTGGAGCGTCTCGACCGCAGCCGCGTCGGGGTCATCTGCGTCGACAACGGCTCGACGGACGGCTCGGCGCAGGCCGTGCGCGAGCGCTTCCCCGACGTCACGCTCATCGAGGCTGGCGCCAACCTGGGCTACGCCGGGGGCAACAACCTCGGCCTGCGCGACGCGCTCGCCCAGGGAGCGCGCTGGATCATGCTGGTCAACAACGACGCGACGGTCGCCCCGGATGTGATCGAGGGCTTCGAGCGCGCCGCCGCCGCACGCCCGCGGGCCGGCATCCTCGCCGGGAAGGTGTATCTCGCCGATCGCCCGCAGACGATCTGGTTCGCCGGTCAACGCGTCGGGACGCTGACCGGCTACTCCGGTCGGCCACGAGGGTATGGACGACGCGACGGCCCTCGCTATGAGCGCGTGCAGGACACCGCGCGCGCGGTTGGTGCACTGATGGCGATCTCGCGCCAGGCGATCGCCGAGGTCGGCCTGCTCGACGAGGACCTGTTCGCCTATGTCGAGGACGTCGATTGGGCCCTGCGCGTGCGCGAGGCCGGGCGCGAGGTCGTGTTCGCGCCCGATGCGCACGCCTGGCATCGCGTGTCGGCCTCCACGGGCGGTGAGGCCGCATCGACGCACACGCTGTACTACGGCGTGCGCAACACGGTCGTCGTATGCGAGCGCCACCGCCCACTGGGCCGCGTCGGCAACGCCACCCGGCGAGCATCGATCGCGCTGACGTTCGCCGCCCACGCCGTGACCCGCGCCGATCGGCGGCGTGCCCTGGAGGCGGTGCGCGAGGGGTTACGCGACGCGCGGGCGGGCCGGCTTGGGCTGCGCGGCGCGTCGGGGCGCGGTCAGGCCGAGCCGGCCACGGCCCGCCGGTAGCTCTCCAGCGTCCCGCGCGCCGATTGCGCCCAGCTGAAGTCGGCCGCCTGCCGGCGGCCGGCCTCGCGTAGGTGCGCGACGAGCGCATCGTCGCGCAGGATGCGTGCGAGCGCCTCGGCCGCCTGCGACGGCTCGCGGGGGTCGAAGTACAGGGCCGCTTCGCCGCCGACCTCGCGCAGCGCCGGCAGGTCGGAGCATGTCACCGGCACCGAGCGGGCCATCGCCTCGAGGACCGGCAGGCCGAAGCCCTCGTGCAGCGAGGGCACGAACACGCAGTGGGCGACCGCGTAGAGCCCGTCGAGGGAGCGACGGTCGACCGACCCGAGCCCGCGCATGTCCCTTCCCACACCGAGCGCGCGCGCCTGGCGGGCGAGGTCGTCCCCGTCGGTACCCTGGCCGGCGAGGACGAGCAGCGGTCGGCGCTCGAGCTCGAGCAGTGACAACGCCGACAGGGCCAGCCCGAGGTTCTTGTGCGGCAGGTTCGTGGCCACGACGAGGATGACCGGACGGTCGGCGACATCGAGCCGTGCGCGCCACCCCACCGCACCTGCGTGGGCATCCCCGAGCGGCAGGCGCACGCCATTGGGCACGACGTCGATCCGCGCCGGATCCACGTCGAGGTGCGAGACGAGCTCGTCGCGGCCGGCACCGGACACGGCGATGATGCGCGCGGCGCGGGCCGCGGCGCCGCGCACCAGCACGTCGGTGCCGCGGCGCATCGGCCACGAGAGCAGCTCTGGCAGCGCCAGGTACTGGACGTCGTGGATCGTCACCACGCGACCGAAGCGGCCGGTGAACGGCGCGAAGTTGGCCATCGAGTGCAGGACGTCGACGCCGGCGCGCGCCGCGGCAACCGGGAGCAGCGCGAGCTCGCCGGCCGCCCACTGCTCGGGGCGTCGCGCGGTCACGGGCAGGCGCACGACGGCCACGTCGGGGCCGAGGTCGGCGGCGAGCGACGCCGCCGCCTCGCGGTTGGCGAAGGCGGTGAAGCGATGGTCGGGGGCGATTTCGCTCATGCTCGCGATCAGCTCGCGCGCGTACGTTTCGCGGCCGCCGGTCTCGCCGGCGAGCAGGAACAGCAGGTCGAGACCGACGTGCATCAGCGTGCGCGGCCGGCGAGCAGGCGCTTGACGATCGCCCAATAGCGCGCCTGCAGTCGCACGGCCAGCCCGGCCGATGCGATCGCCAGGTACGGGCTGTCGAGGGAGGCGGTCAGGTGCTCGGCGAAGCCGCGGGCGTCGATGCCGCGCTCGCGCTGAACGACGCGCCGCCGGCGCAGCGTGCGGGGCAGTCCGGCGGCGACCGCGACCTGGGCGCGGAGCTTGGCCCAGAGCCAGCCGTCGCGGGCGGCGACCGCGAGCAGGGCGAGCTCGGATGCGAGCAGCGCGGGGGCGAGCAGCCACAGCAGCCGCGCGGGGTACACGCTCAACAGCGTGCGCCAGCGGTTGCGCTCCAGCCAGAACCATTTCGACATCCCCTTGTCGAACTCGTAGCCGTGGGTGACGCGGGCGCTCGGCACGATTCCGACCCCCAGTCCCGAGAGCCACAGGCGCAGGCCGAGGTCGAGATCCTCGGCGTACATGAAGTACCACGGCTCGAGCCCTCCGACGCGCTCCCAGGCGCTGCGGCGCACGACCATCGCGGCGCCCGACGGGAAGGCGATCTCCGCCGGACCGCTCGGCAGCGCCTCGGCCGGCTTGTCGCAGTCGCCGGCCCAGCCGATGCCGATGTAGTGCACGACCCCGCCGCTCGTGTTGATGCGTCCGTCGGGGAGCATCACGGCCGCCTGCCACGCCCCCCAGGCAGGCTGCGTCTGCGCCGCAGCGCGCAGCGCGTCGAGGCAGCCGCCCTGCGGCTCGCAGTCCGGGTTGAGGAAGAGCAGCAGGGGTGCCTGTGTCGCGCGCGCGCCGCATTGGCAGCCGGCGGCGAAACCGAGGTTCGCGCCCGTCTCCATTACGCCGACGCGCTCGCCGAGCGAGCGTGCCACCCTGAGCGTGTCGTCGCACGACGCGTTATCGACGAGCAGCAGCTCATCGTCGCCGCGCAGCTGGGGAACGAGCGCCGCGGCGAGACCGGGGAGATGGCGCGCCGAATCGTGGGTGACCACGATCACCGCGATCGAGTCCGGCTTGCTCACGAGGTCAGCCGGTGCGGGTCAGCTTCTCGGCGTTCGCTGCCAGCGCCGCGCGGTCTTCATCGCCGGCCGCCGGCGGCTCGCGGGTGAGCACCGGCTCGCTCAAACCGGCCTCGGTGAGCTTCGCCTCCTGCTCGTCGAGGCGCTGCTGGAGGATCGCCAGGCGCTGGGCGAGCATCGTGTTCTGCCCCGCGAGACGGGAGATGGCGAGCGAGAAGTGCACGAGCAGGATGAGCCCGAGCCCAAGCGCGACCGCGAACAGCGCCGACGGCGGGTAGTGGATGCCGACCTTGTAGGAGAGCGTCGTCAGCAGCCCGCGCCAGACGACGAACACCAGCAGCACGATCGTCGCGAACAGCCACAGCAGCGCGTAGCGCTCGGTGAGGTGCTTGCGTCGTACGAGCTCGAGGATCACCAGCAGGAGCCCGCCGAGCACGACGACCGCGGCGAGGCGCTGGCTGTCGGCGATACCGACGAGAGCCGTCATGCCGGGTGCTCCGCGCGCAGCTGCGCCTCGTGTGGCTCGGTCACCGAGTAGGAGCGGAAGAGGCCGATGAAGATCGCCAGCAGCACCTTGATCATGTAGTAGACGGATTGGGTGTGTGAGATCGCCGAGGTCCCAGTCGTGCGCGGCCGCATCCGCACGGGAACCTCGCAGCTCTTCAGCCGGTGGGCGTGCATGAGCAGGATCGCCTCGACCTCAGGGTAGTCGTGGGGGTAGTCGCGGGCGAAGAGCTCGATGCCGCGCCGGTTGGTCATGCGAAAGCCCGACGTTGGATCGGTGACCGGCTGGCGAGTGATGAGCGAGACGATGCGGGCGAACAGGCGAATGCCGACGCGGCGCGTGGCCGAGGAGCGAAAGCCGTCGGTGTCGGAGGCCAGGAAGCGCGAGCCGGTGACCATGTTCAGCGCCGGGTCCTCGCGCAGTCGCCGCAGCAGCTCGTGGATGTGGCGCGGATCGTGCTGTCCATCGCCGTCGACCTGGACGGCGACGTCGTAGCCGTTCTCGAGCGCGAACAGGTAGCCGGCCTGCATCGCTCCGCCGATCCCGAGGTTGAACGGGACGCGGAGCACGCGCGCCCCGGCGGCGGCGGCGGCGCTCGCCGTCGCGTCGGCCGAGCCGTCGTCGATGACCACCACGTCGAATCCTGGCGCGCAGCGCCGCACCTCCTGGACGGTGGCGCCGATCGCCTCGACTTCGTTGTAGGCGGGGATGATCGCGAGATGACGCGTCATGGACGTTGATGTATCAACACGGTTGCAGGGTATTTGCTGCGCCACGGGCGCCGCGCAGCGGCTGCAGCCTTCCCCAGACCGTAGCGTTGGATCGGGGCGTTGCCAAGCGGCGGGCTCAGTGGTGCCTCCGGCGGGCACGGGCGCGCAGCAGCTGGCCGCCGATCGACAGGGCCGCCCCCGGCCCGCCCTCGGTGAGCGCCGCCCGGCCATAGCGGAGCGCCTCGCCGCGCTGCCGGCGAGCCGCGTGATCGCGCGCCTGCCCGAGCAGCAGCGCCGTGCGCATCGTGCGCGCACGCCGGGCGAGCTCGGGATGGCGCGCGGCGACGAGCGCCATCGCCATCATCCCCTCCTCGAAGGACGTGCCGTCGTTCGTCGCGCGCGTCGAGAAGTTGTCGGCGTGGCGGCGGTAGCGCACGAGGACGTCGTCGATGACGCCGCAGCGACCCTGGCGGAAGATCTCGATGTCGAACAGCCAGTCGTTGGTGAAGCGCAGTCGCTCGTCGAAGCCGCCGGGCGGGCACAGACCCGAGCGGATCATCGTGGCCGACGGCAGCATCCGGTAGGTCGGGTCGAACCACAGCTCGACGCCGCCGGGGCGCAGCGGGGCGCCGTTGGCCACCTCGGAGAAGCGGCCGATGATGGCGCCGGTCTCGGACTGGAACATCTCGGCGTCGTGCACGACGCCCGCGGCGCCGGCGTCCGCGGCGAGCACCGCCACCTGGCGCTCCAGCTTGACCGGCAGCATCACGTCGTCGGCGTCGAGCCAGGCGATCAGCTCGCCGCGGCGCCGCGCGAGCGCGCGGTTGAGCGCGACCGACTTGCCGGCGTTCTGCTCGCCGCGCACGACCTGGATGCGCTCGGGATGGCGCCGCGCGTAGGCCTGCGCGACGTCGCTGGTGTCGTCGGTCGACCCGTCGTCGGAGACGATGATCTCGTAGTCCGTGAACGTCTGGGCGAGGACGCTGTCGAGCGCCTCGCCGAGGAACGGTCCAGCGTTGTAGGCGGCCATCAGCACGCTCACGCGCGGCGGGGTCGACATCGCGAGCATTATTCCGCGAGGCCGCGACATGGCGCTGCCGCGCGGCCCCCTGCTCCAGGGTTACATGGTCATGACGCCCGCAACCGAGCTCCCGGCGCACGTGGCCGAGAACCTTCAGGCGTGGAGCCATCGGCCGCCGGTAGGGCTACGCTTGGGAGCATGCTCGACGACCTGAACGTCCGGATTTTCGCTGACGGCGCCGACCTCGATGCGATCCTCGCGCTGAGCGCCGATCCCCGCATCGTCGGGTTCACGACAAATCCGACGCTCATGTGGAAGGCCGGACTGACCGACTACGCCGAGTTCGCTCAGCGGCTGCTCGAGCGGATCACGCACCATCCGATCTCCTTCGAGGTCTTCGCCGACGATGCCGATGAGATGCGCCGCCAGGCGAAGCTCATCGCCGCCTGGGGCGAGAACGTGTACGTGAAGATCCCGGTGAGCACGACGTCGGGCGAGTCAATGGCGCCGCTCGTGCGCGAGCTGTCGGAGTCCGGCGTGAAGGTCAACGTGACCGCGCTGTTCACGACGGCCCAGGTCGAGCTGCTCACCACCGCCGTCAAGGACGGAGCGCCGTCCTATCTGTCGGTCTTCGCCGGACGCATCGCGGACGCGGGGGTCGACCCGGTCCCGATCATGGCGAGGGCGGTCGACATCATGGTCGCTGCGCCGCGTTCCGAGTTGATCTGGGCGTCGCCGCGCGAGCTGCTCAACCTCGTGCAGGCCCATGAGGTCGGCTGTCACATCATCACGATGACCCACGACCTGCTCAAGAAGCTCGACCTGCTCGGCAAGAGCCTCGAGGTCTTCTCGCTCGAGACGGTCCAGATGTTCCATCGCGACGCCCTCACGGCCGGCTTCACGCTCTAGCCGATGTGCGACGCTCATCGCCTCACGGCGCGGGCCGTGGCCGCGCGCGCTCGCGCGCCCGAACGATCGGTCCCGTCGTGAGACGGGTCTGCATCACCGGGGGCGGCGGCTTCATCGGCAGCACGCTGGCGGATCGCCTCGCCGCGACGGGCGTCGAGGTCGTGGTGCTCGACGACTTCCGCACGGGGCGCCGCGAGTTCGTCGAGGACCTGCTTGCGCGTCCGAATGCCTCGCTCGTCGAGGGCGACGTGCTCGACCCCGAGGCGCTCGCGCGCGCCATCGATGGGTGTGACTGGGTCTTCCACCTGCAGGCCAACGCTGACGTGCGCTTCGGCCTGGAGGCGCCGCGCCGCGACCTCGAACAGAACACGATCGCCACATCGAACGTGCTCGAGGCCATGCGGCTGGCCGGCGTGACGAGGATCGCCTTCTCCTCCACCGGCTCGATCTACGGGGAGCCGGACGTCTTTCCGACGCCCGAGGATTGCCCGTTCCCCGTCCAGACCTCGCTGTACGGCGCTTCCAAGCTCGCGGGCGAGGGGCTCATCTCGGCGTATGCCGCCGGCTACGGCTTCACCGGGCTCATCTTTCGCTTCGTCTCGATCCTCGGCGAGCGCTACACCCACGGGCACGTGTTCGACTTCTTCTGCGCGCTCAAGCGCGACCCCGGCGTCCTGGCCGTACTCGGCGATGGCCGTCAGCGGAAGTCCTACCTCTACGTCCACGACTGCGTGTCGGCGATGGTCACTGCGGCCGAACGCCACCAGGACGACCCTGGTGCCCACATCTATAACCTCGGCACGGATGAGACCGTCGTGGTCGACGACTCGATCGCGGCGATCACCGCCCACCTCGGCGTGTCGCCGCGGATCGAGCACAGCGGCGGTCGCCGTGGCTGGATCGGCGACAGCCCGCTGATCCACCTGGACACCACGCGCATCCGCGGTCTCGGGTGGGCACCGCAATTGACGATCAAGGAGGCCATCGTGCGCACGCTCGACTGGTTCGAAGACAACGACTACGTGTGGCGCGACGCGGTGCACGACGCGGCATCGCGATGAGCGTCATCTACAGTCGAGCGCCGCTGCGCATCTCGCTCGGCGGTGGTGGCACCGACCTTCCCTCGTACTACGCCGACCACGAGGGCTTCCTCGTCGCGGGAGCGATCGACAAGTACGTGTACATGCTCACGCACACCGTGTTCCAGCGGCGGTACCGCATGAAGTACTCCGACACGGAGGAGGTAGACACGGTCACCGAGATCAAGCACCCGATTCTGCGCGAGACGCTCCTGCGTCACTGGCGCGGTAACCCCCTCGAGATCGCCTCGGTCGCCGACGTGCCGGCCGGGACGGGCATGGGCTCCTCCGGCGCGTACACCGTGTGCCTGCTCAAGGGCCTCGCCCACGCGCGCAGCACCTCGATCGCGCCGGGCCAGCTCGCCGAGGCGGCATGCGACATCGAGATCGGTGTGCTCGGCGAGCCCGTCGGCAAGCAGGACCCGTATGTCGCGGCCCACGGGGGCATCTGTGCCTACACGTTTCGACGCGACGGCGGGGTCGACGTCGAGCCGCTCGAGCTCGACCCCGGCACGCTGCGACGGTTGCGCGATCAGCTGTTGCTCTTCTACACGGGCGAAGCGCGATCGGCCTCGAAGGTGCTCTCCGACCAGGACGAGCGATCGCGCGCCGGCGACGCCGAGATCCTCAGCAACCTGCACCGCACCAAGGAGCTCGGATACCAGAGTCGCGTGCTGCTCGAGGAGGGCGACCTCGACGCCTACGGCGAGCTGATGCACGAGCACTGGGAGAACAAGCGACGCCGCTCACCGGGCATGACCGACGAGAACATCGACCGTCTCTACACGCTGGCGCGGCGCAGCGGCTGCACCGGTGGCAAGCTCGTGGGCGCCGGTGGCGGCGGCTTCCTGCTCCTCTACGCTCGCCACCCGGAGGACACGCGGCAAGCGATGGCGGCGGCCGGCGCGTCGGAGCTGCCGTTCTCGTTCGAGTTCGGCGGTGCCTACGCGAGCGAGAACGCGTGAGTCGCACCGGCTTGCGGGTGGCGATCGCGGGCTGTGGGCTCATCGGCGCGAAGCGGGCCGAGGCGCTGCGACCGCAGGACGAGCTCGTCGGCTGCTTTGACGCGCGGGCCGACGCGGCGCGCGAGCTCGCGCTGGCCCACGACGCGGCGACCTGCGCGAGCCTCGACGAACTGCTCGCGCTGCGGCCGGATGTCGTCGTGGTCGCGGTCAGTCACGACGGGCTCGCCGAGATCGCCGAGCAGGCGCTCGAGGCCGGCGCGCACGTCCTCGTCGAGAAGCCGGCCGGGCTTGGCGTGGCCCAGGTCGACCGGCTGCGCGCGCTCGAGCGCCGCACCGGGCGTCGCGTGAAGGTCGGGTTCAACCACCGCTTCTTCCCCGGCATCGCTCGCGCCGCCGCGGAGGTCCACTCCGGCGCTCACGGTGACCTCCTGCACGTGCGAGCTCGCTATGGCCACGGCGGGCGTGTCGGCTACGACCGCGAATGGCGGGCCGACCCAGCTCGCTCGGGCGGGGGCGAGCTCATCGATCAGGGCATGCACCTGCTCGACCTCACGCATTGGATCGCCGGCCCGCTGCCGCTGCACTCGGCGCTGCTGCGGACGCACTTCTGGGACACGCCGGTCGAGGACAACGCCGCGCTGCTGCTCGGTGACGCCGCGACGCGCACAGGGCCGTGGGCGATGCTGCACGTCACCTGGACGGAATGGAAGAATCTCTTCGCGCTCGAGGTGTACTGCCGGACCGCCAAGCTGCAAGTTGACGGTCTCGTGCGCTCCTACGGTGCCCAGCGGCTCACCATCTACCGTATGCGCCCCGAGCTGGGTCCCCCAGACGTCGAGGAGATCGTGTATCCCGCCGGGGACGGTTCGTGGGCGGCCGAGTGGGTCCACTTCGCCGAGGTCCTCGAGTCCGGCCAGGGTGCGCTGCTCGGCGACCTCGACGCGGCTCGCTACGCCTGGTCCCAGGTGGAGGCGGCCTACGCCGCCGGTCCGTATGCGGCGATGCGCGAGGGCGTCAACGAGGACGCTCTCGGATAGAGTGCTCGCGTCGATGACTGCCTCCCTCGCCGGTCGCACTGCGCTCATCACGGGCGCAACGCAAGGCTTGGGGCTCGAGATCGCGCACGCCTATCTGCGCTCCGGCGCGCAGGGCGTGTACATCTGCGGTCGCAATGCCGGCGCGCTCGAGACGGCCCTCGGCGAGCTGCGCGGTGGCTGCGACGCCGCTCAGCAAGTCGCCGGCGAGGTCGCCGACGTCTCCGACGCGGACGACGTGCAGCGCCTCGTCTCCGGGGCGATGAGCGCGCTCGGCGGCGTCACGATCCTGGTGAACAACGCCGGGGTGTACGGACCGAAGGGCTCGGTCGCGCAGGTCGAATGGCTCGACTGGGTGCGCACGATCGAGATCAACCTGCTCGGTTCGGTGCTGCTCGCTCGTGCGCTCGTCGACCACTTCGTGCAGCGCGGCTACGGCAAGGTGGTCCAGCTGTCCGGTGGTGGCGCCACGGCCCCGCTACCCTCGCTCAGCGCGTATGCGGCGTCGAAGTCCGCCGTCGTGCGCTTCACCGAGACGCTCGCGCTCGAGCTTCGTGAGCACGGTGTCGACGTCAATGCGCTCGCCCCCGGTGCGCTCAACACGCGCATGCTCGACGAGGTGCTCGAGGCCGGTCCCGAGCGCATTGATCCGGCCTACTACGAACGCGCACTCCAACAGCAGGCCACGGGTGGGGTGCCACTGGCGCGTGGCGCCGAGCTCGCCGTCTTCCTCGGCTCGGCCGCCAGCGACGGCATCTCGGGCAAGCTCATCAGCGCCGTGTGGGACCCGTGGACCGAACTGGCCAATCACCTCGATGACCTCGCAGGAGACGTCTACACGTTGCGCCGGATCGTGCCGGCCGACCGCGGGCTCACCTGGGGCGATGGATGACGGTGCCCCCGTCGCCGGTGCGGACGTGACCCTCAGTCCGGACGGAGGCGACGCCGCCGCGCAGCGTCACGACAGCCTGAGCGTCGTCGTCCCCGCTTACAACGAGGAGGACAACGTCGACCGGCTGTACGAGCGTCTCGTCGAGGTCCTCGAGGGGTTGGACCTTCAGTGGGAGCTCATCTTCAGCGTCGACCCGTCGCGCGACCGCACCGAGGAGCTGATCCTTGCCCTGCGCGAGCGCGATCGGCGCGTGAAGATGCTGCGCTTCTCGCGCCGCTTCGGCCAGCCGATGGCGACGTTGGCCGGTATGCAGGCGGCGAGCGGCGACGCCGTGGTGGTGATCGATTGCGACCTGCAGGATCCACCCGAATTGATCGCCGCGCTCGTCGCGCGCTGGCGCGAGGGGTACGACGTCGTCTACGCGCAGCGCCGTACTCGAGCCGGTGAGACCCTTCCCAAGCGGATCGTCGCCGCCGTCGGCTACCGCATCATCGGGAGGATCTCCGAGGTGGAGATCCCACCCAACACCGGCGACTTCCGGCTCATGAGCCGTCGGGTGGTCGAGAATGTCGTGGCGTTGCGCGAGAGTCACGGCTTCCTGCGCGGGCTGGTGGGACTCGTCGGCTTTCGGCAGACCAGCGTGCAATACGATCGCGACCCCCGCGCTGCCGGCGCCAGCAAGTACAACCGCTTCTGGGGCTCGCTGGCGATCGGCCTGAACGGCGTCGTCGGCTTCTCCCGCTATCCGCTGCAGCTCATCTCCTTCGCGGGCGTCGCGTTCGCAGGGCTCGCCTTTCTCCTGGCGATCGTGTACCTCGCGCTGAAGCTGGCCGGCTTTCCGTTCCCGGTCGGCAACCCGACGATCCTCATCGCCGTCGCGTTCTTCAGCGGGATCCAGCTCCTGTCCCTCGGCGTCATCGGCGAATACGTCGGGCGCATCTACGATGAATCGCGACAGCGCCCGAAGTACATCATCGAATCGAGCTACGGCCTGGAGCGCCGATCGCCCGACGCGTGAGCGGTTTGCCACCAATCTGCATCCTCGCGGGTGGCCTCGGCACGCGATTGGGCGAGCGCGTGCGCGACACGCCCAAACCGCTGCTCGAGGTCGCCGGCCAGCCGTTCCTCCTGCACCAGCTGCGCTTGCTCTCCGAGCACGGCGCTCGGGAGGCCGTGCTGTGTGTGGGGTATCTGGGCGAGCTCATCGAGGACCGGATCGGCTGCCAGCAGTTCGGCATTCGCATCGCCTACAGCTACGACTCGCGGGCGCTCGACGGCACGCTCGGGGCCATCCGTCGCGCCGTCCCCAAACTCGGCGAGCGCTTTCTCGTGCTGTACGGCGACACGTATCTCCGCATCGACTACGAGGCCGCCGCCGCGGCGTGGACGGCGAGCGGGCTGCCCGCGTTAATGACCGTGCTGCGTAACGACGGCCGCTGGGACGCCTCGAATGCGCGCTACTGGGATGGCCGCGTGGTCGCCTACGACAAGCGCGCTCCCACCGCCGACATGCACTGGATCGACTACGGCCTCGGCGGCCTGTGCGTGGAAGCCCTCGCCGTGGCGCAGGATGGCGAGAGCGACCTGGCCGCGTTGTACTCCCTCCTCGCTGCGGACGGCCGGCTGTGCGGCTACGAGGCGGTGGAACGCTTCTACGAGATCGGTTCGGCGGAGTCCCTCGCCGAGACCGACGAGTTCCTGCGTCGGCTCAGCTGAGCGCGCTCTCCGGCCCGCCTCGCGAGCAGGGGCTAACGGTCGGTGCCAGCCGCCATGATGCGGTCGGCCGCGGCCGCGAGATCGCACGCGGTCTCGTCCGGCCGCGCGGACCCGCGGCGCCGGTGCGTGGAGGACGGATGGTCGAGCAGGATCGTGCGGACGCCCGCCGCCTGCCCCGCCTCGATGTCGACGTCGGAGTCGCCGACCATCCAGCAGCGGCCGGCCTCCAGACCGTTGTCGGCGAGCGCGTCGAGGAGCATGCCCGGCGACGGCTTGCGGCATCGGCAGGTACCGGTCAGGGCCGCGACCACGCCGCGCGGGTGATGAGCGCAGTAGCGCCAGTCGTCGATGGCGACCGACTCGTCGGCGAGCAGCTCCACCACCCGGTGGTGTACCGCCCGCAGACCGTCACACGTGGCCTTCCCCTTCGCCGCCGCCGGTTGATTGGAGACGACGATGAGCAGCGCGCCTGCGGCCTGGAGGCGGCGAAGCGCGGGTGCGGCGCCGGCCACGAGCCGCACGTCCGATGCGCGCACCGGCGCCTCGGGGACCGCGTCCACGGGATCCATCACCGGCTCGTCGATCACTCCGTCACGGTCGAGGAAGACCGCGAAGCGCCCGCTCACGAGGTCGGCTCCGCGGTGAGCCCCTCCCATTTCCCGGGCTGGGCCTGCAGAGCCGGATGGGACACGAGCAGGTGCCAAAGCACCGCCTGGAAGGACTCGACGTGAGGGGTTATGCGCTCGGCCGGGGCCGAGACGACGATGCATTCGTCGGCCAGCTGGGCGGCGGCCCCGTCGGGTTTGCCGACGATCGCATACACACGAGCGCCGACCTCCTTGGCCAGTTCGAGGGCGTTGACGATGTTCACCGAGACGTTGTGCTCACGCGAGCCGCCGCCGACCGAGAAGACGAGCACGGCATCGCGATCGCCGAGGCGAGACGTTCGCAGCCAGGCCGCGAACGTCGTCTCCCATCCCTCGTCGTTCGCGCGCGCGCTCAGCTCGGCCACGTTGTCCACGGGCGTGTAGGCCTCGAAGTGGCACAGCTTGCGAAAGTCGTTCACGGCGTGCGACGCGTGCGCGGCTCCACCGCCGACGCCGAGTATGAACAGGCGCCCGCCGCCGTCACGTACGGCTCGCAGGTCGAACGCGATCCGCTCGAGCGCGTCGGGCTCGATGTCCGCGGCGATCGCGGCCGTCTCGCGCAGGTAGCTCTCCGAATGGCCGCCGTCGGCCGTGCTATTCCTCATCTGCTCGGCTCGCCCCGGGCGCGGCGGCGTGGAACACGCCGTGACGGAAGACGAAGAAGTTGACGGACACGACGACGCCCGTCGTGGCCAAGTAGACCAGCTCGATCGGCCATCCGAGCGCCTTCGGGAGCACGGCGACGGAAGCTGCGGTGATGCCGTACTGGGCTCCGGCGTTGAGGAGGTAGCGGGCCGCCTGATGTTCGAGCGGCAGCGCGAATCCCTCATGGCGGGTCCACACAAAGGTGCGCTGCAAGGTGAAGTGCAGAACGAGGCTGACCGTGTAGCCGACGGCTAGAGCGATCTGGAACGGCAGGCCGAAGCCGGAGGCCAACAGGGTCGTCGTGGTGACGTAGACGGCCATGACCGTCCCGCCCGCCAGCGCGAAGCGCACGCCCTGGTTGACGATGCCGGAGGCCGGCGAGCGCAGCGCGTCGAGCGCTCGCTTCGCCCGCGGCGTGCCGATCGGCGGCGATGTCGTCAGTGGGCTCATCGGTCAGAGAGGTTAGCCGGGCGCCGACATGACCGCCGGGCCGAGCGGGGCGTGTTGGACCGTCCGTTGCGCGCGAACCTCTCGCGCTTGTCCGTGCCGACCGACGCCACGCCGCCTCAGGTCGGTCGACGCCGCGCGAACCTCGGAGTCCGTCTCGCCACGCGGGTCGCCGCGCGCGCCCGCACGACCCTGCGGCCCTCCTTGTCTAGGCTGCATGGTCATGACCGACGAAGAGCACGGCCCCCTCGGCCCGGCCTCGATCTCCGCCTGCCTGGTGGTGCGCAACGAGGAGGGCATGCTCGCCCGCTGCCTGGAGAGCATGCGCGGCGTCGTCGACGAGATCGTGCTCGTGCACGACGGCGACTGCGAGGACCGTACGCTGGACATCGCCGCCGAGCACGGCTGCCGGATCTTCGTGCGACCGCTCATCGGTCACGCCGAGGCGACGACCGTGTTCGCCTTCGAGCAGGCGCGCGGTGAGTGGATCCTCTCCCTCGACGCCGACGAGTTCCTCTCCGGCGGTGTGCGTGACGCGCTGCGCGAGCTCGTCGCCGACGAGCAGGTCAACGGCTACGAGCTGCTGTGGCGCATGTGGGACGGCGAGCGCTACTTCACGGAGAACGGGCCCTACAAGCTCGCGCTGTACCGGCGCGCGCACGTGCACGTGCTCGGAATGCACCACAGCCCGGAGATCGTCGACCCTCCGGTGAGGCGGATCGACCTGCAGCTCGAGCACCGCCCCGCCTACAACAACTTCGCCCTGAAGACGATGTTCACGAAGTGGCGGCGCTCGGCGAAGATCCACGCACGCGAGCTGATCACCGACTTCGCCGACATCCCGAAGTTCAACTGGGATGGACCGCCTGACTGGCCGCCGCGCCGGCGGTTGCTCAATCGACTGTCGCCGCTGCTGTTCGTACCCTATGTGCCGGCCGTGTTCCTCGTGAACGTCTTCCGCGAGCGCACCGTGTACTCCTGGCGCGAGAACCTGCGGATGTCGTTCGGACAGGGGCTCTACGGCGGCATGGTGCAGTACTACGTGGCCAAGTACCTGTACTTCGGCACCGACGACCGATCCGCCGCGCTCGCGCCGCCGCGGCCGACGCCCCTCGGGCGAAATGCCGGCTGGCGCCGCCGGCGCTCGTGAGCTCGGCCGCGAGCGCCCACGGCGAGTCCGAAGGCGCGCCGGACGTCCTCGACCGGCCCGAGGCCGGAGCCCGCGCGATCCGCGGCGGCGTCATTCGGACGATCGCCTACTACACCGGGCTCGTGCTGGCCGGTCTCGCCGTGCCGCTGCTGACCCGTCACCTCGGCCCGGTCGACTTCGGTCGCTTTGTCACGGCGTCGACGATCGTGATGATCGTCGCCGGCATCACCGAGTTCGGGATCACGGCGGTGGCGACGCGCGACTACGTGCATGCACCGCCCGGGGAGCGTCAGGCGCTGCTGGCGAGCGTGCTCGGGCTGCGCACGGTGCTCACGCTCATCGGCCTGGCCATCGCCGCCGCCTTCATGGTGCTCGGGCATTACCCCGGGGTCGAGGTCGTGGGCATGCTCATCTCCGGCCTCGGCCTCGTGCTGCTGAACACCGAGCAGACGTACGCGATCGTGCTGAACGCCGACCTGCGCTGGGGCACTTCGGCCGTCTTCGATCTCATCCGCTCGGCCGTGGTCGGCGCCGCCACGTTCACGCTGGTGGTCGTCGGTGCCCAGCTGCTCTCCTTCTTCTGGGTCAGCGTGGTGTCCTCGGGCGCGGCGCTCATCGCCGCCGGCTGGTACCTGCGCCGGCGCGTCTCGCTGCTACCGCGTCTGAACACCGCGCATTGGCGCCAGATGACGCGCGACACGCTGCCCTACGCGGTCGCCACCACCGTCGGCATCCTCTATCCGCGCATCGGGCTGCTCGCCGTGTCGCTTATCTCGAACAGCTTCCAGACCGGGTACTACTCGACGGCCTACAAGGTCGTGGAGGTGCTCGGCGCGACGACCGGGCTGATCGCCGGCACGGCCTTCCCGATCTTCGCGCGGGCCGCGCGCGACGACCACGAACGCCTCGGCTACGCGACGAGCAAGGTGACCGACACGAGCCTGATCGCCGGCGTCTACATCGCGCTCAGCCTCATCGTCACGGCGCCGCTCGCCATCCGCGTGCTCGGCGGACCCGGGTACGGCCCGGCCGCGCCGGTCTTGCAGATACAGGCGCTCGCGCTGCTCGCCGGCTTCCTGGCCACGACGTGGAGCCAGACGCTCCTGTCGCTGCGCATGCACGGCGCGATCCTGCGCGCGTCGGGCGTCGCCCTGCTGCTGGCCATCGTGCTGTCGGCGGCGCTCGTGCCGGCGCTCGGCGCGCGTGGCGCGGCGATCGCCTCGGCCGTCGCCGAGGCCGTCGTGGCCGGCGGCTACCTGCTCGCGCTCGCGCGGGCGCACCCGCAGCTGCGCCCGCGCCTGGCCATCGCCCCGCGTCTGCTGCTGGTGACCGCAATCGCCGCCGTGCCGTGCCTGCTGCTGCCGCTGCCGAGCGTCGTCCTGTGGGCGATCGGCTCGCTCGTGTTCGCCGTCGGCGTGTGGGTCCTCGGCGTGCTGCCCGAGGAGCTCATCGACGCGTTGCTCGCCTGGCGGGGGGCGCGCGGTGGCCCAAAGGCCGGCGACGACGGTGGAGGGCGCCACCGGTGAGTGACTGCGCACCGGTGGTGGCGATCGCCGTTGTCGGCGATCCGCGGTCACCGCTGACCTGGTCGGGCATTCCGGCGAGCCTCGGCGCCGCGCTGCGCGATCTCGGAGTGACCATTGTCACGCTCGACCTGCGCCTGCCGGGCGTGCTGGACCGGGCACTGCTCGGCGCCGGCGCGCTGCCGACGCGCAACCGCTATGACGCCGAGTACGCATCGGTCGTCGCCGCCGTGCGCCGCCGGCGCGCCAGTCGTGCGCTCGCACGCCTGCACGCCGACGGGATCATCGAGCTTGGCACCGAGGTGTCGCTCGTGACGTCGCTGCCGCTCGTCACGTTCGAGGACATGACGCTTCGCCAGGCCACGCTCGTGCATCCGGTGTTCAGCCGCATGTCGGCAGCGGTCGTCGCGAGCTCCGAGCGGCGCCGCCTCGCCATCTACCGGCAGGCGCGACGCTGCTGCTTCTCGAGCGAATGGGCCGCCCGCTCGGCGAGCGCGGACTACGGCCTGGGGCCGCAGGACGTGGCCGTCGTCGGCGTCGGCGCCAACCACCTCGTGCAGCCGGGCTCGCGCGACTGGGAGCGCCCGCGCTTCCTGTTCGTCGGACTTGATTGGGAGCGTAAGGGCGGACCGCGCGTCCTGCGCGCCTTCGCACGACTGCGCGCCGAGCGGCCCGACGCGGCGCTCAACATCGTCGGCGGGCACCCACCGATCGACGCGCCAGGCGTCACCGTCCACGGCGTCCTGTCGCTCGATCGTCCCGATCAGCGCGCCGAGCTTGCCGAGTTGTTCGCGACGGCGACCTGCCTGGTCATGCCCTCGAGCATCGAGCCGGCGGGCATCGTCTACGTCGAGGCGGGGTCGATCGGGGTGCCGAGCATCGTCACCGCGGTTGGGGGCGCGCGTGAGCTGATCGGCGAGGGCGGGGGCGCGGTCGTCGATCCGGGCGATGACGAGGCCCTGCTCGCGGCAATGCGGCGTCTGGCCGACGCCGGCGAGGCGCGCCGGGCCGGCGACGCGGCCCGCGCGCGCGCCGCGCTGTACACGTGGCCGCTCGTCGCGCAGCGGCTCTTGCGAGCGCTCGGGCTGCCGGCCAGCGGCGGCGACGAAGGGCTCGCAGAGTTCCTCTGAGTGGTTCCCCGCGGGCGGGCGCGACGCGGCGGATCGCGCGAGCGAGGGCTCGCCCGCCGCTTGCCGATACGCTGCCGCCCGTGCAGACCACCCCGACACGCCTACCGGGCGCGCTCGTCGTCGAACCCGCCGTGCACGGCGACGAGCGTGGGTTCTTCGTCGAGACCTACCGGCGCGAGTGGCACGACGCGCTCGGCCTCTCCCCGAACGAGGAGTTCATTCAGGACAACCAGTCGCGGTCGCGTCGCGGGGTGCTGCGCGGGATGCACTTCCATGTCGGCGATGGGGTGGCGAAGCTCGTCCGTTGCGCCCGCGGCACGATCGTCGACGTGATCGTCGACGTGCGTCATGGGTCGCCGACCTACGGCCAGTGGGAGGCGCACGAGCTGAGCGACGAGAACCATTGCCAGCTCTACGTCCCGGTGGGCTTCGCCCACGGCTTCTGCGTAGTGAGCGACGTCGCGGACGTCATCTACAAGCAGACGGCGTACTACGACCCCGTCGTCGAGCGCGGGATCGCCTACGACGATCCGGCGATCGGGATCGAGTGGCCGCTGCCGAAGGCGGAGCTCGTCGTGTCCGAGCGCGACGCGGTGGCCCCGACGCTCGCCGAGATCGCCGACGAGCTGCCGTTTCGTTACTGAGCCGCCGGGCCCCGCGCGGCGGCATCCGGCGTGCGCCACCCCGATGGGGCCCGGCGTATCGGGCGCTACGCTTCCAGCCATGTCTGAGCTGGCCAGCGGTGCACCGCCGCTCATCGTCGTCGACTCCCTGGACAAGGCGTTTCGCGTGCCCGAAGAGCGCACGCACACGCTCAAGGAGCGTGCACTTCACCCACTGAGGCGCACTCGCAACGAGACGTTTCAAGCCCTGAGCGGCGTCTCGTTTCACGTCAGTCAGGGTGAGTTCTTCGGCATCGCCGGACGCAACGGAAGCGGCAAGAGCACGCTGCTGAAGTGCCTGGCCGGGATCTATCGCGTCGACCGCGGCCGGATCTGGGTGAAGGGGCGACTGTCCACGTTCATCGAGCTCGGCGTCGGCTTCAACCCCGACCTCGCGGCCCGCGACAACGTCGTGCTCAACGGAATCATGATGGGCCTTTCCCCTCGGGAGGCGAGGAGGCGCGTCGACGAGGTGATCGACTTCGCCGAGCTGCGGGAGTTCGAGGAGCTCAAGCTGAAGAACTACTCGTCCGGCATGCACGTGCGACTGGCGTTCTCGGTCGCCATCCAGGTCGACGCCGAGATCCTGCTCGTCGACGAAGTGCTGGCCGTCGGAGACGCCGCCTTCCAGCAGAAGTGCTTCGACGTATTTGCCGGAATGCGCGACAGTGGGCGAACGATCGTGTTCGTCACGCACGACATGGGCGCGCTCAACCGCTTCTGCGATCGCGCGCTCCTGCTCGAGCGAGGCGCGCCGGTGCATCTCGGCGCCCCCCGAGAGGTTGCCGATCGCTATCTCGAGATCAACTTCGGCCGCAGCCCCGACGCGGCTGGTGCCGGCGCGGAAGATCGCGGAGGCGACGGCGACGCCCGCGTTCTCGAGGTGTGGGCCGACGACGAGCACGGCGAGCGCGTGGCGTCGATCCAGCAGGGCCGCCGGCTGACCCTCGGCGTGCTCGTCCGCTTCATGGTCGACGTCGAGGACCCTGCCGCGAGTGTGTACGTGCTCAACGAGGATCACACCGCCGTCGTCGTCATCAACACGTCGATGACGCACGAGCGCAGCGGCCGCTTCACCGCCGGTCAGGAGGTGCTGTTCTCCTTCTCATTCGACAACGTCCTCGCCCCCGGTCGTTACCGCCCGGTGGTCACCCTGTCGCATCGCGGGCTCGGACTCGACGTCATGGACCGCTTCGAGGGCGACTCCTCCTTCGTCGTCATCGGATCGCAACCGCAGGGCGGGATCGTCGACCTGCCGGCCGACGTCACGATCGCTGCGGCCCCGACGCCCGTATCAGCACAGGTGCGCTCGTGACAACCGACGTCGTCCCGGTCGCTGCCGTCCCGCCGGAGCTCCCGCTCGAGGGGCTCGGACGTCCGATACGCGGTCCGCGCGCACTCACCGACGATTGGACGCGGTTCTGGCATCTGACCTACAACATCGCGCGAAACGAGTGGAAGCTGCGGTTCTTCGGCTCGGCGCTCGGCTACCTGTGGCAGCTCATGCGACCGCTGCTGCTGTTCGGCGTGCTCTACGTGTTCTTCGTCGATATCGGGCACGTCGGCGCCTCCAAGGGGCAGGTGTTCTATGGCTCGCAGCTGCTCGGATCGATCGTGCTGTTCACCTTCTTCGGCGAGGCGACCGGCGGGGCGGTGCGCAGCGTCGTCGACCGCGAGAACCTCGTTCGCAAGATCCAGTTTCCGCGGCTCGTCATCCCGCTGTCGATCGTGCTGCTGTCGTCGTTCAACCTTGGGCTCAACCTCCTCGTGGTGCTCGTGTTCGCGCTCATCGAGGGCGTACGCCCGATGCTCTCGTGGCTGGAGCTGCCGCTCATCCTGGCGCTGCTCGTCATCTTCTCAACGGGTGTGGCGATGCTGCTGTCTGCTTTGTTCGTCTACTTCCGCGATGTGCAGCCGATCTGGGATGTCATCCAGCAGGTGCTCTTCTACGGCTCGCCGACGATCATCCCCGTGACGACGGTTGCCGCGTACGGGCTGACGCTGCTGCACATCTACATGTGCAACCCGCTCGCGGTCGTCTTCCAGCAGTTCCGCCACGCGATGATCACCCATACGACGCCGAGCGCCGCCGCGGCCATCGGAGGCTGGGCGAGATTGACCGTGCCGCTGGCGCTCGTCGCGTTGGCCTTCGGGCTCGGCTTCTATGTGTTCAACCGCACCGCGCCGCACGTCGCCGAGAACCTGTAGCGGTACTGTGTGGCCGTTGATGTCGAGGGCTCAGAACGCCACAGCGGTCGACGGCGGTCGATACCAGCTCGGGGCGCTGCGCAAAGGTGAGCGGTCACGTCGTCCGGCCCGCCGCGGCGGTGTCGCATGAGCTACGTGCGCCGCGCGGCGGCGCCGCGGCTGATCGACTGGACCGGCGAGCGCTGCGTGCCCTGGGCTCCAGACGTGCAGGTCGTCTACGAGCATCTACATCGCTACCTGTGGGCGGCCGAGATCGTCGAGGGACGCTCGGTGCTCGACCTCGGCAGCGGCGAGGGCTTCGGCGCAGCGATGCTCGCTCGTGGCGCCACACGCGTCGTTGGCCTCGAGATCGACGTGGACACCGTCGAGCACAGCCGGCTCAACTACGAAGCGGCCAACCTGGAGTTCAGGCTTGGCTCAGCCGTCGACCTGTCCTCGTTCCCAGATGACTCCTTCGACGTCGTGGTCGCCTTCGAGCTCGTCGAGCACGTCGCCGAGCAGTCTCAGATGCTCGCCGAGGTCACACGCGTGCTCACCGCCGACGGGGTGCTCATCATGTCGACGCCGGACCGGCGGACGTACAGCGACGCGCCCGATTACGCCAACCCGTTTCACGTGCGCGAGCTCACCCTTGACGAGTTTCGCGAGCTCCTGGGGGAGCGGTTCGAGCACGTGTCGTGCTGGAGTCAACGCGCCATCACGGGCTCGCGGATCGGCGGCGTGGGTGGGCCCGCGCCCGATGGCGCGGATGCGACTGGATCGGACGCCTCGCTCGAGTCTCCCGCCGGCGGCGAGTCGGCGTTTCTCGTCGAGCGGTCGGGCGAGGAATGGCGCCTGGCGTCCGAGCCGGCGCCGTTCTACCTGATTGCCGTCGCGTCGGGCGTGCCGTTGCCGCAGCTGCCGGCGACGTCGTTGCTCGCCGACTTCGACCTGACGCTCATGCGCGAGGCCGAGCGACGAGGCGTGCAGGAGGCAAGCGCAGCGCAGGCCCGGGTCGGCGAGTTGCGGGCGGAGCGCGATGCGCTGCTCGCCGCGCACCGAGAGCTGCACGAGCGCCTCCGCAGCGAGGTCGGGGCGGCGCACGCTCAGCTGCAGGCCCTGCATCGGGAGCGGGCGTTACTTGCCCAGGCGCTTCGCGACCAGACGCTCCGGTCGCGTGCCGAGCTCGAGCACCTGGACGTCTCCGTCGAGCGCGCTCAGGCCTCGGCGGCGTCGCTGACCGAGCAGCTCGCGGCGCTGGAGAGCGAGGTGGCGCCGCTGCGCGCCGCGCTGGCACGCACGGAGGAGTCGGTGACCTGGCGGGTCTTCCAGCGCGTGCGGCGGCGGTTCTACGGCGTCATCGGTGAGCGGACGATCCTCGCGCGCCTGTTCGGCCTGACGCTGCGGCTTGTCGGTCGCGCCGTGCTGGCATCGCCGTCGGTGGCGCCAGCGCCGGTGGCGCCGGCGCCGCCCGCGACGGCCCCCGACGGCGTGCGCTTCGTTCGGTTCCCCGAATACGAGCGGCCCCTCGTGTCATTGGTGATCCCGTGTCACGCGCGGGCCGACCTGACCGAGGCCTGCCTGCGGTCGATCGTGCAGAACACGCCGGACGTCGACTACGAGGTGATCATCGTCGACGACGCATCCGACCCCCAAAGCAAGTTCCTGTTCGCGCACGTGCGCGGGGCGACGATCCTCGTCAGCGACACGAACCTCGGCTATCTGCGAAGCGTCAATCGCGGCGCGGCCGCCGCTCGCGGCGAGTGGCTGGTGCTCTTCAACAACGACACCGAGGTGCGGCCGGGCTGGCTGAGCGCGATGCTCGCCTGCGCCGAGTCGGCACCGGACATCGGCGTCGTGACTCCACGCTACGTCTATCCCGATGGTCGGCTGTGCGAAGCCGGCGGCATCATCTGGCGCGACGGGACGGGGATGAACTTCGGCCGCGGCGACCCGCCCAACCTGTCGGCCTACGAATATCGCCGCGAGACGGACTACGGCTCGGCCGCCGCGCTGCTGGTGCGGGCCGACCTCTTCAGGGACGTCGGCGGCTACGACGAGCGCTATCTGCCGCTGTACTACGAGGACGCCGACCTGTGCTTCAGCGCGCGTGAGCGCGGCCTGCGGGTGATGTACGAACCCGAGGCCATCGTGGTCCACCACGAGGGCGCGACGGCCGGCGTCGATCTCACCAGCGGACACAAGCGCCATCAGGAGGACAACCGCCCGAAGTTCGTCGAGAAGTGGCGCCAACGCCTCGAAACCGAGCACATGCCGTCGGATTCCGACGATATCCGGGGAGCAGCCGACCGTAACCGAGGCCGGCACGTGCTCATCATCGACCACAAGGTGCCGGCCTGGGATCGCGACGCGGGCTCGGTGCGCATGCTCGGCGTCTTGAAGGCGCTGTTGTCCCTCGGCTGTCGCGTGACGTTCATGCCCGACAACTTCACGGTCGTCGAGCCCTACACGCGGGAGCTGCGGCGGATGGGCGTCGAGGTGCTGACCGTCCCGATCGACGTGCGGGCCGAGCTGCGGGCGATAGGCCCCTTTGTGCACACGGCGATCCTCGCGCGGCCGCTCGTGGCCAGTCGCTGGCTGGACTCCGTGCGCGAGGTGGCCCCGCAGGCCACGGCGATCTATGACACGGTCGACCTGCATTGGCTGCGGGAGTCACGCCGCGCGACGCTCAACGGGTCTGGCGCCGCGCTCGCCTCCAAGTCGGCGGCCCTGCGCGAGCTCGAGCTTGCCATGGTCCGCGCAACGGACGTGACCCTCGTCGTGACCGAGGACGAACGTCGACTGGTCGAGGCGGATGTGCCCTCGGCCTCGGTGTTCGTACTTCCGATGGTCCACGATGTCGCGACCGACGTGTCGCCCGCGACCGGTCGCGCGGGTGTGCTGTTCGTCGGAGGCTTCGAGCACGACCCGAACATCGACGCGGCCGTGCGGCTGGTCGAGGAGGTTATGCCGCTGGTGTGGCGCGAGCTGCCGGACGTACCGGTCACCGTCGTCGGCGCCGATGCGCCACCCGAAGTGGAGCGCTTGGCGTCGAGGCTCGTCGACGTCACCGGATGGGTGGAGGATCTGGAGCCGCTCATCGACGGGGCGCGCGCGATGGTCGCGCCGCTGCGATACGGCGCTGGCCTCAAGGGGAAGGTGACCCAGTCGCTCGCCGCGGGCCTGCCGGTGGTGACGACGACCGTGGGAGCCGAGGGCCTGGACGTCGTCGACGGCGAGCACATGCTCATCGCCGACGACCCGGCCGAGATGGCGGAGCGGATCGTGCGCGTGCTGGGCGACGACGAGCTCTGGCACCGGCTCTCCGTGGCCGGTCAGGCGGTCGTGGATGCGATGTGCTCGCCGGCGGTCATCGTCGACCGACTCGAGCACTTGCTCGCCGGCGAAGTCGCTCCGCGCGAGCAACCCGCTTCGACGGGTTGACGTCGCCGGTGCGGCCGTCGCCGCGTGTCACGCCGCGCGCCGGCTCCAGCTCAGCTGTGGGCGTTCGTGCTGCGCAGCAGCATGAACATGCGTTCGTCGTGCTCGGGCGAGGAGGGGTCCGATCGTTCGACGTCGCCCACGTTCATGCGATCGAGGATCGACCAGCCCGCCCGCTCGACGATCCGCTCGAGGCCGGCCGGCGAGAACATCCAGTAGTTGGTTGCGTCCGCATTGGTCTCGGTCGGCGCAACGAGATAGGCGACGGGAAGATCGCCGATCGGCGTGCTCGCCGCCCCGGCGAAGCGGGCCACGCGTGTGGACAGGACGCAGTGCCCGGACGCCCGACTGAGCGCGCGCAGAACGAAGTAGGGGTTCTGCAGGTGGTAGAGGATGCCGAGCAGCAGCACGAGTCCGTAGCGCTCGCGCGGGAGGCGGAACTGGGTGTCCAGATCGACGTCGTGGACCTGTACCCGGGATCGGAGTCGATCGCGAAGCGCCCGGGCGCCGTCCAGGCCGTTCTGATTGGCGGCGGCGGTGTCTATCAGATCGATATCCCACTCCATCGCGGCCTCGAGCGCGAACGCGAGATCGCCATCGGCACCCCCGATGTCGGCCACCGGTCCTCCCGCGGCGAGGCGATCGAGGTCACGGTTCTCGCCCGTGAGGAGGCGATCGAGATGCACGAGGTTGGCGAGGATGTCGTAGCGGTACCACTCGACTCCGTCGCCGACGTCCCGGCGTGCGGCGGCCAGCCGGCTGACATGGATGTCGAGGTTCGATGCGAGCTCGGATATGTCCATGCGGCCAGACTCTATGCGGTGCGCATCGGCGCGGTCGCCTCGTCAGTTCTGAGCCGGCGCCGGATCGGGATGACCCGTCGGCGCCGGTGGCGGGCACCGGTATCATGCGGGCGCTGTTGCCTGTGCAGCACAAAGCGGATGCGCTGCTCGGACCCTCGCGAGGGACGTCGGTCACGGCCGAGAGCCGCGATTGCGACAACGGAGTTCAGAAGGCGCGGGTTACCCCGTCGGCGAGTAACGGATCGAGGTGCAAGTCATGCTAGGTGAGAGGCAACGGTCAGCCCGAGGTCTGCGCTGGGCGCTGCTCGCCGCGCTTCCGGCCACCGTCATTTCACTTAGCGTGATCGTATGGATCACCGCCGTTTCACGCAGTGGCTTCTGGGCGGATGATTTCCTCAACATGACTCAGTACGCCCGCACACTCGGCGACCTGTCGAACGATCACGTCAACACCGGCAAGTACATCGCCAACGTGTTCTGGGCGGTTGGGACTATCGCGTTCGGCTCGGGGTCGGTCGTGCCGTTCCTGTTGCTCAACTCGCTCGTGTTCGCCGCCGGCGTCGTCGTCTGGCTGCGGGTCGGCGCCAGGACGGCGTGGAGCCCGGTCGAGGCGTGGTGGATCGGCGGGCTGTTCATCGCCACCGCCGCGTGGTACCCGACGGCCCTGTGGTCCTCGAACATCGTTCACTCCGCCGGGTTTCTGGCACTCGGCCTCGCGCTGTTCGCGCACGAACGCTGCATCCGCGCCGACTCGGTACGCGGCTGCGCGTGGTGGTCGGTGGCGACGGGCGCGGCGTGGACGCTCGGGGTCATCAGCGACCTCGTGTACGTCGGTCTGCTCGTCATCGCGTGCTATTGCGCATGGCACCAGATCGCCAGGCTTCGCCAGCTCGGCGTCACACCGACCAAGGCGGTGGCCGGCGTCAGCTTCTGGAGCGTCGTCCTACCGCTCGTGTACTTCTTCGCCGTCGCGTATCCCGCGACGAAGTCAAACGCCGCCTATTCGACGACCGGCTTGCGCTTCGTTCACGCCAACCTGCGTTACTACCGGTCGTTGCTGGCGCCGACGACGGCGCTCACCATCGCATATTTCGCGTTGCTCATCGGCGCCCTCGTCGGCGGCGGCTTGGCGGCGCGACGCCGCGCGGATTATCTTCCCCTCGCCCTGCTCGGCGCGTCGGGGGCGACGGCGCTGCCGGCGCTCGTGCAGAGCCAGCAGCGTGACATCCATTACGTGGCCATGCCGCTTCTGCTCGCGTTCAGCGCTGCAGCGGCAGTGCTGTTCCCGGTGCTGCGCAACTGGTCCACGCCGATACGCAGTGCCGTCCTCGCCGTTGCCGTCGTGACGCTCGCGCTCATCTTCCGGCAGGGCGCAGACATTCGCGCGTACTTCGTGTCGACGCCGTACGGCAACAGCCTCGCGATGTTTCGCTCGCAGGTCGCGGAGCTGACACCGCCCGCCACGATCGTCTGTGCCCAACTGAACCTCGATGCGTCACACCAGGCTCTCTTGGAGGCCGAGATGTCTGGCGCCAATGGGTTCGTCGTGCCGCCGATCAACGCCGCGAGGGCGGTGTTCGTCACCGGCGCACAGCGGTGCCCCGTCGGCCCTCTCATCTCACCGATCACCATCGGGCTGAACCCTCACGGTGATTTCGTGGCCTCGGCGCCGTGATGGTTGGGCGCCCGCGACGGTGACGCCGCGCTCACGGTCTGTCGTCGTGGCTGACGTAGGTCGGCGACCCGCCGCGGTCCGACGGGCCCGGCGGGGGCCGATGGATGCGACGTGGTGGCGGGGTGGCCCCCGTGGCGCGACGGATCGCGGCTGCCGCCTGCTCGGGCGTTCGCGGCACTCGAGGCGCACCGCGCCCCCGCAGGCGCGCCAGGCGCTGCCGCGCTCCGGCGGCGGCCATGAGGACGATGCGCACGGCGGTCGGCAGCGGCCGGTGCCGCACGACGTAGCGCGAGGGCTTGGTAGCGATCATGTTCATCGAGACCCCGCCGCGGACGTGGTTGAGCCAGGCGAGATACACCCGCCTCGCCGGCGCGAGATGGCGGAGTGCGAAGGTCGTCCGGCGCCCGAACGCAGCCGCGATCGAGGTGTCCGCGGGCAGCCGCAGCTCGGTGTCGCCGAAGAACGGCCGGTAGTGGGGCTCGGTCACGTCGGTGAAGAACCCCGCGCGCATCGCGGCCCAGCGGTAACTGACGGCCCAATGGGCATGCTCGTAGCCTTCGAACTGGTCGACGTCGTCGGTGTGCACGCCGTGGGGATCACTCAGCGTCTTCAACGTCTCGTTGACCATCAGCAGCCGCCCGCCGGGCCGCAGGACGCGGAAGATCTCTCGCAACGTGCGGTGCAAGCCGGCGAGGTCGGTGTGGTGCAGCACCTGTGAGCAGTACACATAGTCGACGCTGCTCGAGGCGAGCGGTATCGCCTCCATCGTCCCGAGGACCCGCTCGAAGAACACCTCGCCCTCGCTGATGAAGTACTCGGCCGTGTGCAGCCCCTGCAGCTCGACGGTCGCGATGTCGAGGGCGATCGCCCGTAACCCTCGCTCGGCGAAGTGGTTGGCGGCCCAGCAGGTGTTGGCACCGACATCGAGGATCGTCTGGCCCGGTTGGATCGGGATCGTCGTCAGCAACTGGTACATCGAGCGCGCCTGCACGTACCAGTAGCCGTGCTCGATCCCGGGCAGGCGGCGCACGAAGTCGCGGTCCCAGCCGGCGTCCCGCATGCGCTCGGCGAAGCGAGCGAGGCCGGCTGCCTCGGCCACGACATGCTCGGGCGGTTCATGCAGCAGCTCGGGCACGCCGCGATGCACCGCGAATACGCCCCCGCAAGCGCGGCAGCGCAGCGTCCCCTCGCGCACTTCGCGCGCGTCGCTGGCGGATACGCGCAGCTCGAGCGTGTGGTCTCGCCGACAGGCCGGACAGCGTAGGCCGCCCGCGAACTCAGCTTTCATGGCGTGCGTCGCACTCGGTCACGGACGGTGGCCTCATTCGATCAGACCGTAGCGTGGCCAGAGATCGCGTCGGTCTTGCAGCCAGCGCGACGTCGCCAGGAGACCATCGGCCAGGCTTGTCGTGGCCTGCCAGCCGAGGACGGCTAGGGCGGTGCGCGGATCTGACACCCACCTGTTCGTATCCCACTCTCGCTGGGGCATGGTGCCCCAGTTCGGGCTCGCCTCGATGCCCAGCGCGCCGCGAGCCACCTCGACGAGCTCGTCCAGGCGCGTCTGGTGCCCGGAGCCGATGTTGAGCACGGCGCCCGGGACATCGGGGGCGCCGAGTCGTGCCGCCGCGAGCAGCGCGTCGCAGCAATCGTCGACGTACACGAAGTCGCGCGCCGTCTCGGGACCAACGAGCGGCGGGAGCCGATCGTGCGCCGCCTCGCGTACGATCGCCGGCACGAGCCGGCGCGGATCCTCCCAGGGGCCGTAGATCGAGTACAGGCGGAGCGTCAGCGCCGGGAGTCCCTCCGAAGCGGCCAGCGCGGTCAGATGGGTCGCCGCTGCCTTGGTCGTCGCGTAGTAGCTGTTCGGCAGCAACCACTCGTCCTCGCGCGGGGCGTGTTCCTTGCGCCCGTATTCCGAGGAGGACCCGGCGTGGACGAAGGCGCTGACGCCGCCCGCGCGGGCGGCGGCCAGGAGCGCCTCGGTGGCCGAGACGTTGACGGCAACCATCGTCTCGAAGTCGCCCTGCCACGAGTAGGCGCCGTGGGCGGCGAGGTGGAAGATCCAATCGGGTCGGGCGTCGGCGATGGCGCGCTCGACGGCGGTCCGGTCGCGCAGATCGAGCTCGAGCAGACGCGCCGTCGTCGAGAGGTCCTCCAGCCGCCACGCCGTGCCGCCGGGCCGGGTCACCGCGACCACGTCGTGCCCGGCCTCAACGAGGCGGCGAACGAGGTTCGCGCCCACGAACCCGGCGGCGCCGGTGACGAGCGCGCGCGATGCGCCGCCCATCAGTCGGGCTTGCGGGCGATCAGGCAGAGGTTGCCCAGTGGCACGGTGACCGTGACACCACCCGCCCGTCCGGCGCGCAGGCGGGGCAGCAGTCGACGCTTCAGCGTCGGCGGAAAGGGAACGAGCTGCGCGAGATACGACAGGCTGTAGGTGTTACGCACGCTGCGGACCTGCGCAGCGACGAAGCCGGCCTTGGCGAAGAGGCGGCGCATCGTCTCGGGCGAGTAGAGGTACGTGTGCTCGATGTCGACGATCGGGCTGCGCTCTCCGAGCATGCGTGCCGACCACGCCGAGACGTTGTGATTGAGCGCCAGGATGTGTCCGCCAGGACGGAGGATGTCGAAGCACTCCGTGAGCACGTCGAGGGGGTCGGCTGATGTGATCGAGCACCTGGAAGAGGCACACCGCGTCGAAGCTCGCGGGCGCGAACAGCCCGCGAGCGCATGACGTCCTGCACGATGGCCGAGCGCAGATCGGCGGGCGCCTTAGCCACGGCGTCGGCGCTCGGCTCAACCCCGTGGACGTCGGTCCAGCCCTGGCGCTGCGCCTGGTCCAGGAAGAAGCCGTTGCCACAGCCGATCTCCAGCAGTGACTCGCGCCGGGCGGCGCGGTCCTCGAGCCATCCGAGCGCACGGCCGTAGGTCGCCGGATCGCCTCGACCTCGTCGCCATAGTCGAACGTGCTGACCTCGTACAGCCGCGCGAGCAGCTCGGCGTCGGCCACTGGATCGGAGCGCACGAGGCCGCAGGTGTTGCAGGTGACGATCCGATAGTGGACCCGATCAGGCAGGCGTCGCGCCGAGAACACGCGGGCGTTGAACGCCTTCGGGTCGAAGGTGGCCGGCCAGCGCTCGGTGGCGTTGTCCTCCCGGTCGCAGATGGCGCAGCGCGTTGCCCTCAGCTGCGGCAGCTCGGTGCCAGCGGTATCGATCATGTTGACTCGTCACTTCCTCCGGTTGGGGCGATTCTCTCTCAGATGAAGCCGAGTCCGGCTCCAGGTGAGCGTGTCCCGGCCGGCGACGGGGGTCGTGCGTCCACAGGCATCCCGGCCGGCGCGTTGATGATGCTCTCCACGACGATAAGGCGGACGGTGCTTGCTCTCCTCGTAGATGTGCGCCACGTAGGAGCCGATGATGGCCAGGCAGAGCAGCTGAATGCCGCCGATGAACAGCATGCCGACGATCAGCGTCGTGAATCCCTTCGGAGCCAGCGACGGATCGACGATGCTGCAGCACGAGCTCGGCGGTCAACACGATGACCGAGATGGCAACGGTGATGAGCGCCAGCCAGGCGATCATGTCAAGCGGTACGTAGGAGAAGGACACGATCGCGCGGCGCGCCCACCCGACGTTCTTGCAGCAGCGAGTTCGTCGTCTTCCCGAACATGCGCTCGGGCCGAACATAGGGCACGCCGATCTGCCGGTAGCCGACCCAGGCACGGAGCCCACGGATGAAGCGATGGGTCTCGGGCAGCGCATTGAGCGTGTCGACGACCCGGCGGTCGAGAAGGCCGAAGTCGCCCGCATCGAGCGGGACGTTCACGTAGGCGAGCCGGCGGAACACACGGTAGAAGGCCTTGTAGGCGTGGCCCATGAACGCGCGTCGTCTCGCGCTGGACGCGTTCGCCGTACACGACGTCGTAGCCGGCGCGCCATTGCTCGACGAACTTCGGGATCAGCTCGGGCGGATCCTGAAGATCGCCGTCGAGCAGGACGACGGCGTCTCCGGTCGCGATCCGCATCCCGCTCGTGAAGGCGCTCTGGGATCCGAACGCGCGCGCGTGGTTGATCACCACGACTTTCGGGTCGCGAGCGGCGAGCGCGGCCAGGACGTCGCGCGCGTTGTCCGGACTCCCGTCGTTGACGAAGATGATCTCGTAGTCCGCGCCGAGCCTGACGAACATGCTCGTCAGTCGCTCGTGCATGACCGGGACGGCTTCGGCGTCGCGGTAGCAGGCGATGATTGCGCTCAGCTTCACGCTGCGATGATCTCGAGCGCGGTCCGTGCCCGGGCGGCGAGGCGATCGGCGGACAGGCCGAAGCGATCCTCGAGGAAGCGCTGGCTGCCCGAGAGTCCGGCGGGCACCGAGTCCACGCCGGCGCGGAGAAGGCGGCAGCCCAATCCCTGCTCGGCGATCGTCTCGGCGAGCAGGGAGCCAAGCCCACCGTTGAGGTAGTGCGTCTCGATCGAGATGGCCAGCGGTACGTGACCGAGGAGCTCGGTGAGCGCGTCGACCGGAGCCGGGTTGAGCGTCGGGACAAGGGCCACGGCGGCGGCGATCCCGTCCGCGGCGAGCGCGTCGGCCGCGTGCAGGGCCTCGCCGACGATCGTGCCCGATGGCGACGAGCGCGACGTCGCGGCCCTCTCGCAGCAGCTCGATCCGACCCGGCGTAAAGCGCCCGTCGAGGCCGCGGATTGTCTCGCTCGACTTGGCGACGCGAAAGTAGATCGGTCCGGGGATATCGCGGGAAGCCTTCACCGCCGCACGCATCTGCGGGCCGTCGGCCGGGGCGATCACGCTCATCGACGGCTGCGTTCGCATGATGGCGAAGTCCTCGAGCGCGAAGTGCGTGATTCCGTTGTGGCCATAGTCGAATCCGCCCCCGATGCCGACGATGCGGACCGGAAAGTCGTGCAGCACCGGACCGTTGCGGATGAACTCATACGGGCGCAGCGTCGCGAACGTCGCGATCGAGTAGGCAAACGGCACGTAGCCGGCCTCAGCCAGCCCGGTCGCCAACCCCACCATGTTCTGCTCGGCAACCCCGACGTTGAAGAACCGCTCCGGGAACCGCTCGGCAAACTCTTCGAGCACGAGATAGCCGAGGTCGCCGGTGAGTAGCACGACGCGGTCGTCGACGGCCGCGAGGCGAGCGAGCTCGGCCACGAACTCGTCTCTCATGTGTGCACCGCGTCGAGCTCGGCCAGTGCCTGCTCATACTGCTCGTCCGTCATCGGCAGATAGTGCCAGTCGATGACGCTCTGCATGAAGCTCGACACCCTTACCGAAGGTCGTGTGCGCGATGAGCACGTGCGGGCGGCCGGCCACAGCGTCCATGCCCTCGATCGCGGACTGCATGGCCGCCGCATCGTGGCCGTCGATCTCGAGCACGTCCCACCCGAACGCCTGCCACCGCGCTGCGGGCGGGCCGAGGTCGAGCACATCCGCGGTATACCCCATCGCCTGCTGACCGTTGAGGTCGACGATGACGATCAGATTGGACAGTTGGTGATGAGCGGCGAACATGATCGCTTCCCACACAGAGCCTTCGTTCAGCTCGGCGTCGCTCAGCACCGCGAACACTCGACGTGACGAGTGCTCCAGCCGCGCGGCCAGCGCAGCGCCGGTGGCCATCGAAAGCCCGTGTCCCAAGGCTCCAGTGCAGAAGTCGACGCCCTCGAGCTGGTGCTCGGGGTGCACGCCGAGCGCGGAACCGTCGGCGCAGTACCCGCCCACCGACCCGGTCGGAAGGCGCCCGGACAGTTCGAGCGCCGCGTACAGAGCGAGCGCGGCGTGGCCCTTGGAGAGCACGACCCGATCCTCGCTGGCGCGATCGCTGCCGTCATGCAGCACGCCGCCGTAAAGGGCGGCCAGGATGTCGGCGATCGATAGCGCCGAGCCGATGTGGCCGACGTTCGCGCGCTTGGACTGTTCGATGACGACGCGCCGGATGCCGTCGGCGAGAGTATCTGGGCGATCGGAGATGGTGATTGCCTCCGCCGGTGGGCCTCGGCTCGGGTGGAACGTGCTGCGGCGAAGCCGCCCTCGGGGAGCCTGGGCCCTCCACTGGGCCCCGTAGCCGTCCGGCGGGACGCTACCAGATCGCGTGGGCGCTTCTACCCGGCGTGCCGAGGTATCCCAAGGCGATCGGGACGGCGGTGGCCGTCGCGAGGCTCGGGCGGCGCGTGGTGTACGCACGCGCGCCCAGGAGGCTTGGCATGCTGTACTGGATGTCACACCCGACGGCCAGATCGTCTGCGGCCCGCGGTCAGCTTGCGCGCCTGCGTGAGGTGACGCTTACGCCCCCCCAGTATGCGCGGGTCGCCTACGTCGCCCTCGGCGCGATGACGCTCATCGTGCTGAGCGGGGCCGCGGTTCGCCTGACGGGCTCGGGCCTTGGGTGCCCGCGTTGGCCCGCGTGCTATAGCCGCGTCTACCCGCCGCTGCAGACGCACGCCGTAATCGAGTTCTCCAACCGCCTGATCACCGGGCCGGTGTCGATCGCCGCCGGGCTGGCCTGGCTGCTCGCATATCGGCGGCGGCCGTACCGCCGCGACCTCGTGCTCCTCGCTGCGCTACTGCCCGCCGGCGTGGTCGCCCAGGCGGTGCTCGGGGGGCTCACGGTCCGCGGGTCGCTCGACTACGGGTGGGTCATGGCGCATTTCGCCCTCTCCATGCTCATCATCGCCGCGGCTGTGGCGCTCGCCTGGCGGGCGACCTACGAACCCGAGCAGCGGCCAGCGTTCGCCGATCGCACGACGGTGTGGCTGGTCCGCGCGCTCGTGCCGCTGTCCGCGCTGGCGATCTTCGCCGGGACCGCAGCGACGGCCGCCGGACCGCACGCGGGAGGGTCGCCGGGGCAGAAGATCAATCGTCTGACCTTCGACGGGCAGGGAACGATGGACTTCGTCATCCATCGCCATGGCGAGATCGGGTTCGTGTTGGGCGTCGCCGCCGTCGCGCTGTGGTGGTGGTTGGGCCGGCGCCCGCTCGACCCGCTTGTGCACCGTGCGGTGACCTGGTTGTGCTGTCTCATGGCCGCCCAGGGCTTCGTCGGCTTGGTGCAGTACGAGACGCACCTTCCGACCGAGCTCGTGTGGCTGCATGTCGGGCTGTCGTGCGCGGTGTGGATCGCCACGTTGTGGGCCGTCGCTGCGGCCGGCCGGCTCGTACCACGCCGTTCTGGGGCCGCCGAGCCGAGCCTGCGCTCGCCCGCCGGGGACGTCGCCTGAGGGCGGAGGGTGGCCCGTCGACCGGCCCCGGGCACGGGTGGCGCGCGGCCGGGGCTCGCGGCCTCAGTATTCTCTCGCCCCTGCGGCGGCCAGTCCCCTCCTGTACGCGCGGCGACGTGGTGCGCGCAATGCGGTAGCAGGGGGCGTTCGCCCGGTTCCCGAAACCGAGAAGCGATCACATGCCAACCAGACACTCTCTCGCCATCTACGGCGCTCGGCGCCTCGCGATTGCGCTGGCTCCCTCAAACGCTGCGCGCGCGTGAGCGGATCTCAGCAGGCCCCGCCCGAAGAGGCGCCGCGCCGTGAGAGACCACACCTGCTGCTGACGCTGCGCTCGCTGCTCGGCGAGCGTCCGCGGCTCGCCGCGGCGCTGTTCGGAGCCGGAGCGCTCGCTATCGCCATTGCCCTCGGAGCCAACACGCTCGGCGTCGCGGCGTCGAGGGCGTTTGGATGGAAGAAGGCGGTTGTACTGATCGTCGGCTGCGATCTGATCGTGGCCGGCCTCGTAGTGAGCGCTCGCCGTACGCGCGACGCAGAGGTGGACCTCGTGGCGCTGCTGAGCGGTGCGATCGCCGACGGCGTGCTTGCGTTCGCCATCAGCGCCGACGCGGTCATCGTGCTGTTCGGCCAAAGCAAGCCGATCGAGCGCCTCGGGTACTTCCTCGCGCTTCTCGTCGTGGTCCCGCTGACCATCGCGCTGGCCTGGCGCCGTGCCCAGGCGGGCACGGCCGGCGAGCGCCAGCGGTTGACGGCGTTCTCCACGCTCGTGGCGACGGCGGGCGTGCTCTGCCTGGCGCGCCTGCTCGCCCTCTCGCCCACGGCGACGCTCAACACGTCACTGTTTGTCGTGATCGCGCTCGTCGCCGCGCGCATCGCGATCGCCATCGCGGCGCGCTGGCTGCCGGACGCGTGGTCGCGCCGCGTCCCCGTCAGCGCTATCCCGCTGCTGTTCGCGCTGGCCGCCCTGCCGTTCGTTCCGCCGGCCACACTCAGCACGGTCGACGTCGCTGTGGGGCTTGCGGCCGGGATCGCCGCCTTCGACCTGGCGCGCGCGTTCGGTGGTCGGTCCGAGCTCTCGCGCCGATGGATGCGGGCGCTCGACGCCACGATCCTCGCCGGCATGGCGCTCGTGGTGCTGTTCCTCGGGCCGCCGGACATCGTCGTCGCCACCAATCAGAACTACTTCCTCGGGCCGGCGCTCGACGTGCTTCACGGGCACCCGATGCTCGTGGGGACGTTCTCTCAGTATGGCGTCGGGCTGATGGATGCGCTCGCCGCGCTCTTCCTCGTCGTGCCGATCGGCTACGGCACGTCGACGCTGCTCGTTTCGGTCCTGACGGCGCTGCTGTTCGCCGGCCTGTACTACGTCGTGCGATGGAGCTCGCAGTCGGTCCTCATCGCGGCCCTCGCACTGACCGTCGCCGTCACGCTCGACATCTTCGGCCAGCTCCTCAACTACGTCGATTTCCCGAGCACCGGAGTGTTGCGGTTCGGCATGCCGTGGCTCGTTCTGGTGCTCTCCGTCGCCGCCGCGCGGACGGCGCGGCACAAGCGGCTGCTCCGCGCGTTCGTGCTGGCGACCGTGGCCGTCGCGGCCGTCTGGAGCGCCGAGGCCGGCGCCTACACGCTCGCCGTCGCGGGCGCGCTCGCGTGCCTTGATGGGTTGGTCGCGGACGCGAGCCCACGCGCGCGCCTGAAGATCGCCGCCCGCCGGGTCGCGGAGCTCGTCGCCGCGAGCGTCGGCGGCGTGCTGGCGTTCACGCTGCTGACGAAGGTAAGCACCGGCGCCTGGGCCGACTGGGGTGCGTATGTCTACTACGTGCGGCTCTACACCACCGGCGGTTTTGGCAACCTGCCGATCCAGCCGTGGTCGCCGGGCCTGGCGCTCGGGGCGATGTACGCCGTCTCGGCGATCGTGATCGTGGTGCTCGCGCTGACCCGTCCCGAGCTCATGCGCCGGTACCGGGTGGCCTTCCACGCCGCCGCCGGGCTGACGGTGCTCGGAACCGTTGTGTACACGTACTACCTCGGACGAGCCCACCCGAACAATCTCGTCCACATCTCGCCGCCCGGGGTGGCGCTGCTGTTCGTCTGGCTGGGCATCGCGCGCCTGACCTTCAACAGCCGCATGGCGGCCGCCATCGCCACCGGCACGGCGGTGTTCGTTGCGGCCATGATCGTCGCCAGCGAAGCCGACGACATCAGCGTGAAGTACCCGGACACGGCGCTTGCGGCGGTGCTCGGTAGCGCGCCGTCGGTCGGGACAGCGCTGTCTGCCCTATGGAATAACGGGTACGTCGAGCCTGGGGCGCCCCACGTCATCGGCTTCGTCGCGGCGCTGAACCCCAGGCCGGCCCACCTGGAGCTCCTGCTCACTCCGTACGTCGAGACGGAGGCGCTCCTGCACCTCGACAAGGCGAACCTCGTCGGGTCGAGCAACCCGTGCCAGGAATCGCTGTCGACCCAGAGCCCGGCGCGCATCGCGTCGGCGGTGCGCACGCTGGCGCCCGGAACGACGGTGGTCACGAGCTCGGTCATCCCAGACGAGGGACAGCTGCTGCCGATCGAGCAGTACACCCTCGCCCTCCTGCGAGCCCGCTTCACGTTTCGACAGATCGGCAGCGACGGACAGGGCCTGCAGGCGTTTCTCATGACGACGCCCATCCACGCCACGGCGCATCCGCCGGTCGCCCCCAGCCCGCCATCCGTGCCAGGCGGGTGCGCCTAGGGTCCGTCCCCCGGCGCTGTCAGGCCGGGGGTGCCACCCCCCAAACCACGGAAATTCGGGCCTCATCGCCCGCCATTACGGGCCCTGACCGCGCTGCCCGTCCTTCCCAGCCGTTAGCCTGCCCCGAGCAACGACACTCGAGAAGGGAGTGCCATGACCAAGAACGAGCTCGCAGACAAGGTCGCCGAGCGCGCGTCACTGGGGGCGGGTCAGGCTCGCGAGGCCGTGGACGCCGTCATCGAGGCCGTCTCGGACGAGCTGGCCAAGGGTGGTGAGGTCGCGATCGCAGGCTTTGGCAAGTTCAGCGTGTCCCATCGCGCCGCTCGCCAGGGCCGCAATCCGTCCACCGGCCAGACGATCCAGATCGCGGCGAGCAACGCGGCGAAGTTCTCGCCCGCGAGCGCGCTGAAGAAGCGGCTCAATTGACCCGCCTGGACTGACGCGGTCCGTGTCAGCGGTCGCACCCGGGGCCGCTGACACCCACCGCCCCGCCGGCTTCGCATCTTTATCCGGCCCACAGCTCTGGCTCAGGTACGGGGGCAATGCTGCTCGTCGCACCCGAATCGACAGGAGGCCAGCATGCCCGTTGAACCGGCCGGCGCCGCAGCGAAGCGCGACGCGCAGTACCCGTCTCTGTCGGCTTTCTATCTTGCCGATCAGCGGCGGATCGCCTCACGCGAGGTGGACGTCGGGCTGTGGTGGCGCGACGGCGGGGACGGTCCACTGCACCGTGCGGCGTGGATCCGCGACACCGGTGAGCTGTACCTCGTGCGCCTCGGTCCGCCCGAGGCCGGAGGCGGGACGGTCGAGCTCCTGGCCGTCGTGGCCGACGAGCGGCGCCTGCAGCACGCGCTGCGCGGCTGGCGTGACGCGTGCGGCCGCGAGGATTCACTGCCCTGGCTGCGCGGCCGTGTGGCCGAGCTACGCGCACGGGCCCGCGGACTGCAGGTGAAGATCGCGGCCGCCGGCGCCGGCGTCGGCGGGTCGCTCGCGCTGCTCAGCGGCGCGCTGTAGGCGCGTTCGGCAGGCCATTACCGACTCGCCAAATCGTCCATCAGCGGCCCGGTTGCTGCGCACCGTCGCGGCGGCCGACGACATATGGCCCATGGAGAAGGAACTCCGAGGCGAGCAACAGCTCGTCCTGACCGTGGCCGACGTCGCCCAGCGACTCGGCGTCCCGACGCGAACGATTCGCCATTGGTCGGACATCGGCTACCTGCCGGCGCGCCGTACGCCGGGAGGCCAGCGTCGCTACTCGCCCGTCGAGGTCGCCGCGTTCGCCGATCGTCGCCGCACCGCGCTCGAGTAGCCCCGGTCGGTCGGCTCGGCCCCGTCGCAATCCTGCAATTTCCCATGCGCCGACCCGGGACCCGTCCTGCGGCCCCCTATATCACTACGCGTGCGCGTCCCGGCTTCCTGTCCCGTCCGCAGGCGCGGTTCCTCGGCGACGATGTGCGCCGTCGTTGTCGCTGGGCTCATCGCGGCCGCGTCCGCTGCGGCGAGCACGGCGCCGGCGGTGACGCCCGGTCAGGGGCGCGGCGGCATCGGTGACGCGTACAGCGTGATGGTCGGCCCCGTGGTCCTGCCACCCACGACGGCGTGCCGCCGTTCGGGTGGACTGCGGGTGCGACTTCACCGCGTCGACGGCCGGCGGCCCGTGCTGACGCGCGTGCTGGTCGCCGGGCGCCGCGTCCACCTCGATGCGCGGCGCGTCGGGCACGCCGCGCTGCTGTTGCCCATCCCGCGTCGCGGCCGCTTCTCGGTGTCGGTCACCGTGCGCCTCGGCCATGGGCAGGCGGCGCGCTCGGTCACCGTGCGCGGTCGCTACCACGGGTGCGTGCCCGCGTAACGCCTCGACCTTATGCGCTTCTTCGCCGTCTCTGAGGTTCCGTTGACGCCGCAGCGGGAATCTCTCTGTCCTTCCTCGACCCCGGAGGTGCACGATGCAGCCGGTAGACCCTCCCCCTCGTCGTGACGATCGCCCGTCGGCGACCCGTCCCGAAGGCGACCGCCCCTCGACGCGCCCGCACCGCGTGCTCCGGACGCGCCTGGAGCGGCGCACGCGCCGCCGCGACGCGGCGCAGATCATGGCCTTCATCCGCGGCCTGAGGTGCCCCGCAGGCGACGGCAGCCTCGCCGGCTGACGACCCCGCTCAGACGCGGCTCGTCTGCTCGGCGACGGCCACGCGCTCGTCGCCCTCGCCGGCGGAGTGGTTGCGCAGCTCGCGTCGCGCGATCGTCATCTTGTGCACCTCGTCGGGTCCGTCGGCAAGGCGCAACGTGCGCACATGGGCATACATCCAGGCGAGCGGGAAGTCGTCGCTCACGCCGCCCCCGCCGTGCACCTGGATGGCGCGGTCGATGATCTTCAGCGCGATGTTCGGTGCCGCCACCTTGATGGCGGCGATCTCGGTGCGGGCGTGACGGTTGCCAACCGTGTCCATCAGCCAGGCCGTCTTGAGTGCGAGCAGCCGCAGCATCTCGATCTCGATGCGGGCCTCGGCGATCCAGTCCTGGACGTTCGCGCGCGAGGCGACGGGCGCGCCAAACGTGGTTCGCGCCTGCGCGCGCGCGCACATCAGCTCGAGCGCGCGCTCGGCGGCGCCGACGGAGCGCATGCAGTGATGGATCCGCCCCGGGCCGAGGCGCGCCTGGCTGATGAGGAAGCCCTCGCCCTCGCCGGCGATCAGGTTGTCGACCGGCACGCGCACGTCGTCGAAGACGACCTCGGCGTGACCCTCCTGGTCCTGGTAGCCGAACACCGGCAGCCCGCGCGCGATCGAGACGCCGGGCGTATCGAGGGGGACGAGGACCATGCTCTGCTGCTGGTGCTTGGGCGCGCTCGGGTTCGTCTTACCCATCACGATCAGGATCCGGCAGTGCGGATGCAGCGCGCCGGAGGTCCACCACTTGCGACCGTTGAGCACGTACTCACCGTCGTTGCGCTCGATGCGCAGCGCGATGTTCGTGGCGTCCGAGCTGGCGACGTCGGGCTCGGTCATGGCGAAGGCCGAGCGGATGTCGCCGTCGAGCAGCGGGCGCAGCCAGCGGTCCTGCTGCTCGGTTGTGCCGAACAGCGACAGGACCTCCATGTTGCCGGTGTCCGGCGCCGAGCAGTTGCAGGCCTCCGAGGCGATATGGCTGCGCCCGAGCAGCTCGGCGAGCGGCGCGTAGTCGACGTTGGACAGCCCGGCGCCGAACTCGGGGTTGGGATGGAACATGTTCCACAGGCCGCGCTCGCGCGCCTGCGCCTTGAGCTCCTCCATGATCGGCGGCTGCGCGTGCGGGTGGCCGGCCGCCCGTAGCTGCTCCTCGTAGACCGCCTCGGCGGGAAGGACACGCTCCTCCATGAAGGCCTCCAGGCGCTCCTGGAACTCGCGGCAACGCTCACTGGGCTGGAAGTCCATCGCTGTGCTCCTTGCTCGGGTGTCGGCACATTGTTCTCCTTTGCCGGGGTCGGCGCGCTCAGCCGCTTGCTGGCGACGCCATGAGCGTCCCAGCGCGGCGAATGCGCGTTTGCGAGAGGACCGGTGCGGGTACCATTTAGCGCGGACGATGGCCCCGCGCACGGGGGCCGCGAGGCGCATGTTCAGAACCCTGGAGCTTCCCCGCGACGCACATGCGCCGGCTCGTGCTCGACGCGTGATTGCCGTCGCCGCGGCCCCCCTCGGCCGCCAGGCCGCTCGAGGACGCCTGTCTGCTCGTCTCCGAGCTCGTAACCAACAGCGTCCGCTACGGCGCCGGGACGAGCGTGCGCGTGCGCATCGAGGCCGGGGAGTTCGGTGCGCTGCGCTGCGAGGTGGCCGACGACGGCGAGCGGCTTCGAGCGCGCGGCGGCCGACTGCGGCGAGCTCGGCGGCTGGGGCCTGCGCCTCGTCGAGCGGCTCGCCGACCGCTGGGGCGTCGCCGAGGGCAGCACCCGCGTATGGTTCGAGCTGTCAGCGAACGCCGAGGCGGGCTCCGCCCGCGACGTCTCGACGGCGAGCGCCGGCTGAGCATGGCCCTCTCCGAACCGTCCGCCATCGGCGCCGCCCTCGCCCGAGAATCCGCTCACCGGCGGATGCCTGTGCGGCGCCGTGCGCTACGAGGTCACGGGCCCGTTCCGGTCGGCCAGCTACTGCCACTGCACGCGCTGTCAGCGCCGGACGGGCACCGGCTCCTCGGCGAACGCCCGCATCGCGCCGCGCCGACTTCCGCCTGCTGAGCGGCGGCGATGCGCTGCGCACGTTCGCGCCGCCCGACGGGATGCCGAAGGTGTTCTGCTCGCTCTGCGGCTCGGCCGTGTTCAGCGGCGATCTCGACAACGATGCGCCGCTCGGCCTCCGTCTCGGCGGCCTCGACCGCGACCCCGGCATCCGTCCGCAGTTCCGCCAATGGGTCGAGTTCGCCGCGTCCTGGGAGCCGATCCCCGACGACGGCCTGCCGCGCCATCCCGGCCGCCGGCCGAGCTGACCCGCACATCCGCCCCCGCGGGCGTCATGATTCCCAGCACAAATGCATGTCGAGATCTGGTCGGATGTCGTGTGCCCGTGGTGCTACATCGGTAAGCGCCGCTTCGAGTCGGCGCTCGCGCAGTTCGAGCACCGCGACGAGGTGACGGTGTCCTGGCGCAGCTTCGAGCTCGATCCGAACGCTCCGCGCCAGCCCGACGACGACCCGGTCGGCACGCTCGCCGCGCGCCACGGCATCGACCGCGCCGAGGCCGAGGCGCATGCGCGCCCGCGTCAGCGCCGTGGCCGCCGGCGAGGGCCTGCACTACCTCCCCGAGGGCGGCGGCATCGTCAACAGCTTCGACGCCCATCGCCTCACCCACCTCGCCGCCGCGCACGGCAAGCAGCCCGAGGTCGTCGAGGCCCTGTTCGCGGAGCACCTCGTGCGCGGCGGCTGCGTGGCCGACCCCGCCGTGCTCGTCGCGCATCGGGACCGAGCTTCGGCTTCGCGGCGATCGAGGTCGAGACGATGCTCGAGGGACGGGCGCTGTCGCTGCAGGTCGCCGACGACGAGCGTCAGGCCGGCCGCCTCGGGGCCCAGGGCGTTCCGTTCTTCGTCGTTGGCCGCGCGTTCTCGGTCTCGGGCGCGCAGCCGGTCGACACGCTGCTCGGCATGCTCCGCCAGGGCTGGGACGACGCCGAGGCGGCGGCCGCCGCGGCCGCCGAGCTCTAGAGCGCGTCGAACAGCTCGGCCATCGCGCGCATCGCTGCCGCCCGAACGAGGACGCGGGCCGCGGCGCTGCGGTGCGGCACGGCCACGACGACAACCGCGAGAGGAGGTGGCCACCTCGCGCTGCCGGGGATCGGTGTGCAGCGAGTCGCCGAAGCTCGCTCCGCATTGCGCGTCCCTTCCGGCCTGGGTCCCCGGCAGCACAGGGGCACCCATCCCATCGGCAGCTCGCGGGCGGGCATGAGCGCTCGGCGGCGCTGTCGGCTCGGAGCGCGTGTCGGCCGGGCTCAGGCTGCCGCGACGGTGACGCCGGTGGCCAGCGGTGGGCCACCCGAGGCCGTGCGGACCTGATCGCGTCCGGCGCCCTTTGCCTCATAGAGGGCCGCATCGGCGGCGAAGAAGACCTCGTCGAAGTCGAAGGGTCTGCCCGCCGGCGAGGTGGCGACGCCGACCGAGATCGTCGCCGGCACACCGGCCAGCGGCTGTGCGCGCACCGAGGCGTGCAGCAGGCGGGCGAGCGAGCCGGCGTCGGCCGGCGTCGCGCCGGGCATGAGGATGACGAACTCCTCGCCGCCGAGGCGATAGGCGAGGTCGAACGCACGCAGCTCCTTGCGCAGGCGTGAGGCGAGATCCTGCAGGACCTCATCGCCCTTCTGGTGGCCGTGGCGGTCGTTGATCTCCTTGAAGTGGTCGATGTCGAGCACGATCACGCCGACCGGCTCGCCCGTGAGCGTCGACTGGTGCGCGAGCTCGTGGGTGCGGCTGGCCAGCGCGGTCCGGTTGAGCATCCCCGTGAGCTGGTCGACGACCGCCGCCGTCTGGTGCTCGAAGCTCGATTGGCGCACCGCGCTCGAGATGATCGTCAGCGTCACGAGCATGCCGAGCGGGACGAGCAGGAGCGGCGGAGAATGGATCACCGCGCTGCCGTCGATGCCGAGTCCGAGGGCCGCCATCAGCGCCGCCGATGTACGCGCAACACACCGTCACCAGACGCGTCGGGAAGCCGCCGCAGGCGGCGAGCATCGGCACGAGCAGGATCGCGATCGCCGGGCCGTGCTCGCCCCCGTTGATCGCGATCGTGGCGGCGAAGAACGGCTGCGCGATGAACCACGCGATGACGAGTGGCTCCATCCGCTGGCGGCGGCCGGTCAGGTGGATGCCCAGGCCGAGTATCGCGCCGCCGATGCTCAGCGCCACCATCGAGAGCGGGTCGAACCAGGGCAGGCAGGCGAGCAGGATGACGGCCATGACCGCGGTCGCGCGCGCGACCTTCGGCTCCAGGCGGCGGTGCATGTCGAGCAGCCACTCCCGCTCCTGGTCGTCACGGCAGATGAAATGGGATAGCCCCATGGCCTGCTGTCCCCATCGGCGGGGCGCGCCGCGTGGCTTGAGGGCTGACCGGGCGGTCTCTGGCCGTGGCCACGAACCTTCCACGGATGCACGAAAGCTGCCAGATCGGTGCGTTCGGCCCGCCGCGCATCGACGCCTGGCCGATCTTCGCCCTCCAGACGCGCCGGCGCGGGCCGATGCGCCGACACATCAACCATGAGCAGGGGCCGAACGTCATGGGCGAGCCGTATGCGGCTGGCCCAGGGCCTCCGCCGGGCCGCGGTCGGCCTCCTGCTCAGCCTTCCGTTCCTCGCGCATGCGCCGGCCGCCCTCGCGGCGCCGGCGCTTGCGCTGCAATCGGCCTGTCCCCCGCCAGCCCCGGGCCAGACGAGCTGCCTGGCCGAGGTCGTGGTCAACGCGAGACACCGGTCAGCCGGTCCACCAGCGACAGCGGCGGTGCGCCACCCGGCGCCGCAGCGCCGCAGGCGGGCAGTCCGGCCTTCATGCAGCAGGCCTACGACCTCAGCGCCCTCTCGGCGTCGGCCGGCACCGGCGACACGGTCGCGGTCATCGACGCGTACGGCGACTCGCACGCCGAGTCCGACCTCGCCCAGTACCGCTCGCAGTTCGGCCTGCCGGCGTGCACGACCGCCAACGGCTGCTTCCGCAAGGTCGACGAGCACGGCGGCACGAGCTACCCGGCCGATCCGACCGGCTCGCAGAGCGGCTGGATCACCGAGGACTCGCTCGATATGGAGGCCGTCTCGGCGATCTGCCCCAACTGCTCGATCATGCTCGTCGAGGCGAGCAGCTCCGGCGGCTCGGACATGCTCACGGCCGAGGCGACCGCGGCGTCGCTCGGCGCCAAGCAGATCTCCAACAGCTGGGGGGGCTCGGAGTACTCCGGGGAGAGCGGCCTGGAGAGCGACTTCAGCTTCTCGGGCGTCGCCGTCGTGGCGAGCGCGGGCGACAACGGCTACGGCGACACCGAGTGGCCCTCGGCCCTCCCGGGCGTCACCGCCGCGGGCGGGACGAGCCTCACCACGGCGAACGATCCGCGCGGCTTCAGCGAGTCGGCCTGGTCGGGCGCCGGCAGCGGCTGCTCGCCCTACATCTGCAAAGCCCGCGTGGCAGAGCGACTCCGGCTGCTCGATGCGCACGATCTCCGACGTCTCCGCCGACGCGGACCCCGCCACCGGGCTGCTCGGCTATGACTCCATGGACGGCGAGTTCCTGGCCGGCGGGACGAGCCTGTCCTCGCCGATGGTCGCCGCCTACTACGCGCTCGTCGGCGGCGGAGCCGGCGTCGGCGGCGCGGCCTGGGACTACGCGCGGGCCTCGTCGCTGAACGATCCGAGCGGCGGCAGCACCGGCTCGTGCAGTTCGGCTTACCTGTGCCAGGGCGTGGTCGGATACGACGGCCCGACGGGGATCGGCAGCATCTCCGGGGACGTCGTTGCGGGAGCGCCGGGCGTCGGCGGTGGCGTACGCGTCGGCGGCGAGCGGCTCGACGGCCACGCTCTCGGGCGGCGCGTTCCCCAACCAGCTCGACACGACCGTGTGGTGGGAGTACGGCCTGACCAACGCCTACGGCTCGACCACCACGCCCGTCGACATCGGCAGCGCGGCCGGCCCGCAGGCCACCGACGGAGCGCTCACCGGCCTACAGGCCGGGACGACCTATCACTTCCGGCTCGTCGCCGAGAACGCCGACGGGACGACCTATGGCTCCGATGGAACCTTTGTCGCTGGCGCCGGCGGCTCGCCCTCGAGCGGTGGCAGCGGCTCCGGCTCGGGCAGCGGCTCGGGATCGGGCGCCGGCAGCGGCGCCGGATCGGGTTCGGGCTCTGGCTCTGGCTCCGGCGACGGATCCGGTTCGGGCTCCGGGTCCGGATCGGACCCGGTCGCGGACCCCGGCCCCGGCTCCGGCGCGGGCAGCGACCCGGGGTTCGGCGGCCATTCGGGCCCGAGCGGCCACGGCAGGTCGCGTCCGCGCGGCAGCACGCCGCGGAGCACGAGCCTGCCGGTTCTTCACATCCAGCTCGGCGTCCGTCACGCCCTCGTGTTGCTCGAATGCAGTCAGCGGTGCACGCGGCACGCTCGTGCTGCGCAGCGCGGAGCGGCACGCTGCTCGGCCAGACCGCCGTGAACCTCATGGGCCGCGGCTGGGTGAGGCTCGCGCTGTCCAGCCAGGCCCGTCGTGCGCTGGCCAGCTCCTCCCGCACTCACACGCTGATCGTGCAACTCGTGCCGCGCGGCTCGGTGGCTCCGGCCGCGAGCGCGGTGGTGCGCATCTGAGTCGCCGTCGCGACTCAGTGCCGCCGCGTCACCGGGACCGCCTCAGCCCCGATGACGCGCGGCATGCGCTCCATCGCGCCACCATGCGGCGAGCACGCGCCGCCAGTTGTCCCAGGCGATCGCCTCGATCTCGCCGGCGCGTGAACCCGTCGTCGGCGAACGCCGCGAGCAGCGCCGGGAGCCCGGCGGCGTCGCCGAGCGCCGCCGGCACGGTGGCGCCGTCGAAGTCCGAGCCGAGTGCGACGTGCTCGACGCCGATGCGGTCGGCGACGTAGCGCGCGTGATCGACGATCGCGCGCAGCGGAGTGTCCGGATCGTCGGCGAGGTCGCCCCGCAGGAAGCGGCAGGCGAACACGATGCCGACGAGCCCACCGCTCGACGCGATGGCGTCGAGCTGGTCGTCGGTGAGGTTGCGCGTCGTCGGGGCGAGCGCGTGGGCACCGGAGTGGCTGGCCACGAGCGGTCCGACGTCGAGGCGGGCGACGTCCCAGAAGCCCGCGGCGTTGAGGTGGCTGAGGTCGACGAGCACCCCGAGCTCGGCGCAGCGACCGACGAGGCCCCGGCCGGCGTCGGTCAGCCCGCCGTCCACGTCGGGCGAGCAGTGATCGATGAACGGAACCCCGTGGGCAAAGGCGTTGCGGCGGCTCCACACCGGCCCGAGCGAGCGCAGGCCGATCGCGTACCACGCCTCGAGCGCGGACAGCCGGGGGTCGATCGCCTCGGCGCCCTCGAGATGCAGGACCGCGACCGGCGGCCCCTCCCCGCGACCGGCGCGATCGACGTCGGCGATCGTGCGCGCGACGCTGATCAGTCCGTCGCGTTCGAGCGCGAGCAGCCGTCCGGCCACCTCGGTGGCGTGGGCCGAGGCGGTCTCGCGCGCGACGGCGTCGGCGCGCACGAACTCGATCAGCTCGCCGTCGCGCTGCAGCGTGGCCGGCGACTCGCCGCCCGAGGGCGTGAACACCGAGAAGATCCCCCCGCGCAGGCCGCCGGCCCGCATGCGCACGAGATCGAGATGCCCGCCTGCGCGACCGCTGGCGAAGGCGCGGTGGTCGTCGCGCGTCAGCACGTCGTTGTGCCCGTCGAAGATCGGGTGGGTGGCGGTGTCGCGGCTCATGGCGCTATGTTGCCGCAGAGCCGCTCGCCGGGGTCGGTCGACGTCCGCGGCGGTGCCACGACACCGGCAACGAGAAGGAGGAGCGATGCTGTTCGGGCAGGAGCACGTCAAGCGCTACATCGAGACCGACGGCGCCGAGGGGCACGACTGGCAGGGCACGCAGACGCTGCTGCTCACGACGACCGGTCGCCACTCCGGCGAGGCGCGCACCACGCCCCTCATCTACGGGCGCAACAACGGTGACTACCTCATCGTCGGATCCAAGGGCGGGGCCGACGATCCGCCGGCCTGGCTGCTGAACCTCCAGGCCAATCCGGACGTCGAGGTGCAGGTCCGCGGGGATCGCTTCGCGGCGCGGGCGCGGATCGCCGGCGCGGAGGAGAAGCCGGCGATGTGGTCGACGATGGTCGGCCACTGGCCGCCCTACGACGAGTACCAGCAGAAGACGACGCGGGAGATCCCGGTCGTCGTGCTCGAGCCGGCGTAGCCGGCGGCGGTGAGCGTCAGGCGCGCGGCGTCCGCGGCGCGTAGCGGTGGTGGAGCATCAGCGCGTTGCCGTCGGGGTCGGCGAAGAAGCCCATGTGGCACACGCCGGTGTCGAACGTGTCCGCGGCGAACGTCACGCCGCGCTGCTCGAGCGTCTGACGGGCCTGCTCGACGTCATCGACGTGCAGCGCGAGCGGGTTCGCGTTCGCGCTGAAGGTCATCCCCATCTTCTCTGGGGAGATGATCGAGAGGGTCAGGTTGCCGGTCTCGAACTCGGCGAACCCCCGGTCGGGCATGTGGACCGACAGCGGCAGCCCGAGCGTCGTGCCGTAGAACTCGACGGCGGCGTCGAGGTCGCGCGTCGGCATCGCGGCGAAGTCGACGCCCGTGATCAGCTCGGTGGTCGTGCTCATCGTGGTCTCCTGTCTCGTGGTGGGGTGGCGCGTCAGCGTTGCGTATCGCCGAGCGCGGCGGCGAAGGCGCCGTACGCGGCACCGTCGAACAGCCAGAAGCGGGCCTCGGCGACGGTCGCGTGCTCGGCCATCGCCTCGCAGGTGACCGTGATCGCCACCTCCGCTGCCGGCTCGAGCGGATACCCGTACGCGCCGGTCGAGATCGCCGGCAGCGCGACGCGGCGGCAGCCGTGCTCGGCGGCGAGCTCGATGGCCCGCGCGTAGCAGGCGCCCAGCAGCGCGGCCTCGCCATGCGCGCCGCCGCGCCACACCGGACCGACGGCGTGGATGATGCAGCGGACCGGCAGCTGGCCGGCGCCGGTCACCTTCGCATCGCCGGCCGCGCAGCCGCCATGGCGCCGGCACTCCTCGAGGATGCCCGCGCCGGCGGCGCGGTGGATTGCGCCGTCGACTCCGCCTCCGCCGAGCAGGCCCGCGTTTGCGGCGTTGACGATCGCGTCGGCCTCGGGGTCCGTCGTGATGTCGCCGAGGTGCAGCGTGATCGGAGGCTCGCGCGTCACGGCCGATCGCCGAGTCCGGCGGCCGCGAGCGCGTCGGCCGGACGTGCGTAGTGGACCATCTCAACGGCCCTCCCGTCGCGGAAGGTGGTGAGATTGGCGCGTAGTTGCGACGGGTCGTCAGCGGGCGCCCCGGGCGGGCGCATGACGACCACGACGCGGTCGCCGGCCTCGATCACGTCGACGAGCTCCCCGATGCCGCCGCGTCGCTGCGCGGCGCTCATGAACGTCAATGCCTCGTCGCGGTTGCGGCAGGCGCCCTGCGCCGATGGGTCGCCGCCATGCCATTTCACCGCAGGATCGAGGAACGCCGCAACTGCGTCGAGGTCGCCGCGACTGACGGCCTGGAAGCCACGGCGGGCGAGGTCGGCGTTGGATGGCGCCATCGCGATTGATCATCGCAGCGCAGGGCCGTGCCGTCGAGTGCCTGCGGGCCGCATGCGCGTCACGGCGGCGCGAGCGGGCGGCGACGTCGTCACAATGGGCGGCATGCAGCGAGCGCGATGGAAGGCGGCGGCGCGCGCGACCGCGGCGATCCTCATCGTCGTCGGTGCGCTGAGCGCCTGCGGCTCGAGCTCGCACGCCACATCGTCGGCGCCAGCCACCACGAGCGTCACCCGCCACACGGCGGCGGTGGCGACGACGCCGGCGAGCGCCCAGCCCGCGCTCGTCGCCGTGTTCCACGCGTCCGGTCATGACCCGCATGTCGGCAACTGGCCGGTCGCGATCACGCTCACACGGGGCGGCCGTCCCATCCCGGGCCACGTGTCCTACGAGTTCCTCTACGGCGGCCAGGTCGTATCAACCCAGAAGGTCGGCGACGAGTCCCCGAACTTCGTCGGCCACTTCCACGACACGCTCACCTGGCCGGCCAACTCGGTCGGCTTCCCGATCACCCTGCGCGTCCTCATCACGACGCCCTACGGCCCGACGCACGTCGACTGGGCCGTGCAGGTCCAGCACTGAGCGAGCGTACGCTCAGGCGGCGGGTGCGAGTGCGACGCGGTCGCCGCCCGCGCGCTTGGCCTCGTAGGAGGCGTGATCGGCTCTCAGCAGGAGCTCCTGCAGCGGAAGCCAATCGTCCTCGCCACAGACCGCCACGCCGGCGCTGACCCCGATGTCGAACCGGCGTCCCCCGTATTCGAAGGGGTGGGAGGCGACCACGGCCACCAGCTGTTCGGCCACACGCAGCGCCGACGACGCAGTGCAGCCGTCGAGCACCACGACGAACTCGTCGCCCCCGTAGCGCACCACCTGGTCGCTGCCGCGCGTGTGCGCACGCAACAGCGACGAGACGTCGCGCAGCACGTGATCGCCGGCCGCGTGGCCCGCGCTGTCGTTGACGTTCTTGAACCGATCGAGGTCGAGCATGACGACGGCCACGGCACCGCCCGCACCGGCCTCGGCGTCGGCGTCCTCGCGGCGCGCGAGGTGCTGGCGGTTGAGCAGTCCCGTGAGCGGATCTCGGTTCGCCCGCTCCTCGACCTCGGCGAACCGCCGGCGCGCGCGGGTGGCGTCGCGCAGCGTGACCACGAGCTGCGTCTGGGCGTCACGATGCCGCGGAACGCGGATGACGTGGTAGTCGATCGGAACCGGCGCGCCGTCGTCGGGCAGGAGCAGCGCGCAGTGCTCGACGGACTTCGCCACACCCGTCTCGGCGACCTCGCTCACCACCTCGGCGAGCGTGGGTGCCGTGGCGTCGGCCTCCACGGTCACGACGTCCTCGATGCGCTGCCCGATCGCCGAGCGCAGGTCGATGCCGGTCATCTGCGCGGCCGCGGCATTCATGTGCACGAGCGTGTGCTCGCCGTCGAGCGAAATGACGCCCTCGCTGATCGCGTCGAGGATTGTCGCCATCCGTCGCTTCTCGTCGGCGAGCTGTTCCTCGGCCTGTCGGCGGGCCGAGATGTCGGTGATGAGCGCGAAGAACCCGCCGACCTCGCCGCCGGCCCAGTCCGGGACGTATGAGGTCTGGGTGTAGCGCGTGGCTCCCTGGGCATCGACGATCTCACAGTCGAACTGCTGCGCCTCGCCGGCGAGGGCCCGTTGGATGAACGCGACGTGGCGCCGGTACAGCTCGCCTCCGAGGATCTCGCGGCACGAGCGGCCGACCATCTCGCCCGCGTCCCATCCGAACAGCTCGGCGAACGCCTCGTTGGCCATCACGTTGCGCAGGTCGCAGTCCCAGTAGGCGACGACGGCGGGGAGCCCGTTGAGGATCGCGCGCAGCTGATCGCCCGCCTCGGCGTGCGCGACCTCGGTATCGGCGTGGTCCAGGCGTGGGGAAGACATCGCTTCCGGTTGATCGACGGTGCCACTTCGGCCCGTTAGCCGCGAGGGCTGCTGCTAGCTGGAAGGCTGATTGTGCGGGCCAGAAGGCCCGCGCCGCCGACGCTATGCGGCGGCCGGGAGCCCGATCTGCTCGTAGACGGCCTGCTCGAAGCCGAGCACCGTGTCGACGACGCCGGCGTCGAAGAACGGCAGCACCGCGGTCATGAGCACGGCCGCGACCCCCGTCGAGCGGTCGATCCAGAAGAAGCAGTTGGCCAGGCCGGCCCAGTCGCCCGTTCCGGCGCGGCGCATCGCCGGAAGGTCCTCGAGAACGAGATGGAACCCGAGCCCCCAGCCCTGGGCGACCGGCCAGCCGGGCACGTCGTTGGTCAGCTCCGGCATGGCCGACCGCATGACCTTCGGGATCGGCTCTCCCCGGAGATGGTCGGTGAAGGCCATCCGGACCGTCTCCGGCGCGAGCACCCGCTCCCCGTCGAGCTCGCCGTCGCGCAAGAGCGCGCGCAAGAACCGCAGGTAGTCCCCGGCCGTGCCCGACGCGCCCGAACCGGCCGAGAGGTACTCGGGCTGGGCTGGCGGGAGTGGCGACGGGACGAGGGCGCCGTCGGGCCTGCGAGCGTGGACGGTCTGCATGCGGGCAAACTGCGCGGCCGTCGGCCGGAACGTCGTGTCGCTCATGCCCAGAGGGCCGAAGATCTTCTCCGCGCAGACGGCCTCGAGGTCCTGTCCGCTGACCGCCTCCACGACGAGCCCGAGCCAGTCGGTGCTCATGCCGTACTCCCAGCGCACGCCGGGGTCGACAACGAGCGGCACGTCGTACAGGCTTGCGAGCTTTCCCGTGCTCGGGTCCGGAGTGCCGGTGAGCTCGTGGTAGCGGAACAGATCGGGGTTGGAGAACCAGTATCCGACGCCGGATGTGTGGGTCAGCAACTGGCGGATCGTGGCCTGCGCGTTGGGCGGGCGCAGCCGCGGCACGTCGCCGTCGAAGCCCTCGAGCACCTGCAGGCGGCCGAACTCGGGGAGGATGTCGGCCACCGGTTGCTCGAGCTCGATCTGGCCGCGCTCAAGCAGCTGCAGCGCGGCGATGCTGACGATCGGCTTCGTCATGGAGGCAAGCCAGAACACCGTGTCCGGCTGCACCGGCGCGTCGCCATCGACGCGCAGCAGGCCGTAGGCGCCCTCGTAGACGGTGCCGTCGCCATCTCCGGCCATCGCGACGGTACCGGGCAGCGAGCCATCGGCAGCCGCCGGCTCGAGAATGCCGTCCACCACGCCCGCATCCATGGCCCTACAGCCTCCCTCGTCGAATCGGTGTCGGGCGAGCTTAGCCGAGCCCGGCGGGCGGACCCGCTCGTCGTCGCCGTTTCCAGGTCACGCTGGCGACGAGCGTGGCGAGACGCTCGAGTGACCAGAAGGGGTTCGGCGTCGCGACTCGACCTGCAAGGATGCGCGCGTGGATGTGTCCGCTGCCTACGCGTCCCTCAGCGCGGAGATGCGAGAGCTCCTTCCGGCCGGCGCGACCGTCGTGGACGCACACACGCATCTCGGCCGTGACGAGGACGGCCAGGCGCTCGATCCCGCCGGGCTGCTGGCCTCCCTCGATGAGGTCGGCCCGACGGCTCGGGCCTGCACCTTCCCGCTCCACGACCCCGAGCGAGCGCCCGCCTACCGGGTGCCCAACGACCGCGTCCTGGAGTGGGCACGCGAGTCTGGCGGGCGGCTGTATCCGTACTGTCGGTTGGACCCGGCCGACGATCCGGTGTCCGAGGCCGAGCGCTGCCTGGGGCTCGGCGCGCGCGGGATCAAGCTCCATCCCCGGGCGCAGGCGTTCGGGTTCGGCGACGCGGCGGCCGAGGCGATCTGGAAGGTCGCCCAGGAGGCGAAGGTCCCGATCCTCATCCACGCCGGGCGCGGGATGCCGCGGATGGATCCCCTGGCCGATCTCGCGTTGCGCTATCCCGACGTCGTGCTCGTGCTGGCGCACGCGGCCATCGCCGATCAGGGGATGTTCGCGGCCAGGCTGCGCGACCACCCGAGCATCCTCTACGACACGTCGACGTTCTCGGTGTTCGATCAGCTGGAACTGCTCGCTCGCGTCCCGGTCGAGCGGATCGTGTTCGCCTCTGACGTGCCCTACGGACGACCGCTCGGGGCGCTGTACACGGCGTTGCGAATGGCCAGCTACGCCGGTCTCGACGAGCGCGAGCGCACGCTTGTGGTCGGCGGGACCATGACTAACATCCTCGAGGGCCGGCCGCTCGAAGATCCCACGCCGCCTCGGGTCCCCGAGATCCGCCCGATCAGCGGCCGGCTGGCCCGCCTCAACGGCTACCTCATCATGTCGTTCGCCGCGGCGATCAGCTCCGGGCCGCCGCCGGACTTCGCGCGCGGACTGCCGTTCGTCGCGCTCGCCAGGGCCGCGTGCCGCGACCCCGACCCCGGCGCCGTCGGGCCCACGCTGGAGCGGATCGACGGGCTGCTCGAGGCGGCAGAGCAGCTGCTCGGCGATGGCAACGAGCAGGCCCGACCCGCGGTTGGGCTGGTGATGGCGGCCGGGGTGATCGCGGCAACCGAGCCGCTCGCGGCCGGCAGCTGACGCTCAGAGACGGCGAGAGGGCCACCGTCGGTCGGATAGCCCTCTCGATAGCGGATTGCCGCCTCTCGGCCAGCAGGGCCGACGCTCGACGACGACTAACTATCCGCAGCCCGTGTTGTTGCCGCAGCTCGGGCACGTATAGCACGACCCGGTGCGCTGCATGATGCCGCCGCACTGGCTGCAGGCCGGTCCCAGGTCGAGGCCCTGCAGGCGGGCCGGGACGACCGGCGGCGTGTCGGTCAGTGCGCTCGCGGGCGCCACCGATCCGCCGTTGGCCAGCGCCGTCGGCTCGGCGCTCCCGTTCCCGGCGCTCGCCGGACCGGCGGTGTCGGAGGAGACCGACATCGCCGTCTCCTCGGCGAGCTTCGCCGCGCGCACCTCGGGCGTGAGGATGCCGAGCTCCTCCTGCAGGTCCGCGTCGCAGAAGCGCGAGGCGAGCCAGCGCATGATGTAGTCGGGCATCGACTTCGCGAACGGGATCTCCGGGTTCTGGGTGATCCCCTCCGGCTCGAAGCGCATGTAGCTGAACTTGCGCACGAGCGTCTCGAGCGGCACGCCGTACTGAAGCGCGATCGAGATCGCCGTGGCGAACGAGTTCATCATGCCGCGCAGCGTCGAACCCTCCTTGCCGATATCGGTGAGGAAGATCTCCCCGACGCTGCCGTCCTCGTACATGCCGGCCGTGATGTAGCCCTCGTGTCCGGCGATCGAGAACTTGTGCGTGATCGACTGACGCTCACGCGGCATCCGCCGCCGCGCCGGGCCGGTCGCCTCGGCGATCGCTTTCGCGACCGCCTGCTCGACGAGCTCGTCGATGTCGACGTCGGTGGCCGCGGTCTCCTTGCTCTTCTGGGCGTCGGTGCGCAGCGCCTGCGCCGTCTTGGAGCCGTCGCGATAGATCGCCAGCGCCTTGATCCCGAGGTGCCAGGCCTGCAGGTAGGCGTCGGCGATGTCCTCGACCGTCGCCGTCTCGGGCAGGTTCACGGTGTTGTGGTTGACGATCCCGTTCGCGACGAATGCGTGGGTTACGGGCACCGAAACGTCGTACACCTCGCTCTCGCCGGCGTCGACGACCGAGACGACCGGGCTGAAGTGCAGGTTGCGCTCGAGTACCGTGTCCAGCCAGTCCGGGAGCTCGACGGCCTCGAGCGTCGCGACACGCTCAAGGGAATCGCGGCTTACGTTCTGTGTGCGGGGGTCCCTTAGATGGCTGAACGCGCGTGAGTGACCGCTGCCCTTGCCGGAGCGGCCGCCGCGTCCGCGTGGCAGCAGTTCGTAAAGCTCCGATCCGGTGACGCCCGGCACCACGTCCCACGGGCTCGGCGCGAATTCGCGGTCGCGAATCTCGGCGGCGCGCAGTGCCTTGTGGGGCTCGATGAAGTCGAGCATCGCGACGAGTCGCTGCGCCTCGCGACCGGCGGTATAGACCTCGTCGAAGCTCTTGTCATACAGCGGAGCTGCCTTGGTGACGCGTCCGTGAACGATGCCGAGGTTCGTGAGGATCGCTTGCAGGTCGTCCAGCAGGCCGCTCGAGTCCAAGCAGATGGCCCATTTCGCCATTCCGGATGTTGTGATGTAGGCGTCAAAGCACAGGCCTTCGAGGAAGCGCAGCACCATGTCGCGTGGTGAACGCAGCACGGCATCCGGGATGCGCTTGTCGCAGGCGTGCGACCCGCAGCCGAGATAGTCCAGGAACTCGACGAGCCGCTTGGACGACAGATCGATCGACGGGCACTTGCCGGGATAGCGTGTCACCCGTGGCGCGAAGCCGAACAGCCGCTCGGCGGTCGCGGTGAGCGCGGCGATGACGGCTTCGTCAGCGTTGCTGATCCTGACCGTCCAGTTCGTGCGTTCGATATGACCCTCCGAGGCGAACGCCCCGAGGAAGAAGGCAAGATCTCCGCTCATCTCGAGCGGGATGCGCACGGCCTTCTGACTACCGTAGGAGGGAGTCGGCTCAAAGCTCGTCAGCGAAGCCGGCGTCTTTGACCACAGATCGTCGCCGTACTGCGTCGCGACGAACTCGCCGGGTTCGAGCTCGTCGAGCCGACGCCACACGAGCCCGTCCTCGCTACAGGCGAGGAGTCGGTGGTTCGGCGTACCGACCACGCGGTGGCCCGAGCGCAGTGTTACCTCTCGCACGGGCCGGGTGCCCCCGTAATAGAAGGCGTTGGTGTCGCGTGTGCCGTCGAGCGACGCGATCTTCAACCGCAGGTCGCGGAAGGAGTCGGCCTCCTCGGTCCGGTGAAGGCTCTGGATGCGAACGAGCCCCTCGTCGCTGGCCACGAGCGTGTCGCCGACGACGCACTTCGAAATCGCCCCGCTGATGAACGGCTGCACCGCGCCCATCATCTTCAGATGGCCCATGTGCGAGATCGCGCGCGCGCCGACGGCCACGTCGAACACCGGCAGGTGGTTCTCGTCGAGGCCGGGGGCATCGACGATCGTGCCGTGCTCGTTGATGTACGCGAGGATCTGGTCGATCGCGCTCTCGCCGTAGCCGAGCGTCTGCAGGGCGAGCGGAACGGTGCCGTTGACGATCGTCATCTGGCCGCCGCCGACGAGCTCCTTGAACTTGACGAGCGAGAAGTCCGGCTCGACGCCGGTCGTGTCGCAGTCCATCAGGAACGAGATCGTCCCGGTCGGGGCGAGCACCGTCGCCTGGGCATTGCGGTAGCCGTGCTCGTCGCCGAGCGCCACCGCCTCGTTCCAGGACCGCCGGGCGGCCTCGAGTAGCGCGCCATCCGCGCACGCGGCGTCGGGGATCGCGTAGGAGGCGTCGCGATGCATGCGCATCACGCCGTTATGCGCCTCGCGGTTGGTCTCGTAGTGCTCGTAGGGCCCGAGCGTCGCGGCCACCTCCGCCGACTTGCGATACGCGCGCCCGGTCATGAGCGCGGTGATCGCCGCCGCCGTGCCACGACCGGCATCGGAGTTGTAGGGCATGCCGTTGCTCATCAGGTAGGCGCCGAGGTTGGCGTAACCGAGGCCGAGCTGGCGGAAGGCCCGCGCGTTGACGCCGATCTTCTCGGTTGGATAGCTCGACGGGCCGACGATGATCTCCTGCGCGAGCAGCATGACGTCGACCGTGTGCTCGAAGGCGGGGACGTCGAGGCTGCCGTCGGGTCGGCGGAACGTCATCAGGTTCAGCGACGCGAGGTTGCAGGCCGAGTCGTCGACACTCATATATTCGGAACAGGGGTTAGATGCGTTGATCCGCCCGCTGTTCGGTGAGGTGTGCCACTGGTTGATCGTGGTGTCGTACTGGACGCCCGGATCGGCGCAGCGCCAAGCGGCCTCGGCGATCTCGCGCATCAGCTCGCGCGCCGGGATCGTCTCGCCGGTCGGCTCGCCGGTGACGCGGGCCGTGAGCTGCCAGTCCTCGTCGTTCTCGACCGCGCGCATGAACTCGTCGGTGACGCGCACCGAGTTGTTCGCGTTCTGGTACTGGATCGAGGTGAAGCCCTCGCCGTCGATCGACATGTCAAAGCCGGCGTCGCGCAGCGCTGCAGCCTTGTCCTCCTCCTTGGCCTTGCACCAGATGAACTCGCGGATGTCCGGGTGGTCGATGTTGAGCACGACCATCTTCGCGGCGCGGCGCGTCTTACCGCCGGACTTGATCGTGCCCGCCCACGCGTCGGCTCCGCGCATGAACGAGACCGGACCCGACGCCGTGCCGCCCTTGGCCAGCGGCTCCATCGAGCCGCGGATATTCGACAGGTTGATGCCCGAGCCCGAGCCGCCGCGGAAGATCATCCCCTCCTGGGTGTTCCAGTCGAGGATCGACTCCATCGTGTCGTCGACGCTGAGGATGAAGCAGTTGTGCACGGCGACGTTGTTGGTGAGGAACTCGCCCGACTCCGTCTGGATGTCGTAGACGTCCTGCACGCCGGTCGGCTCGATCGAGACGATCTCCTCCTCGCGCAGGTCCGGGCACGCCTTGAGGTTCTGCAGCGACAGCGTCTCGAGCAGCCGGCCCTGCTTGGCCGAGGAGATGAAGCCGACGAGCTCGGCGAAGCGCGCGCGCTCCGAGCCGATGCCGACGATGACCTCGTGGGTGTCGTGGCGGTTGGCGCGAGGCTCGGACTTGCGCAGCCGGCGACTGTAGATGCCGAGCATCCCGAGCAGCAGCTGGATGTCCTCGCTCCAGCGCTCGCCGATCACCGCCATGGCGACGCGGCCGCTCTCCTCGCCGTTCTCGCGACGCACCGTCACGTAGCCCTCGGCCTGGAAGATCGAGCGCAGGTACGCTGCCACCTCGTCGCGCGAGGCACTCCACAGGCGCTGCGGCACGCGGATATCCGTGCCGCGATCGAGCAGGCCCCAGCGATCGACGAATTCGCGCAGCACCTCGCCGTACAGGCGAATGCGGCGTACCGGCACGTCCTTCGTGTCGGCGTCGCGCTTGTGGCGATGCACGCCCGGGAAGGCCACGTCGAGGTGCTGCTCGACCCAGGCCTCCTCGTCGTCGCCGGAGACGAGGAACTCGATAGTCAGCGAGCGGTTCGTGCCCGTCGGATACTGCCCGACGAACCCATCGCTCTGCAGCCAGCCGGCGAGGGCAGCCTCGGCAACGGCGACGCGATCGACCTCCTCGAGGGCCGCGAACACGTCGATGCCGTCCGGCTCGCCGCCGACGGCGACGCGCACGGGATCGGCGACCTTGGCCCGATGCGGGTGCAGGTTCAGGCGCATGCCGGGGCGCAGCGCGTCGACGCGCATCCAGCCCGGCTGCGTGCGACGCTCGCCGACCGCCTTCACGAGATGGTCGGCCGTCGCCTCGATGAAGCTGCCGTTGCGCAGCCGCACGCGCCACACCGGCTTGCGGCCGTTGTGCTTGACCGCGAGGACCCGCGTCGTGCCGGTCGAGTCGTAGACCTCGGTCCCGACCAGCTCGCCGTCGACGATCTCACCGATCGGCACCATGCCCGACGGAGTCGACACGAGCGCGTGGTGGGGCAGGCACGCGCTGCACTGAGGACTCTCCTCGAAGCCGACGTTGAACCAGACGGGGGAGTTGAACGCCGCAATCTGGTGAAGAAGGATGTGCGTCAGCTCGGCCTCGAAGGCGTCGCCGTCCTCGACGCTCGCGAAGTAGCCGCGCTCGCGGCCCCAGCCGGCGATCGTGCCCGACACACGCGAGACCATCTGCTTGACCGAGCGCTCGCGGGCGGGCGAGCCGAGCTGGCCGCGAAAGTACTTCTGCGCGACGATGTTGGTCGCGTTCTGCGACCACGTCGACGGGAACTCGACGTCGAGTTGCTCGAAGGCGAGCTTGTCGCCGTGACCGATGCGAGCGTCGCGCAGCTCCCACTCGACGGTATCGAACGGATGCACGCCCGGCGTCGTGAAGAAGCGCCGGACGCGCAGCGCCGTACCGGGCGTGAGGTCTTCGGTGGTCGTGGGCTGTGGGGTCAATTCCATTGGGCCTTCCCTCTCTGCGCCGACGTGCTGCGACGCCCACTTGACTGTTCTCTGGGGCCGCGGATCGTCCCTCTCGGACCGGACGTAAAAAGCGGCGGCGACGGTAGCGCGTGTGGGCGGCGACGGTGGCGTGGATGCCCTTCCCATTCTAGTTGCCGCGAACGGTCCGCCCGGCGATCCGCAGGGCGCGAAAACGGCCGGAGAATGCGGCTCTCAGGGCCCGGTCACGTTGCGCTGAGACCGTCGGCGCGGTAAGGGCCGCGGCTCGGTCGCGGCGGGACTCGGTGGTCGCACCGATAGGCCGCGCGAAGGGGGTGTGCTCCCGTAGGCCCGCCATGCGGGCGCAATCGAGCACACCCCGGCTCGGGGCTCCGTCGTTGCCCTCGGGTGTGCTCCCGTAGGCCCGCCATGCGGGCGCAATCGAGCACACCCCGGCTCGGGGCTCCGTCGTTGCCCTCGGGTGTGCTCCCGTAGGCCCGCCATGCGGGCGCAATCGAGCACACCCCGGCTCGGGGCTCCGTCGTTGCCCTCGGGTGTGCTCCCGTAGGCCCGCCATGCGGGCGCAATCGAGCATACCCCGGCTCGGGGCTCCGTCGTTGCCCTCGGGTGTGCTCCCGTAGGCCCGCCATGCGGGCGCAATCGAGCATACCCCGGCTCGGGGCTCCGTCGTTGCCCTCGGGTGTGCTCCCGTGGCCCGCCATGCGGGCGCAATCGAGCACACTAGGCTCGGCGGTCGCGCGGTCACACCCCAGGCGCGGCGTTCGCGCGGCCGCACCCCGCGAGACCCGCCCCCCGGTCAGCGCCCGACGCGGATCCAGTCCGCGAAGTCCGCCCACGCCGCCTCGGCGTGCCAGCTGGCCTCGGCGAGCGTGCGGCGGACGTTCTGCCACCACGCGGGCTCGGCCCCGAGCCAGCGGGCGAGGCCCCACAACAGCGCCGCCACCACGAGCAGCAGCGCGATGATGGCGACGACGATCACCGCGGCGGGCGTGGCGCTCGACGGATGCGTGTGCACGACGACGACGGTGGCGGTCACGGGCATCGGCTTGCCCATGCTAACGGTGCTCGCGAGGACTCAGGAGCCGATCGCGGCGCCCACGATGCCGACCACGAGCGCCACGGCGGCGCCGAGGCCGGCGAGCAGGGCGACGCCCGCGACGACGAGCTCGGTACGGTGCTCAGCCGCGCGTGCGACCTCCCCGGAAGGGACCGCGAGCGCTCGCTCGGCGCGTGCCGCGGCTCGCCGAGCGGCCTCGCGCTCGCGGTCGGCCGCGGCGCGTCGCGCGGCTGCCGCCTCGCCGGCCGGGGGGATGGGCTCGGGCCGGGCTTCGGGCGCGAGGATCTCGGGGGCCGTCAGGCCGGCCGCTGCCGCCTCGGCGGCGGCGAGCGCCTGGGCGGCCCGGTCGAGGGCGTCGTCGCGCTCGCGGCCGATCTCCTCGACCTGCTCGGAGAGCGCCTGGCGCGCGGCGCGCGCGGCGATCACTTCGCCTCGCAGCTCGTCCAGGGCGGCCTGCAGCTGCGCCCGGTCCGCCGCCTCGGCCCCGCCCTCGGCCAGCGCGCGGTCGAGCTCGTCGCGCTCCGCACGCAGCTCGTCGCGCTCAGAGGCCGCCCGCGTCGCCCGCTCGCGGGCCTGCTCGAGCTCGGCTGCGGCGGCGTCGCGGGCCGCGGTCGCGGCCTCGAGCTGCGCGGCCGAGGCGTCGCGCGCGGCCTGCGCGGCCTGCAGCTCGGCGGCGGTCTGCGTCGCCCCGGCGCGACGCTCCTCCAGGTCGGCGGCAGCGGCGTCGCGGGCGGCCTGCGCCGCCTCGAGCTCGACCGTGGTCCGGGTGGCCAGCGCCCGTAGATCCTCGAGCTCGACGGCATGGGCGTCGCGGGCCGCGCGCGCGGCCGCGAGCTCACCGGCCGTCAGGTCGTGCTCGCCGCGCACCCGCTCGAGCTCGCCGACAGAACCCTCGTGCTCGCTGCGCAGGCGCTCGAGCTCGCTCGTCGCCGCATCGCGCTCGTCGCGCACCCGTTCGATCTCGGCGGTCAGCGCGGTCAACTGCTCGTGCGCCCGCTCGGCGCGCGTCTGGGTGCCGGCGAGCTCGGCGTAGACCGGGGCGGAGCGCTCGAGCTCGGCGCGCGCGTCGGCGAGCTGCTGCGCGAGCAGACTGATGTGCTCCCGGGCCTCGGCGAGCTCGGCGCCGAACGGCGCCGTGCGGGTCACCTCGGCGCGGGCCTCCTCGAGCTCGCGCTCCAGGCGCGTCGCATGCCCCTCGACGTCGGCGAGGTCGGTCCGCTCGCCCGACAGGCGCTCGATCGTGAGCCGCGCGTCCTCGAGCTGGCGCTCGAGGCGCTCGGCCCGGGCCTCGGCTACGGCGATCTCGTCGCGCAGCGCATCGCGCGCCGCGGTCGCCTCGGCCAGGCGTTCCGTGAGCACTGCGGTCTCCTCGTCCGTCTCGACGGTGCGCCGTTCGAGCTCGACCTCGAGTCGGCGGGCGTCCTCGCGCACCGAGCGCAGCGCGGCGGCCTGCTCGTCCTCGCGGCGGCGCTGGTCGGCAACCTCCTCGCGCAGGTGTTCGAGCTCTTCCTGCAGCGGTGCGACGCGCTGCGCCTCGGCTTGCGTGCGCTCGAGCTCGGCGGTGAGGTCGGCACGGCGCTCGGCGAGCTCGGCGAGCTCGGCTCGGACCGAGCGCAGCTCGTCCTCGGCCGCCTGCTCGCGCTCGCCCGCTGAGACCTGCAGCGCGCTGACGGCCTCGGCCTGCTCGGCGCGCAGCGCGGCGAGCTCGCTGTCCAGGCGTGCGGCCTGCGCGCGCGACTCGGTCAGCTCGCGCGTGGCCTCGACGACGCGGGCGTCCGCGTCCTTCAGCGCCTCGGCCTGCTCAGCGAGCTGCTGCTCGCCCTCCTGCGCGCGCGCCGACTCGGCGCGGGCGTGATCGAGCGCCGCGGCCAGCGCCGTCTGCAGCTCCGAGGAGCTCGTTTGGGTCTCGCTGCGCTCGCGTTGCAGCCGCTCGATCTCGGCCTCGCGCACGAGCGTCAGCTCACGCATCCGCTCGATCTCCTGGTCGCGCGCCCGGTGGCCCTCCTCGCTCTCCTCGAGCTCGGTCTCGACCTCGCGCGCCCGCGCCTCGGCGCGGGCCGCGCGCTCCTGCAGCTCGGTCGTCTGCTCGCGGGCGTGCTCGAGCTCGCCCTGGATCCCCTCGGCGCGTTCGCCCGCCGCATCAGCGCGCGCCCGCAGCTCCTCGACGCGCAGCGCGAGCGCTGCGCGCTCCTCGGCGGTGGCCTCGGCGCGCTGCTCAGCCTCGCGGGCGCGCTCGGCCAGCTCATCGCGCGCCGACTGAGCCGTGGCCAGGCTCGCCTGCAGCTCATCGCGATCCTCCTCGTGCAGCTGAATGCGACGGGCGAGCTCGGCTTCGGCTCGCTGGCCGTCGCCCTCCAGTTGCGTGGCTCGCGCCTGTTCGTCAGCCAGCCGGCGGTGCAGTTCGGTGATCTCGGCGGCGGTCTCGGCCTGCTCGGCCGTGCGGGCGCGGAGCTCGTCGAGCTCGACCTCGCCCGCGTGCAGGCGGTTGCGCAGTTCCGCGACGATCCCCTCGAGCTCGAGCGAGCGCTCCTGGACGGAACCCTGCGACACGCGAGCCTCGGCGAGGCGAGCATTGGCGGTGTGGCTCGAACGCTCGGCGGACTGACGGGCGTGCTGGGCGAGCTCGAGCTCGCGCTCGAGCTCCCGCGCCCGAGCCTGAAGCTCGTTGAGCTTGTGCAGGGGCGCCGTCTCCGCGGCCAGGCGCTCGCGGGTGCGCTCCTGCTCGTCGACCGTTTCGCGCAGCTCGTCGATGTCCGCGCGCGCGCGGGCCAGCTCGCCCTCGATGGCCGTCGTTCGGGTCCGGGCGTCGGCGGCGTGGCGCTCGGCGGCCTCGGCCGACAGCCGGGCGCTGTCACGCTCGCGCGTCAGCTCGTCGTTCGCCTCGGCGACGCGGAGCGCGTCGACGAGCCTTGCCTCGGCGTAACGCCGCTTGTCGGTGACCGCGTCGAGCTCCGCCGCGAGCGTGTCGACGCGCTCGCGCGCCTCGTCGGCCTCTCGCTCGGCGCGAGCGCTGACGCCGACGCGCTCGGCCAGCTCGGCCTGGAGCGCGTCGCGGTGCTCCTCGGCCGTGGCTCGGCGGTCGCGCTCCTGCGCGAGCTCGAGCTCGAGCCGGGTGCGGGCGGCCAGCTCCTCGCGCGCCTGCTCGCGCTCCGCGCGCAGCGCCCGCTCGGCCCGCACGCGCGCCTCGGCCTCGAGCTCACGTTCTCGCTCCGCTGCGGCGCGCCGGTCACGCTCGCCGGCGACCGCGGCTTCGGCAACGTCTGCGGCCGGGCCCTGCCGCTCACGTGCGGGTGCCGCGACGGCGCCGCCCGCCCCGCGGACCTGTGGCCGCGGGAGCGGGAGCGGTGGCGCGTCCGCGGGCGCGAGGGTGAACGTCGTCTCGCCGGACATCCACACGGCCGACGCCGAGTACGCCCCGCGCCACGGACCACCGTCGGGCGTGGCCACGGCCCCGCGCTGGTCGGGGCCGGGGAGCGCGGTCAGACGATGCACCCGGGGTCCGTCGCGCAGCACGAGATCGGGGGGCTCGATCGGGGTCGGCCGCCGGGCGCGCCAGCGACCGGTGACGCGCAGGAGCACTGTCGAGGCGGTTGCGGCCACCTGCTCGAAGCGGTCGACGTCGAAGGACAGACGATCGGGCATGTGCAGGTCCTATCCGACGGCGGCGAGCAGGTCGCCGATCGCCTCCAGCGCCGCCGCGCGCACCGGCTCGATCCCGTCGCGGGCGTCGATCACGCGCACGCGCCGGGGCTCGGACGCCGCGAGCACGTCGTACGCCGTCGCGATGGTGGCGAAGAAGTCCTCGTGCTCGCGCTCGAGCCGGTCGGGCGCCTCGGCGCGGTCGCGTTGGCGCGCGCGGCCGGTCTGCGGGTCGATGCGCAGCAGCAGGGTGCGGTCGGCGACGAGGTCGCCGGTGGCAAACGCGTTGATGGCCCGCACCGCCTCGATGCCGAGCCCGCGTCCCGCGCCCTGGTAGGCCAGGGAGGAGTCGACGAAGCGGTCGAGCAGCACCCACGTGCCCGACTCCAGCAGGGGCTCGATGCGCTCCTCGACGAGCTGGGCGCGCGCCGCCGCGTACAACAGCGCCTCGGTCCGCGCGCCGATCCGCAGCTCCGGGTCCTTCACGAGGTCGCGCACGCGCTCGGACACCGCCACTCCGCCCGGCTCGCGCAGCAGCTCGACGGCCGCCCCGCGCGCCGAGATCGCGTCGACGAGCGTGCCGGCGAGCGTTGTCTTGCCCGCGCCGTCGAGGCCCTCGATCGTGATCAGCCGTCCCCGAGCCACAGCGGGACCGTACCGACGATCGGCTGCGCACCGCGCGCTCCCATCCACGCGGACGACTGTGCCAGCATGAACGGCCGTGTCGAGTGAGCATCCATCCGTGCCGCTGCCGGGCCTCGACGCGCAGCCGCACGCCCGCGCCGTGCTGTCGGCCGCGCTCGGGCCGGGCGGGCGCCCCTCGCATGCGTATCTGTTCCACGGCCCTCCCGGGTCGGGCAAGCGCCGCGTCGCCGAGGCGTTCGCGGCCGCGCTGCTCGCCAAGGGCGCGGCCGATCCCGCCGGCGCCGCCGAGCGCGTGGCGCGGCGCACCCATCCCGACCTGACGTGGGTGACGCCGAGCGGCGCCGCCGAGATGCTGGTCGCCGACGTCGACGAGCCGGTGATCGCAGCGGCCACGCGCACCCCGTTCGAGTCCGCGAGGCGCGTGTTCGTGATCGAGCGCGCCGAGACGATGAACGACCAGGCCGCGAACCGGATGCTCAAGACACTCGAGGAACCCCCGGCGTTCGTGCACCTCGTGCTGCTCGTCGATCGCCCCGAGGACCTGCTGGCCACGATCGCCTCGCGCTGCCAGCGCGTGCGCTTCGATCCCCCGCCGAGCGCGGAGATCGCCGCCGGCCTGCGCGACGCGGGCGTCGCGCAGGAGACCGCGGAGGCCTGCGCTCGGCTCGCCCTCGGCGATGCGCGCCTCGCCGCCGATCTCGCCGCGGCGCCCGGGAGCGCGCTGCGCGCCGCGGCCGAGCGCTACGTGCGGCGCGCGCTCGACGCCGACATCGCCGACCGGCCGTGGGCGGAGTTGCTGGAGGCTGCCCGGAGCGCCGGCGAGCGCGCCGGGGAGGTCGTCAAGGCAGCCGTCGAGGACGAGCTGACGGCGATCCCGGCCAGGGAGCGCCGGCGCCACGAGCGCGAGGCCGTCGAGCGCATCCGCCGCGCCGAGCGGCGGGCGCGCACGAGCGAGCTCGACCTCGGGCTGCGCCTGGCGGGGCTGTGGCTGCGCGACGTCGCGTGCCTGGCCGACGGCATGGACGAGCTCGTCTATGCGGTCGACCGCGCGGACGAGCTGCGCGCCGATGCCGAGGGCCGCGGCGGTTCGGACCTGCGAGCGGGCGTCGCGCTCGTGGAGGACAGCCGCCAGCGGCTCGCGCTCAATGTCAGCGAGGAGCTCGCGCTCGAGGCGCTCGCCTACCGCCTGATGGAACGCCTCGCGCCGGCCGGGGCCGTGCGCTGATTTTGTCCGGGCCGCACGTGATCGGCCGCCGAGCGCGCGGACCCCGCCGCTACCCTGCGCCGATCGGCCCGAGCCGCGGGGTGCGTCCGTACAGCTCGTGCGCGAGGAAGCGCGAGAAGAGGCGGTGGTGCGGTCCGTGGAAGTCCGAGGACCCCGTGCTGAGCAGCCCGAGCTCCTCGCAGCGGTCGGCGAGCAGCAGCGTCTGCTCCTCGGTGTGCGTGACGTAGAAGGCCTCGACCCCGTCGAGGCCCTCGGCGCTGAAGCGCGCGATCGTCGCCAGCACCTCGGCCGGGTCCTCGACGTCCCAGAACGGGTGCGCCCAGATCGCGACGCCGCCGGCGTCGTGCACGGTGGCGATGGCCTGCGCGACCGTCGGGACCTCGCGCCCGCGAAACGCCGGGCGGCCCTCGATCAGGTAGGCGACGAGGAAGGCGCTCGGGTCCTCCAGGCCCTCGGCGGCCAGGCGTTCGGCGTTCACCGGGCACCCGACGACCGCCTGGGCGAGATGCGGACGGCCGATCGGCGCGCCCGCGGCGCGCCGCTCATCGATCGCGCGCTCGTCGAGCTCGAAGCCGAGCTCGCGCAGGGCGTGCGCCATCCGCTCGGCCCGCCGACCGCGATCGGCCCGGAAGGTGGCCAGGCGCTCGGACAGGGCGGCGTCGTGGTGGTCGATGCCGTAGCCGAGGATGTGCAGGTCCTCGCCGCAGGGATCGACCGAGGACAGCTCGACCGCGGTCACGACGCGCACGCCGTGGGCCTCGCCGGCCCGTAGCGCCTCATCGACGCCGGCGGTCGTGTCGTGGTCGGAGAGCGCGAGCAGCCGCACGCCGGCCTCGGCGGCCAGCCGCACCACCTCGGCGGGCGTCGAGCTCGCCGTCGGAATGGCGCGAATGCGCCTGCAGGTCGAACGTCGGAGCGCCGGACACGGCCGCCCATCATGACCGGCGCCTCACGCGGGCGCCGCGTGGGCACGGATTGGTATGGTCGTCCGTCCTCTAGCTACAGTGTCGTGTTGAGGGGTTGGCGGTCGGCGCACGGCTGCCGATAGATGTCATGGAACGGCCACCCTGGAGGAATGTCGGTGAGCAGCAACCCAGCCCACGTCGCACCGGAGCGAGAGCGGTGACACGGCGGCGGATCCTCTTTCGCGGCAGACCCCCGCGCGATACCGATCGCGAGGAGCGCGATCGCGACGCCTTCGAGCGCACCCACCGCGTGCTGCTCGGGCTCCCCGAGCAGCGGTGGACCGTCGTCAGCCCCTACAGCCATCGCAGCGGCCATAGCGGGCACGTGCTCGTCGGACCCGCCGGCGTCTACCTCGTCATCGCCCGCAAGCCGCCCGGCTCAGTGCGCGTCAAGGACGGCGTCCCCTGGTTTCGCCAGGGCGCCGACAGCCAACACGAGCGCCCGGCCACCGACGTCGCCCGCAAGGCGCTCGACCCGGCGCAGGCGCTCGCGCGCGAGATCCGCTCGCGCACCGGACGCGGTCCCACCGTGCATGCCGTCGTCGTGCTGTGGTCGGAGTTTCCCCAGCGGGTCGCCGAGACCAATCAGGTGACCTTCGTGCACGGGCGCGAGCTCGCCGGGTGGCTGCGCTCGCGCGCCCCCGAGCTCGACCGTCCGGGGCTCGACGAGGTGGCCCAGGCGACCGCCAACATCGCCGCCGAGCATGCGCGGCGCTTCAAGACCTCGGCGGGCCCGCGCGCCGCGTGAGCGGCGCCGTCAGGACGGGTTCCCGAGCGCCTCGCCGCCGACGTATGGCTCGACGCGCTCGGCGAGCGTGGTGCGGAAGTTGCGCAGCCAGCTGTAGTAGCTGCGCGCCTGGCGGCCGAGCGGGGTCGTATCGAGCTCGGCCGGGCCCTGGCACTCGAGCCGGTGGAAGGCGGCATCGGTCTGCTGGGCGCGGCGCAGCTCCTCGCCCCACGTGACCTCGAGGTAGGCGAGGGCAACCTTCAGCTCGCCGGCGCGCATCGAGGCGGCGTCGTCGAGCTGGTCGAGGACGGTCATGAGCTCCTCCTGCAGCCAGCGGTGCTCGGCGTGGATGCGGAGGAGAAGGGAGGTGTCAACGGGAGGGTTCATGTGTGCGATCTGGGACTCGATCTGGGCTCGGAGGGGACGTGCTCTGCCATGGGATTCGGCGGCGCCAATCGGGCTCTTGAGAACCCGTCGACCGCTCTGAACGCTCGTTCCGCAGCGATGAGTAGGGCTGCGGTGAACGGCGTTTGCAAACTCGGTCATTCGTTTACGCTGGCGGGCCCGGCCGCGCGTCGAGCGAAGCCGATCCGGGTCAAGCGATCGGCGCTCGCGCCGATGCTATGGGTGTGAATGCGCACTTTCCGCAGCTGCGCCGCCACCCTCCCTCGACCGGCCGCGCGCCGGGTCAATACACGCGGGCCCTCGTGCGGCGGATGCGCATGCGCGCTCTGCTGACGCTGGGGCTGTTCGCCGTCTTCACGGTGCTCGTCGGTCGCGTGTTCGGCTTCGACCACGTCGTCTTCGAGATCGCCGAGGTTGCGCTGCTGTGCGTGTGCTTCGCGGTCACGCGCTACGTGCTGCCGGTCGTCGAGCGCTACGACCGCGGTGCCAAGGGCGAGGAGTACGTTGGCTCGATCCTCGACGAGCTGCGAACCGACGGCTGGCTCGTCATCCACGACGCCGAGCTGCAGCAGAGCAACGTCGACCACATCGTGCTCGGGCCGGCCGGCCTGTTCACGATCGAGACGAAGAGCAACCCGGGTCCGATCAGCGTGCAGCGGCTGCACGGCCGGCTCATCCGCCAGGTCCAGCTGCAGCGCGAGCGCGTCGAGGCGCTCATCGGCGAGTCGGCCGAGCCGCTGCTCGTCTACAGCCGCGCGCACGTGGATCGCCCCGGACGCCGCCGGAAGGGCATCCGCGTGCTCGAGGCCGACATGCTTCCGGGCTTCCTGGAGGAGCATCCGCGTGTGCTGAGCGACGAGCAGATCGCCGAGGTGCGCGCGCGCCTGCTCGCGACCTTCGACGCGAAGACCGGACGCCCGCGGCGCCCGCTGGCCGACCGCTTAGCGGCGGCGAGCAGGCACTCCTGAGGATCGTCGGGACCCGCGCTACGAGCCTCGGCCAGAACCGGACCGAGTCGACCAGTCCGCGGGGTAAGCTGACGATAGGGCTCGTGACGGTCCTCACAATCGAATAGCAAGTTGTCATCGAGTGTGCCGGCGGCGATCCCGCCCGGCACCGGAGTCGGAACGGGCGGCGATCCCGCCCACCGAGAAAGGGCTGACCGCCTATGGCGACGCACGTGGCAGGCGAACTGGAGCGCGCGGAGATCCCGCCCGCCCCGCCTCACCTCGATCCGCACGATCGAGCCCGGCTGTTGCGCTTCATGCTGCTGATGCGCGGCATCGAGGAGCGCGCGATGGCGCTCTACCGCCAGGGCAAGGTGCCCGGGTCCTTCTACGACGGACACGGGCAGGAGGCCGTCTCGAGCGGCGCCGCGTATGCGCTCGGCCCGGCCGACCGCCTGTGCGTCCTGCACCGCGACCTCGCCGCGCACCTCGTCCGCGGCGTCGCCATCGAGCGGATCCTCGGCCAGTACATGGGCCGCGCGGACGGCGTCACCGGTGGGCGCGACGGCAACGTGCACTTCGGCGAGCGGCGCCTCGGCTGCGTCGGAATGGTCTCGATGCTGCCCGACATGATGCTCGTCGCCACCGGCATGGCGATGGCCTTCCGGCTGCGCGGCGAGCGACGCTGTGCGCTGACCTGGGTCGGCGACGGCGCGACCTCGCGCGGCGACTTCCACGAGGCGCTCAACTGGGCCGGCGTGCAGCGCCTGCCGGTCATCTTCGTGCTCGAGAACAACCAGTACGCCTACTCGACCCCGACCGCGCGCCAGTTCGCGGTCGACCCCGTCGAGCATGCGAGCGCGTACGGCTTCCCCGGCGTCGTCGTCGATGGCAACGATGTCGAGGCGGTCTTCGAGGCGACGCGGGCCGCGCGCGAACGCGCGCTGGCCGGGGAGGGCCCGACGCTGATCGAGGCGGTGACGATGCGCATGCACGGCCACGCCGCCCACGACGACATGCGCTACGTGCCCGAGGCGCTGCTCGCCCACTGGCGCGAGCGCGATCCGATCGCGCTGCAGGAACGCCGCGTCGGTGCGCTCGGGGTGGACGTGGCCGCGCTGCGCGCCGAGGTGCTGGCCGAGATCGACGCGGCGGCGACGCGCGCCCTGGCGATGGAGATGCCCGATCCGGCCACCGCGTGCGACGGCGTGTTCTGCGACGGCGAGGCCGAGGCACTCGGGGATGGCCAGGCGCCGTGGAGCGGCTTTGCAAAGGGGAGCCGCGATGCCTGAGCTCACGTACCTGCAGGCGATCTCCGACGGCCTGCGCGCCGAGATGCGCGCCGACCAGCGGGTGTTGGTCATGGGCGAGGACGTCGGCCAGTTCGGCGGCGCTTTCAAGGTCACCGACGGCATGCTCGACGAGTTCGGCGAGCAGCGCGTCATCGACACGCCGCTCGCCGAATCGGCGATCATCGGCACGGCGATCGGTGCGGCCGTCGTCGGCCTGCGCCCGGTGTGCGAGATGCAGTTCGCCGACTTCATCTCCTGCGGCTTCGACCAGCTCGTCAACGTCGCCGGCAAGATGCACTACCGACAGGGCCTCGCGGTGCCGCTCACCGTGCGCCTGCCCTCGGGCGGGGGGTTCTCCGGCGGACCGTTTCACTCCCAGAATCCCGAGGCGTGGTTCATGCACGCCCCGGGGCTGAAGGTGCTGGCGCCGTCGACCGCCGAGGACGCCAAGGGGCTCTTGATCGCGGCGATCCGCGACCCCAACCCGGTGTGCTTCTTCGAGCACAAGCACCTCTATCGACGCATCCGCGGCGAGGTGCCGCCGGGCGCGTACGAGACGCCGATGCGCGCGCGAGTGGCGCGCCCCGGCGCCGACCTCGTCGTCATCGCGTACGGGGCGATGGTGTGGTCCGCGCTCGAGGCGACCGAGGACCTCGACGGGGCGCGCATCGAGGTGCTCGACCTGCGCTCGCTCGTGCCGCTCGACGAGGCGGCGATCCTCGATTCGGTCGCGCGCTGCTCGAAGGTGGTGATGGTCGACGAGGCCAACTCGACGTGCGCCGCCGGTGCACAGGTGGCGGCGCTGATCGCGCAGCACGGCTTTGAGCACCTCGACGGGCCGGTCGTGCGCGTCGGCTCGCCCGACGTGCCGATCCCCTTCTCGCCGCCGCTCGAGCGGGCGGTGCTGCCCCAGGTGTCCGACATCGCGCAGGCGTGCCGTGAGCTTCTCGCCTACTGATCCGACGGCGCCCTCGAGCGCCGACGGCGCCACCGTCGTGGATGTGGTGATGCCCCAGATGGGGGTGTCGGTGGCCGAGGGCACCGTCGTGGCCTGGCACAAGCGCCCCGGCGACTGGGTGCTCGCCGACGAGACGATCTGCGAGATCTCGACCGACAAGATCGATACCGACGTGCCGGCGCCGGCGAGCGGGCGGGTCAGCGAGCTGCTCGTGCGCGAGGAGGAGACCGTCCCCGTCGGCAGTGTGCTCGCGCGCATCGCCACCGACGCGGTGGCGGGCCAGGCGCACCCTGATGAGCGCGGGCCGGTTGCCGCGCGGCTGCCCTCGCCGGTCCCGACGGCGCCGCCCGAGGCGCCGGCGGCCGACCCGGTCGCGGAGCCCGGCTCACCGGCGCCGTCGCTCGCCGCGGGCGGGCGGACCTCGCCGGTCGTGCGCCGGATCGCCGATCGCGAGGGCATCGACCTGTCGCGCGTGAGCGGCACCGGTCGCGGCGGGCGCGTGCGCAAGCAGGACGTGCTCGCCTACCTCGCCGGGCGCGACGCCGCCGCCGCGGACGCGCCGCCGCTGCACACCGAGAGCCCCTACCGCGAGAACGCCGACGCGGGCGAGGTGGTGAGCGAGCCGCTGTCGCGCATGCGCCGCTCGATCGCCGAGCACATGGTGCGCTCGCTGCACACCGCGGCGCATTGCACCTCGATCATGGAGGTCGACATGTCGGCCGTGGAGGCGGCCCGCGCACGGCTCGGCGTCACCAGCCTCGCGTTCGTCGCTCGGGCAACGATCGATGCCCTCGCGGCCCATCCGCGCCTTAACGCGACGCTGCAGGACGGCGTCCTGGAGCGCCATCGTGACGTCAATCTCGGCATCGCGGTGTCGCTGGGCGACGACGGGTTGATCGTGCCGGTCATCTCGCGGGCCCAGGATCTCTCGGTGCAGGGTCTGGCCGCGCGCATCCGCGAGCTGGCCCGCCGGTCTCGCGCCGGAGAGCTGACACCGGACGAGGTGACCGGCGGCACATTCACGATCACCAACCCCGGCAGCTTCGGCACGCTCGCCTCGACGCCGATCATCAACCAGCCGCAGGTGGCGATCCTCGACCTCGAGGCGATCGTCAAGCGCGTCATCGTCGCCACCGACGAGCGGGGCGACGGCATCGCGATCCGGCCGATGACGAACCTCTGCCTGTCGTGGGACCACCGCGCACTCGACGGGGCGCTCGCGGCGCAGTTCCTGGCCACCGTGCGCGACGGGCTGCAGAGATGAGCACGCACGTCGCCGGTCCCGGGAGCTCGGGCGCCTGGCTCGGCGGTCTGGAGGCCGGCGAGCACGAGCAGCTGCTGATCCGCCGCGGGGACCGAACCGGGATCCACACGATCGTCGCGATCCACTCGACGGCGCTCGGGCCGGCGCTCGGCGGCTGTCGCGTCTGGCACTACCCGTCACTGGCCGACGCCGTCGGGGATGCGCTGCGCCTGTCGCGGGCGATGACGCTGAAGGCGTCCGTGGCCGGTCTTTCGCTCGGCGGAGGCAAGGGCGTCATCGCGGTGCCAGCCGGTTTGGAGCCGAGCAGGGCGCTGCGCCACGAGATGCTGCGCGATTTCGCCGACACGGTCAACAGCCTCCAGGGGCGCTACATCACCGCCGAGGACGTCGGCACGACGAGTCGCGACATGGCGGTCCTCGCCCGTTTCTGCCCGCACGTCGTCGGGCGCCCGACCGAGGCTGGCGGCTCGGGCGACCCCGGGGAGTTCACCGCGACGGGCGTCGAGGCGGCGATGCGGGCCTGCGCCGCGCACGCCTTCGGCGCCGCCGACGTCGCCGGGCGCTCGGTGGCGATCGTCGGTCTCGGCAGCGTCGGTACGCATCTGGCGCGGCGCCTGGCCCACGCGGGCGCGACGCTGTTCCTATCGGACATCGATCCCCGCCGCGAGGTCGTGGCTCGCGATCTCGGCGCGCACTGGCTCGAGCCGGCCGAGGCGCTGGCCGCCGAGGTCGACATCCTCGCCCCGTGTGCGCTCGGCGGGATGCTCGACGACGAGCACGTCGAGGCGCTGCGCTGCCGCGTCGTCTGCGGGGCGGCGAACAACCAGCTCGCGCACGACGGCGTGGCCGACCAGCTCGCCGCGCGCGAGATCCTCTACGCCCCCGACTTCATCGTGAACGCCGGCGGGCTCATCAACGTCGCGCTCGAGCTGACCGGGTACGACCCCGCCCAGGCGCTGCGTCGCTGCGCCGAGATCGAGGCGGTGCTCGGGCGCGTGCTCGAGCACGCCGACGAGGCCGGCGTCACGCCGCTGCACGCGGCCGGGGAGCTCGCGCAGCGCTGGCTGTCGGCGGCGTCGGCCGCCCGGGGGTAGGGGCGCCGGGCGGCCGGGTGGTGATCATTTGATCGCCGAGCCCGCGTTCCGCGTCCGCGCCAGCTACGTTTGAGAGCGAGCAGGCATGCCGATCGCCCCCTTCGCCCCCCGTCCGGTCTCGCACGACGTCGAGGTCAGGCGCGCGCGCCTCGCCGTGGCCGCGGCCGTCGTCGGCATCGCCGCCGCGCTGCTCGCCTACGCGCTCTCGCCCGGGATCCGCCACGCCGTCGGTCACGCCGCGCGCGGCGTCGGTCACGCCGTCGCCCGGGTCGCCGACCGCGTCTTCCCCGACCACGCCGCCTCGGCACCGGTCCTGCCGAGCGAGTCGCTGAGCGCCGCGACGGTCACGCTGAAGACGCTGCACGGCCATCCCGCGCTGATCACGTTCTGGTCGCCGTCGTGCGCCGCCTGCGCGCACAGCGCCGCCGCGATCGAGGCGTTCGCGCGCAGCGCCCCGCCCTACCGGATCGTCGGCGTCGCCGACGGCGGCACCCGCGCGCAAGCGCTTCGCTTCCTACGCAGCCACGGCTGGACGTTCGTGAACCTGCGCGACGGCGACGGCGCGGTCTCGAGCCGATACGGGGCAAAGACGGCGTTGGCGCTTCCGCTGACCGTCGCGATCGACTCCTCTGGGCACATCAAGGCCACCCTCCACGGCCCGCAGACCGCGGCCCAGCTGAACGCCGCGCTCAACGCCAAGACCGACGACACCAAGTGACGCCGGCCTGCCCTGGTCCGAGTCGCGCGCAAGGGCGACGGCGTCCGCACACCCCGAAGCGCGCAGGCGGGCGTGTCGCCCTGCGTGAGCGACGGGCGAGGGCGTCGCGGCTCGCCGCCGTCGTCCTGGCCGCCGTCGGCCTCAGCGGCTGCGGCAGCACCTCGCCGGCTCCCCCGACCGCCGCGAGCACTGCGGCCGCGGCGGCGAGCACCCCGCTCGGCGCGCCGCCGCTCGCGCACCGCACGACGGTGACGCTCGTGCTCGACTTCGTCCCCAACGCGGTCCACGCCGGCATCTACCGCGCGCTCGCCGCCGGCTACTACGACCGGCTGAACATCGCGCTGCGCATCGTGCAGCCGACGAGCACGAGCGACACCCTGCGGCTCATCGACGCTGGCCGTGCGCAGTTCGGCCTCGCCGACGGGCTCGACGTCGCTCAGCTCATCGCCGCCGGCGGCGACGCCCAGTCGATCATGGCCATCACGCAGCGGCCGCTCGGTGGGCTGATCGCGCTCGCCTCCGAGCACCTGAGCTCCCCGGGGGCGCTGCAGGGCCGAACCGTGGGGATCACCGGCGTGCCGTCCGATGCGGCCGTGCTCGACACCGAAGTGAGCGCGGCCGGCGGCCGGCCAGCGAGCGTGCACGTCGTCAACGTCGGCTTCAACGGCGCGACCGCGCTCGCCTCGGGACGGTTGGCCGCCTTCACCGGCTACTGGCCGGCCGACGGCGTGCAGCTGCAGGTGGCCGGGCATCCGATCACGGTGTTCGCGCTCGATAGCTACGGCGGCCCAGCGTACCCCGGGCTAGAGGCGTTCACGACGCGGCGGCTGCTGGGCAGCGACCCGGCGCTCGCGCGAGCGTTCCTGGCCGCGACCGTGCGCGGCTATCAGGACACGATCGCCGACCCGGCACGCAGCGTCGATGAGCTGCTCGCCCTCAACCCCACCCTCTCGCGGGCGTTCACGACGGCCTCGCTGCGCGCCTACCTGCCGCTGTTCGACGCGAGCGGGAGCGGGAGCGTCGGCACGCTGTCCGCGTCGCATCTGAGCGCACTGTCGGCGTGGATGGTCGCGCACGGGCTCATCTCGCGGGCCATCAGCCCATCGCGCTTTGCCACGAACGCGTTCCTGCCGGCCGCCGGCCGCCCGTAACATCCGCCGGGATGGCCACGCAGCAGCTCGTTGTCACGCCGCCGAAGCGGCACGTCCACGTTCGGCGCCTCGTCATCGGCGCGCTCGTCATCGTGGTGATCGGCGCCGCCGCGACCCTCTTCGGCTGGGACCTCACCGGCTGGGTCAAGCACATCTGGGACACGGTCAAGGCGATTCCGATCGGCACCCTGATCGCCGCGATCGTGCTGATCACGCTGCAGACCGGCACGACCGCGTACGCGTGGTGGTGGATCCTGCGCTTCGGCTATCCCCATGCGGTCATCCCCTGGGTGCAGGTCTTCGCCTGCTACGCGGCGGCGGTCGCCCTCAACTGGGTCGTGCCGGCGAACCTCGGCACGCTGGCCATGCTGCTGATGTTCACCACGATCATCGCCGGCGCGACCTTCGCCGGCGTGCTGGCCGGCATGGCCGTCCAGAAGATCTATTACACGGTCATCGGGGCGGCCGTCTACGTGTACCTATTCCTGAGCGTCGGCGGATCCTTCGACCTCCAGTTCGGCTTCGTCTCGGACCATCCGTGGGCCACGCTGATCCTCGTCGCCGGCCTGGCGGCGCTCCTGTTCCTCGTCGGGCGGATCCTCAAGGAGCGGCTGCGCGAGTGGTGGGAGCAGGCGCAGGTCGGTGCGCAGATCCTCGTGCATCCGCGCGCCTACCTCGGACGCGTGCTCGTTCCCGAGCTGATCAGCTACGCGGCCTACCTCGGCGTGATCGCCGTGTTCCTGGCCGCGTACAACATCCCGGTCAGCTTCCACACGCTCGCGCGCGTGGTGGCCGGCAACTCGATCGCCAACACGACGGCGGTGACGCCGGGCGGCGCCGGCGTCACGCAGGCGTTCAACGTCGCCTCGCTGAAGGGCATCACGAGCGCCTCCAATGCGACCGCCTACTCGGTGGCCCAGCAGCTCGTGGTCACCGTCTGGAGCATCCTGCTGGCCATCGCGCTGCTCGTGCGAGCCTTCGGCTGGTCGGGCGGGCGGACGCTCGTGTCGCAGTCCTACAGCGAGGCACGCACCAAGACCGCCGAGCAGAAGGCCGCGCGTAAGGCCAAGCGCGTGGCCAAGCGCCACGACCAGACGGTGAAGGACGGGGCGACGTAGGAGCTGCGCGGGCCAGGCGTTCGCGCGAGCCAGGGCGGGCGACCCTCGCCCGAGGCCTGGCCAGCGCGGCGTCCGCCTACGTGAACTTGAACAGCCCCGGCGCGATCGCCCCGGCCGACACGACCTGACCGGTCGCCCCCTTGGTCAAGGCGACAACCGCAGCGGTTCCGACGGAGCACTTCGGAGTCACGGCCGTCAGCTTGATGTCTGACACCACCTGCACCTGCGTCGCGCGGCACGAACCGCCAAACTGGACGATCGTGACGCCGCCATCGCTGGTGAAGCCGGTGCCGGTGAAGGTGACCGTCGTTCCCCCGGCGCGCGGGCCACTCGTCGGTGTGAAGCTCGTGATCGTCGGGGCGTACACGAACTGGTCGGCCGTCGTGACCGGCGACGTCACGCCGCCGTCGACGATCTGGACGTTCACATAGCCCGTCGAGTCGGTCCCGGGCGGGCTGGTGGCCGTGATCGAGGTGTCGGAGTTGACCGTGAAGCACGGCTGGCTCGACATCGAGCAGCTCTGCTCGGTGGTGCTGCCGAAGTCGACTGCCGACGCGCCGCTGAAGCCGCTCCCGCCGATCGTGACCGAGGTCCCGCCGGCCACCGCGCCGTACGCCGGCGTGACGCTGGTGACGGCCGGTGGGATGAACGTGAACTGCGGCCCGGTGACGGTCGCCTGCACGGCTTGGTTGGCGACGCCGTTCATGATCAGGTAGGGAGTGAGCGTGGAGCGATTGCCGCGCGAGGGGGTGACGAACGTCAGGGTCGTGTCTGACTGAACCGTGAACGACATCACGGTGCCGGTGTCGAGCCTGGCCACCAAGGCGATCTCGCCATCGCTCTTGAATCCGGTGCCGGTGACCGTCACCGTCGTGCCGCCGCCGTTCCCGCCGGAGGTCGGCGAGATCTTCGTGATCGTCGGGCCGTAGACGAACTGGTCCCCCGGCGAGAGAGCCGATGCTCCAGTGGCCGCCACCACGCGCACGTCGACATATCCGGTGCTGTCAGAGCCCGGAGGGCTCGTCGCGGTGACCGAGGTGTCCGAGTTGACCGTGAAGCAGGGTTGGCTGGACTTCGAGCAGGGCTGCTCGACGTTACTTCCGAAGTCGACCGCGGAGGCGTTGGTGAAGCCGTTCCCGGCGATCGTCACCGACGTTCCGCCCGCGACCGCGCCGACGTCGGGCGTGACGCTGTTCACGTCCGCCACATAGGCGAATTGGTCGGCTGGGCTGGTCGCGCTGGTGCCCTGCGGCGTGGTGACCTGAACGTCGACGGACGCCAACGTCGTCGCCGGCGGCGCCGTCACGGTCAACACCGTCGGCGAGTCAACGACGATGTTCGATCCGGACGCGCCGCCGAACGTCACGTTGGTCGTACCGAGGAGATCCGTGCCCGTCACCCTCACGTTCGTGCCCCCGGAGTCGGGGCCGCTGTTCGGGGCGAGCGCGGTCACCGTTGGCGCGCCGAGGTAGGTGAACTGATCGGCGTTCCACTTCAGGCTCGTGCCGGCCGGGCTCGCGACCTGTATGTCCACCGTTCCCGCACCACCGGATGGGCTCGTAACGGTGATGGACGTGGGCGTGACCACCAGATTGGTCCCGGCGTGGCCGCCGAAGGTCACGCTCGTGGCGCCGGTGAAGCCGAGCCCGGTGAGCGTCACCGTCGTTCCGCCGGCCTGGGGACCCGTGTCCGGGCTGACGCCGGTGACGAGCGGGCCACTGGTCGCCGGGAACGGGCCGTTCGGCGTGCCCAGTCCGGTTGGTCCGTCGTAGCCGGCGCCGGCGGTGCAGATGTAGCTGCCGCCGCAGTTCCCCGATCCCGACGACGCGCCGTTGCTGCCCGAGGTCACGTCGTTCAGTTGCGGCGAGCCGGACACGGACACGTTCGCGTAGAAGGCGTCGGCACCGAGCCAGCGCGCCGCGCTGCTCGAGAGCGCCTCGATCGACGCAATGATCGGAGAGGCGGCGCTCGTGCCACCGACGCTGACCCAGGCGCCGCCGTTGTTGACCGAAACGGGGGTGTTCGGATCCGCGACCGCCGCGATGTCGTTGTCGGTGCGGGTTGCCGCGTTCGTGCCGGGCATCACGCAGCCGGTATCCGTCTGCCAGGCCGGCTTGAGCTGGTAGAGGCTGCAACCACTGCCGGAGTCGGCCCACGTCGTTTCCGTCCACCCCCGGGAGTTGCTGGCGGCCGTCAACGTCGTGCCGCCCACCGAGATCACATCCGACGAGCTCGCCGGCCAGCTGGGTGTACTTGCGCCTTTGGTGTAGTTATCCCACCCGTAGTCTCCGCTCGCGACCACAACCGGGATGCCAGGGTGATCGAACGCCGACTCGTAGGGCATGTCGACGGGCTGCACCTCCGGGATACCCCAGCTGTTGCTGATTGCGGTGGCTCCGCGCGTCGCGGCCTCGTTGTCCGACGCGCTGAGATCGGAAATCGAGTCCGAGCTCGCCTCGACGAGCAGGATGTTGCAGTGCGGGCAGATCGCCGAGACCATGTCGATGTCCAGGGAGATCTCCAGCTGCCACCCGCCCACGGGCCCCGGAAGGCTCGTCCCGCCGGTCTCGTTGACCTGCGTGAAGCAGGGATCCGAGTTCTGGCAATCCGCCGCCGGCAGGTTGTACGCCGCGCGGTAGGCGGCCAGGTCAGACGCGGCGCTGCTGTCGCCGCCGGCGTCAACGAGGGCCACGGTCTCACCGCTCCCCCCGCTCCCCGAGGCGGAGGTCAGGTTGTAGGCCGACTGCAGGTCGGTCGGGGCGTAGCCGGACCCGTTTACCCCGTAGCTCGCCTGCGCCGCGGCCGACACAGCGGGCTGCAGGGACCGAAGATGCGCTCCGCGCGGAACGACCACTGCGTAGCAGGTCGCGTGAGTCTTGGTGGCCGGCGCACACGAGAGATACGGCTGCGTCGTTGACGGAGTCGCCGACAGGGCCTGCGCGTCGGCGGTGGGCGACGCCACCGATAGGCCGAGCGAGCCCGCTAGGCCACACGCCACCAGCGCGCACGCCGCCAAGCGCCTGGCTGCCCGTAGGGCGGCAACGCCGCTTCGACCGAAGACCATCGTGAGCGTTTGCATCGCTGCCCCTCCCGTAGGAATGCTTGCCGCGCACCCGTTTGCACCCTGCCGGCGCGGAGGCCGTCGCGCAACCTAACAGGAACACGAAAGCGCCGTCAACTGGACAGGAGCTGTCACGAGAATGGGTCGCCGCGGGCGTTGCCGCCCGCGCTCGCGCTGTCGTTCCACACCGAAACGTCGACGCGTAGGAGGTGCCGCTGAGCAGGGACGATGCGTGCCCTCCGCAGCGACGGCTACGTTGCTGGGCATGGACGAGCTGCTGCAGACGATCGCGCAAGCTAGCGCCGAGCTGGCCGCGGCGCCCGGCGACGGCCTCGCCCAGGCCCGCGCACGCGGTTCGCTGGGGCAGGCGCGCGCGCGGTGGGGTGGCCTCAGCGTTGAGCAGCGCACGGCGCTGGCCGAGCCGGCCGCGGCGCTGCGCGGCCTGCTGGACGCCGCGCCGCCCCCGGTGGCGCCGGCGGACGACGAGACCTGGGTGGACGAGGAGCCGCCGGACGGCGGGCCGGCGTGGTCGGAGGACGCCACGGACTGGCCGGAAGGCGGCCCGGGTCCGCGCCCCGGCACCGTCGTGGATCCCGAGCCGACCGGTCCGGTGCCCACGCCCGAGGCGCTGCTCGCGCGCCTCGGGCTCGAGTCGTTTCGGCCCGGGCAGCGCGAGGCGGTGGCCGCGGCGCTCGAGGGCCGCGACACGCTCGTCGTCATGCCGACCGGCGGGGGGAAGTCGCTCTGCTACCAGCTGCCGGCGCTCGCCGACCGCGGCCTCGTCGTCGTCATCAGCCCGCTGATCGCGCTCATGGCCGATCAGCTGCGGCGCATGCGCGAGGGCGGCGTGCGCGCGGCGATGCTCGCCTCCGGTCTGTCGGAGGAGGAGTACCGCGGGGCGCTGCGCGATATCCGCTCGGGCGAGGCGCAGCTCGTGCTCGCGGCGCCGGAGCGCTTCGCCTCGGCGGCGTTCCGGGGAGCGCTCGCGCGGCGTCGCGTCGCGCTGTTCGTCGTCGACGAGGCGCACTGCGTGACCGAGTGGGGCCACGACTTCCGTCCCGACTACCTGCGACTCGACCACGCGATCGCCGAGCTCGGCCGCCCGCCGGTGATGGCGGCCACGGCGACGGCCACGCCGCGGGTCGCGCGCGAGATCGCCGGGCGGCTCGGCCTGCGCGATCCCGTGTCGGTGCGCTCGGGATTCGACCGCCCGAACCTCGCCTTCGACGTGTTCGCCGTCGAGGGGAAGGGCGCGATGGCGCGCAAGCGCGGCGCGCTGCTGCATCGCCTGCGCCGCGACGGCGGCCTGCCGGCCATCGTCTACTGCGGCACCCGCCGTGACACCGAGGCGGTCGGCGAGTTTCTGAGCGCGCGTGGGCTGAAGGCGGTCGTCTACCACGCGGGGCTGCCCGCCGAGGCGCGGCGCCGCGCCCAGACCGACTTCATGGAGGGACGAGCCGAGGTCGTCGTGGCCACCAACGCCTTCGGCATGGGCGTCGACAAGGCCGACGTTCGCACTGTCGCCCACTGGGCGATCCCGACCAGCCTCGAGGCCTACTACCAGGAGGCCGGCCGCGCCGGCCGCGACGGCCGTCCTGCCGACGCCCTGCTGCTCGCCGCCCGCTATGACCTCGGTCGCCTCATCCGCTTCAACACCGAGCGCTCGACGAGCGTCGCCGACGTGCAGCGCTACGTCGACCGCCTCGCCCGCGCGGCCACCGGCGGGGTGCTGGAAACCGAGCCGCCGGGCGACGAGGAACGGGTGCTGCTGTCGATCGCCGAGCGTGCGGGCGCGTGCGCGCTCGAGCCGGCCGGCGCGGGGCGCATGCGGATCACGCTCAGTGGGCGCCTCGACGCCGGTGCCGCCCACGCCGCGATCAAGGTCGCGCGCGACCGCGGCTGGGAGGCCTATCGGGCGATCGAGCGCTTCATGACGAGCGACGTCTGCCGGCGCCGCCAGCTCCTGGACCACTTCGGCGACGACACGCCGGGCGCTCCGACCGGGCGCTGCTGCGATGTCTGCGACCCCGACCCGTCCCTGGCGCTCGCCGCCGTGGAGGTCAGCGACGGGCGCGTGCGCGAGCGTCGCGGTGGCGCGACGGCCGGCACGCAGGAGAGCCTCGTCCCGGCCGGCCCGCCGGTGGACGCCGACGAGTTCGAGCGGCTGAAGGCCTGGCGCTTCCGTCGCGCCGAGGGCAAGCCCGCCTACACGGTCGCCACCAACGCGGCGCTCGAGGAGGTCCTGCGCCGGCGCCCCGGAGACGAGCCGGCGCTGCTGGCCATCCGCGGGATCGGGCCGGCGTTCTGCGCCAAGCACGGTTCGTCGCTGCTCGAGGAGCTCGCAGGGTTGCCCTAGCTTCGCGTCGCGGCAACCACCGGGGGGCGGCTCACCCTTGTCGAGCGAGCTCCGGCCGTCTCAAGGGTCGCAGCGCCGCCGCCGATCCCTCGACTCATGGAGCAGATCGAGCTATCCGGCGTCATCGGTGCGCTTTCCTATGCGCTCGACGTCGTCGGGGGGCAGCGGCCGGGCCATGCGATCCGCACCTGCCTGATCGGGATGCGCTTGGCCGAGGAGCTCGATCTCGGCGCAGCCGAACGCTCGGATCTGTTCTACGCGCTCCTGCTCAAGGATGCCGGTTGCTCGGCCAACGCGAACGCCATGGCCACGCTGCTAGCGACCGACGACCGCGCAGCCAAGGCGTCGATGACACTCGTCGACTGGACGGACCGCCGTGCGTCGTTCCTGTGGGCGCTGCGGACGGTGGCGTCCGGCGCGGGGCCGCGGCGCCGCGTCGCGGCGCTGTGGCGTCTGCGCGGCGAAGGCCCGGTCACGCGAGGGTTCATGGAGGCACGCTGCGATCGTGGTGCCGAGATCGCCCGCATGTTGTTCCTCTCGGAGGAGACCGCCGCCGCGATCCACGGCCTCGCCGAGCGCTGGGATGGGCAAGGCGTGCCCGACGGCCTGCGCGGCGACGAGATCCCGCTCGCCGCCCGCATCCTGTGTCTCGCGCAGACGGTCGAGGCGTTCCACGCCGACGGAGGCGTCAAGGCGGCACGCTCAGTGGCCAAGCGACGGCGCGGCCGCTGGTTCGACCCCGCCCTCGTTGATGCCTTCCTGCGCTTCTGCGGTGATCGGGACTTCTGGGCCGCGCTCGAGGCGCCGGACGTCTCCAAGTGGGAGCCGCCTGACCTCGCGCTCGTCTGCGACGACGACCGTCTCGATCGCATCGCCCAAGCCTTCGCGCGGGTGATCGACGCCAAGTCGCCGTTCACGGCCCGTCACTCTCAGCGCGTGGCCGAAATCGCCGACGGGGTGGCCGAGGTGCTCGGCTTTGACGCCGACGAGCGGCGGATACTGCGACGCGCCGCGCTGCTGCACGACATCGGCAAGCTGGCGATCTCGAATCGGATCCTCGACAAGCCGGGCAAGCTGACCGATGAGGAGTTCCGTGAAGTGCAGTCCCACCCGGTGCACTCGCTGCACATCCTGCAGCGCGCGCCCTGTTTCAGGGAGTTGGCGGATCTCGCGGCCAACCACCACGAGAGGCTCGATGGCAGCGGCTACCCGCGCGCGCTCGGCGCCGACGCCCTGGACCTGCCGATGCGAGTGCTGGCCGTCGCCGACGTGTACGAGGCCCTCACGGCCGACCGACCCTACCGCGCGTCGCTCACGGCCGACGAGGCCCTCGCCATCATCGACCGGGACGTCCCGGAACGGCTCGACCTCACGGCCAGGAACGCGCTGAAGGCCCGTGTCGCTCGCTCGCCCGGGCGCAGCGCGGACGCCGAAGAGACCTCGAGCAACGCACGCGCCGCCTAGGGTGCGGTCGCCATGTCATCGATCATCGGTCTGCCACGGCCGGACGAGATGGACACCGCGCACGATCGTGCCGATAATCACTAGAAGCATGCCCAGACGCAAGGCCACCCCCGAACCCGACACGCCTCCGCCAGAAGTGATCGCTCGGCGCGACGCTCTGACCGTCCTGCCCGGCATCAGCTCGATCGATCTCGACCTGATCGAGGACGCGCTGTCGCGATCGGTGCCCGATGCTCCGGCACGGCGCACCGTCCGATCCCGCAAGCCGCGGCCAGCGCCGGGTCGCACCCCGGCGCGCGGGCGGGCTCGTCGGCCGGGCGGCGGCACCGCGGACTCGGGCTGACCGCCGACGTCGCGGCCATCGACGCGGCGCTCGCCGACGTCCACGCCGGCGCCGACTGACGGGCCGCGTCATAGACTGGCGGCGATGGCAGCTTCGAGTCCTCCCGGCGAGACGCGCTCGCGCTTCACCTCCGCGCTGGCGGAGTCGCTCGCCGAGGATGTCGTCGCGCGCCTGGACCGCTACGCCCGCATCGCCACCACGTCTAACCGCGAGCGTGAGCGCAGCCCGAGCACGCCCGGCCAGCTCGAGCTGAGCCTGCTGCTCGTCTCCGAGCTGCACGAGCTTGGGGTCGCCGACGCCGTGCTCGACGAGAACGGCTATGTGTTCGCCACGCTCGAACCGACGATCGACGGCGACGTGCCGACGATCGGGCTCATCTCGCACGTCGATACGAGCCCCGACGCCCCGGGCGCGGGTGTCGCGCCGATCGTGCACCGCAACTACGACGGCGGCGTCATCGAGCTGCCCCGCGGCGGCACCGTGCTCGATCCCGAACGGATGCCCGAGCTGCTCGAGCACGTCGGGCACGACATCGTCACCTCGAGCGGCGACACGCTGCTCGGCGCCGATGATAAGGCCGGCGTCGCCGAGATCATGGCCGCCGTCGCCCACCTCGCCGCGCACCCCGAGCTGCCGCGCCCGCGCGTGCGTATCGGCTTCACGCCCGACGAGGAGATCGGCATGGGCGCGTCGCTGTTCGACATCCGGCGCTTCGGCGCGATCGGCGCGTACACGATCGACGGCTCGGAGCTCGGCGAGCTGCAGGCCGAGACGTTCACCGCCTCGGAGGTCGTCCTCGCGATCGAGGGCGTCGAGGTGCACCCGGGCTTCGCCTACGGCAAGCTCGTCAACGCGACGCGGCTGGCCGCGCAGGTCATCGCCGCGCTGCCGCCCGAGCTCACACCCGAGGCGACGCGCGAGCGTGAGGGCTTCATCCACGTCTACTCGGTCACCGCCACCCCGGGTCGGGCCGAGATCCGCGCGATTGTGCGCGACTTCGAGGACGAGCTGCTCGCTGAGCACGTTGCGCGGCTGCGCCGCATCGCCGAGGAGGTCGTCGCGGCCGAGCCGCGCGCCCGGCTGCTCGTGCAGGTGAGCCACCAGTACCCGAACATGGGCCGCTACCTCGACGAGTTCCCAGCGGTCGTGGCGGCGGCCGACGCGGCGATCCGCGATGAGGGCATCGAGCCGCTGCGGACCGCCGCGCGCGGCGGGACCGACGGCTCGCAGCTGAGCGCGAAGGGCCTGCCCACGCCGAACCTGTTCACCGGGGGGCACGAGTACCACTCGGTGCGCGAATGGGCCTCGGTGCGTGAGATGGCGGCCGCTGCGGCGACGATCGTGCGCCTGGCCGAGGTGTGGACCCGCGAGGAGTTCCGCGGGGCCCGTCCGCGCGGCTGAGACGGACCGGGCGCTCGGTGTGAAGGGCCCGCTCGATCTGCCCCGGGCGCCGGCGGCGGCGGTCGGCGTGCGACTCTACGAGTCGCACTATCTGACCGCGGCCGCGCCGGGCGGCGGTCGCGCGGTGTGGCTGCGCTACACCGCGAACAAGGAGAGCGGTGAGCCGGCGCGCGGCACGCTGTGGTGCACGGTCTTCGCCCGCGCCGGCGAGCCGATCGCCCGCCGCGCCGGTTCGGCGGAGGCGCTTGGCACTCCGCCCGCCGGCGCCTGGGCGCGGATCGACGGCGCGACGATCGCGCCCGGCCGGGCCGAGGGGGAGCTCGAGGACTGCTCGTGGTCGGTCACCTGGCGCGCCGACGCGCCGGCGCTGCCCTACCTCCCGTGGGCGGGCCTGTATGACCGCGCGCTGCCGCGATCCAACGGCGTGGCGCTCGCTCCGGCCGCGACGTTCGAGGGGCATCTCGACGTCGCCGGCGAGCGCGTCGAGCTCGCCGGCTGGCGCGGCATGGTCGGCCACAACTGGGGCGCCGACCACGCCGACCGCTGGATCTGGCTGCACGCGACCGGCCTCGGCGATCGCCACCCCGACGGGTGGCTCGACCTCATCCTCGCCCGCGTTCGCGTCCGCGGGCGCCTGTCGCCATGGCTGCCGTCGGGCGGCGCATACATCGATGGCGCGCTGCGTCGCGTGAAGCTCGGTCGCGATGCGCGCGGTCTGCGCGTCGAGGTCGCCGCCGAGACGCTCACCGTCGCGCTGCCGCGGCTGCTGCCCGGCGGCGGGCTCGAGGTGGCGACGCGTTCGCCGCCGGCCAACACCGTGCACTGGGACTACGCCAGTCCCGGCGGCGGCGGGCGGCAGGTGCGCAACTGCTCGATCGCCTCGGCGCGACTGACGCTCGGCGGCGCGGAGCCGATCGAGATCGAGGGGTCGTTCGCGGTCGAGGTCGGGGAGTGAGGGCCGGGCTCCCCGGCGGCACGGCCGCCCGCCGGCTTCGGTCAGGCCGACGCCGCCTGCCGCTCACGCTGCACGCGCGCGAGCCGTCCGCCTGCGGCGCTCAGGCACATGCCGACGATGGCGGTGACCACCGCCAGCAGCGGCGGGAAGCTGCCGAGCGAGACCTTCGCGTGAGTGCCGATGATCGCGTGGGTCACGAGCAGGGCCACGCCGTAGATCGCGCCCGCGACGAGGCCGCGGTCCGCGCCTCCCCAGCCGTCACGATGCTCGAAGCCGGCCACGATCGCGCCGACAGCGAGCAGCACCGAGTAGGCCCAGTAGGCGCCGCTCGACACTCCGACGAGGATCCCCGCGATGACGCCGGCCACCGCGGGTACCACACCGCCCAGGGTGATCTGAGCGGGCAACGGGCGGTCGCGCAACAGCATCGGCTCGTACATCTGACTCCTCCCCGGGGGTGTGTCGTTGACTCTACGCCTGCGCCGGCGCCGCGTGTGGAGCCCGCTGGGGTCAGGGCGCGATGGCCCCACCCGGGGCGATCCGGTAGCGGTCGGCGCCGAAGTCCTCGCGGGACAGCGTGGCCACGAGGCGGTCGGCGGCGTGGGAGGGATCAGCCCGCGGCAGCCCGCCGCCGACCAGGTGGATCGCTGCGAGCCGCCCGCTGATGACGCGTCCGGTGGCGACGTTGAGCGTCACGCGCAGGACGGCGCTCTCGGACAGCAGCCCGCCGAGGCCGAGGTTGTGCCAGCAGGCGAAGTTCCCGAGCGAGTAGGCCACCATGTGGTGGCGGTACCGCTCGATGCCGCGCAGGACGTGGGGGCCGGAGCCAAGGACGATCGAAGCGCCGGCGTCGATTACCGCGTGGGCGAAGGCGCGGGAGTTGCCGCGGTTCTCGCCGAAGTCGTACTCACTCCCGAACGGCACGTGATCGTGCGCGCTCCCCTCGGCGCCGGCGTGGATGACGACGATGACGATTCGGGCCCGGCGCTTCGCGCGGCGCACGAGCGTCCGCGCCCGGGAGATGCCAAGCAGGTTATTCGCCCACGAGTACGGCGCGAAGCCGATGATGGCCACGCGCACGCCGTGCACGCGCAGCGTCGTGACCTCGCCGGCCAGCCCGTCGTGGGCCAGGCCGGCCCGATGCAGCGCCGCGAGCGTCTGGGCCTGACCGCTGGCTCCGAAGTCGTAGGAGTGGTTGTTGGCCAGGTTCATGACCGTGAAGCCCGACGCCCGCAGCCCGCCGGCATAGCTCGGCGGGGCCTGGAAGGCGAAGCAGTTGGCGCTGCCCAGGCGGGCGCACTTCGAGACGCCCCCGGTGGACAGCGTGCCCTCGAGGTTGCCGAGCGTGAGGTCGGCCTTACGCAGGGTGGAGCGCACCGGAGCGAGGGCGCGCGCGAGGCCGCCGGGGGGGAGGCCGGAGGCGGAGTTGAAGGCGATGTCGCCGACCCAATTGAGGGTGATGGTGGATTGGCGGGGGCGGGGCCTGGGGGGCGCGTGGCCCGCCAGAGCCTCCAAGATCGGCACGTCGCACACCGGGCCGGTGGCGCCCGTGGGGCCGCTCACGCCCGTCGGGCCGCTGACGCCCGAAGGGCCGGTCGGGCCGGTCGCCGCAGTGGGGCCGGTCACTCCCGTGGCGCCGGTCGGGCCGGTGACAGCGCTGGCGGCCGTGGCGGCGGCGGCCGTGGCGGCGGCGGCCGTCGGCGGGCCGGGGACCTCGAGCGCGCCCGGCGGGCCGGTCGTGCCGGTCGCGCCGGTCGCGCCGGTCGCGCCCGTCGAGCACACGCAGACGCCGGGTGGCCCGGTGGCGCCGGAGGGGCCGGTGGCCCCTGTCGGGCCGGTGGCGCCCGCCGGTTCGAGCGGGCCCGCCGCGACCCCGGTGGTGCCGGTGGGGCCGGCCGCGCACGGAATGCACACGTGCGGCGCGAGCTCCGCCGATCCATCCACGTCGACGGCGCTGGCGGGGCATGGTTGGCAGGGCGCACTGGCGGCGCCCGCCGGACCGCTCACGGTGGCGCCCACTGTGCCGGTGACACCAGATGGGCACACGGGGATGTATATGGCCTGGTCGGTCCTCGGCGCCTGCGCGCTCGCCGCCGCCGCCCACACGACCATCGCCGCGACCGAGACGGTGAGCAGCACCCGCCGCGCGAGCAGCCCTCGACCGGGCCGCCGGCCTACGCCGTCCCGAACGCCTGTCTCCCCGCGCGACCGTCGCATTCGTCGACCCTATTCCACTTCGCGCGGACGTGTTCGTCGTTGGGGTGACATATTCACACCTACGACGAACACCCCCCGTCACCCGGGCCGATCGCCGATCCAGTAGCGCGCGCCCGGCCCAAATCCCTTCGCGCGGTCGCCCGGATTAGCAAGCTCGCAGCGGTCGAGCGACAGGCATCCGCAGCCGATGCACTCGGTCAGGCCCGCCCTCAGCCGCACGAGCTCGGCGATGCGGTCGTCGATGCGCGTCGTCCAGGCGCTCGACAGCCGCGCCCAGTCGCGACGCGTGGGCGCGCGACCGGGCGGAAGCTTGGCCAGCTCGGCGCCGATCTCCTCGAGCGAGAGCCCGACGCGCTGCGCGAACACGATAAAGGCGATTCGCCGCAGCACCGCCCGAGCGAAGCGCCGGTGCCCCGCACCGGCCCGCTCGGAGGCGATCAGCCCGCGCTCCTCGTAGAAGCGGAGCGCCGACGAGGCCACGCCGCTGCGGCGCGACACCTCGCTGATCGTGAGCAGCTCCGCCATCGCCGCGAACGAAAGCAGCCCCAACCCCTAAATTCAAGCTTACTTGAACTTATATCGTGGGTCCCGAACAGACCGTCGAGACCGAAGGGAGCACGCGATGACTGCGGTTCACACCGACACGGCGAGCGAGCAGATCAAGCGGGAGGTGGGCGCGTGGCCGGGCGTCACCGCCGGCCCGGGCCGGCGCGGGGAGTACGCCTTCAAGGTCGGCCGTCACGAGATCGGCCACCTCCACGGCGACCACGCCGCGCACTTCTTCTTCGCGCGCGAGCAGTGGAGCGCGCTGCACGAACAGGGGCGCATCGGCGAGCACCCGGTCTTCCCGGGCAAGGTTGGCCCCGCGTCTCGCCGGATCGCCGGCGACGACGACATCCGCGACGTCATCGCCCTGATGCGCCTCAATTACGACCGCTTCGCGGGTGCGCAGTCGGCGGCGGTTGGCGGGTAGCTCGCTCAGGCGGCGGCCTCCCCGTGGGCGTCGCGCGCGGCGTCGATCGCGCATTCGGCGGCGAGCACGGCGCACACGAGGGTGGCGACGGTCCAGGCCGGAAGCTGGGCGCTGACACCGAAGAGCGCGAGCAGCAGCACCGCCGCGACGACCTCTTCCAGGCTCAGGCGACCGGTGAGGCGCAGGCGCGAGGCGGCATGTCCGATGAGGTACAGCGCGACACCCCCGCACAGCGCGAGCCGTGCGGCATCGTGGAGCGGTGCGCCGACGTCGGCGACGACACGCCTCGCGCCGACCGCGAAGACGATGATGCCGGCGACGAGCAGGAGATGCAGGTAGCTGTAGGCGTCCGACGCCACCAGCACCGGGTCCTCGTGCGCGCCGAGGCGCTCCTCGGCTTCCGCGGCGAAGCGCACGAAGTAGGTCCACCACAGCCCGATGGTGATGAGGGCGCCGAGGGTGACCCCGGCGACGATCGCCGCGCTGTCGTGGTGTCCGCTCGCCGCGGCGCCGATGGCGACGATCGACTCGCCGAGGCAGATGATGATGAACAGGCCGTAGCGCTCGGCGAAGTGCGCAACGGCGACGCGCTGCAGCCCGCGTAGACGCTTGCGCGTCAGCCAGCCCGGGCCGGCGTAGTCGATCGCCAGCGCCGCGACCCACAGGGCATCGCGACGCCAGCCGTGCAGGAACGAGCCGGCGATCAGCAGTGCCATACCGATTGAGACGGTCAGCGTGAACCCGGCGATCGCCCGCCAGGCTGCGTGCCCGCGGCGCGACGCGTCGGCGTAGAGGCCGAGATGCAGCAGGCGCACGCCGGCGTAGGTGACCGCGAACAGCGTTGCCTCGCTCCCGAAGGCCTGCGGGATCGCCAGGCCGGCGACGAGGATGAGGATCGTCGCGCACAGCAGGGCGACGCGCAGGGCATTCGTCTCCTCGTCCTCGGCGTTCGCGGCCCAGACGAACGCGGACCACGCCCACCACACGAGGGCGAGCACGAGCATCGATCGCCCGAGGCCCGCCCACGTCAGGTCGCGCGAGAGCAGGGTCGTGACCTGGGTGATCGCGAACACGAAGACGAGGTCCCAGAGCAGCTCGACGGGGCTGGTGCGGCGCTCAGGCACGATCGCCTGGAGCGCATGGCGGTGGTTCGCGCCCCGCCGGCGGCAGCCGGTCGACGTCGCGCCAGGCGATCGCCCCGCCGCAGACGGTGGCTGCCACGATCGGAACGCCGACCCGGTAGACGAGGTGCGCGGGGGAGGGCGCGTCGAGCACGACCGCGTCGGCGCGCGCGCCCGGCGCGAGGCGACCGACGTCGTCGCGGCGCAGCGCGCGGGCCCCCCCGAGCGTGGCCGCCGCGAGCGCCTCCTCCACGGTCATGCCCATGTCCCGCACGGCAAGGGCCAGCGCGAGGCCGATGGCCGTCGAGTAGCTCGAGCCGGGATTCGCGTTCGTGGCCAGCGCCACCGAGACGCCGGCGTCGATCGCGCGGCGCGCGTCGGGGTAGGGCTGGCGGGTGCAGAAGTCGGTGAGCGGCAGGAAGGTGGCGATGGTGTCGCTGCCGGCGAGCGCGGCGAGGTCCTCGTCGGCGAGGTGGGTGCAGTGGTCGGCCGACGCGGCGCCCATCTCGACGGCCAGGCGCACGCCGTCGCCCGCGCGCAGCTGGTTGGCGTGCACGCGCAGGCCGAGGCCGGCCTCACCTCCGGCGGCGAGGACCGCGCGCGACTGCTCGGCGTCGAAGGCGCCCTCCTCGCAGAACACGTCGATCCAGCGCACGTGCTCACGGCAGGCGGCGAGCATCGGACCGCATACCAGCGCGACGTAGTCGTCGGCACGACCGTCGTACTCGGGCGCGACGACGTGCGCACCGAGGAACGTCGCGTCGTTGCTGAGCTCGGCGGCGAGCGCGCACAGACGCGCCTCGCCCGCCACGTCGAGCGCGTAGCCCGACTTGATCTCGACGTGGGTGATCCCGGCGCGCAGCGCCTCGCGCCGGCGCTCCGCGGCGGCGGCCCGCAGCTCGCCGTCGCCGGTGGCGCGGGTCGCCGACACCGTCGAAAGGATCCCGCCCGCCCGGTACGGCGCTCCGGCCATGCGCGCGGCGAACTCCTCGGCGCGATCGCCGGCGAACACGAGGTGGGTGTGGCTATCGACGAAGCCGGGGATGACGCAGCGCGCGGCGACGTCGAGGCGCTCGTCGGCGGCCGCGCCGCAGGCCTCGACGGCGAGCACGCCGCGCTCGGTGTCGAGCACGAGCGCAACATCGCGGCGCGTGCCGAGCGGACCGTCGCCGAGGGCGGGGTCGTTCGTGACCAGCAGGCCGATGTTGTCGAGGACGAGCGTGCTCACCCGGTGACCGCGGCGATCGCCGCGCGCAGCTCCTCGGCGACCTCGAAGGCCACGTGGCGCCCCCCGCGCACGATCGCGCGTCCGCCGACGATCACGTCGCGCACATCGGCGGCCGTGGCCGCGAACACCGCGGCCGGGATCGCCGTCGTCGCGTCGCTGCCGGCCAAGCGCACGCCGTCGAGCGCGACGGTCGTGAAGTCGGCGAGCGCGCCGACAGCGAGACGCCCGCCCTCGGGCCAGCCGAGACACTCATAGCCGCCCTCGGTCGCGGCGCCGAGCAGCGCACCCGCGGTATGACGCCCGCGCCGACCGGTGGCCAGGCGCTCGTCGAGCTCGAGCGCGCGCGCCTCCTCGAAGGGGTCGATGACGGCCTGCGAGTCGCTGCCGAGCGCCAGTCGCGCTCCGGCGTCGCGCAGCTCACCGGCCGGGCCGATGCCGTCGGCGAGGTCGCGCTCGGTCGTCGGGCATAGGCAGCAGGTCGCGCCGCTGCGTCCGAGCAGCTCGATGTCGGCGCCGGTCAGGTGGGTCGCGTGCACGGCGGTGAAGCGCGCCTGCAGCGCGCCCTCGCCGTGCAGGACCGCGGTCGGCGTGGCGCCGTAGGCGGCCGCGCAGACCTCGTTCTCGGCGGGCTGCTCGGAGACGTGGGCGTGCAGCGGAGCGTCGCGCGCGAGTGCCCACTTGCTGACGACCTGCGCGCTGTGCGGGTCGACGGCGCGCACGCTGTGGATGGCCGCGCCGATGCGCGCGGTCTCGCTTCCGCGCAGGTCGCCCACCCGCTCGCGCCAGCCCTGCGCGCCGGCGTCGCAGAAGCGCAGCTGCACCGGCGAGGCCGGCTCCTCGATGCCGCCGTGCAGGTAGCAGGTGTCGAGCAGGGTCAGGCGCACCCCGGCCGCGGCGGCGGCGTGCATGATCGCGTGACCCATCTCGTTGGGGTCGTCATATGGCACGCCGTCGTGACCGCGGTGCAGGTAGTGGAACTCGCCGACCAGCGTGATGCCGGCGAGCGCCATCTCGGCGAACGTGGCGAGCGCGAGGTCGCGATAGCGATCGGGGTCGAGCTTCCCGGCCAGCTCGTACATTCGATCGCGCCAGGTCCAGAACGAGCCGTGTCCGTCCTGCGTGCGCCCGCGCAGCGCGCGCTGGAAGGCGTGCGAATGCGCGTTGGCCATCCCCGGGAGCGTCAGGCCGGGCAGGCGCAGCGCGTCGGGGGGCGGCTCGGGGGCGGGTTCGACGGCCGCAAAGCGCCCGTCCTCGACGGTCAGCAGCACGCCGTCCTGCGCCGACTCGCCGCCGAGCCAGGCGAGCTCGCACCAGTAGCGCAGGGGCAGCACGGGCTCGGGCGGCTGGGGGCTCATGAGCCGACGCGCGCGACGAGCTCGCGGGCGCGCGCCACGAACGCGTCACGGTGGAAGCGCTCGAATTGCTCCCAGGTCGTGAAGGTGCTCGGATCGCGTACGCGATCGAGGAACAGAGTGCCGTCGAGGTGGTCGACCTCGTGCTGGAAGGTTCCGGCGGTCAGGCCGCGGCGCACCTCTTCACAGCACTGCCCCTCGCGGTCGAGGTAGCTGACGCGGACGCTGATATGGCGATCGACGACGCCGCGCAGGCCGGGCACCGACAGGCAACCCTCGTTGATGGGAAACGTCTCCTCGTCGATGCGGGTGATGAGGGGGTTGACCATCACGGTGAGCGGGATCGGCGGCTTGTACGGGTATCGCGGGTTGTCGTCGACCTCGATGACGGCGACGCGGCGCAGGTCGTCGACCTGGTTGGCGGCCAGGCCGGCGCCACCGGCGGCGCGCATCGTCTCGATCAGGTCGTCGATGAAGCGCTGGGTCTCCTCGGAGCGCAGTTCCTGAACCGACAGCTCGTGCGTGCGCTCGCGCAACGTCGGGTGCCCCACGCTGATGATCGGCAGGACGGTCACGACGGCTCGCTCATCGGGATGCGTACGCCGCGCTCGCGCGCCACGAGCGCGGCGGCCTCGTAGCCGGCGTCGACGTGGCGCATGACGCCCGTGCCCGGGTCGGCGGTGAGCACGCGCTCGAGCTTCGCGGCGGCGAGCGGCGTGCCGTCGGCCACGCACACCATCCCGGCGTGGATCGAGCGCCCGATGCCGACGCCGCCGCCGTGGTGGATCGACACCCACGACGCGCCGGCGGCGGTGTTCACAAGCGCGTTGAGCAGCGGCCAGTCGGCGATCGCGTCCGAGCCGTCGGCCATGCCCTCGGTCTCGCGGTAGGGCGAGGCGACCGAGCCCGAGTCCAGGTGGTCGCGCCCGATGACGATCGGCGCCGACAGCTCGCCGCTGGCCACCATCTCGTTGAAGCGCAGGCCGAGGCGTGCCCGCTCGCCGTAGCCGAGCCAGCAGATGCGCGCGGGCAGGCCCTGAAAGGCGATGCGCTCGCCGGCGGCCGTAATCCAGCGCGCGAGGCGCTCGTCGTCGGGGAACTCCTGGAGGACGGCGCTATCCGTGGCGGCGATGTCCGCGGGGTCGCCCGAGAGTGCCACCCAGCGGAAGGGGCCCTTTCCCTCACAGAACAGCGGTCGGACGTAGGCGGGCACGAACCCGGGGTAGTCGAACGCCCGCTCGAAGCCGCCGAGGCGCGCCTCGGCGCGCAGGCTGTTGCCGTAGTCGAAGACCTCGGCGCCGCGCTCGGAGAAGCCGACCATCGCGGCGCAGTGCGCGGCCATCGCGCGGCGCGCGCGCGTGATGTAGCCGTCGGGGTCGGCGGCGCGCAGCTCGGCGGCCTGCTCGAGCGTCATGCGGTCGGGCACGTAGCCGTTGAGCGGATCGTGGGCGCTCGTCTGGTCGGTGACGATGTCGGCCGGGAAGCCGCGAGCGAGCAGCTCGGGCACGACCTCGGCGGCGTTCGCGCACAGGCCGACGCTCAGCGCGCGCCCCTCGGCCTTGGCCTCCAGGCAGCGGCGCACGGCGTCGTCGAGGCTCGACGTGAGCTCGTCGAGGTAGCGCGTCTGCAGGCGCCGCTCGATGCGGTGGGGGTCGACCTCGACGCACAGCGCGATGCCGCCGTTCAGCGTGACCGCGAGCGGCTGCGCGCCGCCCATCCCGCCGAGGCCGGCGGTCAGCGTGACCGTGCCGGCCAGCGAACCGCCGTGGCGCCGGCGTGCGATCTCGGCGAAGCACTCGTACGTGCCCTGGAGGATGCCCTGGCTGCCGATGTAGATCCACGAGCCGGCGGTCATCTGCCCGTACATCGTCAGCCCGAGCGCCTCGAGGCGGCGGAACTCGTCCCACGTGGCCCACTCGGGCACGAGGTTGGAGTTGGCGAGCAGCACGCGCGGCGCCCACTCGTGGGTGCGAAAGACCCCGACCGGCTTACCCGATTGCACGAGCAGCGTCTCGTCGGAGGCGAGTGTGTGCAGCGTCCTGACGATCGCGTCGAAGGCCGCCCACGAGCGCGCGGCGCGCCCGGTGCCGCCGTAGACGACGAGCTCGGCGGGCGCCTCGGCGACGTCGGGGTCGAGGTTGTTCATGAGCATCCGCAGCGCGGCCTCCTGGGGCCACCCGCGGCAGGACAGCTCGCGCCCGCGCGGGGCGCGCACCGGGCGCGGGCCGGAGGCGGCGCTCACGCGAGCGCTCCGATCGCCGCCCGTACGCGCGTGAGCAGCTCGCCGGAGCCGATCAGGTGCTCGGCGGCGGCCAGATCGGGGGCGACGAAGCGATCGGTGCCCGGCGCGGCGACGACGGTGCGCAGCGCCGCGAGCGCGGCGCCGGTGCCGCGGCCGGGCACGAGCGGCGCGCGCAGGTCGAGACCGGCCCCCGCGGTGACCAGCTCGACGGCGAGGATGCAGCGCAGGGCGTCGAGGCTCGCGCGCAGCTTGCGCGCGGCGCCCCAGCCCATCGAGACGTGGTCCTCCTGCATCGCGCTCGTCGGCAGCGAGCCGACGCTGGCCGGCGCGGCGCGGCGGCGGTTCTCGGCCACGAGCGCGGCCTGCGTGTACTGGGCGATCATCAGGCCGCAGTCCACGCCCGGCTCGTTGGCCAGGAAGGGCGGCAGCCCGTGCGAGCGGGCCGCGTCGAGCAGGCGGTCGGTGCGCCGCTCGGCGATCGCGCCGACCTCGGCGACGGCGATGGCCAGGAAGTCGCAGGCGAAGGCGAGCGGGGCGCCGTGGAAGTTGCCGCACGACTCGACCCGCCCGTCGGGCAGGACCATCGGGTTGTCGATCGCGCTGGCCAGCTCGTAGGCGGCGACGGCGGTTGCGTGGGCGAGCGCGTCGCGGGCTGCGCCGGCGACCTGCGGCGCGCAGCGCAGCGAGTAGGCGTCCTGCACGCGGGGATCGTCCTCGCGGTGGCTGGCCACGATCGGCGAGCCGTCGAGAAGTGCCCGCAGGTTCGCCGCGCTGTCCTGCTGCCCGGGCTGGGGTCTGAGGGAAAGGAGATCCTCGGCGAAGGCGCGATCGGTGGCCAGCAGGGCCTCGACCGACATGGCTGCGGTGACGTCGGCGACCCGCAGCAGCGCGGCGAGGTCCTCGGCGGCCAGCACGAGCATCGCGAGCATCCCGTCGGTGCCGTTGATGAGCGCGAGGCCCTCCTTCGCCAGGAGGCGCAAGGGCTCGATCCCGGCGGCGTTCATTGCCGTGCGAGCCGGCAGCGGGTCGGGGTCCTCACCGACCATCAGCTCGCCCTCGCCGATGAGCGTGAGCGCGCAGTGCGCGAGTGGCGCGAGGTCGCCGCTCGCCCCGACCGAGCCGTACTCGGGGACGACGGGGGTGAGGCCGGCGTTGAGCAGTGCGAGCATCGTCTCGGCCACGACCGGGCGCGCGCCGGACACGCCCATGGCCAGCGAGCGGGCGCGCAGGAACATCATCGCCCGCACGACCTCGCGCTCGATCGCCGGGCCGGCGCCCGCGGCGTGGGAGCGGACGAGCGAGCGCTGCAGATCGTCGCGACGCTCGGGCGCGATGCGGACCGAGGCCAGTGAGCCGAAGCCGGTGGAGATGCCGTAGACCGGGGTGGCCGCAGCGGCGAGCTCGGCGACGACGGTCGCGCTGGCGGTCATCGCGTCGCGGGCCTCGTCGCTGAGCGCGACGTGCGTCGGCTGGCGCGCGACGGCGATGACGTCGCGCGCGTCGGCGCCGTGCGCGCCGACGCGAACCTCGGCGACTGCGGACTGGCTGGCGCTCATCCTGCGGCCACCCTATTGGGCGGCGGGGCGGAGGAGTGCGGGTATTTCCTCAGCGTTGCTCGTCGATCAAGCGCATCATCGTGCTGCGGCGGGGACGGCCGTGGCCGTCAGACGAGGTTGAACGCCGTGGCCAGCAGAAACGACTCGGTGATTTGAATCCCCTGGATCTCCCCAGTGACTTTTCGCCGGTTCTTCTTTGGCAGGTGCGCAAGCGGGATCGATGCTGCGGCCGGCGGCGGGATGAGCTGCACCGGCGCGTCGGTCGAGATGGTGGCGGTCAGGGTGCCCTTGGGTGTCGTGCTGGCCATGGAGAGGAGTTGCCCGCTGGCGGCGATGTCGATGACAACCGGCTTTGCGCTTGGCGCCGGCAGCACCGAGAACGCGGTCGCAGGCTGTCCGCCGACGGTCGTGGGGCCGGTCTCGGTCACCGAGCTGGCCTTCTGCAGCAGCTTCGTGAGACCGGTTTGCAGTTCGCGGTCGAACACGCCCGCCGGGTCGGCATTCTGGGCCAGCTTCCGATCCGGCTTGTACACCCACTGACGGTTTCTGGTGAGCGTCTTCAGTCCGGGGATGGTGTCGTATTCCCGCCCGTCGACGAAGCGGCTGTCCGCGGCCTGGCCGGCGATGGTCAGCACCAGATCGCCGCCGTGCAGGGCATTGGAGGTCGTGAACGTCTCGGTCAGATCGTTCTGCGGATGCGCGGCATCCTGAAACTGCACGTGCGCGGTCATCTGCGCGGGCGCCAGCGATGTCGCTGCCGTGAGCAGCTGCTGCAGGTCGGGCGGCAGGCTCGCGGTCGGGACCGCTCGCGCCGGCGCTGCCGTTACCGCGGCGACCGCCAGGCCAATCGCGAGCGCGACGAGTCTCGGTTGGCAGCGCACGCGAGAGAGCATCCTCGATCTCGCGGACGAGTGCGTTGCCGCCGTGTGTTTGCTTCGAACGGCGATCCGGCGGGAATCGGACGAAGGGACGCTGCGGCGGCGGTCGAGTCGGCAAGATGGAGCGGTGTCTGCTCCTGTCCGCACCGACGTTGCTGGGCGCGCGCAGCGGATCTCGCCGGCGCTCGCGCGCCGGATCGTGATCGCCGCGCAGGGCCTCGGTGAGCGCCCCGATGGCGAGGTGACGATGCGCCATCTGCAGCGGCTCATCGATCGCCTCGGCGTCATCCAGATCGACTCGGTCAACGTGCTCGCGCGGGCGCACCTGCTGACGCTGTTCAGCCGGCTCGGTCCGTACGACGTCGGCCTGCTGCAACGCGCGACCACGCGACGACCGCGGCGGTTGGTCGAGTACTGGGCGCACGAGGCGTCGTTCATCGCCCCGAGCACGCACCGGCTGCTGCGCTGGCGCATGGAGCTCGCCCATCGGGAGGCCTGGGGCGGGGTGCGGCGCGTGGCCGCGGAGCGGCCCGACCTCGTCGAGGCCGTGCTCGAGGAAATCGCCGCGCGCGGCCCGCTCACCGCCGCCGACGTCGAGCGAGGGCTCGAGCTCGACCGGCCCGCCTCACGGAAGGATTGGGGCTGGAACTGGTCGGACGTCAAGCGCGCGGTCGCGTACCTGTTCTGGTCGGGCGACGTCAGCTCGGCGGGGCGCACGGCGCAGTTCGAGCGCCGCTACGACATACCCGAGCGGGTGCTGCCGCCGGAGGTCGCCGGTGCGCCGGACCCGCCCCCCGAGGACGCGGTGCGCGAGCTCGTGCGGATCGCCGGGCGGGCGCTGGGCATCGCTACCGAGCCCGGGCTGCGCGACTACTTCCGGCTGCGCCCGGAGCCCTCTCGGCGAGCGGTGGCGCAGCTCGTCGCCGAGGGCGAGCTCGTGCCCGTGCGCGTCGACGGTTGGCCACAGGAGGCCTACCTGCACCGCGAGGCGCGGCGGCCGCGGCGCGTGCACGCGCGGGCGCTGCTGGCGCCGTTCGACTCGCTTGTCTTCGACCGGGCGCGCACGGAGATGGTGTTCGATTTCGTCTACCGGATCGAGATCTACGTGCCGGCGGAGAAGCGTGTGCACGGGTACTACGTGCTGCCGTTCCTGCTGGGGGATCGGCTGGTGGGGCGCGTCGATCTGAAGGCGGATCGGGCGGCGGGCGTGCTGCGCGTGCGGGCGGCGTTTGCGGAGGCTGGGGCACCGCCGGAGACCGCGCGGGAGCTTGCGGAGGAGCTGGGGCTGATGGCGGGGTGGTTGGGGCTTGCGGGGGTCGCGGTGGATGCGGATGGGCGAGGGGAACTGGCGCGGGAGTTGGCGGCCGCGCTTGGGTCGGTTGGTCAGGTCGGCCCGCGGACGGCAGAGGCGTTGAGGCGGACGTAGTCGAGCGGCAGCTGCACTCCCGCCACGACGGCGGCCGCGAACGGCTCCCGGCGCTCCTCGGGCAGGCGCGCGAGGTGCGCTGCCAGGATCGACGTGCGCACGAACGCGTCAGGGTCCTGCGGATACGTGGGGCGCTCCTCGAGCCAGCACCGGGCCGTCGAGAAGCCCGCCTCCTTTAGACGCCGCTCGGTGTCTCGGGGGCCGGCGAAGACCCAGGGCGACCAGCCGACGAGCTCGGGAGCCACATCGGCGGCGACCGCGTCGATGACCTCGCGCACGCCGTCGATGTTGCCCTCTCCGCCGCACTGGAGCTCGAGGACGCCGCCCGGCCGCAGCGCTCGGGCCAGCCGCACCCACAGGCGGTCGTGGTCGGGGACCCAGTGCAGCACAGCCGTCGAGAAGATCGCATCGACGGGCTCGTCGAGCTCGAGCTTCAGCGCGTCCTGACACCACACCGTTGCGCGGTCGCCGAGGCGCCTGCGCGCGAGCGCCACCATGTCCTCCGAGGCGTCCAGGGCTACGACGCGGCCTTGTGGCACGAGTGCGAGCAGCGCCTCGGTGACGCGCCCAGTGCCGCAGCCCACGTCGAGCACCGTCGCGTCGGGCGCGATGCCCTCGAGGCGGGCGAGCACGTCCGCGGCCCACGCCTGCTGGGGCTCGCTCGAGCGGTCGTAGGTGGGTGCGTCCCAGGGGGTGGCCACCGTTGGGTCAGGCTAGCGGCGGAGGGCCGTGGTGCGGTCGTCGCGGGCACAACATCCTTTCGTAAGCAACGGGACAAGGAAAGGATCGCCACCGCATGGGGCGGGCCGGCGGGGTGCTCCTCCCGCTCACCGAATCGGCACGCAACCGATCGTGGGAGGCCGCTGATCTCCTCGACCTCATCGTCGAGCTCGAGGCCGGTGCCGGTTGAATCGGAGGGTCGGGAAGGAACGACGGCGGCATAAGCCGACGGGCAGACCACGGGGCTTGGCGTGCCATTGTCCGCCACCACACGTCCTGTGGGTTGGCGAGATCGCGCGCAAGGACGAGGGTTCACCGATCGGAGCGACAAGCCTCGACGGGGCTCGGTGCCGACGGTGCCTGGCGCCCGACCGGTCCGATGGTGGTGGCCGGCCAGCCGACCGGGGCCGCGGACGGCTCAAGCGGGCGCCCCGCGGGCCGATGAGCCGAACATGACCATCACGCAGCGTGCGCTTTCGTGGCTTCGGCTCGCGTGCCACGCGTGGCCCGCCGCTGCGTCGGCGAGGTAGGCCGTCATGAGCCGCCGCAAGCGCAACCTCGTCATTCCGCTCGTCGCCGTGGCGCTCGCGGTGGTCGCGTTCACGGGCGTCGCCCTGCTGCAAGCGCGGGCCGACGGCTACCGGCACGCGGACGCAACGCTGGGCAACACGGGCGCGCAGTTCGCTGTGGCGCAGTACACGGTGCTCGAGGTCGCCAGCCCGACCCAATCGGTGCAGGTCGTGGCCCGTCAGATGTACACGGCCGAGGCGAACGTCACCAGCTCGCTCGCCATCCTGAGACGCACCTGGCCGGTACCGGCTCTCGACTCCGCAGTCGTGCTGGTCGGCGACGACTTCAGCACCGTCAACGCGCTGGCGCAGGTGCTGTTCCAGGATCCAAAACTGCTCACTTCCGCCGTGAGCAACTCGAGCTCGCTCGGCAGCGTCGGCAACTCCGAGATCCAACAGGCCGACGCGGCCAAGGCGGCGATGCAGCTCGCCAGCCGACAGTACGAGCAGCGCGCGTCCCGGGCGCGGACCGAGGCGCTTGTGGGGACCGCGGCGGCCCTCGTGCTGCTGCTCATCGCCTTCCTGATCTTCTACACGCGCTGGCTGCGACTCCTGGAGGCCACGCGCCGCGACGCGCGCCGTGACGCGCTGACCGGCCTTGGGAACCGCCGGGCGCTCATCGAGGCGCTGGAGGAGCGGGTCCCGGCCGCGAGCGAGGCGCGGCCGCTGGTGCTGACGTTGTACGACCTCGATGGATTCAAGGCGTACAACGACTCGTTCGGGCATTTCGCCGGCGACGAGGCGCTCTCTCGCTTCGCGGGTCGGCTGGCCAACGCGGTCGGTCCGAGCGGCTGGGCGTTCCGGATGGGGGGCGACGAGTTCTGCTCGCTGGTGGAGTGCTCACCCGACGAGGTCACGGGTCACGTCGAACAGGCCTGCGGGGCGCTGACCGAGGTCGGCGCTGGAATCGAGATCGCGTGCTCCGCCGGGTCTGTACTGCTGCCGCGGGACGCCGAATCGGTGCGCGCCGCTCTTGCGCTCGCCGACGAGCGGATGTACGCGGACAAGGCTGCTCGTCAGGGCGAGACCCAGCGCCCGGCCGCATAACGCGGCGGCGCTTCGGCGCTAGGCACGCGCCGGGATCGATGCGTCGGGGGGCCGCCCGCGGCTGGGGGCCCGCGTCGCGCCGGGGCAGCTAAACTCGCCGTCTCGTTTGCGCTGTGGGCGTGACCGTCCGGCGAGGCTGAGCGGAGCCGCTCAAGCCGCCGTGGGGTTCGACCGATGGCGTGGGAGGGACGGACCCGCCGACGTAGCTCAGCTGGTAGAGCACTTCACTCGTAATGAAGGGGTCCCCGGTTCGAATCCGGGCGTCGGCTTGAGTTTGCAGGGGATTCTCGGGGTGGCTGCCCCACGCGGTCCGAAAATCCCGGGACACGTCCGGGGACATATCGCGCCGGTTCGGTCCGTGGGCGGCGGTGAGCTGCCGGATTCATTGGGCTCTCGTCCCCGTCTGTGCGCGGAACCCCTTCACTTTCGATGAAGTGCCTGCAGGAGCTCGAGCTGCCTCGTTGCTGTGGTCAAGGTCGGTTACGTCGGCGAGGTCCTGGGCCAGCGCAGCGACGATGTGCGGCGCGTCGCAGCCGCTCTGCGTCGCGACCACGCGGGCGCCAAGCGCCACGAGCGCGGAAACGGCTGAGACGGCTGCCGTAGGAGCTTCGACAAAACGTCGATGTTCGTACCCCTTGACGTGGCGTAGGAAAGACGACAAAATGTCGAAGTGCGTACATGCCTGGCTTCCGTTATACGCAGCTCGCCGAACGCGCAGCCGAGAGATGCGGATATGTCACCGGCGAAGACGCGCGGGAACTGGGCGTTCCCATTGGAACGCTGAACGCGCTGTCGCGACGAGGGCAACTCGAACACGTCGAGTACGGCATCTACCGAATGCCGCTCATCCCGCCCGGTCGGTTCGATCAGTACATGCTCGCGACGCTCTGGCCGGACGGACGGGGCCGTATCTCCCACGAGTCCGCGCTGGATCTCTACGGCATCAGCGACGTCAACCCCGCGAAGATCCATGTGACGGTGCCGCGCGCCTACCGCACCCACCGAACGGTCCCTTCGCTGTACGAGCTGCACGGCGCAGACATGGCGGAAGCGGATCGGAACGCCGTCGAGGGCATCCCCACGGTCTCGGTGGCCATGGCGATCCGCCAGGCCCACGAGCAGCACTTGCGTCGCTCGCTGCTTGAGCAGGCGATCGACGAGGGCGTCCGTGATGGCTGGCTGCGCCGCCGTCAAGCTGACCAACTGCGCGTCGAGGTGTTGGGCGGGTCGCGCGAGTGACCGATCGGCCGCCTGGGCGCCCGCCTGGTGACCGATCGCATCTCGAGCGGCTGCTGCAGGCGCTCAGTGCCGATCAGGGCGTCGCGACCGAACGGCTCCGCCGATGGGTGAGCACCATGGTGCTGCTTGGCGCGCTGGGACGCGGCGGCGAAGCTGATCCCCGCTTCGTGCTCAAGGGCGGTGTCGCGATGGAGCTACGCCTGAAGCTGAGAGCGCGAGCGACGAAGGACATCGACGTCATCGTGATTCCTGAAGCCCCCGGTAGCGACATCGTCGAAGCGGTCCACGATTCCCTCGAGCAGCCTTACCTCGGGTTTGCGTTCCGCCTGACTGAGGCACACCGCATCGGCGAGACGCCGGCGCAACGTATGGACGTGAAGATGACCTACAAGGGCAAGGCGTGGGCGACGTTGCGGCTGGAGGCTTCGCCGCCGGAAGCGCAGACCGCCGAACCCGAGCGGATCGGCGCGTTCAGCCTCACGCAACTGGGGCTCGACGGGCCCACTGAGGTCACCTGCCAATCGTTGCGCTACCAGATGGCCACCAAGCTGCACGCGGTAACCGAGCGCTTTGACGACCGCGAGAACGATCGTTTCCGCGACCTCATCGATCTCCTTCTGCTGAGCAATCTTGAGCCAGATGTTCCACGAGTCGCGGAGGCCTCTCGCGACGTCTTCGCCTCACGCGGCAAGCACGGTTGGCCCCCTGAGCTCACCGTCGAGCCGTCGTGGCCCGAGCAGTACCGCGCGTTGGCGGTTGACCAGGGCTTCGCCATCGAGGACGTCTACGAAGCGGCGGACCTCGTGCAGGCCCTCATCGATGAAATCGCCGCCGCTTAGCTCAGCGGTTCGGCGATGTCGATGGCGTAGCTCATGGCGCGGTAGGCCTTTGCGCGCTTGGCGAACATTCGACGCAGCACCGGCACGTCTTGGTCGACGTAGTCGTAGATTCGGGCGTCCACCTTCTCGGGGTGTGGACGATGGAGTCGGCCGGCGTACTGGACGACGGTCCCCTTCCATGCGATCGGCATGGTCAGCAGCAGCGTGTCCAGCCGCGGGTCGTCAAAGCCCTCGCCGATGAAGCGTCCGGTGGCGAGCACGAGTCGAGTTTCACCTTTCGGCAGGGCAGCCAACTGAACGAGGGCGTCGCGGCGGCGGCGCGGGGTGACGCCGCCGTGGAGCGCCACGAGCTGGGGAACCTGCGCGCTCAGACGTCCAACAAGACGGTCGAGATGATCCCGACGCTCCGTCAAGATGATCGGTGCCCGGCCCTCTTCAAGCAGCGAAAGCGCGTCTTTGACAATCAGCTCAAGCCGTTGCTCGTCGGTCGCCAGAGCGGAGTAGACCTCTTGGATGCCCGGGTCTGGGGGCAGTCCGGCCGGGTCGAACGACGTGTCGCGGCGAATCACGCGCATCGTGAGCGTGTCGGGCGCCGCGGTGGCGCTCATGGTGTGACGAATCGGCCCGCACTGCATCGTGATGATCGGCTGGTGACCGTCGCGCCTGTACGGCGTGGCGGTCAGCCCCGTGACGTAGCGGGCCGGGCATGAGCCGAGAAGACGCTCGATCGACACTGCTGATGCGTGATGGCACTCATCGAGCACGACGTGCCCGTACCGCTCCAGAGGCGGCGGAGTGGCGGCAGCGCGAGCAAGGCCCTGCACGGTGGCAAGGTCGATGAGGCCGGATGGTTTGCTGTGCTTGCCACCGACGGTGCCGATCGCCTTCGCGTCGATATCGAGGAACTCGCGAAGCCGCGCGAGCCACTGCTCGACGAGCGGCTTGCGGTGGACGAGGATGAGCGTCGAGCGGCCGCGGGCAGCGATCAGGTTGACGGCCATCACGGTCTTGCCGGCGCCTGGCGGTGCACACAGCACACCGAAATCGTGGGCAACGATGTCGGCCACCGCGCGGGCCTGCTCGCTGCTGAGCTCGCCGGTGAAGGCTGCGTCGAGGGTGGCGCCATGTGAGCGTTCGTCCGTGAGCGCCAATCTGACGCCGAGATCGCTAAGGAGCGCGGTGACCTCCGGCAGGCAGCCACGAGGCAGCGCTAGATGCCGCCCGAGATCTTCGAAGCAGGCGATGACGCGTGGCGTCAAACCCGTAGAGAGCCGCATAGCCTGGCGCTCCGCGAACTCAGGATTGGCGAACGCGGCCAAGCGGCGAAGCGCGTCCACGAGAGCTGCCGGCAACCCTTCTCGAGCCACATATAGACGCTGAGCGAGCGTCGCTGATACCTCGGCGGGCAGGTTCGAATTTCGCAGCCGCACACGCAGCGGCGGCGCTGGTCGCCACGGCGTCAGGTCGGATGCGCTCGGGTCCGCAACTCCGAGGGGGCTTCCGGCTTCTGAGGCGCCCGCGACGATCTCGCTCAAGCGCTCCGGCGCGATCCGAGGGACTGACGCGAGAAACGCCCATTGATCGCGGTACGGCTCGAGCTGGTCGTCCAGAAACACCGTGTTTTCGTGCTCGCGGGCCGCACGCTGCAGCGGAAGCGCGATGAGGTTCCCGAAGCCGCCGCCCGGCAGCGTGTCTTGGCTTGGAAAGAGCCGATCGTAAGAGTCCATCCGCAGCGAGGAAGCGCGCGCCATGGCGCGCGTGAGCAGGAGTTCGCCAAGAGTTCGAGCACGCGAAGCTGGCCTAGGAGAGGCAAAGAAGAACCAGGCATGCGCCCCGTCGCCCGACCGCGAGCGCTCCACCGCCGGCGCCAGCCCAAAGTCCCCGGACGCTTGTCGTAGCGCTTGGACGTCTGCTGGCCACGTCTCACCGTCGAGGTCGATGGCCAGCAGCCAACACGTGTCGTCAGCAAGCAGCGGATAGATGCCCATGACGTGACGGCCTTGAAGATGCCCGAGCGTCTCTCGGTCGCTGGACGACACGAATGCCTGGTTGGGGCAGACGCCGCAGCGCACGCGCGGCTTGTCGCAAATGCCCTGCTTCCATTCGTTTGCGCAACGGGGCGCATAGCCGGACCGCTGCTTCACGCGGTTCTCCCAGCGCACAGCGAACACGTCGTCGCGCCCACGAAACAGCGACCGGAACAGCTCGACCTTACGTGCGGCTGACCAGTCGCCCGGCCCGGCCGCGCCGTTCGTCGTCTCGCCAGCGTCAGAGGCACGCTGCTGACGGAGCGCCGCCAGGCGCTCCGTTACGACGAGGCGTCGGTCGGCGAGGTCCGCGAGTTCCTCCTCTGCAGCGGCGATCGCACCGTCGATCTCTTCGCTGGCCATGGCACGCATTTTGCAAGAGCGATCGGCCAGCCCGCCCGCTGCGTCAGGCCGCGGTTTCTTGCGGTTCTCGCTCGTCGGACACGTAGTCGGGGCACTGGGGCGGCGCGTCGCCGATGGATTCGACTACGCGAGGGAAAGCGCCGCCGTCATCTCCGTCGATGTGGCGCAGCGTCAGACGCACCCGCCAGTCGTCACCGAAATCGAACAGGTAGGCGATTCGCTGGCCTTTTGTCAGGCGCAGACGGTCCAAGCGCCGGTCGGCGCTCTTGCGGGTCGGCTGGCCTGTGGCCATGTGTCGGCCGCCGAAGGGGTCGGTCTCGAGTGCGAGCGGGTGCGTGTACTCGGCGTCGTCGCGCGCCCAGAACTTCCCTCCCAGCCAGAACGAATAGAGATGGTCGTTCTCACCAGTCGAACGCTGCCTGCAGCACGTCGTGCAAGTCGGCGAGCGTCTGGTCACTCCGAACCGTGATCGTCCGCTGCACTGCGGGAAAGCCGTCCGGCCGAGCGACAAACACGTACGCCTGCCTCGCCATCACGTTCCTCTCGCACTCGGGCGTCGAACGCTACGCGTCGCGCACGACGGAATGTTGGGCAGCCGGCTCGCTCCACCGGTCTGCGCCGCCCCGTTTACTTCCGAGCGAGCCCTCGCTACCTTGCGGTGGTGGAGGACGGCGAACACGAAGGGACGGGTCACGGCAGGCTGTCGTCTGCGACGTCACGCGCGCCGAGCGACACAACGTCAGAACGCCGCGCCGCCCGAGCACGTATCGGCGTCTACCACGAGGCTCAGATGGCGCAGCTGATCGACCACGTCCGCGAGGCGCTGCGCTGCTACGACGCGGGCGAGATCAACCCCTTCGAGTTCGACGAAGTCGTTCACAGGTACAAGCGATCCGTCCGCGAGCTTTGGAAGTTCTGTGTCGGAAGCGGCTCGGACATCCTGCGCGCGTCGCGCATGCTTGACTACTGGGCCGCCGAGGGCGAGCTACCGGACTGGTGGGAAGCCGGAGCCCCGAGAGAACGACACTGAGCTCGCCAATCGATCCGGCGGACCCGCGAATCTTTGGGTCGATGAGCAAACGTGCCCGCCACCGCGGCAACGCCCGGCCAAGCGCCCTTGCAGCCCCGGGACTCGCTGCAGAAGCGCCCGAGGCGGAGCCCGAGCGTCTGCTGCTCGACGCGATCGCGGCCGGCGAGCTTGACCCGCACCTGGCCGCCGTCGGCCAAGCCATCCGCGCCCGCCTCGAATTGCTGCATACCGTCAACTCAGCCAAAGCGCTCGCCCAGCTCAACATCGGCGACAGCGTTCGCATCAACCGCCACGCAACCCCGCGCTATCTGCACGGCGTCCGCGGGACCGTCGTCGACCTCGACGATCAGTTGGCGACGATCTGCCTGCACCGCGCAGTCGGACGCTTCAAGACCGGCGAGATCCGCTGCCCACCCCTCATCCTCGACCGAGTCCAGCCCGCCGCGCGATAAGGTTGACCGCGGTGAGGGCTACCCCGGCGCCCCGAGTTGGGATCGGCCCGAGCGGGCGGGCCGTCGGTCGGCGGGGGGCACTGGCAGCACCTATGGACATCAGAGGCGCGCGGATGTCCCCGACCGTGCCTCCAACTCCGCAAATCTGGCATAACTTCAGGCGATCTCAGGACATCTGAAAGCGCTCTGCAGAGCCAAAAAGCCCTGCAAATGAGCGCCTCGTAATGAAGGGGTCCCCGGTTCGAATCCGGGCGTCGGCTTGAGTTTGCAGGGGATTCTCGGGGTGGCTTGCCCGGGCGGCCGGAAAATCCCGCGACACGTCTCGGGACACATCGCGGCGGTCTTGTCCCGCGTCCACCGGCGAGTCCCCGGATTCATTGGGCTTTCGTGGCAGGCGGCGCATGGAACCCCTTCACTTTCGGACGACGGGCGGGACCCGTGAGCGGACGCCTTCGCCGGTGTGGATTCATCTGGCTCGCCAGATCGCGGCCATTTACCTTGCAATCTGCGGATCGCGGCGCTTATGATTTGCGGATCATAATGCTTATGATCTGAGGAACAGATGGCGAAGTGGTCCTATCTCGAGCGGGTCGTCGATGCCGAGCTGACGCGTCGGCTCGCTGCGAACGGGGCGGTGTTGATCGAGGGGCCGAAGGCCTGCGGGAAGACCGAGACGGCTCGTCGTCAGGCGGCGAGCGAGGTCTTGCTCGACGTCGACTTGGCGGCGCAGGAAGCGGCCGCGATCGATCCCGGTCTGGTGCTCGACGGGCCGGTCCCGCGTCTGATCGACGAGTGGCAGACGGTGGCGCCGTTGTGGAACCGGATCCGTCGCGACGTGGATGCGCGCAAGCAGCCGGGGCAGTTCATCCTGACCGGCTCGGCGACGCCGGCGGATGACGTGACGCGACACACCGGCGCGATGCGGTTCGGTCGGGTCCGAATGCGGCCGTTGAGCTTGTTCGAGGACGGAACGAGCACGGGCGTGGTTTCGCTCGAGGCTGCGTTGAGAGGAGCCACAACAGCGGCGCCGGATCCGGGCGTGACTGTTCGCGATCTGGTGGAGGAGACGGTCCGCGGTGGCTGGCCTGGAATCCATGGTCTGGCGGTCGCGGATGCGGCTCAGGCGGTCCGCGACTATGTCGAGCAGATCAGCCGTACTGACATCAGCACGGTAGACGGCGTCCGGCGCGATCCCGCTCGTGTCCACACCGTCCTGCGGAGCCTCGCGCGTCACACGGCAACTCAGGCGACCTTGAAGAGCCTTGCGGCCGACAGCGACGTTCCCGATGCGGAGGCTGGCGTGGCGTCCTATGAGACCGTCAGCAGCTACCTCGCAGCCCTCGAGCGGCTGATGATCGTCGAAAACCTGCCGGCGTGGAACACCCACCTACGCTCCAGTCATCAGCTGCGCACCAGCCCGACCCGGCATTTCGTCGATCCGTCCGTCGCCGTCGCGGCACTGCGCGCGACCCCCGACGCGCTCCTTGCCGACCTGAACTTCTTCGGGCTGCTGTTCGAGTCGCTCGTCGTGCGCGATTTGCGGGTGTACGCACAGGCGGTCGACGGTGCCGTCTATCACTACCGCGACCAGACCGGGCTCGAGATCGACGCGATCGTCGACACGGGCGAGCGCTGGGGCGCGTTTGAGGTCAAACTCGGCACCAACCGCATCGACGAAGCCGCCGCGCATCTCACGACGTTCGCAGGGCGGATCGACAGTACCACCCGCGGCCCGGCCGCCATCCTCGCCGTCATCGTGGGTACCGGCTACGGCTACGTCCGGCCCGACGGGATCCACGTCGTCCCGATCGGCGCCCTCGGCCCCTGACATCCCCAGCGAGGTCTCCAGCCTGAACGTAGTACCGGCCGGACACCGACACTCAGGGCCGGACGAGGCCGCGAAAGCCCGCCCCGCTTGCGCACGCCTTCCGGCATCGGGCGCCTCCTGGCAACGCGCGAGCCAGCTCGGCCACGACTCGCGTGTACCCGAGCTCAGCCAATGGATGCGCACACATCTACACGTCGCAGTTCACCCGTTCCCGAACCGCGACGCGCTCCTGGACCTCGAAGAGCACGTACTCGAACAACTCGACCCGCCGCTCAACCTGATGGACGACCGGCGACCGCCATGCGCGTCTGGCTGACCGGTCTCCGCCGGCTACTCGTAGCCGCTTTAGTTCCTCGCGGCGTGGGGCGCCGGCTCTGGGCGGGTGAAAACGAGCGATGATTTCGTGGTCGTCTGCTGACGCCGACCTACTATGGCGCTTGCGAGCCCGTCGTTTAGTTTGGCGTGGGGGTCTGTTTCGGGACTCCGGACTGTCGCTGCTCGAGCACGCTCATCAGACTCTTTGAATTCACAGGCCCTCGCAGATGGCGATCGTGTCATCGACGTGAGGAGGTTGTGATGGACGTGATCGTTGAGCGCGTCAGCGCGCTTGATGTCCACAAGGCCAGCGTGACCGCGTGCGTGCGCACGCCTGCGGGCGACGGTGGCCGCGAGCCGCACCTGGCGGAGTTTGCCACGACGGTCCGCGGGCTTTTGGGGCTGCGTGACTGGCTGGCCGCGCACGGCGTCACGCAGGTCGTCATGGAGGCCACCGGGGTGTATTGGAAGCCGGTCTGGCACATCCTTGAGGACGACTTCGAGCTGATGCTCGTCAACGCCCGTCACGTCAAGCAGGTCCCCGGTCGCAAGACCGACATGGGTGACGCGGCGTGGCTGTGCCAGCTCGCCGAAGCTGGGCTCTTGAAGGCCAACTTCGTGCCGCCCAAGCCGATCCGTGACCTGCGCCAGCTCACGAGGTATCGCAAGACCCAGATCGCCGAGCGTCAACGCGAGGCTCAGCGGCTGCATAAGGCGTTGGAGGACAGCAACGTCAAGCTCGATTGCGTCGCCTCGGATCTGCTGGGCAAGTCGGGACGCGCGATGCTCGACGCGCTCGTGGTCGGTACGACTGACCCCGACATCCTGGCCGACCTCGCCAAGGGCCGGCTGCGCCAGAAGCTTCCCGAGCTGCGCGAAGCGCTGGAGGGTCGCTTCAACGACCTGCACGCGCTGCTGATCGGCGCGATCCTCGCCCACCTGGACTTCCTGGACGAGCAGATCGACCGGCTTTCGGACGCGATCGGGGAACGCATCGCCCCTTTCGAGGCGGCCGTTGAGCTCTTGTGCAGCATCCCGGGCGTTCAACGGCGCACCGCCGAGGTGATCATCGCCGAGATCGGCCCTGACATGAGCGTGTTCCCTTCGGCGCGCCATTTGGCGTCCTGGGCCGGGCAGTGCCCCGGCAACGACCGCTCCGCCGGCAAGCAGCGCTCCGGCCGCACCCGCAAGGGATCCAGGTGGCTCAACGCCGCCCTCAAGGATGCCGCGATGGCTGCGATGCGCACCAAGAACAGCTACCTGCGAGCGCTTTACGAACGCCAGCGCTCCCGTATCGGACACGGCAAAGCGATCGGCGCCGTCAAACACTCGATCCTCGTCGCCGCGTGGCACATGCTCACCAACGGCGAGCTCTACGCCGACCTCGGCCCCGATTACTACCGCCGCCGCGATCCCGCCCGCACCACCAAACGCCTCGTCGCCCAGCTCGAGCGCCTCGGCCACACCGTCACGATCCAGGAGGCAGCCGCATAGAGCGCGAACGCGTTTTCCCATCAGTAGCTAACGCCAGCGCAGCTGTGGCCGGAGCTTCGCGCAAGACGCCGGTCGGTCCGGTAGTCGCGAGAAGCTTTGAGCGTGATCGCCCTGCACGGAATGTGGTCGCAGGACGCGCGGCTGTGCGTGTGGGGCGAGGACGCCTCGTTGCCGCTGCGGGCGCCGGGGCGTCCGGGTCGACCGCCGCGGCACCCGGCGCCGCGGTCGCATCCGTTCGCGTGCTCGCTGGCGGGCATTGAGGCCTCGCTGGCGCAGGCCGAGTTGCCGCGCGGCGCGTTAGCGCCTCGAACGCTCGCATTGGCTCTGCCGTCGTGGCGCAATGGGCCGCACGCATCGCCTCAACTGCTTCGCGCCGAGTCGCCGCCTGGCGAGGGTCAGCCGACCAATCTGGCGTGCTGGGAGGTGCCGGCCGGCGCGCTGGCAGCCAACGATGCCCTCGAGTTGCTGCTCGCCCTCGACGGATCGAGCGGGAGCAGACTCGCCGTGGGCGACTCGCTGCGGTTCCTCGCCGAGACGGCGAAGCTTGCCCTGGAGCTGATCGCTCGGGGGCGGGTGCTCCCTCGGCTGCAGCGCGACGAGGTCGCGTGGGTCGCTCGCTGGCGACCGGTCACCGACGAGGCCCGAGACCGTGCGCGCCTGCGCATGCTCGCCGAGGCGATGCCGCCGCTGCTGCGCGCGGAAGTGCGCGACGATCACTGGCAGACCGGCACGGCGCCGGAGGCCGTGGTCGACAGCGTGCTGCAGGCGATCGTCGATGGATGCGCCCGCGATCTGCTGTCGACCGGCGCCAAGCCTCGACGCGGGGCTCGGTCGCGTCGCGCTGCTCCGCTGCGCGACGCGTGGGTCGCTGCGCTCGGCGTCGAGGAGCCTGTCGTGGCCGGCGACGATCGCGAGCTCGCCGCGCTCGCCGAGGGGCTGGAGCAGTGGTGTGACGCGCGCGAGCGATATGTCGCCGAGCGTATGTTCCGAACGTGTTTCCGCCTCTCGCTCGTCGATGAGCCCGCGTTAGCGCTCGCAGGGTTGACGGAGACGCCCCCGGTCGGGATGGAGGTCGCCGGTGAGGCTCCGGCCCCGGTCGTCGTCGACGGCGCCGCTTCGGTGCGCGTCGACGGCGGAGAGGAGGCTGCGTGGCGGGTGGAGATCCTGATGCAGGCGAAGGACGACCCGAGCGTTCTCGTCGAGGCGGCGGAGGTGTGGCGCAGCAACGGCAACGGTCTGCGGCTGGGTGGTCATCGCCTGGACAACGCGCAGGAGCGGCTGCTCGGCGGTCTTGGACACGCGCTGAGGTTGTGGCCCGAGCTCGAGCCGGCATTGCGCGAGGCGGCTCCCACCGGGGTCGCGCTGAGCTCCGATGCGGCGTACCGGTTCATCAGTGACGCTGCGCCGGCGCTCGAGGCCGGCGGCTTCGCCGTGCTGGCCCCGGCGCTGCTGCGCTCGCGGGTGCGCCTGCAGCTCACCGCGGCACCGAGGGTCGACCAGGAGCCTTGGCAAGACGGGAGTGGGCTGTTCGGGATCGACGGGTTGTGCGACTACGAGTGGCGTGTGGCGGTGGGTGACGTGATGCTGACGGTCGACGAGTTGCGCGAGCTCGCGGCGCTGAAGCTGCCGCTCGTGCGTGCGCGCGGCGAGTGGATCGTGCTGCGTCCGGAGGACATCGAGGCGGCCTTGCGGTTCCTGCAGCGCTCCCCAGAGCGGGGGGAGGCCACGGCTGCGGAGCTGATGCGCTCGGGGCTCGGACTGGACCGTGACGCTCCCGAGGTTGACGTCTCGATCGATGCGCAGGGGTGGCTGGCGGATCTGCTGAGCGCCGACGGCGCACAGCGGGTGCGGCTGATCGGCACGCCCGAGGCGCTCGACGGCGAGCTGCGTCCCTACCAGGAGCGCGGGCTGGCGTGGCTGGCGTTCCTGTCGAGCCTTGGCCTCGGGGCGTGCCTGGCCGACGACATGGGTCTCGGCAAGACGGTGCAGCTGCTCGCCCTGCTGCTCGCCGAGCGAGAACCCTCGGCGGGCGAGAGTGCGCCCCGTGGGCGTGCGGCAACGGTGAACGCGAAACCGTCGGCAAACGGGGCCACGAGGCGCCGGCGGCGGATCGGCCCGACATTGCTGGTGTGTCCGATGTCGGTGCTCGGCAACTGGGAGCGCGAGGCGCAGCGCTTTGCGCCGGGGTTGCGGGTGCATGTGCATCATGGTCGCGAGCGCCTTGCCGGCCGCGACTTCGCGCGCGCAGCGCGCGCGAGCGACCTCGTGCTGACGACGTACGCGATCGCCGCGCGCGACCGGGAACTGCTGGCGAACGTGAAGTGGGAACGCCTGGCGCTCGATGAGGCGCAGAACATCAAGTCGGCCACGGCGAAGCAGACGAAGGCGATTCGCTCTCTCGCCGCTCGCCATCGCGTCGCGCTCACCGGCACTCCGGTCGAGAATCGCCTCAGCGAGCTGCACTCGATCATGGACTTCCTCAACCCGGGCCTGCTCGGATCGCCGACGGGCTTCCGCGAACGTTTCGCAACGCCGATAGAGCGCTACCGCGACCCGCGGGCGACCAGGCGGCTGCGCGCGGCGACCGAGCCGTTCATCCTGCGGCGGCTGAAGACCGACCGGTCAATCATCGGCGACCTACCCGACAAGATCGAGATGCGCGTCGACTGCCATCTCACGCGCGAGCAGGCGACGCTCTATCAGGCGGTCGTCGACGAGATGCTCGAGAAGGCCGAGACGGCGGAAGGGATCGCCCGCCAGGGCGTCGTGCTCGGTGCCCTGATGAAGCTCAAGCAGGTATGCAATCACCCCGCACACCTGCTCAAGGACCAGTCGGCGCTCGCGGGACGCTCGGGCAAGCTCGAGCGCCTGCAGGAGATCCTCGAGGAGGCGCTCGCCGAAGGCGATCGCGCGCTTATCTTCACGCAATTCACCGAATTTGGGCATCCACTGCGTGAGTACCTGCAGGAACAACTCGGCCGAGAGGCGCTCTTCCTGCACGGCGGCACGACCAGGGCGGCGCGCGATGAGATGGTCGCCCGCTTCCAGGACCCCGGGGGACCTGCGCTGTTCGTGCTCTCGCTCAAGGCGGGCGGAACCGGACTGAACCTCACCGCCGCCAACCACGTGATCCATTTCGATCGGTGGTGGAACCCCGCCGTCGAGGATCAGGCGACCGACCGCGCATTTCGCATCGGGCAGCGCAAGAACGTGCAGGTGCGAAAGCTCACCTGCGTGGGCACGTTGGAAGAGCGCATCGACCGGCTCATCATCCAGAAGAAGGACCTGGCCGAGCGCATCGTCGGCAGCGGCGAGTCGTGGCTAGCCGACCTGGACACCGCCCAGCTGCGCGAGCTCGTGACCCTGTCCGCCGACGCCGTGGCGGTGCGCTGATGGGGCGCTTCGGGGAGTGGAAGGACTACGAGTACACACGGCCTCTGCCGCCAGAGGGCGGCATCGCGGCCCGCAGCCAGCGCGGCGCGATCGGTGAAACCTGGTGGTCCCAACGCTTCATCGAGCTGCTGGAGTCCTTCGGCGTCGGCAACCGGCTCACTCGCGGGCGCAGCTACGCCCGCCGCGGCCAGGTCGTCGAACTCGACGTGGAGCCGGGCGTAGTGCTCGCGAAGGTGCAGGGGTCGCGCTACTCGCCCTACAAGGTGCGAATCCGCGCGAAGGTTCTCTCCGACGCGCAATGGCGCCGGGCGGAGAAGGCGATGGCCGCGCAGGCGCTCCCGCTGGCGACGCTGCTCGCCGGCGAGATGCCCCGCGACATCGAAGACGTGCTCGCGGCCGCCAAGATCGCGCTGTTCCCCCGCTCGCCGGGCGACCTGAACGCGACCTGCACCTGCCCCGATTGGGAGAACCCCTGCAAGCACGTCGCTGCCGTCTACTACATCCTCGCAGAGCAGTTCGACGCGGACCCGTTCCTGATCTTCGCGTGGCGCGGGCGCTTGCGGGAGGAACTTCTCGCGGGGCTGCGGACCCGTCGGGCGGCAGGGACCGGATTGACGGCATCGCCGGCGCGACGGTCCCGTTCCCATTCCCAGTCTGACGGTCCCGCGGCCGACGCCGACCAGCCCGCTGACGCCGGTACCGCAGCGGCGAACCCGGCCGGGGTTGAGCGCTTGCCGCTCGTGCCGCTGACCGCTCAGCTCGACCGCTTCTGGATCAGTGGCCCCGGTCTCGCGCAGCTGGTCGTCAATCCGCTGACTGGCGATACACCCGACCTCCTGCTGCGCGAACTCGGCCCGGCACCGGACCAATGCGGCGGGGCGAGCCTCATCGAGCAGTTGACGTTGGCGTATGCGATGCTCGCCGATGCCGCCCAGCGACGCGCGATGCGCTGAGCGCCCACGACGGCGCGCGAGCTGCTCGTCGCGCGCGGGCCCACCGCCAACGGTCATGCCGCGAGGATCGTGTCCAGCCCGCCGCGCACGTGGCGCTGCTGTTCAGCGTTGACGGGAAGGTCGGCGATTCTTGCGTGCAGCGTGGCCGGGTCGACAAGCCCTGCTGCCAGCGCGGAGCGTGCGAAGTCCCAGTCTCGATCTCGGTTGGCCACGCAGTTGGCGAGTACGAGGTCGTGTGGCTCGAGGCACCACGCCGTCGGTCGGCGGTGGGAACCGACACGCGTCTGGATGTCGACTCGCACGAGGCGCTGGCGCCATCCGGCGGGGGCCTTGGCCGTTTCCGGGCCGACGCCATGGGCGTAGTAGCCGTAGGCGCGGTGAAACGGCGAGCCATCGCCAAGCGACCCGTCTATCTCGTCGGCCTTGGTCGGGTCGCCAAGCGGATAGATGTCGGCCTCCAGGGAGCGAAGCAGGGCCTCGGGCGCGTCGGGGTAGGAGCCGAGGATGGCTTGGCTGCCGATGACGACGAACTCGTCCTCGCTCACAACGTTGGCTGCGGCGGCCACGACATGTTCGAAGTCGGCGCGTCGCACGTTCAGCCGATGTCCTGGTTGATGCGCCGCCGCTCAGCCTCGCTGAGCATGCCGGCGAAGGGGGAGTTCTGGCGCAGGTCTCTGCCGCGCTGACTGTCGTCGCCAAGGACACGGCGGATCTCGGCCAGAGGCTCGCGAAGGATCTGTTCCCACTGCTCGGCATATCGCTCGTCGATGCGGCCCTCCTCACGCCACCGCCACAAGAGCGTGAGAGCGTCGTTCACCGTCTTTCGACACAACTGCTTCGCGAGCGCCCGATGGTAGGCCAGGCTCCGCCGCTCGGCGCGCGAATGGCCGCCCGCTTCACCGGCCTGCAGCAGCTCCGACGGGCGCAGCCGCTCAGCGCGTGCCCCGCCAGCTGAGAGGGTCGGTTCGAGTTGGTGACGTGTTCTGGTCGAGTTGGCCCGGGTCTCCTCGACGGCTTCAAACAGATCAAGCACGCTCGCCGTCGGTACCTCGACCCGCCCGGATGTGGCCTGGACGAGCGGCAGGTCGCCCGACTTGATCCATCGGTCCAGAGACTTGTGATGCACCCCCAACAGCCGAGCGGCCGTGCGTCGCGACATTGTCGCCCCCAGATCTCGTTCAAGCATCGACCGGACAGCTGCGAGATCCTCGTCGGGCGCGCTCCGGCGCTCGGCCCGGCGCAGGCGCACGATCGCCTCGAACAGACGCTCTCTTTGTTCAACGACCCCCATGAAGCCATCCTAGCGTAAAGCCGCCACTATCTGCGAAATATGGCGGCTTTAGAGTCGGCCTAGCAGCCTTGGCTCGCCGCTCCGGGGGCCCGTCACCGGGCGAGAACCGCCGCGTCTCGGCACCCGAGCGCCGGCGGCTACGCTCGCGTTCGTCGGTCGCGGACGGCGCGCACCAGTCTCTCGGCGTGGCGTTGGGCACGCTTGCGGTCGCCGTTGGTCACGGGCCGGTGGCTGTAGCCGGCGCGCGTCTTCATGCCGAGCAGCGGGCGTAGTGAGTTCGCGAGCTCGCGCCCGCCGGGGCGCACGCGGGAGATCAGTGCGAGCGCTTCGTGATGGCTCTCGTCCTGCGCGTGCGCTCCCAATGCGATGCAGCAGATGACATCGGCGGCGGCGATACCGGCGTGGACGCACAGCGTGACGTAGGTGTCGCCCACCTCGTCTTCGTCATCGGCGATTCACGAATCGTCTCGGCGGCCTCGAGAAACTGCTCGGCCTTGCGCAGACGACCAGCGATCGTCGCCTCATCGCAGGGTCTGGTTCGCGCCGTCATCGCTTGGATCCTGATGTGATCAGGCGACGTAGCGCGCGCCGCGAGCCAAACAGCTCGATGCCATCGACGAGCGCCTCTTCAAGGAGCGGCTCGGAAGGGCCAGTCTCGATCTCCTGCTCGGCGTACTCGATCACGCGAGCGTCGTTGCCCGTCCATGCCGTAGCGGACCGCTCGAGCTCAAGCAGCTGCTCGCGCCATTGCTGTGCGTCGGGGTCGCACGTTCGCTTGCGTAGGATCAGCAGGTCGAGGTCACTGTCTGCGCTGGCCTCGCCTCGCGCGACTGAACCGAACAGCAGCGCGATCTTTGGGTGTTGCTGCCAGGCCGCGATCTGCTCGCGCAGTCGCTCTATCAACTGTTCGCGCAGGCTCGCCAAGCCTTCGATGGGCGGGGCGGCGAGATGCTCGCGGTTGAGTCGGTATAGATACGCGCCGCCCGCCGCGCGGCGCAACACCACTCCTTGGCCGACGAGACGGTCCGCCGCCCGGCGGACTCCCTCAGGGCTCCCGCGACCGATATGTCTGGCGAGCTCTCTGCCGGTGAGCTCGAGGTCCGCTCGAGCCAGCGCCGCGAGCACGTCGCCGTCGAGCGTTGGTGTCACGACAAGTAATGACCGTCGCCAATCCATATGCGAAGTATACTACGCATCTGCCTAGGATAGTAGACAGTGCCTCTAGCGTGGCTTGGCGAGTGCCGCGCCCAAACCACAACCCGGTCGTCTTCTCGACCCGGTCGTCTTCTCGAGACACGTGTGGAGACACGTATTCTGGGCCGCCGCCCGAAGTACGATCGATGCCCGCAGGTCGGTCCCAACCCGCGTTGTCCGGATGAAGGGGGCAGCAGCGAAATGAAGGGGTCGGCCCAGTATTTCCGGGGCCCTTCGAACGTCACTTCGTGTCGCGAGAGGCGCCCCGAACTCCGCAAATATGACATGATCTGAGCCGATCTCAGGGCATCTGAAATCGCTCTGCAGAGCCAAAAAGCCCTGCAAATGAGCTACTCGTAATGAAGGGGTCCCCGGTTCGAGTCCGGGCGTCGGCTTAGAAAGGGGCCTGCTCAGAGGCTGGTTTGTGGTCGCGAGTATTCCGATGCGGGCGCCGGCGGCGTCAAGGCCGGTCGACAAGTGACCCGCCACCCCTGGCGCCGGTTGAAAAGTGACCCCCCTGTGGGCTTCGTGTTGCGAGCGCGGTCGTCGGTGTCCGCTAGCTCCACTGGTTGCACGTCGACCCAGCAACTCGATTGACGTCGAGATGCTTGGCCCCGGCCGTCGCAGGAGGAGGCCGCCAAGAAGTCGCGGAACGATTCAGTCACCGACTTGTTATCGGGGACGCAGGCGGGCTGCTTGCGACGATCGCTGTGCTCTAACCTGACAGGAAAATCCCGCCCGGGTTGCGATGGCGGTGGTGGTTCAGGCGGCCTGTGGTAGCTCCTCGATGACGACTTTGTGGCCGAGGCTCTCGAGTTGGGCGATGAGTCGTTTGGTGATGCGTTCGGGGTCGCGTTTGCGGAAGTAGTCGCCGCCGAGGTCGTTGTAGAGCTCGCCGGTGGAGAGCATGTGCCAGATGATGCAGAGGATTGAATGTTTGACGGCGCCGAGTGCTTTCTTGTGGCCGCGGCGGGGGCGTAGGCGGGCGTATTGGGCGGCGAGGTAGGAGTCGTTGGTGCGGATCGCGGCCATCGCGGTTTCTTCCAGGGCCCAGTCGAGCCACTTGGAGCCTTTGCGGGTCTTGCCGGAGCGTCGCCGGCCGGCGGATTGGTCGTTTCCGGGGCACATCCCGGCCCAGGAGGCGAGCTGCTTGTCGGTCGGGAACACGCTCATGTCGACACCGATCTCGGCGATGATGCATTCGGCGTTTCGCCGTTGGATGCCGGGGATCGTGCAGAGCAGCTCAACGGCCTGCTCGAAAGGGGCGATCTGCTCTCCGATCGCTTCGGTCAGGTTCCCGATCTGCTCGTCGAGAAAGTCGAGGTGGGCGAGGATCGCGCCGATCCACACGGCGTGGAGATGATCGAAGCGGCCCTCCAGGGCTTCTTTGAGCGCGGGGATCTTCTTGCGCAGCTTGCCGCGGGCGAGCTCGGCGAGGATCTCGGGGTTGGTCGTGCCGGAGACGAGCGCGTCGAGCATGTCGCGGCCGGACTTGCCGAGGATGTTGGTGGCGACGCAGTCGAGCTTGATCCCAGTGTCCTCCAGCGCCTTGTGCAGCCGGTTGGCTTCGCGGGCGCGTTCCTGGATCTGCGTCTTGCGATACCGGGTCAAGTTCCTGAGCGCGCGGATCGGTTTCGGCGGCACGAAGCTCGCCCTGAGCAGGCCGGCCTCCGCGAGTTGGCACAGCCACTCAGCGTCCTTGACATCGGTCTTGCGGCCGGGAACTTGTTTGACGTGGCGAGCGTTGACCAGCAGGCAGTCAAACTCGTCCTCGAGGATCGCCCACACGGGTTTCCAATAGACGCCGGTGGCCTCCATCACGACCTGTTGGACCCCGAACGCCGCCAGCCAATCGCGCAGCGTCAAGAGGCCCGCGACCGTGGTCGGGAACTCCGCCACGTGCTGCTCACGCGAGCGGCCCTCCCCGGGAATCCGCACGCAAGCGGTGACCTGCTCCTTGTGCACATCCAGCGCCGCCGGGCGCTCAACTACCGTTTCCATCTGACCTCCGAGAACGCGATCGACAAGATCGCCGCCCAGGGGCCTCTGAGAACTAACGAATCTGACGAGCGTGCTCTTGGCAACAGTCCGGAACCCCGGGGAGACCCACACGCCAAACTAGTCTCGGGCTCACAAGCACCAAGCAGTGATCGGCGTCGAGGGCGACCCCGGAATCAAACCATTTTCATCCGCCCGCGACCGGCCGCCAGGCCAGCCCAACTAGTCGCGCGCTTGGCTGGCCTCACCTATCGGCATCCGTCTCTTGACGCGCCGCAGGAGGCCGAGCGCTCGGCAACCGTAGGGGGAGTAGACGTGACGAACACGATCGTCGTCGTGGCCACAGTGATCGGGGGCATTGGCTCGTTCCTCGCGCTCTGGGTCAAGGATCCGCTGCTCCCGGAGCGAGTGAAGGCTCGGGCGCGACGGCAAGCCCGGCTCAACAATGTCGACGCGGTGGCCGAGGAGCTCTTTCAGGCCGTGACCCGTACGGCAAAGCAGGATGTTCGGAACTCTCGAGACCGGCTGAGCATCGACTGGGTCTGCGTCGACGAGACGGACCATCTCCGAGAGCTCGCCCGTGAGGCCGACGGCTGGCTGGGACAACCAGAGCACGACGGAACGCGACGACATCCCGCGCGTCGTCATGGCCGCGGCCGTTTGCCGCACGAGCGCGCCTTGTGCGACCTGCTGTTCGCGATTCCCACGCGCCGGATGTTCATCGCCGGCGAGGCAGGTGCCGGCAAAAGCTATCTGCTCAATCTGCTCGCCTGCCACTGGAAGGAAGGTGCGCCGAGGCGCGACGACGTGCCGGTCCCGGCCGCCCTGTCTCTCGCGAGCTGGAGACCCGACGAGCACGGCCTCACGGACTGGGCCGCTCTCGCCCTTCCGACCGCCTATCCGTTCCTGGACGCACCGAGCGACGAGGGCCATTCCTGGGCGCAGGAGCTCGTATGGAGGGGGCGCCTCCTGTTGCTTCTCGACGGATTCGACGAGATCCCGGCCAAGCTCCAGCCCAAGGCCGCGGAGAAGCTCCTTCAGGTCGACGACGGCGTCGGCTTCGTGATCACGTGTCGCACGGAGGCGCTCAAGCTGCACCTCAGTACATGCCGCAAGACGGCGCTTGTTATCCGCCCCGGCAAGCCCAGCGCGGCGGCAATCGAAGCGTTTCTCTGCGGCGACAGGCCGACGCCTCTACGCAAGGACCCGTGGGAGGTCGTCAGGGAGGCGATCCACTCAACTAAGTCGGACTCGCTGTACCCGGACCTGTCCAAGCCGCTGTATCTCGATCTCGCGAGCGCCATCTTCACGCCGCGGCTCACACGCACGAGTCCGTTCAAGAAGTCGCCTGACGAGCTGATTAGCCGAGCGTACCCGCACGTCGGACGCATGGGCGTGCGCGAGTACCTGCTTCACTGGTTCGTGCCAGCGGCGTACGCCCCACGAACCGCCACCGATGGGACCCGGTCTGCGCGCTGGACCTCCAAACAGGCCGTGCGATGGCTGCTCTTCCTCGCGCACCATCTCGATGAGCTCACGAAGGCGGAGCCGGAGGAGCGTCCGCCACGCACGGCAGACGCGGTTCAGGACATCCATTGGTGGCAAGTGCGCAAGGCGACACCCCGGCTGCTCAGCGTCCTCGGAGGTCGCGCCCGCGGACTCTTTTCCGGACTCGCACCGGGCGAGGGCACCGACGAGCGCGCCGGAGTCGCCGAATCGGACGCGGTTCAGGACATCGATTGGTGGCAGTTACGCAAGGCGACACCCCGGCTGCTCGGCGTCCTCGTTGGTGGCGCCTGCGGACTCTTTTGCGGACTCGCAGCGGGCAAGGGCACCAAGGTGGGAGTCGGCTTTGGGATCGACCTCGGCCTGGGCATCTTCATCTCCCTTCTCGTTGGCTACGCCGTGCGGGGGCGGCTCGACGGTAGGTCGAGTCGCCAAGCGGGCCGCGAGGGCGGCGCGATCCGAGTGGAGGGCGACCCTTATCCGGACGGCGGGCACGACCCGTGGCTTCCAGCGGCACTCCGCGCGATCGGCGGAGCGGTGAACGAGGTCGTCCGGCACGTATTCGCCAATGCAGACACACCAATCTCGGGCTTGGCTGGCGGCCTGGGCGGCGGCGTGCTCGGAGGGGTGGTCGCCGGCGTGCTTGTCAAGCTTGGCATTGGCCACAGCGCCGGCCTCGCCGATGCCGTCGCGGCCGGTCTTGGGATCGGCGTCGGATCAGGACCCGCACTCGGCTTGCGCGCCGGATTTTTCGGAGCGTTCGTCGGCGCAGCGATCGCGGGGACTCAGGTCGGCGTCGGCGTCGGCGTGCCGGCTGGCGTCTGCAACGGCCTCGCCGTCGCTTGTGCGGTCGCGATTATCATCACCAAGTCGCCGGCGCAGGACCCGATCTCGCGACCGACGTGGCGCCCGATCGGCATCGTCGGCGGTCTCGCGGCCGGACTCGCCGTTGCTGCGACGGGATGGACGCCGGCCGGCGGATCGGTCGGGGCGCTCCTCCCCTACGTCCTCGCCAGCGGTGTGCTCGCTGGCGTCGCGAGCGGCCTCGTCGGCCGGGCCATTCCACGTGTCGAGGTGAACACACCCCGTCTCTCCCTGCGCAAGGACCGTGCCGCGTTCCTCCTTATCGCCCTTACCTCGGGGGCCGCAACCGGGGTCACGACGGTGGCACTCGTTGGCTTCAACACCGAGCTCGAGACCCACGCGAAGCGACTCGACTTCCACACCATCGTGAGCAGTGGGCTGCTCACGGGCGTTGCCGTCGGGGTGACCTGCGGCCTCGTCCTCGCCTGCGTGCAGTCACCATGGGGTGGGTTTGCCGCAGCGAGAGTCTCTTTAGCGGTGCGCCGGAAACTGCCCGTTCGCCTCATCGCCTTCCTCGAGGACGCCCGAGCCGCCGACCGCGGGGTGCTGCGCACCAACGGCCCGTCGTACCGCTTCCGGCACAAGGACCTTCAGCTCTACCTCGCCGGGTTCGCGCGCGCTGCGGCCGATCGGACCATCGCGCGGGTCCCGGACTCGCCCGCGCCGCCGCTCCCGCCGCGAACCCAGAGGGCCGTTGCCTCGTCCGAGCCGAGGCCCGCTGACGCGGCCGCCGACCTAGCGGGTTCGGGCCGGCCGCGCTAGCCGCCGGACGACGGCGCCGGATGCCTGCCAGGCGAGCGCTCCGAGGACCAGCCCGCCTGTGGCCCCGAGAAGCGTGTGCTGACGGATAAGCACCGTCGCGACGGTGGTAAGGGCTGCGAGCACCAGTCCGGCGACCCGAACAAAGCCTCGCCACCCGCTCATGTACTGCGCGAAAATGTACGCCGACGCGACGTGCTCGCTGGGAAAATCGTTGAGAGGAGCGTCGTGGCGATAGATCCAGCGCAGCAGACCACTCGCGAGGCCGTTGACCCGTGCCGGTCTCGGCGCATACGTGGGGTAGACGAAGAAGACGATGTCGCTTACTACGAAGACCATGATCAGGGCAACCGCCACTCGGGTGATGTCGTGTCGCCCGCGCAGGCCGGCGAGTAGCGCGACGGGAAGGACGATCAGGAAGAGGAGGTACGGCACAGCGAACACCGGAATGAAGGGCAGCGCTCGGTCGAGCGCCGTCGCCAGAACGTGGTCGGAGCCGGCGCGGCGGTTCAGCGGGTAGTACACCGCCAGCGCAACGAACGCGAGCAGCAGCAGCGCAGCGCGGGCCCGCGACGAGGTGCCTGTCACGGCATGCCGGCGAGGATCCATCGTCGGAGTACGAGCCTCGGGGGGTGCATCACGAGCGGTCAGGATGCCGCCCCGATGCCATCGCGGTGTCACCCGGCCGCGCGCTCACGGCGACGCTCACGAAACTCGGCGATAGCGCGCCCCCAGTCAGCGGGGACGAGGCCTGCCGTTACGAGCATGGGGTTGCGCCTCTGCCACCCACCACATGACACGTCGTCCTTCAACGCCATTGCCCATCCTCGCAGTATCGCTTGATGACCCTCTGGGAGCATTGTCACCGCCAGAGCAGTTGGCGCAGCGGCCCAGACGCGCCAACACGGGAACGCCCACTCCCCCACCCCGCACGGATCTCGTCTGCCAGGAAGAGCGCACAGCCAACATCGTCGCCCGACCAAACGCTGTGCGATCGAGATCCATCGGTCGCCTCCGCGTGTACCCAGATCGGTGCCGGAGACGGTCTGACGTTGCGAGGGCGCGACGACACGTCGTCGTCGCTGGCGGCTCACCGAGACCTGTCACGTTCGCTGCACCCGCGCTCGCAGCTGCTCAGCGGGTGAGTAGCTGGAACGCCGCTCGTGCGCGTTGCGCGCCTTGGGGTCCGACGAGGTCGTCGAGATCGGCGTCGTCAAGGTTGAGACCGCCTGCCACGGCGCGCAGCCATCCGGCCTGTTTTGGTGTGATGCTTTCGCGCGCCGCGCGCGGATCGTCGAGTAGCGCAAGGAGCGTTATGAGATCGTGGCGCTGGTCGGGCTGACGATGGTGGATTGGCAGTGCGCGCGCTTTGAGGAGGATCGCGGCGATGAGGGTGGGGCGGCGAAGGCGGACCGTTTGGCCGTCGACGATGAGCTCGACGACCTCAGTTCGATGCAGGGCCTGTGTGCCCCCTGGAATCTCGATGGTCTGGAGATTGCCGCTCGTGAGCGGCGGCCGGTTGCCGGGCAGGCCGTCGGGGGCGAGCACGTCAACGATGTGGCCGTCGAGGTTGAAGCGAAACCCGCGTTCGAGGTCTGTCCCGCTGACGTCGAGGAGTGTCGCTCCGAGTTCCTCGAGAGTGGCTGTGACGCTTTCGGCTGCGCTCGGCCGAGCCCGAGCGTCTCCGAGGATGTCGATGTCGGTGGTCGGCCGCGCCGTCTGGTCGGCTTCGATCGCGAACAGGGCGACCATGAGGCCGCCCACCAGACACCAGGAAGGGCGGTCGCCGAGCGCCGCCGCGATCCTGGCCACGCTCCGCCAAAGGGCGGTCGTCTCGGGATCCAGCGCATCCACGCGAAGCGATGCGACGGGCGCGCTCAACGGCCTTGACCTTCTCGGTCGAGACGGTCAAGGAGTTCGCGTCCCACGCGTGACGATCGCGAGTCGGGGTAGTCGACGAGGTCTAGTGCGACGGCGGCCAGCGGGGCGTAGCGCCGAGCGGGCGACGGCCAGGCGTCGTCGGGAACGGCGCGCAGAGTGACGTTGGCGTCGATAGACGAGGTAGCCCCAAGCGCGTGCTCCGCAATCAGGTTGTCCAGTGCGTGGGCCGGCACGTAGGCGTCGATGGCATCGGGAGACAGGAGACCTAGCTCGTACCGGCTGGCGGCGCTCGACCCGGTCAGCATGAGATCGTCGCCGGCGTGCAGAGCGCGGAGCTCGCCGGGCAGCGCGCGGAGGTAGCGCGGGCGACCCCGGGACTTGAGCTTGGTCCGCATGGCGCCGACGTCCCGGTGGGCGAGGCTCTGGCGCAAGCGCCACCGAGACACGCTATCGAGCGGCTCGCCCGGCGGCTCGCCGGAGGCGAGGAGCAGGAGCGCCCAGGCGTTGCGTGGCGATAGCGGACGGCCGGGCGACGGTTGTCCGCGCTTGCGACGGGAGACCGTTGCCGCATCAACGAGCCACCGACCGCCGACCTTCTCCGCGTCGAGCTCTCCGGCGTTGATCAGCGCGCGCACGCGCGACTCGTGCACACCGAGTTCGCGTGCCGTGTCCGAGACAGCCAGCAGCAGCCGTGACATATCAAAACTATAGCGCTAATAAGATAGATTCGGAATTAGCAGCGTTATCGCTATAGATCTGTAATCGGTGCGATGTCCGGCTCCGCTGTTAGATGCGAGCCGAGCATCGGGCCCGGGTGCCAGTGGGCGCCCGCGCTGAGAACAGAACGGGGATCGGGTACCGGGGCGTCCGGCCCGCTGTGCGGCGTCTCGTGTCCCCAACGGTGTCTCGAACTCCGCAGAGCTGGCATGACTTCAGCCGATCTCAGGGCATCTGAAATCGCTCCACAGAGCCAAAAAAACCTCTATAGGGGCGACTCGTAATGAAGGGGTCCCCGGTTCGAATCCGGGCGTCGGCTCTCTTTGAACCTGCATCATGGGCGTCCCGCCCGGCGACCGCGAAGTCCCGGGGCAGGACGTGAGCCGAGGCCGACGCCACCAAGTCTTCCTCGTGCTCCGCCTCGCCTGCTTTGAACGGCACTTTGAGCCGATGCCGCTCACGCTCAACGACCCGCTCGTTCAATTGGACCCCCTCACCGCACGAGCAGCTCTCGAAATTCTCGCAGAGCTCGCGCGGGTGACACCGGTCGTCTTCTTCACCCACGACGATCACCTTGTCCACATGGCCAGAAGCGCAGTGCGTCCAGATCTGCTCGTCGAGCGCGAAATTAGCGAGACGACACGTCGAGCCCTCCAAGCCGCCTAATCCGCCGCAGGAGGGGACGCGGATCGGCCCTGCTGCATTCGCTCAGTTCAGCGGGTTTTCCCACCGCAGCCCGCGAAAGCGCGCGAAGTCTGTGTCGGTAGAGGCGAGCGTGACGCCGTGTTCGACGGCGAGGGCGGCAAGCGCGGCGTCGGGAATCAGGTTGCCGCGAACCTGGTGGGTTCCGATGAGCTCGCCGAAGATGCGTTGATACTCAGGGCCCGGCTGCGGGACCCAGGCGACCGGTGCGGCGAGCCAGTCGGTGACGCGCTCCCATGCTGTGGCGGGCTCGAGCGGCCGCTGAAACGCGCGTGGATGGGTCGAGACGCGCAGGAACGCGTTGATGCTCTGCCAGGGAAACCCCACGCGAACTGCACCGTTGAGTTTCTCCGTTATCCACGCTGTCGCCCCCTCGTGCTGCTCGGCGCGCTCGTGAACGGCGTAGAGCAGCAGGTTGGCGTCGAGCAGCATCAGCTGCTCGACGGTCCGTCGAGCGTCTCGAGGGCGTCGGCAATATTGTCGAAGTCGATGCCGCGGCCGAGGTCGTGGGACTTTTGCCGAAACGACGTCGGTGGTCTGTCCTGTGTGACGAGGCCGGCGCGAACAAGTTCGTTGACGGCTTCGCTCAGTCCGATCGAGCGCTCGCGACGAACTCGCTCGATAGCGGCGGCGACGTCGTCCGCCAAGGTGAGAGTGGTGCGCATACCAGTGAGCATAGCGCATCGTGATGTCAGCTGGCAAGCATCAAGATGCGGGCTAATAGCCCGAAGGTCGCAGGTTCGAATCCTGCCTCCGCGATGGAGAAGAACCCTCCAAATGAAGCGCTGACCGCCGATACCGACACCGCTTGTGGTCGGGTGTTCAGGCAAGTTCCTCGAGCAGCTCGGCGGCCACGAGCTCCTCCTCGATGTGCCTGGCCTCCGCGGCCATTGCCGCTCCGAGTCCGGGATCCCAGCTCGCCGTGGTTGGTGATCCCTTCAGCGGTCCCGCTTGCGGGTGCGCGGCCACGGCGTGCAGGTAGGCGTCACGGTCGAAGCGCCACGGCTCGATCGGTAGCCGTCGGTGCAGGAGGTTGCCGATGGTGAGCCCGCTCCAGTCGTAGTCGCCGTGGTGACGGAGTCTGCAGCCGGATGCAGCGAGCGAGCGCAGCAAGACCATCGTCGCCGCCCGAGGTTGACCGTTCGTACACACAATCGGTGCGCAGCGCGCCCCGATCTCGTCGGCGGCGAGCGCGACGAACGACGGGTTCTCCACCACAAACACGTCACGAATACCGATCTCACACCAAAGCGGTGCAGACCGGATCAGCTGGCGGAGCGTAAGCCATATTGGCTCGCCGCTCGTGCCGGCGGCGGCGAGCACCCGGCCCAGTGCTGACGCATCGCCGGGTAGCCCGAGGGTGAGCACCGCGCTTGACAGCTCATCGCACAGCACGCCGACGGCCGCCCACGCTTCGCGTCGCGCCTCCGTGGGTGATTCGTGTGGGCCGGGCGGCTCAAGCCCCGCAAGCGCACGAGCAGCGCCGAGCGCCAGCGTGCCGAGCGGCGAGCCATCGTCAAGCGCGTGTGCCCGGCCGGTCACGCGCGCGGCGAAAGCGCCCAGCGATTCGCCGGCGCTCGGCAGCGCCGTGACCACGCAGGCGAGCGCGTCGAGCAGTTCCCGCGCGACCTCGGGCGCGCCACCGGCAAGGCGCTTCGCCAAGCCGGTGCTCCGAGTGCGTTTGATCCAGGCCGCCAGCACCGGACGCGTGGTGCCCGCCGCTTCGAGTCTCCGGAACGCCTCTGCCCATGCGCGGGCCTCGTCGGAGGCCTGCTCGGCCCGGACGGTCACGGGCCCGGTGAGCGTCACAACGGCCGCGGCAAGCCCAGCCGCGTGGGCACCCGATCGGCGCAGCAGCGCGTCGAGTTCGTCGAGCGACACGCTGAGTCCGCGGCCGAGGCGCGGCGGGCGCCCGAACAGCCGCGCGACGGCGCCGCGCTCCGACGCGGTCGCGGTAGGTCGGACGATCGTCCCCTCAAGCGGCTGTCCCAGCTCGATTCGACGGCGGGCGCGGTCGAGCACCCAGGCGAGCTCGGGATCGCCGAGCAGTCGCCTCAGTCGCTCGTCGTCGATGCGTCCCACAGCTGCGGTCCGTCGGGAGTCGCTTGCGCGGCGACGGGCGGGGTCTCGGGCGGGGCCTCTACGCGCGCGCGGGAGGCGCCATCCCACTCCCAGCGCGTGACGAGCACCGCGGCGACCCCGTCGATCCGGGAAAGCTGCGCGATCGCCAAACCTGGCACCTCCGCGTAACAGCCCCATTCCCGCTCACTGGTCATGACGACGTCGAGATCGAAGGCGGCGAGAAGCCCGAGGCATTGTGCGCGCGCCCGGTCGTCGACGCCGGCAAACGCCTCGTCGAGCATGACAAGTCGCGGGGCGTGCGGGTTGCCCGCCGAGGCGTAATACGACGATGCCGCGGCGAACATCGGCACGCTTGCCGCGAGCACCCGTTCGCCGCCTGACGACGGCCCAGTGGCGGAGTGCCAGACGCCCCCTTGGCGCCGCTCAACCGTGAAGTGGTGCCAGCGGCGGTAGTCGAGAGCGTGCGTGAGGTGATCGAGCCACGTGCCGGTCGTGTCCTGCGAGCGGACCGCCTTGATCTGGTTCTGGAGGAATCCGCCGACTGCCACGCGATCCGCTTCCGACCACGCGTCCGTGGTTTGACGCAGCAGGCGGGCACGCGCATCCGCGAGACCCTCAGGCCCGTCGGCCTCTGCTGTCCACCGGAGGCGTAGCTGCATGCCGGTGCTCGTCGGCCGCTCGGCCAGCTCGACGTTGGTGTCGGCGACGCCCCTCTCAGCGGCGGTGATCAGCTCCTGCAGTGTGCTGGCGATCTCGCCGACGAGATGGTTCTCCAGAATCTCGCGCTCACGTGAGTCGAGCAGCCGCTGGCGCTCGAGCACCTCCTCGGCCAGCGCGCTCGTCAGCTCGGGCAGGCTGCTCGTATGCCCGCGGAAGATGACCTCGACGACGATCCCCTCCTCACGAAACGACGCCGTGGCGTTGTTTCCGTGACGTCGCAGCGAGTCAGCGAGCGCGCCGAGCTCGTCGGTCACCTGCCGCTGAAGACGCTGCCAGCGTGCGTCCTCGTCGGGATCGGCTGACAGCGACTGCTCGATCTCACGCGCCAGGCGCAGCGCCTGCGTGACATTCCACTCCTCGCCTGGATCAAGCGACTCCACCTCTGGCAACGCGACGGTGATGAGACCGGTCGTCGCAAAGCGTCGGAGTCCGTCGACCGCTGCGAGCCGCTCCTCGGTGGCGGCGGTGAGCTGCAGGCGGAGCTCACCGCTCCGGGCTTCGGCGGCGCCGTCTGCGCGCTGGGACTCCCCGATCCGCGTCTCCGCGTCGCGTTGCAGTGTCGTGTTGGTGGCGAGCGCACGGGCAACTTCGCCGAGCCGCTGCTCCAGTTCGGTGATCGCTGCGCCGGCCGTCGCCTGCAAGGTGTCCCGCCGCTCGGCCGCAGCCTCGAGCTGCCGCACCGCGGCGGTCAGCCGAGCCTCGGTCTCGGCACGCTCAGCCTCCGCCGACCCAACATCATCCGTCGCGCGCACACGCGCCACCTCCGCGCGCCCGCGCCGCGACCGCGCGGGCCACAGTGCGGCCAGCTCCTCGCGGAGCTGGCCGAGCGCGTCGACGATCTGCATGAGCTCACCGCCACCGGGTGGCAGGCAAAGGTCGGCGGCGTCGGCGTGCAGCCTATTGCGTGCCGTTTCCTCCTCGGCCTGCGCCAGCTGCTCGCGGGCGCGGGCCGCTTCGAGCCGCCGCGCGTGGGCGGCCAGCTCCGCCTCGACGGCGGTCAGCGCCGCCTCGGCATCACGGACCGCTGCATCGGAGGGACGTTCCTCCAGTTCGCGCTCCAGCTGTGCGTGGCGCCCGGCGAGCTCGACGAGCTGCCGCTCGATCGCGGTCAGCTCTGCGCGCGCGGAGTCACTGCGGTTGCGCAGCTCGGAAAGTCGCGCGTGTCGGGCCGCCTCACGCGCGGTATGGCCGATGAATGCTGCCGCTGGCTTGTGCCAGGCGCCGCGTAACACGCCGTTACGAAAGCGGCCTCTGGCGCTCACCCAGATGGGAGCGCCGCTCTCGCCGAGCCCGATCGCCTCCAGTAGTCGGATCACGTGCGTCCCGTCGATCCCAGCGCCATCGTCTACCGCCGGCACGAGGGCGTCCGTCAGCCGGGCGCTGGCGGGCGAACTGCCCACCTCGGCGACGAGCAGAACGTCGTCGGTGTCAGGGTGCAGCAGTTCGCCCGAGGGAGTCACCCAGGCGTCGAGGATGCCTGCTGACTCCAGCGCTGCCTCGATTCCGGCTCGATCCTCAGGGGCAATGTCATCTCGGAAGTCGACGAGCTGCCACAGCGGCGCACCGGCCCGCTGTTCGCGGGTGTCCGCGTCTCGAGTGTGGGGGGCAGGCGGGCTTGGGTGAACACCGGACTCCAACGTCCGGATCTCGCTGTCCAGCTCGGCAATCGCTGCGCACGTCTCTTCGGCCCGGCCTCCGGCCAGCGCTTGGTCCCGCTCGTTCCGGCGGGCCGCGTCGCGTCCGGCGGCAGATATCTCCAGCTCGAGCGGGTTGGTCCCGCTCGTCGCCTCAAGCCACACGTCGAGCGCGGCGAATGCGGCCGCGGGGTCCGGCAGGATCAGCTCGCTCGCCGCGGTGAGATGCGCTCGTGCAGCACGCACGTAGCCGGCGGCTGTTTCACTGACGTTCATGCGTGCATCGTCGCGCCGAGCCGTCACCTCGGCGTGGTCACTATGCAGCCGCTCAGTGTTCGCGCGCGCATCGACGAGCGTGTCGCGCGTCTGCTCCCAGTAGTGTCGGAGCGTGCGCACGTGGTCGATCGCCGTCTGCTGACGGGCGGTGAGCTTTTCAGTGCGCCGGCGCGCCTCCAGGGGCTCAGCCTCGGTGAGCGCCTCCGCGAGCTGAGGGCCGATGGCGCATTGGTCGGCCTGGCGCTCGGCGGCGCTTCGGATGGCCGCGAGCTCGGCGGCTGCCTGGTCGTCTTCGGCCTCGGCTTCCACGAGCCGATCGCAAAGGTCGGCGACGCGTCTCTGTGCGCTGTCGACTGTTCGCTCGGCCTCCGCGCGCCGCCGGTCTGCCGCTTCTGACTCCTCGCCCGCTTTGCGCAGCTCTCGTGCGCTCCGTGCCGCGGGGTCGTCTTGCAGAGCCTGCTGTCGTGCTTGGAGGCGGGTGTGCTCGCTTCGCAGCTCTTCCAGGTGCTGCTGTGCTTGGGCCAGCCCTTCCCGTGCGCGGACATGCTGCTCCTCGGCGTCGCCGAGGTCACGGCTCACGCGGTCGAATTGGGTCTGCGCCTGCCGGACCGGGGCGGCGCGACGGCGGCTCGCCATCCGCGCGTACGCGCGGTAGGTCGTCAGATAGCGCTGCGATGCGTCGCGCGCGTCGATCATCGCGACGAGCTGCTCCCCATCCTCCTCGAGCGCGCGGAACGCTTCGGCGACGTCGGCGATCAGGGCCTGGTCGAGCGGCGGCAACGCGCCGGTGAGGGCGGCGGAGAGGCCGCGCTCATCGGGGCGCTTGGACAGCTGCGGCGCCCGGATCTTGATCAGTAGATCGATCAGCGCGCCGTAGCGCACGTCGCCGAGGCCGAACAGCCGCTCGTCGACCGCACGGCGGTGATCGCGCGCACGTCGGTGGACGCTTCCGCGCGAGCCGAGGGCGTCCTCCAGTCGGTCCGCCGTCAACGCGACGCCCGTCGCGTCGACAAGCGTGAGATCGTCGCCAACACGCTGGTCGGAGATGAAGAACCAGTGCGCGGCGATCCCGCGACCCTTCACCGCCTTCATGCCGCAGCCGATCGTGCAGAACTCGGCGCCCCCGTCGCCGAGTCGGCCGAACTCCAGCCATGCGTAGCCGAGTCTCTCGTCGTTGGGGTGCTCGCCGCCGAGCAGGAGGTTCCACTCCATTCGTTTATTCGGGTCGGCGTCGGGCTCGACCCGGTGCGCGGACAAGTCGCCGTCGAACAGAAACGGAAGGGTCAAGGCCAGCACCTTCGATTTGCCTGTGCCGTTGTTGCCGCGCAGGAGCAGGCGTCCGTCGCGGAAGGCGAACTCCTCTTGGTCGTAGTAGAAGAGGTCAATCACGCCGAGCCGGAGCGGTTGCCACCGGGATTGCGATGGTTCGGGCGGGTAGGTCACGGCAGTGCCTTCGTCGCGGGCGGAAACGACGGCGCGGCGAGGCCGAAGCGCGCGAGCGCGGGTAGCGGGTGCACGTCGTCGCCAGCGCGGCGGATCAGCCGCAGCGCCACGAGTCGCTCCAGCGCATGCTCCACTAGCCCGACCTCGGCGCCGGGCTCACGCGTGCTTCGCCGCCAGTACGTCGCGTGCTCGCGCGCGAGCCGTCGAACGAGCGCGTGCAGCTCACTGACCGGACAGCGAGTGCCGTGATCCCCTGTCCGATTGGCCAGGTGCTCGGTGATGAGCAGGGCAACGTGACCGTCGGTGCCGACCTCGGGCATCCGCGCGTCAGTGAGTTCGTCGCGGGGATCGACCATCGCGATCCCTTCGGAGCGGATCTCGGCGACGAGGCCGGTCCGCTCGGTGATCCGTTTGGTGAGTGCCGAACGTTGCGAGGTGAGGTAGGCCAACTCCGGCTCGGTGAGCTCATCGTGGTACACGACGGGCTCGTCGAGCAGGCGGCGCGTAAGACGGTGGCGGATCGCGCGGGTACGGAGATCGTCGGAGACCGGTTCAGGCTCGGCGGTGAGCTCGCGCTGACGCGCGTCGAAGCCGGCCTCGGCGATCGTGGAAGGGCCGCGCGGCGCGCTGATCAACACCGCCAGCACACGCCGCTCGACGTCGTAGAGCACGTCGCCGGCCTCCCGCACGAATGCGTCCTCGTCGCCGGCAACGCGCGCCAATGCGCCGAGCTCGAGCAGAACTCGAACTACCGCGACCAGGTCGCCCCGTTCTTCCCGTCCGCTCAGCTCGAACGTGAGCCCAGCGGCGGCGAGACGCTCGTCGCCGGCCGCGACGATCATGCCCTCCGCGAGTCGGCCGAGCGTGATTTGTGCGTCGGCGCGCTCAAGGACCGACAGCGCAAGACAGAAGAGGACGTATCTGCGGCGGCCGAATGGCAGACGGGAGCGTGGCTCGCGCGCCGGATGCGATCCGCTGGCATCCAACTCAGAGCGCTTAAAGAGGCGCGCCACCTCACTGTCGACTTGGAGCCGCCAGCCAGTGTTCTGATCGAACCATGTGCGCAGCTCGGTGGCATGCCGACGCACGAGGCGAAGTGCGTCGCGGTCGGCGTCGGCGCGGAGTAGTGGGTGGCGCAGCAAGGCACGCGTGGCGCGCATGAGGTCGCGGTCGCGGGCCTCCTGAAGCGTCAGGTCGAGCGTCTCGCTCACGCGACGAGCCTCCGCGTGGCCCGGGTGAGATCTGCGATATGGAGAACGTGGTCAGGTCCGCGGAAGACGCCGGCATCGGTGCGGATCTCCACCGGCGCCGCACCCGGGATCGGTGCAAGCCGGATCTCCAGCGAACCGTCGCCGGTTGTGGTGCGGATGTCGCGCTCGCCGGGCCGGCCGGCGGATAGCGCCTCGCCGAGCAGCGAGAGGAACAGTGAGAAAGCATCCGGATCGACATGCCCGAGGTCACTCAGCCGGATCGGATGGTCGGTGACGAGCCGGGCGCGGGCCGCGGCCGTCTGGTCCGCCTCCGCCGCCGCGCGCTCGGCGAGCAGCCGACGTTCCTCGCGGCGATCGATCACTCGGTTGGGTCTGCCACGCCGCTCGTAGCTGCCGGTCCGCCGCAGGCGCGGGCTGATCAGGAGTGGCGGCGCCTCTCGCCACGGAATCGTGGGAGAGATCGGGTGCTCCTGTCTCGCCTGTGCGGTGTCCGCATCGATCGTGAGATGGCGCGAGCTGTGCAACCCGAACGTCGCCTGCCAGAGCGCGTGCATGGCCGCCTCGTCGGGTGCTTGTGCGAACCACACCGCGAGCTCCCGGAAGTCCGCGGTCCGGTCCGAGCGGCCAGCCCGGCGCTCGTTCAGCATCGCGATGACGGAGAGCAGGTCCGGGATCGCCTTGCGCGCGCGAGCTCTCAATAGCTTCGCTTGGCTCGGATGCTCGGGGGTCGGGATGAACCACTGTTGGAGCCCGAGCCACCTCTCGTGCCATGACGCGAGCTCGGCGGCGAATGCCAGCTCACGAAAGTCCTCCGCCGCACCGGGTCCGGGCGCTGTATCTTCGGCGTCACGACGAGCGACCAGCGTCAGCAGTCGCTCAGTGGCCGTGGGATCGAGGCGGCCCAGCTGTTCCGCGATCTCGCCGCCGATGCCGGTGAGATCCTTGATGAACCGCTCCAGATACTCAATGAGCCGGTCCTTGTAGGCGCGGAACGCGTCGGTGTCGAGCTCGTACAAGTCGATCGTCTGCTGCAGCGATCCCATGAACGCCTGCGCGTTCTCGGCGAGATCGGAACAGCGCCGGACGAGGTCGCGCAGGAGCAGCCCAGCCCGCCCGACGTCCGGCGTGGCGTCGTGAGTGAGTTCATGCAACGCGCGTAGGCCGGTAGCGATGTCCTCCAGCGCGACCGCCTGCAACGCGCCGCGGCGGCCGAGCTGTTCATCGAACACGGCGAGCGATCGCTCCGCTGCCTCGCCGGCCTGGCTAAGCTGGTACAGGAAGCGTGCGCGGTGAAAGTCCTCGACGCTCGTCACCCGGCTCGTGTCCGGATCTGCCCGCAGGTTGCCCCACTCGACGAGCTGGGCGAGCGCGTCGGCCACCGTCTTTGGATCCACGGGCACATCAGAGGCAAGCTCGAGCAGCACGTCCTCGGCGCGCAGGTGCACGACAAACCGGCGCTTCGCAGCGACGAACGCCAGCATCACCTGCCGGTACAGGCCGGCGTGCTGCGTCGCCAGATAGGCGAATGGCTTGAACCGCGCTGACCCGTTCTCCATTGTGGAGCGAGGCTATGGAGAGCGCCGGACGGAACGGCGACGATCTGTCGGCGAGTTGTCGCGATCTGTCCGCCGGCGTGTCTAGGTTTCGTCGCGCTGTGGCTCTTGACCCGACTTCCATCCGGATCCGCACCGACGAGCTCCGCACCGTGCGGGAGGCGATGCGCGACTTCAGCTCGCTGCTGGCGGAGCTCGAGGATGGCGAGGTGGAGAAGCTCGTTCTCACGCAGCGCAACCGAATGCGCGCGGTCGTCGTGTCGGTTGAGCGCTGGAGCGAAGTGGAGCAGGCCCTGGCCGGCGGTGAAGACGCCCGAACCGACCGGCCGGATTGCTGAGTCGATTCCGCGCCGCGACCGAGACGCGCTCCGTTCTCTCCCGGCGGGCGTCGAATCGACACGCGGGCTTCGCGGCCGATGTGGGCGTGAGGGGCCGCGCAGCGTGCTCGCACACCGCGGATCGCTGCTGCTGTGTCACACGAAGCACGAGCCCCGGGTGCGGGCGCAGTGACCCAGACGGTCACGGGCTTCCCTCCGCCGCTCCCATATCGCGCAATTGCCGCTCGGGCGTGGCTACGCCGATCGCTGGGCCGGGCGTAGCGGGCCGCGGCCTGTCAGCCAGCGTGCCGCAGCCCCTTCATAGAGAATGAAGGGCTCGACGCTCGGCGGTCGTCGCGACCGCGTGGACCCGGCCGCCGCGGCCTTGGCTACCAGCGCCGCTTGGCCCGGCTGGTGCCCCGCAGCAGTCGCCGGGTGGCGGTGAGGTCGACGAGCATCGCGGGCTGGTGGGTGCGCTGGTTCGCGGCCACGATCGCGGTGATGCGATCGCCGACGTGCAGGCCGGCGCGGATCGTGAAGGTCCGCCAGCGGGCCTTGGCGAGCGTGACGCGGGTGAGCGGCGTCAGCTTGTGGCGGCCGTGACGGCGGAGCGACACCTGTAGCTTGGCGGTCGGTGACGGGACGTGCAGGCACGTGATGCGCGCCCGCAGCGTCGTGCGCTTGGTGGTGACCGTGAGGACCTTCGCGCTGAGCCGACAGCTCGTCGCGGACGCGGGCCGTGACCGTGTGCGGCGGACGCTGCCGTTGCTCCCGGCCGCGCCGCCGCTGCTGCCGGAGATCGCCCCGCCGCCACCGCCGTTGGCCGCGTCCTGGGTGCACGGCGGGGTGCTCGTGGCGCTGACCTGGCAGGTGAAGGTCGGGGATTGGGCGATGTCGGGGGTGACGAAGGAAGCCGTGGTGATGGGGGCCGAGAGTTCGGCGTAGGCGGTGAAGCTGGCGACGGGCGGGCCGTTCTGCAGGCACATGTGGGCCTGGCCGGAGGGGCCGGTGGTCGCGGGAGCCACGCGTCCGTCGGCGGTGCGAAGAACGAGTTGGGCGGTTTCGAGGGGGTAGCCGCCGTAGGTGGCGGTGGCGCTGACGCAGGTCGGGCTCGTGTGGGTGACGGTCAAGCCGAGCGGCAGCAGGTCAGCCGGGGGCGTGCTGCCGGCCCCGCAGAGCACCAGTCCCGAAGTGGGGTTGGTCTGCCAGCGCTGGGAGGCGGCGATGATCGCCGATCCGGTGAGGTTGGGCGCGCCAGTGACGTCGTCGAGGATCCCCATGTAGCCCTCGTCGATCGGTTCCAGATTCGTGCCGCTGCCGATCAGACCGTAGATGTCAAAGCTCTGTACACCGCAGTCGCTGCGGGCGAGCGCGTCACCGGTGAGTGACAGCATCGCTGCCCGGGCGGCGTCCTCTGAGGTATCGCCGGGGCCGGAGGGGACGGCGGGCTGGCCGGCCTCGGTGACGTAGATCGGCAGGTTGGCATCTCCGGCGGTCGCCAGGGTGGCGCGCATTTGCTGGATCAGGCCGACGATCGCGGGCGTGTCGGCCGCATAGGGGTGAAAGCCGATCCCGTCGATCGAGCCCTTGACGCCAAGCCCATAGAGCTGGCTGACGTAGGACGCAGCGTTCTGCCAGCCTATGCTGGCGAGGATCTGCCCGGTCGGGTCGACCGCGTGGACCGCTGCGCTCAGCGGCTTGAGCACCCTCACATACTCTGCGGGGGCGGGGGAGCCGGTCCAGAAGTTGGTGGAGTTGGCTTCAGTCCAGACTTCGAATTGCTGCACGGGCAGGTAGGGCAGCTGGGGGTTCTGGGCCCAGAACGTCCCGCCGGCGCCGTACCGGGCTGCGAACGCCGCCGCGAATGCCACGAAGTCGCCGTAGTGGTCCGGGGCCAGATGGAAGCCGGTGGAGCCGGTCCATGCCGGCGGTGAGTCCAGGACGGCGAGCATCCGTACGCCGTTGGCCGCAAGCATCCCCACCAGAGCGTCGGTCGAATGGGTCGGGTTACCCGGTGAGTCCCAGGTGTAGGTGTGCACGCCGTTGGCCGGGGGGCTCGGTTCCGCCCACGACCAGATGGCGTCCATCCGCGCGGTCTGGAGGTGGTCGCTGCTCATCGCGGCGATGAACGCGTTCCAACCACTCGGCGCGACGAGCATCTCCCGGATGAGCGGCTGGATGTTCACGCCGTAGTAGCTCGCGGGCGGCGGTGCGGCGGCGCTTGCCTGAGGCGTAGCGCCGGCCAACACGCACAACGGGGCCAGGAGGATCAAGCACGTACGACGCCAGCGCTGGCCATGCGAAGAGATTGCTGAATGCGCAGGCGCCATCGCCTGCCGGCTCGCGGCAACTCCCGTGGTGACCATCGAGTTCCCTTGCTTTCGCGCTGGTGGCGGCCGGAAGCCGAACCTGGTTGGCGGCGCCGGGCCGGCGCGCAGCCTCGTTAGTCGGCGCGGGTCGTCCGGTCTTGAGGGAGGTCCGGTCGTGAACCCGCCAGACCGGGTCAGCCCGTGCGCGGGTCCAGCGATTACAGCCGAGGCACGCTCAGGCGTTTCGCGCGGCGGCTCGCGCGCGGCGCGTGAGCTCGACCGTCGCCGCACGCGCCTGTGTGCTGTCGGCGAGCACCCGCGCGCACGCCTCGGGCCGGCGCGCGACCTCGGGGCGTCTCGACGGCTAGGTCGATGCCGCGTCGGGCTGGTCGCCGGCCCGTCGCTCGCAACCTCAATTAGGAGTCAGTCGCGAGCGTTACGCGTGTCCCGGGTGTGCCCAGACGTGGGAGCAGACGGCGGTCGCGGAGCTTGGAACCGTCCTGCCCCGCCCGTCCGCCGCCCATCAGCCGCCCAACGCCCGCTGGAGCTCAGCGAGGCATCCGCGCCATCCCCAGTCCTGGGCCTTGCGGCGCTCGTCGCCGGAGATGTTGCGGTTGACCATCAGCACCGTGGTTGAGCCCTCGCTGGACTCCGCGAAGGAGAGCTCCATAAGCTGCTCGTTGGACGGGTCGTCGTCGAAGATCCAGGTCATGACCAGCCGGTGCGGCCGGTCGATGAGCGTGTATTGACCCCGCGCCCCGGCCTCACTGCCATCGGGCTTGCGCATCACGACGCGGACCGCTCCGCCGACCTGCAGATCGACCTCGGCCACCGGAGTGCTCCAGTCCGGCTCGCAGTGAAGCCAGCGCCGCATCACCTCGGGGCTGGTCCACGCGTCGAAGACCTCCTGGGCCGAGGCCTCGAAGGTCCGCTCGATCCGCACCACGTGGCTGGACTGGTCGGTCACTCGCGCTCGCTCCGTTCCTCCAGGTACTCGCCGACAGCGTCGAACAGGCGCTCCCAGCGCGCCCGCTGGAGTTCTATCCATTCCGAGGCCGCGGCGAGCGCCTCCGGGCGCAAAGTGAGGCGGTGCGTCCGGCCGTCGATCACTCGGGTGACGACGCCCGCCTCCTCCAGCAGCTTCAGATGCCGGGAGATCGTCGGCTTGGAGACGTCGAAATCCCTCGTCACCTCTCCGACGGTCGCTGCCCCGCTGCTGAGCCGCTCGACGATCTCGCGCCGGAGGGGATGCGCGAGCGCCCGGAACGTATCGTTAGCCATTGTGCTAACTATATGGCCCCGCGGACCCGAACAGGAGGTGGCACGTCGATGACAGGACACAGGATCGGCACGCAGGAGGAGTGGAAGGCGGAGCGCGACGAGTTGCTCGAGGAGGAGAAGGAGCTCACCCGCCGCGGCGACGAGCTGGCCCGGAAGCGGCGCGAGTTGCCTTGGGTCCCGGTCGAGGAGGACTACCGCTTCGAGACGGAACGTGGCACGAAGAGCCTCCTCGAGCTGTTCGGCGGCCGCTCCCAGCTGCTCGTCTACCACTTCATGTTCGGCCCGTCCTGGAACGCGGGCTGCCCCGTCTGCTCCTCGATCGCGGATACGCTCGCTCCCCAGGTTCCCCACCTCAAGGCAAGGGACACCACGCTGCTGCTCGCCTCCCGCGCGTCGCTGGAGAAGCTTCTCCCCTTCAGGGAGCGGATGCGCTGGAGCATCGACTGGGTCTCAAGCGGTGGCAACGACTTCAACCGGAACCTCGGCTTCCTGTACACGCGAGAGGAGCTGGAGCCGTTCCTGTCCGGCGAGATCCCGTCCACCGTCGTGCAGAACGCACGCATGTGCGGGACGGACGCGGCCGGCTACGTCGCAGAGGGCCCAGGCCTTAGCGCGTATGCGCTCTCGGACGGGACCGTCTACCGGACCTACGTGACGACCGCCCGCGGCCTCGAGGCCGCGATGGCCTACTACCCGCTCCTGGACCGGACGGCGAAGGGCCGCGACGAGGACCCGTCACAGCCGATGTGGGTGCGCCGCCACGACGAATACGAGCAAACTCCCGACCCGGCGGCCGGCGTATGACTCCGCTTCGGGTCGCACGCAGCCAGCCCGCAGCGATCGCCGGGCTATTGGTCGCCGCGGGCCTGGCCTGGTGGTGGACGGTCGGGCGGATGGCCGGAATGGACGCGGGTCCCGGCACCGACCTCGGTACGCTCGGCTGGTTCACGGCCTCCTGGGTGGCGATGATGGCCGCGATGATGCTCCCCGCGTTCGCGCCCGCTCTCGCCGGATACCTCGCCTTCACGGGCGGCCGCGGGCCCAGCCGCTCGCTGCTGTGCACCGCCGGCTACCTACTTGCCTGGACCGCCGCCGGCGTTGTGACGTACGGGCTGTTCGAGTTCGGCAAGGGTCTGCTGGCGAGCGATTTGGCCTGGGACGGCGCTGGGCGGTGGCTGTCGGGCGGTGTGATCGTGCTCGCCGCCGTCTACCAGCTCACTCCCATGAAGCATGCATGTCTGCTGCGTTGCCGGGGCGACGTCGAGGTGACGCGCGGCCTTTCACGCCATGAGAGGTCCGACGCGCTGGCCATGGGCGCACGGAGCGGCGCGTGGTGCATCGGCTGCTCATGGGCGCTCATGGCCGCGCTGTTCGCGCTCGGTGTGATGAGCCTGACCTGGATGGCGCTCATCGCGGTGCTGGTCGCGGTCGAGAAGACCGGGCCCCGCCCGTCCGTCGCGAGGCTGGCGACGGCGGTCGTGCTCGCGGCGCTTGCCGTGGGGGTGCTTGCTGCGCCGGGGCAGGTGCCAGGGCTTGTCGTTCCGGGTTCCCCGTTGGGGATGCACGCGATGAAGGCGATGGGGTAGGCGGGACAGCGGTTCACGCTCACGCGAGTAGCCGGGCGGCCCGCCGAGCGTTCTAAGGGTGCCTGGGAATGAAGCGGTCCATGTTCGCTGGCGTCGCGCCGGGTGGCTGACGCCCTGCCCATTGGCGGCTCACCTTCATTCGGGATGAAGAGGTTGGCCCCCGTCGGATCGTCTCCCAGTGAAGCCCGGGTGGGCGGCGGAATCCAACGCTCGCGTCATCCGCGACCGGCGTGGCTCCGACGTTGCGAAGCGGCGCTCGTGCTCGACGAGCAAGAGCAACCGCTCGGAGGCGACTTGCTGCGGGGCACGCGAGCTCTAGCCGTCAGGCCGCTTCGACCTGCCACACCTCGTTCGGTTCCTCTGCCACGACCTCGGTTGTCGCGGGCACCGGACGCAGCGTCGTCGCGGCGATCGCGGTGCCCACGGCGACGAGGGCGGCGGCGATCTCGAAGGCGAGGTGGTAACCGCTCGTCAGCGCCGGGGCGGCGTTCTCGCCGCTGGCCAGCAGGTGGTTGGTGTGGGTGGCCGACAGGCTGGCCAGGACGGCGAGCCCGAGGGCGCCGCCGACCTGTTGGGTGGTGTTGACCAGGCCCGAGGCCAGGCCCGAGTCCTCGGGGGTCGCCCCCGACATGGCGAGCAGCATCAGGGTCGGGAAGCAGATGCCCGCACCGATCCCGAGCAGCAGCATGACCGGCAGCAGGTCGATGACGTAACCGGCGCTGACGGGTGCTCGCGAGAACAGCAGGAGCCCCGTGACGATGAGCAGCAGCCCACCCGTCAGCGTCGTGCGGGCTCCGAAGCGTGCGGTCAGCAGGGCCGAGAACCGGACCGAGAACAGCCCGATCGTGACCGCGACCGGCAGGAAGGCCAGGCCGACCTCCACGGCGTCGTAGTGGAGCACCTGCTGCAGGTACAGCGCGCCGAGGAAGAACATCCCGAACAGCCCGGCGACCATCAGCACTTGAATGACGTTCGCGGCTGCGACGTTCGGCGAGCGCAGGATCCTCAACGCCATGAGCGGTTGACGGGCCGTGGCCTGGCGGGCGACGAACGCGCCCAGAAGGGCGACGGCCGCCCCGCCGAAGCCGAGCGTGTGCGCCGAGCCCCAGCCGTAGCGGCTCGCCTCAACGATTGCGTAGACGCCCAACATGAGCGCCCCGGTCACCAGGACGGCGCCCGGCACGTCGGCGCCGTGGTGCAGGCCGATGCCCTCGTCGCGCTCGAGCAGACGCATCACGAGCGTTGCGGTGACGATGGCGATCGGGATGTTCACGAAGAAGATCCAGTGCCAGTTGATGGCCTGGGTGAGCACGCCGCCGGCCAGGAGGCCGATCGACGCGCCGGCGGCGGCGACGAAGCTGTAGATGCCGATCGCCCGGGCCCGCTCGTCGGCACCCGAGAACATCGTCACGATCATCCCGAGGATCACCGACGACGTCAGCGCGCCGCCGACGCCCTGGACGAAGCGGGCGGCGACGAGCACCTCCTGGCTGGCGGACAGGCCGCAGACGAGGGAGGCGGTGGTGAAGATGGCTAGGCCGACCATGAACACGCGCTTGCGCCCCACGAGGTCGCCGAGGCGGCCCGCGAGGAGCAGCAGGCCACCGAACGCGATCAGGTAGGCGTTGACCACCCAGGCAAGGTTGGCCTGGGAGAAGCGAAGATCGCGCTGGATCGACGGCAGTGCGACATTCACGATCGTCTGATCGAGGATGATCATCAGCATCCCGGCGCACAGTCCGACGAGCGCGAGCCAGCGGGCGCGCTCACCGACGGGTGCGGCCGAGCGGGATCGGACGGTGGACGAACGGTCGCCTTCGGACATGGCTGCCTCCCTGGGGTCGGTGTCGCCATGACCGTAGCAGATGATCTGTTAGCAGATCATCTGCTAGCGCCGTAACCGCTCGACACCCGACGTCCCTGCGGGGCGGCAGATCCGGCACGCGCAACCGGCTGGCCGGCCACGGCCGGTCATTTGAGCGGCGTTGGCTCAGGCTCAGCCGCGCGAGCGCGGGCGGCGCACCGGCACCGAGCGCTCGACCGGCACGGACAGGCGGCCGCACACGAGCCGCCCGAGCGCGTCGAGGAACTGCGCTCGCAATGTGGCTGGCAGGGAGGCGAGGACGCCGGCCTGCACGCGATCGACTACCGCCTGCGCGGCCACCAGCGTCCGCTTGCCCTTCGGCGTGACGGTCACGATCCGCGCACGACGATCGGTGCTCGACGCGCGCCGCTCGGCCAGGCCGGCAGCCTCGAGGTGGTCGAGCATCACGACCATGGTCGTCTTGTCGACGCCGACGGCACGGGCGAGCTCGATCTGGGTGAAGCTGCCTCCGAGGGCCGTGTTCAGGGCGCACACGTCGCGGGGCGCGATGCCGAGGCCGGCCAGCGCGGCCGTCGTCTCGGTGGTCAGCACGTGGTTGGCCTGCGCGAGCAGCCAGCCGAGGTCGTTGGTGAGGCAGGTCGGCGCGGGCGCGAGAGGGGCCGTCGGCTCGCCGGATTCGGGTGTCGTGGTGATTGCCACAATCCCATCCTACCCGCCGCTTCGTCCGAAGCTGGATCGTCTGCTCGTGGACGAAGGCGTCGCCTCGGCTATCGCGCAGTCGTGACCAGCACGTGACCAGTGCTTGCCCGCGCCGGCCGCGATGGCCTACGGTTGTTCGCAGTGGCCGGATCGATCGAACGAGTGGTGGTCTTCGTGCAGGAGAACCACACGGCCGACAATTACTTCCGCGGCTTGGCGCCGTATGGCGGCAACGTGGTAACCGACTGGCCGACGACGCCAAACCCGCCGGCGAGCGACCAGCCCCACGACCGGACGGCCTACTTTCGCTGGCTGACCGACGGGACGGCCAAGCGGTCGCAGTTCGATACCGACGCGGTCCTCCCCTACTACCTCCATCTGGCCGTAACCGGCGCGATCCTCGAAAACCACTGCGCGGGGTTCGGGACCAACTCGACGCCCAACCACATGATTCTCGTCGGCGGTCAGAGCCCGACCTTGAAGAACCCGCCGTTCAGCGCCGCCGCGCCGAGCTGGGACCTTCCGTCGGTGTTCGGCCTGGCTGAGCAGGCCGGCGTCCCGTGGCGAGCGTACGCCGGGGCGAACGATTACCCGGTCCACTTCTACTCCGAGCTGCACGGATCCCCCAACGTGGTCGCCTCGAACGCCTTCCTCGCGGACGCCCGCGCGGGTGCGCTGCCGCGGCTCGTGTACGTCTGGCACAACTCCCCGCAGGACGAACACCCGCCGGCGGACGTCACGGTCGGCATGGACCTCATCTGGCAATCGGTGGATGCGGTCGTCCAGGGCGGCGGATGGGAGCAGACCGTGTTCATGCTCACCTGGGACGACTGGGGCGGATGGGACGACCACGTAGCCACCCCGGCCGTCGAATACACGCCCGACAACGTGCAGTTGGCCTACGGACCGCGCGTTCCCCTGCTCATGTTCGGCGGTCACGTCCGCCCGGGCATCGACAGCCGCTGGTCCTCGCACGCGTCCGTGCCGCGCACGGTGTGCCAGCTACTCGGATTGCCTTCGCTCGGGGTGCCTCGCGCCGACTCCGACCCCGGTCTCGGCGACCTCGTCGACGTGACCGCCGCGGCGGTGGCGCCGCCGCCCGCCTACGGCCAGCCGCTCGACACCCCGGCGCCGCCGAGCCCCGCCCCGGCGCCGCGGCCCCTGCCGCCCCCGCCGGTCGTGGCTCCAATGCCGGTGCCGCCGGTCATCCTGCGCACCGGCGGCACGCTGCCGCCCCCCAACGACGTCAAGCTGCCCCAGCAGCCGGCCCCGCCCGGTCACACGGGCTGAACCGAGGCCCGTCGGCGTGCGAGCCGGGCCCGGGCCAAGGCGCGTCGGCGGCCTCGTTTCGTGGCGCATTGCCGGCAATGGCGTGAGCCGCCTGGGTTAGGCCAACACCTTCTCGAACCAGTGGTCCGCGAATGGCTCGTCGTTGAAAGCAGGCACCTCCACCCAGCCGGCGGACCGATAGAGGGAGAGTGCTTCGGTGAGGACCGCGCTCGTCTCGATGCGCGCGACCACCGCGCCGCTGGCCGATGCGCACGCCTGGAGCGTCTCCAGTAAGCGGCGGCCGAGACCGAGCCCGCGTGCGTGGGGAGCAATCCACATACGCTTGATCTCGCTGGGCGCGTCGGCGTGGTACTTCACAGCGCCGCAGCCGATCGCCTCGTCGTGCAGGTACGCGACAAAGAACTGCCCGGCGGGCGGCCGGACTTCGTGTGGCAGGGCGGTCGCGCCGACGGATGGGTCGAAGCCGCGTTCCGAGCGCCGGTTGAGCTCGGCCACATACTCCGCGAGGCAGTGCCGCGCATCGGGGTGCTCGGGGTCAACGGCCGTTATCTCCACGCCCGCCGCGGTCAGCAGCCGTTCGACCTCGCGCATCGCCGCAACCAGCCGTTCGCGTTGTTTCGAGCTCAGCTGCGTGAGCAGCGATCGCGCGAGTTCGTCGGCGCGCTTGTCGAGCGCACCTCGCTCACGGCGACCGGCGGCGGTGAGGCGAGCAACTCGAATCCGGCGGTCGCTCTCGCTGGCCACCACGTTGATCAGCCCGGCGGCCTCGAGTGAGCGCAGCAGCCGGCTCAGGTACCCGGAGTCGAGCCCCAGGCGCGAGCGCAGCAGACGAACTTCGGAGCCGTTGACCCCGATCTCCCACAGGAGACGCGCCTCACCGAGCGGCCGATCGAGGCCGAGGTAGCGGTCGTTGAGTGCGCCGACGCGCTCGGTCACCGTTCGGTTGAAGCGCCGGACCTGATCGACCATCGCAGCGGCCATTCTCTGACCTTAGTCAGCTAATTGGGAGACGTCAACCGGTCGGCAGGCAGTTGCCCAACTCGCGGAGGAGGCAGGCGAAGTACCTCCTCGCCGCACCGCCGAGCGGATCCGCCGGCGCGCCGGCGGATCCCGCAGCGAGGTGCTGACCGCTTCTGAGTTAGTCATCCCCCGGTGCGGACGTCGCGGTGGAGCCCGCTCGATCGACAAGCGCTTCGATGCGTTGCCGGTGACGAGCGCGGGGAGCAGCCCGAACGTGGTTCCACGCCGCTGGCTGACACGTGGCGGTCAGAGCGCCGAGAATGTCGCCGCGGAGCGCCGCGCCGCTAACACCCCCTCGATATGACACCGCCACCCGAGCAGCTGGATCCGCCCCCCGCCAAGCGTCGGGCTCGTGCGCCGGCCGGGTCGAAGGCGACGCTCAGTTGGTTGGCGATGGCGTTGCTGACGCTGGGTTCGGTCGGAGATCTCGGCGCCGCGCCCGCGACGGCCGTGCTGGGTCTCGCCTCGGTGGCGATCTACGTCCTGCCCGCGATCGTGTTCCTCCTACCGGCATCGCTCGTGTCGGCCGAGCTCGCCTCCGGCTGGGGGGGCGGCGTCTACAACTGGGTGTCAGAGGGGATCTCTCCCAAGATGGGCTTCGTCGCCATTTGGTGTCAGTTCGCCCAGACGACCTTCTACTACCCGGCCGTGCTCGCCTACGTCGCGAGCACGTTGGCGTACGTGTTCGCGCCCAGCCTGGCTCACAGCGGCATCTACACGAGCGCGGTGATCATCCTCCTGTTCTGGGCGGCGGTGCTCGTCTCGGCGAGAGGGGTACTCGCCACCGGTCGGCTGGCGTCGTACGGGATCTTCATCGGAACGCTGATCCCGGGGCTGCTGCTCGTCGTCCTGGCCGCGATCTACCTCCTGCAGGGCAACGCATCGGCGGCGCCGCTGAACGCCCACCACGTGCTTCCGGCCTGGACCGGCCTGACGAGCATCGTGCTGATCGTCAACAGCTTCTTCACCTACGCCGGGGTCGAGGTCAACGCTGTCCATGTCGACGAGCTGCGCGACGCCCCGCGCGAGTTTCCCAAGGCGACGCTCGTGGCCGTGACGCTGATTCTGCTCATCTTCATCTTCCCGACGCTGGCGATCTCGGTCGCCGTCCCGGCCGCGCACATCAGCTTCACCGCGGGTGTCATGCAGGCGTTCAAGAGCCTGCTTGATCACTTCAGCCTGGGCGTGCTGACGCCGATCATCGCCGTCGGGCTGGTGGTCGCCTCGTTGAGTGGCCTGATTGACTGGCTGACCGGTCCCTCGACGGGCCTGCTGGAGATCGCTCGCGAGCGTGGCTACCTGCCGCGCTACTTCCAGAAGCTCAACTCAAACGACGTCCAACTCCGCATACTCGTCGCCCAGGGAAGCATCGTCACCCTGATCGGACTGCTCTACGCCCTCGTGCCCGCCGTGTCACGTGCGTACTGGGTGTTCGCCGCGTTGGCGACAGAGGTCTATCTGATCATGTACGTCTTGATGTTCGTCGCGGCGATCAATCTGCGCCGGCGACAGCCCGAGCACCAGCGTGGGTACCGGGCACCCGCTCTCGTGACGATCTGCGTCGTGGGGACGCTCGCCTCCGCGGCTGCCGGCGTGATCGGCTTTCTGCCGCCGAGCCAGCTTGGACACATCAGCACGGCGCCATATCTCCTGGCGCTGCTCTCGGCAACCATCCTCGTCGGCGTCCTCCCGCCGCTCATTCTCCACAAGGTTCGCCGGTCCGACTGGAAGGCCGAACTGGGTCGAGGAGGAGTGGGCGCATGACGCGCGGTCCGCGCGTCACACAGCCCCGTGTCGTGGCCGGCCAGGCGCCGGCGTGCCGCCCGCCTAGCGCAAGGTGCTCGCCCGGCAGAGGACGCCACCGTTCTTCTCGAAGTAGCGCTGGTGGTACTCCTCGGCGCGGTGGAACCTCGATCCGGGCACGATCTCGGTGGTGATCGGACGGGAGTGCGACAGCTGTTCGCTCTCGCGCGACGCCGCGGCCAGCAATTGCTGCTCCGGCGTATGCGTGAAGATCGCCGAGCGATACTGGTCTCCGAAGTCCCAACCCTGATGGCCTCGCGAGGTCGGATCGTGGATGGCCCAGAAGACGTCGAGCAAGTCGGTGTAGGTGCATTGCGTGGGGTCGAACCAGATCTCCACTGCCTCGGCGTGCCCGGTGTCCGTGCGGCAGACCTGATCGTAGGTCGGGCTGTCCACGTGCCCGCCCGTGAAGCCGACCGAGGTCCGCAGCACGCCTTCGATCTCGCGAAACGCGGTCTCGACGCCCCAGAAGCATCCCGCGGCGAACGTGGCTCGCTGCGCACCCGCGGGGCCGGCATCGGTAGCAGGGGGCGTGGGGCCGGCCGACGCAGTTGTGGTGTGCGGAGTGGGTTGCATCCTGTCGTTCGACATTGAGTAGTCCTTGGAGCGAGTGCCAGAGACAGGCGGTGGGTTGGCGACAACCGCGTGGGCCGGCGACCAGCAGCGCGCCGCCGCGGCTCTGTTTCGTCTGTCTCGGCATAGTCCCGGTGGCAGGCTGCCTGTTACGGGTCGAGGCGCCGTTCGCTACGGCGAATCCCGCCGCGACGGTGGTGCGGCCGCTTGCACCGCCGTAGGAAAAGTGATATCTAATAGAAATCACTTTTCGCCGAAACCAGTTCAGATGGAGGCGTCATGAGTCAAGCCGTCCAGCCGTACCGCCAGCCCGAGGCGACACCCGTCGGGCACTCGGGGACCCGCGTCGATATTCATGAGCGTCCAGCCTGGGCGATCAGCGGCTGGGGCGGCGTGCTCGTCGTCGCCGGCTGTATCGCCGGCGCCGTCCTGCTCGCCGGATCGGCGTGGATCGTTGCGCCGATCGTGGTCGGTGTGGTGGTCGCGACCTCGCTCGTGATCGTGCAGCCGGGCCAGACCAAGGTCGTTCGATTCTTCGGCAGCTACGTCGGCACCGTCCGGCGCACCGGCCTCTGGTGGATCCTTCCGCTGGCCGACCGGCGGAGCCTGAGCATCCGGGTCAGGAACTTCGAAACAAACCACCTGAAGGTCAACGACGCCGACGGCAACCCCGTCGAGATCGCCGCCATCGTCGTCTGGCAGGTGGCCGACACCTCGCGGGCGGTCTACGCCGTGGACGACTACGACAACTTCGTGCGCGTCCAGGCCGAGTCGGCCCTGCGACATGTCGCGACGACCCATCCGTACGACGATCCGGGAGACGAGGGCCTGTCGTTGCGCGGCTCGGTCGATGTGGTTGCGGGGGAGCTCGCCGGCGAGGTGGCCCAGCGGGTCGCGATCGCCGGCGTCGAGATCGTGGAGGTGCGCATCAGTCACCTGGCCTACGCCTCGGAGATCGCTCAGGCGATGCTGCGCCGCCAACAGGCCAACGCGGTCGTTGCCGCACGCTCGCGGATCGTGGAAGGCGCGGTGGGGATGGTCGACCTTGCCCTTTCCCGGTTGGATGAGCGCGGGATCGTCGAGCTCGACGAGGAGCGCAAGGCGGCGATGGTCAGCAATCTGCTGGTCGTTCTCTGCGGCGACCAACCGGCGTCTCCGGTCGTCAACACCGGCTCGCTCTATACGTGAGCCGCGAGCGCAAGCAGGTCCCGCTGCGCTTGGATCCAGCGGTGCACGACGCGTTGGCCCGGTGGGCCTCCGACGAATTTCGCAGCCTCAACGCCCACATCGAGATGCTGCTGCGACGAGCCTTGGAAGACGCCGGTCGGATGCCTCACCAGGCAAGGCCGCTCCCTCGACGGGGTCGGCCACCGACCCGAAGCACCTGACCGCCGGCCGCCCGGATGCCGGGACCGTGGCATCAGGCGGGTTGGGGCAGACCGAAGCGGTGAGCGGGCCCCTGACCGGGGCCCGCTCGAAGCTGTGAGGCGGACGGCGCGCCGAGCCCTCACACCGGGTTGATGATGAAGCAGCCGACGTTCTCGGCGTCGTTCTCGATCGAGCGAGCGAGAGCGATTCCTTCGTCGTAGAGCGGCGTGTTGCCGATGTTCTGCAGGACCTTCCCCGCTTCGTCGAGGACGCCGTTGATCGAGTCGGCGAAGCTCTGGCAGTCCGCATTGGTGGCCGGCCCGTCCCCGGTCGATCCGGCGCCAACGGGCATGTCATGGTGGATGCGGGCGATGAGGTTGGCCGGGTTCGGCGAGCCGTGCCCGATCGGCGCAGGCCGCGCGGCGGCGACGGCCGTCGAGGAGAGCACGGCGACAGCGCTGAGAGCGACCGTGAGTCGGAGCTTCGAGATTGTGGCGAGCATTGGGATCTCCTTGCGGCAGTTCGTAGTGACTCCAGCGATCTTGTCCGCGCCCCCATGGGCCCGGTAGCCACCCTGGGGGTGGTTCGCGCCACCCCTGCGATCCCCGGTGCCTCAGCAAGCGCCCGGACGGTTGGGCATGGGTGCGCGAGACGTTGTGAGCCCGTGCGATCCGGTCGTCGGAGGGGGAGCCGAGACCATCCCTAGGGGGTCTACTCCCGGCTGGCGAGCGGAGCGACAGTGACGCATGCATCTTCCATCGAGTGAATACGGAGGCGTCATGTTCCGCACCAGCACCGTCATCGGATCCATCCACACCGGTCGCCGGACGGTCACCCTGGCGATCGCCGCTCTCATCGCGCTGGCGATGGCCGCGTCGGCGCTGACGCTCGCGCCGCGTGCCAGCGCACAACCAGTTTCGGCCAACGGAGCCGCCGGCTGCGAGTACGGCGGCGATACCTACAACACCGGCGAACGTATCGTCGTGTTCTCGGGCGCGCACTACGACATCTACTACTGCGCCGAGGACGGGACCTGGAGGAAGGTCGAGCAGGTGGCCAAGCCCGTGCCGGTGAAGCTGCTGCCGACGACGAACGAGCATCTCGCGGCCACGCGGAGCCGCTGACCGCCGGCGCGCCCTCCGGCCTGCAACACCACTGACGGCCCCGCCAATCGGTGGGGCCGTCTTGGCGCGTCCCTACCCAGCCCCCTGCGCGGCGTCGAGTCTCGGGTCGATGAGCACCTTCTCCCCGGTCGCCTGCCGCCCGTACACACCGAGCGCCTCCGCGTTCAACACCTCGCCGAGCCCGACCGTCCGCGTGTATGCGCTTGCGAACACGTCCTTGAGTCCGGCCACCGCCCGCTCACGCAGTTCCCGCCCCCGCTCGAATCCCACCGACTGCAGGAAGGGGAACAGCAGCCACCCGCCGACCCCCCACGTCATCCCGAACGTGCGCCGCAGCTCGGTCGGCGAGCGGTCGAGGTTCCCGTAGATGTAGACCTGCTTGTGGCGGTTCGACCCGTACCGGCTGTACTCGCCCGTGTGTTCGCTCGCCACCACCTCCATCGCCTCGAGGATGTCGCCGACCAGGGTCCCGCCACCGATCGCATCGAAGGCGAGTGTGGCCCCGGTCGCCCGGCAGGCCGCGACCAGATTCTCCCGGAACGATGCCGCGCTCGAATCGCACACATGCTCGGCGCCGTCGGCCCGCAGGAGCTCGGCCTGCTCGGGCCGCCGCACGACGCAGACGAGCGGCACGCCCTCCGCATGGCACAGCCGCAGCAGCATCTGGCCGAGGTTCGACGCGGCCGCCGTGTGCACGAGCCCGGTATGGCCATCCCGGCGCATCGTCTCGACCATTCCCAGGGCGGTCACCGGATTGACGAAGGCCGACGCGCCTTCGGCGCTCGACACCTCGTCGAGTAGTGCCACACACAGCGATGCGGGCAGGCGGCGGTAGTCGGCGTACATCCCGCCGCCGATCACGGCCACGCGCCGGCCGAGCAGCGCCTGCGCAGCGGGCCCCGAGCCGGCGGCGACCACCGTGCCGGCCCCCTCGTTGCCGACCGGCAGCGACTGCCCGACCCGCCGGCGCAGCGCCGTCATCGCCGCCGGCGACAGCTCGGCGACGAGCAGCGGCTGGCCATCGCGTTCGCGGGCCTCGATCTTCTCCGGGTTGACGCCGGCGATCAGCAGCCCGACGTCGGACGGGTTGATCGGCGTGGCCTCGACGCGCACGAGCACGTCGTCCTCGCTGGGCGACTCGAGCTCGACATCCTCGAGCGAGACCTCGAGCGTTCCCGACTCCGTCACCAGGGATCGAAGCTCTCGTCCGCCGTACACCATGTCCGCCATGGTCGCGTTCCTCCTTCGTTGACGGCCGGCTGACGATCTTCGCAGTACCACCGGGCGCCAGTGTCCGGATAGCCTCTTTGCGGTGACGCCTGCGTCCACCGCCACCGCCGACCACGAGGTCGCCGTCATCGGCGCCGGCTTCTCCGGCATCGGCGCGGCGATGGCGCTCGACCGTGCCGGCATCCACGACTTCGCCGTGATCGAGGAGGGCGATGGCGTCGGCGGCGCCTGGCACTGGAACACCTACCCGGGGGTCGCCGTCGACATCCCATCCTTCAGCTATCAGTTCTCCTACGAGCGGCGGACCGACTGGTCGCGCGTGTACGCGCCGGGCAGCGAGCTCAAGCGCTACGCCACCGACCTCGTCGACAAGTACGACCTGCAGTCGCGCATCCGCTTCAACACGAGGATCGTCTCGGCCACCTTCGACGAGGACGCCCACGTGTGGCACCTCGGCACCGACGACGGCGACACGATCTCGGCGCGCTTCGTGATCGGGGCAACCGGCGTATTCAGCCAGCCGACGACGCCGGAGATCCCGGGTCTCGACGACTTCGCGGGCACCGTCATGCACACCGCGCGCTGGGACCACGACGCCGACCTCGACGGCAGGCGCGTCGCGGTCATCGGCACCGGCGCCTCGGCCGTGCAGGTCATCCCGTCGATCGCCCCGATCGTCGACCACCTCACCGTCTTCCAGCGCACGCCGATCTGGTGCCTGCCCAAGCCGGACGGCCCGATCGACGGCTGGCGGCGGCGCGTGCTGCGCCGGGTCCCGGGAGCGGCGCGTGCCGCCCGCTGGCTCAGTCAGGCCTTCGTCGAGCTGACCTTTCCGCTACCCGCCCACTTTCACGGCGTCGTCCCGCTGTCGCGCCGCGGCGAGCGCGTCGGGCACGCACATTTGGAGAGCCAGGTCCATGACCCCGCCGTCCGGGAGAAGCTCACCCCGCAGTACGGGCTCGGCTGCAAGCGCCCGAGCTTCTCCAACGAGTACCTCGCCACCTTCAACCGTGACAACGTCCTGCTCGAGACCACGCCGATCGACGCCATCACGAGCAGCGGCATCCGCACCGCCGATGGCACCCTGCACGAGATCGACGTGCTCGTGCTGGCCACCGGCTTCAAGGTCTTCGACCAGGGCAACATGCCGCCGTTCTCCGTCCAGGGCGCCGGTGGCGTCGACCTCGAGCGGTTCTGGGACGAGAACCGCTTCCAGGCCTACGAGGGCGTCAGCGTGCCGGGCTTCCCCAACCTGTTCCTCATCCTCGGCCCGTACAGCTTCAACGGCGCGAGCTACTTCACGCTGATCGAGAACCAGATGCGCCACATCGCCCGCTGCCTCACCCGCGCGCGGCAGGAGGGGGCGACGGCGATCGAGGTCACTCCCGAGGCCAACGCGCGGTACTTCGCGCTCATGCTCGGCCGGCGCGGCCGCCAGATCTTCTTCCAGCCGAGTTGCTCGCTGGCCAACAGCTACTACTTCGACTCGCACGGCGACGTGCCGCTCCGGGCGTCGCCGACGCTCGAGGCGGCCTGGCGCAGCGCGCGCTTCGACCTCGACGACTACCGCTTCACGCGCGTGCGTGAGCGCTCGATCGCCGGCGCGTAGCGCCCCGGGGCGGGATTAGCCAAACAAGGTCAGGGGATCGCTTGGCGAAGGGCTCCGCGGTCCCTCGAACGGCACTCCGGCGGGAAAGCCCGCCTAACGCAGACTGCTGGCCAGGCACAGCACGCCACCATTCTTCTCGAAATAGCGCTGGTGATATTCCTCGGCGCGATGGAACGTCGATGCGGGCAAGATCTCGGTCGTGATGGCGCGGCCGCGCGACCGCTGTTCAGTGGCGCGCGACGCTTCAGCCAGCAATAGCTGCTCCGGCGTATGCGTGAAGATCGCCGAGCGATATTGATCTCCGAAGTCCCATCCCTGGTGCCCTCGCGAGGTCGGATCGTGGATGGCCGAGAAGACCTCGAGCAACTCGCTGTAGGTGCGCTGCGCCGGGTCGAACCAGGTCTCCACGGCCTCGGCATGACAGGTTTCGCCGTGGCAGACCTGATCGTAGGTCGGGCTGCTCTCGTGCACACCGGTGTAACCAACGGCGGTGCGCAGCACGCCTTCGATCTCGCGAAATGCCGTTTCGATACCCCAGAAGCATCCTGCCGCGAAGGTGGCGGATTGCGCGCCCGGCGGGCCGGCGTCGGGTGACCTGGCCGCGCGGTCGGCGGGTGCGCCGGCTGGGAGCTGGGTCTGTCGCGTGCCGTCATTCGACATGAGTTCGGTCGGTGCGTATCCGGTTGCGTCAGGTTGCGGCCCTGGGGGCGGGGTCAGGGCCGTCTGTCGGCTCGTTCGGGCAGCCGATTCGCCGGGGGTGCACGTCCTTTCCGTGAGATATTCATAGAAACGACGTGCACCCCCGAATGCATTAGCGCTAACGCAGCTAACCGGATACGGACGAGTTCGGTCTTTCCACGGCGTGGCGTGTACGAGTGAGGCGCGCGCCCTGCATGAGTGTGCGCCCGGCGGTGGCCCGCCGACGCTCCGTTTTCGTCGACCGCAAAGTCTCGGTGCCAGGCACGCCCATTACGCGCCGGGGGGAGCGCCGATGAACGCGCTGGCACGTCCGCGACACCCCAAGCGGGCCGCTGCAGATGCAGCGGCCCGCTTTCCGGCTGCTCTGCCGTGGAGCCCGACGGCTACATGCTCGGCTCGGCAACCGCCACGCGGCCGGGCCGCCCGTTCGCCCCCGCCTGGCTGCGAACGACGAGGCTCAGCGTCCGCGTCGTCGCCATCGCGAGGGCCACGAGGATGAGCGCGTTGGTGAGCGCGTCGGCCGTGACGTGGTGGGCCACCATCCAGGTGTCGAGGCTGCCCGAGAACCAATGCTGTGCGCCGTAGATGAACGCCAGCCGTCCCGCGGCCGCCGCGGCCCAGATGACGGCGTAGCCGACGCCGGCGCGCGAGAACGTCTCGCCGGTCCGGTCGTCGTGCTCGATGCTCACCAGGCCGCCGGCGAGGAGGCCGAGCAGGATTCCGGTGCCGGCGCCTGCGAGCTCGATCGCGAGGCCGGCGCCGCTGGTCGCGAACGCGGTCAGGTAGAGGGCTCCGGCACCGGCGGCGATCATCAGGGGACGGATCAGGCGGTGCGTGGTGATGGCCCGGCGTCCGAGGTCTGAGGTGAACACGCCGATGAGGATGGCGACGGTGAGGATGATGGCGCTGGTCGGCATTTGAGGCTCCTTGTCCGGTGCTTGGCTGATGACGACAAGGTCGCAGCGGGGAGGAGCCGTGTCGTCGGAGCGTGGGACGATCTGCGGGTGGATCCTGCGGCGCGTCTCCACCCGAACCTCCACCCAGCCGCGGATGTGGCGCAGGGCCGGTTGATCCAGCTTGCCCGCCTGGTCGGGCTTGCCCTCGTGGACGTTCAGGTGGCGCTGAGCTCGCGCCACGCCGGCCCGGGCTGGTTACTCGTCGTCCTTGCGCTCATCGCCAACGCGGCAGCGCTGGTCTGGCTGTCCGGGCGTCCCGGAGACGCCTTGGTTCAAGCGTCCGCGCTCGGCGTCATGGGTGGCGCGGGCGGACTGCTCGGGGCCCTGCAGCACGGCAGCGCGGCGCTCGTGTTCCCAGGAGTCGCCGTCGCCGTCGCCGTCGCCGACGGCTCCGTGCTCGCCGCGCTTGCGACCGGCGCCGTCTCGCTGGTGGCGCTCGAGTTGGGCGTGCTGTGGGCTGGCCTTGGCGCGAGCGGGGCGCTCGGGTATGCGGCGATCCTCCTCGGAGCGGCGCTGCTCGGACTGACCCGCCGGCAATACGTCGCACAGGGCCGCGCGGCCCAGGAGCTCGTCGCCCAGACGCGGCAGGCGGAGGCGGCGACCCGCCGGGCCGCCGCCCTCGATGAACGCACGCGCATCGCGCGCGACATCCACGATGTGCTCGCTCACGCGCTCGGTGGTCTGACGGTTCAGCTGCAGGCGGCCGAGCTGCTGCTCACGGAGCGGGGCGACGTCGAGGATGCGTTGCAGCGGATCCGCGGCTCCCAGCGCACGGCGCGTGAGGGGCTCGTGGAGGCACGACGCGCGGTCGCGGCGCTGCGCAGCGATGCGCCCCCGCTTGCGGAGGCCCTCTCCGGGCTCGTGGACTCCCATCGCGATCACGGCGATCGCGGCGAGCTGGTCGTCGAGGGTGCCGTGCGGGCGCTGCCCCCCGAGGCCTCGCTCGCGTTGATGCGCACGGTCCAGGAGGCGCTGACGAACGCCCGCCGCCACGCACCCGGCGCGGAGGTTCGCGTGTGCCTGACCTATCAACCCGAGAGCACGAGCGTGATCGTCAGCAACCAAGCGGCATCAACGCCCGTGTTGGGGTCCGCTGACCCGACGGGGGGATACGGTCTGGCTGGTATGCGCGAACGCCTCGAGCTCGCCGGGGGTCGCCTCGCCGCCGGGCCAAGCCCGGACGGCTGGACGGTGCGCGCCGAGGTTCCCGCGTGAACTCCGCGCTGCGCGTGCTGGTCGTCGACGATCAGCAGATCGTGCGCGAGGGACTGGCCACGGTCCTGGACCTGCTGCCCGACGTCAGCGTCGTCGGTAGCGCCGCGAACGGTGCCGAGGCGCTCGAGCTCGTCGCTCGCCGCCGGCCTGACGTCGTGCTGATGGACCTGCACATGCCCGAGCTCGACGGAGTGGCGGCGACGCGTCGGATTGTCGCCGAGCACCCGTCCAGCGCAGTGCTCGTCCTCACGACGTTCGGCGAGGACGACGACGCACTCGAGGCACTGCGCGCCGGCGCCCGAGGCGTCCTGACCAAGGACGCGGGGCATCAGGAGATCGCCCGCGCCCTGCACCAGGCCGCGGCCGGGCACATGACCCTCGCCCCGCCGCTGCAGGCGCGCCTGCTCGCCGCGGCCGCACCACCGGACGTGCCCGTCCGGACCGAACTGCCCGACGGTCTCACCGCACGGGAGGCAGAGGTGCTCGGGCTGATCGCTGCCGGTTTCACCAACCGCGAGATCGCCGAGCGCCTCGTCGTCTCCGAGGCGACGGTCAAGACCCACGTCAACCACGTGTTCGCAAAGATCGGCGCTCGCGATCGCGCGGCCGCGATCAACTACGCCGACGAGCACGCACTCCGGCCCTCGTGATTGAGGACAGCCCCTGACCTAAATCGTCCGTACGTTCCACCGTGAATGTCAACAAGCCAGAAGGGAGCACCATGCTCGAGCGAGACGGATACCTACCCGGCGTCCCATGCTGGATCGACACCAGTCAGCCCGATCCCCAGGCCGCCGTCGCCTTCTACAGCGGCCTCTTCGGATGGGATTTCGAGGATGTCATGCCGCCGGACTCGGCTGGCAAGTACTTCATCGCTCGCCTCCGCGGGGGCGACGTCGCCGCGGTCGGGTCGCAGGCCGAGGGCGGGCCACCGCTTGCCGTGTGGAAGACGTACATCTGGGTTGAGAGCGCCGACGAGACCGCCTCGAAGGTGACAGACGCCGGCGGGCGCGTTGTGGTCGAGCCGTTCGACGTGATGGACGCGGGCCGGATGGCGGTGTTCACCGATCCCGAGGGGGCCGCGTTCTGCGTCTGGCAGGCCAAGGAGCACAAGGGCGCGCAGGTCGTCAACGAACCCGGCTCGCTGAACTTCAACGGACTGAACACGCGCAAACCGGACGCCGCGAAGTCCTTCTACGGCTCGGTGTTCGGCTGGCAGACGCTCGGTCTCGGACCCGGCGCCGCGATGTGGCGGCTACCGGGCTACGGCGACTTCCTGGAGCAGAGCGATCCCGGGCTCCGCGAGCGCATGGCACAGACCGGCGCTCCGCAGGGCTTCGAGGACGTGGTGGCGACCCTCAATCCGATCGCGCCCGACCAACCCGACATCCCGCCGCACTGGAGCGTGACGTTCGCGGTCGATGATGCCGACGCCACCGCCGACCGGGCGGAGCAGCTCGGCGGCCAGGTCGTCGTGCCGCCGTTCGACGCCCCGTGGGTCAGGATGACGGTCATCACCGATCCGCAGGGCGCGACGTTCACCGCGAGCAAGTTCGTACCGGAGAACCGCGACCGCGCAACCCAAGCGAACTCGACGGTCGCGGCCGCATAGCCGAACGGTTCGCTCGGCACCGCTCGGGCCTGCCCGGCTCCGCCGGGCAGGCCTTGCGCGCGGTGGCCCGAAGCCGGTGCGCCTCACCCGTCACCGCATCAATACAACCTCCCGCGCGCGGCGGCCTAACGTCCGCCCCGGACGCACATCGTCAACCCGACTGGGAGGATTCTCCATGCCTAACAGGCGCTCTCGCGCTCGCGGCTGGTTGCGGGCGACAGCAATTGCGGCGCTGGTGACCGGCGGTGTCACGGTGCTCGCGGCCACTCCGGCCGCGGCGGTGACCCAGACCGCGTCTCAGTGCGCGTTTCCGAATTCGCAGTACCAGCACGTCATCTACGTGCAGTTCGATAACACGCATCTCCGGCGCGATAACCCGAACGTGCCCTCTGACCTGGAGCAGATTCCGGCGCTGCGCGACTTCCTCGCCGATAACGGCTCGCTGATGGCCAACGACCACACGATCCTCATCTCCCATACCGCCGGCGGAATCGTCAGCTCGCTGACCGGGCTGTATCCGGATCGCAACGGCATCAACGTCGCGAACTCCTACCAGTTCTTCACCGGCGATCCCCTCTCCACCGGATTCGCGTCGGCCTTCTCCTACTGGACCGACCCGGTTGGCGGCGGCGACAAACTGCCCAACCTCGTGACGACGGGCGGCGCCAACACGCCGGCGCCCTGGACGCCCTACGTCGACAGCGGCTGCGACGTCGGCGCCGTGGCGACGGCCAATATCGAGCTCGAGAACACCTCGACGGGCGCCTCCGGCGACATCACGAAGGTGTTCGGCAACGGGTTGAGCGGTCTCAGCTCGCCGCAGGCCGCGATCGCCCAGCACGACAGCGCCGAGGTGACCACCGATCTCGAAGGCGTCTCGATCCACTGCGCGCTCGCCGACAGCGGGCCCGGGGGGCTGTGCTCGAGCGCCAACGGGGGCCGGCCGGACACGCTGCCCGGCCAGACGGTGACACCCAACGGGCTGTTCGGCGCGCTGTACGCCAACCAGGTGCTCTCGCGCCCCGGCCAGCTCACGCCGGCGACCACGGACGCGAACTCCCCGACGTTCAACGGCCAGACGGTCCCGACCGCGGCGCCGCCGGTCAAGGACGTCTTCAACTACACGGCGAGCCCGGGGATCACGAACCCGGCGAGCCAGGTGATCGGCGACTCCTCGGGGCATCCTGGGTTCCCGGGCTTTGACCCGTCCGCGGCTCAGACCCTCGGGTACATCGCGGCGATGCAGGAGGCCGGCGTGCCGGTCACCTTCGCCTACATCGCCGACGCGCACGACGACCACACCGGCGTGAACAACTTCAACGCCTTCGGACCGGGCCAGGCCGGCTACGTGGCCCAGCTGCAGGCGGAGAACGTGGCCTTCAAGGCCTTCTTCGACCGGCTCGCCCAGGACGGCATCAACAAGAGCAACACGCTGTTCGTGTTCACGGTCGACGAGGGTGACCACTACGCGGGCGGCCCGCCGACCAACCCGGGCTGCGACGGCGTCACCGTTCCGTGCACCTACGGCACCGGCACGACCGGACCGAACAGCGTCGGCGAGCAGGACGTCGACCTCGTCAATGCCCTGAAGGCCGAGACCAACGACACGATCGGGTTCGACGTGCACGCCGACTCGGCGCCGACGTTCTACGTGCACGGCTCGTCCTCGACGTCGGGTCCGAGCCCGAACGACCCGAGCGTCCGCGCGCTCGAGCGCGATGTGAGTCAGCTGACGCTCACCAACGCCCGCACCGGCGCGACCGACCGGGTCACGCAGCACATCGCCACGCAGACCGACGAGGCGATCCTGCACATGGTCAACGCCGATCCATCGCGGACGCCGTCGTTCACGCTGTTCGGCAATCCCGACTACTACTACGAGCAGGAGGGATCGTTCGGGTACACGTGCCCAAGCACGTCGACCACGCCGGGTTGCCCGGCCGTGGGCAACGCCTTCGCCTGGAACCACGGCGATGACAACCCCGTGATCGGCAACACGTGGTTCGGCATGGTCGGGCCGAACATCCGCCACCTCGGGCAGACCGCGGACGTGTGGACCGACCACGCGGACCTGCGGCCGACGATGCTCGAGGCCCTCGGCCTCACGAGCAGCTACGCGAACGACGGGCGCGTCGTCACGCAGGTGCTCGATCCGAGCGCGCTGCCGAGCGCCATGCGCACGGCGTTGCCGTTCGTCGAGGCGCTCGGTGCGGTCTACAAGCAGCTGAACGCCCCATTCGGGCAGTTCGATAGCGACAGCGAGATCGTGTCCACCCGGGCGGCGGCAAGCCATTCGCCCGGAGATGCGGTCTACCAGGCCTGGGATGCTCAGTTGCAGGCCTGTTTGAGCGCGCGCAACGACGTCGCGTCGTCGATCAGCGCACTGCTGAACGCCGAGGAGTTCGGCGGCGCTGCACCGGCCTACGGCCAGATGCTGTCGCAGTGGTTCTCCTCTGAGCGGCTCATTGCTGACATGTACGTGCTCGCGAAGCTGCCCGTCGCGCCGCGGCGGTTGCTGTGCGACACGACGCCCGGCGGCGGTCACTGATCGCCGACTGATCGGCCGAAGCGCTGGCGCTTCCGGCGGGGCCGTGCCCCCGCCGGGAGCGTCGCGGCGCGATACTGAAGCCGGCATGCTGCCGAGCGACGAGGCGCACCTCGACAACCCGGCGTACGCGGCGCTGACCGGGCCTCATGCGCACTTCGCGCAGGTGCGCGGGCGCGCGCGCCGGTATACGCCCGACGTCGCACCGTTCCTCGCGCTGCCTGCGCAGCCCTCGGCGGAGGACTGGCGAGACGCCGCTGCTCTCCTGCCACCGGGAACCTACGCGGCCATCCGCCAGCCCCCGTCCGGGGTGCCACCCGGCTGGCAGGTCACCGCGACGTTCGATCTGATGCAGATGGTCGAAGAGCACGTCGCCGGCGCCGAATGCCCGGAGGCGACCTCACTCGGCGCCGCCGACGTCCCCGAGATGCTCGAGCTCGTCGCGCAGACCGAACCCGGGCCGTTTCTGAGCCGGACGGTCGAGCTTGGCCGCTACCTCGGGATCCGCCGCGACGGCGCACTCGTTGCGATGGCCGGCGAGCGCTTTCGGTTCGACGGCTGGACCGAAATCAGCGCGGTCTGCACGACACCGGGCTATCGCGGTCGGGGGCTGGCCTCTCGACTGGTCGGCGCGTTGATCGCCGGCATCCAGCTTCGCTCAGAGCGCGTCTTTCTCAATGTTCTCGCCACGAACGCGAGCGCGATACGGCTCTATCAACAGCTCGGCTTCCGCACGCGGGGGACCGCGACGCTCGCCGTGGTGACCCGCGCGCCGGCCCAGGACGCGCAGTCATAACGACCGACCGTGCGCCGCTGCCCCGGCCGGCGTGGCTGAAGACGTCGATATGCGCCGATCACGTCGGCTCATCGTTGGCTGTCGCGGCCAATCGCGCGTGCCTCTCCGGCCGTGGCCATCTCCGGCCACGACAGCGCCGTCAGCTACATCTACAAGCGCGGCGGGACGTCGGGGCTACGCGGCCCGCAACGTGGGCGGCGCCAGACGAGCCGGCAGGGTCGCCCGCCGGGCATCGGCGTGGCGCTGACTGCGCTCGCGACGCGCTCGACCGCAGGCGGCCTCGACGAACCGAGCGAGCTCCACGGGGCGTTCACGCTGGGGGTGGTGGCCCATGTGCTCCCAGACGACCACTTGGGCCTCGGGAAAGGCCGACTTCATGCCCTCGATATGTGAGTGCGGTACGAGGCGGTCCCCGTCACCCCAGACGGCTAGCACCGGGCCGTGGTAGCCGACCTGGCGTCGAAAGAAGGCGTGCCGAGAGCGCCCAGCCTCTGCGATCGCCTCGATCGCCATCGTCGCTCCTTGGGCGCAGGAGAAGGCATTCCGGCGCAGATGAGCGAGTAGCTCGCGCTCGGGCAGGTGGCCATTGGCGACCATCGTCGCGTACACGCCCGCGGCGGTGAGCGGATTCGCCAGCGCGAGCGGAAGGCCGCGACGCAGGAGGGTGCGAACGCCCGGGAGCTGCCCGAGCTCGGACGTCACGAGTCGGCCGAACCCGACCGGCGCCATCAGCACGAGCGTGGCCACCTCGTCGGGGATGCGCTCGGCCATGGCCGCGGCGACGCCACCGCCGAACGAGTGCCCGACGAGCGTGAAGTCGCGCACGCCAATCGCCGCGACGGCCTCGACGATGTCGTCCGCGTACGCGGACAGGCGCGCGCGGGAAGGGCCATCGGAGGCACCGAACCCCGGCAGGTCAACGGCGTAGCACGGACGGTGAGTGGCCTGCGCCAGTCCCTTCCAGCCCTGGGAGGAGTCGAGCAGGCCATGCAGCAACACGAGGGGCGAGCCGCGGCCGTCCCACCGCTCGACGTTGATACGCCGCCCGTCGGCGAGCGGTACGACGACTGCTTGTGACACACGGCTCATGCCCGAGTAATCGTCCGCGCAACTACCGTTCTTGAGGCCGTCTAGGACGCGGCGCGCCGACTCCACCGCTTCGCCCTAGCCCCCACGGACCCCGGGACGCCGGATGGTCAGCGTCGCCACTTGATCGAGCACCCCACGGGCCGCGTCTCGGCCCGCGCCACGGGTCGCCCGGCGAGAACGTCATCCAGGGCCTCGCGTAGCCACTCCGCCGCCCGCGACTCATCGCCGTGATCGCCGTCGGGAGCGCCGTGATAGGCGAGGCGGCCGCCGCCATCGAGTACGTACACGTCCGGCGTCGTGGTGGCGCCCCAGGCGCGCGCGACCTCCTGCGTGGCGTCGAGAAGGTAGGGGCCGGCGAACTCTCCGGCGTCCACTCGCGCCTTCATCGCCTCCGGCGAGTCGCGCGGATAGCGCTCGGCGTCGTTGGGGTTGATCTGCAGGGTGCGCACGCCGCGCGTGCGGTAGTCGCCGGCGACCGCCTGCAGGCGTTCATGCCAGGCCAGCGCGTAGGGACAGTGGTTGCAGGTGAACACGACCACCGTCGCCGCGGCACCGCCATCGCGCAGTGGGATCGGGATGCCGTCCGTGTCGGGCAGCGTGAACGGGGGAGCCGACGCTTCGATGGCCAGCGACATGGTCAGCCCTCCGGGGTGGACGGGGACAGCAGTCGGTGGAGCGCCTCGCGCAGGTCGGAGGGGTCCGGCGTCGGGGAGTAGTGGCCGTCGCGCCGGCGGTACACCCGGCAGGTGAGGCCCGTCGGCTCTCCCGGGGGCGGCGCCACGGGATCGACGCCGGCGACGCGCACCGTGGGCGATCCGATGAAATTGCGCTCGGCCGCCTGCTCCTCGGTGGTGATCTCGGTCAGCGTGACCTCGAGTTCGGGCCGTCCGAGCTCGTCGAGCGCAGCCCGCAGGTCGGCCAGCGCCTCGGGGTAGGACGGGCAACCTTCCCAGTAGAGGAGCTCGACGCTGGACACCCCGGTCACGATAGAGGCGAGCCGGGCTTGCGCAGCGGGAGCTCTACGAGACCTTGCGCTCGCGCATCACTTCGCACATGTCCACCGACACCCGAGTGCCGGGGGTCTCGGACGCATCCATCGCGGCGAACACCTGGCCGCCGGCGTCCATTTCCGCGCCGGTGGCGAAGTGCTGAAGGACCACGGCCGTCTTCTGTGCCTGATCGAACAGGATCTCCAGACCGGTGGCAGAAACTCCCGGAGGCGGCCCTCCCGACTCCTCGACGCGAGCAAGCAGTGCGTCCATCCGCTCTGGAGAGACGTCGGTGAACCTCACGGCACGCACATACATGACAGCAACCTCCTCGGATCGCGCTCGTTGTCAGGACCCTAACCGGTCGGCGCGGCATCGCGCTGGCGCTGTGGGGCCGGCTCGGGGGCCGGCGTCCGCGCCGGCCCCGATGATGAACTCGCGGATCCCGCGCGGGCCGTAGTTTCCCGACGGTTCATCCGGCAGCGGAGTCCCCGCGCTACTCCCGCCAGGCGCCCGTCCCGTAGCGCTCCAGGCCCGCGAACATCTCGCCGGTCTCGAGCGTGGCCATCCCATGGCGGTACTCCGCCGCGAGGGCGTCGGGCAGGCCGAGCGGCCACTGCTCATATGAGGAAAGGCGATCGCTGCGCATCGCCGCTTGGGGGAGCGCGGCGAGTTCACGGGCCAGCTGTGTCGCCGCGTCGACGGCGCGACCGCGAGGCACGATGCGATTGGCCAGCCCCAGGCGCAGTGCCTCATCCCCGCAGACGGCTCGTCCGGTGAGGATGAGGTCGAGCGCGTTGCTGTGGCCGATCAGTCGCGGCAGGCGCACCGTCCCTCCGTCCATCAGCGGAATGCCCCAGCGCCGGCAGTAGACGCCGAAGAGGGCGTCCTCGGCGGCGACGCGCAGGTCGCACCACAGCGCGAGCTCGAGACCGCCCGCCACGGCGTGGTGCTCGATCGCCGCGATGACCGGCTTACCGAGGAGCATGCGCGTCGGGCCGACCGGACCATCGCCGTGCGGCGCGAGGCGGGTGACGCGAGCGGGGTCGCCGCCCTGCATCGCCTTGAGGTCCGCGCCGGCGCAGAACTTTCCATTTGCGCCGGTCAGCACGGCGACCGACAGCGACGCATCGCCGTCGAAGCGCGTGAAGGCGGCCACGAGCTCCTCGGCGGTCGGGCGATCGATCGCGTTGGCGACGTCGGGGCGGTCGATGGTGATGACGACCACGGGGCCCTCGGTGTCGTAGTGGACGCTCATGAGATGTGGACCGACGCGGCCACCTGGCGCCAGAGCACCTCGACGATCTCGCCCTCGGGGGGCGGGGGAGTGCGGGCCAGCGCGTGCACCATCACGCGCTGCATCGCTCCGAACATCGCGGCGCCCGCGAGCTCGGGGTCGATGCCGGCGGCCAGCTCGCCGCGGGCCTGGGCGCGCCGGATGTTCGTGGCGGCCTGACCGGCGACGGCGGCGACGCAGCGCTCGTTGGTCTGGGCGACCTCGGGTTCGCGGGCGAGCGCGCCGTAGAGCACGGGCGCGAAGGGATCGCCGTAGTGGAATCGGACGCCGAGCTCGAGGCGCTGGCGCTCGCGCGCGGCCCAGTCGCCCGCGCCGTCGAGGTCGACCTCGAGCACCTCGTCGCGGAGTCGCGCGAAGAACGCCTCGATCAGGTCGCCGACGAGGGCCGCCTTGGAGCTGAAGTAGCGGTAGATGACGCTCGGCACGACTCCCGCCGCGCGCGCCACGGCCACGACCTCGAGCTGCCCGCCGGTCCTGATCGCCTCGTTGCGTGCGCATTGCAGCAGTCGCTCGCGAGTCCGTCGACCCTTCGGCGACGAGGGAGGGGCGGCGAAGGCGGGAGTGACGCCCATGCCCACACACACTACACAAGAAGAGAAATGATGTCATTTCTCTTCTTGGTGCCCACGACGGGCGGCCTGGGGGACTCGCCCCCGCCCGCGGCCCGTGTCAGAGACCGCCAGGCGGCCCCGGGAGGCTGAGCAACTGGATGACCGCGAAGAGAAGGATCACGGTGCCGACGCCGATCAGGCTGTAGCGCGCCGAGCGCAGCGGGAAGTGGCTGCTGATGCCGACCAGGAACAGCACCGTGGCCAGGAACACCGTGTCGCGCACGTACTTGTCTGAGGTGGCGCCGGCCGAGGAGCCCTCGGTGAAGGCCACGTCGGCCTTCGTATCGAGCGCGGCGGCCTGGGTCTCCTGGGGGATCCTGTACTGCGGCATGAACGACGGGCCGGGCGGCGAGTTCGGGTTTTGCGCCGGATCGGTGGCCAGCCAGGCGTAGAAGGCGGGACGGTAGCCGGGGCGCAGGCGGCGTTCGGCGAGGCGCTCGGCGTTCGCGTTGCCCGCGGTGAAGGCCGCGAACCACGCGTTGAAGGACACCGAGTCGAGCGTGCGCAGCTGGAGCGCTTCGAGGTCGGCCCGATTGGCCGCCGTGCGGGCGGCCGATGCGGTGGCGAGCTTGACCGAGGCCTCCGTGCTCCACTTCGCCGCCGCATAGCCCGAGTAGGCGGCCAGCACGGCCACGAGCGAGAGCAGCAGCGCCTCGGTGATCGACAGCAGGCGGTCGCGGCGGTCGCCGTCCTCGGAGTCACTTGCGCGCTCCTTGTGCTCAGCGATCTCCTTACCCACCTCGCTCGCCGATAGGCCCTCGGGCATCGTGGCGAGTCTATTGCCGCCACCGTGGCCGGCGCCCGCGACCGGGTCGGATCAGTGCCCGCCGATGCTGAACGCGTAGAACTTCTTGCTCTGTAGGTCCGCGTAGTAGCCGGATCCCCAGTACACGGTGCCGTCGACGATCGCTGGGCCGGCCCATTCCGATCCGGTCGGCCAGAAGCGCCACAGGATCTTCCCGGTGGCGGCATCGAGGGCGAACATCTTGTCGCCGAACCACGCGGTGGAGCTGAGGTAGACCACCCCGTTGGCCTCGCTCGGAGGCCCGAGGTCGGCCGAGCCGTTCGGGTCGGCCTCCTGCCAGATGATCCGCCCGGTCGCCGGATCGAGCGCGGACCACGAGCCGTAGTTGATGAGCTGCCCCGAGGTGAGCCGGTACGGCGCGGCGTACTGGTCGGAGATCGGCACGTAGATGCGCTTGCCGTCGTAGGCGGTGCCCCACATGATCCCGCCCTCACCGCCGCCCGCGCCGACGAGCGTGTCCCACACGACGTTCCCGGTCACCGCGTCGAAGGCCCAATAGATCCCGCTCTTCTGGCCGACGCCCACGAGCGTGCGCCCGCCCACGTTCAGCAGGTTCGGCCCGGAGCCGCCGAAGTCGTACACCGGGCCCTCGATCGACGGGCACCAGCTCTTGCCCGCGCCGAGGACGCAGGCGAAGTTCCAGGCGTCCCACCCCTCGACCTTGTGGCCCCAGTTGACCTGACCGGTCTGCAGGTTCAGCGACAGCACGCTGTCGAAGTAGTCGTTGGGTGCCGTACAGTTGTCGTTCGATGTCTGGCCGGCGGCGGCGACCCGTTGGCAGGCGGCTGCCGCGTCGGGGACGGTGTAGTTGTTGCCGGTGCCGACGTACAGGCTGTCGGTCGCCGGGTCGATCGCCGGAGTGCCCCAGACGGCGCCGCCGCTGTAGCCGCACCCGGACGGCGGATTGCTGGCGGTGCACGGCGCGTTCGCGGGGACCGTGTAGGTCTTCCACAGGATCTGGCCCGTATCGGCGCGCAGCGCGACGACGCTCCCGCGGAAGGTGCAGCAGGGATCGAACGGGATCAGCGTGTCGCTCTCCTCGTTCGAGGACACGCCCACGATGATCTCGTTGCCGTAGACGACCGGGTTCCCGGTGATGATCGCGGCGGGATTGGACTCGACCTGGGTGCTCCACATCGGCCGTCCCGTGTAACGGTTGACGGCGAAGACGTGGGCGCCGCCGTGCTGCGCCAGCACGAAGTTGTCGCCGAGGATGATCTCGTTGCCGGCCACGGCCGGGCTGACGCGCGAGATGCCGCCAGAGACGCCGGTGTAGCTGGAGATGTTCGCCTGCCACAGCAGCGAGCCGTTGCTCGCGGCGACGGCGTTGACGTACCCGCCCGAGTCGGGGAAGTACACGGCTCCACCCTGCACGGTCGGCGTCGCGCTTACGTCGCCGTGCGTCGTGAAGACCCACTTCGCTGCGAGCTGCCCGACGTTGCCGACGCCGATCGTGAACTCGTCGGGCTGCGTGCGGCTGTCGGTGAAATCGTGGCCGGCGGAGAGCCAGTCGGCGCCGAAGAACAGGCCCTGCGCGGACGCGGACTGCGCGCCCAAGCCCGCGAGCAGGACGGCGCAGCACAGCGCCACGAATGTGGATGTTCTGTTTCGGCGCGTCATAGCAGTCCGATCAGCTCCTCGAGTTGCTCGTCGAACTCCTGCTCCAGCGGTCGCAGCGTCAGGCACGGGTGCCGAGGCGCCTCGTAGGGGTCGTCGATACCGGTCATCCCGCAGAGCTCGCCGCGCCGCGCTTTCGCGTACAGCCCCTTCGGATCGCGCCGCTCGCACTCCTGCAGCGGTGTCGCGACGTGCACCTCGAAGAACGGCAGGTCCCATTCGCGCGCCACCTCGCGGGCGGCGTCGCGGTCGCACTCGTACGGCGAGACGACACTGACGATCGCCACCACGCCGGCGTCGGCGAGCAGGCGGGCGACGTGGGCGGTGCGGCGCACGTTCTCGGCGCGGTCGGCGGCGTCGAAGCCGAGGTTGCCGTTCAGTCCGTGGCGCAGGTTGTCGCCGTCGAGCCGGTAGGCGGGGCGCCCGGACAGGACGAGCCGCCGCTCGACGGCGGCGGCCAGCGTCGACTTGCCCGACGCCGGCAACCCGGTCAGCCACAGCACCGCGCCGCCGGCCCCGACCGAGCCCCAGCGCTCGGGTCGTGTCAGCGAGCCCGGATCCCAGGTCACGTTCGCGCTGCGCGCGCCGTCGGAGCGCTCGACCGCCTCGGCGTGCGTGACCCGGATCATGCCGGCGGCCAGCGTGTCGTTCGTCGACTCGTCGATGAGGATGAACGACCCGGTCGCGCGGTTGACGCGGTAGTCGTCGTAGGCGAGCGGCGCGCTCGTCGTCAGCTCGACGCGCCCGATGTCGTTGAGCTCGAGCCGCTCGGCGGTGGCATCGCGGCGCAGCGTGTCGACATCGATGCGGTAGCGCAGCTCGCGGACCTCGGCGTGTGCGGTGCGCGTCAGGTGCTTGATGATCACCCGCTGGCCGCGGACGAGCGGCCGCTCGCTCATCCAGCAGACGAGCGCGTCGAGGGTGCGCCCGACGACGGGCCGGTTACCGGGGCGGCAGATGACGTCGCCGCGGGACACGTCGAGGTCGTCGTGCAGCCGGACGGCCACGGCCATCGGCGGGGTCGCCTCCTCGAGCGGGCCGTCGTAGGTCTCGATCGCGGCCACCCGGGTGCGGGCGCCCGAGGGCAGCACGACGACCTCCTCACCGGCTCGCAGCACGCCGGCGGCAAGCGACCCGGCGTAGGCGCGGTAGTCGCGACGGGCCTCGGAGTCGACACGGATCACCCACTGCACCGGGAAGCGCACGTCGACGAGGTTCGTGTCGGCGGCGACGTAGACGTGTTCGAGGTGGTAGAGCAGCGGCGGTCCCTCGTACCAGCGCATGTTCGCTGACGGCTCGACCACGTTGTCGCCGTGCAGCGCCGACACCGGGATGAAGGCGATGTCGGTGACGTCCAGCCGCGCAGCGAAGCGACGGAAGTCGGTGGCGATCTGCTCGAACACGCACTCGTCCCAGCCGACGAGGTCCATCTTGTTGACGCACACGACGAGATGGGGGATGCCGAGCAGCGAGGACAGGAAGGCGTGTCGGCGCGTCTGCTCGACCGCACCGTTGCGCGCGTCGATGAGGATCATCGCCACGTCGGCGGTCGACGCGCCGGTGACCATGTTGCGGGTGTACAGGACGTGGCCGGGGGTGTCGGCGATGATGAAGCGGCGCCGCGGCGTCTCGAAGTGGCGGTAGGCGACGTCGATCGTGATGCCCTGCTCGCGCTCGGCGCGCAGGCCGTCGGTGATGAGCGAGAGGTCGACGTGGCCGTTGGCCGAGTTGCCGTTACGCCGCCGGCTGGCGTCGGCGACGGCGTCGAGCTGGTCCTGCATGAGCGACTTGGACTCGTACAGCAGGCGCCCGATGAGCGTGGACTTCCCGTCGTCGACCGACCCGGCGGTGGCGAGACGAAGCAGCTCGCAAGGCGGCGATGCGACGGCCACGGCCATCTAGAAGTACCCCGCTCGCTTTCGATCCTCCATGCTCGACTCGCTGATGCGGTCGTCGGCCCGAGTCTCACCGCGCTCGGTGATGCGCGTGGTGGCGATCTCGTGCATCACCCGCGGGAGCGTCGCGGCGTCGCTGGCCACCGCGCCGGTGCACGACATGTCGCCGACGGTGCGGTAGCGCACGCTGGTCCGGAAGACCTCCTCGCCGGGGAGACGCTCGGTGGCCTCGCTCGCGGCGTAGAGCATCCCGTCGCGGCGGAACACGTCGCGCTCGTGGGCGAAGTAGATCGACGGAACCTCGAGGTCCTCGCGCTCGATGTAGCGCCACACGTCGAGCTCGGTCCAGTTGCTGATCGGGAAGACGCGCACGTGCTCGCCGCGGCGGACGCGGCCGTTGTAGAGGCTCCAGACCTCCGGGCGCTGGGTCTTGGGATCCCAGCCGCCGAAGTCGTCCCGGAAGCTGAAGATCCGCTCCTTGGCGCGCGCCCGCTCCTCGTCGCGGCGCGCGCCGCCGAAGGCGGCGTCGAACTGGTGCTCGGCGATCGCGTCGAGCAGCGTCGTCGTCTGCAGCCGGTTGCGCGACGCCCGTGGCCCGGTCTCCTCGATCACGCGTCCGGCGTCGATGGAGTCCTGGACCGACGCAACGATGAGACGCTCGTCGAGCTCGTCGATCCGCCGATCGCGAAACGCGATGACCTCCGGGAAGTTGTGACCGGTGTCGACGTGCATGATCGGGAAGGGAAACGGCGCGGGGCGGAAGGCCTTCTCGGCCAGCCGCAGGAGCACGATCGAGTCCTTGCCACCGCTGAACAGCAGCACCGGCCGGGCGAGCTCGGCCGCGACCTCGCGCATGATGTGAACCGCCTCGGCCTCGAGCTGATCGAGATGCTGGGCCTGGGCGAGAGGTGCGCCGCTCACGCTGACGCGCTGGGAGGTAGTTCGGATCATGGGAGCCGTTTCACCATTTCCGCCGCGGTCTAACCCTCCCCAGTCAAAGATTCGCATGCGCGCGAATCCGGCACAACGAATGAGGCACAACGAGTTACACGGCGGCGAAGGGCGAGCGCATCGAGGTCGCACCATCGGGGCGCCGCCGTCGCCCCGCGGTCGATCTGCCGCGCGTCACATGTCGCCGACGACGACCTCGGTCTGTTCGAGCACCGTGTTGGCCGCGTCATCGAGCACTGCGGTCACCCACTCCCGCAGCGTGCACTGGCTCCGCTCCGCGGCCTCGCGCCAGCGATCGTGGCGCGAGCGCTCGAGCGCGAACTGAAGCGCCGTGCTCGGCGGGTTGGCGAGCGCGGCCCGCGCCCGCACGCGGCGCCGCAGTTCGGACTTCGACCATCCGCGCTGCACCGCGAGGTCGAGCCAGAAGTCCTGCTCCTCTCGCGGCAGCGAGCACACCTCCGCGTGGTGCTGGAAGCTGAGATCGTGCCGGCGCCGTGAGGACTCGAAGGCGCGTGCGACGACGGCGTAGTTGCGCAGCGTCTTGTACTCCAGTCCGGTGAGCGCGATGCCCTCGCGGTAGCGCAGGCCGTACATCCGCTTGCCGAAGGCGAGCCAGTCACCGAGCCACCAGCAGGTCGCATCGGAGTGCATCCCGATTCGCGAGCCGATGTTCTTCCAGTGATCGAGCGTCATCGACGCGTCGAAGCGCATCGAGGTCCGCAGGCACTTGATCCCGGCCGCCGTCGGCGGTCGGTTGTTGGCCGGCAGTCCGCCGTTGGCCTGCCGGTCCGCGGCCGGCGCGGCCGGACGCTCGGTCGCGGCAGCGCTACGCCCCCATTCGACGTTACGGCGCCGATCGTCGAGGGCCGGCGCGTCAGACGACACGGGGGCGTCTCGCGCCCCCGACATGACCCCGTAGGCCGATATCAGCAGTAGCCAAGGCAGCGTGTGTTGGAAGCGGTGCAAGCGCACGATTTCCGACCCCCTATCCATGTCGGACACAGCAAGATCCTGCTCAGCGCGCTGGGCAGGTGAATACCCTGACCAATTGTGTAGCAAACGGCCTTGTGACCGCGCAAGCACAGCTTGCACTGCCTGCGCCGCTCGAAATGGGCGTCTTGCACCTGTCGGCCCGTGGGGCGGGCGATCGGGTTTCGGCCGATCTAACGCCCGGCCGCCCTCCCATTAGTGCGATTCAAGGCGGTGCCGAGGCCGTGTGGCAGGCCGCGAGGCCGGGTAGCACGACGCGTGTTGCCATGTCGACGGACGCGATCTCATTGCGACAGGACCCTTGTGCCGACCGCGAGCGAGTTGCTGGGATGGTGTGCGTATGAGTCGCCGTGTCGCCGTCATCGGGCTGGACTGCGCCGACCCGCGGCTCGTCTTCGACCGCTGGGCCGACGACCTGCCGAACCTGCGCGAGCTGATGAGCCGGGGTACGTGGGGCCCGCTGCGCAGCGTCGATCCGCCGATCACCGTGCCGGCGTGGAGCTGCATGATGACCGGGCACGATCCCGGCGAGCTCGGCATCTACGGCTTTCGTAACCGCACCGACCACGGCTATGACTCGCTCGGCACTGCCGACTCGAGCAGCGTGCACCTCGACCGGGTGTGGGATGTGCTCGGCCGTGCCGGCAAGCACGTGGTCGTCGTCGGCGTTCCCCAGACGTCTCCACCGGTGCCCGTCAACGGCGAGCTCGTGTCGTGCTTCTTGACCGCCGATCCGCGGCGCGTGCCCTATACCCATCCGCCCGACCTGCGCAACGAGGTCGAGGCGCTCGTCGGCTCCTACCGCGTCGACGTGCAGAACTTCCGCAGCGACGACCGCGACCGGATCCTCGCGGAGATCTACGCGATGACCGAGCAGCGCTTCCGGCTCTGCCGGCACCTGCTCGACACGCGGCCGTGGGACTTCTTCATGATGGTCGAGATCGGCCTCGATCGGATGCACCACGCCTTCTGGCGCTACTTCGACGAAGCGCATCCGCGCTACGAGCCCGGCCACCGGTTCAGCGACGCGATCCGCGGCTATTACGCCTACCTCGACGAGGAGATCGGCGAGACGATGCGCCGGTTCGACGACGACACGGCCGTGTTCGTCGTCTCCGACCACGGCGCCCGGCCGATGGAGGGCGCGATCTGCGTCAACGAGTGGCTCGTGCAGGAGGGGTACCTGGTGCTCGAGGAGCCGCCCGACGGACCCACTCCGTTCCGCGAGGCGCGCGTGGACTGGAGCCGGACGCGGGCCTGGGGCGAGGGCGGCTACTACTGCCGCCTGTGCCTCAATGTCGCCGGGCGCGAGCCGCAGGGCATCGTCAGCGCCCTCGAGTACGAGCCGCTGCGCGACGAGCTGGCCAGCCGGTTGGAGGCGCTCCCCGGACCCGACGGCCAGTCGATCGGGACGCGCGCGTTTCGCCCCTCCGAGCTGTGGCGCGAGCAGCGCGGGATCCCGCCCGACCTCGTCGTGTACTTCGGCGATCTCGGCTGGCGTAGCAACGGCAGCCTCGGTCACGGACGGCACTGGACGTTCGACAACGACACCGGGCCCGACGACGCCAATCACGACCGCGACGGCATGTGCCTGATCGCCGGGCCCGGCGTCCCGGCCCAGCACCGCGACGACCTCACGATCTATGACATCGCGCCGACGATCCTGGCGCTGGCCGGTCTGCCGGTCACTGAGGGCATGCGCGGGCATGTGCGAGCCGAGCTCGCGCAGGTGTGACTTGCGCATGTCCCCTCGCGTGTGTTACGCGCGCGCGCAGTTAAGGCAGTGACGGTAGCCCTGCCCGAATTGTCCCGCCGGCGGGACAATTCGCGGGCGTGACGGTGACTTCACCTCAGGCGTCGTCGAGCGCGGCGATCAGCCGCGCGCGCGTCTCGCGCGGCGTGATGACGGCGTCGAGTACGCCGTCGCGCAGCGCTCGGTCGGTGGAGATGTGACGCGCGGCATACTCCTCGGCCAGACGGTGTGCAACCGCCTGCGGGGAACGCGCCGCGGCCAGCTCGCGACGGTGAAGGATCTTGACCGCGGCCGGTGCTCCCATCACGCCGATCTCCGCGCCGTCCCACGCGAGTGAGAGGTCGGCGCCGAGATCCTTGGAGTTCATCGTGATGAAGCCGCCGCCGAACGCCTTGCGCAGGACGACGGTCAGCTTCGGCACCGTCGCCGAGGCGAACGCCCGCACCAGCGAAGCGCCGCGCCGGATGATGCCCACGCCCTCCTGGCGGGTCCCGGGCATGAAGCCCGGGGTGTCGACGAGCACCACGAGCGGGATCCGCAGGCGATCGCATGTGTTCACGAAACGGGCGCCCTTGTCGCAGGCGTTCGCGTCGAGCACGCCGCCGAGGTGGCGCGGCTGGTTGGCGATGATGCCCACCACGCGACCCTCGATGCGCGCGAACGCCGTGACCAGGTTCCGGGCCCAGCGGGGCGCCACCTCGAGCACGTCGCCGCTGTCGGCGAGGCTGCGGGCGACATCGAGCACGTCGTACACGCGCCGTGACTCGCGCGGCACGTGGCGGCTGGGATCGTCCTCGAGCGGGGGCTCGGGCGCTCGCCGCACCGCGCGGCCGACACGCGAGGGCAGGAAGCCGAGCAGACGCCGTGCGGTCAGGGCCGCGTCGAGGTCGTCGTCGACGACGAAGTCGCACACGCCGGTGCCCTGGTGCACGCGCGTGCCGCCGAGCTCCGCGGCATTGACGTGCTCGCCGGTGACCTCGCGCACCACGCCGGGCCCGGTGAGGAACATCGTCGACGGGCGCGTCATCACGATGAAGTCGGTGAGCGCCGGCGAGTACACGCCACCGCCTGCGGACGTGCCGGTGATGACCGAGATCTGCGGCGCACGCCCGGACAGCGCGACATTCGCGCTGAAGATGCGACCGAAGCCGCCGAGCGCCGCGGCGCCCTCCTGCAGCCGCGCGCCGGAGCAATGCAGGAAGGCGACGATCGGCACCCCCCGGTCGTGGGCGGTGCTCAGCGCGTGGACGATGATGTCGGCCTCGACCCGGCCGACCGAGCCGCCGGCCAACGACCCGTCGTGCGCGTAGCAGACGACCGGCCGACCCTCGACCGTCCCGACGCCGGCGACGACGCCGACTCTCACCGCGGCCGGTCGCGGCCCCAGCGGCTGCAACGACAGCGGATCGCACAGCAGGTGCAGCGGCCGCGCAGCGGCGTCGCGGTGGTCCGGCTCACGATCCGTGCGTGCGATCCCGTGCTCGAGATCGCTGATCTCGGGAGATCTCCTGGTCTGCGCCCGATAGGGACTCGCCTGATCGTGCATTCGTCACCCCGATTGGTAGATCACACGGGTCCTCTCCGCCCAACTGAGAGGCATCGTAGGCGGCGCCTACGAGCTAGTTCAAGCAGGTACCCCGAAGCGGCGCGGAATATGACGCGGGGTCTTCCAAAGCGTCGCAATATGGCCCTCGTCTTGACTTCACGACCGGGCCTGTGACACAAAAAAAGTGGGGTGTGTGAAAACCGGGCCGGTTGGGAATTGTGTGTGTCGCCGGCGTTGGGCGGCCTCCGCACCCCCCTACGGGTTCTCTCTTGGTACCAGACGTCCATACATCAGCGGCACGCCTTGGGACCGGTGGTCCCCCTGTCGGGGATGTGCTGATGCATCGCGCGCCTTTACCCCATGCCTGACTCAAATCCCGCCACCACCCCGCATCGCGAGCCATCACCTCGCTTGGACCTGCTCGTCCTCACGCCGGCTGGCGTGCCCGATCCGGGGCTGGCCATCGCCGCCAGTCGAGCCGGCGCCCTCGGCACGCTCGATCTGCGCTACGCGACCGACGAGGACCAGGTCGCCGCTAGCATGACGCGCCTCGCCTCCGCCGCCCACGGGCGCTGGGCGATCGCCGTCGATGCCGCCGCCGGGCTGCCCAACCCGCTGAACGGCCCGGTCCCCCCGGGGCTGGAGGCCGTCGTCATCTCCGGGCAGGGCGCTTCGCTCGCCGACATCGTGAGCGCCGTGCGCGACCTCGGTCTGTATGCGCTCGTCGAGGCGCTCTGCATCGAGGACGCGCGTACCGCGCAGGAGATCGGCGCCGACGCCGTGATCGCCAAGGGCCACGAGGCCGGGGGCTGGGTCGGCGAGGAGGGCACGTTCGTGCTGCTGCAGCGCTGCTGCGCCGAGCTCGCCGTTCCCGTGTGGGCGCACGGCGGCGTCGGGCTGCATACGGCCGCGGCGTGCGCGCTGGCCGGCGCCGCTGGCGCCGTGCTCGACAGCCAGGTCCTGCTCGCGCGCGAGTCGCCGCTGCCGCACGCGGTGCGGGCGCGTGTCGCCACGATGGACGGCAGCGAGACGCTCTGTCTCGGCGGCGCGCTCGGCGCCCCCTTCCGGCTGATGTCGCGGCCGGACCTGGCCGGGCCGCGGGAGCTCGAGCAGCGCGCCGCGATGCTCGAGGCCGCGGCCGGCGAGCTCGACGCCGAGTGTGCGTGGAGAGCCGAGGTGCGCGAGCGGGTGGCCTGGGATGACCGCGCCGGCGCGGGGCTCGCCGTCGGGCAGGACGGTGCCTTCGCGGCCGAGCTCGCCCGGCGCTTCGTCACCGTGGGCGGGATCGTGGCCGCGATCGGCGACGCCGTTCGCGCCCAGCTCGCCGCGGCGCGCGAGCATAACCCGCTGGCCACCAGCTCCGGCCTGGCCGTCGCGCACGGGACCGAGTACCCGATCGTTCAGGGCCCGATGACACGCGTCAGCGATCGGGCCGAGTTCGCGGCCGCGGTGGCCGAGGCGGGCGCCCTGCCCTTCCTCGCACTCGCCCTGCTGCGCGGCCCGGAGGTGGCCGAGCTGCTGCGGCGCACCCGCGAGGAGGTCGGCGATCGCCCCTGGGGCGTCGGCATCCTCGGCTTCGTCCCCGCCGCGCTGCGCGCCGAGCAGCTCGAGGCCGTGCGCGCAGTCCGTCCGCCGTTTGCGCTCATCGCCGGCGGGCGCCCGGACCAGGCACGCGTGCTCGACGCGGACGGGACGATCACCTACCTGCACGTGCCGTCCGTCGCGCTGCTGCGGCTCTATCTGCGCGACGGCGCCCGGCGCTTCGTCTTCGAGGGCCGCGAGTGCGGCGGCCACGTCGGGCCGCGCACGAGCTTCGTGCTGTGGGAGAGCATGGTCGGCGCGCTCCTGGACGCCCTTCCCGCCGCCGGCGGTGAGGAGGTGTCGGTCCTGTTCGCCGGCGGCATCCACGACGGGCTGTCGGCGGCGATGGTCGCCGCGATCGCCGCGCCGCTCGCGGCCCGCGGCGTACAGGTCGGGGTGCTCATGGGGACGGCGTACCTGTACACCGAGGAGGCGGTGAGCCACGGCGCGATCACCGCCGCGTTCCAGCGCGCCGCGGTCGCCGGCGAGCGCACGGCGCTGCTCGAGAGCGGCCCCGGACACGCCACGCGCTGCCTGCCCTCGCCGTTCGTCGATGACTTCGCCGCCGAGCGGCTGCGGCTGCTGACCGAGGACGTCGCACCGGCCGAGCGGCGCGACCGCCTCGAGGAGCTCAACATCGGCCGCCTGCGCATCGCGGCGAAGGGCGTCGACCGCAACCCCGCCTACGGCTCCGATCCGCAGGCCCCGAAGCTCGTCGACGTCGACGACGAGGCTCAGTGGCGCCAGGGGCTGTTCATGATCGGGCAGGTCGCCGCGATGCACGACCGCGTCGGGACGATGTCCGAGCTACACGAGGCGGTGATCGGCGGCGCCGCCGAGCGGCTGGCCGCGCTCACCGAGCCCGAGCCCGAGCCCGAGCCCGCGCCCGAGCCGGCCGACATCGCGATCATCGGCGTCGGCGCGATCCTGCCCGGCGCCGCGGATGCCCGCACGTTCTGGGAGAACATCGTCGGCGGCGTCGACGCCGTGACCGAGGTCCCGGCCACGCGCTGGGACTGGCGGCGCTACTTCGACGCCGAACGCGCCGCGCCGGATCGCGTGTACTCACGCTGGGGCGGGTTCATCGACGACGTCGAGTTCGATCCGCTGCGCTTCGGGATGCCGCCCAGCACGCTGCGCTCCATCGAGCCCTTCCAGCTGCTCGGCCTGCTCGTCGCTCAGGCCGCGCTCGAGGACGCCGGCTACGGCGAGCGGCCGTTCCCGCGCGAGCGCACGTCGGTGATGTTCGGCGCCGGCGGGGGCGGCGGGGACCTCTCCGTGGGCTACACGGTGCGCTCGGCGCTGCCGGCGCTGCTCGGCGACGACGGCGAGCGCCTCATCGAGGAGCTCGACGGCCGCCTGCCGGTGTGGACCGAGGACAGCTTCCCGGGACTGCTCATGAACGTCGCCGCCGGGCGGATCGCCAATCGGCTCGACCTCGGCGGCGCCAACTTCACGGTGGACGCTGCCTGCGGATCGTCGCTCGCCGCGCTCACGCTCGCCGCACGCGACCTGCAGAGCGGGCTGAGCGACATGGCGATCGTCGGCGGCGTCGACGCGATCCAGAACCCGTTCGCCTTCCTGTGCTTCGCCAAGACGCAGGCGCTGTCGGCCGCCGGGCGCTGCCGCCCGTTCGACGCCGCCGCCGACGGCATCGCCATCAGCGAGGGCTTCGCGGCGGTCGTCCTCAAGCGCTTGGCCGACGCCGAGCGCGACGGCGACCGCGTCTACGCCGTCATCCGCGGCGTCGGGGCGGCGAGCGACGGGCGCGATCGCAGCCTGACGGCGCCGCGGCCGGAGGGTCAGATGCTCGCGCTGCGCCGCGCCTACGCGCAGGCGCGGGTGTCGCCGGCCGAGGTCGGGCTCGTCGAGGCGCACGGGACCGGCACGGTGGCCGGCGACCGCGCCGAGATCGCCGCGCTGCAGACCGTCTATGAGGAGGCCGGCGCCGAGCGTCAGCGCACCGCGATCGGCTCGGTCAAGTCGATGATCGGCCACACGAAGGCGACCGCCGGGGTGGCGAGCATCGTCAAGACGGCGCTCGCCCTGCACCACCGCGTGCTGCCGCCGACCCTCGGCGTGGAGACGCCCAACCCGCGAACCGACTTCCCCTCGACGCCGTTCTATCCGAACGTGCAAGGCGCGGCCGTGGATCCGGGCCGACGACGACGCTCCGCGGCGCGCCGCGGTGAGCGCGTTCGGCTTCGGCGGCACGAACTTCCACGTCGTGCTCGAGGAGCACGAGGACGCGATCGCGCCCGACACCGAGGCGACACTGGACCGCTGGCCGGCCGAGCTGCTGCTCTGGCGCCGCGAGACGCCCGAGCAGCTCGCCGAGGCCGTCGACGGGCTGCTCGCCCAGCTCGAGGCGGGCTCGAGCCCGATGCTCGCCGACCTCGCGCTCACCCTCGCCGACAGCACCTCGTCGGGCCCCGCCGCGGTGGCGATCGTCGCCGAGGACCTCGAGGACCTCCGGTACAAGCTCGCCGTCGCCCGCGACGCGCTGCGCGACGGCACCGAGCGGCTGCACCGGCCCGACGGGGTGCATCTCTCGCTCGCGCCGCTCGCCGCCGCCGGCGAGGTCGCCTTCCTCTTCCCCGGCCAGGGCTCCCAGGTCGTCGGGATGGGACGCGAGGTGGCGCTCGCGTTCCCCGAGGCGCGGCGCGCGCTCGAGCACGCCGACGCCGTCCTCGGCTGAGCGCCTGCCGCAACCGCTCAGCCGCTACATCCTCCCGCCCCCGTCGTTCACCGACGAGGAGCGCGCCGCGCGCCAGAGTGAGCTCACCGAGACCGAGATCGCGCAACCCGCCCTCGGCGCCGTCGAGCTCGGCTACCTGCACCTCCTGCGCTCGCTCGGCGTGACGCCGCAGATGGCCGCCGGTCACAGCTACGGGGAATTCGTCGCGCTCGCAGCGGCCGGCAGCCTCGGCGAGGACGACCTGCTGCGCCTCTCCCAGGCCCGTGGGCGCTTCATCCGCGAGGAGTCCTCCGAGGAGACCGGCACGATGGCGGCGGTCGCCGCGGGCCCCGACGCCCTCGCCGAGCTGGCCGCCGACCCCGAGCTCGTCCTGGCCAACCTCAACGGCCCGCGCCAGACCGTGCTCTCCGGGTCGGCCGCCGCGATCGAGCGCGCGCTCGATTGGTGCCGTGCGCACGACCTGAGCGCGCGTGCCCTGCCGGTCGCGTGCGGGTTCCACTCGCCCTACGTGGCCGCCGCGCAGGAGCGCCTGGCCGCCGAGCTCGGCCGGACCGCGTTCGCGCCGCCGGCCTTCCCGGTGTTCTCGAACACCACCGGCGCGGCGTATCCCGAGGACCCCGGCGCGATCGGCGCGACGCTGGCCCGACACCTCATCGAGCCGGTGGTGTTCGCCGACGAGGTCGCCGCGATGTACGAGGCCGGGGCGCGGGTGTTCGTCGAGGTCGGCCCCCGCGCCGTCCTCACCGGGCTCGTCGGTCGCATCCTCGGTGAGCGCGAGCACCTCGCCGTGGCCGTCGACCAGGGTGGCCGCCCCGGCGTGACCGCGCTCTTGCAGGCGCTCGCGGCGGTGAGCGTCGAGGGTGTGGCGCTCTCCAGCGAGCGGCTGTTCGCCGGACGCCGCGCCGAGCGCCTGAACCCGCGCACGCTCGAGCCGGTCGCCGGTCGGCCCGCCCGATCGGCGGCCACCTGGCTCGTGAACGGCGGACGGGCGCGACCGGCCTCCGAGCCGCTGCTGCCCATCGAACCACTGCCCATGCCCCCGGTTAGCGAGGTGCCCATGACACACGCCAACGGTGCGCACTCCAACGGTCACCACGACGAAGGAGAGCGGCCGATCCACCTTTCCCAGATGAGCGCGGGCGAGCCGCCGCCGGCGGCGCCCGCGGCTTCCGCGCCGGCACCCGGCGCGATCGTCGGGGAGCGGGCCGGCGACGTGATGGAGCGCCACCACCAGGTCATGCAGCACTTCCTCGAGACCCAGAAGAGCGTGATGCTCGCCTATCTCGGCCAGCCCGTCGCCCGTCATGGGGTGCGTCGTGGCGGGACCGTTGCGGAGGCGCTGCCCGCAACAGCGCCATCGCCCGCCCGCCCGGCGCTCGCCCCCGCGGCCGCCGAGTCCGCCGCGGCGCGGCCCGGTCGCCCCCCCGGCGGCGCCGGCTCCGGCGCCTGCGCCGGCCCAGGCGGCCTCGCCGCCGGCCGCCGCGGCCGCAGCCCCGGCCGAGGCGCCCGCGCCCGCCGTGGACGTCACCGCGCGGCTGCTCGAGGTGGTCAGCGAGCGCACCGGCTACCCGGCCGAGATGCTCGATCTCGACGCCGACCTCGAGTCCGACCTCGGAGTCGACTCGATCAAGCGCGTGGAGATCGCCGGCACGATGCTCGAGGACCTCGACGTGCCCGACGGCGTCGAGCTCGACGTCGAGCAGCTCACGGCGAGCCGGACGCTGCGCGAGGTCATCGCGATTCTCGAGGGTCTCGTCGCGGGCACGGGTGCCGCCGGGCCGGCTGCGGCCGGAGCGGAGGAGGGGCAGTCCGTCCCTTTAGGGGATGAATCGGTCGATGGGCGCATCGGCCGGTTCGTCCTGCAGACCGCCGGCGCTCCGGCGGTGTCGCGCGACGCCCGTCTCGACCCCGAGGGGCTGGTGGTGATCGTCGACGACGGTGGCGGCGTGGCGATGGCCCTCGCCGCGCGGCTGAGCGAGGCCGGCCAACGCGCCGCCGTCGTCCCGGCGGTCGAGGCGGACGCCGTGACCTCCGTGCTCGAGGACATCCGCGGCCAGGGGTCGCCGGTGACCGCGCTCGTGCACCTCGGGGCGCTCGCCGACGGGGCCCCGCCGGCTCTCGGTGCGCTGTTCGCTCTCGCGCAGGCCGTGCGCGAGGACCTCGAGCGCGCTGCCCAGCGCGGTGGGGCGGCGGTGCTCGGCGCGACGCGGATGGGCGGTGCCTTCGCGGTCGAAGGGGCACCGGACGGACTCGACCCGCAGGTCGCCATCATCCCGGGCTTCATGAAGTCGCTCGCGCACGAGTGGCCGGGCGTGCGCGTGAAGGCGGTCGACCTCGACTCGGCCTCGCCGGAGCAGGACGCCGACCGGCTGCTCGACGAGCTGCTCGCCGGCGACGGACTCGTCGAGGTCGGCTACCGCGACGGGCAGCGCGTCACCCCGCTCCTCGTGCCCACGCCGACCGAGGACCGCGAGGCGGCCCCGCCGCTCGACGGCAACTGCGTCGTGCTCGTGACCGGGGGCGCGCGCGGGATCACCGCCGAGATCGCCATCGACCTCGCCCGTCGCTACGAGCCGACGCTCGTGCTCGTCGGGCGCACACCGCTGCCGACCGATGACGACGAGCTGAGCGCCGCCGTCGGCGAGCGCGAGCTCCAGCAGGCGATCATCGAGCGCCGGCGCGCGGCCGGCGAGACGCCGACGCCGCGCGCGGTGCGCGACGAGTTGCACGCTCGCCTCGCCGCGCGCGAGGTCCGCGACACGCTCTCGCGCCTGCTCTCCGCCGGGGCCCGCGCGAGCTACGTCGCCTGTGACGTCCAGGACCCCGGCGCCCTCGGCGCGCTCGTCGACTCGATCTACGCCGAGCATGGGCGCCTCGACGCGGTCGTGCACGGCGCCGGCGTCATCGAGGACAAGCTCGTGCGCGACAAGGAGCTCGCGTCGCTCGAGCGCGTGCTCGCCACCAAGGCCGGCGCGGCGCTGACGCTCGCACAGCATCTGCGCCCCGAGGGGCTGCGCTTCCTCGTGCTCTTCAGCTCGGTCTCGGCTCGCTTCGGGAACCGCGGCCAGGCCGACTACGCGGCCGCGAGCGAGGTGCTCAACAAGCTCGCCCAGCAGCTCGATCGCCGCTGGGACGCGCGCGTCGTGGCTATCAACTGGGGCCCCTGGGCCGGGACCGGGATGGTCAGCCCCGAGGTGGCCCGCCAATTCGCCGAGCGCGGCGTCGCGCTCATCCCGCTCGACGTCGGCTGCGCGCGCCTCGACGCGGAGCTGCGCCATGGGCGCAAGGGGGAGGTCGAGGTGCTCATCGGCGGCGCGCAGGACGTGCCCGTCGCGCGGCCCGAGACGGCGCCCGCACCGGCGCGGCGCGCGAGCGCGTCGTTCCTGCGCAGCTCGAGCACGGTGATGCGCCGCGAGGGCGCGGCGCTCGAGGTCATCCGCACGCTCGAGCCCGAGCGCGACCGGCTGCTCGGCGACCACCGCCTCGACGGCATGGCCGTGCTGCCGTTCACCGGCGCCATGGAGCTGATGGCCGAGACGGCGCTCACCGCACACCCCGGGCTCGAGCTCGTCGAGCTGCGCGACGTGCGCCTGCAGGACGGCGTCACCATCAAGGGAGACAACGCCACGGTCCGCGTCGTCGCCTCGGCCGCCTCGCCGGGCGAGGACGGGGAGCAGATCGTCGAGGTGACGATCGACACCGCCGAGACCGGTCGAGCGCGCTATCGCGCCACCGCGGTGCTCGCCGAGCGGCTGGGGGCGTCGTCGCCGGGGGAACCCCTTCTCACGGAGCTCGGCGCATGCCCGATCACGGTTCGCCAGGCCTATGACGAGTACCTCTTCCATGGTCCCCTTTTCCAGAACATGGAGGTGGTCGAGGGCCTCGACGAGCGCGGCGCGGTCGCCACGCTGATCGCGTCGGATCCGGCCGAGGCACTTCACGGCGCCGGGACCGAGGCGGCCTGGATCCTCGACCCGATCGTCCTCGACTGCGCGCTGCAGGTCCAGCTGCTGTGGGCGCGCGTGCACTGGGACCTCACCCCGCTGCCCGTCAAGGCCGGCTCGCTGCGCCGGTACGCGACCCCACCGGCGCCCGGCTCACCGATCCGCCACGAGTTGCGCATGCGCGCCGGTAACCGCGCGCCGCTCAGCCTGGCCGACCATCGCTTCTTTGCCGCCGACGGCACGCTGCTGGCCGAGATCACCGCCATGCAGGGCGCGGGCAGCCGCGCGCTCAACCGCCTCGGGAAGGTGCCGGCATGAGCGCCTCTGCGACCGAACCGGGCGTGGCCATCATCGGCATGTCGTGCCTGTTCCCGGGCGCGCCGGACGTCGACGCCTACTGGCGCAACATCCTGGGCGGCGTCGATGCGACCTCCGACCCCCCGCCCACGGCGTGGGACATCCCCAGCTACTACGACCCCGATTTCGAGAACCGCGATAAGACCTACTGCAAGCGCGGGGGCTATCTCGGCTCGCTCGTCTCCTTCGCGCCGCTCGAGCACGGGATCCCGCCGGTGGGCGTCGGCGGCGAGCCCGATCAGTGGCTGGCCCTGCAGCTGGCCCGCGACGCGCTCGCCGACGCGGGCTGCCTCGATCTGCCGGCGGAGATCCGCGAGCGCACCGGGGTCATGCTCGGCAAGGGGACCTACCTCAACGGTGGCAACGCGATCGCCGTCCAGCGCGGTCTGATCGTCGAGCAGACGCTGCAGATCGTCGCGCGCCTGTACCCCGAGAACACGCCCGAGCAGCTCGAGCGGCTGCGCTCGGAGATGCAGCGCGTGCTGCCGGCGCTCAGCCCCGAGACGGTGCCCGGGCTGGTGCCGAACATCATCGTCGGGCGGATCGCCAACCGGCTCGACCTTATGGGTCCAACGTACACCGTCGATGCAGCCTGCGCGTCGTCGTTGATCGCCGTCCAGCAGGCGATGACGCACCTGCGCGACGGCTCGTGCGATCTCGTCGTGGCCGGCGGCGCGCAGGTCTGGATGCCGGTGCCGGTGCTCAACATCTTCTGCCAGCTCGGCGCGCTGTCGCGGCGCGAGCGGATCACCCCGTTCGACGAGGACGCCGACGGCACGCTGCTCGGCGAGGGCATCGGAATGCTCGTACTCAAGCGCGCCGAGGAGGCCGAGCGCGACGGCGATCGCGTCTACGCGGTGATCCGCGGCGTCGGCGTGGCCAGCGACGGCCGCGGCGTGAGCGTGATGGCCCCGCGTGTCGAGGGCGAGGTGCTCGCGCTGCGCCGGGCGTACGCGAACGCCGGAGTCGCCCCGTCGACGATCGGGCTGCTCGAGGCGCACGGGACGGCGACGCCGGTCGGTGACGTCACCGAGATCCAGGCGCTCACGGAGGTCTTCGGCACCCGTAACGGCGGCCTGCCCCATTGCGCGCTCGGGACCGTCAAGTCGATGATCAGCCACACGATCCCCGCGTCGGGCGTGGCCGGCATGATCAAGCTCGCGCTGTCGCTGCACCATCGCGTGCTGCCGCCGACGATCAACGTGCGCCGGCCGAATCCCAAGCTCGGGCTCGAGCGCACGCAGTTCTACCTCAGCACGGTCACCCGCCCCTGGATCCACGGGGCGAGCGAGCCGCGACGCGCCGGCATCAACGCGTTCGGCTTCGGCGGCATCAATGCCCACGCGATCCTCGAGCAGGCCCCCGCGCCCGCGCCCGCGCACCTCCCGACCTGGGACAGCGAGCTGTGCACCCTGGAGGCCGACTCGGCCGCGGCGCTCGCGCAGTCGGCCCGCGAGCTGGCCACTCGGCTGGCGGCGGCCGGCGACGCGTGGACGCTCGGGGACGTGGCGGCGACGCTGGCGGCACGGCTCGGCGCGGTCGAGCATCCGCTGCGCCTCGCCATCGTGGCGACGTCGCTGGAGGACCTGTGCGCGAAGCTCGAGAAGGCCGCCGGCCGCCTTGAGCAGCCCGACACGATCCGCATCAAGGCTGCGTCGGGCACCTACTTCGCCGCCGAGCCGCTCGGGCGCGACGGCGGCGTGGTGCTCGTGTTCCCGGGCGAGGGCTCGCAGTACCCGGGGATGCTCAGCGACCTCTGCCTGCACTTCCCGCGGGTCCGCGAAGCCTTCGACCTCGTCGATCGGATCTATCACGAGCGTCCGCGCGCCGACGTGCCGAGCGACTGGATCTTCCCCCGGCCGTCCTTCAGCGAGGAGGAGCGGCGCGTCGGCGAGCGGCGGCTCATGGACATGGACGTCGCCGTCGCCTCGGTGCTCGCCGCCAACCACGCGATGCACGAACTGCTCGACGCGCTCGGCGTGCGCTACGACGCCTGCCTCGGGCACAGCACGGGCGACTACTCCGCGCTGGCCGCCGCCGGCGTGCTCGATCTCGACGACGACGAGCGGCGCGCCGAGTGGAGCTGGGCCCTGTACGACTGCTACGCGCGCGCTGCGTCGAGCGACGAGCTGCCCGACGCCACGCTTGCTCGCCGTGGCCGCCGGGCGCGAGGAGGTGGAGGCGATCGTCGACCGAGGCCGGGGGCGAGCTGTACATCGGCATGGACAACTGCCCGCACCAGACCGTGCTCGTCGGTGAGCCGCAGGCCGTCGAGCGCGCGCGCGAGCTGCTCGTGCGCGACGGGCTCATCCACGAGCAGCTGCCCTATGACCGGGCCGTGCACACGCCGCGCTTCGGGCCGTTCGCCGACGTGCTGCGCGAGGTGTTCGCGCAGACCGAGATCCGCCCCGCCCGCACGGCGCTGTACTCGTGCACGACCAGCGAGCGCTACCCCGAGGACCCGGCGTCGATCCGCGAGCTGCTTGTCGAGCACTGGATCGCGCCGGTCGAGTTCCGCCGCACGATCGAGGCGCGCCACGCCGCCGGCGACCGCGTGTTCATCGAATGCGGGGCCCGCGGGAACCTCAGCGCGTTCATCGAGGACGTCCTGCGGGGCAAGGACTGCTGCGCCGTCCCGATGGATACGCAGCGCCGCTCGGGCACGACGCAGCTCAACCACCTCGTCGGGCAGCTGCTCGTGCATGGCGTCGAGGTTGACGCGACGGCGCTGCACGCCGGGCGCGCCACGACGGTCATCGATCTCGACGCGCCGCCGGCGAGCGACGCGCAGGACGTCCTGCGTATTCCGCTGAGCAGCGGGTGGCCGATGCTGCGGCTCGGCGACGAGGCGGTCGCCGCCGTCCGCGGGGCCGGACCGAGCCGGCGCCGCGAGCTCGAGCCGGTGTTCCTCGAACCGACCGCGGCGCCGGAGGCCGAGATCGCGGCTGCGGCGAACGGTGACGGCGACGCGGACGGACTGCCCTTCGCCGACGAGGGCGATGACGGGTTCGGCGAGGAGCTGCTCGTCGGCGAGCTCGTGCTCGACCCCGAGGCGGCGCTCGCCTGGCTGAGCCCGCTCAGCGGCGAGGACGCCGACCGGGCGATCGACGCGCACCTGAGCACGATGGAGCAATTCCTGAGCGCGCACGCCGAGGTCATGCAGGCCTACCTCGCGCCGCCCTCAACGCCGTCGCCGCTCGGCACCATCGTCGCGCGGACGAAGAGCGAGCTCGTCGCGCTGCGCACCTTCGACCCCGCCGAGGACGCGTCGCTCGACGACCACCGGCTCGGCGGAGCGCTCGTCGTCGTGCCGCTCACGCTCAGCCTGGCCCTGATGGCCGAGGCCGCGGCCGAGCTCGTCGAGGATCTGCCCGTGGTCGGTCTGCGCGACGTGCGCGCCCACCGCTGGATCGCCGTCGATGAGGAGCCGCCGACCGTCGAGATCACCGCTCGCCGGCTGAGCGACGACGGGCCGCACGTGCGTGTGCGCGTCCAGGCGCGGGTCGTCGAGCCGGCGCCGGCGGCCGAGCTGCCGCCCGAGGTCGAGGCCACCGTGCTGCTGTCCGCCGGACCCCCGCCGACGCCGCCGGCGATGGCGCCGCCGCCCCTCGGCGAGCCGTCGATCCTCGAGCCCGAGCGCCTGTATCGCGACACCATGTTCCATGGCCCGAGCTGGCAGGCCGTGCGCTCGATCGACGCGACCGGGCCGCGGGGCGTGCGCGCCCGTCTCGAGGTCCTCGAGGCGCCGGCGCTGGCGCTCGATCCGGTCGTGCTCGACGCCGCCGGTCAGCTCGTCGGGTTCTGGACGGCCGAGCAGCTGCCGCGGGGGCGCGTCGTGTTCCCGTTCCGCCTCGCCGCCCTGGACGTCTTCGGTCCCCCGCGTGCCGTGGGCGAGTCGCTCACCGGCGTCGCCCAGATCGAGCTCGTCGGCGACCTGCTGACGCGCGCCGACATCGACGTGCTCGACGCCGATGGGCGACCGTGGATGCGCCTCAGCGGCTGGGAGGACAAGCGCTTCGACCTGTCGCCGGCGCTCGAGCCGCTCGTGCTCGGCGCGGAGGGCGCGACGATGTCCGTGCCCTGGCCGGCGCCCATCGCGGCCGAGCTTCGCGACGGCCGCGCCGTGCAGTGCCGGCGCATCCCGGTGCCCGGCGCCGCGGACGCCGACCTCTGGGGGCGCATCTGGGCCCAGCGCGTGCTCGGCCCGGACGAGCGCCGCGAATTCGCCGACCTGCGCATGCCGCCCGCGCGGCGGGTGGCATGGCTGGCCGGACGCACCGCCGCCAAGGAGGCGCTCGCCGAGCTGCTGCTTCGTCACCACGGACGCCAGGCCGACCTGCGCGACATCCGGCTCTCCGCCGACGCGCGCGGCCGTCCCGTGGCCAGCGGCCCGGCGCTCGACGGCCTGCCGACCGGGCCCGCCGTGTCGATCTCCCACCGCGGCGCGCACGCGGTCGCCCTCGTCGCGCTCGACGGAATGCCGGGCATCGACCTCGAGGTCGCCGGACCGCCGCCCGAGCGCTTCAGCGATGTGGCCTTCGCCGAGGGCGAGCGCGCGCTGCTCGCCGGGCTGGATGAGACCTGGCCGCTGCGGTGCTTCTGTGCCAAGGAGGCCGCCGGCAAGGCGCTCGGCATCGGCCTCCCGCACGGCCCGCGCGGCATGACGGTGACCGCCGTCGACACCGACGCGCAGGCCGTGACGGTCCGCGCCTCCGACGCCGACGGCCCCGAGCTGTCGGTGCGCTGCACGCAGGAGGACGACGTGATCGTCGCCACGACACTCATCGAGAAAGGAGCGCCGCGATGACGCCCACCGACCCACAGGTCCAGGACGAGCTGCTGGCCATGGTGAGCGAGCTCGCCGAGGACTGGGAGTACGACGGCGAGCTGACGCCGCACACGAAGTTCCTCGCCGACATGGGCCTCGAGTCGCTCGACATCGTCGTGATCGGCACGATGATCCAGCACCGCTACGGCCGCCTGCCGTTCACCGAGTGGCTCGCCGAGATCGGCGAGCGCCCGCCCGAGGAGCGCGACGTGACGGTCGCCGAGCTCGTCGAGTTCGTCTGCTCCAACCGCGAGCCCGCCACGGTGGAGGGTCACTGACATGGCTACCACCGTCCTCCTCGGCCTCGACGGCGCGACGTTCACGGTGCTCGACCCGCTCATGGAGCGCGGCGTGATGCCGTTCCTCGCGGGGTTGACCGAGCGCGGCGTGCGGGCGCCCTTGCGTACGGTGATGCCGCCCCTCACACCGCCGGCCTGGACGTCGCTGATGACCGGCAAGCGCCCCGGCCAGCACGGTGTCTTCGACTTCTTCCAGAAGGAGGACGCCGACAGCGAGTACCTGCACCTGGCCACGAGCCAGGACGTCGGCACACCGATGATCTGGTCGCTGGCCAGCGAGGCGGACAAGCGGATCGTGTCACTCAACTTCCCGCTCATGTTCCCGCCGCCGCCGGTCAACGGCTCGGTCGTGCCCGGCGGCTGGATGCCCTGGCGCCAGCTGCGCCTCGGCTGCTACCCGCCCGGCCTGTTCGACCGGCTCAAGCGGCTGCCGAGCTTCGAGCCGAGCGAGATGGCCCTCGACATGGAGCTCGAGGCGAAGGCGATCGACGGCTGCCCGCAGGAGGAGTACGCCGACTGGATCCGCCTGCACACGCGGCGCGAGGAGCGCTGGTTTCAGATCCTGCGCCACCTCCTGACCGAGGACGGCCCGGCCGATCTCGTCGGGATCATGTTCGACGGCACCGACAAGCTCCAGCACCTGTGCTGGCGGTTCATCGACGCCGCCTGCCGCCCGGCCGAGCCGGACGCGTGGGAGCAGGAGATCATCGATCTCTGCGAGGACTACTTCCGCGGGCTGGACGCCAAGCTCGAGCAGATCGTTGCGATGTCGGGCGCGGACCCGACCGTTGTCATCGCCTCCGACCACGGCTTCGGGCCGACCTGGGATCTCTTCTACGTCAACGCCTGGCTCGAGCAGGCCGGCTACCTCGCCTACAAGGACGCCGCCGCCGACGGCGAGGCGGCCACCGCGGTCGGCTTCGCCGAGATGACGCGCCACGTCTTCCAGCTCGACTGGGAGCGCACGTCGGCCTACGCGGCGACGCCGAGCAGCCAGGGGATCAACGTCGTACGCCGGCGGCCCGACGGCAGCCCCGTGTCACGTCAGCGCCATGCCGAGCTGTGCGCGGAGATCGCCGCCGGGCTGCGCGAGATCATCAACCCGGTCACCGGGCGGCCCGTCGTGCTCGACGTGCTCACCCGCGAGGAGGCCTACGCCGGTCCCTACGAGGCGCTCGGGCCCGATCTATCGCTCGTGCTCGCGGACGGCGCTGCGATGTCGATCCTGCGCTCGGCGGAGATCACCCGCCGGCGTCCGCAGCCGTGCGGCAATCACCAGTGGCAGGGGGTCTTCATCGCCGCCGGCCCGGGCATCCGCGCCGGCGAGCGGCTGCGCGAGCTGTCGATCCTCGACGTCGCGCCGACGCTGCTGTACGCGCTCGACGTCGCGATCCCCCAGGACATGACCGGGCACCTGGCCACGGCGGCGTTCGAGCCCGAGGCGCTGCGCGCCCGCCCGCCGCGGAGCAGAGCGAGCGAGTCGGCGAGCGCCGCCGAGCCCGCCGGCGTCGACCTCGACCTCGAGCTCGACGCCGAGGAAGAGCAGACGATCGTCAACCGCTTGAAAGCGCTCGGCTACGTCGAGTGACCCGCGAACGGGGAGAGCCATGCCGAAGGTCAGACTGAGCAACGGAGTACGCCTCCACTACCAGCAGGTCGGCGAGGGCCCGGATCTCGTGCTCATCCACGGGCTGACCGGCAACCTCGCCGTCTGGCACCTGAAGATCGTGCCGCTGCTGTGGGACCACTTCCGCATCCTGTCGTACGACCTGCGCGGGCACGGCTACAGCGACATGACGCCGAGCGGCTATACGTGCGACGACATGGCCGACGACCTGCTCGAGCTGCTCGACGCGCTCGAGATCGAGCAGGCCCCGCTCGTCGGGCACAGCTTCGGCGCGGACGTCGCGCTCTACCTCGCCGGTAACCACCCCGAGCGCGTCCAGAGCATCGTGGCCATCGAGGGCGCCCTGCCGGCGCTCGTGCACGAGCGCAGCCGCGAAGAGTGGGAGGGCTGGGCCAATTGGGCCGAGATGCTGCGGAAGGCCGGCCACGACGTCCCGCCCGACCGCATCTCCGACGTGCCCTACCTGCTTCGCGCGAGCCTCGAGCTCCCGAAGAAGTGGGGGCCGCTCAACGGTCTGCCGCGCAACCCGGGACCGTACCTGCGCCTGCTCGAGGAGACGACGATGGCGACGGATTACGACCAGGTTGGCAGCCTGACGCTCGATCGTCTGCCCGACATCCAGACCCCGGTGACGCTCATGTTCGCCGAGGACACCGCCTTCCAGCGCACGCACGACGTGCTGCTCGATCGGCTGCCCAACGCCAGCTCGATCATCCTGCCCCAGACCGAGTGGGGCCACTTCGGACCGCTCGAGCAGCCCGAGCTCGTCGCCAGCCACATCGTCGAGACCCTGGAGGTGGCCGCTCATGAGCGGGGATAGCGTGCTGATCACGGGCAGCGGAACGGGCCTCGGCCTGGCCAGCGCCCTGTACCTCGCCGAGCGCGGCTTCCGCGTCTACGCGACGGTGCGCAACCCGGCACAGCGCCCGACCGTGATGGCGGCGGCCGCCGAGCGGGGGGTGCAGCTGAGCGTCCTCGAGCTCGACCTCACCGACCGCAAGACGATCGATGCCGCCGTGGCCACGGTCGTGGCGGAATGCGGCGGCCTCTACGCACTCGTCAACAACGGCGGAATCGGGCTGCGCGGGTGCATGGAGGACGTGACGGCCGCCGAGATCCGCGCCGTGTTCGAGGCCAACGTGTTCGGCACGATGGCGATGACGCAGGCCGTCCTTCCGCACATGCGGGCCGCGGGTCGCGGGCGCGTGGTCACGATCACGTCGGTCGGCGGGCGCATCTCGACCTTCGGGCTGGGCGTCTACTGCTCGAGCAAGTTCGCGCAGGAGGGCTTCGGCGAGGCGCTCGCGCTCGAGCTCGCGCCGTTCGACGGCCTGCACGCCGTCATGATCGAGCCGGGGATCATCAAGACCGAGCGCTGGGACGAGCACCGCGGCACGGCGGCCGGGGCGCAGGACCCGTCGAGCGCCTACTACGAGCTGTTCCGGGCCAGCGAGGAGGTCGCCGATGCGTTCGTCGAGCGCTCGCGCACGAAGCCCGAGGACGTGGCCACCGCGATCCACGAGGCGCTCACCGCCAAGCGGCCGAAGATGCGCTACGTCGTCGGGCGCCCGGCGGCGGCGGCGATCGTGCTGCGCCGCTACCTGCCGTCGGGGGTGTTCGAGCGCGTGTACTGGGGCCCGTTCCTGCGGCGGATCCGCTCGCGCGCCGCGGCGGCGCCGGGTCCGAGCGCGGGCGCCGACGTCGAGGCCGCCCACGACCACACGCCCGCCGGGGTCGCGCGGTGAGCAGGTTCCTCGTGACGTGCTGGCCGTTCACCGGCCACGTGCACAACCAGCTGGCGATCGCCGACGAGCTGCGCGGGCGCGGTCACGAGGTGGCGTTCTACACGGGTCCGAGCGCGTCGGCGCTGCTCGAGGGCGAGGGTTTCGAGGTCTTCGCCTTCGATCGACTCGATGAGCAGCGCGGATTTCGCGGCATGCGGGCCCTGGAGCCGGCCGACGCGCGCTCGCGCCCGAGCCCGGGCGCGGTCCGGCGCGCGCTGCGCGACTGGCTCGTCGAGACGATCCCCGACCAGCTCGCCGACCTAGAGCCGCTGCTCGCGCGCTGGCGGCCCGACGTGCTCGTGTGCGACCTCTCGCTGTGGGGCCCGATCATGGTCCTGTGGGAGAAGACGGGCATCCCGGTGGCTCTGTCCTCGACGTTCATGGGGCCGCTGATCCCCGGCCCCGATGCCCCGCCCTGGGGCCTGGGCATGGCGCCGCCGCGCAGGGCGCCCCAGCGCGCGGTCGCGGCCGGGATCCAGTGGGTGACCGAGCGGGCCGGGGCGCCGATGCGCGCGCGCCTGGACGAGTTGCGCGCGCAGCACGGGCTTGCGCCGGCGGGGGTGACGCCGAACGAGTTCACCGCACGGCTGCCGCTGTACCTCGTCGGCAACGTGCCCGAGCTCGACTATGGGCGCCGCGACCTGCCGCCGAGCGTGCACTACGTCGGCTCGTGCGTATGGCATCCGCCGGCGAGCGCCGAGGACGAGGCATGGCTGGCCTCGCTGCCCGCCGAGCGGCCGTGGGTGCACGTCAGCGAGAGCACCGTCCGCGTCGGCGACCCCTATCTGCTGCGGGCCGCGGCGAGCGGCCTCGGCCACGGTCCGTTCGAGGTCATCATGACCGCCGGGGGTCACCGCGAGCCGAGCGACCTCGGGCTTGGAGCGCTCGCCGCGAACGTGCACGTGACGCGGTGGGTGAGTCACGCCGCCCTGTTGCCGCGCTGCTCGGTCGTCGTCACCGGCGGTGGCGCGGCGACGGTCATCGGCGCCCTCGCGCAGGGCGTGCCGCTCGTCGTCGTACCGACCGCGCACGACAAGCCCGACAACGCTCGGCGCGTCGTCGAGGCGGGCGCCGGAGTGCTCCTGCGCCCGCGGGCGTGCACGCCCGAGCGGCTGCGGGCCGCCGTCGACGAGGTGCTTGGCGATCCGCGCTTCGCGGCGGGTGCGGCGCGCGCGGCCGAGCGGCTCGGTCGGGCCGCCGGTCCCGCCGGCGCGGCCGCGCTACTGGAGAAGCTTGCCCCCGCGGGGGCTTCGACGCCGCCGCGGACGGCCGCGGCGGGGAAGGCGCGATGAGCGCACGCTACCTGCTGTGCTGCTGGCCCTTCCCCGGGCACGTCAATCCGAACGTCGCCGTGGCGCACGCGCTGCGCGAGCGCGGCCACGAGGTCGCCGTCTACACCGGCGAGGACGGCCGGGCGACGATCGAGCGCGAGGGCTTCGCCGTGTTCGGCTTCCGCAAGGTCGCCGCGGCCTGGGAGCCGGTGCTCGAGCTCGAGCGGCGCGCCGCCGGACGGCGGGGGCAGCTGCGCGCCCAGGCGAGCGCATTCCGCGACTGGCTGCTCGGCACGGTCCCCGCCCAGATCGCCGATCTCGAGCCGATCATCGAGCACTGGGAGCCCGACGTGATCGTGGCCGAGCCGGCGTTGCTCGGGCCGATCGCGGTGCTGTGGGAGAAGACCGGCATCCCGGTCGCCGCGTTGGCGACCTTCATGGGCCCGCTCATCCCCGGACCCGACGCGCCGATCGCGTTCAACCTCGGCCTGCCGCCGGCGCGCACGCGGGCTGCCCGGGCCGGCAAGGCGCTCGCCGACCGCGTCGTCGACGGTGTCGCCGCCGGACTGCGCCGGCGCCTCGACGACATCCGCGCCGCGAACGGGCTTGGTCCGCTCGGCTGCTCGCTCAACGCACACACCGCCAAGCTGCCGCTGTACCTCGTCGGCAACGTGCGCGAGCTCGACTACGGCCGCCACGACCTCCCTTCGAGCGTGCGCTACGTCGGTCCGTGCACCTGGCAGCCGCCTCAGGATGTGGACGCGAGCGCCCGCCTGGCCGGGATCCCGTCCGCGCGGCCGTGGGTCCACGTGACCGAGGGCACCTCGAACGCCGGCCGGCCGTTCCTGCTCGACGCGGCCGCTCGCGGTCTCGCCGGCCGCCCGCTCGAGGCGCTCATGACGACCGGCCACCGCGATCCCGCCGCGCTCGGGCTCGGCGCGCCGGCGCAGAACATCCACGTCAGCGACTTCCTCAACCACGCCGAGCTCCTTCCGCGCTGCGCGGCGATAGTGACAACCGGCGGGGCGGGGACCGTCCTCGCCGCGGCCCGGGCCGGCGTCCCGCAACTCGTCGTCCCCAACACCTGGGACCAGCCCGATAACGCCCGTCGCGTCGTCGAAGCCGGCGTGGGGCTGACGCTCAGCAAGCGCCGCTGCACCCCCGCGCGCCTGCGGGCCGCCGTCGAGGAGCTGCTCGGCGACGACGTTCTCCGCCGCCGAGCCCGTCAGCTCGGCGAGCAGCTTCGGCGGACGCGCGGGCCCGAGCGCGCGGCCGAGTTACTCGAAGGCTTGATCGAACCGGGCGCGTCGTCGCGGCGCGCTGTCACAACCTCCGCATCACTGATGACCTGGAAGGAGCTCACATGAGGACATATCGGACGCTACTGGCCGCGGCTGCGGCAGTAGTGCTGGGCGGGCTGGCCACGGCCACAACGGCCGCGGCGCAGTTGCCGCCCGGTCCGTTTGCCGGGGCGCTGCCTGGCTCGCTGCCCGGCACGCCGCCCTATCGGGTCGTCGCCAGTAATGGGTTCAACAGCCCGAACAACGACTACGCCTGGGCGATGGCCTGGTTCAAGGGCAAGCTGTACGTCGGCACGGCCCGCAGTGAGGAGTGTGTCGAAGAGGCGACCGAGGTCTTCTACTACCCGTCGTATGCCTCCCTCCTGTACTCGACGAACCCGGTGCCGGGCGCCACCTGCCCGGCGAACGAGTACGACATCGATCTGCAGGCCCAGATCTGGCAGTACACGCCGGAGACGAACACCTGGCGAATGGTCTTCGACTCCCCGCAGAACATCCCCAATCCGCGGGCGCCGGGCAAGTTCGTTTCCCGCGACCTCGCCTTCCGCGGCATGGTCGTCGACAACGGGAAGCTCTACGTCGGCGACGTGACGCCGGATGAGTACATCCCCGAGCTGGCCAGCAGCGAGCCACCGCGCATCCTCGTCACCAGCGATGGCACGAACTTCACCGCGTTCAACGCCCCGTCGACGATTCACACGTTCCTCGGGGTGCAGAAGCCGATCGGCTTCCGCGCCATGACCATGCTCAACGGCCAGATGTATGTGACCGCCTCGAGCGGACTCACCGGCGACGGCGTCATCCTCAGGGTCAATAACCCCGACAGCGCGAACCCGACGTTCACGCAGATCAGCCCGCCGAGCTTCCAGACCTTCGAGCTGCAGGTGTACAACGGGCAGCTGTACGCAGGAAATGGCAGCTCGACCAACACGGGCTACAGCGTGTACCGCAGCGACGCCTCGTCGGACACCCCGACGTGGACACCGGTCGTCCTCAACGGTGCCGGGCTCGGCGGGGGCATCACCTCGGTCGTGTCCATGGGCGTGTACCGCAATCAGCTCTATGTCGGCGCGAGCGGTTGGTACAACACGCTGTTCCCGGCGTCGGAGCTGATCACCATCTACCCGAACGACCAGTGGGACCTCGTCGCCGGCACGCCGCGCGTCTACAACGGTGTCACGAAGTACCCGATCAGTGGGCTACCCAACGGCTTCGGGAACCCGTTCAACGCGCACTTCTGGCGCATGGACGTGTTCGACGGGGGCCTGTACATCGGCACCAACGACTGGAGCTACAGCCTCCAGGACGTGCCCGTGGTCTCGACGCTGCTGCAGAGCCAGTTCGGATTTGACCTCTGGGGCACGTGCGACGGTCGCTACTTCTCCCCGGTGACGCAGAACGCGTTCGGCAGCGGACCCGACAACTTCGGCGCCCGCACGATGGTCGACACGCCGTTCGGCAACTTCATCGGAAGCGCGAACCACAGTCAGGGCACGACGATCTACCAGTCGACCCAGGGCGCGGCGACCTGCGGCGGCCAGCAGCCGTCCTCCGGCGCCTTCCAGCTGGCGGCGCGAGGGCACACCGCAGCGCACGCGGCCGCCACCGCGAGCGCGTCGTCCGTCGCGGCGCCCCCGAAGCAGGTGCTCACCGACGTCCAGCGCTGCGGGACCGTGGTGTCCTGGCGGCGGTCGCCGGGCGCCATTCGCTATGAGGTGCTGCGCTCGACGGCGGGCACATTCAACGTGCCGCGGCCGAGGCGTCTGCTGCTCCCGGGTGGCACCGTGCCCGACGTGCCGCCACCCGGCTCCACCGGCGAAGCGGACATGGCGATCAACGGACCGCCGACCGTGATAGCGACGACGAGCGCGCTCGACTACGTCGACCGCGGCGCGCCCGCCGGCAGCCAGTACGAGGTCATCGCCGAGTCGGCGGGCGGGCAGAGCTCGGCGCCGTCGAACCTCGCGGTGGCTCCGTCGCCGCTGGCGCCGGCCGCGTTCTCGACGGTGGGCGCGGCGCTCAAGCCGGCGGTCGGCGGCCTGGCGTCGGCGGCGAGCGTCGGCTCCTCGACGCTGCTGCATGAGGCTCAGGTGCGCTGGTTCAGCGGCGACCGCACCGGCGCGATCACGGCGCTGACGCAGTTGCAGCGCACGCTCGACACCTCGGCGACGGCCAGCCGGGCCGGCGACACGGGTTCGCGGGCCGACCTCAACGACGCGGTCTCCCGTCTCACGCGCAAGCTGCAGTACGCGGGGCTCGCCTGCCAGGCGGGGTAGGTGCGCTGCGGTGCGGTCGGGCGGGGCGTCCAGCGTGACGCCCCGCCGGGCCGGACTGGCCGGGGCGACGAACCACGAGAGGAGCGACACAGCATGAGCTCAACGGTGACGGGGGCAGACCGCGCAACGGCCGAGCGCGGCCCGGCCCGCCGGCTGCTCGACGCGGTGGCCACACTGGCGCCGGGCCTGCGACCGGCCACGCAACGGTGGCTCATCCGAGGCGGGTACGCGATCGTCAACCGCTGGCTGAACGGCGTGCAGACCGGCTGCATGAACTACGGGTATGCGCCGCTCGAGGGCTCGGGCGCGACGCCGAGCGCCGACACCGACGAGGTCTACGAGCTCGCGCTGTACGGGCACGTCGCCGGCGCGGCGCCGCTCCAGGGCGCCGAGGTGCTCGAGGTCGGCTGCGGGCGGGGCGGCGGCGCCGCGTTCGTGGCCCGGCGCTTCGACGTCGGGCGCCTGACCGGACTGGACTTCTCCGAGGGAGCGATCGACTTCGCAAGCGCGCATCACACCGACCCGCGGCTGCGCTTCGTACACGGCGACGCCGAGAACCTACCGTTCGCCGACGCCTCGTTCGACGCCGTCGTGAACGTCGAGTCCTCGCACTGCTATCCCGACGTCGACCGCTTCGTCGCCGAGGTCTACCGGGTCCTGCGTCCGGGCGGGAGCCTGCTGTTCGCGGACCTACGTGCGCGCGAGGACGTCGAGGCGCTGCGGCGCTCATTCCCCGAGGCGGGGTTCGAGGTCGAGGCCGAGGAGCCGATCACGGCGAACGTCGTCCGGGCGCTCGAGCTCGACACGCCGCGCCGGGCGGCCTTTGTCCGGGAGCGCGCGCCGCGGCCGCTGCGCAAGCATGCCCTCAACTTCGCGGGGGTGGTAGGGAGCGAGGTGTACGAGTCGCTGCGCAACGGCGACCTCGAGTACCTGCGGTTCGCGCTGCGCAAGCCCGCGGGGTGAGCACGGTGGGGCGGGTCGACCCACCCGGCTGCACCAGGTGTTGGCTCGCGGCCGGCCGCCGGGTGTGACGCGACGGTGACGGCGACTCCGCGTTGGGACAGCGGCGTCCGCCGCGTCGGCCACTCGGCTCATCCATCCATGAACGGGGACTACCGTCCGCCGGCCCCGCCGGCGGACGGGCCGGAGGGGTGTGCTCCCAAACCCACGGGATAGGGGGAAAGCCGAGCACACCCCTCTCCGCCTCCGACGAGCGTGGTGCGCGAGCGTGGCGGATGCGCCGTGCCGGTCGCGCGGCGTGCCGGCGTAGCGTGTCGGCCCCGAACGTCCCGTCGCGCTGCGCAAGCCCGCGGGGTGAGCACGGTGGGGCGGGCCCCGCCCCCTCTCCGACCGCTGGCCCGACCCGACTGGTGTGACGCGACCGCGCGGCTCAGCCGCGCGGGTACATCGAGTCCATGTCGGAGATGAGCGTCGACTCGTTGAGCCGGCCCGGGAGGATCGGCACGACGCGGTAGCTGAAGATCGGGGCGGCGAGGTTGATGCGGTAGACCGGCTGGCTCGACGCGGTCAGCTCCTCGATGGTCCCCGTGCCGCCCCAATCGACCACCCAGTCGCCGCCGGGCAGCAGTCGCCCGCTCCCGCAACACCCCGACGCCTTCACGCTCGGGTCGGTGATCTCCTGGATGAGCGTCGCCGTGCGCGCCTGCGTGTCGATGCGGAAGCGCAGGATGCGCGGCGGGCGGTTCTGCCCGGTGCCGTTGTCGTGCACCGAGATCGTTCCGTCGGGCAGGACACGGGCGTCGTGCTGACCGCCGAAGTCGTTCGCCGCGTCCGAGTCGCCGATGATCTTCAGGCTCTGTGGGGTCGGCGAGCCTCCGAGCTTCCACTCGACGTTGCCAGTGCTCCGCGAGATGAGGTAGATCGCGTTGGTGTGACGGAACGAGATGAGGAAGTCGTTGCCATCCGCGGCCACCGAGTTGATGTGGTCCCAATCCCACACCAGCCCTTCACCGGGATAGTTGAACACGGCGCTCCACCAGTCCACGCTCTCGGCGGGCTGCATATGCCCCTGCGAGTCCCACGCGAACACCGGGTAGCCCTGTGGCGTGATCTCCTGGAAGGTGGCATTCAAGACGGTGGTGGGCCAGGGCACCCCGATCGACCACAGGTTCTCGTTGGGTGTCGGTACGAAGCTCGTCATCAGGAAGTCGCCGTTGGGGAGCTGAGTCGATTCGTGGAAGTCGGTCGGCGTGAACCAGGTGCGCAGCGTGCCGGTGAGCGCCCCGGCGAAGCTGTGCTCCTCCAGGTGATCTCCCCAGTTGTCACCGTAGGGCCCGGGCGTGCCGGCTATCACGTTCCACGACAGGTCACCGTCGTTGAGGATCTGCGCGTTGATCGGGATGCCGTCGGTCGACTGGTACCACCAGATCGGCACGCCGTTATCGTCGAACAGCGCTACGTACGGCGCCGATTGTCCGGTGAGCGAGTCGCTCGGAGTGGTGAGGTAGTAGGCCGCCTGGGGCTGGCCTACTCGCTCGGCGGTGAACTGCGGGAAGCCCTGTGGCAGGCAGCGCACGTTGTAGCTCTCGGCGCCCGCGCCGGTCCCGGCCTGGAAGGCGAAGCGCTGCCCGGTGGCGAGCCCGACATCGGTCACAAAGCTGCCGGTCTGGGTCGGCTGGCCATCGACTGACACGGGTTCGTTAGCCGGTGCGGTTACCGATAGGCCGACGGTGCCGGCGGGCTCGCAGCGCGTGACGTAGTTGTGAATGCTCGGATCGAACGCCGGCTGCAGCGCAGGCTGAGCGGTGACGGTGAGCGCGGTGGCACCCGGCGCGCTCGCGGTGGCCGCGAGCGCTGGCGCAGCGCCGCAGACCGTCGCGGTCCCGAGCGCGATGGTCGTCGCGATTGTGTGGCGCATCCAGCCCCTGCGGCGTGTCACGTGCACAGATGTACCTGTTTGCCACGGCAGACAGCAAGGTATGTGCACTTATTTCATGCTTATTACCGTCCGGCCGCCGTGCGGGCGGCAGTAGATTCACTCCGCTGGGTCGTCGGCGGCAAGCCGCACGGCGGCGGCGAGCACCTCGGCGTAGCGACGCTCGACGTCGGTCCGGCCCAAGGCCTCGGGGATCGATTCCTCGCTCGCCCGGTGGATCATCGCCGCCGGCTCGAGCAGCAGCTTGCGCTGCTGGGGGCTGACGGTGTCCTCCATGATCGCCGTGAGCGCGTCGAGCTGGCGGATGAGCACGGCCGGCATGCCGCGCCCGGCCTGGCGGATCTTCTCGAACGCGCGTTCGACGAGGCGGGCATAGCTGACGTGCGCGGTGATGACGCGCACGAAGCCATGGCCGTCGCGGTGCACGCGCACGGGATGCCAACTGGTTGAGATCCGGCACAGCGCCTCGCCGAGCCAGTCGATGCACGTCAGCGCGGTGAACGTGTCGTTGACCGCGGGCGACAGCGCCCTGATCGCGATCTCGACGAGCTGATCGACCGCGAACGCGAGGTCCTGGGCGAGCGTGCGATTGGGTCCGGTGAGATGGGCGCGCCGTAGCGCCTCGGTGACGGCGGGCGCCGCATCCGCCGGCCACACCAACGCCATCGGGTGTCCGGCCACGACGAAGTGGCCCGGCCGGTGCAGGAGGCGAATGACGGCGCCCTTCTCGGCCGCCAGGGCCACGAGCGGTCGATGACGGATGAACTGCAGGTAACCGCTCGCCGGCGCGGGGACCGTGCCGCCGCTCTCGGAGATGCGCGTCAGAACCTCGGGCACCGACGGACCGGCCTCGGGGGCCTCCCGGCCGTCACCGGACTCCGCATCGATCGCGCCCGACAGGTCGCGGGCGATGCTGGCGATCACCTGCGGCAGCTGGATCGAGGTGGCGATGTGATGGATGAAGTAGATGAGGACGAACATCGCCAACGTGACGAGCGCGACCGAGACGGTGATCGAGATGTGCGGCACGAAGTCGGTGCCGCGGGAGCCCGGTCCGATCGAGACGAGCACGAGCGTCGCGTACACGAAGGTGGCCACGAACGTGCCGAGCGTGAACTGGGTGCCCCCGGTCGCGGATGAAATTGCGCAGCATCCGCGGGCCGAACTGGGTCGAGGCGAGCGTCAGCGTGACGATGGTGATCGAGAAGACGACGCCGATCACGGTGATCACCGCCGCGGCGAGGCTGGTCAGGATCTGCCGCGCGGCATCCGCCGTGCCGAAGATGACCCATGACGGAAGCGAGATCGACCCGCGGTATGCCGCCTCGTCGAGTGCGTGCGTGCCGGCGTAGAGGGCGACGGCCGCCAGCACCTCGAGCATCGGGACGACCCAGAGGTTCGTGCGCAGCGCCTCGCGGCGCCAGTCCGACCCCAGCGGGAACCCGCGCATCAGTGGGGCTGAGGGTCGGTGGACAAGGGATCGGCGCAGGTCAAAGCGGCGCCGACCAGGCTTCCCGGCTCACCAGGCGACGTCCTACTGTGCCTCGCCGTCGGCCATTGCTAGTCCTCGCGCGGTGTGACGCGGGTCTCCGACACGGCCTCGCCGGACTCCGTCTCCGGATAGACGACGTACACCTGCGGCGGCCCTCCGAACCAGGCCGACAGCTCGCCCTCACCGACGTAGATGGCCGGGCGAGCCGAACCGTCCTCCTGGTGCACCCAGACCTTCTGGCCTTCCTCGAGCGGCGCCATGACGTCAATCTACCCGTGGCGGACACGGCGTGGTCGGTTGCGAGCATCGACCGGCCGGTTGCGGGCTAGTACGCAGAAAGTCCGCGGACTGTTCGCGATGTGCTCGGCGGAGGGTTGCCGATGTCGGCCGCGAGTCGCGCGGCTACTGTGCTTGCGCCCGCCGGAAGGGCCGTAGCGGGCAGCGGGAGTGGCAGAGGCGCCGGAGGCGAGGCTACGGTCAGCGGCGGGGCGCGCCCCCGCCTACTCTCGGCGGGCGGAGCTGAGCGTGAAGCGCCCGACGACCTCGTGCAGCTGCTTGGCGTTCGTCTTGAGCTCCTGCGCCGTCGCCGCTAGCTCCTGCGCCGAGGCCGAGGACTGCTCGGCCGACGCCGACACCTCGCCGGTGGACGCCGACGAGCGCTCGGCCACGTTCGTGACCTCAACGATCATGTCGCGCAGGCGGGCCGCGCCCGCTGTCACTCGACCGCTCGCCTCGGCGATGTCGCCGATGCGCAGATGCATCTCGTGGGCCGCCTCGTCGATCGAGGCGAACGCCTCGCGGGCGCGTTCGACGACGGCGGCACCGGTGTCGGTGCGCTGGCCGGCGTCGTGCACAACGCCGACGACGTTGCCGGTCTGGCTCTGGATCGTCTGAACGAGCGCCGCGATCTGCTCGGCCGCGCGGCCGGACTCCTCGGCGAGCTTGCGGACCTCCTCGGCCACGATCGCGAAGCCGCGTCCCTGCTCGCCGGCGCGCGCCGCCTCGATCGCCGCGTTGAGCGCGAGCAGGTTCGTCTGCCCGGCGATACCGGTGATCGTCTCGACGATCGCCCCGATGCGGGCGGTGTTATCGGCCAGCTCCTCGATCGCCGAGGTGACCGCGAGCGAGGAGTCGCGCACGGCGCTCATCGCCGCGTCGGCCTCGGCCGACGCACGGACGCCCTCTTCGCTGATGGCCCTGACACGGTCGGCGCCGCGGACGGCGTCCTGCACGCCGGTGGCGCTCTCGGTCGCCGCGGCCGCGACGTCGTCGGCGCAGTCGCGCACCGTCTCGACGACGCGTGTCTGGTGCTCGGTGGTGGCCGCGATGTCGCCGATCGCCGCCGCGATTTCGCCGCTCGCGCGGCCCGCCTCCTCGGACGTGCTGGCCACCTGGCTCGACGCCGCCGTGACGCCGGCGGCCGTCTCGGACACCTGGCCGACGAGCCCGCGCAGCCGATCGGTCGCGGCGTTGTAGGCGAGGAACGTCTCGACGAGCCCGTCCCGCAATCTCGCGATGTGGTCCTTCATCTCGCCGAACTCGCCGCACAGCACGTGGTCCTCGCCCGTGGTGGGGATCGGGAAGGTGATCGACAGGTCGCCCTGGGCGAGTGCGTTCATCCCGGCGGTGAGCCGGTCCGCGCCGTGCTCGCGGGACTCTTCGAGCCACCCGTTGACGAGGCGCGCGTCTCGCCTGAGCCGGTGGGCGAGCGCCCACGCGAGGCCGGCGCCGGCGACGATACCGCCGGCCCCGAGGCCGATGATGAGCATCCGCTGCGAGTCGCCAATCGAGCCGCCGCTCGCGATCAGGACGACGGCGACCGTCACCGCCGCCTGGAAGGCGGCCGCGGCGAACACTGCTGTGCGCAGCGAGAGGTTCTTGAGCGGGTCGAAGCGCAAATGGTCGGCGAATCGGTGGTTTCCCCCCACTGATCGGTTCCCGCGTCACGAGCTTGAATCGGGGCCCCGATCCTCCACGGCTCGGCGGACCGCGGCCGCGGCCGGCGCGCTGTGCCAGCGCTCGGAAAGAGATGCGGCCGTCTTTCGGCCGAGCGCTCAGGTTATGACAAGCGCGTCCGAGTAGGGATACGACGCCGCCACGTCTCGTCCACACGGACACGAGGTCCACGAAAGCGCCCGGTGCGGGCCGTCGTGAAGGGCTCGACCGGATGTTCCGGCGTCCCGAATCGCACGGCACCGTGAACCGCTCCTTCGACAACTCGCCTCCCCGGCCGTCCGCAGCCCCGCCGCTCGGAACCGATCCGGACGCGATTCGCCGCCGCCGGTCATCGACTGGTAACAAGCTCGTGCGCGCTTGGCGGCACGCTGGTGGCATGGGCGCACGCTCCCTGTCCCTCGCCGGGGCGCTCACGCTGCTGGTCGCTGCCGCCGCCCACGCGCCGGCGGCCCTCGCCTCGTCGCGCCCTCTCGTCGCCGAGCCGAGCAACTGTCCCGGCGCGACCCCGTGCCCGTACGCGACGGCGACGCTCATCGGCCAGCGCGCCGAGGGCGTGCTGCGCTTTCCCGAGGCCGTGACCGTGGACAACGTCGGCGACGTGTACGTCGCCGACGAGCTGAGCAACGTCGTTCAGCACTTCAGTCCTTCGGGTGAGTTCCTCGGCGAGTTCGGCGCCTACGGGACCGCGCCGGGGCAGTTCGGGCCCGTCGGCGGCCTGGCGACCGACGCGAGCGGGAACGTCTATGTCGTCGACAGCGCCAGCGACCGGGTCGAGAAGTTCAACGCCGCCGGCCAGCTCGTCGCTCTGTGGGGGAGCCCCGGCACGGGCCTCGGGCAGTTCCTGTTCGGCGCCTCGCGGAATCCCGACGACCCGCCGGGGGGCGGCATCGCGGTGAGCGGCGAGTACGTGTACGTCGCCGACACGGCCAATAACCGCATCGAGCGCTTCGACCTCAACGGCGCAGGCGCAATCGCCTTCGGCACGGCGGGCGCCGGACCGGGGCAGCTGCAGCGGCCGCACGGCCTCGCCGCGAACGGCTCCGAGCTGCTCGTGGCCGACGACGACAACAACCGCATCGATCGCTTCGGCCTCGACGGCAGCTACGAGGGCTCGAGCGGCTCGCTCGGTCCGGGCGGCTCGCTCGCCAACCCATACGGGGTCGCCATCGATGGCGCCGGCGACGTGTTCGTGGCCGACAACAACAACAACCGCATCGTGCAGCTGAGCGGGGGGCTCACGTTCGTCACCGCGTGGGGGCAGACGGCGAGCGGTCCTCGCAACATCGAGCATCCCCGCGCCCTGGCCAGCGACGCCGACGGCGACGTGTTCGTCGCCGACACGTCGAACAACCGCGTCGACCACTACAGCGCCGGCGGCACGCTCGTGGGGTCGTGGGGCGCTCCCGGCCGCTCGCTCGGCGTGCTGAGCGCACCACGGGGCGTCGCGATCGACCCGAGCGGCCGGCTGTTCGTCGCCGATACCGCCAACTACCGCGTCGACGTGTTCGCCGCCGGTAGCGACGCCTTCGTCACGAGCTGGGTCATGACCGGCGGCTCGGTCGGCCAGCTGTACCTGCCCGCTGGCATCGGCATCGATCCGGCGAGCGGCCAGGTCGACGTCGCCGACACCGGCAACAACCGCGTTGTGCGCGATGACGCCAACGCCAACTTTCTCTCCGACCCGGGAGGATCGGACGACCTGATCGGCGTCGCGCTGAACGCGCCCTCCGCGGTTGCGCTCAATGCCCAGGGCGACGCGTACGTCGCCGACACCGCGAACGACCGCATCCTCGAGCTCGGCCCGACCGGCGATGGCGTGGCCAGCTGGGGCGGGGCCGGCTCAGCGCCCGGCCAGCTGCGCGCACCCACCGGCGTCGCGCTCGACGGCGCCGGCGACGTCTACGTCGTGGACAGCGGCAACGACCGCGTCGAGGAGTTCAGCGCGGCCGGCGCCTTCGAGCGCCAGTGGGGTCGTCTGGGGAGCGGTCCCGGCGAGCTGCTCGCCCCGACCGGGATCGGCGTCTCGCCGGCCGGCCACGTCTACGTGACCGACACCGGCAACGATCGCGTCGAGGTCTTCGACCGCGCGGGCGCCTACATCGGCGCGTGGGGCGTGAGCGGCCCCGATCCCGGGGAGTTCAGCGACCCGACCGGCATCGCCATCGACCCCCGCGGCTCGGTGTACGTCGCCGACACCGGCAACAACCGCGTCGAGCGCTTCGACGGCCCGGCCCTGCCCTGACCGCCGCCAGCAGGTCAGCCCGCGGCGGCCAACCCCTCGCGCAGCTCCGCAACGACGACCGTCACCGCGCGCTCGACCGCCGGCGTGAGCCCCTCGCCGAGCCCGAACTCGCGTCCCTCGATCGCGTACACGAGCAGCGACCGGGGAAGGCGATGCAGCGCGCGACCCACCTCCACGGCCTCCGCCACCCCGACCGCGTGGCCGCAGGCGCCGACCACCTGCGCCGGCAGCGGCGCCGCCACCGCGTCGAAGCGATGGACCGATCCGGCTGCAGCGCCGCCGGCCGCGGCGTCGATGACGATCGCCGCGTCGGCGTCGCGCCAGTCCTCGAGCAGCCCGCTCGCGTCGTCGCCGTGACGCCGCACGACGCGCATGCCCGGCGGCGGGTCGATCGACAGGCGCCGCGCGACCTCCAGCCCGGCGCCGTCGTCGCGGCGCCACGCGTTGCCGACGCCGGTGACCGTGACGAGACCGGTCAGCCGCGGTCGAGCTCGAGCGTGAGGAAGTGCGTCGCGCACGAGATGCACGGGTCGTAGTTGCGGATCGTCTGCTCGCAGCGCACGCGCAGCTCGTCGTCGGGCAGCGCGACGAAGCGCTCGACGCAGTCGCGCAGGTCGCGCTCGATCATGCGCTGGTTCTGCGAGGTGGGGGGCACGATCCGCGCGTCGAGGATCGTCCCCTCGCCGTCGATCTCGTAGCCGTGCCAGAGCAGGCCGCGGGGCGCCTCGCTCCACCCCGCCCCGCGACCGGCCCGGGGCGCCGCCGGCACCGCCGGCGGGTCGGGTGGCTCGTAGCCCTCGATGATCCTCAGCGCCTCCTCGACCGCGTAGAGGATCTCCACCGCGCGCACGACGATGCTGCGGTACGGGTTGCGGCAGACGGCCCCCAGCCCGGCCTCGGCGGCGGCCTCGCGCGCGAGCGGCGACAGCTTGCCCGAGCTGAGCGCGTAGCGCGCGAGCGGGCCGACGAGGTAGCTGCCGCCGTCGCGCAGGTGCGAGTGAAGTGCGGTCGAGTGCGGGACGTGCTCCTCGACGAAGTGGTCGGGGTACTCGCCGGGCGCGAGGTCGAGGCCACTGCTGGAGACGAGCCGCCCGCCCTCGATCGCGTACGTGTCGGGCTCGCACAGCGCGACGAACTCGTAGTCGCGCTCGAAGTCGGGGATCGGCAGCGAGGCGGCGAAGCGCACCGCCTCGCGAGCAAAGCCGAGCGCCCGCTCGAGCCGCTCGGCCACGTCGAGCAGCGCCGAGCGCTCCGGGGCGCGGTAGAAGCCCCCGACACGCTGGTTGATCGGGTGGATCTCGCGCCCGCCGACCACCCGCATCAGCTCGTTGCCCGCGGCCTTGAGCGCGAGCGCGCCCTCGACGATCGCGGCGTGCTCGCGGGACATCTCGATCGCCCCGCTGTAGCCAAGGAAGTCGGGCGCGTGCAGCATGAACACGTGCAGCGTGTGGCTCTCGATCCACTCCCCGCAGTACAACAGCCGGCGCAACGCGCGCACCGTCTCGGGGACCTCCACGCCGCAGACGTCCTCCATCGCGCCGATCGCGCTCACCTGGTAGGCGACCGGGCAGATCCCGCAGATGCGCGCGGTGATGTCCGGGACCTCGGTGAAGCGCCGGCCGCGCAGGAAGGCCTCGAAGAAGCGCGGCGGCTCGTAGATGCGCAGCTGCAGCTCCTGCACCGCCCCGTCGCGCAGCGTCACGTGCATCGCGCCCTCGCCCTCGACGCGCGCGAGCGCCTCGACGATGAAGCGGCGCTCGCCGGTGTGCTTAGGCGCCTCGCTCATCGCTTCCCGTCTGCTCGCTGAACTCCGGGGCGGCCGCATAGATGAGGCGGTGCATGCGCACGATGTCCTGCTCGTCCGAGCCGTGGTCGCCGAGCCAGCCCGCCAGCGACGCCGGGTTGGGCGACTCCATCGGGCCGAAGCAGCCGTAGCAGCCGCGGTGATAGCTCGGGCACAGCGCGCCGCATCCGGCGTGCGTGACCGGCCCGAGGCACGCCGTGCCGTGCGCGACCATCACGCACACGTTCCCGGCGCGCTTGCACTCGATGCACACGCTGTGCGACGGGATCGCCGGGCGGCGCTCGTGCACGAAGGCGCCGATCACCTCGAGCAGCTGGCGCTTGTTCGGCGGGCACCCCTGCAGCTCGAAGTCGATCGCGATGTGATCGCGCGCGGGGGTCGAGCGGTCGAGCGTGGAGATGTACTCCGGCGAGGCGTACACGAGCGAGACGAAGCCCTCGACGTCGGCGAAGTTGCGCAGCGCCTGGATGCCGCCGGCCGTGGCGCAGGCTCCGATCGCGATGACGCGCCGCGACTGCGCGCGGATCTGGCGGATGCGCTCGATGTCGCCGGCGGTCGTGATCGACCCCTCGACGATCGAGACGTCGTACGGCCCGTCGACGATGGCGCTCGAGGCCTCGAGGAAATGCGCGATCTCGACGGTGTCGGCCAGTGCGAGCAGCTCGTCCTCGCAGTCGAGGATCGACAGCTGGCAGCCGTCGCAGGAGGCGAACTTCCACACCGCGAGCGTCGGCCGGCGCGCGCTCACAGCTCGCGCACCCGCATGAGCGGCTCGATCAGATCGCTGCGGAACACAGGCCCGTCCTGGCAGATGAAACGCTCCCGCAGCTGGCAGTGACCGCAATGGCCCACGGCGCAGCGCATGCTGCGCTCCATCGACACCTGGATCGACTCGGGCGCCACGCCGGCGTCGTGCAGCGCGTCGATCGTGAAGCGCATCATCACCTCGGGCCCGCACACGAAGGCGGTCGCGTTGGCGGCGTCGAACTCGGCCCGCGGGATGAGCGTCGTGACGACGCCGACGCGCCCTCGCCAGCCGCCGGCGCCGGTGTCGACGGCGACATCGAGGTCGACGTCGAAGCGCCCGCGCCAGCGCTCGAGCTCGTCGAGGTAGAGCAGCTCGGCCTGCGAGCGCCCGCCGTAGGCCACGACGAGGCGGCCGTAACGCTCGCGGTTGGCCAGCACGTGGTAGATGACCGGCCGCAGGGGCGCGAGCCCGATGCCGCCGGCGACGAGCACGACGTCACGGCCCTCCGCGTCGGCGATCGGCCAGGTGCTGCCGAACGGCCCGCGGGCCCCGACGTAGGCGCCCGGCTCGCAGCGCGCAGATCGCCTGCGTCACCGCGCCGACCGATCGGACGGTATGCACGAGCGGGCCGCCGGCCCCGACGTCGCCGCTCACCGAGATCGGCGCCTCGCCGATGCCGAACGCGTAGAGCATCGCGAACTGCCCCGGGGCGAACGCGCCCAGGACGCCGCCCGCCGGCTCGAGGCGCAGCGTCCAGGTGTCGTGCGTCTCCTGGCGCTTGTCGACCATCCGGTACGGCGTCGGCACCATCGCGCCGGCCGGGTGCACGCGCTCAGCCGTCGGCAACGGACCCGTACACGTCGAGGAGCTGCAGGCGCGTGTGTTGCAGGCGCTGCACGATGATCGCGGCGAACAGCTTCAGCAGGTCGTACCCGAGCGCCGGGTCGAGCTCGCACTTCCCGCGCAGGCACGCGGCATCGAAGGCGATTGCGTGCGTCGTCTGAAGCGAGCGCGCGTCGAAGGCGACCCGGTACGGCTCCACGAGCCACGACCAGCCGAGCAGGTCGCCGTCGGTCAGCGTCTGCAGCGTCGTCGCCCCGCGGTGAGGGACGAACGTCTCGAGCGCGACCTCGCCCTCGCGGAGGATGTAGAAGACGTCCGCCGGCTCGCCCTCGCGCATGAGGTACTCGCCCTCGGCGAACACGGCGTTGCGCCCGCACCCGGCGATCACGGCGCGGTGCTCGCTGCGCAGCGCCGCGAGCGCCGGCGCCTCGTGCAGCAGCTGTTCAATCGTTCGCATCGCCCGCCCCGTCGACGGCGAGGTCGCGCAGATCGGTGGCGCGGATCGCCGCCGCCTCCTCGGTGATGTCGATCGCCACCGGGCACCAGGTGATGCAGCGCCCGCAACCGACGCACCCCGAGCTGCCGAACTGGTCGATCCAGCTGGCCAGCTTGTGCGTCATCCACTGCCGGTACCGCGAGCGCCCCGAGGCGTGAATCGAGCCGCCGTTGATGTAGGAGTGACCGAGCGTGAAGCACGAGTCCCACTGGCGCGTGCGCTCCGCCTCCCCGCCGGCGAGGTCGGTGTGGTCCTCGACGGTCGAGCAGAAGCACGTCGGGCAGGCCAGCGTGCAGTTCCCGCAGGTCAGGCAGCGCTCGGCCACCTCCGCCCAACGGGGATGCTCGGCGTTCTCGTACAGGAGCTCCTTGATGCCGTCGGTGTCGAGCGTGCGGCCCATCGAGGCCGCCGTCGCGGCGGCGACCTCGTCGGCGCGACGCTCGTCCGCCTCGGCGGCCGGCCGGTGCGACAGCTCGGCGAGCACATCCGCGCCGCGCTCGCTGCCGACCTCGACGAGGAAGCGGTGGCCGTCGCCGTCGAGCAGCTCGGTGAGCGCGAGGTCGAAGCCCTCGTGCGCCCGCGGGCCGCTGCCCATCGACACGCAGAAGCACGTCCCGCCGGCCTTGGCGCAGTTGACCGCCACGATGAAGGCTTCCCGCCGCCGCGCCTCGTAGTCGCGGTCGACGTGGTGATCGCCCATGAACACCCGGTCCTGGATCGCGATCGCGTGCAGGTCGCAGGCGCGCACGCCGATGAACGCGTACCGCGGCGGGGGCGGCGGCTCCTCGATGGCGACGCTCCCGTCGGGCCCGCGCTGCGCCTTGAACAGCCGCAGCGTGGGGGGAAACAGTGCACTCTTGAACGACTGCGGTCCGACGTTGTACGCGAACAGCGCGTCGTCGTCGCGGCGCACGAGGCGGTAGCTGCCGCCCTCCTGCTCGTCGGTCCAGCCCGCGGGCAGATCGGCGGCGCTGTCCAGCTCGGCGTGGACGATCGCCTGCGACTTGACCGTCGGCCCGAGGACCGTGTAGCCGCGGCCGCGCAGGACGTCGACGAGCGCATCGAATCCCGCGCGCTCGATCACCACCGGCTGCTGCATCGGCAGCAGAGACTACGCGGCGCTCGTCTTCGCCGGAGCCGTATTCCCCCGCACGCGCGGCCGGTGCTATCACCGATGGCGCCAGCTCGGGGGAAAAGGAGGATCACGGTCTCAGCCATGTCGCAGCGCAGGGACAGCTCGGAAGCAGGCGAGGCAACGCAGCGGTACGGCCGCTGGGGCGGCCGCATGGCGGGTGCGGCCCTCGGCGGGCTGGCGGCGTACGACCTGGTGCAGCGCCGCCACGCGATCCTGCGCAACTTCCCGCTGATCGGGCATCTGCGCTACGCGCTCGAGGCCGTCGGGCCCGAGCTGCGCCAGTACATCGTCACCTCGAACAACGACGAGCGGCCGTTCTCGCGCAACCAGCGTCGCTGGGTCGAGGCGTCGTCGCGGCGCGAACTGAACACGTTCGGTTTCGGCACCGACGAGGACATGGAGTCCGTCGTCGACAACCTGCTCATCATCAAGCACTCGCCGTTCCCGGCACCGGCGCCGGCCGACGGCGAGCCGGGCGGTCCGCCCGATCACCGCCTGCCCGCCGGCAAGGTGCTCGGGGGCGCCCACCACCGCCGCCACGCCTTCCGCCCGGAGTCGGCGGTGAACATCTCGGGCATGAGCTACGGCGCGCTGTCCGGGCCGGCCGTCGAGGCGATGAACCGCGGGGCCGCGCTCGCCGGCTGCCTGCATAACACGGGCGAGGGCGGCATCGCGCCCGCCCACCGCCACGGCGGGGAGCTCGTCCTGCAGATCGGAACCGCGTACTTCGGGTGCCGCGACGAGCGGGGCCGCTTCAGCCTTCCGCACCTGCGCCAGCGCCTGGCCGAGGCACCCGTGCGGGCGATCGAGATCAAGCTCTCCCAGGGGGCCAAGCCGGGGCTCGGCGGCCTGCTGCCCGCACGCAAGGTGACCCGCGAGATCGCCGCCATCCGCGGCGTTCCGGCCGGCGAGGACTGCGTCAGCCCGCCCGCGCACTCGGCCTTCACGAACGTCGATGAGCTGATCGAGTTCGTCGAGCTGCTCGCCGGCGAGACCGGCCTGCCGGTCGGGATCAAGTCAGCCGTCGGCGAGGGCGGCTTCTGGGAGGAGCTGACGGGCCGCATGTCCGCGAGCGGCGGTGGTCCGGACTACATCAGCATCGACGGCGGGGAGGGCGGCACCGGCGCCGCGCCGCTCGCCTTCTCCGATCACGTCTCGCTCCCGTTCAAGGTCGGCTTCTCGCGCGTCTACGCCGCCTTCGCCCGCGAAGGTCTGGCCGAGGACGTCGTCTTCATCGGCGCCGGGCGACTCGGGTTCCCCGACTCGGCGCTGTTCGCCTTCGCGCTCGGCTGCGACATGATCAGTGTCGGTCGCGAGGCGATGCTCGCCGTCGGCTGCATCCAGGCGATGCGCTGCCACACCGGCCGCTGCCCCGCGGGCGTGGCGACGCAGTCGCGCTGGCTGATGCGCGGTCTGGACCCCGATGTCAAGTTCCATCGGGTGGCGAACTACATCGCCGTCCTGCGCGCCGAGCTGCTCGCCCTGTCACGCTCGTGCGGCGTGCCGCACCCGGCGCTCGTCACGCCCGACCACATCGAGATCGTGGCCGATCGCTACAGCGCGGCCCGCGTGGCCGACGTGTTCGGCTACGCGCCCGATTGGCCGACCCTGTCAGCGGCCCGGCACGCCGAGATCGAGGCGCTTCTGCGCCCGTCTACGCCGCGCGCGCCCACGGCGACCCGGCCGGGGCGCTGAGCCCGCTCCAGATGCGGCAGAACGCCTCGATCACGTCGGGATCGAATTGGCTACCAGCGTTGCGCCGCAGCTCCTCGATCGCGTCCTCGGGGACGCGCGCCGACTGATAGCAGCGGTTCGAGGTCATCGCCTCGAAGGCGTCGCAGGCGGCGATGATCCTGGCTCCGAGCGGGATCTCCGTTCCCGCGAGTCCGTCCGGGTATCCGCGCCCGTCCCAGCGTTCGTGACTGGCGCGTACCAGCCGCGCAACCGGCCGCAGTGCGGGTGCGGTGTTGAGGATCCGCTCGCCGATGACCGGGTGCTCGCGCATGAAGCCCCATTCGGCGTCGTCGAGCGGTCCGGGCTTCTGCAGGATCGCGTCGGGAATGGCAAGCTTGCCGACGTCGTGCAGCTCGGCCGCCCGCAGCACCTCGTCGAGCCGCTCGCCGTCGAGCGCGAACTCGGCGGCGACCGCGACCACGAGCTCGCCGACGGTATGGACGTGCTCGTGCAGATCCGGCTCGCGTTCGGAGAGCACCTGCATGAGCACGTCGCGAGTGACGCCGCGTGCGGTCTGCCCCGACGAGGCCTTGTGGGCGTACATGCGCTCGTCGGCCAGCTGAAGGGCGCGGCTCGCGTCGGTCGCGTCGTCCGGGAGGACGACGACGCCGCGCGCGGCCGTGACCGTGAAGCGCGTGCCCACCTCGCTCAATGCCGAGGCCGCGGCCGCCACGTCGCGGTCTCCGCGTCCGTGCCGGCCCTCGAGCAGGACGCAGAATTCGTCGCCGCCGAGCCGGAAGGCCTGCCCCTCGTCACGGATCGACGCGGCGAGCGCCTGCGCGAGTCGCGTCAGCAGCGCATCGCCGGCGGCGTGTCCGAAGGTGTCGTTGTACGCCTTGAAGCCGTTGAGGTCGAACAAGATGAGCGTCGAGACGTGTCCGGCGTCCGCCTCGGTGACGCAATCCGCGAGGCATTCCATCATCCGGCGACGGTTGCCGAGTCCGGTGAGGGCGTCGGTGACGGCCTCGTGGGCGCTCCTGCGCAGCATCGCCACGTTCTCTATGTATGTGATTCCGGCGCGGATACCGGCGACGAGGATCGCCGCGCCGGCGAGCGCCGCCGCGAGCCCCGACACGTGGTCGAACGCGGCGACGAGCAGCAGGCCGACGGCGACCACGCCGGCCACGGCCGGGAGCGCAACGGTGTCGCGGGGCCGGCCGATGTCCGTGCGGACGCGCGCCGAGGGCTGCCAGGCGGCCGCCGCCAGGATCGCCATCGAGGCCGGCCACAGGGTGTCGAGGAGGCCGCCCGCAGCGTACGTGCCCTTGGCGACCTCGTACACGTAGACAATGTCGGCCAGCGCCGTCACGGCGATGCCGGCCCCGAGCATCGCCCAGCGTCGATCGGGGCGCCAACCCCGCAGTGCGTAGCCGACGGCGATGAAGATGAGGAGCCCGAAGTCGCCGAGTGGGTAGGCCAGGTTGACGGCGACCTGGGCGAAGTCGCCCTGTGCGCTTCCGAGCACGCTCGAGAACACCAGCGCGGCGCCCACCGCGGCGGCGGTCAGACCGACGACCGCGCCGTCCAGCCATTGCGCATTTCCGATGTGCCGGCGCTGGGATCGCATCAGCAGCATCAGTCCGGCGTACAGGCACGGGTACATGGCGAGGTAGCACGCGTCGGCGATCGACGGATCCGGTGGGTTGGCGAGCCCGTCGAACCACACGGTCCAGATCAGATCGCCGAGCGTCCACGCGAGCAGCCCCGCGGTGATCAGCACCCAGGCCGCGCGGCCGGCGCGAATCGTCAGCGCGCGCGCCGCGCAGACCGCGACGGCGAGGAACTCGACGGACGTGTACACCTCCTTCTCGCTGAACCGGCGCAGCCCCGGCCCGCCGAACCCGAACAGGGCACGCGCGGCATGGAAGGCCACGCCCGCCAGCAGGGCGCCGAACGCGGCGCGCAGCCACGGAGATCGAGACATGAAGAGGGGCATCGGGGACTCTGCGCACCGGGGCGCGTATTCACCAATCGACCGGCGGCTCGGTCCCGGCCGCTCGGCGGGGCGTGATGCTGGACGGATGTGTGGCGGGGGTAGCCGCCTCGCGGACCCGGCGTCCGTACTCTTCACGGAGATCGAAGATGTACTTCTCCGATCGCTCACGTCCACCTCCGCGGGTCCTCGCCCTCGCCGCGTCCACCGCGATCCTCCTCAGCGCGTGCAGCTCGTCGGGCTCGGCCTCCTCGACGGCGGTGACGACAGCGCGCGCGTCCGCCACGACGCCGGCCGCCGAGGTCGCGCCCACGATGACGGTGAGCACCCCCGCCGTCCCCAGCGCCCCCCGCGTCACCCCGGTCCTCTCCCCGACGGCGGCGTTCCAGCCGGTCGCCACGGTGGGTGGGCTGCCCGCGGTGTGGGTCGCCCAGCGCGATGGTGTCACCTTCCTGCGCTTCGATCAGCGGCTCACCGCGCTGCACCTCCACGCGGGCACGGCGTACCCGGGCGGAAGCGGCTGGCGCTACGGCGACCAGATCGAGCCGAGCGAGATCCATCGCGTCCTCGCCGGCTTCAACGGCGGCTTCAAGTTCAACGTCGCCGGCAACGGGTTCGTGATGGGCGGGCGCACCGCAGTGCCCCTGAGCGCCGGCCTCGGCTCGATCGTCACCTACGCCGACGGCGTCACCGCGATCGGCGCGTGGCGCGAGGGCGTGCCCGCCTCGGGACGGGCGATCGCATCGGTCCGACAGAACCTGTCGCTGCTTGTGACCAAGGGCCGCCTGAACGACACGGCGAACAGCTGCCCGCTCAAGTGCTGGGGCGATCCGCTGCACGAGCGGATCCTCACCGCCCGCTCGGGGCTCGGAATCACCGCCGCCGGCCTTCTCGTGTGGGCCGCCGGCGAGCAGCTTACGCCGGCGATGTTGGGACGCGCGCTCATCCGCGCCGGCGCCGTGCGCGCCGTGCAGCTCGACATCAACCCGTTCTGGGTGGCCGCCTACCTGTACGCCCATCGGCCGGCGGGGCTGGCGGCCTACCCGCAGGTTCCCGGTCAGAACGGCATCGCCGGTCAGCTGCGTCTGCCCGACGCCCGCGACTTCTTCACCGTCGTTGCGCGCTAGGCGCGGCGACCTACGCGGCGACGAGCGGCATCGGTCCGCAGCCGGCGATGTGTCCGCCGAGCAGACGGGCGGTGCTTGCCAGCCAGCGTCCACTGACGACGAGCTGGTCGAGCAGCGCGAGCGCCTCCTGGCGGCGCACCCGGATCTCTGCGGGGTCATCGCCCAGCAGCAGATCCTCCGCGCAGGCGCAGAGCGCCTCGCGCTCCGCGGCATGCAGCTTGCTCGGGCCGATGTCGGCGATGATCGCCAGCGCGGCGCGGTAGTGCTCGTAGCGCTCAGTCGTCACATCCGAGAAAATCGGCAGCCGGGCGCGAGACTGAAGCCCGCGGCCGGTCAGTACAGCAGCGCGTTGATCTCGTTCGTGTGGGCTCGGCCGAGCGCCGTCGAGTACAGCGGTAGCGACAGCGGGCGGTGCACGAGCGGCTCGTTCGGCAGGAACGCGGCGAGCAGGAACACGCTCAGCGCGAGCGCCGCGGCGCGCGGCCACCGCTCGGGCAGGAGCGCCGCGAGCGGCAGCAGCCACAGCACGTACCAGGCGGCTGACCAGCTGAGCGTCAGCACGAGCGCGAGCACGCAGGCGAACGCGGCGGCCAGCGCGCGGCGCGGGTCGCGCAGCGTGACGAAGGCCGCGACCAGCACGGTGCCCACGAGGATCGCCTCGAGCACGACGTGCAGGCCGGCCGTCTCGCCGCCGAGCCCGAGCACGACCCCGAGGACGTTCGCGAAGCCGAGCGGAGTGACGAGCCGGCTCTGCGTCGTCAGGTCGGGTAGGTGTGTGCCGAAGGCGAGGTAGCTGATCGCCCCGAGCACGGCCGCGGCCGCGATCGCGCCGGCGAGCGTGGCTCGCCGGCGGCTCGCGAGCAGGAGCACGGGCAGCAGGACGCCCGCCGACGCCTTGACCGCGATCGCCGCCACGAGCGCCGCCCCCGAGGCGGCCGCGAGGCGGTCGCTCCCGTCCACGCGAGCCCGCAGCGCGAGATACAGCGAGAGCACGACGAGCAGCATCATCACGGCGTCGTTGTGGTCGGCGCCGAGGCCCCACACGAGCACGAGCGGGTTGAGTCCGACGAGCACGATCGCCGCCTCCGGCGAGCGACCGAGCAGCTCGGCGCAGCGCCAGACGAGCGCGAGCATGGCGAGGCTGCAGAGTGCGATGACGGCCTTCATCGTCCAGAAGGAGGCGGCGACACCGAGCGGCGCGAGCGCGTAGGTGAGCAGCGTGAACAGCGGTCCGTACGGGCTCAGCAGCCGGTGCCAGTTGCTGATCGCGAACGTCGGGTCGCCGTGTGGCTCGAGCACCGGGATCGTCGTGTACGGGTTGAGGTCATGCACGGCGCCCATGCGCCCGTAGTTGAGGTAGTTGAAGACGTCCGTGGAGAAGAGGGGCGGCGCGCAGAGCAGGATCACGTGCACTGCGACGATCGCGGCGATCACCCAGCGCGCCCGCAGTCGCGGCGCGAACGCGAGGGCCAGCAGGTAGCCGACGAACATCGCGACGATCGCGAGGCTCGTGAGTGCGCGCAGGTGTGCGTCGTCGCGAGTGAGCCACGGGACGAGCCCGGCAAGTGGCCCGGCCATCCAGCCGGGGAACGAGCTCGCCGTGCTGAAGGGGGAGAGGAAGCTCGCGCGCTCCGCCGCGGCGACGACGACCGCCAGCACCAGCAGCACGATCGCGCCGAGCGCGAGCGCCCCGACGCCGCGGGCCAGGGCGTCATGGTTGCCGCGCGCTCGACGGGCTCGAGTCGGCTCCGCGATGGCCACGCAGGTGATTATCTCGACACGCTGTCACGGCGCGACGCCCTCTGCCGCACGGTTCGTCTACGCACGCCGCCCGGCGGGCGACGTAAGCTCACCCGCGATGGCCGTCGAGAGTCCCGTGCAGCTGGATCGCGAGCGGATCGCCGAGCTCGCCGAGCGCGAGCTCGCCACGCTGAACGCGCGCACTGAGCGATCCAAGGAGATGTACGAGCGCGCGCGCCGCTCGCTGAGCGGCGGCGTCGCGTCCTCCTACCAGCTGCGCGACCCGTGGCCGATCTACCTCGTCGACGGCCACGGCCCGGTCGTCAACGACGTCGACGGCAACCGCAGGTGGGACTTCCACAACGGGTTCGGCTCGATGGTCCAGGGCCACGCCCACCCGGCGATCGTTGAGGCCGTGCGCGAGCGCGTCGCGCTCGGCACTCACTTCGCCGCGGTCACCGAGGACACGATCGCGGTCGCCGAGGAGCTGCAGCGCCGCTGGGGGCTGGCGCGCTGGCGCTTCGTCAACTCCGGCTCGGAGGCGACGATGGACGCCATCCGCATCGCGCGCGCCCTCACCGGGCGCGACACGATCATGAAGATCTTCGGCTCCTACCACGGCCACCACGACGGCGTGATGGTCTCCATCGGGGTCCCCTACGACGAGATCGGCGACCGCGAGAACCTCGCCTCGCTGCCCTATGGGGCCGGCATTCCGAAGGCCGTCAGCGACCTCACGATCGCGGTCCCGTTCAACGATGCCGGAGCGATGGAGCGCCGCATCGAGCGCCTCGCCGCCGAGGACCGCCTGCCGGCGTGCCTGATCATGGAGGCGGCGATGATGAACCTCGGGGTTGTGCTCCCCGAGCCGGGCTACCTCGAGGCGGTGCGCGAGATCACGCGCCGCCATGGCATCGTGCTCATCTTCGACGAGGTTAAGACCGGCCTGGCGATCGCCGCCGGCGGAGCGACCGAGCGCTTCGGCGTCACCCCGGACATGGTCACGCTTGCGAAGACGCTCGGCGGCGGACTGCCCTCGGGCGCGATCGGCGGCAGCGAGGAGGCGATGAGCGTCGTCGAGGACGGCAGCGTCTACCAGGTCGGCACGTATAACGGCAACCCACTGGCGATGGCCGCCGCGCGCGCGAGCCTCGAGCAGGTGCTGACGCCCGACGCCTATCGGTTCCTCGACGAGCTCAACGACCGCATCGTGAGCGGCTGCGAGGCGGTCATCGCGCGCTACCGCCTCCCCGGCTACGCCGTCGGCATCGGCTCGAAGGGCTGCGTCACGTTCTCGCCGAGCCCGATCGTCGACTACGAGACGTTCAAGGCCAACCAGGACGCCGAGGTCACCGAGCTCGCCTGGGCCTGGAACATGAATCGCGGGATCTTCATGACGCCAGGTCGCGAGGAGGAGTGGACGCTGTCAGTGACCCACACCGCCGAGTCGATCGACGCCTACGTGCAGGCGTTCGACGAGATGGCGGCCGCGCTCACCGCCTGAGCGCGGGCGTCAGGCCGCGCCGGTGCGCCCGCCGTCGACCGGGATGACCGCGCCGCTCAGATAGGACCCGGCGCGCGAGGCGAGGAACACCGCCGTGCCCGCCATGTCGTCCGGGTGCCCGATCCGGCCGAGCGGAATGCCAGCGGCGATCTGCTCGCGCAGCTCCGGATTGCCGAGCGCGAAGCCCATCATCTTGCTCTCGAACGGACCGGGCGCGATCGCGTTGACCGTGATGTGCTCACCCGCCAGGCGCTTGGCGAGGTGGCGGGTCAGCTGGTGCACGGCGGCCTTGCTGGCACTGTACGGGTAGTTCTCCATCACCGGCACGTTCAGCCCGTCGATCGAGCCGATGTTGATGACCCGCGCGGGGTCGGACGGGCTGGCGGCGGCGCGCAGCTCGCCGAGCAGCGACGAGGTCAGGTAGAAGACGCCGGTCACGTTCGTGCGGATGACCTTGTCGAACCCCTCGGGCGGGAAGTCCTCGATCGGCGCTCCCCAGGTCGCGCCCGCATTGTTGACGAGCACGTGAAGCGTCGGGGACCACTCGCGCACCGCGTCGGCAAGCGTGCGCGCGCCCTCGGCGCTCGACACGTCGGCCGGGATCGCGTGGACCTCGCCGAGCGCCGCGAGGCGCTCCGCGGTCTCGAGCAGCGCCTCGGCCTTGCGCGCCGAGATGCACACGCGCGCGCCGGCCGCGAGCAGTCCACGCGCGATCATCTCGCCGATGCCGCGCGAGCCGCCGGTCACCAGCGCGCTCTTGCCGGCCAGCGAGAACAGGTCGGTCAGGTTCGTGGTCGGCTCGGTGCTCGGCATCGTGGCTCCTCGGGCGCGGTGTTCGGGCTCGAGCACGCTACCGGTCGCACTACGATCGAGGTTGTGAGCGCCCCGATCCGCGTGTCCGTCCTCGACCAGTCGCCGATCGCCGAGGGCTCGAGCGGCGATGAGGCGCTGCGTGCCACGATCGATCTCGCCCGGCTGGCCGACCGTCTCGGCTACCACCGCTACTGGGTGGCCGAGCACCACGGCGGGCCGATGCTCGCCGGGGCGAGCCCCGAGGTGCTGATCGGGCCAATCGCCGCCGCCACGTCGGGTCTGCGGGTGGGCACCGGCGGCGTGATGCTGCCGCACTACAGCCCCCTGAAGGTGGCCGAGTCCTTCTCGATACTCGCCGGCCTGTTCCCGGGGCGCATCGACCTCGGCCTCGGCCGGGCGGCCGGCACCGACGCCCTGACGACCTTCGCCCTGCAGCCCGACCGCGGCCAGGCCGCGCCCGACGACTTCCCCCAGAAGCTCGCCGAGCTGCTCGCCTATCTCGATGACACGCTGCCGGAAGATCATCCCTTCCGGCGCCTGGCCGCCTCGCTTCCGGGCCCCGAACGGCCCGAGCCCTGGTTGCTGGGGTCCTCGCCCCAGAGCGCGATCTGGGCCGGCCAGCTCGGGTTGCCCTACGCCTTCGCCGACTTCATCAACCGCGAAGGCGCCGAGATCGCGGCGGCCTACCGGGCCGAGTTCGCGCGGCATCAGGGTCACGGTGGCCATCGCACGGCCGTCGCCGCGTGGGCGATCGCCGCCGACAGCGAGGAGGAGGCCCAGCGCCTGGCGGCCAGCAGCCGCATGACGCTCGCGCTCCTGCGGCGCGGCGAGCTCATTCCCGTTCCCCCGCCCGAGAAGGCGCTGGAGTTCCTCGCCGGGCAGCGCTCGCCGCCGGGGGGCGGGGGCCGCCGGGCGATCATCGGCACCGCGGCGACCGTCCGCGACGGCCTGCTCGAACTGGCCGAGATGTACGGCGCCGAGGAGCTGATCGTGGTCACGATCACCTTTGACCATTCCGCGCGACGACGCTCCTACGAGTTGATCGCTGCCGAGCTTGGGCTGGCGGCGCGGGCCGGCGGTCCTTTCCCCGAGGTGATCGAGAACGCCGACCCGGCGGCGTCGGCGGTGGGGTCCGCCCCCTTCGAGTAGGCCCCGCTGGGGCGGGTGCGTTCTGGACGCCCCCGCGGCACGGCCGCATTGACGGCGCGGAATCTGGGCCGTACGTCCACGCATCCCGCGCCAACCCTGCGCAATTTGTCGTTCATCTGACGACGGCGCTCGGACGTTCGTCCACTGCCCGCTGGACGCGGGGCGTCGACCGGCGCCCTTGCCGATGCAACTGCGCGATGGACATCGGCGTACCCGAGATCCGCGATCAAGGCCAGGGCCCGCCGGGCTCCGATGACTCTCCACGCGCGGGCGCGGGTGGCTCGCCGCCGCCGGCTGCACGTCCCGCCATGCGTCAGGTTCCCCCGCCCGGCCCCGGGCAGGGCTCCGGCGTTCGTCCGGGGGGCCCCCCGGGCCCCGGCTCGGGCGCTCGTCCGGGCGCGCCTCCAGGCCCCGGTCAGGGTTCCGGTGCTCGTCCTGGTCCGCCGCCGGGCGCGGGTCGGGGTTCCGGTGTTCGTCCTGGACCGCCGCCCGCTGGTGGCCAGGGCTCGGGTGCCCGTCCCGCTCCGCCGGCGGGCGATGGCCAGCGCTCGGGTGCCCGTCCGGTTCCGCCGGCGGGCGATGGTCAGGGCTCCGGCGTTCGTCCGGTTCCGCCGGCGGGCGATGGTCAGGGCTCCGGCGTTCGTCCGGTTCCGCCGGCGGGCGATGGTCAGGACTCCGGCGTCCGTGGGACCCCGCCCGCTGGGGACGGTCAACGCTCGGCCATCCGGGCCGTCCCGCCGCCGGATGACGGCCAGGCCGCCGCGGCCGCCGAACCGGCCGACGCCGCCGCTGCCAGCACCGCCGTGCCCGGCCTGACGCGGCCGCGGCTGCGCAGCCGCTCGTCGAACATGATCGGCGACGTGGCGATCCAGCTCGGCTTCGCCGAGAAGGCGCGCGTCGACGCGGCGATCGAGCAGGCCCGTGTCGAGGGCAAGCGCACGGGTCAGGTGCTCGTCGAGACGGGCGTGCTCACGAACGACCAGCTGTCGCGCGTGCTCGCCGAGCGTCTCGGGCTCGACCATGTCGACCTGACGGTCTACCCGATCGACATGGGCGCCGTCGGGCTCGTCGAGGTCGAGACCGCCCGCCGCTACCAGGCTGTGCCGATCGAATTCCTCGATGACCGCCGCCTGCTGCTCGCGATGGCCGACCCGAGCAACCTGCTGACGATCGACGACATCGGGATGATGACCGGCCTGAAGGTGCAGCCGGCCGTCGCCTCGCTCGACGACATCCGCTCGCTGCTCGCCCGCCAGCAGCGCCTCGACGAGTCCGTCGAGGGCATCGACGAGAGCGAGGAGGCCTTCGAGCCGCTCGCCGCCGAGGACGCGGACACCGAGGCGCCGGCGATCCGCCTGGTGCACTCGCTCATCGCGCAGGCCGTCGAGCAGGGCGCGTCGGACATTCACTTCGACCCCGAGGAGCGCGAGATGCGCGTCCTCTTCCGCGTCGACGGCGTCATCCATCCGGCCGCGACGATGAGCGGGAAGATGGCCCGCCGCGTCGTCTCGCGCGTGAAGGTGATGGCCAGCCTTAACATCGCCGAGCGGCGCCTGCCTCAGGACGGTCGCATGGCCGTCAACGTCGACGGCCGGCGCATCGACCTGCGCATCGTCACCCTGCCGCTCGCCGACGGCGAGGGGATCGTCATGCGCATCCTCGACAAGGGCCCGGTCGTCCAGGACCTCGCCGGGCTGGGCATGTTGCCCCAGGAGGAGCAGGCCTTTCGCGACGCGCTCAAGCGCCATCGTGGGGCCGTGCTGGTCACCGGACCGACCGGCTCGGGCAAGTCGACGACGCTGTACGCGGCGCTCAACGAGGTCAACACCGGCGACGGCACGATCATCACGATCGAGGACCCGGTCGAGTCGCGCATCGCCGGCGTCAAGCAGATGGCGGTCAACACGAAGGTGGGGATGACCTTCGCCACCGGCCTGCGCACGATGCTGCGCGCCGATCCGGACATCATCATGGTCGGCGAGATCCGCGATCAGGAGACCGCGACGATCGCGGTGCAGGCGGCGATCACCGGCCATATGGTGCTCTCGACGCTGCACACGAACGACGCGCCGAGCGCGCTCGGACGCCTGTCCGACATGGGCGTGCCGCCGTTCATGATCGCCTCGGCGGTCGACTGCATCGTCGCGCAGCGGCTCATCCGCAAGCTGTGCGACGACTGCAAGGAGCCCGTCGAGCTCGCCGACGCCGTCATCGAGCAGTGGGGCCTGCAGGGCGTCACGGTCCTCGGTCCCAAGGGCTGCGGCAAGTGCGGCGGCACCGGGTATCGCGGGCGCATCGGACTGTTCGAGGTCATGCCGATGTCCGAGGACATCCGCCGCATGGCGATGGAGAGCAAGAGCGCCGATGATGTGGCCGCTCAGGCGGTATCCGAGGGGATGCGCAGCATGCGCGCGGACGGACTCGACAAGGTGCGGGCGGGCCTGACGTCCATGGTCGAGCTCGGCCGGGTCACCAGCCTCGTCTAGAGCCATGGAGGACCCGCGCATCGCCGCGCCGGCCCCACCGGGCCCTCCTGCGATCGAGCGCCAGGGTCTGCGACGACCCGGCGTCGAGCCGCCGCCGCGCGGTCCCACCCCGGCGGACCCGGCCGAGGTCGAGCGCGACGGCCTGCGCCGCCCCGAGAGCGAGCGCGACGGACTTCGACGTCCCGAGGGCCGCTGGGCGGTGGCCGCGCTGCGGCGTCCGGCGACGGCGCACGTCCTCCTCTCCAGCCGTGCCGACCGGACCGCGCTGCGTCGCCCCGGCAGCGTCGCGCGCGTCGTGTGGACGCTCGACGACCGCGCCGGCCTGCGTCGGCCCGGCGGCGGCCTCCCCGCTCCCGAGTGGGCCGGGATCTCGCGCCAGCCGCTGCGCCGGGGCGCTCGGCGGCCGGCCCGGGCCCGACTGGCGATCGCCGGACTGGCGGCCGGGGCGTCGGCACTCGTGTCGCCGGCGGCGGGCCTTGCCGCGACGGCCGGCCCGACGGCATCGGCGTCCGCGGCGGCGCCGGCGGCGGCCGCGAGCACGCATCGTCCGGCCTCGGCCCTGGCGTCCTCGACGTCGACCAGCGTGAGCTCGCGTCGTGGCGCGTTGGCGCCCGCCTCGAGCCCGTCCGCTGTCACGAGCACATCGTCCGCCTCGAGCGCGTCGTCTACGACGAGCACGTCGTCCGCCACGAGCGCGTCGACGACGTTGACGGGGTCGAGCGTCGCACCGACGGCGCCGAGCGGACCGACCGGACCGACCGGCGCGACGGGGCCGGTTACCGCCCGGACGGGGGGGAACGCAACCGGGACGACCGGTGGCGGCGGGTCGCTCGGGAGTCGCCCGGCGCGCTCGGTCACTCCCGCCGGGGCCGGCAAGCGCGCGCCGACGCCGCCCCGCACCTCGAGCCCGGCGTCACGGCATGCCGCGGGCGGGCCGAAGCTCGCTCCTCCCAAGCAGGCGCCGCCGAGCGCGCCGACGGCGTCGAGCGGCGGGGGTGGCGCCGCCCCGGGGCCAGTGACCGGGACAGCGCCGATCATCTCCTCGGGTCCGGCGGCCGCGCCGTTCGGGCTGCCGCCGTCGCCGCTGGCCGCGGGTGCGCGAGGCGCCTCGGCCCCGTTGTCGACGAGCGTGACGACGGCGGCGATCGAGTCCTACCGCATCCCGCTGTTCCTGCTGAGCCTCTACCAGGCGGCCGGAGACGAATATGGCATCCCGTGGCAGGTGCTCGCCGCCATCAACGAGGTCGAGACCGACTACGGATTCGACGACGCCGTGTCCTCGGCCGGGGCGGTCGGGTGGATGCAGTTCATGCCGGCGACGTGGGCGGGCTACGGGGTGGACGGCGTCGGCCTCACGCAGGCCGACCCCTATAACCCGGCTGACGCGATCTTCGCGGCCGCGAGCTACCTCGCCGCGAACGGCGGGTCCACCGACATCACCGGGGCGATCCTCGCCTACAACCACTCGACGGCGTATGTGCAGTCGGTCCTGCTGCGGGCGGCGCTGATCGAGAGCTTCCCGGCCACGATGATCGACGCGCTGACCGAGCTGAGCGTCGGCGTGCCGCCGGTGCCGATGAGCGCCGCCGAGCAGGCCGGGATCGAGAATCCGCCGCTGCTCGGCAGCAGCCCCGCTCCGTCGGCGAGTAACGCCGCGCCGCAGGTGACGACGAACAGCTTGCTGACGCCCGCCCTGGCTTCGAGCGGCGCGGCCGGCTCATCCTCGGGATGGACGGAGGCGTCGGGCGCGGCCACCGGGGCGGGCTCCGCGACCAGCGGGTCGTCTGTGTCGTCCGGTTCCTCCGGGGCCGGGGCGTCGGGATCGGCCGGCGCCGGCGCTTCGAGCGCGCACGCCTCCTCGATCGCCGGCGGCTCGGTCGGGGACACGGCCCTCCTGCGCACGACGCGCGACGCGCGCGTCGCGACCGTCCGTGACGGCACCGTCGCCGCCGTCGGGCACTCCCCGCTGTATGGCACCTATGTCACGGTGCGCGACGTCGAGGGCAACCAGTTCACGTACTCGCACCTCGCCTATGCCGGCACGCTCGCCGGTTCGGCGACCTCATCGGCCACGTCGACGGCTCCGGCATCCGCCGCGGCGGCGAGCGTGTCCACCGCCGGCGCGGCGCAGCCGCTGACCGCCTCGGTCGCGAGCACACAGTTCGGCTCGAGCGCCGAGGCGGCCGCCATCGTCGCCGGTAGTGCCGCGCCGCCCCCGCTCACCAAGACGCCGGTCGCGCCCGTTGTCGCGACCGGCGCGAACGCCGCCGCCGCGGCGTCGACGGCGCCCGCGCGCTTCGGTTCGGGCGCGGAGGCGGCGGCGATCGTGGCCGGCAGCGCCGCGCCGCCCCCGCTCAGCTCCGCTCGCGCCAACGGCGGTCTTCGCACCGCGATCGACGCGAGCGCGACGGACGCGGCCGCCCCCGTGCCCGCGGTCACGAACGCCCTCAGCGTGCTCGGTTATGTGCCGCTGGCCAGCGCGCCGCCGTCGAACCTCGTGCGCACGACGAGCGCGGCTCCGGCCGCCGGGTGGGTCGCGCTGCGCGTCGGCCAGGCGGTGTCGGCCGGCACGACGATCGGACGCGTCGCAAATGCCGGCGGCCGGGGTGAGCTCGGGTTCGCCGTGCAGCCGGTGCGAGCGACGGCGCCCGTGAATCCACTTCCGTTCCTGGCCAGCTGGTGCCTGCGCGCACACGTCCTGCACCCGAGCGTCCCGCGCGCCACGAAGGCGACGTCGCCGGCCCTCGGGGCGCTCGGCGCCGGTGGGCTCGGCGTCAGCTCGGCCACGAGCGCGACGCCCACCACCACCGCGCCGGCGGCCGGCAACCCGGCGTCCGACCCCTGGGCGGCGGTTCTCAGCGGGTCCGGCGTACCGGTCCCGGGCGTCGTGCGTGCCGTCGCGGCGCGCGCCGGTGCCACCGACCTGGCCACCTGGGGCAGCGAGCGCATGTTCCTGCTCGAGGAGGGCATCCTCGCCCGCGACGTGATCGCCGACCGTCGCATCACGCTGACGAGCTGCCTGCCGGTTCAGGTCTCGCGCGACTACATCGACCGCCGGCTGCTCGCCGTGCTCGAGTACCTCGCGGCGTCGGGCCTGGACCCGCGGGTGCTCTCCTCCAGCTGCGGCCTGGGCCGGCCGGTCGAGTCCCTGGACATCACGGATGTCAACGGGGTCTCGCTGACCGGCGGACCGGAGGCAAGCTCGATCGCGACGGTGACCATGGAGCGCCTCGGCGCGCTGCCACCCGGTTTCGTGCCGAGCGGTCGCAGCACCGGGGCCGCCGGCGTCGTCGTGAGCTTCGCCCCGGTGACCTCCGTCTCCTCCGCGAGCGCGACGCCGCTGGCCAGCGCGGCCTCGGTTGCCACCGCGCCGGGCGCGTCGCTGGACGGGGGCAGCTGGGTGACGCTCAGCGCCCGCTTGAACCTGCTCGGCAACCCTGGGCTGCTGCGCAACCCGGCGCTCGGCCGGTGAGCCTCAGGTGAGCGCGGCGGCGGCGACGCCCATGTGGGTGGAGACGCCCTCGAGCACGTCGGCGAGGCGCTCGACCATCTCGTCGATCACCGCCGCGTCGCTGATCAGCGGTGGCGCGACCTGCAGCACAGTGTCACCGCGGTCGTCGCCTCGGGCGATGATCCCCGCCTCGAGCAGCTTCCCGGGCAGGTAGCGGCGCAGCAGCTCCTCGCGCTGCTCGGCATCGAAGCGGCCCTCGGCGCCGTCGGGCACGAGCTCGAGCGCCCAGAAGAAGCCCGACCCGCGAACGTCGCCGACGATCGGCAGGCGGGCGAGCTCGCTCATCCGCGTACGCATGTAGGCCTCGCGTTCGCGCACGTTCTCGAGCACGCGATCGCGCTCGAAGATCTCGATGTTCTTCAGCGCGATCGCGGCTGCAAGCGGGTGCCCGCCGAAGGTGATGCCGTGCAGCAGCGTGCGGTCGTCCTCGAAGAACGGCTCGGCGACGCGCTCGGCGACGAGTACCGCACCCATCGGCGCGTAGGCCGAGGTCAGGCCCTTCGCGATCGAGATGAGGTCGGGCGTCGCCCCGAACCGCGTCACTCCGAACCACGCGCCGAGCCGTCCACAGCCGGTGATGACCTCGTCGGCCATCAGCAGGATCCCGTAGCGGTCGCAGATCTCGCGCAGCCCGGCCCAGTAGCCCTCGGGCGGTACGAGGCAGCCGCCGGCGTTCTGCACCGGCTCGGCGATGAGCAGCGCGAACGTCTCGGGTTCTTCGGCGAGGAGCGTCTGCTCGACCTCGTCCAGGAGCTCGCGGGTCAGCTGCTCGTCGGTGATCTCGCGGCGGAAGCGGTTCGTGTTCGAGACGTGCACGACGTCGATCGCCGGTCGGCCGAACGGCTCCTTGAAGCCGGGAACGCCCGTGAAGGACAGCGCGCCGAGCGTCACGCCGTGGTATGCGTTGCGGCGCGCGAGGGCGCGCGTGCGCTGGGCCTCGCCGCGGGCCAGGTGATACTGGCGCACGAGCTTCCAGGCCGTCTCCACGGCCTCGGAGCCGCCGGAGGTGAAGAACGCGTGCTCGATCCCCTTCGGTGCGAGGCCGGTGAGGCGTTGGGCGAGCTCGATGCTCGGCGGGTGGGCGGTCCCCCAGTTCGTGTTGAAGGCGAGCCGCTGCAGCTGGTCGCTGGCCACCTCGGCCATCTCGACGCCGTAGGAGTAGCCGAGCTGCGCGCAGAACAGGCTCGACAGCGCGTCGAGGTAGCGTCGACCGCGCGTGTCGAACACGTATGGGCCCTCGCCCCGTTCGAGCACCGGCAGCTCGCGACCGCCCGGTCCGAAGGCGCCGTTGCGAGTGAAGTGCAGCAGCAGGTGCTCGTGTGCGGCCTGCTGCAGCGCTTCGTGTGACCGTTCACTCATGGCTGCCGATCCTCCCGCCGCCGGCCCTGCGTGGCGCGCAGATCCCCTGGCGTCGCGCCCGACGGTCTCGTTCGTGGTAAGCGAGATCATCGACCGGGCGTGGGATCGCTCCAATGGGTCGACCGTCAAATCCGCGTCAGCCGCGCATGACGGTCCGTCGCCGCCGACCGTGCGCAGGCCATGGAGTCGGGCGCATGACGGAGCGTCGTCGTTGTCATCGCTCGGTACGGCGGCACCGAGCTCAAGCATGTGATGATCACCCTGTCGTGACCACGACGGCCCACGCCTGACGACACCATGAACCTGTCCTCTGCGCTCGCCGACACCGAGCCGGCTCCGTACTGGCTGGCCGCGGAGGACGCGCCCGCGGCGCGGGCCCCGCTGAGCGGGCGCGTCGACGCGGATCTGCTCGTCATCGGCGCCGGCCTGACGGGGCTGTGGGCCGCGCTGCAGGCGCTCGAGCAGCGCCCCGGGGCGAGCGTCGTCGTGCTCGAGGCCGACCGTGTGGCCAGCGGGGCGTCCGGGCGCAACGGCGGGTTCTGCTCGCCGTCTCTCACCCACGGGGTGGGCAACGGACTCGCGCGCTGGCCGCAGGAGATGCCGACGCTCCATCGGCTCGGCCGCGAGAACATCGCCGGCATGCGGGCGACGATCGAGGCCCACGCCATCGACTGCCAGCTCGAGGACGGCGGCGAGCTGCGGGTCGCCACCCGTGAGCACGAGCTCGCCGGTCTCGCCGAGGACGCGCAGGCGCTCGGGGCGCTCGGTGACGAGCCGCTGCTGCTCGACGGCGACTCGGTCCGCGACGAGATCGCCTCGCCGACCTACCTCGGCGGACTGTGGCAGCGCGACGACTATCACCTGCTCGATCCGGCGCGGTTGTGCTGGGGACTCGCTGACGCGGTCGCGGGCCTCGGCGGCACGATCCACGAGGGGACGGTGGTCGAGCAGCTCGTGGCGTCCGGTGACCATCTCGAGGCCGAGACGGGCGAGGGCGTGGTGCGCGCCGACCGCGCGGTGTTGGCCACGAGCGCGTTCCCGCCGCTGCTGCGCGCCATCCGCCGCTACGTGCTGCCGGTGTACGACTACGTGCTCGTCACCGAGCCGCTCAGCCCCGCCCAGCTGGACTCGGTCGGCTGGCGCAACCGGCAGGGGGTCGGGGACAGCGGCAACCGCTTCCACTACTACCGGCTCACGCGCGACAACCGCATCCTGTGGGGCGGCTATGACGCGATCTACCACTTCGGGAACGGATTCGGGCCTCAGCTCGAGCAGCGCCCGGAGAGCTTCAACATCCTGGCCGAGCACTTCGCGCAGACCTTCCCGCAGCTCGAGGGTGTGCGCTTCACGCATCGCTGGGGAGGCGCGGTCGACACCTGCAGCCGCTTCAGCGCGATGTTCGGCCGAGCGCTGGAGGATCGCGCGGTCTACGCGGTCGGCTTCACCGGCCTCGGGGTGGGGGCGAGCCGCTTCGCCGCGCGCGTCGCGCTCGATCTCCTGGACGGCGACACGACCGAGCGCACTCGGCTGCAGATGGTGCGCAAGCGCCCGGTTCCCTTCCCGCCCGAGCCCCTGCGGTCGGCCGTCGTCAACCTCACTCGTTGCGAGCTCGCCCGCGCCGACCGGCGCGGTGGACGGCGCGGCGTGTGGTTGCGCACGCTCGACCGGCTCGGACTGGGGTTCGATTCGTAGGTCAGGCCGTCGCGCGCGCGATGACGGCGACCATCCTCTGGCGCAGCGGCTCGGTTGCGGGGGCGCCGGCGGCGAGGCGGCGGGTGAGGTCCCGGTCGAGCTCGGCGCGGCGCTCGGGCGGCAGGCTGACCACGAGCGGCCCGAACGGCGTCCCCAGGATTCCGGCGGCCGCCGTCTCGGCATCGGGCCAGGTGATTGTGTGCTCGTCGACCGAGACGGTGACCGATGCGAAGCCCGCGTCGGCGAGCAGCGCCTCGATCTCGTCGGGGGGCATCTTGAAGGTCGACGGCTCGAACGCGCCCGGGAACGGCGGCTCGATACCGGCGGCGCCGATGGCCTCGACGTAGTCGTCGAATGGGTTCAGGCGCTCGTCCGCCGCCCATACCGACAGACCGGCCGCCCCGCCGGGGCGCAGCACGCGGCGCATCTCCGCCGCGGCGGCGGGCCGATCGGCGAAGAACTGCATGCCCTGCTGGCACAGGACGATGTCGAACGACGCGTCGGGAACCGTCAGCTCGGTCGCCGACGCCTGTAGGTACTCGATCGGCGCGACGGCCGCCGAAGCGCCGTGCGTCGCGGCATGGGCGAGCATCGGGCCGCTGACGTCGCTGGCCACGACGCGACCGTCCGGGCCGGCATGGCGGCCGGCCAGCCGAGCGACGACCCCGGTGCCGCTGGCGACGTCGAGCACCTGGTCACCGGGCCGCACGCCGACCGCGTTGACGAGCTTCTCCGCCCACGCGGTGAAGATGACCGGGGCGAGACGCGCCTCGTAGTTCTCGGGCACCGACGAGGCGGCGAACGCGGCCTCGCGCTGGTTGGACCGGGCGGCGGCCATGTGCGCCAAGTATGTCGGAGCCGCGGCGGGCGGTCCAGCGCGGCGGTGACCCCGCCCGGCGGTCAGTCGGAGCCGTCGCCGGGCTCGGACCGAGCTCGCCCGGCCCCGCCGCCCAGGCCGCGGGCGGGGGTGTTCGTCGTTTGTGTGAATAGTCATGCTCAACGACGAACACCCCCTGTCGATCGGCGCGCGAGCCTACTCCCAGGCCGCCATCACGTGCTTGACGAGCGTGTAGTCCTCGACCGAGTACATCGAGAGGTCCTTGCCGTATCCGGACTGCTTGTACCCGCCGTGGGGCATCTCGCTCGTCAGCAGGCCGTGGTTGTTGATCCACACGCAGCCGAAGCGCAGCGCCGCAGAGACCCGCATCGCGCGGCCGAAGTCGCGCGTCCACACCGACGAGGCGAGGCCGTACGGCGTGCCGTTGGCCCAGGCGATCGCCTCCGCCTCGTCGCTGAAGCGCTGCACGGTGATGACCGGTCCGAAGATCTCGCGCTGGATCATCTCGTCGGCCTGTTCGAGGCCCGCGACGACGGTCGGCTCGAGGTAGAACCCGGGGCGGTCAGCCGCGCGGCCGCCGGTCACCATCTCGGCGTGCGCGGGCCGTCGCTCGAGGAAGCCCTCGACGCGCTCGCGCTGGCGCGCGCTGTTGAGCGGCCCGAGCGTCGTGTCGGGTGAGGTCGTGTCGCCGATGACCTGTGCGCCGGCCTGCTCGGCCAGCCCGCTGACGACATCGTCGTAGACCGAGTCGGCCGCCAGCACGCGCGTGGCCGCGGTGCAGTCCTGGCCGGCGTTGTAGTAGCCGAAGCCGGCGATCCCCTCCAGCGCGGTCTCCATGTCGACGTCGTCGAACACGATCACCGGGGCCTTGCCGCCGAGCTCGAGGTGGACCTTCTTGAGCGTCGCCGCCGCGTGCTCGGCGATCCACTTGCCGGTGTCGACCGAGCCGGTGAGTGAGACCATCTCGACGTCGTCGTGCTCGACGAGCGCGGCGCCCGGCTCGTTGCCGCCGACGACGACGTTGAGCACGCCGGGCGGCACGATGTCGGCGGCGAGCTCGGCGAGGCGCACGGCCGAGGCCGGCGTCGTCGGCGCCGGCTTGAGGATGGTCGTGCAGCCGGCCGCGAGCGCGGGCCCGATCTTCCACACGGCCATCATGAGCGGGTAGTTCCAGGGCGCGATCTGGGCGACCACCCCGACCGGCTCGCGGCGGATGTAGGAGGTGTAGCCCTCGAGGTACTCCATCGCCGCCTTGCCCTCGAGGCAGCGGGCCGCGCCGGCGAAGAAGCGCAGCGGGTCGACGATCGCCGGGATCTCGTCGGCCTTGACCGCCTCGACCGGCTTACCCGCGTTCGCGGACTCGATCTCGGCGAGCTCGTCGCCGTGCTCCTCGATCGCGTCGGCGAGGCGCAGCAATGCGAGCGCGCGCTCGGACGGCGGAGTGACGCCCCAGGCAGCGAACGCGCCCCGGGCCGCCGCCACCGCGCGGTCGACGTCCTCGCGAGTCGAGCTTGCCGCCCGCGCGTACTCCTCGCCCGTCGCCGGGTTGATCACGGGCTCGGTCGCGCCGCCGGCGGCGGGGACGAACTCGCCGTTGATGAAGTTGAGCAGTTCGTTCGTGGCGACGGTCATAGCGGGCTCCTTCGTTCGGTCGGTGCGGACTGACGCCAGGCGCGGCCGGGCAGCGTGAGCCTACGCCTCGCCGCTCGCGCCCGGGAGCGTCAATGCGTCTCGATCGCGCCCGGCGTGCGCGTCAGCGCGTCGTGCTCGTGGTCACGAGCGGCGTCGCGGTCGCGGTGACCGAGACGCTCGACGTTGTCGTCGTCGTGGTGGTCGTGGCCGTCCCCGCGATGAGGTAGCTGACCGTCACCTGGGCCGCCACGGTGCACGACGGCGGCGACACGATCTGCGCCTTCTTGCCGGTCGGCTTGCGGGCGTGCTTGGGCTTGGGCTTCTTGGGGCGGGGCACGCCGATCCCGGGGCTCGCCGCCGCGATCGGCCCGACCGCGCCGCACGCGGTCGTCGGGACGTCGCTGTTCTCGGTAACGCCCTGCAGCGCGCCGAGGGCGACGCCCTCCCGGCCGGCCACGAATGCGGCCTTGGCCTGAGCGGCGCTCAGCGCGGAGGCGAGCGCGCTCGAGTAGGCGGCGCTCAGGTCGCTCGCGCTCGCGTCGCTCGACACGCTCGTGCTCGCGGAGCCGTTGACGGTGATCGCCGGTACCGCGGGGACGCCGCTCGACGGCGACGCGGCCGCCGCGACACCCCCGCCGGCCAGGCCGGCGACGACCGCGGCCGTTGGAAGGACCAGTGCAGTGCGCATGACGCTCTCCTCTCGGGACAAGGCCGCCAGATCGACGTCGAGCCACGATACGCCACGCGTGCGACGCCGCTGGACGAAGGGCGCCGGGCCGACGTGCGGCGGCGCCCTGCGGCTAGCCTCCGGATGTTGTCCGGTCGCTCACCCGCTCCGCTCACCGTCGCCGGCGCGCTCGCGCTGCCGATCCTGCGCCGCGCGCTGCCCGAGGTCGTCGCCGGAGAGGACAGCCTCGATCGTCCGGTGCGCTGGGTGCACGTGCTCGATGTCGACCCCGCCGACCTCCTGCGAGGCGGCGAGCTCGTGCTGTCGACCGGCGTCGGTCCGGGGCAGGAGTCCGCCGGCCAGCGCCACTTCGTGCGCGCGCTCGCCGAGGAGGGCGCCGCCGGGCTCGTCATCGAGCTCGGGATGTCCTACCGCCAGGCGCTCCCGGCGGCGCTCGTCGCCGAGGCCGAGGCCCAGTCGCTGCCGCTCGTTGCGCTGCACCGGCCGGTGCGGTTCGTCGACGTTACCGAGGCGATCCATGGCGCGCTCGTCGACCGCCAGCTCGAGCTCCTCCGCAGCGGTCAGGAGACCGGCGAGCGGCTGACCGGCCTCGTGCTCGATCGCCGCGGGCTAGGAGATCTGCTGCGCGAGATCGCCCGCACGGTCGGTAACCCGGTCGTGCTCGAGAACCTGGCCAACCAGCTCGTGGCCTTCGCGGTGCACGAGACGACCGAGGAGCAGTTGCTCGAGGCGCGCGAGGAGCATCGTCTCGCCGAGGACCGCGGCGAGACGAGCGGGCGCGGATGGCTGTCGGCCGAGCTGCGCCTCCGCGGGCGTCCGTGGGGTCACCTCATGGTGCTCGAGCTCGACCGCGCGCTCGAGGAGCACGACCGCATCGCCGTCGACGTCGCGGCCACCGCCGTCGCGCTCGAGCTCCTGCACGAGCAGCACGAGGAGCAGCTGCGCGCTCGCGCGCGCGGCACGTTCCTCGTCGACCTCATGCAGCAGCGCCTGCAGGAGACCGACGCGACGCGCCGCGCGAGCGCGCTCGAGTTTCCGCGGCGCCACGGCCGCCTGCTGCCGGCGGCGCTCGCCTGGCGATCGGAGCGCTGGATCGAGATCGCCGACAGCGCCGAGAACGCCTGGGCGACGATGATGCCGCCGCTGCGCTCGGCGATCGGCGCGCACCGTCCGGCGCTGCTCGGCCTGCACGCTGGGCGCCTGTTCATCGCGGTGTCGATCGGCGACGGCGAGCCGACCGACGAGCAGCTCGACGCGCTCGCCGCCGACCTGCGCCGTCCGCTCGACCGTCGCGGCTTCGACCTGCAGGACGTCGCGCTCTCCTTCGGACGCGGCGAGACGACCTGGACAGAGCTCGGCCGGCGCCTCGAGCGCGTCGAGCAGGCCGTCGGGGCCGCGCGCGCCGGCGCGCCGGTGCTCTGGCAGGACGCCCGCCGCGGGTCCGTCGTCGAGCTCCTGTACGCGATCCGCACCTCTCCGGAGCTGCTGACCTTCGCGCGCGAGCAGCTCGGCGTGCTCTTCGACGAGCGCGACCAGCGCGAGCGCGAGCTCCTGCACACGCTCGAGGTCTATCTCGAGAGCGGCCGGCGCAAGGCCGAGGCCGCGCGCGTCCTGCACCTCGAGCGTCAGTCGCTGTACCTGCGCCTGCAGCGGGTCGAGCGCCTGCTCGGAGTCGACCTCGACGACCCCGACACCGTGCTCGGGCTCCACCTCGCCGTCCGCGCCCTGCGCCTCACCCAGGCGCTCGGGCCCGGCGAGCGGCTCGGGTGAGCCCTACGCCGACGCCGGCGCCGGCGGCGGCGACGACCGGCTCGTCCTCGGGCGCGATCGTCGTGCCGAGCGCGTAGCCGTGCTCGTCGGGCTGCTCGGGCCGGCGGTGGAAGTAGTCGCGCTGGAACGGGTAGGCGATCGCCATGACCACGACACCGAGCACCAGCCCGCCGATGCCGATGAAGATCGGGGTCTGGATGCCGAAGATCGGCTTGGAGTAGTTGACCCCCGACTGGCTGTAGTCGTGGAAGGCCTTGCCGAAGATGCCGAACAGCATCAGCGCGCCGACGAGCGGCGCCAGGCCGACGAGCAGGAAGTCCTTGACGCTGTGGAAGATCCGCGGCGGAAGTACACGACGCAGGCGATGCCGGTGAAGCCGTAGTAGAAGGCGATGGTGAAGCCGAGCGCGGTGATCGCGTCGCCGAGCACGTTGCCGTTCGGGTTGAGCGCGAGCAGCAGGACCGTCCAGACGATCGAGATCGCGCCCATGCCGATGGTCGACAGCGTCGGCGTGCGGAAGCGCGGATGCACGCGTCCGAAGGCCTCGGGGATCGCGCCCCAGCGGGCCATCGACAGCGTCGTTCGGGCCGTGGGCAGGATCGTCGTCTGCGTGGAGGCCGACGCGGAGGCGAGGATGGCGATGATGAGCAGCTTGTCGCCGACGGTCCCGAGCACCGAGGGGCCGAGCGGCGTGAGCACGTCGCTCGAGTTGGCGGGTTGGCGAGGAAGCCGACGCCGTGGTAGGCCTGCGCGGCGCGGAGACGATGACGTAGATGGCAGCGAGCAGCAGCGTCGAGAGCACGGCGGCAGGCCCGGGCCGTTGCGCTTGTCCTTCGTCTCCTCGTTGAGCGCCACGCCCGAGTCCCAGCCCCAGTAGATGAACACGGCGAGCAGGACGCCGTCGACCATCGGGCGAGAAGCCGCCGCCGAGCGGGTTGAGCCACTTCAGCCTGCGGGTGGATCGACGCCGGCCGGGTGGTGGATGTACACGGTGGCCAGCGCGACGGCCGAGAAGATGAGCAGCATCGCCACCTCGAAGCCGAGCAGCACCTGCTGCAGGCGCGCGGACAGCTCGATGCCGCGGTGGCAGATCCAGGTCATGAGCACGATCCAGGCGACCGCGCCGACGATGATCACCCAGGTGTGGTTCGGGCCGTAGTCCCAGCCGAACAGCTGGTAGGTGTACGTCGCGGCGACGTCGGCCAGCGAGGCCATGACGATCACGTCGGCGAGGAAGATCGCCCAGCCGTTGATCCAGCCGAGCTGGGGGCCGAGCGCGCGGGTGGTCCAGGCGAAGGTCGTCCCGCAGTCGGGGTCGGCGCGGTTGAGGTAGCGGTAGGCCGAGGCGATCAGCAGCATCGGCACGAAGGCGGCGATCATCACCCCGGGCGAGTACACGCCGATGCCGTTGACGGCGGCGACGAAGCCGAGCGTGGCGGCGAGCGAGTAGGCCGGCGCCACCGACGCGGTGCCGACGACGAGGTTGGACAGGAACCCGATCGCGTTCGGCTTCAGGCCCTTGTCGGCGATCTCCAGCCTCGCGTGCGACCATCGGCCGGCGTTCGCGGCGCTGATTGCGCTCATCGCCTTCCCTTTCCTCGTCGGCTGCCAGGAGCTGTGAGCGCCCCCGGGTCAGCGGCGCCTGCGCGGCGCTCTGGCGCCCGAGCATAGGCAGTCGAGTCGGCGCCGGAGCGCTGACAGTTCGCGGCTTGCAGCGGGGCGCCGACCGCTCGATGAGCATCGCCGCTGGCGATGGCCGAGCGCGCTCGACGCGCGATCGACGGCAGGCCGCGCCCTCGTTCTGGCTCGACCAGGCCGGCCCGCGGCCGCGACCGCGCCGCTCGCTGCCGGGCGACCGCGAGGCCGACGTGTGCATCGTCGGCGCCGGGCTGACCGGGCTGTGGACGGCGTACGAGCTGCGGCGCGCCGCCCCGGAGCTCGACGTCGTCGTGCTCGAGGCCGAGGTCGCCGGCTTCGGCGCCTCCGGGCGCAACGGCGGCTGGGTCCTCGGCGAGCTCGCCGGCCCGAGCCGCCGCTGGATCGCCCGCGCCGGCCGCGCCGGCGCGCGCGCGCTTGACGCTCGCGATCCAGGAGACCGTCGACCAGGTCGGCGGCGCCGTCGCGCGCGAGGGGATCGAGTGCGACTTCGTCAAGGGGGGCACGCTCGCCGTCGCCCGCTCGGCCCCGCAGCTCGCGCGCCTACGTGCTCGCCACGACGAGGACGTCGCGGAGGCGATCGGCCACGAGGACGGGCTCCTGCTCGACGCCGAGCCAGTCGGCCGCGCGTGTCGCGGTGACCGGTGCGCGTGGTGCGGTCTTCAGCCCCCACTGCGCACGAGTGCAGCCGGCTCGCCTGGTTCGCGGTCTGGCCGACGCCGCCGAGCGGGCCGGCGCGACGATCTTCGAGCGCAGCCCGGTCACCGACGATCGAACCGGGCTGCGCGCGGACCGCCGGCGGCGTCGTGCGCGCCCGCCACATCGTGCGCGCCACCGAGGGCTACACCGCGCGCCTGCCCGGGCTGCGCCGCCGCCTGCTGCCGATGAACAGCTCGATGATCGTCACCGAGCCGCTCGACGACGCCACGTGGGAGACCCTCGGCTGGCGCGGCGGCGAGACGCTGCGCGACGAGGCGCACGTGTACGTGTACCTGCAGCGCACCGCCGACGGGCGCATCGCGATCGGCGGTCGCGGGGTCCCCTACCGGTACGGCTCGCTGACCGACCGCGAGGGCCCGGTGCCGGCGGCCACGGTGCGCGAGCTGCGCGAGCGGCTCGTGTCGATGTTCCCCGTCTGCGCCGGCGTCGCCGTCGACGCCGCCTGGCACGGCGTGTTCGGCGTCGCGCGCGACTGGATGCCGGCCGTCGGCCTGGACCGCACGAGCGGGATCGCCTGGGCCGGCGGATACGTCGGCGAGGGCGTCGCGGCGTCCAACCTCGCGGGGCGGACGCTGCGCGACCTGCTGCTCGGCCGCGACAGCGAGCTGACCCGCCTGCCGTGGGTCGGTGCGGCCGCGCGGGACTGGGAGCCCGAGCCGCTTCGCTTCCTCGGCGCTCGGGCCATCTACCGTCTCTACCGGGCCGCCGATTCGCTCGAGGCACGCCGCGGCCGGCCGTCGGCGATCGCGCGCGCGGCTGACCTGGTGGCGGGGCGGTGACGCGGTCGACTACCGTTCGTCGATGGCCACGGCGGACCTGACGGTGATCGCCCTCGGGCGCGCCGATCCGAGCGCGAGCGCGTACATCGCCGAGATCCAGCGTCGCCTCGCCGCCCAGGACCGCGTGGGCTACGAGATGCACGCGATGGGGACCTCGCTCGAGGGTCAGACGGCCGACATCCTCGCGGTGGTGGGCGAGCTGCACGCCGTGCCCTTCGCGATGGGGATCCCGCGCGTCTACACCGTGCTCAAGCTCGACGAGCGACGCGACCGGCCCGACCAGACGCTCGCCGACAAGGTCGAGTCGGTGCGCGCGCGGCTGCGTGGCGGCGAGCGGTAGCGGCGCGGCGCACACCAATAGGATGCGCCCCCTTCCCCCTCGCCATCCGCGCGGGGGCCGGCATCGACAGCGCGCCCAGATTGAACGCCACACTGACACGTCGCGTGCGCACCACGCTCGCGCTCGCGCTCGTCGTGCTCGGCGTCGCGGCCTGCGGCGCGGGCGGGAGCGGGGCGGGGGCCGGGTCCGGCGCCACCGCCACGATCTCGTCGGTCGAGAGCCCGATCTACCAGTCGCTCGTGGCCGGCCACTTCGGCCGCACGCTGCAGGTCCTCAACCAGTCGAGGTTCGTGCACCTCGACCCGGGCCAGGTCGACAACAGCCGTGACGAGCAGGTCGTCTCGGCGACGCAGCGGACGCTCTACGCCTACCTGCCGAACAACCCGCGGACCGCCGTACCCGACCTCGCCGCCGGCGCACCGCAGATCTCGGCCGATCGGATGACGGTCACGGTCCACCTCAAGCCCGGCATCCACTTCAGCCCGCCCGTCAGTCGCGAGGTGACCGCGGCCGACGTGGCCTACGCGTTCGACCGGGCGCTCAACCCCGACGTGGCCAATCCGTACGTACAGGAGTACTTCGGCGACCTCGTCGGCCTGCGCCGCGCACGCGGTGGGCCCTTCCCCGGCGTCACGACGCCGAATCGCTACACGATCGTCTTCCATCTCGACCGGCCGACGGCGCCGATCCTCGCCGCTGCGCTCGTCCTGCCGATCACCTCGCCGGTCCCGCCGGAGTTCGCGCGCCCGCTCGACGCCCATCGCCCGACGCTGTACGGGTCGCAGTACCTCGTGGCCACCGGGCCCTACATGCTCCGCTCCAACGGGCTCGGCCGGGTTCTCGGGATCGGCTACGTGCCCGGGCGCTTCGCCGAGCTCGTCCGCAATCCGAGCTGGGACCCGCGCACCGACTTCCGCCCCGCCTACGTCAACGCGGTCGACATCCGCATCGGCGGGAGCCCGCTGGCCATCGGGCGCGCCGTGATCGACGGCTCCGCGCGCGTGCAGAACGACGTCCCGGCGGGTTCGATCGTGCAGGTCGCCAACGCCGACACCACGAATCCCGACCCGAAGGCGCAGAAGTCGGTGCTCACCGTGTCGCCGGGCGCCGGCCTGCGCCTGATCGCGCTCAACAACCGGCGCGGTCCGTTCGCCAACGTCAACCTGCGCCGAGCCGTGTGGGCCGCGCTCGATCGCGAGGCGCTCGTGGCGGCCGCCGGCGGTCCGTTCACCGGCGACGTCGCGACCCACTTCATCTACCCGGGAACGCCGGGCTTCGACGAGGCCGGGGGCTACGACGGACCGCAGTTCGACTTCAACCGCTCGCTCACCGGCGACGACGACGTCGCCGAGAAGTACCTCAAGCTCGCGGGCTATTCGAGTGGCCGCTACAGCGGTCCGGCGGTCAGCGTCGTCGGTCCCACCGAGCAGCCCGGCGCGTCGTTCACCGCGATCGTCAACCGGACGCTCATCGGTCTCGGCTTCCCGACGCACGTCAGGCTGGTGGGCCCGTCGGTCGGGCTCTCGCGCTACTGCGGCGAGCCGGCGCAGGAGGTCGATGTCTGCCCCGACGTCGGATGGACGCGCGCGTTCGCGGACCCGCAGACGGTGCTCGACCCCTTGTTCAACGGCGCGAGCATTACGCCGACCGCCAACCCGAACGTCGGCCAGGTGAACGATCCCGTCATCAACCGCCAGATGGACGCCGCCGCGCTCGTCGCCGAGGCGGAGGCGCGTGCCCAGGCGTGGGCGAATATCGACTCCGAGCTCGTTGGCCAGGCCGTCGCGATCCCCTTCCAATTCGTCGATCAACCGGCGATCTCGTCGGCCGACGTGGCCGGGGTGACCGCGCAGTGGAACGGTGGCTGGTGGGACTACGCCTTCACGTCGGTCATTCCGCCAAAGCCGAGGTCGTGAGGGCGCTCAGCTCCTCGGCGCCGTGAGCTCCAGCCGGTTGCCCCAGGGATCCGACGCGTAGAAGCGCCGGCGCTCGGGGATCCGCTCGTCCCAGTGCACCTCGACGCCGGCGGTGAGCAGCTGTGCGGCGAGCCCGTCGAGCGCACCGGGTTCGACGAGCAGGCCGGCGTGGGCCTTGCGCGCCGCGACGAAAGGCTCCTCGATGCCGATGTGCAGCTCCTGGCCGCCGCACGAGAACCAGACGCCGCCGCTCGCCCGGACGCCCGGGGGCTTGGGCACCTCGGTCAGGCCGAGGAGGCCGCCGTAGAAGCGCCGGGCCTCGGCCTCACACCCGGGCGGTGCGGTGATCTGCACGTGATCGAGCCCGTTGATCATGCGGGTCGCCGACCCTCCCGCCCGCGCCTACGCGGCCGGGGCGCCCCCGTCGTGGGCCTGCAGCGTGTCCTCTCCGGCCTCCCCGGTGCGGATGCGGAAGGCGGCCTCGACGGGCATTACGAACACCTTGCCGTCGCCGACGGTACCGGTGCGGGCGTGCTTGAGGATCGTGTGGATGACCGTGTCGACGTCGCCGTCGTCGACGACGCACTCGAGCTTGAGCTTGGGACGCAGGTAGTGGGTGAGCTCGGTGCCCTTGTAGCGCTCGGTGATCCCGCGCTGGCGTCCCGAGCCCTTGACCTCCGTGACCGACAGCGACGGGAAGCCCTGCTCGACGAGCTCGGTGCGGATCGGCTCGAACGCCTCGTGGCGGATGTAGGCGAGGACCATCTTCATGGAAATTGCCTCCTGGATTGCGGCCCGTTGCCGGCGACTCCGTCGGGGGGTGGCAGCGTATCCGACGGCTGGTCGTCGGGGACGCCACCGCCGGTGCTATCAGTGGGGCATGCAGGCGCGCGGAGCGAGCGAGCGAAGCGGTGGAGGGCTCGGCCCCGACGACGCCGACGTGCGCGCGATCGGCCGTGCGCTCGCGGCGGCGCTTCCGCGGCCCAGCCGGGCACCCGGCGCGGCGCTCGACCGCGCGATCATGCGCACGGCGGGCGAGGACGACGGGCTGCGCTCCGCGCTCTTTCGCTTCGTCGACGTGCGCCCGGCCTGCCACGACCGGCGCGACGTCGGCGAGCACCTGCTGGCGCTGCTGCGTGACGGCGGCGCGACGGGTTCGGCCGGTCGCGCGGCCACGCGTCTGGCCGAGCGCCCGCGGACGCGCTCGCTCCTCGCCATGCTCGCCGGCGTCGGGGTGCAGCGGATGGCCGAGCGCTTCATCATCGGCGACTCGGTGAGCGGCGCGGCCGCGACGGTGAGCGGGCTGTGGGCTCGTGGCGTGGGCACGTCGATCGACCTGCTCGGCGAGGCGACGGTCAGCGAGGAGGAGGCCGACGCCTACGCCGCACGCTGTCTGGACAGCCTCGACGCGCTCGCGGCGCTCGCTGCCGGGTGGCCGGCTCGGGCCCGCGCTCGAGCGCGACTCGATCGGTCCGCTGCCGCGCGTCAACCTGTCGGTGAAGATCTCGGCGCTCACGCCGCACATCCGGGCCGACGCCCCTGACCGCGGCATCGACTCGGCGCTGCACCGGCTGCGCGGACTGCTGCGGCGCGCGCGCGACCTCGGCGCGCACCTGCACGTCGACATGGAGTCGCTCGACTCGCGCGAGACCGTGCTCGGGTTGACGCTCGCGCTGCTCGCCGAGCCGGAGTTTCGCTCCGGGCCGTCGGCCGGACTCGTGCTGCAGGCCTACCTGCGCGACTCGCCGCAGGAGCTCGACGAGGTCCTCGGCTGGGTGGCCGAGCATCCGCGCTCGGCGCCGCTCGCCGTCCGCCTCGTCAAGGGCGCCTACTGGGATCACGAGGTCGTCGAGGCGCGACAGCACGGCTGGACCGTGCCCGTGTTCGAGCGCCGAGCGGACAGTGACCGCAACTTCGAGCTGCTCACGCGGCGCCTGCTGGCCGCTCATCCGCGGGTCCGCGTCGCGATCGCGTCGCACAACCTGCGCTCGATCGCGCACGGCCTCGCCTGCCTGCCCCATTTCGGCCTCACCGACGCCGACCTCGAGCTGCAGGTGCTGCGCGGTCTCGGCGACGACCTGCAGGAGGCGCTCGCCGGCCGCGGCCTGCGGGTGCGCACGTACTGCCCGATCGGCGATCTCGTCGAGGGGATGGCCTACCTCGTGCGGCGCATGCTCGAGAACACGGCCAACGACTCCTTCCTGCACGCGCGCGATTCGGGCGCCAGCGTCGACGAGCTGCTGGCGGCGCCGTGAGCCCGCCGGCGGCATTCGCGAACGAGCCGCTCCTCGAGCTGCGTCGGGCTCCGGTGCGCGACGCGCTGCTACAGGCGGGACGCGCCCTCGACGCTCGCCTGCCGCTCAGCGTGCCGACGCTCATCGGCGGCGAGTGCCGCGCGGGCGATGCGCTGCGCTCGTTCGACCCCGGACGACCGCGCGAGATCGTCGCGCTCGCCGACGCCGCCGGCGCGGCGGACGTCGATTCAGCGGTGGCCACGGCGGCTGCCGCGGCGCCGCACTGGGCGGCCCGCCCGGCCGGCGAACGCGCCGGTGCGCTGCGCGCGGCCGCCGCGAACCTGCGGGCGCGGCGCCTCGAGCTTGCCGCGCTCGCCGTGCGCGAATGCGCCAAGCCCTGGCCGGAGGCGGACGCCGACGTATGCGAGGCGATCGACTTCCTCGAGTACTACGCCCGCGCAGCGACGCGGCTGCACCGCGACGGCGACCTCGCGCAGCCGCCGGGCGAGCGCAACACGATGCGCTACGTCGGCCTCGGGGTGGCGGCCGTCATCGCTCCGTGGAACTTCCCCTTTGCCATCCCTGCCGGGATGACCGCTGCGGCCCTGGCCGCCGGGAACGCCGCGATCCTCAAGCCCGCCGCCCAGTCTCCCGCGTGCGCGGGAGCGCTCGTGGCCGCGCTGCACGAGGCGGGCGTCCCGCCCGAGGCGCTCGCGCTGCTCCCGGGCGACGACGAGCCGGGACGGGCGCTCGTCCGCCACCCGGGGGTGCACGTGATCGCCTTCACCGGGTCGTGCGCGGTCGGCCTGGAGATCGTGCGCCAGGCGGCCGAGCTGGCGCCCGGGCAGTCGCACGTCAAGCGCGTGATCGCCGAGATGGGGGGCAAGAACTGCGTGATCGTCGACAGCGACGCCGACCTCGACGAGGCGGTCCCGGCGATCGTGCACTCGGCCTTCGGCTACGCCGGGCAGAAGTGCTCCGCCGCCTCACGCGTGCTTGCCCACCGCGAGATCGCGTCGAGCCTGGCACACCGATTGGCGGGCGCGATCGCCGCGCTGCGCATCGGGCAGGCGTGTGAGCTCGGGGTCGACGTGCCGCCGGTGATCGACGAGGCGGCCCGCGATCGCGTCGCCCGCTACGTCGCGCTCGGCGAGTCGGCCGGCGCGCGCCTGGCCGGAGGCGACGCGATGCTGCCCGACGACGGCTGGTTCTGCCGGCCGGCGCTGATCGGCGAGCTGCCCGCGGACTCGCCGCTGCTGACCGAGGAGATCTTCGGCCCCGTGCTGGCCCTCGAGGTCGTCGATGACGTCACGCGCGCCTGCGATCTCGTCGACGCGCTGCCGTTCGCGCTCACGGGTGGGCTGTTCACGCGCAACCCCCAGACGGTGCGCGCTGTCGTCGAGCGCTCGCCGGTCGGAAACCTGTACGTCAACCGCGAGACCACCGGCGCGATGGTCGCCCGGCAGCCGTTCGGCGGCAACCGCCTGTCGGGCACCGGCGCGAAGGCGGGCGGTCCGGATTACCTGCTCGGGTTCGTGCAGCCGCGGGTCGTCAGCGAGAACGTCACCCGGCACGGGCTCGTGCTCTAGGGCCGCTCAGCGATCGACGGCTACGCGCAGCGCGAGGCCGACGAGCAGCGTCCCGGCGACCGCCTCCACGCCGCGCCGCACGGCCGGGCGAGCGAGGGCCCGCGTCACCGTTCCGATTGCTACCGCGAACAGCGCCCACCACGCCGTCTCGGCGACGATGAGCGCCAGCGCGAGCTCGCCGGTCGTCACGGTGCGCGATTCGTGGGCGCCGACGAACTGGGGCAGCAGCGTCAGGAACAGCAGCGCGATCTTCGGGTTGAGGAGGTTGCTGACGAGGCCCTGGCGAAGCCACACGCGCGCCGGCGTCGCGCGCCCTTCCACGGAGCCCGCGACCACACCGGCGGCGCCGGCGGCGGCGAACTGGCCGCGCCCGCCGGCCTCGACGGCGGAGAGCGCCGCGCGCAGCGCACCGAGGCCCAGGATCGCGAGGTAGACGGCGCCGGCCAGGCGCGCGACGTCGAACGCGCGCCCCGAGGCGGCGAGCAGCGCGGCCAGCCCGAGCACCGAGGTCGCCGCCCACACGCCGAGGCCGACGAGGCAGCCGACGCCGGTCAGCCAGGTCGCACGGGCACCGCCGCGCGCGCCGTTGCGGACGCCAAGCGCCATGTCGGGGCCCGGGAGCACCGTGATGACCGCGACGACGCCGAGGAAGGCCAGCAGATGCTCGGGCACGTGATCAGCCTGAGCCACGCTCGGCGCCGGGAGCCGGGCGCAGCCGCGGGAACGGGCGTCCCTCACGGAGCTCGCGCACGACCTGCTCGACGAGTCCGTCGGAATCGATCTCGCGCCCGTCGGTCACGGCGCCGACGATTGCCCGCTTGCGCTGGATGAGGCGCGCCATCGTCTCGTCGATGGTCTCGGCGGCGAGCAGGTACCAGGCGGTCACGGCGTCGCGCTGGCCGATGCGGTGGCAGCGGTCCTCGGCCTGATCGTGCATGGCCGGGGTCCATTCGAGCTCCAGGAAGGCGACGTTGGACGCTCGCGTCAGCGTGATCCCCTGGGCCGCGACGCGGGTGGCGCAGACGATGAGCGACGGCCCGTCGCCGGACTGGAACGCGCGCACCGCCGCCTCGCGTGCCACGGTGCTGTCGCGGCCGAGCAGGTGCAGCGCCGCGGGGAAGCGCTCGAGCACCGCGTTCTGGACCTCGACGTGCCGCGCGAACAGCACAAGCGGCTCGCCGGAGACGAGGAAGTCGGCGACCCAGCCGAGCGCCGCGTGCAGCTTGCCCCGGGCGGCCAGTCGCTGCAGCGTGCCGAGCTGTGCGAGTCGCTCGGCACGCAGCGTGGCGGCGATCTTCGCGTTCAGCTCGGAGAGGTCCAGTGGCTGTGCGCGCAGCCACTCGATCACGTCACGCTCGGCGAGGCGGTACTCGCTCGTGTTCGTGAGCGCCATCGGCACCACGACCTGGCGCTTGGCCGGCAGCTGCGGGAGGACCTCCGACTTCAGCCGCCGTACGAAGCACCGCCGGCGCAGGTGCCAGTGCAGGCGCTCCTCGCTGCGCTCGCCCTGGAACTGACGCGAGAAGCGCGCGCCGGAGCCGAAGTCCTCGAGGCGGCCGATCACCCGCAGCTGGGCGATCAGCTCGTCGGCGTGGTTGAGCACCGGCGTGCCGGTCAGCGCCAGGCGCAGGCCGTCCGGCGGTACGGCGGCGGCGAGCCGGCGGACCGCGTGGGTGCGCTTGGCCTGCGGGTTCTTGCAGTAGTGCGACTCGTCGACGACGATCGCGCCGCGGACGGCGGCGCGCCAGCGCCTCGCGATGGGCGGCGACGATCTCGTAGTTGAGGATCGTGATGTCGGCGGTCGGCGGTACCGCCACGCGGCCCTCGAGCACGGCGACCGAGCGGTGCTGCGAGCCACGTCGCGGCCTCACGTTGCCAGTTGAGCTTCAGCGAGGCCGGGCAGACGACGATCGCGGGATAGGCGCCCGCGGCCTCGAGCGGCGGCCAGCGCCTCGACGGTCTTACCGAGACCCTGCTCGTCGGCGAGGAACGTGCGCCGCGCGCGCAGCGCGTAGTGGACCGCTGCCCACTGGAACGGGCTGAGCTCGCCGCCGAGGCGGGCGGCGACCTCGGGGATCGGATCCCCCTGCGACGCGCGCGACTCGCGGACGGCGGCGCTCGCCTCGGCGTGCTCCGCCCGCAGGCGCTCGAGTGCCTCAGCCGCACGTGGGCGCACCTGCACGCCGTGGCGCGCGACGAAGGCGTCGAGGAACTCGATCACCCACGGGTCGATCGGCACCGAGCGGCTGCCAGCGGCGCCCGGCAGCCGCTCGAAGGCCGCCCCGATGTCCGGATCCCAGAGCACCTCGACGCGCAGGCGCTCGCCTTCGACGCCGTCGGCGAACACGAGCCGGGCCGGCGGCGGCTCCTCGCCGGCGTGCAACGCGTTGACGCAGCGCTCGGCGGCGCTGTCCAGACGCGCCGAGCGCTGCTCTCGCAACGCATCGGCGCCGGCGACCGTCAGGGGAACGAGCACGCGGGCTCCGTCGCCCGCGAGGTCGACGGAGCCGGCCGCCAGCGCCGGCGGCACTCGCCCGGCACGCGTCTGCAGTACCCACCAGCCGCGCCCGTCGTGGCGAGCGGTCTGCACGGTGCCGACCCAGCGCTGCTCGATCCCGGCCAGCCAGGCCCGTACGTCATCGCTCGGTTGCAGCTCGGGAAAGCGCGCCATCACGTCCGCGACGTGGACGCCCACCCAGTCGTTGACCGGCGCGCTCCACTCGCGACTGTCCCAGTCGAAGCGGCGCCCGGGGATGCCGCGCACCGCGGCGACGATGCGCGTGTCGTAGGGGAAGGCGAGCACGACGACCGAACCGCCGTCGCGATCCTCGTGCAGCTCAACGTGGGGTCGCTCGGGCACGAGCCCGAGTCGCTCGTTCCTCGACGGCTGATCGCCGCCGAGTCGCCCGAGGGCGTCGCTCACCGAGACGCGATCGCCGTCGCCCGGCGAGCGAGCGGGGCGGTGAACCGGCGCGGACGCGGTGCGTACAGCTTGCGTCCGAGTCGCAGCGCGCGCCGACGCAGGCGGGCACGTCGACGCCGGACGAGCTTCAGCAGCGCCTTCTGCTCGGCGCGATCGGCGAACAGCTCCGGGTGCCCACCGGCGAACGCCTCGATCACGGAGACGTCGTGCTCGTCGCCGAGCATCTCGCCGAGGCGGTCGGTTTTCGCGAGCACGTTGGCCAGCCGCTCGGGGTCGATCGGCGCGAGCAACTCCGCGCAGTAGCGCAGATCCTTGACCCGCTTGCGCCAGTCGTGCAGCTGCTCGGGGCAGTCTCGGTGGCGAGCGACGCGTCCGCGCTCGCGGCCCTCGCGGTAGATACGACGCAGGCCCGGCTCGATCGCGGCGAAGTCGGCGTCGGCGCTGAGCCAGTGCGACGCGCGCTCGCGCACCGGCTCCAGATCGGCGGCGGCGCGGCGCGCCGGGCCGGCATCCGTGAGCAGGTGCGTGGCGGCGTCCTTACGCTCAGCCTGCAGGTACGCGCGCAACGCGGCATAGGCGTCGGGTCCGGCGCCCTTGGCGTCCTGGCTGAGCAGCGCGTCGAGCGTGAGCACCATGACCTCCGCATCGCGGGCTCCCGCGAGGTGGCGTGCCGCATCGCGCAGATCGCCGTTCTCGCGCTCGTAGGCCTCCTCGCCGAGCGCCGGGCGCAGCAGGCGCGTGAGCGCACGCAGGCGCTTGAGTGACTTGCGCGACTCGTGTACGTCGGCGGCACCGACGGTCGCCGAATCGCCCAGCCGGCTCGAAACCGAGTCGATCTGTTCGCAGGCGACGCGCGACAGCCCGGCGGCGAGCGGCTCGTCGAGACGTAGCGTGAATGACGGCTTCGTCGTCTTGCCGGGCGGCGACTCGACGGCCTGCCCGTTCGAAGCGGCGGCGACCCGAGCGGGCTCCTCGCCGGGCGTCCGGGTCTGGCCCACCGCGCGGATCAACGTCTCCGCCGAGCTGGCGGCGTCGCGCCGAGGCGTCTCGCCAGGCCCGGCGAGGGCGGTAGAAGGATGGTCGTCGAGTCGCGCCATAGAGGTCGTCGGCGGTCGGAAGCGGCGTGATCGAGGCGGACGCAACCCGCCGGCGGGGCCGTGACCGATGAACCTAGAGGCTAGCGAGTCGCCCGGCCCGTGGCGAGGCGTCCGCGCCGTCGTCGTCGGGCACAATGATCGTGTGCTCACCTACTCCGCCGACTGCGCCGCGGACCCCGATACGGCGTGGGCGCTCGTCGCGCGCCCCGACCGCTGGGCGCGCTGGGCGCCGCACGTACGCGGTGGCCTCGGGCTCGGGGAGCCCGAGGTGCAGACCGGGAAGCGTGGGGCCGCGCTGCTGCTGGGCGCGGTGCCGGTTCCGGCGCGTGTGACCGAGAAGCAGCCGCGACGGTCGTGGACGTGGCAGGTGGGACCGCTGCGCCTGCGCCACCGGGTCTCCCCGCGCGCGAGCGGCTGTCGGGTGGCGATGGACATCGAGGCTCCGTGCCCGCTCGAGCCGCTCGTCCGCGTCATCTACGGGCCGCTCATCGCGCTGCTCGTCCGCAACCTCGCGCGTGTCGCGACCGAGGAATCGCGCCGCGCGCAGCGGCCGTGAGCCCACACCGCAGGCTGCCGCCGGCGCGCTGGTGGACCGTGCGCGCGGCCCACAACCTCAAGCCCTCGACGTACCGCTGCCCGATCTGCGGTCGCCGGCTCGCGTCGATGAGCGAGCACATGCTCATCGCCCCCGAGGGCGACACCCGCCGCCGACGCCACGCGCACACCGCGTGCGTGCTCGACTCGCGCCGCCGGGGCGAGATGCTCATGCGCGACGAATGGCTTGCGACGCAGCCGCGCCGGGCGCCGTGGTGGCGCCGCTGGCGGCGCGCGGTCAGCGGCGACTGACGGGCGCGGTTGGGTTCGCGGACGGGATCGGATCGAGCGGGCTGAGCATGCCGTTGTTGAGCGCGTAGCTCACCCGGGCGGTGCCGGCCGACGATCCGTCCGGATGCATGAGGGCGTAGCCGAGCGTCACCTCGGTGTCGCTCTGGCCCACGAGGCTGATCGAGTTGCTCGCGGCGCTCGTGTCGGTGCCGATGTAGCGGCCGTTGACGAAGAAGAACGCCTTCTCCAACCCGAGCTGGTTGGTGGCGATGATCACCTGGAGGGTGTTCTGCGGGTTGTAGGTACTCGGACTCGCGGGCGCATAGCCGTGGGCGACGACGACAGCGGCCGGCCCCGTCGCGCCGGACGTGGTCGTCTGCACGAACCCGGGCGCCGATTGGGTGCGTGCCGTCCCGGAGGCGGACGTGGTCGTCGTCGCGCTCGACTGGCTAGCGCCGGAGGCCGTCGCAGCCGACGTGGTGTTGGTCGCGGTCGTGGTGGCCGCCGACGGGGCGACGAGCGGCGTCGTGTTGGCCACCGAGACCGTCTTCGTCGAACCCGACCCGCATGCGGACAGGAGCGCGACACACGAGCCGACGAGGAGGATCGGGATGGTGCGGCGGACGGTCATCTCGCTCTGAGGATATTCGGCGAGGCGCGGGGAGGTCCTCGGCGGTGGCGTTACGTCGACGGTACCGGCCGGCCCTTGACAAGTTATTAGTCGCTGCTAATCTCATGCATAGTTAGCAGTCACTAACTTCGTACCGGAGGTCCGAACATGACCCGCAGGCGCCGCAACTGGACTCTCGCGATCGTCTCGACCGCGCTCTTCATGGGCGTGCTCGACAACCTCGTCGTCACCGTCGCCCTGCCGAGCATCCGCCATTCGCTCGGGGCCTCGATCCAGAGCCTCGAGTGGACCGTGAACGCGTACGTGCTCGCCTATGCGGTGCTGTTGCTGACCGGGGCCGCGCTCGGCGATCGCTTCGGACGCAAGCGCATCTTCCTGGGCGGCCTCGCCCTCTTCACGGCGGCGTCGGCGGCGGCGGCGCTCGCCCCGAGCACCTCCGCACTCGTCGCCGCCCGCGCCCTGCAGGGTGCGGGCGCGGCGATCGTCACGCCGCTGACGCTGACGCTGCTCGCCGCGGCGTTCCCCGACGAGCGGCGGGGACTCGCGCTCGGCGTCTGGTCGGGCGTCAGCGGTATCGCCGTGGCGCTCGGGCCGCTCGTCGGCGGCTCGGTCATCGTGGCGACCTCCTGGCACTGGATCTTCTGGATCAACGTCCCGATCGGCCTCGCGCTGCTCCCGCTCGCGGCGCGCCAGCTGGCCGAGAGCCACGGCCCGTCGTCGCGCCTGGACCTGCGCGGGCTCGGGCTCGCCTCGCTCGGGTTGTTCGGCGTCGTGTTCGGGCTCGTGCGCTCGCAGTCGCTCGGCTGGTCCAGTCCGGCCGTGTACGGCTCGCTCGTCGCCGGCGTCGCGCTGCTGGCCGGCTTCATCGCCTGGGAGCGCCGCGTCGCGCAGCCGATGCTGCCGATGCGCTTCTTCGCGCGCCGCAGCTTCGCGGTGACCAATGTCGTGTCGCTGACGATGTACTTCGGAATGTTCGGCTCGATCTTCTTCCTCAGCCAGTACATGCAGGCCGTGCTCGGCTACACCCCGCTGCAGGCCGGTCTGCGGATGCTCGTCTGGACCGGCGCCACCATGGTCGTCGCCCCGCTGGCCGGCGTGTTCTCCGAGCGCTACGGCAGTCGCCCGTTCATGATCGCCGGCCTGTCGTCGCAGGCGCTCGGGCTCGCCTGGCTGGCCACGGTCATCAGTCCCCATACGACCTACGCGAGCATGCTCGCGCCGTTCGTGCTCGCGGGCGCCGGCATGGCCCTCGTGTTCGCGCCCTCGGCCAACGCGGTGCTCTCCTCGGTGCGCGACGACGAGGCCGGGCAGGCCTCGGGGGCGAACAATGCGATCCGCGAGGTCGGCGGTGTCCTCGGCGTGGCCGTGCTGGCGACGGTGTTTACCGGTACCGGCAGCTATGCGTCCCCGCAGGCCTTCGTGGACGGGCTCGTCCCCGCGGTCTGGGTGGGGGCGGCCGTCCTGGCCGGAGGTGCGCTGACCGCCCTGCTGCTGCCCTTCTCGACCCGTCGCACCGACGCCGCCGACACGGCTGACGCGGCCGCCGCCGCGCCGCCCGCCGCCTGGGTGGCGGCCGAGGCCGCGTGACCGTGGCTCGGCGTAGGATCGACGTCATGCCCCCCGTCGCCACTCGAGCCCGTCAGCGCGTCTCGGCCGCCGAGCGCCGGGACGCGCTGATCGAGGCCGCCGTGATCGAGTTCGCGCACGGCGGACTGCACGGCACGCCGGTCGACCGCATCGCGCGGCGTGTCGGCGTCGCCCAGCCGTACGTCTTCAGCCTCTTCGCGAGCAAACGCGAGCTGTTCCTGGCCGCCGTCGAGCGCAGCTTCGACCTCGTCGGCGACGCCTTCGAGCGGGCCGCGGCCGACTTCCACGCCGGACGGATGCCGAACGAGGTCGAGGACGTGATCCAGGCGATGGGGCACGCCTATGTCGAGTTGCTCGCGTCCGACCGTGCGTGGCTGATGATCCAGCACCACGCCTACGCCGCGTGCGATGACGAGATCGTCCGCACCCGCGTTCGCTCGCTCTACGCAGGGCTCGTCGCCCAGGTGCAACGGCTCTCCGACGCCGACGCCGAGCGCGTCGACGAGTTCTTCCGCTACGGGATGTGGCTCAACGTCGCCGCGGCGATGGGCGTGGAAGACCTGTCCGCCAGTTGCGACTGGATGCGTCCCGAGCGCCCGGGCGACGCGGCCTCGGACTAGGCGCCGCCCACGCGCTCGATGAGCGCCGGCGTCACCTCGCGGATGTCCCCGACCACCACCGCGGCGAGCGCGAGGGCGTCCGGCGCCGGCGGAAAGACGCGGTTCGGCACCGCGATCGTCGTCATCGCCGCCGCCGACGCCGAGCGCAGCCCGTTGGCCGAATCCTCGATCGCGACACAGCGTGCCGGCGGCGCCGAGAGCTGCCGCGTGGCCTCGAGGTAGACGTCGGGAGCCGGCTTGCCACGGCTGACCTCCTCGCTCGCGACGACAACCGCGAAGCATTCGCGAAGCTCCATGAGCGAGAGCACGAGCTCGATGATCTCGCGGTTCGATGAGGAGGCGAGACCGAGCGTCCATCGCTCGGCTGCGGCTCGCACGGTCTCCGGCGCACCGTCGACGACCGGCAGCTGTGCGCGGTAGACCGCGCTCAGCCTGGCCAGGACCGCGGACTCGATCCGATCCGGGGCAGGCGGAAGCTCGACGACGTCGTGCAGGTAGCGCGACCACTCCGGCGCGCTCATGCCGATCATCGCCTCGGTGGCGTCTGGCGGCCAGGGTCGGTCGTGCTCGGCGGCCAGCCCGCGGCGCGCGGCGTCCCAGGCCTGCTCGGAGTCGATCAGCACGCCGTCGAGATCGAACACGACGGCGGCGGGGCCGTGGACGCTCACGTGGCCGAGCGGTCCTTCGGGGCCTCGGTGCCGGCCGGCGCGAAGTCGTAGCGAACGCCGGTGAGCTGCTCGGACTGCTCCCACAGGCGTCGGGCGGTCTGCTCGTCCTGGGCGGCGCGGCTCGCCGCCACGTAGTGCGGATGCCCCCGGAACTCGCCGAAGCCGTCGGGGCCGATGAAGGCGCCGCCGGGCACGTCGGGCATCGTCGCGGCGTACAGGGTCGGCCAGGCCCCCTGGTCGGCGCTCTGGGCGATGAACCGGTTGCCGATCGGCGCATACAGGCGATCCATCAGCGACGTCTTGCCGGCGGTCTGGAGATTCGTCGCGGCGTAGCCGGGATGGGCCGCGACCGCACTCAGGTCCAGCCCCGCCGCGGCGGCGCGACGCTGCAGCTCGAACATGAACAGCAGGTTCGCCAGCTTCGATTGCCCGTAGGCCAGCCAGCGCTGGTAGCGCCGCTCGCCATTGAGGTCGGAGAGGTTCATCCGACCGAAGCGGTGCGCGCTGCTGCTCACCACCACTACGCGCGCCTGTGGCCGTTCGCGGAGCGCGCCGAGCAGCAGCCCCGTGAGCGCGAAGTGACCGAGGTGGTTGGTCCCGATCTGGCTCTCGAAGCCGTCCGTGGTCAGCGCACGCGGCACGGCCATGATGCCCGCGTTGTTGACGAGCACGTCGAGCCCGTCGTGCTCGGCCGTGAAGCGCTCGGCGAACGCGCGCACCGAGGCCAGGTCGCCGAGGTCGAGCGGCGAGAGCTGCGCGCCGGCGCCGCGCGCGGTCGCCTGGACCTCGGCGAGCGCCGTGCGACCGCGCGCCTCGCTGCGACAGCCGAGCACCACGTGCGCCCCGTGGCGCGCGAGCTCGCGCGCGGTCGCAAGCCCGAGCCCGCTGTTCGCCCCCGTGACGACCACGATCCGGCCGCTCTGATCGGGGATGTCCTGCGCCGTCCACTTACCCGCCATGTCGCCTCCTTGAGGAAGAGGGCAGCGATCTCGCTGTCCCGCCGAGTCTTGCACGGGCGGACCGGCGGGGCGCTACGATCGCAGCACGATGGCCGCGGAGCCTCCACCCGCCGAGCGGAAGAGTCGGCTGCCGGCCAGCCCGGGGTCGATCGGCCTCATCGCCGTCGCCGTGGTCGTCACGCTGTTCGCGGTTGTCAACCTGAACACCGTCGAGGTCAGCTTCATCTTCTTCTCCGGGCGCGCGCCGCTGATCGTGGTGATCGCGGTGGCGATGCTCCTCGGGGTCGCCTTCGGCGCGCTCGCGCAGCGCCAGTCGGCGCGCCGGCGTACCCGCGGTTGAGGCGCGCCCTCGGCGAGACGGCGGCGGCGGAGCTGACAGAGCCCGCACGGCGCGTGTGCGGAGTCGAACGCCGTGAGATCGCGGGTCTTGGATTCAAAGTTTTGGTATGCCATAATCTCGGTCCGATGACGCAAAAACTCTCCGTGCGCTCCCCGGCCATCGAGGACTACTGCAAGGCGATCTTCACGCTCGAGTCCCGTTCACGCGAGCCGGTGAGCACGAACGCGCTCGCCGAGCGACTCGAGGTCACGCCGGGATCGGTGTCGGCGATGCTCAAGCGCCTCGACGAGCTCGGGCTCATCACGCACATCCCGTATCGGGGCGTGCGGCTCACCGCCGACGGCCGTCGCGTCGCGCTGGAGGTCGTGCGCCATCACCGCCTGATCGAGCTCTTCCTCGCCGAGACGCTCGAGATGCCCTGGGATCGGGTGCACGCCGAGGCCGAGGTGCTCGAGCACGTCCTCTCCGAGGAGCTCGAGGCGCTCATCTCGGCCAAGCTCGGCGATCCGACCGTCGATCCGCACGGCGACCCGATCCCGAGCGCCGACCTCGAGCTCGAGGAACGCGAGAGCCGCAGCCTCGACAGCCTGGAGGAAGGCGATCGCGGCGTGTTCGTGCGCGTGTCGGACTCCGACCCGGAGAGGCTGCGCTACCTCGACGGCTGCGGCATCCTCCCGGGTGACAGCTTCGAGGTTCGCGAGCGCCAGCCCTTCGGCGGCCCGCTCTTCGTCACGTTCGGCGACCGCGAGTACGCGCTCGGTGGCGAGCTCGCCGCGGCGATGCGCGTGGAGCTCGAGACGGTGAGGGACGCTAGCGGTGTCCATCGGCGAGGCGATCCTTCCCCCCTCAGCGTCGAGGACATCGCGCGCTCGCACGACCGCTCGCGCGTCGTTCGCGCTCGCGAGTCCGGCCATCGCCTGCGGCTGATCTGGCTCCTGGCCGGACCCGGCATCCTGGCCATGCTCGGCGAGAACGACGGCCCGAGCATGATCAGCTACGCCGCGAGCGGCGCGACGTACGGCATCGGCTTCTTCGTCCCGTTCGTGCTCGTCACGTTCGCGATGGCCGCCGTCTGCCAGGAGATGGCGATGCGCGTCGGCGCGGTGACACATCGCGGCTTCGGCGAGCTCGTGCTGCAGCGTTATGGCCGCACCTGGGGCTGGTTCGGCGCGATCGACCTGCTGTTCACCAACCTCATCACGCTCATCGCCGAGTTCGTCGCCATCCGGGTCGGGCTCGCCTACTTCCACCTCGGCGCGCCCGTCGCCGCCGGCCTCGGCGTCGCCCTCGTGCTCATCACCCTGAGCGGCGGGCGCTACTGGCGCTGGGAGCGCGTCGTACTCGGCCTGGCCGCGTTCAACGGGCTGTTCCTGCTCGCGGCGATCCTGGCCAAGCCCGACTACGGCGCGCTCGCGCACAGCCTCACGTTCTCGCCGCTGCCGGGGGGCAGCCTCAACACTCTGCTGCTGCTCGTCGCCTCGACGATCGGGGCCACGGTGACGCCATGGATGATCTTCTTCCAGCAGAGCGCCTCGGCGGATAAGGGGATGACGCCGGCGGACATCCGCCACGGACGCTTCGACACCGTCGCCGGCGCGGTGCTCGCGGCGATCTTCGGCGTCGGCGCGCTCGTCGCCGGCGCCGCGCTCGCCTCGCACAACGGCGCCTCGACCCAGGGGCTCGCCGGCGCCGGGTTCCCGGGTGCGCTGCGCTCGGCGGTGGGCGGCACGGTCGGCTCGGTGTTCGCGCTCGGTCTCATCGAGGCGGGCGCCGTCGCGATCCTGACCATCTCGGCGAGCACCGCCTACGCGGCCGGCGAGTGCATCGGGGTCACGCACAGCTTCAACTCGACGCCACGTGTGGCCGCGATCTTCCACGGGGCGAACATCGGCGTGGCCCTCGTCGCCGCCGCCGTCGTGCTCATCCCCGGCGCGCCACTGCTGTCGATCGCGCTCAACGCGAACGTGCTTGCCACCGTCCTGCTGCCGGTCGCGCTCGTCTTCCTGATGATGCTCGCCAACGATCGCGAGCTGATGGGCCGCTGGATCAACGGACGCCGCAAGAACGTGGTGGCGATCGCGATCGTCGCGTTCGTGACGCTCGCCGGCATGGCCTACGGCATCGACTCGTTTCTGACCACGATCCACGCCATTCCGTCGTGATGAACGATCCCGTCTCACCGCCGATCCTCGAGGAGGAGCCCACGCTGCCGCGGTCACAGGCGGGCCCCGACCAGGAGCTCGTGATGTTCCTCGAGCGCGATCAGTTCGTCGCCGACACGTCCGTGCCCGTGCCGCCGGCCGCGCTCGGATGGCGCGCCCGCGCCGGGCTGTGGGCGCTGCGCGTGTTCGTGATCGTCATCAGCGCGATGGTGATCGCGACGTTCATCGCCGAACTCCGGTAGCGAGCCCTCGCCCGCGCCGGCTACAGATGCGCCGCGCGCAGGGCCGACGCGACCGAGGCCTGGAAGGCGCGGCTGGTGATGGTCGCGCCGGTCACCACGTGGATCTTCGCACTCTGGGCCGTCAGCGTCTCGCGGCTGAGGACCACGAGCGCCCGCTCGTTCAGCTGAGCGGCGCGCTTGGGTTGCGTGGGCGCCGTCGCCCCCAGGTACAGGATCCGCCGGCCGCTGATGTGGAGCGTCACCTGCACCGGGCCGTAGCGCGTGGAGATGGCCCGGCCGGGGTAGGCCCGTGCCGACACGTGCGTGGCGGCATCGGCGCCGGCCGTGACGAGCAGCGCGGTGGGGAGGACCGCGCTGAGCGCGGCGGTGAACGCGACGGGGACGGTGCTGCGCATGGGATGAGACTCCGGGGCCGGTGATTGAAACCGCGGAGGAGACCGGCCGAACACCGGCAGGCGCCGCGGGGACTGTCACCTGATGGTGTCAGATCGCCGGTGGCGTCGTGTCGGCTTGGCATCGCCGGGCGCCCGCGCGAGCGTCCGGATCGGGTGCGCTCCCGGATGCCCTCCGGGCGTAATCGAGCACCCCCGCGCGCACCACGGCGCGCGCGCCCCTCACCCTCCGATGACCCGCGCCGTCACCCCGGCCAGCGTGTCCTCGCCATACGCCATCGACGGGTCGCCGGTGGTCAGGATCGACAATGCGAACACCTGCCCGGGCCGCTCCAGGCGTGCGGCCTGGTTGACCGTCCACCCGGTCTCGGGCAGCCAGCCGCCCTTGAAGAACACCATGAACGCCGGGCGCGCGGCGGCCGGGATGCCCCAGCTCTGGTCGGAGGAGATGCCCGAGAGCAGCCCGCGGGCATAGTCGACGAACTGCGAGGGGATGAGGTTGTCCTGCTCGTAGAAGAACCGCGCCTGGTCGGCGGCGGAGATCTCGGTGAAGCCCCAGCGGCCGCCCGGGTCCAGGGCGAAGTCGGTCATGCCGGCCGCCTGCGCGAGCGCCGTCAGCCCGCCGCCGCCGACGATGGCGAACACGGCCGAGGCGGCGTTGTTGTCCGAGACGTGGATCATGGGGTACAGCAGCGCGGTGCTCGAGCCGTCCAGGCCGCGGTGCTGCGCCGCGAGCATGCGCAGATAGGCGACGAGCAGCATCGCCTTCACGAGGCTGGCCGAGTGGAACTGATCGTGCATCCGCACCCCGCTCAGCTGTCCCTGGGTGTTGACGACCGCGAAGCCGGTGTGCCCCGCGCGCGTGTCGAGATAGGCCTCGGCCGTGCCGATCGCCGGCGCGCTCGGGAACGTCGGCAGCGGCACGCCGGTCCCGCTGCCCTCGAATTCGAACGCCTGCGAGACGGACGCACCCGCGCCGGTGCCGATCGCCAGCACCGCGAGCAGGCCGAGGGCGGCGAGGCGCGGCCTCATTGGCTCGGCCCTTCGGGCTTGGAGACGTTGAAGTCGTGGTTGCGGCAGGGCAGTCGCGCCGAAGGCGGCCCCATCGCGCGCGCCCACGCCGGCACGAAGCACACGACGAACGTGAAGCGGCGCGACGGTGGGTCGATTGTGGCGCTCATCGTGGTCACGCCCGGTTGCGCCTCGCGCGTCTTGGTCAGGTCGATGAACTGAAAGCGAAGAGATCCCCGCGGCGCCACGTACCAGTAGGCGTCGACCGGCGGCGAGCCGTACGCCTTCGTGTGCACGGCGGTCGCACTCAGCAGCGTTCGCCCGCGCCCGAGCACGCGCGAGCGCAACTGCACGGCGGGGTCGACCGTCACCGCCGCGGTGACGCTCGTACTCGAGGGGTCATCGACGGCGATCACCCGCACGCGGGCGTCGCGGCTCGGGCGCACGCCCGCGAATGAGAACGCGCCGTCGGCCGACGAACGGGTGCTGGCGATCGCGACGAAGCCGCGGTACGGATAGCGGTCGAGCTGCAGCTCGACCGCGGCCCCGGCGAGCGGGCTGCCGTCGTGGCTGATCGTCCCGCCGACCCCAAGCGCGCGGCCGAAGATCACCACCGCCGAGTGAAGGCGAAGCGTCAGCGTCGTCATCCCGTCCGCGTTCGCCCCGGCGAGCGGCACGAACGGAGCGAGCGCGAGCGCCAGCCCCGCGATGGCCACGGCCCGCGAACGGCACACGGGGGTCACGCGGCCTCCTCGGCGGCCGCACGGCCCGCCGTGCGCCCCGAGAACAGGCAGCCGCCGAGGAAGGTGCCCTCGAGCGCGCGGTACCCGTGCATGCCCCCGCCCCCGAAGCCGGCGACGTCACGCGCGGTCACGTCAGGGTTCTGCTCGGACCCCGAGAGGGCGAACTCGCGCTCGACGATCTTCTGGGTGAGGATGAACCACGTGTGGTCGTGACCGCTGTGCATGATGTGGTCGAGCGTCGCGAGCGTGTCATAGCCCGGGAACAGCGGCGGCGGCAGGCGCCGGCCGCGAGCATCCAGCCACAGCGACGACGGTCCGGAGATAATACGGATCCCGTGGGCGCTCCAGATCGGCTTGAAGTTCTCAAGGCCCTCGGTGTAGTGCCACATGCGGTCGATGCCGTGCTCGCGCAGCCACGCGCGCTTCTCGCCGGCGGCGAGGTCGACGTACGCATCGGCCCATCGCCGCGGCCACTCATCCTCCGGGCGGTCGAAGCCGGCGGTCCCGAGCCAGTCCTGCCAGGCCAGCGCGTGCGAGTCGCGGATCCCCATCCGCCGCTGCTCGGGGCTGTCGACGAGGAACAGCCCGCCGAGCGACCAGAACGCCTGCCCGCCGAGCGACGCCTCGGGCTCCTGGTCGACGAGCACGACGCGGCGTCCGCGCGCGGTCAGCTCAGCCGTGGCCACCAGCCCCGCGAGGCCTCCGCCGACCACGATCGCGTCAGCGCCTGGCGCGGCTGTGGCCATCAAGGCTCCCCCCGGTGTCGTCGCACGAGCCGCGCGATTTTATGCGTCGCCGACGTAACGCCGCCGCTCGCCGCGCGACGATGGGGCCATGGCGAGCCCCTTCCCGCATCATCCCGAGCTGGCCGTCGGGCGCGCGCTGCCCGACCTCGAGCTCGTCGACCATGCCGGGAATGGCCGGCGGCTGAGCGAGATCGTGGCCGGGGATCCGGCGTTCGTGCACTTCTTCCGCGGGTGGTGGTGCCCCAAGGAGCAAGCGTTCCTTCGGCGGCTCGTCGCCCTGCAGGACGAGGCGGAGGTGGCGTACTGCCGCTTCGTCTCGATCAGTGTCGATCCACCGGCCACCAACGCGGCCTTCCGTGCCGGGCTCGGCGCGCGCTGGACGTTCCTGTCGGATCCCGACCGCGTCTGGCAGGCGCGGCTGCGTCTGCGCGAGACCACCGACACCGTCAACGACCCGTACGTCCCGGCCTCGTTCTGCCTGCGCCCGGATCTGCGTATCGAGGCGGCCTTCGACGGCTACTGGTTCTGGGGGCGACCGACGAACGAGGAGATCCGTCAGGCCCTGCGCGCGATCACGAGTGCCATCCGCGAGGACTGGCACGCGCCGGCGCGGTGAGCCCGCCGCGAAGTTGGTGCTGGCTCGCCCTGGTCGAGCAGATGCCGGCCGACGCCGACGCCGTGGCGCCGGTGCGCGATGAGGACGGCGCGCCCGCGGGCGCGCTCGCGGTGTGGATGCGCCAGGGCCGGCCAGTGCGCCACGCCCTGCGCGCGGACGCGCGCATCGTCGACCAGAAAGGCGACGGCGCGGTCATCTCCCTCGTGCTGGCGCCGCCCGGCGTGCAGATCCTGTTCGACGACCCGGCGGTCGCGCAGGCCCGACGCGACGTCCTCGCCGGCCCTCCGTGCGACCTCGTCACGACACTCCTACACGACACGTCGCACTTCGCCGGCGCGTTCACCGCCTGGCGCGACCCGCCCGATTGGGTCATGCGCAGCGATCCGTTCGCGCGCATCTTCGCCGCCCGGCGCCTGCACGTCGCCGCCGGGCTGCTCGGCCGCGTCCCGCCGCCGGCGGGACCGACGATCGAGCGCTATGGGAGCGCCCGACCGTGGCCCTGGGACCGGTTCGCGGACGCGTAGGCCGCGGACCGTTCGGTCGGACCCCGCGACCGCTCGCGATCGACTCGCCGGTGCGCGCCGCCGTTCTAAGCTAAGAGCCATGCGACGGTCGGTCATGTCGACGACGCTCGCCCTCTCGGTCGCGCTGACTGCCGCCTCGCCGGGCGTCGCGGCCACGGTGGCCGGCTTCTCCGGCGGCTCGACGGTCAACCTGGACTACCCGATACAAGTCATCGCATGACACCCCCGAGCGGCGCCGAGGTACTCGTCGAGCACGCGAGCAAGCGCTTTGGCATGATCACGGCGCTGCGGGACGCGTCGCTGCGCGTCGGCGCCGGCGAGGCGGTCGCGGTGACTGGTCGCTCCGGATCGGGTAAGACGACTCTGCTCGGTCTCATCGGCGGGCTCGAGCAGCCCGACGGGGGCCGCGTGCTCATCGACGGCCAGCCGCTGTGGAGGACGCGCCACCCGGCGCGCGCGCGCCGGGAGGTCGTCGGCTTCGTGTTCCAGCGGCACCTGCTGCTGCCGGCGCTCAGCGCGCGGGCGAACGTCGAGGTCCCGCTCATCGGCGCGGGCGTGTCCCGGCGCGAGCGTCGCCAGCGCGCACTCGAGCTGCTCGCCGACGTCGGCCTCGGCGACCGCACCGACCACTGCCCGGCCGAGCTCTCCGGAGGCGAGCGACAGCGCGTGGCCATCGCCCGCGCGCTCGCGAATCAGCCCCGGCTGCTGCTGGCCGACGAACCGACGGGCGCGCTGGACTCCAAGACGTCCGAGACGGTGCTCGACCTCATCTTCCGGCTGCGCGACCAGTACGGGATGACGGTCATCGTCGTCAGCTACGACGATGCAGTCGGCGCGCGCGCGGACCGCACGATCACCGTCATCGACGGCGTCGTCGATAACAACGGCGCGGCCGCCATCGACGTCGAGGCGGCTCCGACCGCGATCGAGCCCGCCTGAGCGCCCCCCGGCGATGCTCGCGATCATCACGACCAACCTCCGGCGCCGACGCGCGCGAACCGCCTTCACCGCCTTCGGCATCGCCGTCGGGGTGGGGATGGTCGTCGCGCTGCTCGCCTTCACCAACGGGCTCGACCGCGCGGCCGGCCAGCTCGTGCATCTCGGTCGCTCGGACTTCGGGGTCTTCCAGGCCAACGTCTCCGACCCGACGGCCTCGATCCTGCCGCAGTCACTCGTCACCAAGATCGCCGCCCGACCGGACGTCGCGCGGGCCACCCCGCTCGTGCTCATGCCCGACTCGGTGAAGGGCGATCCGTCGGCCATCGTCTTCGGCGCCGACCCCGCGGGCTTCTTCTCGCAGAGCCTCGTGGTGACGAGCGGCGCGCGACCGGCCGCCGGCCAGGTGCTCATCGGCGACCGCCTCGCCGCGATGCTGCACCTGCAACCGGGCGACACGCTGAACGTCAAGGGCCACCCGCTGCGGGTCGCCGGCGTGTACCACTCGGGGATCCTGTTCGAGGACATCGGCGCCGTGCTCGACCTGGCCACCGCGCAGCAACTGGACGGGCTGCCCGGCGAGGAGACCGATGTCGTCGTACAGGTCGCCGCCAATCACACCGCCGATGCCACGGCGCGCGCCGTCGCCGCCAGCACCCCGGGCCTGCAGGCCATCTCCGATCCCGACCAGGCGCTGCGCGCGGGCGCCAACGGCGTGCTCATCTCGAAGGCGATCCTGCTGATCGCCGTGATCGCGCTGCTCGTCGGGGCGCTCAGCGTGGCCAACACGATGGCGATGTCGATCGCCGAGCGCCAGACCGAGCTCGGTCTGCTCGGCGCGGTCGGTTGGGCGCCGTCGCGGGTCGCGGCGCTCGTCCTCGGCGAGGGCGTGGTGGTGAGCGTGCTCGGCGCGGGGGTGGGGTTGCTGCTCGGTGTCTTTGGCGGTCGCGCGCTGGTCAACGTGCTCGGCGTCGGGTCCTACATCTCGCCGTCGATCAGCGCCTGGGTGCTCGGCCGCGGGCTGCTCATCGGCATCGCGATCGGCGTGCTCGGCGGGATCTTCCCCGCTCTGCGGGTCACGCGCATGCGCCCGGCCCGCGTGCTCGAAGGCACCTGAGCGCGCGCACCCCTTTTCCTGAAAATGCGCGCCCGGTGCTCAGCGGCGCCGCGCGGCCGCCGCCAGGGCGGGGTTGTCCCAGCCGGCGTCGGTCGGGTTGACGTTCACGCCGGGCGGCACGATCTCGTCGATGCGATCGAGGACATCGTCGGACAGCTGCACGTCGGCGGCGCCGAGCTGTGACTCGAGGTGCTCGATCGTGCGCGGCCCGATGATCGCCGCGGTCACGGCCGGGTGGCGGATGACCCAGGCGAGCGCGAGGTGGATGAGCGAGAGCCCCGATTCCTCGGCCAGATGCGCGAGCGCGTCCGCCGCGTCGAGCTTGCGCTGATTGGCCGGCAACGAGAGGTCATAGCGCGCCGGGATCATCGCCGAGCGGCGCGAGCTGAGCTCGCCGGCGTCCTTGCGCCAGCTGCCCGACAGCCAGCCGCCGCCGAGCGGGCTCCAGGGGATGACGGCCATGCCGTGGCGGGCGCAGGTGGGCAGCACGTCGGCCTCGATGCCGCGGGCGAGGATCGAGTACGGCGGCTGCTCGCACACGAAGCGCTCGCGGCCGCGCCGCCGCGCGACCCACTGCGCCTCGACAATCGCCGAGGCCGGGAACGTCGAGGAGCCGATGGAGCGGACCTTCCCGGCACGCACGAGGTCGGTGAGCGCTCCGAGCGTCTCGTCGATGTCCGTGTCGAGCTCGGGGCGGTGGATCTGGTAGAGATCGATCCAGTCGGTGCGCAGGCGACGCAGGCTGTTGTCGACCTCGCGCGTGATCCAGCGTCGCGAGTTGCCGAACTCGTTCGGGTCGTCGCCCATCGTGCCGTGCACCTTCGTGGCCAGGAAGACGTGGTCGCGCCGCCCGCCCTCGAGCGCCTTGCCGACGATCTCCTCGGACTCGCCGCGCGAGTAGACGTCGGCGGTGTCGATGAAGTTGATTCCGGCGTCGAGCGCGCGGTGGATGATCCGGATCGAGTCCGCGCGGTCGGTGTTCCCCCAGGTGCCGAACATCATCGCCCCGAGGCACAGCGGGCTGACCTTCACGCCGGTGCGGCCGAACGGGCGCAGTTCCATGTCCGCCACCCTACCGCCCGCCTGCTCGACCTGCGACGCTATGGCGATGAGCACGCTCCCCGCCGGGCCCCGCGAGGCGCCGGCGCTCCAGACGGCCCGCTGGCTGCTGCGCCCGATCGCCTTCATGGAGTCCTGCCGGCGACGGTTCGGCGAGAGCTTCAGCGTGATGTTCGTCGGCTTCAAGACGCCGCTGGTGATGGTCTCGGACCCCGAGGTCATCCGCGTGGTGTACGGCGATCGCGCGAACACGCTGCCGCCCGGGCGGGCGCGCACGCTGCGGCCGATCGTCGGCGCGGACTCGGTCCTGCTCCTCGAAGGCGCCGAGCACATGCAGCGTCGCCGGCTCATGCTGCCGCCGTTTCACGGTGAGCGCCTGCGCGCCTACGAGTCGACGATGCGCGAGATCACCGAGAGCGACATCGCGACGTGGCCGGCCGGCGAGACGTTCGCGCTGCATCCGCGCATGCAGGCGATCACGCTCGAGGTCATCCTGCGCACCGTGTTCGGGGTGACCGACCCGCAGCGGCGCGCCGCGCTCACCGAGCTGCTGCCCAAGCTCGTCAACGCGACGTCCTCGATGTCCGTGCAGCTGCGCGTGCTGTTCGCTCGCGGCTCGGGGCGCTCCGCGCCGCTGCCCGAGCTCGCCGGCTCCGCGCGGGCGATCGACGAGCTCCTGTACGCCGAGATCGCCGAGCGCCGCACCGACGACGATCTCGCCGAGCGCGACGACATCCTGTCGCTGCTCGTCGCGGCGCGCTTCGAGGACGGCGAGCCGATGAGCGACCACGAGCTGCGCGACCAGCTCATCACGCTGCTGCTGGCCGGTCACGAGACGACGGCCACGGCGCTGGCCTGGACCTCTGATCTGCTGCTGCGCCATCCGGCCGCACTCGACCGCCTCGTCGAGGAGCTCGACGAGGAGGACTACCTGCGTGCCGTCATCCAGGAGTCGCTACGGCTGCGACCGGTCGTGCCGATCACCGGGCGGCGGCTGGCCAGCGAGCTTCGCGTCGACGGGCTGACGCTGCCCGCGGGCACCGACGTGACGCCGGCGATCTGGCTCACGCACACCCGCGAGGACCTCTACCCCGACCCGTACGCGTTCCGTCCCGAGCGCTTCCTCGATCGCGCGCCGACGACCTACGGCTGGATCCCCTTCGGCGGTGGGGTGCGTCGTTGCCTTGGCGCCGCCTTTGCCGAGCTCGAGATGCGCGTCGTGCTCCGTGCGATGCTGCACGGCCTGCGCGTGTCGCCGGCGAACTCGCGGGCCGAGCACGCGATGCGGCGCAACGTGACGTTCTCGCCGCGCTCCGGCACGCGCGTGCGGGTGCAGCCGCGCGAGTTCGTCACGCCCGGCGTCGGCGAGCGCGTACCCGCGACCGTCGCGGGCTGACCGCGGCCGCCGGCGCGTCGAGTAGCGGCGTCAGCAGCCTCCGGCGGCCTGCAGCCGGGCCCGGTAGACATTCATGTCTGCGTGGTTGAAATCTTGGTGCGTCTGGGTGCGCAGCGACGGCACGTCCTCGCGGTGGTACGGGCTCGACAGCGACTCATTGTGGCCGATGACGTCGCGGATCGGGATCTCGTAGCGGCAGCGCAGCCAGCGCACGAGCTTCAGGCTGGCCGCCATCTGTCGCGGGTCGTCGAGCACCTGCGCATCGCTGTAGCCGACGTGCTCGATGCCGATCGCCGTCCAGTTCAGCCCGACGGTGTGCCGGCACATGATCGACAGGGGCACGAGCTGGTGGATGACGCCCGCGGCGTCGATGACGAAGTGCGCGCACGTGTTGGGCAGCTCGTGCAGCTCCGAGTCGGGAACATCCGGGGCGAACGTGTTGTAGGTCGCCTGGAAGCTGGGCGTCTCGGTGTAGTGGATGACGATCACGTGCGGATCGATGAGCCGGTAGGTCGGGCGCATGAAGCTGCCGTAGTGGCGGGCCACGTAAAGCACCATCTCGGCCTTGCGGGTCGGTCCGAAGGGGATCGGATCCCAGACGATGCGCGGCTCGGGGACGGTAGTGCTCCTCGTTGTCGTCGCGGCCGTCGTCGTCGTGGTGGTCGAGACGGTCGAGCTGGCGGCGGTCGGGCGGGTCGGAGTCGCCGCGGGCGTCGACAGTCCGTCGTAGCGAAACGTGAGCGACACTGCCGCCGGCGGGCTCGCCGAGGTGCCGCAGGCGGCGAGGATGAATCCGACAAGGAGCGACACGGGCCCGACGAGGGCGAGGCGGGCGGGCTTCCGCGACCACGGCACGTGCAGAGCATAGGTACGGCCGGCACGGGAACCGCCGACCGTATACTCAACCGTATGGTTGAGCAACTGGCGGAGATGGATGCCGTGTTTCACGCGCTGGCCCACACCGCGCGCCGCGACATGGTCTGCCGTCTGGCCGAGGGCGAGCTGACCGTTGGCGAGCTCGCCGAGCCGTTGACGATGTCGCTCGCGGCGGCGTCGAAGCATGTGCAGGTGCTCGAACGCGCCGGGCTGGTCCGGCGCACCGTCGACGGGCGCCGTCACGTGTGCCGCCTGGAGGCTTCGCCGCTCGCCTCCGCGTCGGAGTGGCTGCGCTTCTACGAGCGCTTCTGGGAGGATCGCCTCGACGGGATCGAGTCGCTGCTGCGGGCCGAGCGCGATCACGCGTAGGGTGCGCTCGTTTGCGCCCTTGTATATATCGCGCTACGATGCATCGCGATGCGTAATAGCGATCCGCAGATGCTGCTCATGACGAGCCTTGCCGGCGGCCCGAAGCACGGGTACGCGATCACGCTCGACGTGCTCGAGGTCGCGGGGGTCAAGCTCGGGCCGGGTACGGTCTACGGCGCGCTCGCGCGACTGGAGCAACGTGGGCTGGTCGAGCCGCTCTCGAGCGATGATCGACGCCGTCCGTACCGGCTCACCGCGGCCGGCGCGGACGCGCTGCGTGAGCAGCTGACCGCCCTCGAGCACGTCACAACCGTCGGGCTTCGGCGGCTGAGCGTCGCGGGAGCGCCGGCGTGATCCGGCTGCTCGTGGCGCTGTATCCCGAGGCCTGGCGCGAGCGCTATGGCGATGAGCTCGTGGCGATGCTCGAGCAGACCGGCTGCGGCCCGCGCGTCACCGTCGACGTCCTCCGGGGCGCCGTCGTGGCGCACCTGCCTCCGCTCGGCGGCGCGGCGGACGGCGACCGCGCGCGACTCGCGGTCAGCGGTGTGCTCGGATGCTTCATCTGCTTCTGCTTTACCGTCGCGGGCTTCGCCAAGACGACCGAGGACCCGCCGTTCCGCATCGCCGGCGATGCCCACCTCGCGCTCGGGCGCGCGCACCAGTTGATCGTGGTCGCCGCGATCGTCGCCGTCGCTGCGCTGGTCGTGGCTGCCGTGCCGCTCGCGCGCCGAGCGGTCGTCGTGGCGCGCGGAGCCGACCGCCGCGACGTCCGCCTGCTCGTCGCGACCCCGCCGCTGGCCATCGGCGTGTTCGTCGTGTCGCTCGCGCTGCTCGCCGTGTGGGTGAACGGGCACCGAGGGCATCCCCGCGCGATCGGATGGTCGCTGCTGGTCATCTGTGCGCTCGCGGCGGTCGCCGCGGCGTTCGCGTGCTGGGCCGCGCCGCGTGCGCTCATGCGCCGGATCGGCCCGCTCGGTCGCGAGCTGCCGATCGCCGCGGTGGCGCTCGCCGTCGTCGCCGCCGCGATGGTGGTGGCCACCGCGGCCACGGCCGCGTATCTCGCCGCGCTGCTCGTCGACACGCCCGGTCTGGCGGCCTCCGCCAACGGCCCGCACGGGCTGAGCAGCACGACCACGAGCATCGCCGGCCAGCTGTTCGTCATGCTCGCGTTGAGCGGGGCGGCGGCGCTGAGCGCGAGCCGCGGGCTCCGGGCCGTGCGCGCACCGCACGCCTGAGTCGGACCGGCTGCGAAGTCCCGGCGCTTCGGGAGGTGCCTCGACGGATCTCGCACGGCCGGCGAGGCACGGTTAAAGCACGGGTCGATCGGACCGATACACGGGGAATCCCCTTGCGCGTGCGTCTGTCCCTGACGTCACGCACCCCAACGACCCCGTTGATGCCCACGCCGGACCCCAGCCGTCAACCGCCGCTCGTCGGCCTTGCTCGCCGCGCTCGTACGCTCGACGCGGTCTTGCGCCGTGGCGGCCTGCTCGCCGTGGTCGGCCTGCTCATCGGATCCGGTCTGCTGGCCGCGGCCGCGCTCGGCGGCGACGGACGCTCGTCGGTCCCCGCCTCGTCGCCCGACGCGGCGACGTACGTCACCAACGGCTCGGGCAACCCCTCGGTCGACGCGCTCGCGCGCTCGGGCAACACGCTCTACATCGGCGGGAGCTTCAGCACGATCGGCCCGCGACTGGGACCGCTCGTCAGCCTCGATCCGACCACGGGCACGTACAGCGCGACCTTCCCGAAGGTAAACGTCGGCGGCTCGATCTCGGCCGTGGCCAGCGATGGCGCCGGTGGCGAGTACGTCGGCGGCACGTTCAACTCGATCGGCGGCGCCTCCGTGGAGAACGTCGCCCACGTCCTGGCCAACGGCACCGTGGACACGAGCTGGGAGCCGAATCCGAACAGCACCGTGACCGCCATCGCCGTGAGCGGCAACACCGTCTATCTGGGCGGGTACTTCTCGGGCCCCACCGCGATCGACGGGTCGGACACGCGCCACGACGCGGCGGCCGTCGACGCCACGACCGGCATAGCTACCAATTGGGATCCGGACCTCAACGGTCAGGTACTGAGCCTCGCCGTGAGCGGCAGCACCGTGTACCTCGGCGGCGGCTTCACCACCGCCAACGGCGGAACGACTCGCCGCTACGCCGCCGCCGTTGACGCGACGAACGGCGACCTCGCCGCGTGGAACCCGAACGTCAACAGCCCGGTGCAGACGCTGGCCGTGAGCGGCGGCACGGTGTACCTCGGCGGTGGCTTCACGACGGTCAACGGGGGAACCCCACGCGACTACCTGGCCGCGGTCGACGCCACTTCCGGCGCCGACACCGGCTGGAACCCGAACGTCGCCGGCGGCAACGTCCTCTCGCTCGCTGTCGGCACCGGCGTCGTGTACATCGGCGGCTCGTTCACGAGCGTCGAGAACGCGAGCGGCAGCGGCTCGGTCACCCGCAACAACGCGGCCGCGGTCGACATGGCCGACGGCCACGACACCGGCTGGAATCCCGACGTCAGCGCCAGCGTCAAGAGCGTCACGCTCGACGGTTCCACCGTCTACCTCGGCGGCGACTTCAACGGCGCCGACGCGATCAACGGGTCGCTCACGCGCAACTACGCGGCCGCCGTCGACGCGACGAACGGGCTCGCCAGGTCGTGGAACCCTGACCTGGACAACGAGGTCGACACGCTGACGGCCATCGGCGGCTCGATCGTCGCCGGCGGCACGTTCAGCTCCGCCGACGTCCAGTACCGGAAGAACGCGGCGGCAATCGACGCCAACACAGGTGCGGTCTCCGCGTGGAACCCTGACGTCGCCGGCCAGGTGAACGCGCTGGCCGTGAGCGGTAACACGGTCTACCTCGGCGGGGCGTTCACGGGCTCTGACGCGGTCAACGGCTCGGCCACGCGCGACTACGCCGCGGCGGTCGACGCGAACAGCGGCTTGGTGACCGCCTGGAACCCGAACCTCAACGGCCAGGTCAGCGCGCTGACCGTGAGCCGCGGCGCCGTGTACATGGGCGGCGACTTCACGAGCGTTGAGAACTCGACCGGGGCCGGCATCGTCACGCGCAATGACGCCGCCGCCGTGGACCCGGTCAGCGGCGACGACACCGGCTGGAACCCGAACCTGAACGACAGCGTGCTCGCGGTTGCGGTGAGTGGCAACGTGGTCTACCTCGGCGGCGCCTTCACCACGGCCAACGGCGGCACCGCACGCAACCATGCCGCCGCCGTCGATGCGACGAACGGCAACGTCACCGCGTGGAACCCGAACGCCAGCGCCAACGTGGACGCGATCGTCGCCAGCGGCGGCACGGTGTATCTCGGCGGCGGTTTCACGAGCATCGAGAACGCAAGCGGGACGGGCCCGGTGACCCGCAACTACGCGGGCGCGGTCGACGCCACGCTTGGCTATGACAGCGGCTGGGACCCCGACGTCGCCACCACGAGCGGCGGCGACGTCGATGGCCTCGCCCTCAGCGGCGACACGGTCTACCTCGGTGGCACCTTCTCGAGCCTCGGCGGCGGCACCACGCGCAACGGCGTCGCCGGCGTGGACGCGACCACGGGCACGGTGACGGCATGGAACCCGGAGTCCGACTTCGCCGCCAACGCGCTCCTGGCCGCAGCGGACGGGACGGTCTACGACGCGGGCAACTTCACCGGCGGGATCGCGTCGTTCAGCGTCGCGCCGGCGAACACCGCGGCACCGCAGATCAGCGGCACGGCCATCGTCGGACAGGCGCTCACGTGTGGGCCCGGCACCTGGGTCGGGAGCACGCCGCAGACCGACGCCTATCAGTGGCTGCGCGGCGGAGTACCGATCGGCGGGGCCACGAGCGCCGTCTACACCACGACCAGCGCCGACCTCGCCCAGGCGCTGACGTGCAAGGTCACCGCGAGCAACCTCGGCGCCGCCACGGGCACCGCCGTCAGCGCTGCGGTCACCGTCGCGCCCGCGGCGACGAGCACGAGCACGACGACCGCGGGGAGTCCCAGCCCTCCGAGGCGGCCGGCGCTACGGCCCAAGCCGAGCAGCGAGTTCTCCGCGCCGCATGCGCCGTACGTGAACACGACGACTGGCGCGATCACCGTCGTCGAGCGGGTAGCCGATCCGGGCACGCTCACATGGCGAGCGGCGTACAGCAGCAGCCCCAGGTGGGTTCCGTACGGGAGCGGACGCATCACCGTCTCGGCCGGCGGGGGGGCGATGTTCGTGGTCTCCCCAGGGCCCGCGGCGCGTGACGCCCTGCGCGGCGCCCGACGTCACTACGCGGGGATCCGCGTCGGTGTGGCCGTCACCTTCCAGTCCGCGTACGGCGGCCGGCCGGTGTCTCACACGCAGGCCCTCACGGTCCGCTTGCACTACCACTGAGCGACCGCCGGGCGGGCGCGTCCGCGGGGCCCGACACGATCTCGAGGGCACACGGCGTCAGCGTCGCCCAGCGGTTCGGCCGGGTCGAGTTCCCCACGCAGGCTGGACCGATGGTACGTTTTGCGTACTCGTGCGTACTTGTCGGCGGGTTCACGGGTGATATTGCAGGCACTGGTGCTTGGCCCGGGCGGAGCCCGGGCCGGATCGGCTCCGGCGCAGGGTGATGAAATGAGGGCCGTCGACGACGGCGAGAGGGAGGTTCTATGTTTGCTGTGGTGTCGTCCCGTCGACCGTGGAGTCGGCGGCGCCACTCGTTGCATGAGCAGGGTCGTGGCGGCGCGTTGGTCGCCAGTCCTCGGGGGGTGAGGCGCGGCGCGGGTCTGTTGGTTGGCCTGTTCCTGCTCTCATGGGGGCTGCTGGCCCCGCCCGGAGCGCTAGCGATCCCCACGCCGGCGCAGGACCCGTTCTACAGCTACAACGGGCCCGTGCCGCTGTCGAGCATTCCGCCCGGCACGGTCATCAACTCGCGCGTGGTGTGGTACCACGTCGTGGGCATTCCGTTGCCGATCCAGACGATCCAGCTGCTGTACAGGTCGACGGGGCAGCTTGGTCAGCCGACCGTGAACGTGACGTCCGTCCTCGAACCGCTGTGGCGCTCGCGCGCTCCCAACGTCGTCGCGTATGAATCGCTCTATGACTCGCTCAATCCCAACGACGAGCCGTCGTATGAGATTGCCGGCGGGCTATCGCTGGGCGGCCTGGCGCCGGCGCTGGAGACGCTGCTCGTGGCGCCGGAGCTGCTGGCCGGCGACGTCGTCGTGATCGCGGACACCGAGGGCGAGAACGCGGACTTCGCCGACGGGCCCGAGTACGGGATGAACACGTTGGACTCGCTGCGGGCGGCGCGCGCGTCGGGGCTGACGGGTCTGCAGAACACGACGAAGATCGGCATCATCGGCTACTCCGGCGGCGCGATCGGTGCGCAGTGGGCCGCCGAGATGGCTCCCACGTATGCGCCGGACATCAACCGTCTGCTCGTCGGATCGGCGATGGGCGGCGTGCTCGTCGACCCGGACCACAACCTGTACTACGTCAACGGGAGCAGCGTGTGGGCGGGCATCCTGCCGTTGTCCGTCATCGGCGTCGCGCGTTCGTTCCACGTCAATCTCACCCAGTACCTGACGCCCTACGGTGTGCAGCTCTACAACAAGCTGAAGTCCGCCTCGATCCTGAACATCCTGTTTCAGTATCCGGGCCTCACGATGCAGCAGCTCCTGCTTCCGCAGGACCAGCCGCCGGAGAGCATTCCGATCTATGTGCAGATCGTCAATCAGCTCATCATGGGTACCAACGGCACGCCGACGGTGCCGCTGTTCATCGGCCAGGGTGGCGGCACGAGCGAGGACGGCACGGTCGGTAACCAGCCGGGGATCGGCATCGGCGACGGCGTGATGGTGACCGGCGACGTGCGCTCGCTGGCCTCGGAGTACTGCCAGCGCGGGGTGCCCGTCCAGTACAACGAGTACGACGGGGTCGACCACCTTGCGGGCGCGCTCGTGTGGCTCGTTCAGGCGCTGCCGTGGCTGAACGACCGCTTCGCCGGCAAGCCGGCGCCGCAGGACTGTTCGACCATACCGCCGGGCAACTCGCTCGCCCCGGTCGTCCTCGGGGTCACTCCGATCACACCGTGATTCGCCTCGGGCCGGCGCGCCGCACGGCGCGCCGGCCCGGCCGCGACACGGTGATCACGTAGCGTTCGCCGCAAGCGTGCAGCGCCGACCGGATCGGAGGGCCCGCGGAGGTCTGTCCGGGTCGTCGCCGATCACGGCCATCACCCAGGTCGACTCTCGCCGGAACCAGCCGTCGTCGTCGAGTACGCCGTCTCTCCAATCGACGTGCAGCGGCCGCCAGCCTTCCGCACTGCCGGCGGTCGTGCCGAGCGTGACCTGCGCATGGCGGATGTCCAGGCGCAGCCCTTCGCCGCGCGCCTTGGCCGCGGCCTCCTTCGCGCTCCAGATCAGATTCGCCAGCCATGCCCGGTCGCCGCTTCGCGTGCGCCGCAACAGCGCCTGCTCGGCCGGTGCCAGCCACTGCTCGACGAACGCCGTGCTACGCGTCTGGACGAGCTCGAGGTCGCAGCCGACACGCGCCCCGGGGGGGGCGAGCACGGCCAGTGCGCGCCCAGCACGGTGGCTGAGCGACAGCTCGAGTTCGGCGCGTGCGCCGTCGAGCCGCGCGACCGGCGCCCCGTTCGGCGCGGCCACGATCTCGACGCGTCCGGGATCGACGCCGAGGAACGTCCCCACGGCGGCCTTCGCCGTGTAGCGTCCGAGGCGCCAGTCGGAGCGGCGCTTCTCGATCGTCAGACCCGCGAGGACTGCGCGCTCGCCCGGTCCGAGCCACGCGTCGCCGGCCGGCACCTCAACGAGCGAGCGGGTCAGCCATCCGGTCATCGCGCTTGCGCTGAACGTCTGCGCCCGCGTCGAGCCCGTCGCGTGGGGGCTCCTGCCCGGCTGGTCGCGGTGCCCCGCTCGATTGCCGATTCGATCCCGCGCTCGACGGCGTCGATCAGATATGGCCGCAGCGTGGCGGGGGCGATCGTCCGCCGCACAGAGCCCATGCGCACCGCCCGCTCCACGCTGTGGGTCGCTTCGAACTCGGCCGCCAACGCGCCGCGCTTCTCCGTCACGACCTGCGCGAACAGCGCGGTGCGCTGCGCGCGCAGCTCTTGCCGCGCCACGCCCTCGGCGGTCTCGATGCGGGCGTCCAGCTCGGTGATGCTCGGGTCGCGGCGCGCAGCCGCCTCGACCTCTCTCGCGAACACCACGCCGGCGGCGGGGGCGCCGCCGATCACCGAGGCGTAGGTCCCCTCGAGCGCCACCGTCTCGAGCTGCTCGTTGAGCCGTTGGGAGAACACCACGAACGCGCCACCGTGGTAGCGCGAGATGACGCAGAACACGATCGGTCCGTCGAAGTTCACGACCGCCCGTCCTATCTCGGCGCCGTATTCGAGCTGCCATTCGCGCATCGACTCCGGCGACGCGTCGAAGCCGGCCAGGTTGGCGAGCACGACCACCGGACGTCGCCCGCCGGCGGCGTTGATCGCGCGCGCGACCTTCTTTGACGAGCGCGGGAAGAGCGTGCCGGAGGACCACTGCTCGGGGCCGTCGGCGGGGATGAACCCGTGCCGCTGCAGCGGATGCGACTCGATCCCGACCAGCGTCACCGGCCAGCCGCCGAGGTGAGCATCCCACACGACCGCTGCCTCGGCGTCGTGCATGTCCGCCCAGCGCTCGAGCGGCGCGTGGTCGGAGTCGACTGCCGCGCGCAACACGCTGCGGATGTCAAATGGCTGCTTGTGGCCGGGGTTGGCCTGCGCTGAGAGCACGTCGCCGACGGTCGTCAGCGGTGAGCCGGGAGCGAGGTGCGGCGCGTCGCTGACGTCGCGGTCACGTGGGTCGGCCGTTGTCGCGCGCCGAGGGAAGCGCTCGCCGGGGGCGACGTAGGCGTGCTCGTGGTGCGCGAGCAGGATCCGGCAGGCGGCCGCGAGGTCGTGCGCCCAGTACTGCCCCTGACCGTTGGGACCCATGATGCGCTCGTACCCGCCGATCCCGAAGTTGTCCTCGGCCGAGACGGCCCCCGAATAGTCGAGCGCCTGCTTGCCGGTCAGCACCATCGCGCTCGCCGGCGTCATCACGAGAATGCCGCGCGTATGCATCAGCATCGTCGCCTCGGCGTTCCAGTACGGCTGCGCACCGACGTTGATGCCGGTGACGACGACGTTGATCTCGCCTCCGGCCTGTGTGAATTCGACGATCCGTCGCAGCACGGCGGCGATCCAGTCCATGCTCTCGGTGCCCGAGTCCATCGCGATCTTCGCGCCGGCCGACAGGGCGAACCAGTCGAGCGGGAGCTGCTCGCGCTCGGCCTTGTCAAGCGCCGCGATGATCCTCCGGCACTCCGGCTCGGCCAGGGAGCCGAGCGCGCGCGTCGGGTCGCCGAGCAGCGCGACGCGGGTCATGCCCTCGGGGTAGCGCGGCGTGCGATTGCGCACGACCCCGGCCACGACGCCGGCCGTGTTAGTCGCCGACGGCCGCTCGACCGCCACGAGGCAGCCGTGCTCGTCGAGGTCGTGCTCCTGGAACTCGCCGGCGTGCCCCGCGGTCAGCAGCCTGACGATTTCCACCGGATGTATCGTGCCGCGCCGCCGAGCCGAGATGACTCGCCGCGCGCCTTCATCGAGCGGCTCGATCGGACGGGTCGGCTGATCGTCGACCTCGAGCATCGGCATGCCGCCGTCGGTCGCGAACATCCGGAGCACCCGTGGGCGCACTCGTCCGTCGGCCTCGCGCACGCGACCGCTGACGAGCAGCAGCTCGATCCCCAGGCCGCCGGTCGCCGGAGCCAGGCGCGAGATCAGCCCGTTCATCTCCTCGGGCGAGAGGTCGATCTCGGGCCACACGTACAGCAGCAGGCGGTTCCAGTGCAGGCGGCGGCTCGGTGGCCGGCGGCTCTGGAAGGCGCGGATCCCCTCGAGGCCCTCGACCAGCATCTGCTCGAGCTCCGGCAAGGCGACGACGCGCCCGTCCTCGTCACGGACCGGGGTCAGGTCGCGCACCTCGGCCAGGGCGAACAGCCGCTCATCGTTGGGGTTCTCCCGAGCGACGCCGTGGAACAGGTAGACGTCCTCGCCGGAGGGAACGCGCTCGAGGGTGAACTTCTGCAGCCGCCACAGCGACAGGCGCTCGCCCATCATCGGGTGCAGCCCGCGCAGGGGCTCGTCCTCGATCAGGCCGTCCGTCCCGGGGCGGTATGTGAACAGCTCGACGGCCGACATCCCCCGGCCACGTGTCGCTGCCGCGAGGGCGACGACAATCCGCTCTGTCTCTGCGGGGAAGGTCACGCCTTCGAGCTCGTGGCGCAGCGCGGCCGCAAGCTCCGCCGACGAGGAGACACCGGCATGCTCGCAGTAGAGATCCACCATCACCGGCTGGCCGGCCGGAAGCGTGGCGGCGTGCGCAGCGCATGCGCGCGCGGCCGTCGCGAGCTCCGAGCGCTTGACGAACACCGTCAGCAGGTGGTGTGTGCGCCCGGCGTGCTCGTAGGACGCGGTCAGGATGCGCCGGCCGCCGAGCTCGATCTCCTCGAACCCGCGAAGCTCGCGGGAGCGGTAGTAGCGACGCGTCATCGCTTCGAGCAGTGGCCAGCGCAGCCTCGGCGGGGCGGTCGACAACCGTCGGCTGAGCAGCGCTGCGAGCGGACGAGGGCACGCGACGAGCGCGGCCAGGCGCCGCTCGCGGTCGGCGGCGCCGCTCGGCTCGCCGAGCGCCTGTAGATGTTCCTCCATCGCGGCGTACGCCCGCTCGCGTGCTGCGGTGATCAGCGGCTCGTCGAAGTAGCGAAAGCGCGTCTCGCGTGCGAGCTCGGCGAGCGCGAGGTCGCGCCCCTCGGTGGCGGCCACGAGGCGCGTCAGGCTCTCTCGGAAGTCCTCGCCGAGATGGCCCACCAGCTCCTCGGCGTGCGCCATCCGCCAGTCGAGGATCGCGAGCATGGCAGCACGGGCCGCCGAATCGCGCCGCTGGGAGAGGAACAGCCGGTAGCACGCGTTCTCGAGTGCGGGCGTGCGTTCGAGTCCGGTGACTCCGTAGTGCGCAAGGGCACGCTCGAGCCGCGCGATGAAGTGCTCGGGCAGGCCCTCCGCGCGGGCGTCGAGCGAGCGCAGGTACTCGTGCAGGTGTTCCTGAGGGCTGCGCAGCAGGTCCTCCCCCGGCTCGGCCAGCTCGCGCTCGGGGTGCGTGAGCGCACGCAGGTCGGCATACATCCCGAGCAGCCTGTGCTCGCCGGCCAGGAGTACCGGGTCACGCGCGAGCACGTCCGAGCGCTCGTCGTGCAGGCCGGTGACGATCCATGTGACCTCGTCGGGCTCGACGTTGTAGCCAAGCGTCAGCTGCTCGAGTCGTGCGAGATTCTCGCGAAAGCGCTCCGGCGTCGGAGGTTGGGCCGGCGGCTGCAGGCGCGCGAAGTCGAGGGGTGGGCCCGAGATCTCGGACTCGGTGCCGTCGAGTGGTTCGATCCGCATGATCGGAGCCTGGGCGCCGACGTGTACGTTAGGCGCGGCGAGGACCTCGCGCACCCGTCCGCCGAACGGGGCGACGTACGAGGACTCCATCTTCATGCTCTCGACGACGGCCACGACGTCGCCGGCACAGACCACGTCGCCGGCCGCGACCGGAATGGCGACCACGACCGCCGGGGCGCGGGCGCGTACGATCCCGCCGTCGTCGCGGGCGACTCGGTGCGAGACGCCGTCCACGTCCACGAGCAGCTCGGCGCCCTGCTCGGAGATCACGATGCGGTGGGCGCGATCACCGATCTGAATGCGGCGCTCGTAGCGGCCGAGGCGCTGCACGTCGACGTCGAGGCGGGTGCCGCGGACCTCGAGCCGATAGGAGCACGGCCCGATCTGGTTGACGGCGATGCGGTGGCGGCTGCCGTGGTGGCGCAGCTCGGTCGCATGCGTGCGCTCGGGATCGACCTGCGGGCGGCCGCGGCGGGCGAAGGCGAAGAACCGGGCGCGGTCGTCCGCCGTGGCCTTGTCGGCGAGCTCGATGGCGGCGGCCAGCAGCGCGACCTCGCTGTGGCGTGCCGGCATCGCCTCGCCGCGTAGCTGAAGGCCGTCGAGCCATGTGGTGTCGACGTCTCCGGCCTGGAGGTCGGCTCGTCCCAGCAGCTCGAGCAGGAACGCCTGGTTGCTCGTGCCGCCGTCGATCACCACCGTCGTTTCGGACAGTGCGCAGCGCAGCCGCCCGAGCGCCTCGCTGCGGTCGTTGCCCCAGGCGATGATCTTGGCGATCATCGAGTCGAACTCGGCCGGGATCACGTCGCCCTCGCCGACGCCGGTGTCGATTCGCAGACCGGGGCCGGTCGGCAGGCGGAGCAGCTCCACGCGCCCCGGGGCCGGCGCGAAGTCGAGGGCGGGATCCTCGGCGTTGAGACGTGCTTCGACGGCGTGACCGCGCGATGCGGGTGGCTGACCGGTCAGGCGCCCGCCGGCGGCGACATGCAGCTGGAGCTTGACGAGGTCGACGCCCGTGGTGGCCTCGGTCACGGGATGCTCGACCTGCAAGCGGGTGTTGACCTCCATGAACGACGTCTCGCCGGTGAGCGGCTCGTACAGGAACTCGACCGTACAGGCGCCGCAGTAGCCGGCCCGGAGGGCGAGCCGCACCGCGGCCTCGCGGAGCTCGCCGTTCTGCTCCGGGGAGAGAGCGGCGCTCGCAGACTCCTCGATCACCTTCTGGTTTCGACGCTGGACCGAGCAGTCGCGCACGCCGAGCGCCCACACGGTCCCGTGACCGTCGGCGATCACCTGCACCTCGACGTGGCGCGCCGGGCTGATGAGCCGCTCGAGCAGCACCGTGGCGTGGCCGAAGGTCGCCAGCGCCTCCGCGCGGGCGTCCGCGAACGCCGAGGTCAGGGAGTCGATCGATTCCACTCTGCGGATTCCGCGCCCCCCGCCGCCCGCCGCCGCCTTGATCATCAGCGGAAAGCCGATCCTGGCGGCATGCTCGAGCGCATCTTTGATCTGTTCGACGCGCCCGCCGCTCCAGGGCGCGACCCGCACGCCGGCGTCCTCGGCGAGCCGCTTGGCCTCGATCTTGTCGCCGAGCCGGCGCATCACCGCGGCGTCGGGACCAACGAAGACGACGTCGAGCCGCTCGCACAGCTCGGCGAACGCGGGGTCCTCGGCCACGAATCCCCATCCGACCCATGCCGCGTCGGCCCGCGTGGCCACGAGAGCGCGCTCGAGCGCTTCGAGGTCGAGGTAGCCGCTGCGGTGGTTGCCGGCCTCATCGACGGTCATCGCCGGTCCGAGGCGATAGGCCTCGTCGGCCTCGCGCGCGAACATCGCCCCGCGCTCCTCGTCGGTGTACAGCGCGATCGTCCGGATCGGGCGGGCGCGGGCGGAGTTGAGCTCGCGAACGGCGTGAATCAGCCGCATCGCCGCCTCGCCGCGGTTGACGATCGCCAGCCGCTCGAATGGGCGGGCGAGAGACATCAGTCCGCCCGCGGCCCGGCCAGAGCGAGTCGTAGCGGCTCCAACGCGGCCGGCTCGACGGCGCTCGGCAGCGCCGTTGTGCTGTAGCCCTCGATCCGCAGCAGGACGCGCCCGCGCTCATCGACCACGTCGGCATCGATCTTTTCGGCGGCGTCCCCGGGCTCGCCGCGGGGACGCACGAGCGCGAATGTCGCTCCGGAACGCTCTCCGGAGTAGCACAGCACGCGGTCGATGTGCGTGGGAAGCGCCAGGCAACCGTCGGTGCCCAGCTGCCAAACGCCCGCGGTCTGGAAGCACAGCTCGATCAGACGTGGGTCAACCTCGGTCGGCTGCTGCGCGGGGTCGTGGTCGGGCGGAAGGTCATCGGCGAGGCGCCCCACGAGCAGCCCGTCGTCGCGGTAGGCGTGGTCGAGCACCTGATAGGCCGGGCCATGGAAGTACACCCGGTAGACGTCGTCGTGGCCAACGCCGGCCCGGTCGGCCGGCAGGGCGTCTGCACCGGGCTGCGAGGGCGCTTCGCGCGTCAGCCGGACACGGCCGGTGAAGTGCAGTGTCTGGAGCTCGGCCTGCCCCGCGAGCGCGCGCCGGCCGACCAGGGAGCAGTCGGCGAGCAGCGTGCCCTCGCCGCCATGGCGCAGCAGCGCGCCCAGCTCGAGTGTCCGCGGCTCGTCGCGGTAGAACTTGAACGGCGCCCGCAGTTCGACCTCCTCGATCGCGACCACAGTCCAGTCAGGCAGCAGAGCGTGCGCGATCTCGGCGAAGGCCTCGAGTCCCATCACTCCGGGGAGCACCGGCGTCCCGTCGATCCGGTGGTGGTCGAGGAAGCGCTGTCGGGCCGGGTCGAGCTCGGTCGAGACCCGCAGCCCGCCGCCGACGGTCATGGCCTCGATCCGGCCCGTCATCGGGCCGTGCGGATCTCCGAGCCGGCGGGTCGCCGCGGCTGGGTCAAGCCCGCCCGTCGGGTGGCGCTCGACGGTCAGCGCCCCGAGGGCGCCGGCGATCAGCACCTCGCCGCCGCCGTGGCCGGCCTCGAGCTCGCGGCGCAGTGCCGTGATGCCGATGGCCGGCGGCAGCATGTCGATCCCCGCCAGCGCCATCATCTTCGGGATCGATCCCCGGCTGGCCATGCCGATCTGCGCCCACGCGGTCCAGTCGACGGCGATCGCGCGCGTGGTGCCGTCGGCGAGCAGCCGCGAGACGCTCTTGCACATCAGGTCGTTGGCGGCGCTGTAGTCGGTCTGGCCGGCGTTACCAAACCGCCCGGCGATCGAGCTGAACACGGCCGCGGTGCGAATCTCCGTGCCGCGCAGGGCACGGAGCACGTTGAACCAGCCGTTGGCCTTGACGTCGAACACGAGGTCGTACTCGCGCTGGGGCTTCTCGGGCAGGTAGTGGCTGATCTCCAGGCCGGCGCAGTGCAGCAGCACATCGACGGTGCCGTTCTGGCGAATGGGTTCGAGTGCGGCAGCCACCTGGTCGGCGTCGGTCAGGTCGACCTGATGCCAGAAGGCGCGGGCGCCGCTCCGCTCGATGGCGGCGATCGCCACGTGCGCGGCGAGGGCACGTTCGATCCGGCCGAGCTCCCGCTCGACGAGCTTGGGCGTCGGGCGTTCGCCGGCGGCCTTCAGCCGCTCGGTGAGATCGTGCGCCAGCCCATCGCGGTCGGAGACCAGTCGCTCGAGGTCCGGGTCGGTCGGGTCGGGTGCGGGTGCGAGATCGAGCAGGTGGAACGTTCCGCCACCGGCGTGCGCGGCGAGGTCTGCGGTGATCGCCGAGACGATGCTGCCCGCCGCGCCGGTGATGACGAACGTGCCGCCGGTCAGCGGCGCGGGGGAGGCCGCGGGCGGGGCGGCGCGCTCGACCAGGCCGACCGTCCAGCGCAGGCCGTCGGCGTGCCCGATCTCGACCGCGCCGGGGTCGCGCAGCGTCTCCTCGATGACGAGCTCTGACAGCCTGGCGGTCTTGCGGCTGGGCTCGAAGTCGACGACCTTGACCAGCGTTCCCTCGCGCTCACGCGCCAGCGCCTTGCAGAAGCCGCTGACCGCCCCGCCCATGACCGTGGCGGCGCCGCCCTCGTCATAGCCATGGCGACCACCCATTCTGGTGGCGGCGATGAGGAACGGGTGCGGTCGGCCGTCGCCGACGAGCGCTCGCATGGCGGCGGCGAGCAGCTTGACGCGCACGTGCAGGCCCTCGCACCAGGCGGCTGGCTCGAGCTCCTCCACCCGGCCCTCGTCGTCGAGCGCCGCCAGCCAGTACACGCCGGCGACCGGCCCCGCGGCCGTCCACCCGGCGAGGGTCTCCTCGAGCTCGTGCGCCTCCGGCCGGCCGTCGATCGTCAGCACCGTGACGCCGCGCTGCTCGAGCCGGCGCGCGAGCGCCGCGCCGACGCCGCCGCGATCGGACATCAGCAACACCCGCTGGCCCGGCGAGAGCTGGACGCCGGTCTCCACGCAGCAGTCGAGCGGCGGGCGGAGCACGGGCACGGGAACGCGGCGGGGGAAGCCGGCGTCGCCCTCGGCTTCGGGTGCCGGCGTTTGGGGTGTTGTTGGCTGCGTGGCGGCGCCGTCGGCGGTGGTGGGTTGCGGTGCGCGGTCGGTGACGAACCGCACGACGCTGCGCAGGGTGGGGTAGTCGCGCAGCTTGAGCGATTCGTCGCGTTGGATGGCGTAGTGCTCGCGGATGGCGGCGAACACCTCGGCCTGCTTGACGGTGTCGATGCCGAGGTCGGCCTCGAGGTCGAGGTCGGGGTCGAGCAGGTCGGTGGGGTATCCGGTCTCGGCGGCGACGAGCTCGAGCACTCGTTGCGTGACCGCGTCCTCGGACGTCGACGCCGTGTCGGGCTCGGCCGCGCGCTCCGGTGGTGCCGGTTCGGGTGCCGGCGTTTGGGGTGTTGTTGGCTGCGTGGCGGCGCCGTCGGCGGTGGTGGGTTGCGGTGCGCGGTCGGTGACGAACCGCACGACGCTGCGCAGGGTGGGGTAGTCGCGCAGCTTGAGCGATTCGTCGCGTTGGATGGCGTAGTGCTCGCGGATGGCGGCGAACACCTCGGCCTGCTTGACGGTGTCGATGCCGAGGTCGGCCTCGAGGTCGAGGTCGGGGTCGAGCAGGTCGGTGGGGTATCCGGTCTCGGCGGCGACGAGCTCGAGCACTCGTTGCGTGACCGCGTCCTCGGACGTCGACGCCGTGTCGGGCTCGGCCGCGCGCTGCGGTGGTGCCGGTTGCGCCCTCGGCGCCGGCTCGGGCGGGGCAGGCGGCGCAGGAGCCGGCGCGGCGGCAGACTCGACCGGTGCGTCCTGCCGGGGATCGTGGGCGGGCTCGGCGGTAGTCGGCGGCGCAGACGCCGTCGGCGTGCTCGGCGACGCCGGCCCCCGCGGCGAAGGCACCGGAGCGTCGGCGACGCGCAGCGTTCGCGTGACGACCTCGAGCTCGGGGTCGTCACGCCCGCTGATCCGGCGCATCCAACCCGTCCACGCATCACGGTCGGCGATCCGGTAGGCGAACCCGAGCTCCTCGGGGTTGCGCCGGCGCCCGTCGGCGACCGGTGTCCAGCGCAGCAGCATCATGCTGATCTGCGATCCGAAGCCGGCGGCCAGGCGCAGCGCGAAGCGCACCGGGTATGCGCCGCCGCGGGAGAGGTTGAGCTCGCCGAGCTCCGGGTCGACGTCGCGGAAGTTCGGCACCGCCGGCACGATGCCCGTCTCGAGCGCCTTGACGGCCACCACGTCCTCGATCCCGACTCCCATCGGGTGACCCGTCAGGCCCTTGGTGTTGGCGATCACGATCCGGTCGGCGCCGTCGCCGAACACCTGCCGCAGCGCGTGGATCTCGGCGGCGGCGCTGCCGCCGCGCGCGGGCGTGAAGGTCTCGTGCGAGACGAACATCGTCTCGGGCGCGATCGTCTCGCGTCGCACCCCGCCGCTGCGCTCGGCCCGTCTGACGAGATCCTCCATCACCGCACCGATGTGCTCGACGTCGAGCCGGGTGCCGTGGAAGGCGCTGTTGGCTGTGCTCGCTGCGAGCACCTCGCAGATCGGCGTGATCGCGCGCTCGCGGGCTGCCGCCGCGCTCTCCACGACGAGTGCCGCCGCGCCCATCCCGAGCAGCATGCCGTGCCGGCGACGGTCGAACGGTAGCGCCGCCTCCTCCACCACGTCATCGGTCGCGGCTGCACCCGAGGCGAGGAAGCCCGATCCGACCCAGGGCAGCAGCTCCTCGGAGGTCACGTCGTCGGCGGCGATCACGATCACTCGGCGGGCGCGCCCGGCCCGGATCCAGTCCTCGGCCAGGGCCACGGCCTGGGTGGTGCTCGCGCAGGCCGCGTTGACCTGGGTGTTCGGGCCGCGCGCGCAGATCAGCTCGGCCATCTGCGAGTGTCCCATCGAGAGGACCCGGAACAGGAAGCGGCGATCGAACTCGTATGGCGCAGCGGCGAGCTCGAGCTCGAGCTCGTGGATGCGGCGCTGTACCTCGGCGAGCCCGCGACTGGCGGCCTCGTCCTCGGACAGCCGCGCCTGGATCGTGCGCAGCGTCTGCAGCTGCTCACGCCGGGCATGGTCGGCCCAGAAGCGGTTCAGCTCGCCGGCGAAGTCATTCACGCCGGGGAACGCGGAGGCGAACACGATCCCCGTCTCGTCGCGCAGCGACTCCGGTAACACCCATCGGTCGGGGAGCTGCGAGCCGGTCGTCGTCGTGCGGTAGCGCAACACGAGCGGAATACCCGCGTCGCGCAACGCGTCGATGCCGGCCCCGATCGCCAGCTGCGTCTCGCGGCCGAGCGCCAGCACGCGGTCGCTCGAAACCCCGAACTCCTCGGACAGGTGCAGCGCGCCGGCGCGCGCGGCCAGCTTGATCACGTCGCCCTCACGGTCGATCGTCTCGAATGCGGCACTGCCGTCCTCGCCCTTGACCAGCCGCGTGATGTGGTGCTCGAGGATCTCGTGGCGCAGGTGCGACGGGATCACGTCGATGAGCTGCTCACCGTGGAGGATCCGCGCGACGTTCGCGTCGTCGAACGTCTGCTCGACACCGGGCAGACCGAGCGCGGCGCCGGTGATGACGACCGGCTCACTCGTCGCGCCCCCGCCCTCGCCGAGCAGCGCCCGCCCGCGCTCGAGCACTCCGGCGAACATCCGGCCGAGCTCACGATAGGCGTCGTCGGTGAACGGTTCCGGGGTGCCCGAGGGCGGCCCCGGAGACGTCGCGAGCCGGTCGGGGGTGCCGGCCGCCGCCGCGGCATCGAGTGCAGCTTCGACGCGCGGTCGCGACGCTGCCCGGCCGGCGCCGAGTCCGGCCGCGTATAGCCCGCACAGCGCGTGATTGAACGAGCGAAGGTCACCCAGCTTGGGATGGTTGGTGTAGAGGCTCACGACGTCGTCACCGAGGACGTCTGCGGCGAACCCCCACAGGGCTCGCTTCGGTCCGGTCTCGACGAAGACGCGCGCGCCCGCCCGGTGCAGGGTGCGCAGCCCGGCGACGAATTGCACCGGTGAGGCCACCTGGCGTCCGAGCAGCTCGACGACCTGGTCCTCGACCCCGGGTCCCATCGGGTAGAAGCCACCGTCGACGTTGGCCACCACCGGGATCTGCGGAGGGGAGAGGCTCAGCCGGCGCAGCGTCGCCCGCAGCGGCTCGGCCACGCCGGCGACGATCTCCGTGTGGAAGGCGTGACTCACCGGCAGCTGCGTCACGGTGCGACCCCGCTGCTCGAGCCTGGCCACCGCCTCCTGCACCGCGGCGGTGGCGCCGCCGACGACCACCTGGGTGGTCGAGTTGACGTTGGCCACGACGGCATAGCCGTCGACCTCGTCGAGCAGCGCCTCCACCTCGGGCAGGGGCGCCGAGACGGCGACCATCGCCCCGGGGTCCTCGGTGCGCAGGCTGGCCATCTCGCCGCCGCGGGCGCTGACCGCCGCGAGTGCGTCCGCGAAGGAGAGCACGCCTGCAGCCACGAGTGCCCCGTATTCGCCAAGGCTGTGCCCGACGACGAAATCGGGGGTGATCCCGTACTGGCCGAGTAGCTGCGTGAGCGCGACGTCCGCGGCCAGCACCGCCGGCTGCGTGATCTCGGTACGGCGCAGGTCGGCCTCGGCCTGCGCGACGGCCGCCGCGTCGTCGGGGTCGACGAAGACGAGCTCCGAGAGCCTTCGCCCGTCCAGCAGCGGCGCCATTACCCGGTCGGCGGCGTCGAACACGCCGGCCACGACCGGCTCGCGGCGGCGCAACTCGCCGAGCATGTTCGCGTACTGCGAACCCTGGCCGGTGTACATGAACGCGACCTTCCCGGGCGCGCCGGCGCCACGGAAGATCCCGCGTGCCGTGAGCGCGCTCCACGCGGCGGGCGAATCTCCGTCGAGCGCTCGCAGCGCCAGTTCGGCCTTCTGGGCGAGCTCGGCCGCGTCGTCGTAGTCGATCGCGATCCGCTCGGCCGCGCGGAGGTCCGCCTCGTCGGGAGCCCGGCGAGGGGGTGCCTCGCCGCGGCCCGCCGCGCCGGCCACGGCGCGCAGCCGCACGCCCAGGTCGTCGCAGTCGGCGCCGCCGAGCACGAGCGCGCCGCGCAGGGGCGCCTTCGCATCCGCGTCAGCCACCACCGCGGGCGCGCGCCCAGCCACCCCGGCCGACCGCGCGGACTCGTGCCGACTCACGTCGACCGGCACGGCAATCGAGCCGTGCCCGTTGCTCGTCAGCCGACCGGGCACGTGCTCCTCGAGCACGACATGGAAGTTCGTGCCACCGAAGCCGAAGGCGCTCACGCCGGCGAGGCGCGGGTTGCCGTTGTCACGCTCCCAGTCGCCCAGCTCGGTGTTGACCCGAAACGGCGTCGCGTCCCAGTCGATGCTCGGGTTCGGTCGCTCGCACCCGAGACTGGGCGGCAGCAGCTTGTGATGCAGTGCGAGCGCCGTCTTGAGCAGGCCGGCCGCACCGGCGGCGGCCTTCAGGTGACCGATGTTCGACTTGACCGAGCCGAGCGCGACCGAACCGGGCTCGAGTCGCGCGTCGCTGAATGCCTCGCCGAGCGAGGTGACCTCGGTGAGATCACCGACCCGCGTCGAGGTGCCGTGGCCCTCGATGAGCGAGCAGGTCGACGGATCGAGGCCCGCGTTGGTCCACGCGCGCCGCACGGCGAGGCGTTGCCCGACCGGGTTGGGGGCCGTCAGTCCCTTGCCCCGCCCGTCGCTGGCGCCGCCGATGCCGCGCACGACCGCGTAGATACGGTCGCCGTCTCGCTCGGCGTCGGAGAGCCGCTTGAGCACGAACAGCGCCGCGCCCTCGCCCATCACGAATCCGTCGGCCCCGTCGGCGTACGGCCGCGTGCCGGTGCCCGACAGCGCGCCGATCGCGCAGAACTTGATGTACGTCGCGATTCCCATGTTGCGGTCCACGCCGCCGGTGATCGCCACGTCGAAGTCGTGATCGACGAGCCCTTCGACGGCCGCGGCCATCGCGGCCATCGCCGAGGCGCAGGCGGCGTCGACGACGAAGTTGGGCCCCCGCAGGTTGAACAGGTTCGCCACCCGGCCGGCGAGGCAGTTGCTCAGCTCGCCGGGCATCGTGTCCTCGGAGATCGTGGGCAGGCGCGCGTCGAGGTTGGCATGCAGGTCATGTTCGATCTGCTCACGCTGGGCCGCCGGCAGGGACGCGAAGCTCGGCGTGCGCTCGAGGTCACACGCCAGCTCGGGGAAGCTGAGCCGCAGCGCGGTCAGATATTGGTGCTCGCCCCCCATCGCGTTGCCGAGGATCACCGCAGTGCGCTCGAGATCGAGCGGGCGGGCGGGCCAGCCGGCGTCGGCAAGCGCCATGCGCGTGCATGCGATCGCCCACTTCTGCCCGTCGTCCATCGCCTCGGTGACATGGGGCGGCAGCGGGAGCTTCCAGCCGAGCGGGTCCCAGTCCCACTCGCGCACCCAGCCGCCGATCTTCGAATACGAGCGTTCGGGCGTGCTCGGGTCCGAGTCCCAGTACAGCGCCGGGTCCCAGCGGGCGGGGTCGACCTCGCTGATCGCGTAGTGACCATCGGTCACGTTGCCCCAGAAGGCGTTGGCGTCGGGCGCGTCGGGCAGGATCGCCCCGACGCCGACGATCGCAACGGCGTTGGCTGACGTGTCGGTCATGCGCTGCCCCGATGCATCCGCCGGTCAGGCACGGCCGTAGATCCGGTCGGCGAGCTCGTCGAGGTCGGCCACGAGCCCCATCTGGGCGCGCCGTATCGCGGCCAGCGCGAGGCTCTCCTCGAGCGCGCCGAGGTCGCCGCCCTCGGCACCGGCGATCCAGCGGATGCCCTCGGTGGCCACGGCCAGCGCAGCCTCGCGCGCGTTGATCCGGCTCGCGGCGGCGAGCGCGCCCGGGTCGAGGCGCCGGTCGGCCTTCGGGTGAAGCTCGCCGCGGGCGGCCGCCGCCGCGCGCCGGGCGAGCGCGCCGGCGCCCTCCACGCGCGCCGCGAGCTCGCCGAGTCGCAGCAGGATGTGCTGATGGCGCGTGAGGCGCGCCGTTCGGCACGCCTCGAGCACCGCGGCGAGCGCATGGTGCGCGAGTGCGGTGGTCTCCGCGCCGAGCCCCGGCTGCGTCACCTCGAGCGCCTCGAGCGCGCGTGCGGCCTCGTGGTAATAGTCGCCGCGCGTCTTGAGGTGCTCTTGCCAGCGGCCCCGAGCGATCGTCATCTCCATGATCTCCGACGTGCCCTCGTAGATGCGGGTGATTCGCACGTCGCGCTTGACCTTCTCGACGATGTATTCGTGCGTGTAGCCGTAGCCGCCGAGCGCCTGTATCGCCGCGTCGGCCGCCGCATCGCCGGCCTCGGTGGCGAGGTACTTGGCGACCGCCCCCTCGACGTTGAGTGCACCCTCGCCCGCGTCGATCCGCGCGGCGGTCTCCTCGATGGCCGCGCGACCGGCCTCGAGGCGGACCGCGTGGGGCACGATCAGCTTGTGCGTGTAGCCCTGCTTGTCTGACAGCGGGCCGCCGGCCTGGATGCGCTCGCGCGAGTACGGGATCGCCCGGTCGAGTGCCGCCCAGCCCGCGCCGATCCCGAACGCGGCCACCATCAGCCGCGTATAGCCGAATACCTGCTGGGCCTGGACGAGGCCCTGGCCCTCGACCTCGCCGACGAGTCGGTCGGCGTCGACGTAGACGTCGTCGAGGAACAGCGCCGCGGTGTTCGACAGGCGGATGCCGTGCTTGTCTTCGTGCTCGCCGTGCGTGAAGCCCTCGCTGCCGCGCTCGACGACGAACCAGCTGGGGCCCCCGGGCGCGAGCGCCAGCACGGTGCTCAGCTCGGCCACGCCTCCGTTGGAGATCCACTGCTTAGCGCCGGACAGGCGGTAGCCGACGACTCCGCCGTTGTCGGACACCGGCACAGCGGTCGTCTTGAGCGCCGCGAGATCGCTGCCGGCGTCGGGCTCGGTGGCGCCGTAGGCCATCAGGATGCCCTCCTCGGCGATTCTCCCCATGAATTGCCGCTTCTGCTCGGGAGTGCCACCGATGGCGATTGGGTCGCTGCCGAGGATCGTGGCGAGCACGGACGTCGCGAGGCCGAGGTCGATCGTCGCCAGGCGCTCGCAGACGCGGTACACGTCGAGGGCGTCGCCGCCCATCCCACCGAACTCCTCGGGAACGAACAGCAGCTGGATGCCGAGATCGGCACCGCACATGCGGCGCACGAGCGCCTCGGGGAACTCGTCGCGCTCGTCGAGCTCGATCAACAGCGAGTCGGGCAGCTCATGGCGCGCGAATTCACCAATCGACTCGAGGGTGAACGCAAGCGTCTCGAGGTCCAAACCGCTGACTGCGGTCGCCTCTCCTCCGGACATCGCGCCCGATCATCTGCGAAGGGCTCGGCGCCGACATCCGGTTTCTCCCGCGCATCCGGCACGGCAAGTACGGATCGGCACGGGGAGGTTGACGGCAGCCGGCGCAGCGGCCGGCTGCGCCGGCGCTAGCCGGCGGTCGCCGCCGCGTGCGCGAGCGCCGACAGCTCGCGCACGGAGGTGACGATGCCGTCCCTGAGCACATCGAGGTCCGGCACTGCAGCGCGATCGGCGCACAGCCCGAACGTCAGTCCCCCGGCGTAGGAGACGACCGCGATCCCGAGCGCGTGTTCGGACGCGAGCGGCACCACCGGCACGATGTCGAGCATCGGCGCGCCGCACCCGTACAGTCGCTGCGGCGGGCCGGGGACGTTGGTGATCGTGACGTTGAACAGCCGGCTCGCGAACAGGGCGCGGGCGACGACCGCGTGCAGCACAGGCGGCGCGAGCTCGGCCAGACCGGTCACGGCGCTGCTCCCGAGCGCCTGGCCGCCGGCCTTCTGCTTCTCCACGGCGGCGCGCACGCGCGCGTAGCGGCGCAGCACGTCGGCCTCGTCGACCGGCAGGTCGACGAACAGCGAGGACACCTTGTTGCCGAGTCCGGCGTGGTCGTCCGCTCGGCGGATGCTCACCGGAACCATTGCCCGCAGGCCCTGTCGCGGCGGCTCCTCGCCCCGCTCGAGCAGCAGCGCACGCATCGCACCGGTGGCGGCGCACAGCACAACGTCGTTGAGTTTGCCCCCCAGCGCCGACTTGATCGCGAGCAATTCGTTCAGCTCGACGTGAACGGTCGCGATGCTTCGCGTCGCGCCGATGTGCACGTTGAGGCTCGTGTGCGGCGCGGCGTTCAGCTCGTCATGGACGAGCAGTTCGATCACCGCGCGAGATCGCTCCAACGCCTCGCGTGGATGCAGCACCGCGTGCGCCCCGGCGCGAGTGGCGGCGAGGCCGGAACCGACCGCCTGCCGAATGGGCTCGGGTGGATGCGGCAGCCGGGCCTGCGCGGTTCCGCCGCCGGCCGGCGCGGGTGCCCGATGAGGCGCCGAACGCTCGTACGGCGCGGGCTCTGAGTCCAGCAGCAGATGGGTGACGTCGACCGAGCCGACGCCGTCCACCATGCAGTGATGGGTCTTCCACACCAACGCCCAGCGGCCGCCGGCGAGGCCGTCGAGCAGCACCATCTGCCACAGCGGACGGCTGCGGTCCAGCCGGTGTGAGTAGAAGTCGGAGATCCAGTCGAGGAGCTCCGGCTCCTCCCCGGGCGACGGGAGCGTGGCATGACGAACCTGTGCTTCGAGGTCGAAGTGCTGATCGCGCTCCCACGAGGGCCAGGCGAGTCCGCCGGTGCGCTGCGTGGCGAGCCTGTCCCGGTAGCGCGGAAGGAGGTCCAGTCGCTGCTCGAGCTGCGCGCGCACCTCGCCGATCGTCGGCGTCCCACCGCCGGGGAGCGTGTCGAACACGAACGCCCCGCCGATGTGCATCAGGGCGCTGTCGTCAGCCTGCTCGAGCTCCAAGAACGTGGCGTCCAGCGCACTCAACTGGTCGTTGGCGGGCATCGTGGCTCGCGCCGCTCCGCGTGTGAACTACGCGCCCGCGGCGGGTCGCGCCTGCTCGACCTGGATTCCGAGTCCGCCGATAACGGACGCCAGACCCTGGTAGTGCCCGACGAGCAGGCACAACTCGATCGTCTCGTGTTCGTTGAGGACCGCGCGAACCAAGCTCCACGTCGGGTCGGCGAGCGAACGCCGCGCAACCAGCTCGTCGCTCACGGCCAGCACCGCGCGCTGACGCTCGGTGAAGCTCATCGCCGGGCGTTCCTCGGCCGCGCCGGCGACCTCGCCCGGCGTGAGTCCCGCGCGGAGGGCGATGGGAACGTGCTGCTGCCATTGGTAGGCCGAGCGACACCGCCACGCCACCCGCAGGATCGCCAGCTCGGTATCGCCCCGCGGTAGCTCGCCGAGCAGCATCAGGCGGGTCGAGTAGCGCAGCCAGGCGCGAAACAGGCGCGGGTGCTGGCCGAGCGTCGTGAAGATGTGTGGAGGGCCGGTGCCCGTGACCCGCCCGGCGACTTCGGCCACCAGGCGGGCCAGCGGTCGTAGCTCGTTCGTGCGCGCCGGCGCGACGCGAGGCGCGTCGCGGTCCACGGCCGGGAGCAGCGCCTGGAGTTGGGCGGCCGCGTCGCCGCGAGCATGCCCGCCGCTGACGGTCGGGTGGATCACGCCCGATAGATCGCAGCTGCGACGGTGATTCCGGCGCCCGCGGATACGAACAGCGCGGTACGCGCTGCCGATAGGCTCATGGACTCTAGGGCCAGCGCGGGGGCGGCCGTGTGGGCGTGGGCGAGGCCGTCCGGAAGCGAAGCGACCCGTTCGGCGGCCACTCCGAGTCGCTTCGCCAGTCCGTCGGCGAAGCCCGGAACCGACGCGGTCGCCACGAGTAGATCCACGTCGCCGAGGTCGAGGGCCTGCTCGGACGCCAGCTCGCGAGCGGTCGACTCCGCGCATTCGAGCGCCCGAGCGGCATATGACTCGGCGATCTCGACGCTCAGGACGTTCCGGCCGTGATGGGCGAGACCGCGCCGGGCGTCTTCGTGCCAGTCGACGTAGCTCTCGAACAGCTCGGCGAACTCCGGGAACGTCGCAAAGCGAAACGCGCTGAAGCCGGCGTCGGAATCGCCACGACTCAGCAGGAACGCGCCCCCTACGCTCGGGAAGGGGAACGCCTCGGAGACCCCCGGCTCCGGGTCCATGTCACTCGCGACCACCATGCCGAGGTCGATCGTGCCCGAGGCGAGCATGCCGTCCACGAGCTGGATGCCCGTCAACAGCCCGCACGCCCCGTTGGAGACGTCGAACGAGAACGTCCCGTGACCCGCGCCGGACGGGCGGTCCGGGTTCGCGCCGATGTCCTCCTGGATCAGCGCCGCGAACGCGGGCTCCTCGAGGTTCTTGTCGTGATAGACGCCGGCGTTGATCAGCAGGTCGAGCTCGTGGGCGTCCCGGTTGGCGCGCTCCAGGCACGAGCGCGCGGCGCTGTCGGCAAGCTTCAGCGCGCCCGGGGCGTGCGGCCGGCGGTGCCCGGCCGCGGTGGCGGTCGCCTCAATGATCGTTCCCATAGTGCGCCACCAATTGGTCGACCTTGAAGATCACGACTCCGATCTCGAGGCCCGAAGCGAGCGAGAGGAGCAGCACCCTGTCTTCCGACGTGAAGCGCCCTTCGGCCAGGTACTTCCGCAGCGCGACGAAATGCGTCGTCGATGCCGTGTTACCGAACTCGTCGACGGTCACGACGATGTGCTTGGGTGCGACCCCCACCTTCTCTGCGTGATCCTTCGCTCCCTTCTTGATGGCCCGAGCGGAGGTCTGGTGGGGGATCAGATAGTCGATGTCATCGAAATTGAGTCCCGCCTGATCGAGCGCCTCGATGAGCAGCGGCAACGAGGCCTCGGTCGCGACCTTGTGGATCTCCCGAGCGTCGGTGTACATCGTCGCCCCGCGCCCGATCTTCGCCGGAAACGCCAGGCACAGGCGGCTGTGCTCGGACAACGTCGTGAAGCCGGCCACCTCGATGCCGGGAGCGCCCTCCGGCGCCCGCTCGAGGATCGCGGCGGCGCCGGCGTCGCCGAGCGTCAACGAGGCGAGCTGCTTGCTCATCACCGTGCGGACCTCACGCGCGGCGTTGCGACCGAGATGCGAGATGCACTCGCCGCTGACGACCATGCCCCGCCGGATCCGGCCCTGTCGGATCATGTCGTTGAGGATGAACACGCCGGTCATCATCCCCGCGCAGGCGTTCGTGAGGTCGAAGCTCATCGCCCCACCGGCGCCGATTGCCTCCTTGAGCGACAGGCTCAGGGGTGGCTCGAGTTGCAGCCGCATGCCATCGACGTAGCGGCTGATGCTCGACACGATCAGCACGTCGAGATCCTCCGCGTTGCACTGCGCGCGCGCCAGAGCGTCCCGCGCCGCGCCGAGCGCGAGCGTGAAGGCGTTCTCGCTCTCGCTGACCACATGGCGCTCGTGGATGCCGGTGAGGCGCTCGAGCTCGATATGGGTCCGGTGCCTCGTGCTCGCCATGAGCTCGTCGCTGCTCAGCCGCGGCTCGGGAACCGCCGCGCCGATCGCGGCGAAGCGACTCGTGTAGGCGCGGCCGCCGGCTGGGCCATCAGCGCCGCCCTCGAGCGCCATCCAATGCCCGTTGCCGTTCGCTGCCTCACCACGCTCCCTCATGCGACGATTCTCGCCCCTGGCACTGCCCGTGCAACCGTGGTGACTACCGAGCGGCCCTCCGGCCTTGCACGCGATCCTCGGGCGTCGCGGTCGGCTTCGCGTGCCGCGTTCTACTGATCGCCGCAACGGCGCGCATCACGACCGCGTCGGCTTGCCGACGGCCACGACCTCGGCGGGTGGCGCTATCTCGCGCTTGAGGATCTTCCCGGTGGGACCCTTGGGCAGCTCGTCGACGAACCACACGTAGCGCGGATACTTGTACGCGGCGACCTGGCGCTTGACATGGTCTCGCAGTTCCTCCGCCGTCACGGAGGTGCCGCCCTTGAGGGTCACGACCGCTGCGACCTCCTCGCCGAGCTCTGTGTGCGGGATCCCGATCACCGCTACCTCTTGCACCGCCGGGTGCTCGTACAAGACCTCTTCGACCTCGCGCGGATAGACGTTGTAGCCCCCGCGGATGATCATGTCCTTCTTCCGGTCCACGATGAAGAAGTAGCCGTCCTCGTCGACCCTGGCCATGTCTCCCGTGTAGAACCAGCCATCGGCGTCGAATGCGTCGGCGGTCGCGTCCGGACGCTTGAAGTAGCCCTTCATCACGTTGTGGCCCCGGATCGCGATCTCGCCCACCTCGCCCTGGCCGAGCTCGTTGCGGTCATCGTCGGTGACCTTCATCTCGACGTCCGCGACGGGGGTGCCGATCGAGCCGGGCTTGCGTTCGCGATCGGGATGGTTGAACGAGGCGACCGGCGAGGTCTCCGACAGCCCGTAGCCTTCCAGAACCGGACATCCCAGTGATCGCTCGAACCCGCGCAGCACCTCCACCGGAAGCGCCGAGCCACCCGACACGCACAGCCGCAGCGTGGACACGTCGAAGCGGTCGCGCTCCGGGTGGCTCAGCAGCGCCACGTACATCGTCGGCACGCCCTCGAACACGGTGACGCGCTCACGCGCGATCGTCTCGAGCACGCTGTCCGGGTCGAATCGCGCAACGAGTGCCAGACACGCTCCCGACCTCACGGCCGCGTTCAACCCGCAGGTCTGTCCGAACGAGTGGAACAGCGGCAACGCGCCGAGGATCACGTCGTCGGCCCCGAGCGAGAGCATCCCCACCACCACGTCGGCGTTTCGCGTCAGATTCGCATGGGTGAGCTCCGCCCCCTTCGGCTCGCCCGTCGTGCCCGACGTGTAGAGGATGACCGCCGTGTCCTCGCTGCGGCGATCGACGACCGCAGGCGCCGGCTCCGCGTCCGCCAGCAATTGCTCGAAGTCGCCCGGGCTGACGATCACGCACTCGGTTCCCGCCGCAGTCGCGCCGCCCTGAGCGGGCTCCGCGAATGAGGTCCACGCGAACGCGAGCTTGGCCTCGGAGTCGCGTAGGCAATAAGCGACCTCGCGCTGCTTGAGCAACACGTTCATCGGAACGACAACCGCTCCCGCGCGCAGCACGCCGTAGTACAGGACCGCGAACTGCGGGACGTTCGGAACCATGATCGCGACGCGGTCGCCCGGCCTCACGCTGCGGTCGCGCAGCAACCCGGCGACCCGAGCCGACGCGTCGTCCAGCTCGCCGTAGCTCAGAACGCCGAGCTTGAGCGCGGGGCTCGACTCGTGCGACACCGCCGTGCTCTTCAGCGTCAACGCGAGGTTGCCACCCATCGGTCCTCCTCAAGACGCGCTATCCCGGCGAGCGAATGGCGGGTGTACGAAAGCATATGTCGTGCCCAACGACGCGGTTAGATTAGGCGCCCGTCGCAAACGACATCGCTTGCTTGAGCCCGTGGGGCGGCTGTTGCGCGACGAGCTCCTCGAGTCGAGTCACGATCGGACCCCTGGCCAGCATCGAGAGCGCGCGGCCGGGATCGAAGACCGTCTCGTAGCGCGCGAGCGTACGATTGTCGCCGAGCTCCTCGAAGCGCCAGGTCGAGGTCATGCTGCGCAGGTCGCCGCTCTCGCGCTCGATCCGGATCTCGCTTGGCTCCCGGTAGCGGAAGCGCAGGTCCACACGCACGCGAGCGATCTTCGCGTCGAGGGTGGTCCGGACCAGCGAGGCTCGGCCCTGGCGGTCGCGCTCGAGGATCTCCGCATCCGTGACGACCTCGTGCCACTCCGGCGTTCTCTCGGTGTCACACACCACGGCGAAGCACGACGTGGGCGGCGCGTCGATCTCCACCGAACAGGCGCCTCCGAACTCGGTCACCGGGCTCCCTCTCGAGGTCTTGCCGACCACTCGACCCTAGCGGATCGAACCGGGCGCGTTGTGCTCGGCGAGCGCCCGTTGTTGATCCAGACCGGTCGTGGCACCATGGGCAGATGCAACGGCACGGCCACCGCGACGCTGCGGGCGGCGCGCCCGGTTCCTTGGGCGCCGGCGACGGGCCGATCAGGATCGTCGATTACGACCCTTCCTGGCGGGCTGCCTATGCCGCAGAGCGTCGCCGGCTGGCGAAGCTGCTACCCGAGCTGCGGATCCACCACATCGGCTCGACCTCCGTCCCTGGGCTTGCGGCTAAGCCGGTGATCGACATGATCGCGCTCGTCGATGACCTCGACGGGCAGATCGCCAAGCTGCGGCGTGCGGGCTACCACCTGCCGGCAGAGTTCAACGCCCACCTCGCCCACCGTCGCTTCCTCTGCTATCCGTCTCTCTCTCATCGCACACACCACCTGCACTTGGTCGATGAGCACGCCGGCGTCGATCAGTGCCTCAGTTTTCGGGACCGACTGCAAGAAGATCCTGCGCTCGCTGCCGAGTACGTCGCGCTGAAGAGGGCGCTGGCAGGTCGTTTCCGAACGGATCGCATGGCCTACACCGAGGCGAAGAGCAGCTTCATCAAAGACGCGATACGACAGCCCACCGCGCCTTAGCACCGAACGCCTGCGGGAGAGCCCACGCAGACCTCCTCCCGATCGCCGGACGCCCGCCAAGCAGCAGCGCGTAGGTGGCGCTCGCGACGAGCGCAGGGGAAGCTTTGTGAACGCGGCGCAACAGGGCCGATCGCGCCGGTCCCTGCTGCGCCCCTCGCTCGAGCCGGGGAGGTCAGCTCTCCGCGGCCGTCGCTCGTTCTACGGTTGCGGTGCGAATGTGACGGTCGTGTTCCATGGACGCGCGGACGGCCCGCCGCCGACCGGCCTGAACGGGATCACCGCTCTCCCCGAGCACGGGAAGGAAAGGCTCGTGGAGAGTGGCGCCTTCACGTAGTACGAACCGAACGAGGCGAGCAGGACCTCGAGCGTGTTGGAGATCGCGTAGGTCGCCTCGATCTGGCGAGCGGTGCCGGTGAAACCCCAGGCGACAGGATTCGCCACGGGTCCGACCGGGGTCACCTCGAGCGTCTGACCGGCGAGCGGGTGGCCGTGCTCGCCGGGCCGCGACGGCCCGAAGCAGGCCATCTCGATCACCGCGTTCGAGCGGCTCCCGTTCACGAGTCCGACATACGACTGATGGGGCCGGATTGGCACCGGGTCCTGCACCTGCGCGGATGCGACTGCGGCGGAGCCGAGCACGGAGACTGCCCCGATCGCGACCCCAACGGCAAGCCGATGGATCATGGTCCCTCACCTCCTGGACGTCGAGATTGCCGACCACCAGGATCGCATGAGGACCCGGCTCCGAGGTTAAGCCCGAGCAAACGCCGCGTGACAGACCAAGCAGACCCCATAGGGATCGCGACCTCCGATCAGACTGCGAGAGCGACTGTCCGCCGGCGGCCAGACCCGGCGGTTGGCTGCCGGGGCTGAGCGACGGAACAGCGGAGCGCCTCGCCTACGACGAGCTCGGCGCGGCGCGGCGTGATTGGGGTCGTCGTCGATCGTGGCGCCTAGTCATCCGGCCAGAGAATGTGACCCGCTGGGCGAGGCGGTGTACGTCGAGCAGTGCTGGCCAAGGATGGTCCGAAGCGTCGCCCCTCACGGGTTCGTGCCCGCGCGATCTGGAGCTGTTGGTCGCTGCTTGGCTTCGCAGTCGGCGTGTGCTTGCTCTGGTTGTTGGGCTGGTGGGCACTCCTGGCCGGCGCCGCGGTAGCAGCGACGGCCAGCTACCTTCAGGCTCGTTACCGGTGGCGGCTCGGCACGCGCGAACTGGTGGTCGCCGTTGTTTGGACGGGGTTGTCGTACTCGATGGTGCTCGTCCTTATCGCGATCGTGATCGCCTACGTCGCGATCACGCATTACCAGTTCTGAGTCGCCGACCGCGCGAAGGAGGCGAGCTCAGTCAGTCGGCGATGAGTCGGCGGTCACGACGATCGGCGGTCCGGGCGCCGGACCTGCGCCGTCGACGGCGACGCATGTCGCGCGGCCACCGCAGGCAACCGCCTGCAGACTGTGCGCGGACATGGCGAACTCCGGTTGCGAACCGACGGTGGGGATCCGCCGCAGCGGTCGTCGAGGGCCTCCACGGTGGTCACACGGATCATGAGGCCAATGCTAGGGAAGTGGGTCGATCGGCTCGCGTGGGTCAGGGCCCGCGCGCGCTCCCAGTTGAGCTGCAACTCGACTGGATGCACCGAGCCCACTCGCGGACGAGGCGCAGCGCGCGACGCGGAAGCGAGCCGTTGATCACTCGCAGCGTGCCGAGTTCGATCTTCGCCTGGTGTTCGCCATAGCGGGCGTGGAAATGGGGCGGCGGGTGATCGGGTCGGTACATCCAGATGACGATGCCGTAGAAGTTTGACACTCGCGGCATCCGGTCATGTTGAGCGTCGGTGCGGGCGGAACGGCGTCGGAGCCGACACGACAATTCGAGCCCGTGGACGCCGGTACCGCTCCATCATCGCGTGTTTGAGAGGGCTGACTGGGCGTCGCGGCCGCGCGGCGCCTATTCGCGCCAACGGCGAGCGCAACGCCGCCCTCACCGGCTGGCTCGACTTCTACGATCGCCGACGATCACACGGCTCGCTCGGCCACAAGCCACCCATCACCCGCCTCAACGAGCTGAACAACCTCCTCGGGTCTTACAGTGGTGGGGCTTCGAGAACCTAGTGTAGTGTCTTGTAAATAACTGGTGTTATTGGTAGGGTGGTGTATGCGCCCTGCCAGCCCGCCGTTGCACGTCACCGACGAGCAGTGTGAAGTGCTCGAGCGACTGTCCGCGTCTGGAACGGCCGCTCATCGTGAGGTCCAGCGCGCTCAGGCGTTGTTGATGGCCAGGGCGGGTGAGGCGAACACCAGGATCGCGGCGGACCTGGGGGTCTCCCCGGCGACGGTGACCGCGTGGCGCCAGCGCTTTGAGGCGGAGGGCTTGAAGGGGCTGGGCGGTGTGCGCCCTGGCCGGGGGCGTAAGCCGTCGATCCCTGACGAGAAGGTCGCGGAGATCGTCCGCTTGACGCTGCAAGAGACACCGCCCGGGGAGACGCACTGGAGCTGCCGCTCGATGGCCAAGGCGACGGGCGTGAGCCCGGCGACGGTGCAGCGGATCTGGTCCGCGCGGGAGCTCAAACCCCACCGGGTGGACACGTTCAAGCTCTCCAATGATCCCCTCTTCGAGGAGAAACTCGTGGACGTCGTGGGGTTGTATCTGAACCCGCCGGAGAAGGCGATCGTCCTATGCATGGACGAGAAGTCCCAGATCCAGGCCTTGGATCGCACGCAGCCCTCGCTGCCGATGAGGCCCGGCCGGGCGGGCACGATGACCCACGACTACAAGCGCAACGGCACCACCACGCTGTTCGCCGCGCTGGACGTCCTGACCGGCAGCGTGATCGGCGAATGCCTTCCCCGCCACCGCCACGAGGAATTCCTGAAGTTCCTCCGGGTCATCGACCGAGAGGTCCCCACGGGCCTGCAGATTCACATGATCCTCGACAACTACCGCACCCACAAGCACGCCGACGTCAACGCATGGCTGGCCAAGCACCCCCGATTTCACCTGCACTTCACTCCGACATCCAGCTCCTGGCTGAACCTCGTGGAGCGGTTCTTCGGCAAGCTCACCGACAAAGCGATCCGCCGCGGCGTCTTTCACAGCGTGCCCGACCTCATCGCCGCGATCGACACCTACCTCGAGGCCACCAACGCCGACCCACAGCCGTTCACGTGGACCGCGAGCGCCGACTCGATCCTGGAGAAGGTCCGCCGCGGCCGCGCCGCACTCGAAGCAATCAACAACTAAAACCGAGACACTGCACTAGATCAGGCCCGACGCCCCGGCGAACCCGGCCCCGTCGGCCTGGTGGCTGACGGCCCCGCCCCGCGTCAGTTGCTCCAGCGTGCCGAGCACGATCAGGCATGGCGACGCGTAGTCGCCCTCGAGATCATCCTCGCCGAACGACTGATATGGGGAATGCGCGGGGGCAGGCGAGGTTCGATCGTGAGCGGGCGAACGGGCTTGGTCCGAGGTGGTGACAGGCAGCTCGCTCAGCTCCCTTTCCGGGTTGCGTGCGGACGCGGTCGATTTGCCGTAATGCGCCGAGAACGCGCGCGACTCTTCCTGCGCGCGGCCATGACACACACGGCGCGCCTGCGCTTGTTCTTGAGCCTCGAGCAGTCTCTGATCGCCCGGGCGAGTCTCTGCGCTGCGGTGGGCGGCTTGGCCTTGCCCTTGGTCTCGGCGCTCGCGTTGGCGCTGGCGTTGGTGTTCGCGTTGGCCTTGGTGTTGGCGCTGGTGCTGCTGCTGGCGCTGGTCGTGGTGATTGTGCCTGTCACCGCCACCGGGGTCGGCTGCGAGCCCGCCGGGCCTGGCGAGATGGGCGGCACCGGCGGGCTGCTCGCCAGTGGGGCGTATGGCTCGATGTCGTCGAGCGCGTTATACGCGAGTGTGTACTTGCCGAGCGAGTCGACGTCGAACGTCAGATCGAGGCTCACCGACTGGCCGGGGATGAGTCCGCCGGAGGGGAGCGGAACGGTCAGCGTCGCGTTCAGCCCGCCGCCGCTGGTGGTGCTGCTGGGCGCGTTGAGCGACGACGCGGCCACGGTGACGGGCCCGGCCGCGGTGGTCACCGGACCTGGCTCGGGGCTCGAGGTGATGACGCGCAGCGCCGCCTGTCCCGCTGGGATGGCCGCGGACTGGTAGGTCGACAGACCGGTGACATCCAGCCACAGGCGCGTGATCGTCGATGCGATCGTCCCCGGCTCGGCGTTGGCGCAAGCGCCGGTCCGTGGCTCGCCGAAGCAGTTGACGATCGTGCGGCGGAGTTCGAGCTTGCCCGGATTCGCTTCGCTGATCGTTCCACTCGCGGGCGGCGTGTAGATGAAATTCGGCGCGGCCGTCTCAGCGACCGTATCGTCGAGCAGGGTTGACTGCGCGGCGTCGTTGACGTCGACCGGGGACTTCTGATCGAACGGCGCTGGCGTTCCGAACACGCTCGGCTCCCCGTAGGTGTGCGTGTCACCGTCGGTTGCGACGAGCACGAAGTCCGCGGCGTTGTTACCCGTGTCCACCGGAACCCCATCGCTGTAGCGGCGCACGAACGCGATCTCTGAGGTGTCGCCCGAGGGGTAGGTGGGCGGCGTCAGCCCGGTCCCCGCCGAATACGCCGTCCCGACGTAGCCGACCGAGTCGACCGACGAGCCATCGGGCGCCTGAACGACCGCCCCGGTCAATCCCTTGCCTCCGGTGTAGAAGAGGACGTCTGCGTCCGCGACCGACTTCAGCGAGTACAAGGAGTTGCTTCCGAGCAGCAGGTGCGCGCGAGGCTGAAGCGTCGTGCCCGCCGGCAGCTTGGTGGTCTCCTGCCCGAGCGACACCGATCCGACCACCAGCGTCCAGCCACTGAGCGGGATCGGATCGGGCGTCGAGTTGTACAGGTCCACGTAGGCATCGCTCACGCTGCCGCCATTGGGCGGGCCGTTGAGCCGCAGCTCGCTGATCATGATCCCGCGCGGATCGATCGCGGTGAACTCGCGATCGCCCGCGTCGTAGACCCGCCCACCGACGGTGACGACGAGCCGGTAGTGGTAGGTCCTCCCGGCCGTCAGGTTGGTGATCGACGCGCTGACCGGTGCTCCCGAGCTCAGGGCGGTCTCCGGCGTGCTCGTCCCGTATGACGTGGTCGTTCCGTAGTCGAAGTGATATGTCGCGCTGACGCTCCCGACCTGGGCGACCCCGTTCAGCGTGGCTCCGCCATCGCTCACCGCGGTCGCCGGGAGCGTCGTCGCGAGCGACGTAATCACGACCTTGCCGGTGCCGGATTGCACGCCGGTCGCGGTCGCGGCAGTGATCGCCGTCGAGATGATGAAGCCGCTGCCGCCACCGCCGGCACCGCCATCGCAGGTCGGGTTGCCGGTACTCGCACCGCCCCCGCCACCGTAATACCCGTCGCCGCCGCCACCACCGGTATCACCGTTGGCGCCGCCGCCACCACCGAACCCCAAGACCCCGCTCCCACCAGGCTGAGCAATCCCGTCATTCTCGGCGCTACCGCCAGCGCCGCCGGCAGCCGTCGTGCCGCCACCACCACTGCCCGTAGCGCAGCCGGGCTGAGCGTCACCGGCCACACCGTCAGCCCCCGAGCCGGCGCCACCAAAGCCGCCGGCGCTGGAGCCAGGACCATCATCCGCGCAATGGTCACCGTTGGTGCAGCCACCACCACCGCCGCCACCGCCCGCCACGACCTCGCGGGCGGACAGCGCGCAATTCAGCGCCGCCGCGCACGACCCCGACCGAACGTCCGACGCGCCACCGCCACCATCCGGGTTCGTACCGCCACCGTAGCCGCCAACCGCACCGACCGAGATCTCCAACCTCTCACCAGCCGTCACCGCCAACGTCGCCCTCGCCTCACCACCCAAGCCCCCAGGACCATCAACGAAGTCATCGGCCGCGCCGCCACCCTGAGCCCCAAACGCATCGAACACGAGCTGGCTCACCCCGGCAGGGACGGTGAACAGATACGTGCCTGGCGCCGTGTAGCTGGGGAGGCCGTTCGACACGGTTTGCGACAGCGTCGACGTTGTGTTGCCCGGATAGACGGAGTCGCCGCTGTACACGGCCGTAATCGAATGCGGCCCCGGTGCGTCGTAGGTCACCGCGCACGTCGCCTCCCCAGTGGAGGTGCTGACGGCCTGCGCGGCGCAGGATGCGATCTCCGTGCCGCCATCCTCGAAGCTGACGGTGCCCGTCGGCTGGGTCGTGGCCGGCGAGATCGGCGCCACATGGGCGGTGTAGATCACCTCCTGGCCCAGCCCCGAAGGGTCAGCCGACGACACGACGGTGGTCGAGGCCTCGGGACCCTCGACCGTCTGGGTCAGGGTCGAGGACTGGCTTGACGGGTAGCTCGAATCACCGCTGGTGTAGGCGGCCGAAATCTGGTGGCTACCGGCGAGTGTGTAGGTGGCTGTGCAGGTGGCGGTGCCGCTCGAGGTGTTGACGGGCAGCGCACCACAGGCCGAGATGACCGTGCTCCCGTCGCTGAACGCAACCGTCCCCGCGTCCGGGACCGGAGTGACCTTGGCCGTGTAGGTGACCTGCTGATCGACCGAGGAGGGATCGCTCGACGATGTGAGCGAGGTCGCCGTCGATGCCGCCGGGTTGACCGTCTCGGTCAGCGTCGAAGACGTGCTCGCGGGATAGCTGTTGTCACCGGCGTAGGCGGCCGAAATCGAATGGCTCCGCGCGGCGGCGTAGCTCACGCTGCAGGTCGCCTGCCCCGAGGAGTCCACGCTTTGCGCGTCGCAGCCGGTGATCGTCGTACCGCCGTCGCTGAACGCAACGGTGCCGGAATCAGGGATCGGACTGACCGTGGCGGTATAGGTGACCTGTTGTCGAACCGTCGCCGGGGTTGCCGAAGAGACGAGCGCCGTGGCGGTCGACCGCGCGGGGTTGACCGTCTCCGTCAATGCCGGCGAGATGCTGGCGAGGAACGTCGGGTCGCCGCTGTAGCTGGCGGTGATCGAGTGTGCACCGAGGACGGCGTAGCTGACCTCACAGGTGGCGGCGCTCTCGTTGCCGATCCCCTGGTTCGCACACCCCGGGATCACCGTCCCACCATCGTAGAAGCGGACCGTGCCGCCCTCGATCGGCCGCTTCGCCGTGACCGTCGCTGTGTAGATGACCTCACCCCTCACCGCTACGGGATCGGATGACGCCTTCAGGCCCGTGGACGTCTTCATGCCCGTCAGGGTGCTGACCACGACCTTGCCGGCGCCGGATTGCACGCCGGTCGCGGTCGCGGCGGTGATCGAGGCCGAGGTGATGAAGCCGCTGCCGCCACCGCCAGCACCGCCATTACAGGTCGTGTTGCCGGTACTCGCGCCGCCGCCGCCACCGTAATACCCGTCGCCGCCACTGCCGCCGGTAACGCCCTGCGAGCCGCCGCCACCACCGAATCCCAGGACCCCGCTCCCACCAGGCTGAGCAATCCCGTCATTCTCGGCACTACCGCCGGCCCCACCGGCCGTCGCCGTGCCGCCACCGCCACTGCCCGTGGAGCAGCCGGGCTGAGCGTCACCGGCCACACCATCGGCACCCGAGCCGGCACCACCAAACCCGCCAAAGAACTGAGGAGGAGGCCCATCCTCCGCGCAATGGTCACCAAAGAACTGACTGCAGCCGCCACCGCCACCACCACCGCCCGCCACGACCTCGCGGGCGGACAGCGCGCAATTCAGCGCCGCCGCGCACGACCCCGACCGAACGTCCGACGCGCCGCCGCCACCATCCGGGTGTGTACCACCGCCGTAGCCGCCGACCCCACCGACCGAGATCTCCAACGTCTCGCCAGCCGTCACCGCCAACGTCGCCGTCGCCTCACCACCCAAGCCCCCGGGACCATCGACGAGGTCATCCGCCGCACCGCCACCCTGAGCCCCAAACACGTCTAACCCGAGCTGGCTCACCCCAGCGGGGACGGTGAACGTGTCCGTCCCGGCCGTGCTGTACGTGCACGCGTTCTCGGATGCGACGACGGAGCCGACGCCGGTGCTCCCGCACGTCAACGCTGCCCCGGCAGGAGAGGCTGCGATGCCCGCGGCGAACACCCCGACGACGAACATGGTCGCGAAGAGACGCAACCCGGCCCGGCGCGGAAATCGAGACGGAGAGCTCATCGTGTCGGCACAAACGCCGAAGACGCACTCGACGTCGACCGAGTCGTTGCGCGACGCCGCACTACAGCACACAAGGCACGACGGTGCGCCGTACCCGCGACCGACCCCCTCCCCACCACCCCAATTTGCAGGCGGTTCACCGAAGCCCAGTGACGGACTCGAACCGTCGACCCCTTCCTTACCATGTCGCCCAAGCGGGGCGATTTCGGCTCTGGTGAGCCATTCTAGAGGCTGCGAGGTGTCCCGAGATACGCGCAGATCTGCGGAGGTCGGGACACGATTCGGGACACGATTTCTGCGCGCCGCTCGCTCCCATCCCCGGACCGCGCTACCGTGGCAGACATGGCAGATAGCCGTAAGAGGGTAAGGGTCAATCTCGACGCCGAGATCGTGGAGCGGACGCGATCGGAGCTCGGCGCCCAAACTGAGACGGATGCGGCCGTGGTAGAGCGGGCACTGAACGCCTACCTGCTCGCTCGGCTGCTCGACAGCACCCAACAGCGGTCGCCATTGGGCGACGAAGACGCACAACGCCTCGCCTACGAAGAACTCCGGGCTGCGCGCCGCCACCGCGGCGCGGCGTGATCCGGGTCGTCGTCGACCCTGGCGTCTTCGTCTCGGCGCTCATCGGAAGGAGCGGCTCAGCCCCGGATCTGCTCGTCCGCGCGCTCGTGGACGAGCGCATCGTTGTTGTCGTCTCTCCGCAGTTGCTCGACGAGTTGCACCGCGTGCTGCGACGTCCGAAGTTCGCGCGCTATTTCGATGATCGCGTCCGGCACGAGTTCGTGGAACGCATCGGGCGGCTCGCGGTCATCGCGCAGGACCCTGATGAAGTCCCCCCTGCTTCGCGGGACGCCGGCGACGATTATCTGGTCGCGCTTTCTCGCAGTGAGCGCGTCGACGCGTTGGTGAGCGGAGATCGCGACCTCCTCGACGCATCGCTTGAGGCTCCGCCGGTATGGACGCCGCGCCAGCTGGCCGACCGCGTCTGGACTGCGGGCTAATCCGCTCCGCAGAGTTCCGGTATCACCACAGCAATGTGACGGTGCCGCCCGTGAGCTTGTCTGGCGCATGATCCTCAACGGCGCGCAGAATCGGGTACTGGTCGCACGCGGAGCACCAGAAGACCAGCCGGTGCTCGCCGTCAAAGACAACGGCTGCTGAGCCCAGCACGGCGCGAGCGGGCTGGACGGTCTTGAGGTCGTCCCAGGCCAACCGGATGCGCCCATCGGTATCGGCCACGGGCGCGAACACCCAAGCGCTGCCCTTGCCACGCGTGCCAGCGGTAACGCCGCGCTGATCGAGTGTGAGCACCGCTAGTGGTCGTGACGCGTGGCGCCCTCGGTAACGAGCCCCACCAACGAACACCGCGGCGTCGTCGGCCATGCCAGCTGGCGGCAGCGGCCGGTGATCCGTCATTCGCCGCGCGACCTCGCCGCGGATCGACACGAAGTGCGCGCTACTGGCGATGCCGACGGCAATCGACGGCGCGATCCATACCGCCCGAAGTGGCCAACCCTGCGAGCCGGCCGCACTGTCGATGGCTGCAGCGAGCAACGCCAGCGCCGCATAGGCGATTGCCCAGGTTCGCCAGCGCCGATAGCCCGTTTGTCGGCTCGCATATGCGAACGGCACCCAGCCAAGCAGGCCGTTGGTCAGAATCCCGCAGAGCCCCCAGGCCAAGGACGGCGTGTGCGTGCCGCCGCTCGCGCGTGTCGGATCATTTGCGTGTGATGACGCCATGGGCTCGAAGACGAGGGTCGCCCGGCGGCCCCTCAGTATTCGAATCGGCTTCGATGACCGGGGGCTTGAGACGGCATCGCAGCAGCTCGTTGGCACGTCTCTGGCCGTTGGTGTGACGGCACTCGAGACACAGAGCCGCCTCCCGGTACCTCGATACAATCGGCACATGCAACAGTGTCCGGTCCTGAAACTCGGCACTTGGCTGGACGGCCTTGACCCCAGCGTCCGGCGTGAGACCGAGGCGCTGTCTCGGGTGCTAACGGGATGCTTCGCCGACGCCGTAATGGCGCTACTCATGTTCGAGCAACAGATGGCGCGCGACACCTTCGAGGCACGCATGGCGAAACGGAACCGCGACCAAGCGGCGCAGCGCATCCGCGAGCAGGAGCTTGAGGCACAGGAGGTCCAGGAGATCGCGCCCTCCGAGTACGGCAAGTGGCGGATAGCGCTGTATGAACGAGCACGGCAGGACGTCATGCAGGCGCGTTGGCAGGGGGGCGAGCTTCCCGATGCGTACGCTCATCGTTTGCCTTTTATCCACGCGCGAACGTTCCTGACGTCGCTTGCTCGGGTCGAGCGCGCGATGTCGGTAATGGCGAAACTGGATCTCGGCGGCGCCGAGAGCGATGTCACGGCGGCCCGCGACGTCTTCGAAACGGCGCTGCCGGGGCTCAAGGGCGTGCGGGACTCCATCGAGCACGCCGAGGACCGAATGCGTGGAAAAGGCCGCTTTGGACGTGAGTTGACGCTAGCCGCGATTACTAATCAGCTGGTTCACGCCCCGGCCGGCGGCGTTCTCATCGGCGACGCGCTGAACGGCCGGAACTTCGGGTGCACAATCGAGGATGGCACCTACGCCGAGGTCGAGGTGTCAGAGGCCACGATCGGAGTGGCTCAGGCCGGGCTCCAAGCCGTCTTCGATGCACTGCCGTGGAAAGAGCACGGCTACCCGTCATACGAGCCTCACTGAGATTCGCGACGAGTGCGTGTTTAGCGCTTGCCTTGCCCTTGAGCAGGACAACGCATCGACGACTGCGAGCAGCGACTGCACGGCCACCGCAGACAAGACGCACCCGGCGGTGTCTCCATCTGCCGAGCCATGTGTGAAGTGTTAAGACGTCTGCGCTGACCTTCTCTCAGCTGATGTGAGTTACCGATTCGCCGCTGGCCTCTTGCGGCGTATCGAGGTGGTTCGTACGTTCGCGGTGTGGTTTCGACGCACAAGATGACGGGCGGTTCGGCTTCGGGTTTCGCGGCGTATCTGGCGGCGAGCGAGTCGCGCGGTGACTACTACGCCGGCGGCGAGGACGTGGAGCTCGTCGGTGTGTGGCATGGCTCGGACGGCGCGCTAGAGCGGCTGGGTGTCGACCGCGAGCGAGGTGCGTCACGGGATGAGCTGGTGGAGTTGATGGAGGGCCGCTCGCCGGCGGATGGCTCGCCGATCCGCCCAGTGGGGAGTGATGGGTCGCGGGTGGCGGGGATCGACTTGACGTTCAGTGCGCCGAAGTCGGTGTCGGCGCTGTGGGCGGTCAGCGGGCCGTATGGGCGGGCGCAGATCGAGGCGGCGCACCGCGCGGCGGTGGCAAGCGCCCGGGAGCGTCTTGAGCGTGAGGAACTTCTGGTTCGCCGCAACGTGGGTGGGCAGCGCTACTCCGAGGCCGCCCAGAGTGTGGTGGCGGTCGAGTATCTGTATACGGCCTCGCGGCTGACCGCCGAGCAGGAGCAGGCGGGCGGCGTGCCCGATCCGCAGCTGCACTCCCATCTGGTTCTTCTCGCGGCGGAGCGGCAGGACGGCCGGTTCGCGGCTGTGGACTCGCGGGAGCTGTTTCGCTCCGGTCGCGTGACGGGTGCTTGGTATCGGGCGGAGTTGGCGGCGCAGCTGCAGCAGCGCGGTATCGAGGTGCGGGGTCAGACGGGGCGAGAGGGGCGTTACTTCGAGGTGCGGGGGGTGCCGTCGGGGTTGGCGGAGCGTTGGTCGGCGCGTTCGGAGGCGATTGCGCGGGAGGCGGCGCGGTTTCGCTCTCGGTATGGCCGGGAGCCGCGGGCGGAGGAGCTGCGGGTGATGACGGTCCGTACGCGCGGGTCAAAGAGTGTGCCGGAGCGCGTGGATGTGGATGCGGCGTGGCGCGCCGTCGGAGAGGAGCACGGGCTGGGTCGCGCGCAGGCAGCCGCGCTGATGTCCGATCGGCCGAGGCAGCCGCTGGCGCGCGAGGTGGACCGCGAGCTGCTGGCGAGGCTCGGCTCGGAGCGATCGATCGTTTCGCGGCGGGAGCTGGACGCTCGGGCGTATGAGATGGCGGCGGGGTCGATACCGCCGGCGCAGACGCGCGAGATGGTCGCCGGGCTGGTCGCCTCGGGTGAACTGGTGGCGCTTGAGGGCGAGATGTTCACCACGCGCGAGGTGCGCGACCTGGAGCGGCGCCGTGGCGCTCGCCGCCGAGCGCTCAGGCGAGTCGGCCGCGCCGGTCTCGCCCGAGAGCGTGATGCGCGCGCGGCGCGGGGTCGTGCGAAAGCTGGGCACCGCGATGACGACGGAGCAGCGCGAGGCGCTCGAGATCGTGACGGGCCCGGGCGGAGTGTCGGTGCTGGTCGGGCAGGCGGGTACCGGCAAGGGTGTGGTGCTGGGTGCCGCCGCCGAGTCGTGGCGGCGGGAGGGCTACACGGTGTGGGGCACCGCGATCGCCGGCGCGACGGCCCAGCGTCTCGGGGCAGACGCGAAGCTCGACCAGTCCCTGACCACCGACGCGCTTTTGCAGCGGGTCGAGTCGGGCCGGGTGTCGTTGGACGAGCGCTCGGTGGTGGTGATTGACGAGGCCGGGATGGCGGACACCCGTCGGCTGTCCGGCCTCATCGACCGCACCAACGAAGCCGGGGCCAAGCTGGTGCTGGCCGGTGACTCGGCGCAGCTGGGGTCGATCGGCGCCGGTGGCCTGTTCGAAGCGATCCGCCATCAGGTGCCCGCGGCCGAGCTGTCGCAGATCCATCGTGCGCGGAACGAGTGGGAGCGCCAGGCCTGGGGGCAGGTGAGGGCCGGAGGCGCGGAGCGAGCACTGGCGGCCTACCAGGAGCGCGAGCGGCTGCACGTGTCGGACTCGCGGGTGGAGGCGGCGCAGAGGATGGTGGCCGACTGGGACCGCAGTCGCACCGAGGTCGGCGATGGGCGCAGCGTGATGCTCACCGACGCCTCCAATCGCGAGATCGACGAGATCAACGCGCTCGCGCAACAGGCCCGGCGGGCGCGGGGTGAGCTCGGCCGCGACGGGATCGAGCTCCGCGATCGGGGCTACGCGCTGTTCGAGGGCGACCGCGTGACGTTCGCCGCTGCGATGCATCAACCTGGGGAGGCGCGGGTGGAGAACGGGACGCCCGGCTTTATCAGCGAGGTGCGCCCGGAGGAGGGGCTGCGGGTGCGCACCGAGGAACCCGAGCCGCGCGAGGTCGCGATGGGAGCGCGCGACGCCCTGCACCTGCGCCTCGGGTACGCGCAGCACGTCTACAAGGCCCAGGGCGTGACGGCGGAGCGGGCGCACGTGTTGATCGGGGGCTGGCAGACCGACCGCGAGCGCGCCTACGTGGCGTTGACGCGGGCGCGCGAGCGAACCGACGTGTACGTCAGCCGCGACGACCTCGGCGAGGAGGGGATGGACGAAGGCGCGATCGATCGCCTCGCCGAACGGATGGCTGAGAGCCGCGCCCAGGAGGCGAGCATCACGCACAAGGAGGCATACGCGGGACACAGCACCGACCGCGAGAGCGAGGCCGGTCGGACCCTTCGCGAGCAGCGCGACCACGAGCGCGGATGGCCTCAGTCGGGCAACGAGCAACCCGACGAGCGCGATACGCCTCGCAGCGAGGCAGGGCGCATCCTCGAAGAGGAGCGAGCTCGCGAGGCGGAACGGGGGTTCGGAATCGAATAGGCGGTCGGGTAGCTCGCTTGCTCGGCCTGTCAACCCCGCTTCGCGGGGTTCCCCTCGCTTCGCTCGGTGACAGACCTCCCGCGCTCGCTGAACAAGCACTTAGGGGTCGGCAGAGCCGACCCCTGCACGAGGGGTGGCGTCTCAGGACGGTCCGCAGTCCGGGAGCCCGGGCAGCTTGGCGTGGGCCGGCCGGCGAGGAATCGAGGGAATCGTCGCCTGCTTTGTAGAGAGCCCAGTGACGGACTCGAACCGTCGACCCCTTCCTTACCATGGAAGTTCGCGCGTCGCGAAACGGCCTTCCCTGATCGCCTTTGGCCTGCAAAGATCGGACCGAACCGGGGCGAGCGCTGCGTCGCGCCAAGGCGATCGCGAGTCGCGATCGGCGCCGAATGACCATCGCGATCGCGCTGCCGGGATAGCACGCGCCCAACCGAAAGCTGCACGTAGCGCGGTTCGGGCCTGGCCCTGGTGTCGGTCGGAGCTGCGCTCTCTATGCTCACGAACGGGCGAGGCCCGCCAGGCAGCGTCCCGTGCTCGCGACGTGACCCTTGTCCGCGGCGGCTGCGACAGTATGTGGAACCATGCGAACAGGTGTTCGATATGAGTAGCGTGGATCAGGGCGAGAGGCGGCAGGCGATCCTGTCGCTCTGCGCTGTGAAGGGCGCGCACTGGAACGTAATCGCCCGCGAAGCGCAGAAGCCCGACGGGCTCGACCGACTGCTCGCGGGCCAGGTGACTGAGCGGTCGGCAGACGCTGAGAGCACCGCGCTCGCCCTCTCCGGCAGCCTGTCGGCGATGTCGGCGCACCGAGCCCGCGCGGAGGCCGCGATCGAGGCGGCTGCCAGGATCGACGCGCGACTCGTGACCGTGCTCGATGACGACTACCCGGCCAACCTGCGGCTCATCTTCAACCTGCCGCCGTTCCTGTTTGTGCGGGGCAAGCTCCGGCGGGACGACGCGCGGTCCGTCGCGGTCGTTGGGACGCGAGAGGCCAGCCCTGAGGGATTGCGCCGCGCGGGAAAGCTGGCGGCGTTGCTAGTCGAGCGTAAGGTGACCGTTCTCTCCGGCCTTGCGCGTGGGATCGACACCGCCGCACACCAGGCCACGTTGGCGGCTGGCGGACGGACGATCGCTGTCCTCGGCACGGGTATCCTGCGGACCTACCCGCCTGAGAACGAGGAGCTTGCCGAGCGGATCGTCGAGCGGGGCGCGCTCGTGTCACAGTTCTGGCCCGATCAGTCGCCCGCTCGCTTCACGTTCCCGCGTCGCAACGTAGTGACGTCCGGCATGGGTCAGGGCACGGTGGTGATCGAGGCTTCCAGCACATCGGGGGCAAAGATGCAGGCCAGACTCGCGCTGGAGCACGGCAAGCAGGTCTTCCTTCTGAAGACGCTCGTGACGACCCAGCCGTGGGCTCAGAAGTACGTCGCGCGCGGCGCAGTGGAGGTCGGCGACGTCGACGCGATCGTCGATCGCCTGCGGTCGTGGAAGAGTATCGAGGCGCTGACGGAGGGTCGACAACAGCTCGCCCTCGGCCTCGCTTGAGTCGAGCCTGTGGCCGCCCGCACCCCACCGCCTGAGCCTGCCGGCTTCGGGCACTGTGGGAGCTGCGCGTACTTCCAGGGTGGCTCCGCATCGGTCTGCTATCGGTGCGCGGGCCAGACGATCCAGTCGCTGTCGAAGGATCGCTGCCAGGTCTGTGATCAGGTCACCGCCCCCGGCGGGCGCTGTGGCAACCCGCTGTGCAACCGCTCGCCGGCGGCGCGGGGCTGGGACTACATTTACGCGATCGCCATGAAAACCGGGATCCTCGATCACGCGATCAAGGCGTACAAGTACGATGGCAAATGGGGCTGGGGCTGGATTTTCGGGCGCGTCGTAGCGGGCTACCTCCAAGCGAACGCCCACATCTTTCGCGACTTCGACCTGATCGTCCCCTCGCCGACGTACACCGGCCCAGGCGGCCGCGACAAGGATCACACCGCTGAGGTGCTGAAGCGCGCACAGGTCGAGGATGGGAGCTGGCCGTTCCGATTCGACATTATGAGCAAGGTCGCGAAGACCGACCGACTCGCTGGCGTCAGCCTCTTCGTCAACCGAGCAACTCTCGCCGAGACTCAGATCCGTCCGGCGCTGAATGTGGACAAGCCACGCGCGGTCACCGGCAAGCGGGTGCTCGTCTATGACGACGTGTTCACAGACGGCCTGACGCTGCGCGAGGTGGCGTTCAAGCTCAACGCTGCTGGCGCATCACAGGTCGCGGGCCTCGCGCTCGCGCGGCAGCCGTTTCGCGGCTAGCGCATCGAAGTCGCTGGGGAGTCAGCGACCGACGTCCAGGACCAGACGACCGGTTTCCGGTCGGCGGACACGGTGCCGCGACTCGAACTGACAACGCTTCGTCCGGACCACCGCCGAAGCGATCGTGCGATGTGAGGCGCATCGAGCGCGAAAGCGATCGCGGCGTTCGCTCGAGCCAGGCGCCCACGAGCGAGCGGCCCCCTTCTCGACCCGCCAAGTCGCGCTGTCCCTTGAACCGTCACACGCGCCATTTCGGGCGACCGCGGCGTTGAAGTGCTCGTCGAGACACGGGATACAAGGCGAGCATGCGGTGTGTGCGCCGCTTCAGCGTCGCGGCCCGTGCTTGCGCCGCTTTCTGTTTCGAGCCGTCTTCCGGGGCGGGGGCGGCGGCCTCTTCTTGCCCGGCTGCGGCTCATGCTTGGTCAGATGTTCGAATACCTCGCCGGCATCGTCGGTGGGCGGTTCGATGCGAACGGCCAGCGTGCCATCCGCGTGCTCGTCGACGACGGTGAGCTGATACTCGGTCACCACAACGTGTGTGAAGCCAAGTTCGACGACCTGATCGTTGATTCGCGCGGCAAGCGTTCGGACGACAGCGAGCCGCTGCTGCCCGGCGCTCAGCTTCAGCATCTCCTCGCGCCCGACAGTTAGCTCGATTTCGCTCCAGCGCACCTTCCAGCCCGCGTCGCGGATGAGCTTCGCGACGCGAGCAACGGTGGCCGCGCCCTCGCCGTTGACGAAGTCAGGCACAACGAACTCGACGCCGGTCCAATCGGAGATGGCGAGCAAGTCTTCGAGGTACGCGACTAGCGCTCGGAGGTCCTGCGGGAGCTGGAGTGGCTGCGTCTCGGCTCGCACCTCCGGTCGCCTTGAGGGGCCACGGTCGGTGATGACTGCCTGGCCGCTATCGCTGAGGGCGCTGACGAGTCGGAGCGCAGCAACGCGCTCTCGCAACGGCGACTCGCCGGTCGTGTAGCAAAAGTTCCACTTGAGTTGTCCGCCGCCTTCGACCGCGCGGTACATCGCCAAGACCTGAAGCCCGCCATAGGAGCCGACGAACGCGCCATCGAATCCGGGAGGCGGCGTGTCTGATGGCAGGAGCGTGACGTCGAGGCTTACGGGTCCTTCGTCAGTCTCAACGCTAATGCGCGCGTTATACGGGGGAGGGGGCGTAGGGCGCGCGAGCGGCGTTGCTGGTCCGACTTCGAGGCCGCCGGTGAGCCGCTCGCCGACAAGCTGCTCGAAGGCGGGCGGAGCCTGAGTGACGACGACCTCGACTCCTTCGGTAAGCGATACCGAGTGCCCGTGCTGCAGAGCTGACTGTAGGAGCTCGGCGGCGCGCGCACCTTTGTCATCCGGCGTCGTCTCGACGCGGACCTCCGGTCCGTATCGCTCAAGCGCTTCAGCGTCTCGCGGAACGGCGTCGACGCGCGTCGTGACTAGCTCGTCGACCCGAATGATGCTCATTGCTGTGCCAGGCGTGGGCTTGTGGCCAGCCTGGCCCGTTTCATGTATGGCCGCGGGATAGGTGAAGTACGCGTCGCTGCTGGCAAGCGATTCCCCAATGGGCAACATCCGTTCGAGCGCGTCCTGGCCCGTTTCAAGCGCGCCTTGAGACTGAATGGCGCGCACGACCTTGGCCATGTCCAACTCGGGGTCGTTGAAGAATGTCCGCGCGACGCGTTCGCCCTCCGCGGAACCGGTCAGTCGCGCCAGAATCGCGTCTCCGCTCCAGTGGTCGACGGCGACCCCTTCCCGTTCGCCGCAGAAATGCTTGTCGAACGACTCCTGCTCCTTGAACCGAAGGTCGCGGGGAAAGCAGAACGTGTAGCGCGCGGGCTTCCAAGTCTCCTTCGCTCGGTCAAGCGATTCGCGGCACTGCGTCCAGTTGATGCCGCCGGTGAAGTGCTTGACCTGCCAGCACCGCTCGTATGTCGCCCCCGCTCCAGGTAGGACCATGTCGGCTCCGCCGTCGCCGGGAGCCGCTGGCCTGACAACTGTCGGGTGCTCAAGTCTGACGAGCCGGGAGCACAGCGCCTCGAAGTCGCCATCGGACATCGCGAGCAGGTCATATGTCCGCGCTCCCTTCGGCGTGCGCGGGCTTTCGTCGGCCACCATGAAGACTGCCTCAGAGCTCCCCGAACCGCGAGCCGTCGAAGAACGCGTGACCATTCAGCAGAGTTGTGACGTTGACATGCGTCATGGACTAAGCGTATGAGCGACCGCGGCGCCCGTCTCCCATACGCCCGTAAGTCGGGATGATCGGTCGCTGCTCGGCCGCGTGATCCCTTTCGTCCACCGGCCCGAGCGACGGCCAGCGAGTCCTAGGGCGACCAGGCGATCGCCCGGATAACGTGGGTCTCCGCCCCGCCGGGACGATCGCATCTGGGGGATAGGAGGTGCGCGCGCGGCGAGGGAGGGCCGGGGCACTCGCGCCAGAGCCGAGCGACGCGCCGTGGCGTGTGGTCGGACAAGGCCCTCAGCCTGACCCCGGGGGCATCAGATGCGTCCGGCTCCCGGAATACGGGCCGTTGCGTACGTCGGGGCGGACGGATCGGCCGGATCTGGCGAGGCGTTTGTTCTCACGGCGTTCTCACGCTGTCACGCGCAGCGACATGCGGCGTGCTGCGATCGGTCGGCAGAGGGCGGGATCCCGGGGCTCGGGTCGGCGGCGACCTTGCCGAGCCCGAGCTCGTAGAGCGTCCAGTTCCCCCGAAGGACGCTTGCGTCAGGCACGAGACCAGAGTCGGTCCGAACGCCGCTTTAGTGGTGTCGCCGCGCCGCTTCGGGTAGACGCGAGTCGTATGTCGTTCACGAGAGGCGGAACGCGCTCCCCATATGAGCAGCGCTGGGTTATGCGCAGCGTCAGCCTGGATCGCCTGCCGCGAGCGGGGTTGACGGTCGAGCGCTGCGCATAACGCGGAGGCTCTGGTCTCGCGGCTCGGGTGTGGTGCCCGGTCGTTCGTGATCGGAGGGACCGTGATGGCTGCTGTTTCTGAGCTGGTGTCCGGACTGGACGCCGAGTTGGTGCGCCTCGGCTACCAGCCGTCGACGCTGAAGTGGTACCGCGGGTACTGGCGGCGTCTGGAGAGGTGGTTCGCGGCCCAGGGCGTGCAGGAGTTCTCGCTGGATGTCGCGATGGCGTGGGTCGATGAGGCGTGCGGCGGCTTCTTTGCGAAGGAGCAGGCCGGGACGCTGAAGCAGACCGACGTCTACGTGTTCAGGGTCGCGGCGATGCTGGATGACTTCGCCGTTCACGGGTCGGTGCTGCGCCGCTATTCCCGGAGCGTGAGCAAACTGAGCGGCGAGCACGCCGAGGTTCTGGCTGGGTTTGGGGCGTGGCTGCGGGCAGAGGGTTGTGCGGTCTCGACGGTCCGGGCGTATGGCACGGTCGCCGGGGAGTTCCTCGCGTTCGCCGGGAGCCGCGGCGGCCTGGCCGCGCTAGACGGTGCGATGATCGGTGCGTTCGTTGCGACGCTGGCGGGGTATGGGCCGAAGACGGTGGAGCACAAGCTGTGCGCGGTGCGGTCGCTGTTGCGGTTCGCTGCCGCCGGCGGGCTGATCGACCGGGGTGTGCTGGAGACGGTCCCGGCGGCCCGGTCGAGCAGGCAGGCGAGGGTGCCGTCGGTCTGGGATCCGGTCGACGTCGCGAAGGTGTTGGAGGCGATCGATCGCGGTAACCCGTCCGGGAAGCGTGATTACGCGATCGTGCTGTTGATCTGCCGGCTCGGTTTGCGTGGCGTGGACGTCAAACGGCTCCAGTTCGCTGATCTCGATTGGCCCGGGAACCGGCTCTCGGTGGTGCAGGCCAAGACCGGCCGGCGGGTGTGGCTGCCGTTGCTCAAGGATGTCGGTTGGGCGATCATCGACTACGTCCGCGACGGCCGGCCGGCGAGCGGCTGCCCGGAGGTGTTTCTGCGGCACACCGCGCCGATCGGCCCGTTCTCCGATCAGGACCATCTGCATCAGATCCTGGTCAAGCACGCCCGCGTCGCCCGCGTGTCACTGAGTGAGAAGCGTCGTCACGGGATGCACTCGCTCAGGCACACGCTCGCGACCCGGTTGATGGAGGACGGCACGCCGGTCGAGCAGATCGCCGACATCCTCGGCCACCAGTCCGTGGAGTCGACCGGCGTTTATCTGAAGTCGTCGCTCGGCCTGTTGGCCAGGTGCGCGCTGGACCCGGACACGCCCGCGCGAGAGGAGGTGACCCAGTGAGCTCGGTGATCACGCTGGCTGACGCGATCACGGGACTGGTCGCGGAGAAACGCTCGCTCGGCTACAAGTACGTGAGCGAGGAGCGAGCGCTGGCCCGCTACGCCGCGTTCAGCGCCAGCGAGTTTCCCGGCCTGGAGACGGTCACGCGAGCGTCGGTGCAGGCGTGGATCGCCGCGGCAAGAGGGCGGGCGGTGACGCCCGCGACAGTGAACGCGCTGATCGCGCCGGTCCGCGAGCTCGCCCGCTGGCTTGGCCATCGCGGCGTTGATGCGTACGTCCTGCCGGCGGGGATATTGCCCAAGCCGGCGCGTTACGTCCCGCACATCTACAGCGACCGGGAGCTCGCGGCGCTGTTCGCGGCGACCGACCGGTGCCATTACTGCCCGGAGGTGCCGTTCCGGCATCTGGTGATGCCGGTCGTGTTCCGCACGATCTACGCGTGCGGGCTGCGCTGCTCGGAAGCGCGGCTGCTGCGCGTCGCGGATGTCGACGTCGAGAACGGCGTGCTGCAGATCCGCGACAGCAAAGGCGGGAAGGACCGGCAGCTGCCCGTCTCCGAGTCGTTGCGTGCTCGGCTTGCCGGCTACCACGCCACGCTCGTCGGACAGCCGGGCTGGGAGTGGTTCTTCCCCGGCGCCACGCCCGGCGTGCCGTTGACGTTGGGCAACGTCAACCGCAACTTCCGGCGGTTTCTGTGGCAGGCACGGATCCCGCACGGCGGCCGCGGACACGGCCCCCGCGTTCACGATCTGCGTCACACAGCGGCCGTGAACAATCTGCGCGCCTGGTTTGCGCGAGGCGAGAACGTCGACGCGCTGCTGCCGGTGCTGCAAACGTACCTGGGGCACTCGTCGATCGGCGATGTCGCCTACTACCTGCACCTGACCGCGGAGTCCTACCCGGACATCACCGCCCGCCTCAAGCAGACGCTCGGCGACATCGTCCCACCACCAGCGACGAGAGGCCTCGATCATGGCGACTGACTTCGCGGTCAGCCTGCGCCGGTTCTTCACCAACCATCTCGCCGGGCTACGCGGCTGCTCACCGAACACGATCGCCTCTTACCGGGACGCGTTCAAGCTGCTGATCTGCTGGTTCCGCGACGAGCGGGACATCCCACCCGAACGGCTCACCCTCGAACACCTCGACGTGACCGCGGTCACCGGATTCCTCGCCTGGCTGCGCACCGAGCGGCACAACAGCCCCTCGACGTGCAACCAGCGGCTCGCCGCGATCAGCTCCTATTTCCGCTGGATGCAAACCCAAGATCCGGCGCGGATGGCGTGCTGCCAGGACATCCTCGCGATCCCGTCAAGCAAACACGACCAGCCGGCGATCGCGCACCTGACCGTCGAGCAGACCCGGCTGCTGCTCGCGCTGCCCGACCGCTGCGCCCGCCAAGGACGGCGTGACGCGACCCTGTTGGCCACCCTCTACGACACCGCCGCCCGCGTCCAAGAGATCGCCGATCTGACAATCCGGGACGTCCGGCTCAAGGACCCCGCGATGGTCGCGCTGACCGGCAAAGGCCGCAAGACCAGGCACGTTCCGATCGACGCGAACACGGCGGCGCTGCTGGCCGCCTACCTCGCTGAGCGGCAGCTCGACCGTTCCGGCCGTGACGATCGCCCAGTGTTCTTCAACCAACACCACCAGAAACTCAGCCGCGGCGGGATCGCCTGGATCCTGCACAAATACCAGACGCAGACAGCCGACCCGACGCTCGCCGGCGTCCAGCTGCACCCGCATGTGCTGCGCCACAGCCGGGCGATGCACCTCTACGACGCAGGCGTGCCGCTGCCCTACATCCGCGACATCCTCGGCCACGTCGACCTATCCACCACCGACATCTACGCGCGAGCCTCCACCGAAGCGAAACGCAAAGCCCTCGAAGCCGTCTACGACCAAGTCGTCAGCGCCGAGCTGACCGAATGGAACCAGGACCCCGAACTGCTCAACTGGCTCACCAACCTTCGCTAACCACCTCCGCGTTATGCGCAGCGCTCGACCGTCAACCCCGCTCGCGGCAGGCGATCCAGGCTGACGCTGCGCATAACCCAGCGCTGCTCATATGGGGCATTATGAGCAGCTGCTCATAATGCCCCGGCCGGAGCGCCCCGAACCGGAGGAGAACGAGCAGGAGAAGCCGGGTCGCCGGTCGGTGGCAGACCGACTGCATGCCTTCGACGAGTACCAGTAGCGCCATCGGCGGCTCGCCTCCGTGGTGGCCGTGTTCAAGAAGTTCAATGACGATGAGGGCAACTCGCTGTCGGCGCTGATCGCCTACTACGGGTTCATCTCGGTCTTCCCGCTGTTCCTGGTGTTCGCGACCGCGCTTGGGTTCGTGATCGACGGCGACAAGGTCGAGCAGGAGCGCGTTATCGATGGGGCCGATCGGGAAGAAGTCAAGCACCCAACCGCCCGCGCGCAACCGGCATGCCAGCCGTCACGGCCAGGCCCAGACGGACGGAAGCGACGCGCCCTTCGGAGGGTGCTTCGACGCGCGGGAGCAAACCGCCCGTTCCGAGCGCCGGCGACCTTATTTGACGCGTTTCGCCGCGACCGCGGGACCGGTCGCGATGTCGTTCGCCGTCGCCACCGTGACGCGCCTGACGGAGGCGCCGGCCGCAACGAAGAACGTCGCCTGCTTGTGCGACCCCGTTACTTCCGTTTCGCTGACCGACGTGCCGGTCGTGACGGTGATCACGAAGTAGCGGGCCGCGTGCACCGCGCTCCACGTCACGGTCGCGGTCGTTCCGCGGACCTTGTAGCGGGCCGACTTGACGGCGGGGAGCTTCGGCGCGGAGGTCTTGAACTGCGCGATCGTCAGCACCTTCTCTGGGAAGCCCCCGACCAGCACGGTCGCGATCACGTGCCGCACGCCTCCAGGACCCGGTGCGACGGTGAACGCCCGCTGGCCGCGCCGGGAGCCGGTCCTCAGCAGCGTTTGGGCGGTGCCACCCGTCTGGATGAACCGCAGGGTGACGCCGTTCTGCTTGGCGTAGCTCCAATGCAGGACGCGGCGCGTGCTGGACCCGGTCACCGTCGCACGGATGCTCAGCGGATGCAGCGCATCGGCCGCCTCGTAGCGGAACGGCGGGGCCGAGCCGGGCAGCGGGACCATCCGCCAAACGCCGGACGGCGGGTGGTTCAGGACGAAGTAGGTGGTATCCGAACTCGACACCGCGATCGTCAGGTCGCCGTGGCTCAGGCCGATTGTGTTGGGCGCGACAGGCTGTGTCAGCGTCAGTCCGTGCGGTCCGACGAGCTTGATCCGCGGCGCCGCGCCGCGGCCGACGACCGCGAATTCGAGCCGCGAGAGGTGGGCCGGCACCCGCACGGTCTTGCCGGCGGCCGCAGTCGCCGCGTCGGTTGTGTTGCCGACCGTGTAGAGGCCGCTGAAGTCGCACGTGTTCCAATCAGTCTCACCGGACCAGAAGTGCTTGTAGCCGACGGCCCCGGAGAACACCGGAGTGCTGACCTCGCCGCAGATCGCGATCCCCGCGTCGGAAAGGATGCCGTGCGCGGACACGCTCGGACTGAAGCCGAACGGCAGTGACACGCCGAGCTGCCCGTCGGCGGTGAGCTGGTAATGGAAGGCCGGCTGGAATTCCAGCCCGCCGCCGACCCCTACGGTCGCGTACAGCGGGCCCCAGCTACGAGTGAGATGACCACCAACGAGGAATTTCTCGCCGCCGTCTCGCAGATCGATGTCGACGTAGCCACCGAAGCCGAACTCCGCGGTGGTTTGCACGCTCCCGTTCACCTTGAATTCGAAGCCGCTTGTGGATCCAGCCTCGTAGGAAACGCCGCCGCTCACGGCGACGGCCCTGCTCGGGCCCGCCGAGAAGTCGGCCTGGCCACCCAGTGAGAAGGGGCTCGACTTGTAGTGGAAGTCGAACGAGTTGAGCGTGGCGAACTTGAAGAAATTGACGTCGATGTTGTCGAAACCGACCTCGATCTCCTTGACCGTGAACGGGCTCCAGGCGACCTCGCCCCCGACGTCGAGTTGCGTGCGGCTGTCCGTGGCCTTGAATGGATCGACCGCCGGCAGGGCGTTCCCCAGCGCGAGCTGGGCGTCCACACCGACTGACCGGTTCGCCCAGTCGAACTTGAGGTCGAGCGACTGCAGACCGATCGGGCCCAGCTGGATGGTGCCGGGCAGGTCGGGTGCGAGCCGCCAAACCGAAGTTCCGTTCTTCCGCTTGACCTCGGCGCACTGATATCCGATGGGCGCCGGGGTCCCCTCGGTACAAGTCGGCATCAGCCCGACGACCCGGTTCGAAAGGTCTCGTGTACCACCGGGGGCCAAGCGGTAAACAGCGCGGCCGCTGTTGGCCGTCGTCTGAGCGCACCTCCAACCATCGGGCGGCGTCTTCTTCGGGTTGCACATCCCCATCACCGTGGGATCGAGCGGATCCTTGTTGGCCGGGCCGATCCCGGCCTCGAGGCCGGCCAGCTCGGCGCAGTGCGGCTCCGAGCCGAAGCAGGTGGTGCCGTCCTTTTCCTCGATGTCGCCCTTGTTGTCCGTGATGATCCCGACCGACAGCTCGACGGGATGCTTGAACAGGTTCATGTCGGCCTCGGTGGTGATCTCGGTGACTCCGTACTCAGGAATCTGGCCGGTGATGGAGCCGTTGATTTTGAAGGGCAGGAACCCGAGCAGATCCTTGCCGCTGTTGGCGGCACCACCGATCGTGAACTTGTCCTGAAGGTTCCAGTCCACACTCGTCAGGTAGCTGATCGCGAGCACCCCGCCAAGGCTGATCCTGCCGGTGCCGTCGGCGTGCAGCATCGCGCCGTCCGCCCCCTTGACGATCGACGGCATGCTCGGGTCCTCCGGGGCCTCGCTGCCGACCTCGGCCAGTGACACCTTCGCTCCGGAGTCGGGTTCGATCCTGATCCCGTTGACCGTCACCGGCGCCGTCGAGCTCCAGACGTTGTGCCCGTCGTCGTTGAAGCAGCCGAATGCGCTGACGTCACCGAACCGGACATGGACCGCGTCGCAGCTCTGGAACGTCTTGATGTCGCCATCCGTCGTGCCCAGCCCGTTGGCCGCAACCAGCCGGTACCCGTACGTCTGGTGGGGAACCAAGTTCTTGAGCGACAGCGTGACGTCCTCGGGGTCGTAGCCGATGTCCGAGGGCGTCGCGTCACAGGGCTGGCTGTGTGTGAGATCAGCGGCCGTGGGGGTCGATCCGGCCGACACGATCGCATACTCGAAGTGGCAGTCGCTTAAGTGGGCGCCGTTGGGTGCGACGGTGCCGTTCAATGTGGCGGCGGTCTGCCTGACGCCAGTGGCGTCCTCGGTGACCACGGAGGGCTTCGCCGGGACCGGTGTCGTGAAGGTGAGGTCGCCGCCTTGGATCGTCTGACCGGAGGCTGTCGTGATCACGAGTTGGTAGTGGTACTGCTGATCGCTCTGGAGGCCGGTCAGATCGGCGTGAACCGCTGTGCCGAGCCTGCCGGTGCTGACAGCTTCTGCGCACTGCTCATGCGACCCATACGACGTGGTTAGGCCGTAATCGAAGTGGCATGCCGTCACCACGGCACCGTTCGGATTGACGGAGCCGTTGACGGTCCCGCCGGTCGGCAGCAGGTGGGTGGCGGGGAGTGTCTTGACGACCGGGCTCGGATCGCCGGGCGACGCCTCAATCACCGGCATCACAAGTGTCGGGCCGGTGTCGAGGATCGTGGACACTGCGTACCAGCGGACGCTGCCCTTGGCCGCCGGAACATAGGCCTCGGTCGCGTCGGCCGGGAACGTGGTGACGCTTGCCCCGCTCGCATCTTGCGAGCCGTCGGGCTGGTCGCCGAACGGCGTGTCGAGGTTGGGAATTGAGAACACTCGGTAGCCCTGCGCCCGAGGTACGGTGTCCCATTGCAGGTGAACTGCGCCGTAGGTGTCCGCGGCGGAGGTCAGGTTGTAGAGCTTCGGCGGTGTCAGCTGAGTGATCCCGCTGCCGGGTGTAACCGGCTGACCTGCGAAGGCGGCGGTTGACAGCGACGGGTCGAACGATCCGAGCGACGTGTGGTCGGCCACGAGAACGTAGGTGGGGAACGTCTGGGTCTGGCCCGGGTCGAGCTCACCGACGGTGTTCGAGTACTGCTGTTGCGGCTGGAAGATGTAATGGCCCGAGACAGTGCCGTTGATCTTCGTGTCGCGCGAGACCGGGTCGACCGAGACGTTGACGTTGTAGAACGGGACATCGGCCGTATTGGTCAGGCCGATCGTGACGTGATAGGGGCTCGCCATGTTGAACGGGCCGCTGTCCGCCTGAACCGTCAGCGCGAGTGCATTGGCGCCCCACACGTGCAGCGGCTGCGCCAGCGCCGCCTGGAGCTTCACGGGTGCACTGAACGGAGCGAGGGTTGCGGTGTAGACGGCGGACAGGTCATAGAGCCCAGGCGTGTCGCCGCGGATGATCCAGTTCACGTTCGCGCTGGCGTTACCGGCGATCGTCGGAACGGGTCGGGACAACGCCTGGGGTGCCGCCGTCGGCGCCAGCGACAGTCCGTCGGGGACGCTGAGCGTCGCGTCGCCGTTCGTCAGCTGGACCGGGTCGGCCGACAGGTTGTTAATCACCATGCTGATCTGGAAGAACTGTTTGAGCACGCTGGCCGTGCCCTTCATCACGAGCCACTCGATGATCGGATGCCCCTGGACGATCGCGGCGACGGCGGTCACGCCGTCGCCCGGCGAGCAGGAGTCGGCCCCGCAACTCCAGCCGCCTCCGCCCCCGCCGCCTCCGCCTCCGCCGCCGCCGCCGCTGCAGCCTCCGGTCGACCCGACGAACTGCCCCGTGCTGTTCACGTAGCCGCAGAAACCTCCGCCCGGCAGCCCGGTCGGCGAGCTACCGCCGACGGGCACGAACGCCAAGTCGATCTTGAATTGCCAAACCATCTGGTTGGCGGGGTCGTTGGGGTCGATCCCCGCGGCCTTGATCTCATCCAGCGTCATCTGGTGGGAGGTCAGCGTCGTCGTCGCCACCTGCCCAGTGACGAGCGTGACAGTGACCGCCCCGTTGCCGCCGCTCACAGTCGCCTGGCCGTTCGCGACCGTGTAGCCGTCTTTCCACACGTAGACGGTGTCGAGTCCGTCCGGCGGTCCGAGCAGCGCGGCGACACCGTCGGCGCCGGACACGGCGCTGATCCGGGAGCCGTCGGCGGCCATGAAGACGGCATCCGCGCCCGGGATCACAGCGCCCGAGGATTCCTTGACCGTGACCAGCAGGCCCTTGACCGCCGGGTCTGTGACCGTGACGGTTGTGGTCGAGGTTGCCGTGCTCGAGCCGGCCGATGCCGTCAGCGTGGCCGTGTAGGTGCCGGCCGTCTTGTAGGTGTGCTGGACGGTCGCTCCGGTCCCCGAGCTGCCGTCACCGAAGTCCCATTGGTAGCCCGTGATCACCCCTGCGGGCAGGCTCCCGCTCCCGTCGAACGTGGCCGCGACGCCGGTCGCCGCCGCGATCGGCTCGCCCGCGGTGGCGTGCAGTGGCGGCTCGGTGATCACCGCGGTTGCGGTTGAAGTCGCAGGCGAGCCCGGTCCGCCGGCGTTTACGCCCGTCTCGGCGACCTCGATTGTCGAGCCGATGTCGTCGCTGGTCAGCGAGTAGTGGTTGGCGGTCGCGCCGCCGATCGCGGTGCAGTTGGCGCCGGCGCTGTCGCAGCGCCGCCACTGGTAGGTGAAACTCGTGGGGGAGCCTGACCAGCTGCCGATGTGCTCGGTGAGCGTCTGTGCGTTCTGCGTGGTGCCGGCGATCGTCGGCTGGCCGGTACCGACGGGTGCTGGGACCAGCACCGGCCCGACCGGTGTCGATGGAGACGGCTGGCTCGGTCCGGCGCTGTTGACCGCTGTCTCGACGGCGACGATGTCGTGCCCGTCGTCGGCCGCGCCGAGCACATAGGTTTGTGCGGTCGCACCGGCGATCGCGCTGCAGCTCGAGCCTGACGGGTCACAGCGCTCCCACCGGTAGGTGTAGGAGATCGGCTGGTTGGTCCAGGAGCCGCTCTGCTCGGTCAGTGTCTGACCTTGCTGCACCTTGCCGCTGATCGTCGGCGGCCGAGTGTTGACCGGCAACGCGTCGGCGATCTTGCTGGTCGGGCCGGAGGTGGCTGCCGAGTTGCCGCCGGGGTTGGTCGCGACCTCCTGCACCTCGGTCGTCGAGCCGACGTCGACGTCAACGAGCACGTAGGTCTGGGCCGTCGCGCCTTGGATCGGCGTGCACGTCGAGCTTGAGCATCGCAGCCACTGGTAGCGGTATGAGGTGGGCGATCCGGTCCACCTGCCGTGCACCTCGGTCAACGTCTGCCCCTGCTGCGGGGCGCCGGAGATCGTCGGCGGCGTCTGGTTGGCCGGCGCCGCGGGCAGCACCGCCGCAGTCGCAGCTGACGTGACCGCCTGACCCGGTCCTGCACCATTTTGGGCTGTTTCCTGGACGATCAGCTCGTGGCCGACGTCGCCGGCGCTCGGCACGTAGGCCTGCGCGGTCGCGCCCGCGATCGCGGTGCAGTTCTGGCCTGAGCTGTCGCACTGCTGCCACTGATACGCGTAGGCGCTCGGCTGGTTGGTCCACGTCCCGTTGACGTCGGTCAGCGTTTGACCTTCCTGGGCCGTGCCGGAGATCGTCGGCTTCGTCTGATCGAGCGGCGGTGCTGCCACGACGGGAGCGGTCGCGGCCGATATCGCCGCGCGGGTCCCGCCGGCATTCGTGGCCGCTTCCTGCACCGCGATCGCGTGCGCCACATCGCCCGCCACGGGCACGTACGTCTGGGCAGTCGCACCAGAGATCACGCCGCAGTCGTTGCCCGACGTGTCGCACCGGTACCACTGGTACGCGTACTGGGTCGGCGATCGGGTCCACGTGCCGTGCGTCTCGGTCAACGTCTGCCCCTGCCGCGGCGTGCCGGAGATCGTCGGCGGGGTGTTATTGGTCGGCGCTGCGGGCAGGACGACGGCGGTTGGTAGCGAGCGCGCGGGCTGGCTCGGCCCGGCACCGTTGTGCGCTGTCTCGTCGGCGACGATTGTCGCGCCGATATCGGCTGTGACCGGCGTGTAGGTCTTTGCGGTCGCGCCCGAGATGGCGATGCAGTTGGCACCGCTCGAATCACAGCTTGACCACTGATAGGTGTACGACGTCGGCTGGTTGGTCCAGGTGCCGTTCTGCTCCGTGAGCGCGTTGCCCTCCTGCGCCGTGCCCGAGATCGTCGGCTTGAGCTGATTCTGCGGAACCGCAGCGGCCACGGCTGCGGTCGCATTCGATGCCGCGGGCGGGGAGCTGCCGCCAGCGTTGGTCGCGGTCTCCTCGACCTCGATCGTGCTGTCGACGTCGTCTGCGGTCAGCAGGTAGGTCTGGTCGGTCGCACCGGAGATGTGCGTACACGTGCCGCCAGTGCATCGCAGCCACTGATACGTGTATTGGGTCGGGGACTCGGTCCATGTCCCATGGACATCGGTCAGCGTCTGACCTTGCTGCGGGGTGCCCGTGATCGTCGGCGGCGTGTTGTTTGACGGCGGTAGGGGCAGCACCACCGAGGTCGCGCCGGAGTCGGCCGGCTGGCTCGGACCCGCGGCATTGTGCGCGGTTTCGGCGACGATGAGCTTGTGTGCCACGTCGGCACTTTTGAGCACATATGTCTGGGTGGCCGCTCCGGGGATTGGCGTGCAGTTCGCGCCCGCGCTGTCACACCGCTGCCATTGGTAGGAGTACGAGCTCGGCTGGTTGGTCCAGGTGCCGTTCTGCTCGGTCAGAGTCTGCCCCTGCTGCGACGTGCCAGAGATCGTCGGCGGAACCGCACTGACAGGCGGGGCCGCGATGACCACAGCCGTCGCTGCGGAAGATGCCGGGGCGCTCGGCCCGCCGGCGTTGCGCGCTACCTCCTGGACCACGAGGGTGTGCCCGACGTCGCCAGCGAACGGAACGTAGCTCTGGCTGGTCGCGCCAGAGATCGGCACGCACGCGCCGCCCGCGCTATCACAATGAAGCCACTGGTAGCCATACGAAGTCGGGCTGTTCGTCCACAACCCGTGAGCCTCGGTCAGGGTGTGACCTTGCTGCACGGTGCCCGAGATCGTCGGCGGTAGCGTGAAGATAGGAAGCGACGGAAGGACGACCGCGGTCGCCAAAGACGGGGCCGGCGTGCTCGGCCCGCCCGCGTTGCGTGCAGTCTCCTGCACTACGAGCGTGTGCCCAACATCGCCAGCCACCGGAACATAGGTCTGGTTGGTCGCGCCAGAGATCGGCGAGCAACTGCCGCCCGTGCCATTGCACTGCAACCAGGCGTAGCTGTACGACGTCGGACTGTTAGTCCACGACCCATGAGCCTCGGTGAGGGTCTGTCCCTGCTGAGCCGTCCCCACGATCGTCGGCGGTGAGCTGGTCGTCGGGACTGGCGGAACGACGACCGCGGTCGCCAGGGACGTCGCCGGCGTGCTCGGCCCGCCCGCATTGCGAGCAGTCTCCTGCACTAGGAGCGTGTGCCCAACATCGCCGGCGACAGGCACGTACGTCTGGTTGGTCGCGCCAGAGATCGCCGAGCACCCCGCGCCAGCGCTGTTGCACTGAAGCCAGAGGTACGCAAACCCCGTCGGGCTGTTGGTCCACGACCCGTGAGCCTCGGTCAGGGTCTGCCCCTGCTGCGCCGTCCCCACGATCGTCGGCGCTGAGGTGGTCGTCGGGACTGGCGGTACAACGACAGAAGTCGCGGCGGAGGTGGCCGGAGTGGACGGCCCGCTTGTGTTGGTCGCGATCTCCTGCACCTCAAGGGTGTGCCCAACGTCGGCGGCAGCTGGCACGTAAGTCTGTGCTGTGGCGCCGGAGATCGGAAGGCATGTGCCGCCCAGAGCGTCGCATTGCAGCCACTGGAAGCCGTACGACGTTGGGGTGTTGGACCAGCCCCCGTGAGCCTCGGTGAGGGTCTGCCCCTGCCGCGCGGTCCCCGAGATCATCGGCGGGGATGTGCTCGTCGGTACCGCCACGCCGCCGGTGCTCACCGCGAGCTGGCCGCCGTCCCCGATGCCTGAGGCGTTGGTCGCAACCAGGTCGGCGCAATAGCTTGAGCCGGCGGCGAGCCCGCTCAGACCGACGGAGACGTCGTGCGAGCTGGAGTCGGTGAATCCGAGGGTCTGCGGGGTAGTGGAGTGTGCCGGCGACCCCGAGCCGCTCGTGCACCATGGCGAGGTTGCTAGGTCGTACTCCACGGTGTACGTCGTGGTCTGGCCGGCAGGATTGACTTGGCCGGCGACCGTAGCTGTTGTCGTCCCGGTCGCGGCCGCGGTGCTCGTGTTTGCGCTCGGGGCCCCTGCGATGAAGTAAAGCGGGCCAAAGAACGGGCCTCGGTCTCCACGGCCGGTCGCATTTGTCGCCACCAGATCCGCACAGTAGGCGACGCCAGGCGTCAAACCGCTCAGGCCGACGGACACGGGGTGCGACGTCCCGTCGGTAAAGCCAAGCGACTGGAGCTGAGTGGAGCTGGCCGGCGAACCCCCTGACGGGAAGTTGGTGCACCAGGTCGAACTGGCCAGGTCGTACTCGACCGTGTACGTCGTGGCCTGGCCGGCCGGATTGACCTGCCCGGCCACCGTGGCGGTCGTCGGTCCTGTCGCCGTCACGGAGACCGCGCTCGTGCTCGGATCCCCCGCGGTGACCGGCACTTGACCGCTTCCGTTACCGCTTCCGCCCGAGGCATTCGCAGCGACGACGGCCGCGCAATAGCCGACCCCGTCGGTCAACCCGCTGAGGTCGACGGACACCGTGTGCGATGTGGCGTCAGTAAAGGCCAGTGGCTGCGGCGTGGTCGAGTTGGCCGGTGTCCCCGAGAACCCGCCGCTCATGCACCACGCCGAACTCGCCACATCGTACTCCACCTTGTACGTAGTAGTTTGACCAGTCGGGTCGACGGTTCCGTCGATGGTCGCGGTCGTGGTGCCGCTGGCGGCCCCCTCGGACGTGCTTGCGTAGGGAACGCCCGCGATGAACGCCACCGGGAATCGGTTACCGCTGCTGCCCGCTGCGTTGGTGGCGACGAGTTCCGTGCAGTAGCTCGCTCCGGCCGTGAGGCCGCTGAGATCAACCGACACATCGTGTGATGCGGAGTCCGTGAAACCGAGCGTCTGACGTGTGGTCGCGTTCGCCGGCGACCCCGATGCGCCATAGCTCACGCACCACGCCGAACTCGCAAGGTCGTACTCCAAGCTGTAAGTCGTGTTCTCCCCGCTGGGATCAACGCTCCCGTCGACCGTGGCCGTCGTCGCTCCCGTGACCGTCGCGATATAGGTGGACACGCTCGGAGTTCCGGCGATAAACGCGACCTGGCCGCCGTCTCCGCTGCCCGACGGGTTCGTTGCGACGAGGTCCACGCAATAACCGACTCCTGCGGCTACGCCACTCAGGCCAACGGACACTGTGTGCGATGCGGCGTCGGTGAACCCGAGTGTCTCCGGCGAGGTTGAGTTCGCCGGAGACCCCGACGCTCCACGGCTCGTGCACCATATCGATGTGGCGAGGTCGTACTCCACCTTGTACGTAGTGGCTTGACCGCTGGGGTCGACGGCTCCGGCGACGGTCGCCGTCGTCGCTCCGGTGATCGTCACGTCGTAGACGCTCGCGTACGGTGTTCCGGCTGTGAACTTGACTTGGAAGCCGTTGCGGCTGTTGCCCGCGGCGTTTGTCGCCACTATCTGCGCGCAGTAGTCCGCCCCTGCTGTTAGGCCGCTTAGGTCAACGGACACCGTGTGCGACGTGGTGTCGGTAAAGCCTAGGTTCTGCGGCGGCGTCGCGTTTGTCGGCGACCCCGACGAGCCTCCGCTCGCGCACCAGGCCGAGCTCGCAAGGTCGTAGTCCACCGTGTACGTCGTGCTCTGGCCGGCAGGATCTACGCTCCCGTCGACCGTCGCCGTCATCGCGCCGGTGATCGTCGGGCCAAATATGCTCGCCGTGGGCGTGCCGGCCGTCAACGTGACCGGGACGCTGCTGCCGCTGCCGCCAGACGCGTTGGTGGCTACCAGTGCCGCACAGTAGTCCGCTCCTGCTGTCAGGCCGCTCAAGTCAACAGACACGGCGTGCGACGTCCCGTCAGTGAAGGCGAGCGTCAGCGGCGGCGTCGAGTTCGCCGGTGACCCCACGAAGCCTCCGCTCATGCACCACCCTGAGGTCGCCAGGTCGTACTCAATGCTGTACGTGGTGCTCTGGCCAGCGGGATTGACGCTCCCGTCGACGGTCGCCGTCGTCGCACCGGTGCCGGTCGCGTCGAAGGCGGCCGCGCTCGGAGCGCCGGCCGTGAAGCTCACATCGAAGCTGCTACCGCTACCGGCAGTGTTGGTCGCGACGATTTCGGCGCAGTATTGTGCGCCGCCCGTCAGGCCGCTCAGGCCAACCGCCACGGCATGCGATGCCCCGTCGGTGAAGCCGAGAGCCTGCGGCGTGGTCGCGTTCGCCGCAGACCCTGATGCGCCGCCGCTCATGCACCACGACGAACCCGCGAGGTCGTACTCGACCTGGTACGTCGTGCTCTGCCCCGCCGGGACGACGTTACCGGCGACAGTCTCGGTGGACACTCCGGTCGCGGTAGTGGCGCTAGTGTCGGCGCTTGGCGCCCCCGCGGTGAAGAAGAACGCGCCACTGCTGCTGCTACCGGACGGGTTAGCGGCAACCAACACGTCGCAGTAGCGCGCCCCAGTCGTCAAGCCGCTCAACCCAGCCGAGACGTCATGTGGCGCCATGTCTGTGAAACCAAGTGTCTGCCGCGTGGTCGCGTTTGCCGGCGACCCCGACAAACCACCGCTCGCGCACCACGACGAAGTCGCGAGGTCGTACTCGACCTGGTAGGTCGTGGTCTGCCCAGCTGGATTGACGATTCCGCCGACCGTTGCAGTGGTCGCGCTAGTCGCGGTGGCCCCGAAGGCCGTGGCGCTCGGGCCACCGGCCGTGAAGATCCCCTGCGTGCTGAAGCCGCTTCCTGACGAGTTGGTGGCCACCAATTCCGCGCAATAGCCGGTCCCACCCGTCAGGCCGCTCAGGACAACCGACACCCCGTGCGCTGTCGCGTCCGCGAAACCGAGCGTCTGAGGTGGCGTCGAGTTCGCTGGCGACCCCGAGAAGGCGTGGCCTGTGCACCAGGGCGAAGCCGCGAGGTCGTACTCGACCTTGTACGTCGTGGTCTGCCCAGCCGGTATGACTGTCCCTCTTACCGTCACCGTTGTTGCGCCGTCTGGCGTCGCACCTAGCCAGTCCGCGGTCGGCGCACCCGAGGTGAACGACACCTGCCCGCCGTCGCCGCTCCCTGACCGGTTCGTAGCGACGAGGTCCGCGCAGTATCCGGTCCCAACCGACAGGCCGCTCAAGCCAACCGACACGCTGTGCGCCGTTGAGTCGGCGAGGCCGAGCGTCTGGGGAAGGGTTGTGTTCGTCGGCGCCCCCGACGAGCCGCCGCTCGTGCACCACCCCGAACTGGCTAGCGCATACTCCGCCTCGTACGTTGTGGTTTGGCCGGCCGGACCGACGCTCCCGCTGACCGTGGCTGCGGTTGTGCTCGTGGGCGTCGCACTGAACGTGGTTGCGCTGATACCGGCGGTGAACCGCACCTGGCCGCCGTTCGCGCTGGTGCCTGAGAGGTTGGTCGCGATCAATGCCGCGCAGTAGCTCGCCCCGGTCGTCAGGCCGGTCAGGACGACGTACACATCGTGGTAGGCGGAGTCGGTGAAGCTGAGCGTTTGCGACGGGGTCGAGTTCGTCGACGTGCCCGCTGAGCCGCCGCTCGTGCACCACGCCGAGCTAGCCAGCCCATAGCCCACCCTGTAGGTGGTGGTCTGCCCCCCCGGGCTGACGATCCCGCTGACGGCCGTGGTCGTAGCGCTCGTGGCTAGCGGACGAGACGTAACCGCGCCGGGGGCCGAGGACGCCAACGCCGCGCCCGGTAGGGCCGCCGCTACTGCGCAAGCGCCCAGCAAAGCGCGCCACAGACGCCTCACTGACATCGCGCCCTAACCCCCCCCTCGCGGCGATCGACCGCACGCACCACTGGTCAGCGCGATAGCGAGCAGCAGGAGTGAATGCGTCCAGATGCGTCGTGCCGGCGTCCGTCTAGAGCCCAGACCGAGCAGACTGCGGTTGAACGCCGCGACTTGCTGCAGAGTGCCTGCGCCCGCCGAGCGCGTACCTGTCCCCCTTCGCGTATATGACAGCCCGAACCCAATGGCGGCCCGAGTATTCAGGAGAAGCTATCGAAATGACTTACGGCCTGCGTTCTGATAGCGCGATGGTCACGACGGAGCCATCCGATCCCCGAGCCCCCCGGCTCGGCACGCGGCGACCGGTATCGCGGTGGAGGCCGCTCGAAATACGCTTGCGCGGCCTTCGGCCTGTCGATTTCGGCTGGATCAGCGAACGCTCCCGCTCCCTGACCCGTGTCGAAGACCACGAGCCCGCTGGTTCAAGCCCCGATCGGCTGCTCGCCGTCGGCGTGCACCTGGACGATGGCGGTGGGATCGCTCGCCACCGAACGCCGGGCGACGTGTCGCGTCGTCAAACTCCGCAGCACGTTGGGATGCACGCTGCGTCCTGCCTTGGGCGGGGAAGCGCGCCCCGGCGCACTATCGCTTTCGTGCTTCGGCTGGCGCGCAGCGCGCGAACGCTTCAGACCTTGCGATGGTCCCGACGTGGCGACCGGCGCGATCCGCCGCACGGCTGAGTTCGCCCCCGAGGAGCGACCGCCGGTGGTTCGCCACCGGGCGCGCGTGTGCGGCCAGGTCCGCCGCCCCACGGCGGAGGTGGGATAACGGGAGTTATCGCACCCGAGCGAATGCGACGCCCGGCATTGGGGACCTTCGACCGGCCCGTAATCGCCGGCCCTTGCGGGGAGTCGGAGGCCGTCGCGCGCCTGCTTCCGCTCTCAGCGGAGGCGGGGCGACGTGCGCCGGGGATACTCGCTCCGCGGCGCAGGCGAGCGCCTTGACAGCGTCCGTCCGGGGGCTCGTGGGATCGCCTTGTACAGCGTGCGCGACGGACGGGGGTGGTGCGACTCGAATCGACGATGCTTCGTCTGCAAGGCGAGACTTCGGCTGACGCGCGAGAGCACGTTTCGCCTGCATAGACCCGTGTTATGGGTGGCTGCGGCCAGACGGGATTTCGGCTGATTTCGGCCGATTTCGGCGGGATTAAGGACAACGGGACCGCTCGTTGTCCTTTTCGCCGAAGCGCGATGCGTGTTCGGTGGCTTCGTTTGACCGAGCGCAGCACGCGGGCAGCGCTGCTGCCCGCGTGGTCCGGTCCGTCGATGCTCGCCCCCAGTCGGGGGCCGCCTGCGGCGGGGCCCTTGGCCCGAGCATCGCCGGACCGGCCATCTAGGGACGACGTGGGGTCATGACGGGTGCGGGCGTGTGGCCTGTTGGTCTTGCGCCGTCGGTTTTCCAGCGTGGTCGTCGTTGGCGAATGGAACGGTTTGTGCGGCTCCTAGTGTGAAGCGACCGTGGCTGTCTCTGGCGCGCTGCACGTCTGACCGTCTCCGCGCTCGGGCACTCGATGCTGGCGGTTCGCCCAGTCTCGGAAGTGCGGCGTTCGTCCCTAGCACCGCCCCGCGAGTCACATTTGTGTTCGAGTCATTCACAATCTGGTCACATCGGTACCGCTCGGGCCGTGATCAGGTGGTCGAGTCGGGGTAGATCCAGCTTTCCCACGGTCCTCGCCGTGTATTGTGGCCGCGGCGCAGCGATGACGGTGTAGGGGGACCGGTGTTTGGTTATGTCGAGCTACTGATGCCGAGGTCGATCGAACGCACCCAACACGGGTGCACGTTGGCGTGGGATCGGCAACCCTCCCACGATCTGGGCCCGGGTTGCACGCCAGGAGTGCCGACCGAGCCCGGACTCCCGACGGCCCGGTTCCCGGTCGACCGATGAGTGCTGGCGGACTTGGCCGATGCAGCGGGGCCGTCCGCCGCGCCACGCCCACCCGCGGGGCTCCGTGGGCGAGGCCGGTCGGGGCGCGCAGTCGCGATCCGACCACCTCGCGTAAGGCGGAGCGGTCTCGCGACGGCGATAGCTGTCACTCTCAGGACCACCTGTGTCTGCTGGCACGCAGCGCCAGCGTCGCGCGATTGCCCCCGTACGGCCGGACCGAGAGGTCCTCTCCGACACGTCCGGCTACAGGGCCGTCGTCAGCGGCTCTCGCGTGCGCCATCGCTGCCGGGCTGTTGCTCTTGAGCGCGTGTGGCGCGAGCAGGCCACCGCGCCGGCCACAGGATGACCCCGGCCGCCCGTCGGTCCAGGCCGGCGTCGGCGTGGCGACAGTCGCGGCGCCGCGCCTCACTCTGACCTCGAGTTCAAGTCCCGACGGCGCTACGCGCCGGAGTGGGCAACGCGACGGGACGGCGCCTGCGGACACAGGGGCCGGCCGCACGGCGACGTCCCACACCACAGCGACCCCCGGTCAGCGGCTCGCAGGCTTCCCCGCGAGCCGAACGTTCCTTCTGCGCGCCAGCGCCGCGTGCGCGGTCGCGCTCGGACCGCCGGCGCCCGCCCGCGCCCGCGGCCGCACGATCAACGCCGCGACCAGCAAAGCCCTCGCCTCCACGGCCACCGCAATCGCCGACAGCCTCCATGCGCTGCCTTCGCCACCGGCCGCCATCGCGCGACTGATCACCGGCTACCGCAGTCTCGCGACGGCCTACACCGCCGAGGCGACTGGCCCGCCAGCCCGAGAGCCCCAGCTGCGCGACTCGGTGAACCGGGAGTTAGAACTGACAGCTATCGACGCTCTCCGGGCGCGCCTGCCTAGTTGCGCCCCGCCACCGTCCAAATTCGCGACGCTCCAAGCCAACAGGTGACCGCTCTGGTGTCGCCGCGGCCGACAGCGCCCACGCCCACGCCTCACCGGCGACCGCCGACCGGCGGGCGCATTCTGAGGACCGTAGCGCTTGCCGTAGCCCTTCTGTGCGTCGACGCGCTCGTGCCTGCCCTCGCCTCCGCAGACGGGCCAGCCATCACACTGAACTCGGGCGGCGATCAGTATTTCAATCCGGCCACGAACAACGACCAGGACAACACCGCGACGATCTCCTACTGCCTCTCTGAAGCCGCCAATGTCACCATCACCGTCGCCAACCCGGCTGGGAGCACCGTTCGAACGCTCGCCGTTGACGTATCGGAGCCCAGCGGGTGCGCTAGCGCAGACGCAATTACATGGAACGGCCTTGACGACGCGGGGAACGTCGTGCCCGATGGCGTCTACACCGTATCCATCACGGCCGTCGACTCCACGGGAGCGACTGGCTCTATCACGACGCAGGTTGGCGTGGATACGCGGACGCCGGGGGTGCTGACCGCGCCAGCGTCGGGGGCGTCGTTGTCGGGGAGTGTGGGGTGGGTGTTTACGCCGAGTAGTAGCTTTCCGGTGGCGTCGGTGGCCGTGGTCTGCTCCTCGGTGGCGGAGGGTGGAGGGCAGGAGAGTGCGGTGGTGTCGACGGCGAACGCGGATAAGACGTTCAGCGGGACGCTTGATACGACGGGGTGCCCGAACGGCTCGGATGTGATCTACGCGGTCGTGTCGTGGATCGATCCGTTCGGGATGGCGCATTCGTGGGATACGCCGTCGGTCGCGGTGACGGTCCAGAACACGCCGCCGCCGCCGACGGTCACTATCTCCGGCGGCGCGCAGCAGGAGTATTTCAACCCGGCGGACACCAGCGGGCAGGACAACACTGCGACGGTCGATTACTGCCCTTCGGTTTCGACGGACGTCACCGCGACGGTGGCCAACTCCGCCGGCACGGTCGTGGACACGATCCAGTCTGGGACGAGCGAGCCCTACACGTGTAACAACTACTACAGCCCCGTGACGTGGAACGGAACTGACACGGCGGGCGCGATCGTGCCCGACGGCGTGTACACGATCACGATCACAGCGCAGGATGCGTACGGTCAGACCGGTTCGGCCTCGACGCAGGTTGGCGTGGATACGCGGACGCCGGGGGTGCTGACCGCGCCAGCGTCGGGGGCGTCGTTGTCGGGGAGTGTGGGGTGGGTGTTTACGCCGAGTAGTAGCTTTCCGGTGGCGTCGGTGGCCGTGGTCTGCTCCTCGGTGGCGGAGGGTGGAGGGCAGGAGAGTGCGGTGGTGTCGACGGCGAACGCGGATAAGACGTTCAGCGGGACGCTTGATACGACGGGGTGCCCGAACGGCTCGGATGTGATCTACGCGGTCGTGTCGTGGATCGATCCGTTCGGGATGGCGCATTCGTGGGATACGCCGTCGGTCGCGGTGACGGTCCAGAACACGCCGCCGCCGCCGACGGTCACTATCTCCGGCGGCGCGCAGCAGGAGTATTTCAACCCGGCGGACACCAGCGGGCAGGACAACACTGCGACGGTCGATTACTGCCCTTCGGTTTCGACGGACGTCACCGCGACGGTGGCCAACTCCGCCGGCACGGTCGTGGACACGATCCAGTCTGGGACGAGCGAGCCCTACACGTGTAACAACTACTACAGCCCCGTGACGTGGAACGGAACTGACACGGCGGGCGCGATCGTGCCCGACGGCGTGTACACGATCACGATCACAGCGCAGGATGCGTACGGTCAGACCGGTTCGGCCTCGACGCAGGTTGGCGTGGATACGCGGACGCCGGGGGTGCTGACCGCGCCAGCGTCGGGGGCGTCGTTGTCGGGGAGTGTGGGGTGGGTGTTTACGCCGAGTAGTAGCTTTCCGGTGGCGTCGGTGGCCGTGGTCTGCTCCTCGGTGGCGGAGGGTGGAGGGCAGGAGAGTGCGGTGGTGTCGACGGCGAACGCGGATAAGACGTTCAGCGGGACGCTTGATACGACGGGGTGCCCGAACGGCTCGGATGTGATCTACGCGGTCGTGTCGTGGATCGATCCGTTCGGGATGGCGCATTCGTGGGATACGCCGTCGGTCGCGGTGACGGTCCAGAACACGCCGCCGCCGCCGACGGTCACTATCTCCGGCGGCGCGCAGCAGGAGTATTTCAACCCGGCGGACACCAGCGGGCAGGACAACACTGCGACGGTCGATTACTGCCCTTCGGTTTCGACGGACGTCACCGCGACGGTGGCCAACTCCGCCGGCACGGTCGTGGACACGATCCAGTCTGGGACGAGCGAGCCCTACACGTGTAACAACTACTACAGCCCCGTGACGTGGAACGGAACTGACACGGCGGGCGCGATCGTGCCCGACGGCGTGTACACGATCACGATCACAGCGCAGGATGCGTACGGTCAGACCGGTTCGGCCTCGACGCAGGTTGGCGTGGATACGCGGACGCCGGGGGTGCTGACCGCGCCAGCGTCGGGGGCCAACCTTGAAGGCCTCATTCACTTCATCTTCACCCCCACACCGGGCATAAACATCACTGCCGTATATCTCACCTTCTCGACGGGTGGCAGCGCCGAGATCTACAACGCCTCACCCGACGGCACCTGGCAGACCACGATGTACGCCTCGACGCTGCAGAACGGCCCCGCGATCCTCTCCGCGCAGGTCCAGTACACCGATCCCTTCGGCGCCGCCCATGACTGGAGCCTGCCCACCGTACCGGTCACGATCAACACGACCGCACTGCCACTGACGCTCACCGCGACCCCAACGTCTGGGCCAACGCCGCTGAGCATGACCTTCCAGCTCACCTCATCCGATCCCGACGCCGGAGCCGTTCAATACACGCTGGACTTCGGCGACGGAACCAGCACCAGCGGCCACATCACCCCGCCCTACGGCACGGTCACGATCCCGCACACTTACACCGCGCCCGGACAATACGAGGGCGTCGCCGTCGTCGGCAACGCGACCGGCGCCGCCGCAACCGCGAGCGTCAGCCTCAACGCCACCGCCAGCGGCCCGACGAACGTCGCCACACCCACCCTCTCGGGGACGCTTCAGGAAGGCGACACCGCCACGGCGTCTGACGGCCGCTGGAGCAGCCCGCCCGACGCGTATGGCTACCAATGGCTGCGGTGCGCCGCCAGCGGCAGCGACTGCCAGGACATCCCGGGAGCCGCCGGTCAGGGCTACACCCTGACCGCTGCCGACGTCGGCGACAAAATCGCAGTCCGAGAGACCGCAAGCGACGCCGCGGGCATCAGTGACCCCGTCCAGTCCACTCCCGTCGGGCCGGTCACCACGCCGACGTTAACCGCGGACGCCGGCGAGCCACTCAGCGCCACCGCGGGCAGCCCGGTCACGCTGGACGGAAGCGCGAGCACCCCGCCGGACATCATCTCAGGCTACAGCTGGAACTTCGGCGACGGCACCAGCGCAAGCGGTGACATCATCCAACACACCTACACCCAGCCAGGACACTACACAGCGACGCTCACGGTCACCTCGACCGGCGGCACGGCCACGGCGACCACGCTAGTTACGGTGACTGCGACAAGTCCAGCCGGCGCTGCGATCACGGTCAAAGACACGAGCGGCGACCTGCTGTCGGGCGCGACCGTCGTCTACGTCGCGCCCGACGGAAGCCGTATCAGCGCGACCAGCGACGGGAGTGGCGTCGCCAGACTCGAAGGTCTGCCGACTGGTAGCGATTCCGTGTACGCCTGGGCAGACGGCTACCAACCGGCCGTGGGCGAGATCACGGTCAACGCCGGGAGCGGCTCGGCCACCGTCACTCTGAGCTCGGGCAGCGTCGCCACCAGCAGCCTGTCCTCCCAGGAACTGAGCTTGCAGCAGATCGAGGCGGCCGGAATCAACCCCAACGACCCAGCGAACAAGGAGGTCTTCAAATTCGAAATCGACCTAGCGTTCACACCCAGCCCCGACGCCCCCACGACCGTGCCACCGACGCTGTCCGGCTACATCAACGGCGACGGCGAGTTCGTCGGTGACACCACCTTTGGCCCCTGTAGCGGTGATGGCTGCGGCGTTAGCGCGACCGGCGGCGGATCCGGTGTAGGCAGGTGCTCCATCGCTGCCTGCTATTGGCCGGGAGTCGTCGCAGTCCCCGGCTTCGCCGACGGTCACCCGCTGATCGAATGGCTTGTGCTCAAGGGCCAAGCGACGGTCCTGAAACAGTTCTTCTCGGTGAGCATGGTCGTCACCAACCTTTCACCCCAGCCATTTACGCTGGCCAACGGCAGCGCCACGCTGAGCCTGCCCGGCGGTCTGAGTCTCGCCCCGACCCCAACTCCCCAGACGCTGACCCAGACGGTGCCAACGATCGCTGGCTCAAGCAGCGCCGACGTCAACTGGATCGTGCGCGGGGACGACCCGGGCCTCTACTACCTCAGCGCGCAGTACAACGGGACGCTGAAGCCGATCGGGGCACCGATTGCACTCAACGCGACGTTGCAGAGCGCGCTGCACGTCTGGGGGGCCGAGGCGCTGTCGCTCAGCGTGCACGCGGACTCCGGACGCCTCGCCGCGGGCCAGCCCTACCACGTAGCCATCGGCCTCACCAACAAGGCCGACGTCCCGTTCTACAACGTCGCCCTCGGCATCGACTCCAATGTCCACGCCAACTTCGACTTCGAGCCCGACGAGCGCTTCGACGACACCATCGGCGCACTCAATCCAGGCCAGACGCTGTGGTCACACACCTACATCCTCGCTCCGGACGCTGCCAGCGTCGACGTTTTCAACCCGGCGCTCTCGACCGCAACGTTCGACGGCCAGCAGCAACACCCCGCGCAGGGCATCACGGCTGTCTCCCCGCCTACCCTCTACACAATCTCAAACCCCGACGATCCCTCCGGCTACGTCCATCTGCGCTGGCAAAGGGTCTCCGGAGCCACCGGCTATGAGGTCTTCTCCACCCCCGACCTCGACGTCGCGTTCCCAAGCGTACCGCTCGCCGCCTGGCCGACGCTCCCCGGCCCCGCGTCGGCCGGCACCGGCCCGGCCACTCAGATGTGGCAGACGACCGGCGCACAGCCGGTCGACGGCCAGTCCATCCCCTTCACGGCCACTCCCGTGACGAATGGGGAGACCACGACCCTGCTCGCACCGATGCCGACCGGCCGGTTCTCAGCGCACGGAGCGGCGCGGTCTGGCACCACGGTGCTTCCCGAGACCGCCACGGACGCATACGTGGCAACCCAGTCCGACCGCCCGCAGTTCTATGCAGTATCGACAATCCTTGACGGCCACCCGACACTCGACCACGACGTCGTCCTCGCCGGGGGTCGCGGCACGGCGACGCCGGCGATCACCGTCGACGACAGCAAGCAGCTGCAGCCGATGGCCGGGTTCGGCGCGACCCTTAACGACTCATCAGCCTACGTGCTGGCGCGAGCCCTGGACACCCAGTCATTCGTATCGAGACTGCGGCTACTTGTCGGCGGCGCGAACGCGCTGCAGGCGGCTCTGGCTTCGTCCACCGAGATGAAGACGCTCTTCAGCACGACCGATGGCATCGGGCTGAGCTACGTGCGCATCTCCATCGGCGGCAACGACTTCTCGCAAACCGACTACTCGCAACCGGTCTCCTCGACAAACAACTACACCGAGGACGACCCGCCGCTCGGACACAACGCCGGCAGTTACTCGGACAAGGCGCTGTCGAACTTCAACATCGACCACGACGAGCTGTACCTCATACCGGCGCTGAAGGCCGCCCTGAAGATCAACCCGAGTCTCCAGATCGTGGCCTCGCCCTGGACCGCACCGGCCTGGATGAAATGCACGCCCGCGACGACATTGTCGGGTCCAGGCAAGAACGACGTCCTCACTGCGCCCTCACCGTGGATAGTGGATGAAGTGCCCGAAAAGGCCGCCGATCAGCCGTGCCGGAGTGGGTTGGCCGCGCTGCTGTCGCTGTTCGCGGGACCCGGCCTCGACGGGGGCACGCTCAAGCCCGGCTACGAGCCGTACTACGCCCAATACCTGGCCGACTTCGTCAAGCACTACTGGGACGAAGCGCAGATCCCGATCGCCGCGCTCACGATTCAGAACGAGCCGCTCAGCAACCAGTCGTCGTACCCGAGCATGACGCTGACCAGCGGACAGGAGGAGATCATCGCCACCGACCTCCGGGCCGACCTCACAAACCTCCACTTGCCGTTTCGCACCAGGATCCTCGGGCTCGACCACAACTGGAGCCTCGCGAGCTACGGAACGGCGCTGGTGCGCTCGCCTGCGGGCTCCTTATTCGACGGCATCGCGTTCCACTGCTACGGCGGCGACCCATCGATGCAGTCCCAGCTTCCGGCGACGCCCGCTCTCACGCCGATTTACGAGACTGAGTGCAGCCCGAGCGGTGACTACACCTCCGACCTCGAGCCGAGCCTCTCGTCGATCCCAACCACCGACCCCGACGACTTCGCCGAAGACCTCCGCAACAACACGCGCGATGAGGTGATCCGCGGCGTAGAGGACGGCCCCGGCGGTCAGGGCTCGCGCACGGTGATGCTCTGGAACATGGCGGCCGACTCGCAGTACGGCCCGACCGTCAACAAGTCAGGCTGCCTCTCACAGTCACTGGGGGGCAACGGCAAGGCTTGTCTGCCGGTCGAAGAGGCGGAGAACTCGGCAAGGCCGGTGCCCCAGGTGGGCTACTACGTCCTCGGCCAAGTCAGCAAGTTCGTCCATCCCGGCTACGTGCACATCGGCTCGACCCAGAACGCCGGCTCCCTATGGAGCGTCGCCTTCGAGGGCACCCCTCCCGGGTCGGGCCAAAAACAGATCGTGCTCGTGGTCCTGAACTACGCGTCGCTGCCGGGCGGACTGCCCCAACCCTTCTCGATCGACTGGCACGGCGAGTCGCTCGCCGGGACGATCCCGCCGAGTTCGGTCCAAACCTACGTATGGAACGCGCAATGAGACGACGGCAAGCCGCAACCGCGGATTAGCATGGACGGCGCCGACGACGGCGAGTAACTACCGGAAAGGGAACACGATGAAGCGCGTTGTTGGCGTGCTCGCACTCACACTTACGATCACGGCGCTGACCGGCGCCCCGGCGCTGGCATCGGTGTCGACGACAACGGCACCGAGCCTAAGCGGCACCGCCGCTGCCGGCGGCACCCTGACCTGCGGCAACGTCGCCGCCAGCGGCTGGACGACCAGCGACGTAGGCACTCCCACGCTCTATGACTACCAGTGGTACTACGCCAGCAACGAGACACCGGGCGACGAGATCTATGACGCCCTCGGATACACCGGCACACCCTCCGCCACCTACACGGTGCAGGCGGCGGACATCGGACAGCACATCGTCTGCGAGCAGATCGACATCGACGGCGGCGCCGGCGACGGCACGACGACGAGCTCTCCGCCCAGCACCGCCACAAAGTCCGTCGTCGCCGGCCAGCCGCCCACGAGCTCGGGCACCCTCGCGGTCACGGGTGCCGTCGAGGTCGGGGGCACCCTCACCTGCGACGACAGCGCAGTGACCTGGGCTCCGTCCGCAGGCTCGGACGGCTCGGTGTCAACGAACTTCACCTGGCAGTACGCCGGGGGCGGAGTCCCGGCGGGCACACCGGCCAACGAGAGCACCTACACGCCCGTGCCCGAGGATCTCGGCAAGACGCTGCTATGCCGCGAGACCGGGACTGACACCGGCACCGGTGGCTCCGCGACACTGACGAGCCCCGCGACCATGACTGTGGCGCCCGAGCCGGCGGTCACCATCACGGAGTACTCGCCCGCTATTTCCGGAAGCATCGGCGAGAACGTCGCCGGCGTCGACGTCACAGCAACGCTGGAGCGCGTGAACGCGGCCCAGTCCGAGACCGCCGTGGCGACCGGTACGGCGGCGACGACCGCCAGCGGCTCGTGGAGCTTGACGCTGTCGCCGGCGGTCGGCTCGACCGCAGACGCCTTCGGCGCGTCCGGCGACCAGCTCGTCATCGGCTACAAGCTCGGCAGCGCGCCCGCCGCCACCGTCCTTCCGGTCGCGGACACATTCCAGGACGGCGTCAACGTTCTCTTCGACACCACCTCGAGCATCAACGCCAGCGGCACCACCGTGTCGAGCGATGCCGCCACCGACTGCACGAGCCTCGCCTACATCGTCGACGGCACGAGCGAGCCGACCGTCGCATCCGCTGGCGGCTGCCAGTACGCCCCCAAGACTGCGCTCACCGACAACGATCACGTCGAGGCTGCAGAGACGGGGCCGCAGACGGTCGACGCCTCCGGCGACCTCGCCAGCGTCACCACGATCGACGACGTCGGCCTGCTGGGCGTTCCATCAGCCATCGGCCCGCCCACCTGCACCGCCGACTACGTCTACGGGACGGTGACCTGCAGCGGCCTCAACGGATCCGGCTTCAGCGTCACAACTACCGGCGTGAAGATGAACCTGACCACGGTCGCCGACGCCACCGGCACCTCTTACACCGGCTACGCGACGCTCACCGGCCTCACTTCCGGCGAGACGATCACGCTCAACGAGTCCGGTCGAGCCAGCAACCTCAGCGTGCTGCACGTCGGGACCCTCCGCGTGGACGAGGGTCTTCAGAGCTCCGGCGCTGCCACCACTCAGGTGTCAGTAGCTAACGGCGGCGCCTGCAGTCCCAACAGGATCGTCGGCGGCCAGCTCTGCCCGGCAACGGGCGTGATGCCGAGCGACCTCGGCACGATCGAATTCGACGACCTCAGCGGCGGCGACACCATGGTGGACATACCGTCGCTCACCGACCTGATCCCGACGCCGAACGCATCGCTGCCCCCCGCCAACTGGAACGCGTACGCGGACATCGTCGGCGCCGACACCAACCCCGCGCCGGCGAGCGGCGTCGACTTAGCCGCCGTGCGCTCGATCACCCTTGAGCTCGTACCGCACGGAAGCGGCGTTCCGCTCGTCACCACCGCGATGACGCCTGGCCAGGACCCCGACAGCGCCTTCGAAACCGCTACGGTCACCGGGCCGCTGCCTGGCGGCCGCTACTGGGCCGATTTCCTCCTGACCGACTCGCACGGCGACACCGCCGCGTTCTCCGACCTGTTCGCACAGCAGTCAGCAGGATCGACGGGGGCGTCTGGATCCCAGGGACCACCCGGGCCAGCCGGGCCGACGGGCGCGACCGGACCGCAGGGACCGATAGGTGCGGCCGGCGCCCCGGGAGTCGCGGCAGCTGTGGGCGCGCAGGGTCCCCCGGGCAACAACGGGGCAGCCGGAGCCAACGGCACGGCGGGGCCGCAGGGCCCGCCCGGAACGCTCGGTTCACAGGGGCCGGTCGGCCCGCAGGGATCACAGGGCGTTCAAGGGCCGAAGGGCAACACCGGAGCGACCGGGAAGATCGAGCTTGTGACCTGCACCATCCCGGCGAAGAAGCACAAGCGCAAGACATGCACGACGAGCCTCGTGAGTGGCCCGGTTACAGTCGCAGCCTCGACCGGTTCGGCCACCAACGCCTCGCTTAGCTCGCGCGGCCATCTCTACGCGACGGGACGGGTGAGCCATGGCGAATTGGTGTTGCGGTCCACCCATCGATTGGCCCGCGGTCGCTACACACTAGTGCTCACGCGCGGCAAGCGAGTGATCAAGCAAGTGAACGTCACAGTCGCTTAATAAAGCCGTCGAGAACGCACCATCGCGCTCAGGTTCTGTGACAGAACGTGCGGCGCCGAACTGCGCGCTGATGGCGATCTGAACCGCGTCGCTGGAATCACGCTGTGCGTCGGGATGGGCAACTCACAAGGCGCGTCGCCGACGCTGGAGGTCGTCGGCTCCCCTGCTCGAAGCTAGACGTCGGAACCGGGTGCCTCGCTTCAGGCGCCTCAGCTCGTCGGATTCCACGCACTTACGACCCAGCCATGTGAGACACGCGAGACCTGCGCGATCGTGACATGAGGTCCGGCCGGCAACCCAGCGTAGGGGCCATCACCGGTGGTGTGTTCCAGCGTGACCACCACCCACTCGCCACGGTCAGGACCCTCGCCGCGCGCAACAGCGATGACCCCGCCAGCGTTAGCCCGGGGCGTGCAGTAAGGACCGCGCCCCCGGTGGTCGGGGGCGCGGAAACGTCCGGTTGAGCAGGGATCCTGGGCTTGTCGAAGGTCCTTGGTCCCGAGCTTGGAGGTTCACCTTGAAGGTGATGCGTGATGGACGCTCTGTAACCGTAGAAGTCACGTCGGACGGAGCGGGGTTGGTCTCGCACGCGGGCACCGCGATCGTCGCGCAGGTCGCTGACAAGATCGGGCTCACGGGCGGGTTGTCGCTGCGGCTGGCTGCGCTGAAGCAGCGCCGTCGCGGTCATGACCCGGGCCGAGTGATCCGCGATCTTGCGGTGATGCTGGTCGACGGCGGCGAGTGCGTCTCAGATCTCGCTGCGGTCCGTGAACAGGACGCGCTGTTCGGGGCGGTGGCGTCTAACTCGACAGCGTTTCGGATGGTCGACCGGATCGCCAGCACGCCCGGGATGCTGGACGCGGTTCGGGCCGCGCACGCGCTCGCCCGAGCGCGGTTCTGGGAACTGCATGGCGCCCCAGCACGGCTCACGCTTGACGTGGACGCGACGCTGATCACGGCACATTCGGAGAAGGAGCAGGCGGCCGGGAACTACAAGGGCGGCTACGGGTTTCACCCGCTGCAGGTCTACCTGGATGAGACGCGCGAGGCACTCGGCGGACTGCTGCGCCCCGGCAACGCTGGCTCCAACACCGCCGATGACCATGTCGCGGTGCTCGATCTCGCGCTGGCGCAGATCCCAACCGAGCTCGTCGAGAACTGCGAGATCTTGGTGCGCGCGGACACGGCCGGCGCTACGCACGGTCTGATCGACTACTGCCGCGAGACGCGGATGCGCTTCTCGGTCGGCTACGAACTGACCGGTAAGGTTCGCGCCGCGATCCTCGCGACCCCGAAGGACGCGTGGGTCGGAGCGCTCGATCAGGACGGCTCGGCCCGCACCAACGGCGAGGTCTGTGAGATCACTGGCGTGGTTGATCTGTCCGCCTGGCCGGAGGGCTCCAGGCTGATCGTGCGACGTGAGCGTCCGCACCCCGGGGCGCAGCTGACCTTCACCGACCACGACGGGTACCGCTTCCAAGCGATCCTCACCGACCAAACCGATCCCGATATCGCCGTGCTGGAGTGCCGCCATCGCCAGCACGCGCACGTCGAGGACCGCATCCGTGACGACAAGGACACCGGCCTCGCGAAGTTCCCGTTTCAGGAGTTCGCGCTCAACGAGGTGTGGCTGGAGATCGTGATGCTCGCGCACGACCTGATCGTCTGGACCCAAGCGCTCGTCCTCGACGGACAGCTGGCCCAGGCCGAACCCAAACGGCTGCGCTACCAACTGCTGCACGTCGCCGGGCGCCTGGCGTTCTCCGGCCGTCGCGCGAAGCTCCACCTACACGACACATGGCCGTGGGCGGCCGAGCTCCTCGCTGCATTTCAGAAGCTCAAGACGCTCGCCGCCGCGACCGGCTGACACCCGCGGCCAGCGGCCAGCGACCCACCACCACCCAGCAGACCACCCGGCCACCCGGCCGCGATCACCGCTACCCCGACACGGGTCCAGCGCACCCCCACGCTCCCGCCCGAACGCGTCACAAACAACGCCACCCAACCAGATCGCCGATCAACAAGCCACCGACCGTCAAGCAGCGACGCGCAGCCACTCTCACGCACCTACTGCATGATCCGGGTTAGCGACGTCGTCTTCCACGAGGGGTGCGGTGTTGTTTCCGGCGGCGACGGTCTGCTGTGCGACCTGTCTGGCCTGCCCGATCGCGAGCTCTGCGAGCTCGTATTCACGCGCGCGGAGTTCCCGAGCGGTCCAATTGGCGTACGCGAGGGCGTAGCGCCGCAGCGCAGCCGCGGGCGACGCCGCCAAGGCATCCGCGGTCACGCGCTGCTGCGCGGCTACGGCCTTTGCGGGGATCGTGCCGCCTCGCTCGGGCAGCGGGTCACCCCGGGGTGCCGGTGCGGCAGTGACCAGCGCGCCGCTGTCTGGCTGAGCCGAGAAGGAGCGCCCGAGCGGAGCGACGGGGCGGCTGCCCGACCCGCAGCCGTCGAGCAGCAGAGCGGCGGCCACGAGTAGGGGCCAGGGGCGGCGCGCTCGGGTGACCGTCATAGGCCCGGTGGATGCCGCGTGACGTAGTTGAGGCCATCGCCGAGATTGGCCAGCGGGGAAGCGCGCCAGCGGGGGCCGCTTCCTGGTGGGATCGGTGGGCCGCCGTAGTCGGCGGTATCTAGCGTGATCCCGGCGACCACGATCCAGGCGTGGGTGCTGTTGGCGTAGATCGTGATCCACTGGCCGGGTCCCGGGTCGCCGTAGCTCTCAAGCTCGGTGGAGTCCAGTGCGCTGGGTCCCAGCAGGCCGGCGGCGTAGAGCACGAAGGAGGTCGCGCCCGAACAGTCATACGCCGGCCACAACTGCGCGAGCGAGCCGTAGTGCACGTCGGGGTCGGGGTAGGGCAGCGTGTGGATCTCGTTGCCAGCTGCGATCGCCAGCTTGACCGGCTGGGGTGCGCTGGCCGGAGCGGTGGCGCTGCCGTCGCTTTGGATCTGTGCGGTGTCGGCAGCAGTCAGCCCAAGCGTCCCGCTCGAGCAGCTCGCGGTGGTTGGCGATGCCGGATCTGGGTTGGGGATAGCGCCGAGTAGGTGCCCGGCGCCTGGGTCGGGCGCGGGGGTGACGCTGACGGTTCTGCTGCCCCAGGCGTCCTGGGCGGCGCGGCCCTGCCAGTCATAGATGTCGACGTGCTGGCCGATGATTGCGCCGCCGGTGTCGCCGGCGTAGAACGCGCTGTTGGTGTCAAATGGGTTGGGGTGCACGTAGACGTAGCTGCGCAGCGCGAGCACTGACGGGTCGACGGCGACCTCATAGGCCGGCGGTCCGGCGGTGAGGTTCAGGCCGGTGGCGGTGATCCCGCTGCCGTTCTCGGCGTTCCACGGCGGCCCGTACGCCGTGGCCTGCCACGAGCCGTCGCTCGGCGTGCTGGTCGCTGCGGCCGCGCTGGCGCATCCGCCCTGGCTGGCGCTCAGCGCGCTGACCAGCACGGCGAGAGCCAGCGGCGCAACGACGGACGCCCCGCCGGTCCCCAGGAGCCATGTACGACGGCCAAGCACGTTGAGAGCTTATACATGGCAAACGGTTCTTGCTATAGCTTCTTTGGTTTATTAGGTGTAGCCTGGTCGCGTTCTCGTCACTTCTGTTGTGGAGGTCTTGATCGTCATGAGCGCACTCATCGCCCCGTTGCTTGCCGCGGGCGGCTTCTCGTTTCAGGTCACGCCGGATCCCAGCCAGGCGCCGGGCGGAGCCGGGATCCAGAGCGGCATCGATGTCGTCGCGGCGTACGCCCTGTACGCCTGCGCCGCGGGGTTTCTCCTCGGCGGGCTGATCTGGGCCATCGGGGGGCGGATCGGCAACGACTACACCGCCGTCGGCGGCAAGATCGGCATGTTCACCTCGATCGGGGTGGCCTTCCTGATCGGCGCCGCACCCAAGATCCTGCAGTGGGCCTTCGGCCTGGGATAGCGCAGCGATGCTCTACGACCGCGCTCGCATCGCCACAGCGGCCGCCGCCATCCTGCTGGTGCTCGGCGTCGGGGTGCTGCTGGGCCGGCTGAGCACGCCGTCGAGCTCTGCGGCGACGCCGGCGATCCGGATGCAGAGCGGCGTCCCCGTCGGTGTGCAGGACACCCCCGCGGGCGCCCTGGCGGCCGCGGACAACTACCTCGCCCTGTCCTCCCAGACGCTGGAGCAGGACCCATCGGCATTCGCCGCGCTCGTGGATACGGTCTACCTGCCGAGCGTGCGGGCCTCAACGCTGGCGCAGGCGGCCGCGCTGCGCAACGCCGACCCGGCGAACATGAACAACTACCGCGCCGGCGGCCACGCGATCGCCGTCGTGGGCGCACGACGCCTGGAGGACTACAGCGCCCGCACCGTGACGATCACGACCTGGCTTGAGGGCATCGAGTGGGGGCCGACATTGGCCCCGCGCCAGAGCTGCCCTCTCTGCCAATGTCGTGTGAGACGTTTATGACCCGGGGATTACTGAGCCTTGAGGGCGAGAACGGAGCACGACAGGATGTTGGACGTGGAGCGCGATGGTGTCGCCGGCAGCGAAGTGGAGCGAGCCGTTGGCGAGCGGAATGGAGTTGCCGGCGGGCGCGCCGGGTCGGCGGGGGTCCCTGACCCTGAGCTGGTCGTGGGCGCGAAGCGGCGGCGGTTTAGCGCGGAGTACAAGCTGCGGATCGTCAAGGAGGCCGAGGCGTGCACGCGTCCGGGGCAGATCGGTGAGCTGCTGCGTCGCGAGGGGCTGTACTCGTCGTTGTTGACGGAGTGGCGCCGCGCGCGGGACGCTGGTTCGCTGGGGGCGCTTGAGCGTCCGCGGGGACCCAAGCCGGCGAATCCGATGGAGGGCGAGATCGCTCGGTTGCGTCGACGCGCCGAGCGTGCCGAGGCCGAGTTGGCCAAGGCGCGGCGGGTGATCGAGGTCCAGGGAAACGTCTCTGCGCTCTTGGAGCAACTGCTCGGGACCGAGGGCGCGACGGAGCCCGGGAGCACCGAACGATGATCGAGCAGACCGTGGAAGAACTGGCGCCGCTGGTCGGGACCCGCCCGGCGTGCCGGGCGCTGGGCGTCTCGCCGGCCACGATCTACCGCCGGCGCCGTCCACCGGCCCGGCGGCCGCGCGAGGCGCGGGCGCTGTCCTCCAGGGCGCTGTCGGGGCCCGAGCGTGCCGCCGTGCTCGAGCTGTTGCACTCGGAGCGTTTCGTGGATTGCTCGCCGGCGCAGATCTGGGCCACGCTGCTGGACGAGGGCCGCTATCTGGCGTCGCAGCGCACGATGTACCGGCTCTTGGCCGCCCACCACGGCTCGGTGCGTGAGCGGCGCGATCAGCTCACTCACCCGCCGTACGCCGCGCCGGAGCTGCTCGCCGAGCGACCCAACGAAGTTTGGTCGTGGGACATCTCAAAGCTCAAGGGCCCGGCGAAGTGGACGTGCTTCTACCTCTACGTGATCCTGGACGTCTTCAGTCGCTACGCCGTGGGATGGACCGTTGCGCACCGCGAGTCGGCGGAGCTCGCCAAAGCGCTGATCGGTCAAGCCGTCGAGCAGCAGCACATCACCCGCGGGCGGCTGACCGTGCACGCCGACCGCGGGACCGCGATGCGCTCCAAGCCCGTCGCGTTCCTGCTGGCCGATCTAGGTGTACTTAAGAGCCATAGTCGGCCGTACACCTCGACCGACAACCCCTACAGCGAGGCGCAGTTCAAGACGCTGAAGTACCGCCCCGAGTTCCCCGCCCGCTTCCAGAACATCGAGCAGGCCCGCGCTTTCTGCCGCACGTTCTTTGACTGGTACAACACGTTATGCCGACGTCGGCATAACGTGTTCTATGCCGACGTTCGGGTTATGCCGATGTGGGGTTGGGATCGCGGTGCGGGCGCGGGGATCGGCCGGTTGAGGTCGGCATAATCACAGTGCTTCGAGAAACGCGAGGAGCGTGTCGGGCGGGCGGTAGCGGCCGGGGGTGACATCGAGGGGTTGGGTTCTGGCGATGGCCTGCTCTTTGAGGGCGAGGTCGGCGTGGAGGTAGATCTGTGTCGTTTCGGCTTGCTCGTGGCCGAGCCAGAGCGCGATCACCGATGTATCGACTCCGGCTTGCAGGAGCCGCATCGCGGCGGTGTGACGCAGCACGTGCGCGGTGATCCGCTTGGCGTGAAGCTGCGGGCACTGCTGGGTGGCGGTGGTGGCGTGTTTGGCGAGGCGGTGTTCGAGGGCGTCTCGGCTGAGGGTGGTCCCGGCGCGGGTGGGGAACAGCGGGTCGCTGGGCTCGCCTTGGCGCTCGTGCAGCCATTCGCGCAGGGTGGTCACGGTGCTGGCGGTTAGCGGTGTGATTCGTTGCTTTCGTCCTTTTCCGAGGCAGTTGACGTGGGCGCCGTGTCCGAGGTGCAGGTCGGAGCGTGAGAGTCCAATCAGCTCGGACGCGCGGAGCCCGGTTTGGGCGGCGAGGAGGATCAGGGCATGGTCGCGCCGACCGGTCCAAGTCGCGCGGTCGGGAGCGTCCAGCAGCGCGTCGAGTTCGGGCTCGGTGAGGAAGCTGACCAGTGCCCGCTCGAACCGTTTGGGGGGAATCGAGAGGACCCGTTGGATCGTGGCGGCGTGCTCGGGATGCTTGAGCGCCGCGTAACGGAACAGCGAGCGGATCGCCGCGAGTCTGGCGTTGCGGGTGCGGGCGCTGTTGCCACGCTCGTGCTCGAGGTGATCGAGGAACGCGCCGATCAGCGGCGCGTCGAGATCGCTGATGTCCAGGTCGCTGGGCGGCGTGCCGGCATGTTCGGCGGCGAAGCGCAACAGCAGACGGATCGTGTCGCGGTAGGCGGCGATCGTGTGCTGGCTGGCGTGGCGTTGATCAATCAAACGGTCGGTGAAGAACGCTTGGAGGGTCGGGGCCAGGGCGCTCACGATTGATCCCCCGGGTGGCGTGCCAACCGCTCGGCGGCGTGTTGCATGAGCTCCGGGGCGGCCGACAGATACCAATAGGTCGAGGCCGGGTTGACGTGGCCGAGATAGGTCGCCAGCAGCGCCAGCCGGCGACCAGCATCGTCATCTGTTCGGTAGGCGTCGAGGACGGTCGCGACCGCGAAGCTGTGGCGGATGTCGTGAAGCCTGGGCTGGCGGGATGGTGATCGAGCCCCGATTCCGGCACGGTGTCTGAGCGTTGCGAAGGTGCGCTGGACATCCTTGGTGCTCAGCCGGGTGCCGACGATCGTGATCAGTAGCGCGGTCGTGCGATCTGCAGGCGGCGGCCGGTCTGCTCGTCGCAGGTAGCGCTGCACCGCTGCCACGGTGCTGGGGTGCAGCGCCAGCTCGCGTGACTTGCCGAACTTCGCGCCGCGAACCAGCAGGAACCCGTTGCGGGCATCGAAGTCGTCGCGGTCAAGTCCAACCACCTCGCCGAGCCGCATCCCCGTGACCGCGAGCAATCCGAGCAGCGTCTGCATCGTCGCGACGCGAAGCGGTGTGCGCAGCGTCCCGGCAGCGGCGATCAGGGCGTCGATCTGTTCCGGGCTGTAGAGATATGGCGTCGCGCGATGCGACGCCCGTGGCAGCAGATCGATGGCGGGGATCTCGTTGACGGGATCGATCGAATGCATGTAGGAAGCGAACCCTCGGACGATCTGAAGCCGGCTCGCCCACCACGCTGCGCTTCCCGTCGGCAGCGTTGCCCAGGCCACAGCGGCATCGGTGCTCACGTGCCGCTCGCCGCGGTCATGGACGAAGTCCGCGAACCGCGGCAGCAGCGTCGCCTCGCGGTCGAGCTTGAAGCCCAGCGCGCGGCGCATCGCCAGGTAGTCGTCGACGGCTAGGTGCAGCGAGCTCATGCTCGTGCTCCTGGCCACGGCCTGGCGATTTCTCGCAGCGCTTCGCGGTCGATCTTGGCGTAGATCGCTGTCGTGGACATGTGCTGATGGCGGAGCACCTGGCCGATCTCCGGCAACGAAGCGCCAGCGCGCAGCATCTGCGCCGCGACGGTATGGCGCAGGCGATGCGCGCCGACGGTCCCGAGGCCAGCCCTGCGGGCACCGGCGGCCACGACGCTGCTCACCGCGGTGCTCGTCAACGCGCCCTGAGGAGCTTTGACACGAACGAACAGCGCACGCTCCGCACGCTGCGTCCGTCGATCGTGCAGGTAGTCAGCGATCGCCTGGCCGACATCCGCAGGCAACGGAAGCCGCTCACGCCGGTCGCCCTTGCCGCGGACAACGATCTCGCCCGCACGCCAGTTCACATCGTCCAGCGAGAGCGCGGCGACCTCGCCGGCTCGCACGCCGAGCCGCAGCAGCGTCGTCAGGATCGCGAAGTCGCGGCGACCGGTCACCGTGCCCCGGTCACACGAGGCCAACAACGCCTGAACCTGGTCTGGCTCGAGCCCCTTCGGTAACCCGGCCAGCCGCCATCCCGCCACGGACGGCACTGCACCGGCCAACGGCCGTCCGATCACACCGGTGACATGCAGATAGACCAGCAGCGAGCGCAACGCCGTCGTCGTCTGCTTGGCGGCACCACGCGACTGCGTCGGGCAAAGCCCAACGACGAACGCCATCACATCCGCCGCACGAAGACCCTCCAGATCAACACGCCGCCCATCGAGCGATACCCGCCCCGCGAGGAACGGTCGGACCGCGTCGACATACACGCGCGAGGTGACGACACTCAGACCCCGCTCGACCAACAGATACCGTCGGAAGTCCCCAAGCGCGACCTCGACCGGCCCGACGGGCACGAGCACCTCCCTCTCGGCGACGACGCCGAGACCCCGCAGATATCCCAACAACGGCCGCAACGCGTCGCTGGTCAAGTGATTCGAGTAGCCAGCCGCGCGGCGCGAGCCGACGAATGCCTCGACCGTGACCGCGTTCAGCGCCGCCGCCTGCCTGCCCTCAGCCGCCAACCAACGACTCACATGGGCCATCAACCGCAGCTGCTGCGCAGCCGGCTGCGACGCGTACCCCTTCGCGACCAACTCTGTGGCAAACCCAGCGGCGAACGATTCAAGCGGACCGACAACCCTCACCCGCGACACATCGCTCATCAGCGACTCCTCTCTCGATTACGCGAGAGACGAGCGTGCACCACGGTCAGCAGCGCCGGATTATGCCGACCTCAACCGGCCGATCCCCGCGCCCGCACCGCGATCCCAACCCCACATCGGCATAACCCGAACGTCGGCATAGAACCACCAGCACCGCCACTCCGGGATCGCCCTGATGACCCCCGCCGCGATGCACCACGGCCGGGCGCCGGCGCTGCACGCCGAACGTCAGCGGGTCCTCGACGCCGCCTACGCCGCCACGCCCGAACGCTTCGTGCGCCGGCCGCCCACGCCACCCGACCTACCGACCGCCGCCTGGATCAACAAGCCCACCACCAAGGAGACCGCTACTCACTAAACCCGGATCCACCGATTCGCTGGGTGGGAGGGCGTGGAATCGGCCGTTGGGAGGGTGATGGCCTGGTTGGGCCGGTGGTGAGGGCCGATGGGCGATCGATGTGGTCGCTTGGGCCGGTTGCGTGGGCCGGTTGCGGTGTTCTCGCGCAGCGCTGGTCGCGCCTTGCGGGCGGGGAATGGCTGTTGGGTGGTGAGGTTGCCGGTGTCGGTGGTCAGGCGGCGGGGAGCGCGCGGATTCTCGCGAGCGCGGTGATGTAGTCGCCGTGCCAGGGCCACCGTGCGGGAAGGTGCAGCGTCCAGGAGCGGCCGTGGCGGGTGAGGCGCCCGGCGATCGTGATCAGTCGCCGGCGCAGGGTGCGGGCGGCGCGGATGGTGGTGTCGGGCAGCCCGATCAGTTGTGTCCATCTGAGCAGGTTGTGCGCGAGCGCGCCGAGCACGGTCCAGGCGCCGTTGGCGTTGAACTCGCCGGAGGGGAAGTGCGCCAGCGCCTGGTCCTTCAGATCGGCGATTACCTGTTCAACGACGGCGTGGTCGCGATGCTCGGCCTCGACGATGGTGATGTCCTGGGTGCGGTTGGTGATGAAGCAGAAGTGACGCCAGTCGGGCCACAGCTGCGCCTGCGCTCCGAGCAGTCGGGTGCGCCGGACGATCAGCCGCCGGTCGCCGTAGGTGGTCTCGGCGATCTGCGCCTCGCCCTCATCGGGGTATGCGATCGTCTGCCAGGCGTCCTCGTCGACTTGCTCGACCGCCTCGCGGATCCCTTTCTGCATGCGCACGCCGATCGAGTACTGCCAGCCGGCCTGCTCCAGGCGCTTGAACACCTTGGTGTTCCAGAACCCCGAATCGGCCCGCAGCAACTTCACACCGTTGGCGCCGGCGCGAGCGACGCGTGCGATGAGCTCGTCGGTGAAACGCAGCATTCCCTTCTGGGTGTTGGCGGATCCCTTGCGCAGGCGGATGTGCAGCACCTCTCTGGTGTCGGCGCGGGTCGCGAGGATCGGGTGGTAACCGAGTAGCTTGGTGTACCCGTAGGCGGCGCCCTGCTTCAAGCGGCCGCACACCTCGCCGACGAAGCTGTCCACATCGATTACCAGCCGCTCCTCGCCAGGACCGGCGCCGGCCCGCCACGCGCGCACCAGCGCCTCCCCGAGCAGCGCATCGAGCTGGCGCACGTGTCCGAAGGTGAACGCGCGCAAAAACGTTCCCAGCGTCGATGGCGCCGGGACCCAGCCACCCAGCAGCCGCCGCGTGCGGCCCGCCCGCAGCACCTCGCAGTCATCGATGCTGTCCGCGCCGAGCACCATCGCGAACAGCAGCGCCATCACCTTGCGCCCGGCGTTCGCAGCGCCCGGCCGGTCGCGACGCAGCCGCACCAGCCGCCCTGCCAGCGCCTCGACCCCAAGCCGCTTGGCGAGCGTCGCGACCAGCATCACTCCCGCGTCCGAGACGGCCCGCTCGTCGTCGAATTTGACCCGCAGACCGTCCAGTCCGACCGGCTCGTCATCATGCACCACGAAGGTGACCTCCTGTCTGCAGGCCCCGGCTGCCCCAATCAGCCGTTAAAGCCCTGCACAGGAGGTCATTCTTCTTTCAGCCCCGGACAGAACCAACCCACCCAATCGGTGGTTCCAGGCTAAATTCGACGACCAAGTGTCTCATTCGACTTGACAGGCTCCGGTCGTGCTATGGGGCGGAGGCACGATCGCGTTCGCGTCACGACGCGGCTACTGGCCGTCCTCGCTGACCGCGCGGGTGTTCGAGCGCGTCCTCGGTGAGCGCAGCCCGGTCCGACGCGCGGCTGTGCACGGCTCGAATACCGCGCCGCACCGGCACGGCCGTTAGCGACCCCGGCACCTCGACCGAGCACGCGTTCGCCACGCGCCGGGCCGCCGCGGCGCGGTATCGGCGCCGGCGCGCACGCTGTGTCGGCGGCAGCGCCGTCGTCGCAGCGCCAAGGCGCCGATCCACGCCCCTCACCCCCGAAGGTCAGACGTAGCACCTGTGGCCCGGCGCTACCAGGGCGTCCTGAACACTCCTTCGCGTCTTCAACAGCAGAGCATCCGTGCCAGCCAGCGCTGCGCGCCCGGCTCCGAAGGCGTCCCTGACGCTCCCGCTCCGCTGCGCTTCGCGCTCGCATCACACAGTATCACCTAACGATGATGATTTTGCTAGTTTGTGCTCATGTTGTCGATCGGCAAGCTTGCTCTTGGCCAGCAGCGCTACTACCAGCAGCAGGTCGCCCAGGGTCGCGATGACTATTACTCCGGCCGCGGCGAGGCGCCGGGCGAGTGGGTCGGCGTCGGCGCCGACGAGCTCGGCCTACATGGTCGAGTGACCGCCGAGCAGTTCAACGCGCTGCTCGCCGGGGGAGACCCGCGCGCTCCCGGGGCGCGCCTGCGGGCCGGGGTCAGCGAGCCGGAGATCGCCGCGTTGGATCTGACGTTCAGTGCGCCGAAGTCGGTGAGCGTGCTGTTCGCGGTCGCGCCGGCGGAGGTCTCCGCCGCGCTGGTCGACGCGCACGAGGAAGCGGTGCGCGCCGCCGTGGGCTACTTGGAGAGCGAATCTGCGTTCGTGCGTCGCGGTCGCGGTGGCGCTCGCTTTGAGCGCTCCGGTGGGTTGATCGCCGCGGCCTACCGGCACCGCATGAGCCGCGCGCTTGATCCGCAGCTGCACACGCACGTGGTGGCGGCGAACCTGGGCCGTGGGCAGGATGGCCGGTATACGGCGCTTCATCACCCGTCGCTGTACCGGGCCGCGAGGACGGCCGGTTACCTGTATCAGTCGCATCTGCGGGCGGCGGTCCGCGATCGCCTGGGTCTCGAGTGGGGGCCGGTCGTTAAGGGCGCGGCCGAGCTTCGGGCGCTGCCCGGTCACGTTCTGCGCGAGTTCTCTCAGCGTCGCGCGCAGGTCGAGGCGGCGGTGGCCGCGAGGGAGGCTGAGCTTGGCCGCACGCTGTCGCGGGCGGAGCGCTCGACGTGGGGCGCGATCGCTACCCGCGAGCGCAAGCAGTACGGCATCGACACGCACACCTGGCGCGAGGAGGTGACCGCGCGGGCCGCCGAGCACGGCCTCGATCGCGCCGCGGTCGCCGCGGCTGACCGAGCGCGGCCAGGCTCGTCGATTGGCCGGGCGGCTGGCGGGCGAGGGCGAGCTCGTGCGTGACGGCGAGGTGCTGCCCGAGAGCGAGCTGGCCGCAGCGGCTCACCGGGCCGTTGGGGCTGACCGAGCGGGCCAACACGTTTGATGAGGCGAGTGTGCTGCGCGAGTTCGCGGCGGCCGCAGCGCAGGGCGCTCGGATTGACACGGTGCGCGAACAGGCGGGCAGGTTCACCGAGCGCGGCGACGTGCTGGCAACCGATCGCGGCACGCTGACCAGCGCGGAGCTCGTCGAGCGAGAGCGCGTCCTGATAGCGAGCGCGGTCGAGCGAGCCGGCGAGGGCAGCGCCGTCCTTGATGAGCGGTTGCTGCGGGACACGCTGGCCGGCGGCGCTCGTGCGCTTGACGAGCGAGCAGACCAGCGCGGTCATGGCCACCGCGAGATCAGGCAACGGCGTGGATGTCATCGAGGCGCTGGCCGGGACCGGCAAGACGTACACCGCCGGGGCGCTGGGCGAGGTGTACGCCGTCGGCGGGTTTGAGGTCATCGGCGTCGCGCCGAGCGCCCGCGCGGCGCGCGAGCTTGGCGAGCAGGCGCAGATCCCGGCCCGGACCCTAGACAGCTGGCTGCTGTCGATCGAGAACGGCCTTGACGCTGACGGACCGTCACGTCGTCGTTCTCGACGAGGCCGGAATGGCCTCCACGCGGGGGAGCGCGCGTTTGCTCGAGCACGCTGCGCAGGCGGGGGCGAAGGTCATCGCGATCGGCGACCCGGGCCAGCTGCCGTCGGTGCAGGCCGGCGGCTGGCTGCGCGCGATCGGGCAACGGCTCCGTAGGCGTGCGCCTGACTGAGGTCATGCGACAGCGCGACCCGGCGGAACGCCGCGCGCTGGCGGCGCTACATGACGGGATCCCCGAGCGCTACCTGCAATGGGCGATCAGCAACCGGCGCGCGGAGGTCCTACCGGAAGGCCAGGCCGCGCTCACGCAGGCGATCGCGGAATGGGTCGAGGGCGTGGAGCAGCACGGCCTGGCCGAGTCGGTCCTGATCTCGCGCGATAACGAGACCCGTCGCGCGCTGAGCCTGCTCGCGCGCGAGCATCAGCGCGACACGGGCGCGCTGGGCGAGCAGCTGCGATTACGGTCCGGTGAGCGTCGCCGTCGGTGATCGGGTGATCCTGCGCCGCAACGAACGCGGCGTCGACGTCGACAACGGCATGCGCGGCACCGTCCGCCACGTGCAGCCCGGCGGCATCACGATCGAGACCGACGCCCACCTAATCCGCAGAGCTGCCCGCCGACTACGTGGCCGAGCACGTCGAGCACGCCTACGCGCTGACCGGGCACGGCATGCAGGGAGCGACCGTCGAACGCGCGACGGTCCTCGCCGACGTGCGCGACCTGTCCCGCGGCTGGTCCTACACCGCGCTGTCCCGCGCGCGCGGACAGACGCGTCTACTCATCACCGACGCACCGCTAGAAAGCGAGGAGCGCACCGACATCGCGCCGGCCATGGGCACCTCGCGGGCCGATGCTCAGCAAACGCTTGGGCGGATCGCGCGACGCATGCGCGAACGCGACGACGAAGACCTGGCCATCGACCAGCTCCCACCGGAGCCGCCCATCACCACGCCCACGGCTGAAGTGACCACTGCGCCGCCTCAGGAGCGCGCCGCCACCGAGAGCGCGCCAGCGGTCGCAGAGCCCGGGCGCCGCGCCCTAGCCTCCCTGCGCGAACAGCTGGCACTGCTGCGCACACAACTGCAGGCACTTCCAAGACAGGAGCTTGCACGCATCGAGGCCCTCGACAAGCGCGCTCTCCTGCTGACCACGCAGCGCGACCAGGCCCGTGAGCAGCTTGACCGCATACCCCCTGCGCCACGACGACGCTTGGGTCGCGGCGAGGACCCGCACCTCCTCGCCCGGGCACGACTCGCCTCGACGCTGAACCTCACCGAGCAAGAGCTCGAACGCGTCTTGAGCGAACGCGCGACCGCCGCGCGCGAACTCGGGGAACCTGACGCCGTCCGTCAAGAACGCGACGCTCTAACAACGCGCGTCGGCGAGCTCGACCGCCAACACACACAGATGCGCAACCAGCTCGCCGAGCACGAGCTGGCCGCCTCGCCGGCGTGGGCAACGCGGGCACTCGGCCAGCGCCCCGAAGGACGCTCGCGGGCCGCGCGGTGGGATCGAGCGGCCCGAGCGATCGCTCGCTATCGAGTGGACCGCAACTTGAACAGCCCAACCGACGCTCTCGGCGCAGAACCCGACGACGAACCACAGCGGGGCGAATACCGCCAGGCCCGACGGGCGCTCGAGCAAGTACGCGACGTCCCCGAGCTCGACCTCGGCGTGGGCTAGAGCGCCGGCGCGGCCAGCGCAGCCCGGTCTCTCGTTTGGGCGCAGCCAGCCGGGGTGTCGTCAGCGGTGCGCGCAGAACAGGTGCAGACGCGCAAGCGCCGTCGCCGCCAGGCCGCTGGTGGCGAGCCAACAGCGGAAGCGATCGTGCGGCTAAACGCCGCGTAAGGCGGAGGCAGCGGTTCGGTGGCCAGGCGCCGGCACTCCGTGCCGTCGCAAGGCAGTCGTGAGGCTGAGTAAGAGCGGTGCGATGACACTCCGGCTTTGCGCCCGAACCTCGTCACCACGTGCCGACCGACTCGGCCGGCGTGCCCGCCAGTGTCAGGCAGGGTCGCCCGCTGAGAGCTGATGCTCCGCTCATGCCAATCCGAGGTTGCGCTGGCAGATCGGACATTGCGAGTCGACCGGGAAGGTCTCGGTCACGTTCCAGAGCGTGAGCGCATTGCGCGTCGGAGGGATCAGATCGGTGAGGATGTCCTGGGTGTCGGCTACCGCTTTGACTACGGGCAAGCCCCGCGCGCGTTCACAGAGGCGGATGAGCGGGGTCATCGCCTCCTTGATCTCCTCGGTGGTTCGTGGGATTTCCGCGCCCCACTGGTCCGTTGCCCACCGCAGCTCGGTCTGCTGGCCGGCGACGATCACCCTGTTTGTCGTGGCCTCCACTGGGACCTCAGCCGGCCAGTTCTCAAGTAAGAGATGCAGGCTCGGGCGGTCGCGTTCTTGCAGCCGATTAAGGATGGCCTCGCGCTCGTACAGATCGCCGACGTCCTCCTCGTCGGCGATCTTTTCCAGCGCGGCCGCAAACGCGTCTCGCGCGGCGGTCACGTTCTCGACCGCGGCGTCCCAGTTCCCGATCGTCGAGCTCAGGTCAGGGAAATGGGCAAAGAACGCGTCGTGAAACAGGTGCGAGTGGTCCGCGGTGTCGAAGGTCATGACTACTTGGCGGTTGACGGCCTGGTGGCACCCAATGAGCAGGCCTTTCAGCTGATCGAGATGGCCGGGCGGCACCAGCGCCAGGCGCGAGAGGTCCTGTTGCACGGCGAAGAGCTGAAACAGGGCGATCGGCAGACCGACCAGAGCGACGAGCAGCGCTGCGGCTGTGAATACAGCCCCGATGGCGGTCCATCGCACCGCAGGGTCGCGATAGTGACCTGCGATCGCGACGACCACGACCGCTGTGACAACGGCTAGGAGGAGCGGAAGCACGATGAGAGCTGTGCGCCGCGACAACGTCAACATGTGCCTGTCGAGGCTACGCGCTGGACAGGATGGTCAGGCAGACGGCGCTGAGCCGAGGGACGTTTGCGTGATCAGCCTCGAGATAGCCCTGCATTGAAGTGATTGATTCGATCTCGGCTACCGCTCTTGAGGGAAGCTCACGATCTCGGCTGGCCGCCGGGATCGTCTCCGGGCGACTCGGAGACGAGCCACGCGGGGACCGGGTCGTCCCAGACATGGCCAAGCGAGAGGCAACGGAGGGTGTTGTCCCCGATGCCGAGGTCGAGAAGCACGTTGGCCTCGAGGACATACGTGAGTACCGCGTTGAGCAGAAGCAAATCGTCGAAGGGAGGTGTCGTGACCTCGACATCGAGGTGGGTCTGCTCGTTTCGCCAGCCAACCAGCCTGTCTGTCAGATCTGGGGACCGACGCGCGAGGCGATCATCGACCACGGCCGCCCGGTCAGTGAGCCACCGGATGCGCTTGCGCTGCGATTGGCTGTTGGCGTACCGAAGGGGGGTACGGTAGTGGTCGCGGATGGCTGTCTTCTGCGGAAGGCTTGCCATCATCGCCGCGACCATGTCGTCGTGGTCCTGCTCGGTGAACGGCGGCTCGTCGTGCAAGGCTCGGTGGTAGCCCTCGGCGCAGGAGGCTAGTCGCAGAAGTCGCGTGAGCGGAGGCATGTCCGGCGTATTCCAGACCTCGAAGAGTGCCCGCGCTACCGCGCCTATGCTGTGATGCAGGTTCCGCCAGCGGTCGACGAGCAGCGCGAGCCCGTCCTCGCCCCAGATTCCGGCGGGGAGCAGGTCCCGCTGGTGATACTCGACATGGTCGGGAGCGGCGATGGAAGCATCCGGCGCTCTGAAGACGCGCACCTGTGAGTGCCCGAGGTCCTGAGCCTGGCCGCTGAGTGACAGGACCACGCTCTGCTCGCGGGTTCCGAAGAGGACCAGGTCACGCAGAGGCTCGACCCATGCTTCTCGCCACTGCGCGAGCGTCATCGGCTGCTCCGCTCTTAGCTGTAGCCACGCTTTGGTCTCGTAGAGCACACGGAAGCGACCGCTCCAGCTCGGACTGCTGGCCACGAAGGCGAGCATTTCGACGTCTCCGATCTCCAGCGGTAGCGACCGCACCCAGTCACCAGTTGTTGGCGGCGCGTCGTTGTTATCTGCCGGCGGTGTCGGTCGTACGAGCGGCAGTGGGGTGCCGATGCGAGAAGTCCCGCCCATCAACCATTCCCGCAGGCCGCGGAAGGAGACGCGCACGGAATCAACGAAGACGTCGTCTTCGGTCTCGGCGAGCGCCCCGACGATGAGGGTGTCGACCAGGTACCGCACGCGCGCGCGCTGTCCCTGTAGCGCCTTTTGGCCGCCGATGAACCGCACGCCAAGCAAGCTCATCGGTTCTCCCGACGTCCCGCGACCGTAGAGGGTCCGCGGCTCGATCGGACGTGCGCCGCCGACCGCCTGCCACGGATCTGAGCCGAGGTCGACCCAGACCAGGCCCTCGGCCGGCGCTGTGACCGTGCCCTCGGCCTGAACGCCCTCCTGCGTCGGCGCCCACCAGGTCCCGGTCACGAACATGTCCTCTCGCTGCTCGGGACCTGACTTATCCCGCCGCCAGTTCGGCTCTCCGACGCTGATGCTCAATCTCTGCTCCCAGACGAGTCGCCAATGACGTTATCTACATCGTCTCCCCACGAGGGCCGCGATCATACGGGCGGCGAATCGCACCGCTCCCGGCAAAGCCTCGGCGTCGCCACTCATGTCTGCGCGCTCGGCGATTCAGCGCCAGCACGCCCCTGCCCGTTGTGACTGGGCGCGAAGGGAAGACGAACGACGCGCACGCGACCAACCTGCCAGCTCGCCCGCAGATCGAGTCGCGAAGCAAGCGCCGGGATACTCGGTCCGGTGGGTCGCCACGACCGAGCCGCGGGATGAGCCACGAGGCGCACGCGCCGGGCGGGATGGCGTGGACGATTGCATTCGTTCTCGGCTCGGACGAAGCGGGTGAGCGCTTCGGCGACGTTTCGCTCGTGCGAGGCTCTGCAGCGCGAGCGGCTCGCCGTCGAGCTGGTGCACGTACGTGGCGAGCGTGAACGGCGCCGAGTGGTGCCCGAGCCACCGCTCCAGCTAGGGTTGTCAAGTTGCGTACGGAAAGCCTGGTGCGCCGGGTGCGACTCATGGATTGATCGGTCGTGATGCCGTGCCACGACGATGAGTGGCAGTGATCGGACCGCGATCTATCGGCCAATCCAGCGGCGGTACTCGTTGCGAAGCTCGGTATCGCGTCCGAAGAAGGTGTTTATGAGATCGTTGACGTCCTCGGGCTGGGCATCGTCGGTTCGCGCGGGTTCAATGGCCTCACGAATGTCAAACGCGCCGTCATCACGTCGCCGCATTACGTAGAGGCCTAGTCGGAAGCGGCGGATTTCGTCGAGCATCGCGTCGGGCAGCGCGCCGGCGTCACGATCGAGCTCGACGACAAGACTGGCACGATGGGCCCAACGGCCGTGAGCCGCAGCCTCGTAGACGCTCTCAAGCTTCTGTGCGTCGCCGAACCGCTTTACTTCGTAGCTCAGTACCTCCACCGTAACGGCCGGCAGCCACTCATAAGTGATCACCTGAACTGCCGTAACGTCGGGCCGGGACCATTTGCCCGAACCCGAGGACCAGCCCTTGGGGCTTGCGGTCTTCTTGGCGTGCGCGAAGCCTGGCCGACCTACCAGCTCCGCTTCGAGCCAGGCTAGGAACGGGTCGTATAGATCAGATTCCTTGCTCACGAGTCTCGCCTTGCTTTCTGGCGTCGACTCGCTCTTTGCCGTGGCCCGCGCAATCACTCCCCCGCGACCTCGGCCACGGATAATCAGGCCTGCAGCATCTAGCTCCCCCCGCGCGCGGGTGTAGGTTTCGTTGTCGAGGTCAAGCAACGAGCGCAGGCGTAGCCCGCCGATAGACGAGCCGTCGGCCGGCAGCGCTGCGAGGAGCATTTCCGCCTCGGGCGAGACGCCGGTGGCTTCGGAGACGACGCGTGCCAGCCGCGCGCCGCGTTGTTCCGCGAGCCCGGCGGCGCAAAGCTCGCGAGCCGCAGGCGTGAAGTCGGCTTCCTCCCACCCGAGTTTGCGGAAGAGCGAGCCGGGGTTCGCGGCGCGACCGCCGATATCCAAGGTGTCAAGGAGCTTCTGCGCGGATTCGCTCAGCGCCACGACAGGGTGATTCGGCATCCCGTCGCCGTCTCCTCGCTGGCCATCCGACAGCTAGGATCTGCAGGCAGACGGCGTGGCAACGCCGCACCGAGGTTGGCCGATGCGCAGATCGACGCGAAGGAACCGAAGCGGTAGCGCCGGCTCCCGGGCTTCGTTATGCAGGGGCCCGCACTGCCAGCCCGAGCCGCTGTCGTATTCGGGTGGCAACCTCGGCGTAGATCGGCAGCCCGATGTCTTCGGCGGTTTCGAGGGTGACGACGAACGCATAAGGGGCCGGCTCATCCAAGGCTCCGGCCGCCTTGCGGCTCGTCACCGTAAACGCCAAGTCGTCGCCGTCGACGTACGGTACGGCCGTCTGTCCCTCTAGCACTTCGTGCTGAACGGTGCCGCGTCCGACGGCATTGTTGTCCGCCTCCTGTCGTTCCCGGGCTAGCGGCCGCGATGCCGTCGCGTCGACCCGCATCGCCGCGCGTCGGTAACCGCGATGCGCGACGTTGACCGGCGTTATCCATGCGAGCGTAACCGTGACTCTGCGCCGATCGGTGCGCCCAGCGAGGCTCGGGGGCAGCGGCAGGCGGTAGTCATGTTCGCCTTCCGCTAGGCGGTCCGCATATATCGCCGTGACGCGGTAGTCATCGTCGAAGAGCGCCCAATCGGGCCGGATGAGGCCGTAGCCCAGCGAGCGGCTGACGTCTTCCTTGGCTCCCCTCTGTCCGACTTCGCGCATGGCTTGGCGCAAGACGTTTCCCGCCACACCCCACCTGGCGCCGTGCACGATGAGGGCCTTAAGGAGGACCGCGTCAAGCGTTGGGTCTGGCATTGCGGTCCCCCACTGGGCGCGGAGTTCGTCCAGACGCCGCAGCGCCTGTGCTCCAGCGCGCGTAGCGAGCGCGGCGGCGGGACTGGTCCCGCACACGAACGTTGTCTGCCGTAGGTCTCCCGATCTGCTAGGTGCTGCTACACGAATACCGGGCGGGCGAGGAACACGGGTAGGCCAGAACTCCCGAGGTGCCCCATCGGCCGTCGAGGGCTGCTGGTCAAAAAGCTCGCGGCCACCCGGGCTGAGGATGTCGGGCTTAATAGCACGGCCGTGACCTGCTCCCCAGCTACTGAGAGCTGCCGCTGCGCCATGAACGACGATCGGATTGAGCCGGCCGTCCGTCGGCATTGCGCCGGCGTCCAGGTGCGCACCGCCGACGGTCAGGGCGTTGACGGACTCAGCCGGCGCAAGAAGGCGGCGCAGCGAGGCCGATGCTGCAAGCTGGCCCAACACCTCAGACTGGACTTCCTCTGCGTCGTCGAGGTCGACGTCCGCCCCCAGGGAGAGCACCACGTCGTGATTCCCAGCGCTGACAACGAAGAGGACCGCGTATGCGGCGGAGAGGTGATCGAGCAGCCGCGCCCACGGACTGACGAAGCGATCGAACTGCTGCGCGCGGTCTCCGACGGAGATGTTGATGATCCTTACGTCAGGGGCTTGTGGGTTCTCGCCGCCGAGCATCCGTACCACGGCGTCGTGCACGATCTCGACTGGTAGACGGTGGACGGGGATGGTCTCCTCGGCGCCGTCGACCCAGGTGTGCTGTGGATCGACGCGAATGATGGGGCGCACATAGATGGGCTCGTTTAGCGGCGCCTCACCGGCTGCGAGATCACCGTGAAGAATGGCCGACGCCATGCCGGTTCCGTGCTGACGGTGACGGACCTCGACCTCCTCCTCCCAGCCGTCGGGGTCGTCGAGAAGTATCCGACCACTGAGGAGGGCGTGCCTGGCAACAGGCACGCCATCGAGGACAGCCACGCGAGGCGAACGGTCAGCTACGGGTTGACGCGGAGGGGTCACCGGGGCGGTGTCAGTCACTTCGACAACAGGGACCGCCGCCTGACCGGTGGCCCGCATGAAACGCACGCCACGTCCGCTGAGCCATGCGACGTTCATGGTCTCCGCGGCCTGGCGTAGTAGGCGCCCCGGAAGTTCCGCGAGCACCCCGTGGTAGCCGATCTCCGCGAGGACGAAGTCCCGGAGCACGCGACCGCCTGCTTCCATGAGATCCGAAGCGAGCAACTCTTGCTCGGCAACGCGGCGTGCGGCGTCGGCGCGGAACCACAGCTCCGCTTCAAAGGGGATGAGCTCGTCTCCGACTTGACCGAGCTCGGTCCGCCAGGCGTCCGCCGCGCCGGTCCGCGCAAGCCGGTCGCGATCGTTCCACTGGCGCACCGAGATGAGACGGTCAAACACCGTGCTCCACGCGCGCCAGCCCCAGTCGAGCTGCTGGCCGTTCTGCCACATCGTCCAGAGCCGCTCAAGCTCGGTGGCAGCCCGTTCGTCGGAAGCCACGACGAATAGCTCGCGACGGAGCGGAGAACGCCGCCCGGTTCCAGGGTCGACAGCGGCGAAGGTCTCGGTGTCCTCGAGCTTGTCACCGAGCTCCTCTGCTAGGTACTCGAGCCCCTCGACTTTGGCGACGGCGGCGACAAAATCGTCGAGTTCCCCGGCAATCTCAAGAACCAGGACCTGCTCGGGTGCGGTCGCCTCGGGCTCATCCGTGAGCTGAAGCCGCTCGGACTGTAGGGCCGCGCGCAGGCGGCCGAAGACCGGCCCCAGACGTCGTTCCTGGCCGGCTCGTCCGGGCCCGGTCGGTCGAGGGCGTGGTGATGGTCCGGTCTGGCGCGGGCGGAAAGCAGGTGGGCTGAACGGGATAGGCGGATATTCAGGCACGTTGTGCCCGTCGCTCGCGCCAGCGGTTGATGCGCGCCGATATCACACGGGAGGTGTCCGCTTCAGGCTGAATAACGAGCTGGCGCCGAATATCCGCGCCGAGGTCCTCGAGGTCGGCGAAGTTCGATACCGGCGTGCGGGCGGCCAACGTTTTGGCGGTTGCGCGGATCGGAGTCTGCAGGCGCGCCAAGTAGCGCTGCCACCACTCGATCCGCGCCTCCATACTCGGCGCCGGCAGCAACATTACGAGTTCGAAGCGTCGTTCCACGGCACGATCGAGGAGCTCGGCGTGGTTCGACGCGGCGACCACCACGACGTGCGACGGCAACTCATCGACGAGCATCAGAAGGCTGCTGACGATGCGCTTGACCTCACCCGTCTCGTGCTCGTCGCCCCTCTCCTTCGCGATCGCGTCAAACTCGTCCAGGAACAGCACGATCTTTCGGGTCCGCACCCATTCGAACACCCTCGCCAGGCGGCCACCAGTTTCGCCTAGGAAGCTCCCGATGATGGCCTCGTAGCGCATCACCGCAAGCGGGACCATTAGCTCGCCTGCGAGGGCCTCGGCCACGCTCGTTTTCCCGGTGCCTGGCGCGCCGATGAGGAGCAGACGGTGGCGTGGCTCAAGCCCGTTGGCTCTAAGCAGTTCCACGCGGCGTTGCTCGGCGATGAGTTCCGCGCAGTCTTCCAGCACGCGGTCCGGGAGCACGAGTTCGTCGAAACGGAGACTCGGCGTGCGTAGCTGCAGGCCTTCAGGCTGCTGGGAGCCCAGCGCCGGCATGGCAGACAGGTGACCGTTTGCGCGTAGTGCCTGGCGAAGGCGATCAGCTAGGACATGATGGTTCTTCTCGTCTTCCTCGGCGATGACGGCCTCGACGATCCGCCGGAGGCTATCGTCGTCGCCGGTCCGGGCGGCTCGGACAAGGTCGATGAGTAGGTCTGCGCGGGCCATGGTGGAGAAAGGATGACGCCGTCGACGGCGTGCTGCCGTCGTCAGCAGACGCGGCGGGCCGGAATGCTCACGCTATCGCCTGCGCATGCAGCGGGGATCAGCCAGCCGGCGCGACAGGTGCGAAGAATCACGGCAAGGCCCCGAACGCGCCGGTCGGACGTAGATCGTCGTACCGGGAACGTTCGTTGGCGGACGGTTCGGGAGAGGCGGGGGTTTGTGGGACGGCCGGTGTAGCGCAACTCGCGTACGAGCCTCCGTAACGCGCCGCCCCGTTTGCGAGAGGGTCGTGGGGCTGACCGAGGCGCTCCGGCGAAGGGAGGCGGACAAGTTCGACGAGGGGGTTTGGGCGCCGACGCGTGGTGGCGTTCGGCTCCGACGCGGTTGGCGATGCGGGTTGCTGTTGTGGCAGGCCGCTCCGCCGCTGTCAACCAATTGCGTGATCCCCCGCCTTCGGCGGGGGCACTACAGGTTGCGGTGCAATTGGCCGGGCGCCTTCGGCGCCCTTTGACAGCTCCCCCGCGGCCTGCAACTGCGGCTCTCAAGTCCGCGAGGCCACGGCCTCGCGGACAACAGAAGACGGCCGAGGGGAGAGCCCATGTCGCTGCACGTCGAAACTGATCCTGCGTACGGCCGGTCCTGTGGCTGCGAGGGGTGCGGGTCGGTCGCGGTCCTTGAGGGAGTGTTTGCTGCGAAGTGGCGCGTGTTGCTGCGGGTGCATCGTCGGCGGTTGCGCGAGCGTGAGGATCTGGAGGATTGTCTGGCACAGGCCGCGATGGAGCTGAGCGCCGCGGCGATCGGCGGGCGGCTGTCGTCAGAGCCGTCGCTGGTTGCAGTCGCGCTTGAGAATCGCTTCCTCTCGCGCGTGACCGATCGCCAGCGCGCGCTGGCGGGGCGCAGCGCGATCAGGAGCGCCGAGCGCCAGGCCCTATCGATCGACGAGCTGGCCGAACGGGTGGCAGCTCGTGATGAGGTTCTCCAGCAGGTGGTAGCGCGAGACGAGCTCGCAGATCTGCTCATACGCGTCGCGCGGCTTACGCGAGATCAGCGCCTGGTGATCGGCCACGAGATGTTCGGTCGCGACGGCGCGGGACTGGGCGAGTTCTGCGCGCGCCACGGCTGGACGGTGGCCAAGTACCGCAAGGTCGCTCAGCGCGCTCGCGCGCGGCTACGCTGAGAGCCCGGACCCGCCAGCGGAGCGCGACCCGCGGCTGCGCGACCGGTGAGCTCCCTTGGGTTGCGTGCGCGGGCGGGTCGCGGTGTTAGCCCTCGAACCCGAACTCGCGGTGGACCGGCGCCGAGGAGTGACCGGCGGGCGCTGATGGTGCGGACGGCTGAGTCGTGGGCGTGCCGGTGGCTGGCGGCGCGGAGGACGGTGGCCCGCTAACGGTGGACGGTGGTGGCGTGGCGATCGACGACGCTGGCGGGCGGATGGGTGTCGTCGCGGTCGACACGCGAGCGCTGCTGGTGCGCGTGGGGTGATGGCGCGCGCGAGCAGCGTGTGAACGGCGGAGCGACCTGTTGACACGCTGCGTACGCGGCGTCGTCGACCGTGTGGGGACGCCGGGTCGCGCGCGATGGGCGCTGGGCGCGCCGAACGTTACTACCCGCGAACTCGTCTGCGCCGAACGGTGCGGTTGATGGCCGCCGGTAACGATCGCGCTCGTCACGACAAACAGCGCCGCGACTATCGCTACGCAGGCGGCGGCAACCGCGCGGCGAAACGTCATCCCGCGAGCAGTCAGCGCGGCCCGCGGACGCGAAGTCGCGGCCGCAGGGGTCGCCCGTCGGCGATCCGGGTCGGGGCGTCGCGGGCGCAGCTCGGTGATCGGGCGGTCCCAAACCGAGCGCTCGGTCAGTTCGGGCGTCCGCAGCCGCTCGGCGGGCTGCTCCCACACGGACGGGTCGGATGGGGTCGGCACGTCGCGGCGGCGCAGCGGGACGACGCGCGCGAAGTGTTCGTCCTCCTCGGAGCCTGGGGGACGTCGCGCGGCGGCGTTAGTGTTCCGCCTGGCCGATCAGCCATCCTGGCGGGTATCATACCCATCAGGCGTCGTTTGGTTCATTTGCTATGGCTGAGCAGAAGCTTTTGACCGTCCCGCAGGTCGCCGAGGAGTTCCAGGTGACCGCCCAGACGATCCGCAACTGGATCGAGAGCGGCACCCTGCCCGCCGCCCGGATCGGCCGCGCGTTCAGGGTGCGCCGCGAGGACGTCGACGCGCTCCTGGAACGCGCACGCGCCGAGAACACCGGCCTGGCCACCCGCCGGGACCACTGGGCACCGGACACCTGGCGCCTACCCCAACGACAGCACGACAGCGACGCAATAGCCTCGATCTGGGACGACGCGCCCGCGGCCACCCTGCCGCCCAAGAGCTCCTGAACGCCGCGGCGGTCGGGTACTACGCGCTGTGGCGCGAGCGGCGCTTGGGCAACAGGCCGCTGGCGCGATCCTCGCGCTCCACCGCCTCAGCCAGATCGGTAGCGGCCTGAGCCAACCCGTCATACGCCACCGCGACCTCGAGGATGTCCGGCGCCGTCACCGCCCGATTGAGCTCGGCGACTGCCGCGTCAAAGCGACGCCACAACTCCTCCGGGCCGCGACGCCCACTTCCGGGCTGAAGCTCATATGGCGGCCTGCTACCTGCCGCGCGATGCGGCGGCCACTCAAACCCAGCCGCGTCGGCTTCACGGCACGCCCGCGCCTCAACTGCTGCCGCCTCGGCCAACCGCGCGAGGCGGGCACCAAAGCCCGCATCCGGAGGCGCCATGCGATGGGCGTCGAGTGCGGCGCGCCAACCGTCCTGCGCCTCTCTGAACGCCGCCTGCACCCGCTCGGGATCTGCCGCCTTGCTCATCGAGGCGAATCATCGCATGCGCAGATGTCACAACAACGTCACTCGTGTAGAGCAAGGGCGCTCATTTTGCAAATTGGGCGTTAATTCTGGCGGGCGTTCAAGCGGTCGCAGGGTCGGATGGTCGCTTCGGTTAGTGTCGCCACAGGCTAGCCTATGGATGGCCATTTTGCTAATTTTGGCAGATGGACGCGCCGCGCGATCGACCGGGGCTCGTGAACCGGCTACTTACGCCAGCCGAAGTCGGGGATCGCGTCGGGCTGAAGCGCGACGCGATTTACCGCGCGATCGAGCGCGGCGACCTGCAGGCGACAAAGCTGTGCGGCCGTCTGCGCGTACGGAGCGAGTGGGTCGACGAATGGATCAACGACGGGCGCGCCATGGCGCCGGCGATGCGCGAGCAGTCCACGCAGCGGCGGCGGCGGCTCGCCGGCGATAGCGTTCGAGCTCGTCTCCGGCAAGAAAGGGCGGCATGAGCATCGAGCGCAGCACCCGGCGAGACGGCACGACCCGGTGGAAGGTGCGCTGGAAGGAGCACGGGCGCCCCCGTGCTCGCAGCTTCGACCGCGAGCGCGACGCGATCCGCTTCGACGGCAACATCAAGCGCAGCCTCGCGCTCGGGGAGGATCTGACGCCGAAGGGCACGCAGACGCTCGCCGAGTTTGCGGAGCGCTGGATCGATAACTACATGAAGGTCGCGCTGACCGAGCGCACGCAGGACGTGTACGCGACGCAGCTGGATCTGCGGATCCTGCCGCGCCTCGGCGCTATGCGCCTGCGCGACATCCGCCCGAGCACCGTGGAGGAGTTCGTTGCCGGAATGAAGCGCCGCGGCGTGGGCGACCCGACGATAGTCAAGACACTGACAGTGCTCCAGTCGATCCTGCAGCGCGCCGTCCGCGACGAAGAGATCACGACGAACCCCGTGCGGCTCGTGGAGAAGCCGTCGCAGGCGCGCGAGCGCGAGCCAGTGATGGTCACCCCGGTCAAGGTCGAGGCGATTCGACAGCATTTCCTGGCCGCTGGCTCTTTGCGACTGCGCGACGCGACGCTCACCACACTGCTGGCCTACGCCGGACTGCGCCCCGAGAGCGAGGCGCTGCCGTTGACGTGGCGGCAGGTCGGCGAACGCACGATCCTGATCCCGAAGGGCCGCAAGCGCGGCGCGAAGGACCGCCACGTGCGGCTGCTCGCCCCGCTCGCCCGTGACCTACGCGAGTGGCGGATCGCCAGCGGCCACCGCACCGGCCTCGTGTTCCCGGCGCCGGCCGGCAAGGACTCGTGGAGCGAATCGGACTGGGACAACTGGCGCGAGCGCGTGTTCTGCCCCGCGGCAATCGCCGTCGGGCTGCCTGAGGACATCCGCCCGCGTGACCTGCGCTCGAGCTTCGCGACGCTGCTGATCTACGAGGGCCGCACGATCGTCGAGGTCGCGCGCCAGCTTGGACACTCGCCGCAAACGTGCCTGCGCGACTACGCAGGCGTGTTCGAGGAGTTCGACCCGGCGCGGCGCATCAGCGCCGAAGAGGCGATCACCGAGGCCCGCAACCACACACAGACGCCAGCGAGGCTCAAGGGGGCGAAGTGAGCGTCGAGCGCTGCGTGCGCCCGTCGGACGGCGCCGTCCGCTGGAAGGTCAGATGGAAAGAGGGAGGCCGGGCGAGAGCCAGACGGTTCGACGACGAGGGCGACGCCCTGGCGTGGGACCACGAGGTGCGCAAGGCGAACCGCGGCGCGTACGTCGACGGCTCCGGTCGGCCATGTATCCCGCTCTACGGGGGTGACGTGGCTCTCGTCGACGAGGAAGACGTTCAATGGCTGTCGGCCTACAGCTGGCGGCTTCACTCGCAAGGCTACGCGGTGCGGTCAATATCGAAGACGCGCACGCTCGCGATGCACCGCGAAATCATGGGTGTGGGTCGCAGCGACACTCCACGGGTCGACTTCATCAACGGGGATCGCCTGGACAACCGCCGCTCGAATCTCCGCCTCGCTGACCACTCGCTGGCTCGCCACAACAGCGCTGTCACGTGGGCGCAGTCCGGCGTTCGAGGGGTCTACCGCCGGGGTGAGCGCTGGGTGGCGAGCACCGTTTATCGCGGCCGCAAGTACGAGGCGGGAACGTTTGACACGGTGTCCGAAGCCGCGGCTGCGGTAAACGCCCTGCGGCAGCAACTTCTAGCCGGCCACGAGCTTGTGCGGCGTTTGTAGGGTGTCCATGCGGTGTCCAACAAAAAGCCGCACCCTCGGTCGTCGTCTAGCTGAAGCCAACAAAAAGCCAAAAAGCCGCCGTTTGCAGGCGGTTCATTCGAAGCCCAGTGACGGACTCGAACCGTCGACCCCTTCCTTACCATGGAAGTGCTCTACCAACTGAGCTAACTGGGCGGGTCGCAGCACTCTAGCGCGGCCCTGCGGCCACCGTCGATCGGGGCCACCGCGGCCCCGGCGCCCCCGCGCGCACTGAGAAAGGCGGTTCAGGCGTGCAGCTCGACGACCTCGCCCGCGGTGACCGTCGTCACCGGCAGGCCGAGCCCGGCCACCTTGCTCGGCAGGTCCAGCCGTAGCCAGCGCGACACGCGCGCACTGAGCGTCGAGACGATCACCTCGTCGAAGCCACGCATGTTGATCGCGTCCTGGATGGCGGCCATCGGGTCGGGGTCGCCGATGATCGCATCCACGTGCGCGCCGGCCGCCTCCTCCAGCAGGGGCACGGCCGCACCGACGACGTGCTGCGCCTCGCTCTCGGCCACATCGTCGGCATCGACGACCTTGTGCATGCCGTGGGTCGTCTTGGGCACGAGCAGCGTGAAGGCGCACGGACCTCGGTGCGCTCGCTCGCGGACGGCCTCCAGAAGCGTGTCGGTGGCCGCGGTCTTGTGCGCGACGATCAGAACGCGCGCGGGGGCGGAGGACTCCATATCGGAACTCCTTTATCTCAGAGGTACGTTGGTCGATCTTCCCACCGCGCGGCCCTCGACGCCAGGGCGTGAAGGGCGGCGATATGCGAACATACGTTCGTGTCGGTCAAGGGATCTGCCTATGCGCGCTTTCAGCGCGCGCTGCGCCTCGGGCGTCTCGACCAGATCCGCGATGCGGCCGCCGAGTTGCCGCAGGTCGACCTCGTCGACGCGCTGCACGTGTGCCTGCTCATGAGCGCGCAGGCCGACGCGCGCTACGACCGCGCGGCCACACGCTGGCTCGCGCGCTTTGCGATCGAGCGACCACTCGTCACGCTCGCCGACATGCGGGCCGCGCTCGCCGCGCTCGACGCCCTGCCGGGCGACCCGACCGGCTCGCGCCGTGCGCTCGCCGCGCTGTGCGCCGCGCACGGTCTGCCCCGGGCCGCGCGGGTCTGCCAGGCCGACTGACTCGGAGCGGCGGCGCTCAGCGCGCGGGCGGATACGGCCGCTGGTCGGCGCGGATCGCCCAGCGCTCGTGGTCACGCCACACGCCGCCGATCTTCAGGTAGGCGGGGGAGAAGCCCTCGCGCTGGAACCCGCAGCGCTGCGCGAGCGCGAGCGAGCGGGCGTTGCCCGGCTGGATGTTGGCCTCGACGCGGTGCAGCCGCAGGCGATCGAACGCGTCGGCGAGGACGAGGCGCAGCGCCTCGGTCATCTGCCCGCGGCCGTCGAATGGCGCGAACGCGGCGTAGCCGAGGTAGGCGCTCTCGAGCGCGTCGCGCACGATGTGCCCGAGGGTGAAGTAGCCGACGATCGAGCCGTCGTCGCGCGCGCACACGAGGTAGCCGCAGAAGTCCGGCTGCGAGACGCGCCGCAGGTAGGCGTCGTACTGGGCGCGGGTGGCCGGCGGCGTCACCCAGGGATGGTGCAGCGCCACGCTCGCCCGCGTGCGCGCGATGAACTCATCGCAATCGTCGTGCGTCGGCGCACGCAGCGTTACCGTGGTGCGGGTGCGCTGGAAGATCCGGGATCCTGTGTGCACGGCAAGAGGATGGTGGGGGCAGGATTCGAACCTGCGTAGGCAGAGCCAACGGGTTTACAGCCCGTCTCCTTTAACCACTCGGACACCCCACCTGGTGTCAATGGCGCGCCAGCGGCGGCGACGCCGGATTCTAGCCGCTGGCCGCGCGCGGAGGGCCGAGGCGGCCCCCCGCGGATGCTGCGACGGCGACGCTAGGACGCCTCGCGCAGGCGCTGCGCCTCAGGCAGCCCCTGCAGCTTCTTGAGCGTGCGGTTCTCGATCTGGCGCACGCGCTCGCGCGTGATGTTGAACGCTCGGCCCACCTCCTCGAGCGTGCGCGGACGCGCGCCGGTCAGGCCGAAGCGCATCTCGATCACCTCCCGCTCGCGCGCGGGCAGGGCGGACAGCACGCGGTTGACGTTCTCCTTGCGCAGGGACTCCGAGGCGATCTCGAACGGCGACTCGGCCGAGACGTCCTCGACGAAATCGGCGAGCGCCGAGTCCTCCTCCTCGCCGACCGGCTTCTCGAGCGAGACCGGCTGCTGAGCCATGCGCAGGATGTCGCGCACCTCGCGCGTCGTGCACTCGAGCTCGGTGGCAATCTCGTCCGGCGTCGGCTCGCGGCCGAGCTGCTGGATGAGCTGGCGCTCGACGTGGATCACCTTGTTGAGCTTCTCGACCATGTGCACCGGGATGCGGATCGTGCGGCCCTTGTCGGCGATTGCCCGTGTCACCGCCTGGCGGATCCACCAGGTGGCGTAGGTCGAGAACTTGTAGCCGCGGCGGTAATCGAACTTCTCGACCGCGCGGATGAGTCCGAGCGAGCCCTCCTGGATGAGGTCGAGGAACGTCAGTCCGCGACCGAGGTAGCCCTTCGCGATCGACACGACGAGGCGCAGGTTGGCCTCGACCATGTGCTGCTTGGCCATCATGTCGCCACGCTCGATCCGCCGCGCCAGCGTGACCTCCTCCTCGGCGCTCAGGAGCGGCACGCGCCCGATCGAGCGCAGGTACAGCCGCAGCGAGTCGAGGCTCGGCTCGACGGTGAGGTCGAGCTCGGCCTTGCGCAACGCGTCGAGCTTGGAGCGCACGCTCTGCGCGCTCTCCTCCGGTCCCTCAGCGGGCTCGGAGGCGCGGTCGTCGTCGGCCGCCTCGCTCCTCGGCGCGGCGTCGATCTCGCGACGCGCTTCCTCGGAGCTCACCAGCTCGATGGCGTGCTCCTCCAAGAAGGCGTACAGCTCCTGAATCTGCTCGCGCGTGGCGTCGCTCTCCTCCACGGCAGCGGCGATCGCGTCGACGCTGACGAATCCGCGCTCTTGCGCCTCCGTGACCAGCGTCTGGATCTCGTCGACCTCCAGGACCGACGGATCCTCCGTCATCAATGACCCACCCTTGTCGCGCAATTCCGACCCCCAAGCTCCATCCCTCAACGCTGGCCGGCGGCGATGGCCACCGGCAGCAGCCCGATATCCCTGGTCAATGCAGTTCTCGTGCGACGAGCGCGCCGTATGACGGCGATGAGGCTGAGCCCATCTGTGTCGTCGTCGTGACGTGGGCTACCAGCCGACGCGGGAGTGATACCAGAATCGCCTGTCGGGTGGTGTGCAAGTCACAAATGCCACGCAGAGAACGGGTTCGGGGCCGCGCCCGGCGGGCGCGCTGACGCGCATCGCGCTCGCTACGCTTGACCGACGATGGCCGCCACGAGTCCGAAGACCTCCACGGCCCCGACCGCCGACGTCCAGGCCCGGGCGCCCTCGGTCCCGATCGGCCTCTCGCGGGTCGGCGTGACCGGCGTCGAGAAGGTGATCCGCATCGGCGAGGAGCTGTTCTCCGCGCAACTGGAGTGCTTCGTGGACCTCGACGCGCGGCAGAAGGGCGCGCACATGTCGCGCTTCGAGGAGGTCATCAACGAGGCGATCGGACGGGTGGTCCTCGGCGAATCGGCCTTCGGCGCGGAGACGCTGGCCACGCACATCGCCGAGCTCGTGCGCGAACGCCAGGGCGCGACCCGCGCCGAGGTGACGATCGCCGCGCGCTACCCCGAGCACAAGCCGGCGCCGGTCTCGGGCATCACCACGCAGGAGATGTACACGCTGCACGGCACGGCCGTGGCCTCCGAGCGCGGCACCCGTCGCGTCGTCGGCGTATCGGCCACCGGCATGACCGCGTGCCCGTGCGCGCAGGAGCTCGTCGCCGCACGCGCGCGCGAGCGGCTGGCGGCCGACGGCTTCAGCGCCGAGGAGATCGATCGCATCCTCGAGCGCGTTCCCGTAGCCACGCACAACCAGCGTGGGCTCGGCACGCTGCGGATCGGACTGCCCGAGTCCCACGGCGGCGAGCGGATCGAGGCGACGGCGCTGCTGGCGATCGTGGAGGGCTCGATGTCCTCGGAGATCTACGAGCTGATGAAGCGCAGCGACGAGGTCGAGGTCGTCGAGAAGGCCCATCGACGGCCGCGCTTCGTCGAGGACTGCGTGCGCGAGATGCTGGGCGGCGTCGTCGAGGGCTTCCCGTGGCTCTCCGACGACGGCTTCGTGTCCGCGCGCCAGGAGAACCTCGAGACGATCCACCAGCACAACGTCGTGGCCGAGCGCCACAGCACGCTCGGTGAGCTGCGCGCCGAGATCGCCAGCGGGCGCCTGGCATCGCACCAGACCGAGCTGCGCAGCTGGCTCGAGTCCTAGGCTCGGATCGGCCTACGCGCCGGCGCCGTGTGAGCCGACGCTGACATCGTCGCCGCGCGCGGCCACCTCGCGCAGGCGGCGGCGCAGCCCGAAGAAGTAGTCAAGGCCCGACAGCACGGTGATCACGACCGCGGCGTAGACGAGCAGCGTCACCCACGTCGGATTGCTCGGGAAGGCGATGAGGGCGAGGATCGCGGCGATCTGCACGCAGGTCTTCAGCTTGCCGAGCAGGCTCGCGGCGATCACCACACCCTGCTGGGCGGCACCGATGCGCAGCACGGTGACCGCGAACTCCCGAGCGATGATGACCATCGCCACCCAGGCGTCGAGCCGGTTGAGCGAGACGAGCGAAACGAGCGCGGCGATCACCAGCAGCTTGTCGGCCACCGGGTCCATCAGCTTGCCGAACGTCGTGACCGAGCCCGAGGAGCGCGCGATGTAGCCGTCGACGAAGTCGGTCAGCGACGCGACCGCGAACACGATCGCCGCCAGCACGTCGCCGTCGGGCGTGTTCCCGAGCAGCGCGACGACGAGCACCGGCACGAGCAGGATGCGCACGACGGTCAGCGCGTTCGGCACGTTGAGCGGGAACACAAGCCCATTATGGCCGCCGTCGGCGCGGCGATCGCGCGCGGCTCGTGCCCGGCGCCGGCCCCGACGCCGCGGCCCGCTAGGGTTCAGACCATGCCCCTCATCCCGATGGTCATCGAGCGCACGGCGCGCGGCGAGCGCGAGTTCGACATCTACTCGCGCCTGCTCAACGAGCGCATCATCTTCCTCGGCACTCCGATCGACGATCAGATCGCCAATCTCGTCGTCGCCCAGCTGTTGCACCTCGAGTCCGAAGACCCCGACAAGGACATCTCGATCTACATCAACTCCCCGGGGGGTTCGATCTACTCGGGCCTGGCCATCTACGACACGATGCAGTTCGTCAAGCCCGACATCCAGACGATGTGCGTCGGGGTGGCGATGTCGATGGGCTCGCTGCTGCTGGCCGGCGGGGCGAAGGGCAAGCGCGCGTGCCTGCCCAACAGCCGCATCCTCATCCACCAGCCCTCGGCCGGCTTCGAGGGCCAGTCGACGGACATCGAGATCCACGCCCGCGAGATCCTCAAGGTCCGCGCGCGCGTCGACGAGATCTACGCGCTGCACACCGAGAAGCCGATCGAAGAGGTCCACGCCGACATGGAGCGCGACCGCTTCTTCAACGCGGAGCAGGCCGTCGAGTACGGCCTCGTCGACCGCGTGCTCGAGAGCCACTGACGGGGGGTGCGGCCCCCAGGTCGCCGCAGGCGACATGGTGTCCGGTTACGCGCGTGGCAGCGCGTCGATCCGCTTGATCCAGCGCGCCAGGCGGCCGTGCTCCTCGGTGAGCGTCTGATTCTCGTCGAGCACGCGATGGAAGAGCTCGTCGTCGGCCGGGTCGCGCCGCGCCGCGTATCTCAGGAACGGAAAGGCGATGCAGTCGGCCGCGGACAGGTTGTCCCCGAAGAGAAAGTCGCGCCCGTTCAGGAGATCATTGAAGAAGGTGAGCCGAGCCTGCATGAGCTGTGAGAGCTCGCCGATCAGCGCGGCGTCGGGCGCGGCGGCGGCGAGAGCGGCCTCGATGCCGTTGGGCGGCTGCTTCCAAACGCGGTCGAACCAGTCGATGAAGATCGCCATCGTCGCGCGCTCCTCCGGCGCGGTCGGATACAACGGTGGCCTGGGGGCGCGGCTCTCGATGTGCTCGAGGATGCGCTTGGAGTCGCTGATCGCGCGTTCGCCGTCGACGAGCACCGGCACGAGCGGCTGACCACTGACCCGCTGCACCTCGCTGCGGTCGGCGTAGTCGATCACGACGGACTCGACGGACAACCCCTTGTGGGCAAGCGCGAGCGACACGCGCTCGACGTTGGTCGAGAACGGCGCTCGGTAGAGCGTCAGCGCACCGCTCACGCGATCGAGTGCTCGATCGCGCCGAGCTGCTCGATCTCGATCCGCACGACGTCGCCGCTGGCCAGGAACTGTGGCGGGTCAAGCGCCATGCCGACGCCGCTCGGGGTCCCGGTGAGGATGAGCTCCCCCGCCAGCGGCGCGTGGACCTCGGCCAGGAAGGCGACGATCTGCGGCACGTCGAAGATTAGATCCGCCGTGGAGGCGTCCTGGCGCAGCTCGCCGTTGACCCACGTGCGCAGTCGCAGGGCGTGCGGGTCTCCGAGCTCGTCCGCGGTCGTGAGCCATGGGCCCCAGGGGCAGAAGCCGTCCGCACCCTTCGCGCGCGTCCACTGCGGCTCGCGGCGCTGCAGGTCGCGGGCGCTGACGTCGTCGGCCACGGCGTAGCCGGCGACCTCGCCGTCGCGACCGATGACGACCGCGAGCTCGCCCTCGTAGTCGAGTCGGCGCACGACGTCGGGGCAGTGCACGGGATCGCCGGGCGGGGCCGACGACGACGGCGTCTTCATGAAGACGATCGGCGCCGGCGGCGGCTCACCCCCGGTCTCCTGCGCATGGGCGCGGTAGTTGAGGCCGATGCCGAAGATCGCCGGTGGGCGCGGTACGGGAGCGAGCAGGCGGATCTCCGACAGCGCCCACTCCTCCTCGGCGGCGGTGATGGTGCCGCCGCTGTCCAGCTGGTCGAGCACGGTCATCCCGAACGGATATGCGGCCACGTGGTCGCCGCGCACTTCGCCGGCTCGCGGCGCCTGCGATCCGGGCGGGAGGAACGTGGCCAGGCGCATGTCGGGTGGAGCGTACCCGCCCGCCGCGGGGCGGTGGCGTGCGCGCGACGGCGTGCGGACGTGATACATAGGGGGCCGCGCGCCGCGACCGCGGCGCACCCGAGTGTTCAAACCCGAGGGCCGCTTGCGACGCCCAGCGAGGAGGGGACGGTGGATCCACAGGGCCTGAAGGCGATTCCGTTGTTCTCGTCCCTCAGCGACGAGGACCTCGAGCTCGTGAGCACGTACGTATCCGAGGTGTCCGTGTCGCCGGGCAAGCATCTCGTGGACGAGGGCGACTACGCATACGAGTTCTTCATGATCCAGGACGGCACCGCGGAGGTGATCCGGGGCGGGGAGGTCGTCAATGAGCTAACGAGCGGCGACTTCTTCGGTGAGGTCGGACTGCTCGAGAAGCAGCGGCGAAACGCGTCCGTCGTGGCCAAGACGCCGATGCGCCTCGTCACGCTGTCGCACTGGGACCTGACGCGGCTGCGCAAGCGCTTTCCCGAGGCCTTCGCACGCCTGCGCGACGCGATGGAGGCGCGGCGCTAGCGAACGCGCCGCGCGCGCCGCGCCGTTGCCCGCGCGCGGCGGACACGCGCTAGACTGCCACTGACCTCGCGCCTGGGCGGGGTTTTTCTTCGCCCTGCGCCGTTAACCACCATCACACCACGGGGAGCCACATGGCCCGCGGAGACGTGCGAATTGCGGTCACCCTCGCCTGCGAGGACTGCAAGCGTCGCAACTACCAGACGAATAAGAGCAAGCGCAACAACCCGGATCGCATCACGCTGCGCAAATACTGCCGCTGGTGCCGCAAGCACACCAGCCACCGGGAGACGCGCTAGGCGCGAGGCGTGTCGTGGCCAAGGACCGCAAACGTCCGCGTCCCCGCCCGGAGCCGGCCGACCCGCCGCCGTCCGACGGCGGGCTCCAGCCGGCTGCCTCGATCCCCGAGGCGGTCCGGCATGTCGGTGACGTCGACGAGTTCGACCTCGAGCTCGCGCACGGCGCCGAGCTCGCCGGCGAGGTGGCCGACAACGGCGAGCTCGCCGTCGACGAGGGAGAGCTCACGCGCGAGAGCGAGGAGGCCGCGGCTGCCGCGTTCGGCGAAGAGCCCCGTGAGCGCCGCCCGGCCAAGCGCGAGGCCGCCGGTGCTCCGGCCGCGCCGCGCCGCTCGCTGTTCAGCCGCGCGATCGCCTTCCTGCAGGCGAGCTGGGCCGAGCTGCAGCGCGTTCAATGGCCCGATCGCCGCCAGGTTGCGCAGGCCACGGCCGTGGTGCTCGGCTTCGTAGCCGTGGCCGGCATCTATCTCGGTGCGGCCGACTGGGTGGCCCAGAAGGTCGTGAACTTCATCCTGTAGCTCGCGCCCGCGCCCCGCCCTCGCTTTCATCAACTCAAACGCCCGTCAGGAATCGCATGTTTCGTTGGTACGTCGTCAATACTTATTCCGGTCACGAGAACAAGGTCAAGCAGAACCTCGAGCACCGTGTCGTGTCGCTCGGTCAGCAGCGCGCCGTGCGCACCGTCGTCGTCCCCACCGAGTCGGTCTCGGAGATGAAGGACAACCAGAAGGTGACGGTCGAGAAGCGCACGATGCCCGGCTACGTGCTCGTCAACATGGAGCTCAACGAGGACTCGTGGGGCCTGGTGAAGGGCACGCCAGGCGTGACCGGATTCGTCGGGGCCTCCAACGAGCCGGTGCCGCTCACCCAGGGTGAGGTCGATCGCCTGCTGCGCAAGGGCGACGTCGCCGTCGCCCCGCGGACTCGGGCACAGTTCAGCATCGGCGAGACGGTCAAGGTCGTGTCCGGGCCGCTGTCGGACTTCTCGGGCGAGATCTCCGAGATCAACGAGGACGCCTCGCGCCTGAAGGTGCTGGTATCTATCTTCGGTCGAGAGACGCCGGTCGAGGTCGGCTACGACCAGGTCAAGAAGCTCTAGCGGGGAAAGAACAGACATGGCAAAGAAGGTCCTCACCACCATCAAGCTCCAGGCCGTCGGCGGCAGCGCCAGCCCGGCCCCCCCGGTCGGTCCCGCGCTCGGTCAGCACGGCATCAACATCATGGAGTTCTGTAAGGCGTTCAACGCCCAGACCCAGCAGGACGCGGGCACGATCATCCCCGTCGTCATCACCGTGTACGAGGATCGGTCGTTCACCTTCGTCACCAAGACGCCGCCCGCCGCCGTGCTCATCCGCCAGGCGCTCGGCATCCCGAAGGGCTCGGGCGAGCCGCACCGCGAGAAGGTGGGCAAGATCACCGAGGCGCAGCTGAAGGAGATCGCCGCCAAGAAGATGGACGACCTCAACGCGAACGACATCGACGCGGCCAGCAAGATCATCGCGGGCACCGCCCGCTCGATGGGCGTGGAGGTGGTGTCGTGAGCCGTCACGGACGCAAGCATCTCGAGGCGCGCGCGCGCGTCGATCGAGACCACGAGTACCAGCCGGCCGAGGCGATCGCGCTCGTGCAGTCGCTCAAGCGCGCGAACTTCGACGAGTCGGTTGAGGTCCACGTGCGCACGGGGCTGAACGTTCGGCACGCCGACGAGCAGTTGCGCGGCACGATCGCGCTGCCCAACGGGCTCGGCAAGGACGTGCGCATCGCCGTCTTCGCTCAGGGCGACAAGGCGCGCGAGGCTCAGGAGGCCGGCGCCGACGTCGTCGGCGCAGACGATCTCGCCAAGCAGATCGAGGAGGGCTTCGACGACTTCGACGTCGCGATCGCCACGCCGGACCTGATGCCCGTCGTCGGGCGCCTCGGGCGCATCCTCGGTCCGTCGGGCAAGATGCCCAACCCGAAGGTCGGCACCGTCACGATGGACGTCGCCAAGGCCGTCGAGGAGTCCAAGGCCGGTAAGGTCGAGTACCGGACCGATCGCAACGCGATCGTTCACCTGCTGATCGGCAAGACGAGCTTCGACGAGCGCAAGCTGCTCGAGAACTACGCCGCCGTGATGGACGAGCTCGTGCGGGCCAAGCCGTCCGCGGCCAAGGGTCGCTACCTGCACTCGATCACGCTCGCCTCGACGATGGGGCCCGGCGTGAAGGTCGACCCGAGTCGGACCCGCGACATCATCGAGGAGGCCGCGCCGGCCGCCGCCTGACCGCGGCCGACGACCGGCTACACTCCGACACCTGCAGCGCCCGCCCGAGACCTCCGGCGACCGTAAGTCCGGAGTAGGTGGAGCGATCTGGAGCGCTCTTCCTCGCTCTCGACGCCCGCCGTGCTCGGTGGGCGCACTAACGAGCTGAGGACACGATGAACCGAGAGCAGAAGGCAGCGACCATCGAACTGCTGGTCGCCGATATCGAGGGGTCTGACGCGATCTTCGCCGTCGACTACCGCGGCATCTCGGTGCCGCAGGCCGCCGAGCTGCGCACCAAGCTGCGTGACGCGGACGCGACGTTCAAGGTGGTGAAGAACTCGCTCACCGAGCGCGCCGCCGACGAGGCCGGCGCCGTCGCGCTCAAGGAGCTGCTCGCCGGCCCGACGGCGCTGACGTTCGTTCGCGGGGATGCGGCGTTGGCCGCGAAGGCCCTTGCCGACTACGCCCGCGTGACGCAGCTGCTGCCGTTCAAGGGTGGCCTCATGAACGGCGAGACGCTCGACGCCGAGCAGATCCGCAGCATCTCGCGGCTGCCGTCCCGCGACGTCCTCTACGCTCAGCTCGTCGGGGTCGTCGCCTCGCCGCTCAACGGCCTCGTGCGCTCGCTCGGCGGGCTGATCGGCGGCCTCGCCGTGGCGCTCGGACAGGTCAAGGAGAAGAAGGAGTCCGGCGAGGTCCCGGCCGGCGAGGCGCCGGCGGGCGCCGCGGAGGCAGCGGTGGCCGAGGAGGCTCCGGCGGCCGAAGAGGCCCCGGCGGCCGAGGCGGCTCCGGCGGCCGAAGAGGCCCCGGCGGCCGAGGCGGCCCCGGCGGCCGAAGAGGCTCCAGCGGCCGAGGCCGAGGCTGCTGCGGAGTCGCAGGCCGGGGAGGCCCCCGAGGCCGAGGCCGAGGCCGAGGCGGAGGCGCCGGCGGCCGCGGCGTCACCCGAGACCGAGGGCGAGACAGCTGAGCCGGAGAGCGCTCCGGCGGAAGACGACAACCAGGCGGACGCTTCGGCGTAGCTCCGATCACCGCCGAAGCGACGAAGGAGAAACACCATGGCTACCAGCACCCAGGAGTGGATTGACGAGCTGAAGGGCATCTCGGTGCTCGAGCTCGCCGAGCGCATCAAGGCGCTCGAGGAGGAGTTCGGCGTGTCCGCGGCGGCCGTCGCGGCGCCCGTGGCGGTCGCCGCCGGCGGCGGCGGCGGGGCCGACGGCGGCGCCGAGGAGGAGGAGCAGACGGCGTTCGACGTCGTCCTCACGGCGTCCGGCGACAAGAAGATCCAGGTCATCAAGGTCGTGCGCGCCGCGACCGGCCTTGGCCTCAAGGAGGCCAAGGCGCTCGTCGACGAGGCCCCCAAGCCGGTCAAGGAGGGCATCGACAAGGAAGAGGCCGACAAGCTCAAGCAGGAGCTCGAGGAGGCCGGCGGGTCCGTCGAGGTCAAGTAGCGCGCCGCATCGCTTCGCAGCGCCCGAGGGCCCACCATTCGGTGGGCCCTCGTCGTGTACGCCGGTCGTGGTGGGGTGCAACGGAAATAAACTGAAATGAGACCTGGACCCAGCTCCAGCTCTCATTTCCACCCCTTCCGGGCGGCCGCCGGAGGCGGCCATGTACTGGTGTGCTCCCGTATGCCCGCCAGGCGGGCGCAATCGAGCACACCCCCGCGTGGCGGGTGGGGTTGGCGGTGGGGTGTGCTCCCGTATGCCCGCCAGGCGGGCGCAATCGCGCAGACCTCCCGCGTAGCCGTCCCGCGCGCCAAGGGTTGCGCCATCCCTGTACAGACGCGCGCGTCTTCATCCGTCCACGCGATCTGCCGATCGGCCGATTTTCCGGTAAAGTCGCCCTCGCCAACGAATAGCCGTAGCCGCCCAGACGCACGGCACCGCGCCACATACGCGGTTCGCCACGGGCGGGGTCCGTGAGCGTTGGCTGCCCTTCCGGGGGCGCAGCCTTGCTGTGCTATCTTTGCTGGTCGCGCTCTCGCGAGTGCGCCCCTCGCCGGGACCCGTCGTCACCCCCCGACCCTCTTAGGAGTCGCTCCTTGGCTGCTGCTGATGCCCTTCGGACGCGTCGCACGTTCGCGCGTCTGTCCAAGTCCCTGGACGTTCCCAACCTCATCGACATCCAGCGCCGCTCGTTCGAGTGGCTCACCGACCCGAAGAGCGGCGGGTTGCGTGAGACGATCGATGACATCTCGCCGATTGAGGACTACACGGGCAACCTGGCCGTGCAGTTCGGCGAGTTCACGTTCGACGAGCCGGTTGCCTCGATCGAGCAGTGCCGCGAGAAGGACCTTACGTACGCCCGCCCGCTGACCGTCACGGTTGCGTTCATCAACCGCGAGACCGGCGAGATCCGCGAGCAGTCGGTGTTCATGGGCGACTTCCCGTGGATGACCGAACGCGGCACGTTCATCATCAACGGCACCGAGCGCGTGGTCGTCACCCAGCTCGTGCGCTCGCCGGGCGCCTACCTGATGGAGCCCAAGGACCGCGAGAAGCAGGTCTTCATCGCCAACCTGATGCCGGCCCGTGGCTCGTGGCTCGAGCTCGAGATCGACAAGAAGGGCAAGGTCTACGTCCGCATCGACCGCAAGCGCAAGCTCCCGGTGACGGTGCTGCTGCGCGCGATGGGCTACGCGACGGACGAAGAGATCCTGCGGCTGTTCGAGAACTCGCTCTACATCCGCAACACGATCGAGTCCGACACCGAGCCGACCCGCACCGAGGAGGGCGCGCTCATCGAGCTGTTCAAGAAGCAGCGTCCGGGCGAGCCGCCGAGCGTCGAGAACGCGCGCGCGCTGCTCAACCAGCTGTTCTTCGACCCCAAGCGCTACGACCTCACGCGCGTCGGTCGCTACAAGCTCAACTCGCGTCTCGGCCTCGACATCGACCTCGACACGCGCACGCTGACGCACGACGACATCCTCGCGCTCGTGCGCGAGCTCGTCTCGCTGCCCAAGCGCCTCGGGCTGCCCGAGGAGCCTGAGGTCGAGATCAAGGACTACGCCGCGGAGGCCGTGGGCATGCCCCGCGAGCCGGTCGCCGATCACCTCGACGAGTACGAGCACTTCGGCAACCGCCGCCTGCGCACCGTCGGCGAGCTGATCCAGGAGGCCTTCCGGATCGGCCTGTACCGCATGGAGCGCGTCGTGCGCGAGCGCCTCACCACCGAGGACGCCGACACGATCACCCCGCAGACGATCATCAACATCCGCCCGGTGGTGGCGGCGCTGAAGGAGTTCTTCGGGTCCTCGCAGCTGTCGCAGTTCATGGACCAGACGAACTCGCTCGCCGGACTGACGCACCGCCGGCGCCTGAGCGCGCTCGGTGCCGGTGGCCTGACCCGCGAGCGCGCGCCGATCGAGGTGCGCGACGTGCACCCGACCCACTACGGGCGCATGTGCCCGATCGAGACGCCCGAGGGACCGAACATCGGCCTCATCGGCTCGCTCTCCTCCTACGCGGAGGTCTCCGAGCACGGCTTCGTGACGACGCCCTACCGCGTCATCAAGGATGGCATCGTCACCGACGAGCTCGTCCACCTCGACGCCACCCAGGAGGAGGAGCGGATCATCGCCCAGGCGAACGCTCCGTTCGATCCCAAGAGCGGCAAGCTCTCCGAGAAGGAGATCCTCTGCCGCACCCAGGCCGGCCAGTACGTCACCGTCCCGCCGAAGGAAGTCGACCTCATGGACGTCTCCCCCGAGCAGATCTGGTCGGTGGCGACGGCGATGATCCCGTTCCTCGAGCACGACGACGCCAACCGCGCGCTGATGGGCTCGAACATGCAGCGCCAGGCGGTCCCGCTCCTGAAGGCCGACGCCCCGCTCGTCGGGACCGGCATGGAGCGCCGCGCCGCCCTCGACACCGGTGACGTCCTGCTCACCCGCCGCGCCGGCACCGTCGACTACGTCGACGCCGACCGGATCGTCGTCGAGACGCCGGCTGGCGAGAAGGACGAGTACGAGCTGCAGAAGTTCATGCGCTCCAACCAGGGCACGCTCATCCACCAGAAGCCCCGGGTGACGAGCGGGCAGCACGTCAAGGCGGGCGGGGTGCTCGCCGACGGCTCCTCGACCGACCAGGGCGAGATGGCGCTCGGCAAGAACCTGATGGTCGCCTTCATGTCCTGGGAGGGCTACAACTTCGAGGACGCGATCATCCTCTCCAAGCGCCTCGTGCAGGACGACGAGCTCACCTCGATCCACATCGAGGAGTACGAGATCGACGCCCGCACGACGAAGCTCGGCGAGGAGGAGATCACCCGCGACATCCCCAACCGCTCCGAGGAGTCGTTGCGCAACCTCGACGACCGCGGCATCGTCCGCGTCGGCGCCGAGGTGTCGAGCGGCGACCTGCTCGTCGGCAAGGTGACGCCGAAGGGCGAGACCGAGCTGACGGCCGAGGAGAAGCTCATCCGCGCGATCTTCAAGGAGAAGGCGCGCGAGGTGCGCGACACCTCGCTGAAGGTGCCGCACGGCGAGGGCGGCGTGGTCATCGACGTGATGACGTTCAGCCGCGACGCCGGCGACGACCTGCCGCCCGGCGTCAACGACCTCGTGCGCGTGTTCGTGGCCAAGAAGCGCAAGATCTCCGAGGGCGACAAGCTCGCGGGGCGCCACGGCAACAAGGGCGTGATCTCGAAGATCGTCGATCCGCAGGACATGCCGTTCCTCGAGGACGGCACGCCGGTGGACGTCATCCTCAACCCGCTCGGCGTGCCGAGCCGAATGAACGTCGGTCAGATCCTCGAGACGCACCTCGGCTGGGCCGCGGCGCAGGGGTGGTATGACGACGGCTCGCCCGAGTACCAGCTCGCCCACGGCAAGGGCGACACGACGGGCGGCAAGGGCCGCGTCTACATCTCCACGCCGGTGTTCGACGGCGCGACCGTGCAGGACGTCGACACCGCACTGGTCAAGTGGCAGGACGAGCACACGGGCCGCATCCGCATGGACATCGACAAGAGCCGCCGTCCGGGCGAGCAGGCGTCCGGCAAGATGACGCTGTACAACGGGCGCACCGGCGAGCCGTTCGCCCAGCAGGTGACGGTGGGATACATGTACATCCTCAAGCTCCTGCATCTCGTCGATGACAAGATCCACGCGCGCTCGACCGGGCCGTACTCCCTCGTCACCCAGCAGCCGCTCGGCGGCAAGGCGCAGTTCGGCGGTCAGCGCTTCGGCGAGATGGAGGTGTGGGCCCTGGAGGCCTACGGCGCCGCGTACACCCTGCAGGAGATGCTGACGATCAAGTCCGACGACACGGTCGGGCGCGTGAAGGCCTACGAGGCGATCGTCAAGGGCGAGAACATCGCCGAGCCGTCGATCCCCGAGTCCTTCAAGGTCCTGCTCAAGGAGATGCAGTCGCTGGCGCTCGACGTCAACGTCGTCTCCGAGGAAGGCCAGCGCGCCGAGATGCGTGACGAGGACGACGACCTGCTCCGCGCCGCCGAAGAGCTCGGCATCGATCTCTCCGGCGTGCGGGCGGTGCCCGGCGGCGATGAGCTCGAGGGCGGCGAGGCCGAGGAGGACGGCGCCGAGGCATCGAGCAACGGCGGCGACCCGCAGGCCGAGGGCGACGACGAGGCGATCGCCGAAGCCGGCGGGCTCGGCGCCGACGAGGAGCTCGGGTTCGGGCTTTCCGTCGAGGAGCTCGCCGAGGACACCGAGACGTAATCCGCACCGCTCGCGTGAGCCGGTCCCCGAGGGGCTGGCTCACGCCATCACCCCGGCCTGGCACAGCGCGAGGCCACCCTTTTTCCTGATTCACCTGCGAGCGAAAGCGCCCTCTCTCATGATCGACATCAATAACTTCGACGCCATCGAGATCTCCCTCGCGTCCTCCAAGCAGATCCGCAGCTGGAGCTCCGGGGAGGTCACCAAGCCCGAGACGATCAACTACCGCACCCTGAAGCCCGAGAAGGACGGCCTCTTCTGCGAGCGCATCTTCGGTCCGACCAAGGACTGGGAGTGCTACTGCGGCAAGTACAAGCGCGTCCGTTACAAGGGCATCGTCTGCGAGCGCTGCGGCGTCGAGGTCACGCGGTCCAAGGTGCGCCGTGAGCGCATGGGTCACGTCGACCTGGCCGCCCCGGTGAGCCACATCTGGTTCTTCAAGGGCGTGCCGAGCCGCATCGGCTACCTGCTCGACATGGCTCCGAAGGACCTCGAGAAGGTCCTCTACTTCGCCGCCTCGATCATCACGTGGGTTGACGACGAGGCCCGTGAGAAGGACGTCGAGAAGCTCGAGAAGGAAGTCAACAAGGTCCTGGACTCCTACGCCGCCGAGCGTGAGGAGCGCGTGCTCGAGCTGCGTGAGTCGCTCGCCCGGCGCGAGAAGTACCTGCAGAGCGCCAAGCAGACCGGCTTCTCCGACGACGACCACCTGTGGGCCGACTCGCTGGACATCAACCTGTCGAAGATCTCCGAGGAGGAGCGCGAGAAGCTGCTCAAGGA
>CAWFUP010000003.1:0-522849 GCA_963819075.1 uncultured Solirubrobacterales bacterium
GCGGCCCCTGAGGTCTGCCCGCACGTCGCCATAGACGCCAGCCGGGCAGTCTGCTGTCGGGCGTCCCGAACCCGGCCTGCCGTTCCGCCGACTGCTGCTTGACACCCGACGCCGTGTTTGGTATATACGCACGCATCCAGTACGACATCGTACTGCGTCCGATCGGGAGGAACATGAGAGCGGTCTTGAGATCCACGCTGGCGAGCGTGATGCATCGAGCAGTGGGGCACGAGTTGCCCCGCGGAGCCGTATGGCGCGCTGGCTGCAGGCCGCGGCGACGGTGTTAGCCGCAACGGTGGCACTGGGATGCTGGGCGCCGATCAGCGGAACGCGGCCGTTGGGCCGTACTACAGCGCAAACTTTAACCCGAACCCACTCTCGTACTCGTTCGGGCAGGCGCCGTCGTGGACGACCGACGGGACCGGGAACGTCCTCTCGACTCAGCTGGATACCGAGGGGATAAGTCAGATCTACTCCTCCCATCTCGACGGGACCAGCGCCTCCTGCCTCACCTGCGCGACGGTGCAGGGCCCGAACGGCCTGCCACAGGAGGGCCCGGCGGAACCCGGCCGGGAACTGGATACTCTTCAGTCCTACGGCGAGCAGCCGGCGCACCTCGCAAACCCGGGCTTGGCGGCTACGGCGATGACCTGTACGTGATGCATCCAGACGGCACGGACGTCTACCGGCTGACCACCAACTCGGACCCGCTCAACGGCTTCCCTCCGGTCCATACCGGGCAATACCCGGCCTGACCGGAACCCCGTACGGCAACTACCACGCATACTGGTCGCCTAACGGCCAGCACATCGTGTGGACGCGCGAAGAGGCCGACTCCCTCGCGGCCGGGGGCGAGAAATGGGAGATGATGGTCGGCGACTTCAAGGTGAACGGCGCCGGCCAGCCGCCGTCGCTCAACAATGTGCAAGTCGTCGGCCGGCCCTATGGGGCTCGAGACCGAGCCTTGGTCGCCCGACGGCGGGGTTCATCTTCTTCGCCTCCGGCGGTCGCCAGTCCCCTTTCCAGAGCCAGGCGCCCGGGTGGGGCAACAGCCGCATCTACTACATGCGGCTCTACGCGGATGCGGCGCCCGGGACGCCCCCCGCGACGCCCGACACCCCGCTGGCTTCCCCGGAGGTGACGCTGCTGACCAATCGCCCCGGCCTACACGGAGCAAGCAGTGTTCACTCCCGATGAGCAGGACGTGATCATGATGACCAACCGGGCAGACCCAGCTAGCTCGTGGACCAACGAGGTCATGAGCGCCGCCCACAACCTCCCATTCGACGAGCTTGACCCGCTGGACACGGGAGCAACGCAAACGGCGCAGTTCCTCACCGACTTCTCGGAGCCGACGTCCCCCGCACCGCCAGACTTCCATGCGGACCTCTGGATGATCGACGGGCAAACAGGAGCGATGAAGCAGCTGACTGGATTGAACCCGGTCATCCCCGAGATGATCCCCGAGTTCTCCTGGAACTCAAACTACACAAAACTGATCTGGACCCAGTTCAACCTCAGCCCCATAGCCAGGACGAGCTACACGGCGGCGTTCTCACCCGCCCCCGGCAATCCGGCGCTCCCCACGACGCCCGCGACGTCCACGCCCTCCTGGATCATCAACGGACTGCCCGGGCAGGGCGAGCCACAGCAGCCACCCAACTGGGCCAACGTCGGCATCCAGCTGCGACCGTCGACACAGTCGGGGCCCTTGAACAACATGCCCCAGTCGGTAACCCCACCACCGGCCGGTTCGGCGCTGCCGGCGTTCGGCTCCACCAACCACGATACCCAGACGATCCCCCTCGTCACCACCACCTATCTGGCGCCGTGGGAGACCGACCTCACAACCCTCGGCGTCCTGTCATTGCGCCCGTTCCTCGAGATCCAGGGACTGGACCGCCTCGGCGACCTCTGACAAATCGCCCATCCGGCGATCTGAGCGGGGCCCAGTCGGCCCCGCTCCGATCCGGTGGACGCCACGGCCGGCGGAGCAGAGAGGTCCACCGCGCCCCTGGTCTGGATACGAGGACTGGGAGTTGCGGCTCTTGCTTTCCATGCAACGGACAACCTGGGGCCGCTGGGGCAGGACGGGTCTTGTCGCCCCAAATTCGACCATCCTGCGGGCGCCGTCCGTGCGATCGGTTTCATCATCCTTCCGTCGGGAGTAGCGGCGACCGCCTTGGCGCCGAGGCGCTCGCCCGGATCGAGTCGGATCTGCGCCGCACCGGACGTCTTCAGTCGCCCAGGCCGAGGCGCCGGCCTGGTGCGGCGCACACGCTCGCTTCGCGACCGGACTGTGTGCCGAGAGCTTTGTCCCCAAACCTTGTCCCAACCTCCGCAATTCTGAGGTCAGTTGAGCGCAGTTAGACGCGCGTAAAATGGCTTGTTAGAGCCAATAGGCCCTGCATGTAGGCAACTCATAATCCGTCAGACCTGGGTTCAAGTCCCACCCGACCCATGGCGTTCCTGCGTGTGGCGATTTGCGAGACTCGCGGTGGGTCGGCATGCGGACGTCCTTTCAGCGGCTCGCGGTGCTCACGACGGCGGCGAATCGCGTCGCCATCCGAGGCGCCGGCAGCGGCGCCTGCGGTGATGGAACGCGCTCGCAATCGACGAGAGGCAATGGCCAGGGCGCAGCCGCCCGGCGCTGTCGCTTGTCGTCTGCAGCGATCGTCTGCTCGACGGTTGCCTGGGCGCTCACCCCGGATCGCAAAGCAGTAGCCAGAGGCGAGGTGATGCTTCAGTCCACGACCGCCGACCTAGTGGAGCTTTCACGACGGTCAGTCGGGAGGATCAATCTCGGCGATGTCGCCGCGCGGGTTCAGGCTCGGGCAGCTGCGGAGCGAGCGATGATGATCTCCCAGTAGGCAACCGCGAGATCCGCTGTCCCAACAACCAGGAAGAAGGCTGCCCATCCGTAAGTGCCGTAGGAGAGTATGAAAGCGCCAATGCCGGCCGCGACGATGCCACCGGCAATACGCATGACCGCAAAGACGCGGAGGTGGCGGTACTCCCATGGGATGATCAGGCGTTGCAAGCCGGATCGCGGGGGAGATGCCCACCACTCGCGCAGACGTTTCGCGGCGGTGTTGTGGTTGGGTGGGTTCATCGGGGGCGTCCCGCTCATGCTCGCTTCAGGAACCTCAAACCAAACGCCGCGAATACCAGAACAATCCCGACGTTTACCATCAGGCGGTCCCAGAACCGATGCCGGAAGAACAAGACGTCCACACCGACCACGACGGCTACCAGCGCGAGCACGTAAAGCACGACGCCTGTCTGCCGTCCCATCGTTCCACTCTACCGCGGCATCGGCCGCGCGGCGGCTGTCTTGGTCTTGCAGCTGGCGAGGAGCGGTACCAACCAGCGCTTGGATTCTGCGCCCTGGTTTGATGTCGGCACGGGCGTCCGGGCTCGAAGCCTCCTTTGGCAGTTGGCGGATCGGAAGCGGTCGTTCTTGATGAGCTCCGGAGCGGCGGCGATGCGGCTGTCTTGGCAGCGAGCGCGGGGGACCGACCGGTAGCGATTCGCCCCTCGTCCGGCCGCGGGTGGCGGCAGCGCCGCGCGCGCGCCAGTGGTGCGCAGTGTGGGCGTCGTCCGCGAACGTGTGGGCGCCGTTAGGGCGAGGCGTCGCCGGCGCGGCATCGTCGCCAGGCTGCCGGTTTCGAGGTGGGTAGTACTTGAGATGGATTCCGGGTCTGACCTTGTGGGAGGCGGTCCGCGAGCGGGTGGAGTACGTTCGATGCGTGAGCCGAATCGAACAGCTCGCCCGCACACGAAGGACAGGAGGAAGATCGGCAGGATGCGCTTTCCCCGGATCGGAAGCCGCCTGGCCGGCCCAGCGTTCGACATCGACCAATACGCCCGCGAAGCCGTCACGATCTTCGGCCGAGCAACGTGTGTGACCGGGGCTTGAAGCCCGACCCCCGAGCGGCTCGCCACTCAAGTGCCCGACCGTGGGCAGGAGCGCCCGAGCAGTCATCCGCGAGATCGCGGATTCCGAAACCAGCGCGCCGATACTCCGCCCAGCGGCCTTTGAGGATCCCGAACTGCGCTGACGTCGCGCTACCGGCCTGAGCCGGCCGCCAAGATGCGGCGGAGCAAGTACAAATCAAGGACCAGGGGGACGACAAACACCAGGCCCCACCAACGTCCCGTGGCGCAGAGCACAACCACGACGACGACGATCCAAACGGCCAGCAGCAGCCGGACCACCAGCGATGACTTCCGGTGTCGCAGATCCCAGTTCATTGTTGCCGGACAGTACTCCCGGCCGCCCTCTCTGGCATCGTGCGTTGAGACGCTCAAGATCAGGTTATCCGCGCGATCGCTCTTCCGTAGCGGTCCAGCCGACGACCTGAAGATCCTAATCGTAGAAGCGGTCACCCGGCACCGCCCAAGCGCGTAACTCCTTTGCCACGCGGGCGATGGCCCCCGACCCGGGACCTCCAAGCGCGCTCGAGACCTCTTTCGAGGGCAGCGAGTGATCACACGTCAAGGTGCACTGCATCGGCCGGGGGCGGCTCGTAGCACCACTCGAATCTGGTCTTCGACAGCGACGTTGTCGCGGCAGGCAGCGAACTCGAAGCGAGTGTACTGCGTGAGCGGTGCACTCACGATCCGACCCCGCTCGATCACGCGATAGGCGCGCTCGCCACTGAGCCACTGGGCACTGCGTCACTTCTTAGTCAGGGCGCCGGCGCTCCGCCTGCCGCCGCGTAGGAGGCGATGTCCCCGCCGAGCGTGCCCTGCGCGTCGTACTGGCCTATGTGAACGTAGACGACCTTGCCGGCATGGTCGATGAACACCGTCGTCGGCCATGGCGCTCCGCGAGGCGTTCACCGGTTCAGTAGTCCGCCGCTCTCGATTACGGTGCGACAACGACGCGCACGTCGCGCGCTCGGAGCGATACTGGCTCCCAAGCGGCGTTGCCGAACACGTTCGTCACTCCAGAGCTGAGCCGAAGGAGAGCCCACATGAACCTCGAAACCGACCGTTCCAGCGGCGCGGCAGCCGTGGCAGCCGCGATCGGCTTCGCCGGCATCGCGATCTTCGAGGTTGCCCTGGCCGCCGGCGCCCCCTTGGGCCGCGCCGCCTGGGGTGGTGCTCACGCCCAGCTCTCGACGGCAGAGCGAATCAGCAGCGCAGTGGCGGTCGTCGTATGGATCGCGGCCGCCCTGATCGTGCTCGGCCGCGCGGGCCTCTGGTCAACCGGGAAGCACGCAGCGCTTTATCGACGGGGAACGTGGCTGCTCGTCGCCATCAACGCGATTGCCGCGCTCATGAACTTCGCGTCGCACAGCCGCTGGGAGAACCTCATCTTCGGACCGACGGCGCTGGCGTTGGTAGTCCTGTGCACGATCGTCGCACGCGGCGCGCCGATTGGCTCGCCGCGCGGGTCCAACAACGCCGCTCGGGCGCTTCCCTGAGGCCATCGCGGTCATCGTGAGGCCACTGTGCTAGTCGCGGCGCTCATCGGCTTCACCGCCTTGGTGCTGATTGCGCGGTCGCGAGCACCTCGCTCCGACCGAGCAGTCGCGGCGTCCCTCGGGGACCTCTCGTCCGGCGATCAAAGCGACCGTGCCGGTCTGCGCATGCGTAGTCGACCCCGCCGATGGCCGAGGACATATCGGATGGCGCCACGATTCAGCGGTGCGACGCTCGGATGGTGGCAACTGTCGATGTGATTGCGTACGCGGCCTCAGCGATCCTCATCGCGTGGGGGGCTGCGCATCTCGCGCCGACGCGGGGCGTGGCCGCGTCGTTTGGTCCGATATCGCTCGACAATCGGCGCATCCTGGTCATGGAATGGATCGCCGAGGGGATCACGCACATTTCGATTGGCGTGCTTGTCATACTCGCGACCGCGATCGACGGAGCCGCCGACGCGACGACTCAGCTGCTCTACATCGTCTCAGCCGCGGTCCTCGCGGTCCTCGCTGCCCTCACGGCCGTAACGGGGGCGCGTACGTCAGTCATTTGGTTTCGGATCTGCCCGTTCGTGCTGACGAGTGTGGCAGCACTGTTGCTGGTGGCGACCTTCGTGTAGCGCACGCGAGCGGGGGGGGGGGGGGGGGGGGGGACGAGTCACGCGCGGCCCCCACATGGGCCTGTTTCGCGTCGAGCTGGCCTCCCGCGAGGACGCCCGAGAGGGCATAGAGGGCATTCGCCCGCCCACGTGCAGGTGTTCGGGTCGAAAGCAGTTGGGCCGATCGCATCGGCGTCGAGCGATTTGAGATGAGCTCTCCGCGGCGAGCGAGCGAGTGCTCTTGGATCGTGGCCGGCGCGCGTGCGCGGTTCCGGCTTTCCGATGCGCCCGCCTGCTTGACTGATACGTCGATGAACAGCGAAGCCGAGGAGCCGCCGCCCGAGGCGGGAAAGCTGCCGACCGGGCGGATCGCGCGGACCGCCCGGGTCGGCGGGCTCGTGACCGGCCAGGGCCTGCGCTGGGCGGGCATGCGGACGGCCAATCGCATCCGCTCGCCGGAGCGCGCGGCCGCCGCGCAGAACGAGCGCACCGGCGCGCTCGTAAGCCAGCTCGTCGAGCAGCTTGGTCACATGCGCGGGGCGGCGATGAAGGTCGGGCAGGTGCTCTCGATGGTCGAGTTCGACGGTCTCCCCGAGGATCAGCGCGACGCGCTGCAAGCGAAGCTCGCCGAGCTCCGCGACGACGTCCCCCCGGTCCCGTTCGCGAAGCTCGAGCGGCTGATGCGAGACGAGCTCGGCGGACCCCTCGGCCGCGTCTTCTCCGAGTTCGACGAGCGCGCGTTCGCCGCGGCGTCGATCGGCCAGGTCCATCGAGCGACGACGCTCGACGGCGATGATGTCGTCGTCAAGGTCCAGTACCCGGGGGTCGCGGAGGCGGTCGACACCGACCTGCGCAACGCGATGCTGCTGCTGCCGTTGGTCAAGCGGCTCGCGCCGAGCCTCGACGCGACGGCGCTCGCCTCGGAGCTGCGCGAGCGGATCGTTGAGGAGCTCGACTACGAGCTCGAGGCGCAGAACCAGCGGCGGATCGAGCGGCTGCACCGCGGCCACCCGTTCATCTCCGTGCCCGCAGTCGATACCGACCTCTCGACGCGCCGGGTGCTTGTGTCCGAGTACATCGAGGGCGAGCGGTTCGAGGCGGTTCGCCGGCTCGACCCGCCGCAGCGCGACAGCTATGGGGAGATCGTCTTCCGGTTCTACTTCGGCGTGCTGTACCGCGACCGGATCGCGCTGGGCGACCCGCATCCCGGCAACTACCTGCTGCGTCCGGACGGCCGCGTCGGCTTCCTCGACTACGGGCTGCTGCGCGATGTCAGTACCGCGCGCGCCGACGCCGAGCGCGGGATCGCGCGCGCTGTCCGTGCCGGCGATGCCGCTGCGCTGAAGTCCGCGCTGGTGGCGGGCGCGTATCTGGCCTCCGACCGGGAGGCGCTAGTCGACGACGAGCTGGTGCTGGAGCTGATGCGGCGGGCGACGCGGTGGTACGCGATCCCCGGTGAGCGGCGCTTCTCCGGCGAGCGAGACCGTCGCGGCCGCGAACGCCGGCCGGTGGACGGGGAGCGTCAGGCCGAGGTCAAGGACCAGCTGAGCCAGTTCAGGCTACCGGCCGAGACGATCATGATCCGGCGGATGCACGCGATCGTCGCCGTCGTGCTCGGTCAGCTCCGCGCCGGTGCCGATTGGGGCGCGATCGCCGCCGAGTACCTGCACGGCGAGCGGGCCGCGACGCCGCTTGGCGAGGCGGAGGCGGAATACTCCACGCGGCGCGGTCGACTCACCCGGACCTGAGCGTCGTTCGCGCCTCCGAGACCGAGAGCCCTCGTGTCGGCGCGCATACCGGGACTGTCGCCGCCGTCGCGGCGAGATGCACGTCAAATGTCCAAAGCAGGGCTGTGGCCGGAGCCCGCCGGCGTCCAGCGGCTTCCGTGACTGCTTTACGCCTCGTCTCGATGCAGAGATACGGTCGGTCGCGCCCAGCCACTCACCGCCTCGGTCAAACCCGGGGCGGTTCAGTCTGGCCGTTCAGCTCGGCGCGCCGTCGAGCCGCTCGGCGAGTTCGACGATCAGGCCTTCGGGTCCGCGGACGTAGCAGAGGAGGAACGTGTTCTCGTAGTCGACGATCTCCCCAACCGTTTCCCAGCCGGCCTCTCGGACGCGGTCGACGACGCCACGCACGTCGTCGACCTTGAAGGCCGCATGCCGGAGCCCAGGACGGTTCGCGGCCGGCGCCTGCTCCTGAGCGCCGGCGGAACGCGAGCGGAAGCGCACCACCTCGAACATGTCGGTCCCGTCGGGGACGCGAGCCATCACGATCTCGACGGTCACGTTCTCGAGACCAATGATCCGATCGATCCACTCCCCGCTGAACATCCCGGGTTCGCCGCAGTTGAAGCCGAGCAGCGCAAGAAACCGGACCGTCTCGTCGAGGTCCTCGACGACAAAGTCCGATGTGGACGAAGTTGGTGATACCGGGGCGTTGGCTGTCCATTGAGGTCAAACGACCTGCTCGAGAATACGCGCGGCGGTCCTGTGGTGATTAGCGTCAGGCGGGAGATGAACGCCCCTTGCACGTCGCTTCATGGACCTCCTGGGTAAGGGTGCTCAGTCGCTCGCTGAGCGTATGGATCTGCTCGGTGAGGTCGGTGTTCTTGGTGAGCAAGTCGTTCTGGAACTGTGCCAGCTCGTCCCTGTGCTTTGCTGCGGCTTCCTCGTTGGCCTTGTCGGTCCTGGTCTGTGCCTTCTGGGCGATGATGACCAGCGCTCCCGTGTAGAACGCAACGCCGGAGAAAATCAGGTTCAGCAGGATCCACGGCTCGGGGTCGAACTGGCCGCCGTGTTCCACCGCCTTGATCGTGGTGCTGGCGTAGTGCACCGCGCCGTTCGCGAAAATCCAGCCCAGGATGATCAGCGAGCCGATGAGGACGAACTGCACGGTGCCCATGCCCGAAGCGACATTCTCGGCCACGCGCTCCATAAAGCTGCTCCCACCGGCGTAAGGAGACGGGTGCTTGCCGTCCTGTTGGTAGTGCGTGTGGTGACGCAGAGGATCGGTCACGTCCGGTGTCTCCTGCTCGTGCGCCGCCGCCATTTAGGGTCCTCTCGATCGAGTTGGATAGCGCTTAGGTACGAGCGGGACCGTAGCTGGCGCGGTGGCGTCAGCACTGCGCACGGGTCTAGAGTCAACTGTCCGGTCGTCTCGGGCCGGTAAATGACGCTGCTCCCTTTCGCGGAGAGCGGCCACGCACTCCGACCGATCGCGACCTCGCTTTCGGTGGCCGACGCGGACGGCCTGAGCCTGACGGCTTCAGCGCATCGCATAGGGATTGAGCCGCTCCATCGCTTCGAAAGTCCTCGCTAGTCAGCGCCCGAGCAAATGCCCGGACGGTGGGCATCTGCGCGCGACGGTGGTCCCATGCGATCCGGGCGCCGTGAGGGGGAGTCGAGACCACCCCTAGGGGGTCTACTCGCGGCAGGCCAGCGCAGCGACAGTAAGACATGCATCTTCCATCAAGTGAAAACGGAGGCGTCATGTTCCGCACAGGCACCCTCATCGGATCCATCATCACCGGTCGCCGGACGCTCACCTTGGCGATCGCCGCGCTCGTCGCGCTCGTGATGGCCGCGTCGGCGCTGACCGTCGCGCCGCAGGCCAGCGCCGAACCGCCCGCCGGAGGCAGCGGAGCGGCCGGCTGCGAGTACGGCGGCTACACATACAACACCGGCGAACGCATCGTCGTGTTCTCGGGCGCGCACTACGACACCTACTACTGCGCCGAGGACGGCACCTGGAGGAAGGTCGAGCAGGTGGTCAAGCCCGTGCCGGTGAAGCTGCCGACGACGACGAACGAGCATTTCGCGGCGACGCGGAACCGCTGATCGCCAGCGCGGTTCCGGCCTTCATCACCACCGGCGGCCCCGCCAATTGGCGGGGCCGCCTTGGCGCGTCCCTGCCGAGGGCCTGCGCGTGCCGGCGCTGCGTGCCCGCACCGGCGCGGCGAGGTGCTGTACGTCCTGTCGCCTCGGTTCGGCCCGGCGGCCCAACGACATCGCGCCGCGACTGGTCGACAATCCTCAGCCAGCAGGCCGGCCGGCGGCGTGATGCCGAGTGACGGGCCACCGGACACTCGAGCGATGGAGCGGCCACATGGCATCTGTGACTGAAGAAGCGGTGGGAGCAGTCGTCGCGATCTGGCGCTATCCGGTGAAATCGATGCGCGGCGAGGAGCTCAACGCGACCGAGCTCGGCGAGCGGGGCGTCGTCGGCGACCGTGTCTACGCGATCGTCGATCCCGACAGCGGCAAGGTGGCTAGCGCGAAGAACCCGAAGAAGTGGCCGCGGCTGTTCGACTGCGGAGTGAGCTTCGTGCACGCGCCACAGCCTGGCGGCGAGATCCCACCCGTGCGCGTGATGCTCCCGGACGGCAGCGTCGTCTTCAGCGATGACGACGGGTTCGGAGCTGCCTTGACAAGCATGCTCGGACGGCCCGGGGTGCTGAAGGCCGCGGTGCCGGAGAAGCCGGTGCTCGAGGAGTACTGGCCCGACATCGAGGGCTTGTCGATCCGCGACGACACGACCGATGAGGACATGCCACTCGGCACGTTCTTCGATTGCGCGCCAGTGCACCTCCTCACCACCGGTACGCTCGACAGCCTCCGCGGGCTGCACCCGCCCGGGCGCTTTGAGATCCGCCGCTTTCGCCCGAACATCGTGATCGACACCGGGCCAGACGCCGGCCCATTCCCCGAGTCCGACTGGGTGGACCGGATCGTCGCGATCGGGGACCAGGTGAAGCTGAAGGTCACCGGGCCGTGTCCGCGCTGCGTCATGACGACGCTTCCCCAAAGCGACCTCCCGCGCGACCCGGGCATCCTGCGCGCTGCGGCCCAGCACCACGACGCGCACGTCGGAATCTACGCCGAGGTCGTGCAATCCGGAACCACCCGGCGCGGGGACACGGTCCGCGTGGAGTAGCGGTCGCCGGCCGACTGCGCGGCTTCTTCACCGACCTCTTCAACTGGGAGTTCGATACCAGCGGCACTGTCGCCGAGGCGATCTCCGAACCGACCAATTACGGCTTCATCGCCCGTGACGGCACCGAACGGCCTCGTGATCGGCCACTTCACAGACCTCGAGGGCAACCTGATCGGCCTCGCCAGCGCGACCTGGGCGCAAACCGCCTCAACTCGCGAACAGTCGCGCGATCGGCGAGGAGGGTACGGACGGAATCTCATGTAGCCGGGATGAAGCCACTCATGTATCCCGCATGCGTCATGGCCCACCCGTCGGCACCGGTGTCGCACATCACCAGGCAACGCCACGTGAACCGGCCGGCTCGCTTGACCAACACGGTGTAGCTGTGCGTCCCCGGCATCGCGATGATGTCGACGCCGGATCGCGTCGAAGTGATGCTGTGCGGCTGGTTGTCGGTGTTGCTGATGCGGAGCGTGAGCGGCTGGCGCACCCGGACGGCGAAGTCCCTCTCGGAGTACGCGTCGTGCATCTTGCCGTCGGGGCCCAGCTTGGAGGCCGGCCTGATCGTTACGTCCACGACGTGGGGCGGCGCCTCCGGTGCGACACCTAGCTGGGCCGACGGCGGCGCGCCCGCGGTCCGCACTGCCGTCATACCGTTGCTTTCACTGCTGTTGACCAAGGCAATCCCCGACATGATCAGGGCCGCGACGGTGGCCAGGCCAGTCAGTGCCGGCAGAGCGAGTTTCGCTCGCTCGATCATCTCCCACCTCCTCGAACGCGGACAATCTCCCGCGTCGTCCGGCCAGCCCTGCTACTGGCCTGTTGTAAGCGCACGACGCCGCTGCCGGCCAATCCTTCCTCGCGTTCACGAGATGCTCTCGTTCGGGCGCCGGCTTCGCGTCACGCGCCGCACCGGCGTCTCGCCGTCAGTGGAGCAGTTTCAGCGTGTTGTCGCCGTCGTCGACGTAGTAGACGCCGGCGCCGCCGGGCACGACGACCAGGCCGAACAGTGTCCCGGCGCCGGTCTTGGTGTCCGCGGTGCGCACCAGTAGCTGCTTGCCGGCCGGGGTCGTCTCAACCAGGTTGCCGTCGCCGGCATTAGTCGTCAGGATGTTGCCGCCCGGCGTGAGTGCCATCCCCAACGGCTGCTTGAGGAACCCTCCTCGTGACACGTTGCGCCCGCCGTTCGGCAACGCAGTCGTCCGCGTGAGCGCTTGGGGAATCGCCGCGATCCGGTTGTCGAGGGTGTCAGCCAGGTAGAGGGTTCCGTTGGCGGCGAGGGCGACGCCGGTCGGGCCGATCACGAGCGCGGTCGGATCGTCGCGCCAGGGGATCGTGTTGGCGATCACCTGTTGGCCGAGCACCGTCGGCGGCTGGCCCGGACCTGACCGCACGCGGAGACGCACCACGGTTGAGTTGTTGATCGTATGCGCGCCCCTGGCTGCACCACCGTTCAGGGCGTTGCTGACGAATAGGTTCGTGACGTTGCCCTGGGTGGCCGCGGTCATATCCCATGGTCCTGCAATATTGGCGCCCGAGATCGTGCCGACGGGCTTGCCGCCGCTGTCGAGCACGATCAGGCAGCCGAATTGCGCAGTGGCCGACTTCCCGTTGGTCGTGGGGAGGCTGCCGACGACCACGTAGCCGCCAGGCAGCACGCTGAGCGCTGTGGTGAGGCCGACGCCGCCGGGACAGCCGCCGGGCAGCGAGCTCGCGCTGATCGTCGAGAAGACTGACCGGTGGCCGGCCGGGGTGACCTGCACGATCGTTGTGCCGGTTCCCTGATTGTTGGCCTTGTCGTTGAAGTTGCTGATCAGGAGGTTGCCGGCCTGCAGCTTGCCCGTCGTCGTCGGCACGAGGACGATTCCATAGGGGTTGATATCGCCGTTGGCCGGGACCGTCGAGGCGATCGTCGAGACGGTCTTCAGCGGCGTGAGGAACGCGGCCGTGGTCGCGGGTGCCACAGCGACGGGCGCGCTCGATTTCGGCACGCTGGTGGCGGTCGAAGTGGACGACCCGGTGCTGGAGCTCCCGCAGCCGGCGAACCCAATCGCGGCAAGCGCGACCCCCAAGATCAGTCGTGAATTCACTACTACCTCCCTGTCGGATGTCGCGCGCGCAGCCCACGCCGTGCCACGGACTGCTCGCTGGGCTGATCGATATGACTCCCGACCGGCCGACTCCTTCCGGGCGGCAGCGTCAGGTGCGTCGATCGGACCCTGTCTGCTTCCGGTGCTCGTCGGCGCACGATCACAAGTCCGACATTCCCGCCGGGGTTGCTCGCCGGAGCGGCGCCATGGCCGGTACGGGTCCTTCCTGAGGAATCACCAGCTGTGCGGCGGGCCCGATGCCCACCCGACCGGGCGTATGCCGTAACCTGATCACGCAAAGGAATCTGCAGGGTCGCTGTTTCCGCGCGCGGCGCGGGGTCGGTGGGGTCGCGGGTGAGGTGCAGTGGTGCACGGTCGACGCTCGTCCGCGCCAGACAACGGAGAGATGGCATGACGGAGCGCAAGAGGGTCTGGGCTGCATGGGTGTCGGCGGTCGCCGCGGCGGCGGTGGTCGCGGTTGCCGCCTTACCCTCGACGTCTGCCGCGACGCCGGCGGGTACGCAGTCGGTGACCGCGAACGCGACGCTTCCATGCCTGATCGGAGCCGACGGCTACTACGCGCAGGTGGGCATCACCGCGGCGGTGACGGGAACGCTTCCACAGACGGTCAATCCGGGGGACGCCTTGACGCTCTCGAACGCCAGCGTGACGTTCACCACTGCGCCGATTCCGAGCACGATCCTTGCGGTCCTCGGTTCGGCGAGCGTCACTGGCACGCTGACCGCATTACCCCTCGCCGTGTCAGGTTCCTCGATGGTGAAGGTCAACATGGCCGCTGGAGGCCTCCCGATCGCCGTCAGCAACATCGTGGGCGACCAGCCGATCACGATTCCGGTTCCCGACGGTGGGCCGTTCGACCTCTCGCTCGGCACCGTGACCGGAGCGCCGGGGACGAACGTCGTGGTGTCACTCGACACGACGCCCGGCTTCACCGGCATGACGCCGACCGGTAACGGCATCGTGGTGTCGCTCGCCGGGCAGTCGCAGCTCGGAGCTGGCCAGGTGGCGGTCGTATGCACCGCGTCGGCAGCGACCCTCGGCGCGGTCGCCATCGGCGCAGCCCCGACATCCAACGTCACCACGACGTCAACGCCGGCAAAGACGCCCACGCCGCAAACGACGACGACAACGCCGAGCACCGCGGGGCACGCCAAGCCGCTGACGCAGAAACTGGCGATCGCCTATCGCGTCGCGAAATCCCGGCTGACGCTCACGGTCCGCGTCCCCGTGGCCGCGCGCGGACTGGTGACGATCAGCTACGACGCCTACCGTGGCCGCAAGCGCGTCGCGTTCGCCAGCCGGCGCGTCAAGTCGCATCACGGCATCGCACAGACGACGTTCACCCTCGTCGGTGCAATTGCGGGATCGAACCTGGCGATCCACGCCAGCGCGTCCGGCGCGACGGCTGTGACGGTCGACGTGGCGCGCCCTGCCGTGCGCTGAGGGTCTGCGGGTCGCAGTCCGGAACGGAGCGATATGTTGCGCCGGTGGCGCGCGAGGTCAGTCGACGCGAGTTCGTCAGCGGCGGCGCGTTCGCGCTGCTGGCGCTGGCCCCGGTGACGCGCGTCACGACCCTCATCGACGAGGTCATCGGCAGTGACCGCGGCGGGCGCTTCCTGACCAGCGCCGAACTGGGAGCGCTGCGCGCCGTAACGGCTCGCCTCGTGCCCGGACCGCCCGATGACCCCGGCCCCGGTGCCCTGGACGTCCATGCCGCCGAGCCGATCGATCTGTTGCTGGGGGCGTTCTCGCTCGATCCGCCGCTCATCCATGCCGGCGGCCCGTTCTCGGGGAGGGCCGGCGGCAAGCGCGATGACTTTGCCCGTTTCGTCGCCCTCGACCACGCGGCCGAGCTCGGCTGGCGGATTCGTCTGGAGGGATCGCGAGGGCAGCCGGAGCGGGAGTTCGCGGGTCCGGTCCTCGGGCTCCAGGACATCTACCGGTCGGGTCTGGCCCGCCTGGACGCTCTGGCGAGAGCGCGGGCCGAGGGCGTGTTCGCCGCTGCGCCGCAGTCCGTCCAGGACGCCCTGCTGGGGGTGAGCGACCCGACCGTGCGGCGGCTGGTCGACGCCGCTCTGACGAATAGCATCGAGGCGTTGTGCGGACCGCCAGAGTACGGCGGAAACCACGCGCTGGCCGGATGGCAGGATCTGCACTGGCCGGGCGATCGGCAGCCGGACGGCTTCACCCGAGCGCAGGTGACGGAGCCCGACCCGCCGATCGCTTCGGCGACCGCGACGCGGTCGGATTCGGCCGCGGGCGAGCGAGCCGAAGTGCTGCGACGGATCGCCCCGCTGCTGGCCGGGCGGGGTACCTCCAACGACCGCTGGTGGGCGGCGGGGCAGGGACACTTCGGTTGAGCCGCAGCTCTGTGGTCGTCGTCGGGTCGGGAGCCGGAGGCAGCGTAGCCGCGTGGGCGCTCGCCCGCGCTGGGCACCCGGTCGTCATCCTGGAGAAGGGGCGAAACCTGCTGCCCGGCCTCGGGGGGGCCGGCGCGGTCGGGACGCTGTTCGCCAATGACGAGATCAAGGGGGGCCGCTTCTTCGAGAACCAGGACCCGTTGTTGGAGCCCCGCACGAGGCGCACGCAGGCCCAGGCCAGACAGGGAACCGACCGTGAGTTCGTCGGTGAAGTGAATGACCTGCCCACGGTGGCGGGCGGCGGAACAGTCCACTGGGCCGCCAAGGTTCCCCGCTATTGGCGTCAGGACTTCAAGGGGCGTTCACTGCTCGGTCCGGTGCCTGGTGCGACGGTCGCCGACTGGCCACTGGAGTACGACGACCTCGCGCCGTTCTACGCGGAGGTCGAGAGCCGGCTCGGCGTTCAGGGCGACCGCGCAAGCATGCCCGCGAGCACGCTCGAGCAGGCCCCGCGACGCGAGCCGTTCGCGATGGGGCCTAATCCGCCGATGTACGCCGGGCACCAGCTCGCCCTGGCCGCCGAGCAGCTCGGGTATCACCCGTATCCGTTTCCGATGGCGGTGAACTCGCGTCCGCGCGATGGCCGGCCGGCGTGCAATTCGTGCGGCTTCTGCTCGGGCTTCGGATGCCCGATCCACGCCCGCGGCGAGGCGGCGATCTCGTTCCTGCACGAGGCGATCCGGGCCGGCGCTGAGCTCCGCACGCGCTGTTTCGTGCACCGCGTCGATGTCGCCCCCGGCGGCCACCGCGCGCGCGGGGTGTCCTGCTTGGACGACCGTGGTCAGGCCCGTACCGTTCGCGCCGACGTGGTCGTGCTGGCGCCGTCAGCGATCGAGACTGCCCGGCTGCTGCTGCTCTCCCGCGGAGCCGGCCACCCTGGCGGGCTCGGCAACCGCTCCGGCCTGGTGGGGCGCAACCTGATGTTCCACTACTTCTCGGTGGGCGCAGCCGTGTTCGCCGAACGGGCGCACCCGTGGCGCGGTCCCGCCAGCACGTTCACGCTCGATGACTTCGTCGGCCCGGTCACTGGGGCCCCTGCCCGAGCCGCTGGGCTACCGTACTTCAAGGGGGGCAACTGCGAGGTGGGCGGCGGCACGCTCCTGCTGCAGGAGGCCAACCTCTACGCCGCCGCGGGCTATCGGGGTACGACGCTCACGAGCCTGCTGCGCACCCTCGCGGTCCGTGAGCACATCTCCGGGATCCAACTGAATGGCGAGGACATGCCACAGCACGCCAACCGCGTCGACCTGGACCCCAGGATCCGAGATTTTCGAGGCTTTCCGGTCCCGCGCATCACGCACTCCCAGCATCGCTTCGAGCTCGCTGCCTCGTCGTACTTCGCCCCGCGGGTGCAAGCCATTTGCGCCGCGGCCGCTCCCACGCCCGACACGGCAGTCATCGGCAGCGCCCTGTCGGGTGGCGCCGCTGCCGGCGCCTACGCAACGCGCCACATCATGGGAACGGCCCGGATGGGGGACGATCCGCGCCGGTCGGTCGCCGATCGGTTCGGGCGCTTGCACGAAGTCCCAAACGTGCACCTCGCCGACGCATCCGTGTTCGTCTCGTCCGGAGGATTCAACCCGACGCTCACATTGATGGCGCTCGCGCTGCGGTCGGCCCGCAGCGTCGATCGGTGAGAATCAAGCCGCTCGGCGCGCGTCCCTCACGCCGACACGGCGCTCATTGGCTCGAGCGCGGCGACCGCGATCTCGCGGCTGACGGCGCTGATCTCTTCGGGGAGCGCACTCAGGTTCACGTTGGTCGAGAAGCCGAGCGGCGCCGACAGCGGCCGGAAGAAGTCGTCGAAGTGGTTGGCCACCACCACGGCGGGCCTCAGCCGTCGCAGGATCCGACTCCAGTAGTGCTCAGTGAAGCTGCGGCCCGCGATGGCGGCGAGGAAGATGTCGGCCCCGTCCGCGGGCACCTCGTCATCGATCAGGTTCGCGCTGCCCTGGTGGTAAAGGCTCGTGCCGCCAACCTCGATGTGGATCCCGTAGACCGCGCCGCACCTGTACCGCACCGGCGCCAGCGAGTCGAGATGCTCACACGACAACGCACCGTCGAAGGGGACCTTGTAGCCGAGCAGCAGCTTGGAGTGCAGGCTCGGGACGAACCGCACCGTAAACGGCCCGAGCTCATACGGACGGTGGGGCGAGACCTCGACCGCTCGCTCCCGAAGGTCGTACAGGCCCATCAGTCGGACCAGCGAATCCGAGCCGAACACGGTGGTGTCGAGCCTCCGGGCAAGGACGGGAACGTCGATCGCGTGGTCGAAGTGGGTGTGCCCGACGAGGATCCCAACGACAGTTCCGCGTCTCGCGCGAGAGGAACCGCTCGTGCAGCGCGGCGTCGGGCACTGCGGGCGCGCGCCGCAACGTGGCACGGAGCGGAATCCTCGTCAGGTAAGGATCGATCAGAACTGTGTGATTCTGGTAGGTGAGCCGGTAGCCGGCCGTGCCGAGCCATTCGATCTGGAGCCCGGACGGCAGCGGCAGCGGCGTCTTCGCGAGGTCGCGCAGGGCTGCGGTGTCGGCCCGTTCGCGCTGCTCGCGCCGGGCGAGGAATCGAGCGAGGCTGACGAGATGGTCGGACGGCCTCATGGCGCTCATGCGGTCCTCTCGGGTCCGACGACCAGGTTAGGTGAGACGCTCCACCGGCGTCCCGGGCCCGTCAGCCTGGCTCCTGCAATGCTCAGGCCAGCGCACCGGCGGGCAGCACGAAGCGCAGCGGGGTCCGCGGCTCGGTTGCGCCTGAGAGGCCGACGCGCGGTCCGTGCAGACCGCTTCGGGGCGCTTCCGGCGCCATCACCTCGGCCACCCCGGCGTGGTCGGTGATCCACGCCAGCACGGCTGCGAAGTCGCTGCCCGACGCCAGTAGCGCTGCGCGCTCGACGACATCCCCGCCGGACGAGTGAGGGCGTGCGAGCCGCCTCACGAGGGCGCGGATCTCGGCGTCGCCGGCTACGTCCTGCGCGCTCACGAGAACTCCGTCACCGAGTAGACGGGATGGCTGACACGTGCTGGCGCGCCCTTGCCGCCGTCGTCGGTGTGCACGCAGAACGCCTCGAAGCGCCCATGATCGAGAATCGCGACCACGACGTCGCCGCCCTGGGAGATCGGCCTGCCGACCTCGATCTCGCGGTCCTGTCCATCGAATCGACAGCTCAGCTTGAAGATCCGCCGCGACCGCGCTGGGCAGCCGGCGGCGACCAGCGAACGCTCGCGCAGCTTGCTGTAGGCCTCCTCGGCGCACGCTCCCTCCGATTCGACGCCGGCAACGAAGAAGCTCGTCACTTGCGCCGTGCCTTGGCCGGAACGGCCGGATAGCGCCGACGCTCCGCGGGCGTCATCTTGCGGATGGTCAGCGAGCCGTCCTTGACCTGGCGCTGGATCTCCTCCAGCTTCACGCGCCGACGCTCAGCCGCGCGATCTGCCTGAGTGAGCATCGTTACAGGCTAGCGCGAATGCGGGCTGTGACAGGAATATCGGCGGCCGGCGAGCCTGGGGCAGGAGGGTTGAGCAACTCGACCCGGGCGAAGCGCAGCGCCCGCGGGCGTCAGTTACTTGCCGAGCAGCTTGTCCTTCTGGGCCTGGAACTCATCGTCCGTCAGGGCGCCGCGATCGCGCAGATCGGCGAGTTTGGTGAGCGCGTCGGCGGTCGCGGCGGGACCGGCCGCGGCGCCGGACTGCACGGGCTGACCACCGATGAGGACGTTCTGCCCGCCCATGATGTCCCGAATCTGAGCCTTCCGGTCGTGGATCTGCTTGCGCCGCTCCGCGGGGTTGGAAGACCAGTTCGTGGTCAGCCCAGCGTACGCCGAGCGGGCGCCGCCGCACGTGCCTACGGCGTGATCTCAGGGTCCTACGGTGCGCCGCCGGCAGCCCCTCAGTAGGCGACCGGTGCGGGCGGTGACAGGGTGAACGTGTAGTTGTTGCCCGGGCCCGCGAACAGCAGGTTGAGCAGCGGGGTGAACACCGCCGGGAGCACGCCGAACAGACCGCACTTGGCGAGCGGCGGGAACGTCGTGCTGCCGCTGAACTTCAGCTGACCGTCACCAAGCGAGGACACCGGCCCGTCGAAACTGAGCGGGAAGGTCACCGGGATGCTCGTCTGGCAGGACCCGAGCGGGATGTTGAGGCCGAACAGGCCGATCGATTTCATCTGCAGCGTCTCCTGCGCCGACCCGCTGATATGCAGGTTGCCGCTGTCATCGAGCGACGCCGTCCCGGTCGCCGCCCCGGTCTGCACGAGTCCGACCGTTGTACTGAGCGGAATCCCGAACAGCTTGAGCGTCGTCGTGTAGGTCGGCACGGTGGTGATTCCGTTTTGGAGCTGCTGGCTCGTCAGGTCCGTCGCCCCGCTGAACGTGGAGCCCGGCGGTGTAGTGATGGTGTCGCCGAGCTTCTTCACCGTCAGCGAAGCGCTCAGCGTCCAGCTGTTGAGCGACACGACGAAGTCCCCGCCACCCGGATTGGCCGTCGACGTCGGCTCCGGCGCGGTCTCGGCGCAGTCGCTTGGCACCGGCAGCTGTCCGGCGAAGCGGTCACCCAGCCAGCTGACCACCTGTGGCGCGGCCTGGAACTGCGTGGTGATGTGCTCGCCCGGGTAGAGGACGAACTCATCGGGCACGCCTTCGGCGCAGTACTGCTGCTTGAGCGCTATGTCCTGGGCGAGCGGGATGATCTCATCGGCCTGACCGTGGTACTGGTACATCGGGACCGTGATCTTGGTCGTCCCGAGTTGCTGCGCGTTGATCGGCGCCGCGACCGCCGGCATCGCCTCGAGCTGAGCGAGCGTCTCGCCGCTCTGCGTGTACTGGTCGATGCTGGCATTCTCGAACCCGAGCAGCGTCTGGAAGACGCATTGGCTCTTGATCGTCGCGGTGGCCGCCGCGCCGGTGGCGTTCTCGAGTGCGGACAGGTCGATGGCCGACGGATACTGGTCGCTCAGGCCGAGGATCGCCATCGCGGCGAAGCCGGCGGCGACGTTGTGGTTGAGGTAGTTCGCGGTGACGAGCAGATTCCCCGGGATGCCGCCGGCAGCGACGCCGATGAGGTTCATCCATGGGTCATAGGAGGGCTGAAGCTGAGCGGCCCAGGCCGCGGCCTGGCCACCGATCGAGTAGCCCCAGATCGCCGTCCTGGTCCACGGGTTCAACCCGACGCCGGGGATCTGGTCCGCTGCCTTCGCCGCGTCGAGCACCGCATGACCCTCGGCGGCTCCGACGCCGAACAACGTCTGCGATCCGGTCGTGTAGCCCTGGTAATCCGTGAGCACGACCGCCCAGCCCTGATTGAGCAAGGCCACGATGTTCGCCGTCTCATACTCCGTGCCGGCAGCGAGTTGCGCCGACGGTGCGCAGGACTGCGCGAGACCCTGCGTGCCGGCCGCATAGTCGACGACGGGCCGCGTGCCCGAACCAGTCCACGCGGCAGTCGGGACGATCACCGTGCCGGTGGCGACGTCCCCGTTGCCGAGGGCGTCGGAGGTGTTGTAGAGGATGTCCCAGGCCGTGACGCTCGGCGCCTGGCTCCCGAGGCTCAGCGTTGCCGGGCGATACCAGACGAGGGCCCCCGGGCTGCCGCTCGGGAGCGCCGACGGGGGCGTGTAGAAGGCCGACCCAGCCGGGCCGAGCGTGGGCGCGGCGAGCGCTGACGCCGCGAACGTGAAGCCGGCAAGTACCCCGAATAGCGCGGACAGCGATCCGGCCGTCGCGCGCAAGCGATTTCGTGTCATCGATCACTCCTCCCTCTCGACCCGCCGCGGCTCGTGCCCGATCGGCGCACACCGTTCAAGGACGGCGGCTCAATCTGGTCAGCGAGTGCTACAGTTTTGCGCACTCTAGGCAGGGTGCGGCTCGCTGTCAAGCCCGCTGCCGCGGGTCCCGGCCCTGCGCGCCGCACACGGTTCGCGTTGCCCTCGTTGGCGCTGGCGCGGTCCGGCCCGAACCTGGGACAATGCGCCGCACGCCGTGCGGGACTTCGAGTCACAGGCCGTCCTAGAGCCTCTCAGCGAGGCCGCGATCTTCCTCGTTCTGACCGTCGATTCCGGCGCTGAGGACGAGGTGAGCGGCCTGCTGTCGGATGTCGGTGCGTTGCGACGATCGGTTGGCTTTCGCATCCCCGAGGGAGGGCTGAGCTGTGTGGCTGGCGTCGGCTCCGGGCTGTGGGACCGTCTGTTCGGTGCGCCGCGGCCGGCGGGCCTGCATCCGTTCACCGAACTTGCCGGTCCGCGGCACGCGGCGCCGGCGACGTCTGGCGACCTGTTGTTCCACATCCGCGCGCATCGGTTCGACCTGTGCTTCGAGCTCGCCGAACGGCTGATGAATCGGCTGACCGGCCATGTCCACGCAGTTGACGAGGTGCACGGATTCAGGTCGTTCGACGAACGAGACCTGCTCGGGTTCGTCGATGGCACCGAGAACCCGGAGGGCGACGCGGCATTCCAAGCGGTCGCGATCGGGGAGGAGGACCCGGACTTCGCGGGCGGGAGCTACGTCATCGTGCAGAAGTACGTCCACGACCTTGCGGCCTGGGATGCGCTGCCGGTCGAGGCCCAGGAGCGGGTCATTGGGCGCGAGAAGCTCAGCGACATCGAGTTGCCCGAAGACATCAAGCCCGCCAACTCGCACGTGGCCCTGAACACCATCATCGATGACGACGGCGACCAGAGGCAGATCGTGCGCTTCAACATGCCGTTCGGCCGGGTCGGTGTGAGCGAGTTCGGTACGTACTTCATCGGCTACGCACGTAGCCCCGACGTGATCGAGGAGATGTTGAGGAACATGTTCATCGGCAAGCCACCCGGTAACACCGACCGGGTACTGGACTTCTCCACTGCGGTGACGGGCAACCTGTTCTTTGTCCCGACCGTCGACTTTCTCGAAGACCCCCCGGCTCGAAACCCCTCGGCCGCCGCCAATCGTGGCGCCGCCGAGAACGGTTCGCTTGGCATCGGCAGTCTGCGGGGGGCGTCGTCATGAGCCACTTGCTTCGCTCGCACGCGCCGATCAGCGACGCGGGGTGGGAGCTCCTCGACGGCGAGGCGCGCGGGCGGCTGACCCCGGCTCTCGCCGCCCGCAAGCTCGTCGACTTCTCCGGTCCGCGCGGATGGGAGTATTCGGCGACGAACCTCGGTCGCACGGACCAGCTGCCGGCGGCTCCCTGTGAGGGAGTGTCGGCACTACAGCGCCGCGTCCTGCCGCTGGTCGAGCTGCGCGCGGATTTCGAGCTGTCGCGAACCGAGCTGCGCGACGCCGATCGCGGGGCCGGCGACGCCGACCTGGAGGCACTCGATGCGGCCGCGCGTCACATCGCCGTGGCCGAGAACATCGCTGTGTTCCACGGCTGGCAAGGCGCCATCATCGGGATCAGCGAGGCGTCGCCCCATGATCACGAGCAGCTGGGCGACTCGGCCGCGCAATACCCGCGGCATGTGGCCGGCGCCGTGGAGCGGCTCCTGGGCAGCGGAATCACCGGGCCGTATGGGCTGGCGCTCGGGCGCGACCAATACCGGCGAGTGATCGAGACCGCCGAGCATGGCGGCTACCCGCTACTGGATCATCTGCGCAAGATCCTGGAAGGCCCGATCGTGTGGGCGCCCGGCGTCAGCGGGGCGCTCGTGGTCAGCTTGCGCGGCGGCGACTTCGTGTTCGAGTCCGGCCAGGACCACTCGATCGGATACGCGTCACACGACGAGGACGTTGTGCGCCTGTATCTGGAGCAGAGCTTCAGCTTCCACGTCGCCACACCCGAGGCGGCGGTGGCGCTCAAGGCCTAGGAGCCATGGGCCGCACGACGGCTCCGCTTGACCCGGACGGTAGCAAGCAACCGAACGCAGGCATCATGGGACCGATCAGTCATCGCGTCGTTGTCATCGGAGGCGGATTCGGCGGCCTGCACGCCGTGAAGGGCCTTCGCGGCTCCGGCGTCGACATCACCCTGATCGACCGGCGCAACTTCCACCTGTTCCAGCCGCTCACCTACCAGGTGGCGACCGGCGCGCTGTCGCCGGGCGAGATCGCCTACCCGCTACGGGCGCTGTTCAAGGACCGTTCCGATGTCCGCGTGCTTCAAGCCGACGTGGCGGACATCGACCTCGAGGGTCGCGCCGTCCGGCTCGCGAGCCTCGATGACATCGAGCCGGCGCCCGTCCTCTACGACACGCTGGTCGTGGCCGCGGGGTCGGCGTACTCGTACTTCGGGAACGAGCAGTGGCGCGAGATCGCAGCCGAGGTCAAGTCCTTGGAGAGCGCCCTCGCGGTGCGCTCGCGGGTCCTGTCGGCCTTCGAGCGAGCCGAGCTAAGTGACGACCCGGAGATCGACATCGCCGAGCTCACGTTCGTCGTCGTCGGTGCCGGGCCCACCGGAGTGGAGATGGCGGGCCAGATCGCCGAGCTGGCGCGTGACACCCTGCGCCACGACTTCCGCTCGATCGACCCCGCGCACGCCCGGATCCTGCTCGTCGAGGCCGCCGACCGCGTGCTCGGCTCGTTCCCGCCGTCCCTGTCGGACCGCGCCGCGCGCGCCCTCGCACGGCTCGGCGTGACCGTGATGCTCAATCAGATGGTGACCGGGATCGACCGCGAGGAGGTGACCCTGCGCGCGGGCGATGGCAGCGAGCGCCGGATCCCCTCGCGAACGGTGATCTGGGCGGCCGGCGTGACGGCGTCACCGCTCGCCGGCCTGCTCGGCGACCTCGCGGGGGCGGAGGTCGATCGCGCCGGGCGGGTGACGGTCGAGTCGAATCTGAGCCTGCCCGACCATCCAGAGATCCTCGCCCTCGGCGACATGGTCCGGGTGCGCGGCGATGACGGCCAGGCCGTCACATATCCCGGCGTGGCGCCGGTGGCGATCCAGCAGGGCAGCTATGCCGCACGGCTCATTCGCGACCGTCTCGTGGGCAGCGAGACGCCCTCGTTTCACTACCACGACAAGGGCAACGTCGCGACGATCGGCCGCCGCGCCGCGGTCGTCGACCTGCGCCACCTGCGGCTGAGTGGCACCCCCGCTTGGCTCGTGTGGCTCGTCGTTCACCTCTGGTATCTCGTCGGCTTCCAGAACCGCCTGCTGGTGGTCATTCGCTGGGCGATCAGCTTCTTCACCCGCGGGCGCGGCGCGCGCATCATCACGGCGCCCGCGGTGACCGAAGTGTCCACCGGCCAGGCACCCTCACCGCCCGGCCGGTGACGCGTCAGCGAAGGTCTCCGGTGGCGCCGCCGCGTCGCACGCCGGCGGCAACGGACGCTACGCTCCCTGCGTGTCCGTCGGATCGGCCGGGGAGACCAGCGGCGAGCTCGCCCGGCTGCGGCGCCACTACGAGACGTCGCTCAGCTGGCGCCTGACGCGGCCGGTGCGAGCGGTTGGCCGGTTCGGCCGCGCGCTGCGACCGACACCGGCGTCCGCAGACGACGCCGGGCGGGCTCCCGAGGAGCGACTCGACTCGTGGCTGGAGCACTTCTACCGCGAGCGCCTGACGGCGATCGACGTCGCGTGTGCGCAGGACGACTCGGCTGCGCGCTACGCCTTGTTTCGCGAGCTCGACGACGAGGTCTGGGCGCTGCTGCTCACCCAGGAGTACGGGCTGTATCCGCACATCCGCGCGCTGCTACCGGACATGCCCGATCCCGAGCTGCAGGAGCAATGGAACGGCCGCAGCGGCCTGGCGCTGGCGAGTCAGAGCGCGTCCTTCTACGCAAAGTTGCGCGACGGCTACGAGCGCCACGCGAGGCGGCCGCTCGCCGATGCGAGCGTCCTCGACTTCGGTTGCGGGTGGGGGCGTCTGACGCGATGCCTGCTGCGCGACGTGGCGCCCGGCCGCCTGTACGGCTGCGATCCGGTGGAGGGGATTCTCGAGATTTGCCGCGCCAACGGTGTCGCCGCGACGCTGGCTCGCTCCGCGTTCCTGCCTGATCGGCTCCCGTTCGACGAGCCGTTCGACCTCGCCTTCGCCTTCTCGGTGTTCACCCATCTCTCCGAGGCTGCGCACGAGCGGTGCCTGCGTGCCCTGCATCGAGCGTTGCGCCCCGGTGGACTCCTCGTCGTGACCGTGCGCCCGCCGGCGTACCTGGAGTACTGCGCGCTCATGCACCCCGTGCTGGACGCGCTCGGCGCCGACGTTCCGGCGGCGCTGACGGCTCCGCGCTACCTGTTCGTCCCGCACGCCGCCGTCCCAGTGCACCCGCAGCTGCGCGACGGGGGCGAGATCGACTACGGCGAGACGGTCATCACGTTCGCGTACATGCGCGAGCGCTGGTCGGAGTTGTTCGAGCTGCTCGAGGTCCGCCTGCTGCTCGACGATCCGCACCAGGTGATGGCGACGATGCGGCGGCGGTAGAGCCGAGCGCCTCGGCTCGATGAGCGGAGGGGCGAGGCGAACGCTGATCGTCAGCCGCGCTCGCCCTCGACAGCCTCGGAGAAGAAGGCGGCGAGCTCGGCGTTGGTCTGCCGCGGCCGCTCGATCTGCGGCACATGACCGCAATCGAGCTCGACGTGGCGTGCGTGGGGAAGGGCGTCGGACACGTGACGCTTGAACGCGATCGGCACGATGCGGTCACGACGACCCCAGACGAACAGCGACTCGGCCTGCAGGCTCGGTAGACGCGTCCAGAACCCGGTCTCTCCGTGCGGCTCGTCCAGGACGATGTGACGTGCCGTTGCATAGAACGCGGCCCGCCCGGCCGGTGAGTGGTAGGCGCGCAGGAACTCGTCCACGCCGGCGGCGGCCCAGCCCTCGCCGGCGCCGGGGATGAGCCGACGCACGATCGCCTCGGTCAGCGGGCGCGGCGTGAGCTGCACGAGCCCGAGCTCCGGTCGCGTGAGGCGAAGCAACGGAGCCCAGGACCGGCCGCGGCGCCAGGCCAGCGACGGCGCGAGCAGCCCGAGGCGCCCGACGCGATCGGGATAGCTCAGACCTACCTCGAGCGCGATGCGCCCGCCGAGGCTGTTGCCGATCAGGTGAGCACGATCGAGCGACAGCGCGTCGAGGAGGTCGACGCACGCGGCGGCAAAGAATCGAGGGTCGTAAGGCGCTCCGATCGGCTTGTCCGAGTCTCCGCATCCCGGCAGGTCGAGTGCGATCATCCGGAAGCGGCCGCCGAGTGCCACGACGGTGGGCACGAAGGAGCCCATCGTTGCTCCAAGGCCGTGGACGGCGAGCACCGCCGGGCCCGTGCCGGCCTCCATGATCGACAGCCGCACGCCGGCCGTGGTCACGGTCCGGAACCGCAGGCGCGCGGGATCGGTCGACCCGCTCGTCGCGGCCAGGAATCCGATGCCGACGTGCAGGTTGCGCCGTACCGACAGCCGCCCCGACCCGTACGCCGCCATCCCCGCTTTGAGGTCGCTGGCAATCTGCGCCCACGTCGCGGTGTCGGCGGCGAGCACCGCATCGGGGGTCGCGCGAACGTCGGTGATCGCGACCGACCCGTCGTCGCCGAGCAGGACGTCACAGACCTCGTCGCCGTCGGCGATCATCCGCACGCGGTTCTGGCGGCGGCGGGCGTCGAAGACCTCGGGGTCGTAGCGCGCGACGAGCGCCGCGATCGAGTCGGCGGCCACCATCGTCATCGCTTTCGCTTCGGTGCCGGTCACCGGGGAACGACGTCGGAGTAGTCCGGATCGGGCGGAACGCTGGAGTCCTCGCTCGGAGCCGGCCCCTCGATCTGTTCGATGAGCCCGAGCTCGCCGGATACCGGACGAGCCACGACGCGCGGGGCGGCGGGGGTGGACACCGGGTGGTCGGGCTCGCCGACGCGCTCGCGATGCGCCTCCAACATCGCGCGCACGCGGTCCACGGTGAACCCGGCCGGCGGGTGCGGCCCGCGAAGGCGGTGGTGCTTGACGGCCTTGACCCCCGGCTCCCAGCGGAAGGCGACGAGGGCAAAGGCCGTCGCCGCGACCCCCCAGGCCAGCAGCACGGCCAGGTGTCCCCAGGGCACGGCGGTCGAGCCGATCACCGGATTGAGCTCGTTCTCCAGACTGTCGGCGAACGGTTCCACGGGGAGGATCGAGGCGATCGTGTGCAGCCAGCCCGGGGCGTGGTCGATCGGCTCGAACACTCCCGAGATGAAGAGCACCGGCAGCATCGTGCCCCAGGCGATCGCGAAGGCCGCGTCGGTCGTGGGTACGAGCACGGTGACCGCGAGCCCGAGCGCGCAGAAGCAGAACATCGCTGCGGCGAGCGTGAACAGCACCACGGGCAGGGCGCCCGAGATGATCTCGAAGTCGTACAGGACATCGCCGACGAAGGCGACGACGAAGGCCGAGCACAGCGCGACGAGCGCGGCCGAGCCGAGGCGCCCGGTCATCCACACCCAGGGTGGCAGCGGCGTCGAGCGGATGCGCTTGAGGATCCCCTCGTCGCGTGCGAGCGTCGTCGAGGTGATCACGCTCATGTAGCAGGCGTTGATGACCGCGAACGCCATCATCGCGGGCGTGAAGAACTGGGCGTAGCGGATGCCCCCGCGAGAGCTGACGTGCGATCCCGCGTTGAGGAGATTGACCGCGAGCAGCACCATCAGCGGGATCACGATCGTCGCGAACAAGGCGATCGGCGAGCGGATCAGAATCCGAATCTGGTAGCGAACCTGCGCCGCGGCCATCCGGCTGGCGTGCGGCCGGCGCCGGCGCGCGCGTGGCGACTCAGCCGTGGCCATTGCCCTCACCTCCCGTCAGCTGCAGGTAGACGTCCTCGAGCGAGGGATGCGAGACCTCGAGGGCGCGCAGCTCGACGTCCTCGGCGACGGCCCAGTTGCAGAGCTCCATCAAGGTGCGCGTCGGATCGGTCGTGCGCAACAGCAACTTGCCGTCGCGTGGGCTGACCGTCGAGCGCAGTTGGGGCGGTAGCTCCGCGGTCAGCTGATCGCGGGGCAGCAGGAAGCTGACGAGCGTCTCGCGCTTGCCGTCGCTGCCGAGGCTGTCGGGCTTGCCCTCGGCCACCACCCGGCCTTCGACGATGACCACGGCGCGGTCGGCGAGGTGCTGAACCTCGTCCATGTAGTGCGAGGTCAACACGATCGTGCGCCCGAGCGTGCGCAGGCCGTCGACGATCTGCCACGCGCCGTGACGCGCCGCCGGATCGAACCCGGTCGTCGGCTCGTCGAGGAAGATGAGGTCGGGGTCGCCGACGAGCGCCAGGGCGAGGTCGACTCGGCGGCGCTGTCCACCAGACAGGGTCTTGATGCGCGCGCGGCTCTTGCCCTCCAGGCCGACGAGTGAGATGAGCTCCTCCACCGGCAGCGGATGCGGATAGAAGCCGGCGTAGAGCGATAGCGCTTCCCCGACGGTCAGCTCGCCGTCGATTCCCGCCGACTGCAGGACGATGCCGATCCGCTCGCGAAGCGCGCGGCCTCCGGTGTGCGGGTCGAGTCCGAGCACGGACACGTTGCCGCCGCTGCGCCGCCGATGGCCCTCGAGGATCTCCAGGGTCGTCGTCTTCCCGGCCCCGTTGGGTCCGAGCAGCGCGAAGACCTCCCCCTCCTCGACTCAGAAGCTGACGCCGCGGACCGCGTTGACGGTCCCATAGCTCTTAAACAGGTCCTCCACCTCGATGGCGGCCATCACGCGCACGCCATGGTCGCGGCCCGGTGAAAAGCGCAGGACACTGCTCCATTATGTCGGCCCGGACTGCGGTGTCACATAAGAGATCTTGTCCTCGCGCCCGGGCGGGCGCTCGGCGAGTCCGCCGCTGAGGTACAGCCCGAGGATGCCGACGAACAGCACCGAGGTGAGCGCGACACGCAGGCCGGTATAGCGCGCCTTGCTGTTCTCCGCGACGATCGCGTTGGTCGCGGACGGACTCACGCCTGCGTCCTTGAGGGCGCTCTCGAGCTGCGCGTCGGACTGGAATGGCACGCCCCCCTGCATCTGGACGCTCGCCTGATCCTTCACCGATTGCGGGATCGCGCTGTTGCTGTCGATTCCGTTCGCGAGCGATCCCGTGAGCGCGAGGACGAGCATCGAGCCGACGAGCGCCGTGCCGAGCGAGGCCCCGAGGTTCGTGACCGTGTTCTGCAGGCCGCCGACCTCGGGGGCCTCGGACTCGGGCACGGCCGACACCGTGAGGGCGCCGAGTTGCGAGGCCATCGAACCGATCCCGAGCCCGATGAGCAGCAGCGGGATCGTCACGACGGCGGCGTTGGCGCCAGGGTTCAGCCCGCCGATGAGCACGGCCGTGCCGCCCAGCATGAGGAACGTCCCCACGCGCACCACGCGGCGCGGAGACGCGTCGGGGAACACGCGTGGGACGCCGATCGCGGAGACCAGCAGCGCCACCGAGAGCGGGAGCAGGCGCAGCCCCGTCTCGAAGGCGGACAGGCCGAGCACGACCGACAGGAACAGCGGGATCGTGAAGAACACGCCGGCCTGCATGAAGTACTGAACGCCGAACAGCGACAGCGGCGCGGTCAGCCGCCGGTTCTGCAGCTGGGCGCGGTAGATGAGTGGCTCTCCGCCGTGCTGCTCCACGCGGGCCTCCCAGCGCAGCAGCAGCCAGAGGACGATCAGGCCACCGACGATGAGCCAGACGACCGGCGACAGCCCCGCCAGCGAGGGCCCGCCGGGCTTCGCGGTGACCCAGCCCCAGGCGCTCGAGCGAAGGAAGCCGAACACGACCGCCGACAGGCCGACGATCGAGAGCAGCGCGCCGACGAGGTCGAGCTTCGGACGGTGCGCGGGCGGCGCGTCGGCGAGCCGACGGGCCAGGACGGCGATCCCGAGGGCGACGACGACCTCACCGACGAACACCCAGCGCCATGAGAAGGAGGTCGTGACGGCGCCGCCGACGATCGGTCCGGCGGCGACCGCGATGGCACCCGCAGCGGCAATCGCACCGTAGGCACCGGTGCGACGCTCGGCGGGGAAGTTGGCGGCGACGAGCGCCACGACGGCCGGCATGATGAGCGCGGCGCCGATGCCCTCCAGGCCCGACCAGCCGATGATGAGCACGGTCAGGTTCGGTGCGAGGGCTGTGGTGGCCGACCCGGCCGCGTAGATGATCGCCCCGACCACGAACATGCGCCGGCGTCCGAGCAGCGCGCCGAGCTTGCCGCCGGTGAGCATCAGCGAGGCCATCACGAGCGTGTACAGCGTGATCGCGGTCTGGACTCCGGTGACCGTCGTCCCGAGGTCGTTGGCCACCGAGGCGATCGACACGTTCATGACCGAGCTGTCGAGGGCCATGAGGAACTGCGCCGACGCGAGTGTCGCGAGGACGAGCGTGGAGCCGCGCGAAGCCGCGCTGGTGATCGGCCGTGGCCCGAGCGCTCATCCGCGGATTATGTCGGTCAGTGCGGAGAGCGACCGGCCGCGCCGTGCTCGCCCTGCTCAAAGGGGTCGGGGGCAGCGCCCTCCGGGGCCTGGGCCTCGAGGCGCTCCCTGATCTCGGTGAGCGCGTGCCGGGCCTCCTCGCCGACCGTCGGGTAGCGGGGGTCGATCTCCATCAGGGCGTGGCCGATCACGGCGGCCGCCGCGATGCGCGCGAACCACTTGCGGTCGGCCGGGATCACGTACCACGGCGCCCAGGCGGTGCTCGTGTGCGAGAGCGTGTCGGAGATCGCCAGCTGGTAGTCGTCCCAGCGGTCGCGCTCGGCCACGTCGGCCGTCGGAGAACTTCCAGTTGTGGTCGGGAAGGTCGAGCCGCCGCAGCAAGCGGATCCGCTGCTCCTCCTTGGAGACGTTCAGGAACAGCTTGACGATGCGGATCCCGTTATCGGTGAGGTAGCGCTCCCAGTCGTTGATCTCGCGGTAGCGCCGCTTCCAGACGTCCCCGCGCCTGGCGGCCTCCGGCAGTCGCTCGCGGTCGAGGTTCTCGGGGTGGACGCGCACGACGAGGACCTCCTCGTAGTGGGAGCGGTTGAAGATGCCGATCTTTCCGCGCGCCGGGAGGCGCTTCGCGTAGCGCCACAGGAAGTCGTGGTCGAGCTCCTCGGCCGAGGGCACCTTGAAGCTGTGCACGTCACGCCCTGCGGGTTGACGCCGCTCATGACGTGGCGGATCGTCCCGTCCTTGCCGGCGGCGTCGAGCGCCTGCAGGACGACGAGGACGCCCCAGGTGTTCTGGGCGGCGAGGCGGGCCTGGTACTCGGACAGCCGCTGTACTCCCTGCTCGAGCAGGTGGATGCCGTCCTTCTTGCGCTTCACGCCGGCCTTGTATGCAGGATCGAAATCCCGCTCGAGCACGACCCGCGAGCCGGGGGCTACGCGGAACGGCTGGATGAGCTCTCCGAGTCGCTTCGCTTCGGGGGTGTCTGCCATCGGACCATCATCCCAATCAGACGTGGGCCGGTGGGAGGTCGGTCGACTAGGGTCCGCAGACGATGGGTCAGTTGATGGCGACGCGCACCGATTTCACGCTGCAGGCCCTGCGCCAGCTGCGCGACCCGCATCAGTTCAAGTGGTACGCGGTCACGCTCGCTGGTGATCGTGCTCTACGCCTACGCCAACGAGGTCGAGCGCGGTCGCTGGGACGTGATCGCCGCGGGCCTGGCCGTCTGGCTGGCCGATTGGTTCAACGAGATCGTCAACGCGCTCGTGCTCCAGGCGAGCGATCGCGCGGCGCTGTGGACGGCCACCGGGCCGACGGCATACCAGATCCTCATCGGGCTGAACGTCGAGATCATGTTCATGTTCGCGCTCGGCGGCATCGTCTACGTCAAGCTCCTGCCGGCCGATCGCGGCGCGCGGATCCTGGGGATGCCGAACCGTTTCGCGGTCGCGCTCGGGCTGTCGCTCACCAGCGTCGCCGTAGAGCTCTTCCTGCACGCGACCGGCACGTTCCACTGGGAGTACTGGTGGTGGAACACGCCGTTCGTGCCCCTCATCGTGATCCTCGGCTACCTGTGGTTCTTCCTCTACGCGGCCTGGGTCTACGACGCGCCAGCTCGCGCGGCTCGGTGGACGCGGGTCGGCGGGCTGGGCGCGATCGACCTGGCGATGGGGCTCGTGTTCGGGGTCGGCTTCGGGTGGCTCTAGGCCGATCGAGCGTGCTCATGCAGGCGGCAGCCCGGGGTCCTCGCCGGTCGCAAGCGGTCGATCGGGATCGCGACTCCACTGCGACCACGAGCCGGCGAACAGCCGTCCCTGACCGAGTCCGGCGTGTTCGAGCGCGAGCAGGTTGTGACAGGCCGTGACGCCCGAGCCGCAGTAGGAGACGACCGCCGACCCGTTGCCGACGCCGACGCGTTGGAAGCGCCGGCGCAGCTCGTCGATCGGCAGGAGGCGCCGGCGCGCGTCGAGGTTCTCGCGGCAGGGGAGGCTGCGCGCGCCGGGGATGTGGCCGCAGCGCGGGTCGACCGGGTCCGGCCCGCCGCGGTAGCGCTCGGCCGGGCGCGCATCGATCACCACGAGGTCGGGATCCACCGCGTCGTCGATCGAGGCCAGCCGCTCGGCCGGCCAGGGGCGAGCGCTGAAGGCGGCCGCCGGGCGCTCCGTCGTGTCGGCCTCGAGCCCGGCGTCCCAGGCGGCCAGCCCGCCATCGAGCAGCGCCGCCTCGTGGCCGGTGACGCGCAGCATCCACACGAGGCGGGCGGCGATCACGCCGCCCGCATCGTCATAGGCGACGACCCGATCACCGTCGCCGATGCCGAGCGTCGCCATGCCCTCGGCGAACACGGCCGGGTCGGGCAAGGGATGACGCCCGGCGTCGTCGCGGGGCTCGCCGGCCAGCCAGCGATCCAGATCGACGAAGACCGCGCCCGGGCAGATGCCCGGCATCGTAGGCGGCGCGTCCAGAGCGCCCGTCGAGGTACCAGCGCACATCGGCGAGCACCACCTCGTCGCGGTGCTCAGCTAGCGCTAGCCAGGCCTCGCTGACCACCGGTGCGATCACACGCTCCAGCTTAGGTGGGTATCCGCGACGAAGCTGCGCGCCGCGGCCCGGTCAACAGGCAGTCCCGACGCGAACCGGCTGGGGCCGGCGCCTACAGGCCCGGCGGATGGCGGGCGACGAACCCCGAGGTGTCGGTCGGTGAGCTCGACCAGCGGGTGCCGCCCTCGGCGAGCGCGACGGTGTCGAAGCGCCAGCCGGCGACGTACATGAACGCGTGACCGGCGTTCGCGTACACGGTGATCCACTTGCCCGGGCCCGGAAGCCCCCAGCTCTCGAATGCGGTCGAGTCCAGAGGCGAGCTGACGAGTCCGGCCGCGGCGAGCGCGTAGCTCACCGATCCCGAGCAGTCGTACGCGTCGGCGTGGAAGGAGGCGTGCCCGCCGCCATAGACGTACGGGAGCGTCGCGATCGCGTTGCCGGCGGCGATCACCTGGGCGACCGCCGCGGGCGCACCGGCGGGCGCCTGCACCATGCCGCCGGTGTCGATCTGGATGCCGTTCGTGCCGGGCGCGCTCTGTCCGACGGGCCCGCCGGCGAGGGCCGCAGCGGTCGCGGCCGCCTCCTGCGCCTCGAGCGCGTGCAGCTGACCCTGTGCGGCGCTCAGCGCGGCCGCGTCGTGCGAGCGGTGGCGAACCTGGAGGATCTCGGCGTGCAGCAGCGCGGCCTGCAGGGCGCCGGCCTCGTTGCGCTGCGCGATCAGCTCGCGGGCGATCCGCTGGTCGCGGATCTCCAGGCGGCCGAGGTCGATCGCCTCGCGCGTGACGGCGATGCGCGCCGCTCGCGTGTCGCTGACGACGTGCGCGTCCTGATCGCCCATCGCCTTCAGGAAGGCGAGTCGCTCGAGCAGATCGGCGAACCCGTGTGACTCGAGCACGACGGTGAGCGCGTCGGGCGAGCCGCCCTCGTAGGTGCCCACCAGGTTGGCCGCCAGCGCGTGCGAGGAGACCTCGAGGCGGTTCTCGAGGTCGACGAGGTGGTTTCGCGCGGCGATGAGCGACTGCTGCACCGCCGTCAGCTGCGCCTCGCTTGCGCTGGCCGCCGACTGCAGCCGAGACAGCCGCGCCTCGGCGGCGGCGAGGCCGCCCGACGTCTGCGCGATCTGAGCCGAGTCGGCGGCGATCTGCGCGCGCAGATCGGCCACGCTCGCCTGCTTGGCGGCGATCGAGCCCTGTACGTCGGCGGCGCTGCGCTCCGGGGCGCCGCCGGCGAGCAGCGCGCAGGCGAGCGCCACGGCGGCGAGCAGTGCGAGCCGGACGGCCGGCGATCGGGTCGGTTGGGGGGCGCTCGAAGGGCATGCCGAGGCGCACGCGCGGAGACGTCGCCACGGGGGCGCGCGGGTCCGAACGTGCAGGTTCAGACGGCCGCCGGGGACGGCCGCGGCGCGACCCTAGCAGCGTCCGTCCTGCCGTTCGAGCGATTCCCTGCCGCTGCACGAAAACATGCAGTTATGCAGGACGGATGCGCGCGCCCACGCCTGCGATCGCGCGGCGGGCCGTCAGCCAGGCCGTCGCGACGCATTCACACGATCCTAACCGCGCGCCCGGTCGGCGCAGCCACGGTATTGGACGAAGGGGCCAGGCGGCGACGCGGGATGTTCTGTTGGCGGTCCATTCTGCACGGGCGCCGGACGAGCGATCCTGGTAGGCCGACGGGAGGTGCCGGGGCCCATTCGGGCGTATCCGCACTCTGCGGGAAGGTACGGATGAGCGCCGAGCGAGTGGTGGGGTGCCGCACTTTTGGGCACCTTTATCAGCAGGGCCAATCATCCACACGACACGACGATCAGCGAGGTGGCGATGAGCGACACCGTTCTGCTTACGGGCGCAACCGGATTCGTCGGCATGGAAGTCATGGCGCGGATGCTCGAGCGCGACGACGAGACGCGAATCGTCGCGCTCATCCGAGGCGCGGACCAGGCGGAGGCGACCGCGCGGTTGCATCACGTACTGCAGACGCTGTTCGACGACCCCGCGGTCGCCGCCGGGCGCGTGACGGCGCTTGCCGGCGACATCGCCGTCGACGGACTCGGCCTGAGAGAGATCGATCGCCTGCACGTGCTCGAGCGCGTGACGAGCGTCATCCATTGCGCGGCCTCGATCTCCTTCGACCTGCCGCTCGCTGCAGGCCATGAACATCAACGCGGGCGGCGCCGACCGCGTCGCCGAGCTCGCGCACGCGATCGCCGAGCGGGGGCGCCTACGCCGCGTCGTGCACGTGTCGACGGCCTATGTCGCCGGCCGGCACGATGGTCGCTTTCACGAGCACGACCACGCGGTCGGTCAGACGTTCCGCAACAGCTACGAGCACTCCAAGTACCACGCCGAGGCGCTCCTTCGCGAGCAGTACGACCTGCCGCTGGCGATCGTGCGTCCGAGCATCGTCGTCGGCGACAGCCAGAGTGGCTGGACCCCGACGTTCAACGTCATCTACTGGCCGCTGCGGGCGTTCGCGTCGGGACGCCTGGACGAGATCGCGGCCGACCCTGCGGGACGCCTCGACGTCGTGCCCGTCGACTACGTGGCCGAAGGGATCATCGCCGCGCACGACCACGATCAGGCGTGCGGCACGCTCGCGCTCGTCGCCGGCGATCGTGCGGTGACGAACGCGGAGCTCGCCGGGCTGGCGGCCGAGCACTTCGGGCGGCCCGCGCCCAAGCTCGGTCAGGCCGGTGCCGGCCTGCTCTCGGAGGGTGAGGTGTACCTGCCCTACTTCGACGTGCGCGGCAGCTTCGACGACGAGCGCGCGCGGACCCTGATCGGCGAACGCGTTCCGTCACCACCGCCGCTGTCACGCTACTTCGGCACGATCGTCGACTACGCCCGGCTCGCCGAGTGGGGGCGCACGCCGCTCACCCGCGCCGCCGCACTGCGCCGCTCGCGCGAGCTCGCGCACGCCGCGTGACCGTCAGCCGGCGATCGGCACGAGCAGCGAGATGCGCAGCGGTCCGGCCGGGAACGCCGTTCCCGTGAACGAGTAGGCCTCGTAGGTGCGTCCCCGATACGCAAGCGCCCCGCGGTCGGGGATCCAGGCCGGACCGGGGGACAAGGTGCTGCTCGGGATCTGCTCGTCGCCGACGCGCAGGATGACCTGAGCCCCGGTGTACGCTCGCGCCAGTGCGACGTAGCCGGCGTCGTCCTGGATGGCGGTCACGAACTGCCCGATCGCACGCCCGTTCTGGTGCAGCGTGCCCGACACCGGCGCGAGCGCATACGGCCCCCCAACGTCGTTGACGAGCTGGCCTCCGCGCAGGGCGCGGACGCGCACGATGTGGCGGTGGCTGCGGAAGAACGTGATGATCGCCGCTCGCGTCATGACGGGGTCCGCGGCGGCCACGGCGGCCACGAACGCCGGCGAGCGCGCGATGTAGGCGATCGTCTCCAGCGCGCTGTGGCTCATCGCCTCGTGCGCGTAGATGCGCTCGGCCACGGGACCGAGGACGTCCGCCACCGTTTCGGCCGGGCTCGATCCGCAGGCGGCGAACAGCGATTGCGGGGCGAGCAGCGAGATGCGCTGCCGCCCGGTCACGTAGGCGGGCTCGGTGAATGTGTGGGCGACGTAGTCCGCGCCGCCGTAGCGCACGACGCCGTCGGTGGGGATCGTGGCTGGGCCCGGCGCGAGCGTGCCGGCCAGCTGACGGCCGCCCTCGCGCACGAGCACGGCCGCGCCCGTGAGCCCGTGCACGACGGCGGCGTACCCGGCGTCGCCCTGCACGGCGACCGCGAAGTGCCCGACGCTCGCGCCGCCAAGACGCAGCACGCCGGTCGCGCGCGCGATCGCCGGACCCTGGCCGATGCTCACGAGCACATGCGGGCCGCGCTGCACGCGCAGGAAGGCGATCTGCGTGGTGCCGGCGAGCTGGCGCGCAGCCTGTGTGGCGGCGACGGAATCGCCGGCCGCCACGGCGCGGACGAGCGGGCGAGAGCGCTCGACCTCGAGCTCGGCGCCCGTGACGACGCGCCCGCTGGTCACCTCGTCGTACGCGCGCATCGCCACCTGCTCGATCGTGCCCATGACAACCGTGCGACACGTGGCGGCGACATCGGTGGCGGACGCGCCGGGCCCGGTGGAACCGCACCCGGCGACGAGCGCGGCGATGAGCGCCGGCGCGAGGAGGTCGCCGACGTGGCGCGGGGAGCGTCTCATGCGGTGGCAAGGGTAGCCCGGTCGCGGCGCGCGCCCGGTCCCGCCGCGCGAGCGATGGCGTAGGCTGCCGCGCGATGGCCGGCCTGCCTTCCGCGCCTGCGGGCTCCGCGCCGGCGAGCCCGCTCATCCGCGACCGATCGCCGCTGCGCCGCCTGTCGGCGCTGCGCGCGCGGCGCGAGGGCCGCTGGGCGGCGATCGCGCTGCTCGTGGCGATCGTGCTCGCCGGGGGAGCGCTGCGGCTGCACGCGGCGGATCGCGACCGGCCGGCGCTGTCGGCCGACGAGGTCGCCTATACGCACATCGCGAACGCCCTGCGCGTCGAGCACCGCTATGGCGCGACGCACGAAGCCGACCCGTTTCGCTGGGCTCCGGCGACGCCCGTGCTGTTCGCGACGGCGGCCGTCCTCGCCGGCGCACACGACGTCGGCGGCGCGCATGGTCTCGGCCCGGCGCGCGTGGCCCAGGTCCTCGTCAGCACGGTCACGATCGTTGCCGTGTGGGGCCTGGCCCTCCTGCTCGCGGGCTGGGGCGCCGGACTGCTCGCCGCCGCCGCCATCGCCTTCTATCCGCCAGCGATCCATGATGCGGCATCGCTGCTGTCCGAGCCGCTCGGTGCGCTGCTGCTCGTGTGCGGGATCCTCGCCCTCGGATTGGCTGTGCGCCGCGACGACCGCCTGCTCGGCACCGACACCGATGCGCTCGATCGCCGCCGCACGCTCGCCGCCTATGGGGGCGCCGGCGGCGTGCTCGCCCTCAGCTGTCTCGCGCGCGCCGACATGCTCGCCGCGGCACTCGTGCTCCCGTTCGTCGTGGTGCTCGGGCGCCGCCACCTCGGCCGGCGAGCCGCGCTGCTGCGCGGCGGCGTGATGCTGGCCACCACCCTCGTCGTGCTCGCGCCCTGGACGCTGTACGCGACGGCGCGCACCGGTCACGTCGTGCCGGTTACCGATGGGACCCAGGACACGGTGTTCATCGCCACCTACCTTCCCGGCAACGGCGAGCTCCACGGCGTGTTCATGCGCTTCAAGGCGGCCGCGTGCGCGCGCTTCCACTCGCCGTCGGCCTGCAACAACGATCCCCTCACCGTGCCGCCGGCGAGCGAGGTGTTTGCGGTCGTCGCGGCGCAGCACCCCAACCTGAGCCACAGCGCGGCGGTCAGCGCCGCCATCCACGAGAACCTGAGCAAGTACCTGCTCGGCGAGCCGCTGCAGTACACGGGGATGCTCGCGCGCCACTTCTGGCGGCTGTGGGGCGGCTACTTCCTCGGCGCCCTCGGCTATCAGCTCAACACCGGCACGCTGTGGCTGCACCGTCTGCTCGCCCTGCTCAGCGCAGTCGGCCTGCTCGCGGGGCTGTGGCGCTCGCGCAATGTCACGCTTGCCGCCGCCACCGTGGCGCTCGTGCTGCTCACGCTGCTCAACACGATCTATGTCGCGGAGGCGCGCGACAACGAGCGCATGATCCCGCTGCTCATCGGGGCCGGGATCGCCGGCTGGTTCGTCGCGCTGGCCTCACGGGCCCCCGGCGCACGTCACGACGTCGCGGCGCGCAACTAGTATGTGGGCTCGTCGCCGACCGCCGTCTCGCCGCCCGGACGGTGCGCGTCGTGTGGACGGCACCCCGCGTGGCCACGCACGCGCGGCGCGCGTCCCGAGTCCGCATGGAGCCCCCAGCCCACAGCCTGACGCCGCGCCCGGCACCGGACCGACCCGTGCTCGTGCTCGGCGCGGGGCCGGCCGGCCTGACCGCCGCCTACGAACTGGGTAAGGCGGGGTGGCCCGTCGTCGTGGTCGAGGCCGAGGACCAGGTGGGCGGGCTCGCCAAGACGGTGGTGCGCGACGGCTACCGCTTCGACCTCGGCGGGCATCGCTTCTTCACCAAGGCGCGCGAGGTCGAGGCGCTGTGGCACGAGGTCCTACACGAGGAGTTCCTGGAGCGTCCCCGGATGTCGCGTATCTACTGGAACGGGCGCTTCCTCGACTATCCGCTGCGGGGGACCGACGTCATTCGCAAGCTCGGTCCCGTCGAGCTCGTGCGCTCCGGGGGCTCCTACCTGCGCGCCACCCTGCGCCGCAAGGGCGAGGAAGACACCTTCGAGGAGTGGGTCTCCAACCGATTCGGACGCCGGCTCTTCGAGCACTTCTTCAAGTCCTACACCGAGAAGGTGTGGGGTGTGCCGACGAGCGAGCTGCGCGCCGAGTGGGCGGCACAGCGGATCCGCGGCCTGTCGTTCTTCTCGGCGGCGCGGGCCGCGTTCTTCGGCAACGAGGGCAACAAGGTCAAGAGCCTGATCGATCGCTTCCACTATCCCCGCTACGGCCCCGGCCAGCTGTGGGAGGCGATGTCCGACGCGATCGAGGGCTGGGGCGGTGAGGTGCTGCTCGACTGCGAAGTCACCGGCCTGTCTGTCGAGGACGGGCGCGTGTCGTCGATCGAGGCGGGCGGGCGCACGTTCACGCCGTCGCACGTCATCTCCTCGCTGCCGCTGTCGGCCACGGTCAACATGAGCTCCCCGGCGGCGCCGGCCGCCGTGCGCGAGGCGGCGGCGGGCCTGCGCTACCGCGACTTCCTGACGGTCGCGCTCGTCCTCGACGGTGAGGACCTCTTCCCCGACAACTGGATCTACATCCACGACCCCGACGTCAAGGTCGGACGGATCCAGAACTACCGCTCCTGGAGCCCGTGGATGGTGCCGGACCCGAGCGCCGCCTGCGTCGGTCTGGAGTACTTCTGCTTCGAGGGGGACGAGCTCTGGCGCGCCGACGACACGGAGCTGATCGCGCTGGCCGGCCGCGAGCTCGCGGCTCTCGGACTCGCGGACGAGCGGCGCATCCGGCGCGGCTACGTGGTGCGCGTGCCGCGGGCCTACCCGATGTACGACAGCAGCTACGCCGATCGCGTCGCCACGATCCGTGGCTGGCTCGCCGGGATCGAGAACCTCCAGCAGGTCGGGCGCAACGGCCTGCATCGCTACAACAACTCAGACCACTCCTCGCTGACCGCAATGCGCGCGGTCGACCGGCTGCTCACCGGCGCCGACCACGACATCTGGGCCGTGAACGTCGAGAGCGTCTATCACGAGGAGGACGTCCTCGACGAGCAGCCCTACCGCGCCGCCGAGCTCGCCGGCCCGGCCGGATCGTCGCGCCCGCCGGCGCCGGCCGCCCCGCCTCCGGCAGGGGGTTCCGGCGAGCCCGGCGCCGAGCAGGCTTCGGTCCTTCTTCACCGCCGTTGACGGCATCTTCACCGGGGTGCGGTTAGATATGAGCATGCCCCAACTCGCCCACCTCACCGCCACGGAGCTGCACGACGCCCCGACCGGACGCCTGCACGGCGTGCCGTCGCCGCTGGCGCTGGCACCTCGATCCCCGACCGGGACCCTCCCCGAGGGACCGCACCTGCTCCTGCGCACCGGGGATGAGACCGAGCTCGTCGCGCTGCGCGGCGAGGTGACCCACATCGGGCGCGGCCTGGCGGCCGATGTCCGCCTCGACGACCACCTCGTGTCACGCCGCCACGCGATCATCCTCGCGGACCCCGGGGGCGCGCGGCGGCTGATCGACGATCGCAGCGCGAACGGGATCGTGCTCAACGGACGCGTCGTCACCGAGGCCGAGCTGCGCCACGGCGACGTGATCGTTCTCGGGCGCAGCGTCCTGCGCTATTTCGACCGCTGAATCGCGCCCTCAGCTCATCGCCTTGTCGATCGCGCTCAGCACGCGTTCGGTGGCGAAGGGCTTGACGATGAAGTCCTTGGCCCCCGTCTTGACCGCCTCCAGGACCTTTGTCTCCTGGCCGATCGCCGAGCACATGACCACCCGCGCAGACGGGTCGAGCGCGATGATCTCGCGCAGGGCGGCGATGCCGTCCATCTCGGGCATCGTGATGTCGAGCGTCATGACGTCGGGGCGCAGCTCCTTGAAGCGGTCGATCGCCTCGTGGCCGTTGGCGGCCTCGCCGATGACCTCGTGGCCGCCGCTGGTCAGAGCGTCGGCCACCACCTTGCGCATGAACATCGCGTCGTCGACTACGAGCACTCTGGCCATACGCGACTCCTCTCGGTTGTGGGGAAGGATCTCATTGTTCAAGCAGTTCGTCGATGCACACCGCCCACTGGCCTCCGTCGAGGAGCAGGCGACCCCGGGCGAACGGCAGTCCGTTGACGTGTAGGTCGACCGGATCGTTCGCGAGCCGGTCGAGCCCGACGACGGTGCCGTGGTAGAGGCAGAGGATCTCGTCGGCGCTCAGGTGGGTACGCCCGAGCTCGACGTCCAACCGTAGCGTGGTGTCGAGCAGCCAGCCGGAGGCGATCGACGACGCGTCGTTCACGACCGGCTCGGTGTGCAGACCTTCGAGCGCCGCCTCCATGCGCAGCACGAAGGCCTGCGGCACGAGCTGTACGAAGCGACCCTCCTCGCCCTCGACGGTGAACGACGCGCTCGTCACGTAGGCGGCCTGCTCGCTCTCCAGTGGACCGCCCGCCTCGGTCATCTGGTTGGTCTCGGGCGGCGCGAGCTCGACCTCGCGACCGATGACGGCCGCGGTCGCCGCGGCGGCCGCGGCGAGCATCTGGTTGGCCGCCTCGCTGACGGCCGACAGGGCCAGGGCGCTCAGCGCGCCACCGGTCTGGCCCTCCTCGCCGGCGCCCATCGCGGTGGCCACGCGGCGCGCCCCGGCGGCGGTCAGGGCGAGCACGTTGCCCCCGCGGACGCCGCCCACGTAGGAGACGCTCGAGACGACGGCCGGAAGTGGAAGCGCTTCGAGCGGGTCGACTTCGCGGGCGATGATGCGCGCCGTGCCGATCTCGGCCTCGACCCCGAAACCGCGCAGCGCCTCACCGACGGCGTTGGCCGTGGCCTGCGCGAGCTCGATGATCGCCTGTTCGGCGCTCATTGCAGGCGGCTCCCCTCGATCTGCACGGCCCGTCGCGAGCCCTTACTGCCCGGGCGCGCGTGGTGCAGCGGGACGTCGTCGGCATATAGCGTCACCGGTCCGGCGGGGCCGAGGCGCAGGACGTCCCCGACGCTCATCGCCAGCAGCTCGGCGGCCGTCACGTCGATCGAGGCGACCTCGGCCCGGATCTCGATGTCGACGATCCCCAGCGCGTCGCGCATGTGGCGGCGCTCGGTCGGGTCGCTTCCCGCCTCGGTGGCGTCCGGCTCGGTGAACTTGCCGCTCGCCTCGCTGATCGACGCGTGAGGGAGCATGACGCGCAGCACGAACGAACGCTGATCGACGGACACCTCCACGGAGGCGACGAGCGCCGGCTCCGCGGGCGAGGCGATCTGCATGCCCGGGGCCTCGAGCTCGAGCTCGGCGAACATCAGATCGACGCCGACGGCGTCCTTCCACACGAACGACAGCTGGTCGACGAGCAGCGCGAACACCCGCCGCGCGAGCGTCAGATCGATCTCGCTGAGGCGGCGATCGGATACGGGGGTGTGGTTGACCGAGCTGCCCCCGCAGAGGCGCTCGATGAGCGTCAGCACGAACAGGCGCTCGAGCGTCATGACGAGCCGCGTGCCGAGCGGGTCGAGCTCGATGATCGCCCAGATCGCGTCCTGGCCGGCCTCGGCGACCGCGCTCGCCCAGGCGAGCTGGTTGACGCCGATCACCTCCATGTCCACGCTCGCGTGTGTCTCGCCGCTGAGCGCGGTCGTCGCCGTCCGGCAGAAGGCCTCGTGGGCGCGTCGCAGTTGGCGCTCCTGGTCCTTGGTGAAGGTGCTCGGCCGCGAGAAGTCGATCGGCGTCACTCGCCGCCCACGCGGCCGCCGGGTTGCCGCGTTGGTCAGGCGACCGTCGCGCTCCGCTTCGAAGAGCGCTCCGATCTGTGAGTCGGTGAGCTGCTCACTCATGCGATCACGGGCTGACGCCGAGGCGGTCGAAGATGCTGCTCAGCCCGCCGGCCGAGGGGATGAACAGGAACGAGGGCGAGCATTCGTGACGGTCCACGGTGAGCGTGGACTCAATCAGCAGCGCGATCTCGTCCTCGCCGGTGGCGAGCAGCGACGAGGAGAGCAGGCTGTCGACCATGTCCCGCACGAGCTCCGGCGGGCGCGGCTCGAGCTCGGCGCCGATCATCGTTCCGAGCGCGCGGACGTAGGACGCCCCGAGGATGTTCCCGACTTCGGCGACCGCGGAATCGGCGATCTCGTCGCCGACCTCGACACCGAGCAGCTCGCAGACGGTGCCCACCGTGCCCGTGCCCATGAGGATCATCACGAGCGCCTCGAGGTCGCCGACGATCGGCAGGAGGACGGCGGTCAGCGAGCCCTCTGGGCTTCGCGTCGACTCGACGACCTGGTCGATCGGTATCAGGCGCGCGTGGGCGATGTCGATGTCGACCGGCACGCCGATCATGCTCGACAGCGCGGTGGCCGCGGTGCCCGATCCGACGTTGCCGAGTTCACGCATCGCGTCGAGTTGCAGGTCGGAGAAGGGGTAGGTCACGGGGATCCTTTCGGTGGCCTCAGGCGGTGACCAGGCTGGGGGACAGGGGGCGAGCGGCTGTGCTGGCGAGCGCATCGCAGTCGACGATGAGGGCGATGCCTCCGTCGGACAGCACCGCGCCACCCGAGACGGCCGCACTTCCCGCGAGCTCCTGGGGGAGCGGGCGGGTGACGAGCTCGACCTGCCCGATGAGGCGCTCGACTGCGATCGCCACCCGCTGCTCTCCGGCCCGGACGATGACGGCGTGGGTGCTCGGCTCCGCGCTCACGCCGCGATCGAGCACCGTCTCGCCGTCGAGCAGCGGCACCACGCCGTCGGACTCGAGCAGCAGTCGGCGTCCGGCCGCCGAGCGGACCGGGTGGTCCTCGAGGCGCAGCGTTCGCTCGACGCGGTCGATCGGCACGGCAAAGGGGTGCCCGGCGACCTGCACGAGCAGGGCGGACACGATGGCGAGCGTCAGTGGCAGGCGGAGCTGTGTCGTCGTCCCCTCGCCTGGCACCGAGGTGAGCATCACCTCACCGCCGAGTGACCGCACGGTCTCGCGCACCGCGTCCATCCCGACGCCGCGCCCGGAGATGTCGTTCATCACATCCAGCGTGGAGAAACCGGGAGTGAACAGGAGCTCGATCGCCGTCGCCATGTCGACCTGCTCGCCGGCGGCCAGGAGACCGCGCTGCTGAGCGCGTCGCCCGACGGCTGCCGGGTCGACGCCTCGCCCGTCGTCGCGGACCGTGATGACGACGCTTCCGCCGGCGTGACGCGCTCCGATCTCGAGCACGCCGGTTGGCGGCTTACCGGCCGCCACGCGCTCCTCCGCGGACTCCAGGCCGTGGTCGACCGCGTTACGCACGAGATGCACGAGCGGGTCCCCGAGCGCGTCGACGACCGTGCGGTCGAGCTCGGTGTCGGACCCGGTCAGGCGCAGCTCGACGGCCTTGCTCAACCGTGCGGAGAGGTCGCGAACGAGCCGGGGAAGGCGAAGGAACACCGCCTCCACCTCGATCATCCGCACCTGCATGACCATCGCGCGCAGCGCCTGCGAGCTGCGGTTGAGCTCCTGCATGGCCTGGGCGATGCCGGGGACCTCCGAGCGGGCGACGAGCGCCTCGAGCTGCGTGCGATGCACGACGAGCTCGCCCATCACGCCCATCAGCTGGTCGAGGCGGTCGGCCTCGACGCGCACGGTGCTCATGCTGCGCTGACCGGCGGGGCGCTGGGCGGGGGAAGGAGCGGGGGCGTCGGCCGACGGTGGCGCGGCACTCTCCGGCGGCGCGGCGACCTCGCCGCTGTCGTCGTGTTCGCTGCGGTCCGGCGTGGAACGGTCGTTGGTCGGCTCGCTCGCCGCTCGGGCGACGTCCTCCGCGGCGGAGACGGTGGCGCCGGCGTCACTGCCGCGGGGGATGATGCCCACCGAGACGACACCATCGACGCCGTGGGCGGCGCGCAGTAGCGCGTCGTCCTCGTGATCGGTGTCGAGCACGACCTCGACGACGAGCCCGGTGAACTCGTCGACGCCGCGCTCGGTCGGGCGCGAGGCGACGATGCGCCCGTGCTCGGCGAAGGCGGCGAGCAGCATGTACGCGCGCACCGAGGGCATTGCGACGTCGTCGGCGAGGGTGACGGTCAGCGCGACGCCGTCGGGGTGGCCGCCGGCCGGAATGACCAGGGCCGGGTCGGGCGGTGGCTGATCGTCGCGTCGCGTGCGCACGAGCGAGCGCAGGCGCTCGTTGAGCGCGGTCGGGTCGATGTGCTCCTCGCCGCAGTCGTCGATCGAGTCGACGGCGGCCGACAGCGCGTCGAGGCACTCGAGCAGCGCGTCGACGGCGTTGCGCGAGATGCCGTCGCGACGCTGGCGCAGCAGCTCGAAGACGTCCTCCATGTTGTGCGTCAGCTCGGACATGCCCGTGAAGCCCATCGTTGCGCTCATGCCCTTCAGCGAGTGGGCGATGCGGAAGACCTGGTCGACGCGCTCGCGGTCCCCCGGCGTCTGCTCGAGCGTGACCACGGCGAGGTTGAGCTCCTGCAGATGCTCGCGGCACTCGGCGACGAACATGGGGAGGTACTCGTTGGTGTCCATCAGCTCTTGCGGTAGTTGAAGGGGAACTCGGACGTCAACCCGAGGCTCGACGCGTTGGCCACGCGCTCGGTGGCGCCGACGACGAGGTAACCACCCGGGCGCAGGGCATCGACGAGGCGGGCGTGCAGCGCGTCACGCACGACCTCGGTGAAGTAGATCGCCGTGTTGCGGCACAGGATCAGGTCGTAGCCGTGGCGTCGGGGTGTGAGGCGCAGCAGGTCAGCGGCCTCGAAGGACGTCACGGCACGCAGCTCGTCTCCGGCTCGCCAGCCCGATGGGGTGCGCTCGAACCAGCGCCTGAGCGCGTCGGGCGGCGCGTCGCGCGCGTCCTCGTCGCTGAACTCGCCGGCCCGGGCCAGTGCCACCATGCGCCGATCGATGTCGGTGCCGCGGATCGTCAGGCCGGCGTCCGGGACGGTCGCGCGGCACACGGCCGCGAGCGTGTAGGCCTCGGCCCCGTGGGAACTGCCGGCGCTCCACGCGCGGATGCGCCCGGCCTCGGCGAGCCCGGGCAGGATCTCGCCGCCGAGCTGCTCCCACTGCTTCGGATTGCGCCACAGCTGGGAGACGTTGATGGTCACGCGGTCGATCAGGTGGTCGAGCTCGGCCGCGTCGGTGTTCAGCAGGCACAGATAGTCGGCGAGACGCGGCGTGCCGCGGCGCTCGGCGAAGCTGCGGATCCGGCGCTCCATCTGGTTGCGCTTGTACTGCGACAGGTCGATGTCGCACAGGCGGCGGACGCCGACGCAGAAGGTGACGTACTCGTCGATCGCGGTGGCTGGAAGCACGCTCATGGCGCCGCCTCCGCGCAGATCGCGCTCGACAGCGCGCTGAGGTCGAGCTCCTCGTCGGCCAGCCGCTCGCCGACGATCGCCCGCGGCATCCCGTAGACGACGCAGCTCGACTCGGCCTCGACGAGCACGTGACCCCCGGCGCGGTGGACCGCGCGAGCGCCCTCGAGGCCGTCGCGGCCCATGCCGGTGAGGACCACGAGCAGCAGGCGCTCGCCCCACACGCGCACGGCATCGATGATCGTCAGGTCGGCGCGTGGGCGCAGCCCACCGATCGCCTCGTCCTCGCTGAGGCGCACCCGACCATCGTCGGCCAGGCGAAGGTGGCTCCCGCCGGGCGCGAGCAGCGCACGATCGGGCCCGACCGTGTCGCCGCTGGCCGCCTCCTTGACGTGCAGCGCGCAGCTGCCGTCGAGTCGGGCCGCGAGCGAGGCGGTGAAGCCGCTCGGCATGTGCTGGACGATGAGTGTGCCGCGCCCGAGGCTCGCCGGCAGTTCGGGCAGCAGCTGCGCGAGCGCGCGCGGGCCGCCGGTGGAGCAGGCGATGACGACGACGCGGCTCGCCGTGGCCGTGGCCTGACGCCGCCAGGGCGCCGGCGGGCGTGTCGGCGCGCTGGGGCGCGAGGGCGCGGCGGCCGCCCCTACCGATGTCGCCCGGGGGCGGCGCAGCTTCGTCTCGGCCGCGGCTCGCACCTTGCTCTCGAGCTCTCGGACGAACGCGTCGAGTCCGCTCTGCGCGGCGGGCTTGGCCACGAGCTCGAAGGCACCCTCGGCGAGCGCGTCCACGGCGCGCACGCCATGCGACGGCGAGAACGCCGACACGACGACGACGGGGATGTCCATGCGGCGCTGGCGCAGGGCGCGCAGGACGCCGATCCCGTCGCGCCCGGGCATCGCCAGGTCGAGCGACAGCACGTCGGGCCGCTCGCGCTCGCACATCGCGATCGCCTCGTCGCCGTCGGCGGCGACGCCCACGATCTCGGTGTCGGCGCAGCTCAGAGCCTCGGTCAGCATCCGCCGCATGAAGGCGGAGTCGTCGGCCACGACGACGCGATGGGGAGCCGTGGTCGTCACGGCCCCGCTACGCCGCGAGCCCGAGCTCGCGGTCGCTGACGAGGCCCCGCGCGTCGAGCAGGACGACGAGCCGATCGCCGACCTTCACGATCGCGTTGAGTGCCCCGCTGCCCGGGACCGGCAGCGGCTCGGTCTGCCCGGGCTGCAGCGTGAGCACCTCGGCGACGTCGTCGACGACGATCCCCGCGCCCGCGTCCTCCGTCTCGATGATGATGATCTTGCCCGGCTCGTTGGCGCTCGCCGTGAGCTCGAGACGGGCGGCGAGGTCGACGACGGGGATGATGCGTCCGCGCAGCGAGATCACGCCTCGAATCCAGGCGACGTGCGAGGCGACCCCGCGCGGCTCGACGTAGCGGATGATCTCCTGGACCTGGGTGATTGGGAGGCCATACTCCTCGTTGCCGAGCGAGAACACGACGATCTGGTCGGGAACGCCGGACTGGTGTTCGCTCGGACTGGCCAACTGGGTGTCTCCTTGTCGCTCGGCGAGGCTCCGCGGGAAGGGTGCGCCGGGGGCCCCCGCGGGGCCTCCCCCGCATACATCGGCAGCTCGGTGTGGAACTTTGGCGCCGTTTGAGCGACTAGATCGCCCGTCCAGGGCCGGCCCGCCGCGGCTCAGCGGGGCGCGACGACCGCTTCGGCGACCGTGCGCGCGCGAGCGCCGGCGATGCGCGTCACGTCCCGGGCGGTGACTCCGACGAGCTGGGCCACGACGGCCTCGCGCGGATCGCTCGGCGGCGCGAGCTCGACCGTCTCGGTGGCCCGTGCCGCGAGCTCGCGCGCCTCGTCGTCGCGCGATCCGACCAGCCGCACGGCACGCGCGAGCAGTCGCACGGCCGCGACCTCGTGCTCGGGCAACGATCCGTCCTCGCCGGCCGAGATGCGGCCGAGCGCGATCCGCAGCAGGCTGAGCAACGAGTTGCCGAGCAGGCACAGATGTTCGGCGGGCGCCACCTCGGACTCGACCGCGCGGCGCTCGCCCCGGCGGCGCGTCAGCCGGACGACGTGCCCGGCCGATTCGCGCGCGTCGGAGACGGCCTCGAGCTGGCGGTGGACGCGATCGCTCGTCTGGAGCATCCACGGCGCGTCAACGCGCCGACCGAGCTCGAGCAGGCGCACGAGCTCGTCGAACGTGTCGGCGAGCACGCCGAGGGCCTGGCGCTCGGCCCGGTGCACGACGGCGAGTGGGTCGGGCGGGAAGAGCAGCTGGCTGAAGATGAGGGCCACGCCGCCGCCCACGAGGGCATCGACGATCCGCTCCGACCCGGTGCCGCTGCGCTGCAGGGCGATGACCAGGATGGCCGACGCGGCCGCCTGGTTGAGGAACAGCGGCCCCTGACCGACGAAGCCCCAACCGAGCGCCACGGCAACGTTCATCGTCATGAACGTGACGACGCCGATGGACAGGGCGTCGGTGCCGAGCCACTCGTGCAGGCCCTCGCCGATGGCGATGCCGAGGCATACGCCGAGGATCATCTGCAGCGCCCGGCGCCCGCGCTGGCGCGCCGTCGCGCCGAGCGCGATCGCGGCCGCGATCGGCGCGAAGAATGGCTGCGCGTGACCGAGCAGGTCGTGGGCGATGTACCACGCCGCGCCGGCGGCGAGGGCGGTCTGCAGGATCGGCCACCACGCCACGCGCAGCCGCCCGAGCGCCTCGGCCAGACGACGGCGCGCCTGCGCTGCCACGGTCATCGAGTCGCCTACGGCGACCCGCCGGGCTCAGGCTCGTTCGCGGCCACGGGCACGGCCGGCGGGACCGTCTGCAGCTCGTACCCGGCCCGCGCGAGCGTGGCGAGGATCTCGCTGGCGTGAGCCGCGCCACGGGTCTCGAGGACGAGCTCGACGCCGGTCTGGCGCACGTGCAGCGGAACCGCCTCGCGCACGTGCTCGACGCTCAGCACGTTGGCACCCGCCTCGGCGACGAGCGTCAGCAGTCCGGCCAGGCCGCCCGGTCGGTCGGAGATCCGCGTGTAGCAGCGCAGCCGACGCCCGGCGCCGGTCTCGTGGCGCTCGGTGACGAGCGAAAGGAGCCCCGGATCGACGTTACCGCCCGACAGGACGACCACGGTCGGGCCGTCGGCCTGGGGAGCGACGGCCCCGCCGAGCAGCGCGGCCACGCCGACGGCGCCCGCGCCCTCGACGACGAGCTTGGACCGCTCGAGCAACCACACCATCGCCTCGGCGACGTCGTCCTCCTCGACGACGCACATCTCGTCCACCCAGCGCTGGACGAGCGGGAGCGTGAGCGCGCCGGGGCGCTTGACGGCGATGCCGTCCGCGATCGTCGGCCGGATCGCGGGCGGCTCGGCGCTCGCGTCACGCCAGGCGCCGACGAACGGCGCGCACGAGCGCACCTGGACCCCGACGACCGTGACGTCCGGGCGCACGGACTTGATCGCGCCGGCCACGCCGGAGATGAGACCGCCGCCGCCGACCGGGACGACCACGCGCGCCAGGTCGGGCACGTCGGCCAGCAGCTCGAGCCCGAGCGTCGCCTGCCCGAGAACGATGTCCGGGTCATCGAAAGGGTGCACGAAGTGGGCGCCGGTCTCCTGCGCCCGGGCACGCGCGGCCGCGACGCAGTCGTCGACCGAATCGCCCTCCAGGTGCACGAGGCCCCCGAACCCGCGTACCGCCGCGACCTTCGACACCGCCGCGTCGCGGGGCATGAAGACCTCGCAGGGCACCGAGCGCGCCCGGGCCGCGTACGCGAGCGACTGTCCGTGATTGCCGGCGCTGCCGGCCACGACGGCACCCGGGCTCCCGAGCGCGGTCAGCTTGCAGAGCGCGCCGCGCAGCTTGAAGGACCCGGTGCGCTGCAGGTTCTCGGCCTTCAGCAGGATGTGCCCGCCGCTGCGCTGCGACAGGCTGTTCGAGGAGAGCACCGGCGCGTGCCGGACGAGCTCGCCGAACGATCGCGCGGCGGCTTGGGCGGCGCCGGCCGCGAGCCGCGCGGCCACAAGCTCGACCTGCTCGTCAGGCGTGCCGGTGTCGGCCGTGTCGGTAGGAGCGGAGGTCATCGAGCGCATCGTCTCACTCCCGCCGGCCGGGGGCGACCACTCGTCTGATAAGACTCCGCGGCCTCGCCCTGCCCGTCCATGTCCGCGAGTCCACCCGACACCCCTACGCCGCCGCCGGTGGCGCGCCTGGTCATCTCCTGTCCCGACCGGCCCGGGATCGTCGCTGCTGTGTCCGGAGCGCTCGCCGGCGCCGGTGCGAACATCACCCAGTCCGACCAGTACTCGACCGATCCCGAGGGCGGCACGTTCCTCATGCGCGTCGAGTTCCACATCGACGTGGCGGCACGCGAGCGCTTCGCCGCCACGTTCGCCGAGATCGCCGAGCGCTTCGGCATGGACTGGCGGCTGTGGCATTCGGGCCAGCGCAAGCGCGTCGCGCTGATGGTCTCGCGCCACGAGCACTGCCTGCTCGACCTGCTCTGGCGATGGCGCCGCGGCGAGCTCGACTGCGACATCCCGCTCGTCGTCTCCAACCACTCCGACCTGCGCGACGAAGTCGCGCTCTTCGGCGTGCGCTTCGAGCACATCCCGGTGACCAAGGACGACAAGGCCCAGGCCGAGCGGCGGCTGCTGGGGGTGCTCGAGGGCGACTACGACCTCATCGTCCTGGCCCGCTACATGCAGATCCTCAGCGGCGAGCTGCTGGCCCGCCTCGGTGCCCCGGTGATCAACATCCACCACTCGTTCCTGCCCGCGTTCGCGGGCGCCGACCCCTACACACGCGCGCTGCGCCGCGGGGTGAAGGTGATCGGTGCGACCGCGCACTACGTCACCGAGGACCTCGACGAGGGTCCGATCATCGAGCAGGACACGGCGCACGTATCGCACCGCGACACGGCCGAGTCGTTGACGCAGATCGGCCGTGACATCGAGCGCACGGTGCTGGCGCGAGCGGTGAAGTGGCACCTCGAGGACCGCGTGCTCGTGTCGGGCTCGCGCACGATCGTCTTCGCCTAGGCGACGCGAGCGGTCGGCGCCGACCGGCGACCGCCGCCGGGGCGCGGGCTACGCTGATGGCCGTGGAGTTGCTTGTCGCCAGCGGCGCGGCTCGCCCCGGCGGGCCCGCCACCACGCCGCGCCGCCTGGCCGTCATCGATCTCGGCTCGAACTCGTTTCGACTCGTCGTGTTCACGGCCGCGGCCGACGAGGGCTGGTGGAAGCGCACCGACGAGATCTACGAGCCGGTGCGCATCGGCGAGGGCCTGGGCAGCGCCGACACGCTCGCCCGAGCGCCGATGGAGCGCGCGCTGGCCACCATCGACGTGTTCGCCCAGTTCTGCCGGGCGAGCGCTCTCGCCGGCGACGCGGTCGACGCCGTGGCCACGAGCGCGATCCGCGACGCCCGCAACGCCGCTGAGTTCCTCGCGTTGGCGCGGGAGCACACCGACCTGCCGATTCGCGTGCTCAGCCGCGAGGAGGAGGCGCGCTACGGCTACCTCGCGGCGATCAACTCGACGACGCTGAGCGACGGAAGCGTCCTCGACCTCGGCGGCGGCAGCATGCAGCTCGTCGGCGTCGAGGGGCGCCTCGCGCGGGCCTCGGGGTCCTGGCCGCTCGGCGCCGTGCGCATGACGGAGCGCTTCCTCTCGGGGAAAGGGCCGGCCAAGCGCCGCCAGCTCGACGAGCTCGCCGCCCACGTGCGCGCGACGCTCGCCGACGTGGATTGGCTGCGCGCCGGGGGTCGGCGGCTCATCGGCGTCGGCGGGACGGTGCGCAACCTGGCGGCGGCGGCGCAGCGCGCCGCCGGCCTGCCGACGTTCGGCGTCCAGGGCGAGCTCATCGAGCGCGGCGCGCTCGAGACGCTGATCGAGCGGCTCGCGGTGCTGCCGCCGGCCGAGCGTGGGGACGTGCCGGGGATCAAGCCGGCGCGCGCCGATCTCATCCTCGCCGGCGCCGTCGTCGTGCGCTCGGTGCTCGAGCTCGGCGGCTTCGAGGCGATCGAGGCGACACAGGCCGGGCTGCGCGAGGGTATCTTCTTCGAGCGCTACCTGGCCGAGCGCGATCCGCCGCTGTTCGAGGACGTGCGGCGCGCGAGCGTGCGCAATCTCGCCGCCCAGTACCACGCCGACCGCGCCCACACCGAGCACGTCGCCGCGCTCGCGCTCGGGCTGTTCGACGACCTCGCGGCGGCCGGCCTGCACGACGGGGACCCGGTCGAGCGCGAGCTGCTGCAGGCGGCGTGCGTGCTGCACGACATCGGGATGTCGGTCGACTACGACGATCACCATAAGCACACGCGCTATCTCATCCTCAACGCCGGCCTGCCGGGCTTCACGCCGCGCGAGGTGGCGCTCATCGCCCAGACCGCGCGGTACCACCGCAAGGGGATGCCCGATCCCGGACCGCTCGCCGCGCTCTTCGACGACGATGACCGGCGGCAGCTGGACCGCTGCGCGGTGCTCCTGCGCCTGGCCGAGGGCCTCGAACGCTCTCGCGATCAGATCGTGCGTGAGGTGCGCGTCACCCGCGCCGGAGACGAGGTCGCGCTGGAGCTCGTCGCCGATGGCGAGATCGCGGTGCCGCGCTGGGCGGCGAGCCGCGAGACCGAGCTGTTCGCCCGCGCCTTCGGGGTCTCATTGCGGGTGGCTTAGACGAGCTCGCGGGTCGCCCCGCGCCGGCCGGCGCCCGGCTGGACGCGAGCCTCCGGTCGGCGCACCCGGGCCTGGTAGACCTTCGTGTACCCCACGTCGAAGCCGTGGCGGGCGGCCCGCAGGTACAGGCGCCAGATGCGGGTGCGCTCGGGGCCGGCGAGGCGCTCGGCCTCGGGCAGTCGCTCGTCGAGTCGCTCGTGCCATTGGCGCAGCGTCTGGGCGTAGTCGGATTGGAAGCCCTCGACGTGCTCGACGTGCAGTCCGGCACGCTCGAACGCGAGCTGCACGCGCGAGTACGGCAGCGGCTCGCCGTCGGGGAATACGTAGCGCATCGAGACGGGGTCATCGAGCGGGTCATCGGTCGGATCGGTGACCGCGATGCCGTGGTTGAGGATCGTCCCGCCCGGCCGCACGAGCTCCCCGAGCGTGGCGGCGTAGCGGTCGATCTGCGCGGCGCCGACGTGCTCGACCATGCCGATGCTGGCGATTGCGTCGAACGGTCCGTCGCGGAGCACGCGGTAGTCCTGCTCGCGAATCTCGATGGAGTCAGAGAGCCCGGCGGCGGCGACGCGCTCGCGCGCGAGGCGGGCCTGCGCGGACGAGAGCGTGATGCCGACCACCTCGACGCCGTAGTGCTCGGCGGCGTGAATGGCGAAGCTGCCCCAGCCGCAACCGACGTCGAGCACGCGCTGGCCCTCCCGCAGGTTGAGCTTGGTGGCCACGAGGTCGAGCTTGGCGAACTGTGCCTCCTCGAGGGTCTCGGCGCCGCGGGAGAAGAGCGCGCAGCTGTAGGTCATCGAGTCGTCCAGGAAGAGCGCGAAGAACTCGTTGCCGACGTCGTAGTGGTAGCGGATGGCGTCCGCGTCGCGGGCGATGCTGTGGCGCTCGCCGTCGAGTCGCAGCTCGAGGCTCGGCGGCTTGGGGATACCGGCCGGCAGCGCGGCCAGTGTGGCACTGGCCAATAGGCGCAGCCGGTTGCCGAGCGCGATCTCCGGCGGGTCCCAGTTGTCGACGACGAGGAAGGCGTCGTCGAGGTCGTCGACGCTCAGCGAGCCCTCGACGTAGGCCCGGAAGAGCCCGAGGGCGTCGGGTGAGCGCAGGAAGTGGGCGAGCGCCGAGGGTCGCCGCACCAGGAACGTCGGTGCCGAGGGGATCGTGGCCGCGACGTCGCCGCCGTCCCAGAAGCGGACGGCGAACGGACGCTCGGGCAGGGCGCGCGAGATCTCGCGCCGCAGAGGAAGCGTGAGCGGAACCGGCATCGCGAGCCACAACCTAGCGGGTGGCGACCGATGCGTGCAAAGCCAGCCCGAGCGAGTCGGCCGCGGGGTCTCGGCGGACACGCCCAAGTGCCCGCGAGCAAGGGGGTGTTCGACCTTTCTGTGCCTCTGCGGGGGGGTGACGTCGATCACCCCCTCGGGGGTCAGCGGTCGAGCGCGCCGAGCAGGCGCTCGAGGTCACTCTCGTCGTTCCAGGCGCCGACCGAGGCCCGCAGCCACTGCCCGCCGGGCAGCGAGCGCAGGACGATCCCGGCCTGTGCGAGGCGCTCGCGCTCGCCGTCGGGGTCCGCGCTCGAGAAGGACACGAGCGTCGTCGCGTCGCGGGCCGGGACGGTCCGGCCCGCTACGGCGAGCCGCTCGGCGAGCGTGGCCGCCAATCGGGCCGCCCGCTCGTACACGTGGGTCCAGCCGAGCTCGGCGAGCAGCCCGACCGCGGCGCCGGCGGTGGCGACCGTCTCGGCGCTCAACGACGCGGTGTCGAAGCGACGGGCGTCGGAGTGCAGCGTGGCCTCGAGCCCGGCCCCGCCGTCGGCCAGGTTGGCGTAGCCGCGCCGCGTGACGGCGAGGCGCTCGCGCAGCGTCGCGCTGACGTACAGGAGCCCGGTGCCGTCGGGGCCGCACAACCATTTCTGCCCGGCGGCCGCGTAGGCGTCGCACCCGAGCGCGTCGAGGTCGACCGGCACGGCGCCGGCGCCCTGGGCGCCGTCGAGCACCACCGGGATGTCGAGCTGCGCGAGCTCGGCCGGGGCGATCGCCCCGCGCGTCCAATTGACGTGGGAGCAGGCGACGACGGTGGTGGCCGCCGTGACGGCGTTGGCCAGCTCGTCGAACGGGGCCACGCGAATGTGCACGCCGTGAACGTCGCGCGCCACCTGCAGGGCACCGAGGAGCCCGGGGTGCTCCTCGTCGCTGGTGAGGATCTCGTCGCCTGGACCGAGACCGAGTCCGTCGAGCACGATCGCCAGGCCCTCGGTCGTGCACGTCGTCAGCGCGAGATCGTCGCTGCGACAGCCGAGCAGCACGGCGTAGCCGTCGCGCAGCGCGGCGCTCAACTCCGCGCGGCGCTGGAAGTGCGAGTGGGCCCGGCCGTCCTGAAGCTCGCGGTCGAGCTCGGCGACGGCGGCGTCGCGCGCGCGGGTCGGGAGCGGGCCGTCGGTGCCGGCGTTCAGATACGCCACGCTGCCGAGCACCGGGAACTCCTCGCGCAGGGCACCGATCTCCACGCCGCGAATATAGCCGCCCCTCGCGGCGACCGACACGCTAACGTCCGCCCATGGCCAGCATCGTCGAACAACCGCTGTGGCAGCCCTCGTCCGAGCGCCGTGAGCGCGCGACGCTGACGCGCTTCATGCGCTGGGCCGGCGAGCGCGAGGGCCGCACGTTCGGCGACTACGACGAGCTGTGGCGCTGGTCGGTCGACGAGCTCGAGGCCTTCTGGGCGAGCGTGTGGGACTTCTGCGAGGTCCGCGCCTCGGCGCCCTACGAGCAGGTGCTCGCCGAGCGGCGGATGCCGGGTGCGCGTTGGTTTGCGGGCGCGCGGCTCAACTACGCCGAGAACCTGCTGGCCGGCCACGACCCGCGGGACGTCGCGCTCTGGCACGCGTCGGAGACCCGGCCGCTTGCGCAGCTGAGCTGGGGAGAGCTGACCGAGTCGGTGGCGCGCGTGGCCGCTGGCCTGCGTGCGCTCGGCGTCGGGCGCGGCGATCGCGTCGTCGCCTACATGCCGAACATCCCCGAGACGCTGATCGCCTTCCTGGCCACCACCAGTCTCGGCGCGATCTGGTCGAGCGCCGCCCCGGAGTTCGGGGCTCGCAGCGTCATCGACCGCTTCGCCCAGATCGAGCCGAAGGTCCTGCTCGCCGTCGACGGCTACCGCTACTCGGGACGCGACTTCGACCGCACGGAGGCGCTCCAGGCCATCATCGCCGAGTTGCCGACGGTGACGAGTACCGTCCTGCTGCCCTATGCCGACCTCGATGCGGATCCCGCCGCGCTGCGCGGCGGCATCTCATGGTCTGAGCTGCAGGCCAGTGGCGAGGGCGCCGACCTGCAGTTCGAGCAGCTGCCGTTCGACCACCCGCTGTGGGTGCTGTACTCCTCGGGCACGACCGGCCTGCCGAAGGCGATCGTGCACGGGCACGGCGGGATCCTGCTCGAGCAGCTCAAGAAGGGCCATCTCCATCTCGACCTCCAGGCCGGCGACCGGATGTTCTGGTTCACGACGACCGGCTGGATGATGTGGAACTTCCTCGTCGGGTGCCTACTCACCGACGCGGCGATCGTCATGTTCGACGGAAACCCGGCGCACCCCGATCTCGGGGTGCTGTGGGAGCTGGCCGAACGCACGCGCATGACCTGCTTCGGGACGAGCGCCGGCTTCTTGATGAGCTGTCGCAATCAGGGCGTGCGGCCAGCGGCCGATCGCGACCTGAGCGCCTTGCGGGCCGTCGGTTCGACGGGATCGCCGCTGCCGCCCGAGGGATTTCAGTGGGTCTACGACGAGGTCGGCGACGACGTGTGGCTGTTCTCGACGAGCGGCGGCACCGACGTGTGCACCGCGTTCGTGGGCGGCTGCCCGCTGCTGCCGGTCTACGCGGGCGAGATCCAGTGCCGCGCGCTCGGGGCCGGCGTCGCCGCCTACGACGAGCAGGGCCGAGCGGTCGTCGACGACGTCGGCGAGCTCGTCATCACCGAGCCGATGCCCTCGATGCCGCTCTTCTTCTGGGGCGACGCGGACGGATCGCGCTACCGCGAGAGCTACTTCGACATGTTCGAGGGCGTGTGGCGCCATGGCGACTGGGTCCGGATCACGCCGCGGGGCGGGGCGGTGATCTACGGCCGCTCGGACTCGACGATCAACCGGCAGGGCGTCCGCATGGGCACGAGCGAGATCTATCGGGCCGCGACGGCCGTACCGGAGGTCGTCGATGCCCTCGTCGTCGATGTGCCGCGGGACGGTGGTGAGCTGTGGATGCCTTTGTTCGTCGTGCTCCGTGACGGCGCCACGCTCGATGACGACCTCGTCGCGCGGATCAAGAGCCGCATCCGCGAGGACTGCTCGCCACGGCACGTGCCCAACGAGGTCCGCCAGATCGCCGAGATCCCGCGCACCCTCTCGGGCAAGATCCTCGAGGTGCCGGTGAAGAGGATCCTCACCGGCACGCCCCCCGAGCGGGCCGCGAGCCTCGAGTCGCTGGCCAACCCCGACGCGCTGCGCTACTTCGTCGACCTCGCGGCCGAGCTGAACGCCCGGCCCTAGCCTCACAGCCCGAGCGAGCGGCCGACGATCTCCTTCATGATCTCGTTCGCCCCGCCGTAGATGCGCGTCACGCGCGCGTCGACCCAGGCGCGGGCGATCGGGTACTCGCGCATGTATCCATAGCCGCCGTGCAGCTGCAGGCAGCGATCGGTGACGCGGCCCTGCAGTTCGGTGCACCACCACTTCGCGATCGCCGCGTCCTCGGCGGAGAGGGTCCCGGCGTCGAGCGCCTCGGTGCAGCGGTCGATGAACACGCGCGCGATCTGCGTCTCGGAGTGCATCTCGGCGAGCGCGAAGCGCGAGTGCTGAAACGCTCCGATCGGCTGTCCGAACGCGGTGCGCTCGCCGACATACGCGCGCGTCCACTCGATCGCTGCCTCGGCCGCGGCGACCGCCGCGGCGGCGATCGACAGGCGCTCCTGGGGGAGGTTGGCGACGAGGTAGGCGAAGCCCTGCCCCTCCTCGCCGAGGCGGTTGGCGAGCGGGACGAGCACGTCGCTGAACGAGAGCTCGGCGGTGTCCTGCGCGTGCTGACCGAGCTTGTCGAGGTTGCGGCCGCGCGCGAAGCCCTCCGCCCCGGCCTCGATCACCACGAGGCTGAGGCCGCGGTGGGGCTCGCTCGGGTCGGTGCGCACGGCGGTGATGATGAGGTCGGCGTTGATGCCGTTGGTGATGAACGTCTTGGACCCGTTGACCACGTAGTGGTTGCCGTCGCGCTGCGCGCGCGTGGCGATGCCGGCGAGATCGGAGCCGGTGCCCGGCTCGGTCATCGCCACCGCGGTGATGAGCTCGCCGCTGGCGATCCCGGGCAGCCAGCGTTCGCGCTGCGCCTCGTCGCAATAGGTCAGGAAGTACGGGAGGCAGATGTCGTTGTGCAGCGTGATGCCGAGCCCGAAGCTGCCGACGCCCGCTCGCTGGCATTCCTCGCCGATGACGAGGTTGAAGCGGAAGTCCGTCACGCCGGAACCGCCGTAGCGCTCGGGGACGGCCATGGCCACGAAGCCGTGCTTGCCGGCGCGGACGAACAGCTCGCGCGGAACGATGCCGTCGCGCTCCCACTGCTCGTGGTGGGGCACGACCTCGCGCTCCAGGAAGCGCCGGAAGCTGGCCCGGAAGTCCTCGTGGGTGTCGCCGAACAGGGTGCGCTGCACGCGGCCACACGTTACCGGCGCCGCTTCCAGGCGCGCGGGCGGTGCGGCCCGGCAAGGCCGGGCCGCACCGCGCGGTCAGACGAGCGTCACGGCAGGACGCCGGTCTGCGCCGGAGTCGGCGGCGTGGTCGTGTACGGCGTGATCGCCCCGCTTCCGTCGTCGGTCACCAGCGGCGTGCCGGTGAGCCTGATGGCCCCGTTCTGGATCGTGCCGATCTGCACGCCGGTCAGCCCGGCGTGCGAGCTGCTGCTGTAGGCGTAGGGGACGAGCGGCGGACCCGCGAGGTTTGCCGTCGTCACGGCATTGACGATCCCCTGGCGGGTCAGGTTCTTGCCCGCGGCCTTCAGTGCGGCCACGAACGTGTACGCCGCCGCCATGCCGTACTCGACGTTGCCGTCGAGCGGCGCGCTCGGATCGTTCTGGTTGCGGATCTGGGTGAACAGCTTCACCCAGGGGTTGCTCGTGTCGGTGAACGGCGGGAGGTAGCCGTCGGTGATCATGCCGTTGATGAGCGCCCCGCCGGCGGCGCCCTTGGAGAAGCTCTGCAGCAGCCCCGTCAGCGTGATCGGATCCGACCCGACGTTGCTCGTCACCACCTGGGGGTGATAGCCGAGCTTGAACGCCGTCAGCTCCTCGAGCGCCGTGTAGGCCGGCACCGTGAAGTTGACGAGCACCTGCGCTCCGGACGCCTTGATCGCGGCGATCTGCGGGGCGACGTTGATGTTGCCCGGCTGGTAGAACTGACGCGACACGACGGCGCCCGCCGGGATCTCCATGTCCAGGCCCTTCGCGCCGTTCATGCCGAAGTCGTCGTCCTGCAGGAAGTAGGCGACCTTCTTGCCCGCGAAATGCTGGGCGATGTACTGGCCGAGGATCTTGCCCTCGCGCGTGTAGTCGGTCTGCCAGCCGAACGTGTACGGGTACGTGCTCGGCTGGTTCCAGCACAGGCAGCCGGATGCCACGAACAGATCGGGCACCTTGTTCGCGTTGAGGAAGCTGATCACCTTCGTGTGCGTCGGGGTGCCGAGGCCATTGAAGATCCCGAACACCTTGTTCTGCAACACGAGCTGATCGACGACGCTCACCGTTTGTGTCGGGTTGTAGGCGTCGTCCTTGTAGATGTAGTTGATGGTGCGGCCGTTGATGCCGCCGCGGGCGTTGACATAGGCGAAGAACGCCTTCGACGCCGGCGCGATCTCGTCGTAGCCGGGCGCCGCGACGCCGGTCAGCGGCTGGTGGCTGCCGATCGTCACGCTCGTCGCGGTGACGCCCGGCGTCGAGCTGGATCCGCTGGACCCGCACGCCGCGAGCGCGACGCACGAGGCTGCGACCACCCCGCCACGGGTCAGACCCCTCAGGTGTGCCGTCATCCCTCTCCTCCTATCGATGTGTGTGTCGGTACGGCCGGTGCCGGCGGTGCCGGCGGGATCGCGCGGGACGAGCCCGCTCGTTGCGATCTCAGCTTGTGGGCGAGGTCGACCAACCCGCCCTGGATCCCTCGCGGAGCGGCGAGCATCGCCACGATGAGCACGATGCCGTAGAACGCGAGCGGGAGGTTCGCGCTCACCTTGCCCGATAGCGAAAGGTCGTTGGCGAGGTCGGTCGACCAGCTCGGCAGCATCACGAGCACGATTGCGCCATAGGCGGCGCCGGCGAGGCTCCCGAGCCCGCCGAGCACGATGCCCGCGAGCAGGTAGAGCGACAGCGTGACCTCGAATGCGCCGGGCGCGGCCAGGTTGTAGATCTCCACGTAGAGCGCGCCGCCGAGTCCGGCGCACCCCGCGCTGACGACGAACGCGACGACCTGCGTGCGGGCGACGTTGATCCCGCACAGCACGGAGGCGATCTCGTCGTCGCGGACGGCGCGCAGCGTGCGGCCGACACCGCTGCGCGACACATTCAACAGCAACAGGAGCACCACCAGCGCGCCGAGGCAGGCGATCCACGCCTGCCAGCGCTGCAGCGAGAAGCTCGCGCCGAGCGAGGACGGCGGCAGCGGCGGATTCGTCGTGAGGCCGTTCTCGCCCCCGAACGTGCCGGCGAAGCGGTCGGTCACGCCCGGCACGGCCAGCGCGAAGGCGAGCGTCGCTCCGGCGAGGTAGGGGCCCCGAAGCCGCGCCGCCGCGACGCCGAGCAGGCCGCCGACGGCGCACGCGACGACGACCGATGCCAGCAGCGCGGGGACGAGCGCCCAGTGGTTGTTACCGATGAGCAGCGCGCTCGTGTAGGCCCCGACCGCGATCAGCCCGCCGTGCCCGAGCGAGATCTGGCCGTTGAGCCCGGTGAGCAGCGTGAGGCCGGCGAGCGTGGCGAAGTAGTAGGCGCCATTGGCGAGGCGCAGGTCGTTGAACGGGTCGAGCCAGAGGCTGACCAGCCACAGCACGACGCCGACGACGACCGTGATGGCCAGATGGCGAGCGAGCGCGCTGCGGCCGAACAGGCGCCGCCAGGCGCTCGGGCGGGCCGGTCCGATCCCCGCGTCGCCCGCGCCGCGGCCGGCGTCGGTCTCCTGGCCTTCGGCTGCAGTGGTCGGGAGCTCGCTCATACGCGCCGTGCCGAGGTCGTCGAGAAGATCCCGCCGGGTCGGATCATGAGCACCGCCATCAGCACGATGAGCGCGGCGAGCGTCACGCTCGATGAGCTGTCGTAGCCCGAGACGTAGCTGAGGATGAGCCCGAGGCCGATCCCGCCGATGACCGCCCCCAGGGGACTGTCGAGGCCGCCGATGACGGCGGCGACGAACCCGAAGATGAGGATGGTGTCGAACTGGTTCGGCCCGACGAACACCGATGGTGCGACGAGCAGGCCGCCGAGCGAGCCCACGACCGCGGCGAGCGCCCAGCCGAGGGTGAGCAGCCGCCCGACCCGCACCCCGAGTAGTCTCGCGATCTCGGGCGCGAACGCGCTCGCCCGCATGCGCAGGCCGAGGGCGGTGAAGCGGAAGACGGCGAACAACGCGCCGGCGACGCCGAGCACTGCGGCGACGATGAACACGTCCTCGGGCCCGAACGCGTAGCGCGTGCCGCCGAGCTGGAAGCCGCGGATCGAGAACGCGGGCGGGAAGGAGCGCAGGTTCCCGCCCCAGATCATCCCGGCCACCGCCTCGAGCAGGATGAGCAGGCCGAGCGTGACGATGACCGGGTTGATCGGTGGTCCACTGGCGGCGCGACGCACGACGACCATCTCGACGAGGGCGCCGAGGGCGAACCCGCTGGCCAGGGCGACGACGAAGCCGAGCCAGTAGGAGCCGGATCCCTGGATGACCGCCCAGGCGATGAACGTCGTGAACATCAGCATCCCGCCCTGGGCGAAGTTCACGATCCGGGTTGCTCGCCAGATGAGCACCAGCGCGAGGGCGACCGCGGCGTACACCGCGCCGTTGGAGATGCCGATGAGGGTGAAGTTCGCGAACTGGGTCATCGGCCTGGATGCTCGCTCATCGCTTAGAACCCGAGGTAGGCGTGACGGAGTCGGTCGTCGGCGGCCAGTCGCGCCGCGTCGCCGCTGGCCACGGTGCGCCCGACGCTCAGCACGACGGCCTGATCGGCGATCGCGAGCGCGCTGCGCGCGTTCTGCTCGATGAGCAGCACGGCGAGGCCGGTCGTCGCAGCGAGGTCCCGCACGAGCGTCATGAGCGCGGCGGCGATCCGCGGCGCCAGCCCGAGCGAGGGCTCGTCGAGGAGCAGGACGCTCGGGCGGCTCATCAGCGCACGCCCGATCGAGAGCATCTGGCGTTCCCCGCCCGACAGCGTGGCCGACGGCATGTGTGCCCGCTCGCGCAGCGGCGCGAAGCGTTCGTAGACGTCCTGCAGCGAGCGCGCCGCCTCCTCGCGGTCGCCGCGCCACAGCGCCCCGAGTCGGAGGTTCTCCTCGACCGTCAGCTCCGCGATCACGCCGCGGCCCTCGGGGACGTGGGACATGCCTCGCCGAACGATCTCCTCAACGGCGACGCCGACGACATCCTCGCCGTGCAGCAGCACGCGCCCCGCCCGCGGGCGTAGCAGGCCGGAGATCGCCCGCAGCAGCGACGTCTTGCCGGCGCCGTTCGCTCCGAGCACGGCGGTGACGCCACCGGCGGCGACGGTGAGCGAGACGTCGTCGACGGCGCGCACCGGCCCATAGCCGGCGGTGAGGGCCTCGACGTGAAGAGCGGCGGCGCTAGCCATCGTGGATCGGCGAGCCTCCGCTCGGGTCGTCTGGAGGCGCTCGCCGTTCAGGCGCGCCGGAGCCGTTACGCGACTTGGTGTCGACGCCGAGATAGGCCTCGAGCACCCTTGGGTCGGCGCGCACGACGTCGGGCGGCCCCTCCGCGATGACGCGCCCGAAGTCGAGCACAACGACGCGGTCACACACCGACATCACGAGGTCCATGTGGTGCTCGACGAGCAGCACGCCCATCTCGCCGCGCAGTTCGCGAATCGTGGCGCCGAGCTCGGCCATGTCGGCTTCGCCGAGTCCGCCCGCCGGCTCGTCGAGGAGCAGCATGCGCGGGCGGCCGGCGAGCGCGCGGGCGAGCGCGACGCGCTTCTGGACCGGGTACGGAAGCTCGCCGGGGCGGCGGTCGGCGACGGCGGCGACGCCGAGCTGCGCGAGCGCTCCGCGGGCCGACTCGCGCAGCGCACGCTCGTCGCGGTCGGCACGCGGCAGGCCGAGCATCGAAGAGAACAGTCCCGAGCGGCGATGGCAGTGCGCGCCGGCCATCACGTTCTCGAGTGCGGTCAGCCCGGCGAACAGGCCGACGCTCTGCAGCGTGCGGCCGATGCCGAGTCGCGCCAGCTGGTGGGGGCGGTGTCCCTCGAGTGCCTTGCCGGCCCAGGTGAGTGACCCGGTGTCCGCGGCGACGAAGCCGCAGATGACGTTGAACAGGGTCGTCTTGCCGGCGCCGTTGGGACCGATGACGCCAACGACCTCGTCGGTGCCGGCGTGGAGCGAGACGTCCTCGAGCGCGGTTACGCCCCCGAAGCGGACGGTGATCCCTGACGCAGCCAGATCGTTGCGGGGCAACGGCAATCTCTCCCTCGTGACAGACCATACAAGCCGTGACGGTTGCCGGACCGCATTTCACGCGCAGCCCTGCTGCGTCGAGCCGACTGCCCCCATCGCGACGTCGGCGACGCCCTTCCGCTTCCCTCGGGTCGGGGGGGTACAGCGAAGAGAACGGCCAGGTACGACCCGTGGGGACAGGGTACCCGGTGCGAGCGGCGCGGAGCGACGCTCAGCCGAGGCCTATGCGACCCCCGAGTCCGCCCGGGGGGAGGACTCCGCGAGCTGCGGTCGAACAAGACCGCCGACGATGAAGCGCGCAGCTACGCCTACCGAGGTGCCGAGCGAGGGCGCCGCTCAGCACCAGAGCCTGTCGAAGTACATCATGGCGCGCTTCGACGACTGCTCGCGATCGCAGAAGGACGTCGCGCAGTACATCGTCGACCACCTCGACGAGGCGGCGTTCCAGACCGCCGAGGAGCTCGCGCGCCGCGCGAACACGTCGAGCTCGACGGTCGTTCGCTTCTCCCAAGCGCTCGGCTTCGAGGGCTTCCCCGAGCTGCAGGCGGCGGCGCGCGAGGAGTACCGGCGCATCCACGCGCAGCCGACGGACAACGCGGCTGGAGCGTCGACGCCGCTGTTCTCGCTGGACCAGAACGAGTTCGAGGCCTCGCTGGCCGCCGATCATCTCAATGTCGAGGACACCGCGCGCAAGGTCTCGCGAGTGACCGTCGACGCGCTCGTCGACGCGATCGTCAGCTCGGAGAAGGTGCTCGTTGCCGGGACCGATCAGATGGCGTTCTTCGCCAGCTACCTGCGCCACCTGCTCATGCTGCTCGACCTGCGCGTCGACGTCGTGGCCAGCCCATCGCAGGAGGCGCTCAGCCGGCTGGGCCGCATCGACTCGACGACGCTCGTCGTCGGGCTGTCGGCCGGGCGTCCGCATCCGCTCGTCGTGCGCGCGATGAAGCTCGCCCGCCATCGTAAGGCGAAGACGGCGGCGATCACCGATGCGACGCTGTCCGAGGTCGCCAAGCTCGCCCAGCTGAAGCTGTACTACTCCTCCAACGGCCCGGCCTACGTGCGCTCGCACACGGCGCTGTTGAGCCTCATCCAGGCGCTTGCCTACGCCGTCTACTCGCGCGACAGCGCCCAGTACGACGACCGGATCAAGGCGTTCCGGCTCAAGTAGCGCCCGCCGCGCCCCGGGGAGCGAGGCGGCCCCGGCGGATACACTGAGCCGATGCGCGACGAATCGACCTTCCGGGTCAAGGCGGGCCTCGCCGAGATGCTCAAGGGCGGCGTCATCATGGACGTCGTCACCCCCGATCAGGCCAAGGTGGCCGAGGACGCGGGCGCCTGTGCGGTGATGGCTCTCGAGCGCGTTCCCGCCGACATCCGCCGAGACGGCGGCGTGGCCCGCATGTCCGATCCCGAGATGATCAAGGGCATCCAGGAGGCGGTCACTATCCCGGTCATGGCCAAGGCGCGCATCGGCCATTTCATGGAGGCGCGCGTGCTCGAGGCGCTCGACGTCGACTATGTCGACGAGTCGGAGGTGCTGACCCCGGCCGACGAGCGCAACCACATCGACAAGTGGCCCTTCAAGGTGCCGTTCGTCTGCGGTGCCACGAATCTCGGGGAGGCGCTGCGCCGCATCGCCGAAGGAGCGGCGATGATCCGCTCCAAGGGCGAGGCCGGGACCGGCGACATCGTCGAGGCCGTCCGTCACATGCGCGCCATCACCGGCGAGATCCGGCGCCTCGGCAGCCTCGACGAGGCGGAGCTGCCCACGGCGGCGAAGGAGCACGGCGCACCGCTCGACTTCGTGCGCGGCGTGGCCCACGCCGGACGTCTGCCGGTCGTCCTCTTCTGCGCCGGGGGCATCGCCACACCGGCCGACGCCGCGCTCATGATGGCGCTCGGTGCCGAGGGCGTGTTCGTCGGCTCGGGCATCTTCAAGTCCGAGGACCCGCCGAGCCGCGCCCGCGCGATCGTCGAGGCCACTACGCACTGGCAGGACTCCGAGCGCGTCGCCGCCGCGTCGCGGGGGCTCGGCACCGCGATGGAGAGCCTCGAGAGCTCGAAGCTCGAGGGCGAGCAGCTCCTCGCGCAGCGCGGCTGGTAGTTGGGCGCCGCGGCTGTCGACGACGCGCCGCTCGTCGGCGTGCTCGCGCTACAGGGTGGCTTCGCGGCCCACGGTCGCGTGCTCGGCGAGCTCGGTGCCCGCACGCGGGAGGTCCGCGTGCCCGCAGACCTCGATGGGCTCGACGGACTCGTCATGCCGGGGGGAGAGTCGACGACGATGACGCTCGGAATCGAGCGCGAGGGCCTCGGCGAGCCGCTGCGCGAGCTCGCACGCACGGTGCCGATCCTCGGCACGTGCGCGGGCCTGATCATGCTCGACCGCGATCACCTCGGACTCATGGACATCCGCTGCGATCGCAACGCCTTCGGGCGCCAGGTCCACTCCTTCGAGGCCGATCTCGAGGTGGCGGGTCTCGGTCGGGCGCCGCTGCGCGCCGTGTTCATCCGGGCGCCGTGGATCCGCGAGCACGGGCCGCAGGTCGAGCTCCTCGCCGCGGTCGATGGGCACCCCGTCGCCGCTCGCCAGGGCGACGTGCTTGGAGTCGCCTTCCATCCCGAGCTGAGCGGGGATGTGCGCCTGCACGAGCGCTTCCTCGACAGCGTCCGCGCCGCGCGTCAGCGGCAGCGCGACAGCGACCTCGCGTAGAAGGCGAGGTCGCTGGCCCAGCGGCTGGCCGTCAGCCGCCGCTCGCCTGGTAGCTCGACGTGTTGCTCGCCGCGGGCGCGCCGCCGCCTGCCGGGGCGGCAGCCGTCGAGGACCCGTCGCTCTGGATCGAGGTCCCCGCCGGACTGCTCGCGGCGGGCGGGCTGCCCGCGGCCGGGGCGCCGCCGCCCGCGGTGACGCGCGGGGCGCCCGCTGAGCCGGTCGGGCTGGCCGGCGCCGAGGAGCCGCTGGGAGCTCCGCCCGCAGCGGGCGGCGAGGATCCGCTCGGCGCCCGCGCGGTCCCGGAGGCGGTGGCGCTGCCGGGGGCGGTTGCGCTCGCACCGGCCGTGGTGGCGCTGGCGTGGTGATGGTGGTGGCGTCGGAGGTGACGCGCCCGGTCCGCGGGCGTGGCCGTCGCGGCCGCCGCCCCGGCCTGCGCCCCCGCGGCGGGCACGGACGAGGCGCCCTTGGCGGCCGCGTGTCCGCCGCCGCTGTGCAGCACGCCGGCGATCGCCAGCGCGGCGAGGATCGCCGCGCTGACGACGAGGGCGGGGAGGGCAAGCGCCCATAGTGGTCGGCGCCGCGCGGACGTCGAGAGCGGGCGGATCTCGCCGGCGGACCGGTCCGAGCCGCGACGGCCGGCGGCGCGGCCGCGGCCCGGCAGCGGCGGCGGCGGAAGCGCCGGGCGGCCGCGCGGCACGGCGTCGGCGAGCGGGGGCGGCACGGCGTCAGCGAGAGAATCGTCGTGCCCCGGCTCGTCGAGGGTCGACTGGAGGTCGGCGATGTCCTCGCCGAGCGTGTCATCGATGATGATCGCCGTACGGCGCGGCGGTGCCTCGTCCGCCGCGACCTCGTCGACACGCCGAGGCTCCGGCTCCGCGGCGCGCTCAGCGGTCACGAACGGCGGCTCGGTCGGCCAGTCCGGCCCGGGATCGAGTCCCGGCGGCTCGTTCGCGGCGCCCTGAGCGGGCTCGGCCTCGTCCGGGTCCGCCCCGGCCGGGCTCGGCTGCGCCGTCAACGCGCTCACGATCGCCGTGGTCGCCACAGCGTCCGGCGGGGCGTCGGGCGGGTTGCGATATGCGGCCTCGGCCGCGCCGAACCGGCGTTGCGCGTCCTCGCAGGAGCGGCAGCCGCGCACGTGGCGGTCGAGCCGCAGGCGGTCCGCGTCGGACAGCTGGCCCTCCGAGCGCGCGGCGAGCAGCTCGGGCACGAGCGCGCAGGCCTGCGGTTTGCGGTGTCCGCCGCCGAGCTGCGTGGCGATACGCGCGAGCGCGGGCCGGGGGGCGCGCTCGGCCGCGGCGTGACGAGTTGCCGACAGCAGCAGCAGGTCGGGATCGACGTCCGCGCCCTCCGGAGTGACGATCACGGTGGCGCGGAAGCGGGCGAACCCCTCGGCGGCGGCCGCGACCGCCGCGCCGGGCGCGGCCACGTGCTCGCAGTAGGCGATGACCGCGGCGCCGCGCCGCTCGCAGAGCGCCTCACACGTGGCGGGGTCGCCGGCGCGGAGACCGGCCGGGCTGATGCCCGCGGCGGGCGCCCTCGCTGAACGAGGTGGTGCGGCCATGACCGCAGGAGGGTAAACGCGGCACCGGCGGCACCCTTTGGCATACTCGCGCCGATGCGGATCGCCGTCTGCAGCGACGAGGTCGTGGGCGTGGCGCGAGTCCTCGAGCAGCAGATGCGCGAGCGCGGTCACGACACGATCGCCCACGGCGCCCTCGCCGGCGGCGAGCGCCCGGATTGGGCGTGGGCGAGCGAGCGCGCGGCCCGCGACGTCGCCGACGGGCGGGCCGACCAGGCGGTCGTGTGCTGCTGGACGGGCACGGGCGCGTCGATCGCCGCGAACAAGGTCGTCGGCGTGCGCGCCGCGCTCTGCGGCGACGCCGTCACCGCCGACGGCGCCCGCCGTTACAACGACGCGAACGTGCTGGCGATCAGCCTGCGCGCCACCTCGGAGGCGCAGCTCGGCGAGATCCTCGACGCGTGGTTCGCGGGCACGCCGAGCGCCGATCCGGAGGACCGGGCGAACATCGCCCACATCGGCGAGCTCGACCGCGGCTGAGCGGGCGGCCCGGGCTCCTGGTCATGCGGTGGCGGCGAAGCGAACGGTGTCGTCGGGGCCCTCGACCTCGCGCACGCGCCCGTCGTTGAGGAGCAGGTCGATGTGCCCGAGGACCTCCGACAGCGTCAGGTACGCCTGTGTGACCGCGATGTTTCCCCACAGCTCGAGTGCGATCTCGTGCGCGCTGCGGCGCTGCTCGGCGACGAGCCCGTAGATCTTCTCGGCGCGGCGGCGGTGCGCTCGGAAGCGCTCGTCGATGAGCGCCACGTGGTCGGTGATCGCGGCGCCGTGGCCGGACAGCACGATGTCGAGGGCCATCGCCCGCGTGCGTTCCAGCGAGGCCAGGTAGGTCACGAGGGCCTGCGGGCGCTCGAGGTCGGCGGCCCCAGCGGCGTCGAGCGGCCGGGCGAGCAACGGATTCGAGGAGATGTGCGCGATGAGATGGTCGCCGGCGATGAGCAGCGAGCGGGCCTCGTCGTGGAAGACGGTATCCGAGGGGCTGTGACCGGGCCGGTGCAGGATCCGCAGCGTGCGGTCGCGCAGGACGAGCTCCTCGCCGTCGCCCAGCGGGCGCGTGACCTGGACCTTCCCACCCCAGCCGCGAAAGCTCGCCGATACCGAGCGCAGCGCCGTCGTCATGTCGGCCGGAATGCCGTGGCGGAGCATCATCCGCTCGGCGAAGCGGTCGTCGAGCTCGGCCTGCTCGCCGTAGCGCTCGAGCAGCGGCGCGAGCAGATGCGAGCGCGGCCACCTCGGCGCCCGAGCGCCGGGCCAGGATCCCGGCGAGGCCGAAGTGGTCGATGTGCTGGTGGGTGATGACGAGCAGCTCGAGATCCTCGATCGCGTAGCCGTGAGCGGCCAGCGCCTGCTCGAGCTCGTCGAGCGCCTTGCCCGAGTTGGGACCGGAGTCGACGAGCGTCAGCGGATCGTCCTCGATGAGGTAGGCGTTGACGCGCCCGACCTGGAACGGTGTCGGGATCGCCAGCCGGTGGATGCCGGTCTCGGCGACGCGTGCGAGCGCCGCCTCGCTGCGCTCGCGGGCCTCGTCCTCGCTCACGAGCGGATGAGGGCCAGGACCTCGTCGCGGCGGCGCTCCATGTCCTCCCGCGAGACGAGCGACTCCAGGCACAGGCGCAGCAGCGGCTCGGTGTTCGACGAGCGCACGTTGAAGTGCCATTCGTCGTAGTCGATCGAGACGCCGTCGATGTGCGAGATGCGCGCATCGGCGTAGCGCTCCTCGATGAGCGCCATCTTCGCCGCCGCGTCGTCCACCGTCGAGTTGATCTCGCCCGAGATGAAGTAGCGGGAGCGCAGCGGCTCCAGCAGCTGTGACAGCGTCGAGCCGGTGCGGCCGAGCAGCTCGAGGATGAGCAGCGCCGGGATCGTGCCCGAGTCCGCGTTGTAGAAGTCGTGGAAGTAGTAGTGCCCGGAGACCTCGCCGCCGAACAGCGAGCCCTCGGCTCGCATGCGGGTCTTGAAGAAGGCGTGACCGACGCGATTGATGTACGCGACGCCACCGCACCGCTCGACGGTGTCGGGGACCGCGCGACTGGCCCGCACGTCGTAGAGGATCGCGGCCCCCGGATGGGTGCGCAGCAGCGTCTGGGCGAGCAGCGCGGTGAGGAAGTCGCCGTCGACGAACGCACCCGTGTCGTCGAAGAAGAAGCAGCGGTCGGCGTCGCCGTCCCAGGCGATGCCGAGGTCGGCGCCCGAGGAGCGGACCCGATCGACGATGAAGCGCCGGTTCTCCTCGAGCAGCGGGTTGGGCTCGTGACCGGGGAAGTTCCCGTCCGGCGTCCAGTAGGTGGTGACGAGGTCGAGGCCCAGGCGTTCGAGGATCGGTCCGACCATCGGGCCGGCCATGCCACTGCCGCCGTCGACGACGACCTTCAGCGGGCGCACCTCCTCGGGGTCGATGAAGCGCAGCGCCGCCTGCCTGAACTCGTCGTAGAGCTCGACCTCCTCGACGGCGCCTCCGCCCGGCGCCTCGCCGAGCCCGGCCAGCACGAGGTCGCGGATCTCGCCGATGCCCGAGTCGCCCGAGAGCGCGATCGCGCCATCGCGTACGAGCTTGGCCCCGGTGTACGCCTTCGGGTTGTGCGACGCGGTGCACATGAGCCCCCCGTCGAGCTCGCGCGAGCCGACGAGGTAATAGAGCATCTCGGTGCCGACCTGCCCGGCATCGATGACCCGCGCGCCCTCGGCGATCATGCCCTGGCGGTAGCGGGTCGCGAGCTCGGGCGCCGTAAGGCGCATGTCGCGGCCGATCCCGAGACGAAGGCTTCGCGATTCCTTGTCCTCGAGCGACGCGAGCACGCGCACAAACGCGCGGCCAACCTGCTCGGCGACGTCGCCGTCGATGTCCGTGCCGTACAGGCCGCGGATGTCGTAGGCCTTGAAGATGTCGGGATTGACGGACACGCCGGGCGCGTCATCCTAATGACTCGCAGCGGATTCGCGCGGGCGCGCGAGGCGGGTGGGCTCGCTGCGGCCCCGCAGGGTGACGGCGTCGCCGAGCTCCCAGCGCTGCGCCTCGGCGTCGGCGGCGCCGCGCACGACGACCGCGCTCGCCAGCACGCGGCCCGGCTCGGTCTTCGCCAGCTCGGTGAGGCGCGCCGCCTCGTTGACCGGGTCCCCGATCACGGTGTACTCGTAGCGCTGCGTCTCGCCGATGTGCCCGGCGACGGCGAGTCCGGCCGACACGCCGACCGCGGCCGGGTGCTCGGGCAGCTGGCGGGCGAGCTCGGACGCGGCCGTGCGCGCCGCCGCGAGCGCGCGGCCGTAGGCGTCGGTCAGGGCGATCGGCGCCCCGAAGATGGCGAGCGCGCCGTCGCCCTCGAACTTGTTGATCCAGCCGCCCTGGCCGTCGACGGCCTGGACGACGACGGCGAAGAAGCGGTTGATCACGGTGACGACCTCCTGCGGCGGCCGGTCGGCGGCGAGCGCGGTCGAGCCGATCAGGTCGACGAACAGGATGGCCACGTCGCGCTCCTCGCCGCCAAGCTCGATGTCGCCCTCGAGCGCCGCGCGCGCGACGTCCTCGCCGACCTGGCGGCCGAAGAGCTCGCGGATGCGCTCGCGCTCGGCCAGGCCGGCCGACATCCGGTTGAAGCCGGACTGGAGCAGGCCGACCTCGGTCCCGTCGTACACCGGCACTCGCACGTCGAAGTGGCCGGCCTGCACCTGTGAGAGCGCGTCGGCCACCGAGTGGATCGGGTCGGCGGTCGCCCGCGCGGCCAGGAGGGTCACGAGGCCCCCCGCGAGGAGCGCGGTCAGCGCCAACGCAAGGATCGTCTCCGCCAGCTGGGTGACGTTCGTGCTCGCCCCGGCGAGCACGAAGGCGGCGACGAGCGCGAGGCCGACAACCGCGACGCCCGTGCCCAGGGCCCACGCGAGCAGTGCGCGGGCGGCAACGCCGGGCAGCGACTCGCGCCCGGGCAGCCCGTCGGCCAACGCGCGCATGGTGATCGGGCGCAGCACGCGCTCGCTCAGCAGGTAGGTGACGGCGCACGTCGTCGTTCCGCCGAGGGCGACGGTCAGCGCGACGTTGCGCGCGAGCGCGCCCGAGAACGTTGCGTTGATGACCGTCAAGGGAACGACCGCGCCCAGCCACAGCACGGCCTGGACCTTCAGCAGGTGCAGCGGGCCGCGCAACACGACGCGTTGCTCGTGCGCACTGGGCGGCGCACCCGAGGCGAGCCAATCGTCGAGTCCCTGGAAGTGCCGGAAGCCCCAGACGTACCCGATCGGCACCGCGACGACGATGTACAGCGCGGCGGCGACGGCGTTCGCCCGTACGACGTGGCCGGTGAAGGCGGCGCTCGGCTCCGGGATGACGACCGTCAGCAGCGCCACGACGAGCGCGCCCACGATGTTCGCGACGACCAGGGTGACGGTGAGGCTGAGCTGAACCCAGCTGCCGAGCCGAGCGCCGGGCATCGACTCCGGCGTGAGCAGTGGGGCGATGAGGCGGCCGAGGCGGCTCGGCAAGCGGTCGACGAGCGTCTGCGCACGCGAGGTGGTCATGCCGTCGCTGAGCGTACGGTGAGCGCAGGTCGCGAGCGGCGAGGTCCTAATCTGTAGGGCATGTCAGGTCACTCCAAGTGGGCAAGCATCAAGCACAAGAAGGCGGTCGTCGACGCGCGCCGCGGTCAGCAGTTCACCAAGCTCGCGCGGGCGATCACCGTCGCGGCTAAGGAGGGCGGCGGCGATCCCGAGGCGAACGCCTCGCTGGCCACCGCGATCCAGAAGGCCAAGGACGCCTCGATGCCGAAGGACAACATCGAGCGCGCGATCGCGAAGGGTGCCGGGACCGGCGGCGACGCCGACAACATCGAGACGGTCGTCTACGAGGGCTACGGGCCGGGCGGCGTTGCCGTCCTCGTCGAGGCGATGACCGATAACCGCAACCGCACCGGCGCCGACGTGCGCCACCTCTTCTCCAAGTTCGGCGGCAACCTTGGCGAACCCGGGTCCGTCGCCTACCTGTTCGACAAGACCGGGGTGATCCTCGTCGACGCCACCCGCTATTCCGAGGACGACCTGCTCGTGGCGATCGAGGCCGGCGCGCAGGACATCGTCGCCGAGGACGACATGTACGAGGTGCTCACCGAGCCGGGCGATCTGACCGCGGTGCGCGAGGCGCTTACCGGCGCTGGGGTCGAGCTGGAGAGCGCGGAGGTGACGCAGCGCCCGAAGACGACGGTGCCGCTGGAGGAGGACGGCGCCGCGAAGCTCTTCCGCCTCATCGATGCGCTCGACGAGAACGACGACGTCAACGAGGTGCACGCCAACTTCGACGTCTCCGCCGACGTGCTCGAGCGCGTCGCCGGCTAGCGGCGTCTGTAGGTGAAATGGTTGGCGGTCGTCGCGGCGCTGGTGCCGTTGGCGGTTGTGACCTGGACGTCGACGGTTCCGGTTGGGCCGAATGGGGCGAGGGCGATGGGCGACGTGCGTTACCGACCAGCCGGCGAGTAGTCCGGCGGCCGGGCGCGGTAGAGCGGCACGGCGCCGCTCACGCCCTTCAGGCGACGGTCGCCCGCGAAGGACCAGTGGAATTCCTCGCGGGCCGCGTCGCGCACCTCGCGCGTGGCGAGCACGCTCCCCGGCCGGGCCACGTTCGTCACGCGGCTGGCCAGGTTGACCGAGCGCCCGTACCAGTCGCCGGCGCGGCGCAGGGCGGGGCCGGAGGCGACGCCGACGCGCAGCTGGGGGAACCGCTGGCCCTCGTCGTCGGCGGCGGCGACGAGGGCCAGCGCGGACCGCAGCAGCGGCGCCGGCTCGGGCGAGACGAGCAGCACGGCATCGCCGATCGCCTTGACGAGCGTGACGGGCGGCTCCACCGCGCTCGTGGCCATCGCGTCCAGGCGCGCGGCGAGCCGACCGAGCTCCTCGGGCAGGACCTCCTCGCCGACGCGCGTGAAGCCGACGAGGTCGGCGAACGCGACGACGACGTCGCGGGCGCCCGGGAGCTCCCCGCCGAGGCGCTCGGCGGCGTCGATCGCCTCGAGCTGCGCGATGTGGCGCAGGTGCAGCGTGAACATGTTGGCGACGAGTGGCGGCAGCAACGGCCCGAGCGCGGCGACGGCCAGGCCGAGCCGCTCGGCGAGCTCGCGCTCGGACAGACCCGGCTCGAGCACCCGGCGCAGCGCCGTCTCGCGCATCAGGTCCGCGGCCTGCGCGAGCCCGCGTCCGAGGACTCGCGCCGCGTCGAGGATGTCCTCCTCGGGTATGCCGGCGCGCGCGAACTCGCCGGCGATACGCGCCGCATCGACGTCGGCCTCGACGAAGGCGCGCTCGTGGCTCTCGGGCAGCGGCAGGCCGATCGCCTGGCGCAGCGCCGCGAACAGCTCGGCGCTGATGTTCGCGCGCTCGAGCAGCTCCGCGTGCATGTACTGCGGCGCACCGCCCACGGTCCGCTCGACGAGGACGTAGGTGAGCGTGCCGTCCTGGTGGTGGCGCAGCAGCTCCTCGCGGGAGACGCCCTGCTCGCCGAGGTAGCGCAGGAGTGCCAGGCGCTGCGCTCGCGCCTCGCCCTCGAGACCATCGAGCAGCCCGGCCGCCTCGAGATCGAGCTCGTGCGGGTCGTCGGTGAGCGCGGGTTCCGGCATCGCCCGCCAGGGTACGGCACCGGGCGAGGCGGGCAGGCGTCCGGGCGGCCGCGGAGAATCTGAACGCGTGATCGTCCTCGGCATCGACCCCGGCACGGCAAATACGGGCTACGGCGTGGTGATGCGCCGCAGCGGCCGCCTGGCCGCGCTCGACGGTGGCGTGATCGCGACACGGCCGGAGCTGAGCCCCGAGCGGCGCCTCGAGCTCATCCACCGTCGCGTGGTCGATCTCGCCACCGAGCACGATGTCGACGCGTTCGCGCTCGAGGACCTCTACTTCGGGCAGAACGCGCACAGCGCGTTCGCCGTCGGGCAGGCCCGTGGCGTGGTGATGCTCGCCGCGGCGCTGCGCGGCGTGTCGTGCTCGTCCTACACGCCGCAGCAGGTGAAGTCCGCCGTATGCGGGCAGGGCCGGGCGCCGAAGGACCAGGTCGCGCGCATGGTTCAGGCTCTGCTCGGACTCGCCGAGCTGCCGACCCCCGACCATGCGTCCGATGCCCTGGCCGTGGCGATCTGCCACGCCAACGCGGCGCCGCTCTCGCGCGCGCTCGCGACCGCCGGGGCGGGCGGATGATCGGCCGAGTCTCCAGGATGGAGGCACGGGCATGAGCGGCGCAGCCGCGGTCAAGCGAGCCCGGAGGGCGAGCAGTCGTCTCAGAGGTGCCTCCTGGACGGAGGCACGGGCATGATCTCCCTCGTTCGCGGTGAGGTGGCGGTCCGCCGCCCGGACCACGTCGTCGTGCTCTGTGGCGGCGTCGGCTACCGGCTGTCGGTGTCGGGCGAGACGCTGCGCCACGTCCCGGCGGCCGGCGCGGAAGTCAGCCTGCACGCCCATCTCGTCGTCCGCGACGACGCGCTCACCCTGTACGGGTTCGCCACCGAGCAGGAGCGCGACCTCTTCCTGATGCTGCTCTCGGTGCAGGCGGTTGGGCCGAAGGTTGCCCTCGCGATCCTCTCGGCGGGCGCGCCGCGCGAGCTGATCGGTGCGATCGCCGCCGGTGACGCGGCGCGCTTCCAGACCGCGCAGGGCGTCGGCAAGCGAACGGCCGAGCGCATCGTGCTCGAGCTCCGCGAGAAGGTTGGCGTGGACGTCGACGCGCTGCCGAGCGCCCCCGCGGCCCTGCGCGGCGATGATCCCCGGCTGCTCGCGCGCGACGGTCTGCTCGAGCTCGGATACACGCCGGCCGAGGCGCAGGAGCTGCTGGCCGACGCCAGTGGTGCCAGCGCCGAGGAGCTCATCGCCGACGCCCTGCGCACGGCGCGGGCGAGATGAGCGCGGGCGGCAGCGTGAGCGAAACGGCACAGACGGGTCGCATCCAGACGCCCTTCCTCACCGCCGAGGACGAGCTCGACCGCTCGCTGCGCCCCCGGCGCCTGGAGGACTTCGTCGGCCAGGAGCAGCTCAAGGAGCAGCTCGCGGTGGCAATCGAGGCGGCGGCGGCACGCGGGGACGCGCTCGATCACGTCCTGCTCGCCGGGCCCCCGGGCCTCGGCAAGACCTCGCTCGCCCAGATCGTGGCCAGCGAGCTCGGGGTCGGCTTCGTGGCCACGGCCGGGCCGGCGCTCGAGCGCAAGGGCGACATCGCCGCGTTCCTCACCGCGCTCGAGCCGCGCAGCGTGTTCTTCGTCGACGAGATTCATCGGCTGCCCCGGGCGCTCGAGGAGACCTTCTACCCGGCGATGGAGGACCACCAGCTGCCGATCACCGTCGGTCAGGGCGCCGGGGCGCGGGTGGTGACGCTCGACCTGCCGCCGTTCACGCTCATCGGCGCCACGACGCGAGCCGGCCTGCTGACCACGCCGCTGCGCGACCGCTTCGGGATCCAGGCCCGGCTGGAGGCTTACGCGCAGGAGGAGTTGTCGCGCATCGTCTCGCGGTCGTCCGGGATCCTCGACATCCGCGTCGAGACCGGCGGGGCCGAGCGGATCGCCGCCCGCAGTCGGGGCACGCCCCGGGTCGCCAACCGACTGCTGAAGCGCGTGCGCGACTACGCGGAGGTGCGGATGGCCGGGGTCGTGACCGCCGAGGCGGCCGACGGGGCGCTCGCGCTCCTCGAGGTCGACGAGCGCGGGCTCGATCGTCTCGACCGCGAGATCCTGCGCGCGATCTGCGTGAAGTTCGAGGGCGGTCCGGTCGGGCTGTCGACGCTCGCGGTGGCCGTGGGCGAAGAGCAGGACACGATCGAGGACGTCTACGAGCCCTACCTGCTGCAGGAGGGGCTCATCGCACGGACCCCGCGAGGCCGCGTCGCCACAAGAGCGGCGTTCGCGCACCTCGGGCTGCCGGCCCGCGCCGCAGCCGAGCGCGGTCCGGCGCTCTTTTGATCGCGCCTTGAGGCGCTTCCCTACTCTGTCTTGCCATGGCGCACCCCTTCATCTGCCCCAACTGCGGCCACCGCACGAGCGAGACCGACCGCACGCTCGGCTTCACGCGGCAGCCGAAGGGCTGCACGAAATGCGGCTTCGCGTTCCTGTTCGAGCTGCTCGACGACTACTACGCGGCGCCTGACGCCGCGTTCTTCGTGTGCGACAAGGAGGGTCGCGTCATCGGCTGCGGGCGCAACTCGTTCGCGTTCACGGGGCTCGAAGAGGAGGACGTGATCGGGCAGCGGGTCGAGTCGGTGCTCGGGCTGACCTTCGACAACGGCGACGATCCGGTACAAACCGTGCTGGAATGGGGGGTGCGGGCGCTGGGGGTCTCCGTCGAGGTGGCCGGCGAACGCGACGTCCCGGCTCGAGCCAAGGCGGACATATTCCCGGCGTACGACGACGACGGGGGTCTGCTGCTCGTGCTTACCCCGGAGAAGTGACAGACGCGACAGAATGAGCAACGTGAGGGAAGCCTTCAGGCTGGCCGGCCCGCGGCCGACAACTGATCAGATGAGCACCGCGCGGACCCGTCCGTCATGAACGATCGACGCCGCAACACGCTCGTCCTGCTGCTCGTCGTCGGCCTGCTGGCCGCGTCGGGCCTCGTCATCGCGACGCAGCCGACGTTCCTCGGCCTCGACCTCAAGGGCGGTGTCGAGCTCGTCTACCAGGGCAAGGCGACGGCACAGTCGCAGGTCAACTCGACCTCGCTCGAGCGGGCGATCTCGATCATGCAGAAGCGCGTCAACCAGCTCGGTGTGGCGGAGCCGATCATCGAGCAGTACGGCTCCTCCGACATCGAGGTCTCGCTGCCCAACGTGACGAACGAGCAGCGCGCGAAGGACCAGGTCGGCAAGACCGCGCAGTTGTACTTCTACGACTGGGAGACGAATGTCATCGGTGCGAACGGCCAGCCCGCGGGGCCGAACGCCCCGGCGAGCACCGGTGACGGCACCGATCCTGGTGGGTCGGGCACCGGCATCACCCAGTTCCAGGCGGTGCAGCGCGCGGCGGCGCGCCCGGCGATCCTCTACCCGAACGCCACGACCTACACGAAGGGCTGCACGCCGGCCAAGAACGCGTCGAGCGGCTGCCTCTACGGCGCGTGGTACCTGGTCAACGACACGACCCAGCAGGTGCTCGACGGGCCGGCCGACCAGGAGTCCGGGCTGCAGAGCCCGACGACGGCGCTCGCGGCCCTCGGACCGAAGCACGCGAAGGACAAGACGAGCGTCGTTCACATCAATCCGGGCACCGTCGTCGTCGAGGCCACCCCGACGACCAACTCGGCCGGCGACGTGACCGTCGCCAACCCGGCGTCCTACTACGTGCTCAACGACAACCCGGCGCTCACCGGCAACGACATCACCAACCCCGCCCAGAGCACCGACCCGAACTCCGGCCAGCCCGACGTCACCTTCGGCTTCGACGGGCATGGCACGACCGTGTTCGAGGCGATCACCAAGGCGATCGCCCAGCGCGGCCAGTCCGCGCAGGTGCCGGGCGTTCCCAAGACCGAGGCCGAGCAGCACTTCGCGATCGTGCTCGACAACCAGCTCATCTCGGTGCCGTCGATCGACTACACCCAGTACCCGAGCGGGATCGACGCCACGAATGGCTCGGAGATCAGCGGCGGCTTCACGCTCGACTCGGCGCAGAACCTCGCCAACGAGCTGCAGTCCGGCGCGCTGCCGATCCGCCTGTCGCTCATCTCGCTCTCGCAGGTGTCGGCGACGCTCGGCAAGCAGGCACTCAACCAGGGGTTGCTTGCCGGCCTCATCGGCTTCCTCGCCGTGTGTCTCTTCCTGCTCGTCTTCTACCGCGTCCTCGGCCTGATCGCGATCGGCGGCCTGATCGTCTACGGCGCGTACTTCTTCGCGCTCATCAAGCTCATCCCCATCACGCTGACGTTGGCCGGCATCGCCGGCCTCATCCTGACGATCGGCGTCGCCGCGGACGCGAACATCGTCATCTTCGAGCGCGTCAAGGAAGAGATACGCGGGGGCAGATCGATCGCCGCGGGCATCGCGACCGGTTACAAGCGCGGCTTCGCGGCGATCGTCGACGCGAACGTCGTGACGATCATGGTCGCCTTCATCCTGTTCGTGCTCTCGAGCGCCGACGTGAAGGGCTTCGCGCTGACGCTCGGGATCGGCACGATCGTGTCGCTGTTCACCGCCGTTCTGGCCACGCAGGCCGCCCTCGGGGCGATGTCGCGCTCGCGCTTCATCTCAAAGCCGGCGCTCCTCGGTGCCGGGCCCCAGCGCCATCGCTGGACGTTCGACTTCATGGGCGCGTCGAAGTGGTTCTTCTCGCTGTCGGGCACGATCCTGCTCATCGGGGCGCTCGCCATCGGCGGCCGGGGCATCAACTTCGGCATCGACTTCAAGGGCGGCACCGAGATCCAGGCCGCGCTCATCAAGCCGGCCACGCAGGCGCAGGTGGCGAGCGCCATCAGCGCCGCCGGCTACTCGACGGCCAATGTGCAGAAGTACTCGCACCTCGGCAACAACGCCTACCAGGTGGCCACCCAGAAGCTCACGCCGGACAAGGTGACCAAGGTGCAGAACGAGCTCAACGCGCGCTTCGGCATCAAGCCGGGCACGTTCAACAACGTCTCGATCGGCGCCTCATTCGGGAGAACGATCGCCGACGCGGCGATCATCGCGATCATCGCCTCGCTCATCGTCATCTCGGCCTACATCGCGCTGCGCTTCGAGTGGAAGTACGCCGTGCCGGTGCTCATCGCGCTGATGCACGACCTGCTCATCACGTCCGGCGTGTACGCGCTCACCGGGAGGCAGGTGACGGCCGACACGGTGGCGGCCCTCCTCACCATCCTCGGTTACTCCCTCTACGACACCATCATCGTCTTCGACCGCGTGCGCGAGAACGTGCCACGCATGCCGCGCGCCGCGTTCTCGCAGATCGTCAACCGCTCGATGGCCGAGGTGATCACCCGTTCGCTGGCCACCAGCCTGTGCACGCTGCTGCCGATCATCGCGCTGCTCGTCTTCGGCGGGTCGACGCTGAAGGACTTCGCCTTCGCACTGATGGTCGGCGTCGCCTCCGGTGCGTACTCGTCGATCTTCATCGCCTCGCCCGTGCTCACCCACTGGAAGGAGCGCGAGCCGATCTACCGCAACCGCCGCCAGCGCATCACCCGCGAGCTCGGCGCCGTCCCCGCCTACGCCGAGGGGGCCATCGCCGAGACGGTCGAGCCCGAGCCCAAGCGCCGGCGCAACCGTCGGGGGTCGATCATCGCGCCCGAGACGCCGGGCGAGCAGATCTCCAAGGCCGAGTTCGCCGATCTCGTGCGCGACCTCGACGTCGATGGCGTCGAGTCCGTCGGCCACCGAGGAGCCCTCTCCGGGCGCCCGCGCACGGGCACGGCGCACCGCGAGCGCCGCTGCGACCGAGTCCGCGCACCGGCGCCGCCAGCGAGCGAGCAGGAAGCGGCCCCGCCGGCGCCGGAGCTCGACCCCGCCGCCGACGCGCTCCCGGAGGACGTCGTGATGAAGTCGACGACGCCACGGCCGGGCGGTAAGTCACGGCGCAACCGACGGCACGGGAGGCGCTGAGATGGCAATGCTTGCGTGGGTGATGATGGGCCTGGCGATCTGGCACTTCACGATCTTCCTGCCTGACCGCTTCTGGGGCGGCATCGTCGGGGCGTTCGTCGGGTCGCTGTTCGGAGCCGTCATCTTCGGCCTGCTCATCTATGGCGTGAAGACGGGGACGCTGCGCATCCCCGGTCAGCGCGCCACCGACATCGCGGTCGTGTGCTACGCCATTCCCGGCGCCCTGCTCGGCATCGCCGCCGTCTACGGCATCGGCGTCCGGCAGGGCCAGCCGGCCGATCAGTACTGAACGCGGGCGGCCGGCGCGAGCTCAGGCGGCGCGCCGCGTGCGCACCCCTTCGGGCGCCAGCGCGGCTGGGCGGGTGCCGGCGAGCGGCCAGCCTGGCCCGGGGCGCGCGAGCAGAAACCCCTGGAGCAGATGCACGCCGAGGCCGGCGAGCGCACGCAGCTCGCCATCGGTCTCGATCCCCTCGGCGACGAGCAGTGCGCCAACGCGCTCGGCGTAGTCGACCATCGCCCTGACGAGTGCGGCGCGGTCGGGATCACCCTCGATCCCGGTGATGAGCGACCGGTCGAGCTTGAGATAGTCGGGGTGGACGGCAGTGATCTGGCGCAGACCGGCGTAGCCGGCGCCCATGTCGTCGACGGCGAGCATCGTGCCGCGCCGGCGCAGCACGGCGATCGCGGCTTCGAGTGAGGGATCGTCGTTACGCACGAGCGTGTCCTCGGTGATCTCGACGACGAGGCGCGAGAGATCGGCGGGCGTCTCGAGGATCGCCAGCGTTCGCGCGTCGGGAAGCGTCGCGCCCGACAGGTTGACGCAGAGGCGAGCGCCGGCCGGGAGGTCGGGCAAGAGCTGGATCGCCGCCGCCAGGCACGCCTGCTCGAGCGCGTCTCGCTCGCCGAACTCCTCGGCCAGCGAGAACCAGTGCAGCGGGCTCGACGTCGAGCCGAGCCGGAAGCGCGCGAGCGCCTCGTAAGCGTGCGCCTCGCCGGTGAGCAGATCGAAGATCGGCTGGGTGACCATCTCGATCGCCTCGCCGCCAATCAGACGGGCGAGGATCGCCTGCGCGTCGTTCTCGCCATCGCCGCTGAGCGACTCGCCCGTGTAGGTGGCCACGCGCCGCTGCGATCGGCGCTTGGCGACACGCAGGGCGATGTCGCCGGCCCGCAGCAGGGCGTTCGCGTCGTCCCCGTCTTGGGGCGCCCAGGCGATGCCGACCGATCCGGCCGCGCTTGGCGCATCGCCGCTGGACTGGGCCAATCGGGCGAGCAGCTCCTCGGCGAGCGCCTCCGGCTGCGAGCGCACCGTGAGCGCGAACTCGTCGCCGCCGAGGCGCCCCACGAGCGAGCGGTCGCCGCCGAGCTCGCGCATGTGAGCGACCGCGTTCGACAGCAGCGCGTCGCCCGCGGCGTGGCCGTGCAGCTTGTTCACCAGGCCGAAGCGGTCGAGGTCGAGCATCACCAGCGCCAGCGGATGCTCCTCGTCGGTCCCGTCGAGCGCCGCCTCGAGCCCGGTGCGGAAGGCCGAGCGCGCGAGCGCGCCGGTCAGCCCGTCGTGGTCGGCCTCGCGGCGCGCGAGCGCGAGCAGATCGCCGAGTTCTGCCATCACCGCGCGCCCGCTCAACAGCAACGCGGCCGCGGCGACACACAGCCCGACGTAGCTTGCCTCGATGGTTCCGGTCATCACGATCGGCAGGACGAGCGCAACGATGAAGATGACGGCCGCGGGGATGTTCACGTGGGCCCGTACGAGCGCCCCGGTGATGACCGCGGCGAGCCACAGCAGCGTGAGGACCGTGACGCGCTCGTTGCCGAACCCGTTGACGAGCACGCCCGCCACCGCCGCCACCGACTCCTCGACGACCCCGACGCGCACACCGAGATCGCGCAGCTGCGTCAGGGCGCAGACGGCGATCACACCCATCCCGATCGCGGCGAGCGCGGGATAGGGATGCAGCGCGGGGTCGCGCGCGACGATCGCGAGCCCGGCGAGCGCGATGCCGGCACGCGCACCCGCGGCCACGGCCCGAGCCTTGAATCGTCGTGCTTGTGGAGGAGCGGTGATCGTCATCGTGGGCTCGCCGATCCGCGGATTGGCCCGCCGGCCGTCCGGCCCGCCCGGGCGCACACACGCGTCACAGCGACACCCCTTTCGGCGCTTTGCGGCGGTATCTGTACCCCTGCGGGCCTCGGGCGGCCGGATATCTGGTCCGGGCGCCGCCCCGGTGGCGCGGGCGTTCCGTCACCCCCGGTGCCTAGTCTCCTGCAGGCCTTGACGAGTCCCACCGTGCAGATCGCGCCGGCCCCGGTCGCGCAGACCCTCGCGCTGCAACGCGCTCTGGGCGTCAGCGGCGCCCTGGCGCAGGTGCTCGTGCGCCGCGGGCTGGCCGATCCGGCACTCGCGCGGGCGTTCCTGGCCGCCGAGGAATCCCACGAGCCGAGCGACTTCGCCGGGATCGAGCTCGCCGTCGACACGGTCGCACGACACGTGCGCGCCAGCGGCCGCATCACGGTGCACGGCGACTACGACGTCGACGGCGTGTGCTCCACGGCGGTCCTCGTGCGCGCGCTGCGCCGGCTCGGGGCGGCGGTCGACTGGTACCTGCCCGACCGCGCCACCGACGGCTACGGGCTGAACGCGCGGACGATCGAGCGGCTCTCCCAGCGCGGAACCGGCCTGCTCATCACGGTGGACTGTGCGATCGGCGCCGCGGTGGAGGTGGCGCTCGCGCGCGCCGCCGGGATCGACGTCGTCGTCACCGATCACCACGCGCCGCCGACCGACGGCGTGCTGCCCGACGCGCCCATCGTGCACCCGGTCGTGTGCGGCTACCCGTGCGCGGACCTGTGCGCGACGGCCGTCGCCTACCAGTTCGCGCGCGCCCTGCACGAGGTCCTCGGCCGGGAGGAGGAGCGGCTGCGCGAGGATCTCGACCTCGTCGCGCTCGCGACGATCGCCGATGTGGTGCCGCTCCTGGGGGAGAACCGCACGTTCGTGCGGCGCGGGCTGCGGGCGCTGGCCACGACCGCCAAGCCGGGCCTGCGCGCCCTGATGGCCGTGGCGCGCGTCGATCCGGCGCGGGTGGACGAGCGCGCCGTTGCGTTCGCGCTCTGCCCGCGTCTGAACGCCGCCGGCCGGCTGCACCACGCCGACGCGGCGCTCGAGCTTGTGCTGACCGAGGACGAGGCGCGGGCGGCGTCGGTGGCCGACGAGCTCGATCGGGCCAACCACGAGCGCCGTCACACCGAGACGCGCATCCTCTTCGAAGCCGAGGCGCAGGTGGCCGAGCGTGGAGAGCGCTCGGCCTACGTGCTGGCCGGCGAGGGCTGGCATCCCGGCGTCATCGGGATCGTGGCCTCGCGCCTCGTCGAGCGCCACCACCGCCCCGTCGTCTGCATCGCCCTCAGCGGCGACGAGGGCCGTGGCTCGGGGCGCAGCATCGACCGCTTCGACCTGCTCGGCGGACTGTCGGCATGCGCCGCGCACCTGCGCCGCCACGGCGGGCACCGCGCCGCCGCCGGCCTGGAGATCGACCGCTCGCAGCTCGGGGCCTTCGAGGCCGCGTTCTGCGCCCATGCCGATGCCGTGCTCACCGCGGCCGACCTCACCCCGGTCGTGGTGGCCGACGCGGTCGTGTCCGGAGACGAGCTCGACCTGTCGCTCGCCGAGGAGCTGCAGACGCTCGGACCGTTCGGCCGTGGCAACCCACCGGTCTCGTTGCTCGTCCCGGCGGCGACGGTCCAGGATGTCCGTCCGATGGGGGAGGGGCGGCATGCGCGTTTCACGGTGCGCTCCGGCGGCGCGCGCTCGCAGGCCGTCGCGTTCGGCACCGGCGGACGCCTTGCCGTCGGCGAGGACGAGCCGGCGGATGCCGTCTTCGCGCTCGAGGTGAACGAGTTCCGCGGCACGGTCGAGCCGCGGCTCGTGCTGCGCCACGTGGGACCCTGCGCCGCCGGTTCGATCGAGATCGTCGGCGCCGAACCGGACTACCTGTCGGAGACGTGGCGTGAGCTGGCCGCCGGCCCACCCGGCGACGGCCCCGAGCGGATGGCCGGCGAGCGCGCGGCGCGCGATCGGTGCGGTCGCGGCGTCGCGGGCACGATCGCCGCGCTCGTCGCGAGCGGCGAGCCGGTGCTCGTCGTGTGCGCCGACGCCGAGCGTCGGCGCGCGCACCTGCACGAGCGGCTCGGCGGATTCGCGCTCTGCGACTACCGCGCACTCGAGCGTTCGCCGGCGCTCGCCGAGCGCTTCGTGCACGTCGCGCTGCTCGATCCGCCCGCGTGGCGGCACGCCGAGGCGGTGGCGCGTGCCGGCGAGCCCGATCAGCACGTGCATCTGTGCTGGGGCGCGGCCGAGGTCGCCTACGCGCGGCGCGCGCTGTCGCGCGACTACGACCTGCGCCCGGCGCTGGCCGACTGCTACCGGGCGCTGCGCACGGCCGGAGACGTCGAGGGCGACGAGCTCGAGCGGCTGCTAGCGGGTGCGGAGGAGCGTCACGCCGAAGGGTCGGCCGGAGCCGACCCGCCGCCCCGTCCGGCGGCGCTCGCCGGTCGGCTGCTGCGCGTGCTGGGCGAGCTCGGGCTCGTCAGCGTCGAGCCCGAGCGCTCGCGCGTCAGCGTGACCTCGGCCGATCGGACCGAGCTCGAGCGCTCGCCGACATACGTGGCTGCGCAGCGGCTGCTCGCCGAAGGGTGGGCGCGCCTGGCCGAGGTCACGCCGATCGCCGCTCCGGCCCGCCGGTCGGCGCCCCGTTCGGCGGCGTGAACGCGCGGCGCCGCCGGACCCGGAGGAATGTCGAGTCGCGCCGCGGCGGCCGCATCGCGTTCCCGACGAATGTGCGCTTCAGCTCGGTGGGATCCTGCCTTACGCTGTAGCTATGGCGATCCCTGGAGAAACCGACCGGCCAGCCCAGCGCCCGCCTGAGGGTCCGTCGACCAGCGTGCCGGTGGCGAGTGTCCCTGCGCTCAGCGAGGCCGCCACGGCGACCCGCCGGACACCGGTCGACGCCGTGGCCACGCTGGCGCCGCGCCCGTCGGTCCGAGCCGAGCTCAACGAGTTCGAGCGAAGGCTGTTGACCGATCTGTTCGCGATCGTCTCCGAGCACGCCGCCGATGCCGCGATCGAGATCGATCGCAATCGCGTCGAGGATGCCTTTGTGTTCGCGTGCGAGCACCACGCGGACCAGCGGCGCAAGTCGGGCGAGGACTTCATCACCCACCCGGTCGGCGTCGCGCGGATCTGCGCCGGGATGCGCCTCGACACCGAGACCCTGTGCGCCGCCCTGCTCCACGACACCGTCGAGGACACGAGCGCCTCGTTGGCGGAGGTCCGCGAGCGCTTCGGCGAGGAGATCGCCACGATCGTCGACGGCGTGACGAAGCTGACCGGAATCACCTTCCAGTCGCGCGATGAGGCGCAGGCCGAGAACTACCGCAAGATGATGGTCGCGATGGCCACTGACGTGCGGGTCATCCTCATCAAGCTCGCCGATCGCCTGCACAACATGCGCACGATCGACGCGATGCCCAAGCAGAAGCAGATCGACAAGGCGAAGGAGACCCTGGAGATCTACGCGCCGATCGCGCACCGTCTCGGCATCCACGCGATCAAGTGGGAGCTCGAGGACCTCGCCTTCGCCACGTTGCATCCGCGCAAGTACCAGGAGATCAAGGGGTTGGTCAGCCAGCAGCGCGACGACCGCGAGCGCTATGTCTCGGAGGCCGGCGAGTACCTCACGCGCGAGCTGGACGCGCTCGGCATCGACGCGCAGATCGCCGGCCGGGCCAAGCACTTCTACTCGATCTATTCGAAGATGACCAAGAAGGGCCGCGAGTTCAACGAGATCTACGACCTCACCGCGATGCGCGTCGTCGTCGACTCGGTGAAGGACTGCTACGGCGCCGTGGGCGTCATCCACTCGCTGTGGAAGCCGCTGCCCGGCCGCTTCAAGGACTTCATCGCGATGCCCAAGTTCAACATGTACCAGTCGCTGCACACGACGGTCATCGGGCCCGAGGGTCGCCCGCTCGAGATCCAGATCCGCACCCACGAGATGCACGAGATGGCCGAGTTCGGCGTCGCTGCGCACTGGATGTACAAGGACGGCCGCCGTCCCGGGGACGGCCGCGGTCGCGAGGGCAACGACGAGACGAAGCTGAAGTGGCTGCGCTCGATGGTCGACTGGCAGAAGGACCTGTCCGACCCGCACGAGTTCATGGACACGCTTCGCAACGACCTTTTCGAGGACGAGGTGTATGTGTTCACCCCCAAGGGTGAGGTCAAGTCGCTCGCCGGCGGGGCGACTCCGCTCGACTTCGCCTACGAGGTGCATACCGAGATCGGGCACCGTTGCGTTGGCGCTCGCGTCAACGGGAAGATCGTCCCGCTCCACTACGAGCTCACGTCCGGCGACATCGTCGAGATCCTCACCGCCAAGCGCGAACGGGGCCCGTCGCGCGACTGGCTCGCGGTCGTCAAGACGACACGCGCCCGCAACAAGATTAAGGCGTGGTTCAAGGCCGAGTCGCGCCAGGACACCGAGCACAGCGGACGCGAGCTGCTGCAGGAGCACCTCAAGAAGGCCGGGCTGCCGGCCCAGAAGATCACCGGCTCGGCGCTGTTGGCCGACGTCATCCGCGAGATGGGCTTCCGCAAGGCCGACGACTTCTACATCGCGCTCGGCGGGGCGAAGATCTCGGCCAAGGTTGTCGTCAACAAGGTGCTGCAGCGCCTCAAGCAGGGCGAGGCGGCGGACGGCGAGCAGACCGCGGCGGCGGACCTGCTGCACGTCGGGCGCACCCGGCGCCAGCCGACGACCTCCTCGGGCCAGTACGGGATCCGGGTCGAGGGCGTCGACGACGTCATGCTGCGGCTGGCCAAGTGCTGTCGCCCGGTGCCCGGGGACCCGATCGTCGGCTACATCTCACTCGGACGCGGCATCACGATCCACCGCGAGGACTGCTCCAACGCCCGGCTGCTGCGTAAGGACCCCGAGCGCTTCACCCCGGTCTCCTGGGACGGCGACAACGCGACGTCGTTCCGCGTCGAGCTGCAGATCGACGCCTATGACCGTCACCGGCTGCTCGAGGACCTCTCGCGGACGTTCGCCGAGTCGGGCATGAACATCATCGAGGCGCGCTGCCTGTCCGAGCCGCCGATGGTCAAGAACCGCTTCGTGGTCGAGGTCGCAGACACCCACACGCTGAAGACGGCGATCACCCGGCTGCGTGGGATCGAGTCGGTGTTCGACGCCTACCGCGTGACGCCGGGCGCCGGCGGCGCCGGCTAGCCTAGGCGACGACGAGCAGGCGCTGCGGCTCGATTCCGTAGCGCGCCTCGTGAACCTCACCGAGGAAGTCGCCATCGACCTGAAGCGGCAGCAGGCGCTCGTCGGCGCTGCGCACGACGACCTCGGTCGCGCCGGCGAAGACGGTCACGCGCCGGTGGCGTGCGACCCGCGCGCGCCGCGACAGCGCTCGCCAGGTGAACGTCGGCATGTCGATCGGGCTGGCGCGCCGCAGCACGCCGCCGGCCAGCGTGCCTGACCGCAGGTCGGCACCCTCGGCGATCTCGACCGGCCGGTCGCGGAAGTAGGTGAACGGCGATGCGTTCTGCACGACGGCCGTCACGCCGTCGTACCGCTCGTCGCCGACGGTTACGACCATCGCTGGCGGGTGGAACAGGTACCCCCGATGGAAGCTCGCGATCCCGGCCCAGGCGTAGAACCAGGGGCCGAAGCGGGCCTTCAGGCGGGGGTTGCGGTCGACGCGCCTGGTCACGCTCGCGTCGAGGCCCAGCCCGGACGAGAACGTGAAGAAGCGCCCGTTCACGACGCCGACATCGATGCGGCGTGGGCGCCAGTCGTCGGCCAGCGCGAGCACGTGCTCGGTCGCGTCGATCGGGTCCGCAGGGATCCCGATGATCTTATGGAACACGTTGGCGGATCCCCCGGGCAGGCAGGTGAGCGCCGTCGTGGAGCCGACGAGCCCGTTGGCCGCTTCGTTGACGGTCCCGTCGCCGCCGAAGGCCACGACCACGTCGTAGCCCTCGCGGGCCGCCTCGCGGGCGAGCTCGGTCGCGTGGCCCTGACGCTCGGTGTCGATCGCCTCGACGTCGTAGCGGCCCTGCAGGGCGTAGACGACGAGATGACGCAGCCGATCCGAGACGCTCGTGGCGTATGGGTTCACGATCACGAGCATGCGCTTGCGCTCGCTCGCCAGTGCGAGCTGTTCTCGGCCCTGCACGGCATCGGCCGGGCGCTCGAAGCGCGGCGCGCGACGGGTGTCGCCGTCGTGCAGGGCACCGGTCGTGCCGTTCTCGGTCACGACCTCGGAATCGCTCACTGTCGGGGCTACACCGGCGGCGCCCCGTCGTTACCGCGGCGGCAACGCTCGACGAACGGTCGATGACTGCTTGCGCGATCCTGGCCGGTGGTCGATCATTCCGGACATCGGGCTTGCCCGATCGCCGAGGCGCAGTCGCCGGACCGACACCGATTAGATGTCATCGCCGGTGATTTGTATACTGCGGCGCACATAGCTGGACGCATCGAGAGGGGTGGAGGGACTGGCCCGTTGAAACCCCGGCAACCTCCCGCGAAAGCGGGGATGGTGCCAATTCCATCAGGCTCCAACAAAGGCCTGGGAGATGTGGTTGGAGTCTTTCACCGGGACCTTCGCCACAGCCCAGCGGAGGTTTCAAAATGACGGCAGAAGGACTCAAGTGCAGAGAATGCGGGGCTGAGTACCCGCTCGAGGCGTTGTACGTGTGTGAGCGGTGCTTCGGCCCGCTCGAGGTCGCCTACGACCACAGCGCGTCGCGAGACGTGGCCGAGTGGCGGCGTCGCATCCAGAGTGGCCCGCAGAACATCTGGCGCTACTCGGACTTCCTCCCGCTCGCCGGTGGCCCTCCGGGGCCGTCCGCCCGGCGCACGTCGCGCGTCGGCCTGCCGGCCGGGTGCACACCGCTCGTGCGGGCCGACCGCCTGGCCGCCGAGCTCGGCCTCGGCGAGGTCTGGGTCAAGAACGACGCGGCGAACCCGACGCACTCGTTCAAGGATCGCGTCGTGTCGGTGGCCACGGCCCGTGCGCGCGAGCTCGGCTTCGAGGTCATCGCCTGCGCTTCGACCGGCAACCTCGCCAACTCGGTGGCGGCCCACGGCGCGGCGCTCGGCATGGAGTCATACGTGTTCATCCCCTCCGACCTCGAGGAGCAGAAGGTTCTGGCGACCGGCATCTACGGCACCAATCTCGTGGCCGTTCGCGGCAACTACGACGACGTCAACCGCCTGTGCACCGAGCTGTCGGCCGAGCGCGACTGGGCGTTCGTGAACGTCAACCTGCGCCCGTACTACGCGGAGGGCTCCAAGACGATCGCCTTCGAGGTCGCCGAGCAGCTCGGCTGGCGCATCCCGGACCGGGTCGTCGCGCCGATCGCGTCAGGGTCGCTGTTCACAAAGATCGGCAAGGGCTTCGACGAGTGGCGGCAGGTCGGCCTGCTCGACGGCGATCTGCCGGCGATGCACGGCGCTCAGGCCACGGGCTGCTCTCCGGTGGCGACGGCGTTCGCCGAGGGGCACGACGTGTGCCGCCCGGTCAAGCCCGACACGATCGCCAAGTCACTGGCCATCGGTAACCCGGCCGACGGGCCGTATGCGATCGAGCTCGCCCGCCGCACCGGCGGCGGGGTCGATTCCGTCAGCGACGACGAGATCCGTGAGGGCATCGGGCTGCTCGCGCGCACGACCGGCATCTTCACCGAGACGGCCGGCGGCGTCACGACGGCGACGCTCGCCAAGCTCGCCGCGCGCGGCGACATCAGCGCGCAGGACAGCGTCGTGCTCGTCATCACCGGCGAAGGCCTGAAGACGCTCGACGCCGTACGCGGCAGCTTCAGCGCGTACGAGATCGACCCGTCGCTCGCTGATTTCGAGGCGAACGTGGATGAGGCGCCGGTCGGCGCCCATGCCTCGGCGCGCTGATCGATGGCGGTGACCGTGAAGATCCCCACCCAGCTGCGAGCCGCAGCGGGTGGGGCCTCCGAGGCCGAGGTCGAGGGCAGCAACGTGCGCGAGGTCCTCGACAGCCTGTTCGACAGCTTCTCCGAGCTGCGCGAGCGGATCTCCGACGAGGGCGGATCGCTGCGCCGCTTCGTGAACGTGTACGTCGGCGGCGAGGACATTCGCTTCCTCGACGGTCTCGACACGAGCGTGGCCGATGGCGCTGAGGTGACGATCCTGCCGGCGGTCGCCGGCGGCTGAGGGCACCGGCCGCCGGGGGGACGGTCAGGCGGCGCGGGGCTGGGGGAGCGGCGCGGCGGTATCGGGCCGCGGCGACTGCGGCGGGGCGGCGGCCAGGTGGCGCGGCGAGCCGACGCGCACGTGGCGATCGTGGCGGATCCGCCCGGCCGAATCGAGCCGCGCGAGCTGCACGCGGCGGCCCTGGCGGACCTCCAGGATGATGCCGTCGCGACTGTCGTGCATCTCGACGACGGCGCGCGGGCTCCGCGCCCGGATCGCCGCGATGAAACGACACTGCTCGACGGTCAGCTCGAGCGACTCCATAGCTCTTACTTCGGCGCGGCGGCGAAGATGCTGTAGGGGTGCGCGAGGTGCGTGGCCGGGCGTCGCCGGGGCGGAATCCGGCCCCGGGGGCGGGGCGGCCTGGGTCCGTCGGGCTCGGCCGGGGTGACCTCCGCCCGGGTGACTCCGCCGCGGGTGACGCGACCGTGACGTATGTGCCCGCGGGTTGTGCTCCGTGTCCGTGACGTAACGGGACTGGGGCGCGGGTGTGCCGGGCGGCGCCCGTGGCGGCCGGACGTCGAGAGGTGTGCTCCCGAGTGCCCGTCACGCGGGGCTAAGCGAGCACACCCCTTGCCCAAGGGTCACGCGACGGTGACAGATGCGCCCCGCAGGTCACGGGACCGTGACGCGAGTGTGCCGCGCGCTGAGGGTTCGGCCGGGTTCGGCTCCGACGGCGGCGCGGCGGCGCGCGCTGAGGGTTCGGCCGGGTTCGGCTCCGACGGCGGCGCGGCGGCGCGCGCTGAGGGTTCGGCCGGGTTCAGCTCCGACGGCGGCGCGGCGGCGCGCGCTGAGGGTTCGGCCGGGTTCAGCTCCGACGGCGGCGCGGCGGCGCGCGCTGAGGGTTCGGCCGGGTTCAGCTCCGACGGCGGCGCGGCGGCGCGCGCTGAGGGTTCGGCCGGGTTCAGCTCCGACGGCGGCGCGGCGGCGCGCGCTGGGGGTTCGGCCGGGTTCGGCTCCGACGGCGGCGCGGCGGCGCGCCGCGGCGCGAGCGCCGCGCGACCGACAAGGCGCGTCGTCCCCGCGCCGCCCGCCATGACGTGTGCTATCTCCTGCGCATGCCGCGCCTCGGGATCCAACTGCCCCTCTGGGCGCGCTGGGTGCTCGCGGTCACCTTCTTCGCGAGCCTCGGCCTGACGGCGGTGCTGATCGTCCACGCCAGCTCGACCGTGTCGACTGCCGGCACGCAGGGCGAGCTGCAGGCCGACGCGGTGGGGAGGGTCGTCGTCAGCCAGGACCAGGCGCCGCACACGGCGCCGCTGAGGACGGGGGCATCGCCGCGCGCAGCGCTCACGGCCGCCATCACCACCGACGTGCGCTCGCGCATCGCGTCGCGCGACCTGACCGGCCCCCTGGAGTCGGTGACGTGCTCGGCGGGACGCGCCCAGCACCCCGAGCGCCGGCCGTACGTCTGCGCCGTGACCGCCGCGTCGATTCGGTACATGTTCTACGGCGTGGCCGATCGGCGTGCTCGCCTGCTGACGTGGTGCAAGGAGGATGCGGTCGCCGAGGCCGGCCTGACGGTGCCGCTGAGCCCTCGCTGCCAGCCGTGACGGCGCGCCGCCGATTCGCGGCGCCGGGCGGCAATGGTGGGCTTTGGCTCAATATCGGAGTCGCAGCGACCGATGTCTGTGGCATGCGACGTAATCACGACGAGCCGTCGTCCTGCCCGCGACGGCTCGATCCCGCGAGGATCGCCTGATGCTCGAGCCCCAGAATGCGTCCGCAGCGCCGGCGACCGGGCATGAGCAGGGGGCATCGACGCTCGATCCACTGACCGGGCTTCCCGGCCGCGCGGCGTTCGATGCCGGCCTGCGGCTCTCGCTCAGCCACGCACCCGATGCGAAGGGGTCGGCGGTCATCGTCATCGGCGTCGATCAGCTGTCGCGCGTCGTCGACGCGCTCGGCCCGCGGGCCGCCGAGGAGGTGCTCCGCACGACCGCCGGCCGGTTGCGTCGCCTCGCCGCTGACGGCGCCACGCTGGCGCGCCTGGCCGGCGACAGCTTCGCCCTGCTCGTCGCGGCCGACGAGCCGCAACCGGTCGCGCGGGCGCTCGCGGACGAGGCGCTCGCGGCCGCAGCCGCGCCGATCGTCGTCGGCGGCCAGGAGCTGCTCCTCTCGGCGAGCGCCGGTATCGCGCTCACCGACCCCTCACGCATGGGCGCCGACGAGGTCGTGCGCGACGCCGCGACGGCCCAGCACCGCGCGCACCGTCGCGGCGGCGGCCGCGTCGAGGTCTTCGAGCCCGAGTGGCGCAACGGACTGCTCGAGGAGCTGCGCATGGAGAGCGAGCTGCGCTCGGCGATCTCCTGCGGCCACGAGCTTCAGCTGTTCTACCAGCCGATCGTCTCGCTGGAGTCGGGAACGGTGGTGGCCGTCGAGGCGCTCGTGCGCTGGGACCACCCGCGACACGGGCTGCTGCTCCCGTCGCGCTTCCTCGGCGTCGCCGAGCGGGCCGGCGTGCTCGCCGAGCTCGATCGCTGGATGATGGCCGAGGCCTGCCGTCAGCTCGCGAGCTGGCTGGGCGACCACGGTCCGAAGAGCCCGCCGCGCGTGAGCATCAACGTCTCGGCCGACGAGCTCTCAGACCCCGAGTTCGCCATCGACGTCGCGGCCGAGCTGCGGCGCTGGGGCCTCGTCGGCTCGCAACTCGTCGTCGAGGTCGCGCAGAGCGCGCTGCGCCATTCCGCCGGAGCCGCCACGCGCCTGAGCGAGCTGCGCTCGCTCGGGGTGAGTGTGCTGCTCGACGACTTCGGCACCGGTTATGCGTCGCTGTCCTACCTGCGCCGCCTGCCGATGGACGGCCTGAAGATCGAGCGCTCGTTCGTCGAGGACCTGACGAGCTCGGCGCCGGCCCGCGCGATCGTCGACGGCGTGCTGGAGATCGGTCGCGCGATGGGCCTGTCGGTCGTGGCGGTCGGCGTGGAGACCGGCGAGCAGCTCGAGGCGCTGCGCGAGCTGGGGTGCAACGCCGGCCAGGGACTGCACTTCCTCGGTCCGGTGCCGCCGGCGACCCTGATGGAGCTGTTCGCGCTCAGCAACCAGCCGATGGCCGACGGCGACGCGCCGCTGCTTCTATCGCCGTCGTCGGGCCCGACAACCACCGAGGACGAGCCGCTCGACGCCGCCCAGACGATGACGCTTGGGCAGGCCGCCGCGCTGCTGAGCATCTCCTCGAGCACGCTGCGCCGCTGGGCGGACGACGGGCGTGTCCCGACCGTGCGCACGAGCGGCGGCCACCGGCGTTTTCGCCTCTCCGAGCTGCGCCAGCTCGCCCCGCCGACGCCGACCGTGCGGCTGCGCGCGCCGAAGGTCCCCGACGCCCCCGTCCTGCCGGCGACCCTGCTGCTGAGCGAGGAGGGCCCAGAGCTCATCGACATCGCCTGTCGCGCGATCTACGAGGGATCCGGTGGGTGGTTCGCCCGCGACGACGCCCGCGTCGCCGTGCAGGCGTGGGTGGGCAGTCTCGCCGACGCCTTCCGCTCGGGCAGCTACCTGTCGCTCCCCGACGCCGCCCGCGAGCTCTCACGCCGCGCCCAGGTCGGCGGCGCCTCGCTCGCCGAGCAGCACGCGTTCATTGAGCGGTTCGGTGCCGCGCTGCGGCGGCGCCTCGCGCAACGCGACCGCTCGCAGGACGAGCAGGTGGCCGTCGCCCGCACGATGGCCGCGCTCGCGCACCAGCTGCTCGACGACGCCGAGCTGTAGTCCCCCAGCCGGCCGCGCGGCCGGTCCGCAGCGTCTGACGATGAGTCCAGGCGGCGCGCACGGTGCTCAAGGGCGGCGTCGGGACGACGACAAGAGGTGCATGCGAGTGCTGCCCGCGCGCCCGAGCGTTGCCGCCGTCACGATCGTCGCCGCGCTCGCTGTGGTCAGCGCCCAGGCGGCGGCTCACGCGAGCGTCCACCACGGCCGGACACCACACCCCGCCGCCACGGCCGGGCCGATCGCCGGCACGAGCTCGACCACGAGCGCCACCCTCACCGCGAGCGTCAACGACTCCGACCTGCTGACCGTCGTCGTGTTCCAGTACGGCACGACCGCGAGCTACGGCTCGACGTCGGCGTCGGTGAGCATCAACGCGCTGCTGCTCTCCACGACGGCCTCGGTGACGATCGGCGGCCTCACCGCGGGCGTGACCTACCACTACCGCGTCGTGGCGAAGAACCTCCTCGGCACGACCTACGGCCCCGATCAGACGTTCACGATCGCCGCGAGCGGCAGCGGCAGCGTCGGCAGTGGCGGCACGACCGTCTCGAGCACCACAACCGTCACGGCCACCGGCGGCTCGGGTACGGGCGTGACGGTTGGCGGATCGACCGGCGGCGGCTCGGGCTCGAGCGGCCCCGGCGTCGGCGTGAGTGGTCCATCGGGCAGCAACTCGCTCGGCGGCACGGGCGCGACCGGCGCGACGGGCGCGACCGGCGCGGCCGGCACGAGCGGAGCCGCCGGCGGCTCGACGAGCGCGGGCGGGACGGCCACCGGCGGTGGGCCAGCCACCGCCGGGAGCACCGGCGGCGCCACGGCGATCGGCGCGGCCGCTCCGCCGAAGCTCCAGCAGTCGGCCGTCGTCTCTGACACCACCGGTGTCGTCCTCGTGACGCCACCGGGCTCGTCGAGGCCGGTCTCGGTGTCCAACAGCATCGACGTCCCGAACGGGACCCTCGTCAATGCCCACGCCGGCGTCGTCAACGTCACGACAGCGCTCGACGATCACGGGCGAACCCAGACGGTGATGGTGTGGGGCGGCAGCTTCCGACTGCATTACGCCCACGGGCAGACGGGCAGCGTCGTCCTCACCCTCGCCGGCGGTGACTTCCGCGCCTGCCGGGCGCCGACCGCCTCGCGGCTCGCCCGCGCCGCACGCGCGCCGGCCCACTCCTCACGCTCGGCGCACGTCGTGCGCAGCCTATGGAGCAGCGACAACCACGGGCGCTACACGACCCAGGGCAACGACAGCGTTGCCACCGTGCTCGGAACGGTCTGGCTGACGCAGGATCGTTGTGACGGCACGCTCACCTCCGTCGCGCGCGGTGCGGTGCGCGTGGCCGACACCCGCACGCACCGCACGGTGCGCGTCGGCGCCGGGCAGAGCCACCTCGCGCGCCGCTGACGAACGCTGGAGACTCGATGCAGACCGACGCCCGCGCGCATCTCCGCCTTCGCCTCGGGGCGCTCGCGGTCGCGGCGATCGTCACACTTGCCTTCGGCCTCCTGGCCTACGCGCTCGGCGCCTGGAACGGACTGGAGGCCCAGAGCGTGTATGCGCGCTACCAGGCCCGCCCGACCGTGCACCCGACCGGGATCGTCATCGTCGGCGTCGACGACCCGACGATGCATGAGCTCGGCCTCAAGTGGCCGTTCCCGCGCGCGCTGGATGCCCGCGTCATCGACCAGCTCCACGCCGACGGGGCGCGGACGATCGTCTTCGACGCCGACTTCAGCCTGCCGACCGATCCGCGCGACGACAACGCGCTCTACGACGCGATCGCTCGAGCCGGAGGCGCGATTCTCGCCACCGCGAGCTCGGACGGGCACGGGCACACGACCGTGCTCGGCGGCGACGCGAACCTCGCGGCGATCGGTGCGGGGGCGGCGCGGGCGAACCTCGTCAGCGAGGGTGATCTGTTTCGCGCCTACGACTACTCGATCGACGGCATCCCCACGATCGGCGTGGCCACGGCCGAGCGTGTCCTCGGCCGGCCGCTCACGCCGGCGCGGTTCGGGCCGAGCCCGGCCTGGATCGACTTCCCCGGCCCGCCCGGGACGTTCCCATCCGTCTCGTACGGCGACGTGCTCATCGGGCGAGTGCCGGCGAGCGCCTTCGCCGGCAAGATCGTCGTCATCGGCGCCACCTCACCGCTGCTGCAGGACCTGCACGCGACGCCGACGACGACCGGCCAGCCGATGGCCGGCGTCGAGATCCAGGCCGCGACGATCTACTCCGCGCTGCAGGGCAATCCGCTGCGCGCCGCGCCGCCGTGGGCGGCATGGCTGGCCATCATCGTCGCCGCCCTGCTCAGCCCGCTGCTCGCGTGGCGGCTGCGGATCCGCTACGCGGTGCCCGCCTCACTCGTGGCGGCGCTTGGCTACGCGGTGGCGTGCGTGGTGGCGTTCGACGATGGCGTCATCCTCGTCGCCACCTACCCGCTCATCAGCTGGGGCGTCGGGCTCGTCGCCACGGTCATCGCCGCCGCTCTCGCCGGCGACATCGAGCGCCACCTCATCGCCGTCTACGCCCGCGTGCTCGAGCACACGGTGCGCGAGCGCGATCGTCAGCTGTCGGCGACCGAGCTCGAGATCGTTCATCGCCTGGCCCACGCGGCCGAGTCTCGGGACACCGACACCGGCGAGCACATCGAGCGCATCGGCTTCCTCTGCGAGCAGCTCGGGCTTGCGGCCGGGATGAGTCGCGCCGAGTCGAAGATGCTCGGGCACGCGAGCATCATGCACGATGTCGGCAAGATCGGCGTGCCGGACGCCGTCCTGCTCAAGCCGGCGCGCCTGGACGCCGTCGAGTGGGAGATCATGCGCATGCACACGACGACCGGCGGCGAGATCCTCGGTGGCTCGGAGCGCCCGATCATCCAGATGGCGGAGACGATCGCGCGCACGCACCACGAGCATTGGGACGGCGGCGGCTACCCGGCCGGTCTCGGCGGGAACGAGATTCCGCTCGTCGGGCGGGTCTGCGCGATCTGCGACGTGTTCGACGCGCTCGTGTCGCCGCGCCCCTACAAGGCCGCCTGGTCGGTGGACGAGGCCCTCGAGGAGATCCGCCGCAGCAGCGGCTCGCACTTCGACCCCGGGCTCGTCGACGTGTTCCTGAACCTCATTCCGAGCCTGCTGCACCTGTACGCCGAGCAGTCGCCGGCCGCGCTCGCCGACGCGGGCGACCCTCCCCCGGAGGGCGGCGAGCCGTCGGGCGAGGGCGCCGGGCCGGCGCCCGGGTTGTCGCTCGTCCCCGACCCGCCGGTCGACTCCGAGTTCGACTCCGCGAGCGCGAGCGGCTAGTAGGCTGCGATCCGTGGCCGGTGACGGGGCGGATCTCGATGTCGATGTGCTGGCGGCGGCGCTGCGAGCCGACACGGCCGACCTCGAGACGTTCGTCGAGGTCCTGGCGGCGAAGCTGAGCGCGTCCCTTCCCGGGCGCGTCGCGGTGAAGCACCGCCGGGCCGGCCTGATGGGGCCGAAACGCATCCACCGGATCGTCATCACCCTCGAGGACAGCCGTCCGGAGGTCGAGGTGAGCGACGGGTCGGTGGAGGCGATCTGGACAAGGGTGTCCGGCGGCATCGCGCTCAAGCACGAGCGCGTGGACTTCGACGACTGGCTGCGCCGGCTGAGCGAGTCGCTGGCCACCGAGGCGCAACGCAATGTCCGCACGCGCGACGCGCTGCGGCAGCTGCTCATTTGAAAAAGGCGAAAGGACGCGAATGGGTTTTCTCAAGCGTGACGAGTCCGACGGTGGCCCGCAGCCCGATGCGGTTACGGCCCCCGAGGAGCCCGAGGTGATGGCGGCCGCGAGCGTCGAGCCGCCGCCGAGCGCGGGCCAGTACGAAGCGGGATCGCTCGAAGGGATCCCCGAGGCCGGTCGCGCGCGCGTCGAGCGCATGAAGCGCGCCGTCGCTGGTGGCTTCTTCACGAGCGATCTGTCGGCCAACGAGCACTTCGTCGTGCGCGAGGCCGGATTCGAGCCGCTCGGACTCGTCCTCGGCTCGAGCATCTACCACATCGGCTTCCAGCAGGCCAACTGGAAGCGCAGCCAGGAGATGGGCGTGCTCACGCAGGCGATGTACCACGCGCGCGAGCTCGCGATGACGCGCATGGAGGAGGAGGCCGATCAGCTCGGGGCCGACGGCATCGTCGGTGTGCGGCTCGACATCGGGCGGTACGAATGGGGCGCCGACATGGCCGAGTTCATCGCGGTCGGAACGGCCGTCAAGCATCGCGAGGGCGTCCTGCACCGGGCTCCGAACGGGCGACCGTTCACGAGCGAGCTGTCCGGCCAGGACTTCACCACCGTGCTGCGCACCGGCTTCCGGCCGGTCGGGATGGTGATGGGCAACTGCGTCTACCACGTCGCGCACCAGAGCATGCGCCAGACGTTTCGCCAGATGGGTCAGAACCAGGAGATGACGATCTTCACCGAGGCGCTCTACGAGGCGCGCGAGCTCGCCATGCAGCGCATGCAGACCGAGGCCGAGCAGCTGCAGGCCCGCGGGATCGTCGGGGCCCGCCTCGCCCAGGGCAGCCACGGGTGGGGCTCGCACATCATCGAGTTCTTCGCCATTGGAACCGCGGTGATACCGGGCGAGTCGAGCGTCGAGGGACCGACCCTGGTCCTGCCGGTCACCGGATAGCGACGCCGACGGACGTCAGCCCGTGGCGACGGCATCGAGCTCGCCGAACTGCGCGTAGGCCGCGCGGGCGCTCGTCTCGGCGCGGCGCGTCGTCGTGGCCACCCCGAGCCCGAGCACGACCAGACCACATGCCGTCGTGAACGCCCACCCGGCACGGCTGGAGTGGACGAGCCCGAGGCGCAACGCCGACTGGGCCGCCGGCGCAGCGATCGCGCCGACGACGGCCACGCCGAGCGTCTGGCCGATCTGGCGCGAGGTCGACGCGACGGCGGCGGCGACGCCGGCCTGGGCCGCGGGCATCCCCGAGACGGCGGTGGCGGTGATCGGCGGATTGACCATCCCGAAGCCGATCCCGAACACGACGTAGGCGGCGATCAGCCAGGCCACCGAGGTCGTGCTCGACAGGCCGGCGAGCAGCATCACGCTGCTCCCGGTGATGCCGAGGCCGCCGATCACGAGCGGCACGCGCGCACCGCGGCGGCCGACGAGGCGGCCCGACAGGGGAGAGAAGACGATCGTCATCGCGGCGAGGGGCAGCACGTACAGCCCCGCATCCAGCGCCGACAGGCCGCGCACCTCCTGGAGGTACAGCGTGTTGAGGAACAAGTAGCCGCCAAGTGCGGCGAACGAGCTCACCGCGATCGCCGCCGCTCCCGAGAAGGGGATGCTGCGGAAGAAGCCGAGCTCGATGAGCGGATCGTGCTGGCGCGACTCGTGTCGCAGCAGGCCGGCGAACGAGACGATGACGACCGCGAACAGGGCGAGCTCGCGCGCCGACGTCCACCCGAGCCGCGGCCCCTCGATGATCGCGTAGGTCAGCGCCGCGAGCATCACGACGACGAGCAGCTGGCCGACGCCGTCGAAGCGGCGCGGGTGCTCGGCCCGCGACTCGGGCACGAAGCGCGCGGTGAGCACGAGCGCGGCGAGACCGACGGGAATGTTGATCCAGAAGATCGACGGCCAGCCGACCGACTCGACGAGCGCGCCGCCGACGACCGGGCCGAGGGCGAAGCTGACGCCGACGGTCGCTCCCCACAGCCCGATGGCCTGAGCCCGCTCGCGCGGATCCTCGAACGTGTTACGGATGATCGACATGGCCACCGGATTGAGCATCGAGCCGCCGACCCCCTGGAGCATCCGGAAGGCGACGAGGAACTCGAGGTTCGGCGCCAGGCTGCAGAGCAGCGAGCCGAGGGTGAAGAGCAACAGCCCGAGCTGGAAGACGCGCCGGCGCCCGTAGCGATCGGCCATCGAGCCCGACAGCAGCAGCAGACTGGCGATGACGAGCGTGTAGGCGCTCACCGTCCACTGCAGTCCGGAGACGGTCGCGTGCAGATCGTGCCCGATCGAGGGCAGCGCGACGTTGACGATCGTGTTGTCCAGGCCGACGATGAGCAGGCTCATGCAGCAGATCGCCAGGATGAGCAAGCGGCGGCGCCGGTCGATCGACATCGCCGAAGCGGAGGTGGCCACGCATGCATCGTAGGAGCGCGATCGAGCCGAGCGTGCCGGTCCGGAGTTGACCTCCGCACCACGTAAGATCACCCCGCATGGACGGCCCGCCGACGCAAGAGGAGGTTGAGCAGGTCGAACGGGAACTACTCGACGGGTTCCACCGAGAGGTGTCCGCGGCCGCCGAGGGGATGGCCGCGGCGATGGTCGTCGGCGCCTATCCCGACACGGTGATTCGTGTCGTGGCGACGGCCCAGGGCGAGTCGCGCAGCCACGACTGGTCGATCTGGGACGGCGAGATGACCGGAGATCCGCCGCGTCCCGGCGCCGTCGCCGAGTTCCTGCAGGTCCTCGAGCTGCGGATCATCGAGTGGCTCGCGGCCGCCTACTGGCGCTGGCCGACCTAGCGGCCGGACCGGATTCGCGGCGGCGCCGGGCCGCGGACGCAACGGCGCGGCGACCGGGCGAAGGCGCTTGGCGGACCTTTCTCCCGTTGTGCTTCCGGGATCCCGGACCGGACATGCCATCGTGATCGCATGACCAGACGGGATGCAGCGCGGCGCCGTGCCCGGTGGGCGGCGGCCCTCGGCCTCACCGCCGCCGCGCTGTCGGTCCCATGGTTCGCCAGCGCGCTCGCCGCGCCGGCGCCGCCCCGGGCGCCGGGCCTGGACGTCCGAGGGAGCGCTGTACAGGTCGACGTCACCGGCCTGAGAGCGGGGGCGACGGCGACCCTGCTCGGCCGCCGCGGGGCCGTCCTGCAGGTGCGCCGCGCCGACTCGCTCGGCGGGGTGCTGTTTCGCGGCGTCGCGCCGGGCGCCGGCTATCGAGTGCGCGAGGGCGGTCGCCACGGGGTGGTGTCCGCAGCGGTGAGGGTGCTGAGCGACGGCTCGGCGCCCCCGAGCGCGCGGCTCTACCAGCAGCGCCTGCCCACCAGCGGCTACGGGTACCTGACGACGCGCGACGGGACGACGCTCGCGATCGACGTGCACCTGCCGGTCGGCGCCCCCCGCGGGCCGTATCCCACGCTCGTCGAGTACTCCGGCTACGGCTACGCGGACCCGGCCGGTCCCGACAGCGGGATCGCCCCGGTCGCCAACGCACTCGGGTTCGCCGTCGTCGACGTGAACATGCGCGGCACCGGCTGCTCGGGTGGGGCCTTCGACTACTTCGAGCCGCTGCAGTCACTCGACGGCTACGACGTCATCGAGACCGTCGCGCACCAGCCCTGGGTCGCGCATCACAGCGTCGGCATGATCGGCGTGTCCTACGGGGGCATCAGCCAGCTGTTCGTGGCCGCGACCGACCCGCCGGACCTTGCCGCGATCGCCCCGCAGTCGGTGATCGACGATACCGCGACGACGCTGTATCCGGGCGGCATCCTCAACACCGGCTTCGCCTTGTCGTGGGCCAAGGATCGCGTGCACGACGCCCTGCCGGCGTCGCCGACCGGCGGCCAGGCCTGGGCGCTGCAGCGGATCCGCGCCGGCGACGCCACGTGCCGGGCCAACCAGGCGCTGCACGGCGAGGCGGTCAACCTGCTGGCCAAGGTTGCGGCCAACCGCTACTACGTGCCGTCGGTGGCCGATCCGCTCGCGCCGGCGACCTTCGTGCACAAGATCACGGTGCCCGTCTACCTCGCCTGCCAGTGGACCGACGAGCAGACCGGAGCCCACTGCCCGGCGCTGGCCGACCGCTTCACCGGCACCCGGCGCAAGTGGTTCACCTTCACGAACGGGACGCACATCGACTCGATGGATCCGGCCACGTTCATGCGCTGGTACGACTTCCTCGAGCTGTTCGTCGCCGGGCGTGCGCCACGGCTCTCGCCGACGATCCGCGCGCTCGCACCAGCCTTGTTTCAGCAGTTCACGGGGGTCGCGGGGGTGACGCTCCCCGCGGACCCGATCCAGGCGCAGCCCAACTACGGCGCCGCGCTCGCGGCGTTCGAGCGCCTGCCGTCCGTCCGCATCCTCGTCGACAACGGCGCCGCAGGAGCGCCCGGTGTGCCCGGTGCTCCCTTCGAGCAGTCCTTCCCGAGCCTGCCCGTGCCCGGGACCGAGGCCCGCTCGTGGTACCTGAGCGCCGGCGGAGGGCTTGTCGGCGCCCAGGCGGTCAAGCGCGGCGTCGACCGCTTCACGTGGAGTCCGCAGGCCCGGCCGCCTACCGACTTCAGCGGCGATACGGCCGGTGGACCCGGCGGCCTGTGGACCGCCGCGCCCCAGTACCACTGGGCGCAGAACCCGCCGGGGACGGCGCTGTCCTACCTGACCGCTCCGCTGCCGGTCGATACCGCGGTCATCGGGGGCGGAGCCGTGCAGGCCTGGATCCGCTCGCCGGCGCCGAGCGTCGACCTGCAGGTGACGGTCTCAGAGATCAGGCCCGACGGCCGCGAGACGTTCGTGCAGGACGGCTGGCTGCGGGCGAGCGAGCGGGCGCTCGACCCGCGCAAGGGCACGCCGCTCGCGCCGGTCCTCAGCCTGCGCCAAGCCGACGCGAGGCCGCTGCCCGCCGGGCGCTTCGCCGAGGTGACCGTGCCGCTCTATTACGAGGGGCACGTCTATCGCGCCGGCTCGCGGATCCGCATCACGATCGCCGCTCCCGGTGGCGATCAGCCGATATGGGCGTTTGCCGACCTCACGCCGTCGCGGCGGGTGTCGGTGTCGCTCGCCTACTCGCGCACGATGCCGTCGCGGCTGGTGCTCCCCGTCGTCCCCGGGGTGAAGGTGCCGACGGGGCTCCCACCGTGTCCGGGCCTGCGCGGCGAGCCGTGCCGTGTCTACCGCCCGCTCGCGAACGAGTCGCGAGGGGCGTAGCTCAGCGCGAGGGCCGCGTGACCCGGGAGCGACGGGCGCGGGCGAACTGGGGCTCGGCCCAGCGGACGGGCGCTCCCACGGAGCCGGCTGGCCCGGCCGGCGGCGCGCTCACGCGACCGGTCGCATCGCCGGAGTCCGGTCGTACGGCGCCGTGGCGGCGGATCTCTGTTACGGATGGAATGACCATTTCGTCTCCCTGCCTGTATAGACGCCACTGGGCGGCGTTCAATTCCATCGCGGCGGGCATCATTCCCCCCACGGATCGGTTGCGACTCGATGACAGGAGGGACCACGATGCCCCGAGCGGTGCGGTTCGATCACTACGGCGACGTCGACGTGCTCGACGTCGAGGAGGTGGAGCGCCCGGCGCCCGGCCCCGGCGAGGTGCTCGTTCACGTCAGGGCGACGTCGATCAACCCCGGCGAGGCGAAGATCCGCGAGGGGCTGTTGCACGACCGCTTCCCGGCCACCTTCCCGTCCGGTGAGGGCAGCGACCTGGCGGGCGTCGTCGAGGCGCTCGGCGACGGTGTCGATGGCGTCGCCGCCGGCGACGAGGTGATCGGCTTCACCGACGAGCGGGCGAGCCACGCCGAATACGTGGTGGTGCCGGCCGAGCATCTGACGCTCAAGCCAGCCAAGGTCCCGTGGGAAGTGGCCGGCGCGCTGTTCGTGGCCGGCGCGACCGCGTACGCCGCCGTGCGCGCCGTGGCGGCGGGGCCCGACGACACCGTCGCCATCTCCGGCGCGGCCGGCGGCGTTGGGTCGATCGCCGTCCAGCTCGCTCGCCGGGCCGGCGCGACCGTCATCGGTATCGCCGGCGAGGGCAACCACGACTGGCTGCGCAGCGTTCGCGCGATCCCCGTCGCGTACGGCGACGGCGTGGCCGATCGCCTTCGTGCGGCGGCCGGCGGAACGGTCGACGCGTTCATCGACACCCACGGCGACGGGTATGTCGAGCTCGCGATCGAGCTCGGCGTGGCACCGGAGCGCATCGACACGATCGCCGACTTCGCCGGCGCGGCGCGGTTCGGCGTGAAGACGGAGGGCAACGCGGCGGGCGCGAGCGCGGAGGTGCTCGCCGAGCTGGCGGCGCTCATCGAGCGCGGGGAGCTCGAGGTCCCGATCGCGCGGACGTACCCGCTCGACGAGGTGCGCGACGCCTACCGCGAGCTGGAGCGCGGGCACACGCGCGGCAAGATCGTGCTCGTTCCGTGAGGGCCGTTTGGGCGCAGCGGCGGCTGGCCGCGCCGGAGGGTGGGGTCGCCGAGGCGACGTGAGCGGCGGTCAGCGGTGCGGGAGCTCGCAGACCACGGCGTAGTAGCCGAGGTGCAGTTTCGAGCGCGCGAGCAGGTCGCCGTGCCGGGCGTGCCAGCCGCCGTCTTGCAGGTCGGCATCGAGCCGACTGATCGCCCGCGCCACGTAGTCGGCGCCGAGCCGGGCAAACACCGATATGCCGGCGCGAACGGCGGGATCTAGGTACGCGGCGGGGCGTTGCCAGAACGCGCCGTAGAACCCGTCGCGGCAGTCGGCGGGGATCGGCACCGCGGTGACGGCCAGATGCTCACCGAGGGTCTCCCGCAGCTCGCGTACCCAGGCGCCGGGCGACCGGTAGCGATCCGGGATGAGCGCGGCGAAGCCGGGCAGGTAGTCGCGCGTCAGCCAGAACAGCTCGGCCTCCGCCGGATCGGCGTTGAATAGCACGATGCGCCGCCGCGCGACGCGCGCGAGCTCCCGCAGCCCGCGCAGGCGATCCGGCCAATGGTGGTCGGTCAGGATGGCCATCGCGGCGTCGAAGCTCGCGTCCGCGAACGGAAGGTCCTCGGCCGCGGCCTGGACGACGCGCGCCGCCCCCTCCGGACGTTGGGCGATCATGACCGCGGACGGCTCGACCGCGACGACGTCACGGTCTGCTGGCTCGTAGGAGCCCGCCCCCGCGCCCACGTTCACGACCGAGTCCGCGTCGCCGAGCGCGAGCCAGATCGCGGCTGCCAGGTGGGGGTCGGTTCGCCGGGTTACGGTGTACCCGTGCCCGATCGCCTCGTAGTCCGCCGCGCTCATGGTGGACACTCTCTCACCGGTGATGCACCGGTGCGGGCCGAGCACGCCCCTCACAACGCGATGGACGACCCCGGGGAGATCGCGCGCTTCCACGACCGCTGCAGCGACCTCATGCGCGAGCTGCTCGATGGGCTCGCCGCGGCGCCCGACGCGCCGCGTCCCTTCGGTGAGATCGAGGACGAGCTCGGCTGGCCGCGCCGGCGGATCGCGTCGGTGCTCGGCGGCGTGTCGCGCCTGCGCAACCTCGAGTTCGGCGGGCGGCGGCCGTATCGCTTCCACGGCGACCGCGAGTCGGCGTCCGGGCGGTGGGAGATGTGGATGGACGGGCGGCAGGCTCGCGCGGTGCGGGCGGCGCAGGGCGAGCGCGACTGACGCGGCCCGCCGCCGTCAGGTCGCGGCGTGCCCGTCGAGCGCCCAGCGCGCCGCTTCGCCGAGGGCGGCGCCGGCGGGACGGGAGGCGTAGCCCAGCTCCGAGCGCGCCTTGGCGTCGTCAAAGAGGTGCGGGAGCCGTCCGGCCCGTACCTCGTCGAGGACGAGCAGCCGGGGACTACGACCGAGCGGCGCGAGCGCCGCATCGGCGACCAGCGCGGCGACGTTCGCCGCGCGCCAGGGAACGGGCAGTCGCGGTGGCGTCAGGCCGGCGGCACGGGCCACTGCGGCGAACACGTCGCGGATCGCCATGTTCTCGCCGCCGAGCAGGTAGCGCTCCCCGGCGCGCCCGCGCTCGAAGGCGAGGACGTGCCCGCCGGCCACGTCCTCGACGGCCACGACGTTCAGGGCGCTGCGCGCGAGGTAGGCCCGGGCGCGCCCGGCGGCCACGTCGGCCACCATCTTGCCGGTCGGCGTGGGCCGCAGGTCGCCGGGGCCGACCGGCACGGTCGGGTTGACGACGACGACGTCGGCGCCCTCGCGCGCGGCCGCCAGGGCCAGACGCTCCCCGGCCAGCTTCGTGCGCTTGTAGGGGATCCCCAGGTCGCGCGATGGAGGCAGGTCCCGCTCGGTGGCGACCCGGCCGGGCGCCGGGCCGCACGTCGCACACGAGCTCGTGTGCACGATCCGCCGCCGCGGTCCCCGCAGCGCCGCATCGAGCAGCGCGCGCGTCCCGCCGACGTTCACCGCCTCCATGAGCGCGGCGTCATCGCGGGCGTAGCTGTAGATGGCGGCGAGATGAAAGACAGCGTCGCAGCCGTCGATCGCGAGCCGCAGCGCGTCGGGGTCGAGCACATCACCGAGCACCAGCTCGACGGTCTCCGGGAGCACGCCGGCGGGTGGCTCGCGGCGGTCGAAGGCCCGCACCTGCGCTCCCTGCGCGTGCAGTGCCGCGACGACGTGGCTGCCGATGAATCCGCCGGCGCCGGTGACGAGCGCCCTCACGCGGCCGTCCGCGGCGCGCCCGGGCGGCGCGATCGCGCCGTGCCGCGCGCCATCCGCCATCCGAAGCGGGCCATGGCCGACGGGACCCGCTCGGCGCCGGCCACCACTTCGGCCAGGGCATCGGCGAAGCGGCGCACGTCGGCCTCGTCGATCACGAGCGCGGGAAGCGCCTTCACGACGTTCATGTGATGCCCGGCCACCTGACAGAGGATCCGGTGATCGTGGAAGAGCGGAACGGTGATGAGCTGGGCGAACAGTCCTGGTTGGGCGCGCTCGACGGCGCGGAACAGCGATCGGCTGGGCGACGCGGCGGGCTCGCCGAGCTCGATCGCCCACATCAGTCCGAGGCCCCGAACGTCGCGCACGATCTCATGGCGCTCGACGAGCGGCCGGGTCAGCTCGAGCAGCAGCGCGCCCATGCGCTCGGCATGGGTGACGAGGCCGTCGCGCTCGAGCACGCGCAGCGTGGCCAGGGCGGCCGCGGCGGCGAGGTCGTTGCCGCCGAACGTCGATCCGTGGCGCACCGCGCGCTCCATGCCGTCGAACACGCGGTCGAAGGCTCGGCGCGAGACGAGTACGGCCCCGATCGGCACCAGCCCGCCGGACAGCGCCTTGGCCAGGCAGATCAGGTCGGGCTGCAGGCCCCAATGCTCGAGGGCGAGGAAGCGGCCGGTGCGCCCGATCCCCGTCTGCACCTCGTCGCACGCGAACAGCGCGCCGGCCTGATGGCACAGCGACTGCGCGGCCGGGAGGTAGTCGTCCGGCGGGACGTTGACGCCCTTGCCCTGGACCGGCTCGACGATCAGCGCGGCCACGTCACCGCGCCCGAGCTCGACCGCGAGCGCGGCGGTGTCGCCGAAGGGGACCGGGTCGCAGCCGGGCACGAGCGGGCCGAATCCGCTGCGGAACTCGTCGTTGCCGTTGAGCGAGAGCGAGCCGAGCGTGAGACCGTGGAACGCGTGCTCGGCGTACAGGATGCGCGGCCGGCCGGTGGCGGCGCGGGCGATCTTCATCGCCGCCTCGACGGCCTCGGTGCCGCTGTTGGCCGGGACCATCGCGGCGACGCTGTCCGGGGCTCGCGCGAGCAGCTGCTCGGCCAGCACGCCGCTCAGCAGCGTCACCCCGAGCTGGGGCAGGTTGGCGGTCTCCGCGTCGAGCAGGTCGCGCACGGCCGCGATCACCTCGGGATGGTTGCGCCCGAGCGCGAAGACCCCGTAGCCGGACAGCAGGTCGAGGTAGCTCCTACCGTCGGCGTCGATGAGGTGCGCGCCGCGCCCGGCGACCCAGGTTCGGTCGAAGCCGAGCGTGCGCAGGATCCGTCCCATCTGCGGGTTGAGGTAGCGCTGGTTGAGCGCCATCTCCTCGCCGGTGCGGGCCTCGAGCAGATCGCGGATCGGGGGGATCTCGCTCATGTTCGCCTCAGCTTGCCAACTCCAGGCCCGAGAGGCAGCCACACGCTGCCGTCGCGGTCGTGTATTGATAGGCGCAGGTGAGGGAGGCGAGCCGCCGAAGTACGGAGGCGGACTCACTCGAGGGACAACGGTGGAACAGACAGCGACCGCAGCGCCACAGGGTCGGCGCACCTTGCGTCTCGTGCCGGCGCCCCGCCCGGCGGGGCAAGTAGACCGCGCGCCGCGCGCGGCCCGCTGGCTGCTCGACCGATCGCTCACGCTCGCCGCCGGCGTCGCCGCGGGGATCCCCGTGATCGTGTCGACCGTCGGCGCGGCGCGCAACGGCTGGGTCCCCTCGGCCGACCGCGCGATCATCGTCACCCGGGCCTGGGACGTCCTCACCTCGCACACGCCGCTCGTCGGTCAGTACTCCGAGGCGAGCGGGATCACCGGCTACGCCCTTCACAGCCCCGGACCGATGCTCTACTGGCTGCTCGCGATCCCGGCTCGCTTCGGGGGGCCGGTCAGCCTCGAGGTGACGATGGGGGTGGTGAACGCGCTCGCGATCCTCGCGACCGTCGCGCTCGCTCGGCGCCGTGGCGGCGTCGTGCTGATGTTCGCGGCCGCGGCGGCGATCGCGCTGATGTGCCAGTCGCTGCCCGCCGAGTCCTTCCACGACATGTGGAATCCGTCGGCCGGGCTGTTCGCGTTCCTGCTGCTTATCTTCCTGTGCTGGTCGGTTGCCTGTGGCGACTACCGGCTGCTGCCGCTGGTCGCGCTTGTCGCGAGCTACGTGGCGCAGGTCCATCTCATGTACGTGCTGCCCACGCTCGGGCTGCTGGTCGTGGCGTGCGGCGGCCTGGCCACAGAGCGGATCGCGCTCGCGGCGCCGGCGTGGCGGGCAGGTGTGCGGGGCGCGTGGTCCCGTCGCGCGCGACGCTCGCGGGGCGTCGCGGCCCCGCTGTTGCTCCCGCCGATGCGGGGAGCGGCCGTGCCGGCGGCCGTGGTCGCGCCGGCGGCGATCGCCGTGGCGCCCGCTGCACCCGTCGCGAGGCGCGGGCGGCCACGCGGTCCGCAGCGGCGGGTGACGCCGTCGACGTCGCTGCTGTTCGCCGCGCTGTTCGTCGGACTGCTCGCGCGGCTGGCCACGCAGCTGACGTTCGTCGCCGTCGCGCGAGGTGCGGCGCCTCGCCGCCGGACCGCGCCGTGGCGGGCGGCCACCGCGGTGGTGCCCGCCGCCACGGGGGCGGCCACGGTGCCGGCGCCCGCACCGGCGGCCCCTGAGCTTCCACCGGCCCCCTCGCCTCCGCCGCCGCTGCGGATCGTGCCGCCGCCGAACGCCGCGGACGTCGTGCCGCGGCCGGTCGTCGAGCCGGATCGCGCGGCCGAGCCGGGGCCCGCCGTGGCTCCCCGCCGCTCCTCGGTCGTGGCCTGGCTCCTGGCTGCGGTGCTGATCGGCGCCATCTGCTGGATCGCGCCGATCGCCGATCAGCTGGCCGATCATCCCGGCAACCTCGGCCTGATCGCCCAGACCGCGACACGGTCGAAGCCGACCGTTGGCGCCGCCGTCGGCTGGCACGCGGTCGTGCGCTCGGTCGGCGTCAGACCCTGGTGGCTCTACGTGCCCGGCACGCGCTGGGATCGCAAGCTCGACGTGCGTACCGTGCCGAGCCTCCTCGCGCGCGATTCGACCATTGCCATCCTCCTGGCGCTGGCGCTCGCGGGCCTGCTCGGGCTGCTGCGGCGACGCCGCGACGTAACTGCGGCCGCGCTCATCGCCTTCGTGCTGTGCGCGGCGCTGGCGGTGAACGCCGCCGAGACGCCGACGATCCCGGTCATGGCCGCGACGCTCGGCTACACCCTGTGGTGGGGCTCGCTGCTCGGGATGTGGACGTGGCTGGTCCTCGCCTGGTCGCTGTGGCTGGCCGTCGTCTGGCTCGGGCGACCGCTGGCCCGCCGCGTCGGTGGCCGATGGGCCGCCCGTCGGCCACGTCTGCCCGCGTTCGCGCCGGCCGGGGCGGCGGCGCTCGCCGCGATGCTTGGCCTTGGCGGAACGGCGGCGATCGCGAGCGCCGTGGCCGCCACCGAACGCCCCGACGAGCACCAGCCGGAGTACAGGCCGATCGCCGCGATCGCCGCGCGGCTAGACGAGGTGGTGCCGGCGGGCCAGACGATCGACCTGACAACGGGCGCCCTCGACTGGGCGACGATGCCGATCAAGCCCGCCGTCCGCTACTTCCTCGAGCGCCACGGCGATCGCGTGCTGGCCAAGGGCTCCGATGCTCGCCTCGGCACCTGGTATGACCTCGGGCGGCGGCCGTATGGCTGGGTGGTGAACGTGGGCGACGGCGTCCACGCGCCGTTGGGCGGGTTCACGCTGGCCGCGCGCGTGCGCTACGTCGACGGCTGGGGCCCGGAGACGGTCAGCGTGTGGACCGCACGCTGGCGCCCGTCCGCCGAACTGCTTCGCGAGCGCAAGCTGGAGGGTCGTCGCCGGGCGCGCATCCGGCGCGAGCAGGAGCGACGCGCGGCGCGGCGCTAGCCACCGGATCGCCCGAACGGATCCGGCGGCTGATCGTCGTGCTCGCCGATTCCCAGCAACATCTCGAGGCTCTGGACGACGCCGGACTTCTTCGGCTCCTGCGCGGCTGCGTCAGCGCTCGGCGAGGGCTGCGAACGGATGTCGTCGAGCAGCTGCTTGGCCGCGGCGTAGCTGTGCGCGGGAACGAGAACGTTCCAGGTCCCGGCGTTATTCACTACTTGGTAGCCGACCGGCGACAGCATGGTGCGGATCCCGGCCTCCGAGAGCGCGCCCCGGATGATCCCGGCGTCGAACTCGCTGGCCGTGGCGACGATGCGGGGTTCGTTGGTCATGGCGCGAGGGTAGCGGTTGACCAGCGATGGCCACCCTTGCTGGCGTTTTGGTGTGGAGGCCGGTACCGTGGTGGTCTCGCGAGACGGCATGAGGCCGCTGACGCGGTTCGCGTGTGTGAGCACAAACGCAAGGGGTCGTGGGCGATGGCATCTCGGAATGACTCCGGCCTGGGATGGGCCCGGAGTGCGCGCCTCGTCGCGCTCGCGGCGGTGGTCTGCCTCGGCGTCGGCGCATCGACGGCGGCCGCGGCGACGTTCACGTGGTCCGGTGCCGCCCCGCAGGGCAGTCCGCAGTTCTCAGACAAGGCCAACTGGAGCGGAGGCATTCCGCCGAACTCGGCGAACGGGCCTGTCACGCTTGACTTTCCAGTGCTGACCGCGCCCGTGTGTACGTCGGCGCCGCCCACGGGCACATGCACCTCGGCTACGGACGACGTCCCGAGCCTGTCGGCGACTGGCATCACGATCGCCGCGAGCGTCAGCTACTTCGTCGACGCCGACGCTGCCAACGACGCGCTGACGATCGGCAACGGCGGCCTGAGCGACACGCTGCCGGCCGGAACGGTCGCCCTGTCTCAGGCCCTCTTCCCGCCCCTGACGCTGAGCGCGGCGCAGACATGGACGATCGACGGCAACCTGACCCTCGACGGCACCGTGAGCGGCGCCACCGATGCTCTCGGCGTGTCGCTATCGGCGGCGACAAGCCAGCTGCACTTGAACGCGGCCGCCGACGTCGGTCCGCTGACCATCACCGGCGTCTCGAGCGTCCCGGGCTCGGGTGGAGTGGTGCAGATCAACGGCTCGGGCCTGAACGCCGTGACCGGCAAGCTCGTCACCGTCCACAACGTCGAATTGGCGGCGACCAGGGGCACCTCGGTCGGTCCGCTGACCCTGACGGGCGGCGACCTCAGCATCGGTCAGATCAACGACTCTTCGAGCAACACCGTCCTCACCTCGGTCGGCGCGGTCAAGTTCGACTCGGCCAGCACGCTCGGGCTGTACCTATCGCCCGGTTTCAACGGCTCGCTGAGCACCGGCTCGACGGTCAACCTGGGCGGCGCCGCGCTCGACCTCATGGGCGCGGGCGGCGACGGGACCTGCCCGCCGTTGCAGTACGGCATCGTGGAGACGCTCGTGTCGGCGACCGGCGGGATCACCGGCACGTTCGCGGGCGTCCCGAATGGCACCGTCGTTTCCGTCCCGGGCGCAAGCGGAAGCAGCTGCTCCGGGACGACCGTGGCCCAGGCGATCATCCATTACACCGCCACCACGGTGACCGCCACGATCGAGTCACCGACCGTCCCGCTCAACACCCGTGCCCCGACGATCACCGGCAGCGACGTGGTCGGTCAGACGCTGACCGCCGGCGACGGCACGTGGACGAACAATCCGACCGGTTTCTCCTACCAGTGGCAGGACTGCAACGCCGCGGGCGCCGGCTGCACGAACATCGGTGGCGCGACGGCCAAGACCTACAAGCTGGTCGCGGGGGACGTCTCGCACACGATCCGGGTCGTCGTCAGCGCGACCGGTGGCGTTGCGCCCGCAACCTCCGCCGCCACGGCACAGGTCGCGCCGCCGACGACGTTCACGTGGACCGGCGCCGCCCCGGCCTCCGGCGGCGCCCCGGCCCTGGACTGGTCGAACGCCACGAACTGGTCGCTGGGCATCGCGCCGACCGGGTCGGTCTCCGCGCTCGTGTTCCCCGCGCTCACCGGGGCGAACTGCACGATGAGCCCGCCCTCCGACGCTTGCTATACGAGCGTCGACAACGTGGCCGGCCTGACGACGGGGACGCTGTCGATCACCGCCGCGGCGGACTGGGTGTTCTCCGGTGATAGCGCAAGCGATCCGCTGACGATCGGCAGCGGCGGCCTGAACGTGGCGCCAGGCAGCGGCGCGATCGCCGGGTTCGGCATGCCGATAACTCTCGGCGCCTCGCAGACGTGGACGGTCGGCAGTGGATCGGGCCCCGTCGAATTGGTACTCGGGGGCGCCGTCAGTGCCGCGGTGACGGATTCGCTGAACGTCACGCTGGCCGGATCGTCGTCGGTGCTGTTCAGCGCCCCGGTCAACGTCGGTCCGGTCACGCTCACGGGCAGCGGGGCGGCCGGCCCGGTGGTTGGTGGCCTCGTGACGATTCAGTCCAGCCTGAACGGGACTAGCCACGCATCGGTTGCCGTCGACGCCGCCACGCTGTTCTCCGACGGAGCGGCCGCCGTCGGGCCCCTGACGACGACCGGCGGCAGCATCATCGTCGGGCCGGCGCCAACGTCCGGTGGCCTGCTGACCGTCGAGGGCGCGGCGGCCCTTGACAGCAAGAGCCTGCTGTCGCTCGTGGCCGGCTCGCAGCTGACCGCCACCGGCAACGTCAATCTGGGCGGCGCCACGCTGCTCCTGGCCGTCGCCAGCACTACCGGCACCTGCTCCACGCCGGCGCCCGGAACGGTGCAGACGATCGTCTCCAGCGGCGGTGCGCTCACCGGTACGTTCGCCGGCATCCCGAACGGCGGCACCGTCAACGTAGTCAGCGGCTGCACGAGCCTGGTCCTGAGCACGGCGACGATTCACTACACCGCCAACGCCGTCACGGCGACGTTCAATGCGCCGGCTGCGCCGCCGATCTCTCCGAACCAGTCAACGACCACGACGAGCACGACAGCTGCCTCCACGGCTGCTCCGCCGACGACCACGACGACCACGACGACGTCGAGCACGAGCACGTCGACCAGCACGAAGCTGCCGCCGCCGGTGCTGTTCACGTCGGCCAACGTCGCCCCCGTCAGCGGGAAGGTCTACATCGCGCTGCCAGCCGGCGCGTCGCTCGCGCGCGCCGCCGTGGCCACTGAGTCCAAGACGCCGTCGCCGACGCCGACGCCGACGCTCAAGGGTCTGCACTTCGTCCCGTTGACCTCGGCCCGCCAGATCCCGGTCGGCTCGGTGCTCGACACCACCCAGGGCACGGTCTCGGTGGCCACTGCGAGCTCGACGAAGGGGCAGGAGTCGACGGCCGACTTCAGTGCCGGCATCTTCCAGCTGCTTCAGGATCGCCGCGCCAAGGGTGTCACCGATCTCGATCTGCGCGACACCCTCACCCGTCGCACCGCCTGCGCGACGATCGGCAAGGGCGCCCGGGCCACCGCCGCCCGCAAGGTCTCCAACAAGGTGCTCGGCCTGCTCAAGAGCACCGATCACGGCCAGTTCTCCACGCGCGGCTCGTACAGCGCGGCCACCGTGCGCGGGACGCAGTACAGCGTCGCCGACACGTGCGCGGGCACGCTGACGACAGTGGTCCGCGGCGTGGTGGCCGTCGACTACTTCCACCGGCACGATCAGATGGTCGTCTTGCGCGCCGGGCAGTCGTTCCTGGCCAAGGTGTCGGGTGGGCCGAGCTCGGTGGTCACGCTCGGCAAGCACCCCGCGACCCCGAAGAAGGCGACGCGCCGGTCCGCGTCGAACGCCGTCGCGGATCTGCGCGTTGTCGTGCGAGAGTGGTTCGGGCTTTGATGGGACTCCACGGGCCTGCGAGCGCCCGGCGCCGTCGGCAAGTCGGGCACGGACGGGTGCGCACGCTCAAGCTTTCATCTCGCGGCGCCGATTACGCCGGCCATGAGCAGTGCGAGGGAGCGGATCTCAAGGCTTGCGGTTGTCGTGTCCTTTGTCCTGCTCGTGCCGGTGGCGACAGCGACGGCCGACCAGTACGTGACGGTCCAGAATGGCTCCTGGTCGAATCCCAGCACCTGGTCGGACATCTCGGGCCTGGGCGGTGGGATGAACAGCGTGCCCGGCCCTTCGGACGAGGCCATGATCACGACGAACGTCACCCTCCCCGGCGCGACCGAGGTCGGGGCCGTGGGGCTCCACGCGGGCGGGTCGCTCGATCTCGAGGGCAATACGCTCACTGTCGACGGCGATTTCGGGCTCGGCGACAACGCGTTGGCGACGCTGCAATCGAGCGGCAGCCCGGGCACGGTGAGCGTCGGGGCACAGCTCGGCGTGGAGAACGCGAGCGTGTCGGACGTCAACGTCAACGTGGCGAGCAGCAACGGCAGCTCCCCGTCAACCGTCTTTGACGCCGACTCGACGTGGTCGGGCTCGAGCCTCACCCAGACGGGTGGGATCTCCACGCTTGGTCCGGGTCAGGTCGATGGCCTTGCCCCGACGTTCGACGGCGTCGTGGTCGGGGTCCCAGGGCCGAGCATCTTCGCCGCCGGCGTCACGCTGAGCGGCAGCGGCTCGCTGAACTTCGTGCCGGCCGGAGCGGGGGCCGCCAACTCGCCGGCGCTCCTGCAACTCGGGAGCCTCGCCGCGTCGGGTACGCAGACCGTCAACACCTACTGGTATGGCTACGTGAGCGGCGCGCCGGCGGACGGTGACATCGTCAACCTCGTCTCCACGACCTCCGGCACCCCGGCCGGCCTCACGGCCACCTCGGACGCCGACACGACATACGCGACGAACGGCGACGTGCTGTCGGCGACCTACGCCGGGCCGGTCGCCCCGGTGATCGGCTCCCAGCCGCAGGACGCTCTCGTCGCGCCGGGCGCAAATGCCTCGTTCACGGCCACCGCGACCGGAAGCACCTCGGTCCAGTGGCAGATCTCCACCGACGACGGCAGCAGCTGGACCAACGACACCAGCGACTCCGGCACGACGACCGACACGCTCAGTGTCGACGCGGTCACCGCCGCACAGAGCGGCGACGAGTTCCGCGCCGTGTTCACGAACGGCTCGTCCAGCACGAACTCCAAGGCCGCCACGCTGACCGTCGCGCCGAAGCTGTCGAACACGGCCGCGCCGGCGATCGCCTCCAACAACGCGACGGCCGGGCAGGCCGCGCCGGGCGACACGCTGACCTGCTCGAGCGGAACGTGGTCGGTGAGCGCCACGTACGCCTACGCGTGGCAGCGCGGCGGCAGCACGATCTCCGGCCCGGCGGCGGCCAGCACCTACAAGGTGGCGAACGCCGACCTCGGCACGAAGCTGAGCTGCACCGTCACGGCGACCGCGGGTGCCCAGTCAGTCCCTGCCGCGGCGCCGGGCTCGATCGACGTCCCGGCGACCCCGACGATCGCCCTCGTGGGCCCGCCGGCAACGGTGACGACGACCTCGACGTCGGCGTCCTACACCCTCGGCACCGGCGACACCGTGACCGGCTGCGCGCTCGACGGTGCCACACTGCCGAACTGTGCGAGTCCGATCAGCCTCTCGGGCTACGCCGCAGGCGCGCACTCGCTGACCGTCACGGCGCGCAACAGCGCCGGAACCACCGCGACCGCGAGCGCGGCCTTCACGGCCAAGCTGACCCCGTCGCTCCTGGCGATCGGCGACGGTCCCGGGCAGGGCTCGGGCGTCGAGGTAATCGACACGGCGACGGGCCAGGTCGTGGCCCAGTTCTCGGCGTTCGACCCGGCGTTCACCGGCGGGGTCTCGATCGCCTGGGGGGACGTCAACGGCGACGGGACCCCGGATCTCGTGGTCGGCGCCGGTGCCGGCGGCGGTCCGGAGGTCAAGGTGATCGATGGAAGCAAGCTGGACGACGTCGGCCCCAACGGGGCGATCGCACCGGCCGCGCTGCTCGCCGACTTCTACGCGTTCGATCCCAATTTCACGGGCGGCGTATCCGTCGCCGCGGCCGACTTCACCGGAGACGGGCGGGCCGACATCGTCGTCGGCGCCGGCCGGGGCGGCGGCCCCCAGGTCAAGGTCTTCGACGGAGCCACGATGACGATGCTGCGAGCGTTCTTTGCGTTCGATCCCAACTTCACCGGCGGCGTGTCCGTCGCCGCGGCCGAGGTCGGCGCCGCGCACGATCTGGTCGTTGGCGCCGGTGCCGGCGGCGGCCCGGCGGTCGGGGTGTTCGATGGTACGACGGGGGCGCGGCTCCAGAGCTTCTTTGCGTTCGATCCCAACTTCGCCGGCGGCGTCTCGGTCGCCGTGGGCGACCCCACGGGCAGCGGAACACCCGACGTCGTGATTGGGGGCGACGGGCACGTCAACGTGTACAACGTCACCTCCGCGGCGACTGAGCTCGAGAATTACGCACCGTACGGGCAGAGCTTCACCGGCGGCGTGAACGTAGCGGCCGGCTCCGGTGGCTACGTGGCCGCTGCGGGCCAGGCTGATGACTCGGTGGAGCTCTTCGGGGGGATCAGCGGAACTGCGCTCGATAAGTTCGCACCGATCCCCGGCGCCACGGCCGCCCCGAGCGTTGCCGTGGTCCTGCCGGGGTCAGTGACGTCGATCGCGAAGTCGGCCTCGACACCGACGGTCAGCTCCGCGAGCACGAACGGCTCTGCCGCGACGGCGTTGCTGTCGTGCAACGGAAGCCTCGGGGCGAAGTGCGCCGTGAACGGCAAGCTCACCATCGCCTCAGTCAAGGCCGGCTGGACCCTCATCCTCGCCGCCGGCCACAAGCGCAGGAAGGCGAGCCGCAGGACTCCCGCCCTCGGGACGGCGAAGATCACGATCCCCGCCGGCACGAGCAAGACCATCACCATCCCGCTCAACCGCACAGGCCGGCGGCTGCTCGCCAAGCGTCACACGCTGAAGGTGCAGCTCACGATCACCGAGTCCGGCCGGACAGTGGCTGACCGGACGCTCACCTTTAGGGCCAAGGCCCCGAAGAAGCGGCACTGACCTCGCCAGCGGTGGCGTCCCGATTCCGGAGGAAGAACGGCCGGTTTGCAGGCCAACCGGAAGCGCGCCCGACAGGATTTGAACCTGTGACCTCTCGCTCCGGAGGCGAGCGCTCTATCCACTGAGCTACGGGCGCGGGCGGCGGTGCCCGAACGGCGTACCGCTCGAGGCAGCTTATCGGCCGGAGGGTAGGCCTCGGCGCCGGGGTGTCTTCCCGAACCCCCGACACGCGGGGCCAATCGAGCACACCGCCCCGGCTCGGCGCCCCCGAGGGTCGCCGGCGAGATCGGCCGCCGCGGCCGCGGCCGCGGGCGCGCCGCGCGACGGCCGACCCGCCGCCCGCGCCTCGGCGCCCGCTCAAACCTGCGCAAGTTGCAGGACATCCCCCGCAGCTATAAGCCGCCACCGGCGAAATGCCGATGTTGGCGGCATGAGGGTGCTGCCAGGAGGGCGAGCACGTGCCCTGCTCGGAGGGATCGGGTTGGCCACAGGGCTCGGAATCGGAGCGTTGATCGCGCGGGGGCCGGCGCTGGCCTGGGCGCTCACCGGGGGGTTGGCCGCCGTCGCGGCGCTTCTCGCCTGGCGCCTCGTCGCGCTGCAGAGCTCGATGGCGGAGCTGCGTCGTGGCGCCGAGGACGCCGCCGAGGCCAACGAGGCGAAGAGCCGCTTCCTGGCGAACATGTCCCATGAGCTGCGTACGCCGCTGAACGGGATCATGGGCTTCGCCGAGCTGCTGCACGACGGTCACCTCGGGGCGGTGAGCCCCGATCAGTCCGAGGGCCTGGCCGACATCCTGACGAGCTCGCGCCATCTGCTCGCGCTCGTCAACGACATCCTCGACCTGTCGCGCGTCGCTTCCGGACGCCTCGTCTTCCATCCCGAGCTCTTCGAGTTGCGCGTCACGGTAGGTAAGTGCGTCGACGCGCTGCGCCCGATCGCCGACGCCGGCGCCGTGGAGCTCGTCCTCGACGCGCCGCACGACCTCGGGCGCGTGCGCCTCGATCCGGGCAAGCTCCGTCAGGTCATCCTCAACTACCTCTCCAACGCCATCGACTTCACGCCGGCCGGTGGGCGCGTCGACGTCCGCGTCGACGTGGTCGATGACCACCTGCGACTCGAGGTCAGCGACACCGGGCCCGGCATTGCCGCGCGCGATCACGAGCGCGTGTTCTTCGAGTTCGAGCAGCTGCACTCCGCGGCGCGCCGCCGCGGCGGGACGGGCCTCGGCCTCGCCGTCACCAAGCGGATCGTCGAGGCGCAGGGCGGGTTCGTCGGCGTCGACAGCGCGCTCGGCGAAGGCAGCACCTTCTTCGCCGAGCTGCCGATCGCCGAGCCGACCACGACGCCGGCACGGCCCGAGGTTCGGCGTCTTCCCGACGGGCTCGCCGTGCGAGTCCAGGAGGCGGCCGCGTGATCCGCCCCGTGACGGAGCCGGCCCGCGTCCTCGTCGCCGACGACCACGCGATCAACCTGCGGCTCACGCGGCGACTGCTCGAAATCGACGGACACGACGTCTACGCCGTGCGGCGTGGTGACGAGGCGCTCGAAGCGGCGCTCGAGCTCGCCCCCGATCTGATCGTCGCGGACCTCTACCTGCCCGGCCTGGATGGCCTCCGGCTCGCGCGGCGGCTGAAGTCCGAGGCGGCGACCTGCAATCTGCGCATCGTCGCGTTCACCGCGGCGGCAATGGAGAGCGACCGGGTGGCCGCTCTCCAAGCCGGGTTCGAAGACTACCTGGCCAAGCCGGTCTCGAGCCTGCAGTTCGCGCGCTTCGTCGCCGCGCAGTTCAATGCGGTCGCGCTCGGAGTGGCGGGATGAGCCACTGCATCCTCGTTGTCGAGGACAACCCGATCATGCGGCGCATGCTGCGACTGACGCTCGCCAGCGCCGGCCATCAGGTGCTCGAGGCGCCGGATGGCCATTCCTGCCTGGACGTCGCCGCCGAGCGCTCGCTCGACGCGGTCGTGCTCGACCTCGGCCTGCCCGACGTCGACGGTGCCGAGCTGCTCGAGCTCCTGCGGGCTGAGCCGGGACGCGAGATGCTGCCCGCGATCGCGCTCTCGGGGATGGCCAAGCGCCGCGGCGAGCCCGAGCTCGAGCGCTTCGAGGAGTTCCTCATCAAGCCGGTCGAGCCGTCCCGGCTCATCGACGCCGTCGCACGCGTGCTCGCCGCGCCGAGCGTGCCGCGTCTCGTGTCCGATCGCTCGCGGCACATCCTCGTGGCCGACGACGACGACGTTCAGCGCCACCTGCTCGTGCTGCGCCTGCGCCAGCTCGGCTACGAGGTCACACCGGCCGCTGACGGCCAGACGGCGCTGGAGGCCGCGCTGGCCAACCCGCCGGACGCCGTCATCAGCGACGTGCTCATGCCCGGCGTCGACGGCTTCAGGCTCTGTCAGGCGCTGCGCACCGACGAGCGCTTCTCCGACGTGCACGTGATCCTGACGTCCTCGGCCTACGTCGAGGACGGCGACCGCGAGCTCGCGAAGGCGTCGGGCGCCGATGGGCTCATCGAGCGCACGCCCGAACTCGAGCAGGTGCTCGACGCCCTCACTCGCGCCCTTGACGACGGCGAGCCCGTGCCGGAGGCCGAGGTCACCTCGCTCGTCGACGAGCAGCATGCCGAGCGTGTTGCCAACCAGGCCGACCGCCAGGCCGCCGAGAACGCGCGCCTGCGCAGCCGCCTCGCGCTGCAGTCGGTCGAGCTGTCGGTCCTCGGCAGCCTCAGCGACATGCTGACGAGCCCGATCGGCGTCGAACCGGCGCTCGATGAGGTCCTCACGAGCTGCGCCGACATGACCGGCATCAGCCGGGCGGCGATCTACCTGCGCGGCGACGACGGGCAGTTCTCGCTTGCCGCTGACGTCGGCTTCCTCCAGCGCGACGGCCTCGAGGACTTCTACGGCGCCGCGTACGTCCTGCAGGCGGCCGTCTCGGAGGAGCACTCGATCAGCGTGCCGTCCTCGCGCGTCGACGAGGGGACGGCGGCGCGCCTGCTCTCTCAGGCCCGCCTGGATTGCGTCGTCGTGGCGCCGCTCGTCAGCGACGGAGTCGGCCTTGGCGCAGTCGCCTTCGGCACGAACGGCCGCGCACCCTCCGAGGAGGAACACGCATTCATCCGAGCGGTTGCCGGGCAGCTGCGCCAGGCGCTTGCGCTCAAGCGGACGGTCGAGGCGCTCGGACGCTCCCAGCAGCGCACGATCGAACGGCTCGCCCTCGCCGCCGAGTTTCGCGACAGCGATACCGCCAACCACACCGAGCGCGTCAGTCGCTACTGCGCCCTGCTCGGGCGCCTCGCAGGCCTTGACGAGCGCCGCTGCGAGCTGTTGCGCCTCGGCAGCATGCTGCACGACATCGGCAAGCTCGGCGTGCCCGACACGATCCTGCTCAAGCCGGGGCCGCTGACGGAACAGGAGCGGATCGAGATGCAGCGCCACACCGAGTACGGCTACCACATCCTCGCGGCCGGAGACGACGAGCTCCTCGACGTCGCGGCGACGGTCGCGCTCACCCATCACGAGCGCTGGGACGGCGCCGGATACCCGCGGGGGATCTCGGGCACCGACATCCCGCTGGAGGGCCGGATCGCGGCGGTCGCCGACGTGTTCGATGCGGTGACGTCCGACCGCGTCTACCGTCCGGCGATGGCGCTCGAGCCGGCGATCACGCTCCTGCGCGACGGGCGCGGCCACCACTTCGATCCATCGCTGCTCGACGTCTTCCTCGAGGCGCTGCCGGAGATCCTCGCGATCCGCGACGAGTGCCTGTTCGCCGAGGGCGGCAGCCCGCGCGAGCTGATCCGCCGCGACCTCGCCGGCTGAACGCGCGACTGAGGAATCCGCCGGCCCGGCGCAGCGGCGGGCGCGCCGCTACCGTGGGGCCCAGTGGATCTGTCGTTGTTCTTCGCCGGCACCGCCGGATCGGTGCCGAGCGCTCGCCGCGGCCTTCCGGCCGTGCTCATCCGCCGCGGCGGCGACCGCGTGCTCATCGACTGCGGCGAGGGCACGCAGCGGCAGCTCGTGCGCTCGGTGGGGCTGTCCGACCTCGATGCGGTCTTCCTGACGCACTTCCATACCGATCACTGGCTCGGCCTGCCGGGCATGCTGAAGTCGTTTGACCTGCGCGATCGCGAGCGGCCACTGACGCTGCACGGGCCGCGCGGCATCCGCGATCTGGCCAAGATCCTGCAGGTCATCTACGGACGGCTGGCCTACGAGCTCGAGGTGGTCGAGCTCGAGCCGGCGCAGCCGGTGCGCTTCGACGGCTACTCGATCGTCGCCGTGCCCGTCCGTCACCGCGGCGCCGCGGTCGGCTACGCGCTCGTCGAGGACGAGCGTCCCGGGCGCTTCGACGCCGAGTTGGCAGAGCGCCTCGGCGTGCCGCCGGGGCCGGCCTTCGGTCGCCTGCAGCGCGGCGAGACGGTGAACGGCGTCGCCCCCGATCAGGTGATCGGACCGGCGCGGCCGGGCCGTAAGGTGGTCGTGTCCGGCGACACGTCGCCCTGCGAGGCGCTCACCGCCGCCGCGCACCGGGCCGAGCTGCTCGTGCACGAGGCCACATTCACCGAGGAGGAGCGCGACCGCGCGCGCCAGACCGGGCACTCGACGGCCCGCGGCGCGGCGCTGCTTGCCCGCGACGCCGAGGTCGCGCTGCTCGCCCTGACCCACGTCTCGACACGCTACGCGGGCCGCGAGCTGCGCGACGAGGCTCGCGAGGTGTTCGCCGCGTCGTGCGTACCGCGCGACTTCGACACGGTCGAGATCCCGCTGCCCGAGCGGGGCGGACCCGAGCTCGTGCGCTGGTCCCCGCCCCGCGCCGCGCCGCCGGCCGGTGCGGAGGTGGCGGGCGAGGCGCGGGAAGGGGTCGGCGAAGCGGTCGGATCGCCCGAGATCGCCGCCGGTTAGCGTCGCGCCGCGCTGATACATTCCTCCCAACTCCTTTAACCCGGTCCGGCGAGGCCAGGAAGGAAGACGATGACCCAAGAGAAGATCGTCCTGGGCGAGGACGATGTCAGGCGCGCACTCGTGCGCATCGCCCACGAGATCGCGGAGCGCAACGCCGAGGGCGATCCGATCGCGATCGTGGGGATCCACCGGCGCGGAGCGTTCCTCGCCGCCCGGCTGCAGCCGCTCGTGGCCGACCTCCTCGACGCCGACGTGCCGCTCGGCGACCTCGACATCAGCTTCTACCGCGACGACGTTTCGCTGCGCGCCGACGCCCCGGTCGTGAACGCCACCCACCTCGACTTCGCGATCGACGGGCGCACGGTGATCGTCGTCGACGACGTGCTCTTCACGGGGCGGACCGTGCGGGCGGCGATCGAGGCGCTGTTCGACTACGGCCGCGCCGGGCGCGTGCAGCTTGCCGTGCTCGCCGACCGCGGCCACCGCGAGCTGCCGATCCGTCCCGACTACGTCGGCAAGAACCTGCCGACGGCGCGCAGCGAACGGGTCAATGTCCGCGTGCGCGAGGTCGACGGCGTCGACGAGATCACGATCACCCCGCCCCTGGAGGCGCTCGTATGAAACACCTGCTGTCGATCAACGACCTCGACCGCGCCGGCATCGAGCGGATCGTCGAGCGGGCGGCGTCGTTCGCCGAGGTGTCCGATCGCGAGATCAAGAAGGTGCCGACCCTGCGGGGCCGCCTCGTGGTGAACCTCTTCTACGAGGCCTCGACGCGCACCCGTTCGAGCTTCGAGCTTGCCGCCAAGCGCTTGTCCGCGGACGTCCTGAACTTCGCCGCGTCGGGATCAAGCGTGGAAAAGGGGGAGTCCCTGCGTGACACGGTCGCGACGCTGTCGGCCTACGGGCCCGATGCCCTCGTCGTGCGCTCCCCCGACGTGGGCGCCGCGGCGCTCGTCGCCGGCTGGACCCCCGCGGCCGTCGTGAATGCCGGCGATGGCACGCACGAGCATCCGACGCAGGCGCTGCTCGACGTCTACACGCTCGTTCGGCGCGTCGGCTCGCTCGAGGGTCGCCGCATCTGGATCGTCGGGGACGTGCTGCACTCGCGCGTGGCCCGCTCGAACATCCTCGCCTTCACCCGGATGGGCGCGCAGGTGACGGTCTGCGGCCCGCCGACGCTCATCCCGCGCGGGATCGAGTCGCTCGGCGCCACCGTGCGCTACGACCTCGAGGACGTGCGCGAGGCGGACGTGGTGTACGCGCTGCGGATGCAGAACGAGCGCATGCGCGGCGCCTACGTTCCGTCGCTGAGCGAATACGTCTCGCGCTACCAGATCAACGCACGACGCCTCGGCCCGCGTCAGCTGCTGATGCACCCCGGACCGGTCAACCGCGGCGTCGAGCTGGCCAGCGATGTGATCGACTCCGCGCAGGCGCTCATCACCACGCAGGTGCAGGCCGGCGTTGTCGTGCGCATGGCCGTCCTGTACGAGCTGCTCGCCGGCGCGCGGTCCGGGCCCGCCGCGCCCGGGTCGCGCGACACGCCGGCGCTCGCGCCGACCGAGCCGCAGCTGGCATGAGCTCTGCCCTGTTCCGCGCCCCGGCCCCCGAGGCCACCGTGCTCATCTCCGACGCGCAGCTGCTCGACCCGCGCGGCGACCTCGACGGCCCCGGCGACGTGCTCGTGCGCGACGGCGTGATCGTCGAGATCGGCGCGCCCGGTTCGATCTCGCTACCCGCCGGGGCGGAGCGCATCGACGGCGCCACCCGCCATCTGTTCCCGGCGTTCTTCGATCCGCACGTGCACCTCCGGACCCCTGGGCAGGAGCACAAGGAGGACGTCGAGACCGGTACCCGCGCCGCCGCCGCCGGCGGCTACTGCGGCGTCGTGGCGATGCCGAACACCGAGCCGCCGCTCGACTCGGCGCCGCTGCTGCTTGCGATGCGCGAGATCGCGCGACGCGACGCCCGCGTCCCGGTCGGCTTCATGCCCTGCATCAGCCGGGGGATGTCCGGCGAGCAGCTGACCGACATGGCCGCGCTGCGCGATGCCGGCGCGCTCGGCTTCACCGATGACGGGCGCCCGGTCGTCTCCTCGGGCCTGTTGCGCAAGGCGCTGCAGTATCAGCGGCTGTGCGGCGGGGTGCTCGCGCTGCACGAGGAGGACCCGGCCCTGTCCGACGGTGGCGCGATGCACGAGGGCGACGTCTCCGCCCGGCTCGGCATCCGCGGCATTCCCTCGGTGTCGGAGTCCACGATGGTGGCCCGTGACGCCGCGCTGGCCGCCTACGAGGACGGTCGGATCCACGTCCAGCACGTGTCGTGCGTCGAGTCCGTCGCCGCGATCGGCGCCGCCAAGGACGCCGGCACGCGCATCACCGCCGAGGCGAGCCCCCACCACCTGCTGCTCACCGACGAGGACGCCTCAGACCTCGACACGCGACGCAAGATGAACCCGCCGCTGCGGGCCGAGCGCGACCGTCAGGCGATCATCGACGCCCTGCGCGGCGGCGTGATCGACTGCATCGCCACCGACCACGCGCCGCACCACCGCGATGACAAGGACGTCCCGTTCGAGCAAGCCGCCTTTGGCACCACGGGGTTGGAGACGGCCTTTTCCACGTTGTACACCGAGCTCGTACGCCCCGGCGTGATCGACCTCGCCCGGCTCGTCACGGCCCTCAGCGAGGGAGCGCGGGTGCTCGACCTGCCGGTGCCGCGGATCGAGGCCGGCGCGACCGCGAACGTCTGCCTCGTCGATCTGCGGGCCGAGTGGCAGGTCGGCGAGTCCGGCTATGAGAGCCGCTCGGCGGATTGCGCGTTCGCCGGGCGCACCGTGGCCGGGCGCGTGCTGCTCACCCTCGCCGACGGCACCGTCGCCTATCGCGAGCGCGCGTTCGCGCTCACCGCGGCATGAGCACCGCGGCCGAGACGACCCTCGCGGCGAGCCCGCTGCTGCTCGATCGCCAGCGCGCGACGCTGCTCATCGTCGACGTGCAAGAGGCATTCGCACCGGCCGTTGAGAACTTCGATGCGCTCGTCGCGCGCGTGGCGATCCTCGCGCAGGCGGCGCGGCTGCTCGACGTGCCGGTGATCGTCACCGAGCAGTACCCGCGCGGGCTGGGGGAGACGGTTGCGCCGCTGCTCGAGCACCTCGAGGGCATCCCGCGCCTGGCCAAGACCGTCTTCTCGGCCGCGCGCGCCGATGGCTTCGCGCTCGCGTCCGGCCGCGACCAGGTGCTCGCCTGCGGCATCGAGGCGCACGTGTGCGTCAACCAGACGGTGTGCGACCTGCTCGCCGACGGCCGCCAGGTGCACGTCGTCGCCGATGCGGTGTCCTCGCGCAGCGCGCAGGACCGCGAGGTCGGGCTCGCCAAGATGGCGCGCGCCGGCGCGCTGCCCACCTCGACCGAGACCGCGGCGTTCGAGCTGCTCGGCGCGGCGGGCGGGGATGCGTTCAAGGCGATCCAGGGGCTCGTCAAGTGAGCGGGCCGGGCGCCGCCGAGGCCTACGTGCTGCTCGAGGACGGCAGCCGCTTCCCGGGGCTGGTCTGCGGCGCGGACGGGCCGGTGACCGGCGAGGTCGTGTTCAACACGGCGATGTCCGGCTATCAGGAGTCGATGAGCGACCCGAGCTACGCCCGCCAGATCATCGCCTTCTGCTATCCGCACATCGGCAACTACGGCGTCAGCGCTCGGGCGATGGAGTCCGACCGCGTGCACGCGCGCGGGGCGATCATGCGCGGCGCGGTCAACTACGAGGACGCCGCGACCGCCGAAGGCGGATGGCTGGACTGGCTGCGCGACTGCGGCGTGCCGGCGATCACCGACGTCGACACGCGCGCGCTCGTGCGCCACATCCGCGACGCCGGCGCGATGCGCGGCGGCATCTTCCCGGCAACGATCGACATGGCGGAGGCGATACGCCTCGTCGAGGCCGAGGCGCCCATGAGCGGACTCGACCTCGCGCGTGAGGTGACGCCCGAGCGCGTCATCGCGCTCGAGCCGACGGCGGCCCGCGATGACGGCTCCGAGCCGCTCGTGGCGATGATCGACACCGGCGTGAAGGACTCGATCGTCGCGCACCTGCGCGCGCAGGGCGCGCGCGTCGTCCTGCACCCGTGCACGGTGTCGGTCGACGAGCTGCTCGCCGGATCGCCCGACGCGGTGTTCCTGGCCAACGGGCCCGGCGACCCGGCGGCGCTCGACTACATCGTGTCGACGGTGCGCGGCGTCGTCGGGCGCGTGCCGGTGTACGGCATCTGCCTCGGCCACCAGCTGCTCTGCCGCGCCGTCGGCCTGGAGACGTTCAAGCTGCCGTTCGGTCACCACGGCTCCAACCACCCGGTGAAGGACCTCACCACCGGTGCGATCGAGATCACGAGCCAGAACCACGGCTTCGCCGTGCTCGGGCCCGGTGGCGAGCGCACGATCGAGGAGGACGAGCCGGTGCGCTGGGAGACCGACTTCGGGACGGCCGAGCTGACGCACATCAACCTCTACGACCGCACCGTCGAGGGGCTGCGGCTGCGCGACGTCGTCGGCGCGACGGTGCAGTACCACCCCGAGGCGGGGCCGGGACCGCACGACGCCCAGCACCTGTTCGGTCGCTTCGTCGGCGAGATGGTGCAGGCCGGCTGATGCCCCGCCGCGACGACATCCGCCGGATCATGATTCTCGGCTCGGGGCCGATCGTCATCGGCCAGGCCGCCGAGTTCGACTACTCGGGCGTGCAGGCCTGCAAGGTCCTGCTCGAGGAGGGCTTCGAGGTCGTGCTCGTCAACTCCAACCCGGCGACGATCATGACCGACCCGGAGTTCGCGACCGCCACCTACATCGAGCCGATGCTCCCGGGACCGGTGGCGCGGATCATCGAGAAGGAGCGCCCCGACGCGTTGCTGCCGACGCTCGGCGGCCAGACGGCGCTCAACCTGGCCAAGGCCCTGCACGAGGACGGGACGCTGGCCGAGCTCGGTGTCGAGCTGATCGGGGCCAACTACGAGGCGATCAACCGCGCCGAGGACCGCGACCTCTTCCGCGAGACGATGCGGGCGGCCGGCCTGCGCGTGCCGCGGTCGCTGATCGCCACCTCGCTGGCGCAGGCGCGCTCGGCGCTCACCGACATCGGGCTGCCGCTCATCGTGCGGCCCGCGTTCACGCTCGGCGGGCAGGGGGGAGGCCTCGCCGGTGACGAGGAGGCCTTCGAGCGCGTCGTCGCCCAGGGGATCGCCGCCTCCCCGATCGGGCAGGTGCTCATCGAGGAGTCGGTCGTCGGCTGGGGCGAGTTCGAGCTCGAGGTGATGCGCGACCGCAACGACAACGTCGTGATCGTCTGCTCGATCGAGAACGTCGACCCGATGGGCGTGCACACCGGCGACTCGGTCACCGTCGCCCCGCAGCAGTCGCTCACCGACCGCACCTACCAGCTCCTGCGTGACGAGGCGATCGCCGTCATCCGGGCCGTCGGCGTGGAGACCGGCGGCTCCAACGTGCAGTTCGCCGTCAACCCGCAGACCGACGAGATCATGGTCATCGAGATGAACCCCCGGGTGTCGCGCTCGTCTGCGCTCGCCTCGAAGGCGACCGGCTTCCCGATCGCCAAGATCGCCGCCCGGCTCGCCGTCGGCTACGCCCTGGAGGAGATCACCAACGACATCACGCGGGCCACGCCGGCGAGCTTCGAGCCGACGATCGACTACTGCGTCGTGAAGATCCCGCGCTTCGCCTTCGAGAAGTTCCGCGGCGTCGACGCCGAGCTCTCCACCCACATGAAGTCGGTCGGCGAGGCGATGGCCATCGGCCGCACGTTCGGGCAGGCGTTCGCGAAGGCCATGCGCAGCCGCGAGCTCGACACCGCTCCCGAGCTCGACGGCGCGACCGAGGAGCTGCTCGAGCGGGTCCGGCGCCCGTCCTCCGACCGCTACGACATCGTGCTGGAGCTGCTGCGCCGGGCCGTGCCGATCGAGGAGCTACACGAGCGCACGGCGATCGACCCGTGGTTCCTGCGCGAGCTGGCGGCGCTCGCGACCGACGCCGGGGGGCTGTCGGGCGCCGGCCCATCGGTACGCACGTTCAAGGCCGTCGATACGTGCGCGGCCGAGTTCGCCGCGCAGACGCCGTATTACTACTCCTCCTTCGAACGGGCACCGACGTCGCTCGCCGGCGCCGCGGCAAGCGCGACCGGCGAGGTTCGTCGGGGCGAGCGTCCGAGTGTCGTGATCCTCGGGTCGGGCCCCAACCGCATCGGTCAGGGAATCGAGTTCGACTACTGCTGCGTGCACGCCACGATGACCGTGCGCGAGTCCGGCCGCGACGCGGTCATGATCAACTGCAACCCCGAGACGGTCTCGACGGACTACGACACCTCCGATCGCCTGTACTTCGAGCCGCTCACGCTCCAGGACGTGCTCGCGGTGATCGATGTCGAGCGCCCGGAGGGCGTGATCGTGCAGTTCGGCGGGCAGACACCGCTCAAGCTCGCCGCCGGCCTCCAGGCGGCCGGCGTCCCGCTGCTCGGGACGAGCGTCGAGGCGATCGACATCGCCGAGGACCGCGGTCGCTTCGGCGAGCTGCTCGAGCGGCTCGGCTACCAGGCGCCGCCATACGCGACAGCGAGCTCCGCGGCCGAGGCGCTCGCCGTTGCGCCGGACGTCGGCTTCCCGCTGCTCGTGCGCCCCTCCTACGTGCTCGGCGGGCGGGCGATGGAAATCGTCTACTCGCTCGAGGATCTCGGCGACTACCTCACGCGCACGGCGCCCGGAGGCCTGTCGCGCTCCGGGGCGGATCCAGAGGCCGACGTCCGCGAGATCTACCTCGACCGCTTCCTGGAGAACGCGATCGAGGTCGACGTCGATGCCCTCTGCGACGGCGAGCAGGTGTGGATCGGCGGGATCATGCAGCACGTCGAGGAGGCCGGCATCCACTCCGGCGATTCGGCCTGCGTGCTGCCCCCGCACTCCCTCGGCGAGGAGATGCTCCAGCTCATCCGCGAGCAGACGCGCGGCATCGCGCTCGCGCTCGGGGTGCAGGGTCTGCTCAACGTGCAGTTCGCCGTCCACGACGGCAGGCTGTCGGTGATCGAGGCCAATCCCCGGGCCTCGCGCACGGTGCCGTTCGTCTCCAAGGCGATCGGCGTGCCACTGGCCAAGCTGGCCTGCCGGGTCATGCTCGGCGAGCGGATCGCCGACCTCGCCCTGCCTTCCGAGACGGCCGCGACACGGCACGTGTCGGTCAAGGAGGCCGTGCTCCCGTTCAACCGCTTCGTCGGCTCGGATTCGCTGCTCGGTCCCGAGATGCGCTCCACCGGCGAGGTGATGGGCATCGCCCAGGACTTCCCCACGGCGTTCGCCAAGGCCCAGGCGGCGGCCGGCGCCGCGCTGCCGCAGTCGGGCACCGTGTTCATCACCCTGACCGATGCCGACAAGGCCGCGGGCGCGAGCCTCGCCGTCCTGCTGGCCGATCTCGGTTTTCAGATCGTGGCCACGCGCGGCACGGCGCAGGCGATCGAGCGCATCGGCGTGCCGGTGACCGCGCTCAACAAGATCGGCGAGGGCTCGCCGCACGTGGTCGACTACATCGAGCGCGGTGACGTGACCCTAATCATCAACACGCCCACCGGCTCGGGCGCGCGCTCGGACGGCTGGGAGATCCGACGCGCCGCAATCACCCGCGGGGTCCCGTGCATCACGACGCTGTCGGGAGCCCTGGCCGCGGCGCGCGCGATCCGGGCTGCGCGCGAGCAGGAGCCCGAGGTCCGCTCGCTGCAGGAGATCCACGACATGCCCGTCGCCGGGCGGCCGACCGCCCCCGGACGCGGACCCGAGCGGGCCGGCAGCTCGCGGTGAGCGCGACGCTGGGCGCCGAGCCCCGCACGCGGGCGCCGTTCGGGCGCCGTGTCGCGCCACTGAGCGAGGCGCGCACAGTCGGTGCCTACCGGGTGCTCAGCGCCGTCGATGCCGCCGGCGTGCGACCGCGGGCCGGTCAGTTCTACATGCTCGCCGTGGCCGGTCGCTGGGGCGGCGAGGCCGGCGAGCGCCCCTTCCTCGCGCGGGCATGCTCGGTGGCGCGGGCGACGCTGCTTGGCGACGGCGTGCGGCTGGACTTCCTGCTCGAGGACGTGGGACCGGGGACGCAGCTCCTCTGCGCGTGCGAGCCGGGCCACGCGCTCGAGGTGGTCGGGCCGCTCGGGCTCGGCTTCCGCGCCCCGGGCGCTGAGCGCCGCGCGCTGCTCGTCGGCGGCGGCGTCGGCATCGCGCCATTGGCGATCTGGCAGGACGAGCTGCGGGCGGCCGACGCCGAGCACGCCGTGCTGCTCGGCTTCCGCGACGCCGCCCACGCCGACGGGGCGGCGCTTCTGCACGATGCCGTGCTGGCCACCGACGACGGCAGCGTCGGGCACGCGGGGCTCGTCACCGACCTGCTCGCGGCCGAGCTCGACCGCGCCCCCGAGGCCGAGGTCTTCGCCTGTGGGCCACCGCGGATGCTCGAGGCCGTGCGGGCGCTCTGCGAGCACCGTGGCGTCCCGGCCCAGCTCGCGCTCGAAGCCGGGATGGCTTGCGGCTACGGCGCCTGCTACGGCTGCGCCGTACCCACCCGCGAGGGCGGCTACCTGCGCGTGTGCGTGGATGGCCCGGTCGTGGACGCGGCCCGGCTGTCGACGGCGCTCGCGCCCGGACACGCATGACCGCCGCGCACGTCCGCGCGCCCGGCGCCGCCGAGGGCGCGCCCGCCGGCGGCGGTCCGGGGCGCCCTCGGCACGCCGCCGACCTGCCGCTCGACTTCTGCGGGCTGCGCCTGGCACACCCGATCATCAACGCCTCGGGCACGTTCGACCTGCTCGCCGCCGCCGACGCGTTCGTCGGGCTGTTCGACCCGTTCCCGTTCGCGGCCTTCGTGTCCAAGACGATCACGCGCGCCCCGCGCGGCGGTAATCCGGCGCCGCGGCTGTGGGAGGCGCCGGCCGGGCTCATCAACTCGATCGGCCTGCCGAATCGAGGGCTCGCCGGCTACCTCGAGCGCGATCTCCCGGATCTGAGCAGCCTCCTCGGCGCGGTGCCGCTCGTCACCAACGTGATGGGGGCCACCGGTGACGAGCTGGCGGCGCTCGTCGAGCCGCTCGATGCCCGCGCCGAGGTGGCGGCGATCGAGCTCAACGTGTCCTGTCCAAACGTACACACCGGTCTCGACCTCGGTGCCGACCCCGGCGAGCTCGAGGCCGCGCTCGCGCTCGTGCGGCCGCGCACCGTCAAGCCGCTGATCGTCAAGCTGACGCCGAACGCGGCCGATGTGCCGGGCGTCGCCGCCGCAGCCGAGGCGGCGGGCGCCGATGCGGTGTCGCTCATCAACACCCTGCGCGCGATGGCTCTGCGCCCCGGCTCGCGCACGCCGTGGCTCGGCGGTGGAACGGGCGGACTGTCGGGTCCGGCGATCCGATCGGTCGCGCTGGCGCAGGTTGCCGCGGTCGCCGCGCGCGTGTCGATCCCTATCGTTGGCATGGGCGGCGTGCAGGACGCCACGCACGCTCGAGAGCTGCTCGACGTGGGCGCGACGCTCGTCGCGGTGGGAACCGAGAGCTTCCGCGACCCCGGCGCCGGAGCGCGGATCGCGGCCGGGTTGCAGGCTTCCCCCGCAAACGGCGGTATTTCGGCGCGATGAGGGCCCGCCCTTATACCAAAAAGCCCTGCAATTCTGCTTGAAAACAGTCGACCAACCTGAACACGACTCAACCTCAGCTTCAGGTGTAGATGAATTCAGCAAGTTGCGCTTGAACGCCGTGCGGCGGTGTGTAGACTCGCCCTCCAGTGGTGCCGCCCTCCAACACAGCCTTCAAGCAGTCGACGGCGCCGGAACGATCCCTTCATCAGCGCATGGATGCGCTCGCTCGAGCGAACCAGATTCGCACCGAGCGGGCGCAGCTGAAGCGCGATCTGAAGGCCGGCCGGCTCTCGATCCACACGCTGCTGCTCAACCCGCCCGAGTACGTCGAGACGGCGAAGGTCTTCGACATGCTGCTCGCCGTCCCGAAGTACGGGCGGGTCAAGGTGAACAAGATCCTGGCGCAGTGCCGCATCTCGCCGAGCAAGACGATCGGCGGTCTCTCCGAGCGCCAGCGCTCCGAGCTCGTCTCGCTCCTGCGCCGCTAGGCGAACGCCTGCCCAGCCGGGCCGGCCCGATCTGCCGACGCCGCCGGCTTCGTGGTGATACCTCCGCAGCGGTGTCTAGGGTGACCTGATCGCGCGCGTATTCGTCATCACAGGGCCCTCCGGGGTCGGGAAGGGAACGCTCATCCGCGGCCTGCTCGAGCGGCGCCCCGAGCTCGAGCTCTCCGTGAGCGCCACGACGCGCGCGCCCCGCGCCGGCGAGCACGATGGCGTTGACTACCACTTCCTGTCCGAGGAGCAGTTCGATGACCACGTGAGCGGCGGCGATTTCGTCGAGCACGCGGACTACGCCGGCCGTCGCTACGGGACGCTGCGCTCGGAGCTCGAGTCGCGCCTCGCCGCGGGCGTGCCGCTCGTGCTCGAGATCGAGGTGCAGGGGGCGCGCCAGGTGCGCGAGACGCTCCCCGAGGCCGTGCAGGTGTTCATCGCGCCGCCTTCCCCCGAGGCGTTGCGCGAGCGCCTCGTCGGGCGCGGCACCGACGACCCCGAGGTCGTGGAGCGTCGCCTCGAGGTCGCGCGCGGCGAGCTCGAGGCGCAGTCCGAGTTCGGGCACGTCGTCGTCAACGACGAGCTCGAGGCGGCGCTGTCCGAGCTGCAGCGGATCGTCGACGGGGCGCTTGCCCGGACGGGGTGACGCTGACTTGCTCGTCGTTGGGGCGACCCCTGCGTATCCAGATAGCTCCGGTAGCGCTGCTGCATTCGGGGGTGCACGTCGTTTCTATGAATATCTCACGGAAAGGACGTGCACCCCCGGCGAATCGGCTGCCCGAACGAACCGACAGACTGCCCTGACCCCGCCCCCGGGACCGGCCGCTGCCCCGACCCGCGCCGGCCAGCTACTAGAATGCAACGTTCGCGCCGGCTGCCAAGGCCGGCGGAACGACCGGCCCCCGCGGGCCCCGGACAAGGGCGAAACGAACCGTGATCTCCCCTCGCATCGATCGACTGCTCGAGAACGTGGACTCCAACTACGCGAGCGTCCTGGTGGCCGCCAAGCGCGCCCGCCAGATCAACTCGTACTACCACAACCTCGGCGAGGGTACGTTCGACGAGTTCCCGCCGCCGATGGTCGACACCATCTCCAAGAACTACCTCACGATCGCGCTCGAGGAAGTCGCGGCGGGCAAGATCAAGTACCACTACCGTTAGCGAGCGCGGCGCCGCAGGCGCGCGACCAGCCCTTGTCGTGCATCGCCGTCCCTGAGACGGTGGCGACCCCATGGCCAGGATCCTGCTTGGAGTGAGCGGCGGCATCGCCGCGTACAAGGCGCTCGAGTTCGTGCGGCTGGCGACCGGCGCCGGGCATGCGGTGCGCGTCGTCCAGACGCCGGCGAGCGAGCGCTTCGTGGGCCGCGCGTCGTTCGCTGCGCTCAGCGGCGCGCCGGTCCTCGTCGATGAGTTCGAGCGCGATCCCGCCCGGGGCGCATTCCCGGGCGACGAGCCCCCGGCCCACGATCCGCTCAGCCACCTCGAGCTCGTGGCCAACGCCGACGTGTACCTCGTCGCGCCGGCGACCGCGAACACGTTGGCGAAGCTGGCCGGCGGGTTCGCCGACAACCTGCTGACGAGCGCCGCGCTCGCCGCGACGTGCCCGGTGATCGTCGCTCCGGCCATGAACAACCGCATGTGGGACCACTCGGCCACGCAGGAGAACCTGCGGTCCCTGAGCGCGCGCGGCCTGACGATCGTCGCGCCGCAGACCGGTCGCCTGGCCTCGCAGGGCGAATGGGGCGCCGGGCGCCTCGCCGAGCCGGTCGCCCTGCTTGCCGCCTGTGAGGCGCTGCTCGGCGATGCCCCGCGCCGCGACACCGCGGATCTCGCCGGGCTGAACGTGCTCGTCTCGGCGGGCGGCACGCGCGAGCCAATCGACAGCGTCCGCTACGTCGGAAACCGCTCGTCGGGCCGGATGGGCTTCGCGCTCGCTGCAGCCGCCCGCGATCGTGGCGCCGAGGTCACGGTCGTCGCCGCCAACGTCACGCTGCCCCGCCGCGCCGACATCGATTACCGCGACGTGGAGACCGCCGAGGAGCTGCGGGTGGCGTGCCGGTCGGCCTTCGCCACTGCCGACGTGCTGCTCATGGCAGCCGCCGTGGCCGACTTCCGTCCCGCCGACCCGGTGGGGGAGAAGCTCAAGAAGGCCGGCCGCGAGCGGCTCGAGCTCGTCCTGGAGTCGACGCCTGACGTGCTCGCCGAGCTCGCCGGCGAGCGCCGCCCCGGCCAGGTGCTCGTCGGCTTCGCGGCCGAGCACGGTGACGGCGCCATCGGCTACGGCCGCGACAAGCTCGCGGCCAAGGGCCTCGATGCCGTCGTGGTAAACGACATCTCGCGCCCGGACATCGGCTTCGATCAGTCCGATAACGAGGTGACGATCGTGATGGCCGATGCCGACCGTCACGTCCCGCGTGCCCCGAAGCAAGTGGTCGCCGCCGCCGTGCTCGACACCGTCGTGCAGTTGCGGGCCGGGCGGGCATAGCGACGCGTCGCGACCCGATTGCGCACCGATGCGCATGATTGCGCGGACGGTGGCCCACGGTTGCCGTCGGACCGCCTCGCGCGCGTCGCGCGCGAGGCTACAGTGGGCTCGATGGACGACGTGTATGAGCTGTATTGCCGAGGAAGTGAACTGCTCGCGCGCGGCGACTACCAGGCCGCGGTGATCCCGCTCACGCGCGCTCGCGACCTGATGCCCGACAAGGCGTCGATCCGTGAGGCGCTCGGGCGCGCGCTCTTTCACGCGCAACGCTACGAGGGCGCGGTCGCCGAGTTCGAGGCCGTCACCGCGACGGCGCCGACGAACGACTACGCGCTGTTCTGTCTCGGCCGTGCGATGCAGCTCCTCGGTCGCCATCGCGAGGCCTGTCATCCGCTCGCGCTCGCATGCTCGCTGCGCCCGGACCGCGACGACTACCGGCGCTACCTCGATCGTGCGCGTCGCGACGCGACGCGCACCTGACTCGCGCCCGCCGAAGCGCCCGTGTCGCCAGCGGTGCCGGGGCCCGGTCGAGCACCGTTGAGCGGTCGGGCGGCTGCGGCGGGTGGGGCACGGCGGCGGGCCTGCAGCGGGCTCGCGGGTGCCGCTCCACTGCTATCCTCGCCGAACAGCTTTCGAGCCGATGGCCATCCATCGGCTGCCGTACCCGAAAGTGGGCGCTCGCCCGCTTTTTTTGCGTAAAGGACCAGATTTCATGAACCCGTTGCAGACCGACATCGAGAGTCGACTCGCCCAGCGCGAGCCCGATGTCGAGGTGCTGCTCGCCGAGGTCCTCGGCGGCTCGACGCTGCGGGTGTTCATCGATCATCCCGACGGCGTCACGCTCGCACTGTGCGAGCGCGTCAGTCGCGAGCTCGGCGATCTGCGCGAGCGGTACTCGCTCGAGGTGTCCTCGCCGGGGACGGAGCGCCCGCTGACCAAGCCCGCTCACTTTCGCCGCTTCGTCGGCCGGCGCGCCCGGGTGCGGCTGCGCTCGGCGCACGACAGCTCGCTGGAGGGCGAGCGTTCGCGCACGCGCAGCTACACGGGCGAGCTCGTCGGCGCCACTGACGACGAGGTCACGCTCGCGGCCCCCGACGGGGTGATCGCGATCCCGTATTCGGAAATCAGTCGTTCCAACCTCGTGGAGGAGTAGCCATGTCACGCGAGATCCTGGAGGCCATGCACGCGCTTGCGCGCGAGAAGGGCATCGAGCCGGAGAAGCTCATGATCGCGCTCGAGGACGCGCTGCTGTCCGCGTACAAGAAGCAGCCAGGATCGGCGAAGTACGCCCGCGTCGAGATGGACCGCGATACGGCCGACTTCCGGGTCATCGAGCTGATCATCCCCGAGCGCCTCGAGGCGCACCTCATCGTCGAGACGATCGACGAGGGCACGGTCGTCGATCCCGAGACCGGCGAGCTGCGCGAACCCGAGGATCCGGAGATCGATCCGGCCAAGTTCGAGCAGTACCGCGACCAGATCGACGAGCGCGACGTCACGCCCGACGACTTCGGACGCATCGCCGCCCAAACGGCCAAGCAGGTCATCCTGCAGCGGATCCGCGAGGCCGAGCGCGACATGATGTTCGAGGAGTACCGCGACCGCGTCGGCGAACTCATCACGGGCATCGTGCAGCAGTCCGATTCGCGCTACACGCTCGTGCAGCTGCGCGAGCGCGTCGAGGCCCTGCTCCCCAAGTCCGAGCAGGTCGACGGTGAGCGCTACGACCACTCGCAGCGCGTCAAGGCAGTCATCAAGGAGGTGTCGCCCTCGACGAAGGGCCCCTCCATCATCGTCTCGCGACGCGATCCCGAGCTCATCAAGAAGCTGTTCGAGCTCGAGGTGCCCGAGATCGCGGACGGCCTCGTCGAGATCGCCAACGTCGCACGCGAGCCCGGATATCGCTCGAAGATCGCGGTCATCTCGCACGCCGACGGCGTCGACCCGGTCGGCGCCTGCGTCGGACCGCGCGGCTCGCGTGTCCGGATGGTGGTGTCCGAGCTGCGGGGCGAGAAGATCGACATCATCCCCTTCAACGACGAGCCCGCTCGCTTCGTGGCCAAGGCGCTGTCGCCGGCCCGCGTACGTGAGGTGCTCGTCGACGACGACGCCAAGCAGGCGACGGTGATCGTGCCCGACGACCAGCTCTCGCTAGCCATCGGCCGCGAGGGCCAGAACGCCCGCCTCGCGGCGCGCCTGACTGGCTGGCGCGTCGACATCCGCTCCGAGACGGAGTTCGCGGCCGAGGAGGCCGAGCACGGCTACGAGGAGGAGGAGGTGCAGGGCCGCTGCGCGGCGATCCTGTCGAACGGTCGTCGCTGCCCGAACGCGGCGCTGTCGGGATCGCGCTACTGCGGCCTCGACGCGCACCAGGCGCTGGCCCACGTCGAGGGCGACCATGTGACCGAGCTCACGCCGGGCGGCGAGGAGGGCTCCGGGGCACCCGACGACGGCGAGGCCGTCGCCGGCGAGCCGGCCGCCGAGATGACCGTCGCCGGGGCGCCGATCGCCGAGGCGCCTGGAACCGACGCGCCCCCGCCGGCCCAGAACGGGGTCGACGAGCCCGCAGTCGACGAGCCCGCAGCCGACGAGTCCGTCGCTACGGAGCCCACGTCATAGCGGGCCACGTGCCTCAGCGCCGCTGCGTCGGATGCGGACGCGTGGCGCCCAAGCCGGCGCTTGCGCGCCTCGCGCTTGCGCCGGTGGCCGGCCCCGGTCGCCGCACCGCCGTGTGGGACGGCGCTCAGCGGCTCCCCGGTCGCGGCGCTTACGTGTGCCGCGAAGCGGCGGGCGGTGATCCGTGCCCGACGTGCCTGCGCCAGGCGCTGCGGCGTGGCGGCCTGTCCCGCGCGCTCCGCGCGGCCGTGGCGATCGATGATGAGCTCCAGTTCGTAGAATCGAGCCCCTGATGTCAAAGAAGCGCGTACACGAGATCGCCAAGGAGCACGGGCTCTCCAGCAAGGAGCTGCTCGAGAAGCTGCACGCCGCCGGCATCGACGCGAAGGCCGCCGCCTCCTCGGTTGAGGAGAGCGACGCCGTCCGCGTGATCACCGGCAACGGCGCCGGCCCCAACGGCGCGTCGGCCACCGCTTCACCAGCCGCACCGAGCGTCCCCGCGCTCGAGTCCTCATCGGCCTCCGCCAGCGCTCCGGCGACGGCGGCAGGCCAGGCCCCGCCAGCGGCCGCTGGCGGCCCGCCAGCGCCGCCCACGCCGACCCCTGCGCCCGCGGCGACCGGTTCGCCCCCGGCGACGGCGCCGCCAGCGCCAGCGCCGACCGGCGGCGCCGCTCCGGCCGGGCCGGCGACCCCGACGTCGGGCGCGCCGGCGACTCCGACCCCACCGAGCGGTACCCCGTCGGCCGACGGAGGCGCGGGAGCGAGCGGCTCGGCTGAGGCTCGGCCCGTGCGACCGACGCGCGACTCGCGCACCGGCGAGCGCACCCCGGGCGGAGTCGGGCCCGGTGGCCGGCGCCGGGTCGTCATCGACTCTCAGGCCTCGCGCCGTCAGCAGGGCGGTCCGGCCAATCAGCCGCAGCGGCGCCCGCGCCGCGGCCGCCGCCGTCGCGGGACCTACGACGACACGATCGCCCCGATCGATAACACGGCGGCCGTCGCCACCGACGTCATCCGTGTCAATTCGGGCTCGACGGTCAAGGACGTCGCCGAGTACCTCGGCGTCGCGGTGCCGGAGATCATCAAGAAGCTGATGTCGCTCGGCGAGATGGCGACGCTGACGCAGACGCTGTCCGACGAGGCGATCCAGGTCCTGGCCGACGAGTTCGACAAGGAGATCGAGATCGTCCACGCCGCCGACGACGTCGATGTCGAGCCGGTCTACGAGGACGCCGAGGAGGACCTCGTCGAACGTCCCCCCGTTGTCACGATCATGGGCCACGTCGATCACGGCAAGACGTCGCTCCTCGACGCGATCCGCTCGACCGAGGTGGCGGCCGGCGAGGCCGGCGGTATCACCCAGCACATCGGCGCCTACACCGTCCGCCACAACGGCAAGGCGATCACCTTCCTGGACACCCCGGGCCACGAGGCCTTCACCGCGATGCGCGCCCGCGGAGCGAGCGTCACCGACATCGCGGTCATCGTCGTGGCGGCCGACGACGGCGCCAAGCCGCAGACCGACGAGGCGATCGACCACGCCAAGGCGGCCGACGTCCCGATCGTCGTCGCCGTCAACAAGATTGACAAGGAGGGCGCGCAGCCCGATCGCGTGCGTACCGAGCTCACCCAGCGCGGGCTGCAGCCGTCGGAGTGGGGCGGGGAGACCGAGTTCGTCGACGTGAGCGCGAAGACGCACGACGGCCTGGACAGCCTCCTCGACACCCTGCAGGTCGTCGCCGACCTCGAGGAACTGCGGGCCAACCGCGCCACCGAGGCATCGGGCACCGTGATCGAATCAAAGCTGGATCCCGGCCGCGGCCCGGTGGTCACGATCCTCATCCAGCGGGGCACGCTGCGCGTCGGCGACGCGCTCGTCGCCGGGGCGCACTTCGGCCGGGTCCGCGCGATGCACGACTTCACCGGCTCGAAGATGACGGCCGCGACGCCCGGCGACCCCGTCGAGGTGCTCGGCTTCGACGGCGTGCCCGAGGCCGGCGAGGTCGTCCGGGTCGTCGAGAACGAGCGCCGCGCCCGGCAGCTGGCCGGCGAGCGCGCCAACCGCCTGAAGACCGAGGCGCTCGCGCGCCGCGGCGGACGCAAGGTCTCCCTCGAGGACGTCTTCCGACTCGCTCAGGAGGGCACCGTCAAGGAGCTCAACCTCGTCGTCAAGGCCGACGTCGCGGGCTCGCTCGAGGCGATCGAGGACGAGATCGCCAAGCTGCCGCAGGACGAGGTCACGGTCAACCTCGTCCACCGGGGCGTTGGCGGCATCAGCGAGTCCGACGTGATGCTGGCGGCCGCGTCCAACGGCGTCGTCCTCGCGTTCAACGTGCGGCCGGTCGGCGATGCCCGCTCGGTCGCCGACCGCGAGGGCGTCGAGATCCGCTCCTACGCCGTCATCTACCGCGCCATCGAGGAGCTCCGAGCCGCGATGCAGGGCATGCTCGAGCCAGAGGAGGTCGAGTCCACGCTCGGTCAGGCCGAGGTCCGGCAGCTGTTCAAGGCGTCGCGCATCGGGACGATCGCCGGGTCCTACGTCACCGAGGGCAAGGTCACGCGCGGCGCCCGCGCGCGGGTGGTGCGCGACGGAACGATCATCTACGACACGACGATCGCCAGCCTGCGTCGCTTCAACGAGGACGTGCGCGAGGTGTCCTCGGGGTTCGAGTGTGGCATCGTGCTCGCGAACTTCCAGGATCTGCACGACGGCGACGTGATCGAGTCCTACGAGACGCGCCAGGTCGAGCGCGAGCTGTCCTGACGGGCACGCGCCGAGTGCGCATGTCCGCCTGCCGCCGCCGCTGTGACCGACGTCCCCTGAACGGGGGACGGACCCGCCGCCGGTGCGATCGGAAGGCGAACGGAGGGATAGGATGCGTTCAGACCGCATGCGCCGCGTCGACGAGGCGATCCGCCAGGTGATCGGCGACGTCGTGGCGGGCGAGCTGAAAGACCCGCGAGTGGGATTCGTCACCGTCACTGATGTCAGAACGAGCGCTGACCTGCGCCATGCGCGCGTCTACGTGAGCGTGCTCGGTACGCCCGAGGAGCGCGCCGCGTCGCTCGACGGGCTGCAGAGCGCGCACGGCTACCTGCAGAGCCGGATCGCCGCCGAGCTTCGCCTCAAGCGCACGCCGGCTCTGACCTTCCAGTACGACGACACGACCGACCGCGCGATGCGCGTCGACTCGATCCTCGCCGATCCGGATGTACCCCATTCGGGGCAGGCGCCCGGCGGACCCGCGTCGTGAGCGACGGCTCCACAGCACAGCCCCGCGAGCAGGTTCTCGATTGGATCCGGACGGGCGAGCGCTTCATCCTCGTCACCCACGAGAACGCCGACGGCGACGCGCTCGGATCGCTGGTCGCGATGCAGGGCCTGCTGACCGCACTCGGCAAGGACTCGATCGCGTTCATGGCGCCCGAGGAGTTCCCGCTGCCCTACGAGTACCGCTTCGTGCGCCTCGACGGCATCGTCTCGACGCCGCCCGATGATGTCGATCAGCGCAAGATCATCTTCCTCGACTGCGGCAACATCGACCGCAACCCCGCGCATCGCCTGTTCGGCGGCGCCGAGCTGCTGAACATCGATCACCATCACGACAACACCCGCTTCGGCACGCTCGACTACGTCCTGCCCGACGCGTCGTGCACGGCCGAGATCGTGTGGGATCTGATGCACGGGTTCGGCGTGGCGCCGACGCCGCCGATGGCCGAGGCGCTCTACGTCGGACTCATCACGGACACTGGCCGCTTCATGTATGAGAACACCGGCCCCCGCGCCCACCAGATGGCCGCCGAGCTGATCACCGCCGGCGTCGACGTGCAGGGCATCTACCGGCGGCTGTACGAGGACATGCCGGTGGCCAAGCTCGCGCTGCTCGCTCGCGCGCTGCGGAACGTCAGCCGCCACGACGACGGTGCGCTCGTGTTCGCCTACCTCACGGCTGAGGATTTCGCCGAGAGCGAGGCCGAGGAGAGCTACTCCGAGGGGATCATCGACCAGCTGCGGGCGGTGCAGGGTGCGAAGGTGGCCGCGCTCAGCCGCGAGCTGACCGGCGAGGATCGCCGCGCCGAGCGCAAGGTCTCGCTGCGCGCCGTCGACGACGACGTCGACGTCTCGGCGATCGCTCGCGCCCAGGGCGGCGGGGGCCATCGCCGCGCCGCCGGCTTCTCGACCGATCTCGAGGTCGAGGAGCTCGTGGTGTTCCTGCGCCGCGCGGTGGCCGAGCAGCTCGGAACGGCCGCCGGCTCGCCCGCGCCGACCGCTGCCTGAGTCCGCGACGCCGTGGACGGCGTGCTGCTCATCGATAAGCCCGCGGGCATGAGCTCGCACGACGTCGTCGCCGTCGTGCGCCGCGCGCTCAGGGCGCCAACGCGCGGCGCCGAGCGCGTCCGCGTCGGACACGCCGGCACGCTCGACCCGTTCGCCACCGGGCTGCTGCTCGTGCTGGTCGGGCGGGCGACGCGCCTGCAGCCGCTGCTCATGGCGCTGCCCAAGCGCTACGAGACCGTGGCGCGCCTCGGGGCGACGTCGACCACCCTCGATCCCGAGGGCGAGATCACCGAGACCGGGCGCCGGCCGCCGGACCCGCCACCGCTGCCGACCGGGCCGGTGCGCCAGCGCCCACCGCGCTACTCGGCGGTGAAGATCGACGGCGAGCGGGCGTACGCCCGCGCGCGGCGCGGCGAGGCGTTCCAACTGGCCGAGCGGACGGTCACCGTATACCGCTTCGAGCAGACCTGGCGCGAGGGCGATCGCGCCGGCTACGAGATCGAGTGCTCGGCGGGCACGTACGTGCGGAGCCTGATCGCCGATCTCGGCGACGCCTATTGCGTGGAGCTGCGGCGCACCGACATTGGCCCGTTCTCGGTGCGCGACGCCAGCGCACCTCCGCGCCCGGACGACGCGCCGATGCTGGAGCCGCTCGGCCTCGAGAGGGCGCTCGCGTTCCTGCCGAGTGCGCGCCTGACCGGCGACGCCGCGCGAAGGGCGTCGCACGGGGTGGCCCTCGCCGCCGGCGAGCTGCGCCTGCAGGCGCCCACGGCGGGCCGGCGGCCCGGCGGCGGCCCGCCCGACCTCGAGGTTCCCGCCGCTGACGAGCTCGTGCTGCTCGCCGACGAAACGGGCGCGCTCGCGGTCGCCGAGCCGCGAAGCGGGCCCGAGGGACCCGTGTACAAGCCGGTCATCGGGTTTCGCGGCTGAACCTCATAGGCTTCCTGGCTCGTGAAGGTCACGCTCCTGCCCGATGTCGAGCACCGACCGCGCCGCCTTGCGGTCGGGATGTTCGACGGCGTGCATCTCGGTCACCGCGAGGTCATCCGTGGCGCCGACAGCGTCCTCACCTTCGATCCCCATCCGGCGGCGGTCGTGGCGCCAGCGCACGCTCCGAAGCTGCTGACCGACCTACCGCGCAAGGCCGAGCTGATCGAGGGTCTCGGCGTGGAGGAGCTGATCGTGATCCCCTTCGACGAGGCGTTCGCAGCCCGGGACGCCGATCAGTTCATCGAAGACGTGCTCGTCGATGCGCTCGCCGCCACCGATGTGTCGGTCGGTGAGAACTTCCGCTTCGGCCACCGCGCGCGCGGCGACGTGAAGCTGCTCGCTGCCGACGGGCGCTTCCGTACGCACGTCGCGTCGCTCGTGGAGGTCGACGGCGAGATCGTGTCATCCAGCCACATCCGCGGCCTCGTGCTCGCCGGCGAGGTCGAAGCTGCCACGCACTTCCTCGGGCGGCCGTTCTTCACGCATGGCGAGGTCGTGCACGGCGACCAGCGCGGCCGCGAGCTCGGGTACCCCACGGCCAACCTCATCCCCGACGAGCGCCTCGTCTGTCCGGGGCACGGCGTCTACGCGGCGCTCGCCGACACGCCGGGTCGCGGCGACGGCCCCCGCCCGGCGGCCGTGAGCATCGGTGTGCGCCCGACGTTCGGGTCGGGCCGCGGCGAGCTCGTCGAGGTCTACATCCTCGACTTCGACGGAGACCTGTACGGGCAGGAGCTGCGTGTCGACTTCCTCGCGCGCCTGCGCGGCGAGCGGCGATTCGACTCGGTCGGAGCCCTCGTCGACCAGATGGCCGGCGACGTCGAGCGGGCCCGTGAGATCGCGGCCCGGACGGCTCGCTGAGCGCCGAGCGGGCCGCCGTCACTCTGCTACCGTTTGGCGCCGCGATGACTATGACCCTTGACCGCAAGCGCGAGATCGTTGCCCAGTTCGGGGCGCACGAGAACGACACCGGCAACACGCGGGTGCAGGTGGCGCTGCTCACCGAGCGCATCAACCACCTCACCGAGCATCTGCGCGACCAGAAGAAGGATCACCACTCGCGCCGCGGGCTGCTCATGCTCGTCGGGCGTCGCCGGCGCTTCCTCGACTACCTGCAGCGCGAGGATCTCGAGGGCTACCGCGCGCTCATCAAGGAACTCGGGCTCCGCAAGTGAGCGTGCTGGCGCCGGGCACTCCCGCGCCAGCCTTCGCCCTCGCCCGGGCCGGGAAGCCGTACACCGAGGCCGACCTGCTCGGCCACACGACGATCTTTGTCTTCTATCCGTTCGCGTTCAGCCCCGTGTGCACCGATCAGCTGGCGCTGTACGAAGAGGTGCTCGACGAGCTGCGCGCCCAGGGGGCCGAGATCTATGGCGTCTCGTGCGACAGCCCCTACGCCCAGGCGGCGTTCATCGAGAAGCTCGGCGTGACGATCCCGCAGCTGTCGGACTTCGAGCCCAAGGGCGCGACGTGCCGCGCCTTCGGCGTGCTGCACGCGGGTGGATTCCCGCAGCGCGCACTCGTGGTCATCGGCCCCGACGGCATCGTGCGCTGGAGCTACGAGGCCGACACGCCCGGCGAGCTGCCCGGCGTGAACCTGCTCTTCGACGGGCTCGCGGCCGTCGGGCAGACCGCCTGACCATCCGCACCGCCTACTCTCAACCCTGCGATGGCCGATCTGCGCAGCGCCGCGCTGGACCCGGTGAGCAAGGCGGATTGGGCGCGGGGAGACCCCGGCGCCCGCGTCGTCATCTTCTACGCCGATTTCGTCTGCGTGCACTGCGCGGTCGCGCACGAGCGGCTGCGAGCGCTGCCGATCCGGCGCGTGTTTCGCCACTTCGCGCTGCGCAGCCGCCACCCGCGCTCGATCGCCCTCGCCTGTGCCGCGGAGGCCGCCGGCCGCCAGGGCGCGTTCTGGCCGATGCACGACTCGCTGTTCGAAGACCAGGCCCACCTCGACGACCCCCACCTGTGGGCGCGCGTCGAGGCGCTCGGCCTCGACCTCGACCGCTTCGAGCGCGACCGCCGCGACCCGCTCGTGCTCGAGAAGGTGACCGATCAGGTGCGAGCCGCGATGCGCGCGGGGGTCGCCGCCACGCCGACGCTCGTCGTCGATGGGCAGCTCTGTCCGGGGCCACCGGACGAGACCCTGCTCGGGCGCCTCGCGGACGGCTCGGCGCCGGTGCGATGAGGGCGGGGTTCGCTAAGCTGACGCGGTTCGGACACGTAAGAGAATCTAAGCGAAACGAGCCGCCGACCGACGGGCGGACAGGAAGGTAGCAACCTCATGAGCAGTGACCCCGTAACCCGGGTCTCCGTGGAGATCTCCGGCAGCGAGATCTCGTTCGAGACCGGCCGCATGGCCAAGCAGGCCTCCGGCGCCGTCGTCGTCCGTCAGGGCGACACCATGGTCCTCGCCACCGCCACGGCCGGCAGCCTGCGCGACGTCGATTTCCTCCCCCTGACGGTCGACGTCGAGGAGCGTATGTACGCCGCGGGCAAGATCCCCGGATCCTTCTTCAAGCGCGAGGGCCGCTCGGGCGAGAAGGCGACGCTGACGGCGCGCCTGATCGACCGCCCGATCCGCCCGCTCCTGCCAAAGAGCTGGCGCTTCGACACCCATGTCGTGGCCATCCCGATCTCCGTCGACCACGTCAATCCCTATGACGTGCTCGCGATGAACGGCGCCTCCGCGGCGCTGATGATCTCCGACATCCCGCTCGCCCAGCCGGTCGGCGCGGTGCGCATCGGCAAGATCGACGGCAACTTCGTCATCAACCCGCCCGAGGAGGACCTCCTCGAGAGCTCCGATCTCGATCTGGTCGTGGCCGGTACCGACGAGGCGATCCTCATGGTCGAGGCCGGAGCGAACGAGATTCCCGAGGCCGAGATCCTCGACGCGCTCGACATCGCCCACTCGGAGATCAAGAAGATCGTCGCCCTGCAGCGTGAGCTGGCCGAGAAGGTCGGCAAGCCGAAGCGGCAGGTCGAGGTGCTCAAGCCCGACCCGGCGCTGCTCGACGAGATCCGTGCCTCGCACGGCCCGCTGCTCGACGCCGCGACCCAGGTCGAGGACAAGCTCGAGCGCCAGGATGCCACCAAGGAGGCCGAGGAGGCGATCCTCGTCCAGTACGCCCCCGCGGCGCCCGAGGGCGCCGGCGAGGAGCAGCTCGTCTCGGCCAAGACGCGTCGCGCCGAGGTGCAGCGTGCCTTCGATGCGCTCGAGAAGTCGATCGTGCGCGAGCGCATCGCCGTGCACAAGAAGCGCCCGGACGGCCGTAGCGAGGACGAGATCCGTCCGATCACGATCGAGGTCGGCGTCGCCCCACGCACCCACGGCTCCGCGCTCTTCACCCGCGGCCAGACGCAGGCGCTCAGCGTCGCGGCGCTCGGCACGCTCAAGGAGGAGATGCGCCTCGACACCCTCGGGCTGCAGACGAAGAAGTACTACTTCCACCACTACAACTTCCCGCCGTTCTCGGTGGGCGAGGCGGGACGCCTCGGTCCCAAGCGTCGCGACATCGGTCACGGCGCCCTGGCCGAGCGCGCGCTGGTGCCGATGGTCCCCTCGATCGAGGAGTTCCCGTACACGATTCGCGTCGTGTCGGACATCTTCGAGTCCAACGGCTCGTCGTCGATGGCCTCGGTGTGCGGCTCGTCGCTGTCGCTGATGGACGCGGGCGTGCCGCTCAAGCGGCCGGTGGCCGGCATCGCGATGGGGCTGATCAAGGAGGGCGACGACTACATCGTGCTCACCGATATCGCCGGCGTCGAGGACCATCTCGGTGACATGGACTTCAAGGTCGCCGGCACCGAGCGCGGGATCACCGCGCTGCAGATGGACATCAAGATCACCGGCGTCACCTTCGACATCCTGCGCGACGCGCTGACGCAGGCGCACAAGGCGCGCGAGTTCATCCTCGGCAAGATGGCCGAGGTCATCGAGGGCCCGCGCGAGCAGCTGTCCCAGTACGCGCCCCGCATCCAGACGATCCAGATCGACCCGAGCCAGATCGGCCTGCTCATCGGCAAGGGCGGCGAGACGATCCGCGGCCTGTCCGACGAGTTCGAGTCCCAGATCGACGTCAACGACGACGGTCAGGTGCTCGTCTACTCGGCCAACGGGGAGCTCGGCGACGCGCTCGTCGAGCGGATCCGGATGATGATGAAGGAGGTCGAGGTCGGCGACGAGTACGAGGGCAAGGTCGTCAAGACGACGACGTTCGGCGCCTTCATCGAGCTGGCCAAGGGCACCGACGGCCTCCTGCACATCTCCAACGTCTCGCCCGGCGAGCGCGTGGAGGCGGTCGAGGATGTGTTCAACAAGGGCGACGAGGTGAAGGTCCGCGTTGTCGAGGTCGACCGCGAGCGGGGCCGCATCGGCCTGCGCCTGGCCCACGACCCCGAGATCGCCGGTAAGAGCGTCGAGGAGCTCGCGGGCGTCGGCACCGGCGGCTCCGGTGGTGGCGGCGATCGCGGTGACCGCGGTCCGCGCCGTCCGCGCGAGGGCGGCGGCGGCAGCCGCAACGGCGGCGAGCGCCGCGGCCCGCGCGGCTCCGGCCGTCCGCGCCACGGCCGCGACTAGGCGGCCGGCTCACGGGAAAAAGGGTTTCCGAGCGCCGCCCGTCCCGCCCCGCTCCGGGGCGACGCACCGAGGGACGGGCCGCGTCCGGAACGGCCGCCATGCTCGACGAACACCGCATCACCACTCTGAACTCCGGCGTGCGCGTCGTCACCGAGCCCGTTCCCGCGGTGCGCTCGGTCGCCCTCGGGGCCTGGATCGGGATCGGCTCGGCCGACGAGTCAGAACCGGAGGCGGGGCTGTCGCACCTGCTCGAGCACATGCTCTTCCGGGGCACCGCGCGCTTCGGCTCGGAGGAGATCGACCAGATCTTCGACGGCATGGGCGCCGAGATCAACGCGGGCACCGGCAAGGAGAACACCTCGGTGTTCACGCGCGTGCTCGACCGCCATCTCGAGCGTGCGTTCGAGGTCATGAGCGACATGGTCTGGCGGCCGACGTTCGGTGAGCTGGAGGCCGAGCGCGAGGTCGTGCTCGAGGAGATCGCGATGTACGACGACGATCCGCAGGACCGCGTGTTCGACGTGCTCGGCCAGGCCGTCTTCGGTGAGCATCCCCTCGGGCGGGCCGTGCTCGGACGCGCGAACGTCGTCGGCGGGGCGAGCGTCGAGCAGCTCACTGCGTTTCACGCCGCCCGCTACGTCCCGAGCAACGTCGTCGTCGCCGCGGCCGGCTCGATCGAGCACGACGCGCTCGTCGCGCTCGTACAGCGCGCCGGCGTCGAGCGCACCGGCGCCGGCGCGCCGCCGCCACCGGACCCCCCGGGTCAACTGCAGCCGCGCGTGTGCTTCGTGACGAAGGACACCGAGCAGTACCACGTGTGCCTCGGCGGTCCCGGCATCCGCCGCGACGACGAGCGTCGCTACGCACTGCGGGTGCTCGACAACATCCTCGGCGGGACGTCGTCCTCACGCCTGTTCCAGGCCGTTCGCGAGCGGCGCGGGCTTGCCTACTCGGTGTTCTCCTTCGAGAGTCTCTACGCCCACACCGGGCAGGTCGGCCTGTACGTCGGCACCCGTCCTGAGCAGCTGCAGGAGGCGATGAAGGTGCTCGCCGAGGAGCTGCACCGTTTCGTCGGCGACCCGGCGAGCGACGAGGAGATCGAGCGCTCGCGCGAGAACGTCAAGGGCCGCATCGTGCTCTCGCTGGAGAGCACGACGGCGCGCATGAACCGGCTCGGGACGTCGGTCCTGTGCGACCTGCCGATCCTGTCGGTCGACGAGCTCATCGATCGGATCGATGCCGTGACGATCGAGGACGTGCGCGTGCTGGCCGCCGACCTGTTCGCGCCGGCCACGCTATCGGCCGCGGGCGTCGGGGCAGACGAGGACGCCTTCCGCAATGCGCTTGCGCCGCTCGGAGGCCCCGCCGGGGCCACGGGGGTGGCGAGCGAGCGCGCCGCCTGATGATTCGCGTCGCCGTGGCCGGCGCCGCTGGGCGCATGGGGCAAGCGGTGTGCACCGCCGTCACCGGCGCCGACGACATGGAGCTGAGCGGCCGCGCCGACCCGGCGCTCGGCGTCGAGCTCGCCGAGGTGCTCGCCGACGCCGACGTCGTCGTCGACTTCACTCAGCCCGACACGGCGCTCGCCAACGCGCTCGCCTGCGTGCAGGCCGGCGTGCACGTCGTGATCGGCACGACCGGATTCGACCTCGCCCCGCTCGAGCAGGCCCGCACACCGGAGGGGCTGCCGCCGGCGAACGTGTTCATCGCGCCGAACTTCGCGATCGGCGCCGTGCTCATGATGCGCTTCGCCGCCGAGGCGGCCCGTCACATGGCCAAGGCCGAGATCATCGAGCTGCACCACGACGCCAAGATCGATGCGCCGAGCGGGACCGCCGCGCGCACCGCCGCGCTCATGGCCGAGGCGAGCGGGCGCGACGCCCCGCCGATCCACTCCGTGCGCCTGCCCGGACTCGTCGCCCACCAGGAGGTCATCCTCGGCGACGTCGGACAGACGCTGACGATCCGCCACGACTCGATCGCTCGGGAATCATTCATGCCCGGCGTCCTGCTCGCCGTCCGGCGTGTGCCAACGCTCGAGCGCTCGCCACTCGTCGGGCTCGAGCACCTGCTGTTCTGACACCAAACACCGATCATCCACCGGCGGTGCTCGTCGCCGTGACCGACCACGCCGCCGAGCGCTTCCGCCAGCGCGTTGCGACCCGAAGCGGCGCGCTCGACCCGCGTGGGGAGATCGTGCAGCGCGTGAGCCGCGCCTGGAGCGCCGGGCGCGTCAGCTCCACGCCGCCGGGTCCCGGCACGCCGCGGGAAGCCGCGGCCGGCTCGCTGTACGTCTCCGACCTCGTCGACCGCGATCTCGTCTTCATCTGCCGCCACGACGCGCGGCGCGGCGAGCTCGTCGTCATCACGCTGTGGGAGACCGAGCGGCTCGGGCCGGCCCGCGTGCCGCGCCGCTTCACCGACGCGCTGCGCGAGCCGCGGCGCTGAGCGCGTCGTCCACCCGTCCAGCGCTCCTCCGCGGCGATGAAAGGGCGCGGCCGCGGCCGCCGAGACAAGGGGGGAGGCGGTCCCCGGCTCTGCCCCGAACGGGGTACCGCCCCCGCGTCTCCCCGTCTCGTCCCGCCGCCATGTCACCTCACCCGCTCCTCCGCGGCGTGCGCGCCCGTTCGCGCGCGCACGCCACCGCGCTGCGTCTGGCCGCCGTGGCCGCGAGCGTCATCGTGGTCGGCGGCGGCCTTGCCGCGCCGGCGCAGGCCTGGACGGGCAGCGCCCTCGCGAGCGTCGCCCGCGTATCAACGGCCCTTCCCGTGATGGGCGTCCCCTATCGCGAACTGCTGCAGGTCGCCCCGCAACTGGCCGGGAGCCCGGCCGCCGCGAGCGGAGCGTTCGGTCACGGCGCCGTGCTCGCCGCGGCCCCCGCCGGCGCCGGCTCGATCGCCGTCGTGCGCCCCGGCGCGAACGTCGACGTGCGTCGCTCGCCCGGAGGATCGGTGGTCGAGCAGCTCGACTCGACGACCGACACCAGCACGCACGAGCGCGCGTTCACCGTCTACGCCGTGACCGGTGGGAGGTGGCTCGGTGTGTCGGTTCCGGCGCTCGGGGGTCACCTCGGCTGGATCGCCGCGAACCCCACCCAATTGCTCGTGCGCCCGGCCGTACAGGCGATCCGCGTGTCGCTGTCGGCGCGGCGCCTGTGGCTGCTCGACGACGGCCGCGTCGTGCTGTCCACGCTCGTCGTGATCGGCGGGGCGAGCACGCCCACGCCGCCCGGCCAGTTCTCGGTCGACGACATCGTGCACTTCACGCCGGCCAGCCCGGAGTACGGCGTCGGGGCGCTGGCCCTCTCGGTGCCGCCGCCGGGGCGCAACTGGGTGTACTGGCGCGTGGCCATCCACGGCGAGAACAACCTCGGCTCGCTCGGCGGAACTGGCAGCCTCGGCTGCGTGCACGTACCGACCCCCGACCTGCAGCGCCTCATGCAGGTGCCGGTCGGCACCCCGGTCGACATCGTCACGTAGACGGCAACACGACCGGCGGCTCGGACCCCTGATTCGATGGGGGGTGCACGTCCTTTCTATGAGCTATTCGCAGAAAAGACGTGCACCCCACCGTCAGCCCGCCACGATCAGCTCCGCCAGGCGCGTATGGCGCCGCTGGGCGTCGGGGCGGCCGACGGCCAGGCGCATCGCCGCCTCCTCGCCGACGACCACGCACACCCGCTCCGCGCGCGTGACGGCCGTGTAGAGGAGGTTGCGCGTGAGCATGACCGCGTGGGCGCGGGCGAGCGCGACCACGACCGCCTTCGCCTGCGAGCCCTGCGCCTTGTGGATCGAGATCGCGTACGCGAGGCGCAGGGTGTCCAGCGCGGAGTCGGGCAGCACGACGCGGCGCCCGTCGTCGGTCGCGAGCAGCAAGCGCTCGCGTTCGTCGTCGTAGTGCTCGACGAGGCCGACCTCGCCGTTCATCAGCTCGTGCTCGTGGTCGTTGCGCGTCTGGATGACCCGGTCGCCGATGCGCAACGAAGTGCCGGGCACGGTGGCGCCGTCGGGGTTCAACCGCGCACGCAGCGCCTCGTTGAAGGCGTCGATCCCCGCCGCGCCGCGGCGCATCGGGGCGAGCACCTGCACGTCCAGGCGAGCATCGAGGCCGTAGTGCGCCGGGACACGCGCGGCGGCGAGCGACACGACCTCGTCGAAGATCGCGCTCGCGTCTCCACGGCGGACGAGGAAGAAGTCGCGCACCACGTCCGCCGCCTCCTGGCCGCCGCCGGTCGGCGGCATCTCGCCGTGGTTGATCGCGTGCGCCGCACGGATGATGAGCGAGCGCGCCGCCTGGCGGAAGACCTCCTGCAGGGCGGTAACGGGTACCTCACCGCTCGCGATGAGGTCGGCGAGGACGCGTCCCGGACCGACCGGCGCGAGCTGGTCGCTGTCGCCGACGAGCAGGACGTGCGTGCGCGCGCCGACGGCCGCGAACAGCGCCTCGGCGAGACGGACGCCGAGCATGCTCGCCTCGTCGACGATGAGCACGTCGGCGCCCGCGATCGGGTTCTGCTCGTCGCGCGTGAAGCCCTCGCCGGGCATCCACTCGAGCAGCCGGTGGATCGTGCTCGCCTCGGCGCCGGTCGTCTCGGCCAGGCGCCGAGCCGCCTTGCCGGTCGGCGCGCACAGGCGCACGCTGCGGCGATTGGCGCGCAGCAGGTCGACGAGCGTGCGCATCGCCGAGCTCTTACCGGTGCCCGGTCCGCCGGTGAGGATCGACAGGCGGTGGTCGAGCACCGCGGTGACGCCCCGCCACTGGGCGTCGCTCGGCACGAACGCTCCGTCGCGCGGGCGCCGCACGCGATCGAGGGCGAGCGTCGGCTCGGCGTCGATCAGGCGCCGCGCGTGCGCAGCGAGGCGCCGCTCGGCTCGGGCCATGCTCGGGTCGGCGACTCGCTCCGCGCCCGGGTCGCCGTCGAGCGCGACGCGTCCGGCCGCCGCGAGCTGCGCGATCTGCTCGTCGACGCTGGGCTCGCCCGCGCCGAGCAGGCGCGCCGCCCGCGGCACGAGCTCGGCTCGCGGGAGGTGGCAGTGGCCGTCGAGCTCGGCCTCGGCCAGGGCGTGCAGCGCGCCGGCGGCGAGGCGCGATGGCGCGTCGGGCGGCACGCCGAGCGCGCGGGCGAGGGCATCGGCGGTCGCGAATCCGATCCCGTCGAGCTCGGTGATGCGGTAGGGATCGGCGCGCAGCAGCTCGATCGACTCCGCGCCGAGCGCGCGCTGGATGCGCGACGCCGCCGCGGCCGGCACGCCGTGACGCGAGAGGAACAGCCGCGTGGCGCGCTGGTCACGCTCGCGCTCCCACGACGCGACCGCGTCGCCGATCCGGGCCCGGCCGATGCCCGGGACCTCGAGCAGGCGCCGCCGCGGCGCCGTGTCGACGATCGACAGCACCTCCTCGCCGTGGCGGGCGAGTAGATACTGGGCCCCGCGCGGGCCGACGTGCTTGATCTGGGTCAGGTAGCCGATCAGCGCGCGCTCGCCCACCGGCTCGCGTAGCCGCACGTCGCTGACCTGGAGCTGCGGGCCGTGGCGTGGGTGGTCGCGCCACGCGCCGCGGACCTCGATCGTCTCGCCCTCGTGCACGTGCCCGAGCACGCCCGTGACGACGAGCTCATCGCCGTCCTCGGCGATCGCATCGAGCACGGCGAAGTCGCCATCGGGGGCCCGGTAGCGGATGGACTCGACCTCGACCACGAGGTCGACCATGGCCGGCGCAGGATGCGGGGTCATGGCGCCGAAGATAGCTGCGGGCGGGGTCGGCGCTCCGTCGCGCGCGTGCGTTAGAGTGCGCTGACTCCGATCGAGGGAGGCGTCGGCATGGTAGGCAGCTGGGGGAGGACCGCGGTGATGGCGGTCGTTGTTGCGCTGTCTGCCGCCGCAACCACCGCGCAGGCGGCGACGCCGATCGGGCCGCTCTCGAGCGCCGCTGGGTGTGCCGCGCTGGCACCCGGGGGGACGCGCGCGGCCCACATCCACGACGAGCTCCACGACCGCCACCTCGACCACGACGACGGGCTCGGGCGCGACGACGGCGATCGTGACGAGCACGACCTCGGCCGCGACGGCGAGCGCCGCGCAGGCCGGGAGCTCGACGACCACGACGACGTCCGCGGTGACCACCTCGACGGCGTCGAGCACGACGAGCACGACAGCGGCGCCCGTCACACCGGCTCCGGGCGGCCCCGGGCCGGCGAACGGCTGCGGCGGCGCGAGCGGCCTCTCGTCCCCGACCGGCGTCGCGATCTCACCCGACGGCACGAGCATCTACGTGATCGGCGGCACGACCGGCACCGTTGCGTACGGCACGACCGGCACGACCGCGTACGGCGTCCTGGACATCCTGCACCGCGACCCCGCCACCGGCGACCTCACCGAGGTGGGCTGCCTGAGCAGCGATGGCACCGATGGTCACACCGGAGCGAGCGAGGCCTGCGTGCCAACCGCCGGACTGCTCGGCGGCGGCGCCGTCGTCGTCAGCCCCGACGGCACGACGGTCTACACCGGCAGCTCGTCTTCGGCGGCCATCCTCGCCTTCCACCGCGACCCGACGACCGGCCTGCTGACGCGCTTCGGTTGCCTGCGCCTCACCCCGCCGCTCAACAGCCGCTGCTCGCCGGCGAACGTCTTCGGCGGCATCGACGCGCTGGCGATCAGCTCCGATGGCCAGGGCCTGTACGCGGGCTCGGGCGTGGGCGGGCCGACCCCGGGGTCGACCACGGCGCTATCGGTGCTCACCGCCGGTCTCGTCCCGGCCTCGACGACGACCACGAGCGCGACCAAGAGCGCCGGCACGACCGGGAGCACGACGACGACCAGCACGACGACGACCTCGACGCCGAGCCCCACGACGACCGCGACCGCCACGGCGACGAGCGCTACCACGTCGTCGACCTCGACGACGGCCACCACGCTGGCTCCCTCCGTCGCTTCCGTATTCGGTTCCCTCGCCCCGGGACAGGCGCTCGCCAACCCATGCCTCGCGACCGGCGAGGTCGACGGAGCCTGCGCCAACGCCACGTCGACGATGAACCTCACCTCGCTGGCCATCAGCGCCGACGGCCGCTACCTGTACGCCACGGCGCTGTCGAGCCTGGCCATCGACATCTTCGCTCGCGACGCGTCGGGCAACCTCACACAGACCGGATGCCTGATGGCCACGCCGCCGCCGGGGCCGTGCACGTCGTTCAACTTCCTCGGGAACCCGGGCGACATCGCCCTCAGCCCGGACGGGAAGAGCGCCTACATCACCGAGTCGACCAGCGTGATCGTGGCCGATCGCAGCGCCGCCAATGGCAAGCTGGCCTACGGCAGCTGCGTCGGCGCCGCCACGACCGACAACTCGAGCTCGAGCGGCAGCGGCGACTCGGGTGGCGGCGGTAACGGGTCTGCCAGCCGGGCGCGAGCGAGCGCGACCAACAGCGATGGCTGCACGACGATCGACGGCCTATCGATGGCCTCGGCCGTGGCCGTCAGCCCCGACGGCACGAGCGTGTACGTCACGAGCAGCGATCTCGGCGGCCTCGTCACGCTGGCGCGCGACACGGCGACCGGCGCGCTCAGCGAGTCGTCGTGCGCCGCCACCGCGGACTACCTGTCGTCCTTCAGCTCGAGCTCGTGCGTCAAGAGCCCCGGGTCGGCCGGCGATCAGCTCGTCGTGTCGCCCGACGGGCGCAACGTGTACGTGCTCGATGCGCGCTCCAATGCCCTGTACGGGTTCGGTCCCGCGGCCGGCCCGGCGAGCACCAGCGCGGCCAGCCTGCGCCGGGGAGCCCTGGCCGGCCTGCGGATCGCCTGCCCGCGAGCGGCGCGCAGCGTGTGCGCCGGCCGCGTTCGGCTCGAGACCGGTGCGCGCCCGGCGCGGGCGTCGCGCCGCCGGCGCGGGTCGAGGGCCCGGCTCGCGGCCCGGGCGGCCCGTGCCCCGGGTGGCCCGCTGGTCAGCTCGTCCGCGGGCTTCCGGGTCGCCCCCGGGCGGGCCGCCGCCGTCTACGTCCGGATCCCGCGCGCGATGCGGGCCGCCCTGCGCCGCGAGCGCCACGGCCTGCGGCTCGTGGCCGACGTGCTGCCGATCCCGGGCGGCGGGGGCGCGAGCGCCCGCCTCGTCGTCCTGCGCTGAGACCGGCTGGCGGATCGTCGTCGAGGTGCCGGCGGATCGCCCCGCGGGCGTGGAATACTGCAGGTCGACATGGAGCTCGGAACGATCATCACGGCGATCGTGACGCCGTTTGATGTCGACCTACGGGTCGACGAGGACGCGTTCGTCGCCCTCATGCACCATCTCGCCGAGCACGGCTCGGACGGGTTCGTCGTGTGCGGAACGACCGGGGAGGCGTCGACGCTCACCGACGATGAGCATCTCGGGCTCATCCGCCTGGCCGCGCGCGAGCGGCCGGCGGGCACGTCGATCATCGCCGGGACGGGGTCCAACGACACACGCAACGCCGTGTTCCTGACCCGGCGGGCCACCGAGCTCGGCGCGGACGCGATCCTGTCCGTGACGCCGTACTACAACCGTCCGAGCCGGCGTGGCCTGATCGCCCACTTCCAGGAGGTCGCCCGGGCCACCGACCTCCCGATCGGCCTGTACAACATTCCCGTCCGCACCGGGCTGGACATGCCCAACGACCTGCTCGCCGAGCTCGCGCAGATCGACAACATCGCGTTCGTCAAGCAGGCCAACGACGACAGCCTGGCGCTCGTTCCCGGCCTCGCGCTGTACGCCGGCAACGATGGCACGCTCGCTCGCACGCTCGACCTTGGCGGGGCCGGCGGGATCCTCGTGTCGAGCCACATCGTCGGCGACGAGATGCGCCGGATGGTCGATGAGCCCGAGAATCGCGGCGCGATCGATGCGTCGCTGCGCGATGTCTACGAGGCGATCTTCTCGGTCCCGGGGAACGTCGGTATCAAGGCGGCGCTCAACCTGCTCGGCCATCACGTCGGCGGAGTTCGCCTGCCTCATGTCGAGGCCGACCGCGCGGAGGTCGCCGAGATCCGGGCGATGCTCGAGCGTCACGGCCTGCTCGCCGCCTCCGGCAGCTCCGTCGCGTCGGCGTGAGCAGGCTGCGGGTCCTGCCCCTCGGGGGGCTGGGTGAGATCGGGAAGAACATGACGGTCGTCGAGTACGACGACCGCATCGTCGTGGTTGACGTCGGCCTGCGCTTTCCGACGCCCGAGATGGTGGGGATCGACCTCGTCCTGCCCGACTTCAGCTACCTGCGCGAGCGCGCCGAGGACATCGAGGCGATCGTTATCACGCACGGCCACGAGGACCACGTCGGCGCCCTGCCCTGGGTTCTGCGCGAGCTCGGCTCGCGCCACGCGCCGCCGGTCTACGGCGGTCCGCTCACCCTCGCCCTGGCCCGCTCGAAGCTCGAGGAGCACAAGCTGCGCGACATCGTGCTCGAGAGCCTCGACGACGGCGATGTCGTCGAGCTTGGTCCGTTCGGCCTCGAGCTCGTGCACATGACCCATTCGATCCCCGACTCGAGCGCGGTCGCGCTGACCACCGAGCTCGGCACGGTGCTTATCACCGGCGACTACAAGTTCGATCAGACCCCGGTCGACGGCCCGCCGGCCGACATGTCGCGCTTGGCCGAGCTCGGACGCGACGGCGTGCTGCTGCTGTGCGGGGACTCCACGAACGTCGATCGCCCCGGCTTCTCGCCGTCGGAGTCGGTCGTCGGACCAGCACTGGACGAAGTATTCGCTCGCTGCGAAGGGCGGATCGTGGTGACGAGCTTCGCCTCGAACATCCACCGGGTGCAGCAGGTCGTCGACGCCGCGTCGTCGCTCGGACGCAAGGTTGCCCTCGTCGGGCGCTCGATGCGCAAGAACGTCAACATCGGGCGCACGCTCGGACACATCGAGATCCCCGAGGGCCAGCTCGTCGGTCCGCGCGAGATCGAGGACTTCCCCGACCATCGGATGGTCATCATCTCGACCGGCTCCCAGGGCGAGCCCCTGTCGGCTCTGCGTCGGATGGCCTACCGCGACCACCCCCAGGTCGAGTTGCGCGAGGGCGACACCGTCGTCTTCTCGGCCACGCCGGTCCCCGGCAACGAGCGCGCCGTCAACGAGACGATCGACCGCCTTTACCACATCGGCTGCGATGTCGTGACGCCGCGCGAGGCGCCGGTGCACGCGTCCGGGCACGGGTACGCCGAGGAGGTCAAGCTGATGCTCAACCTCGTCAAGCCGCGCTACGTCATGCCCTTCCACGGCGACTTCAAGCGCCTGCGCCTGCACGCCCAGCTCGCCGAGGCGGTCGGGGTCGCCCCCGAGGACATCTTCCAGGGCGATAACGGGCTGCCCCTGGACATCGACGAGCGCGGCGCGGGCTTCGGCGACCACGAGCAGTCGGGGATGATCTTCGTCGACGGCGTCGAGATCGGGGAGCTCGCCGACGTCGCGCTGCGCGATCGCCGGATGCTCTCGGGCGACGGGATCTTCATCGTCGTCGTGACGGTGGCCGAGCAGGACGGAAGCTCGGTCGCCGAGCCCGAGGTGATCTTCCGCGGGGTGCCGTTCCCCAACGAGGCGGGCGAGCTCGTCGACGAGATCCGCGCGACGGTCGAGGCCTCGCTGACGCGCGCCGCCGAGGAGGGGATGCGCGAGGTCGACCTCCTGCAGCAGGTGCTCCACGACGACCTCGCCCAGCTCGTGTACGACCGGCTGCGCCGCCGCCCGATGGTGCTGCCGGTGGTGGTGGAGATCTAGGACTGCGAGCTGGCCGCCTGGCCCGGCGGCAGCGCGAGCAGCAGCCGCAGCCGTACGAGCACGCCTTGGCGGGCGCCGAGCGCGCGGCGCAGCGCGCGCCGGGCCCGCCCCGAGCCCGCCGGTGATACCGCGTCACGGCCGTAGCGGGCGGCCCGGAGCGACGCTGCATAAGCCCCCGCGGCGGGCGGGTAGCGGAGGTAGAGCCGGCGCTCGAGCTCGGTCAGGGTCATCGACGGCGCCAGCTCGAAGCCGACGAGCGCCAGCGCGTGGGCGAGCTCGCTGACGGCGTCGCGCCGCCGGCCGGCGGCGACGAGCAGAAGCGCGGCGAAGGAGGCGCCCGCGGCAAGCAGCGCGAGTGCGAGCACGAGCAGCACAGTTGGGACGGACCCGCCGCCGTGGGCGGCGCGGACGGGCGTGGTACCGAGCCCGATGTCGCGGCGGCGCACGACGGCCGAGCGCCCCGTGGCGGCGCCCGTCGCCGGCCCGGCCACCGCATCGGGGTCCGCGGCGAGCGTTCCCGGGATCGCCGCGACCCCGGTGGCGGCGGGCGGCGTTGGGTCGAACGTCACCCAGCCGACGCCGGTGAAGTACACCTCGACCCACTCATGGGCGTCGCGGGCGGTCACGGCAAAGCGGCCCGGTCCGCTCGGCGCGCCCGACTGGAAGCCGGCGACGACGCGGGCGGGAATCCCGTCCATGCGCAGCAGCAGCGCCATCGCGCCAGAGAACTGCTGGCAGTAGCCGATGTGGGTGCGCTGCAGAAAGTCCGCGATCGGGTAGGCGCTGCGCGGCGGGTTGGTGCTGTAGATGAAGCCGCTCCGCAGATACGTCTCGATGCGCGTCGCGATGTCATAGCCCGTCGGCGCACCCTGGGCGAGGCGGCGTGCCAGCGCGAGCACGCCGGCATACGGCGCCGCCGCCGCCGCGCGCTCGGTCACCGCGACGGCGCTCGCCGGCGCCAGCGAGATGACGCCGTCGTGGTCCACGAGGCGCTCGACCGCGCCGGCCGCCGCCGGCGAGGCGGCGCCGCCGGGCGGCAACGACACCACGTCGCCGTCGGGCAGCTCGATCTCGGTGTAAGCGAGCAGCGCGGACGGATAGACGCGCGGGGACCGTCGCAGCAAGCTCGGCGACGCGTCGGTAACCGTGGCGGTGACCGTGTAGCTGTCGCCGAGCGCCGGCGCGTTGCCCTCGACGGCGACCGTGCCGTCGCCCGTGAACGGAGCGAGGTGCGGCAGGACGTTGCCGCGCAGCGTGACGGCGGTCGCCTGTCCGGGGGACAGCAGCAAGGTGCTGCGCAGCCCGGCGATGGTGAAGGTCGCCGTCGTGGTCGCGCCGCGCAGCTCACCGGTGTCGGCCTGGGGCGGCGGCGGCGACGCGACGAAGGCGACGCCGTTGAACCGGTCGAGCGTGGTCACCCGCCACAGCCGCGGCACGCTCGAGCGCACGTCGAACATCTTGTCGTTGGGACGTTCGGGGTCGAGCGGGCCGTACTGCTGGTTCCAGTCGAACGTGGCCGCCGGGTAGTTGCCGGCGAATGGGTTCCAGTCGCGGTAGTCGACGAGCGGGCCCGACGATCCGAGCGCCAGGGCGCAGGCCAGCGCCCCGCACGACGCGAGCACGACCCAGGCGCCCCAGCGGCTCGCCCGCGCCGGCCGGGCCGGCTCCCAGTGGGCGGCGATCCACAGCCACGCCGCCGCGCAGGCGAGCACGCCCTGCGCCTGCCAGCCCGACCCGGGCTCGTTGATCGCTGCGGCCGTGTAGACGGTGAGCAGCAGGCCGAGCGCGGTGGCCGTCCGCGCCGTGATGTGCCAGCGCCCCGGCCAGAAGGCAAGCGCCGCTGCCGCGACGAGGGCGACGGACGCGCCGAGGAGCACGGCGGTCTGCGACGCGTGCGAGTAGCCGTCATAGGGCCAGTGGCCGTCGAGGTCGCCGAGCCCCCGGCCGAGCAGGTGCGCGAAGCGGCCCCAGTGCAGCGCGTCCCAGACCGCGACGCCGGCGGCGAGGAAGGCGAGCCACAGCCCGGCGAGCACGATGACCGCCCGCAGCGCGACGAGCGGTCGGGAGCCGCGCTGGTCGCGAGTGGCACGCAGTGCGGCGCCGGTCGCGGCGGCCGCGGCGACGATGCCGAGCGCCCGCAGCAGCGGCGTCGGCGTGAGCAGCGAGGCGTAGCGCAGCGCGGCCAACAGGGCGAGCGCGGCGAACGCCAGCACCGGCGGGACGCCGGCGGCGGCGGCCCGCGGAGCCGAAGCGGTGCGGATGGCGCCCCGCGGGGCCCCCGGGAGCGCGGCCGCCGGCTCGGCGGCGCCGACGACGCTCATGCCGACCGCGCCATGACCGCCGCGGGCACGAGCTGGGCGTCGCAGCCGGCCACCGAGAAGGCCACCGGGACGTGGGGGAACGGGTGCGGCCCGAGCCGCCAGCTGCCCGCGAGCAGCGCGGCATGGTCGGGCGTCGCCGCGGTCACCTGGATGACGAGCCCGCCGCGCGGGGCCCGGCGGGCCGGGGCGCGCCGGCCAGCGAGGCCCTCCCCGGCGGGCGCGATCAGGGCGAGGCGCGCGTGCTGGGCCGGCCAGGCCCGCAGGTCGGCCTCGATCGCTGCGGCCCGGCGATCGCCGGGCAGGAGCAGGCCGCAGCCGCCGCGGCGGGCGAGGTGCACGCACAGCGACGCCGCCGCGCGCAGCGCGCGGTCGAGGGAGTCCTCGGACTCGGCAGCCCCGACGTCGAGGATCACCAGTGGGCGCTCGTCGGCGTCGGCGACGAGCCGGTGCTCGAGCAACTCGCCGGTGCGGGCGACCGTCGGCCAGTGGATGCGCGATGCCGGGGCCCCGGGCCGGTACGGGCGCAGCGAGTCGATTTCGTTCGCCGCACGCGGGGCGAGCGCGCGGTGGCGCAGGTCGCCGTCGAGGCCGCCGAGGCCCCCCGCGGACATCGCGTGCACGCGCGGCAGCACGAGCACCTCGCCGGCGTCGGAGCGGATCTCGCGCGAACAGATGCCGAGCGGGTCGCGGATGGTCAGTATGAGCGGGCCGAGCTCGTGCAGACCGCGCCGGTACATGAGTACCGACGCCGCCGCGGCGCCCTGGTCGCGGCGGCGGGGCAGCGCGACGACCTGTGCGGGCGAGGCGAGCACGAGCGACGCCCCCGGAACGGGACACCAGCCCCGCCGCACCTGCAGGTGCAGCGTCAGCCGGTCGCCCTCTTGCACGGCGCCGCCGGGCGCGCGCAGCCGCAGGCGGACGCCGACGGCCGCGAGGCGCACCCAGGCGGGGGCGACGGCGCCGACGATGAGCAGTGACAGGCCGGGGACGTAGAGCTCGGGCGCCGCGAAGGCGAGCGCCACCGCGCACAGCGCGCCGCCGGCGGCGATGAGCTGGCCCGCACGGCTCATGGCATCCGGGCCGCCCCGATGCCGGGGGCGCTCATAGCGCCGGCACCGCGGCCAGCGCGTCGCGGACGACGTCGGCGCGCGAGGCGCCCGGCGCGTTCGCGGCCAGCAGCAGCCGGTGGGTCAGCACCGACGGCGCGAGCTGCTGCACGTCATCGGGGAGCGCGTGGTCTCGGCCCTCGAGCACAGCGTTGGCCTTCGCCGCCTTGAGCAGCATCAGCCCGGCGCGCGGGCTGGCGCCGAGCTCGGTGCGGGGATCCTCGCGCGTGCGCTGAAGGAGCGCGACGACGTAGGCGCGCAGCGCGTCGCTCGCGTGCGCGTCGATCGCCGCCTGCTGGGCGGCGAGCACCTCGTCGATCGCGGTCACCGCCGCGAGCTCGAGGACGCGGTCGCCAGCCGCGTGCGCCGAGAGCATCTCGGCCTCGTCGGCGGCGGTCGGATAGCCAAGCGAGACGCGGACCGTGAAGCGGTCGAGCTGGGCCTCGGGGAGGGGATAGGTGCCCTCGTACTCAACCGGGTTCTGCGTGGCCAGGACGAGGAAGGGAACCGGCAGCGGGTGGCTGTGGCCGTCAACGGTGACGTGGCCCTCCTGCATGCACTCGAGCAGGCCCGACTGCGTCTTCGGCGAGGCGCGGTTGACCTCGTCGACGAGCACGATGTGGGCGAAGACCGGTCCCGGCCGGAAGGCGAAGCACCCGTTTTGCTGGTCGAACACGTTCGTGCCCACGACGTCGGAGGGCAGGAGGTCGGACGTGCACTGGATGCGGGCGTAGTCGGCGTCGATCGAGCGCGCCAGCGCGCGGGCGAGCGCGGTCTTGCCGACGCCGGGATGGTCCTCGATGAGCACGTGGCCGCCCCCGATGAGGGCGACGAGCACGTCGCGCAGGACCGCGCCGGGCACCTTGACCGCGCCCGCGATGTTCGCTGTGACGCGCGAGCCGAGGTCGGCGACCTCCGCAGGGCCGAGATGGTTGATCGTCACGCCCATGCCTGTCCGATGTTACGCGGCTGCCTGCGCGGGCCGCCCGCAGTCCTGCTAGGACCGCGGCGCGGTCGCCGGCGCGGGCAGATCCCCGGCGACAGGCGCGGCGACGGCGGACGGCAGGCGCACGACGAAACGAGCGCCGTGGTCCGGTGCGCCGTCGGAGGGCGGCGGTGGGCTCTGCAGCGTCACGCTGCCGCCGTGCGACTCGGCCACCGTGCGCACGATCGCCAACCCGAGGCCGAACGAGCCGCCGCGGTCGCCGGCGCCGCGCACGAAGCGCTCGAACAGCGTCGGCGCCAGCTCGGCCGGCACGCCCGGGCCGTCGTCCTCCACGACCAGCTCGACGCGGCCGGTCGCGGCGTCGGTCCCCGTGCGCACCGTCACCGTCGTGCCGGCCGGCGTGTGGCGCAGGCCGTTCTCGACGAGGTTGAGCACGACGCGGTAGAGCTCGTCGCGGGCGCCGAGCACGATGGCGGGCGTGGCGTCGAGCTCGATCGTATGGTCGCTGACGAGCGGCCCGAGCTCGGCCGCCACCTCGACAGCCAGGTCGGCAAGGTCGACGGGCTCGCGCGGCACGACCCGGCCGACGTCGTTGCGGGCCAGCAACAGCAGGTCGGCGACGAGCCGGCGCATCCGCTGCGTGGAGCGCAGCGCAGAGGTGGCGGCGTCGCCCTCGTCGCCGTGCAGCGACTCGGCGAGCAGCTCGAGGTTGGCCAGCACGCTCGTCAGCGGGGTGCGCAGCTCGTGCGAGGCGTCGGCCACGAACTGGCGCTGGCGGGCGAGTGTCGCTTCGGTCTCGCCTCGCGCCGCGTCGAGCGCGCGCAGCATCTGATCGAACGTTCGCGCGAGCTCGGCGACCTCGTCGTCGGCCTCGGGCTCGGGCACGTGCAGGCTCGGGTCGCGCGTCTCGGTGATCCGGCGAGCCGTGCTCGTGAGCCGGGCGATCGGCGCCATCGCGCGGCGGGCGACCATGAGCCCGCCGAGCAGCGCGAGGCCGGTGCCCGCGAGCACGCCGAGGAAGAGCAGCAGGCGCACACGGTTGACGGTTGAGTCGACCTGAGAGAGCGGGCGCGCGTACTGCAGGTAGAACTGCTCGCCGTTGATCGTGTCCTGCACGAGGCGGTTCTCGACGAGGTAGCCGTTGACGGTCTCCTCCTCGATGGTGCGGCCGTTCGCGTCGATGACCGAGGCCGCCCCGAGGATCGCAGCACCGGGCGTCTGTTCGATGACGGTCCGACCATCGAGCGAGATGAACCGCACCTGCGTTCCCGGACTGAGGATGCTCGAGCCGAGCCCCGGGATGCTCGACATCGCGCCGCCCGAGGAGATCGCCTGGGCCGACTGCTCGACGTCACGCTCGAAGTCCGAGCGGATGCGCTTCACGGTGAGGTCGCCGACGATCGTGGCGAACGAGCACAGGATGACGAACGTCAGGGCCGTCGAGACCGCGGCGAGGCGTACGCGGATCGGTAGGCGGTTGAGCGGATCGGCCAACCGCCAGAGGGCGTCGCGCGCGTTACGCGCGGAGGACATACCCCGCTCCGCGGATCGTGTGCAGCAGGCGCGGCTCGCCGCCGGCCTCGAGCTTGCGCCGCAGATTGGAGACGAAGACCTCGATCGTGTTCGTCGTCGAGAACGGGTCATAGCCCCAGACCTCGTCGAGCAGGCGCTGGCGGGACACCACGATCCGCTCGTTGCGCATCAGGTACTCGAGCAGCTCGAATTCGCGCTGGGTCAGCTCGATCGAACGCTCCCCGCGAACGACCTCGTGCGTGTCGACGTTGAGCGTCAGATCGGCGACGCGCAGGGGCACCGAGCCGCGCGGTGGGCGACGCCGCAGGAGCGCCCGCAGTCGGGCCAGCAGCTCCTGACGCTCGAACGGCTTGACGAGGTAGTCGTCGGCGCCCGAGTCGAGGCCCTCGACTCGCGACTCGACCGCGTCGCGCGCGGTCAGGATGAGGATCGGGATGTCGTCGTGCTCGCGCAGAGCGCGGGCAACCTCGATGCCGTCGATCTTGGGCAGCCCGAGGTCGAGGATGACCAGGTCCGGCGCGAACGCCCGCGCCTGCTCGAGGGCGACCTCGCCGTCGCCGGCGCTGCGCACCTCGTAGCCCTCCATGCGCAACGAGCGCTGCAGGGCCTGGGCGATGTCCTCGTCGTCTTCGACGACGAGGACCCGTGGAGATCGAGAGAAGTCACTCATGTTCACCTGTGTATGTAGTGAGGCGCGGTAAAGCGATGGTAAGGGGTGACCGCGGACGGACATACGTCCGAGGGGTCTCCAGACACGGCAGGGCAACGAGCATCGGCGTCGAAGTGGGGCGGGATGCCCACCGCTCGTCAACGCGCCGCTCCCCGGAGACGGTCGTCCAAGCGTGCGCCCGCGCGCCGCTCGTCGCGGCGCCGCACCGCCCGCCGGTGGGGGTGGCCGGCGCTCGAGCAGCGCCACCGCGACCTGCTCGGACTCGCGCTCGTCGCGCTCGGCGTGTACCTCGGGCTCGTGCTGTACGGGCACGGAGACGGAGGGAGCGTCGGCGGGCGGCTGTCGGACGCCCTCGCGTGGGCGATCGGCGTCGTGCGCGACGGTGTCCCGGTGGCGCTCGTGCTCGGCGGGGCCGCCTTGCTGCTGCGCCCAGTGCTGCCCGCCCTGCGTCCGCTGCGCACGGGCACGCTGTGCCTGTTCGCCTCCATCACGCTGGCGCTGGCCGCGGGGACGTTCGGGCTCGGGCCCGGCGGCGTGCGTCACGGGTTCTGGCAGCCCGCCTACTTCAAGCCGCGTGGCGGCATCGTCGGCGAGGGACTGTTCTGGGGCGCACACCAGCTCGTGTCGACGATCGGCGCGGACGTCCTCGCCGTGTTCCTGTTCGCCGCCGGCGTCCTGCTGCTCACCGGGGCGTCGGTCTCCTCGATCCTGCGCGCGACAAGCGCCGGCGTCGTCGACACGACTCGCATCCTGCGCGAGGCGACCGCCGCGCGCCCGGCCGAGCCGCTGCGCGGCGCGCGGGTCACTCCGCCGGATCCCGCGCCCGACGAGCTGACCGTTCGGGCCGCGCACGTCGCGGCGCCGGCGCTCGACGAGCCCGAGGCGTTCCCGGCGCCGCCCGCCTGGGAGGAGGGCCCGTGGCCCGAGGACGCCGACGCCACGCCGGCCGCTGACGATGCGGCGCACGCGGTCGCGCCTGACGCACAAGAGGGCGGCGCCGACGCCCACCCGGACGCGGACCCGCCCGGCGAAGCGGGGGACGGAGAGCTCACGCCCGCACCCCGCGCCGCGCGGGCGATCGAGGATGACGACCTCACGCCGCAGGGGCGACTGCGCGGCACGATCACCGACGACCCGGACTTCGTCTGGGACCTTCCCCCCGCCTCGCGGTTGCTCCAGCGCTCGACCGCGGAGCAGACCCGCCCGGACACGGCGGGACAGGAACGCGTCGCCGCGCACCTCGTCGAGGCGCTCGGGCACTTCGGCGTGCAGGCGAAGGTCATCGGCACCGTCGCCGGCCCGCACATCACCCGCTACGAGCTTCGCCTGGCCCCCGGAACGAAGGTCGCGAAGGTCGCGCAGCTCAAGGACGACCTCGCGTACGCGCTCGCCGCGACCGACATCCGCATCCTCGCCCCGATCCCCGGCAAGCAGGCCGTCGGCGTCGAGGTGCCAAACGCCCAGCGGCGGATCGTGCGCCTCGGCGACGTCTTCCAGGAGCCACCGACCGACTGGTCGCCGCTGACCGTGTGGCTCGGCAAGGACGTCGCCGGTAAGGCGATCGGCGCCGACCTGTCCAAGATGCCCCACCTGCTCGTCGCCGGCACGACCGGCGCGGGCAAGTCCGGCGCGATCAACGCGATGCTCGCGAGCGTGCTCCTGCGCGCCACGCCGCACGAGGTGCGCCTCGTGCTCGTCGACCCCAAGCAGGTCGAGCTCAACCACTACGACTCGATTCCCCACCTGCTGACGCCGGTCATCACGAGCCCGCGGATGGCGGCCACCGCGCTCCAGAACCTCGTGCGCGAGATGGAGCAGCGCTACGGGATCATGTCGCTGGCGCGCACGCGCAACCTGATCGAGCTCAACCGGGCCCGCGAGAAGCGCGGCGAGCCCCCGCTGCCCTACATCCTGTGCGTCATCGACGAGCTGGCCGACCTGATGATGGTCGCGCCGGCCGACGTGGAGGACTCGATCATCCGCCTCGCCCAGAAGGCACGTGCCGTCGGCATCCACCTCGTGCTGGCCACGCAGAGCCCGCGCGTCGACGTCATCACCGGCATGATCAAGGCCAACGTGCCCTCGCGGATCGCCTTCGCCGTCTCCTCGCAGACCGATTCGCGCGTGATCCTCGATCAGAACGGCGCCGAGTCGCTGCTCGGCCAAGGCGACATGCTCTTCTCGCCGGTTGGCACCTCGCGACTGCAGCGCATCCAGGGCGCCTACATCGATGAGGGCCAGATCGCGAAGCTCACCGACTATTGGCGGCGTCAGGGCGAGCCAGAGTTCCACGAGGCGCTGCTCGAAGAGGTCGAGCCGGAGACCGGCGAGGAGGGCGGCGAGGCCGAGTTCGACCCCGACGAGGATCCGCTGCTGCAGGATGCGATCGTGCTCGTCGCCGAGATGCAGACCGCCTCGACCTCGATGCTCCAGCGCCGGCTGCGTCTCGGTTACACGCGCGCCGGACGGCTCATCGACATGCTCGAGCGCCGAGGCGTGATCTCCGGCTATGAGGGGTCCAAGCCGCGCCAGGTGCTCATCGGCGAGGCCGACGTGCCGCGCGTGCTCGCCGCGCTGGCCGAGCGCGCGGGCGCTCGTGCCTCCAGCGGACCCGTCGTCCGCGACGCGCTGCCCTCGGCGGCCCCGCCGGCGCCGGATGGCGGCGAGCTCGCGCTGCCGGGGCGGGACGTGCTCGACGAGGAGTGAGTAGCCCGGGGCGCACCGAGGGCCACATCTCGCGCGCCGGCGCGCTCGGCAACCCGTGCGCACGACGAAGCCCACGCGGCCGCCCCGGATGTCAGCTGGATGACGCCTGTCAGCCTCGCTGATGGCCGACGAGAGCCACTAGCCTTCTGAACCCGATGTCTGAGATCGGCGCCACCCTGCGCGAGGCCCGCATGCGGGCCCGCATCGACGTGTCCGAGATCGAGGCCCAGACGAAGATCCGGGCGAAGTACCTGCGCGCGCTCGAGAACGAGGAGTTCGACCTGCTGCCGGGTCCCACCTACGTCAAGAGCTTCCTGCGCACGTACGCGCAGGCGCTCGGACTCGACTCCAAGGCGCTGCTCGAGCAGTACCGCCTCAGCTACGAGCGCCCGAGCGATGTCGAGCTGCAGCCGATCATGCCGGCCTCGCGCCGCCAGCGGGAGCGAGCCTCGTCGCCGCGTCCGGGCGGAGGCCGGCTGTTCCTCGTCGCGGTTGCTGTCTTCGTGGTCATCATCGCCCTGGCGATCTACGGACTCGCGTCGAACAACGGCTCGTCGCCGAGCACGAATACGACCGCGGCCAAGTCTCGCCACACGGTCCAGCGCTCGCACCCCCATCACGCCGGGGCGCCGGCGCCCACCACGAACACGAACATCGTCCAGCTGCAGGTGAAGGCGACCTCGGCGGTCTGGGTGTGTCTGCTCGCCAGGGGCAACCGCACGCTCATCAACGGCGTCATCCTCACGCCGACCCAGGCGACGCAGACCTACCGCTCCAGTCGCTTCACGATGACGCTCGGCAACAGCTCGGTGGCTCTGCGCGTCGACGGGCGCGCGCTCGCGATTCCGCCATCGAGCCAGCCGATCAGCTTCGCGCTGACCACGAGCGGACGCCATCCGCTGACGACCGGACAGCTGCCGCACTGCGCATGACCGCGCAGGCGGACAGCGATCCGCAGGTGCGGGACAAAGGCAGGCCGACCGTCGGGACCGGCGCGCGAGCCGGGATCGTCGTCACCGGCACCGAGGTCCTCACCGGGCGGGTGAGCGACCGCAACGGGCCGTGGCTCGCCGACCGCCTGTTCGAGGTCGGGGTCGACCTCGCGTACATCGAGATCGTTGGCGACCGCCCCCAGGACATGCTCGGCGCGCTGGGCTTCCTCGCCGGCCAGGGCGTCGAGCTGATCATCACGAGCGGCGGCCTCGGTCCGACGGCCGACGATCTCACGGCGGAGGTCGTCGGGCGCTTCCAGAACCGCGAGATGGTGCTCGATGAGCCCTTGGAGGAGCGCATCGCCGCGATCCTGCGCTCGCTCGGCGCGCGCTGGCCGAACCTCGATATGGACGCCGTCCTCGCCGCCAACCGCAAGCAGGCCGTGATCCCCCGCGGCGCGACGATCCTCGAGCCGGTCGGCACGGCCCCCGGCCTCGTCGTCGCGCCGGGCGAGGGTGCTGAGGGCCCGACCGTCGTCGTGCTTCCCGGGCCGCCGCGTGAGCTGCAGCCGATGTGGCGCCAGGCGCTCGCCAGCGGAGCGCTTCGCGACGCGCTCACCGCGGCGGTCGACTACCGGCTGGAGATGCTGCGGCTGTTCGGGATCCCCGAGTCCGAGATCGCGGAGACGCTGCGGGCCGCCGCGGGCGACGGCGTCGATCTCGACCGCATGGAGATCACGACGTGCCTGCGGCGCGGCGAGGTGGAGGTCGTGAGTCGTTTCACGCCCGATGCCCAGCCCGTCTACGACGCGTTCGCCGCCGTGGTCCGCGCTCGCCATCCGGAGGCGCTGTTCTCCACGGACGGCAGCCTGGTCGACGACCAGGTCGCGGCGCTGCTGGTCGGGGAGTCCTCGCCGGGCGATGGATCGTCGCCGGCGCTGCGCACGATTGCCACCGCCGAATCGTGCACCGGCGGGCTCCTCGCCGCGCGCCTCACCGACCGGCCGGGCTCCTCGGCCTATGTCCGCGGCGGCGTTGTCGCCTATGACAACGCGGTCAAGACGGGCGCGCTCGGTGTGCCCGCCGAGACGATCGAGCGCCACGGTGCCGTGTCGGCCGAGGTGGCCGCGGCGCTCGCCGACGGCGCGATCGATCGGCTCGGCGCCGACGTCGGCGTCGGCATCACCGGCGTGGCGGGACCCGACGGCGGTACCCCGGAGAAGCCGGTCGGTCTCGTGTGGCTGAGCGTCGCCGAGCGCGGCGGGCGACGCGTGACGCGGTCGGTCAACCTGCCGGGCGCGCGCGCCGACATCCGCGACCGGGCGACCACGGTCGCGATGCATCTCGTGCGCCGTCTCCTCCTCGGGGCCGGCGACGAGGAGCCCGTGGTGCCCGCTCCGGAGGGGGAACTGAACCGACGGCCGTGACCGGGACCGCCCGCCTGTTCGTCGCCCTCGACCTGCCGCACGACGTCCGCGAGGCGCTCGGCTGGTGGGGTCGGGCAGCGCGGCGGGAGAGCGGCGCGATGCGCCTCATCGAGATCGAGCTGCTGCACGTGACCGTCTGCTTCCTCGGCTCACGGCCAGTGGCGGACATCGACGCGATCGCCGAGACCACGCGCGCATGCGCCGCTGCCGTCGGAGGCCTCTCGCTCGGCGCGCCGCTGTGGCTTCCGCGTCGTCGGCCGCGGCTGCTCGCCGTGGAGGTACACGACGATGCGCAGACGCTCTCGCGGTTGCGCGGTGCGCTTGTCGACGAGCTCGCACGCGAGCTGTCCTGGGAGCCCGAGCGACGCGGCTTTCACCCGCACGTCACCGTCGCACGGATGCGCTCCGGCAGCGCACCCCGCGCCCGCACCCTGCCGGCGACCCCGGCCGCCGCGTTCGCGGGCGAGACGCTGACCCTGTACCGATCCTTTCTCGATCCCACGGCAGCCACCTATGAGGCGCTCGCGAGCGTGCCGCTGGTGGGGTAAGGCGGGTCAGACGCGCCGGCGGGCCGAGTTGCCGCTGACGCCGGAGCCGCCGCCCAGGCCGGGGCCGGCGTCGCACAGCAGCGCCAGGCCATCGCTCGAGAGCGTCGGCGAGGAGCCGTCGAGGCACAGGGGCTGCGACCCGTCGTCGCAGCTGGCGGTGCCGTCCCCGTTGACGGTCGGCGAGGAGCCGTCGTCGCAGGACGGCGCGTCGCTCGCGGCGCTGCCGGCGCTGCCGGCGCAGGTGGGCGGGCTGCCGCTCGGTGCACTGCCGTCGTCGCAGGTCGGCGTCGAGCCGTCGTCGCAGGTGAGCGTCGAGCCCCGCAGCGTCGGGTCGGTGCCGTCGGCGCAGCTCATCGTGGTCGCGTTGCCGCACGTCGTGGTCGCCGTGCCGAGGATCGGATTGGATCCATCGGGGCAGGTGGCCGTCGAGCCGTCGCTGCAGATCAGCTCCGAGCCGTCGCTCGAGAGGGTCGGCGTCGAGCCGTCGTCGCAGCTGATCGTGCCCGAGGCGTTGGTAGAGCCCCCCGTCGCGGTCCTGTGGTGGCCGCTCGTCGTGGTGGGCCGTGCACCGCCTCGGCCGCCGGCCGCGGCGTGATGGTGCTTCTTGTGGTGCTTGTGGCGCTTCGATGACACGTGCGATCGGGAATGGGCTGGTCCCCGCCCCGCACGGGACATGGCCGGACGCGCCTGCGCCCCACCGGACAGCGACGCGAGCACGACGAGACAGGCGGTGAGGGCCAGGCAGGTGAGCGTGAGGCGGGGAAGGCGGGTGATCGCGGGCACCGGGGGGTCCTTGTCCTGCTTTGGGGGCGGGAATCGGGGTTGCATCGGCCGACTCGGGGCGCAACTGCAGAGGGCTGGACGATCGGCCTCGACATCCGTCCGTATGGCGCCCACGGACAGGCGCGGGCACCCCGATCGGCGGTGATCGTTCCGTCCGCAAGGAGGGCTACCGTGGCCCGTTCCATCGAGTGAAAGAGAGTCGCGAGCATGGCCGTCAGCGATCAGGAGAAGGCCGCCAAGGCGCGGGATGCCGCACTGCAGGGCGCGCTCAGCCAGATCGAGCGCGAGTTTGGCAAGGGGACCGTGATGCGCATGGGCGATCCGGGCGCCCAGGTACGCGTGAACGCGATCCCCACCGGCGCGCTCGCGCTCGACATCGCGCTCGGGATCGGCGGCGTGCCGCGCGGGCGCATCGTCGAGGTGTTCGGCCCGGAGGCCTCCGGCAAGACGACACTCATCTACCACGTGCTGGCCGAGGCCCAGAAGCTCGGCGGCGTGTGCGCATTCATCGACGCCGAGCATGCGATGGACCCCCTGTACGCGCAGGCGATCGGCGTCGACATCGACGAGCTGCTCGTCTCCCAGCCCGACTACGGCGAGCAGGCGCTCGAGGTCGCCGACATGCTCGTGCGCTCGGGCGCGGTCGACGTCGTCGCGATCGACTCCGTCGCGGCGCTCACCCCGCGCTCGGAGCTGGAGGGACAGATGGGCGATCAGTCGGTCGGTCTGCAGGCGCGGATGATGTCCCAGGCGATGCGCAAGCTCGCCGGCAACCTCAACCGCACCCAGACGCTGTGCATCCTCACCAACCAGATCCGCGAGAAGGTCGGCGTAATGTTTGGATCTCCCGAGACGCAGCCCGGCGGGCGCGCGCTGAAGTTCTACGCGTCGCAGCGGCTCGACATCCGGCGCATCGAGACGCTGAAGGACGGCACCGAGGCGGTCGGCAACCGCGTGCGCGTGAAGGTGGTCAAGAACAAGGTGGCCGCACCGTTCAAGCAGGCCGAGTTCGACATCGAGTTCGGGCGCGGAATCTCCACCTCGGGCTGCCTCATCGACCTCGGGCTCGAGCACAACGTCGTCAGCAAGTCGGGCTCGTTCTTCTCCTACGGCGACGAGCGCCTCGGTCAGGGGCGCGGCAACGCGAAGGCCTATCTGGATGAGCGCCCGGAGATCGCCAAGGAGATCGAGGCGAAGATCTACGCCGCGCTGAACATCAGCCGCGATCTCGTCGTGCCGATCGAGAACGAACGGACCGGCGCGCCGGAGGTCGCACCGCCTCCGTCCGAGGTCCGTGCCCCGAGCCGGACCGTCGAGGAGCCGGCGGTGGCGTGATCGCGGACGCGAGCGGGCCCGCCGGCACGGTCGGCGCCGAGTCGCTGCAGGACGGTCTCGAGCGCGCGTATCGCTACCTCACGATGCGCGATCGCACGGTCGCCGAGGTCCGGCGCCATCTCACACGCCACGCGCTCGCCCCGGAGCTCGTCGAGGCCTGCGTGGCCGAGCTCGAGCGCCAGCGCTACCTCGACGACGAACGCTTCGCACAGCGCTTCGCCGAGGATCGCCGCGCGCTCGACAGCTGGGGTAGCGAGCGCATCCGGGAGCGGCTGGTCGCGCTCGGCATCGAGGCCGAGTGCGCCGACCGCGCGGCCGGGCCGAGCGGCGGCGCGGCGGAGCTCGACGCCGCCGTCGCGTTGTTGCGCCGGCGCCTGCGCGAGGCGCCAGGCGACGAGCGCGGGCGCAGTCGCGCCCTCGGCCTGCTCGTCCGGCGTGGGTACGAGCTCGAGCTCGCCCACGATGCGATTCGGCGCTTCGAGTGCGAGCCGGGCTGAGCTCGGCCGCTCCGGAACGCGCGGCTCATCGCGTCACTCAACGTCGCCGCGTGCTGCGTATTACGGAGCGACCCCACCCGCTCGCGGCTACCCTCTAGGCGCATGAAGCGCTATCACGTCACCACGTTCGGTTGCCAGATGAACGAGCACGACTCCGAGCGCATGCGGGGTCTGCTCGAGTCCCTCGGCTACACGGAGGCGCTCGACCGGGCCGAGGCCGACCTGATCCTTTTCAACACGTGCTCGATCCGCGAATCGGCCGACAGCCGCTTCATCGCCCACCTCGGCGAGGCCAAGCGGCTCAAGCGCGAGAATCCCGAGCGGATCGTCGGTGTCGGGGGCTGCTGGGCCCAGTCGGTCAAGGACGAGGTCTTCGAGCGCTTCCCGTTCGTCGACGTTGCCTTCGGCCCGGGGCAGGTGCACCGCCTGGCCGAGTTCCTGACCAGCGAGTCGCTTACCGCCCAGGGCTACTTCGAGTTCGAGGGTTTCACCGGCCACCTGCCGGCCCGGCGCACGCGGCCATTCCAGGGCTGGCTGCAGATCAGCGTCGGCTGCAACTGCCGCTGCTCGTATTGCATCGTGCCCTCCACGCGCGGGCGCGAGGTGTCGCGCCCCCTCGGCGAGCTCGTGCGCGAGGTGGAGGAGATGGCTCGAGACGGCGTGCGCGAGGTGACGCTGCTCGGCCAGAACGTCAACTCCTACGGACGCGACCTCCGAGCCGGGAGCGCCGAGCCGGTGAGCTTCGCCCTGCTCCTGCGCGGGCTCGACCAGGTCGAGGGGATCGCGCGCCTGCGCTACACCTCTCCGCATCCCAAGGACATGCGCGAGGACGTCGTGCGCGCACACGCCGAGCTGGCCAGCCTGTGCGAGCACATCCACCTGCCGCTGCAGTCGGGCTCCTCGCGGATCCTCAAGGCGATGCGCCGCACCTACGACCGCGAGCGCTACCTCGACCGCGTCGCGCTCATTCGCGAGCACGTGCCCGACGTCGCGCTGACGACGGACATCATCGTTGGCTTCCCGGGTGAGACCGAGGCCGACTTCGCGGAGACGCTGGAGGTCGTGGAGGCGGTCGGGTACGACGCCGCGTTCACGTTCATCTTCTCCCCCCGTCGAGGGACCGAGGCCGCGCAGATCACCGACGGGCTCGTGCCCCACCCGGTCAAGGTGGAGCGGATGGAGCGGCTCGTCGAGGTCGTGCAGCGTCGCGCGACCGAGCGGGCGCAGCGTTTCGTCGGTCGGACCCTGGAGGTGCTCGTCGAGGGGCCCTCGCGCACCGATCCCGACCGCCTGCGCGGACGCACCCGCCACAACAAGGTGGTCAACTTCGCCGGACTGGCCGCCCCGGGCGAGCTCACGCAGGTGACGATCGCCTCGGCGACGAGCCAGACGCTCGCCGGCGAGGAGTCGCTGGTCGCGCGCGCGAGCGCGTAGCGCCGCTCGCGGTGCGGCGCCTGCGATGATCGGCGCGTGAGCGACGTTCGGCACGAGGCGGGGCTGGCCTACCGCGAGGCGAGCCCGCCCGGGTGGACGCCCGGCGATCCGGTCGCGCTGCTCGTGCACGGGTGGCCCGAGTCGTCGTATATGTGGCGGTCGCTGCTCCCGGCGCTCGCCGATGCTGGCTGGCGGGCGATCGCGCCCGACCTCCCCGGGTACGGCGACTCGGCGCCGGATCCGCCGGGGACCTGGGAGCGCCACATCGACGCGCTGGCCCGATTCCACGCCGCGCTCGGCCTCGATCGCGTGGCGCTCGTCGTGCACGACTGGGGGGTGATGATCGGGCTGCGCTGGGCCTGCGACCATCCCGAGGCGATTCGGGCGCTCGTGATCTCCGATGGCGGCTTCTTCGCCGACCGGCGCTGGCACGACCTCGCCAACGTCATGCGCACGCCGGGCGACGGCGAGGCGCTCATCGACGGCTTCACCGAGGAGGGCCTCGCAGCGGCCCTGCGCGGCGTCAGCACCGGGATGACCGACGACGCGCTGGCCGAGTATTGGAAGTCCTTCGCGGACCCGGTACGACGCCGGGGGGCGCTCGAGCTGTACCGCTCGGGCGACTTCGACAAGCTCGTCCCGTACGAGCCACGCCTCGTTGCGCTCGACGTTCCGGCGCTCGTGCTGTGGGGGGCAGAGGATCGCTTCGCCGGGGTGGCGCTGGCCGAGCGTTTCCATGCGGCGCTCGCCGGCTCGCGCCTGCACGTCATCCCCGGCGTCGGCCACTTCGTCTGGGAGGATACGCCCGAGGTGTGTAACACGGTCGCCGCCGCGTTCCTCGGCGAGCTCGCCGCCGTCGGGTCGAGCTGACGGCGCTCAGCCGAGCATGCGCGCGGCGCTGTCGGCCCAGGTGACGGCCTCGCGGTAGACGGCGTCGAACGTGAGGCCGTCGGGGGCGCTCGCGTGCTCGGCGATCGCGTCGAAGTCGCCGCGCTCGTATGCGAGGACGTCCTCGAGCAGCTGCCCAAGTGGCCCCTCGCGGATCTGCAGGGCGGAGACGATCTCTTCGCTGAACGGCAGCGTCGCGAGCACCTCGTCCATCGGGGCGTCGACGAGGGCGTCCACGACGGAGAACAGACCGACGGTGAAGAAGCGGTCCGCCGACTGCTCGTCGGGGACGCCGCAGAGCAGCTGACACATGCGCGCGCGTACGAGACCGGTGACGAGCAGCTCGTGCGGGGCGTCGGAGGTGCCGGCGAGCACGACCACCGTCGCCCAGCGGCGCACCTGGCGCGCTCCGAGCATGATGAGGGCCTCCCGCACCGAGCCGACGCGCCGCGGCAGGAAGACGAATGCGGAGTTGGCGTAGCGCAGCAGGCGCAGGCTCAGGCCGACGTCGCGGGTGATGATCTGCTCGAGCGTGTCGAAGTCCTCGACGGTGTTGAGCGAGGAGACGGCGCTCAGCGCTCCGAGGCACTGGGTCGGGACGCCGCGGCCGTGGGTGAGCGACGGCCGGGCGAAGAAGTAGCCCTGGAAGGCGTCGAACCCGAGCACTCGGCAGCGCTCGAAGTCGGCGCGCGTCTCGACCTTCTCGGCCAGCAGCATGAGGCGCGGACGCCGGCGGCGCAGGAGCGCGACCTGCTCGAGCAGCTCCTCCTCCTCGAGGGCGAGCACGTCGAGCTTGACCGTCCGGGCGAGCTCGAGCAGTGGCTCGACCTCGGGTGTGTGGCGGAAGTCGTCGAGCGCCAGCGTGAATCCGTCCGCGACGAGCTCGCGCAGCACGGTGAGCAGCTCGTCGTCGATGATCTGGTTCTCGAGCAGCTCGAGCACGACCCGTCCGGGTGGGAGTGGAAGCGGGCGCACGCCGATCAGGAAGTCGCGCGACACGTTCAGGTAGGCCAGGTGCTCGCCGACGATCTCGTCGAGGCCGATCTCCATGAACGAGTCGACGATGACACTCGACGTCGCCGCCTGCGCGTCGACTACATTCGCCGTGCGTGCCCCGGGGGCGCGGAAGAGCAGCTCGTAGCCGACGACCTGCATCTGGGCATCGAGGATCGGCTGGCGGGCGACGGAGAACTCGCGGGCCGCGGCGGGTGGCGTGGCCGCTTCGTTGGCAGCGGCTAGAGCATGTTGTCGCACGTCTGAACTCCCTCGTCCCTGGTCCTCGGTGGGTTCCTCGGCATTGAGCGCAACCCCACGCGCTTCATCGGTTGCAACGGACGAGGAGTTGAGCCCGGCGTTTCGATTGCAGCCGTCCGGCCGACGCGTATGCGAACATATGTTCGTGCGCTGGCAGAACCTCAGCAGCGAGGCCGACGAGCAGGCGCGGCTGCCCGGTTATCGCGACGAGGCGGTGGTGCGCCGCTTCGAGGCCCCCGAGGCGCTCGACATGCGCTTCTACGAGGTCCATGCGCGCTCCGTGCTCAACCGGGTGCCGGCGGCGTCGCGTATGCCGTTCCGCTGGACGATCAACCCGTATCGAGGATGCAGCCATGCTTGCGTGTACTGCCTAGGGGGCGACACGAGCGTCCTGATGGCGGACGGGCGGGGCCGGCGCATCGCCGACGTGCGGGCCGGCGACGAGGTCTACGGGACCGTCAAGGACGGGAAGTACCGCCGGTTCGCGCTGACGACGGTGGTCGACCACTGGTCGAGCATCAAGCCCGCGTACCGGGTGACGCTCGAGGACGGCACCGAGCTCGTGCTGAGCGGCGATCATCGGCTGCTGACCGGGCGCGGCTGGAAGCATGTCACCGGTGACGGCCGCGGGACGTGGTGCCGGCCCCATCTGACGACGAACAACGAGCTCCTCGGGGTGGGGCAGCTCCCAGAGCCGCCTCCTGCGTGTGTCGACTACCGACAGGGGTACCTGTGCGGTCTCATCCGCGGCGACGGCTACCTGGGTTCCTACGTATACGAGTCGCCGACGCGCCGGCAGACGAGGCACAACTTCCGTCTCGCGCTCGCCGATGTCGAGGCACTCGAGCGGGCCGAGTCGTATCTCGCCGACCTCGACGTCGTCACACGCCGATTCGTGTTCGCCGAGGCGGCTGTCAACCGCAGAGGCATGACCGCGATCGCCACCTCGGCACGCGCGAACGTCGAACGCATCACGGAACTTGTCGAATGGCCGCTACTCCCAGGCAAACAGTGGCGCCGAGGCTTCCTGGCAGGCATCTTCGACGCCGAGGGCTCCCACAGCGACCACATCCTGCGGATCGCCAACACGGACCCCGAGATCCTCACCTTCACCGCGTCGTGCCTGCGCTGCTTCGGCTTTGACGTGGCCTTCGACCGGACGTCCCGGCCGAACGGCTTGACCTACGTCCGCATCCGCGGAGGCCTCGTCGAGCGCATGCGCTTCCTCGCCCTCACCGACCCCGCGGTCACCCGCAAGCGGTCAATCGCCGGCCAGGCGATCAAGAACAACGCGCGGCTGCGGGTCGTCGCCATCGAGCCGCTCGGCCTGGTCATGCGTATGTACGACATCACGACCGGTACCGGCGATTTCATCGCCGACGGCGTGGTCAGCCACAACTGCTTCGCTCGCCCGACCCACCGCTACCTCGACTTCGACGCCGGCCGCGACTTCGAGCGCGAGATCGTCGTCAAGGTCAACGCTCCGGAGGTCCTGCGCGTCGAGCTCGCGCGGCCGTCGTGGGCGCGCGAGCACGTCGCCATGGGCACAAACACGGATCCCTACCAATGGGTCGAGGGGCGCTACCGGCTGATGCCCGAGATCTGGGCGGCGCTGCGCGATGCCGCTACGCCGTGCTCGGTGCTCACGAAGTCGCCGCTCGTGCTGCGCGACCTCGCATGCATGCTCGAGGTGGCCGACCGGGCGTCGGTGTCCGCGGACCTGTCGATCCCCACGCTCGACGAGAAGGCCTGGCGCGCCACCGAGCCGCACACGCCGCACCCGCGCGCGCGGCTGGAGGCCGTAGCCGAGCTCAATCGCGCGGGGATCCCGAGCGGTGTGCTCATCGCTCCCCTGATGCCCGGCGTCAACGATGCGCCGGAGCAGCTCGAGCCGCTGCTCGACGCGGTCGCGGCCGCCGGGGCGGTGCACGTGGGCGGCATCGGATTGCATCTGCGGGGCGAGGTGCGCGATGTCTTCTTCGCCTGGCTGCGCGAGCAGCGGCCTGAGCTCGTGGAGCGCTACGAGGCGCTGTACCGTCGCGGCGCTTACGCCCCGGCGGCCGAGCGGGACCGGCTGTCGCGGCTCGTGCGTGACGACCCCCGCTCGCCGAAGTTCGACGACGCGTTCGCGCGCCGGCGCGGCGCCGGGCGCCGGGAAGCGGTCGTGAGCGATCGCTCCGCGCAGCCGCCGGGCCGACGCGGGGAGCCGCTCACGCTGTTCTGACGGTCAGTCGGCGTCACCGGCACCGTTGTCGGCGTGGCGCGCACGGCCTTCCGTCCGGCTACTTCGGGAGACGTTCGCTGAGCGCGCGGTCCTCGTCGAGGATCCGCCGCACGCGCCGGCGGAACTCGGGATCGCGGCAGCGACGGTCCAGGGTCTCGATCAGCGCTCGCGTGACGACGGTGTCGAGGCTCTGCCCGTCGGCGCGGGCAAGCGCCTCGGTGTCGGCCGCCAGCTCGTCGTCGAGACGGACCATGAGCTGCTTGACCATGGCACCATCGTAGAGGTTCGCTGCGGGGCGTGATCTGGTCGACCGAGGCCGCGCTCAGCCCGCCGTCCACTGCCGCGGCCCGGTGAACGCCTCGAGCGGGCCGTCCTGCCACGGCCCCTCGTCGTCGTGATCTTCGGCGAGCCAGGCGCGGGCGTCGTGCTGGCCGAGCTCGATGAGTGCCGAAGCGAAGTCGGGGTCGAAGAACAGCAGGCTCAGCAGCTCGGCATGGTTGTGGCTGACACCGCCCAGGAGCTCGTTGAGCAGGGCGAGATCGGGGCTGCGCAGGCGCTTCAGTCCGCCGTAGCGCTCGGAGAACACGCGTGCGGCGAGCTCCCCGATCGCGCCGCGCTTCTCCGGCCCGACGAAGATGTAGGGGATCCGGCGGTAGGGCCCCTTGCCGCGCACCATCCGGTACAGGCGCGCCCCGGTCATCTCGTTGCCGGCGAAGAACGCATTGATGTTGCCGAGCGTGCGCATGTCCTCGATGAGCGGGTCGACGAGCGTGCCCTCGAGCATCTGAAGCGCGCCGTCGCCCAGATCAGGAGGCGCCAGGTCGTCCGCATCCTCGTCGCGCGTCATCACCGGTCCGGCGATCGAATCGACGGCGACGACGACGAGCCGGTCGGCGCCGAGGTCGAGTGCCGGCTTGATCGGCGTGTTGAGCCGCGTGCCCCCGTCGACGTACCACCCGCGGGCGTGCTCGGGCTCGTCGACCTTGACCGGCGGCCACAGGAGCGGGATGGCCGCCGATGCGCCCACGTGCCGCAGGTTGAGGCGCGTCTGCACGTAGGCGACGGCGTGCGAGCGGTGGATGCGGCGCTCGCGCGCACTGTCGACGAACACGACGGTGCGGCCGCTGCGAGCGGAGGTCGTCGCCACGGCCGCAGCATCGATGCCGCCTTCGTCGATGTTGCGATGCAGCTGCTCGATCTCCAGCCACACCGGGAGGTTGTCCCACAGGGGCTTGGGGTCGAGCAGGCTGATGAGTCGCGTGCGGGGGAACGAGACGAGCTGGCCGGCGAAGCGCAAGAGGTCCACGGGACCGCTGCGGGTGAGGATCGGTCGCATCACGTCGCCGTGCTTGACGGAGCGCCAGATCGACAGCAACCGCTCGACCTGTTCGCCCACCGGCAGGTGATGGGTGCCGGCGAGCATCATGCCGTTGAGCGCGCCCACGCTCGTGCCGACGTAGATCGACGGCCGCTGCCCGCGCTCGTCGAGCGCGGGCAGGATCACCGAAAGGGCCCCTGCCTCATACGCGCCGCGCGCCCCGCCGCCGGCGAGCACGAGCGCCGTCGTGCCGCCATCGGCGCGGTCGCCGTCCGCGGCCGGCGTGTCGCTCGCCTCGCCACGCCCCGTCGAGCTCGTCCGTTTGCGTCGCTGCTCGCTCACCCGCGCACCCTTTCCTCCGCTCCGCGTGGACACTAGTCCACGCCGCTCGGATCGGCCGGGCGACTCCGCCCGCCCGGGCCCCCACGCGGGCGGCGCTCAGCGCTTGGTGATGGCGTTGTCGCTCGAGGACATCGCCTCGGCCACCTTGTCGCCGCCGGCTCGGCGGGTGAAGCGCGCTGATGTCTCGGGGGCGATCGAGGCGATCGCGACGCCGAGGCGCACGCCGATGGGCGCGACGTCGATCTCGGCGCGGTTGTTGGTGATCGCGCTGATCACCGCGTGCGATACGTCTTCGGGCGCCTTGGTGCCCACTCCTGGCGGGAGCCGGACGCCGCTATCGGCGAACATGCCGGCATCGCGGATGAAGCCGGGGTTGATGACCGACACGCCGACGCTGGTGTCATGGAGCTCGGCGCGCATGGCGAGCGCGAAGCCGCGCAGACCGAACTTCGTCGCGTTGTACAGGGAGGCCGTGGGCGAGGCCGCCTTGCCGCCCACCGAGGAGACGTAGAGGAGATGCCCACGCCCGCGCTCGGTCATCGCTGGCAGCAATTGGCGCGTGATCTCGATCGGCGCGCGCAGGTTGACGTCCAGGATACGGTCGACCTGATCCTCGGTGAATGTGGTCAGCCGGCCGTTGCCGGGCAGTCCGGCGTTGGCGACGAGCACGTCGACGTCGCCGGCCGTTCGCACGAGCTCGTGCACCTGCGCGGCGTCGCTCAGGTCGACCGCGAGCGCAAGGGCATCGAGCTCGAGGGCGAGCGGCTCGAGCACCTCGCGGCGCCGGCCGGTGAGCACGAGCCGGGCGCCGCGCGCCCGCAGCGCGCGAGCGATCGCGTGGCCGATGCCGCCCGTCGCCCCGGTCAACAGGACCCGCGTGCCGCTGATCTCCATGATCGCGAGTCTATTGGCCGCGATACTGACCCGGTCATGCCGCGCCCCACCGACGAACCGCAGACCGTGTTTGCCGTATTCGGTCCGACCGCCGTCGGCAAGACGGAGTTCGCGCTCGCCCTCGCGGGGCGGTTGCGGGCGCTCGGACTCGACCCCGTCGCCGTGTCCGCGGATGCGCTGCAGCTCTACCGCGGATTGGAGATCCTCACGGGGGTCGCGAGTCCCGCTGAGCAGCGCCAGCTCGAGCACCGGCTCGTCTCGATCGCCGACGTGCGGGAGCGGTTCAGCGCCGGGCGCTTCATGGCGCTTGCGCACGCCGAGATCGACGGCCTGCTCGCGTGCCGCCGGACGCCGATCGTCGTCGGTGGGACCGGCCTGTACCTTCGCGCCGCGCTCGCCGACCTGACGCTCGCGCCGCCGCCACCGCTCCAGGTGCGCGAGCGCTGGCAGTGCGAGCTGAACCGGCGCGGACCGCAGGCCCTGCACGCCGAGCTCGCCGAGCATGCGCCCGCGGTCGCGGCACGGATCGCCCCCGCCGACCGCAGTCGCATCGTTCGCGCGCTCGAGCTGCACGAGCTCGGCGCGCTGCCCGAGCCGGCCGATGAGTCGGAACTGTGGACGGCGCACACGCGCCACCCCACGCGGCTGCTCGGACTGACGCGACCGCGCGACGAGCTGTACGCGCGCATCGACGCTCGCGTCGATGCCATGCTCGCTGCGGGTGCCGTCGCAGAGGTCCGCGCCGCCGATGCGGTCGGCGCCTCGTCGACCGCGCGCCAGGCGCTCGGCTTCGAGGAGCTGCTGAGCGGCGATGTCGACGCGATGAAGCAGCGCACACGGCGCTACGCCAAGCGCCAGCTGACGTGGATGCGCAAGCTCGCCGGGGTGCAGCTCGTCGACCTCGCTAGCCGGTCAGCCGACGACGCGGTGCGCTCGCTTGACATCATCGGGGCGCTCGACGACTCCCCGCTGGTGGCTGCGTCGCGGCACCGATCCCCCGCAGACGGCGAAGGAGCATGAGTGCAGCTGGAGAAGTGGCAGGCGCTGGGCAACGACTACGTGATCGTCGAGGACGGCGAGCTGCCGTTCGTGCTCACGCCGGCGCGAGTGCGCCGGCTCTGCGACGTCCACCTCGGGATGGGTGCCGACGGGGTGCTGCTGCTGGCGCGCCCGGATGATCCGCAGTACGTCGCGAGTCTGCGGATCTTCAACCCGGACGGATCCGAGGCCGAGCTGTCGGGTAACGGGGCGCGCGAGGCGATCATGTACCTACGCCGCCGCGGGTGGACCGGCGAGGACGAGTTCACGATCGTGACGGCAGCCGGACCGATCCGCCCCACGATCACCGGCCCGACGACGTGCCGCGTCGACATGGGGCGCGCCTCGCTCACCTCGCCGGACTACCCGTCGGGTCCCGCCGACGGCCGCGGCACGGTGAGCGCCGGCGGGCGCGCGTTCGCATTCCAGCACGTCTCGATCGGCAACCCACAGTGCGCGATCGCGCTCGCCGACGCCGGCGAGCTCGAGGCGCTCGAGCTCATCGAGTACGGACCGGAGATCGAGCACAGCGAGCTGTTCCCGCGGCGCACCAACGTCTCGTGGTTCGTCGCGCTCGACGACCACACCGTCCGCACCCGCATCTTTGAGCGCGGCGTCGGCGAGACGTTGTCCTCCGGTACGGGCGCCAGCGGCGCGGCGGTCGCGCACGTGCTGCGCGGCGGTCGCTCGCCCGTGACGGTGCGGCTCGACGGCGGCGAGCTCGTCGTGGAGATCGACGACGACCTGAACCTGACCCTCACCGGCTGGGCGGTGCCCGTCTATCGGGCGACGCTCAGCCCCGAATTCCTCGAGGAGCTGCATGCAACCGAGTGAGCGCCTGGAGCGCATCCCGCCGTACCTGTTCGCCGAGCTCGAGCGCAAGATCGCGGCCAAGCGCGCCGCCGGCGTCGACGTCATCAGTCTCGGCATCGGCGACCCCGACACCCCGACGTACGCTCCGATCGTGGCTGCCGCGCGGGCCGCGGTGGCCGATCCGAGCACCCATCAGTACCCGAGCAATCGGGGCCGCAGCGAATTCCGTGAAGCGGTCGCCGCGTTCTACGCCCGCCGCTTCGGCGTGACGCTCGATCCGGAGACGCAGGTCATCCCGGCGATCGGGGCCAAGGAGTGCATCTTCAACCTCAACCTCGCCTTCCTCGATCCCGGCGACGTCGCGCTTGCCGCCGACCCCGGCTATCCGGTCTACACGTCGGGCCCAATCCTCGCCGGGGCCGAGCCCACGATCATGCCGCTCGTCCCCGAGCTCGGCTTCGTGCCCGACCTCGACGCCATCACCGACGAGACGGCACGGCGAGCGAAGCTGCTGTTCGTGAACTATCCGAACAACCCGACCGGCGCCGTCGTCCCTGACGGCTTCTTCGAACGCCTCGTCGAGTTCGCTCGCGCGCACGACATCCTCGTCGTGCATGACGCCGCGTATACCGAGACGGCGTTCGACGGCTACGTGCCGCCCTCATTCCTGGCTACGCCCGGTGCGCTCGAGGTAGGGGTCGAGGTCTTTTCGCTGTCCAAGGGCTACAACATGACGGGCTGGCGTTGCGCCGCGATTGTGGGCAACGCGGAGGCACTGCAGCTGTACTGGCGCCTGAAGACGAACATCGACTCGGGGCTGTTCGAGGCGGTGCAGCTGGCCGGGGCAGCCGCGCTGGCTCCGGAGGTCGACGCCGACGTGGCCCACATGAACGAGATCTACTCACGCCGTCGCGACATCGTTTGCGAGGCGCTCGGAGCCATCGGGGTCGACGTCACCCCGCCACGCGCGACGATCTACGTCTGGGCGCCGGTGCCGGACGGCTACGACACGGCCGCCGCCTACTGCGAGCACGTGCTCGAGGAGGCCGCGGTCGTCATCTCGCCGGGCGGCGCGTATGGCCCGAGCGGCGAGGGGTGGTTTCGCATCTCGCTGACGACCCCAGACGAGCGACTCGTCGAGGCTGTGAACCGTCTCGGGCGCCTCGCACCGGTGTAGCCGGCGAGCGCCGGCGGCCGCATTCAGAACGGCGAACGCGGACGCCCGTGTGTGTGCCTATACCGCCGGAAGGAGCGGGTGGATGCCGCCGTCCTCGTCGGTCGGTCCGCCCGGATGATTGGTGGCGCCGCCGCTGACGCCGTCGCTCTCCGCTCCGGGCGCGAGGTCCTCGACGACCTCGTCGGGGACCTCGGTGTCCTGCTGACGCTGGGGTTCCTCTGGCATCGTGTGCCTCCTCGCTCCTGGGAGATCGGTTGACCGGCGTGATGACGGTGCGCAGCGGTGTCGCCGACGCTATGCGCGACTGTACCTCGCCCGCGGCGCCGTGGAGCCCGGGTCTAGGGGGCCGGCCACCGGACTAGGGTCGACGCGTGCTCCGCCCCGAGGGCGGCGAGATACCCGTCGGCTTCCACGCGGCGCCGCCGGCGGCCCGGCGAAGCGATCTACACTCTGTCGGGAATGGAGCGCAGCCGCCACGGCCGGACAACGGTCACGAGGCCCGATCAGAGCTTGCCGGTGGGCCGGGCCCGCCAACGAGCGTTCTGCATCGCCGCGCTGCCCGAGGGCGACGATCTCAGCGAGCTGCACGAGCTGCTGCGCACGGCCGGCGTTGCCGTGGTCGGCGAGGTCGTCCAGCACCTCGAGCAGCCCCACCCGAACACCTACCTCGGCCCGGGCAAGGTCGCCGAGGTCGCTGAGGCGGCGCGCGCGAGCGACGCCAACCTCATCGCCTGCGACGACGAGCTGACCCCGCGCCAGGAGCGCAACCTCGAGAAGGAGCTCGGGCTCCCGGTCGTGGACCGCACGACGGTGATTCTCGACATCTTCGCCTCGCACGCGCACACCGCCGAGGGCAAGCTGCAAGTCGAGCTGGCCCAGCTCGAGTACAACCTCGCGCGCATGCGCGGGCTGTGGACGCACCTCGAGCGCCTCGGGGGCGGGATCGGCACCCGCGGTCCCGGCGAGACGCAGATCGAGACCGATCGTCGCCTCGCGCGCGATCGCATCGCCGCGCTGCGCCGCCGGCTGACGCAGGTGCGCTCCTCACGTGACGTCATGCGCGCCGAGCGCGAGCGGGCCGCGCTACCGGAGATTGCCCTCGCGGGCTACACGAACGCCGGCAAGTCGACGCTCCTGAACCGGCTCACGGGATCGGACGTCGGCGTCCGCGACCGCCTGTTCCACACCCTCGACCCGACGACGCGCACGCTGCGCCTGGCCGGGCGTGCCTACCTGCTGACCGACACGGTCGGCTTCATCCGCAAGCTTCCTCACCAGCTCGTGGACGCGTTCGGGGCGACGCTCGAGGAGACGCGCCGCGCGGACCTCATCCTGCACGTCATCGACGCCTCGGCACCGGCCGAGGACGTCGAGGAGATGCGCCGTGCCGTACACGAGGTGCTCGACGAGATCGGGGCGGGCGAGAATCCGCGGTTGCTCGTCGGGAACAAGGTCGACCTGCTCGACGACGATCAGCGTCGTGAGTTCCTGCTGCGCCATCCTGGCGCGGTGCTGGTGAGCGCCGAGACGGGCGAGGGCCTGGAAGCGCTCGGCGACCGGGTCGAGGAGGCCTTCCGGGCCACGCTGCAGCCGATCGAGCTGCTCGTGCCCTACCCCGAGGGCGGGAGACTGGCGGAGCTGCACGACCTCGCCGGCGACCTCGATCGCGAGGACACCCCCGAGGGGGTGCGCGTGCACGCCCTCGTGCCCGCGCGCGTCGCCGAGCGCTACGCCCGGTTCACGGTGCCCAATGGCACCGCGGGCAGTGGTGCCGCGCGCTGACGCCCGCGGGCGGGCGGGCGAACCGACGACTCGAAGGGCGCACGCAGAGGTACTCTTGGTCGCAGTCGGTGTTCGGAAAGGGAGGAAGCAGATGCACGCGCCGACGCTACGACAACCGATCACGCAACTTTGGCGGGCCTGCGGCCGGCGCGCGGCCCCGGTGCTCTGTCTGACGGTGTCGATGCTCATGCTGGCGCTCGCACCGGCGGCCCAGGCAGCCGCATTCGGGGTGCAGAGCTTCACGGCCGGTGTGTTGGTCAAGAACACGGCCCAGTTCCCGGGGCAGGCAGCCTGCGATTTCGCAGACGCGAGCGCAAATCCGCCGACGGCGCAGAGCGAGTCGTTGTACGCAACCGTTGCCGGGTCGCACCCGTTCTGCGCGTTCACGGGCTTCACCGTCAACCAGACCTCCAGTGGGGCGCCGGTCGGGACAGTGAAGGACGTGCGCGTTGACCTGCCGCCCGGATTGATACCGAATCCCCAGGCCACGGCGCACAAGTGCTCCAACATCACATCGTGTCCCGCCGACAGCCAGGTCGGAGCGGAGTCGCTCATCGTGTACGCCCTCGGCATCAAGACGTGCTTCGCCGACACCTGCCCGTCCGGCACGCTGAAGCTCGGCAAGGCCCTTCCGATCTACAACATGGCTCCGGCCGGCGGCGCGCTGGCTGACTTCGCGTTCGACGTGATCGGCAACCGCGTCGATGTCGTCGGCGGCGTTCGCGACGTCCCGAGCAACGGACAACCCGGCGACTACGGCGAGTACTTCACTATCAGCAACCTGCCGAACAAGCTGTTCGGCATACCGCTCCAGACGGTCTCGTCGACGCTGGTCTTCTTCGGCGACCCCTCGGCGCAGGACGGCGGCGCCTCGGGGACCCCGTTCCTCACCAATCCCTCGACCTGTGGCGGCCCGCAGACGACCGAGCTGGCCCTCGATTCATACGAGGCGCCGGGCCAGTTCCAGACGGCGTCCTTCGCGACCCCGGTCGGCGCCTCGAACTGTCCCAGCCTCACGTTCCCGACCGGGGCTCTTGCGCCCACGCTCACCGTCACGCCGACCGACGCAAGTGGCAACGCGGTGGCCAGTGTCCCGCGCGACACACCGGCGGGCGTGGCGATCGACCTCAAGGTGCCACAGGACAACACCTTCTCCAACCCGGACGGGAGTCCACGCCAGGGCACGCCGCAGGTGCGGAACGTGTCGGTCACCCTGCCGCCGGGGTTCACGATCAACCCCGGTGCCGCGGCCGGGCTGCAGACCTGCACCGACGCCGCGTTCGGTCAGGGCACGACCACCCCCGCCTGCCCCGGCGTCGCTCCGGTGGGCACGGTCTCGATCACGTCGCCCCCGCTCGCGGCACCGCTGACCGGCAACGTGTACCTCCGCACACCCGACAAGAACGACTCCGACCCGTTTCGCCTCTTCGTCGACGCCGAGGCCCCAGGGCTGACGATCCGCCTCGTGGGATCGATCCACCCCGACCCGAGCACCGGTCAGCTGACGGCCACGTTCACCGGCAACCCGCAGGTGCCGTTCAGCGATCTCACCCTGCAGTTCGACGGCGGCTCCGGCGCGGTCATCGCGAGCCCGCTCGCCTGCGGCAAGGCGGGGGCCTCGGCCACGCTCACGCCCTGGTCGGGTGCGGCGCCGGCGTCGGCGGCCGGCTCGGCGACCGTCGACGCCGACGGAAAGGGGGGCGCTTGCCCCTCGCCGCCGCCGTTCGCGCCGAGCGTGAGCACCTCGCTCAGCACGCTCGCCGGCGGCGCGAGCACCGCGCTCACCCTGGGCGTGTCGCGCTCAGACGGACAGCAATACCTGTCGGGCGTCAATGCCCAGCTCCCGCCCGGACTGCTCGGTTTGCTCGCCTCGGTGACGCCGTGCTCCGACTCCGACGCGACCGCGGGCACCTGCCCGCCGTGGAGCGCGATCGGCACGACGACGGTGAGCGCGGGCGCCGGGCCGCAGGCATTGACGCTGTCCGGACCGGTGTACCTCATGGGCCCGTACGGCGGCGCCCCGTTCGGACTGTCGATCGCCGTGCCCGCCGTGGCCGGTCCCTACGACCTCGGCACGGTCGTCGTGCGGGCGGGGATCTCGGTGTCGCCGACCGATGCGCACATCGCGATCGTCGCCACGCTGCCTCAGATCGCGGGGGGCATCCCGCTGCGGGTGAAGTCGGTGAGCATTGCGGTCAACCGCCCGGGTTTCCTGTTCAACCCGACCAGCTGCGCCGCGCTGCCGTTCGGGGGGTCGGTGGGCGGGAGCGTGGGAGGGACCTATGCGATCGGCGGCACGCTCACAGCTACCGGTTGCGCGAACCTTCCGTTCGCTCCGGCGATCACCGCCTCGGCCAGCGCGTCGACCTCCGCGAGCAACGGCGCCGGCCTGAGCGTGACGGTCACGCAGCCAGGCGGCGGCGCGAACCTCCGCTCGGTGGCCATCACCCTGCCCAAGCAGCTCGCCGCGCGGCTGACCGCCGTCCAGGACGCGTGCCCGGCGGCGACGTACGCGGCGAACCCGGTCGACTGTCCGCCCGCGTCGGTGGTGGGCTCGGGCAGCGCGACGACGCCCGTTCTCGGCTCTTCGTCTCCGTTGCTCGGGACCGTGTATCTCGTGTCCCAGGGCACGGCGGGGCTGCCGACGCTCGATGCGGTGCTCTCGGGCTCGGGGGTCGCGGTCGACCTGACCGGGACGATCGCGTTCACCGCCGCCGGGGCGACGACGTCGACGTTCGGGTCGATCCCCGACGTGCCGATCTCGACATTCACGCTCGACCTGCCCGCGGGACCGCACTCGGCGCTGTCGGCCACGAGCACGCTGTGCCCGGGGCCGCTGTCGATGCCCGCCACGCTGGTGGGACAGAACGGGGCGCAGCGGAGCAGCGTGGTCGCGGTCACCGTGCTCGGCTGCTCCGGGGTGAAGGCGTCGACGACCACGCGCAGGCCGCTTGGCCTGCTCACGCACCGCTACGCGCGTGGTGTCCTCCAGGTCAAGCTGCGCGTGCTCGCGGCCGGGCGGGTCACCGCGAGCGGCGCCAACCTCAGGCAGACCGCGCGCACCATCAAGCGCGCCGGCGTCGTCACGCTCAACGTGCCGCTCAGCCGGTCCGGCCTCGCGGCGCTACGGCGTCATCATCGCTTGACGCTGCACGTGCGGTTCGGCTTCGTGCCCAAGAAGAAGGGGCCGACCACCGTCGTGCGCGCCACCTGGACGATCAAGGGCGCGTAGCGCAGTAGACGGCAGCTGTACGCGGCGACGGCTGACGAGCGGTCGACGCCGCTGTCGGCGAGAGCACTACGACCGCCTGGCGACGCCCAACGGCGCCGCGCGCTGACCGCTGCCTATCCCTCCGGCGAGCGGGTAACTGCGACTAAGCGCCCCACGTGGGGGGAATACTTATGGGTGGGGTCGCATCGCGGGACAAGGAGAGGGAGCGGATGCGCATACGGACGGAACCTCGCAGGGCCACCACGGATGGCCCGCCCACAGGCGGCCGGCGCGTGGCGCCGGCGCTTTGTCTGGCCCTTGCGGTGCTGGTGCTCGCACTCGCGGCCCCTGCTGCGCAAGCCGCCTTCGGCGTACAGAGCTTCACCGCCGGCGTGGTGCTGCAGAACACCACGCAATTCCCAGGACAGGCCGCCTGCGACGTCCAGGATGCCAGCGCCAATCCGCCCACCGCCCAAAGCGAGGCCCTCTACGCCACCCAGGCCGGCTCGCACCCCTACTGCGGCTTCACGTCGTTCACGATGAACAACTCAAGCGGCAATCCGGGAGGCACGTTGGCCGATGTGCGTGTGGATCTACCGCCCGGACTGGTGCCCGACCCACAGGCCACCCCACAATGCCCTCAGGCCAGCTTTGGTAGCTGCGCCGCCGATACCCAGGTCGGCACCGAGTCCCTGGTCGCCTACGTGCCCAGCCTCGGCATCCAGGGCTGCTACGCCGCCTCGTGTCCATCCGGCACGACCCAACTCGGCGGGGCTCTGCCCATCTACAACATGGCCCCGGCCTCCGGCCAGTTGGCAGACTTCGCCTTCACCGCCGGCGGCTCACGCGTCGACGTGATCGGTGGAGTGCGCGACGCGCCCTCAAATGGCCAGCCGGGAGACTTCGGGGAGTACTTCACGATCACCGGCCTGCCTCAACAGGCGACCTTCAGCATCATCCCCGGTGTCCCGCTCACGGTGGGCATCCAGACCGTGACCTCGACGCTGGTCTTCTTCGGCGACCCCGAGGCTCAGGACGGTGGCGCCTCGGGCACGGCGTTCCTCACCGATCCCTCGACCTGCATCGGGCCGCAGACGACGTTCCTCTCGGTGGACTCCTACGAGGCCCGCGGCAGCTTCCAACACACGAGCTTCACGACCCCCGTTGGCGCTTCGGGTTGTAGCAATCTTGTCTTCCCGGCGGGCGCCTCGGCCCCCTCGATCACGCTGACCCCGGTCGGGACCAGCAGCTTCGCGCGTGACACCCCAGCCGGCCTGACCGTCGACCTCAAGGTGCCCCAGCAGGACGCCTACGCCGCCCCGCTGGACACCCCGCAGGTGCAGAACGTCTCGGTGACGCTGCCTCCCGGCTTCACGATCAACCCGGCGGCGGCCGGCTCCCTGCAGGCGTGCAGCGACGCCGAGTTCCCGCTCCAGGCGCATGCCGCCATCGGCTGCCCGAAGGCTTCGGCGGTCGGCAACGTCGCCATCCACACGCCGCTGCTCGCCGGCTCGGCGCCGCAGCTGACCGGCTCGGTGTACGTCGGCTCGCAGCCGCCGACCGGCAGCCCGTTCCGGCTGTTCCTCGACGCGAGCGGCGACAACATCGACATCAGGCTGACGGGGACGATCACCGCCGATCCGAGCACCGGCCAGCTCACCACCACGTTCGACAACACCCCGCAGGTTCCATTCGACGACCTCGTGCTGACGCTCAATGGCGGCTCGGGCGCCGTCCTGGCCAGCCCACTGTCCTGCGGCCGCGGCACGACGACGAGCGCCGTCACGCCGTGGTCGGGGACGCCGGCGGCCACCCCGACGGCGTCGACCACCGTGGACAACAACGGCAGCGGGAGTGCCTGTCCGGCCACGACATTCGCACCGAGCGCCTCCGCGCAGGACGCCACGACGGCGGCGGGCGCCTACACGGACTTGACCCTCTCGGTCTCGCGCGCCGACGGCACGCAGTACCTCTCGAAGGTGCAGGTGAGCCTGCCACCAGGGCTCCTCGGCATGATCTCGTCGGTGCAGCAGCCCTGCGATGCCGCCCACGCGGCGGCCGGAAGCTGTCCCGCGAGCTCGCAGATCGGGACGGTCACCGTCGGCGCGGGCGCCGGGCCGACGCCGGTGTCGCTGTCCGGACCGGTGTATCTAACCGGCGGCTACGCGGGTTCGCCGTACGGCCTCTCGATCGTCGTGCCCGCGGTGGCCGGCCCCTACAACCTCGGGACCTCCGTCGTGCGGGCCGCCATTGCCGTTGACCCCCACGACGCGCACCTGACGATCACGAGCGATCCGCTGCCGACGATCCTGCAGGGCGTCCCCTTGCGGATCAAGACCGTCAGCATCTCCATCAACCGGCCGTCGTTCCTGTTCAACCCGACCAGCTGCGGCCCGCTCAGTGGCGGCGGCCTGCTGACCGCGGTCGATGGGTCGGCGTCCAACCAGACGATCCCGCTCCCGCTCACCGGCTGCGGTTCGCTGCCCTTCGCGCCCATCGTGACCGCCACCACGAGCGGGTCGACATCGGGGAGCAGCGGTGCAAGCCTCGTCGTCGTCGTGCACCAGCCGACCGGCGGGGCCAACCTGCGCTCGGTCGCCGTGACGCTCCCCAAGCAGCTGTCGGCGCGTCTCACCACGGTGCAAGAGGCGTGCCCGGCGGCCACGTACACGGCCAACCCGGCCGGCTGCCCGGCGGCATCGCTCGTCGGCGAGGGCGCGGCGTTCACCCCGGTGCTCGCCGGCGGTCTGGTCGGGCAGGTGTACCTCGTATCGCAGGGCAAGTCGGGCCTGCCGACGCTCAACCTCGTCCTGTCCGGAGGCGGCGTATCCGTCGACCTGACCGGGACGATCGCGTTCTCGGCCACCGGGGCGACGACGTCGACGTTCGGCGCCATCCCCGACGTGCCGATCTCGACGTTCATCCTCGATCTGCCCGAGGGCCCGCATTCCGCGCTTACGGCGACGGCGAGCGTGTGCCCCGGGCCGCTGCTGATGCCCACGCAGCTCGTCGGGCAGAACGGCGCCCAACGGAGCAGCACGACCGCGGTGAGCGTGCAAGGGTGCTCCGGCGTGAAGGGGGCGCGCGCGAAGCGCAAGAAGGTCCTCGCCCTGCTGTCACGTCGCTACGCCGGCGGCGCGTTGCACCTCAGGCTGCGCGTCGCCGCAGCGGGACGCGTCAGCGCGACCGGGCCGGATCTGCGCTCGACGTTCCGCACGCTCCGGCGGGCTGGCGTGATCATGCTCGCCGTGCCCCTCAACCGCGCAGGCCTCGCGGCACTGCGCGATCGGCACCGCCTGAAGCTGCGCCTGCGGCTTGCCTTCGTGCATGTCAAGCCCAAGCCGCGCGTGAGCGCCGTCGTCCGCGCGACCTGGACGATTCGCTAGCGCTGATGGGCCCCGGCGGACGGCGACGGCTGCGTCAGCGGTCGTCGCCGCTGCCGGCGAGGACGCCACGCTCCTGGCGGGAGCGAAGCTTGTCGAGGTTCATCTGGGCAACCTCGTCGAGATCGAGCTCGAGCTCCGTGGCCAGCTGCGCGAGGTACCACAGCACGTCGCCGAGCTCCTTGGCCATCGCGGCGCGACGCTCGGGCAGCACCGAGCCGGCGTCGTCGCGGATCGATTTCTTGACGTGCTCGGCGACCTCGCCGGCCTCGCCGGCCAGGCCGAGCGCGGGGTAGGCGAGCCACGCGTCGCGCGGATAGGCTGCGGTGCGGCGCGAGAGCCGCTGGTAGTCCGAGAGCTCCATCGGCGAATCGTAGGGCCAACGCCCGATGGGAGCGTTGCGACGGTGTCGGTCAACGAGCCGCCGCTACACACCGGCGGCTCGCCGAGCGCTCGCGTGGGCGGCATCCTCGAGCCGGTCGTCGAGCGCCTCGAGCTCGTCCAGCCCGAGCGCTTGGCCGATGAGCCAGTCGGCGAACCAGGCGTTCTTGGGGAGCAGCGGGCCGTGCAGGTAGGTGCCGATCACGCGACCCCGGCGTGCGCCTTCGTGGCCGCTGCGGCCGTCGTTGCCGTGGCCGTGCAGCACGCGCCCGAGCGGGCGCTCACCCGCCCCGAGCTCGGTGCGCCCGCCGTGATTCTCGAAGCCGGCGAGCACGCGCGGACCGGCACCGTCGTCGAGATGCACCTCGATGGCCACGTTGCCGATGAGGCGCGGCCCGTCGCCGCGCACGGTGCGCAGGTCGAGCAGACCAACTCCCGGGATGCGCTCGTCCCCGAGGTCATAGCTGCAACCGAGCAGCTGATAGCCGCCACAGACGCCGAAGACCACGGCGCCCCGTGCCGCCGCCGCGTGCAGCGCCTCGCTCTTGTGACGCAGCAGGTCCTCCGCGCACAGTCGCTGGTCGCGGTCCTGCCCGCCCCCTATGTAGAACAGGTCGTGGGCGTCGGCGTCGAGGTCTTCGCCGAGCCCGCTCGGTGTGATCGTGCAGTCGAGCCCGCGCCATTGACAGCGGCGCGCGAGCATGAGCAGGTTGCCGCGGTCGGCATAGATGCTCATGAGGTCGGGATAGAGCGCGCAGACGCGCAACGTCGTCGACTCAGCCACGCAGCATCACCACGGTCGAGCCCACGTGCTCGGTCGTCGCGGGGATGGTCCGCCGGCGTTGCACCCGCCATCCGGCGGCGCGAGCGGAGCGCTCGAGCTCCGCGGGCGACACTACGAACAGCTCGGTCACGTCGTGCTCGACGCTGCGGATGGCACCGTCGTCGGTCTGGCGACGACGTTCGAGCACGACTCGGTCCTCGAGCACGCGCACCGCCGTCGGCTGGCTGGAGTAGATGACGTCGCCGACGCGCAGCTCGTCGGGTGTGGGCAGGATGTGGTGCTCCTCGTCGAAGGTCTGCAGCTCGCCGGTGAGGGCGCAGGCGACGAGCCCGCCCGGACCGACGCACTCGCGCGCCGAGCGCAGGAACGCCGTGCGGCCGTCCTCGTCGAGCAGCTGCACCGTCTGCATCGGGACGAGGCAGAGCGAGAGCGCAGGGCCATCGAGCGCGAGCGTACGCGCGTCGCCGAGCACAGGGGTGACCGAGAGGCCCTGCGCGCGGCGGGCGCACTCGCCGAGGAGCACCGGATCGTGGTCGAGCGCGATCACCGGCACGCCATCGCGGGCGAGCGCCAGCGTGACGCGCCCGGTTCCAGCGCCGACGTCGAGCACGGGGCCGCTCGCCTCGGCGGCGAGCTCTCGCCACAGCGCCAGATCGGCCCCGTAGCGTCCACATTCGAGGTCATGCCAGACGATCGCGGGGTCGAGCTCGGGGCGGTGCTCGTCGCCGCGTGCCGAGGGGGTGGAGGTCAGGCCCATGAGCTGCGTACGACGCCACGGTCGCTGAGCAGATCGCGCAGCGCGAGCATCGCGGTGTAGGTGGGCAGGGCGTAGAGCGGCCGAGCCACGTCGCCACGGTCGGCCACGGCGGCATCGAGTGCCGCGCCGAGCTCGCCCTCGACGGTGATCCGCTCGACCGGCACGCCGGCGTACTTGAGGCGCAGGGCGAGCTCGGGAGCTCGGGTGCCCGAGCAGGTGACGCGGCGCACGCGCGGCGCGAGCGTCTCGAAGTCGGCGTCCCAGACCCACGACACGTCGCGACCGTCGGCGATGTTGTCGTTGAGGACGGCGAGCACGTCGAGCTCGCCGTCCTCGAGCGCGAGCGTGCGCAGTACCTCGTTCGCGCCGGCGGGGTTCTTCACCAGCAGGATGCGAACGGGCCGCCCGGCGATCGTCAGCGTCTCGGCGCGGCCGAACGCCGCCTGGGCGGCTTCCAGGCCCGCGACGATCGTGGCGAGCGGGATCTCGAGCGCGGTGGCCAGCGCCGCCGCGGCGGTGGCGTTGTAGACGTTGTAGAGCCCCGGCAGCGCGAGGGCGACGCCGGCGTGGCCCGTCGGCGTGTGCAGCGTGAAGCGCGCGGCGCGCGTGCCGTCGAGCACGACGTCGTGCGCGGCGACGGCCGGCGTCGGGCGCGCCGCGCCGCACTGCTCGCAGCGGTAGTGCCCGAGATGGCCGAGGTAGATCACGTCGAAGTGATAGGGCGCTCCGCAGCGGCGGCAGTGCTTCGCGTCGGCGGCGTGCGCGAGCGCTCCGATGCCGAGGCGCTCGTCCTCGATGCCGAAGTAGAGGACGTCGTCGCGGTCGCGACCGAGGTCTGCGACGACGGGGTCATCAGCGTTCGCGACCAGGCCGACGCCGGCGCCGACCGGTGAGCGCAGCAGCGACGCCCAGCGATCGGCGATCGTCTCGAGCTCGCCGTAACGATCGAGCTGATCGCGGAACAGGTTGCCGAGCAGCAGGTAGCGCGGTTGCAGCTGGGTGACCATCCGCTCGAGCCAGAACTCATCGACCTCGAAGAGCCCGAGCTCGCCGTCGATCCGACCTCCGGTCCGGGCGGCAGAGAGCAGCGTCGAGGCGATGCCCCCGCCCATGTTCGCACCGGCGCGGTTGTAGACGAGCGGCACGCCGGCCTCCCGAAGGATCGAGGCGGCCATCGTGGCGGTCGTCGTCTTGCCGTTCGTCGCCGACACGAGCACGCTGCCGCGCTCCAGCCGCGCCGACAGCCGCGCCACCGCGTCGCTGTCGAGTCGCATCAGCACCTTCCCCGGCAGGCTCGTGCCGCCCCGGCCGCCGCGCCGCGACAGCGCGCCGACCGCCCGGGCGAGTGCGATCTTGCCGTCGGTGACCGCTTCGGCGATCAACGTGGCACCGTTGACGCGGACGTCCGGTTCGAGACCGCATCGGCCGTGGGTGAGTCGTGCGGTACGAGCACCCGGATCGCTCCCGGGAGCGTGCGCACGTCGGCCGGAAGGGTGGCGATCGGGTCCCCGTCGGCGTAGACGTCGAACGCGCGCTCGGCGCTGATGCGCACCTCCGCGGCACGCATGACGTGCACGTTGGCCAGCGCTATGTGTCGCCCGGAGAAGACCTTCGGTGCGTGGCGCAGGAATCGCCGGCGCGAGATCGCGCCGATCACGACGACGTCGAGCAGCCCGTCGCCGAGCGAGGCGTCCGGGGCGAGTCGCATTCCGCCGCCGTACACGCCCGAGTTGGCCGCCGCCACCGTGTACGCCGAGAACGACTGCGTCGGGCCGGGCGGATCGAGCTCGATCTCCATGCGCACCGGCGTCCACGCGGCGAGCGCCCGCAGCAGCCCGTACGCGTAGACGAACGAGCCAAGTGCGTTGGGAGCCTCGTTGGCGAAGCGGTTGGCCTCGCTGTCGAAGCCCGCGCTGGCGATACTCACGAACGCTCGCCCGTTGACCTCGCCGAGGTCGATCGTCCGCGGGCGCCCGCTGGCGATCACCGCGCACGCCGCGACCGGATCTGCCGGGATCCCGAGCACGCGCACGAGGTCGTTCCCCCGCCCTCCCGGGAGGATGCCCATCACCGCGCCGGGGCGCAAGCGCAGGACGTCGGCCACGGCCCCGACGAGTCCGTCGCCTCCGAGGGTGACGACGGTCTCACCGGCGCCCGCGGCCTCGAGCGCGAGCCGGCGGGCGTCGCCGAGGTCACGCGTGAGCGCGTCGCGCACGGTCACACCGGCGGTGCCGAGCGCGATCTTCACCGCCGGCAGCACGCGCGCGCCGCGGCCGCCCCCGGCCGCGGGGTTGACGATCAGGCAGACCCGTTGGGACATCACCCAAGCGTATTGGGCGTGGCCGCATCGGCCGCCCGCCGACAAGGGAGCGCCCGCGCGCGGACCGGCCGGCGGCCGTCGCGCTGGGCGCCACGGCGCGCTCAGGCGAGCACGAGCTCGGCGAGCGTGTCGGCAACCGCGACCGGGCGGGGATCGGGAGGCTCGCTGCCGGTACGCGGATCTGCGGCGCCGCCGCTGAGCACGAGCGCGCCGTCTATCCCGGCGCCGATGGCCCCGGCGACGTCGATCTCCGGCCGGTCGCCGATCATGAGGGCTCGGCCGGGGCCGAGCCGGTCGAGCGCGGTGCGGAACAGCTGGGGCTCGGGCTTGCCGACAACGACGTCGGCGCGTACTCCGCTGGCCGCCTCCACGGCCGCGAGCAGCGCGCCGGCGCCCGGCCACAGCCCGTCGGGCTGGGGGAAGCTCGCGTCGCGGGCCGCGCCGATGAGCACCGCGCCTGCGAGCACCGCCCGAGCGGCGGTGCGCAGCTCGGCGTAGGTGAACCCGTCGTGGACGCCGACCACCACGACGTCGGCCTCGGCGTCGCCGTTCGCGTCCCGCGGGATGCGCAGGCCGGCGTCGAGCACGTGGCGGTGCAGCGCGACCGACCCGACGACGACCGCTCGTTCGCCCTCGTGCCGCTCGGCGAGCAGGTGCTGGATCGCCGACCCGACGCTGACGACCTCCTCGACCGACCCCTGGATGCCGCTCGCCCACAGCCGGCGCACGAGATCCTCGAGCCCGTAACGGGAGTCATTCGTGACGAAGGCGATGCGCTTGCCCTCGGCGCGCAGGGCCATGACAGCCTCGGCCGCGCGGGGCGTAGGCTCGCCGCCGATCCACACGCAGCCGTCGAGGTCCAGCAGGACGTGGTCGTAGCCACGCAGCAAGGGAGAGAGCGCCACGGCGCAAACCATTATTCTCTTGCCCGCCGATGGCACGGTTCCGAAAGCCCAGCCACCATTCGCGCGGCGCCCATGCCGCGGTGCTCGCCCTCGCGCTGACGGCGTGCGGCTCGAGCACGTCGAGCTCGTCGAACGGCGGTATCAACGTTGGCAACGAGACGGTTCCGCCGGCAGCGGCGAGCATCGTCACCACGTCGTCGAATACGGCGAGCGCATCGCAGTATCCCGCCGGGTGCACGCCGGCCCAGACTCCGGCCCCGCGCGCGGGCGAGTCGCACCTCTCCGCGCCGACCGCGAAGCTGAACCCCAAGCTCCACTACACGGTGAAGATGATCACCAACTGCGGTGAGATCGACATCGCGCTTGCGGTCCGTGAGGCTCCGAAGACGGCGGCGTCGTTCGCATCGCTCGTCCAGCGCGGCTTCTATGACGATCTCACCTTCCACCGCATCGTGCCCGGCTTCGTCATCCAGGGCGGCGATCCGCTCGGCACCGGCCTCGGAGGACCGGGCTACACCACCGTCGAGGCGCCGCCGCCAGGATTGAAGTACAAGATCGGCAGCGTGGCGATGGCGAAGACCGCGAACGAGCCGAACGGAACGGCCGGCAGCCAGTTCTTCATCATCGTCGGCGCCCAGGGCGCGCAGCTGCCGCCTCAATACGCGGTCGCCGGGCACGTCTCCGGCGACCTGAAGGCCGTGAACGCAATCGCGCAGGTCCCGACATCACCGTCGACGCAGATGCCACTCGTGCCCGTGGTCATCCGCTCGGCGACGCTGTCGTCGCGCTGATCTCAGGCTCGGCGGTCGCGCCGCGACGGTGCGGCTGGCGGGGCCGCTCTCGCGTCGGCCTTGGCCTTGGTCTGGCGCCGTCGCCCGACCGTGGCGAGCACCGCGAGCACGACGATGACCAGGAAGATCCCGAGCAGGACCGCGGGCGCCGCGCTGAAGCCGCCGTTGAAGGGCAGCGAGATGAGCTCCACGATCCCCGCGCCGAGGGCGACCACGACGATGATGAGCGCGATGATGAGCAGGATCCCCCGGATCCTGGCCACCAGGCCGGCGCTCGACGGCGGGACGAGAAGGCCCATCGCCCGCAGCGCGAACAGCTGGCGGCGCGTCGGCGGCGCCTGGCCGAGGCGCTCGACGGCCTCTCGCAGCTCGCTCGGCCGGCGCTCGGCCAGCGCGAGCGACGCGTCGGCCATGCGGCGGAGCTGCATGCGTTCCCGCGGCTGCGCCGCGGCGATCGCGCGCTGGAAGTAGCTGCGGCTCTTGTCGGCGTCGAAGCGCTCGGCGGCGCGCGCGCCGAGGATGGCGAGCGCCGCCGACTTGTACTTGGTCTCGGCCTCGAGCTCCTCGTCGCTGCGCTGCTCGAGAGCCTGGATGGCCGCCTGCGAGCCGCGCTGCTCCATGCGAATCTGACGTTGCTTGGGTGGCATGTTGGGCGCATTCTAGGGCGTCGGCGCCGTCCCCGGATGGTGCCGCAGGCGCTATGCTCGCGGACCGCCGTGGTTGATCTGAGTCGCAGGAGAGGCAGACGAGCGCCCGGCCGCCGGAATCGGCGGCGTGTGGCCCTGGCCGTGTTGACGGCCGAGACGACGCTGCTCGTCGCCGGTGCGCCGGCGGCGCTCGCGCAGCTGGGTAACCCGATCGCCCCGGTCGCACCGGTTCAGACGACGACCACAACGACGGTGGTCACCGCCAATTCGTCCTCGTCGTCGAGCTCTGGCATCGGCGCCTCGGCATCCGTCGCGATCCTCATCGTCGTCGCGGCGCTCGTCCTGATCGCGGCCATAGCCTGGTTCATCCTGCGCGACGCCCGCTCGCACGCGCCAACCCGGGAGGGCGCGCTGGCGGGGCCGACTCCGCGCCGTTCGCTCGAGCAGCGCCAGCGCGACCGGGCGAAGGCCAAGGCGGCGCGCCAGCAGCGCAAGCGCAACCGCTGAGCGCGCCGAGGGCCCGCAGCCGAGGCGCTCAGCGCAACAGCGCGTCCACGGACACCGTGATGCGAGCCCGCGGTAGCGTCGGCGAGACAGGTTCTCGCGGCTCGACGGGGCGGGTGAGCGCGCAGAGCCGCTGCACCTCGTCGGTCAGGAAGCGCGACAGCCGCCCATAGCCATGGGCGTCGTCGCGGCCCTGCGGGCGATGGTGGTAGCGCACGGGCGCGTACACGTGCAGACGCCGCCGGGCCCGCGTCAGTGCGACGTAGAACAGCCGCCGCTCCTCGGCGATGCCCTCAGCGCTGCCGGTGCTCATATCGGCGGGAAAGTTGCCGTCGTAGGCGGCGATGAGGTGCACTGCCTCCCATTCGAGCCCCTTCGCCGAGTGCACGGTGCTCAGCACGAGGTAGTCCTCGTCGAGGTGCGGCGCGCCGGCCCAATCCGACGATGACGCCGGTGGGTCGAGCACGAGCTCGGCGACGAGGCCATGCAGCTCGCTGCGCTGCCGCGCAGCCTGCACGAGCTGGTCGAGATCGAGCAGGCGCACCGCGCTGTCGGGATAGCGCACGCGCAGCACGGGCGCGATCGCGTCGCGCAGCGCCTCGGCACGCGCTCCGGCCGTCCGCCCCGGCTCGCGACTTGCCTGCAGCGCCGCGATGAGCGCGTTCGCATGCTCCTCCGCCGTCGCCGGCACGTGCTCGCGCGCCTGCGCCCATCGCTCGAGGCGCAGCTCGGCGTCCGGCGCGGCCCGGCCGGAGACCCCGCGCAGGCGATCGATGATGCGCCGCGCGCGCATCGGGCCAACGCCATCGAGCAGCTGCAGAACCCGGAACCAGCTCATCTCGTCCGCACCGTTGTCGCTCACGCGCAGGAGCGCGACGAAGTCCTTCACGTGTGCCGCCTCCAGGTAGCGCAGCCCGCCGTACTTCACGAACGGGATCTGCCGCCGCGTCAGCTCAAGCTCGAGCAGCGCCGAGTCGTGGTTGGTGCGAAACAGGACCGCCTGGTGGCGCAGATCGACACCTTCCTCGCGCGCGGCGAGCACGTGCTCGGCGACGATGGTCGCCTGCTCGGCCTCGTCGCGCGGAAGCGACAGCTCCGGAAGGACCCCGCCCGGGCGGTCCGTGCGCAGCCGCTTGGGGAAGCCGGCACGATCCTGCGCGGAGACGGCGTTGGCGACGGCGAGGATCGGAGCCGTCGAGCGGTAGTTGTGCGCGAGCGTCACAAGGGTGGCTCCGGTGAACTGGCTCGGGAACTGCAGGATGTGCTGTGCCGACGCGGCACGAAAGCCGTAGATGGCCTGGAAGTCGTCGCCGACGGCGGTCACACACGGGCCGTCCGGGCGCCCCGCGAGCGCCCGAACGATGTCGACCTGCAGCCCGTTGACGTCCTGGTACTCGTCGACGAGCACGTGATCGTGCTCGCGGGCGAGCGCCGGGCCACTGACCTCGTCGAGCGCCAGCGCGCGCCAGTGAAGCAGCAGGTCGTCGAGATCGAGCAGCCCGAGGGAGCGCTTGCGCTCACCGTAGGTCCGGAACAGCGCGACGAGGGCGTCACGGTGCTCCGAGCACCATGGGAAGCACTCGGTGAGCACGTCGGTCAGCGGCGTCTGGGCATTGACCGTGCGCGAGTAGATGTCAAGCATCGTGTGCTTGCGCGGGAAGCGTCGTTGCCCGGTGGCGATGCCGCCATCCTGGCGTACGAGGTCGAGCAGATCGGCCGCATCGCTGGCGTCGAGGATCCCGAATCCGCCGGGAAGTCCCAGCGCCGCGTGGTGGCGGCGCACCAGGCGGTGCGCGACCGAGTGGAACGTGCCGCCGACGATGCGTCCGGAGCCGGGGTGTGCGTGCTCGACGAGACCACGCGCTCGCCCGATCATCTCGCGCGCGGCCCGTCGCGTGAACGTCAGCAGCAGGATCCGCTCGGGTTCGGCGCCATCGCGGATGAGCGAGGCCACCCGCGCGACGAGCGTCGTCGTCTTCCCGGTGCCGGCACCGGCGAGGATGAGCAGTGGCCCGGAGCGATGGTCGACGGCGTCACGCTGCTGGGAATTGAGCTCCGACAGCCAGGCCGGCTCGTGCGTGGGGTCGGAGGGCGTCGACATCGCCGGCCACGGTAGGCAGCGCGGCGGACGCCGTGGGCGCTCGCTTGCAGCGTGAACGGGCCGGTTGGGGTGAGCGCCCGCTCGTCAGCGAGGATGGCGATCGGCCGCGAAGCGCTGGCCGCGGGCGGTCACGGTGCGCACCCGCTCCGGCGACGGGGGTGCCGGCGAGCCGTGCGGTCCGCGGCGCGGCGCGCGTGGACGCGGACCGCGGGGATGACGGCGCCCGCCGGATGACCCGTCGGGAAGCGTCTTGGAGCCGCCGTCCTCCTGGGAGGAATCCGACGCCTCCTCAGGCGGCGGATCTTCGCGGAAGGGCAGCCACAGCAGGAACGCAACGAGGGGCAGCTTCACGATCCCGAGCAGGAGGATGAGCACCCACAGCGCCACGATGGCGATGCTACTACCTGTGCGGACCGATGCGGCGGTGGCGCTCGCTCTCACGCTCGTCGGGCCAGTAGCCGTGACGATCGAAGTACTCCCGCGCGCGCTCCTCGGCGTCACGCTCGGCGTCGCCCTCGGCGCCGATGCGGAAGAGCCAGTTGACGAACCAGATGGCCAGGCCGGCGCTGACCAGGCCGGCGCCGCCCTCGAGCGACGTGTCCGTGCCGACGGTCATGGCGACGATGCCGGCGAGCACGACGATGGCGGGCAGCCCGTAGCGCAACGCGAGCATCAGCCTCCCCGTGCGCCGCGGCTCTCCCGGCCCGGGGAGTGGATGGGCGTCGTGGCCGCCGGCCGCGCGCTCGGGATCGCCGAGACGCCGCGGTGCGGCGCCGGGACGGCGCGGCGATCCGTGGCGGACCGGTCGGTGGCGCTCGTTCTGGGGCATGGTGGGTTCTTAGCACGCTAGCGCTTTGCGATCCTGCGGTGATGCATCAGCCCGCTCTGACGGGGCGCTTCGCCCCGAGCCCATCGGGGCCGCTGCATGTCGGCAACCTACGCACGGCGCTGCTCGCGTGGCTGTTCGCGCGCTCGGCCGGGGCGGCGTTCCTCGTACGCATCGAGGACCTCGACGCCGAGCGGTCGCGCCGTGAGCATGAGCTGGCGCAGCTCGCCGACCTCCGCGCGCTCGGCCTCGACTGGGACGGTGTGCCGGTCCGCCAGTCCGAGCGCGGCGCGCTCTACCGGGACGCGTTCGAGCAGCTGCGTGCCGCCGGGCTCCTGTACCCGTGCTGGTGCACGCGAGCGGAGATCCGCGAAGCGGTGCGCGCGCCGCACCGCGGCGATGCGCAGCGCGCCTACCCGGGGACGTGTCGCAACCTCGACGCCCAGGCACGCCGCGTGCGCGAGCGCGGCTCGCGACCGCCCTCGTGGCGTCTCGACGCCAACGCCCGCGAGATGAGCGTCGTCGACCGCCTCCACGGACCGCTGACGGCGGTCGTCGACGACTTCATCGTGTGGCGGGGAGACCCAGACCGCGGCGCGGGCTCGGCGTGTGCGTACAACCTGGCGGTGGTCGTCGATGACGCCGAACAGGGGGTGGGGGAGGTCGTGCGCGGCGATGACCTCCTTGCCTCGAGCCCCCGCCAGGCGCTGCTGGCGACGCTGCTGGGCCGGCCCGTGCCCGCCTACGCGCACGTCCCGCTCGTCCTCGGTCGCGACGGGCGTCGCCTGGCCAAGCGCCATGGCGCCGTGACGCTCGGTGAACAGCGCCGGGCCGGTGTGGATGTTGCGGCGGTCGTGGCATGGATGGGGGCCAGCGCCGGCCTCGCCGAGCCGGGGGAGCGCCTGAGCGCTGACGCGCTGCTCGCGCGCTTCGATCCGGCGCGGCTGACGCGCGCGCCGTCGACCTTCGACGGCGCGCCGCTCGCGGCGCCGGCCGCCTGAGCGCTCGCGGCGCCGGTGCCGATCGACGGCCCCCTACAGGCCGGCCGCGGTGCGGGCCGTGGCCACGCTGCCGTAGGTCTGCATGCTGGCGATCCGACCGTTGCGCAGCCGGAACACGAGCGAGACGGGATGGTCGACGGGCCCCTCTTCACCGCGTGTGCGCAGTGTCGCGAGCACGATCGTGCCGCTCGGCGCCGTGAGCACCTGCGAGGGCATCACGACCGGCGGGTTGGGCAGCTCGTTGAGGTCGTCAAAGAACGCCTCGGCGCCCTCGAGGCCACAGTACGGGCTCGCCGGCTTGCGCAGATGAGCGAGCAGCGGGGCAAGGACGACGTCGGGCGCCAGCAGTTCGCGGGCGAGATCGGCGTCCCGCGCGTTAACGGCCGCCATGAAGAGGTTCAGCGTTGAGCGATCGGGTTCCAAGGCCGGTCAGCGGGTCTCCGGTGGGGCGGGTAATGAGCGGGTCCCAGACTATCCGCCCGCGCCGGTCGCGAACCGCTACCTTCGGGCACGATGCGTGAGATTGCCATTCGCGACGAGACGATCCGCCTCGGGCAGCTGCTGAAGCTGTGCGGGCTCGTCGATTCCGGCGCTGAGGCCAAGGAGCTGCTGCGCACGGCGGGCGCGCGTGTCAACGGTGAGGCCGAGACACGGCGGGGGCGCCAGCTCCATCGAGGGGACGTCATCACCGTCGCGGGCGAGCAGATCACGCTCGCCTCGGGGCCGCCGAGCGCCGGTGGCTGACGGGCGCGCGCTCAGTCGTCGCGCGCCGCGTCGGCGAGCAGTCGCTCGAAGTCCGGGCCGTCGAACTCGTCGACGGCGCGACGGTACTTCTCCAGGCCCCATTCCCAGAAGTCGAACTCGATCGTCGAGACGCCGTCCTGGATCGATGCCCACAGGGTCCAGCCGTACTTTGCCATCAGGGCCCACAGACGCGCGCGGGCCACCTTATGCGCGAGAGCGGCTCCCCAGTAGGCGCCGACGAGCTCATCGAGCGCGGTCGCGGGCAGGGCGGACTCGCTCCAGGCGTTTCCGAGCTCGAACGACGCCTCGTTGTTGCCGGAGTATTCGTAATCGATGAGGCGCAGGCCGCCGTCGAGCTCGAGCAGGTTCTCGGCCAGCAGGTCGTTGTGACAGGGCACCGTATCCTCGGGCTGGGCGCCGAGCGCCTCGCGGATGGCCGCCACATGTCCGCCGAACTCGTCGTAGCGCTCGGGCAGGCGAAAGCCGCGCTCCGCTACGAGGGCGCGATAGCGCGCCTGGATCGTGAACATGTCGAAGTCGTCGCGGAAGCGCCGCGCGCGGTGCAGCTGTCGGCAGGCGAGGGCGAGCGCGCGCAGGCGCGACGGCTCGCGCAGGTCGGCGGTGCTGAGCGTCCGCCCGGGCAGGAACTCGATCACGAGCGTGTTGTGCTCGGGCAGGTAGGCGACGACGGGCGCGCCGACGCCGGCCTCGGCCGCGCGCAGGGAGTTGACGTACTCGTTCTCGCGATCGATCGCGAGCAGGCCACTGTCGGCATCCCACCGCCGCACGACATAGATCGCCGCATCGGTGCGGACCTTGAAGTTGGCGTTGGTCAGCCCGCCCTCGAGGACGGATACGTCGCGAGGGTCGTGCAGCTCGGGCACGAGCGCGAAGACCTCCGCGAGCGGATGTGCCGCGGCGTCCAACGGTGTCGGGGCGGTCGCCGCCTCAGCCGCTCCGGTAGCGGCGGATGAGGGCGGTGGTGGAGCTGTCGTGGCGCAGGGGCGGCTCTTCGTCGGCCATCAGCTCGTCGGCGATCCGCCGGGCGAGGACCTTGCCGAGCTCCACGCCCCACTGATCGAAGCTGTTGATCGACCACACCGTGCCCTGTGTGAACACGCTGTGCTCGTACAGCGCGACGAGCACGCCGAGCGTGCGCGGATCGAGCCGCTCGGCGAGGATCGTGTTACTCGGACGGTTGCCGGCGAACGTGCGATGCGGGACGAGCCACTCCGGCGTGCCCTCCTCGCGCACCTCGTCCGGGGTTCGGCCAAACGCGAGGGCTTCGCTCTGGGCGAACACGTTGGCCATCAGCAGTTCGTGGTGGTCGCCGAGCACATTGAGCGCGTGGCGGAAGCCGATGAAATCGCACGGGATCAGGTGCGTTCCCTGGTGGATGAGCTGGTAGAAGGAGTGCTGTCCGTTCGTGCCGGGCTCGCCCCACACCACGGGGCCGGTGGCCGCCTGCACCGGCTCGCCGGCAAGCGTCACCGACTTGCCGTTCGACTCCATTGTCAGCTGCTGCAGGTAGGCCGGGAAGCGCTTGAGGTACTGCTCGTAGGGCAGCACGGCGAGCGTCTCGGCGCCGAAGAAGTCCGCGTACCAGACGGTGAGGAGCCCGAGGAGCACCGGCAGGTTGGCGTGCAGCGGCGCGGTGCGGAAGTGCTCGTCGATCGCGTGGAAGCCGGCGAGCATCTCCCGGAAGCGGTCGGCGCCGATCGCGACCATCGTGGACAACCCGATCGCCGAGTCCATCGAGTAGCGCCCGCCGACCCAGTCCCAGAACCCGAACATGTTCGCCGTATCGATGCCGAAGGCGCTCACCTGCTCGGCGTTCGTCGACACCGCGACGAAGTGCCGGGCGACCGCGGCGTCGTCGTGCAGCGCACCGAGCAGCCAGTCGCGTGCCGTGCGCGCGTTGGTCATCGTCTCGAGCGTCGTGAACGTCTTCGAGCACACGATGAACAGCGTCTCCTCTGGATCGAGGTCACGTGTCGCCTCGGCGAAATCGGTTCCGTCCACGTTCGAGACGAAGCGGAACGTGAGCGCGCGGTCGCTGTAGGAGCGCAGCGCCTCATAGGCCATGACAGGGCCGAGGTCCGACCCGCCGATCCCGATGTTCACGAGGTTGCGAATCCGCCGGCCCGTGTGTCCGGTCCACTCGCCGCTGCGCACCTGCCCGGCGAAGCGCTCCATGCGGTCGAGCACCTCGTGCACGTCGGCCGCGACGTCGTGGCCGTCGACGATCAACGACGTGCCGCGCGGCACGCGCAGCGCGACGTGGAGCACGGCACGATCCTCGGTGACGTTGATGTGCTCGCCGGCGAACATCGCGGCGATGCGATCCTGCAGGCCCGACTCCTCGGCCAGCGCCACGAGCAGACGCATCGTCTCGTCGGTGACGCGGTTCTTGGAGTAGTCGAGATACAGGCCCTCGGCCTCGAGCGTGAGGCGCTCTCCGCGGAGCGGGTCGCCGGCGAACAGGTCCCGAAGGTGAGCGTCGCGCAACTGCTCGTAGTGCTCCTGGAGTGCTCGCCAGGCCGGTCGTTGCACGAGTGGAGCGGGGGAAGTCAGCGCCATCAGCGGTCTCCTCGGACGGGCGATGTGGGCGATGAGCTACGCGCGCATCGTAGACCCCGCGGCGCGCCCGGCGTTACTCGAGATTCTCGAGGATCTCGTTCGCCGCCGACCACTCGGCTGGTGGGACGACGAGGTAGATGTCTCCGCGGCCGAAGCGGTCGAGCGGATGGTCGGCGACGCACGCCGCCGAGAGGTTGCTCGCGCGCAGCTGATCGCGCCATGCGACGGCCGTCTTGGTGTCTTCGAACGTCGAGACCGTCTCCCAGTCGTGAAACCGCGGGTCGCCGATCGCGATGTCCGGCTCACGAGCGGTCCGCGAGGCGAGAAAGCGCGGAAGGCCCATCGCTGCGCTCAGCCGCTCGGCGCCACGTTGCCCCCGACGGGCGCACCGGCCCCGCCCGTGCCGCCGCCGCCAGTGCCACCGCCACCACCAGTGCCGCCACCGCCCGCGCCGCCGCCACCGCCCGTGCCGCCGCCGCCCGCGCCGCCGCCACCGCCGGCGTTGCCACCGCCGCCGCCACCGGCGTTACCGCCGCCGCCAGTGCCACCGCCGCCACCGGCGTTGCCACCGCCGCCCGCGCCGCCGCCACCGCCCGCGTTGCCACCGCCGTTACCGCCGCCGCCAGTGCTACCGCCGCCACCGGCGTTGCCACCGCCGGCGTTGCCGCCGCCACCGCCGCCCGAACCGCCGCCGCCGGTCCCGCTGTTACCGCCGCCGCCGCCGTTCCCGCCCGAGCCAGACTTGTGGTGTGGCTTCTTCGGCGTCGGAGCGGGCGCGGGCGCGGGCGTCGGCGCGTTGAGCGGGTTCGACGTCGACGCCGAGCCCGTCCCGCTCTGATACCTGCCGTAGAACGGCGAGTACTGGATCTGCTGCGTCGCCGCGGGGAACGGCACGCAGTTGCCGCCGACCACCGTGGACATGTAGTCGTGCCAGATCTGGGCCGGGATGGCGCCGCCCTGCTGGGGTGCCCCGTGGACGTCGGTCATCGAGATCTCCTGGTTGGGGTAGCCCATCCAGACGACCGTGGAATAGTTCGGCGTGTACCCGTCGAGCCAAGCGTCGTACAGGTTGCTCGTCGTGCCCGTCTTGGCTGCCGTCGGGCACCCGATTGCCGACCGCACGGCGGTGCCGCTCTGCACGTTCTCCTCGAGGATCTTCGTCTCCTCGGCGGTGATGGCGTCGCTGATCACCTTGACGCGGTGGGGCACGCCCCAGTGGTTGTCGACGTGGCCGCCGGGGAACACCACCTTCAGGATCCCCGTCTGGCGGTTGCGATACCCGCCGTCGGCGAGCGTGGCATACACGTTCGCCATCTCCAGCGGCGTCACGCCGTACTTCAGACCACCGAGCGCCTCGGCCGGGTTGCTGTAGAGATGCGTGACGACGCCGAGGCGATAAGCCATGTTCGTGACGCTCTGCTCGCCCATGTCGGCGGCGAGCTGCGCGTACACGGTGTTATCCGAGGCGAGAGTCGCCTGCGTGAGGCTGATCGACTTGTTGAGCGACGTGCCCTCGAACGTCTTCACCTCGTACGTCGGATAGCCGGGCAGCCAGCCCGCTTGGAGCGTGTGCGACAGGAAGTACGTCGTGTCCGGGTCGATGCCGTGCTCGAGCGCGTCGGCGAGGTCGATCGCCTTCATCGTCGATCCCGGCTGACGCTGGGCGTCGGCCGCGAAGTTGTATTGCGACGTGCCGGCGGACTGAGCCATGGCGAGGATGTGACCGTTGCGCGGGTCCTCGGTGACGACCGCCGCGGCCGGGTCACCGGGCAGGCCGAGCTCGGTGGCGATCGCCTGCCGCGCGAGATCCTGGTAGTGGAGGTTGATCGTCGTGTACACGCGCAGACCGCCCTGCTCAACGGTGTTGACGCCATAGGTGTTGATCAGCTGCTGCGTGACGTAATCGAAGAAGTAGCTCTCGCGGTGCTGCTCGTAGTAGTTGCTGTGGTGCACGTCGAGCGGCGACGCGATCGCCGCCTGCGCCTGCGCCTGCGTGATGTAGTGCAACTGCCCCATCTTCGCGAGCACCTCGTTGCGGCGGGCGGTGGCGGCGGCAGGGTAGAGGAACGGGTTGTACTCGGACGGCGCCTGCGGGAGCCCGGCGAGCAGCGCGCACTGCTCGAGCGTCAGCTGGGCGACCGTCGTGTTGAAGAACACGCGCGCCGCCGCGGCCACGCCGATCGCGTTCTGGCCGCCGACGGTGCCGTAGGGGACGCTGTTGAGGTACTTGGAGAGGATGTACTGCTTGCTGTATTTCTTCGCGAGCCGGTCCGCCTCGACCGCCTCGATGATCTTGCGACGCAGCGTATCCTCGGTGCGCTCGCTCGCCGGCAGATAGATGTTGCGCACGAGCTGCATGGCGATCGTCGAGCCGCCCTGCAGGGGCTGTCCGGCGAGCGCGTCCTTCACCGCCGAGCGAATGATGCCCTGGACGTCGACGCCGCCGTGCTGCCAGAAGCGCTGGTCCTCGATCGCCACCGTCGCGTTCTTGAGGTTGGCCGGGATGTTCTCGTAGGCGATCGGCGAGCGCAGGACGTCCGACTGGATGTAGCCGAGCGGCGTGCCGTCGGAGGCGAAGACCTCAGAGTTGCCCCCGGGCACGATGGCCTTCAGCTGATCGAGCGGCGGCGCCTCGTTGGCGTAGTGCACGACGTACGCCGTGCCGACGCCGGCCGCGGTGAGGGCGGCGACGCCCACCACCGCGAGGAAGATGAGGACATAGCGACCGGCGTTCCCGTGGGATCGCCGTCGCCGTCGCTGTCGTGCCAGTCGTGACATGGGTCGATGCGGCGCGCCATCGAGGGGCCGGCCAGCCACATTGTGGCAGCGTCGGCGCCCAAGACCCGAACCGTGCAGCGCGGCGCCCGCGCGCGGCTAGGCGTCGCCGGGCACGTCGAGCACGACCTTGCCGGTCGCACGGCGCTCGTCGATGAGCTTCAGCGCCTCGGCCGCCCGGGCGAGCGGGAAGCGCGCGCCGACGATCGGGGCGACGAACCCGTCGCGCACCATCGCGTCGAGGGCCGCGCCGATCTCCCGGTTGAGCTCGGGCTTGCCCATCACGTACGCGCCCCATCCCGCCCCGACGACGTCGAGGTTGCGCAGGAGCAGGCGGTTGACCTTCACCTCGGGGATCGACCCGCCGGTGAAGCCGACCACGACGAGCCGGCCATTCTCGGCGAGGGCGCGCAGGCTGTCCAGGAAGCGGTCGCCCCCGACCGGGTCCAGCACGATGTCCACGCCGCCGCCCGAGAGCTCCTGGACCTGCTCTCGCCAAGGCCCGTCGGCGCGAACGACCTCATCGGCGCCCGCTTCCCGGGCGACACGCTCCTTCTCATCGCTCGACACAACGGCGATCGTGCGGGCCCCGAGCGCACGTGCGACCTGCAGCGCGGCCGTGCCCACCCCACCGGCCGCGCCGTGGACGAGCACCTGCTCTCCGGCCTGCAGGCGGGCGCGAAGCTTGAGCGCGAAATACGCGGTGTGGTAGTTGAGCAGTAGGGCGGCGCCCTGTGCGAGGTCGAGTTGCTCGGGGAGCGGGAAGGTCAGAAAGGCCGGCGCCACCGCGCGCTCGGCCAGCCCACCGAGCACGGTGAAGGCGGCCACGCGGTCGCCCACCTGTAGGTCCGAGTCGGCGGGCGCCTCGGCAACGGTCCCCGCGACCTCGGCGCCCGGGATGAACGGCAGCTCGGGCTTGAGCTGGTACAGCCCGCGGGTCTGAAGCACTTCTGGGAACGAGACGCCGGCGGCGGCCACGTCGATGAGCACGCCCGAGCCGGGCGTGAGCATGTGGCTCGCCTCGGGCTCGGGCACCTCGACGACCGAGACCGCGTCGGGGCCCGACAACTCGGAGATCTGGAGCGCGCGCATTCGTGCACCCTAACGAGAGCGGCGATCCGCCATCCTGTACTCATGGACGGGACGACCTCACCAACTCGGGAGCGCTGGCTGCACGGGGCGCAGGTGGTGCTCGGGCTGCTCGCCGTGATGTGGGCGGTTCAGGTGGTCAACGCCATCGACGGCTACGGGCTCGACAGCGACGGCATCGTTCCGCGCCAGGTGTCCGGGTTGCGCGGCGTGATCTTCGCGCCGTTCCTACACGCCAGCTGGGCGCACATCATCGGCAACACGATCCCGTTCGTCGCGCTCGGAGCGATGATCGCCTTCGCCGGACCGGGGCGGGTACTGGCCGTCACGGCGATCGTGGCGCTCGTCGCCGGTCTCGGCACGTGGCTGACGTCCCCCTCGCACAGTGACACGGTCGGGGCGAGCGGCATCGTGTTCGGCTACGCCGGCTACCTGGTGACGCGTGGCCTCTTCAACCGCCGGCTGACCGAGATCGCCCTCGGCGTGTTCGTCGCCGTGCTCTTCGGCGGAGCGCTGCTGGCGAGCCTCGTCCCGCACACCGGAGTGTCGTGGGAGGACCATGCTTTCGGGGCGCTCGGAGGGGTGCTGGCGGCCCGCTTCCTCGGGCCCGATCCGAACAGTGCGCCATCGTCGCCGATCCCGCCTGCAGGAGCGCTAACGTGAAGGCATGGCAGCCGAAGCAATGACGACGCGGGGGGCGCATTACACCGCCCTCGTCGAGGAATTGAATCGTCATGGTGCGTCGAAGCTGCACCCGGGCGAACGCGAACGGATCCTCGAGGCCGCGGATGCGCTGCTGTTCGGGGAACCGGGCAGCGAGGAGCGACTGCGGGCGGCCGCCGAGGTGATCGAGGCCCTGGAGACGAGCGGACGCTGGTCGGCGGAGAGCTGCGACCAGCTGCGCGAGCACCTCTACGGCTGCGACGATCCCGGCCGCGCCGAGCGCTGAACCGAGCTCAGGCCGCGAGCGGCTCGTCGGCGACCCCGTCGTCGATGGGCAGGCGCACGTAGAACGTCGTCCCCTCGCCCACGCGCGAGGAGAACGTGAGGCTGCCGCCATGACGTTCGTGGACGATGGTGTGGGAGATGGCGAGGCCCTGCCCGGTGCCTCGACCGACCTCCTTGGTGGTGAAGAACGGATCGAACACCCGGCCGGCCACGTCGGGGGCGATTCCGACGCCGGTGTCGGAGATGCCAACGACGACGCGGTCGCCCTCGACTGCCGTGTTGATGTGGATCGCGCCGCGCTCGTCGCCATCGCCGACGCGATCCTCGATCGCCTGCGCGGCGTTGACCACGAGATTGAGGAACACCTGGTTGAGGTCGCCGGCATTCGCTACGACCGGCGGGAGCTCACCCAGGTCGCACTCGACGTCGGCGACGTACTTGTACTCGTTCGCCGCCACGATGAGCGTGTTCGCGAGCGCCCGGTTGATGTCGACCGGCCCCTTGACCGTGGTTGGCGGGTGAGCGAAGTCGCGGATCGCCCGCACGATGGTGGCCACGCGCTCGATGCCATCGCGCGCTCGAGTGAGCGCCGCAGGCACCCGCTCGCGCAGGTACTCGAGGTCGGCGGTCTCCTCGGCGGCGGCGAGCCGGGCGAGGACGTCGGCCTCGGTGCCGATCCCGATGACGACGTCACGGACCTCGCCGTAGGCCTCGGTCAGATCGGACAGGTCGCTGAACGCGTCGTCGAGGAAGCGGATGGTGTCACCGACGAACTGCACGGGCGTGTTGATCTCATGGGCGATCCCGGCCGCAAGCTGGCCGACGGCCTCGAGCTTCTGCGACAGCCGCAGCTCGAGCTCCAGGCGACGACGCTCCTCCTCGTCCTCCTTGACCGATGTGACGTCGAGCAGGATGACGTGGCCGGCTCCGTCGTCGCCCGGCTCGGCCTGCATCCGTGCCCAGCGGCACGAGCCGTCGCGCCCGAGCAGGCGCAGCTCGGACGGCGCGAGGGGGTCGCCACCGGGCTGCAGGGCCAAGCGGTCTTCGGGATGCACGGCCGCCAGGATCGTCGGCCAGTCGGGCGTGTCCTGTCCCGTCAGCGCGGCGAGGCGCTCGCTCACGTAGACCGGGGTCGGCGTGTCGTGCGCGGCGCCCTCGGCGACGCACAGCACGTCGGGGAACGTGCTCGCGAGCGCGGCAAAGCGGCGTTGCCAGGCGTCCTGAGCGCTCCGCGGATCGGTCACGCACGTGTGGTCGGCCGCCGGCGCGCGAATCTTGAGTCGTCTTTTGGCCCAAATGCTCAACCGTTTGGGCGTAGCGGACGATCAAGCCCTCAATGAACGCGCAGCCACAGCCCGCGGCCGGGGCGCCGGCCGAGCGGCGGGGCGATGTTGCGGCCGCGGCGCACGCGCAGCGGCCGGTCGTGCTCTGCGTCGACGACGAGCCACATGTGCTCGAGGCGCTGCGCGACACGCTCCATCGCCAGTTCACGGTGCTCTCGACGACGAACGGCTTCGAGGTCTTCCGCCTGCTCTCCGAGCACCCGGTCGAGGCGATGCTGTCGGACATGCGCATGCCGAGCCTCGACGGGCCGACCCTGCTGACGATGGTGCGCGAGCAGGCGCCCGATATCACGCGTGTCGTGCTCACTGGCCACGCCGAGCTGCAGGACGCAGTGACCGCGGTCAACGAGGGCGAGATCTTCCGCTTCCTGCTGAAGCCCTGCGCACCAGACACGCTCACCGCCGCGCTCCACGACGCCGTACGTCAGCACCGGCTCATCCTCTCCGAGCGCGTGCTGCTCACCGAGACCCTCCGCGGCGCGGTCGGCGCGATCTGCGAAGTGCTGGCGCTCGCGAGCCCGGCCGCGTTCGGCCGAGCATCGCGCGTGCGCCACTACGCGCTGCGGTTGGCGGTGGCGCTCGAGCTCGACGACGTGTGGCACATCGAGACGGCGGCCCTGCTGTCGCAGATGGGCGCGGTGGCCCTCGATCCGGAGATCGTCGAGCGGCTCGCTCACGGAGAGCGCCTCGAGGCCGCCGAGCTCCGCCAGATCGAGGAACTGCCGCGCGTCGCGCTCGAGCTGCTCGAGGGCATCCCGCGCCTCGACGACGTCCGTGAGGTGCTCTCGTTCCTGAGCGTCACCCATCACGACGTGCGCACCGGTGCCATCCCCCTCGGCGCGAAGATCGTGCGCATCGCCAACGACTACGACCTGCTGGAGTCCCAGGGCGCCGACGCGCTCGCCGCGATCGCCGAGCTGCGGGCCGGCGACCGGCGCTACGACCAGGATCTCGTCGACACGTTCGCCACGACGCTTGGCGTGCAGGCGGCGCAGGAGCGCGTCGTGCCGGTGAACGAGCTGCAGGTCGGCATGGTTCTCGCCGAGGACGTCGTCAGTCCGCAGAACGTCCTGCACGTCGCGCGCGGCACGATCGTCACGCCGACCGTGCTCGAGCGCCTGGGGGTGCTGCGCCGCGAGCACGTCGCGCCGTGCCTGCGGGTGCTCGTGCCCGACCTGCGCTGACGACGGGGTGTATTCCCGGGCGCTCGGCCACGACGGGGCACGCCCGGCACGGCCTAGTCGACGCCCGCCTGCAGCGCCTCCGTGGCGGCCAGCTCGCGCCAGGCGTCGAGCTCGCCGAGCACCTGCAGCGAGGCGAGGTACTCATCGTCGAGCGGAGCTTGGGGCAGGCGCTCCCCCTCGGGGCCGGGTGCCACCTCGTGGGCGAGCAGGTTCGCGACGTACACGGCGGTGACGTGATCGAGCAGCCGGCCGTGTGCGGCCCGGGGAGCGTGGTGGTAGGCGACGGCCTCGACGATGGGGTGGGGGATCCCCCAGAGCGCGAGCAGGTGCGCGCCCAGCTCGGCGTGGGAGCTGCCACGCGTCTGCTGCTCGACCTCGTACAGCGGACGTCCCTCGAGCTGAGCCGCGGCGATCGCCTCGGCCAGGAAGGCGGGCTCGTGGGTGGCCAGGATGAGGAGCCCGACGTCGTGCAGCATGCCGGCCGTGAACGCATCGTCGGAGGCCGACCGCGGGGCGAGGCGCCGAGCGATCCGCGCCACGAGCGTCGAATGCGCCTGCAGAGCCGCGATCGAGAACCCCGGAGTGAGAGAGCTTGGCGTGAAGCGCTCGAACGTCCCGACGGAAAGCGCCAGCGCGCGGAGGTTGTTCAGGCCGACTCGAGTGACCGCCTCGCTGAGCTGGGAGATCGATCGGCCGCTGCCGAAGATCGCCGAGTTGGCGAGCTGCAGGAGCTTGGCGGCCATTGCGACGTCGCGCTCGACGACGCTCGCGACGTCGGCAGCGCTGGCGTTCTCGTCGCCGAGCATCCGCGTCAGCTCCAGGTAGGCGACCGGCGCGGACGGCAGCGACGAGAGCGCGGCGCTCGACTCGTTGCGTGAGACCTGTGCGCTCAGCTCGCGCAGGGCGCACGAGCGCTCGATCACGCGCACGAGCTCGTCGGTCTCGGCCGGTTTCGCCAGGAAGCGGTGGGCGACGCCGGCGGCACGGGTGAGCGCGGCCGTGTCGGCGTAACCCGAGAGGATGATCCGGATCATGCCGGGATAGCGCTCCTGGATCTCGCTCAGCAGCTGGGCGCCGTCCATGCCGGGCATGCGCATGTCGCTGACGACGACGTCGACCGGCGCGTCGCCGAGGCACGCGAGCGCCTCCTCGGCACTGGCCACGAAGGTCATCTGCCACGCGTGGCGCTGGCCGCGCAGGGCGTCGCGTAGCCCGTCGAGGATCTCCTGCTGGTCGTCGACGAACAGCACGTGCGTGCGGGTGACAGGAGTAGGGGACACGCTCACGCGCGTGTCCCGCCAGTGCGACGTTCGTGATAGCGTCGCGCCGCCGTCATCGCATGACCATGGGAGCTGGCGTGATCCAAGGAGGAGATTGTGCTGAGCAGAAGGAGCGCGTGCGTTGAGCGCCCAGCGGCCTGAGCGCGGACCACCCAGCTTCGTGCCGGAGGAGGAACCAACCTCCTCTACGCACGCGAGCCTCGGCCGTCCCCGACACGGCGGTTTGCTCGCGACGTGGCGGATCGTGCGGGCACTGGCCCGCGCCGGCGTGCTTCGCCCGACGCGACCCGATCGCGCCGTGCGCGCGCTGCGGGCGCTGTGGCGCTGGGGTTCGACTCCGGCCGCGGGCTACGCGATCTCGGCGCGGCTCGTCCCCCATGAGCCGGCAGTGATCGACGAGCGCGGGGCGCTCACGTTCCGCGAGGTGCACGAGCGCACGAACGCGCTCGCCCGCGCTCTGGCCGCTCGTGGCATCGGCAGCGGCGACGGCGTCGCCGTCATGTGTCGCAACCATCGCGGCATGGTCGAGGCCACGATGGCCGCCGCCAAGCTCGGCGCCGACGTGCTGTTCCTGAACACCGCGTTCGCCGCTCCCCAGCTCACCGGGGTGCTCGAGCGCGAGGATCCCCGGGCCGTCGTCTACGACGAGGAGTTCGGCGAGCTCGTGGCTGAGGGCGCCCGCGACCGGCTGCGCATCCTCGGCTGGCGCGATGGGACCGCCAGCGACGTTCCCAATCTCGAGGACCTGATCGCCACGCACGACCGCTCCGAGCTGCCGCCGCCGACGCGTAACGGCCGCGTCATCATCCTCACCTCCGGAACGACCGGCAGCCCGAAGGGAGCGCGGCGCGATCAACCGCACTCCCTCGAGCCGCTCGCCGCGCTCCTCAGCAAGATTCCGCTGCGCCAAGGCGATCGCACGATGATCGCCGCTCCGCTGTTCCACGCATGGGGCTACGCGATCTGGACGCTCGGCCTCGGCCTGTCGCACACGATCGTGCTGCGCCGGCGCTTCGAGCCCGAGGGGCTGCTCGAGGCGATCGAGCGCCACCGCTGCTCGACGGTCTGCGTCGTACCGGTCATGCTGCAGCGCACGCTCGAGCTCGGGCCTGAGACGATCGCGCGGTACGACCTGTCGAGCCTGCGCGTCATCGCCGCGAGCGGCTCGGCGTTGCCCGCGGCGCTCGTCACGCGCACGATGGACACCTTCGGCGACGTCCTCTACAACTACTACGGGTCGACGGAGGTCGCCTGGGCGACGATCGCCACGCCGACGGACCTGCGCGCCGCACCCGGCACGGCCGGCTACCCGCCGCTCGGCACCGTCGTCAAGCTCTTCGACGACGAGGACCGCGAGGTGTCGCGCGGTCAGAGCGGCCGGATCTTCGTCGGCAACGGCATGCTGTTCGACAGCTACACCGGTGGCGGGAGCAAGCCGCGGCTCGCGAATCTCATGGGCACCGGCGACGTCGGTCATCTCGATGCCGCGGGCCGACTGTTCATCGACGGTCGCGACGACGAGATGATCATCTCGGGGGGCGAGAACGTGTTCCCCCGCGAGGTCGAGGAGCTGCTGCATCGCCACGAGGCGATCGAGGAGGCCGCCGCCGTGTCGGTGCAGGACGACGAGTTCGGTCAGCGGCTGTGCGCCGTGGTCGTGCGGCGCAACGGCCACGAGCTGAGCGAACAGGACGTCAAGGACTACGTCAAGCACAACCTCGCCCGCTACAAGGTCCCGCGCGACGTGCGCTTCGTCGACGCGCTGCCGCGCAACGCCACCGGGAAGGTGCTCAAGCGCGAGCTGACGCACGAATGATCCGCCGGCAGCGCCGGTCGAGGTAGTGCACGGCCAGCCGGTAGTGCCGGAAGGCGGGTTCGTCGAACTCGTCCTCGGCGCGGACGGCGCGAGCGCCCGCCGTGCTCACGCCTCGGCCCACTTGCCGTGGCCGTGGCGAGCGAGCTCGAGGCGCGCGATCACCCCGCGATGCACCTCGTCGGGTCCGTCGGCGAGCCGCAGCGAGCGAGCCGCGGTCCACGCGGCCGCGAGCGGGACGTCGTCGCTGAGGCCGGCTCCGCCGTGGAGCTGGATCGCCATGTCGACGACGCGCTGGGCCATGTTCGGCACCGCGACCTTGATCTGCGAGACGGCGCCGAACGCCTCGGGGCGTTGCTCGTCGAGCAGCCAGGCGGCGTGCACGACGTGGAGCCTCGCCTGATCGATGGCGATCCGCGCGTCGGCGATGCGCTCGCGGTTGCCGCCGAGGTTGGCGAGCGGGCGACCGAAGGCCGTGCGCGTCACCGCGCGCTCGCAGGCGAGGCCGAGCGCCGCCTCGGCGAGGCCGATGAGCCGCATGCAGTGGTGGATGCGGCCCGGACCGAGGCGGGCCTGGGCGATCGAGAAGGCCTGCCCGGGGCCGCCGATGATCGCACTGGCCGGAAGCCGCACTTCGGTGAACGACACCTCACCGTGGCCGAGCGGCGCGTCGTCGAACCCCATCGCCGGCAGCAGGCGGACGATCTCGACGCCGGGCGCGTCGAGCGGGACGAGCACCATCGAGTGCCGGTGGTAGCGATCGGCGTCGGGATCGGTGAGTCCCATGAAGATCGAGATCCGGCACTCCGGATGCCCGACGCCGGTGCTCCACCACTTGCGCCCGTTGACGACGACCTCGTCGCCGTCGATGACTGCCGTGGCTTGCATGTTCGTCGCGTCGGAGGAGGCGACGTCGGGCTCGGTCATGCAGAAGGCCGAGCGAATGCGGCCGTCGAGCAGCGGCGCGAGCCATTGCTCCTTCTGATCCTCGCTGCCGAAGTGCCACAGCACCTCCATGTTGCCGGTGTCGGGCGCGTTGCAATTGCAGACGAGCGGTGTGATGAGCGAGCCGCCCATCACCTCGGCCAGCGGTGCGTACTCGACGTTGGATAGGCCCGCACCATGCTTGGAGTCGGGGAGGAAGAGGTTCCACAGGCCACGCTCGCGCGCGGTCGCCTTGAGCTCGTCGATGATCGGCAGCACGACCCAGGGATCTTCGCGACCGAGGAGCTCTCGGTGATAGTCGCGCTCGCGGGGTGCGATCTCCTGCTCCTGGAACTCGGTCAGCCGCCGTAGGTAATCCTGCGCGCGGGGGGAATGGTGGAAGTCCATCGTCGCTCCTGGCGTCAGTGGGGAAGCGCGAGCCTAACGCCCCGGCGCGTACGATCTCGCGATCGGGCTCGCGTGATCGGTGTCGAGCCGCAACCGACCCGGGGAGTGCCATGCCTCACCTCGATCGCGACGGAGACGTCTTCATCCTGCAGCTCGGCGACGGCGAGAACCGCTTCAATGGCGCGTTCATCGAGGCGGTGACCTCGCTCGTCGACGAGGTCGACGCCGCGCCGCCGCCGCGCGCGCTCGTCACCACCGGCGCCGGCAAGATCTACAGCAATGGACTCGACCTCGAGTGGATGTCGCAGAACGTCGAGGCGATCGGACCGTTGCTGGAGTCCGTGCACGGACTGTACGCGCGCCTGCTCGCGCTCGGCGTGCCGACGGTCGCGGCGCTCGGCGGTCACGCCTTCGCCGGTGGCGCGATGCTGGCCCTCGCGCACGACGCCCGCGTCATGCGCGCCGACCGCGGCTGGTTCTGCCTCCCCGAGGTCGACATCAACATCCCGTTCACGCCCGGGATGAGCGCGCTCGTGGCCGCGCGCCTGCCGGCCAGCACCGCGCACGAGGCGATGACGACCGGCCGGCGCTACACGGCCGGCGAGGCGGTCGCCGCGGGGATCGTGGCCGAGGCGCTCGACGAGAGCGAGGTCCTGCCGCGCGCCGTGGAGATCGCCGCCGGCCTCGCCGGCAAGGACCCCCAGACGCTGGCCACGATCAAGGCGCGCCTCTACGCCTCCACGCTCGTCGCGCTCACCGACACCGAGGCGAATGCGATCTCGCTTCCCGGGGCGGCTGGCGGCTGACGTCGGCCTACGGCCGGCCGCGCAACGCCGGGACGGCCGCGACGCGGTACAGCGCAGTGCCCTCGGCCGGGACGACGGCGCTGATGGCGCCGGTGGTCGTCGACGTGCGGTGGGCCCAGAGGTCGCGCACCGTGTAGCGCGACGCGCGCGACAGGCCGACTCCGAGGGCCGTCGCCGCGATCCGCACCGGCGCGCTCCCACGGTTGAGCAGGGCGACCGCCCGGCTGCCGTCGCTCAGCGGCTTGACCCACACCTCGGCCTCGCCGGCCGACGCGACGAGCGTTCCCTGGACTCCCGCCGGATCCTGATCGATGGCGATCACCTCGGGGTTGGCCGAGTCGCTCGCGCTCTGCGTCGACATCGTGTCGAGGTCGTCGCTGATCATCAACGGGGCGGCGAGCATCGACCAGATGCTCAGCTGCGTTCGGTAGGCGGTCGCGCTGAGGCCCTGATCGGGCCCGAGGTAGTCGGGGTCGTTCCAGTGCCCGGGTCCGGCCGCCTGCGGGTGCGCGGCGTCGGCGTCGAGGTTGCGCAGCACGTTCGCGAAGACGACGTCATGTGGTCGACCGATGTCGGTATCGGTGCGCCAGCTGTTGGCAATCGACGGGCCGAACGCCCAGGAGTCGAAGCCCGAGCCCAAGAGGTCCGGGGTGCCAGTCGCGAACTGGCCCGGTTGCAGGAAGTTGCAGACGGACAGCAGCATCGGGCGATGGCTGGCGTTGTTGAGGATGGCGGCGTGGAAGGCGGTGTAGGTGCTCTGCGGATCGAGGCCCTGGCGCACACCGCCGCAGAAGTCGACCTTCACGGCGTCGAAGCCCCACGCCGCGAACGTATTGACGTCCTGCTGGTAGTGCCCGTAGCTACCGGCGCCCGGGCCGCCGCAGCCGGTCGAGCCGGCGTCGGTGTACAGGCCGACGAGCAGGCCGGCCTGATGCAGGATCCCGGTCAGCCACGCCAGGCCGTGCGGCCACTGCGTCGGATCGATCGTGATCTGGCCGGTCGCGTCGCGCGTGCCATGCCACCAGCCGACGTCGAACCAGATGTAGCGGTAACCCACCCGGGCGAGGCCACGCGCGATGAGCTGGTGGGCCTGGTCGAGGATGGTCGCCTCGTTGAAGGCACCGCCGAACGCGAAGTAGGTGTCCCAGCCCATGTACGGGGTCGCCGCGAGCACGGCCGGGGTGCTCGCCACGCTGACGGTGTGGGTGGTCGGCGTCGGGGCGGCGGGGTGCAGGGTCAACAGCGTCGAGCCGAGGGACGCGCTGATGGCGCCGATGAGCGTCCCGTTCGCGGACACGAGGACGGGCAGGCGATGCTCTCGCGCCAGCAGCAGGCGGCCGAGCGCATCAAGCGGGACCGGTACGACTCGGACCTGACCGGGACCGAGGGTCACCGGTACCGAGCCGACGATCACGGTGCGCCTGATCGTCGGCGGTGTGCGAGAGCGTCTCGGCGCTGACCTGGCCAGTCGCGCGCTCACGCCGACCACGTGGCCGCCGCGCTCGGTCTCCACGACGCTCAGCAACAGCGAGATCGTGCAGGCACCGGCGGCCCGCGGCGAGCAGCGCACGACGATGCGGGCCGCATCGCCGCGGGCGGTGGCGGCGATCGAGGAGCGGCTGACGGCGACCGGTGTGCCGCCGAGCGGGATCGCCACGAAGCCGCTCGTGCCGCTCACCGAGCCGCCGACGCTCGTCCCGGTGACGACGCATTGCAGGTAATGCCCCGTGTCGACGGTGCCGGCGCTGTAGGTCTGGCCGGTCGCGCCGGTCACCGGAGCGAGGTCGCGCACCCAGCGATACGTGAACGTCTCGCCGGCGATCGCGCTCGTGGCCAGGCAGGTGAGCGGTTGGCCGCTCGCCGGCGTGCCGACGACCGCGGGATGGGGCGCGGGCGGTTGGGGGGGCGCGGGAGGCGTCGGCGGGGGAGGCGGCGGCGGGTTGTAGCCGATCGATACGGCGGCCGCGCTCGTCGGCGCAAGCTCGGCGAAGTCGGTCGCGTCGGGCGAGACGTAGAAGCCGCCGCCGCCTCCGCCGCCGGCGGCCGTCGTCGACCCGCCGCCGCTGCCGCCACCGAAGAAGCCGTCGCCGCCGCCGCCAGCTCCCGAGCCGGCCGGGCCGGCGGCGCCGCCGCTCGCCGATCCCGGGATGCCCGGCGGCGTGCCGAGACCGCCGGCGCCTCCCTGCGTGGCCGTTCCGGCTCCGCCGCCTCCGGCGCCGCCGGCCCCGGCACCCGCCATGGAGCCGCTGCCGCCCACCCCGCCGGCCGTCCCCGGAGAGCCGGACGCGGAGCTGCCGCCTGAGCCCGGTGCGGCGCCGCTCGCGGTCGACGTGGACGGGGCGCCGGCCGGCGAGCCCGCGGTCCCGGTGCCCGGGCCGGCGCTCGTGCTCGCACCGCTGCCGGCGCCTCCTCCGCCGCCGCCCGGGGCGACGAGCACGAGCGAGGCTGCTCCGCCGGCCGGGAGCGAGACCGACGACGCTCCGCCGGCGCCGCCGCCGCCGCCGAGGACACCGGTGGTTGAGAGCTGGGCCGGGCCGCCGTCGCCGCCGCGTCCGCCGCTGGGTCCGCCGCCCGTGCCACCGGCGGCGACCCCGCCGAGCTGCGGCGCCGCACCGTCGGCTCCGCTGCCGCCGACGGTGATCGTGAACGTCTGTCCCGGCGTCACGGCGAGGTTGGCCTCGGCTGACCCGCCGCCGCCGCCCACGCCACCCCCGTTGCCCCCGGCGCCTCCGGCGCCCCCGGCGGCATAGAACGTGACCTCGGTCACGCCGGCGGGCACCGTCCACGTGTGGTTCGAAGCCGCGCTCGGCTCGGTCGGATTCGCCGCGAAGCTCGTCTGCATCGGTAGCTCGGCGGCCGCGGCCGCCACCGGGCAGGCGAACACGGCCGCGGCCGCGGCCAGCGCGAGCGCGGCCGCTCGGGCGAAGTGGCGGCGATGCGGCGGGGTGGGATGGCGGTCGGGCACGGAGAGGTTCCTCAAGGCGAGAACACGCTAGCCGGCGCCGAGGTTTCGCCCGGCCCGGGCGGCGCTGCGCCGATCGCTGATGATGACGCCGCCCGCCGCTGGACGCGTGCCCGGTCCTCAGGTTTGGCCTGCACCAGCCGACAACTCGGAACGACACCGAGCACCCGCCGAACGTGACCCCATGCGACAGACGACACACCCCAGCAGCGAGCTTGCCCATGCCGGCGACGTTGCCCTCGCCGTCGTGCGATCGCTCCCAGACGCCGCGGTATTCGTCATCGATCACGACCTTCGCTTTCGCTTCGCCTGCGGACCGGTGCTCGAGCGCCTCGGCTGGGACGTCGAGTCGCTGATCGGCCGCGCGGCGCGCGAGCTCTTCCCGTTGGAGTACTTCACGCTGTACGAGCCGCACTGCCGGGCGGCGCTCGCTGGAGTGCACGGTGAGCTCGACGACGACTCGATCGCGGGCGTGGGTGCATTTCACAGCCAGTTCTCCCCACTGCGAGGCGGCGACGGCACGATCGTTGGCGTGCTCGTCGTGTCCCGAGACGTCACCGAGCGGCGCGCCGCCGAGGCATCGCGTCGCCAGACGCTCGGCGAGCGTGACGAGGCCCGGTCGCAGTTCGAGACGGCGTTCGCCGACGCCCCGATCGGGATGGCGCTCGTCGGCCTCGATGGTGCGTGGCTGAAGGTCAACTCGGCGCTCTGCGACATCCTTGGCTGGCCCGCCGCCGAGATGCTGCAGACGACGTTCCAGGACATCACCCGACTGAGCGAGGTCCCCGCCGACGTCGCCTCGATCGGCGAGCTGATGTCGGGCCGCCTGCCCCGCTGCCAGATCGAGAAGCGCTGTCGCACGAAGAGTGGCGGCGGGCGGTGGGTGCTCCTGTCGATGTCACTCGTTCGCGACCGCGACCGCGCGCCGCGCCACGTAATCGTTCAGGCACAGGACATCGACGAGCGCCGTCGCCTGGCCGACGAGCTCGCCGCCGCGCGCGACGAGGCGCTCGAGCTGTCACGCCTGAAGTCCGAGTACGTCGCGAACATGAGCCACGAGATCCGCACGCCACTCAACGGCGTTCTCGGCCTCGCCGACATCCTGCTCGACGGCGAGCTCAATGAGGATCAGCGTGAGTTCGTCGAGGCGATCCGCTCATCTGGCGATGCCCTCATGGCCGTCATCAGCGACGTGCTCGACGTGTCGAAGATCGAGGCGGGCAAGCTCGAGCTCGATGAGGACGACTTCGAGCTGCGCCGGGTCATCGATGACGCGTGTGCGATCGTCGCGCCGACCGCCGGCGAGAAGGATCTCGAGCTCATGGCCTGGGTCGACCACGATCTCCCGCAGTACCTTCGCGGTGATGGCAACCGCATGCGTCAGGTCCTCGTCAACCTCCTCAACAACGCGGTCAAGTTCACCGACCGCGGCGAGGTCGTCGTCCGCGTCGGGTCGCGGTGGCAGGGCGGGCACCCGGTCGTCCGCTTCGATGTGCGCGACACCGGCGTCGGGGTGGAGCCGGCCGCGCTCGACGGTCTCTTCGAGGCGTTCGCGCAGGCGAAGACGCCCGCGGCCACGGGGCGCACGGGCACTGGGCTGGGTCTGAGCATCAGCCGCCAGCTCGTCAAGCTCATGGGCGGACAGATCGGCGCCAGCAGCGTGCCGGGACGCGGCAGCACGTTCTGGTTCTCGGTGCCGCTCACGCCGGCGCGGGCGGGGTCCTCGGCGATCCCGCGGGTCGACCTCGACGGGGTCCACGTGCTCGTGGCCGACGACAATGCGACCAACCAGACGATCCTTCGCCATCAGCTCGGCGCATGGAACATGACGTGCGACTGCGCCAACGACGGCGCCGCGGCGCTGCGCCTGCTTCGGGCCGCGGCCGCCGGCGAACGCCCGTACGCGCTCTTGCTCCTCGATCGCAACATGCCCGGGATGCACGAGCTCGAGCTCGTCCACGAGATCAAGGCCTCGCCCGAGCTCGCGTCCGTCCCGCTGCTGATCCTCTCCTCGGCGGCGGCCGGCCGCGACGCGCTGCGCCGCGCCGGCGTCGACGGCGTGCTCACCAAGCCGGTCGGCGATGCTCGCCTGCGTGACGAGATCAAGCGCATCCTCGGCACCACCGGAGCGCCGGCGCTGACCCTGGCCCGCGGCCACAGCGACCCCGCCGGAGCCGACACCGCTCGCCGGCTCGGCGTGGCTCCACGACCCGACACGATGGTGGCGGTCACGGCCTCGAGCACGCTCCCCGAGACCGCGCCCCGCGTGCTGCTCGCCGAGGACAACGAGGTCAACCAGCTCGTCGCCGTCAACGCGCTCCAGCGCTGCGGGTATCGCGTCGACCTCGCCCAGACCGGGCGCGAGGCGGTCGAGATGAGCCGCCGGGAGCACTATCAGGCGATCTTCATGGATTGCCGCCTGCCCGAGCTCGACGGCTACTCGGCCGCCGAGGAGATCCGGCGCCTGGAGGCCTCCGGCCGCCACACGCCAATAATCGCGATCACCGCTCACACGATGCGCGGCGACCGCGAGAAGTGCCTCGCCGCGGGGATGGACGAGTACATCGCCAAGCCGCTCCGGCGCGAGACGCTGCAGACGGTATTGCGCGCGACGCTCGCCGGCGATGCCGGGGCGCTCGCGCCGCGGCCGGCCGTCGCGACCACCGAGCCGCTCGACCCGGTGCTCGACCGCGCGCTCATCGGCGAGCTCGACAGCGACAGCGCCGCGCGCATCGTCGACCTGTTCGTCCGCGGCTCGCGCGAGCGGATCGCCGAGCTGGCGCAGGCGATCTCTCGCGACGATGCCGAATCCGTCTGTCGACTGACGCATGGACTGAAGGGCGCCGCCGCGAGCGTCGGCGCCGTCGCGCTGTGCCGCGCATGTGACCGCCTGGCCGCGGACGCCGCCGGGCCTCGCGATGCTCGCCGCCGGTGGCACGGCGAGCTGGAGCGCACAATGGAGCTCACCGCCGCCGCCCTATCCCTCGAATTTCAGGAAGGCACCCGATGACCGCACCGCTTCCCGCCGACCAAACACCGCGGGCGAGCCTGCTGATCGCCGATGACGAGCCGCTCGTGCGCTCGATGCTGGAGGCCCAGCTCGAGCCGGGCTTCGACGTCGTCGCCTGCGCGGCCGACGCCGAGGAGGCGATCGAGCTGGCCCGCACGCACCAGCCCGATGCGGCGATCGTCGACGTCGAGATGCCCGCCGGCGGCGGCCTGCGGGCCACGCGCGGGATCCGCGACTGCTCGCCGGCCACGGCCGTGCTCGTGCTCTCCAGTGATGAATCCGATGCGGGCGTGATCGCGATGCTCCAGGCCGGGGCAGTGTCCTACTTTCGCAAGGGAATGAGCGCCGCCGAGCTGACGAGCGCGCTGCGGGATTCGATCGAGGCGCACGCCACCCTGTCGGCGGCGCCGAGGATGGATTGACGGGCCGCTCAAGCGCTCGCCGGCGGCGCCGATGACATGGTGAGCCCATGAGCTACATCGACGCGCTGAACCGCATCACCCAGATTCAGGGCCAGCTCCAGGCGCTCGAGACCGGATCGCCGAGCTCCTCGTCCTCCTCCTCGGCTGCCGCGACGCCGTCTTCGGCGAGCAACGGCTCGAGCTTCGCCGCTGCGCTCGCGCAGGCCCAGGCGGTGAGCCCGACCGCGCCGAGCGCGCTCGAGGCCACGCCGAGCGGCACGATCGCCGCGGCGCCGACCTCCACGCTCACGCCCGGAGCGCCGGCAACGTCCGCGGGGGCGCCGCTCGCCGGCGCCGCCGTGCCCGCGTCGCTGCCCGGCGCCGGCAGCCTCACGAGTGCCCAGCAGCAGTTCGCCGCGCGCCTCGCGGCCGACACCGGCCTCAGCCAGGGCGTCGTCGACGCCTGGCTGCTCGCCGAGGAGTCCGGCGGGGCGGCCACGGCCCGACAGAGCGCGAACAACAACGACTGGCTGAACATCGGCTACACCGACTCCGCGACGTACGGCGCGAGCGACGCGGTCTGGAGCGATCCGGTCGGTGCCGCCGACGCCACGGCGGGCTGGCTGCAGGGCAAGAACACGATCCCCGGCTACGGGACGGCGAGCGCCGGCGTCCAGGCGATCGCGCAGACCGCCGGGCAGGCACCCCAGGCCCAGATCGCGGCGATCCAGGGATCCGGGTGGGCCTCCAGCGGGTATCCGGACCTGCCCGGGCTCTACCAGCAGGTCAGCGGCCAGTAGCACCAGCGACGACGCGCGGCCCGCACGCGGCCGTTGCTGCGGCTACCGTGCAGGGCCCGTCACAGCGAGAAGGGAGCCCGATCGTGTCGCTCGCCGGAAAGACCTTGTTCATCTCGGGCGCCAGCCGCGGCATTGGGCTGGCGATCGCCCTGCGGGCGGCGCGCGACGGCGCGAACGTCGCCCTGATCGCAAAGACGGCCGAGCCACACCCTCGGCTCGAGGGGACGATCCACACCGCGGCCGAGGCGATCGAGGGAGTGGGCGGCCGCGCGCTGCCGATCGTCGGCGACATTCGCGAGGAGGGGCAGGTCGTCGCGGCGGTGGCTCGCGCCGCCGAGCACTTCGGCGGCATCGACGTGTGCGTCAACAACGCGAGCGCGATCAGCCTCGAGGGCACCGAGGCGCTCGCCATGAAGCGCTACGACCTCATGGCCGACGTCAACGTGCGGGGGACGTTCCTCGTGAGCAAGTGCTGCATCCCGCACCTCAGGCGTGGTGAGAACCCGCACATCCTCACCCTCTCACCGCCGATCAGCTTCGAGGAGCGCTGGCTCGGTCCGCACCTCGGCTACACGCTCGCCAAGTACGGGATGACGATGTGCGCGCTCGGCCTGGCCGCCGAGCTTCGCGGTGACGGCGTCGCGTCGAACGCGCTGTGGCCGCGCACGCTCATCGCGACGGCGGCGGTCCAGAACCTGCTCGGCGGGGATGCGGCGATGGCTCGTGCGCGGACGCCGGAGCTCTACGCCGACGCGGCCTACGAGGTGATCACGCGGCCGAGCCGCGAGTACACCGGCCAGGCCGTCCTGTGCGAGGACGTGCTCGTCGACTCCGGCGTGCGCGACCTCAGCGCGTATTCCCACGCCGGCGCCGACGTCGACCTCGCCGTCGACCTGTTCGTCGACGCCGCCGATCCCCCCGGGCTCACGACATCGAGCTGACGGCGAGGGCGCCCGAGTCCCCCCGCGGTGCGATCATCGTCGCGTGCTCGCCATGCAGATCGAGCGGCCCGGCGTCATCCGAGCGACGGAGCGACCGCTGCCGCGCCCGGGACCGGGCCAGGTGCTCGCCCGCGTCCACGCCTGCGGGGTGTGCCGCACCGACCTGCACCTGCTCGACGGCGAGGTCGAGATCCCGAGACCGCCGATCGTCCCTGGCCATCAGATCGTGGCCACCGTCACCGAGCACGGCGACGGCGCCGCGAGCGACGAGCTGCCCCCGGTCGGCGCGCGCATCGGCATACCGTGGCTCGGCTGGACGGACGGGGTCTGCCGCTACTGCCGCAGCGGACGCGAGAATCTGTGCGACGAGGCCCGGTTCACCGGCCGTGACATCGACGGCGGCTACGCCGAGTGGACGGTCGCCGACGGTCGCTACGCCTTCCTGCTGCCTGAGGGGTACGCCGACCTCGAGGTGGCGCCGCTGTTGTGCGCAGGGCTGATCGGCTACCGCGCGCTCGGGCTCGTCGGGGATGGTGAGCGCCTCGGCCTGTACGGGTTCGGGGCGTCGGCGCACATCATCGCCCAGGTCGCCCGCCACCAGGGTCGCACCGTGTTCGCCTTCACGCGGCCGGGTGACGAGGACACGCAGGCGTTCGCGCGCAGCCTCGGGGCGTCGTGGGCCGGCGGCTCGGATGAGGCGCCGCCCGAGCCGCTCGACGCCGCGATCATCTTCGCCGCGGCGGGCGAGCTCGTGCCGGCGGCTCTGCGCGTGACCGCCAAGGGTGGCGTCGTCGTGTGCGCGGGCATCCACATGTCCGACATCCCGAGCTTCCCCTACGACATCCTGTGGGGCGAGCGCGTCGTGCGCTCCGTGGCCAACCTGACGCGCGACGACGCGCGTGAGTTCCTCGCCCTCGCGCCGCAGGTACCCGTTCGTACCGAGGTGCATCGGTACCCGCTCGAGGCGGCGGGCCAGGCGCTCGAGGACCTCCGGGCGGGACGCTTCGAGGGAGCGGCCGTGATCGAGCCGCCCCGGGAAGGCGCGCCATGAGCGCCCACGAGCTCGCGCTCGCCGCATCGGTCTTCCTCGCCTGCGCCGTGGAGGCCGTCGAGGCCCTCACCATCGTCCTCGCGGTCGGTACGACGCGCAGCTGGCGTTCGGCGCTCGCCGGCGTGGCGGTGGCGACGGTCGTGCTCGCCGCCATCTGCGCCGCACTGGGTCCGGCGCTCGCGTCGCTGCCGATCGACGCGCTGCGCGTCGTCGTCGGCGGCCTGCTGCTCGTGTTCGGCCTGCAGTGGCTGCGCAAGGCGATCCTGCGGGCTTCCGGGCTGAAGGCGCTGCGCGACGAGGAAGACGAGTTCGAGCGCGACCGCAGGGCGGCACTCGCCGCCGGGACGCCGGGGCCGCGCTTTGACCCCTACAGCTTCACCGTCTCCTTCAAGGGCGTTCTGCTCGAGGGCCTGGAGGTCGCGTTCATCGTCATCACGTTCGGCGCCAGCGCGCATGACGTCGGCCTTGCCGCGGCCGCCGCCGGCATCGCGATCGCGGCGGTCGTTGTCGCCGGGCTCGCGCTCAAGGCGCCGCTCGCGCGCGTCCCCGAGAACACGATGAAGTTCGCCGTCGGCGTGATGCTCACCTCGTACGGGATGTTCTGGGGCGCGGAGGGCGCCGGCGCCGCGTGGCCGGGTGGCGATGCCGCGCTGCTCGCGATCATCCCGGCGCTCGTCGGCTTCTCGGTGCTCGCGGTGTTGGTCCTGCGCCGCCGCGAGGCGCCGGGATCGTCCGCGGGCGACTCCGGTCGCGCGGTGGTGGGGGCGTGAGCCGCGTCCGCGCGTTCGGCGCCTTCCTGTGGGACTTCGTGGTCGGGGACGACTGGGTCACGGCGGCCGGCGTCGTGCTCGCCCTCGCCCTCACGGCGCTCGTGGCCGAGACGAGCGTCTCGGCGTGGTGGATCCTGCCGCTGGCGGTCGCCGTGCTGCTGTCGCTGTACCTGTGGCGCGTGATCCGCACGCAGCGCGGTCGGTAGCGCGCCTGGCAATGTCCACCGGTCCCACGAACACGCCCACGCTGCCCCAGCCATCGGCCGCCGATCAGGGTGCGGACGTTCGGCGCGATCGCCTGCTGCCCTGGATCGCCGCCGAGCGGACGCTGCGCGCGATCGTGCTCGTGGTGGTCGGTCTCGTGCTCGTCACGCACCCACACACCAATTGGGCGAACACGATCACCGATCTGACGCGCGACGTCGGCCTCGATCCGAGCAATAACGGGATCCAGCGGATCATCTCGAAGATCGCCGCCATCAGTCCTCGCAAGTACGTGCTCTTCGGGGCCGTCGCGATCGCCTACGGAGCTCTCGAGGGCGGCGAGGCCTACGGGCTGTGGCGCCGCCGCCGCTGGGGTGAGGTGCTCACGGTCGTGGCGACGTCGGTGCTGTTCATCCCGGAGATCTGGGAGCTCGCGCATAGCGTGACGCTGCTGAAGGTGGGCGCTCTGCTCGTCAACATCGCGGTCGTTGCCTACCTCCTGATGCGGTTGCGCCAGCAGCGCCACTGACGAGCGGTGCGCACGATCTTCGTCGATGGCTCAAGCTCGCCGCGCCTCGACCGATGTAAGGGAAAGGTCGCGTACTCGGCGGGCCGGCAACTCGAGTCCCGGCCGATCGCGGATACATCGCAGGCACACGATCGTTCACCAGGGGGGTGACGATGCGACTGACGCCGCACGAGCTCGACGCCATGCGAGAGCTTGCGAACGTGGGCTCCGGAACGGCGGCCACCACGCTGTCGACGATGATCGGGCTGCCCGTGGAGCTCGATGTTTCGTGCGCCGACACGCTGGCGGTGGCCGATGCGATCGATCGCACCGGCCCGGCCGAGTCGCTGGTGACGGCGATTGCGGTCCCGGCCGTCGGAGACGTCGACGCCCTGGCTCTCATCCTCATGCCGGGACCGACCGTGACAACGCTCTGCCGGCTGCTCGGCGTCGAGGTCGACAGCGAGATCGGCGCCTCGGCGCTGTGCGAGATCGGCAACATCATCGGGTCGTCCTACCTAGGGGCGCTCGCCGAGATGACCGGGCTGCGGCTCGAGCCGGGTCCGCCTGAGCGCATCGTCGACATGCTCGGCGCGATCCTCGGCTCCGCGTGGCTGACGCGGGCCGACGGGGACAGTGCCCTGCTCCTGCAGTCTCAGCTGAGCGTCGCCGGCGTCGAATGCTCGCCGGCGGTTCTGTTCATGCCGTCACCGCACGCGCTGCTCGGGATGCTCACGGGCCTGGGCATCGGCTCCTGAGCGTCGCCCCGCCGCCGGCCTAGTCTTCACAGATGTCGGCGGTCTCGGCCGCTGTGACCCGTACGACCGCGTGCGGGTCGACGAGCACCGAATGGCGGTGATCGCCGGCCGGGCAGAGGATCCGCTCGTGCTCGAGCAGCTCGCGGTCGATGACCGTCGCGGCCGCCACCATCGGGCCGAACGGCGGGACGGCGCCGACCTCCAGCGACGGGAAGTCGTGGGCGATCTCGGTCTCGGTGGCGAGGCGGAGTTGACGGGTCGCGCCGAGCAGCTCGCGCAGCTTGTGCAGATCGAGTCGGCGGCTCGCCGGGATCGCGGCGATCGCGTAGGCGCGCCCGTCGTGCAGGACGACGGTCTTGGCGACGGCCTCGGGCGACTGCTTGGTCGCGCGGGCCTCGGCGTTGGCGCTCAGGACGGTCGGGTGCTCGACCACCTCGTAGGAGATGCCCGCGCCGTCGAGGAAGTGTGTGATCGCGTCGACTCGGCTCGTTGTCATATCGCTCATCGCTGCACTCCTCCGATCGTCTCCCGTGACCGCGGCGACCGCGCGGCCACCGCTCGGCTGGATTTTTCGCTGCGCGCCGACGCCCCACATCGGGGGAAAGCGTGCACGCGGCGGGGCTGACTACCGATGCGTGAGCCGCTCCGCCGGGGCGCCGGCCTCGAGTCCGATTCAGTAGTCGCCCCGGACGAGGCAAGCGGCCGCCTGCCGACGTGCCAGCCCTTGCCGCCGGCCTACGGTACGAGGAGCGTACGGCACGGTGCCGCGAGCACCGTGGACGCGCCCGCGTCAGTGGGATGCGGCCGGGCTCGAATCGACCGAAACGGAGAATGCGATGGGCGACAGCGAGACGATCAACACCGCGGAGGGCAGCTACCGGATCCCGCGGTTCGAGCACGCGCTCGTTTCCGACGTCATGCGTGTGGGCATCCTCACCTGCCCAGCGGGGGCGTCTCTCCGCGAGATCGCGCGCACGATGGCCAGCCATCACATCCACAGCGTCATCATCGGCGGGGCGGGTGGCGATGCGCGCTCGTGGTCGCTGCTGTCCGACCTGGACCTTGTCGCGGCCGCCCAGCGTGGGGATGCCGACGAGCTCACGGCCGGCGACGTGACGGCCGATGAGCCGCTGACCGTCACCGCCGACGATGCACTCGAGCGCGCCGCGCAGCTGATGACCACCCACGCGGCCGCGCACGTCGTCGTCGTCGATCCGGCCGGTGGGCAGCCCATCGGGATGCTGTCGAGCCTCGACGTGGCGGGCACGCTCGCCTGGGGACTGGCGTAGTGATGCTGCCCGGCCTCGAGAGGCAGGCCGATGGACTGGTTCGTTGACGCCCGCGACGCGGACGCCGTTCGGGCGCTCCGTCACGACCTTCGCGACTATCTGCGCCGCCACGCCGAGCCCGACGCCGACCTCGACGGCGCGGAGATCGCCTTCAGTGAGCTGATCAGCAACGCCTATCGGCACGCTCCCGGGCCCGCCTGGGTTCACGTCGACTGGTCCGAGCTCCAGCCGGTTGTCGACATCCACGACCTCGGGCCCGGCTTCGAACTGCGGGTCGAGCCACCGGACGACCCGCGTACGCAAGGCGGGCGCGGACTGCTCATTGCCAGCCATCTCACCGAGGAGCTGACCGTTGCCGCCAAGCGAGCCGGAGGCTCGAAGGTCACCGCGGTCCTGGCCATCAGCCGTTCTCCCGCAAGCATCTATGAGCCGGTCTCCGCGCGGCGCTCGATGCTTCCGGCTCCCGAGGAGGTGCGCCCCGACGGCACCTTCAGCCGGGAGGCGTTCCTGCGCGCGATCGTCGTCGAGATGGCCCGCACCGTCGAGTTGGAGCAGGGACCGGCAGCCGCCGACGCGCTCGTCGCGCAGGTTGGCGCGGACATCGGCGCCCGCGCCGAGGAGGAGTACCGGCGCGCGCGCGAGATCGTTGGGGACCTGACGCCCGAGCAGATCGCCGACGCCTGCGTGCGTCTGAAGCGAGGGCTCGAGGGCGACTTCTACGTCATCGAGGTGACGCCGGAGCGGATCGTCCTCGGCAACCGGGCGTGTCCGTTCGGTCACGCCATCAAGCGGGCGCCGGGCCTGTGCCGGATGACCTCGACCGTACTCGGCGGCATCGCCGCCCGTAACGCGGGCGATGCGTCGGTCGTACTCCAGGAGCGCATCGCCGTCGGCGACCCGGAATGCCGGATCGTCGTGTGGCTGGGCGCGGGCGCTCGCGGCGAGCCCGGCGATGACGGGTTCGCCGGGAGCCACGATCTCGGCGGCTGATGTGCCTTGCGGGATTCGTGCAGTCGATCGGTGGTGGACCACGGACGACACCCCGGGGGTGACCGCGGATGAGCGGGCTCGGACCGGCGCGTACAGTCGCACGACGTGACCAGCCACCGCGAGGATCGACGGATCGGCACCGCGTTCGGCGACTACCCCTCCGCCGGGCGCGGGCTCATGGGCCGCGCGGTGGTTGAGTCACGCTCCCGCTGCTGCAGGGCGTAACGGCGGCGGCGCGGGAAGGATCCTCTGTGCGCTACTGAGGCCGGTGCCGGGCGCGCGTCGCGTGCTCAGCGCCCGTCCACGTGGACTTCGTGCAGCCGATGGGTGTCGACGTCGTACACGAAGCCACGGACCCCGTCACGGTGGGGTAGGAAGTCCGAACGGCGGACGCGGAGGATCGACTGGCGCACATCGGCTTCCACGTCGCTGAACGATTCGATCGCAAAGGCCGGCGCGATGCCGGTGGCCTGGAGAAGCTCGGCGCGGAAGCCGTCGTCGGTGAGGGTCTGCATCCCGCAATCGGTGTGATGGATGAGCATCACCTCGCGCGTGCCGAGCCGGCGCTGGGACACGGCCAGCGAGCGGATGACGTCGTCGGTGATCACACCGCCGGCGTTGCGGAGGACGTGCGCTTCGCCGTCACGCAGGCCGAGCGCGGCGAAGACGTCGACGCGCGAGTCCATGCAGGCCACGATCGCCAGCTGCCGGCTCGGGTGAACGTCGAGGTGCCGCGTCGGCAGGGCGTCCGCGAACGCGCGGTTGTTGGCTACCAGGTCATCGATTCCGGCCACGAAGCGGGAGCCTACGCAATCGCTCGGCCCGCGCCCGCCCCGCCGGCTCGCGGCCGCGGCGCCCCCGGTAGTGTGGGCCCCGATGCACGAGATCGCTCCGGGGCTCTGGCACTGGACAGCGCGCCACGAGCACATCAACGCCGAGGTCAGCTCGTACCTGCTGCTCGACGAGCGGGTGATCATCGACCCGATGATCCCCCCCGAGGGGCTCGAGTGGTTCGACGCGCACAGCCGACCCGAGCACGCGCTGCTCACCAACCGCCACCACGATCGGCATGCGTGGCGGTTGCAGGAGGCGTTCGGGTGCCGGGTCCACTGCGTGCGGCCCGGGCTCGCGGAGCTCGAGGACCGAGGGCCGGTGGAGGCATTCGACTTCGGTGACACGTTGCCCGGCGGAGCGATTGCCTACGAGGTCGACGCGATCTGCCCGGACGAGACCGCGCTGCACCTCCCGGCCCACGCCGCTCTTGTCTGCGCCGACGGCGTCGTCCGATGGCGCTCGGGCGACGCGCTCTCGTTCGTCCCCGACGAGCTCATGGACGAACCCGAGCGCACGAAGGCGGGCCTGACCGAGGCCTATCGCCGCCTGCTCGAGCTCGACTTCGACCGGCTGCTGCTCGCCCATGGGGGTCCGGTGTCGCCCGGCGGCAAGGACGCGCTGCGCGCGTTCATCGACGCCGCGCGCCAGACCGGACAGGGGCCGGTGATCGGCGGCCCTTGACAGAGTAAAGCTCCAGAGCAATACTCTGGAGCACAATGGGCTCAGTCGACACCCGCCGCCGCGTGCTCGATGCGGCGCTGCGCTGCTTTCTCGATGACGGCTACGAGCAGACGACGGTCGCCCGCATTCGTGAGCGCAGCGGCGCCTCCAACGGGGCGTTGTTCCATCACTTTCCGAGCAAGGAGGCGATCGCCGGCGCTCTGTATGTGGAGGCGATGGCGTCCTTCCACGAGGGTCTGTGGGAGCTCCTGCGCACGAGGCCGCGGTCGCTGCGGGCTGCGGTCGGTGCGGTGATCGCCCACCAGCTCGGGTGGACCGAGCAACACGCCGAGCTCGCCCGCTTCGTCTACGCGCGCGGACATCTCGACATCGAGGATCCGGGGGGCGGTGAGCTCGTCGAGCTCAACCGCGAGCTCGCGGCGGCGCTGAGCGAATGGATGGCCCCATTCCGCGAGCGCGGCGAGGTCCGCCCGACCTCCATGCTGATGATCTCCGCGATCGTCAACGGCCCGGCGCACGCGATCGCTCGGCGCTGGCTGGCCGGTCAGCTGGACCACCCGCTCACGGCGTACGTCGACGAGCTGGCCGACGCGGCTGACGCGGCACTGCGCGGAACTCCCATGCGAGCACGCCGCGGTGTCCCGCTCCCGCGCACCGGTCGCGTGACGCTCGAGGTTCTCGCCGACCGCGGCGAGGTCATCGCCCGCGGGCAGGCGATCGCCGAGCTCGTCCCGCTCGGGACATCCGGTTCGTGATGGCTGGGACGTCCGACCTGACCGTCCCGCGGAGGATCGGCGCATCGGCCGGGCAGTGGGAGCCGTTCTCGCTGTCGCCGCACCTGATCGAGTTGCAGGACGAGGCCCGGCAGCTGGCGTCGCGCTTTCGCGAGCGCCACCGAGAGGTGCGCCGCCATGCGATCGAGCACGATGCGCTGCATCCCGAGCTGTGGGGCGAGGTCAGCGGCGCCGGGTGGCCGGGACTGCTCGTGCCGTCTCAATACGGGGGCAGCGGCACCGGGCTGCTGGCCTATGTGGTCGTGACGGAGGCGCTCGCGGCCGCCAATCTCGTGCTCTGGATGCCGGTGCTCACCGCCGCGGTCGGCCATGCGATCGCCACGGCAGGGCCGGCGCCCCCCCGCGAGCGCTGGCTCGAGCCCATCGCATCGGGCCGTGCGCTGCTCGCGCTCGCGGTGACCGAGCCCGAGTGTGGGCACAACGCCTTCCGCTCCCGCACGACCGTCTGCCGCCGCGGGGCGGGCTTCGTGGTCGACGGGGTCAAGGCGATCACCTCGGGCGTCGAGCTGGCCGACGCCATCCTCGTCTTCGGGCGGGTTCCGCGCGACTCCGAAGCGGCGCCGGCGAGCTATACGACCGTCCTCGTCGAACCGGACGCGGCGGGCGTTCGCCGCGTCGAGCTGCCCATGGGCTGCCGCGAAGGAGTCCGCCAGTGGCGGATCGAGCTCGAGGGCGTCGAGGTGCCCCACGACGCCCTTGTCGGCGCCGAGGGGCAGGGCCTGCTGACCCTGTGGCCGATCACGCACGTCGAGCGGCTGCTCGTGGCCGCGCTGGCGGTCGGTAACGCCCGCTACTGCCTCGATCGTGCGCGGACCCGAGCCGCTGAGCGCACGATCTTCGGGCAGCGGCCGATCGGCGCCGAGCAGGCCATCGCGCACCCACTCGCGCGCCTGCACGCGCGCCTCGAGGCGACGCGGCTGCTCGTCTACCGCGCGGCCTCCCAGTTCGATGCCGACGCGGACCCGGTCGCGTTGGCCGGCGAAGCGAACATGGCCAAGCTGCTGAGCGCCGACCTCCTCTTCGACGCCGCCGACCACGCCGTCCAGACGCTCGGCGCCGCGGCCTGGGACGAGCGCGAGGGGCTGCGCGAGCTGTTTCTCGACGCGCGGCTGGCGCGCTCGGCGCCGGTCTCGCAGGAGCTCGCGCTCAACTTCATCGCCGAGCACGCGCTCGGCCTGCCGAGCTCCCGCTAGCGGCCGCCGTCGTCGCGTGGGGCTCGAGGTCGCGCGCCGGCAACGGGCAAGGGCGGCGGCGGGAGGCGGTACGCGGCCGGGGTGAGCGAGAGCGTGATCGGATTGCGTGTGAGGCGCACCGGGTCGCCGCCGTCGCGCGGGATGTCCACGGTCGGCTCCAGGCCGAGCGCCTCGGCGAGCGCGAACGCCTGACCGATGTCGTTGACCACCCCCGCGGGAACCCCGGCGGCCGTCAACCGCGCCGCCCAGGTGGCGGCGTCGGCCTCGATCAGGGCGCGCTCGAGCAGCTCGCGCAGGGCCGCGCGGTGGCGCACGCGCTCCGCGTTGACGTGGAAGCGCGGATCCTCGGCGAGTGCGGAGCGGCCGAGCACGTCGCACAGCGCCGCGAACTGGCGATCCGTGCCGACGGCGAGCACAAGGTCGCCGTCGCCCGTGCGCAGGAGCTCGTAGGGCGCGATGCTCGGGTGCGCATTACCCATGCGCGTCGGCACGCTGCCGGCGATCGTGTATCCCGACGCCTGGTTGACGAGGCCGGCGAGCAGTGAGGAGAGCAGATCGACGTCGACTCGCTGGCCTTCCCCGGTCGCGTCGCGGTGGCGCAGCGCCGCCAGGATGCCGACCGACGCGAACAGCCCGGCGAGCACGTCGACGAGGGCCACGCCGACCTTCTGCGGCTCGCCATCCGGCGCGCCGGTGACGCTCATCAGGCCGCCGAGGGCCTGCACGAGAAGGTCGTAACCTGCGAGCCCCGCGCCCGGACCGCGGCCGAAGGCGGTGATCGAGCAATACACGAGGCGTGGGCTGGCGGAGCGCAGCCGGTCGCAGTCGAGACCGGCACGCTCCATCACACCAGGCCGGAAGTTCTCCACCACGACGTCGGCGTCGTCGCACAGCTCACGGGCCCGCCGGACATCTGAAGGGTCGCTGAGGTCAAGCGCGACGCTCACTTTGTTGCGATTGACCGCCTCGAAATACGTCGCCCGGCCCGACTCGTCGTACGGCGGTCCCCAGCCGCGCGTGTCATCGCCGCGGCCGGGGCGCTCGACCTTGGTCACTGACGCGCCGAGGTCGGCGAGGACCATCGTGGCCAGAGGGCCGGCGAGGACGCGTGAGAAGTCGACGATGCGCAGGTTGTCAAGCGCGCCGGCCATCTGCTTTGATCCTAGATCTTCGAACATCGAGGATCAAGGAGCCGTTTCGATGAGCGCCACCCAAGCACGCGCGGGGGTTCGCCCCACCGACTTCCTGGACATCGACCGCCTGCTCTCCGACGAGGAGCGCGACATCCGCGACACCGTGCGGGCCTTCGTCGGCGACCGTGTCGTTCCGAATGTCGGCGACTGGTTTGAGGAGGGGCGTCTGCCGCGCGAGCTCGCCGTCGAGCTCGGCCGGCTTGGCCTGCTCGGGATGCACCTCACCGGGTACGGCTGCGCCGGCGCAAGCGCCACGGCCTACGGCCTCGCCTGCCTGGAGCTCGAGGCGGGGGACAGCGGCGTGCGCAGCCTCGTGTCGGTGCAGGGCTCGCTGGCCATGTTCGCGATCTGGCGTTGGGGATCGGAGGAGCAGAAGCAGCGCTGGCTTCCGCCGATGGCGGCCGGGGAGGCGATCGGGTGCTTCGGTCTGACCGAGCCGGATGCCGGCTCCGATCCGGGTGCCATGCGCACGCGCGCCCGCCGCGATGGGAGCGATTGGATCCTGCACGGGCAGAAGATGTGGATCACGAACGGTTCCGTCGCGGACGTGGCGGTCGTCTGGGCGGCCACCGACGAAGGAACGCGCGGCTTTCTCGTGCCGAAGGGGACGCAGGGCTTCACCACGCAGGACATCCATCGCAAGCTCTCGCTGCGTGCTTCGGTGACCTCCGAGCTGCTCCTCGACGACGTGCGGCTGCCGGCTGAGGCGCTCCTGCCCGAGGCCACATCGCTGCGTGGCCCGCTGTCGTGCCTGAACGAGGCGCGCTTCGGAATCGTCTTCGGCGCGGTCGGCGCGGCGCGGGCGTGCTTCGAGGCGGCGCTCGGCTACAGCCGCGAGCGGATCGCCTTCGGACGCCCGATCGCCGCCACCCAGATCCAGCAGCAGAAGCTCGCGGGCATGGCGCTCGAGGTCAACCGCGCCGCGCTGCTGGCGCTGCACCTCGGTCGCCTCAAGGACGCGGGGCGTCTCGCGCCGGAGCAGGTGAGCATGGGCAAGCTCGGCAACGTCAACGCCGCGCTCGAGGTTGCGCGCACCGCACGGCAGGTCCTCGGCGCGAACGGCGTCACGCTCGAATACCCCGTCATGCGCCACATGAACAACCTCGAATCGGTGGTCACCTACGAGGGGACCGCCGACGTGCACGCGCTCGTGATCGGGGGCGCGCTCACCGGCCTGCAGGCGTTCCGATGAACACGCCGGCCGCGGGCGTCGCGGCACCCGACCCGCCGGGTCCGCGCACGACGCCCCAGCACGTCCTCGACAGCCTGCGGCGGTCGATCGTGGCCGGAGAGCTGCGGCCCGCGGAGCGAATCCGCCAGGAGGACCTGGCCGACCGGCTCGGCGTGAGCGTCGCCCCGGTGCGCGAGGCGCTGCGGGTGCTCGAGCAGGAGGGACAGGTCACCTACCGTCCGCGGCGCGGATACTTCGTCACCGAGCTGCGCATCGAGGACCTGCAGGAGATCTACGAGCTGCGCCGGGTGCTCGAGGACCGGGCCGCGCGGCGTTCGCTCCCGGGGCTCGACGAGCAGGCGCTGGAGCGAATCGCGCTCGCGGCGAAGGACTGCTTCAAGGCGGCCGATGCCGGCGACATCGCCGCCGAGCTGGAGGCCAACCGCCGCTTTCACTTCGCGATCCTCGAGTCCGGCGATCACCCCCACACGATGCGCGTCATCCGGTTGCTGTGGGACTCAACCGAGGCCTACCGCGCGATGTACTACAACTCGCCGGCCGAGCGCCGCGCGTCGATCGCGGCGCACGATCGCATCCTCGACGCGGTGCGAGCGCGCGACGCCGACCGGCTCGTCGCCGAGCTCGACGACCATCGCGCTCGCGCGCTGGAGGTGCTGCGGGGGATCCTCGGCCAGCCGGCCGGGGGCTGACGTCGTTATCGTTGCCGCTGTGAGCCCCGAACGCGCCCAGGAGCTGCTCGACGAGGCACGGCTTCAGACCGAGGCCGAGCTGGCGCGCGTGCGCGGCGGAGGAGAGACCGACGACGACGAGCCCGACGCGTCGACTCAGGCGGACGAGCTCGTCGATCGCGAGACCGACGAGGCGCTCGAGGAACTGCTCACCCGCCGCCTGGAGGCGATCGCCCGCGCCGAGGCTCGCCTGCGCGAGGGCGTCTACGGACTCTCGCTGAAGAGCGGGACGCCGATCCCCGACGCCCGGCTCGAGGTCGAACCGTGGGCCGAGCTCACCGTTCAGGAGCAGGCGGCGCTGTAACGTCCGCGCTCGCGTCGACCGCGCCGCGCGGCGCGGGTGACGGGGGCGCGTGGCCGGCGGCGATTCGCATCAGCGCACGCACCGCCTCCCACAGGCCGTCCGGGAGCGTGGCCGCCGGCGAGGCTCCGGGGTGCTGTGGGGCGAGGCGGATCGTGAGGGCGCCCGGGCGCATCGTGAAGCGAAGCGGCGCGTCGAGGACGACGGCCTCGCCGTCGATTCCGGCCGGCACGCCGCGCGCGGACTGCACCTCGAACGTCGGGGCGCTCCACTGGCGCAGCGGGTGCGCGCGGCGATCGCCGGTCGCACCCGGCGCGAACACGGTGACTCCGAGCTGACCCGAGTCCAGGCGCGGCCGCGTGCCCGCGCTCACGGCGCGCAGGCGATACGGGTTGTTCGACACGAGGATCGCCGCCCCCGACGTGTGCTCGTGCCCGCTCGGCCCGGTCCAGCGCAGGTCGGGCGGCTCGCCGTCCGGGCCGAGCGCCTCCGGGATCGCGTTGAAGATGGTGCGCAGCTTCGCCTCGCGGTACCCCTCCTTCTGAACCGCCTCGGCGTAGACGCCGAGTGAGACGTTGTTCACGAACACGCGGCCGTTGACCTCGGCGAGGTCGACGCGACGCTCGCCGCCATCGACGAGCGCATCGAGCGCTCCGACGACGTCATCGCGATCGACTCCGAGGTCGAGCGCGAAGTGGTTACGGGTTCCGGCGGGGACGCAGGCGTAGGGGAGTCCCGCGTCGGCCGCAGCGGCCGCGACGATCGCCTGCGACCCGTCGCCGCCGGCCATCGCCAGCGCGTCGGCTCCGCCGCGGATCGCCGCGCGCGCGAGCTCGACCAGATCGTCGCCGGGGCTCAGTTCGACGCACTCGATACCCCGGGCGCGCGCCGCGTCCTCGAGGTGCGCGCGCGCAGCCTTGCCGTCGCCCGAGCGCGGGTTCCAGATGAGCACCGGCCGAAGCGGTCGCGGGGCGGCCGGCAGGTGGACCTTCACGGTAAACGCGGTGCGAGCGGCCGCGAGGGCGAGCGCGAACACGACGACGACGGCGAGCTCGGCGAGGAGCGGCCCGACGAATACGAGCATGGCGATCGCCGCGGCGATGAGCAGCAGCGCCGCGGCCAGGCCGATCGAGCGCGCCACGCCCGTTCGCACGATGCCGTACCAGACGAGCAGGCACGCGGCGAGCAGGAACGCGAGCACGAGCAGGCCCCGGGGAAAGGCTCCGATCGCGATCGCGGTCGCGCCGGCCGCGGCGAGCAGCGCGAGCGCGAGCGCCGTCATCGCTGCGAGTCTCTGCCGGGTCATGAGACGCGGGGACCGTCGAGGACGTCGTCCTCGACGAGCAGGGCCGTGCCGTCGAGAAGTCCGTCGGCGCGAGCGGCCTCCACCGCGTCAGCGCGCTTGCCGACGCCGAGCTTGCGGTAGATGCTGGCAACGTGGGACTTCACCGTGCTCCGGCGGACGCCGAGCCGCGTGGCGATGCCACCGAGCGTGAGGTATGTCGCCAATAGCGGCAAGAGGCGCGCCTCGGCCGGCGTGAGGCCCACGTTCCGCCGGCGCTCGCCGGGCATCGGCAAGCGAGCGTCTGTCACGTCGGCCTCCAGCCCTTGGGGGGGCGCGCGCCGCGGCGATGGGCCCGGCGGTTGACCGGGCCCATCGGTCGGCGGTGCGAAGTCGCAGACACTGCGGGGGTCAGACGCCCTCCGGAGCCTTGAGGAGCTGGTACACGACGATGATCGACAGCGCGAATATGCACAGCGACCAAAACGGGTAGGCCGGGATCTCGAGCAGGGCGACGATCGCCGTCAACGATGCGGCGATCGCCCCGAACCAGCGCCCGAAGGAGCCCCCGGTGAACAGCGACCCGGCGGCGATCCACTCGAGGATGCCGAGGATGAGCGTGATCCAGCCCCAGGTGTTCAGGCTACTGATGATGTAGTGCTGGTTCGCGGCGAAGAACGACGAGTTACCGATAGCGGCGATGCCCCAGAAGATGTTCAAGGTCCCCGCGATGCCGAGCATGAAGGCTGCGAAGACCCACCAACCTGTGACGCGTGCTTCGTTGTCCATGATGCGTGCCTCCTGGTGATTGGACGCTTCGTCAGACCAGGACGGCGCTAGCCCAACCCGGGGGGTGGGTGCGCCGCTCCTGCCCATTCGATCGCGACCATACGTCCGTCCCGAGCGGCCGCCTCATCCGAAGGGGGTGAAGCCGTCGTGGACCGACCGGCGGCGCCGGCGCGGCGGAACCACCGACGCAGCGCCGCTACGCGGCGAAGCGCTGAGCGGCGCGCTCGCGCCGCTTGGCGGCCTCGACCTCGCGGTTCTTCGGCGGGGCCGAGGTCACGAGATCGTCGAGCAGGTGCGCCGTCGCGTGCGTGATCGCGTCGATCGCGCGCTCGAATGCCGCGGCGTTGGCCGCCGACGGCTTGGTCGAGCCGCTCACCTTGCGCACGTACTGGATCGCGGCGGCTCGGATCTCATCGTCGCCCGCGGGAGGGTCGAAGTTGTGGAGGGTGCGGATGTTTCGACACATGCGCGCAGCGTAACGCAGGCCGAGTCCCTGCGGAGCGCTGAGCGCCGTCATCGTCACTTTCGTCGAGCATCACGCCGGCATCATCGCGGGTGTTGGCGCCGAGGCCCGGTTGACGGGGCAGCATGTGTGCGTCTAGGCTTACCGTAAGTGGTGGCTAACGAAAATCGACTGACCGCGCGCGGGCGCTCAGCGCCCTCGGCAAGCCGCAGAACAACCGCAAGAGGAGACCTCATGACGACACAGACGGCAGACACGAGCGTACGCAGCTCGATCGTGGTGCAGGCACCGGTCGAGCGCGCGTTCTCGGTGTTCACCGAGGGCATCGATTCGTGGTGGCCCCGGGAGCATACGATCGGCTCGGAGCCACTCGCCGAGATGGTGCTCGAGCTGCGCGGCGGTGGTCGCGCGTACGGTCGCGGCGTGAACGGCGGCGAGTCCGATTGGGGCCGCGTACTCGCCTACGAGCCGCCGACGCGCATCGTCGTCAGCTGGGACATCGACCTGACCTGGAAGCGCGAGCTCGACCCGACCCGGGCGAGCGAGTTCGAGGTGCGCTTCATTCCCGAGGGTCCCGACCGCACGCGGGTCGAGCTCGAGCACCGTCATCTCGAGCGCCACGGCGATGGTTGGGAGCGGATGCGGGACGCCGTCGGCTCGCCGGAGGGGTGGGGCGCCGGGCTCACACGCTTCGCGCGGGTCGCCGAGGCGTAGCGCCCGGGCGATCGGGCCAACGGCGCATCTGTCACCGTCGCCTGATCCGCCCGGCAGGCTTCGACCGCCTCTCGCCGATTCGGCGCGGTCAGCCCGTCGCGTGGAACGTCAGCGGCTTTGCTGCGGTGCACTTCGGCCCGGGCGCGCCATTGGTGGACACGCGCTGGCTGTAGCGGATCGTCCCGCTCGCTGCGGTACGGCTTGTGAACGTGCCGCTCACCGTCACGGTGATCGTTGTCACTATCGTCAGGTTCGCCTTTGGGCGGTGGGTGTTGACCGCCTTCGCGCCGGTGACCGAGAAGCCACCGGAACGGGAAAGCTTGAGCGTGCCGACCTTGACCGCGAAGGCGGTCTGGCCGGGGCTCGCCAGGCAGCCGAGCGTCTTGAATTGGAAGCTCTTCAGCGCGGTGGCGCTGCTGGACACCACGAAGCTCACCGGCTCGGACGGCGACTCATTCGTATTGCCCGAGAATCGTGCGCCCTTCGCCGGACTGGCCGCCAGGCTGACGGCGGACAGTCCGAGAAGGGCGCCGAGCAGAATCAACGCGCTGGTCAGGACACGCCGGTATGTGACGGTGATGTGCATCTTGCCCTCCTGGTTCGAAACGCTCGCCGCCGCGGAAAGAACGCGCCCGCAAGGCCACTGTGTTCCGTATGTCTATCGCGGGGCCGGCGACATCGCTTCCGTAGTCGTCCGTGTGCGGTTCAGTAGAAACAAGCCCCGCGCGGCCGGGCCGAGCTACGCCCCGGCGGCCGAGGCGACGACCTGTCCGCGCTGCTCGTACAGGCGCGTGGCGAAGCGCCCGGCCTCGTGCTCGCGCAGGCGGCGAACCTCGACGGTCATGCTCGACGGCAGCGCGGCGAGCGGCGGGAGCGGTGAGCCGTAGGCGGCGGGTACGAGAAGCGGAGCGCTGAGCGCCGCGAACGTCAGGTCGGCGGCGGTGAAGCGCTCGCCGCAGAGGTGGGTGCGACCATCCGAGAGGATCTCGGCGACGTCGTCGAAGACCGCCTCCGCGCGGTCCAGCGCTGCGGCCGCATTCGTCGCCGACACGCCGAGGTAGCGACGCACGAAGCCAGCGAGGACGCCGCTGACCGAGCGCTGTATCCAGCGCTCCAGCGGCGGGACGCCGTCGGCGATCCACGGCGCGAGCTGGTCGGCCATCGGCAGCGTCGCCCGATACATCCACAGTCGCCCGTCGACACCGAATCCGGTGTCGAGCCAGGCCTCGAGGCGCGCCGCCTCGACACCATCGGGTCCCTCCGGGTAGAGCCGCGCCGCCGCGTCGAGGTCGCGATCGGCCCAGCGCATGATCGCGCTCGACTCACCGAGCACCTCGCCGTCGCCGGTCACGAGCACGGGAACCGTCCGACCGCCGCCCGCGCGGCGGGCGAACACGACGTGGATCGCCGGCACGTGGCGTTCCTCGCGGTAGGAGATGCCCGCGCGATCGAGCGCCCACCGAGCCTTCTCGCAGTAGTGGCTGATCGGGATCGTGATGAGCCGATTGACGGTGGACCCGTCGCCCGGCGGCGTGAAGCGGGATGACATGGCGCCCTCACCTCGAATTGGCGGAGGGCAAACCTAGCGCGCCGCCGGGGTCGAGGCGCGCGGCGGTACCGTCGCGGCGTCGGCCCGAGGTTCGTGACCGGGCGGCCCGGCGCCGGCCGCCTGACCGAGGCCGAACACTCCCAACGTCATGAGGGTCAGTCCGGCCACCTCGCCGACGACGGCCGCGCCGGCGACGGAGATCTGCTCTCCGAAGAGCAGCTGCCCGATGAGGATGGCCGTGATCGGCTCGGCGACCGTGAGCGCCGGGAGCGACAGCCGGATGTCCCCGGCCTGGTAGGCGCTCTGCGTCAGGACGACCGTGAACACCCCGCACGCGATCAGGGCGTACGGGGCCCAGGCGGTCACCGTGTGCACGATCCCCCCGCTCACCAGGTGGGCGGTGCGCTCGATGAGCGCGGCGAGCACTCCGCCGAGCAGCCCGGCGGCGAATCCGAGGCTGAGGGCCCGCCAGCGGCGCCACTTTCGGGCGGCGACGATGAGGGCGGCAACGCTCGCACTCGTCGCGAGGCCGAGCGCGATCCAGCCGGCGGTCGATCCGCGCCCGAGCCCGGGGCCGGGCCGCGCCACCGCCACGAACAGCGCCAGCCCGCCGATCGTCGCCCCCATCCACAGCAACTCGCGCCGGGACGGACGCCGGTGATCGAGCACCGCCGCGCCGGCGAGAGCGAATACGAGCCCGGTGACGAGCAGCGGCTGCACGAGGGCAAGCGACCCGCGGCGCAACGCGAGGAACTGCAGCGCGAAGCCGGCCAGGCCAGCGAGGTTGCCGAGCAGCCACAGCGGGCGCTGCAGAAGGTGCCCGAGCAGACCGAGGCGCATCGCCATCTCCTTCGGTGCCCGCCGCGCCTCCCGCTGCTGCATGACCGAGCTCGCGCCGAAGCAGGCCGCCGCGGCCAGGCAGAGGAGCAGCAGGCCGAGCGGTACGTACGGCCGATAGGCGAGCAGCCGGTGGGCGAGGTGCACGCCGCGATCGAGCGCGCCCTCCAGCCGCTGTAGGGCGCCCGAGGCCCGCGTCATCGTGGTCGTCGTCAGCATCTGGGGCCCTGATCGATCTGCGCGCGGAAGGCGTCCGACGACAGGACAGTGGCCCCGGCAGCGCGGGCGCGGTCGGCGAGCCAGCGGTCTGACGTAACGACGCGAATCGACGCCGGTTCGGCGTCGCTCTGCAGCCGCCGGACGATCTCCTCGTCGGCCGCGTCACGCCGCGGACGCGGCGCGTGCGCCACTTCGATCACCGTCGATGAGATCGGAGGGGAAGGCTGGCGTTCGAACACGACCGTGACCTCCTCGCCTTCGCTGACGGCCCAGCGCTCGAGTGCGTCCACGAGACGCACCATCGCGCGGTCGCGATCGCGCCACCACCCGTCGGGACGCGTGCCGATGACGTTCATGCCGTCGACGAGCCAGCGCACCAGCCCAGGGTAGACCTCACGATGCGCCGCCGTTCGGCGGATTCGTGCCGCCGCCCGCGGCGTTCCCCGGCGCGCCTACGGAATCTCGATCGCCCGCATCGTGTGCTCGTCGGGCAGCTTGTCCAGGATGGAGCGAAGCACCGCGCGCTCATCGGCCTGCTCACGCTGGAGATCGTTGAGGAGCAGCTTTGCGGCGCTGTGGATGATCTTCATCTGGGGCGGGGACAGTGCGAGCGTCAGGCGGCCGTTGGCGTCAGGCGCACCGTCGAGACCGGCCAGGACCTCGCGAGCGAACCGGCGGATGTCCTGCTCGTGTGCCTCGTCGGCGATGAGCAGGCGCAGCGCGCTCGCGGCCACGCCGACCTCGGCCGGCTCGAGGACAAGGTGGTAGGCCGGCTCGGTGTCGCTCATGGCGGGCAGCCTAGCGACGGACGCCGAACGACACGCAGCCGGCGCAGCGACGGCGTGCGCGTGTGCGACGCTATCGCGCGTGAGCGACGACGTGGTCAGCGAGCGTGAGGATCTCCGGGCGCTGCGAGAGCGCCGCGCCCTGTCCGAGGACGCGGCGCGGCCCGAGGCCGTGGAGCGGCGCCACGCCGCCGGTGGCCGGACGGCGCGCGAGAACATCGCCGACCTCGTGGACGAGGGCTCATTCGTCGAGTACGGCCGCTTCGCGATCGCGGCCCAGCGGCTGCGCCGTGACGTCGAGGAACTGATCGCCAAGACCCCGGCCGACGGGCTTGTCGCCGGGACGGCGCGGGTCAACGGGGATCTCTTCGGCGACGGGGCGGCCTGCGCGGTGCTGTCCTACGACTACACGGTCCTCGCGGGCACACAGGGACATCGTGGCCATCTGAAGAAGGACCGGCTGTTCGAGCTGATCGAACGCATGCGGCTGCCGACGGTGTTCTTCGCCGAGGGGGGAGGGGGCCGACCGGGCGACACCGACGTCCCGGTCGTGTCGGCGCTCGATGTGCGCGCCTTCGCCCTGTGGGCGCGGCTCTCCGGTCAGGTGCCCCGCATCGCGATCGTCAAGGGCCGCTGCTTCGCCGGCAACGCGGTGATCGCCGGCTGCTCGGACCTCATCGTGGCCACCGAGGACGCTTCGCTCGGCATGGGCGGCCCGGCGATGATCGCCGGCGGAGGGCTCGGTGACGTGGCACCCGACGACGTCGGGCCGATCGAGATGCAGGCGCCCAACGGCGTGGTCGACGTCGTGGTGAGCGACGAGGCGGAGGCCGTCTCGGTGACCAAGCGGCTGCTCGGGTACTTCCAGGGGACGATCCGCCCGCCGGCGCCGGCGGGCGATCAGGCCGGGCTGCGCGACATCGTGCCCGAGCGCGAGCGGCGAGCGTATGACGTCAGGCCGCTCCTGCGCACGCTCGCCGACGAGGCATCGGTGACGGTACTGCGCGAGCGCTTCGCTCCGGAGATGGTCACCGCGTTCGCTCGCATCGAGGGACGCGCGATCGGCGTGCTCGCGAACAACACGATGCACATGGCCGGTGCGATCACCGCCGACGCCTCGGACAAGGCCGCGCGCTTCCTGCAGCTGTGCGATGCGTTCGCACTACCGGTCGTGTCACTCGTTGACACGCCCGGTTTCATGGTCGGACCGAAGGCCGAGGCCGAGGCGCTCGTGCGGCGTACGTCGCGGATGCTCGTCGCCGGAGCGGCGCTGCGCGTTCCCTTCCTTGCCGTCGTGCTGCGGCGCGGGTACGGGCTCGGCGCGCAGGCGATGGTCGCCGGCAGCCTGCGCGAGCCGCTGCTGACCGTGGCCTGGCCGAGCGCCCACCTCGGGCCGATGGGGCTCGAGGGCGCGGTGCGCCTCGGGCTGCGCAAGGAGCTCGAGGCGATCGAGGATGAGGTCGAGCGCGAGCAGCGCGTGCGGGATGTGACCGCCGCGGCGCAGGAGAATGCCAAGGCCCTCAACGCCGCGCAGCTGTTCGAGATCGACGACGTGATCGATCCGGCGGAGACGCGCGCGCTTCTCGCCGCGACGCTCACCGCCGCGACGCGGGCGCCAGCGCCGGACGCCGGCGCCCGGCGGTTCGTCGACACCTGGTGACGGCGACGCCCTAGTCGGTCTCGACGCCCAGCGTGCGCGCGGTCGGTGACTTCGGCACGGTGCGCTGATCGGGGTTCGTGCCGAGCACACGGTCACCGAGGTTCGACGTCACGCCCATCCAATAGCCCTCGTGCTTGAAGTGGTGCAGACGGTGATTGCGCCATATCCCGCGATACCAGCGCGTCTTCGGCACGTAGGGGGTATGGATCAGGAAGTGCGACCACTCGTAGCGCAACAGGCCGAGGAAGGACAACGTGACCGCCGTCAGCGCGAGCGGCAGCAGGCTGCCGCCAACGAGCACGACGACCGCCCAGGTGACGAGCGGCACGAGGATCGCAATCTGCACGGTGAAGCTGACGACCTCGACCGGCTTGAGCAGTACGCGCTCGAGATCGGAGGGCGAGCGGTGATGGTTTCGATGCTGGATGGAGCCGTACAGCTCGATGCGCCGGCCGAGCACGGTGAGCGGAGGCAGATGCAGGAGGTACTTGTGGATCACCCATTCCACGAAGGGCTGCGCCGCGAGCAGGACGACGAGCGGGATGGCGTCGTGCCACGACCACTGGCCGACGTAGATGCGGGCGGCGAGAACGACGACGATCGCCACGACGACCGCGCGCGGGGAGAAGTGACGCCCGAACTCGCGCCAGCACGCGCCGAGCGCCGTGAGGTCCGAGCGCTTGGACGTGATCGCCGCGTGGTACGCCTCGGGGACGCGATCGCTGCTCATGGCCCTACGCCGTCGCCGCCGTCGAAGGACTGGTGAGCGCGGCCACCAGCTCGCGCGCCGGCGTGAGTGCCGCGCGCGCCGTCGTGGCGGCGGCATCGGCGTCGCCGGCCGCGATCGCGGCCGCGATTGGACGCCGGTGATCGCCAAGTGCGAGCTCGTCCTGCAGCCAGGGGACGCTCAGCTCGGGGACCGCGTGAACGGCACGGATGAGGCTGTTGAAAGCCAGCTGATAGGCGAGGTTGCCGGCTCCATCGAGGATGCGCTGCCAGAAGCGCTGATCGAGCGCGAGCAGCTCCGGACCGGGCGTCGCCACGGCGAGCTGCTCGGCGATCTCGGGGAGGTCGCGGCGCACGTCGTCAGCGGCGCGCTGCGCGCACAGCCGGGCGAGGTCGGTGCCGATCCCCGCGCGCATCTCGAGCGCGGCGCCGAGGAGCGGCAGCAACGCCTCGACCGCCTCGGGGTGCTCGGCGACGACGGCCAGCAGGTCGAGGCCGGCGGTGCGCCGGAAGTCGAGAACCTTCGTGCCGCCACCCTGGACGACGCGGACGAGGCCGACCTGCTCGAGGCGCTTGATCGCCTCGCGCACGACGTGGCGATTAACGGCGAACACCCCACTGAGCGTGCGCTCGGACGGAACCGTCGTGCCGGCCGGGTAGCGCCCGCTGACGATCTCGGAGGTGAGCTGCTCGAAGACCTTGTCGGCCAGCGAGGTGTTCTCGACGGAGCGCAGGGCCACGAGGTGACACCCTAACAGCTGGTCCAACCACTGGTCCAGTCGACCCGGGCAAGCACCGATCCGGCACGCGCCGAGCTCGGTACGGCGGGCTCGCCGCTTACGCGGCGAGGAGGTCGCGGCGCTCGAACAGGCCGATGGCCGCGAGGGCAGCGGCGACGCCGATCGCGGTCATCGCCAGCGCCGCCCCGGCATCGAACGGCTGCACGGGGACGAGACCGACGTGGGCGAACGGCGTCAGGTCGACGAGCCACTTCGGTACACCGAGCAGCGAGCCCGTCAGGTCCCATAGGAATCCGACCATGACGAGGCCGTAGGCCAGGCCGGCGCTCGCGCGCGGCACCACGGCGTAGCCAAGCGCCGCCAGGCCGAGGAACACGAGCGCGACCGGCAGGCAGTTGGCGCCGGCTTCGAGCATCTTGGCCAGGGAGATGCTGACGCCCTGCGACGTGGCGCCGGCCCAGCTCAAGGTCCCGGCCAGCAGGGCGATCGCCGCGGCCCCGGCGACCGCGAGCAGGAGCCGCCCGGCGAGCCAGCGGCGTCGGCTGACGGGCAGGGCGAGCAGTGTTTCGAGCTGCTGATCGGCCTCCTCGTGCCGGGCGGCGGCGACCTGCGCGCAGCAGAACAGGCTGACGACGAGGATGAAGAAGATGAATACGAAGGCCAGGTAGCCGCTCGGCGTCAGGATCGACCCCGAGCCGAGCTTGGCGATCTCGCGCTGGAGGCTCACGGAGATCCCCGCCGAGGAGACGCTCGTCGAAACCATGCCGAGGATGACGGCGAACGCGCCGACGCTGCCGACCCAGACCGCGAAGCTGCCGAGCTCGGCGCGCAGTGCCAGGGCGGTCGGCGAGGACAGCAGGCGCCGTCGCGGCGCAGCGGTGTCGCGCGCCGGGAGCAGGCCGGTGCCGATATCACGACGCGCGAAGAGTCTCGCGCTCACCGTGAGCAGCACCGCGGTGGCCATCATCGGCAGCAGCAGGACCGCAGGACGCGCGCCGGTGAATGGACGCAGCAGCTCTGCCCAGCCGAGCGGTGTTGCCCAACGCAGCCAGGTTGCTCCGCTCGACGTGTCGGCGACGACGCGCAGCAGCCAGAACAGCGCGACAACCGCGCTGCCGAGCTGGAGCGCAGCGCGGCGCGACGGTGCGAGCTGGCTGACGACGGCGCCGACCCCTACGCACACCGGCACGATCGAGGTCGTCGCCAGGGCGAGGTAGGCCGAGCCGCGGGCCGGCAGGCCGCCGGCGACGTACCCGGCGAACTCGGCGGTCCACAGGATCACGACGCCGGTGGCGATCGCTAGGAGCGCCGAGCCGTACGCGGTGCCTCGGGACACCACGCCGGCGAGCACGAGCTCGGCGCGTCCCGCGTCCTCTTCTGTTCGCAGCGCGCGCACCGCGGCGAGCACGCCGAACGCCGCCGCCGCGATCGCGAGCGTGCCGCCGACCCGCCATGCGCTGTAGCCGCTGACCGTCACGGGGTCGTACGGGTAGCCGTAGAACAGCCGCAGCGCGTCGTTGTTGGCGAAGCTGTGGGCGAACGCGACGCGGTCGGCGATGGTCGGATAGGCGTGCCGGTAGCCGACCGGCTGGATGTACGCGTAGATCGCGAAGAGGTACGCGAAGGTGATCGTGCGCGTGCGGCCGTCCCGAAACGCCCGCCGGGCCAGGGCCGGCCAAGCCCGGGTGCGCCCTCGTCCGCCCGCGCCGTCTGAGCTCGGCGGCCGGCGCGCGATCGATCGAGTGAGCATGGCCGTCAACGCCCCGGGGACGCTACCGCGTGCCGTGGTTTCGCTGCGACCGGCGCTGGGCGCCTGAGTCGCCGGGGGCGACTATTCCTCGAGCTCGCCGAGCTCGGCGAGCTCGAGCTTCAGCCCCATCGCCCTGACGAGCTTGCCCACGGCCGAGACCACCCGCGTCGTGCCGACGATCGAGGCGATACCGGCGAGGACGCCCTGAACCTGATCCTCCGTGACGCCCATCTCGCCGGCGGCCCCGAGGTTCATCAGATACGACGCCGGTGGGGCGTCGACCGCCACGAGCGCGGCGATGCGAACGAGCATCAGCGTCTCGTCGTCCAGGCTCGAGGCCTCGAGCGAGCCCGCCGTCATTCCGACGAGCAGGTCGAGGATCGGCCGTTCCGCGGACTCGGCTGCCATGGCTGTCGTCTCCTTTGTCTCTGGGCTGGGCTCGAAGCCTGCACCGGCCCGTCTGGACCGTCATCACCCAATCTGGATGACGGTGCGGCGCGTCGGCTACGGCTGGTCGATCACGTGGACCTCGACGCGCCGGCGCTCGGTGCCCGGCCGTCCGAACGAGAGATTGAGCACGCCGTTCACCGTGCTGACGATGATCGCCGCGAGTGCGGCCCACCAGAAGCTCGCGATCGTGAACGACGAGACGATCCAGTGCGTCAGGTAAAGCATGAAGACGTTGATGAGGAAGTAGAAGATCCCGAGCGTGACGACGATGAATGGGATCGAGAGGATCGTCAGCAGCGGCTTCAGGAAGATGTTGGCGAGTGTGAACACGAGCGCCGCCAACAGCAACGCCCACCAGTCGTTGCCGTAGCTGAGGCCGGACAGGAGCCACGTCGCAACGAACAGGGCGACGGTGTTGAAGCCCCAGGTGATCGCCAGCCGCCGAGCCATCGGCCCACACACTAGCGTTCGCACGGCGGCAGGCCGCAGGTCATCCCGATCGGGTGATGCGACGCGCGGGAGGTCGCAGTGATACTGCTGCCGGCGACGTCCGAGCGGGCGCGCCGCGACGCGACCAGGGAGGCCACTTTGGCGACGACGAGCACCGAGGGCGCGGGCGGCGCGCCGGCGAAGGTGGGCAACTAGCCCGATGATTGCGGCGCGGCCTACGCGGCTTGCCAGGCGAATCGGAGCCCATCGGCATGGCTGACGCGCCCCCATCGGCAGATCAGGTCCGTTCGTTGGTCGCCAGTCGGCGCTTCCTGGTGCTGCTGGCGCTGGCCGCGATCGTGGGTGTCGCGGTGTCCCTGGCCACGTGGTGCTTCCTCGAGCTCGTCTACCAGATCCAGCAGGGTGTCTACGTACACCTCCCGAGCGATCTCGGCTATCACCACGGGGCGCCGGAGTGGTGGTCGCTGCCGTTTCTGGCCATCGCCGGGGTGATCGCTGCGCTGGCGATCACCCGGCTCCCCGGCGAGGGCGGACACATCCCTGCGCAGGGCCTGAAGGTCGGCGGTGGCCCGACGCTGCCGATCCAACTGCCGGGCATCCTGCTCGCGGCCATCGCCACGATCGGGGTGGGAATCGTGCTGGGCCCCGAGGCCCCGCTCATCGCCCTGGGCTCGGGCCTGGGCGTCGCGGCGATCAGGCTCTCGCGTCGCGACGTACCGCCGCAGGCACTCATGGTGATCGCGGCAGCGGGAAGCTTCGCGGCGATGTCGTTCATCTTCAACTCGCCGCTGATCGCCGCCGTGATCCTCATCGAGGCAGCGGGGCTGGGCGGCCCGATGCTTCCGCTCATCCTCGTGCCCGGCCTGCTCGCCGCCGGGATCGGCTCGCTCGTCTCCATCGGCATGGGGTCGCTCACCGGACTGAGCACGAGCGCCTACGCGCTTGGGCCGCTATCGGTGCCCCATTTCGCGCGGCCGGATATCGCCGAGTTCGGCTGGACGATCGCGCTCGCGGCGGCCATCGCCGTCGTCGCGGCGGTGATCGTTCGAGGCGGACGAGCGACCGAGCGGGTGGTGACGTCGCGACAGTTGTTGCTCTTGCCGGTGATCGGGCTCATCGTCGGGGGCCTGGCGATCGCCTTCTCACAGGCCAGCGGCAAGGGCTTCAACGAGGTCCTGTTCTCGGGTCAGAGCGCGCTTCCCGGGCTGGTCTCCGGCGCGGGGACGTGGTCGCTCTCGGCGCTCGCGCTGCTGATCGTCTTCAAGGGCCTTGCCTACAGCCTCTCGCTCGGCAGCTTCCGGGGCGGCCCCACCTTCCCGGCGATGTTCCTTGGCGCCGCCGCCGGCATCCTGGCGTCGCATCTGCCCGGGTTCTCGCTCACGCCGGGCGTGGGCGTGGGCATCGCCGCCGGGACCGTGGCGATCCTCAGGCTGCCGCTTGCGGCCGTCGTCATCGGCACGCTGCTGACCATCAAGGCGGGCCCGGGAGCCGAACCGCTGATCATCGTCGGGGTTGTCGTCGCCTATGTGGTGACTACCGTGCTGGCCAAGCCTCCGACCGCAGCGCCGACCGGCGCGAACGGCAGCGAGACCGAAGCTGCGGGCGCACCCGTCGTCGCAGCGCCAAGCCCGGGCTGAGCGCCGATCGAGAGTCAGCGCCCGGCCGTCAGGCTGGCGCTCATCTTGATCGCGCGGACCGCGCCGCTCGCCCCGGCCTGCAGGCTGAAGCCGACGACGAGGAGCACGACGCCGGGGTACCGCAGCACCGACGAGCCGAGCATGAGGATCCCGAGTCGCCCGAGGAGGTAGGGCGGTGTGCAGACGGTGACGCTGAGCGCCCCGCTGACCGCCGTCGCCGCCAGCTTGTCGCGCGGCGAGCCCTTCGTCTTCGCCCCGCTCAGGCGCGCGGGCACGGCCACGTAGGCGACCATCATGACGCCGATGACGATGCTGAGCGAGAGCGTGAACCAGGGGCGCCCGTAGCGGGTGAAGACGGTGGTCGACAGCGCGAGCAGCAGGCCGATGATCGCGCCGATGGTCAAGGTGGGGAGGAGATCGCCACGGGCCCGGTCGTAGCCGGCGCGGATGTGCGGCGGCCCGGGCTGGGCGATCGCCTGCGCGAAGACGGCATTCAGGAAGAAGCACGCCGCCGTGATGGCCATGATCGCCAGGACGATCGGGATCAGGATCGGGCCCTCCAGCGCATGGAAGCTCTTGCCGTGGAGGACGTGCGCCTTGAAGTCGTACATCGCGAGCCAGATCCAGGCGGCGGGGAGCATCTCGATGAGCAACAGGCGCCAGTTGGAGACGAGCATGCGGACGCCACGGAACAGCAGCACGAACGCGCCCACGACGAAGGCGAGCGGCGCAAGCCAGCGGCGCGTCTGGCTCAACCGCAGGACGGCCTCTTCGACCTGGTCCTCGTCGTTGGACTCGATCGCGTGCAGGAACGCGCTCCAGCGTGCCGACACCGCGGCGATTCGCGTCCGCAGGCGTCCTGGCGGTCGTTCGCTGGGGCTCGATCTCGTCCGCCGCACCGCAGCGGCAAGCTATCGGGTGGCGGGCCGCTCGCGGAGCGCGGCTGCCGACCTGGCGGCGCATCCAAGCGAACACACGGGAGAACCCGGATGGCCGCGACGGCCCCGAGTGCTCAAATGGGCGATGGAGCCAGCCCCGATGGGTCCCCCCGTCATCGACAAGCCGGAACGACGCCGCCAGCGACGCGCGACGGTGCAGTTCGCAGTCACGCTGTCCCGCCCGCATGGCGGTCCCATCCCTGGCCGCACGCTCGACCTCGGGCTGGACGGAACCCGAGTGATCACCCGCCGACCCCTACGCGTCGACGAGTTGCTGCAGTTCGATCTCTCGCTCGGCGAGGCGGGATCGGAGGTTCACGGCCGAGCGCGAGTGCTGCGCCAGCACTCTCCGAGCGCCTACGCGCTGCGCTTCGAGGACGTCGCCGGCGCTGGCGCTCAGGCGCTCGAGCGACTCGTCGCGGGCGTGCGCACACCATGAGCTCAGGCGCGCGTTCGCCGCGGTGACATACCGCCCGTGCTGGCCCGATAGCCTTGCGGGCCCGCTCGAGGTGCGGGCGTCCGCCACCGTCGAAGAGAGGAGCGCTACAGGCTCATGTGCTTGGCGATACCTGGACAGGTAGTGGAGCTCGTCGACGCCGCCAACCAGATCGCCAGGGTCGACGTCGTGGGCGTGCGCCGCAACATCAACGTGAGCCTGCTCGCCGACGAGGACGGCGGCGCTCAGCCCGGTGACTGGGTGCTCATCCACGTCGGCTTCGCGTTGTCGCGGGTCGACGAGGAGGAGGCGCTGGCCACGCTGCGGCTGCTCGCGCAGATGGGCGCCGAGTACGAGCAGGAGCTCGAGGAGCTGAAGGCAAGCGTGATCGAGTGACCGACGGTGAGCATTGCATCACCTGTGGCGACGAGGGGATCACGATGCGAGTGCTCGAGGCCTCCGACGAGACGGCCCTCTGCCGCGACCCGCAGGGCGACACGCATCACGTGGCCGTCGACCTCGTGAACCCGGTCGCCTGCGGCGACGATCTGCTCGTGCACGCCGGTGTCGCGATCAGCCATCTCGGGGCCGCGGCATGAGATTCGTCGACGAGTTCCGCGACGCACAGCTCGGCCAGGCGGTTGCGCGAGAGATCCTGTCCGCCGTCGCGCCCGGGCGCCGCTACAAGGTGATGGAGGTCTGCGGCGGCCACACCCACTCGATCTACAAGTACGGGATCGACGACCTGTTGCCCGAGAGCGTCGAGCTCGTGCACGGTCCCGGCTGCCCGGTGTGCGTGATTCCGATGGGCCGGGTGGACGACGGGATCGCGGTCGCGCGCCGCGAGAAGGTCATCTTCACCTGCTTCGGCGACATGCTGCGCGTGCCGGGCTCTGAGTACACGTTCCTCGACGCCAAGGCGCACGGCGCGGACATCCGGATCGTCTATTCGCCGCTCGACGCGCTGCGGATCGCCCGCGAGAACCCCGACCACGACGTCGTGTTCTTCGCCATCGGCTTCGAGACGACCGCCCCCTCGACGGCGCTCACGCTCAAGCGGGCGAAGGCCGAGGGGATCGGGAACTTCTCCTGCCTGTGCAACCACGTGACGATCGTGCCGCCGCTGCGCTCGCTGCTGGAGTCGCCCGATCTGCGCCTGGACGGGTTCATCGGGCCCGGCCACGTGTGCACGGTCGTCGGCGCGCGGCCGTTTCAGTTCATTCCGGCCGACTACGGGCGCCCGGTGGTCATCTCCGGCTTCGAGCCGCTCGACATCCTGCAGTCGATCCTCATGATCCTGCGCCAGCTCGGGGAGGGGCGCTGCGTGGTGGAGAACCAGTACACGCGCGTCGTGCCGCACGAGGGCAACCTGCGCGCGCTCGAGGTGATGTCCGAGGTGTTCGAGCTGCGGCCCCACTTCGAGTGGCGCGGACTCGGCTTCATCTCCCAGAGCGCGCTGCGCCTGTCGGACGCCTATCGCGACTTCGACGCCGAGGTGCGCTTTGCCGTTCCCGGCGTGCGGGTCGCCGATCCGAAGGCGTGCCAATGCGGCGAGGTGCTCAAGGGGGTCATCAAGCCGTGGGAGTGCAAGGTGTTCGGTACCGCTTGCACGCCCGAGCACGCCATCGGGACGTGCATGGTGTCACCGGAGGGTGCCTGCGCCGCCTATTACAACTTTGGCCGCTACGCGCGCGATCGCGAGGCGGTGTGAGCGCTCCCGACTCGGTCACGAGCACTCGCGAGCAGCGCGTGCTCGCGATCATCGAGACCGCCCGCTCCAAGCGCGCGCGCTTTCGCGACGCGCACATCACGCTCGCCCACGGGGCTGGTGGTAAGGCGACGCAGACACTCATCGAGGGCCTCCTCGTGCCGGCGTTCGCCGGCGGCGGGCACAGTGCGCTCGCGTCGCTCGCCGACGCCGGCGCCGTCGAGATCGGCGGCATGCGGCTGGCCCTCACGAGCGACAGCTTCGTCGTCAAACCGCTGCGCTTTCCCGGCGGCTCGATCGGCGAGCTCGCCGTCAACGGCACCGTCAACGATCTCGCCGTCTCCGGCGCGAAGGCCGTCGCGCTGACGGTCTCGATGATCCTCGAAGAGGGGCTCGACGCCGAGGTGCTCAGGGGCGAGGTCGAGGCGATCGCGACCGCCGCTCGCGAGGCGGGCGTTGACATCGTCGGCGGTGACACAAAGGTCGTCGAGCGCGGCGCCGCCGACGGCATGTACCTGTGCACAACCGGGATCGGCGCTGTCGATCCCCGCTCTCGGGTGGCCACCGACGCGATCCGGTCCGGCGACCGCGTGCTCGTCTCGGGTCCCATCGGCGAGCACGGCACGGCGGTCATGCTGGCGCGCAACCAGTTCGAGCTCGACGCCGACATCGAGTCGGACACGTGCTCGTTGTGGCCGGCGGTCGATGCCCTCCTCGAGGCCGCCGGTCACGAGGTGCACTGCATGCGCGACGCCACCCGCGGCGGTGTCGCCTCGGTGCTCAACGAGCTGGCGCGGGCCTCCGCCGTCGCCGTCGTGGTCCGCGAGGCCGACGTGCCGGTATCGCCGGTCGTCGCCGCGGCGGCCGAGCTGCTCGGGATCGACCCGATGTACGTGGCCAACGAAGGGCGTCTCGTCGCCTTCGTGACACCGGACGCCGCCGACGCGGCGCTCGCCGCGCTGCGGACCGTGCCAGGCAGCGAGGGCGCGGCGGCCATCGGCGAGGTCCGGGACGAACCGCCAGGCATGGTCATCGTTCAGACGGCGTTCGGCGGCAGGCGGGTGATGGATCAGCTCGTGGGGGACCCGCTGCCACGCATCTGTTGAGCAGGCACGACCCTGGAAGGAGCGGACGTGATGCATGAGCTGTCGGTGGCCACCGCGGTCCTGAACACCGCGATCAAGCACGCCGACGGGCGTGAGGTGACCGTCGTCAGCCTGCGCGTCGGGCGCCTGCGCCAGGTCGTCCCCGAATCGCTGCGCTTCTACTTCGAGATCGTGGCTCGCGACACTGCCTGCCAGCACGCGCGCCTCGAGCTCGCCGAGATCGAGGTACGGATGCGCTGCCGCGCATGCGCTCACGAGTGGGAGATGCTCGATCCCACGTTTCGCTGCCCGCGGTGCTCATCGGCCGACGTGAGCGTACTGTCGGGTGAGGAGCTCGAGGTGGACTACATCGAAGTCGAGGAGGAGGGCGCATGCATCGCACCAAGGTGAGGATCGTCGAGGACGCGCTCGACGCCAACAACACGATCGCGCGTGCCAACCGCGAGGACTTCGACCGCCACGACGTCGCGGTCGTCAACCTGATGAGCGCACCTGGATCGGGCAAGACGACGTTGCTCGAGCGCGGCCTCGCCAATCTCGACGGTGTCCGCGTCGGCGTCCTCGAGGGAGACGTTCAGGGCTCCTTCGACGCCGACCGCCTCGCCCACCTGCACATCCCCGTCACGCAGCTGAACACCGACTCGGGGTTCGGCGGCGAGTGCCACCTGGACGCGAACATGGTCCGCTCGGCGCTCGGAGCCGTGCCGCTGGCCGACATCGACCTGCTCGTGATCGAGAACGTCGGCAACCTCGTGTGCCCCGCCGAGTTCGACGTCGGCGAGGATGCGCGCGTGATGGTGTGTTCGGTCGCCGAGGGTGAGGACAAGCCGATGAAGTACCCGCTCATGTTTCGCCGCTGCGAGCTCGTGCTCGATCAACAAGATCGACCTGCTGCCCCACCTCGACTTCGACCTCGACCGGTTCCTCTACTACCTCGACCAGGTGCATCCGGGCGTGGCGCACATGCTCATCAGCGCTCGCACCGGCGAGGGAGTGGGGGCCTGGCGCGAGTGGCTTCAGGCGATCGCCGACCGCGGGCGGGCGCTCGCGTGAGCGACACCGCGCTGTCAGGCTGTGGGACACGAACGCGCTCCCGCGCCGCTCGACGAGCGCGCCGAGGCGAACGCGCGATTCTTCCGGACCGAGGCCGAGCGCCTGGCCCGCGTATGCCACCTGATGGCCGAGCGCTTTGCCCGCGGCGGACGGCTCGTCGCGCTTGGCCGCTCGCCCGCCGCCCGGTCTGACGCGCGACACGTCGCCGTCGAGTTCGTGCACCCGGTGATCGTCGGGAAGCGCGCGCTCCCGGCGCTCGCCGTGACGGCCGAGGGCGGCGCGCTCGCCCGCCCAGGTCGACCTGCTGACGCGCCCCGAGGACATCGTGATCGCCTTCGGTGCCGACGAGGACGGGGGGGAGGCCGCCGAGGCAATGGCGCTCGCCCGCGACGCGGCTGCCTGACGATCGCTTTCTCGGCCGCCGGCGCGGAGTGGGAGTTCGAGCCGCCGGCCGCCGACCGCGAGATCCGCCAGGAGCTCGTGGAGACGCTCTACCACGTCCTTTGGGAGCTCGTGCACGTGTTCTTCGAGCACCGGGGGCTGCTCGCCGGGCGCGACAGCCCTCGCGACCACGACGCCGGCGCGTCGAGCTTCCTGTACCCGTTCCTCGCCGAGACCGAGCACGACCTCGAGCAGGTCGTGGCGGACGTGCGCCGCTCGATCGTCATGAAGTCCGAGGAGATCGGCGAGCTGCGCACCCAGACGCTCACCGAGAACTGGCCGACGCTCGTGGCCGCCGCGGCCACCCTGCGCCGGGCGCTCGACAACGGGGGGACGCTGCTCGCGCTCGGCAACGGCGGCTCGGCCACCGATGCGATGGACGTCGTCGCCGACTTCCGCTCGACGGCGGGATCGCGCACGGCGTGGCCGGCGATCGACCTCACCGAGGACACCGGCATCGTCACCGCGATCGCCAACGACATCGGCCCCGAGGCGATCTTCTCCCGGCAGGTGATCGCCTACGGCCGCGCCGGCGACGCGCTGCTGGCGCTCTCCACCTCGGGCAACTCGGGGAACATCATCGCGGCGCTCGCCGAGGCCCGGGGCCGGGGCCTGGTCACGATCGCGATGGTGGGCTACGACGGCGGCCGCATCGAGTCGCGAGCGGCTCGCCGACCACGTCGTGGTCACCCGCTCACAGCACATCCCGCGCATCCAGGAGGCGCAGGCGAGCGCCTATCACGCGCTGCGCGAGCTCGTCGAGCGGCCGCCCGGCGACGGAGGCCCGCCGTGAGCACGACGGCTGCCCCCACCGCCGCACGCGACGGTCGGCGCCGGCGCGCCCGAGTGCGCGTCCAGGGAACCGTGCAGGGCGTCGGCTTCCGGCCCTACGTCTATCGGCTCGCGCGAGAGCTCGGGCTCGACGGGCACGTGCTCAACGACGCGCGTGGCGTGCTGCTCGAGGCCGAGGGGAGCCCGGCGGCCGTCGAGGCGCTCCTCGCACGCCTGGCGCGCGAGGCGCCTCCGCTCGCCGTGCTCGAAACGGTCGCCTGCGAGGCGCTGCCCCCGACCGGGGAGCGCGGCTTCGCCATTCTGGAGAGCGCGGCGGGTGGTAGCGCCGACGCATCGGTCACGCCCGACACGGCGACGTGCACGGACTGCCTCCGCGAGCTGGTCGATCCCGACGATCGGCGCTTTCGCTACCCCTTCCTCAATTGCACCAACTGCGGCCCGCGCTTCACGATCGTCGCCGGCATCCCGTACGACCGACCGCTCACGACGATGGCCGGGTTTGCGATGTGTCCCGAGTGCCGCGCCGAGTACGACGATCCGGCCGACCGCCGCTTTCACGCGCAGCCCAACGCCTGCCCGCGCTGCGGCCCGACGGTCGCGCTCGTCGACGTCACCGGCGCGGCGGTCGGGTGGCACGGCGCGCGAGACGCCGTGCAAGCCGCCGCGCGTGCCCTGTGCGACGGGTGGATTCTGGCACTGAAGGGGATCGGCGGCTACCACCTGGCCTGTCGCGCCGACGACGAGGCGGTCGTTGCGCGGCTGCGCGAGCGCAAGCATCGCGAGGACAAGCCGTTCGCGCTGATGGCGGCGGATGCGGCGGCGGCCGAGTCGCTCGTCATCCTCGACGCCACGGCGCGGGCCGCGCTGACCTCGCCCGAGCGGCCGATCGTGCTCGCCCCGAGACGCGACGGGTCGCCGGTGGCGCCGTCGGTGGCGCTCGACGCTCCGGAGCTCGGCGCGATGCTGCCGTACTCGGCCCTACATCATCTACTCCTCGGCGACACGCCGGTGCCGCTCGTGATGACGAGCGGCAACGTCTCGGACGAGCCGATCTGCTTCCGCGACGAGGAGGCGCTCGCGCGGCTGGCGGAGATCGCCGACCTGTTCGTGCTGCACGACCGCCCGATCGAGACTCGCACCGACGACTCGGTCGTGCGCGTCGTGGCGCTGCCCGGCGGCCACCGGACGACGTTCCTGCGGCGCTCGCGCGGTTACGTACCGGCGAGCATCCCGCTCCCCGGCGCGGGGACCGGACGGCCACTGCTCGCCTGCGGAGCCGAGCTGAAGAACACCTTCTGCGTGGCCAGGGGGAGGCGGGCGTGGGTGGGACATCACATCGGCGACCTGCGCAACCTCGAGACGCTGCAGTCTTTCGTGAGCGGAATCGAGCACTTCCAGCGGCTGTTCGCGGTCGAGCCCGAGGTCGTTGCCCACGACCTGCACCCGGAGTACCTCTCGACCAAGTATGCGCTCGAGCGCGAGGGCATCGAGCTGGTGGGCGTGCAGCACCATCACGCTCACCTCGCGGCGTGCCTGGCCGAGCACGGCGAGTCGGGCAAGGCGATCGGGGCGATCTACGACGGCACGGGCTATGGCCCGGACGGGACCGTGTGGGGCGGAGAGCTGCTGTACGGCGACGTGGCGGAGTTCCGGCGCGTCGGCTCGTTGCGGGCCGTGCGGCTCCCCGGCGGAGAGCGGGCGATCCGCCAGCCCTGGCGGATGGCCGGCGCCTGGCTGGTGGCGACCGGCGAGGCGGAGCCGCCGTTGCCGGCCGGCCTCGTCGGGCGCGTGCGACCCGAGCATTGGTCACGGGTCGTCCGGCTCGCCCGCACCGGCGTGGCCTCGCCACTGACGACAAGCGCCGGGCGCCTGTTCGACGCGGTGGCCGCGCTGTGCGGTCTGCGCGCGGAGATCAACTACGAGGGCCAGGCCGCGATCGAGCTCGAGGCGCGCTGCGATCCGCTCGAGCGGGGGCGCTATCCGATGTCGCTGACGGTGGACGGGGACCGACTGTCGATCGACCCGGCCGAGACGATCGTCGCCGTGGGGGCCGACGTGGCCGCGGGGCAGCCGCTCGGGCGCGTCGCCACTCGCTTTCACAACGCGCTCGCGCGCACCACGGTTGCCGCCTGCGCGCGCGCCGCGTCCGCGCACGACACCGACCTCGTCGTGCTCTCCGGCGGCGTGTTCGCCAACCGGCGCCTGCTCGAGACGACGGCCGCGGGTATCGTCGCCGCGGGATTGCGTGTGCTCACCCCGCAGCGGCTGCCCGCCGGCGACGGCGGAATCTCCTACGGTCAGGCGGCCGTCGCCGCGCGGCGGATCGGGGATTGACGCGCGCGTCGAGGAGCGCTGGAGCACGAATCTGCGCGAGACCTGAGGCCTCTACCGAATAGGCAATGCATCGCTATCCATTGAGGAGGTTCCATGCCGACCAACGGCATCGTCACCATCCAGATTCCCGAGACCCCGGTCACGGGCAAGCGGCTCGGACGCCACGTCGAACACGACCCCCGCTCGCGGAACTTCACAGCCGAGGTCGCCCTCCAGGTCACGAGCGTCACACACGCGGCGACGGGCCTGCCCCTCAACCAGGGCCAGATCGGCTCCTGCACGGCCAACGCGCTCTGCGGAGCGCTCGACTCCGCTCCGGATTACGCAGGCGGCGTCGCGCTGACCGAGCAGGACGCGATTTCGCTCTATGAGCTCGAGACGCAGCTCGAGGGCCAGCCGTACCCGCCCAACGATCCGGGCGGAAGCGGCCTGATGGTCTGCAAGGCGGCCAAGCAGCGCGGCATGATCAGCTCGTACAAGCATGCCTTCGGCATCGATCAGGCGCTCGCTGCGCTCGTGCTGCGGCCGGTCATCACCGGCATCAACTGGTACACGAGCTTTGACACGCCGGACCCGGCATCGGGCCTCGTCGCGATCGCCAGCGGCGCCACCGTGCGCGGTGGCCACGAGGTCGTCGCCGACGGCATCGACGCCGACAATCGACTCGTGTGGCTGTGGAACAGCTGGGGCACGAGCTGGGGCCTCGGCGGTCGCTTCTGCATGAGCTTTGACACCTGGGAGCAGCTCCTGAACGAACGCGGCGACGTGACGGTCCCGATGAAGTAGCCGGCAATGGCCCTCGCTCAGCGCTCCGCGGAATCCGGGCGCTGAGCGGCGGTCGCGTCGGCGTGCACCCAAAAGCCCGCGAGCGTCAGCGGACCAAACGATGTGATCAGCGCGACGTCGATCGCGTCGCGCCCCCGGCCGACCACGACGCGCCCCACCCGGGGGGTGTTGTTGCGTGCGTCGAAGGTGTGCCACCGGCCGCCGAGGTAGGCCTCGAACCAGGCCGCAAAGTCCATCGGCTCTTCGATGGCGGGAACCCCGACGTCGGGGATGTAGCCGAACACGTAGCGCGCAGGGATGTTCAGCGCGCGGCAGAACGTGATCGCGAGGTGGGCGTAGTCCCGACAGACGCCCTGCCCGGATCGGTAGGCGTCGACGGCCGTCGTCCACGGGTTCGACGCGCCGGGAACGTAGTCGAGGTGACCGTGAACGAAGTCCACGATCGCCTGCACTCGGCCCCAGCCCGGCGCGAGGTGTCCGAAGCGCGTCCAGGCCTCATTGCCGAGCTCGTCCGGAAGGCAAAAGCGGCTCGGCATCACGAAGCCGAGAACCTCATCAGGCAGGGATGCCACCGGCGTCTCCGGCGCCTGCGCATCGATGACGTCCGCCGGCGAGCTCAGCAGCAGGTCCGCGGTGTAGGCGACGCGAGCGCTGCCAGCGTCGATCGTGAAGCGCTCGCAGCGGTTCCCGTAGAGATCGATGTAGCAGTAGTGATCGGTGACGCTATCCCAGCGCTCGCGCCCCATGCGCACGAGCGGCTGTGGCCGAGGAGCGACCTGCACGATGGCCACGACGGGCTGGTCGGCGTGGAGTTCGAACTCGCATCCCACCGTCAGCGCGAGCGGATCGCTGGGCGCCTGGCCATCGTCGATCATCCGGCGACGAGAATGACACGTTGCCCCGCCCGGGGCGCTGCGGGCTTATCGTTTCGCCGCCGCTCACTTCCCGGCCGCAATCGCCTCGCTGGTGCGTCCCGGAATCGCGTCGACGGCCCTGAGGACCTCTGTCAGGCCCCCTTCGGTGGTGAGGTCGAGCGCGTGCAGGATCGCCTCGGTGTCGCGGAATGTCTGCACCGACCTCTCGTCGGCCGCTTTGGCCTGGACGTTCTGACCGACGATGATGATCGGCAGGAGCACCAGCTGCAGGAAGGTCTGCGCAATCCAGGCGATGATGATGATGGAGTTGCCGGTCTTGAATGCCGAGGGCGCGCTGACCAGCGCCAGCAGTGTGAAGAGGTACGCGCACCACATCGTGCCGACCACGAGTGTGATCTTGAGCCCGATGCGCGCGTTCAGATTGCTGCCCCGGTGGTCCACGACCTTGACCGGGCCTCGCTTGCTTCGCACCGCGAGGCGCTGCGCGACGACGTGAGGCGTCTCTGTGGTGCTCATCGTCCTGTGGCCGCCTTTCGGGCAAGTTGGCTGGAGCGCGGTCGGTCTGCTGAGCGGGCGCTGGGATCGTTGTTCGTCAACGACGACCGAAATCCCGCCCAGGGCGCAATCCCGAGCGTGCGAGCAGCGGTCGCTCAGACCAGCGAATGCACCCGAGGCCGGGGGGGGAGCGGAGGAGGCGGCTACAAGCGGAAGCCGTACCCCGTGCACTGGGGTTGGAACGACGGGTCGTCTGGACCGAGCGCGTTCATGACGTCCTGGAGGGCCGGACCGTCGAAGTTGATCGCGACGTGTCCGGTCGGGTCCGACGGACACTGCGATTGGATGAGGATGTTCTGGACGTTGGGGCCGGTCAGGAACGCGTTCGTGAACGGGGTCACCACCTCGTCGTGGGTCGTCTCGATCACCACGTACATCGGCCCGGGCACGGTGTCGCCGTCGGCGAACAGACGCGTCTCGAAACGCGACCCGACCTCCTGCTCGACGAACGACGGAGCGAAGAGCGCCCTGAAGATCACGTTGGTCTTGCTGAGCAGGCTGAGCTTGGCCAGGGCCGTGAAGACGCCATCGAAGGTCGTCCCGTGATTGCTGGGGGCCAGACCGACGAGCATGTGCACGAATGGCGCCCCACCGAGGTCCTTGATGTAGTAGTTGGGCATCATGCCGCCCTGTGAGTGGCCCACAATGTCGACCTGGGTTGCGTGCGTCGCCGTGAGCACTTGCTGCACGAAGCCAGCCAGCTCGCGAGCCGACTCCGGGATGGGACCGAGGCCATCAAAGGTGTCGTTGACGGAGCTGGCCGTCTGGCCGTAGTTGAGGGCAAACACGCAGTAGCCGGCGTTGGCGAGCATCGGCGACAGCTCGGGCCAATCGAATCCCATATCGAAGGCCGTCTCGTGCACGAGAATGACTGGGAATGGGTGCGCCGCGCTCGGCTGGCAATTCCAATCGTTCGCTCCAGCCACTGAGCTTGGGTCGAACAGCAGGGCCAGGAGCGCCGTCCTGATGTTGCCGACCGGGATCTCCTGCGCACTGGCGCTCGACGTCGCAAGCCCACAGGCCATGAGAAGCGCGGCCGCCAGTGCGGAGATCGCGCCGAGAAGGAGGCGACCTCGTCGTCGCGCGGCGCTCGTGTTCACGGACCTCGGTCTCAGCCCTCGCATCCCCGCTCTCCCCGCGGCTCGATGCCGCTGCTCGGAGTCGCGGTGAGAGCCTAGTGGGCTGTCGCGCTCACTGGCAAGTCATAACGCGCGAGGCCTCAGTTGCCCGTGATCCCTGCCCAGAAGCCGCATTGGTGCTCGCTGGCGAAATTCGTGATGACGTGACTGCCAAGGCTCGTGAGGACCATCGTCTGGGGCGAGGCGTTCGACCACTGCGGCCAAGCCGTGTCGCCGATCGCTCCTGGCTGTCCGGTGCTCGCGAAATTGGTCCAGGCGCTCACCATCTGCGAGGAGAGAGCGCTCTGGCTGGAGGTGAGGGTGCCCACGTCGAATAGGTAGGGGACCTCAGAGAAGTGCATGTCGCCGAGCGGCATGAAGGGATCCACGTTCGAGAACGGGGGATTGGGGTCTTCGAACTCGTATCTCCACACTTGACCTCCGGTCGCGGTCGCGTGGCTGGCGACGTACTCCGCTGGACAGGCGAAGTAGCCGTCGGTCACCAGTGCCCCCTTCGCCAGATCGGCGGCACCGTACGCGGAAACCGGATACTGGGCGAGGACGCTGCTCGCGTTCGAACCGAACGTCTGCTGGGCGTACGCGTCGTATTCGGCCGGCGTGAGCGCGCTCAGGTGGGGCAGCTCATCGAACAGGAAGACGAAGAGCCGTCCCTCGTTCAGGTTGCTGCCGACGAGCATCGGTACGTGATCGTAGGCCCCGCTACTCCACGCGTCCTGGAGCGTGTGCGGCTCGACGTAGCCGTCGACGTCGGGGACCCACGTCGCCCCGAGGCCGTTCAGCTGCGTCGAGGGGTCGCTCAGCAGCTTCGAGGCCGGCAACGCCCGCAGGCAGGCGACCATCGTCGCCGGGTCCGGACACCCGACGCGCGTCGCGAACGCCTCGCTGCGCTGAACCATCGTCGCCTTGCTCACCGGCTGAAGCCCCTCGCCTGCGCACGAGCCGCTCTCGCTGATCGCCCGCTCGAACAAGCCAGCCGCCAGCGGCGAGGCGAGCTGCTGACAAACGCTGTTGCCCCCGGCGGACTCTCCGAAGACGGTCACGTTGTCGGGGTTCCCGCCGAAGGCGCCGATGTTGCGCTGGACCCAACGAAGCCCGGCCTGCTGGTCCATCAGCGCATAGTCGCCGGAGGTGTGGGCAGGGCTCTCGTTGTCCAGCCCGGGCAGCGCGAGGAAGCCGAACGGACCGAGTCGGTAGTTGAGTTCGACGACGATCGCCTTTCCGGTGGCGACGATCGGGGCCGGGTTGTACATGCTGTTCCCGCCGAGCACATAGGCGCCGCCGTAGATCCACACCATCACGGGGAGGTTGTGCGAGGCCGCGGCGGGCGGCGCGTATACGTCGAGGCCGAGGCAGTTCTCGTTCGTGGACAGGATCTCTTGCGCGCACGGCGAGGAGTGCTGGAAGGCGAGGCGCACGCCCCAGGCGGCCGGCGGCACCGGCGCGTGGAATCGCAAGGCGCCGGACGCTGGCTGTGCGAACGGAACTCCGAAGAACGTCCGCATCGTCGCGCTGGCCGAGCCGAGCACCCACCCCTTGTCGGTGTGGATGAACGTTCCCGAGGAGTCCGCGATTGATGCAGCGGGCGCGGCAAGCAGTCCGAGCGCGAGCACAGCCATGGCGGCGGCGATTGAGCTGCCGAGCCGTCGCTGCGCAGAACCGTCGGCGTTCATGTGCTCCTCCTCCTCGTCGGGGCGCGGTTGCGAGTGTCAGGCTAACTGATATACAACCGCCAGCGCAACCTCAACCTTCACCCGCCAGCGAGCGGAGTGGTTCCCGCGGGCTAGCGCCGTCGCGCTGCCGGCTGCAGTGCCGGGGTGACCCAGCCGCCGTCGGCGGGATTGATGTTGGTGCCGGGGGTGACGATCACGTCGATGCGGTCGAGCAGATCCGCGGAGAGCTCGAGATCGGCGGCGGGGAGCTGGCTCTCGAGTTGCTCCATCGTGCGCGCTCCGATGATCGCCGCCGTTACCGCCGGGTGGTTGATCACGAACGCGATCGCCATCTCGATGAGCGACAGGCCTGCCTCCTCGGCGAGCTGGGCGAGCGCTTCCGCCGCTTCGAGCTTGCGCTGGTTGGCGGGCATCGAGAGGTCGTAGCGGTCGGCGAGGCGCTGGCGCGCCGCGGAGGTCGGCGTCGGGTTGTCGGCGTCCTTGCGCCAGCGACCGGACAGCCAGCCACCGGACAGCGGGCTCCACGAAATCACGCCCATGCCATAGTGGGAGCATGTGAGGAGGACGTCGGCCTCGATCCCGCGGGCGAGCATCGAGTACGGCGGCTGCTCGCACACATATCGCTGCAGGCCACGGTCGCGTGCCGCCCATTCTCGTAGTCGAGGACGCGCCCCGGAGCGATGCGGCCCTCGAGCACGTCGTCGAGCAGTTCGGGGATGTAGGCGCGCGCGGGGGCCGGGCCGCCGCGGACACCCTTGTTGCGGTAGAAGAGCTCGTCGATCGGCAGATCGACGCCGTGGGGGACGCCAACATAGCCGGCCATCGAGCCCGGTCGCGCGACCCCGATGGCCGTCTGCATCGACTGGCCCGTCCCGACGCACTCGAGCGTCGCGTCGACGCCGACTCCGTCCGTCAACTCGAGAACGTCCTCGGTCGCCGCCTGGCCGCGCTCGGCGACGATGTCGGTGGCACCAAACGTCCGCGCGAGCTCCTGCCGGACGGGCTTGCGGCTGAGGGCGATGATCCGCTCGGCGCCCAGCCGCTTGGCGGCCAACACGCCGGAGACGCCGACCGCACCGTCCCCAACGACGGCGACGGTATCGCCGCGCTTCACCTCCGCGCAGACGGCCGCGTGATGGCCGGTCGCCATCACGTCCGAGAGGGTGAGCAGCGACAACAGCATCTCGTCCGAATGCCCGGACCGAGGCACAACCACGAGCGTGCCGTCGGCGAGCGGCACCCGGACGGCGTCGCCCTGCCCGCCGTCTCCGTTCGCCGGATAGAACCCGCCGGAGATACAGGCCGTCGTGATCCCGTGACGGCAATGCGGGCATGTGCCGTCGCTGAAGGCGAACGGCGAGATGACGAGATCGCCCTTGCCAACGCCGCGGACCTCGGCGCCGACGTCCTCGACGATCCCGATGAACTCGTGGCCGATCGGACCCGGCTCAAACGGGCTCTCGCCGCGGTAGTACCACAGGTCCGAGCCACAGACGCACGCCAGCACGACGCGGACGACAGCATCGGTCGGCTCGGCTATCGCCGGGTCGGGCCGCTCGGCAACGCCGATCGACCATGGCTCGTTGAACACGGCAGCACGCATGGCTACGCCTCCTCCCTCAGATAGATCTCACTCACGTCCCACACCAAAGCACCGGGCGGCGCCGAGTGAGAGTCCCTGTTGATCCGGTACCGACAGGACCTCCCATCGGTGCGCCGCGGCGGACTACCCTCATACCGTGGACACCAGGAACGAGATCCGCGAGTTCCTGACCTCGCGGCGGGTGAGGATCACGCCGGACCAGGTAGGCCTGCCGATCTATGGCGACAACCGCCGCGTTCCCGGGCTTCGTCGTGAGGAGGTTGCGCTGCTGGCCGGCGTGAGCGTCGACTACTACACAAGGCTCGAGCGCGGCAGCATGAGCGGCGTCTCCGAGAGCGTGCTCGAGGCATTGGCTCGCGCGCTCGAGCTCGACGAGGCTGAGCGCTCGCATCTATTCGACCTTGCGCGCGCAACGCAGACGACCGGTGCGATACGGCGCCGCGGGCCAACAAAGCAGTGGATACGCCCGGGCGTGCAGCATTCTCGATGCGATGACGGGCGCCCCGACCTTCGTACGCAACGGACGCTTGGACATCCTCGCCGGGAACCGGCTCGGCTATGCCCTGTATTCGGTGTACGCCGCGCCAGGGCGACCGGCGAACACCGCGAGGTTCGTCTTTCTCGATCCCCGCGCGTCCGACTTCTACTCCGACTGGGATCACGTCGCCAACGAGGTTGTCGCGATTCTGCGGTCCGAAGCCGGTCGCGATCCGTACGACCGTCAGCTCTCAGATCTCGTGGGGGAGTTGTCGACCCAGAGTGAGGCGTTTCGGGTGAAGTGGGCGGCGCACAACGTCCGGTTCCACGACACCGGCGTCAAGCGTCTGCACCACCCGGTCGTCGGCGACCTCGAGCTGAGCTTCGAGGCGATGCAGCTCGCAGCCGACACCGGGCTGACGATGTTCGCCTATACCGCCGAGGTCGGCTCGAAGTCAGAGCAGGCGCTCAACCTGCTGGCGAGTTGGACGGCGACACTCGACCAAGACGAGCCGACGCACGCGAGCCGGGAGGGCTGACGGCCCGGCGCGCTGTCGGCGATTGACACCCGCGTCACCGTCAGCATAGACTTACCGTTCGTGGCGACTTACCAAGCCGATGCGTGGACGGCGCTCGGTGATCCGAGCAGGAAGGCGGTCTTCGAGCTGTTGGCGGATCGCCCGCGCGCGGTTGGTGAGCTCGCCAGCGAGCTCCCGATCAGTCGCCCGGCGGTCTCACAGCACCTCAGGGTGCTCAAGGACGCTGGACTGGTGCTGGATCAACCCGTCGGCACGCGCCGCATCTATCGCGTCGACCCGGACGGACTCGCCGCGCTTCGGGCGGACCTCGAGCGGTTCTGGGGCAAGACCCTGGCCAACTACAAGGCGGCCGTCGAACGACCAGCGAAGGAGGACCAATGAGCACCCACACCCAGGCCACTGCTAGGCGGCTCGCCACTCTATCTCCAGCGGTTCGGAGCGCTGATCACCGAGGACCGCCAGTAGGTCACCGGCGACACGGTGGCGATCGCCAACGCCGGATCGGGTTCGCCGAGCAGCGGCTGACTCCGGCGATCGCCCGCGCTACTGGCGAGTCGCAATCGGCGCCGAAGATGAGCGGGCGTCCTGGATCGTGACCACGACGACCCGGTCCTGCACTTCGATGAAGACGTAGACGAGAATCAGCCAGCGCCACGGTCCGAGAACGAACCGGAAGCCCTCCGAGTGTCCGGCGGGCGCGGGCCCGAGGTTCGGAAACCGAGTGAGCGATTGCAACCGGTCGGGCCGAACAACGCCTTGACGGCCGGCTCGAGCGTCTGCGACGATGGCCGCGTTGGAGCCTGGCCGTCCTGGCCAACGCAAACCGATTCGGAGGCGATCTTGGTGAACAACCGCATCTCCGTCCTGTTCGTCGGGGCTATCCTGGCTACCGGATCGGTGGGAGCCTCTGCCATCGCACGCGCGGCGCCCAGGCCGGCGGGGCAGTCGCTGTTCAGCACCGTGATGCTCAAGAACACGAGTGCCGGAAAGATCCTCGTCAACACGTCTGGTTCGATCCTTTACGAGTTCACCAAGGACTCCAAGAACACCGACAAGTGCGCGAACATCAGCGGCTGCGCGTCGACCTGGGTCCCGGAGCAGGTCCAGGGCACGCCCACAGCGGGTCCCGGAGTCCATGCGTCGCTGCTGAAGTCGATCTCGCTGTCCGGTGGCGGCCGTCAGGTCACCTACGCCGGTCATCCGTTGTACATCTACCCGGCAGCTCCGAAGGACACCGGATATATCGGCGCCAGCCAGTTTGGCGGTCGTTGGTACGCGCTCGGGGCCAGGGGGCAGGCGGTGAAGTAGCGCCGACGTTCGCGATTGCTGCCGCCGCGTCGCGATCGGGCATGGCTCATCAGCTGGTTGCGCGGATCTCTCGCAGGATCTGTTCCACGAATTCGCCCTTGACGGCCGTGTAGGTCGCGTGGTCGGCGCCGTCGAGTCGCCGTTTGAGAGCGTTGTATTGCTGGAGCAGATCCGGATCTCCGATCAGCGCGTCGCGGAACGGCCCGAAGAGGGCATCGTCGGCCGAGGCAGCAACGACCAACTGGACACCAACCTCCGGATGAAGCTCCGCTGGATCGATGAAGCTCGCCAAGGTCGAGGTCCAGTTCTGCGGTTGGTGAATCGCGTATTCGTCCGTGAGCACGACGATTGACGGGGCGAAATCGTCGGCCTGAACCCGGACGAGAATGTCCAGGTCGCCCTTGGTCAGCGCGCCGGGAACCGCGGTGGCCCCAACGTGCTCAATCTCGGCAGTCGGAAGAAGCCTGCTGAGACGCTCCGTCTGGCGCTGCAGCGTCTCGAGCACCTGGTCCTGAATGTCGGCAGCCGGTCGGACACGGATGGGTGCCATCCCGGCGTGATGCTACGCCACGCAGGTGCGCCCAAAGATGGCATACCTTCGATGTGCTCCCGGGGAGGTGCTATGGGCGCGGGATGGCGCGGTAGCCGAAGGTGCGTCCCGCACGCCTGAGCAGCCCATCGTCGATCGGCTCGCTAGCCGGCGTGGTCCAGCCCGGTAGCGTGGTCGCCCCAACCGGGCCGAACAGAGCGACGCCGTGGAGGGTTTGGGCGGGGTCATGGCGCACCCACCAGCGGGCGCCTGCGAAGCCGGCGCCCAGCAGCTGCGTGGCGAGCTGCTGTCCCGGTGCATAGTCAGGGTCGGCGCCGATGGTGGCGGTGACGCCATAGCGCAGCGCCCTGCGGGAGCACAGGTCGGCGATGCGCAGATCGTGCGGCACCCTCAGCCTGGTGATTTGTCGGGCGTCAATGTCTTCGGTCGCGAGGTATAGCTCTGTGTAAACCTCAACGAACGCGCCGAGTGGCTGAAGGGCCCAATAGGAGGCTCCGATCCTGGGATCGCCGACAGGGTCAAAGCGTCCGGAGCCGTCGTGAGAGAACCACCACGGGTCGCGAGCGACGCGATGGATTCGCCAGAGCTCTCGGCTGGCCTTCACGACGTAGGCTGGGAACTTCTCGTCGGGGATCTGCGTCACTGCGCTAGGCGAGCGGCGTGTCGTGAAGCCAGGAGCTCGAGTTGTATAGACGAGTGGCCCTCAACGACCCACTGTCGGGCGGTGAGCCCGTCAAGTTGACGATGCGGGCTGGTGCACCAGGAGGCGGCGGAATAGTCACTGAGGACATCAGAACGCGCCAGCGTTGAGAACGCGTCGACGAGTGCGGGCAGAGGGCGGCCGGTGTCGTCGAACTGCCAGGCCGGAAACCGCCGAGTCCCGTCCCGCTGAATCAATGTGATCAGACGACCGGCCTTGATGAGCTGGTCGATGCGCTGACGCGAGATCCCACCGAGAAGCTCTCGCGCTTGACTGGTGTCGAGTAGCGGCCCAACGGCGTCTTCCCACACGTTCGCAGCCGCGGCCTGCAACGCGGCGCGGCGAGCGTCGGAGACGCTCAACGCGCGGTCGCCGAGGACCTCTTGGAGAGTCTCGGCAAATGCGCGCACCGCCGGTGACTGCGCGTCAATGGTGAGGACCGCAGCTTCGGCGAGCCGCAGTTCGCGTTCAGCCTCGCGCACTCGCGCGAGCGCGTCGGACACCCGTGACGCCTTGACGGCCATGTCATTATGCTACCAGAGGCGCAAGAGCGTCAATGCCGAATCGGTTCCGAATCGGGTCCGGGTCGATCCGGGACCGGCGGCCACTCCGTTCCAACGCTCGATGATGTGCCCGATCTGTCTTACGGCTCCGACGACATCGGGGCACGCCGTGTCCAGCGCTAGCCGCACTGGCGACACCCTGGTCGTCACGAAGCTGGACCGCCTCGCCCGCTCGCTCCGGGACGCTCGCGACATCGTCGATGAGCTGACGACGCGTCAAGTCAAGCTCAACCTCGGCGGCTCGGTCCACGACCCGACGGACCCGGTCGGGCGGCTCCTCTTCAACGTCCTCGCGATGGTCGCCGAGTTCGAGTCCGATCTCATCAAGATGCGCACCCGGGAGGGGCTCGCCGTCGCGCGAGCCGCGGGCAAGCTCCGCGGCCGCAAGCCGAAGCTGAGCCCACGCCAGGAGGCGCACCTCGTCGAGCTGCATCGGACCGGCGAGAAGAACCCTGCCGAACTGGCAGAGCTGTTCAGCGTCGGGCGGTCAACGGTCTACCGGGCGATCGAACGCGCCGGCGGTCGCTCGATGGCCTGATCGCTCTACTTTGCCTACCTGGTGACACGGACCCGAGCACCGGGCCTAGATGCGCGGGTGTCCTTTGTACCCGACGTTGTATCGCGCTATATCTATATCGCTCAACTTCCCCTGTGCGGTTGCCGTTGTGGGACGTGTGAAGCCATTCCGATGGACCATGGTGCTTGCCTGTGCGCTCGCGCTGGCGTGCTGGCAACTTGCGGTGAGCGCTGCGGCGGCGCCCCCGACGCCCGGGGCGATCGACGCGGCCAGCTACGGGCTGCTCGACGCGGTCGCCTGTCCTTCGCTGAGCCAGTGCACCGCTCTTGACGCCGACGGCGGGGTTCTCACGTTCGACCCGGTGTCAGGCGGCGTCGTCGCGCGGGGGGCGGACGATGCGCCCGGGGAGACAAGCCTGTCGTGCCCGTCGGTCAGCCAGTGCTCGGTGCCGTCGCCGGCACGGGATCTCGTCACGTTCGATCCGACGCAACCTCAGGCGCCGACGATCACCGACCTGTGGTCCCTGGCCACTAACCCGCAGCTGGAGGCATCCGTCGTCCGCGTCGCCTGCCCCTCGACCGACCAGTGTGTCGCCAACGACGCAGAAAACGGGCTGTACCCGTTTGACCCACTGTCGCCGGCACCGTTGCGCATCGTCGCGACGCAGCCGGTGGGCTTCTCCTACGTGCAGCTGACGTGCCTGTCCGCGATCGAGTGCGTCCTGCTCAACAACCGCGGCTACGAGTTGACCATCAATCCCCAGACGGCCACGGTCATCGCGAGCGCTCGCATCTACCGGACGGCGACGCAACATGAGGACCTCACCGGCCCGATCGCGTGCCCGACCGCCACACAATGCACCACCATCTTCACCGCCGGGGCCGAGGTCACGTTCGATCCGGGGGCGCCCGCCAGTGCGCGCAGCCAGACGATCGACGGCGGAGGCGCGAACTGGGCCGCCTGTCCGTCGGCGACCCAGTGCACAGCGGTCGACAACGACGGCGGCGAGGTCACGTTCAACCCGGCCAGCCCACAAGGCCGCCGCGTCATCATCGATCCCAACGACGGCCCGCTGCCGGCCGTGGCGTGCCCATCGACCACTCAATGCACTCTGGTGGACGCCGCCGGCAACTTCGTCACGTTCGACCCCGCGGCGCCGAGCAGCGCCTCGCCCTACGACGCGGCCGCCGCGCTCACCGGTCTGCAGCCACCGCCGCTCGGCGGGCCCTACCGACCGAGCCCCCGGCTGACGTTCGAGCTTCTCGCCGGCGACTCCGCGCCGGCGGACGCGATCAAGGCGTTCACGTTGATCCTGCCCCGAGGACTGCAGTTCACGGCCTCGGCGCGAAGCCTGCGGTTGGGCAGCACGATCAATACCAGTGGTGTCCGCGCGTCTTATGCCGCCCGGCGCACACCGCAGACCCTGACCGTTCGCCTGCGCCACACGGCGAACGCGGTCGGCGTGACCATCAGGCTCCCGGCGATCGCCGTCGTGCCCGGGCAGCTGCGGTCGCTGACCAGCCCGGCCATCGTCAACCTGTACGCCAAGCTGCACGTCACGACGACCGGTGGCATCGCGACCGGACTGCGGCTGACGCTGCGCCAGGCCCCGCTCGATCCCGGCGGGCCGTGTCCGGACGCCGATCCGCAAGAGCTCTACCCGATCACCACATCGAACCCACTCGCCTGTTAGAGCCTGTTCGACCGCAGGCCGCGTCGCGTCAAACGCACGGGCGACCTCGGCCGGATCGGGCCGAGAGACAAACACCGGCCCTTCAGAACCACGACAGCCATGAGGCGATTGACCGTGGGGGTCGGGCGGAGAGTCCCGGCCTTTAGCCCAGTCGTCTGGCTGAGCTCGAAGCCGTAGGTCTCCTCCTCGGGCGCGTCGAGCAACGCTTGGAGGACGAGGCGCGTCTGGTAGGAGATCCGCATGATCGCAGTCGATATAGGGTCGCCGTTCCGTCAAACGCGAGGACTCGCCGTTGTAGTCCTGACGACAGTCCTCGACGAGGACCTGTGCTTCAGCCAGGCACGAGAACAGCTCGACGCCCAGCAGCTCGTCGCGGACGCGGGAGCCGAAGGACTCGACGTAGGCGTTCTGTCGCGGTGAGCCGGGCTCGATGTAGGCCAACCCCGTCCGCGAGAAGCGACACCAGTCCCGCAGCGCGTTGCCGGGCTTCGTCGTCGGGCATCACTAGAAGCCCTAACCGGGCGCGACAGCCGGAGCGGCACCCCTGGGCGCCTTCGTTCCAACGCTCGATAATGACGGTTATGACAACTGCATGATCGCAATGGCATCCTCGAGTCCCAGAGCCGTCGGCGCACCGCGCGCGGAACCCGGAGGGGGAACCGCGCGCCGTGGCCGATGTCAAGCCGTGTGTTCGAGCCGGCTCCTATGTCACGGGACGATTTCCGGCGGTTGCTGCAGCGGGCCTTGGCCGGCTTGCGCGGCGGCGATCGCCGTAGCGGCGTCGGCCGGGGTCATGAATCCGGCCGCCACCTCCGCGTTCGCCGCGGCGGCGAACCTCGTTGCATAGGCCGACACCGTCGGGTACAGCGACCGCAGCGTCGAGTTGCCGAGGTCGGTGAAGTACCCGGACAGCAGGCACAGACCGAGCGCGCGGACCGTGGCGTTGGTGATGCCGCCGGTCTGCAGAGTCGTGAGGGACGACTCGAGCTCGCTCAGGATCGAGAACGGGTTGAGACCGCTCAGCGTCCCACTCGACACGTTGACTACCGAGTAATCCTCGCTCGGGACCTGAGCGTCCGGCATCTGGATCCCGCCCCCGGCGATACCGTACTGGTTGGTTCTGGGGATGTAATACAGACCGAACAGAGATGTCGCGGACAGCGACGACGGCTGATGCGGCGCCGGCACGCCATTCACGAGCCAGTTCTGCAGGTCCGCCAGCGCGGCATCCTCGACCTCGAACAGCGGCATGTTGTTGGTCTGGTTGATGCCGTCCAGCGCAGTCCCCGTGCCCTCGACCGGCGTACCGTACACGCATGCCGGCGCCAGAACGGTCGGACTGTCACGGTTGATCGTCTCGAGCTCGTACTCCGCCTCGTGTGCGTCGATATGTGAGGCGCCGGCCAGCTCCCAGGTACGCAGGTTGGCGTTGTCGGGCTGCCTCGCAGCGGCCGCGTCCAGATCCACGACGTCGCCCTGTGTGTTGAACTGAATCATCGGCACCGAGTTATTCGTGCGAATCCGGGCACCGAACGGGCTCGCGGCGATCAACCCGTCGCCCAGCGGCGCCGCGTCGACAGCGCGACCGACGGCCAGGAAGCCATCGAACGCGTGCGTGACCGGCTGAATCGCGTTCACGTACGTGTCCACGCGGAACGCCGACTCCGAGTCGCCCGCGCCGATCACCCGCTTTACCGTCAACCCGCCGAGCAGCCCGGCGGTGTCTGCCCGTGCGACCTCGGCGGCCTGCGTATAGATGTCGTATGACTGCAGGTCGCTGCTGTCACCTAGGGATCCATAACGCGCCGGATCCCACGTCTTGAGGTCGCCCATGCCGACGTTCTGCGGCGTCACGCCGATGTACGCGTAGCCATCGTTGAGCGCCTCGTTGGCGATCGACGCCCAGATCGGATCCTGGTCGCCGCCCGTGACGACGTTCAGCCACTCGATCACGACCGTCCCGTTGAACTTCGCCGGGTCCGTCGGATAGCGCACGATCAGATTGGTGGTGTACGGCACGTCCCTCTGCGATACCGACACGCCCCAGTTGCCGTCCGACCCCCAGGGACTGCTCTGTCGGTACTCCGTGGCCCCGCCCGACATCAGGTACTCGTTCTCGACGTAGCCCAAAGCGCTCAGGTTGTAGAACGGCGCGCCCGGCACCGTCGGCGCCTGCGGGACGGCGCTGTACGGGAAGCCGTGCCTCCCGCTGCCAGCCGGAATCTGCGTCAGCTTGGGAAGGCCCGATGACGTCGGGGCGGGCGACACCGGCGACGACGTGGCCGTCTGTGTCGCGGTGACGGACGTTGTGCTCGTCGAGGTGACCGTGCTCGACGATGCCGACGTGGTGCTGGTGGTGGTAGTAGTGGTCTGCGGCGGACAGAACCTGAAGAAAAAGAAACAGGGCTCTGCCGACGCGCTCGCGGCCCCAAACAACATCGAGGCAAAGATCGCGCCCGCCACGGCGAGTCCGAACAGGCCAGTCAAGCTACGACGACGATTCGTCATCTTTCCTCCTCCGTGACCCAGTAACAGGACGGTCGGAACGACAACTGGAACTCAGCTGGAGCGCTCAAACATCGCTCCCGCCGGACCTCGCGTGGTGCGCCGCCACCATGGATTCCCGTGCGGTCGGTTCCGTTGCGGTCACCGAGCGCCACCAGCTCGCCAACTCGTCAGCTGCGCGCGCCGCCGACACGACGGCGACCCTCACCGTTAGACCCCGGTGCCGCGCAACCCCTCGCGTGGAGGGCAATCTGTAGCACTGCCAGACCACATTATTTGGGCGAGTCTACCAGCACCGCATCTCTTCGTGTCGCGCTTCGCTCAACGAGTCGACTCGACTCGAAGACGCGCGTCTGGGATACGCGCCGGGCGCGCGAGGAGCTTTGACAATCGCCGCTCGACGCGGGAGTTGCCCTCGGCTTCGAGCGGACGGATGACCGCGGTTCTTCCCTGCTAGTCGCGAGGAAGCGCCCGTCAGCCGACAACATAGTTCGTGGAGCCTGCGCGCAGTTCAGGTGTCCTGGCCGGGCGCGTTCTGGACGCGATGGACCGGGCGCGGCACGACTGGAACGCCACGCCCGACCAGGCGCTGCGCTTTCGCCAGCGCCAGCTCGAGGCGATCATCGCCGGCTGGCCGGTCTGGATCTTCGCCCGCTGCAGCCTCGTCGTTGTCGCGGCGGCGGTCTGCTGGGGCCATTTCAGCCACCTCCTGATCGTGTCGGCGATCGTCGTGACGGTGCTGTGCACGGCGATTCGGCTGCTCGCGGCCCGCCCGGTGCGGGCGGGGTCTAACGCGATCGCCCCTTCGATCGCGGCGTACCTCATCACGCAGGGCATCTCTGGCGTGATCGATGCGGCGGCGCTCGGCGGCATGTTCGCCGTTACGGGCAGCAACGGCCGCATGATCTTGGCCGCCGTCGGGGGCGCGCTCATCGGCTACTGCGGCTGGTCTCTGTCGTACTTCCCGCGCGCCGCCGCCACGTGGCTGGTGACCTTTGCGATCTCGGCCACCGCGATCCTCATTGGCGGGTTCGGCGCTCGCTACCTCTCCCTCACGCTCCTGCTCGACGTCGATTGTCTGCTCATCCTCGGCTACGTCCTCGGGTCCGTCACGACGTTCCTTTCCCGACTGCGCTCCGAAGACGATGCGGCGGGCCAGCGCGAGACGCTCGAACTGCTACTGAGCGACTTCGAGTCGGGGGCGAGTGACTGGTTGTGGCAGACCGACGACAACGGTCACCTCCTGCGCACGTCCGATCGCTTCGCGGAGGTCCTCGGATGCTCGACGTCGACGCTCACCGGCCGTACGCTCGCCGACACGCTCCCGTTCGCTTCGGCTGAAGACGCGGACCGCATGGCGGCGATCCTGGCGCGCGGCACCGCGTTTCACGGCGTCGGCATCGACGTAATGATCGACCGAGAGCGTCGGCATCTGAAGTTGAGCGGCAAACCGACCTCGTCGTCCGCGGCGAGCGGCGGATGGCGCGGCGTCGGGGCGGATGTCACCGCGGAGGTACGGGCAGAGAAAGAGCTCATTCGCCTTGCCGAATTCGACAGCCTCACCGGCCTCGCGAACCGCCACCGCGTCCTCACGGTCATGGACCAGTGGCTTTCCGGCTCTCCAAGCGTCCCATGCACCCTCTTGCTCTTCGACCTCGACGACTTCAAGGTCGTCAATGACACGCTCGGCCACGGAGCCGGTGACGAGCTCCTCTCCGAAGTGGCGCGCCGGCTGCAGGCGCTCGCCGACCCCGAGGATCTCATTGGACGGCTCGGCGGCGACGAGTTCGTCCTCCTCAGGCGCGCCGCGCTCTCCGACGCCGACGCGGAGACCCTCTACGCCCGCGCCCGCGCGGACGTTCGCGCGCCAGCGCGTATCCATGGCCGCTCGTTCGAGACGCGCCTCAGCGCCGGCGTGGCGCACGCTCCGCAGCACGGCAGGGACGCCGAGGCGCTGCTCGCGCACGCGGACCTCGCGCTGTACGAGGCGAAGCGGGTCGGCGGCGACGCGATGTCCTTCTTCTTCCCCGAGTTGCAGGAGGCGACCGAACGGCGACGCGCGTTGCTCGAGGATCTCCGTACTGCGGTGCGAAACCACGAGCTGTTCCTCGTCTTTCAACCGCAGGTCGATCCACGCACGGCGCGCGTGACCGGCTACGAGGCGCTGCTGCGCTGGCGTCATCCCCAGCGCGGCGTGGTCGAACCGAACGAGTTCATTCCGCTTGCCGAGGAGAGCGGCCTGATCTGCGAAATCGGCGAGTGGGTACTGCGGCGCGCCTGCGAGGACGCCGTGGCGTTGCCACGCGATACGACGATCGCTGTGAACGTGTCGGCGAGGCAGCTCAAGAGCGGCGACCTCGAGCGGATCCTCGACTCAGCGCTTCACGACGCGGGCCTCCTCCACGAGCGCCTGGCCATCGAGGTCACCGAGTCGGTCTTTATCGGCGAAGGGTCCGAGGCCCAGGCGCAGCTTCACCGTATCCGCGACCGCGGAGTGAGGATCGCTCTCGACGACTTCGGCACGGGCTACTCGTCACTGCACTATCTGCGCGTGCTTCCCATCGACACGCTGAAGATCGACCGATCCTTCGTGCTGGAGCTGGGCGACGAGCCTCGCCGGGACACCCTCGCCGTCATCCACGCGATCATCGCGATGGCCGCCGCGCTCGGCCTCGAGACGGTGGTCGAGGGGATCGAGACGCCGACGCAGCTGAACCGCTTTGCCGAGCTCGGCGTCGGTCTGGTTCAGGGCTACGTGTACTCCAAGCCTCTCCCCCTCGCCGACGTGCTCGGCTTCACGCCGGCCCCGCCGGATTCCGACGCGCTATCGCGGGCGGCTTGAGTCGCGACCCCCGTCGCGCTGCGCGACTTCGGCCTCGTGCTCGCCGCGAGGGCAGGAAAGCGCCCGGACTCGGTCGCACATCGTCTACTCTCCGTGATCCGGCGGATCGCCCACTCCGTCAGAGCGCTGAGCGCTCAGCCGAGCCACGCAGCGAGCCTGCTCGCTGGCCAGTCCGGCGACGGGGAGTGTCAGCCGCCCAGGCAAGACACGTCCTGGGACATGCAGTGCAGCGGTGATCTATGACCGGACGACCGGGCGAGCCATGGCTCGCCCGGTTTCGGTGAGGGGCGTGTTCACGGTCGTCGCGGCTGCGCCTCCCTCAAGTACGCCTCGGCCAGGCGGGGTGGCGCTCGGGCGAGCCAGGCCTCAACGACGACCTCTGCGAGATCCTCGCGCGTGATGCGCCCCAGGCGCACGAGGATCGCGGGGTAGCCGTCGAAGTGTGGCGTCGTGAAGAAGACCCCGGGGTCGTCGGCCAGGAGCGCGTCCTTGGCGACGACGTGCTCCACACGGGCCCCGAGAATCGGTCCGTCGGGCGCAGCGTCGCCCAGGGCCTCGAGGTCGGAACGCCGAAGCGGCCGCTCCCACACGAAGCCCTTGTCCCTCACGCGCCAGGCGCGCAGACCGCGCGACGTTCGTTCGCTCGTCTCCGGTAGCGCGAGGGCGAGCCGAGCCACATCATCCCAGTTGGCCAACGACGGACCCCTATCGCGCGTCGCGCGCGACGTGGCCGCCGGCGGCCGCGATCACCTCGTCGGTGCGCGCGATCAGCACGTCGGCGGCGTAGCGGGGCATGCCATGACTGTAAACGCGGCGCCCGACGAGCGGTACGATCCTGCCGACGCACGGCTCGAGCAGCATCGGGCCGAGCTCGCCGCGTACTGCTACGGGCAGGCCACCTTGCCGGTCAGGCTCGGGTTGCTGCCGTCCGCGAACGTCGCGTTCGCGGCGTACGCCAGAACGCCGCCGGGGCAGGACTTCGGCAGGTTGAACAGCCCGACGGTGGTCTTGACCTTCACCTTGACCTTCTTGCGACCCCGCTTGACGGTCTTGGTCGTGGTGACGGTGTGCGAACCGCCGAGCGTGAAGCTCAGCGCGGTGATGGAGGCGTCCGGTCCGCCGGGAACCGTCTTGATCGGCGGGATGTTGACGGTGATCTTCTCGGCGAACGGTGCGGCGGCCCGCGTGAAGGTCCCCGGGAACGCCAGCGTCTCCTCGATCGGCGTGGTGCCGTTCGCCCAGACCTCCGCGACGACGGGGCTGCGGCTCGTGAGATAGATATCGATCACCGTCGGCTCCACCAGCGTGGTCGTTCCGAGCTCGGCCTCGGCCGTGGCCGTGCCGGAGCCGATCTTCGATCCGGCGGGGCACGAGGGTGGCGTGCTCCCGTTCGCGGCGCTGATCACCGCGTCGGAGCACAGCGGCGTGGTCGCGAAGTTGTAGGTCGGTCCGGGCGGGATGTCGATTACGAGCTGGGTCAACGGTGCAGGGATCCCGCCGAGCGAGTCGGTCGCCTGCGCCTTGACGGTGAGCTGGCCGGCGCCGCCGAGCTTGCCCGACAACGATGGCGTGGCCGTGATCTGCGCGGCGGCCAGCGCGGACGCGGGCGCCGCGAGCGCGGCGATGACACCAACAGCTCCAACCCCAATGACGGCTCTGCGCACGGACTGCTCCTTTGTATGTGAACCGGCACCTGCAGCGGCATCCATAAGGAACACGCGCCGCGCCCGGCCGATGCGGTCGGCCCCGGGGCCGGACGAGGATAACCGTTTGCTGTCTGCGCCCGGCGAGGACAGGGGCTACGCACGCGCCCGCCCTATCCATCCGTCTTCGCGTATCGTCCCGCCCACCCGACGCGAGGAGCCGCATGGCTGAGCCGGCATCCACCCCCACCCATCTCGTCGACATCGCCGATCTCGACGAGCGGCAGGTCGCCGTCGTGGAGACCCCACTCGGCACGCTGGCCGTCGGACTGAGCGGCGAAACGCCGTTTGCGGTGTCCAACCGCTGCCGCCACCTGTTCGCGTCGCTCGGGGAAGGCCACGTCGCCGACGACGGGTGCCTCGAATGTCCGTGGCACGCGGCCCGCTATGACGTGCGCAGCGGTGCGATGACGCGCGGCCCGCAGGGCCCGTTCAAGCCGCTGGCCGGCGTGGTCAAGAGCACGCTCGGCGCGCGAGCGCTCAAGACGCATCCCGTCGAGCTGCGCGACGGGGCGATCTGGCTGGCGGGCTGATCGGCGCGCAGCGACGACGCGCGGGCGGCAAGCGCGTACGCTTGGCAGTCGGTGGCAGCGTCTGCGAACAGCCAGCCCTCCGCCCGCAAGCTCCACGCGCTCGAGCTCTTCGCCGGGCTGCCGCGCCGCTACGACCGATTCGGCGCGCTGCTGAGCTTCGGCCAGGATCCGCGGTGGCGGCGTGCGCTCGTGGCGGCCGTCGACCCGCGCCCCGGGCAGCGTATCCTCGATGTTGCGACGGGGACCGGGCTCGTCGCGTTCGAGCTGGCCGAGCGCGGCGGATGCAACGTCGTCGGTCTTGATCAGAGCGAGGCCATGCTCGCTGGGGCGACGTCGCGGCTCGATCAGTTGCCGCAGCTCGCCGGCCGGGTGAGCTTCGTGCGCGCCGAGGCCGAGCGATTGCCGTTCGACGACGCCGAGTTCGACGCGCTCACGTTCACCTACCTGCTGCGCTACGTCGACGACCCGGAGGCGACGATGCGCGAGCTCGCTCGCGTCGTGCGGCCCGGCGGTCGCATCGGGATGGTCGAGTTCGGCGTCCCGTCGATCGCGTCGCTGCGTGCGATGTGGCGAGCGTACACCCGAGTCGGGCTGCCGCTCCTTGGGCGACTCGACTCGACGGCGTGGTTCGAGGTGGGCCGCTTCCTCGGACCGAGCATCGAGCAGTTCCATGCGCGTGAGGCCGACCTCCCCGCCCTGTGGGGCACCGCCGGCATCGACGCGGTGCGTGAGCTGAGCCTGAGCTTCGGCGCCGGGCTCGTGATGTGGGGTGTGAGGAGTGGCGTCGGCGCGCCGTGAGCTCGATCGGTCGGCGTTCTACGCCCTGCGGCCGGGCGGCGCGCGTGATCTCGTCACGCTCCTGCACCCGCCCTACACGGCGTGGCACCTCAGCTACGTCGTGCTCGGCGCGGCCGCAGCACCGACGCTCCACGCCGACCGCCTCGTGGCCGCGCTTGCCGCGTTCTTCCTCGCCGTCGGTGTGAGCGCGCACGCGCTCGACGAGCTCAACGGCCGCCCGCTGAAGACGCAGGTGAAGCGCCGGACGTTGATCGTCCTGGCCGTCGCGGCCCTCGCCGGGGCGGTGGCCATCGGCATCGCCGGCATCGTGCTCGTCTCTCCGCTGCTTGCGCCGCTCGTGGTCGCCGGCGCGCTGCTCGTGCCGGCCTACAACCTCGAGCTGGCCGGCGGTCGCTTTCACACCGACACGTGGTTCGCGGTCGCCTGGGGCGGCTTCCCCGCCTTCACGGGCTACTTCGTCAATGCGCTCACGATCCGACCAGCCGGCCTGCTCGTCGCCGCCGGCTGCTGCCTGCTGAGCGTGACGCAGCGCCGCTTGAGCATGCCGGCTCGCGAGCTGCGACGGCGAACGGCGACGGTCAGCGGCGAGCAGCACCTCACGGACGGCAGCGTCATCGAGCTCACCCGGGCCCGGCTCGCCGCGCCGCTCGAAGGCGCGCTCTCGGCGTCCTGGCTCGCGCTCGTACTCCTGGCGGCCGGCCTGCTGGCCGTCCGCCTGTGAGACCGAACCTCGATCACTGGCTCGCCGACCCGGCGCTGCGCGTGGCGCACGAGCGCGCCGCGGCGACCAGACCCTCCGAGCTGTGGGCGGCCGCGCGCACCGTGCGCCTCTCCGACACGCGCGTCCTCGGGCGAGTCGTGCGCTGGCGCATCCCGGGCGTACCCGCGTCGACCGCCTACGACGAGCTGTTCCGCAGCCCCCCGTTCTCCGTCCTGCACGAGGACGATGGCCTGCTCATCTCGGGACTCGTCGGGCGCATCTGGACGTTGCGCCGCGACTATCCCGTGCTGTCCGACCCGGACGAGTTCCGGACGTGGTCGGCCCCGGGAACGGCTCGGGTGGTGTTCGCGAACTGGGTCGAGTCACGCGACGGCGGCGGCGCCGCACTCCTGAGCGAGACGCGCGTGGGTGTCGGGGACGGTGAGGCGCGGGCCGGCCTGACGCTCGTGCGCTCCCTGGTCGCCGCGTTCAACACGATGATCGGCAGTGAGGCGATGGGCGCCGCGGTACGCCGCGCCGAGCGCGGCGCCTAGCCCGGCGGGGACGCCCGATTGCCGTACCGTTGGCCGATGGCCCCGTCCGCACCCAGATCGGCGCTCGAGGCCGAGCTGGCGGCGCTGCTCGGGCCCGACGGCGTCCTGCCCGGTTCAACGCGCGGCTATGCCACCGACGCAACGGAGTCCCGCGGCCTGCGCGGTCGGGCCGGCGCGATCGCGCTGCCGACGGCCGCGCGGCAGGTCGCCGAGGTCGTCGCGTGGTGCTACGGGCACGACGTGCCGCTCGTGGCCCGGGGCGGCGGATCGGGATTCGCGGGTGGGGCGGTGCCGCTCGACGGAGCAGTCGTCGTCAGCCTCGAGCGCCTCAACGCCGTGCGCGCCTTCGATCCGCAGTTGTGGCGCATGCACGTCGAGGCCGGCGTCCACACCAGCGACGTCCAGCGCCTCGCACGCGAGAACGGTCTCCTCTTCCCGCCCGACCCCGGGGCGGCCGAGCAGTCACACATCGGCGGCAACATCGCGACCAATGCCGGTGGGCCGCACGCGTTCAAGTACGGCACGACGGGCGCATGGGTCACCGGGCTGGAGGCGGTCGTGGCGCCCGGCGAGGTGATCAGCGTCGGCGGGCCCGTGCGCAAGGACGTCGCCGGGTACGACCTTAAGCGACTGCTCATCGGCTCGGAGGGCACGCTCGGCATCATCACGGCTGCCTGGTTGACGCTCCTGCCAGCGCCGGAGGCGACGCTGCCCGTCGTCGCCTCCTACGCGACGATCGCCGACGGCTGCCAGGCGATCGCCCGCGTGCTCGCGGCCGGGCTGCTGCCGGCCGCGCTCGAGTACCTCGACACGGGCGCGCTGCGGGCCTCACGGGGTGCGTTGCCCGCGGCGATCGACGATGACGCGGCGTTCCTCGTCATCGCCGAGGCCGACGGTTCCCTCGAGCAGGCGAGTGCGCTGCGCGACGAGCTGATGGTCGAACTCGGACAGGACGCGCTCGACGTCCATGCCCCGGACACGGCGCGCGCCGCGACCGACCTCTGGCGCTGGCGCGACGGCGTCTCGATCGCCGTCACCGCCCAGGAGGGCGGCAAGGTGAGCGAGGACATCGTCGTCCCGCTCGATCGGCTTGCCGAGGCGATCGAGCAGACGCTCGCGATCGGCGCGCGCCACGGCTTGGCGGCGTGCAGCTGGGGCCACGCCGGGGACGGCAACCTGCACTCGACGTTCATGCTCGCGCCCGACGACGCCGATCAACTCGCACGCGCCGAGCGCGCGGCTCACGATCTGTTCGAGCTCGCGATCGGCCTGCACGGCTCGGTGTCGGGCGAGCACGGCATCGGCCTCGTCAAGGGCGGCCAGCTGGAGCGGCAGTGGGGGCCGCGCGCCGTCGCGCTGCACGAGGCGATCAAGCGCGCGTTCGATCCGAAGGGTCTGCTCAACCCCGGGAAGAAACAGGCCCGCGCCGACGTGGCCGACCGCGAGGCGCACGAGCAACGGGCGCCCTGACGCATGACCGCGGTCCGAACGCGGCCAGTCGCCACGCTGGCGATCGTGTGGCTCACGCTGCTGCTCGGCGGATGGGCGATCGGCGCGGCCGTGACCGCCGCGCACTGGCGCTGGGACACCGACGTCGTCAACGCGCTGCGGCTCAGCGGCGGGTCGGCGGCCACGATCGCCCGCGTGGTCACCTTCCTCGGGTCGGCCTGGTTGGTCATCCCGATCGCGATCGCCGCGGGCGCCGGCCTGTGGCTGAGCGGCCGGCGCCGACCGGCACGGTTCCTCGCGGTGGCGATCGCCGGAGCGATCGCGCTGACCGACGCGATCAAGCCGCTCGTCGACCGCAGCCGTCCCGCCGGCGCGCATCTGGTGCGGGTGTACGACGCGAGCTGGCCGTCGGGGCATACGGCAACGGCGTGTGCCGTGTACGCGAGCCTCGCCGTCGTCGCCGCGAGCGTGATCGGCTCGCGCACGCGGCGGATCGTGCTCGCCGTAGCGTCGGCACTGCTCATCGTCGCCGTCGCCGCGTCGCGGGTCCTGCTTGGTGTTCACTACGCCACCGACGTCGTGGCCGGCGCGGCGCTTGCTGGCCTCTGGGTGGCGGCCGTGCGCCACTGGCTCGGCGCGACGTGAGCTGGACGTCACCTCAGCGCACCACCCCCGCGGGGCCGGTCACGATAGCGGTGCCACTAGCGTTTTGCAACCAGCTTGGTTACCCTGACCGCATCCCCTACCGTCCGTTCCCCGGCCAGAACTGCTCAATCGCCGCCGCGCTGTCGGTCGTCGGCGAGCGCTGGTCGATGCTCGTCATGCGCGAGGTGCTGCTCGGTCGCCGGCGCTTCGCCGAGATCCGCGAGCACACCGGGGCGGCACCGAACATCCTCAGCGATCGCCTGCACACGCTCGTCGAGCATGGACTGCTCGAGCGACGCCTGTACAGCGAGCGACCCGAGAGCTACGAATATGTCCCGACCGGCAAGGGCCTCGACCTCAATCCGGTGTTCCTCGCCCTGATGCATTGGGGCGATCGCTACGCGGCCCCGAACGGCCCGCCACGCGTAGCGGTCCACACGGTGTGCGAGCACGACGCGGCGCCGGCGTTGCACTGCTCGCACTGCGGCGAGCTCATGGCGCCGGCCGACACGGTCGTTCGGCCGGGACCAGGCGCGAACGCCAGCCAGCGAGCGGACGGCGTCCTACCGGCGCGACGGACGAGCCGGCCGAGTGGGCGCGCCGCGTAGCGAGACGCCGGTCAGCGGCCGCCGAGTGCGCGGACGGTGACGCGTGACAACCCGCGAGCGAGCGGTGGCGCGTAGCGCTTGAGCAGCCAGGCCGGGAGCACCTGGTAGCGCGGGGTCGGGACGATCACGCGACCGTGAGCGATCGCGTCGAACGCCGCCGCGGCCACCACGTCGGGTGACGTCCCGCGCGCGGCGTAGAGCGCCGTGAGCCGGTCGTGGCGCGTGTCCCACTCACCGCGCATCGGGGAGGCGCGCACGATGTCGGTGTCGATCATCCCAGGACACAGAGCGGTGACCCGGATGCCGCGCGGCGCGAGCTCGATATCGAGCGACTCGGTCAGTCCGACGACGGCGAACTTCGACGTCGTGTACGGGACGAGCCCGGCGCTCGCGATGAGGCCGGCCATCGACGCCGTGTTCACGATGTGCGCCGGACGTCCCTGCGCTAGCAGTCTCGGCACGAACGCGTGGACGCCGTGCACGACTCCCATCAGGTTGATCTCGACGATGCGCCGCCAATCCGCCAGCGGCGTGTCGGCCACGAGGCCGGCATGCCCGACACCGGCGTTGTTGAACAGCAGGTCGACGCCCTCTCCGGAACCGAACACCGCGACCGCGAGCGCCTGCACGGCCGCCGCGTCGCTCACGTCGACGCCGTGGGCGGTCGCCCGCCCGCCGGCCTTCGTGATCTCGTCGGCGACGGCCGCCGCACGCTGCGCGTCGACGTCGGCGACGTGCACCACCGCGCCGCCCGTGCCGAGCCGCCGCGCGATCGCCCGCCCGATCCCCGAGCCGGCCCCGGTGACCACCGCCACGCGGCCGGACACATCGAGCGAGGAGCGAGCAGGCATCGTGGCGCAAGCTTATGGGTCGCGGCCGCTCGAGCGGCGGCGATCAGGCGGCGACCTCGTGCGCAAGGGCGTCGAGCAGCGTGGCCATGGCCTCCAGGATCTGGCGGTGCTCGCTCACCGAGTAGGAGCGCTCCCACTCGCGCGGGTCGTTGTACCCGACGCGAACGCGGCCGTCCTGCGCCCACACGAGCACGCGCAACGGCAGCTCGATGCCGATCCGCGGATCGCTGCGCATGAGCGGGGTGCCCGTGCGGGGATGACCAAAGACGAGGACCGACTCGGCGGCAAGGTCGAGGCCGAAGTCACGCGCCCCTCCGGAATGATCGATGGCGGCAAAGACGGTGAGCGCACGGGCGTTGATCCCCGAGACCAGTCGTTGAAAGGTCTCCTCGTACGCGTAGGCACTGTCGATGGTGATCATGCCCGAGACCCCCTCTGTTGCCGACGATCTGCGTCGTCGCCAGCATACGCCGCCGAACTGGTCGGCGACGCTCAGGCGGCGCGCTCGACCGCGTCGCGCGTGACGCGCCAGCGCTCGAGCAGCTCGAGCGTGAGCGGCCGCCCGATGAAGAAGCCCTGGAGGGCGTCGCAGCCGATCTCACGAAGCAGAGCGAGCTGCTCGTCGGTCTCGATCCCCTCGGCGACAACGCTCACCCCGAGCTGGTGACCGAGCTCGGTCACCATCCGCACGAGCGGGCTCTCGCCGGCCGACAGCTGCTCCACGAAAGAGCGGTCGATCTTCAACTCGTCGACGACGAGGTGCTGGAGATGCGCAAGCGAGGTGTAACCGGTGCCGAAGTCGTCGATCGCCACGCGGATGCCGAGCGCGCGCAGGCGTTCCAGCTCCCCGGCGACGAGCGCCATGTCGGCGAGCAACACGGTCTCGGTCACTTCGAGAATGAGACGAGCCGGCTCGACGCGCGCCGCCTCAACGGCCGCCCGGACGTGCTCGGAGAGCTGCCCGGAAAGCAGGTGGCGGCCAGAGATGTTGACGGCGATGCTCAGCTCGGCATAGGCCGGATCCGACCAGCGCGACAGCTGCGCCAGCGCCGTTGCGAGCACCCAGCAGTCGAGGCGGATGATCAGGTCGCTCTGCTCGGCGATCGGAATGAAATCGCCAGGCTGACAGAGCCCGTGACCGCGACGCTCCCAGCGCACGAGCGCCTCGACGCTGCGCATCGCCCCGCTGCGAGCGTCGACGACGGGCTGGAAGAGCAGGAACAGTCCATCTCCGCCCGCGTCGAGCGTGGTGTGGAGCTCCTGCTCGACCGCCGCCTGGGCGATCAGTGCGTCCTGCAGGCTCTCGTCGTAAACCTCGACGCAGCCGCTCCCGGCCTGCTTGGCTCGATGCACGGCAAGGTCAGCGCGCGCGAGGAGCTGGGATGGCTCGTCGGCCGCGTCCTGGAGCGCGAAGGCGACCCCGACAGACGCGCCGAGGCTCACGGTCACCGACTGCACCTGCACCGTCTCGGTCATCGCCTGCAGCAACCGCTCGCCGAGCGCGCTCGCCTCGCTCGGGTCTTCGAGCCCCTCGGCGACCACGAGGAACTCGTCGCCGCCCAGCCGCGCGACGAAGTCCCCGCGTCGGGCCGCGGCGTTCAACCGCTGGGCGATCTCCTTGAGGATCGCGTCGCCGACGCCATGGCCGTGGGTGTCATTGGCCCGCTTGAAGTCGTCGAGATCGATGAAAAGCGCGGCCAGCAGGTCGCCGGACCGCTGGGCGCGAGCGAGCGCCTGCTCGAGGAACTCGACCGTCGCGGCGCGGTTGTGCAGGCTGGTGAGGGAGTCGTGCGTCGCCTGATGCACCAACCGCTGTTGCAGCGCGTCGCGTTCCATGATCGACCCCGACAGCACCTCCACCGACTCGTGCAGGGCACGCCCCAGGCGTCCCGGGAGCGGCTCGCCCAGAACCGGATCGTCGAATGCGCACTCGGACAGTGCGCGCGTCTGCGCCTCCATCAGACGGAGGTTGTTCACGAGGTCGTTGAACGCCTCCGAGACGACAACGGTCTCCTTCGGCCCGTGCGCCGTCGGCACGAGCGCCGCCAGGTCGCCGTCACTGACGGCGCGGGCGCGAGCCTCGAGGATGCGCAGCGGGCCGGTGATCGAGCGGGCCAGCAGCAGCGCGACGCCGATCGTCAGGCCGGCGGCGATGAGCAGCTCGGCGAGCAGAAGCCGGAAGCCACTCGTGTTCTGGTTGCGCAGCGCGATCGCCCGGTCGCGCACCTGGACCTCCGCGGTGCCGACGATCGGGTTCAGCCGGGTCGCGCCCTCGACCCCTGAGCGGAAGGTCTGCGCCAGCGTAACGAGTGCCTCGAAGTTCGACGTGGCCCGAGCCGGTGACAAGCGGCCGCCGAGAGCGCCGCGGACAAGCGGCGCATAGCTCCGCTCGCCCGGCGAGTCCAGGAAGCGGCTCCACAGCACGGCGATCTCCCCTCCGGCATCGCGCAACCGCTGCCCGGCCTCGTTGAGGAGGGCGACGTCCTCACCGAGCCCGCCCAACTGCGACGGCGAGTGCGCCCCCGGCAATTCGATGATGCTGACCTGGGCCTCCTCGGAGATGCCGGCCCTGAGCGCGTCGTTGGCCGCGCTGAGCGAGCCGAGCGCCGACTGCAGCGCGGCGCTGCCGCTCAGCCCGGCGATCAGCCGCTGCAGCCCGGCGAGCCGGGCGTCGAAGGCCGCCGACAGCTCCGCATCGAGCCGCTCGTACGCCGTGTCCGCTGGCGAGCCACCGAGGCTGCCGGAGTCGATCCCGCGGCGCAAGCCGGCCAGGCCCGTCGCGAACCCTGGTGGAACGAGCGGTCCGAGTGGCGGCAGCGCGGCGTTGACCGCCAGGCGCGCCTGCGGGAGCGACTCGCTGGAGAAGCCGAGCAGAGCAGAGATGTTCGGGATGTCGAATCCGAACTGCTTCGCGCGCAGCCAGCCCTCGGTGGGAACGCGCTCCTGCTCGAGCAGCTGGCGCAGCGTGGCGAGCCGGTTGAGCGACGGAACCTCTCGCTCGATCGAAGCCGCGCGCTGCGCCGTCTGGTAGCGCTGCTGCAGCAGTGCGGCTCCGCCGATCGCGAGCGTGACGATCGGCAGCACGACGGCGACGACGAGCCGCCCGGTCACACCCCGGGAGCGGAAGGGCCGACCGCGCGGGCGAGCTGCACCGACGGACGGATCGCGAGCGACGTCCGAGTCGTTCACCTGCCTCCATGCAGGCCGATATGGGGATGGCAGCCGGGGGGCCATGACGGTGGTTGCCGACGTACCGTGCTGGTATCGACCGCGCCCGGATTCCCCTTGAGATACGGCCCTGTTCGTCTACGACGCGGCTGACCGAGCGCCGAGCCGCTCCTCGCCCTCGCCGTTTGCCATGTGAGGCGAGCGCGCGCGGCCCTCAGCGAAGCAGCAACCGGAGCACCGGCTCGGCCCGACCGGCATCCGGCTGTTCGCCCGTGATGAGGTCGAGGTAGACGTAGCTCTCGATCAGGCGCACGAGGACGTAGGCGACCTCGTGCAGATCCACGGGGAGGGTGAGGCGTCCGGCCGTCGACTCCTCGAGCAGCAGGCGGTGCATCGCGTCGATGAGGCGGGGCTGGAAGTCCGTCTCGCGACGGGTCAGGAGGCGCATCGCCGACTCGCCCTCGTCGCTCAGCCAGCGCCGCATGCCGCTGTTGGCGATGACGGCCTCGAGGAACCGCGTCACGACCTGCACGACGTGTTCGGGTCCCCGCTCGCGGGTCTGCCGCTCGATCGAGTCGAGCGTGCTCCGCGCGAGGGACCAGATGACCTCCACGAGGAGCTGCTCGCGCGAGCCGACCCAGCGATAGAGCGTGACGCGGTTGACGCCGAGCTCCTCGGCGAGCGCGCTCATGTCGATCCGCCGGCCGTCCTGAAACGACCGGCGCGCGAGCTTGAACGCATCGAGTGCGGTCGGCCGCCGCCCGGCGCTGTCGTCGGCGAGCTGGCGTTGCAGCTTGGTGAGCGGGCGTCCCGGCTCCCGCGTGTGCGCAACCGTCATCGGCCGGCATGCTAGCTGCGCGCGCCCGACCGGCCGCCATGGCGTCGCCGATGCCCCACGGCCGGCGGACGCATGTTCTGGAAAAGGACATCGACGCGACAGCCTGGCCCGCGGGGTTGCCGACAACAGTCAGGGAACCGCCGCTCGCCGTCGCGCGCGGGACCACACCCGACCCGGTCCGCCGCGCCGCCAGGCGGGCGCCGCCGGGACCCAGGCACCGCGAGACCCTTTTCTTGACCGAGAACCGACACCGCCCGATCGCCGAAGCCGGCGTCCCTTGCAGGTCGCTCACCAGTCGCCGGCGCGCGTGGCGCGGGCGCGTGGCCGCTGCCGCCGCGGGCACTTGTCTGGCCGCGGCCGTGACCGGTTTGTCACTCGCCCCGGCCCAGGGCCAGCTGCCGTCGCCCGTCGCCCCCGGCGCTAACGCGGCCACGGCGCGCTACGTGCAGCTCGCCGACGAGGGCCTGCACCAGCAGGCTGCGCGCTGGGGCACGTCGACCGACCATTGGTTCTGCGAGACGCTCGGCTGCGGTGGCGCGTACCCCCTGCTGACGATCTGGGGCGTCGCACGCATGTTCGAGGCGGCCGACGGCGTCGAGCTGGCCTCCCCCTCCCCCTCACACCGGGCGACCGTCGAGTCCTACGCCGGGCAGGCCGAGAAGCTGTACTGGAACCGCTACCTCAACGGGTACGACCCCTACCCCGGGGACAACTACCCCGCCGCGCAGGCCTGGTTCGACGACAACGGCTGGCTCGGGCTCGCCTTCGTCGATGCGTATCGCGCGACCGGCCAGGGACGCTGGCTCGGCGACGCGCAGCGCGCGCTCAGCTTCATCGCCGCGCGGGGGTGGGCCGGTGGCGGACCCGGTGCGGGGATGTGGTGGAACACCCAGCACCAGCAGCACTCCGGCGAGGCGATGGCCGCCGACAGCCTGCTCGCGATGATGCTCTATGACGCAACCCGCAACGGCGCGGACCTGCGCGACGCGCAGACGTGGATCGACTGGGCGAACGCCAACGACATCGGCTTCAGCGGCCTGTACGACAGCGAGGGTCCGGGCAGCTCGATCATCGACTACGTCGAGGCGCCGCTCATCTACGCGCAGTACCTGCTCTGCCAGGCCACCGGCCGCACCAGCTACTGCACCCACGCGGCCGCGCAGTCGAGCACCCTCACCCGCATCTACGGCACGGCCTACAACCTCGCGCCGCTGTACGACTCGATCTTCTTCCAGTGGATGATGGCCTACGACCAGGCCACCGGCGGCCACCACTGGGTGACCGCCGCCGAAGCCAACGCGTCGGCCGCGCAGGCGCACGCGAGCGACAGCCGGGGGCTGTGGCTCGGAAGCTGGTGGGGCGGCCCGATCCACGACCGCAACACCCAGCCGGACATGTTCCGGACGATGGCCGGCACGACGAGCCTCTACGCGTGGCTCGCCTACTACGGCGGCTGACACGACCCCGAGCCACGCGCCGTACAACATGTGTCCGCGGCCATCACGCCGGCCGGGCGTGGTTGCCGATGCATGCCCATGCTCTCGTCGCGGCCGCGAGACCCTCGATGATCAGGCGCTGGCTCGCGCCTGCGCTGGCGGCACTGCTGGCGCTCGGCTCGATCACCGCGATCGTCATCCTCCAGCGGCGCGCCGCCGCGTATCCCGACGCGAAGGCCAAGCTGTCGTCGATCGCCGCGACGGCCGGCGACGTTGCGAGGCAGCCGCTGCTGCAGCTGATCAACCACGTCGCCCCCGCGTCCGTCGTCGCGGCCGAGATGACCACCGGCCAGCGCTCGACCTGGGACGCTCTCGCCGCGCTTGAGCGCGAAGCGCCGACAGCGGCTCTGCGAGCGATCGGGCCGCCGCTTCGCGCCTGGTTCGCGGCCACGGACTCGGCTCGGGCGACCCTGGTGGCCAACCCGACTTTGACCCGCTCCCAGACGTTCGCGATGGCCCTCAGCATCGGCCTGCCCGTGGTCCGCGCGGCATCGACGGCGACAAGCGCATTTGCGCGCGCGCAGTCGCACTACAGCAGCCTCAGCGCCCGCGCGCTGACCATCGCCACGATCGGCTCGGTCCTGGCGATCGGCGCCCTGCTGCTCGGCTTCCTCGTCTTCTACCGGCGCTGGCTCGCGGTGCGCTCGACGCTCGCCGGCCACCTCGCCCGCAGCCGGCGCGACGCGATGACCGACGCCCTGACCGGGCTCGGCAATCGCCGTGCGCTCATCGACGGGCTCGCCGAGGGGATCGACGCCGCCACGAGTGCCGAGCCGCTCGTGCTCGCGCTCTATGACCTCGACGGCTTCAAGGGCTACAACGACACGTTCGGACACCTGGCCGGCGACGCCCTGCTCGTGCGGGCCGCCGAGCGGCTCGTCGGCGCCGTCGAGGGGATCGGGCGGGCCTACCGAATGGGCGGTGACGAGTTCTGCACCCTGACCACCGCCGGCCCCGACGGCGTGGACGCGATGCGCGAACGCGCCACCGCGGCGCTGCTGGAGTCCGGACGCGCGTTCGACATCGCGTGCTCCTGCGGCACCGTGCTCGTGCCGACTGAGGCGGCGAGCCCAGAATCTGCGCTCCAGCTCGCCGACCGGCGCATGTACGAGCAGAAGGCGACCGGACACACTTCGGCGAGCCGCCAGAGTGCCGACGTGCTGCTGAAGGTCCTCAGCGAGAAGGACGGCGATCTCGGCTATCACATCGGCGACGTCGCCGCGCTCGCCCAGGCCACCGCGCAGCGTCTCGGCCTCGCCGCCGAGGACGTTCGCCGCGTGCGACTTGCCGCCGAGCTGCACGACGTCGGCAAGAGCGCCATCCCCGACGCGATCCTCAACAAGCCGGCGGCGCTCGATGCCGACGAGTGGAACTTCATGCGGGCCCACACCGTCATCGGCGAGCGCATCATCCGGGCCGCCCCGTCGCTCGCCGACGTCGCCGAGCTCGTCCGCGCCAGCCATGAGCGTGTCGATGCTCACGGATACCCGGACGGCATCGGTGGCGAGTCGATCCCCCTCGGGGCGCGCATCATCGCGGTGTGCGACGCGTTCGACGCGATGATCTCACCGCGTCCGTATCGCGAGCCGGTGACGATCAGCGAGGCGCTCCAGGAGCTGCGCCGCTGCCGCGGCTCGCAATTCGACCCGCGCATCGTCGACGCGTTCTGCGCGCTCATCGACAGTCGCGCGCCGCGCCGGGCGCACCTCGCCGCCTAGGCACATACAGCGTGCCCCGCGACGGCGGACGGACGGCGTGTCCACGTCGGTCCAGCCGGCGCCCCGGATGTTCGTTGAGCGGGCGGTCGGGTGGTGGTCCAGCGGCGTGGGCGCGCCGATGGATTGGCAAGACCCCGATGGATTGACAGGACCGCATGATGAAGCAGCCCCGCACAGCAGTGATCGCGCAACTCATGCGCGACGAGATGTACGACGTCGACGCCGCCGCCGTGGCCGGAGCCATCGTCGCTCGCGTGGTCGCCCGGCGCCTCGTTCCCGACAGCGCCTTTCGCAACCAGGAAGGACCGCCCGAGCGTCGAGCGGCCGACGTACGCTCGTTCCGCCCGACCAGCCGTGCTCGCTCGTTCAAGCTCTGCGAGCGGCGTCCCGGCTCGGTGCACGCCTAAGCCTCGCCGACAGAGCCGCCAGGGAGTCGCAGCAGGGTGACGCGCGCCGGCGCGGCGAAGGCGTGGCCGGCGCCGCCGAGCGCGTCGAAGCGCTCACGCAGCTCGCGCTCGTGCGTGTGCAGCGCCGCGGCGCGATCGGGATCGACGAGCCGCTGATGGTCACACCACGCCTCGAAGCTCCTCACCCGCACGGTCGGGGCGAACGTGCGCTGCGAGATCGCCACGCCCCAGCGCGCGGGCGCACGGGCGAGCGCGTCCTGGGCGGCCGCGCGCACCTCGGTCTCGTCGCTCACCGGCCGCATCAGCTCGAAGAAGGGCCCCTCGGCGAGCGGCTCCTGGACGAACACGACGCCCCCCGGCCGGCAGACGCGAACGGCCTCGCCAATCGCCGCCTCCATCTGCTCCACCGGGACGTGGTGCAGGCTGTTGAAGAAGATCACCGCGTCGCACGCGCCGTTGGGCAACGGGAGCGCCTCGGCGCTCGCCAGCGCGTAGCGCTCATCGGCGACGGCGGGCGCCGCGCGGGCCGCCGCAAGCGCGGCCGGAGCCGGATCGATGCCGACGACCCGCGCTCCACGTGCGGCCAGACGGCGGGCGAGCCAGCCATCGCCGCAGCCGACGTCAGCGACGTCGCGGTCGTTCACCGCGACCAGCATGTCCAGCAGATCCGTGTGGTCGCTCATCGACGGTGCGGGATCCTATGGCGCGGGACGGCCCGGGCCGCGCGGGACCGCAAATCCGGACCGCACGGACACGACGATGCGCCACACTGGCGACGGTGAGCCGGCTGCGCAGTCGCGCGGCATCCGTCTCGTCCGTCCGCCGCCCGAAGATGTCCGAGTTGCCCGCCGCCAGCGCTCCGCCTTCCCGCCGCCCGACCGCGGGCCGGTGTGAGAGACGACGCCTGCGGCGCGCCGCGATGGTGGCCACGACCGTGTGTGCGCTCGCTGCCTGCGGCGGGCAGGCTGCGGCGCCGCGTCGCGCGGCCGATCGGATCGCGCCGCATCGCGCCGACCCGACACCGACCTCGCGCCCACCGGCGCAGCTCTCGCTCGCGCCGAGCCCCGTCGTGCGACGCTTCGTCACCGCCCCGTCACCGGACGGGCTCGCGGCGCTGCGGCGCGACCTCGCGCACGAGATGACTCTGGCGCGCGCGGGCTCGGGAGCCGTCGTGTACGACTTCACCGACCGCGAACTGCTCTTTGCGCGCCGCGCGAACAAGCCGCGCCCGCCGGCGTCGGTCGAGAAGATCTACACCTCGACGGCGGCGCTCGCGGTGCTCGGCCCGAGCGCTCGCCTGCAGACGACCGTGCTTGGCACGGGCTCGCTGGACGCCCGCGGCACGTGGCACGGCGACCTCTACCTGCACGGCGGCGGCGATCCGACGTTCGGCTCGCATGCCTTCGCGGCCGTGTACTCCGATGGGCAGGGCGCCGACATCTCCACGCTGGCCGAGCGGGTGCGCGCGGCGGGCATCCGCCGCGTCACCGGACACGTGATCGCCGACGAATCGCTGTTCGACAGCGAGCGCGGATCGGTGGCCAGCGACGGCGCCGTCGACCTGTTCGACCTCGGCGGCCAGCTGAGCGCGCTCACCTACAACCACGGCTACGTCGGTCCGGCGCCGCGGCGAGGCTGGCACGTCCCGCTCTCCCCGGCGACGTACACGGCGCTCGAGTTCACGCGCGCACTCGCCGGTGCCGGGGTCGCGGCGCACGTGGCCGAGACGGCGCGCGCCGCTCCGGCGGGCGCGCAGGTGCTCGCGGCGGTGTCCTCGCCGCCACTTTCCGTCCTGCTCGGGCTGATGAACCGTCCCTCGGACGACTTCTACGCCGAGCTGTTGCTCAAGCAACTCGGCGTGCGCTTCGGCGGAGCCGGCACGAGCGCCGCCGGTGCGACGGTCGTGTCGCGCGTGCTCGCCGGCTACGGCCTGCACCCGCGAGTCGTCGACGGCTCCGGCCTGTCGCGGCGCGACGCGACGACGCCACGCGACATAGTGCAGCTGCTGGTGGACGTAACGGGGACGCCGAACGGCGTCCTGCTGAGGAGCTCGCTCCCGCTCGCCGGCGTGAGCGGAACTCTCGCCCCGAGGATGCTGCACTCCGCCGCGACCGGCCGCTGCGAGGCGAAGACCGGCACGCTCGACGCGGTCACGAACCTGGCCGGTTGGTGTCGCGACCGGTCCGGGCATCTCATCGCGTTCGCGCTCTTCATGGATGGCGTGGGCGATCTGACAGGCCACGAGCTGCAGGACAACATGCTCATCACGATCGCCCGCGACGACCCTGCGATCCCCTGAGGCGGGCGGCCGGGGTCGGCTCAGCGCGGCCCGGCGGCGATCGCGGAGTTCGCCATCGCGACGAGCGTCGCGCGCTCGGGCCCGACGACGGCCGCCTGGACCTCGTAGCGGACGCCACTGCGCACCCATGACACCTCGCCGGGGGAGCACGACGCGCCACAGGCCGTGGCCCGGTAGCGCCCGGCGATGGCGTGGATGAGCGTCACCCGCGTGCCCGCGATGGGCGTCCCCCCACGGATGCCCGAGAACGCGGCCAGGAAGCAGGCCGTGGCGTAGTCGCAGCCAGGGGCGTCGGCCAGCGACAGCTGATAGCCGCCCGGCACCGACCCACCCGACCCGTAGACATGCGGCGCATCGGCGACATAACGTCGCGGCAGCAGCACCGGAACCCCGCCGTGGCGAGCGCTCGCGAGGCGCCCGGCCAGCACCTGGACGACGTCCACCGAGACGGTCTGCCGGCGCGGCGGGCCGGCGGCTACGCCGGTGGCGGCCACCGACAGCGTCGCGAGAAGCGCGATGGCGGCGACGCGCCGCGCTCGGAGCTGATGTCGGACGGCACTGAGGATGAGGCACTGTAGCGCGCGCCGGGCCCGTCCACTCAGCGGCCGCGCGCCGCCAACCACGCGGCGTGCGCGTGGCCAAGCTCGCTCGCCGGCTCCCCGCCCTCGATGAGCTCACGCAGCAGCCGGCCCCAGGGCGCGCTCGCGCGGGCGGTGGCCACCGTTTGGAAGAGAAGCCCCTCCATCCGGCGCAACAGCAGCGCCTCGGGCGGCAGCGTCATGCGGCGCAGCTGCTCGATGTGAGCGCGACCGTTGCCTTCGCGAAGCGTCTCGGTCCCGCGCCACAGGTCGGCCGGTTCCAATCGCAGCGGCTCCTCGGAATACGCCCACCAGGAGACCTCGGCCATGTACTGCATGAGCAGCTCGCCGTCCCAGTCGCTTGGCTCGCCCGGCAGGTAACCGAGCTCCCGCATGCCGCGCATGACCGTCACGTCGTCGCGGTCGCGCACGCCGCGGGCGATCACCGCCTCCCGACGCAGGTAGTCCGGCGGCAGGCGACGCAGCATGCCGAAGTCGAAGAACGCGACACGCCCGTCGGCCGCGAGCAGGTAGTTGCCCGGGTGGGGGTCGCCGAGCGCCAGGCCGAGCTCGAGCGCGGTCCCGTAGAAGAACCGGTAGACGATCTCGGCGTAGCGATCGCGGACGCCGTCGGGCTGGCCGACGACCTCGTCGAAGCTCAGCCCGTCCACCCATTCGGTGACGAGCACGCGACGGCGACTGAGCTGGGTGTCGACGACGGGCACATGTACGAAGGGATGGTCCTGCCAGTGACGCGCGAGCCGGGCGTGGTTCGACGCCTCGAGCTCGTAGTCGCACTCCTCGACGATGCGCTCGCGCAGCTCGGCGAGCAGCGGCTTGACGTCGAGGCCGGGCATCAACTGACGCAGCAGCGGCGTGAGCAGGCGCAGATTGCGCATATCCGATTCCACGGCCTCGGCGATCCCGGGGTACTGCACCTTGATGGCGACCTCACGGCCGTCGCTCGTGCGCGCGCGGTACACCTGCCCGATGCTGGCCGCGGCGGCCGGCTCGGGGTCGATCGCCTCGAGCACCGTCGCCGGGTCCTGCTCCCAATCGGTGGCGAGCACCTTGCGCATCCGCTTCCAGTCGACCGGCGGCACGCTGTCGCGCAGCGAGGCCAGGCGCTGCTGGAGATACACCGTCTGGTCCTCGTCGAGCCCGGGGAACTCCACCGTGGAGAGGACCTGCCCAGCCTTCATCGCCGCGCCACGCATGACGGCGAGCTGGTCGACGAGCGCGTCCACCGTGCTGACGATGCGCTCGCCGCGCCGGCGGCGACGGTCGGCATCACTGCCGCGGGCGTCGATGCGGTCGCCGGCCCAGCGAACCGCGCCTCCCACGGCCACGCGGCCGAGCCGGGCCGTTCGAGCTCCGCGTCCCTGGGCGGGGGTGCGTCCGTGCCGTTCAGCCACACTCATCAGTGTGGCAAGGTCAGGCGGCGGGCCCGGGACGAATCCGTCGCCCACCGCCGCAGCACGCCCGAAAAGCACCGTGAGCCGCGCCGTTACCGGCGCGGCTCACGGGCCGTTCGCTTGCTGACGAGGAGGGGTCAGCCGGTGAAGCGGGGGATGACGGCGTGTGCCGGGACGGCACGCGAGTAGCGCAGCGAGCTCTCCTTCGGCTCGCCGCAGAGCGTGGTCGTCTTCGTCGTCAGGGTGTGGGTGCCGTAGCGGCCCTTGGAGACCGGGACCGTGTAGGCAAAGCCGGTCTTGCCGCTGTTCGCCTTCTTGAGCGTCTTGACGGCGTGACCGTCGACATAGAAGACGACGCTCTTGATCCCGCTGCCCGTGACGAGCGCCGTGAACTGCTTGTTCGCGGAGATCTTCGTCTCGTGCAGCGTCACCTTCGTCGCCGTGCAGGCCTTGAAGGGCAGCACACCGCTCGACCCGACCGGCGTCGTGGTCGTCGTCACGGCGGGCGTGATCGTCGTGGTCGTCGTCGGCGTAGTGGTCGTCGTGGTCGTCGGCGTGGTCGTCGTGGACGTGCTGCAAGTCGACGAGGTGGTGGTCGTGGTGGTGGACGTCGACGTCGTCGAGGACGTCGTACACGTCGGCGTGGTGGTGGTCGTGGTCGTCGTCGGCGTGGTGGTCGTCGTGGTCGTCGTCGGCGTGGTGGTCGTCGTGGTCGTCGTCGGCGTGGTGGTCGTCGTGGTCGTCGTGGTCGTCGTCAGCGTCGCGACCTCGTTGACGTCAGTGCACGGCCCCGACACAGCGGGGTTGTAGCCATCGCCGCTGTAGCTGGCGACCCAGTGGTACGCGCCGGGCGCCGTCGGCGTGAGGGCCGGCGAGGTATAGCTGCCGTTCCCGTTGACGCTGACCGGGGCCGTCGTCTGGGGCGTGCCGGTGCAGCCCGAATCGTTGGGGCCGTAGAGCCTCCAGGTGATCGTGCCTGAGGGGTTGACGCCCTGACGAAGCGTTGCCACGTCGGTTATCGGCGTGCCAACCGACGCGGTCGACGGAGTCGCCTGCGTCGAGATGAGGATCGGCGGGCAGGTGGCGATGTGGTAGCCCGGGGAGCCGGTGGAGATGCTGTTGTGGTTGCCGTCAATCGTCTGGCTCGAGGTCCAGCTCGACGACGCGATGACGTGCCCGTTCACGGCCGGGAAGGTGAAGGGCTGGGAGAAGTTCGGCGTGAGGTTGTTGTTGAAGCTCACGTTGCCGGTGAAGGTGATTGCAGCGCCGCCGGCATCCGGGATGAACGTGAGCGAGTAGCTCGGGGTGTTGAAGTCCGGGCCGCCGGACGCGAAATTGGACCAGCTGATGGTCGCCGAGCCACACGCGGTCTGCAGGCTGGCGTTGTGCGCCTCGGCCACGGATGGGAAGGCAACCGAGACCAGAACAGCTATGGGGAGTAGGAACTTCTTCATTGGATCTCCTGATGTAAGGGATGTTCCGCCGAGTCCCGCTCTTTGCTCGGATCTCGATTCGACATGTGGCCATATCTGCCGGCCGGGACTTTAGTCGCACCCAGGGGGCGCTCACAAGCGACTGCACGTAACCATGCGTACGTTTCCGTCGCGTTGCGCACCGAGATTTAGATGCCATCCCGCAGAACTTGAGGCCTTTCGGCCGCTTTGGACGAACGATTGATACGGCGGCGTCGGCGCAGGATCGAGCGCGCACCGTCGGCCGGTTAGGCTGTGCGACGATGCGAGGCACGATGACGGCACCGGTGGCCGCGGCGAGCTTCATCGCCGGCTATGCGACGGTCGTCGCCACCGGGTCGCGTACCGCCGGCGGCCTCGTGCTGCTGGCCGGCGGCGCGTGGTGCGTGCGAGCCTGGCTGCGCCATCACGACCGCCGCACGGCGGCGATGCTGGCCGGTGTGGCGCTCGCCGCGTTCGTGCTCTCGCACGTCCTGGCGCTCGCCATCGGGGCGTGGCCATCGGTCCTGCTCGTCGCGGCGGTCACCGGCGCGATCGTCTGGCAGCGGGCCGACGCCACAGCGGCGCGGGCGCGCTGAGGGGCCCGCGGCCGCCCGCGCGGCCCCGGTCCATTCCTCGGCACCGCAGGGGCCCACGGGACCTCGGTCAACCGCGTTTGCGACAGATCCCGTACGACGTTCGTCCAGGTCAACGCTGCACATTCGTGGGTGAAGACACCCGTTTCCGGCTGACCTGAGACGCCGCGATCCCCGCAAGTCCGGCCGCGATTGCTCAGGTTTTCGTAAGCGCGGGGACCTTCGAACTCGCCGCAAACCCGCTCGAAGCGCTGCAACCCTGCGCCCACCTGCTTGGCGGTAATCGTTAATAAGGTCTAAAGTCCGCGCGATCGGCAGGAGCGTCGCGCTCCGACCTCGCAGGACGATCGGTGCGGCGGCGCGCTTGGCAGGGAGTCTGACCCACAGCGAAGGAGTACCGCGCGATGATCCGCAAGACACTCGTTCTCACCGTCGTTTTCTTCGCGGTGATCGTCGCGTCGGCTTCGGCCCACACGATCGCGATCAATGCGACGTGCGGGTCGGTGACGCTCCAGTGGTTCAACTTCAACGACGGTGGCTTCAACAACGGCCTCAACGGCGGGCAGAACATGCCGACGTGGCGGGTCGCCTTCACCCCGGCCGGACAGTCGTCTCCGACGACGAACCTGAGCGGCCAGGTCACGTTTGGCAACACGGTCACGGAGCGCAACGTCGCGCAATACACGCTCACCGTGGGGATCCCGGCGCAGAACGGCACCGTGCAGGTGCTGTCCGCGTGGACGTCACACCAGACGAGCGACGGCAACGCCGACTCGGTCTCCCAGCAGGCGACGATCACGAACTGCTCCTACACGCCGTCGCTGTCGACGTCCGCCTCCCCGGCGATCGCGACCGCCGGCGCGCCCATCACGGACGTCGCGACGCTGAGCGGGGGCTTCCAGCCGACCGGCTCGATCACCTGGCGGCTGTACGGACCGAATGACCCCACCTGCACGAATCCGAATGCACCGCTCGTCACGACCACCAACGTGAACGGAGACGGCGCCTACACGTCTCCGCCGCTCACTCCGACGCAGGCCGGCCCCTACCACTGGGTGGCCAGCTACAGCGGCGACGTCAACAACCTGCCCGTCGGCCCGGTCGGCTGTAACGATCCCAACGAGGCGGTGACGATCCAGACGACCCCCGGGCTGACCACGACCGCCTCGCCTGCGGTGGCCAGCGTCGGCAATGCGATCAAGGACATCGCCACGCTCTCCGGCGGTGACAATCCGACCGGCACGATCTCCTGGAGGCTCTACGGCCCCAACGACCCCGGCTGCACGGGCGCCAACCCGCCGATCGTGTCGGTGGTTGTCAACGGCGACGGGCCGTACACCAGCCCGACGATCACCGCCACCCAGGCCGGGATCTACCACTGGGTGGCCAGCTACGGCGGCGACACCTTCAATCTGCCCGTCGGCCCGGTCGGCTGCACCGACCCCAACGAGCAGGTCACCGTCCAGACGACCCCGGGCCTAACCACAAGCGCCTCGCCGGCCGTCGCGAGCGTGGGCGCCACGATCGCCGACGTCGCGACGCTGTCCGGCGGCGACAACCCGACGGGCACGATCACCTGGAAGCTCTACGGGCCCAACGACGACAGCTGCTCGGCCGCCAACCCGCCGAGCGTCACGCTTGCGGTGAACGGAGACGGCCCGTACACCAGCCCGACGATCACGCCCACGCAGGGCGGGACCTACCACTGGGTGGCCAGCTACGGCGGCGACAAGTTCAACCTGCCGGTCGGCCCGGTCGGCTGCGCCGACCCGGCCGAGCAGGTCACGATCCAGACGACCCCCGGGCTGACCACGAGCGCGTCCCCGGCCGTGGCCAGCGTCGGCACGGCGATCAAGGACGTCGCCACCCTGTCCGGCGGCAACGACCCGACCGGCACCATCACCTGGAAGCTCTACGGCCCCAACGACAACAGCTGCTCCGCCGCCAACCCGCCCAGCGTCACGCTTGCGGTGAACGGAGACGGCCCGTACACCAGCCCGACGATCACGCCCACGCAGGGCGGGACCTACCACTGGGTGGCCAGCTACGGCGGCGACAAGTTCAACCTGCCGGTCGGCCCGGTCGGCTGCGCCGACCCGGCCGAGCAGGTCACGATCCAGACGACCCCCGGGCTGACCACGAGCGCGTCCCCGGCCGTGGCCAGCGTCGGCACGGCGATCAAGGACGTCGCCACCCTGTCCGGCGGCAACGACCCGACCGGCACCATCACCTGGAAGCTCTACGGCCCCAACGACAACAGCTGCTCCGCCGCCAACCCGCCCAGCGTCCACGAGACCGTCAACGGCGATGGGCCCTACACCAGCCCGACCATCACCCCGAGCCAGGCCGGGAGCTACCACTGGGTGGCCTCCTACGGCGGCGACGGCTTCAACCTCCCGATCGGCCCGGTCGGCTGCACCGACCCCAGCGAACAGGTGACCATCCAGACGACTCCGGGGCTGACGACAAGCGCCTCCCCGGCCAACGCAACGGTGGGGACGCCGATCAAGGACGTGGCCACGCTCACCGGCGGCTCTGACCCGACCGGCACGATCACCTGGAAGCTCTACGGCCCCAACGACGACAGCTGCTCGGCCGCCAACCCGCCGACCGTCAGCGAAGCCGTCCACGGCGATGATCCCTACACCAGCCCGGCGATCACGCCCACGCAGGGGGGGACCTACCACTGGGTGGCCAGCTACGGCGGGGACACCTTCAACCTGCCCGTCGGTCCCGTCGGCTGCAACGACCCCAGCGAACAGGTCACCGTCCAAGCGATCCCGACGCTGACGACAAGCGCCTCCCCGGCCAACGCAACGGTGGGGACGCCGATCAAGGACGTCGCCACTCTCACCGGAGACAACCCGACCGGCATGATCACCTGGAAGCTGTACGGCCCCAACGACGCCAGCTGCTCGGCCGCCAACCCGCCGAGCGTCAGCGTGTCGGTCAACGGCGACGGGGCCTATACCTCGCCGACGATCACCCCGATCGCCGTCGGCACCTACCAATGGGTGGCCGCGTACAACGGCGACAAGTTCAACACGTCCGTCGGTCCCGTCGGCTGTGACGACCCCCACGAGCAGGTCACGATCGCGCCGGCGAGCCCGGCGCTGACGACGACCGCGTCGCCCGCGAACGCGGCGATCAACACCGCGATCACCGACGTGGCGACGCTGAGCGGCGGGTACAACCCGACCGGCACGATCACCTGGAAGCTGTACGGCCCCAACGACCCGGGCTGCTCGGCCGCCAACCCGCCGAGCGTCAGCGCGTCAGTCAACGGCAACGGCCCGTACACGAGCCCGCCGATCACTCCGACGGCCGCCGGCAACTACCACTGGGTGGCCAAGTACAACGGCGACGCCAACAACACCCCGGTCGGCCCGGTCGGCTGCAACGACGCCAACGAGGCGGTCACCATCGCACCGGCCGGTCCCGCACTGACGACGACCGCGTCCGCCGGCGTTCTGGTGAACAACGCGATCACCGACGTGGCGACGCTGACTGGGGGCGTCAACCCGACCGGCACGATCACCTGGAAGCTGTACGGCCCCAACGATCCGAGCTGCTCGGCCGCCAACCCGCCGAGCGTCAGCGCGTCAGTCAACGGCAACGGCCCGTACACGAGCCCGCCGATCACTCCGACGGCCGCCGGCAACTACCACTGGGTGGCCAAGTACAACGGCGACGCCAACAACACCCCGGTCGGCCCCATCGGTTGCAACGATCCAAGCGAAGCGGTCACCATCCAGGCCACGCCCGGGCTGACCACGAGCGCCTCGCCGGCCAGCGCAGACGTGGGCACGGCCATCAAGGACGTCGCCACGTTGACCGGGGGCGACAGCCCGACCGGCACGATCACGTGGAAGCTCTACGGCCCGAACGACAGCAGCTGCTCGGCTGCAAACCCGCCGAGCGTCAGCGAGAGCGTCAACGGCGACGGGGCGTACACCAGCCCCACCATCACCCCGAGCCAGGCTGGGACCTACCACTGGGTGGCCAGCTACAGCGGCGACGCGTTCAACCTCGCGGTCGGCCCGGTCGGCTGCACCGATCCGAACGAAGCCGTGACGCTGAACGCACTCGTGCCCTCGTTCACTCTGCAGAAGCTCCAGTCGCTCACGACGTCGGGTTACACCTCCAGCCCGATCACGGCGCCGATCGGATCGACGATCAACTACGAGATCATCGTCACGAACACCGGCAAGACGCCCCTTTCGCTCGCCCTGGTCGACCCGATGTGCACCGCCATCAGCGGCCCGAACGGCAATATCTCCGGTGGCAACCTCGCGGTGGGTGGCACGGCGACCTACACCTGCGTGCACGTCGTGGTGGCCGGCGACGCGCCGACCTACGTCAACGTCGCGCAGGTGACGGCGACGCCGCCGGGCGGCAGTCCGCTACCGCCGCAGCGCAGCTCGGTGCTGGCGAACGTCCCGGGCCAGGGCGTCCAGGCGTGCACGACCTCGACGACCAAGCTCACGCAGACGGCGAAGACCGTCACCACGGTCCACAAGAGCAAGGGTAAGACGGTGACGATGAAGAACCAGATCATCACCGCGATCCTGAGCGACCCCAACCACGGGACGGACATCTCGAAGGTCGTGTTCTCGCTTGACGGCCGCAAGATCAAGACGCTCACCAAGCCCAACCTGTCGGGCGGTCGCTTCGAGGTGACCGTCTCGACGGCGAGCACGCGCTACGGCGCGCATCGCGTCACCGCGGCGGTGACGATGATCTGCGGCCCCGGGCAGACGAAGACGGTGGCCTTCCAGCACGCCCTGCCGGCGATCAAGATCGTTCCGCGGTTCACCGGCTGAGCCGCGAACCGCGGAACGTTGTCGCGTCAGCCGCCGAAGAGGCCGAGCGCCTTGCCGCTGGCCTCGAAGTCGGGAAGCGAGCGGCCCGTCTCGAGCTGCAGGTTGGCGATGTCGGTCTTGGCAGCGGCGGTCTTGCCGGTCTGCACCGCCAGCACCGCGGCCAGGCCATCGCCGGCCGCTCCATAGACGTCACCGAGCGCCGTCAGCGCCTGTGACTGCGCCGAGCGTCCCGTGCTCGTCGACGGCTTCTGGCCGCGCACGACGCGGCCAACCGTGCTGAAGTCCGACTGCGCCTTCTTCAGATGGCTCCAGACCGACGAGGCCGTCGCCTTGGTGGGAACGGAGCTCGTCTCCGCGAGCAGGATGATGTCGGCCGTGAGCGTCGCCTTGTACGGGGCGAGCGCCCGGACCATGGTGGCGTCGCTCGCCTGGGCCATGGACGGCAGAACGAGCGCCGGCACCAGGCCGCACAGCAGTAGAAATCGTCGTTGCATCGTGGCTCCTCTAAGGCATTTGCAGACGGGTACCCCACGTTGTCGGCCGATCCGAGCCGTTCGTTGAGGATGAACGGCCCAACAGGACGGTTCGCCATCGGCCGGCAGGCGAGTCGCTCGCCTGCAGCAGTCCCTGCTCCTCCTCGTGCTCGACGTCACAATAGCGGGGTGCATCGGGAGATCCTCGCGCGCGTACGGGCGATTCCACCCGGCTGGGTGCGCACGTACGCCGACGTCTCGCCGGGCGCGCCGCGGCTCGCCGGATACGCCCTGCGGCACTGCGACGACCCCGATCTGCCCTGGCACCGCGTGGTTCGCGCCGACGGCTCGCTGGCCCAGGGCGAGCGCCAGCGCCGCCGCCTGCGCGCGGAGGGTGTGCCGTTCCGCGGCGAGCGCGTCGCTATGGATCGGGCCCGCCTGGACGAGCTCGACGCCCTCTGACGGCCCGTTGAAGATCGCACGGGATCGCTCGGGTCGGGCGGCCCGCCGGTCGATGCTCTCGTTGGCGCAACTTGCGGCTCGTCCCCGCGTTGGTTGCAGTCGGCAGCGACCGCAGCCGTCACGACATGCCCACACCCGCTCATGCCCTCATCCGCACGGCCGCACGCCGATCCCGGGCAGCCGGCTGCGCCCTCGCCGCGTTCCTGGCCGCGGCGGCACTCGGCGCGCAGCCGGCGGCGAGCATCACCCCCGCGCCCCCCGCGAGCGTCCCCGTCTTGAGTGCCGCCCAGGCGCATTACCTCGCTCTGGCCGAGCAGGGCGTCAAGGCCGCGGAGGCGGCATGGGCCGACCCGCGCCACCACTGGTACGACGAGACCCTCAACGACCCGGCGCTCTATCCGCTGGCGACGATCTGGGACGTTGTCCCGCTGTTCGAGTCGATCGACGCTATCGCGATCGCTGCCCCGACGCCGGCGAACCTGAGCGCGGTGCGGACCTTTGCCAATGGAGCCGAGCGCTACCTCGACCACTCGCTGCGACCGGTGGCCGGCTACGCCCCGTATCCGGGAGACCGCGGGTCCACCGTCGAGACGTGGTTCGACGACAACGGCTGGTGGGGGCTCGCGTTCGTCAACGCGTATCGCGCCACCGGCGCCGCCCGCTACCTGACCGACGCGGAACGCGCGCTCACCTACATCGAACGCGCCGGGTGGGATCCGAACGGAGGCGGCATCTGGTGGAACACGACGCATCCCTACAAGGCCGGAGAGGCGCTCGCGTCGGGAACCCTGCTCGCCACGCTCCTGTACCTGACGACCCACTCCCGCGCGGATCTCGCCGCGGCGAACATGTTTCTCGCCTGGGGCAATACCACCGGCTTCAGCGCCGCCGATGGCCTGTACGCCAAGTCCGACTCCAGCCGCGTGCCGGAGGACTACGTCGAGGCCCCGCTCATCTACGCCCAACAACAGCTGTGCGCCGCGACCGGCGCGCAGTCCGACTGCGCGCGCGTGCCCGCGCTGATCGATACGTCGCTGCAGCGATTCGGCCCCGACCTCGACTTCGGCCCGCAGTACGACACGATCTACCTGCAGTGGATGCTCGCGCTCTACGGAGCCGACCAGGACCCGCGCCTGTACGACCTCGCCGCGAGCAACGCCCAGATCGTCGCCGGCGAGGCACGCACCGCGAACGGCCTGTACCTGCGTGCCTGGACGGGGGACCCGCTCAGCGCGTCGGTGGCCGTGCCGAACATGCTCCAGTCCGACGCGTCGGCACTCAGCCTGTTCGCCTGGCTGGCCGTGTATCCGCCGCCGGCCTGAGGTGGCGGGCGCCCAACGCCGCCCCCGCCGCCGGGCCTGCCGGCGCTAAGCTCAGCGGTGAGGAGTCCGCTCGCCGAGCGGCACTGATCGTGAGCGACCCCAGCCCTAGACCCCAGCCGTGGCGGATGATCCTGCCTCTCGGCGTGATCGCGCTGATCGTGCTCGTCACCGGCGTGGCCGTGGCGACGTCGGGCGGCAGCAAGCAGCCGCTCCCGAACAACGTGCACCAGGTGAAGGCGGCCAACTTCGACGGTGCCGTGGCCTCGCCGGCCGTGAACGCCCCGCCGCTGGCACTGAACAACTACCTCGGTCAGCCCGTCAATCTGACCGACTACCGCGGCAAGGCGGTGCTCATCACGTTCCTGTACGCGAACTGCCCGACCCTCTGCCCCGTCATCGCCGCCAACCTGCACGCCGCGCAGAACCTCATGGGCGCGGCGGCGCGCAACGTGCAGATCATCGCCGTGTCGGTCGACCCGCGCGGTGACACGCCCCGCGCCGTCGCGGCGTTCCTCAAGGCCCACGGCATGGTCGGTCGCATGCAGTACCTCATCGGAGATGCCGCGCAGCTCGGGCGCGTGTGGTCGGCCTGGAACGTCGGATCGGCTCGGGACGCGCAGCAGCCGGACCTCATCAACCACTCCGGACTGGTCTATGGGATCGGCGCGAGCGGCAAGCTGACGACGCTGTATGCCGGCAACTTCGCGCCCTCGCAGATCGCGCACGACGTCCCCGGTCTGCTGGCGAGCTGAACGTAGTCGCGTGAGCCTGCAGCGCCGCCTGCTCGTCGCCGTGATCATCGTCGCCGCGGGCGCCGCGTTTGCGGTGTTCGGATTGAAGGGTCGCTCGGCGGGACCGCGCCCGGCGCCAGCGCTGCCCGCCGCCGCGCTGTCCGGCGCGCCGGTGACCGTGAGCGACCTGCACGGACGCCCGGCCTTCGTCGTCTTCTGGGCGAGCTGGTGCACGCCGTGTGCGAGCGAGGCGCCGGCGATCGAGCGGTTTGCCCGCGGGATCGGGAGCCGCGCACGCCTCATCGCGGTCGACTGGAACGACCCGAACCGGACCGATGCGCGGGCCTTCGTGCGTCGCTACGGTTGGTCGTTCCCGGTCCTCGTCGACGGCGATGGGCTCGTCGGGGACAGCTTCGGCCTCCGCGGCCTGCCGACGACCTACGTGCTCGACGGCTCGGGGGACATCGTGCTGACCCTCACCGGCGAGCAGACCCAGCAATCACTCGCGACCGCGCTGCAGACGCAGTGAGCTACGCGCTCCGCCCCCCCTCGGCCTGAGCCGCGCGGTCGTCGCTGAGCGTCCGGGTGCTGAGCGCCGCCGCCGAGCCACCGCCCAGCACACGACGCGTCAGCCCGGGCAGCAGCACGCGCAGGGCGGCGGCCACGCCGTAGCCGCGGGGTACGTAGCGCTCGGGAACGCGCCCAAGCCCGGCCGCGATGATCGCGTCGGCCGCCTGCTCGGGCCGCCCCAGCGCATGGCGCGCGAGCCGGTGCTCGACGAGCTCGCGCTGCGGGAAGCCCTCGGTCGGGATGAATCCGGGCAAGACGACACCGACGTGCACGCCATGCGGTCGTTCCTCGAGGTAGAGCGCGTCACTCCAGGCGGCGAGGGCCGCCTTGCTCGCCGAGTAGCTGCCCGAGCCGGCGCGCGCCACGCGGCCGGCGGTGCTCGCCACGTTGACGATCGCGCTCGGCGCGCTCGCGCGCAGCAGCGGCAGAAGCGCCTCGGTCAGGCGCACCTGGGCGTTGAAGTTGATCTCCATCGTGCGCGCCACCAGCGCCCAGCCGCCGTCGGCGAACGACCCGCGCCAGCCGCTGCCTGCGTTATTAACGAGCAGGTCCAGGCGCCCGCCGGTCCGCTCGTTGACCGCCTCGGCGACGCGCCGCGGCGCGTCGGCGTCGGTCAGGTCGACGGCCACGAAACTGACACGCTCTCCGAGCTCCCAGGCGAGCTCGACCAATCGCTCCTCCCGGCGGGCCACGAGGATGAGCGCCCCGAGGCCCTCGCGGGCCAGCCGCCTCGCCGTCGCCTCACCGAGGCCACTCGACGCCCCCGTGACGACGGCGACCCGGCCCCGGGCCGGCGGATGATGGCCGTTGCTCGACATCGGCCTTCCGAGCCTACCCGGTCGTCAGCGCGGACGCGCGCGCATCTCTATCGTTCGCGGCCGTGAACGAGCGCCTGCTCAGCGACCTGCAGGACTGGCTGCGGATTCCCTCGATCTCGACCGGCGAGGGCGACCCGCGGGCGCTCGAGCGCGCCGCGCAGTGGGCCATCGCGCACGTGCAGGCGGCGGGTGGCAGTGGCAGCCTCGTGACCGTGGATGGCGGCAACCCGCTCGCGGTCGGCGAGCTGCAGGCGGTCGACGCCGACGCGCCGACGATCCTCATCTACGGCCACTATGACGTCCAGGGACCGGGCGACCCACAGGCCTGGCACTCGCCGCCGTTCGAGCCCGAGATCCGCGAGGGGCGGCTGTACGCGCGGGGCGCCGCCGACGACAAGGGCAACTTCCTGCCGCTCCTGCACGTCGCCTGCGAGCTGGCCGGCGCCGGCAGGTTGCCGGTCAACGTGCGTGTTCTCGTCGAGGGCGAGGAGGAGGTCGGCGGGGACTCGGTCACCGAGTGGGTGCGCGCGGACGGTCGCCGCGCGGACGCCGCGATCGTGTTCGACAGCGGCGTCCCGGACCTCAACACGCCCGCGCTGACCGTCGGGCTGCGCGGGATGGTCCAGTTGCACCTCACCGTCCGCACCGCCGAGCACAACCTGCACTCCGGCCTCTACGGCGGCAGCGTGCTGAACGCCTTGCACGTGCTCATCGGCCAGCTCGCGCAAGTGCTGCCGGGACCCGACGGCCGCGTGCGCGAGGAGCTGCGTGCGGGCGTCGCGCCACCGAGCGAGGCCGAGCTGGCCTCGTGGGCGCAACTGCCGAGCGGCGACGCCGTCCTCACCGGGGTCGGCGGACATCCTGTGCATCCGGGCGCTGGCGCGGAGTACTACCTTCGCAACGGTGCCGACACCTCCCTCGACATCAACGCGATCGAGGGCGGCGAGCCGCGGTCGATCGTCCCCCCGGCGGCGAGCGCCACGCTGACGATGCGCCTCGCCCCCGGTCAGGATCCCGACGCCATCGACGCCACGCTGCGCACGCTCCTCCAGGACGGCCTCCCCGAGGGTGCGGCGCTGGAGATCTCCGGTGCGCGCGCTCGCCCGGCCCTCTTCGCCCCCGACGAGCCGGCGCTCGTCATTGCCGCCGCGGCCCTGCGGCGCGCCTGCGGACGCGAACCCCTGTTCCTGCGCTCCGGCGGGTCGATCCCGATCGTCGCCGAGATGGCCTCCCGCGGATACCCGGTCATCGTCGGCGGCTTCGGTCTTCCCGAGGACGCCATTCATGCCCCCAACGAGTCCTACGCCCTCCGCGCGCTGGAGCTCGGCGAGGCCTCGGCCCGGGAGCTCTTCCAGGGCCTCGCGTCCCTCCCCCGTTAGGCGTAGCTCGCCGCCGCGGAGGCCGCGCGATAGCCCGGTGGACTCACCCACGCAGCGAGGCCAAGCTCAGGCCGGCGTGAGCGACTGCTGCTTGGACCGCAGCCCCTGCAACAGCTCCTCGAAGGACGCGTAGAACTTCTCGACGCCCTCGCGCTCGAGCGTGTCGGTGACATCGTCGTAGTCGACGCCGGCCTCGGCGAGATCGCGCATGAGCGCGTGCGCCTCGTCGAGGTGGAGCGTCAGGCGCGGCTTCGGCTGGCCGAGGTCCTGGTAGGCGCGCACGGTCTCCTCGGGCATCGTGTTGACGGTGTCGGGACCGATCAGCTCGTCGACGTACATCGTGTCGGGGTAGTCGGGGTTCTTCACCGAGGTCGAGGCCCACAGCACGCGCTGGGGCGTGGCTCCCTTGTTGGAAAGGAACTCCCAGCGCTCACCCGAGAAGACCTCGAGGTAGTGCTGATAGGCGAGCCGCGCGTTGGCAACGGCCAGCTTGCCCTTCAGGTGATCGTGGCCGCCGACCTCCTCCAGGCGCCGGTCGGCCTCGGTGTCGATACGCGACACGAAGAAGCTGGCCACCGACGCCACGACGCCCGGATCGCCGCCCTCGGCGACGAGGCGCTCCAGACCGCGCACGTAGGACTCGGCGACCTCGGCGTATCGGTGCAGCGAGAAGATCAGCGTCACGTTGATCGACTTGCCCTTCGCGATCACGTCCTCGATGGCGGCAAGCCCGGGCTTGGTGGCCGGGATCTTCACCATCAGGTTGGGGCGGTCGACCTCGCGGTGCAGGCGCATCGCCTCGCTGTAGGTGGTGAGCGTGTCGTAGCCGAGGCCGGGATCGACCTCGAGCGACACGTAGCCGTCGCGGCCGAGGCTCGCGTCGAAGGTTGGACGGAACACGTCGCAGGCTTCGCGGATGTCCTGCTCGGCAAGCGTCCAGAAGATCTCGCGCGTATCGCTCGTGCGCTCGAGCAGCTCGCGCAGCTGGTCGTCATACGCGTCCCCCGACGCCATCGCCTTCTGGAAGATGGTCGGATTCGACGTGGCGCCCGCCACGGCGTCATCATCGATGAGGGCCTGCAGGTGACCGTCGCGGTTGGATGCTCGTGACAGGAAGTCGATCCACACGCTCTGGCCGAGAGCCGAAAGGCGATGCAACGGTGAGGAAGACACGGATCTTCTCCTTGGTGTTGTCGTGAGCGAGCCTGACGTTGAGCTTAATCGGTCTCGCCGGCGCCGCGGTCGTCACGCCGCCGCGCCGGCGCCTCCGATCAGGGCACGCGCGCGGGCGACGATGTTCTCCGTCGTAAAGCCGAACTCCTCGAGCACGCGAGCCCCCGGAGCCGACGCACCGAAGCGATCGATCCCGAGCACGTCGCCGCCGTCGCCGACCCAGCGCCACCAGCTGAGCGGCGAGCCGGCCTCGACGGCCAGACGTGGGCGCACGGCCGGCGTAAGGACGGTGTCGCGGTACTCGGCCGGCTGGGCCTCGAAGAGCTCGATGCAGGGCATCGACACGACACGCGCGCGGATGCCGTCGCGCTCGAGTGCGCGCGCCGCGTGCAGCGTCAGCGGAACCTCGGAGCCGGTCGCGATGAGGATCACCTGCGGATCGCCGCCGGGCGCGTCCCACAGGACGTAGCCGCCACGCTCCAGCCCGTCGGCCGGCGCGACCTCCGAACGATCGAGCACCTCGACGTTCTGGCGCGTGAGCAACAGCGCCACCGGACCGTCGGTGCGCTCCAGCGCGACGCGCCAGGCCGCCGCGGTCTCGTTCGCATCGCCGGGTCGGATCACCCACAGGTTGGGGATCGCGCGCAGCGCGGCGTAGTGCTCGACCGGCTGGTGGGTCGGGCCGTCCTCGCCGAGCCCGACGGAGTCGTGCGTCCACACCCACACCACCGGAAGCCCCATGAGCGCCGACAGCCGAACGCTGCCGCGCATGTAGTCGGAGAACATGAGGAACGTCGCGCCGTACGGCTTGACGATCCCGCCGTGCGCGGCCAGGCCGTTGACGATCGCGCCCATCCCGTGCTCGCGGATGCCGAACGGCACGTTCCGGCCGGTGTGGACGCGGCTGAACTCGCCGCCGCCCTCGAACAACGTCTTGGTCGATTCGACGAGATCGGCCGCGCCACCTACCATCGTCGGCGAGTACGGCGCCAAGGCCTGCATCACCTTCTGACCGGCGGCACGCGTCGCCACGCTCTCGCCGGCGGCAAAGGAGGGGAGCGCCTCACTCCACCCGTCGATCAGCTCGCCGCGCCACGAGCGCTCCCAGTCCTCGGCCAGGTCGGGGTACAGCTGAGCCCACGCCTCGAACCGCTCCTGCCACCCCTGCTCGAGCGCCGTACCGTCCTCGACCAGGCTCATGTGCTCGATGACGGTGTCGTCGACCCAGAACGTCTGGTCCGGATCGAAGCCCATCACCTCCTTGGTGGCGCGCACCTCGGCCTCGCCGAGCGGCGAACCGTGCGCCTTGGCCGTGTCGACGGCGTGCGGCGCCGGGTAGGCGATATGCGAGCGGATCGCGATGAACGACGGCCGCTCGGTCTCCGCGCGCGCGGTCTCGATCGCCGCGGTGAGCGCGTCGATGTCCTCGGAGTCCTCAACCCGCTGTACGTGCCAGCCGTTGGCGAGGAAGCGGGCCAGGTGATCCTCGCCATCAAAGGAGATGGCCGTCGTGCCATCGATCGTGATCCGGTTGTCGTCGTAGCAGGCGATCAGCTTGCCGAGGCCGAACTGACCAGCGATCGAGGCCGCCTCCTGCGAGACCCCCTCCATCAGATCGCCGTCACTGCAGATGACGTACGTGTGGTGATCGACGATCTCCGAGCCCGGGCGGTTGTAGCGCTCGGCCAGGAAGCGCTCGGCCATCGCGAGCCCGACGGCGTTGGAGATGCCCTGGCCGAGCGGGCCGGTCGTCACCTCGATCCCGGCCGTGTGCCCACGCTCCGGGTGCCCGGGGGTGCGCGAGCCCCACTGGCGGAACTGCCGGAGATCCTCGATCGTAAGGTCGTAGCCGGTGAGATGCAGCAGCGAGTAGTTCAGGACGCAGGCGTGGCCCGCGCTCAGCACGAAGCGGTCGCGGTCGGCCCACTGCGGATCGGCCGGGTTGGCGCGCAGGAAGCGACGGAAGATCGTGTAGCCGAGCGGCGCCAGCGCCATCGCCGTGCCCGGATGGCCGGCGTTGGCCTTCTGCACGGCGTCCATCGAAAGCCCGCGGATCGTGTCGATCGACAGCGCGGTCACGTCGTGCTCGGCGCCCGCCGTCGCCTTCGTTGCCGCGTAGCCCGCCATGTGAGCCTCCGTTTCGTCGATCGTTGCGTGGTTGAGGCGCATAGCCTACGCGCGCCGCGCGCCATCCGGTTACCGAATTGCGCCGCCTGCCCGATGCGGAGGCGGCGCAGGCTCCGTCGGCGCCGCAACTACCCTTCCTCGCACATGCGCCAACAGCTGAGGCCCCTGTTCGACCGCGTCGTCATCAAGGAGCTCGAACCCGACCGTGTGCGTCAGTCCGGGCTGCTCGTGCCCCCGGGTTCGCAGGAGATCCCGCCGCAGCACGGCATCGTGCTCGCCGTCGGCCCGGGCATGGATTGGTGGGAGCACGTCGGGCTGAGGATGCCGGTCAGCCCGGGCGATCACGTCGTGTTTCCGTTCTCAGCCGGGGCGTGGGTCGAGGTCGAGGAGGAGCGACTGCTCGTGTGTCGGGTCGGCGAGCTGCTCGGAGTGCTCGACACCGCCGACCCCGGGCCGACGCTTCCGCAGCCCGATTGACGGCCGAGCGCGCGGGATCGGCGGTGCGGCGGTTCGAGGCGTCGGACCTGGGCGCGACGCGACGGCTATGCTGAGCGGCGCCGAGGACGCGGCGCGTCGGCACGACGCGGGCGGGCGTTCGTCCTCGAGCCACCGCAACCATGACCGGCGACCAGCCCCCCTCTTCCAGCGAGCGCAGCGGACGCCGGTCCGTGAAGATCTCAGAGCACGAGCGTGGCGGCTACTCGAGCGACCGCACCCGACGCGGCGAGATCATCGGCGAGGACCGCAGCGAACGCCCGGCGGCGGTGCGCCGGGCTCGGGGGCGCCGGCTGAATCCGAGCAACCGGCTTGGCTACGCACCGTCGTCGGTCATCGTGCTCGCCGGCCCGTCGCGAGTCGGGAAGACGACCTTCGCCGATCGCCTGTTCGACAAGGGCTCGGTCGCCGTCCTCTCGCTCGCCAAGATCCGCCGCATGATCGCCGGGGCCGGAGACGAGGCTCAGGCCCGCGCCCAGGCGCTGTCGCTCGTCGGGCAGGTGGCGCACCAGCGGCTGCGCGCCGGGCAGTCCGTCGTCCTCGACGGCGACGCGCTCGACCCCGACGAGCGCCGCGCGCTCGTGCTCATCGCCCAGCAGGCTCGCCGCCCCGCCCATCTCATCTTCCTCGAGGGCTCTCGTGAGCAGCTCGAGGCGAGCGGCGCCGACGAGGCGACGCTCGAGCGTGACCTGCCGCTCGCCGCCGAGCTGCGGCGGGCGGTCGAGCAGGATCGCGTCGGCGAGGAGGGCTTCGCCACGGTGCTCACCCTCACCCGCCGCGCCGCAGATCAGGTCAAGCAGATCGGCTTCGACCTCGACATGCGCGCGTCGCTCGACTGAGCCGGCGCGACCGGCTCAGGGCAGTGGCTCCGCCGTGCGCACGGCGTAGCGCACCTGGGCGCCGGAGCCCGGCCCCGCGCTTCGCCAGGCGACGATCGGACGGTCGCCGAGCGGCTCGAAGGCCGCCGCCGGCTCGCTCCAGGACGCCGCCGCTGCGATGCGCTCGGGCGGGGCGAACGACGCCACGCCTTGGCCCTTGTCGACGCCGACCGCCGCGTCGATGTCCGCCGGACCGTCGAGGGCGCCACCGTGCCGGGTCGCCGTGAACACGGCCAGCACCTCGCCCCTCCCCCCGGATGCGAGGTCGGCCAGCTGCGCGTTGGAGCCCGGTGGCGAGACCGTCACGGCCGGGTGCAGCCCGGCCAGCGTGACCGGAGCCACCCGGGCCACGACCGCGCCGGCCTGCGTGCCCGTCCAGCCGAGCACGACGCGACCGTTGGCCAGGCGGATGAGGCGCATCGCGCCCGGTCCGAGCCTGAGCCCGGCCGGCTCGGACCACGCCTCGACGAGGCTTGGTGCGGCGAAGCGCACGCGGCGGCCGGAGATCGACAGGCGCGTCCGTGCTGTCTTCGGCTCGCCGGCGGTCGGTGAGGTCTCGTCCGTCCAGGCGACGATGCCGCGCCCGTCATCGGAGATGAGAGCGCCGAGGCGCGGCCCGCCGGCGCTCGGGCCGAGCACCTGCAGCGGCCCGAGCGCGCCAGCGGTCGCGCGCTCGCGCGCGTAGATGACGCCGTCCTGCTGCCACGCGACGAGCGTGTCACCCCGCCAGTCCAGCCCGACGGCGACCGCGGTCACGGCCCCGGGCCGGGCCGACAGCGCGATCGCTGGCCCAAGGGCGGCGCCGCGCGGCGACTGGAGGCGCAGGACTACCTCCTCCTCGGCGCCTGCGGGCACGACGGCAGCGAGCGCCACCTCACCGGTCAGGTAATCCGTGAGGGCGAGCGGGCCGCCGCCGGGACCGACCGGGCGGGCCGCGCCGAACGGTCCGATCGGGTGGGCCTCCCACGCCGCCGTGGTCGTCGTCGTTCCGGTCCCGGCGGTTCCGGCGAGCACGACCTGGCCGATGCCGTCGACGGTCGTCGCCGTGACCGTGTCGAGCGGGAGCGCGAGCGAACCGAGTCGCGCCAGGACGCGCACCGACGACGGCGCGCCGTTCGCCGAGTGGGGCGCGGCCAGCGCGAGTCCCCGCGCTCCCCCGGCCGCGCTCCAGGCGATCGCCCCTTGGCCTCCGCCGGTGAAGGCAAGCCGCGGGCCGGCGAGCGCGGCGCCGCCGGCGACGAGGGGTGCCGACCATGGAGCGGAGGCCCGTGACACCGGGTCGGGAAGCGCGCGTGCGCGGACACCGAAGTCGAGGACGCCGGCGAGGAGGGCGAGCGCACCGATCACGCGGGCAAGACGCACGCGGGCATCCTTCCGCATCGCGCTGCCCGGCGCGTCGCCAAACTCGGCCTCGGCGCCCTGCGATGATCGCGCGAGCATGCCCAGTCCGCCCCACCGCCACCGCCTCGCCGGGGCACCACGTAGCCACCGCCGATGAGCGGGCCCGACCACGAGGTGGCAGTCGTCGGTGGCGGGATCGTCGGATGCGCGGTCGCCTTCGAGCTGACGCGACGTGGCGTCTCGGTGGTCCTGCTCGAGGCCGAGCCGGGCCTCGGGCTCGCCGCGAGCGGGACCAACTCGGGGATCCTCCACACCGGTTTCGACGCCTATCCCGGCGAGCTCGAGACCCGGCTGATCCTGCGAGCGGCGAAGCTGCGCCGCGAGCTGGCCGAGACGCTGCGAGTTCCGACGCTGCCGTGCGGCGCCGTCCTGCGCCCGCGAGCCGGGGCCGAGCGCGCCACGGTCGCCGAGATCGCGCAACGAGCGCTTGGCAACGGGGTGGCCGTCCGCCACGCCGGCGACGGCGCTCTGGAGATCCCCGGCGAAAGCGTGACCGACCCCGTGGCGTTCGTGCACGCGCTCGCCGGCGCCGCCGAGGGCGGGGGCGCCGAGCTGCGCGTCAATGCGCGCGTCGTCGCCCTGCAGCGAGCGTCCTCGGGCGGCTGGACGGTTCGCCGCGCCGACGACGCCACCTCTCGCGCCCACTTCGTCGTCAACTGCGCCGGCCTGTTCGCTGACGAGGTCGCGCGCCTGGCCGGCGACGAGGTCGTCACCGTCTATCCGCGCAAGGGCGAGTTCCTCGTCTTCGCGCTGCCGCCGCCGGACGTCCCGCGCCACATCCTGCTGCCCGTCCCCTCGGCGATGGGCAAGGGCGTGCTCGTCTTCCCGACGCTCGACGGGCACGTCATCGCCGGTCCGACGGCGCGTGAGCGCGAGGACAAGGAGGACTGGAGCGTCGAGCCCGACGCCGTCGCCACCATCCTCGATCGCGCGGTGCCGATGCACGCCCCGCTGCGCGGCGCGAGCCCGGTCCGCGCATACGCCGGGCTGCGCCCGGCAGGACGCGGCGCGAACTACGTCATCAGGCCCTCCCGGCAGGATCCGTCGCTCGTCCATGCCGCCGCGATCCGCTCGACGGGGCTCTCGGCGGCGCTCGGTATCGCCGAGTACGTCAGCGGACTGTGCGTCCGGGCGGGGCTGACGCTCGGCCCGGCGCGCGAGCTCGCGCCGCATGCGACGACCCTTGCGCCCCTGCCGCCCCCGTCGCCGGCCTGGTGGGAGCGCGCCGCCGGCCACCACGGCACATGAGCTCGCGCGGAAGCCTGCTGCTCGGGATCGACGACGGCACAACCGCGGTCAAGGCCGCACTGTTCGACGCCGACCTGCGCGTCGTGGCGGAGGCGCGGCGCCCCGTGGCCCTGCACCACCCGGCGCCGGGATGGGTCGAGCAGGATCCGGGCGAGATCGAGCGCGCCGTCGTCGACGCCGTCGCGGAGGTCCTCGACGCGCGCGACGGCCGGCCGGTGATCGCCGTCGGCCTCGATCATCAGGGCGAATCGGTCCTCGCCTGGGACGCCGCGAGTGGCGCCGCGCTGACGCCGCTCATCGTGTGGCAGGACAAGCGCAGCGTGCCGCCCTCGGGAGCGCTCTCGGACAGCGTCGTGACGCGCTCGGGTCTCCCCCTGGACCCCTACTTCTCGGCCGGGAAGCTGGCCTGGCTGTTGCATCACGATCCCACGGTGGCCGCCGCGCGGGAGCGTGGGGCGCTGCGGCTCGGCACGATCGACGCTTACCTCTCGCAGCGCCTCGGGGCCGACACGGCGACGGACCTCTCGACCGCGTCGCGCACCCAGCTGCTCGCCCTCGGCGGCCGCGACTGGGATGGGGAGCTCTGCGAGGCGTTCGGCGTCCCGCGCGACACGCTGCCGCCCGTGCGCCCGACGTTCGGCGCCCTCGGCGTCCTGCGCCACGAGCACTGGCCCGTCGAGCTGCCCCTGCATGCGCGCGTCGTCGATCAGCAGGCGGCGCTCGCCGGCTCGGGCTGCCTCCAGTGCGGCGAGGTCAAGGCGACGTACGGCACCGGCGTGTTCGTCCTCGGGCGCGTCGCGGAGCCGCAGCCCTTCTCCGCGGGCGGCGTGTTGAGCACCGTCGCCTGGTCGGACGGGACGAGCGTCGAGTACGCCCTCGACGGCGGGGTGTTCTCCGCGGGGGCGCTGCTCGATTGGCTGGCCCGCGACCTCGGCCTGGCCCGCGACGCGCCACACCTCGCGAGCCTGGCGGCGAGCGTCCCCGACAGCGGTGGCGTGACCGTGCTCCCGGCGCTGGCCGGTCTCGGAGCGCCGTGGTGGCTCCCCGAGGCTCGGGCGGTCATCGCCGGCCTGCACGGCGCCGTGCGCCCCGCCCACGTCGCGCGAGCGGCGCTCGAGGCGATCGCCTGGAGGGTCACGGACGTCGTGCGCGCGATGTCGGCGCTGTCACCCGTCCACGAGCTGAGGATCGACGGCGGCCTCACCGCCGACCCCACGCTCGTGCAGCTTCAGGCCGACGCGCTCGGGCTCGCCGTGCTCCGTACCGGCGCCCACGCCACCGTGCGGGGCAGCGCGCTGCTCGCCGGTGTTGGAGCCGGGGTGTTCGCGAGCCTCGACGATGCCGGCGAGCGCCTGCCGGCGCCCGTGACGATCTCGCCGAGCGTCGCCGCGAACGCCGGTCGCGACGAGGCCTACGCGCGCTGGCGGGCGTTCGTGGAGGGGGCGGCGCGGCTGTAGCCGCAAGCCGAGGCCGGATCTCGGCTCGTTGGGGTGGCCGCCGGAGGCGGCCATGTACCGGTGTGCTCGACTACGCCCGCGGAGCGGGCCTTCGGGACCACGCCGCGCGGCGTGCGGCCTGCGCGACCGAGACGCGACACGCTCGCGCAGCGGTTTCGTCACAGTGCAGACACGCTCGTGACCCGCCCGGCACACCCGTCGCCCCGGGCGGGGCGGTGTGCTCGATTGCGCCCGCAGAGCGGGCCTTCAGGAGCACACCCCGCGGCACGCGGTCGCCGCGACCGACAGTCGACGCGCCGCGCACCAGTTCCGCCACACCGCAGACACGCGCGTGACCCGCCCGGCACATCGGTCGCCCTCGCGTGGCCCTCGGCGGACGTCCGCCCGCATAGCGGGCTCCCCCGCCCCGGCCCGACCGACCGCCCTAATCGAGCGGGGTCGTGTATGCCCCGCTCAGCCCCCCGTCGACGAGGAACGTCGACGCCGTCACATAGCTCGAGTCGTCGCTGGCCAGGAACAGCGCGCCCTGGGCGATCTCCTCGGCGCGGGCGAAGCGGCCCATCGGCACGTGCACGAGCCGGCGAGCCGCCTTCTCGGGGTCCTTGGCGAACAGCTCCTGCAGCAGCGGCGTATCGACCGGTCCCGGGCACAGCGCGTTGACGCGCACACCGCGGCGGGCGAACTCGACGCCGAGCTCGCGCGACAGGGCGAGCACGCCGCCCTTTGACGCGGTGTAGGAGATCTGCGAGGTGGCGGCGCCCATCACGGCCACGAACGACGCCGTGTTGATAACCGAGCCGCGTAGCGGACCCTCGTTGTCGAGCAGGTGCGGGATGCCGTGCTTGCAGCAGAGGAACACGCTGCGCAGGTTGACCGCCTGCACGCGCTCCCACGCCTCCAGCGCCGTCTCGAGCACCGAGCCGTCGTCGTTGGGCGAGATGCCGGCGTTGTTGAAGAGGACGTCGATCCGCCCGCACTCGCCGCGCACGCGCGCGAACGCATCGCGGACCTCGTCCTCGCTCGTGACGTCCGCTGTCACGGCGACATCGCCGGGCGAGCCGTCGAGCAGGTCGACGCCGATGACCGTTGCGCCCTCGCGGCGGAACAGCTCGACCGTCGCCGCGCCGATGCCGCCGCGCGCGCCGGTGACGACGCACACGCGACCGTCGAGCCTCCCGTCTGCCGCCATCAGTCCCCCGTCGCGTAGAAGATCGTCTTCACCTCGGTGTACGCGTCGAGCGCGTGCGGCCCGAGCTCGCGGCCGTAGCCCGATTGCTTGAACCCCCCGAACGGCGTCGTCACCCGCACCGAGTTGTTCGAGTTGATCGACAGGACTCCTGTGTCGATCGCTCGAGCCACCCGGAGCGCTCGGGCGCCGTCGCGCGTCCAGATCGATCCTGACAGGCCGTAGATCGTGTCGTTGGCCAGGCCGACGGCCTCGGCGTCGTCCGCGAAGGGGATGACGGCGGCGATCGGCCCAAAGATCTCCTCCCGGGCGACGCGCGCGCTCGGGGCGACCGGCGCGAGCACCGTCGGCGCGAACCAGTAGCCGGCACCCTGCGGCGCGCTACCGCGGAAGGCGATCGGGGCGCCATTGTCGAGGAACGACGCCACCGACTCGCGCTGCCCGGCGGAGATGAGCGGGCCCATCTGCGTCGCCTCGTCGAGCGGGTCGCCGACGCGCAGCGACGTGACGTGCGCTTCGAGCAGCTCCATGAAGCGCTCGAGCGCCGGCGCCTGGACGAGGATGCGCGAGCGCGCGCAGCAGTCCTGGCCGGCGTTGCCGAACACAGCGCCCGGCGCGGCGGCGGCCGCAGCCTCCAGGTCGGCGTCGGCGAAGATGACGTTCGCCGACTTGCCGCCGAGCTCGAGCGTGACGCGCTTGATCGTCGCCGCCGCCGTTGCGGCAATCGAGCGCCCGACCTCCGTCGAGCCGGTGAAGGCGATCTTCGCCACGTCAGGGTGCTCCACGAGGCGCTGACCGCACGTGCGCCCCGGGCCGACGACGACGTTCACGACGCCATCGGGCAGACCGGCCTCGCCGGCGATCTCGCCGAAGCGCAGCGCGGTCAGCGGCGTCAGCTCGGCCGGCTTGAGCACGACCGTGTTGCCTGCGGCGAGCGCCGGGGCGAGCTTCCAGGCGGCGATGGTCAGGGGGAAGTTCCACGGGGTGATGAGCCCGACGACGCCGAGAGCCTCACGCACGGTGAACGCGTGGCCCCCGGCCGCGGGAATCGTGTCGCCGAGCAGCCGCTCGGGCGCGCCCGCGTAGTAGCGGAACGTGTCCACCACCATCCCCATCTCGCCGCGGGCGTCGCCGATCGCCTTGCCCGCGTTGCGGGCCTCGAGGACCGCGAGCTCCTCGAGGTGCGCCTCGAGCGCATCGGCCAGCCCCCGCATCAGGCCGGCGCGCGCACCCGGCGCCAGCGCGCGCCACGCCGGCAGGGCGGCCTTCGCTCGGGCGACGGCCTCGTCGACCTCGGCCGGGCCCGCGCGCCGGACCTCGGCGAGCACCGCCTCGGTGGCGGGCTCGATGACTGGGAGCTGCTCGATCAGCGTCAGGCGTCCATCGTCGGCCGAGGCGACGCGGCCACCGGAGCCAGCCCGATCGTCGACTCGTCGATCGTCCGGATCGGGCCCTTGAACGACTTGCGCGCCGAGACGAGGAACCAGATCGTCACGAGCACCATCGTGCCGATCGTGACGATCGGAGCGTAGTTGACGTGCGACCAACTGAACGCCTTGTTGCCGGGCACGCCGGCCGGAGCGAACGGCAGGCAGAAGATGACGACGCAGATCGCCACCCACACGAAGGCGATCGCGTTCACCCACTTGTACTTGGCGCCGAGCGTCCATGGACCGGTCACGAAGCTGTCACCCATCCGCCAGCGCAGGAACACTGGGATCGTGTAGGCGATGTACAGGCCGATGACCGAGATCGAGGTGACGGCCAGGAAGGCGACCGGCGAGCCGGCCGAGTTCGGGAAGTAGGCCGGAATGGTCACGATGAGGGCCGCCACGCACACGAACAGCACGGCCCAGGTCGGCGTGCGGTTCGGGCCGAGGCGCCGCCACAGGTTGTGCCCGGGCACCGCGCCGTCGCGCGAGAAGGCGAAGGTCATGCGCGAGGCGCTCGTCACGCACGCCATGCCGCAGAACAGCTGCCCCATGCTGGAGATGAGGATGACCAGCTTGGCCGCGGTCAGGCTCAGCGCCGTACTGAAGATCTCGAGCGCCGGGTACGAAGCGGCCAGGATCTTCGTTTCCTGAGACTTCTGGATGGCGAAGGTGATGGCCAGCAGCACGATCCAGCCGATGACCGCCGAGTAGAACACCGACTTCCAGATCCCCTTCGGCGCCGACTCGTCGGCGCCGTGGGTCTCCTCCGAGACGTGCGCGGAGGCGTCATACCCGGTGATCGTGTACATCGTCAGCAGGAAGCCGAGTGGCAGCACGTACAACCAGAAGAACGGCAGGGTCGTCGAGCCGTTCTTGAAGCCGGAGTTGTTGATCGTGTGCCCGAACACGTACGACAGGCTCGCGTGATGGCTGGGCACGACGATGAGGATCACCACGATCACGGCGACGCCGAGGACGTGCCACCACACCGAGATGCCGTTGAACACCGACACGAGGTGACTGGAGAACACGTTCAGCAGCCCGTGGAAGATCAGGATGACCGCGAACAGCGCAAACGTGACGTGGGCGGTGTAGTGCACGTTGGTCTGAGCGGTCAGGCCGGCGGCCTTGGCCCAGTTGAAGATGAAGTGCAGGTTGAACAGGCCGAGCAGGTAGGTGAGGAACGACGCACATACATAGTCGACGGAGGCGACAACCGCGACGAGACCGATGAGGTTGAACCAGCCGGTGAACCATCCCCAGCCGGCGCCGCCGAGCCGCGAGGCCCAGTAGTAGATCCCGCCCGCGGTCGGGAACGCCGACGCGAGCTCAGACATCGAGAAGGCGACGCACAGGATCGGCAGGGCGATGAGCGGCCAGGCGATCGAGATGGCGATCGGCCCGCCGTTGTTGAGCGCCTGCCCGTAGGTCGTGAAGCACCCGGCGAGCACCGAGATAATCGAGAACGAGATGGCGAAGTTGGAGAACGAGCTCCAGCCGCGGGTCAGCTCTTGCTTGTAGCCCAGTTCGGCGAGCCGCTGCTCGTCCGCGCTCAGAGTCTCGGTTGTGGCCATCGGCTCGCCCCCCTTGGAGGAGAAAAGGTTTGGTGGTCCTTCCTTCGTTCGTGACATTACGCTCGATCGCGGATGGAAGTCAAGGCCGGAGCGGCCAGATCGAACGGCGAGCACCCCGACCGGTTGGCCAACACCCCGGCCGGGCGAGAGCGAGCGGCGTCAGCCCTCGGGAAGAAGCCCGGCGAGGACGTGCTCGGTGCCCTGCAGATGCTCGGTCATCGCCTGGGCCGCGACCATCGCCTCGCCATCGCGCACCGCCGCGAGGATCCGCCGGTGCTGGGCGTTTGAGGACGCGAGCACCTCCGGCGGGTGGGCGATGTGGTGGATGAGATCGCTCATCTCCCCCTGCACCTCGGTCATCAGCCGCACCAGACGCGTCGAGTGCGTCGCCTCGGCCAGGCCGACGTGGAGCCGGATGTCGGCCTGCCGGTAGATGCCGAAGTCCTCGAGCGCATCGTCGAGCGCGTCGGCGACCTCGTCGAGCGCGTCGAGATCGCCGGGGAGCGCGCGCTCGGCGGCGAGCACGGCGACGCCGATCTCGACGGCCAGGCGCTGATCGCAGATCTCCCGCCATTGCGCGAGCATCTGCGGGGAAGGCGGATCGGCCGGCGGCAGCGGATCGGCCACGAACGTCCCCCCACCCCGTCCGCGGGTCGCGAACACGTGGCCGCTCTGGGTGAGCGCGGTGAGTGCCTGGCGCAGCGTCGAGCGCGCGATCCCGAGGCGCGCGCACAGCTCGCGCTCGGCCGGGAGCCTGGAGCCTGGCGCAAGCAGTCCGAGCTTGATCGCCGTCCCGAGCCGGTCGACGGTCTCCTCGAAGGCCGTCTGCGAGCGCACCGGGGCAAAGACCGCGTCGGGCGGCGTGAGCGTGGCGGCGCCGCGATGCTTAGTCTCGGCCACCAGACTTCTCCGGCTCCCGCAAGCGCATCACAGACGCTCAAATCCCCTCACGCGCTCCCAGTCTGTCACCGATGACTGGAAGGCCGCAAGCTCGACGTCGGCCGCGTTGAGATAGTGCGCGACGACCTCCCGGCCGAACGCGGCGTCGGCGACCCCGCTCGCGGCAAACAGGTCGCGCGTCTCGCGCAGCGTGGGCGGCACGCGCGGATGCTGCTCGGCACCGTAGGCGTTGCCCTCGAAGGGCTCTTCGAGTTGCAGGTCCGCGTCGACCCCGTGCAGCCCCGAGGCGATGAGTGCGCTGAGCGCGAGATACGGGTTGAGGTCGGCTCCGCCGACCCGGTTCTCGAACCGCAGCGACGGGCCGTGCCCGACGACGCGCAGCGCGCACGTGCGGTTGTCGTGACCCCAGGCGACCGTGGTGGGCGCGAAGCTCCCGGCGGCGTAGCGCTTGTAGGAGTTGATGTTCGGCGCGAGCAGGAGGGTCATCTCTCGCAGGCAGGCAAGCTGTCCGGCCAGGAACGAGTGAAACAAAGCCTCGTCGCGGGCGAACAGCGGGCCCTGTCCGTCGGCGAGGGAGAAGTGGATGTGGCACGAGTTGCCCTCGCGCTCGTCGTACTTGGCCATGAACGTGATCGCCATCCCCTCGGCGGCGGCGATCTCCTTGGCCCCGTTCTTGTAGATCGCGTGCTCGTCTGCGGTGCGCAGCGCGTCCGCGTAGTGGAAGTTGATCTCGTGCTGTCCGAAGTTGCACTCGCCCTTAGAGTCCTCGACCACCATCCCGGCCGCGGCCATGCTGTTGCGGATGCGGCGGATGAGCGGCTCGACGCGCGCCGTGCCGAGCAGCGAGTAGTCGACGTTGTAGAGGTTGGCCGGGCTGAGGTCGCGGTAACCCGCCTGCCAGGCGTGCTCGTAGGTGTCGAGGAAGACGAGGAACTCGAGCTCGGTACCGGCATTGGCCGTCCATCCGCGCTCGGCCAGACGGGCGAGCTGGCGGCGCAGGATCTGGCGCGGGGAAGCGACGACCTCGGAGCCGTCGAGCCACTCGACGTCGGCCAGGCACACCGCCGTTCCGTCCTGCCAGGGCACGAGGCGCAGCGTGTCCAGGTCGGGGCGCAGGAGCATGTCGCCGTAGCCGCGCTCCCACGAGGACATCTCATACCCGTCGACGGTCGCCATGTCGACGTCGACGGCAAGCAGGTAGTTACAGCTCTCCGCGCCGTGGTGGGCCACCACGTCGAGGAAGTGCGAGGCCATCAGGCGCTTGCCCTGCAGGCGCCCCTGCATGTCCGTCAGCGCGAGCAGCACGGTGTCGACCGTTCCCTCGGCCACCGCCTGCTGCAGCTCGTCGAGCGTCACGCGCTTGAAGGTATACGCATCGCGCCATAAACGCTAGCTTTGCCAACCGATGGCCCGACCTCGAGAGCTGCCACCCCGCGCGCGCATCGTCATCATCGGCGGCGGGGTCGGCGGCACGGCGATCGCCTACCACCTCGCGCAGCGCGGCGAGCGCGACGTTGTGCTGCTCGATCGCAACGAGCTGACGAGCGGCTCGACGTTCCACTCGGCCGGCCTCGTCGGACAGCTGCGCTCGAGCGTCAGCCTGACGCGGCTGATGATGGATTCGGTGGCGCTGTATCGCACGCTGGACTGCGGCTGGGTCGAGTGCGGTGGGATCCGCCTCGCCTGCACCCCCGAGCGCGAGCAGGAGGTCCTGCGCCAGGTCGCCTGGGCTAAGACATTCGGACTGCCGCTACAGCTGCTCGGCCCCGACGAGGCGCAAGCGCTCTTCCCGCTGATGGTCACCGACGGCGTGCGCTGCGCCTCCTACCTGCCCACCGACGGTTACCTCGACCCCTCGCAGCTGACCTATGCGCTCGCGCAGGGCGCCCGCGACGGAGGGGCGCGCATCTTCACCCACACGCGGGTCACCGGCATCGACGTCGCCGGCGGGCGCGTGCGTGGCGTGCAGACCGAATGGGGCCCGATCGACGCCGAGATCGTCGTCAACGCCGGCGGCATGTACGCGGCCGAGATCGGCCGTCTCGCCGGCGTGCGCGTGCCGATCGTGCCGTTCGCGCACGAGTACCTCGTGACGCAGCCGTTTCGTGAGCGCACGGGGCATCTCCCCACCCTGCGCGACCCCGACAACCTCATCTACTTCCGTGAGGAGGGGGGCGGCCTGGTGATGGGCGGCTACGAGCGCCACAGCGCGCCCTGGGCCCTGGACGAGCACGGCCTCGACCGCATCGCGCCTGACTTCAACGGACGGCTGCTCGAGGAGGATTGGCCGCGCTTCGAGGACATCGCCGTCAACTCGCGCCGCCGCGTGCCCGCGATGGAGGACGTCAAGGTGACGCGCCTCATCAATGGTCCCGAGGCGTTCACGCCCGACAACGAGTTCTGCCTCGGCGAGAGCGAGATCGGCGGCTTCTTCGTGGCCGCCGGCTTCTGCGCGCACGGCCTCGCGGGCGCGGGCGGCATCGGCCGGCTGATGGCCGAGTGGATCTGCGAGGGCGACACCGAGCTCGACGCGTGGGAGATGGACATCCGCCGCTTCGGCCCCCACTACCGCTCCCCGAGCTACACGCTGAAGCGCACGCGCGAGGTGTACGAGACCTACTACGACATCAAGTACCCGGGGCACGAGCGCGACGCGGGCCGGCCGCTGCGCGTCTCCGGCGCGTATGAGTGGCACCGCGCGCACGGCGCCGCGTTCGGCGAGAAGTCCGGCTGGGAGCGCGTCAACTGGTACGAGGCCAACGCGACCGCCGGCGAGGAGTCGCTGCGACCGCACGGCTGGGCCGGGCGCCATTGGTCACCGGCCATCGCCGCCGAGCATCGGGCCACGCGCGAGGCGGCCGGACTGTTCGACGAATCCTCCTTCGCCAAGCTCGAGATCTCCGGCCCCGGCGCCGCCGCGCTGCTCGAGCACCTGTGCGACAACCGGGTGGGTCGCGAGGTCGGTGCGATCACCTATACGCAGATGTGCAACCGCCGCGGCGGCATCGAATGCGACTTCACCGTCACGCGCCTGGCCGAGGACTCCTTCGGCATCGTGACCGGCACCGCCTTCGGTCGCCACGACGCCGCCTGGATTGCCCGCCACCTGCCCGCGGATCGCTCGGTCCGCCTTGCCGACGTGACGGCGGGCTGGTCGTGCTTCGGGCTGTGGGGTCCACGGGCGAAGGACATCCTCGGTCCGCTGACGCCCGACCCGCTCGACTTCCCCTACATGCACATGCGCGAGATCGCCGTCGGCGACGTTCCCGTGCGCGCGCTGCGAGTGACCTTCGTCGGCGAGTACGGCTGGGAGCTGTACTGCCCGACGGAGTACGGCGCGGGCCTGTGGCGCACGCTCTGGGAGGCCGGTGAGCCGCACGGCCTCGTGGCCGGGGGCTACAAGGCGATCGACTCGCTGCGCCTCGAGAAGGGCTACCGGGTATGGGCGGCCGACATCACGCCGGCGGAGACCCCCTACGAAGCGGGACTCGGCTTCTGTGTGTCTCGGGAAAAGGACTTCCTCGGTCGCGCGGCCCTCGATGCGGCGCCACGCGTCCGTCTGCGCTGCCTCGTCCTGGATGACCCGCGCGCGGTGGCGGTCGGCAACGAGCCGGTCCGCGCGGGCGAACGGGTGCTCGGACGAGTGACGAGCGGCGGCTACGGATACACCGTGGAGCGGTCGATCGCCTACGCCTCCCTTTCCCCCGAGGTCGAGGTCGACACCCGCGTCGAGGTCGACCTGTTCGGGACGTGGGTCGGGGCAACGGTGACGCGCGAGCCCCTGTACGACCCGCGCTCGGAGCGCGTGCGGGCCAGCTGAGCGGTAGGGTCACGTCTGTGTCGACGACCGAGCCGTTGCGTCTGTGGACGTTTCGCACATCGCCGTTCGCCGGCAAGGTGCGCGCCGCGCTCGACGAGAAGGGCGTCGCCGTCGAGCTGATGGAGATCCATCCGGCCAAGCGCCCGGCGCGCCTGCGCGAGCTCAATCCGCTCAACCGCGTGCCCGTGCTCGAGGTCGACGGCGCGGCGATGCGCGAGTCCTCGGTCATCCTCGAGTGGCTCGAGGAGACCTACCCCGAGCCGCCGCTGTGGCCGGCCGACCCGACCGAGCGAGCGGAGGCGCGGGCGTGGGCGCGGTTCATCGACGACGCAGTGCTGACGAACTTCTTCCTCGGCCTGCGCAAGCTTGCCTTCGGCCGCGACGACGACGATCCCGAGGACATCGTCGAGCGCCTCCACGCCCGCGTGCCGCGCCAGTGGCACCGCCTGGAGACGGCGCTCGAGGCCCACGACGGTCCGTGGCTGATGGGCGAGCAGTTCACCTACGCCGACCTCACGGCGCTGCCGCTGGCCGTGCGCCTGCCCGAGTGGGCACCGCAGCTGATGCCCGACCCGCACGAGTACCCGCTGTGCGCCACGTGGCTGGCCGCGCTGCGCGAGCGGCCGAGCGCCGCGGCGATCGACGCCGCCGGGGAGCGCAAGATCGAGGCCTAGCGGTGGCTCGAACGGGACGGGCACTCGGCTGCCTCCTGGTCACGATCGCGGGAGCGCTGTCGGTCGCCCCGCTCGCCCTGGCCGGCACCGCCCTCGTCGCGAGCGGTGGATCCGACACCGTCGAGGTCTACGACGTCGCCGATCCGCGCCGGCCGGTCGAGGTCGGTTCGTTCGCCTCGCCCGGCGAGCCCGACGCTGTCGCGGTCGCTGGCGGCGAGGCCTACGTCGCCGACTACGTGGGCGACACGCTGCAGATCTTCGACTTCAACGCCCTCCTCGGCTAGGAGGGCCTAAGCGACCCGGCGTGCGTCCGGCCCGGGCCGGACGGCAACGTCGAGCACGTTCAGCGGGCCGTGCCCCAGCGCCGGACAGAGGGGTGCACGTCCTTTCCGTGAATAGCTCATAGAAACGTCGTGCACCCGCTGCCAACCTCAACCGCCAAGCGCGCCGGCCGCGACCGCGCTGTCACCGACCGGCGCGCGGCGGCCGAAGCGGGGGCTAGGAGCCGTCGAGCCCGAGCAGGCGCACGGCGTTGTCCTTGAGGATGAGCGGGCGCACGTCCTCGGCGATATCGAGCTTGGCGAAGTCGGCCAGCCAGCGGTCGGGCGTGATCATCGGGTAGTCCGAGCCGAAGAGGACCTGCTCGCGCAGGAGCGTGTTGGCGTAACGCACGAGCTGGGGCGGGAAGTACTTCGGCGACCAGCCGGAGAGGTCGATGCGCACCTGCGGCTTGTGCATGGCGATCGAGATCGCCTCGTCCTGCCACGGGAACGAGGGGTGCGCGAGCACGATCGGCAGCTCGGGGAAGTCGACGGCGACGTCGTCGACGTGCATCGGGTTGGAGTACTTCAGCCGGATCCCGCCACCGCCGGGCAGGCGCGAGCCGATGCCGCTGTGGCCGGTGTGGAAGAGCGCCGGCAGCCCGGCCTCGGCGATCACCTCGTAGAGCGGGTAGGCGGCGCGGTCGTTCGGGAAGAAGGCCTGCATGTTGGGATGGAACTTGAAGCCCCGCACGCCGTGATCGGCGATCAGCCGCCGGGCCTGCTCCACCCCGGCCCGCCCGCGTGCCGGGTCGATGCTCGCGAACGGGATGAGCACGTCGGCGTTGGCCGCCGCCACGTCGGCGATCTCCTCGTTGGGCACCGGGGCGCGCCCGGTCTGCGACTCCGCGTCGACGCTGAACACGACGCAGGCCATGTTGCGCTCGCGGTAGTACGCGGCGACCGTCGTGACGTCCGGCGGACGCTCGCCACGGAAGTACGCCGACGCGGCGTCGCGCAGCGCCGGCGGCAGCGGGTCGTGACCGTCGATCGCCACCTCGGCGTGCACGTGCACGTCGATCGCGACGAGCGCATCGAGGTCGATCATGCGCGCGCCCCCCATACCTCGGCCGCCGTCTGCACGATCAGCCCGAGCTTGGCCACCTCTTCGTCGTAGCTGAGCGCGTTGCCCTCGACGGTCGAGGAGAAGCCGCACTGGGGCGACAGGCAGAGCTGATCGAGGTCGACGTAACGCGAGGCCTCCTCGATGCGGCGCTTGAGGTCGTCGGCCTGCTCGAGCTCGCCGCGCTTGGTGGTGACGAGGCCGAGCACCACGACCTTGTCCTTCGGCACGAAGCGCAGCGGCTCGAAGCCGCCCGAGCGCGCGTCGTCCCATTCCATGAAGAAGCCGTCGACCTCGAGCTCGTTGAACAGCGCCTCGGCGACGAAGTCATAGCTGCCCTCGGCGACCCAGGAGGAGCGGAAGTTGCCGCGGCACATGTGCGTCGTGACGGCCATGCCGGCCGGCCGTGCCGACAGCGCCTCGTTGATGTGGCGGATGTAGGTCTCGTGCTGGTGCTCGGCGTCGCCCCCGATTTCGCGCACGTGCTCGCGCTGCTTGGGGTCGTTGAGGTAGGCCAGGCTCGTGTCATCGAACTGCAGGTACGTGCAGCCCTGCGCGCCGAGGCGGCGGACCTCCTCCGCGTAGGCCGCGGTCAGGTCGGCCCAGAAGTCGTCCATCTCCGCGTAGACGGCGGGGTCGATCGCGGCGCGTCCACCGCGATAGTGGACCATGCTCGGCGAGGGGATCGTCAGCTTCGGCGTGGCGGTCGTCACGGTCTGCTGAAGGAACGCGAAGTCCTCGCCGAAGATCGTCTCCGAGAGCCCGAGGCGCCCGCCGATGTGCATCGCGGCCGGTGTGAACTCGATATCGCCCTCGGCGTTGTGGAACTGGACCTTCAGGTCACCGGGCGCCTTCGACACGCCGTCGAGCTGGTAGATGAAGTCCATGTGCCACGACGCGCGGCGGAACTCGCCGTCGGTGGCCGAGCGCAGTCCGACCTGCTCCTGCATCCGCACGACGTCGCGGATCGCGTCGTCCTCGATCGCCCGCAGCTCGCCGGCCCCGAGGCGCCCGGCGGCGTGCTCCTCTCGCGCGCGCAGCAGCGCGGGCGGTCGCAGCAGGCTGCCGACGTGGTCGGCCCGGTAGGGCGGTGTATCCCGGTCTGCCATTTCTCATCGGCCTCCTGGTTGGGTGACGCCGTCCGAAGGCGCCGCGGTTGCTACGTTCCGGCGATGTCCACGCCCGATGGCCCGCCGTACGGACCCGCACGCCCGAGCTACACGATCGGACGGGTGGACCGTGGCGTGCGCCGCGAGATCGCTCGGCGCATACGTCCCTACGGCCTCACGGTCCCGCAGTACACGGCTCTGTCGATCCTGCTGCGCCGCAGCGGCCTGTCCAACGCGCAGATGGCGCGCCGCACCCACGTGACGCCGCAGTCCATGAACGCGGTCATCTCGAGCCTCGAGGCCCACGGGCTGATCGAGCGCTCGCCCTCGACCGACCATGGGCGGATCCTGCGCGCGACGCTCACCGACGAGGGCCGGCGCGTGCTCACCGCCTGCGAGGCGGCGGTCGGCCAGTTCGAGGACGAGCTGCTCGCCGAGCTCTCGCCCCGCGAGCGCGAGGCGTTCCTCGACGCGCTGGTCGTGTGCGCACGGGCGCTCGAGTCCGGCCAGCACCGCTAGCCCTCCGCGCCGGCGCGCGCGAGGCGCGCGGCGTACTCGTCGCGCAGGCGGCGCTTGTCGTACTTGCCGACGCCCGTCTTGGGCAGCTCGGGCACGAACTCGAACACGTCCGGCACCCACCAGCGCGCGACGCGCTCGGCGAGGAACGCGGCGAGCTCCTGGCCGCTGACGGCGGACCTCGTCGCGGACACGACGAGCGCGGCCGGGCGCTCGCCCCACTCTGGATCGGGGATCGCAATCACGACGGCCTCGGCCACCGCCGGATGCGCGACGAGCGCGCGCTCGAGCTCGGCCGAGCTGATCCACTCGCCGCCGGACTTCACGAGGTCCTTCTCGCGGTCGACGATCTCCACCGCCCCATCGGGACGGATGCGCGCGATGTCGCCGGTGCGAAACCAGCCGTCATCCGTGAAGCGCGTCGCGTTGGCGTCATCCTCGGGGCGCAGGTACGCGCGGGCCACCCACGGGCCGCAGGCCTGCAACTCGCCGACGGCGACGCCGTCCCACGGCGCGTAGCCGCCCTCGCGCGCGGCGAGGCGCAGCTCCACGGCCGGGACGGCGGGTCCCCAACGGTCGTCCTGATGACCGGCGCGCAGCACGGTCCCCGAGCCCGACGGCGACATCTCCGTCGCTCCCCAGCCGTGGAAGATGTCGATGCCCCGCTCGAGATAGCGCGCGGCGACCGGCTCGGAGATCTCGGCGCCGCCGACGAGGATGCGCCGCAGCGAGGAGAGGTCGTGCTCGCCGGCGTCGAGCTGCTCGAGCATGCGGATCCACAGCGTCGGGATACCCGCGGCGACGGTCACGCGCTCGCGCTCGATAAGTCGCGCGGTGTGCTCGGGGCTCGTGTCGCGCCCGGCCAGGACGAGCGCCGCTCCGGCGAGCGCGCTCGTGAACGGAAGCCCCCAGCAGTTGACGTGGAACATCGGCGTGAGCGGCAGAACGACGTCGCGGCGCGAGACACCGTGGGAGTCGATACCCAGCGCGGCGAGCGAATGCAGGACGATCGAGCGATGCGAGTACACGACGGCCTTCGGGCGGCCGGTCGTCCCGCTCGTGAAGCAGATCGACGCCGCGTCCCCCTCGCCGGATGTCGGCAGCGCCGCGGGCTCGCGGGGCGCGGCGGCGGCCAGGAGCTCCTCGTAGCGCGGATCGTCGTCGAAGGCGGGGTCGGCCGGCTCGCCGTCCTCCATCACGACGAATGCGCGGACGTCGAGCGCCGCACGCATCGGCGCAAGCAGCGCGGTCAGCGAGGCGTCGACGAACAGCACCTCGTCGCGCGCGTGCGCGACCACGTAGGCGATGTCGTCGGCGAACAGCCGCAGGTTGACGGTGTGCAGCACGCGTCCGCTGCACGGCACGGCGAGGTACAGCTCGAGGTGGCGCTGGCTGTTCCAGGCGAACGTGCCCACGCTCGCACCCGGCGCCACGCCGAGCGCATCGAGCGCGTGGGTGAGACGCAGCGCGCGCTGCGCGACCTCGCCCCAGCTGCTGCGGCGCTCACCGGCCGGCTCGATCGAGACCACCGGCACGTCGCGGCCGACCTGCGTCGCGCGACGCAGGATCAGGTCGATCGTCAGGGGGACGTCCTGCATCAATCCCTGCACCGCTGGGCTCCTCCTCCCTCGAACATCAGGCTAACTGATACTACTCGTCTCTCGCCGCGCGTCACATCAGGCGCTCGGGCTCGATGCCGTGCGCGCGCAGCGCGGCCTCGATCTGTTGACTGACCAGCTCGATGACGGCCACGCGCGCGTAGCGCTTGGACTCGGCCGGAATGACGTGCCAGCGGCCGTCATCGTGGTCGGTGCGCCGCAGCATCGCCTCGATCGCAGCGCCATAGTCCGAGCGGCGCTCGCGGTTGCGCCAATCCTCGTCGGTCAGCTTCCAGCGCTTCAGCGGATCGCGCTCGCGGGCGCGGAAGCGTCGCAGTTGCTCGGCGTCGCTGATGTGCAGGAAGACCTTCACGAACCACATGCCCTCGGCCGCCACGAGCCGCTCGAACTCGACGATCTCGCCGTAGGCGCGCTCGATCTCGTCCGGCGTCGCCAGGGCCTCGACGCGCTCGACGAGCACGCGCCCGTACCAGGTGCGGTCGAACACCGCCATCCCGCCCCAGCCGGGAAGCGACGGCCAGAAGCGCCACAGGAAGTGGTGGCGCCGCGCGACCGCCTCCGGTGCGGCGAACTCGACGACGCGCACATGGCGGGGATCGAGCGGCGCGACGAGGCGCTTGATCGCACCCCCCTTGCCCGAGGCGTCCCAGCCCTCGAAGAGGACGGTCAGCGGCGGCCCGAGCGCGCCATCGCCGAGCAGGCCGGCGTGCTGGAGGCGCAGGCCGAGCAGGCGGCGCTGCGCGGCCGCGACGCGCACGTCGGCCTCGGCGGGGTCGTAGGTGAGCGTCAGGTCGACATCGTCGAGGCAGCCCATCACCGGCGATGTTCGCACCCGATGCGCCGGCGCCGCGCCGCGAGCGCGCTCACGAGCGCGACATCGAGGCCTCCGCCGCGCGCACCGGCCGGCGGACCTCCGCGAGCCAGAGGACGAGACCGAGCAGCCCGAGGGCGCCGCCGACGGCGCACACCGCCGTCCAGCCCCCGCGGCTGTACACCACGGCGGCGAGCGCCGACCCGGCCGCGCCCCCGGCGAAGTAGCACGTCATATAGATCGTCGTGATGCGGCTGCGCGACTGCGGCCGCAGCTCGTAGATGTCGCTCTGGTTGAGGATGTGCGTGCCCTGCACGGCGAGGTCGAGCACGATCACGCCGGCCACGAACGGGGCGAGGTGCGTCCCGCCCCACGCCAGGAGCGCGAACGACGCCACCATCAGCGCCAGCAGGGCGCCACGGGAGACCTGCGTGTACCCGGCGTCGGCAAGCCGACCGGCGAACGTGGCCATCAGGGCGCCCGCCACGCCGACGAGGCCGAACAGCCCGATCACCCCCTCGCCGTAGTGGTATGGCGCACCGGCCAGCACGAACGCGGCCGACGTCCAGAACACGCTGAAGCAGGCGAAGCCGATCGCCCCGAGCGCACCCCGACGCAGGACGAGTGGCTCCTCGCGCGCGATGCGCACCACCGACGCCAGCAGCTCGCGGTAGCCGAGCTCGACGCGCGGCGGCACGTTCGGCAGCTCGCGCCAGAGCACGGCGGCCAGCGCAACCATCATCGCCGCGGCGATGAAGTACACCGTGCGCCATCCGGCGGCGGCGGCGAGCAGACCGCTCGCGGTACGCGCGAGCAGGATGCCCACGAGCAGGCCGCTCATCACCGTGCCAACGACACGTCCGCGCTCGGGCTCGGCGGCGAGCGTCGCCGCGAAGGGCACGATGATCTGTGCAACCACAGACGTGAGACCGACGCAGGCCAGCGCGACCGCCAATGCGCCGAGCGACGGGGCGAGCCCGGCGCCCACCAGCCCGATCGTTGTGACGCCGAGCATGACGGCGAACAAGCGCCGGCGCTCGCGCAGATCGCCGAGTGGCACGAGCAGGATAAGCCCGGCGGCGTAGCCGATCTGTGTCGCGGTCACGAGCAGGCCCACGGCGGCGGTCGAGACGCGCAGCGTCCCGGCGATCGTGTGCAGCAACGGCTGCGCGTAGTACAGGTTGGCCACCACGAGGCCGCACGCGGTCGCGAGCAGGAGCGTGAGGCGGCGGTCGATGCCGGCGCCCTCGGCGCCGCGGGCCACCCCGGAGCCCCGGGTCTCGGTCGCGATCTCGCTCATCGCCTTCAGGATTGCGCATCGCGTCCGGGCCTCCCGCGTCCAGATTCCGTCGAGGAGCGCAACATTGAGGCCGTCGAGGCGTTATAATGGCTGTGTGCGGTCGTGCGCGGCCGTGCACGTGGGATTGCAACCCCAGGCGCTGCCCCCGGGCAGGTTGAGCACGAAGTGGCTGCAAACCTACGTAGATCTCGTTGCCGGCCGCATCGCGATGAGGCCTTTCCGTTTGCGTTGTGCAAGGGCGGGAAGGGCATCGGGCGTCCGCGCTGAACATCCCTATTCGGGCGTCGGTGGTCGGTCGGACCGCCGTCAACCATAGCAACTCTACGCGAACTGGTTGACAACGCAACTATCCGAACGTATAATTCCGACTACAAGAATCGGATTGAAGGACGATATGTCAGACGTGATGACCCTCACCCCCCCAGAATTTGAGAGCGACGAGATCGTCGACGAGGCGCCGACCGTGGCGACCGTCGAGTTCGACGCGCCTGACGAGGCCGACGAGCCCGCCGCCGAGGAGGAGACGGCGACGGCGCCCGTCGCCCCGACGCGCATCCACGAGGTGGTTGCGGACAGCTTCATCCCGGAGTCGGTCGACCAGCTGCTCGCCCACTCGCGGCGCTACCCGCTGCTCACCCCGGCCCAGGAGATCGAGCTGGCCCAGCGGATCGAGCGCGGAGACCTCCATGCCAAGGAGTTGATGATCAACTCCAACCTGCGCCTGGTCGCGTCTAACGCTCGTCGCTACCAGAACCAGGGACTGCCGCTGTCGGACCTCGTGCAGGAGGGCATGCTCGGATTGATCCGCGCGAGCGAGAAGTTCGACTGGCGCAAGGGCTTCCGCTTCTCGACCTATGCGACGCTGTGGATCCGCCAGGCGATCCAGCGCGGCCTGGAGAACTCCGGCCGCACGATCCGCCTTCCGGTCCATGTCGCGCAGCGGTCGCGCAAGGTCGGGCGCATCGAGCGCGAACTGACGGTGCGGCTCGGACGTGAGCCCACGATCGAGGAGGTCGCCGCCGAGGCCCAGCTGCCGGTCGAGCAGGTCGAGGAGGTCCGCGATCAGCGGGCCGCGCTCGTCAGCCTCGATCAGCACGTCGGCGAGGATGCCGACACGGCGCTCGGCGACCTACTGCCCTCCGACGACGAGGCCCCGGACGACACCGCGTGGGTGAACGAGCGTGAGCGCATCGTGCACGAGGCGATCGCCCAGCTGCCCGACACCGAGCGCACGGTCATCACACTGCGCTTCGGCACTGGCCGCGAGGAGCCCCAGACCCTCACCGCGATCGGCAAGCGCCTCGGCTTCTCGGCGGAGCGCGCTTCCCAGCTCGAGCAGCGGGCGCTCAAGAAGCTCGCCGAGTCGGCCGACCTGGCCGCCTTGCGCGAAGCAGCCTAGCTCCGCTAGCTTCCCCCGCGATCTTCCCCTCGGTCACTCGGCCGAGGGGGCCGGCCGAAGGGAGTCGATGTGAGCAGTTCGCTGTGGGATCGGATCGTCACCGCCACGATCTATGTCGGTGAGCGGATCCTCGCCCCGATCGAGCGCTGGATCGGCCGGCGCTCGCTCGTCGGCGACGCGACGTTCCTACCGAATGAGCGCTTCGCGTGGATCGAGGACGTCGAGCGCAATTGGACGTTCATCCGCGACGAGCTCATGGCGCTGCTCGACGATCGCGACGCGCTGCCCAACTTTCAGGACATCTCGCGCGATCAGATCTACATCACGCAGGACGACCGCTGGAAGACGGTCTTCCTGTTCGGCTACGGCTTCCGCTCGGATCTGACGACCGAGCTGTGCCCGCGCACCGCCGAGCTGATGGAGGGCATCCCGGGCATGACCACGGCGATGTTCTCGATCCTCTCCCCACGCAAGCACATCGAGCCGCACCGCGGGCCGTACAAGGGCGTGCTGCGCTACCACCTCGGGCTGATCGTGCCCCGCGACAAGGAGAGCTGCCGGATCCGCGTCGGCGAGGACATTCGCCACTGGGAAGAGGGCAAGAGCCTCATGTTCGACGACACCTACGACCACGAGGTCTGGAACGACACCGACGACCTGCGCGTCGTGCTCTTCGTCGACGTCATCCGCCCGCTGCCCTTCCCGGAGTCGATCGTCAACCGGGCGATCCTCAAGGGGATCGGCTGGTCGCCGTTCGTGCAGGACGCCAAGCGCAACCAGGAGACCTGGGAGCGCAGCTATCGCGAGTACCAGCGGGCCCGCGAGGCGACAACGACGCCAAGCGGCCGCTTCCAGCAGAACGGCGCGAGCGACACGCGCTCGGTCGCCTCTCCGTGACGCCGTGTCACCCGGTCCGCTACGCCGGTTCCGTGTGCACGATCACCTCGAAGATCCGCGGGTTCTCCTCGCGCACGCGCCGCTCGACGAGCGACGCGAGGTCGTGCGCCGCGACCAGGGTCGTCTGTGGCGATAGCGCGAGCGTGAGGTAGGCGAGCAGACCCTGCTCGGTGTCGCGGAAGCGCAGCTCGCGCGGCTCGCCTCCGGTCACCTCGCGCACCAGCTCGCGAAGGCGCTGGTCCTCGTCATGGACGCGTCCGTCGACGACCGGCAGGCCCGAGCCCTCCTCGCTGAGCGGCTCGATGTGGCTCAGCACGCGCACGGCGCTTGGGACGGCCTCGCGGATCGCCCGCTCGACCTCGTCTGCGATCGCGTGGGCGGCGTCGAGCGTCAGGCCGCCGGGAACCTTCAGATGGAGGCTGAACTCGGTGCCCTCCCCGACGCGCAGCGCGGACACGTTGTGGATCTCGCGCACCTCGGGCACGCTGAGCGCCGCGGCGGTGGCACGCTGGCGCAGCGGGCCGAGGAGGTCGCCCTCGGGCTCGACGTGGACGACCACGTCGCTGCCCGGCAGCCGACCCTCGATCGCCGCCTCGATCGCGTTCGCGACCGCGTGCCCATGCGCGACCCCGGCGTCGGCCGGCACGCCGACGACGACGTCGGCGAAGTGGCGCCCGCCGGCCTCGCGGATCCGCAGCCGTCTTAGGGAGGCGCCGACGTCGAGCGACTCGATCGCGCCCCGGGCGACGTCCTCGGCGCCCCCCGGCGCGGTGTCCATGAGGACGGCGACGTTTGTACGCATGAGGCGCCCGGCGGACACGAGCACGAGCCCGGCCACGAACAGCGCCGCAATCGCGTCGGCGCCCGGATACCCGGCGCGCACGAGCAGCAGGCCGATCAGCACCGCGGTCGAGCCGAGCATGTCGAGCGCGAAGTGCAATGCGTTGGCACCGAGCGCGACGCTGCCGTAGCGTCGCGCGCCGCGCCGGGACGCGACGGTGCGCAACGTGTCGATGGCGATGACCCCGGCCACGACGGCGATCGTGTACCAGTGCGCGTCGACCGTGCTCGTGCCGTTGACGAGCCGCACGATCGACTCGTAGGCGATCACGAGGCTGGCCAGCACGAGCACCGCGCCCTCGCCGAGGGCCGACAGGTGCTCGGCCTTGCGATGGCCGAACGGGTGCTCCTCGTCGGCCGGGCGCCCGGCCACGCCGACGGCGAAGAAGGTCAGCAGCGCGGCGACGACGTCGGTGCCGGAGTGGATCGCCTCGGCCACGAGACCGAGGCTGTGGGAGAGCAGGCCGACGATGAGCTTCGTCGCCACGAGCGCCAGCGCGGCGACGACCGAGGCGAGCGCGGTGCGCTGGGCGGGACCGAGGCGATGCATCGCTTGAGCGAGCGTATCCGGCCGGCGGGCGGGCGACCCGCCGCGACGCTAGATGCTGGTCAGGTTGGCGAGGCCGGTGCCCTGCAAGAGCGCGTTCGCCTTCGCGTTGAGGATCGTGAACTCGCCGGTCAGGATGAGCAGTCCCATCGCGACGAGGACGCCACCGCCGGCGGCAATGATGAGCGGGAAGTGACGCTTGACGTGTGTGAAGGCGTTCGTCATGCGCTCGAAGGCGAGCGCGGTGGCCAGGAACGGGATCGCCAGGCCGGCAGAGTAGAAGGCAAGCAGCAGAGCGCCGTGAGCGGCCGAGCTCGAGATCGCGGCGGCACTGAGGATCGAGGTGAGCGTCGGGCCGACGCAGGGCGTCCAGGCGAGCGCGAACGCGGCCCCCGCGAGGAGCGGCCCGCCCCTGCCCGCCGTGCGCATGAGGCCTTCGACGTGCCACTCGCGGTTGAAGCGACCGATGAACGGGCTGAGCAGGAAGACGAGTCCGAGCGCGATGATGACGATCGCGCCGATGCGCTCGAGCATCACGCGGTGGTCGCTCAGCGTCGCCCCGATCGCCGTCGCGCCGAGCCCCAGCAGGATGAAGATCGCTGAGAAGCTCGCGGTGAAGGCGAGGCTCGGAAGGAGCACGCGGCGTACCCCGACGCCCTGCAGGTCGGACGGGGCCACGCCGACGACGGTCGACAGGTACCCGGGCACGAGTGGGAGCACGCACGGCGACAGGAACGAGACGAGGCCGGCCGCGACCGCCGCGAAGATCCCCACGCCGGTGGCCGGATCGGCAACCCCGGCCGTGGCGATCAGATGAGTCGAGTGCATCGGCCCCCAAGGATCGCAGAGCGAGCCGCTGGTGCCCGCGATTTCATCCCTCGTCGCGCCGCGGAGGCGTTCTCGCCGCGGGGTGTGCTCCCGTACGCCCGCCCAGCGGGCCCAATCAAGCACACCCACCCCGGAGACCCGCGCCCGCCGCGGGGTGTGCTCCCGTACGCCCGCCCAGCGGGCCCAATCAAGCACACCCACCCCGGAGACCCGCGCCCGCCGCGGGGTGTGCTCCCGTACGCCCGCCCAGCGGGCCCAATCAAGCACACCCACCCCGGAGACCCGCGCCCGCCGCGGGGTGTGCTCCCGTACGCCCGCCCAGCGGGCCCAATCAAGCACACCCACCCCGGAGACCCGCGCCCGCCGCGGGGTGTGCTCCCGTACGCCGCCCAGCGGGCCCAATCAAGCACACCCACCCCGGAGACCCGCGCCCGCCGCGGGGTGTGCTCCCGTACGCCGCCCAGCGGGCCCAATCGAGCACACCCCACGGTTGGCAACGGGGTCGGCGGCCCGGCGCTACGCGGGTGGCGACTCGCCGAGCGCGTCGCGGAGCTCGGAGAGCTCTCGTTCGAGACGATCGACGCGGGCCGTGAGCGCAGCCAGTGCGCTGCCGTCTCCGTCGTAAGCACTGGCCGGCCGCTCGCCGTCGCCCGCCACCGCGGGCGCGACCGGGGCGCCGGCCACTTCGGGCGCCCCGGGCGGCACCGCGGCCGGCTCGTCGTCGGAGTCCTCACCGAGCAGCTGCTCGTAGCGCTCCTCCTTCTGACCGGGGCGGCGCGGGAGCTGGCGGGCGAGCTCGCGGTCGATGAGGCGCCCGAGGGAGTCGTCGACAGCGGCGAGATCGGCGAAGGCGTGCATCCGTTCGGTGCGCTGCTTGAGCTCACCGGGCGTCTGTGACCCCCGGAGCATGAGCACGCACATGACCGCATGCTCGCCGTCGTCCAGCGGCAGCCGCTCGGCGAGCAGATGGCGGAACTTGGCCGCGCGGCTGCCGGCGCCGCTGGCCAGGCGCGCCAGACCCCGCCGCTGCAGGCGCGTCGTCGCGTCGCGGACGACGTCCTCGTCGTAGCTGACGACCGGGTCGCGGTTGGTCGACTGGTTGCAGGCGAGGCGGAGCGCGTTCAGCGACAACGGGTACGCATCGGGCGTCGTGCGCTGCTTCTCCATCAGGCAGCCGAGCACGCGGATCTCGGTCGGTCGCAGGTCCATCGCGCCAACAGGGTACGACCCCTGCGATGCCGCCGCCCGGACGACCACAGGGCGTTCACTACAGTGCATTCGTGGTGAACGACAGGCTGCCGCTCCGATGAGCTTCCAGCACGGCGAGGGTCGTGGCGGCGGATCGGGCGGGCGCCGCAGCCGCGAGCTGCGACCGGAGGACATCCCGAGCACGCCCGTCTCGCTGCGCCGCGTCGGTCGGCTGTTCACGCCCTACCGCATGCGGCTGGCCTGGCTGCTCAGCCTGATCGTCTTCTCGGCGGTGCTCGGCGTGATCAGCCCGTTCCTGCTGCGCGACATCATCGACAAGGCCTATCCCGAGCGCAACACGACGCTGCTCATCGAGCTCGTCGCGGGCATGATCGCGATCTCGATCCTCAGCGGCATCATCGGCGTCGCGCAGACCTGGGCGTCCAACGTCGTCGGCCAGCAGGTGATGCACGATCTGCGCGCATCGGTCTACGCGCACCTGCAGCGGATGTCGCTCGCCTTCTTCACCCGCACGCGCACCGGCGAGGTGCAGTCGCGAATCGCCAACGACATCGGGGGCATCGACGACGTCGTCACGAGCACGGCGACCTCGATCGCCCAGAACGTCACCACGGTGGTGGCCACGGTCGTGGCGATGTTCCTCCTCAGCCCGCTGCTGGCCGGATTCTCGCTCTGCCTGCTGCCGTTCTTCGTCTGGCTGACCCGCCGCGTCGGTGAGCAGCGCCGACGGATCACCGCCGTGCGCCAGAGCCGGCTGGCCGACATGTCCACGCTCGTGGCGGAGTCCCTGTCGGTGTCGGGGATCCTGCTCGGCAAGACGATGGGCCGCAGCTCCGAGCTCGTGGGGCGCTTCCGGCGCGAGTCCTCCGAGCTCGCCGACATCGAGGTGCACAGCCGCATGGCCGGGCGCTGGCGGATGGCCTCCGTGCAGATGACCTTCGCGATCATGCCGGCACTCATCTACCTGTTCGCCGGCGAGAGCTTCGCCCACAACTGGAAGGTGATCACGATCGGCACCGTCGTCGCCTTCACGCAGCTGCAGACGCGGCTGCTGTTCCCGTCGCAGTCGCTGCTGTCGACCGGCCTCGACGTGCAGACCTCGCTCGCGCTGTTCGGGCGCATCTTCGAGTACCTCGACCTGCCCGTCGACATCGAGGAGCACCCGGACGCCAGGCCGTTCAAGTGCCTTCGCGGCGACGTCGCGATCGAGGACGTCTGGTTCCGCTACACGCCCAGCGGATCGTGGACGCTGCGGGACGTCAGTGCGAGCATCCCGGCCGGCAGCACCACGGCGATCGTCGGCGAGACCGGCTCGGGCAAGACGACGATGGCCTACCTCGTCGCGCGCCTGTACGAGCCCGAGCGAGGCCGGGTGACGATCGACGGAACCGACATCCGCGACGTCACGCTCGAGTCGCTCGCCGCCACGGTGGGGCTCGTGTCTCAGGAGACCTACCTGTTCCACTCGAGCATCCGCGAGAACCTGCAGTTCGCACGGCCGGACGCGAGCGACGAGGAGATCGTGGAGGCGGCCAAGGCGGCCCAGATCCACGATCTGATCGCCTCGCTGCCGGAGGGCTACGACACCGTCGTCGGCGAGCGCGGCTACCGCTTCTCGGGCGGCGAGAAGCAGCGCATTGCAATCGCGCGCACCGTGCTGCGCAACCCCCCGGTCCTCATCCTCGACGAGGCCACGAGCGCCCTGGACACCGAGACCGAGCGGCAGGTCCAGGCGGCGTTGGACGACCTGGCCCGCGGGCGCACGACGATCGCGATCGCCCACCGCCTGTCCACGGTCCGCGACGCCGATCAGATCCTCGTCCTCGACCACGGGCGCATCGTCGAGCGCGGCACGCACGAGGAGCTGATCGAGCTCGGCGGCCGCTACGCGGCCCTGGCCAGCGGCGCGTTGCTCGACGCCGAGCTGCCGGCCGACGCCGGCGGGCTGCTCACCTGAGTCACGTCACCGACCAGCGACGGCGTCGATGTTCAGGCGGACGTAGTCGAGCGTGACCGGCTCGCCGAGCTGCGCGACGACGGCGTCCACGTAGGGATCGTGCAGCTCGGTCGGGAGCCGCTCGAGCTGGGCACAGAGGTTGATGGTCGCCAGGTACTCGTGCGGATTGTCGGGCGTCACCGACACCGGCGTCAGCCACGCGCGCACGTCGACGAACCCGGCGCGCTGCAGCGACGCCGTCGCTCGTTCGGGAGAGGTGTAGTTCGACGGTCCCTGCCAGCCCGCGAGGAACTCCGCGAACGGCTCGCGCAGGCCGACAGCGTCGGCCGTCTGGCGCACGCGAGCGATGTTGCCCTCTCCCCCGCACTGCGCGGTCAGCTGGCCCCCGGGGCGCAGGGCCGCGCGCATGCGCGCGTACAGGCGGTCGTGATCGCTGATCCAGTGGAAGGTGGCCGTCGACAGAACCGCGTCGACGGGCTCGTCCAGCTCGAGCGCAAGCAGGTCGGCCTGACGCACGTCGGCCCGATCGCCGAGGCGCTCACGCGCCGCCACGACCATCGACTGCGAGGCATCGACGGCGATGACGCGCCCGCGGGGCAGACGTTCGATGAGCGCCTCGGTCACGCGGCCCGACCCGCACCCGGCGTCGAGCACGACCTCGTCGCCGGTCAGGGGCAGGCGGTCGACGACCGCCCGCCCGAGCGCCTCCATGGGTGCCGACACGCGGTCGTAGCTCGCTCCGTTCCAACCTCGCGGCGGCATCGGACTCTGTACGTTATCGCGTACGTCTGTCTGTGGCAAACGCGCGCGCGGCCAGATCGGCGATCACCCGCGAGAGCTGGCCGCCCTGCCAGGCCAACGGTGAACGACCGGGCTCCTCGACGCGCAGCTCGGCGCCGGGGATCGCCTCCGCGTAGCGCTCCCCGACGGCGAGGGGATGCTCGGGATCAGCCTCGTCGCGGCTGGCCACGATGATCGCCGGCACTTCGATCCGCCCGAGCTCGGCGAGATCGTCGAACGGCCGGGACCGGGGCACGATCTGCAGCGCATCGGCGACGGCGTCGGGGTGCTCGTGCGCGGACAGCCGCTGGCGCAGCACCGTCAACAGCGTGTCGCGATAGCGCTCGGGCACGCCACGCTCGCGCTCGTAGGCGGCGATGAAACCGTCCACCCCGCCCTCGCGCAGTCCCACGGCGAGCGCATCCCAGACGGCGAGCTCGTCCGCCGACGCTGGCATCGCCGGGTCGAAGGCGGGCGTGATGAGCACGAGGCCGGCCACGCGGTCGGGATGGCCCAGCGCGAAGCGCGCCGCGGTCTGACCGCCCATCGACGCGCCGGCCAGCACCGCGCGCGGCACCTCGAGCGCGTCGAGCACCGCCTCCAGGTCCTCGGCCAGCCGCTCGTAGCCGTAGTCGGCGGGGTCGGGCGCGGGGCTCGAGCGGCCGTGCCCGCGCGCGTCGTAGGCCACCACCTGGTGTCCGGAGCGCTGTAACGATTGAGCGCCCATGACGACGTAGCGGCGCGTCGCCGTGAGGCCGTGCAGGAGCACGATCGGCGGCCCGTGGCCGCTCTCCTCGCCGGACAGGGTGGCGCCGCCGGCCGCGACGGCGAGCTCGATCGGTTCGCTGCTCACCGCCGGAGGTCTATCACCGGAGCCGGCCGCGCCGGTGCTCTAATCTGAGCGCGATGGCCGCCGTCGACGTGACCGAGCAGACCTTCACCACCGAGGTCATCGAGCGCTCGCGCACCACGCCGGTCGTCGTCGACTTCTGGGCGCCCTGGTGCGGGCCGTGCCGCTCGCTCAGCCCGATCCTCGAGGCGGTGGCCGCGCGCCACGACGGCGAGGTCGTGCTCGTCAAGATCGACACCGACGACAACCCCGAGCTGGCGCGTGCCTTCGACATCCGCGGGATCCCGGCCGTCAAGGCGATTCGCGACGGCCAGGTCGTCGCCGAGTTCGTCGGCGTGCAGCCGCCGGCGATGGTCGAGGACTTCTTTGCCGCGCTCGTCCCCTCCGAGGCCGAGACGCTTGCGCAGCGCGGCGACCGCGAGTCGCTCGAGCGCGCCGTCGAGCTCGAGCCCGGCCGGGCCGACGCCGCGGTGCCGCTCGCGCGCCTGCTGCTCGCCGTCGGAGAGCGCGAGCGAGCGCAGTCGACGCTCGAGCCGGTGGTCGGCAGCTTCCAGGCCGACGGTCTACAGGCGCGGATGCGGCTCGAGGACGACCTCGATTCGACACCCGAGCTCGCGCCCGCGCTCCGCGACGCCTTCGCGGCGCTCGACGACGGTCAGACGGAGCGCGCGATTGACCTGCTCATCTCGGCGCTCGTCGACGCCGACGGCCAGCGCGACGACATCCGCCAGGTCGTCGTCGGCGAGCTCGACGCGCTCGGCGCCGAGGACCCGCTGGCACGCGACGCGCGCCGGCGGCTGGCCAGCGCGCTGTTCTAACGCGCCGACCGCGTCCTCAGCTGAACGGCAGGAGCAGCAGCACGACCGCGAACGCGATCATGCACGCGCAGTAGAGGACGGCCGCGAGCATCGGCGCGCGGTGCCAGGGTGCGACGGCGACGGCCTCCAGGCCGTCCTGTGGTCCCGATCCATGGGAGGACATGCCTCACTGTGGCGCGATCGCCTGAAGGGCGCCTGAGCCCGCGCTGAAGATCGGCTAAGCGCCCCGCTCAGACGCGCAGGCGCAGCTGGGCGACCTCGGCGTTCTCGGCGTTCTCGGCAGGCGCGGCGCCGGTGCCGGTCGTGGTGAACGCGGCGACGCGTACGCCGAGCAGCCGCACCGGGCGCGGGGGATCGTAGGCCGTGAACAGCTGGCGCGCGACGTCCCGTACGACGGCCTCATCGCGCGTCGGGTGCCCGATGGTGCGGGCGCGCGTGACGGTCGTCCAGTCGTCGAGGCGGACCTTGATGCCGATCGTCCGCCCTTGCAGGCTCCGGTCGTGCAGGCGGCGGCAGACCTGCGCGGCGAGCTCGTCGAGGCAGCGTTCCTGGGCCGCGCGATCGTCGAGATCCTCGTCGAACGTCGTCTCGCTCGACTGCGACTTCGTCTCGCGCACGGGCTGGAGGGCGCGATCGTCCTCGAAGTGGGCGCGCTTATGGATGTGTACGCCGAGGTTCTCCCCGAACGCGGCGACGAGCGCGCGGACGTCGGCGCGCCGGACGGCGGCGAGCGTCGGGTATCCGAGCGCCTGCAGCCGCTGCGCGGTCTTCGGGCCGATGCCCGGGAGCAGGCCGGGGGGCGCGTCGGCGAAGCGCTCGCAGGCCAGCTCGCGACTGAGGGCCACGAGGCCGCGCGGCTTCTCGCAGTCGCTCGCCACCTTGGCCACGAGCTTGTTCGGCCCGATCCCGACCGAGGCGGTCAGCCCGGTGCGAGACCGGATCTCGGCGACCAGCCGGCGTATCGCGGCCTTGGGCGCGATGAGGTCTGAGAGATCGAGGTACCCCTCGTCGATGCCCACCTGCTCGACGACCTCGATGTGCGCGCGGACGACGTCCCAGACCGCCGCCGACGCCTGGCGGTACGCGGTGAAGTCCGGAGGCAGGCGCACGGCCTGCGGGCAGAGACGCAGGGCACGCGTCGCGGGCATGGCCGAATGCACGCCGAACGCCCTTGCCTCGTACGTCGCCGTCGTCACGACGGCGCGCGGGCCGCTCCCGCACACGATCACCGGCTGGCCGCGCAGCTCGGGATGGCGCAGTAGCTCGACGGACGCGTAGAAGGCGTCGAGGTCGAGGTGGGCGATGACTCGGCGCATGCCGAGAGTGTCGCGCGAGGGGCGGTCGGGTGGAGTCAATCGAACCGCAGGTGCACCCCGACCGGCGGGGGCGCCACGCCCGCCAGGCGCCCGACCGCGCGCGAGAGGGTCGTGGCGAAGGCGTCGCTGCTCGCCGCCACAAGGCGTGCGAGCTCGCTCACCGGGGTCGGCTCCGCGCTGACGCCGTTCGCGTAGTCGGTGACGTAGCCGAGAAGCGCGTACGGCAGCTCGGCCTCGCCGCAGAGGACCGTCTCGGCGCCCGCCGTCTGGCTGACCGCGGTGACACCGCACTGGGCGAGCATCCGTATCTCGGCGCGCGTGTTGAAGCGCGGCCCGTCGACGTGTCCGTAGCAGCCTCCGTCCCGGACCTCGTGGCCGGCGGCGCGGGCTCCATCGAGCAAGGCGCCGCGAAGCGCCTCAGCGAACGGCCGCTCATAGACCCAGTGCCCGCGGCCGGGTCCCCCGGCGTCGGTGTGCAGTGTGCACAGCGAGCCATCGGGGAGCCGATTCGCGAGGAAGTGGAGATCGTCGAAGACGATCAGCGAGCCAAGCGACAGGCCAGGGTCGACGGCGCCGCACACGGTCACCGCGAGGACCGCCTCGGCCCCGGCGTCGCGGAGCGCAAGGACGTTGGCGCGGTGATTGACGTGGTTGGACAGGCGCCGATGCCCGGGCTCGTGACGCGACACGTGAACGACCTCGACGCCCGCGAGATGGCCCTCTGTCACGAGCACCGCACCGAATGCCGTCGCGCGCCCGGCCGCGCCGGAGACCTCGAGGCCGGGCAGCGCGTAGGTGCCCGAGCCGCTGACGATTCCCACGCGCACGGCGCGCATCCTACGGATCGCCAGCTGCATCCGGCGGCCGCCGCCGGCTTCACCGCGCTCCGTGTCGCTCGCGCGACGCCGAGCTGGGCGCCCGAGGCAGCGGCCGCCGGACGCGGCGCGTCAGGGCGCCGTCGTCCAGACCGCACCGAGGTCGCCGAAGCCGAGGGCGTCCTTGGTGGCCACGGTGAGGTCGAACTCCCGGCCGGCCACATAGGGCCCGCGATCGACGACCGGCACGCGCACGGTACGCGAGCCGTAGCGAAGCGTCACGAGCGTCCCGCAGGGCAGCGTCTTGTTCGCGACTCCGAGCGTGGCGCTGGTCAGCTGCTGCCCGCAGGCGGTCGTGCCGCCCGGCCCGTACCACGAGGCCACGGCCAGGCGGTACACGTTCACGGCTCCGAGCACCCGCGTGCCCGAGACGTCCGGACCGTCGGCGCCGACCTGGAGGCGAACCGGCTCGGTGCTCTGGGGCGTGAAGGTGAGCCGGTACCGTCCGCCCGCGCCGGTGCGGCCCCGGGCCACCGTGCGCCAGGCGCGGCCGCCGCGCGCCTGCAGCGACACCGAGACGCCGGGATTCGCCGGGTACACCCGGCCGCTCACCGAGGCCCGCCCGGTGCCGAACACGCTCAGTCGCGCCCGAGACACGCTCACACCGGCGCGAACGGTGACCGCCATGGCCGGGCTCGAGGGCACCTGCGCCGTCGCGACGGGCAGCGACCCGGGGATCGGAGCGGACCCGAGCGCGAGCGCGGCCGCCGCGGACGGAGCCACGGACACGCGCACTGCACCGGAGTGCCCGAGCCTGGCGGTGAGGCGGTAGGCGCCGGACCGGTTTGCGTGCGTGCTGGCGAGCGGTAGCCAGCTCGTCCCGGTCTGCCGATACTGCAACACGAGCGGCAGCCCGGCGCCGCCGGCACCGAGCTTCCCGACGACGATGACGTCGCTGCGATAATCGAGCGCCGCCGAGCCCGCGAGGCGGGCCGGCAGCGGCGTCGTAACGCCGCTGGTCACGGGCGCTGCGCTCGGCGCAGCGGTTGGGGTGATCTGGGCGTTCGCGGCCGTGGCGCTCGGGGCGGCGTAGGCGAGGCCGACGACGACCGCCGCCGCGCACGCACGGCGAACGCGCAGATCCATCTGCGTCCTCATCACTGAGGTTCTCCTTTGGTTGCCCGCCTACGGGGTTAGCTGTCGGGCTCGCGCTCCGGCGCTCGCGTGACAGCACGCGACGACCGGGCGCTACGACCGCAACAGCGGTCGATTCGCCCCATCCGGGCCCAGCTTCGGCCCGGTAGTGGGTCCCCCGTTCGCCCCCGGGTTGGGGGGCGATTCGGCAGTTAGACGAGCTTCGAGGCTAGTCGAGAGGGCCCGGGCTTCTGTGAGTGCGGTCACACAAGCGTTCCTCTGCAAAGCGCGGAATGCGTAGGTTTGCAGCGGTTTTCGCAGGGGCCGGTCGCGCGGCGTCCCGCCCAACCGACCAAACCACGCCCCCGCGAGATGCATGCACACCTGCGTTGACGCCGACCGGGGCAGCATGCACAATCGCCAAGTGGCCAATCCGGATCGCCTGACCGCCCTCGACACCGCCTTCCTGCATCTCGAGGATCACGGCACCGCGCACATGCATGTCGCCTCGGTCATGGTGTTCGCCGGCGCGGCGCCGTCGGCCGACGAGCTCATCGACCATCTCGTAGGGCGGCTGCATCTCGTCCCGCGCTACCGCCAGCGCATCGCCCACATACCACTCGATCAGGGGCGGCCGGTGTGGACCGACGACCCCCACTTCAACCCGCGCTACCACATCCGCCACACCGCGCTGCCGCGTCCGGGCGATGACCTGGCCCTGCAACGACTCGCCGGACGCCTGTTCTCGCAGCGCCTCGACCGCTCCAAGCCGCTGTGGGAGATGTGGCTCGTCGACCGGCTTGCGGGAGACCGCTTCGCGATCATCGCCAAGACGCACCATGCGCTCGTCGACGGCGTGTCCGGCGTCGACATCACCTCGGTGCTGTTCGATGTGTCGCCCTCGCCGGAGCGTGTGGCCGAGCCGGTTGAGGCGTGGGCGCCCCAGCCGCTGCCCGGACCGGCGAAGCTCCTCGGCGAGGCGCTGCTCGAGCGCTCGACGGTCCCGCGCGAGATGGTGCGCGGCCTGCGCGCCGCGCTGAGGACGCCCCGTCGCCTCGTCGACCAGGCGCGCGAGGGCCTCGGTGGCCTCGGCGCGACGGCCCTGGCCGGGATCAGCGATCCCGCGCCGCCGAGCCCCTTCAACGTCGAGATCGGCTCGCACCGCCGCTACACGTGGGTCGACGCCGACCTCGCGCAGTTCAAGGCCATCAAGGACGCGCTCGGCGGGACCCTCAACGATGCCGTCCTCACGGTCGTCACGCTCGCGCTCGGCGACTACCTGCGCTCGACTGGCCAGGACACGACCGAGCTCGTGCTGAAGGCGATGGTCCCGGTCTCGGTCCGTGGCGAGCGCGAGCATGGCGACCTCGGTAACCGGGTCGCTGCGATGTGGGCCCCGCTGCCGGTCGGCGTCACCGATCCCGTCGGCGCCTTCGAGGACATCCACATCGCGATGAACGAGATCAAGGCCTCGGGACAGGCGATCGGCGCCCAGGCGCTCACCGAGCTCGCCGGTCTCGCGCCGCCGACGATCGCCAGCCAGGCGGCGCGCCTCCAGGCCCGCCAGCGTTACTTCAACCTCGTCGTGACCAACATCCCGGGTCCGCAGCTTCCGCTGTACCTGCTCGGCCGGGAGATGGTCGGGCTCTATCCAGTCGTCCCGCTGGCCAAGCGCCAGGCGATCGGCATCGCGATCATGAGCTACAACGGGCGCCTCGGGTTCGGCCTGCTCGCCGACTTCGACGCGCTCCCGGACGTCGAGGCGATCGCGATGGCGCTCGAGGACGCGATCGCCGCGCTCGCGCGGGCCGCCGGCGTCGCGCGCACCCGCCGCTTCCCCTCGCGGCAGCGTTCCCCCTCCGCGCGCACCACACCCGCGTAGACGCCGCGCAGCGTCGGGGGTGAGCGGACGCCGCACCGGCACGCTCCATAATGGCCCGCAGATGAGCCCCTCCGACGAGCCCGATCGCGCCGACACCGGCTCCCTGCGGATCGCGCTCGCGCAGATCAATACCACGGTCGGCGACATCGTCGGCAACGCGCAGCGCATCAGCCGCGGCCTGGCCGACGCGAGCGCCGCGGGCGCCGAGCTCGTGCTCTTTCCCGAGCTCGCGCTCACCGGCTATCCGCCGGAGGACCTGCTGCTCAAGGAGCACTTCCTGCGCGACGCGCGCATCGCGCTCGACGAGCTGGCGCGCGAGACCGAGGGGATCGTCGCGATCGTCGGCGCACCCGAACGCGCCGAGGACGTGTTCAACGCGGCGGCGGTGCTCGCCGAGGGCCGCCTCGCCGGCTTCTACCGCAAGGTGTACCTCCCGAACTACGGCGTCTTCGACGAGCAGCGCTACTTCCAGAGCGGCAACGGCGGCGCTCTGCTCGAGCTCGGCGAGCACCGCATCGGTCTGACGGTCTGTGAGGATATGTGGGAGCCCGGGCCGCCGGCCTCCGACGAGGCGCTCGCCGGCGCGACGCTGCTCGTCAACGTCTCGGCGTCGCCCTATCACGTCGGCAAGGGACTCGAGCGCGAGCGCATGTTCGCCCAGCGCGCCCGCGACAACGGAGCCGCCGTGGCGTTCTGCGCGCTCGTCGGCGGGCAGGACGAGCTCATCTTCGACGGGCATTCGTGCGTCATCGACCACACCGGCGAGGTCATCGCCCGGGCGAGCCAGTTCGAGGAGGAACTGCTCGTGTGCGACGTCGACCTGCGCGCCGCCGGCGCCTCGCGGCTGCGCGACGCGGGGTACCGGCCGGCCGCGCGCCGGGCCCGCCCCGAGATCCCGGTGATCGCACGGCTGCCCCGCCCGCGGCCGACGAGCGACGCCGGGCCTCCGGCGAGGCGCGTCGCCGAGCTGCTGCGCCCCGAGGAGGCCGAGGTCTACGCCGCGCTGACGCTCGGCCTGCGCGACTACGTGGAGAAGAACGGGTTCGCGCACGTCGTGCTCGGCCTCTCCGGCGGGATCGACTCGGCGCTCGTGGCCTGCGTGGCCGTGGACGCGCTCGGCCCCGAGCGGGTCACGCTGGCGATCATGCCGTCTCCGCATTCCTCGGACGAGACGCAGGCCGACGCCCGCGGTCTCGCCGCGGCGCTCGGCACGCAGCCCTTCGAGCTGCCGATCGAGGCGGTCATGCGCGCCTACGACGAAACGTTGCGCGACGCCTTCGACGGGCTGCCCGGCCGACCTCACCGAGGAGAACGTCCAGGCCCGGATCCGGGGCAACCTGCTGATGGCGCTCTCCAACAAGTTCGGCTGGCTCGTGCTCACCACCGGCAACAAGTCGGAGATGTCGGTCGGCTACACGACGCTCTACGGCGACCTCGCCGGCGGCTTCGCAGTCATCAAGGACGTGCCCAAGACGCTCGTCTACCGCCTCGTGCGCTGGCGCAACTCGCCCGGCGGATCGGCCGGCCGGATCGCGGCACCGATCCCGGTCTCGATCATCGAACGCGCACCCTCGGCCGAGCTGCGCCCGGAGCAGCGCGACGAGGACTCGCTGCCACCCTACCCCGTGCTCGATCGCATCCTGCACGGTTACGTCGAGCTCGATCAGGGCCGCGAGGAGCTCATCTCCGCCGGGCTGCCCGAGGACGACGTCGATCACACGATCCGTCTCGTCGAGCTCGCCGAATACAAGCGCCGCCAGGCACCACCGGGGATCAAGGTGACCCCGCGCGCGTTCGGGCGCGACCGGCGCATGCCGATCACGAACCGCTATCGCGGTTGAGCGACGTAACGGCCGGGTGCGCGGCGCGGGGGACCGTGGTCGCCGCCGGGGCCCTACAGTTACGCTCGATGAGCGCGAACGACATCGCGGCCATGGCCCGCTTTCCGCCAGGGTCGGCGCTGCGGATCGGGCGGCGCGGCGAGTTCTTCGTGCGCGACTCCGCCGGCAGCGGACCGGCTGTGCTGCTGCTGCACGGTTGGATGGTCTCGGCCGACCTCAACTGGGGGCTGTCGTACGGGCCGCTGATCGACGCCGGCTATCGCGTCGTCGCGCTCGACCATCGTGGTCACGGGCGTGGGCTGCGCACATTGGCGCCGTTCCGGCTCAGCGACTGCGCCGATGACGCCGCCGCCGTGGTGCGAGCGCTCGGCTGTGGCCCGATCAGCGCCGTCGGCTACTCGATGGGTGGCCCGATCGCCGCGCTCCTGGCCCGTGATCATCCCGAGCTCGTGAGCGGGCTCGTCTTCTGCGCGACGGCGACCAACTGGCAGGAGCCGCCCATGCGCCGATTCTGGCGCACGATGGGCGCGCTCCAGCTCGCGCTTTCGCTGTCGCCGGTCGGGCTGTGGCGGGCGATCCTGCGCCGCTGGGGCATCCCCGATTCCGAGCTCACCGACTGGCTCGTCGCCGAGCTGACGCGAGGGAGCGCGCGCGACCTCGCCGAGGCCGGCCGCGAGCTCGGGCGCTTCGATGCGGGGCCGTGGATCGGCAGTCTCGCCGCACCGAGCGCCGTCGTCCTGACCAGCCGCGACCGTTCGGTCCCTCCACGGCTGCAACGCCAGCTCGCGGCGTCCCGGCAGGCCCCGGTCTTCGAGGTGCCCGCCGATCACTTCGCCGTCAGCCAGGCCACCGAGCGCTTCAACGCCGAGCTGCTGCAGGCGCTCGCCGCGGTTGCGGCGAGCGCGGCCCGCGCGGATGACCATGGCGCCGCCGCGCTGTCCGCCTGATCCCCACCGCGAGTCGACCGACCCCGCAGCGACCGCCTCGATGCCCCTTCGCTCGCGCCGCCCGCTCCTCGCCGCCCTCGCCGCCCTGGCGACGCTCCTGCCGACCGCCTGCGGCGACACGCTGCAGCTCGAGCCGCTGCGCGATGCCGACCTCACGCGCGCCCATGCCGCACCCTTCGTCGTGTACTGGGTGGGGCGCGCCTACCACGGCATGCCCCTCAGCTTCGCATCGCCGCAGTTCGGCGGCTCGGTGCTCATCACCTACGGCAACTGCATCATCGGCGGCCAGAACACGTGCGTGCGCGCGCTGACGATCGTCACCTCGCACGACAACAGCTTCCTGCCCGGCGCAGCGCACTCGCTCGTGCGGCGCCGCATCCGCGGCCGCATCGCCGTCGTGGCCATGGGCGGACGCACGATCGAGCTCGGGACGGGGCCGGTCGTGGTCGACGTGATCGCGAACACGCCGGCGCTCGCCGCCGCCGCGGCGCGGGACATGACCCCCCTCAACCCACTACCGGGACGCACCGGCGGACCCGGCTCGCCTCTGGCCCCGGCGCTGCCGCCGAATGGCTTCGCCCAGACAGCCTCGTAGCCCGTCCGCCCGTGGCGGGCGCTACGGGAGCGGACGGACGGCGATCGTCATGCGCGTGAGGGCACAGACGCGCGCGTCGTCGTCGAGGATCTCCACGTCCCAGATCCACGTCGTGCGGCCGCGGTGGCGTCGCCGCGCGACGCCGTGCACCGTCCCGTTGGTGATCGGGCGCATGAAGCTCGTCGCGTTGGACAGGCCGACCGCGGCCTGCCCGGCGGGTATCACGTGCAGCGCCGTGCCGAGCGACGCGAGCGACTCGGCGATCGAGGCGAACAGCCCGCCATGCGCGAGGCCGAAGGCCTGCTTGAGGTCGTCGGTGAGCGGCACGCGGCCTCTCACGAGCTCGTCGCTGAACTCGAGCAGTTCGAGGCCGTACAGGCGCTCGAACCCGCCGAGCCGGTCGTTGAGCTCCTGCACGGAGGGCGCCTGCATGCGCGGCCACGATAGCCTACGGGCCACGCAGGGCTCGTCCGGGGAGCCGTCCGCCGCCGTCGCGAGTCTGTGCCAGAACCCATGAGCGAACTCGACCAGCTGCCGCCCGAACAGCGGGCCGTCCTCTCGCTGCTCCTGCGCCAAGGCAAGGGATACGACGACGTCGCCGCGCTGCTGCGCATCGATCCCGACGCGGTGCGCGCCCGCGCGCTCGCGGCGATGACGGCGCTCGGCCCGCCCGAGCTGTCCGAGCTGGCCCCGGAGATCCGGGCCGAGGTCGGCGACTACCTCCTGCGCCAGCAGACCGCCGACGAGAGCGAGGCCACCCGCGCGTTGTTCCGCTCCTCGGGCGGCGCGCGAAGCTGGGCGCAGACGGTGTCCGAGAGAGTGTCCGAGCTCGCTGCCGAGCCGCTGCCCCCCGTGCCTCCCTCGCCTCCCGGCCCGGCGAATCAGCCGCGGCCGATGCTCATTCCGCCGCCGCCCCCGAGTCCGCCCTCGCGCGGTCCCGCCCCGGCCGCTCCGGGCGAAGGCCAGCCTCCGGCGCCCATCCAACCGCCACGTCGGCCGGCGGCCGGGGTGGAGCGCGAGCCCGAGGCCGAGGACAAGGTCGCGGCGAGATCCCGTATCGGGGGCTACCTCGTGCTCGGCGCGCTCGCGGTGATCATCGCCGTCGTCGTCATCATCGCCCTCAACGGTGGGTTCGGCAGCGGCGGCAGCGGCGGCAACGGGGTGGTCAGCGCATCGACGAGCACCCCGGCGTCCTCGACGACGTCGACGAGCACCGCGCAGCCGAAGATCGTCGCGCAGATCAACTTCAGCCCGCCAAACGGCTCGAGCCACGCGCTTGCCGTGGCGAACATCATCGTGCAGGGCAACCTCAAGGCGTTCGCGCTGTCCGCGCAGGGGCTCGCGCCCACGAACGGCTTCGCCTACGCGGTGTGGCTGTACAACTCGCAGACGAACGCGAAGCTGCTCGGCTTCATCAACCAGCAGGTCACCTCCAACGGGCAGGCCAAGGCGATCGCCGCGCTCCCCGCCGACGCCTCCCACTACCGGGAGATGGTCATCACCCGAGAGACGGCGCCAAAGCCGGCGCAGCCCGGACCGGTCGTGCTCGTCGGTCAGCTCGGCTCGGCGGCCTGAGCGGCGTCTTCGCCGGCGACGAGCGCTCCGGGGTTCATCAGCGCCCGGGGGTCGAGCTCGCGCTTGATCGCGCGTAGCACCGCGACGCCGGTCGGCCCGATCTCGGCCGCCAGGTACGGCCGGTGGTCGCGCCCGACCCCGTGGTGGTGGGTGATCGTGGCCCGGTGCGCGACGATCGTCGCGCTCGCGGCCTCCTTCACGACGCGCCACTGCTCGAGCTCCTGCCCGGCGCGCTGGCGCGCGAGGAAGGTGAAGTACAGCGAGCCCCCGGTGCGGTAGATGTGCGACACGTGACAGGACACCAGGCCGGGCGTCCCCTGTCGCGCGAGGGCGTCGGCGATCGCGGTGCCGACGGCGCGGCGCAGCGCCGGGAGCTCGCGCCACGGCGCCGCCGTCTCGAGCGTCTCCACCATCACGCCATGGTCGAGCAGGTCGTCGCGCAGGTAGGGCCCCGTGAACCGGCTCTCCTCCCAAGCCCGGCCGGGTGAGCTGCCGACCGGGACGGCGCCGTGGCGGCGCAGTGACGCGACGACGCGCGCCCGCCGGCGGCGCACGTCGTCCTCGGTGCCCTCGAAGCCGACGATGGCCACGCAGCCACTCGCGACCCCGCGAAGGCGCAGGTAATTCTGGCCGAGCGCCTGCAGCGGTCCGTGGCGGCCGCTCAGGGCGATCGACAGCCGCGTCTCCGACTCGTCGGAGAGCCGTACGACCTCCGGTCGGCCGTCGAGGGCGGCGAGCGCGCGCATCGCCTCACAGCCGGCCGCGAACGTCTCGAAGAACGCGCCCTCGTAGCGGCGCACCGCCGGCTTGGGGTGCACGGCGAGCGTCGCCTCGGTGATGACGCCGAGCGCGCCCTCCGAGCCGACGACGAGCTCGCGCAGGTCCGGACCGGCGGCACTCGCCGGCCCGGCGGCGAGATTGAGCTCGCCGTCCGGGGACAGGCAACGCAGCCCTAGCACGAGCTCGTCGAAGCGCCCGTAGCCGGTGGAGGCCTGACCGGCCGAGCGTGTCGCGGCGCAGCCGCCCACGGTGACGTAGCGGTAGCTCTGCGGGAAATGCCCGAGCGTCAGCCCGGCGGCGGCCAGTCTTGCCTCGAGCGTCGCCACGCCGACTCCGCCACCGACGCGCACGAGCGATGACTCGCGGTCGATCTCGCCGATGACGTCAAGCCCGCGAAGGTCAAGCGACACCGCCGCATGGTGGATCCCTCGCTCGGGGCGCAGCCCGCCAACGACGCTCGTGCCGCCTCCGAACGGGATGACGGCGACGTCGTGCTCGGCGCAGACGCGCAGCACCGCGCGCACCGCCGTCGCGTCGCGCGGCCTCAGTACGGCGTCTGGTGCCTCGCCGGGACGCCCGGCGCGTAGGCGTACGAGGTCGGGATAGCCCTTACCCGCGCAGTGCAGCACGCGCGAGCGATGGTCGGTGGCCACGGCGGCCGTGCCGAGCGCGCTGCGCAGCGCGTCGAGCGCCGCGCCACGCAGACGACCGTCCGGCAGCAGGACCGAGCCGATGTCGGCCGGCGCGGGGCGCCACTCGCCGACCCCGATGCGATCGGCCAGGAAGTCGATCGCGTGCGCGGGCAGCACGCGTGCGTGGCCCTCGGGGCCCCAGCCCCAGAAGCGCATGTCCGCCGTCTCAGGCAACGATCCTCGCGAGCCCGTCGAGCGCGTCGGACAGGCGCCGTCGCGCGGCGCGGCGCATCATCACCGCGCCGAGGCGGGTCAGCACCCCGTGCGGGGTCTCGTGCACGACGAGCGTCACGTCGGTTCCAGCGTCCCCCGGAGCCGCAGCGAGGCGCAGCTCGGTCTCGGCGGCTACGAGGAACCGGGCGAACGGCGTTCCCTCGAGCTCCTGGCGCCAGCGGGCCAGACTCGGCGGCACCGCCTCCACGACGGTGAAGTCCGCGCGCACCGGGCGACCCTTCGCCGTCACGAGCACCTCGGTGAACGTCGTCGCGGACACCGACTCCACGCGGGCCACCCGCGGCCACCAGCGTGCGAGGTGGTGCGGGTCGGCGATGACGTCCCACAGATCCTGCTGGGCCGCATCGATCCGCCGGCTCGCCTCCGCCGTCGGCATCAGGGGTGCTCGTAGCGCAGCACCGCGTGCACGTCGTGAGGAGCGAGCGCCGCCCGCCCGCCGAGGAAGGAGAGCTCGATGAGAAAGCCGCATCCGACGACCTCGCCGCCGAGACGCTCGACGAGCTCGCACAGCGCTCGGGCCGTGCCCCCGGTGGCCAGCAGGTCGTCGTGCACGAGCACCCGCGCCCCGGGCGCGATCGCGTCGCTGTGGATCTCGAGGTGGTCGGTGCCGTACTCGAGCGCGTACGCCGCGCTGACCGTCTCCGACGGCAGCTTGCCCGGCTTCCGAGCGAGCACGAAGCCGGCGTCGAGCGCGAGCGCCAGCGGCGGGCCGAGCAGGAAACCTCGCGCCTCGGCGGCGACCACGACGTCGACGCGCAGCCCGCGCGCGGCGACGGCAAGCGCCGATACGGCGGCGGCGAGCGCGCCGTGGTCAGCCATCAGCGGCGTGATGTCGCGGAAGACGATCCCCGGCTGCGGGAAGTCGGGGATGTCTCGGATGCGCGCCCGCAGCGCTGTGACGCCGTCTTCGGGTCCGGCTCCACTCATCCGCCCGCGAGCTTGCGCAGGTCGCGGATGAGCAGCAGGTGCTTGAGGTGGTTGGCCACGGCGGCGAGGTTCTCGAGCGCGTCGAGGGCCTCCTTGCGGCGCTCGGGATTGCGCGAGCGCAGCGACGGCGCAAGGATCTGCTGGAGCAGGCTCGCCTCGCGATCGGCCGAGGACCGGAAGACGCGCAGGTTGCGCCCGCCCACCCCGTAGCGGGCCAGCTCGGTCACCGCGCGGATGATCTCGCGCTCGGTCTCGTCGAAGTAGCGAACGCCTCCGCGCTGCTCGCCCTTGACGATGCCGTACTCCTCGAGCTCGCGCACGAGCCGCGCGTCCGCCTGGGTCTCCTCGAGCACGTCCTCCATCGAATACAGCGCGCCCGAGGCGTCGCGCACGCTCACGCTCGCCCGCAGCGGACGCGCCCCGTCTCGGGGCGGCACGCCCGCGACGACGTCGGCATCGCTCGTCCGCCCGGCGGCGAGCTCCTGGCGGATGACGCGCAGCGGGAGGAACTCGTCGCGTTGCAGCCGCAGGATCGTGCGCAGACGGGCGACGTCGCCCTGGGAATAGAGGCGGTAGCCGCCGGGAGTGCGTCGGGGCGTGAGCAGCTTCTGGTCCTCGAGATAGCGGATCTTCGAGATCGAGATGTCGGGAAACTCCTGGGCGAGCGCCTTGCACACGGCACCGATGGTCAGCGCCTTCTGGCGCACGCCCTCCCCGCTCGGTGCGCCCGCGCCGAACTCGTCCGGAGCCCCCGGGAGGGGATCCGTGTCCGGCACGCCCTGGTCGGTGGGGCGTCCGGCCATCAACGCGAGAGGAAGCTCAGCTTGTATTTGCCGACCTGTAGCTCGTCGCCGTCGGCCAGCCGGTGCGACTCGATGCGCGAGCGGTTGACATAGGTGCCGTTGAGCGACCCGCAATCGTCGATGTACCACTCGTCGCCGCGCCGGACGAGCAGCGCGTGATCGCGCGACACCGTCACGTCGTCGAGGAACACGTCGGAGTCAGGGCGGCGTCCGACGGTCATGCGGTCCTTGGTCAGCGCGAAGCTCTCGCCGACCCGGCCGCCGCCGGCCCGGATGACGAGCGTCGGCCCCTTGGAGATGACGTCGTCGAGCTCGACCGGAATGAGCTCCCCGGTCTCGCCGACGCGGTAGGTCGCCGTCGGCGGCTCACCGGTCGGCAACGGGTCGGCGCGCGACAGCGACGCCCCACAGGTCGAGCAGAAGTTGGCGGAATCCTCGTTGGCCGACCCGCACTCCGGGCAGATCTGCGACATGCGACCGGTCCGTGCGCTTCTTACACCGCGCCCGACGGGGGCTCGTCCTCGGTGAGAGTGCCACCGAGCCCCGCGAGGCCGTCTTCGCCCTCGCTCTCCCCGTCGCCTTCGATCTCGCGGCCGGCGGACAGGATGTCGGTCAGGCGCTTGACGTCGTCGCCGGTGATGATGTCCTCGCCGCCCTCGTGCTTCTTGCGCAGGCGGTTGACGAGCTCCGCACGGAGGATGTCGATCTTCCCGTGCAGGATTCGCCGCTTGTAGGAGATGTCGACCTCCTCGTCGGTGAGCTGCTGGATGAGATCCTTGAGCTCCACGTCCGAAAGCGAGCCGAGGTCTGGAAAGGTATCCACAGGGCAATCTCCTCGCGACCAAAGAAGGCCAGGCCGCCCGCGAGCATCAAAGCCCAGCGCGCCTGGAGGGCCACGGGAGTATAGACACCGTGCACCGCACTGTCAGGCTGAGCTTGAGGTCTTGCGGCGCAGCTGCGCCATACCGTCGCGGTAGTACATGACCGAGGCCACGAGCGCGAGCGCGATGCCGAGGTAGAGGAGCACCTCGCCGAGCGTGCGCACTCCGAGGAGGCCGAAGAACACGCCGAGCATCGTCGGCAGCACGCCGAGCCGCCCGGGCCAGTTGATGCGCAGCTCCACGCCGCGCCGCACCCACAGTTGCCCGACCACGAGCATCAGGATCTCGCGCGCGAGCAGGACGGCCAGCGCCCACCGCGGGAGCAGCTCGTAGGACCAGCACACGGCCACGCCGGCGATCACGAGCGCGCGGTCGACGACCGGGTCGAGCAGGGCGCCGAGCCGGCTGTACTGGCCGGTGACGCGCGCCGCCACGCCGTCGACGTAGTCGAGGCCGCCGGCGAAGAAGAACGCGGTGCCCGCCGCGAAGCTCACGCCACCGTCGGCGCCCTGGCCGTAGGCGAGGATGAGGAAGACCGGGATGAGCGCCGCGCGCACGTAGCCGATCGCGTTCGGGACCGTCCACGGGCGCAGCGGCTGGTCGGACCGGGTCGCCGCAGGCGGCGGGCCCGAGCGGTCGAGCCCGAGCAGACGGCGCGTGCTCAGGCGGTGTGGCCCTACGGGAGGCGTTCCCACAGCTTCGACACCGCACGCACAGCGGCCTCGGCGTCGTCCAGCGGCGGCCCATCGACCGCCCGCAGTCCGCGCCGCACCTGGGCCTCGGCGACACCGGACTCCAGGGCGCGCCGGCCGACCGTGATCCGCAGCGGCGCGCCGAGCAGCTCCGCGTCGGCGAACTTCTCGCCCGGGCCGGCGTCGCGATCGTCGTAGACGACGTCGAGCGCGGACTCGTCGAGGGCGGCGTACAGGCGCTCGGCGGCGTCGCGCTCGGGCGTGCCGGCCTTGCCCACGCCGACGAGGTGGACGTCGAACGGCGAGATCGCCCGCGGCCACGAGATGCCGTGCTCGTCGGCGAACTGCTCGACGGCGGCAGCCGCGATCCGCGCGGGTCCCATGCCGTAGGAGCCCATCCACACGAGCTGCTCGCGCCCGTGTTCGTCGAGGTAGCGGGCGCCGAGCGGCTCGGAGTAGCGCGTACCGAGCTTGAAGATGTTGCCGACCTCGATCGCCGGCTCGATCGTGATCGCCTTCCCGTCGACGGTGTCGCCGGTCTCGACGCTGCGGACGTCGGCGCGCCGGTAGGCGAAGTCGCGTCCCGGCTGCACGCCGCGGAGGTGCGCATCGGCGCGGTTGGCGCCGGCGACGTATCCGCCCCCATCGGTGGCGATCGCCTCGTCGAGCAGGATCTCCACGCGCCCGTTGAGCCCGACCGGCCCGATGAAGCCGGGCGGGCCGATCGTCTCCTCGATCTCGGCCGCCGTCGCGGGCCGCGCGCGGGCTCCGAGCGCGTTGGCGAGCTTGATCTCGTTGACCCGGTGGTCGCCGCGGACGACGACGAGCACCGGCGCGTCGCGGCCTTCGACGATCACCGGGTAGGCCTTCAGCAGCGCGCCGGCGGGCAGGGCGAACTGGGCGGCCACCTCGGCCACCGTCGTGCGCCCGGGCGTCGAGACCTCCTCGGGCGCGGCGAGCGCTTCCGGCAGCGCCACCGGTTGCGGCTCGGCGCTCGCCACCTCGACGTTGGCGGCGTACCCGGGGGCGAGTGCCACCTCGTTCTCGCCGGCCGGGCACGGCGCCATGTACTCGTGCGCTCCGAGGCCGCCCATCATGCCGACGTCACTCTGCACCCGGTACCAGCGCAGGCCACTGCGGTCCAGGATTCGGTCGTAGGCCTGCACGTGCAGCTGGTAGCGCTCCTCGAGGCCGTCGGCGTCGCGATCGAAGGTGTAGGCGTCCTTCATGATGAACTCCCGCGTGCGCAGGACGCCGGCGCGCGGCCGGGGCTCGTCGCGCTCCTTGACCTGGAAGTGGTAGAGGATCTTCGGCAGGTCGCGATACGAGCGCACGAGCTGGGCCATGTGCGACGTGACGATCTCCTCGTGGGTCATGGCCAGGACCAGGTCGGCGCCCTTGCGGTCCTGGAGCTTGAACAGCTCGTCGATCGCGGAGCGGCCGCTCCGCCGCCACGGCTCGATCGGCTGCAGCACCGGCATGAGCATCTCCTGGCCGCCGATGGCGTTCATCTCCTCGCGGATGATCTGAACGACACGCTGGTGCACGCGCCAGCCCGCCGGCAGCCACGACCACAGGCCGGCGCCGACCTGCCGGATGAGCCCGGCGCGCACCATCAGCTTGTGCGAAAGCGCTTCGGCGTCGGACGGCGCCTCCTTCTCGGTCGGCAGCAGGTAGGTGGACAGTCGCGTCACGTGGCCGCACAGCCTACAAGCGGGGCCTTCATCACCGGTTTGGATTGGCGACGTCACGGGTTAGAGTCCCACCCGTCATCGCCAACTCGAACACAGGAGAGAGCATGCCTTACGAGCTTCCCCCGCTTCCCTACGCGGCCAACGCGCTCGAGCCGCACATCGACGAACAGACGATGACCATCCACCACGATAAGCATCACGGCACCTACGTGACGAACGTCAACGCGGCGCTCGAGGGCACCGAGTGGGCGAACCGGCCGATCGAGGACGTCGTCAAGAACCTCTCCTCGATCCCCGAGGACAAGCGCGCCGCGGTTCGCAACAACGGCGGCGGCCACTACAACCACACGCTGTTCTGGGACAGCATGGGCCCCGACGGCGGCGGCGAGCCCGACGGCGTGCTCGCCGAGGCGATCGCCGCGACATTCGGCGACTTCGCGAGCTTCCAGGGCGAGATCAAGAAGGCCGGCCTCGGCCGCTTCGGCTCCGGCTGGTCCTGGCTCGTGCATGACGGCTCCGGCCTGGCCGTCGTCAGCACCGCCAATCAGGACAACCCGCTCACCGACGGCAAGACGCCGCTGCTCGGCGTCGACGTCTGGGAGCACGCCTACTACCTGAAGTACCAGAACCGCCGGCCCGACTACATCGACGCGTGGTGGAACACGGTCAACTGGGCCAAGGTGGCCGAGCGCTTCGCCGCCGTCGGCTGAGCGACGAGATCCCGCTCGCGGGGCCGGGCCAGCGCCGGCCCCGCGACACGCCTCGATGCGCTACGGACGGCGCTTGCCGGCCACCAGGCCCGGTTCGATCGCCGAGATCGACTGGTTGGTCACGCGATTCCAGCCCCCGACGCCGGACGAGCTGACGGCTCCGTTCGGGGCCTGCTTGTAGGTCTGGATCTGCAGACCGCCGTACTCGAACGTGTCGGTTTCCACGCCGGAGGCGAAGGCGACCGACCTGACGGCCACGAGCTTGAAGACGAACCGCACGAGCGGGGTGAGCTGGCCCTTCGTGCCAATCACGGCGCCGCCGTTGAGATGGGCGAGCGTCAGGATGACGGTCGGCCAGCTCTGGCCGGTCGCCGACGTGAGGAAGAGCGCCGGCGTGTTCTTGTCGATCTTCCGCGTCACCGTGAACGGATTGAAGGTGATCTTTCCGGCACCCGCGCCGCTGGACTGGCTCCCGATGTTGAGCGTCTGCTGTACGTCGAAGGAGAAGTCGTCGACCGAGAGCGGCACGACGTTCGCCGTGGAGCCCGACTCACCGGCGATCTTGACCTGCGACTCGCCCTGGATGACGGGCGCCCCGCCGCTACCCGAGGTGAACTGCAGGTAGGCGCGGTCGCCTTCCGGCAGGCCGCTCGTCGGCCCCGTCGACCCGCCGGAGCCCGACGGGCCCTGGTCGCCCTGCGGCCCCGCCGAGCCGGCGGCGCCCTGGCTCCCTTGTGAGCCGGTGACGCCCTGTGGCCCAGTGACGCCCTGTGGCCCGGTCGCGCCCGCTGGGCCCTGCTGGTTCCAGGTCAACGTCGTCTCGTCGCTCGTGCAGGCGTTGCCCGGCGGGGACGACTCCGATGCGCTCGCCGTGGTGTCGATCACCCGCACCGCCCCGAGCGCGAAGTCGCTGCTCGCGTTCGTGTTCACGCATGCCGTGATCACCCCGCCGTTGCTGGCCGGGAAGCCGATCGCGACCGCGGCCCCGACCGCCAGGGCGATCGCGCTCGGCAGCAGGACCTTCAGCGTCCAGCCGCGGACTCGTCGCGGCGTTCGGCCGTCCAGGTCGTCTCGTTCAGAACCGTTGCTGTCGCTCATCGGGCCCTCCTTCGGCGGTCAGATCGTGGACGTGGCGGTGCGCGAGGCCACGCCGTGACACATCGTCCCTGACCCAGCGGCGGAAACTGCGACCGCGATCCGCTGCCCGGGGGCCGCCCCGGGCAGCGCCGCGACGGTCAGCTGCGCGAGAACCGTCGCCCCTCGACGGGCGACACCGCCTCGTCGAGTCGCGCCGGCGCGATCACCGACAGCAGCTCGGAGTCGGACTCCTCGTTGTCGGCGTTGGCGGCCTCCATGGCCGCGAGACGCTCGGGCGTCAGCTGGTCCGCGTTCTCGGCCTCGATGCGGGCGAGCCACTCGGCGCCCTGCGCCGCCGCGCTCGCGTCGACCTCGACGCGGCGCGAGGCCACGTACTTGTCGATCTCGGCGAACAGGGTGTCCACGAGCTGCTCCTGGGGCACCTTGCGCAGCGGCTTGCCACGGGAGAAGATGAGGCCCTCGTTCTTGGCGCCGGTGATGCCGAAGTCCGCGTGGGACGCCTCGCCGATGCCATTGACCGCGCAGCCCAGAACAGCCACCTCGACCGGGTCGGTGTAGGCTTCCAGGCGCCGCTCGATCTCGGTGACGACGGTATCCATGTCGAACTGCAGCCGCCCGCAGGTCGGGCAGGCGATGAGCACCGGCCCGCGCTCGCGCAGCTGAAGCGCCTTGAGGATCTCCCAGGCGACCTTGACCTCCTCTTCGGCGTGGAACGTCGAGAGCGAGATGCGAATCGTGTCGCCGATGCCGTCGGCCAGCAGCGTGCCGAGCCCGACGGCCGACTTCAGCGAGCCTGACCACTTCGTCCCGGCCTCGGTGATCCCCAGGTGCAGCGGATACGGGATCCGCTCGGAGAGCAATCGGTTGGAGGCGATCGTGTTGGGCACGTTCGTCGACTTGATCGAGACCTTGAAGTCGTAGAAGTCCAGGCGCTCCATGAGCTCGACGAACTCGGTGGCCGCGGTGACGAGCGCCTCGACGGGGTTGGAGCGCTCGAGCTCGTGCAGATGCTTGGGTAGCGACCCGGAGTTGACTCCGATGCGCATCGGCGTCCCCTTCGCCTTCGCCCGCTCGGCCACCTCCGCGACCTTCCCCGGGCCGCCGATGTTGCCGGGGTTCAGGCGCACGCAGTGCGCGCCGGCGTCGATCGCCTTCAGCGCCAGGGTATGGTTGAAGTGGATGTCGGCGATCACGGGGATCGGCGACTCGCGCACGATCGTCGCGAGCGCCTCGACGTCGCGCTCCCGCGGGACCGCGACCCGCACGATGTCGGCCCCGGCGTCGGCGACCTTGCGGATCTGCTCCATCGTCGCGGCGAGGTTCGCCGTCTCGGTCTTGGTCATCGTCTGCACGGCGACCGGCGCACCGCCCCCGATCGGGACGTCGCCGACCCGTATCTGACGCTCGGAGGCCACGCTCGAATTGTAGGTGAGCGACGCGCCCGGCCGGTTCACAGGCCGCTGCCGGGCGCGAGGTCGTAGCCTCACTCGTCGATGTCCACCCCACGCACCGACGTCTATGGCACCGCTCGCGGCCCGCTGGCACGGCTCGCATCCCCTTTTGCCGCGCAGGCACGCCGGCGCCGCCACGAACGCTTCTTCTCGCAGCTTGGCTTGACCGGGGACGCCCGGGTGCTCGACGTCGGCTGCGGCACGCTCGGGTTGCGCGGCCTCGAGCCGAGCCTGGACATCACCGGCGTCGACCTCGTGCCCCGGCCCGCGTACCCGGGTCCGTTCGTGCGGGCCGACGCGACGCGCGGGCTGCCCTTCGGCGACGGCGAGTTCGACGTCGCCTACAGCAGCAGCGTCATCGAGCACATCGCGCCCGGCTCACGCGCCGCGTTCGCGGCGGAGCTGCGCCGCGTCGCCCGCGGCTGGTTCGTGCAGACGCCGGCCTATTCGTTTCCCATCGAGCCGCATGCGCTGCTGCCCGCGGCGCACTGGCTCCCCGAGCGGATCCGGCGCCGCTACTGGCACGTCGGCGCGGCCGGCGAGTGGGACGACATCCGTCTGCTGCGACGGCGCGACGTCGAGGCGCTGTTCGGACCGGCGCAGGCGGAGCGACTCGGGCCGCTCGTCAAGAGCTGGGTGTGCGTGCACCCACCGCCGCGCCGCTGAGCGGGGGCGCCCTCAGGCGTACATCGCGTCGATCTCCTCGGCGTACTTCGCACCGATCGGCTTGCGCTTGAGCTTCATTGTCGGGGTGAGCTCGTCGCCGCCGGGCAGCCAGTCTCCGCGGACGATGTGAAAGCGCTTGATTTGCTCGACGCGCGCGAGGCGCTCGTTCGCGGCCTCGACGGCACGATCGATCTCGGCGCGCAGCGTCGGGTCTTCGGCGAGCGCGGCGAGGTCGCCGGCCTCGATGCCGCGCTGCGCCGCCCAGGCCGGGGCGAAGTCCGCGTCGAGCACGAGCAGCGCGGTGTTGTACGGGCGGCGGTCGCCGATGACGCACACCTGGCCGATGAGCGGGCTCGCGCTCTTCAGCGTCCCCTCGATGTTCGCCGGCGACATGTTCTTGCCGGCGGCGTTGATGATGATCTCCTTCTTGCGGTCGACGATCTTCAGGTAGCCATCCTCGTCGAGCTCGCCGATGTCGCCGGTGTGCAGCCAGCCCTCGGCGTCGATCGCCTCCGCCGTCGCCTCGGGCAGGTTGCGGTACCCGCGGGTGACGAAGGCGCCGCGTATCAGCACCTCGCCGTCGTCGGCGAGCTCGAGCTCGGCGCCGGGCACCGGAGGCCCCACCGTGCCGAGCTTGATCCGCCCCGGGGGGTTGACCGTTCCCGTGCCGGTCGTCTCCGACATCCCCCACAGCTCGGCCACCGGAATGCCGATGGCGTGGAAGAACTCGAGCACCTCCATCGAGATCGGCGCCGCCCCGGCGTGCACGGCCGCGATCTCGTCGAACCCGAACTGGCGGCGCAGCCCGGAGAACAGCTCCTCGTCGGCGCGTGCCACCTCGGCGGCCAGCTCCTCGGGCACAGCGTCGCCCGCCTGCTCGAGCCGAACCTTCTCGATCGAGCTCTCCAGCGCGCGCTCGATGCGCGTGCGCTGGTCATCGGGCAGCGACGCCACCATCGTCTCCAGGCCCGCCTTCAGCTTCTCCCAGATCCGCGGCACGGCAAAGAACCAGTGCGGCCGCACGTCGGGCAGGTAGCTGAGGACCTGGCGCGGGTCCTCGCAGTCGGTGACGGTGAAGCCGTACACGACCGGCAGGTAGTGATGGGCGCCGCGCTCGGCGATGTGTGCCGCCGGCAGCCAGGACAGCACGCGCGCGCCCTCGGGGAAGACGAGCAATTGATCGAGGATCGCCACCCCGGCCATCGCGTTGGCGTGCGTCAGCTCGACGCCCTTCGGCGGACCCGTGGTGCCCGACGTGTAGATGAGGGTCAGCACGTCGCTCGGGTCGATGGCGGCGATCGACGCCTCGACGTCGAAGTCGCCGCCCCCGGCCACGACGTCGTCGAGCGAGACCACGCCGTCGCCCAGCGGTGTGCTCTCGTCGGGATCGACGACGATCACGTGTTGGAGGTCTCCTAGCGCCTTGCGCGCCTCCAGCAGGGCGCCGAGCAGCGCGCGCTCGACGAAGACGACCCGGGCATCTGCGTCCGCGATCACGTATTCGATCTGGTTGGGGGCGTAGGTCGGGTAGATCGAGAACGACGTCGCGCCGATGACCATCACCGCAAGGTCGACGATGTGGAACTCGGGGCGATTGGACAGGAGCAGCGCGACGTTGTCACCACGCGAGACACCGAGCGCGGCCAGCCCGGCGGCCACGCTGTCGACGCGGTCGCGCAGCTGGGCCCAGGTGATCGAGACCTCGTCGTTTCGGGTGCGGATCGCCACCTCGTCCGGTCGGGCAGCGATGGTCAGCCGGAATGCTTCGGCAATCGTCGAGGCGTGCGCTCCCCGGCGGGGCTCTGTGACGGCGCTGCTCTCCATTTCGGCGGTTCTCCTTGTCGTTCGCCCGCCACATGCGTCTTGCGGCCCGGCAGACGCACACGCTAGCGCCAAAGACACCCCTCGGCGCGCTCAGTGGATGTGGAACCCGCCGTGAGTCAGCGTGTGGATGTCGTTCTGCAGCCCGATGATGAAGACGAACCCGACGAGGGCGATGCCGACGATGCTCGCCTGCTCCATGATCGAGATCGGGACCGGCCGGCCGCCGCGCAGCTTCTCGGCGACCGCCCAGAAGATGTGACCGCCATCGAGCGGCAGAAACGGGAACAGGTTGATGATGGCCAGCGACAGCGAGATGAGGGCGAGGATGCCAAGGGCCTCCGTGACGCTGAGGCCGAACGCCTGACTGGTGATCGTGTACGCGCCGACGCCGCTGTTGATCTGCTTGCGTGCCTTGGAGCTGACGAACAGCTTGCCGAACGTCGACAGCGTCGTCGTCGTGACGCGCCACATCTCGCTGACGCTTGTTCCCGCCGCCTGCAGCACGTTCTGCGGCGCGAACACCGTCAGCGCCTCGAACTCGACGCCGATGTGCGGGTGCTTGTACGCCGGGTCGTAGCGCGGGTAGACGGGCACGGTGCGTGTCCGACCGCCGCGCTGCACGACGAGCACCGCCGGCGTCGCCGCCACGCAGCCGGCGACGGGCGGGGTGCGTACGCAGGCGTGCCGGGCGATCACGGCCGGAAAGTCGGTCGCGTTGCGGTTGCCGTCGACGGACACGACGCGATCGCCGGGCAGCAGCTTGCCGGAGGCGGGCTGGCCCGCGGTGACTGCCGCCACGCTGTAGGGCGGCGTCTGGCCGCTGGAGACGCCCTCGGACAGGTAGATGCCCCACAGGAGCAGGAAGGCGACGAGCACGTTCATCGCCGGCCCCGCGGCGATCACCAGGACGCGCTTCCACACCGGCTGGGCGTAGTAGGAACGCGGAGCGATGTGCTCGGGGAGCTCCTCACGCGCGTTCATGCCGCTGATCTTCACGTAGCCCCCGAGCGGGATCGGGCCGATCCCGTACTCGGTCTCGCCCCGGCGGACCTTCACGAGCAGCGGACCGAAGAACAGCGAGAAGCGCTCGACGCGCATCCCGACGGCCTTCGCCGCGGCGAAGTGGCCGAACTCGTGCAGGATGATCAGCGCCGCGAAGCCAGCGAACGCAAGGGCGTAGCTCATCGCACCCAGTGTGGCAGGCCGACTGAGCGCAGCCTAAACACGCCCGTTCAGGGCGCAGGATTCAGGGCGTGCGCGCGGCCACGAGCTCGCCGGCCGTCTCGCGCGCCGCGCGGTCGGCCTCGTAGAGCGACTCGAACGCCCGCACGGGAGCGCTGTCCAGCCGCTCGAGGGTCTCGGCGATCACGGCATCGATGCCGGTGAACGAGAGCGCTCCACGTAGGAACGCGTGCACGGCGATCTCGTTGGCGGCATTGAGGACGCACGGGGACGTGCCTCCGGCCGCCGCGGCCTCGCGCGCGAGCCGCAGGCACGGGAACGCGTGCTCGTCAACCGGCTCAAACGTAAGCGCACCGAGCTCGGCGAGATCGAGCGCGGGCACCGGCACCTCGGCCCGTTCGGGATAGTGCAGCGCGTAGGAGATCGGCACCCGCATGTCCGGATAGCCGAGGTGGGCCAGCGACGCGCCGTCGCACAGCTGCACGAGGCTGTGCACGATCGACTGAGGGTGCACGACGATTTCGATCTGCCGGTAGGGCACGCCGAACAGGTGATGCGCCTCGATGAGCTCCAGACCCTTGTTCATGAGCGTGGCCGAGTCGATCGTGATCTTGCCCCCCATCTGCCACGTCGGGTGGGCGAGAGCCTCCTCGACGGTCACACCTTCGAGCTGTTCGCGCGTGCGCCCGCGAAAGGGGCCCCCCGATGCGGTCAGGACGAGGCGATCCACCGTCCCCGCGCGCTCGCCCGCGATCAGCTGGTGCAGGGCGGAGTGCTCGGAGTCGACCGGCAGGATCTGGGCGCCGGTCGCCTCGGCCAGAGCCACGACGAGCTCGCCGCCGACGACGAGCGACTCCTTGTTGGCCAGGGCGAGGTCGATTCCCTCGCCGAGCGCGGCCACGGTCGGCCCGAGCCCCGCCGAGCCGACGAGCGCGTTCAGGACGAGGTCGGCGCCGGACTCGACGACGAGCCGCACGAGGCCCTCGGGACCGGCGAGCACCTCCCCGTCGGTCCACGCCTCGGCGGCCCGTGCCGCCGCGTCCGGGTCAGCGAGCGCGATGCGCCCGACGCGGTGCTCGCGTGCCTGCGCCACGAGCGCCTCCCACGAGCTCTCGGCCGACAGCCCGACGAGCTCGAGCTCGTCGGAGCGCTGCAGGATGTCCAGCGCCTGGGTACCGATCGAGCCGGTCGAGCCGAGGAGAAGCAGGCGACGGGACACGCGTGGAGGGTAGCGGCGCTCAGGCCCAGGCGGACCAGATGTAGTACCCGACGACCGCGGTGAACAGGACCGCGTCGAGGCGGTCGAGCGCGCCGCCGTGCGCCCCGAACACGCGACCGGTGTCCTTCGTCCCGGCCTCGCGCTTGATGAACGACTCGAACAGATCGCCCACCGGCCCCGCGATCGCCACGCCGAGGCCGAGCAGCAGCGCGTGCGTGCCCCCGAACCAGTCCTGGTAGCGGCTCGCCAGCCACACCCCGATGACCGCCGTGAGCATGCCGATGAGCAGCCCCTCGACGGTCTTATTCGGGGAGATCCGCGGCGCGAGCGGGCGCGTCCCGAACAGGCGACCACCGAAGTACGCGCCGGTGTCGCCGAGGAACGTGCCCACCAGCACGTCCACGACGACGCCGCCTCCGTGCGGCAGGCGCCGCAGGAGCACGGCCTGGGCGAGCGCGAAGCCGATCCAGTAGAGGCCAAGGATGGTGATCGACATGCCGCCAACGCTCGGGTGACGCTGGGCGAGCGTCAGGAAGAAGAGCACCGGGACGAAGGCCATCGCCGCCAGCAGGATCTGGTACTGACCGCCGTACTCGGCGGCGATCACCAGCCCGGCGAGCCCGAGGAAGCCGGCCAGGCGGATCGGATGTGCGCGCTCGTACATCTCGAACAGCTCGTGCATGCACAGGCCGCCGAGCACGATCAGCCCGACGGCGAAGACGAGCCCGCCGGCGACGACGAGGAAGATCGCCAACGCGATCGCCGGGACGGCGACCGCCACGCGGGCCCACAGATCGCTGCGCGGCGAGGTCTCCGGCCCGGGTCCACCCTCCACGGTGGAGGCTCGCGCCGAGCGCGAGCCGGAACGCGGACGCGTCGCCATCACGAGCCTCAGCGCCCGCCGAAGCGTCGCTTGCGTTCGCTGAACTCGCCGAGGCACGCCTCCAGGTCGGCCCGCGCGAAGTCCGGCCAGAGCTCCTCGCGGAATATGAGCTCCGCGTAGGCGCCCTGCCAGAGCAGGAAGTTCGACAGCCTGCGCTCGCCACTGGTGCGGATGATGAGCTCGGGATCGTGCAGATCGGGCGCGTACAGGGCGGCGCGGAACTCCTCCTCGGTCGTCCCCGCGAACGCGCGCGCCGCGTCGACGATCTCGGCTCGCCCGCCGTAGTTGAAGGCGACGCACAGGGTGATGCGGTCGTTGGCCCGCGTCAGGGCCTCGGCCCACCGCATCTGCTCGACGAGGGCCTCGTCGATGCCCGCACGCCGACCGATGAAGCGCATTCGCACGCCCTCCTCGTGCAGTTCGGGGGTCTCGGCGGCGATGCGCTCGGAGTGCATGCGGATGAGCGCCTCGACCTCCTCCGGAGGGCGCGACCAGTTCTCGGTCGAGAACGAGTACACGGTCAGCTCGTGCACGCCGAGATCGACGGCGTCGCGCAGACGTGCCTTGACCGTGTCGGCGCCGGCGCGGTGGCCCTCCTCGACGGGCAGGCCGCGCGCCTGAGCCCAGCGGCCGTTCCCGTCGGTGATGATCGCCACGAAGCGTGCGGTCCGGGGGCGCGCACCCGCGGGAGGCGGCGGAGGCCCGGTGCCCGACATCAGACCTCGAGGATCTCTTCTTCCTTGATCTTGAGGAGGTGATCGAGGTCGGCGATTCGGGCGTCGGTCAGCTTCTGCAGCTCCACCTCCGCGCGATGCTCGTCGTCCGAGCTCGCCTCGCCCTCGGACTTCATCTCGCGCAGGTCGTGCATGACGTCACGCCGGACGTTACGGATCGCCACGCGACCCTCCTCGGCGAGATGGCGGACGACCTTGACGAGCTCCTTGCGACGCTCCTCGGTCAGCTCGGGGACGACGAGCCGGACGACGTTACCGTCGTTGGATGGGTTCAGGCCGACGTCGGACTCGTTGATCGCCTTCTCGATCGCCTTGATCGAGGACTTGTCGTACGGCTGGACGGTGAGCAGTCGCGCCTCGGGGGCCGAGATCGTGGCGAGCTGCTTGAGCGGGGTGGCGGCGCCGTAGTAGTCGACGGCGATGCGGTCCAGCAGAGCCGGGCTGGCACGCCCGGTGCGCACCGTCGCGAACTCGTGCTGCGCGGATTCCAGCGATTTGCCCATCCGTTCGCGAGCATCCGCGAGCAGCGCATCGATCATCTCGGTTGCCACGTCGGCGCTCCTCTCTCAGGTCCGGACCAGCGTGCCTACGCGTTCACCGGAGATTATCCGCGTGATGTTCGAGGCGTCGTCCATGTTGAACACGTTCAGCGGCATCCCGTTCTCCATGCACAGCGCGAGCGCCGTGGAGTCCATCACGCGCAGCCGTCGCTCGAGCGCCTCCATGTGCGTGATCTCGGGGATGAACTCGGCATCTGGGTCCACCGCCGGATCGGCCGAGTAGACGCCTTCGACCCCGTTCTTGGCCATCAGGATGATCTCGGCGTGCATCTCCACGGCGCGCAGCGCGGCGGCCGTGTCCGATGTGAAGAACGGGTTGCCCGTCCCGGCGGCGAAGATGACGACGCGGCCCTTCTCGAGGTGGCGCATCGCGCGGCGGCGAATGTATGGCTCGGCCACCTCGGAGATCGCGATCGCCGACTGCACGCGGGTGTCCACGTCCTGCTTCTCGAGCGCGTCCTGGAGCTGGAGCGCGTTGAGCACGATCGCCAGCATGCCCATGTAGTCCGCCGTCGCGCGGTCCATGCCCGCGGCGGCCCCGGCAATGCCCCGGTAGATGTTGCCCGCGCCGAGCACGATCGCCACCTCGACGCCGCGCTCGCGGACGACGCGGATCTGCGCGGCGACCGCGCTCAGACGAGCGGGATCGGTGCCGTAGTCGAGCGAGCCCATCAGAGCCTCGCCCGACAGCTTCAGCAGGATGCGCCTGAACGCCGGATCGCTCACGGCGGCGAGAGACTACTCACCGCGGTGGGCGAGTCGCTTCGGTGCGCCATCGGCTCTACTGCCCGACCTCGAAGCGAACGAAGCGGCGCAGGACGAGGTTTTCACCCATGACGCCGGCGACGTCGTCGAGCAACTGCTTGATCGTCTTGCCGTCGTGCTTGTCGCTGTTGACGTGGGGCTGGTCGAGCAGCACGACGGTCTCGTACCACTTGTTCAGCTTGCCCTCGGCGATCTTCGCGCGGACGTTCTCGGGCTTGTCCGCCGACTCCTGCTCGTAGATGTTGAGCTCGGCCGCCACCTCGACCTCGGGGACGTCCGCGCGCGAGACGTACTTCGGTGCGGCGGCCGCGATGTGCAGCGCGACGTCGCGTGCGAAGTCGACGAACTGCTCGTTGCGGGCGACGAAGTCGGTCTCGCAGTCCACCTCCACGAGCACCCCCACCTTGGAGTTGCTGTGGATGTAGGTCTGCACGGTCCCTTCCGTGGCCACACGATCGCCACGATCCTCGACGCGCTTGCCCAGCTTCACGCGGAGCAGCTCGGCTGCCTTGTCGGAGTCGCCCCCGGTCTCGGTGAGGGCCTTCTTGCAATCCATCATCCCGGCGCCCGTGCGGTCGCGCAGGGCCTTGACGTCCTTGGCGCTGATCTCGACGGTACTCATGACTTCGCTTCCTCCGTTGTGGCGGTCGCCGCCTCCGCGGCCGTGTCGGCATCTTCGTTGCTCGGTGATCCGTCGCCGTCCTCGACCTCGGCGACTGCCGCCGGCGGGGCCTCGGTCGCCGCAGGCTCGTCGGCCACAGGCGCCTCAGGCGCCGCGGCGGTCTCCTCGGGCGCCGGCTCGGCCACGGTCGGCGACTCCGCGGCCGCGTCGGCTGCTGGCAGGTCGGGCACAGCCTCGCTCGCCGGCGCGGCGGCCGGCGCGTCGGGTACCGGTTGCTCGCCGGCGGACGCCGCCACCGGCTCGCTCGGCGCGGCCTCGGGCGACGGCGCGGCCTCGGGTGCCGGGGCCGGTGCCTCGGCGGCGGCCGCGGCCTCGGACGTCGGCGCGGCCTCCGGGGCCGGGGCCGGTGCCGCAGCCTCGGCCGGCGGCGCGGCCTCGGGCGTCGGCGCAGCCTCGGGTGCCGGGGCCGGTGCCGCAGCCTCGGCCGGCGGCGCGGCCTCGGGCGACGGCGCGGCCGGTGCCGGGGCCGGTGCCGGTGCCTCGGGGGCGGCCGCGGCGGCCTCGGCCGCAGCGGCGGCGGCTGCCGCCTGTGCCGCGGCCGCCTCGCGCTCGGTGGCCTCGCGTCGCGCCTGCTCCTCGGCCTCGCGTCGCGCCTGCTCCTCGGCCTCGCGTCGCGCGCGCTCCTCGGCCTCGCGGCGCGCCTTCTCCTCGGCCTCCTTGCGGGCCCGCTCCTCCTCGGCTCGGAAGACGGTGTGGCCCTCGGCCACGACGTCGCCGATGGCCTTCGTGATGAGCGCGCATGAGCGGATCGCGTCGTCGTTGCCCGGGATGACGTAGTCGATGCCGTCGGGGTCGCAGTTCGTATCGACGAGGCCGATGATCGGGATGCGCAGGCGCTGCGCCTCGCGCACGGCGATGACCTCGGTCTTCAGGTCGATGACGAACATCGCGTCGGGGACGCGCTGCATGTTCTTGACGCCGCCGAGATTCGCTCGGAGTTTCGCGAGATCGGCCTCCGCGGCCATCCGCTCACGGGTCGGCAGCAGCGCGAGCTGGCCCTCGCCCTCGTAGCGCTCGAGGTCGTGCAGCCGGCGGATGCGCTGGCTGATCGTCTGGAAGTTCGTGAGCAGGCCGCCGAGCCAACGGTGGTTGACATAGGGCATGCCGGCCGCCGTCGCAACCTCGGCGATCGTGTCCCGGGCCTGCTTCTTGGTCCCGACGAACAGCACGGTCCCGCCCCGGTGCGCGAGCTGTGCGGAGAAGTCCTGCGCGGCGTCGAGCAGCGCCGACGTCTTGAGCAGATCAATGATGTAGATGCCATCCCGCTCGCCAAATATGAAGCGGCGCATCTTCGGATTCCAGCGGCGTGTCTGGTGGCCGAAATGGACGCCGGCCTCCAGCAGCTCGCGTATGCCTACCTGAGCCACGGTTGCTCCCTTTTTTCAGTCGTCGGTGATGCGGTCACGTGCGGCGGTGGGGACCCGATCAGCGCCTTGGCCGTCGGGCAGGGCCCCGATCCGTTGACCCGCACGGGTCGTTGGGAAGGTGTCAACGGACAAGGATAGCCGCGGCGACCGTCCAGCCGCGGGCTCGGGAGCGGCCCATCGGCGCGGTCGGCGGATCGCGCGCGCGCTCAGTCGCCGAGGATCGTGCCCCCGCGCAGGGCGAGCACGTAGGTGGCCAGGCGATCCGTCGCCGTGCGCAGATAGCGAAAGTAGGTCGAACGGCTGACGTGCAGGTCGTCGGCCACCATCTCGTGCGTCGCCGGACCACTGAAGTAGGCCCGCGTGATGAGCTCGCGCAGGATCGCCTCCTGCGGCCCACCGCCGAAGGCCTCCGCTGTCGCCGTGGTCAGCAACTGCCGCACCGACTCCGCGCGCGCGCCCGGCAACGTGCCGGTGGCCAGCGGACTGCGCGCCAGCTCGAGCGGGCGATCGAGTGAGCGCAGCGCCTCCTTGACCGTCTCGGAGGTGATCGGCGCCGCCGTCTCATGCTCGACGGAGCCCACGATCGGCGGGCGCAGGCCGGTCTCGGCGTAGACCGCCGCGCGGTGCGCGGCCAGCAGGCCCCCCTCGCCGTGGTCGAGCAGATGACACTCGTGCGTGCGCCCGTCGAGGACGACGTCGAGCCCTTCGAGCTTGCGCGCGCCCATGCGTCGCGCGAAGCGCACCGCCTGCTCGTTCTCGGGATCGATCGGCAGGTAGGTCCAGCGCGGGTTCGCGACGCCCGAGCGCAACACCGCGGTCGTGTTCAGCACGGACAGGACGCGTGAGCTCTCCTTGCCGTGCTCGGCGGTGAAGTCGAGCGAGTCGCGCCACACGATGACCGGCTCGCCCGCGAGGTTCTCGCGGGCGTGCGCGAGCCAACCCGCGAGGATCGGGTCACGATCGCAGACGGCGGGAGCACGCTCGGGCGTTGCGAATACGCAGAGCCCGGCCACGACGTCGGTCCGATCGCGCGCGACGATTACGCATTCGGGGGCGCCGCGCACGAGCTCGATCGTCGCCGCCCACCAGTCGCGGGCCTGGCGCCGCCCCGCATGGTCAGCGAGCTCGTCGAGCTCACCGGGATTGATTGTGTCGACCCGCAGGCTGCCGTCGCCAAGGCCGCCGAGACCCCAGCGGATCGTCTCGTTCTCGATCAGCTCGGCCAGATCGGGCATCAGCGCGGGCCGTCCGGCGCACGCACGCGCGTACAGATGCTCGCCGATCCGGCGCCGCAGCTCGCGCTCACGCTCGGGTTGCTGGCGGCGCAGCCACGCGCGCATCGCCGTCCGCACGAGGTCGTGCAAGGTGACGCTCTCGCCGAGCGGCTCGGCGAACGTCCGCGAGCGCAGCCAGCGCTCAGCCTCGGCGCCGTCGACGCCGGGAAGCACCTCGCCGAGCATCGTCGCGTCCGTCCGCCAGGCGATCGCGGCGACGGCCGCGACATCGAGGTGGCTCGGATCGAGTTCGGACTCCGTCAGCCGGCGCACGAGAAGATCGGCGAGCGCCGGGCGATCCTCGAGACGCTGGGCGTTCCACGGGCCTCCGTCGCGCAGCGCGTCGGCGCCGAGCGCGAGGGCCAGCGGCGACCCGCCCGCCCAGTTGAGCAGCGCGCCGGCGGCGGGGTCCTCGGCGACCCCGGCCTTGCTGATGAGCTCGCATGCTTCGTCGCCCGACACCGGCGCGAGCTCGACCGCGGCCGTGACCCGGTCCCAGCCATCGCGCAGCCACTCCGAGTCGGGTGTGCCCCGTTGCGCGATGAGCACGCGGCAACGGTCCGGCAGCTCGGGGATCAGCTCACGCCGTAGGAACGGACCGAGTGGGGCGAGGCGCTCGTAGGTGTCGAGCAGGATGAGGCGCTCGCCGCTCTCGGGCAGATCGCCGGCGAGATGCGCCCGCACCTCGAGCGACGTCGGCACGCCGTCGCGACCGTCGAGGAACCGGACGTCCCAGCCGGCCAGCGAGGCGCGGCGCCGCACCTCGCGCATGAGCGTCGACTTGCCGATGCCACCGGGACCGTGGATGAGCACGATGCGGACCGGTGAGTCCGCCTGCAGGACGCGCTCGATGAAGCCGACCTCGCGCGCGCGGCCGACGAACCGCCGCTGATCCTCCCGATCGACAGTCGCCGCGAGCGTGGACATGTTCCGCGAACGATAAATGCTCGGTCAGCGCGCACGCGAACCGCGAGCGGGACGGATCTGACACGACGTTGGTACTGACGCGGGCGCTGGGCGGTCGTAGCCTCCTCGCACCAACCGTCAAGGAGCCGAGATCCATGTACATCGTCATGAGAAATACGAAGGCTGCCGTTGTGCTTGCCCTCGTTCCCATTATCGTTTTCGCCATCGTCTATTTCACGGTCATCAAGCCGGACCAGAACACGGCCAATCAAGTGCTTACGCAGAGCGAGAAGCAGGTCCAGCAGGTCGAGAAGTCGGTCGGCGCTCCGGCGAGCGTCCAGAGCTTCACCGCGTGCGTGACGGCGGCCGGCACAAACACGACGGCGCTCGAACAGTGCAGGGCGAAGCTCCATCAGTAGTCGAGCAGGATGAGGCAAGCGCCGCCCCGGCGCCCGACGCGGTCGGGCCCGGGGAGGCCTTGCTATCTGCGCCCCCGCCGGCCAGCGAGCCGCGGGGGCGTCGGCGCGCTGGGCACCGCGCGATCGTGCGCATCGAGGCGGTCGTCGCGTTCGCCGCCGTCGTCGCCGTCGTGCTGCTGATCACCACCTCGACGTTGCGCCACGGCTCGACCGTGTCGACTCCTGCGTCGGCGAGCCAACCCGCGCTGAAGATCACGTTCCACCACGTGCGCCCGGGAGACTCGCTCGGCACGATCGCCGCCCGCTACCACTCGACGGTGGCGATCCTCGAGCAGCTGAATCCGAAAGTCAATCCGCAGGCCCTGAACCCCGGGCAGGTACTGCGCATCGGGGCGATTCGCTAGGTGAGGACTCAGCCGTCGACCGCTGGCTGAGCGGCGATGGCCCCGGCGTCCCAGTGGATCGCCACCGCGGTGTCGTTGTGCGTCGCGACGAAGGCCGGGAGCGTCGCGCCCGGGTACACGAGCGGCACAGCCTCGAGCGGCACGGGTTGCGAGGTCTGGCACTGGTAGGGGGCCTGCCCGTCGAGCATGACGTTGAGCACGAAGCTGTGGAGGTCGACGCCGGCCGCGCTGCGTAGGCCGGTTGGAGCCGACTGCACGATCACCACGCGCGCCGCGCGCCCCGTGGCGATGATCTCGCTCACCGAGCCCGAGGGGGCGCTCGGCGCGAGGCGGACGGTCGGCGGCTCGGCCCCCAGGTCGAGCGCGATCGCCGAGTGATCGTCGGGATCGACGCGCACCGCGACGGGCGTCTGCCCCGAGGCGAGCTGCGACACCAGCGACGGTGGAGTCGCCTGGCGGCAGTGCGCCTCGAAGGGCTCGCCGTCGTCGAGGAACACGCGGACCGTGAAGAGGCATACCGGCTCCGGGGACGCCCCGCCGCCGACGGCGCCCGTCTGCTGCACGTCGATGATCTGACCCCGCCCGAGCAGACCGTCGCGCAACAGCTTGGCGTCGATCTCTACCTCGAGCTGATCCGGCTCGCCCGACTGGCCCACGGCTCTCTCCTTTCCGGTGCCTTGATGTGCACATATGACCCTACGACCCTAAGCGGCCCCTCGCAGTGCCAAGGTGGTCTCAGGTCGGGTTTCAGCTGCTGCGGCGCGCGCGCTTGTCCGCGTACATCGCCCGGTCGGCCTCGGCCAGCACCTCGTCGTCGCTGACGACGCTGTCGTCGAGCAGTGCGAGGCCGGCGCTCACCGCGCAGTTGAGCGTGGTGCCGTCCGGGAGCGCGATCGAGGCGTCGCGCACCAGGCGCTTCAGCTCGTCGGCCACGGCGGCTGCCTGCGCGGCCCCGACGTGGATGAGCAACATCCCGAACTCGTCGCCGCCGAGGCGGGCGACGCTGTCGGCCTGGCGCGCGCGCGTGCGCAGGACGCCGGCCACCGACTTCAGCAGCGTGTCGCCGACGCGGTGACCATAGGTGTCGTTGACGCGCTTGAGGTCGTCGACATCAAGCACGACGAGCGCTGCCTGCTCGCCGTAGCGGCGGCAGCGACGAACCTGGAACTCGAGATCCTGCGCGAAACGCCGCCGGTTGTGCACCTGGGTGAGCGGGTCATAATCGGCCAGCCGGCGCAGGCGCTCCTCGGCGAGCTTGCGCGTGGAGATGTCGATGAGCTGAACGACGAGGTGAAGCGGCCGACCGGCGGCGTCCCGCACTAGCGACGCGGACAGCGATACCCAGATCGTGTGGCCGTGGGCGTTGCACAGCCGCTGATCGATCTCGTACTCGCGAATCTCGCCGGTGATGAGCTGGCGCGCGTGCTCGCGATCGGCGCCGACATCCTCGGGATGCACGAGGTCGCTCATGCGGCGGGCCAGCAGCTCGTTCTCGGCGTACCCGGTGATGTCGATGAGCGCGCGGTTGACGCGCATGATCTGGCCACCGAGGTCGACGAGCGCCATGCCGACCGGAGCGTGGTCGAAGGCCCGCTTGAGGTCCTCCTCGGCGCGCGCGAGCTCGTGCTCGGCGCGCTTGCGGGCCGTGATGTCGACGACCTGGACGAGCACGTGCAGCGGTCGGCCGCGGGCGTCGTCGACGAGCACCGACGAACGGAGCACGTACGCAACGGTGCCGTCGGGCCGCACGTAGCGCTGCTCGCCGTCCCACGAATTCGCCGTCCCGCTAATGAGCCTCCCGAACGCGTCGAGCGCGGCCGCCACGTCGCCCGGGTGCAGCAGCTCGGCCGTCGTCATTCCGGCCACCGTCTGGCGCGATCGCCCGAGGAGCTCGGCGAACGACTCGTTGATCTCGAGGATGCGCCCGTCGAGCGCGATCCGCATCGCGCCGATCGCCGCGTTCTCGAAGCCGACCTGCGATTCGCGCGCGGCGGCGAGCGATTCGCGCTCGAGGCGGCGCACCTCGGTCGTCTCGTGCACGACGATCGCCGCAGCGGTGACCTCGCCGGAGTCGTCGCCGAGCGGATGCACGTGCACGTGGTAGGCGCGCGAGCGGTCCTCGGAGAACTGCAGGCCGGACGACGCCCGACCATCGAGCGCGGCGCGCACGAGCGGCTCGTAGATGAGCCAACGCTCACGGGAGATCACGTCGGTGGCGAGGCGGCCCTCCAGGACGGCGGGTTCATAGCCGTTGTCCTTGAGCGCCTCGCCGGCCGCGAGCACGTAGCGCATCTCCCGGTCGAGCACGACGATCGCCGTACGGTGCAGTCGCTCGAGCACGGCCAGCGCCGCGGCGGGACGATCGAGCAGGGAGCCGCTGCCATCGAGGTCGAGCACGAGTCTCTCATCGGCGATGAGGACGCCGGAATTTAGGGCCGGGTCAACAAATCGTTGTTATGTACCGCCGTGCCTCAGCGATCCGCGCGAGCCCGCGCGAGCGCCGCGTCGAGATCGGCCGGCAGCGGCGACTGCAGCGCCAGGGGATCGCCGGTCTGCGGGTGCACGAAGGTGAGCCGGCTGGCGTGCAGGAACTGCCGCTCCAGACCGAACAGGCCGGCGGTTCCGTACTGCGGATCGCCACAGACCGGATGACCGATCGCCTGCATGTGCACCCGGATCTGGTGCGTACGCCCCGTCTCCAGGCGCACGAGCAGCAGGCTGCTCGTCGGCAACGCCTCGGCGAGGGTGAAGTGCGTTCGTGCCTCGCGTGGCTCGTCGCTGTCGATGGACATGCGCGTGCGGGCGTGGCGGTCGCGGCCGATCGGCGCGTCGATCGTGCCCGTGCGCGACGGCGGACGACCCTGCACGAGCGTCGTGTACTCGCGCTCGATCCGGCGCGCCGCCAGCGCGGCCTTCAGGCGCCGATGGATCTCCTCCGAGCGGGCAACGACGAGCAGGCCCGACGTGTCACGGTCGAGCCGATGCACGATCCCCGGGCGCTCGGGGTCCTCTCCCCCGCCCACCCGCGCGGCGAGCGCCTGCACGAGCGTGCCCTCGCGGTGCCCGCGCGCCGGGTGAACGACGACCCCGGCCGGCTTGTCGAGGACGAGCAAGTACTCGTCCTCGTAGACGATGGCAAACGGGGCCGGGGCCGTGGAACGATCCGCGGGCACGGGCATCGGCGACGCCTGAACGGTCACCTGCTCGCCGGCGCGCACGTGATCGCCCTTACCGCGCGGCCGTCCGTCGACCGCGACGGCACCGGCGTCGATGAGCCGCTGCGCCTGGGCGCGGGAGCCGAGCGGCGCGGCGAGGAAGCGGTCGAGGCGCTGACCGTCGGCGCCGGTGTCGACGACGAACCGGCGCGGTGCGGTCACGGCCGGCTCACTCCGAGGAGCGCAGCCGCGCTCGCCGCGCGCCGCGCCCGGGTGCACCGTCGGAGGGCGTCACGGGGTCGCCGCGGGCGCCCGACTCGATGACGAGGGCGAGAATGACGACACCCACCGTGATGGCCGCGTCGGCCACGTTGAACGGCGGCCACCCAAGCGGCAGCTTGATGAAATCGGTCACCGATCCATCGCGCAGGCGATCGAGGATGTTACTGAGCGCACCGCCGAGCAGGAGCCCGGTGGGCAGCCACACGAGCCGGCGCGCCGAATGGCGTGCGAAGTACAGCAGCACGCCGAGCAGGGCCAGGCCGATGAGCGCGATGACGATCGTGTGGCCGCCGGCGGCGAGGCCGAACGCCACGCCGTCGTTGAACGTGTGCACGAACTGCACGCCCGGGACGACGTGCCGGGTCTGGCCGGGCATGATCGAGTCGGCGATGAGGTGCTTCGTCAGCTGGTCGGCCACCACGACGGCCACGAGCACGAGCGCCGCCAGGGCCCAGGCGTTGCGTGAGCGCACCGGGCTACCCGCCGAGGATGTCGCGGACGACGAGGGTGTTGACCAGCTGCAGCACGATGATCGCGAGGATCGGGCTGATGTCGAGGGGGCCGATCATCGGCACGATGCGCCGGAAGATCCGCAGGTACGGCTCGCAGACGTCGCGCAGGAAGGTGAGCACCGCGTCGAACGTCCGCGAGTAGCCGGGACGGACGCCGAGCGTGAGCATCCACTGCGTGAGGATGTACACGAAGATGATCAGCGTGTACACGTCGAGAAGCGTCGACAGGTACCCCGCGATGTCCGTGCGCGCGCTCGCGAGCAGGAACGTCATCCGGCGAGCACCGCGTCGAGGGCCGCACTGAAGGCGCCTCGCAGGCCGGCACGCTCGAGCGCGTCGAGTCCGCGCGCGGTCGAGCCGCCGGGGGAGGCGACCTCGCGCCGCATCCTCAGCGTGTCGCCGTCCCGCGCGCGCAGCAGCGCGGCGGCACCGGCGAGCGTTCCGCTCACGAGTTCGGTCGCCACCGCCGCCGGCAGCCCTCGGCGCACACCGGCATCGACCTGCGCCTCGGCGACGAGCGCCACATACGCGGGGAATACGCCCGACAGGCCGGTCGCCACGTCCATTAGGCGCTCGGGCAGCACGACCACGACGCCGACGCGGGCGAACAGCTCGCGCACCCGCTCTCCGAACGCCGCATCGGCGGCGGCGTCCTCGGCCAGGCAGGTAACGCCCTCGCGCAGCTCGACCGGCGTGTTGGGCATCGTCCGCACCACCTCGGCGTTCGGATACGCCGCCCGCAGATCGCTCAGCGAGACGCCGCCGAGCACCGACACGACGGCGTGTGCACGCCCAGCGATCTCGTCGGCCACGGCCTGCAGTTGCGCCGGCTTGTGCGCGAGCACGAGCAAGTCGGCGCGCTCGGCCAGCTCGGCATTGCCGACGACGGCCTCGCCGCCCAGCGCAGCGGCAAGCGCCGCCGCGCGCCCCGAGCCGTGATCGCTCACGAGGATGGGATCGCCCCAGCCGCGCGCAAGCGCCGCTGCCATGTTCCCCGCGCCGACGATCCCGATGGTCATGGGCGACAGGCTAGCCGCTCGGTCGCGCGCAGCGCGCGACGCGTTCAGCTCTGGTTGAAGAAGCCCTTCTCGATGAGCGTCGCCCGTTGCTCGGCCGAGATCTCGACGTCGCGGGGAGTCAACATGAACACCTTGTCGGCGATCCGTTGCATGCCGCCGTCGAGGGCATAGGTCAGCCCGCTGGCGAAGTCGATCAGGCGCTTGGACAGATCGGTGTCGATCCCTTGCAGATTGAGCACCACGGGGATCGAGTCCTTGAACTTGTCGGCGACCTCCTGCGCGTCGTTGAACGACTTCGGCACGACGAGATGGACTCGCGCCGCTCCCCCGTGCCCGTTGCCGCGCCCGCCGCTCACGGGGCGAAGGACGGTCGTGGGGCGGCCGGGCGGCTCGTCATCGGCGAAGATGTCGTCGAAGTCGCTGCCGCCGCGACGCCGCCCTGGCATGCGCCGCACGTTGGGTCGCTCGCGGTAGCGATCCTCGAGCTCGATCTCGGCCGGGGGTTCATCCTCATAGACGTCGTCATGATGCTCCTCGGCCAACCCGAAGTAGACGAGGGCACGGTGCCAGGAATCGCGGAAGGCCATTGTTCTCCGTGCGTTTTCGCTCAGCAGGCGGAATTCCCTGCTCAACTGACACTGTACTCGCCCCCGCGCGTCCGACTTGGGCCGCCCCGCGGTCCGGACGATCAGACGTACAGGCGGGATCCGATGCGCACGATCGTCGCGCCCTCCTCGACGGCGACGGCGTAGTCCTGCGTCGTCCCCATCGACAACTGCTCGAGGCCGCGCGCGGCCGCGAGCTCACGCAGCGCGGCGAACCAGCGGCGGTTGTCCCGCGGATCCTCCGAGAGCGGAGGCATCGTCATGAGCCCGGCGACCGGGACCGGCGAGCGCTCGATGAACGCGTCGAGCTCCTCCGCGGCCACGCCGGCCTTGCCGGGCTCGCGCGCGACGTTGACCTCGATGAGGATCCGCAGGCCCGGGCGCGCCTCCTCGGCGTGGCGGGCGAGCTCGCGAAGCGCGCTGTCGCTGGCCACCGAGTGGATGAGGCGCACGTGCGGGACGATCGCCCGCACCTTGCGGCTCTGCAGCTGCCCGATGAAGTCCCATTCGAATCGCGGCCCATCCGCCGCGACCTTCGCCTCGAGATCCTGGGCACGGTTCTCGCCGACGAGCGCGATCCCCGCGTCGGCCAGGACGCCCATCTCCTCGACCGGAACGTACTTCGTCGCCGCGAGCACCTCGACGCCGGCGGGATCGCGCGAGACGCGCTCGCAGGCGGCGGCGATCTCGCTCCGCACCGCCTCGAGGTTGGCCCGCACGCGGGCGGCTCGCAGACCGTGGATCAGCTGCGCCATGCCACCCCGGCCTGGCGACCGGTGCGCGTGCCGTCGCGCCGGTGGGAGAAGAAGAGCGACGGATCCGAGCAGATGGTGCACAGACCGACGTCGTGGACATCGCTCACCCCGGCGACGCGCAGGGCGTGCTCGGCGATGCGCTTGAGGTCGAGGCGCCGACCGTCGCGAACGCCGGGACCATAGTCCGCGAACGCCGCCTGCACGTCCTCGCTCACCTCGTAGCAGCACACTCCGGCGCCGGGGCCGATCGCGGCGACGATCTCGCCGCCGTCCGCGAGCCCGCGCAGCGCCGCGACTCCTTCCTCGATCACTCCCGCGACCAGGCCGCGCCAACCGGCGTGGAGCATGGCGACGGCCCCGCTGCTGATGAGCGCGATCGGCAGGCAGTCCGCGGCGAGCACGACCGCCGCGACGTCGGGCAGCGCGGTGACTTGACCGTCGGCTTGCGGCCGGCCGCCGAGACGCGCCGCGCTCCACGATCCATCCGGGATCGCGGTGACGCGCTCGACCGCGCCACCATGCACCTGCTGCCCGTGTGCGAAGCGCTCCGCCGCCACTCCGATCTGCTCGGCGAGCAGGCGCCGGTTGGCCGCCACCGCCCGCGGGTCATCGCCCGCCACCGGGCGGCCGTCGCCACCCGGAACCGTCAGGCCGAGATTGAGCGAGCCGAATGGGCCAACCGACACGCCGCCGCGGCGCGTCGTGAACAGCACGTGGCCGCCGACCAGATCGATCGCGACGTGCTGACCGTCAGCCCGGAACGGCGCCGGGAGCGCGATCGCCCCGCCCAACCGATCGGGCGCTCTGCTCGCTGCCCCGGCCCGGGTCATCGGGCCACCTCGCTGTCGAGCGCCGCCGCCAGCTGGGCGTCGCGATCGTCGGGGAGCTCGCCGTCGAGGCGCCGGTCGAGCGTCACGGCGAGACGCCGTCCGAGCTCCGGTCCCGCCGCGATCCCGGCGGCGAGCAGGTCGTCGCCGCTGATGCGCAGGCGCATGTGTCGCCATTGCCACAGCCAGTCATACGCGGCGCCGCGCGGGCCGAGCGCGCCGCCGATCGCCACGGCCTCGGGCGGGGCGCTACCGACGGCGGCCCGGACCTCGGACGGTCGTCGCGCCACGGCGAGATCGTCGACGAGCCGCGGGATCGACGATGCAGCGGCGAGCACGCGATCTCGATCCGGCGCGGTGAACTCCAGTCGCGTCAGCCAGGCGCGCAGTTCCGCTCCCGGGTCCTCGGCCGCCGACAGCGAGAGTGGCAGCGCGAGTGCGGCGAGCAACAGAAGGTCGCGGCGACCGTCGCGAGGCAGGAGCGCCAGCGCGCTCGCGCTGAGGGCACGATCGAAGCGCAGGCGCGCGTGCAGCGCGGTCAGCGCGCCGATGCGGTCGAGCTCCTGCAGGGCGCCCACGGCCTCCCGCTCGGCGAGCACCAGGCGCAGCTCGGCGCCGACACGCGCCCCACTGAGCGTGCGCAGCGCACCCGCGGCGACCGCGCGCCCGGCCAGCAGGCGCGTGTGCTCCTCGGGGTCGAAGGCCAGTCGTGCGCAGTAGCGGGCGAGCCGCAGCAGCCGTGTCGGGTCGTCGATGAAGCTGGCGTCGTGCAGGACTCGCAGACGCCCCTCGGCGAGGTCATCGAGCGCGTGGGGCGCGCCGCGCACGCGCTCGGGCTCGGGCTCGTCGAGCGCGACGGCGATCGCGTTGACCGTGAAATCCCGGCGCGCCAGATCGTCCTGGAGCGAGGCCGGGGCAACGTCGGGGAGCGCCCCCGGCTGCTCGTAGGTCTCGCGCCGTGCGGTGGCCACGTCGAGTCGGACGACGCCGTCGGCGTCGCTGACCTGGGCGGTGAGGAAGTCGGCGTGCTCGATGACCGAGCCGCCGAGGGCCGCGCCGATCTCGGCGGCGACGGCGGCGGTGACCTCGGGGGCAGCGGCGACGATCACATCGATCTCGCGCGGGTGGCGCCCGAGCAGAACGTCGCGCACGGTCCCGCCCACGAGCCATAGCCCCGGGGTGCGTCCGGCGACGGCGAGCAGCGCGCGCCCGGCCTCGCTGCGGGGGAGCTCGTCCAGCGCCCGCAGTGGATCGGGCGGAGGCGGCGGGATCAGGCCGGAGCGAGTGATTGGGTGATCGTCGGTGGTCACGACGCCTCGGCTCGCCGTCCGTCGCCGGGGCGTCTACGCATCGAGGTCGGCGACCGGAGTGAAGTCACGCACCGCCAGCCCAGCGGCGGCGAGGTAGGCGCGCGCCTCGCCGACCGTGTGCTGGCCGTAGTGGAAGATCGACGCGCACAGCACGGCGTCGGCGCCGGCCCGCAGCGCCTCGGCGAGATGCTCGAGCGTGCCCGCGCCCCCGGAGGCGATCACCGGCACGTTGACGGCGCCCGCCACGGCCGCGGTGAGCTCGAGGTCGTACCCGTCGCTGGTCCCATCGCGATCCATGCTCGTCAGGAGGATCTCACCGGCGCCGCGCTCCACGCCCTCCACGGCCCACTCCACGACGTCGCGCCCGGTCGGCGTGCGTCCGCCAGCCACGACGACCTCCCACCCTCCCTGAGCGCGAGCGCGCGCGTCGATGGCGAGCACGACGCACTGCGCGCCGAACACCTCGGCGAGCTCGGTGACGAGCTCGGGCCGCGAGACCGCGGCCGAGTTGACCGACACCTTGTCCGACCCGGCGTCGAGGACGGCCTGCGCGTCTGGAACCGAGCGGATCCCACCGCCGATCGTGAACGGCACGAACACGTTGTCGGCGGTCCGCCGCGCGAGCTCGACGATCGTGTCGCGCTTCTCGTGCGTCGCGGTGATGTCGAGGAAGACGATCTCGTCGGCGCCGGACCGGTCGTAGAACGCAGCGAGCTCGACGGGGTCGCCGGCGTCGCGGATATCGACGAAGTTCGTCCCCTTCACGACGCGACCGGCGTCGACGTCCAGGCACGGGATGATTCGCTTGTAGTGCATCTGCCGGCCACGGTAGCGCGCCGCCGGGCCCGTGCGCCGCGGGCGCACGGGCGTCGGTCGGGCGAGGCGCTACGCCGGCGTGCCGACGGGCTCGCTCTCGCGCTCGTCGGCGGCCGGCTCCGCCCCGCCCTCACCGCGGGCCAGCGAGCCCTCGATGTTGAAGTGCGGCAGGCGGGCGTCGAGCCATGCGGGCAGACGCCACGTCGTCTCGCCGAGCAGCTCGAGCACCGCGGGCAGCATCACGCAGCGAATCACGACCGCATCGAGGAACACGGCAGCGGCGAGGCCGAAGCCAAACTCCTTCAGCACGCGCTCGTTGCCGATCAGGAACGACAGGAACACGCAGACCATGATCGCCGCCGCCGCGCTGATGACGCGGCCGGTGAGCGCGATCCCGTCGCCGACGGCGTCCGTGGCGTTGCCCTGGCGCACCCACTCCTCGCGCACACGCGAGATGAGGAACACCTCGTAGTCCATCGACAGGCCGAACACGACCGCGAACATGAGCACCGGGATCCAGGGCTCGATCGGGCCAGGCTGTACGCCGATCACGCTCGCCGAACCAGCCCCATTGGAAGATCGCCACCGTCGCGCCGACCGCCCCGCCGATGCTGAGGAGGTTCATGGCGGCGGCCTGCAACGGGATGACGATCGACCGGAAGATGACGAACAGCAGCAGCGCCGAGAGCACGACGACGAGCCCGATGAACAGCGGCAGCTTGCTCGAGAGGACGCTCGCGAAGTCGATCGATCCGGCCGTGAAGCCACCGACGAGGATCTTCTGTCCGCTGCTCGCCTCGATCGGGGGGATGACCGTCGAGCGCAGGTGGTTGACGAGATTGGTCGTGGCGAGGTCCTGCGGCGCGGAGTCGGGGAACGCCTGTATCACGGCGACGTCGCCGGACGGGCTCAGGCGCGGTTGGCTGACGGCGCCGACATCGGGCGTGGCCGCGACCGCCGCTCGCAGCGTCGGCAGGCCGGACACGTCACCGCGGTGCGGCAGCTCCGAGACGATCACCAGCGGACCGTTGAACCCGGCCCCGAAGCCCTGCGCGAGCAGATCGAAGGACTTGCGCGAGTTGAGGCTCGTGGCGTTGTTCCCGGCGTCGGTGTTGTCCAGGCGCAGCGCGATGGCCGGCGCGAGGAACAGGATCATCACCGCGAGCGAGGCGAGCGCAAGCGGCCAGGGCCGCTTCTGCACGGTCCGGCTCCAGCGCCGCCAGGCCGTCTCGCCGCGCTCCTCGCCGCGCGCGGCCCGCGCCCGCGCCCGCCGACCCGGCCGCGCGACCTTCGCCCCGAAGCGCCCGAGCATCGCCGGGAGGAGCGTCAGCGAGGCGAGGAGGACCATCAGGACGGCGAGCACGGACGCGATCGCCAGGCCATACAGGAACGCGACGCCGGTGGCGAACATGCCGAACAGGGCGATCATCACCGTCGTGCCGGCGAGCAAGACCGCGCGCCCGGACGTGTCCATCGACGCGATGATCGACGCCTCCACGTCGCCCGTCAGCTCGTACGCCTCCTTGAAGCGGGTCACGATGAACAGCGCGTAGTCGACGCCGACGCCGAGCCCGATCATGAGGGCGAGCTCGCTCGCAGTGTTCGGCATGTCGAAGACGTGCGTCGACAGCCCGATGAGCGCCACGCCACTGACCAGTCCGAATCCGGCGGTGATGAGCGGCATGCCGGCGGCCGTGAGCGACCCGAATGTGAAGAGCAGGATGATCAGCGCGGCGATCACGCCGACGGTCGTGGCCGGACCAATGCTGAAACCCTCGGCCTGTTGGACGACCGCGCCGCCGGCCGCGACCTTCAGTCCGGGCACGTGGATGGACTCGACCTGCGCGATGAGCGCCTTGCCGGTGGTATCGGGGAGGAGGTTCGCCCGCTTGTCGTACGTGACCGACGCAAACGCGGTGCGACGGTCCTTGGAGACCTGCAGCGCGCCGCGCGTCGTGTACGGACTGACGACCCCGGCGATGTGCGGCAGTTGCGCGACGCGCGCCAGCATCGGCTCGATCGCCGCCCGCACTGCGGGTGAGTCGATGGTCCCGCTGGACGTGTGCCAGACGACCTGGTCGATGTCGCCGCTCTGGGCGGGGAACTTGCTGACGAGCAGGTCCGAGGCGCGCTGCGCCTCGGTACCCGGCAGCTGGAAGTTGGTGGAGTAGTTGCGGCCCGCCGCCGAGGCGAGCACGGTCGTGCCGATGGCGATCACCAGCCACGCCGCCACGACGTAGCGGCGGTGGCGGACGCACCAGCGGGCGAGTTTCAGCATCCGGCGGCCTCCTTGAGAGGGGGGGTCAGGGGGGCACCGACGAGCGTAGCGCGCGACGGCAGCGGGCACGCTCGCATTGGTTGCAAAACAGTTTATACTTCAAACTATGGCTGTCAAGGGGGCTGCGAGCGCGAAACATGTGGTGGGTGGGCGCAGCGAGGGCGCGCCCCTGAACGTCGACGCGGATCTCGCCGAGCTGCTGCGTCTCATGCCACCCGTCGTCCGCGGCCTGCGAGCCGGTCGCGGGACGGAGCCGCTCGACGAGCACGCCGCCGAGATGAAGGCGCTCTTCAAGGCGGGCCCGCTCGGCCCGCGTCACGTGCCCGTCATGATCGTGCTCATGCTCGAGGACCAGATGGCGGTCAGCGATCTCGCTTCGCGCCTCGGGCTGAGCGTCGCCACCGTGAGCCTGATGACCGGCGAGCTCGCGCGCGCCGGGCTCGTCGAGCGCCGCGAGGACGAGCGCGATCGCCGGCGGACGCTCGTCAGCGTCGCCGAGCAGTACCGCGAGCGGCTCGTGCCGCTCGTACGCGAGCGCCTCGGCCCGCTGCGGCGTGGACTCGAGCAGATGGACCCCAACGTGCGGGCGGGCTTCCTGGCCGGCTGGCGCGTCCTGGCCGCCGAGCTCAGCGATCCGGACTGACGCGCGGGTGAGCGCGGGGCTCAGGCCTCGTGCAGGACGTCGTCGCGCACCGCGTGGCCGTCGAGCAGGGTCTGCGCCTCGCGCACGGTGAAGCGACGCTCGTAGAGGGCCTTGCCGACGATCACCCCGGCGAGGTTGACCTGGCGCAGTGCTACGAGCGCTTCGAGGTCAGCGAGCCGGCCGATGCCGGCCGAGTACAGGAACCGCCCGCGCACCGTCTCGGCGACGTGACGCACCTCGTCGAGGTCGGGGCCCTCGAGCATGCCGTCGCGGTCGACGTTCGTGTAGACGAGGTTGCGCACGCCGCGCTCCTGTAGGCGCCGGATGACCGTCTCGGTCGTCATCTGCGTCGTCTCCTGCCAGCCGGCGGTCGTGATGTTGCCACCGCGAACGTCGACCGAGACGAGCACGCGCTCGGGCCAGGCGCGCAGCACCTCGTCGAGGAATTCGACGTCGGTGAACGCCGCCGTGCCGAGGATGACTCGCTGGGCTCCGGCGCGCAGCGCATCACGCACGGCGGGCAACGAGCGCAGCCCCCCGCCGTACTGGACGGGCACTTCGAGCTCGGTGGTGATGCGCCGCAGATGCTCGAGGTTGACTGGCTGGCCGGCCTTCGCTCCGTCGAGGTCGACGACGTGCAGCCAGCGGGCGCCGTCGGCCACCCAATCGCGAGCGGCGGACAGAGGGTCCTGGTCGTAGACCTTCTTGGCCTTGAAGTCGCCCTTCTCCAGGCGCACCGCGTTGCCTTCGAGGATGTCGATCGCCGGATAGAGGATCATCGCACCGGCGCGATGAGCGGCGTCGCCACGGTCGCCACGGCACCGCGCTGGCAGAGCGCCGCGAAGTTGGCGAGCAGGCGCAGCCCGTGCGTCGAGGACTTCTCGGGGTGAAACTGCACGCCGTAGAAGGAGCCTCGCGCCACGATCGTCGCGAACCGGGTCCCGTACTCCGCACGCGCGAGCACGTCCTGCTCGTCGCGTGGGTGAGCGACGTAGGAATGCACGTGGTAGAAGGCACAGCGCTCGGGCAGTCCGGCGCGCAGCGGCGAGTCGCGCGCGAACGTGACCAGGTTCCAGCCGATGTGGGGCAGGTTCAGCTCGCCTGGCTCCAGGCGCCGCACCGCGCCGGGGATGATGCCCAGCCCCTCGGCGCCGCCGAGCTCGGTCGAGGAATCGAACGCGAGCTGCATGCCGAGGCACAGGCCGAGCACCGGGACGCCAGCGAGCACACGCTCGCGCACGAGATCGTCGAGGCCGAGCTCGCGCAGGCGCTGCATCCCGTGGGCGAAGGCGCCGACGCCGGGGAGGATGAGCCCGTCGGCCGCGCGCAGCGCATCGTGGGCGCCGGTCAGGCGTGCCGGCGCGCCGACGTGCGCGAGCGCCTTCTCGACCGAGCGGCGGTTACCCATCCCGTAGTCGACGATGGCGATCGCTGGCCGCGCGACGCTCACGTGAGCGTCCCCTTCGTGCTCGGCACGCCCGTCTCGGTCGGGTCGAGCGCGATCGCGCCGCGCAGTGCGCGGGCGAACGCCTTGAACGCCGCCTCGATCATGTGGTGGGCGTTCGTGCCCGCCTCGACGCGCAGATGCAGCGTGATCTTCGCCGCGGTGGCGAACGCTCGGAAGAACTCCTCGGCGAGCTCGTGATCGAAGCCGCCGGTGCCGCCCGGCGGCAGCGCCGCCTCGAACAGCGTGAACGGCCGCCCGGAGATGTCGATCGCGCAGCTCGCGCGTGCCTCGTCCATCGGGATCGTCGCCGATCCGTAGCGCATGATCCCCGCGCGATCGGCGAGCGCCTCGTCGAGGGCGCGCCCGAGCACGATCGCGGTGTCCTCGACGGTGTGGTGGGCGCCGGTCTGCAGGTCGCCGCTCACGGCGACGTCGAGGTCGAGGCGTCCGTGGCGCGCAAGCAGATCGAGCATGTGATCGAGGAAGCCCACACCGGTCTGGCGGGTGCCCAGGCCCGTCCCGTCGAGCGCCAGCACGAGGCGCACCTGCGTCTCCGCGGTGTCGCGCTTGATCGTGGCCGTGCGGGTCTGCGTGACCGTCATGTCTCCCCATTCTCGCGCAGCGTCCCGTCGCCTGCAGGCCGCGCCGCGCGCGCCTCCATCGACTCGGCGTGCAGGAGGAAGCCTTCGGCGCGCGCCACCGGTGCCCCGGCGGCGGCGAGCTTCGCCGCCGCGGTGCCGATATGCACCTCGGCCATCCGCCGGCGAAAGTGCCGCGGCGACAGCGAAGAGGCGAACCGCGCGGCGCCGGCCGTCGGCAGGACGTGGTTGGAGCCGGCGACGTAGTCGCCGAACGCCGTTGCGCTCGCGGGCCCGACGAACACGCAGCCCGCGGTGGTCACGAGCGGCGCGAGCGCCTCGGCTTCGGTGCCCATGAGCTGCAGATGCTCGGGGGCGAACGCGTTGGCCACGGCAATCGCCTCGCGCGCGTCCGGCACGGGAACGAGCGCGCATGGCGCCGCCGGCAGGCTGGGGTGGCGCTGGGCGATGCTCCGAACCGCGGCCTCGAGGTCCTCGAGCTGGTCGAGCGACGGGCTGAGCGCGCCGACGAGGCTGTCCTGGCCGTGCTCGGCCTGCGCGAGCAGATCGAGCGCCGCGAGCCGCACGTCGGCCTCGGGCCCGAGCACGATGAGCAGGTCGCTCGGGCCGGCGTAGCCGTCGATGCCGACGAGATGGGAGACCTGGCGCTTGGCCTCCTGAACGTAGAGGTTTCCCGGACCCACGATGACGTCGACGCGGTCGACCGTTCCGGTGCCGTGCGCGAGCGCGGCGACGGCCTGCGCGCCGCCCATGCGGTAGACGGTCTCGACGCCGCACAGCCGGCAGGCCCCGAGGATCGCGGGGTCGATGTCGCCGCCCGACCCCGCGGGGGCGCAGACGGCGACGTCGATCACGCCCGCGGCGCGGGCGGTGACGACACCCATCACGACGGTGCTCGGGTAGGGAGCCCGACCACCCGGCACGTATACCGCGGCCGAGCCGACCGGCAGCTCGCGCACGATGATCCGCTGACTCTGCGGGAGCATGACCAAGCGATCCTCGCCCACGCCGAGCTGGGCCACCTCGGCGACATTGGCGATCGCGACCTGCAGGCCAGCGATGACGTCGAGCGGCAGTGTCTGGATGGCCGCGTCGAGCGCCTCGGGGGCGACGCGCAGGGGCAGCGGGTCGGCGCCGTCGGTGTCGAAGCGGCGCGCGTACTCGATGAGCGCCTGATCGCCGACGGCGCGCACACGCTCGACGATCTCGGCGACGAGCGGGGCAACCGACGCGCCGTCGGGAACGAGGCCGCGCAGGCGCGCGGCCACGCCGGCCGCGCCATGCGCGTCGAAGTCGGCGCGCTCCAGGCGCTCGATACGGAGCACTCAGGTGGCCCCGGCGGTTTCACGCGCACGCAGGCGGGCGAGCAGGTCGTCGATCGCCGATGCCTTCAGCTTGTGGGCGACGGGGTTGGCGATGAGGCGCGCGGTGCAGACCTCGATCTCCTCGCGGATGACCAGGTTGTTCTCACGCAGCGTCGTGCCGGTGGCGGTCAGGTCGACGATCGCCTCGGCGAGACCGGCGAGCGGGGCGAGCTCGACCGAGCCCTTGACCTCGACGATCTCGGCCTGGCGCCCGGTCTCCTCGAGGTGGCGCGCCGCGATGTGCGGATACTTGGTGGCGACGCGCATGACGCCGAGGCGACGCAGGGCCTCGGCCGCCGGGTCCGGTCCGGCGATCGAGGCGAGCACCATGACGCAGCGCCCGAAGCCGAGGTCGAGCAGCTCGTACACCTGGCGGCCACCCTCGTCGCGCGCGTAGCCGGACTGCTCGAGCAGAACGTCCTTGCCGGTGATGCCGAGATCGGCGGCACCGGCCTCGACATAGGTCGGCACATCCGAGGGGCGCATCGTGATGACGCCGATCTCCTCGAAGAGGAGCTTGCGATCGTTCGTGCGCAGCTCGGAGGTGTTGAGCCCGAGCTGCTCGAGCAGATCGATCGTCCCGCTGAACAGCGCGCCGCGCGGGACGGCGATGGTCAGTCCGTTCGTCGGCCTCACTCGCCCACCCCCGCGGGTGCCTGAGCGCGCTCGCCGGCCCGGGCGGCGCCGAGGGTCCCGCGCTCCTCCCCCGTGAGGGCGACGTGCAGGGCGTCGACGGCGAGCGCGAAGCCAACGGCGGGCAGGCTCCGACCGAAGCGCCCGATGAGATCGTCGTAGCGCCCACCGCCGCCGATCGGCCTGCCGAGCGCCGGGTCGTAGACCTCGAAGATCGCGCCGGTGTAGTAGCCGATGTCCCGCACGAGGCCGAGGTCGAAGATGAGGCGCTGGGCCACGGCGCGCGGCACCTGCTCGGCGACGCGCCGCAGCCCGATCAGCGCGGCGGCGATCGACTCGTCGAGCCCATCGAGCACATCCGCGCCACCGCGCATCTGCGGCACGCGAGCGAGCAGCTCGGCGGCGCCGGGGTCGAGGCCGAGGCCGGCGATCTGCCCCTCCAGGGCGACGAGGTCGCGCCGCCCGAGCGTGTGCAGCAGGCCCTCGCGCGCCGCGGGCGGTACGCCGAGGCTAGCCATCACCTCCGGGTACAGCGAAGCGTCACCGATGCCGATGCGGTAGTCGGCCAGCCCGGTCGCGTCGAGGGCGTCGACGAGCACCGTGAGCGCCTCCGCGGTCCCTTCCGGCGCCGGAGAGCCGACGAGCTCGATCCCGGCCTGCAGCAGCTCGCGCTGCTGCCCGCGCTGCGGACGGACGGCGCGGTAGCAGTGGGCGAAGTAGCTGAAGCGCAGCGGCGGCTCGGCGTGCGGATAGCGCGTGGCCACCACACGGGCGATCGGGACGGTCATGTCCGAGCGCAGCACGAGCACCTCGCCGTTCTCGTCGAAGACGCGGTACGCGGGCCGCGCGTCGCGCATGTCGCCGCGGTCGAGCTCGGACTCGTACTCGAGGGCGGGCGTCACGACCTCGCCGTACCCGTGGCGCTCGAAGGAGGCCCGCATGGCGTCGGTGATGTGGCGCAGCTCGCGTGTCTCGTCGGGCAGAACGTCGCGGGTGCCGCTGGGGATCGGGTGGATCATGGCCACATGATCGCGTGCCGGCCGCCGCGGCGACGCGACGTCATGGCACGTCTAGGCGTGAACGGGCTCGGTGGCGACGCGCTCGATGTGGGCGCCGAGCTCGCGCAGGCGCTCATCGATGCGCTCGTAGCCGCGGTCGATCTGGCGGATGTTGCCGATCTCGCTGCGCCCGTCGGCGCCCAGCGCCGCGAGCAGCATCGCCATCCCCGCGCGAATGTCGGGCGACTCCAAGCGCTCGCCCCGCAGGCGACGCGGCCCGTTGACGATCACGCGGTGCGGATCGCACTGCAGGATGTTGGCGCCCATCGAGTTCAGCTTGTCGATGAACACGAGACGGTTCTCGAACATCCACTCGTGTACCAGAACCGAGCCCTCGGCCTGGGTGGCCAGCGCCACTGCGATCGAGGTGAGGTCGGCGGGGAAGGCCGGCCACGGACCGTCCTGGATCTTGCCCGTGTACTCGCCGACGTCGGACTCGATGACGAGCTTCTGGGCGCCCGGCACGAACACGTCGTTGCCCTGGATCTCGCTGCGCAGGCCGAGGCGCTCGAAGGCGAGCCGGATCATCCGCAGATCCCCGGGCACGGTGTCGCGGATGCGCAGCTCGCCGCCGGTGATCCCGGCGAGCGCCATGAAGCTGCCGATCTCGATGTGGTCCGGGCCGATGTCGTGTTCGCAGCCGTGCAGCTTGGGGGCGCCGTTGATGGTGAGCAGGTTGGAGCCGATGCCCTGGATGTCGGCGCCCATCTTCACGAGCATGCGTGCGAGGTCCTGGACGTGCGGCTCGCAGGCCGCGTTGCCGATCACGGTCGTCCCGGGGATGAGCGCGGCCGCCATCAGCGCGTTCTCGGTGCCCATCACCGACGGCTCGTCCATGAACACGTCGCTGCCCGGGCGCAGGCCCCGCGCCGCCGACAGGACGATGTCGCGCTCGCAGTCGACCTCGGCGCCCATGTTACGGAAGGCGTCGACGTGCGGATCGAGGCGGCGGCGGCCGATGACGTCGCCGCCGGGCGGCGGCATCACCGCGCGCCCGAAGCGTGCGAGCAGCGGGCCGGCGAGCAGGAACGAGGCGCGGATGCGCTCGGCGAGGTCGCGATCGATGGTCGCGTCCTCGCGCACCCCGGCGGCGCACAGGACGACCTCGTTGGTCGCCCGCCAGCGCACGGACACCCCGAGCTCTTCGAGGATCCACACCATTGCCTCGACGTCGCGGATGCGCGGGACGTTACGCACGACGACTTCGTCCTCGGTGAGGACGCTGGCAGCGAGGATCGGCAGCGCACCGTTCTTGTTTCCGGCCGGGCTAACCGTGCCGGAAAGCGGAACACCACCCTCGATCACGAACTTTTGCATAAGCGGTCGTCGGGCGCGACGCGTGTGTCGAGAGACAGCGGTGCGGCGCCTGGCAAGGGTAACAGCCATTTGCAGGCAATCAGTTCGAGCGCGGCGGCCCAACCCCTTTTTGATCTGGACGGACGTCCGAGCGACGGTCGGCCGTCCAGCGATATCGTCCCGCCATGTCCGGGACGCCGACGATCGTGGTGCTCGAGGGCGACGAGACCGGGCAGGAGCTGCTCGAGCAGTCGCTGCGGGTGCTCGCACCCGAGGTGATCGGGCTGGACTTGGAGCTCGAGCACTTCGACTGCTCGCTCGAACACCGCCGCGCGACGCAGAATGCCGTCGTGCACGAGGCGGCCGCGGCGATGCGCGAGTCCGGCTACGGCGTGAAGGCGGCGACCGTGACCCCGGAGGGCAAGGACGACGTCGGATCGCCGAATCGGATCCTCCGCGAGGACGTCGACGGCACCGTGATCATCCGCACGGGCCGGCGCCTCCCCGGTATCACCCCGATCGCCGGGGTGCACTACCCGATCTCGATCGTGCGCATGGCCGTCGGCGACGCCTACGGCGCCGAGCAGTGGCGTGAGGGCGAGCGGGGAAGCGACGAGGAGGTCGCGTTCCGCACCGAGCGCATCACGCGCGCCACGTGCCGCGGCGTCGCCGAGTACGCGTTCCGTACCGCCGAAGCCAACCGCGGGCGCGTGTACGGCGGCCCGAAGTGGACCGTGTCGCCGGTCTACGAGGGCATGCTCAAGGAGGAGATGGACGCCGCCGCCGCGCGCCACCCGGCCGTCGAGTACCGCCCCGTGCTCATCGACGCGACCTACGCCGGCCTCATCTCGGGCGCCACCGACGCGCCGCTGGCCATCCCGGCCCTCAACCGCGACGGCGACTGCCTGTCCGATCTCGTGATGCCGATGTTCGGGTCGATCGCCGGCGCCGAGTCGCTGTTGCTCGCCTTCGACGACGACTACGAGACGACCGTCGCCATGGCCGAGGCGCCGCACGGCACCGCGCCCGCGCTGCAGGGCAAGGACATCGCCAACCCGATGGCCATGATCCTCTCCTGTGCGGCGATTCTCGCGCAGGCCGCCCAGCGCGGCATCCGCGAGGCCCAGCCCGCCTCCCGGGCGATCTACGAGGCGACGCTCGAGGCGACGGCGGCGGGCTTCCGCACGCCCGACCTCGGCGGGCACAATTCCACGACCGAGGTCACCGATGAGGTGATCGCACGCATCCGCGGCAAGCTCGAGGTCTGGGATGCGCTTGGAAGCACCTTGTGAGCGCCCCCTCCCGGGCCGCCATGCAATCGGCGTTGCAGGGCGCAGGCCCGGACTTTCGCTCTGTAGAGCCGATCCTTCCGCCGGCCGCTCGTCGAACGCGCGTTCCCCTAGGATCCGTCCGGCGCCGCCCGTAGCTTGCGAACACATGTTCTGTTCTGAGCCAGCTCCCGACCGCGATGGTCGCCCGCTCGGATTGCGCGACCGCGCCGCAGTCGCTCTGCGCCTGCTGGGCGCGTTTCTGACGCTCGAGGAGCACTACGACGTCGATTGGGAGTTTCCCCCTGCTGCGACGTCTGTCCGACCAGCGACGGCGCGCCGCACATCGCCCGCGCGCGTCGATGCCCACCACCGTCCGCTCGAATCGCGTCGTTGCGCGCGCCGCCCGGGTGTTCCGCCCCCCGCAATCGTCCCGTGCCTCTCCCCCCTGCCGCCGCGCCCACGCGCTACGGCCGGCCGCGACGGCCCGCCCGCCGAGCGCTGACGGGGTCAGCAGCGCAGTCTCGCCGTCCACAACGACGACGAGCCGCCCCATGGGGGCGGCTCGTCGTGCTGAAGAAACCGGCGGCGTCCTACTCTCCCAGGCCCTTGCGAGCCAAGTACCATCGGCGCTGAGGGGCTTAACTTCTCTGTTCGGAATGGGAAGAGGTGTTTCCCCCTCGCCAAAGCCACCGGAAAAGGGCGAGAGACCGGCCCCCCGGGGTCCTTCAAAACTACACAGCGCCACACGGGTATCACAAAAAATCCGTCAAGCCCTCGAGCCATTAGTACCGGTCTCCTTCACGCGTCACCGCGCTTCCAGATCCGGCCTATCAACCTGGTGGTCTACCAGGGCTCTTACTCCCTCTAGGGGATGGGAGAACTCATCTTGAGGCCGGCTTCCCGCTTAGATGCTTTCAGCGGTTATCCGATCCACACGTAGCTAACCTGCGGTGCCCTTGGCAGGACAACAGATACACCAGAGGTGCGTTCATCCCGGTCCTCTCGTACTAGGGACAAATCCTCTCAATTCTCCAACGCCCACGGCAGATAGGGACCGAACTGTCTCACGACGTTCTGAACCCAGCTCGCGTACCGCTTTAATGGGCGAACAGCCCAACCCTTGGGACCTACTCCAGCCCCAGGATGCGACGAGCCGACATCGAGGTGCCAAACCGGGCCGTCGATGTGGACTCTTGGGCCCGATAAGCCTGTTATCCCCGGAGTACCTTTTATCCGTTGAGCGACGGCACTTCCACTTGCTACCGCCGGATCACTAAGACCTGCTTTCGCACCTGCTCGACTTGTCAGTCTCGCAGTCAAGCTCCCTTGCTACCTTTGCGCTCTACGCACGATTTCCAACCGTGCTGAGGGAACCTTTGTGCGCCTCCGTTACATTTTGGGAGGCGACCGCCCCAGTCAAACTACCCGCCTGGAACTGTCCAGCACCCGGATTCACGGCGTGCTGTTAGAAGTCCAATACACCAAGGGTGGTATCTCAAGGTTGGCTCCACGCCAGCCGCAGCCAGCGCTTCAAAGCCTCCCACCTATCCTGAGCGAAATGCATCGAACCCCAATACCAAGTTGTAGTAAAGGTTCACGGGGTCTTTCCGTCTAGCCGCGGGTACTCGGCATCTTCACCGAGACTGCAATTTCACCGAGCCCCTCGTTGAGACAGTGCTGAAGTCGTTACGCCATTCGTGCAGGTCGGAACTTACCCGACAAGGAATTTCGCTTAGAGCCTTACTCCGACGCACTCTGCGGGGAGTGGACGGCGCGTCCTCGTGCACGCACGCCGTCCCTGCATGTCGCCATGCAGATGGGACCATCTCATGATCCAGTGTCCTGGACCTCTGGCGTATGGTCTCTGAGGATTCTGATCTGAGCGACTGGCCGGTCTTGCAGCCGAAAGAGAAGCAACCTTCTCCGTCCACAAGACCATACTTCCCAACCACGCAGACCAGTCTTTCCTGCTGATTTCCTGCACCGGACGCATTGTCACGGCACCTCCATCGGAGAGTGCTCGTAGCGCCGGATTCTCAGGCGTTCCAGCATTTGGCCAGATGCGCACCACGCGGTCTCCCGCGTGGGGGGCAGCGATTAACGTCACCTTAGGACCGTTCATGTCTGTTACAACCGCGACACATTCGTCACGGCGACCGACACATTTCTGGTCGGCTCTCACGGTCGCCCGCGAGATCGGACTATCTCATCCCACGCTGCTCTGAGCTCGTGGGCTCGGCGTATAGTCTCTGAGGATTCCGTCCATCCTGTAGCGCCTCTTTCCGCCACGGTTCATCCGTTCCCGGAGAGCAAGAACCGTGGTGTAGTCCCGATCAGACAGCGGGCCAGCCGACAAGAGCGCAACTGCGCTCCGCCAGAGCCCGTAATCCGTCGCCTTCTGACCGACGATCGGAAACCGATCGAAGAACGGGACAACGACGCCGGCGATCTCGGAGAGTCGATTGACCTCCCAGTACCAGCCACCGTTGCCCGCGCGTCGAATCGATCCGACGCCGAGCGTCTGCCTGAACAGCTCGAGCGGTACGCGATCGTGCTGCGAGACGTTGAAGGCCGCCGAGATCCTGAAGCCCCGCGTCGCCGTGCCGCGCTTCCGGCACACCAACATGAAGCTCCCTTCTCCCAGCGCAAATCCAGACAAGAAGCTACCGAGCGAGGCCGGTATGGCCTCAATGGACGGCCTTTCCTGCTGATTGTCCGCACCCGACACATTGTCACGGTATCGCCCGCTTAGGACGGTACTCGTAGCGCGGGATACTCGGATGTTCCAGCATATAGCCGAGTTTTATAACTACCTCGGTCAGCTGATAGTTACGGCCGCCGTTTACCGGGGCTTAGCTTCGGTGCTTCGGGTCAAGCCCTAACACCTCCACGTAACCTTCCGGCACCGGGCAGGCGTCAGCCCCTATACGTCGTCTTTCGACTTAGCAGAGACCTGTGTTTTTGGTAAACAGTCGCTTCAGCCAATTCACTGCGGCCCCCTCAGGCTCCACCGGCAAGCGGCTTCACCTTACTGGGGCGCCCCTTCTCCCGAAGTTACGGGGCAATTTTGCCGAGTTCCTTAACGAGGGTTATCTCGATCACCTTAGTATTCTCTACTTGCCCACCTGTGTCGGTTTTGGTACGGGCACGCGCTTCCTCCCTAGAGGATTTTCTTGGAGGTATGGCGTCAGGGACTCGCCGGCTTAGAGCCAGCTGACATCGCGCCTCAGGTTATGCGGCCCCGCATTTCACTAGGGCCACCCCTACACGCTTGTCCCAGGACGACCATCGCCTGGGTTCCCTTAGCCTTCCTCGTCTCCCCATTGGTCAAACGGATGCGACGTGGTACAGGAATATCAACCTGTTGGCCATCGACTACGCCTTTCGGCCTCGCCTTAGGTCCCGACTAACCCTGAGCAGACGAACTTTACTCAGGAATCCTTGGGCAATCGGTGGAGGGGATTCTCACCCCTCTTTCGTTACTCATGCCGGCATTCTCACTTCCCAACCCTCCACGGCTGGCTTCCGCCGCCGCTTTACCGGATTGGGAACGCTCTCCTACCGCGCGATCGGTCCGAAGACCTCACGCACCCGCAGCTTCGGTGACTAGCTTGAGCCCCGTTACATTGTCCGCGCTCGAACACTTGACCAGTGAGCTGTTACGCACTCTTTCAAGGGTGGCTGCCTCTAAGCCAACCTCCTGGTTGTCTATGCACTCGAACATCGTTTCCCACTTAGCTAGTACTTAGGGACCTTAGCTGGCGGTCTGGGCTGTTTCCCTTTCGACGCTGAAGTTTATCCCCCAGCAACTGACTCCCGGAGTAGACGTAATGGTCTTCGGAGTTTGCCTGAATTCGGTAACCTGGTAGGGCCCCTAGTCCAAACAGTGCTCTACGGCCAAAACGCAATTTATCCGAGGCTATACCTAAATATATTTCGGAGAGAACCAGATATCACTGAGCTTGATTAGCCTTTCACTCCGACCCACAGGTCATCCGCCCAGTTTTCAACCTAGGTCGGTTCGGCCCTCCACGAGGTCTTACCCCCGCTTCAGCCTGCCCATGGGTAGCTCGCTCAGTTTCGGGTATACCGCCTACGACTCTGTCGCCCTATTAGGACTCGCTTTCGCTACGGCTCCGCTCATCGCTTAACCTTGCCGCAGACGAGTAACTCGCCGGCTCGTTATGCAAAAAGCACGCGGTCACAGAACAAGTCTGCTCCCACCGCTTGTAGGCGCGCGGTTTCAGGTACTATTTCACTCCCCTTCCGGGGTACTTTTCACCTTTCCCTCACGGTACTAGTCCGCTATCGGTCACCAAGGAGTACTTAGCCTTGGAGGGTGGTCCCCCCAGGTTCAGTCCGCGTTTCACGGGTGCGGACTTACTCAGGAACGTCTCACGGAAGGCCATGCAGTTTCGTCTACGGGACGGTTGCCCTCTCTGGTGCGCGGTTCCACGCGCTTCGACTACCACATGACTTTGTAACTTCCGCCGGACCGGCCACGGCCCGGACGAGACGCCCTACAACCCCCGACAAGCAACGCGTGGCCGCTTGCACTTGCCAGGTTTGGGCTAGATCCCTTTTCGCTCGCCACTACTCAGGGAGTCTCTGTTGATTTCCTTTCCTCGGGGTACTGAGATGTTTCACTTCCCCCGCTTGTCTTCTCCCGGTCTATGTGTTCAACCGGGGATAACGCCGCATTACCAGCGCTGGGTTTCCCCATTCGGAGATCCGCGGATCACAGGCTATTCAGCGCCTACCCGCGGCTTATCGCAGCCGTTCACGTCCTTCATCGACTCTTGGTGCCAAGGCATCCACCATGCGCCCTTACTATCTTGACGGTGATCTGGCCGTTCGCGTCACTTACGTTCGGCGAGCGGCCCGGTGATACCCGTTGTCGGTCGCGCTTATCGATGCGACCGACTTGTGGCTACTGTGCAGTTTTCAAGGACCGCCGAGAGGCGAATACGCCGGCCGCACCAGCATCGTCTGTGAGCGCCCCCTCTGTTGGGACGCCACGATGCCGACGGCGGACGCCGGTCTCTCAAAACTCAACAGCATGCTGGGGTCGTTTGTGGCTCCGTCCGCGTTCGCGCCCGTAGGAGCGGAGCGATCGCTTCGGTTGCCGTCCAGCCAGGTTCGGTCGACGTGCTAGGCCCGGTTGACGCGAGGCCACGCCTCTCGAGGAGGCGTGGGGCGTAACCGGGGCACCCGTAGGTGCTCCCTAGAAAGGAGGTGATCCAGCCGCAGCTTCCGCTACGGCTACCTTGTTACGACTTCACCCCAGTCACGAGCCCCACCTTCGACGGCTCCCTCCCTTGCGGGTTAGGCCACCGGCTTCGGGTGTTGCTCACTCCCGTGGTGTGACGGGCGGTGTGTACAAGGCCCGGGAACGTATTCACCGCGGCAATGCTGATCCGCGATTACTAGCAACTCCGCCTTCATGCAGGCGAGTTTCAGCCTGCAATCCGAACCGAGACGCGCTTTAAGGGATTCGCTCCACCTCGCGGTATCGCAGCCCTCTGTACGCGCCAATGTAGCACGTGTGTAGCCCTGAACATAAGGGGCATGAGGACTTGACGTCATCCCCACCTTCCTCCGGTTTGTCACCGGCAGTCTCGCATGAGTCCCCAACTAAATGCTGGCAACATGCGACGGGGGTTGCGCTCGTTGCGGGACTTAACCCAACATCTCACGACACGAGCTGACGACAGCCATGCACCACCTGTGAAAGTGCCCCGAAGGGAAGGTGTGTTTCCACACCGGTCACTCACATGTCAAGCCCAGGTAAGGTTCTTCGCGTTGCGTCGAATTAAACCACATGCTCCGCTGCTTGTGCGGGCCCCCGTCAATTCCTTTGAGTTTTAGCCTTGCGGCCGTACTCCCCAGGCGGGCAACTTAATGCGTTAGCTTCGGCACGGAGGGAGTCGACACCCCCCACACCTAGTTGCCATCGTTTACAGCGTGGACTACCAGGGTATCTAATCCTGTTTGCTCCCCACGCTTTCGCGTCTCAGCGTCAGTACCGTCCCAGCGAGCTGCCTTCGCCATTGGTGTTCCTCCTGATATCTGCGCATTTCACCGCTACACCAGGAATTCCACTCGCCCCTTCCGGACTCTAGCCCGACAGTATCCACCGGCTTTCCAAGGTTGAGCCTTGGACTTTCACAGCGGACTTATCGGGCCGCCTACACGCTCTTTACGCCCAATGATTCCGGACAACGCTTGCACCCTACGTATTACCGCGGCTGCTGGCACGTAGTTAGCCGGTGCTTCTTGTGAAGGTACCGTCACCCCGAGCGGCTATTCACCGTCGAGGCTTCGTCCCAACTGAAAGGGGTTTACAACCCGAAAGCCTTCTTCCCCCACGCGGCGTTGCTGCGTCACGCTTTCGCGCATTGCGCAAGATTCCCCACTGCTGCCTCCCGTAGGAGTCTGGGCCGTGTCTCAGTCCCAGTGTGGCTGATCGTCCTCTCAGACCAGCTACCCATCGGAGCCTTGGTGAGCCGTTACCTCACCAACAAGCTAATGGGCCGCGGGCCCATCTCAATGCGGAAGCCGAAGCTACCTTTCCCCTTGCGGGCACATCCGGTATTAGCCCGAGTTTCCTCGGGTTGTCCCGGTCATCGAGGCAGGTGACCCACGTGTTACTCACCCGTTCGCGGCTCTGCCCCAGGGCAAGCCCTGGTTCGTCGCTCCACTTGCATGTGTTAAGCACGCCGCCAGCGTTCGTCCTGAGCCAGGATCAAACTCTCCGTGAAGAACTGCGTTCACTGAGAGTGTCATAGCGGTTGTTGGGACCTATACACAGTGGCCCCAAGCCATGACGGGGTACTACTTCCTACTTGACTCTTTGTACCGCCGCCGGGCAGACGCGAGCGTCGCCGGGCGGCAGGTCGAACCTGGACGCACACCGCGGTCGAGGTTCGACCGCAAGTGCGCATGCTGTTGAGTTTTCAAAGACCGTGTCGCCACGCCGAAAGGGTCTCTTTCGAGGAGGCCAGGTCGGCCCAGCGCCCGAAGGCGCCCGTTTGGGCCGGGCCCGCCAGTATAGCGCCTGCCGACGATCCGGGACAAATCGCCGACGACAAGCGTCGGCCGCTACCCGGACCGGGTGGCGCAGCGCGCAGTGTAGGGCACCGCGCCGACGCATGCGGCGACCGTCCGCCCGGCGCGGCGAGACCCCTCCCGGCATCAGGAGGCGATCTGCACGCTGACCATGCGCTCGCGCGGGCGGTCGTCGAAGTCGAGCAGGACGATCTGCTGCCAGGTCCCGAGCGCGAGCTGGCCAGCGATGATCGGGATCGACTCCGACGGGCCGATGAGGGCGGCCCGCAGATGCGCGTGGGCGTTGGAGTCGTGGTTGAGGCGGTTGTGCTCGTAGTCGGCGCGGGCCCTGGGCGGGGATCAGGCGCTCGAGCACGGCGGCGAGGTCGGCGACCGCGCCCGGCTCGTACTCCATCGTCGTGATGGCCACCGTCGCCCCGGGCGCGAACACCGTGGCCACGCCGAGCGCGACCCCGGAGGTGCCGAGCACGGAGCGCACGCCCTCGGTCAGGTCGACGACCTCGCCGTGGCCGCCGGTGCGCAGGCGCAGCAGTCCGCTGTGGACGGGCATCGCAGGCTCGCTCTCGCCTAGGAGCTGCGCGCCAGCCGCCGGAAGCGGCGCTTGCCGACGCGCAGCACCTCGCCCTCGGCGCGGTCGCAGTCGATGTCGTGCTCACCGGGAGCGAGCGTCTGCTCGCCGAGCGTCACGCCCCCCTGGTCGATGAGCCGGCGGGCCTCCGAGCGCGACATCGCGAACGCCTCGGCGATAACGGCGGGAAGGTGCACGCTCCCGTTCTCGCAGGCGAACGTCGCCTCGGGAACCTCGTCGGGCAGCCCGCCGGCGACGATCACCTGATCGAAATGGCGCTCGGCCGCCGCGGCCCGCTCCTCGGAGTGCAACCGGGCGACGAGGGCGCGGGCCAGCGCCCGCTTGGCGTCACGCGCGGCGACGTCGGGCCCCGGCGGCTCGCGTCCGAGCAGCAGCCGGTAGTAGTCGGCCATCGCCTCGTCGGGGATCGACATCGTCTTGCCGTAGATCTCCTCGCGGCGGATCGGTGACCCCGATCTGGTTGCCGAGCGACTTGGACATCTTCTGGCGGCCATCGGTGCCGACGAGCAGCGGCATCGTGAGGATCGCCTGCTCGGGCCGCCCGTAGGCGCGCTGGATCTCGCGGGCCAGCAGCAGGTTGAAGGTCTGATCGGTGCCGCCGAGCTCGACGTCGGCCTCGACCTTCACCGAGTCATAGCCCTGCAGCAGCGGGTAGAGCATCTCCAGCATCGAGATCGGCTGGGCGGCGGCGATGCGCTTGCTGAAGTCGTCGCGCTCGAGCAGCTGGGCCACGGTCGTCGTGCGCGCCAGTCGGAGCAGCTCGAGCATCGACATGTCCAACCACTCGCTGTTCCGCCGCACCTCCAGGCGCTCCGGGTCGGGGTCGAGGATCGCGAAGGCCTGCTCCTGGTAGGTGCGGGCGTTCGTCTCGATCTGCTCGTCGCTGAGGATCGGGCGCGTCGTCGAGCGCCCCGACGGGTCGCCGACGCGCGCCGTGTAGTCGCCGATGATCAGCACGACCCGGTGGCCGAGGTCCTGAAACTCGCGCAGCTTCCCGAGCACGACGGCGTGACCGAGATGGATGTCGGGCGCCGTCGGATCGATTCCGAGCTTCACGCGCAGGGGGCGCCGCGCCTGTCGCGCCGCGGCCAGCTGGGCCGCAAGCGCGCCGCGCGGGAGGCTCTCGACGGCGTTACGCGCGAGCTGTTCGGCGACGTCGTCGGGCGCTCCAGTACCGTTCGGCATGAAGGGCCAATGCTAGACTCTCGACGCTCGCGGGGCCTGTGCCGCCAAGCCTCCGAGCCCGGCGGGCAGCACTCGCGATCGTCGGCTTCGCCGCCCGGTTGCTTACGCTCCGCCACTTCCTGATGAGCGAGGACGAACGCCCCGACAACCCCACCGCTTACGACGCCACCGCGCGCACGGCGGACTCCTCGGCGATGCTCGTCGCGCCGGGCCGCGACGGCGCCCGGGCAGTCGCCGCGAACGGCCATCCCGCGCCGGCGGCCCCACCGTCGCGCGCATCTGTCTCGCGCCCCGCCGAGCGTTCGCGCCCCGAAGCGCCCCACCCCACCGCCGCCGGGCTACACGCGTGAGCCGCCGATCGAGCCGCTCGAGCCGCGCACGCGGACGCGCCTGAAGAAGCTGCGCCTGTTCGCGATCCTCGTCGCGACGCTCCTGCTCGGCCTCGTCTCGTTCGCGTTCGGGATGTTCATGGCCGTCGCGTCCGACCTGCCCAAGCTCGAGAACAGCACCGAGTTCAACAACGCCTCGAACTCCGTGCTGCTCGACGATCACGGCAACCAGATCGCGATCCTCAGCCAGCAGCACCGGATCCTGCTCAAGGAAGGGCAGGTGCCGCAACCGGTCATCAACGCGGTCATCTCGGTCGAGGACAAGCGCTTCTACCACAGCTCGGGCATCGACATTCGCGGCATCGGTCGCGCGATCCTCGCCGACGTGCTGCACGGCGGCGCCGTGCAGGGCGCCTCGACGATCGAGCAGCAGTTCGTCAAGAACGTGCTGCAGGCCCAGTCGCACCGCACGATCTTCGAGAAGCTCCGCGAGGCGGCGCTCGCCTATCACCTCTCGCACCGCTGGCCCAAGAACAAGATCATCACCGAGTACCTGAACACGATCTACTTCGGCAACGGGGCCTACGGCATCGAGTCGGCGGCGCAGACCTACTTCGGGCACATGCCCGGTTACATCGGCTGCGGCGCATTGACGGACCTGTGCGTGACGCAGCTGCAGTACCACCCCGCCGACGAGGCGCTTCTCGCCGGCCTCATCGCCTCGCCGAGCGGCTATGACCCGATCGCGCACCCGATGCACGCGCTCGCGCGCCGCGCCGAGGTGCTCAACGACATGCTCGCGCAGGGCTACATCAATCGCTCGCAGTACGACACCGCGACGGCGACGCCACTGCCCGCCACGTCGGAGGTCCAGGCGCCCGAGCTGACCACGGAGGGCGGCTATAACACCGGTTACTTCGACGACTGGGTGCAGGAGCAGGTCATCGACCGCTATGGCGCGCAGCGCGCGTTCGAGGGCGGCCTGAAGATCACCACGTCGCTCGATCTGCAGCTGCAGAAGGCCGCCGAGGACTCGATCAACGCCTACCTGGCCAACCCCGGTGGTCCGTCGGCGGCGCTCGTGGCGATCGACAACTCGACCGGTCAGGTCAAGGCGATGGTCGGCGGGCGCAACTACGACGCGAGCCCGTTCAACCTCGCCACCCAGGGCGAGCGCCAGCCGGGATCCGCATTCAAGGCGTTCGACCTCGCCGCGGCGCTCGAGCGCGGGATCTCGCCCTACTCGGTGTGGCCCTCGCATCCGCTCACGCTGCGCGACCCGCACGGCGGCGTGTTCGTCGTGCGCAACGACGAGTCGTCCTACGCAGGCTCCAACACCCTGCTCGCCGCGACCACGCTGTCGGACAACACCGTGTTCGCGCAGGTCGGCGTCAAGACCGGCACGCACCGAATCGCGGGCCTGGCCCACCGCATGGGCATTACGACGCCGATCTCCACCAACTACGCGATGACGATCGGCGGTCTCAGCACCGGGGTCACCGTGCTCGACATGGCGCACGCCTACGAGACGATCGCCGAGGACGGCCGGCGGGTGAGCGGCTCGTTCCTGGCCGGCGACCCGCTCAACTCCTTCGGCCCGGTCGGAATCGAGAAGGTCCGCTTCCCCAGCGGCCTGGTCCAGGTCGACACCCCGATCTATCGCCGCGTGCTGCCCTCGTGGGTGGCATCGACCGAAACCTCGATGCTCGAGACGGTCATCACCTCCGGCACCGGGACAAACGCCGCCATCGGCGGCTTCGCGGCGGGCAAGACCGGGACGACCTCCAACTACGCGGACGCCTGGTTCGTCGGCTGGAACAACAAGTACACCGTCGCGGTCTGGGTGGGCTACCCGAACAAGCTGGTGCCGATGCAGACCGACTTCGGCGGCAGTCCCGTGCTCGGCGGGACGTACCCCGCGCTCATCTGGCGCGACTTCATGCTCTCGGCGATGGCGATCACCGCCAACCACAGCGCTTCCGGCGTGACGGCCACGCCGGCCTCCGCGGCCGCGGCCGCCGGAGGCGGCGGCGCGGCGACGTCGAGCGCCCCCTCGTCGTCCGGCTCGGCGACGTCCGCACCGAGCAGTCGAAGCACGAATGGCGGCACCGGCGGCGGCGCCGGCGGCGCGAACAACTCCGCCCCCGCGGCCCCGGGCCCGGCCGCGGCCAGCCCGGCCCCAGCGGGCGGACAGGGAACGGCGGGCGGTCAGGGCGCCGCCGCCCCCTCGGCGCCGCCCGCGAGCACGCCGGCCCCCGCCGCCCCAGCGCCGAGCGCCCCCGCCACCGGCGGCGGCAGCGCCTCGCCCGGCGCCAGTGGCGGCAGCGCCGCCCCCGCGGGCTGACGCGACCATCGATCCACCGGCGCCGCTAACGGCCGCGCAGGCGCACGCTTGCGCCCGGCGCGAGCGGCGGGCGAGGACGAGAGACGTCGGGGTGGCGCGCGACCGCAAAGCGCCACGGCAGCTCGGACGCCTTCGTGATCCCGACGCGCGGCCCGATCGCGACAGGCGCCGGCGCCCAGTCCGGCGCGCGCCCGAAGAGGCGCACCGAGCCCACGGCGAGGTCACTGCCATCGTCGGTGAGCGAGATCGCGAGCGCCTGGGCGAGCTTCCCGGGCCCCGAGCACAGCTCGTGCTCGTCGAGTCGACCGCGGCGCTCGCGCATGAGCGCCAGCCCCGTGCGCGGCGCCAGCGCACGGATGAGCACGGCGGCCGCCGTGCCCGCCGGCTCGCAGACGACGTTCAGCATCGAGTGGATCCCGTAGGAGCGGTAGACGTAAGCCGTGCCCGGCGCCCCGAACAGCGTCTCGGTTCGCGCCGTGCGCCCGACGTAGGCGTGACAGGCCGGCTCGGTCTCGTGATAGGCCTCGGTCTCCACGATCACGCCGGCAACGCCGTCGCGCTCCACGACGCACCCGAGCAGGTCGCGCGCGACGTCAAGCACCGGGCGCTCGTAGAAGGCCGCCGGCAGCGCCTGCTTCGCGCCCTCGGTCATGCCGGTGCGGACGCGGCGACCGCGGTCCGCGCGAGCGCGATCTGCTCGTCCAGGCGCGCGAGCGACGTGCCGCCCTCGGACACCTTCGACTCCAGCCACGAACGCTGGGCGAGCACGTCGTAGTACTCGCCGTCGAGGACATCGCTGTGTGCGGCCAGCTCCTCCGGCGTGAGCGCGGACAGCGAACGTCCGCTGTCCACGGCCGCGCGCACGAGCCCGGCCACGATGCCGTGCGCCGCGCGGAACGGCACGCCGCGACGCACGAGCAGATCGGCGACGTCGGTCGCCGCGATCATCTCGTCGGAGGCGGCATCCTGGAGGCGCTCGCGCCGGAAGCGCACGCCGTCGAGCATCCCGTCGGCCGCGGCGAGCACGAGCTCGAGCGTGTCGACCGCGTCGAAGAGATGCTCCTTGTCCTCCTGCAGATCCTTGTTATAGGTGAGCGGCAGCGCGTGCATGACGCCGTGGAAGGCGACGAGGTGCCCGGCCGTGCGCGGGGCCTTGGCCCGCAGCAGCTCGGCAGCGTCCGGGTTCTTCTTCTGCGGCATGATCGAAGAGCCCGACGTCCAGGCGTCGGGCAGCTCGCAGAAGCCGAACTCCTCACTGGACCACAGCACGAGTTCGGCGCCGAGCCGCGACAGATGGGTTGTGCACGTCGCCGCGGCGGCGAGGTAGTCGAGCACGAAGTCGCGGTTGGACACGGCGTCGATCGAGTTCGGCGCGACGTCGTGGAAGCCGAGCTCGGCGGCGACCTGGCGACGATCGGTGTCGAAGTTGACCCCGGCGAGCGCGCCGGCACCGAGCGGGAGCACGCCGGCCGCACGCTCGGCGAACGCGAAGCGCGCACGGTCGCGGTCGAGCATCCACAAGTACGCGAGCAGATGGTGGCCGAGATACACCGGCTGGGCGCGCTGCAGGTGCGTGTAGCCGGGCATCGGCCAGTCGCGGTGCTCCTCGGCGCGACGCAGCAGCGTCGCCATCAGGCTGCTCAGGCGCTCCCGCGCGTCCCCGGCCCGCGCTCGGGTGTACATGGCCAGGTCGGTGGCCACCTGATCGTTGCGCGAGCGCGCCGTGTGCAGGCGGCCACCGACCGGTCCAACGATCTCGGTCAGCCGCCGCTCGATCGCCATGTGCACGTCCTCGTCGTCGGGCAAGAGGGCGAATGCGCCGCCACTCAGCTCGCGCTCGACGTCGTCGAGCCCGCGCAGCAACGCCTGGGCATCGGCCTCGGAGATGATCCCGCGGGCGGCAAGCATGCGAGCGTGCGCGCGCGACTGCGCGATGTCCTGCGGCCACAGCCGACGGTCGAAGCCGATCGAGGCGTTCAGGCGCTGGAAGTCGGGGTGTTGGGGCTCGCTGAAGCGCGACATCGGGGCGCCAGTCTACGAGGCGGCGGCCACGTGGGGCGGTCGCGGAGCACCGCCCGGGACCCCGAGCCGCCGCATGTCCGCAAAAACCGTCATACTGCTCAGCGAACGCGGTGCGGAGCCGAAAGGCCATGATCCAAGCCGCATTCATGGGTGTCGCGTCCAAGGGGGGCGGGTCAGCCAAAGACACGACTGAGGCGTCTTCCTCCACGGCGGGAGGACAGCCGCCAAGGGTGCGAGGGCACACGGATGTTAAAGATCGATGACTACCGGCGCCTGCTGGCGGTCCTGGAGGACGTCGAGCAGGCCACATCACTGAGTGGCTTCCGCCGCGCCACGCTTGACGCGGTGCGCGCTCAGCTCGGGTGGGAGCACGCGGCGTTCCTGACGGCGTCGAACGAGAGCCCGAAGATCGAGGGGGTCGCCGTCGGCCTCGCGCAGCGACGCCTCGACGCGCTCCTGGCCCGCCTGTCGCGCACCCACGCGATGCGCCGGGTCCTCGCCGCGCCCGGGCTCGATCTCGCTGCCCCGCTGCGCCGGGAGGACCTCTGGGCGCTGCTGACCGACGCCGGCCGAGCCGCGGGCGAGGAGTTCCTGGCCAGCCAGGGCGTCAACGGCGTGCTCGCCGCGTGGCTTGACGCGCCCGGGCCGACGAAGGGGCTGTTCGCCGTGCTCGGCGCTCGCGGCTTCACGACGGCCGACGCCGAGCGGCTCACCGAGCTCGCGCCCCACCTGACGAACATGCTGGCGCTCCAGACGCCGCGCGACCCCGGGGCGAGCAGCACGGCGTCGCTTACTCCGCGCGAGGCCGAGACGGTCGATCTCGTCGCGGCCGGCTACAGCAACCGCACGATCGCGCGACGGCTGAACGTCACCGAGAGCACGGTCAAGAAGCACGTGTCGGCGTCGCTCACCAAGCTCGACGTCGACAGCCGCACCCAGCTCGCGCTCGCCTGGCTAGGCAGCGACGGGCGCAACAACGGGCACAAGCGCCCGCGCCGCGCCAGCGCCGGCTGAGCTCAACCCTGCAGCACCGCGCCGAGCGCTTCGCCGACGCGCTCGACCTCCCCCTCGCTCATGCCCGGGTAAAAGGGCAGCGCCAGCGACCGGTCGGCGACGTCCTCGCACACCGGAAACTCGCCTGGTCGGTGACCGAAGCGCTCGCGGTAGAAGGTCATGAGGTGAATGGCCGGCAGATAGGGCTTGCTCTGCACGCCGAGATCGCGCAGCGCGAGCATCGTCGCGTCGCGGTCGCACCCGCGCGGCAGCTGCACGACGAACACGAACCAGCCGCGCGCGTCGCCGTCGCGATCCTGGCAGGGCAGGCCGAGGCCGTCGAGGCCGGCGAGCGCCTCGCGATAGGCGGCGGCGACCCGTGCGCGCGAGGCGAGCATGCCCTCCAGGCGCTGGAGCTGCACGAGCCCGATCGCGCTGGCGATGTCCGAGAGCCGGTAGTTGAAGCCGAGACGGTCGTGATCGAGCCAGCCCATGTCCGGCGCCCGGCCCTGGTTGCGTTCGGAGTCGATGCGCACCTTGATCGCCTCGTCGCCGAGCGTCACCATGCCGCCCTCGCCGGTCGTCAGCTGCTTGTTGGCGTAGAACCCGAACGCCGCCGGGTGGCCTCGCCCGCCGACGGCGACGCCGTCGCGGTGCCGCGCGCCGAGCGCCTCGCACGCGTCCTCGACGATGGCCAGGTCGTGCCGGGCGGCGAGCGCCTCGAACGCCGGCAGGTCGGCCGGGTACCCGAAGATGTGCACCGGCAGCAGCGCGCGCGTCCGCTCGGTCACGGCGGCCGCCGCGGCCGCCGGATCGAGATTGAGCGTGACCGGATCGATGTCCGCGAACACCGGCCGCGCCCGCTCGTACAGCGCGACGTTGGCCGACGCCACGAACGAGAACGGACTCGTGATCACCTCATCGCCGTCGCTTACGCCAACGGCACGTAGCGCCAGGTGGAGCCCAGCGGTCCCCGACGAGACGGCGCAGGCATAGGGAGCGCCCACGCGCTCGGCGAACGCCTGCTCAAACGCCGGCACCCGCGGTCCGAGCGAGAGCTGGCCCGACCGAAGCACCTCAGCGACAGCGGCCTCCTCCTCCTCACCAAGCACGGGCCGAGCGAGCGGGATCACCCCAGCGGTGTCCTGAAAGGTCACGCCCGCCATCCTAGCCTCGCCCCAAGTCTGGGACGGTCGTTGCGGAGCAGTACCCGCAGGAAGCTGGGGCGGGGTTGGTGAGAGGGCCGTGCCACGTGCGTTCGGCCCCCCTTTATCACTGGGGGGCCGAACGCACGGGGCGGGGGCCGGCCCTCTCACCAACCCGCCCCGGCTGCATCCCGAACTCCAAAGAGTCAACGAGCGCCTCCCATGACGCCTCGATGACGTTTTCCGACACCCCGATCGCCCCCCACACCGCCTCGCCGTCCGAGGCGTCGAGCAGCACGCGCGTGACCGCGCCGGTGCCCTTCGTCTCGTCGAGGATCCGGACCTTGAAGTTGACGAGGTCGATGTCGCGGAGATGCGGGTGGATCTCGCCGATCGCCTCACGAAGCGCCTTGTCGAGCGCGTGGACCGGACCGTTGCCCTCGGCGGTGCGCACGAAGCGCTCACCGCCGACCCAGATCTTGATCGTGGCCTCGGTTTCGACGCGCCCGTCGGCGCGCTTCTCGACGAGCACCCGCCAGGACTCCAGGCGGAAGAGGGGCTCGTACTCGCCGGCCTCCTTGCGCATGAGCAGCTCGAACGAGCCGTCGGCGGCCTCGAACTGGTACCCGCGATGCTCGAGCTCCTTGACGCGCTCGATGAGCTGCCCGGCGGCGGCGTCGCTGAGGCCGATGTTCGCCTCCTGCGCCTTCTCGATCACGGTGCCGCGGCCCGCGAGCTCGGAGACGAGCAGGTCGCGGCGATTGCCGACCAGCGACGGGTCGACGTGTTCGAACGTGCTCGCGTCCGCGCGCACGCCGGCGACGTGCATGCCGCCCTTGTGGGCGAACGCGTTGCGCCCGACGTACGGCTGGTTCGGATCGGGCGTGAAGTTGAGCAGCTCGTCGATGTAGTGGGCGGTCGGCGTCAGCAGCGCGAGCTGGGGCTCGGAGAGCAGGTCGTAGCCGAGCTTGAGCTGCAGGTCGGCGATGATCGAGACGATGTTCGCGTTTCCGCAGCGCTCGCCGCAGCCGTTCATCGTGGCCTGTACCTGCGATCGCGCCGGCGAGCACGCCGGCGATCGAGTTGGCCACGCCGCACTCGGCGTCGTTGTGGCAGTGGATCCCCAGGCGCACCGCTGCCGCGAGCGCGTCCTGTGCGTCGGCTGTCGCCTCGGTCACCTGGTGCGGCAGCGAGGAGCCGTTCGTGTCGCACAGCGTGACCGTCTCGGCGCCCGCCTCGGCCGCCGCGCGCAGGCACTGCAGCGCGTAGCCGCGATCGTCGCGGTAGGCGTCGAAGAAGTGCTCGGCGTCGTAGATGACGCGCTTGCCCTCGCCGACGAGGAAGGCGATCGACTCGGCGATCATGCGCAGGTTCTCCTCGCGGTCGACGCGCACGACCTTCTCCAGATGCAACGCCCACGTCTTGCCGACGAGCGTGCACACCGGGGCGAAGCTCTTGGCGAGGATGCGCAACGCAGTGTCGTCCTCGGCGCGGCAGTCGCGCCGGCGCGTCATGCCGAACGCGGCGATCTGCGCGTGCGCGAAGCGCTCGCCGGCGAGCAGCTCGAAGAGCTCGCGCTCCTTCGGGTTGGAGGCCGGGAAGCCCGCCTCGATGAGGTGGATGCCGAGCTCGTCGAGCTTGTGCGCGACGCGCACCTTCTCGGCGGCCGACAGCGACATGCCCTCGCCCTGCATGCCGTCGCGCAGGGTGGCGTCGTAGAGCTCGAGCTGATCGGAGGGTGTCATGACGGGGTTGGTCCTTTCGGCGTTGGGAGACGAAGCGGCAGCGGGATGCGGGCGGCCGCGGCTCCTCGGCCGCTTAGGCGCCCGCCCCGGTAATTCGCTGCTCGTCTCGGCGCCGGCGTGCCATCAGGCGGCGCTCGCCTCCGTCGGTGACGCCGCCATCTGCACCACGTCGAGCCACTCGCGATACCGCTCGGCCTTCCCGTGGATCGCGTCCTCGAAGACGCCCTGCAGCACGCGGGTGATCTCGCCCGGCTTGCCGTCGCCGATCGCGTGGTCGTCGATCTCGCGGACCGGCACGAGCTCGGCCGCCGTGCCGGTCAGGAAGACCTCGTCGGCGACGTAGAGCTCGGCGCGCGAGATGTTGCGCTCGGTGACCTCGTACCCGAGGTCCTGGGCGATCTGGATGATCGAACGCCGTGTGATTCCGTCGAGGATCGAGTTGTGGTGCCCCGGAGTGACGATCTCGCCGCTGCGCACGAGGTAGACGTTCTCCCCGGTGCCCTCGCAGACGTGGCCGTGATCGTCGAGCAGGATCGACTCCTCGTAGCCGGCCTTGGCCGACTCGATCTTCGCCAGCACGCTGTTGAGGTACTGGCCCGACGCCTTGGCCGCGGGGATGAGCGAGTCCGGGCTGATCCGCCGCCACGAAGAGACCTTCGCGCGGATGCCGTTGCGCTTGCCCTCCTCGCCGAGGTAGGCGCCCCACTCCCAGATCGCGATCATGACGTCGACCGGCGCCTCGAGCGGGTTGAGTCCCATCTGTCCGTAGCCGCGGTAGACGAGCGGCCGGATGTAGCACGAGCGCAACCCGTTGCGGGAGATCAGCTCGTGCGTCGCCGCGCGCAGCTGATCGACCGTGTACGGCACCGGCATGTAATAGAGATCGGCCGAGCGCAGCAGGCGCTCGAGATGCTCGCGGTGGCGGAACACCGCCGGGCCGAGCTCGGTGTCGTAACAACGCTCGCCCTCGAAGACGCCCGTGCCGTAGTGCAACCCGTGGGTCAGCACGTGAACCTTCGCGTCCTCCCAGGCGACGAATTCCCCGTTCATCCAGATGAGGTCCGCTTCGTTCACGCCCCGCTCCTGTAGTTGCTAGAGATACGAAAGGACCGCGCGGGTCGCCTCTGCGGTGCGAGCCCCACCCCCGAGGTCGGGCGTCCGCAGGCCCTCAGCGAGTGCACGGTCAACCGCCGATTCTACCGCCGCCGCCTCGGCTGCCAAGCCCAATCCGTGGCGCAGGAGCATCGCCGCCGAGAGGAACATGGCGAGCGGATTGGCGATCCCCTGCCCGGCGATATCGGGCGCGGAGCCATGGACGGGCTCGAACAGGCCCGGTCCGGCCGCCTCCCCGCCGGCGCCGGTCGCCCCGAGCGAGGCGCTCGGAAGCATGCCGATCGAGCCGGTGATCATGGCGGCCTCGTCGCTGAGGATGTCCCCGAACATGTTCTCGGTCACGATCACGTCGAAGTGGCGTGGCGCGGCGATGAGCTGCATCGCGGCGTTGTCGACGAGCACGTGCTCGAGCTGGATATGCGGGTACTCGCTCGAGTGCAGGCGCGAGACGACCTCGCGCCACAGGCGCGAGGTCTCGAGCACGTTCGCCTTGTCGACGCTCGACACCCTTGCCCGCGCCGCCTCGAAGGCGACGCGCGCGATGCGCTCGATCTCCGCCACGGTGTAGGCGCACACGTCCGAGGCGCTGGTCTCCGTGCGCGTCTTCTCGCCGAAGTAGATCCCGCCGGTGAGCTCGCGCACGACGAGCAGGTCGGTCCCCTCGATGCGCTCGCGCCGCAGCGGGGAGGCGTCGTACAGCGCCGGGACCGGACGGACCGGTCGCAGATTCGCGAACAGCCCGAGCCCCTTACGTAGTCCGAGCAGGCCTTGCTCGGGCCGCGGCGCCTTCGGATCGGTCGTATCCCACTTCGGCCCCCCGACGGCGGCCAGCAGCACCGCGTCGGCCCGCCGGCAGGCCTCGAGCACCTCATCAGTCAGCGCCGTCCCGTGCGCGTCGATGCTCGCGCCCCCGAACACACGCTCCTCGAACTCGAGCTCGGAGCCGACAACCTGCCTCAGCAGTTCGACGGCCGGCCCCATGATCTCGGGCCCGATCCCGTCTCCGGGCAGAGTGACGATGCGCGTACTCATAGTGACGCGGGGAGAATGCCAGATCAGCCCTCCACCGCAGCACGCGGCGACGGCCACGGCGTGCCAGGGCGGCGCACGGCGCGTTCAGACCCCCTTTTGTCGTTGGGGTCTGAACGCGCCGGGAGCCGCCCCGGCGCCCTACACGCCGAGCGCCGTCGTGACTGGCCCCACCCGCTCGCGATCGTGCTCGTAGAACGAGATCGCCTCGTCCTGGTGCAACGTCAGCGCGATGTCATCGAGCCCGTTGAGCAGCCGATGCCTGATGTCCGGATCGATTTCGAACCCCACGCTGCGCCCGCCGAAGCGCACCTCCTGTGCCTCGAGGTCGATCTCCGCCTCGCCGGCCCGGGCGATCGCCCGTACGTCGGCCTCGTCGAGTACCACCGGCAGCAGCCCGATCTTCGTCGAGTTCGAGTAGAAGATGTCGCCGAAGCTCGGCGCGATGACCGCCTTGAATCCATAGTCCTCGAGCGCCCACGGGGCGTGCTCGCGCGAGGAGCCGCAGCCGAAGTTCTCCCCGGCCACGAGGATCGGGTTGCGCGGCAGGTCCCAGCCGGGCTCCTGCGCCCAGTCGTAGAAGAGGAACTCGCCGAAGCCGGTGCGCTCGACGCGCTTGAGGAACTGCTTGGGGATGATCTGGTCGGTGTCGACGTTCGCGCGGTCCAAGACGCTGACCGGGCCCGTGATCTTGTCGATCGCTCTCATGGGGGGTCTCCTCCGCGGGGCCTCCGGCCCCGCGTCTGTAATTGCGGCCGGCTTCCTGCCGGCCTTGAACGCGGCGGCCTCCGGCCACCGCTCCTAGTTCCAGGTGCGGATATCGACGAAATGCCCCTCGATAGCGGCCGCGGCGGCCATCTGCGGGGACACGAGGTGGGTGCGACCGCCGCGGCCCTGACGGCCCTCGAAGTTGCGGTTCGAGGTCGACGCGCAGCGCTCACCGGGCGACAGCGTGTCGGGGTTCATGCCGAGGCACATCGAGCAGCCCGCGCCTCGCCAGTCGAAGCCGGCCGCGCGGAACACGTCGTCGAGACCCTCGGCCTCGGCCTGCTCCTTGACCTGCACCGATCCCGGCACGACCATCGCCGACACGCGCTCGGCGACGCGGCGTCCGCGCACGACCTCCGCGGCCACGCGCAGGTCACTGATGCGCGAATTCGTGCACGAGCCGATGAATACGCGGTCGAGCTCGATCTCCTGCACGGGCGTGCCGGGCACGAGATCCATGTAGTGCAGGGCGCGCTCCGCGGCCTCGCGGTCGGCCGGAGCGTCGAACGCATCCGGTGACGGCACCGTGTCCGTCACCGAGACGACCTGGCCGGGATTCGTCCCCCACGTGACGAGCGGCGAGAGCGAGTCGCAGTCGACGGTGATCTCGCGATCGAAGGCCGCGCCCCCATCCGTGCGCAGCTCGCGCCAGCTGTCGATCGCGCGCACCAGCTCGGCTCCCTGCGGCGCGCCGGGGCGGCCGGTTACCCATGCGAACGTCGTCTCGTCGGGCGCGATCATGCCGGCGCGCCCGCCACCCTCGATCGTCATGTTGCAGATCGTCATGCGCTCCTCCATCGAGAGCGCCTCGATCGCCGGCCCGGAGAACTCGACGACGTGACCAACGGCGCCGGCGACGCCCATCTGCCCGATCGCGCCGAGGATGAGGTCCTTCGCGGTGACCCCGAACCCGGGGGTTCCCACGTAGTTGATCCGCATCGACTTCGGCTTGTGCTGGACGAGGCACTGCGTGGCCAGGACGTGCTCCACCTCGCTCGTGCCGATCCCGAAGGCGAGCGCTCCGAACGCGCCGTGCGTGGCGGTGTGTGAGTCGCCGCAGACGATGGTCATGCCCGGCTGGGTGACCCCGAGCTCGGGGCCGATGACGTGCACGATCCCCTGGTGCTCGGAGCCGAGCGAGAAGACCGGGATGCCGAACTCGGCGCAGTTGCGCTCGAGCGTCTGTACCTGCACGCGCGAGAGCTCGTCGCGGATGCGCGCCGCGACCGGCGTGCCGTCGGTCGGCACGTTGTGGTCGGCGGTCGCCAGCGTGCGGTCGGGGCGGCGGACCGGGCGGCCGGCCAGACGCAGCCCGTCGAAGGCCTGCGGGCTCGTCACCTCGTGGACGAGGTGCAGGTCGATGTACTGCAAGCCGGGGGCTACCTCATGGGCCGCCCAGATCTTGTCGAACAACGTTGTCGGCATCGGCGTCGGTCCTTGTGTCGGGGTCAACTACGGCGCAGACCCGCGCTCACGACGGCGAGGAACGCCGCCTCGGCGGGGCCGGGATTCTCGAAGTGGTGCGGTAGGTCGGCGTCGAAGGTGACGCAGTCGCCCTCGCTCAGCTCGTGGCGCTGGCCGTCGCACACGAGCACGAGCTCGCCGCTCTGCACGAGCGCGACCTCGCGGCTGCCGGGCTCGTGCATCGGCGGATCCTCGGGACCGCCCGTCACGGCGCTCGGGGCGAGCGTGTGATGCGACAGCTCCACGCGCTGGCCCGGTCGCGGGGCGGTGAGGATCTCAAAGCGGTGCCCGCGCCGGGCGCTCCCGCCCTCGCCGCGCTGATCGGAGCGCACGACGGTGACGGCCCCGTCCTCGTCGAGGCGCAGCAGCTGGGACAGGCGCAGGTCCAGTCCGGCGGCGATCCGCGCGGCGACCGCGAGCGTCGGGCTCGTCTCCCCCCGCTCGACCTGAGAGAGCATCGGCGCGCTGACGCCGCTGCGCGCGGCGAGGTCGCGCAGCGACAGCCCGGAGGCCTCGCGCAGGGCGCGCACCCGCGCGCCGATGACCGCGGGGTCGAGCGGATCCGCCGGCGAGGAGTCGCCGGGCGGGCGGCGTTGGGCGGCTGCCATACGGTCGTACGTTATCACATACACGCCTGCGTGAAGCGCCCGCTACGCTGGGCCCCCTTGTCCCGGTCCACGTTCATCGCTCCCGACGTGCTCGTGCTCGGCGCGGGCGGCATCGCCGGCGTGGCGTGGCTGCATGGCGTCCTCGCCGGCCTATCCGAGACCACCGGCGTGGACTTCCGTCGAGCGGACTGCTTCGTCGGGACGTCGGCGGGTTCGATCATGGCCGCGCGGCTGTGCGCGGGGCGACCCCCGAGACCGCCTCGCGAGCCCGAGGCCGAGCCTCGCCCGGCGACTCTGCCGGCGGGCGAGGGCAGCTCGCGCGTCCTCGACCGCTGGAGCCCACTCGGGTCCGCCGTGGAGCCGCTCGCCAGCCCCTTCCTCGATCTCGCGCTCGCGGCGGCCGGCCCCGGTTCGGCGCTGGCGCGACGCCTCGTGCTCGCGCTCTCACCTCGAGGAGACCGCACGCACGACCAGCTGGCCACCGATCTCGACCGCGTCCGAGCGCGCTTCGACGGGCGCCTGCGCGTGTGCTGCGTGCAGCGTTCAAGCGGCCGGCGCATCGTGTTCGGCGCCCCGGGAGCGCCCGACACGACCGTCGGTCAGGCGGTGGCCGCCTCGTGCTCGATCCCGGGGATGTTTGCTCCCGTACGGATCGGCGGGCGCGAGTACGTCGACGGCGGCGTGTGGAGCCCGACGAACCTCGACGCGGCCGTCGTCGGCCGCGGCACGCGCGTGCTGTGCCTCAACCCGCTCGGCGCACTCGGCAGCGGGCGGCCGGGCGCGGGGGCGCTCATCGGCGCGGCCATCCACCTCGCCGAGGGCGTCGAGGCCGCGGTGCTGCGCCGCCGCGGAGCCACCGTGGAGACGATCATCCCGGACGCCGCCTGCACGAAGGTGATGGGCACCAACCTGATGGCCCCCGACTCAGGCCGGGCCGTCCATCACGTGGCCTACGCGCAGGGACTGGCGCTCGGAGGGCTCGGCGCGGACTGACCGGTCCGCCAGAGGAGACGACGCTCAGGGCGCGGAGGCGAGTTGCGGCTGACCGGCGTCCGGCCCTCGCTCGCGCGCGAGCGTGGCCCGCTCGCGCGCGATGCTGAGCGCGCGCACATACGCGCGCGCCGCGGCCTCGATGATGTCCGTCGAGACGCCCTGTCCCGAGCCGGTCTGCCCATCGACCTCGAGCACGACCGAGACGTCGCCGAGCGCATCCTGACCCTCGGTGACCGCGCTGATGTTGAACTCGCGCAGGCGCGCCTCGACCCCGGTCGCCGCGTTGATCGCGTGGAACACTGCGTCGATCGGGCCGTCGCCGGTGAACGTCCCCTGAGCGCTGGTGCCCTCCGGAAGGGTGACGGAGACACGCGCGTGCGGCGGACGCCTCGACGACGCCTCGACCTCGAACCACTCGAGTGCGTAGCCGGCGATCTCGTCGCGGAGCTCGTCGGTCACCAGCGCCTCGAGATCCATCGCCGTCACCTGTTTCTTCTTGTCCGCGATCTCCTTGAAGCGCTTGAACGCCGTATTGAGCGCCTGGCCGTCGACGCGGAAGCCGAGCTGCTCGAGCGCCTGACGCAGCGCGTGGCGTCCGGAGTGCTTGCCGAGCACGATCGAGTTCGCGTCGACGCCGACCGAGGTCGCGTCCATGATCTCGTACGTCGAGCGCTCCTTCAGGACGCCGTCCTGGTGGATGCCCGATTCGTGCGCGAACGCGTTGCGGCCGATGATCGCCTTGTTCGGCTGCACGGCGTAACCGGTGAGACGCGAGACGAGCCGGCTCGTGCGCGCAAGCTCGGTCGTGACAACGGTGGTGTCGAGGCCGATGTCGGCCTTGCGCGTGCGCAGCAACATGACGATCTCCTCGAGCGCGGCGTTGCCGGCCCGCTCGCCGATCCCGTTGATCGCGCATTCGACCTGGCGGGCGCCGGCCATCACGCCGGCAAACGAGTTGGCCACGGCGAGGCCGAGGTCGTCGTGGCAGTGCACCGAGAGCACGACATCGCGAAGCCCGGGCACCAGGTCGTACAAACGCCCGAGGAAGGCGGCGTACTCCTGGGGCATCGCGTAGCCGACGGTGTCCGGGATGTTGATCGTCGTCGCGCCCTCGTCGAGCGCGATCTGCACGACCTCGGCCGTGAACTCGACGTCCGCGCGGGTAGCGTCCATCGGCGAGAACTCGACGTCGTCGACGTACTGCTTCGCCTGGGCGACGGCGGCGCGCGCCTGGCCCTTGACGTCCTCGCGCGTGCTCTGCAGCTGGTACTGGATGTGGATATCCGACGTGGAGATGAACGTGTGGATGCGGGGACGCTCGGAGTCGCGCACCGCCTCCCAGGCGGAGTCGATGTCGGGCGCCTGGGCCCGCGCGAGCCCGGCGATGACCGGTCCCTGCACGTCGCGCGCGATCGCCTGCACGGCCTCGAAGTCCCCCGGCGAGCTGATCGGGAATCCGGCCTCGATGACGTCGACACCGAGACGCGCGAGCTGCTGGGCGATCTCGAGCTTCTCCACCGTATTCAGCGCTATGCCCGGCGACTGCTCGCCGTCGCGCAGCGTGGTATCGAAGATCAGGACGCGATCAGCGTCCTCGTGACGGGGCTCCTGCTCAGGCTGGCTCATGTCGTCTTCTGAGTCCTCTCTTGGTCTCGTACGTCGCTTCTTCTCCGATGGGTATGCGGCTTCGCGGCCGCCACGCGCTATTCCCCCCGAAGGGGGAGGAGAAGAAGAAGTCGACGGACGAGCTCAAACGACATGCAATGCGCAGCGTAGCATCGGTGCGCACGGATGTGGACACCTGGCAACGCAGGTGCCGGGTGGGCACTTAGGGGCGCAGGACGACCTTGCCGACGTTGCGCCGCTCGGTGAGCATGCGGTGGGCCTCACCCGCGCGCTCGAAGGCGAACTCGCCGCCCACCACCGGGTCGATCGTCCCGTCATCGAGCAGCACGCGCAGCGGCCCGATCCAGGGCGCGAGCGTGCCGCGACTCTTCCAGAGCGTGAGCATGTTCAGCCCGATGACCGCCTTCGAGTCGGACATCTGCCTCATGACGTTGAAGCGCGGCATGCGCGCGACGGTTCGCAGCGCCGAGACGACATTGCGCCGCTCGCCCGAGACGACGTCGGCGGCCCCGAAGGCGACGAGGCGCCCGCCCGCGGCGAGCTGCGAATAGCTGCGGCGAAAGCTGTGGCCGCCGATCGCGTCGAGCACGACGTCGAACAGCGGAAGGCCCTTCTCCCAGCCCGGCCGGGTGTAGTCGACCGGATGCTCGACCCCGAGCGCGGCGATGCGCTCGTGCTTGCCGGGCGAGGCGGCGCCCCAGACCTCGGCGCCGTGCCGGCGGGCGATCTGGGTGGCGGCGATCCCCACGCCGCCGGCGGCCGAGAGGACGAGTACGCGCTCGCCGCGCTGGACGTTGCCGTATCCGACGAGCGCCGCCCACGCCGTCGTGTAGTTGACGGGCACGGCGGCGCCCTGCTCGAAGCTCAGGCGGTCCGGCAACGCCACCGCGTCCGACGCCGGGACCACCACCTGGCTGGCGTATCCGCCGAACTTCGTGCCGGCCATGACACGATCGCCGGGCGCGAACTGCGTAACGTCGCTGCCGGCCTCGAGGACGGTGCCTGCCACCTCATAGCCGACGACGCACGGCGTCGGTGGGGCGTCCGGGTACACGCCGATGCGCGCCATGACGTCGGCGAAGTTCACACCCGAGGCGGCGACGTCGACGCGCACGTCGCCGGGTCCGACGCCCGGCGGGTCGGGGCGCTCCTCCACCCGCAGCACGTCGGGTCCGCCGTGGCGCGTGATGACGACCGCTCGCATCTCCGCGCACTCTAGCCGCGCGGGCCGGCCCTCGACGGCTCGGGAGGTCACGGGACGGTGACGGATGCGCCGAGCGGGTCACGCCGCGTGTCGGGTACGTCACCGCATGGTCGCGCGAGTGTGCCGCGTATCGCTCGCTTCGAGCGCCCGGCGAGGGGTGTGCTCCCGTATGCCCGCCATGCGGGCCCAATCGAGCACACCCCCGCCAGGGGGTAACGCGACCGTGACGGATGTGCCCGGTGCGTAACGCCGCGTGCCGGGCGCGTAACGGCGCGAACGCCCCGTGCCGGGCGCGTAACGGCCCCGCGCCGGGCGCGTAACGCCCCGCGCCGCGCGGGCAACGGCCCCGTGCCGGGCGCGCCCGGCGCCGAGCGGCCGCGCGCGCCGCCGCGAGTGCCCTACACCAGCTGCGCCGTCCGCCCGTGCGTGAACCCCTCCGAGGCCACGATCTCGTCGACGACCTCCTGGGGCACCGCCGCGTCGGTCGTCACGACCATGACCGCCGATCCCCCCGAGGACTGGCTGCCGTCGGCGTCGTGCCCGACGGCCGCCGAGGAGATGTTGACGCCGTGGCCTCCGAAGACGGTGCCCACGCGGCCGATCATCCCGGGCACGTCGGCGTAGCGCAGCACGGTGACGTACGGCGCGAGCTCGACGGTGAAGCGCTGCCCGTACACCTCGACGAGGTGCGGCACGCGCTGGGGACCGATGCCCGTGCCGGCCACCGCCACGCGCTCGCCACCGGCGACGACCGTCACCCTGATGAGCTCGTTGAAGTCCTCGGCCTCGGACACCGCCTTCTCCTCGAGCACGATCCCGCGCTCGGCGGCGAGCGACGGCGCGTTGACGAAGTTGACCGCCTCCTCGGTGCGACCCTGCAGGGCGCCGTTGAGCACGGCGATCTTCAGCAGGCTCGTGTCGAAGTCGGCGATCCGCCCGAGGAACGCCGCCTCGATGCGCTCGACCGAGCTGCCCTCGGCCAGCTCCATCGCGAGGCGGCCGAGCTGGGTGGCGAGGGGGATGAAGGGGTTGAGCACCTCCATGTCCTCCTCGCCGATCGCCGGGATGTTGACGGCGGTCGACACCAGTCCCCCGGTGAGCGCGGCGACGACCTGCTCGGCGCTCTGGAAGCCGGCCCGGTCGGTGGCCTCCGCCGTCGAGGCGCCGAGGTGCGGCGTGACGACGACGTTCGGATAGCCGCTGAACAGCGGGTAGTCGGTGATCGGCTCGCTCGGGAACACGTCGAGCGCGGCGCCCCCCACCTTGCCCGAGTCGAGCGCGGCCTGCAGCGCGGCGTCGTCGACGAGCGGCCCCCGCGCGACGTTGAGGATCCGCACGCCGTCCTTCATCTTCGCGAACGCCTCGGCATTGAGCCAGCCCTCGGTGTCGGGCGTCTTGGGCAGGTGAACGGTGATGAAGTCGGCCTCGGCGTAGACGTCGTCGCTGCTGTCGGCCTTCTCGACGCCGACCTCGCGGTAGCGCTCCGCGCTGACGAACGGGTCGAACGCGACCACGCGCATGCCGAAGCCCTTCGCGCGATGGGCCACGAGCTGGCCGATGCGCCCGAATCCGAGGATGCCGAGCGTCTTCTCGTACAGCTCGACGCCGGAGAACTTCGAGCGCTCCCACTTGCCGGAGGTGAGCGACATGTGCGCCTGGGGCACGTTGCGCGCGAGCGCAAGCAGCAGCGCCATCGTGTGCTCGGCAGCGGTCACGACGTTCGACTGCGGGGCGTTGGCGACGATGATCCCGCGCTTGGTGGCGGCGGGCACGTCGACGTTGTCCACACCGACGCCGGCGCGCCCGATCGCGCGCAGGTTCGTGCCCCGATTGATGAGGTCCGCGGTCAGCTTCGTCGCCGAGCGAATGAGGATCCCGTGGTAGTCGCCGATGCGCTCGGCCAGCTCCTGGTCGCTCCAGTCGACCCCGAGGTCGACGTCGAAGTGCTCGCGCAGCAGCTCGACGCCGGAGTCGCCGATCTTCTCCTTGACGAGCACGCGCAGGCGCGCGCCGTCGCCATTGGCAGCGGCACCGGCGTTGGCTTCGCTGAGCGTGCTCATGCGCCCACCCGCTCGACGACGTAGTCGATGCACGCGGTCAGCGCCTGCACGTCGGTCGGCTCGACGGCCGGGAACATCCCGATCCGCAGCTGGTTGCGGCCGAGCTTGCGGTAGGGCTCGGCGTCGACGATCCCGTTCGCGCGCAGCACCTTGGCCACGAGCGCCGCGTCGACGCCGTCGGCGAAGTCGATCGTCCCGACGACGAGCGAGCGCTTGTGGCGGTCGGCGACGAACGGCGTCGCGAACTCCGACGCCTCGGCCCAGCGGTACAGGTAGTCCGACGAGCCGCGGGTGCGACTCACGCACCAGTCCAGTCCCCCGCCGCCCAGCATCCACTCGATCTGATCGGCGAGCAGGAACAGCGTCGCCACCGCCGGCGTGTTATACGTCTGGTCCTTCATCGAGTTGTCGAGCGCCGTGGCCAGCGACAGGAAGGCCGGGATCCAGCGATCGCCGCCGTCGAGTTCGGCGATCCGCTCCTGCGCGGCCGGGCTGAGCAGCGCCAGCCACAGGCCGCCGTCGGCCGCGAAGCTCTTCTGAGGCGCGAAGTAATACGCGTCGGCGCTACGCGCGTCGAGCGGCAGCCCGCCCGCTCCGGAGGTGGCGTCGATGAGCACGAGCGCATCGCCGGCGCCGGCCGGACGACTGACCGGCACCATCACCCCGGTGGAGGTCTCGTTGTGCGCCCAGGCGATCACGTCGGCCGACGGATCGGAGGTCGGTGCCGGCGCGTCACCGGGCTCGGCCGAGACGATGATCGAGTCGGCCAGGAACGGCGCCTCGTTCGTGGCCTGGGCGAACTTCGAGGAGAACTCGCCGTAGGTGAGGTGCAGCGCGCGCTCGCGCACGAGCCCGAACGTGGCGGCGTCCCAGAACGCGGTCGAGCCGCCGTTGCCGAGCGCCACCTCGTAGCCCTCCGGCAGCGAGAAGAGCTCGCGCAGCCCCTCGCGCACGCGGGCGACGAGCCGCTTGACCGGCGCCTGGCGGTGCGAGGTGCCGAGCACGGCGCCGCCCTCGGTGGCGAGGCGCGCCAGCGCCTCCGGACGCACCTTGGACGGACCGCAGCCGAAGCGGCCGTCGAGCGGCTTCAGATCGTCGGGGATCGCCAGTTCGGTGGCGATCGAGGATTGTGGCGTCATGGGAGCGTCCTCGCGGTCATGCCTGCCGTTCCCCTGCGGGGCGCGGGCAGTCGGGTCGATGGAGGTTTGCCCAGGCGCGCGGCGATTGGTGCGTCCCGTCGCTTCCCGGTGGTTGAGCCCACCCGAACGCCAGTCGCGACAGTGGCGCGAGTGTAGCGAACGGCGACGCGTGCGGGGCGCCGGCTACGCGGTCACGCGGGCCCGCAGATGGCGGCGGCGTCGGGCGCCACCGGCACCGCGAGTGCGACCGTCGGCAGCATGCGGTCGAGCAGCGCGAAACCGGACCGCTGCAACTCGTGCACGGTCGGCGCGAGCGCGGTGCGCGACGCCTCGCGTGCGGCGCTGCGGGTCACCTTCCCGCAGACTCCGCGCACGTACGCGCCGGCCGCGTCGCCCGCCGTCGCGCGGGCGGCGGCTCGAACCCTCACCCCGAGGATGTCGCCGATGCCGATCCGCGCCGCGGCCCACGCCGCCGCGGCGGCCGAGGCCCAGCCGATCTCGCGGGCCGCGAGGCGTCCAGCGCTCCAGGCGATCGTCCACGCCACCGACCGCCCGGCGGCCCACGCCGCCCGCGCCTCGGCCCGGGCCGCAAGCAGCTCCGCGTGGGCGACGACGAGCTCGTCGTGGCCGACGACCGCGGGCAGCCGACGCAGCTGCGCGGCTCCGTCGCCGAGCCCGGCGAGCTCGAGCCAGACGGGGGTGTGCACGCGGACGAGCCAGTCCATCGCCGTCCAGGCTCGCTCCTCGTCGCGCCCGTCGCGCGACGTCCCAATCGTGCGGGCCAGATACGGCCGCAGGCGCTGACGGGTCGCTTCGTCGAGGTCGTCGTTGAACGAGATGCAGAAGGCGCGCAGGACGGGGCTGACGCACGAGGGCTCGTCGCTGTGCGGCTCACCGGCGAGATAACTGACCCACTCCATCGCACAGCGCCCGTCGTTCGGGTTGCTGTGGCGGCCGGCGCTCAGTCGGTAGTCGGTGTCGATGCCCTGCATCATGACCTCCATCGCCGCGGTGTGGGCCCCCGTCTCGAGGGTTTCCTTTTGTCCCGTGAAGATACTCCGGCCGACGATCCCCGGCTAGCGCCCGCGGGTATGCGGCCGCGTGAACGGCGGAGCGGGACCGACGGGGATGATGCGCTTCGGGTTCAGCTCGTCATGGGTCGTGTAGTAATGGCGCTTGATCTGCGCCATCGCCACCGTCTCGACGACCCCCGGCCACTGGTACAACTCGCGCGTGTAGTCCCACAAGGCCGCGTATTCGACGATCCGGCGCCGGTTACAGCGGAAGTGCACGTGGTAGACCTCGTCGAAGCGCACGAGCGTCACGAACAATCGCCAGTCGGCCTCGGTTACGACGTCGCCCGCGAGGTAACGGCGCGCGGCGAGGCGATCCTCGAGCCACTCCAGGCTCGCGAACAGCCGCTCGAAGGAGAGCTCGTAGGCGCGCTGGCTGCGGGCGAACCCGGCGCGGTAGACGCCGTTGTTGACCGTGGCGTAGATGCGCTCGTTGAGCGCGTCGATCTCATCGCGGGCGGACTCCGGATACAGCCGCACACCGTCGTCGCCGAGGGCGCCGAGCGAGCGCGGCGAGTCGAACATGCGGATGATGTCGGCCGACTCGTTGGAGACGATCTCGCCGCGCTTGGTGTCCCAGAGGACGGGAAGGCTCACACGCCCGTCGTAGGCGGGGTCGGTGCCCGCATAGGCGGCGCTCGCGAACCCCCACCCGTTGATCTGGTCGACGTAGCGCCCGCCCGGTCCGTCCTCGAACGTCTCCCCCGTGAACGCCCAGCCGCGCTCGTCGCGGAAGGGGTGCGCGTAGGAGACGCCGACCGAGTCCTCCAACCCCTTGAGCCGCCGCACGATTATCGTGCGATGGGACCACGGGCAGGCGAGCGAGACGTAGAGGTGATAGCGCCCGGCCTCCGGTGGGAACTCGGCCCCCGGCTCGTCGCTCACCCAGCGGCGGAAGCGGCTCTCCTGGCGGACGAACTCGCCCCCGGAGAGCTCGCGCCCGAGCGTGAACGGGGCGGGCTCGACGGTCATGACTTCACCGTAACGGCCTCGTCGTCTCGCTCAGCTCGGGTGCGGAAACTGCGTGCCCACGAATGCGTCCCACATGCGGGCGCTCATCAGCCGGCGCTGGGCGATGAGCAGGTGCGCCGACGGGGTCACGCGGTAGCGCAGCTTCGGGCGCCGCGCGGTGAGCGCACGCTCCACGACGGCGGCCACACGCTCAGGCCCCCCACCGAGCAGGCGCATCGCTCCGCGCTGGTACGCCTCGACGGTCAGCGACCCGACGCGCGCGTTGAAGTCGTCGTAGGGACCGACCTGGCGCAGCCCCTGCAGCGACGCGACCGCGGCGCGGTCGAAGTGCGTGCGGATCGCGCCGGGCTGCACGATCACCACCTCGACGCCGAAGCCCTTCACCTCGAAGCGCAGCGCGTCGGAGAGCGCCTCGAGCGCGTACTTGCTCGCGTGGTAGGCGCCGCCGCCGGGAAAGGTGAAGTTGGCGCCCATCGAGCTGATGTTCACGATCCGGCCCGCGCGGCGCTCGCGCATCGAGGGCAGGACGAGCTGGCACATCGCCACCACGCCGAACACGTTGGTCTCGAACTGGCGTCGCAGCGCGTCGAGCTGCAGCGTCTCGACCGCCCCGGACTGCGAGTAGCCGGCGTTGTTGACGAGCGCGCCGACGGCGCCCTCGGCCCCGACGATCTGTGCGACCGCGCGCTCGCGCGAGGACTCATTGGTGACGTCGAGTTGCAGCGGCCGCGCGCCGGCCTGCTCGAGCTCGGCGACGTCCTCGACGCGACGGGCGCTCGCATAGACGGTGTGCCCGGCGCGAGCGAGCCGCTCGGCGCACGCGCGCCCGATGCCGCTCGACGCGCCGGTGACGAGGATCGGCGATGGCGAGGAGGTCATGCGGCCCGCTCAGCCCGGGCCGGAGCCGATCGCCACCCGCGCGGCCTCCGCGGCGCTCCATCCGGCGGGCAGGCGGCCGTCGCGCACGCCCGAGGGCACCATTTCGCCGAGCACGCAGTACTCCGGCGCCGGACCGAGCGCGAGCTCGCGGCGCCACAGGCCCGAGCGCTCGCGGTCGAGGCCATCGCCGAGCAGCAGCGAGGCGACACCGCCCTCCGGGTGCTCGCGCTCGACGGTCACCCACACGGCGAGCCGAACGTCCGCGAAGCTGACCCCGCCCTCGCTGAGGCGATAGACGCCGCCCGTTCCCTCGCCGGCGTGGCGCGCCGCGGTGTCATGGGCGCTGCGGTGCCCGACGGCCATCGCGGCCTGGCGCAGGACGCCGAGCGCGGCCCAGTCGTCGACGAGGTACCAGTCCTCATAGCCGGCGCCGCCGTCCGCGAGCCACGGCAGGTCGGGGGCCCGGAAGCAGGCCGAGCCGCGAAGGCCCTCCGGCGGGCGAGCGGCGAGCGATCGCTGCAGCCGATCCTGATCGCGCTCGTAGCTCTCAGGCGCCGTGCCGGGCGCCGGGCGGTGCCAGAAGACGTAGGCGAGCATCGCTTCCCGGCGCCCACGGCGCGCCTAGAACGACGGCACGATCCAGTCCATGTGCGAGCGCAGCTCCCGGCCCACGTCCTCGACCTGCGTGTGAGCCTGCTCCTCGCGCATGCGCTTGAAGTTCTCCTGCCCGGCGCGGTTCTCGGCGATCCATTCCCGCGCAAAGGCGCCCGACTGGATCTCCCCGAGTATCGCGCGCATGTGCTCGCGCGTCTCGGCCGTAATGACACGCTTTCCGCGCGTGTAGTCGCCGTACTCCGCGGTGTTCGAGATCGAGTAGCGCATGCCGGCGAGGCCCTTTTCATACATCAAATCGACGATCAGCTTGAGCTCGTGCAGGCACTCGAAGTACGCCATCTCTGGGTCGTACCCGGCCTCCACGAGCGTCTCGAACCCGGCCTGGACGAGCGCCGAGGCGCCGCCGCAGAGGACGGCCTGCTCGCCGAAGAGGTCGGTCTCGGTCTCGTCCTTGAACGTCGTCTCGATGACGCCGCCGCGGGTGCAGCCGATGCCCTTGGCGTAGGCGAGCGCGAGCTCGCGCCCGTCACCGGTGGCGTCCTGATGGACGGCGACGAGGCCGGGCACGCCACTGCCCTCGGTGAACTGGCGGCGCACGAGGTGCCCGGGGCCCTTCGGCGCGACAAGTGCGACGTTGACGCCGGCCGGCGGCTCGATCTCGCCGTAGTGGATCGAGAAGCCATGACCGAACAGGAGCGTGTTGCCGTCGGCGATGCCGTCGCGGATCTCGTTCTCCCACACGTCGTGGTGGAGCTCGTCGGGCACGAGGATCATCACGATGTCGCCGCGGCTCGCGGCCTCGACGACCGGGAGCACCTCGAAGTGCTCGCTCGCGGCGGCGACCGAGTCCGAGTCCGGGCGCAGGCCGACGATCACGTCGACCCCGGAGTCCTTGAGGTTCAGCGCGTGGGCGTGGCCCTGGGAGCCGTAGCCGATGATGGCGACGGTCTTGCCGTCGAGGAGCGAGAGGTCTGCGTCGTCGTCGTAGATCATGGGGACGGCAGGCTATCGCGTTTTTGGCTAGGCGCTGGCCGCAGCGACGAGCGAGGAGGCCGGCAGCACGAGCACGCCGTCGCCGTCGACGAAGGCCGACAGGCGACGCTCGAGCTCCTCGCTGCAGCGCATCGCTCTCCGCCGGCGGCAGACTCATCGCGGCGTCGTGGAAGGTGCGCGACAGGTCGAGCTGCTGGTCCCAGAAGGCGGCCGGGCTCGGGTGGCGCTGCTCGAGCGCGACGGCGTCGATCTCGATGTCCTCGAACCCGGCGGCGTCGAGCAGCTCGTGCAGGCGGTCGCGATCGCCGAGCGCGAGCGGGCCGGGAACGCCCGGCGCCGGCGCGGGGATGAGCCCGCGCTCGATGAACAACCCCGCCGGCAGCGACAGCCAAGGGTTGTGCGGCGCGTCGTCCCACACGGCAAGCGCGACGCGCCCGCCGGGGCGCAGAACGCGGCGGGTCTCCGACAGCGCCGCGCCGGGGTCGGCCATGAGCATGAATCCCCAGCGGCACAGGACGGCGTCGACGCTCGCGACCGGCAGGTCGATCCACTCCGCATTGATGGGCTTGAACTCGACGTTTCGCAGGCCGAGCTCCGCGGCGCGCGCCCGCGCGCCGTCGAGCATCGCCTCCGCCTGATCGGATGTGATGACGCTTCCCCCCGGCTGCACGAGCTCGGCGGCCAGGAAGCCCGTCTCGCCGATGCCGGCGGCGAGGTCGAGCACCCGGTGCCCCGGTTGCGGGTGAATCGCCTCGACCATCCAGTTGGACACCGGCGCCCCGAAGGCGCGCATCCCCTCCTGGCGCCGCGCCCAGCCGGCCGCAGCCTCGTCCCAGTGCTCGGCGCTTGCGCGACGGTGTTCCTCGGCGTCCATCAGGGCAGCTCCCGGCGCAACAGCTTGCCGGATGGCGTGCGCGGAAGCGGCCCGGTCACGACGAGCACCCGGCGCGGCACCTTGTAGGGGGCAAGCGCGGCCGCACAGTGGGCCCGCAGCTGGGCGGGGTCGACCGCGGCGCCGTCGCGGGCGACGACGAGCGCCGTCACCGCCTCGCCCCACTGGGGGTCGGCCCGCGCGACGACGGCCGCCTCGAGCACGTCGGGGTGCGCCTCGATCACGGCCTCGACCTCGGCCGGTGCGACGTTCTCGCCCCCGCTGATGATCGTGTCCGCCTTGCGGCCGGTCACGTGCAGCGCACCGCCGCCATCGATTCGCCCGAGGTCGCCGGTGGCCAGCCAGCCGTCGGCGCCGGCGGCCGCGGGCGCGATCGTCGCCCCCCGCAAGAGGATCTCGCCGTCGTCCGCGATCCGCACACGGGTGCAGAACAAAGGGGGCCCGGCGCCGTGGTCCCCGTCGCCGGCGAGCGCCGCCGGGACCGTCGTGGCCTGTGAGGAGGACTCGGTCAGCCCGTAGGTCTGACTGACCGCGACGCCGCGGTCACGCGCGCGCGACAGCAGCGCGGCGGGAACCGGACCGCCGCCGGCGAGCGCGAGGCGCAGCGCCGGCGGGCGCTGCAGACCGGCGTCGAGCAGTCGCGACAGGGTCGTGGCCACGACCGAGACGAGCGTGATCTCCTGTCGCCGCAGCGCATGCAACACGCGGTCGGTCTCGAAGCGCTCGTGCACGACCGCCGTCGTCGCGTAGATGACGCTGCGCAGCAGGATCGACAGGCCGCCGACGTGCGACAGCGGCATCGCGCACAGCCAGCGCTCGCCGGGGTCGCGCCCGAGGGCGACCGCGGAGCCGAGTGCGCTCCACAGCAGGTTGCCGTACGTGAGCGCAACCGGCTTGGGGCTCGAGGTCGTGCCCGAGGTGTGCACGATCAGGGCCGTGGCGTCGAGATCGTGGCGCACGGTGGCGATCGCCGCCGCGGCGTGGGCCGCCTCCAGCGGCTCGTCGACAACGAGCGCCGCGCCCTCGGTGATGACCGCCCGCTCGGCGGCGCCGAGACGCGGATCGACCGGCACGACCACCGCGCCGAGCAGCAGCGACGCGTGCAGCACCTGTGCGAAAGCGAGCCCCGGCGGGAGGGCGATCGCCACCTGGTCGCCGGCCCCGACGCCGCGGCGCGCCAGCCGCCCTGAGGCGTCGCAGGCGGCGGCGAGCAGCTCGTGGTAGGTCCAGCTGCCGCCCGGCGTCTGCACCGCGACGCGCGCGGGCGCCGCGGCCGCGGCGCGTGGCAGCCATGCGTCGACCAACATGGCCCACAGGCTAGCCTTGCCCCCGACATCCGCGAACAGGAGCCCGCCTTCCCCGTGCCCTCCACCTGGATCACCGCCGCCGAGTACACCGACATCCGCTATGAGAAGTCGGGTCCCGAGACGCCGGGCATCGCCAAGATCACGATCAACCGGCCCGAGGTGCGTAACGCGTTCCGCCCCGAGACGGTGATCGAGCTCTCCGACGCGTTCGAGCGCGCCCGCGAGGACCTCGAGGTCGGAGCGATCATCCTCACCGGCGAGGGTCCGGACGCCTTCTGCTCGGGCGGAGACCAGCGCGTGCGCGGAGACGCCGGGTACGTCAGCGACGAGGCGGCACGCGCCAGCGGCGTCGGGCGCTTCCACGTGACCGACCTGCACGTGCAGATACGACGCCTCCCGAAGCCCGTCGTGGCGATGGTGGCGGGCTATGCGATCGGGGGCGGACACGTGCTGCACGTCGTCTGCGACCTGACGATCGCCGCCGACAACGCCCGCTTCGGGCAGACCGGGCCGCGCGTGGGCTCCTTCGACGGCGGCTTCGGCGCGAGCGTGCTTGCGCGCCAGATCGGCCAGAAGCGCGCCAAGGAGATCTGGATGCTGTGCCGCCAGTACGACGCGCAGGAGGCGCTCGCGCTCGGGCTCGTCAACGCGGTGGTACCGCTCGAGCGCCTCGAGGACGAGACGGTGCAGTGGTGCGCCGAGATGCTCGCCCTCTCCCCGTTCGCCCTGCGTCTGCTGAAGGCGAGCTTCCACGCCGACGAGGACGGCCTGGCCGGCATCCAGCAGCTCGCCCACGACACCAACCTGCTCTTCTACGGCAGCGAGGAGGCGCAGGAGGGGCGCAACGCCTACCGCGAGAAGCGCCGCCCCGACTTCGGGCGCTTCCCGCGCCGCGCGTAGGCATGGTGACGTCAGCGCGCGCCGAAGCGTTCGCCACCGCCCGCATCTGGCTGATGGCGGCGCGGCCGCGCACGCTGCCGGCAGCGGTGGCGCCGGTGCTCGTCGGCACCTCGCTGGCCCTCGGCGCCGGGCACTTCAACCCGTTCGCGTTCGTGGCGGCGCTGCTCGGCGCGCTCTTCATCCAGGTCGGCACCAACCTCTCGAACGACTACTCCGACGCGCGCCGCGGCGCCGACACCGAGGACCGGCTCGGACCGGTGCGGGTCACCGCCGGAGGACTCGTGCCGCCGCGCCAGGTGCTCTACGCGACGTATCTGACGTTCGGCCTGGCCGTGCTGTGCGGCGTCTACCTGATCATCGTCGCCGGGTGGGTGCTGCTCGCCGTCGGCGCCGCGTCGATCCTCGCCGGCGTGCTGTACACCGGCGGTCCGCGCCCGTACGGCTACGAGGGGCTCGGCGAGCTGTTCGTGTTCCTCTTCTTCGGCGTCGTGGCGGTCACCGGCTCCTACTACGTGCAGATCCAGCAGCTGCCGTGGGAGGCGTTCGTCGAGGCGGTGCCCGTCGGCCTGCTCGCGAGCGCGATCCTCGTCGTGAACAACGTACGGGACCTCGAGACCGACCGGCGCGCCGGAAAGCGCACGCTCGCCGTGCGGCTCGGGCGCGACCGCACGCGTCTGCTGTACGTCGCCATGGTCGCCGTCGCGTTCCTCGTCGCGCCACTGCCGTGGATACTCGGCTCGCTCAGCGCGTGGCTGCTGCTCTGTTGGCTGGCCGTCCCGCTCGCCGTGCCGGTCGTGCGCACGGTGCGCACCCGTGTCGACGGCCCCTCGCTGAACGGCGCGCTCGCCGCCACCGGCCGGCTGCAACTCGTGTTCTGCGTGCTGCTCTCCGCCGGCATCCTGGCGAGCGGGGGCATCGCGTCTTGAGGGTCGCGCTGCGGCGCCAGACGCTCCGTCTGCGGGCGCCGCTGCTGACCTCCTACGGTCCGGTCCACACCCGCGAGCTGCTGATCCTCGAGCTGACCGACGACGAGGGGCACACGGGTCGGGGCGAGGCCGCGCCGCTGCCGGCCTACGACGGCGTCAGCGTGGCGCATGCCGAGCGCGCGCTGCAGGTGTACCGCGCGCTGCTCGAGGAGCCCGGCGCGCGGGGCGGAGCGCAGCTGCTCGACGCGTGCCGCGAGCTCGACGACCTGCCGCAGGCCCTCGCGGCGGTCGACATGGCGCTGTGGGATCTCGCGGGCCAGCGCGAGGGACAATCGGTGGCCGAGCTGCTGAGCGACCGGCCGGCGCGGCATGTCGAGGTCAACGCCACGCTCGGCGGCGGCGACCGCGCGGCGTCGGCGTTCGCCGCCGCCGAGGCGGTCGCGCGCGGCTTTCACTGCCTGAAGTTGAAGGTTGGCGTGGGCGACGACGCCGGACGCGTGGCCGCCGTGCGTGCGGCGGCCGGGCCGCATGTCGCGCTGCGCCTCGACGCCAACGGCGCGTGGGGTGTCGAGCAGGCGGTGCGGACGATCGACGCGCTCGCCCCGGCCGGCCTGGAGCTCGTCGAGGAGCCGACCCACGGGCTGCGCGCCGTGAAGGCCGTGCGCGAGCGGGTCGCGGTGCGTGTCGCGATTGACGAGACCGCGGCCGAGCCCGGCGCGCTTGGCGCGGGCGTCGCCGACGCCGTGTGCCTGAAGATCTCGCGCTGCGGCGGCATCGGCCCCCTCATCGCCGCGGCCACGCTCGTGCGCGCGTCCGGCGCCGAGCCGTACGTCGCCTCGACCTTCGACGGCCCGCTCGGCATCGCCGCCGGCCTGCACGCCGCGGCGGCCCTCGCCGGCCACGGGCCGCTTCCGCCCTGCGGCCTGGCCACCCTCGGACTGTTCGTCGAGGACGTCGACACCCTGCCGGTGCACGAGGGAGCGATCGCCGTGCCCGACGGGCCGGGGCTGGGCGTTCCCTCGCCTGCGGGCTGACACTCCCGCGCGCGGCGCGCCTCACCAGGGCCCGTTGCCCAACGCATCTTGCCCGAGCGCCTCCGCCACCGCGGCGGGGTTCTCGAGCGGCAGCGTGTGCCCGCCGGGCACCAGGCGCAGCTCGCCGCGGGGCAGCGCCTCGGCCAGCCGCGCGCCGAGCGCGCAATAGCGGGCGTCGCGCTCGCCGGCCAGCACGGTCACCGGCATCGTGAGCTCGTGCAGGCGGTCCCAGACGGGCGTCATCGCGCCGGTCCCGATCCCGCGCAGCGCGGCCGCCAGCCCGGTCGGCTCGTTGCGCAGCTGGTCGGCGCGGGCCTCCGCGTTGACCTCGGGGGGGTCGCCGGCGAACAGCGGCTGCGCCCGCCACTCGGCGACGAACCGCTCAAACGGCTCGTGCTCGAGGCGTTCGGCGAGCGCCGCATCGGCGATGCGGCGGAGCTCGCGCTCCTCGGCATCCTCGATGCCGGCTGTGGACGACACCAGCACGAGGCGGCTCACCCGTTCGGGCTCGGCGAGCGCGAACTGCAGCGCCACCCGGCCGCCCATCGAGTAGCCGGCAAGCGCGAAGCGCGGGGGGCTGAGCGCGAGCACCCATTCCAGGCAGGCGGCGACGCTGACCGGCTGCAGCGCTCCGGCCTCGCCGTGGCCCGGGAGGTCGAGCGCGAGAGGGCGATAGCGTTCGCAGTTCAGGTGTGCGACGACGGCGTCCCAGCCCTGTCGCGTACCGGCGAACCCGTGCAGCAGCACGATGGTCTCTCGCTCATCCACCACGACATCTTGACTTCATCCGTCGATCAATACCGGCAATTGCAAGCGTTCGTGGATGAGCTCGCGCGCTGCGGCCTGCGCGACGCCTGCACCTCCCCGGGCTCGCGCTGCACCCCGATCGTGCTCTCGCTCGCTCGCGACCGGCGTCTGCGCTGCCATTCACACATCGACGAGCGGGTATCGGGGTTCTTCGCGCTCGGAGCGGCGAAGGCGACCGGCCGGCCGGTCGCCCTCACCTGCACCTCGGGAACGGCCGCGGCCGAACTGCTGCCAGCCGTCATCGAGGCGCGCGAGGCCCGGGTGCCGCTCATCGTGCTCACCGCCGACCGCCCGCCGGAGCTGCGCGACGTGGGCGCGGGGCAGGCGATCGACCAGATCAAGCTGTTCGGAGACGCCGTCAAGTGGTTCTGCGAGGTCGGCACACACGACGCCTCCGCGGCGTCGCTGCGCTGGTGGCGCACGCTCGCCTGCCGAGCGTACGCGACGGCGCTGGAGGGGCGGCCCGGGGTCGTGCACCTGAACATCGCGCTGCGCGAGCCGCTGGTGATCGACGTCCCGCTCCCGGCCGACGACAGCGGCCGGGCCGACGGCGCCCCCTACGTGACGCGCCGCGCCCCGCCGGCGGGCGCCACGGACGACGGCGCGCTGCGCCATCTGCACGAGCTCGTCGCCGGTGCGCGCCGCGGGGTGCTCGTAGCCGGGCGCCACGAGCGCGACACGCCGCTCGGCGCGGCGGCCGCCGCCTTCGCGGCCGCCGCCGGCTGGCCGCTGCTCGCCGACCCGCTGTCGGGCGCGCGCCGCGGGCCGGCGGCGGTCGCCCACTACGACGCGCTGCTGCGCGACGAGGAGCTCGCCGCCGGTCTGCGGCCCGACCTCGTCGTGCGCGTCGGCGACCTCCCTCCGTCCAAGCCCCTGCGCAGCTGGCTGGCCGCGGCCGGCGACGCCCGCCAGGTGACCCTCGACCCCGAGCAGGCGTGGCAGGACCCCGACGGAGTGGTGCGCGAGTCGCTCGCGCTCGAGCCGGCGAGCGCGCTCTCTGCGCTCTCCGGAGACGAGCGGCTCGGGGCAGGCGTGGACGCGTTGTGGCTGAGGGCCTGGCGCGGCGCCGATGACGCCGCCGCCGCGGCGCTCGCCGAGGCGCTCGGCGAGGAGGAGCTCTCCGAGCCGTGGCTCGCCCGCGAGCTGGCCGCCGCGCTCGGCCCGGAGGTCACCCTGTTCGTCGCCTCCTCGATGCCGGTGCGCGACCTCGAGAGCTTCTGGCCGCGCCTCGACGCGCCGCCGCGCGTCCTCTGCAACCGGGGCGCCAACGGCATCGACGGAACCGTGGCCTCCGCGCTCGGCGTCGCGGCGACCGGCCCGGGGCCCACGGTGCTGCTCATCGGGGACGTCGCCCTCGCACACGACCTCGGCGCGCTGGCCTCGCTGGTCCGGCGCCCGCTGCCGCTGACGATCGTGCTCGTCAACAACGACGGCGGCGGCATCTTCGACTTCCTCGCCGTGGCGCGCTCCCCCGCGGTCGAGCCACACCTCTACGCGGAGCACGTGAGCGCGCCGAGCGGCCTGGACTTCGCGCGCGTCGCCGCCGTCGCGGCCACCACGTACGTGCGGGCCGGCGACCGGTCCGCCTTCGGCGACGCGCTGCGGGCCTCGTTCGGCGGACCGGGGCCGGCGCTCATCGAGGTTCGCACCGACCGCCGGCGCAACGTCGCCCTCCACGCCGAGGCCTGGTCGGCGGTGAGCGGCGCCATCCGCGCGCAGGTCTAGCCTTGCCCGCCATGCCCGAAGCCAGCCGTCAGCCCCGCCTCATCGACGTGCCCGGCGCCGCACCTGCGCCGGCCGCCCCACGGCGCGCGTCGTCGAAGGCGATCGGCCCCGGCGACATCGTCGAGATCGACAAGAAGGGCCGCCGCTTCCACGCCCTCGTCGAGGAGCTCGAGCAGCTCGAGAGCGGCCGCTTCGCCCTGCTCGTGCGCCCGCTGGACTCGCGCATCTCATACCGTCACGCGACGGTGCGCGAGGTCGTGGCCGTGTGGCGGCGCGCACGGCGCCGCGGCGAGTAGTCCGGGCGGCCGAGCGGGGGCGACCGGCGGCGCGGTTTGCGCCGGGGTGAGGAGCTTTAGTGACGGCTGCGCGCTGCCGATGCTGTCTTCGGTGGCCATTGCAGGTCGTACCCTGTCGTTCGTGCGTAAACCACTTCCGCTGTGGGAGCACTCACCCGCCGTCGTCAGCCGGGTGAACGCGGCGCTCGCGGCGTTCGGCGGGACGAGCCTGCTCGCCATCGCCCTGGCCACGCCGAACGACACCTCCCACTTCGGGCTCGTGGTCGCGGCCCAGACGTGCTGGCTGGCCTGCGCCGTGGTTGCGCTGTTCGCCGTCAGCCCCCGCGACCGCCATCCCCGAGTCGATGCCGCAGTGCTCGCCCTCGGGGCAGCGCTGTGTGTGTTCACCGTGTGGGCAAGCGGCGGGCCGCATGCACCGGTAGGCAGCATGGCCCAGAGCTACGTCGTGCTCGTGATGGTGGCCGCGGCCTCGGAGCTGACCATCGGCCCGACGATCGCGTTCGCCGTCGTATGCACCCTCAGCCGGCTCCTGCCATGGGCCTACGGCGGGCTCACGGGCGCCGAAACGCTCTCGAGCCTGCTGGCCGGCATGCTCATCGCCACCGCGGCGGTCGTGCTCGTCATGGCCGCCCGAGTGAGCGTCGGGCGGATCGCGCGCACGTCCGCCTTCCTGTACGCCCGGGACGCCGCCCTGCGCGAGCTCGCGACGCTCGTGGCCACCGACCGCCCGATCGACGAGGTCATGGCGTTCGCCACCCACACGATCACCGAGGTTGGGCCGGCGGACTGTGCCGTCGTGCTGGCCGCCCGCTCCGGCACCGCGCACGCGATGGCCTGCGCGTCGCTAAGTGACGACCTGCACGCCGGCTGCGAGTTTCCGATCACCCCCGGCTCGTCGGTGGCGCGCGTGCTGACGACCGGCGAGATGATCGCGTTCGCGCCCGCCAACACCCGGATGGCTTCGCTCGGCTACGCGCTGACCTCGCTGGCCCCGATCCTCGTCCACGGCCGCGTCTGGGGCGCGCTCACGGCGTCCGTGCGGCCCGCGCGCGGGCGGCCCGACGAGCTCCAGTTCTCGCTGAAGGCCTGCGCCGAGCTCGTCGGCGTCGCGATCGGCAACGCCGAACACAGCGAGATCCTGCGCCAGCAGGCCACCACCGACGCCCTCACCGAGCTGCTCAACCACCGTGTCCTGCACGATCGCATCGTCGAGGAGATGGCGTGGGCGCGTCGCCACGGCCGCGCCCTGTCGCTCGCCGTCCTGGACATCGATCACTTCAAGGCGGTCAACGACACGATGGGCCACGTGCACGGCGATACGGTGCTGCGCGCTGTCGCGCAAGTACTGCGCGACATGTCGCGCACCGAGGACGCGATCGGGCGCATCGGCGGCGACGAGTTCGCCGTGCTCATGCCCGAAACCGACGAGCGGGACGCCCTGCGCGCCCTCGAGCGGGTGCGCCGGCGCGTGGCGGCCGTGACCGGGCAGACGATCTCGGTCGGCGTCTGCGGCATCGAGCACGCCAGCGACGTCGACGGGCTCGTGCGCCGAGCCGACTGCGCCCTGTACTGGAGCAAGGCGAGCGGTCGCGACCTCGGGTCGATCTTCGACCCGGACGTGATGGAGGATCCGTCGGCCGACGACCGCGCCCGTGCGCTGGCCCGCTCGCAGGCGCTTGCCGGACTGCGCGCGCTCGCCGCCGCGATCGACGCCAAGGACGCCTCGACGCAGCAACACGCCGAGCGCGTCGCCCGCCTGTCCGCCCAGCTGGCCGAACGCCTCGGCTGGGCTCCCGAGCGCGTTGCGTTGGTGCACGAGGCCGGGCTCGTGCACGACGTCGGCAAGATCGGGGTGCCCGACGCCGTCCTGTTCAAGCCCGACCGGCTCGGCGCTACCGAGTTCGAGCAGATCAAGACGCACGCCGCGCTCGGCGCCCAGATCGTGGAGTCGGTGCTCACGCTCGAGCAGGTCGCCTGGGTGCGCTCCCACCACGAGCGGCCAGACGGGATGGGCTACCCCGACGGGCTGAGCGCCGAGGCGCTCCCGGAGGGCGCGGCGATCATCACCGTGGCCGACGCGTTCGATGCGATGACCACGGCTCGCCCGTACGGAGAGCCGCGCACGCCCGAGGAGGCACTGGCCGAGTGCGAGTCGCTCATCGACCGCCAGTTCCTGGCCGCGCCCGTGTCCGCGCTCGCCTCACTCGTACGCGCGCAGGGCGAGGACGGGCTCGGCGTCAGCCGGCGAGCACCGGCAGCAGCGCGGACAGCTTGATCTCGGTCTCGGCCAGCTCGCTGGCCGGGTCGGATTCCCGGACGACGCCGACGCCGGCGTAGCAGTGGGCGTCGCGCCCGCGCAGCAGCGCGCAGCGTAGGGCCACACAGAACTCGCCGTCGCCGTTGCGGTCGCTCCACCCGACCGGGCCGGCGTACCAGCCGCGATCGAGCCCCTCGAGCGCCGGGATGAGCGGCGCGGCGACCGCGAGCGGCTCGCCGCCGACCGCCGGCGTGGGGTGCATCAGCCCGACGAGCTCGATCGCATCGATCGGCCGCGCGAGCTGCGCCCGGATCGGCGTCGCCAGGTGCTGGATGTTCGCGACGCGCACGAGCGTGGGCTCCGGCGCCGCCGTCACCCACAACGCATGGGGTCGCAGCGTGCGCTCGATGCGCCGGGCCACGATCGCCTGCTCGGCGCGATCTTTGTGGGAGCGCAGCAATCCTTCTCCGAGGTGATCGTCGACCGCCGGGTCGGCGCTGCGACGAGTCGAGCCGGCGAGCGCGAGCGTGCTCGCCCGCATGCCCTCACGGCGGAGCAGCAGCTCGGGGCTCGCCGCGACGAGCGTCGCGTCGCCGCGTCCGACGCAGAAGACGAAACAGGCCGGGAACGCCTCGCGCAGGACGCCGAGCACCGCGCCCGGGTCGTGCGGCTGCGGCGCGCGAACGAGGACCTCCCGCGCGAGGACCAGCTTCTCGAGCTCACCGTCCTCGATGGCTGCGACACCGCGAGCCACCGCTTGCTCGTAGTGCTCGGGCGGCATCACGCTCGACACGTGGAAGCGCCCGGCCGGCGAGGGGTCGAGCAGGGGCAGCGGGACCTCACGCAGCTCGGCCATGCGCTCGAGCAGACGGGCGAGCAGCTGCTCGGGCACGTCGTCGGGAGCGGCGCCCGCGGTCAGCGTGAGCGACACCTCGAGCACCCCGTCGCGTTCGCCGCGCGCGATCGAGACCTCCGGCACGATCAGCGACGCCGGCGCGAAGCCGTCCCAGGTCGGGCTGCGTCCGCCGTCGTCGGCGAACGCGAAGCCGCCCACCGCGACCGGGCCGGTCCCGGCCGGGGCGACCGGTTCGTCGCCGACCGCATCGCCGGCGAGGGTGCGCCAGCCGGAGGCGAGCTCGGCGAAGCGCTGCGGACCGCCGGCCTGGAGCGTCTGAGCGGCGCCGAGCGCGGCGAGCGCGGCGCCGCCGTGATCGGGGTGTTCGAGCGCAAACCAATCCTCGCCCGGGCGGCGCGATGCGTACACGATCGCGCTCGGGTCCGTCTCCGGCGCGAGGGCGATCGTCACCGACGCGAGCACCGGCCCGCCGCGGCGGCGGGCGCGAGCGACGGCCGCGGAGAGGTGACGATGCAAGCGCTCCTGGTCGGCGTCGCCGAGACGGAGTGGTGGCTCGTGCGCGGTCCGGATCGCCACGGCCGCCAGTCTAGCCCCGGCGGGGCCCGCGACGATCCGTCAGCGCCGCGTCAGGTCTCGCCGCGACCGCGGGAGATGGCGATCTCGCCCGTGCGCATCATCTCGATGAGCCCGAACGGCCGGACCATGCTCTCGAACGCCTCGATCTTCTCGGTGGTGCCGGTGACCTCGACGATCACGGCGCGCTTGGTGACGTCGACCACCTTGCCGCGAAAGATCTCGGCGATCTGCATGAGCTCGCCGCGCTGGCCGCCGTCGACGGCGACCTTGAAGAGGGCGAGCTCGCGCGCGACGGTGTCGGTCGGCTCCAGATCGCGGATCTTCAGGACGTTGATGAGCTTGTGCAGCTGCTTGGTGACCTGGTCGATCGGGTGCAGCGCTCCGTCGACGGTCAGCGTGACCCGCGAGATCTCGTCGTCGTTGGTCGGCCCGACGGTGAGCGTGTCGATGTTGAAGCCGCGGCGCGCGAACAGCCCGGCGATCCGGGTCAGGACACCGGGCTTGTTCTCGACCAGGATCGACAGGACGTGCTTGCGTCCGGTGCGCAGACCCGCGACGGCGTCGAGGTCCTCGAGGCTGAGCGGTTCCTTGGTCCCTGGTTCGCCCATCAGCCCACCATCTCCCTGGCGGCCTGACCGGCCGGGATCATCGGGTACGTGTTCTCCTCGCGCGTCACGCGTACGTCGACGACGACCGGTCCCTCGATGGCCAGCGCCTCGCGCAGGTCGCTCACCAGCGTGCGCTTGTCGTGCAGGCGCCGGCCGGTCGCGCCGTAGGCGTCTGCGAGCTTCACGAAATCGGGGAACTCGCCGGTGTCGACCTGGCTGTAGCGCTTGTCCCAGAAGAGCTCCTGCCATTGGCGCACCATGCCGAGGTAGCCGTTGTTCATGATCAGCACCTTGATCGGGATCTTCTCCTGCGCACACGTCGCCAGCTCCTGCGCGTTCATCTGCACCGAGCCGTCGCCGGCCACGCAGACGACGAGATCGTCCGGACAGCCGACCGCGGCGCCCATCGCCGCCGGCAGGCCGAAGCCCATCGTGCCGAGGCCGCCGGAGTTGATCCAGCGCCGCGGCTTGTTGAAGTGGAAGTACTGCGCCGTCCACATCTGGTGCTGGCCGACGTCGCTGCAGACGATCGCGTCGCCGCCGGTGGCCTCGTAGATGGCCTGGATCATGCACTGCGGCTTGATCTCGTTATCGGCGGAGTCCTCGTAGCCGAGCGGGTACTTCTCCTGCCAGCCGTGGATCCGCGTCCACCAGTCCTCGAGGCGGGCCGGGTCCGCGCCGAGCGCGCGGTACTCGATGAGCAGCTTGGCCAGGACGTGGCGCGCGTCTCCGACGATCGGGATGTGCGCGGGCACGTTCTTGGAGATCTCCGCCGGATCGACGTCGATGTGGATGAACTTCGCGCGCGGCGCGAACTCCGAGAGCTTGCCGGTGATGCGATCGTCGAAGCGGGCGCCGACCGCGCAGATGAGATCGGCCTCGTCCATCGCGTAGTTGGCCGCGCGCGTGCCGTGCATGCCGAGCATCCCGAGCCACTGCGGGTCGGGGGCCGGGAAGCCGCCGAGCCCCATCAGAGTGCAGGTCACCGGAAAGCGATCGGCGCGCGCGAACTCGGTCAGCTCGGTCGCGGCGTTCGCGTTGATGACGCCGCCGCCCGCGTAGATAACCGGACGGCGCGCGCTGGCCAGCGCCTTGGCCGCCTGGCGGATCTGCTTCTGATTGCCCTCGGTCGTCGGCTGGTAGCCGGGCAGCCGCAGGTCGGTGACCGGCTCGTAGTCGATCTCCGCACGCGAGAGATCCTGGGGGATGTCGACGATCACCGGTCCGGGGCGCCCGCTGCGGGCGATATGGAAGGCCTCGTGAATCGCCCGCGGGATCTCCAGCGGGTGCTGGATCATGAACGAGTGCTTGACGACCGGCATCGTGATCCCGATCGTGTCGGCCTCCTGGAAGCCGTCGGTGCCGAGCAGCTCGGTGCGCACCTGACCGGTGATGAACACGACCGGCACGGAGTCCATCATCGCGTCGGTGATCGGGGTGACGAGGTTCGTCGCCCCCGGGCCGCTCGTGGCCAGCGAGACGCCGACCTTGCCGGTCGCCTTCGCGTAACCCTCGGCGGCATGCCCGCCGCCCGCCTCGTGGCGCACGAGGATGTGGCGGATGCCGGCGTCGACGAACGCGTCGTAGGTGGGGAGGTTGGCGCCGCCGGGCAACCCGAATACGACGTCGACACCCTCCGCCTTCAGGCATTCCATCACGGCATCGACCGCGCGCATCGCACCGACCTCCTTTCCATCACTCGCAGGTAGAGACGACGAGGCCGCTGCGGGGATATCGGCCCGCCCACCCCGAGCGGCGTCAGAATCGCCAGTGTACCAGCGGGTTTTCCGCAGGCAAGCGGGCCACTTGGGCGGTCGTGACGGTCGCCGCCGCGAGCCGGGGTGGCTTGTCACGTTCGGGCGCCAGTACCGTGACGCGGCAGACACGCCGCGTCACCTGGGGGGCGTGTCCGTCACCGGCGCGTCACGGTCGGCCGCGGGGTGTGCTCGATTGCGCCCGCAGAGCGGGGCTACGGGAGCACACCCCGGCCCACGGCCGCCCCCGAACAGGGGCGTGCTCGATTGCGCCCGCAGAGCGGGGCTACGGGAGCACACCCCGGCCCACGGCCGCCCCCGAACAGGGGCGTGCTCGATTGCGCCCGCAGAGCGGGGCTACGGGAGCACACCCCGGCCCACGGCCGGCGTGCTCGATTGCGCCCGCAGAGCGGGGCTACGGGAGCACACCCCGGCCCACGGCCGCCCCCGAACAGGGGCGTGCTCGATTGCGCCCGCAGAGCGGGGCCACGGGGGCACACCCCCGGGCCACGGCCACCGCCCGACCCACCCTCGGCACACTCCCGACACACCGGTGACGTGGCGGCCATGCAGCGCGACCCGCCAGGCACATGCGTCACCGCCGCCCGGAGACCGAGCCCGGCGCAGACCGCTACGAGCTGCCGATGCCGACGCCGATGGCGAGGACGATCGCCCCGCCGACGGTGACGACGAGCAGCGAGGAACGCAGCGACACGTCGAGGAAGCGGTTGCGAATCCAGGCGATCACGAACAGCTCGACGGCTACGACGCAGCCGGCGACGATGAGCGCCTTGTGCACGTTCGGAATGAGGAAGGGGAGCGTGTGAAACAGCCCTCCGAGCGCCGTCATGCCGCCGGTGATCGCCCCACGCACGACCGCGGATCCGCGGCCGGTCTGCTCGCCGGTGTCCGAGAGCGCCTCCGACCACCCCATGCTCACGCCGGCGCCGAGCGCCGTCGAGAGCCCGACCAGAAAGGCCGTGTGAGAGTTGGACGCGATCGCCGCTGCAAAGATCGGGGCGAGCGACGACACCGTCCCGTCGATGAGGCCGACGAGCGCCGGCTGCACGACGCGGAGCACGAAGTCGCGCTCGTCGGCGAACCCGGCACGGTGCACGAGCCGGTCGATGAAGGTGTCGCCGCCGACCAGCGGCTCAGGCTCCGTCGCGTCGCCCTGCGCGCGCTCGGCCTGTTCCCCCGCGGTCACCATGGCTTGCCACTGTAGCAAGTGATTTGTAATAAGGATGCCCTAACTTTCGCTACAATGGTTGTGTGAGCGTGTCCACGTCAGAGACCGAGCTGAGTACCGAGCTGCGCCACCGCGGGCTGCGGGTGACCCCTCAGCGGATCGTCATCTACCGCGTACTGGCGGCCCGCGACCAGCACATCAGCGCCGAGGAGATGCACGCCGCGGTGAGCGAGCATCTGCCAGGCACGTCGCTGCCGACCGTCTACGCCACGCTCGAGCTGTTCGAGCAGCTCGGCCTTGCGCAGCGCGTCAGCACGGGCGCCGGGCCGGTGCTCTACGACTCGCGCACGGCGCCCCACGGCCACGCGATCTGCCGCACCTGCGGTGCCGTATTCGATCTCGACGACGGGCCGCCCCCCGACGGAGCGATTGAGTCAGCGCGGCGCGCCGGCTTCTCCCCCGACCATGCGCAGCTCGTGGTCTGGGGACGCTGCGGCGATTGCGCCTGAACGGCGGCGCCCGGCACTCCTCAGGGACGTCCGGCGACCTGCCGCGACCGCGCATCGGGCGCGATGGCGACGTCGGGAAATTCGAGCTCCTGCCCGCAGGATGTGCAGATCGCGTCGTAGATCTTCGTCACGCGGCCGCAGCGCGGGCATTGGCGGCGCAACTCGTCGGAGTCATAGCGGTAGAAGATCGCGGCCAGTAGGCCGAAGAATGGGATCGCCCCGGCGATGAGGAACCAGAGCACGAACGAGCTCCCCTTCGTGCGACCGACGATCCCCCCGGCCAGACCGAAGCAGACCGCGATGACGACGTAGGCCATCGAGCGGCCGCTACAGGACGACGCGCAGCGCCCACACGAGCGCGACGATCGCCACCACGATCACAACCACACCGGCGATCGCCGCCGCGATGTGGATGAGGAAGTGAAGCAGGACCCATGCGGCCACGATCAGGACGAGCACCGCGATCGCGCGCTGGCCCCACGAGGGCGACGAGGACTTCGAGGGAGGAGGCGTACTCATACTCGTAGAGTAGTCGCTCCCGGCGCCCGATTGGGGAAAGCGCCGACACGCCTCAATCGTGCGGGCGACGCAGGTAGGCGAAGTCGTTCGCCGGCCGACGCTGCGCACCCCGGCCGTCGGCGTCCCCACCAAGGCGGGCGAGCCGGTAGCGCCGGACTCGCGGACGCCGCGGGTCGGCGATGTCGGACGCTGCCGCCGGGTCCTCGGGCAAGAGCACGTAACGACCCGGCTCGGCTCGCTCCGGTGGAACATGACGGTCGCTCACATCCAGCATGTTCGTCGCTGCTCGCCGGGCGCCGTATGGACCGCGGTCCAGAATGCGCCGCATCGACCTGTAACGGGTGGCCGACCGCCCCGGACCGGATCACGAGCCCGCTCAGGCGGCGGCCCGCGCGGCCGCGAGCGCGTCGCGCATTGCGGGCGGCAGGCGACGGCGCACACGCCACTCCGCACCAGCGAACGCGAGATTGGCGACGGTCGCGAATCCCGACTCGTCCGAGCGCAGGGCGAGAAGCAGGTGTGCGACGCGATCGGACTGCGGCAGGCGCCGCGCGCGCCGCTCCTCGCCGCCCCCGCGCGGATCGACCTTCACGCAGTAGCAGAACACGCGCCGTCCGCGCACGAGCAGCGCACCCGCCGGGCCAACGAGCCACACGCCGAGCCGCCCCCGCTCGACGACGAGCCCCGAGGTCGCGAACAGCTCGCGGGCCTGGTGCCCGACGAGATCACCGAGCAGGCCGACGGCCACTCGCTCGGCCTCGCCGGAGCGGTCGTCGACGGCGGTCTGCCACGCCTTCGGCCGCACGACGTTCGCCCCTCGCTGGGCGTAGAGCGCGGGGATCACGCACGCGTGGGCGAGCGAGGCGAACGCGACTGCGAAGGCGAGCGGTTGGAGCGCCATCAGGACGCCGGCGGCGAGGATGAACGGCACCGTGTACGCAACCGTCGTCGCCGTCCACAGCGCCCCCGACCGGGCAAGCGCGTGTTCGTCGACGCGCCGGCGCCAATGCACCGTCGCGAGCTCGGGCAGCGGCGAGGCGGGCGCTGCGGCGGCGTCCGGGTACCCGATCGCGCTCACGCGGTCAGCCGCCCGCGATCGGCAGGCGCAGAATGACGAGCTCGGCGTCGAGCGGCAGCTCACGGACCTGCTCGGCGTGACCCTCGCCGTCGGTGATCACCGCGAAGTAGCCGCGGTCGAGCTCCTCGCGGAACGCCTGCACGGCCTCCTCGACGGTGTCCGGATCGGCGATGCTCCACTCCGCGAGGGTCGTATGGCCACTCTGATCCATGCGAATGAGACGGGACAACGCTCCCTCCTCGTGACGAATGACTCGGCGGCGCCACGCGGGCGTCGCCCGTCGCTCAATGGTACGCCTGCGCCGGATCGGCGACGAGGGTCGCGGGTCAGGCGCCGAGCTGCTCGAGCACCAGGCGGCGCACCTCGCCGCCGTCGGCGCGACCTCGGGTCTCGCGCATGACCTGCCCGACGATCGGGCCGATCGCCTCCAGCTTGCCGGCCCGAATCTTCTCCGCGGCGTCGGCATTGGCCGCGATCGCGGCGGCGACGATCGGCGAGAGCTCGTCGGCAGCGTCGACGGTGGTCAGGCCTTCGGCGGTCACGATGGCGGCGGGATCCCCGCCCTCGGCGAGCAGGCGCTCGAGGACGGTGCGCGCGCTCGGCATGTTCACCTCGCGCCGGGAGACCATGGCGACGAGCGCGGCCAGCGCGGCCGGCGTGACCTTCGAGTCGGCCGGCGCGAGGTCGCCGAGTCGCGGCGCAAGCTCGGCGCTCACCCACTGCGCGATCGCCCGCGCCCCGGGACCCTCGCCGTTCGCCGCCCCGGCGGCCTCGAGCGCCGTCTCGAAATAGGCGGCGAGGTCACCGCGGAAGGCGAGCGCCTCCGCACTCTCGGGCGTCAGTCCGAGGGCCGACTCGTAGCGCACCGCGCGCGCGGCGGGAAGCTCGGGCATCGCCGCCCGCACCGCCGCGAGCATCGGCTCGGTGATCGCGATCGGCACGAGATCGGGCTCCGGGAAGTAGCGGTAGTCGTGCGCCTCCTCCTTGGAGCGCAGCGAGGTGATCGCGCCGCTCGCCGGATCGAAGTGCAGCGTTTCCTGTTCGACCTCCTCCCCGGATTCGAGCAGGCGTGTCTGTCGCTCGATCTCGGCACGGATGCCCTGCTCGAGGAAGCGGAACGAGTTCATGTTCTTCAGCTCGGTCTTGGTGCCGAGCTCGGTGCTGCCCACGGGGCGGATCGAGACGTTCGCGTCGCAGCGCAGCGAACCCTGACTCATGTCGACATCGGACACCCCGAGCTCGCGCAGCGTAGTGCGCAGCAGCGTCAGCCACTCGCGCGCCTGCTCGGCCGAGTGCACGTCGGGCTCGGTGACGATCTCCACGAGCGGCGTGCCGCCGCGGTTGAAGTCCACCACGCTGCGCTCGGAGCCGTGGATGCGCCCGCTCGCGCCGGCGTGGATGAGCTTGGCCGCGTCCTCCTCGAGATGCACCCGGTGGATGCGAACGTCGCCGAGGTGCCCGCCCCGGCACAGCGGCTCGTCGTACTGGGAGATCTGGTAGCCCTTCGGCAGGTCGGGATAGAAGTAGTTCTTGCGGTGGAAGATCGAGCGCGATGCGAGCTCGGACTCGACGGCCATGCCGATCATCAGGCCGAAGTGGATCGCGCCGGCGTTGACGACCGGCAGCGAACCCGGGAGGCCGAGGCACACCGGGCAGGTGCGCGTGTTCGGCGGCTCTCCGAAGGACAGGTCGCAGCCGCAGAACATCTTCGTGCGGGTCGCGAGCTGAACGTGGATCTCCAGGCCGATGACGGGCTCGTAGTCGGTCATGCGCGAGCGGGGCTCCCGTCGAAGCCGATCTCGCCCTCGAGCGCGTGAGCGCACCGCAGGATGCGCCCCTCACTGAAGGCGGGGCCGGCGATCTGGAAGCCGACCGGCAGGCCCGGGCCATCGGGGGCGTCGGCGGGACGTCCGAGGCCGTTGGGGATCGAGATCGCCGGGATCCCGGCGAGCGACATCGGCACGGTGCAGAAATCGTTGAGGTACATCGCGAGCGGATCGCTCGTCTTGGCGCCGAGCTCAAAGGCCACGGTCGGACTCGTTGGCGTGACCACGAAGTCGAACTCCGAGAAAGCGCGCGCGAAGTCCTCGGCGATCTTCGTCCTCACGCGCTGCGCGCGTCCATAGAAGGCGTCGTAGTAACCGCTCGACAGCGCGTAGGTGCCGAGCATCACGCGGCGCTTGACCTCCGGCCCGAAACCGTCGTGGCGCGTGCGCGTGTACATGTCGATGAGCCCCGCGTCACCGCCGCTGCGCAGTCCGTAGCGAACACCGTCGAAGCGCGCGAGGTTGGAGGAGCACTCCGCGGGGGCGAGGATGTAGTAGGCCGACAACGCGTGCGGCGCGTGGGGCAGCCGGCAGGTGCTCACCGTCGCGCCGAGCCGCTCGGCCACGTGCAATGTCTCCTGAAAGGCCGCGAGCACGCTCGGCTCGATGCCCTCGCCGGAGAGCTCCTCGGGCACGCCGAGCCGCACGCCGTCGAGGCGCGTCGCGCTCGGCAGTTCGATCGTCTCGGGAAACGTCAACGACGTCGAGTCCATCGGGTCGCGCTCGCCGACCATGTGACGCAGCAACAGGGCCGCGTCGGTGACATCGCGGGCCAGGGGACCGGCCTGGTCGAGCGACGACGCGAACGCGATCATGCCGTAGCGCGACACGGCGCCGTACGTCGGCTTCAGCCCGACGATGCCGCAGAGCGCCGCCGGCTGACGGATCGAGCCGCCGGTGTCGGTGCCCAGCGCCCACGGCGCCAGCCCGCCGGCGACGGCCGCGGCGCTGCCACCCGAGGAGCCGCCGGGCACGCGCGAGCGCTCCCACGGGTTGAGCACCGGGCCGTAGGCCGAGTTCTCGTTGGAGGAGCCCATCGCGAACTCGTCCTGGTTGGTCTTGCCGAGCAGCGGGGCGCCTGCGTCGGCCAGGCGCCGCACGACGGAGGCCGTGTAGGGCGGGCGGTAGTCCTCGAGGATCCGCGAGCCGGCCTGGCTCGGGACGCCCTCGGTGCAGAACAGGTCCTTGACCGCGAGCGGCACGCCGCCGAGCGGGGCAGCGGCAGCGTCGCCGGCGCTGTCGTCGTCGGCGACCCACACGAACGCGTTGAGCTCGTCGGCGGCGGCGCGCTCACGGTAGGCGGCGAACAGCTCGCGGGCCGACAGCTCGCCCGCGGCGACGCGCCGGCTCGCCTCCGCCGCGCTCAGCTCGAGGAGATCGCTCACGCCTCGCCCCCGCCAGCCTGCGGGCTCGGGACCGCGAAGCCGTCGTCGACGACCTCGGGGGCAGCGGCGAGCACGACCTCGCGCGGGAGGCACGGAACCGGGACGTCCTCGCGCAGCGCGTTCTCGACCTCGACGACGTGCGACGTCGGCGCCACGCCCTCCAGGTCGAGCTGACTGATCATGTCGATGTGGTCGAGCACGCGGGCGAGGTCGGCGGTCATGCGCTGGACCTCGTTCTCGTCGAGCTCCAGACGCGCGAGCCGGGCCACGTGCAGGACGTTGTCGCGGGTGATCACGGCGGCGATTCTACGCGGCCGTCGCGCGGCTCACGCGGGCGGCGCCGGCAGCGGCGTGGTGTCGTCGGGCCGATAGCGATCGGTGCGCTCGTCGCGCATCGACAGCCAGGCGCCGACGAGGACGGCGGCGGACGCCACGAGCGCCAGCCACCCGGCCGGGCAGTGCCCGGTGGCGTCGCCCGGCAGGACGAGCAGCCACACGAGGATTGCGATCGTCGTCACGAACGCGAGCAGCGTCGTCCAGACGGCGGCCGCGACGGGCAGAGCCGTCGTGCGTTCGGTCACGGTGACGATGGCGAGCGTCAACGCGGCGAGGACGGTGGCCACGATGAGCACGTCGACGACGCCGAACTCGTCCCAGGCCGTGAGGTTCCCCGCCGGGCCCTGGAACCACGGCCGGAACGTGAGGACGGCGAGCGCGATCGCCGCCACCGCGGCGAGCAGCTCACCGCTGCGCAGACGAGACAGCTTCATGACGGGCTCCTGCGCGGAAGCGTAGTCGGTCTGCCATGCGCGTCAGCCCCGTGCCCGCGCGGCCTGCAGCGTGTTACGCAGCAACATCGCGATCGTCATCGGACCGACCCCACCGGGGACCGGCGTGATCGCGCTCGCCACCTCGCTCACGGGATCGAAGTCGACGTCGCCGACGAGCCCGGACTCCAGGCGATTGATGCCAACGTCGATGACGATCGCGCCGGGCTTGACGAAGTCGGTCGTCACGAGTCGCGGGCGCCCGACGGCGGCGATGAGGACGTCGGCTCGCGAGCAGACGCCGGCGAGATCGGCGGTGCGCGAGTGGCAGATCGTGACCGTCGCGTTGGCGGCCAGCAGCAGTTGGGCCATCGGCTTGCCGAACAGGTTCGATCGACCGATGACGACCGCCTCGGCCCCTTCGAGCGCCGCGTCCACGCTCGCGAGCAGCTCCATGACCCCGGTCGGGGTGCACGGACGCAGGCCGGGGCGCCCGAGGGCCAGCAGCCCGGCGCTGACCGGCGTCAGGCCGTCGACGTCCTTGGACGGGTCGATGAGCCCGGTGAGCTCGGTCTCGCTCAGCCCGCCCGGCAGCGGCAGCTGCAGCAGGATGCCGTGCACACGCGGGTCGGCGTTCAGGCGCTCGATCACGGCGGCGACGTCGTCGCGACTCGCCGTAGCCGGCAGCGTCTCGGACATAGCGACCATCCCGAGCTCGGCCGACGTGCGCTGCTTGCCGCCGACATAGACCGCCGACGCGGGGTCGTCGCCGACGAGGATCGTCGCCAGGCCCGGTGGGTAGCCGTGCTCGGCGGTGAACGCGGCGACGTCCGCGGCGACGTCGGCGCGGACGCGCGCCGCCACCGCCTTACCGTCGATGATCGTCGCCGCCATCGCGCCGCATGTTACGGACGCGCGGGGCGGCTCCGTCGTGAGCCACCGGCGGTCTCGGACGTCCGCCTAACGCCGCGTGACCGGCGCGAAGTCGGCCATCAGCTTGCGCTCGGACCCGTCGGCCGCGAAGCGCACGACGATGATGCCGCCGGGCTCCACGCCGGTCACGACGCCGTCGCCGAACGCGGCGTGCACGACGTCCTCGCCGAGACGGAAGGCGACCGCGGGGTGATCGGTGCGTGCGGCGGCCCAGCCCCCGGGCTGGCCGCCCGCCGACGAGCGGCCGGACGTGGCCCCGGCCGCCAGGCCGCCGGCGCCGTGGCGCAGCACAGGCTCGTCCTCGCGATCGGTGAGGTTCGCCGGAATCTCGTCGAGGAAGCGACTGCGCAGACCGTAGGTCTGCGAGCCGAACACGGCGCGGCGGCGCGCGTAGCTGAGGCAGAGGTCGTTCATCGCGCGCGTCACGCCGACGTAGAAGAGGCGGCGCTCCTCCTCGAGCCCGCCCTCGTCGAGGGCCCGCGAGTGCGGGAACACGCCGTCCTCACAGCCGATGGTGAACACGATCGGATACTCCAGGCCCTTCGCGTTGTGCAGCGTCATGAGCGTGACCATGTGCTCCTCGTCACGCCGAGTGTCGGCGTCGGCCACGAGCGCGATCTGTTGCAGGAAGACGTCGAGCGTGTCCTCGCCGGGCTCGGAGGCGGCGTCGAACTCGCGGGCCACGCCGACGAGCTCCTCGAGGTTCTCGATGCGCCCCTGCGCCTCGATCGTGCGCTCGGCCTCCAGCGCCTCGACGTAGCCGGTCTGTGAGAGGAGCGCCTCGAGCAGGTCGCCGATCGGGACGCGCTCCTCGGCGCGCGCGCGCAGCGAGACCATCGTGTCCATGAAGCGGCTCAGCGCCTTCACGGCCGCGGCGCCGAGGCCCGGGACGGCGTCGGGAGCGGCGGCGGCGTCCCACACCGGCACGTCAACGCTCGTGGCGTGGGCGATGACGCGCGAGAGCGAGGTCTGCCCGATCCCCCGGCGCGGCGAGTTGACCACGCGCGTGAAGCTGACCACGTCGCGCGGGTTGGCGAGCAGCGTCAGGTAGGCGGTCGCGTCCTTGATCTCTGCGCGCTCGTAGAACTTCGTGCCCCCGATCACCTGGTAGGCGATCTCTCGGCGGACGAGCGTGTCCTCGATGACCCGCGACATCGCGTTCGTGCGGTAGAAGACGGCGATGTCCGAGCGCGAGCACCCCTCGTCGACGAGCCGCTCGATCTCGCCGACGACGAAGCGCGCCTCGGCGTGCTCGTCCTCGATCTCGCGGATGCGGATCGGGTCGCCGTCGCCGAGCTCCGACCACAGCGTCTTGGCGATGCCGCCGCGGTTGTGCGCGATCACGGCGTTGGCCGCCGACAGGATCGTCTGCGTCGAGCGGTAGTTCTGCTCGAGCTTGACGACGCGCGCGTCGGGGAAGTCGTCCTGGAAGTCGAGGATGTTGTGGATGTCGGCGCCGCGCCAGCCGTAGATCGACTGCGAGTCGTCGCCGACGACGGCCAGGTTGCGATGGCCGGGGATGTGCACGCGCTCGCCGCGCTCGGGCGCCTCGCGCCCGCCCCCGACGAGCAGCTGCAGCCAGCGGTACTGCGCGTAGTTGGTGTCCTGGTACTCGTCGACGAGCACGTGACGGAAGGCGGCCGCGTAGCGCTCCCGCACCTCCGGGAAAAGCTCGAGCAGGTTGACCGCGCGAAACAGCAGGTCGTCGAAGTCCATCGCGTTGGCGCGGTGCAGCTCGCGCTCGTAGCACTCGTAGACGTCGGCGACCGTCTGCTCGAAGTAGGAGCCGACGAGCTGGCGGTAGGCCTCGGCGTCGCGCAGGCGATTCTTCGCGTCGGAGATCTGCCCGTGCACCGCCGTCGGGGTGAAACGCTTGACATCGATCCCGAGCTCGTCGAGGCAGCGCTTGGTCAGCCGCCGCGCATCGGCCTGGTCGTAGATCGTGAACTGTCGCGTATAGCCGAGCCGCGCGCCGTCGGCGCGCAGCATCCGCGCGCACGCCGCATGGAAGGTGAGCAGCCACATCCCGCGGGTGCGCCGGCCGAGCAGCAGCTCGATGCGCTCCCGCATCTCCTGCGCCGCCTTGTTGGTGAACGTGATGGCGAGGATCTCGCCGGGCTGGGCGGCGCCGGTGAAGATGAGGTAGGCGACGCGATGCGTGAGGACGCGAGTCTTACCGCTGCCGGCCCCGGCGAGGATCAGCATCGGGCCCTCGCCATGGGTGACGGCCTCGCGCTGGGGCTCGTTGAGCCCCTCGAGCAGATGGTCGAGGCGCTCCTGCAGTTCCGGCGGATCCTGGCCCGGCGGAGCCGGGATCTCCAGTGCGTATTCGGACTCGGTGCCAAGCTCGCTCACGATCAATTGAGGATAGACCCGGGCACGGCGGGCGCAGCCCGCGCGATACTCCCGGCGTGTCCATCTGCGATGAGGTGCGCCGCAACGGCGCGGAGATCGCGGCCACGGCGCGCTGGGTGCGCATCGACCTCGACGCGGTGGCGGCCGTCGAGCCCGGACCGGCGCCGAGCCTCGACCCCGAGTGCCACTACCTCGAGGGCTCGCCCGAGGACGTCGCCATGTACCTGCTCACGCTCGACGCGATCAACTTCGGCTCGGGCTGGTTTCCGCTGCTGCGCAAGCGCGAGTTGGCCGGGCGCTCGGCGTCGGGCTACTTCACGATCGCGTGGGCGCTCACCGACCGCTTCCGCGCCGCCGGGCCGTGGAGCGCCCGCGAGCTGCGCTCGCTGGACGCCGAGACCGTGGCCGCCGTCCTCGGACAGCCGCCCGACCTCGAGCTGATGTCGCTGTACGCGCAGGGGCTGCGCTCGCTCGGCACCTTCCTCGGCCAACGCTCGGCGCTCGACGTCGTGCACGCCGCGGGCGGATCGGCCGCGCGGCTGGCCAGGCTGCTCGCCACCGAGATGACGATGTTCAACGACGTCGGGTTCTACAAGCGAGCGCTCATCGCGGCGCACGACCTGGCGCTCGCCGGCGTGGCCCGCTTCGACGACCTCGACACGCTGCCGATCTTCGCCGACAACCTCGTCCCCCACGTGTTGCGCTGCGACGGCGTGCTCGTCTACGCGGAGCGCCTCGCCGCCCACATCGACTCCGAGCAGCGCCTGCGCATGGGCCCGGCCGAGCGCGAGATCCGCGGCTGCGCCGTCCACGCCTGCGAGCTCATCGCGCAGCGCACCGGCGCGTCCCCGCGCGAGCTCGACTCGTGGCTGTGGAACCGCGGCCAGGACCCGGCCTATAAGGCCCGTCCGCGCCACCGCACTACGACGGTCTACTACTAACCGCCGGCGGGATTGCGGCCCGTCACCGGGCGCAGTGGGCGAACGTCGGCGCTCGGCTCGGGCTCGCCGCCGGACAGCTCGGCCACGGCGCGCTCGAGCGCGCCGATCCGACTGGCCAGGCCCTGGATCGCCTCGGCGATCGGGTCGGGCAGGTGGATCCAGTCGGCGTCCGGACCCTCGGGCCGGCGCCCGTCGATGCGTACCGGATGCCCGGGGTTGCCGACGACCGTCGAGTTCGGAGGCACGTCGTTGATGACCACGCTGTTGGCGCCGATCTTCGCGCCGTGTCCGACCCGGATCGGTCCGAGCAGCTTCGCGCCGGACCCGATCGTCACGTTGTCCTCGACGGTGGGATGGCGCTTGCCGCTGGCGAAGCCGGTGCCGCCGAGCGTGACGCCCTGGTAGAGGGTCACATCGTGGCCGATCTCGGCCGTCTCGCCGACGACCACGCCGGACCCGTGATCGATGAACAGGCCCTCGCCGATCACCGCGGCCGGATGGATCTCGATGCCCGTGACGGTGCGGGCGACCATCGCGATCGAGCGCGGGAGCACCGGCAGCCCCGCATCGTGCAGCGCGTGGGCCACCCGGTGGGCGAGCAGGGCGTGGATCCCGGGCCAGTTGAGCAGGATCTCGGTCGGCCCGACGCCGCGGGCGGCCGGGTCACGATCACGCGCGGCGGCGACGTCGCGGCGAATCTCCGTGGCGACCCGACTCAGCGTGACAAGGCCGAGCATGCACAGAGCGTAGCGGCCCCCAGGGTCTCCTACGGCGCGAAGAAGGGCTGCGACACGTAACGCTCGCCGGAGTCGGGGAGGATCACGGCGATCCGCTGACCCGCGGCCTCCGGGCGGGCCGCCAGCTGGAGCGCCGCCCATACCGCGGCGCCGCAGGAGATGCCCGCGAGCACGCCGAGCTCACGGGCGCAGCGCCAGGCGGTGGTGATCGCGTCGTCGTCGGTGACGGGGACCACCTCGTCGATCAGCTCGCGGTTGAGCACCGGCGGGACGAAGCCGGCGCCGATGCCCTGGATGCGATGCGGACCGGGCGGGCCGCCGGACAGCACGGCCGACGTGGCCGGCTCGACGGCGATCACCCGCAGCTGCGGATTGTGCTCGCGCAGGAACTCCCCGGTGCCGGTGATCGTGCCGCCGGTGCCGACGCCGGCGACCAGCACGTCGATCGAGCCATCCAGCGCCGCGAGCAGCTCGGGACCGGTCGTGCGCCGGTGCACGTCGGGGTTGGCGGGGTTGGAGAACTGGTCGGGTAGGAACACGTCGGCCTCGCGGGCGAGCTCGCGGGCGGCGGCGACCGCCTCGCCCATCCCGCCCATCGACTCGGTGATCTCGACGCGGGCGCCGTACAGGCGCAGGAGGCTCTCGCGCTCGCGGCTCATACCCTGCGGGAGGGTGAGCACGAGCTCGTACCCCTTCGCCGCGCACACGAAGGCGAGCGCGATGCCCGTGTTACCGCTCGTCGCCTCCACGATCGTGGTCCGGCCCGGCTCGATCCGGCCCTCGGCCTCGGCCGCAGCGATCATCGCCACGCCGATGCGATCCTTGACGCTGCCGCCGGGGTTGGCGGCCTCGAGCTTGCCGAACAGCCCGACTTCCGCCGCGACGGCGGCCTCGCCGAGCAGCCCGGTGAGCGCCACCATCGGCGTGTCGCCCACGAGCTCGGCAATGTTGATCGGAATTCGCCCCATGGCCCGCCGACAATAGTGCGCGTGGCCGCCAAGCGCCGCCACCGGCATTGCCAAGGCCACTCGAACGAGCGTCGAGCGCGGGTGAGGCCGGACCGTCGGTCGCTCGTCGTATGGTCCGCGTGGTGCCCGCCGCTCTACCAGCCCATCCGGCGCAACACCCTTTGATCATCGCTCATCGCGGTGCGTCCGCACACGCGGCCGGAAACAGCCTGGACGCGTTCGAGAAGGCGGTCGTGCAGGGCGCCGACCTGATCGAGTTCGACGTGCGGCGCACCCGCGACGACGAGCTGATCGTCTTTCACGACGCGCGCGTCGGCGGCATCGCCGTCGGGCAGCTGACGCGCGCCGACATCGCGCGCCGGCGGCGACGGCCACCGCTGCTGAGCGAGGTCCTGGAGCTCGCCGCAGGGCGTGTGCGGATCGATGTTGAGCTCAAGGAGGACGGCTACGTCGAGCGCGTCCTCTGTCTCATAGGCGAGCGTTTCGCGGCCAGCGAGGTCATCGTCACCTCGTTCCTGGACCCCGTCGTGGCCCGCGTGAAGGAGCTCGAGCCGTCGCTGCGCACCGGCCTGCTGCTCGGTGTCGACCGGGCCCCGCACGGCCTGCGCACGCGTCTGTCGGAGCTGCGCCCGGTCGCCCGCGCCGAGGCGTGCGGGGCCGACTATGTCGCGCCGCACCACGCCCTCATCCGCCTCGGCACGCTCGCGCGCGCCGCCGCCGCCGGACTGCCGGCGCTCGTCTGGACGGTCGACCGCAGCGACCGCATCTCAGAGCTCGTGCGCGACCCGCGCGTCGCGGGGATCATCACGAACGTCCCCGCCCGCGCGCTCGCGCTGCGCCACCAGGCGCACGCGGGCGCTCAGCGTTCGGGCTCGTCGGCGCCGTAGCGCGCCGCCCACGCGTCGACGTCGTCGAGCACGAGCTCGACGCGCACGTCGTGCCCGCTCTCGATGAGCGACGCGGACATCTCACCGACGCCGAGGCGCACGCCGGCACCGGCCGCGCTGCGCAGGGCGGCCGCGACCGCGAGCGAGTCCTTCTCCCCGAGCGGGACCTCGAGCCGTCGCGTCAGCGTGTGGGAGATCGAGCGCAAGGCGTCGGTCACCGCTGCATCAAGGTACTGATTGCGTCCGTCCTCCATACCGGGGACGCTAACGTGAGGCCGCGCCACGCGCCACCGCGGCGCCCGCGGGACCGCCCGCGCATGAGGTGGACCCGAACAGGAGGAATGCATTTGCGATTGCCGGCGCCCCTCTCAAGCCTCGGCCGGACCGCGCTCGAGGTGACGATCGAGCGGGCCCGCGAGAGCGAGCGGCCGGACCGGCTGTTCGACGACCCGTACGCCGAGGCCTTCGTCGAGGCTCTCGCGACGGCCGGTGGGACGAGCGCGACCGCGACCCCCGAGGACGCCAAGGCGGCGCTGTCGCTGCAGGTGGCCGTCCGGACCGCCTTCTTCGACGACCAGCTGCTCGACGCCTGCCGGATCGGCTGCCGGCAGGTCGTCCTGCTCGCGGCCGGACTGGACGCTCGCGCGTTCCGGCTGGACTGGCCGGCCGGCGTGCGGCTGTTCGAGATCGACCTGCCCGACGTGATCGAGTTCAAGGAGTCGGTGCTCGCCGCCGGCGCCGCGCGGGCACGCTGCGGGCGGGCGACGCTCGGGATCGACCTGCGCGAGGACTGGCCGGGAGCGCTCGTGCAATCCGGGTTTCGCCCGTCGGTGCCGACGGCGTGGCTCGCCGAGGGCCTGCTCATCTACCTCGACGCCGAGGAGGCCACGAGCCTGCTGACGACGATCGGCGAGTTGTCGGCCCGCGGCAGTCAGCTGGCCTGCGAGCGCGCGAACTTCGCCGACGCCGCCATGCTCGAGCAGGCGACGGCGCGGTTCGGCCCCGAGCACTTCAGCGCGCTGTGGAAGGGCGGGCTCGGCTACGACGCGGCCGAATGGCTGCCGGAGCACGGCTGGGAGGTCTACGCGCACGACATGGGTCGCGTCGCGGACGCCTACGGCCGTGACGCCGGCGGTCAGCTCGGCGGCGGGTTCCTGACGGCGATCCGCCGCTAACTCCGCGGGTCGCCGCCGCGGACGTAGAGCGGGATCGTCGTCGACTTGTCGTCGACGCTCAACTGCATCGTGTACGTGCCCTCCTCCTCGGCCACGAACTGGATGAGCGTTGGGATGAGCGCCCCCACCTCCCAGCCGGCGGGCTCGTTGGGCGTGCGCTCCTCGGGAAAGCGAAAGCGCATGTCGAGCGGCGGGGCGCACGGCTCCATGTCGGGGCCGAGCGGCTGCAGCACGAGCGAGTGGTCGACGCCGACCTCGCTGCGATGGCCCTGCACCTGCACCCCGACCCACACGCTCAGCGTCGTGGGGAACTCGGCCACCGCATAGTGGTTGGCGCCCGCGCCGACCATCGTGCCGAGCCCGTCGTGCACCTCGAGGAACTTGCAGGGGATGGCCCAAGCGATCCGCATCAGATGTAGTACATCGCCGATCCGGCCTCGCGCGCCTCGCGCTCGATGACGTCGGCGATCGTCGTGCGCTCGAGCACCTGGCGGGCCGCCTCGGCAGCGTCGGCGAACACCCCCTGGGCGTCGCGTCCGAGCGGCCCGTCGAGCAGCTCCACGACCTGCAGGACGGTGACGCTCGACGGATCGCGGGCGAAGCGGTAGCCGCCCTTCACACCGCGCTGGGAGGTGAGGATGCCCGCGCGGCGCAGGACGGCGAACAGCTGCTCGAGGAACTGCACGGGAACGTCGCGCCGGCGGGCGAGCTCGCCGATCGGGACCGGCGCGGCGCCGGTGGCCCGGCCGAGCTCGGTGAGCGCGAGGATCGCGTAGGGCGACTTCGTGGTGATCGAGATCATCGGACCCCGACGATCCTACGCGACCGCGGGGTCGCCGACGGGGCGAGCGGCGATGGCCGCGGCGCCCCTGTGTGGCCTACAGCCAGCCGCGCTCGGTGGCGATGAGGACGGCCTGGGCGCGGTCGACGGCGCCGAGCTTGCCGTAGATGTTGTGCAGGTGCGTGCGCACCGTGCTCGTGGAGAGTGTCAGCTCGTGGGCGATCTGCTTGTAGACCTTGCCCTCGGCCAGGCGCTGGAGCACGCCGAGCTCGCGCGATGAGAGCGGGCACGGGTCGACGTGGCGCTGGCGCACGTTCGTCGGGTTCGGCAGCTCGTACATGACTCGGCGCAGCTCGGCCGGGCCGATGCCGATGCTGCGAGCGACCTTCAGCAGCTCGCTCGGGGCCACGGACGAGCCCTGCTCGTAGTGGGCGAGCATGTCGGCGAGGCGCACGAACGCGGCCTCCCCGCTGACGTCGTCGGCGTGGTGGCGCTCGATCACCGAGGCCACGGCGTCGGGCAGGCCCCAGCGGCGGGCGAGGACGCCGCCGACGAGGGCATGGTCGACGCCAAGCTCACGGCGCTCGCGATGGAGGCGATCTTCGGGGGTGCGGGCGCCCTGATGCACCTGGCCGGGATAGCCGGGGTAGGCATGCATGAGGACGAGCTTGCCGACGTCGTGGAGCAGGCTCGTGACCATCAGGCGATCGCGGTGCTCGTAACCGACCTCGGTGGCGACGCGGTCGGCCGCGTGCTGGGTGGCGAGGCCGTGCAGACGGAAGCGCTCGGGCGCCGCATCCCACACGCTCGAGCGTTCGAAGAAGTCAAAGGTCCGGGCACGGGCCGCGAGCGCATGCACCGCCTGGGGGGAGAGCAGCTCGACGGCCTGCACGACCGTCTCGACGCGGCCTCGGTACTTGCCGCTGACGCGGTTGGCCACGCGCAGCACCGCGATGATGAGCGCGACGTCGGACTCGACCGCAGCCACGATCTCGCCGGCGGAGACGTGCTCCTGCGCGACGAGGGAGAGGACCCGGTTGCGCGATTCCGCGAGCGCCGGGAAGGCCTCGAGCGCCTCGAATGCGGCGGTGAGGCGCCGGCCGTGGCCCTCGTTCTGATGACGCCCCGACGACTGCGCGGGGGCGGATGTCTGTTGTTCAGGGATGGACACTCGACTGGAAGATGACGCTGCGTTTGACATAGATGATTCCTCAATCGACCGCAGCGGCGATCTCTAGCCCGGGTATCGGCAAGGGTGGACGTATGGTTGAGGCCAATTCGGCTATGTGCACGTCTGCGACCAATCCGGCGCCGTTATGGTCGTCCGAGGTGCAGCCGCCGGCCGGGACCGCCGAACGGCCTACGCGAGCGCTGCGTCGATGCGAGCGAGCGTCTGCTCGCGGCCGAGCAGCGCGACGGTCTCGAAGATGCCCGGTGACACCGTCGTGCCCGCCAGCGCGACGCGCAGCGGCTGGTACACGTCGCGCGGCTTGACCCCGCGAACCTCGACGATCGCCCGCAGCGCGGCCTCGATGTGCTCCTCGTCGAACGGCTCGACCCCGGCCAGCGCCTCGCGCGCATCGGCGAGGATCGCCGCGCCATCTCCGCCGAGCCATCGTTCGCGCGCGGCCGGGTCATCCGCCGGGCCATCGAAGATGAACCCGGCGAGCGGCCAGAAGTCGGCGAGCGTCTGGATCTTCTCGTGGCTGATGCGCGCCGCGCCAAGCAGGCCCTCGCGGCCGGTGAACGCCTCGAGGCGCCGCGCGAGCCCGGCATCGTCGAGATCGCGCATGTACAGCCCGTTGAGCCAGCGCAGCTTCGTCTCGTCGAAGCGGGCCGGGTTACGGCTGACGCGCTCGAGGGTGAAGCGTTTCACGAGCTCGTCGGTGGAGAGCTTCGTGGCGTCGTCGTCGCTGCCCCAGCCGAGCAGCGCGAGGTAGTTGCGAACCGCCTCCGGCAGGTAGCCGGACTCGCGCAGCTCCTGAACCGAGGCGGCCCCGTGGCGCTTGGAGAGCTTCTTACCGTCCGGTCCGTGGATGAGCGGCATGTGACCGTACACGGGCGGCGTGGCGCCGAGGGCCTGAAGCACCCACAGCTGCTTCGGCGTGTTCGACAGGTGGTCGTTGCCGCGCACGACGTGCGTGATGCCGGCGTCGAGGTCGTCGATGGCGACGGCGAAGTTGTAGAGCACCGAGCCGTCGGCCCGGCCGATGACCGGGTCGTCGTAGACGGCGTTCTCGAACAGGACCTCGCCGGCGATGGCGTCGTCGACAAGCGTCTCGCCTTCCGGTACGCGCAGGCGCACGGCACCGGAGTCCTCGGGCTCGCCGCGGAAGCCGCGACCGGCGCCGTGCTGGGCCTTATAGGCCTTGACGTCGTCGGCGGTGGCGTTGGAGAAGTACGCATTGCCCGCCTCGAGCAGCTGTTGCAGCGCCTCGTGGTGGCGCTCGGCGCGCTCGCTCTGGAAGATCGGGCCCTCGTCGTAGTCGAGCGCCAGCCAGCGCAGCGCGTCGAGGATCTGATCGACGTTCTCGGGCGTCGAGCGCTCACGGTCGGTATCTTCGATGCGCAGCACGAGCGTCCCGCCGTAGTGGCGAGCGAGCAGCCAGTTGAACAAGGCCGTGCGGGCGCCGCCGATGTGCAACGCCCCCGTCGGCGAGGGAGCGAAGCGAACGCGCATGTCGGTCATCGGGTATCGGGCATCGGGGTCAGGGCGCCCATGCTAATCGGCGCCCACGTGTCGCCGGCGGGTGGGTTGCCGAAGGCGATCGAGCGCGGCACGGCGCTCGGCTGCCGCGCGATCCAGATCTTCAACCAGTCTCCTCGCATGTGGCGCCCGACTGCCTACGGCGAGGAGGACTTCGCGGCGTTCCGCGAGGCGCGGGCGGCGAGCGAGATCGACGGCGTGCTGATTCACGCCGTCTACCTGCTCAATTGCGCGAGCGAGGACGCCGAGATCCGCAAGAAGTCGCTCGCCTCGCTCATCCAGTCGCTGCGGGTCGGCGACGGGATCGGCGCCGACGCCGTCGTGCTGCACCCTGGATCGGCCAAGACGGGGCCGGTCGCTCCGGCGATCAAACGGGCCGGGAAGGTGATCGCCGCGGCGATGGCCGAGACCGACCGCTGTCCCTTGCATCTCGAGAACACGGCCGGCGCGGGCGGGACGCTCGGGCGGTCCTTCGAGGAGCTCGGAGCACTGCTGGAGGCTGCCGATGGGCCGAAGCGCCTCGGTATCTGCCTGGACTCCTGTCATCTGCTTGCCTCCGGCTACGAGATCCGCACCGCCGACGCGCTGACGCAGACGATCGACGAGTGCGTGGCCGCCGCCGGCCACGGCCGGATCGGGTCGCTGCACCTCAACGACTCGCAGACGCCGCTCGGTTCCAACCGCGACCGCCATGCGAACATCGGCACCGGGGAGATGGGCGAGAAGGGCTGCGCGGTGTTCGTCTCCGAGCCACGTTTCGAGAAGCTCCCCTGTGTGCTGGAGACTCCCGGGGAGAACCACAGCGGCCCGACGCGCGAGGAGGTCGCACACGTCATGGAACTGCGAGAGCGCGGCCTCGCCGAGCGCAAGAGCAAGACCAAGGCCAAGCCGACCGGGACGAAGCGCACGACGGCAGCGCGCGCCACGAGGCCTCGCGCCCGCCAGTAGGCCTCTCACGAGGGCCGACGAGCGGCGGGCTCGGGGTTCTCGTGACTCGGGTGGGGTCGGGCAGCGCTCCCGAACCCCTTTGTTTTTGGGGTTCGGGAGCGCGGCACGGCGCCACCGCCAACCCCGGCAAGACTCACCCGAGCGCGTGCACCGTAGGCCCGAGGATCTGCTCGAGCTCCGCCCGCAGCGTCGGCGTCGGCGCGACCCGGTAGGCCGGGCCGAGGCGCAGGCAGCGCGCGCCGGCGCTTGTGGCCATCTCGAGCACGACCTCGGCCGGCCCGGGGAACTTCTCCAGCGCATCCTTGAGGTCTTCGATGACGGTCGACGGCAGGCGGGCGGCGTCGAGGCGCAGCCGCATGAGCGCCGGCACGACCTCGGCGGCCGCCTGCTCGGCCGCCTCACGGGCCTTGTCGATCTCCTCCTCGGTGGGCGCGAAAGGGTCGACCGTCTGCACCACGACGCACGTCTTGCCGGCCTCCTTGTGGTCGACGCGGCCGCGCACGAGCACGACCTGATCGACCCCGAGTGCGCCCTCGTACTCCGCCAGCGCCTTGCCGAAGACGAGGATCTCGACCGCGCCCTCGAGGTCGTCGAGGGTGGCGAACATCATCGGGTCGCCGTTGCGCGTGCGGATCTTCTTCGCCTCGGTGATGATCCCGCCGACGGTAACCCAGTCCTTGTCCTTGCGCTCGGCCAGGTCCGACAGCGAGCAGTCGACGGTCGCACGGAGGGCCTCCCGGAGCGGCTTGAGTGGGTGCGCCGAGATGAACAGGCCGATCGACTCCTTCTCGGCGGCGAGCATCTCGGCCTGGTCGAACTCCTCGGCGGGGATCGGCGGGTGGCTCGGCTTGAGCAGCCCGGCGCCGGCACTGGGGGTGGCGCCGTTGCCAGGCTCGCTCAGCATGTCGAAGATCGATCCCTGGCCGATCTCGGCGTCCTGCTGGGCCTTCTGCCCGGCGCCCTGTGCCCGCTCGAGCACCGCGAGCATGCCCTTGCGCGTCGCCCCGGTGGAGCCGAAGGCGCCGCACTTGATGAGCGCCTCGATCGCCTTCTTGTTGACCGAGCGGTTGTCCACGCGCTCGCAGAAGTCCCACAGCGACTCGAAGTTGCCGGCCTCGTCCCGGGCCGCCTTGATCGCCTCCACGGCCTGGTAGCCGACGCCCTTGACCGCGTCGAGGCCGAAGCGGATGTTGCCCTCAACGACGGTGAACTCGTGGTCGGAGAGGTTGACGTCGGGTGGGAGGATCTCGATGCCCATCTCCTCGCAACGGGCGACGAAGAACGGGACCTTGTCCTTCGTCGACATCACCGAGGAGATGAGCGCGGCCATGTACTCCGCGGTGTAGTTGGCCTTCAGCCAGGCCGTCCTGTACGCGATGAGGGCGTAACACGCTGCGTGCGAGTTATGGGAGACGATGTTGTTGGCGACAAAGTTGAGCGGCCCGCCTCGCTCCATCTCGACATCGAACGTGGATCCCATACCGCAGGGGGTGATGCTCACGACGGGGTCGCCGTTCGCGGCGTGCTCGACGTCGACGTGAAGAGCGACCTTCTCCTTGTAGTCCTCCGGAGTCACGACCACGTACGGGAGATCGCCGTACTTCTCGGCGAAGTACGCATCGACTCGGTCCATGCCGTCCATCTCCCAGTAGATGCCGGCAAGGTAGAAGTCGCACATGCGGCCTGTCGGGAGGACTTTGTGCATCTCGAAGTCGACGCCCTGGTCGATCAGCCATTCGCACATGTTTCGCTCGTGGTTGGAGGCGCACCACATCCCGTTGGACGCGATCGAGCGGCCAAAGCCAGGGCCGATGTCGTACGTGGCACGAACGGAAGCGAGGCTCGCCTCGGTGTGTTGGCGCACCCACGCGGGGTCCGTGGCTCCCAACTCCGCGATGCGGGCATGCATGGCAGCCACGGCAGGCTTGGTCAGGTCGGGATACATCTCGTGGACGCGCCGCAGGTGCGCCGCCTTTTCCTCGGCTGAACGACCAGCCTGCCAGGCGCGCATTCGCGCTGCGGCTCGACGATCCTGGGCCTTGCGCGCGGGCCCATGCGCCAGACGCCGCATGCGTTCGGATCGAGCCCGCCTATCGGCATCCGTGTAGACCGGCACCGTCATGAGCTCAGTGCCGACGGACATGTCTTGCACCGCCATGTAACCCTCTGTCGTGAGCAGGCGATGTTCAGCCGTGACCTTGATCTGGCGGCCCCCGGCTGTCCTCAGTTGGAACAGCGGCTTGCGGCCTGTCTTGACGATGCGCGCAACGCGGTGTGGCCGGATCGTTCCATCCGGCCACATAGACATCAGTTCGCGCGGCTGCAGCCGGTAGGCCTCACTCAGCCGGATCCGACGTCCATCCGGAAGGCGCACCCTGGTCGATCCATCGGCGCACTTGTTGAAGCTGTAATCGGCGCTGCGCTCGTTCGTCGTCCACAGGAACTCGATCACCGCCTCGCTCGTACCCGACCTGCGGCAGCCCTCGACGAACTCGGGCTTCAGGGCGGCCATCGCCTCTCGGTTCTTCTTGCCGATGGCCTTGCGCAGGTCGTCGGCCTTGGCCCCGGAGAAGCCGGCGAGCTCCTTGGAGATCTGCATCGCCTGCTCCTGGTAGAGGATCACGCCCATCGAGGACTCGAGGATCTGGTGCAGGCGCTCGTCGGCGTAGTTGATGTTCTCAGGGCTGCGCTTGCCACGGGCGTACACGGGGATCTGGTCCATCGCTCCCGGCCGGTACAGCGCGTTGAGCGCCACGAGGTCGTTGAACTCGGTCGGGCGCACCTTGCGCAGGGCCTCGCGCATGCCCTCGGACTCGAACTGGAACACGCCGATCGAGTCGCCGCGGGCGAGCATCTCGTACGTTCGCTCGTCGTCGAGCGGGAGCGTCGTCATGTCCGGACGGGCGCCGGTCGAGCGCTCGATGATGTCGAGCGCGTCCTCGATGACGTCGAGGTTGCGCAGCCCGAGGAAGTCCATCTTCAGCAGGCCGATCTCCTCGATCGGCTTCATCGAGAACTGCGTGACCGTGCGGTGCACGCGGTCGCCGTTCTCGTCGGTCCCGGCGTCGGCGAGCTGCAGCGGCACGATGTCGGTGAGGGGGCGGTCGGCGATCACGACGGCCGCGGCGTGAATCGAGGAATTGCGCACGATCCCCTCGAGGCCCTTGGCCACGTCGATGATCTGGCGGGCCTCGCCGTCCTCGTCGTAGGCCTTGCGCAGCGCCTCTCCGGGCGCGAGGCAGTCGGCGAACGAGGGCGGCCGGCCCTGTTGCGGATCGGGGATGAGCTTGGCCAGGCGATCGCCGGCGCCGTAGTCGAAGCCGAGCACCCGCGCCGCGTCGCGGGTGGCGGCGCGGGGAAACATCTTGCCGAACGTCACGATCTGCGCGACCGACTCGCGGCCGTACTTCTCGACGACGTAGCGCATGACGCGCTCGCGCCCGCGCACCGAGAAGTCGATGTCGATGTCCGGCATCGACACCCGCTCGGGGTTGAGGAAGCGCTCGAACAGGAGGTCGTAGGTGAGCGGGTCGACATCGGTGATGGACAGGCAGTAGGCGACGATCGACCCGGCGGCCGAGCCGCGCCCGGGTCCGACGGCGACCCCGTTCTCCTTGGCGAACTTGACGAAGTCCCAGACGATGAGGAAGTAGGCGTTGAAGCCCATGCGGTCGATGACGTCGAGCTCCATCTCCATGCGCGCGACCGCCTCGGCCGGCGGCGGGTCCCCGTAGCGCAGCCGCAACCCCTCGTGCACCCGCGCACGCAGGTACTCGCGCTCGGGCATGCCGTCCGGCGTCGGGTAACTCGGGATGAGCTGGTTGCCGAGCTCGATCTGGACGTTGCAGCGCTCGGCGATCTCGAGCGTCGAGGCGATCGCCTCGGGCCACTGTGCGAACGCCCGCGCCATCTCCTCGCTGTCGCGCAGATAGAACTCGTTCGTCTCGAAGGTCATCTTCGGCGCGGCGAGCGTGCTCTTCGTCTGCACGCACAGCAGGGCCGTGTGGTGGTCGTAGTCCTCGCGGCGCAAGTAGTGCACGTCGCCCGTCCCGACGAGCCGGCCTCCCACCTCGCGGGCGATCCGCACGATCCCCTCGTTGCATTTCTCCTGGGCGTCCAGCCCGTTCTTCTGCACCTCGAAGTAGACGTTGTCGGCGCCGTACACGCGCAGCAGGTCGTCGGCGTGCGCGCGGGCCTCGGCCGGCCGGTCGTGCAGCAGGCGCTGGCAGAAGCGCGACGCGAGACAACCGGTGAGCGCGATGACGCCCTCCGCGTGCTGCTCCAGCTGACCGAGGTCGACGGACGGCTTGCCGCGCTGCAGGCCCTCGAGGAACCCGGCCGAGGAGAGCCGAACGAGGTTGCGGTAGCCGACGTCGTTGGCGGCCAGCAGCGTCAGATGGTTGCGCTCGACCCGGCCGCTCGGCGGCGCCGCGTGGTCGTCGACGAGGTAGATCTCGCAGCCGATGATCGGCTTGACCCCGTGCTTCCTGCACGCCTTCTGCAGCTCGACGGCGCCGTTCATCACGCCGTGATCGGTCAGCCCGAGCGCGGGCTGCCCGAAGGCGGCGGCCCGCTCGGCGAGCGCCTCCACCTGGCACGCACCGTCGAGCAGCGAGTACTCGGAATGCACGTGCAGGTGGGCGCAGGCAGCGGGACTCACGGAGCAGAGATGGTAGGCGCCGAGCCGGATGTGGCCGGCGCTCGATTCCGCACGTTGCGACACGAGCTGGCCGCCGCCGGACCGCCTTCCAGCCTGGAACGCGACGGCATCGACGAGCGCCGCGCCTACGACGCGGGCGCGGTCTGACCCTGCGCGCGGTCCATCCAGCCGACCAGCCGCTCGGCGACCGCCAGGTCGCCGGCGCACAGCACGCGCTCGCCCGCCGGCAGCGGCGTCCGCGCGAGCAGGTTCAAGCACGCGCGTTCGCTCAGGTACAGCGTCGCGGCCGGCGGCGCATCGAGGCTGCGCGGGCTGACGGTGATCGGTGCGCCGTCGGTGACCCCGACGTACAGCACGGTCGGCGTCGCTCCGCTGATCGCGAACGCGACGACGAAGCGCTCGCCCGCCGTCCACTTCGGGTCGACCGCCTCGGCGAGGACGGGCAGCAGTAGGCCGGGCCACACACGGACGTTCGCGCCGGCGAGCTCGGGCAGCGTGAGCGGCGTGCGGCGCGCGCGCGCGATGCGCCGAGCCTTCGACCCGGCACCGGGTGTCGCGCGCAGGCCACGCAGGCGCCAGCTCCCGCGGCCGGCCACGAGCGCCCCGACCTGCGCAACCGAGCCGCGGATCTCGAAGTCCAGCCCCCGCACCGCCGGCGGATCGATGCGCGCGACCGAGGCCGGACCCATCCCGGTGGTCGCGACGCGGTAGCAGCCGACCTCGTCGATCGTGACGCCATACGTACGCGTCTTCCCGACCACGAGGCCCTGCGCGGGCAGCAGCTCGGCGATGAGCTCGCCGACGAGCTGCGCGTCGCGGTGCACGGCCGCGCGCCGCAGCGCACTGGCCAGCCACTCGGTGGGCTTCGGACGCACGCCCTGCAGGCGGGGCGGCAGCTCGACCGCCCCGGCTGGTGCCTCGGCCGCTGCCTCGCTGGCCGACGGATCCGCGCTCTCGACCTCGATGGGCTCGGTCGGCGACAGCGGTTCGACAGCGGGCGGCGAGGCCTCGGCGGCCGGGGGCTCGACCGTCCAGGGCACCGCGGCGGATGCCTGCGCGGGCGCCTCGCCGGGCGCCGGTGCGGCCGGGATCGCGGTGGACGCCGAGCCCGCACCGAGCTCGCCCTGCTCGAGCTCGGCCACACGAGCGCGCAGCCGCGCGACGGCGGCGGCAAGCGCTTCGGCCATCTCCTCGCGCTGGCGACGCAGCTCGGCCTCGGTCGCGGCATCGGTGGCGTGCGCAAGCGGTAGCTCGCCCGGTGCCAGCACGCTGGCGGTTGCGCCGGCCCGCAGCTGCTCGAGCTCGTCGCCGATCCGCTGCGTCGTCGCGCGCTCGCCCTCGAGCGCCTCGCCGAGGCGCTGCGCGGTTGCGCGCTCGCCCTCGAGCTCCTCGCCGATCCGCTGCGCGCTCGCGCGCTCGCCCTCGAGCTCCTCGCCGATCCGCTGCGCGCTCGCGCGCTCGCCCTCGAGCTCCTCGCCGATCCGCTGCGCGGTTGCGCGCTGGCCCTCGAGCTCGCTCTCGGCGCGCAGGCGCGCGTCGTGCTCAGCGGCAAGCTCGTTGCGCACAAGCGCGATCGCGGTCAGCAGATCGCCGCGCAGGTCCTCGACGCGTCGCTGCATCTCCGCGAGCTCCTCATCGTGACGGCCGCGCTCGGTGGCGAGGGCGCCGCGCGCCTCGCGCTCCGCGGCGACGGCCTGCTCGAGAGCGACCTCGCGGCGCTCGAGATGCTCGGAGATCGAACGCAGCTGGGCCCCGAGCTCCTGGACGCGTTCCTCGGTCGAGTCGACGCGCACGAACACGCGCTGGCGTGGGTCGCCGCCGCCCACGGCGGGATCGCCGGCCGCCGCCTCGCGCTCGGCGAGCGACGCCTCGCGCTCGGCGAGCTCGTCGCGCGCCCGGCGCAGCCCTGCCTCGTCGGCCGCGGCGGCGTGCTGCGCCTCGGCGAGCGCGCGCTGCACGCGCTCGAGCTCGGCGGACAGGCGCTCCACCTTGCGTTCGGTCTCGCGCAGGCTGGCCCGGAGGCCGTCGCCCTCGCCGGAGATCTGCGCGTTCAGCTCACGCACGCGCTCCTCGGTCTCGAGTCGCTGCTGCTGCTCGGCGTACTCGCGCTGGCGCAAGCGGCGGCGCTCGGCCTCGCCGTCACGGACCGCACGACGAAGCCGCTCGAGCTCCTGCGTGGTGACCGTGAAGCGCTGCTCGAGATTCGTCAGTTGACGTTGCAGCGTGTCGACGGTCGCTTCGGCCTCGGTGGCCCGGCGCAGCAGCGTCTGCTCGGCCAGCTCGGCACGCCGGGCGCGCCGCTCGGCGAGCACGCCGCGGTCGATCACCTGGGCGTCGACCGCCGGCTCGCCCCCCTCTGGACCGGCGAGCGCGCCCGGAAGCGCAAGCACGAGCCCGCCGACCTCGAGCGCGAGGTTGCCCTCGAGCCGTGGGCGCAACTCGATCGGAATCGTGAACGAGGCCGCCCACGCCCCGGTCTGCTCGTCCACCTGCAGCCCAGCGTCGGGCGCGAACGGGCGGCGCCGTCCCCCGTCGTCGACGATCAGCCGAACCTCGTCACGGCTGCGCGGCTGCATGCTGCGCGCGTGGACGCGCACGAGCACCGCCTCGGGAGACGATGACAGCCATTCGACCCGTTCGATCTCGGGCGCGGGCTCCATCGGTCGTCGTCTACCGCGCGCCCGGAACATCCGCCGTCCGCCGGAACCGGCCGGCCGGCGGTCTGAAATCCTCGTTCCTCATGACGGGCAGCCTAGGCTGCCCACCGGACGCGAGAACGTCGAAGGTTGACGTGTACGCAAAGGGCACCGATACGTGAATCAACCATGCTCGCGCTGCACGCTGATGGCGATGGCGCCGGCGAGCACCGTGGTGCCCGCCGCGACGACGATTACCGTGCGGCGCGACGGGATGCGCACCCCGTAGCGGTGATGCACGTACACCTTCGTCCCCCGCCAGAGGACGCGACGGCCCTTCCAGGCCACCTGTCCGATGAGGCTGTAGCGAGTGTGCTGCACGAGGCCGATGCTACTCGTCGAGCGGTGCAAACGCGCCCCGGCGGCCGCCCCTCAGCCCGACTGGTCGTCGCCGCCGGCCGCCGCCCGCTGGCGCAACCGCCAGGCCATGCGCGACTGCAGCGACCACAGCTCGATGAAGCCCGGCGAGGCCTGCTGGCTGAACAGCCCGCCCGACGCGCCGAACGAGGCGAGCGACTGGTCGTAGACCGCGTTTGGCGACTCGCGCGTGACGACTCGGGCGTGGCCCTTGAACAGCTTCACCCCGATCGTGCCGGTGACCCGCGAGTTGACCGCGTCCATGTATGCGTCAAGGTCCGAACGCAGCGGCTCCCACCACAGCCCCGCGTACACCAGGTACGCCCACTGGCGGTCGAGCGCCGGCTTGAACTGGTTCTGGTGGATGGTGCCGACGAGCTTCTCGAGCTCGGCGTGGGCGGGCAGGATGATGGCCGCCGCGGGCACCTCGTAGATGTCGCGCACCTTCAGGCCGACGATGCGGTCCTCGATGTGGTCGACGATGCCGACGCCGTGGCGAGCGCCCATCTCGGCCACTCGCTCGAGCAGCGCAACGATCTCCATGCGCTCGCCGTCGACCGACACCGGCACGCCCCGCTCGAAGCCGACCCTCACGGTCTCGGGCTCGTCGGGCGCCTCCTCAGGCCGCGTGACGAGCTGGAAGACGTCGTCCTCGGGCGCGTGGTCGAGGTCCTCGATCCAGCGCCCCTCCGAGGAGCGCCCCCAGAGGTTGTCGTCGATCGAGTAGGGAGCGGCCTCCGAGCCGCCTTTCACCGGGATGCCGTGCTCGCGCGCGTAGGCGACCTCCTCGTCGCGGCCCATCTGCCAGCCGCGCACCGGGGCGATGATCTTCAGCTCGGGGGCGAGCGTGGCCACGGTGGCCTCGATGCGCACCTGGTCGTTGCCCTTGCCGGTGCACCCGTGGGCGATCGTGTCGCAGTCGCTGCGGCGCGCGTACTCGACGGCGAGCTTGGCGATGAGCGGCCGCCCGAGCGCGGTGAACAAGGGGTACCCAAGCCCGTAGATGCCGTTCGCCTTGATGGCGGGAACGACGAAGTCGCGGGCGAACTCCGCGCGCGCGTCGACGATGAACGAGTCGACGGCGCCGAGGCGACGGGCCTTGTCCTCGATGACGGCGTAGTCCTCGCCGGGCTGACCGAGGTTGACGGTCAGCGTGACCACCTCGGCCTCGTACTCGTCCTGGATCCACTTGAGCATCACGCTCGTATCCAGGCCGCCCGAATAGAGCAGCAGCACGCGGTGGACGTCCTCGGGCGCGGCCTCGTAGGAGGCGGTCTTGAGCAGGTGCGCGCGGGTGTGCTCCTCGGTCACGGGCGCCGCAGCCTATCTCGCGCGCTCACCCGAGCGCCCGCTCCAGGCGCACGAGCGCCTCGTCGACCTCGGCCTCCGAGACGGTCAGCGGCGGCAGCAGCCGCACGGTCGTCGGGCCGGTCGCGTTCACGACGAGGCGCTCCTGCAGCAGCGCGCGGTGCACGACGTCGGGCGCCGGCACGTCGACCTCGGCGGCGAGCATCAGACCGCGCCCGCGCACGCTGAGGACATGCGGCAGCCGCTCCAGCCCGGAGTGCAGCCGCGCGCCGAGCTCGCGCACGCGCTCGAGCAGCGCCGCATCGTCGATGATGTCAAGCGCGGCGTTTGCGGCGGCGGCGATCACCGGCCCTCCGGCGAACGTCGAGCCGTGGTCGCCCGGGGCGAACACGTCGGCGAGTCGCGGCCCGGTGATGAGCGCTCCGATCGGCAGGCCGCCCCCGAGCGCTTTCGCACTCGTGATCGCGTCGGGCACCACGCCGATCTGCTCGTAGGCCCATAGCGTGCCAGTGCGACCGAGCCCGCACTGGATCTCGTCGAACACGAGCGCCGCGCCCCGCGCGTCGCAGGCCGCGCGCGCCGCGGCGAGCAGATCGTCGGAGAGCACGTTCACCCCGCTCTCACCCTGGATCGGCTCCAGCAGCACCGCCGCCGTGCGCTCGTCGACGGCGGCGGTGATCGCCTCGGGCGTCGGTTCGACCGCCCGGAAGCCGGGAACGAGCGGCGCGAACGGCGCCTGCTTGGCCTCCTGCGGCGTCGCCGACAGCGCGCCGTAGGTGCGCCCATGAAAGGCGTTGTGCACGACGACGACGTCGCCGCCCGCGCGCGCCTTGCGCACGAGCTTGATCGCCGCCTCGATCGCCTCCGCCCCGGAGTTGCAGAAGTACACCTTGCCGCCGAGCGAGCGGTCGGACAGCCGCGCGGCCAGGCGCATCGCCGGCTCGTTGTAGAAGAGGTTGGAGACGTGGATGAGCCGTCCGACCTGGTCGCGGACCGCCTCGACGACCGCCGGGTGGCAGTGCCCCACGTTCGTGACGCCGATCCCGCACAGGAAGTCGAGGTACTCGTTGCCCTCGTCGTCCCACAGCCGCGTGCCCTCGCCGCGCACGAACTCCACCGGCTGACGCAGGTAGGACGAGGCCACGCTCGCGCGTTCGATCTCCTGAAGCGCCGAAAGGGTCACGGCGTTCCCGAGGCGGCGGTGATCATCGTGCCCACGCCGGCGTCGGTGAACAGCTCGAGCAGCAGCGAATGGGGCACGCGCCCGTCGACGATCACGGCCGAGTTGACGCCGCCGGCGATGGCGTCGAGGGCGGCCGCGAGCTTCGGGCGCATGCCGCCCTGCAGGTCGTCGAGCGCCGTGCGCACCTGCGCGTCGTCGGCCCGGGTGATGAGGCTCGTCGGGTCCTCGGGGTCGGCCAGCCAGCCGGCGACGTCGGTGAGGAAGACGACCTTGTAGGCCCCGAGCGTGCGCGCGATCGCACCGGCCGCCTCGTCGGCGTTGATGTTGTAGGAGTTGCCCTCGCGGTCGGCGCCGACCGACGCCACGACCGGGATGTAATCGCTGGCGATGTGCAGCAGCACGTCGGTGTCGACGCGGTCGATCCGCCCGACGAAGCCGATGTCCTCGCCCCCGGGCGCCGAGCGGCGCGAGACGCGAAACAGCGAGCCGTCGTCGCCGCACAGGCCGACCGCCGGCTGGCCGTGGCGGTTCAGGCGCAGGACGATCTCCTTGTTGACCTTTCCGACGAGGACCATCTTGGCCACCTCGACGGTCTCGGCGTCCGAGACGCGCAGGCCGGAGACGAACTGCACCGGAAGGCCGAGGCGGTCCATGTAGGCGGTGATCTCCGGGCCGCCGCCGTGGACGACGATCGGGTTCAGGCCGACGTACTTGAGCAGCACGACGTCGCGCGCGAAGTCCTCGCGCAGCGCGTCGTCCTCCATCGCCGCGCCGCCGTACTTGATGACCACCGTCTTACCGTGGAACTCCCGGATGTAGGGGAGCGCCTCGAGGAGCGTGCCGACGTCTCTCACGTCGTGTACTCCGCGTTGATGGTCACGTAGCCGTGCCCGAGGTCGGAGAAGAAGACCTCGGTCTCGGCCCCCTCACCGGGCAGGCCGATCTCGTACTCGACCTCGGAGCCACCGACGGCCTGGGCGAGCGCGTCGGCGTCGAACGGGATCGCACCGCCGGCCGCGCACACCTGCACACCCTCGATGTGCACGTCGAGCGGCAGCGGCGCCGTCCCCGGCAGCGCGGCCCCGACCGCCTGCACGATCCGGCCCCAGTTCGGGTCGCCGCCGTACAGCGCCGTCTTGACAAGGGGGGAGTTGGCCACGGCCCGAGCGACCGCCTCCACGCCCCGAAGGTCGCCACCCCGCACGACGATACGGCCGACTCGGCGGGCTCCCTCGCCATCGCGGACGAGCAGGAGCGCCAGCTGGCGCAGCAGCGCGTCGAGCGCCTCGCCGAAGCGGCCCTCGTCCTCGGACTCGGGCTCGATGCGCACGCCGCTCGTGCCGCTGGCCATCAGGATCGCCGTGTCGTTCGTCGACAGCTGGCCGTCCACCGACACGCGGTCGAAGGAGCGCTTGACGCACACGCCGAGCAGCAGGTCGGCGGTCTCGGGCGACAGCGCCGCATCGGTTTGCACGAAGCACAGCATCGTCGCGAAGCGCGGCGAGATCATCCCGGCGCCCTTGCACTGGGCGCTCAGGCGCACCGTGCCGCTCGGCAGCGTGACCTCCAGATGAGCGCGCTTGTCGAGCGCGTCGGTCGTCTTGATCGCCTCGGCGAAGTCGCCGTCGCCGTCGGCGCGCAGCCCCTCGGAGACCGCGCGCAGCCCGGAGACGATGCGGTCGGTGGGCAGGGCCACGCCGATGACGCCCGTGGAGGCGACGGCAACCCGGTCGGGGTCGACCCGCGCCACGATGCCGCCGGCGCCCTGGGACTTGGCCGCGTCGTCGACGCCGCGCCGCCCGGTGGCCGCGTTCGCGTTGCCCGAGTTGGCCACGACCGCCCGCAGCGCGTCGAGGCGGCAACGCTCCTGGCAGAGGATCACCGGCCCGGCGAGCACGCCGCTGTCGCAGAAGCGCGCGGCGCTCGTCGCGTCCGCGGCATCGCACACGAGCAGCCCGAGGTCGAGCGCGCCGTCGTCCTTGATGCCGCAGGCGACGCCGGCGGCGCGGAAGCCGCCGGGCAGTCCTGCGTCGGGCGCAAGCTCGACGATGTGCCCGGGGCGCGGGACCCAGCGGGAGTCGAAGAAGCTCACGCCAGCCCCATCGTCTCGGGCCGGCCGAACATGAGGTTGAGGTTCTGCACGGCCTGGGAGGACGTGCCCTTCCAGAGGTTGTCGATCGCCGCGAACACGAGCACCTTGCCCGTGTGGGTGTCCGCGACCGCCTGGATGCGGCAGATGTTCGTCTCGCGGACGTCGCGCACGCCGGGCGGGCTCGTCGTGAGCTCGACGAACGGCTCATCCTCGTACGCGGCGGCGAACAGCCCGGCGAGCTCGTCGGCGATCACGGGGCGCGTGGGCGTCACGTAGGCGCTCGTCAGCTGGCCCTGGTCGAACGGCGCGAGGTGGGGCTGGAACTGGAGCTTCACGTCGGTCCCGAGGAGCGCAAGCTGCTCCTCCATCTCCGGCGTGTGGCGATGCCCGGCCACCTTGTAGGGGGCGATGTTCTCGCCCGCGAAGGAGAAGTGCGTCGTGAGGCTTGGCGTGCGCCCGGCACCGGCCACCCCCTGCTTGGCATCGACGATCACGTCGTCGATGAGTCCGGCGCGCGCGAGCGGCGCGAGCGACAGCAGCGTCGCCGTCGGGTAGCAGCCGGGATTGGCCACGAGCCGCGCATCGGCGATGCGCTCGCGATGCAGCTCGGTGAGCCCGTAGGCGGAGTGCTGCAGGTGCTGCGGGTGCGGGTGCGGTCCGTACCAGTCCTCATAGGTCTGCAGCTCGGCGAGGCGGTAGTCGGCGCTCAGGTCGACGACCCGCACGCCGCGCTCGAGCAACTCGTGCACGACCGCCGCGGCGGCCGCGTGCGGATAGGCCACGATCGCCGCGTCGACATCGGCGTGGCGGTCGAGGTCGAGCTCCTCCAGTACCAACGGCACGCGGTAGCGCGGATACAGATCGGACAGCAGCTGACCGGCCTCGGCGCGCGCGGTGATCGTGGTCAGCTCGAACTCGGGGTGGCGCCAGATGAGGTCGGCGGCGAGCGCGCCGGCGAACCCGCTTGCCCCGGCGACTAAGACACGGACACGGCCGGGGGGGCGGGCGGGATTCTGATCACCGGCCGCGTGGCCGGCTCCGCCACCCCTAGGCACGCAGCTCACCCCCGAGCTCACTCGAGACGGCCGCGACGATCCGCTCGCGCAGCGGCACGACGTCGGCATCGGTCAGCGTGCGCTCGGGCGAGCGGAACGACAGCGCGAGGGCGAGCGAGCGGCGCCCCTCCCCCACCTGCGGGCCGCTGTAGACGTCGAACACGCGGGCGTCGTCGAGGAGCTTGCCGGCGGCCTCGCGCACGACCGACAGCACGCGTGCCGCCGGAACCTCGGCGTCGAGCACCACGGCGAGGTCCTCGCGCAGTGCCGGGAAGCCGATCAGGTCGTCGTAGCGCGTCTCGTGCGGGGCGGCCTCGATGAGCGCGTCGAGATCGATCTCGAACGCGGCCCCGCCGTCGAGATCCCACTCGCGCGCGACGAGCGGGTGCAGCTCGCCGAGCCCAGCCGATGGGCGCCTCCGCTGCGAGGACGGTCGCGCTGCGCGCCGGATGCAGGAAGGGCTGCGTCGCCTCCACCACGTCGACGCGCACCCGCAGCGCCGCGGCGAGCGCCTCGAGGATGCCCTTGACCGCGAAGAAGTCCGCGCGCGGCGGCGCGGGCGCGCCCCAGGTCGGCGGCGCGAGCCGCCCGCTCGCGAGCACGCCGAGCGCGCGGCGCTCGTCGGGCAGGCGTTCGTCGCGGCGGCTCGCTTGCGCGTGGACGGCCGCATCCGCGGCGTCGCGCGCACCGAAGACGGTCCCTGTCTCGAACATGGCGAGGTCGACGGCGCCATGGGCGACGTTGTGGCGCGCGATGTCGAGCAGCGAGCCGAGCAGCGTCGGGCGCAGCAGCGACTGGTCGCCGGACATCGGGTTCTGCAGCTCGACGGCCCGGCGGCGCTTGTCCTCGGGGGGCAGCCGGAGTCGGTCGAGCAGGGACGGCGCCGTGAACGTCCAGCCGACGACCTCGTGCAGCCCGCGGCCGACGAGGGCGTCGGCGGCCCGGCGGCGCAGGCGCTGCTCGCGGGAGAGGACGCCGTAGGCGTCGCGGCGCTTGGGCAGCGTCGCCGGCAGGCGCTCGAGCCCGTCGATGCGGCTGACCTCCTCGATGAGGTCGGCCTCACGGGTGACGTCGGCGCGGCGCGCGGCCGGCACGGTGACGTCGAGCCCGTCCTCGGCCGTACTCGTGGCGAAATCCAGCGACGCGAGGATCTCGGCCTGGCGCTCGCGAGGCGATGGGCGCCCCCAGCAGGCCTTTCACCCGATCCTCGCGCAGGCGGATCGTCTGCGGGGCCGGTCCCGGCCCGCCGAGGTCGATCGTCCCGGGGACGAGGCGGGCGCCGGTGAGCTCGAGCATCAGGCGCGTGGCCACGGCCTGGGCGTACATCGCCTGCTCGGGCTGAAGGCCCTTCTCGAAGCGGCCGCTCGCCTCGCTGCGCAGCGCGAGCGTCCACGACGTGCGGTGGATGTTCGGCCCGTCCCACGTGGCCGCCTCCATGAGCACGCGCGTCGTGTCGGGCGCGACCTCCGAGCGGGCGCCGCCCATAACGCCGGCGATGCTCGTCGGCCCCTCGTCGTCCTCGATGAGGACCATCTGAGCGTCGAGCGTGCGCGTCTGGCCGTCGAGCGTCTCGATCGGCTCGCCCGCGTTGGCGCGGCGCACGACGAGGTGCCCTCCGGCCACGCGATCGAAGTCGAAGGCGTGCAGCGGCTGGCCGGTGAGCAGCATCACGTAGTTGGTGATGTCGACGACGTTGTTGATCGGGCGCTGCCCGGCGGCGCTCAGGCGCGCCTTCAGCCACAGCGGCGAGGGGGCGATCGTGACGCCCTCGAAGAGGCGGGCGGTGAAGCGCGGGCAGAGGTCGGGGTCGGCGACCTCGATCTTGACGCCGGCGACGTCGCCGCCACGTGCCCCGAACGGGGTATCGCTGCCCGGGTCCTCGAGCCAGGGCGGCGACGCGAGCGGCGCGCCGGTCGCCGCGTGCAGCTCGCGGGCGACGGCGTAGACGGCGAGGCAGTCGGGCCGGTTGGGGGTGATCTCGAGCTCGAGCACCTCGGTGGCGATCGGCAGCACGTCGGCCAGCGGCGTGCCCGGGGCCAGCTCGGCGTCGAGGACGACCTCGTCGAGCACGATGATGCCGGCGTGGTCGCCGCCGATCGCCAGCTCGTCCTCGGCCAGGATCATGCCTTGCGATTCGATGCCGCGCAGCTTCGCCGCCTTCAGTTTCGTGCCGTCGGGCATCACCGCGCCGGGGCGGGCGACGGCGACCGTCTGCCCGGCGGCGACGTTCGGGGCGCCGCAGACGATCGTGGCCGGCGCTCCGTCGCCGAGCTCGACCTGGCAGACACGCAGGCGATCGGCGTCCGGATGGGGTTCGGCCTTGGTGACGCGGCCGACGACGAAGTGCCCGACGGCCGCGACGCCGTGGTGGTGGATGGCCTCGACCTTCGTGCCGGTCATCGTCAGGCGCTCCTCGATCCCGCGGGCGTCGAGGGGTGGGTTGCAGTACTCGCGCAGCCAGTTGAGGGGGACTCTCATGCGGGCGGCTCCGCGCAGGGGGTGCACGTCCTTACTTCGAACATGTCATGGAAAGGACGTGCACCCCTCATCCGAACTGCTCCAGGAAACGCAGGTCGTTGTCGTAATAGAGGCGCAGGTCGGGGACGCCGTGCTTGAGCATGGCGATGCGCTCGACGCCCATGCCCCAGGCGAAGCCCTGCACCCTCTCGGGGTCGTAGGCGGGGTCGTCGACGTAGGAGTAGACGTTGGGGTCGACCTCGCCGGCGCCGAGGATCTCCAGCCAGCCCTCGCCCTTGCAGAGCGGGCAGCGCGCGCCGTCGCGCAGGAAGCCCTCACCGGAGCAGTGAAAGCAGGACACGTCGACCTCGACGCTCGGCTCGGTGAAGGGGAAGAAGTGCGGACGCAGGCGCACCTCGCGCTGCTCGCCGAACACGGCGCGGGCGAAGGCGAGCAGCGTGCCCTTCAGGTCGGCGAGCGTGATGTCCTCGTCGACGGCCAGGCCCTCGATCTGGTGGAACTGCGGCGTGTGGGTGGCGTCGCTGTCGGGGCGGTAGACGCGCCCGGGGATGACGACGTACAGCGGCGGCGGGTGCGCCTCCATCGCGCGCACCTGCATCGGCGAGGTGTGCGTGCGCAGCACGACGTCGGAGGCGTAGCCGCGCAGCATGTCGGCCGCTTCGTCCGCGACCGTGCCCGCTGGACGCACGTAGAACGTGTCGGTGAGCGCCCGCGCCGGATGGTTGGGGCTGTGGTTCAGCGCGTCGAAGTTGTAGTGCACGAGCTCGACCTCGCGGCCCTCGAGCACGGTGAAGCCGAGGCCGAGGAAGATGTCCTCGAGCTCGCGCTGGGTGGCGGTGAGCAGGTGCAGGCGGCCGACCGGCTGCGGCGGCGTGCCGGGCAGCGTGACGTCGACGCGGTCGGCGATGAGGCGCTCGTCGAGCTCGCGCGCATCGAGGTCCGCGGCCCGGTCGGCCAGCAGCGCCTCCAGGGCCTGGCGGGCCTCGTTGGCGGCCCGGCCGACGGCGCCGCGCTCCTCCGGGGGCAGCTCGGCGACGCCGCGCAGCAGCTGGGGCAGCTCGGCGCGGCGGCCGAGGTAGCGCACCCGCGCCTCCTCGAGCGCCTCGCTGCCCGTCGCCTGGACGATCGCCTGCTCGGCCTCGGCGCGCAGCTCGGCGATGCGGTCCAGGACGGTCATGGCGAAGGCACCCTAGTCATTTCGTAGAGCGCGACGGTGGCCGCCATCGCCGCGTTGAGCGACTCGCCGGCGATCGGGATGTGCGCGACGCGGTCGCAGGCGGCCACGACCTCCTCGGGCAGACCGTCCCGCTCGGCGCCGACGCACAGCGTCACCGGTCCCTCCGGCGGGCCCGAGAGCCGCTCGCCGGCGTGCGCGACGAGGGCGATCCGCTCGCCCGGCAGCGCCTCGATGCTCGCGGCGCGCGCGAGCGTCACGGCGAAGAGGGCGCCCATGCTCGCGCGCACCGCCTTCGGTCCGTGCGGGTCGGCGCAGCCGGGTCCGAGCGCGACGCTCGACGCGCCGAATGCGACCGCGCTGCGCAGGACGGTCCCGACGTTGCCCGGGTCGTGCACGCCGTGCAGATACACGCACAACGGGCCGCACGGGGCGGACCAGCGCTGCTCGTAGACGCCGATAACGCGGCTGCCCGAGCCGAGCGTGGAGACGGCGGCGAGCGCCGGCGCGCTGACGTCGGCGAAGGCGGCGCCGCCGAGCGTGGTGCCCGCGAGGCGGTAGCCGGCGACGGGCGAGCGTCCGGCCGCCGCGGCGGCCGCGACCAGGTCCTCCCCCTCCACGGCGAAGCGCTGGAGGCGCTCGCGGTCGCGGCGGCGCTGCAGGCGACGAAGCTCCTTGAGCTGGGGATTGTGCGGGGAGGTGATGGCGGTGGGAGTCACGGTGGCGGTGGTGCGGGCAACAAAAAGGGCGCCGTCCGGAGTGGAGCGGCGCCCGCGAGAAACGATCTATCGGCGTGCAGGATCAGGCAGCCGACGCCTCGCGGACGGCAGGGCGAAATCGGCGTCGGGCGCGACGCGACGCGGCGGCGAACGGCTGGGGGGACGTGGCGATCATCGAGCGTCGAAGTAAATCAGACGCGCGTCAGATGCGGGTGTCTCAGGCGGAGGCGAGGGCGGCCTTCGCCGCCTCGGCGACCTGCGTGAAGGCCTCGGCGTCGCGCACGGCCATATCGGCGAGGACCTTGCGATCGAGCTCGATGCCCGCCGCCTGGACGCCGTGGATGAACTGCGAGTAGCTGAGACCGTTCAGGCGGGCGGCGGCGTTGATGCGCGTGATCCACAGCCGGCGGAAGTCGCGCTTGCGGTTGCGCCGGTCGCGGTACGCGTACGCGTCCGCCTTCATCAGCGCTTCCTTGGCCCGCTTGTAGTTGGAGTGCGCCTCGCCGCGGAAGCCCTTCGTCAGTTCGAGGGTCGCACGGCGCTTCTTCTTGGCGTGCACCGAGCGCTTGACGCGGGTCACGACTCGTACCCCCCTGCCGACGGCTTGCCGGCCCGCTTCGCGGTCGGGGCGCCGAGGAGGCGCTTGACGCGGGGCTGGTCGTGCGCCGAGAGGATCGCCGGCGCGCCGAGCGTGCGCTTGCGCTTCGGCGACTTCTTCTCGAGGATGTGGCTCGTGAAGGGGTGCCGCGCGCGCACCTTGCCGGTGCCGGTCAGCTTGAAGCGCTTCTTCGCGCCGGAATGGGTCTTCATCTTGGGCATGGCCGGCCGAGGATTATGGCAGACCGATCGCGCGAGCTCCGCCGCAGCGCCCGCAGGCGCGTCCACCCCGACCGCCGCTCGGTCATGAAAGGCACCGTGGCGGCCGATGAGAGCGCCATGAAGCGGACATCGGGCCTGACGCCCCATCTACGGCGGGTGAGGAACGCCCCTGAGCTCGATCACGGCGTCGAGCCGCGCGTCGAGGATCCGGTCGCCGCCGAGCCCGAAGTCGACCGAGCAGCCGCGGTACGCGCGCGCATCGACGCCGCGGGCGGGGATTTCGCGGAGGCCCTTGAGGAGGCCTGCGTCGCGGCCGCCGAAGCGGCGCACGCTCCCCACGCCGCGATCCGGCTCGTAGAGGGATTCCGCCTGCGGTCCTGGGCGCAGATCGGCGCCGACCAGCCGCTCGTCGAGGATGTGCCGATCGCGGGATCGGTCGAGGGCCGGGCGGTCAGCGAGCGCCAGCTCATTCTCGGCAACGATGCGTCCGGGCTCGAGCCGCGCTCGTGGCTCGTGCTCCCGCTCATCCACGGCGACGACGTCGTCGGCACGCTCAGTGTCAGCGCCCCGCAGCAGGATGCGTTCAGCACGCCGCCGGAGCGCGCGCGCGCGGCTGCGCAATCGCTGCGCGATGTCGCCGCTGCGCTCGGCCCCCATCTCCAGACCGCCGCCTGGCTGCTCGAGCGCGACCGCGCGCTCGACGTCATGCAGGGTCAGATCAACGAGACCGAGATCACCGCCGAGATGATGTCGGAGGGCGTCATCGTCTTCGACGGGGAGGGGCGCTACCGCCGCGCCAACAACGCCGCCGCGCGCCTGCTCGGCGTCGGCCTCGAGAAGATCGCCGGACGCCATGTGCGCGACGCGCTGCGCACGCTCGTGCACGAGGACGGCTCCGAGTGGCCTGGCGAGGAGCAGCCGCCGGCGCAGACGTTGGCCACCGGCGCGAGCTTCCGCGACGTCATCATGGGCGTGCACCGGCCGCAAGGTGTGCCGCGGTGGGTGTCGGTGAGCTCGCGCGTGCTGCCCGACGCGAACGGCAATCCCGATGGTGTGGTCGTCGTCGTGAGCGACTGCACCGAGCGGCGCGGCCTACGCGAGCAGCTCGCACACGCGACGCTGCACGACGAGGCCACCGGGCTGCCGAACCGCAGCCTGCTGCATCTCGAGCTCGACGACGCGATCGACCGCTCGCGTCGTCAGGGTCTCGGCGCGGCGCTCGTGCAGGTCGCACTCGACGATTTCGACGGGATGCGCGCCCGCCTCGGCGCCCACGGCGCCGACGAGGTCCTGCACGCGCTCGGCGAGCGCCTCGTGCAGACCGCCCGTGACGGCGAGATGGTCGCGCGCAACGGCGACGACGAGTTCGCGACCGTGCTCGCGATGCTCGGCGACAGCGAGCGCGCGGTGCACGCCTTTGTCGAGCGCGTTCGCGGGCGGCTCGCCGAGCCGGTCGAGGTCGGGCGCTCGAGCATCGAAATCCACGCCCGACTGGTCGTCAGCGTGTTCCCGCGCGACGGTCGGACGGCCGACGCGCTCCTGCGCCACGGGGCGCTCGAGCGCCTCAACGGGCGCGCGCTCACCCCGTAGCGCAGGCGGCTCTAGGCCTCGGCGGCCGCCGGCGTCGCCGGCTCGTCGGCGCTGGCCGGCGACGCGCCGTCCGCGCTAGGGACGGACCCGGTCGTCTCGCCCGACGCCTCTGCCGCGGTGGCGGTGGTCGTCTCGGTCACTGCCGCGTCGTCGGAGGTCGTCGCCTCGGTCGCCGTCGCGTCGTCGGATGGGGTCGCCTCGGTCGCCGTCGTGTCGTCGGATGGGGTCGCCTCGGCGGTGGCCGCGCCGTCGGTTGAGCCCTCGCTTGCCGCGGCTGAATCCTGGGCCTCTTCGTGGGCCTCGTCGTGGTGCTCGGCGCGACCGGCGAGCGCCGCCTTCGACGGCCCGAGCATCATCGTCATGTTGCGCCCGTCCTGCGCCGGGTGCTGCTCGATGACGGCGACCTCGGCAAGCTCCTCGGCCAGGCGCTCGAGGATCGCGCGCCCGCGCTCGGGGTGCGTGACCTCGCGCCCGCGGAACATGATCGTGATCTTGACCTTGTTCTTCTGCTTGAGGAACCGTTCGACGCGACCCTTCTTGACGTCGTAGTCGTGCTGGGCGATCTTCGGGCGGAACTTCATCTCGCGCACCGTGATCTGCTGCTGGTGCTTGCGCGCCGCCTTCTGCTTCTGCGCCTGCTCGTACTTGTACTTGGAGTAGTCGAGGACGCGGCACACCGGCGGGCGGGCCTCGGGGGCGACCTCGACGAGGTCGAGATCGCGCTCCTGCGCATAGCGCAGCGCGTCGTCGGTCTTCAGGACGCCGACCTGCTGGCCGTCTTCGCCGATCAGGCGTACTTCGGGGACGCGGATCCGCTCGTTGATCCTCGTCGTGTCCCGCTCGGGCGGGCGCCGGTCGAACCTACGGGGAACCGGCACTAGCTGTGGTGGCGACGCGTCAAGCGGTGGTTACGCGCAGCGCGTGATGGTCGGCGAGACAGTCAACACGTCGAGTATAGCGGCGGGCGGTGGCCAGACAAGCGTTTGACCGAATTGCCACATTCGAACCGCGTCGGGCGGAACCTAGGCTGCACGCGCGGCGATCTCGGCCGCCAGGCGCTCGGCGAACGCGTCCACCGTGACCGCTCCCTCATCGCCACCGTGGTGCGTGCGCACGGCGACCGTGCCCTCCTCGGACTCGCGGTCGCCGACGACGAGCATGTAGCGGATCTTGCGCAGCTCGGCGTCGCGGATCTTACGCCCGATCGACTCGACGCGATCGTCGACCTCGGCCCGGCCTCCGGCCTCGGCGAGCTGGGCGGCGACCGCGTCGGCGTGGGCCACGTGACGATCGGCGATCGGCAGGACGATCGCCTGCACGGGCGCCAGCCAGACCGGGAACTCGCCAGCGTAGTGCTCGATGAGAATGCCGATGAAGCGCTCGAACGAGCCCATCAGCGCGCGATGGATCATCACCGGCCGGTGCTCGGCGTTGTCCGCGCCGGCGTATTCGAGGGCGAAGCGCTCGGGCATGCTGTAGTCGAGCTGCACCGTGCCGAGCTGCCAGGAGCGCCCGATCGAGTCGGTCATGTGGAGGTCGATCTTCGGGCCGTAGAAGGCGCCATCGCCCGGGTTGATCTCGAACGCCAGGCCCTCGGACTCCAGCGCGGCGGTGAGCGCCCCCTCGGCCCGGTCCCACATCTCGTCGCTGCCGATCCGCTTCGCGGGGCGGGTGGAAAGCTCCAGCCGGGGCTCGAAGCCGAACAGGTCGTACAGGAAGAAGCCGAAGCGCAGGCACTGGACGACCTCCTGCTCGATCTGCTCCTCGGTGCAGAAGATGTGCGCATCGTCCTGGGTGATGTGGCGCACGCGCATGAGCCCATGCAGCGTGCCGCTCGGCTCGTGGCGATGTACGAGGCCGGCCTCGGAGTAGCGGATCGGCAGGTCGCGGTAGGAGCGGCGCTCGTCCTTATAGATCTGGATGTGCGCCGGGCAGTTCATCGGCTTCAGCCCCATCGGGCGGTCCTCGACGTCGGTGAAGTACATGTGGTCCCGGTAGGTGTCCCAGTGGCCGGACTGCTTGAACAGGTCGACGTCGTAGAGGATCGGCGTCTTGACCTCGCGGTACCCGCGGGCCCGGTTCTCGGTCCGCCACAGGTCGGTGAGCGCGTTCCAGATCGCGATGCCCGCGGGCTTCCAGAACGGACTCCCGGGCGACAGGTCGGAGAAGAAGAACAGCTCGAGCTCGCGGCCGAGCTTGCGGTGATCGCGCGCGCGGGCCTGCTCGAGCTGCTCCTCGTAGGCGGCGAGGTCCTTCTCGGAGAAGAACGCCGTTCCGTACACGCGCGTCAGCATCGTGCGCTCGGAGTCACCCCGCCAGTAGGCGCCGGCCACCGACTGCAGGCGGAACGCCTTCACGGTCTTCGTGGACGGCGCGTGCGGACCACGGCAGAGGTCCGTGAATGGGCCGTTCGTATACAGCGAGACGCTCGTCACCCCGGTGTCGGTGATGAGATCGTCGATCAGCTCGACCTTGTAGTCCTGGCGTTCCGCGACGAAGCGCTCGCGCGCGACGGCGACCGGAACGTCCTCGCGCTCGAACGTCTCGGACGCCCGGACGTGCTCGCGCATGCGCGCCTCGATCGCCGGGAAGTCCGCCTCCGAGAGCGAGACGCCCTCGGGGAACTCGAAGTCGTAGTAGAAACCGTTCTCGATCGCCGGTCCGATCGAGATCTTCACGCCCGGGTAGAGCTCCATCACCGCCGCGGCGAGCACGTGCGCCGCGTCGTGGCGGATGAGCGCGAGCGCCTCCTCCCCGCTCTTCTCGGTGAGGATCGAGATGTGCGCGCCATCGGGCAGCGGGCGGGAGAGGTCGCGGACCTCGCCGCTGTCGCCCACCTCGGGATGGCTGACCTTGATTGCGAGCGCGGCGCGGGCCAGACCGGGTCCGATCGCGGCCGCGGCATCGGCGCCGGTGGCGCCGTCCTCGAGCTGCAGGTCGTTGCCGTCCGGCAGGTGGGCGGTGATCGACATGGCTCGGGGAGGCTACCGGCTCCCCGGACGTCGCCGTGCGCCGCGCGGCGCACGGCGGCGGTCGCTCCGCGTCAGGCCACGCGGACCGCGTCGCGGGCGGCCGACGGAGCGTCTGCACCCGGGATCCCGACGGCCAGCCACAGCGCGTCGTCGCCGAGCGCAACCCGGCGAACGGCGCCGTCGGCGGCACGCTCGATGAGCGATTCCTCGGCCGCGTCGCGATTCGGTGCCTCGTTGCCGTGGGTCATGATCGCCGCCACCTCCTGGGTGACGAGGCCCTCCGGAAAGCGCTCCAGCGCCGCGAGGGGATCCTCGGGAGGCGGCTCGCGCTCGAGACCGACGTCGAGATTCGCCAGGCATACGTCATACGCTTCCACGGGCTGGAAGCCGCCGGCCTCCAGGCGCCGATCCCCGCGCTCGAACACGAGCGACGGCGCTGTGAAGCGCACGCGCCCATTGCTGTTGGCGGCCTTGCCCTGGAACTCGGTCGGACCGCCGGCGGCGGAGCACGCGTCGTCGCGGTCGGCCTCGTAGGCCGCGTTCACGCTCTCCTCGTCGAGGGCGGCGACGATCGCCGCCGCATCGAGGCCGTCGACCGCTCCTAGCGCCTGGACGATGTCGTCGTCCTCGTCGAGGAGCAGCGTCGTGTTGAACCAGGCGAACTGGAGCGCGCGGTACACGGCGAGCTCGTGCTCCGGCGCGAGCAGCCGGGTGGCGACGATCGTGCGACAGCCCCGGGCGCTGGCGATCAGCCGCGAGCGAGGCTCGGTCGCGAAGGGCATCCCGTAGCGCCGAAAGCGCAGCGCATGCCGGGCCGATCGAGCCGGCGTGAAGCCGTAGCTGGCGTACCGCTCGGTCGTCTCCGACAGTCCGATCGCCACCAGGCGCCAGCGCAGCTGCGCGCCGTAGCGCCAACGCAGGACCGCGAACGCCGGGTTCGCGCTGTACGCCCAGGGACACGCGGGATCCGTGTACCAGCTGACGTCGATCGCCATCTCGTCGATTGTTGCACACGCAACCGGCGGGTCGCGCCGGTCGACGGCGGTCAGGCGCGGGAGTCGAAGGCCTCGGCGCGGCGCGTCGCGCGACGCTCGCGATGCGCCGCGACGTGGCGGCGCAGCGCGCCGGGCTGGGCGAACGTCCACACACGGTTGGCGACGAACGCAAACGGCATCGCGATCGCGATCGAGATCGCCTGCGCGAGCAACGTGTTGAGGCCCGCGCCCTGGACGAGCGCGTCGAGCAGCCCGAGCGAGAAGAAGAAGCTGATCGTGCTCACGATTAGGAAGCGCCGAGCCTGGCGGTGGACCGCCTCCGTGCCGACGGCCGCGAACGTCCAGCGGCGGTTCCAGTGGAAGTTGTTGCCGACCGCGGCGAGGAACGCGACCGTCGCGGCGATGAGGTAATGGGCCCCGAGGTGCGAGGCGAGATCGAAGAAGATGAGGTTGACGATGTAGCCCGAGCCGCCGACGATGGCGAACTTCACGAGCGTGCGCAGCTCGGGCAGCGCATGGTGGCGCAGGCGATCGCCAACGTACCGACGGCGACTGGAGTGTTCGCGGGTGCTCATACGCCGATCAACGGGGACGGGCAGGAAGAGCACCCGCTCCCCGGGGCACCCTCCGACAACTCGTGCCCTCAACCATACCGCTCCAGGCTGTCGCCCGGGTTAGTCCACACACACGTACGGCGCGGGTGGCGCGGGGCAGGGCGCCCTCCGGCGGGCGCCTGAATGAGCACGCCCGCCGCGGGCGCGCGCTCCCCAGCGCGCGCGGGACCGCTATGCCTCAACCCGTCGAAGGACCCCGATCGACGGCGAGGTGCTGCGGACCCACCTCGACGGGCCCATACGCGTGCCCCAAACCAGCGCGTCCCTGGCTGGAAAGGGCATTGCGGGCGTAGGGCCGCGAGTGCTGGCTCGATGCCGCCACCGCGCTGCTCGCAGGCATGAGGCTGACCGCGACGACGGTGGCGAGAAGAGCTGTGCGGGGAGTCCTCACACTGGGAAGGGTGGCCCAGCGAGGGCTCGCTGTCCATGATCCGTTTGGCCATCCGCCGGGGCGGGGGCGTCCAGGCTGCGTCCACCGTGGGGGCTGGACATCCGTTCGGCCGGGCTCAATCACCGGCGCCGCCTGCCGATGACATGGAGTGCAGCCGGCAACCGCGCACCCACCCACCGCCCGCCGGCCGCTTCGAGACAGCAACCCGATCCGTTCGCGCCGGTGCCACCCTCCTCCTCGGCACCGGTGTGGACGGGTCACTCGCCCGCCGCCGGCGAGGCCCGCTCAGCGCGAGTGCGACGGGGTCACCACGACGGGACCCCAGGCGTTGCCGATGCCGATGTGCCCCTTCGCCGCAGGCGGCCGGGGGTGCCTGGCCTTCGCCGGCGCCACGGCGGAGGCGCTGCCACACGGCACCAGGCAACCAACGAGTACGAGCGGCAACGCGCGGGCGATGAGCTTCACGACGCGCAGCCTGAACGAAGCGGGCCCCGATGTCCATAGCCAATGCGTCCAGAACGCGGGCATTTGCTCAAGCCGAGGTGTCAAGTATCCGACCGCTCGGCGTCCTCGCGCGACGGGTGGGCGATACCGGCGCATCGCTTCAAGGATCGTCGCCGAGCTGCCGACGTTCTGTCTGACCCCACCGAGAGGAGCAGAGCGCGCATGGCCACAAACACGACCGAGAAGTGTCGGCTCGTTACCCGTAGCGACTTCGACGGGCTGGTGTGCGCCGCCCTCCTGAAAGAGCTCGGGATCCTCGACGAGATCAAGTTCGTCCACCCAAAGGACATGCAGGACGGGCTCATCGAGATCACCGACCGGGACATCACGACGAACCTTCCCTACGTCCCCGGCGTGCGGCTCGCGTTCGACCACCACGAGAGCGAAACGCTGCGCCTCGAGGAGACGGCCACCAATCACATCATCATCCCGGGCGCCCTGTCGGCCGCGCGGGTCGTCTACGAGCACTTCGGCGGCGCCGAGCGCTTCCAGCTCGTCGGCGAGGAGCTCATGGACGCCGTCGACAAGGCGGACAGCGCCCTGTTCAGCCTCGACGAGATCAAGGACCCAACCGGCTGGATCCTGCTCAGCTTCCTCATGGACCCGCGGACGGGGCTCGGCCGCTTCCGGGAATTCCGCATCTCCAACTACCAGCTGATGATGGCGCTGATCGACGCCTGTCTGGAGCTGAGCGTCGAGGAGATCCTCGAGCTGCCCGATGTCGCCGAGCGCGTCGCGCTCTACCGCGAGCACGAGGATGCCGCCGAGGAGCAGCTGCTCACGCGCTCAGCGGTGCGCGGCAAGCTCGTCATCCTCGATCTGCGCCACGATGAGGTCATCCACCCCACCAACCGCTTCATGATCTACGCGCTGCGCCCGCAGTGCAACATCTCGATCCACGTGTTGTGGGGGCTCAAGCAGCAGAACACGGTGTTTGCGACCGGCAAGTCGATCGTCGACCGCTCGAGCCGCACCGATGTCGGCGCGCTCATGCTCGAGTACGGTGGCGGCGGGCACGAGGCCGCCGGCACCTGCCAGGTCGAGAACGAGGACGCCGAGCGCGTGCTCGGAGAGCTCACCGCGCGCATCAACGCCGACGGCTAGCGCGTTTCCTTACGTCGTTCATACACCCGCCCCGTAATAGATGAGGTGCGGTGGCCACGCACCTGAGTGGCGATAACGCACAGCTTCGCGGCCGAAGCGGTGCTTGCGTGGTCACCGCACTCTCTCAGCCGGACGCCGGCGATCGCTCGACGTGCTGGCGCAGCCGGTCGGCCGGCTGCTCGATGAGATACCGCCGCGCCGGTCCGCTGAGCGCGCGCTCGGCCAGGAAGCCGCCAGGCACGGCCAGCTCGAGCTCCACCTCATAGCTCACCAGCGTTCGCCGCTCCGACAAAGGCTCGAGCCGCCAACCCGGACCGGTGATGCCCAGCGATCCGTCGATGACCACCGGTATGAGACGGTTCGCGACCGAGACGTCATACCGCAGCGTGCACGGCACCTCGGGTACGAACTCGACGCCGGCGCTGAACAGGAGCCGACCGGTCGGCGTGTCATCCGGGGCCGACACGGTGCGTGACTCGCGCACCCCGGGGAACCAATGGACGTAGGCGTCGAAATCGAGCAGCGCGGCTCGGAGGCGCTCGTGCGCAGCGTCGATCTCGATGCGGTTGGAGCCGGAGAGCTTCATGGGCGGGTCGGTCGGACCGTAGCGCACGGCTGCCGCTGACCGCGGGGCCCGCTATAGAGCGATATACCTCCCGCGATGGGTGAGGCGCCGCACGAACCCCAGGCCACCACATCCGGCGACGACGACGTCGGAGGCGAGCTCTCCGCAGAGGTCCGGGCGGTCGATCCCGTCGAGCCCTTCGGCCCGCTGACCATCCACCGCTTCGTGAAGGTGGGCGGGCGAGGCCTCATCCTGTACGAGCGCACCGGCCCGCCCGCGTAAGGGTTATGACGACCCTGCGCTTCAACGAGCTCCGCGGCGAGCAGGTCGTCTACGCCGTGCACCGCCAGGACCGGACGTTCCTGCCCGCGGAGGGTCACTGCCCGCTCTGTCCCACGCGTCCCGGCCAGCCGCCGACGGAGATCCCGTTCCCGTCCTATGAGCTCGCCGTGTTCGACAACCGCTTCCCCTCGTTGGAGGCGCCGCTCGGCGCGGCCGAGGTGGTCGTGTACACCGACGATCACAACGGGTCCTTCGGCGAGCTGCCGGGCGAGCGCGCCGAGGCGCTCATGTGGGTTTGGCGCCACCGCTACGAGGAGCTCGGTGCGCGCCCGGACGTCGACTACGTCTTCATCTTCGAGAACCGCGGCATCGAGGCCGGCGCGACGCTGCAGCACCCCCACGGCCAGATCTACGGTTACCCGTTCCTTCCGCCCGTACCGGCGTTGGAGCGTGCCGCCGACGAGCGCCTCGGCGGATGCGCGCTGTGCGCTGCCCTGCGGCGCGAGGTCGAGGACGACGTGCGCGTCGTGTTCCGCGACGAGCCGGTCATCGCCTACGTCCCGTACGCCGCGCGCTGGCCATACGAGGTGCACGTCGTCATGCGCGAGCACCGGGAGAGCCTCGCCCACGCCGGCCCCGACGAGCTCGCAGCTCTCGCCGAGGCGCTGCAGGCGGTGACGCAGGGCTATGACCGGCTGTTCGCGGCGCCGTTCCCGTATGTCATGGTCGTGCACCAATCGCCGACCGATGGTCGCGGCGACGGGCACCTGCACGTCGAGTTCTATCCGCCGCTGCGGACCGCGCACAAGCTGAAGTACCTGGCGGGCTCCGAACAGGGCGCCGGCTCGTTCATCGTCGACGTCCTGCCCGAGGACGCGGCGCGGTCCCTGCGAGAGGCGATCGCCGGTGACGCGTGAGTCGGCGGCCGCGTTCGCGCCCGGCCGCGTCAACCTGATCGGCGAGCACACCGACTACAACGAGGGTCTCGCACTGCCGTTCGCGATCACCGAGGGCGTCCGCGTGAACGCTTACCGCACCATGGGCGCCGCACTCGAAGCGCACGCGCTCGATCTCGGCGAGGACGATTCGTTCGCGCTCGACGCGCCGATCGTGCCGTCGAGCGGCTGGCGGGCCCTTGTCCGCGGCGTCGCGGCGGAGCTGGTGCGGGCCGGCGTCGAGCTCCCCGGCGTGCGCGTCGAGTTGAGCGGCACCGTCCCGCAGGGATCCGGCCTGTCGTCATCGGCGGCGCTCGAGGTCGCGCTCGCGCTGGCGCTGCTCGCTATCGCCGACGCTCCGACGCTCGACTGCATCGAGCTGGCTCGCCTCTGCTCGCGCGCCGAGAACGACTGGGTCGGGGCGCGTACCGGCCTACTCGATCAGCTCACATCGCTGTGCGGGCAGCGCGACGCAGCGCTGTGCATCGACTTTCGCTCGCTGGCGATCGACCCCGTCCCCCTGCGCCTGGAGGGGTGGCGCGTGTTCACGCTCGACTCCGGCGAGCGGCACTCGCTCGCCGCGTCGGGCTACAACGAGCGTCGCGCCGAATGCGCAGAGGCCTGCCGGCTCCTCGGTGTGGCGAGCCTGCGCGAGGCGGCGGCGGCGATGCTCACTGGGCTCCCGGCGCCGTTGGCGGCGCGCGCCGGCCATGTGCTGGCCGAGAACGCGCGGGTGGTCTCGACGGTCGCCGCGCTCGCACGCGACGACCTCGTAAGGGTCGGCGAGCTGCTCAACGCCTCCCACGCGAGCCTGCGCGACCTCTACGCCGTCTCCACACCGGCCCTCGACGCGGCCGCAGCCGCGCTCCGAGACGCCGGCGCCGTGGGGGCCCGCATGATCGGTGGCGGCTTCGGCGGTCACGTCCTCGGCCTGTTTCCCCCGGGCGGAGCCGCGCCGCCACGAGCCCGCGAGGTGCGGCCGGGACCCGGCGCCCACCTGCTCGACGGAAGTCGGTCACCCCCGAGCGCATCCGCGAGAACTTCGAGGTGTTCGACTTCGAGCTGAGCGACGATGAGAGCGGACCGGGCCAGACCCGAACGTGTTGTCATGCCCTGACCGGCCGGCGTGGCGCACGACGTCGATGCGGTGCATAATCGACGGCTCCACGGATCGAAGCGGCTCCGGCGGCGCCGCGACAGGGGGGCGAGTGCGTATGCGTGCACGGCGGATGACGCAGGACGACCGAGGCTCGGTCTGGCCGCAGGCGATCGGGCGGCGAGGCGCCGGCGTGGCTCGGGTGGCCGTGCTCGCGTCCGTGATCGGGCTGGGGGGCACGGCGGCCGTGGCCCATGCCGATATGACGTTCGGCGGTGATCCGACTCAGGCGATCACGCCGGGGCTCTCCTGCCAGGGCGGCGCGCCGCCGTCCTTCCACGGCGGGTCGTCATGCCTGTGGAACTGGACCAGCGCCTCCAACGGGTCCGACGGCATCCCCTTCCCCGAGACCACGGGAGGGAGCGGCACCGTCACGAGCGTCACCCTGCCGGCGATGCCGAATCCCGGACCGATGCAGGCCGTGGTCCTGACCGGCACGCTGCAGTCCTCGAACACGCCATCGGAGCCGAACTACTACTGCTGCCAGATCGCGGCGATCAGTCCCATGTTCACGGTGCCGGCCAACCAGATGACGACCGTGCCCCTCAATCTCCCCGTTTCGTCGGCGCCGACGCCGAACTTCGCCGACCCGGGCGAGCAGGGCTCCTTCGACGGCATGGCGATCTCCGTGCTCAGCCCGACGGCCTCGCTGCCGCTGCTCTACGACTCCAGCCACACCATCATCGGGAACGGGAACGGCTGGGGCAACAAGGCCTACTTCCCGGCTCCGTCCATGACCGACTCGGAGTACACGACGCCGACCGATCCGTCCGGCTACCAGATGCTCGCCTCGTTCCACCTCAGCACGGGCGGCGCGACGCCCACTCCGACTCCGACCCCCACGCCCACGCCGACCCCAACGCCGACGCCGGCCGCCCCGGCTCCGCCCGACGGCGGCCTCGCGCTCGGCAACGGGCCGGTCACGACTCCGAACGGCGGCGCGCCGCTCACGCTCGGCACGGCTAAGAACCCGCCGACCGCGTCTACCACCCAGACGCTCACCGGCCTCGCGGGTGGCACGGCGGCCGCGAAGCATCGTAAGCGCGGGCGCGCCCCGCTCATCCTGGGCCGCGGTTCCACGACAATCCCTGCCGGTCAGACGGTCGCGCTGACGCTGACGCTGGACGCAAGCGGTAAAGCCGCGCTGCGCAAGCATCACTCGCTCAAGGCGACCGAGACGATCGTCGCCAAGAACGCGGCCGGGCAGACGCAGACGACGACGCGCACGGTGACGATCCGCCTCAAGCGCAAGAAGTAGCCGGGCGACCTAAGTGGGCGTGCGAGGGGCGGTCGGGCCTCGCCGAAGGCGGCGCGCACGTCGGGGGGCACCACCACCCACCGCCCGCCGCCGCGGTCGGACTCCTCGAGCGTGGCCATGACGCGATGCTCGGGCATCGACGGCCCGTAGGCTACCGGCGTCCGTAGAGAGGAGCGGCATGGCGAGCTACATGGGAGCGATCGATCAGGGCACGACGAGCACGCGCTTCATCCTGTTCGACCGCGACGGGCGCGTCATCGCGCTCGACCAGCGCGAGCACCGGCAGATCACGCCGCGGGCCGGCTGGGTCGAGCACGACGCGCGTGAGATCTGGCGGCGCGTGGGCGAGGTCATCGACGGCGCGCTCGCCACCTCGGGCATCGCGGCCGGCGATGTCGCGGCGATCGGCATCACCAACCAGCGCGAGACCACCGTCGTGTGGGACCGCGCCACCGGTGAGCCGATCCACAACGCGATCGTCTGGCAGGACACGCGTACGGACGCGATCGTGCGCAACCTCGCCGGCGACGCCGGTGTGGATCGGCTTCGCGATCGCGTCGGACTGCCCTTGTCCACGTACTTCTCCGGTCCGAAGATCACCTGGTTGCTCGACCACGTCGCGGGCGCACGCGAACGGGCGGAGAGCGGCGAGCTCGCCTTCGGAACGATCGACAGCTGGGTGCTGTGGAACCTGACCGGTGGCGTGAACGGGGGCATCCACGCCACCGACGCGACGAATGCGAGCCGCACGATGCTGATGGACCTGCGCACGCTCGACTGGCACGAGCCGAGCCTCGCTCTGATGGGCATCCCGCGCGCGCTGCTGCCGCGGATCCGCTCGTGCAGCGAGACGTATGGAGAGGCCACCGTGACGGCGGCCGCCGGGCGGCCGCTGACCGGGATCCTCGGCGATCAGCAGGCGGCGCTGTTCGGCCAGGCCTGCTTCGCGCCCGGCGAGGCGAAGAACACCTACGGCACCGGATCATTCCTGCTCGTGAACACCGGCGCGGAGATCGTCCACGCCGACGCGTTGCTGACGAGCGTCGGCTACCGGCTCGGCGAGGGCGACCCCGCCTACGTGCTCGAGGGCTCGATCGCCGTCACCGGCGCGCTCGTGCAATGGCTGCGCGATCGTCTGGAGATCATCTCCTCAGCGAGCGAGGTCGAGGAGCTCGCGGGCAGCGTTGCCGACAACGGCGGGGTGTACTTCGTGCCGGCCTTCTCCGGGCTGTTCGCGCCGCACTGGCGCGACGACGCTCGCGGCGTGATCGTCGGGTTGACCGCTTACGCAACCCGCGCCCACATCGCGCGCGCCGCACTCGAGGCGGTGGCCTGGCAGGTACGCGAGGTCGCCGACGCCGCGAACGCCGTGGCAAACGTGTCGCTCCGCGAGCTGCGGGTCGACGGCGGCATGACCGCCAACGAGCTGCTCATGCAGTTCCAGGCCGACGTCCTGGACGTGCCGGTCATCCGTCCCGCCGTGACCGAGACGACGGCGCTCGGCGCCGCCTACGCCGCCGGGCTGGCCGTCGGGTTCTGGTCGGGGCTGGACGACCTACGCGAGCGCTGGGCCGAGGCCGCGCGCTGGGAGCCACAGATGGACGCCGAGGTGCGCGGGCGCGAGTACGCCCAGTGGCGCAAGGCGGTGACGCGCTCGCTGGATTGGGCGCGGTAGGGCGGTCGGCTCCTCCGGAGCGCCGGGCTGTCGCGCCACGGCGGGTGGCATCGAGGCTCCTAGAAATCGAGGCCGTAGTTCGTGCAGGTCGCCTGGAAGTCGGGGTCGGCCGGCCCGAGCTGGTTGAGCACGTTCTGCAGCGCCGGCCAGTCCTCGAACAAGCCGACGTGGCCGACCGCGTCGTCGGGGCACTGGTTCTGCACAAGAATGTTCGTCACGTCCGGCCCGCTCAGGAACGCGTTCGTGAAGGGAGTCACGACCTCATCGTGGCTCGTCTCGATGACCGCGTAGTACGGTCCCGGGACCGTGTCTCCGTCGGCGAACAGGCTCGTCTCGAACGGGGATCCGACCTGTTGCTGCACGAGCGCCGCGAGGCCGACGTCGTCGGCCAGTGTCGTTATCTCCGACGCAAGCGGGAGCTTCTCGAGTAGCGTCGCAAGCCCCTCCTCGGTCGTGCCGTGGTTGCTGGGCGCGAGCGCCACCAGCGTATGCACGAACGGCGCCCCGCCGAGCCGCTTGATGTAGTAGTTGGGCATCATGCCGCCCTGCGAATGCCCGACGATGTCGACCTGCTGCGCGCCGGTCGCGGCAAGCACGCCGCCGACGAATGCGGCGAGCTGCCCGGCCGACGTCGCGATGTCGCCGATCGCGTCGATCCGGTCGCCGAGCGACAGCGTCGTCTGGCCGTAGTTGGCCGCATACACGCAGTAGCCGGCGTCCGCCAGCAGCGGCGCCAACGTCACCCAGTTGTCGGCCTCGTCGGCGAGCGTTCCGTGCACGAGCACGACCGGGTACGGGTGCCGCCACGTCGGCCGGCAACCGACGTTGGCGCCGGCGACCTCCGTCGGGTGCGCGATGGCGCCGACGAGGCCCTCTACGAGCGCCCTGACGCCGAACGGCACCGGATACTGAGGATGCGGCACCCGGTATTGCCGGTCCGCGCTCGCGCCCGCCGGGAGCGCGAGGACGGCAGCGACAGCGACTCCCGCCAGCGTGAGCCTGACCTTATACATCTGGGTATCCCCTCGAATCGCGTGGGTCTTGGGCACATCGACGACCCAGAAATGCGCGACCTGCGGATGCTGTGAGCTGGCTGTCGCCACGCGGCGCACGCCGGGCTCTTGGCAGAACGTAGCTCGATGGGAGTGCGCGATCAAGCCGGAAGGGATTGCGCCGCGGTCGGGGGCGGCGGGCGCGGCGGGTGGGGCGGCGCGGCTTTCGGCGCGCCCCCGCCCGGGCGTCGGGGGGCGCAACGGAAATAGGGTTCCGACGGCCGCGCCGAGGCCGGCATTTCGGCTCGTCGGCGCGACCGGCGGAGGTGGCCATGAACTGATGTGCTCCCTCACGCCCGCCACGCGGGTCGGATCGAGCTCACCCCCGGCCGGTCATCGCATCCGCGAGGCGTGCACACTCGAGACGCAGCGCACAGGTTCAATATGGCGACGATGCCTCGCGATATCGAGCGTTGGTTTGCCGAGGAGCGCCGCCGCGCCGACCGGCTCGAGCGCGCCTGTGCGTCGAAGCGCTCGTTCGCGACCGAGGCGGAGGCGAACGCGACGGCGCTGTGGGATCAAACCCAGTACGGCGAGCGCCACCGGGCCTATCGCTGCGAGCAGTGCGGAGCGTGGCACCTGACGCGCGAGCGCGCGCCGTAAGCCCGTGAGCCCCGCCCGAACGCCGCGTCGGCTGAGAGCGCGACGAGTGGGCGATACTGGGCTCGAACCAGTGACCTCCGCCTTGTCGAGGCGGCGCTCTCCCAGCTGAGCTAATCGCCCTGGGACCGCAGAAGGGTAGCAATCGTCACGCGCCCCGCAGCCCTTTCGTCGACGCCGCGCCCGGCGAGGCCGCGGCGCGAACGGGCGGCCGCGCTCGCTACGCTTGCACCGCTTTCCCGGCGACGTGGCGGAGTGGCTACGCAGCGGCCTGCAAAGCCGTGTACACCGGTTCGATTCCGGTCGTCGCCTCTGGAACCTCCCCGTAATACAGGCGTTTTCGCTTGATCGCATCCGGGCCTCAGGGCGTACTTTGTCTCGAATGCTTGAGTGACTCGGCGACCAGCGGCAGTAGGTCGCGCGGTGTGTCGCGCACGACGTCGCCCGTCGCCTACGGGGCGCAGAACGCCACCGTTGTCATGATCAAGCGCGATCTGGTCACGGTGGGCGGCGGTGCAGGAGGCGCAGCGTAACGGTCAACGCGGGCGCGGCGCTTGGTGACACGGTCAGGGATACACGCGCCGCTTGATCGCCGCCGCCACGGGCTGCGGCAGGGCGCCGAGCGCGCGGAGCGCGTACGGCATGGCGCGCAGGCGGCGCGGCGAGAACACGCGCGGCACCGCGACCTCGATGAGGTGTGGCCCGGGCTCGCGCGCGGCGGTGCGCAGCGCGCCGGCGAGCTCCTCGCAGCCGTCGGCGCGCCGGGACGGGACCCCGAGGCCGTTGCCGAGCGCCACGAAGTCGAGCTTCGGGCGCGAGAGGTCAAGCTGCGCGCGCGCCTGCTCGCCGCCGGCCTCGGCGCCGACGCGCTGCAGCTCTAGCTCGAGGATCGCGTAGGCGCCATTGTTGAAGATGACCGTCGTCACGTCGAGCTGCTCGCGGGCCATCGTCCACAGCGACTGGATCGTGTAGAGGCTGGAGCCGTCGGCCTCGAGCGCGAACACCGGGCGGTCCGGGCAGGCGATCGCCGCGCCGACCGCGACGGGAAGGCCCTGGCCGATCGAGCCGCCGGTGAGCGTGAGGACGTCGTGGGCGGGCGCGCCGCTCGTGCCCGCCGCGAGCGTCACGCCGGACGTCTGTGACTCGTCGGAGACGATCGCGCCCTCGGGCAGCAGCGCGCCGATTGCCGCGCACACGCGCTCGGCGGTCAGCGAGCCGGTCGGCAGGCCCGGTCGCGCTGCGTCGGCGCCGGGCACCCGGGCCGAGGCGGCCCCGAGCAGCTCGGCGAGCGCCTCGAGCGCACCCGGCGCGTCGTCGGCGGGCCCGGCGAGCTCGTGCACGTCGCAACCGGGCGGCACGAGCGAGCTCTCGCGATCCGGGTAGGCGAAGAACGTCACCGGCGCCCGAGCGTCGACGAGGATTAGGTGGCGCAGGCCCGCCAGCTGCACGGCGGCCAGCTCAGGCAGGTAGGCGAGGCGATCGAGCGACGGCACGCCGGCCCCGCGGCGCAGGCGCGTCGGGAACGTCTCGCCGACGAGCCGCGCCCCGCTGGCGGCCGCGACGCGCGCGGCGGCGGCCAGGCCGCGGTCGCGCAGGGCGCGGCCGCCGAGCAGGATCCCGGTCTGCCCCCCAGCCGTCCGCAGCACGGCGGCGATCGCCTCGATCGCGTCGCCGTCCGGCGTCGCGCGAGGCCGCGCGGCGGGAACCGGCGCGGGGGTCGCGCCCTCACTCCAGGACACATCGGCAGGCAGGATGAGCGTGACCACCTCGCCGGGCGGGCCAAGCGACGCCGCGATCGCATCGGCCGCGTCGGCACCGATCGCCTCGGGGCTCTGCGAGGTGCGCACCCAGCGCGAGACGTTGCGCGCGACCGTCTCGATGTCGGACTGCAGCTGGGCGTCGTGGCGGCGATGGTAGGTGGCGTGGTCGCCGACGATGTTCACGAGCGGGACCTGCGCGCGCCGGGCGTTGTGCAGGTTGGCCAGGGCGTTGCCGAGGCCCGGGCCGAGATGCAGCAGCGTCGCGGCCGGCCGGTCGGTCATGCGCGCGTAGCCGTCGGCGGCGCCGCTGGCCACGCCCTCGAACAGCGTCAGGACGGCGCGCATCCGCGGCTCGGCGTCGAGCGCGGCGACGAAGTGCATCTCCGAGGTGCCCGGGTTCGTGAAGCACGTCGTGACGCCGCCGTCGCCGAGCGTGCGCAGCAGCGCCTTCGCTCCGATCATCGGCTCACGTCGCGACCACGTAGCGGGCGACCTCGCGCGCCGTCAAGACGCAGCCGCCGAGCAGCGTGCCCTCGAGCGTGCGCTTGCCGTTCATGCCGCCGCCGCCGAAGCCGGTCGCCTCGCCGATCGCGTAGAGCCCGCTGACGGCGCTGCCGTCGGCGCGCAGCGCGCGGCAGTGCTCGTCGGTGCGAATACCGCCGAGGCTCTTACGCACGACGGGGCGCAGGCGCACAGCCACGAGATCGCGGCCGCCGCTGGCGATCGGCTCGAAGGCGCACGTGCGGATGCGATCGCCGAGGAAGGCGCGGACGCTGCGCAGCGCGACGAGCTGCGGGTCGGTGAACAGCCGCGCGCCGCGCGCGATCTCGGCGTCGTAGGCGCCGACGTCGCGTCGCAGCGCGTCGCCGTCGATCGGCGTGCCGGGCGTGATCGCCTGCATGCGCGCGATGAGCGTCGCGAGGTCCGGCGCGCTGACGACGTCCGGGCAGCGGGCGATGAGCTCGGAGGCGAGCTCGTCGTTCCCGCGGAGCAGCTCGTGCGCGACCCGCAGCGGACGCCGCTCGCGAAACGACGGGTTGAAGCGCGCGCCCTGCAGCGCCAGCTCACGCGCGAGGATGGTGCGGTTGAGCAGCATCCACGAATGCGCGAAGCCGCTTGTCCCGATGCGGGCGACGGCCTCGCGAGTGTCGTAGCCGGCGAGCAGCGGCGGGTCGAAGCGGGCGCCGTCGCCGCGCAGCCACAGCCCGGACTTCGGCGGGATCATCGCGAGGCCATGGCCGGCGAAGTCGCCCTCCCAGTGGGTCACGCCGGCGGCGTAGACCCACATGTTCTGCAGGTTGGTGAGCGCGGCGCCGGCCGTCGCCGCCGCGTCGTGCATGCGCCCGTCGATCTGCGGCCACACGCCGCACAGCAGTTCGGCGGGTGGATCGCCCCACTCCGCGCGCGGCCAGCGTGCGCGCACCTTCTCGAGGTTGCCGGCGGCGCCGCCGGAGGCGATCACGACGTGATCGGCGCGCGCCTCGAACTCGCCGCGCGGACCGTCGCCGCGCACGCCGACGACGGCGCCGCCCTCGATGATCAGCTCGCGCACGTCATGCCCGGCGCGGACGCTGAGGCCCGAGCCCTCATACGGCGCGAGCGCGTCGAGCATCGCACGCACGAGCGCGGGGCCGCAGCCCCAGAGCAGGTGAAAGCGCGGGACGCGGTTGCCGCGGCCGTCGCGGGCGCGCTCGGCCCAGTTCGCGGCCGGGACGAAGCGCAGGCCGTGGCCGCGCATCCAGTCGCGGACGTCGGGCACGCAGCGCTCGAGGTAGCGCCGCGCCCACAGGCGCGCGCTGTCACTGTCGGGACCGAACTCGGCGTAGCCCTGCCAATCCTCCCAGGCGAGCTCGATCGAGTCGCGGATGCCGAGGCGCCGCTGCTCGGGGCTGTCGACGAAGAAGAAACCGCCGAACGCGTCGCGGCACTGCCCGCCGACACGCTCGCGCGGCTGGCCCTCGTAGATCGTCACGCGACGCCCGCCGCGCACGAGCTCGAACGCGGTGATGAGCGCGCTGATCCCGCCGCCGACGAGGATCGCGTCGGTGCGCGGGTGCGCGGGCGAGGGGGCGGCGGCGCCCGTCGCGGTGCCCGCCGGCTCGACCCTCCCGGGGATCGTGGTGGTTTCGACGTCCATGGCGTTGTCAGCGGCGCCCGAGCGAGAGCGCCGACACGTTAGCGCCGAAGGCGCCCGCGGGCAAACCGGTCGCCGACGGGGCTGCACGCGATGCGCCGCCAGTCGAGCGCAAGACCCCCGAGGAGGTCGTCCGTAGGGTTGTTGCATCGTTGGCCCGCGAAAGCAGGGACCTCCGGGCGCCACCGTCGGACGGGTGTCCAACGAGCGGGTGGTGAAGCGGCTGCGCCGGGCTGACTACCATGGGCCCGTGAGTGGCGAGAGAGTGCCCGGTGGGGTGGTGCATAAGCTGCCGGCGGACCTGCGTAAGGCGCTGATCACCAACGCTACGGCACTCGATGCCTGGAAGGACATCACGCCGTTGGCGCGCAACGAGTTCATCTGCTGGGTCGAGGATGCCAAGCAGGAGACCACTCGAGAGCGCCGCATCCGACGGACCCAGGAGGAGCTGGAGGAAGGACAGCGCCGGCCCTGCTGCTGGCCGGGGTGCAAGCACCGCGAGCGCACCGGCGGGTAGCGGGTCGCGACCGATCCGACGTACCGTGTCGACCGAACGGCAGGTCTCGCGTGCCGTCGCGCCGGCATTGGTTTTTCGCTGGGGCTGGGCCGGATGACAGGACGAGACCAGCCGGGTGACCGTTACGATCGCCGCGATGTCGATCGAGTGGGCCGGTCTGGGTCCGGAGGTTCTGCTTCGGCTTGACCGCGCCGTGGCGGAGCCGCTTCGGGCTCAGCTCGAGCGCGAGTTACGCGACGCCATCCGGGCAGGTCGGCTGGCGGCGGGCGAGCGGCTGCCTTCGTCTCGGCTTCTGGCCTCGGAGCTTGGCATCTCGCGCGGTCTCGTCCTGGAGTGCTACAGCCAGCTGCAGGCGGAGGGCTTCCTCACCTCCGCGTCCGGCTCGGCCACACGCGTGGCGTCGAATGCGCTGTCGCCATCGCCAAAGCTCCCGGTCACCACCGAGAGCGCGCCGCAGCTGACGGTGGATTTCCGCCCCGGCGTGCCGGATCTGACCAGCTTCCCCCGGCGCGACTGGGCGTCGGCGCTGCGCGAGGCCTGCGGCGCCGCGACGCCAACTGAGCTTGGATACGGTGACCCTCGGGGGGTGGAGAGGCTGCGCGCGGTGCTCGCGGGATATCTGCGGCGGGTACGGGGTACCGTCGCGGGTCCCGAGCAGATCGTGATCTGCGGCGGCTTTGCCCAGGGGATCAACCTGGTGCTGCGGGCGCTCGCCGCCCGGGGGATATGGCAGGTGGCGGTCGAGGACCCCGGGGACACCGACTACCACGCGATTTGCACCCGGCTCGGGATGCAGGCTGTCCCGGTCGCGATCGATGAACGCGGGATCGACGTCGAGGCGCTCGCCGCATGCGAGGTGCGGGCGGTGATCCTGACGCCGACGCACCAGTTCCCGACGGGCACGGCGCTCGCACCCGAGCGCCGTCAGGCACTCGTGAGCTGGGCGAACGAGCGTGGCGCGGTGATCATCGAGGACGACTACGACGCCGAGTTTCGCTACGACCGTGCCCCCGTCGGCGCGCTGCAGGGTCTGGCTCCGGATCGCGTGGCCCTGATCGGCACGGTGAGCAAATCGTTGGCCCCCGCACTGCGGCTCGGATGGGTGCTGTGCCCGACGACGATCCTCGAACCCCTCACCGAGGACAAGCGCTTGAGCGACCGGGGCTCGCCGGCGCTCGAGCAGCTGGCGCTCGCGGCGCTGGTCGAATCCGGTCGCTTTGATCGCCATCTTCGCCGCATGCGCCGCGTATACGGCGCGCGTCGCACCGCGTTGATCGACGCCCTCGCCAAGCATGCGCCCGGGATCTCGCTGCATGGGCTGGCCGCAGGTTTCCATGGGGTCGCCGACCTGCCGGAGCAGGCCGACGAGCGGGCGATCGTGGAGGAAGCTCGCGATCGCGCGGTCGGTCTATACGGGCTCAGCGCGTACCGTCCAAGCGGGCTCGAGGGACCGCCGCGACTCGTGCTCGGCTTCGGAAACCTGACCGACGCGGCGATCTGGCGCGGGATCGGCATGATCGCCGACCTGCTCTAACGACCCGGGCGGATGCCGGTCGGGGTGAGGGCTACGGGAAAGTGGCCCACTATCTCCGCTCCAAACTGGCCCTTCTAACTGGGCCGCTTGGCGCGTAGCTTGACGGCACGATGAAGTCTGGCGCAAGGAGCCAGAACACGCCGCTTGGCGATCGCCGTGCGAGCGCTGCCCCAAGGAGGAAGCGATGCACCAGCTCACCTATCAACTCGCCCTCGCGCGGCAGGACGAGATGCTCCGTCACGCGGCCGACCGTCGGCACGTCGCGGCCGCCGAGACCCGGGCCCGCGCAACGACGGGCGGTCAGATGGGGGCTGTAACACCCTCACGATCCCGGAGAGCAGTCGCATGCCTCAGGACGATCTCGCGGAGGGCGGCCGGGCCCAGGGCCCGGGTTGCTCGGGTTCCGTCCGCCCCGCCTCGCGCAGGCCGAGAACACCGTGAAGCCGGAGTGCACACGAATGGATAGGGGTGCGGCTACCCTCCGTTGATGGCTGCGCCCTCCACGTCGGGCGATGGCGTCGAGGTGCTTAATCGATATTTCGCCGCCCTCGCGTCGCTTGCTCCCGACCGGATCGCAGCTTGCTTTCGCGTGGACGGCGAGCTCGAGGATCCGGTCGGGACCGGAGTGCGGCGCGGGCGAGATGACATCCGCGATTATTGGGCTCGAGGGCTGTGTGCGGTCGCTGTCGCAGTTGAGATCGACGTGGTCATTGCACTCCCAGCCGGCGGGTCGGTTGCGGGTCACTGGCGGATGTCCGCGCGGTCTCGCGGCGGGGCGGTTGCGCGAGCCGACGGGATCGACGTATTGCAGATCGACGAGGCTGGACTGATCCGTCGGGCTGAGGGCTACTGGGACCAGACGGCCTTCCGCGACGCTCTCATTAGACAGCGACCTTCGCGGCCGAGCTGATCGCGCCCCTCAACGCCACATTCCCTGCCGGTGCTGCCGTCGATCCCGCCGGCAGGCCCGTCGACGTCGAATCGCCCGGTTCGGGACTGAAGCCGCGGCCGCCAGCGGCCGATGATGACTCCGTGGCCACCGATCGCGCTTCAGGGTCCCCGGTGTCCCCGCGGACTCGGGCCGCGGGCGAGGAGCACGCCTTCAGCTGCGCCATCGCGGCGACGCTCATCGCCCGCGTGCGGCGCGCGAGCGGCGACGACGGCGTCCGCCGCCTGCTCGCCGAGGCCGGGACCGGCCATTCGGTCGACTACCTGACCGACATCGGCAACTGGATCTCGATGGACGACATGCTCGCGCTCTGGCGGGCGGGCGAGCTCGTCACCCGCGATCCGAGCTTCGCGCGCCGCGTCGGCGAGGACGCCGTGCGGGTCCTCGGCTCCTCCTCGACCGCGACGACGCTGCGCGGGCTCGGCTCGCCGGAGGAGCTCATGCGGCGCGTCGGGGTGGCCTCGCACCGCTTCAGCGTTGCGTCGCGCCTGGAGACCGTCGAGGCGCGGCCGGGCTACGCGGAGATCCTTGCCTATGCGGAGCCCGGCTTCGTCCGCGAGCGCATGCACTGCGAATGGACGACCGGCCTGTTGTCGCAGTCGACGGCGCTATTCGGGCTGCCGCCGGCCCGCGTCGAGCACGATGCCTGTCAGGCGCTCGGTGCTCCCGAGTGTCACTACCGCGTCACCTGGGACCTCGCCGCAGCGGCCGACGAGGCCGACGCCACGCAGGTGGTGATCCTGCGCAAGCAGCTCGAGGCGATGGGCGAGCGTCTGCAGAACGTCTTCGAGACGGCGGCCGACCTGATCGCCGCCGGCGGTCTCGACGAGACGCTGGCCCGGATCGCCGACCGCGCGGCCCACCAGGTTCGGGCTCCCAAGCATCTGCTCGCGGTGCGGCCCTCGGCCGGCTCGGACCAGTTGCTCTTCCACAGCGGCCTGGACGAGGACGAGGCCCGCGCGGTCGCCGCCCGCGTGCTCGATCCGGGCCCCGCCGACAATCCCGAGCACTGGTGCGTGGCCGCCGTGCGCTCGCACCGCTCCGACTACGGCCGGCTCGTGGCCATCTACCAGGACGGTGCGCAGTTCTTCCCCCAGGAGCGAGAGCTGCTCGAGCTCTACGGTCGCTACGCCGCCGCGGCCCTGGACAGTGCCACGGCGCTGCGGGAGGCCGGCACGTTGCTCGAGCTCGCGCGCCAGCTGGCCGAGGCGGGCACGAGCGAGGACATCGCGCGGCGGCTGGCCGACGCCGTCCCCTCGGTGCTTGACTGCGACCGAGTGAGCGTCTACGTGTGGGATGAGGAGCAGCGAGCCAACGTGCGCACGGCCGTCAACGTCACCGATGGCTCCGACCCGGTCGGGCCGGCGTCGGCCGCGCTGAGCCGGCCCGAGGACGTCCCGCAGCTCGCGCGCTGGCTCGAGCACCCCGACCCCGAGCCCTACTTCATCGACATCCAGACCTCGGCCGTGCGCGACCCGCTTCAGGAGGTAGGCGTGTTGGCCTCGGTCGCCGTCCCGATCGCCACCGCGGAGCGATTCCTCGGCTGCCTGCTCGTGTCGGTCCGGCGCGACGCGGCGCGTCTGGCCCCGACCCCCGAGTTGCGTGGCCGGCTGCTCGGCGTGGCCGCCCACGCCGTCACGGCGCTCGAGAACGGCCGCCTCGTTGATCACATCACGCGCCAGGCCCGCCACGACCGGCTGACCGGCCTGGCCAACCGGCTCGCGTTCGGCGAGGACCTCGCCGCGCGCAGCGCGACCGCCCGGACAGAAGGGTCGCCGCTGGCGCTCTTCTACGTCGACCTCGACCGCTTCAAGCCGGTCAACGACGAGTTCGGACACGAGGTCGGCGACGAGCTCTTGCAGGAGGCAGCCGGCCGGCTGCTGCGCTGCGTGCGCGCCGACGACCGCGTCGCCCGCCTGGGCGGCGACGAGTTCGCGATCGTCGTCGCAGGGATCGACGACGATCGCCGACTCGAGGCCATGGCCGCGCGGATCGAGCGGGACTTCGACGAGCCCTTCTCGATTCAGGGCCACTCCCTGCGCGTGGGCGCGAGCGTCGGCCGGGCGGCCTGGCCCGCGGACGTCAGCGACCCGGAGGAGCTCCTGCGACGCGCCGACGCCGCGATGTACGGGAACAAGCACGCTCGACAGTCCGGCTCCACGCCGCGCACGCGCCACGACGACCGCCGGTGAGCGATTCGTCTGGCTGATTCCCGACCGCGGCGGGTCGGGGCGCGTCACCAGCTAGCGTCCCGGGGGTGGAGTTCAGCCGCGAGTTGCGCAACGACGTTCTGGCTGGAGACATCACCCTCTCGATCCGGCTGTGGAAGCGGCCGCGGGTCAAGCCGGGCGGCCGCTACCGGGTCGGCCTCGGTGAGATCGAGGTCGACACCGTCGAGCTTGTCCCCTTCGCGGCGGTCACCGTGGAGGACGTCCGACGAGCGGGTGAGCCCGACAGCGAGACGCTGCGCCAGCGCGCCGCGCACGCCGGGCCGATCGGCGACGACACGCTCGTCTATCGAATTGAGTTCCACGCGGTGAGCCCCGGCGACTGAGCTGCGCGACGGCCGCGGGTAGCGCGTGTTTCAGAGATGACCCGATCTGAGGGGGTGCCTTCGGCCGGGGCGCTTGAGGAAGTCCGGCGCCTCGCCGGCTCGTCGGCGGTGATCCTGGGCGTCGCACGCCTCGAGGGCGGTCAGCATGCGGACACCTGGAGGGTCGACACCGACAGTCCCGCGTCCAGCGTGGTCGTCCGCCAGTTCGGAACGGCCGACTCTTCCGCCTGCCGTGAGCAGCGTGTGCTGCGAACTCTTGATGGGCTCGGGGGTTTGGCCCCGGTGCCGCTCGGCGGCGATTTGGACGGCCAATGGTCGGAGCACCCGACGTCCTTGATCAGCTGGCTTGACGGCGAGTCGGACATCACGCCCAGCGACCCGGAGACGTGGGCGCGCGAGCTGGGCCGCGCGCTGGCCCTGGTGCACGTGGTGCCAAGCGACCGGCTGGCGGGCTTGCCGAGCGTGTTCGACGGCAGAGGGTCTCAGGCTGAGTTGAATGGTCCGTTGGCACCGGAAGTTCGGTCTCGCTGGTCGCAGATCGTCGGCTCGCATGAGGTACTCACCCACGCCGACTACTGGTCAGGCAACGTCGTCTGGCGTGATGGAAGGCTCACGGGCATCGTTGACTGGTCGGGTGGAGCACGCGGTCCACGCGGCTTCGATCTCGGCTGGTGCCGCCTCGATCTCGTTCTCCTGTTCGACGAGCGAATCGCTGACGTCTTTCTTGCGGCCTATGAGGCCGCTATCGGCCATACCCTCGGCGACGCGGTTCTCTGGGACGGCTGGGCAGTCGCTCGCTCGCACGACGCAGTCGAGACCTGGGCTCCGAACTATGCGCCGCTGGGACGCGGCGACCTCAACGAACACGAACTCCGGCAACGCCACGCACTTTGGACAACACGTCTCTTACAACAGACGTAGGCCGATGCCCACGTCTGAGGAGAGTGCGCCCTTAGGGCGACGCTCCCTGCGCGCGGGCCTCGCGGGCGCTGAGCCACTCGTCGAACTCGGTGGCCACGATGCGCTCGTCGTGAACGTCGTCAGCGTCGGGGGAGGCCAGCCACACGATCGGCGGACCCATGATCGAGGGGTCGAGGAGCCGAGCGGCCGCGTCCTCGCTGACCCCGTCCGGGACCATCCCGGTCCGGGTCGCGCCGCCAGGCAACAGCAGGTTGGCGCGGATCGGCGTGTCTGCGAGATCGGCGGCCATCACCCTGCCGAGCGCCTCGACGGCGGCGCCCGCGGGGCCGTACGGGACAAATCCCCTGCGCCGCATCGTCTGGTCGTTCATCGAGATCGTCACGATCCGGCCCGACCCCGCGGCCAACATCCGCGGCACGAGCTCCCGTGCGACGAGGAACGAGCCCGTGACCTTGGTCTCGAGAACGTCACGAAACCCAGCCGGCGAGACCTCCCAGAACGGCTGCGGATCGGTCAGAAAGCGCGGGTTGACGGTTCGCATCCCGATCCCCGCGTTGTTCACGAGCACGTCGATCCCACCCAACTCCCCCACCACCTCCTCGATCGCCGGACGCACCGAGGCAGCGTCTCGGACGTCGAGCGCGACCCCAAGCGCACGGCCGTCCAGTCCGCGCGCGACCTGCTGCGCGCGGCTGCGGTCGCGACCGGTGAGCACGACCTCAGCACCCGCCGCCGCGAGCGCCCGAGCCATGGCGAGGCCCAAGCCGCTCGTGCCACCGGTAATCAGCGCCCGCACGCGATCCAGATGCACCATGCCCCTCCCACATTAGCCGCGTCACGCCGCCACGCTCGCGCGGAGACTCGCGCCTGGCGTGCAGATCGTCGATTCCGGCCGGATGTCAAGGTCGGTCACGCGGCGGTCGATACCTCGCTATCGGCTTGGTGGCCGACGCCAGGCACGTGGCGCCTTTGATGGATGTCGCAAGAGCCAGGACGGCTGGACGAGTTTGGAGAGCCGTGACGGGATTCAACCGTGAGCCTGAGCCGCTGAGGGGTGGCGCCCCAGTTGCGCCCGCGAGCGCAACCTGCGTCGTCTGGCTCTCGGGCACGCAACAGCAGGGGAGTCAATCGGTCCAGCTCGCCCTTGCCGGCTGAGTCCCCCCGGATGACGAGGCTCGAGCGCGCCGTCGGTGCGGCGAGCGAGAACGCGATCGGATGGCGTTCGCTTGCGATGCTGTTCGCGGCCGGCGGGCTCCTGGCCGTCGCGGTGCTCGCGCTTCCGCGCGAGCCGCGTGGGCATGCCGCCTTCGTGCTCGCGATCGGCGGCACGGCCATCGCCGCCAGTGTCGGCTTCTGGCTGTTGGCGGACCACATCGCCACCCGCTGGATGTCTCCGGCGATCGCCTTCGGTACCGCCCTCATCACCTTGGTTGTGATCGCAAGCGGCCAGCCCGACGGGCGCTACAGCCTGCTGTATGTGTGGGTTGTGCTGGAGGCTTCCTTCTTTCTGGACATCCGCACGGCCGCGGGCCACCTCGGCGGCCTCGCCGTGGCCTATGCCATCCCCCTGGCCTTGCTGCACGGGCAAGCCGACCAGTGGGTGATGGTCGTCGGCACGGCGACTGTGGCTGGGGCGCTCGTCGGCGTGCTCCAGACGCGCATCGACCGCCTGAGCCGTCACGCGCGCATCGACCCGCTCACGGGGGTCGGCAACCGGCGCGGCTTCGACGAGGCGTTCGAGCTCGAGCTGCGCACGGCGGACGCGGCCCGGCGGCGTCTGACGCTCGTGCTCGCCGACCTCGACCACTTCAAGTCGATCAACGATCGTCACGGCCACGCCGTGGGCGATGAGGTGTTGCACGAATTCGCCTCGTTGGCGCGGCGGGCCTGGGCCGGCGCGCACGTGGCACGGCTCGGCGGTGACGAGTTCGCCATCCTCATCCCCGGGCTCGGTCACCAGCAGGTCCGGGCGGGCGCGGCACAGCTGTTGCAGGCCGTCCGTCGTGATCGGCGTCTGGCCACGCTCGGCGTGTCGGCAAGTATCGGCGTCGCCGCCTATCCCGAGCACGGAGAGTCCACTGCCACACTGCTGCGCGCGGCTGATTGCGCCCTGTACCAGGCGAAGGAGGAGGGGCGCGGTCGCGCAGTCGTCTTCTCATCCCAGATATCACTGGCCGGGCCATCGGCGCGCGCTCGCACCCGGGGTGAGCCGAACCTCGAGGCCGTGGTGCTTCTGGCCGAGACCCTTGACCTGCGTGACGTCAGTACCGCCGCTCACTCTCAGACCGTCGGTCGATATGCCGAGATGGTGGCGGAGGCCCTCGAACTGGAGCCGGCCCGCTGCGCGCGCATCCGCCTTGCCGGCCTCGTGCATGACGTCGGGAAGCTTGGCGTTCCCGAAGCGGCGCTTCTCAAGCCGGACCAACTGTGCGAGGACGAGTGGGAGCAGATGCGACGTCATCCCGAGCTCGGGGCCCAGATCCTCGACAGTGCCGGCCTACACGACCTTGCCGGCTGGGTGCTCGCTCATCACGAGCGACTCGATGGTCCTGGCTATCCGCACGGCCTTCGCGGCGAGGACATCCCGCTCGAGGCGCGGATCCTGGCCGTCGCCGACACGTACGAGGCGATGACCACCGACCGCCCGTACCGAGCGGCGCTCACGCGGCACGCGGCGCGCGAGGAGCTGCTGCGCTGCGCCGGCACGCAATTCGACCCGCGCGTCGTCGAGGCCCTACTGACCACGCTGAACGCCGAGGACGCCAGTCGCGCCCCTGCCTGAGCGCGCATTCCCCCCGCGCGGGGGCAACCCGACCGCGAGCTCCTGCTCCCCGGCGGCGCCGGTTCGCCCTCGGGCTGGGCGTGGCCGGGAGCAGCGAAACCGTCCCGAACCGCCCGTCGCCTAGAACCGGGGCGCAGACCCCGGCCGCCCCTCAGGCCGCGCGGCGCCCCCGTCGTCCCACCGCGTTGACCTGTGTAACCCCAAGCTCGGGCACCGAGCTGGGGAGCGCGCGCAGAGCGGCGTCGACGATCTCGGCCGCGTGCTGCTCGTTGTGCGCGTACAGCAGGACGCGCGCGCCGTAGTCGTGGTGGTAGAGGCGCGCGTGAACCAGGCGAGCCTCGAGCGCAGCGAGATCCGAGTCATTGAGCGACGTGCGCACACTGCCGGTGGTGACGGTGACGACGAACTTCTGCATGGGCACATAGTGGCCATGGGGTCGGACGGCTCGCGTTGGACGGCGCTGGCCGCGTCCGCGGCGGATTCAGGTGAGGTCGGCCGCGATCCTGCCAGCCGAGCCGTTGGACGCGCCTGGATCGGGTCCGAGCCACAGCGGCTGGCGGAAGGGCACGTCGCGCGCGGGACGCAGGACGAAGACCTCGAACGGTGCGTTGGTGAGCAGCCAGGCGACGTCCTCGGCGGCCAGGCCGTCCCCGCGACGGTCGGCCGATGCGGCCACGACCATGCGCTCGAAGCGCTCGTGCTGCATGAGCATGCCGAGGGCGTGGCGCACACTGCGCCCGCGCTCGATGCGCGAGTCCACCGCCACCCCGGCCCGCGCGGCCCGGTGCTCGATCGTCTCGAGCAGCGGCAGCGCCGCCTCACACTCGGTGCGCAGCGGCACCTCGAGGGCGAGGTCGAGCGGAACGAGCGCCAGATAGACCGGTATAAGCGTCGCGCCCTCAGCGCGGGCCACGCGCAGCGCCGCGCTGAGTGCCGGATCCGACAGGGTCGAGCCGGTGAAGGGGAAGGCGATCCGGCGCAGCGGCGAGCTGCGAGCGAGCGCCCGGCGTTCGCGATAGCGCGACCACGCGAACACCGCACCGCCCGCCAGGAGCGCTCCGGCGACGAAAGCGAGTGCGGAGATCATGCCGGCGTCTCCTCGAACGACGCGTCATCGCGCAAGGTGCGGTCGGCGACGATCCGCACGTCGACCCCGGGCAGTCCGCGCAGCAGGCGGGTGGGGAGGGAATCAGTCAGCCTCCGCCACCCGCGCCGCGGCCCCGGCGTGCCCATCAGTACGTAGGTCGTCCCACGGTCGCGGGCGACGCGGATCGCCGTCTCGGCGACGTCGTCGCCCTCCTCGAGGAGCAGGTGCGCGCCGAGCACCGAGGCGAGGCGGCGCATCGCCTCCAGTTGCTCGCGCTCGTCTGTCGACGGCGCGTCGCCCGAGTGGCGCACGACGAGCAGGTCGAGCTCGGCGCCGAGGCGCTGGGCCGAGCGCCACGCACGGCGCACGACGCGCTGCGAGCGCGGGGTGAGGGTGACGAGCGCGAGCAGGCGCTCGCCGATCACCTGCGGCGCCGCCGCCGTGAGGAGGCGATCGTCGCGCCGCGTGACCGGCGGCTCGCGCACGAGCCGCTTGACCTCAACGCCCTCGGCGACCTGGCGCAGCGACGTCTCGCGTAGCGCCGAGAGGTTCTCGATCTTGAAGAAGTTGTTGAGCGCCGCGGGGACGCGGTCGCGCGGGTACACCTTCCCCGCTTGCAGGCGGGCAATGAGCGCCTCGGGCGTGAGGTCGACGAGCACGACCTCGTCGGCCTCGGAGAGGACGGCATCGGGGATCGTCTCGCGCACCCGCGTACCGGTCAGCTGCGTGACCTGGTCGTTGAGGCTCTCGAGGTGCTGCACGTTGACCGTCGAGAACACGTCGATGCCGGCGGCGAGAACGTCGCGCACGTCCTCGTAGCGCTTCTCGTGCTCGACGCCCGGAGCGTTCGTGTGCGCGAGCTCGTCGATGAGGCACAGCTCGGGCTGGCGGGTGAGGATCGCCGGGAGGTCCATCTCCTCCACGGTGGTGCCGCGGTACTCCACTCGTCGGCGCGGCACGAACTCGAGGTTCTCGGCGAGGGCTGCGGTGTCGATGCGCCCGTGCGTCTCGAGCAGCCCGATCACGACGTCGCGACCGGCCTCGGCCTCGGCCTGGCCCTCCTGGAGCATGCGATAGGTCTTGCCCACGCCGGCGGCCATCCCGATGAATACCTTCAGGTGTCCCCGCGCGGCCGCCATCTCCTCGCGCATTGTCGCGGCCCAGCGAGCACGATGCTCAGGCGCCGAGGATGTTGTGCACGACGAGGTCGATCACCTTGATCCCGATGAACGGGGCGATGATCCCGCCGAGACCGTAGATGAGCAGGTTGCGCCGCAACAGCGCGCTCGCGCCGATCGGGCGGTAGGCCACTCCCTTGAGGGCGATCGGGATGAGCGCCGGGATGACGAGCGCGTTGAAGATGATGGCCGACAGGATCGCCGACTGCGGGGTGCCGAGGTTCATGATGTTGAGCACGTGCAGGGGCCCCTTCGGGCTCCCGGCATACGCCCAGGTGGTGACGAAGATCGCCGGCAGGATGGCGAAGTACTTGGCGACGTCGTTGGCGATCGAGAACGTGGTCAGCGCGCCACGGGTGATCAGCAGCTGCTTGCCGACCTCGACGATCTCGATGAGCTTCGTCGGGTTGGAGTCGAGGTCGACCATGTTGCCGGCCTCGCGGGCGGCCTGGGTGCCGGTGTTCATGGCCACGCCGACGTCGGCCTGGGCGAGGGCGGGGGCGTCGTTGGTGCCGTCTCCGGTCATCGCCACCATGCGCCCGCCGGACTGCTGCTCCTTGATGAGCTCGAGCTTGTTCTCCGGGGTGGCCTCGGCGAGGAAGTCGTCCACGCCGGACTCCTCGGCGATCTTAGCGGCCGTGAGGCGATTGTCGCCGGTGACCATCACGGTGCGGATCCCCATCGCGCGCAGGTGATCGAAGCGCTCTCGCATCCCTTCCTTGATCGTGTCCTTCAGATAGATGACGCCGAGGATCTGGCTGTCGCGGCAGACTGCCAGCGGGGTGCCACCCTCACGGCCGATGCGATCGAGCTGGGTCTGCAGCTCGGGTGGGGCCTGCCCGCCCTCGTGGGCGGCGAAGGCGATGATCGCGTCGCCCGCGCCCTTGCGCAGCTGGTGGCCGTCCATGTCGACGCCGCTCATGCGCGTCTGGGCGGTGAAGGGCACGAACTCGGCGTGGCTGGAGGCCATGTCATGCTCGCGGATGCCGTACTTCTTGGCCAGCACGACGATCGAACGGCCCTCGGGCGTCTCGTCGGCGAGCGAGGAGAGCTGTGCGGCCTCGGCCAGGTCGGCCTCGCTGACCCCGGGCATCGGGATGAACTCCGAGGCCTGGCGGTTGCCGAGCGTGATCGTGCCGGTCTTATCGAGCAGCAGCACGTCGACATCGCCGGAGGCCTCGACCGCGCGGCCGGAAAGCGCGAGCACGTTGCGGCGCACGAGACGGTCCATCCCGGCGATGCCGATCGCCGACAGCAGCGCGCCGATCGTTGTCGGGATGAGCGCGACGAGCAGCGCGATCAGCGTCGTCTCGGAGATGCTCGTGCCGGCGAACAGGCCGAACGGACGGAGCGTCACCACAACGATCATGAAGATCAGGGTGAGGCCGGCGAGCAGGATGTTCAGCGCGATCTCGTTGGGCGTCTTGCGCCGCTCGGCGCCCTCGACGAGCGCGATCATGCGCTCGATGAAAGATTGTCCGGGCTCCTGGGTGATCTCGACCACGATCCGGTCGGAGGTGACGCGGGTGCCTCCGGTTACGGCGCTGCGGTCACCGCCAGACTCGCGGATGACCGGGGCCGATTCACCGGTGATCGCCGACTCGTCCACCGTGGCGATGCCCTCGATGACCGTGCCGTCACCCGGGATCAGCTCACCGGCGTCGACGACGACGATGTCGCCGCGCACGAGCTCGGAGGCCGCCTTGGTCGTCCCGTCCTGCATGACGGCCACGGCCTCCTTGCGCATGTTGCGCAGCGTGTCAGCCTGGGCGCGGCCGCGGCCCTCGGCGAAGGCCTCGGCGGTGTTCGCGAACACGACGGTCAGCCACAGCCAGATGGAGATCGTCAGCGTGTACCAGGCCGGCTCGTGACCGCCGCCGAGCGGGCTGCCGCCGAACGCCTGGATGAGCCAGCCGATCGTCGTGATGACGGCGCCGATCTCGACCACGAACATCACCGGGTTGCGCAACTGCACGCGCGGGTCGAGCTTGACGAAGCTGTCGATGATCGCGCGGGTGACGATCTCGCGCTGGAACAGCGACACCGATTGGCGCTCGCGCGTCGTGACCGTTGGTTGAGGCTGCGGCGGGGTGGCGGGTGCGACGGACATCAGTGCCCTCCCCCGAGGCGGTTGAGCGCGAGGTTGAGCTGCAGGACGTTGACGCCCGGCTCGCCGAGGAAGCCGAGGCTGCGCCCGGTCGTGTAGGTCGAGATGAGCGAGTTGACCTTGGCCAGCGTCAGTCCGCGCACCGCGGCGATGCGGTAGGCCTGGATCTTCGCGTTCCGGACCGAGATGTCCGGGTCGAGCCCGGAGGCCGAGCTGTTGGCCGCGTCGACCGGCACCTGGGCGGCGCTGGTGACCGCCGGGTCATACAGGCGGCCGCTCGGAGCCTTGTTCAGCCCGAGGTAGGTCTGGATGTTCCCCTGGAGCTCCGTGAGCGTGGCCTTGTTGTTCGGACCGAGGTTGGAGAACGTCGAGGCGGCAGCGTTGTACGGGGGGACGGTGGCCGACGGGCGGCTCTGGAAATAGCGCGGGTCCGGGTTGGTGACCGGATTGCCGTTCATCATCACCGGCTTCCCGTTCTTGTAGACCACGTCGCCGAAGTTCTGGCCGATAAGCGACGAGCCGACGACCTTGCCGTCGACCTTGATCTGCGAGCCGTTGGCCGCCCCGGGGAACAGCACCTGGCTGATGCCGACCACGACCAGCGGATACACCAGCCCGAGGAAGATCGTGAAGACGACGATCGCCACGACGGCGGCGCGGATGTCACGTGCGAGGCTCATGTCAGTAGAGGTGCGGGGTCAGGGCCTGCACGATCGGGCCGAGCAGCAGGGCCGGGAAGAACGTGAGCGCGCCGACGAGGATGATCACGCCGAGCAGCAGCACGACGAACGTCGGGTTGTCGGTGCGCATCGTGCCGAGGCCCGACGGG
>CAWFUP010000004.1:0-848828 GCA_963819075.1 uncultured Solirubrobacterales bacterium
TCAGCTCCAGCGCGACAAACGGTTGGCCGCGCCGCGGGCGCTCGGCGGGAAAGACACGCACGATGTTGGCCACCTGCTCGAGCATGTCCTCCAGGTCCTGCGGCTTGGCCTCGTCGTGGGTTGACAGGTGAAGCTCGTAGAGGCGGTACTCGCGCCGCACGCGCAGCCGCACGCGGCGCACCGTGAAGGCGGCGAGCAGGGCGCACACGGCGAGCAGGCCGAGCGCGAGCTCCCCGCCGACGATCGCCGCGAACGCGCTACCGCTGAGCCCGAGCCGCCCACCCGTGCTGTGCCTGCCCGTCCGCGTCTCGCCGGCGAGCGGGCGCGTCGCGGCCGCCGGCCGCCCGGCCCGTGGCGACAGCTCGACGATGCGCCCGCGAGGCGGATCGCCGGCCCGTCGTTCCCCCGGCGCGGTGCGCCGTCGGCGAGCCAGCGGCCGGCGGGTGGGGGCGCCAAGGGCCCCGTGTGTGGCGGGAGCGCCGGGGAGGGACGGGTGCAGGAGGTGCTCGGCCTGGGCGGCGAGCAGCCCGCTGCCGGCCAACCCGGCGGCGATCGCGAGCAGGACCGCGAGCAGGCGAAGCGGCGAGAGACCCACGATCACCCGAACGTCTCCAGGGCGGCCGCCACGGCGAGCAGCCCGAGACAGGGGACGGTGACGGTGAGGATGTGGCGGAGGGGCAGGCGTTGGCGGCGGCCCTGGAGGTAGAGCGCGAGCGCGGCCGCGAAGGCGCCCAGCTCGACCGGGCCGTGGGGCAGCAGCGCCCGGGCCATGCGGTCGCCGTAGGCGCCCACGCCGGCGCCGACGATCAGGACGTTGATCGCGATCGTGCCGGCGAGCAGCGCCTCGCCGGCGCAGCAGCGCGCGGTAGCCGCGGCCGGGCTCGCCCGGGCGGCGGGCGGCGATCTGGGCGATGGCCAGCAGCGCCAGCACGGCGAGCACGGCGCGGACGTTGTGCGCGAGGATCGCGAGCGCGACGCTCGGGCGCGCGGGTAGGCCGGCGAAGCGGAAGCCGAGCAGCTCCCGTGTGCCTGCGGCGAGGCCCGCGGGCGCATCGCCGTGGCGGTCGCCAGCGCGGCGCCGGTGAGCGCCGCGGCCGTCACGGCGGTCAGCCTCACGGTCGTCGCGCGGCGCGGTGCGACGCCGCCAAGCGCGCGCGGGCTCGGTGCTGGGCTGACCGAGCGCGGCCGGGGTGCCCCGGGAGCGACAGGACGGTGAAGCGCGGTCATCGGTGAAGCAGGCCGACGATCGCTTGCAGCGCCACTGCGGCGACGTTCAGGGCCTTCGCCGGATCCCCGGGCGCGCAGTCGGGCAACCCAGGCGCGAGGACGAGCGGAGCGGCGCGCTGGAGCGCCAGGCGCTTGATCTCCCGCACGGGGCCGCGGCGCTCGCGCGGATCGCTCGTGGCCACGATCACCTCGCGCGTGCCCGGGGGCCTGTCGAGGACGTCAAGGACGCCCGCCGCTCGGCGCACACCGGCGCGGGTGGCGGGCAGGACCCAGGCGACGTGGGAGGCGTGCTCGAGCGCGACGCGGTCGCTCTCGCTCGCGAGCGTGCCCGCGTCGATGACGGTCAACGCGTGCGCGTCGCGCGCCTGATCGAGCAACCGCTGCAGCCCGCCTCGGGCGCACGCGGCGTGATCGAAGCGCGGCGTCGTGGCGAGCACGCGCAGCCCGTCGCTGGTCGTGACAAACATCGGTCCGGTCGGCAGGCCGCCCTGGACAAGCCCCGCAAGCTCGCTCAGCGACGACGGCGTGCTCACCCCCGCGATCGCGGCGAGCCCACCCGACGGGCCGCCCGTGTCGCACACCAGCACCGGCCCTCGTTGTTCACGGGCGTAGGCGAGGGCGACGAGCAGCGCGAGCGTGCTCGCACCCGCGCCCCCGCAGAGCCCACACACCGCCAGCAGCGACCCCCGCCGCGCCGCGACAGCACGCACGCCACCATCGGGCGCGCGCCGAGCCCATGCGTCGGGCGAGGAGGGCATCACATGCGGTGGCGGTTCGCCGGCGAGCACGGTCACGCCTGGCCCTCCCCCTTCTCGCGCGGACCGCGGTCGGCGAGGGCGTGGATCGCGGCCCACACGTTTCCGCGGTGGCGCTCGATCTCGGCCTCGCGGATCGCCGCCTCGGCCGGGTCGGACGTGAAGGCCCAGTACTCGCTGGGGCCGACGCGCAGGGCGACCTTGCCGTGTCCGCGGGTGCCGTTGAGCCACAGCATCTGGGCGTGGCGGCCCTTGACCGTCTTCAGGCGCCCGAGCTCGATCGCCTCGCGGTCTGAGAGCTGCAGCGTGTCGGCGATGAACGGGATCTCCTTGGGGTTCTGGGCCAGCAGCAGCTGCTGGGAGCTGTTCCCCAGCAGCGCGACGCCGTGCTCGGTGTCAAAGTCTGAGAGCTGCTGGCTCATCGGGATCAGCGTCAACCCGAGGTGGCGCGCGCGGCGGGCCAAGTTGTTGGCATACGCGCCGGTCTCGGGGCGGCTGATCAGATGCCAGGCCTCGTCGATGAGCATCATCGAGCGCCCCCCGAACAACGGCGCGCCGGGCTGGGTGGCGGTGTGCTTGTGCGCGTCCCAGTGGGCCTGCACGGTGCTGGTCAGGTACTCCATGACCTGGAACATCACCAGGCGAAGCTCGCTCTCCGGGCAGCGACGGGTGTCAAACACGACCAGCCGCGCGTCCAGCGGCACGGTCGTCTCGCGGTCCAGCAGATGGGCGTAGGTGCCCTGGTCGCAGTACTCCCCCAGGCGGTCGGCGAGATTGCGCAGGCTGGCGGCGACCTCCACCGCGCCATCGCTCTGGGCGTCGTTAGCCTGGGCGCGCAGCTCCGCGCGCAGCATCGACTCACGCGGACCCTGGCCGAGCGCGGCCGCCTTGGCGTACACGGCGCGGATCGCGTTGGCCAGCAGCGCGCTCTGCTGGCCGTCCAGGCCGGCCATCATGACCTGGTGCAGGGCGAGCAGGAACGCCGTCTTCTCCCGCCCCGGCCGGGCCGCATCGGGCACGTCCCACGGGTTCAGGGCGTAGGGGGAGTCCTCGGCGCCGATCTCGATCTGCTGCGCGCCGGCGACCAGTCGCGTGAGCGTCTCGTAGTGCCCGGCTCGGTCGATGACGAACCCGCGCGCGCCCAGCGCGAGGCTGCGCGCCAGGATCACGTTGGCCGTCATCGTCTTGCCGCTGCCGCTGCGCCCGGCGATCAGCAGCGTGTAGTTGGGATGCTCGGGGTCATACGGATTCAGCAGCTCGACGGTGCGCCCGGGGTCGGCAAACGCGAACGGCACCCCGCTCGGCGAGCCGCACTGGGTGCCCACCAGCGGCAGCATGTCCGCGGCGTTGACGGTCGGGTATTTGCGCGCGCGGTGCGCGACGTCGCGGCCCAAGGGCAGGCTTGAGGGCCACAGCTCGTGCTGGCGAAACTCGCCCCGGTCCACCTTGCAGTCACCGGCGGACTCGATCGCCTCGGCGCACCAGTCCACCGCCTCGCCGTGCGCGGCCAGGTCCACGTCCGGTCCCGGGGTGCGCACCGTCTGATAGACCGAGACGCGGTACAGCCCGGCCTGCTCGCCGGTGGCCATGTCCTCGAGGATCTGGCGGTACTCGCCCTCCTGGACGTAGCGGTCAAAGTCGGGCACCCGCCCGCGCTGCTCAGAGCCCCGGTTGATCGTGAACAGGCGCCGGTAGGCGAGCTTGAGGCGCTGGCGCTCGCGGCGGCGCTCCAGCGCATGCACGTACACCGACAGCGTGTAGGGGTGGCGGGTCAGCATCGCCCGGTGAAGCCACCCCGTCCCGGTGCGCCCGGCGGTGTTGGCGACCGCGATCGTCTGCTCGACGTCGCGGTCGATCACCGCATGATGATGCGAACCGCGGAAGTCAAGGCTCGAGCGGGCGAGCGCGTCGCGCAACCGCCGGGCCGCCTCGCGCGCGGCCTGCGCGTCGCGGTGCGCGTCCAGTTCCCCGAGCACCTCCACCGCCGAGGTGGGCGGACCTGCCTTCGCGTTGGCCTTGGTCGGGTTAGAGCGGCCCCACAGCAGGCGCAGCACGGCCTCGCCGTCCAACAGCTCGGTACCGAGGCCCTCGGCCTCCAGCTCGCCGCGCAGCACGTCGACCCGGGCGAGGTGCTCGCGCACCGCCCGGCGATGCGCCGCCAACGCCCGCGTCAACCGCCCGCCCGGCAGCGCGGTGCGCCCGCGGGCCCAGGCCAGCGTCGCGCGCGCGTCGCGGTCGCGCGGGGAGAACGGCACGATCACGTAGTGGTCGACCTGCATCGCCGCCTGGCGGTCGGCGTGGGCGCGCAGCGACTGCTCAAGCGCCGCGTACAGCCGCCACTGCGAAAGCGCGACCTCATCCCGCGCGCCGCGCTCGCGGTCCGGGGGCGGGCCGGCGCTGGCCTGCACCTGCTCACGGGCGCCGGCGAGCAGCTCGCCCAGGTTCACGGGCCGGGCCTGCACGTAGACCTGCAGCGTCTCGCCCGCGCCCAGCTGGCAGATCAGACGCTGCAGCGTGCCGGCCAGGCGGGCGCGCTCCTCGCCGGACATCAACAGCGGGTTGGGCGGACCAACCCGAAACACACGCACGAACGCGCCCTCGCCGCTGACCAGCAGCCCGCTGCGATCCAGGTACTCGACGGCGAGCAGCTCCCCGGCCTGCGGCAGGCGCGGCTCGCCGGCCAGCACCCGTGCCGCCGCGCCCCCCGGCTCGTTGGTCGCGGGCGCGCCCCTCACGACTGCTCCCACAGCGCCGCCAGATCGAGCATCGCCACCCCGTCGCGCTCGGTCTCGTGCGCGTCTGACGCGACCACGTAGGCCTCGCGCTCGCCGCCGGGTCCGGGCAGGTAGCGGCCCTCACGCCGGCGCCAGCGCCACGCGCCCAGCACCAGGGCGCACAGGTCAAACTCCGTCTGGCTGGCCACGATCACCGGGATCACGGGCAGCGCAGCCACATACGCCGCGCTCATCGCCGCCCACATCCCCCGCACCGGGCACAGGAACTCCCCCCACGCCAGGCCCAGCAGCAGGCCGGCGAACACCGCCGCCAACTGGGCGACGCTGAACTCCCAGAAGCGCAGCTTGGCCTCCAGATGCGCCGGCGCCGCGTTCACAGCCAGCCACTTCCCTCGACGTCAAACCCGGGATCGCTCGGCTCCCGCGGCGGCACGCGACCCGGCCGCGACCGCGTCGCCGGGGCCGGCGCGGGCCCATTCCCCGATGCGCCATCCTCGCCGGGGGTGTCCGCGCCGCCGGGCCGTCCGGCCGACTCGGGGTGCCGGGCGACCATCCCGTTGCCGCGCGGACCGCTGGCGCCACTGCTGCCCGGCGCGCCGCGTTGCACGCCGGTGCCGTCAGGGTCGCCGGGGCCGACGCCCGCGCCGACACTGCTCGTCGGGTCCGGGCCGGGCGCGCTCGGGGGCGATATCCGCGGCGGCGGCGATCCACTCGGTTCGTCGCTGCTGCCAACCCACTGCTGGCCTTCGGGCTCGGTGTGTTCGCGCCCACCCGCACCCGCGGGCGGCGGCCCGGACTGCTCGCCCGCCGCCGCTGGCCCATCGCTGCTCGCGGCCTGCCGCGCGGCGCCGCTGCCAGGGAGAGCCTGCTCGACGGCGTGGGCGCGCACCCCGGGCGTCGCGGCTGCCAGCGTGCGCAGCGCCTCACGCTCGCCCGCAGTCCACTCACCGGTGGCCTGATAGGCCAGGTGCTCGCGGGCGCCGGCGCCGTGCTCGGCCACCAGCTCGCCGACCGCGCGCTGCGTGCTCTCGGGCAGTGCCCGCACCGCCTCGCTGGCCTGCTCGGCCGACACCGGACTGGTGCGCTGGCGGTAGCGCGCCTCAAACACCTCGGCCTGGAAGTCCGCCTCGCGAAAGCTCGGCGTCTGCAGCCCGCCCGCGAGGGGCTGTCCCGCGGCCTGAGCCTGCGCCGTCGCCGGCGGCGCGTACGCCCGTCCCCCGTTCGCGGCGGCCGTCGCCGGCGATGTCGTGGAGCCAGCGCCCGTGGGCGCGCCGGTGCGTGCGCCGGCACCGGTGGGTGCGCCGGCGCCCGTCGCGGCCGCCCCGCCCACCGCGGTGCCGGCACCCGCGCTCGCGGCCGCCCCGGCCACGGTCGCGGCGCCGCGAAGCCGCCCCGCCGTGCGACTGTCGCCGTCCGCAGACCCGGCGCGCGACGGGCGACCGGAGCTCGGGCCGGCCACATGGGAGAGCTGCTGGCGCGCGGTGTCGCGCAGCCCAGCGCCCGCCGCATAACTGGCCGCGCGCGCCACGAACCCGCCGCTCAGCGCGCCACCGCCGAGCATCGCCACCCGCGCCAGCGCCACCGGCAGCTTGAGCATCACCCACAGCAGCACGATCGCCACCAGCGGCTGCAACAACGTGTCAAACAGCCCGCCCCCAGCGTGAAAGCCGAGCACGTCGAGGTTCACCGCCGCCGACGCGGCAAAACACAGCGCCCACAGCGCCGGCACGACCAGGCACACCAGGAACGCGCGCATCGCCACGCGCGCCACCCACGGCAGCACCGGCCAGAGCACCACCGCCATCGGCATCCCTACAAACACCAGGATCGTCGAGACCGACACGACGATCTTCAACAGCAGCAGGCCCAAGAACAAAAGGCTCGCGGCGGCGGCGATCACGATGCCGACGAACAGCCCCAGGCCCCCGGGCAATGCGACGCCCGCCGCCAGGCCCGCGGCCAGCAGCTTGGCCGCATCATTCACAACGCTGCCCGACCCGAGCAGACCCTGGGTGAACAGGTTCGTCAGCTGGACCGCGCTGTCAAACAGCCACGGCCAGATGGCCAGGAACAGCGCCGCGACGACCGTGCGCGCCAAACCCTCCAGCGCCGCAAACCCGCTGTCGCCGCCCCCGGCGAATCCCGCCGCCCAAAAACGCAGCGTCGAGATCGTCGCCACCGCCCCCAAAAGCCCGCCGCCCATCGCCACCACGGTGCTCTCCAACTGAGCGACGTGGCCGTGGGTGAAATTCGGCACCGCCACCAGCCAGCCCATCAGCTCGGTGGTCACGAACCTCGAGATCGGCGAGAACAGCTGGTGGATGATCGCGTCAAACGCGCCGACGGCCAGGCCCCCGATCCCGCCGCTCACGGCGCCGATCGCCGCGCCCGGCCAGGTCAGAGGGTTCACGCTGACCGCCCGCGCCGGCGCCGCCAGCAGCGCAAACGCCACCAGTACCACGGCGAACACGGCCAGGCCGAGCACCAGCCCGCGGACGCGCGCGCGCAGGTGAGCGCGGCCACGGGCGCGCGTCACGCCGCGTGAGCGAATCGGCACGGACACCGGTGCAGCCACCGCCGACGCCCAGATCAGTCGATGATCGCGGTGACGCTGCCCAGGAACAACAGCACCCCCATCGCGGTCGCGATCAGCTGCATGCCTCGCCGCCCCCCGAACAGCAGCACCAGCCCGCCCGCGATCAGCGCCAGCGGCGCCACCGCCGCGGTCATCACAAGCGCCGGCGTCACCAGCGCCTTCGCGCCATTGACAAACCCGCCGACACCCGTGGCGTCGGTCGGGATGCCCGCCGCCTTGGCGACGATCGCGACACGCACACCAAAGCGCAGCTCGACCACGACCGCGAACACCGCCACGGCCCAGAGCGTCAGGCTCCACCGCAGATGACGATGAGAACCATGAATCGGGATCACGGAGAACCTCCTGGACGCTTGACCGCTAATCGGCGCGCCGTTCGCGCGCACGACCGGCCAAGTACCGCTCCAGGCTGCGGGCGCCTCGTTCTCGCCGGCGGCGCCCGAACGCCAACCGCCACGAGGTACTCCCGGGCGCGCCGAGGGACACCTTCGCCGGACCGGCCGCGGATCCGCGCCCCCCGCGGGTGCGCCGCCGGCCCGGCGGCGCCGGGCCGATCAGAACGCGGGAATGCCGGGAGGCGCGTTGGGATGCGTCGGGCGCTCCCAATGCGGCCCGGCCATCTCGCGGAACCGCGCGACGTCCCCCACCCCGAGGCCGTACTCGCCGCCGAAGTGCTCAAGCCACGGGATGAGCGAGTCCCGCCCCATGATCCAGCCGCTCACCGGCTCGGCCCCCGGCTCGCTGGCCAGATGCCACTCGCGCGGCTCAACGTCCAGCGCCAGCGCCCTGCAGATGCCCACCCGCACCGGCCCCGGATAGCCCGGCAGCAACTCCTTGACACGCCCGGCCACCCGGGCCAGCACCGCCGGCTCATGCCACGGCGGCGGACCCGGAATCGTCCAGATCGCAAACACCCCCGTCTCACCCAGCACCAGAAACGGGATCCGACACCCGGCACGCAACACGTAGCGCTCCACCAACCACCGATCCACAGCCAGCGACTCCAACACCCGCGCCACCTTGGCCTCGGTGACCGCCAAGCGCCGGGAGTGATCGACATACCGCGCCAGCGGCTCGAGCACCGCCGACGAGTAGCGCGAGTCGGTGAACGCCGGCGGGGGCCCAGGATCGCCGACCTCCCACCGCTCGCTCGAGGCGGCATCGCGTACGGAGCCTGGCGATCGCGCTTCTGCCCCGTCGGGTACCTGGGCCCGCGGCGCATCTGCCTCACCGGTCCCCGGCTGCGGGGCGTCGCGCGGTGATTGGACCACGGCCGGCGCCGCCGTCCCCCCCGGGCCACGCCGAAGCGATCCGCGTCGCCGACGCCAAACCCTGATCAGGCCGCCGGCGACGAGCGCGACCGCGAACAACCAGACGACGACGTCAAACACGAGCTCCACCCCACCCGGACCGCCGGCCGCGAGCACCACCGACCTCACCAGCGAGCTCGACGCCCCGCACGCTTCTCGGCGCCGAGCGACCCGTGGCGGGCCGACTTCGCGGCCCGCCGCGCCGATGTGAGCGTGAGATTGGCCACACACGTCGTGGCAACCCAGCCACCGGCCACGGGATACAGCGGCAAGGCACACGCATCCGCCAGCACCAGGTAGTACGGCGCCGGGCGCGCGGCATTCACCCACGGCGGCTCGACCGCAGTGAGCTCCCCCACGCCCACCAGACGCTCCAGCTCGGCCCGCGCCGCGTCAAGCTCCAACCCGGCTTTCACGCGACGGCGGTACTGCTCCACCGCGTGAGCGCTTACGCGCACGCTGCCAGGCGTGGGCTGATGCTCGGCGTGCTCGCTCACGATCACGAAACCGTAGCTCGCCAAGAGGCGCGCGCTGACGCGCGCGCCGCCGAGCACCGCGGAAATTCCGGAATGCTCAGGGCGGTAGACCCGTGCGCGCGCGATCTCGGTCGCGGAGCCTCCCCTCCCGCAAGCCGGCGCTCGGCACATGCTCGCGGGCCGAATGCGATCGCGGCCCCCGAGCAGATCGGCATCGATCCCAACGAGTCAAACGTCGCCATAGGCATCGTCCGCATCGGGCCCGCCCTGACGATCGCGTTCGTGGCATTGCAGTCGTCTCGCGGCGAGTCGTTCAGGCCGCCGTCCTCTTCCGAGGGAGCCCCCGCTCTGATCGGGCCCGACGCTCGGTTCGTCGGGTGAGCAGAACGGCCGGAGCATCCGAGGGCGGCGCGCCCGCGTCAAGGCCCGATGGTCTTCCAATTCCAGCGCGACGCCACTCGGCGCGACACAAAGAGCCTCCGAGTGATTACGACGGCGATGATCGACCCGAGAAACAAGCCGGCGATTAGACGGCGCCACCACTGTGCTGGCACCGCGGCGGCGCGTGGATCGCACGCGCACGAAACGTTGGGATCTCGCGCGTCGTACACGACATAAACCTTGTCCCCGACCGCGAGCTGGCTTGCTTCGGGGTTGGGTGGCCAGGACACGTCGGAGGAGGAGTAGGTCCGGCCGTCGGCGACGAAGGAGTAGAAGACAGTGTTGTGGTTTGACGGCTGGGTACCCGTGACGACAGCGTTCACTGCGACGCCGTGGTGCTCCAGCCGCGAATACAGCGCCTGGTTCGAGTGATCCATGGCCGAGATGAGCAATGCTCCGATCACGCCGCAGCCGAGCCAGATCAGCAGAAAGGCGACGCCGAGGCGCACCCCCGACAGCCGGCGCCCCGCTGGCGGCGGGGCGGGGTGGTGGTCTCGCGCCCGGATGGTTGCCGGCGTCGTGAGAGGCAGCGCGCCGGTCGCCGTGCCACACGACGACTGCGCATCGTGCCCGTCGGCGTATACCGATGCAGTTCGCGCCTGCATTCGTCGGGTGTACTCGGGGCGAATCGCCAAGGTGTGAAGAGCGCTAACGACTGCCAACACGATCGCAGGGACCAGGAAGACGGTCTCGGGACGGCCGCTCATCGCGGCACCGGCAGCGGTGACAGATGCCGTGCATGCCGCGAGGACGACGTACGCGATCGTCCAGTTGCGCCACAGCCGGTATCCGGTCCGCATAGTGGCGTATAGAAACGGAGCCCAGGCAAGCAACCCATTGGTCAGCAGCGTTGGAAGCACCCATGCCGGCGACAGCGACGCGCTATGGGCGCGTGGGGGCGGCGGGTCGTTCGCTGTCACTGGCGGTACCACGCGGTGCCGTGCTCCGATGCGTTCGCGATGCTGAATCGATCCATCTTCCTCGTGATTTCGGCGCGTGGCGGCGAGGCTTGAGCGGAACGGGCGCCGCTGCCAATCGGGGGATGCCGCACCTCCACGGTCAGATCCTCAATCTCTCGGCGCACGAGCCCCACCGAGCAGCCGGTGGTCGTTCCTGGCGTTGGCGCTAGCGGGTCTCGTGCGCCTGCAGGCTTCCGATCAGGCGGGCGACGGCGGCAGCGTCGCCGACCTTGATGAAACTCATCGGGTCGTTCGCATCACTGCGCCGCTGGGACGCTGTGCGGAAGCTGAACGGAGATGCTGCCCCCGGGTTCGGCCCGAAGACGATTGTGCCGCGTCCGTTCTTGTCGGCCGTGACCGAGATGCCGGGAATCATGCGGACCGGCAAGGTGTCGAGCTGGTCGCCGGAGCGCTTGCGGATCAGGCGAACAACTCGATGCGTGGTGACCGCGTACAGCGTCCGACGCGAATTCACGATCACGCGACCGAGTGTCTGGTACGCGATCACGGTCGCGACGAACACTCCCCACAGCAAGAAGAACGTCGGTGCTCCCCCGGACGCCGCGCTGGATTCCCAGAACACCAAGAACACAACGACCGCAGCGGCCGTGAGCAGCCCACCACCTGTCACGTTTACGCTCTCCTCCGGGCGGCCGACCCACAGAATCGGCTCATCAGGCGCTAGATGCTGTTCTAGCGCTTGGGCTTCGAGCCACGGCACTCGCGAGGTCGGCGCCCGCAGCCCCGCATCAGGACTGGCTGCCTGCAGTTCGGCGAGCGTGCCCGCGGCAAACACCCCGTCAAGCGCGCGAGAGAACTCGTCGAGGCTCACCTCGTCCGTCGCGTAGCGATCACGGAGCCTGACGACGGCCCGGCCACGCTCGGACTCGCTGAGGCCGGTCGTTCTGCGCACCGAGTTGCTGGACGAATCCTCACCGGACGCCCCGCTCATGACTCACCAGCAATCGGCGTGTACTGCGAATGCGAGCTGCTCATACCGACGATTATTGCTGCTGCCTTTCGACCAGCGCCGTAGGCGGGACGAGAACCGTGGCCCGATCGACGCGGCCGCGAGACGACCGCAACGCCGGCGGGGCAGCCGCGGACATGAGGGCATCCGCATCGTCAGAGATGAGCTCCACGTCAGTCGTGTCAGGGGGATGGCCGCACCCGGGGTCAATCGCGCCGGCGCTCGCCCGCGGGGTCGGGTGCGTGAGCTCGCGGTCGCGCAGCCCGGTGAGGGGCGTTGTTGGGGTCGGCTGCAGTCAGTCGCGGCGCGATCCGGCGCTGAGGTGGCTGGTGAGCCAGTCGACAGTGAGAGCGACCGTCTGGTCGCGGTGCGCTCCGAACAGCTCGAAGTGCGTGTCCGGGAATCTGGCAACATCGATGTTCGGTCTGGCGTCTGCGCGGGCCGCGAGGTTGAGCGCGGCAAGGACCTGGCGCGCGGGCGTGATGGTGTCGTGCTCGGCCAGGATGACACGCAGCGGCACGGCGACGGTCGCGGCGGCTGGCGCCGTGTTGTAGCGCTGAATTCGTAGCAACGACGCCGTCGTGAGGCGGTTGACGTAGTTTGGGGCCCCTTGCACCATCTCCGAGATCCATTCGTATGCGCCATCGGTCGTCATCAGTGCCCGATCGCCCGGTCGACCCGTGACGGCGACGCTTCCCCCGGGTAGGCGCACGAGGCGGCGGGCGACATCACGTAACACTGCACGCGCTAGCCAGCCGGGGGGCCTGCCCCGGCTCTTGATAAACGGGATCAGCGCGACCGCGCAGCGCACGCGGGGATCGGTCGCCGCCACGGTGATCGCGTGAGCACCGGCCAGACTGGTGCCCCACACCCCGAGGCGCTCGCGGTCGAATCGTGGGTCGGTCGCGAGGGCACCGAGGGCATCTTGAAACGCAGCGATTTGGGCGTGAGGCTCGACCTGCTGGCGAGGTTCACCCCCGCTGGCTCCAAAGCAGGCATAGTCGAACGCCAGGCACGCGACGCCGGCCCGCGCGAGCGCTCGGGCGTAGGCGGGTATGAGCATCTCCTTGACGCCACACAGGCCGGGAGCGGTCACGACTGCCGGCAGAGGATTCTGTCTCTCGGCATCAGCGGGGAGGTAGAGGTCGCCGACCAGGCTGACCCCCCCGGACCGAAAGGTCAGTCTTGTCGGCACGCCCGTCCGGTCCACGGGCGTGGGTCTGGCCGCTGGGATCGGGGCTGCAGTGTGGTCTGCTGTCACAAGCTCTAAGAAAGATCCGGTCTCTGCATCCGTCATCTGTTCGACGACCACTGCCTCGACCACCGTCGCGGCTGAGGGGTGAGATCGCGACTAGGGTCGGCCTTCCGCGGGCTTGCCCTTCCGGCGCGTCCGATGACAGCCTCTACAATAGCAGAGGATGTCGTATGCTAGGCACAACTGCGAAGCCCGCGGTGTATGCGAAGGGTCGGTCGCGCTGGCAGACCCGCAAGTCGCGAACAAGAGATTGCCACGCCGTCGACCCAGCGTGGCAAGGGCTGTCCGATTCGGAGAGCCCGCGTCGGAAGCGGCCTGCGCCTGACTGAGTCCTTTCAGACGGCGTATGTCGCCCTGCAGGCCGGGGCCGGATGTTCGCTCCTCGGTCCCGGCCTGCACCGACCGCACGGTCGCCTTGCGCTTATGGGGCTCCCTGGCGTGAGGCCCAGCATCCGCAACCGAGTGACACTCCGGTCCTTCCCCGACCGAGCCGTCGAACTGCTGGCACATGCGCGCGATCAGTGACGGGTTTGACCGTCGTTCGGATCGCTCACCTGCTTTCTAGCGGCGCCTCGATCTTCGATCGGTGTCACCCGGCAGTCGGCTGCAGGAAGGGTGCGAGCGTTTCGCTGAGCGTTGTGGGCGCAAGCTCTCCAAACCCTGACACCTCGGCGAGCAGGAGCCCCTCGATCATCGCGTTGACGCTCAGGGCGAGGCTCCGTGCCGGCTGTAGCCCGTGGGTCGACAGGAACGCCTCGACGTATGCGATGAATTGCGCTCGAGGCTCGCGGAGCACGTCGCGGAGCGATTCGTTACGACCGGCCTCCAGGAACAGTTCGAACCGTGCCGACAGCCGGTTGCGCTGCGCGGGACCAGACCAGCGCTCCAGCAGGGGGGCGAGCCCGCCGAGTAGCCCGACGGCCTCGCTACCTGCAGTGAGTTGCCTGACGTCGGCGAGGTCGAGCTCGACTAGCCGCGTCGCGGCCGCCGCGAGGAGGGCCGAGCGCGTGCGGTAGTAGTAGGAGGTCGACCCATCGGGCAGGCCCACCTGTACATCCACGGCGCGATGCGTCAACCCGCGCGCGCCGCGCTCGGCGAGGACCGCTATGGCGCCGTCAGCTACGTCTGTGCGTCGTTTGGACGCCTTCATCCGCAGTGAGGGTAGCGCCCCGTCAGACTAGACACACACCCTCTACATATGTAGGGTAGGGGCGTGAACTCTCTCTCTAACCCTTACGGCGACCCCGTCGCCGGCCGCCGAACGCCTCACCGCGTCGTGCGGCTCATGATCCTCACCTACTGCGTGACGCTTCTTTTCGGGGCGTGCACGGGCACCGCACTCGCCACGCCTGGCCCGCCGTTCTCCTGCCACGGCGCGCTTGATGCCAGCTTCTACAACCCGCCAGCCGACGTACCGTCCGTCGTCCCAGGCACAGTCGTTTCGTGTCGGCCGGTGGTTCTCGGCTTCGCAAGCAACCCACCGGGCAACCATGCCTGGCAGATCCTCTACGAGTCACAGGATCTCAACGGCTCGCCGATGACGGTGTCCGGCACTCTGATCGTACCGACGGCCGCGTGGACGGGGCCATCCAGCCGGCCCGTCGTGACGCTCGCCCCCGGCTCGCAGGGGCTTGGCAACCAATGCGCGTTCTCCAAGCAACTCACCTCGTCCCCGGTGCTCGAGAGCTCGGAGCTCTTCGCGTTTCTGCAAGCCGGTTTTGCCGTCGTTATTACCGATTATCAGGGGTACCTCAATGGCCAGGTGCCCACCTATATGGTCGGCCGGCCCGAGGGTCACGCCGTGTTGGATGCGGCGCGAGCAGCAGAGGGCTTCCCGCTCGCCGGGCTCGCTCGCTGGGCCCCGGTCGCGATCGTGGGCTATTCGCAAGGGGGCCAGGGATCACTGTGGGCGGCGCAGCTCGCGTCCTCCTACGCGCCGGACCTCCACGTCGTCGGCGCTGTCGCCGGGGGTGTGCCGGGTAGCCTTGTCCAGACGGCCGAAGCGCTGAACGGCGGATTGGCAGCGGGCTTCTTACTTGATGCAACCGTCGGGATGCACGCCGCGTACCCACAGTTGCCCTTTGCGAGCCTCATCAACCCCGCGGGTGACGCAGCGCTTATCACCCTCGGGCAGGAATGCTTCGTATCGACACTCGCGACCAACCTCGGGCGAAACCTCTCAAGCTACACCGTCGGAGGACTCACCCTGGACCAGATCCTCCCGCTCGCCGGCGCGGATGGCCTCACCTGGTCCGAAGCGCTGGGGCAGAGCACGCTGGGTGTCGGCATCAGCGCGCAGAGCGTTCCGTTCCCCGTCTATATGTACCGAGGCATCATCGACGAGATCATCCCGACAAGCACCGAAGATGCCACGCATGCCGCCTACTGCCACGCCGGGGTCCGAGTCCAATGGAAGGTCTATTGGGGAGATCACATCCTCACACTCTTCGAAGCGGTCGGAGATGTAACTTCGTATTTGACTGCTCGCTTCGACGCGTGGCCCGCCCCAACCAACTGCTGACCCTCGGCCCTCTGGATCTCCGCCCACGCCGCTCGCCCGGAGTTTCCTTCTTGCCGGCTGGCTGGCGTCCCCGACCAGCCCCAAGGAGGAAACCCGGATGACGGTGGAGTGCGGGCACGGCCTGGAGCACGGGCCGCGTTTCGCAGTCGTCGCAGGCGCTCGGTGACCAGTGGTGGACGGCCCCGTCGGGAAGCAGCGCGATCGCGAAGCGTCGCCGCTGCTCTGGTAACGGACCCCAGCCACGGCTGGGACTTCGCTGATGGTCGGCGTCCGGCTCCCTGGGAGCCGGACGCCGGGCAGCGCGATTGGTGTGATCGCGTGTAGGTGCGCTTCCGGGCGTGCTACTCGCCGGTCCGCGCCAATCTCAGCGACTTGCTGCACATCACGCTCGCCGAGATGAGCCTTGACCAACGGGTCGCCCTCGGACGAGATCACCGAGACGCTCAACGAGCTGACCGGGCAGGGCTTCGACCGCGGCCAGGGGAGCGACGGCGCCACCGTTGCTGCGCAGCGCTCTCCGAGGCCCTCCGCTTGGGTCGGCGATCTCACCGGCATCGGCGTCACATGGACGGATAGATTCCGGCGAACTCGCGTAACTGGAGCGTCGCACGGCCGCGGCGTGTAACTCGGCAGGGTCGTGCCGATCCGGCGCTCGGCCGGTAGGGACGAGCAGCGAGGTCACCGAGGTGTCATGTCTGGGTGCGGGCGACAAGGCGTGACAAACGACACCAGCTTGCGGCCAAGCGGGTTCAGCATCGCCCAGACATACGCCGATGCTCGATTGTGCGCGCTAGCAGGTTCCTGTGCCGAAATAGCGCGGAGCGCGGACGGCTCGTCGACATGCGACGGCGCCTGATCTGGGCTGAGCCGATCGCGCTGGGCTGCCGTTCCTCGCGATATTCGCCGGCGTCGGGACCTTCGGCTGGGCAGCACTTCTGGCCGCCGGGATGGCGGTCAGCGTGTTCCTGGCCGCGCCTCGGCTACTGGGCCACGATGGGCGGCCCGAGCTGGTCTCGGCCGCCGCGTTCGTAGCGACGCAGTTACGCATGGCCGTCGCTATCGCCCTGGCGCGCGACGGGCGCGAGTATCTGCTGCCGATGCTCGTGTAGGGATAGCGACACCCGCCGTGCATTTGGCAACGGTTAGTATTAGTCGCGGTTGAGCGGCATCGGTGCGGCTCGGCCTCCCGGTAGTAACGGAGCAGGAACGTACGCTAAGCCAGCCCGCCGGCGGCGTGTGGCGAGTCGGGTCTGCGGTCTGAGGTCGACGGCGTAACGCGGCAGATTGCGTTAGATGATCCGAATCATGCGAGTCGTGTGCTGCGCCCGATGTTTCGCTGACGTTGCCGTGATGCGCAGGGTCATGTAGACCTTCTCGGACAGGCCGAGGATCTCCAGTTCGCGCAACGCTCGCTGCCCGCGGATCGTCGGATGCAGAGTGACCGTCGTCTTGCGGTGAGCGCCGAGATGGACCATGGCGCTGACGTTCAACGTCGGCGCGTGCGCGTGCGCCGTCAGATGCTGCTCGAGCAGCAGCGCGAGCATCAACGTCAGCCGCGCCGCGCCGCGCGTCGGGCTCGGCTGCGGCGAGGTGGCGAGCGCCATCGCGTCGACGAACGCGCGCGCGTCACCTCGGGTTGGGTGGCTCGCCACCAGCGCGGCGGTCACCGCGGCCGGATCGAACCCGGTCGCGGCCGCCGACCGTGCGCGCAGAGAGGCGCTTGACGCGGTGCTCGCGTCGCTGAACTCACCGGAGAGCGCATCATCGATCTGCATCGCCGCCTGCGCGTTCGCCGAGCCCGGCGGGCTGTCCGCCGCGAGCTGCGTGACCGCCTGATCGAGCTGCTTTACGGCGCTGGGTGTAGAAACAGACTGCGCCGAACCGCCGTGCAGTTGCGTGAGGGCCTGCTCCACGGCCTTGACGTCGCGGCGAGAGATCGAGTAATCCGAGGTGGAACCCCCGGGCGCCACCGCTGAGATCTGGATCATCACGACCATGGACTTGAGCAGGCGGTTCTGCTGCGTCGGGCAACTCGTACCCCGACCCGGCGCGTCCTGCGCCGCGGCGGCGCTCGGTCCCCCACCGACACGCGCTGACGCAGCGGCGGCGCCGCCGCAGCCCAGGGTGACGGTGAACGACGTGTCGTTGTCGGAGAACGACACGGGGAAGCTGAGCGTGACACCCGAGCAGTCCGCCGGAATGCAGATCTCGGAATCAGCCGACGAGCCGTCGGTGCTGCTTATGCTGTCGGTGGTCTGTGACTGGGTCGTGGTCGTTTGCGAGCTCGTGGTCACGGACGTCGATTGGGTCGCCGTCGTCGTTGCGGTTTGCGACGTGCTCGTGCCCGAGGCCGATGTCACGGTCGAGACTGTCGAGGAGGATCCTCCGCTGGCCACCGTGACCTGTTCGGATCCGGTGCTGGGGTTGAAGGCGGTATCGCCCGAGTAGGTGGCGCTGACCGGCACCTGTGTTCCCGCGGCGATCGTGCTGGCGGCATTGAAGGTCGCGTCGCAGAAGGCCGAGCCGCCCACGTTTGAGGTCAGCATGCACATGGCGCCGTTGGGAAAGCCTCCGGCGCTCGAGGAGAAGGTGATGGTGCCGGTCGGGGTGTCGGCTGGGGTGATGGTGCTCGAGTCGGCCACGGTGGCCGTGCAGTCGAACGGGTCGCCGGGGTTGGGGCCGGCGTTGCAGGTCACGATGGTCTGGGTGGTGCGCAGTTCGCCCGGGCAGACGTACCGTGAGCCGGCCAGGATCGGCGTGGAGCCGTTACGCACCCACATCGTGGTGCCGCTGCTGCTTCCGTCGGTCCAGGTGCCGTCCCAGCAGTTTCCGCGGTCGTAGAGCTGGACGGTGTTGACCGAGTGGTAGCTGGGCGCCTGGTTGAAGTTGATGGTCATGGCGCCCGTGGGGCCCTCGATGCCGCTCAGGGTGAAGGGCTGTGCCTGGAAGCTCGCCGAGCCGGTGATCGTGCCGTCAGCGGCCATGACGATGTTGGTCTGGTCGTTGGGAAAGCCCGGCTCGGGCGGGTAGGGCGTCCAAGTCCCGCTGGCGTCATACAGCGGCGCCGCAGCCCAGGCGCAACCGACGAAGCCGAGACATGACCCGGCAAGCACCAGGCAGAAGGCGGCCACCAACGTGCCGCGACGCCGGACCGATCCGTGGTGGGTGAGCGGCAGCATGGCGGCGAGTCCTTTCCCGTCCGGGGTCCCGGTCAGCCCCGGGCAAGCCGAACCAAGGATAACCCGGGGCGCAAGACCGGTCACCGCGCGACGCCGGAGCGTCCGTGCCGGGATAGCGCCATCAGCGGCGCGAAATCCAACGCTTAGTGTTTGTCACCACTCGCAGCCGTGGAGGTTCGCGCGCCCTGCTCATGGCGAGGAGGAGGGGGGTGATGCTTCTGGGGCCTTGACACCTGCGTTGCGTTGACTGCGGTACTGGGGCGTCCGATTCGGTGACCCTGTCGTGGTGAGGTCTTGCTCGCCGGACGGTGACAGAGACAGAGACGACCGAATCTCTAACCGGCTTGTGATGCCGCGGGCGCTGTGCGCGGCTCGGTACGGGCGGTTGAGCGGCTGAGGTGTTCCCAGTTGGCTAGATCGGCGCGCAGCTGCTCGTGTTTGGCTCGGATTGCGTCTACGGCGTCGTCACCGAGTGCGAGGCGCAGGGGCGGCCTCGGTGCCATGATTGCCTCGAGGATCGCGGCTGCTGCTTTGTCTGGGTCGCCGGGCTGTGAGCCGTCCATCTGATCTATGGCGGTGCGGGTCACCCCCGATGTCGGGGCGTAGTCGTCGATGATCGTGCTAGTGCGGTGCATCCGTTCCGCTCCGAATTCGGTGCGGAACGCCCCGGGTTCGACGATCAGTACGCGGATGCCGAGCGGGCCGACCTCGGCAGCGAGCGACTCTGACATCGCTTCAAGCGCGAACTTGGCCGAGCAATAGGCACCGAAGCCGGCAGGAGCGAGCTGGCCACCCATCGAGCTGATCTGGACGATCGTTCCGCTGCCGCGCTCGCGCATTCCGGCCAAGACGGCCTGGGTCAGCCTCACCGGGCCGAGGAGCATCGTCTCATGCAGCGAGACGAGCTCATCGATGTTCAACTCTTCGGCAGCACCGACCGTTCCGTAGCCGGCGTTGTTGACGAGCACATCGACGCGGCCAAAGCGCTCGAGCGCGGCGGCTACGGCGAGGGCGATCTCGTCTGGGCGTGTCACATCCAAGCGGACGGCCGCCAGACGATCTGGCGCCTCGTCGACGAGCGCGCTCAACGCTTCCGCACGTCGGGCCGTTGCGACGACACGATCCCCGGCAGCGAGCGCTGCGCGAGCGAGTGCCAGTCCGAAGCCCGACGAGGTTCCCGTGATCAGCCAAGTGCGAGGTGATGTGTTCTCGTTCATGGCTTGAACGTACGGCCGGCGGATCGCGATCGACAACATCTGTTCCCTGTCTAGCCACAGGAAGACCCTGTGCCTAGACTTGGCTGGTGTCGTTCGACCTACGGCAGCTGCGTTACTTCGTGACGGTCGTCGAGGAGGGCAGCCTCACGCGCGCCGCGGCGCAGATTCCCGTTGCTCAGCAGTCGCTCTCAGAGCAGATCCGCGCGCTCGAGCGCCAAGTCGGAGCGGAGCTTTTCGTCCGCGGACCGCGCGGCGTCCAGCTCACCGATGTCGGCGCCGCTCTGCTCGGCGAGGCGCGGCCGCTGCTCAGTCGCACTGACCGGGCGTTCGAGCGCGTGCGGCGGCTCGCGGTCGGCGAGCGCCAGGCCCTCCATGTCGGGTTTCTACCATCGGTCGGCAACTACGTCGTTCCGCCAGTCGTGCGAGCCTTCGCGAAGGCCCATCCAGAGACGGCGCTGACGACGGAGGACCTCCCGATCGCGCGGCTCGTGGAGGGGCTCCGTGACGGTCGCGTCGATGCCGGCCTGACCCGTCCCCCGCTCGTTGATGACCTCGCCACCGAACGTGTGCTGCGAGAACCAGTGGGCGCAGTCCTCCCCGCCGGCCATCGCCTGGCCGCAGCCAAGCAGCTAGACCTGGCCGACCTGGCCGAGGAGCCCTGGGTCCTCACGCCACGCTCCTCATGGGAACCATGGCACCGCAAGTACGATCAAGACTTCGCCGCCGCCGGATTCTCCCCGAACATCGTTCAGCGCGGAACCAGCGTCCAGAGCCTGCTTGCGCTCGTGGCTGCCGGCGTGGGTGTAACTCGCCTACCTCTCTCGGCCCGGACCCTTCGCGATACGGGCGTTGTATTCGTGCCGCTGAGGAACGACTACGCCGACGTCGTCGTCGCGTGGATCGATGACCGACCCCGCCCCGCGGTTGAAGGGCTACGCACCGTGATCCATGCCACCGCCCGCAAGTCGGACTTGTTGGCCGCGGGCTGACCGCTCGCTGCTCACTAATCCAATAGCCATCTCACCGGCGCGATCGCGGCTACCAACGGCAGCCGACGAGACCCGAATCGGTGTGAACGAGCAGCCCGAGCCCTGCTTACTGCTGGCGACAAGCACGTCGCTCGCGCCCGGGGCAGACCCGCAATGCGCGGCAACCAAGGGAGCGGTGCCTCGTTGGGCGGCGCGTTCGGCCGGCGCTGCTGGCGCGTGGACTCCACGCCGGAAGGGGGGCGCCGACGTGGAGTCTTGGCGCGGGGACGGTCGGCGTCGCGTCATGCAAGGACGAATCGGACTTCGCGGCGCATCCCGGTCATCGGCCTCACCGCCACGGTTCTTTAGTACGCCACGCTTGCCGGTCGACGCATGTTCGCGTTACGCGGCGCGCTCGGCCCGTGCCGGTGCGCGAAGGGTGTCGGACTGCCGCCCGCTAGGACTGCAGGCTATCCGTAAAGAATCTGCCCTCGACGCCAGCATCGCGGAACCCGTCTCCCCCACCGAGCTGCCTGCCGCCCGCTGCACAGAACATCTGTTTTGTGACTCGCCGACAACCTGACCAGCCCTCCCTCGGGCGCGTCCGGGGCCATCGCGTCGTCGCCATAGCCATCGTCCGCTGAGCCACGGCCGCTCGCCCGAAGCAATCGTCCGCGACGGCGGTCGACGACGCATGCTTCTGGGCGCAAGCAGGAGCGCCGCGTCTGCTTGGATCACACGACGACGGCGGCGTCACGCTGCGCCAGACATCGCCTCCAGGCGAGCCGCGAGGATTACGTCGCCCTCAATGATGAAGCGCCTGACGGTCATAGCGGTGACGGCGTCTTGTACCCCGGCGGAGACGCGCACCCACTCGGCGAGGCCGGCGTGGATCTTCAGAGCGGCTTTCAGGGGGGCCGGGCTCGAGGAGCCGTGCGTGGCCGGCTTTCGAGGCGGCCTCGATGGCCCAGCGCCAGGGCGCCTCGGGCGGCGAGTCATCACGTTGGGCTCGAGCTCGTGGGCGATCACGCCGCAGAAGCCGCCCGAGTGCGCGGGTTGAAGGCCGCGTGCCGCGGCGCTGATCTGAGAAGCGCGTCGCTCAAGCGTCTCGTCGTCATGGCCGCGGACCATCGCGGCCAGCGCGCGGCAACCCGGTGCGCGCGGCGAGCGCCCTGATCGGTCGGGTGTGCCGTCGTGCCGGCGCGGGGGTGGGCGCCGGACTGCCCTCGAGCTCGGCGCGGACGATGGCGGCCTGCTTGGAGACCCAGCGGACGGCGTGGCGCTCTGCGATCTGCTCTCCTTCGGCAAGCACGGCGTGTGCCTGTTCGTTGTCGCCGGGCTGATCACGACGATAAAGCGCGACGGCGAGGTCGATGCGTGCCCGCGCGCTCAACCAGGCGAAGCGCAGGCCATCGGCACGCGCGACGGCGGTGCGCAGCTCGCCTACCGCCCGGGTCAACGGCGCCGGCGAGAATACCTAGCTGACCAGGTCACTGAACAGCACGATCGCCACGCCCATACGGAGTCCCGCGAATTACACCAGCCTGGACCACTCGAAGGAGGCTCCGTCATCCGTTGCCGGCGCGAGAGCCCGGGCTGCGGTCAGGCGGATGTGAACCCTGCGTGGCGGCGTAGCGCGGGCAGATCGTGAACGACTAGCTTGTTTCGTCCGGTGGTCACGCGACCGAGTTCGCGCAGCGTTCGCAGCGCCTTCACGGTGGCCTCGCGCGAGGCCCCGCACCAGCTGGCCAGTTCCTCTTGGGAGATGGGCAGCGAGATCAGCACGCCATCAGACGTCGAGCTCCCGAAGCATTCGCACAGCTCCAGGAGTCGGACGGCGACGCGCCCGAGTGTGTCCAGAGTCGCGAACTCGACGCGCTTGCGGTCGGCGTCTCGCAGCCGCGTCGCCAGAATGCTGAGCAGCTCGCGGGCTGCCTCGGGGCTCTCGGCGAGCGCGCGATCGAGATCGCGGGCCCCGACGACAATCGCTTCCACAGGCTCCAGGGCCGTGGCACTCGCTGAGCGGGGCGAATGGTCAAGGCTCGACAGCTCGCCGAGGATGTCTCCCGCCGTTCGGATCGCTAGCAACACGTCTTGCCCGTCCGGCGAGCGGCACGTCACCTTGACCGCGCCATCACCGACCAGGAAGACGCGGTCGGAGATGTCGCCCTCGACAAACAGGACTTCGCCGCTCCGGTAGCGCCGACGAACGCCGCGGGAGGCCAGTCTGCGAACAAGACCAGCTACCGCATCATTGTCCACGGTGGGAGTTTGGTTGACGGTCGCTTCGGGCGTGTACTGGCCCATGTGGGCACCCTAGCCGACGTCGTGCACGCTGCAGCGCTTGCCTGAAGCACGAGGCTGCGCGAATTGCTTGCTGCGCGAGGGTGGCGGATCAAGACGCGCGACGTGCTTGACGTCCGCGTATGCAGATGCGTCAAAGGACGCATACCGAGGATGCCAACCGACCTCGAAGTACGGGCGGCCCCTCCGTAGCGTGACCAACCGATGGCCACGCACCTGGTCGCACCTGGACTCAGACGCACCGCGCCTTCGCGCTCGGGCTATGCCAGCCGAGCGCACGGGAGGCGTCGGACGCCGACGAGCCTCGGCCGGCGAGTGGTAGGCGCAACGGTCGCCGGTGGTGAAGCAACCTGGTCGGGATCGACCGCGCGCGCCGCGAAGAAGCGCGGTGGCCCTCGTGGCGACCGTCACATAGTTACGAGACCCCGAGAGGAGTCGAAGTGAGCAACATCGCGACCCAAACGCTGGACGCATCCTTGACCTTCTACGAGCGTGCGGGTGGACACCTCGACGGTGATGGGGGCGCTGCTGGCGAGGCAGACCCCTCAGAGATGTGCTTGCCCAGAGCCGCGGCAGCCGCAGACGTTGACGGCGGCGCAGGAGCCACGCTTCATAGTCGGCGAGTGCGCGTTGGAGCTCGAAACCCTCTGCGTCGCTCTGGGCGCGTTGACGGTTGTGTCCGGTGCGTGGCTTTCGCGCTCGTGGTCGTGTCGGCGGTTCTCGTCATGGTTGCGTTGCCGGTGCGTGCGTTCGCGTCGCTGGCATTCACGTGGAGTACTCCGTCGATCATTGGCGCGACGGCGGGCGGCGCGCTCGCGAACGCTTCGTGTCCCTCGATGACGCAGTGCACTGCTGTCGATGAGTTCGGGTATGCCGAGACCTTCGACCCAGCTGCTCCGCAGGCTGGGACGAGGACCGGACTCGGGCAGCTGACAACGTTGTTCGAGCTCTCTGCCGACGTTCACGTGGCGTGCCCGACCGTGTCGCAGTGCACCGCGTACGGCAACGGCGTCTACACAACGTTCAATCCGCTTGCTATCGCAAGCCCGCAGGTCGTGCACATGAACCTCGGGACGAGCTTGGGAGGCTCCGGGGATCTCGCGTGCCCGTCGGTTACCCAGTGCACCGCGCTGGACGAGGGCGGCGCGACGACATTCGATCCCCAATCGTCACAGGCTCCGACCTTCACTCCGATCGACACCACCGCTATCGCGACGTTTGGCCTGCTTCCGCTGTCGTGCCCGACCACAACGGAGTGCGTCACCCTCCTCAGCAACCCTGCGGGTGCCGGCAACGCCGTTGTGACGTTTGACCCGCATCAGTTGGGTGCGATCAGCCCGGTGCTCTTGAGCGGGCCGTCGGGCGTGAGCGTCGACGGACTGTCGTGCCCGTCGGCCACGGAATGTGTCGCCGTCGACAGTGGCGTCGCGGGGCAGCCGCTGGCGCGGCCCGCGAGCGTCGCCCGCGCAGTCGGCGCCCGCGCTGATGTGATTGCGGACTCCGGCGGTGGCGAGATCGAGTTCGACCCCCATGACGTCGCTGCCGCGCAGCGGACGCCGATCGACGTGAATCCGCTCGTGACGGTCGACTGTCCGTCGACGACCGAATGCATAGCGCCCGACGACGCCGCTCAGGAGGTCACGTTCGATCCGAGCGACCCGAGCACGGCGGTCACGAGCAGCATCAACCTGCCGTTCGGGTCGGTAACGTGCCCGAGCGTCAGCCTGTGCGTGGCTGTGGCGGGAAGCGCCGCCGGCGGTTCCAACTCGGCGTACGAGAGCACCGGGACGGTAGCCAGCGGGAGCGGCACCGTAGAGGGCAAAGTCACCGACGAGAACGGGGATCCCGTGAGCGGGGCGTCGGTGACGCTCTGCGGCCCGACCGGGTGCGTCCTGGTGAGTACCGACGCGTCCGGGGCGTGGTCGGTCAGCGACGTCCCGGCCGGCGCCTACACGGCGACGATCTTGCCGCCCGGCGACCTGGACACCCCCACCGTGTCGGGCACGCTGATCGGCAACGGGCCGCTCGAGCTTGACGCGACCCTGCACCCGCCAAGCGGACCCCTAGCGGGCACGACAATCGGCCCGGCATCGAGCGTCGACACGGCAACCGGCGTCCCCACCGTCGACTGGCACAGCACGCTCACGGTGTCCACACACGCCTGCAGTGGTGGCAGCGGCTCGTGGGTCGTCCGGGGCGTCGACCCGCTCACGGGGAACACGTTGACGCGCAGCGGCCCGCTCAGCGAGGGCCCGCCGGGGACCTACAGCGCGACGATCCCGCAGCTGTACCCGATCCACGGCACCGCCACCGTGACACTCTCGATCACCTGCCCGGGCGCGAGCACGACCTCGACCGCATTCGACATATACGTCGACCCGAGCGGTGAGGTCGTCGACCAGAACGGTAATCCCGTTAGCGGGGCGACCGTGACGCTCCTGCGTGCAGACACGTCCGCAGGCCCATTCATCGCGGTGCCGGACGGCTCGACTCTCATGTCCCCGGCAAACCGCACGAACCCCGACACCACGGCCTCGGACGGGCTGTTCGGATGGGATGTCGCCCAGGGCTACTACGAGATCCATGCGTCGAAGTCCGGGTGCCACGCGCCGGGAGATCCCCAGCAGCCGACCGTGACGAGCGCGGCCCTGCCGATCCCGCCACCCGTCGAAGGGTTGCTGCTGACGCTCGATTGCCCGACGACGCCCCCCGTCCTGCAGGTTCCCTCGGGCATCACGGCCGAGGCGTCAGGCCCCAACGGCGCCACCGTGACCTTCTCGACGAGCGCGATCGACGTCGACAGCAGCGTCGGAGCCCCAACGTGCTCACCCCGCTCGGGGAGCGTCTTCGCGATCGGCACCACCACGGTCAACTGCTCGGCGACCAACGCCGCGTCGCAGACCTCAACGGCCTCGTTCACGGTCACGGTTCGCGACACCACGCCACCGACGATCACCGGGCCCGGAAACCTCACCGCCAACGCGACGACGCCCGCGGGTGCGAGCATCACCTTCTCAGCAAGCGCGGCCGACCTCGTGGACGGCAGCGACCCCGCCACATGCACGCCAGCGTCCAGCGCGACATTCCCGATCGGTCACACGACTGTCACGTGCAGCTCGGCCGATCGAGCGGGCAATCAGGCGGTCCCGCTCGTCTTCGACGTGTACGTCAAGGGCGCCGCGGACCAGATCGCAGCTCTCAACGCCAGCGTATCTTCGGACGGCATAGCCGGAGACACGGGCCAGGCTCTGCACCGCGACCTCAGCGATGCGGCTTCGGCGCTCGCCGACAACCGCGGGACGCGCGCGTGTCGCTCGCTCAGAGACTTCGCCGAGCGCGTCGTCGCTGACACCACGACCGGTCGCGGCAGCATCTCGCTCGGCCAGGCAGCGGACCTGGTCGCGTCGACACTGAGGATCGAGACGGTGCTCAGCTGCTTGAGCCCGACCTCGGCCGTGCCGGGCGTGATCGCTGACACCCTCAGCCTGGCCACCGTGGTGAGCGGATGGCATCTCGTCACCCCGCTGGCCAGATACATCTCCTGGCAGCTCGCGGGACTCGCAGACGCGCTTATCGAGGCACGCGCTGGCGCTGCGTGTCGCGAGCTCGCCTTCCTCGCCCTCGACGGGCTACTCGGCGGCCGTGAGTCTGGCTCGCTGCTCAGCACGCAACAGGCAGCGACAATCGTCAGCTACAGCACGCGCAGCTCGGCGGCGCTCGGCTGCGCGGCCGTGCTCGGGATACACGTCAAGTTGGGCCAGGCGGCCAGGGTGCGGTGGGCGACATGGCGGCGCGATCTCGGCAAAGGGACCGCGAGACGCGTCCGCCACGTCCGCGGCTCAGCGCACCGTGACCGCTAACGCGAGCACGCCCGAGTACGGCCTGTCGGTGCTACCCGCGCCGACGCTGGCGCGGCGTCTCCTTGGCGTCAGGCCTCGATCTTGGTCGCCGACCACAACAAGGGAGCCCCACGCCTACTCGATCCAAGTGTCTGCCGCACGCATCCGATCCGCCGAGGGGGTAAGCGCTTGTGGCCTGGAACCTACTCACCCACGAACTCACGATGGCCATGAGCACGCCCGCAGGCAAGCAAGCAACGGCATACGACCCCGACGTCTGGACTTGACCGCATTCGTGGACACGTGACCTGACCCACCGAAACCGCGTCGCCGACGACGGTTCGAGAAAGGCTCTAAGAACGATGCAACACACGCCGCGTCACGCCGACGGCGCCGTACCGATGGACCCCTCGGCTGATGACATAACCGACGCTCACGCCTGGGTGCGCGAGACACTGCCAGGCAGGGACAGCGCCAAGCACGCCGACGTCTCGGGTGACGTCCGCAGACTGACCGACGGGGTGGCCGATGTATGGCGCACGATCGACCGCAACGCACGGCGCGCGGGCCGGACGTTGCCGACCGACCGGGAGCGCGAGGCTGCGCACGAGAGCTTCTGGGGCGCTATGCGCGAGTTGGCTACGCGCGAGCGATATCTCGTGGGATCGCAGCTGATGCGTTCGCGGACCGCGGTGCGCGAGATCCTCAATCCGTGGCTTCTGCGCAGCGCCTACTGGGATCGGAGTTTCACTAAGCCGCACGGCTACGCCGGCGACTTCCGAATGCTCGAGTGGATGTATGACCTCGAGCACGACCCGTGCGCTGACCCCACCAAACCGGCTCTCGTCAACGTTCTGGACGGCCTATACGCCAGCGTGCACAGCGTGCGGGCCGTGTGGGACCGGCGCGGCTGGTTTGGGCGCCTCGTCCGGGAGCACCGCCAAGGTCGGGGAGGCGCTCCGCTGCGGGTGCTCGATCTGGCGTGCGGGGGCAGTCGCTATCTGCGCGACGTGATGACGGTCGCCGGCGGCGATGCGCTCGCCGTGACGTTCGTCGATCAGGATCCCGCGGCGCTGGCGTTTATCGAGAGCTGGCTGCCCCAAACCAACGGAGGCTCGTGTCAGCTGGTGTGTGCTCCCGTTCGACGGCTGCCGCAACTGCTGCCGCAGAGCACGAGCGCAGAGCCCTGTGGCTTCGACGTGGTCGTGTCGACCGGGCTGTTTGACTACCTGACGGACGCAGACGCGTGCGCGCTGCTCGGCCACATGGTGGCGCTCACGCGATCAGACGGTGTTACCGCGATCTGCAACTTTGCGCCCGACGACGCCTCGCGGGTCGTGAAGGACTGGGTGAGCGACTGGCAACTCGTGTATCGCGGCGCGGACGAGTTGCGGGGCCTGTTCCCGACCGATCGTCATGTTGCCACCGAGACGTCTTCCGACGGCGGGCTCGTCTACGCGTGGGCGCACGGCACGCGATGACAACCATGAGCCCCGAGCACTCCCCGGACCGACCAGCGTCCGCGATCGAGCGTCGCATCACGATCGTCGCCGTGGTGTTGCCCTTCGCCGCGTTCGTCGTGAGCGTACGACTCGTTTGGAACGGTGCGGTGAGCATGCGCGACCTGGGCGTCCTCGCGGTCATGTATGCGCTGACGGGCTTCGGCGTCACGGTCGGGTTTCATCGGTTGCTCACGCACCGCTCGTTCCTCGCCCCCGACTGGGTGCGCGGCACGTTTGCGGTCCTGGGCTCGATGGCCGTGCAGGGCGCTGTGATCCATTGGGTCGCCGACCATCGCAAGCACCACACGTTCACCGACGAGCCCGGGGACCCGCACAGTCCGCATACCGCCGGGGGGTCGGGCTGGCGTCGGGTCGCACGCGGAATCTGGCACGCCCACCTGGGGTGGCTGTTCGCGCGGACCGATCGCGCCTCCGCGCGACGGTACGCGAGTGACCTGCGTGGCGACCCGACCATCAGATTCGTCGATCGCCTGTTCCCTCTGTGGGTACTTATGGGGCTCCTGCTACCGTTCCTCGCAGGCTTTGGCCTCTCCGGCGGTCAGCTTCGGGCCGGGTTCACGGCCTTGCTCTGGGGTGGTCTCGTGCGGATCTTCGTGTTCCACCACGCCACATGGAGCGTCAACTCGGTTTGCCACCTCTACGGGAAGCGACCGTTCGTCACGGCCGACGAGAGCCGAAACAACTGGGCCGTCGCGATCGTGGCCCTCGGCGAGGGCTGGCATCACAACCATCACGCGTTTCCGACGGCGGCTCGGCACGGACTCCTGCGCGGCCAACTCGATCCAAGCTACGCCATCATCCGCTGCCTCGAGCTCCTCGGGCTGGCCGACGCGGTGCGCAGGCCCTCCGCGGAGCAGGTCGGGGCGGCGCGGCGCGGCGTCCCCGGGCACTGCGTGGGGAGCCTCCGTCAGTCCGAGTGAGTTGCCTCGCGGGCCGAATCAGGGTCAGCGCCCACCGAACATCGTTTCCAGGCGGGCGGCGAGGATGACGTCTCCGTCGACTCTGCACCGCCCGGCGGCCATGGCCGTTACCGGGTTCTGCAGGCCGGCCGTAACGCGAACCCAGTCGGCCAGGCCCGAGTAGATTGTGACGGCGGCATCGAGCGGAGCTGGTTCGAGTAGTCGTGCGTGGCCGGCATCGGAGTCGACCTCGATCGCCCAACGCCAGGGCGCGTCGAGCGGCGTGTCGATCGCGAACGGCTCCAGCTCATAGGCGATGACGCCAGCGAAGCCGCCGGCGTGTGCGGGCTGAAAGCCGCGCGCGAGCGCGCGTACGAGAGCGCGTTGTCGGCGGGGGTCGGCGAATCGGCGCTCGAGCGCCGCGTCGTCTTGGCCTCGGACGAGTGTGGCGAGGGCCCGACGGCCGGTGCGGGTCGTCAGGGCGCGGAGCGGCCGCTCGCGTTCGTGGACCCGAGCGACATCCGGCATCTCACGGCCCTCCAGCTCGGCACGGGCCTGCTCAGCCTGGTCGATGATTGCCCGCATCTGGTATCGCTGAGCTATCGCTTCGCCGTCAGCGAGGTGTATGCGTGCCTGTGCCGCGTCGCCGTCGTGGTCGCGTCGGTGCAGCGCGATCGCGAGGTCAACTCGCGTCCAGGCGGTCATCCAGAGAAGGTCGATCCTGTCTGCGCGCGCCACCGCCGCGCGCAACTCTTCCGCCGCGGCGTGCGGATTGTCGGCCAAGAGCTCGAGACGCCCGATGTGCCACTCGGGGATGTGGCCGAAGAGGAGCCCCGGCGGGACCTGGTGCAGGTACGGCCGGAGCTCGTCAAGTAGCGGACGCAGCCGTGCTCCGGCGCCGGCGTCTCCGGCGAGCGTGGCCGCGAAGGCTAGGTAGCACAGCCCGGCAGGAACGTGGACGTCGGCCCGACGCAGCACGGCGAGGTCCGGGGAGAGCAGGGTCGCCAAGCGACGCCGCGTGCCTTCGCAGTCGCCGTCACACGCCATCGCGAAGGTCGCGAAAGCCGACATGAAGCCCCACGGCCCGGCGCCTTCCATGGCCGCGTAGCCGGCACGCATCGCTGACGTCTCACCGTCGTAGATCCACCCCGTGATGAGCAGCATCAACAGCTCCACGGCGACATGAATGTCGGGGCGGAGCCGCCGAACCGTGGTACCCGCGCGTCGAATGAGGGCTTCACCAGCAGCACGATTGCCGCGGTCGATTTCCCGCATCCCGCGATTGACGTCCACCTCCCATGTAAAGCGAGGACTGCCGAGCCTCTGGGCGATTTCGGCGCCCCGCTCGACTGCCCGGTCGCAGTCCGCGATCCGCCCGAGCCCGTAGTGGGCGGCGCCAGATAACTGGTTGACGCGAAACCGCAGGTCATCGCGGCCGCAGGCCTCGGCCGCGTCTCCCAGGCCAAGCACGTCCTCGACGTGGGCGAGCGCGTCCAGAGCACCCGCGGTACGGGCCAGTGCCGCGTACATAGCCGCCAGCCCAGCGAGCACCTCTGACTCGCTGTCGCCCAGACGCTGCTGTCGCTCTTTGGCGCGGGCCACGAGCACGCGCAGCGTGTCTTCGTCGTCGCTGTAGAGCATTGCGTACACGAGCCGGGCGATCAGCTGTAGTGCGAGACGGGGCTCGGTGTCGCCGAGGGCTTGCAGGCCCTCCCGAAGCAATGCGACTGTTGAGGTGTCGTCGGTACTGAGCTCGTAGCCAAAGCCAATGTCGCCGCCGGCGAAGCCGAGGGCGGCGCGTGCGAGGACGATCGCGTTGCCTGTCGTGCGGGCTGCGTCCACGGACGCGCGGAACGCTGCGCGGCCTCGTGCGAGATCGGCTGCGAGCAGCTCTTGTTCGCCCAACTCGAGGAGCAGCCAGGCACGCGCGTCTTGGTCGTTGTCTGGGGCGAGGTCCAGCACGCTGCGGAGGTGGGTGGCGGCTTGTTCGTGGTCGTGCGCGTCTGCCGCCGTTGTGGCAGCTGCTCGGTGTGCGGCGATCGCGGGCTCGGGGCCAGCCATGGTTACGGCGAGGCTGTAGTGGCGTGCGAGATCGGCGGGCTCGGTCCTGGGGTCTTGCTCGAGCGTGCGAGCGATGGCGAGGTGCAGCCGAGCGCTCGCGGCGTCGCCGAGGCTGGCGAGCAGCGCCTCACGGATAAGGGCGTGGGGAAACTGGATCGTAGGCTCCGCAGTGGCCAGCTCCTCCACGAGCCGCTCAGCCACCGCTTGCTGCACGGCACGCACCGCATCCTCCGGCTCGATGGCTGCAGCGCGCGCCGCCAGCGCCACTGGTGCTGACGGTCCGATCGCGGCGGCGGCAGAAAGTAGGCGCTCGGTGGCGGGTTCCAGCCGGGCGAGGCGCTCCTCCACGAGGCCGGCGACGGCGTCAGGGACGGGCGCCGTGTCGAGCGCCTCGCTGTCTCGAAGCGCGCCTTGCTCGTCCAGGTCGACCGCCAGCTCCCCGGCGAAGAATGGGTTGCCGGCAGTGCGCGCAGCCAGACGGGCGGCAAGCCGTGGGGTGATCGCACGCCCGACTCTCGCGGCCACGAGCGCCGCGAGGCCCTTGGCGTCCAGGCCGCTGAGACGCAGCTCGGTCAGGTCGCGGGTGCGGCGCAACTCGCCAAGCACGCGCGAGACGGGGTGGCCGCGACCCAGCTCGGGCTCGCGCGCTGTCACAACCAACTCCAGTCGCGCGACCGACGAGCTGTCGAGCAGTTGCCGTAACGCCTCGGCCGATGCTGGGTCGCACCAGTGCGCATCATCGAGCACGACCAGCAGCGGCTCCCCGCCGGCGGCGAACCCGAGCGCGGCGCCTATCCCGCGCAACAGCCGATAGCGCGCGCCCTCCGCCGCTGCGACGTCCCCGGCGACCGCTCGGCGGCCCGTAGCGTGCTGGCTGAGCTCGGGCACGAGCACGGACAGCTCCTCCCCGGCCGCCCGGGCGAGCTGCTCCCGCCAGGCCTCACCGCCCGCGAGCGCGAGCTCTGCGATTGCCCCGACCCACGGCTCGAAAGCGACCGTCGGCTCTCGGGGGCAGCGAGCCAGCGCCACCACCGCGCCCGCGTGGTGCGAGTCAGCCGCGGCCGCTGCTGCGAGGCGTGTCTTCCCGATGCCCGGCTCACCAAGAATCAGCGTCGCCCGTCGTCCCCCGTGAGAAGCCATCGCGTCGCGCAGCAACGCGACCTCGCGATCACGACCGACCAGCGGCTCGCTGGCGAACGCCGCGAGTATCCGCGGCAGCTGGGTATCGCCTGGACGCGATCCGTTCGTTTCCGAGGCCGCGCGATCGCTCGAGGGCAGTCGCGGCGAGTCGCTCGCTCGGGGTTCGCGGCCCGCGCGCATGGCGCCGGAGCCGTTGACGGCGAGCTCGTGCCACTGCAGGCTCGACGCCCGCACCGGGGTGGGAATGCCCCTGAGGGTGTAACCGCTGACCGGCTCGAGCGTGACGCCAGAGCGCGAAGCGATGAGCGCTGCGACGAGGTCCTGGACGAGGACTTGTCCGCCGTGGGCGGCGGCGCACAGGCGGCAGGCGATGACAACCGGGAGGCCTTGCAGATCGTTGCCGTCGGGGATCGGCTCGCCGGCGGCTATACCGACGCGCGCGGCGATCCCGATCTGACCCTGCTCGGTGTTCAGGCGCGACACCGACGCCTGGATCTGCGCGGCGGCCGACAGCGCCCCGAGGGCGCTGTCGAAGCTGGCCATCGCGCCGTCACCGAGCCACTTCACCACGCGGCCACCGGCGACGTGGACGGCGTCTTGGACATCGTGGACATGCGCCAGGCGCAGCCGCTCCATCTCATCGTCGCCCAGGCTCGCCAACAAGGTCGTCGAATCGACCAAGTCACTGAACATCACTATCGCCACGCCTGCCATCAGCAAGACCCCCCGGTCAATTACACCAAGAACCTGCCAGGACCGCCGTCCGCCCGACGCCACGCCAGCCCAGGGGCGCGACGCCATTCGCGTGAGCTGGCGAGTCAATGGAGGCAGACCCAGCGTGCCACGCGACCTCGACGTGCAGGGCTGAGCCTCCATAACGTCACCGACGGATGACCCAAGGTTGGTCGCACACCCGGCCAGGCGTACCGCGGCGGCTGCGCGCTAGGGCTATTAGCCGCGCGGCAACGCGTGGATCCGCCCGGGCAACGGCTCATGCCCACAAGATGTACCAACGCGCCGGCGATCACGCGCGACGAATCGCGACGCACCTGCAGGTCGCTAAGCGCGCGCCCGGGACCGCGAGCGGACCGGGGGCTGGACGATCCCTCTCATCGTCCAGCCCGACTTTGGCTCACGATCGAGTTGGCGACCACGGGCTCGTGCGGTCGGCCGGCGCGCGGGCTGGAGGCGCGCGCCATCGGAGCGTCGCCGGAGCGGTCGCACCAGGGGCGTCGGCGCCAGGACGGAAGCGGTCGCCAGGCCGATTACTGCTCGCATCACCGAGGGCAGCGGGGCTGTTCGGGCCGCCAGCGCTGGCGTGGCTAACGCAAGCGCCTTCTCATGCGCGCGCCAATGGAAAATACGCGGCCGCAGATCCGACCGTCGAACAGATCCTGTGGTCCACGTGGGTTGTCGCGTCGGCTGCTCTCGCAGCGGTAGCGATCGCCTCCCAGCGCGACGATGTTGGTGCCTCCGCATTCCGGGCATCTCATCTGATACGACCTCCTCGGGGGGTTGGGGGAGTTGACCCTACGAGTGCTTGGAACTGCGCCCGGGACCGTAGCCCAGAGCATCCGGACTAGTCAACGGCAGCACGGCATTCGGGGCACTCGATCCTCGGGGAGCGTCGAGTAGTCTGTCGGCCGTGACGTTCCAGGATCGCGTGGATATGCAGCGTCAGCAGTATTCCCAGGAAGCCCGCGCGCACGTCGAGGCGGCGGAACAGGAGCGGGCGGCGGCCTACGAGGACGCCCGCGTTGACGCGGAAGCGTTGCTACCTCAGGCCAAAGAGGCGATCTCCGCACTGAGGGCCGCGCGGCAGCGGTCCGCGACCCATCTTGTCGAAGAATTCCTATTTCAGGCAGTTCGCAGCGGATACTCGCGCGGTTCGTTCGGGTTCGGGCCGATCGTGACGCAGTTCTACGACCAGAAAGGCAAGGGCCCGTTTCGACGGAGCGTTGGTCCGCAACGCAGTGAGCTCATCGGGTGGTGGATGCGTCGGGAGCCGTTCGAGTTCGAGGTCCCCCTGCTGGGTCCGACGACCGTTTCAAGATTTCAGACTATGAACTGGTCCGTATCGCCGATAGGTAGCCTCGACGAGTTCGCCCGCGGGGTCATGTATGAATACTTCAGCCAGCCGACCGAAAGCGGCCCAGTCGTAACGCACCAGGTCCCGGCGGCGAGAGGGCTACGAGAGTTCATTAAGGAGGTAGAGGATCACCTGGTCTACCTGCCCGACTGAGCGCAGGCAACGGGCAGCTCGGCGAACATCCGTACACAGCGACACGCGCCCAATACCGCGGAGAGGCAGGGGCCGTCCGGCCGCTGCGGAGCGGACGATCCGTTTCGGTCCGCGGCCGGCGCGGAGCGGACCATCGGTTCGGCGACATTCCGCTCGTGCGGTCGCGGCGCGCGCGTCGTCATAGTACTGATTATCGAGCGTCGATGATATAACGCGATATAACGCCATGCCCGGTCGCACCCCGTCCGTCTCTACCACGAGACTCAGTCGATCCGGACGCCATTCTCGGCAAGAACTCGGGGCAAGCAGCGGCGTAATGTCGGCGTCGTCGCTGAGGCCGATGAACTTGCGTTGGAGACGCTCCTGACGCACCTTCGCACGAAGGTCGATCACTCTGTATCCAAGCATTGCGCCCGGTAGGTCTGGCGCGAGCCCCGTGATCGATCCGCCGCCGCGCTCATCACTACCCGCCTGGTGGCTGGTCGTGAGTTTCCAGACCTGCCGCGTGCGCGAGAAAGCAGTCGGATCCTCGAATCGCATGACAATGAGACGCATCGCGCCTAAAAAGGCGGATGTCGCAATCCTCACGCTCGCGACGGGCGCGCGATTTCGCTTCAACGAACTCCTCGGCCCCGGCGTTGCGCATGTGCCTCGGATCGCGCACTGGCTTCTGCGGCTGCATGGACCTCGCGCTCGCCCACCTCGAGCGCCGCCCTAAAGTCGGCCTAGGCCGCCTGAAGTCTGCCCCTCGTCGAGCATTCAGGCAGTCGGCAGTGCCGAGTCAGCCGAGTGTGCAGGTCTTACATACCCGGCCAGATCAAGCAAGAAGTGGCCTGCGATCGGGTCTTGGGCCCGGTAGATGTGAGCGGCGTCAAGCATGCAGGTCGGGAGCCCCCAGTGACAGGGGCGGCGGCCGGTGACGTCGCCATCGAGGGCGATCGTGCCGCGCGTGGCGAGGTCGCCGGAACCGAGGTGGAGCTAGGAGTGCGCGCGCGCGGCTATTTCTTCGTCTTGCCGGGCTTGGCTCGTTTGAGTGGGTAACGCCTCTTGGCGGCCGCGACGCACTTAGCGCGCCGAGCTGGCTTCATCTTGGCGCACGCCTTGATGGCTCGCGCACGCTTCTGGGCCTCCGTGAGCGCTGGGGGGTGCTGGGTCGCCGCCGGTGCGGGTGGCGTCGCGGTGGGCGCGCCGGCGGTTAGCAGCGCGGGATTGACCCGCACGATGGCCTCCTGCACAGTGTCGGCGAGCCACAACTGGCCGTCTGGGGTCGCGGCGATCCCTGCAAATGGCGGTGCGGGAAACAGGGTCGATGTCCCGTTTGGCGTCAGACGACCCAGGCTCCCTAGTGCCGATTGGAACCAAAGGTCGCCGTCCGGGGTCATCGCGAAGTTCCCTAAGTTCGCTCCACCGGGGATAGGCGAGACGCTGACCGCGTCGCTGCTGGTTATTCGAACGATGTTCGTATCGGTTGTGAGTGGATATTTCGTGCCGACGAGGAGCCATAGGTTGCCGTCTGGGCCTGGTTCGATCCAATTGATGATCCCGCCGGTCACTGGGATCGAACTAAACGTGCCGCTCGGTGTAATGCGCCAGACGACGTTGGGTGTCGCCAGTTCGCTGTTTGTCTCTTCGCTAAACCAGATATTGCCGTCGGGACCGACCGCGATACCCCCGACATCACCTGGTTCAAGCGCGCCTGGCACTCCCGGTGCAGGTCCGCCACTGGGTACCGGGAACTCGGTGATGGCACCAGCCGGAGTGATTCGGCCGATGTTGTTCGCGCCGGGCTCTGTGAACCACAGGTTGCCGTCGGGGCCGCTCACGATCCCGGCGACTCCGCTGTACAGCGACGGGACCGGGAACTCGGTGATCGTGCCAGTCGTGGCGATGCGACCGATGTTGCCCGCTGTGGGCTCGGTGAACCACAGGTCCCCGTCGGGGCCTGAGACGATGTCATGCGGCGATGACTGAGCCGCGGGTGTTGCAAACTCCGTTATCGCGCCACTGGGCGTGATCATGCCGATCTTGCTTCCCGCCGGTTGGGTAAACCACAGGTTGCCATCGGGACCGACCACAATCGTCTGGGGCCCGCCGTTGTGCTGCCCTGGAGCGATCGGGAACACGGTGAAGGCCGGCGCGAGGTTGCTGAGTGGCGCCGCCGAGGCATCCCCGGCTCCCCACAGGCCGAGCGTCGCCGCAATGCCCAACACGGCGAGCGGGGCACTTGACCAACATCGGCGACCGGCTGCGGCCCCGCGTGTGCCTCGCGTCTCAATGCTCCCTCTTAGCACCGGCTACCTCCCGTTCTGCGGTGACCTAGCTTGTCATCGCGGCCGCGATCCAGGCTGCCGGTCGCTTCCGTATCGGCACGCCGCGGGCTGAGACCGGCCAGCAACCGTGACCTCCATCAAGCGATCCCCCAAACGAGTCGACACAAGCAGTGCGGAAGCCGACTCAAGCTGCGCGAGCGCGACGGTCGTCGAGGATACACATTCGCCAGACCGCATGTGAGAAATTGTCAAATGTTGTGGATGGGTGCATGAGATCGTTCAGGCAGCCACCCTCTGGACTGTCGTGTTGGTGTCGTCGTCCGTGACCTGGATGCAGTCCTTGAACTTCGCGCCCCTCGAGGACGTCGGCCACGAGGTCGTGGCGGTTGAACCGGCGCCAGCGTTCCTCTCAAGAGCCGAACCCTCCTTAGCCGCAAGCTACTCGTTCCGCAACAACAGTCACGCCGCAGGCTTCCGATTCGGGCTTACTGGCATGCTTTGTCGCGTCGGCGCCATGGGGGTCCGTGTCGGCGACGCGGCCGACGTCGGCCGCCCCCGCGCCCCCACCCCACTCCCAGCCACCCGTAAGCCCGGTTTCTCGGCGACCGATCCCCCTCGCGAGTCGCTCGCAGCCCCCGCAGGAGCGCTCAGATCGCCTCGTTTGCGGCACCGGGCCGCCGTTGTCCTCACGCCGCCGGCGTGGCGCCCTGATTCAGTCGCGCGCGAGGACGATGTCGGCGAGGCGAGTACGGCCGTTCTTCAGCGCGATCGTGACGGGCGCGGTTCCTGTTGCGGTGGCCATCAGGGCCCGCTCCTTGATCGGGCAGGCGCGGGCGTCGCTGCTCACGCCGCTTGCAGGCGAGCCGTCAGCGTGCGCCGTGCCCGCCAGCAGCGTTTGCGCTGCGTCCCGCGTCTGTCGCCGCGACCGGACGTGGCGATGCCGATGTCGGCGAGGATCGCCGCGCGCTGCGGGGCGGGCAGCTCGGGTAGCGCGTGCAGTACCTTGCGCGTCCGCTCGCGCGCGATCACTTCGTGCTGGACGTCAACCATCGACGCCCCGGACTACGAATCCAGATCCACACCGAAGAGCAAGGAATCCTCAACCCCCAGCCATAGCTAGCTAGCGACCCATACGCCCGACGAGAAGCGCCATAATTAACTCTCACCGGCATGCTGTGCGCCAAAGCAACGATCACTCTGCGACGGAAGTAAGCGTCGTCCGCCGAGTCGTGAATCTCGGGACGGTGTGCGCGTCGCTAAAAGGCGAATCTGACCGCAAGGGATGCAACGCTCTCAGCGTCGTGCGCGTTGCCCATCCGCTTCTGGCGCCTCGGCGTGGCGGCGTGCTTGCCGGCCTGGTATACGACGCTCCGGGCCCCGTTGGCATCGGCGAGGAACGCCTGACCGGCATTCACCACCACCATCCTGTGGCGGCGAAAGTAGTCCACTGCGACGGAGCCGCGCTGGACCGTTGTCAGCGTCCCGGCGCAGGTGTCCTGCACGCTGTACTGCGTGCCGCGCACCGTGGCCGAGCTGTACGTGCCGCGGGTGGAGAACTTGCCGTGGTCGGTGCTCTTGAGTAGCCCGAGCACCTTGGTCGACACCGTCCGGGCCGCGGAGGCCCGCTTGCCGAGGGTCGCGCAGGCCCTCGCACGGCTGACTGTGTCCCGCAGGTCGAGCTCGGTGGCCCCCCGCTGGGCGACGTTCTGCAACAGCATGAACACGCCGGCGGTGAAATCCCCGGTGGACAGCGGGCCACCGGTGGCGCTGGCCGCGGTCACCGAGACGGTGCCGCGGGTCGTATCGAGGACCGACCCGACTGGGATCTGCCGGGCTTGCGTCAGCGGAACGAAATGCAGCCCGAGCGCTTTGGCGCTGATCGCGGCGCGCGGGCCGTGGACGCGGCTGAGCGTCGCGCCCGGCGGCAGCGCGATAAGCACCGTGCCGCTGACTGGGGCCACGTTCTCGGCCCTGTACAGGACCGGCGGAGGGACGGTGCCCGGCGCCGTGGAGGTGCTCGAGGGCGTGGCGGTCGAGGTAGTCGTGCTGTGCGTCGCGGTGCTCGTGACCGACGTCGTGGTGTGGCCGGTCGGCGGCGGCGCCGAGGACGACGATGTGGTGATGACGTTCTGCTGGAGTGCCGCGATGGTCACCGTGACGCCGGCGGAGGTAGAGCCATCGAGGACATCGTCACCGGAGTAGATCGCGGTAATCGCGTGCGTCCCGGCCGCTGGGTAGATGGTCGCGCATGTAGCGGTCGCGGTCGTGGCGCCAACCGGCTGCGCGGAGCATCCGGCGATGTCAGTCCCGCCGTCCTGGAACTCGACGGTGCCGGTGGGCTGATCGGATCCCGGGTTCTGCGGCGCGACCGTCGCGGTGTAGGTGACCGTCTCCCCGACGGCCGGGGTGAGGTTGGACGCCGAGAGCGATGTGCTGCTCGGCTCACCGGCAGCGAACGTGATATTGGTGTCGCCAGTGGATCCCTGCAGCGCGCTGGGATCGGTCGGCGCGAAAGCAGCTTCGACATCCTCTCCCCCGATCTGCCCGGGGAGCGAGACTTGGCATGTCGCGGCGTACACGCCGGGCGAGGTCTGCACGACTGGCTGGCTGGCGCACGCGGCGATCGGCGTTTGCATCGCGCTGAACGCGACCGTTCCGGCGGGCACTGCACCTGCCGGGACTGAGAGCGCCGACACCTTTGCGGTGAGCGTCACGGTCTGGTTGGGCAGCGGTGTTGTCGGGCTGTTCGTCAGCGTCGTGATGGTCGGCGCGGCGCCGGCGGTCAGGATCGTGAGCGTAATGGCGTGCGCGCCGTAGTTGATCTGCGCGGTCGGCTGGTCGGCGCTCGGTTCGACGGGGCATTGGATCTCGACGGTACTGCCGTCGGGCGCCTGGAATAGCGTGCCGCTGAGCGTGCCGGTGTACGTAGTGATCGTGTCGACGTCCCCGGGCTTCATCTGGGCGCATTCGCTGTTCCCGCCGGAGGGCATCACGGCATCGAGCACCCCGAAGAAAACGTCGTTCGGCGTGAGCGTCAGGTTGCCCGTGACGTTCAACTGTGAGTAGTCAGTCCCCGCTGTGGTGCCCGCCTGGTTGACCGTCGTGAAGTACTGGCTGGCCGTCCCGAACATGGTGTTCCCGGCGACGTTCATGGTCTGGCCGCCACTCGGGGAGAAGAAGCCGAGGTTGAGGTCGGATCGGTTTAGTGTCAGCGCACCGAAGTCCGCGTTACCCGCCTTCAGTACGGCGTCGTTGACCGTGACGGTGTGCCCGTCGGTCGCGTCGAGCTTGGCATGGCTCCCTTGCGCGCCTTGTGCGCCGAGAATGCCTTGGACGCCGGAGGTGGAGCCGTTCACGGTGATCGGGCCGACTTCGACATCGTCGGCTGAGAAGAGGATCTCGTTCTGGTTCGACGGGATCGACAGGGTGAGCGCGTCGGTAGTTCCGCTCACGTTCTCGCCGAAGTTCAGGGTATTCGCGGTGCCGGAGACGCCCCATGTCTGGGGTGCGCTCAAGGTGATCGGGTTGTTGATGTGCTCGACGTCGAGCGTGTCGCTGTCGCCGGTCAGCGTGAAGCCGCCGCTGCCGAGCGTGAACCCGTGGCCGCCGAGAAGGTAGTCGGCGTCAGCGGGGTTGGAGAACACGATGCCGCCGATCGTCAGTCCGGTCTCGTCGTCGACCGGGAAGCACTGGATCGAGGAAGGGTTATCAACGCAATCAGCTAAGTGCGGGAAGGTCAGCGTACCGATCGGCGCGGTCAGCGCCGACCCGCCCCAGTTCGCCGCGTCTGAGAAGTTCAGCGCCGTCGCTCCCGGCCCCCCGCCAGTCCACGTGAAGTCCGTAGCGAGCGCCGGCGCCGCCCAGAAAGCTACCGCGGCGACGCTGATGGCCGCGGCGACACCCGCCATATATCCACGTCGGCAGCGCGAGCGTGCCGTGAGCCTCATGCCCGTGCCCATGTGTGATCCCCCTGATCGTTTTGCTGCGCGTCGTGGCCGAACCACGCTCGCGCCCGGTGTCGCGTCGGGCGCGCTCCCCGTCTGTGCTATCCGTCGGGTCAGGCCCAGCCGGGCCGGTTAGTCCTTGGGCTGGGCCCTGGCTGACTCGATGTCTTCGGTGTCGGCCTTCAGACCCGCGCAGGCGCGGCCGTGGACTTTGCCCGACCGATGGCCGTGCTCAGCCTCTCACCACCGGCCCGTCAGATCCTGAAACTCTCGGGCTTCTCGGCCGGAGCGACGCCGTGGAAGCCGTGGGCCTCGGTCTCGGGCTCTTCACCCGCAGCAACACCGGAGCCGCGTGTTTCGGCCTCGAGCGTCTCGGCTGAACTCGTCGTGGAACTCTTGGTCGCGGTCGGATCTTGCTCGTCCGTGCTCATGCGTGCCTCCTATCGTGGTGAACTGAGACACTACACCACGTCGGGCGCGGCTTTCTGCCGTCCTTCGTGCTCGTCGGGGGCCGGACCCCATCACAGGACGCAAGCGCCGTAGGAACTCGGCCGCCGTGCGCCGAGATGGAGCACCGTTAGACCAGAAGGCTGCGCAGCGCCCGAAGGAGCGCCAAGCCGGCCTCGTGGCGTGATCCGTCGAGGCCTGCGATCGTCTCGACCAGCGAGGCGATGTCCGACAGCTCCGAGTCGCCTTCGCTTAGCACGGTACGCGCGCGCTCGGCTCGGTTGGCGAGCTCGAGCGCAAGCGCCGCTTGGTGGGCGAAGTGGCCGAGCAAGTCCATTTCAGGGAGCGTGAAGGCTGCGTGCTCGGGCCGGTCGAGAACCGACAGCACCCCAAGCGCCCGATCGTCCAGCAGCAGCGGCACAGCCATCAGCCCGCTCGGCACGTAACCGGTAGATTCGGCGACGTCTCGAGCAAATCGCGGGTCGGCCGCCACGTCCTCCAGCACGACCGGTTGGCGCGCCGACAGCACCCAGCCAGCGATCCCTCTGGCGGCGGGCATCCGCGTGCCAACGAGGTGCTTGGACCCTTCGCCCGAGACCGCGGCGAACACAAGCTCACTCGCATCAGAGTCGTGGAGCATGATCGAGGACGCCCGCGCATGAAAGATCGCCCGCGCAACATCAACGATCGACCGCAGCAGCGCCGCGTGTGTGTCGTTTGCCCCCAGCGCACCTGCCGCGACCGCCGCGCGCAGGTCGCCCGGACCGCTCACGCGGCCTCGGCTACGTTCGTCGCTGTCGCGTGCAGGACCGTCTTGACCTGAAACGGCGTGAGCTGCGGATGCTTAGCGATGATCAACGCGCAAAGGCCGCTGATGTGCGGAGTCGCGAACGAGTTACCGGTCGCTCGGACGTGGCCACCGCCTGGCCACGCGACCTCGACGTTCGCGCCGCGCCCGAAGAACTCGACAGGCGGCCTGGGGTTGTAGTGGAACTCGAACGGCTCGAGACGGTCGTGGCTGGCGACCGATACGACCGACGAGAAACGCCATGGATAACTCTCAACCGGCATGTTGTGGGCCGACGCAACGATCAGTGTGCGATGGAAGTAGGCGTCGTCGGCCAACTCGTGCAGCGCCTCGACGAACTCGCGCCGACTCGTCGACATGCTCAGGTTGACGACGTCAAAGCCCTCGGCGATCGCCCAGCGCACGCCGGCAACGAAGTCGGCTCCAGTCCCCGTCGCATCCGCGCCGAGCACACGCGCGCTGGTCAGCTCGCACGCCGGCGCCAGCGATCGCACAATCCCGGCGCACGCCGTGCCGTGCCCGTTGGCATCAGGCACCTCATCGGCCTCGACATGCGGCTCGCCACCATGGCCGGCAGTCACCACCACCGCCCGCGAGATGGGCACGACATCCGGATGCTGGTCATCCACGCCCGAATCCACAATACAAATGCGGGCGCCCGCACCAACTGACCCGCCCCAAGCCCAATCTCGGGTGATCGGCGCCGGCCACCGGGTCGGCACGGCCGGGCCGGCCGTCTCGTCAAGGCCCCAAGCTGGGAACTCCGCGTTCATCGCGCGCCCACGCTACTGCTTCGGAGCGTCCTGCCGCGGGCGGGTCGCCGGTGCCCCGATAGACGCCGGCGACCCGACCGGTCAATACCTGAAGTTCTGGGTTTCCTTCTCGGGCTGCTGGCCCGGCGCGTACCTGAAGGTATGCGCCTCGGTCTCGGGCTCGTCCGCCGGCGCTCGCCTCGACGTGTCAGCTTCGGCCGCGGGCCCAATCTCGACGTCTTCGCCCGTGGTGGGCTGCTGCGTGGAATTCGCGTCGTCGTTCATGGTGTGCCTCCTGTCGCTGTTGATGTCTACCTGACCGATCGGGCCCGACTCGTCGTCCCGATCGCTCTACCAGGCCGCCGCGTCGGCGACCATGACCGTTTCGCTGTGCAACCCGACCGCTGGCCGGATATTGCCGATCGGCAGCACGGTGCTCGGCAACCCGGAAGCCTTCGCGATGAACGCGTGGCCCGCCCTCACCACGACCTGTTGTGCCGCCGCTGAGGACGCAGCGCCGTGAACGCCCAGCCCACGCTCGGTAGCGCCACCGCAGCCGCCAGTCTGCTCGCCCAACACCTGGCGACTCCCCGCCAGTACCAATCGCACAACAAACGCTCCGTGTCCGCGCGGACTTGTTGGTGGCTATTCGCTAGCGTGAACCCGGCGGACCCTATCAGACCATTCGCATGTGGTGGTTAACGCCGCTTGCGCGATCAGCGCCCGCCGAGCCCCGTTCCTGTGCGCATCAGGGGTACGGCACCTTGGGCGAGCTACGCGCCACGCCGGCGTGCGGCGAATGTGGCCGCCATCTGTGATGCTGAGCGCGTCATGGGGCGACTGAGGACTGGCCTGCGCAATCGCCGGGATGCCGCTCGCGACGCGCTCGCGGAACCAAATCTCCGTCGTCTCAATCTCGCCTATCTCTGCTCACAGCTCGGAGGTTGGGCGTACTTCGTCGCCATCAGCGTGTATGCCTTCGACCACGGGGGAGCGAGGGCCGTCGGGCTGATGACAGTGCTGCGCCTTACGCCTGCCCTTCTGGCGGCGCCGTTCGCCGGCGCGCTCGCCGACCGCTTCCCGCGTCGTCCGGTGATGATCGTGGCGGACCTCGGGCGCGCCGCTGCGCAGACGGCGGCAGCGATCCTCGTGATTAGCGCCGCGCCACCACTCACCGTCTACCTAGCGATCGCCGGGTCCGGGCTGGCGGGCTGCGCGTTTGAGCCGGCCAAGGCGGCGCTGCTACCCGCCCTGGCCCAGACGCCGCAGCAACTGACGGCGGCCAACGCCCTGGGGGCGACGATCGAAAGCATCGGGATAACCGTCGGACCGGCGCTCGGCGGGCTGTTGCTCGGCATCTCGAGCGTCCAGGTCGTGCTGCTCACGTTTGCCGCCGCGAGCGTCGTTTCAGCGGCCCTCGTGTCGCGGATCGACGGCGAGCCTGGGCGCAACCGTGAGCAGCGGGAGAGGGGTGGGGTGCTGCGCCGCTCATTGGCCGGTTTCGAGACGATCGCGCGCGATCACGCGCTACGGACTGTGGTTGGGGTCTTCGCCGTGCAGATGCTGGCCTTTGGGCTACTCAATGTGTTTGTCGTCGACATCGCGCTGCAGGAGCTGCGCATCGGCGCTAGCGGCACCGGTTGGTTACTGACCGCCGCGGGCGTTGGTGGCATCGCGGGCGGCGTGGCGACGGTGAGCCTCGCCGGTCAGCGGCTCGCAGCGTCCCTGGGGCTCGGGATGGCGCTGATCGCCGGCGGCTATTTCCTCCTCGCCGCGTTTGCCAGTGTACCGGTCGCGTTGGCCGCCATCTTGCTCACGAACCTCGGCGGCTGCTATGTCGACGTCGCCACGTTTACGCTGCTGCAGCGTGCCGTCGACGAATCGGTGTTGGCTCGCGCGTTCAGTGTTATCGGCACGATCATTGTCGGTGCGTTGCTTCTCGGCGGCGTGATCGCTCCGCTGCTCATCGCGGCCACCGGGTTGAGCCGGGCGCTCGCGCTAAGCGGCGCGACGGTCTTGGGCTGCATCGCCCTGGCGCTTCCAGCGTTGAGGCGGATTGACTCCGCCGCCCCGAGACCCCTCGATGGCCTCATGCTGCTTCGCGGCGTGTCGCTGTTCTCCGTGTTGTCCGTGCCCGTGCTTGAGCGCCTGGCAGGCGAGCTGCAGGACCAGCGGAACGCCGCCGGGGACGCAATCGTCACTCAGGGCGACCCTGGCGACAGCTATTTCATTATCGCGCAGGGTACCGCGGAGGTCTTCGTCGACGACCGTTCGATCACCGTGCTCGGACCGGGTGATGCGTTTGGTGAAATCGCCCTGCTGCTCGACAGGCCTCGCACCGCGACCATCGTCGCTCGAGACGATATCCACCTCGGCAGGCTGGATCGTGACGTGTTTCTCATGGTCGTCGTGGGCGACGACGAGGTCCGCCGTGCTGGCACGGACATCGCCAACGGCCTACTTGCCCGGGCGCGACCGTCCACGATGACTTTCTAACCGCATAGCCCATGCGGCCTCGGAACCGTGTGGCGCAGCGGCCACGCTGCGAGCGTCGCGGGTTACTAACGTCGCGTCAGCTCTCGCGAGTCGACCTGCCGCGCGTACGTGCCACGTCCGCGGCGCGCGGCGGCAGGAGAAGCCGCGGCGGCCGCGCGCTCGTCGGGCGGCGCTACTCAGCCACGCGGCAAGCGCCGCCAGCAGCGCTGCGTTCGACCGGTCCGCGGCGCGGAACGACTGCCGGATATCTATAGGCCCCCGGGGCCGGCGCTTGTCACGACCGTCGCGCGAGGCGCGTGGCCTTGACCTGGGTTGTGGCGCCGGAGGCAAGGGCGAGGACGGACTGTCCGGCGTGCAGGACGACGGTTTGGTGACGGTGGAAGTAGTCGACGGCCACCACGCCGCGCGTGACGCGGGTCAGGGTGCCTGCGCACGTGTCGGTGACGCTGTAGGCAGTGCCTCGCACGGTCGCGGCGCTGTAGTCGCCGCGGGTGGAGAACTTGCCGTGATCGGTGCTCTTCAGCTCGCCGAGCACCTTGCTGGGCAGCGCTCTGGCGGTCGATGCGCGGCGACCCTTGCCGATCATGGCGCACACCTTGGCGCGCGCGAGGGTGTCCATCAACTCCAGGGTGGTCAGGCCGCGCTGGCGGCGGGCCTGTAGCAGCTTGAACACGCCGGCCGTGAAGCGGCCGGCGTAGTGCCGCGAGCGCTCGGAGGTCGCTGCGGTGATGCTCACCGTACCGCGGGTGGTGTCCACGATCGATCCGACCGGGATCTGCCGTGCCTCGGTCAGCGGGATAAACCCACCCGTGCCCACGGCCTGGCTGTCCGTGGCTCTGGTGGTGCTCGTGTCGCTCAGCGTCGCTCCCGGTGGCAGCTTGATGAACACGCGCCCGGCCGTGACGGCCATATCGACGTTCTTGCCCAAGACGGGCGCTGGAGGCGTAGGCGTCGCGGCGGTCATGAACGACCGGTCGGGTCCGGTTGTAGTCCCGTCGGAGTTGCTCGCCACAGCCCGCACGTGGTACGTCGCGTTGGGCACTAGGCCGGTGAGCATGGCGGTGATCGAGTTCGGCGCACCGTCGGGCGCAATCGTCTGCGGCGGGGTCTGCCCCGTGTAGACGACGGCCTTTCCGCCGGCCTGTGTGAGGCTCGGGTCAAGCCCGTATTGCAGGCGAACGACCGTCGGCGAGCTCTCGGCGTTTACCTCGATCGTGACCATCGCCGACGTCGCGCTTACACCTGACGCGCTCGCCGCGGACACCATCGGCGGGCCGCTCGCCAGCGTCATCGTCGGACCGTCGGCCGTGCCAGTGATCTCGTTTCCTTGTGCGTCGGCGGCGGTGCACTGCGTGGTGGACGGGCACGCCACGTCGAAGAGCGTCTTGTCGATCGCGATGCGGGTCGGTGTGCCGGGCGAGGCCGGGTCAAACGTCACCTCCCCCCCTCCGTCGTCAACGGCCGTACACTGAGTCGTGGACGGGCAGGCCACACTCCGGAAGAAGTTGCCTGTGTCGATGGGAGAGGGGGTGGGGGTGCCGGGCGAGGCCGGGTTAAACGTCAGCTCATGCCCGGACTCGTCGACGACGGTGCACTGCGTCGTGGACGGGCATGCCACGCTGTTGCCGCCGCCGAGGGAGACCGGGGTGGGGGAGCCGGGCGAGGCCGGGTCAAACGTCACCTCGCGCCCGATGATGTCAAGGACAGTGCACTGCGTGGTGGACGGACAGGCCACGCTGCCCAAACCGTCGTTGCCGTCGATTGTGACCGGGGTGGGGGTGCCGGGCGAGGCCGGATCAAACGTCACCTCACGCCCGTCTGAGTCAACGGCGGTGCACTGCGTGGTGGACGGGCACGCCACGGACTGGAAGTTCGAGTCGATGGCGACCGCGGCGGGGGTGCCGGGCGAGGCTGGGTCAAACGTCAACTCGCTCCCATTGCCGTTGACGAAGGTGCATTGCGTGGTGGACGGGCACGCCACGCCGACGGCGGAGCCGGTGCGGTCGACGAAGACCGCGGCGCGCGCGCCGGGCGAGACCGGGTTGAACGTCACCTCACGCGGGCCCCCGATAGCGGTGCACTGCGCGGTGGACGGGCACGCGAGCAGCCCGGTTGTGGCGCCCACGTCAACCGGCGTCCCCCACTGCAGATCGCCCGCCGCCACCGCCGACGGCCCACCGAAACCGATGAGCACAGCGAAAGCAGCCGCTCCGCTCACGCTCACGAGCCACACCCTCGCTCGCCAGCTGAGCTGGCGCCACAATCGCATCCAATTTCGCAAGGACTCACCTCTCCCGACTGGCGCTCAGAGGCACCCGGGCGTCCGGATGCTCGCCGCACAACACACTCCCACACCCGCCGACGACGACCACGTGATGTGGCCACGGCGTCGACGAATGTGGTCGGCCATCGTCGGCCAGTCCGAACCCAGCCCGCCGCGCGCTGCGTCTAACCCGACCATGGCCTTCCTTGCTCTCTGCCTTGCGTGAAAGGCCATTCCTGCGGCCCGGGTGCCTACAGATGCGTATGCGCCGCTGAGCGGTCAAGCACGCTTACCGTCGCTCACGCTACGTTATCTGCCGCGCCGGACAAGCGCAAAAGCCCACCCCCGTGCTGCGCCCTGCGACGCCATGTGGCTCGGGCGGTTTGCGGGACCTGGTTCTGCGGCCGCTATGACGGCAGCAAACAGTGCGATTGCGGCTCCCAGCTGAAATGGGCGGTGCGTGCGCGCACCCATTTCCGTCGGGTGAGCACCTGCAGGGTCTACAAACCTGTCCGCCGAGCCGCCGCGCACAGATATCGTTGAGCGAGCGGCGTGATTGACCCCGAACCCCAGACTCCGGCTGAGCCGGCTTCGGCTACCCCGACGACGCCTCGCGCTCGCGACGAGGGCGATGGCGCGGCCCAGCGGCGCAGTGGCCGCGGCCGCTTCAGTGGGTGGGCCTTGAAGACGGCGGTCGGAGCAATAATCGTCGTGGTCGTCGGTGCACTCGCCCACGTTGGCTGGACAGTTGCAAGGAACGTCGTCACCGGTCCGCCGCCGACCCTTGACGCCCAGCTCGCGTCGATCCGAGCCGACGCCGAACGGTCAGGTTCTACGGTGACGTTGCGCGCCGCGAATCTGCACGGCGGCGTTTCTTACGTCGTCACAAGCACCAAGGCGCGACAGTTCGGCAGTTCGGGCCCGTCCGACGAGCTTGAGATATACGACCTCGTCGGCGACCGGCTACGTCCGCGCTTCGATTTCCGCCCGTCGGCGACCGATGGGGAGGCTTGGGGCTTTCGGCTCGACGGCGTGGAGGATCTTCAAAGCTCCGGCGAGCAGGACGTCGTGGGGGGCTTCTTCCAGCTGATCGACTCCGGAGGAACGAACGCCATCGTGCCGGTCGTCGTGAGTTGGGACGATGCTACGCAGAAGTACGATCTTCAGCCGCTGTTACCCGTGAACCCGTCCTCGCCCTGGGGCCCTCCAGTGGGGAGCGGGTCACGATGGATCGGCGTCGGTGGGGCGCTCTGGTGGGCGTTTGAGACTACCGGGGTACCCCTCCGAGATCCGCAGCACGGAATCAGCATTGACGGCTACGGTGGGGCAGACTTCCTCGTTGAGCCCGTCACAAGCTTCCGGACACCCGGAACTACCGCCGTTGTCGTTCTCGTGGTAGTCGTCGGCGGACGCGACGACCAGGTCATCACCCACCTCTCGGGCTGGATACTCAACCCATCGCTTACTCCCGTCACCACGGCTGCCTGTCCAGCAAAGAACCCCCACGTCCAACTCACCGGCAACGACAACGCTGAGGCGATCCGAGCGGCGTATGGCGCGTCGTGGAGCGAGTGCTGACCGGAGCGTGCGGCATCGGCGTCGTCTTTTGTGCAGCCTCGAAGGCTGCTGGACTGCCGGGGATCTGCAGCACTTAAGGCGTACGACTGCTTTGCTCAGGCGGGCGTTGCCGCGATCATCATCGGAATGGCGACGAAGGGGCGGCCCGGACCCGGCCGGATCTCTGCGCCACAGGACGATCGTCACTGCCCAATGCCGGAGCGCGCCGACCTGCTGCGCGGCGAGCGCGGGTACAAGCCCCTCAGCCTGATCCCGGGGGTGTCAGATGGGTGCGCGGCCCGTGGAATCTGGCGTTTCGTCCGCGGGCGCGTACGGATCGGACGCATCTCGCGGGGCGTTTGTTCTCACGACGTTCTCACGGTGCGCTGCAGCCGCCGGAAGTTGGCGCTGCATGGGCGTGACTTCGATGCCCGACGGCGTCGAGCGCAGACTGAAGCCCGCGAAGATGCCGCGGAGGATCAAGTTCCGTTCCGCCATGGTGAGCGCCTCATAGCGGGGTTGCTGCTGACGGATGACGAGCTGGCCGAGCAGATCGTCGACGACGCCGTCGGCGGCGTGGTCGGTCATCGCGCGTCTGATGGCTTCCTTGAGTTCGTCTCGGCTGGAGTCGTCGCCACCGGTTGCGATCCAGCCGGACGCGAATGCTTGCGGCTGGGTGATGAGAGTCTCCCACCTGGCCGCGATCGAGCGGTCGACGGCTTCTAGATCGATGCGTGGCGCCGGGCAGCCGCGGAGGTTTACGTGGGCGTCACAGACGTAGCGTTTGGAGAGGCCCGGGCCGTGTCGCTCGTCTGTGGTTCTGCCCCAGATGCGGCCGCCGCATAGCGCGCAGACGCCAAGGCTGGTCAACAGGTACGGGTGGTGCTGCTTGCGGTTCTTGTTGTCGTTGTTGCGGGCGCGGCCGCGACGCTCTTTCGCGAGTCGGCGAAACACCGTCGGCGAGACGTATGCCGGCCAGTCGCCGATGCCGAGCGGTTCGCCCTTGTAGATGACGAGGCCGCCGTAGCGCGCGTTGTTGAGGGTGCGCAGGACGTGCGGGCCATGGAACGTGCGGGATGGTTCCTTCCAGGAGCGGTGGACTGTGCGCCAACCGTGGGCGTTGAGGTCGGCTGCGATCGAGCGGGTACCGATCCCTTGTTTCGCGAGCGCGAAGACTCGGTCGATCACCGGCTTGCGGACCGGATCGAATTCGACGGTGCGGACGACCCGTCCTCGGTCGTCGAAGGAGCGCACGATGCGGTAGCCATCGAGCCGGACGCCGCCGGGCCATTCGCCGCGTTGGGCCGAGCGGCGCACACCGGCTTCGGCAGCGGCGCCCTTGCGTCGGGAGTCCTCGTGGTTGCGTTGTCCGGTCACGACTGCATACAGGAGGTCCCTGAACGTATCGGGGTCTTGCAGGGACCGGACTGCGACGTCGGCCTTGATCGCCCAGAGGGCGATTTCAACGACGTGGCGCGCGAGCTTCCCGTCGCCTCTGGCGAGACGGTCGCTGTGTTGAACCCATAGCTCGGAGGTCCCTTCGCGTCTGGCGAGCGCTGTGGCCTGGTCAATCGCGGCCGCTAGACCTGTGCCCCGGTTATTGCGGTAGGCGGACACTGCCTCGTCGATGTGCTCGCCCTCCAGGACGCGACCAGGTTCGAGGCTGACGGCTTGCCGGCAGTCGGCGAGCTGAGCGCTGATCGATCCGCGTTTGTCCTCCGTGCTCTTCGCGGCGTAGATCACGCACGGTACGAGAGTCACATCGTCAACGTACCGCGTCAGCGTAGAAACGCAACGCTCGCCGCATCCAAGCAAACCGAGCGATTCAGAGCTCACGATGGCAGTGCTTGACCCTGGCGCCGCTCTCGCATGCACAGCTGCGAGGGCTGGTTCCTCTCGCGCGCCCACTGTGTGGTGGCCCGGTGAGGCGGCGGGACGGGTCTCGCGTCTAGGCCGGCTTGACCCGGGTGCCCCGGCGATGGTCGGGCGGGACCGATACTGGTGTCGAGGGGTCGCTTCGGGTAGACACCAGTTGTAAGTCGTCACGTGAGACGGAACGCGCTCCCTCCCCGGAGCGCCCCGAAGCGGAGGAGAACGGGCCGGAGGAGCCGGGTCGCCGGTCGGTGGCGGACCGGCTGCATGCCTTCGACGAGTACCAGCAGCGCCATCGCCGGCTGGCCTTCGTGGTGGCGGTGTTCAAACAGCGGCCGTCGCTCGGGGTCGAGTTCCAGGTGCTTGCGCACGCCGCCGCCTGGATCGACCTCGACCGCAACGTGGTAGCCGTCGGGCCACTTCCCGCAGCACTCCCCGAGGAGCTGCGCCCGACGACGCCCGCCCCTGATCGCGAGGCTCTTGCGCCGCGAGTCCTCGTGGTTGCGCTGACCGGTGACGACGGCGTAGAGGAGGTCGCGAAAGGTGTCCGGGGCTTGAACGGAACGCACGCGCACGTTTGTGCGCAGCGCCCACAGCGCGATCTCGACGGCGTGCCGGGCAAGGCGCCCGTCTCCGCGCGCGAGGCGGTCGCTGTGCTGAACCCACAGCTCGCACTCGCCCTGCTCGCGCGCAAGTTCGGATGCATGCGCCATCGCATCAGCGAGCCCAGGACCTCGGTTGGCCGAGTATGCGGAGACAGCCTCGTCACTGTACTCCGCCATAACGTCCCGCCCCCCGTCAGCCGCGGCTGCTGCGCGACAATCGGCGATCTGCAGGCCAATGGAACCCCTACGGTCCTCCGACGACTTAGCGGCATAGATCACCGCACGCATACACGTAGTCAAGCACCCAACCGCCCGCGCGCAACCGGCATGCCAGCCGTCACGTCCAGGCTCAGACAGGCGGAAGCGACACACTCGTTCGGAGGGTGCGTCGACGAGCTCCAATCGGCCTGAGCCGCCAACGCCCTCACCGACGAGCTGGCGTTACACCACAACACCCGACTTGACTTTGCGGCGGCTCTCGTGAAGCCGTCGCACGCCCCGAGCTGGCTCGCCGTAGGGTGTTTGATGGCGACGCGACGGGGGCATCGCGGTGCCCGGGCGGATTCGTGCGCGAACAGGCCGGATCCTCATCCACCTCGTTGGAGTGGGACTGCTGACCCGTGGCTGCGGTCGTCATACAGACGTCGACGGCCGGAGCATCGGCCGTTGAGTGCTGGTGAGCGCCAGGCGATCGGCAACGGACATCATCGGTGCATCAAGCGGTGGGCCCACCATAGATGGGGCCTGTGTGTCAAAGGGCTGGTCTCCACCGTCGACCCAGGGGTTCGCTTCGGAGTACTCGCCGGAACACGAAACGTCGTGGGCGGCTGGTGGGGTTGCAATGGCGTCGCGGCGACGCGCCAGGCGAGCGGCCGAACGCTCTGTAGGCCGCGATTGATCAAAAGTCGCGGTTGACTCTGGCCCACGGCACCTATAGGGTCCGCCCGAAGTCGGGGGCGATCGCGCGTCGTGGGGAACTCGGCACAGGTCGCCGTCGACACGAGCGACCTAAGGGGGCGCGGAATGCGCACTTCAAACGGTGCGCTGCCCACGCCCGCGAAGCGTCGGTTGACTCGCATGTCACGTCGGGCTTCAGTCGTGGTAGCGGTATTCGTTGTGTCCCACAAGTCGGCCGTCGGCGAAAGCGTCTAATGGGCCCGCGCCCAGCGCGAGATCGCTGCGCTAGAGCTCTGAGTCTTGCCATGACGGCCCTCGTGCTTGCGGCGCTTCTGCTCACCGGCGCGCGGCCTGCGGTGGGCAGTGCGGCCGTCGCCGGCTGCGCCATACCGCCGCTCGTAACCTCCCAGCCACAGGGGACCTCGGTGCGGCAGGGGGAGACCGCGTCGTTCACAGCGAGCGCTTCCACGCCGCCCGGGTGCTCCGCGCCTGCGGCGCAATGGCAGATCTCAACCAACGGCGGAAACACCTGGGCCAATGACGTCGCCGACGTCGGCGGCCGCACTCGCACCCTCACGATCACGGCGGCCGCGCTATCGCAGTCCGGGTATGAGTACCGCGTCCAATTCACGAACGAAGCCGGCACTGTGAACTCCCAGTCGGCCGCACTCACGGTTACGAATGCGTACTCCGCCAGTTTGACCCTGTCGTGCGTTCTCGGGCCCGGTGCGCAGAACGTAGCCGGACCCGTGGCTGAGACGGTCACGGCCAACGGCCCCGCGTCGGTCGCTCCCGGGGACGGCGTGTCCCTTACCGGAGCCTCGGTGACCCTCACTCTGCCCGCCCAGTGGTCCGCCGTGTTTGCAGGAGCCGGCGCCGCTACCGTGTCGGGCAGCCTGACGAACCTAGTGTTCGATGTGTCGAACGGACAGCCGGCGACCTTCAATACCGCTGGTGCTGGCGTGTCGTTGGGTCCGATCGCCGTCGTGTCGGGCACGCCACTTGTCCTCTCGTCGAGCGGGCTTTCGGTTGGCCCGCTCATTGTCACCGGTTCCACTGGGAACACGTTGGCCCTGACCGAGGGTGCGACGCCTGGCTACACCCAGAGCGGCGACACCTACACTGCGACCGGGAACGGTGTCGTCGCCAACCTGGCGGGCTCCACGGCGTCCGGTGCGATCGTGTCGGGTCCACTGAGCATCGCCTGTAATGCACCGTCGCCGCCCGTGGTCCTCGCCGCCATTCCGATCGCCGCCGCTAATCCATCTCCGCTCGCCAAAGTGGCCGCTGATCTGTCGGCACTTATCAGCCTGGAGACGTCGGGGGTCGCGCAGGACCAAGTGATGCTGTCGCAGCTCGTCGCGCAGTTGCCGCAGGTCTCCCCATCCCTGGGCACCAACGTCTGGACCCTCCCACCGGTCTCGTTCGTCCAGGCTGGCTTGGACGCCGCGTTTGCTGCGCTTAACACCGGACTGCAGATTCTCGTGGGGGAAGCGCAGGACAAGATCAGCGAGTTGGTGCAGGATATCGCCCTGAACCTCATCTACGGTCCTGACCTCGCGGATCTTCTCGGACCGCTGGCCAGCGCCGTATCGGACGAGACCTCGGCGGCGCAAAGCGACGCCGAGGCCGCCAAAGATCTTCAGGACGTGTTCGACGGCTCCGCGGGAGCACCGGGAAGCGAGTCGTACGACCAGGCTCTGGACCAAGCGAGCGCCGATACCGCCAGCGCGACCCAGGACGTTTTCGACAAATTCAGCAGCCTTCTCCGCGGGCTGCAGCAAGTCGCGCAAGCGGACACGAACGAGCAACTCGTAATCGTCATCGTGGTTGAGGAGGACATCCTCACGGCGTACAAGGCTCAGTTGGCCACCGCCAAACGCCCGCTCGAACTCATTCCCGGCGGCATCATCATCCTCCCGACGCCGACCCTGAACGTCCCGAACATACCGGCCGGCGATGACATCGCGCTGCCCGACCCGGGCGCTTACACCAACGGGGTTCTCAACAACACTAGCTACGACCCGCTTGGCATTCCGTCCGGCGCGACGGTCGGGTCCACCCTCCTTCCGCCGGCTACGAGTAGTGCGAGTGGCCTCGCCGGGACTTCCCTCACCGCTAGTGTGCCGCCGGGGGATCTGGCCGCTTCATCGCCGGTCGCGCTGAAACTCGGAAACCAGCCGTGGCAATACGGCACGACCCTCACGAACGGCAGTGCATCCTTCAACGAGCCGATCTCGCAAGGAGTTGCGCCTGGGTCGTACGCGCTCGTGCTTGCCGGGCAAGCGCCGAGCCTCACAGGTCTCCTGCCCGCAGCGCGTTCGCTCGCCCTGGCCGAGACTGCGCCCGGTTCGGGCCTGCGGGTCTTCGCGACCAGCTTTTCAGTTATTGGTCAGCAGTCGATCAGCTTTACGTCCACTCCCCCGCCCAATCAGGTCGTCGGAGACAGCTACCAGGTGGCCGCGACAGGCGGCCAGTCGGGGAACCCAGTGACATTCTCAGTCGACGGGTCCAGCACGTCCGTGTGTTCGTTGTCAGGAACGTCGAGCGTGACGTTCACCCAGCCGGGAAACTGCGTGATCGACGCTAACCAGGCAGGCAGCCAGTACTACCTCCCGGCGCCGCAGGCCCAGCAGACAGTACCCGTCGGGGGATCACTCACGTCGAGCACGTCGACGACGGCGAGCGGGCCCTCAGGGTCGAGCTCCACGACCACGAGCACGACATCATCGACCTCAAGCACCCCATCGGGCGGAGTGGGGAGCGTGCATAAGGTCGTGGCGCCGAGCGCGCAGCCTGCCAGCGTGTGCGGCAAGGTGACGGTCGATCTGCTCGATGCGTACCTAGCCGGTGGCCGGTTGCGCCTGCTGGGCTATGCCAATCCGCGGCTGGCCGGCAGGGCCGTGGTCATCATGTCGACCTGGAACAAGAAGACGGTCGCCCAAACCAAGGTGGCCACTAACGGCTACTTCAACGCGACAGCGTCACCGCCGGCGGCCTCGCGGCGATTGAGCAACAGCACGCGCTATCAGGCCAGCATCAGCAAGCAGCATTCGCCAGCGCTCAAGCTCACCCGCCGCCTCTATGTATTCGCCGTGACCAACATCGCCAACCGCCAGGTACGGATCACCGGCCAGATCGTCAAGCCGCTCGCCGCACCCCCCGCCAAGATCGTGGTCACACTGCGCGACAGCTGCCAGAGCAACTACGTCAGGCTCAAGACGACGACCAAGCTTGATCGCGTCACCGGAGCGTTCACCATAGTCGCGCCAGCACCACCGGCCGACGCGCCAGGCGCCGTCTACCGGCTACAAACGCGAATAAGCGACACCGTGAGCAACCACAAGACGTTCGCCACAGCGAGCCTCCCTCGAGTCGTCAATGGGTAGGTTCGCACCGCGCACTCAACGTCAGCACGAGCATCGTTGCGGTCAGGGCTCCTAGACCGCCCGCCACGCGCCGACCCCTCGCCGAGGCCACCTGTTCGCCGAGGCGGGGATCCCGCCCGCTGCGGTGATCGACGTCGCCACGGCCCGCTCCGGCGAGCGCCGCCGAACCCCTAAGCTCGACACGATCGCCACCAGCCTCATGCTTGTTCTCGACCGGCAATCCCTACGAGGATCTCTGTGCCCTGGACTCGATGCGCGCAATCATCAGCCAGGTACCTGCTCGACATGCAGTTGCTGCGGGCAGCGGTCGACCGCCGGTTCGTCCAGTACGGCAGCGCGTTCGTCGACCGGGGCCCGGATAGTCGGTGTCCGCCTCGCGTTGCGCAAGCTGCCCGTGCTCGTCCAGTAGGCCGAAACCGGGCGTCGGCCGCAGTTGGCGCGGCGTGGCCATCGGACTTGCGCTTTCGCCCAGTAGGAAGTCGCCGGCGCGGCCGGCGACGCGGGAGTGCTTGCCGCGAATGCGCTCGTCGGCTGGCCGGCCCAGCGAACGACCCCTTCGGCGACATGTAGGTCGCGCCGGAGCAACGAGATGCCTGCTGCGCCGCCAGATCAGCGGAGCGTCGCCGAAGCACTCGCGGCGCTGGGCTGCGTGCCCAGGGTCAAAGCGATCGTGTGCTGTGGTCGACCGGTTCGCGAGCGTTTCCTGCTCGAGCGTTTGTAGCCGTGGTCTTCCGTAGACCAGACTTGGATAGTTGCCTCGACGATGAATTTCGAGTAGCTTGGCGGCGACTGGGCGCCGGCCTGGGCCAAAGGCGCCACGGCGCCGTTCGAAGGAGCCACCATTTGCTGGTCACCACCAGGTTGCGGTCGCGGCACTCGATTGTGGCGCGGCGGGTCGCGGTTACCGCCGTCGCAAGCGTCGCTGCGCTCAGCGCGACGGCTGTCGCCGCTAACACGCGTCTGACTGGTCTGCTATTTCACGGCGGTGACGAGACCGGATTCTCAGTCTTCGGTCAGCCAGCGACGCAACAGTCGATCGCTGGCTTTGTGGAGGCCGGCCCCTTCCAAGGCACCAAGCAATACAACGCAAAGCTAGCCAAGGTGCTGAAGCTCGCCAAGTTTGTCGGCGCCGCCGACGAGACCCTGACAGGACCAAGCAGCAGAGGAGGCTCCGTGGTGATCGAGTTCGCCACGGAAGCGGGAGCGAAGGCGGCCCTTGCCTACCTGGATCCCGTGGACGTTGCCCCGAAGTCGGAGCCCCCGTCGACGACGGTGTCGCGATTCTCGGTCACGGGCGTCCCCAGCGCGATAGGGGTCCTGGCAGTAGGCTCGGGGTTCACGCAGGCGAACGTCTATTGGGTCGAAGGTAGGTGCGCGTTCGCTGCTGCCAACCTCTACGGGCAGAGTGACCCCGCCGCTGCGGGACCGTTGATCGGCGGCGTCCAGAGCGTGCTCAAACGCTCAATCGGAAAGTGTTCCTAAGCGCTCAGTCCCGGCCCGTCCGCCAGAGTTCTCGCTCGTCGCCACGAGGTCGCGCGGTCTCCCGGCGGCGCTGCGTGGAAGCGATCGTCAGTTGACATGCGCGCTTGCCGCGCAACCGAGCGCTGGCGCCATGGGTCTGCGGGGGCTCGTGCCGCTCCGAAAGCGGGTGTCCTACCGCGAGGGAGCAGCAAGTCTCAGTGGTGATCGGTCGCGGGTCGGCGGGTGATAACGCAGTCGGGCGATCCGTCCGGCGCGAAAGCAATCCTTTCCGTCGGACGGCTCCGGAGTTGGAAGCTTCTTCACAGCCCACTTTGCGTCAGGCGCTTGATCACGCTCTTCGTGATGAGCGGCATGCTAGGTCCGGCGAATTCGCCGGGGCTGTCGGTAGCGGTGCGGCACTCATCAGCCTCGGACTCGCCGTGCTGTACGCCGTCGGCGCCATCTCGTCGTACGGCTCGATGCAAGCGGGGCACGTCGGCCGGGCTTTCCAGCTGCTTCCGATTCCAGACCAACTAGGCGCCGGCGTTGCGGTCGTAGTCCGGTTCAAGACACTGCTCGTGATCGCACTCGTCTTAAGTTTGGCCGCTGCCGTTCACTACGCCGCTCTTCTACACCAACCCGAACCCAACCATGAGCGAGCCACCGAAGCAGCTCCTATCCCGCAGGCGGAGTCAACTCCGAATGAGGCTGATCAGAACCCTACGAATTCACCAGACGGTGGCGTAGGCTTCGGCTTGCTGTTCTGGGGTCTGCTCTTGGTCCTCGCTGTTGTGTTCATTCTCCTCACTCAGCCCTGGACAACGATTGCCGAGGAGGCAATTGCGGTAGTAGCTGGGGTAGGCGCGACGCTCGTTGTGGCCAGCTTGTTCCAGTACCCGTCCCGATTAGCGCGATCGCTTTCCGCACTTGCAGTGTTGCTTGCTTTTATTGTTTACGCCGCGGCAGGGGCGCTACTTGATGCCCGGCCGCCAGACAGGATTCACATCGAACTCAACCACGCGGCCCCCGTCGATGCGCTGTATATAGCGAACTCTGGAGGAGAGGTCATCGCCGCGTACCTCGAGGTCCGATCCTACGGTTTCCGCTCAGTGAAGTTCGCAGCGAGCAACTCACTGAAAGTCCGAAGCCCCGGCACACAAGTCCGCTAGGCAGTCTCGGTCTCACACCTCGGTATGGAGGCACAGGAATCGGGTTGCTCGACAAGCTCGGAGTAGGACAGGCGGGTTCCTTTCCATAGACTGATCGGTGTATGCAGCGAGAGTGAGTTTGGCCGGATGCGGTTCAGTGACAGTGTCCGGTCTGGCTACGCCGGTCGCTAGCCCTGACCGTATTCGGTCAACTGCTGAAACAGCGGTGCGCATGCCGCCGGCTCGGCGGCGCCGCTGTCGAGTTGGGCTAATTGCGACACTTGCGCCGTAGGCTGCGTACCCGCGCCGAGGCGATCGGAGGACGCGACCCCGCGTCTGAAGTTGGTCCTCCTGTCCGCCAATACCGCGCATCTGTTGTCCGCGGCGCGGACGGCAGCGGACGACCCCTCTCATCTTCCAGCCCGGCTTCGACCCGCGATGGCGTTGGCGACGATCCGCTCGCCGGGGCCAATATAGGCTCAGTACAGGCGGATGGGCTCGTCGGAGTTCGGCCGCAGGCGGTACCGGTAGACGGTGCCGTAACCGTCGCCGTCCACGTGCTCGATAACGCCGGACTGCGGATCGACTGAGAGGGCCCGGATGTAGACGGGCGACCCACCGTGGGCGGCGCAGAGGTACGAGCCATCATCGCCGCGCTCGAACCACTCACCCCGGAGAACGGCCCACGTTGCCCAAGGCCCTCCGGGCCTGTCCTGAATGAGGAGCTCGAACTGCTCGGGCATCTGGACCTCGAGGTAACCGCCCGTAGGAATGAGTCGCTCCTTCGACTCGAGCCAGCCCGATACGGTCGCCAGCTTGCCGCCGAGCAACGAGAGCGGCTGGCCGCGTGGCAGCCGAATCCAACCCTCGCTGGCGGCTCGGTCGGGGTCGGAGATCTCGACCAGCTGGTCGTTGTCCGCAGCGCGAGCCACGAGCGCGCATACGAGAGCATCGAGCTTGTGATCGTTGCGCTCGCAGTCTTCCGCGAGCTCTGGTTGGATCTCGAGCCAGTCACGTCCGTAGTTGGTAATTGCGCGCAGGATTCGCTGTCTGCGACGCAGAGCGCCGGGTGAGGCACCCTTGTAAGTCCCGGGATCGTGCTGTTCCCTCGCCGGCGCGAGCCGCCACTGTCGCAACGCGGCGGCGGGGTAGACCTCGAGCAGGCGGCCGTTTCCCGAACGGTCCGGCGTCTCGCCGCTCGTCGCCCAGTAGTCGGCCAGGAGGCGCGCACAACGAAGTGCGACGACACCGATCCGGTCCGTGGACACGCTGAGCGGCGTGAGGCCGAGCGTCGCCTGGATCTCGCGATCGGTAGCGCGAAGCCGCAGCCTCCGCCGATGCTGTTCCAGATCCTCCGTTTCGGGCACTGTGCCCAACTGCGTAAACCGGCTGATCTCCGTGACGAACTCGATCGGCCAACCAAAGGGCGAATCGATTCCGACACGGGATATCAGCGGGTCGCTCATCATCCCCATGAGTTCTTCGTTCTCAAGTCCATCAGCCACGCGCTCAAGGAAGCCCTGCCCGCTGTGCTCCCAGCGGATCAGGCACGCGGCGGTTCCCGGCGGTTGGGCTGCCAGGTCAATACCGAGGGTGTACGAACTGGCCACTCGCCGATCCTAGCCTGGCTTGCCGAGCGATGGCCGCCGTCGGCGCGAGGCTGATCCGACGCCTCGTCCCGATACCCGCGACGGCGGTTGCTCAGGGACGATTTTTGGCCAGCGCGCCATCGCAGGTCGCACGAAAACCGGGGTGCTCGCGGACGAGCGCTTTAGCGGCCGGGCGGCTGGGGCTCGACGACTCCTATGGCGACGCAGCACTCGTTGGGTTCGAGGCCCATCAGCTCGGCCGCCGGCGATCCCATTCGCGCAAGCCCGTCGGGCTGCGCGCCGGCGCGGACGATCGAGATCAACCGTACGACGCGCGGGTGTTCACGGGTCGCATGCTCACTCCCGACCGGGCCCGCGCGCCCGCCCGGGTTCGATCCGGCCGCGGCGCCTGTGGAGAGAAGGGGACTCAGACCTGTGGTCGCGCCGGGGGCTCTCTTATGCCGCGGTGAACGACGCCGGTCCCGGCGCACGGGTCGTGCTAGGCCGCTGCGGCTTGGTGGGTATGGGTGAGTTTGGTCCGGGCGCGAGCGAGTGCAGTGGAGACGGCTTTGCGGGTGGCGCCGAGTTCGAGGGCGAGCTCGGCGCGCGAGCGGCCGCTGGCGACGCCGAGCAGCACGGTGCGCTCGCGGGTGGTGAGTCGGGGCAGCTGGGCGGCGAGGGCCGCGAGTTGCTCGCGGGCGATGACGATCGTGTCGGGTGCGGGGAGCGCGGCGATCGTTTCCACGCGGCGCGTCGAGGGTTCGCCGTCGCGGGTGTGGTGGTCGGGGAGGGGGTCGATTGGCCGGGCGTAGGTGAGGAGTCGGTACTTGCGGGTGGTGGCGGTGTCGATCGCCTTCAGCGCGTGGTTTGTGACGCAGCGGTCGGCGAAGGCGGGGAACGGTCCGCGCTCTGGTCGCCAGCGGCGGATCGCGCGCAGCAGCCCGACGCGGGCCTCCTGGGCGATGTCCTCGCGCTCGACCCCGGCGGGGAGTCGCAGGCGAGCGACTCGAGCGTGCACCAGCGGCTCGTAGCGGCGCAGCAGGTCGCCCGCGGCGGCGTGGTTGCCGTGTTGGGCGGCGATGAGCAGCAGTCGGTGGTGGTGGGGGGCGTGGCCCCGGGTGGGTGAGCTGGTCATGCCCGGGCACGATGAGCACGACGCTTGGGATTTCTTGTGAGCGCTCAGCGCGCGCACCGGGCGAGGAGCGCCGTCGGCCTACAGCCCGGGCGGGTGGCGCGCCACGAATCCGCCGTAGCTGTCGCCGGCGATCTGGGCGCTGACGGTCTGACCGGGCTGCCAGCGTGGTCCGCTGTCGGGGCTGGTGGGCTGCACCGGGGCGTACCAGGCGGTGTTCATGACGATCCCAGCCACGACGATGAAGGCGTGCCCGACGTTGGCGTACACGGTCACCCAGCGGCCGGGACCCGGCAGGCCGTAGGACTCGAGCTGCCCGGAGCCCTCGGCGGTGGCGAGCAGCCCGGCGGCGTGCAGCACGTAGCTCACCGCCGAGGAGCAGTCATAGCCGCCCCCATCGGGCTGCGGGTCGGCGAGGCTCAGGGCCGCGGGGGTGGCGTGTCCGCCGCCGTAGACGTAGGGGAAGGCGATGATGCGGTCCCCGCCGGCGATCATCTGCGCCACCGCGAGGGGCGCGCTCGCCGGGGGCAGCGCGAGGCCCTGGGCGGTGATCGTGGCGCTCGCGCCGGGGACGGTCTCGCCGATGGGGATGGTTGGTGTGACGGTGGCGCGGTAGGTGGCGGCCCATTGCTCGACCAGGGCGACGTAGGCGGCGGAGTGGTTGTAGGCGAAGATCGCGGCCGGGTAGTCGCCCGGCGCGCCGGCCGCCCGGAGGTAGTTGGCGGCGCTGAAGATGGCATCGACGGGGTCCCAGCGATCGATGTCGGGCACCGGCCGGCCGGCCGGGTTCACGCCGTAGGTGGCCCATGTGGAGGCGAGGAACTGCATCGGGCCGCCGGCGCCGGCCGAGTTGGTCGCGCCGGGTTGGGTGCAGGCCGGGTCCGGATCGCGGCCGTGGTCGCACTCGACCTTGCCGATCGCGGCCAGGATCGCCCAGTCCAGCTCGTACTTGGCCGCGGCCGCCTCGTACAGCGCCAGGTAGGCGGGCGGGATGTCATCCAGGGCGACTGTGGAGGGCGTGGAGCCGGCGCCCCCCAGGCCGGTGAGCGTGCTCACCGCCAGGACGGCAAGCAGCAGGGGCAGCAGCGCGAGCAGCGCGGCGAGCCACAACGCGGAGCGCTGGCGGGCGATGAGGATCATCACCACACCTGCGAGACCAGCCAGCCCCCGCTCGCCGACCGGGCCAGCGTGAGCGCCACGGTGTACGTCTGGCGACCGTCGGTGACCGTGGCCAGGAAGGCGACCCGGGCGGCGTCTCCCCCGGACCCTCCGAGGCTCACAAGCCGTGGGTGGGCCGCGTGCTGGCCGGGTCCGGTCGCCGGCGGCTGGTCGGCGAGGGCGGCGCGGAGCGCCGCCGTCGCGTCGGGGATCCGAGCGGCCGCCAGGCGCCGGTAGCTGTAGCGCAGATAGGCGCCCAGGAACGCCCGGGTCGCCCTGGCCGCGCGCTGGATGTCTTCACCGGAGGGCGGCCGCCCGACGCGGCTTGTGCTCTGGTCTAGGTCCGGTGTGCCCGCGATGAGCCCGCCCGGCGAGGCGGGAGACGTCGTGCTCGCCGTGGACGTGGCAGACCGTGCCTTCGGGCGCGATGCGAGTGGGGCGCCCACGGCTCGGTGCACGACGCCCGCTAGGCGCGGGGGTGCGTCACGTGGCGCGTAGGCGAACGCGAGGACGAGCGCCGCGAGCAGCACCAGCGGAGCCACGAGCATCGCGACGTGACGCGCCCAAGCAGCGAGGCGGTGCAAGACGGCGGCGACGGTCCCGGTTGGCGTGGGGTGCTCGCTCACGCACGGCGAGATACCGGCCGGCGTCGCGGCGGCCCCGCCGTGCCGCGGCGCCGGGCGGGGTGGCGCGCGTGTAGGCTGCCGGCGGTTGCCCGGCCCGGTCCCAGCGCGCTGGTCGCCGTGGCCGTGAGGGCGGCCGATGGCCCCGATGGAGTACCTGTGCTCGCGTGAACGACCTGGCCGCGATCTATGAACAGCTAAACCGGCCGCGAACGCCCGCGGAGCTCCGCGGCGCGTATGGCGCCGCGCTGAAGCGCGGCGCCAGCGACGTCGCGCCGCAGGAGCCGAGCGACCGGGCGCTGGGACTGTTGGCCACCGCGGTGCCGCGGCTGATCAGCCTGGCCGTGGCCACCTACGCCGTGCACGTCCTGCCCGAGGCCAGGCCGGCCGATAACGGGGCGCTGGCGGGCGAGCTTGGCGACACGGTCGACCGCACGGCCGCCGGCGCCCTGTGCCGGGCTGACCTCGCCCTGCGGGCAGACGCGATCGTGCGCGCCTACGAGCCGGGGGAGTCGCTGGCCATCGTGTTCGAGCAGTCCGCCGGCGCGCTGCGCGAGGCGCGGCTGGGGCGCGAGCCGCCGTCGATCGTCGAGCACGCCCAGCAGGCCGGGCGCTGGGCGGCGATCGCGATCGAGGCGCTCGACCAGCGGCGCCCGGCGGGGTCAGAGGCGATCATCGACTGCCTGGCCAACCTGCTGTGCGTGTGCGTGTTCGCCGACGCGCGCACCACCGCCTGACCGACCGAAGCACGGCACGAGGAGAGCGGGGGCCGACCGCGCTCGACCCGGTACCTCGCGTGCGAACAGGGAGGCGAGCCTCGGTGCGTGCACGCATGCATGCATCGGGGCTTGCCGGCAGACTCACCGACCGGGAGGTGAAATGGTTGTGCGCGGCCCGATCCTGACCGTCGCGGCCCAAAAGGGCGGCGTGGGCAAGACGACGCTGGCCTACGAGCTCGCCGCCGCCCTGGACGCGATCCTCGTCGACCTGGACTTCCACGGCGGCGGCGCGACCAACATCTGGGGCTTTGACCCCCTCGCCGTCATCCGCGCGCCGCTGCTGGACGCCCTGGAGGCCGGGCCGCGCGGGCGGGCGCCGCGGCCCAAGCGCCGACCCGGGCGGCCCGACCTGATCCCCTCACACCCCGACCTCGCCGCCGCGCGGCTGGACGCCGAGACGATCGCCGACACGATCGAGGCGTGGGCCGGGCAATACGATGGCCGCGCGCTGGTGCTCGACACCCACCCGGGCGCGCACTGGACCACAGACGGGGCGGTGCAGATCGCCGATCTGATGATCGTGCCGTTCCCGCCCGGGCGGCGCGAGATCGCCGCCACCGCCGCGATGCTGCGCGAACACGCCGGCTTCCCGATCCTGCTCGTCCCGACCATGGTGCCGCCGTTTCCCCCCGCGGTCTGGATCCGGGCGCTGCGCGAGCTCTCCGAGGCCGAGAACGTACGCATCGCCCCGCCGGTGCGCGAGCATCGCTGGCTGCGCCGGCGCATGCTGCCCAGCGCCGTCACCCGCCAGCGCCACCCCGGCGCGCGCACCCAGCGCGCCGCCGCCGAGTTCCACGCCGTCGCCCAGCGAGCCATCCAGCTATGCCCGACCACGACGACGGCGTGATCGACGCGCTTCAGGCGCAGCGCACCCGACCCCGACGCCAAGCACCCCGCCACCGGCCCGCCGCCGGCGCCACCCGCCCGATCGCGATCACGACACCCGCCAGCCAGGACCCGACCGCGACCGGCGCCGACGACGCCGGCGCCGCGCCGGATCTTCGCCAGTCGCCGACCGTCGGCCACGCCCGTACCGACCTGGCCGACGCTCCCGCGCGGCTTCGCTTGGCCGCCGATGAGCCGTCGGCGAATTACGCCGTGCGCGTGAGGCGCACGCTCGATGACCAGGTCGCGTGGCGCCTGGCGCAGCTGCGCCGCCAGGGCGTGCGCTCCAGCAAAGTCGAACTCACCGAAATGCTGCTCTGGGAGCTCGCGCAGGCCCAGCTCGACCAGATCGCCAAACGCCTGCGCGACTTTCGCGCCCACGCGCCCCGCTAAAGGACACGACCACCCGGACGCCGTGCCTACCGGTCCGCGCCGGGCGCCGGCGTGAGGAACGCCGGGCGCTCGACGGTGCCCGCCGCGACCCTGAGCACCGCGATGAGTCGGTCGAGCGAGACGACCAGCACACCCCGCTCGGTCCTCTCCAGGCCGCGGGCGCGCACCACGCACAGCACCGCCATCGCGCCGCGCGGGCACCAGCGCCGCCGGCGGCGCTCCAGCCAGCGCGCGATCTGCGCGGTCCGAGCCAGGTGCGCGGCCGTGTAGGACCGAGTCTTGGTCTCGATCACAAACGCAACACCGGGGCGGGCGCGATCGCGACGTGATCGATGTCCCCGCCACCATGCCAACGCAGCGAGTGACGGATCCGCCACCCCTCCCGTTCCAGCCCGGCCAGGGCCCGGTGGACCTCGGCCTCCGAGCGCGCACCCACCCCGCTGCGCGCAGCCAGGCGCAGTGACCGCCGGCAACCCGCGGCCAGCACGAGCGCAACAACCATCGGGCCACCGGCGGCCGCCTCCAGGCCGGCGCGCGCGAGCACGGCCGCGAGCATCACCGCCAGCCCACAACCCACCCCAGCGACGGCGGCACGACGCACACGACGCAACTGCTGACGACGCGGATAACTGATCACACAGCGCCAGGTACCCGAACCCAACCGGCGCGACCTCGCCCACCGAGCCGCATCACGCCGGCATCAGTGACCAGCGACCGCCCGCGGATGTATCGGCGAGCTGGATCGACGTATTGGCGATCCGCAAGAGGTGCCCCGTTCTCCGCAAAAGGTGACCCCAACTCCGCACCTGGTCAGCTCACCGCGAACACAAAACACGCCGGTTTGCAGGCGTTCACCGACCAACGGCAGAGTAACGGCCCAGCCGGCCAACTCCGCCATAGGTCACCGCTAGCCCGAGCACCCCTCCGACGCGCGATCCCAACGGCCATGCGGGTTCTCACCCGACCAACCGCGGAGTAGCGCCCGATCTCATACGGTGACTTGGGTATCGCAGCCAACGCCACCGGCGACACGACCGCCACCCGTGAGGTCCGACAGCGACAACGACCAGGCAGCCCGAGTGACGCGTCGCTCGAGACGGCTCGCACACCCATGACTTGCGGGCAAGCGCCCGGGACTGTGACGGGCCGTGAGGCCTCAGACAGCGGGCGCGATCCGCCCCGAAAGAGGGCGAAATGTTGGGCGCTGGCGCCCAGTGGAGGTGTTACTCTTCGAGGCCTCGATTGATGGCTCGCTCTGCTAAGGCGACCTCCCCGCCCTTGACGGGGCCCCCCGAGACGCAGGCACATAACCCGACGCTCACAGTAAACCCGTTGGGCACCGACACTCTGCAAACGACCGATCGGCGGTGGAGGGCTGTTGCGCTCGCACGCCGACCCGTCACGGTGAGAGAACGCGACGCAGCGCTCAACACCAGCTCGCCGGCGCCGTGGCTCTCAATCAAACGCCCCGAGGGACCCAACGTGGCGGGCAATGTGCTGAGCGCGCGGACGCGGTCAGCACGCCGACGCCTACAGGTGCAAACCGCGACTGCTCGCCGGCCTAGAAGAGCGGAACGCCCGGGTGGCCTGTCGCGTCACCAGTCAGGCGGCCACCAGGCGGATGTCACGGGCCGCGCCCTCAAACGCTTGGGATAGGCTCGACGTCAATGAGCGCCGGCAACCCGATCGTCGAGGAGGTCCTGCGCTTCGAAGATCTGCCGCCCGGCTCGCTCGCCACCCGGCGCGCGATTGTGCGCTGGAGCGACGGCGCAGAGGGCGAGGCGGTCCGCTTCTACCGGGACGAGATCTTGATGTGCGAGGGGGACCTCATGGGCAAGACGCAGGATCAGATCCGGTCGCTGCACTTCCAGCGAGACCGGGACTGGCTGCAGTCCTAACACCGCGGACGCCGGCCGGAAATGTGCCGGCCTGGCCGAAGGATCATTCAGTGAGGCCGAGCGAGGTCGGCTCGCAATGCTGGCAGCGCAGGCCGCGCAGCCCGTACCCGAGATTGGCGACGGCCCACTGGTCCAGCTCCTTCGGGTCGGGCGAGCACACCTTGATCTGCTCCCCGGTCTGCTCGGCTCCACCGCCGAAGCCAGGCTCGAGGGTGAAGCAGCTCGCTCGATGCAGTCGGGTGTTCTCCCGGTCGAAATAGTCGCGGTGCGTGTTGAGCACGTACCCCCGCGGGCGCTTGGCCACCCACTCACGGAACTCACCGTCCTCGCGGGAGAACTTGCGCAAGCCCACCGCCAGAACCTAGCAGCGGCCGACCCCCACAAGCACGTCGCCAACCCGGCGTGAGGCGCGGTGTGCGCGCCTCGCTCAGCGAGACTGGCACAGGCAGGCGAGCCAGCCGTCGTAGCGCTCGAGTCCGTCACGCGCCGCCGGTGCCGACGCCTCCCTGTGCGCCGACGTGGGAGCGGCGAGGACGAGCGCTGCCCATCGCGGCGACGCCATCGCTTCGTGAGACGCCACCGGCGAAGCCCCACGCGACTGCACGTGTTCTTGGCGGGGCGGCGCGCCCGCGGCTGATCACGAGCGCGCCCCTGTCAAGTCGTCTCCTCATGCCGTCGGCCGCCGGCCGCGGCCCCACGCGCCTTTCACACCACAACCAGCGAAGGAGGACACCCCATGCCCAACCCTGCCACCGCCACCCCGCAGACGCCGGTTCGCGGCGGACCCGTCGACGAGGCGCAGCGTCTCGCCGACGTGGTCGCCCGCCTCGGCCCGGCGCTGCTGCGCTTTCGCCGCGGGCGCCTGCCGGCCGCCGACCTCGAGGACGCCCTCGCCCAAGCCGTGCTCGAGCTGATGGTGAGAGTCCGCCGCGGCGGACGGTTCCACGACGATGAGCACCTGGCCAACGCGCTGCGCCAGAAGCTCGACAGCCGCATCGTCGACCGACAGCGAGCGATCGGCGGGCGCAGCCCGATCGTGCGCGCCGTCAGCACCGCCATCGCGCTCGAGGACATCGCCGAGCGCCTGCCCGCGCGCGAGGACGCCGTCCGCGCCGTCGCGGCGCGAGAGCAGCTCGGCGAAATCGCCCGGGCGATGAGCACACTCCCCGCGGCCCAGCGTGACGCCCTGACCTGCGAGCTGGCCGGCCTGTCGCCGGCCGCCGCCCGGGCCACCCGCGGCTGGAGCGAAGAGAACTACCGCAAGCTGCGCCAGCGCGCCCGCCAGCACCTGCGGGCCCTCTGCGACGCGGCGTAACCCCGCCCGGCCCGGCTCGCCTCGGCGCGCATCCGCCCGGCGACCAGTCGCCGAGCCACCCGGCCGCCACAGCCGGCGGTCCGGCCCCCCAACACCCCCACCAGCGAAGGGAGACGAACCCATGCCCAACCCGATCACCGCCACACCGACCGAGGAGCCCGACGGACGTCCCGTCGTCACGCCCGGGGCGGATGACCTGGACACCGCCGAGCAAGAGCTGGCCCGCTGGCTGGAGCTCCAAGAGCGCGTCGAGGTTCGCGCCGAGCTTGCGGGCCACGGCCCGCTCTGAGCAGCCGCGCGTCGAGCGCCAAAACCAGGGCGCCACGTCCGATCAGTGAGCGGCGCCGCCGCCCGATCCGCCCATCCGCAAGGACCGAGCGGATCAGCTGATCACCGGTGAAGGAGCCAGGGCTCCCGAGCCGACCGTCACGCCCGGCTGACCGCAGGCGCGGCGAGACCCATCCAACAAGAACGGCCGCCCCGCGCCAACGGGACGGCCGCCAAACCCATGCCCTCGCGCTCACTCGGTGACACGAACGCGCGCGGGCCAGACCCACAGGAGAGTACGTCATGCACACGCTGTCCACCCGAGCCCTGTCCGCGCTGGCCTTCGATCGCGGCGAAGAGTACGACCCGGGCCTGCCGTGCACGCCGAGGCTGATGGACGAGCTCGAGCTCGCGATCCGGGCGCGGCGGGTCGTGCCCGTCATCCCGCCGGCCGAGCGCCGCCGGCTCGCCGCCGGCGCTCGCCGGCACACGCCGGCCGTGGTGCCGGAGTGGTTCTCGCCCCAGGACCTGCTGATGGCGCCGTGGGAGCACGTGCACCACGAGCCCGTCTGACCGGCAGGTCCACACCACTACACAAGCGACGGCCCCGGAGACACTAACTCCGGGGCCGCGCCGACACCAGAAAGGAAGTCCCAGTTCCGATGTCTATTAGCAAGCGAAACGGTACCACCGAGTTCGCCGAGATCGGTGCCACCGACACGGCGAGCCTGCCGCGGGTCCGCACGGTGCGGCCCGGTGTGCGCGCCACGATGGTCGCGGCCGCGCGACTGGCCGCCAACCGGCGGCGGCTGCACCACCGCCCGACACGCGGGCAGGTGCGCACGATGGCACGGTGGGATGGTCGCGAGCCGTGCTCCTACCTGCTGGACCCGGCGGTGAACTTCATCCCGGACCCGTTGGAGTTCGGCTACGAGCGCGAGCTGGGCCGCCACGCCCTCTGCTTCACCGGACGCACCCCCACCGGCCAGGCGAGCGAGCTCGTCGTGTTCGCCGACGGCGGCGCGTTCGACCTGCTCGGCGGCCCCTGGTAGCCGCTGGCCGCGAACAACGCATCGCACGCCACCCGAAGCGTGAGCAGCGGCCCGGGCCAACACCAGCGCCCGGGCCCGCGCTCGCTCCCGCCCCACCCCAATCGAGATGTAAAGGAGATGAACGTGAGGCTCGACGTACAGACACCAAGCGCGCCCGGACGAGCCGGCCGGGCGGCCGGCCGGTACCTGGCCGGTGAAGTGATGAGCGGTCCTCCCGGCTTCACCGTCACCACCGCCCGGCGAACACGAGACGCGCCAGCGGACACTGCATCCCCCGAGCCGAGGTTGCGCTGCCGCGTGCGCCTGGCCGACGGGCGCGTGTTCACCGGCGAGCTGGCGCCCTGGCGCCACCGCGCCCTGCAGCTGGGCCTGCTGCACGGCGACAGCGACGGGTTCGTGGAGCTCACCCCGGGCGTGCGCGCACCCGACGGCCGGCTTGACCTGGACCGCCGCCGCCGAGCCGAGCACTACCTGCCCCGCGGCGCCAGCGGCCGCGAGGAATGGATCGCCCGGCTGCTCGAGCACGCCGAGCAGATCGCCCATGGAGCGTTCGCCACGCGGCGCTTCGACGGGCACCTGCGCGAGGAGGCGTTCGTCGGCGTCGCGCCGCGGATGCGCCGGCGCGGCAACAAGGAGGCCGTGGCGCTGACCCGCTTCCTGTGGGTGGACGTGGACCGCCCCGGGCAGCTGCCAGCGCTGTGGGCGTTCCTGGCCCAGCGCCCGTGCCATCTGCTGATCGCCTCCGGCGGATCCGGTGGCGTGCACGCCTACTGGCAACTGGACCAACCCCTGCTCGCCGGACCGCCGACCGAGCCGACCGGCCCGATCGAGCGGGCGAACCTGCGCATCATCCACCGCCTCGGCGTCGACCCCGAGGGACGGCCCAACGTCGCCGATGTGAAGTGCCGAGAGCGGGCGCGCGTCATGCGAGTGGCCGGCAGCATCAACTACAAGACCGGGCGCCACGCCCGCGTCCTGGAGGCCGATCTTCACCTCGCTGCCTACCCGATCGAGGAGCTCGTCGGCGACCTGCCCGACCCGCAGGCGCCGAGCGCGCGCTCGTCGGCGAACGCGGCACGGCGCGTCGATGACGCCGACCCCTATAAGCGCATCGCGCCACCGCAGTACTTCGCCCGCCTGGCCGGCATCGACGTCCCCGCGCGCGGCGGCCTGGTGCGCTGCCCGGCCCACGACGATGCGCACCCGTCCTGCTCGGTGGGCGCCGAGGCGTCGCTGGGCTGGTGCTGTCACGCCTGCGACGCCCGCGGCGCGATCTATGACCTGGCGTCGGTGCTGATCGGCGGACCGGTCGGCCCGGCGCTGCGCGGCGAGGCGTTCAAGCGCGCCCGCGCCTACGTCGCCGACGTGCTCGGCGAGCTCACCTGAACCCCCCAACCATCGTGCCGGAGTCACCTCTCCGGCCCATTCAGCGAACAGGAGGACACGACATGTCCACCACCGCCATCCCCACCCTCGAGGTCGTGCCCCAGCGCACGGTGGCGCTCGGGATCGCCAACCGCCGGCGGCGCGCCACCGCGTCCCTGCGCCGCCTGGTGCGTGCGCGCGAGCTGCCGGTGAGCGCGCTCATCCTCGATCCCCCGCGCGAGCTGGAGCGCCACCTCACCTGGGAGGTGCTGCTGTGGCTGCCAAACCTCGGCCCCGAACGCCTGCGCCTGCTCAACGCCCGCGCGCTGCGCCGCGGCCACGTCAACCTCGCCGCCCCGCTCGGCGCCCTCACCGAACGCCAGCGCGAGTGGCTGGCCGGCGAGCTCCAGGGCCGATGAGCGGCTATCGATGCGAGGCAGAAGCGGTCGCAGGCCCGGCGCACGAGGGGCTCCTCCATGGGGCCCGGCAGCTGTTGGTGCGCGTGCGGCTGTTCGACGGGCCGGGCGCCGTCGACGATCACGGCAGCCAGTCTGCTCTGCCAGACGCGTATACCGATCTGCGCCCCGAACAGGCGCGGCACCTGGCGCTGGGACTGCTCCAAGCCGCCGAGGACGCCGAGCGGCAAACGCTGCGGGCAAACTGGTGGAAGCCGGCCGCGCGATGAGCGCCCACGCCCGGCCCACGACAGCGGCCGCGCTCGTGGTCGTGCACGTGCGCGAGCAAGTCAACCCGGCCCTGGCCGGACATGAGGGCCGCCACTACGACAGCCCACCCCAACCGCACCCGGCCGCGCTGGAGCTCGTGCAGGTCCTGCTCGGCCGCCCCACCCGCGACGGCGAGACGCGCTGGGTGCGCCCGATCGCCGGGGGGCGACGCACGATCACCCCCACCCCCGCCAGCCACGCCGGCGCGCCGACGCCAACTCACAACAGCCGGTGAAAGGAGTGATGACCGTGAGCAGCTTCGTCGACCGGGCCGCCGACGCGCGACCCGACCGGGAGCGCGCGCTGCTGGACGCCGCCGAGACGATCGCCGACATGGCCCGGCGAGTGCAGCGAAACGGGCCGGAGATCACCTATGCCGGCGAGAAGCTCGCCTGGGCGCTGTACCGCTGCGCCGAGGCGCTCGCCCTGTGCGGCGCCGAATGGCACGAGGTCGCCGCCGAGGCACGCCGCGGATACGAGCACGGCCTGTGGCTCAACGGGCGATGACGCCTGGGCCATTACCGATCAACGAACGGAGCTCTACCATGACCAACATGACGACACCGTCGGAGACAGGCACCCGCTTGCGAAGCGATGCCAACCTCTCAGAGGTGATCGACGCGGTCAACGAGTTGCTCGACGAGGTCGCCGAGCGCTCGCGCGTATCGCCGTCGACCCCGCTCGACGAGCCGCATCCGAGCGCCTCGATCGTCTACAGCGACGGGGAGTACGACGCCCTGGCAGAACGAGCGGCTGCGGCGCACGATGTCCGGTCGGCCGGCTGCCGGCAGGTGATCGCCGACATCAGCGTGGCGCCTCTCGCAACGGCGCCACAGACGTTTTCCAGCGGACGCGTCGAGCTTGACGAGTGGCTGCTCAAGCACGCGGCGACCGCTGGCCGGCCGGCTCAGCGCGGGTGTATCTCGCGCACAGCGACACGACCCTCGTCGGGTACTTCGCGTTGGCGGCGGGATCGGTCGACCCGACAAGGGCCGGGACGCGCACCCGAAAGGGAATGCCGCGACATCCCATCCCGGTTGTGCTGCTGGCCCGCCTCGCGGTAAGCAAGGACCGGCAACGCCGGGGCGTTGGTCGCGAGCTCGTGCGTAACGCCGCGGCACTGACGTCGCGGGCCGCACAGCTGATCGGCGTCAGAGCACTGGTCGTTGACGCCACAGACGAAGCAACCGCGCAGTTCTACGGCCGGGTGGGCTTCACAGCGAATGAGGCCAACCCGCTGCGGCTCGAGATCCTCATCAAGGATCTCGACGCGCTCACCGACGCGTGAGATCGGCCGCGCGCCGCGCGTAGACCCGCCGGGCGCCAGGCCGTGAGCGCCTGAACTGTCGGCCGTGGCGTCGCGCGGTCAGCGACTCGGCGCTTCTGCGTCGAGCGTGGCCGCGCCGCGCCGCGCGTAGACCCGCCGGGCGCCAGGCCGTGAGCGCCTGAACTGTCGGCCGTGGCGTCGCGCTGTCAGCGACTCGGCGCTGCTGCGTCGAGCGTGGCCGCGCCGCGCCCGACGGCAGCACCCGGCGCGCCGAGCGGCGCGCCCAATCCCCTTCCCCCGGTCACCGAAGGAGGTGACGCATGTCCCACCCCAGCGCGGGCGCCAGCCCGCTGCCCCACCGCCCGCCCGCCGGCCCCGACGCGCTGCTCGCCGGGCTGACGCCCGAGCAGGCCCGGGCCGTACGCCACGCACGAGGTCCGCTGCTGTTGATCGCCGGACCGGGCGCCGGCAAGACCAGAACGATCACCCACCGTGTCGCGTACCTGCTCGCCGCCGGGCTCGCGCAGCCATGGGAGATCTTGGCCGTCACGTTCAGCGTGCGCGCGGCCGGCGAGCTGCGCCTGCGCCTCACCGACCTACTCGGCGAAGCACAAGCACGCGGTGTCACCACGGCCACCTTTCACGCCGTCTGCGCGCGCATCCTGCGCGAGCACGCAAGCGCGGTCGGGCGGCGCGAGCACTGGACGGTGTATGACCAGATCGACGTGCGGCGCGTGATCGAGTGGCTGCTCTCAGACCCTGAGCGCGAGAGCATCCAGGGCGCCCTGGCCAGCACCGGGCGCCCACCGGCCGGCGAGCTGCTGGCCGCAATCTCGCTGGCCAAGAACGAGCTGCACACCCCCGACACCTACCGCCAAGCCAGCGGTCACCCCCAGGCCGAGCTGATCGCGGAGGTCTGGCGCCAGGCCGACACCGAGCTGCGCAACTCAAACGCGATCGATTTCGACGACATGCTGGCGCTCGCGGTGCGGCTGCTGGCCGAACAGCCGCACGTCCTCGCCCACTACCGCCGCCGCTTCGCCTGGGTGCTGGTGGATGAGTTTCAGGACACCAACCGCGCCCAGGCCACCCTGATCGAGCTGCTCGCCGGCCCGGACGGGAACGTCACCGTCGTCGGCGATGACGATCAGCTGATCTACGGCTTCCGCGGCGCGCGGCCCGAGCACACGCTCGCGTTCGCCCAGCGCTTCCCGGCTCATGAGCGGATCGTGCTCGCACGCAACTTCCGCTGCCGCGCCGAGATCCTGGACGCGGCCGTCGCGTGCGTGGCTCACAACCGCGACCGGGTGGCCAAGGCGCTGGTCGCCGTGCGCGGCGCCGGCGGGCGCGCCCACGCGCACGCCTTCGCCAGCGAGCGCCAGGAGGCCGAGTGGATCGCCGGCGTCGTCGCCGACGCGCTCGCGGCCGGCATCGCGCCCGACCAAGTGCTCGTGCTCGCCCGCACCGGCTATGGCACCGAGCCGGCCCAGGCCGCGCTCGCCCGCGCCGGCATCCCCCACCGCGTGCTCGGCTCGCTCGGGCTCTACGAGCGTGCCGAGGTCCGCGACGCGCTCGCGCACCTCACCCTGCTCGCCAACCCCTCAGACGCCCAGGCGCTGCGCCGCGCCATCCAGGCGCCCAAGCGCGGCATCGGACCCGCGGGCACCAAGGGGATCGTCGCGCTCGCCCGCGCCCGCCACGACGGCGACCTGATCACCGCCAGCAGCGACCCCGACGCGCTCGCCGCCATCCGCGGCCCCGGCGCGCGCGAACGAGCCCGACGCTTCGGCGAGCAGCTCGGACGCATCCGCGGCGAGCTGCTGGCCGGGCGCTCGCTCGGCCGGGTGACGGTCGCCACGGTGACGATCGCCGAGGGGCTCGTGGCCCACCACCAGCGGCGCCTGGAGCGCTCGCCGGACCCGACGGTGCGCGCCGACGCCGAGCGCGTGCTCGAGGACCTGCGCTCGCTGTGCCGCGCCGCGCACACCTGGGCCCAGCAGCACACCCAGTCCGGGCGCGCCGCGCTGTCCGGGTTTCTCGAGCACGCCGCCGGCCTGCACGCCCAGGAAGTCCCCGGCGGCGAGCGCGACCGCCGCATCACCGTCTCCAGCATCCACCGGGCCAAGGGCAGCGAGGCGCGGATCGTGCTGCTCGCCGCCTGCGAGGAGCGGCTGCTGCCCTCCTGGCGGGCGCTGCAGGCCGCCGACGAGCACGCCCTGCAGGAGGAACGGCGCCTGTTCTACGTCGCCGCCACCCGAGCCAAGGACTGGCTGCTGATCACCCATGCCGCCACCCGCAACGGGCGCCCCACCGCCGGCCCGTCCCGATTCCTCGCCGAGGCCGGACTCACCCACGACCACGGGGCGCTCGCCGCCTGACCAATCCAACAACCGACGACGACGAAGGGAGCCAGGCGACGGCCTTCACCCCCGGCGCTACGCCGGCGGACCAGTAAACGCGGTGACCGTCACGGCGAACCTCGCACCGTTAACGGTCATCTGTCTGACCGTGCCCTACACGCCCACCGTCGAGCTCGAAACGATCTGGGTGGCCTGGACCGTCGAGGAGATCGACGAGCTCGAGCAGTTCGAGGCCCTCATGTGGGCCCGGGAGAACGAGACGCCCAACAGCGCGCGGCACGACCGCGCGCCGAGGCATTGCGCGACCGCATCAGGCGATCGCACCGGGCGCGGGGCAAGGGGCGCCGCCGCTGAGCGCCAGCCACTGCGGCGGCTGAACGCCTGGCGCAAACGAGCAAGCGGGCGCCGGGCATCTGGCCTGGAAGACGGATTGCACGGCGTCCAGAACGCAAGACAACGAAAGGACGGTGATCTACGATGTCCCTGATGACCAGGGGACTGCACAGCCCGCTGAATCGCAAACGCGCGCAACAGTGGGGCGCGATCTCCAAGGCCGGCAAGCAGGCCGACCGTCGGGAGGAAGCAGCGATGACCCCGCAGGAGCGCCTGGTTGTCGGCGAGGAGCTGCACCGTGCGGCGATGGAGCTGCACGCGAGCAATCCTCGGCGGCGCCAATGAGCGCCCCGAAGCTCGGCGAGATCCTCAAGACCCTCAACAAGCACGATGTCCCGTTCGTCCTGATCGGCGGATGGGCGGTGATCTTCCATGGGTTCGTCCGCGCAACGAAGGACATCGACCCCTCTGATCCCCGATACACCTCAGGCGATCAACGGCGCACTCGCCGCGCTCATAGAGATGAACGCGACGACACTCAACGGCCAGGCGGTGGAGAAGCTAAAGACGCCGTTGGCAAGCGGCGGAATTCGCGCGCAGACCGAATACGGAAAGCTCGATCTGCTGCTGGAGGGCGAGTCGCCGCTGACCTTCCAGGAGGTCTCGTCAAGCGCGGAGAAAGGCACGCTCTTTGACATGGAGGTGCCAATCGTCGACCTACCACATCTGGTCGCGTTCAAGCGACTGGCCAACCGCCAGCAGGACAAGGTCGATCTGACGGAGCTCGCCGAACGTCTCGGCGAGCTGCCCGAGCTGCCCTAGAGGCGCCACGCTGCCGACAAGAGGCGAGCGCCGATCCCCGACAACACAACGGCGGGCCGAGCCAAGCTCGGCCTCGCTTGAGGCGCTCACGGAAGGAGCACTCGATGACACGCACCGGCAGGGTCACGGACCAGATCGCCCTGCCCGGAGTTGTGCGAGCGCCACAGCGAATGGCTGTGGGGCTGGTCGGACACGCACGACTTCGACCCGACAATCGACTGGGAGATCGGCGCGCGGTGAGCACGGACGCCACATACCGGGCTGTGGACGCCCTGGCCGTTCAGCGCCGGCAGGTCACGCCAGGCACGGCGCTCAGCGCCGTGCCTGCGGCTGTTGCCCAGTGGCGTGGAGCCCGCACGCGAGCACGATCTCTGTGCGTGTTTGAGGCCGGGCTTTGCCGGGCTGAGCGCGCAAGGTCCCTCGCTGCGCGTACCGGCCCCGGCAGCGCCCCCGGGGCGCGGCCTGCGCGCGTGAGCCCAGCGCCGGCCTGAGCGTCGGCCCGAATGAGAGATCCCGACAGCGGGGCAACGGAGCGGCTGGTGATCGGCCACCCCGCCACCCGGGCCGGACGGCCGACCGCCGGCCCGTCCCGGTCTCTCAGCGAGGCCGGCCTGTACGGGGCGCCCAACAGGCTGGCCGCGTGACGGCAAGCGTCAGAACAGAACCAAACAATCGCAAACTGGAGGTCTACGATGGTCACGATGACAGCGGAGCTGGATCTCGCCGACGCGCAACGGCGACGTGAAGAAGCAGCGGAACGGGCCAAACGCCTGGAGGAGCAGGGCGACGGCTGGGCCGCCATGGCGGCCTGGAAGGAGTACGAGCTCATCGGCGCCGCGATCGAGGCCCAAGGACAGACGCTGAAAGCCGAAGAACGCGCCCGCGCGGACGGCGTCACCCCCGGACGCTGAACGATGCTCGTGCCCCGCGCCGCCGGCGAACTGCTCGCCGAGCTGCAGCGCGAAAACCTGCCCCACGTCGTCGTCGGGGGCCTCGCGGTGAACCTCCTCGGCTACGAGCGGATGACCCGCGACGTCGACGTCCTCGTTCCCGCCACCCCACAGCAGGGACAAGCGATCCGCGCGTTCCTTACCCGAGTCGGCGCGACCCGACCTGACGCCAGCCCGCTTCCGGACCTGCTGTTCGACGGAGAGCACCACATCAGAGCGCTCACGCCGTTCGGCCTCATCGACTTCATCCCCGAAGGCGGCGAGCCGCTCACGTTCCACAGCGTGGATGCGAGCGCCAAGTACGCCGACGTGCAGGGCACCCTCATCCGCCGAGCCGACCTGGCCCACCTCGTCGCGCTGAAGCGCCTGGCCGGACGCCCACAGGATCTGCAGGACCTCGAGATGCTCACCAAGGCACACGGGCAGCTTCCACTGCTGCGGCTGCCCGGCATCGACGACTGACGCGCCGAACCCGATCGCCGCCGGCGAGGGACAGCGGCCGGCGGCCCGCGGGGCGAGTAACGAGTGGCATGCCACCTCGCCCGCCGCGCCGCGACGCCGGGCCAAGCACTGGCTGGTGCTCACCCGGCGCGACGTGGAGCGCCGCCCATCGCCGGACCGTCCCGGTCTCTTCACCGAGGCCGGACTCATCAACAACAGCGCGGCGCTCGCCGCCTGACCAACGACAAACCAGTGAAGGAGAAGCAACCATGCCCAACCCCGCCCCCACCACCACGACCCCGGAGGCGCCCGCGCCGCCGGCCCGCACGCATGCCGAGGCCGCCGTGCTGTTCCGCCGCCCGTTCGCGCCCGGCGCGATCGGGTTTCGCGCCATGACCAAGGTCACCCTGAACGGCCAGCCCTACGCCGGCGCGACCGTGGCAGCGTTCCTCGGCGCCCAGTCGATCCTGCAACGCCTGAACACCGTCGTGCCCGGACGCTGGCGCCAGGAGTTTCACCCCGCCGTCACGCAGCACGCCGAGCCCGGCGCGCGCAAGCTCTACCTCGCCTGCCGCCTGATCGTCAGCCTCCCCGTCGAGCCCGACGGTCCCGACATCGAGGCGACCTATGAGGACATCGGGGAGATGGACGCGGGCTCGATGGCGGGCCTGAAGGCGCTCTACAGCGACGCGCGCAAGCGCGCCGCCGTGGCCGCCGGCATCGGCGCCTACCTGTACACCGCCCTGGCCCCCCTTGTGCTGCCCATCGGTCCCGGACCGCGACAGGTCCAGGCCCTCCGCCGCCCGGGCAAGAGCGACCTGCTCACGCTCACCGCCGAAACGGAGCAGTGGCTGCGGCACGGCTACGAGAACCGCATGCGCACCCCGGCCGTGCGCCGCGACCTGGGCGAGATGCTCGCCCACGGCGAACCCGAGACCGGCACCGGCCAGGGCGAGGCCACCGACCAGGCCGCCCAACCCAGCCCCACGCCCGCCGACGCGGCGCAGCCGGCCGGCGAGCCGCAGAACGGCTCCGGCGAGGTCGTGCATGTGGACTTCTCAGACCTCGGCCCCAGCGCCGCGTAGTCAGCCCCCTCCCTTCACCGGTGAACGGCCGCCGCGCGGCGCGCCAGCTCACCCCCTCTCGCTCTCCCAAGGAGACGCCATGAACAACCCCGCGCTCGCCGCCCGGCGAGCGGACACCCCCGGCCCGGATGCGGGCCGGGCGGCCCGCGAGCTGGCCGCCCGCATCCACGTACCCAAGCGACTGCCGCCACGCCACGACGGCCAACCGCTCGAGCACCTGTCGCACTCCTCCTACCAGCGCCTCTTGGCCTGCCCGGAGCAATGGCGCCGCCATTACCTACAGGGCGAACGCGAACCGACCAACGGCGCGATGTTCCTCGGCAGCCAGGTCGACCACGCCCTGAGCACCTACTACCAGCACCTGCTCCACCACCACAACCGTCTCACGCTCGACCAGGTCACCGACGCCTACCGCGAGCACTGGCACCAACAGCTCGCCGAGACCGACATCGCCTGGGACGAGAACCACGACGCCCAGCACTCGTTCACGATCGGAGTGGCCGCGCTACAGCTCACCTTCGCCCAGCTCGTGCCCCAGCTCGGCGAGCCGGTCGCCGTGCAGCGGCGCCTGGAGTACCGCCTCACCGCGGATGTGCAGTGGAGCGTGCTCTGCTACCTCGACCTGGAAACCGTCGTGCCCGACGGCGACGGTGAGCCGCTGGCGACGGTCGTGGACTACAAAGGTCAAGAGCACGCCGTTCACCCAGGCCCGCGCCGACCACGACACCCAACCCGCGCTGTACCTGGCCGGGCGCTGGCTGCACGGCGACCCCGCCCGGCAGTTCGGCTTCGCCCAGATCGCCAAGCCCGGCCCACGCAGGCGCGAGATGAAATCCACGCTGGTGACGACGACGCGCACGCCCGGGCAGCTGCGCGGTGCCCTGGCCCGCATCGCCCAGGCCGCGCGGCTCATCAGCGCCTTCTACGAGCGCCTGGGACCCGACGAGCCGTGGGCGTTCGCCGATCCGGCGAGCTGGAAGTGCCAGCCGCGCTACTGCCCGGCCTGGCCCGAGTGCCCCGGCGGCGCCGGCCTGCCCTAACCGGCCGAGCACCGGCCGGGCCGCACACGGTACCTGTGGCTGTGCGGCCCGGGCCGGTGCCCAACAACGACGCGAACTCACGGAAAGGAACCGAACCGTCATGCCCAACCCCAACCCCGATGAGACCCCGGCCGCGACGCGCTACACCGACCCGGCCGGGCGCGAACACCACGTGATCGCCCGCCGCGCACGCGACGGACGCTGGCAGGTCCTCGACGTCATCGTCGTGGAGACGCTCGCCGGCTGCGACGACGGCCAAGCCGCCGCCCAGGCGATCGCCCGCGACTATGCCGCCCAACACCACCACCCACACCACCGGCGCCTCGCCGCGTGAACACGCGGGCGAGGAGGCGACGCGGGAGCCCCAACGCGGCACCGGCCGGCTTCGCGCCAGCCAGAGCCAGCCGCATCAACGCGACCGACGTGACGAAGCACCTCCTCTTGGGGCTGTGCTCTCTCAGCCGGATCGACGTCACAGCGTCGCCGGGGCTCAGAAGCCGACTGGCATGTTGATCATGACGCGGCTCGCGGCGAGGCGCAGTGCCCCCCGCTCAACGCCGCTCACGGGACGAGGGCGAACGGCGCGGCCGGCGTGGTGGATAGCCCGCCCCGGCAGCTGTAGAAGCGGCCATGGCCCGGCTCGGCCGCCGCGCTCGGGTCGCGGTTAGGGACGAGCAGCGGAGGGCTGTGTCCGATCGTGACCGACCAGGTGGCCGGGTAGCGGAACGATGAGCAGAGTCCGTTCGGCGCGGTCGGGTCGTCTCTGACGTCGTCGGCGAACCCGAACTCGGCGATGAGGCTCGATGCCGGCTGGGCGATCGCTGCGGCGCTGGCGCGGGGATTGAGCGTGACGGGCGGTTCGAGTCGCTCGCTGACCGAGACGGTGTCCGGGTGACCATCGCGACGCAGGCCGGTCAGGGTCATCGGTCCCGAGAGGGCACAGGCTTGGGCTGAGACGTCCAGTAGCGCGATGTTGCCGAACAAGTCGCCGGTGCCCACGCCACCGGACAGGAACGCGCCCGCGAGCTGGTCGCGGCGGCACGCGGGGACCTGGCGAACGGCGACGTCGAGGTACACGGAAGCCTGCGAGCGCTCCTGGATCGCACCGGGGAACGGCTCCTGCCAGATCACGGTCCCGAGCGGCACTTCCGGGTCGGAGATCTCGTCCGCCGCGCTCCCGGGGCCGAGACCCGCCCGGCGGACCGCGGCCGCGGCCGGCCCTAGTTGCTCTCCGACGTAGTTGGGTGTGCGCACGGAATCCCGCGGCGGTGGCAGCCGGGTCAGGCTGCTCCTCGGCGGGGCTCCGGTCATCGCGTCAAGCGCATCGGTCGCGAACTCGGACAGCGCGAACCGGGTCTTCCCACGCTCGGCCACGGCGGAGTCGCCGGCGCAGCCCGCGACCACCACCGACTCGATCGCCGTGCCGTAGCGCAGCCATATCGCGTTCTGGGCGAGAAGACTGTCGCAATACGGCTCGGCGAGCGCGTCGCCGATGACGCGGCTCGCCCCCGTGTCCAGCATCCAGGCCAGCGTCCGCGCCTCGAGACGGCTAAGCGCAAAGCGCTCGGCGATCCTCCCCGGAACACCGTTGGTGTAGTAGCTGCACACCACGGCGGCGTCCGGGTTGCGCGCCACGAGCGCCGTCACGGACGGGGTTGCGATCTGGTCGGCCCCGACGCTGACCGGTTGCGCTGGGCACACGTGGGAACCGATCGCGACCTGCGAGCGGGCGGAGGTGCTTCCACCGCCACAGCCGGCGATGGCGATGACCGTCCCGGCTAGCGCGGGTACACACCAGGCTCGCATGCAGACTGCACTCATCTCGCGCAGATCATCGACCGGGGCGTTGCTCGTGGTGAGTCGCGGCACATCACGCGTCGTCGATCGACACGAATCGTCGCTCAGCCGGTCACCGCGATGCCGCGCCGTCTGAGTGCGGCGTGGACCTCGATCGCGACTTCCTCGGGCGTGCGGTTCTCGGTCGAGACGCGAAGGTCCACGCCATCCAGCGCCGTCATCGAGTCGGCCAAGCTGCGGGCGTGTGCGATCAAGGCCAACTTGCCGGGCCACATGTCCGGCTCGCGGTCCGCTAAGCGATGAGCAAACAGATCCGCAGACGCCACGAGCAACACGACCGTGACGACATCGACGGCGATCGCGTCGATCAGGTTCGCCAGCTCGCGTGTCGTCTCCGTGGTCGCAGCGAGCAAGAAAAGCCGGCGCCCAGCGGCACGCTGAAGCTCGACCACAGCCCGAACCTGCGCAAGCCACACTTCGCCCTCCAGCCAGGGCGACCCCCATGCCAGCTGCTCTGACTCCAGCGCGGCGAACCCGATTCCGTCGATCTCAAACAGCGTCGCCAGCTTCTCCAGCACTGACGTTTTGCCCCCGCCCGGAGGCCCAATCAGGAGTACCGCCTCCGTCACCCATCACAGTATCGGGCAACCTTCGCGCGGCCGAAAGCGCGGTGTCGCGCACGATCGCATTCCCCCGCCGTTGGTGCGCATTGCACAGCGCTTCAGACATGGCGATGGGGCCGGGCCGAGCCGGTCAGCGTCCCACGCGACAATCGGGTTCATCGCAGCGCACAATCGAGCTCGCCACGGACGCTCATCCTGGCTGCGCGTGTCCGCCACGTGGTCTCTGGACCTGGCTTCCCCGCGGGGAGGGTAGCCGGCCTGCTGAGCTTGCTCGTGGCAGCTGCGTGGGGCGCGGCCAATTTGCCGCTGCGGGCCAGCTTCGCCATCATGGTCGCGCGATGGGCCCAGACACGACGTACCTCCACGAGCTCCTCGATGGGCAGCTCGCGTTCTTGCTTGCCCAGGACGACGATGTCGCGCTGCTGTCCGTGCCGGCTTTCCTTCAGGCGCTGAGACGGGAACCACAGATCTCGATTCATCTCGATGACCTTCGGGTCGAGGCCGACGAACTCGGGCGTGAGCTACAGGAGGTGGAGTACGACGGGGGGAACCCTGGTCAGCTCGTCCAACTCGCCTGGGAGGAGCTGGGACAGAAGCTGCCGCGGGGCCCGGCCCTTGCAGCTCTCGGCGACGAGGCTCGCCAATTCACTCGTTTGTTGGGCGAGATGAACTACCCGTTCGTGTTGCCGCTCCCGAGTGCGAGTCGGGCGAAGCTCGGACGCGTCGATCGGCTCCTCGCGACGATCGACAAGCTCAAGACCGCGGCTGCGCCGACGCCGATTCTAGAAATCGAGAGCAGTGGCTTCGACAGGATGGTCCGTCGGAACTCCGAGGTTCAGCAGCGCGCGCGATTGCGCACGCGTGGCGACCCTAGCGTCGCTCTGCTCCGACTTGAGGCAGCTGAGCACCTGGCGTTGAGAGAGTCAGCGTTCGCCGAGTCGAGCCCAAGGGGCGATCGGCCGAAGCTTCGGGTTGAAGCCGACCCATACGTCGTGCAGCAGACTCGGTCAGTCGGCGACGAATTGCGGTCGCCGGCGTCCCAGGGCGCCCTTCGGCCCGTCGTTGAGGATCTGCATCGGTCTGCCCAGATCGTCTTCCTCGAGCTTCGCCGCCGGCTCTACACGGCGCGGAGTCGACTCGGCGTGGTGCTCAGGTTCAAAGCGCGCTGTGAGTGGCACGACCGTGAGCGGCTCCGTGGACTGGCTGACGCCGCCACGGAGGCACGTCGGGCCCCCGAACACGCGCTGCGCGACCAACTTACTCTCTACCTGTTCGATCAGGGCCTGAACCCGCTGGCGGAAGCGGTCCTTGGCACCTCGTCGCGCGCCGACGTATTCGACCCGACGCAGGCGCGCTCGTTCTATGTCGAGGCGAAGCAATACGCCGACCGAACGAGCCTCGATAGCGAACTCCGTGCCGCCTTTCGGCAAGCCCTTGACACGATCGGCAGCCTGCCGGGCAGCGGCTACTTCGCTGACGAGGCGTTCGTAGTTCTGTTTCGCCGCGGCGGACCGCGGGTCGTGCTGCCGACTGAACCGTTATCGGCCGAGGGGCTCCGGTGGTACTTCGTGCTCATCAACATTGCCGAAGCCTCGCAAGACGCGAGCCAGAACCGCGAGACGCCGGAGGAGTACACCGCTGAGCGGTTGCGTGAGATGCTCTTCGAGCTTCGCTCTTCCGGGTCACGTGGTTCGGGAGGGACCGACTCCGGCTGAGCCCGGCCGGCGGACACCCACCGTGCACCTGCTTTCGCCCTCGGCGATACGTCAGGCTGAACGAGTCGCATCAACGGAAAGCGATGGCCACGACCGCGGCGCCCGCGCGGGTGCTTTCGGTCTCCGGCGACCCCTATCGGGGTGATCGGCTCGCCCAGGCGGCCGAGCAGCTCGCCGCCGAGCACGCCGAGCGCACGGACACGCATCGCCCTCGCCGCCCTGGTGGCCGAGCGCAAGCGCAGCCTGCGCCAAGAGGAGCTCGTCGAGCTCGACGAGATGCCCCGCCCACCCGCGCCGATCCCGCTCACCGGGATGGGCACCGCCGCGTGCGCGGGAACGCGCCGCCGCTGGGCCGGCCCGCCGGCGAGGCGCTCGGCGTTGGCAGCGCGCACGGATCGTTGCCGCGCCGTATCTCGCCGACTAACCCGACACGGTCTGGGCGGAGTTCTAGCGCGCGTTGGCCGAGCGAGGGCTGCCCCCCGAGCAGCTGATGCCCCGCGACCTGTGGGGGTACGAGGTCGATCTCAAGCACGTCGTTGACCTGAGCGACCCCGTCGCGCTCGCAGCCGCGGGGCTGGCCGAGCCGACAGCGAGCAATGGACGCCCTACCAGCTCGCCGGCGAGCGCCTCGCGTCACCGGCATCCCGGCCATCGTGTACCGCTCCGCCGCGCGGCGGGCCTACCGCTGCCTGTGCGTGTTCGCACACGCGCTGACGCTCATCCGCCGGTGAAGCGCACGCGCCAGCCGGCCGCGCCACCGCCTCCGCGCGGCCTGCGCACCTGACACACCAACCCGCGCCTGGTGATCTCCCGGGCGCGCCGCGCGGGACCCCTTCACCGGACCCGCGCCAGCACCCCAACCATCACTCCTAAAGGAGTCCACATGCCTGACCTCTCGGCGCCGCTCGTCACGAGCGGCGCACGCCGCGGCTGCGGCTACCGTCACCCCGGCGGCGCCTACCTCGCCGTCCCCCTCGGACCAGAAGGCCGCCCGATCGAAGAATTCCTCATCGACCCACCGATCATCATCACCGACCCCGGCCGGCTCGGCCTCGCCGCCGTCGGCACGACGCTCGTCGAGCGCGACGGCATCACCCACGTGCTCGACATCATCGGGCGCGAGCACTACCCCACAGTGACCGCGTTCATCGACGAGGCCCGGCGCATGGGCATCTCGCGCCGCATCAGCCGCAGCACCGACTTCTCCCGGCTCACCGGCGACAGCCGACTGATCCTGCTGCACCCCCACGCCGACATCGCCAACGCACCCGAGTTCCCCACCCGCCGCACCTGCCCGTGCCACGTGCCCGAGCACCTCGCCGGTGAATTCACCGGGATGTGCGCCCGGCTATGGGGCGACGAGCCGCTGGAGGCGGCCCAGCACCGCCTGGCCATCTTCGCCAGCCTCCCCATCCCCCAGATCGAGGTCGTCCGAGACGAGGCCGCGGGCAGCCACCACGACACGATCACGGCCGCCAGCCGCGCCGCCATCCCCGTCATCGAGGTGCACCGATGACCGAACAGCTACAGCTGCTGCCCTCGCGGGCGCCGAGCGTCCGCCGCGCCCGCGTGCCGGTCGAGCAGATCGACGGCTGGACCCACGCCCAGCCCGGACATGAGCTGATCGAGCTGATCCGCGAGCTCGGCCAGCTGCAACCCGTGCTGCTCGCGCCGACCCGCAACGGACGCTACGCCGTGATCGACGGACGCCGGCGGACCAAGACCATCGCCCTGCTCGCCGCGGAGAACCAGCAAGCGGCGTCCGGCAGCGTCGACGCCTACGTCCTCGACGGCCGCGACGCGAGCACCCGGGCCGTACGTGGCGGGCTGACGCTCGCCCTGCACTCCAGCCGCAGCGACTCGCCCGCCAGCGAGCTGGCCGCGATCGAGAACATACTCAAGGCCGCCGGCGACCAGGACACCGCCCTCACGATCAAGCAGATCGCCGCCCAGACCGACATTCCAGTCCAGACCGTGCAACGCCGACTGCGCCTGCAACGCCTCATCCGGCCCCTGCGCCGCGCCTTCGACCACGGAGAGATCACCGTCACGGTCGCCGAGGCCTGTGCGCGCCTCGCCGGCGAACAACAGCACCAGCTCGCCGAGCAGCTCGCGGCCGGCGCACGGCTTACGATCGTCACGGTGAGGGACGTCGCGCACGAGCAGACACGCCTGGCCAGCGACGCATTGCCCGACGACGCGTTCGCCGCGCCCGACGCGGCCTGGCAGACCACCGTGCTCGGACACCTACGCGGCGCGCTCGCGGCAACTGCCAACAACGGTCACGAGGCGCTCACCGAAGCGATCCGAACCGCACTGGCTCACCTGGAGAACACGTGACCCGCAAGCAGGCCAGGTTCCGCACCGGCGAGCGCGTCCATGTCCGCGACCTCCCAGGCCCAGCGGCAGCATCCGGCGAGCCGCGGCGCCACGGACCGGCCGTGATCGCCGGCGACGACGGCGGCGAACACCTCGACGTCGTCTTCGACAACGCCCTCGCCGGCCTGCCGCAACCCGTGCCGCGCACAGCCATCCAACGGCTGGACTCGCCGATCAAGACCCGCCTCGAGAGCACACTGCGCCGCTTACGCGGGCGGCGCGGACCCTGACGACGCGCAGCCCCGTCCGCGTCACGGTCATCCCGAGCACACAAAGGCGGTGCCGCCCGACCCTTGCCCCGAAGCGTTCGCGGGGCAAGGGCCGGCGGGGTCCCCTCTCTCTTTGTGCGCCGCGAGTCGATCCAGCACGTCCGGTAGCCCACCCGCCGGCCCAAGCCCTGAATCTCGCCGCGCACTCGCAGGCCACGACGGCACCGGTATCGGTCGCACATATCGGCGACGGCTTGGCGACTTCAGCGCCGGCTTCTCAGTCCGGAATCTGCGCGTCCGCGCTGTCGGGTTCAATCACGCTGCCGCATCTCGAGCATTCGATCCCCGAGGAGTCTTTCGCCCTGCTGACCCCGACACGCAGCTCATCGCCGCCGTCGCCGAGCGCTCAGGCCTGAGCAAGCCCGACGCCAAGCTCGCGCTCACGGCGCTCGAGGAGGTCGTGCATGGGGAGCTCGCCAACGCCGAGCGCGTGCGGATCGGCGGCCTCGTACAGCTCACCGTGCGCGTCAAGCCCGCCACGAAGAAACGCACGGGCCGCAACCCCGCCACCGGCGAGGGGATCACGATCGCCGCCAAGCCCGCCAGCGTGGACGTCCTACCAAACGACGAAGGTGCCTGTCAGCCTTGGTCCAGCCGTCCGCAGCGGGTAGCGCTTCTTAGCGGCGGCGATGCACGTCGCACGCTCGCGCTTTCGCTTCAGCTTGTCGCATGCCTTGATCGCGGCCGCGAGGCTCTGCGCGCGCGTCGGCGTGGGCGCAAACCGCTTCCGTGCCGCGGCGACGCACCTCGCGCGCTTGCTCTTGCGCTTCAGCTTGTCGCACAGCCTGATCGCCGCCGCGAGCTTCTGCGCCCGCGTGAGCGGCTTAGGGGTCACGACAGTATTGCCGTGCACACCACCACTCGATGTGTGGGTCGTGGACGTGATGATCGTCGTCGCAGCGGACGTCGTTGACACCGTTTGAGCTGGCGGTATCACAACCCCCGAGCTGGTCGCCGCGACGCTACCGGCGAGGTTCGTGGCGGTCACCCGACACGCCAAGGTGTGCCCTAGGTCGGCGCCTTCGACGACGTAGGTGGCGCTCGTGGCCCCAGCGATGTCCCCTCCGTCAAGCTGCCACTGGTAGCCGTACGCGGTCGGGCTGTAAGACCAGGCGCCGGGTGAGCACGTGAGGGTTTGGCCGACCCCCGTCGTCCCGCTGATCGTTGGCAGAGTGGTGTTCGCCGGGGCGGCGACGACCATCACGCTCGTGGATCCCGAGCTGGCGGCGTAATTCGCGTCCCCCGAGTAGCTCGCCGTGATCGTGTGGGTACCCGGGCCAAGGTCGGAGGTCGTGCACATCGCCTGGTAGCCCGCCCCGGCTAACGCGAGCGCTTGGCTCTCGCAGCCGGCGATAGCAGAGCCGGCACCGTCGGCATAGAACGCCACGGTGCCGGCGCCGTCGGTGGGCGTGACGTCCGCGGCCAACGCAACTTGGCTGCCGGCGACGACGGTGCTCGGCGAGGGCACGACCGCGACGGAACTGGCGACGGGCGGTGTCGGAGAGCCGTACACGAAGGCGTCGGAGAGCGTCGGCGCCGAGTAGCCCAGTGGCGTTGTCACGCTGATGTCGACGCGCGAGGAAAACGCCGCCGCGGGCGCCACCGCGTGGATTTCGGTGTCCGAGACGTCGGTCACCGATGCCGCGGAAGTGCTGCCGAAGTCCACCGCGTACGCCCCGTTGAGGTTGGTGCCGGTGATGGTAACGGGCGTGCCACCGACCAGCGGGCCGTTGGCGGGCGCGACATTTGTTACGACGGGCCCGCCCTGAACGGCGACCGGCGCGACGTAGCTGTAATGATCGGCGACGGTGGTCGGGCTCGTGCCGCCGCGCGTCGTCACGGTCACGTCGACCGTGCCGCTCCCAGCGGGCGCGATCGCCGCGATTGCGTAGGGCGAAAGCACTTGCAGGTGCGTTACTGGCTGACCCCCGAAGCTCACGCTGGTCGCGCCAGCAAGGCCCGTGCCGGTGATGTCAACCACGCTGCCGCCGACCGTCGGCCCGCTGCTCGGCGTCAGCGCCGTGACTGCCGCCCTGACCGGGGTGCTGCCCGCACACTCCAGGGCCAGCGTGAGTCCCACCGCTGGCGGCGGGATGCCGAACGGCGAGGTGAACACGCTTGGCTGCGACGGATCTCCGGGCGCGTAGCACCCAGGTGCCGAGGCCTCGACTTCGTAGGTCCCTGCCAGTGCCTCCCAGTCGAACGCCCCTGAGGCCCCGGTTGTCTCGGGGTTGGTCGCAGGCTCGATGGCTCCGCTCGCTGGATCGATCGTCGAGAATGCTCCACTGGTGGCGGGCTGGCCGAGCAGTGTCGCCGTGGCGCCGTTGATGGGGTTCCCGTTCGTATCGATGACTGTGCCACCGGGGTCGATGAACAGCGTCCAGAAATCCCACCGACACCCACTCCCTGTGAGGATCTTGCACACGTCGTCGCCGACGCTGATGATGAACTGCGCCTTCGCGATCGGGTCGAAGATCGCGTTGATCGCGTCGACAACGTCCAGTACACCGTTCACTCCCTCGAGGAATGCAGTGCCGTCCGCGATGCTGTTGAAGAGGTTCTTGACGCCGTAGGCGAAAAAGCCGGGCAGAATGTCTTCGGCCTTGTCCAACGCGATGTCCCGGAGAGCGCCGGAGCCTTCGTCGTACAGATCCTTGGCCAGGTCCGCTGCTCCGCAGAGCTGCGCGTCCTGCTCAACCAGCGTGACACCCGCCACGTCCGCCGCACATGCCTCGGATATTTGCGTCGCATAATTCTGGGGTGAGGTGGCGGTCTGGTTGAGCGATGCGGTGCCGGGCGGTCCGTTCTCGTTGACGTACGCCGCCTGGCTGCCCGCCTCGGACACGCTATTGCCTTGCACGACTTGCACGTCTACGGTCCCAACGCCGGGTGGCGCCACGGCTTGAATCTCGGTCGGGCTGACCACCGTCACCGACTGCGAGGCAGCTAGGCCGAACAGCACCTGGTCACCCTGCGCGAACCCCTCGCCCGTGATCGTCACAGTCGTCCCGCCGGTTGCCGGACCCGAGCCGACGCTCAGCGAGCTGACCTGGAAGTAGGTATAGGTGCCGATCGAAATGCTGTTCCCACTGCTCGCGGTGACAGTGACGGGCGCGCTCCCCGACCCGGGCGGCGCAGTTGCTTCGATGAAGTTGTCGGTCACGACCGTAAATGAGGTGGCGGGACGGCTTCCGAACGTGACCGCGGTAGCGCCGGTTAGGCCACCCGGGGCGTTCAGCAGGACGGTGGTGCCCCCGCCAGATGGACCGCCGCTCGGCAGCAGGCCGAGCTTGGCCGGGCAGATGATCGAATCGGTGCCCGACCCGGCGCCGTGCTGCGGGGCGAGCGGGGGAATCGTGGCCTGGTAGGTGCCGGAGCCGGTCGGGGTCTCCAACAGCGGCGCGGAGGTCGTCTCGGGCTGGCCGGTGGCGGGGTTGGTGCTTGTGACGCTCGTGAGTCCGATGCCGCCGGTACAGGCGGTATCGGTGACCGTACTCGGCTCGCTCCAGTTGACGCGCGGTACCTGGTTTTGCTGCGTGCCCGTCGGGGTCGAGAAGCTCACCCCGGGGGGAAGGCCGCCAGGCGGCGAGAAGGTCGCCGACAGGTTGAGTACCGAGGCCGGGACGGTGACAGCGGTGATCGTTTGCGACCCAGACGGCGATCCGGACGGCGGGAACAGGGTAACCGTGTACGTTCCGGCCGGGGCGAGCAGGTGGAAGAAGCCGGAGGGGTCGGCCGGGTAGGGGCCGACGATGCAGCTTCCGCGCGCAGTCGGGCAGGCCTCCTCGCGGGCCCCCGCGGCGCCGCTACCGTTGCCGAATGCTGCCGTGCCGGCGATCAGGTACACCCCTGCCGGCAGCGTGTACCGCGCCTCCCAGTGGGCAAGGATCTTCTGGCTCGTGAGCGCCGCGGGGTAGACGGCAACCTCCGCGATTGCGTCCGGTTTGGTTGGGTGGGCGGCCACGTTGACGCTAAAGCCGTCGCCGGGGGTCACCGTCGCGAGCGGCATCGTCAACGCGCTGCTGCCCACTACTTGGCCGTCCATGTACGCGGTGACTGTCGTCCCATCGTATGTGAGGTCATACAGGTGCCACGCGCCGTCGTCCCAACTGGCTGGCAGCGCCCACGACGCGCTCTGGCTCTGCCCGGCAGTGCTCAGGACGAGCCGGGAAACGTCGCAGTTGCCCGCGTTTACTTGCACATCAAACTCGCCGTTCGCAGTGCTCGGGTCCCCGTATTGCACCGCCTCGGATGCTTGACAATCGGCGGTCCGCGACCAAAACTCGACAGTTCGCGGCGAGTCGGCCGACGGTAGCCCGGACCCCGACTGCGTCACGATCTTGGATGTCGCCGGATCCCCCCATTAACGGCTCCGGTCGCGTAGCCGAGCGACACACCGTCCGGTTCGGGACCGGTCCCGGCCACGTAAGCACCGTTGGCTGGAGCGGACGTCGTGCAATGCCCGGATGAGTCGTATGCGATCCGGTCGGCCGGGTCGGTCACAAGGTCCCCGAGACGAAAATACAGGGATGGCGCGTTAGCGACAACGCCCTGTCCGTACGGATCGGTCGGCGCGCGCGGGCACGACGTAACCGCGGCTGCCGTCCAGTGGGCGTCGATTTGTGTCGGGGTGAGCGCGCGGGGGTAAACGGCGAGTTCTGCGATGTCGTCCGGTTTGTCCGGGTGCCCGCTGTAATCGCTGATGCTGAACCCGTTGCCGGGCGTGACCGTCGCCAGCGGCGTCGCGATCGTCGCACTGCCGACTATCTGGCCATCCACATACCCCGTCGCAATTGCGCCGTCGTACGTCACGTCGAAGAGGTGCCAGGCACCGTCGTCCCATCCCGCCGGCAACGACCAATCTGCGCCCTGCCCACCGGTGTTCAGGTCCAGCCGAGACGCACTGCAGTTGCCAGCATCCAGCACCACCTGGAACTCCTGGTTTCCACTGGCAGGACCCCCGTATTGGAGGAGCGGCGCGGCTTGGCAATTGACGGTACGCCACCAGAACTCGACCGTACGTGCCGAGTTGCCCGACGGCAGAGTGGCCCCAGACTGCGTCAGCCCAACACCCGTGTCCGGCCAACCGACGGCCGCATCACTCGGGACGCTCGCAAGCGGCCCCGTGACGCCGAAGCCCATGCCCGGCTCGTAGGTGGCGTCGTTTCCGTTGCCCGACGAGTCGGACGCGATCGCCCCCCCCGGCTCGTCAAGCCGGAGATACATCGCCGGATGATCTGCGAGCACCGCCTGGGCGTAGGGGTCAGAGGCAGGCGCCGACTGGATCAGCGGGTCGATCCGAAGCGGATAGCGCGCATCCCGATCGTCGACGCGCAGACGAATAACGTCGCCGGCCAACGTGAGCGTCGTCTCAAGCCGCCTGCCCCGCGAGTCGGTGGCGGCGAGGGCGCCGTAGGACACCGCACTGTGAGCCCCACCCAGAATGATCGCATCGCCCCGCGGGGACAACATGGCGTGCGCACCCGACACGCGCATCGCCAGCGTCAGCCATCCCGAGCGAGAACCCCCCGGGCGGTCCACCAGGGTGAAGCCCTGCTCGATCCCGTCGGGCTCGGCGGCGTACCACTCGGCCAGCGGGCCGTGTCCGTACGTGACGCGATTTGCCCGCGCGCGCGGGGCTTCCCGACCGACGCCAAACATGCGCTCGTTGTAGCCATACCCAGTCACCCGCAGCCCAAGCTGCACGCCGGCGATGCGTATGCCCACACCATCGCTACCGAAGGTCGCCAAGGTCTTGCCGTGGGTGTCGCGAAGAGCGAATTCCCCCGGCGCGAGCCGGACCGGTGGCGCGTTAAGCAGCGCTCTGCCCGGCCGGAGACCCGCCGCCGGATCCGCGCCGACCGACGTGCGCGGTCCTCTAGTGCTGACAGCGAACGCAAGCATCACCGCCGCCACGGACAGGAGCGTGCCTATCAGCGCACCTGATGTGCTTCGGGCCCGCAGGCCGCTGGCTGCGAGGTTGCGAATCGGAATCCGCTTTGCTGCATCGGATCGCAGCGTACAACCGGCTCTCAAACGCGCACACCGCGAGCTGGCCGGCGTCGGCGCGGCAACTCTACCGAACAGCCAACAAATGTGGAGTGCTTTACAAGCCTTACACGGAGCACCATCGGACTCCAACCACGCGGCCATCTCATCGTGCCTACCAGACAACGAAGGTGCCTCTCAGGCCTGGCCCAGCCGTCTGCAGCGGGTAGCGCTTCTTAGCGGCGGCGACGCACTTCGCCCGCATGCCTTTCGCCGTGAGCTTGTCGCACGCCTTGATCGCGGCCGCGAGCTTCTGCGCCCGCGTGGGCGTGGCCGCGTAGCGCTTCTTTGCCGCAGCGACGCACCTCGCGCGCTTGCTCTTCCGCTTCAGCTTGTCGCACGCCGTGATCGCCGCCGCGAGCTTCTGCGCACGTGTGAGCGGCTTGTGGATCACGACAGTGTTGCCCTGCGCACCGCCAGTCGACGTGTGCGTCGTGGCCGCGGTCATGGTTGTCGCGGCGGACGTCGTTGGCGCCGTTAGAGCCCGCGGTATCGCAACCCCGGCGCTCATCGCCGTGGCGCTGCCCGCGATGTTCGTCGCCGTGACCCGGCACGTGACCGTATGCCCCAAGTCGGCGCCCTGGACAGCGTACGTGGCGCTCGTGGCTCCAGCGATGTCCCCGCCGTCACGCTGCCACTGGTAGCTGTACCCCGTCGGGCTGTTCGACCACGTCCCGGGTGAGCACGCCAGGGTCTGGCCGCTCTGGGGTGTCCCGGCGATGGTCGGCGGCGCTGTGTCTGCTGGGATACCCAGCACCATCACGCTCCCCGAGCCCGAGCTGGCGGCGTAGTTCGCGTCGCCCGAGTAGGCCGCCGTGATCGTGTGGTTACCCGGCGCGAGGGTTGACGTCGTGCAGGTCGCCTCGTAGGCACTGCCGGACTGAGTGAGGGCCACGGCCTCGCAACCGATGACGGGCGCAGCCGAGCCGTCAGCGTAGAAGGCCACCCTGCCGGCGCCGTCGGTGGGTGTCACGTCTGCGGCGATCCCGACCTGGCTGCCCACGGCGGCGGGGTTCGGCGAGGCCGCGGCGGTCAGCGCTGTAGTCACCGGCGGCGGCGGCGAGCCATAAACGAACGCGTCGCCGAGCGTCGGTGCTGAAGTACCCACGGGCGTGGTGACCGAGACGTCAACCCGCGACGCAAACGCCGCCGCCGGGGCGACCGCTTGCAGTTCCGTCGGGGATACATCAGTCACCGATGTTGCGGCCCTGCCGCCGAAATCGACGCCGTAGGCTCCGTCGAGGTCCATTCCATTGATCGTGACGACCGTGCCGCCAGCGAGGGCTCCGCTAGCCGGTGCCACATTCGTGATGACAGGCCCGTCCGGCACGACGGCCGGCGCCGCGTAGGTGTACTGATCAGCCGCGGTCGTCGGGCTCGTGCCGCCCTGGGTCGTCACGGTCACGTGGACGGTGCTGCTCCCCGCGGGCGCGATCGCCGTGATTGCGTAGGGTGAGAGCACCTGCATGTGGGTGACCGGCTGACCGCCGAAGCTGACGCTCGTAGCGCCAGCAAGGCCCGTGCCCGTGATGTCAACCATGTCGCCGCCAACGGTGGGCCCCTCACTCGGGGATAGACCTGTCACCGTCGGCTTGACCGGGGTACTGCCTGGGCACTCCAGCGTCAGCATCAGTCCCGCCAGTGGCGGTGGGATCGCAAACGGCGACGTGAACACTGCCGCATGGCCCGTGTCACCTGGCGCGTAGCACCCGGGCGCGGAGGCCTCGACCTCGTACGTCCCGGCCAACGCATCCCAGTCGAACGCCCCAGTCGAAGTCGTCGTCTGAGGGTTTGTCGCTGGCTCAATCGCGCCGCTGGAGGGGTCGACCGGCGAGAATGGCGCCTCGGCGCCTGGCTGCCCCAGCAAGGTTGCAGTGGCGCCGTCGATGGGGTTCCCGGTCGTGTCGACTACCGTGCCGCTCGGATCGATGAACAGGCCGAATGGGTTGAAATGCCGGAGTAGTTCGTACACGGCGACACCAACCGCCACTGCGGCGGCGACCCCCACGATGTACGGTGCGGCCTCTATCACCGCGCCTATGAGTGCGGCGCAGCCGATAATCTCGGTATCGCAGATTGGTATCGCCGCCCTCAGAGCAGCGATGGCCAAGCCCCCCACCCCGACCGTTCCGGGCCCGACCGTGTTTGGGTTGAACTGTGGCACGTGGCGGATGATGAAGCCCGCGGCCGAGCATATTTGCGATGGCGTGAAGGGCCAGTCGGTCTGGTTGGCGCAGAATCGCGATATCTGGCCGGCGAGGCCCTGCACGGCGTTCGGGCCGAATCCCTCGTGGATCGAGACGAAGTCGGGCATACCCCCCTCGTAGGTGAATGTGGAGGAGGGGCCGAGTTCGGACGGCGCTTGCCCGCTCGTCACCTGGACGTCGACGGTACCGACGCCCGCGGGCGCCACCGCGTCAATCTCCGTGGAGCTGACGACAGTGTATGACTGCGCTGGTACTATCCCAAATAGCACGCTCTGCACGTTAGAGAACCCTGAGCCGTGGATAGCTACAGACGTGCCACCGGTAGCGGGCCCGGCTGGTGTCGAGAGGCCGGCGACACTGAAGTAGGAGAACTCCCCGGCCGAGATTGTGGTTCCGTTTGAGGCCGTAACCGTGACCGCCTCCGTGTCCGAGCCGGGCGGGCTGGTGGCGACGATCACGTGGTCATCAATGACTTTGAATGACTGCGCGGCGCTCGATGCGAACGAGACTCCGGTCGCGCCCATAAAGCCGGAACCGGTCAAGACCACCGACGTCCCGCCTCCAGGCGGCCCGCCGGTGGGAAACAGAGCGCTTCGGCCAACACACGCAATTGTGGGACTCACCGTCGCGCTTCCGTGCAATGGCACGAGAGGGGGTATCTGTGCCACATAAGAGCCAGAGCCAGCCGGCGACTCGACGAGGTCGTGGGAAACGTCGTCTATGCTGCCGGTATTGGTGTTGGTGGCGCTGACGTCGAGCACTCCGAAGCCATTCGGACAGCCGGTTACGGTGTAAGTGCTGGGCTCGCCCCAATTGACCCGCGGCACGACGTTCTCCTGTGGTCCAGTGCTCGGAGATGAGAACGTCGCGCCAGTTGCGAGAGGCCCACCCGGGAGGGAGAATGTCGCGGCGAGGCTCAAGGCGCTCGGTGGGACCGTGACGTCCGGGATCGTCTGCGGGACAAACGGCGATCCGTATGGCGGAAACACCGTCACCGTGTATGTGCCGTCCGGCACGAGGATATGGAAGAAGCCGGAGGCGTTAGCGGCATTCGCGTCGGCGATGCAGGAGGCGCCGGAGGTTGGACAGGCCTGGGCGCGCGCGCCCGGAGCGCCACCTCCGCCCACTACCGTGGCCGTCCCGCCGATCAGCGAGGTGCCCGGCGGCGTCGCAGACCGGGCCTCCCAGTGAGCGTCGATACGCTTGCTGGAAAGCGCAGTTGGGTAGACTGCGGCCTCGGCGACGTCGTCCTCGCCTTCCGCATTGGGGTCATTTTGAGCGTCGCCGATCCCAAAGCCATTGCCGGGAGTCACGGTCGCCAGCGGCGTCGCGACCGGCGAGCTACCTACCACTTGGCCGTCCATGTACGCCGTTGCCGTGGTCCCGTCATAGGTGACATCGAACAGGTGCCACCGGCCGTCGAACCATGTGGTGGGTAGGGCCCACAAGAAGCTCTGCCCCTCCGTTAGCAGTTGTAGGCCGCGGCCCGTCGCGCCGTTGCGCGCAGAACATCCACCCAACACCACGTCGAACGCATCATTGGCAACACCCGAGCCGCCATAATTGACGTACGGCGCGGAGTAGCAGTTACTCGTGCGCCACCAGAACTCGACCGTTCGCGCAGACTTGCCCGACGGCAAACCCGCCCCCGACTGCGTCACCGCCGTACCCGACGACAACGCCACCGCTCCGTCCTCGTAGCCGAGCAGCGGACCGTCCGGTTGAGCGCCGACGCCTATGGCGAAAGCGCCATTCGCCGGGCCGGATCCATTGCAGTGCCCGGCGAAGTCGTGAGCGACTCGATCAGTCCGGTCGCTCGCAACATCCCCGAGGCGCAAGTACAGCGACGGCGAGTCGCTTGCGACCGCCTCTCCGTAGGCGTCGGTGGGCGCCGCGGGACACGCAGCCGAGGCCGATGCCCCCGCGCTCCAGTGCGAATCGACCTGCGTTGGCGTGAGCGCAGTTGGGTAGACTGCGGCCTCGGCGACGTCGTCCTCGCCTTCCGCATTGGGGTCATTTTGAGCGTCGCCGATCCCAAAGCCATTGCCGGGAGTCACGGTCGCCAGCGGCGTCGCGACCGGCGAGCTACCTACCACTTGGCCGTCCATGTACGCCGTTGCCGTGGTCCCGTCATAGGTGACATCGAACAGGTGCCACCGGCCGTCGAACCATGTGGTGGGTAGGGCCCACAAGAAGCTCTGCCCCTCCGTTAGCAGTTGTAGGCCGCGGCCCGTCGCGCCGTTGCGCGCAGAACATCCACCCAACACCACGTCGAACGCATCATTGGCAACACCCGAGCCGCCATAATTGACGTACGGCGCGGAGTAGCAGTTACTCGTGCGCCACCAGAACTCGACCGTTCGCGCAGACTTGCCCGACGGCAAACCCGCCCCCGACTGCGTCACCGCCGTACCCGACGACAACGCCACCGCGCTATCGCTCGGGTCGCTGACAAGCGGCCCGCCAGCGCCGAAGCTCGCACCGGGCTCGTACGTTCCGTCGTCGCCATTACCGGAAGTGTCCAAGGCGATGGAACCGGCCGGGTCATCGAGGCGCAGGTAGAGCGAAGGCTTATCGGCCAGAACCGCCTGGCCATAGGGATCCGAGCTCGAGGCTTGCTCGATCGTTGGGTCGATCCGCAATGGATATCGCGCGCGCCGATCGTCGACCTCTAGCAGGAGCCTTCCGCTGTCCAGTTCGAGCCGCGCGGAAAGCCGGTGGCCGGTCGCGTCGGTGGCGACGAGGCCGCGATAGGCGAGCGACCGGTCGGCCCTCGTGAACATGACTGCGTCGCGTCCGTGCGACACCCCGCCGCGCGCGTTGCCCGAGACGTCCAGCGCCAGCGTGAGCCGGCCGGCGCGCGCGCCGGTCGGCGCCGCCGCCAGGGTAAAGCCTTGCTCGAGTCCTTCCGGCCGGTTGGCATACCACTCGGTGAGCGCTCCACGCCGATACGCGACCAGTCCGCTTCGCTCCCGGCGCGGCGCCACGTCGCGAACGTCGCGAAGCCGATCTCCGTAGCCGTAGCCGCTCAGGCGCAGCCCGAGCGCAACACCGCCCGACCGCACCGAGACACCGCTCGCGCCAACCCGCGCGACTAGATGCTGTCGAGCGTCACGGAACATGAACCCACCCGGCATGGGCACGGCGCCAAGAGAGTCGGCAGCGCCGTTCAACGATCCCGCTGGGCTGCTCGCGGCGGCGCGTCGCGGGCCAGCTTGGTGATGGGTCACTGGCGAGTGGCCCCGCGTGTCGAAGCTGCCCACGATCGCGGCGGCCAGCAGCAGCGCGAGCACGCCGCCCGCGAGGGACGCGACCACACCGACGTGCACCGACCGCGCGACGAGAGGTGCGCGCATGTACGCCCCCCTTGAGCGTGCGCCGCTTGGCGGCCGCGATGCTAACCGAGTGCCCTGACAGTAGCGATAGTTCAAGAGATCCGCTCGAGAGTCGCGATGCCGCCCCGCCGACCACATGACCGACAGGGCGCGCGGATTAGATGGGGCTCCAGGGTTGGTGGCTGGGGTCCGACCATGCGTACGTGTCCTGAGGACCTACTTCCCACCGAACTTCCACTCACTCGGCTGGCCGTCACTTTCGCTTTGGTTTCCTCGTGGGCTGCTTCAGCGGGAAGCGCTTCTTTGCGGCCGCGATGCACTTCGCTCGCTTGCTCTTCTTGAGCTTGCTGCACGCGCTGATTGCCTTGGCGCGCTTCTGCGCCTGCGTAAGCGGCTTGGGCGCCACGTGGTGGGTGACACCGGCAACGCCCGATCCGCCCATCGTCGACGTCGCCGTGGTCGAGCCGGTCGTCGCTGGCTGTTGGCTCGTCGCGGCGGCCCCCGTCGCCGTCGTCGCGTTCCCGGTGCTTGTTGAGCTCGGTGGAGATTGAGTCGACGTCGCCGTGGTCGTCGCGGTCGAACTCGATGTTGTCGTTGTGGTCGAGGTCGTCGTCGGCGTTGTGGTGGTTGTTGTGGTCGTGGTCGTCGTCGCGGTATAGGTGGCGGCGTAGCCGTTCTGATCCACGGCGGCGCAAAAGGCCGAGGATGGACACGACACAGACGCGAGCTCATGCCCGCTGTCGGCGTCGACCGACGCGCCCCACGAGCTGCCGTCGTAGGTGAAAGCCTGAGCCCCGAAGGCCACGGCGGTGCAGAACGACGTCGACGGACACGACACGGAGTGCAGCCCGCCGAACGTGTCGACCTGGGCCGGCGCGCTCCAGGAACTGCCGTTGTAATTGACGGCGTGCCCGCTTCCGTCGACGGCGATGCAGAACGACGCCGACGCACACGACACCGAGAAGAGCGAACCCGGGGGGTGGTCGACCACGGCGCGCGTGCTCCACGAGCCGACGCTGAAGGTCAACGCTCCACCGGTCGCCTCGACCGCGGCGCAGAAGGACGCCGATGGACAGGACACCGAGATCAGCGGTTGGCCGGCATCGATGCTCGCCCGCGCGTTCCAGGAGGCGCCGTTGAAGATCAGCGCGCCGCCGCCGCCGTCGACCGCTTGACAGAACGACGGCGACGGGCACGAAACCGAGGAGAGCCCCTGGCCCGGGTCGATGGAGACTGGTGCGCTCCACGAACTGCCGTTGAACGTCAGCGCGCGACCGACACCATCCAGGGCGACGCAGAACACAGCCGTCGCGCACGACACCGACTGGAGGAACGGCCCATCGATCGGGTTCGGTGCGCTCCATGAGCTGCCGTCATACGTCAGCGCGTGGCCGGTTGCGTCCACGGCGACACACAGCGACGACGACGCGCAGGATACGCCGAGGAGCCCTCCGCCGCCGATCGTAGGACCGGTCGACCACGAGCTGCCGTTGTATGTCTCGGTGCCACCGTTATCGCGCACGCTGACACAGAACGAGGTCGTTGGACACGACAGCCCTCGGCCGCCCTCGGCGTTGACCGGTGCGCTCCACGACTTGCCGTTGTAGGTCGCCGCTTGCCCGCCGCTGACCGCGCCGCAGAACAACGGCGACACACACGACACCGACTCGGTCCCCCCGAGTCCGTCGCTCGCGGGCGCGCTCCAGAAACTCCCGTTGTAGACGAGCGCGCTCCCGTTGTCGGTGGCGACGCAGAACGACGACGATGCGCACGAGAGCGAATAGACGGGTTTGCCGCCGTTGATGCTTGCGGGCGCGCTCCACGAGCTGCCGTTGTACGTGATGGCGTTCCCGGCGTAGTCGACCGCCATGCAGAACGACGCCGACGTGCACGACACCCGCGCGAGCTGGTTGCCGGCGATGCTGACCGGCGCGCTCCACGAACTGCCGTTGTAAGTGAGCGCGTTGCCGTTGAAGTCCACCGCCACACAGAAAGACGCAGACGGGCACGACACCGAAGTGATGAAGAAACTGCTCGGGTCAATGCTCGCCGGGGCGCTCCACGAACTGCCGTTGTAGGCCACCTCCGTGCTGCCAACTGCAACGCAGAAGGACGGCGACGCGCACGAGACCGACCCCAACTCGGACCCGGGCGCGACGCCTGCGATCGAGCTCCACGAGCTCCCGTTATAGGTGGCTGCGCTTCCGTAGTTGTCCACCACCGCGCAGAACGAGGCCGACGGACACGACACCGAGTTTCCCAGCTCGTTGCCGTACAGCGCCGGATCGACCGCGGCTGGCGACGCCCAACCGTTTGCCGCGAGCGCGGTTGACGCCGAGCTCGTCGCAACGACCAGCACCACAACCAGCGCGAGTGCACACCGCGAGACCGCGACCGAAGCCCGACGTGACGCCGTGCCAGTCAACGGGCGCTTCGGGGTCGTGGGCAGAGCAGCAACCGAACTCGACTGTGGCCGACCGGGCATAAGCGGAGCGACAGGCGTGAGCCGCAGCTGAACCGAGCTCAAGGAATTGCCAATCGCGACGGAGCCCGATCGGACGGGTGCATCGACAAGGACGCGGCAGAGCGCGGAGAAATGCGTCGACCGACTCGGCGGCGGACTTCATCGTCGTTGGCCCTGACAAATCGGCGGGTCGTGCCGCCCGAATATCGTCTCATGCTGTCTCCGCGGTGTTGACCTGCGCCTGGCCCGTTTGGGTGGGCTCGACCTGACTGTCGCGGATCGGATCGTGGCTTCAGCGCCGGGCGATTTCAATGGCGGAGGACGAACCCGGACAAGTCCGGACGGAATCCGCGGCCCGGGCGGCGTGCGGCCAACTAGGATCTGGCGCGGCGACCAGAGAGGCGCAGGTGCGACCGGACGCGATTCATAGCCGCAGGGACCTGGCGCAGGCGCTGACAACGCTGCGTTCACAGTCCGGGCTCACGGTGCGTGAGCTCGCTCGCCGGCTCGATACGCCGGTTGCGACTGTCGGGGACTACGTCAGCGGGCGACACCTGCCCGGCCCCGGCCAACTGCCGCTGTTCAAGGCGCTGCTGCGCGAGTGCGGCGCCGAGGATCAGAGCTTGAGCGGTTGGGTTGACGCGCTACTCCGTGTGCGGCAGACGTCAGATGGACGGGTGGCGCGGGGCGCGCCGCCATACCGCGGGCTTGAACCGTTCGGGGTCGACGACGCGGGCCTGTTCTTCGGACGGGAAGCGGCAACGGGTGAAGTGCTCGCGCGGCTGCGTGAGGGGCTCAATAGCGGGCCGTCCGAGGTCGCCTGGCCGCTGATGGTCGTCGGGCCATCGGGATCGGGGAAATCGTCGCTGCTGCGCGCCGGGCTTGCGGCCCGCGTCGCGGCCGGCGCGCTTGACGGTGGCGTCCCGTGCCAAGTGGCAGTCGTGACGCCCAGCGAGCATCCGGCCGAGGAGCTCGCAAGGCTGGCCGCGTCCGCGGCCCCTTCTCGTTGCCTGGTGATCGTTGACCAGTTCGAGGAGGTGTTTGGTGTCTCGCCTGAGGAGCGGGAGCGGTTCCTGGCAGCGCTCGCCCTGCTTCGCCCGCCCGATGTGGTCGTCGTCGCGGCGCTGCGCGCCGACTTCTACGCCGCGGCGACCGGCGAGCCGATGCTGCTGCCCGCGCTGCGCCTGCGGCAGGTGCTGATCGGCCCGATGACCGCAGCGGAGGTCCGCGCTGCGATCACCGAGCCGGCCCGCTCCGTCGGAGCTGAGGTCGACGCGGCGCTGGTTGAGCTGTTGCTCGCGGACCTCGCGCCCGGCAGTCAGAGCGGCTTCGCGCACGGATCCGGCGCGCTACCACTGCTGTCGCACGCCCTGCTCGTCACCTGGGAGCGCGGCCACCGCAACGAGCTTACCGTCGCGGACTACAAGGCGGCCGGCGGTCTGCATGGCGCCGTCAGCCAGAGCGCCGAGAACCTGTACAACACGCTCACGGCCGCAGACCAGGAGCTGACCCGACGGATGTTCTGCCGGCTGGTGCGCATCGACGACGAGGGGCCGTTCACTCGCCGACGGGTGTCGCCCCGAGAGCTTGCCGACCTCGCCGCGTCCGATGGCGACGAAACCCATCCAACGCACCCGCGGGTCCTCGACCGATTCGTCTCCGCGCGGCTGGTCACAGCTGGGGGCGACACCGTCGAGATCAGCCACGAGGCGCTGCTCGTAGCCTGGCCGCGGCTCGCCGAATGGCTCGCGCGCGACCGCGCGGGGCTGCGACTGCACCGGCAGCTGACGGAGTGGGCAAACGAGTGGGCGGACGGCGACTGCGACGAGGCCCAACTACTCCGGGGAACCCGGTTGCAGGTACTCGCCGAATGGGCCTGCGACCACGACCACCAAGCCGAACTGAACGCCACCGAACGCCGCTACCTCGACGAGTCGGCCGCACGGGCCGAGGCCGAGCGTGCCGCCGCCCGACGCCGAACCCGCCGCACCCAGCGGCTGGCCGGGCTGATCGCGACCCTTGCCGTCGCGGCGGTGGTGCTCGCCGTCGTAGCGCTGAACGCCCGTCAGTCGGCCGTCAGCGCGCGCGACCAGGCGCTGTCGAGGCAGGCCGCGATCGAGGCGACCAACGTCGACAGCACGGACCCGGCGCTAGCGATGCAGCTGGCGCTGACGGCGTTCCGGATCTCGCCGACCACCCAGGCGACGTCGGCGCTGCTCGACGCCTCGGCCGGCGAGATGCCGACGCGAATGCTCGGGCCGATCGGGCCGACGTGGCTCGCGCTCGACGGCGACGGACGGACCTTCGCGGTCGTCTCCCAGAACGCGAACCAGGCGCGGCTGTACCACGTCGGCGGCGGGGTGCCGCAGCGCACGTCCACCTTCACGGTCGGCCAGGGCGCGGGCCAAAGCTACGCGGCGGCGCTCAGCACCGATGGGCGTCTGCTCGCGACGGGAGGCACACCTGGGGCGGTGACGTTATGGGACCTTTCGACGCTCGCGCGGCCCGAAATGGTGGCGAAGCTGACACTGCCGGGCGGGGTGAACGCCCTGGCGTTCTCACCGGGCGCCGGACGCCTGGCGGCCGCCGGCGCCAGCGGCACAGTCGCGCAGTGGTCGCTCAATGGAACGGCGACACCGGCCGCACTCGCGCCGGTCACCGTGCCCGGGCACCCGAACCTCGGGGCGGTCGCCTACTCCCCGAACGGACAGGCGATCGCGACGGTCGGCGCCGCCGGCGCACTCGACGTGTGGAACCTCACCGGGCCCCAGCCGCGCCTGATGACGCGACTGACCGTCGCTCCATCGCAGATGACCACGGTCGCCTACAGCCCGGACGGATCGACCCTCGTCGCCGGCGCCCATGACTCAACCCTGTGGCACTGGCCCGTCGGACCGAACGGGACGCCGATCGGCACCGGACAGGCACTGCACGGCTTCGCCAACTGGGTCGACTCCGTCGCCTTCAGTCGCGACGGCCAGTACCTGGCAGCCGGCTCCTCCGACAACTCCGCACGGATCTGGCGCACGAGCGACTGGTCGGACATTGCGACGCTGAACGACGTATCGCCGATCGACGGGATCGGCTTCACCGCCGGCGATCAGGCCGTCGCGACCGTCGACGAGAACGGCACGACCCGCCTGTGGCGATTCCCGCCGCCAACCACCTACCAGACCGTCGGCGCCCCGTACACGATCGACTACACCTCCGACGGCGGCGAGCTCGCCGCGGTAACCGGCGGCCCGAACGGCCAGGTACAAATCTGGAACACAAGCGATCCGTGGCACCCCTACCGCGTCTCTTCGGTCACGATGCCGCTGGCGTTCGGACCCGTAGCCGCCGTCGGCGCGTTGACACCCGACGGCAAGCTGCTGACCGTCGGCGACGCGAACGCGGCCGTCCAGCTGTATGCGCTGGGCGCGACCGGTCATGCGCGCCCAGTCGGCCCGGTCCTGACCGGCGCGCACCCGTCCATCGAGCAGCTCAACTTCAGCCCGAACGGCCACCTGATGTCGGTCGGCGACGACGCCGGGATGCTCCACCTGTACGACGTCAGCAACCCGCCGAGCCCGCAACTGCTATCGGTGATCGATCGCAGCGGCGCCTCCAGCAACGTCTACGGAGTGTCGTACAGCCCAAACGGCAAGCTGCTCGCGGTCGGCTGCGCCGACCACAAGGTCTGGCTCTGGGACATCTCCGACCCGCGCGCACCGCGGCGCCTGGCCGTGCTCGGCGGCTTCAGCTCCTACGTCTACGCCACAACCTTCACGCCGGACGGACGGACGCTGATCGCCGGTGGCTCCGACGACACCATACGGCTATGGGACGTCACCACGCCGTCGGATCCGCGCCCGGTCGGAGTTCCCCTCACCGGCCCGACCGACACCGTCTACCAGGTCGTCGTCAGCCCCGACGGCCACACCCTCGCGGGGTCGACCACCGGCGGCGAGGTATGGCTGTGGAACATCAACAACCGCAACCACCCACAGCTGCAAGCAACCCTCCACGCCGCGCCCGGGCTGCTCTACGACCTGACGTTCAGCCCCGACGGCCAGACGCTCGTCGCCGGCAGCAGCACCCAGACGATGACGTTCTGGCACTACCACCCCGAACAGGTCGCCACCCAGATCTGCCGGCTGGCAGGCTCACCGATCACCCCCACCGAGTGGGCCCGCTACCTCCCGGGCACAACGTACCGCCCTCCCTGCCGCTGAGCTCGACCACGATCGCTCATGGCAGCGTCGGCGAATGCTCGCACAACGACCGACCGCGGGGCGCGGCCGGCGTCACCCGCCAACGCTCACTTCGACGACGTACAGTAACTCGACGACACGCAGGAAGTCGCCCGCGCCGACACCCGCAAGCGAGCGTCGGGCCGGCGGCTGGTCGGGAGCCGATAGGCGCGCACCAAGCATCCCGGACGATCGCGCGATCGGCGACGTCTGTGGCTTGACCCCGATGATCGCTTTCGTCGTGAGCCGCTCCCGGACCTTACGAGCGCACTGACGAGGAAGGAGGCGCGCCGATCTTGCGCAGCCGCCGTCATGGCCGACGACCACTTTCGAGACGAAGGCAGGGACGCGACAACGGCGCCGGTTGCCGTTCCCCATTGGACGGCGCGCAGAACTGACGCGATCCGCGTCGTGCTGTTCCGCTTCGACAGGGCGAAGCGGCAGGCCCACTTCGCGACTGCGGAGCGGCCAACTCCGTCGCGGGTACCTCCGAGCATGCCGATGGACGCGTCCGGCCCGCCACGAGATCGCATCGCCGAGCGCCGCCGCGCCGTCGCCCTGACCCACCACTACCGCGGCAACGAGGACCTCTCGATCGCCGAAATCGCGCGGCGCCTCGGGCGTGCCCCCTCGACGGTCAAGGCCTACCTGTACGACCCGACCGGCGAGAAGGCTCGCGCGGTCAAGCGCCGCTACCAAGGCACGTGCGTGGGCTGCGGCGCCCCGACAACGGCGCGCAACGGCAAGGGCGACGCCTACGCCCACTGCAAGGCCTGCCGGCCAGGCGCGATCGCGCGGCGTTGGACGCGCGAGCGGGTACGTGACGCGATGCGGGCCTGGGCGAGGCGCTACGGCGCGCCGCCGACCTCCTATGACTGGTCGCGCACCCACGCGCGCCAACGGGGCGGCGATGCGCTCGAGCGACTCGACAGTGACGAGTGGCCTTCGCCGGCGACCGTCAGCGAGCTGTACGGCACGTGGGCGGCCGCTCACCAAGACGCATGCGGCCAGACATCACAGCCGTGAACGAGCAGTTCGCGAGCCCACACCGTCGCAGGCGCGTGAGCTCGCTGTAGGAACGCGCGACTCCCGAGCGCATCCACCGGCGGCGGCCACCGGCGACGGAGCTGCTGATTCTCAGCAGAGCACCGAGCCGATCGCTGGCCACTGCCGCGCGAGGCTGTCCCAGCGGATGGTTCCGATGCGATCGCCGAGGTGGGTACGCTCGTCAACGGTCATGTGTGGCCAGCCTCCGGCCCAAGTGCCGCGTCGGTATCCATCGATCAAGAGCTCCTCATGGTGCTTGAGTCTGTGCTCGTGGCAGATCAGGACGCACGAATCCTTGCCGAGCGTCAACCCCAGTTGCCAGGCGGCCTCTGCGTTGCGAGCGAGCTGGTCTCGGGTCACGTCCCACGTCGTGGAGTAGTCAAGCCAGTCGTTTCGCTTGCCCTCGATCCAGATGACAGCGTGACTGCACTCGATCAGGCAGTCTGCGGAGGTGGAGCCTTCCAGGATCAGCTTGCGATCGATGCCGTTCGTCTCTCCGCGATCGAGTTTCTCGAGCGTGGGTTCGCGACGAGGACTCTCGGTCACGCGTTGCCGGTATTCGCGCCATCGACGTCCCTCGCGCGGCGCCAGCCGGTCTGCGTTTCGGACCATCCACGCGAGTCGTCGTGCCGACGGCGGCACTCGACGCTCGCGCAAGTAGTCGAGGCGACCGACCTCTCCGGGCTCGATGGCGGTCTTCAGACCCTCAGCGAGAGTGAGGAGCCGCGCAGGCCAGTCGGGCTCGCCGTGCTGGGACAGCCAACCGAACGCTGGCTCAACGCGCGTCCGCTTGCTGCTCTCGTCGGTCTCGGACACCGCGACAGCCTGGCAGCATCCGACCGGCCGCCACTCGCTCTGCGACTGGGTGGCCTCGAGAAGGCGTGTGATCACTTCGGTAGCCTTGCGGCCGTGCGGTTTCGATACCTCGCGACGGTCGGCGTCGTGGTGGCGTTCCCAGCCGCGGCGCTCGCGACGGGCAGCTCGTCGCTGGACCTGAAGCTCGCTCCGGCCGCCCCGCACATCGACAACACGGTGCAGGTGTCGTTCACCTCCGCGGGCATCAAAGCTGGGTATTCGTTCGCCGTGCTGCTCAATGGGACCGGTACCTGCGATGGCCAGGAGATCGCCGAGAAGGACGTGAGCGGCCCGCGCGCGAAGGGCAAGAGCATCACGGTGAGCTTCTCGCCGACCGACAACCTCGTGTCGCCGGGCAACTCGACTTGGTGCCAAGGCCTCGCGTATGTCTTGGTCGAGCTCGACCATCATGGCAAGGCCGCAAAGCAGCTTGGCCGGTTGAACTTCCGCTTCACGGCGATTCCGTAGTCGAACGTCCTCATCACCGACGGCCCGCCGCCCGGCTTCGCCCGCATCTGCCCGACTGTCGGCGGTCGGCGTCTCGTGTGATCGTCAGGTCACTCGTGGTCGGGGGTGCGCCCCGCTATGAGAGCGACTCGGGTCAGGGCTCGAAACCAAACTCGCGGGCGGCGCTGGCGCTGCCGCGACTCGCTGCCTGGACGGGGGGCGAGGACGGCGCCGGTGTCTGGGTCGGCGTGGGTGAGGGCGCGGACGGCCGAGTCGGCGCCGGCGCGGTCTGGCTGGAAGCGTGCCACGCGATGGAGATCTTGGGGGCGCGCTGGGCGCCGGCGTGCACGGCCACGGTGCGTGTCCGCCGCAGGCGCGCCGGCCGGCGAGAACCTCGCCGCCGTCCGGGGTTTCTGGGCTTCGCTGGGCGGTAGGTGACCGGCTGGCGCGCAGACTGTCCAGGCGTCGATGAGTTCGCGCTGGCCCGCGGGCGGGCGTGTGAACCACCGAGCGACATCAATGTCAGCGAGGCGGCGCCGACGACTGCGCATGCCACTGCGGCGAGCGCGAGCGCGAAGATGCGCCGCGGCGCCCGCGGTGGCCGTCTGCGGCGCTTCCGCGGTTGCGGGGCGGGCACTGCGGCGGACCAGAGGTTCTCGGGCTCAAGCGCATCGCGCACCGGTGGGAGCACGCTCAGATGGCCCACGCGCCTGCCACTGTCATCGGATTTTGATCCCACGGTGGGGCCTCCCGGGCCGGTCCGACCCGAGAAATCTACCAGATTTGGCTTGCAGCAAATAACGCTACATGCCACACTTGCTCAGAATGAACGAGCAGGACGTGCTCACCACGACAGAGGTCGCGCAAGCGCTGCGGGCCACCAACCAGACGATCCGCAACTGGATCGAGAACGACCGCATCCGCGCCATCCGGGTCGGGCGGCGCTACCTGATCGCGCGCAGCGAGCTGGCCCGACTCCAGATCGAACTGGACGTCACACGCGCCGGCGAGACCGTGTGGGACCACACCCAGGCCGCCATCCCGCTCAGGGCGGCCGCCGGCGCGCCCTGGGCTGACCGCTAACCGGCGATCCGCAGCAGCGCGCCCGAACTCGTTGCTGGCTCCCGGGACGCAAGGCCGCAGACCGGAACAAGCCGCTCTCGCGCGCGGTCCGCGTCCTCGGTCGAAAACCGCGCTTGGCGACGAGGGGGATGCGAACCCACAACGCGCCGCACCTCCGCCCGGCGAGGTCGCCGAATCTCCAGATTGGTCCGCGAACGGTCCGCTAGACTTCCTAGAACCGTCGCATTTGCAGGCTAAACGTTGATACCGCTACCGGGATTCGAACCCGGGTTTCCGCCGTGAGAGGGCGGCGTCCTAGTCCCCTAGACGATAGCGGCGCGAATGCGGCGATCGAGGCTAGCAGAGGGGGCGAGCGCTGCAAACGGCGGCGCCCACGGCCGCGCCGAAAGGGCGCCGCGTGCGATATCTTCGCCCGACGCTCGCGGATGTGGCGGAATTGGTAGACGCGCACGGTTCAGGTCCGTGTCTGAGCAATCAGGTGGAGGTTCGAGTCCTCTCATCCGCATCAACGACAGGCTGTCGCCAGGCGGATTGCTCCTGTTTTGATCGTCAATCGTCGGGTCGGATCAGAGCGGCCGCGTGCAGTTTGGCGAGCGCAAATGTGCGGGGCCGCCGGGCGCGGGAGGCAGGGGCCGCGTGATCCCGATGTCGCCCGTGCGGAGATCCTGCGGATCTGCGGTGCCCTGATGACGAAAGCGCTCACTGGCGGCATGCGTGGTTTCCATGCGGTGCAAACAAGACGGCGCTGTCGCTCGGGCAGCACGGCAAGTCACGAGGCTGTGGCCGCTGCCCGGGTCGGGCGCCAGACGGCGAGCGAGACGGCGATTAGCCACACGGCGAAGGTGAGCGCGACGACACTGGCGAACCACCCTTGGGGAGAGAACGGGCCGCTTCCTGTCTGCACGGCGAACGGGCCAACGAAGCTGATCAGCGCCACCGGGACTGCGATCCATGCTGTCCATCGCGGCAGCGCGCGGTGTCTGAGCGTGGCGACGACGACGAGCGCGATCCAAGCGACAAAGCCGAACCCCGCCGAGTTGTACGCCAGCCAGCCGGCGTCCCAGAACGCTCGCGCGACGGCGGGATCGGTTGCCGGGCGGTAGGCGACGACCATGAACAGCGCGGTGCCGGCACCGAAGATCGCGGCGCCGCCGACTGCGCTCGCCAGCGCCGCGATGGCTAGCCAGCCGTCCTTGCCCTCGGCGCGCCTGATGACGCGGTACAAGCCGGCGGCGAACACGATCAGCACTGCAAGCCCGACGGCGAGGATCAGGTAGCTCGCGAGTAGTCGGCTGCGGTGGGCGGCCGCCCAGTCGACGATCTGAGTGCCCGCCGATCCGGAGTTGGGCGCGTGCGCCGGCGTGAGCGCGAACGCGGCGAGGTACAGCGCAACTGTGATCCCACCGAAGATAGCCACCGTCTTGTCTTTGACACCAAGCGAATCCATCACACACCATCCTGTCGTGGCCAAGTGAAGTGTCCGGCCCGGGGCGCTGGGCCGGGCGTGTTCAGGCGATCGCGAGTGCCCACGCCGGTCGTCGTACGGGCCAGGTTCTTGTCGATGATGTTCGGGCCGGCGATCGCCGACCGTCGCGTCGCGCGCGAGTTTCTCGCCGTGCGGCCTGAGGCACCAGCGCAGGGCGCGTCCGAGCAGCCATGCGAGTGCGATTGCCAGCGGGCGCCTGGTTGCCGGCGCGTAGCGAGCTGACCTGGTCGCGGCGGAGTGACGTGATCGCAACGCATTGAGCGGCCCGCGGCCCGGTTGTCGTACCGGATCACGTAGTAGCGGCCCTGCGCCAGCTCGCGGCAGAACGCGTCATCCCAGGTGCCGCCGGTCGTCTCGCGCGCCTCGAGGATCTCGTAGGTCCTAGCCAAGATCGACGTGCTCGAGAGCGGTGGTCGTGAATGCGGTGGGCATGGACGCCATCTTGGAACTGCGCGCGCGTCATGCCCACGGGCATCGGCCCGGAATTCGATCCTTGGTCTGTGCAATGTGCATAGCTCGCGAGTAAGCTCGCGGCCATGCCTTGGGAGCGACCGTCCTCGCGCGTGGCTGAGCTGATGCGCCTGGGCGCCGCGCTCATGCTGGAGGCTGCCGAGCCGGTCCTGGACGACATGGATCTCGCGACGCTGCGCACGATCGACCCGTCGATCGCCGAAGATCCGGTGCTAGCCGCGGCGATCCGGCGCTCGAGTCGGGCGAACATCACCCACTGGGCCGAGGCCAACCTCCGCGATCCCGGCGGCGAGGTACACCCGAGCGTCGGTCCCGAGCAGCTCGGCATCGCCCGCGACGTCGTGAGGCGCGGCATGGGCCAGGACGTCCTGCAGACCTACCGCACCGGCCAGAACGCGGCGTGGCGCCAGTGGATGATGATCGCTCTGTCGCTGACCTCGGACCTGGGCGAGATCTCAGAGCTGCTCGACGTCAGCGCGCGCTCAATCTTCGGCTTCGTCGACGCCACGATCGCCCACATCGCCGCGCAGATCCAAGCCGAGCGCGACGAGCTGACCCGCGGCACCCACGCCGAGCGCCTCGAGATCGTCGCGCTGATCATCGACGGCGCGCCGATCGCTCGCCGCCGCGCCGCGGTGCGGCTGGGCTACGAGCTCGATCAAACGCACACCGCCGCCGTCGTGTGGAGCGACGACCCACAACCAGAGGTCGCCGCACTCGAACTGGCCTGCGAGGCGCTCGCCACCGCGGCAGGCGCGCGCCGACCGTTCAACGTGATCGCCAGCGCAGCCACCCTGTGGGTGTGGGTTGCCAGCGACGACAGCGGACCCGACCTGGATCAGCTGGCGGCCGCGATCGATCGGCTCGATGGCATCCGGATCGCGATCGGGCCGACCGCCGCGGGAGTCGACGGCTTTCGCCGCAGCCACCTCGACGCGCTCGCGACACAGCGCCTGCTCGCGCGCATGTCGTCGCGATTGCGCCTGGCCACCTACAAATCCGTCCAGCTCGCCGCGCTCGTAACCCAGGACCCCGAACGCGCCGACGAGTTCGTCAAACAAACCCTCGGCGAGCTCGAACGCGCCAGCCCCGAGCTGCGCGCCACCGTCCGCACGTTCCTACGAGAGCACTCCAACGCCAGCCGTGCCGCGAAGCTGCTCCACACCCACCGCAACACCGTGCTCGGCCGCCTGGCACGCGCCGACCAGTTGCTCCCCCAACCACTGGATCAAACCGGCCTGGAGGTCGCGCTCGCACTCGAGGTCGTCCATTGGCGCGGCGACCGCAAGCGCCAACCCCCCAGCGGCGCCGATGTGCTCTGAAGCTGGATGTCCCTGAACAGCGACTCGCTCAACCGCGACGTGCCGTCCGACCTGCTTCCGGCGACGCCGACCTAGACTAGGCGCTGATGCCGTGCGCGGCCGCGCCGTGGGCCGCGGCCTCGTGCAGGGCCGTCTCGTCCTCATGCCTGGCCGCCGGCTTGAGGTCGAAGATGACTTTCTTCACGGTGCCGGTGAATGCGTATGGGGCCTTGGCTGCGTATGCGCGGTCGACGACCAGGCCGTTGTCGCGACCGATGTCCATCCCGCTGTATCCAGAGAAGCGGACTGACACGGTCGTCTCAAGCCGGCCTTCGCCGATCATCTGGTTGTTGGCGTAGAGCGAAACCGTTCCTCCGGTCGAGCGCTCCTGTCTGTCGGCGTCGAACTGCATGCGGACGGTGACGTCCCCGGCGGGGATCGGCTCGGTCGAGACCTGCTGGTAGTGCTCGACGCCCATCATCGAGTAGCTGTGGTGCAGCAACCCCTTGTCGTCGACCCAGAGCGAGAAGCCGCCCATCTCGTCCGCTTCGGCGACGATCACTCCCTCCGCTCCCTGCTCCGGTACCGAGAGCTCGGCCTCGATCGCGTAGGAATGCCCGTAGACGCGGGGAATCATCCCCGAGGCGATGTTCTCGACGTCGCCGTAGAACGTGTGCGCGGTGGTCGTCGGCATCGGCGGCAGGATGCCGAAGAAGACCGAGAACGCCGCCATCAGCGGCAGGACGTTGTGCTTCTCGGCCTCCCGCCAGAACAGTTCCTTGAGCTCTGCGAGCTTCTCGGGATGCGCGCCGGCGAGGTCGTTCGCCTGGGTGAAGTCGTCGGGCAGGTAATACAGCTCCCACGTGTCCTGCTCGGGGTCATAGGCTCCCGGAGCGAGCCTTGCCATCGCCGGCGGCGAGAGGTCCCACGGGATCCGGTCGGGCATGCACGCCGCCCACCACCCATCCCTGTAGATGGCCCGGTTGCCGACGATCTCGAAGTACTGCACGGTGTGCCGCTCGACCGCGCTCGCGTCGTCAAAGCTGTACAGGAAGCTCGTCCCCTCCATTGGTTTCTGTGCGATCCCGTCAACCATCTTGGGCTCGGGAATCCCGGCCGCCTCGAGAATCGTCGGCCCCACGTCGATGCAGTGAGTGAACTGGGACCGCAAGGCGCCGGCGTCGCTGATGCGGTGCGGCCAGGAGACGACCATGCCGTTGCGAGTGCCGCCCAGGTGCGAGGCCACCTGCTTGCCCCACTGGAACGGAGCGTTGCCCGCCCACGCCCAGGCGCTCGCGTAGTGTGGCGCGAACGCGTCGGTGCCCCAGGCGTCAAGCCCGCCGTATCGGTCGATCAGCGAGAGCTGCTGCTCAGGCGTCAGCGCGATCCCGTTCTGCATCGTCAGCTCGTTGAACGACCCGGTGATCGTGCCCTCCAGGCTCGCGCCGTTGTCGCCGAAGATGTAGATCACCAGCGTGTTGTCCAGCTCGCCCATGTCCTCGACCGCGTCGAGCAGCCGCCCGACGTTCCAGTCGGCGTTCTCCTGGTAGCCGGCGTACACCTCCATCTGGCGCGCATAGAGCTTCTTCTCCCCTTCCGAAAGTGCGCCCCACGCCGGGATCACCTGCGGTCTCGGGGTGAGCACGGCGTCGGGCGGGATCACACCCAGTTTCTTCTGCCGTTCGAAGGTCGCCTGGCGCAGCGCGTCCCAACCTGAGTCGAATTGGCCGCGGTACCTTTCGCTCCACTCCGCCGTCACGTGATGCGGCGCGTGCGCGCACCCGGTGGAGTAGTAGATGAACCACGGTTTCGTCTGGTCCTGCGCCCGCACGGTGTGCAACCACTTGGACGCCCGGTCGGTCAGGTCATCGGGCAGGTAGTACTGCGTGCCGCCCTCGCGCTGCGGAACGCCGAGCGTCGTGTTGTCCTGTGTGATCACCGGGTCATACTGACCCGCCTCTCCGCCGAGGAAGCCCCAGAAGTGATCGAATCCCCACCCGTTGGGCCAGCGGTCAAACGGCCCTGCCGCACCCTGGAGGTGATCGGGAGTCAGGTGCCACTTGCCGAAACCGGCGGTGCTGTAGCCGTTGCCCTGCAGCGCCCGCACAAACGGAGCACACTCCTTTGGAACCGAGGCGGTGTAGCCCGGGAACGGGCCCGGGAACTCGCCGATCGACCCGAACCCCACCGTGTGGTGGTTGCGCCCGGTCAGCATCGCGGCGCGCGTGGGCGAACAGAGCGCGGTGACGTGGAAGCGGTTATACGTAAGCCCCTGTTCACCGAGCCGCGTCATGCTGGGCGTCGAGACGGGCCCCCCGAACGTAGACGGGTTGCCGAACCCCGCGTCATCGATCAACACCAGCAGGACGTTCGGTGCGCCCCGCGGCGCGGACGGCGTCATGTTGACCGTCCAATCCGGCACCGACTCGTCAAGCGTGCGCCCGACGGTGCCGCCGAAGTTCGGATCGGGGATCGGCAGCACCGTACGGTCAGGGCTGAACTTCCCCATCGCCTCGGCCAGCGACTCCTTCAACGCACCGGTGCCTCGCTTGTCGCCCTGGACGACGGAGCGCAGCCGGGCGCCAGCGAGCGCCTGCTCGACACCGAACCGCTGTTCGTCATCGAAGACCGCGATGATCCCCGCCGATCCCGGCGGCAGGTTCTCGCCGATCTTGTCCTGAATGTCCTCCTCAACGCGGTGGTCGACGAACTTGCCGATCACCCCGCCCGCGACCGCTCCGACGGCCACCGACGCCAGCAGCGGGGGCGCGAACAGGCCAACCGCGAGACCAACCCCGCCGCCCCACCCCAACCCCTTGCGACCAAGGTCGTCGCCCGTCTGCCGAACCGCGACGCTCCCATCCGCGGCGTGCGTCACCAGGATCACGCCCTCGATCGAGACGCGCTTCTCCCTGACGAGCGCAACCAGCGACTCGAAGTCCTTGCTCGCCTCGTCAATCTCCTGGTAACCCGCGACGAGCACATCTGTCCGTGTCTCAGCCATTTCGACCCTCCCTTCCGCCCGTCCCGAGAGAACCTGAACGCCCAGAATTTCGCCGCCGGCTCGCAGGGTAGATCGCGCCAGCGTCGCGCTCGTCACCCGTAATGGATGAACCGTCACCGCCACAGCGGGGCAGCCGCACGGCCCGGCGACCAGCGCCCTGACCGGCTCATCGGTCGGCCTCTCTCCGCCGGCGCCCGCTCCCGGCGGCTCACGCGGTGGCGGATGCACGGTCGAACCGCGATTGCTGCTCGTTCTAGGATCCCGGTGATGCAGGGCGCGGACATGGTGGTGATACCGGCGGGCCGCTTCCGAATGGGCTCGGCGGACTTCTACGCCGAGGAGCGCCCCGTCCGCGACGTGGACGTCGACGGCTTCGCCATCCAGCGCGGCCCGGTCACGGTCGGGCAGTTCACCCGCTTCACCGAGGAGACCGGCTACGCGACGCTCGCCGAGCGCGCGCCCGACCCGGCCGACTACCCCGAGGCCGACCCATCCCTCCTCGTCCCGGGATCGATCGTATTCGAGCCCACGCCAGGCCCGGTCCCCCTCAACGATCCGACCCTTTGGTGGGCCTACGTGCCCCGTGCCAACTGGCGCCACCCCTGGGGACCCGACAGCGACAACTCTGGACGCGAGGATCACCCCGTCACCCACGTCGCCTACCCGGACGCCGAGGCATACGCGAACTGGGCTGGCCAGACGCTGCCGAGTGAAGCCGAATGGGAGTACGCGGCCCGAGGTGGACTCGACTGCGCAGTCTTCGCCTGGGGCGACGAGCACCATGACGAACTGATGGCGAACTTCTGGCAGGGCGACTTTCCCTGGCGCAACACCGGTGCGAAACGCTGGCGCGGCACGTCGCCGGTCGGTCTGTTCCCGTCCAACGGCTACGGCCTGTACGACGTGACCGGCAACGTGTGGGAGTGGACCAGCGACTACTACTCACCGCGAGGAGCGGGCGCCGGAATAGCCGCAAGGCCCTGCTGCTCACCACCACCCAACCCGCGCGTCGACCGCCCCGACGCAAGCTACGACGTCGGACACCCCGGCGCACACACCCCCCGCCGCGTGATCAAGGGCGGCTCACATCTCTGCGCCCCCAGCTACTGTCTGCGCTACCGGCCAGCCGCTCGCCAACCCGAGGCAATCGACACCTCCACCAGCCACATCGGCTTCCGTTGCATCACCCGTTGATGCGGGCGCTCCGGCACCGTCGTAGTCGGCGAAGCACCTACGGCTCGCTCAGCACCGCGTGAGTGCCAACCCGCCGCCAGATCACATGCGGTTCTCCGGCCATGACCTCCGCGCCGTACTCGAACGTCGCACGCCCGTCGGGCGCGAAAGTGATCTCCCAGACGTTGGCAGTGCCCTGGACGCGGTGGACGCGCAACGTCGGTGGGAACGCCGGTGGATCCTCCTTGAGCGCAGCGACGAACACAGGGAGCATCGCCAGAAATGCCCGTTGCAACTCGCGCGGCAGTCGACGGAACTCGCGGTCGAAGCGAGCAAGCCGCTGGAACGTCGGCACGCCTACGCCGGTGGGTCGACCGGCAGGTCGTCCTCGCTCGCCGCGACCCGCTCCAAATGCGCAGCGAACTCCTCGTCTCGAAAGACCGACCCGTCGGTCTCGCGCAGGACGTCCGACAGCCGCTCGTGGTCCGGCCGCAGCACAAGCGAGCCGTCGTCACGGCGCTCAACCAGCTCATAGGAGCCGGCGACCCCCGGCTCGCGCAGCGTGATCTTCATCGGTGCGGATGCCATGAGCAGATTGTCGCACGCCCAGCGACTCAAGCCGTGGCAACACTTTGGCAACAGTCGCCCGGCAAGATGCGTCCGATCCGTCCGCGAAACGCGTACGATTTTGGACGATCTGGACGCCGGCGGACGTATCTACGTTCTGACTCCCCGGTTCAGGTCCGTGTCTGAGCAATCAGGTGGAGGTTCGAGTCCTCTCATCCGCATAAGCGAAGCCCGTCAGCTGCGGGCTCGGTTGGACTTTCACGGGCGCCGCCGATCCCCCGATGTCGAACACGCTGGTATGAGCCGCGTCGGCGGCCGACTCCTGCAGACGAGCGCTGTGTCGCCAATTGGATCGTCAGATCAGCGACCTCGGGACGAGCAAAGCGGTCGTGAGCGGTGGCAATCCCGGGCGCCTGCGACTGTCCGAAGGGAGGCACCACGTCCCGGGGCGACTTCGCGCGTCTGGTCACGGGATGTGCTAGCGCGATCACGTCGCCGCTGGCGGTCAGGGCAGTGCTGAGGCGGGATCGCCCGCACTTGGGCGAGGATCTGCTCCCGCCGCGACCGCATGCCGCTCGCGGTCACGCAGCGGGAAGTGTCGTAGGCGCGCCGGTCTCGCCTGCACGGACGCTGGCCAGCTGTCCTTTCGCTCGGCCGGTTGCTAACGAAGTGGCCCCGCCCGTCCGACAAGGAGGCGTGTACCCCGCTTGCCCATGCCCCGAGGAGCAGTGATGCCACGTCGAATTCTCATCCTGTGCGGCCTGTTGCCCGCTCTTGCTGTGCCGTCGGCGGCGCAGGCGAGCAACGCGAGCCTCGAGCACGCGCTCTTGGGGTACAAGACGACGCTGACGGCCGACCTCACCTTCCTGGGGTCGACTGGCTCGGTGCCCACGAAGGCGGCGGCGACGTCGATCGGGAGCAAGTTCGAGCAGGTGCAGGCCGACATGACGAAGGTCGCGCGCGTCGCCCGGGGCCAGACGCCGTCGAACAGCGCCGGGCGGACGGCCCAGTCGGACGTGCTCACGGCCCTCTCGGACGCGTACGGCTCGGCCGGCGACGGGCTCGCCGCCGTGGCCGCGGTGCGGGCCGGCCAGACGTCCACCGCCACCGCGGATATGGTCAACGAGCAGGCGGAGATCGCCCGGTCGATCCCGGACTTCGAGCTGGGCGCCAAGGCGCTCGGCTTCTTCAGCTAACGCTAGCGCCGCGAGCTCGCGACAGCGGGGCGGGCTGCCCGGCCGGGCAGCTCCTCGGGACGGGCCGCGCGCGCCGGCCCATGGGGGGATGATCTTGATCGCCGGCAACGCGTGCATGAACGTCACGTTCGGGCTCTGCGACGGCCCGCAGATCATCGTCATGTCGGCCGTGATCCGGTGCGCGCCGTAGCGCGTGCTCGCCGTCGAAGGCGCCCAAGCGAATGTGAGAGTGCGATCCCCGGTTGCACGGTTCGCGGGTTCGACCCACTCGGATGTGTAGCCAGGTCGGACGTCCACCCGCAGCCTCCGCGGACGTCGAGACAACGTCTCAGGCGCCGGGCCGAGCTGACCGGCCTGTGCGGTCGTATCACGCCCGAGCTAGCCGAGACCGACGATGTGCCGGCCGATGTGGCCGCTTTTCGCCGCGGGCCTGAAGAACTGGCTCCATCGGCCGATGTCTTGCCGTATGAACGGCTCACGTCGGCGACACCGTTGGAGACGGGGCGCGACGCGTGGCCGGTGGCTTGTGGTGGCGGTGGTCCTGTCGCTCGCCGGGATCGCCGGCAGCGCGCTGTGGGCCACCACGTTGGGTCGAAACGACGCCGACCAGTCGCGGGCCGCGTTCAAGCTGGAGTCCGAGCAGATCGCGGCCAACGCACAGCTCGCGATCCAACACCAGGAAGACCTGCTCCGCTACGCCGGCGCGTTCGTGCTGGAGAATCCCCGCGCCACGAACACCGCATGGACCCAGTGGATCAGCGACTCGCGGCTGTGGGCGGGCGATCCGGAGCTGCTCGGGATCGGCAAGATCATTCTCGTGCGTCGCGCCGCGCTCGCGGCATATGCCGCGCAGGCGCAGCGCGCCACCCCGGGCTCGCTTGGCTCCTTCTCGCTGACACCCCCCGGGACCCGGCCGTATTACTGCTTCAGCACGTTCGAGGCCACCCCATTGCTGTCGGGAAGCCTGCTTCCGCCCGGTCTCGACCTGTGTGCCCCCCACGAGAACCTGCTGCCAGAGATCGCCGACTCCGGGCAGTCCGTGCTGTACACCGCCGATCAGCTGGGGTTGAAGGGCATCAGCATCTCCGCCCCGGTGTATCGCGGAGGGACCGTCCCCCCGACGATCGCCGCGCGGCGAGCGGCGCTCGCCGGATGGGTCGGCCTGCTCGCGTCGCCCCAGATCATCCTCAGCGCCGCGCTCGCGGGCCATCCACACACCGCTGCCGTGCTCTACCCCAACGTCAACAGCGGCCCCAACTTTCCCGCGCTCAGGCTCGCGGCCGGCCGCGCCCCGCGCGGCGCCCAGCGCACGACCATCGACCTGCACGACGGCGTAAGCGTGCAGATCCTCGCCGCCCTACCCAGCGGCTCGCTGCTGGCCAACGGCACCGCACTCGCCGTGCTCGTGTTCGGAAGCCTGTTCAGCCTCCTCGTCGCGCTGCTGATCGTCGTGCTCGCCACCAGCCGCGCGCGGGCGCTGCGTCTGGTCAGCGAGAAGACCCAGCAGATCAGCTTTCAGGCCATGCACGACGCGCTCACCGGGCTGCCCAACCGGGCGCTGCTGGTCGATCGGGCCGCTCAGATGCTCGCCCGGGCGCGTCGCCAGCAGTCCCACGTCGCCGCGCTGTTCATCGACGTGGACGGTTTCAAGCGCGTCAACGACACCTATGGCCACGCCGCCGGGGATGAGCTGCTGCGGGTGGTGGCCGCGCGGCTGTCGAGCGTCATCCGGGCCAGCGATACGGTCGGGCGCCTGGGCGGGGATGAGTTCGTGGCGTTGATCGACGGCGACGAAGCGAATGGCGTCCCGCCGCAGCTCGTCGCCGAGCGCGTGCTCGAGCTGCTGCGCCAGCCATTCCCGCTCACGACGGCCAACGGCGTGGCGGTCTCGATCAGCGCGAGCATCGGCATCGCGCTGGGCCAGACGTGCAACGCCGATGAGCTGCTGCGCGATGCCGATGTGGCTCTGTATCGGGCCAAGGACGAGGGCAAGGATCGCTACGTCCTGTTTCAGGAGAGCATGCAGATCCAGGCCGCCGAGCGTCGAGCGCTCGAGACCGACCTCGCGCAGGCCCTCGCCGACGACCGGCTGTTCCTGCTCTACCAGCCGACGTTCGACCTGCGGACGCAGCTCGTCACGGGCGTGGAGGCCCTGCTGCGCTGGCAGCACCCAACTCGCGGGATCGTGCCCCCGGACGCCTTCATCCCGATCGCCGAGGACAACGGCCTGATCGTGCCGATCGGCGCGTGGGTGCTGCGCACGGCGTGCGAGCAGGCCGCGACGTGGTCGGCCGCCGGGCACGACATCCAGATGTCGGTCAACGTCTCGGGGCGCCAGCTTGAGCGCGACGAGTTCGTGGACGAGGTCCGCGACGCCCTCGCGAGCAGCGGACTCGACGCCGAGCGCTTGACCCTCGAGGTCACCGAGACCGTCCTGATGCGCGACGCCGCCGCCGCCGCCGCACGCCTCGTCGCCCTGAAGGCGCTCGGCGTGCGGATCGCGATCGACGACTTCGGAGTCGGGTACAGCTCGCTGGCCTATCTGCGCCAGTTCCCCGTCGATGCGCTGAAGATCGATCGCTCCTTCATCACCGAGATCGCCTCCTCGCCCGAAGCGGCGACCATGATGCACACGCTCGTCCAGCTCGGCAAGACGCTCGGGCTCGAGACGCTCGGCGAGGGCATCGAGGAGCCGGCCCAGCTCGAGGAACTGCAACGCGAGCAATGCGACAGCGGCCAGGGCTTCCTGTTCGCCCGACCCCTCGGCATCGAGGCGATCGAACAGTTCCTCGAGCGCCACGACTCCCAGACCACGGCCACCGACAGGCCGTAGAGCCTGCCTCGCCACCGCCGACGACCGTCGCCTGCAGGCCCCCCCGCGGCCTACCTCCAACGCGCGTTAGCAGATGCCTTGTTGGCCGTCTTGCCGCGGCTACTCAGATGACCCCAATAGGCGTGAAGCGGGCGCCCTGGAGCGCTGCCGCTGACGACCGCTCTGCTCCTCCCGACGACACTGGGCCGACGATCGAGTTGGCGACGATCCGATGGCCCGCGTTCACCCGATCGACGGCGTCGCGCACAATCAGTTGCCCGTGGGGCGCGCGTGGTCGTCGGCCACCCCGGATGACTTCGTTCGCATCGCCGGCCAGCTCCGTGTCGCTTGGCGCGGCCAGCTGCATTGGTCAGCGTCGGACCGAGACGTCAGCGAGTCGGGCGAGCGCGGCCTGAGCATCGTCGAGGGTGTGAAGTGCGCGTCCGGTCGCGCCTGCCGTGGCTATGATCAACAGGTCCGTCGCTTTGGTTGTGCGCCTTGCCCCTCTCGCCATGGCGAGTACTTCGCCGTACCGCTCCGCCACGGACTCGTCGACCAGCACTGGCTCGAAGGTCTCACGCACGGATGCGAGGCGCGCCTGGCGAAGGGCGCGGACATCCGGATTGCTGGCCAGCCGAACACCGGCATGCAATTCGCCCACAGTGATCACCGAGATCGCCGCGCTGTCGCCCGCGCCCAGCTTGATCGTTGCCGGGCCGGCGATCACCACCGACGTGTCGAGCAGCAGACGCGTCAGCGGTCCTGCCATGGATCGTCGATCGGGTCCTCGCGTCGTCGAAGCTCGCGGATGTCGTCTCGGAAACCATCATCGACCGGCGTCTCCGCGAGGATCGTGCGCACCACCTCGGGTTCGACGTCGACCGTGCGGACCCGCGGTCGATCTGGTGGTCCAAGCCTCGCCACGGGCCGACCACGGACGGTGATCGTGAACTCGACACCGGCCTCGGCCTCGCGGAGGATCTCGCCAATGTTGTTGCGCAGTTCGCGCTGAGGGATCGAACGAATCGCCAAAGTGCTACACACTGTAGCACTCCTCTCCGACGGAGAACCAGCGCCACTAGAAGAGCGATCGGCAGGCTCCGCACGTGGCAACACTTTGGCAACAGTCGTCTCGTCAGATGGGTATCAAATCGTCCGCGAACCCGTACGATTCGGACGATCTGGACGCCGGCGGACGTATCTACACTCTGGCTTCCCGGTTCAGGTCCGTGTCTGAGTAATCAGGTGGAGGTTCGAGTCCTCTCATCCGCATGACGAGGAGACCGTACCGGCGACGTTTGAACCGTCGGGTCGAGGTGGCGCGCTCGCGGGGAGCCGTGCCTGGCGTCGGGGACGACTGGCCGGGCACTACGATCGCCCCGGGAGGCGACCGCTCACGTTGCAGGTGCGGAACCCGCTTGGCCGTTCTGGGTCCAGTAGACGCGGTGGCTGGCTAGCGCGAGGGACGTAAGGTCGATGCCGGTGCCGCTTGCGACCGTTCTCGTACCGGTGCGGTCAGCGAGATGGACCTCGCGGTAAGCGCCCTGCCCAGGCACCACGACCGCCTCGGCATCGCAAACCCACGCGACGTCGCCGCTCTCGTTCAGGACGATCCCGTTTGTGTATCCGTACCGGTTGCCAAGCGCGGATGCTGCGTCGCAGGCGCGGTAGTTGACCGTCCGACGGGTCACAAGGTTCAGCGCGTGCACGACCTTCGCGTCCTCGCCGGGAATTGTATAGGCGACTTCGCTCCCACCGAGGACGGGCGCCTTGACCCCGAGATCCTGCCAATTGCCGATCACGAACGGCGCGTGTCCTACCACGCAGCCCATGTAGTTGGGGATTTCCTGGGGCTGCGGGTTGAAGTTGAACTGCCCAGGCGGGGCCTTGCTCAGGTAGACCTCAGCCGTCGCGTCAGCCGCGACCGTCAATCGCCCGAGCGCCGGGCAGCCGGCGGGCGCGCGCCCCGCTCCGGATCGCGCCGCCGCCGCGGGCAGCGAGGATGCCAGCGTCAGCAGCGCGCCCGCCGCAAGCGCTCCGAGCACGAGCTTCCCACATGTCAAAGAAGTAGCGGCCGTCATTCAGCTGATGATCCCCCAATAGCGGTCTGAGCGGACGCAGCGGCTCATAGGCCACGCCAACCATCGGGGCGACGTCCACGGGAAATCACTTGAGGCGGCCGCGGCAGTGACCGACCACCTCCACGACGTGGGAGAGGTCATCGGCGGAACCTGCCCGTGCATCTGCGCGTGTCGGCTGCGGTTCACGTCCCTGTCTGAGCAATCAGGTGAGAGGCCCCGTACCCGTGGTGGCGCCGGCTGCGGCATGCCGATCGCCAGCTCTCGATGGCTCCGTTGCTTCTGCCATGTCGATCGCATCAGCAGCGGTGGAGGAGTCGACGGCATCGATGCGGTCCTGGACGCGATCGTTGGCCGGGAGCTCGCCAATCGGCAAGGTCAGCTCGACGGCCTCGACCCGGCGGTGCGGCTCGCGAACAGATGCCGTTCTCGTGCGCCGGACCAAGAAACGAAGTGCTCGTAGTGGCATCCAGCGCCAGATGCGCACGGACTCAAGATGGAGTTTGCCTGGTCGATGCCTGGGGAATGACACGTTGCTCTAAGGACGGGCGTTGCCTCCCTCGGTGCGCCGGCACGGTGCCCGGAACAGCCGGAGCGTGGCGAGCCACCGAGCGTCACGCCGGAAGCTCATGATGCACGGGAAGCGGCTTGGGCTGCTGCTCGCCGTGGTCGTGGGGTCCGGGCTCGGTGCGGCGCAGGCCAATGCCTACGTGTACTGGTCCAACGAGGGCGCCGGCACCACGCTCGGACAGGCCAACCTCGACGGCACAGGCGTCAACGAGAGCTTTGTCACCGGCGCGTCGACGCCGCTCGGCGTGACCGTCGACAGCCAATACATCTATTGGAGCAATGGCATCGGCGACACGATCGGGCGCGCAAACCTCGACGGGACCGGGACCCCCAATGCGAGCTTCATCACCGGCGCGAGCTCCCCGCTGGGGCTGGCGGTCAACGGTCAGTACGTCTACTGGGCCAACTCAGCCACCGGTGATATCGGGCGGGCGAACCTCGACGGCACAGGCGTCAACCAGAGCTTCATCACCGGCGGAAGCTTCCCGTCCGGGGTGTCCGTCAACGCCCAGCACATCTACTGGAGCAACTTCGGGGACCCCGGGACCGAGTCGATCGGGCGCGCGAACCTCGACGGGACAAACGTCAACCAGAGCTTCATCACCGGCGCCACCACTCCGGGGGGAGTCGCCGTCAATGGTCAGCACATCTACTGGACCAACGGCCTCGGCACCACGATCGGGCGCGCGAACCTCGACGGGACCGGCGTCAACGAGAACTTCATCGTCACCGGAACGGGCAACGGCCGGGGAGTGGCGCTCGACGGCCAATACATCTACTGGGCGAACTTGACCGGGGACGAGATCGGCCGGGCGAACCTCGACGGAAGCGGCACCCCCAACCGGGACTTCATCTCGACCTCCAACACCGTTATTGGGGTCGCGGTCGACGATGGGCCAGCCGGAACGGCGACACCCAACCCCGCAGGCTTGGACTTCGCCAGCCAACCACTCGACACCTACAGCACGCCGCAAACGCTCACCATCACGGATTCCGGTGACGGCCTGCTTCAGATCGGGCACGCGCAGGTGTCAGCTGGCGACACCGACGACTTCCTGATCACCACCGACACGTGCTCTGGGACGACCCTCTGGCCCGGCGACACGTGCACCATCGACGTTCGCTTCGGCCCCACCACGACAAGCGTCGACAATGGACGGACGGCCACCCTCACGCTACCCAGCAACGACCCCGCGGCGACCCTCTCGATCTCGCTGAAGGGCACCGGCGGATCGCTGCCACAGGGCCCAGCGGGCGTCAACGGCCCGAACGGGACGAACGGAACCGCCGGCACCAATGGCACCGCCGGCACCAACGGCACCAACGGCACGAACGGCGCGACGGGACCGACCGGCCCGGCCGGCCAGATCGAACTCGTCAGCTGCAAGCCGGTGAAAACCGGCCGTGGCAGACACAAGCAGACGGTCCAGCGCTGCACCACGCGGCTGACGCACTCGCCCGTCAAGCTCACCAGTGCCCGGCCGTCGATCGTGGCATCGCTCGCGCGGGGCAACCTTGTCTACGCCACGGGGTCGGCGAGCAGCACGGGCAAACGGACGACGCTCGTGCTGACCCCGCTGCGCACCATCCGCGCAGGGCGTTACGCCCTGAAGCTCACCCGGGGAAGAACCCAGCAACGCGAGACGATCACGATCGGGTGAATCGGACCCTTCCGTCCGCATAAGCGAAAGGTCCTGCTGAGCGCGTCCTTTCTCGTTTCAGAGATCCGCCCGCGCCGGGCCCGATTGGACTCGGCCGTGTGCTCGTGAGGGGGGCACTCCTCATCCGGGCGATCAACCGGATCAGCCAGCGCGCTCGGCCGACGCGAGCCCGCGGCGCGCCCATACCGTCATCAGCGCGATGCCGCCCGCGAGCAGCCCGAACGCGAGCGCGACATTGGTGGGCGAACCGGCGAGCAGGCCGCGCGAGGCCTCGAGCGCCACCGAGGCCGGGTTGTACTTCGCCGCGGTGTGGATCCAGCCGCTCAGGAGCGCGAGCGGCACGTACACGGGAGCGAGGAACAGGGCCACGAACACCGGCATCTGGATGAGCGCGCCCGCCTGCTCGGTCCGCAGGAACATCGCCACGCCACAGCCCCACAGGGCGCAGACGAGGTTCATGCACACCCCGAGCGCCACTAGGCCGCCGAGGTCCAGCCCGCCCCCGTCCACCCGCATGCCGGCCACGAGCGCCGCCAGCGTCACCACTGTGCCGGTAACGACCCAGCGACCGAGCGCGCCGATCGCGTAGCCGGCGATGATCCCGCTGCGCCGCGGTGCGCTCAGCAGCAGCCGCCGCGCGAAGCCGGAATCGAAGTCGCGCGCGATCGCGAAGCCGGTGAACACCCCACCGAACGCCGCCGACTGCAGGAACACGAAGACGAACTGAAACGCGGTGTATCCCGGGCCGTAGTGGAAGTTCGGCACCTGCGCGATCTTCGACAGGCCTCCGGCGAACGCGGCCAGGAAGAACAGCGGGAAGATGATCGACGGCAGAAGGATGGCCGGGCTGACGAACGTGTTGTGCAGCGAGCGCCACGCGACCGCGCGAGCGACGAAGCCGAAGCGCCTCACGTGCGCACCAGCCGGTTCTTCATCGCTGCACCGGACAGTCCGAGGCTGATGACCGCCAGCAGCAGCGCGAAGCCGAACCCGAGCGCCAGCGCACGGCCGTCCCAGCCGGTGATGATCAGGCTGCGCATCCCCTCGATCAGGTAGGAGACCGGGTTGTAGGTCGCCACCTCGCGAAACCACTGCACCTGGATGAGGTTGCGCGGCAGGCTCGACGAGCTGAGGAACACCGTCACGAACAGCAGCGGAAAGACGGCCTGGACCGCCTCGCCGCTGCCGAACCGGAGCGCGATCAACGTGCCCAGACCGGCGAACGCGAAGGCGATGAGGATCGAGAGCACCAGCAGCACGAACGCCCCGCCGACGCCGCTGACCACGCCCACCCCGCTCGCCACGCCGATGAGCAGGTAGCAGGTCGACTGCACGCAGGCGACCACCACCGGTCCGCCCAGCTGGCCGGCGATCAGCGCGGCGCCGCGGATCGGCGTCAGCGCGAGCCGGTTGAGGAAGCCCGATTCGATGTCCCGGGCCAGATCGGTGCCCGCGGTCACGGACACGAACAGCGCGCCCTGCATGAAGGTGACCGCCAGCGCGAAGTCTCGGTAGCTCACCGGCGGAAAGCCGGGGATCTTGCGGGCCGCCCCGAGCGCACTGCCGTTGATCGCGAACAGGATGAGCGGGAACAGCAGCGGAAACAGCAGCAGCGCTCCCTGACGCAGGGAGCGCTTGACCGATCGGCGCGCCAGCACGGCGATCTGCTCGAACAGGCCGGGCGCAGTGGGGGGCTCAGCGACCACGGCGCCCCCGCCGCGCCGGCGCCGGCTCGTCCGGGCCGGCGTCGTCGACATCGGCTGCACCTTCGAGCTTGCGCCCGGTCTTGGCCAGGAACACGTCGTCCAGGGTCGGCTGGTGCAGATGCAGCGAGGCGACGTGCAGGTCCGCCTGATCGAGCGTGCGCACGACGGCGGCCAGCTGCGCCTCGCCTCCGGGCAGCTGCACCGTGAGGCTGCCGCGCCCGTTGCGGATGAGCGCGCCGAATCCGCCCAGCCGCTCGGCGAGCGTCTCCTGTTGGGTGACATCGGCCGGGACAATCTCGACGCTCGGGCTGCCGATCTGCGCCTTCAGCTCGGCCGGCGTGCCCTCGGCGACGATCGTGCCGCGGTCGATGATGCCGACGCGATCGGCGAGCGCGTCGGCCTCCTCGAGGTACTGGGTGGTGAGGAACACGGTCATGCCCTCGTCGTGGGCCAGCCGGGCCACCTCTTCCCATAGCGCGGTGCGGCTTTGCGGATCCAGCCCCGTGGTTGGCTCATCGAGGAACAGGATGCGCGGGTCGTGCACGAGCGCGAGCGCGAGGTCCAGGCGCCGCTTCATGCCGCCCGAATACCCGCCGACCCGGCGATCGGCAGCCTCGGTCAGGCCGACCCGCTCGAGCAGCTCGTCGGCCCGGCGCGTCCGCTGAGCCTTGGGGATGCCCTGCAGGGTCGCCTGCAGCGCCAGGTGCTCGCGACCGGTGAGGATCGCGTCCAACGCCGCCTCCTGTAGCGCCGCGCCGATCGAGGCTCGGACCTGCGCGCCCTCACGCACGATGTCGTGGCCGCCGACGGTCGCCCGGCCCGCGGTCGGCGGCAGGAGGGTGGTGAGCATGAGCACGGTGGTCGACTTGCCGGCGCCGTTGGGGCCGAGGAAGCCGTATATCTCACCGGGGGCGACGGCAAGATCGATGCCGTCGACCGCGCGCGGACCCTTGCGGAACTCGCGTACCAGCTGCTCGACCTCGATCGCTGCCGTCTGGACGGACACGAGACGGTAGGCTACCTCGATATTTGATGTTGTCAACTATTGAGCCGCTCAGCTATCCTCACCGAGATGACGCCCGCGGCCGCAGCTGTCAAGACTCGGCGAGCGACGGCCGCGGACGAGGCGTGGGCGCTCGTGCACCAGCTTGTGACGACCGAGCGCCGGCACTTCCTCTCCGTCGCCACCGAGCTGGACCTCCATCCCGCGCAGGCGGGCGCGCTGATGCAAATGGATCCGGACGTGCCGATGCCCATGCACGAGCTCGCCACCACCCTGCGCTGCGACAACTCCAACGTGACCGGCATCGTCGACCGGCTCGAGGCGCGAGGCCTGGTAGAGCGCAAGCCCTACGAGCGCGACCGACGGGTGCGACAAGTCGTGCTCACCCCTCTCGGGGTGGCGGCGCGTGACCGTATCCGCGGGTGCATGAGCGCCGCGCCGGAGTCGTTGCGACGTCTGTCGGCCGCCGACCAGCGCACGCTGCGCGATGTGCTCCGGCGGGCGCTCGAGGGCAACTGACGCGCGCGAGCCCAGGGGGCCCCGGGCCCACTGCGGCTCATCTCTGTTTGACCGCAACCCGAAGCGCGCCGATCCGACGAATGAGTTGGCGGCGCTCGGTTTCGCGCGGTCCAGCCAACTCGGTGTCCAGCTGACGCTCGCCGCGCTCATGCTGCGCCGAAGGGAGGGCCGATGAAGTCCTCGGTTCGCCATGAGACGTGTCGCTGCCCTCATCGGCGCGCTCCTTTGTGCGCTGCTCCCCCCTCCGTCGCCGGCGCCTCCGCACCGGCGACGCCTCAGGCGCCGGGCCAGGCCACGGGGACAATCACCGCGATCGGCGGGTCGTGGGTCACGATCCAGACCGCCGGCAGGCAGACCGGCGTCGTCAACGCGATGGTGGCGGGCGCGAACGCGCTCACGCAGGGCGACTATCCCTACGTGTGGGGCGGCGGGCACCCCGAGGCGGGGGTCGCGAGCGCCGCTCCGGCCGCGAAGGGACGGGCCGCGCGGCAGGTCGGCTTTGACTGCTCCGGCTCGGTCGCCGCGGTGCTGGCCGGCGCGGGCCTGTGGCCCGCGGGCGGCCCGGTGCCCAACGACGCGGGCGTGATCACCCAGCTGTTGGCGGAGAAGCTGATCGCCCGGGGACCCGGCACGTCGCCCGTCGAGGTGACCCTCTACGACCACCCCGGCGTCCACATCTTCATGAACATCGACGGACGCTTCTTCGGCACTTCCGACGGAGGCGGCGGCGGGTCGGCGAAGGGCGGACCGGGCTGGCTGTCCGACGGTGCTCCCGACGCCTTCAGCCACGCGTTCAAGCAGTATCACGTCCTCCCCTCCGTGCTGAAGGATCGGACGAGCTACGGCCACACGCTCACCTTCCAGGCCGACGCCAACCCGACCGTGCTCAACGGCGCGGCCCTCGGCGACAAGGTGACCGTCAGCTACTCCCCGGGCGGCTCGGGCACCTTGTTCGTCAGCGCGCTCGCCTGGGTCGGGGCCGTCACCAGCACCGGCACGGTCACGTCGATCGCCGCCGACGGGTCCGCCTTCACGGTACAGACGCCCGACGGCACCACTCTGACGCTCTCACCGAGCTTCCCCGGGCTCATCGACGGGCTGGCGGTCGGTGACGGGGTTCAGGTCATCTACACGACGAGCGCCGCCAGCGCTGGCCCGCTCCTCGCACGCACGCTGACAGTGACCGCAAGCGCTCCGCCGGCGACCGGTACGCCGGGCGGCCCCGCCACGCCAGGTGCCCCCGGTGTGCCAGGCGGCCCTGGCAGCACCCCGGGCACGGGCAACCCGGGCGCCGGCTCGAGCCCGGATGGCACCCAGCCCGCGGGCGATGGCGGCGGCTGGGACGGCAACGGGAGCAGCGACGGCGGCGGCTACAGCGGGTCCGGCAACTAGGGGGGCGCGGCGCCGCCATCAGCTAGGCTGCCCGCCGTGCGAATGCGGGGGCGACGTCTGCTGGGATGGGCGCGGCAGGGACCGGCCAGGCGGGTGACGTGACCGCGTCGGCCGAGATCGCGGCCGCGGATGCCCGCGTCGGCGCCACGTCGGGCTGGTGGTCACGCTGGCCGCTGCTCGTCGGCGGCCTCGTCATCGCTGTGCTCATGGCACCGATGGTGCTGACCAACAGCACCTTTGGCTACGACTGGCCCGACCACCTGTGGCTGGTCCAGATGCAGGCGCGCAACATCTCGAGCCTCGGACATCCGAGCCTGTTCTTGCAGTCCAGCTACGGGGCCTTCGAGCCGTGGTATGCGTTCTATGGCGGCACGCTGTATTCGCTCGTGGCCGCCGGTTCGGTGCTCTCCGGCGGGCACACGCTCGCCGCCTACATCGCCTCGTTCGCGCTGGCCATGGCGATGGCCTACGGCGGCTTCGTGTGGCTCGCACGGCAGGCCGGGCTGCGGGGCATCGCCGCGCAGGGCTCGGCCGTCGTGTACGTGACGTCGACGTATTACCTGACCGACGTCTACGCCCGCGGAGCGTGGCCGGAGACGGTGGCCACGTCGGCCATACCGCTCGTCATCGCGTCCGCGCTCGCGCTGCTGCGAGACGAGACCGTGCGCCCGTGGCCGGCGCTCGCCTTCGTCGTCAGCGTCGTGTTGCTGTCCGGTAGCCACAACATCACGCTCCTGTACGGAACGGTGTTCCTCGCCCTACTCGCCGCAAGCGTCGCCGTCGCGGTGGGACGTTCGGCGCTGCCGTCGCTGCGCCGCGTGGCCGCGGTGGGGCTGCTCGCCGTGCTCGCGGTCGCCGTCAACCTGTGGTTCCTGCTCCCCGACATCGCCTTCCAGGGGAAGGTCACGATCAGCCACACGTTCACCAAGCCGCCGGCGATCACCGGCGGCACCCCCCCGTGGATGGTGTTCGATCCGGTGCGCCATCCCTGGCACCCCGGGGGACCGACGTTCGACCTGCAGCTGCCGGTGTTCGCACTGCTGTGGTCGCTCACCGTGCTCGCTGTCACCTGGCGAGGTCTCGCGCCCGTGTGGCGGCGTCTCGCGATCGCGCTGGCCGTAACGAGCGTGCCGTTCCTCGCGCTCCTGTTCGTCCCCCCGCTGTGGCACGTCGTGCCGCACCTGTTCTGGTCCATCCAGTTTCCCTACCGGCTGCTGTCCTACGTCGGCTACTGCATTGCCGCCCTGGTGACCGTCGCGCTCATCGCCCTGACCACGCAGCGGCCACGGGCCACGCGGGCCCTCGTGCTCCTCGCGATCCTGTTCGCGGCGATCGACGGGGCGCAGGCGATCAACCAGGAGTGGAGCGGGCCGTCGAGCCTCCCGAGCCGTAGCGCGGTGTTCCCGGGCGGCAGCACCGCGCCGGAGTACTGGGTGCGGACGTCGACATACCTCGGATACCAGGACGTCTCGCTTCCCGTCGTCAACGCCACGATCCCGGCGATCCCGGGCCTGACGGTCTACAACGGGCAGGGCGCGAACGTGCTGCCGGTCCCGGTCACGGGCTCGCCCCGGACCGCCTACGCGGTCTCGTTCACGCCGCCGGCGAGCGGCACAGTTACGACCGACGTCGTCTCCGGGCCCTACCTGGTGGCCGTGCACGGTGGTTCGTTCGTCGGACGCACCCCCTATTCCGAGCTCATCCTGCACGTCGACAAGCAACCGAGCGGCCCGACGCGGGTCGTCTTCAGCACCGCGCGAACGTGGCCGATCGTCGTCGGCGAGTGGGGTTCGGTCGCCGCGGTGCTCGTCCTCGCCGCGCTTCTGCTCGCGCTCGCCATCCGCCGCCTGCGGGTGCATTAGCCAGCAGGTGCAATCCAACGCGGCGTCGAGCGGCAAGCCCGCGCTCGGCGGCGCCCTGCGCCGTGGACCCTTCGTCCACCGGCGGGAAGGATCGGCGCCGCGGCGCGTCTCGGTGGGTGTCGCATTGACCTGACCTCGGCCGGCGTTCCGCCTCTGGCACGGACGGCCCAGACCCACGTCTCCCTCCAGAGAAGGACGTTAGCCATGAACCGAATCCGCATCATCGTCTGCGCCGGCGCCTCCGTGCTCGTGCTCGGCGCGACGGCGCTGCCGGCCGCCGCGGCCAGCCACGGCCACTCCTCGCATCACGTCACGCATAAGGCTCCGCCGAAGCACAAGGCCTCCAGCTCGATCCCGCAGCACAACGGCGGCGATCACGACAGCGACAACAACGGCGGCCCGAGCGACGGCGACGGGAACATCTGATGGCTCCCGGCCAGGCCCGCGACGGCGCTCGGCGGCGCCCACGATCGTGGCGGCTGCTCACGCTGACGAGCGCCGTCGTGGCGCTCACGGTCAGCGCCTGCGGCGGCTCGAGCTATGGCACGAGCTCCGCACCGGCGACGTCGACCGCCCCGGCGACCACGGCGCCCGCTCCCGCGGCGGCGGCCGCCGCCGCCGGCATCCCGCAGGGCAACGGCGGCGACCACGACGGCGACAACAATGGGGGCCCGAGCGATGGCGACGGCAACCTGTAGGCGCCGCTCGGCGTGGGGCGCCGCCACGGTTGCGGCGGCCGCCATTGCCGCCGCCGCAGCCCTCCTGGGCGCCGTGGCGCCGAGGAGCGCCGCCGCTCCACACCGAGCCGCCGCCGCGACGCCGCCGGCCTGGCCGCATCCCTCCGCGGCCCCGGCCGGCTGGGCGCACGCGAGCACGGCGGACGGCGACGCGACGCTCTTCTACCCGCCGAGCTGGAAGGACGTTCCCGGCGACCGCGGCACCGTGAGCGTCGCCCTGCGCGACGCGGCGGGCGACTACCTCGGCTACCTCAACGTGACCCCTCGCCAGGGCGACGAGCGTCTGAGCACCTGGCCGGCGTTCCGCCTCGGGCGCAACCGCGAGGAGGGCGACACCGGGGTGCACGCTCTCGCGAGCGCGCACCATCTACGCTTTCGCGACGCCGTCGCGGCGTGCGTGATCGACGACTATCGCTCGCGCGTCGGCGGCCATGCCTACCGCGAGCTGGCCTGCCTCGTCTCCGGCGCCCACGCGACGGACGTCTTCATCGGCGCAACGGCGCAGCGCGACTGGACCTCCCTCGGGACGGTCATCCAGCGGTCCGCGGCCAGCTTCGTGCAGCGCTGAGGCCCGACGCCGTCAGCGCCGCCGGCGGCCGGCCGGCGAGGGCTCGCCGGGCGAGCATCGCGATTGCCTGACAGCCTCCGGGCTCGTGCCGCGACGCGGCGCGGCGTATAACGGGGTGGTGCGCTCGCCTACCGCGCGAACCGCGCGCCCCCGAGCACCGCGAGGAGGCCCGACCCGTGAGTAGCGCCACCGCCGTGCCGGGAGTGCCCGAGGAGCCGACGTACGACCGCGCGACCGTGCGGATCGTGTTCGCGGGCCTGCTGCTCGTGATGTTCCTGGCCGCGCTCGATCAGACCATCGTCGCGACGGCGCTCCCGACGATCGTCGGCGACCTCGGCGGCCTGAACCACCTGTCGTGGGTCGTCACCGCCTACCTGCTCGCGCAGACGGTCGTGACCCCGCTGTACGGCAAGCTCGGCGACATGTACGGCCGCAAGGTCGTGCTCCAGGTCGCGCTGGCGATCTTCCTCGTCGGCTCGGCGCTGTGTGGGCTCAGCCAGAACCTCGATGAGCTGATCGGCTTCCGCGCGCTGCAGGGTCTCGGTGGCGGCGGGCTGATGGTAAGCGCCCAGGCGGCGATCGGCGACGTCGTGCCACCGCGCGAGCGCGGTCGCTACTCGGGCCTGTTCGGCGCCGTCTTCGGTCTGGCCTCGATCGCCGGACCGCTGCTCGGCGGCTTCCTGACGACGAACCTGTCGTGGCGCTGGATCTTCTACGTCAACCTGCCGTTCGGGATCGTCGCCTTCTTCGTGCTCGCCGCCGCGCTCCCGTCGGCGCGCGAGCGCGTGCACCACGACATCGACTACCTCGGCATCACCGTGCTCGGCGCCGGCATCAGCGCGATCGTGCTCGCCGCCTCGCTGGAGTCACCGACGCACACCTGGACGTCGCCGCTCATCGTCGGACTCGGCCTCGCCGGGCTCGCGCTGCTGTCGGTCTTCCTGCCCGTCGAGCGTCGAGCCCGCGAGCCGGTGCTGCCGCCGAGGCTGCTGTTCAACCGCGTGTTCATCGTCTGCAGCGCCGTCAGCCTGATCGTCGGGTTTGCCCTGTTCGGCGCCGTCGTGTACCTGCCGCTCTTCCTGCAGGTCGTGAAGGGCTCCAGCCCGACCGCCTCCGGGTTACAGCTCGTGCCGCTCATGGGCGGCCTGCTCATCACCTCGATCGCCTCGGGTCAGATCATTACGAGGACCGGCCGCTACCGCTGGTTCCCGATCACCGGGACCGCCGTGATGGTGCTTGGCCTCGTCCTGCTCACGCGGCTGGGCATACAGACGACGCGCGGCGTCGTGTCGCTGTTCATGTTCGTGCTCGGCCTCGGACTCGGGATGGTCATGCAGGTGCTCGTGCTCGCGGTGCAGAACGCCGTCGAGTACCGCGACCTCGGCGCGGCGACCTCCGGCGCCACGCTCTTCCGTTCGATCGGCGGATCGCTCGGCACGGCTGTGCTCGGCTCGATCTTCGCGAGCCGCCTGACCACCGAGCTGACGCGCACCATCGGCGCCGCCGGCGCCGCTCGCGTGCACGCGAGCGGGGTGAACCCGACGGTCATCCACCGCCTGCCGACCCCGGTGCGCGATCACTACCTGCAGGCGTTCACGAGCGCGCTGCACTCGGTGTTCCTGGTCGCCGCCGGCGTCGCGATCGCCGCCTTCCTGCTCACCTGGTTGATCCCCGAGCTACGGCTGCGCGACACCGTCGCCACGAACGACATGGGCGACACGTTCGCCGTCCCTCGTCAGGCCGACTCGCTCGTCGAGATCATCAACATGATCGGGCGGCTCGACCGCCGCGAGGGCGCCCGCGAAATCGTGCGCCGCGTGGCCGCCCGCGCCGACGTGAACCTCAGCCCGGCGGCCTGCTGGCTGCTCGCCCGCTACCACGAGGACGGGGACACCGACCTGCCGGTGCTCGCCGGCCGGATCGACGTCGACGTCGCGGCGCTCGTCAAGGCCCGCGATGAACTCGTCGGCCAGTCGTTCATCATCACCGAGACGCCCGCGCACGTCGAGGTCACCGCCGCCGGGGAAGCGGCGCTGCATCGCCTCACCGCCACCGGCGAGCAGCGACTGGCCGATCTGCTGCGCGATTGGCGTCCGGAGGAGCACGAGGACCTCGCGCGCATGATCGTCGCCGTCGCGCGAGCGTTCTTCATCGACACCACCGCGCTGCGCGAGCACCTCACGCCGGTCGCTCCCGGCGCGACCGCCCCCTGACCGGCCGGCGGCCTGCTATGACGGGCGTCACCGTCCACGCCCACGCCCGAGGAGCGCACGACATGACACCGCCCGATACCCCCGCACCCGTGATCCTCTGCAGCGCCGGTAACGACACCACCCATGCCTTCATCGACACCGCGGCGGCGCTCTTTCCCGACCGGCCGCTCGTCATCGTGCGAGCGTGGCGCTCGGCGGAGTTCGCGATCGCCTCGGCCACGACCGCGATGATCGGCTCGGCGACGGTCGACTACCCCGCGCTCGACGACGCGATCGAGCACGAGGCCGAGGACGATGCCGGGGCGGGGACCGACTACGCGCGCTCGATCGGGCTGCAGGCCAGCGCCGAGGCGGTCCGCTCTGACGGACCGGTGTGGAAGGCGATCCTCGAGCGCGCCGAGGCGCACGGCGCGCAGGCGATCATCACCGGCACGCGCGGGCGCGGTGAGGTCGAATCGGCGCTGCTCGGGTCGACGTCCCACGCCCTGCTGCAGCATTCACCGCTGCCGGTCGTGGTCGTGCCGAACGCCGCTACGCGAGAGCGCTGAACAGCTCGCTGACCGCGTTCGCCTGCAGGGCGAGCACGCGGCCATCGAAGCCGTACTGGGCCGCCGCGATCTGCTCGCCGACGCCCGCGCCCGAGGCGCTGGACCCCGACGCCGAGCTCGCGAGGTTGTTCGAGGCGGCGTCGAACAGCGGCTGAACGCTGGCGCCAAGCCCGACGGCGGAGATGCTCATAGACCGATTCTCGGCATTCCGGCGCCGGGCCTCGCACGTTCTGGACAAAGGTCCGAGCAGGCGCTCGACCCGGCGTGCGGCCTCAGCGGCCGCGGCGACTGCGCCGGCGCGACCGGGCACCGGCCGCCGACGGGCGCGCCTCGCGTACCGGGCGTGAGCCGGACGTGGCGTGGCGTCGCGCCCCGCCACGGGCCGAGGGCAGGTCGTGCTCGAGCCCGAGCTCGTCGGCGATCCGCGCGAGCTCGTGGTGCTGCTCGGGCGTGACAAAGGTGATCCCGGCGCCCGGACGACCGGCGCGCCCCGTCCGCCCGACGCGGTGCACGTAGGTGTCACGATCCTCGGGAGCGTCGAAGTTGATGACGTGCGAGATGCCGTCGACGTCGATCCCGCGGGCGGCGACGTCGGTGGCCACGAGCGTGCGGACCTCGCCGGCCTCGAAGCGCGCGAGCGCGCGCTCGCGCTGTCCCTGGGATTTGTCGCCGTGCATCGCCACCGCCTTCACGCCGAGCGCGCCGAGACGCTTAGCCAGGCGATCGGCGCCGCGCTTGGTGCGCACGAACACGAGCGCGAGGTCGTCGGCGCCGCGCAGTTGCTCGACGAGCGCGTCGAGGCGCGCGTGATGCTCCACGGTGAGGAAGCGGTGCGTGACCTCGGCCGCGCCGCGGGGCGCCGGGGGGGCGTGCTCGTGGTTGACCGGATCGGTCGTGTACGCGGCGGCGAGACGCCCCGTCTCACCGTCGAGCGTGGCCGAGAAGAAGAGCGTCTGGCGCTCGGACGGGCACTGGCGCACGATGCGGTCGACGGCCGGGCGGAAGCCCATGTCGAGCATCCGGTCGGCCTCGTCGAGCACGAGCAGCCGTACGTCTTCGAGGGTGAAGGCGCGGCGTTCGAGCAGGTCCTCGAGCCGGCCCGGCGTGGCCACGAGAATGTGCGAGCGCTGCGCCTCGCGCATCTGGCGCTGCAGACCGACGCCTCCGTAGACCGTGCTGACGCGGAGCGCGCGGGCGTGGGCGATCGGGTACATCTCGTCGGCGATCTGCGACACGAGCTCGCGGGTCGGGGCGATGATGAGCGCCGACGGGCGTGGGTCGTTGGCCTCGATGAGCTCGACGAGCGGCACCGCGAAGGCAAGCGTCTTACCCGACCCGGTGGGCGAGCGGACGAGGACGTCGCGCCCGGCAAGCACGTCGCCGATGACGAGACGCTGAACGGCAAAGGGACTCGTGACGCCTTCGCGCGAGAGCGCGCTGACGACGGCCCCGGATACGCCGAGATCGGCGAAGGACTGCGTGGACATGTGGGACTCCTGTTCGGCGGCCGGAGGGCCGCGGACGTTTCGGGAGGCTATGGCTGACCCGAAACCGCCTACGAACGCGGGAACCCAAGCGAGCTGCCTCGCGGTCGACCTCGCCGACCGCGGTGCCAACGTAGCACACCCGCCCGGGCGCACCCGGGAGCGCCAGCCCCGCGACCGGCTCGCGCGCCGGTGCCGTCACACGCCAGATGCGAGGCGAACCGGCTCAAGCGAGATGCTCGACGATGAGGGGTGCGAAGCGAGAGTCGCCGACCGCCGCGAGGTGATCGCCGGACAGCCGCTCCAGTCGCGCGCCCGCGATCGCCGCCGCGAGCACCTCCGGGCGCACCGCGAGCGGATCGGCGTCGCCGGCCAGCACGAGCGTCGGAGCGGTGATCCGCGCGAGGGCGATCGGCTCGTGATGGCGGCGGGATGCCTGCGCGGCGAGCGCCAGCCGGTCGGCTCCGGTGGCGTCGGCCAGCTGGCGGAACGCGAGCGCCCTCGGGTTGTCGACGGTCGCCGGGTCCTCGGCCCGCAGTGCGGCGATGATGGCCTCCGAGGCTATGGCACGCGTATCCACGCCGCCGAGCTCGACCACCCCGGCGCCGACGCCGCCGATCGCCAGCCGGCGCACGCGGCGATCCTGCGTGGCCACGAGCAGCGAGACGATCGCCCCCATCGAGTAGCCGACGAGATCGACCTCGTCGGCGCCGATCAGGTCGAGCAGGGCGCGCAGGTCGGCGGCCATCGTGGCCTCGCCGTAGCGCTGCGGGTCGTGCGGAGCCTCCGAGCGTCCGTGTCCGCGGGCGTCGGGCGCCAACACACGGCGCCCGTCCGCGACGAGCGCCGCGACGACGCCGGGGAAGACCCAGTTGAGGAGCGCGTCGACGGCGAAGCCGTGGTGCAGCACGACCGGCGGGAGCTCGCTCGACCCGGTCCATTCGCGGTAGGCGATGCGCAGCCCATCGGGCGACTCGAACGCACGCTCGACCCCCGGGTCGGGCCTCGATCGCGGCTGATGTTCGATGGGCGATGACAGGCCCCGCAGCCTACCCGGATCGAGGCCATCTACGATACGCGCGTGGAGCATCCGAACCGGCGGCGCGTGCGAGCGACCGCGATCGCGCCATCGCCGGCCCGCGCACGCCGCGGGCGGCGATGCGGCCGCGCCTGCGGACTGTTGGCCTGCGGGGTGATCGCCCTCGCGCCGACGAGCGCCGGCGCGGCGACGATGACGTTCGGCAGCTCCCTGTCGGTGCCCGCGTCGCGCGACACCGCGAACAACCTGAACTACACGGGGACGAACATCCCCGTCCCCGGGGTGGCACCCGTCCACGTCAACCACGACGGTGCCGATGACGCCCTGTGGAACACCGCCCTGGCCAGCGGGACGGCGGCCGCCCCCGCGGCCGGGCAGGCCCTATCCGTCTCCGTCGAAGGCTGCGCGCAGCCGGCCCCCAACGGCCCGGCCCCGCTGACGCAGTTCCACTTTCAGACGCTGACCCCGCTGCCGACCGGCGGCGCCACCGTCGACGTCACCTCCCAGCCGTTCGACCTGCCGATCTGCGGCACGGCAACCGCGACGGGGACCCTCGCCTCCGGGAGCACCGTCACCAGCTATCAACCGACGAACATGTGCGTGGGTGCAGGCGACTTCGTCGACTTCAACGACGAGGGCGGCTTCGACCCGCAGTTCTACCCGAGCGGCGTCGGGTACGAGGTGATCGGCGCGGCCGGCGGCTCGACGATGAGCTCCTACATCGCCGCGGACGGGACGAACAACGGCGATGCGCTCTCGGCGATGAACGTCAGCGCCAGCGCCGGGTTTGCCAATAACGCGAGCGCCGAGCTGCTGCTCCGCACGACGCTCGGCACCGGAAGCGACTCGATCCCGGCCTGCGGATCCACGGCGAGCGCCCCGCCCTCCGGCGCAGGCTCGGGCACCGGCGGGGGCGGCTCGGGCGGAGGGGGCGGCGCCCCACACACGCCCGCAGGGCCCGGTCAGCCCGGCGGTTCCCCGGGCGTCGTGATCACGCCGCGTACCGAGCTCGTGAAGGGCCGCCGCGTCCGCGTGGCCTTCTTCTGTGCCCAACGCGGCACCCCCTGCAAGGGGACGCTCGTGCTCACCACCGGGGCGGTGACGCTCGGCCACGGCGCCTTCACGAGCAAGCCCCACGCCGTCGCTCACGTCGCGCTGCGCCTCTCGCCCGCCGGCGCCCGGCTCGTGCGCGCGAGTGGCCACGCAGGGGTGAGGACGACGATGACCGTCACGCTGGCCGGACAGGCGCCGGTGAGCGGCACGATCACGCTCACGGGGTAACAGCAACAAGAGGGAGTGGCGACGTGCGTATGCAAGCGGCGGTCCTCGAGCGCTTCGGTGAGCCGCTCGTCGTCGAGGAGGTCGAGCTCGCCGATCCCGGCCCCGGCGAGGTGCTCGTGCGGCTCGTGGCCTGCGGGGTGTGCCACACCGATCTCTACACGGCGTCGGGTGCCGACCCGTCTGGCTATGCCCCGTGCGTGCTCGGGCACGAGGGCGCCGGTGTCGTCGAGGCCGTCGGACCGGGGGTCGAGCTCGTGGCGCGCGGCGATCACGTCGTGACCCTCTTCTCCCCTCAGTGCGGCACCTGCGTGCACTGCCGCAGCCCGCTCACGAACCTCTGCCTGGCCATCCGCGAGCAGCAGAACCTCGGCTACCTGCCCGACGGGACCACGCGCCTGCGTCGCGACGGCGAGCCGCTGCGCCACTTCATGGGGACGTCGACCTTCGCGCAGTACACGGTGATGCCCCAGATCGCACTCGCCAAGATCAACCCCGAGGCCCCGCTCGACCACGCCTGCCTATTCGCGTGTGGACTCTCGACCGGCCTCGGGGCCGCCATGCGGACCGCCGACGTACGGGCGGGCAGCACGTGCGTCGTGTTCGGCGCCGGCATGGTCGGGCTCGGTGCGATCGCCGGCTGCCGCCTGCGCGGCGCCGAGCGCATCGTGTGCGTCGACCTGTCCCCCGCGCGGCGCGAGCTCGCCCGTGGCCAGGGAGCCACCGACGCGCTCGCCGGCGGCGCCGACGCCGTCGCGGCGATCCTCGAGATGACCGACGGGTTCGGGGCCGACTACACGTTCGAGGCGACCGGCCACGTCGCCGTGATGCGCCAAGCGGTCGAGGCCGCCCGCATGGGCTGGGGGCTGTGCACGATCGCCGGCGTCGCGGGACGCGGCGAGGTCCTCGAGGTGATCCCGCGCTACCTGATCACGGGACGGCGGGTCTGCGGATCGTCCTTCGGCGGCTGGAAGGGACGCGACGACGTCCCGATGCTCATCGAGCGAGCGCTGGCCGGCGAGATCGACGTCGGCGCGTTCGTCTCGCACCGCATCGCGCTGTCCGACGTCAACCGCGCCTTCGAGCTGATGCACGCTCAGGACGGCATCCGCAGCGTGATCGAGTTCGGCTAGCGCCCGCGGTCAGCCGGCCCACGATGTGGGCGTGCCCAGGACCTGCCAGGGCTGCAGATCCTCGCCCCGCTCGCCCTCAGCCGGCAGTTCGTCGCTCGCCGCAGGCGATCCGTCGGCCGCGTCGTGGAACTCCAGGGCACCGCCACAGCGGCTGCAATGCCCGATCACCGACAGCCCATGCGCGGCGGTGCGCCCGTACCAGGCAAACCCGCAGCCAACGCAGGTCACCAGGGGCTGCGTGTGCGTCTGATCGAGTGCAGTGTGTGGGAAGGCCATGTCATCTGTGGGTATGCGGGTGCGTCCTCCACGGTGCATGGCCGTGCCGGTCGCTCGAGGAACCTCCCTGCGCTCGCGCAGGGAATCGATTCATCGCTCGTATCGGCAGCGGCTCGTGCGCGCTTGAGCGCGGCAGCGGCCGGCCCACGCCGCGCCGCTCAGGCGTGCCGCTCCCCGCTCTCCTACGCCGGTGAGGCCTCGGCCGAGGCGTCGGAGGCGCCGAGGCGCACCCGTCCCGGGAGCGCGTCCTCCTTCAGCTGCGCGCGCAGGACCTTCTTATCGAACTTGCCGACGCTCGTCTTGGGCACGGTCTCGATGAACGCGAACTCGTCGGGCAGCCACCATTTCGCGACGCGCGGGCGCAGGTGCTCGAGCAGGTCCTCGGGCGTCACCGCCGCGCCTTCGCGCAGGACGACGCAGCACAGCGGCCGCTCGGCCCAGCGCTCGTCGGGCTTGGCGATGACGGCCGCCTCGACGACGTCGGGATGGGCCATGATCTCGTTCTCGAGCTCGACCGAGGAGATCCATTCGCCGCCGGACTTGATGACGTCCTTGGAGCGGTCGGTGATCTGCACGAACCCACGCTCGTCGACGGCGGCGATGTCGCCGGTGCGCAGCCAGCCCGAGTCGAACTTGTCGTCGCCGGTCGAATCCTCGAAATAGCGGGCCGCGATCCACGGGCCGCGCACCTCGATCTCTCCGGTGGACGAGCCGTCCCACGGGACCTCCTCGCCGGCGTCGCCGACGAGGCGCAGCTCGACCCAGGGCATCGTGCGCCCCTGGCGCGCGCGGATGTCCCAGTGCTCGTCGCCGTCGACGTCGACGGGCGGGCGCGAGAAGGTGCACATCGGGCTCGTCTCGGTCATCCCCCAGGCCTGGAAGATGCGCACGTCGTGGCGCTCCTCGAAGTCCTTCATCAGCTGGCGCGGGACGGCCGAGCCACCGCACACGCAGTTGGTCAGCGAGGAGAGGTCGACGTCGTGGGTCTCGGCGTAGCGCAAGAGGTCGGCGAAGATCGTCGGCACGCAGGCCATGATCGTCGGGCGCTCGGCCTCGATCAGGCGCGCGAGCGGCTCGGCCTGCAGGAAGCGGTCGGGCAGGATGAGGTCCGCCCCGCTCATCGCGGCGCCGTAGGGCAGGCCCCACGCGTTGACGTGGAACATCGGCACGACGGCGAGCGCCCGCTCGCGCGAGGACAGCGCCACGGCGTCGGCCATCAGCTGGGCCGAGGAGTGCAGGCTGATCGAGCGGTGCGAGTAGAGCACGCCCTTCGGGTTGCCCGTCGTGCCGCTCGTGTAGCAGAGCGCTGCCGCCTGTCGCTCGCTCAGTTCGGGGAACGGGTAGGGGCTGTCGCTGGCCTCGGCCAGCAGCTCCTCGTAGCGCAGGACGTTCGGCAGGTTGCCGGCGTCGCCGTCGCCCATCACGACGAAGTGACGGACCGTCTGCAGTTGCGGGGCGAGCGGCTCGAGGACCGGCACGACGCTGTCGTCGATGAAGATGACGCGGTCCTGGGCGTGATTGATGATGTAGGTGATCTGCTCGGCGAACAGGCGGATGTTGAGCGTGTGCAGGACGGCGCCGACGCAGGGCACGGCGAAGTACAGCTCGAAGTGGCGTTGGTTGTTCCAGGCGAACGTGCCCACGCGGTCGCCCTGCTCGATGCCGAGGCGCTCGAGCACGCGCGCGAGGCGATCGATACGCCGGGAGGTGTCGGCGAACGTCGTGCTGACCGGACCGTCGGCGGTGAGCGTCACGACCTTTGCGTCGCCGTGGCCGACCGTCAGGCGACGACGGATGTGGTTCAGCGTCAGCTGAAAGTCGTCCTGCATGAGCCCCTCGAGCATCGGCGCGTCCTCTCCCTCCATGTGGTCTATGCGGATCGTCATTCTCCCACGCCGGTACGCTCGCGGACCGCGACGAGGTCAAAGGCGCGGGCGACGAGGACGCCGACCTCGGGTCCGCTCGTCGGCGGCAGCGCATCGCGCGCGAAGAGGGCGGCCTCGGCGATCTCTACGGGGTCGGCGCGCAGGGCGGCGTCCGGCAGCTCGGCGTGCACGCACTCGATCGACACGCGACGGTGCTGCAGCCACAGCTGCAGCTGCCCGAGGCCGTGATACGCGACGTCCTCAACGCCGAGCTCCTCCTGCATCTCGCGCTGCGCGGCGGCCAGGACCGACTCGCCGCGATGCAGGCCCCCGCCGGGGATGTGCCACACGTGGCGCGGACCGTAGGTGTGACGCACGAGCACGACCGACTGGTCGTGGACGAGCACGCACTTGACGCCACGGCCCGCCGGGCGGCGCACGCGCCCGTACACGCCGATGAGGTGGTAGGCGACACGATAGGCGCAGCGCAGCGTCGCCTCCCGCGCGCGACGCGCAATCTCGGGGCCGTGCACGCTAGGCCCGCTGGCGGGCACGCGGCGCGATCATCTCCCGATACACCGCGCGGGTACGTGCCGCGACGTCGCCCCAGTCGAAGCGCAGGGCGTGCTCGGACGCCTCGGTGACGAGACGGTCGCGCAGCTGGTCGTCGGTGAGCACGCGCTCGACCACCTACGCGAGCGAGTTGGGGACGGGCGGGTACTCCCACGACAGGACGAGGGCGCGTGTCGGCACGGCGACAGACTGTACCGGCGCGGCCCGTAGCGTCTCCTCCGGGCCGCGGCGGCGTCGGTCAGGCTCCGGGGCCGCGGCGGTGCGCAGCTCCGCCCCGCCCCAGCTCCTCGTCACCCAGCGGACGGGCCGGCGTGGCGAACACCTCGAGGGCATCGCGCTCGAGCAGCTGCTCGGGCCGAGCGGCGCGGGCAGCCCGCTCGGCGAGCGCCGCGGCCGGCAGCGTTCGATCGGCGGCGAGCAGAACGACGTTGCCGCTGGCACGGCCGTGCAGCAGCTTCGGCGGCGCGACCACGGCGACCTCGGTGAACACGTCGAGCAGCGTGGCGATCTGCCGGCGGGCGATCGACAACGGGGCCGCATCGATGACGTTCAGCACGTACACGCCGCCGCCGCGCAGGACGCGACGGACCTCGCGCGCGCACTCGGTCGTGAGGAGGTGCGCGGGCACGTCGGTACCGCTGAACGCGTCGCCGATGACGAGGTCTGCCGAGGAGGCGGCGCGGCGCTCGAGGAGCTCGCGCGCGTCCCCGAGGCGCACGCGCAGCGCACGCGACGGGCGCAGCCCGAGCTGCGAGCGCGCGATCTCGAGCACGCGTGCGTCGTGCTCGTAGATGTCCGATCGCGAGCGCGGCCGCATCGCGGCGACGTAGCGGGCGAGCGTGCACGCGGCGCCCCCGAGGTGGACCACCTCGAGCGGTTCACCGGCCGGCCACGCGAGGTCGATGAGGTCGCCGATCCGACGCATGTACTCGAACTCGAGGTGCGTCGGGTCGGCCAGGTCGACATAGGACATCTCGAGCAGCCCGGCGAACAGTCGCCGGGCCGTCGGACGGTGGCGGTCGGTCTCGACGCGCAGCGTCCCCGCCTCGACGGCGGCGAGGGTCACGGTCGAACCGCGACGGTCGCGAGGGCGCGAGCGCGTCGCGCGCGCGCTCACGCGCGCGTTCCCGGAACGTCGAGATGCCGTCGGCGGCCGAGGGAAACGATCGTCGATCCGTTCGCCATGGCGCGATTGGTCTCCGCCCGGTCAGCCGGTCGGCTGCCGTGGCCCGTAGCCCGCGAGCACGCACTGCGGGCGGAGCTCGCGCGAGAGCGGGTCGTTTGCGGCCTGCGCCGCCTGGCACAGCGCCCGGGCGGCGCTGCCGCACTTGTGTAGCTCAGCACCGCCGAGCGAGCTCGCGACGGTCAGGGACACGCAGCCGTTGCGCGACGTGCCGAACGAGTCGTGGCTCGCGATCGCGAGCACCGTCGCGCCGGCCACGGCGAGCACGAGCACGGCGAGCGAGATGGCGAGACCGCGTTTCTGGCCCGGCGACATCGGCTCGGCGAGGCGCTTGTGTTGGCCGACCATGACCATTGGGCTGAGTCTAGGGGCAACGATCCGCCTTCCGGCATGAGCCGGACGGTCCTCGCGGCACGGCACAATGCCTCCTCGATGCCGCTCAGGGCGACCGCTCGATCTTCCACGCGCCGGTCCCGGCCGCTCACCGCCGTGGTGGCCGGTGCGCTGGCGCTCATCCCGGTGGCCGGTGCGCTCGCGATGCTGGCACCGGGCGCGGCGGGTGGGGTGCGCCCGGCAGCCCGGACCATGCCGGCGCCGCCCGGCGCGCTCACCGTCTCGTTCGCGACCACCGGGGCCGGTCCGCCGGTTGCGGCGCGCTTCCTCGGGCTGTCGTTCGAGGCGCAGGGCATCCCCGACCTGGCCCGCTTCGCCAGCGAGGGCGACCTCCCGCTGCTCCTTCGCTCGCTCGGCTCGAGCGTGCTGCGCCTCGGTGGCGTGACGGCCGACTCGAGCGTCGCGTTCGCCGATCCCGGTGCGGCCGCGCCCGGCTGGGCGCGCGCGACGATCTCGACGGCCGACCTGCAGGGTCTCGCGAGGCTGGCCCGCGAGAGCGACGCCCGTGTCCTGCTCACCGTCGGTCTCGCCCACGACGATCCACAGGCCGCGGCGGCTGAGGCCGCGGCCGCGCAGCGCGCCCTCGGCGCTTCCCTGATGGCGCTCGAGATCGGCAACGAACCCGACGCCTACGGGCGTCACGGGCTCCGCCCGCTGCCGTGGACGTTCGCCCAGTACGCGCCCGAGATCGAGGCCTATCGCAGCGCGATCGCCGCCGCCGCTCCAGGGCTCGCGCTCGCCGGCCCTGACACGACCGGCGCGTCGTTCGCCGCCTGGGGGCCGCCGGAGGCGCTCACCGTGCATCCGGCGCTGCTGACCGCGCATCGCTACCCGCTCGTGTGCAGCGCCGTGCCGGCGCCATCGATCGATGGCCTGCTGAGCGCGGCGACGCGGGCTCGAGAGCTCGCGCAGCTACGCAACGATGCGGCGATCGCCCGCGCGGCGCACCTCCCGCTGCGCATCGACGAGACGAACTCGGTGTCCTGCGGGGGGCGCGCCGGCGTCAGCGACACCTTCGCGTCCGCACTGTGGGCCGTACAGCTCATCACCGAGGCGATGCAGCTCGGGATCACGGGGGTCAACTTCCACGACCTTCCGGCGAGCTGCACCGGCTACTCCGCCCTTTGCGCAAGCACCCCGGCGGCGCTCGCCGCCGGACGCCTCGCGGCCGCACCTGAGTGGTATGCGCTGCTGCTCACGCGTGGCCTGGCCGGCGAGCGGCCGCTGGCCACCGCCGTGCAACCGCCGACCGCGTCCGTCGTGGCCGCGGCGTTCGGGGGGCGCGGGTCGGCGCGCGTGGTCCTCGTGGACAGCGATGCCGGCGGGCGGGCGCGCACGGTACGCCTTGTCGTGGGCGGTGCGTACACGAGGGCGAGCGTGGTCACCCTCACGGCGCCATCGCTCGCCGCCACGACGGGCGTGCGGCTCGGCGGGCGGGGCGTGAACGCCGCCGGCGAGCTCCTCGGGCCGCTGCGACGCACGGCCGTGCGCAGCGCGCACGGCGCGATCGTCCTGTCGCTGGCGCCGGCGAGCGCGGCGCTCGTGACGGTCGGCCGGGGGTAAGGGGCGAAGGCGGCGAGGACTGCCGCCGGTCAGGCGCTCGGCGACAGGGCGTGGCCGGCGAACAGGAGCATGTGCCGCAGGTGCGTGCGCAGCGTCGCGAAATCGTGACCGCCGGCATAGACGGCGCTCTCGGCGTTCGCGCCGGCGCTGCGCAGCGCGGCGGCGAAGGGCGCGTTCTCGCTCGGGTCGGCGATCGTGTCCGAGGCCGCGCCGTACACGAAGGCGCTCAGCGGGAGCCGGGCGAACTGCGGGGCGTCGGCCGCGAGCTCGCCGCCGAGGTTGTTGAAGAAGCCGAGCCAGCTCTCGGCCACCGAGAAGCGGTCGAGGTGGCCGAGCGCGATGTTCATCGCGCCGAACCCGCCCATCGAGAAGCCGATGATGCCGCGGCCGGAGCGGTCGGCAACCGTCGGCAGCATCCGGTCCACCAGCTGCTGCACCTCGATGACGTAGCTCTCGTAGCCCATCGTCCCGTTGTTGCGCCAGTTGTCCGTCCAGGAGGCACCCTGGAGGATTACGGCCAGCAGCGGCTGCAGCTCGCCCCGGTTGATCAGCGCATCGAGCGTCTCGGTCACCCCGAGCTGCAACCAGGCGCTGGCGAGCTGGTCGTCGCCGTGCAGCAGATAGAGCACCGGCAGGCGCTGCGCCGAGGCCGCGCGATAGCCGGGAGGCAGGTACACGAGGAACGACGCCGGCCGGTGCAGCGCCCGCGAGACGTAGCTGACCCGCGCCAGGCCCCCGCCGCTCGCATCGCGGGCGATGGCGTGCATCACCGGGTCGGACGCGGCGAGCACCGCGGCCGAGGAGGCGCCAAGCGTCGCCGTGGCGCCGGCGCGCCCGGCCAACGCCATCGCGTCGGCGACGACCGCACCGCGAGAGACGGTCGGGACGCCCGGCTGGGCCACATCCACCACGGGCCCGGCACGCAGTGCGCCGGAGACCGCGAACGTCGCCACGAACACGCCGGCCAGCGCGGCGCACGCCGCGAGGCGCTGGCCGACCACCCGCCGGCTCGCGCGTCGCCGTCGGCGCGGAGCCGGCAGGGCGCGGGGCGGGGCGAGCCTTGCGCGCGGGGCCAGGACGACCGGCGCAGCGGCGGTCACCCCCGCGGCCGCGACAAGCGGGCCGACCGGCAGGTCCGGTTCGCGATGCACCGCCGACCTGAGCGGCGTCGTGGGCACCCACGACGGTGGACTCAGATCGATCGCCTCCCGCCGCGAGCCGGGCCAGCTCCAGTCGTCGCCATCGAGCCAGACGTTCGTCGGCGCCGCGATCGCATGAGCAGCCATTGCGCGGTCATTAACGGAGACCGTCGCGCGCAGGCCAACCCTTGCATGACCGCGCCCAGCGGCCGAGGCGACGCCTCAGGAGTGGGGTGCGTGCCGGCCCGAGCTGAGCTGGTCGTAGTGGGCGAGCGCCAGCCCCGAGCCGAGCACCACACAGGTGAGCGGCGAATCGGCCGTGGTCACGGTCATGCCGGTCGTCTCGTGGACGAGCCCGGCGAACCCGCGCAGCATCGCGCCGCCGCCGGCGATCAGGATCCCCTCGGTGGCGATGTCGCCGGCCAGCTCCGGCGGCGTCTCCTCGAGCGCATCGGTGATCATCAGCATGATCTCGGCGAGCGGCGAGCTGAGGGCCTCGCGCACCTCGGCGCTCGAGAGCTCGATCGCCGTCGGCAGTCCCGTGCGCAGGTTCCGCCCGCGGACGCTCATCGTGCGCTCCGGCTGCAGGGGCGTCGCCGAGCCGATCGCGAGCTTGATCGCCTCGGCCGTCTGCGAGCCGATCGCGAGCTCGTAGGCGGCGCGAAGGTGGTGCGCGATCGCCTCGTCCATCTCATAGCCGCCGACGCGGACCGAGCGCGAGAGGACGATCCCGCCGAGCGAGATCACCGCCACCTCGCTCGTGCCGCCGCCGACGTCGACGACCATGCGCCCGAGCGGCTGCTCGATCGCGAGCTCCGCCCCGATCGCAGCGGCGATCGGCTCCTCGATGAGCTGCACCTGGCGCGCGCCCGCTGCGAGCGCCGCCTCCTCGACGGCGCGCTGCTCGACTGCCGTGACGCCCGACGGCGCGCACACGATCAGCCGGGGACGAGCACGGCGCCGATCGAGCACGCGCCGGATGAAGTACCGCAGCATCTGCTCGGTGACGTCGAAGTCGGCGATCACCCCGTGGCGCAGCGGCCGCGTCGCCGAGATCGTCGCCGGCGTCCGCCCGATCATGCGCTCGGCCTCCGCGCCCACCGCGTGCACGTCTCCGGTCTCGGTATCGGCGGCCACGACCGAGGGCTCGGACACGACGATCCCCTCGCCGCCGACATACACCAATGTGTTGGCGGTGCCGAGGTCGATCGCCATGTCGTGTACCCCGAGGCCGGGGCGCCACGACCGCTTCGCCGGAGACCGGCGGACGCCGTCTCGGCGGATCTTCATGACCACAGGGTGCCAGACCGGCGCCGCCGATCACGGCAGCCTGCGGTCAGCGGCCGCGAGATGAGACCGCGTGATGGGCGCGCTTGACCTCGTACATCGAGGCGTCCGCGCGGCGAATGAGCGCGTCGATGTCGTTGGCGTCGTTCGGCCACACGGCGCGGCCGATGCTCGCGCCGACGCGCACGCGGTGATCGGGCAGGTCGAACGGAACCACGAACGCACCCCGCAGGCGCTCGAGCACCTGATCGGACTCGGACCCGTCGCCCACCGCGGTGACGAGCACGGCGAACTCGTCGCCGCCGATCCGGGCGACCGTATCGACCTCGCGCAGGCAGCTACGCAGCCGGTCGCCAACGGCGCAGAGCAGCTCGTCGCCCACCTGATGCCCGAGCTGGTCGTTGATCGGCTTGAAGTCGTCGAGGTCGATGTAGAACAGCGCGAAGCGGGCGTCGCGCTGACGTGTCCCCGTCGTGGCGCGCGCGAGCGCCTCGGCGAGCTCGGCACGGTTGGCGAGCCCCGTGAGGCCGTCGTGACGGGCTTGATGCGTGATGCGGTCAACGAGCCGCCCGTTCTCCAGAGCAGTCGTCGCGTGGGCGGCGATGCCCGACAGGCGGTCGAGCAGGTCCGGATGTGTCCGCAGGCGTGCCGGGTCCTGCTTGACCGATACGGCGATCGCACCGAGGAAGTGCTCTCGGGAGCTGATCGGGACGACGATCGAGGCGACTGTTCCGAGGTGCTCGAGGAACGTCCGCAGCGGCTCGTGGCCTTGGTCGCCGTCGACGAACAGCGGCTCGAGCCGCTCCCGGTTCAGCCAATCGCGCAGCAGCGCGTCGTCCTCGGGCGCGATGCTCCAGTCCACGGGCTCGAGGTCCTCGCCGTCGCTGCAATACACAGCCCGGCCGTAGAGCTCGGCGGCCTCCTCGTCCCACAGGTAGACACCGACGCGGTCGCAGTCCACGACGGCCGGCACTGCGTCGACGAGGCGTGCGGCGACCTCGTCGCTCGTGCCGGCCGTGGCCAGTGCACGGGCCAGCTCGAGCAGGGCGCTCGCCTGCTCGTGGCGCTGCTTCGCCTCGGCGAGCGCGGTCGCAGTGTCGAGTGCCGTCGCCGCGTAGCGCGCGTACACCTCGAGCAGCTCGCGTTCCTGGGCGAAGAAGCCCTGCCCGTCGCCATACATCGCCAGTAGCCGGCCATAGTCGCTGCGGTGCGATTGCACCGCCACGACGAGCCACGAGCGCGGCAGATCGTCCAAGGGGGTGGTGAGGATGCGCTCGGCGTAGGCGTAGGCCTCGTCGGGGTCAAAGCCGCGGTGGTGGATGTGCGGCTCGTCACCCGCCGTGGGGCGCACCGCGAGCAGGTAGCGCGGGGCGCGAACCTCGAGCGCGGCCCGGTCGGTGATCTGGGCGAGCGTCACGTCGAGGTCGCCCGCGGCGATCAGGTCCGAGGCCGTGGCGAACATGCTCTGCAGGCGCTCGGTCATCGCCGCGAGCTGCTGCTTGAGCGCCGCGGTCTGCGCCGGCGACTCGGCCGCCTCGGCCGCCGACGCGGCATCCCAGATAACGCGGTAGGTGCAGTCGGACGCGCCGAGCGCCGCGCAGCGATCGTGCTCGACGATCGCCGGTGGCAGGCCGAACAGCACCGTCGTCTGCGTCAGCAGCCCGGACGTCCAGGCGCAGTGATGGGCGTTACGCGGGAAGCCGTCGGCCGGCGTGAAGCGGATCTCGGCGTAGCCCGGGCCGACTTCGAGCGCCTCACCGAGCGCGGTGACGCTGAACTTCGTGGCCGCCGTGGCCATCTGGCGGTAGACCTCCTCCGGCGAGCCGAGCGAGCGCAGCAGCGCGGCGACGGGCGAGGCCTTCAGACGCTCCGCCGCATCCTCGCCGAGGCGGCGGGCGAACTGCGGGTCCATCGTGATCGCGGCACCGGCCTCCCAGAGGGCCACGGCCTCGTCATAGGTCACCCAGTTGCCGAGCTCGAGCAGGTAGTCCGGAGCGTGCCGCACGCCCGAGTCGGAGAGGAGGCGCTGCACGGCCGCGTCCCCGCCGAACGCGTGAACGCGCGCGAGCAGCACCGCGGTGAGCGAGCACGAGAAGTGCGCGCCGCGAGCGGTCGCAGGCGTGCGCTCGGGTCCGCGTTCCGCCATCACCGTTGTATTCGGCAGCGCCCGCGGGGCCTTCAGTCCCCGCCGGCCCCGGTCGGCGTGTGTTGGGGCGGGCGACCACGCGTCTCGCAATACTCGAAACCACGATGCTCGCCGAGCGCCTCACCGCGCAGTTGCTCGCCGGTCCTCCCGGACGCGATCCCGTCGCGGTCACCGAGCGCCTGCTCGCCGTGCAGGGTCAGGACCCGCGCGGCGCTCGGCTCGCGATTCGTGCCCGCAGCCGCCCCGGCACCCGCTCCGAAGACGTCGACCGCGCGCTCAGCGACGACCGTTCACTGCTCATCACCTGGCTGAACCGCGGGACGTTGCATCTCGTGCGCTCCGAGGACTACCCGTGGCTCCAAACGCTGACGGCTCCAAGGCTCATGACAGCAAACGCGCGGCGGCTGCGCCAGGAGGGCGTGAGCGCCGCGCAGGCCGAGCGCGGCGTAGCGGTCATCCGGTCCGCCCTTGCCGACGAGGGACCCCTGACGCGGGCCATCCTCGCGCAGCGGCTGGCCAGCGCCGACGTGCCGACCGAGGGTCAGGCGCTCGTGCACGTGCTCATGCGGGCCAGCCTGCTCGGCCTGGCGGTGCGCGGACCGATGATCGGACGCGAGCACGGGTTCGTTCTCGTCCGTGACTGGCTCGGTACGCCGGTCGCGGTCGACCGCGACCGCGCGCTGGCCGAGCTCGCGCGGCGCTACTTGGCCGGGCACGCGCCGGCCGATGCTCGCGACCTCGCGCGCTGGGCCGGACTGCCGCTGGGCGATGCGCGCGCCGGTCTGGCCGCGATCGCCTCGCAGCTTCGCGAGCGCCCGGACGGGCTGCTCCAGCTACGCGGTCGGCGGCCGGCCGCCCGGGTCCCGGCGCCCCGCCTGCTCGGCCCCTTCGACCCGGTGCTCCTCGGCTGGACCTCGCGCGAGCAGATCGTCGGCCCCCATCGAGGGATCGTCACGAACAACGGCCTGTTCCGGCCGTTCGCGCTCGTCGACGGTCGCGCCGTCGGCATCTGGCGCCTGACGGACGGTCGGATCACCCTCGAGCCGTTCGCCCGCCTCCCTCGCCAGACGACCGACGCGTTGGCCGAGGAGGCCGACGCGGTGCTGACCTACCTCGGCCTGGTGGGCGCGACGCCGGCGCACGCCTGACCGACCACGCGGTGTTAGGGGCACCTAACTGTGACTGGTACAGTCCGCGCGATGCTCACCGACGCGCGCCTGCGGGCCGCGATGGGCACCGCTCTGCGCCGCGGCGCGGCCCTCGTGACCGCCGCCCTCCTGACGATCGCGATGACCGGCTGCGGCTCCTCCGGCCCGTCGATCACGGTGTACAGCGGGCAGCACGTGCAGACGACGGCCGCCCTCGTGGCCCAGTTCGAGAAGGACACGCACATCCAGGTCAACGTGCGCAGCAACGACGAGGCCGTGCTCGCCTCGCAGATCGATGCGGAGGGATCGAACTCGCCCGCCGACGTCGTCTACACCGAGAACTCGCCGCCGCTGCAGTACCTCCAGGAACGCCACCTCCTCGCCCCGCTGTCCGCGGCGACGCTGGCGGCCACGCCGGCGCGCTACAACTCGCCGGCCGGCGACTGGGTCGGGGTGTCGGCCCGCGTCAGCGTGCTCGTCTACAACACGCACCTGCTCACGCCGGCGCAGCTGCCGAGCTCGGTGCTCGCGCTTGCGCAGCCCGGCTTTGCGGGCAAGCTCGCGCTGGCGCCCAACGAGACCGACTTCCAGCCGATCGTCACCGCCGTCGCCCGCGCGTACGGTTCGGCGGTCGCGCTGCGCTGGCTGCAGGCGCTCAAGGCGAACGCGAGCGGTCACATCTATCCCGACAACGAGTCGCTCACCGACGCGGTCAACCGCGGGGACGCGGCGATCGCGATCATCAACCAGTACTACTGGTACCGCCAGCGCGCCCAGGTCGGGGTGGCCAACGTGCACTCGGCGATTTCGTTCCTCGCGCCGCACGACCCCGGTTACGTCGTGGACGTGTCGGGTGCCGGCGTGCTCGCCTCGAGCGCGCACCGCGCCGACGCCGAGCGCTTCGTCGCCTTCCTCGTGAGCCAGGAGGGCCAGACGATCATCGCCCACAGTGACAGCTTCGAGTACCCGATCGCCTCGGGCGTCTCGTACCGGCCGGGCCAGACGCCGCTGTCGGCGCTGGCGCCGGACCCGATCGATCTCGCCGCCCTCGGGGACGGGTCGGCCGCCCTCGCCCTCCTGCGACAGGCGCAGCTGCTGTGAGCACGGCGGCGCTGCCCCCGACGAGCGCGCCGGTGCACGGCCACGACGCCGGCTCGGGCGGCGTACAGGCGCGCCGAGCGCACACACCGCCGCTGCTGCTGCTCGCCGGAGTGCTCGTCGCGGTCGTGCTCGCACTGCCGCTCGCCTTCCTGCTCCTCGAGGCCGCGCAGGATGGCTGGTCGACGCTGCACCCGCTGCTGTTCCGCCACCTGACCGTCACGCTGCTGTGGAACACGGTGTCGCTCACGGTCCTCGTCACCGTCCTCTCCGCCGTCATCGGAACACTCGCGGCCTGGTGCGTTGAACGCACCGACCTTCCCGCGCAGCGGCTGTGGGCCGTGCTCGTCGTCGTCCCCATCGGCATCCCGGACTTCGTCACGAGCTTCGGCTGGAAGTCGCTGTTCTCCTCGATCGGCGGCGTCGCCGGCGCCACGCTCGTGATGACGCTCGCCGTCTACCCGCTCGTCTACCTGCCGGTGGCCGCGAGCCTGCGCAACGCGGACCCGGCGCTCGAGGAGGTCGCTCGCAGCCTCGGGCTCGGGCGTGTGCGCACGTTCTGGCAGGTGACGCTCGGCAATGCGCGCGGGGCGATCCTCGGGGGGTGCGTGCTCGTCGCCCTCGTGATGCTGGCCGAATACGGCGCCTTCGAGATCCTCGGCTTCCAGACGTTCACGACCGAGATCTACACGGAGTTCCTGAACAGCTTCAACTCGCCGGCCGCGTGCGCGCTCTCGCTCGTGCTTGTCGGGCTCAGCCTGCTCGTGCTCGCTGTCGAGGGCGCCTCGCGCGGACGTGGACGTGAGAGCCGCACCGGGCCGCTCGCGGCCCGCCCGCCCGACCGCCATCGCCTCGGCGCCGGGCGCTGGATCGCGCTCGCGGCGTTCGTCGCCCTCATTGGCCTCGCGCTCGGCGTGCCGATCGGCGCGATCGTCTACTGGATCCTGCAAGGCGGGAACTCCACGCTCCCGTCGGCGTCGATCGGCTCGGCGGCGCTGCACACGGCGTTCTACGGCGGGATGGCCGGCCTGCTCGCGACGGCCGCCGCGCTGCCCGTCGCGCTCCTGTCCGTCCGCTACCGCCGGCGGACGTCGATCGTCTTGGAGCGCAGCACCTACCTCGTGCTCGCGATGCCGGGCCTGGTCATCGCGCTGGCGCTCACATACTTCAGCGAGCGCTACGCGGCCGGGCTGCTCTACCAGAGCGCCACCATGCTCATCGTCTGCTACGCGATCATGTTCTTTCCGCTCGCCCTCGTGGCGGTGCGAACGTCGGTCGCTCAGGCGCCGCCGGCGCTCGAGGAGATGGGCCGTGCGCTCGGGCGCCGGCCACTGACGGTGCTGTGGCGCGTGACGCTGCCGCTCGTCGCGCCCGGACTCGCCGCCGCGTTCTGCCTGGTGTTCCTCGAGGCCGTCACCGAGCTGACAGCCACGCTCGTGTTGATCCCGACCGGCGTGCAGACGCTCGCGACGCAGTTCTGGGCCTACCAGACGAACCTGTCCTATGGCCAGGCCGCGCCGTACGCCGGCGCGATGATGCTCGTGGCCGCCGTGCCGAGCCTGGTGCTCGGACGCTGGTTCGATCGGCTGCCGACGCGGAGGCGCGCCGCCGTATGAACACGCTCGAGGTCGGCGGCCTGTACAAGGCGTTCGGTTCCCGCGCCGTGCTACGCGACCTCGCCTTGCTGGTGCCCACCGGATCGTTCACGGCGATTCTCGGCGCCTCGGGGAGCGGCAAGACGACGCTGCTGCGCGTCATCGCGGGCTTCGAGCGCGCCGACCGCGGCACGATCCGCATCGGGGGCGAGCTCGCCGAGGACGCGGCCGGCACGTGGCGCCCTCCGGAGGAGCGTCACATCGGCTACGTGCCGCAGGAGGGGAGCCTCTTCCCTCACCTCACCGTCCGGCGCAACGTCGGCTTCGGCCTGTCGCGTGGGGAGATCCGCTCGGGTCGCGTCGGCGAGCTGCTCGAGCTCGTCGGCATCGGCACGCTCGGCGGCCGCTATCCCCACGAGCTCTCGGGCGGGCAGCAGCAGCGCGTGGCGCTCGCGCGCGCGCTCGCCGTGCGCCCGCGACTGCTGCTCCTCGACGAGCCGTTCTCGGCCCTCGACGCGTCGATGCGCGCGAGCGTGCGCGCCGACGTGCGCGAGCTCGTGCGAGCCGCAGGGACGACGGCCGTCCTGGTTACCCACGACCAGGAGGAGGCTCTGTCCCTCGCCGACCAGGTCGCCGTCATCCGCGACGGCGGCATCGGACAGCAGGGAACGCCGCGCGAGCTCTACAGCCGTCCGGTCGATGCCGATCTCGCGGCATTCCTCGGTGAGGCCAACCTCGTGCGCGGGGTTCTCGCCGGAGCGAGCGTGCGCACCGACCTCGGTGAGCTCCCCCTCGATGACGGGAGGGGAGTGGGCGCCACGGGCGACGCGGTGGTCCTCATCCGGCCCGAGCAGGTCGAGCTCTGCTCACCCACCGCCGATGACGGGATCGCCGGCGAGGTAGTCGCACTGGAGTACCACGGGCACGATGCCGTGATGCGCGTCCGGCTTGGGACCACGACGCAGCCGGTCGTCGTCGTGCGCGTGGCCGGCCAGGTCGCGCAACGGCCCGGAGGGCGGGTGTCAGTCGTCGTGCGGGGACCGGTCGTGGCCTGGCCGGCCGGGTGAGCGCGAGGCACCCGGTGTCGCGGGAGTCCCGACCTAGTGTCAGTTTGATTGACCACCCGTCGGGGCCGACGTACGGTCGAGGCCATGTCACCGAACGCCTCCACGATCGCCCGTCGCGCCCTCCTCGCCCTACTCACGGCCGCAGCGCTCGCCGTCGCCGCCACTCCGGCGCAGGCGGGCCTCAGCACATGGACGCCGCTGATCGGGCTCAGCGATAACGGCGGGCCGTCGATCAGCAACCCCAGTTGGGTGCGCACCTTCGCGACCGGGACGCCGCCGACGACGATCTACGCCGGCACCGAGGGCGCCGGTGTTTGGAAGAGCGTCAACGACGGGCTGACATGGTCGCAGTACTCGAGCGGTCTGAACTCCGACTCGCTCGACGTCTATCAGCTGTTCACCGGGGGAGGCAACATCTTCGCCGCCACGTCGGGCGACCTATGGTCGGCACCCGATTCGATCTCCCCGGGCGGGTCGTGGTCGCCGATCGCCCAGGGCGCCGAGACCGACCCGCAGAACCCGACGAAGCTGAACAACCCGGTTCAGGCCGTCATCTCAGTGACTGGCGCGATGCTCGCCGGCACCGTTTCGGAGGGCGTGTACCGCAGCACCGACGACGGCAAGACCTGGCAGCCCCCGGCCCCCAACAACGGCATGCCCGAGGATGGGCTCACGGTGTGGAGCTTCGCCAGCATCGGTCCGTTCGTTTGGGCGGCCACGTCGGACGGCATCTTCCGCTCGACCGACTCGGGCTCGACGTGGACGCTGTCCAGCGACGGGATCCCCGAGTCGGCGGTCACGCTCGGAATCGTCCAGGACAGCGGGAACCCGCTCATCTATTACGCCGAGACCGGCAGCGACGGCCTCTATCGATCGATCGACGGTGGCACCACCTGGCAGTCGATCGACGGCGACGGAAGCAGCGAGCCGTTCGGCGGCGGCTCGACGCCGACGATCCACGCAATCCAGGAGTTCAGCGGGCAGACCCAGACGCGCCTGTACGTCGCCACGAGCGACGGGCTGTGGATCGGCACGCTGTCGAACGTGTTCGTCAAGCCGGTCGGCCAGTCCGTGCAGGTGCCGGGAACCCCGGTCTGGCGTAACGTCACCAGCGCGGGCTTCAGCGTCAGCAACCCGATCATCTGGGGCCTCTCCACCTTCACGAACGTGCCCGGCACGCTGCTCGCCGGCACACAGAACGACGGTGGCTACTCGCTCACGTTCCAGCCTCCGGCCAACGACGGGGCACCGCAGGACCTGCCGAGCTGGCTCGCCGCCGGAATCCTCTCGCTCGACGTCGGGACCCAGCTCGTCGGCACGCAGGGGAACTGGACCGGCACGCCGACGATCGACTACTCCTACCAGTGGCAGCGCTGCACCTCATCCTCGCCCGGCAGCTGCAGCGACATCAGCGGAGCGACCGATCAGGTCTACACGCTGGCGCCGAGCGACCAGGGCAAGTACATCCGCGAGGTCGTCACCGCCTCCAACGACTTCCCGAGCTTCCCCAAGGTTCCCTACACCGCGAGCTCGGTCGTAGCTGGCCCCGTCGGTGCGGCGCCGGGTCCGCTACCGGGCACGACCCAGCAGGACGCGCCGGAGATCAGCGATCCGTCGGGCGACATCGCGCTGCCCACCGAGGGCGACACGCTCGCGGCCCCGGCCGGACAGGCAGGCGGCAACGGAGGCTGGTACTTCAACCCGGCGGGCAACATCATCATCTACCAGTGGCTGCGGTGCGACGGCAACGGTGCCAACTGCGCCCCCATCGCCGGCGCGACGAACTCGATCTACACGCTCACCTCTGTCGACGACGCCAGCACGATCGAGGTGGAGGTCAGCGCCGAGAACCAGTTCGGCCAGAACGCCCCTCTCGTCTCCGGCGCGACCAACCCGATCATCCCGCTGCCGGCGATGGTCACGAGCCCGCCGACGCTCCGCGGCAAGGCGTATGTCGGCTCCACCCTCGTCGGGGGTGTCGGCACCTGGGCGAGCCCGGCGACGTACTGGACGCGCCAGTGGATGCAGTGCGAGCCGGACGGCAGCGGTTGCTCGCCGATCGCCGGAGCGACGGGCCCCGAGTACACGATCCAGCCCGACGACTATGGCATGACGCTCGAGCTCGAGGTCACCGCCGACGTCAACCCGGCCGACCAGTTGCCGGACGCCGTCACCGTCGACTCCCCGCTCAGCGTCGTCGTCACCTACCCGCCCGGCGTGACACCCCCGCCACCGTCGACGCCGTCGAACCCTTCGACACCATCCCAGCCGACCACCCCCGCCGGATCTGGCTCGGGCAGCCAGACACCGTCATCGCACCCCACGTCCCTCGCGCCCTCCCCCCACCTCGGCGCCGTCAAGCTCGCGGCCAACGGCCGGTCGCTCACCTTCACGCTCTCGGGCCCCGGCAGCGTCACGCTCGTCCTCCAGCGGGTCACCAAGGGCCACCGCCACGGGGGCGCGTGCCTGAAGGGTGCCGCCCACAAGAAGGCGAACCGCTGCACGCTCTTCGCGTTCGTGACCAGCGCCGTGCGCGGCGGCCTGCCGGCCGGCGGCGGCCGGATCGCCCTCCCGACGCGCGTGCACGGTCACCTCTTGCCGCCCGGCACCTACCGGATCGTCCTCACCCCCCGCGGCGCCGGGACGGGCGTCGGCAGCGCCAGCACGCTCACCCTCGTGCTCGCCCGCAGCTGAGCCGCTCGCCGAGCGCCGGCGAGCCCGAGCCGCCGGGCAGCGCCGCCCGAGCCCTCGGATACCCTGGCGATCATGCCGTCGGTCACCCGTAGGACGAGCTCGGGCCGTCTCCGTCGCGAGGCGGTCGAACAGCGCGTGTTCGACGCGGTCGAGCGTCTGCTCGCCGACGGCGAGAGCTTCACATCGCTCGGCGTCCAGCGCATCGCCGACGAGGCCCAGATCGCCCGCTCGACGTTCTACGTGCACTTCCCGGACAAGTCGGCGCTGCTCATGCGCCTGACGGAGTCGGCCACCCGCGACATGTTCCCGCGACCGGAGGAATGGGTGAAGGGCGCCGACGCCGGCGGCGTGGAGGCGCTCACCCGCACGACGGCGCGCATGCTCGGCCACTACCGCAGCCACGCGGATACGCTCGCCGCGCTCGCCGAGGTCGCCGCCTACGACAGCGAGGTGGCCGAGTTCTGGCGCGAGCGCGTCGACCGCTTCGCCGACGTGCTGCGCGAGCGCCTCGAGCGCGACCGCCGGGCCGGACGCGTGCCGCGCGACCTCGACTGCGACGTGACGGCGCGGCTGATCGCGTGGGGGGCCGAGCGAATCGTCTCCGAGCACATCGCCTCCGACGACGGCAGCGGGGACGCGCACCTCGCGGGGAGCTTGGCGCGGGCGATGTGGGCCGCCATGCACGCCGCCTGACCGAGAACTGGCCGTCTGGCCAGTCGCCGACCCGAGAGCTGTATAGTCGCGGCGTCAGACACCGTGTCCGTGGCTCGAGCCCACCCGGGCGCAGGCTCACTCGGAGTCGGAGCGGTGACCCCGAGCATGAGGAGGAGCGGTGGCCAAACAGGCTCGTGTTCTTGCTGGTGAGACGGCGGTGGTGACCGGCGGCGCCCGCGGCATCGGTCGCGCAACCGCCGCCGCGCTGCTTGCCGTCGGGATGAAGGTCGCCATCGGCGACATCGACGGCGAGCTCGCCGAGCAGACGGCGCGCGAGCTGTCGGCCCCGAACGCCTGGGGCGGGAACCTCGATGTCACCGACCGAGCCTCCTTCGAGACGTTCCTCGGCCGCGTCGAGGAGCACCTCGGTCCGATCGACGTGCTCGTCAACAACGCCGGGATCATGCCGCTCAGCCACTTCGTCGACGAGGACGACGACACAGCGAGGCGGATCATCGACATCAACGTCCACGGGGTCATCCTCGGCACCAAGCTGGCGTTGGCGCGGATGCTGCCGCGCAACCACGGGCACATCGTCAACATCGCCTCCCAGGCCGGGAAGATCGGCACGCCCGGCGGCGCGACCTACTCGGCGAGCAAGCACGCGGTCATCGGCCTGACGGAAGCGGTGCGCGGCGAGATGCGCCTGATGGGCGCGAACATCGACCTCAGCTACGTGATGCCGTCGGTCGTCGCCACCGAGCTCGGTGGCGGTCTGCCGACGACGCGCGGCGTCAAGACGCTCGAACCGACCGAGGTCGCCGACGCGATCGTCGAGGCGCTTCAGCACGGCACCGTCGACGTGTGGGTGCCCAAGTCGGTCAAGCCGCTGAACGCGGTGACCGGCCTGCTACCCCGACGCGCCGCCGAGGGTGTGGCCCGGGCCATCAAGGCCGACCGCGTGCTCTTCGACCCCGACCGCGGCGCACGCGCCGGCTACGAGCTGCGGGCGTCGCACTCCGAGCCGGGCCTGCCACCGGCCGCGCAGGCACCGCAGCTGAAGCCCCCGCGCGCCGAGGCGGCCGAGGAGGTGCCCTCGGCGGGCTGAGGGCGCACGCGCGTCCACACCTCGATACACTGTGTCGGACAGTCTGTCCGATCGCGGCCCGAGCTACGGTGCTCCGCAGCGCCGGGAACGGCCGCCACATCGACCAATCCCCTGTTCCCCGGGCTCGATCGACGCGCCGGGGCGACACCGACGAAGAGGAGTCCAAGGAGCATGGCTACGACTGAGGCGCTCGTGTTCGACGCGATTCGCACGCCGCGCGGCAAGGGCAAGCACAACGGGTCGCTGCATACGACCAAGCCGGTCGATCTCGTCGTCGGCCTGATGCACGAGATGCTCGTTCGCAACGAAACCCTCGACCCGGCGCGCGTCGACGACGTCGTGCTCGGCTGCGTGACCCCCGTCGGCGACCAGGGCGCCGACATCGCCAAGACCGCCGCGATCAAGGCCGGGCTGCCCGACACCGTCGCCGGCGTGCAGCTCAACCGTTTCTGCGCCTCCGGCCTGGAGGCCGTCAACATCGCCGCCCAGAAGGTCGCCTCCGGCTGGGAGGACCTCGTCTTCGCCGGCGGCGTCGAGTCGATGTCGCGCGTGCCGATGGGCACCGACGGCGGCGCCTGGGCGATGGACCCCGAGACGGCGTACGACACCTCCTTCGTGCCGCAGGGCATCAGCGCCGACCTCATCGCCACGATCGAGGAGTTCAGCCGCGAGGACGTCGACGCCTACGCCGCCCGCTCGCAGGAGCGCGCGGCCGCCGCCCGCGAGGAGGGACGCTTCGCCAAGTCGGTCGTCCCGGTCAAGGACATCAACGAGCACGTCGTGCTCGACAACGACGAGTTCATCCGCCCGGGCACGACCGTCGAGACGCTCGGCGGCCTGAAGCCCTCCTTCGAGGCGATGGGCGAGATGGGCGGCTTCGACGCCGTCGCGCTGCAGAAGTACCACTGGGTCGAGAAGATCCACCACGTCCACACGCCGGGCAACTCCTCGGGCATCGTCGACGGCGCCTCGCTGCTGGCCATCGGCAACGCCGAGACGGGCGACGAGCTCGGTCTGAAGCCGCGCGCGCGCATCCTCGCCACGGCCGTCTCCGGAGCCGACCCGACGATCATGCTCACCGGCCCGGCGCCGGCGAGCCGCAAGGCGCTCAAGAAAGCCGGCCTCACCGTCGAGGACCTCGACCTGGTCGAGATCAACGAGGCCTTCGCGGCCGTCGTGCTGCGGTTCGTCAAGGACATGGGCCTCGACCTGGACAAGGTCAACGTCAACGGCGGGGCGATCGCGATGGGCCACCCGCTCGGCGCGACCGGCGGGATGATCCTCGGAACGCTCATCGACGAGCTCGAGCGGCGCGACGGGCGCTACGGGCTCGCCACGCTTTGCGTCGGCGGTGGCATGGGAATCGCCACTGTCGTCGAGCGCCTGTAGATCCGAACGGGGGCCCCGCCTCCAGCGGCCACATGACCGCCTCCGGCACCCCCGAACTTCCTCCACCCCTTTCCCTCAGGAGTCACCCAACGATGAGCGAGCAGAGCACGATCCAGTGGGAGCGCGGCGACGATGGCATCGTCGTTCTCACCCTCGACGATCCCAACCAGTCGGCCAACACGATGAACGAGGCTTACGTCGCCTCGATGGGCGCCACCGTCGACCGCCTCGAGGCCGAGCGCGACGACATCACCGGCGTCATCATCACCTCGGCCAAGAAGACATTCTTCGCCGGCGGCGACCTCAACGACCTACGGCGCGCCGACAAGGCGCACAGCGAGGAGATCCTCGCCGGGCTGCGCACGATCAAGGGCCAGCTGCGCCGACTGGAGACGCTCGGCAAGCCGGTCGTCGCGGCCATCAACGGCGCGGCGCTCGGCGGCGGCCTGGAGATCGCGCTGGCCACCCATCATCGGATCGTCGTCGACGACCCGAAGATCGAGCTCGGCCAGCCCGAGGTGCAGCTCGGACTGCTGCCGGGAGCCGGCGGCGTCGTGCGCAGCGTGCGTAAGCTCGGGATCGTCAACGCGCTCATGCAGGTACTCATGCAGGGCACGCGCCACCGTCCGGCCAAGGCGCTCGAGATCGGCCTCATCGACGAGCTCGCGGCCACGCCCGACGAGCTCATCCCGGCCGCGAAGGCCTGGATCGCCGCCAGGGCGGGCGGGGATCCAGTCGTCCAGCCGTGGGACGTCAAGGGCTACAAGATCCCCGGCGGCACCCCCTCCACGCCGGCCCTGGCCATGAACCTGCCGGCGTTCCCGGCCAACCTGCGCAAGCAGCTCAAGGGCGCCAACTACCCGGCCCCGCACCACATCATGGCCGCCGCCGTCGAGGGCGCCCAGGTCGACTTCGACAGCGCGATCGAGATCGAGGGCCGCTACTTCGTCGACCTCGTCACCGGCCAGGTGGCCAAGAACATGATCCAGGCGTTCTTCTTCGACCTCCAGCGAGTCAGCGGCGACCGCGACCGTCCGGAGGGGCTGGAAACGTTCCAGGCCAGGAAGGTGGTGGTGCTCGGCGCCGGCATGATGGGCGCCGCGATCGCCTACGTGTGCGCCAAGGCGGGCATCGAGGTGGTGCTCAAGGACGTCTCCCAGGAGGCGGCCGACCGCGGCAAGGCCTACTCGCAGAGCCTGGTCGAGAAGGCGCTGGCCAAGGGCCGCACGACTGGGGAAAAGGGAGACGCCCTGCTCGCCCGGATCACGGCGACCGCCGATCCCGCCGCCGCGGACGGTGCGGACCTGGTCATCGAGGCCGTGTTCGAGGACCCGGCGGTCAAGGCGCAGGTGTTCGCCGAGATCGAGGCGCACCTGGCGCCCGACGCGCTGCTCGGCTCCAACACGAGCACGCTGCCGATCACCGGCCTCGCCGAGGGCGTCTCGCGGCCGACCGATTTCATCGGGCTGCACTTCTTCTCACCGGTGGACAAGATGCCCCTGCTGGAGATCATCAAGGGCGAGCAGACGAGCGAAGAGACGCTCTACCGCGCGCTCGATCTGGCTCGCCAAATCAAGAAGACCCCGATCGTGGTCAACGACAGCCGTGGCTTCTTCACCAGCCGCGTCATCGGGACGTTCATCAACGAGGGCATCGCGATGCTGACCGAGGGCGTCCCAGCGCCGTCGATCGAGCAGGCCTCATCGCAGGCCGGCTACCCGGCCCCGGTGCTGCAGCTCTCCGACGAGCTCAACCTAAAGCTGATGCGCAAGATCCGCGACGCGGCGAAGGCCGCCCAGGCCAGCGGGACCGGCTGGGACTCGCATCCGTCGGAGCGGGTTATCGAACGGATGCTCGACGAGTTCGATCGCCCCGGCAAGCTCGAGGGCAAGGGGTTCTACGAATACGCCGACGGCAAGCGCGCCGGACTGTGGAGCGGCCTGAACGACGCGTTCGGTCCGACCAACCTCGAGACCCCGTTCGAGGACCTCAAGGAGCGGATGCTGTTCATCGAGGCGATCGAGTCGGTCAAGTGCCTCGACGAGAAGGTGATCGAGTCGATCGCCGACGCCAACATCGGATCGATCTTCGGGATCGGCTACCCGGGCTGGACCGGCGGCGTGCTGCAGTACATCAACGGCTACGAGGGCGGCCTGCCCGGGTTCGTGGCGCGGGCGCGCGAGCTGGCCGAGACGTACGGCGAGCGCTTCACGCCGCCGGCGTCGCTCGTCGAGAAGGCCGAGCGCGGCGAGACCTACAACGACGAGCGCCCGCTCGTCGCCACGGCGTAACGAGGGAGCGGTCAGGCGCGGCGTACCCCCGGGGGCCGAGCGGCCCCCGGGGCGCCGTCCCTCAGTCGCGGTGCGCCGCGCGCTTCTGGCGCGCGCAGTATTCGGCGAAGTCACGCTCGAAGTCCGGCCAGGACACCGGGCCGCTCGGCGGGCTCGGCGTCGGGCGCGGGCGGCGGCTGCCGCCGTCGTCCTCGCCGTCGTCGTGCGGCGACTCGCCCGAGCCGCGACCGCGCCAGCGCAGGGCCACGATCGTGCCGATCACCGAGGCCCCCGCGACCCAGACGGCGGGAACCAGCCAGGCCACGACGCCGACGCCGTGGTGGGCGGCGGGCGCGAGTCCCAGGACGAAGGCCGAGATGAAAGGTGCCATGACGCCTGCCGCGAACGTTCCCGCGTGAGCTCCAGCCGTTCATCACCCGCTTGAGGTGAGTCTCACGATCGTACCGCTGCGGGCCAGGCGGCGGCGCTAGATCACCCGATCGGGGGGATGCATCGGTGAGCAGGGGAACGTAGCCTGAGAGCATGACCGGGTGCGCCGCGATTGGCGCGTCCGGCGGTGATGAGCGTCCACGACAGGAAGGGTCAGTCATGCACTTGGAGCACGAGCTCGCCGACGCCAGCCGCTATGGCAACCGCTTCCTGCTCACTGACGCGCCCGACGGAGCCTTGCCCGAGAAGGGCATGTCGGCCGAGGACGCGTACTGGCTGCTCGAGCAGCAGCTCACGCTCGACGGCATCCCGGAGCGCAACCTGGCGACCTTCGTGACGACCTGGATGGAGCCGGAGGCGATCCAGCTCATCGCGCAGAACCTGCACCGCAACTACATCGACCACGCCGAGTATCCGCAGACGGCCGAGATCGAGCAGCGCTGCATTCGCATGCTGGCCGACCTCTTCAACGCCCCGGGGCCGACGGTGGGCACCCGCACCCAGGGCTCCTCGGAGGCGATCATGCTCGGCGCGCTGGCGCTGAAGTGGAAGTGGCGCCAGCGCCGCGAGAAGGCCGGGAAGTCGGTCGACAAGCCGAACCTCGTGTACGGGCGCGACGTGCACGTCGTGTGGGACAAGTTCTGCCGCTACTTCGACGTCGAGCCGCGCACGGTGCCGCTCAAGCCGCACAAGTACACGATCGACGCCGAGGACGTCGAGCCGCACGTGGACGAGAACACGATCGGCGTGGCGGCCGTGCTCGGCACGACGTTCACCGGGCACTCCGATGACATCCGCGGGATCAACGACTACCTCGCTCGCCTGGCCGAGGAGAAGGGCCTCGACGTCCCGCTGCACATCGACGGCGCGAGCGGCGGGTTCGTGTGGCCGTTCTGCTTCCCGCACACCGAATGGGACTTCCGCCTGTCCCAGGTGCGCTCGATCAACGCCTCGGGCCACAAGTTCGGCCTCGTCTACCCGGGGATCGGCTGGCTCGTCTTCCGTGAGCCGAGCGACCTCCCCGAGGAGCTCGTCTTCTACGAGAACTACCTCGGCAAGACCGACTCGACGTTCACGCTGAACTTCTCCACCGGCGCCGCGATGGTGCTCGCCCAGTACTACAACTTCGTCCGCTTCGGCCACGAGGGCTACCGCTACCGGATGCAGACGATGCACTACAACACCGCGCAGCTGGCCGAGAAGATCGCCGCGATCGGCGAGTTCAACCTGATCGGCGACGACGAGGAGCAGCTTCCGCTCGTCGCCTTCCAGCTGAACGGCAAGCACCCCTACGACGAGTTCGACATCGCGTCGCAGCTCTCCGCCGAGCGCGGCTGGATGGTGCCGGCCTACACGCTGCCGCCGGACGCGACGCACGTCACGGTCCTGCGCGCGCTCGTCAAGGAGACCCTCGGCCACGCGCTGGCCAGCACGTTCGCCGAGGACCTCGGCGAGGCGTGCGCGACGCTGGAGAAGAAGGGTGGCCTGCACGAGCTCGACCGCAAACGCGTGAAGACCGGGGTGGGGTACTAGGCCGTGGAGTCAGGAAAGCACCACCCATGAAACCGACGTCTCCCGTCACTCGTGCCTCGCTCGTCAGCGCGGTGGTGATGCTCGGCCTCAGCCTGGCCGCGACCGGTGCCGGGACCGCGGCCGCGCAGATCGCCACGACCGCGACGACGCAGGCCCCCGCCCCCTCGGTGAGCACCAAGACGGTCACCCAGCCCGCCGAGACGATCACGAAGACGCGGACGATCACCTCGGTCGAGACCAAGACCATCACGAGCGCACAGACCGGCTCGGTGAATGTGAACGTAAACCCGAGCGCCGCCAGCACGACAAGCACGACAACCACAACGGCACAGGGCAGTTCGGGCGGCGGTACGCCGGCATGGGCTTGGGTGCTGATCGTCATCGCGGCGGCCGCCGGAATGGCCGCCTTCTACGCCGCAGGTCGCCGGCAGGGAGGTGGGGGCCCACCGCCCGGCCCGGCGCCGACGCCCGGCCCGCCGCCGTCAGACCCGGGGCCGCCGCCGGGACGCGGCTGACCGGCGCCCCAGGCGCGGGCGCCATCGTCACCCAAACGGGATGATGCGGCGCGGGCGAGCGTAGGCTGCAATACAGATCAGCCGTACGCGACGATCATGCCCTCCGTTCGGAGATGAATCCGGCACAGTCGACGCGATCTGACAGCGACAGAAAGGGGCACAACGTGGCGGTAGTCACACCCGATACTGAGCAGGCGCTGGCCGGCATCTCGGCCGGCGACGTCGACATCCTCGAGGCTGCCGTCGGCATCCGCGAGGCCCACATGGAGCGCACGGGGCTCGACGGCCGCACGTTCTCGCTCGTGAAGATCGCCGCGCTCATTGCGATCGAAGCGCCGCCGGCGTCCTACATGTGGCAGGTCGCCAACGCGCTCGACGAGGGCGCCACACCCGAGGACATCCTCGGCGTCCTGCGCGCCGTGGCGCCGCAGGTCGGCGGCCCGCGCGTCGTCGCGGCGGCGCCGGAGATCATGCTCGCGCTCGGGCTCGCGCTGCCCGACGGCGCCGAGTAGGCGGGGGTCGAGATGCCACTGGTTCGACGCCGCCCCCTCCTCCGCGCCGCCGCCGTCGGCGGCGCGGGCTACATGGCCGGCAAGCACGCCGCGAATTCCCAGCAGCACGAGGCCTGGCAGGACGACCAGATCGCCCAGCAGCAGGCTCCGCCTCCCCAGCAGGCGTACGCGCCGCCCCCTCCGGCCGCGCCGCCGGCGGCTGGCGGGCTGGCTCCCGACGTCATCACCCAGCTGAAGGACCTCGGGCAGTTGCACGAGACCGGCGTGCTCACCGACGAGGAGTTCGCACAGCAGAAGCAGCGGCTGCTGGCCGGCTGACCGGCCTCGAGGCTCGACGATCGCTCGAGCGTGGCCGGCGCACCGCCGGCCACGCTCCTCGAGTCATCGCTGCTACGCGCCGTCGGAGAGCACGGTCTCGGCCACCGGCGCAGCCGCCCCGGGCACCCGGGGCGCTTCGGACAGCGCTGATGGCCCAGACGCGTCGGAGCGCTCGGCGCCGCGCAGCAGCTCGCGCCAGCCCATGAGCACGCGGTGGACGTGCGCGGCGCCGATGATCGGCTCGGCCGGGAGCGGCAGGGAGGCGGGCGCGAGCAGGAACGGACGCGTCTGCGGCCCGCCGAGCCCACCGTGGAAGGAGATGAGCTCCTCGAAGGCGCACCCCTCCTCGAGCTCCTCGTCGTAGAAGCTGTTGACGACGATGTCGGCGACGTGGGTGAAGCCGTCGGTGCGACGCAGGTGATCCGCAGCGTGGGGCGGGAAAGGCGCGAGGGGGTCCTCGCCCTCGATCCGATCGTCGGCGAGGAAGCGCGTGCCGCGGGGTCCGAGCACGACGGCCCCGTCGGCCCGCGAGCGCACGAGCAGGAAGCCGATGTGGGGATGTTCGCGCAGCGCACGGAGCAGACGCGGGTGGCGCGCGTCGATCTCCTCGGCGGTCAGGCGCCGGCGCTCGTCGCCATTCATTAGGTAGATGAGCCCGAGGTTGCCCGAGCCGAGCACGACGACCGGCTCGTCGCTGACGTCGTTACTGGCCTTCTTCGCGGTGCGTCCGGTGGCCTCCTCGAGGGCATGCCCGGCGGCCACGGCGTTCTCATCACCGTCGCCGAGCGCAGCGACGCTCCCACTTTCGAGCGAGCGCTCGACGAGGGCATCGAGGCCGTACCCGTGGCGCTGCTTGAACGTGGCGCCCTGCGTCTGGCCGTGATCGGAGAGCACCGCGATCTCGTACGGGCGCGGCGCGTAGCGGCGCGCCCCGGCGATGCGGCCGAACTGGCGGTCGAGCTTGCGCAGCGCCTCGAGCGTGTCGGCCCGCTCCAACCCGGAGTGGTGGGCAACCTCGTCGTAGCTCGAGAAGGTCGCGTATACGGCCGGTCGCCCCCGGAACATGTCGGTGAGCACGCCGAAGACGATCAGGTCGCGCACGCCGACGCAGAGGGCGGCGCGCAGGAACGGATAGCGCCCGCCCCGCTCGCCCCGTGGCCGCACGTCCCGGCGCCGCTGCTGCGACGCGGCGACCCACTCGAGGACGACCTCCCAGAAGAAGAGGACGAATTCGCGCGTGACGTTGAAGCCGTTGGCGAAGAATGCGCGGTAGCCGGGGTTCGCGCGCTTCTCGGCCTCCATCCGACTCACCGTAAGGATCATCTCCTCGGCATCGCCGGAGAACAGGTTGCCGCGGCTGGCGCCGCCGTCGCTGAGGAGCCCGCGGCCGGTCGAGTGGCGCTGCTCGATCTCCGCGCAGTCGCTCGGCGACGAGCACGTCATGAGCGTCCCGGTCTCCTTCTCCACCCAGCGGAACGCCGTTATGTCCTCGTTTGACCCGAGCAGGATGCCCGCCTGGCTGGCCCCGGTCTGCGAGCTCAGATCCGGCTCCCACTCGGCCAGCCGATGTGACCCCTCCTGCACCCAGCGGGCCATGTTCGGGGCACTGCCGTCGCGCATCGCGCGCCGGAGGACGGGCAGGGCGAGCCCGTCGATCTCCAGGAAGATGATTCCCGGCTCGTCGGTCCGCGTCTGGCCACCCTGGCGCCTGCTCACTCGCTCGATCACGCGCAGCGTGTAGATGTCGTCGTCGTCGACGCCGAGCACGGCGGACAGGATCACGCTCGCGGCGGCAATCACGAGCGAGCCGGCCAGCGCGTCGCCGAAGCCGTCGACCTTGAAGGCATGCGGGTCGACCGCCGAGACGAGCAGCAGGATGGCCGCATCGAGGAGGAGCACGAACACGAACCCGAGCGCGAGCGTGAACGGCAGGCGCAGGGCGGCCACGATCGGCGGCAGGATTGCGTTGAGCACCGCGATCAGCGCCGCCGCGACGAGCGCCTCGCCGAACGTGCCGGCGTGGATCCCGGGCACGATCGCTCCCGCGCCGAACACCGACGCGCCCGCCACCAGCCACGTCCACAGCAGGTGGAAGGCACGAAAGCGCGGCCGCTGCGGCGTCCACCGGGGATCCTCACCGAAGGCGACCGGCCTCGTCTCGCGGATCGCGCCGCGAGCGGACGCGTCCGGGTCGCTCATGGGCCCACCACGTACGGCGATCGTGACGAGCGTCGCGTCATTCGGCGAGGTGCAGGCATGTGGATCCCCACCCTACGGCCTCGGCGGCCCGCACGGGGGTTGGCGCAGCTTCGCCGATGTGACCGGGCCCGACATCACCCGGATCGGACGATCGGGGTCAAGACGGCCGGGGGGCCGGCGTCGGCCCCGCCGCGACTGCGACGATGCAGAGCATGCCGGACCCCGCCGTCACCTGGCTCGGCCACGCGACCGCACTGATCGAGATCGACGGCGTGCGGCTGCTGACCGACCCGGTGCTGCGCGACCGGCTCGGCCCGCTCACCCGGCTCGGACGACCGGCCAGCGAGCTGACCCCGGCACCGGTGCACGCGGTGCTGCTCTCGCACCTGCACGCCGACCACGCCGACGTGGCCTCGCTGCGCCAGGTCGCCGCCGCGCTGCCGGTGTTCGCGCCGCATCCCGGTGGCGAATGGCTGCGCCGGCGCGGGCTCGCGGACGTCCGCGAGCTGCGCGTCGGCGAGGAGACGACGTTCGACGGCATACGGCTCGCCGCCGTCGGTGCGGCGCACGACCGCCGGCGGCACCCGTTCGGGCCGGCGGCCGACCCGCTCGGCTTCGTCGTCGGGGGCTCCCGGACGGTGTACTTCGCGGGCGATACCGACCTGTTCCCCGAGATGATCGAGCTCGCCGGCACGATCGACGCCGCGCTGCTGCCGATCGCCGGATGGGGACCCACGGTCGGATCCGGTCACCTCGACCCGGCCCGCGCGGCGATCGCCGCCGCGCTCATCGCCCCGCGCATCGTCATCCCGATCCACTGGGGCACGCTCGCCCTGCCCGAGTGGACGCGACGTGGGAAGGACCCGGCCGAGCCGGCCCGCGAGTTCCGCGCGCTGGCCGCCCGCTGCGCGCCCGGCGTACAGGTGCGGGTGCTCGAGCCGGGAGAGCGCACGGAGATACCCGGCCAGTTCACCCGGAGCGGGTGATGCGCGACCGCGGCCCCCGCGCGAGGCTCACGACGATGCCGACCGACCTTGCCACCGTCACGTTCGACCACACCGGTGGAGCCGAGCAGGCCTATGGCCGCCTGCATGCACAGAACCCCGAGGCCGCGTGGCTGAGCAAGGTCGTATTCGTCGAGAGCCACCGGCACGGGCGCCTCGTGATCCGGGGCACGTTCGCCGGGCATTATCTCGACATCGGCGACGACATCTCGATCGGCGAGCGCGATGTCGAGATCGGAGTCGTCGCCGGCGCGATCATCGGGTTCGCGTTCGGAGCGGCCGCGTTCGCGGTCGGCCTCGTCGTCGGCGGGGCCGCCGGGGCGCGCGCCGGGCGCAGCGAGCCGGAGCGGAGTGGCGAGCTGTTCGACGAGATTCACGCGTTGGTCCCCGAGGGATCGTCGGCGATCGTCCTGTTCGCCGAGGCCGACGACGTCGACGCGATGGAGCGCGCGTTCGCAGGCGACGACGAGCAGGTCGTGCGCCACCCGCTCTCCCCCGACGAGGCGGCCGCGTTGCGCGAAACCGTGGCGGCGGCTCCGCTCGCGGCGAGCCCGGCGGCCGATGCCGGCTGACCCATGACCGACGCGGCGGACCGCTCCGGCGGCGTGGACGAACGCTCGAACGGCGGCGCCGCCGACGACGGATCGCGCACGCACGTCGTCGTCGTCGGTGGCGGGTTCGCCGGGCTCGGCTGCACCCGCAAGCTCGCCGGCGAGAAGAACGTCCGCGTCACGCTGATCGATCAGCACAACTACCACCAGTTCCAGCCGCTGCTCTACCAGGTGGCCACGGCGCAGCTGGCGGCCACCGACATCGCCTACTCGCTGCGCAAGGGCCTGCACGCCCACGACAACGTGTACGTCAAGCTCGGGGAGGTGACGGCCGTCGATCCGGCCGAGTTGACGGTGACCACCGACGACGGCACGACCTTCCGTGGCGACGTGCTGGTGCTCGCGGCCGGCGCGCAGGCGAACTTCTTCAACACTCCGGGCGCCGCGACACATGCGTTCCCCCTCTACTCGGTCGCCGACGCCGAGCGCCTGCGCTCGCGGATCCTCGCCGTGTTCGAGGCGGCCGATAACGACCCCGCGCTGCTCGACCGGGGCGCGCTCAACTTCGTCGTCGTCGGGGCCGGCGCGACCGGCACCGAGACGGCCGGGGCGCTCGCGGACATGATCCACGAGACGATGACCGCCGAGTACCACGATCTGTCGGTGCAGGCGGCTCGCATCCAGCTCGTCGACCTGGGGCACGTCGTGCTCAACGGGTTCTCCGATCGCGCTCACGCCTACGCGGCGAAGGTGCTCCAGGAGCGCGGCGTACAGCTGCGCCTGGGAACCGGAGTCAAGGAGGTGGCGCCGGACCACGTCGTGCTCTCCGACGGGACGACGGTCAAGACGCGCTGCGTCGTCTGGGCCGGCGGCCTGATGGCCGCGCCGCTCGCGGCGCTCAGCGGGCTTCGCCCGGGGCGAGGCGGGCGCATCGACGTCGAGGCGGACCTATCGGTCGACGGGTTCCCGGGGCTGTACGTGGCCGGCGACATGGCCAACATCCCGGGTCCGGACGGCCATGCCTTCCCACAGCTGGGCTCGGTGGCGCTCCAGAGCGGCCAGTGCATCGCCGAGAACATCCTCGCCGAGCTCGCCGGCAAGCCGCGCAAGCCCTTCCATTACAAGGACAAGGGGATCATGGCCATGATCGGGCGCGGCGCCGCCGTGGCCGAGGTCGGCCCGCACCGCCACGAGCTGCACGGGCCGGTCGCCTTCGCGGCCTGGCTCGGGGTGCACGCCGCGCTCATGAGCGGTGTCCGCAACCGTGTGGAGGCGTTCATCGACTGGGGCTGGGACTACTTCTCGAAGACCGGCGGCGGAGCGCAGACGCTCGATCAGCGCTCGCGCGGCGCTCATATCGACTGGGGCGAGCCGCCGGACGAAGACATCGCGCAGGAGATCGGCGGCGGCGCATCGACGCCAGCGGGCGCGGGCGCCGCGACCGCCGCGTCGCCGGGCCCCGCGTGATCGCCGGTCCCGGCGTCAGGCGCCTGCCGACACCTGGCCCGCGGCCGCGACGCCGAGCCGCTCGTGCAGGTGGTCGCCGACCCGCAGGGCGTTGGCCATCGCCGTCAGCGCCGGATTGACGGCGCCGATGCTCGGGAAGAAGCTCGTGTCGACCACGTACAGGTTGTCGAGCTCGTGCGCCTTGCAGTTGATGTCGAGCACCGAGGTGCCCGGGTCGTCGCCGAAGCGACACGTGCCGGCCTGGTGGGCCACGCCGGCCACCGGTATCTCGTTCTTCAGGTAGGCGTGGTGGGGCAGGAGGTGATGCTCATGCATGCCGAGGTCGCCGAGCATCGATCGCAGCTGCTCGAACAGGCGGCGCTTGGGCTCGTCGTTGGTCGCCTGATAGGCGATGGTGATGACGCCGTCGCGGTCGACGGCGACCCGATTCTCGGCGCGTGGCAGGTCTTCGGTGGACAGCCAGAAGTCGACGGCGTGCGTGGCGACGTCCACGAGTGACCAGCTCGGCGCGAACTTCGTCTCGCCCGGCTTCTCGCCGCGGAACATCGGGGCCTGGGACTTGCCCACCATCTGGATGTTTCCGAGCGGAAAGTCGGCGTCCGGCCCCGAGAAGTAGAAGTCGTTCAGGCCGAGCGTCTTCTGGAAGATCGTCGGGTTCTCCTCCTTGGAGAGCGCGAGCACCGCCTGGCTGTTGTGAAACATGTAGTTGCGCCCGACCTGACCGGAGCCGTTGGCCAGCCCGTCGGGGTGGCGCTCGTTCGCGGACCGCAGCAGGAGCTTGGCCGAGTTGGCGGCGCCCGCGCTGACGACGACGATGTCCCCCGTCAGCGTCTCCTGGCTTCCCGCGTGATCGACGACCACGCCGGTGACGGTCGATCCGGCGTCGTCGGTCGTGAGGCGCACCGCCTCGGCGTCGATCCATAGCTCCACGTTGTCGTGCTCGAGCGCCGGCCGCACGCCGAGCACCTCGGCGTCTGACTTGGCGTGGACGATGCACGGGAAGCCGTCGCAGTCCTCACAGCGCATGCACGTGCTGTAGGGCCGGTCGCTCTCGTTGAGCATGACGCCGCACGGGGCATGGAAGGGATGGTGCCCGAGCCGGGCGAGGTCGTCGGAGAGCTGCTGGATGCGCGGCTCATGCGATACCGGCGGGAACGGGTACGGCGCGCCGCACGGTGGTTCCGTCGGATCCTCGCCCCGCGCGCCGTGCACCTGATAGAGCTGCTCGGCCAGCGTGTAATAGGGCTCCATCTCGTCGTAGGAGATCGGCCAGGCCGGCGAGATGCCGTCGTGATGGCGAAGCTCGCGGAAGTCCTCGGCGCGCAGGCGGTACAGCGCGGCTCCGTAGAGCTTCGTCGCGCCGCCAACGTAGTAGTGCACCTGCGGCGCGAAGGCCTTGCCGTCGGCGTGGCGCCACGTGTCCGCGGATTGGTAGCGGCCGCGGACGAAGACCTCCTCGGCCATCACGTTCTGTGGCTCGCGCGGCAGCCACCCGCCCCGCTCGAGCAGCAGGATGCGCTTCCCCGTGGGGGCGAGATGCCGGGCGAGCGTCCCGCCGCCGGCGCCGGTGCCGATGATGATGACGTCGTAGTGGGCCACGGCCCCAGCCTCCTGTCGTTGTCGTCAGATGCCGGCGGGGTTCTCCGCCTTGGGTGGACCGAAGCCCTCCTCGGCCAAACGCTCCCCGACGATGATGCGCGTGGCCGCCTCGATGAGCGCGAGGTGCGAGAAGGCCTGGGGGAAGTTGCCGAGGTGACGGTCGGTGTCGGCGTCGAACTCCTCGGCGTAGAGGCCGAGGGGGGATGCCACCCGCAACAGGCGCTCCATCAGGTCGTTCGCCCGCTGCGGCTCGTTGACGATCGAGAGTGCGGACACGAGCCAGAACGAGCAGATGAGGAACGTGCCCTCCTTGCCGTGCAACCCGTCGTCGGTCTCGTCGGTGCGGTAGCGCAGAACGAACCCGTTCTCGGTCAGGTCGCTGGCGATCGCCATCACCGTGTGATGCATCCTCTCGTCGTGCCCGGGCAGGAACCCGAACTGCGCCGCGAGCAGCGTCGAGGCGTCGAGGGCGTCGGTGTCGTAGTGCTGGCGCAGCACGCCCTTCGCGCTCACGCCGTGCTCGAGGATGTCCGCGCGGATCTCCTCTGCGGTGGCACGCCACGTCGGCTCGAGCTCCTTGTCGCCGCGGATGGCGGCGAGCTGGGCCGCCCGGTCCATGGCCACCCAGCACATCAGCTTGGACGAGACGTAGTGCTGCGGCTTGCCGCGGGCCTCCCAGATGCCCTGGTCGGGTTGACGCCACACCTTGGTCGCGCACTCGGCCTGCGCCTGCACGATCGGCCACAGGCGGCGCGGCAGACGGGCGCTGTGCTGGGTGTGGAGCAGGAACGAGTCCAGGACGGCGCCGTAGACGTCGTTCTGGCGCTGGTTGTAGGCGGCGTTGCCGATCCGCACCGGGCGCGCGCCGGCGTAGCCGGTGAGGTCGTCGCGGAAGGACTCGGTCAGCTCGCGGCGACCGTCGATGCCGTACATGATCTGCAGGCTGCCGTCCTCGTTGGGCTGGATGTCGGCCACGAACTGCATGAACTCGTCGGCCTCCCAGTCCAGTCCGAGGGGATGCAGCGCCTGCAGCGTGAACGTCGTGTCGCGCATCCAGGTGTAGCGGTAGTCCCAGTTGCGCTCACCCCCGGGCGTCTCCGGCAGCGACGTGGTGAGCGCCGCCACGGTCGCTCCCGTGGGCATGTAGGTGAGCCCCTTGATAGTCAGCGCGGAGCGCTGGATCGGGTCGCGCCAGCGGTGGTCGGGGATCCGCCGCGCCTGCCCGAGCCAGCGGCGCCAGAAGCGCGCCGTGGCGTCGAGCCGCTCGGTGGCGTCGTCGGCGTCGGCGGGCACGACCAGGTCGGTCTCCCAGGACAGAGCGCAGTACGCGCGCTCGCCGGCGCGCAGATAGTGTCGCGCGCGGGCCCGGCTGCCCTCGATGCCGAGCTTGAGGTCGGTGGCCAGTCGGATCGTCTGCCCGGCACCCGTGGCGTCGGCCGCGTGGCGGTCGCTGCCGACGAGCGCCCACTCCCCCGGCGTGCGACCGTAGTCGAACGCGGGCGAGCAGATCAGCTCGATCTCCACCTCGCCCTCGAGGCAGATGATGGTCCGCACGAGCAGATGCTCGGCGTCGTCGTCCACCGGCGGCCGGGTGTGCGGCGTGATCACGTCCTCGGCCACCGTCGGGCCCATCGCCAGCGCGTCGCGCACGACGACCCAGCCGCGATCGGTGAACCACGCCGTGCTCAACACGTTCGTGCCGGGCTCGTAGTGGCGGGCGGTGGGCACGGTCGTCCCGAACGGACCGAAGCGGAAGTAGCCCCCCTCGCGATCGAGCAGCGTTCCGAACACGCTCGGCGAATCGAAGCGGGGCACGCAGAGCCAGTCGATCGAGCCGTCGGGCGCCACCAGCGCTCCCGTGTGGCAGTCCGACAGAAACGCGTAGTCGGCGATCGGCGGGAACGGCGACGGCGCCGCGGCGCTCTGGACGGCCGGCTGGGGCTCGCGCTTGGCGCGCCCGTTGTGGGCGGCGGCCTTCGGCTTGGTCGCGCTCATGACGCCACCCACGGGGCGTGCCAGCGACCGGATCCCGAGACGAGCCTCTCGGCCGCCTCGGGCCCCCAGCTGCCGGGCGCGTACGGCTGCACCGGTGGCGGCGCGTCCAGCAGCGGCGCCATGATGCGCCACGTCTCCTCGACGCTGTCCTGGCGCGTGAACGGGGTGCTGTCCCCGTCCATGGCCGCCTTCAACAGCACCTCGTAGGGCGTCGGTCCCTCGCCGCCCTCCTCGGCGAACTCCACGTCCATCGTGATCGGCTGCGGGCCCGGCCGGTCGGCGCGGAGCGCGTCGAGGCGCAGGCGCACGCCGGTGGTCGGGTCGAGCTTGACGATGAGCTGCGCCTCCTCGGGAACGTGGCCGGGGCGCGAGAGGAAGCCGAGCCGAGGCGGGCGGCGGAACACGACGCGCAACTCGGTCTGCGTGATCGGCAGGCGCTTGCCGGTGCGGATGAAGAACGGCACGCCGGCCCAGCGCCAATTGTCGATCTCCAGGCGCAGCGCGGCGTAGGTCTCGGTCGTCGAACCCGAGGCCACCCCGTCGATGTCGAGGTAGCCGTCGTACTGTCCGCGCACGTAGTGGCTCGGATCGGCGTCAGACATCGAGCGAAACAGCGCGTACTTCGCGTCCTTGAGCGTCTTGGCGTCCGCGCCGGCCGGAGCCTCCATCGCCGCCATCGCCACGAGCTGCATGAGGTGGTTGACAACGACGTCCTGCAACGCGCCGACTCGATCGTAGAAGTGACCGCGATCCTCGACGCCGAAGCTCTCGGCCATCGTGATCTGCACGCTCGATACGTGCTGCCGATTCCAGACCGGCTCGAGCGTGCTGTTCGCGAACCGCAGGTACAGCAGTTCCTCCAGGCCCATCTTGCCGAGGTAGTGGTCGATGCGGTAGAGCTGGGACTCGTCGATGTACTGGTGGATGTCCTCGGCGAGCGCGCGAGCCGAGGCGTGGTCGTGGCCGAACGGCTTCTCCACGACCACGCGCGCGGCGGCGGTCAGTCCGGCCTCGGACAGGCCCTTGATCACCGTGGGGAACAGGAACGGCGGGATCTCGAGGTAGAACACCGGCCGGTGCGCCTCCGGGATCGCGTCGGCCACCCGTGAATATGTGGCCGAGTCACCGAAGTCCCCCTGCACGTAGGAGAGGCGATCGGCGAAGCGTTCGAAGACCTGTTCGTCGATCCCCTGGCCCGCGTTCTCGATCGCCGTGCGCGCGTGGGCCCGAAGGTCATCCAGCGACCAGTCATCGACGGCGACGCCGACGATCGGGCAATCGAGCAACCCCCGCCGCTCGAGGCGGTACAGCGAGTTGAACGTCATGACCTTCGCCAGGTCGCCGGTGATGCCGAACACCACCAGCACATCAGCCGGCCCGTCGGAGCCGTGGGTTCCTGGGCGAGCTTCGGATCGAACGTCGGCGTCGGTTGCCACGGTGATCTCCTCTCGGTCGCGCGCGGGCGTGCCGGTCCGTGGCGGCGCGCCGCCGTCGTCGGTGCCTCGACGATGCTGACCGGCAGCCGAGCAGGCGACAACGGTGCCAGCACCACTGCAGCTGCAGGCCAGCACCACACGCGTGGCCAGACCCGAACCGTGCGGCGATTCTACGGGTTGCGGGGCATCGCCTGATGTGGGTGATGCCGGCGCAGCCCTCAGCGGCGACGATGGCGGCCGCGGGCGGGCTCCGCATGCGGTAGTGCACGCCCCCCGCGAACATGCTGGTCTGCCTCCTTGTGGCCGACGGGGTGTGGCGAGAAAGCTGTGGTCATGGCCCCCCGGCGCGCTGTCAGCTGCCCGTTCGAGACATGCCTGCCCGCGCGTCGCTAGCCGCCGCATCGCCGGTCGCCCGCGCGGCGACGCCCGCGGCGGGCGCGCGGCGGCGCATGCGCACTGCCGGCACCGAGCGCCCGCGCCGGCACTCGGTCCCGACCTTCGGGGCCGATCTCGTCAGCCGTCCGGCGCTCGTGCAGCGGCTGAGCGCCCGGCAGGACGCGTGGCTGGCGCTCGTCGCCGCACCGGCGGGATACGGAAAGACGACGCTCCTGGCCGAATGGGCGGTCCGCGACGAGCGACCGTTCGCATGGGTCACGCTCGACGAGCACGACGACGATCCGGTCCCGCTGGCCACCGCGATCGTCGACGCCGTGCGCCACAGCGGCGCGGCTCGGTCATCGGTCGCGGCTGTCGCAGCCGCGCTGACCGCGGACGGGACACCACCAGCGAGCTTGCCGGCGCGCCTCACGCCGGCCACGCGAACCGGTGATCGAGCGGCCAGTTTCGTGCTCGTGCTCGACGATGTCCACCATATTCGCCCCCGGCTGCTGGCTCGGGTCGTGGGCGCGTTGCATCGGCAACTGCCCGAAGGCGTACAGGTCGCGCTCGCGTCGCGTGGCGCCTCGGCCCTGCCCGTCGCGCGTCTTCGCGCCTCGCGCGCGCTCGTCGAGGTGCAGGCCGAAGACCTCGCGATGACCGCCACGGAGTCCGCCAAGCTGTTGACCCGCGCCGGCCTGGCGCTCGAGCGCAGCGTCGTCGAGCGCCTTGTCGAGCGCACCGAGGGCTGGCCGGTCGCCCTCTATCTCGCCGCCCTGTCGCTGCGCGCCGCGCCGGATCCCGCGGCCGCCGCGGCGCGGTACACCGGAGACGATCCCCTCGTCGCCGAATACGTGCGCGATGAGCTGCTCAGCGGTTTGTCAGGTGACGAGCGACACTTCCTGACCCGCGCGTCGGTGATCGACGAGCCCGGCGCCCTCGCCTGCGACGCGGTCCTCGGACGAGATGACTCCGCGGCCGTGCTCGCCGGCCTCGTCGCGCGCAAGCTGCTCGTGGCGCTCGGTCCGAACGCGGAAGGCTGCCGGTGGCCGGTCCTCCTCCGGGACATGCTCGACGCCGACCTGCACCGCTCCAGCCCAGCGCTCGCGGCGTCGCTGCACGATCGGGCGAGCGCGTGGTACGAGCAACGAGGCGACATCGAGGGCGCGATCGAGCATGCGGTCCGGGGCCGCGACGTGTCCCGCACCGGGCAGCTGCTGTGGGCGAATGTCCTGCGCTACGTGACGCGTGGCGGGCACGAGACGCTGACGTGCTGGCTCGCCGCCTTCTCCGAGGAGCAGATCGGCCAATCCGCGCCGCTGTCGTTGACCGCCGCCTACAGCCACCTGATGCGAGGCGACATCGGCCTCGCTCACCATTGGTCGCTCGCGTCCGCCGGAGCCGTACGCCGGGGAGGCGCGGCCGTCGCGGCGCCGTCACTGCACGCCGGCATCGCCATCGTCGACGCGGTGTCGGCGCGCGACGGAGTCGAACACATGGGCGCGGAGGCACGACGCGCCTACGGGCTCGAGCCCGACGACAGCCCGTGGCGCGGGGTCTGTTGCCTGCTCGCGGGCAACGCGGACTACCTCCTCGGCGATCGTGCCGCCGCGCGGGGCCGGCTCCTCGAGGGCGCCCATCGCAGCGAGGTCGCGGCCCCGCTCGTCGGCGCGCTCTGCCTCTCACTCACGGCGATGATCGCCATCGACGCCGAGGATTGGGAGGACGCCGAGGAGATGAGCGCCGCATCCGGCCGCACGATCGACGCCAACGGACTCGGCCAATGCCCGGCCCTCGCGCTGTCGGTCGCCGTAGCGGCGGCCGTGGAGGCCCATGCCGGGCGCGTCGACGACGCGCACGAGAGCCTGCGGCGAGCGAGCGATCTGCTGGCCCGACTTGGCGACTTCATTCCCTGGTACGGGGCGCAGACGCGCATCCTGCTCGCGCGCGCCGCGCTCGGACTGACCGATGTGGCCACGGCCGCCACGCTCCTGGCCGAGGCCTCGCGCATGGCTCGCCGCACCCCGGGCGCCGTCATCTTCGAGGGCTGGCTGAACGACGCCTGGGACCGGATCGACGACCGAGCCGAAACCGCGTTCGGTGGTCCGCTCGGCACCTCCTCACTGACGACCGCCGAGCTGCGCATCCTGCGCTTCCTCCCGACCCATCTCTCGCTTCGCGAGATCGCCAAGCGACTGCACGTGTCGTCGAACACGGTCAAGACGCAGGCTCACGCGGTCTACCGCAAGCTCGACGCGTCGTCGCGATCGGAGGCCGTCGCCAACGCGACGGCGGCCGGGCTCCTCGGCGAGGCCGGTCCGCTCGCGCGGGCGCTGTAGTCCGCCGGGCGGCGTCAGGAGCCGTTCATGATCGTCGCCTTCTGGGCGGCGAACTCGGCGTCGGTGAGCACGCCGCGCTCGTGCAGCGCGGCAGCGCGCTCGAGCTGCGTCATGCGGTCGGCGTCACCGAGGCCATTGCCGTGGCCGACGCCGGACGGCTGGTGGCGACGATGGCGACGGGCGCCCACCCACGCCCGCAGGTGATGTGAGGCGTCGCCGAGCTGCGCGTCGGGGAACTCGACCGCGGTCTGACGGCGCAGCGCCTGCACGCCGACCACGATCAGCACGATCATGCCGATGATCGTCGTCACCTGCCGGAACGCCTCCGTCGGACCCCAGATGAGCAGCAACAGGAAGACGAAGCCGACGCCGATGTAGACCTGCGTCGGACGCTCGCGCAGCTCCGGAGCGAGCGCACGCCGCACGACGACGGCCGCGCGCGTGCTCCCGGCCAGCCACGCCGCAAGCACGATCACGATCCCGTAGGCGATCAGGGCCACGGCGATGTCGAACAGCAGGCTCGTGCCGATGAACCAGGCATCATGCGCCGCCGGACGCACGCTCTGCGAGGCGACGAGGCTGTCGACGACGCGGTTGCCGATCACCCGGCGCGCGAACACGAGCACCGTGCCGAGGCCGATGAAGCACCAGCCGGTCGTGCGCAGCGCGACCCGTCGCCAGCCCTGGGCCAGCCACACGGCGAGCACGAACAGGCCGATCGAGAGGACGGTGAGCCAGACCGCCAGTCCCTTGATCGCGCTGACGATGTCCTGTGCCGTCTTCAGCTGATTCGACCGCAGGATGACGAGGTCCCCGACGTTGGTCGGCAACGTGATGCCGAGCTTCTGCTGAGCGGCCGAGCGGACCGAGGCTCCCGAGCTGCCCTGTAGCTTGGACTGGACGGCGGCCACCTGCGACTGCACGCCGAGGCCGGCGGCGAGCTGGATGATGATCGAGTTCAGGTCGAGGCTGACCGTGCCGTTGTTCGTCTTCACGACCGAGCCACCACCGTTGATGATCCGCAGGAACTGGGCGTGCGCGACGCGATTGGCCTGCTCCCAGGCCGACTGGACTTCCGGCCGGGCCAGCAGCGCCGGCGCGACCTGGTCTGCGACCTGACGCAGCCCGGCCGCTGCCGGGCCGGCGAGGCCCGAGATGCCCGAGGGCAGGAACCCCTGGATCTCGTTCGCGACGTTCACGGTGCGGAACAGCTCGTCGACCAGGTAGGCGCCGACCGCCTGCTCGATGGCCGGATCGGCGACCAGTTGGCCACTCGTGTTCGTCCAGTTGTTCGTGTCGAGCACCTGGCGGTTCACCCAGATGGCGAACACGGCGATGAGGCCGGTGACCAGCCCGACGGCGAACAGCGCGCCGACGAGGACGCGGTGCGTGCGATGACCTTCGGCGGCGGTCGCCACCGGCGCGGACGACCGCGCAGCGGGCGACGCGTCGGCCGCCGCCGCAGGCTGCTCGTCGGGAGTTGCCGTCGCCACGACCGCGGCTCGTTCAGATGGCCCTGTCGCGGGAAGGGATGTCGTATCGCATGACCGCCAGTGAACGGTATCGGCCCTCGGTGGGCATCGTCCATATGGGGTGAAAGGGCAGCGTCGCCCCGCTCCATTCCCCCGGGCGGCGGCGGGGCGGGCGCGTGGCGTCGGTCGGGTGAGTGATCGATATCGCTGGCGCTGCTGCAATCCTTCACCCAGTCGTCACGCCGACCCTCCAAGGATGACGCGATGCCGCTGCGGCACCCTCCCCGTTGCGCCGCGGCGCGGCGCCCGCCGACTCTCAGCCAATGCTCACGTTCACCTCGCATCCTGCGCAACCGATGAACGCCGGCCCGATCCGCGTCCTGATCCTGAGCGCCGGCGTCGGCCGCGGCCACCACGCCGCGGCCGAGGGCGTGCGCGAGGAGCTCGAGCGCGTCGCGCCCGACGCCCACGTCACGGTGCGCAACGGGCTCGGAGCGTCGGGCGGGGTGCTACGGACGTTCCTCGAGCGTTTCACGCGCTGGCAGCTGATGCACTGCCCCCGCGGGTACGCGTGCTCGTATGCGCTCGTCGTCCGCTGGAGCGTCGGCCGCCGGCTCACGCAGCGCCTGCTGTATCTGACGTCGCGCGGAACGCTCGGAGAGATCGTCGCCGCCGAGCGTCCCGACGTCATCGTCTCGACCTACCCGGGCATCACCGCCCCGCTCGGGACGATGCGCGAACGCGGGCAGGTGCGCGCCCCGGTCTGCGCCGTCGTCACCGACTTCGCGAGCCTGCACTTCTGGGCGCACCGCTCGGTCGACCTGCACCTCGCGAGCTATCCGGAGTCGCTGCCGGAGATCTCGGCGATCACCGCGGGGGCGCCGGCGGCCGCCACGCGGCCGCCGATATCGGTGGCGCACTGGCGAGCGCGCGAGCGCCGCGCGGGGCGCGCCGCGCTGCGCCTGTGCCCCGATCACCCGCTCGCGCTCATCTCCGGTGGGGGCTGGGGGGTCGGCGACCTCCGGGGGGCAATCGACGCGGCGCTCGCCGTCGAGCGGCTCCAGGTGATCGTCGTCTGCGGCGACAACGAGCTCGCGCGTGTTCGACTGCGGCATCAGTACGCCCCCCACGAGCGGGTGCGCGTCCTCGGTTACACCGATGGCATGGCCGAGCTCCTCGGTGCCGCCGACGTACTCGTCCATTCGACGGGCGGCATGACCTGCCTCGAGGCGGCCGCGCACGGCTGTCCGGTCGTGGCCTTCGGGTTCGCGTACGGTCACGTCCGTTACAACGTGCGGGAGATGGCTCGCCACGGGCTGATCACACATGCCCGCGACACGTGCGAGCTCGCCGACGCGCTGCGGGCGGCGATCGGGCGCTCGTCGGCGTCGCCGACGACCGTCGGCGACCGGGTCGACGCGAGCGCCGCGATCCTCAGCCTGGCGGCGACCCGCGCGCCCAGCGAGCTGGCTCACGCGAGCGGGCCGTTCGCGCCCGCTCCGCCCGCCGACCTGGCCTCGGCAACCGCGTCGGTGCCGTCGCCATGAGCCTGGCCGCTCCCACCCAGCCCGCCGCGCCGACGCTCGCCGCCGGCCCTCGCGCGCTCGGACCGAGTCCGCCCGCCGCTCGAGGGCGGTGGCCGCGAGTCCCGCCGGCGGCCCTGACGCTCGGCGTGCTGGTGACGATCTGGCTCGTGTGGTACCCGCACAGCCCCGACCTCGCGGCACAGACCTACCGGACGCAGCTGTTCTCGATTGACGGCTTCGCGCTGTGGGACAACAACTGGTACGGCGGGCACTACCTGCTCGGCTACAGCGCCCTGTTCCCGGCGATCGGGGCACTCGTCGGCCTGCGAGCCGTCGGGGCGATCGCCGTGTCGCTGTCGACCGCCATGTTCGCGCGGCTCGCTCGCGATCACTTCGGCGCGCGCGGGCCGATCGCCGCCGCGCTGTTCGCGCTCGGCGCGATCGGGGACCTCTACATCGGTCGGCTCACGTACGCGCTCGGGGTGACATTCGCCGTCGCCGCGGTGCTGGCGGTCTCGCGCCGGCACTACGCACTGGCGGCGCTGCTCTCCCTCGGCTGCGGGGCGACGAGCCCGGTGGCCGCGTTGTTCCTCGCCCTGGCCGCCGCCGCAGACCTGCTCACCAACCGCGCCCGCGCGCGCGCGGTCAGCCTCGCCGCCCCGGCTGCGGTCGTGACGCTCGCGCTGACGATCCCGTTCTCCGACGGCGGCTATGAGCCGTTCTCGCTCGGCTCTTTGCTGGCGCCGGTCGCCAGCACGGTGGTGCTCGTCGTCCTGCTGCCCGCCCGCGAGCGGCTGCTGCGCGCCGGGGCGCTGCTGTATCTCGGGCTGCTCGCGCTCTCCTACCTCGTGCGCTCCCCGATGGGGAGCAACGCGGTCCGCCTCGGTGTGCTGCTCGGCCCAGCGCTGCTCGTCGGCGCGGTCGGCGTCGTGGACGCCCGCGTCGCGCTCACGCGGGCCGCGAATGCGGTCGGTCGGCTCACCGGCGCCGCTCGGCGGCCAACGGTGTCGACTCGCACGGCGCGGGTCGTGCTCGTCGCCGCCACGACGATGATCGTGCTGTGGCAGGTCAACGGACCGCTCGTGCAGTCGGTGCAATCCGCCGCTGATCCGTCGACGACAGCGTCCTACTACCAGCCCGTCACCCGCTTCCTCGCCGCCGCGCAGGGCACCGAGCCGATGCGCATCGAGGTCGCGTTCACGAGCTCGCACTGGGATGCCACCGTGCTCGGGCGCCGCTTCGATCTCGCGCGCGGCTGGGAGCGCCAGCTCGACCTGCGCTACGACGGCCTGTTCTACGGCGGTGTGCTCACGGCGGCGGCCTACGACCGCTGGCTGCTCGATGCCGGTGTGCGCTATGTCGTCCTCTCCGACGCATCGCTCGATCCCTCCAGCCGCGCGGAGGCAGAGCTCATCCGCGGAGGACTGCCCTACCTGCATGAGGTCTTCACGAGCCGCCATTGGCGCGTCTATGTCGTCGTGGGAGCGCAACCGCTCGCGAGCGGACCGGGCCGCCTGGCCGACCTCGGCGACGACGACTTCACGCTGCGGGCCGACGCCCCGGGCGCGTTCCTCGTGCGCGTACGCTATACGCCGCTGTGGCACGTCACCGCCGGCCAGGGCACGGTGGGCCCCGCGCCGGATGGGTGGACGCGCGTGACGGTCGCGCGCCCGGGCGCGGTCGCCGTCGCCGCCCGGCTATAGGGGCCGTCGAGCGGTTAGCGTGCGCGGGCCGGGCTCGCCACCGCTCGTGGGACCGCCGCCGGCGAGAAGCCTGGTAGCTCGAGCTCGAAGCGGGCGCCGCCCCCCGCGCGCTCGCGTGCCACCACCTCGCCGCCATGGGCCAGCGCGATCGCGCGGACGATCGCGAGACCGAGACCGGCGCCGCCGGCCGCTCGGCTGCGAGCGATGTCGGTGCGATGGAAGCGCTCGAACACGCGCTCGCGCTCCTCGGCGGGAATGCCGGGCCCATCGTCCTCGATCACGAAGCGGATCCGCCGGCCGGCGACGGGCTCCACGGAAAGGCGCACGAGCCCCTCGCCGGCCTCGGTGTGCTCGACCGCGTTGCGCGCGAGGTTGCGCAGCGCCTGGGCGAGACGATCGGGGTCGGCCCGCAGGAGCCCGCTCGGGACCTCCCCGAGCTCGACCCGGCGATCGGCGGTCGCACTGACGCCGTCCCAGAGCTCGGTCACGAACTCGCGCAGGTCGATCGCCTCGATGAGCAGGAAGTCCATCCGCTCGGACTGCGCGAGCAACAGGAGGTCATCGACGAGCCGCCCGATGCGCGCCACCTCGGCGCGCACGAGGCGCTCGACACGCCGGACCTCGTCCTGTGAGACGTCCTCGGTGGCGGCGAGCACCTCGAGCTGGCCGCGAATCACGGTGAGCGGCGTGCGCAGCTCGTGCGAGGCGTCGGCGACGAACTCGCGCTGAGCGGCAAACGCGTCGGCCAGTCGATCGAGCATGTGGTTGAACGAGTCGGCGAGCACGCGGATCTCGTCCTGGCGCCCGGCATCGGTGGTCATCCGCGGATGCAGATCGCCGGCGTCGACGCGTGCGGCGACGGCGGCCATCCGCCGCAGCGGGGCCGAGAAACGGGCGCCCGCCCAGTAGGAGGCGAGCAGCGCGAGCGCGAGCACGAAGATCCCGGCGAGCAGGAACGCCCGCGCCACCCCGCTCTCGGCCCGCGTGACGACGACGAGCGGCTCCCCGGCCAGGATCCGCACCGGCACGCGCCCGCCGACGATCGTCGCCTGTGCATACATACGCACGTCGCCAACGTCGGGCAACTGGAGCGTGAAGTAGCCCTGCCGCGGGACGAGGAGCGCCGCACCCAGCCGGTTCTCCTGGGCCTGTTCGGCCGGACTCTCGCCATCGTCGGTCGCCTGCGAGCCAAGCAGCTCGGGGTGGTTGCTCAGCGTCCCGCCGCCGCTCACCCCGACGACGAGCAGCGTCGCCGTCGCGTCGTAGGGCTGCCCCTGCAGGTAGCGCGAGGCGATCGCCGTGACCCGCGCGGGCGTGCGAGCCCCGGACAGCTTCAGCGATTGGGCCAGCTGAGCGGCGTCGCTGCGGATATCGCGGTCGATCTGCCCCCGCAGCTGCTGCCCGGTATCGCGGTAGACGACGACATAGGTGACGGCCACCGATGCGAGCATGACCGTCGCGACCCAGGCGGTCAGACGCCATCGCAGGCTCGCGGGGCGCCGCCAGCGACGCGGCCATGCCGACAGCGTCATCGTCCTATCCGCTCACGGCCCATCGTCGAGCCGATAGCCGACGGAGCGCACGGTGACGATCGGGCCGGCGGCGCGACCCTGGCGCAGCTTACGCCGCAGGTAGCCCATGTACACCTCGACGATGTTCGTGCCCGGGTCGTGCTCGTAGCCCCACACGGCCCGCAGGATCTGCTCGCGCGAAACGACGCGCCGGCGATTGCGCATGAGGAACACGAGCAGATCGAACTCGGTGGCCGACAGGCGCACCGACTCGCCGGCGCGGCTCACCTCGCGGGAGATCAGGTCCACCTCGATGTCGCCGCAGCGCAGCTCCGTCGGCGGTGCGCGTCGCGAGCTACGCAACTGTGCCCGCACCCGAGCGACGAGCTCGGCGAGCGCGAACGGCTTGACGAGGTAGTCGACCGCTCCGGCATCGAGACCGGCGATGCGGTCGCGCACCTCGCCGCGCGCGGTCAGCACGATGACCGGCAGCTCGGGTTTGCGCTCGCGCAGCGTGGCGAGGATCTCGGCCCCGCTGCGGCCCGGCAGCATCATGTCCAGGATGACGATGTCGAGCGTCTCGTTGAGCGCCCGTGCCTCCCCGTCAGTGCCGTCGGAAGCGACCTGCACCTCGAACCCGGCGGCGAGCAGGCCACGTTCGAGGAAGTCGGCGATCCCGGCCTCGTCCTCGACGACGAGGACCCGCGCGGTGCCCGGCGCCTGATCTCCGTTGGCAGCGCCCGACGCGCCCTCCAGCGATTGCTCCATCGATCGATCATAGGCACCGGCGACACGGTTCCGGCGGAGGGCGTGCGGCAGACCGCGGTTTGCCCGAGCCCACCCCGGGGTGACGCGGCGGCGAGAAACGGGGCGCGGGTCAGTGAAGAGCTTTCTCATTTTCGGGGCGTAGCCAAGCGGTCGATGGAGGGGTAAGAACGATCGAACCCTCCTCGATCCCGCTCCCTGACCTCATCGTCGCGGCACCGGTCCCGTTTCCTGCCTGGACCGACGTTTGCGCAGGACTCAGAGGTTTCTCATGTCGCGGTTATGCAGTCGTTAGACAATCTTCGAACACTGAGAGCCATGCACTCCCAGGACCCCTCCCTCGTCCAGGGCGCTCCGGCGGCCGCAGCCGTCGACGCGCGGCGCGAGCGGCGGGGGTGGCTGCTCGGCAGCGGCACGGCCGGGAACGAGCAGCTGACGGCGATGGTCGGGGTGATCCTCCTCGTCCTGCTCGCGGTCATCGGGTTGACGATCCTGCGCATCCATCAGCTCATCTCGGTCCACCTGTTCGTCGGTCTGCTTCTCATCGGGCCGGTGGTGCTGAAGGTGTCCAGCACCGGTTACCGGTTCGTGCGCTATTACACGCACGACGCGGCGTACCGTCGCGTCGGGCCGCCGCTGCCGCTGCTGCGGCTGGTCGCCCCGGTTGTCGTCCTGTCGACCGTCGTCGTGTTCGCCAGCGGCGTCGCGCTGTTGCTGCTCGGCCCGAGCTCGCGCGGCCAGCTGCTCCTCATCCACAAGGCGAGCTTCTTCGTGTGGGTCGCGGTAACCGCCGTCCATGTCCTCGGCCACCTCCCCGGGTTGCCGGAGCATCTGCGCGCCGCGCGAGGCACGCGTGCCGCCGTGACGGGCAGCGACCCGGGCAGCGGCGGCCGGACGATCGCTCTTACCGGGGCGCTGGTCGGCGGCCTGCTGCTCGCACTCATCCTGCTACCCGACTACGGTGCATGGACGAGCGCCACCGCGTTCCTGCACCACCACTGACGACATGCTCCGGCACACGCCCAAAGCGCGCGATGCGGCCCTGTCGCGGATGCGCCGCCTCAACAACACGATCCTCGTGGCCTCGGTCGCCGCGACGCTCCTGCTGACCGAGGTCGCCGCGCACGCCTTCCCGGGACACAAGGTGACGACGACGACCGCACTGGCCGACGCCACGCGTCGGGCCGGCGTCACCCGCGCACGTCACCATCACCATCACCACCACGCGAGGGCAGCGGCGGTGACGACGACCACGACGTCGAGCGCCAGCTCGAGCTCGAGCACGGCGACGGCGGCTCCCGCCGGCGGGTCGAGCGGCTCGGGTTCGAGCGCGCCGCAGGCGGCCGCAGTCGCCCCGACCGCCACCGGCAACTCGAGCGGCTCGTCGGGCTCGGCGAACGGCTCGTCGGGCAGCTCGAATGGCTCCTCGGGTTCCTCGGGCGGTTCCTCGCCGGCCGCGGCGAGCGCTCCGGTGACCCCGGCCCAGGCGCCGACTCCGACTCCGACTCCGGCTCCGGCTCCTGCTCCGGCACCGGCGCCCGCCCCCGTACAGAGCGCTCCGGCGCCTGCCCCCACCCCCGCCCCCGTCGTCACGGCCACGTCGTAGCCCGATGCCTCCGCTGATCGCCACCGCCGGGCCGAGCGCCTACTGGTACCTCACCCGATCGACAGGCGTCGTGAGCCTCATCCTGCTCACCCTCAGCGTCGTGCTCGGGGTCATCAGCGCCGAGCGCTTCAGCACGATCCACTGGCCGCGGTTCCTCGTCGACGGGGCGCACCGCACGATCTCGCTCCTCGCCGTCGCTTTCCTTGTCGTCCACATCCTCACGGCGGTGCTCGACAGCTTCAGCTCGATCTCGCTCGTCAACGCGGTCATTCCGTTCACCGGCAGCTACCGACCGTTCTGGCTCGGGCTTGGCGCCGTCGCGTTCGACCTGCTGCTCGCGGTGGTCATCACGAGCCTCGTGCGCCAGTCGCTCGGCCATCGGGCATGGCGAGCCATCCACTGGCTCGCCTACGCGTGCTGGCCGATCGCTCTGCTGCACGGCCTCGGGACCGGCACCGACGTCCAGAGCACGTGGATGCTCGTGATCAGCACCGCGTGTCTCGTGGCCGTCATCGGCGCCGTCGCGGCTCGCGCATTCGCCGAGCGCGAGCGCCACGGCCGCGGCGCGACGGTGGCCGTGGCCACCGCGTCGTGCTTCACGCTGGGCGTGGCGCTGTGGCTGCCGTCCGGACCGCTCGCGCCGCACTGGGCCAAGCGCTCGGGCACGCCGGCCAACCTGCTCACCCACACCTCGAGCGCCGGCCAACCGCCTCGGCTGGCGGCGGCCGACCGAGCGCCCGCCGCTCCACACGGAGGCACGACATGACCGTCGACGAGCACGCCACGACGCTCCCCCGACTGCTCACCGGGCTTCCGTCCTCGGGTGCGATGACCCTCGAGGACCACTTGGCCACCCACGGCGAGGTTCCGGCGCTCAGCCGGCAGCACGGGCGAGCGCGCCCGTCGGACCTCATCGATGTCATCGAGGCGGCCGGCCTCCGCGGCCGTGGCGGAGCAGGCTTCCCGACGGCCGTCAAGATGCGCACCGTCTCCGGCGGGCGCGGCAAGCCGGTCGTCGTGGCCAACGGCGTCGAGGGCGAGCCGATGAGCCTCAAGGACCGGCTGCTGCTCGAGCGGCTCCCCCACCTCGTGCTCGACGGCGCGTTCGCCGCGGCCGGCGCGATCGGCGCGAGCGAGATCATCATCTGCGTCGACGAGCTGGCCACGCGCGCCCTGGCCGCCGTCGAACTTGCGCTTCACGAGCGCCGCGGGCTCCTCCCGCGCCGGCCGAGCGTGCGGATCGCCGTCCTCCCGAGTGGCTACGTGGCCGGACAGGAGTCGGCCGTCGTCAGCTTCCTCAACGGCGGGGCGCCGAAGCCGACGATCATGCCGGTGTTCGAGCGCGGCGTCGGCGGACGCCCGACGCTCGTCGACAACGTCGAGACGCTCAGTCACGTCGCCCTCATCGCCCGCTACGGCGCGGATTGGTTCCGTGCCCTCGGCACGGAAGCCCAGCCGGGCTCCACCCTGGTCACGCTCGGCGGCGCCGTCATGCATGGCGGCGTGTACGAGATCGAGCCGGGTGTGACGCTCGGTGCCCTCGTGGACGCCGCCGGCGGGGTACGTCAGTCGGTGCGCGCGATCCTGCTCGGCGGATATGCCGGCAGCTGGCTCTCGCCGGCCGGCACGCGTGACCTGCGCATCTGTCCGGAGGACCTCACCGGCGCCGGCGCGTCACTCGGTGCCGGGCTCATCTTCGCCCTGCCGAGCGATGCCTGCGGCGTGGCCGAGATCGCGAGCGTCGCTCGCTGGATGAGCGACGAGAGCGCCGGGCAGTGCGGCCCCTGCGTCCACGGGCTCGGCTCGATCGCCGAGGTGCTCGAGGCGATCGTCGACGGCAGCGCCGATCGCGAGGCGTGCCGGCGCGTCGACCGGTGGTGCTCCCTCGTCACTCGCCGTGGGGCCTGCGCGCACCCGGACGGCGCGGCGCGATTCATCGCGACCGGTCTGCGCACGTTCTCGCGCGAGTTCGAGGACCACGTCCTGCATGGTCCGTGCGACGCCTGCGCCGGACCGCGCGTCCTCCCCGTTCCCGCGCTCGACCACACCGCGATCGCGGCGGCCTGAGCACGATGGCCAAGCACCTGAAGGTCAATCCGATCACCTGCGACGCGCATGGGATGTGCGCCGAGCTGCTGCCCGAGCTGATCAGGCTCGATGACTGGGGCTATCCGATCATCGACGACGGCCCGATCCCGCCGGATCTCGAGCCGCTGGCCAAGAAGGCCGTCGCCGTGTGCCCGACGCTCGCGCTCAAGCTCGAGCGCCGCGCCGACGCTCCGGCTCGCCGTCCGCGCCGCGCGCCCCAGCGCGCGCCCCGCTGACCAGAACGACGCGAAGGCGCGCCCGCCGCGCCCGATCGGTCATCCTCTGTCGCGTGGAGGCGACCGGCACCGTCCTCATCACCGGCGCGACGAGCGGGCTCGGACTCGGGGTCGCGGGCCTGCTCGCGGACGATCCGGCCTGGCACGTGGTCATGACCGGACGCGACGCCGGGCGCACGGCCGCGGCCGCCGCACCGATCGGCGCCGAGCCGGCCGCGCTCGATCTCGGGTCACTCGACGGAGTCCGCTCGTTGGTGACGCGCCTCCAAACCGGTGGACGGCCGCCGCTGCACGCGATCGTCGCCAACGCCGGACTGCAGCACCTGCGCAGCACAGCCGCGAGCGCCGATGGCTTGGAGGAGACGTTTGCCGTCAATCACCTTGGTCATTTTCTGCTCGTGCAGATGCTCTTCGAGCAGCTGGCGCCGCCGTCGCGCGTCGTCGTGGTGAGCAGCGGGACGCACGATCCACAGCGGCGCACGGGCATGCCGGCTCCGCGTTACACGAGCGCGAGCGACCTGGCCCGTCCCGACCCGGCGTGGGCCCAGGACGACACTGCGGTCACCGCCGGACGACGTCGCTACACGACCTCGAAGCTGTGCAACATCCTGTTCACGTACGAGTTGCAGCGACGGCTCGGCGGTCGGGGCGTGACGTTCAACGTCTTCGATCCCGGCCTCATGCCCGGGACCGGACTGGCCCGTGACTACCCGGCCTACCAGCGTCTGGTCTGGCGCTACCTGCTGCCGGCACTGACGCTCGTCAACCGCGACATCAACACGCCGCGCCGATCGGCGGCGGCGCTGGCGCGGCTTGTCACCGACCCGTCCCTGGAGGCCGTGAGCGGCCGCTACTTCTCCGGCGCACGGTTGGCGGACTCCTCGACGGAGTCCCACGACCCGGCGAAGGCGGCCGATCTCTGGGATACGAGCCTGGCGCTTTGCGGGCTGACCGCCGACGCTGCGCCCGCGCCGCCGGCGGGATGACCGCAGGGGCGCAGGCGGCTCAGCGAGCGGAGGCGATCGCTGCTTCGGATTGCCAGCGCACCGCGGGCCGCCGCCGGGCGGCCTCGTCGACCTCGCGGTCGCGCACGACCTCGAGCGGCTCGGCGTAGCGCGATCGCGCGAAGCGCGACCAGTAACGAGCGGTCGCCCGCAGCAGATCCTCGTCGAGATGAGGGCGCACGGCCGACCCGGATCGGTGCGCCCGCACGATCGCCAGCTTGCGGTCAACGAACTCGTCGATCGCCACGAAGCGCGAGGGACGAAAGTCCGCACTCGTCGACGGCGCCTGGTAGCAGTACAGACCGGGGACCTCTCGCGCCGCGGCGAGCGTCGCTCGGTTGACGTTGCGGTGGTCCTGGTCGCGGTCGCAGGCGGAATGCGTGTAGACCCGCGTCGCCGCGACCTCGTCGATGACGTGCTCGATCGCTGCCACCGTGGGGCCCGCCTTTGCGACCACCGTGTCGTGCAGGTCGCACAGGAACAACCGCGCCGACAGCATCTCGGCGGCCCGGCCGGCCCGCAGCGCCCGCTTCGTCGGAACGCCCCCGACCCCGCCGCCGGTCAGCGTCAGGATCGCCAGATCGTGCCCCGCGGCGACGTGGCGGAGCAGGATGCCGCCGCAGCCCACCTCGACGTCGTCGGGGTGAGCGCCGATCGCCAGGACGACCTCGTGACCGCTCATGACGCGTTCGCGGGTGAGCGCGATCAGCTCGACGGCCTTGCCGACCAGAGCCGGCGGCTCGACCGGCATGGTCATGAAATCGTCGGCGCCGGCGCGGAGGGCGGCCGCCGCGTAGTCGAGGCTGTCGCGGGCGGAGAGAATGAGCGTCGCGACCTCCGGGCGCGCGGCCCTGATCGTCGCGACGAGCTCGATGCGTCGCAGGGTGGGCGGCTCGATGCCCGCCACGACCAGATCCCAGCGCCGCGCCGCGGCGAGGGTGGCCGCGCCGTCGGTGCTGCTCGCGCGCGTGACGCGTCCGACAAGGGCCAGACGTGCGACGAGCACATCGGCCAACACGTCGTCATCTTCTGCGAGCAGCACCTCGGCGGGGCGAGGATGGGCGTCCCGTTGTTTCGTCAGCCACTTCAGAACGATGATGCTATGCGGCTAGGCTGCCGCCGAGCCAAGCCGCAGGGTCGGTGTGCGGCTTGGATGTCAGCGGACGGACGTCAGCCCGCGGACAATCACGACCGGGCGACGTCTCCGCTCTGGCACAGCTCCGCGAGCGATTGTTCGATGCCGCCGGCCAGGACGTCGACGTCGGCCGCCGCCAGTCGGTCGGCATTGAGCCCGAAGACCATCTGCCCCGCGTACGTGACCACCGCGATGCCAACCGCGTGGCCGGCGAACAGCGGCACGAGCGGCAGCACCTCGACGAGCGGAGCGCCGAGCGCGTAGAGCCGTCGGCGCGGGCCCGGGACGTTGGTGATCGTCAGGTTGAACATGCGCGGACCGCCGAACATCGACTGGGCCAGGAGCGCACCCGCGATCGGTGGGCCCATGTCGGCGAGGTTCACGATCGTGCTCCCGCCGGCCTTCTGCGAACCGGCCTTCAGTTGCGTGGCCGTATCACGGACACGGCGGTGGCGGACGATCGGATCGGGCTCGTCCACCGGCAGCTCGACGAACAGGGACGTGAGCTCGTTCCCGAGCGCATGTTCGCGATCCTCGCCGCGGAGATTCACCGGCACCTGAGCCCGCAGGCCGGTGGGCAGCGCATCGCCCCGGGAGAGCAGCAGATGACGCAGGCCTCCGGCGCACACCGCGAGCACGACGTCGTTTACGGTGCCGCCGAGCGCCGTCCTCGCCGCCATCACATCGGCGAGCGGCACACGGACGACCGCGTAGCGGCGGGTGCCGCTCATCTCGCCGTTCAGGCTCGTCCGCGGCGCGGCAATCAGTTCCTCGCGCACGATCAGTTCCATCGCCGCACGGAGGCGATCGAGCGACGCACGAGGATGGAGCGCCGCGCCGATCCCGGCCCGAGCGCCACGAACGACGAGCCCGGGTGAGAGCCAGAATCGGCCGTCTCCGTTCGATCCACCGTCGAGGTCTGGCGTCGGTGGATCCGTCGGCGAATGGGGCGGCGCGTCCGGCTCCGCATCGAGCAGCACGTTGCCGATGTCCAGCGAGCCGACGCCGTCCACGAGGCAGTGATGCGTCTTAGTGGCGAGCGCCCAGCGCCCATGCTGGAGCCCGTCGACGAGCGTCATCTCCCACAACGGCCGGTGCCGGTCGAGTCGGTGGGACCAGAAATCGCCGAGCCATGCGTGCAGCGCAGCGTCGTCGCCGGGCTGCGGAAGCGTCACGTGATGAAGGTGGCCGTCGATGTCAAATCCCGAAGCGGGCTCCCAGGTCAGCCAGGTGAGCGGGCCGGCATGCGGGGCGGAGAGCTGTTGCGCGAAGCGCGGCACGAGGCCGATGCGCTCGTCGATGTACTCGCGCAGGCGGGCAGGGCTCGGCGTCGAGCCGTCCGGGAGCGGGTCGAACACGAGCGCGGCCCCGATGTGCATATGGGCGGACTCGTCGGCCTGCTCGAGGTCGAGGAACATCGTGTCCAGCATGCTCAACCGCTCGCTCATCGGTCGCTCCTCTCCCTCCGCGTTTCGCTCTACCGAGACGCTAGGTCACCTGGCGCGCACCGCATCGGGAAGGCGCCACCGCCTCACTCCGTGCTTCTCCGTAACGGTCCCCGGCCGGCGCGGTAGGGTCCGCCAATGCCCCCCGTCGAGGCGGCCCTCGTCTTCCTGAGCGGTCCGCTTGCCGGACGGCGAGTCCCGGTGGCATCCGAGCTGTCGATCGGACGCGTCCACGCCGACGTCGAGAGTGACGACCCCGAGCTCTCGCGCCATCACGCGCTCGTGCGCCCGATCGAGGGCGGCATCGAGCTCGAAGACCTCGGGTCGACCAACGGCACGTGGGTCGACGGGGTGCGCATCGTCGCGCCCACGCCCGTCGGCCCGGGCGCCGTGCTGCAGGTCGGGCAATCGCGAGCCACCGTCGAGCCGACCGAGGAGGCTCTCCCACCCCCGCGCGCCGCGCCGGCCGCCGGGACCGCCACGATGCTGCGCCCCGCGGCGGGTACCGAGCTCGCTGCCGCCACCGTCATCCCCGCGCGCCGAGGGACGGCGGACAGGAGCAGGGTCGAGCCGCCACCGACCGGAGCGCTCGCGCGCGCCGTCGTCGGGCGGCGGAGCAAGTGGGTCGCCCTCGGGATCTGGCTCGTGCTGGCGATCGTCGTCGGCGGCGGTCTCGGTGGCCAGCTGCCCACGCTGACCAACGCCCAGACCCAGAGCGACGACGCCCTGCCGAGCAGCTCGCAGTCGGCCCAGGTCGGAGCGCTGCTGCGCTCCCGGTTCCCCGGTGGGCAGCGCTACATCACGCTGCTCGTGTTCGAGCGGACGAGCGGTCTGACCGCGGCCGACCGCGCCGAGATCACCCGTACCGCGCCGTTGGTCTCCGGGGTCCGGTACACGGGCGCACCCGAGGTTCCCTTCGCGCCTGGAGCCCCGACACCGCTGGTCTCCACCAACGGACGCGTCGCCGTGATGGTCGTACCGCTGACGACCGATAACAGCAACGACCGGGACACCGCGGTCAAGCGCATCCGCCAGCTCGTCGGGACGGGAAGCGGAGGGCTGCAGATCCGTCTGACCGGACCGGCGGCGATCACGAGCGACTTCAACACCGCGGTGGCCGGCGCGAACATCGGCCTGCTCGGGGCCACGGTCGTGCTCGTGCTCGTGCTGCTGATGGCGATCTACCGCTCGCCGATCGCTGCGCTGATACCGCTCACCGTCGTGGGGATCGCCTACATCGTGGCCCAGGGCCTGGTGTACGCGTACGCGCGGGCGACGCACACGACGGTCGATCGCACGGCGCTGACGCTGCTCGCCGTGCTCATGTTCGGTGCCGGGACGGATTACTGCCTGCTGCTCGTGTCCCGCTACACGGCCGACCTGCGCGAGATCGACGATCCCCACGCCGCGATGGCCAGCGCGCTGTCGCGAACCCAGCACGCGATCATCGCCAGCGGCGCGACGGTGGCGGCCGCGATGCTCACGTTCCTCCTGTCGAGCCTGAAGACGGACCACATCCTGGCCCCGGTGAACGCGATCGGGATCCTGACGGTGATGATCGCCGGCGTGACGCTGCTCCCGGCGCTGCTCACCGCCGCGGGCCGGCGCGCCTTCTGGCCCAACGGGAAGACCGTCGCAGTGCACGCGGCCGGGTCGCAGACCGGGGTCCGCGATAGCGCCTCGGCGCTGTCGGAGAAGCCAAGCGCGTGGTTTCGCATCGCCACGCGGGTCACCCGCCGCCCGGTGCTCGCGCTTGTGTCCGCGCTGCTCGTGTTCGGGATCGGAGCGCTCGGTCTGACGACCTTCCACGAGAAGATCAGCGTGACGAATGACTTCCGCGTCCAGAACGATTCCACGCGCGGGCTGGAGCTGCTGCGCGCCGGATTCGCGCAGGGCGCCATCTACCCCGAGACGGTGATGCTGCGCCGGGCCAACGGCCCGGTCAGCGCCGCCGACATCCAGCTCGCTCGGGCCAGGATCGCCCGCATCGCCGGAGTGGCGAGCGTGTCGGGCATCACCGCTCGCTCACGTGACGGAACGCTCGCCACGTTCTCCGTGGCCTACGCCGGCGACCCGTTCACCGACGCGGCGCTCGCGCGTGCGCAGCTGCTGCGGGACGTCGTCGCCCGTCCGGCCCCCGGGCTCACCGGGCTCGTCGGCGAGGGAACCTCGGCGCGACTCGATTACAAGAACGCGGTCAACCACGACGCGCGAATCATCGTGCCGGCCGTGTTGGTGGTCATCCTCGTCGCGCTCATCATCCTCCTGCGCGCGCTCGTCGCGCCGCTGTACCTGCTCGTAACCGTCGTCATCTCCTACCTCGGGTCGCTCGGCTTCTCGGTCTTCATCATCCGCGAGGTGTTCGGGCAATCGGTCGACCCGTTCTACCCGCTCATCACGTTCGTGTTCCTCGTCGCCCTGGGGGTCGATTACAACATCTTCCTCATGAGCCGCGTGCGCGAGGAGGCACTGACGCACGGCACGCAGACGGGACTGCTGCGCGCGCTGGTGGCCACGGGTCCGGTCATCACGAGCGCCGGTCTGGTCCTCGCCGGGACGTTCGCCGCGCTGGCGACGTTGCCGCTCTGGATCCTGCTGGAGATCGGCTTCACGGTGGCCCTCGGCGTGCTGCTCGACACGTTTGTCGTGCGTACGATCGCGGTGCCCGCGCTCGTACGCCTGTTCGGCGAACGCAGCTGGTGGCCGTCGAGCGCGAGCGGCGGCGCAGGCTCTCCGCTGATCAGCGACGTCTATCGGGACGAGCTGCTGCAGCAGTGGCGCTCCCCGTCGCGGGTACCCGAGTGAGCCGCACAGCGCCCGGCACGGATCTTAAGCGAATTCTCGGGGAGCGCTTAGCGGGCGGCCAGGATTCGCCGCCACGCTGGGAGCATGATCAACCGGCCCGGAAAGACCCTCAGCCCCCCGACCCGCCAGCCGAGCGCACACGAGCGCGACCGATCCGTGTCGCTCCAGCGACGCGCCACGCGCATCATGGTCGCCGCCGCGGCGACCGCCGCGGTTGCCCTCAGCGCCGCGCTGGCGACCGCCGGGACGGCGACGCACACGACCGCGGCGGCCGCCAGCGCCAGCGCCGCGAGCGGGACGACCGCATCGACAAGCGCGCCTTCGTCTTCGGGCCAGTCGGCGGCGACCGCGACACAGGCAGTCGCCCCGTCGGCCGTCGTGACCGCGTCGTCCTGAGCACCCGGACCGCCGTCCAGGAGAGCCACAGCGGCGCCACGTGACGCGGGGCAGCTCGGGGCGCTCGGTGGCCGCGTCCGAGACACGGACGGCGCGGCCCGGCGCAGCCGCGCGACCGGTCATCGGTAAAGATGCGCGGAGAAGAATGGGTGCCGAAGGCAAACGCGTCCGATCGCGACTGGCCGACTATGAGGGCAAGCGCCGCTTCGATGCGACGCCCGAGCCCCGCGACGACGATGCGACGTCGAGCACGAGCAGTCGCTTCGTCGTCCATGAGCACCATGCCCGGCGCCTGCACTGGGACCTTCGGCTCGAGCACGACGGCACGCTCGCGTCGTGGGCCATCCCCAACGGCCTGCCCGAGGACCCCAAGCAGAACCGCAAGGCGGTTCACGTGGAGGACCATCCGCTCAGCTACCTCGAGTTCGAGGGCACGATCCCGCGGGGCAACTACGGAGCCGGCGAGATCACCATCTGGGACGTGGGCACCTACGCGTGCGAGAAGTGGGAGCCCGACAAGATCGTGGTCGTGTTCGACGGAGCCCGGCTCCGAGGGCGCTACGCGCTGTTCCGCGCCGGCCGCTCCCAGCATGACTGGATGATTCACCGCATGGATCCGCCGACGGACCCGACGGCGGAGGCCATGCCCGACTTCATCACGCCGATGCTCGCGAAGCTGTCCGGGCTGCCGGCGAACGAGGCGGCCTGGGCATTCGAGGTCAAGTGGGACGGCGTCCGGGCGATCGCGCACTCCGAGCCGGGCCGTCTGCGACTGCTCAGCCGCAACCGGAACGACGTCAGCTCAGCCTACCCCGAGCTGCACGCACTCAACGCCGGACTCGGTTCCCATCGCGCGATCCTCGATGGCGAGATCATCGCCTTCGACGAGACCGGCCGCCCGAGCTTCGAGGCCCTGCAGCCGCGTATCCACCTGCGAGGCGAGTCCGCTGTGCGCCGCCGCGCCCAGGCGGCTCCGGTGACCTTCGTGCTGTTCGACCTGCTGTGGCTGGACGGGCACAGCCTCCTGAACGCGACCTACGCCGAGCGTCGTCGGCTCCTCGAGGCGCTCGAGCTCAACGGCGACCGGTGGTCCACGCCCGCGTTCCATCCCGGCGAGGGGGCCGCGCTGCTGGCCGCCACCCGCGAGCAGCGCCTGGAGGGCATCGTCGGTAAGCGGCTGGACTCGCGCTACGCGCCCGGCCGGCGCGACGGCGGCTGGCTGAAGATCAAGCACTCGCAGCGTCAGGAGGCGGTGATCGGCGGCTGGTCGGAGGGCAAGGGGTCGCGGGCCGGACGGATCGGCGCCCTGCACCTGGGCGTCCATGACGGCGGAGAGCTCCGCTACGCCGGACGCGTCGGCACCGGCTTCGACGAGCAAACCCTCGACCGCCTCCAGCGGCGGCTGGAGCCGCTGGCCCAGGACGTTTCGCCGTTCGCCGGTCGCCAGCCCCCCCGCGGCGCGCACTTCGTCACCCCCAGCCTCGTGTGTGAGGTCGAGTTCAGTGACTGGACGCGCGAGGGGATGCTGCGCCACCCCTCCTACAAGGGGCTGCGCGAAGACCGGCCGCCCCGCACCGTCGTGCGAGAGCGCGTCGACCCGGCCGACGACACGTCAGCCGGCGGAGGGCCCCCCGCGCCGCCGAGCGTGAGCGAGCTGATCGCATCGGGCCGGCGCGTGCGGGGCGGACTCGAGATCGACATCGACGGTCACACGCTCAAGCTGACGAATCTCGAGAAGGTGCTCTACCCCGAGACCGGCTTCACCAAGGCCGACCTGATCGCCTACTACGCGTCGGTCGCGCCGGCGCTGCTGCCGCACCTGGCGGGGCGCCCGCTGACCCTCAAGCGCTACCCCAACGGCGTGGACGGCGCGTTCTTCTACGAGAAGCAGTGCCCCAAGCACCGGCCACCCTGGGTCAAGACGGCGACCGTGTGGAGCGGGCGCAACCGCCGGGACATCGACTACTGCGTCTGCGAGGACCTCGCGACCCTCGTGTGGATGGCTAACCTCGCCGACCTCGAGCTGCATCCGTCGCTGTCACGGGCGGTGGCGATCGAGTACCCCACCACGCTCGCGTTCGATCTCGACCCCGGCGACCCGGCGGACATCGTGCAGTGCTGCGAGGTCGCGCTCGAGCTCAACGACCTGTTCGAACAGATCAGTCTGCGGGCGTTCGCCAAGACCTCGGGTTCGAAGGGCCTGCAGGTCTACGTGCCGCTCAACCGCCAGGAGGCGACCTACGAGCAGACGAAGCCGTTCGCCCACGCCGTGGCCCGTCTGCTCGAGCAGCGCCGCCCTGAGCTCATCGTGTCGCGCATGACCAAGACCGAACGTCCGGGCAAGGTGCTCATCGACTGGAGCCAGAACGACCAGCACAAGACCACCGTCTCGGTGTACTCACTGCGCGCGCGGGCCACCCCCACCATCTCCACTCCGCTGACCTGGGGGGAGGTGCGGGTGTGCCGCGATGGCGGGAATGCGACGCCGTTGCCCTTTGGTCCAACGGACGTGATCGAGCGCGTCGACTCCCGCGGCGACCTGTTCGCCGAGGTCGGGTCGCTCGGCCAAACCCTCCCCGACCTCGGCGCTTGAGCTCGACGATGGCCACGGTCCGCGGGTTTGCCGCGCGGAGGTGTTGACCATTGAGCCGGCGTGGACGAGAATGGCCAGGCCGGGATCGCCCGCCACGCGCTTTCGGCAGGCATTGCACACCAGCGAGCGCCGCTCGCGGCGCGCTCGCAGTACACAGGGGGTTCCCCATGGCACGCGTGATGGCCGATTGCCGGCGTTTCCCGAGCGACAACCACTGCTCGCTGACGATCATCGGGACCGAAGACGAGGTGATCGGCGCGGCCGCGCAGCACGCGATCGACGCCCACGGACACGAGGACACGCCCGAGCTGCGCGAGCAAGTCCGTGGCATGCTCGAAGCGGAGGCCGATTACCTCCCGGGGCATCGTGAGCCCGAACCGTTCCCGGCCGGCTAAGCGATCGGGATGCTCCGCGCGAGAGATCGGTAGACTGGTCCCACGAGTCGAGCATCCGCTCGGCCAGAAGCCGTGCCCCGCGTTTCCGCAGTCGTTGCCTCCAGCACCCTCCGCGTTCGCAGTGCACCAACCGGAAGGAATACTGATGGCTACAGGAACCGTGAAGTGGTTCAGCGACGACAAGGGCTTCGGCTTCATCACGCCCGATGACGCCGGCAACGATCTGTTCGTGCACCACAGCGCAATCCAGGGCAGCGGGTTCAAGTCGCTGGCCGAGGGCGCGAAGGTGAGCTACGACGCCGAGCAGGGCCCGAAGGGTCCAGCCGCGGCGAACGTCCAGGCGCTCTGAGGCGAACCGCAGCAGCGACCGCGGGCCCGCGCGTAACGCGGGCCGGCGGGTCGCGGCGGACGCGCTCGGCCGCCCGCAGGTCGCAACGAGCGAGCGCCGCTCCGGCGCGCTCGACACCCTGATCGAAGGACGGACACCAATGGCTTCAGGCGGCAAGCGCAAGACGACGATGGCCAAGCTGACGCGTGAGAGCAAGCTTCGCGAGCGGCGGCTGGACAAGCAGGCGAGGAAGGAAGCGAGAAAGCATGCCCCGCCACCCGATGCGACTGACCTGAGCGACGCGGCGACCGGCGAGGGCGAGTCGCCGTCGCCAATCGATGGGCCGCCCGCCGTCGAGGAGGTCGCGCAGGTCCTCACCGACGCCTAACGTTCGAAGGACGGGTACGATGCGGCCGTGTCCCACGCGGCTGTGCTCGTCGATGAGATCGCCAACGAGCTCGACACCTGGCCCGGTGTGCATGTCGAGCGACGCGCCGACGGGGCCGTGCTCGTGCGCTACGAGCAACTCGAGCTCGGCGTGCTGGACCGCGACCGCGGCGTGGCCGAGCTGCGCCTCCCGGCTCGCGAGCGCGATGCGCTCGGCGAGGAAGAGGATCCCGAGCGAGCCGACTCGCTGCCCGACTTCGGCACCGTCGACCACGACCTGCGTGGTCCGTCGGACGTCACCGCCGTCCTCGAGCTCTTCGACCGCCGCTACCGCGACCTGCGCGGAGAGGACGACCCCTATAGCTCGCAGGACCCGGCCTGATCCCGGCCCTCACCCGTCGCGGACGATGCGGAGGATCACGGTGCGCGATGTATGACCGGCGGCCTCGACGACCGCAGCCAGTTCGTCCTCGCGCAGTTCGTCGGCCGCCTCCACCACGACGACGAGCGGCTGGACGCCCGTTCCCGCGAGACCGATCACACGGCGAACCTCGCCGGCCTCACGCGATAGCGACTCAGGGGAGGGCACCGACAGCACCACCTGGCCCGCAGCGGTTGCCTCGAGGTTGCCCTGCGCGTCGGTCGGGCCGGCCTCGGCCAATACCTCGCCCCTGGCGACGCTCGGCGGAGCCTGCGCGCCGAACTGTCGCTCGACCGCCCCTCCCCGCGGGAACTGGATGATCAGTTGGGGCTCGTCGGCCACGGTTAGATGGGCTCATCCCACGCGCCGTCGCTGGCCGGACGGCCCTGCGTTGGATCTTCGTCGGGTCGCGCTCCGACCTGACCGCCCTGCGTCGGATCGACACGGTCCGCTCCACTCGAACCTCCCTGCGTCGGATCTTCGTCGGGTCGCGCTCCGATCTGATCGCCCTGCGTCGGATCGCCGGGATCCTCTCCAGTCGAGCGCCCCTGTGTTGGATCTTCGCTCGCAGCCATTCCTGCTCCTCTCAACTCGTGGCGCGCGGCGTCGCTTCACCGTGAGGCGAGTCGACCGCCGATCACAGCTACCGGTTTACCACCTCCGGGCGAGCACTGCGCCGCCGCGCTGGGTGGCGACTGAATGGCTCCCGCGTCAGCGCCCACGGGGGTCGACTGCCTCGAGCGGCCAATGGCGGACGACACCGGGAAGCCAGTGGCCGTCCTCCTCGCGGGTGAGTATGAAGCGGCTGATCGTCAGCTGGCCGCCCTCGTGGTCCCCGTAGAGCAGGTCGACGGTGAGCGTCTGACCGTCGGTGAAGGCCTCGCGGAGTCCCTCGCGGAAGGGGTCGTCGGAATCGCGTATTGCGCCTTGCCAGAACCCGGTGTCCCCGGCGGGCACGTACAGGTCTCGGGTCTGCGGTCGGTGCTCGGCGGGTTCGGCGTGCGGAGTGTCGATCCCCGGGCGCCGCGCTGCGAAGCGCCAGGCTTGAAGGACCGCCAGGCCGTTGCCGACATTGCGGAGCGGGATCACGAAGTAGTAGTTCTCGCCGTCGCGTTCCACGGCTGCCGTGCCGCCCTCGACTCGCACCATCCGACCCTCGCCGAAGCGCACCGCCTCGGGAGGATCGGTCACTCGCGACGGGACGAGCACGGGCCGCAACCCGAGGAGCAGGGCGCGCTCGGCCAGCGCCGTGGAGCGCTCGGCGATGCGCGTCGAGCGCTGGCCGGAGCGCACCGACGAGAAGGTCGCCACAGCAAGCACGAGCGTGCCCACGGCGGTCGCCAGCGAGGCGATCGTCGGCCAGTCAACGGCGAGTGGGGGCATCATCGGGACCGAGTGTTCACGTCGTGCTCGACCGGCCGCCGATCATGCGCCTGCGGTCACGGCTTTGAGCTCGTCCAGTGACTCTCGAATGAGTCGCGGCAGGTCTTGCCTGTTCGTCTCGCTGATCCAGCGTTCGAACCCGATTCTGAACACGGCGATGCCTGCCTCGGCCGTCAGACTCGCGGTCGGTTCTGCGACGCCGCGCCGGCGCAACGTGTCGGCGATCGCCGACGCGAGGGAGGCGAGCTTGATCAACTCTCGTTCCTGGAGCTCTGCGTTCGCCGCGATGATGCGCTGACGCTGGCGCGCGAGCTCTCGGCGCCCCTGCAGCAGATCGCCCGCGGCCGCGAGGCCCGCGGCGACCGCGGCCATCGGCGACGCGGAATCAGGGACGCCGGCGACCGTGCTCACGAGGAGCTCCTGGAGCGACCCCGCGCCGGAGAAGAGAACCTCGCGCTTGTCGGCGTAGTGCCGGAAGAAGGTTCGCTCCGTGACTCCGGCCCGACTGGCGATCTCCGCCACGGTGGTCTGTTCGAAACCGTGCTCCCCGTAGAGCTCCATTGCCGCCCGCTCGAGCCGGCCTCGCGCGTCTGGTTGCCATCGACCCATCCCCTGATCGTACTTGATGACAGCGACTGACATCGAGTGCTATCGTGATGTCAGTTACTGACATCAGGTCGTCCTCATGCCAGCCCGGCCGTGAGGATGCTCAACCACCTGGAGGTGCTTCTCATGCGCGTATTCATCACCGGCGCGTCTGGCTGGATCGGCTCGGCCGTCGTTCCCGAGCTCATCGGCGCGGGCCATCAGGTCATCGGGCTCGCCCGCTCGGACGCCTCGGCCGCTTCCCTCACCGCGGCCGGGGCACAGGTGCAGCGCGGCACGCTTGATGACCTCGACAGCCTGCGGGAGGCGGCCGCCGCCTCGGATGGCGTGATCCACCTCGCGTTCAAGCACGACGTCGCCTTCTCGGGGGACTTCCAGGGCGCCGCCGACGCGGATCGCCGCGCGGTCGAGACGCTCGGTGAGGCACTCGAGGGCTCTGACCGCCCGTTCCTCATCGCCTCCGGGACGCTCGGGCTCGCGCCGGGGCGCGTGGCCACCGAGCGGGACGGACACGGTCCCGACGCGGCCGTGGCCGCTCTCGGCGGCGGTCCGTCGACTCGGTGGGCCACCGCCGAGTTGGTGCTCTCGCTCGCCTCCCGCGGCGTCCGCTCATCAGTCGTGCGACTCCCCCCGACCAACCACGGCGACGGAGACAACGGCTTCATGGCGTTCCTCGTCGGCATCGCCCGCGACAAGGGCGTCTCCGGCTACCTCGGCGACGGGACCAACCGCTGGCCCGCCGTGCACCGGCTCGATTCCGCGCGCCTGTTCCGCCTCGCGGTGGAGAAGGCCCCGGCGGGATCGACAGTGCACGCGGTCGCGGAGGAGGGCGTACCGATCCGCGACATCGCCGAGGTGATCGGGCGCCACCTCGACCGACCGGTGGCCGCGATCTCCCCCGAAGATGCCGGCGAGCACTTCGCCTGGCTGGCCGGCTTCCTCGCCGCCGACAGCCCGGCCTCCAGCGCGCTTACTCGCGAGCTGCTGGGTTGGCAGCCCACACAGCCCGGGCTCATCGCCGACCTCGAGCAGGGGCACTATTTCCAGAACGCGCATCACGCCGTCACCCGAACGTGAACGCGTACGCCTCAGCGCCGGGCTCGAGGAACGTGATCTCCAGCGTCCGCTCGCGCACCGCGTCGTGTTCGCGAACGAGCTCGTACAGGCGGCCCTCCCGGAGTACCCCGTTCCCGTCCGCGTCGACGTCCACGCCGGCTGAGTGGCCCGGAGCCGCGCCGTCGAGCAGCACGCGGAAGGGAATCGGCTCCCGCGCTCCCCGAGACAACACGAGATGCGCGTCGCGCGCGTGGACGCAGAAGGCGATGCTGCCGCCGGCCCGCTCGAGCACGACACTCTCGCGCCCGATAGTCCACTCGCCGGCGAGGGCTCCATGCGCAACCAGTTGATGCACGTCAGCGTCCAGAAGTCCACCAGGACGGCGTGCCCGCGCAGCTCGGCTGGGCCGAGTGGACTCGAGTTGAGCCACTCGGTCGCCCCGTCGAGCGAGGGCATGCGCAGACCTTCGAAGGCGCTCATCTGAGCGCCCGTGAACGCCCTGGTCGTGGCCCTGGTCGTGCTCGGCTCGGGGGACTCGTCGAGGTCCAGGCGGCGTCCGCGCACGTCCTCCAACCGGCCTTTCGTTCTGATGGTCCTGTCCAGCCTGCGCGATGATGAGATCCGTGACCAAAGCGCGACGTGCCGCCGCCGTTGCCGCAATTCTCATTACGGGCCTCGTTGCCGGTTGCGGCTCGGACTCCACGCGGCTCCCCGATGCGACGCTCGACGCCGTCGCCGCTCGACAGGCTGCGGCGTACGTGGCCCGAACCGCGTTCGCTGCCCATACCGCGACCGTGTTGCGGGCTCGCGTCGACGCGGCCCGCATGACGGCCGTGGAAGCACGTCGCGCGCTCGACGGGTTCAAGGCTCTGGCCCGCGAGCCGCTTTCTGCTTACGCCTGTTCGCCGACCTCGTCGGCTGGGGCCTCATCCGCGGCCTACCGTTGCACGATCGGCGGCAGCCCCATCGGGATGGCGACCGCAACCTGCGACGTCTCAACCGGCGTTTGCCGGAACTGGCACATGGGGGTACTCGTCTTCACTGGCACAACCACCCTGCAGCACATTCACCAAGGGCACTGGTCTGGGACATAGGATCGATCAGGCGCCGTGACGGCCCGTCTCACGCAGTGTCCGCGACTTCGAATGCGCTCGGACGCAACGGGCGCACGTTCGACCGCGCGGCATAGGCGTTGACACCGCGGCCGAGGGCGCGCTCGCGATCCCGGTGGCCGTAGAGTCGACGCACGAGCTCGCCGCCGTCCTCGTGACCGAGAGCGATGGCGACGTCCTCGGACGGCAAGTCGAGCACGTTGGCCATGAACCACCCAGCGTAGTGGCGCGTCGCGAGGTACAGCGTGCCGTCGTATCCGGCGCCGGCGCGGGTCGCCTTCCAGTGGTACGCGCGTGCCGAGGCCGTCCAATGGGTGCCGCGCAGCGACGTCGATTCCAGCTCGGGGTGCGGGAGGGCCAGGGGTCGGTCAGCGCGGCGACGACCCAGTGCGGCGAGGCGGTGATGACGCGGACGGCGGCGTCAGTCCGACTCGTCGCGGGCGCGCCCGTAGCGCTCGTAGATCACTCCCGAGCCGAACGTCCTGGTCTCGACCAGGTCCAGCGGAACCTCTTCGGTGACCGGCGGCAGGAACGGCGTGCCGCCACCAACGACGACCGGATTGCGGAACATGCGCAGCTCGTCGACGAGGCCGAGCTCGATCGCCACCGCGGCCAGGCCGGCGCCGCCGATCGAGACGTCCTTGTCGGTCGCGTCGAGCGCCGCAACGGCCTCCTCGGCCACCGGCGCCTCGGCGAGCCGGGCGTTGCCCTGAACGCTGTCGAGCGTGCGGCTGAAGACGACCTTCGGGAGAGCGCACCAAACGTCGGCGAACGCAGCCCCGAGCTCGTTGTTGCGCATCGACGGCTCCGTCTCCCACACCAGCATGGTCTCGTAAAGCCTGCGGCCGCACAGATAGCCGCCGAGCTCGCGTATCTGCGCGAGGTGGAAACGAAACTGCTCCTCGTTAGGGACCGTCCACCCGAACGCGCCGTCGCGGTCGGCGATAAAACCGTCCACCGAGACGCTCATCGAGTAGATCAGCATGGCTTCAAGCTCGTCACACCGGAGCGACGAACGATGATCGCGATGAAGTTCACCATTGAGCTTGACATCGGCTCTCCTTCCTTCTCCAGGCGGATTGGCGTTCCTGGTCGAAGATGCGCGTTCGGGCTTCCCGCTCGCCTCGGTGATCATCGCCTGCGCCATCACAACCACTCCGATCGGCGCGGTGATCGGCTACCCCCGCCCGACCCGTGAGCAAGACCCCAGCAGCACTAACGACGCCTGCCACCGAGTAGCCACCGGCGAGAACGACCCGCTGGGCCCGAACGACACCTATCCCTGGGATTTCGCCGGAGCCCCCTGGCTCTGAGTGGTCGCCGCGGACGGCGAAGTCGTCGAGGCCGCGGTGAGCTTGCTCTCGAGGCTCTTCAGCCCGCTATCGATCTTGTCGGCCAGACTGGATGCCGCTTTCGAGGCGCCGCTGCTGAGGTCCGTCCGGAGTTCTGAGAGTTGCTTCTCCAGACTGGCCAGCCCGGTCTCGGTCTGCTTTGCCTGCTGCTCGGCAGAGCTCGCCGCCGCTTCGGCCTGCTTCTGGGCCTGCTCCGCTGAGGCGACCGATTCGGAAGCGCTGCTCTCTGCCGCGCTCGCGGACTGGCTCGCACTGCTCGCCGTTTCGTTGGCGCCCGCGGCTACCACCCCCGCGCCGACGGCGACAGCGCCGGCGGTGCTCGCCTTCTGGTTGGCCTCGTTGCTGTTCGAGTTGGCCACGAGCCCGATCACGAGTCCGACGGCCAATGCCGCAACGATTCCGCCGCCGATCGCCCACTTGTGCCAACGCGGGGCCGCGGTTTCGGCTGACGTGTCACCCGCTGTCTGTGACGACGGCGCAACCTCGCCCGACGGGGAACCCGGAGCCTCGTCCGCGCCATCGTCCGGCCCGGCTTGCATGTTCATATCGACCGTCCTCGTTCTCGCACCCTCGTACAGGCGGTTGGTCGGCCGGCGATAGGGCCTCCTGCAGCTCGCGGGAATCTTCGTCGGAAAGCGAGGATTTGATGATCATCCCGCCTTACTGCTGGAGGGATCGCCTTGTCGGGCATGTGCTGCTCGATGACCATGAACAGTCGCAGCAGCGGGCCCGGCGGTCATCGCCCGAATCGGGTGAACGGTTCAACATCGGCAGGGGCCGCGGATTGACGACGTTCACGAGGGTCCGCCCGTCGAGGACGACCAGATCGTTTGGCCCGCCTTATCGCACTCCACAGCCGCTGACGCCGCCCGGATTCATGCCGGAGTCACGCGTGCCCGCGCACGCGCGGTGGGCGGCCATGCAGGGTGTCGGGCGAGGCGGAACGCGGGGACGCAGCAGCGGCGCCTGCCATCAACGACGTATTGAAAATCGTTTGGGCCCCGTTTGGACCCCGCTGGGCGTCTGAGGAACCGAGGCGAGGCTCCGAGGCGACGTGCAGGCCTTTTCTAAGTCGGGGAGACAGGATTTGAACCTGCGACCGCCCGGCCCCCAGCCCAAGAGTATGGGTATTTGCGGGAGTACGGAGTGCTGTTTTGCAGGGCTTTTTATTTTTGAGTGCGGCTGAGTTTCGCTCACTTTGGACCCCGTTTTGGACCCCGTCGAGTCCGGCTCGGGGGTGCGGGAGAGGCCCAGGACCTGCCACCACCCCGGCGTCCGCTTCGAGCATGATGTAGCCATGCCGCGACGACGAGATCATGTCCCACGGGCTCGACGCTCTGCTCGCCGACGCCGAGACCGTCGACGCGGCAAGTCCCGAAGGCGACGCCGAGGTGCGGCTGTACGTCGCGGTCGACCCCGCGACCCTTCACGAGCTCGTGCAGCGAGCTGCCGCGCAGGGCGCCGACCTCAACGCTGTCGCGGCTGACGCGCTGCGAAACGGGGCACGCGCCGCCTGACCGGCAATCGGCCGACCGCTCGCGTCCAGCGTTGTCCGGGCCAGGCGAGCGTCCAACGCACACACACCGTTATCTCGCCTTGGGCATTATTTTACTTAATGAGTAGAATAAGCGCATGGAGAAGAATAAGCGTCTCGCCTCGGCGGTCTCGGAGGCTTTGGACTGCGACGTGGATGTCCGCGAAGGGCCGGACGGCACACAGCGCCTGACGGTGCGAGCGCTGCCCCGGCAGCCACCGTTCGAGGCTGTGTGGATGAATCAGGGCTGGCCGGCCAACGTACGCCAGACGCTGGAGCGCTTCCCTCACGCCTCCCTGGTCGTGGCGCCGAGGCTCTCGCCCGGGGCCCGCGAGGCGCTCGACGAACGAGGCGTCAATTGGATCGACGAGACCGGCGGCGCACACGTTCGGGCGAAGGGGCTGATCGTTCGCCTCGACGGGCAGCGCGGATCGATAGAGCCGTTACGCCCTCGCCTGACGTGGAGCCAGGCCGCTCTGGCGGCCGCGGAAGCAGTGCTGGTGGAACGTCCGCAGCGGATCCAGATCGCTTGGGTGGCGGCGAACGCGCGGTGCTCACCCGCACGGGCTAGCGCGATCCTCCGTGGCTGGGACGAGGCCGGATGGACGGCCAAGCGCGGCGCGGCGCGCGGCCGCGGCGCTTACCGAACCCTCGAACACCCCGATCGGCTCCTTTCTGCCTTTGCCGAGCATCTCAACGCGATGCCGATCGAGCGCTCGTTCGCGCATGGCTCGAGTCGCGACCTCGAGGATCTCGCCCGACGGATCGGCGAGAGCGTTCGGGGACTTGACTGCGCCTGGACGGGCTGGGCAGCGGCAGAGCAGCTCGCGCCGTTCGTCTCGCAGCTTCCGGTGCTGCATCTGCGCGTCAGCGAGGGGCTGGCACGGCGAACGGTTCAGGAGAGGCTCCGCGCGGTTGGCGTCATAACCACGGAACAGGCGGGCCGCGTCGAGCTCTGGCGGTCGCCCGAGGCCGCATTCCAGCGCACGACGTCGTCGTCGTTTGGATCGTTGATGTCGTGGCCCCGGGTTTATGCGGACCTCAGGCGTCTTGGCGGCCGCGGGGATGACGCGGCAGAGCACCTGCGCGACGTGATGGGGTTAGCGGCATGACGGACGAGGAACGTTCCAGCGAGGCGCGGGCGGCCGCTGAACTCGCGCTGAGCACGCTGCTGGCGGGCGGCGCTCCGGACACCGAGCGGCTGATCGTGCTCGGGGGGTTGGTGCCGCCGACGCTCACGCGGACGGACCTGCCGCTGGTGCCCCCACACCTCGGCACCACTGACGTCGATGTCCTTCTCGTCACGCACCTCACCGCCGGTCACGATCTCGGGCGGATCGAGCGTGCGCTCGCCGCGATGGCATTCAAGCCGGAGGGAGACGGGTGGCGATGGCGCGGGCTCATCGGCGGCAGGCTCGTGAAGATCGAGTTTCTGTGTGATCTCGATGACCAGCCGGCCGAGGCGATCGTTACCCCGGCCGGCTGCACCGAGCTACGCGCGCTCAACCTACGCGGAACCGGGTTCGCCGAGGTCGACCACCGCGAGCTGATCCTGCAGACGCCGACAGGTCAGGACGTTCGTGCTCGCATCGCAGGGCTCGCCGGCTATCTGCTTTCGAAGGCCACGACGGCACGCCAGCGCGGCGCCGACAAGGACTACTACGACCTCGTGTACGTGCTCCTGCACAATCAGGCCGGCGGTCCGGCCGGGGCAGCCCAGGTCATCAGCGAAAGCTCGCTCAAGCAACGGCTCGGAGAGCTGCGGTCAACGTTCCTGGAGCTGCGCGAGCGCTACCGAGACGACCGAGCGCTTGGCGCCCGCGCGTACGCCGCCGAGTCGATGAAGGTCACCCCGGAGGAAGATGAGGGCCTGCTGGCCGCCGACGCCGCGGCAGCAATCGCCGCGTTCCTCGATGCGCTTGCGGTGGACTAGGGCCGGCGATCCGATCCCGCAGACCGACGCTGCTCGGCGCGTGTGACGGACGCCGCTATCACTTGGCCGATCGGCCCCGCCTGCGCGTCGATGCGGTAGAGGTGGGCGTCGGCGCGGCGGTCACCGTTCTGCGCCAGCCCGGGGTGCAGTCCCATGTCGATAGCGCCGAGAGCTTCGGCGACCCGACGCGATGCCGTGTTGGCGGGCAGGATGGTGAGTTCGATTTTCGTGAGTCCGAGTTCGCGTCGCGACCAGTGCACGAGGAGTCGGGCCGCGGGTGTGGCGTAGCCTCGCCCGCGGCCCGGGCCGACGAGCCAGTAGCCCAGGCGTGCGGTGGCCTGCGCGGCATCCAGCGCGGTGAGCACCACAGTGCCCAGCGGCGACGTCTCGCCGACGGGCACGACGGCCAGCGTGATGCCGCGTCCCTCGCGGCGCTTTTCCTCTTGGCGGTCGACCCAGGCTCGCGCGTCCGCGGGCGTGTAGCGCCACGGCACGGTGCTGAAGCTGCAGATCCCTTCGTCCCCGCAGGCGGCGCGCAGAGCAGGGGCGTCGGCGTGGGTCCACGGGCGTAGGGTCACCGTGTCGTCGCCGAGCGGCGGGTCGGGTGCGGCGATCGGTGCGGTCATCGGAGGCGGCGGGTAAGGGTGCGCGACCGCGACTGGAATCCGAGCGACGTGTAGAAGTCGTGCGCATCCGATCGCGAGTCGCGCGACGATAGGTCCAGGCGCGGCGCCGCGTGGCGGCGGGCTTCGGCGTCGGCAGCGGTGACGAGCGCGGTGTCCACCCCGCGGCGCCTCACGCGCGCCGAGACGACAAGGTCGGTGATGCGACATGAGAACCCATCGCCGTCGAGCCGGGGAACGACATGCGTTCCGATCAGACCGATCACGTCCCCGCTCAGCTCGGCGACGAGCAGGCGAGAGGCGGAGTCATGTTTGAAGCGGCGGACGCCGGCGAGCGCCTGCGCGATCGAGATCTCGTAGCCGAGCTCGACCATCAGCAGCGCGATGGCTGCGGCGTCTGTCGCGACCGCGTCACGGATGGCAGGATTCATGACAGCTATTCAATACCGCAACGGACAGGCGCGCCAATCTATGGCCGTCCATGCCGAGGCACTCACGCCGCGTACGGACCACCCGTCGGGGTCGGCATAATCGTGCGGTCGCGCGCATCAGCCGAACGCCCCTCCGCGTCGGGCAAGACCGCGGACATGCGTAGTCAGGAGGCTTCAGAGATGACGAGGCGTAGCGCGCCGTCGTAGCTTTGCTGTTGGCGTAGGTGGCCGTGCTCGGCATCCCACGCGCCGGTTTGAAGTGCGGCTGCGAGTCGCGCGACGATCCGGTCCTCAACGCCAGGCTCAAGCATGGCCCACATCGACTGGCCGCTGCGGACCGCTGGGTCGAGTAGCGCCTCGGGTCGCCGCCAGAACGCTTCGAAGAACCCGTCGATGCAGTCACCCGGTGTCGGGATGTGTTCGATGCATGTCCGACCGCCCAGTAGGGCGGCGATGTCGTCTATGGCCGGGAACCGCGATCGCTCGATTCCTAGCGCTTCGGCGAGGAACTCTCGCTGCCACCTCGGCAGCCGGTCGAGGTCAAATGTGAAGACCACGACCGGTCCACGCGCGACGCGACGCAGCTCGGCCAGCCCGTCCTCGGGCGGCTCCCAGTGATGGATCGTGACGCACGCCATGGCGGCATCAACCGCGTCATCGTCAAACGGCAACGCCTCTGCTCGCGCAGCGATCGCGGGGGCCGCGTCAGCGCGGCGCTGAGCGCGCATCGTCGCACTAGGCTCGACGGCGAGAACCCAGCGATCGCTCGGCTCGTAGGACCCGGTCCCGGCGCCAACGTTCAGGACGGTGCGCGCATCGCCCAGCGCGGCGTGGATTCGAGCCGCGATCCGCGGATCTGGACGTCGGTGACAAGCGTACGTGTGACCGTGTCTCTCGTAGTCAACCCGGTGAATAGTCACGGCACAGTGAGCCTACCCACGTGCTCGCGTCGCCGCATGCGGCGTAGCTTCGCTTATTCACACCCGAGCCGACGACACGGCCACGAGAACCGGCCCGTCGGCATAACAGCCGCTACGCCGAGGTCGTCATCACGGCTGCGTGCGCCGCGATGGCGACGGAGCGTCCGGCGCGCGCGGCTCGGGGTGTTGCAGCGCGCTGTCGCCGGCAGAGAAAGCCCGGTTGACCATCTCCACCTCGTGCTCGGAGGGTGCGTAATGCGCGTAGATCTGCGTGGTCTTGCTGTCGGCATGGCCGAGGAACTCCTGGATCGTGCGCATCGGCTGCCCCGAGGCGGCCAGACGCGTGGCAAAGGTGTGACGCAGATCGTGAAACCGGACCGGCCGCACGCCGGCGGCACGGCAGGCGTCCTGAAAGCGCCGGGTGACCTTGGAGCGGTCGAGCGGGTTACCGGTGTGCGGGTGCGCGAAGACGAGGTCCTGGTCGCCGCCGTAGATCGTGCGCCGGGACCAGCGGTCCAGCTCTCCGGCGAGGCGGTCGGACATCGGCACCGAGCGGCGTGTCGACAGGTCGGATTTACCGTCGGTGGAGTGCTTGCCGCGCACGTAGGTGTTGCGCACGCGGATGCGCTGCACGCTCCAGTCGACGTCGCGCCAGCGTAGGCCCAGCAGCTCGCCTTGACGCAGGCCGGTCATCGCGGCGGTCAGCACAAGCACGCGCAGGACCGGCCCGAACACGTCGGGCGGCGGGGGCGGCGCGGGTCCTGGCCGCCCGCGTCGTTGCGGCGCCGGCGGCCGGAGCACGACCTCGTCGGGAATGGCGCGGATCACTGCGTCGAGTTCCTCGATGGTGAGGAACTGCAGGTCGGGGTTTGAGTCTCCGGCGCGCCGGCGTCCGGGTCGGGTGGCGCGGCGGACCGGGTTCTCGAGGATCAACTCCCGGTCAAGCGCGTGTTCGAAGACGGAGTGCAGGAACGTCATCACGTTGCGCACGGTCTTCGGCGACAGGCCGTCCGCGAGCATGGCGCCGGCCAGCGCCTCGACTTTGGCGGTCCTGATGTCGGTGACGGGCGTGGCACCCAGGCGCGGGGAGATGTGCACGCGCTGCATCGATTCGATTCCCTCCAGGTAGGACGGCCGAGCGCCACGGAGACGCAGCCGCTGGCGTAGCGAGTCGGTGACCTCGTCGACCGTTGGGACGACGGCGCCACGAGCGGGTCGCGGGGTGCGCTCTTCGGCGTCCTGTAGGCGGCGAAACGCCCGCTCGGCTTGAACGCGGGTGAGGCCGTCGCCTGATCCGGGAGTGCGCACCGGACCGATGATGCGGTTCAGCCGCCGGCCGTCGAGCGTTCGCCAGCGCCCGTAGTAGGCGCCCCACTTTTCATACAGTTGGCCGGTCCCGTGACTGCGCTTGGTCATCGGCCCGTTATACGCCCTGGCCGGGATGGCTCCCTCGCCGGGAAGAGCGCGGGCGCGCGCACTGACGACGCGGGGCCGTGCATCTTGGGGTGAGGGCCCTCCTCGATCGTGTCCATCCAGACCTCGATGACCGAGCGGCGGTAACGGAAGTATCGGCCCAGGCGCATGTGGGGGATCCGGTTGCTTCGGGTCTCGGCGTAGACCCATGCTGGAGTCATGCGCAGCAGCGCGGCGACCTCCGCGGCCGTGATGACGTCGCTCTCAGGCGCGGGCCGCGGCTCAGCGTGCGCCGGGCACATGACGGTCTGGGGTTCGCACTAGGACGAAGCAAATTAGCAAAATAACGTCGCTATTGCCACCATGCCGTGCGGCGCCGTCGCCGGTCGTCGTGGCATGATCGTGCCGATGGGGCCTGCACCCAAGCACGATGCCGAAGAGGCGTTCCGCCTCGCCCAGGAGCGATGGGCACAGGCGCTGCGCGAACATCGGGTGGCGCCGCCGGATGCGGGGTTCAGCGCTCGCCTGGCTGGGCTCGCGGCCGCGGCTCACGCCGAGGCTGGGGCATGCCGGCTGGCACACAGGGCCGGATATGAATGGCCGCCGCACACGGCGTCCTCGTCCAGACCGCCTCACGAGCTGCAGCCCGAGTCAGGGCGCCGCGGCCCGGAGAGACTCTGGCGCTCGTTCGATGACGCAGTCGCCGGCCTGAACCGCGCCGGTGCCGGCAGCGACCTGCTCGAGGTGGCAGCCGCGTATGAGGAACTCGCGCTGGCAGCCGGCAAGCTGGCCAAGGCCGTTGAGCGCGAGGACCGGGCGAGCGGGCTACTCCCCAGCGCGGGCACCCGGCGCTCGGCCTAGCGACGGCCGTTCGTCGGCCCGCCAGCCGCGTTAGCGAGCCGCGCTGTTGCCCAGCGATGAGGGGTCGGGGTTGTCGTCCCATACGGACCGCGGCGCGGTGGCGTTGCGGTGGGGAAGCGTAGTCGTCGTCGGGTCCCACAGGTCGCGCCGCGTGGCCAGCGAGGCGCTGTCTGCCTGGGCACGCTGGATGAGGGCGTCGACCTCCTCCCGCCGTACGCGGTAGGCACGCCCGATCCGTACGGCGGGGAGGGTGCCGTGGGATATCCAGTTGCGAATCGTCTGGGCGGTCACCTGCAGCTCGGCGGCGACCTGGGGCACGGTCATCAGCGGCGCAGAGGCCATGTCAACGATCGATGCCGAGATCGTGGCCACGGTCGCGGTCGTGGCCGAGACGTTCGCGGCTGAGATCCATGGTCTCGCGCGCGCGAGACCAGGCTGCGCGCTGCGCGGGCGTCTTGGGCTCCGGCCCGAGCGGGTCGTGGGTGTTGGTGATGCCGTGCTCCACGCGGTAGCGGGCCAGCCGGCGCACGGCGGCGTCCCAGATCTCTCCGCGTGTGCCGGAGGGACGTTCGCCGAGCGTCCGTGGCGCCCAGGGCCCGGGCGCGGCGAGTTCGCGTTCGATCAGCTCGTCGCGCAGCGTGGCGTGTTCGCTGACAAGCGGCCCGATCGCTCGCTGGATCCCGTCGAACTCGGAGCGGATCTGCTCGGGGTTTCCGACGCGTCCCTGAAGGCGGACGCGCTCGTCGGCGGTGACCGAGAGCCGTGCTTCGGTGCGTACCAGGGCCGCGGTGAGGGTGGCTCGCTCGGTGGCGTGCGGGTCTCCGCGCAGCAGCCGGCGGGCCTCTGGAAGCTCGCTCAGACGTTCGGAGAGTTCAGCGCGCTCGGTTGACAAGACCAGCGTACGCGTGTGGAGATCGTCGAGTCGCTCCAGCTCGTGTAGCGGAAGCGCGTTTCGCTGAGCGATAAGGTGCTCGAGGCGGTCGCGCAGCTCGGCCAGCCGGGCGATGCCGCGGTCCGGCACCTCTGGCTCGGCGGCGAGAGCGGCTCGTTCCTGCGCGGCGTCGGCGGTGGCGCGGCGGGCGCTGGCAAGCTCGTCGTCGTCGGGGCGTCCGGCGGGCGTGAGCTGTTCGACGGCGAGATCTTCGTCGTCGCGGACGCGCATGCGGCGCTCGACGGCCGCGAGGGTCTCCCCGACTCCGGGCCTGCTTGGCGTTGTGAACGGTTGCTCCTCGGGCAGGTGGTCTTTGTGGTGGACGAGCAGGCGCGTCTGGTCTCTCGCGCGAGAAAGGGCGGTGTAGCTCCAGCCGGCGGTGAGGTCGTGGGGGTGAGCGACCACGATCGCCGATTGGACCGTGGCCCCTTGCATACCGTGGCCGGTGAGGGCGTAGGCGTGCTCGACGTGATCGGCGACGTAGGCACAGGGCAGTTCACGTATCAGCCCGCTGTCGGTCTCGATCACCACTCGATCCTCGTCCAGATCGCGGACGGTCCCCCGGGTGCCGTTGTCGATGTCGATCAGCGCGTCGTTGCGCCGGCAGATGACGCGGTCGCCCACCGCGACCTCGCAGACACCGTAGCGCCGCTGCTCTCCGAGCCCACTGGATTGGCGGCGCACTTCGCGCGCTGCCCGGTTCAGCGCCGAGCGGGTGTCGTTATCGCGGGCGATGAGGACCGCGTCAGCCGGGCCGACCTCCTCGACGGCGGCGGCCCACTCCAGGATGGCCTGTTCGCGCGCGTTCGCGGCGCCGTCGAGGACTTCGATGCGTCCGGCTCGTTCTGCCCATGCCAAGTAGCTCTCGGGCCGCCCGCCGTGCAGCGCGGAAAGCGCCCGTCGCTCGGTCGGATCGCGCTGGCGCATCACCTCGGTGAGGCGCTGCGCACCGACCTGACGGCCTACCGCGCGCAGCCATCCGCCCGCTTGGACGGAAGCGAGCTGACCGGGGTCGCCGATCGCGACCACCTTCGCGCCCGACCGCTCCGCGGCTGCTAGCAATCGCGCGGTCGGTCGGGTCGCTGCCATCCCCGCTTCGTCGAACACGATCACGCTGCGCGAGGGCAGCGTGTCGCCGAGCTGTTCGAGGTCGATCAGCAGCCGATCGAGCGTGCGTGCGCTGATTCCCGCCTGTTCGCGCAGCTCACGAGCGCCCCTTCCGGTGGGAGCGACACCGAGCACGGTGTAGCCGTGGGCCTCGTAGACGTCGCGCAGCGCTCCGGCCAGGTAGGTCTTGCCGGTGCCGGCGAGCGCCTCGATCACGTCCACCCCGCGACCGCTGCCCACAACCTCCCGCAGCGCCGCGGCCTGCTCGGCGCTCAACGGCCGCGCGACCCGTGCAAGCGCACCGTCGATCCGGCGGCCGTCCAGCATGGCCACGGCCTCGTGGCCGCGGTCGACCGCCGTGGCGATGAGCGCGCGCTCGCAGTCGACCAGATTGCGTGTCGTCATTCCGCCGCCGACGGTCGCCATCACGTCCGGTCGCCGCGCGAACCGCTCGGCCTGCCCGCGCACGTCGGCGACCGTTGCACCCTCGGGCGCGGCTGCCGCGAAGGCGCGCAGCACCGCCCCTGCGTCGAACGTGTTGGCGCGCTCGGTGATTCCGTGCGGCCCGACAAGGCTCGTGCCCAGCTCGCCATCCGCTGCGCCCTCAAGCGACGACAGCGGTGCCACCTGCCTGCGCTCCTCACCGGCGGAGAGCATCTCCGCGATGTGCTCGCGGTCGAGGCCGAGCTCGCCCGCGCGCGCCTTGACCTCCTCCTGCCACGTGTGGGTCTCGACCCCGTACTGCTTGCGCTCGCGCGTCGCCAGCGCGGCGGCCTGGGCCATCGCCTTTGTTGACAGCCCGAGCCCACCCGCCTGGGCGGCTCGCTCCATTTCGTGCCGGCGTTTGGAGAACTCCGACAGGACCCGCTCTGGAACCCCGGCGAGGTCCGCGGCGCCCTTGTGAACCGGTCGCCACTCAAGGCCCAGGCGATCCGTGATCCGCGCTCGCAGATGTGCCTGGTAGAGGTAGCCGGCGGTCTGGGCTGAGCGGTAGAGCGGCGTTCCGTGCAGCGCCGTGTAGCGCCCATCCGGTCCTCGCGAGAGGTTCGCTGCGACGACGTGCGTGTGCAGCTGAGGGTCAAGCGCCCGACTCATTCGGTGCCGGTATGCGACGCCGATCAACCCCTCCCCCGCCTCCACCCGCTCGCCGCCGCGTCCGCGGCGAACCTGGACCGCCGTGTCTTCCAGATAGGCCAGCGCCGCGCGCACCGCCTCCTCGTGCGCGAGCACCAGCTCGACCGCGACGTCCTCACACGCGACCGAGGTGAGGACGCTCACCGACTTCGGCGCGGAGAACGTGAGGTCAAGCGCGGCGATCTGTGGCGCGCGCTCCGCCGAGCGAAGGCGCTGCGAGGAGTCACGCGGGTCGCGGCCCTCCACGAGCGCGTTGAACTGCTGGGCCTGCACGCGACCTTCGAGGCCCAGCGCCTCGGCACCGGCGCCGACCCACTCACCTGGCGCCTCACCGCGTCCGGAGTAGTAGTCGTCGTGGCCCTGGGCGACCTGCTGCTCGTAATAGCGATGCTGGCCGAGCGCGATCTTGCCTATGGACAGCACCGGGTCAAATTAGCAAAACGAGCACTCTTGGTGCAACTGTGTGCTGCTAAGTGGAGCGTCAGCGATGCTGAGCGGCTGGGACTCGCATTCGCGGCTGATGTTCGTCTGGATGCGCTGCCGAGAGCGCGCCGACAAGGCATCGCGTGCGGGGCCCGGTGAGCGGCGAGCTTGACACGTACGGGTAGCTGACGCGGGTGCCATCGGATCAGGACCGCTGGTGCCGTCCCTGGCACGGTCCGCGCAGCGGACCTAAGTGCACCTCGCCCGCAGCGAAGTCGCAGTCAAGGGTCTGCCGCGGAGCGGCCGAGCGAAGCGAGCCCTTGACGGCGGCGAGAGCGGAGGGCACGCCGTTACGGGGCTGCGGAACAACGGGAGCTCGGGTTGGCCGAGAGCGATCGGCGAAGCCGGCGGATCGCGACAAGAGCTCGACATGTGATGCGGTCTCTGATGAGCTCTGGGCGGTATGCCCCCGACTGCTGCGCTCGGCTATCCCATTTGGAAGTTCTACCCTTCCCGGTCTCCCGCTCCCGATTGGGTTGCGACAGTGGTCGCGGCCTTCGCGAAGTCAAAGGCGGACATCGACTCCCGCTCCAACCACGGGGTCGGCAGCGACGCGGCGCTCGCCACCCTTCGCCCAGCCCTGGTAGCCGCGGGGTTCGACATCGAGGCCGGAAAGGCTTCTGCGGACAAGATTCGGCGGCCGGTTCTGTTCGGGGAAGCTGGCCACCCCCGAGTCGCATACGAGGTGGACGGATACCACCCCAAGCTGGGCATCGTGCTTGAGATCGAGGCCGGGCGGGGCGCGGCTGGCAACGCCGACTACAGAGACCTGATCCGCACGAGCTTGATCGTGGACGCTGACTACCTGATCCTCGGCATGATGCTCGAGTACCGCACGGGCAAGACGACGCTTCGAAGCTACGAGCGGACCCGAGATCAGATCGACGCCATCTACGCAAGCGAACGCCTGAAGCTTCCCTTCAAGGGCGTTCTTCTGATCGGCTACTGAGTCCGTGCGAGAGAATACGGCCAGCAAGGCGCGCATGGCGAACCGGATGCGTCCGTGGCGACGGACGCGCAAGGCCGTCAGCCATGACTCTGGGTGACGAATGCGAGCGTCCGGCGTCGGGCCGCCAGCCGGGTCGACATAAGACGCGAAGTCTGCGCGATCGGATTCCGTCGAGATCCTCCTGGCTGGCGGACTGGGAGCATCCTGCTGCCATGCAACGCACCCTGCCAGCCCTCAGCGAGCGTTTTCCGTGCGTGCCCCGCCTCCGGGGCGAGCCGGCTGCGCGATCACCACACTCAGTCGTCGAGCGGCCGGCGCTGTGGTCGCTCCGAATCGGTATATCGAACGGCGGCGAGATGCTCTGGGAGCCTCTCGCTTGAGCACCACGCGTCCCTCCATCGGCCTGCTACCGGTCTTCTTGGTGGGTGGGGGGCAGCTCGACAGCCGCCTGCGTCAAGCGCTGGCCCGCTCCGAAAGCGTGACTGTGCTGGAGGGACCCTCAGACGCCGGTAAGAGCACGCTCCTGCGCGAGTGCATGGGACAGGCCGAGCAGGACCGGATCGTCGACCTCTCGCTGGTCGCGAACGGCAGCGAGGCCGACGACCGCTTGGACCATGCGGGACCACTCGGTATCGACCATCTCGACCGGCTGGCGGGCAGCGCTCAGTTCCATGAGGCCTACGAGCTGCTAACCGTGCGACTTCCCGCCAGGCTCCCGCGCTCGCATGCCACGGTGCTCGTAGTGAATGACGACTGGAGCGCAGCCTTCGCCAGCGCCTACGGCGGGCTCTCGCCAGCGGACGTCCTGCGCCGTGCCGCGCCCACCGTCGCCGTCGAGCTCGTGCAGGTGGCGCCCTACAGCGATATGCAGCTAAACGCGGTCGCCGAACGGCTGCACCTCGATGTCGGGGAACTCGACGATCCACGCTTGCGCCTGGCGGGCGTCCTGGCCATAGCCGCGTCGCATGGCGACAGCGAGGACTGGAGCACGAATCGTATCCGCGCGCAGTCCGTCGTTGAGTGGGTGGCCAAGGGTGGCAGCGACCGTCAGCTCCGTCAGGCGCTGTGGGACCTGGCCGGTCGCCGGGCGCTTCGGGGCGAGAGCGGTCAGCTCAGTCGGTCTGCGCTGTTCTCTAGCCTTGACGGCCGCTACGAGACCTCCGCGTTTGGTCGGCAACTCGGAGGCCCGTTCCAGTGGCGATCCGGCGCTTTGAGCACCATGAACCCCAGTTACGATGACGTAGCGGCGGCCAGCATGCTGCGCAGTGTGATCATGGGCGATGAGCGCATGGGTCTCCCCGTGCCAATGCGCGCCTCGGTGCTCCGGTGCCTGCTCGAGCTCTCCGGCGATTACCGCGAGGAGCTGCTGGAGGCCGCCGACGGCCTCCTTCATGAGGTGCGGACCGCGCCGCACGCCGACGTCGGTTACCTGCCGGTCACGCTGGGAGCCACTCTGCTCGCCGGCCAACGCAGCGTGCACTTCGAAGGCTGCCGTCTGCAGGGCCCAGAGCATCAAAGCACTGATCGGATCCCCGAGCAAGTGGCCGGCACGCTGACCGGACGGCTGGTCGAGCTCTTCCACCACGGCCTGGCGGCGCTCGTTGATGCGCTCGGCGCGGTAGCTGTAGGCGGTCGCGGCGCCTACGGGGGCGACGGCCGCATCTGGGAGCGCGCGCGGGTGTGGGCGCGCGGACTGCCGCTGAGGGCGCTCGTGGAGGACACGATCCTGCACGAGCTGCCCGCTGACCGGGCCTGGCGCCATGAGGACGTGCTTGACGTAGCGGTCACCGGCGCGACCACTGCCTTCATGGCTGAGCAGCCCGGCGCCCTCGAGGCTGCGCTGCGGGGCGCCGACGTGGGCCTCGCCACGCTGCTAGCCGACGTTTGGGATGGCCTGAACGACGGGGCCTGGGACCAGCTGCTAGTCGAGCGCCAAAGCAGCCTCGAGGGACTCCTCGTGCTCGACGACGCGCGCCATCAGGTGAGCGCTCGTGACTGCCGGCTGCAACGCGCGCAACTTCGGGACCAGGACCTGTCGGGCTGGACGCTTGAGCGCTGCGACCTCCACCTGGCCGACCTGCGCTCCTGTCAGGGACTGCTGAATGCGGGGCTGGCTGGCTCGAACTGGTGGTCGGCCATGCTCGCGCCGGCCGACCGCTACGAGCTCATGCGCCGGGGCGAGGGTGATGAGCGCCTAGCATCCTGGATGGCCAGTCCCCCCTGGACAAACCCGTACTACACAGACCCCTGGCCCGCTCCGCTCAAAGGAGGGAGCTGATGACGACCCTGGCCAACGACAAGTTACGCCTGATCGTTACCGGCAAGTGCAATCTGTCGTGTTTCTACTGCCACAACGAGGGTCAGGCTAAAGAGGAGACCTTTCTAGCGGAAGGGCTGGTCGAGCGCGTCCTGAGCGCTGTCCGCGCCGACGGGATGAAGGTGCGCGAGGTGACTATCAGCGGCGGCGAGCCGCTGCTGCATCCCCAACTGGCGGGTTTCGTGCGCCAGGCCCGTGAGCTTGCCCCGGACGTGACGGTCGTCTCGAACGGCCTGCTAGCCAACGACGAGCTCATCGGACGCGTGGCCAGCGCCGGCCTGTCCAAGCTCCGCCTAGGAGCGTGGGTCTGTATGTGCTCGGCCGGCGGTGATCGGCAAAGATCGTCGGTTCTGACCGTCGGTGGCGGGCGAGGTCGACGTGGTCGCCGGGGTGTTGCGGGCGGCCGTGAGGGTTCTGGGCGGCTGCTGGGCCCTGACTGAGGAGCCGCTGGCGGTATTTGTCAGTTGGTGTTCAGGGCTACCAGGCCGCCGGCGCGGTGGAGCTTGAGCAGGTTGTGGATCGTGCACTCAAAGCGCCACTGCGCACGGGCGGCTGGCTTGCCGCGGATCAGGACGCGGCGGCCGTCTTGGACGGTGCCGATCTGGCCGAACACCGGCTCGACGATCGCCTTGCGCCGGCTGTAGATCTTGCGGCCCTTCTTGGTGCGGGTCTTGCGCGCCATCCGTTGCTTGGGGGTAGCGTCCTTGGGGATCGGCCCGCGCGGCGCGGGCGGCTGGGGTTCTGAGTGTTTGAAGCGGCCGGTCGCGATGTACGGGTCCAGCCCGTGCTCGCTGGTGATCTGAACGTTCTCCTCGGAGAAGTAGCCGGCGTCCGCGGTCAGCACCGCGCCCTGGGCCAGCTGTGCGCCGATCGCCTGCAGGTTCGCGATCAAGCTGGCAGAGCGCCGGCTCGAGCTGCTGGGCGTCAGGCGCCTGGTCGGACAGCTCGGCCACGACGATCACCTGCGCGGTCTCGTCCACGATCGCCTGGCCTGAGTAGCACTGGTGAAACGATCCGTCCGAGGTCTTCATGATCTTCGACTCCGGGTCGGTGAAGTTCCGCTGCGCCGTGGGCTTGGGCGCGAACGGGTCGCGCCCGTCGCGCGGCGCGCGCGGCTGCTTGCCCTGCGCCGCAAGCTCGGCGCGCCGTGCGGTCTCCGCCTCGCGGGCCTGGGCCTCGAGCGCCTCCTTGGCCTCGCGGATCTTCGCCAGCCGCGTCTCACGACGCTGCAACTCCTCGGGCAGCTCATCGCCGCGACGGTCGGCCCCGAAGCGCTCATCCTCCTGCGCATCAACCCGCTCGGCCTCGGACAACAGCGCATCAACGTTGCGGCGGATCTCGGCGATCTCAGCTTCGAGCTGCTGCTCCTTGGTGACATCCGCTCGTAGCTCATCGCCTTATGCCGCGAGGCGTTCGCGCGCAGCTTCGTCCCGTCCAACGCCAGGCTCCCGAGCCCGACCAGCTTGGCCTGCTTGCACAGCCGCAGCGCCTGCACGAACAGCTCCCCAAGCGCCTCCAGGTGCCGCTTGCGAAACCGCGCGATCGAGCGGTAGTCCGGGTGCTGGTCGGCGCACAACATCCGCACCGCCACATCCCCGTAGGTGGCGCGCTCCAGCTTGCGCGAGGACATCACCCCGTTCGCGTACCCGTAGACCAGCAGCTTGACCATCAACCGCGGGTCATACGGCGGAAAGCCCCGCTCCTCCTCATAGGAGTCGTAGATCGCCGACAGATCAAGCGTCCCGGACTCGACCAGGTCAGACACGAAATGCGCCAGATCACCCTCCGGGATCCACTCCGAAAGCACCGGCGCCATCAACAGCACCTGATCAGGGTCATACGCGCGAAACGTCTTCTCCTCACCCACCGGCACGACGCGCTCGACGACCGCCTCGTCCGCCTCCACCTCCACCAGCCGCTCCTGCGCCACCGCCGCCGCCATGCGATCCTCCCGCTCGAGTACAGGCGAATCGTCTTAAACGCCCCGGACGGCACCGACCGGGTTACTGACCCACGCTCCTAGGCCTTGACTCGCTGGCGCCGCGCAAGCCGCGCCCGTCGCCTGGCAAGCTCACCGACCCGTTCGACGCTGCCGCGCTCGTGGCCCGGCTGCGCACGGCTGGCGTCGGCGCCGACCTCAACTGCGTGCTCACGCGCTTCAACCGCCGGGCCATCGCGGACTTGGTGGCCTTCGCCGTCGAGCAACGGCTCGACGTGAAGTTCTTCGAGCACGTAGACGTCGACCAGCATGGCACCGAGGCCGTGGCGGGATCGATGGCCGCCCGCCCGCACATCGCCTGGGAGGACTTCGTCGGTGAGGCCGAGCGCGGTGCCGGACGCCGGCTGCTCTTTGCGCCCACCGAAAGCTTCGGAGAGGCGAACCTCGCCTCGCGTGGTGCGGGGCCAGAGGTCCGCTACTGCCGATACTTGTGCCCCTTTGGCCTCTGCTGGATCACTGGCACGCGGGTGGATCCGCGCGGCTTCGTCTACAACTGCATGGTCAACCGCGGCCTTGACCGCATCGACGCCTCCATGGACGATGTCGCGATCCGGGAGGTGCTTGACCGCGCCGGCGGGCGGCCCTGCCGCGCCGCGCAGCTCGACGCGGCGTGACCGTCATCGCCTTCGAAGGTCTGGACGGATCAGGCAAGAGCACCGTCGCGCCGCTTGTGGCCGCCAGGTTGGGTGCGCGCTACGTCCCTATGCCGCCCGTGGAGTTGGCCCTGATCGATGACGGGCTGTTTCGTCGCCAGCGCTCACGGGCGCGTTATCTGCACTACTTGGCTGGCGTCGCGTCGGTGGAAGAGACACTGCAGGGCCGGGAGGTGGTGGTCTGTGACCGCCACTTGGCCTCGGCGCACGCGCTGCACGTCGACGTCGACGAGCCAATGCGCCATGCGCTGGAAGCGTTGCCGTTGCCGCCGCCCGACGTTACCGTGGTGCTCGAGGTCGCCGAACCCGAGCGACGCGCACGGCTGGCGGCCCGTCCTCGAGAGCTTGATCCGTTCGAGCGCAGGCTGCTCGAGGATGACGCGCTGCGCGCGCGGGTCCATGCGCGCATGCTGGCGGACCCGAACGTGGCGGTCGTTGCCACTGACGGCCGGACCGTGGCCGAGGTGGTCGACGCCAGCCTCAAAGTCATCGCGCAGCTAACTGGACTGCGCCGCGATCGTGCATCAGAGGCGCCATCACCACCGCCGTCGGCAGACGATAACCGCCGGTGCCAATGGCTAGGGTAGAAGCATGAGCGATGACGTCGCACCGGTGCTCAGCGCAGTCGAATATGCCCAGATGCGTCGCGAGGATCTCACGAGCGCGGCGCTAGGCGCGGCCGGCTGGGCGCAGGGCTACGACGTGGTCGCGCGGCTCATCGATCAGGGTCTGCTCGACGGTGCGATCGAGCGCGGCCCGGATGGGACCGTGCGGCATGTGAGTGTGCGCGCGCTATCGCACGCTGGTCACGAGCGGCTGCTCGACGGTGTGGGCGCGGCGCTCTCCGTCCCGACCCGCCGCGCGCTGGCAGCCCTCGCCGCTCCGGGCCTGAATGCGGCTCCTGGCGGCAGTCTGCCCGAGCCCATCGCTTCCGAACTGCTCGAGTACGAGTTGGTGCTCCCGGCCGCACCCCACGACCTAACCTCGCGGGGGATGGCAGTCCTGGCGCACCTACAGGCCCAACAGGCCCGTGGCAACGTGACCATCGTGGGCGACGTGTCGGGCTCGCAGATCGCTGGTGCCGGCAGCGTCATCAGCGGCACGGTCAACAACGCTGACCCCGCGATGGCCCGGCTGGCCGGGGTGATCGGCCAAGTGCTCGTGCAGCTGAACGAACTGCCGTTAGCGCCCGAGCAGGCCGCCCAGGTCAAGGCCGACCTGGAGACCGCCCGCAGTCAGGCGATGTCGCCCGCGCCGCGCCGCGGCGTCATCGGCGAGTGCCTGTCCAGCGCCCGCGCAGTGCTGGAGGGCGTCGCCGGCAATGCCGCGTTCGCCAGCTTGCTGGATCTGCTGCAGCACCTCCACCTCTGACCCGGCGCGCATAGGTGGCCCACTTGCCTGTGTGTCGGCGATGGCGGTGTCCCGAAGCTTTGAGAAGCTGAGACCGTGACGGAAAGCCAGATCTTCCACTGCGGCGTTCAATGCCTGGTCTTCCGCCGCAAGAAGCTGTTGCTGGGCCTGAGGCACAACACAGCCGGGGCAGGGCAGTGGGCGCTGCCTGGTGGCCATGTCGAGCTCAGCGAAACCCCCATCGAGACCGCTCGGCGGGAGCTGCGCGAAGAGACCGGCATCCGTGGCGGCGAGGTCGAGGTGGGGCCGTCGTTCACCACCTACACCACCGAGTTACCGTATGTGCACGTGCCGGTGCTGTTCCGTGACAGCCGAGGCACTCCGGAGATCCCCGAGGGCGAGCGCTTTTCGGATCTCGGCTTTTTCGCGACCAATGACCTGCCGGCGCCGCTCTTTGCGCCGTCGTCCACAGCGATCGAGCTGCTACGCGACGGAGCCAGCACTCTCGCCTTTCGTCGCGACGCGGGGTCGACGTTCGTGAAGGTCGATATGGTGTCCCTCGACGAGGCCGACAACCGCAATCGGGCCTTCTCGGCGCTCGTGATCTCCGACGCCAAAGGTGTCTCGCTGTTGGTCACCTGGGGCCGACGCGATCAGCCGCGGCGCAACGCGCGCCCTGAGAGTTTCGACGACCTCGCAGCCGGTCTGCGCCGCCTCGAGGACCTGTTAGCCCGGCGCGTACGGCACCGGTACCACGTCACCGGCGTGGTCGGCGAACTTGCGCTCGACCAGGTCGAGGCGCTGCTCCCCGACCGGGTCCACCTGCAGGTCGTCGACCGGGAGCTCATCGGACGGCTGCTGGAGGACGAGGAGTTCCGGCGGGCGTACGCGCGCGACTGGTACAGATTGAATGAGCCGCTACCGCTCGACGGGCAGCTCAACCTGTTGACCGAGATCTAGGAGGGTCTGGCGGAACTCGCTAGCCCTGTCGTGGTGCCGGATTCGTGGCGTCGGCCCATGGGCGCTACCTCGTGATTCGTCTCGGCTTACCCCATGATCGGGCATGTAGCATCGCCGACATGACGATGCCCGGTCTGAGCGCGGACGCCGTGAAGCAGCAAGCCGAGGCAGCGAAGAAGGCCGCCAAGCAGCAGGCCAGGGCAGCCAAGAAGGCTGCACGCGCTGCCGCAAGACAAAGAGCCAGGGACAACCCGGCGGCGCTGTCGTGGCCGCCGACGCGCTCCGACCTGTTCGCCGTACTGTGCGCGTTCGTGGTGATCTACTGCGTCGTCAGCGATCTGTGGGAGCCGCTCGCATCGCTGGCACTGATTATCTGCGTCTTTGCCGTAGCCTTCCCGCGCATGACCGGCAAGTGGCGCGTCGGAGGCGCTCCACCCATGGTTGAAGGCGAGTTCGAGAGACGACCTAGCTCACCAGAGCTTCCTCCGGAGTCTGCTCCAGAGAAAGAATCTGCCGGGGATTGAGGGCCAGCACCATGCCGCTCGCGTTGCGGATCTCAAGCGGCTGGTCGGTGGCGAGCGCTTCGCTAAAGGCTCGGTTGAGATCACGCAAGTTGACGTTGCGAACCACGATCTCTTCCCCCGACGTTAGCTTGATTTTGACGGCCACGGCTGGCTCCTACTCTTGCTCTCTTGGGTCAGTTGGGCTGGAGTTGCGACGCTCACGCAACCTGAGGTTCAGCGACCTGGACATCATCAGCGGGCCAGGGCGTGCCCTCGGGCTCCCGGCCTTCTTCGGCGGCGGCAGCCCATTCTTCGAGGCGGCAAGCCCAAACGACCGGGAAGTCGCGGCCTGCAACCACGCCCGTCAGGGCGCGTCGGTCAAGCCACTGACCGTGGACGTCCTTGACCCTGATGGGGGTCCCTTCGGTGATGTCCGACACCCTGCTCATGCAAGCAATTTTCGTCCACGAAAGTGAGTGCCACAAGCACTATGGACGCGATTTTTGGGTGGCACTTGCAGTTTGGCACTCAACGCTGTAGGCTGGATGCCTGATCGCGTGGCACTCGACCCGAGGTAATCATGGCTTCCGAAGCGTCTGAACAACGCGCAGAGGGCTTTTCCCCACCGTACATCTCGTTCCGCACTTTGCTGAACGCCATTCAGCGCATGCATGACGAGGGCATGCCCTCTCGGCTCGACCGCAGCTACCTGAGCAACCTCCCGTGGAGCACGCAAAATCACTTCCTCGCTTCATGCCGGGCGCTCGGCCTAATCGACACCGACGGCAAGCCTACGCAGATGCTTATACAGCTGGTCGAACTGCCGGATGAACGCCCTAAGCTTGTTGGGTCCCTGCTCCGCACGTTCTATCCCGGTGCTACCAGTCTCAGCCAGAACGCGACCCAGGCTCAGCTTGAAGATGAGTTCAAGGGCTATGGACTTGGTGGGAGCACGTCACGCAAGGCGATCGCGTTCTTTCTTCACGCGGCCGCGTTCGCCGAAGTGCCGCTCAGCCCGCATTTCCGCTCTCCACGTACCACGACCCGCGCCCCGGCCCGTCGTCGCACACGGGCTGCCGCGGCGAGTGCGGCACAGGAGGCAAGCGACGAAAATGCGGCGCCCGGTCTGGCAGCGGCCCCGCTCTTGGCACTTCACCCGTTCATTCAGGGGCTGCTTAGAGAACTTCCGCAGGACGAATCGTCGTGGACAGCGGCGAAGCGAGTCAGATGGCTTCAGATGGCAGAGCTGACCGTGGACATGCTCTACACGGTCGAGGACGAGCAATGATCCCGGACGCCGTGTCCAAAGCGGTGAGCCAGCCGGGCATCAGAGCCGGACGAGGATGCGGGCGGCGCCGCCCCGTTCCGGTGTCTCCACGACAGGTGAGGGCGGTCGTTCACGCGGCCGTCCTCACCGGGGATCTTAGTGGCTATTCGACTGTCTCTCGCGTGGAACGTGGAGAAGGCCAGCGCGAACGAGTCCACGATGGTCGCGCCGTTGCTCGACAAGCTCGCGGACCGCGTGTCCGCCCGGCGACGATCGCAATGGACAAGGGCTACGACGTCGAACGGGTGTAGGCCGAGACGGTCGAGCGCGGCGCCGTCGCGAGCACCCCGCTGCGCGAAACGCCGTGGATCAGGCCGACCGGCTGCACCCGTTGATCCCAAGCGAAACGCGGTGGTGGCGCAGCCCGTAAGCACGGTGGCGCTGTTGAGCGCGAATTCGGGCGCCTCAAGCACGAATGAGCACTTGCGCCACTTCGCATCCGCCGCCTCGATCGTGTCCGGCTAGACGCCGACCCGACGATCCTCGCCAGGCTCGTGGGCATCTCGCATCGTGAACGCGCCACTGCGCTGGCGCACGCCGCGTAGGCGACGGTGCTACATCAACGCTCGCACGTCGTCGTCGGTCGCGCTGTCGGCGTCGATGACCCACGCTGCGGTATAGAGAAGCGCCGCCGCCTCAGCGGCCGCGGGGTAGAGAGCATCAACTTCCGGTTGCTCACGAAGCCGAGCGCCAGCGCGCTCCCACAGCGCACGCACCGTATCGACGTCAAGACCGCGAGTCGTCGCGAGGGCCCTAGCCTGGGATTCGGACGCCGCCAGAGCGCGCAAGCCCTCGGTCGCCCCACCGTTGAGCAATTCCGTTGGGGATTCATCAAGCCTCTCAGCCACACCGAAAAGGTCAGCGGAAACCGGCGTCATGGGGCACCCTCCTGTCGGCGAATGAGCAACATCTACATCTTCGCGAGTATCGCGCTGGCTGCGGTCGTCTGAGCCAGCGCCGCAGCGTATGGCACCTCGGCCAACCGCTGCCGTCGTGCTTGCCAAACTCCGACGGTGGTGAACCCGCGCCCCTGATAGAGAGCCCGCAGGGCGTGAGCAAAGGCGCACGCCATTACGGGCGCCACGGACGGGTCAAAATCGGGGCCGTCCCACAGCACTACGCGACCGGCGATATCAGCGCCGTCATCCAAGACGACATCGAGTCGTGCCGACACCGGGCCCGCCGGCAGACTGACCAGCGCCTCCGCATCGAGAGCCCTTATGGGCCGACCGTCAGCAGCGTCCTGAGCCACGTACCAGTCAAAGCCGTCGACGACAGCGTTAGCACCGCTCGCCATGCTGGCATTCTCATGGCCAGTCCATTGCCCGACCTTGGATTGGCCGAGGTACGATTTCGCGGGTGATGGTCCGCTTGAGTGGAGTATTCGAACCGCCGCGCGCGCGCACGTTGTCGGGACCGTCATGAACGCCGGGGGTTCCGGGTCACCCGGGCCTGGCGCTTTGTAGCCCGGCTCCCGACAAGCCCGGCTCAGCTGGTGGGCACTGGACATGTGCCGACTCTACGCGACCGGCGGGAACTCGCACAACAATCTACGTTCCTTCAGTGGCCCGCCCGCGAGGGCACCGATTCACTAGACCCACCTCGCACAGTCATGGCCCACGACGGCGCTCCGCCGGCGACCCCAGCCACCACCTCCGACACAGCCGCGCTCGGCGACGTTTGAAAATAGATTGGACCCCGTTTGGACCCCGTCCAGCGTTCCAGCTGCGGCCGCCGTGGGCCAAAGTAAGCCCCTATGCAGGCCTTTCCTTCGATCGGGGAGACAGGATTTGAACCTGCGACCGCCCGGCCCCCAGCCGGGTGCGCTACCAGACTGCGCCACTCCCCGTGGCTACTGCTAAGCGGGCGACGGGAATCGAACCCGCCCTAGAAGCTTGGAAGGCTTCTGTGCAACCACAACACTTCGCCCGCAAGCCTGGGCCATCTTATCGCCGCTCCCGCGGCCGGGGCCGCCGGCGGCCGACGGGCGAGGTCGCGGTCGCCGCCACCGGCGCCTCACGCGCGGCGCGGATCGGCGGCCGCGTTCGCTCGCGCGCCGAGGGGTGTTCGTCGTTTGTGTGAAATATTCACCCCAACGACGAACACGTCTTCGCTGCGCAGCGGCGCCGCCACGGGCCGCTCGCCCGAGCCCCAGCCCCCCCGCCCCGCCGCGGCGCGCCGCGCCCCGCCCCGCCGCGCCCGACCGCGATGGGCGCGCCGCGCCGCGCCCCAGCAGCGCCGCGGCCGCATGCCGAACGGCGCGCCGCGGCGGGCCGATCAGCTCGCCGCGTCCTCCGGCCGGCGCGCCTCGGTCGGCACCTCGCCGCCGTCCTCGGTCAGCCCGGGCGGCGGCCACGGCCCGAACCAGTTGTCGCGTGCCCCGTCGAGCGTGACCACCGATCCATTGAACGAGCGTCCGAGCGGCGAGGCCAACAGCGCGATCAGCCAGGCGTGCTCGATCGGTTCGCCGAGGCGGCCGAGCGGCACCGTGCGCGCCGCCCCGGCACGGACGACCTCCGGGTACTTCGCCGTGGCCTCGGTGCCGTAGTGCCCGGCCGCGACCGCCACGACGGCGATGCCGAGCGAGGCCCATTGCTCGGCGAGCCCGCGCGTGAGTGACTCGACGGCGGCGCGCGCCGCGCCGGAGTGGGCCATCCCCGGCATGCCGTGATGGGGGGAGAACGTGACGTTGACGATCATCCCCTCCCCCACCGCGCCCATCGCGCGGTCCACGGCCGCCTCGGCCATGTTGAGCGTCCCGCGGACGTTCAGGCGCCAGACGGCCTGCCAGCCCTTGCTCGCGATCGCCTCGGCGGGAACGAAGTACTGGCCGCCGGCGTTGTTGACGAGCACGTCGAGGCGACCGTAGCGCTCCAGCGCGGCGTCGACGATCCGCACGCCGTCGTGCCGATCACGGATGTCGCCGGCGACGTATCCACCGCGGCCCGACTCGCCGGCCACGGCGTCGATCTCCGCCACCGTCGACGCAAGCACGTCCTCGCGGCGGCCGGCGATCACGACACGAGCACCGCAGCGCGCCAGCTCGAGGGCCGACGCCCGGCCGAGGCCGGTTCCGCCTCCCGTGACGAGTGCGACGCGCGCGTCGAGCAAGCCGGCCGCAAAGACCGCCGAGGCGCCGGACGGCTCGATCGAGTGGGCCATGCCCGGCGATCATATGGCCCGCACGACGGCCTCGCATTCGTCCCCGCGTGGGAATAGTCTGTGGGCGTGCTTCGGCGGCCTTTCTTCATCGTCGCGGTGCTGTTTGGCCTCGACTACCTCGTCTGGCTGTGGTCGCTCGGCGGCTCGCGCGGGGCGATCGGAATGGCCGCCGGACCGCTGCTCGTGCTCCTCGCCGCCGCACTCCTGTGGCTGGCGATCAAGGAGATCGCGCGGGCCCTGGCCAGCCCGAGCCGGCGCCTGCGGCTCGGCTCTGTGCGCCGCAGCACCGCCGGAGCACCGGATGCCGTGCGCTACCGTGAGACGCAGGCGGCAACGTCGGCGACCCCCGAATCCGGGGAATCGCCGGGCCACGACGAAGACGCTCCCGTCGTTTCCGGGTCGTCGTCGTCGGCCCAGATCGCGGCCTGAATCACCTAGCGGCGCTACGGGGGTGCGCGCCGCGGCCATCGAGCTGGGCAAGAAGGCCCGGCCGCCTGGCCAGCGAACACCGTTAAACCCCGTTCTTGCGACGCTCCGTGCTCACCCGTCGAATCCTTCTTGCCGTGCTCGTCGCCGCCATCATGCTGGCGAGCGTGGCGGCCGGCGGCCTGCACTACTACCACCAGCGCACGGGCAACGTGTACCACCCGAACGCCCCGTTCATCCCCGAGGCGCCGCCGCAGCTCCCGGTGCGGCGCATCGCGCGCACCGCCTGGCCGATGTACGGCTTCACCGAGAACCACACGCGCGTGTTCCCCGCGGCCGCGAGCCTGCGCCCGCCCTTCCGCATCGTCTGGGTGCGCGGCGGCGGTCATGCGCTGCTCGAGTTCCCTCCGGTCCTGTACGGGAACAGCCTCTTCCAGCTCGGCGACAACGCCACCCTGACCTCGGTCGACAAGCAAACCGGGCGCCAGCTGTGGAGCCGGCACCTCGGCGCACTGTCGGCCTCGTCGCCGGCGGTCGCCAACGGCGCGGTGTTCGTGACCATCATGCAGCGCGAGCCAGGCCTGAACGCCGGGCGGGTCGTGGCGCTCAACGCGACGACCGGCGCGATTCGCTGGTCGCGCGACCTGCCGAGCCCGAGCGAGTCCTCGCCGCTCATCGACGGCCACCGCCTGTATCTCGGCTCCACGGACGGCACGGTGTACGCGCTCAGCACCGACAACGGCTCGACGCAATGGATCTACCGGGCCGCCGGTGCGGTGAAGGCGAGTCCCACGCTCGCCTACGGCAACCTCTACTTCGGCGACTACAGCGGGCACGTGCAGTCCGTCCGCGCGAGCTCCGGCGCACGTCTGTGGGTCGCCGGCTCCGGCGGCAAGCTGTTCGGCAACGGACAGTTCTACTCGACGGCGGCGGTCATCGACGGCCGCGTGTTCCTCGGGAACACCGACGGGCGGATCTACGCCTACGACGCCGGAACCGGGTCGCTGGACTGGGCCGTGCAGACCGGCGCGTACGTGTACTCGTCTCCAGCGGTGGCGACCGCGCCGGGGCTTGGCCCGACCGTCTACTCAGGGTCCTACGACGGCAACTTCTACGCCATCGACGCCCGCACGGGCCACGTTCAATGGACCTATCACGCCGGCGGACGCATCTCGGGATCGGCGACGGTCATCGGACGCATCGTGTACTTCGCCGACCTCGGCGCTCGCGAGACGATCGGCCTCGGCATCTCCACCGGGCGCCGGGTGTTCGGGGGCTACCCCGGCTCCTTCGATCCCGTCGTCACCGACGGGACCCGTGTGTACCTCACCGGGTACACGGGCTTGATCGCGCTCATCCCGCGGACGGCGGTCGCCGCCGCGCCCCGCGCCGCCGTTGCGGCGCGCCCCGCTCCGAGCGCACCGGCCACGACGACGACCGCCACCGTCGTCACCACGACGACGCTCCTGGCCGGGCTGGCGCGCGACGGCCGCCCGCTCAGCACCACGCCGGGCACCGTCGCGGCGCCGGCGCGCCCGCCTGCCCCCGCGCCGCGGCCGGCACCGCCGCCGTATGAGCCGCCGGTGCCGTTCCACCCGATCTCCAGCGTCACGTGCGGCGAGCCGGCGGTCGGCCTGCTGAGCGCGAGCACGGCCGCGGACTGCGGCTGGGCCTGGGCTCCGTAGGGCGAGCTACGTCGCGGGGCAGCTCGGCGTCGCGCGGAGCGCGCGCGAGAGCGAGAAGCGGGCGCTGACCCGGACCACTCCGGGGGCCCGCGCACGCACGACGGTCCATCCGCCCGGAGCACGGGCCACGCAGCCTCGTCCCTCCGTGACCGTCCAGTAGCGCGTGTAGTGCACCTGCACGACGAACGTGCCCGGCGCGTCGGCGCGCAGCGCGAAGTCGTCGCGCCCGAGCTGCGTCGCGACCCCGGGACCGCGCGCGAGCGGTGCGGCGTCGGTCACCGCCCACACGCGCCAGTGCGCGGTCGCGTAGACGAGGCGCAGGTACGGGGCGCCAGCGCGCAGCAGACGCGCCTCGGCGCGGCTCGAGGAGTCCAGCGCGACATCGGGCAGGGCGACGTAGCGCACGGCGTTCGCGCGCAGCCACCCGTCGTACGCGCGCTCGGTGAGCGGCCCGTCGAAGAAGAGCGGGTCGTCGGCGACGTCGAGCTGGCGCTCCCAGCCGCGGGCGATCGGGAAGCGCGAGGCGAGCATCGCCGCCTCCCAGTGCGAGCGGGTGAGCGGGAGCTCCACCCGGCCGGGCTCGCGCAACGCCGCGCTCAGGAAGCGCTCCAGCGGCACGTAGTAGGCGGCGCTCGCCGATGCGTCGCCGCTCACCTTCGCCACCTCGCGCACCGGACCCCACAGCACCCAGACCGCGAGCGCCGCGCCGACGAGTGCCGCGACCGCCAGCCGCGGGCCGGCAAGCCGATCCTGCCGCGACAGGTGGACACCGATGAGCAGCGGCAGCGCGAACAGCACCCCGAGGCGGTCGACGTTACTGCCCATCGGCGTCGGCAGCAGCAGCGACGCCACGACGGCGAGCACGTACAGCCGGGCGCCAGCGAGCAGCACACGCTCCGCGCGCGGGAGCAGCGCGGCGAACGCGAGCGCCGCGGCCAGGGCCGCGACGAACGACGTCGCGGGGAAGGGCTCGCGCCCGCCCTCGGGGAACGCCAGCGCCATGCCGAGCGCGACGGCGAAGGCGGGCAGCGCCAGCGACAGCCCGACCGTGCGCGTGCGCGTGGCCAGCAGGTGGGCGGCGCCGGCGAGCGCGAGGAACAGCCCGGCCACCGGGCTGGCCGCCGAGCACAGCGCGGCGAGCACGACGGCGCCCGCGACCCGTCGGTGCACGATCGCCAGGACCGCGGCGAGCCCGAAGCTCACCCCGACCGCGAACGTCAGCCTGCCGATCCACGCGTCGCCGCTCGCGGCGATGGCGAAGGCGACGCTCGCCGCCACCGCGGCTCCGGGCGCGAAGCGCCAGCGCGCCAGGCACGCGAACAGCACGGACGAGGCCAGCACGGCGAGCACGGCGAGCCCACGCAGGCCGGCGATCGCCGCGAGCGGCTCGAAGACGAGGCTGTACCCGGGAATGTGATGGCCCGCGTACCAGTTGTTGTCCCACACGGTGAAGCCTTCCGCGGTGAACAGATCGTGGCGGTACACGGCCGCGGCGAGATCGGGGGTTCGCGGGTCGACGGCGAGCCAGGTCAGCAGCGAGGCGCTCGCGGCCGCGAGCGCCGCCAACGGCGCGGCCCAGCTCCACCGGCTCCGGCCGGTCGGAGCGAGCGCCGGAGCGGCGGCGACGTCAGTTACGGCCATGGCCGATCGCGGTGAGACACGGGCACGCGCACGCCCCTAAGGATGACGGTCATCGCTGCGCGCGCGGCGCCCCACGGGCGTGCCCGTCCGGCGGCGCCGCCGGGGTGATGCGCGATCATGTTGGCCTTGCGCATCACCGTCGTCGCCAGCGGGTCGCCCGTGCCCGCTCGAATCGCCTTGTGGCTGGGTGCCCTTCTGCCCGCGTGCCTCGCCGCGCTCGCCCTGAGCGCCGCGCCGGCCGCAGTCGCGGCACCTCCGACCGCGCTGACCATCGCCTCCGGATGGGAGATCCACCCCGACCCGACCTTCAGCGGCCTCGCTCAGGGCCTCTCGGCCGGTCGCGGGGCGACCGGCTGGACGCCAACGACAGTGCCCGGCGTGTTCGACGCCCGGCCGCTGCCGCAGCTCTTTGGAGGCACCGTGACGTGGTACCGCGTTACGTTCACGGGCCCGGCGGCGCCGCCGGGCTTCGCCTGGGGCGTTCACTTCGGGGAGGTGCGCCGGACGGCCGCCGTGTGGCTCAACCGTCGCTACCTCGGCTCCAACGCTGACCCCTACTCGCCGTTCGTGCTGACCGCCCGGGGGCTGCGCAGCGGACGGCCGAACACGCTCGTCGTCCGCGTGGACAATCGCAAGGGCATCGAGCCGCGCGAGGGCTGGTGGAACTGGGGTGGGATCACCGAGCCCGTCTCGCTCGTACCGCTCGGTCCGATCGTCAACGCGGATCCCGGCGTCCTCGGGCAGGCGCAGTGCAGCGCCCCCAGCGCATGCTCAGCGCGCATCCTCGTCGACGGCACGGTGACCAACCGCAGCCCAACGCGCCAGGCGCCGCGGATCAGCGTCATCCTCACCCCGCCCTCCGGCGGCCCGCTCACGCGCGGACGCTACACGGCGCCGGCGCTGGCTCCGGGCGCCAGCGAGGGTGTCCGCTTCAGCTTCCCGCTCGCCGGGGCGCCCGACCTGTGGGCACCGGGCCACCCGGCGCTGTACACGACGCGCGTGACGACATTCGCCGGCGGCGCCGTCAGCCAGGTCGACGCGATGCAGACCGGCCTGCGCTCGGTCACCGTGCGCGACGGCCAGCTCTACCTCAACGATCGCGCCGTACAGCTGAGCGGCGCCTCGATCGAGGAGGACGTCCCGGGACGCGGTCCGGCGCTCACGCCGGCCGACATGGACCAGATCGTCGCCCAGCTGCAGGCCCTGCACGCCAACGTCACGCGCGCCCAATACCCGCTTGACCCACGCCTGCTCGACCGGCTCGATCAGGCCGGCATCATGGTCTGGAGCCAGGCGCCCATCTATCACCGCGACGAGCTGCTCGTGACCGCGAGCGAGCGCCACGCAGCGCTGGCGACGATGCAGCGCGCGGTGCTGCAGTCGCGCAACCACGCGTCGGTCATCACGCACTCGGTGGCCAACGAGCTCACGCCGACACCGGACACGATGCCCGGCACCCGGCGCTACCTCGACGATGCGGTACGCGACACGAAGGCGCTCGACCCCACCCTCCCGGTCTCGATCGACCTGCTCAGCTACCCCAACTACCCGCCCCAGCGCACGTACCACCAGTTCCAGCTGCTCGGGATCAACAACTACTTCGGCTGGTACCCCGGCCGCCCGCCGCACTCCACCGCGCAGCTGGCCGACCTCGAGCCCTACCTGCAGACGATGCACCGCCAGTACCCCCAGCAGGCGCTGGTGATGACCGAGTTCGGCGCCGAGGCGTCCTTCGACGGCCCGGTTACCGTGAAGGGCAGCTACGCCTACCAGACGCACTACATCGAGCAGACGCTCGACATCGTGCGCACGCTGCCGTTCATGAACGGCGCGATCTACTGGACGTTGCGCGAGTTCGCCGTGAAGCCGAACTGGTACGGCGGCGGCGGCCCGACCGTCGACGAGCCGCGCGACTCGCTGCACCACAAGGGCCTGATCGCCTACGACGGCACCGCCAAGCCCGCCTTCGCGGTCACGAGCGCCGAGTTCGCAAGTACGCCCTTGTATCGAACGCCGCCGAGCGCGCCGACGACCGTCTGGCTCGCGATCGCCACGCTCGCGCTCAGCCTGCTCGCCGTCGCGGCGCTGGCGGCCCTCGACGTATGGCTGTTCGCGGGCATTCGCGATGCCGCCCGGCGGCGAACGCGCGCGGGACGGCCCCGTGCGGAGTCGCCGAGCCCCGAGCGCTCCTACGCCTGACCGAGGGCGGCCGCCACCAGCGATGCCGGGCGCGGGCTGACAACGACGGTGAGCGGCCCTGAGAGGCCCGACTCGTGCGTCGCGTCACCGGCCGCGAGCACGCGGTAGGTCTTGCTGCCCGGGTCGACGAGCGTCGTCATGAAGGCGAAGCTTCCGCCGGAGCTCGCGCCGCCGACGGGGATAGCGAGGCGCACACGCGCGATCGTGTGGAAGGCCCCGTCGTCGCCGAGCAGCTGCAGCGCCACGTCACTGCCCGGGGCCGCGCCGTCGACGCTGCCCTCGATCGTCTGTGACGATCCGAGCGACGCGCTGAGCGTGCTCGCGGCCGGTGTCACCGTCAGCTGGGTGCCCACGACGAGCGGCGCGCTTCGCACGGCGCCGGCGGTCACGGCGTAGACGGTGTTCGCGCCCGGTGTCTGCGCGAACCTGAAGTTCCCGGCCCCGTCGGTCGTCGTCGAGGCGATCGGCTGCACGTCGGCCACATCGGGACCGGCCAGCAGCGTGACCGGCACGCCGGCGGCGCGCCCACCGGAGCCCGCGAGCGCGCCCGAGAGCGTGACGGGCTGCCCGAGCGTGAGCGCCTCGCTCGACGCCGCGAGCGACAGCTGGCCGTTCGTCGCCGGCTCGGCCAGCAGCTCGAGCGGATCCGAGACGCCCGGGAGGTTATGCGCATCGCCGCCGAAGAACGCGCGCAGCGCGACCGCGTGGGCCCCGCTGAACGTCGACGCGGCGACGAAGCCGCCGTCGGCGCCCACGACGGCGCGGGCGATCGTCTGCCACCCCGAGGGCGAGCGCTGCTGGACGAGCACCGGCTCGCCGGCGTGCCCGGTCGGAAGCACGCGCCCGGTGAGCGCGACGGCGGAACCGCTCGTCACGGTCGCATCGGGAGCGCCCAGCATCACCGACGCGGCCACCTGCTCGCGCACCGGACGCGACCGCAGGCCGAGCGCCGTCGCGTAGAGGCTCGCGCTCTCGTCGAGCGGGGCGCTCGCGCGGGTGAACACGAATGCGCCGTTCGCGTCGGCGCTCACCTGGGCCAGCAGCGTCGCGCGGGCGGCGCCCGGCGGACGCATCCACAGCGTGACCTCGACATCGACCGCGCCGGCGGCGAACACCCGGCCGGCAACGAGCGCCGGCTCGCCGGCGACGCCCGGGTTCGGGTAGGCGGCGAGGGTGATCGTGCGCGTGGCAGGCGCGCGCCCGCGACCGCTCGGCGCGGCGGAGGCGACCGTCGCGCCGCTGGCCACTCCGCCGGCAAGCAGACAGGCCGTGAGAAGGATCGTTCGTCGCATCGTCTGCCCCCATAACCCGCATACGGGCCGGGGGGAGCGGTCCCGACCCGGGAATTCGCTGCACGTCGCGCATAATGGGCGCCCACGATGGCCCCTCGCGTCTCTCGCCACCCCTCGATTCTCCACCTCCGTCACCCGGCCCGTCTGCGCGGCATCCTGCTCGCACTCGTCGTCGCCGCCGTTCTCCTCGCGGCCTGCGGGACGCAGGCCCCGCCGCCGATCACGCAGTCGAGCAACCGAACCGAGCTCGTCCAGGCCGAGTTCTTCCCGTTCTTCCGCGTCTACTGGGATGGCCTGCGCTTCCAGGGACTGTCGCTGACCGCCGCCGACGGCACGCAGAACTACAACCAGACGGTCGGCGAGAGCTTCCAGTACGGGAACTGCAATCCCGGCAACGGACCGCTGCACACGGGAGGCTGCGTGCTCCCGCTGCAGGTGGCGACGGTCGTGTGGCACCGGCATTCGAACGCCGGCCTGGGGGCGCAGCGCAACATCATCCTGCGCGGGGTGCCGGCCACGGTGTTCGCCGGCGGCAAGTCGATCGAGCTGTACACCAGCAAGTACGCGATCGACGTGTTCGCCGACACGCCGGCGCGAGCGCTCGCCGCCGCGCAGGCGCTGCGCACGCTCAACGCCCCCGGCGGTGCGGCGGGCCAGCTTCCCCCACCCGACTTCTGTCCCGAGTTCATCGGACCGGCCCCGGACTTCGTCGCCGCGCGAACGAAGGGCGGTCGACTCGACTGCGTCGACGTGCTCACGGTGTATTGATCGCGCCTCGGGGTCGGGGGCCTCTTCGCTGATTCTTCTCGCCCCCTTCACTGCCGTTTAGCTCGATCGAGCGCAATGGGATACTCAGGGCGCACTCCAGCACAACCCGTGATGGCCGATCCGACTCGCATCCTCGTCGTCGACGACGAGCCCGCCGTTCAGCAGGCGCTCTCGCGCGCGCTCACGCTCGAGCGGTATGAGGTCGCGACCGCCGTCGACGGCCGCGAGGCGCTGGAGATGCTCGGACTCGTGCCCTACGACGCGGTCATCCTCGACGTGTCGATGCCCTTCCTCGACGGCATGCAGGTCTGTCGCCGGCTGCGCGACAACGGCGACCACACGCCGGTGCTCATGCTCACGGCGCGCGACGACATCGACGATCGCGTGGCCGGGCTCGACGCCGGCGCCGACGACTATCTCGTCAAGCCATTCGCGCTGCGCGAGCTGATGGCCCGCGTGCGCGCGCTGCTGCGCCGCACCGGCGAGAACGAGCCGGACGGCATCATCGCCTTCGAAGACCTGCGGATGGACAGCCTCGCCCACGAGGCGTGGCGGGGCGAGCGCAAGCTCGAGCTGACGCGCACTGAATTCCTCCTGCTCGACCTGTTCCTGCGCCACCCTCGGCAGGTCCTCACGCGCTCGCAGATCTTCGAGCACGTGTGGGGCTATGACTTCGGATCGAGCTCGAACTCGCTCGGCGTGTACATGGGCTACCTGCGCCGTAAGACGGAGGCGGGCGGCGAACCACGGCTGCTGCACACCGTGCGCGGCGTCGGCTACGTCCTGCGCACGTGACCTTCCGCCACCGCATCACGCTCGTGTCCGCCGCGGCGGTGGCGGTAGCGATCGTGCTCGCCTCGATCCTCATCTACGCGCTCACCTCCGAGCAGCTGCACCGCCAGGTCGACGACCAGCTGCGCGGACGCAGTCACACCGTCGTGTTCCTGGTCCGGCGCGCCCAGGGGGCGGGCGCGCGCGGACGTGCCCTCCTGGCGACCGGCGGCGTCGCGGCGCTCCGCGGCGACGTGGCCCGCGGGGCCGCCCCGCCGGACCCGGACGCGTTGGGCCTCGCCGCCGGTGCGACCGGGGCCACGGGACTGCGCGACGCCTTCCCCGCGCTGACGCCGGCGCCCAACGAGGTGCGCGGCTACCAGCAGATCATCGACGCCAACGGCCGCGTGCTGTTCCGCTCGGTCGCCTCGGAGACGCTGCCGGTCACCGCGCGGATGCGCGCGCTGGCCGCATATGGCGGGGCTCCGTTTCTGACCAACGCCACCGTCAACGGGACCCACCTGCGCGTGCTCGCCGTGCCCGCCGGCGGCGGCCGGGCCGTCCTGCTCGCCCAGCCGCTCACCGACGTCGATCACCTGCTCGCCCGGCTGCGACTCATCCTCGCGCTGATCGATGCCGGCGGCATCGCGCTCGCCGCTCTGCTCGGCACGTTCGTCGCCGGCGCGGCGCTCACGCCGATCCGGCGCCTCATGCGCGCCACCGAGCACGTCACGCGCACGCGCGACCTCTCCCAGCGGATCACGCCGACCGGCGAGGACGAGATCGGGCGTCTGGCCGAGAGCTTCAACGGCATGCTCGACGCACTCGACGGCTCGATGCGCGCGCTCGACGCGTCGGTCACGGCCCAGCGACAACTCGTCGCCGATGCCTCGCACGAGCTGCGCACGCCGGTCACGAGCGTGCGCACGAACGTCGAGATCCTCCTGCAGGCCGAGGACATGGATCCCGGCGAGCGTCGCCGCCTGTTGCGCTCGGTCGTCGAGCAGCTCGAGGAGCTGACGATGCTCATGAACGACCTGATCGAGCTCGCACGGGGCGAGGAGCCACACGACCGCGACGAAGACGTCCGGCTCGACCTGCTCGTCGGCGACGCCATCGCGCGCGCCCGCCGCCACACGCCCGACGCCGTGTTCTCGGCGGAGCTCGAGGAGACGCTCATCCTCGGCGCGCCGGCGCGGCTGGACCGGGCGATCAACAACCTCCTCGACAACGCCGTCAAGTACAGCCCACCGGGCGAACCGATCGAGGTCACGCTGCGCGGCGGCGAGCTGTGCGTGCGCGATCACGGGCCCGGTTTCTCCGAGCAGGACCTCCCACACGTGTTCGACCGCTTCTACCGCGGCGCCGAGGCGCGCGGGCGGTCCGGGTCCGGGCTCGGCCTGGCCATCGTGCATCAGGTCGCGCTCGCACACGGCGGTGGCATCACGGCGGAGCGGGCGCCGGGGGGCGGGGCGCTCATGCGCTTGCGCCTGCGCCTTGCCCCGCCGAGCCCGGCCGAGGATGAGCGCGTGCCCGCGGCCGACCACGCCCCGCTCGTCTAGGGGCCCGTCATCCGCCGTGGTCGGCGCGTGCACCGCGTAGCATCTGGCGGCATGCCGCGCCGTGCTGACCGCCTTGCCCCGCTCGCCCGGGTGGACGAGCCTCACCGCGCCCCGTGAGGCGTCGTGCCGCGTACGCGGGGGCGGCGGCCGGCGCCCTCGGCGTCGTCGCGCTCGTCGCGCCGGACGCCGCGCTCGCCCACGGCCTGGTGGGCCGGCTCGATCTGCCCGTCCCCAAGTGGCTGTTCGCGTGGGCCGCCTCGCTGGTGCTCATCATCTCCTTCGTCGCGCTGGCGACGATGTGGCCCACGCCCCGCCTGGAGGGCCCGCGGCGCACGCGCGTCCTCTGGCGCCCGCCGCGCGTGCTCGAGCCGCTGTGCGGCGCGATCGGCCTTGCCCTGTTCGCCGTCGTCGTCTACTCGGGGCTCGCGGGGGAGCAGTTCGACGAGTTCTCCAACCTCACACCGACCTTCATCTTCTACCTGTTCTGGGTCGGAGTCCCGTTCCTGAGCCTCGCCCTCGGCGACGTCTTCCGGGCGTTCAACCCCTGGCGCGCGTTCGCGCGCGCCGTCGCGTGGGCGGCCAGCCGGGCCCGTGGCGCCGAAGGCCTGCCGGCACCGCTGCCCTACCCGACCTGGCTCGGTCGCTGGCCGGCCGCGCTCGGGATCCTCGGCTTCGCCTGGCTGGAGCTCGTCTACGTCAACCGCGGCAATCCGCAGACGCTCGCCTACCTCTCGCTCGGGTACGCGGCCGTGATGCTGATCGGGATGAGCCTCTACGGCATCGAGCCGTGGACGACCCGCGCGGACGCCTTCTCGGTCGAATTCAACCTCTTCTCCCGCATGGCCCCGCTGCGCTGGGAGCGCGAGCGCCTCGAGCTGCGACCACCGCTCGTCGGCATCGTCGACCTCGAGATCGTGCCCGGGACGATCGCACTCGTCACCGCGATGATCGGGTCGACGAGCTTTGACGGCTTCGAGCAGGGCTCGTCCTGGCTGCGCGGGCTCGAGCCGCACCTCCAGAGCGTCTTCGCCGGCCTTGGCGCCGGCCCCGACGCCGCCCTGGAGCTGGCCTCCACCGTCGGCCTGCTGTTCGCGTGGGGATTCATCGCCGCGCTGTACGAGCTCGGGATCCGCGGAATGCGCACCGTGGACCCCCGCTTCTCGCGCCAGGACCTCGCGCGCCGCTTCGTACACACGCTCGTGCCGATCGCGCTCGCCTACATCGTCGCGCACTACTTCTCGGCGCTCGTGTACGAGCTTCAGGGTGCGGTCGCGCTCGCCTCGGACCCGCTCGGCAACGGCTCGAACCTGTTCGGCACCGCCAACGTGCAGATCGACTACAGCGTCCTCTCGGCCAACGCGATCTGGTACGTGCAGATCGGCGCGTTGCTCCTCGGCCACGTCTGCGGCCTGATGCTCGCGCACGACCGCGCGCTCGTGATCTACCGGCGCACGACCGACGCGGTGCGCTCCCAATACTGGATGCTCGCGGTGATGGTCGCATTCACGAGCCTCGGCCTGTGGCTGCTGTCCGCGGCGGAGTGACGCCGGCCGCCGCCCGCCGGGCCGCCCGCGCCGCCGCGCGAAAGCGCGCGGGCGACAGGCCGTAGCGGCGCGTGAAGGCGGCCGTGAACGCCGACCGGCTGCGAAAGCCGACGATTCGCCCGATGTCGGCCACGGCGATCGATTGCTCTGATAAAAGCTCAGCGCCGGCGCGCAGGCGCGCGACGCGCAGCTCCTCGGCGACGGTGGTGGCGCCCGCATCCGCATACGCGCGCTGCAGCGCGCGCCGAGACGTGCCAAGCCAGCGGGCGAGCTCGGCCACCGTGAGCGGCTCACGGTAGTGGCGGGCGATCGCCTCGCCGGCGCGGCGGCGAAGCTCGGCCCGTGGCGATCTGGAGCACTGTGGCATGGCGCCCTATCCGACGTGCGCGGCCAGAACGGGACATGCGGCCGGATCGCCGCCGACTCAGATGATGACGGCTACGGTGCCGCCGTCGACCGACCACGCCGCGCCGGCGACCGTGCTCGCCCGCTCGGAGCACAGGAACACGATCGCCGCGGCGACCTCTTCGGGTTCGGCGAAGCGCCCGAGCGGCACCTTCGCCGACTGGCGGGCAAGCGCCTCGTCGCGCGTCACGTGCGCCAGCTCGGCGATCTGCTCGGCCATGCCGCCCGCCGCCACCCACAGGGGCGAGCTGACCGGACCGGGCGCGACGGCGTTCACGAGCACGGCGCGCGAGGCGTAGACGTCGGCGAACGCGCGCGACAGCGACAGCTGCGCGGCCTTCGTGACCGAGTAGGCCATGTTGTTGAGCGACGGTCGCTTCCCGGCCGAGGAGGCGACGTTGACGATCCGCCCCCAACCGCGCTCGGCCATCGGGGGCGCGAGCTGCAGCATGAGGCGTCGGGACGCCATCACGTGCAGCTCCCACAGCTGCTGCCAGTCCTCGTCGGTGAGATCCTCGGGCGCCCGCGCGAAGGTCGTTCCGGCGTTGTTGACGAGCACGTCGGCCTCCCCGAACTGCGCGGCGCACGCGTGCGCGATCTGCGCGGGCGCATCCGGCTCGGTCACGTCCGCGGCGAGCGTGGCCACGCGCCCGGTCGTGCCCGCCGCCGCCTCCTCGGCCGCCGCCTGCAGCCGCTCAGGCGAGCGCGCGACCATGAGCACGCCCGCGCCCTCGGCCACGAGCAGACGCGCGGTCGCCAGGCCGATACCGGAGCTCGCCCCCGTGACCACGCACGGCCGCCCGTTGATGCCGAGATCCATGCGCCGTCACGCCTCCGCGTCACGCGGGCGCTGCCACACGGTCACGGACGGCATCGATCCATTATCCCGCGTCGCGCCTCCAAGCTGCGCTATGCGTAGCGCCGCGCCACCGCGTGCGCGGCGCTGCCGTAGCCGCCGCCGAACAGCGCAGCGTGTACGAGGAGCGGGAAGAGCTGCCAGAGCGCGACGCGACCCTCGTGGCCGGCGGCCAGCGGCGTCACCTCCTCATACGCGTCGCGGACGCGCGCGAGCATCGCCGGGGAACCGAACAGCGCGAGCATCGCGAGATCGACCTCGCGGTGGCCGCCGTAGGCAGCCGGATCGATGAGCCAGGGCCGCCCGTCCGCGCCGGCGAGCACGTTGCCGCTCCACAGGTCGCCGTGCAGGCGGGCCGGGGGCTCGGGCGGCCCGGCAAGCTCGGCGAGTCGCTCGCACACCCGTTCGATGTCGGCCGCGGCGCCGTCGGGCAGCGCCGCCGCGTCGCGGGCGAGCGCGACCAGCGGCCGCAGCCGATGCTCGGCATAGAACGACGGCCAGTCCGGCGACGGCTCGCCGTCGAGCACGATCGGACCGATGCGCAGCGGGGCCGAGCGGCCGGCCGGCCCGCCGGGAGCGCCCGGAGGCGGCGCGCCGAACGCCGGTGCGCCGGCCCCGTGCAGCGCCGCCAGCCCGCGTCCGAGCTCGCCCTGGCCGCGCTCGTCGAGGCGACCGTTCGAGACCCACTCCAGTGCGAGCCAGCGCCGGCTCGCCTCGACATCGGAAGGGTCTGCGAGCGCGATGACGGCCGGAACCGCGACTGCCGCGGGCTCGCGCAGCCAGGCCAGCCCGGCCGCCTCGGTCGCGAACTCGCCGGACGGGGCGTGGGGGCGGGTCTTGACGAACAGGCGCCGCCCGTCGGTCAGCGTCACTGCGAAGGCCTCGTTGATGTCGCCGCCGCCGACCCGCTCGGCGCTGGCCACCGCCGCGCCGGCGGCGTCGCTGAGCTGTCCGGCCAGCGTCGCCGGGAGGGTCACGTACCGCGCTGACCGCCGGCCGGCTCGGCGACGGGAGCGAGATCGTCGAGCAACGCTCGGCACCCGGCGGTGACGATGTCGAGCACGTCGTCGAAGCCGTCCGGCCCGCCGTAGTAGGGATCGGGGACGTCGAGGTCGCCCTGCGCCGCCGCCGGATCGAACCCACGCAGGAGGCGCACGCGGGCGGCCGCGGCGGCGTCCGGGGCCAGCGCGACCAGGGCGTCGCGGTTGTCGCGATCCATGGCCACGAGCAGGTCGAAGCGCTCGAAGTCCTCGGCGCGCACTTGACGAGCGACGCCGCCGAGCGCGATGGCGCGGCGCGCGGCCGCCGCCGTCGCGCGTCGGTCGGGGGGCTCCCCGACGTGGTAGGCGCCCGTGCCCGCGCTGTCGATCTCGAGCGTCTCCTCGAGTCCGGCGTCGCGCGCGAGCGCGCGCATGACACCCTCCGCGGTCGGCGAGCGACAGATGTTGCCGAGGCACACGAACAGGATCCGCACCGCGGTCAAGGATAGGCGCGGCGGCTCAGTCGGCCGTGGCCGCGCGAGCGTCCTCGACGTGCTCGAGGCCAGCGACGGCTCGGGGAATCGCGCCAACCCGACGGAGCTCGGGCAGGCGCTCGCCGTCGGCCACGACCCCGTGCTCGGCGAGCCGGCGCGCGCTCGGCAGGACGCGGGCCTGGAGCGTCCCGACCGCCTCGTTGTACGCCGTCACCGTCCCGGACAGCCGCTGGCCGACACGATCGACGCGCTCGATGAGCAGGCCGAGGCGCTCGTGCAGCTCGCGCCCGGCCCGGCCGATCGCGCGAGCGCTCTCGGCAACGCGCTCCTGCTGCCACCCGTAGCTGACGGCACGCAGCAGCGCGATGAGCGTCATCGGCGTGGCGAGCAGCACGTGCTCGCGGACGCCCTCCTCGAGCAGGTCCGGCGCGGTCTCGAGCGCCGCCTGGTGGAAGTGCTCGGCGGGCAGGAACATCACGACGAAGTCGGGGGCGGCGTCGAACTGCGTCCAGTAGGCCTTCGCCCCGAGGCGGCGCATGTGCTCGCGCAGCACGCGGGCATGGGCGGCGAGATGGCGCTCACGCTCGGCCTCGTCGCGGGCCTCGAGCGCGTCGAGGAAGGCCTGCAGCGGAGCCTTGGCGTCGACGATCACCTGGCGGCCGCCGGGCAGCTGCACGATCATGTCCGGACGCAGCACGCCGTCGTCCCCGCTCGCCGAACGCTGCTCGACGAAGTCGCAGTGCGCGGTCATTCCGACGAGCTCGACGACGCGGCGTAGCTGCATCTCCCCCCAACGCCCGCGGGTGTGGGGTCGGCGCAGCGCCGTGACGAGGGCGCTCGTCTCGCCGCGCAGTCGCTCGCTCGTCTCCACGAGCGAGCGCAGCTGGGCCGACAGCTCGGCGCGCCCGGCGACGCGCTCGCGCTCGAGGCGCTCGAGGCGGTCGTCGACGCGGGCGAGCGAGTCGCGCAGCGGCGCGACGAGCTCACCGAGCGTGTGGCGCCCCCGGTCGCGCTCGCCGCCGAGCTCCGCGCGGGCGAGGGCGATGAACTGCTCGTTGTTGGCGCGCAACGCCTGGCCGGAGAGGGCGGCGAACTCGTGCCGCAGCGCCTCGCCGGCCTGCTCGCGGGCGGCCAGCGCGGCACGCGCGGAGGCGAGGCGTGGCAACAGCACGAGCGCCGACAGGGCAACGCCGATGAGCAGGCCGACGAGCAGGAGGACCATCACCCCAGTGCAGCGCGCGCTGCGGACGGCACGCACGCGCGCTTGCAAGCGGTGGTCGCCGCCACCGACCGTAGAAGGTGTGAATTATTCACACCTCCTACGTACGACTTCCCCGCTAGCGCGCCTCGTCGCCCAGCTCGAGCACGGCGAGGAAGGCCTCCTGCGGGACCTCGATGCGGCCGACCTGCTTCATGCGCTTCTTGCCCTCCTTCTGCTTCTCGAGCAGCTTGCGCTTGCGGGTGATGTCGCCGCCGTAGCACTTGGCGATGACGTCCTTGCGGAAGGCCTTGACCGTCTCGCGGGCGATGATGTGCGAGCCGATCGCCGCCTGGATCGGGACGTCGTACTGCTGGCGGGGGATCTTCTTGCGCAGCTTCTCGGTCAGCTGGCGACCCATCTCGTACGCCTTGTCTCGGTGCACGACCATCGACAGCGCGTCGACCGGATCGCCGGCGAGCAGCACGTCGAGCTTGACGAGATTCGAGGGCTTCGTCCCGCTCAGCTCGTAGTCGAGCGAGGCGTAGCCACGCGTACGCGACTTCAGCTGATCGAAGAAGTCGAGCACGATCTCGGCCAGCGGGAGGTCGTAGGTGAGCTGCACGCGCTCGGGTGACAGGTAGTGCATGCCGGCGTGCGCGCCGCGGCGCTCGACGCACAGCTCCATGACCGCCCCGATGAACTCCTTGGGGCAGATGATCGAGGCCCGGATGAAGGGCTCGCGGATCTCGGCGATCGTGCCGGGATCGGGCATGTCGGACGGGTTGTGGACGGTGACCTCCTCCCCACTGGTCAGCGTCAGGTCGAACTCGACCGAGGGCATCGTGGCCAGCAGCTCGAGGTCGTACTCGCGCTCGAGGCGCTCGCGCACGATGTCCATGTGCAGCAGCCCGAGGAACCCGCAGCGGAAGCCGAACCCGAGCGCGTCGGAGGTCTCGGGCTCCCAGGACAGCGCGGCGTCGTTGAGGGTGAGCTTCTCGAGCGCGTCGCGCAGATCGGGGTAGCGGTCGGAGTCGATCGGGAACAGGCCGCAGAAGACCATCGGCTTGACCTCGCGGTAGCCGGGCAGCGCCTCGGTCGCCCCGTGGGCGCGGGTCGTCAGGGTGTCGCCGACCCGCAGCTGGCTGACGTCCTTGATGCCGGTGATGAGGTACCCGACCTCCCCGGCGGCGAGCTCGTCGGTCGGCATCATCTGCGGGGAGAAGCAGCCGATGTCGTCGATGTCGGCAACGATGTCGGCGGCCATCGCCCGGATCGCCTCACCCTTGCGAAAGACGCCGTCGACGACGCGGATGTAGGCGATCACGCCGCGATACTGGTCGAACTCGGAGTCGAAGATGAGCGCGCGCGGTGGCGCCGCCGGATCGCCGGAGGGCGGCGGGACGCGGGCGATGAGCTCCTCGAGCACGTCGGGCACGCCCTCCCCCGTCTTGCCGCTGATGCGCCGGATGCCGTCCTCGGGCTCGCCGATCAGCTCCGCGACCTCGCGCGCGACACGCTCGGGCTCGGCGCCCGGGAGGTCGATCTTGTTCAGGCACGGGATCAGCTCCAGCCCGGCGTCGACGGCGAGATAGGTGTTGGCCACCGTCTGCGCCTCGACGCCCTGCGACGCGTCGACGACGAGCAGCGCGCCCTCACACGCGGCGAGCGAGCGCGACACCTCGTAGGTGAAGTCGACGTGTCCCGGCGTGTCGATGAGGTGCAACTGGTAGGTCTGCCCGTCGCGGGCCTCGTAGAACACGCGCACCGCCTGCGCCTTGATCGTGATCCCGCGCTCGCGCTCGAGGTCCATCGAGTCGAGCAGCTGCGCGCGCATTTCGCGCTTGGCCACCGTGTGGGTGAGCTCGAGGATGCGGTCGGCCAACGTCGACTTGCCGTGGTCGATGTGGGCAATGATCGAGAAGTTGCGGATGCGGGACTGGTCCATGGTCTGTCCGATAGAGGGTAGATGGCAGGCGGCGAGCGGCCCGGAGTCGTTGAAACGTCCAGACGCGAGCCCGGCGGTCGGCCCTCGCGGCACCGCAACCGATCAGAGCCGATACCAATGAGGGGACATCGGTACATGGTTGCCGTCGCGTGCGCGACGGTCGCGCTGGCAGGCGCAGCCTCCGGCGCGCAGGCTGCGAGCTCGACGCACCTGACGCCTTCGGCCTGGCGGGTGGCCTCGGCGAGCGCCAACGCCACGACCGCTGCGAGCTGCGCCGCGCTGGCCAAGGGGGCCACCGATGAGGAGACCCGCGGCGTCGTTGGGCTGTGCATCGACGGCGCCGATGACTCGGCCTGGCAGAACCGCCTGACGGGCGACTGCAAATCGGTCCCCAGCGCGTCAGCCTGCCTGCGCGACATGAACGGCGAGGCGGCCGATCTGAAGGCGTCCGGTGCCTGGGCGAGCTGGTTCACCGGGCAGCTCGGCGCCGGCGGTTGCCAGACCTTCTTCTCGATCATGCAGCACTACTTCTCGGGGGTCGGCACCGCCATCGCCGCATATACGGCGGATCTACGGGCGCGCCGACCCTCCAAGCAGCTGTACGCAGACTTCTCGAGCTACCTCAGCAAGTTCTTCGCTCTCTCGAGCAAGGCGGCCAGCTCCGTGGTCCGCAGCGACCTGCGCGGCTGCAATCCCGCCGCCTGAGCGGGGGGGCGGCTCAGCCGCCAGGCGCCTGACTCGGCTGCGTGCCGAGTGTCAGTGGCACGGTGACGAGCGAGCCGCCGCGCTTGACGGTGAGCGTGACCCGGTTGCCGGGCATGTGCGTGGCGATGTCGTCGATCAGATCGGCGCTGCCGTGCAGCGGACTGCCATCGAAGGCGACGAGCACATCACCCACGCGCAGGCCGGCGGCGGCGGCGGGCGTGCCGGATTGGACCTCCTGGAGCAGGACGCCCGAGCCATCGGGCGCGTCGGTCGTGCTCACACCGAGGTAGCCGTGGGCGACGGCGTTGCCCCGCTCGAGTCGGGCCAGATCGATCTTCGCGAGATCGATCGGCACGGCGAACCCGACGCCGCTGCTGGTGGCGGTGCCTGAGGCGGTCTCGCTGCCGCCGGTGGCGATCTGGTCGGCGATGCCGACGACACGGCCGTCGGCATCGAGCACCGGCCCGCCGGAGTTGCCCGGGTTGAGCGCGGCGTCGGTCTGGATCGCATAGGCGATGTTGAAGCCGTTCGGGGCGGTGATCGTGCGGTCCAGCCCGGCAACGACCCCGGTGCTCAGGCTGCGGTCGTAGCCGAAGGGATCGCCAATGGCCGCGAGGTAGTCACCGACGACGAGCGCACGCGAGCTGCCGAGCGCGAGCGGGTGCAGCGCGACGCCGTTGGGGTTGACGTGGATCACCGCAACGTCCCAGGCGCGGTCCTCGCCGAGGAGCGTCGCCGAGCGGGTCGCTCCGTTCTGGAAGGTGACCGTGATCGACGTCGCCCCGTCGACGACGTGGGCCGCCGTGAGGATGTCGCCGCTGCCGTCGACCTCGAAGCCCGAGCCGAGATCCGTCTGGCTGCCGCCCCCGCCGCCGAACGGGAACCCGTTGCTCTGCGAGGCGGACGTCGCCGTGATGTCGACCACGCCGGCGGCGACCTGAGCGTAGAGGGCGCTGGCGCTCACGCCCCGGGTGACAGCCGCCGGCGAGGTTCCCGACCCGAGGCCCGCCGACGGCTGGACCACCGTCGTCGTCGCGCCGCGGTGCAGGTCACCGGCCGCGGCGAGCACGGCCACCACGATCCCGGCGCCGAGCACCGCGGAGAGGAGCGAGATGGCGAGCAGGGTGGCGCGGCGCGGCCCGCTGGGCGTGGTGCCCCGAGCCGGGGGGGCGCCGCCGGCGGGCGCGGCCGCGAAGACGGCGGTGCGCGGCTCGTGGGCCGGCCCCGGCTCGGCGGGACGGCCGAGGTCCAGGCGCTCGGTCGGCTCGTCGTTCGCGGGCCCGTTCGGCGCGGGCGGCGGCGTGGAAGCGGGCTCGGAGCGGGGTTCTGGGTCCATGCTGGTCTGTCCCCTCCTCCAGTGATAGCGCGCCGCGCCACGCGCGCCCGGAAACTCTCAGCTAATCCCTAGGCTCGTCCGAGCGGGCGCAGGATGAGCGTGCGCACCTGATGTGCCTCGGGGATGCGCATCGCGAACACGGCGCGGATGTAGACGAGCACGCCGGCGGTCCCCGCCGCGCCGACGCTGATGATCTGCCCGGCGAGCGAGACGCCGACGATCCCGTGGACGATCGTATAGACCGCCCACGAGACGATTCCGAGCAGCGCCGAGGCGACGAGGATGCGCGCGGTGATCATCGTGGTCTGCCGGCCGTCGAAGCGTCCGCCGAACCCGATCCGCAGCCGGTAGACGAGCAGCGCGGTCATGACGACGTTCGCGGCGAGGGTGCCGATCACGAGACCGGCGATGCCGAGCGGCCTGTACAGGCCGATGCTGACGATGATGTCGACGATCATGTTCAGCCCGGCCAGGCGCGTCGGAATCCACGGGCGCTGGACGGCGAAGAAGGTGCGCGTCAGCAACAGGTTGAGGCCGCCGAACGGCAGGCTCCAGGCGAACCAGAAGAGGGCGATCGCCACGATGTGCGTGGAGTACGCGTTGAACGCCCCACGCTGGAAGACGAGCCGCACGATCGGCTCGGTGAGGACGAGGATGAACACCGAGGCCGGGATGAGCATCAGGTTGATCTGGCGCATGCCGATGCCGACGGTCCGGCGCATGGAGTCGGGCTCACGCCGGGAGGCCATTCGGCTGAGCGTCGGGAACAGCACGGTCGCCACGCCGACGCTGAACAGGCCCTGCGGAAGCATGTAGATGCGAAACGCGGCGTCGATCGCGCGCGGCGCCTGCACCGACACGAGCGTGCCGAAGGCCGAGTTGATGAGCTGGTCGAGGTTGACGATCCCGAGGCCGATCGTCACCGGCAGCATGAGCATGAACACCTGACGGATGCGCGGGTCGTGCCAATCGAGGTGGAACTGCAATCGGAAGTCGATTCGCCCGAGCGCCCCGACGGCCATCCCGAACTGCACGGCGGTGGCCACGACGACCGCCACCGCGTACGCGTAGATCTCCTGATGGAACTGGTGGCGGAGCGTGACGAGGCCGACGATGATGATCAGGTTCCACACTGCCGGCGAGATGGCGGGGATCGTGAAGTGGTCGTAGGACTGCAGAACGCCGACGAGCAGCCCGTTGAGGCCGAGCAGGAGCACGACCGGGAAGAGCACCTGCGCGAGGCCGGCGGTGAGCGCGTCGGCGGACGGGCTGAACGTCGAGCCGGTGAACAGCGGCATGATCGTTCCCGCGAAGAGGATGGCCAGGGCCGTGATCGTGCCGAGGACGATCAGCATGATCCAGAACAGCGTTGAGGCGAGGCGCACGGCCTCGAGCTTTCGCCCCTTCGCGAGCAGGTCGGTGAAGACCGGCACGAACGCGGCCGACAGGGCCGCTTGCGCGAACAGGTTGGCCACGAGGTTGGGCACCAGGAAGGCGATCGTGAACGCCGAGGCCTCGACGCTCGTGCCGAAGATGCTCGCGGCGACGATCTCGCGCACGAGCCCGGCGACGCGGGACACGCCCGTGGCGATCGAGAAGATCGCGGTGTTGCGGGCGACGCGACCTGCGCCGGGGCGCACCCGGGCCACCGGCGGATCGCCACCTTCGGTGATCGCGGACAAGGCCGCTATAGTACGGCGCTGCGCGGCCGGGCCGGCCATGGTTTGGCGCGCTGCACGCGATGGCCAACATCCACTCCCAGAAGAAGCGAATCCTGCGAGCCGAGCGCGAGCGCCTGGAGAATCTGCGCTACACGTCGGCGATCAAGACCTACTTCCGCCGCCTCGAGGCGATCGTGGCCGGGGACGAGGGCGATGTGCAGGCCGAGCACCGCAAGCTCGTCTCGCTCATCGACAAGGCCGTCAAGGTGGGTGCGCTGCACCGGAACACGGGCGCCCGCAAGAAGTCCCGCGCCGCCCGGCTGATCGCCGGCGGCCGCTCGTCGTCCTAGGGCGCTCCGCGCGCCTCACGCCGCCGGATCGGCCTCCGCGTCGCGGACGCTCCAGCGCTCTTCGATGCGTCCGAACCGCCAGATCGACAGCGCGATGGCCCACGTGAGGACGAACAGGCCGGCGACGATGAAGCCGAGCTCGTTGATGTTGACGTTCTCGATCGAGCTCCAGAAGGAGCCCTGAGCGTCGAGCTGCTGCGCGAACAGCCCCGCGAGCTCGATCGTCCCGATCACGAGAGCGACGACGACGGACAGCCCGGTGATCGTGATGTTGTAGTAGACCTTGCGCACCGGCTTTGAGAACGACCAGCCGTAGGCGAAGTTCATGAACGAGCCGTCGATCGTGTCGAGCAGGCTCATGCCGGCGGCGAACAGGATCGGCAGGCAGAGGATCGCGTAGAAGGGCAGTCCGGCGCCGGCGGCACCCGCGGCGAGGAACAGCAACGCGACCTCGCTGGCCGTATCGAAGCCGAGGCCGAACAGCAGCCCGACCGGGTACATGTGCCAGGGCTTGCTGACCGCCCGCGTGAAGCGCCCGAGGAAGCGGCCCATCAGGCCGCGCGAGTTCAGGTGCAGTTCGAGCTCGGCCTCTGAGAAGCGGCCGCCGCGCATGTCGCGGAACACCTTGATGATCCCGACCAGGATCACCACGTTCAGCGCGGCGATGATGTAGAGGAACGTGCCCGACACGCCGGTGCCGATCCAGTTGGTGACGCTGTGCAGCGTCGAGCCGCTGTTGCGGACCTGCCCGTCGAGTGCGCGAATGCCGACCGCGAACAGCAGCGACAGGGCGAATACGACGCTCGAATGCCCGAGCGAAAACCAGAATCCGACGCTCAGCGGCCGTTTGCGCTCGGCCATCAGCTTGCGCGTCGTGTTATCGATGGCCGAGATGTGGTCGGCGTCGAAGGCGTGGCGCATCCCGAGCGTGTAGGCGGTCAGGCCGAGCCCGACGGTGAAGCCTCCCGACGCACCGAGGCGGTAGTGGTGCGGCGCCACGAGCGCGAACAGGATGACGAAGCCGACCACGTGCAGCCCGACCACGACGGCGCACATTCCCGCGACGGCGCGCCATTCGCGTCGCGTCAGGGCCCGGCTCAGTCGCTGTCGGCGGGAGAACCCTGCTGCGGCGGCGGTGTGCGGCTCCATCTCTGCCTCCTCGTTCGCTTCGGGGTGGAAAAATCGAGGGCGCCCGCGCTGGGCGGGCGCCCTCGACTCACATCAGCCGAGCCGGACCTCGGCGACCGCTCCGTCGGCCACCGTAACGACCGGACCTTCGGTAGTGGCGTCGCGCCACACGACGTATTCGCCGGCGGGCAGGCTGCCGAACACGGCGGTCAGCACCGACCCGGCCGCGGTCGCGCGCTCGTGCACGCCCGTGTGGACGCGAGCGTCGTCACCGCCAGCCCGGCTGATCTCGATCTCGCGGCCGCGGTAGCGCTCGTCGGGATACAGCACGAGCGCGCCGCACCCGCCCCCGACGTCGATGGCCAGGCTGCCGCACGGCGCCGCTGGCGACAGCGGGCCGTGCGGGTGGTGGTGGACCGTGGTCATCGTGTCCACCGCCGCTCAGACGGTCGCCAGCGGCGCCGTCTGGTAGCCGCCCTGCGGCGTCCCGAGGTAGGGGAACTGCGGCAGGTAGGTCACGCTGGCGTCCGTGAGCCCGTCCGTGATGAGCGACGCCGCCTTGTCCGGCGTGTAGCTCTTGTCGACGAGCGGCACCGTCGCCCCGGCGATCGCGCGGAACTCCACCGTGACGACGTCGTCGAACACGCGGCGCCCGTTCGGGAAGCCGGCGAGGTCGCCGCCGAGCGGGCCGAGCGGGCTCGGGTTGCTCGTCGTCGGCGGGATCGCCATGTTCAGGCGCAGCTCGTCGGCGAACGTCGTCCCCGTGAAGTTCTGGAAGCCGGGGATGATCCCGCTCGGGATCCCGGTCAGCAGAATCGCCACGAGGTCGGCGCGGGCCGTCGTCAGCCCCGCCAGGTTTCCGAACACGCCCGGGTACAGCACCGGCAGCAGCGCGGCGAGCTCGGGGTGCTGCACGTGGCTCAGGAACTGGCCGTCGGCGGCCGGCGGAAGCGAGTTCCACAGGTCCTTGAGGCCCATCGGCACGACCACCTCGTTGAACAACGGGTTGCCGAGGCGCGAGACCTGCACCCACTCGCCGGCCTCCTCGACCCACCCGGTGTAGGGCTGGCGGATCAGTGCCCGCTTGCGGCTCGCCGTCGCCCATACGCCGACCACCGACTTCGCGGACGTCGGATCGGTGGGCGTCGAGCCGTCGGCGGTGAGGTCGGACTTCGGCACCTTCAGCGCGATCGAATGCACCCCGAAGTCGGTGGTGGAGTCGACCCCCACCGTGGCCGCGAGCGCCCCGATGTGCAGGTTCTCGAACGGCCGCAGGTTGGCCAGATCGAAGATCGAGCCGAGGTCGACGTAGAAGCCCTCGAGGCGCTGACCGGCGAACACCGTGCGCCCGCCCGGCAAGCTGTGGATCGCCTCCCCTGCCAGCGTCTCGTAGTTCGGCGTCGAGAGCACGCCCACGTTGCACGGCGGGCAGGCGAGGTTGCTCGCCAGCACCTGCCGCTGGCCCCGCTGGACCCGCGTGACGGTGTAGAACTGCTTGCGGTTCCAGTTGGGATCGCCGATCGAGTTGATCGTGCCCGTGTTGTAGAGGAACGTGTTCGGATTGCCGACGACCGTGTCGAACTCGAACTCGTAGATGACGTCGGCGACGCCGTCACCGTCGTTGTCGATGTGGATCGCGTAGCGCACGTCGTCGCCGAACTCGAAGAAGTTCGGCCCGCCGAACGGCGCCTCGAGCGGCAGGTAGTTGGCGATCAGGGTGACCGTCGTCGGGTCGTCAGGGCTGACGAACGCGTACGTATCGGTGTTATCGGCGACCGGGTCCTTGCTGATCGCCGGAGCTTCGCGGTGCGATGACATGCTCGTTCTCCGAATCGTTGGTGAGGGTCGGTGTCGGCGGCTGCGCCTCAGCGCGCCGCGCGGGCGATGCTGGCCGCCAGCTTGCGGTTGCGGACGTTCACTTCGCGGTCGCCCCACATCACGGCGATCTCGCCGCTGGCGGGATCGTTGACGTAGGCCACGACCGGTCCCGAGCCCGCGGCCGCCGCGGCCTCGGCTGCGGTCGGCTCGGCGTCGGCTGCCGACTCGCCGACGAGCGAGCCGAGCACGGTCATGCCGGCGGCCGTGGCCGCCGAGCCCTTCACGAATCCACGCCTCGTGGTGTCACTCATGTCTTCCTCCGTATTCATTTCGAGGGATGTGTCAGGCGCTTGTTCGCGTCACGCGCGTTCGCGGATCACCGCCGGCTCAGACGCGAGCGCGGCGCTCGCGGCGACCGTCGGATCTGCAGCGAGGACTGGCGCGGCGCCAAGCGCCGGAGCCGTCGCGCCCTCGCCCGCGGTCGGCGTCGAAGAGCCCTTACCGGTCAGCTCGTCGCGGAAGCCGCGCATACCCGACCCGAGTGAGCGGCCCATCTCCGGGAGCCGCTTCGCTCCGAAGACGAGCATCACGAGGACGAGCAGGAAAGCGATGTGCAGCGGATTGTCGAGACCCATGGGTCACTCCCGTCTGTCGTTGGCGGGAGCCACTACGAGTCGAGTTCGCGCGCGGATCAATCGGCGAGCGCCGGCGACCGCCCCTCCGAGCGCTCTGAGCTGCGACTCAGGCGCTCAGCGCGGCGATCGCGCGCACGGCGAGGGTGTCCTCCCCGAGTCCCGCTTGACGGGAGCGGCTGGCTCGCACGGCGGCCCCGCCGCGCGAGTCGAGCTCGAGGTCCGCGAGCGCCTGCAGCGCGCGGCGCAGCGCGGCGACGTCGCGACCGCGCACGTCGGCGATAAAGCGCTCGGCGGCCTTCGGCGGCATGCGCAGCGTGCGCCTGATCGCGGCCGGCGCCTCTCCGGCCTGCAGACGCAGCGCGACGGCGTGGGCGTCGCGCAGGCGCTGGGCGATGAGGTACATCAGACCCGGCAGCCGCTCGCCCTGCTCGCGCAGCCTCAGATACGTTCGCGTCGCGGACGCTTCATCGCCGGCCACGAGCGCGTCCGCAAGCGCGTAGGCGCGCGACTGCGCCGACGTCGCCGCTCGGCGCTCGACGTCCTCGACGGTGAGCGTCACCGGCAGCGTGTCCGACTCGAGCGCGAGCTTCTCGAGCTCTCGCAACAGACGCTGCTGACGCTCCCCGACCTGCGCGACGAGCGCGCGCGAAGCGGCGCTGTCGAGTTGTACGCCATACCGAGCGCCGGCCTCGCGCACCCAGCGCGGCAGCTCCCAGGGCTTGATCGAGGATTCGGCGGCCACCTGGCCGCCGGCCCGCTTGACCGCGGCATGCAGCGCGGCCGGGGCCTTGGAGCGCCCCTCCTCGCGGGCGAAGAACGCGACCGTGGTCTGCGGGTCGATCGCGGCCAGGGACGGCGTGAGGTGCTCCTCCACCTCGGCCTCCTTGTAGCGCTCGGCGCCCTCCACGATGATCACGCGCCGTCCCATTGCCAGGGTCATGGTGGCCAGCGCAGCGGCAACGGCGGCGGGCGCGGCCGCATCCCCCTCGAGCACCTCGACCGCGGCGGCGCCGCTCTCGGCCTCGGCGAGCGCCCGCAGGCGCGCACGGCGCTCGGCCACGGCGCCGTGATCGTCGCCGTGGATGAGGTAGGCCGAGCGCAGCTCGGCCATCAGCGCACGACGAGGTTCACAAGCTTGCCCGGCACGACGATCTCCTTGACGATCTCGTTGCCGTCGATATACGCCTGCACCTTGGGCGACGCCCGACAGAGTGCCTTCAGCTCGTCGACATCCGCTTCGGACGGGGCGTCAACGCGGTCGCGCACCTTGCCGTTGATCTGGCACACGAGCTCGTACGTATCGCGAGCAAGCAGCTCGGGGTCGGCCTGGGGCCACGGCAGCTCCCACACCCGCTCGCCGGTGAGCCGCTCGTGCGCGTCCGCGCTGACGTGCGGGGCGATCGGGAACAACAGCGAGGCCGCCGTGGCGAGCGCGAAGCGCATGGTTGCCAGGTCGGCCTCGTCGCGCAGCCGCGAGGCGTCGTTGAAGAGCTCCATCACCGCCGAGATCGCGGTGTTGAACGCAAAGCGACCGAGGTCGCCGCTCACCTTCTCGATCGCCCAGTGCGCCTTGCGCAGCAGCTCGAGGTCGGCGCCCTGCGCCGAGCCGTCCTGGAGCTCGGACAGCGGCGCCGGGCCACCGGCGCGCTCGGCCGTCTCGGCGGACAGGCGCCACAGGCGCCCGAGGAACCGGTGGATGCCCTCGACACCCTCGTCAGACCAGTCGGCGTCCTGGTCGGCCGGGCCGAGGAAGAGGACATTCGCGCGTGCGGTGTCAGCCCCGTAGCGCTCGACGATGAGCGCCGGCGGCACGACGTTGCCCTTGCTCTTGGACATCTTCGCGCCGTCCTTGAGGATCATCCCCTGCGTGAACAGCGCGGCGAACGGCTCTTGGAAGCTGAGGTATCCGAGGTCCGCGAGCGCCTTCACGAAGAAGCGCGCGTACATCAGGTGCAGGATCGCGTGCTCGACCCCGCCGATGTACTGATCGACGGGCATCCACTGGCCGACCACGGCCGGATCCCAGGCGGCCTCGTCGTTGTGCGCGTCGCAGTAGCGCAGGAAATACCACGAGGAGTCCACGAACGTGTCCATCGTGTCCGTCTCGCGCCGCGCGGGGCCGCCGCACCGAGGGCACGTCGTTCGCACCCAGTCCTCCGCCGCCGCGAGCGGTGAGCGCCCGCGCGGCGCGTAGTCCTCGACGTCGGGCAGCACGACCGGCAGGTCGCCGACCGCGACCGGGACGATGCCACAGCCCTGGCAATGCACCATCGGGATGGGACATCCCCAATAGCGCTGGCGTGAGAGGAGCCAGTCGCGAAGACGGTAGTTGACCGAGGCGTGCCCTTTCCCCTGCCGTTCCAGCCAAGCCACGATCTCCGAAAGCGCCTCGCGGTTGGGACGCCCGTCGAAATCGGGATGGGAGTTGACCAGCGGGCCGTCGCCGCTGTAGGGCAGCTCGTCTCCGCCGTCGATCACGCGGCGAATCGGCAGGTCGAAGGCGCGCGCGAACTCGTGGTCGCGGGCGTCGTGGGCCGGCACGGCCATGATCGCGCCGGTCCCGTACTCCATGAGCACGTAGTCGGCGACGTACATGGGAACCTGCTCGCCGTTGACCGGGTTGATGACCGTGCGGCCGAGCGGCACGCCAGTCTTGGGCTTGTCGGCTGCACCACGCTCCTGATTTGACTCGGTGAGCGCGTGGTTGATGTAGTCGCGCACCTGCTGCTCATGCGGTGTGCCGGCCGCCAGACGCAGCACGTCGGGGTGCTCGGGCGCCATCACGAAGAACGTCGCCCCGAAGAGCGTGTCCGGGCGGGTCGTGAACACCGGGTAGTCGATTCCGAGCTCTTCGCAGCGGAAGGTGACCTCGGCGCCCTCGGAGCGCCCGATCCAGTTGCGCTGCATCGTCTTGACCCGCTCGGGCCATTCGATCTCGTCGAGATCCCGCAGCAGGCGCTCGGCGTAGTCGGTGATACGGAAGAACCACTGCTCGAGCTGGCGCACCTCGACCTCGGCGCCGCACCGCTCGCAGTGCCCGTCGATGACCTGCTCGTTGGCGAGCACCGTCTGGTCGTTCGGACACCACTTGACCGCCGCCTCCTTGCGGTAGGCCAGGCCAGCGTCGTAGAGCATCAGGAAGATCCACTGGGTCCAGCGGTAGTAGCTCGGGTCGCTCGTGGCCAGCTCGCGCGACCAGTCGATCGAGATGCCCCAGCGGCGGAACTGGCGCTGGAACGACGCGATCGAGGCCGCCGTGGAGTCGCGCGGATGCACGCCCGTGTTGATCGCGTGGTTCTCGGCCGGCAGGCCGAACGAGTCGTAGCCCATCGGGTGCAGGACGCGGTGGCCGGTGCGGCGGCGGTGATGGGCGATCGCGTCGCCGATCGCATAGTTCTTCAGGTGGCCGATATGCGGCTCGCCGCTCGGGTAGGGCAGCATCTCGAGCACGTAGGACTTCGGCGGCCCGTCGGAGCGGCCGGCATCGTTGGCCACCTCCCAGGTGCGCTCCTGCGCCCACACCCGCTGCCAGCGGGGCTCGATCTCCTGCGGGTCGTAACGAAAGTCGCTCACGCCGGTGAGATTAGCGGCGTGAGCTGCTGACGCCGCGCGGCGTCAGCGGCTGTTCCCGAAGATCCGCAGCAGCACGAGGAAGATGTTGATGATGTTGATGAAGATGCCGGTGGCGAGCCACACGACGTCGTCGGGACCGGCCTGGCGACGGAGGTACTGGAAGTCGATGGCCAGGAAGGCCGAGGCAAAGACATAGATCGCGATCGAGAGCAGGATGCTGCTCGTCGAGCTGACGAGCACGAGGATCCAGCTGACGAGGATGACGGCGAAGAAGGCGAAGAAGAGCGGGCGTGCCCAGCGCACGAGATCGTGCGACGTCGCCAGCCCGAACGTGGCCATGCCGAGGACGGTGAGCGCCGTGCCGCCCGCGGCCTGATATACGACCGTCGGGTCGGTGCTCGCGTAGTAGTTGAGGATCGGGCCGAGCCCGATGCCGAGCAGCAGCGCCAGCCCGTACAGCCATCCGACCCCGATCGCTCCGACGCGCAGCGGCCGCACGAAGGCCTGCGCGAACAGCATCACGATCGCGACGATCTCGAAGACGAGGCCGGTGCTGTAGGAGAGATCGCGCCCGATGTAGGCGCCGCCGGCAAAGAAGCCGATGGCGACGGCGACGAGGAACATCGTCTGCCCGAAGAGGAGCGTTGCGCTCGTCGCACGCGCGTCGCGTCTCGCGAGGATGCCCAGCCCGCTGGTGCTTGCCATGTCGGTCGCCCTTGTTTGCGCGGGCCGCCGCCGGTGTGGCGACCCTTGTTGTCAGCTCTACAGAATAGGACGGCGCCGCGATGAAGCAATTGCGATGCTGTGAGCGTGTCCGGTGCGCTCGATGACAGGCGCTTCCCCGTCGAGCACGTCGATGTCCGTCCCGGCGTGCGGCTCGCCGTCACGCGCGTCGGCGTCGGCGGCTTCCCGGTCCTGCTCGTCCACGGTTGGCCCGAGACGCGCCGGATCTGGTGGCGCAACATCGAGGCGCTGGCAAGCGCCGGCTTCGAGGTGATCGCGCCCGATCTGCGTGGGTTCGGAGACTCCGGGCTGGCACCCGACGGGTTCTACGACCTGGCCGCGCACGCCCGCGACCTGCACGCCCTCGTTCGCGAGCATTACGGTCACGAGCGCTGCGCGGCCGCCGGCGGGGATCTCGGCGGCGGCGTGATCCAGGACCTGGCGCTGCGCTTCCCCAGCTTCGTCACCCGTCAGGTCCTGTTCAACACCGTGTTACCCGCGCTCGACGAGCATTACGCCCAGGCTGGGCTGCCGGCGATGCCGACGGTCGAGGTGCGGGCCGCCGCGGACTACTACCGCCGTCAGGGTCGCGAGGCCGACGCGCTGGCCGCCGAGCTCGACACGCCAGAGAAGCGCGAGCGCTACATCGCCGAGTTCTACGGGCACCGCCTGTGGGCGACGCCCGGGGCGTTCACGCGCGAGGAGGTCGCCTTCATGACCGCCCCGTTCCGGCACCCGGCACATCTTCGCGCCGGCTTCGGCAATTACGAGAGCGCGAGCGGGCGCCGTGCGCTGTCCGAGGCCCCGCGCTGGTTCGAGGTCAGCGCCGTGCCGACGCTCGCGCTGTACGGGCCGGAGGATCACGTCATCCCGCGTCTGTTCCCGGAGATGTGCGAGGTCGCCTTCAGCGATCTCGTCGGCCCGTTCGTCGTGCCGCGCGCCGGGCACTTCCTGCAGTGGGAGCGGGCCGAGCTGCTCAACCGAACGATCGCGGCGTTCCTCGGCGACCGGCGCCGCGCCTGACGCGCTTCTTGCAGACGGCCGGCCCGGCGCTACTACCATCACCGCCATGGAGTACGGCGCCGATCCGCCCTACGAGGACGAGGACGCGTGGCTGTACGAGATCGACGGCGAAGAGCTCGAGAGCGAGCCCCCGACGACCCCGCTCGAGACGCACTCCCCCGCGGCCGACACCACGCCCCGGCCGAGTTCCGAGACCGTTGCGCTGTCCGCGCGCCTACAGGCGATCGTCGACGCCGCGGAGCAGTCGGCCGAGCAGCGGCGCGCGCAGACCGAGCAGCGCGCCCGCGAACGCATCGCCGAGGCCGATCGCGCCGCCGATTACCGCGTCGCGGCCGCCGAGGAGGAGGCTCAGCAGATCCTCTCCGACGCGCGCACGAACGCGGAGCGGATCGCCTCCGACGCGGTCAACGCGGTCGATTCGATCCATGCCGAGGCACACGAGACGCTGCGCGAGGCCAAGGCGACGCTCGCCCGAGCCCGCCTGGACGCCGAGCAGAACGCCAGGGAGATCCTCGACCAGGCGCGCGACGAGGCTCGCGAGGTCGTCCGCACCGCGCACATGGCGACCCGCGAGGTGATGGACGACGGCACCGAGCTGTCCGAGCACCTGCGCGAGCTGTCGGCCTCGTTGCGCGCGAACGCCGAGCGGCTGCTGCGCGACATTCGGCTCGCGCACGGCAGCATGACGGCACGTCTGGATCAGACCCTGCCCGAGGGGCTCGCGGCGTCGCGGTCCGCCGCCGGCGCACGTGAGCGCGGTCGCACCGAGGACGCGCCCGCGCGCCGGCGCGCGCGCGCCGAGGACAGCGACCCCGCCGTGGACTTCGAGGTGCCCGACTTCGTGATGCCCGAGGACTAGGAGACCGTCCCGGCCTGCGACCGGGAGGGGCCCGGCACCCCCAGCGTGCGCGGGGCTGGCTTCGGGCAGCCGGGCCGGTAAACTGAGCCCTCGAAGCGCTCGGGGCTATAGCTCAGCTGGGAGAGCGTCGCGCTGGCAGCGCGAAGGTCGTCGGTTCGAGCCCGACTAGCTCCACTCCACCCTCGAGTTGATCTCTACGCGGCGACGACGCGGCGTTGCGCGATCAGCCCGCAGACGGTCTCGACGATCGGCGGGTCGAACTGCGTGCCGGCGCAGCGCCGCAGCTCGGCCAGGGCTTCGTTCACGGTGCGCGGCTCGCGATACGGCCGTCTCGACACCATCGCGTCGAACGCGTCGCAGATCGCGACGATCCGAGAGCCGACCGGAATCGCGTCTCCGGTCAGCCCGTCGGGGTATCCGCCACCGTCGACGCGCTCGTGACTGGCGCGCACGAGCCCGGCGACCGGGGCGAGTGACGGGGCGACGCGGATGATCCGCTCGCCGATGAGCGTGTGGTTGCGAATGAAGCCCCACTCCTCGGCGGTCAGCGCGGACGGCTTGTTGAGGATCGTCTCCGGGATGGCGCTCTTGCCGATGTCGTGCAATTCGGCGGCGAGTCGGACGTGCTGAATCTCGGCCGCGGACATGCCGAGCGCCTCGGCCGTCGCCTGAGCGAGGTCGGCGACCCCGCTCGTGTGCTCGCGCAGTGTCGTGTCCTTCTCCCTCAGCACCTCGAGCAATACGTCGGCGCTCTCGCGACCGATGGCGTTCGCTCCGGCGCTCTTATGCTCGTACATCCGCTGGTCGGCCAGCTGGAGCGCCGCGTCGGGCGAGTCGGCTTCGTCGGGGATGACGACGCTGCCGGCCGAGCAGCCGATCTCGAACGCCTCGCCGGCTTCGCGCAGCGCGTGGGTTCCCCGGGCCTGCTGCCAGTCGATCTGCTCGCGGTCGAGCCGCGCAACGCAGCAGAACTCGTCGCCGCCCATGCGGTACGCGCGCCCCACCCCGGTCACGGTGGCCGCGAGGCGCCCGGCGAACCGCACCAGCAGGGCGTCGCCGGCGAGGTGGCCGAAGGTGTCGTTGTAGCCCTTGAAGCCGTCCAGGTCGTAAATGTTCACGACCAGCGGCCGGCTGTCGTCCGCTTCGGCGATCTGGCCACTGAGGTCCTCGATCAGCGCCCGGCGGTTGCCCAGGCCGGTGAGCGCGTCGGTGTGTGCGTCACGGTGCGTCGCGACGAGCAGGCGCTGCCAGCGCCAATAGAAGACCAGAAAGACGGTCAGCAGCGCGGCCAGCGCAAGCAGTCCGCCGATCAGCGACTGCGTCTCGACGCTCGAGGCTCGGGTCTGGTAGTCGGCCGTCGCCTTGTCGATCATCGCGGTGGCGGCATCACCCGACTGGTTGGCCGACTGCCCGAGATGAACGGCGAGGAGGATGTTGGACGGGTCGCCGAGGCTCGGGTCGCGGATCAGCAGCCGGCGAATCTGATCGACTGCGGCGAAGTCGGCCCGCACCGGCCCGACGATCCTCGCCAGCGCCGGGGTCGGCCAGTCGCGAAGCAGGCCGGCGAGGTCGGACATGACCGAGCGCTGCCCAGCCGACATGCTGGCGGTGACCGCAGCCGGTGTGGCGAGGCCATCCACCAGCTGCAGCGGGTCGACTCCGACGAGCGTGAACTGCGCCTTGACGTTTGCCAGCGTGACCTGCGCGCGACGGAAGCCGTCCGCGCGATGCTGCAGCAGGACCACGGCGGCCATCGAAGCGATGGCGAGCACGACCGCCACGGCCGGCGTCAGCCACTTCCTGATCACGAGGACACGCCCCGCGACCGGCGCCCGATCGCGAGAGCTGTCGCGCGGCTGCACATAGGACTGGTAATCGGTGATCGGCGCATGTGGCAACGCTCGTCCCCAGATGGGTGGCCGGATGTCGTATGCGAAGACGGTCGCGGCGACCCCAATTGCGGCCGACCCGCAGGTGCACCCTAGACCTCGCCGATCGGTCCCACCGCGGCTGAGCGCCGCGGTACAGTCGCCGGCAGCGCAGCGACCGCACTCGACGAAGGGGAAACGCACGATGGGACTGATGGATCGCATGAAGCAGGCTGCCGAGTCCGCGCAGGCCGCGACGAGCAAGTTCGGCGTTGGCGCCTCGGCCGAGCAGATGGCTCTCGCCAACCGGGCCCAGCGGTTGACGAAGGAGGGGGTCGATACCCCGGCGCACATCGACTCGATGGTGGCCACCGGGAACACCGACACGCCGGGCGGTACCGAGTACGACATCACGTTCACGGTGTCGCCGGCCGGCGGCGAGCCCTACCAGGTGACGACCAACCAATACATCTACCCGTCCAACCCATTCAGCGAGGGCGACGACGTCAAGGTCAAGGTCGCGCCCGGCGAGCCGGACGTGCTGATGATCTTCGGCAAGGCGTAGGCGGCGAGCGCGCGGCCCGCGCCAGGCGCCGCTCAGTCGCCGTCGACCACGAGGCGCATCGGCGCCTCGCCCCAGAGCTGCTCGAGGCGGTAGTACTCGCGCGTCTCCGGGGTGAAGATGTGCACGACGACGTCGAGGTAGTCCATCAGGATCCAGCGCGCCTGTCCGAGGCCCTCCACGCGGCGCGGCGTGAGCGAGGCCTCATCCTTCAGGCCGCGCAGGATCCCGTCGTGGATCGCCTTCGTCTGCCGCTCGGTGTTCCCGGTGCAGATGACGAAATAGTCGGTGTAGCCGAGCACACCACGGAGGTCGAGCTCGACGATGTCCTGCGCCTTCTTGTCGGCGGCCAGCGCGCTGATCGATCGCACGAGCTCGTCCGGGGCCGGACGGTCACGCTCGGGGGCGGCGGTCGGACTCAGCACGCGGCGATCCGGCCGGGGCGAACGAAGAGCATCAATGGAACTGAGGATAGCGGGGCCATCCGACGCGTCGGGGTCGCGCTGGTACAGGCAGTGCTCGGCGATGTAGGCCGCGACGGCGTCGGGCACGAGCCCATCGATCGACTGGCCGGCCGCCACACGCTCGCGCAGCGCCGAGGAAGACACGTCGATCGCCGGCAAGTCCAGGAAGTCGACGCGATCCTCGCCGCGCAGCTCGGCGAGCGCCTGTCGGATCTCCTCGCGGGCCGTGCCGTCGCGCTCGGCCACGGCGAGACGCGCGAGCGAGAGGATCTCGGTCGGCTCGCGCCATTGCGGGAGCGTCCGCGCCATGTCGGCACCGAGGATGAACGCCAGCTCGCGCGCCGGTTCGTCCTCGTGGAGCGCCCGCAGGGTGTCGACGGTGTAGGACGGGCCGGGGCGGCGCAGCTCGAGCTCGGACACGCCGAGACGCTCGTCGTCGCCGACGGCGAGCCGGCACATGGCGAGGCGATGCTCGATGCCGGGATCGTCCTCGGCCTCCTTGTGCGGCGGCACCCGTACGGGCATCAGCAGCACGCGATCGAGATTCAGCTGCGCCAGCGCCTGCAGCGCGCAGCGGACGTGGCCTTCGTGGGGCGGGTTGAACGTCCCGCCGAGAATGCCGAGACGAGCGACCCGCGGGTCAGGCTCGGACGTGCCCGTCTCCCTCGACGAGGTACTTGAACGTGCACAGCTCACGCAGTCCGATCGGCCCGCGCGCGTGCAGCTTCTGCGTCGAGTTGCCGATCTCGGCTCCCATCCCGAATTCGCCGCCGTCGGTGAAGCGGGTCGAGGCGTTGACGTACACGCACGCGGCATCGACGCCGAGCTGGAAGGCGCGGGCCGACCGGGCGTCATGCGTCACGATCGCTTCCGAGTGCCCGCTGCCGTGGCGATTGATGTGCTCGATCGCCGCGGCGGTCGAGTCGACGACGCCGATCGCGATCGTCAGGCCGAGGTATTCGGTGTCCCAGTCCTCCTCGTCGGCCGGGGCGATCTCGATGCCGCCGCCGGCGACGAGCTCGCATGCGCGCTCGTCGCCGCGCAGCGTCACGCCGGCGTGGGCGAGCGCGGCCGCGATCCGCGGCAGATACGCCGGCGCGATCTCGGCGTGCACGAGCAGCGTCTCGGCGGCGTTGCACACGCCGGGGCGCTGCACCTTCGCGTTATAGGCGATGTCGGTCGCCCAGTCGAGGTCGGCGCTCGCGTCGACGAACACGTGGCAGTTGCCCGACGCGGCATAGATGACCGGCACCGTCGCCACGTCCTTCAGCGCCGCCTTCAGGCCCTCGCCGCCACGCGGGATGATGAGGTCGACGACGCCGCTCTGGGTGGCCAGCTCGGCCAGCTCGCCACGCCCGGCCCCGGCGACCAGGCTGACCGAGCCCTCGGGCAGTCCCGCACCGACGGCGGCCTCGGCGGCGATCGCCGCGAGCACGGCGTTCGAGTGGCTGGCCGTGCTCGAGCCGCGCAGCACGATCGCGTTGCCGGATTTCAGGCACAGTGCGGTGGCGTCGATCGTGACGTTCGGGCGGGCCTCGTAGACGACGGCGATCACGCCGAGCGGGACGCGCACCTTGCGCACGTCGAGGCCGTTGGGCAGGCGCGACCCCCCGATCACCTCCCCGACCGGGTCGGGCAGAGCGGCGATCGCCCGGACCGCGCCGGCGATCCGTGCGATGCGATCCTCGTCGAGGCGCAGGCGATCGAGCAGGGCATCGCCGATGTCGGCCTCGCGCCCGGCCTCCATGTCGCGCTCGTTGGCCTGGAGGATGTCGGCGGTTCGCGCGAGCAGCGCGTCGGCGATCGCGTGAAGCGCCGCGTCCTTCGTGGCGCCGTCGATGCTCGCCAGCCGCCGCGCGGCGCGTTGGGCGGCCCGGCAGACGCTGGCGACAGATTCGGCTGTGGTGGCCATCGGGTTAACAGTAGGGGTTGGGCGCGTACGCGGCGAGGTGACGGGCGGCCCGCGCGGGCCTGGCGCGGGGCGGCGCTGGGTCGGTGGCGCCAGGGGGTGACCGACATTACCCCCCGCATTGACACAGAAACGTCGAACACCCCTGCGGAGGGCGCCCGGCCGTGCCCGAGCCCAACCGGATACCCACCCGCCGCTAGGTCAGCACCAGGTAGTCCCGGTGCACCGCCTCCTCGGTGCCGCGCGGCACCCGCTCGCGTACGGCCGCCGACTGCAGGCCCATCACCTCGCGCAGCTCCTCGGCAGAGAAGTTGCAGATCCCCTTCGCGAGCGCTGGGCCGGCCGCGCCGGCGCCGGCGCCGGCGCCGGCGCCGTCGCTGCGCTCGACGACGTCGACCGCGTCGCCAGCGTCGAAGCTGCCGAGCACCTCGACGATGCCAACGGGGAGCAGACTGGTTCCGCCGTGGCGGAGCGCGCGGGCTGCGCCGGGGTCGATCACGAGCGTGCCGCGGCTCGGCTTGGCGTACTTCAGCCACAGCTTGAACGACGAGTAGCGCGCCTCGCGCGGCGGGAACTCGGTGCCCTCGGGCCCCCCGGCGAGCAGCGCCTCGAGCGCCCCCTCGCGCAGGCCGTTGCAGATCACCGTGCGGATGCCCGCGGCGGTGGCCATGTCGGCGGCGACCACCTTCGAGCGCATCCCTCCCGATCCGAGCAACGACGTGCTGTTGCCGATCTCGAGGTCGCTGAGCGCGGTGAAGTCGGTGACCGTGCGCACCAGCTCGGCGTCGGGCGCGCTGCGCGGGTCGTCGGTGTACAGGCCGTCGATGTCGGTGAGCAGCACGAGCAGGTCGGCCGACACGAGCACGGCGACCTGGGCGGCGAGGAAGTCGTTATCGCCGAAGGAGATCTCATCGGTCGTCGTGGTGTCGTTCTCGTTGATGACCGGGACGACGTGCCAGTCCAGCAGCGTGCGCAGCGTCTCGCGCGCGTTGAGGTAGTGGGTCCGCCCGCTGACGTCGTGGAAGGTGAGCAGCACCTGGGCGCTAGTGACGCCGCGCTCGCGCAGCAGCTCGTCGTAGACCGGGTAGAGCTTGCCCTGGCCGACGGCGCTCGCGGCCTGCAGCTCGACGATCGAGGTCGGGCGGGCCGGCAGGCCCATCACCTGGATGCCGCGTGCGATCGCGCCGCTCGTGACGAGCACGACCTCGTCCCCGCCGGCGCGCAGGGCGGCGGCGGCGTCGCAGATCCGGGCGAGCGTCCCGGCCCGCAGCTCGCGATGCTGGTCGGCGACGATGCTCGAGCCGAGCTTGATCACCACGCGACGCATCACTCGGCCTCGCTCGGATCGAGCTCGAACGCGACCCCGCCGATCTCGATCTCGTCCCCCGGTGCGAAGCCCTGCGCCTGCAGCGCCCGCAGGACGCCGATGCGCCGCAGGCGGCCCTCGACGTAGGCCATCGCATCCTCGTTATCGACGTCGAAGCGCAGCACGAGACGCTCGATGCCCTCGCCGACGACACGGAAGGAATGGGCGCCGCGGCGTTCAACCTGGAAGCCCCGACGCGCTGCCGGGCGGAAGACCTGGTGCTCGGCGAGGCCCTCGGCGTCCGGCAGCGACTCGGGTGCCGCGTCGGGCGGCGCGCTCGGCACCTCGCGCAACAGGGTCGCGGACAGCTCCTCCAGCCCGCGCCCTGTCGCGCTCGACGTCGCCAGCACGGGCACATCGGCCCCGAGCCGACGCGACCACCGCGCGACGGCCTCGGCGGCGCGCTCGGGCTCGACGAGATCGGCCTTGGACAGCGCCAGCACCCGCGGCAGCGCGGCGAGCCGCTCGTCGTAGGAGCGCAGCTCGCGCTCGATGAGCTCGAAGTTGGCCTGCGCGTCGGCGCTCGGGTCGCCGGTCAGCTCCGGGGCGATGTCGAGCACGTGCACGAGCAGCCGGGTACGCTCGACGTGCGCCAGGAAGTCGTGCCCGAGGCCGGCGCCCTCGCTCGCCCCTTCGATGAGGCCGGGGATGTCGGCCACGACGAGCTGCCGGTCATCGGACTCCAGGGTGCCGAGCACCGGTTCGAGTGTCGTGAACGGGTAGTTGGCGACCTTCGGCGCCGCGCGCGTCAGCCGTGAGATGAGCGATGACTTGCCCGCGTTGGGCAGCCCAACGAGACCGACATCGGCCAGGAGCTTCAACTGCAGCGACAACGAGCCCTCCTCGCCCGGCAGTCCCCGCTCAGCGAAGCGCGGCGCCTGGCGCGTCGCGGTGGCGAAGCGCTTGTTACCGCGCCCCCCAGAGCCCCCGTGCGCCACGACGGCGCGCTGTCCGGGGCGGACGAGGTCGAAGCGGCGCCCCTCCATGTCGGCGTCCTCACCGAGGACCTCGGTTCCCGGCGGCACGCGCAGCGCCAGCGGCTCGCCGTCGGCGCCGTGGCTGAGGCGCCCGCCGCCGTGCCCGCCGCGATCGGCCCGGTAGTGCGCCCGCTGGCGGAAGTGCTGCAGGTCTCGCAACGAGTCGTCACACACGAGCACGACGTCGCCACCGCGCCCGCCGTCACCGCCGTCGGGCCCGCCGCGCGGCACGTGGGCCTCCCGACGGAAGCTGCGGCTGCCGTCGCCGCCGGCGCCGGCGCGGATCTCGATTCGAGCGCGGTCGTAGAGCATGGCCGCGCAATCCTGACAGGCTCATCTACCAGGAAAGGACCCCCTCCCCCATGACCACAGACGCTCAGCCGGCCGACGATCGCGTCCTGCTCATCACCGGAGCCTCGTCGGGCATCGGCGCCGCCACGGCCCTCGCGGCCGCAGCCGACGGCTACCGGGTCGTGCTCGCCGCCCGTTCGCAGGACGCCCTGCAGGCGCTCGCTGACAAGCTCGGCGGCTCCGAGCGTGCGCTCGCCGTGCGCTGTGACGTGACCGAGTGGCCGGAGCAGCAGGCGATGGTGGCGGCGGCGCTCGATCGCTTCGGGCGTCTGGACGCCGTGTTCGCCAACGCCGGGTTCGGCGGGCCGCGCGGCTTCCTGAACGACACGCCGGAGCACTGGAAGGCGATGGTGCTGACCAACGTGTACGGCGCCGCCCTGACGCTGCGGGCGACGATCCCCGCGCTCACCGAGACGCGGGGCCACCTGCTGCTCACCTCGAGCGTCGCCGGGCGGCGCGTGCTGCCCGGATCGATGTACTCGTGCACCAAGCACGCCGTCACCGCGATGGGCGAAGCCGTGCGGCAGGACGTGCAGGGGACCGGCGTCCGGGTGTCGCTCATCGAGCCCGGGATGGTCGACACGCCGTTCTTCGATCAGCGACCGCAGAACGCACTCGCGCCCGAGGACATCGCCCGCGCCGTCATGTACGCGCTCGGGCAGCCGCCGCACGTCAACGTCAACGAGATTCTCGTGCGGCCGACGAGCCAGCAGGGCTGACCGGCGGCCTCGGGGCACGCAGTTCGTAGCATGCACCCGATGGATCGAGACCAGACCGTGGCGCTGCCGTCCACGCCCGACACGGGCACGGACACGGCGATCACCGTCCGCGGTATCGCAAAGGCCTACGGCTCCGTGCAGGCGCTCGCCGGGGTGGATCTCGACGTGGCCCGCGGGACCGTGCTCGGGCTGCTCGGGCCCAACGGGGCGGGCAAGACGACGCTCGTGCGCATCCTGACGACGCTGCTGACGCCGGACGCCGGCACGGCACGCGTGCTCGGGCTCGACGTCGAGCGCGACGCGGCCGCCCTGCGCGAGCAGATCGGGCTCGCTGGTCAGTACGCCGCCGTTGACGAGAACCTCACCGGGCTCGAGAACCTGACGATGGTCGGCCGTCTCTACGGGGCCGACCGCAGGTCGGCCAAGGCGCGGGGGCGTGAGCTGCTCGCGCGCTTCGACCTCGTCGACGCCGCAGATCGGCCGACGAAGACCTACTCCGGTGGCATGCGGCGTCGCCTCGACCTCGCGGCGGCGCTCGTGGCCGAACCCCCGGTGCTGTTCCTCGACGAGCCGACGACCGGCCTGGACCCGCGCAGCCGGCTCGGCCTGTGGGAGGTGATCGAGAGCCTCGTCGCCGAGGGCACGACCGTGCTCCTGACCACCCAGTACCTCGACGAGGCCGACCGTCTCGCGCACGCGATCGCCGTCATCGACCACGGCCGCCTGATCGCCGAGGGGACGCCCGACGAGCTGAAGGACCGCGTCGGCGGCGAGCGGCTCGAGGTGCAGCTCGACGCCGACGCCGATTCCGAGCTCGCCACACGGGCGCTCGCGCCGATGTCCGACGAGACGCCAACCGCCGAGGGAAGCGTCGTGCGGGTAGCCGTGCGAGAGCGCAACGGCAGCATCGTGGAGGCGGTGCATCGCCTCAGCGAGGCCGGGGTGGGTGTCGACGACCTCGTGCTGCGCCGGCCGACGCTCGACGACGTCTTCCTCGGGCTCACCGGCCACGCCACCGAGGACGGCTCCGAGGAGCCGGCCACATGAGACGCGGACTCTCGGACACGCTCGTCCTCGCCGAGCGCAACCTCATCCGTCTCCCCCGCGCGCCCGAACTGCTGCTCGCCTTCACCGTGCAGCCGGTGATGTTCGTCCTGCTGTTCCGTTACGTGTTCGGGGGCGCGATCCGAACGCCGGGCTACGCCTACGTCGACTACCTGATCCCCGGAATCATCGTGCAGAACATCGCCTTCGGAGGCTTCGTCACGGCCATCGGCCTCAACGAGGACGTCCACAAGGGCCTCATCGACCGCTTCCGCTCGCTGCCGATGGCGCGACCGGCGGTGCTCGCCGGACGCACGCTTTCGGACATCGTCACGAACGCGCTGTCGATGACGATCCTGCTCATCACCGGCGTGATCATCGGGTTCTCGTTCCACACGAGCGTCTCGATGGCGATCGCCGGCATCGCCCTGCTCCTGCTGTTCGGCTACGCGTTCTCGTGGTTCTTCGCGTTCATCGGCCTGCTCGTCTCCTCGCCCGAGGCGGCCAACTCGGTCGGGTTCATCGCCGTGTTCCCGCTCACCTTCATCTCATCGGCGTTCGTGCCGGTGGCCTCGATGCCGGAGCCACTGCGGGCCTTCGCGACCGTCAACCCGTTCACCGTCGTCGTGGACGAGACCCGCCACCTGTGGCTCGGCGCGCCGCAGGGCAGCGCGTGGGGCGCGATCGCATGGTCGCTGGTGATCATCGCGCTGTTCGCCCCGCTCGCGGTCGCCCGCTACCGCCGCGCGGCCGGGCAGTAGGGCCGCCCGCGCACCGGTCAGCCCGTCAGGCGGCGCCGTCGCCGTCGGCGACGACGCTCACCACGCGTCCGCGGCGACCGGTCACGAACTGGACCGTGCCGGCGCTGCGCGCGTAGAGCGTGTCGTCCTTGCCGATCCCGACGCCGGGTCCCGGCTTGAAGCGCGTGCCGCGCTGGCGCACGATGATCTCGCCGCCGGTGACGACCTGTCCGGCGAACGTCTTGACGCCGAGCCGCTGCGCGTTGGAGTCGCGTCCGTTGCGGCTGGAGCCGAGCCCCTTCTTATGAGCCATTGTCGGTCTCCTCGGCGGCCGCCGCGACCGCCTTCGCGCGCGACGCGCGCTTGGGCTTGCCGGCGAGCGCGATGTCGGTCACCTCGATGCGGGTGAGCTCCTGACGGTGGCCGGTGCGGCGGCGATAGCCGCGCTTGGGCTTGAACTTGAACACGCGCAGCTTCTCGCCCCGCACGTGCTCGACGACGCGCGCCTGAACCTGCACCTTCTCCAGCCCGGCGGCGTCGAAGATCGTCTCGTCGGAGCGATAGAGAATGGGCGCCAGCGCCACGCTCGCTCCTTCGGGATCGGGCAGCCGCTCGACGAGCAGCGTCTGGCCCGGCTCGACGCGGTACTGCTTGCCGCCGGTCTTAACGATTGCGTACATGGTGGGTCATCCCTTGGGGTGCCAGATTCGTGCCGGCGCGGGCGCGCGCCTAGTCGCGCGCCTTGGCCTTGGCAGTCGAACGGCGCCGCCCGCCTCTGCGGCCGCGGCGCCGACCGCCAGATTGTAGGTCATCGGCGTCCCCTTCGCCGGATGCGGCGTCGCCGTCGGACTCCCCGGTGGGTGCGCGGTCGGCATCGTCGGCGAGATGCGCGAGCGCGGCCTCTTCGGCCGCAGCCTGCGAATCCTCGATCGTCAGCGCATCGACGAGCACGGTGTCGTCCTTGCCCTGCACCGCCGCGACGGGGGCCTGGAGCGTGTCGGCGCCGGACTCGCCGTCGACCTCGGCCGCGCGGGCGCGGCTGCGTGACCGCCGGGGCGCCGCCTTGGCCGCCGTCGAGGTCCGCTTGGTGGCCGTCGAGGAGCGCCCGGTGCTCGCACGCCGGCCGGAGCGGGCGGCCGACGAGCTGCGTGAGGCCGGTGGAGTGATGACCTCCCCGTTCTCGTCGAGCAACAGCGCGCTGGCCGCCGTGCGCCCGACCTCCTGGATGCGCACCATGCGCTTCTCCCCCACCTGGCCGGCGGCGCCGGCGATCGAGATGATGTAGCCGTCGATCTTGGCGACGGCGTCATCGACGTTATACATGTGCGGCTCGACGATCTGGACCAGCACCTCGTCGCCCTCGCGGAACGGCAGCGCCCGCTCCTCGACCTCCTCGCGGCTGCCCTGGAAGGTGATCGCGAAGTGATCGAGCGCGAGCCCCTCCGAGCCCTCGAAGTGGAAGAACATGCCGGTGTCGGCCTCCAGCTGATGCAGGGTGCGCGAGTTGTGGCCGGTGAACTGCGCGGTCACGCGCGGGTTGATCTGCACGAGGAACGCCTCGACGCCGCGCGGCGCCTCGGCGGCGATGTCGCGCAGCCGGCGCTCGAACTCGATCGCGATCGTCTCCTCGGAGAGGATGACGCCCTCGCCAACGCAGGTCGGGCAGGGGCGGCTGATGATCTCGCGCACGCCCTCGGTGACGTTCTGCCGGGTCATCTCGACGAGCCCGAGCTTGGAGATCTCGGCGGTGAACGTCTTCGTGCGGTCCTCGTCGAGCGACTTACGCAGCGTCTTCAGGACGGCGTCGCGGTTGCGGGCGCGGGCCATGTCGATGAAGTCGATGACGATGATCCCGCCGATGTCGCGCAGGCGCAGCTGGTTGACGACCTCCTCGGCCGCCTCGAGGTTCGTCTTGGTGATCGTGTCCTCCAGGCGCGCGCCCTTGCCGCGCCCGATGAAGCTGCCGGAGTTGACGTCGATGACGGTCAGCGCCTCGGCGTAGTCGACGATCAGATAGCCGCCACTTGGCAGGTCGACGCGCCGCGACATGACGCCGTTGATGACCTCGTCGACGCCGTAGGTCTCGAACAGGGGCTGCTTCTCCTCCCACAGCTCGACGCGATCGACGAGCTCGGGGGCGGTGCGGCTGAAGAACGACACGAGGCGATGGTGCTGCTGCGGGTCGTCGACGATCGCGCGCTCGAAGTGGGCCGAGAAGATGTCGCGTACGACGCGCACCGAGAGGTCGGCCTCCTGGAAGACCATCGCCGGCGCCTCGGTCTCCTCGACGCGCTTGACGAGCACCTCGTGGAGCTTGTGCAGGTAGAGCAGCTCACGCTCGAAGTCGGCGCGCTTGGCCCCGTGCGCGGCGGTGCGGATGATCGCGCCGCCGCCGCCGAGGTCGAGCTTGGCCGTCTCCTTGCGCAGCCGGTCGCGCTCGGAGTCCTCCAGGCGCCGTGAGACACCGATGCCCTCGCCCGTCGGGGCGTAGACCATGTAGCGCCCGGCGATGGTCAGCTCCATCGAGAGCCGGGCGCCCTTCGTCTTGAGCGGGTCCTTGACGACCTGCACGACGATCTCCTGGCCCGGCTTGAGCAGGTCGGTGATCTTGCGCCCGGTGCCGTTGCCGCGCCCGCGCTTGACCGTTTCCACGCCCGGTAGGACGATCTCGTCGACGTGCAGGAAGCCGTTCTTCTCGAGGCCGATGTCGACGAACGCGGCCTCGAGCCCGGGCAGGACGTTGTCGACCTTCCCCTTGTAGATGTTGCCGACGATCGAGCGCGCACCGCGCCGCTCGATGTAGAGCTCAGCGATCCGGTATCCGGCCCCCGGGCGGGCGGCTTGGGCGGAGCGCCGACGTGATGCGGCAGAGCGTGAGGCGGCGGGGGTGCCGGTCGCCTCCAGAAGCGCGACGCGCGTCTCCGCGCGGTCGACGCTGACGAGTACTTGCTTTTTCAATTGACTTCGGTCTTTCGGTAACGGTCGCCGCTCCGAGGCGAGCCGCGCGGACCGTAGCGGTCGCGGCGGCGTCAGGCGCGCCCGGGCGGGCGTCGGCTGGATTGGTGCGGGAGCGGACGAGCATGGTCAGAAACGGAGCACGCGGCCCTTGTTCATGGCCGCGGCGCGGGCCTGCACATAGATCGACTGCAGCAGGCCGACGGCGAGGAGGGTGGCGATGACCGAGGAGCCGCCATAGCTCATGAGAGGCAACGGCACGCCGGTGATCGGCATGATGCCGACCGTCATGCCGACATTGACGAACACCTGGAACATCAGCATGGCCAGGATCCCGCCCGCCACCAACGAGCCGAACAGGTTCTTGGACATGACCACGATGCGAAGCGCGCGCCATATCAACAGCGCGTAGAGGGACAGCACGAGTGCGGCACCGACGAAGCCGTACCGCTCGCCGAGGGCGGCAAATACGAAGTCGGTGCTCGATTCGGGGAGGTAGCCAAGTCGTTGCTGGGATGAGTTGAGGGCGCCACGTCCGGTGACCTCACCGGATCCGATCGCGATCTTCGACTCGTTCTGCTGATAACCCTTGCTGTTGGCGTTATCGGACGGATGGAGGAAGGCCGTGAGCCGTTGCACCTGGTAGGGGTGTAACACGTGAACGCCCACGGCAGGTGCGGCGACGAGCACGAGCGTGATCGCGACGGCCCCGAGCGCGATGAGCCCGGTGATCTGCTTCCACGACGTGCCGGCGACGAACAGGGTCATGAGCGCGATCGCCACGTAGACCAAGCCCGAGCCGAGGTCCGGCTGGGCGATGACGAGCATCGCCGGGATGAGGGCCAGGAGCATGACCCGCGCCGTGGTGTCGCGCTCGGCGATGTGGCGCGAGCGGTCGACGACGTAGGCCGACAGCACGAGGATGAGCAGCACCTTGCCGACCTCGGAGGCCTGGAAGCTGAAGAACGGGAGGTTGATCGCCCGCTGCGCGCCGTTGGTGGCGTGGCCCGCGCCGAGCACGGCCAGGATGCCCAGGATGAGCACCGCGTACAGGCCGTATTTGAACTCGCGCAGCCGCGAGTAGTCGATGCGCGACAGCGCGAGCATCGCGACGATCCCGAGGGCGAGGTAGATCCCCTGGCGCTCGATGTAGTAATTGGGCTGGCCGGGGATGTCGGTGCGGGTGGCCGAGCGCAGCGTGACGATCGAGCAGATGCCGAGGCCGAGAACGGCGAGCGTGATGAGCGGGTCGAGTGGCAGCCGCAGGCGCGGCGCCGGCGGCACGTACTCGTCGGGGACCTGCAGGGTGGTGGCCGGGGTCACGGTCGGGGTCGCGTGCGTTAGGTCAGAAGGTCGCGTTGTTGCCGCGGACGAGCTTGGGCGTGACGCCGAACCACTCCGAGGCGATGAGCCGGGCGACTGGGGCGGCGGCGGCGGCGCCGAAGCCGCCCTTCTCGATGGTCACCGTGATCTCGATCGGGCGCCTGGCGTTGGGGATGTAGCAGTCATACCAGGATTGGTCGGCGCCGTAGACGCCGGAGGTGCCGTGCTGGGCCGTGCCCGTCTTCCCGTACACCGGATACGGGAAGCCCGTCCACACGTCCGTCGAGGTCCCGCCGGGCAGGCTCGTCGCGTCGTGTAGCCCGGCCATGACGACGGCCAGACCGCTCGGATCGATGAACACATGACGCGCCGGCGGCGGCTGGATCTGTTGCACGAGCTGGCCGTTCGTATCGTCGATCTCCTGCACGAGGTGGGGCACCGGCACGATGCCATGTCCGCTGCCGTTCATGTACGTGTTCGCAAGCGTCGCGTACACAACGGCCATCTGCAGCGGCGTGGCCAGCAGGTCGCCCTGGCCGACGGCGAGGTTCACGTTGTCGCCGATCGTCCAGGGATTGCCGTCGGTGATGAAGCAGCTCGGCACATGCTTGCGCCGCTCGCACGCGCGCTCGAGCCGGTTCTGGCGTTCCAGCCACGCGGCGTCGGGCACGACGCTCTCGTGCGTCTCGCCCGGCAGGTCGATCCCGGTGGCGCGGCCGAGCCCGAGCATCCGCGCCATGCGCTGGATCGACGTGCCGGTGTTGGCCGCCTCGCCCACCTCGTAGAAGTAGGTGTCCTCGGAGACCCTGAGCGCGTTCTCGAGGTCGAGGTCGCCGTAGTTCGCCTTCCCCGAGTTGCAGAACTGCTGTCCCGCCGCACCGACCGAGACGCATTGACCGCCGCCCTGGAGGGTGCTCGGGGTGATGATCCCGGCCTTCAGGCCGGCGAGCGCGGTGATCGGCTTGAACGTCGAGCCCGTCGGGTACAGGCCGTCGATCGCTCGGTTGAAGAACGCCCCCGGCGTGCTGTTGCTGCCGAGCAGCTGGTTGTACTGGGCCTGCGTGAACGGGCGGACGAGCTCGTTGGGATCGTAGTTGGGGAACGAGCCCATGGCCAGCACGGCGCCGTTGCGGGGGTCGAGCGCGACGAACGCGCCGGCGCTCGCGCCGACACCGCCCATCACGGTGGCCATCGCGCCGTCGGCGGCCTTCTGCAGGCCGGCGTCGAGCGTCAGCTTGACGTCGTGGCCGGAGATCGGTGCCGTCGAGGGCAGCGTGCCCTGGTACTGGCCGGCGGCGTTGACCTCCACACGCTGCAGGCCGTCTCGTCCGCGTAGGTAGCCGTCGTAGGCCGCCTCGACGCCGTCCTGCCCGATGATCGTCCCCTGCGGAACCCCGCGGTAGGCCGACGTGCCGAGTTGGGTCGAGTTGATCTGGCCGACGTACCCGAGCACCTGGGAGGCGACTGAGCCGGCCGGGTAATCACGCAAGTCGAGCTGGGCCTCGGTCACGCCGGGGAAGTCCAGCTGGTGCTCCTGCAGGTAGGTGAGGGCCCCGAACCCGGCGTCGACCTTGATCGTGATGTTCGCGTACGGCGGCTGGGCGACCGCCTTCGTGGCGACGATGTCCTCGATCTGGCGCGTGCGCATCCCGAGGCGACGCGCGAGGTGGCGGAACAACGCGACGCGGGCCGGTCCGGGCGCCGGCAGCGCGTCGGGCACCACCTGCACCGCGTAGGTGGTGCGGTCGGTGGCCAGCACGTTCCCGCTGCGGTCGAGGATCTCACCCCGCGGCGCGGCGATCGGCAGCGGGCGCACGCGGTTGACGTTGGCCTCCTGCCGGTACTGGCTGCCCGACAGCACCTGCAGGTACCACAGGCGGAAGAAGATGATCGCGAACAGCGCGAGCGCGACCCCGCCGAGGACCGCCACGCGCAGCGCGAGCTGCGGCGACACGGGCAGGTTGCGCTCCGACGGAGCCGCCGGCTCGACGATCATGCCTGCGCCTCCTTCCGGGAGGCGCTCCCGGTGACGGAGCGCGAGCGCGGCGAGGCGGGCCTCCGGCCTCGCTTGAGCGCAGCTTCGCTGCTCATGAACGCGAGAGCGGGCTCAGCCCGCCGGTCGTGTAGGCGCGCCGGCGGCGGCGGCGCGGGTCGTCGGGGAGGCTCGGCTGCAGCCAGCGGCGCACGATCGCGTAGACGGGCAGGGCGATGATGCAGTTGACGAGGACTCCGACGATGATCTGGCGCAGGAGGAGGAAGCTGACGGGGGCGTCGACGCCGAGCATGAACTCCATCACCGAGTAGCCGATCGAGGCGACGGCGGTCGCGATCGCTCCCATGGCCAGCGGCACGAGCGCGCCCTGAGGGTCGCGCAGCTCACGCAGGCGACCGGCGCCGTAGCCCACGATGGTGTAGATGAGCGACGAGAGGCCGAGCGTCTGCACGAGCGCGAGGTCGACGAACAGCCCGACGGCGAAGCCGGTGATCGCCCCCTCGATCGACCCCGTCATGAGCCCAACCGACATCACGACGAGCGGCGCCAGATCGGCGGGCGCGCCGAAGATCGGGAACTGCGAGACGGCGGCGCTCTGCAGGATCACCGATACGAAGATGAGCCCGAGCACCCGGGCGACGAGCGCGGCCGAGGGGATCTGCGCGTTGGTGGCCATGTCCTAGCCTCCGGTGGACGCGGTCTGGGCGGCCGACGCCTGGGCCGCGGATGTCGGCTCGCTGCCGGCCGGCGGCAGGGCGTTGATCGCCTGGCTGGCGGGGACACCGGACGTGTTGCGGGTGAGCACCTGGACCGTGTCGAGCTCGCGCAGGTTGGCCAGCGGGCGCACGTCGACCTGAGTGGTGATCGTGCCGTTCGGCACCGACGTCACCTGGCCGATCGGGATCCCCGGCGGGTACAGCGACGGATCGGACGCCGACACGGTGCCGGCGGTGACGACGTAGTCGCCTTGGTTGACGTTCGCGTTGGCCGCGAGATCCTGCAGCTGCAAGCTCTGCGGATCGCCGACCTTCGCGACCACGATCCCGAGCACGCCGGCCTGCGTGTCGCGCGCGGCGACGGCGCTCGACTGGTCGGTGATGAGCGTCACCTGCGAGACGACCGGGGTGACCTGAGTCACGTTGCCCACCAGTCCGTCGGCGTCAACGACCGGGTCGTTGACGCTCACGCCGGAGTCCGAGCCCTTGTCGATGAGCACGGTGGAGTACCACAGCGTCGGCGACTGGCCGGTGATGTCGGCGCTCACCGGCGCGTACTGGTCGAGCTGGTAGGTCGCGTCGAGATGCATCAGGCGGAGCGCTTCGGCGCCGCGCCGCGCGGCCAGCTGGTCGTTGGTCACCTCCTGGCGCAGGATCTCGTTCTGCTTGCGCAGGCCCGCGAGCTCGCTGCGGGCGTGCAGCGTGTCGCCGATCCCGCTGAACAGGTCGCGGACGGGCTTCAGGGCCTTGCTCGCGCCCTCCTGGATCGGCGAGAGCACCGTCAAGAAGCCGCGCTGAACGGAGTGCAGGCGGCCTCCGGGCGCCTCGCCGAAGTAGACGGTGAGGAGGATCAGGGAGAGGACGACGAGCCCTGCCAGCACGGCTCGGCGTCGTCGGACCGTCTTCTCGTACACAGATTGCCTTCCGAAATCGTCCGGGGAAAGGGTACGCCCCCCGCCCGTTGGCCGCCGCGTGTCACCGGCGGCGGCGGTTGCGCGAGTTGCGATTGGAGCGATGGATCGCCTCGAACTCCTCGAGCGAGCGACCCGACCCCACCGCAACGCAGGTCAGCGGCGACTCGGCGAGGTGCGCCGGCATCTGCGTCTCCTCGCGCAGACGCTCGTCGAGGCCCTGCAACAACGATCCGCCGCCGGCGAGCATGATGCCACGATCCATGATGTCCGAGGCGAGCTCGGGCGGCGTGCGGTCGAGCGTCTCCTTGACGGCGTCGATGATCTGCACGAGTGGCTCCTCGAGCGCCTGACGGATCTCCTCGCTCGTCAGCACGACGGTCTTGGGCAGTCCGGAGACCATGTCGCGCCCGCGGATCTCCGCCTGCAACTCCTCGGCCATCGGGCAGGCCGAGCCGATCTCGAGCTTGAGCTCCTCCGCGGTCTGCTGCCCGATGAGCAGCTTGTACTCGCGCTTGGCGTAGTTGATGATCGCCTCGTCGAGCTCGTCACCCCCGACGCGGATCGACTGCGAGACGACGATCCCCCCGAGGGAGATGACGGCGACCTCCGAGGTCCCACCGCCGATGTCGACGACCATCGAGCCGGTCGGCTCGCCGACCGGCAGCCCGGCGCCGATCGCCGCCGCCATCGGCTCCTCGATGAGGTAGGCGGTGCGGGCGCCGGCGGACAGACAGGCCTCCTCGACCGCGCGCTTCTCCACGCCGGTCACGCCCGAGGGCACGCAGACAACGACGCGAGGGTGCGCCCAGCGGTTCTGGTGCACCTTCTGGATGAAGTGGCGGAGCATCTCCTCGGTCACGTCGAAGTCTGCGATGACGCCGTCCTTGAGCGGGCGGATCGCCTGGATCGTGCCCGGCGTGCGGCCGAGCATGCGCTTGGCCTCGATGCCGACGGCGTGGACCTCGCCGCTGCGCGAGTCGATCGCCACGACGCTCGGCTCGGACAGCACGATGCCGCGGCCACGCACGTAGACGAGCGTGTTGGCCGTCCCGAGATCGACCGCCATGTCGCGGCCGCCGAAACCCGTGAGGTAGCTGAAGATGCCCATGAACGAGGGAGAAACCGGGGCGAGGGCGCTTGGCCTGGCGCCGCCACGGCGCCGCAACCGCCGCCAAGCGCGTACCCGGGGCGCAGTGTAGCGGACGCCGCGCGATTCGCTGGCCCCGCAACGGGCCTCCCGGCGTGCGAAAACGCCTGCAATTACTGGGCCGCTGCGGGTTGGCGCGATGCGCCGCCCGCCGCATCCGCCGCCGGCGGGATCAGAGCAGCGTGACGCCCTTGGTGTTCCAGCCGCTGCGGCCCGAGTACGAGCGGAAGCCGGCTCGCATCTTGACCTTGAGCGGGTGGTGGCGACGGTACTGTTGCTGGCCGGACTTGGTGAGGCGGATCTCCACCCAGACGTAGCGGCTGCGCTTCGACGTGAACACCTTCACCGGCGCGATGAGGGGCGAGCTGAGCGTCAGCTTGCCGGTCATGGGCAGGCGCACGTAGAGCTTCACAGCGTGGTGCTTGAGGCGCTTGATGCGACGGACGGAGATCACCAGCCACTTCGCGGGCGCGCCGGCCCCCTTGGACGTGCCGGTACTGGCCCCGCTGGAGGTCGTCGCGCACCCGCTGATCTGGGCGGGAGTGGTGGCGCTGACGGTCTGGCCGCTGTGCGATGTCGCCGTGGTGCTCACGCTCGGCGCGCTCGAGCAGGTGAGCGCGCTGGTCGTAGTAAGCGCGGAGTTGGGTCCCTGGGGCAGCGTGAGCGTGAAGCTCGTGATCGGCACGTCGGGGATCGAGGAGAAGGTCGTCGTCAGGCCGGAGGAGCCGATCGCGATCGTGCCGCTCAGGTCGATCCTCACGCCGTCTGCGCTCAGTGTCAGCTCAAGGGTCGGCAGGCCGCCGGATTGGGCGACGAGGTAGACGGGGCCGGTGAGCGCGTGGGGCAGCACGGGCGTGCTCGCCGTGGCGGTTCCGACCTGCGAGGCGGCCGGGCAGCCCGAGGGGTTGCTGGCGTAGGTCGAGGCGACGCAGGCCTGGTTGATCGTGCTGAGGCGCGGGGAGACGGTCGAGGGCAGCGTGACCGCCACCGACTGCAGGTTGCCCTGGCCGGTCTTCGGCGTGACGGTCTCGCTCAGGCTCGCGCCGGTGCTGGGCGACGCGCTGCCGCCGAGAGTCGACACGATCACCGGCGAGAAGGCGAGCTGGCCGCAGCCCGTCGGGGTGAAGGCGGCCTGTGCCGAGGCGTTCGTGCCGGTGGCCGAGCCGATCGAGGCTGACAGGATCTGGGCCTGACAGCTCGTCGGGTTGACCATGAACCCGGAGTTCATCGCCAGCGAGACCGCCTTCAGGCGCAGCGGGACGCCCTGGAGGATGCTCGGGAAGGTACCGCTGGTAATGGTCACGTGAGCGTCGTGGGGGTCGACGGCGATGGCCGCGCGCACGACGACGGTGCCAAGGTCGTATGGGCCCGCCTTGGCACGCACGACGATCGACAGCCCGAACGGCGCGCCGTTGTAGGGCCCGGTGAGGTAGACCGCTTGCCCGGTCAGCTGCAGCGGGCTCGAGCCGACGCCGGCGCTCACCGTCGCGGTACCGATCTGGCTGATGGAGGAGCAGGATCCGGCCGTGGCGTCGGCGTTGTCGCATTGGGGCACGCTGCCGATCTCGCCGACCAGCCCCGGCGGCAACGTCGCGGTGATCGAGCCGAGGTTCTGCTGCTGATCGCCGCTCGCGAAGCCGATCGTGACCGGATCGTTGGCGCCGGCACCCGCGTTCGGCGTGGTCACGCTCACCGTCGGGTTGAACGCCTCGGTCGACGGGCAGGCGCCGCCGCTTCCGTTGGCGTCGACCGTGTAAGACGCGCTCGGCGAGGCGGCCGCGCCGCTCGTCGGCGTGAGCGTGCTCGCCGTGGTGGCGATGCCGCACGTGGCCGGGCTGGCCAGGAGCGCGTCGGCCCCGCCGGTGAAGTTGAGCTTGAGGTCGGTGAACGGGATCGGCGGAGTGCTCGGGAACGAGGTGGTGAGCTGGCCGGTGCTCGTGTTCGCCGTCGCCGTGCCGGTCAGGTGGACCTCGAGGCCGTCGGTGGCGTCCTTCACCCACACGTACAGCGTGTAGGTGTTGCCCGCCTGTGGTCCGACGTAGACCGACCCGGTGAAGGGCGTCGACAGGAGCGGCGAATCGATCTCGGCTGTGCCGACCGCCGACGCGGCGGGGCAGGTGTCGGCGTTGAACTGGGCCGAGGCGCAGGCCGCGGAGCCGAGCACGTTGGCCACCGCCGGGTTGATCGACATCCCCGACGGGAGGGTCACGGTGGCGCCCTGCAGGTCGGAGTTCCCGCTCGGCACGTGAACGTCAACGTCGAGGCCGGTCGGCGCGTCGCGCTGCGTGGTGCCGGGGGTGACCGTGATCGTCGGCGAGAACACCGGCAGCGACGCGCAGCCGGTCATCGTGGCCGGGCTCGTGAACGGCGAGGTGTCGGCCGCGGTGGAGGTCACCGCGCCCGTGATGGTGCCGGCGGCGCAGCTCGTCGGGTTGGTGAGGAACCCTGTCTTGTTGATGGTCACGACGATCGTCTTGAGGCGCAGCGGGACGCCCTGCAGGATCGTCGGTAGTGGGTCGGTGGTGATCGAGACCACGCCGGTGGCCGTGTTCACGTTGACCGCGGCGCGCACGACGACGGTCCCCAGGTTGAAGGGGCCGACGATCGCCGGCACGACGATGGACAGGCCGAACGGGGCGCCGTTGTAGGCGGCGGTCAGATACACGGTGCCCGGGAGCGACAGCGGCGTGGATCCAGCGCCGGCGCTTACCGTCGTGGTGCCGATCTGACTGCCCGCGCCGCAGGTCCCCTGCGTGTCCGCGGGCTCGGTGCACGGCGTTACCGTGGAGATGTTGGCCAACAGGCCCGGCGGCAGCTGCGTCGAGACGGTGGAGAGCGTCTGGTTGCCGTCGGAGCGGGCGACGTTGAGCGTGAGCGTCGGATTGGCGCCGGCGGCGGTGCTGCTGAGGACCGCGCTCGCAGTCGGGGCAAAGGGCACCGTCGGCGCGCAGGAGCCGCCAGAGCCGTTCTGATCGACCGCGAAGCTGCTCGACGGCGTGGCCGCGGGGTTGCCCGAGTACGGGGCAAGGCTCGTCGTGGTCTGGGCAGCACCACAGGTGAGCGAGTTGGCGAACAGCGCGCCGGACCCGGTGTTGAACTGGAGCTTGAAGTCGCTGAACGGGACCGGGGGCGTGTTCGTGAACGTCGCGGTCAGCTGGCCGGTGGAGGTGTTGGCGGTGACGGTTCCGTCGAGACGCACGTCGATTCCGTCATTGGCGTTCGCCGCGTCGACGTAGACCTGATAGGTGTTGTTGGTCTGTGGCCCGACATAGATCGAGCCGGTCAGCGTTCCCGCGAGCGCCGGCGAGGTGATCGTCGCGTTGCCGACCTTCGAGGCGGCTGGGCAGGCGATCGCGCTGTTCGTACCCTCCCCGAATTGCGCACTCGTACAGGCCTGCAGGCTGTTCCCGGCCGACGGGTTGATCGAGAGTCCGGTCGGCAGCGTGATCGTCGCGTTCTGCAGCTGAGAGGAGGCGATGTGTGACGGGTTCTGATCCTGGGGCACCGACATGTCCACAGTGATCCCGTTGGGCTGGTCGCGCTGGGTCGTGCTTGGCGTGACCGTGACGCCCGGATTGAACGGGATCGAGGCGCAGCCGCTCGCGCCAACCGGCGTCGTGAAGGAGTCCGTGCCGGTCTGGCCGCTCGTGTAGGTGTCGGCGGACATGTTGGTGCTCTGCGGCCCGTTGCACACCGTCGGGTTGGTGATGAACGCGTTGTCGGCGGCGCCGCCGCCGTTCTGCTCCTCCGGCGCACCCCAGAAGGCGAGCGTCGACGTCTGCAGGGCCGTGCCGAGCAGGTTGCTGATGCCGCTGATCGTGAAGTAGTCGCCGTAGTCGCCGGGCTGACCGTTGCTCGGGTACCAGCGCACGCCGGCGACGAGGTCGGTGCGGATGGTGATGAGGCCGGCGATCGTGACCGAGAACGCGAAGTCGCCGGGCGAGCCGGCCGGCGGGACCATGTTGTAGACGTTGCCGGTGGCCTGGACGTTGCCGAAGATCGGCACGTTGATGATCGTCACCGCGCTCTGGCCCACCTCGGTGTCGGAGGGGCAGGCGCCCAGCCCGCTTCCCGACACGTTGCACTGCGGGATCGCCTGGGGGTTGACGACGAGCCCGGGCGGCAGGTCGACGCGCACGTCCTGGAGCGAGTTGAAGAGCGAGGTGTTGACCGTGAACTGCGTGAGGGCCTCGGCCGGATGCGATCCGGCCTGGGTCGCGTACTGCCCGGACGTCGGCGGATTGGACGGGCTCGTCGTGTTCACCACGCCGGCCTGGAAGCTCGAGATCAGCGAGGCCGCGCCGGCGGGGCTCGGGGCGCACCACCCGGCCAGGGCGATCGTCGTGGTGGCCAATGTAGCGGCCACGGAAAATGAGACGCGTGCCAGCGCCCGAGCCCCAAATGACCCCACATGCGCCCACATGTGACAGTTATCGGGGGACTTCCGCGATGCCATGAGCGTATTGCCCGATTGCTAGACAGCTTCCCAACCGGGGCAAACCTCGACATCAGAACGCTTAGGCGTCATCCCCACAATAATTTGGGACACAGATCGATGAGCGTTCCCACTGGCAGGCCGACGACGTTCTCGTAATCCCCCACCACGCGCGTGACGAGCGCCGTGCCAGCGCCCTGGATGGCATACCCACCCGCGCGGTCGCGCCACTCGCCGGTGGCCAGGTACCAATCAACGAGCGACTCGGACAGCGATCGGAACGTCACCTCGGTCGTCGCCGTCGCGACGCGCTCGCGGTCGCCACCCACGAGGGCGAGCCCGCTGATGACCTCGTGCGTGCGCCCGCTCAGTGCGCGCAGCGTGCGACGCGCGTCCTCGGCGTCCGTCGGCTTGCCGTACAGGCGACCGCCCAGGGCCACGACGGTGTCGACGCCGAGCACGAGCTCGTCCTCGTTCGCTTCCCGGGCCGCCGTCGCCTTGCGCAGCGCGTTCTCGGCCGCCACCGCTCGCGCATCGCCGCTCGTCGCCTCCGGAGCGTCCGTCACACGCACGGTGAAGGACACACCGAGCCGCTGCAGGATCGCGCGACGCTGGGGTGAGCGGGAAGCGAGGACGAGCCGCGGACGCTCGGACAGCCCGTCCCCCTAGGTGAGCCCGGGGAAGAACAACGCGATCTCGCGGGCCGCCGACTCCGGACTGTCCGAGCCGTGCACCATGTTCTGGCCGACGGAGATCGCGAAGTCGCCGCGAATCGAGCCGGGCGCGGCCTCGAGCGGGTTCGTGGCCCCGATCACCTGGCGCGCCGCGCGGATGGCGTCCTCGCCCTCGAGCACGAGCGCGACGAGCGGAGCCGAGGTGATGAAGTCGACGAGCTCACCGAAGAACGGCCGCTCGGCGTGCTCGGCGTAGTGCTGCTCGGCGAGCTCGCGCGTGACCGTCAGGTGCGCGAGGGCGACGATGTGCAGGCCCTTGCGCTCGAAGCGGGCGATGATCTCGCCGGTGAGCGAGCGGGCGAAGGCGTCGGGCTTGACGAGGATCAGGGTGCGGTCCATGGTGTCCTTTGCGGTTGGGCGGGGTGCAGCGGCCGCAGACTAGTGACTGGCGCCGGCCGGCGCCGTCAGGAACGACAGCTCAGGGCGCGCCGCCCGGAGCCGGGCGCGCGCGACGGCGCGGAGCGGCCGGCTCGTCGGCCACCGAGTCGATTTCCTCGGTCATGTCGCGGCGGCGGCGACGCGTCGGCGACGGGCCGCCGGCCACCTCGGTCTCGCAGTACGGACAGATCGTCCAGTCCGGATCGAGCGGGCGGCTGCAGGAGACGCAGCGCTCCTTGAGCTTGCGCAAGCAGGACGGGCAGCGCAGGAAGTCGCGCTCGATCGGGTAGTCGCAGTGGGAGCACAGCTGGTAGTTGAGGGCGTACATCTGTGCCTCGGCCGCCTGCATCTCGAGCTCGCGCTCGCGCACGTCGTCGAGGTACTCCGGAGGGCGGAGCACCATGTAGATGATCGTCCCGACATACGGGAACAACGACGCCCCGACGGCGCAGGCGATGAGCACCGGATCGGAGATCCGCCGGCGGGCGTCCGAGAACGTCCAGTAGACGAGCGCCAGCCAGAACAGGATGAGAAACAGGACGACGAGCTTGATCGCCAGGTTGACCCCGCTGCTGTTGATCCCGAAATAGGCGGGGATCACCGTCGTCGCACCGTCGTCGCGCGCATTAGCTGCGCGAGTTTAGAGAAACAGTCGGCCAAACCCGTAACCGGCAGCGAAGAATAGGAGGATCACTAGGGCCACGATCAGCGCGACAGCGCCGATCATGGCCAGGACCGAGGGACCGTCTTCGTTCATCGTGATCACGCCTCCAAGGCGCCCGCGGCGCCGAGCAGCTGCCCCACAAGGTAGATCGAGCCGGTCGCGAGCACCACCCCACCCCCCGGCTGGCCGCGTGCCCAGGCCCGGGCGGCCCGCAGCGCGCGGGCGGGGTCGGCGTCGCACTGGGGATCGACGAAGCCGGCCTGAAGGGCGAGCGACTGCAGCGTCGGCGGTGGCAGCGCGCGCGGGCTATCGGGCGCGGTGACCCACAGCCGATCGCAGTGCGGCCGCAGCGCGGCGAGCATGGCCGAGGCGTCCTTGTCGTCGAGGATCCCGACCACGGCGGCGAGCGGGCGGCCCTCACGGAGGTCGGGAATCGACTCGACGAGCGCGGCGAAGCTGGCCGGATTGTGCGCACCGTCGAAGACCGTCGGCGGGTCGGCGCCGACGAGCTGGAAGCGACCGGGGACGAGCGTCGCCGCGGCGGCGTCGCGCACCGCGTCCACAAGCAGCGGGCGCCCGATCGCGGTCAGGTACGCCCGAGCGGCCTCGACGGCGAGCCCGAAGTTCGCGCGCTGGAAGCGTCCCTGGGCGTGCAGCGCCGGGACGCCCGTTCCGGCCGGGTACGGCGCGCGCACCACCCGCGTGCCGAGGTCGGCGGCCACCTCGCGCGCATACGCCTCGATCTCCTCTTCCAGCTGGGAGCCAAGGACCAGCGTGCTGCCGGGACTGACGACGGCCAGCTTCTCGCGCGCGATGTCGGCGAGCGTCGGGCCGAGCCAGCGCGTGTGCTCCAGACCGACGTTGGTGAGCACGGTGACCGGTGCGTCGACGACGCTCGTCGCGTCGTAGCGACCGCCGAGGCCCGCCTCGATCACCGCGACCTGCACCCCCCGGTCGGCCAGCAGCACGAAGGCGGCCGCGGTGAGCACCTCGAACTGAGTCACGCGGTCCCCCTCGTCGAGCGTCCGATTGACGCGCTCCATCGCCCACGCGGCCCGTCCGACCGCGTCGGCGAACGCCTCGGCGTCGACGTCGCGCTCATCGATCTGGATCCGCTCGGTGTAGGAGGTGAGGTGCGGCGAGAGGTAGGCACCGGTCCGCAGCCCGTGGCGCTCGAGGATCGCGGCGATGAAGCGCGTCGTCGAGGACTTGCCGTTGGTCCCGACGACGTGCACCGCGGCGAAGCGCTCGTGGGGCATGTCCAGCACGGTCATCAGGCGGCGGATGCGGTCCAAACCAAAGCGCATCCCGAACAGGTCCATCGACCGCAGGAAGCGCTCGGCCTGCGCCGGCGACCACTGGCGCCGGGCGTCCCGGCGCCCGGCGCGGCTCACAACCCCTCCAGCTCGTCGCGCAGGCGCGCGAGCTTCTCGCGCTCGGCCGCCACGACGTCCGCCGGCGCCTTGTCGACGAAGCCGGGATTTGAGAGCTTGCCCTCGGCGCGCTTGACCTCCGCCTCCAGCTCGGCGCGGCGCTTGTCCGTGCGCCGCTCGGCGGCCTGGAGGTCGACCCCTTCGACGGGTAGCACCTCGACCGTCGCGCCGGGGATCGGCACCGTGGCGATCGGCTCCGCCTCCGACCCGCCGGTGAACTCGACCCGGGCCAGGCGGGCGATCGCCTCGACCACGGGCGCGTACTCCGCCGCGTCGAGCCGCACGGGCACGATGAGCTTCGGACGCAGCTCGGCGCCGTCGCGCCAGCCGCGCAACGCCGTGATCGCCGCGATCGCCCGTCCGATCGCCTCCTCGGCCTGCGGGTCGATCCGCGCAGGGTCGCTCACTGGGTAGCGAGCTCCGGCGAGCAGGCCCTGGCCGCCGAGCGCTGACCACAGCTCCTCGGTAACGAACGGAATGATCGGGTGCGCGAGCGCCACCGTCGCGCGGAGCACGTGCACGAGCGTCGCCGACAGCGCCGCGCGGTCCTGCGCCGGCGCGGCGTCGCGCAGTCGCGGCTTGACGAGCTCCAGGTACCAGTCGCACAGCTCACCGTAGACGAAGTCGTACAGGCCGAGCGCGGCGTGGGAGAAGTCGAAGCGCTCGAGCCGCTCGGCGGTGTCGGCCTCGATGCGGGCCAGGCGCGAGAGGATCCAGCGATCCTCGAGCGTCGACGGCTGCGGCTCGGTATCAGCTGCGGCCTCGGCCACGTCGGCGCTCGTGAGCACGAAGCGGACGGCGTTGAAGAGCTTGTTGGCGAGCCGCCACCCCTGCTCGACCTTCTCGGCCGAGTAGCGCACGTCCTGCGAGGAGGACATTGCCAGCAGCCCGAAGCGCACCGCGTCGGCGCCGTGGCGCTCGATCTCGTCGAGCGGATCGATGCCGGTGCCGAGCGACTTGGACATGCGCCGGCCGTCGGGCGCCTGGATGACCGAGTGGACGTACACGTCGGAGAACGGGACCTCGCCGGTGAACTCCAGCCCCATCATGATCATCCGCGCCACCCACAGGAAGATGATGTCGCGGGCCGTCGAGAGCACGTCTGTGGGATAAAAGGCGGCGAGCTCGGGTGTCTGTTGCGGCCAGCCGAGCGTCGCGAACGGCCATAGCGCCGAGGAGAACCAGGTGTCGAGCACGTCCTCGTCCTGGCGCAGTGGTCCGCCGCAGGCGCCACAGCGCTCGGGCGGGTCGATCGCGACGTACGTCTCCTCGCACTCGTCGCAGTAGTAGACCGGCAGGCGGTGGCCCCACCACAGCTGGCGCGAGATGCACCACGGGCGAATCTGCTCCATCCAGTCGAGGTACCGGCGGCGCTGGCTGTCGGGCGTGATGCACACGCGGCCGTCCTGCACCGCCTCGATCGCCGGGCGCGCGAGCTCGTCCATGCGCATGAACCACTGCAGCGAGACGAGCGGCTCGATGCGCTGCCCGGAGCGATGCGAGTAGGGGACCTCATGCGTGTAGGACTCGCGGGCGACGATGCGCCCCTCGGCCTGGAGCGCCGCGACGACGGCGTCGCGAGCCTCCATGACCTCCAGGCCCTCGTACCCGGGGCCGGCGTCGGCGGTCATGCGCCCGTCCTCGCCGATCACCGACACCTGCTCGAGGCCGTGGGTGCGCCCGATCTCGAAGTCGTTGGGGTCGTGCGCCGGGGTGATCTTCAGCTGGCCGGTGCCGAAGTCGGTCTTGACGTACTCGTCGGCGATGATCGGCAGCTCGCGTCCGACGAGTGGCAGGATCGCCGTGCGCCCGACGAGGTCGCGGTAGCGATCGTCACTCGGATTGACCGCGACGGCGGTGTCGCCGAGCATCGTCTCCGGACGCACCGTGGCAATCGTGACCGTGCCACCGCCCTGCACGTCGTAGACGATCGAGTAGAGCGTGTCGACCTCCTCGCGCTCCTCGACCTCGAGGTCGGAGATCGCCGAGCAGCTGCCGGGGTCCCAGTTGACGAGATACCGGTCGCGATAGATGTACCCCTTGTCGTACAGGGCGACGAACACGCGCAGCACGGCGTCGTGGTACCCGTCGTCGAGCGTGAAACGCTCGTGCGCGTAGTCGAGCGAGGCGCCGAGGCGTTGGAACTGCTCGGTGATCCGGCCGCCGTAGTGCTCTCGCCACTCCCACACGCGGGCGATGAATGCGTCGCGCCCGATCTCCTCCTTCGACGTGCCCTCGGCGGCCAGCGCCTTCTCGACCTGCGTCTGGGTGGCGATCCCGGCGTGGTCGGTGCCGAAGATCCACTTCGTGCGCCGTCCCTGCATGCGCCGCCAGCGGATGAGCGCATCCTGCACCGACCCATTGAGAGCGTGGCCCATGTGCAGTGTGCCGGTGACGTTCGGCGGGGGAATCGCGATCGAATAGTTCTCCTCGGGCGAGCCCTCGGGCTCGGGTCCGAAGAGGCCGCTGGCCAGCCAGCGCGCGATGACGCGCGGCTCGACCTCCGCGGGGTCAAAGCGCGTCGCGGGCGGGGATGCTTCGGCGGCCGACTCGGACATGGGCGAGGCAGTCTAGGAGAGTGCGGGCGGCGAGCGTCACATGCCGAGGCCGCCGAACCAGGCATAGCGCGCCTGCGAGCGCGTGTACGCCTGCATCGGCTCGACGCCGCTGCCCTCGACGAGCAGCTCGCTGCCCCCGGGGGCCTCGGCGCGCAGTCGCTCGGCGAGCGACCGGGCCTCGTCCTCGTCGTTGGCGCCGACGACGAGGTGGCGCCAACGACGCAGCACCGGGACGCCCTCTTCCTCGAGACGCTCGGCGAACTCGCGCGCCTCGTGATGGGAGGGCAGCGTGATGCGCACCTCCCAGTCCGGTGCTCCGTCGGCCGCGGACTCACGGTCCTCCTCCTCGACGAGCCGCTCGTGCTCGGCCGCGCGCGCCTGGTCAGACTGTGGCAGCGGCGCCGAGGCGTCCTCCCAGCGCTCCTCCAGCGGATGCCAGCGGGTCACGCGGACCTCGGCCGGCACGCCCGTCTCGGTCAGCGCCCGGCCGAGCGCGGTACGCGCCGCCTCGGCCGCCTCGGGCGAGTCGGTGTACACGAACACGTCGTCCTCATCGTGGGAGATGGCCGGGCGCCCGAGCGCCGCGCTCGCCTCGTCGCTCAGCTCCTGCTGCTGCAGGGCGGCGACGACCGCGTCGACCTTGGCGGCCGGCAGGTGGGCGCGCACGCGAAACTCGTCTTGCACGCGAGGCAGTGTAGGGGCTCGCGGCGGGGCCCGGCGTAATCCGGGCCCCGCCGCGTCCGCCTAGGAGGTCTGCGTCTGCGTCGAGGAGCCGCCCGGCTGGTAGTTGGCGGCGCACTTCGTGAGGCCGAGCTTGTTGGCGATCGACGTCGCCTGATCGGTGAGCGGCTTGGCCTTGGCCACGAGCGCCTGGACCTGCGCGGCGTCACCGGCCTTCGCGGCCGCACTCAGCTGCGGGGAGAGCGCGATCGTCTGCTCGAGGTTGCTGATCGCGGTGCGCCAGTCCGCCGCCTGCGCCGACGGCGGCGTGAGCGCCTTCAGCTTGGCCAGCTCGGCCTGCTCGATCGGAATCTGGGAGTCGAGCGAGGCGGCGGCGGCAGCGCCCGTGTTGCTCGGCGCCGGCAGCGCGTTGATCTGGGCGCCGAATTGGGCGCAGATCGCGTTCGCCTCGGAGGTGAAGTTCGACGACGAGCTGCTGCTCGAGCTGCCGCCGCATCCGGCGAGCACGAGCGCGGCGCTCGCGGCGACGGCGGGGAGGATCCTGGTCATATGGCGTTGGCTCCTTTCAGGAGCGTTAGTTGAGCGACCCGGGGTGATCGCCGCCCACGGCCCGCAGCGCGAGAAGTTTGGCGAGGAATGGACGGATCGCTAACGCGACGGGGAGCCGGGAGACTAGCCGCGTTTGCGGCGGAATCCGCGCACGATCGGGAGGAGATCGCGTCCCGCGGCGCCGACGTCGAGCCTGGCCAGGAGGATCCGCAGCTCCTCGCGCTCGCGGGCGGTGAGGTTCCCCGGCCGGCCGCGGCTGCTGCGCGCGAGCGCGAGGAAGCGCGCTCGCTCCTGTTCGGAGAGGACGTGCCAGCGCTCGAGCGCGACCACGCCGCCGCGGAGCAAGAGCGCCCACGGCACGGCGCGTAGACGGGAGCGCTGAGAACGAGCCCCGCGGGGCTCGAGCTCACGGCGCTTGGGGCTCAGGCCGATTCCTCGCGCAGCTCTTCGTGCTCGTCGCGCGCCGCCTCGGTGACGAGCGTCGGGGTCAGGCCCTTCTCGACCGTCTCGCGCGTGACGACGCACTTCTTGACATCGCGGCGCGAGGGCAGCTCGAACTGCACGTCGAGCAGGATCTCCTCGATGATCGAGCGCAGGCCGCGAGCGCCGGTCTCGCGCTCCAGGCCCTTCTCGGCCACCGCCGTCAGGGAGTCGTCGGAGAACACGAGCTCGATGCCATCGAAGGAGAAGAAGCGCTGGAACTGCTTGACCAGCGCGTTGCGCGGCTCGGTGAGGATCGAGACGAGGTCGTCGCGAGTGAGCTGGTGGACCGCCGAGACAACCGGCAGGCGACCGATGAACTCCGGGATGAGCCCGTACTGGATGAGGTCCTCGGGCAGGCAGTGCTCGAACAGCTCGCCGGTGTCGCGGTGCTCCTTGGACTCGATCGCCGCGCCGAAGCCGACGCCCTTGTGGCCGATGCGCCGCTCGATGATCTTGTCGAGGTTGGCGAACGCGCCACCGCAGATGAACAGGACGTTCGTCGTGTCGATGGTCAGGAACTCCTGGTGGGGATGCTTGCGCCCGCCCTGCGGCGGGACGGAGGCCTGGGTCCCCTCGAGGATCTTCAGCAGCGCCTGCTGCACGCCCTCGCCGGATACGTCGCGGGTGATCGAGGGGTTGTCGGCCTTGCGGGCGATCTTGTCGACCTCGTCGATGTAGATGATCCCGGTCTCGGCCTTCTTGACGTCGTAGTCGGCGGCCTGGATGAGCTTGAGCAGGATGTTCTCGACGTCCTCGCCGACGTAGCCGGCCTCGGTGAGCGCGGTCGCGTCGGCGATCGCGAACGGGACGTTGAGGATCCGGGCGAGCGTCTGGGCGAGCAGCGTCTTCCCGCAGCCGGTCGGCCCGAGGAGCAGGATGTTGGACTTCTGCAGCTCGATGTCCTGGTCGCCGCCCTGGATCATCTGCACGCGCTTGTAGTGGTTATAGACGGCGACCGAGAGCGTGCGCTTGGAGGGCTCCTGGCCGACGACGTACTCGTCGAGCACCTCGTAGATCTCCCGCGGCTTCGGGAGGTTCTCGATGTCGAATGCCGGCGGAGCGGTGAGCTCCTCGTCGATGATCTCGTTACAGAGATCGATGCACTCGTCGCAGATGTAGACCCCGGGGCCGGCGATCAGCTTCTTGACCTGGCGCTGGGACTTGCCGCAGAAGCTGCACAACAACTGCTCGTTGGAATCGGTCGGCCGGGCCAATGTCTCTCCTACAGCAGCGAACTCGGTGTATCTCGGACGCTAATGCTCCGAGATCACGCGGTCAATGATGCCGTACTCCTTTGCCTCTTCGGAGCTCATGAAGTAGTCGCGCTCGGTGTCCTTCTTGACCTGCTCGATGTCCTTGCCGGTGTGCTTGGCGATGATCTCGTCCAGGCGCGTGCGCACGTCGATGATCTCGCGGGCGTGGATCTCGATATCGGTCGCCTGCCCCTGGAAGCTTGAGCTCACCTGGTGGATGAGGATCTTCGCGTTCGGGAGCGCCATGCGCTTGCCGGCGGCTCCGCCGGCCAGCAGCAGCGCGCCCATCGACATCGCGATGCCGACGCAGATCGTCTGCACATCGGGCTTGATGAACTGCATCGTGTCGTAGATGGCCAACCCGGCGTAAACCGAGCCACCCGGAGAGTTGATGTACACCGAGACGTCCTTGTCGGGGTCCTCGGACTCCAGATGCAGCAGCTGCGCGACGACGAGGTTGGCGATCTGATCGTCCACGGGCGTGCCGAGGAAGATGATGCGCTCGTTGAGCAGGCGGCTGTAGATGTCGAACGCACGCTCACCGCGAGACGTCTGCTCGACCACCATGGGGACTAGTGGGCTCATGATCCTCGCTTTGGTTTCGCTTGCTCGGCTCGATTCCTGCTGACCGCCGCGAGTTCACTCGCGACCCGTCCGAGCCGAGCGCGAACGCGTGCCTCCCGGCCTCCTGGCCGAGTCTAGCAATCGGCCCCGTACCGCTGACGGACCCGGCGGACGTGCGTCGAGCGGTTGGACGCATGGTTACGCAGGCTTGCGTAGCAATGCGCGGCCCGGGCCGTTACGGCCACTCAGGAGCCGGGCGTCCACAGGCGCCCGCCCGACGCGCCCTCGGCCTTCTCCGGCGTCCACAGCGCCTCGCGCGCCGCGGCCCGCTCGAGCGGGATCGGCTTCGCCGCGTCGGCGATGAGGTCGACCGCCTGGCGCCCGGCGAGATCCTCGCGCACCTCGTCGAGCCGACCGGACTTCTGCAGGTCGGCGAACAGCTCGGCCGGCTCGACGCCCTCGCGCTCGGCGAGCGGCTGCAGCGCGGCGATCACGTCGTCGTCGCTCGGGCGCAGCTGCTCGGCGGCGACGACGGCGGCGATCACCGCCTCGCGCTTGAGCGCCTGCTCGGCCTCGGGCATCGCCTCGGCGAGGATCTCGTCCTCCCCGCGCCCGGCGATCTGTAGGTACGCGTCGCGGGAGATGCCCCGGTGCGAGAGCGAATGCAGCATCTGCTCCCAGAGTTCGGTCGCGCGCGCCTGCACGAGCGCGCTCGGGCACGTCGACGCTCGCCGTGGCCACCGCCGCGTCGAGCGCCGCCTCGCGAAACTCGGCATCGACCCGCTTACTCTCGCGCTCGCTCAGACGGGTGCGGATGTCGGCACGCAGCTCGTCCATGTCGTCGAAGCCGTTGTCGATCGCGAAGTCGTCGCCCAGCTCGGGCAGCTCCTTGTGCTTGACCTCCTTGACGGTCACCGCGAACGACGCCGGCTGTCCCGCGAGCTCCTCGTGGCCGTAGTCGGCGGGGAACGTCAGCTCGATCGTTCGCTCGTCGCCTGCGCTCGCACCGGTGAGCTGCTCCTCGAAGCCCGGGATGAGCCGGCCCGAGCCGAGCTCGAGCAGCTGGTCGCGCCCCTCGCCGCCGTCGAAGGGCACGCCGTCGCGCGAGCCGAGGTAGTCGATCACGACGAAGTCGCCGGTCTCGGCCGGGCGCTCCACCGCCTCGAGCTTGGCCAGTCGCTCGCGCATGCCGTCGATCTCGCGCTCGATGTCGTCATCGGGCACCGTGGCGTCACGCCGGCCGACCTCCAGGCCCTTGTACTCGCCGAGCGTCGCCGCCGGCCGCACGCCGATCTCGATCGAGAAGCTGAGCGCCTCGCCGTCGGCGGGCGGGTCGCCGAGGTCGAGCTTCGGGTCGCCGACCGGGCTGATGCCGGAGGTGTCGATCGCATCGCGGTACCAGTCCACGAGCGTGTCGCGGATCGCCTCGTCGAGCACCGCCTCGCGCCCCATGCGCTGGATGACGAGCGCGGGCGGAACCTTGCCCTTGCGAAAGCCGGGGATCTTCATGCTGCGACCGAGGTCGCGCGCCTTCTGCTCGACGCGGCGTCGCACCTCCTCGGCGGGCACCTGGGCGTCCACGCGCACGCGCGATTCGGGCAGCTCGGTGACGGAGGTGGTGACGGTGGCCGGCATCGCGGTGACGATAGCGTGCCGACCCGTGAGCGGGTCAGCCGCCAAGCACGCGCATCGGCTGGAGACGTGGTGGTGGACGGGTCCGGCCGGCCATCTCGTCGCCGGCCTGCTCGACTGGCTGCAGGCGGTCGGCGTGTGGCTCGCCCACCTGGCGCGTCGCCGCGCCTCGGGAGCGCTGCGGCGGCGCTCGCGGTAGCCACCGGGCGGCGCCGTCAGCCCGGCGAGCGGTCACCCGGCACGAGCGCGAACAGCGGCCAGGCGTTCGGCACGCCGCGCAGCTCGTGGTGGCCGCGGTCCTCGAAGAAGAACGGCCCGCCGACGACCGTGCCGGCCACGGTGCCCGACACGAGCACCTCCCCGGGCCGCGCGAGCTCGGCCACGCGCGCGGCGATGTGCACCGCCAGGCCGGCCACGTCGTCGTCGTCGAGGATCTCGCACTCTCCGGTATGCATCCCGACGCGCACCTCCATGCCGTGCTCGTCGAGCGCGGCCACGGTCGCCGCCGCGCAGCGCAGGGCCTGCGACGGCGGTCCGGCGAACGTGGCCAGGAAGCCGTCGCCGGTCGTCTTGACTGCATGACCACCGAAATGCGCGAGCTGCGCACGCACGACGGCGTCGTGGTCGGCGAGCCGTTCGCGCCAGCGCCGGTCGCCCGAGCGAGCCGCGCGACCGGTCGCGTCGACGATGTCGGTGAACATCACCGTCAGCAGCGCGCGCTGCGCGGCGGCGCGCGTGCGCGCGCCGGTGAGGAACTCCTCGACCTCGCCGACGATCTCCTCCGAGTCGCCTTCCCACGGGAACGTGTCGGCCCCGCCCAGGAGCACGAAGCGCGCGTCCGGGACGTGCTCGGCGAGGTAACGGGAGTGGCCCACGTTCCAGGTCGGGTCGTCGCGGCGGTGCATCACGAGCGTGGGCACGCGCACTCGCGGGACGACGTCGCGTACGTCGAGGTCCCCCGTGGCGAGCCCCAGCATGCGGGCCGTGCCGGGGCTTGCGGCGAGCCGCTGCATCCGGGCGAACCACTGCGCGGTGGCGGGGTCGTCGGCGGCGCTCAGCGTCACTGGCGGCTGCTGGTCGGGGTCGCCCCAGCCGGCGACCGTCCGCTCGATGATCTCGGTGCGCTCCTGCACCGTCGGCGCGAAGTCGTAGTCGACGTCCCAGGTCGTGCGCGCGACGGCCGCGTACAGGATGAGCGAGGACACGCGCTCGGGGTGCTCGACCGCGAGTCGCAGCGCGACCGGCCCGCCGAGCCCCCAGGCCCACAGCGCGGCGCGCGCGCTCCCGATGGCATCGAGCACGGCCAGCGCATCGGCCACCTCGTCATCGAGGCTCGGCGGCGATCCGATCCGCTCGGACAGGCCCGTCCCGCGACGGTCGAGCAGCACGAAGCGACCGAAGGAGGCATGGCGCTCGAGGAAGCGGCGCAGGCTCGGCAGCTCCCATGCGTACTCGACCTGAGAGACCCAGCCCGCGAGGAACAGGATGTCGGGCGGCCCCTCGCCGACCGCCTGATAGGCGATGCTCACGTCGCCGCTGCGGGCGTATCGCGTCGTCGGCACCATCGGTCCACGGTGAGCGTATCCGTCGCGCCCGGGTGCCGGATGAGCACCGAGGGCGTCTCCCCGGGTAACGTGGTCCCGTGACCGACGACGCCGCGCCCGCACCACGAGGTCCATCCGAGCGCCGGACGCTGCGCGCGCTGTATGCGAAGCACTTCGCCGATCCGTGCGAGGAGCGCCGGCTGCTCGCCGCCGTCGGCTTCTTCACCACCTTCACGACCGTCCGTGGCATCACCCACTCGATTCGCGACGGCCGCGGCCCGTTTCGCAACGTCACGCCCGGTGGCCGCCACATACACCACATGACGTTCGGGATCGTCGGCATGATCGTCACCGGCACGCTGTGGATGAACGAGGTCGGCACGGGCGCTCTCGGAGCGCGGCGCGGCGCCTCGCGCGCGACCTCGACGCTCTTCGGCGCGAGCGTTGCGCTGACGCTCGATGAGTTCGCCCTGTGGCTGAACCTACAGGACGACTACTGGACCAAGCAGGGGCGCGAGAGCATCGACGCCGTCTCGGTGTATGGCTCGCTGCTGATGATCCTTCTGTACAGCCGCGACATGATCGCCGAGGCGGCGCGCATGCGGGGTCCGCGGAGCGGCCACTGAGCGGCGGCGAGGCGGCGTGTGCGCGAATGTGCAACGCTCGTCCGCACGACGGTCAGGCGATACATTCAGAGTTGGGATGGGTAGGACAGCCCCAGGCGTCCAGATCACGCGCCGACGATGAGAAAGCTCGACCCGCAGTCGCTCGGCGAGCACCTCGACCGCCTCTACCGGGCGGCGTGGGCGTTGTGCGGCTCGCGTGAGGATGCCGAGGATCTCGTGCAGGACACGTTCGCCCGCGTGCTCGCGCGCCCGCGCCACATCCGCGGCGAGAGCGATCTCGCGTACCTGATGCAGGTGCTGCGCAACACGTTCCTCACCTCGAGACGGACGGCCGGCCGGCGGCCGCGCGTGGCGGCGACGCTCGAGGACTTCGAGTTCGCCGACCCCCGCCGGGGCACCCGTCCCGAGGACGCGGTCGCCACGAGCGAGGTGTTCGACGCCATCGCCGAGCTGCCGGAGCCGTTCCGGCTGGCGCTCATCGCCGTCGACATCGTCGGGCTGTCCTATCGTGAGGCCGGCCGCGCCCTCGACACCCCCGAGGCGACGGTCACGACGCGCCTGTACCGGGCTCGTCAGCAGGTCATGCGCGCACTCACGCCGCGTGACGAGTCCGGTGGCGCCCGACCGGGGGGCGATCCCGCGCCGCCGGTCGATGCGCCACCATCGACCGACCCGCCCAGCTTGACCGGCCGACAGCGTGATCCCGAAGAGGACCCGGGAAGGAAAAGACCCGCGAGGACGTCATGACTGAGATGGACGATTTCACCCCCGACGACGATCGCGATCGCGCGCCCGAGCCGTCACGCGAGCAGATGACGACCCTCGCGGCGCTCGCCGACGGATCATTGCACTCGGGGGACCAGCGCGCGGCAGTCGAGGCCGACCCCGTCACCGCTGCCCTGCTCGACGAGCAGCGGCGCGCCGTGGCGGTCGTGCGCAACGCGGCCGATGAGGTGAGCGCGCCCGACGAACTGCGTGCGCGCCTGGCCGAGCTCGCCCCGGAGGTCGCCACGGCGCCGCCGACGACACGTCGCCCTCGTCGCACGAGCGCACCCACGCGAGCCTCGCGTCGCCCGCGGCTGCTCGCCGGATTCGCCGGTGCGGCGATCGCGGTCGTGCTCGTGCTGACGCTGTCGCTTTCGGGCACGACTGGATCGCCCTCGCTCGCCCAGGCGGCGGCCCTGGCGACCCGCCCGGCTGTGCTGCCGGCGCCGCGCCACGTCGCGGCGAGCTCTGATCTCATCGCCAGCAGCGAGGCCGGCGTGCCGTTCCCCTACTGGGAGGACCACTTCCGGTGGCGGACGGTCGGCGCGCGCACCGACACGCTTTCCGGGCGCACCGCGACGACGGTGTTCTACATTGACCGCCACGGCCGGCGGATTGCCTACGCGATCGTCTCCGGCGCACCGCTGACGGTGCCGCCGGGCGCGACGACGATCACGCGCAACGGCGTGCACATGTGGATCGTCGCGAGCGGCGCGTCGACGATCGTCACCTGGGATCGCGACCATCACAGCTGCGTGCTGGTCGGCACCGGCGTACCGACGCGCACGCTCGTGCGCCTCGCCAGCTGGCGAGGCAACGGCTCGATCCCGTACTGATCGCCGGCGATCGCCGCGAGCGGTCCTCTGCACGCTCACGCGGCACTGCCGGCACGCGCCCGGCGCATCTGTCACCGCCGTGTGACCCTGGGTCGAGGGGTGTGCTCGATTACCCCCGGCGGACGGGCATACGGGAGCACACCCTCGGCACGCGGCCACGGCGACCGACGCCCGGCACGCGCACGCGCCAGTCGCGTGACCCTCCAAGCGCACTTGTTACCTCCGCGTCACCGACGCACCTCGGCGTCTGACGACCGGGAAGGTTTGCGCAGATTCGGCGTCGCGGTCCGTTGAGGACCCCAACCACCAAGCGGAGGAGCCTGCCTTGCCGAATCAACGACACATCAACCCGACCGCCGGACGCGGTCGGCGCCTCGCGGCCACGCTGTCGGTCACCGGTTGCCTGTGCGGCCTGCTCGCGCTGGCCGCAATCCCGGCTCAAGCGAGCTCGGGTGCGTTCATCTCGGCGTTCTCGACGACGACGACGCTCGCGAGCACCCCGCCGGCGAACGGCGACCAGAACCCCTACGGCATCGTCGTCGTCCCACGCACGGTCGGCAAGCTGCGGGCCGGGAACATCCTGGTGAGCAACTTCAACAACGAAGGGCCGACCGACGCGAACGGCAACCCCACGACCGGTGGCAACCAGGGCGAGGGCACGACGATCGTGCAGTTCAACAGCGACGGGTCGAACCCACGCCTGTTCGCGCAGATCGACCCGAGCAGCTTCCCGGGCGGCGTCGGCCTGACGACGGCGCTGTCGGTGCTGCCGAACGGGGACGTGGTGGTCGGCAACCTGCCGACGACCGACGGCACGTCCGCGACGATGACGGCCGGCGGGCTGATCGTGCTCGGCCCCGAGGGCAGGGTCATCAGCTCGATCTCGGGCGCGCCGATCAACGGCCCGTGGGACATGACCGAGGTCAGCTTTGGGCGGCTGTTCGCCGCCCTGTTCGTCACGAACGTGCTCAACGGCACGGTGGCCGCGAGCCCGACCACGGTGAACAACGGCACCGTCGTGCGTATCGACCTACTCACGCTCCCGGGCCTGCGCCCGATCGTCATCGATGAGCGGGTCATCGCCAACGGGTTCGCCGAGCGGACCGATCCGGCCGCGCTCGTCGTCGGCCCGACCGGCGTCGGGCTCGGACGCAACGACACGCTGTACGTGGCCGACACGAACAACAACCGCATCGCGGCGATCCCCAACGCGCTGATCCGCATGACGCCCGCCACCGGTGGTGGGCAGACGGTCAGCTCGGGCGGTGCCATCAACGGGCCGCTCGGCCTGACGATCGCTCCCAACGGCGACGTTCTGACGACGAACGGCGGGGACGGGAACCTCGTCGAGACGACGCCAGGCGGCATGCAGATCGCACAGACGACGCTCGACAGCACCGTCGGCGCCGGCGCGCTGTTCGGACTGACCGTGCCGCCGGCCGCCAACGGCGTGCTGTACGTCGACGACGGCAATAACACGCTGCGCCTGCTGCACTGATCCGCCGCGGCCCAAGCGGACGCCCGGCATCGGCCCCCTCCGGGGCCCACCGGGCGTCCTGCGGGTCGGTCCGGCACGGCCCCGCCGGACCGCCCGCAGGCAGGAGAGCGCCCTCCCACGCGACCCCCCCGCCCGCTGAGGAGGGCGCCCTCCCGCAGCCCGCCTCGACCGCCAATCTCGCTATCAATGGGGATGACACTCGCCACCGCGGGCGTGCGTCGCTCCCGTGGTGCGGCCCTCGCACGCGTCGGGTCCCAGGAGATTCGTGTCGAGCCGCAGCCAGATATTCGCCGCCGTCGCCGCCGCGCTCGCCGCGGCGGCCGTCGCCGTGCTGGTGAGCGCCTGCGGCGGCTCGCAGAGTCCTCCGGTGGCCGCCGGGCCGGTGACCGCAACGGGGTCGTGCGGCGTGGCGCACTGCCCGTACACGTCGGTGACCACGATCGGTCAGCGCGGTAGCGGCGTCCTGCGGATCCCCGAGGCGCTGGCGATCGCGCCCTCGGGCGAGGTCTACGAGGGCGACCAGTTCAGCTACGTCGTCCAGCGCTTCTCGCCGAGCGGACGCTTCCTCGGTCAGTGGGGCTCGTTCGGCAGTGGGCGCGGGCACTTCGGGTCGGTCGGGGCGCTGGCCGTCGACCGCTCCGGTGACGTGTACGTCCTCGACAGCACCAACGACCGGATCGAGGTGTTCACCGCCGGCGGCCGGTACCTGCGCTCCTGGGGCGGTCACGGCACCGGGCTGGGACAGTTCAGCTTCGGCGGCGGCGGGCGAGCCGAGATTCCGCCCGGAGGAGGGCTCGTCGTCTCGGGCGACCACGTCTACGTGGCGGACAGCGACAACAACCGGATCGAGCGCTTCTCGCTCCACGGCACCGATGCGCAGGCCTTCGGACAGCGAGGGAGCGGCCCGGGCGAGTTCGCCAATCCGCGCGGCCTGGCGGTTTACGGAAACCGGCTCTACGTGGCCGACAACCTCAACCGCCGGGTACAGGTGCTCACCCTCGACGGGCGCTTCATCGCCCAGACGCCGGTGGCGACGACGGGGGTCGCTCACCTGGCGGACCCCTATGACGTCGCCGTGGACGCCCTCGGCGAGCTGTTCGTGGCCGACGACAACAACAACCGCATCGTGCGCTATACGCCCCAGCTGGCGTATTCGACCTCGTGGCGCCGCCTCGGCGTGGCCGACGAGACGATCGGCTACATCCGAGCGGTCGCCGTCGACGCCAACGGCACGGTGTATGTGGCCGACAGCGCGCGCGACCGCATCGCGGTGTTCGACCGCAGCGGAACGCCGCTGCGCAACTGGGGCGTGTCCGGCCAGTCCGACGGCGAGTTCGACGCTCCGCTCGACGTCAGCCGCGACGGCGCCGGGGGCTTCCTCGTCATCGAGGGCTACGGCAGCCGCGCGCGCGTCCAGCGCCTCGATGGCTCGTTCGGCGTGGTTCAGACGTGGTCGGGCGGTGGCGACGTCATCCTCGGCCGCTACTTCTTCAGTCCCACGGCCGTCGCGGCCGCGAACGACGGATCGTTCTGGACGACCGACCAGGCGAACGGCCTGATCCGCCACTTCAGCGCCGGGGGGGCACTCCTCGGGGCGATCGGCCGCATCGGCTCCGCCGCGCCGCACTTCGCCTATCCGACCGGGATTGCCAGCGCACCCGACGGCCGGCTGTACGTCGCCGACACCCGGCAGGGGCGCGTCTTGGTGCTCAGCTCCGGCGGCCGCCTGCTCGCCTCGCTGCCGCACGACGGCGCGCCAGCCGCCGTCGCCACCGGTCTGAACGGTGACGTCTACGTCGCCGACGCGCAGGGCAACCGGATCGACGCGTACTCGAGGACGGGCGCCCTCCTGGGCTCCTGGGGTGCAACGGGAACCGGTCCGGGCCAGCTGCGGGGTCCCGACGGGGTGACGGTCGATGCGCGCGGTCACGTACTCGTCGCCGACGCAGGCAACGATCGCATCGAGGCGTACACCCCGAGCGGGCGCCTGCTGTGGATGCTCGGGCGCCGCGGGAGCGGGCTCGGCGAGCTCAACCGTCCGGGCGGGCTCACCGTCGATTGCCACGGCTCGGTCGTGGTGGCAGACACCGCCAACAACCGCCTGCAGGTGTTCGCGCACGCCGCCGCGCCGACCGGACCGTGCTCGGCCGCATGACCGGTCCGGGGCCGGCACGCCTGCCAGCGCCGCGCGCGAATCGGATAGGTTGAGCCCCGGTTCTCGGCCCTGTGCCTGGGGAGGGCGCAACGGCTTGGGATTTGGAGGTCCAACTAAGGAGGGTTCCATCATGTCCGTCACGTCTCGTGTCCGCGGACGTCTGATCGCCGGCTGCCTGGTCGCGAGCGCGGCCTGCGCGCTGGCCTTCGCGCCGGCCGCCGGCGCCGTCAGGGTCGGTAACACCTACCTCGCCCTCGGCGACTCACTCGCCTACGGCTTTCACCAGGCGCAGTTCGTGAGCGAGCTGCCGAACGTCAACCCGGCCACGTTCGACCACGGCTACGTCGACGACTTCGGCTATCTCGTTCGCCTGCTCAACCCGCGCGTCCAGATCATCAACGACGGCTGCCCGGGCGAGACGACCGACACGCTCATCAACGGCTCGGGCGCGCCCGGGTACTGCGCCGGCGGCGCGCACGGGACACCGTTCCCGTACGCGTTCCTGCACCACCCGTACAGCGGCAGCTCGCAGCTGGCGGACGCGCTCTCGATCCTCGCAGCGAACCCGCACGTCAGCCCGATCACGCTGGACATCGGCGCGAACGACATCCTGCAGTTCCTCGAGTCCACGTGCGGCTTCCCGGCGGCGGACAGCTGCACCCCGACTCAGGTCGCGACGGAGTTCGGCCACATCGTCACCAACGTGGCGATCATCCTGAACGAGCTGCACGCCGCCGCCCCGCACGCCCAGATCGTGCTGCTCGGTCTCTACAACGCGTACCCGGAGGTGCTGCCGGCACCGGGCGGAGACGCCACGACGGCGCAGTTCAACGCCGCGCTCGCGGCGGTGGCCAAGTCGGTGCCCGGCGCGAGCTTCGCCAACCCCGAGCCGGCATTCAACCCGGCCGGCGTGGCCGGCAAGCCCGAGAGCGGTGACCTGCCCGCGATCTGCGCCTTCACCGCCATGTGCCCGGGCGGGACGTACAACCCAGCGAGCCCAAGCGCCGACATCCACCCGACCACGCTCGGCTATGCCGTGCTCGCCGGGTTCGTGGGCGCCGAGTTCCTCACCCACTAGCAACCCGGGACCGTCCGGCGGCGGCGCCAGCGCCGCCGCCGGCGGTCCCCGCCTGTGGGCCATTACGCTCCCGCTCGTGACCCGACCCACCTCCCGTGTGCGCGCCACGCTCGAGCGCGCCCTCGTGCGCGGCCTGTTCGCGCTTCCGGATGGGGCGCGACGACGCCTCGGCGTCGCCCGGCCCTCGACGGCGCCCGCACTCGCGCCCGACGCGCTGCTCCTGCTGAGGCTGGCCGCGATCCGGGGCGCCGATGCGCTGGAGCAACCGAGCGTCGGCAGCGCCCGTGCCCAGCTCGCCGCCAACGCGGCGCTCGCTCGCGGAGCCGAGCCACTGCCCGTCGCCAGCGAGGACCGGCTACTGCCCGCGCCGTGGGGTGACCTGCCCGCGCGCCTGTACATCCCTCGGCAGATCGAGACCCCCTCCCCCCTGCTCGTGTACTTCCACGGCGGCGGCTGGGTGCTCGGCTCGGTCGACACGCACGATGATGTCGCCCGCCGCGTCGCCCACCACGCCGGGGTGCGCGTCCTGTCGGTCGACTACCGGCTCGCGCCCGAGCACCCCTACCCGGCGGCCGTCGAAGACGCCGAGCTCGCCTTCGCCCACGTTGCCACGGAGGCCGATCGGTTCGGCGCCGACCCGACCGCGCTCGCGGTCGGCGGCGACAGCGCCGGCGGCAACCTCGCGGCCGTCGTCGCGCAGCGCGCGCAGCGCGCCGGCGGCCCGACGCCGGTCTTCCAGCTGCTGTTCTACCCGGTGTGCGACGCCCCGCGCCGCCATCCGTCGTATGACGCCTTCAGCGAGGGCTACTACCTCACCGCCGCCGACATGGACTGGTTCGCGCGCACCTACGCCCCCGACCCGACGACGCACGCCGATCCCGACTTCGCGCCGCTGCGCGCCGCCTCGCTGACCGGCCTGCCGAGCGCCTACATCGCGACGAGCGCGGCCGATCCGCTGCGCGACGAGGGCGAGGCGTACGCCGCGCGGCTGCGCGAGGCCGGCGTGATCGTCGCGCTGCGGCGCGAGCCCCTGCTCCACGGCTTCGCCAACACGACGGTCGCCGCGGCCAGCCGGGCCGCGGTCGCCGTCGCGGCCGGCGCGCTGCGCCAGGCGCTCGCGGCCGCCGCGGGCACCGCCGCGAGCGACCCGGGCTAGCCGGCGAACGTGGCCCACCCCCACGCGTTTGCGGACCGACCGCAACAGTGGAGCGGTCGACTGCCGATGGCGGGCGCGCCGCCCGCCCCTACGGTGCGTCAGAACGACCGGAGCTGACCCGAGGAGACAGCCATGGCGATCGCCTTCCCCACCATCCGTGTCCGCCAGCCAGCGAGCGAGCGCAACGACGGCGACCCGGAGGGGATCTACTTGACCGACGGCGTTCGCCTGTACCGCAGCGTCGGCCCGATCAGGGAGACACCCGGCGTCATCGGCCTGGAGGACTGCCGCTCGCTCGAGGTCGTAGCGGTGTCACTGGACACGATCAACAGACTGCGCCCGATCGCCGCCGGCGGCACCGGCGAGCGCATCACCACCTGACCACGCATCGCGACCGTCGAGACCAGTCGTCCCTTACCCTGGGATCGATGGTACGCCCGATCAAGGCGCTGTGGCTCACGCTGGCCGCCGCCGCAGCGGTTGCGCTCGCGCTCGCGACCGGCGCGGTCCCCGCCCGTGCCGAGCTCGCCGTGACCTGGATGGCGGGCTCGCCATCGCCTGGAACGCCGGCTCGCCTCGATCGCGTCGGAGTGATCAAGGTTGGCCGCCGGCACGCCCGCAACGTGCTCGTCCTCGAGCCGGGAACCTCCGCGGGGAGCGCGTACTTCGTCCCGCTCGCCAAGTGGATCGTCAGCCGGGCGCCGGCGTGGCAGGTGTGGTCGGTCGAGCGGCGCGAGAACCTGCTCGAGGACCAGTCGATGCTGACGCTCGCCAAGGCCGGACGGGCGACCGTGCAGCAGGCGTTCGACTACTACCTCGACTACCTCGTCAACCCGGCCATCACCCGTCACTTCCAGCCGATCCCCGATGCCAGCGTCGCCTACGCGCGCCAGTGGGGCATGCGCGCGGCCGTCGAGGATCTCCATCGCGTGATCGCGGCCGCCCGGCGGCTCGGTGGCCGGGTCGTGCTCGGCGGGCACTCGCTCGGCGGATCGGTGGTAACGGCGTATGCGACCTGGAACTTCCACGGCCGGCCCGGCGCCGATGATCTCGCCGGCCTCGTCTACGACGACGGCGGCAGCATCAGCGCGCCGGTGACCGCCAGCGCGGCCAGCGCCGAGCTGCACACGCTGGCGGCGAGCACGCCGTGGCTGGCCTTCAGCGGGGTCCCGGCCCCATACCTCGGTCTGTTCTCGGCCCTCGGCTCTACCGCCGCGCTCGTGCAGCCGAACGCCCCGTCGCTCGCGCTTGGCTTCCCGCTGCTGCCGGCGAGCCTCAAGACGCCCGTGCCCGCTACGAACCTCGCCGTGTTCGGGTACGACACCGACGCCAAGACCTCCCGGCTCAGCTTCGCCGTGCAGGCGCACCTCGGCGCGCTCGACACGAGCGTCATGCCCGCCGGCTGGAGCAGCGCCGGCGCGATCACACCGATCGATCGCTACGCGAGCATGCTCTCCGGGACCGGCGTCGCCGGGGCGGACGGAACGGAGTGGTACTTCCCGATGCGGCTGCCAATCGACAGCGGTGCGGTCGGCGAGGGGACAGCCAACCCGGCGCAGCGGGTGCTCGGCCTGCGCGCGACCGAGGGGCGAAACCTCCCGAAGCGACTGCGGATCTATGCATTCGGTGCGATCGGCGGCGCGCTGGTGACGAGGGCGGCGACAACCCTGGCCCGCCAGTCGCACATCCCGGCCAGCCACCTCGTGCTCGTCGACCGCCAGGGCACCTACGCGCACAACGACCCCGCCGCGGCCTACCCGAACAACGACTTCTTTACGCATCTCGTGCCGTTCCTGCGGCGGCTCGGCGCCTAGCGCCACCCGGGTGGCCGGCCCCGCATCGCCGGCCGCGACCCGGCGACCGAGCCACAGCGCGGGTCCCTTTTCGGCTATCGCTACCCCTTTTGCCTAAAGACCCGCGCTTTGCTCATGGCGCGCCGCCTCCGCCCCGATAGCGTGCCTATGGTTACGCGCACCGCGAGATCGGGCGCCCGCGCCCCAGCGGCAGCGGTACCGACGGCGGCCGATTCGCAGCTGTCGGCGACGATTCTCGCGGCGCTGCTCGCCGCCAGCGCGACCCTGACGCTCGTCGTGATGGTGCTGCCCCACCCCGCAACGGCCGACCAGGCCGGCATGCTCGCCGTCGCCGTCGTCGCCTACGCGATCGCCGGCGGACTCGCCTGGAGGGCGCGCCGCGTCGGCACGCTCGTGCTGCAGGCCGTCCTGGCCGGCGCGACGACGCTCGGCACGACAGTGGCCTACTTCTCGGCCGGACGCCCGGGCCCGTTCATCCTGCTCTACCTGTGGGTGGCCGTCTACGCGGCCTACTTCTTCAGCCGCCGGCAGCTGACGGCGCAGCTCGTCTATGTCGCGGTCACCTACGGCGCGTTCCTCGTCGTCCGGCCACCGCTGTCGGGGAGGGTCCTCGGCTGGTGGGTGGCCGGCGTCGGTACGGTGGTCGTGGCGGCGGCCGTCATCCAGGTCATGCGCCAGCGCATGGAGTCGCTGATCACGCGCCTGTTCGAGGCCGCGCGAACCGATCCGCTCACCGGCCTCGGCAACCGCACCGGCTTTCGCGAGGTGCTCGATCTCGAGGTCGAGCGCGCTCGTCGCGGCGGCGGACGCCTCGCCGTCGTGCTCGCCGACATGGACGAGCCGAGGCTCATCGACGACCACGAGGACGGGCAGCCCGGGGGCGACGCGATCCTGTGCCGGATCGGCGCGGTCCTGCGGTCGGTCAAGCGCCAGAGCGACGTCGCCGCACGCGTCGGGGCCCGCGAGTTCGCCCTCGTGCTCCCCGATACCGAGGCCGACGGCGCGCTCGGATTCGTCGAGCGGCTGCGCCTGGCGCTCGCCGGCGAGTTCGAGCACGATCCGCTGCCGGTGACGCTCAGCTTCGGCGTGGTCAGCCAGCCGCGCCACGGTCAGACGGCCGCCTCGCTCATTCGGGCCGGGGACGAGGCGCTCTCCGCCGCCAAGCAGGAGGGCGGCGACCGCGCCGTGCTGCATCGCCCCGAGCTACGGGGGATCAGCCGACAGGGTCACGGGGCCGCGGACATCGAGGCCGAGCGCTACGTGGCGGTCATGCTCGACCTCGCCGAGACGGTCGACCTGCGCTTCAGCGGGACCGCCCGCCACTCCGAGACGGTCGGCCGCTACGCCGAGATGATGGCCCGCGAGCTCGGCCTGCCCGAGCCCCGCGTCGAGCGCGTCCGGCTCGCCGGCGCGCTGCACGACATCGGCAAGGTCGGGGTCCCCGACAGCATCCTGCACAAGCCCGCCAAGCTGAGCGATGCCGAGTTCGCGACAATCAAGCGCCATCCCGAGCTCGGCGCCCAGATCCTCGAGCACCCGAGCCTCGTCGACGTGCGCGAATGGGTGGCCACCCATCACGAGCGCCCGGACGGCCAGGGATACCCGCTCGGCCTGGGCGCGGGCCGCATCGCGCTCGAAGCCCAGATCATCGCGGTCGCCGACGCCTACGAAGCGATGACCAGCGACCGCGCCTACCGCGGCGCGATCGGGCGCGACGCCGCGCGCGCCGAGCTGGTTCGCTGCGCGGGCTCGCAGTTCGACCCGCACGTGGTGAAGGCGTTCCTGGCGCTGCTGGAGCGCGACTCGCAGCGGGCGAACGCCGCCCTTTCCAGCGCCGCCTGAGCCCGGGCGGGCGGGCACCGCCGAGCTCGCGGCCGTCGCGGAGCGCCCGGCGTGGGGGTATCGTCGGGAGCGGTGACCCAGGACGCTGCCAACGGCGACGAGGACGCGCACCTGCGGGTGAAGGCGCCCGAGCGCGCGGCCGCCGGGCCCGCCTCGGTGGCCTACTCGATGCGGCTGGCCGTCGAGCGCATGGGCCCGCTGCGCACCGCCCGCACGCTCTCGCACCTCAACCAGGACGACGGCTTCGACTGTCCGGGCTGCGCCTGGCCCGAGGCCCATCCTCCGCAGCGCATCGAGTTCTGCGAGAACGGCATCAAGGCGGTCGCCGAGGAGGCGACGACACGGCGCGCCGACCGGGCGTTCTTCGCCCGCCACTCGGTCGAAGAGCTCGCGGGCTGGAGCGATCACCAGATCGGTCAGGCGGGGCGGCTGACCGAGCCGATGTACCTGGCCCCGGGCGCGAGCCACTACGTGCCAATCGGCTGGGACGACGCGTTCGCCCGGATCGCCGATCACCTGCACGCGCTCGCCACGCCCGACGCCGCCGTCTTCTACACGTCGGGACGCACGAGCAACGAGGCGGCGTTCGCCTACGCGCTGTTCGCACGCTGCTTCGGCACCAACAACCTGCCCGACTGCTCGAACATGTGCCACGAGTCCTCCGGCGCGGCGCTCACGCAGACGATCGGCGTCGGCAAGGGCTCGGTGACGCTGGGGGACATCCACGCCGCCGATCTCATCCTCGTCGTCGGCCAGAACCCCGGCACCAACCATCCGCGCATGCTGAGCGCGCTCGAGCGCGCGAAGTCCGGCGGGGCGCGCATCGTCGCCATCAACCCGCTCCCGGAGGCCGGGCTCGTCCGCTTCCGCAACCCCCAGACCCCCCGCGGGATGATCGGCCGGGGCACGCCGATCGCCGACCGCTACCTGCAGGTCCGGGTGAACGGCGACCTCGCGCTGTTCCGTGTGCTCAACCGGCTGCTGCTCGACGCCGAGCGGCGAGCGCCGGGTACCGTGCTCGACCAGGCGTTCATCGAGCGCCACACCGACGGCTTCGCAGAGCTGCAGGCCGAGCTCTCTGCGCTCGACCTCGAGCAGACCGCGGCGGCGGCCGGCCTCGCGCTCGCGCCGATCGAGGAGCTCGCCGCGATGGCCGCGCGGGCCGAGCGCACGATCGTCTGCTGGGCCATGGGTCTCACCCAGCACCGCAACTCGGTCGCCACGATCCGCGAGATCGTCAACTTCCTGCTGTTGCGCGGGAACCTCGGGCGGACCGGAGCCGGCGTCTGTCCCGTGCGCGGGCACTCGAACGTCCAGGGCGACCGCACGATGGGGATCACCGAGCAGCCGTCCGGCACGTACCTCGAGGCGCTCGTGAGCGAGTTCGGCATCGAGCCGCCGAGACGCCGCGGCCTCGACGTCGTCGAGTCGATCCGAGCCATGCGCGACGGGACCGCCCGCGTGCTGTTCGCGATGGGCGGCAACTTCCTGTCGGCCACGCCGGACACCGACGTCACCGCCGCCGCGCTGCGCTCGCTCGCGCTGACCGTGCACGTCTCGACCAAGCCCAACCGTTCGCATCTCGTCCACGGCGCCGAGGCGCTCATCCTGCCCTGCCTCGGGCGCACCGAGCGCGACGTGCAGGCCGGCGGCGAGCAGCACGTCAGCGTCGAGGACTCGATGGGGCTCGTGCACGCCTCGCGCGGGCGCCTGGCGCCCGCCTCCGAGCACCTGCTCAGCGAGGTGGCGATCGTGTGCCGCCTCGCTCGCGCGACGCTCGGCGCCGGCCACCACGTCCGGTGGGAGTCCTTCGCCGCCGACTACGCGAGCCTGCGCGACCGCATCGAGCGCGTCATCCCGGGCTTCGAGCGCTTCAACGTCCGGCTTGCGCGCCCCGGGGGCTTTGCCCTGCCGCACCCCCCGCGCGACGAGCGGCGATTCCCGACCGACACCGGGCGCGCGCACTTCACGGTCAACGCGCTCCACAGCGTGGCCGTGCCCGCGGGCCGGCTGCTGCTGCAGACCGTCCGCTCGCACGACCAGTACAACACGACGATCTACGCGCTCAACGACCGCTACCGCGGCATCCGCGCCGGGCGCCGCGTCGTGATGGTCAACCCGAGCGACCTGCACGAGCTCGGCCTGAGCGACGGCGACACCGTGGACCTCGTCAGCGAGTCCTCCGACGGGGTGGAGCGCCGCGCGCCGCGCTTCCGCGTCGTGGCCTACCCGACGGCGCGCGGGTGCGCGGCCACCTACTTCCCCGAGGCGAACGTGCTCGTGTCCCTCGACAGCGTGGCCGAGGTCTCCAACACGCCGGCGTCGAAGTCGATCGTCGTCGAGCTGCGCCGCGCCGCGCCGCCGGCCTGACCCGGCGGCGAGAACCGGCCGGTGCCCCGGAGTACGATGAACCGATGAGCGGCGAGAACGCCCTGCGCGACCCCGAGGAGCTCGAGCTCACCGGCGCGCCGGCGCAGGCGGTGGTCTCGCCGGCCACGGCCGTCGGGGCGGTGCACCTCACGGTCGCCGACCTGCCGCGCTCGCTCGCCTACTACGAGAAGGCGATCGGCCTGGCCGTCCTGGGGCACGACGACGACGCGGCGTCACTCGGCGTCGAGGGGCGCGAGCTGCTCGTCCTCGTCGAGGAGCGCGGCGCGCGCCCGGCCCCGCGCCACACGGGGCTGTACCACTTCGCGCTGCTCGTGCCCGAGCGGGTCGACCTCGCTCGCTGGCTGGCCCACGCCGCGCGCGAGCGGGTCCCGCTCGTCGGGCTGTCCGACCACTTCGTCAGCGAGGCGCTGTACCTGAGCGACCCCGACGGCCACGGGATCGAGATCTACTGGGACCGTCCGCGCGCCCACTGGGAGGGACAGGTGGCCGCGCGCATGACCACGCTGCCGCTCGACGTCGAGAGCCTCCTCGGCGAGCTCGACGATCCCGGCACCGACATCTTCGAGGCGATCGCCCCGGGAACGGTGATGGGACACGTCCACCTCAAGGTGGCCCGCATCTCCGACACCGTCGCGTTCTACCGCGACGTCATCGGCTTCGCCGAGATGGCCAGGCTCGGTGAGCAGGCGGTCTTCCTGAGCGCCGGTGGCTATCACCACCATCTCGGCGCCAACACGTGGGAGAGCGCCGGCGCCTCCCCCCCGCCGGCCGGGACGGCGGCGCTGCGCCAGGCCACGATCGTGCTGCCCGACGCGGCCGAGCGCGAGCGCGTGCTCGAGCGCGTGGCCCGCAGCGGCCAGGCGCCCGCGGACGGTCCGGGCGGCCCGGTCGTGCGCGATCCGGCCGGGAACGCCTTGGTGCTCGCCGTGGCGAGCGCGCCAGCGTAGCGATGTACCGTCGCGGCGGCGGTCGGCAGTTCCTGTACGTGCGGCTGGCCTTACTGGCCGTCGTGCTCGTCGCGGCGCTGGCCTTCCACGCCAGCGGTCGGACGCTCATCGTCGTGCGCATCGCGCGCTACGCGGTCATCGCCGTGCTCATCCTCGGCGTCGGCGCGTTCCAGCGGCGACGGCGCTGAGCCGGGGGCGCGCCCGACCGTGGGCCCTTCGCGTTCGAGGGCGGCCCGATCGGGCCGCCCTCGACGCATGCTTCAGGCGCTTAGCCGGAGAGCGCCACCACGGTGACGGGCACAGCAACCGCCAGGGTTCCCGTCGTCAGGGCGTCCTCGGTGGTCACGAGGACGTGGTTCGGGTTGGAGTCGGTGCCGAAGCACGGCGACGATGGCGTGGCCGCGGCCGCGACGGCGCAGTCGACCGCCTGGCCGATGCCGTTGGCCCCGGCGATGCCGTTGACCAGGAACACGCGCTGGGAGACGTCCTCGCCGAAGTCGAGGATGACGTTATTGGTGCTCTGGCTGACGATCGAGACCGCATGCTCCGGGGTGCTCGAGTTCGCCGCGATGGTGAACTGGCCCGCGTTTGGACCCGAGGTGGGGATCGTCAGCGCGACGAACCGTGGCCGCGCGGTGTTGAGCCCAACCAGGCCGGTGTTCGGGTCGGTCAGCGTCGTGTTGATGGTCTTCAGCGCCGCCGTGACCGTCGCGCTGCCGCTCGCGAACGCACTCGACAGCGAATTGACCGTGCCCTGCAACGAGGTGAGCGCGGCCTGCGTCGTCGACAGGTTCGCGTTCGTCGAGCCAAGGCCCGTGGTGAGCGTGTTGATCTGAGCCTGGAGGTTCTTCGCCGACTTCGTCAGCGTCACCCCCGCCGCGGCGATCGTCTTGTCGATCTTGGTCACGTCGCGCGTCAGCGCCTTGTTGCTGAGCGTCTTGGCCGCCATCGCCGGCGAGGCGGCGAACCCGGAGGCCGCAACCGCGGTGACCGCGAGGGCAGCCGAAAGCCGCCTGGCCTGGATGATGTTGTGCATGTGGATCCTCTTCTCCTGTTTAGGGCGTCGTGCGCCCATTGCTTCGGGGTCCGTGCGCGAGCGGCGGTGCTCGGCAGCGTCTCTCCCTCATCGTCCGCGGCGACAACCGCCTTGAGCGGAGCGATCGGGGTATCGGGGTCGGGGTGATGCACGATGGCGTCACCGCGCTCGGTCAGCATAGCCGTCCTCGTGGCAATTGCCGCGATGTCGCCGTCGAGCGGTTCCTCACGCAACAGGGATCTCCCCCACTAGCCGTCGCTCGCCGACCACGCAGGTCGCCTGCGAGACACCGCGTTTCATTCGACGCGAATCGCAACATGCCTCCCGACGGTCGCCGAGCGCGGAGACCGGACGCCGAACGGGCCGGTCCGCGCTCAGCCGGCGGGAGACGGGGCCAGCCGCTCGGCGCGGCGGGCGTCGGTGTCGTCGAGCGCCGCGCGCGTCGGCCCGACGTGACCGATCTTTCTTCGAACCGTGCGTATCCGGTTGGCTCCGGTAGCGCTGCCGCATTCGGGGGTGCACGTCGTTTCTATGAATATCTCACGGAAAGGACGTGCACCCCCGGCGAATCGGCCACCCGAACGAGCCGACAGACGGCCCTGACCCGCCCCCAGGACCGCTACCTGACGCAACCGGATACGCACCGCTTCGGACTATCTGAAGAAACGTCGGTCACCCCCCGTTGGCCGACGATCGCCGCCACGCCGGGGCCGCCCGGAGCGCAAGACGTCCTGAGCGTCAGAGACACCTCGTCGGGGCCCGGTCATGGGTCCGGGCCCCGAACGAGGTCTCGCGTGTCACGCGGCGAGACTCACCCGGCCGGCGGACCGACGACCTGCTCCATCCAGCCCGCGAGCGTGCTGCTCGAGAGCTCGGGCTGCCCGTTGTTCTGCTGGCGAGCCGCCGTGAGCACATCGAGGTGGTTGTAGCCCGGTGCCGTGACGTGGTACTGCGGCGCCGGGCCGCTCGGGATGTTGCTGCCGGTCGGGTCGAGGATCGGCGCGAGCCCCTGGCCGCCGTCGACGTACACCGCGGGATGCTGGGTGATCCCGTTGCTGTAGCGCAGGTTGGACAGCGTCCCCGCGCGATCCCCGGAGCCGACGATGATCGAGTCCTCCGCCAGCTGCGTCGGGAAGTAGAACTCGGTGAACATCGCCGGCGCGGCCTCGAAGAGCGTGCGCGAGAATTGCGAGACGTCGCTGACCTCGCTCGTCGGCGTCGCGAAGGGCACGGCCGGGTTCGCCGAAAGCGTCATCGGCCCCGTGATCTGGTTGTAGTTGAGCCAGCTGTACAGCGGCCCGGATGCCGTCGCTGCCGACGGTGCGATCGATACCTGCGCCTGGCCCCCGAGCAGTCCGCCGGCGCTCGGCGGCGAGTCGTAGGGCACCGGGAAGTTCTTCTCGACGAGCGGACCCCCGGTCGGCGCGCCGAGGCTCGCGCGCAGGAAGCCGAACGGCTGGGTGTCGTCGCTGAAGACCTCGCCGACCACCGCCTGGTTGGTCGCGTTGACCGTGCGGGCGTTCGGCCGGCCGAGTATGAGGTCGAGCCAGCTGTCGGCGAGCAGGATGTCATAGGTGGCGTTGGTGTTGGAGTCGCTCGGGAACTGCGCCAGCAGAGCGCTGCGCGCATTGGGCGACCAGTAGGAGGCCATCCCGAGGATCGCCGCGTCGTACTCCGTCTCCGGCGTGGCGGGCGGGACGCTGATGTACGGGGCGGCGTTGCTGACCGCGCCGAGGACACCGTTGAGCAAGCCACTTTCCGGGCCGGTCAGAGCCGACATGCCCGAGCTCAGCGAGAACCGCGTCTCCAATGCGAAGTATCCGGCGCACTGGTGGTAGCCGGCCTGCGCCGGATCGCCGGCGCCCGAGAAATCCCAGTTCGCGAACACGCCGGTGATGATTCCGCCGAGCGAGTGTCCGCCGCAGAGCACCTTGTGCTGGCGCACCGACGAGGGCAGCTGGCTGATCACCGTGTACTCGTCCTGGACGGTCTGGGCCAGCCCGACGTGCTGGAGCCAGTTCGCGGACTGCTCACTCACGAAGCCCCCGAACTTCTGTCCGTTGATCGAGCTACCGCCGTAGTAGTAGTTGAAGGCGACCTGCGGGTTGTGCGCGGCGATCCCGGCCTCGATCCCGGTCGGGTCCACGAGGCAGTTCGAGCGACGGTTGATCGCCCAGAACTCGACGTGATAGCCGGCCTGCTCCGCGTCGATGATCGTGTTACGCGCAACCTGGTCGAACGCGCCCGCACCCTCGAGGATGCCGGGCTGCGCGACGAAGATCGCGTCCGCATCAGCCGGGTTGGTCGGCCCACCCGCCGCGCGGTAGCGCAGGTATCCGATGCGATCGCAAGCCGCCGGGTGCGGACCGACGTCCACCGGCAGCGGCGCGGACAGGCTGACATAGCTCTCGCTCACCAGCGACGCGTCGGGGGACGACGAGTTGATCGCGACCTCCTGGTAGCCCGGCGCCTGGGCGAGCGCCACGCGCGGCAGGGTCGCCAGCAACGCGACGAAACCGAGCGTGAGCATGACCATCAACGAGAGCCGTTCGACCCGCGCACGTGACTGCATCGGTTCCTCCTCCTCGGGGTGCGGCGGCCACAAGCCGCCCATTGACGGCGCCGCACGGCGCCGCTTGCGTCGGAACCTCGCAGTCGCGCCAACGCATGGAAAGGGTCACGCGACCAGTCTTCGAAACGGCGACTGTGCTCGATGCATAGGCGCACGCGACGGCCGCTGCGGTGCGGCCTCGTGTCGCCGGCAAGCGCTCGCCGCGACGGACGTCGGCTCAGGTCAGCGCCGCGGCGCGTTCGCAGCCAGGATGCGGCCGGAAGGATCGTCCGCCCCGTTGAGGGCTTCTTCGGTCTCCACCGCGGGCGACGTCGCGCGGCTCGCCCGGCGCACCGAGCGACGCTGCAGCCACGCGAGCGTGACGAGCGGTCGGCCGAGCACGCCGTCAACGTCGGCGCCCGTGAGCTCGGCGATGCGGACGAGGCGGTTGTGCATCGTGTTGCGGTGAACCGGCAGCGCGGCGGCGGCCCGTCCCCGGTCGAACTCGTGCTCGACGAGCACGTCGAGCGTGTGCGCGAGCTCGTCGGAGAGCGGGCCGTACACCTGCGCGTGAATGCGCGAGGCGACGGCCGGCGATCGGCGGAGCAGGAGCTCCAGGGGGAAGTCCGCCGCGGACAGGACGCCCGCGCGACGATGCTCGCTGGCGATCTCAACGACGAGTCGCAGCTCCTCGAGGACATCGCGGGCCAACGATCCAACCGGCACCTCGCCCTGGGCGACGATCGCGTCGGCACCGAGCTCGAGCTGATCCCAGCCGACCTCACCCGCCGCGAGCCCGACGATGCGTCGGCCCTGTGCGACGGCCAGGATGCCACGAGCCCGCAGACGCTGGGCGAGCGCGCCGTGCTGCTGCGCGGAGCGGCGTCGCGAGCGAACGACGAACGCCGACCGCAGCGAGGCGAGATCGCAGCCGAGCGATTCGGCGAGCTCGTGATCCTCGGCGATCAGATCGGCGCCGTCGCTCAGGCGCTCGAGCAGCGCCTGAGCGGCCTTCTGCTGTTGCGACGCGGGCGTCGCGTTCGCACCCTCCTCGTACGCGGCGGCGAAGACGCTCGTGATCCGGTCGACGTACTCGAACAGCATTTCGGCGCCGGCGACGACGGTATCGCGGTCGTCGTCACCGGCCAGGCCGATGACGGCCTGCCACGCGTAGCGCGCACCACGACGGTAGTTCGCCGGCACCGTGTCGAGCGGCATCCCGGTGGCGCCGAGGGCACGCGCGAGGTCGCGGATCCGATCGAGCTCGGACTCGGTCGGAGGGTGACCCTCGACGACCCACCGCATCACGAGGTCGAGGTTCCAGCGGACGAAGGGACGCATCTCGTCGCGGGGAGGACGCGAGACTCGGAACTCCTCGCGCTCGAAGAAGCTGTCGAGCACGCCATCCACCAGGCGATCGACATCGACGCGCTCGAGGAGCAGGCGTACGCGTGTCTCATCAACGAGCGCTGACACATGCGCAGTATCGCGTACCGCCGCGGTCCGTGTGAGCCTTTCTTTAAAGCGAGGCGCCCGCGCCGGCCGGCTCCGACTCCCGGTTGTCGGCGACCTCGGCCGGCGAGGGGACCCGGCCGCGCGGGAGGCGCAGGAAGGCCACGAGGAACGTGGCCGCCATCACGCCGGCCATCGCGTAGAAGACGGTCTGCATCGACTGCGCGGTCGCGACGTGGACGCTGTGCACGAGAGCCGTCGAGTGCCCGGCACCGCCACCGGAGCCCGACGAGCTCGACCCGAAGGAGTCGGCGATCCGTGCCGCCTGGCCGGCCGGAACCCCGCCTCGAGTGAGGGCGTGCGTGACGTTCGTCTTATTGTTATCGATGAGGATCGTGCCGAGCACCGCCAGGCCGACGCTCGCGCCGAAGTTCCGGGCCGTCTGGGTGATGCCGGTCACCTCGCTGTAACTCGTGCTCGGCGCCCGGTTCACGGCGTCCGTGCTCGCCGGACCGAGGATCAGGCCCATCCCGGCGCCGGCGAGGATGATGTCGACCTCCTGCGCGCCGAGCGAGAGGTCGGTGAGCTTTCCGGCCAGCAGGTAGAAGCCGACGGCGGCGAGCGCGCCACCGCCGACGACCGCCAGTCGCGCTCCGCGGCGGTCGAGGATTCGCCCGCCGATCTGCGCGGCCACCACGAAGCCGATGAAGAAGTACAGGAGATACTCGCCGGCCTTCGAAGAGCTCTCGCCGAGCGACGTCTGCGCGTACACGCTCGCGAAGAAGAAGAACGGGACGAACACCACCGACATCAGCGCGAGCACGGCGTTCTCGGTGACGAAGGCGCGGTCGCGGAAGATCTGCAGGCGCAGGAGCGGCTCCCCGGTGCGAAGCTCGAAGCGCGCAAAGGCGGCGATCGACCCGAGGCCGACGACGATGCAACCCCAGGTCGCGACGCTGCTCCAGCCCCATACGCTGGCCTGCTGCAGTCCGAGCACCGTGAGACCCATGCCGCCGACGATGAGCGCCGTCCCGCGGTAGTCGAGCTCCGTCGGATGGGTCTCGTTGTCGGGGCGCGAGACCCAGATGAGGACGAGCGCGACGATGGCGACGGGAATGTTCACCCAGAAGATCGCCCGCCACGTCCACTGCGTGAGGAACCCGCCAGCGATCGGACCGATGGCGGTCAATCCGCCCGTGACGCCGAAGAAGATGGCCATCGCCCGCCCGCGCTCGCGCAGCGGGAAGGTCGCGACGACGATGGCGACGGCGGGAGGCAGCATGATCGCCGCGGTCGCACCCTGAACGACACGGAAGCTGATGATCCACGCGGCGGCCGCGGACCCCTTCGGCGTCAGGCCACAACAGGCCGACGCGACCGCGAACCCGACGACCCCGATGACGACCATCCGCCGGCGCCCGAATACGTCTCCGATCTTGCCACCAAACGCGAACAGCGCGGACAGCGCAAGCAGGTAGCCGTTGATCACCCACTGCGAGGCCGTCGCGGACAGCGAGAGCTCGCTCTGGATCTTCGGGATCGCGATGGCGACGATCGTCTGGTCGATGAACGTCATCGCGACCGCAAAGACCATCGCGGTAAGCACGAGGTTCTTGTTGACCGGCCCCGTCATCGGTCGCGCGCGAGCCTACTACTTGCGGTGAGCCTTGTGTGACGTCGCGGCCCCGACGAGAAGGGCCGAGCTGACACCCGGCAGCCCGGTGGTGGGATCGGCCCCGACGCGCACGGTGATGCGATCACCGGGCCGCGACGTGAAGGGCAGCGTCACCGTGTGCCAGTGACCGGCCGTCAGCCGGAAGGCGGCGTACAGCGACACGTAGTGGCGGCCGCGACGGACGAGTGCGAGCAGTGCGCGAGCGCCCGGCTGTCTGCTCCCGTGACACGTCAGACGCGCGCCGATGCGCGTGTGCTTGCGCCCGACGGCGGCGATTCTGAGTGTGATCCCGCAGCCCTTCATCCAGACGAAGCCGAGGGGCGGGCCGGGGGCGGTCGCGAGCGCCATGGCGGGCGCGGAGCCACTGGCGGTCGTGGGGCTCGCGCCCGACGTCGACGTGGTGGTCGTAGCGGTGGTAGTGGTGGTCGCGCTGCCCGTGGTCGTCGACGCGCTCTGCTTGGGAGCGACGGACGCGGTCGTGGCCGTCGTGCTCGTCGTCGAGGCGCCGGTTGCGCTGCTCGCGGGGACCGTGGTCGTCGTGGTGGTCGTCGTCGGCGTGATGCTCGTCGACGTCGTGCCCGTTCGTGTGGTGCTCGTCGCCGTCGTGGGCGTTCGTGTGGTGCTCGTCGTGGCCGTCGTCGTCGGCGTCGGGGCCGTGGTCGTCACGCTCGTGGCGGTGGTCGCCGTGCGCGTGGTCGTGATGGTGCTCGTCGTGCGGCTGCTCGTCGTCGTGGTGCTGATCGTCGTGATCGGGTTGCGCGGCGCCGGCCTGGTCTCCGGGCAGGGAGCGGTCGGCGCGACGATGCTCACCGGGCAGGTGTACGTGGCCGATTGGGCGATGTCGGGACTGGTGAACGACGCGGTGTTCACCGGATTGGAGATCTCGGCGTACACGGTGAAGCTCGTGATCGCCGGCCCGTTCTGCAGGCACATCGCGGTCGTGCCGGCCGGAGTGGTGCCGGCGGGGTCGACGCGGCCATCGATCGTTCGCAGGATGATCTGCGCCGACTGCAGTGGATCGCCGTAGTACGTGATCGTGGCGCTTACGCATGTCGGACTGGTGTGAGTCAGCTTCAGGCCCAGGGGGAGCAGGTCGTTGTAGGGCGTCCTGGCGCTTCCGCACAGCACGATCCCGCCGACCGGATTCGCCTGCCATCGCCGCGAGGCGGCAATGAGCGCCTGCCCGGTGAGGGTCGGGGCGCCCGTGACGTCGTTGAGGATCCCCATGTAGCCCTCGTTGATCGGCTCCAGACCGGTGTCGCTACCGGTCAGGGCATACACGTCGAAGTCCTGCACATTGCAGTCGCTGTGCGCGAGGGCATCGCCGGCGAGCGACTGCATCGCCGCGCGCGCGCCATCGGCGATGCTCTCGGGCGCGGCCGGCTCCCCCATCTCGGTGTCGTAGATCGGCAGGCCGGGGTCCCCCGCCGCGACCAGCGTCGCGCGCATCTGCTGCACGAGCCCGATCGTCGACGGGACGTCCGGCGCGTAGGGGTGGAAGGCGAGGCCGTCGATCGAGCCCTTCACGCCGTCGCGGTACAGCTCGCTCACGTAGCCCGACGCGTTCTGCCAGCCGATGCTGGCCAATACCGTGGCGCTCGGGTCGACGGCGTGCACCGCGGCGTAGAGCGGCTTGAGAACCTTGACGTACTCGATGGGATCGGGCCCGCGCGTCCAGAAGTTCGTCGAGTTCGCCTCGGTCCAGATCTCGAACTGCTGCACCGGCAGGTACGGCAGCGCCGGGTGCTGCGACCAGAATGTCCCGCCGGCGCCGTAGCGGGCGGCCAGGGCCCGCACGTAGGCGACGTAGTCGGCGTAATGGGACGGCACCATGGACGCGCTGCTGCTGCCGGCCCACCCGGGAGCGATGGCGGGCACCGCCAGCATGCGCACGCCGTTGGCCGCGAACAGGGACACGAGGTTGTCCATCGAGTGGGTCGGAGCCTTCGCAGGATTCCAGTCGTAGGTGTGCACGCCATTGACGGGAGCGTGCGGCTCGACCCACGCCCACGCGGCGTCCATGCGCGCAACGCTCAGGTCGTCGGGGCTCATGTCGGCGATGAGTGCGTTCCACCTACTCGGCGGCACGAACCCCTTCTCGAAGATCGGCTGGACGTTGGCGCCGTAGTAATCGGGTGGGGCCAGGGCGCCCGCGCGCGCCGGAGCGGCGTAGAGCACGAATGCCGCGATGAGCGCGACCCCGAGCGCGATCCGCGTGGCGTGACTGCGCTGCCGGACGCGCGCCCCAATCATGAGCGCGCGAGTCTAGCCGCCGTGGCCTTATGACCCAAAGCGTTTCACACGGTCTCAACCTGCGCGCGCGCGTTGCCGTGGCACTGCTTCCACTTTCGCTCGCTGCCGCAGGTGCACGGGTCGTTGCGGCCCCGCTTCACGTCAGCGGCGGCGTACATCCGGACGATCTCTGCCGGAGCGCGGTCCTGCCGGAGCAAGCTGCACATCGTCCGCATCGGCTGGTCGATGTGGTGGAAGAAGGCAAGGTAGCCGTCACAGAGGTAGTTGAGCCCCGGTTCTCCGCCGTCGGTGTGGATGAACCGATCCTTGGGGCAGCCGCCGTGGCAGGCGAAGCGCACGTCGCAATCCAGGCACTGCCGAGGCAGCGTGTCGCGCTTTGCGGTTGCGAAGGCCTGCTGACGCGGCGAGGCCACGAGCTCGATCATCGGGCTGTCGGCGATGTTCCCAAGCTTGTGCTCGGGCTCGACGAAATGATCGCAGGAGTAGAGGTCGCCGTTGTGCTCGAGCGCGAGCGCGAGCCCGCAGGTCTCCGAGTGCACGCACAGGCTCGGTGGCTCGCCGTACCAATTGGCCAGCGCGACGTCGAACATCTGGACGTAGACGTCTCCGACGTCACGGCGCACCCATTCCTCGAATACGTCGATCAGGAAGCGCCCGTACTGCTCGCCGCTGATCGAGCGCCCGGTGACGAACTCGCCGCTCTGCTCGTACAGCGGCCGGTCGCGCCATGACGACCAAGGCACCGTACCGTCGAGCGCGGCCTCCGCGACACGCTCGATGATCGGGATGAACTGCATGTAGCGCGCGCCACAGTCGTCGCGCAGGAAGCGGTAGACCTCCGCGCCGCGCCGCGCGTTGGCCGCGTGCAGCGCCGTCAACGCGTTGAACTCGACTCCCGCCTCGCGCAGATGTCCAAGGCCGCGCATCACCTTGTCGAAGCTGCCCCGCCCGCCCTTCGTCAGCCGGTAGCTGTCGTGGATCTCCCGCGGCCCATCGATCGAGATGCCGACGAGATAGTCGTGCTCCTTGAAGAACGCGGCCCACTCGGCGTCGATCAATGTCCCATTGGTCTGGATCGTGTGCACAGCCCGCTGACCCGGCCTGAGGTATCGCTGGACGATGTCGACCGAGCGGCGAAAGAAGTCCAGGCCCATCAGCGTCGGCTCGCCGCCCTGCCAGGCGATCGTCACCTCCGGCACCTGCGCATGCGCCTCGATGAGCTGGCGCAGATAGGCGTGCAGCTGCTCGTCGGACATCCGAAAGCGGCTGTCCGGGTAGAGCATCTCCTTGGACAGGAAGAAGCAGTAGTCGCAGTCCAGGTTGCACTGGGCCCCCGTCGGCTTGGCGAGCAGATGAAACGCAGTCGGCGCCCGCGGCGAGGTCATTCGCGGGCGAGCATGGCGACCGCTTCGCGCTCCATGTCGACATAGGGCTCGCCGCTCACGTCGATCACGACGCGGTTCAGTCTGCCGCGCTTGAAGGTGTGCGGGTGAGCGCCCGGGTAGTCGTCGGTGACCGGCTCGCCGCTGTCGCGCCCGACGCACAGGCCCTCGCCGGCGAGCGTGAATTTGCCCGGCTGGGTTCGGATGCGTCCCTCGCCGACCTTCTCGTCGCCGTGGTAGAGCGTCAGCATCCCGGTCGCCACGCCCGGCGGATCCTCGCCGTCCTTCTCGAAGGCGGCGGACAGGATCAGGTTCTCTCCGGTCGGTAGATCGGCGTCGGCGACGACCTTCTGCTCGAGGCTGCCGACGAAGTTGTAGACGTAGTGGAGCCGGTTGTCCTTCACGTAGAGCGCGTGTCCGCCGAAGCGAGAGCCGTGCGCGAACAGCACGCCCGCCGCGCCCGGCCCGGGGATGTCGACGAGCGCTCCGATGGCGTAGGAGCGGTTGCGGATGTTGACCGCCTGGGATTCGGGCACCTCGGCCACGCCCGGGTAGTAGACGTAGCGGTTGCGCGGCGGACTGAGAAGGGGGCGTGGCGTGAGAATGATCTCCAGCGGCGCCCGGTCGTCGAGCGGGAAGGCGCCGTTGGCCCCGGCCTCGGCGTACCACAGCGCGATCAGCTCCTGCAGCCGCTCGGGCTCCTCGGCGGCGAGGTCGTGCAGCTCGGACCGGTCGACGTCGGTGCGGTAGAGCTCCCACGTGTCCTGGCCGAAGTGCCCCCAGCCGCTGAGCGTCGGGTGCGTGGTGACCGCCTTCCAGCCGTCGTGCCAGATCCCCCGTGACCCGAGCATGCAGAAGAACTGCGTGGAGCGTGCGCTCGGCATCGTCGCCGCGTCGAAGCTGTAGCGCATGCTGACGCCGTCGAAGTCGCTCTGCACGTGCCCGCCGATCACCTCCGGCGCCTCGATGCCGGCGGCGTCGAGGATCGTCGGCACGAGATCGATCGCATGGTGGTACTGCTCTCGGATCTCACCGCGAGCCTTGATGCCCTTCGGCCACGACACGATGCACGGGTCCGAGGTCCCGCCGTTGAACTCGTAGCGCTTCCACATCTTGAACGGCGTGTTGAAGGCCATCGCCCAACCGTTGGGGTAGTGGTTGTAGGTCTTGGTCCCGCCGAGTTCGTCGAGCAGCGCCAGGTTCTCCTCGATCGAGTCCGGGATGCCGTTGGCGAACTTGTTCTCGTTCACCGAGCCGTCGGGCCCGCCCTCGCCGCTCGCTCCGTTGTCGGAGACGAGCAGGATGAGCGTGTTCTCGCGCTGGCCGGTCTCGTCGAGGTAATCGAGCAGGCGCCCGATCTGGTCGTCGGCGTGAGCCATGAAGCCGGCGTACACCTCGGCCATGCGACTGAACAGGCGCTGCTCCTCGGGCGGGAGCGAGTCCCACGGTCGGGTGACGTCGAGCGCCGGGAACGCCAGCCCCTCCGGCCCCGTGCGGGTCTCGGGTGTGCCGATCGGGTTGATCGGCGGCAGCTCGGTGTCCGGCGGCACGATGCCCAATTCCTTCTGCCGGGCCAGGGTCTGTTCGCGAAGCGCCTCGTATCCGATGTCGAACCGGCCCTTGAACTTGTCGATCCACTGCTTGGGGGCGTGATGGGGTGCGTGGCAGGCACCGGGCGCGTAGTACAGGAAGAATGGCTTCTCGGGCGCGATGACCTTGGCGTCCTTGATGAACTCGAGCGACCTGTCGGTGATGTCCTCGCTCAGGTGGTAGCCGTCCTGCGGCGAGCGCGGCGGGTCGACGGGGTGGCTGTCGTAGACGAGATCCGGATACCACTGGTTGGTCTCGGCGCCGAGGAATCCGTAGAAGCGCTCGAAGCCGCGGCCGGTCGGCCAGTTGCGCCTCGATGACGCGAGGTTCATCTCGGCGTCGGGGCAGAGATGCCACTTGCCGACCATGTACGTGTTCCAGCCGGCCGCGCCGAGGATCTCCTGGATCTGGCCGTTCTCCGGCGGGATGACCCCGCTCGCGTTCGGGAAGCCGATCGCCGCCTCGGTGATGCAGGCCATGCTGTTGCGCGTGTGGTTGCGCCCGGTCAACAGGCACGAACGGGTCGGCGAGCACAGCGCCGTCGTGTGGAACTGGGTGTAGCGCAGCCCATCGGCGACGATGCGATCGATGTTCGGCGTCGGCACCGGCCCGCCGTAGCTGCTCATGACCGAGAAGCCCACGTCGTCGAGCACGATGTAGAGGACGTTCGGTGCCCCGTCGGGGGCCTTCGGGGCCTCGAACGGCGCCCAGTCCGGAACCGAGTCGCGGATGTCGACGTTGATGACGCCCTGAAAACGCTTGCTCATCGCGCGGCCTCGCTTGGGTCCGGAGGGTGGGGATCGCGCACCGGCGCGTCGGGACACGGTCACACGTCGGGGCGGCGCCTGCATCATCCGCATCGGGTGATCGCCGACAAGCCCGCGCCGCGGGCGGCTTTGCCGCTCAGAGCCCCTCCTCGGCGATGATCCGGCCGGACTTCACGGCCGCCGCGAGCTCGGAGTAGTCGCGGTCGTTCTGCTCGGCATAGGCCTGGGAGAACTCGACGATCGCGCGGTCGAACGCGTCGCTGGTGCCGAGGTAGGCGGCGATCGCGATGCGGTCGCCCGAGCGCGCGTGCGCACGGGCGAGCGTCCAGCCGCACAGCGTTCCGTAGATCGCCACGCCTTTCGGAACCAGCTGATCGATCTCGGCCGAGCCCTTCCAATCGCGCAGCTGGCGCCCGTAGAAGTCGCGGGCGACTCCGTCGAGTCCGGCGTCCACGTGCACCCAACCGAGGAAGATGTCACTGGACGCCTGCATCAGCCGCTGTCCGGTGACCACGCGCTCGCCGCAGTTCTCGAACTCGCTCGGGTCCAGGAAGGCCTCGTACACCGAGGCCTGGGCCTCCTTGAGCTGCAGGAACAGCGGGTCGCTCCCGTCGAGGCCGAGCATGAGCGCGATCCAGGCGCGCGTGCCGACGCTGCCGACGCCGACCACCTTGCGCGCGAAGTCGACCATGCGGAACTGCTCGAGCAGGACGCGGCGGTCGCGCTGCAGCGTGCGGCGATAGTCGCGCAACAGCCCGTGCAGACCCTCGATCATCTCGTCGCGGTCGGGGCCCTCGGCGAGCTGGTCCATCGGCACGATCAATGGGGGCTGGGCCACGATCCGCGCCTCGCCGTCGACCACCTCGGTGAGCTTGGAGAAGGCCGACATGCTGTCGCGCGTGCGTGCCTTGGCGAGGTTCTTCTCGGTGCGCTTGAGCATCGCCGGCTTCACCTGGGACCCGAGGTCCTGGATGATCGACTCGACGTCGAGGTGCGCGTACCAGACGTCGAGGTTCTTCATGGCCGCGAAGCCGGCCATCGCGGTGCGGTACGCCGCGACCGTCGCGAGCACGATCTGCTCCTGCTTGCGGACGGGGTAGCCGTTGTCGCGGGCGGCGATGAGCATGCTCACCGCCAGGCGCTTGACGTCCCATTCCCAGGGGCCCGGCAGCGTCTCGTCGAAGTCGTTGATGTCGAACACCATCCGTCGCTCGGGTGAGGCAAAGACGCCGAAGTTCGACAGGTGCGCGTCACCGCAGCACTGGACGGTGAGCCCCGAGCGCGGGGTGGCGGCCAGGTCGCTGGCCATGATCATGGCCGCGCCGCGGTAGAACGTGAACGGCGACACGAGCATGCGGCCGTAGCGGATGGGCACGAGCTCGGGCACTCGCGTCTTCGCCTGTTGCTCGAGCAGGTCGACCGGATCGGGGCGGTTGGGCGCCGGCTCGTACGCGGCATGGCTCGAGCGGGGGACCTCGGATCGGGCGGCCTTACCGCGAGCGGCTCGCTCGGTGCGGCTGAGGTGCGGGACGGGGGCGGGAGCGGTGGTAGTGGTCATACGGTCACCTCTGGCACGATCGTGGTCGCGTCACGGCGGGCGTGTCGATGCCGCCGTGCGATTCGAGAAAAGGTTGCGGTGTCCATCGGGCCATGGCTCGCCGCCGCGGCCCCTCCAATCAGGCTGCTCATCATCGGTGATGCGGACCCACCGGTCATCGTCCGGAATGGGTGATGACGCCTGCGCGCCACGCCCCGGCGGGCGGACTGTCGCCGCGCGGCTCGTATGGAGCGTGGCCGAGGGCTGGGAGCCGCTGTGCGACGTAGCCTCGACCGGCCTCAGCCTCGCTGACCCAGCGGGACGTAATCGCGATCGAGCTCGCCGCTGTACAGCTGGCGGGGACGCATCGTCGCCTGCTCGGGGTCCTTGACCATCTCGACCCACTGCGCGACCCACCCGGCGCTGCGCGCGAGGGCGAACATCACCGGGAACATCGGCGCTCGCATGCCGATCGCCTGGTAGGCGAGGCCGGAATACAGATCGATGTTCGGGTACAGCCGGCGCGACGCGAAGTACTCGTCCTCGGGCGCTCGCTTGGCCAGCTCATCCGCGATGTCGACGAGCGGATTCTGCGGACGCGCGTCCTGCAGCGCGTCGAGCTGCGCTCGCAGGATCCTCGCTCGGGGATCGTAGGTCTTATAGACCCAATGCCCAAACCCCATCAGCCGCTCGTGGCCATCCTTGACACTCGTCAGGAAGCCGGGCACGTTGGCCACCGTGCCGATCCGCCTGAGCATCTGTAACACCGCTTCGTCGGCGGCACCGCGCATCGGGCCCGACAGCGCGGCCACGCCGGCGGCCACGGCCGAGTAGGGGTTCACGTGGCTCGATCCGACCGCTCGCACTGCCGTGGTCGACGCGTTCTGCTCGTGGTCCGCGTGCAGCATCAGCAGCACGTCGAGCATCCGCTCGACCCGCGGGTCGGGCTTGTAGCTCAGCTCGGTCATCTTGAACATCATCGACAGCAGGTTCCCGGCATACGTCAGCTCGTCGTCGGGATACACGTAGGGCTGGCCCATGAGGTGGCGATAGGAGAACGCGGCCAAGGTCGGCATCTTCGCCAGCAGCCTTACGACCTGGCGCTCCCTCGCCGCCTCGTCATGCACCTCGCCGGCGTCGGGGTAGAAGCTCGACAGAGCCCCGACCGACGCCGCCAGCATCGCCACGGGCTGCGCGTCGTAGCGAAAGCCGCCGAAGAAACCGCGCACGTTCTCGTGCACGAAGTTGCGCGTGTTGATCTCGTGCGTCCATCGCTCCAGCTCGCCGGCGCTCGGGAGATTGCCCTGGATGAGCAGATAGGCGAGCTCGAGAAAGCTCGAGTGCTCGCACAGCGCCTCGATCCGATAGCCCCGGTGCTGCAGGACGCCGGCCTCACCGTCGACATGCGTGATGGCACTGCGACATGCCGCTGTGTTGGTCAGCCCCGGATCGTAGGAGGCCAACCCTTCACCGTCCTGGGGCGCGATCTGGCGCAGCTCAACGGCATCCACCGCGTCGTCCTCGATCGCCAGCTCGAAGCGCCGTCCGGTGCGGTTGTCGATCACCGTCAGGGTGTTCGTGCCGGCCTCGGCGTCGATTGACGCCGGCTCGGTCCCGGGCTCATCGCTCACGTCTGACGTCTTCTCCGGTCGTTGTGGCAAGGTTCTGGCCAAGGTCGATCATGGCGCACCGCCGTCAAGATCGCGTGAAGATCCGAGCCACCGGTACAACCGAACTCGAATGTATCAAGCGTCTCCGCGCCCTCGGGCGATGGAGCACCCGGCGTCGTCACGAAATCGTTGTATCCGCCGGCCTCGCGGGCGGGATGACGCAACCCCCTGAGCGGGGGGTTGTTCTGACCGACGGCATGCGCAGCCGTGTTTGGGCGTCAGGGATCGGGGTAGGCTGCGTCCCATTCGAGCCGAAAGGGGCAAGCAGATGAGGCGACTCGCAGTTGCGGTGTCGGTCGTGGCCATGTTGGCCGGGTCGTCGATCGCGTGGGGAATCCCCACACTGAGCGGGACCTACCGGACGACGGTCACGAGCCATGCTCTCGGTGGTCTGGTGAAGGGCAGCTGGACCGTCACGTTCAACCGTGGCGTCTTCACGGCGGCCAAGGGAGGGATCGTGGCGACCAACGGGAGCTATTCGATCAGTGGATCCAAGGTCACGGTTCGCTCCGCGCGCGGTCAGTCTCGCTGCCCGATCGCCAGTGTCTACAGGTACGCGCTGAACGGTTCGAGGCTGAAGTTCACCTTGATCAGCGGCTCGAGCACCAACCCGAGCTGCGAGGCCCGTCAGATCGTTCTGGCCGGGAGCCTGACGAAGGCCGGCTGAGTCGATCGCTCAGGTCGCGCCCCGGGCTCTGTTCGCAGCGCTTGCGGCGGGGCTCTTCGCCACGACGCCCCCGGCGAGAGAGCCACTGACGGGCGAGTCGCCCGCGAACACCGGGAGGACTGAGCCGCCACCCTAAACGAGACGTCGTCTCACCTAAGACGGGATCTCGTTATGATCCCGGCGGGCCGCAGGGGAGACGCCGTCTCATCACGCGGCGCAACCCGTTCTCCGACCAGCGGAGCCCCTCACCCGTGTCCAGATCACGCCGAATCACCAGCCTTCGCCGCACCCTCGCCCTCACCGTGGCGGCATCGAGCATCGCCGCCTGCGGAACCGGCGCCACGGGCGGAAGCTCGGCTCGTCTGAACGTGGTCGCCGCGGAGAACTTCTGGGGCAGCCTCGCCACGCAACTGGCCGGGGACAAGGCGACCGTGACGAGCGTCATCGTCAATCCGGACACCGACCCCCACAGCTACGACCCGACCGCGTCGGATGCCCGCACGCTGGCCGGCGCGCAGATGGCGATCGTCAACGGAATCGGCTACGACACTTGGGCCTCGCGTCTGCTCGCGGCCAACCCGGTTTCCGGGCGCGCCACGCTGAACGTCGGCGACCTGCTCGGGCTGCAGGAGGGCGACAACCCCCACCAGTGGTACTCGCCCGCGAACGTCGAGAAGGTGATCGGCGCGATCTCCGCCGACTACGAACGCCTCGATCCCGCTGACCGCGCCTACTTCGCGGCGCGTCAGCGGCAACTGCTGACCAGCGGCCTGGCCGCGTACCACGCGCTCATCGCGCAGATTCGCGAGCGCTACGCTGGCGTGCCCGTCGGCTATAGCGAGAGCATCTTCCAGCCGCTCGGGACGGCGCTCGGGCTGACGCTGCTGACGCCCTACAGCTTTGCCAAAGCGATCGCCGAGGGAACCGACGTCAGCGCCGCCGACAAGCAAACCGTCGATGCCCAGGCGCAGAACCGTGCCATCGAGGTGTGGGTGTTCAACAGCCAGAACGTCACTCCCGACGTGCAGCGCGTCAACACGCTCGCCACCGCGGCCGGCATCCCGATCGCCACCGTCACCGAGACGCTCTCCCCGGCCAGCGACAGCTTCCAGCAGTGGCAGGTCGACGAGCTGCAGGGTTTGGCCCGCGCCCTGCATCAGGCGACTGGACGGTAGCCCTTGGTCGGCCGGCAGCCGCGGCGCCGCTCGCCGGCCCGAGGAGACGGAGCTACGATCCGGTTGATGAGCGCAAGCGTCCGCAACGGCCTCATCATCGAGTCGCACTCGTATCTGAGCGACGAGGACCTGCTCGACGAGCTCGGAGTGATCGAGTCGCCGGCGGTGCCGCTACCGGCCGCGCCGCGAGCGGGGAGCGCCGGGGTGACGACAGGCTGATGAAGGTGCTGCCGTGCGGGCCGGCCAGGACGGCCTCGTGTAGAGCGCTGCCCCGCTCGTACGCATGCCAGGAGAGGAACCACTGGGTCCAGCCGTTGTCCCAGACGCCGGCCCGCGGGCTTCCGGTGATCGTCACCGGGTCCCCTGGAACGGCCATGTTGTAGTAGATCTGAGCGTCGGCGGGGGACATGTTCACGCACCCGTGGCTGACGTTGGTGAAGCCCTGCTCGCCGACCGACCAATACGCGTCGTGCAGGTAGTCGCCGCTCCAGGTGAACCGCACGGACAGGGGCACCTCGATGTTGTAGCCGGGGCCGACCATGTCGACCGGATTTGCCTTCTCGATCGTCAGGTAGGTCCCGTTCGGGGTGTCGTCCCCTGGCCGTCCGGTGCTGATCGGCCAATGCGCGAACAGCCTCCCGTCTCGGTAGACGTTCATCGAGTGGCGCGCCGTGCTCGCGATGACGATCAGCGAGCGGCCGATCGTGAATGTCTGGGTCAGCGTGTGGCTCCCGTACACCCCGGGAGCGGCCTCCACCCCGTTCAGGTGGCCGGTGAAGCTCACGCGCGTGTGCGTCGGCCAGTAGCGGCGCGGGCGGAAATACAGGCACACCGGTGCCGTGCCGCACTGGGTATCCCAGTACCAGGCGCCCACCACCGGCCTGGAAGTCGTGATCTGCAGCGAGCGCTCCACCGCGGACCGGTTGGTGATCGGTCGGCTGAAGTACAGGATGATCGGCATCCCGATGCCGTAGGTCTGCTGGTAGCCCTCGATGATCATCGTCGAGAACGTGTTGGCCGGCGTGAACGTGCGGAACGCGCTCGTTCGGGTGACCGACCGGCCCGATGCCCCAGCAGCGGTCGCGATGACGCTGTAGCGCTGAGAGACGTTCAGCGCCCAGGTGCTGCGCCAGACCGTGCCGGCGGCGTTGAGCGCCCCCGCGACCGGGTCGCGCCCGGTGCGGACGGTCGCGCTCGTGATCTTGCCACCCGCGGCCGTGATCGTGATTCCCCGGTTCGGCGCGGAATCGATGCTGCCACCGGCCGGCGTGATCGACAGGCGGACGCTGCTCGCCGCCGCCGTGGCCGGCGCGCCGGCGCCCGCATGGTTGACCGCCGGTGCCATGCCGGCCGAACAGCCCGCGACGAGCAGCCCGAGCGCCCCGCAGGTCGCCACCGCCGCGAGCCCGTGCCTACGCGACCGGGATGACCAAATGTAGGTGGCGTCTGGGGTCGGCTCTCCGAGCACGTTCGCCCTCCGGACTCGACTGTAGCGTCATCTCCCGCGTTCGGCGACGAGAAGATCGGCAGCCATCGCTGGGGCCGGCGCGCCGCGCCGCGATCGGCGGATGCGGCCGCTGGCGATCGATCCGAGGACGAGCATCAGCACGCCGTAAATCCCCGGGACCGCTCCCGCCGCCGAGCCGAAGGACTGTACCGCGAGAGCGGCGGCGACGGCGAAGTCGCGCAGGGAGATGGCGAACGCTCCGGGAACCCCGCTCGCGGCCGGCGCCGACCGCCACCAGAGCATGCCGAACGCGCTCGAAGCGAGCAGGAAGATCGCGCTGGCCGCGACCGCGCTTGCGATGTCGCCCCCGGTGCCCACGCCGCTCAGTGCGGCGTACACGAGCGCAACCACGATGAGCGTGGACCCGCTCGCCAGCTCGCCATCGATCCTTTGCACGGATGGACGCATCGCGCGGACGAGGATCCCGAGCGCCAGCGGCGCGAGCACCACGACGGCGAACCGGGTGAGAAGGTGGATCGCGGAGACGTGCGTAGCCGCGCCGGCGAGGAGCGCGACGGCGAGCGGCCCGGCGACCGCGGAGACGATGAGCGACCCGGTGACGACGCCCAGACACAGCGCGGCGTCCGCGCCCGCGAGCGCCACCAGCCCGACCGTGGCGATCTCGCTCGAGGAGAGCCCGGTGGCCAGCACCCCGTCCTGCGTCGCCGCACCGAACGGCCGACCGACGAGCCATCCGACGACGCCGAGCACCACGAACGGCGCGACCGAGAGCACGATCACGACGCGTGTTCGGTTGCGAAGCGCGAGGAGGTCGCCGGCCGGAATGCCCAGCGCGGTGAGCAGCACGAGGCCCGCCAGGAGCACGTCTGACCGATCCGACAGCGCTCGCGACGGGACCACGAGCGCGCACGCCGCGGCGAGGATCGCCAATGGCGTCAGGAAATCGGGGATTCGGGTGACTCGCGCTCTCACGAGCGAGCCATCATCGCGCCTCGGTGCGCGCCCGGAATCAGAAGAACGTCAGGTAGCGACGCCACTCCCATTCGGAGATGGCGTGGTGATAGTCGTCCCACTCCGCACGCTTGAACTCGATGTAGGCCCGGTGGAGGTCCTCGCCGAACACGTCGCGCGTGAGCGGGTCAGCCTCGAACGCCTCGATGGCCTCCAGCAACGTGCGCGGTAACGTCTTCGCGCCGAGCTCGGCGATCCGCTCCTCGGTCTGGACGTACATGTCCAGGTCGATCGGCGGCCCGGGGTCGAGCTCGTCGTCGATCGCCTCCAGTCCGGCGGCGAGCACGAGCGCGGCACCGAGGTAGGCGTTGACCGAGGCGTCGACGGCGCGTGACTCGACCCGCGGCGATTTCGTCGGCACACGGAGCATGTGCGTGCGGTTGTTGCGCCCGTAGGAGACGTAAACGGGCGCCCAGGTCGACCCGCTCATCGATCCCTGCTTGACGAGGCGCTTGTAGGAGTTCACCGTGGGGCAGGTGACGGCGACGATCGCCGGTGCGTGACGCAGGACCCCGGCCAGGAAGCGATAGCCAAGCGGCGAGAGCCCACATCCATAGGCGTCGTCGCCGTTGCACTCGAACAGGTTCTCGGCCGTGTCCACGGAGGCGAGCGACATGTTGAAGTGCGCTCCGCCGCCGGTCTTGTCCGCCCACGGCTTGGGCATGAACGTTGCCTCGTAACCGTGCGAGCGCGCGACCTCCTTGGCCATCATGCGGAACAGCGTGAAGCGGTCGGCCATGCCGATCGCGCCGGTGTAAGAGAAGTCGAACTCGTACTGCCCGTTGCCGTCCTCGTGGTCGAAGGAGTGAACGTCCCACCCCATCTCGTTCATGTACCCGACCATCTGGTGCAGGAAGCCGAGTGACTCGAGCATCCCGATTGCGTCGTAGCACGGCTTGTCGAGCGTGTCGCGCGGGTTCCAGGGCTCAGGGCGCCCGTCGGCGTCCATTCGGACGACGTAGAACTCCGCCTCCATGCCGAGGTTGAGCACATAGCCGCGCTCGCGCGCACGCGCCATCTGCCGCGATAGCACGGTGCGCGAGCACATCGGGTACGGCTCACCGCGTAAGTAGAGATCCCCCGGCGCGTAGGCGACGTTCCGACGCCAGGGCAGCTGCACGATGGCGTCCGGGTCCGGAAACACGGCCAGCTCGTCGTCTGCCGGTGACTGGCCGAGGAGGTCGAGCGCGGCGCCCGTGAACAGCTCCGATCCGTGCATCATCTGATCGAAGTGATCGATCGGCACGGCCTTGCACTTCGCCACGCCGTGGCCGTCGACATAGGTGGCCATTACGTACTCCACGCCGGACTGCTGCAGCGGCTCGCGAATCGCCGCCAGATCGGTGGCGGTGTATGACGGTGCCGAGTCGGTGAGCGCGGACATTGAGAGACCTTCCTTCCCGTTGCCGATTTCGTACCGTGCGCCCGACCCACCCGGGAGGCGGCGCGGCGAATATAGTCGCGGCCGCTCGAGATTCATATGGCCACTCGTCCATACAATCCGCGCTGGTCGGCTCTCACTATGGAGGCGGTCGGACGCGCCGCCGTGGCGGGCGCGATCGCCGTCTTGCCGGTGGGCGCCACCGAGCAGCACGGGCCACACCTCGCGACCGGCACCGATACGCTCCTGGCCGATCGGATCGCGGTCGAGGCGGCGAGACGCACGGAGGACATCGTCCTGCCGGCGCTGCCCTATGGCTGCTCGCTCGGCCACACGACGCACTGGCCCGGAACGCTCAGCCTGCACCCGACAACGATGATCGCCGCCCTCGTCGAGATCGGGCGGTGGGTGCACGCGTCCGGCTTTCGCAAGCTCATGATCGTCAACGGTCACGCCACGAACGGACCGCCCTGCCAGAGCGCCCTGCTGCAGCTGCGCCACGAGTTGCCCGACCTGCGGCCCGCGTTCGTGTCCATCTTCGATCTCTCCGTGCCGCTGTCGCAGCGTTACCGAGAGGACGCCCCAGACTTCCATGCCAACGAGGCCGAGACGAGCATGGTGCTGCACCTCGAGCCCGACGAGGTGGTGGTCGACGCGACCATCGACGAGCCGGATCGCACCGTGGACCGGCTGCTGCTCTATCCGATGCCGGCGGTGACGGCGAGTGGCGTCGTCGGCGCCCCGAGTGGCGCCAGTGCCCAGCGTGGCGCCGAGCTGTTCGGGTCGCTCGTCGACGCGCTCGCCGACCGGCTCGTGCGCGCCCGCGCCGAGCGGGATCCGGCGTTCTAGCCCGCCGGGCCGGCGTTACGCTCGGCCAGCCAGGCCACGGCCATGTCGCGGTAACGCGCCAGTCCCTTGTAATCGACGAGATCGTCGGGGAGCTGTGCGAGCACGCGCTCCAATCGCCGCGACCACGCCGGCACCTCGCAGATACGGTCCAGGGACGCCAGGTAGGTGTGAATCGGGAACATGATGGCGTTCGAACGCGGCAGCCGGACGAAGTGCTGCACCTCGACACGCAGATGCAACCGCTCGCCGATTTCCTCGTAGCGCAGGCTCGCGCGCGCCGGCCCCCACTCGGGATAGACCTCGGTGCCGGTATCGAGCCGCCGGTCGACGGTCATCGTCCAGTTCGTGCGCCGGTAGGGGCGCCCGGGCGGCAGTCGCATGAGGAACATGCGAGCGCGGGGGAGCACGCCCATCTCGTGCACGCGCGGCACGGGACCGTGGACGTCCAGGAAGCGCATGCCGAGGTCGAAGTCCAGGGACCAGTCCGCGCCGAAGGTGAGGATCCCAGCGTCGAAGAACAGATCGTCGTTACGCTGGTCGAGCAACTCGATGTCCTCCTGCAGCTGACGCGTGATCCACTCGAACGGCTCCCGTGGCAGCGAGGCGTCGTCGCCGAGCGTGAACGCCTGCTCGATGCCGGCCAGCCCGTTCGTCCACAGGCAGCGGTCGCGGTCGCGCCGCAGCGTGAAATGCGACGGGTAGTCGCGAGCGAGCGCCGTCGTTGCGTGCTCCACCACGTCCCAGGCCGCCCGACGCATGTGTCCGAGCACCTGGCAACGCGCGGGGTCCGCCTCGAGGATCCGCGCCCGCTCGGCCACCTCGACGAGGTAGTGCTCGTCGATGTCGTAGATGTGCCGGCCCCAATCACCGACGCCGTTGGAATGCGGCTGCTCGGCCTCCTCGACGTTGACCGAGTACATGTAGCGGTCAGCCTCGAACGGGAACGGGAATCGCTCTAGCGTCGGGCCGGTCAGCGCCTTCGGCATCGGTCAGTTCCCATCAGGCGAGGTCGAGGACGAGCGGACCCGACACGCACCGCGAGACGCACGGCATCATGGCGGTGTTGGCCGCCCGCTCCGCCGCGGTGAGGTAGACGTCGCGGTGGTCGGGGACGCCGGCGAGAACGCTCGTGCGGCACTCGCCGCAGACGCCTTGCCGGCAGAGGTACCGCACCTCGACGCCGCAGCGCTCCAGCGACTCCAGGAGCGACTCGTCGGCGGCGACCTGGACGTCGCGGCCGCTGCCGGCGAGCTGCACCGCGAACGGCTGGGCGGGCCCGAGATCGAGCTGGAAGCGCTCGAGGTGCAGGCGCGATGGCGGCCACCCGTGTCGGCGCGCCGCGCCGACGACGGCGTCCATCATGGGCGGGGGGCCGCACGTCGAGACGTGCGTCCCGAGCGGCTGGCGGTCCAGGATCTGCTCGAGAGCGGCCAACAGGGACGAGCCGTCGGCCCCGATATGCACGGTGAGGCTGTCGGCGCTCGGGCAGAGCCGCTCGAGCTCCTCGAGCAACGGGACCGCGGCGCGGTCGCGCACCGCATAGTGCAGCTCGAACGGGACGCCGGCCTCACGCAGCTGGTGTGCGTAGGAGACGAACGGCGTGATGCCGATGCCGCCCGCGATCAGCAGGTGGCGTTTCGCCGCGCCTACCGGCGCAAAGAGGTTCCGAGGTGGCTCGATCTCGAGCCGATCGCCGGCACCGACGGCGTCGTGCAGGGCACGCGAACCGCCGCCACCGTCGGCGATGCGACGGACGACGATGCGGTAAGCCTCGGTGCTCCACGGGGGGCAGGCGAGCGAGTAGGGGTTGCGACGGACGCGCTCGCCTGGGATGTGCACCACGACGTGGCTGCCCGGCGAGAATGGAGGCAGCGGACCCCCGCCGTCGGGAACGAGCCACAGCGCGCGGACGTCGCGAGCGCGATCCTCGATCGCCTCGACCCTGACCGGAATCGTCGTCACGACCACAGCTCGTGCGCCTCCGGGAGCTCACCAGCGACCTCCGCGTCGGCTTGGAACCCCATGAACGCGCCGAGCCGCCGTGAGAAGTGGTGATACACGGTCAGAGACCGGCCACAGCCCTCGCACTCGACGAGATCGCGGGTCACGTGCTCGGTCACCGCCTTGCAGTGCGCGCACCAGACGCGCCGCGCGTGGCTGCCTCGAACCTCCGCAAGGACCTCGTCGTCGTCGAGCCCGGCCGCGGCCGCAACGACAGCCAGACGGCGAACGAATCCCTCGGGACCGATCACGTAGAGACGCAGTCCCACCGTGGCACGGGGCAGCCGCTCGCGCACCAACCGCTCGAGCGCGTCCCGGTCGCCGGTGCGCCGCCAGGCGACGTCATCGGGAAGCGCCGGTGGCTCACCGTCGAGGAGCAGCTCGAAGGAGCCGCGTCGCCCGTCATCCACCCACGCGCGCGCCAGCCCCTCGGCCGCGGCGGTGTCGCCGGCCACGACGACGAGATGCGCGACCGCGCCCGATAGGAGCACCGCCGCGCCGTCACGCGGTGTGGAGGTGTGAAGTGGACTCACGCCCTCGATGACCGGAGCCTCCGACATCTCGCTCATCTGTTCAGTCCTCCGCTCGCGTCCTTGGCTCGCCACCAGTATGGACCGGAGCGGCGGTGTTCACGCTGTGCCGAATGGACAAGAAGAGACGCCGCTGCATGGCCCGTCGGTCGAAGCACACCCGGGCAGCGATGTGATCGCATATCCGCTGACCGACCGCGCGCCGCTGACCCACACGACTGTGAGGCCCACCGATGTCCCACTCCTGGCGTACCTCGATCCTCGCCGACCGCCACCGCGCGCTCGGGTCGCGGCTCGAGGATTGGAACGGAATGGGGACGCCGTGGACCTACGCATCCGACCTCGCCGACGCCCACGAAGCGATTCGCACGCGCGCCGGACTGATGGACGTCTCCGGGCTCAAGAAGGTCCACTACGTCGGCCCGCATGCCGAGGCGCTGCTCCAGGAGGCGGTGACCCGCGACGTCGGCAAGCTGTACCCGGGCCGCTGCGTCTACTCGACGATGCTCGACGAGCGGGGCAAGTTCGCCGACGACTGCATCGTCTATCGCACCGGGCCCAATGCGTGGTTCGTCGTCCACGGCGCCGGGACCGGTCATGAGCAGTTGACCCGCAACGCGACCGGCCGTCAAGTCGCAGTGCTCTTCGACGACGACCTGCACGATCTCTCGCTGCAGGGCCCGCTTGCCGTCGCTTTCCTCGCCGATCACGTTCCGGGAATTCGCGACCTACCCTATTTCCACCACGTCGCGACGCGGCTGTTCGGCCGGCCCGTGATGCTCTCGCGTACCGGATACACCGGCGAGCGCGGCTACGAGATCTTCTGCCGGGCGCAGGACGCCGGGGCGATCTGGGACACGATCCTCGAGCTCGGCGCTCCGCTTGGCATCGTGCCCTGCGCGTTCACGACGCTCGACTGGCTACGGGTCGAGAGCTACCTGCTCTTCTACCCCTACGACAATTCCGAGATGTACCCGTTCGCCGACGAGGCGCCCGGGGACAGCCTCTGGGAGCTCGGCCTCGACTTCACGGTCTCGCCGGGGAAGACGGGCTTCCGGGGCGCCGAGGAGCACGCTCGCCTGAAGGACCGAGAGCGCTTCAAGATCTACGGCGTGCTGCTCGACGGCGATCGCGCCGGCGCCGAGGGCGACACGCTGCACGTCGACGGAGGCCAGGTCGGCGTCATCACTTGTGCGATGTACTCGCGCCTCACCGGACGATCGATGGCGCTGGCCCGTCTCGACCTTCCGCAGGCGGTACACGGAACACGGCTGCAGGTCCGGGGCAGCCTCGAAACAACCGGCGTCGCCCACACGCTTCCCTTCGATGACCCGACGAAGGCGAAGCGGACGGCCATCGGCTGAGCCGAGCGTTCGCCTTGGACAATGGCCTGAGCGAGATCGTGCGCTTCCTCGCGCAGCGCCCGCCGTTCGACCGGCTCGCACCCGAGGAGCTCGGCGAGATCGCGACGGAGGCGACGCTCGAGTTCTACCCGGCAGGCGCCACGATCCTCAGCGAGGACGGCGGGCCGGTCACCTTCCTGCGCGTGGTGCACAGCGGCGCTGTGGACGTCGTGCACGAGGGGCGCCTGCTTGACCTGCTCGGCCCCGGCGATGCCTTCGGCCAAGCCGCGATGCTCTCGGGGCTGCCGCCCGGCTTCGAGGCGCGCGCCGCCGAGGACACCCTCTGCTATCGGATCCCGGACGCCACGGCGCGACCGCTGCTCGCCCGAGCGCGCAGTGGCGAGCTGGCGCCGAGCGCCCGAGATCCGGCCCACCAGCCGGTGGCCGAGCTGATCCGCACCGCCACGGTGACCTGCCCCCCCGACGCCAGCGTCAGCGAGGCCGCTCAGAGGATGATCGACGCGGGGGCGAGTGCGACGATCGTCACCTTCGCCGACGGGACCTTCGGCATCCTCACCGACCGCGACCTCCGCGGACGCGTCGTGGCCGCTGGTCGCTCCGGCGACACCCCGATCGGCGAGCTGGCGAGCGCCCCGGTGTTCGCCGTCGCACCCGATCTGCTCGGCAGCGAGGTCCTCTACGAGATGCTCGTCCGGGGGATCCGCCATGCGCCGGTCGTCAACGAGCGGGGTCGCCTCGTCGGCGTCGTCGAGGACCGTGACATCTTCGCCGGGCAGGCGCGCTCCTGGTTCGGGGTTCGTCGGACGATCGAACGCGCCGGAGGCCTCGATGAGCTGGCGGAGGCCTCCCGCCGGCTGCCGGCCCTGATGCTCGCGCTACACGGGTCCAGCCTGCGTGCCCTCGAGATCGTGCGCGTGCGGTCGGCGCTCACCGACGCGCTCGCCTGCCGTGCGCTCGAGCTCTCGATGCCGAGCGTCGACGACGGCGTCGTGTTCGTGGCCGTCTCGAGTCACGCGCGGCGCGAGCTGACGCTGACCTCCGATCCGCGGGGCGCCTTCGTCGTCTCGAGCGATTGCCTGACACCGGCCGCGCTGGCCACGTTGAGCGCCGCTCTGGAGCGCTGCGGGCACCACGGCTTCCCGGTGGCACGGAGCCGCGACGAGTGGACGCGCGCGGCCGCCGAGGACGCGCTGGCGCTCGAGGTGCTCACCGACCGCCGGCCGCTCTGGGGTACGCCGAGCGAGGCCCTGCCGATCGTCGAGCCACCGGCGCACGCGCCGTTGCTGGCCGCGCTGCGAGAGCGCGCTCTCACCGCGATCCCCCCCACCGGCTTCGACGCCGAGGCCGTGCTCGGGCTCGCCGGCCGGCGCGACGAGCGGCTGGACATCCGGCGCGCCGCGATCCTGCCGATCGTCGAGATGGCGCGCTGGGCCGCGACCTGCGCCGGCGCCGGTCCGGGCACCACGCTCGAGCGCCTCGATGCGGCCGCCGACGCCGGAACGCTGCCTCGCTCCGCAGCGCGCACGCTCGCCGACGCGTTCGAGGTCACGCTCGAGCTGCGCATCGACCACCAGATGGAGCAACTCGCCGCCGGCCAGCAACCCGACGATCTGCTCGACCCGGCCCCGATGACCCCGGTCACGCGCGGACAGCTGCGTAGCGTGTTCCGGGCGATGAGCGCGGTGCAGCGAGAGCTCGGCCGGTGAGGCTCCGGCCGAAGCGGGCTCCCCGCCAGCCCCACCCCGGGACGCCGTGGCGCGAGGCCGGCTGGTGCGCGATCGACGTCGAGCTCACCGGCCTGGATCCGCGCCGTGGCGAGCTGATCGCCGTCGGCGCGGTGCCGATCGAGGGCGGCCGGCTGATCCTCGGCGACGCCCGCTACACGCTCGTGCGACCCGAGCGTCCGCCCTCGATCGACGCCGTCGTGGTCCACAAGTTGCGCATCGTCGACCTCGCCGACGCGCCCGCGCTCAACGAGGCGGCGGGGCTGTTGCTCGACGCGCTCACCGGGCGCGTTCCGATCTTCCATACCGAGGCGGTCGAGCGCCGGTTCCTCGGACGCGCGCTGGCGCGGCGCGGCGTGCGTCTGCCGCCGAGCGCCGACACCGAAGCTCTCGGGCGCCGATGGCTGCGCGAGCGTGACGGCGCCGCTCCCGCCCGCTTATCGCTTGGCCGCCTCGCGGACCTGCTCGGCCAATCCCCAGAACCGGCCCACCATGCGCTCGGTGACGCCGTCACCACCGCGCAGGCGTTCCTGGCGCTCGCTCACCATTGCGACATGAGCGAGCCACAGACGGTCGGCTCGCTCGTGCACATGCCCGCCGGCCAGCTCGGCGCGCGCCGCTTCGGCCCTGCGTAGAGCGGCGGCCGCGCTACGTGGCCACCGGTTCCAGTCCGTCGTCACTGGTGACGAGGTCGAGGTCCGGTGCGGGCACGAGGTCCTTGAACACCGCGAAGCTCGACGGCGTCTCGGGCATGACCGGGAAGTGGAACGTGCACTTCGGGCACTGCTCGCGCAGCACGGCCTGTTCGGCGCCGAGATCGTAGTCCTTGTCCTGGAGCTCTCCGCAGCAGGGGCAGATGCGCAGCAGGCGGGTGCTGACGAGCTCGAAGTTGTTGATGATGTCCTCCATGATCGCGCCGTTCGCGGCCCAGGCCTTGGCGTACTTGTGGTAGGTGCACATGTGCCAGTCGCGCAGGGCCTCCTTACTGGCCCAGAAGCTCACCTCGTTGAACCAGGTCGGATCGTCGGGGTGCTCCCACCAGGTGAGGTGGATGAAGCCCGGGAGCTGCATGAGGTGGTTACGGGTGTCGGCGAAGACCACCTTGAATTTGTCGTACGCATCCGGGCTCGAGAAGCGGACGCGCTGCATGCTCAGGTAAATCGCCACGGTGGACCTTTCTGCCGGGTTCGTCCTTCGGGCAAAAAGATAGTGCCGGCGACGCGCCCGGCGCCTGGGCCCCCGCACACAAAACCGTTGGACCGAGTGTCCGTGTCCTGGCGGGCCATATCGACGTGTCGGATTGTGGACGGCCCGCCGTTGTCAGCCTCGAGCGTGCCGGTCAGTCTGGCCGAGCCCCGCGCACCATGCGTGGCGAGCCGCATACACCGAACCAGACCCGCGGAGGTAAGGGATGGCCAGCGAAGCAACAGCGTCGCAGGGCGACAAGCTCGAATACGCCCACGCAGGGATGCCGCGGACCGCCAACTGGTGGAGCGCATTCGTCATCGGGCTCGCGGGCACGATCCTCGTCACCGGCATCGCTCCGACGATGGTCGTCTCGCTCGGCGCGGCCGCGATCCCGGTCATGGTCCTCATCACGGCCTGCGGCTGGCTGCTGTGCATCTTCCTCTCCGAGCTGGCGGCGATGATGCCCGAGCGAGCCGGCGGCCTGCCGTCCTACATCTATCCGGCGTTCAAGGACCGCTGGCCACGGGGGGCAAAGCACGCCGGCGCATTCGGCGCTTGGGGGTACTGGCTCGGCTGGTTCCCGGTGGCGCCGCTGAACATGATCCTCGCGTCGTTCTACATCGTCGACCTCTTCCACCTGAGCACGAGCGGGTTCACCCCGATCGACACGCCGATCGCCTGGTGGACACTGGGGATCTCGGTCGTCGGGATCCTCCTCATCTTCATCCCGTCCTACCTCGGTCTGCGCTTCGGGGCCGGGTTCGCGACCGTCCTGGCCTTCCTGGCCATGATCCCGCTCACGTTCCTGGCCATCTCGTGGATCTTCAACCCTGGCGTCGTGGACTTCGGGCAGCTGTTCCACTTCCAGCACACCGACAAGACCGGCTTCTTCTCTCCCCAGTACGGCCACGGTTGGCTGACCATCTCCATCGCGTTCTCGTTCCTGTTGACCTGGAACGTGCTGGCGATGGAGGCGGCCGCCTGCTACATCGGGGAATGCAAGGACCCGGCGCGAGACGCGAAGATCGCCCTCAATCTCGAGGGCGGCTACGGCCTGTTCATCTACACGATGATCCCGGTGGCGTTCATCATCGTGCTCGGCGTGGCCGCGCTCGGCAACTCCGCCCTCGTCGACCCCAAGACGATCTTTGTCACCTACGTCTCGAAGGTGTTCGGCACCGGCGCGACCGGGACGTTGATCAACTGGGCCGTCGGCCTGATGCTCATCATCGCGCTCGTCCTCTCGGCGCTGAATGCGATCACCGGCACCGCACGCTCGTTGCACCAGATGTCGGTGGACGGCAACTTCCCGACGTTCTTCAGCAAGCTCAACCGCCACGGCGTGCCGGCCCTGGGGATGGCATTCACCGTCGCCGCCTCGATCGCCGTGGTGTTCATGGGCGGGGCGGTGGAGATCTACACGTTCTCCAACGTCGGCTACCTGATCATCATGATCCCGGTGCTGTTCGCCTACTTCTTCCTACGGCACACCCGCCCGAACCTGGCCCGGCCGATCCGGCTGCCGGAGTGGATGAAATGGCTGGCCCTGGTGCTCGCCGCGTTCTTCCTGGTCATCTACTTCTACGGTGGCCCGATCTACGCCTCGTGCAAGTGCTCGCAGGCCGGGCACTCCACGCTGCCCTACTACTTCATGGGCTTCGTCGCGCTCGCCGCCTACCTGCCGTTCTACCTCTATCGGCATCTGGTGGAGGACCGCCGCGCAGGACCCGAAGAACAGGCCGAGATGGCGGAGGCCGCCGCGGCCACCGGCCCCGGCGTGGCGGCGGAGGCGCGGCTGTGAGCGCCCCGGCGGTAAGTGCCCCGGCGGTACCGCGTGGGCGCCGCCGGCGCACCGCACGTGGGAAGATCGCGGTTCCGCAGGACCCGGTGCGCACGACCGCGCGACAGGCCCCGCCGGTGCTGCTGGCCAGCGAGGGGCGCGACTTCAGCGCCGAGAGCATCGCGCTGGCCGCGGAGCTCGCCGGGGGGGCCGGGGGAGAGGTCCACGTGCTCGCCATCGCACGCGTCCACGGCGTGTCCTTCGGGCTGCCCAACCCAGGCCTGTTGCCGAATCGCGCCGAGTGGGACGCCCAGCGCGACGCCGTCGCGCGTGCGGCCGCCAAGCTGCGCCGGCGCGGGATCAACGCGGGCGGCCAGGTGCTCGGGACGCGCGCCGCGACCAAGCGGATCTGCGCCGCCGCCCAGGCACTCGGATGCGAGGCGATCGTGATGGGCGCCGACCCCGGCCGGTCGCGGGTGATCGGCGACATGATCTGGTCACAGGAGCCCCAGCGCGTGCAGCGCCGCGCCAAGGTTCCGGTCCACCTCGCGATCGAGGATCCGCCCGCGCCCGGCGGTTGACTCGCCCGAGCGCGACGCGGCGGCCGTCGTCACACTGACTCCATGTCGACGACGCCTCGCCCGCTGCCGAGCCACACGCAGGACGTCCGCACCACCTGCCCCCGCGATTGCTATGACGCCTGCGGCGCGCTGGTGCGGGTCCGCGGCGGGCAGGTCGTCCACGTCCGCGGAGATCCGGACCACCCGGTGAGCCGCGGCAAGCTGTGCCGCAAGTGCACACTTGCCTACAACGGCGTCTTCCTCGACCCCGACGCCCGCCTGACCGCGCCGCTCGTGCGGCGCGGACCCAAGGGCAGCGGGCACTTTGACGCCGTGAGCTGGGACGAGGCGCTCGGCGTGGTGGCCGATCGGCTCGGAGGCATCCTCGGTGAGGACGCGGCCGAGACGATCGTCTATTCGCACTACACGGGAAGCTTCGCGCTGCTCTCGTACTTCTTCCCGATGCGCCTCATGCGCCGCCTCGGGGCCACCGAGGTCGCTCCGGACACGATCTGCAACGACGCCGGCCACACGGCTCTCACCTACCTGTACGGGACCTCGCTGGAGGGCTTTGACCCGCGTGCGGCGGACGACGCGCGCTGCATCCTCGTGTGGGGCGCCAACCCATCGGCGTGCGCGCCCCACCAGCACGAGCACTGGCTCGTCGAGGCGCCCGGCGCGGTGGTCGTGGTCGACCCGGTGCGAACGGCGACGGCGGCGCAGGCCGACCTTCATCTGCAGCCGTTCCCGGGCAGCGATGCGGCGCTCGCCTTCGGCCTCATGCACGTGCTCGCCCGCGATGGCCTCGTGGCCGAGGACTTCCTCGCTCGGTGGGCGATCGGCTGGGAGGACCTGCTCGAGGTCGCGGCCCCCTGTGACCCGGCGTGGACCGAAGCAGCGACCGGAGTGCCCGCGGCCGACATCGAGCGCGCGGCCCACCTCTACGGGACCGGACCCTCGCTGCTGTGGATCGGTCAGGGGCTCCAGCGCCAGCCGACCGGCGGCAACGTCGCGCGCAGCGTAGGCACGCTGCCGGCGATCACCGGCAACCTCGGGCGCCCCGGAGCCGGCTTCCTGTACCTGAACGGATTCGCCAACCGCGGGGTCGACGAGGACGACCTCAGCGGCGCCAGCGCCTTCCCGAACGTGCCGAAGCCGCTGTCCCACATGGAGCTCGCGGCCCGTCTCGAGGACCCGGAGTCCTCGCGCGCGTTCGTGTGCTGGAACGTCAACCCGGCGGCCTCCTGCCCGGAGCAGGGTCGTCTGCGGCGCGCGCTCCAGCGCGAGAACCTCTTCACCGTCGTCACCGACGTATTCCCCACGGACACGGTCGACCTCGCCGACGTCGTGCTTCCCGCCGCCAGCTGGCTCGAGTCCGACGACATCGTGGTCCCCTACTTCCACCGCGCGCTCTCGGCGCAGGTCAAGGCGGCCGAGCCGCCCGGGGACGCGCTCTCCAACAGCGAGATCTTCCGTCGCCTGGGCATCGCGCTCGGGCTGTCCGACGCGCCGCTCCTGGAGGCCGATGCGCCGGTCATCGCCCGGGTGCTCGCCGGCTCGGGGACCGGCCTGGACTTTGCGGCGCTCGCCGAGCGCGGAACGGTGTGGATGCCCGAGGATCGGCCGGTCGTGCAGTTTGCCGACCTGCGCTTTCCGACCCCGAGCGGACGCATCGAGCTCGCCTCCGAGGCGGCGGCGGCGGACGGCCACGGCCGTCTACCGCGGGCGAGCGCCGACGAGCGCCCGGGACACGGCCGGCTGCGGCTGCTGTCGCCGGCGTCGCCCTGGTCGCTCAACGCGAGCTTCGGCAACGACGAGCGGGTGCAGCGTCGCTCGGGCGAACTGACCGTGAGCCTGAACACGGCCGACGCGGCCGGCCTCGGTCTGTCCGAGGGGACGCTCGCACGCGTGAGCAGCGCCGCCGGCAGCCTCGTGGTCCCAGTTCACATCACCGATGCACTGCCAACCGGCGTCGCGCTGATCCCGAAGGGCGGTTGGCCGAAGCGGCGCGCCGACGGGGCCAACGTCAACGTCCTGACCCGCGCGCAGCCGAGCGACATGGGCGCGAGCACCTCCGTGCACGGCTTGGAGGTCGTCGTAGCCGCGGCCGGCTCGCCCGCGCCGGGCTAGCCTGCGGCATGAGCCGGCGCTCTGTCTACCAGGCGCTCGGGTCGTCGAGCTCGCCCGACCACGGGTCGAGCGCTCGCCACGCGGCCTCGGCGGCCACGGCGAGGTCGTCGGCGTCGGGGCGGGCGTATATCGGTCCGGCGCCATCGCGCAGCAGGCGGCCGGCGAGAGCAACGCCCCCGGGCGTGACCGGCCCGGCCGCGAGCAGCCGCCGCCCGAGCGCGTCCAGCTGCGGACGCGCGAGTAGCACCTTGCGACGGCACACGGGCATCCGCGTCGTCACGAACGCGGGCCCACGCTCGGCGTCGTCGATCACGTCGCGAACACGCCGGGCGAGCGCCACCCGGGTGGCGACACGCACGAGCAAGCGGGCGCGCAGCGCAAGGCGCACGCTCGCGTCGGGCGAGCCTCCGGCGGCGAGTTGACGGTCCAGCCTCGTCCCGCGCAGATGCGTCGCGAGCCGGTCGCGCAGCCGCGCGTCGCGCGTCTCGACGTAGCTACCGTCGAGACCCTCACGGAGGAGCATGACGGTCGACATCCCCGCAGTGTGGCGCGCCAGATCCATCAGCAGCTATCAAGTTGTCTACTGAATCGATAAGGACCACTTATGTCGTCCCCTGATACGGAGGCGCAGACGAATGAGGCGCCGACGTCCGATCTCGAGGACCTTGCCGCCCTCCTCGCCCACCACGCCCCGTTCGATGCCCTCGACCCCGGCGCGTTGAGCGCGGTCGCCGAGTCGATGCGCCGGCAGCGGTTCGCCCCCGGGGAGCGGGCGCTCGTCGAAGACGGGGCGCGAGCGCGAGGGCTGTGGGTGATCCTCGATGGGTCGATGGACATCCTGCACGAGGGCGAGGTGATCCAGCCGCTCGGGCCGGGCGAGTGCTTTGGCCACCCCTCGCTGTTGAGCGGCATGGCCCCGGCGTTCACGGTGCGAGCACGGGAGCCGACCACGTGCGGGCTGCTCGAAGGCGGCGACGCCCGACGGCTGCTCAGCACGGAGGCCGGCGCCGCGTACGTCGCGCGGACGATGCGCGTGCGCCTGACGCGCACGGGCCACACCGTCCACGGTCTGCTCGATGTCGGCACTACGCCGGTGTCGGCCATCATGCGCCCGCCGGTGTTCTGCGAGGCCGATCTGCCGGCTCGCGAAGCCGCGCGCCGGCTCGGCGAGCAGGGCGTCTCGGCCTTGCTCGTGCACCTGGCCGACGGAGAGTTGGCGATCGTCACCGACGCCGAGGTGCGTGCCGCCGTCGCCGCCGACGGCGGCACGCTCGACGCGCCCGTCCGGGCGATCGCCCGCACGCCCGTGCCGACCGTCCCGGTCGGCCAACTGGCGATCGAGGCCACGGTCGACATGCTGGCCGCCGGCGTCGAGCATCTCGCCGTGCTCGACGGCACGCGACCCTGCGGCATCCTCGGCGTCTCGGACCTGCTCGGCCTCGATGCCCGCAGCCCGATCGCGCTGCGCCACACCATCCTCGGCGCCGCCGACGAGGAGGTGCTGGTGCGCGCGACGTCGCACCAACCCCAGCTGTTCCTCGCGCTCGTACGCGCCGGGGTGCCGCCGCGGGACCTCGGCCGCGTGCTCAGCCTCCAGCACGACGCGGTCGTGGCTCGGCTCGTCGACTTCTCAATCTCGGCGCACGGTCCGGCGCCGGTGCCGTGGGCGTGGCTCGATCTCGGCAGCGCCGCGCGACGGGAGTTCACGTTGGCCTCCGACCAGGACAATGCCTTGGCCTACGGCCCACCCCCCGCGGGCGCTGGGCAGCCGGTGGACGACTACTTCGCGCGGCTCGGCACCGACGTCAACGACGGTCTGGCCCGCTGCGGAATCGGCGTCGACGACAACGGCGTGCTCGCGCGCAACCGGCTGTGGCGAATGTCACGCAGCGACTGGCTGCGCACATTCGACGAGTGCCTGGAGGTCCCCGACGAGTCACATCTGATCCGCGCCACGGTCGCCTTCGACTTCCGCACGGCCGCCGGCAACCTCGCCATCACGGCCGCGCTCAGCGAGCGGATGCGCGCCGCGCGCGAGCACCCAGATTTCATGCGTCTCGTCGCGAGGACCGCTGCGGGCTACCCGGTCGCGCTCGGCTTCCGCGGGCAGCTGGCGGTTCAGAGCGAGGGCGGTGGCCCCAAGCGCCTGGACCTCAAGCGCGGCGCGATCATCCCGCTCGTGAACCTCGTGCGATACCACGCGATCGCGCACGGCGTGACGATCTCGCCGACGATCGACCGGATCGAGGCCGTCGCGAGCGTCGGCGGGCTCGATCGAGCCGTCGCCGACGCGCTGCAGGAGGCGTTCGCCGTCATCACTCGGCTGCGCTTCCGCCACCACGCCGCGCTGATCGCCGACGGCGCACCGCTCGACAATCTCGTCGACCCCGCCGAGCTGACGCCGATCGCGCGCGGGGAGCTGCGCGAGGCGCTGCACGTCGTCCGACGCGCCCAGCGGCGGCTCGGCCCGTGAGCGCGCTCAGTGGCTCACGGCCGCCGCCGCGAGCTCGGACACGAGTCGGTCCTCGTAGAAGCGCTCCAGCGCGAACGGCGCGATGAGCTCCGGCGTGCGGCCCCCGGCGGCCACGAGCTGCGCGAGCGTCGAGCCGACGATCGGCGCGGCCTTGAACCCGTAGGTCCCCCAGCCGGCGCTGACATGGAAGTTCTCGACCTCCGTGCGCCCGAGGATCGGGCTGTAGTCCGGCGACAGGTCGCACAGCCCGCCCCAGCTGCGCAGCAGGCGCGCGTGCTCGAGCTGAGGAAAGAGCTCGAGCAGATGGCGGCTGAGGTCCTGCAGGAAGTTCAGCGTGCCGGCCATCCGGTACGTCGTCCACGGCTCGATCTCCGAACCCATCACGAACTCACCCCGGTCGGACTGGCTGATGTAGACGTGCATCTGCGAGGAGACGATCACGACGTCGAGCAGCGGCTTGACCGGCTCGGTGACGCAGGCCTGCAGCAGGTGGGTGGTGATCGGCAGGCGCACCCCGGCCATCTCGCACAGCAGAGTGCTCCACCCGGCCGTGCAGCACAGCACCTGCCCGGCCCTGACGGTGCCGCGGCTCGTCTGCACCGAGACGATGCGATCGCCGGAGCGCTCGAGGCCGAGCACCTCCGTGTAGGGATGGATGTCGACACCGGCGCGGTCGGCGCCGCGCGCGAAGGCCCACACAACCGCGTCGTGGCGGATGATCCCGCCCGGCGGGTGGTACAGCGCGCCCATGATCGGGTGGACCGTGCCGTCGTCGACGCGCATCGCCGGACAGAGCTCGCGTACCCCATCCGGGCCGATGAGCCGTGAGTCGATCCCGGCCAGGCGGTTGACCTCAGCACGGTTGGCCATCACCGACAGCGCGCGGTCGGTGTGCGCGAGCGTGAGATGCCCGCACTGCGAGAACAGCAGGTTGAAACCGAGATCGCCGGACAGTCCCTCGTACAGCTTCACGCTCGCGTCGTAGAAGCGCGCGCCCTCGGGCGTCTTGTAGTTGGAGCGCAGGATCGTCGTGTTGCGCCCGGCAGCGCCCGATCCGATGTAGCTCTTCTCGAGCACCGCGACGTCGGTGATCCCGCGCTGCGCGAGGTAGTACGCCGCGGCCAGGCCATGCGAGCCGCCGCCGATGATCACGACGTCGTAGCTGTCCCTGAGCGCCGGCGAGCGCCGCCACATCCGTCGCGGGCGTAGGAGGTCACGCATCGCCGCGCTCCTGGAGCGCTGCGTCGACGCCGACGGGCGCGCCGCCGCGGCGCCGCGCCGCATCGACGATCGCCGTCCACATGTACTCCGCGTAGGCCGCGCCGAAGAGCAGCAGGTACCCGTCCTCGCTCTCGCGCAGCACGATCGCCGGCGTACGGGCCACCGAGCCGGGGCGCAGCGCGCCGATCGGCGCGAGCGCGGGGCGAAGATCGAGCGCGCTGAGGCGCGCGAACACGTCCCGCGCGCGCGGCCCGAGCAGCCACAGGCCGCCGAAGGCCGAGGTGAGGTCGAGCCATCCCGCTCCCGGCGACGCTCCACCCACGACGAGCATGCGCCGCGGATGCAGCGGACACCACCAGGCCCCGCCGTGGCGCAGGGCCCGGCCGGGCACGAGCGGCTCCGGTCCCGGCGGCGCGCCTCCGGGGCTCTCGTGGACCGGCAGCCAGGAGGCGTCGGCGACGCCGACGGCCTCGGCGATCGCGCGCGCCTCGCCCGGGGGATCGCCGAACCCGACCGGCACCGCCCAGCCGTCGCGCGGCTCCACACTCGCGCCAGCGCGCTCGGCCACGGAGGCGAGCGGCGAGCGCGCCGGCGCCAGCGCGGGGGCCGGCCCGAGGAAGTCGAGCCCGGTGGCCGGCAGCGTCCCGCTCACGAGCGCAGCACACTTCCCTCGGGATCGTACGGCGGGCGCGTCGCGACGGTGGCCACCAGGCGGCGGTCCGCGCCGGCTACGCTCACACTCGCGCCGTCGCGCGCGAGCGCGGCCGGCACCCAGGCCATCGCGAGGGGGCGCCCGGTCCGCGGGCCGTGACGAGCGCTCGTCACCTGGCCGGCCGGCCGCCCGCGCTCGTCGAGCACGACCGCGCCCTCGGCCGGGAGCGGGCCGTCGGGCAGCGCCAGCCCGACGAGCGTCTGCTCGGCATCGGCGACCGCCGCGAGCGCAAGCGCCGGGCCGCCGACGAACGCCTCGTCGCGGGCCAGCTTGACCGTCCACGCCATCCCGGCACTGAACGGCGTGGACTCAGAGTCGGTGTCCTGGCCGACGATCACGTGGTGCTTCTCCAGGCGCAGCTGGCGTTGGGCCTCGAGCCCGAACGGGCGCAGCCGCGCGACTGCTCCGGCCGCGAAGAGCGTCTGCCACACATGGCCGGCGTGCGCACTCGAGAAGTGCAGCTCGTAGCCGAGCTCGCCGGTGAAGCCGAGCCGCACGAGCAGACACGGGACCGAGGCCACGGTGGCGCTGCGAACGTGCAGATAGGGAAAGGCTTCGTTCGAGCAGTCCAGATCGGCGACGGCGCTCAGCACCGTTCGCGCACGCGGGCCGGCGAGGTTGAGCGCCGCCAGCGCCTGGGTGACGTCGGTGATCGATGCGTCCAGGCCCCAGTCGGTCAACCACCAGGAGAACCACTGCTCGACCGCACCGGCGCCACTGGACGTCGTCGTGACGTAGAACGTCTCGTCGTCGAGGCGGCAGATCGTGCCGTCGTCGGAGATGCGCCCGGTCTCGCTCGTCAGCACGCCGTAGCGCGCGCGGCCGACGGCCAGCGTGGACATCGGCGCCGGGTACAGCCGGTCCAGGAGCGCGCCGGCGTCCGGGCCGCGCACGATCAGCTTGCCGAGCGTGGACACGTCGATCACCCCGACGTGCGCCGCGACGTGGCGGGCCTCGCCGGCGGCGTCGCCGTAGTCGTAGGCGCGCCGCCAATCCCCGGCCCAGCGCACGTCCGCGCCGAGGTCTCGGTGATGGTCGTGCAGCGCGGTTCGCTTTGCCGGCTCGAACGGCCGGCCCGCCAGCACGCCGAGCGGCACGGTCGTCCACGGCGGTCGTGACGTGGTCGAGCCGATCTCCGCCGCCGCGCGGCCGGTGGCGTCCGCCACGAGCCGGATGCACGACAGCTGGCACATCCGCCCCTGGCAGGGGCCCATGGTCACGGTGCTGTAGCGCTTGGCCAACTCGATCGAGTCAAACCCCTCCCACACCGCCTGGGCCAGCTCCTTGTCGGTCACGTCCTCGCACGAGCAGACGACGACGCGCCCGCCGCCCCCCGGCGCCGGAAGGGGGGCGACGGCATCGGGCGGCGCCGCCCCCGTCGCGACGACGACCGCCCCTTCCTCCTCGCGCGACCGCCTGTCGCCGAGGCCGAGCGCATGCGCGGCGCGGAGGCCGGCGAGACGCCCGCTGGCCAGCGCATCCGCGTCGCCGCGGACGCTCCCGGCCGCGCCGATGCCGGGCGGCAGGTCGCCGAGGCCGACGACACCGGTCCGCGGGTCATACGCGGTGCGCACTCCCGCCTGGCTCGCGAGCGCGACGGCCGGGGCGTCGCCGCCGCTGACGACGAGTAGGTCGGCCTCGATCGTCTGCTCGCCGCCGCCGGCGGGAGCGAGCGTGACAGCGGTCAGCTCGGAGCGCCCGTGCGCGCGGCGCACCGTCGTCGCCGCGAGCACGGGGACTCCGGCGCCTCGCAGCGCGGCCCCGCTCGGGCCCGACTCCGGGCGCGCGTCGGCGACCGCGGCGACGGCGACGCCGGCCCGCTGCAGCGCCAGGGCCGCCGGCAGGCCGCGCTCAGCGACCGTCGCCACGACGGCTCGCGTGCCGGGCGCCAGCCCGTACCGCGCGAGCAGTCGGCGGGCGCCGCCGGAGAGCATGATCCCGGGGCGGTCGTTATCGGCGAACAGGAGCGGCTGCTCGATCGTGCCGGTGGCATAGATGTGCTCGCGTGCGCGTACCTGGTGCAGCGTGTCGCCCTGCCAGACCGGGCTCAGGCCGTCGTAGTAGCCAAGCACGGCGGCCCGCGAGAGGAGCTCGACCCCGGCGGCGGCGGCTCGCCGCGTCAGCTCGGCGGCGAGCTCGTGGCCACCCTCGTCGAGCAGACGCCCGCCCAGGCGCACGTCCTCGTCGGCGAGCACGACGTCGGCGCCGAGCTCGGCGGCCGCGATCGCCGCGCTCAGCCCGGCGGCGCCGCCGCCGACGACGAGCACGTCGGCGTGGCGGCGGCGGTACTCGGTCGCCCACGTGCGCTCGGCCTGCGTGCCCGGCAGGCGTCCGAGCCCGGCGGCGTGGCGCAGAGCCTTCTCGTAGAGCGGCCATAGGCGCCGCGGCCGCTGAAACGTCTTGTAGTAGAAGCCGACGGGCAGCGCCCGCGAGGGCAGGCGGTCGACGACCGCCATGACGTCGCGGTCCAGGCTCGGCCACGCGTTGAGGTGCGCGACGTGCTGCCCGTCGCGCGCCGGCTCGGTGCAGGCCCGCACGCCCGGCGCTCCCTCGACCGCGACGAGGCAGTTGGCGCACTGCCCGCGGCAGCACAGCAGCCCGCGTGGGCGGTGGTACTTGAAGCTGCGCGAGAACGTGCGCCGCCCGGCGGCGAACAGCGCCGAGGCGATCGTGTCGCCCTCGTAGGCCGGGACGCTGCGGCCGTCGAAGCTGAAGCTGATGGGGCGCGCGCGCTCGATGTGCTCGCCCGGCGCCGGCTCGAGGCGCCTCACGCCGATCGCGCTCGCTGCACCGGCGCCGTCCAGTGCACCGCGTTATCGCGCGTATCGCGCTCGGCGATGAACCAGGCCCGACAGCCCGAGCGGTGAAACCACCACTCGCGCTGCGCGCCGGCGACATTGCGGCGCAGGTAGGCGTGCGCGAACACCTCGCGGCGGCCGCCGCCCGCCGGTAGCGGGTCGCGGACCTCGCCGCCGTAGGCGAAGTCCGTCACCTCGCGTGGCCCGCAGTAGGGGCAGGTAAGGACGAATGACATCGCTCACCGCCTCAGCTTCCGGGAATCCAGCTCGTGCCCGCAAGTGGCACGCGACTCATCGCCGCCGCCTCGATCGTCAGCGCGACGAGGTCCTCGCGCTCGAGGTTGTGCACGTCCGACTTGCCGCACGCCCGCGCGATCGTTTGCGTCTCGAGCACCATCGTCGTGAGGTAGTTGGCCAATCGGCGAGCGCCTTCGGCGGGGTCCAGACGCGCCGCGAGCCGCTCGTCCTGGGTGCTGATGCCGGCCGGGTCGCGTCCCTCGTGCCACGCGTCGTAGAAGCCCGGCGCGGTGCCGAGCGCGCGGTAGTCGTCGGCGAGCTCGGGCGAGTTGTCGCCAAGGGCGATCAGCGCCGCGACGCCGATCGAGACAGCGTCGGCACCGAGCGCGAGCGCCTTGGCGACGTCGGCGCCGCTGCGGATCCCGCCCGACACGACGAGCTGCACCTCACGGTGGACCCCGAGGTCCTGCAGGGCGCTCACGGCCGGGGTGATCGCGGCCAGGATCGGAATCCCGACGTGCTCGATGAACACTTCCTGGCTGGCCGCCGTGCCGCCCTGCATCCCGTCGAGGACGACGACGTCGGCGCCCGCCTTGACCGCGAGGGCAACGTCGTAGTACGGCCTCGACGCGCCGATCTTCACGAAGATGGGCTTCTCCCACGCAGTGATCTCGCGCAGCTCGCCGATCTTGATCTGCAGGTCGTCGGGCCCGGTCCAGTCGGGGTGCCGGCAGGCGCTGCGCTGGTCGATGCCGGGCGGCAGGTCACGCATCGCCGCCACCCGCTCGGAGATCTTCTGCCCGAGCAGCAGGCCGCCGCCGCCGGGCTTGGCGCCCTGGCCGATGACGATCTCGATCGCGTCGGCGCGGCGCAGATCGTCGGGGTTCATCCCGTAGCGCGAGGGCAGCAGCTGGTAGACGAGCTGCTCGGAGGCGATCCGCTCCTCGGGCGTCATGCCGCCGTCGCCGGTCGTCGTGCTCGTTCCGACGGCGGTCGCCCCGCGGCCGAGCGCCTCCTTGGCCTGCGCCGACAGCGCGCCGAAGCTCATCCCGGCGATCGTGATCGGGATCTTCAGCTGCAGCGGCTGGCGCGCGTGGCGCCCGCCGAGCGTCACGTCCGTGGCGCAGCGCTCGCGGTAGCCCTCGAGCGGATAGCGCGACACGCTCGCCCCGAGGAACAGCAGGTCGTCGAAGTGCGGCACGCGGCGCTTGGCGCCACCCCCGCGGATCGCGTAGATCCCCTCGTTCGCGGCGCGCTGGATCTCTCGGATCGTGGCCCGGTCGAAGGTGGCCGACTCGCGCAAAGTAGCCATGTCGGGGTCGGCAGCGCGGTCGGTGCCGTTGGACGACTCGAGCATCAATAGTGGGCGACGTGCTCGGAGCGGAAGTGGTACAGCGTGCGCGCGCTGCCGTAGCGACGAAACGATGCGGCGGAGACGTCCTCGATGCCGGCCGCCTCGAGCACGGCGGCGACCTCGGCGACGTCCTCGGCGCGCATCTCCTTCTCCACGCAGTCGGCGCCGCGGCTGGCGACCGAGCCGCGGACGAACAGCCTCGCCTCGTAGAGCGAGTCGCCGAGCGCCTCGCCCGCGTCGCCGCACACGACCAGGCGCCCGGACTGACCCATGAACGCGGCGAGGTGCCCGACCGAACCACGCACGACGACGTCGGCACCCTTCAGCGAGATCGCACAGCGCGCAGCCGCGTCGCCGTGCACGACCAGCAGCCCGCCGTGCGCGCTGGCCCCGGCCGACTGGCTCGCGCTTTCCATGACGTCGACGCGGCCCGACATCATGTTCTCGGCCACGCCCACGCCGGCGTTGCCCTCGACGCGCACGTGCGCGCGCTCGTTCATGCCGGCGCAGTAGTAGCCGGCATGGCCGACGATCTCCACGGTCACCGCAGCGCACAACCCGACGGCGAGGCTGTGCCGCCCCGCCGGGTTGTGCACGCGCACGACGCCGCCCGTCCGCTTCTGCAGGTCGGCATTGAGCTCGCGCACGCTGACGCGCGCGAGGTCGACGTCAATCGCCGCTTCGGCGGCGAGGGGCGCGAGGGCTGGGATCGCCTCGCTCACGCCGGGACGCCGCCCCAGCTGTACACGCGCCCGGGCTCGGGCTCCCACAGCGTCGCGTCCGCGGCGCCGGGAAGCACGGCGATCGCGCGATACTCCGACGCGATCGCAACCCACTCGTCGGTCTCGGCCATCACCGCCGGCTTGCAAGCGATCGGATCGCGCAGGACGGCGAAGCCGTCGGCCGTGCCGACCGCGAAGGTGAAGAAACCATCAAGATCGCGCAGGCAGCCCTGGAGCGCCTCGTCGAGCCCGTCACCCTCGCGCAGGCGCCACATCAGATAGCCGGCGGCCACCTCGCTGTCGTTGTCGGTCTGGAACCGGACGCCCTCACGGCGCAGGCGCTCGCGCAGGCGGTTGTGATTCGAGAGCGATCCGTTGTGCACGAGACAGAGGTCGAGACCGGTCGAGAACGGGTGTGAATGCTCGGTCGTCACCCGGCTCTCGGTGGCCATGCGCGTGTGCCCGATCGCGTGGCTGCCGCTCATCGACCGCAAGCCGACTGCCTCGAGCACGTCCGATACGGAGCCGGCCTGCTTGTAGATCTCGATCGCGCTGCCGGCGCTGACCACCCGGACCGGCGGGCCCTCGCGGGCTCCGAGCAACGCCTCGATCTCCGCCGCGGAGGCCTCGGTGAGCAGAAGCGCGTGAGCTCCGCGCGCGTCGAGGGAGAGGAACGGAAGATCGAGCGCGACGGCCTCCCAATCGACGGCGCCGGTGGCGTGCAGGGTGAGCTTGCGCGCTTCGGGCGGCGCCGGATCGCGATAGATCGCCACGCCGACGCTGTCGGGACCGCGCTCGGCAAGCTGGCCGAGCATCTCGGCGAGGTGCTCGCCAAGGTGCTCGGCCACGGAGGCCCGCTTGCTGTATATGCCGGCGATACCGCACATCGGCCAGGCAAGGCTAGGCGCGGCAGGCGTCCGCGCCCATGGCCCCGATGAGCACTCTTGCCGCGCCACGTGTGTGTGTTGACCACATCCGCACATCTGGCGGCGCCCGGGAATGGACAGGCGGTCCACCAGCGACCGGCGAGATATAGATCGTTTTCACATTGCCGTCGGCACACGGGTGGTGTGAGATGACAGCTCCCGCTTCCTGCCGGCACGGGAGCGTCGGCGTTTGAACCCGACCGAGGAGATCTGGTCCGTGTCGCTCACCGATCCCACCGCTTCACCCGAGGCTCCGGCCGCCGACCCGGTCCGCGACATCGCCGAGCGCGTGACGAGCGACGGCGTGCGCTACCTGTTCGCCCAGTTCGTCGATCTGCACGGCAAGCCGAACGCGAAGCTCGTGCCCGTCTCCCACCTCGACGACATGCTGACCGACGGCGCGGGCTTCGCCGGCTTCGCGGCCGGCGAGGTCGGCCAGCGTCCGCACGACCCGGACCTCATCGCGGTGCCCGATGCCCGTTCCTACACTCCGTTGCCGTGGCGCCCGGAGGTGGCGCGCTTCGCCTGCGACCTGCAGGTCGAGGGCGCCTCCTGGCCGTATTGCCCGCGCACGATCCTGCGTCGCCAGCTCGAACGGGCGAGCGCGCTCGGTTTCGAGTTCCGGCTCGGCGCCGAGCTCGAGTACTTCCTCGTCCGCCGCCGCGAGGACGGCTCGATCGAGGTGGCTGACGCGCAAGACACCCTCAGCCAGCCTTGCTACGACATGCGCGCGCTGACGCGCGGCCTGGACTTCGTCACCACAATCGCCGACCACCTGACGAGCCTCGGGTGGGATAACTACGCGACCGATCACGAGGACGCGAACGGCCAGTTCGAGCAGAACTTCGCCTTCGCCGACGCGCTCACCACCTGCGACCGCGCCGTCTTCTTCCGCTACATGGTGGAGTCGATCGCTCAGGAGCGCGGGCTGATCGCCACCTTCATGCCGAAGCCGTTCTCACACCTCACGGGCAACGGCTGCCACTTCCACATGAGCCTGTGGCGCGATGGCGTCAACCTGTTCGAGCTCGACCCGGGCGAGGACCCGCGCGGGCTCGGTCTGTCGCCGACGGCGTATCGCTTCATCGCCGGCCTCAAGGCCCATGCGAAGGCATCGATTGCCGTCACCGCACCGACCGTCACCTCCTACAAGCGGCTCGTGATCGGCGCGCGCAGCGGCTCGGCCTGGGCGCCCATCCACGTCAGCTACGGCTACAACAACCGCACGCAGATGCTGCGGATCCCCGCGCCCGGGCGCATCGAGGATCGCTCGGTCGACGGATCGTGCAACCCGTACCTCGCGGCCACGGCCGTGCTCGCCGCCGGCCTGGACGGGGTGGAGCGCGAGCTCGACCCCGGCGACCCGACGACCGAGCTGAACCTCCACGACCTCGACGAGTCCTCGCTGTCCGAGCTCGGGATCGAGCGTCTCCCCGCGAACCTGCTCGATGCCACGCGCGAGCTCGAGCGCGACGAGATCCTCCGCGCCGCGCTCGGCGACTGCGGCAGCGAGGACTACGTCGACTACTACGTCCGCGTCAAGCAACGCGAGTGGCAGGAAGCGCACGAGCAGGTGACGCCGTGGGAGCTCGAACGCTACCTACAACTGTATTGAGCGTTGCCGCGCACTCGCCGACGGCGCGCGTGTCGAGCGGCGATCTCGAGGCTCAGCTCGACCGAGTTCGCCTCGAGAGCGACACGCTGTACGCCGTCATCGCGGTCATCGCCGCCGCCCCCGATCTCGACGGCATCCTCGACCGCGTGGTCGACCTGCTCACGGAGGCGACCGGCTGCCACGCGTGCTTCATCTACCTGCGACAGGGCGATCGCCTGCGCCTGCGCGCGGCGTCGCGAGTGTTCTCGCACGCCGTCGGGAAGATCGACTTCTCCGTCGAGGAGGGTCTGGCCGGCTGGAGCGTGCGCAACGGCGAGGCCGCCGTCATCCGCGAGAACGCGCAGGACGACCCGCGCACCAACTACATCGCCGAGCTGCAGGAGGAACGCTTCCAGTCGATGGTGACCGTGCCTGTCGCAGCCCGCTCGGGCGAGGCGCTCGGCGTGATCGTCCTGCACACGGTCGCACCGCGCGAGTTCGACGAGTCGACCCTGAACTTCCTCGTCCACACCGCATCGTTGCTGGCCGGCGCAATCGAGAACGCGACGCTGTACGAGGAGGCTCGCCAGCGCGTCTCCGACCTGCAGCGCCTCTCGCGCCTGTCCCAGCGGATCGCCGCGGTCGACGATCGCGAGGCGCTCTACGAGGTCGCAACCACCGGGGTCCGCGAGCTGCTCGGCGCCGACGCCTGCTGCCTCTACGAGCTCGACCGGGCGCGCGGACAGCTGCTGATGGCGGCCGCCGACCCGCCGGCTCGCGGCGACGAGCTCAGTCGACCGCACGACGAAGCGGCGGCCGGCGGCGGACTTGCCGTGCTGCTCGGCGTGCTCGGCCGCCGTGATGAGGCGGCCCCGGACGGGGACCTTGGCGTGGACGAGCACCAGATCGTCGCGCCGATCACGGCCGGCCGCGAGCAGCTCGGAGCGCTGCTCGCCGCGCGCCAGACGCCGTGGGAGGGCGACGCGGGCGAACTGCTGCGAGCCGTCGCCGGACAGGTTGCGGTCGCGCTGGAGAAGGCGGCGCTCATCGAGCGTCTGACCGGCACGAACATCGTGCACGAGCTGTTCGCTGCGCTCGACGCGCGCGACGTTGCGCTCGCGGAGACGCGCGCTCGCGAAGCCCGCTTCGACTTCGCGCGGCGGTTCGTCGCCGTGTGCGCCCATCCGATCGCGACGCCGCCGCCAGCTGCCCGCGGTGGCTGCTCGCAGCCCTTTGTCGTGCGGATCGAGGAGCTCGAGGCGTCGCTGCGCCGGATCGCGCCCGCGACGGCGTGCGTCCGCGGCGCGGAGCAGCTGCGAGCGCTGTGTCCCGTCGACGACGCATCGGCCGGCGCCGCCGCGGCGTTCGGTGAGCGGCTCGGAGCCCTGGCTCGCGATGCCGGCCTGGTGATCGGCCACTCGAAGCTCGTCAGCGGCGCCGACGGCGCGGGGCGTGGCCTCCGGGAGGCCGGCGACGCCGCCCGCATTTCGCGGGCGCTGCGTCCGCAGGGCGGCAGCCTCGGCTACGACGAGCTCGGCGCCTATCGCTACCTCGCGCACATCGCACCCGACGAGGTGCCTGACGATCGCCACGGGACGGCCGTCGCGATTCTGCTCGACTACGACGCGCGTCGCGGCTCGGCGCTCGTTCCCACGCTCGAGCGCTATCTGTCGAGCGGCCGCAATGTCGCCGTGACGGCGCGCGACCTGATCGTGCACCCGAACACGCTGCGCCAGCGTCTCGAGCGCATCGAGGCGCTGACCGAGCTCAGCCTGACCGAGGAGGACCTGCTGTCCCTCGAGCTCGCGCTCAAGCTGGCCCGCCTGCGCGGGACGCCGCCGACTCGAGCATCCGGGGGGTAATCCCGCACGCGTTACACGTGCACGCCTCCTTGCCGGCAGCATGGTGGCCAGCGATGCTTCGCGGGTGCCGGTTCCGGGCCTTGCTGGCTCGCATGTCCCGCCGCTCGAGGAGCGCGGTGACCGGCCGCTTGGCGCCTACCCATCGTGGGCGCGCTGGAATGGCGAGCTCGATCAGCGTTATACCCTCGGGATCGAGGAGGAGATCATGCTCCTCGATCCCGTTACCTGGTCACTCGCCCAGGCCAGTGATCGCGTAGTCCCGAGACTCTCGGCCGAGCTCTCGCCACATACGTCGCCGGAGACACACGCGGCGGTGCTCGAGCTCGCTACCGGGATCCACACCGAGGTCGACCGAGCCGTCGCGGAGCTGTCGTCGCTCCGAACGGTGCTCGCGCGCGAGTTGCGCGTGATGGGACTGACCGCCGCCGCCGCCGGCACGCACCCGCTCACCATCCCGGGGGAGACCGAGGTCTCCGGCGCGAAGCGCTACCGGATGCTCGGCGACTCGATGCGTGTGCTCGCCCGGAGAGAGCCGACCATGGCTCTGCACGTCCACGTCGGTGTGCCAGCGCCCCAAGACGCAATCCGGCTGCTGAACGGTCTGCGGCGCACCACGCCGGTCCTGCTTGCTTTGTCAGCGAACTCCCCGTTCTGGGAGGGGCGCGATAGCGGGTTCGCCTCGGCGCGCACCGTGATCTTCCAGGCCTTCCCTCGAACGGGGCTGGCGCGGTCGTTCGCCGGCTACGCCGACTACGTCCAGGCAGTCGATGCACTCGTGGCTGCGGAGGCGATACCCGATCCGAGCTTCCTGTGGTGGGACGTGCGGCCCCAGCCGACGCTCGGCACGGTCGAGGTGCGCATCATGGACGCCCAGTCGCGGCTCGACGAGATCGGTCCGCTCGTGGCCCTCGTCCAGTCGCTCGCTCGCCTGGAGCTCGAGGAGAATCCGGCGGTGGCCGTGCCGGGCCCCGAGGTGCTCTCGGAGAATCGCTTCCTGGCCGCCCGGGATGGGATGGACGCCCGCCCGATCGACTCGACAGCCCGGCGTCTGGTCCCCGTGCGAGAGATCCTCGACGCCCTGCTCCTCCGCTGCCGCCCACACGCGCTCGCCCTCGGCTGCGCCGACGCGCTCGACCGGGTGCGGCGACTCGCGGCCGCCAACGGGGCCGCTCGTCAGCGCGCCTTCACCGCCGGTAACGGGCGTCTCGACCAGCTGGTCGCGGCTCTCGCCGACGGATTCCTTGCGCCCGGCCACGACGACCGGCCAAGGGCGTGAACGCATACGACCCCTCGATAGAAAGGAGCGGCATATGTGCCGCTGGCTCGCCTACTCCGGCTCTCCCATCCTCCTGAGCGAGGTGCTTTACGGGGGGGCGCATTCGCTGATCGACCAGAGCCTGCACTCGCGTCTCGGCGCCGAGACGACCAACGGCGACGGCTTCGGCGTCGGCTGGTACGGCGCTCCCCAGCAGCCCGGCGTCTTCCACAGCACGGAACCGGCCTGGAACGACCGAAACCTGCGCGAGCTCGCCGACCACATCAGCTCCGGACTCTTCTTCACGCACATCCGAGCGGCGATCGGCAGTGCCGTCCAGCAGACCAACTGCCACCCGTTCCGCCACGACCGATGGTTGTTCATGCACAACGGGTACATCAACCAGTTCGCCACGATCAAGCGCGATCTCGTGCTCGCCGTCGACCCGTCGTTGTTCGCAGAGATCGAGGGCCAGACCGACTCCGAGACGTTGTTCTTCCTCGCCCTGACCTTCGGCCTGCAGGACGACCCGCCCGCCGCGATCGAGCGCGCGATCGGGCTCGTCGAAGCCGTCGCCGGCCGCCACGGGGTCGCTAACGCCTTCCAGGGCACGATCGCGACGACCGACGGCGAGAGCATCTGGGCGGTCCGGTACTCAACCGAGGGAAAGTCGCGCTCGCTCTTCTACACCACCGACGTACCGACGCTGCGCAAGCTGTATCCCGACCGACGGGACTTCGCGGCGTTCTCGGCGGACGCGCGGCTAGTCGTGTCCGAGCCGCTCGGCGACGTCCCCGGCGTATGGAACGAGGTGCCCGAGGGCACCTGGGGCGTGGTCGCCCGGGGCCACGACGAGATGCAGCCGTTCCGACCGAACGCGCCCTCGACATCGGTCCCCGTCGTCGCGTGAGCCCCCTCGCCGGGTCAGTACGGATCGCGGTCAGATCGTCAGCGCGCCGCGGACAATCAGCGCCGCACCGACCCCGAACGACGCGATCACCACGATCGCGCGCGCGTGGCCTCGTACCCACCCGTCGACTGCCCCGACTGTCGCGCGCGCAGCCTCGGGCTCGATGATGCAGACCGCAAGCGCGACGATCGGGATCGCGAACCAGATGGCGTTGTAGATGAGGACCTCGGCCAGGCCGCCCGGCACCTTCGGCTGGTCAGCGACGATGACGTCGAGCGCGATCAGGTAGAAGAGCCCGGGAATGTGCGTGGCCGGGCCGGCCAGCGCGGCCGTCCGGAGCGTCAGACGACTCTCGAGCAGGGCTGCCCAGCGGCGGCCGTCGGTCTTGGGCGCTTCGGGCGAATGCGGCCGGCCGATCCGACGGGTGAGCACGGCCGCCGCGAGGGCCAGCACGACGATCCCACCCGCGATGTCGGCGATCCCCTTCGTGCGATGGGTTCCGGAGCTGACGTCGATGCCGTTGAAGGCCCAGATGACGAGCACGCCGAAGGCGATGGTGAACGCGAGGCCCGCCGCGACGTAGCCGGTCATGAGCCGCCGCGGCGATGGGGCCGACAGCAGCGCGCGCACGGCGGCGAGGCTCGTCGGGCGCACGGTACTCACGAGGGCCAGGACGACGATCTCGATCGTCACGTTGCCGCCATGGCGTGGTCGGCGGGCACGGCCGCAGGACGCTAACGCAAGCTGGGCCTGTCCGCGGTGGCCCGGCGCAGCACCACGTTCGGCTCGGCGCTTCGGCTCACGACCCGCACCGGGTCGCCGACGCGGATCGTGAGGCCGGGGGCGTATGCGTGGGCGAGGTTCTGCGCGAAGAACACGCCCGTGTTGGACTCGTCGTGGGCATTGAAGCCCTTGCGGGTGGTCAGGGCCCGGCGAACCGCCTTACCCGTGACGGCGGTGTCCTGGTCGACGTCGGGGATCGCGCACCGATCGCACGCCTTGACCACGAACGCGGCCATCGCGCCGATCCGCAGCTCTCTCCAACAGTCCTCGTCGTACGGCTCCAACTCGGGCCCGTCGACGACGACGTTGGGGCGGAAGCGGTTCATCGGCACCGGCTCGTCCATTTCGGTGTTGAGCCGGCCCAGCGACGGCTCGGCGGCCAGCAGTATCGAGTGGCCGTCGGCGAACCCGACCTGGTTTGAGGCGTCGGGCCGCTGATAGCTCGTGGAGATGAACCGCGGGGCGTCATCGACGACGCGCAGCAGGCGATACCGGCGGTTCTCGCGGTAGCGCGGCAGGCAGCGCGTGAACCAATCGTTGAGGCTCTCGTCCACGATCTGACCGACTACGGGCTTGCCATGGACCGTCGCGTCGACCATCTGCGCCGCGTCGGGCTCGAGACGAAGCGGCAGCTCGGCCGGCGGCATCCCCGGCGCGGCGAGGGCGATCGCGCCGGCGCCGATCGTGGGCACGATCAGCGCCATCTCGGGGATCTGACGTTGGGACAGAAAGCTGCCCTCGTCGTCAACGATCATGTAGTCGCGGTCGTGGTCTAGCCCTCTCGGCGTGATGTGCGCCTCGGTGAGAGCGGTCCCGGCGCACGACTTGATCGGATACGTGAACAGCCCGGTCACTGTGATCACGCTCATTGCTCTCGTTCGTCCCTGTCTGGCTGGGCAAGTTCGTTGATGCCTGCCGCCCCGTCCGCGGCGTGCGGGGCTCGGGTCGCCCCCTCCTTACGCCGACGCGCAGCGCCGTCGCTGGGCGCTTCGGGTTGCCCGGCGTCGGCGAGGGCCGGAGTGTAGCCGCGCCAGCGGTCGAGCGCGAGACCCTCGACCCGCGCACTGAACTAATAGCCCTATTGTCGACTGAAATTGCCCCTTATCGCTAGGCTGAGCACATGCACCGGCTGTTCTCCTTCCCGAATCCCGTGAATGAGAAGGCGGCCCGCGTCGTGGCCGCCACGGTCTTCGCCACGGTCCTGACCCTGCTGGCCACGAGCTGGTACTGGCTCCTGATCCCGCTCACCTACGGCTTCTGGGCGCGCGCTCTGACTGGCCCGACGCTCAGCCCGCTCGGGTGGCTGGCGCAGAACGTCGTCGCCCCGCGCCTGGGCGAACGGCGGCCCGTGCCCGGTCCACCGAAGCGCTTCGCTCAGGCGATCGGTGCCGTGCTGTCGACGGTGGCGCTCGTGAGCGCACTCGCACTCGGCTGGAATGTCGTCGCCGATGTCGTGCTTGCCGCGCTGCTTGCGGCGTCCGGCCTCGAGGCGTTTGCCGGCTACTGCCTCGGCTGCCGAATCTTCGCCCTGCTCATGCGGGTTGGCGCGGTGCCCGAGTCCGTGTGCATCGAGTGCGCCGACATCAGCGCTCGACCTCGCGCGACGAGCGTGGCCAACTGAGCAAGCGAACCGACCGCGTCGTCTCTCACACTCTTGGGGAGACGTCATGGGCTCCGGGCTTGCCATCGTCGGCGTCACGCTCCTGCTCGTCGCGGGAGTGTCGCAGCGCCTCTCGGATACGCCGGTCACGCCGGCGATGGTGGTGGTCGCGGTCGGCGTACTCGTCGGGCCCCTGGTGCTCGATGACCTCACGGTGCAACCGTCGAGTTCGACGGTTCGGACGCTCGCCGAGGCAACGCTGGCGGTCGTGTTGTTCTCGGATTCGGCGCGCGTGGATCTGCGCGCCCTGCGCCGCGAGGCAGCGGTGCCGCTGCGCCTGCTCGGGGTCGGTCTACCGCTCACGATCGCGCTCGGCGGCCTGCTGGCCGTCGCCCTGTTTAGCTCGTTCTCGCTCAGCGAGGCCCTGATCCTTGGCGTGATCCTGGCGCCGACGGACGCCGGACTGGGCAGCGCAGTGGTGACGGACGCGAGGCTTCCACAGCTCGTGCGCCAGTCGCTCAACGTCGAGAGCGGCCTCAACGATGGCATCTGCGTCCCGCTGCTGTTGATCGTGCTCGTCACCGCCTCCGGCACCGCAGGCGCGTCTCACCCGCTACGCGTGCTGGCCGAGGAGATCGGCTACGGACTCCTCGGCGGCGTCGCCGCCGGCGTTCTCGCCGCAACGGTCGTGAACGTCGGCGAACGGCTCGAACTGATCGACGGCCGCTGGCGTCAGATCATCCCGGTGGCGGCCGCGACACTCGCGTACGGATTGGCGACGACCCTCGGCGGCTCGGGCTTCATCGCCGCTTTCGTGGGCGGCGCGTTGTTTGGCCTGTTCGCCCGCGAGCGGGTCGCCCCGGCGATGCGCTTCACGGAGGAGACCGGCGCCGTGCTGGACGGCGTGACGTTCTTGGTCTTCGGCGCCGTGCTGCTCGGACCCGCGCTCGAGCACGTCAGCTGGCAGGTGGCGTTGTACGCCGCGCTCAGCCTGACGATCGTGCGAATGCTTCCGGTGGCGATCTGCCTGTGGGGCACGAAGGCACGCGGCCCGACGGTGGCGTTCATCGGATGGTTCGGTCCGCGCGGACTCGCTTCGATCGTGTTCGCGGTGATCGTGGAGGACGCACATCTCGCGCACTCCCCGACGATCGTCCTCGCCTGCTACCTCACGGTCGGCCTGTCGGTACTCGTGCACGGGCTGTCGGCGGCGCCGCTCGTGACCCGCTATGCCACGTGGTACGACGCGGCCGCGCACGGGCGCTCCTCGCTGGAGACCACGCCAATGCACGAGCATCGCCCGCGGACGGCCCCCACGCCGCCGAGTGGGTGACGGCGGGACCCCGGTCGACACCGACGTGCCAGTCGCGCGATCCGAATCAGCGTGCGATTCAGGGCGCTGCGTTCGCGGGGAACTGCTCCTCGATCTGCCGTCGCAGGATCTCCGTGCCAGTAAAGGCCAGAACCGTGAAGAACAGCATCCACCAGACGTTGCGGGTGGCCGGGATCGGACCCCAGATGAAGACCAGCAGCAGCAGGGCCGCCGTGATCGCGTAGGCCATCCAGGGACGCTCCTGCAGGCTGGGAGCGAGCGCACGCCGAGCGGCCGTGGCCCACTTTGCCGGTCCAGCGAACCAGCCGGCGGCGATCACCGGGATCCCGATGATCAGCGTCGCTCCGGCGACCTGCACGAGCAGGCCGGTGGCCACCGAGTAGGCGTCGTAAGCCGCGGGGCGCACGGCCATGTTGGGCGCAATCACGGGAACCAGCTGGTTCTCGGTGATCCGGCGAATCAGCAGGACGGCCAGGCCGGATATGACCAGGCTTCCGCCGACCCACATGAGCGTGTGGCGACGGTATCCCCGGGCCAGGACAAGCGCCAGCGCGTACAGCACGAGCACGAGGGCAACGAGCACGATCGAGAGGGCGTGCAGCCCCTTGGCGCCATCCTGGACGAGTCCCAGCTGCTTGGACTTCACTACCGTGATCGTCGCCGCCGAGGCGGGCAGCTTCGCGGCCAGGCTCGTCGGCAGGCCAAGGCGCTGCAGCAGCCCGGCCAGGATCACGCGGAGATTCAGTACGACGGCGCCGTTATTGACCTGTACGCGTGGGCCTCCCCCGGTCACCACCCTCACGAGCTGCTCGTCGGCGAAGTAGTTCGCGTGGCTCCACACATCCTGGACGCGTGGGTTGTCGAGCGCCCGCTCGGCGCCCTGCTGGGCCAGGTTCTGAAGCGCGCCCGCAATCGGGCCAGCCAGACGCGACAGCTGCCCGGGCAGCGCGCCCTGCAGTTGCGCCTGCACGTCGACGTTCTGGTAGAGCTGATCGACGAGGTAGTTCGACAGTGCGGTCCGCACGGTCGGCTTCTGCAACAGCTCCGTGCTCGTCCTGGACCAGTTGGTCGGGTTGAGCAGCTGCCGGTTCGCCCAGACCGCGAAGATGGCGAACACCGCAAGCAGCGTCGCCACGGTCAGAATCACCCGCACCCAGATGCGGTGCGGGTACACGAGCCCTGGCCCAGCTCCCCCGTTGCCAGCTCCCTCGGTGCCAGCTCCCTCCAATGCTCCTCCGTTCGTCGTCCAGGTCCGGCCGGTGCAACCGACGATCACGCCCCTCGACTCGCCTCGCATCGCCCGGATGGGATGAAACGCAAGATGTACGTCGCCGCAAACGCGGTCAGCTCGTGAGCGCGACCTCACGATGCGGTACGCGATCGATCTCGAGCGCCGCACGCATCCATTTCCCGCCCGGATTCGTAGACAGCACCGTGACCGGTGTCCTGATCTTGCTCGCGGTGCTCGCGATCCCCTACGTGGCGGTCAACGTGAGTCGTCTGCGGCGCGGCCGGGCGTGGGCCTTCACGTTCTGCCAGGTCGCGAAGGAGTGGGAGGAGCGCGAGCATGCGAAGCGGCTCGCCAAGCGAGCCGCCGATCGCGCAGTGGGGCCCGCTCCCTAGGCGCGCCGCACCCTGTCGGGCGTCCGAACGCTGGCGAAGCGTGACGGCGATGCTGGCCGTCACCCGAATTGGATGATGCACGGGCCGGCTCGCGCTCTCAGTATCCACGCGCGCTACGAGCCGACGCGAAAGGGCCTGGGAAATGACGACTGCAGTCGGATCTCGCCGGGACGAGACGGCGATTGCGAGCGGCGGGAAGAGCCCTCAGGTCGGTGACGCGCGCCGATGACCAACGACCTGGCGCGCTGGCAGTTCGCCACAACCAGCATCTATCACTTCTTCTTCGTACCGGTGACGATCGGCCTGGCGTTCCTCGTCGCGATCCTGCAGACCGCCTGGTACCGCACGGACAACTCCGAGTACAAGCGGATGACGCGCTTCTTTGGGACGCTGCTGCTGATCAACGTGGCGGTGGGCGTGGTCACCGGGCTCGTTCAGGAGTTCGAGTTCGGAATGAATTGGTCAACCTACTCGCGGTACGTGGGGAGCGTCTTCGGGGCACCGCTGGCGATGGAGGGCCTGGCGGCGTTCTTCCTCGAGTCGACCTTCCTCGGGCTCTGGCTGTTCGGATGGAATCACCTGCCCAAACGGGTTCACCTGGCGACGATCTGGGCCGTGTCCGTCGGCACGATGCTGTCGGCGATGTTCATCCTCATCGCCAACTCGTGGATGCAGCACCCGGTCGGGTACTCACTCAATAAGGCGGGCCAGCCGGTGCTGAACAACGTCTGGGCTCTGCTCGTGAATCCGACGTTCCTGTGGGGCTACGTACATGTGATCCTCGCCTCGCTGGTCACTGGGTGCCTGGTGATGCTCGCCGTGTCCGCGTGGTACTTGCGTCAAGAGCGTCACATCGATTGCTTCCAGCGCACGGCAAAGGTGGCGCTGATCGTCCTGATCCCCGTGATCGCGGTGCAGTTGTCGGTCGGCAACAAGCTCGGCGAGGTGGAGGCCCAATACCAGCCGATGAAGATCGCCGCGGCCGAGGCGCAGTGGACCAGCTGCCAGCCGTGCTCGTTCTCGATGTTCCAGGTCGGCGGCGGCGCCGGCGACAAGACGCCGACGCAGATCATCGAGATCCCGCACCTCCTCTCGGTCCTGGCGACCGGCACGTGGAGTGGGCCGGTCACCGGGCTCAACCAGCTGCAGGCGCAGTACAGCGCGAAGTACGGCCCAGGCAACTACGTGCCCGATGTATTCATCCAATACTGGTCGATGCGGGTCATGGCCTACCTGGGGACGCTGGTCCTGCTGCTCGCGCTCTGGGGCGGCTGGTTGCTGCACCGCGGCAAGCTGCTCAGCTCCAGGCTGTTCCTGTGGGTGTCCGTGTGGGCGGTGATCGCGCCCTTCCTGATGAACACCGCGGGCTGGTTGCTGACCGAGAGCGGACGGCAGCCGTGGATTGTGCAAGGACTGCAGAAGACGGTCAACGCCAACTCGCCGTCGGTCAGCGCCACCGAGATCTGGATCAGCCTGGCCGCGCTCGTGCTGGCCTACATCGTGCTCGGCGCCGCAGACTTGGTGCTGATGCTGCGCTACTCGCGTCACGGGCTGGCCCAGGCCGACGCGGAGGCCGCCGAGCCGAGCGCCGCCCCCGGCGCCCCCTCCCCGGCCCTCACTTACTGATTCGATGCGCCTTCACACGATCTGGTTCATCATCATCGTCGTCTTCTGGGTCGGCTTCTTCGTACTCGAGGGATTCGACTTCGGTGTCGGCGCCCTCCACATGGTCATCGGCAGAACCGAGACCGAGCGGCGCGTCGTGATCAACACGATCGGCCCCTGGTGGGACGGAAACGAGGTCTGGCTGATCGTCGCCGGCGCGGCGCTGTTCGCCGCGTTCCCCGGCTGGTACGCGACGATGTTCTCCGCGCTCTACCTCGCGCTCGTGCTCGTGCTGTTGGCGCTCATGGCCCGCGGCGTCTCATTCGAATTCCGGGCCAAGCGCGACAGCGACCGCTGGCGCGGTGGATGGACGTGGGCGCTGACGATCGGCAGCGCTCTGGTCCCTCTCCTGATCGGTGTCGGCCTCGGCGACCTGCTGAACGGGCTGCCAATCGACCACCAGGAGAACTTCACCGGGAACTTCTTCGACCTGCTGACGGGCTACGGGCTGATGACGGGTGTGACGCTACTGGCGCTCTGCCTGCTGCACGGCGCGACGTTCCTCGCACTGCGCACGACCGGCGAGATTCGCGATCGCGCTCGCGCCGCGGCTCGCAGGCTCGGATTGGTCGCGATCGCGGTCGAGATCGGCTGGGTGACCTGGACACTGGTCGTGATCGGCGGCGGCACCGTGCCGCAGCCAACCCAGATCCTCGCGGTGATTGCCGTGATCTTCGCGCAGCGGCTCGCGAGCACCGACAACGATGGGTGGGCGTTCATCTCCTCGGGCGTGGCGATCGCGGCCAGCGTGGCCGAGATCTTCATTGCGCTCTATCCCAACGTGATGATCTCCAGCACGAACGGCGCCTACAACCTGACGGTCAACAACGCGGCGTCAGGTCACTACCCGCTCGTCGTGATGACGGTCGTCGCGGTGATCTTCCTCCCGCTCGTGCTGCTGTACCAGGGTTGGTCCTTCTACGTCTTTCGCCGCCGCGTCACGGCCCCGCCCGCCTCGGCCGGAGAGGCGAACCACGCCCCCGCCGCAGTCGGTGAGACTGGCGGCAGCCCTGCCACCAGCTAGGCACCTCCCAGGTCATGACCTCGCGGTCACGCACCGCTTCTAAGCGTGACCGAAACGGACGTCGGGAAGGACCCGTCGCGCCCAGCGCGGTAGGTACCAGGCGCGGGTGCCCATCAGGCGCAGCAGCACCGGCAGCAGCAGCAGGCGGATGAGCGTGGCATCGAGCAGCACGGCGACGCCGAGGATGACCCCCATCTCCTTCGGCGGCAGCGGCCCGGAGAGGGCGAAGGTGAAGAACACCGCGACCATCACGGCGCCGGCGGCGACGATCACGCGTCCGGAGTGTGCGACGCCGCCGACCATCGCTTCCTTCGCGTCGTGCGTGCGATCCCAGTGCTCTTTGGCGCTGGAGAGCAGGAACATGGTGTAGTCCATCGAGATCGCGAAGATCATCGCGAAGAAGAACACCGGCCCCCAAGCGTCCAGGAACCCCTGGGGCTGGAAGCCGAGCAGCGAGTGCAGGTCGCCGTCCTGGAACACGAGCTTGGCGATACCGAACGCGGCGCCGGTCGCGAGCAGGTTGGTTAGTACGCCGGCGGCGGCCAGCAGCGGAGCCTGCAGCGCGAATAGGAGCAGCAGGAACCCGAGCACGAGCACCACGCCGATCACCAGCGGAGTCCTGGCCGACAGGCACGTGCTGTAGGTCGTGGTTCTCGGCCACCGCCCCGCCGACGAGAGTCCCGGCGGGCACCGCGGCGCGCAACCGGTCGATCGTGACGCCGACGGCGGGGTTGGACGGGTCCTGGCGCGGAACCGCGGTGACGAGGGCGAGCCCTCCGTTGCCGGGCTGGACCGGCAGCACCTGGGCGATCCCGGGATCGCCCTGCGCGATGCGCACTACGGTCGCCGCCTGTCCGCGCGTGGGGACGAGCTGCAGGGGTCCGGTGGCGCCCGGGCCCATGGCGGCCTGCACCTGGTTGTAACCGACGCGCGAGGAGTCGCCGGTGGGCACCACCTTGATCGAGGGCATCGACGTCTTCAACTGCGTCACCGGGAACGCGAGCGCGACGAGCACGCCCAGCGCGGGCACGCCAAACATCCACGGGTGGCGCCACAGGCGCTCGCCCCACGCTGCGAACCGCGCCGAGCGGTGCTCACCGGAATGCGCCCAGGGCAGCGCGAGCTTGTCCACGCGCGGCCCGAGCTTGGCCAGCACTGCGGGCAGTAGGGTCAGCGTCGCGGCGAGCACGAAGATGACCGCGAGCATGATGCCCAGGCTCATCGAACGAAACGCCGGGCTCGGGACGAGCATCACCGCGGTCAGCGAGATGAGGACGGTGAGCCCGGAGAACAGGACGGCCTTCCCGGCGGTGTCCATCGTCACCGCCGTGGCCGCCTCGGCGCTCAGCTCCGAGCCGAAGAAGGCGGCCCGGAAGCGCATCACGATGAACAGCGCGTAGTCGATCCCGAGCGCGAGCGCGAACATCAGCGCGAAGTTCATGGCCCAGATCGAGATCGGAATGACACGGGTGCCGAGATACAGCGGCCGGGTTCGTGACTCCCAGGTCGGCCCGGTCCACATGCCGACCTTCTTCGCCAACTCGCCGGCTCGCGACAGCTGTGCCCCCGCACCGCGGCCACGCACGGCGCGTAGTGACATCCGGAGGGTTGACATCCCGCTGTGACACGTGCGATGTTCCGCCTGATGCGGGAGCGACCGCTCATCGTGCGAAAAGCATCACACCTAAGCCCGGATCCACCGATTCGCTGGGTGGGAGGGCGTGGAATCGGCCGTTGGGAGGGTGATGGCCTGGTTGGGCCGGTGGTGAGGGCCGATGGGCGATCGATGTGGTCGCTTGGGCCGGTTGCGTGGGCCGGTTGCGGTGTTCTCGCGCAGCGCTGGTCGCGCCTTGCGGGCGGGGAATGGCTGTTGGGTGGTGAGGTTGCCGGTGTCGGTGGTCAGGCGGCGGGGAGCGCGCGGATTCTCGCGAGCGCGGTGATGTAGTCGCCGTGCCAGGGCCACCGTGCGGGAAGGTGCAGCGTCCAGGAGCGGCCGTGGCGGGTGAGGCGCCCGGCGATCGTGATCAGTCGCCGGCGCAGGGTGCGGGCGGCGCGGATGGTGGTGTCGGGCAGCCCGATCAGTTGTGTCCATCTGAGCAGGTTGTGCGCGAGCGCGCCGAGCACGGTCCAGGCGCCGTTGGCGTTGAACTCGCCGGAGGGGAAGTGCGCCAGCGCCTGGTCCTTCAGATCGGCGATTACCTGTTCAACGACGGCGTGGTCGCGATGCTCGGCCTCGACGATGGTGATGTCCTGGGTGCGGTTGGTGATGAAGCAGAAGTGACGCCAGTCGGGCCACAGCTGCGCCTGCGCTCCGAGCAGTCGGGTGCGCCGGACGATCAGCCGCCGGTCGCCGTAGGTGGTCTCGGCGATCTGCGCCTCGCCCTCATCGGGGTATGCGATCGTCTGCCAGGCGTCCTCGTCGACTTGCTCGACCGCCTCGCGGATCCCTTTCTGCATGCGCACGCCGATCGAGTACTGCCAGCCGGCCTGCTCCAGGCGCTTGAACACCTTGGTGTTCCAGAACCCCGAATCGGCCCGCAGCAACTTCACACCGTTGGCGCCGGCGCGAGCGACGCGTGCGATGAGCTCGTCGGTGAAACGCAGCATTCCCTTCTGGGTGTTGGCGGATCCCTTGCGCAGGCGGATGTGCAGCACCTCTCTGGTGTCGGCGCGGGTCGCGAGGATCGGGTGGTAACCGAGTAGCTTGGTGTACCCGTAGGCGGCGCCCTGCTTCAAGCGGCCGCACACCTCGCCGACGAAGCTGTCCACATCGATTACCAGCCGCTCCTCGCCAGGACCGGCGCCGGCCCGCCACGCGCGCACCAGCGCCTCCCCGAGCAGCGCATCGAGCTGGCGCACGTGTCCGAAGGTGAACGCGCGCAAAAACGTTCCCAGCGTCGATGGCGCCGGGACCCAGCCACCCAGCAGCCGCCGCGTGCGGCCCGCCCGCAGCACCTCGCAGTCATCGATGCTGTCCGCGCCGAGCACCATCGCGAACAGCAGCGCCATCACCTTGCGCCCGGCGTTCGCAGCGCCCGGCCGGTCGCGACGCAGCCGCACCAGCCGCCCTGCCAGCGCCTCGACCCCAAGCCGCTTGGCGAGCGTCGCGACCAGCATCACTCCCGCGTCCGAGACGGCCCGCTCGTCGTCGAATTTGACCCGCAGACCGTCCAGTCCGACCGGCTCGTCATCATGCACCACGAAGGTGACCTCCTGTCTGCAGGCCCCGGCTGCCCCAATCAGCCGTTAAAGCCCTGCACAGGAGGTCATTCTTCTTTCAGCCCCGGACAGAACCAACCCACCCAATCGGTGGTTCCAGGCTAAGGGGGGCTCCGGCGATGGCGGAGAGCGTGGAATGCCTCCGGCTTGCGAGCCGAGGCGAGGTCGATGCAGCCGGACTTCGCCATGCGGGACCGCGACCTCATCTCGCGTGCTGTGATGGATGATCTGGAGGATCTCGCTCGGGACGTCCGAGCGCGCGGCCTCGCCCGCGTCTTCGCTGCCCGCGGGCGCGAGCTCGTCAGTACCCCCGCCGGGCGGCACCTGATCACCGGCGAGAACCTCCTCGAGCTCGTCCGCGCCGACCCCGAGCTTCGCTGCGTCGCGGACGGCCCGCTGTCGGAGGGCTCGGGCCGGCTCAGCCACACGCGACGCACGTTCGTCGCGCTCGCCGCAGCCGGCCTGCTAGAGCCCATGATCGCCAGCGCGCAAACGGGGTCCGCGTCACACCCCCGCGCCACGACAGCACAAGCCCCGCCCGGCCCGCTCGAGTCCGACGGAAGCCCAGTGGCGTCCTTCGAGGCCACGGAGTTCCAGAACTGGGGTCGGACGGTGAGCAACACACCGGCGGTGACGTTCGTGCCCCGCACGAAGCAGGGCGTCCAGGAGATCGTGAGATGGGCGTCCGCGCAGAACAAGACCGTGCGAGCGGCGGGCTATCGCCACAGCTGGTCGGACGTCTTCTCCGCCGACGGCCAGGTGCTGATCTCGATGCTGCCGCTCGACGTCGTCGAGGACCTTCCGGCCTCCGAGCCGGCGATCGATCCGCGGGACGAGCTGCAGGGAATCCAGCTCGTCGGAACGGTCGTTGAGGGCGGCGTCACGAAGGCGTTGTGCCGCATCGGCGCGGCGACGACCAACGAGCAGTTTCGCCAGTGGTGCCTGGACGCCGGCGGCGGAGCCTCGGCGTGGACGGTGCCGCTGAACGTGATCATGATCGAGATCACCTGGGGCGGTAGCAACGCGCAGATCTGCCATGGCGCCGGCCTGGCGCACCCGACGCTCAGCGACCTCGTGACGGAGGTGGAGTTCGTGAACGCCCTCGGCGAGCTGCAGACCGTCTCGGACCCAACGCTCCTCGCGGCGGCCGCGGGCTGCTTCGGACTGCTCGGAATCGTCACGTCTCTGACGGTCAAGCTCGACCCGATGACCTATGCGACGCTGAAGCCCAAGGCCGTGCCGCTTGCGCTCGCCGTCCCGCCGCCGCCCGGATTCTCCGTTCCGTCGGCCGTCGACATGAACGGCGTCTCGCAGGCCGACCTCGACCAGGCGGCAGCCAACTTCGCAGCGCAGTGCGAGAACTCGTACTACGCCGAGTTCTTCTGGTTCCCCTACCAACCCGACGCATGGGTGAACTGCTGGAACAACGACGGCGCCCGGCAGGACTCACGGCCGTACCCGAGCGCCTTGGCGACGTCCGTCGAGGAGGCCGAGGAATACCTCATCGAGCTGATCACAGACAGCCTGTTCCGGTTGCTGCCCGGCCGCGCGCAGGCCGAGCTGTTCGGCTCCCTCGCGATGGCCAACCTCCCCAGCGGCGTCACCATCGTGACTCCCCTCATCGACGCGCTGCACTTCCGGCGCGGCATCCAGAACTTCCGCTGCCTCGACATGGAGTTCGAGATACCCATCCCGCCCCTGGCCGACGATCCAACCCAACCGGACTGGTCGATGTGTCAGCGGGCGTGGTGGGACACCATCGCCAGCGTGTACGCGGCAGCCGACGCCCCGATGCGGGTGACCCTCGAGATGCGGATCATGGGCGGCTCAAACATCACGATGGCGCCGGAGTACGGAAACAGCCTCGGCACCTGCTCGATCGAAGTCCTGACGAGCCTGATCACGCCCACGGGGCAGTGGACCTCGTTCATGCAGAACCTCGCGAACCGGTGGACCTCCTACACCGATCCCGCCGGCCGGCCGCTCAACGTCCGGCCGCACTGGGCCAAGCAATGGCAGCAGGTCACCATCCGCGGCCAACCGGCAGTCGATTACCTGCGGGACACCGCGTACGCCGACCGTATCCCGGAGTTTCGCGCCGGCCTGCGAGCAATCGCCGCGCAAGGCGGCTTCACCACAAGCGACCTGCGAATGTTCAGCAACCCGCTCCTCGACAACCTGTTGGGCGCGATCTTCGAGTAGTCCGCGAGCGGGGCGGGCGTCCTGCCGCTCGGCGATTGCGCATCGGTGAGGCAGCGCAGGGTCGCCCGTGTGGGACGATTGGTCACATGGACTCAGGCGCGGCGGATCCGTCCCCAACGATCCGGGAGTTCGATGGCAAGGCGTTGTACGCGGCCGTGGATTTCAAGCGTCGGGCTGAAGGACGCAGCTGGCCGGGCGCCGCCGCGGCGATCTGGGACATGGCGCCCGCGCTGAATGCGGCTCGCGACGCGCGCGGACTCGCGAATCATCCGATCAGTCCCTCGACACTGCAGAATCTGGGCAAACGCGGCAACACCAGCTGCCAGCATGCGCTGTTCTTCCTGCGCTGGCTGGACCGCACGCCGGAGAGCTTCCTGGCCGGCGCCGCCGTCGGCGCCGGCCAGCCGGTCCCGGCCTGCGGCCCGGACCGGCGCCCACGCTGGGATCTGAAGGCGCTGCACGCAGGGTTGAATGAGTCCCGGACGACCCGCGGGGCCACGTGGGCGCAGACCGCACAGGACCTGCGATGCCAGCCGGGTCAGCTGACCGGCCTGAAGACCGCCCGCTACGCGACCGGAATGGCGCTCGCCATGCGCATCACCCAGTGGGTCGGCCGCCCAGCTGCCGACTTCATCTACCTAGCACGCTGGTGAGGCGGGGCGGGATTCATTCCTGGCCGCACCCGCTCCGTCTAGAGGACGAAGGGAATGAGCATCTTCGTACCGGTCCGGTACGCCGGATACGCCGCGGGGAAGGTTGCCGTGAGGTTCTTCTCCTCCACCGACGCGCTGTAGTAGAAGTACCCACCCAGGATTGCCACGATGATGAGGCCGGTCAGGTTGGTCACGAGCGCGGTTCCGAGCACCCCGGCCAAGAGCCCTGAGTAGATCGGGTGGCGGACGAATCGGTAGGGGCCGGTGGTAACGAGCTCTGGCTCGGTCTTCTGGGTCATCGGCATCCCCCAATTGCGCCCGAGATCGACACGAGCCCAGATCGCCACCGCGATCCCGGACGCGAACACGACGGCCCCGATCGCTCCGAGGACCGGACTGTGCACGCTCAGGCTGCCGCCCCGGAAGACGCGCAGGAGAAGGATGATCGACAGCGCGGACACGCCGGTCAGGGGAGTGCGACGCCTGCCGCCCCTGCCCTCCTTCACACCGAAGGCGGACGCGAGCCAGTACACCCAAAAGATGATCCAGGCGATGGAGATAGCGGTCTGAAGCGAGTGCATGGCGTTCTGCGAGCGAGGCTTGATCAGGGGATGCGGCAAGCCTACGGCTGCAACGAAACGCTGTCATCGACTCCGGGATGGATCTGCGCAGTCCACCCACGGGTGGATACACGGGCGTGCGCCCGCCGCCCCTGCGCAGCGCGGACGCCCCTGCCAGCCCGCGGCTGTTCTCGGCATGCCGGCGCCTCGAGGTACGGGGTATCCACCGGGCGCGAGGACCGATGCTCCCCCCTCCGCGCGGCCACCGCGCATCTCGCCGACGCTTCCCGGACGGGGTCGGCCACCCACCCCAAGCACCTGACCGCCGGCCGGCCGCGGCGTCTGGCTGAGCGACCGCGTTGCAGCCCGGCTGCCCGTCGCGCTCCGGCCCTGTTAGGGCAGGATCTCGACGTACCCGGCCGTGCCATGCACGCGGATCCGCTGGCCATCCCGGATCAGCCGGGTGGCGTGCTCCACCCCTACCACAGCCGGCAAGCCGTACTCCCGTGCGATCACCGCGCCGTGGGTCATCAGGCCCCCCACCTCTGTCACCAGGCCCTTGATCGCCACGAACAGGGGCGTCCAGCTGGGGTCCGTATAGGCGGTGACCAGGACGTCGCCCGCTTCGAGGTCGGCCTCCGCCATGTCCAGGATGACGCGGGCCCGCCCCTCGATGGTCCCGGCGGAAACCGGTAGGCCGACCAGCGCGCCGGCCGGCAAGTCGTTGCGCCGGTACGCCCCGGCGATGGCCTCGCCCTCCGACGTGAGCACCCGGGGCGGCGTGAGCGCTTGGTACGACCTGAACGCCTCCTCGCGCTGGCGTATGAGCTGCTCATCCACTTGATCAGTGCGCACGACCTCACGGAGTTCCTGAAGCGTGAGGTAGAAGATGTCTTCCCGCTCGCGGAGCACGTGGGCCTGCACGAGGCGCTCGGCTTCTTCCAACAACGCCCGCTTGTAAACGAAGTAGCGGCTGACCATGCCGTACTTCGGATACTCCCGGTACCCGATGAATGTCCGGACCCGATCGATCTTCCGCTTGACCTCTTCGGCCTTCCGCTCCCCGTCCGGCAAGGACCGCAAGCGCTCCAGCAGCTCTTGCTCCTTTTCCCACGCTTCCCGACGCCCTTGCTCGAAGCGCCGCTCACCGGCGCCCGGCTCGAAGTTCTTGACGTTGCCGAGAAGCACGGGCACGAGCGTGGTGGGGCGTTCGCTCCAACGCGGCCTCGTGACGTCGATCTCGCCGACGCAGCGCATGCCGTACGTCTCGAGGTAGGCTCGGATGGCGTCTCGCGCTTCGCCCCCGCCCGCAAGCTTTGCCAGCTCGTCCAGGAAGTCCTCGTCCGCGACGTGCTCCAGAAAAGCCACCACATCCGGGTGCGGGCGGATCACGTCCGCGACGTCCAGGAGCGCCAGCCCCATCTCGGACGTGACGTTGTGCGGGACGGACTGCGTGAGCGTGTCGGCCGCGTTCGTCTCGCCCAGCCACGCCTCGAGTTGCTCGTTGAGCCACCAGGTGGCCTCCATCGCGGACATGAACACCTGGTGGCTTCGCGGATCGAACAAGATGCGCCTCAGCTCCTGGATGTCCGCCAGGATGAAGTCGAGCAGCGCCGATCCGGACTTCGTCCGGATCTCGCACTTCAAGGCGGCGATGGAGGCCTGGTTGCGCCCGATCAGCTCGGTGACGATGGCCGGATCGGTTTCGATCGGGTCGGGTGCGCCGTCAGCCGGCGGCCGGCCGGGACCCTCGTCCGGCAGCGACGGGATGAAGTCGCCGCGTTCGACGATGGTCGCCAGCGCGTCCCCGATCAGCGGATCGCCTCTCCCCATGACCTCTAGGAGACCTACCCGAGTCGTCGCCGAAGCCAGTCGTTGGGTGACGTCGACGAACAGCCTCCCACCGGCCTCGTACATCCGCGGGAGGGCCGTCAGCTGGAACAGGGAGAGTCCCAGCGGCTTCATGGGGTCGGTCATCATCTGCTGATGACCGACCGAGACGTAGACGTGGTTCTCTCGGTCGCCGGCCGCCGGGATGGGGAACAGCGTCGTGATCGGCCGGCTCTGGACGATCTGAAAGCCATCGTCGACCAGGCACCATTCGATGTCCTGGGGGCGGCCGAAGTGCGCTTCGATCCGCCGGCCCAGCTGCGCGAGTCGCACGACCTGCGCATCTGTCAGCGCTGGCTGCCGCTGCCGCTCCGGCTCGATCGCCTGTTCATGCGTCCCGCCTGCCGGCGAGGCGTGGATGGCCAGCTGCTTGGTGGCCACCGCCTTGGCGACGACCTCGCCCGCTCGCACCTTGTAGACGTCGGGGTTCACCAGGCCGGAGACGAGCGCCTCGCCGAGGCCGAAGCTGGCCTCCACGGAGGCGACCTTCCGGTTAGCGGTGACAGGGTCTGCCGTGAACAGGACGCCGGCCGCCTGCGGGAAGACCATCTCCTGCACGACCACGGCCATGTGGACCTTCCGGTGGCCGAAGCCGTTGCGCAGGCGGTAGGTCACGGCCCGCTCGGTGAACAGCGAGGCCCAGCACCGGCTGACGTGCTGGAGGATCGCCGCCCGCCCCGCGATGTTCAGGTACGTGTCCTGCTGGCCCGCGAAGGAGGCCGTCGGCAGGTCCTCCGCCGTCGCGCTGGATCGGACGGCGTACGCGGCTCGCTCGCCGAGCCGGGCGAGCGAATGCGTGATCGCCGCCGCCAGATCCTCAGGGATGGCGATCCCCTCGAGGGCCCGGCGGATCTCCGCGCTGAGCTCGCTTATCGCCTCCCGATCGTCCGGCTTCAGGCGCGACAACCGATCGAGCCGATCGTCGATCGACGGCGCTTCCGCCAGGATCCGCCGGAAGGCGTCCGTCGTCACGCAGAAGCCAGCCGGCACACGGATGCCTTCGATCCGCGAAAGCTCCCCCAGGAGCGCGCCCTTGCCGCCAACGACCGCCACCTGGGTCTGGTCGATCTCCCGCAAGCCCAACACGTAGCAGCCCATCCGCTCCACTCCTGTTCATTGGTTCCAGCGTGCGACGGGCGATTATGCGGCACGAGTCAGGGCCTCATGAGCGCGCCCCGCCTGGTATAAATTGGAGGTGGAGGGGGTTAGGGTCGGGCCGTGCGGCGCCGGCGGTTGAGGCCGTCGAGGATGAGGTCGAGGCCCCACGCGAACTCGATGGCGTTGTCGTATCCGGACTCGGGGAGCTTCGTTGCGATCTCCCCGAGGTAGGGGTAGTCGTTGAGCGCGCCGATCGCCTGGGCTCTTCTCCGCGCGGCTTCTCCGGCGTCCCGGGGGTCTGGAACCCGAGCGTCTTTTCCTGCTGGGCGAAGCCGTATATATAGGCGTCCTGAACCGAGTACGCGTGGATCGCCGTCTCGAACGAGAAGCCCGCCTCGCGTAGGCAGCCCATTACCGCGTTGTGGTTTCGCAAATTTGCCGGCCCAGGATTCCGCGTCTCCATCAGCCCGATAGCCCAGCCATGGCGCTTCAGCGCTTCGCGCGTGGAGATCGCCCGGCGTCGCATTGCCGATCTCCAGTCGTCATCGATCGAGGGAGACTCGATCTCGCCGAAGACGATGTCGACCATGCCATCGAGGAGCTCATCCTTGTTCGCCACGTGCTTGTAGAGGGCCATCGGCACCACACCGAGCTCTTGCGCGAGTCGGCGCATGCTGAACCCTTCAAGCCCGTCCTCGTCTGCGAGCGCTACGGCAGCCTCGAGCACGAGCGGTCTGCTCAGGCGCGTCCGGCCGGTGTTCGTCTCTTGGGTCATCGCGCTTGACAAGTGTACGACGTACACCTATAGTCCGGCAGCAGAGTGTACGCCGTACACCTGACACGAGAGAGGCCACCATGGAAAGCTCAGGACAGATGCCCGCACCATTGCCGGGGGACGGGGTGCCGCCGGGCGGTGGCCACGACTACCCGCTCACCTTCTCGGTCGACTATCCCGACCGCATCCTCAACCGCCTCAGCACGGCCTTTCGCATCTTCACGATCATCCCGATTGCGATCCTCGCCGCAGCACTCGAGGGCGGCAGCTTCGGGGCCAATGCGGGAGGTGGCGGCGCCCGCTATGCCGGGGGCGGCATCGGGATCCTCGTCATCCCCGTGCTACTGATGCTGCTGTTTCGCAGGAAGTACCCGCGGTGGTGGTACGACTGGAACCTGCAGCTGACCCGCTTCACCAACCGGATCGCCGTTTACGTCGCGCTGATGGACGACCGCTACCCGTCCACCGACGAGGAGCAGGCCGTTCACCTGAACTTCCCCTATCCCGACGCCGAACACGATCTCAGCCAGGGCCTGCCGCTCGTCAAGTGGCTGCTCGCGATCCCCCACTACGTCGTGCTGTTCTTCCTCACGATCGGCGCGTTGCTCGCCGCCATCTTCGCCTGGTTCGCCATCCTCTTCACAGGCCGCTACCCGCGGTCGCTGTTCGACTTCATCGAAGGCGTGTTCCGCTGGCACAACCGCGTCGCGGCCTACGCCTTCCTATTGATCACCGACCGCTATCCGCCATTCAGCTTGCGGTCCTGACGGTCTGCGCCTGGGGGTGAGCGTGCACGGCCGGCGGCAACGTCGGCCGAGGTGTTGAGTCGGTACCGCCGCTTGCGATGCGGGCGGTGCCGTGGGCGGGCCGGCTCGTCCTGGTCGTCATCTAGCGTCCGGGCATGCCACACGCAGCCAAGGCCGGTACCTACGGCGAGGCCTTCAACCAGGTCGCCGAGGAGTATGACCGTCACCGGTCGGCTTATCCGGACGCGCTGATCGACCAGGCCTGCGAGGTGGCGGGTCTAGGTCCCGGCGCAACGGTGCTCGAGATCGGCTGTGGCACCGGCCAACTGACACGCAGCCTGCTCGCCCGCGGCCTGCGAGTGACGGCTATCGAGCCCGGCGACCGGCTGATCGCGCGGGCGCGCAATCAGGTTGGCAACGCCGGAGAGGTGGAGTTCGTCAATCGGCGTCTTGAGGAGACGACGCTGCCGCACGCGCATTACTCGGCCGCGTTTTCGGCATCGGCGATTCATTGGGTCGATCCGGATGTCAGTTGGCGCACGTCCGCCGACGCGCTGGTGGATGGCGGAACCCTCGCGCTGGTCTCCTACTTCGGATTGCAGGACCCGCGTAGCGCCGGCGATCAGCGGGCCCTCCGCGCCGCGATCGCGAGGGCGGCCCCTGAGCTTGCCGCCGACTGGCCAACCTACCGCGACCTGGACGGCACGCTCGCGGGCGTCGATGAACGGCGCGGCAACGTGTCGGAGGTATGGGCGTGGCTGGGAAGCTACGAGCTCGCGCGGGGGTATGCCGCAGCCCTGTTTGACGACACGCAGGTCGCCGCGGTACCGACACTCCTGGAGCACACGGCCGACGCACTCAACGCCCTGCTCGGCACGATGTCGTTTTCAGCGCTGCTCTCACCCCGGCAGCGCGACACTCTGCGCGCCGAGAACCACGCCCTCCACCAACGGCTCGGCCGGCCGATCCGCTCCAGCACCGTCGCCTGCCTGGTGACGGCCCGACGCGTTCAGCGGATCTGACCGCCATTGCGTTGCCTCGCCTAGTCAGACGCACTCAAGCGATCGCGCAGGCGCGTCCTTGGTCACCGAAGGAATGGTCCGTCCCACCGGTGAGCGGACGATCGCGTTCGCAACTCGTCTCTATGAACGAGCTCGACCAGCCCGTCCTAGCCCAGCCGCCCACACCCGCTACCCACGACCACGCGTGGCGCGACAGTCGTAACCTACGGGCGTCGACCGGTGGCCGCCGACGATCCACGAGTGCCGCCCGCGCCGACGCTACGAACGCCAAAGGAGGTACCGATGCCCGACTACAAGGTTGGGACCCGTGAGGAGTGGCAGGCGGCTCGCAACGAACTTGCGAGGCTCGAGGCCGAGCATGCCAAGCTCGGTCAGAGGGTGACCGAGCAGCGTCGTCAGCTTCCCTGGGTTCCGGTGGAGAAGGACTACCAGTTCGACACCGAGGGCGGGAAGAAGACCCTCGCCGAGCTCTTCCAGGGCCGCTCACAACTCCTTGCCTACAACATCATGTTTGGCCCTGATTACGAGGTTGGGGCCTGCCCGGGTTGCACCAGCCTTGGGGACGGACTCGACGGCGGGCTCGTCCACCTGAACCACCGCGACGTGACGCTGATCTGCTTCTCGCGGGCGCCGATTGAGCGCCTGGTCGCCTACAAGCAGCGGATGGGCTGGCAGTTCCCGTACGTCTCTACCTACGAGACTGACTTCCCGTTCGACTTCGGCCTCGCGTTGACCAAGGAGCAGGCACAGCAGATCCCGGAGGTGAAGGCGATGATCGACAGCCCGCCGGGCTGGCTTCACGAGTGGTCGCACCAGATCGGCGCGGATCTCACGGACGGCCTGCGTGAGGGTCCCGGCTGGATCGCGTTCGCACGCGAGAATGGGACCGTCTACCACACCTATACGGTGATGGCGCCCGACCCGTTCGTCGCTCCCTACCACAGCTTCCTACTCGAGCGCGCGTCGAAGGCCCAGCCGGAGGAGCCTCGCACCTGGCGCAAGGACGAGTACCCGGACTGATTTCGCGAGGCGCCGGCATGGACGACGATCGGTCCGCGGCCCAGCGTGCGTGCACCGGACGAGCGGGATGGACGGATCCGCTCGCGCCCGAGGCGGTCCGCGCTGGCGAGCGCCGTGGCGGCTACACATGCTACTGTATGAGCATGCCACTGGAGCATCGTCTGCAGATCCTTCTCGACGAGGCGAGGCATGAGCGCCTCGTCTCGGTCGCTCAGGAGCGAGGAATATCCGTCGCCGCCGTCGTGCGTGAAGCGATCGACCGCGGGCTCCCGGCCACTCTGGGACGCCGGCGCGCCGCCGGACGCCGGCTGCTCGACGCCCCCCAGATGCCGGTCCCCGAGCCCGCCGAACTGCGCACCGAACTGGACGAGCTGCGCGGCCGCCGCGCGTGATCGTCCTCGACACCACCGTTCTGGTCTACGCCGTCGGCGCCGACCACCCGCTGCGCGACCCCTGCCGCCAACTCATCAAGGCCATCACAGATGAACTGATCGAAGCCACGACAACAGTCGAGGTCATCCAGGAATTCGCTCACGTTCGCGCCCGGCGACGCACACGAGCCGACGCGGCAAGCCTGAGCAACGACTACGCCGAACTGCTTTCTCCACTCATCACCGTCACCCCAGACGATCTCAAAGCGGGACTGACGCTGTTCGAGCACGACCCACGTCTCGGCGCGTTCGATGCCGTGCTCGTCGCGAGCGCGGCTGCCCGCCAGGCGACGGCGCTCGTGTCCGCCGATGGCGCGTTCGTAGCCGCGCGCGACGTCCCGCACGTCGTCCCTGACCGATCCGGCGTCGCGTGGCTCCTAGGGCGCTGACGCTCGCTCTGGCCCGCAGGTGCGCCGCGATCAACTAGAGCCAATCAGCTTGTCCCAAGTTCGCTCAGATTCGCACAAATTGCCCCCGGATTGCCCCCCGCCTCGGCGGCCACGCCGAGCTCGCCCGCGAGACCGCCACCGTTTGCTCAGGGTTTCCCGTCAGGCGGCGATCGCTGACGCGACCGCATCGGCGCCGCAGACGCGATCACGGCCGCGACGCTTGGCTTCGTACAGCGCCTGGTCGGCTTCGCCGAAGACGGCCTGGTAGTCGAAGGCCTCGTCCGGGGTCGACGACGCGATGCCGAGCGAGATCGTCACCGGCAGCCGTCCCACGGGCTCGGCTCGTACCGCCTGCCAGATCCGCTGGGCGACGGCCTCGGCCTCCTCGACGCTGACCCCGGGGAGCAGTACGACGAACTCCTCCCCGCCAACGCGGTAGGCGGACTCGAAGGCTCGCAGGTGCTTGCGGATGCGATAGGCGACCGTTTGCAGCACCTCGTCGCCGGTCGAGTGCCCGTGGGTGTCGTTGATCCGCTTGAAACGGTCGAGGTCTCCGACGATCACCGCCACCTCCTGGCCGACCGATGTGCTGTGGTGGGTGAGCTCGGCGACTCGCGCCTCGAGCGCGGCGCGGTTGAGCATTCCGGTGAGCTGGTCCACGACGGCGGCGCCGCGGTGATCGACGGCCGAGCGACCGGCGGCCGCGCCGATGAGCCCCGCGGTGACGACGAGAGCCAGGGGCAGGGCGATCAGCCCCGGATCGGCGGCCGCAAGCGAGGGGTCGATGACGATGCCGGACGCGATCGTGACGAGCGCGGCGAAGGTAACGCCGATGACCACGCCCCGACGCGGGAACACCGCGCTCGAGCCGATCGTCATGATGACCATCACCGGGAGCGCGAACAGCGGCGCGTGCGCAGAGGACAACCGCACGAACCCGAGCCCGACTCCATTGGCCCCCTGGGCGACGAGCCACATGGCTCCGAGCGCGTACTCCGGGCGGCGCAGACGGTCGAGGTGATGCTCGACGACGTTATAGAGGATGGCCGCAAGGATCGGCGCCACGACCGTCGGCCACCCGTAGACGAACGCAGCGGCGACGACCGCCCCGAAGGTGACGATGTACGCCGGTCGGTTGCTCTGGTGGATGCGGCGACCGAGATCGACCAGATGCTCGCGCTCGAGATCGTCGCTGACCAGCCAGCTCGCGGTCTGAGCACGCTCCTGCGCAAGGTGCGGGGCGGGCTCGGCGGGTGACGCCGGCGATGCCGCGCCGCGCTGGTGCCTGGTCCGGCGCCGGTCGAAGGTCACCACGTTCTCGTTTGCCAGCCGCATGTCGTCGGCGCCGGCGTACACGACGCGGTCGCGGCCCTCGGCCTTGGCTCGGTATAGCGCCCGGTCCGCGCGACCGAACAGCGCCTCGTAGTCGAGGGGCTCGTCGGCGGCGGACACGGCGACCCCGAAGGACATCGCCACGGGCACCCCGGCAACCTCGCAGTCGCGCACCCGGGCGTGCAGGCGCTCGGCGACCGTGCGGGCCCCCCGAACGTCGACGTCGGGGAGCAGCACGAGGAACTCCTCGCCCCCGAGGCGGTACACGGGCTCGGGCTCGGCGGCGCCGGAGAGTCTGCTCGCGACCTCCTTGAGGACCTCGTCTCCCCGGGCGTGTCCGTAAGTGTCGTTGATGTGCTTGAAGTGATCGATGTCGCCCACGACGACCGTGACCGGACGTCCGGAGATCGTGGTCTGGTGCTCGATCTCGGCCACGCGCGCCTGCAGCGCGATGCGATTGAGCAGGCCCGTGAGCTGATCGGCGACCGCAGTCTGACGCGACTGGCGATCAACCTCGCGCGCCGCGGCCGCCGGAATCGAAGCGGCGATGACCACGGTCAGCGGATAGAGCAGCACGAACGGAGCGTCAGCGAGCCCGTGAAGGTCGACGAGCACCGCGGTGAGCGTCATGGCGGCCGCGCTGATGACGACCGCGATCGCGGCGGGGCGCGGGGGAAACGCGACGCTCCAGAGCAGCAGCGGGCTGATGAAGAGGGCGAGCAGGTACAGCCGCGGGCCGTGCGCGAGGGCGATTGAGGCACCGATCATCACCTCGCCGAACAGCCAGCTCGCGGCAAGCACGTATTCGGGCCGGCGCGCGTATGCGAGACGCGCCTGCCCGATCGCGAAGGCGACGATCGCCAGCACGAGGGGCGGCAGATACCAAACGCCGAACGTCGGGACGCCGATCACGTTCGCGATCAACAGCGCGATCATCGCGCCACGCTTGGCCGGCCCGAGCCGGCGACTCATATCCATGAGCCGACCGCGCTCGGCATCGTTGCGGCAGAGCAGAGAGCCGCCGCGTAGCCGCTCGTTCTCACGCATACTGGGAGCATCGCCCGGGACCCAGCCGTGATCGCGCCGGGTGGCCGGCGACTGGACGATCATTGCGCCGAGCCATTCGATCGCCACCCGCGTTGCGGACGAATGGCCGATGAAAGGGAAGACCATAGGGTGCCGCAGGTCGCCGCGCCCCCGCATACCCGTCACAGGCCAGATCCACACTCCAACGCCCGTCGAGCCGGCCGCGGGGATGACGCGCGGCGCCGGCGATCCGCCAACGCCTGAGTGCCGTAGCCGGCTTGCTCGTCAGGCTAGGCGGCGCGCGCCAGAGCGGCGGCGGCGCTGGCGGGCCAGGTCTGCAGGAAGGAGTCGACGGCCACGACGTCGAGGGGCCGTGCGTAGAGGAAGCCCTGGCCGCTATCGCATCGCTCCTGCTGGAGCATGGACAACTCCTCTGGCTGCTCTATGCCCTCAGCCAGGGTCTCGATCGAGAGCGCCTTGCCGAGTTGCACGAGGGTGTGGATCAGGGCCTCGCCGTCGGCGCTCTGCGTGAGCTGGGAGATGAACGAGCGGTCGATCTTCAACGAGTCCACGGGGAACCGCTGGAGATGAGCGAGCGAGGAGTAGCCCGTTCCGAAGTCGTCGATGGCAATCCGTACACCAAGCGCCTTGATGGCGGTGAGCCGCCGAGCGGTTTCCTCGGCGTTGCGCATCAGCGTCGTCTCGGTAACCTCGAGGGTCAACGCGCTCGCCTCGAGGCCACTGTGTGAGAGGGCGTTGCGCACATCGCCGACGAGGTCGTCGGTGTCGAGCTGGCGAGCCGAGACGTTGACGGCCATTCCGATCGCATGTCCGGCGCGACGCCATGTCGCGCCCTGACGGCACGCCTGCTCCAGGACCCACCTCCCGACCTCGATGATCAGTCCCGTCTCCTCCAGCAGGGGGATGAAGTCGTTGGGTCCGACGATGTCTCGTGTCGGATGCCTCCAGCGAATCAGGGCCTCCACGCCCGTGGGGCTCATGTCGCGCAAGTTGAACGTGGGCTGGTAGACCAGGAACAACTCGTTGTTCGGAAGGGCGTGGCGCAGGTCTCTTTCAAGCTCCATGCGCCGTTGAACCGCGTCTTGCATCCCGGGCTCGAACACGACATAGCGGTCCGTGCCGTCCCACTTGGCCTGGTGCATCGCGATGTCCGCCTCGCGCAGCAACTCCTGGGCCGAGGTTCCCTCACCGACCGCGACCCCAATGCTCGCGCTAACGGTCACGAGGGTCTCCTGGTCGTCTCCGACATTGAATGACGGCTTGAGCGCCTCCAGCAGGCGCCTGGCGGTCGGCTCCGGGCCAGCCTGCAACGAAAGGTCCTCGCAGATCACGATGAACTCGCCGCCGCCAAAGCACCCCAACGCATCGGCGCCACGTACCACGCCGTCAAGCCTCGCGGCGACCGCTTGCAGCAGCTGTTCGCCGGTTGCGTGACCGAGCGTGTCAGTCACCGTCTTGAGGTTGTCTATGTCCAATGCCAGGGCCGCCACTCGCGTGTGGTTGCGAGCTCCACGCGCGAGCATCTGCTGAGCGCGGTCGAGGATCAGCGTCCGGTTGGGCAGCCCGGTCAGCGCGTCGTGGGTGGCCAGGAACGCGAGTTCATCGTCTGTTCGCTGGCGCTCACCATCAAAGGACCTGGCCGTCCGAATCAGGCCGAAATCGGTGCTGTGCTGCAGTATCTGCAGGGCCTGGGAGAGCGCCTCGGGCGACACGTGCAGCTGCGCGGCGCTCCGGCGCAGTACCTCGGCCACTGCGTCGCGCCACCACAGACAGCGCAACGTCACCTCCTCAAGCGACGCCGCTCGGTGGGCCGCCAGCTCGCCATGGAAAAGCCAGGTGTCGTTGCCGGCCTGACGGGCCACCTGCGGACCTTCGCCCGCGAGCCACCGCGCCAGCGCGAGCGTGGAGGTCTGGTTGATCTCGTCGTAGCGGGTCTGCACCGCAGCGTCGACGCCCGATCGCCTCCGGCGCGCGGCCGTCAGCTCGAGCACATCCGCGGCTCGCGCCCTCAGGGCCTCGCCAAGAGGATGCACATCCTCTCGAAGCTCGGACAGCACAGCACGCGCCGACGACCGCGACTGATCGGCTCCCGAGCCCAGGGATGACTGTGGCCCTGCCATCGCACCATGCGTCGGTCCGCGCACGCCATTCCTTGACCGGTCGACCCGAAAAGCAATCGATTAAGCTGCGACCAAACCCGCCGTTGACACGCGAAGAGGCTCCTCGGGATGCCACCGAGCGCGCCCGAACGGGGGCTTGCAGGCATCCCGGGGCTTGGGCTATCCTGGCCCGGACCTGCGCAGGGGCGCGCGGGGATATCGGGGGTCATAGATGGAAGCTGCGGTTGTCGGAGTTCAGGGCTCCCTGACGGGTCAGCGGGTCACGCTGGCCAGCGAGCCCATCACGTTCGGTCGCAGCGACCAAAACGACGTCGTCATCCCGGGCGACGCCGCGTCGCGCGTGCACGCCGAGCTCCGGCTGGAAGATGGCGCGTTCATCCTCGAGGACCGTGGTAGCAGGAACGGAACCTGGGTCAACGGCAAGCGGGCGACCGTGCACCGGCTCCAGCCCGGCGACCAGATCGCGATCGGCGACGAGGTCTTCGCCTTCGAGGCATCTGGAGTAGATGACGGCCGCACGATCTTGGCTCCCGCACGTTCGGCCGCCGCGAAGGCCTTGCGCGTCATCGTCACCGGAGGCGGGCCGGTCGGACTGAGCTTTGCCCTGCTCCTGGAGGACCTGATGGGCGCGCGCGCGGATATCACGGTCTACGACGGCCGCTGGACGCGCGACGGACATCAAATCGTCTGGAAGACCCCTGACCAGGGCAACGTGCGCCGACAGCAGGTCGTGACCGTTCAGAGCCGCCAGTACTCGAGGCTTCCTCCCGATGTCCAGGAGCGTTTGTTCACTCCCGAGTCGCACTGCGAGATGTGGCCCCTGGGCCCGGATTCGATCGACGGCCTGGGGCCGCGGAACATCCGGATCGCGTACGTCGAGGATGAACTGCTCGCCATCGCGAACGAGAAGTCGGAGCGCATCCGGCTCATTCCCGAAACCTTCGACGCTGCTGCTGCGCAAGCCGAGATCGCTCAGCAGCATGTCCTCGCGATCTGCGAAGGCAGCCGTTCGCACACGCTCGAGCGCTTTGCCAACCGGTTCGGCATCGGAGACCCGTCGCTGTACTCGCTCGATGGCAAGCACGTGCAGGACATGGTTCTCGGCCTGCGGGTGCAGTCCGAGCTGCCGGACCCCATGTCCGTCATGCTGACCGTGTCCCAGAACCGCTATCTCCTGAACTCCCTGCGCGGGAACGGCTTCCTCAACATGCGGTTGACCGACCAGGAGACGGAGGAAGCAGTCGGGATCGACCCAGTCGAGCGAAAATTCACCCCGTGCATCCAGTCCACGCCCTGCGTGCTGGAGCTGAGAGGAGATCGCGAGTTCTTCTGCAGCGGGCACCAGGCGGTCTTCCTGCCGGCCCTGTTGAAGGGATCGGCCCTGTGGACGCGAGTGCAGGAAGGGCTTCAACTCTTCGGTGTACCCCCTGAGAACCTGACCGCGGTGACCGGCTTTCGGCTGGACATGGTGCAGCGGTCACGGTTCACCGCTCAGTTGTATCCGAAGACGGCGACCACGCCAGGGACGTTCGGGTTCCTGCTCGGTGACACCGCCAACGCGATTCACTTCTGGCCGGGTCGCGGGCTCAACAGCGGACTGGCCTCAGTCATCTCGCTGGCGCGATGCCTCGCGACGAACTGGAAGGGACGCGGGTTCCGCGATGCGGATTTCGTGCGCCACGAAGCGGTGATGTCGATGCTGCAGTATCGACACAAGAGCCGCGCCTGGCGACAGATGGTGACAACCGACAGCGGCAGGGAACGTGCGGGCGATCAAGGACCAGATCGCGCTCGGCATCGCCGAAGGCGATCAAGGCGCGTATGACCAGCAGGCGGACCTCGACGCACTGATGAACGGCATGCGTGAGATCCGACGCCGGCTGGAATCGCGCATCGATGGCCTACCGGACGACGCGACCTTGCAGGCCCATCTCGAGCAGCTCCCGGGGCACACATTGCACACGCTCGTGGTGAGCGAGCCCTGGGACACCGGCAACGTCGGCGGCGAGGAAGTCGACGTCGAATGGCTGCTCAAGGCGGCCGCTGCGGTGGAGTTGGTGTAGCGGGCGCGATTCACGCGCTCGAGCAACGGCGAGACGTCGCGCGCGAGCGCGATCGGCAACGAAAGGACAACGAGATGAAGGCAACCGCGCAGCGGACAGGGAGCTTCAGCCATCGGGTCGAGATCCGCGGTCACCGGGTGACCACCGACGAGTCCGCCGAGCACGGCGGCGCGGACGAGGCCCCGACGCCACAGGAGCTCTTGGCCGCGAGCATTGCATCGTGCACCGCCACGACCATGGAGATGTACGCGAACCGCAAGGGTTGGGACATCGGCCAGGTCGAGGTCGAGTGCGAGTACGAGACGCCCGAGCGCGGCTCGCCCACCCACTTCAAGCTCGTCTTGAGGCTCCCCGAGAGCTGCAGCGAGGAGCAGCTCGACAAGCTCCGCGTAATCGCCGGCAAGTGCCCGGTCCATCGTGCGTTGGAAGGCGAGTCGACCTTCGAGGACCAGATCGAGCTCATCGCGGAAGCTCGGACCTGAGGGCACCAGAGCGTCGATCGGCGCTCAGCACCCGATTTCCAGCCATTTCCGAAGGGTGAGCGACGGGATTCGAACCCGCGACCGCCGTGACCACAGCCCTCCAAATAGACGGCTCATCAGGTAGATGGGGTAAGCGCCACGCTCGTGCCTTGAGGGAGGTGTGACTCATGCGGCGTCCTCGGCCACGCGGACGGTGACCGCCTGGGGCGCCGCCGCGCCGGAGGCTGGGCCGTCGATGGCGATGCGTGGCAGGCGTCGCTCCAGTACGCGCGGGAGCGCCCAGGTGCGGCGCCCGAGCAGCGTCAGGACGGAGGGCAGCAGCAGGCTGCGCACGACGAACGCGTCGAGGAACACGGCGCTGGCCAGGCTCAGCCCGAAGAGCTTGACCACGCGCTGGTCTCCGAGGACGAAAGAGACGAAGACGCACACCATGATCGTTGCGGCGGCCGTGACGACGCGGCCGGTCGAGCCCATCCCGTCGATCAACGCGGCCCTGGGGTCGCGTCGCCTCAGCCAGGATTCGTGGATGCGCGAGATGAGGAATACCTCGTAGTCCATCGAGAGCCCGAAGACGATCGCGAACAGGATTACCGGGATGAACGCTTCGATCGGGCCGGCTTTGGCGTTGAAGAAACCCCCCAGCCAGCCGTACTGGAACACCACGACGACCACGCCGAGCGACGCGCCGACCGAGAGCAGGTTCATGACGGCTGCCTGGATGGGGATCGCGATGGAGCGGAACACCATCGCGAGCAGGAGGCCGGCGAGCACGATGACCACGGCGATGAACAGCGCCAGGCGGCCGGCGAGGATGTGCGCGAAGTCGATGCCGGTGGCGGTTGCGCCGCCGATGAGGATTGTGGCGCCGGTGCTTCGCGCGACTGGCGGCAGACGCTGGTCGCGTAGGCGGTTGACGAGATCGGTCGTGGCCTGCGATTGCGGCGCTGTGCGCGGGAACACCCCATAGACGGCGGTGCTCCTACCGGGCGAAAGCGTCGGCGCGGACACCGACGCGACGCCGCTGGTGGAGCGAAGCGTCGCGGCGATGGTGGCGAGGGCCGGGGCGTCGTCGATGGCGGGGAGCTGTGCGACAACTTGCAGCGGGCCGTTGAATCCGGGCCCGAATCCACGGGCGAGCAAATCGTACGCCCGGCGGCTGGTCAGGCTGGTGGGGTCGTTTCCGGCGTCGCTCTGGCCGAGGCGCAGAGACAGCGCCGGGACGGCGAGCACGATCATGATCGACAGGCCTGCGAGCAGCGCCGTCCAGGGGTGGCGGCTGACCAGCGCCGCCCAGCGCGGCCAGAATGTCTCGCGGCCGGGCGGTTTCGCCTGGTTGGTGCGGGCATGGGCGCCGATCCGCTCTCCGAAGCGCGACAGCAGGACGGGCAGCAGCGTGAGCGCGGCGAGCATGGTCAGTCCGACGGCCAGCGCGGTGGCCAGCGCGGCCGCGTTCAGCAGGCTGATGCGGAGCACGAACATGCCCAGCAGGGCGATGATCACGGTCGCGCCAGCGAAGAGCACTGCGCGACCGGCGGTGTCCATTGCGGCGGTGATAGACGCCCGGACGTCGGGGGTGCGTGCGTAGGACTCGCGAAAGCGCGTGACGATGAACAGCGCGTAGTCGATCCCAACCCCGAGTCCGAGCAGGGCGGCGAGCTGCGTGGCGAAGTCCGGGGTGTCCAGCAACTGGGAACCGACACCGATGAGGCCGAGCGCGCTGCCGAGACCGAGCAGCGCGGTGATCAGCGGCAGGCCGGCGGCGACGGCTGAGCCGAAGGTGAACAGCAGCACGATGATCGCGGCCACGAGCCCGATCGCCGTTGCCGCTCCTAGCGACGGCCGGTTGGCCTCCTGTATTGCCCTTCCGCCGAGCTCGACCTGCAGGGCGGCCGTTTGGGCGCTGCGAGCCACTGCGATAACGCGGCTGATGGCCGCCGTTGGTAGGGCGTTGGCGGCTTCGTCAAAGGTAAAGGTGGCAAACGCCGTCTTGCCGTCAGGCGAGATCGCGCGCGCGCCGGCCGGCGCGAACGGGCTGACGACGCCCGTGACGTGCGGCAACGCGGCGACTCGCGCGAGCATGGGACCGATCTGCGCTCGCACGCCGGGAGCGCGGATCTCCCCGTGGCGAGCGTAGAGCACGATCTGGTCGATGTCGCCGGCTTGCGCGGCGAACTGGCGCGTGAGAACGTCAGTCGCTCGCTGCGAGTCCGTACCGGCAAGCGAGAGGTTGTCGACGTAGTGCGTACCAATCTGATGCGAGACCGCCATCGCGACGATCACAGCCAGCACCCAGCCGACGACGACGATTCGGCTGTGCCGCACCGCCCAAGCGGCCAGCCGCACGAGGCCCCCGCTCGAACCGGGGTCGAACATGGTAGTTGCCTCACGCATCTCGATCACCGCCTCGAGCAGCGACGATGCTCACCGAGGAGGTCGCCGAGTCGATGCCGCACAGCTCCTCGCTGATCGCCCACAACCGCGCTGCGACGTCGGCGTCCCTGGCGATCGGCTTCAGCTGCCTTTCCTTGCAGCGGAAGTAGAAGCGTCCGGACACTCCATCCAGCTCCAGGGCGGATGCGGCGTAGACGAGCGTGCGCGCCGCCTTCTCGGGGCGCGCGAAGAACGGCATGCGCTTCATCACCTTCGGGAACAGCCCGTTGACGCCGCGCATGTTGTCGCCAAAGCGCGTCCTGGCCGGTCCGGGGCTGACGGCGTTCACGGTCACTCCCGACCCGCTCAGACGCCGGGCCAGCTCGATGGTGAACAGGATGTTCGCGAGCTTGGAGCGGCTATAGGCGCTGAGGAAGTTGTAGCGGCGCTCGCCTTGCAGGTTGTCGAAATCCAGCCGTCGGCTGTAGGCCTCCGAGGCGACCACCACGATCCGCCCACTGGGCGCGGCGATCACGAGGGGCAGTAACAGGTGCGTTAATAGGAACGGCGCAAGGTGGTTCGTGGCCAGTGTGCGTTCGATCCCATCGGCGCCGATGTCGCGCCGTTCCGACACGCCGCCGGCGTTGTGCATCAGCACGTCTATGCAGTGGTGGCCCTCCTCGATCGCGGTGGCCACGCGCCGAATCGCCTTCTGCGATGACACGTCCGCGATGAACAACTCGGGGCTCGCGCCCGCGGCCACCGCGGCAAGCCGCGCCCGCGCCGCCTCGCCACGGGCGCGATCGCGGCAGACCATGAGGATCGTCGCGCCGCGGCGGGTGAGCTCGTGCGCTGCGGCGAACCCGACGCCGCTATTCGCGCCGGTGATCAAGACGACGCTCCCGTCCATGTCGGTCACTGCGCCCCGCTCGTGGCGGCGCACTGCAAGTCGCCTGGGCATCCTCGTCCTCCTCTATGCCGTCGACGCGGCGGCGCGGCCCGCGTGCAGTGTGTTCGCCCACCACGCCATCTCGTCAAGCAGCAACTGCGCCTCGTCGACGGGTGGGTCAACCAGTTCGCGGTCCTCGCCGATCGCCGCCCACACGCGAGGGATGGCGACCTGACGGCGGACCGGCGCCATCGCGAGCTCGATGGCGATCTGGCGAAGCTGTTCGACGGCACGTACGCCGCCGCTGGATCCTCCGTAGGAGACGAAGCCGATTGGTTTGCGGTTCCACTCGCTGAACAGGTGGTCGAGCGCGTTCTTGACCGCGGCCGGCGCGGCGTGGTTGTACTCGGGCACGACGAACAGGTAGCCGTCGGCGGCGTCGATCTTCGCCGACCATTCGAGCGCCGCCTCCTCGCGCGAGTCGGGGCTCATCGGCGGGGTGGCCGCAGTCAGCAGCGGCAGCTCGAAGGCCGCGAGGTCGACGAGCTCACTGGTGAAATCGTCGCGCAAGTCCGCCAGCCCGGCAATCCAGTGGGCGATGGGCTCGCCACGGCGCTGTGCGCGCGTCGAGCCGATGATGATCAGCAGGTGAGGTTCCTGAGGCATGGTGATCTCCGTTTGCGGATCGAAGGAAGGGTGTGCAGCTCGCGGTTTCAGGCCGCGTGAGGCGCCGGAAGCGGCGGGGCCGACGGGAGGTCCAGCTCGGTGTCGGCAAAGCGCAAGAAGCGGTCGACGAACTCGGCCAGGCTGAGCGAGACGAACGCGTCGGCGAGCTGACGCTCGCTCCAATCGGCGTCCAGCGCGGCTTGCCACGTGGCGTCGTTCACGCTCCCCTCGTTTCGCGCCGCCTCGCGCACGACCGCCAGCAGCGCGTCGAGGTCTTCCTGGCCCAGCCCGGCGCCGGCCCGCAGCGCCGCAATGTCCGAGTCCTCCCACCCTTCGCGCCGCGCGAGGTTGGCGGTGACCGCCTGCGCGTAGGCGCAGTCCTGCGCCGCGGCGACGCTCAGCATGATCGCCGTGTGCGTCGTCGGCTCCAGCGAGCCGTCTGAGGTGATCGCGTCGCGGATGCCCATATAGGCGCGCAGCACCGCGGGGGCGTGGGCCATCTCGGCGTGCAGGTTCAGCGGGTGTTCGCGTCCGGGCGCTGCGGCCGTCAGCAGCGCCGCGGTCTCGTGGGACAGATCGTCGGGGGTGACTCGGGGAATGCGAGACATGGGCTGCTCCTAGCTGGTGAGGTTTGACGAGTGGATATTTGGCGTGGCGCCGCGACCCGGCCCGATAGCGCCGGTGCCAGTCCTGGGCCCGGCCGCCGCCTCGCGTCGCCCGCGGCGACCGCGCGTAGCGACGCGCCAGAGCCCGTAGGGCGGCAGCGCGAGAAGAGTCACCGCCAAGCCGAGCACCAACACAGGCAGCACCACGACCGCCGCGATCAGCCCGGCGAGCGCGAGTGCGGGGAAGAGCCCGGGGATGATCACCGCGAGTTGGACGAGCACGAGGCCGGTACCGGCGCCCGCGTGCATCAGGCCGTCATAGGACTCCCCGTCGCCGGCCATCTCAGCCCACCGCCGATCGCGTGAACGAGCGGACGGCCAAAGTGATCAGGCCAGCGGCGAACACCACGATCACGGCGAGACTCAGCCACGCCTCGGTGGTTGTGTTGCTCATGCCCCAGATGTCGTGCAACCCCGTTCCGCCCGGGTCGACGAGGCCGTAGCGCATGAGCGCCATCGCGTGGGTGAGCGGCAGGAACTTCGCGAACGTCGTCAGTGCGCCGGGGAGAGCGGCGATCGGGAACAGTGCGCCGGCGAAGAACCACGGCAGGATGGCGATCACCGGTGTGGCGCCGATGTACTCCTCCTGCTGGGAGATCCGGCTGGCCAGCGTCTCGGCCGCGCCGTACATCATCACTACGAACAGCAGCGTGGCGAGCACGAACCAGGCGATGCCGCTGGCGCTGATGTGGAACACGCCGCCGCGTAGCGCAGCTACGCCAATCAGCGTGACGACCTGAAACGTGCACAGCATCAGGGCGACCGCGAGGTTCCCGAGGACCAGCAGCGATCGGGGGATCGGCGCGGCCAGCAGCTCGCGTTGGGCGCCGCTGTCGCGGTCGACGATCACGCTCAGACCGGCGAACGTCGTGGCCAGCGGGACGAGCAGCCCGACCGTGCCGACGGCGACGAACGCGGTGTAGTCGATGTGGGTGTGCAGACCTCCGAGCGCGCTCTTCAACGCGGGCGCGATGACGACCGCGAATAGAATCGGCGTCAGCAGGGGCACCGCGATCTGGCGCGGGTTGTGCGCCGTCAGCGCCGCGCGGCGCCGCGCCAGGGTCAGCAGGGCGCTCAGCCCGGGCGTCCGCCGGGGAGCCCGCAGGTCGGTGGGGACGGGACGGGAGATTGCGGCGGTGTGGGTGGCCACGGGTTGCTCCTCTTGCCGGGTCTTGGTCAGGTCGTTTCGGCGATGCGTGCACCGGTGAGACGCAGGTAGACGTCATCGAGCGTTGGCGTTCTGGTGCTTATGGCGGTCGATGAGAGGCCGACGTGCTCCAGCGCGGCGAGCAGGTCGGCGCTCGTGCGCTCGTGCAGCGGGAGGGTGAGCGTCGATCCGACCGCGAACGCGTCCGCGCCGGCCACGCCGTGTCCGCGCAGGAGGGCCAAGGCCGCGTCGCCGTCGCCGGCGACGCGCAGCTCAAGGATCTGGCCGCCGAGTCCGGCCAGCAGTGCCGCCGGCGTGTCCAGTGCGACGATCTCGCCGCGGTGGATGATCGCGACGCGATCGCACAGCCGCTGCGCCTCGTCGAGGTAGTGCGTGGTCAACAGGATCGACACCTCCTCGCGCGCCCGTAGATCGGCGATCACGTCCAGCAGTTCGTGGCGCACCCTGGGATCCAGCCCGACCGTCGGCTCGTCCAGAAACAGGACGCTTGGACGGGACACCAGCGCGCGGGCGATCTCCAGCCGCCGCCGCTCCCCGCCGCTGTAGGTGCCGACGAGCCGGTCGATCAGGCTCGAGAGCCCGACCGTCTCGGTCAGCTCGGCGATGCGCCCGGCGGCCATCTCGCGCTGCACGCCCCATAGGCGGGCGTGCAGCTCGAGGTTGGCCCGGCCGGTGAGACCGCGGTCGACCACCGCCTCCTGGAAGACGACGCTGCTGACGCTGCGAGCCAGCAGCGGCTCGCTCGCCACGTCATAGCCGGCCAGCCGGGCACTGCCGCCGCTCGGCCTGATCGTGGTGGTCAGCATCCCGATCGTTGTGGACTTGCCCGCCCCATTGGGGCCGAGCAGACCAAACACCTCGCCGGCCGCCACCTCAAAGTCGATGCCCTTGACCGCCTCGACATCGCCGGCGTAGGTCTTGCGCAGCCCAACCACCTCGACCGCCGGTACAGCCTGTACGCCGCGGTCGAGGGATTGCCGCCGCAGCTCGTCGCGGTGGCCGTTGGACTGGGCGGTCACTACCTCAGGCGCTGCGGGGTTGCTCATTGCCAGACCTCACGTTCCTCGCACGATTCAATTTCGTGACAGTAGCATAACGTCACGCTACAATACAGGGGCGTAATGATCACGCGGCCAGACAACGGAGACGACCGGGCGTCGGCCGCCGCCGACGGCGCGCAAACCGCGGCGCTGTCGCTGCCGTTTGGGAGACTGCAGGCGATGCCTCGCCCAGCCACCGATCCGGAAGACCCCGACGCGGCCGCCGCGGCGCGCGGCGCCGGGCGTCCGCTTGACGAGAACGTCGACGCGGCGATCCTCGACGCCACATGGCGGCTGCTGCTCGACGAGGGCTACGCCCGCATGTCAATCGCCCGTGTCGCCGACACCGCGCGCGTCGGTCGTCCGGCGATCTACCGGCGCTACCGCGACAAATCCGAGCTCGTCGCCGCCGTGATCGCGGACAAGAGCGCCCGCGTGCCGCCGGTCGACACCGGCAGCGCACGCGATGACCTCGTGGCCCACCTCGAGTTCGCGCGACGCCGCTTCGTCGTGGCGCTCGCCGGGACGCTGCTCGTGGAGCAACGCAAACACCCAGAACTGCTTGACCAATTCCGCGACGGCATGCTCAACCCCCGCCGCGACCAGATCGCCGCCTCCCTCGACCGCGGCAAACAGCGCGGCGAGGTACGCGCCGACCTCGACGTCACTGTCGCGGTGGACGCACTCATGGGCAGCTTCATCTACCACTCCCTGGCCGCCGGCCGCCCACCCAAAGGCTGGAGCGAGCGAGTCGTCGACACCCTCTGGCCCTCCTTCGCGGCATAGCCGCCCCGTCACCAGACACGCGAGACAGCACACCTCCGGAAACGCAAACCGCGCGATTTCCAGCCACTTCGAAGGGTGAGCGACGGGATTCGAACCCGCGACCACCGAGACCACAACCCGCTCGATGGCGCCCTCGTCAGCGGCGATCCCGCAATCCAGAGCCATTCAGCTGATCGCAGATGCGCTCAGATTCGCTCAGATTGCACCCCGCTTTGCACCCCCAGGCTCAGGCGGTGTGATGCGATCACTCGATTAGTCGCATCATCGGCTAATCTTGTTAGCGATGATCTTTACGACCCCCGAGATGAACCGCGCCTTGACCTCCCAACTGCGCGAGCTCGACAAACTGCGCACCCGCCTCGGCGACGCCACCGGCGCCCCGCGCCCCTGGCTCGGCCAGCTACGCCGACAGGTGCGAGCGAGCACGATCGAGCGCTCGGTCTCGATCGAGGGCTTCACGGTGCCGGCCGGCGAGGCCGCCGCGCTCATCGCCGGGGAGGAGCAGCCCGACCCCGGCGATGAGGATCAGATGGCAGTCGCCAGCTATGCGCGCGCCATGGACCACGTCGGCACGATGGCCGTCGACCCTGTGTTCCGCTGGTCCGATCGCGTGATACTCGACCTGCACTTCGATGCCTGCTCCTTCCAGCGCGGTACCTCCCCCGGCCTGTGGCGCACCGGGCCGATCGCCGTGACCGCTCCACAGGGCGGCTTCGCCTACGTCGGTCCGGACGCCGACAAGGTCGTCCCGATCATGGGCGAGGTCGTCGACTGGCTACACGACGGCGACCTGAACGCGCACGTCGCCGTGCGCGCGGCGATGGCGCACCTGCACGTCGTCTCGGCCCACCCCTTCCGCGACGGTAACGGGCGGATCTCGCGCGTCGCGCAGTCGCTCGTGCTCGCCCGCGAAGGGCTCCTCGCGCCCGAGTTCAGCTCGATCGAGGAGTACCTCGGCTACCACACCGGTGACTACTACCGGGTGCTCCGCGAGGTGCAGGGCGGCTCCTACCAGCCGAACCGCGACGCCACGCCGTGGGTTCGCTTCTGCCTCGCGGCACACCTGCAGCAGGCTCGCGAGCGCCTGGAGCAGGTCGAGGCGGCCACACGCCGGTGGGCGCTGCTCGAGCGGGAGAGCGAGGACCGCGGCTGGCCGGACCGCCTCGTCGTAGCGCTCGAACAGAGCCTGTTCGGGGGCGCGGAGCGCTCCGCGTACGCGGCCGAGGCCGACGTGTCTCTGGCCACAGCGACCAACGATCTGCGTCGCCTGGCCGATGCCGGACTGGTCGTGGCGCGCGGGCGGGCGCGCAGCACTCGCTATGTCGCCTCCCCGCCCCTGCGCGAGCGCGTCGAGGCCGCGGTAGAGGCGGGACCGTCCTGATCGCAGGCGCGCCATCGCGGCGAGTCGGTCACCGAAGTCGTCGGGGGCAACGAGGGCGCCGGCGCGACCAGTAGCCCTCCATCGAGCCACAGAATCTCTAGAGATTGCACCCCGCCGGCGCCTCACTCCCGCTGCTGCGACGCGCGCCGGGAACCAAAACCATCCGATTTCCAGCCCTTCCCTGAGGGCGAGCGACGGGATTCGAACCCGCGACCGCCGAGACCACAACCCGCTCGATAGCGCCCTCGTCAGCCGCGATCCCGCATTCCAGAGCCAATCAGGTGATCGCAGATTCGCTCAGATTTGCTCAGATTGCACCCCGCTTTGCACCCCGCTTCCTCGGCGGTGTCTCGATGGCTGCCAGTCTCTTCACCGAATCTGCACTGGGAGGAACGCGCCGGCACGGTTCAAGCGCTACCTCCTGCCGCCGGGAGCGGCGGCGTGCCTGCCGGCCTGAGAGTCCGGATCCCGCGCAAGGGAGGGGGCTCGTTGGCGCGCCCAGCGTACCTGTGGCAGTCTCAGAGCAGGTCTTGATGGCGGCCGAGGGGACCTGCGATTCACGGCGGCTGCCACGTTGGCCGCGAAACCGAGGCGCTGATCAGACAGGCCGGCTTTCCGATCGGCTCGCTGGAGCGCTACCGCTTCCGCATCCCGCCGCTTGACCCGCCCAAGCCGCACGTCATCGGAGCCGCCACCCGCCCCTGATCAGAAGGCTACCCTTGGCGCATGAACGCGCCGCAGCCATCCGCCGATCGGGCCGCACTGGGATCACGTCTACACCACCAAGCCAGCCACCGCGGTGAGCTGGTATGAGCCCGAGCCCACACGCTCACTCGAACTCATCGCGGCAGCCGATCTACCACGCGACGCGGCAACGATCGACGTCGGCGGCGGCATGTCGAGCCTTGCTGCCACACTCGTCCAACTCGGCTACGGCGATGTCAGCGTGGCCGACATCTCCTCTGCCGCGCTGCAGCGCGGAAGGACCCAGGCCGGCCGAGCCGCTGCGGACATCGCCTGGATCCAGGCCGACGTCCGCACGCACGACTTCCAACGCCAGTACGACCTCTGGCATGACCGCGCCGTCTTTCACTTCATGGTCGCGCCGCAAGACCGCAACGCCTACCTGGCAACGCTGCAGCGGTCTCTACGCCCCGGAGGCCACGCGATTCTCGCGACGTTCGGCCCCGACGGACCCGAACAGTGCAGCGGCCTGCCAACGACCCGCTACGGGCCCCAGGCACTCGCCGCCGCGCTCGGCTCGGAATACCAGCTGCTCTCCTCCGAACTCGACACACACGAGACGCCCTCGGGCATGGCCCAGCAGTTTCTCTACGCGCACTTCCGGCGGCGCTCCTGAAGCGCTCAACGACGCAAGACGACGAGCATCCAGGCAGTCACCACCCGTCCGATCCGCGCCGCTACCGGGGAGGCCGAAATCCTAGGGTAGATCACCACGGAAGCGCACGAGCACGACCCGCTCGGCGAGCACCAGCGGGTACCCCTAGGCGCTTGCGTCACGCTCGCGCAAGCCCTACCGGCGAGTGCCGCGGAACTCAGGTTCCGCGGACGTGCCGGCGGACACTTCCTTTCTTGGCGCGTGACGGAACAGGCGCACCGCTGCCACGTTGAGGGACACAGCGTCGCCCGCGCCACCGAGCGGCGATTGCGATCGTCCAGATCGGGCTCTGCTCACGCCGCGGCGCGCTGTCGGCGGCGCGCTGTCGGATTGGCATGCTCCCGTGGCAAAGCAGGGGACCTCGTTCCGGGGTGGCCTGTTGCTTTCCTGATTTTCAGGCGGTCGCGGAGCTCGCCCTCGCCTCGATGCGTTCCTTGAGCCGGCGGCAGTTTGCCGGCATCTCGTTGCGCGCCTGGCGGCGAACAACGAGCGGCACGAGCAGCCTGCCGATGCCGTGCCCCTCGAAATCGACCCCGATCGTCACCCGCGACCGCTCGCTCCCGTCCAGCGACTCGACCGTGACGTTGACGATCGCCCGGATCGGGCCGTCAATGCCGCGGACCGCCCAGCTCGTCGGCGGATCGAGCTCGGTGATCTCTGACGTCGATTCGCGTTCGGTGCCTCCGATGCGCCGGGTCGTCATGCATTTCGAACCAACTGCCGGTGGCGGGTCGCCCTCCACACTGCCACCGACCACCCCGGCCTGCCACTCGGCGAACTTGGTGGGATCCGTGACGTAGAAGAAGACCTCGTCCCGCGGACGGTCGATCTCGATCGTGGACAGGAGTGGTGCCATCGGCTCACCCGGCCAGGACGTCGGCGAACCGCCGAAGGTAGGTCGGCCAGCCGCCCTCGCTGTCGACGCCTTCGCGGACGGCTTCCCAGCCGTCGCCGTGGCGGTCCAGGTGGCGGTGTTCGAGCTCAACGCGCGTGCGTTCCGCGGTCTCGGCGATGAAGCGTACCTCTACCTCGCTGGTCTTCTGCAGGTCGGTCTCGATCTGCCACTGCGGGCTGATGTCCCAACTGATGACAACGCGGCCCGGCGGTTCGTAAGCGAGTACCCGCGCCCACTGGCACTCGCTGCCGTCGATGCCGCGATCAAACACACGACCGCCCTTGCGCGGCTCAAAGACGGTCTCAGACAGCTCGACGCCAAGCATGTTGTGCTCGGGTGGCTTAAAGCTGCCGAACCCGTCAGTGAAGACCGCAAAAGCGCGCGTGACCGGCGCGCTGACGACGATCACGTGACGGACTGACGTCGCTGCCGTCGGCGTGGTCATGGGACCTCCGTTTGGGGTTGTTCGACGATCGTCTTGTAGGCGGTGAGAGCGCTGAGCCAAAATCGGTCGAGATCGGCGCGGAGCTCGGCGAGACCATCGGCGTTGAGGCGGTAGATGCGTCGGTTGCCGGCGGCCTCGTCGATGACCAGGCCGGCGTCCTTGAGCACCTTCAGGTGCTGCGAGACGGCGGGCCGGCTGACCGGCAGGCCGCTGGCGATCTCGCCGACAGCGCACGGGCGATCGGCGAGCCGCTCGAAGATCGCACGACGGGTGCGATCGCCGAGCGCCGACCACCCCGGATGTTGGTAAGTCTGCACGCACGGTAAGTCTATGCGCACGCATACCGTCGCGTCAACCGCCGCCGCCGGCGCGGTAACCGCGGCGTGGCGGAAGCAGGGCGGGACCGCAACGACGGACCCGGACCTGAGATTCGCCTCAAACTCGAGCCCCACGCCAGCGCCGGGCCGGGCCAACTACGTCAGAGCCCTCGTGTCCGCGCAGACCGAGACCGTCGGCACGCTCGGCGAGATGCTCGTGGCACAAGAAGAGCGGGGCTCTCGTGTTTGGTTCTGCAACGCGGTCCGCGTTGTCGGATCGCGCCTGATGTGGCGGGTGGCGGCGGCGGGCGTCGAGGCGACTGCGGCGTTGACTATGGAGTGACCCTCGACGTTGGTTCAGCTCGTCGTCCGGCCGACCGCGCGAGGAGACCGCGCGACATGAGAGCTAGGGCGAGCCGACTCGAGTTGACTCCTCGACGGCCTATGCATAGACTGTCTAGGTATGGCGCTTCGTGAGGTTGAAGGGCATGTCGATGGGATGCTGCTGGCGGTCTTGAGCGGCGGCCCGCTGCACGGCTATGGGGTGACTGAGGAGCTGCGGCGTCGCAGCGGCGGCGAATTCGATCTGGCGGAGGGCACGATCTACCCGGCGTTGCATCGCCTGGAGGCCTCTGGCTTGCTGGTCAGCCGTTGGGAGGTGGTCAGCGGTCGGCGCCGGCGGGTGTACGCGCTCTCGAGCTCAGGCCGGCGCGCCGCTGTGGACCGCCGGGCTAGCTGGCAGGCGTTTAGATGTGCCGTGGACTCGGTGTTTGGCAGCGATGCGCTCGAGGCCGGCTGATGGACGCGGCTGATCGGATCGATGCGTATCTCGACGAGCTGGAGCGCCAGCTTCGTGTACCGCGTCGGGCGCGCCGGCGGATCTTGACCGAGGTTCGCGAGCACCTGCTCGACGCCGCCGAAGCTGAGCAGTCATCGACCGCCGAGGGGAGCTGCGCCGCCGAGCGCGCGGTGCTTCGCTTTGGGCCTGCCGCCGAGACGGCGCGTCAGTTCAACCGTCCTGCGAGCCGCCATAACGCGCTGCTGCGACGGGCGCTGGTGCCCTGGATCGCAGCCCTGGCAGTGACCTCGACGGCGACGGCGACAGTATGGGCGTTCGGTCCCAGCCCAGCCCCCTCACCCCTGCGGCAGGCTCCCGGTCATCTCACCCTGCGCCACCACTACGCGGCGCGCACCGTCGATCTCTCGCAACCGCGCGCCCCGCGCTCATCGCTGCCGACGGCGCCACGGAAGCGAGCAGCGGGTGGCCCGGCGGCAGCGAACCCCCGATGAGTCAGACGGCGACCCGTTATCGGCCCGAACGGGCGCCGCTCGATGCGCCTTGCGTGCATAGCGGTCGGGCACGGGCGCATGGCGGCTAAGGACGCGGCCACCAAGGCCAGCGTGAAGCGATCGAGATCGGTCACGAGCTCGATCGTCGAGCTGGTCGTGATCGTCGTCGTGGCACTCGGCCTCGCGCTCGCCATCCAGGCGTTCATCGTCAAGCCGTACAAGATTCCGAGCTCATCGATGCAGCCAACGCTGATCGAAGGGCAGCGGGTGCTGGTGGACCGCATCGGCACGCACTTCGGCTCGCCGCACGTCGGTCAGATCGTCGTGTTCCACCCGCCGCGGGACGCCGAAAGCGAGGTGTGCGGGCAGCCCCATTCCCCCACGGCCGCCTGCGATCTGCCCGAGAGCGCGCAGTCCAGCGAAACCTTCATCAAGCGCATCGTGGCCGGCCCGGGCGACGTCATCTCGATCGTCAACGGGCACGTCATCCGTAACGGCGTGCAGGAGAAGGACAGCTACATCGCCCCCTGCGCACCGGGCACTCAGGTCTGCAACCTGCCGACGAAGATCACGATCCCCACCGGTCACTGGTTCATGATGGGCGACAACCGCGGCGACTCCGACGACAGTCGCTACTGGGGACCTGTCCCCACCGGCTGGATCATCGGACAGGCCATTGCCACCTACTGGCCTCCCGACCGCATCGGCATCCTCTGAGCAGGCCATAGCTGGGCACAGCGTGCTGCCCGTCGCTCGCCGCCAGCCGGCTGCCCGCGCCAACATGAAGGCAGGGCTCGCGACCCCGCGATCCACAAGACCCCGTATTCGCCACGAGCGGGTGTCGCCAGGGCTGGCGACTCGGTAGCAAACTGGTGAGCGTCGTGTGCTCCTTGGCCGGACCGCATCGGGGCGCAAGGCCCTCAACCGGAGTCGGGGCCCGCAGATGCGTCCGTCGGCGTCCAGAACGTCCGAATCGTGCGGGTTTTTGGACGTTTCGGCCGCATCTGACGCAGCGTCTGTTGCCAAAGTGTTGCCACGGGTCCGGCACGGCGCTCGTGCGGGTCGGTCGCCACTGAGTAGGGCCTGGGCGGGAACCGTGGGTCTGCGGGCGGGGATCGACGGCGCGCCGGCGGCGATCCGTGCCCAGCCGCACGGAGGTGGCTGGGCACGGGCTGGGCTCGCGCGCGGGCCGTGTATTCAGTCCTTCGATTCGACCGCGCGTCGGCCTTCGACCGAGCGGTCGTGCCGGCACTGGTCGACCCCTCCGTCCGGCCATTCGCGGCTACGCGGCGACGGCCCGTTGCCACTGACGTCACGCGTGTCGCTGCGCTCAAGGCCTGTCGCCGGCGTGCCGATCACGCCGGACACCGCGGATGCCCGAATACGCTCGTCCGCGCCGCGAGCCCCGATGACCACACAGGAGACGCCCGATGTCGACCGCAGGCCCGGACCCCGACAGCACCGAGACGACACGGCCGCCGTCGGCGGGCGCCCGCAGCCTGGGCCCCGGGCGCCTTGCGCGCCGCGCATACCGCTTGCTTCTCGCGCTGGCCGTGGCGGGGCTGTTCGGTGGGGCGGTGCCGGCGGGCGCGGCCGCCGGCACGACGATCACCGTCTCGAGTGTGGCCGGGACCGTGGCCGCTGGCTCGGGCTGCACGCTGCGCGACGCGCTCACCCTCGCCAACGAGACGAGCAATCCAGCGCTGTCCGGCCAGGCGGGCGCCGGCACCGACTGCTCCGGGCAGGTGAGCGGGAGTGGCTCGCCCTACACGATCGTGCTGCAGGCCGGGCAGACCTACACGCTCGACAGCGTCGACAACTACTGGTTCGGGCCCGACGCGCTGCCACCGATCTCCGCCGACGTCAACATCGACGGCCAGGACGCGACGATCGCGCGTTCGAGCGCCGGCGGCACGCCCGCCTGTCCGCCTCTTTTACGTCTCCGGCGGACTGAACGGCATTCCGAGCGGATCGCTCACGCTCTCGGACCTGACCATCAGCAACGGCCTCGCCCAGGGCGGCGGCAGCTACCGAGGCGGTGGCGGTGCCGGGATGGGCGGCGCGATCTTCGATCAGGGAACGCTTGACCTGCGCCAGGTCACGCTGAGCGCCAACGAGGCGCACGGCGGGAGCACTGCTTCGGGCGGCGACTACGGCGGCGGCGGGATCGGCCAGGACGCACCCGGTAGTCATTCGGGTGGCGGCTTCGGCGGGAGCGCACCGGGGGCCAGCGGCGTCGGAATCGGAGGCGCTGAGGGCGTCATCGGCCCCGCCGGAAACGGCGAGATCGGCGGCGGCGGCGAGAACCTCAACGGGAACGCCGGCAGCGGCGGCTTCGGGGCCGGTGGCGGCGAGGGTCTCAGCGGCAACGGCGGCAGCGGCGGCTTCGGGGCGGGCGGCGGCGAGGGCGTCGGCGGCAGCGCCGGCAGCGGCGGCTTCGGGGCCGGCAGCGCCAGCGCCGACGGCGGTGGCGGCGCCGGCATGGGCGGAGCGGTCTTCGTCCTGTACGGCACGGCGTCCGTGACCGACTCCACGCTCGCGGACAACACCGCGGCCGGTGGCGCCAGCGGCTCGGGCGGCGCGGGCGACGGCCTCGGCGGCGCGATCTTCAACCTCGATGGCTCGCTCTCGCTCGATGGGTCGACGATCGCGCTCAACAGCACGAGCGGTGGGTCGGGCCCCGACGGCGGCCTCGAGGGCGGCGGCGTCTACAGCCTCGCCACGGCGAGCACCGGCGCCGGCGGATCGGCGACGAGCGCAAGCATCAGCGTGAGCGGCGCGATCCTCTCCGGGAACCACGGCGGCATCGCCCTTGACGACCTCATGCTCAACCAGGACAGCGGCGACCCGAGCCACACGAGTGCCAGCACGCTGGCCAGCCCGGACGTCATCAGCGTCGATGGCGTGGCCAACGGAGCCGGCGGCACCGGCGGCTCGCTCGTCGTCGGGGACCCGCTGCTCGGATCGCTGCAGGTCAACGGGTCGGGCCCGGCGACGATCGTCCCGGGTGCGGGCAGCCCGGCGATCGGGGCCGGCACCTCATGCGACGCCACCGACGAGCTCGGCTACGCCCGGCCAACCAGCGGGTGCACGCTCGGCGCCTTCGAGGTCGAACAGGTGATCAACTTCACCTCGACAGCGCCAACCAATGCATCCGTCGGAGGGCAGTACACGCCGACCGCGAGCGGCGGCGGGTCCGGCAACGCGGTCACCTACAGCATCGACGCGTCGAGCACCCCCGGCGCCTGCTCGCTGTCGGGGAGAACCGTGACGTTCGGCGGCCCGGGAACCTGCACGATCGACGCCAACGAGGCCGCAGGCGGGGCGTACGCGGTCGCGGCCCAGACGCAGCAGACGTTCACGATCGCGTCGCCGCCCACGACCACCACAAGCACTACGACCACCACCACCAGCGCCTCGACGAGCACCTCCACCAGCACCATCGCGACAACTGCCACGGCGATCGCGACCACGACGAGGAGCACCGCAACGACGCCCGCCTCTCCCACGGGCGACAGCCAGTTCGTGATGCCCCACGCTCCCTACGTCAACACGACCACCGGCACGGTCAGCGTCTACCTGCACGCCGACGACGCGGGCACGCTCAGCTGGCAGGCGCTGTACCGCAACCACCGGGGCTACCTCGCCATCACGGCGAAGCGATGCCCCGCCTTCCAGCAGTGGATGAGGGGGACGTGCCGACCGCAGTGGCTCGTGTTCGCGCGCGGCACCCAGACCGTAACGGCGGCCGGCGCGGTGACGCTCGCGATCTCGCCGAGCGCCCTGGCGACGAAGCTCCTCGAGCGGCTGCGCACGGAGCACCGCGCCGGCATCCGGATCGCCGTCGTGATGACCTTCCAGTCCGCCTACGGCGGCCCGCCGGTCAGGCACATCGAGACCGTTCGGGTGACGCTCCACGACGCCGCGACGGCAAGCCGCCATCACGGGTGAGCAAACGCGCAGGCCGGCGCCTCTTCGACGGTCGCCTCTGGGCCGCCATCCGCGCTTGGCCTGCCAGAGCAGCACGAGCTCCGCTCCGGGTGCGGACGACGCTCCGTCATCCGGGCCGGGACCCCACGCGGGGCGCGGAGCAGAGTCAGCGCCGAGCCGCCGTGCGCGGTCGGTGCTCCTGCCGGTCCGCGCGACCTCGACGCCTAAATTAAGCGGCTTTCCGGGCGCCCGGAATGACACTCGTGGGGCGCTCCAAATTATGCGTTGAGAGTCCTTAGCACCCGAGGCGATTTCGCCAGATGCGTGTTCAAGCCCGACGCGCCCGACACCACGGTTCGAAGCGTGCACATCCGTAGGAGCCAAGCCTCGCACTCGTCCTCGGACGCGGCGGCTTCCTTACCATGGCGCCCCAAAGAGGCGCTTTCGGCTCTGCATAGCCATTCTAGAGCACGTCAGGGGTCCCGAGATGACCTCAGATTTGCGGAGTTCGGGACGCGTCTTGGGACACGGAACTGTCGCCGGCGGTTGGCGTGTGTCGGTGCCTCGCGCTACGGCCGGGTAAGTGACTGCTCGCGAGGACACGATCATCGTTGCCCTCGACCCTGAACCGGTCGACCAAGCGCAGTCTGCGGTAGGTTCGGACACCGACAGTGATGCGGCGGTCGTGGAGCGGGCCCTCAGTGCCTTCGTCCTCGGGCGCCTGCTCGACGAAAACCCAGGAACGTTCGGCACTGATCGAGGAGGCGGCGGACGCTCTCGTGTCTGACGAACTCAGCGCCGCACGCCACGAACGCGGCGCGGCTTGATCCGGAAGTCGCCTGCCGCCGGCGTCTTGCGCCCCGCTCAAGCGATGAGAGCGTCGCCACCACCGGCTCCGTGGTCGCGTGCGATTGGGCCATGCGTCCGCCGAGTTCGTCGCGGCACAGGGCGCGATTGACGCCGAACGGGCCCGTGCTCGCCCCGAGATATGTCCAGTATGAGTGGATTGACGTTGAACATGTTCGCGCGTCGGCCGTACGATGCATGGAGTCTGAACACCCAGGCTCGGGGCCTCGCGATTGCCGTGCGATCGCACTAATTGAGGGGGTCCTGGATGATGAGGCGGATCATTACGCGGACTGAAGTTGCGGGCGTGGCGTTCCTGCTTGCACTGTTCGGATCGGCGGCGGCAGCGCACGCTGACCCGTCGAGCGACGGGGGGTCACCGACGCCACCCGGAACAGCGGTGCCGGCGGCTGCCCTCACGACAATTCAGCAGGCCTTCACCGAGGACGCTTGGGCGCAACTGGCGCCAGGATCTGGTCGTTCGGAGACTGGAAGCGGCGCTGCCGGTCGTGATCCGGACCGATGGCCGTTTGGTCGAGGCCGGTGGCGGCCGTTCGACCGTGCCGTCGTGAGCCTCATCCGTGGCGACGCGCAGTCTGCTGCGTACACCCGGCAGTACGGATTTGCGTGGGATTCCGCAACGTCGACGGTCTCTTCGAGTTCGGTGCTCGCTCAAGGGCCGGGCACGTTGACCGCTGCCGTAACGGTGCGAGACGTGTTCCATATCGCGGGCACGCCCAACGACACGGCGCTCCAGGACGTGTCCATGACGGACGACGACTACACGATCGAGCTGTCGGAAGGGATCGGCGGGTCGTGGAGTATTCGGTCGATTACGACCCCTCCGCCCGACGATGCGTCGACTGTTGGTGGTGGACCGTCGAGCGCGCCGGCTGGACCGTCGTTTGCCCCGCCGTCGCCGCCTGTGGCGAGCAATCAGCCGGTCAGCGCGACAGATGCCAGCGCAGTGCGCCGCGCCGGCCTGCGAAAGGCCGCGATGGCGCACGCAGCAGCGAGTGGCTTCGACTTCACCGCCGCTTCCCTATACGCAGGTACTTGGTGGGACAGGTATAACCCGGCCTACACGCGCTTTGGTAATGACTGCCAGAACTACGTATCGCAGATCCTGCACGCTGGCGGTGTGGCCGAGGACGTGTTCGGTACGTGGGTGCCTAACGGCGCGCCGTGGGTCAACACCAGCTGGTTCAACAACTGGGCGTCCAACTTCGGGCCGTTCAAGATCATCACCGACTGGCCCGACGTCAACAAGGGCGACGTGCTCCAAGTGAACTGGACCGGAGGCAGCACCCCGCAACACGTGGTATGGGTCGACGACATCTTCGATTCCCGTGTGCCACTGCCCAATATTCCCCTGGTTACCTCTCACACGAACGCCCGCTGGAACTATCCGCTGACGAATATCTGGTCGAGGTATCCGCGATCTGCTTGGTGGGTATTTGAGCCCGTCGGAGCTACCCGCGGCGGAGGCGGTGGCACCCCCTCGTAACGTATCCTGGCCTGGCGGCCGACCGCGGCCGCCAGGCCAACAGACCAGTCGCTCGAATTTCGAGATCGGACAAGCTTGCGTAGGCAAATCATCGCACTTACCGTCGTGGCGCTGCTCGCGTGCTCGATCGCGGCCGTCATCGTCATCTCACGCCGGGCGGGTAGCCACGTCGTGACGTTCAGCGGCCGTCAGTACGACCCTGGACCGTGTACGTACGCCCCTCCCGCTAAGTCATTGACACGACTCAGCGGCTTCCCGGAGACCCCGGAGGGAGGCGCAGCATTCGGAGAGGAGACCGACGGAACGCCCGTTGTCATCGTGGCGCTTGACGGCCGCAGGCACTGCGTCAAGGAATACGGCCTCGAAGGCGGGCCGTGATCCGGCAATCTAGGGGCCGCGCACGAAGGGCGAGCACAGAGGGCGCCGAGCATTAAGGGCGCGCACAGAGGGCGCCGAGCATTAAGGGCGCGCACAGAGGGCGCCGAGCACTAAAGGGGCGCACTAAGGGCGCGCACTAACGGTGCAGACAAGACGCACCTGGCGGTGTCTCCACCTGTCGAGCTGTGTGTGAAGTGTTAAGGCGTCTGTGCTGAGCTTCTCTCAGACTCTCAGATTCTGTGAGTTACCGATTCGCCGCGGGCCTCTTGCGGCGTACCGGACTGCTTCGTACGTTCTCGGTGTGGTTTCGACGCACAAGATCGCGGGCGGTGCGGCCTCGGGTTTCGCGGCGTACCTGACGGAGAGCGAGTCGCGCGGCGACTACTACGCCGGCGCCGAGGACGAGGAGCTCGTCGGTGTGTGGCACGGCTCCGACGGCGCGCTTGGGCGGCTCGGTGTTGACCGTGAGCGAGGTGCGTCTCGCGATGAGCTGGTGGCGTTGATGGAGGGTCGCTCGCCGGCGGATGGTTCACCAATCCGGCCGGTCGGGAGTGACGGCTCACGGGTGGCCGGGATCGATCTGACGTTCAGTGCGCCGAAGTCGGTGTCGGCGCTGTGGGCGGTGAGCGCGCCGTATGGGCGGGCGCAGATCGAGGCCGCGCACCGCGCAGCGGTGGCGAGTGCCCGGGAGCGCCTTGAGCGTGAGGAACTCCTCGTCCGCCGCAACATGGGTGGCGAGCGGTACTCGGAGACCGCGGAGAGGCTGGTGGCTGCGGAATACCTGCACACGGCCTCGCGGCTGACCGCCCGGCAAGAGGAGACCGGCGGCGTGCCCGACCCCCAGCTGCACTCGCACCTAGTCTCCTCGCGGCGGAGCGGCACGACGGCCGATTCGCAGCCGTCGACTCGCGGGAGCTGTTCCGGTCCGGCCGCGGCACGGGGGCGTGGTACCGAGCGGAGCTGGCGGCGCAGCTGCAGCAGCGTGGCGTGGAGGTACGGGGCCAGACGGGTCGAGACGGCCGCTACTTCGGAGGTGCGGGACGTGCCGCCGGCCCTGTCGGAGCGTTGGTCGGCGCGGTCGGAGGCGATCGCGCGGGAGGCGGCGCGGTTTCGCTCGCGGTACGGCCGCGAGCCGCGAGCGCAGGAGTTGCGGGCGATGACGGTCCGCACGCGCGGTTCGAAGAGCGTGCTCGAGCGTGTGGGTGTGGACGCCGCGTGGCGTGCGGTCGGCGAGGAGTACGGGCTGGGTCGCGAGCGAGCGGCTGCGCTGGTCGCCGGTCGACCGGTGCAGTCCCTGGCGCGGGAGGTGGATCGCGAGCTGCTGGCCAAGCTTGGCTCCGAGCGATCGATCGTCTCGCGGCGCGAGCTGGATGCTCGGGCTTATGAGTTGGCCGCGGGGTCGATGACGCCGGCGCAGGCGGGCGAGATGGTGTCTGGGTTGGTCGCCTCGGGCGAGTTGGTGGCGCTCGAAGGCGAGATGTTCACCACACGGGAGCTGCGCAACCTGGAGCGGCGCGCCCTGGCGATCGCCGCCGCGCGGTCACAGGAGCGGGCGGCCGAGGTCTCGCCGAAGAGCGTGGCGGAGGCGCGACGCGGGGTCGTGCGGCATCTGGGCGCGGCGATGACCCGTGAGCAGCGCGAGGCGTTGCGGACGCTGACCGGGCGGGGTGGCGTGTCCGTGCTGGTCGGTCAGGCCGGGACTGGCAAGGGTGTCGTGCTGGGTGCTGCCGCTGAGTCGTGGCAGCGGGAGGGGTACACGGTGTGGGGCACCGCGATCGCCGGCGCCACAGCACAGCGGCTCGGGGCGGACGCGAAGCTCGACGCGTCGCTGACCGCCGACGCGCTGCTGCGGCGGGTCGAGTCGGGCCAGGTCTCGTTGGATGAGCGCTCGGTGGTGGCGATGGACGAGGCCGGGATGGCGGACACGCGTCGGCTGGCCGGCCTCATCGAGCGGACGAACGACGCCGGGTCGAAGTTGATGCTGGCCGGTGACACGGCGCAGCTGGGGTCGATCGGCGCCGGCGGCTTGTTGGACGCGATCCGCCAGGAGGTGCCCACGGCGGAGCTGTCCGAGGTCCACCGTGCCCGAAATGATTGGGAGCGTCAGGCGTGGGGGCAGGTGAGGGCCGGGAGCGCGGAGCGAGCGCTGGCCGCCTACCAGAAGCGCGATCGGCTGCATGTGTCGGACTCGCGGGTGGAGGCGGCACTGCGGATGATGGCTGGCTGGGACGGCGGCCGCGCCGAGGCTGGTGACAGGCGCAGGGTGATGCTCACCGATGCCTCCAATCGCGAGATCGATGAGATCAACGGCCTCGCGCAGCAGGCCCGGCAGGCGCGGGGTGAGCTCGGCCGCGACGGGATCGACCTCGCCGATCGGGGCTACGCGCTGTTCGAGGGCGACCGGGTGGTGTGCGCCGCGCCGGCGTATCAGCCGGGGCGGGTGCGAGTGGAGAACGGGACGCCCGGTGTCGTCAGCGAGGTGCGAGCGGGGGAGGGGCTATGGGTGCGCACCGAGGAGGCAGATCGGATCCAGCAACAGTCGCTCGCCAGAGCCAAAGCAGGTGGCTTCTCCATCCCCGCACCGCACCCGCTCCTCGCCAATACCAGGTACGGCGCCGCCGACCGGTCCCGCCGCTCCCGGCGTGTGACCGCGAACGTGCGACGGCACGCTCAGCGTCCGGCTGCGCCGTCGAGGCCCGTCCCGCGTCGGCGCGCTGCTTAGCGGCAGCGTTTCATGCCGCGGCGGGCCAAAGTCGGGCGCTTGTCCGTCCCGGCCGAGATAGAGGCACCCGGCGAACGCGCCGACGCGGACGACGCCGGTGGCGTGCCGCTGGGTGTGTCCCGCTCGCACGCTCCGACCGCACCGCTCAGATCAGCCGGGCGGCGGTGCCACGGCGAAGCCCCGGGAGATCCAAGCGCGGTATGAGTTGTAGAACGGCAAGAACTCGGCGGCCACTATCCGTGCCGCTTCGTGGACTTGTTCCGCCGTCGCGGTGGCGTACTCGTGAACGAGCAGGCGGCGCAGTTCACGGAGTCGCTCAAGGCGACGAGCCTGTTCAGGACCGATGACGCCGATCCGCGCGAGGGCGGCGATGTCGCGACGGGCGTTGAGATCGTCGCGGCGCTGGCGAACCTTGGCGAGCTCCAGTCCAAACGCGGTTAGCTCACCGATGTAGTTGTAGAGCTGATCGACGCCGCGCTCGACGGCCTTGACGCGGTTCAGCTCGGCCGGATCGTCAGATGCGTACGCGGCCGCAAACGGGGCCAGGTCGAAGTCATCGCCGAATTCGGCCATCGCGGCGCGCAGCGCGACGAGATGGCGCCGCACGTCGGAGACGCGATCTCGGATCTTCGCCTTCAGCGCCCGAGCGCGCTCGGGATCTTGCGCTTCGAGCGGCGCGGACGGAACGGTCGGTTCCATCTACGTCAGCCCGAGGTCGGGCATGGCTTGCTCCAGGGGCACCTCGCGGAGGGCAGCGCGGTGCCAGTGCGCGGAGCGCGCTTGCAGCTCGGGCCAACGCTGGTCACGATCGACGAGCACGCGGCCGACGGTGAGTACGTCGAAGATCAGCGCCGGAGCCCGCTCAGCGTCCGCCAAGCGCACAAGCTGCACGGGACGCTTCAGCCGCCGCTCCAGGCGTGCGGTCGTCTCGGCCACCCGCCCGGCGGACGGGTCGACGAGTTCGACCAGCACGTCGACGTCGGATGTCGCCGCGGCGCGCCCGCTGGCCAGCGAGCCGAACAGCACCGCCAGTCGCACGTTGGGCTCCGTGCGCAGACCGGCCCGCAGGTCACGCAGCAGCGGCCAGTGCGAGCGTAGGTAGGCCTCCTCTCGCATCGAGGTCCTGAATTGACGCTCGCTGACGCGCTCGCCGTGCACGAGGCCCTGCGCCGCTGCGCGGCGGAGGGTCCGCTCGGGCACGCCGAGGTGACGCGCGAGCGTGCGCAGCGAATCAGCGGGCACGCATTTGGTGTGGCCGATCTTCTGAGTTCATGCGGCCGCTAATCTACGCTCGTGTGGCCGATAACGCAACCTGCGACATCGATGGAGCCGGGCACTTTCTCCGGCTTTCTCGGGATTCCCGGAGAAAAGCAGAGAAAGCACGGCACGAGCATCCCGGCCCTCATGTGCCTTCGCTGGCGCGCCGCGGCCGTGGCACAACGGTCAACACCGGGCCCACAATCCGCAAAATTGCACCCCGAGCCCTGCCTGTCACAACGCTGGCCGGAAACGAAAACCACCCGATTTCCAGCCACTTCGAAGGGTGAGCGACGGGATTCGAACCCGCGACCGCCGAGACCACAACCCGGAGCTCTACCAGCTGAGCTACGCCCACCAAGCGACACCGCAGTCTAGCGGCGCGCCTTCTGCCGGTAGCCCGCGAGCGGCTCAGCTCACCGCGGCCCGTCGCTCGCGTTCGAGCAGGACCTCGGTCACCGCGTCGGGGCGTTCGATCTGTGGGCAATGCCCACAGCCGTCGATCGTCGTGAGCCGCGCCCGCGGCACCGCCTCCATGGCCAGGGCGGCGTTCGCGTAAGGCAGCATCCCGTCCTCGCGCCCCCACACGAGGTCGACGGGCACGCCGATCGTGCCGAGCTCGAACGGCTCGCTCAGCTCGGGCGCGAGCTGGTCGGCCACGCGCAGGTAGCGGATCAAGGTGGCCCGATCGCGCATATGACGAGCGAAGGTGCCGACGACGTCGGCACCGACACGGCGCTGATCGTGGATCGCCAGCTCGCGGTACACGCGCCCGACGAGCCGCTCGACGACGGCGCCCGGCGCGAGCGGTGGCAGGCGCACGAGGACCCGCAGCAGGGCCAGGGTCTCGAGCCGGTAGATCCAGCCCCCCATGTCGAAGCCGGCCGGCGCGATGGCCACGACGCGCTGAACGGGCTCCTCGTCGGCGGCGGCGAGCAGGGCCGCGCTCGCGCCGAGCGAGTTACCCACCAGCACGCACTCGCGCTCGACCGCGTAGCGATGCACGGCGGCGGCGGTGAACGCGGCGAGCTGCTCGAGTACCGGCTCGTCATCGGCCAGGGGCGCGGCGTCGGCGAAGCCCGGCAGGTCGAGCGCGACGGCGGCGCGGCCCGCCGCCGCCAGCAGCCCGATCACCTGGCGCCAGGTGTCGGCGCTATCGGCAAAGCCGTGCAGTAACAGGTACACGGGCCCGTCGCCGGCCAGCTCGAGCGCGCGCGTGCGAAATGGCCCGACCCGCACACGCGACTCACTCAGACCGCGGGTCTTCGTCCTGGAAGCGGTCGTCTGAGGTCGGCTTGCATCCGTGCGCGCCACCCACACATGTTAAGACGACCGGGCGGCACTCTCAAGCGACGGCCGGCGTGGGGTCGCTCCAGCAATCCCGTACTCGTCGTGGAATGCGTCGAGCGTGCGCCAGGTCGTCTCGCCCGCCGAGCGGCCGGTGAGGACCCCGAGGTGCCCGCCGGGGGCGACGGCGAGCCGCACGTCGCGTGACGAGGTCAGCAACGGCCCGACCGCGAAGACCGCCGCCCGCGGCGCGAGGAGGTCTTCGCTGCCGGCGATCGAGAGCACCGGTACCCGAACCTCGGCCAAGTCGATCGTGCGGTCACCGAGGACGAGGTGCCCGTCGACGAGATCGTTGACGAGGAAGAAACGGTGGAAGATCTGACCGAAGCTGCGGCCCGGGTAGGCGAGCATGCGGTCCATGTACTCGTCGGTCGCGCGCACGTGACCGAGCCATTCGCGATCGTCGAGATGCGCGGCGACGGCGAGCGGGCGCAGCAGGTAGCGCCTGACCGACACCGCCTTGAACGCGAGGCTCGTGAGCGTCGCCGGGGGCGTGCCGAGGACGCGGTACAGCGACGTTGTGATCGTGCCCCGCGTCAGCGCCGCGATCATGCGCACCGGCGCGCCCACGGTCACGCGATGCAGGTCGAACGGACTGCCGATCATCGCGACGCTGCGCACCGGCAGCCGGCGGCGTAGGCCCACGGCCAGCAGCGTCATGATCCCGCCGAGCGACCAGCCGACGAGGTGCACCTTCTCGCCGGCATCGCGGCTTGCGGCGCGAATGGCCCGGGGGAGCACGTCGTCGATCCAGTGCTCGAGTCCGAGCTGGCGGTCGTCGAAGCCGATCGGCCCGTAGTCCACGACGTATGTGTCGTGACCGCGGATCGTCAGGTGCTCGATGAGGCTGCACCCTCGGCGCAGGTCGAAGCAGCGCGCCGGCGCCGCGAGCGGCGGGATGAGCAGGACGGGCGCGCGCGGGGTGGAGACGTCGCGGTTACGCGCGTAGCGCACCAGCGTGTTCTGAGGCGCGCTGTGAACCACGTCGCCGAGCAGCGGCGTCGTATCGGCCAGCGTGCCCGGACGCAGCAGGTAGTCGAAGGCGTTACGCGAGAGCACGAACGCCTCGTCGAGGGCCTCGACCGCGGACACGCCAAGCGATTGCAGCATCGACGAGCGGGACCGGCCGGGGCCGTCAGGCGCCGCTCGAGTCCGACGCGGGAGCGAGCTCGCGCCGGCCGAGGTCGGTTGCGGCAAGGAACACGCTCGAGCCGCTGTCGTCGGCCCACGTCGCCAGTGCGAGCAGCAACGCCTCGATGTCGCGCCCGGGCACCACGTTGTCCGCAGCCGTGGCGCGCGTGCCACGGCACAGCTCGGCGTAACCGCCGAGCAGCAGCGCCCGCACCGCGCCCTCGGCCGCGACGAGCCGATCGCTGGCCCGCCACCCCGGATGCCAGGTGCTCGCGAGCGCCCAGGACTGGTGAGCGCTGACGAGATCGGCGGCGCACATGGCCAGCAGCTCGCGGGCCAGGCCATCGAGCGCGGGCGCCGCGGACGGCGCCGGCGCGAGCATCTCTTGGGTCACGTCGCGGCCCGTGCGGTGTGCCACCGTCCAGCCCCGGCCAAGCGCCAGATCTGCCGTCGTCAGCTCGGGTCCCTCGAGGATCGTCAGCGTCGTCTGTTCGGGAACCCACTTCTGCTCGGCGACCTCGATCGTCTGGTTGCGCCGCCAGGGCGCGAGGATCGTGCCGCGCAACTGAGCCTCAGTCAGGTTGAACGCGTGCGTGTTGTGCGGGAAGCGGCGCAGCTCGACGTGATACATCGGCCCCCAGACTAGGAGGTCCGGCACGCCCTAGTCTCGCCGGGTCGCTCAGGCCGGGGCGGCGATACGCTCGCGGATGAGGTCCGCCGCGCGCTCGGCAATCATGATCGTCGGGGCGTTCGTGTTCCCGCCCGGGATCAACGGCATCACCGAGGCGTCGGCGATGCGCAGCGCCTCGACGCCGCGCACCCGCAGCGCCGGGTCGACGACGGCGCCCGCGTCGGTACCGATCCGGCACGTGCCGACCGGGTGGTAGAGCAGCTCGACGCGGCGACGCGTGTCGGCCTCGAGCTCAGCCTCGTCCTGCACGCCGCCTCCCGGGAACAGTTCCACGCCGCGTGCCGAGGCGAGCGGCTCGCAGGCGACGATTTCGCGCGCCAGGCGCACCCCGGCGACGAGCGCGGCGACGTCCTCGGGCTCGGACAGGGTGTTGGTGAGGATCCGCGGCTTGTCGCGGGGGTCGGCCGAGCGCAGGCGGATCGTCCCGCGGCTGCGCGGGGAGACGAGCACCGGCCCGAGCGTGAACGCGTGCCCCTCGTACTCGCTGGCGCCGTGGTCGACGAAGTACGCCGGGGCGAAGTGGAACTGCAGGTCGGCCGCCGGCAAGCCGGGACGGCTGCGCACGAACGCGAACGCCTCGGCGACCGTCGAGGTGAGCTTCCCGCTGCGGCGCAGCACCCACTCGGCCAGCCCCTTCGGACTGCGCGCCCCGTAGAGGGACTCCGGAACCGTCGACTCCCACACCGCGACGACGAACGGATGGTCCTGGAGGTTCTCGCCCACGCCCGGCAGATCGACCTCGACGCCGACGCCCTGCTCGCGCAGGTGCTCGGCCGGTCCGATCCCCGAGCACAGCAACAGTTGCGTCGTGCCGATCGTCCCGGCGGCGAGGATCACCTCGCGGTTGGCCCGCACGGTGCGGCCGTCGTCGAGCAGGACCGCCGTCGCGCGCCCGTCACGCACATGCACCCGACTCGCGAGCGCGCCGGTGAGCACGTTCAGGTTCGGCCTCGACATCGCCGGCCGCAGGTAGGCGTCGGCGGCGCTCCAGCGGCGCCCGTTGCGCTGCGTCACCTGGACCATGGCCGCGCCGTCCTGCTCGGGGCCGTTGTAGTCATCGATGCGCGGGATCCCCGCGGCTTCGGCAGCGGCGAGGAAGCGCGCCGTCAGGCGCCGTGGCGAGCGCTCGTCCTCCACGCGCAGCGGGCCGCCGACCGCGTGGTGCTCAGAGGCGCCGCGCGCGTTGTCCTCGGCCCGCAGGAAGTAGGGACGCACGCCCTGCCACCCCCAACCGGCCGCGCCCTGTGCCTCCCACAGGTCGTAGTCGAGCGGCCGGCCGCGCACATAGAGCATCGCGTTCATCGAGCTCGAGCCGCCGAGTCCCTTCCCGCGCGGGATATACAGGCTGCGGTCGTCGCAATGCGGCTCGGGCTCGGTCTGGTAGTCCCAGTCGAGCGCCGTGTGGAACTGCTGCGCAAACGCGGCCGGGATCGCGACATTCGGGTGGCGCCCGCTTCCGCCCGCCTCGAGGACGATCACGCTCGTCGCCGGATCCTCCGACAGGCGGGCGGCGAGTACGCAGCCCGCCGAGCCGGCCCCGACGATCACATAGTCGGCCACGGTCACCATGGTCGTATCCTTGCCGATCGGCCGGCGGTGCTTCTCGCTCACCGCCCTGCGCCGGCGCCTACGGGCAGAGCGGAGTGGCGTTGCGACCGGTGCCGAGCTGCACCTGCATGAGCAGCTCGAGTCCGGCGTGGGCGCCACCCCTGAGGCGGGCGCCGTTGTTGGTGCCCCCGCCGCTCGTGAACGAGTCGGTCGACGCACCCGGGGCTTGAGCGAACAGCTCGTAGCCGACGCCGCCCGGGAAGCCGGCCGGCCGGAAACCGCCCTCGTCGTTGAGGTCGACGTAGTCCCCGCGACCGGCGCACATGTTCACCGGGTGGAAGGTGCTCACCGTCGAGCCGCTCACCGAGCCGCCGCACACCGGGAGATTGAACGGACCGCTCGTCACCTTGACGGTGGCTGCCGTGCCGGCGCGCGGCGCGAGCACCTGAAAGTGGATCTGCGTGAGCGGCAGCTGGCCGCGGGAACCCCGCTTGGCGCAGCCCTCCACCCGCACCGCGAGCACCTGTCCCGCGCTGGGCGCGAGAACCTGCCCGCCCCCGCTGACCGCCGTCGACCAGAAGGCGGTGTCGACCGGGTGGGCGATGGCCACGGTAGCCGGCGTGCTGAGGCTGCTGCCGAAGCTGATGAGCGCGGCCGGCGAGACGGCGGGCAGCGCGCAGGCGCCGGCGGCAATCACGGCAGCGGCACAGACGATGCGGCGACCAGGCTGTTCAGACAAGACACGGCTCCTCTTCTCCGGGGCTACTCACCCTAGCGACCCCTGCCGCTCGGCCGTGCCGGCTTGCCGTCCTACACTCGCGGCGGGGGATCAGCCGTCCAACGCGATCAAGGAGGCGTCGATGCCCAAGCCGATCTACACCGCCGAGGCCCACGTCGAAGGCGGCCGCGCCAACGGGCACGGCGCCACGAGCGACGGAGCGCTCGAGGTCGACCTGCGTCTGCCGGTCGAGATGGGCGGCCAGGGCGGCGGCACCAACCCCGAGGAGCTGTTCGCCGTCGGCTACGCCTCCTGCTTCGAGAGCGCGCTCGGTGCGGCGGCGCGCCGTCAGAAGCTGGAGCTGGACGACGCCGCGGTCGACGCCAAGGTCTCGCTCCTGCCGACGGAGGAGCGCGGCTTTCGCCTTGCCGTCGAGCTCGACGTCACGCTCCCGTCGGTGACCGACGCCGAGCAGGCGGCAGAGCTCGTGCGCACGGCGCACGGGATCTGCCCGTACTCGAATGCGACGCGCGGCAACATCGAGGTCGTCCTCACCGCGAACGGCGAGAACGTGTAGACGCGGCGTGTCGTGCGTCGCGAGACGCTGCGCGGCGCGAGGCCGACGACCGCGGGGCGCCGTCGGTCGACGCGTGCCCGTTGTCGGGCGGATGCCACTGGGGCATGCCGAGCGCGATCAGCCGCAGCTGGTTCTCGGCCGTGCGTACGACCTCGGCCTCAGCGCGCGGATCGTCCTCGCCGGCGTCGAGCAACGCCTCGGCGGTGGACACCATCGTGTTGACCATCAGCGCGGCGATCATCTGCAGGTCATCCGAGCTCCATTCGCGCAGCACGGGGAAGCGCGAGAGATCGGTGGCCAGCTCACTCGAGAAGAGGCGGATCTCGCTGCGGATGGCCCGGCGCAGAGCCGGCACCCCGCTCGAGCGCTCGCGCGCGATGAAGCGGAAGTGCAGCCGGTGCTGTTGCACGGATTGGGCAAGGATGCCGACCGAGCCGCGGATGATCCCCGTGTAATCGGCGCCGTCCTCGCGCGCCCCGCGTAGCATCTCGCGCAGGCTGCGAAACGACTCGTCGACCAGCGCGAACCCGAGCTCGTCGAGGTCTCCGAAGTGGCGGTAGAAGCCGGTCGGAACGATCCCTGCCTCGCGTGCGACCTCACGCAGGCTGAGGCTCGAGAAGCCGCGCTCGTCGACGAGGCGCAGCGCCGCATCCATGAGCGCCTGACGGGTGCGTTGCTTGCGCTCCGCCCGAGTCTCAAGTGTCGGAGAAGGATGCCGATGTCTGCGAGTACGAGCGTTCACGGGGTGATTGTGACCCATGTCACACAGCGGTCGGCGCTACCGCGTTGACAGGCTTCGGGATCATCGCTACCTTCAGTGTACAGATGTTCACTCAGTTGTGGAGAACTACGCACGCCGGCCCAGCGGCGCCGGCTACCCAGCCGAAGGGCCTTCCCTCGCCGCGCTCGCTCGTGCGCTCCGTCGCCGGCTCGAGCCTGCTGGGAGCGCTGACCGCGCCGCACGGCGTCGATCGCTACCTCGAGATCGTCCGCCCGAGCCTGTCGCTCACCGACCTGCGCGCCGAGGTCGTCCACGTCCGCCGCCAGACCACGGATAGCGTCACGCTGCGCCTGCGCCCGAACGCCCCGTGGAAGGGCTTCGACGCCGGCCAGTTCGTCAGCGTCACCGTCGAGGTCGACGGCGTTCGGCGCTCGCGCTGCTATTCGCCCGCAAGCTCGGCCCACGCCAAGGATCGCCATCTCGAGCTGACGCTGCGCGCCCACCCGCACGGCCTTGTCTCCCGCCATCTGCGTGAGATGGCCCGGCCCGGCCTCGTGGTCGACCTCGCGCCGGCCGACGGTGACTTCGTGCTCCCGCGCGTGCGCCCGGAGCGGCTGCTGCTCGTCAGCGGCGGCAGCGGGATCACGCCGGTGCTGTCGATGCTGCGCACGCTCTGCGACGAAGGTCACGCCGACCCCGTCACGTTCCTGCACTACGCGCGCAGCGAGCGCAGCGTCACCTATCGCTCCGAGCTCGCCGCGATCGTTGAGCGAAGCCCCAACGTGCGAGCGGTACACGTGTACACCCGCGAGCGCTCGCCCGGCCGCGGGCCGGGCCACTTGACACGCGCGCGACTGGAGGCGCTCGCCCCCGATGTTCTCGGCGTGCCGGCGTACGTCTGCGGTCCCCCGTCTCTCATCGAGTCGGTCCGCGACCTGTGGACGGCGGTCGGCGCCGAGGACCACGTCCACAGCGAGAGTTTCCTGCCGGTGCGCGTCGCCCCGCCGGCCGACGGCCTGTCGGGCACCGTGCGCTTCCGCTCGAGCGCCCTGCAGGCCGCCAACTCCGGGGCCACCCTGCTCGAGCAGGCCGAATCGGCGGGTCTGCGCCCGCGCCACGGCTGCCGCATGGGCATCTGCCACACCTGCACGTGCCGCAAGCTCGCCGGCCAGGTGCGCAACGTGCACACCGGTGAGCTCTCCTCCGCCGAGGAGGAGGACATCCAGATTTGTTCGTCGGTACCTGCCGGTGACGTCGAGCTCGACCTCTAGATCGACCGAGGAGACCCCCTTGATCAAGGCCGCCCCCCACATGACCCCCGAGCAGATCGAGTCCCTCGGCGAGGAGCTCGACGCGCTGCGACAGCGCGTGCTCGACGATCTCGGCGAGCGTGACGTCAACTACATGCGCAACGTTATCCGCGCGCAGCGCGCGCTCGAGGTGGCCGGCCGCGGCCTGCTCTTCCTGTCGATCCTGCCGCCGGCCTGGCTCGGCGGCGTCGGCGCGCTCTCGCTGTCAAAGATCCTCGACAACATGGAGATCGGCCACAACCTTATGCACGGGCAGTACGACTGGACCGGCGACCCGACGCTGTCGGGCCACGGGTTCGAGTGGGACACCGCGTGCCCGGGCGAGCAGTGGCGCCACTCGCACAACTACATGCACCACACGTTCACGAACATCGTGGGCAAGGACCGCGACATCGGCTACGGGATGCTGCGAATGTCCGAGGACCAGAAGTGGGACCCCTATTACCTCGGCAACCCGCTCTACGCGCTGTTGCTCGCGATGTTCTTCCAGTACGGCGTGGCGTTCCACGACCTCGAGATCGAGCGCATGCGCAGCGGCCGCTTCGACTGGAGCGAGAAGCGCGAAATGGCCGGGCAGATCTGGCGCAAGGTCCGCCAGCAGACGCTCAAGGACTACGTGCTCTTTCCCCTGCTCGCCGGGCCGCAGGCCCCGCTCGTGCTCGCCGGCGACGCGACGGCCAACCTCGTGCGCAACGTGTGGGCGTTCATGATCATCTTCTGCGGGCACTTCCCCGACGGGACCGACGAGTTCAGCGTCGAGGAGGCCGAGAACGAGACGCGCGGCGGCTGGTACCTTCGCCAGATGCTCGGCTCCTCCAACCTGACGGGCAGCAAGCTCTTCCACATCCTCTCGGGGAACCTCAGCCACCAGATCGAGCATCACCTGTTCCCCGACATCCCCGCGCACCGCTACGCCGAGATCTCGGTCGAGGTGCGCGAGATCTGCGAGCGCTACGGGCTCGCATACCACACCGGACCGCTGCCCAAGCAGTTCGGCTCGGTCGTCCGCAAGATCTGGCGCCTCGCGCTGCCGGGCGGACCGAGCAACGAGAAGGAGAGCCTGTCGCCGGCCACGGCCAAGCCCGCGCCGGCCAAGCGCCCCGCGGCAAAGGCCTCGACCGCCAATCGCACGGCGGCCACGGACAAGGCGACTCGCACTGCCACGACCCGCAGCGGCGCTACCGCGAAGCCGGCGGCGAAGCGGGCAGCGCCGCGCCGCCGGGCAGCCTGACGGCTCGCGGGCGCCTGGGCGCTACGGCCCGCTCCCGACGGTGATCGTGACCGTCGAGGAGAACGTGTCTGAGCTTGGCGTCTTGATCAACTGCTTCGCCGGTACCTGGATCAAGAAGTTCAACGCGAGGCTGGCTCCACCGGACCCGGTGCCCACAGCAGCGTCGAAGAGCTTAGTGGCCGTGCCGCTCGTCGTTCCAAGCGGCGCGGTCGGATACCCGACCGAGTTCGTCGGCAGCGAGCAGGTGTCTGTCGTCGCGGTGGCCGTCGCGGCGGTGAGCGTCGGGCTCGGGAGCGTGTCGGTTCCGTCGGTGAAGGTGGTGGCGTAGGCGCTGATGTTCCAGCCGGCGAGCAATCCGGTCTCGTCGTCGGGGTTCAAGGTCAGGCTGCCGGTGGTGGACTGGTTGGTGCCATTGAGGACGAGCGGCGCAAACGTGAGCGTCGAGGGGCTCCCCAGGCTGAGCGCGCCCCCGGTGCACGAGTATTGGTCGATGGTCCCGCCAGCTCCCACCGCCCAGCCCCGGGAGAGGCCGCTCGGGAACGAAACGGCTTGAAGCGTGTTCGTGGTGCCGGAGGTCTGCGCGCTCCAGGTCGTACCGCCGTTGGTGGTCGCGACGATCGTTCCGGTCGCGCCGACCGCGAAGCAGACGGTCGTGAACGGGCAGGAGATGCCGTCGAGGGCGTTAGCGGTACCCGAGGTCTGCGTGGCCCAGGTCGTGCCGCCGTTGATGGTCGCGTCGATCGTTCCGGCGGCGCCGACCGCGAAGCAGGTGGTCGCGCTCGGGCAGGAGATCGCGTTCAGCGCGTTGGCGGTATGCGAGGTCTGCGTGGCCCAGGTGACGCCGGCGTTGGCGGTGGCGTCGATCGTTCCGCCGGCGCCCACTGCGAAGCAGGTGGTCGCGCTCGGGCAGGAGATCGCGTTCAGCGCGTTGGCGGTATGCGAGGTCTGCGTGGCCCAGACAACGCCAGCGGTGGCGGTGGCGTCGATCGTTCCGGCCGCGCCGACCGCGAAGCAAGCGGTCGCCAGCGGGCAGGAGATCCCGTTCAGCGCGCTGGCGGTATTCGAGGTCTGCGCCGTCCAGGTGGTGCCCGTGGTGGTGGCGTCGATGGTTCCGGCCGCTCCGACCACGAAGCAGTCAACGATGCTCGCGCAGGCGATGGCATTGAGCTGGTTGGTGGTCGGCGAGGTCCGGGGGATCCACGTCGATCCGTTGGTGGTAGCCAGGATCGTCCCCCCGGCCCCGGCCGCGAAGCAGGCGTTCGCGGTCCAACAGAAGACTCCATAGAGGGCGTTGGTCGTGCCCGTACTCAGGATGGACCAGCTCGTGCCGTTGGTGGTGCTGAGGATCGTCTCGGTGGCGCCGACGATGAGGCATGCGGTCGTGCTCAGACAGGAGATCTGGATGAGCTGATTGGGACTGGGATCGGTCTGGGCCGACCAGGTCGTGAGGTTGGTGGTGGCGAGGATCGTCCCGGCGCCGGCGGCGAAGCAGTCGGTCGTGCTCGGACAGGCGACCCCATAGAGGTCGGTCGCCCCCACCGTCTGGTGAGCCCAGCTGGTGCCGTTGGTGGTGGTCGTGATCGCTCCGGCCGCCCCGACCGCGGCGCACGTGGTCGTGCTGGCGGCACACGAGACGCGATAGAGGACCTGCGTGCCCGAGGTCTGGGTCGCCCACGTCGTGCCGTTGGTGGTCACGTCGATGGTCCCGGCGGCCCCGACCGCGAAGCAGTGCGTGGTGGTCACGCAGGCAACCCCGTAGAACGCCTGGGTGCTGTTAGAGGTTTGGTTGGCCCAGGTCGTGAGGTTGGTCGTCACGGCGATCACCCCGTTGATCCCGGCGGCGAAGCAGGTGGTGGTCGCCCACACGCACGCAACCGCGCTGTACTGGTTCGCGCCGAGGGTCTGGGTGGTCCAGGTCGAACCCCCATTGGTGGTCACGTCGATCAATCCGGCCTGCCCGACCACGATGCAGTCGCTGACGGTCGCGCAGGAGACTCCCTTCAGGTTCTGGGTGGTGTTCGACGTCTCGGGAGTCCAACTGGAGCCGCTGTCGGTGGAGACGGCGATCGTCCCGCTGTCCCCGGCGGCGTAGCAGGTGGTGCTGCCAGGCGCACAGAAGACCGCGCCGACGTTGATGTTCGCGGGCTGGGGCACCCACGTCTCGGCGCTGGCCGGGGGCGCGCAGGCCAGCGTCAGGGCAACGCTCCAACAGGCCGCGATTGCGCTTAGCGAGAGCGCGAACCGGGTCACACGTGCGCGTCGAGTAGCCACGGTCCTACATGCGCGCCGGGCGTGCTTCAGACTCCCATCGGCGCCGCCGTCGCGCGAGGATCAGCCAGAACAGGAAGCCGCAGAAGGCGAGCAGCAGGCCGAGCCCGGCCGCCGCTGCGGCCATGACCGCCGCGGACGTGCCGCGCGACCCGCCGAGACCGATGGCGTTCGGGTTCGCGGCCGTGCCGGCAAGGCCGCCCCCGAGGCGCGTCAGGACACGGTAGGTCACCGGCGGGCCGCAGCCGGTCACCGTCGCGCTCGCCGCATAGCTGCCAGCTTGCAGCGCCCGCGGCCACGCGAAGGGATACGGGATCGTGTCGCCCGGCAGCACCGTGTCGAGCGGCCGCGTGATCGTCGGCTGCACGCCGTGGGAGCCGGCGAGCGTGACCGCGAGCGTCGGCTTGCACAGGCGCAGGCCGGTGTTGCCGAGCGTGACGATGACCGCCGGCACCTGCGTCCCCGGCAGCGAGGACAGGCGCAGCCCGCTCAGGGTCCCCTGCGAGTGAGCGGCGCCCGGCACCTCCATGAGGATGCCGACGACGGCGCGCACCACCTCCGTGATCGAGAAGTGTCCGGCTGAGCGCTGCGGGTGAGCGTTCTGCACGGCGAGGCCCGCGAGGTGGTCTCCGGGAGTCGCGCCCGCCGGGACCGTCACGGCAAAGCTGATCGTGCGCGTGCTCCGGCCTGGGATGGTGAGGAAATTCACGGCGGGCGTGACCCACCGGCCGGCCTTGCGCAGCGGGTCCTGCGCGTCGCCGTAGACGGAGCCTGACGTCGCGCCGGTGAGACCGTCCACCGGGTAGACGCGCAGCTGGATCGTCGACGGCCCGGTGTTGTCGACGACGACCTGATCGTTGATCGTCTGACCGGGCCGCGCCGTCTCGATGAAGTAGGCCCGCGTCGCGGAATTGTTCGGGTCGAAATGCGACGGGCGCACGCTGAAGCCGCCGATGCCGGCAGCCCCTCCCGCCGAGGCGGTGCCCGGCAGCATGCAACTGGCCGCCGCAAGTGCGGCGGCCAGTGCGAGGACCCGCGTGAAACCCGAGTGCTGCATCCCTTACGGAGCGCTGATCAGCGAGAGCGTCCAGGTCGAGGTGTAGCTGCCGGCGTAGGAATTGGCGGGGATCGCCAGCGACCAGGTCGGCGTTACCGTCTGGTTACCCATGCCGGTGTTCGAGTTCGCATCGAACATCTTGGTCGCCGTCGGCGCCACAGCGGCGGCCGGCAGCGTGTAGGGGTAGCTCACGGCCGTGCCGAGAACCGTAGCCAGCTGGCAACCGGCGGCAGCGGCGTCGCAGGCGACGCCCGGCGTCGAAGCGATCGTGGTCGCGCCCGTGCCGAGCGTGTGTGTACCGCTCGTGAACGTCGTCGACGTGGCCGTCACGTTCCAGCCCGTGCCGGAACCGGTCGCGTCACTGACGTCGATCGCCTGGTTGGACGTGGCCGTCTGGTTGGTGCCGTTAAGGGTGTCGTTGAAGGTCACGTTCGGCGGGGCGCTTACGAACCCCAGAGTTCCGGCGGTCAGATTGGCGGTGGCCGTTGCGGCATTGGCTGCGGCGGTGCTGACAAGCATCGCGCCACAGGTCAGTCCACAGAGCAGAACCCCCCGAGTGATGTTGCTGAGTCGTCCTCGCATGAGCTAGTCCTTTAGCTGTCGCTTTGCGGTCGGTCCCTCCCCCGCGTGCCGCGAGGTGCCCATCGGGGTCATGGCCTCGGCCTGACCCCACTTTGCTGAAGGCTGGGAACCAACCATGTCTCGTCCTTGCCTGGTTTCTCGGCGTACCGCGCCCAGGCTTGAATCCGGTCCACTCGCCTGGACACCTGTACGGGTAAACGGGCCAATTCGGCAGCTTCCCGGCCCCCGCGGCGGGTTCCGCCGGTGGATCTGGCGGGTTGAGGGCACCGGGGCGAAACCCGTCACAAACCTTTCCCTCCGCCGGCGAGGGGGGGCGAGTCGGCCTCGCGGCCCGCCTCGCCCGCGCGAATGGCCATGATCTATCGACCCAAGGTCAAGATAGACTTGGCCTTGTGCCCGAGCCCGCGTACAGCCGCCTGCCCGTCGACGAGCGGCGCGCCCAGATCCTCGAGGCCGCGAACCGGCTGTTCGCCGAGCACGCCTTCGAGGAGCTCTCGATGCGCGAGATCGCGCAGGCCGCGGGGGTCTCCAAGCCGCTGCTGTACCACTACTTCCCAAGCAAGATCGAGCTGTTCAAGGCGGCCGTGGCCGAGCACGCCGCCGAGCTACAGGCGCTCATCGCGCCGAGCGGCGAGGGCACCCCGCTCGAGCAGCTGCGGGCCGGCCTCGACGCATATCTGGCCTGGATCGCCGAGCACTCGCGCACGTGGGAGAAGCTCCTGCAGAGCGCAGCGACGATCCCCGAGGCGCGCGACCTCGTCGAGGGGTTCCGCACTCAGACGATGGAGGAGATGCTTGCGCGGCTGACGGGCCGACGCACGCCGGCGCCCGCGCTCCGCGTCGCGCTGAGCGGCTGGCTCGGCTACATCGACGCCGCCATCCTGGAATGGATCCACGGCATCGGGGTGTCCCGCGAGCAGCTTCGCGATCTGCTCGTCGCCGTGTTCGGCGCGAGCCTGTACGGCGCGCAGCAGGCGGACCCGCGCATCGAGCTGTCGCTCGGCTGAGTGGGCGGGGCCGAAGGCGGCAGCCGAGGCAGCGGCGCTACGAGGACGGGCCCCAGGCCGCCGCCGCGGCCAGCTCGGCCGTCGGGCGCTCCTCGGCCAGTGCCGGCGCGCCGGCGAACACGAGGCCGGACTCGCCGTCGAGGCAGATCTCGTCGCCCTCGGCGAACTCGCGCTCGCCGATCCGCGCTCGGCGGCTCACCAGGTCGATGTCCAGCTCGGCGCACGCGACGAGGCACGGCTTGGCCAGCTCGCGGGCGATCACCGCTGCGTGCGAGGTTCGCCCGCCGCGTGCGGTGAGCACCCCGGCGGACACCACCAGGCCGGGGAGGTCGTCGGTCGTCGTGTCGGGCCGCACGAGCACCGGCGTGCGGCCCTCGCCGGCGATGCGCTGCGCGGCCTCGCTGTCGAGCGCGATCGGTCCGGCAGCGACCCCCATGCTCGCGGGTAGGGCGTGCCCGATCGGCTCGGCCCCGTCACTCGCGGCGACCCGCGTGCGGCGGATGCTGGGCAGATCGAGGCCGGCGAGTCGCTCGCGCGCATCGCTCTCGGACACGAGCCCCTCGGCGACCTGATCGACGAGTATGTGCAGCGCCGCCCACGGGGTGCGTTTCGCGCCGCGGGTCTGCAGCAGGAACAACTCACCGTCCTGCACGGTGAACTCGAAGTCCTGGGCATCGCCGAACTCGCGCTCGAGCGCGGCGCAGACGTCGATCATGCGGGCGTAGACCTCGGGTGCGAACAGCGCGAGATCGTTGGCGCCATCGATCGCCTGGCGCCCGCCGACGATGTCCTCGCCCTGAGCGTCGAGCAGGAAGTCCGCGTACATGCGCGCCTCACCGGTGACCGGGTTACGCGTGAAGCCGACGCCGGCGCCCGAGATGCCGCCGGCGTTGCCGAACACCATGCGTTGCAGGATGACCGCCGTCCCGGGGAGCTCCGGGAGCCCGCGCAGCCGCCGGTACTCGCGAGCCTTCGGGGCGTGCCACGAGTCGAGCACCGCGCCCACGGCGGCCACGGTCTGCTCGATCGGATCCTGCGGGAACGGCTTGCTCGTGAGGTCCCCGAAGCGCTCGAGATGCTCGCGCGTCAGCGCGGCGAGCGCCTCGGCGTCGAGGTCGCGCGGACGCGACACCCCGGCCGCCGCCAACCGGCGCCGCGTGGCGGCCTCGAACGGCTCGAGGGGGCAGCCCTCGACCACGTGCGCGTAGGACTCCACCAGCCGCCGGTAGGAGTCCCAGGCCAGCCGCGGGTTCCCGGTCATCGCGACGAGCCCGTTGACGCTGTCGTCGCACAGCCCGACGTCCAGCACGGTCTCGAGCGCGCCGGGCATCGACATCGGCGCCCCCGAGCGCACCGACAGCACGAGCGGCTGGCGGGCGCTGCCGAGCTGCAGCCCGGTGCGGGCCTGCAGCAGGGCGACCGCCGAGGCCACGAGGGAGCGGTGGTCTTCGCGTCCGGCTCCCTCCGCCACGCGACGCGACAAAGCGGTCCCGAGGACGACCGCGTCGGGGACCGGCAGGCCGGCTCGGCTCATGCGCGCGAGCCCCCTTGCCTTGGCGCCGATCGTCTCCAGGTCGGGGATCGGCGCCGCGTCGTCGCCGATCACGTACACGTCGGTCGGGATCTCACCCTCGACGCGCTTGGGAACGCCGCTGACGGCCGGCGCCGCAGCGCGCTCGATCGTGGGCTGCGCCCGCACGACCTCGCCGAGCACCTGACGGTGCAGCAGGTGGGCCGCATGCATGAGCGCGTCGGCGGCGCGCTCGCATGCGCGCGTCGCCTCGACGAGCACGAACAGGTCGGCGGCGCGCTCCACCTCGGCCACGACGGCGGCGGTCACGCGCCGCTCGACGTCATCGGTCTCGCGCTCGAGCGCGACGATGCGATCAGTGGCCTGCAGGAAGTCGTCCATACCCCCGCGTGAGCCGCCGCGCTGGACGTCGCGCGCCAGCACGAGCGCGCGCAGGTAGGTGCGAGCCGAGGCGAGGACGAGCGTGCTCATCCGGCGCGACTCGGCGCCGAGCCGCCCCGAGATCCGCCCCGCGGGCAGCAACGTCCAGTAGTAGGCGGCCTCCTCGAGCTCGTCGGCGACATCATCGGCCGTCTCGGCGAGGTCTACGAACGGCGCCGGGTCCTCGGCGCGTGACGCGCCGGTGCGCACATCGTTGACGAGCTCGTCGGCCCGCCGCTCCCAGGCGCGCGCCGTGGCGGCGATCGCCTCGCGGTCGGCGTCCGGACGCGGAACGAGCGCCTGCTCGAGCGCGTCCTGGGCGCCCTCGGCCAGCGCCACGACGAGCTCGGCGTGCGCCCCGATCAGCTCGAGTAGCTGCTGGCGGGCGGTGCGAACGTAGCCGATCAGATCGGTGAGCACCTCGTCGCGCACGAGCGACAGCGAGCGCCCGGCGAGAAGGCCCTGGGCGCAGATCGAGAGCACGCTGCGTAGATAGGAGACCGCGCCCTCCTCGCCGAGCGCGTCGACGAGCGAGTCGCCGGCGGCCGCGGCGTGGCCGGTCGCGAAGTTGAGTGCGTCGTAGACGAGCTGGTCGCCGCCCGCGCGCAGGAACGCCATGTGGCCGTGCTCGTGCGCGGCCGACCATCCGAGCAGCTCGATCGCCGAGCGGTTGCCGACGAGGCCGCGCAGTCGCTTGCGCGCCCGATTCCAGTCGATGAGGAACACCATCCGCGAGCCGAGGTACTCGAGGAACGCCTCGAGCTCGGGGCGCGATGAGGCAGCGGTGCGCCCGACGGCGAGGTGGTAGAGATCGTCGTGCCTGTCGTCGGTGCTGCGCGAACGGGTGTCCTCCCACGCCATGCCGCGCCCGCCGAGCATGCGTTGGAAGAACAGCAGTCGCGCGAGGTGCACATCGGTGTAGGTCACCGTCACCGACTCCTGCGCGACGCGGATGACCACCACGTGCGCATCGGTCTCGCCGATGTCGTTCTGGATCACGAGCGCGTCGCCGCTGCGCGTGGCCACCGTTCCCAGGCCGGGGTGGTCGAAGCGCAGGCGCTGCGTTCGCTGCACGCCGCGCGCGAACGCCGCCACGAGCGGTCGGTCGTCGTCGGTGATCCCGTAGGCGTGCGCCCCATCGATCGATTCGGTCGACAGGCGCTCCTGGAGCCGGTTGAGCTCGCGGTGGGCGTCCATCACGACGAGGTGCAGGCTGTCCTCGCCGCCGTGACGTCCGGCGGTCAGGCGCGAGATGTCGCGCGGCGCGATCACGTCCCCGTCGAGCGCGACGGCGTCGCGCACCTCGCGGGCGCGCGCCTCGAGGCTCGGTGCCGCCGCGCTGCCCGACTCGTGCAGGGGAAGGAGCATCGCGTCGACGTCGGCGAGCGCGTGGCGCACGAGCTGCGCGGCGCCCGGGATCGCGTAGGCGCCGTCGGCGGTTCGGGTGCTGTCGCCGACGACGCGGTCCAGCTCGGCATCGGCGACCCCGGCGGCCATGCGCTCGTCGCGCAGGTCCAAGGACGCCTGGTCGCCATCGGCCGCGCTGCGCGCCGTCTGCAGCAGCGTGAGCACGTACTTGACGCGATCGTTGGCCGACAGGGCCCGGCTCACGAGCTCGGGCAACAGCAGCTCCTGCTCGCCGAGGGCGGCGATGATTCGGTCTTTGGGCATCGCTCTCACCGGTCGGGGACGGGCAGCGCGGACGCTATGGGCGCGCGGGCGCGGGGGCATCGGGTGAGTCCCGCCCCGACGGTGCGGGGAACCCCGGATACCGGTTCAGGCGTCGCTCGACGCCGCCCAGAGGTTGATGCCGCCGTCCTGCGCGTGGCGATCGATCTCTTCGAGCTCCTCGGTGGCGAAGGCCGCGTGCTGCAGCGCCGCCACGTTCTGCTCGAGCTGGGCGACGCTGCTTGCTCCGAGCAGCACCGAGGTGATGCGCGGGTCGCGCCGCGCCCAGGAGGTCGCCAGCTGGGCGAGTGTCTGGCCGCGCCGAGCGGCGATCTCGTTGAGCGCGCGGACGCGGGCGAGGTTCTCCTCGGTGATGAGATCGGACGAGAAGTAGTTGCCGCGGCGCACGCGCGAGTCCTCCTCGATGCCGCCGAGGTAGCGGTCGGTGAGCAGGCCCTGGGCAAGGGGCGAGAAGACGATCGCGCCGACGCCCTCGCGCTCGAGCACGTCGAGCAGCTCGGCCTCGATCCAGCGATTGAGCATCGAGTAGGAGGGCTGGTGGATGAGCAGCGGCGTGCCGAGCTCGCGCAGGATCGCCGCTGCCTGCGCAGTCCGAGTCGGGCCGTAGGAGGAGATCCCGACGTACAGCGCGCGACCGCTGCGCACGGCGGTGTCGAGCGCCGCCATCGTCTCCTCCAGCGGCGTGCTGGGGTCGAAGCGATGCGAGTAGAAGATGTCGACGTGGTCCAGGCCCATCCGGCGCAGGCTCTGGTCGAGGCTGGCCAGGAGGTACTTGCGCGACCCCCACTCGCCGTACGGGCCCGGCCACATGTCGTACCCGGCCTTCGTCGAGATGATCAGCTCGTCGCGGTACGGTCGGAAGTCCTCGGCGTAGATGCGCCCGAAGTTGAGCTCGGCGCTGCCGTACGGCGGCCCGTAGTTGTTGGCCAGGTCGAAGTGGGTGATGCCGAGATCGAACGCCCGCCGCAGCATCGCGCGACTGTTGGCGAGCGGGCGGTCGTCGCCGAAGTTCTGCCAGAGCCCGAGCGAGATGGCCGGCAGCTGGACGCCGCTGCGGCCGCAGCGGCGATAGGGCATCGAGTCGTAGCGATCGAGCGCCGGCGCGTACCGCGAGGGCCCGAGCTCGGCGTCATAGGGCATGGCGCAAGTATCGCGCAAGCGGGACCGCTCGGTCGCCGCTTGCGGCTACCCGCGGGCGGCCTCGGCGGCGGACGCGAGCAGGGCGATCGCCGCGGCGTCGTCGGTGGCCTCCGAGGTCGCGAACGAGCGCGCGTCGTCGCGGTAGGCGAAGCCGTGTCCATCCTGGGCGGCAAACGGGTCGCTGGCGCCACCAGCCGGGCAGGCTCGGCTGCCCGCGATCGAGCTGAGCCCGGTCACCGCGTTCGGTGTGTTGGGCCCGTCCACCGTCGCGCCGGCGAGGATCGCGCCGCGCCCGGTGAGCGAGCCCGACAGGTTCGGGATCTGATTGGACAGGCAGTGCGGGAAGACCGAGCCCGCGCCGACCATGAACGACGAGCCCCAGGCATTGGCGCCGAGCGCCCAGTCGAGCTGAGCCTGGCCGAGCGCCTCGTAGGTGGGGCGGCCGGCGAGCTCGTCGTAGAGCGTCGCTTGCGCGGCGTAGCCGAACGCGTGGCTGACGGTGTCCACGTTGGTGGCCGGGTTTGCCTCGGCGAACGGGTTCTGAGCGGCCAGGCGCGTGGCCAGCGCGAGCTGGTCGTGACGGTCAGACATGACGGTCGGGAGGTTCGTCTCGAGCTGATTCGGTGTCAGCAACGGCGCCGCCGCCGGCGTCTGGAGGATGTGAACGAGGTCGAAGTCGGCCAGACTGGAGACGTCGTAGAGGCTGAGCGATTCCTCGCCCGTGATCGACTCGAGCATGTAGTCGTTGGCGAAATGGCCCGCCGCTACGAGGTAATACGACGGCGTCGGGTGCGGCAGGCCGGGGACCGAGGCGCCGAGCTGCTCGGTGGCCAGGTACAGCTCCACGGCCGCGAACTGCATGTCAGCGCGCCATTCGTTGACCGGATAGAAGCTCGTGGGGACCGAGGCCAGCAACGCGCCGCGCGGAGCGAGATCCGCCTGGTCATAGATCGTCTGGCCGTCGCGCAGGCAGCGCGCGGCGTACGCCGGATCGCTCGTGGCGAACACCTGGGCGCACAGTCCAAAGGCGGCTGCGACGCCGCCGGCCAGGTTGGGGCTGATCGGCTGCCCGGGCGCGTTCGCGGCGAACACCGGGCGGTGCGCGGCCAGGTGGGCCGGGTTGCTCGCCGACAGCGCGAACGCGTCGTCGGCCTGGGGCAGGCGCCAGATGTCGTGGTCCCCGAGGATCGTGCCGCTGTTGTTGCCCGAGCCGATGCCCACTTGGAAGTAGAGGACGCGTGTGCTCTTGTTCCACATCTGCTCGAGCCAATCGGTGCCGTGGCGCGCCTCGGCCAGCAACGCCGAGAGGTTGGGCACGCCGGACGGGAACTGGCGCGCGGTGAACAGCAGGACCGAGTCGGTGAAGCTCGCCGTCGAGACGAACTTCAGGTAGTCCCCGGCATCGAACCAGCCGCCCTCGGCGTTCACCGTGGCCCCCGTCGGCCTGAGCGCACCAGCGAGCGTGCCGGCGGCGTCAAAGCGCGGGATCGCGTAGACCGCCGCTGCGGCGTCGTCGAGATGCGAGGGCTGTCGGCGCATCGGGCCGGGGATGACGCCGGCGCCGTCGCGCTGAGACTGAATGAAGGCGAGCGCGTCGCCGGCCAGCGGCCGGTACAGCGCCGCGGCGTCGCCGACCCGCAGCGGTGGGGAGTCGTGCCCGGCGAAGCGCAGCACGTACACCCCCGGTGCCCGGACCGGGCTGAAGTCGAGCTGGCGCACGGTGTAGCGGGCACTCCAGCGCCGTCCGGGCGAGGCGGTACCACGGAACACGACGCGGCCGCCGGCGCCGAGCACCGTGAACGCACGTGAACCCGTGGCGGCCGACGTCATCGTGTACGCCACCTTCGGGCAGTCCCCGACGTAGCCAACCTGGTTGATCCGGAAGATGACTGCGCCGGATTCCTGCAGCGGCACGCGCGTCGCCGTGGGGGTGCTCACGGCGGACGCTCCGGCGCCGCAGGCTCCGGCGGCGGCGGCGTTGCCCGACGACGGGCCGGCAGCACCGGCTCCGGCCGCTCGCATCGACCCTCCGGCGGCGCAGCCGACGAGCAGTACGAGCGCGAGGGCGCCGCCGCCGATCCGCGCGCGCCGGGAGGCGATGCGACTCACGCTTGCGGACCCGAGCCAACGGCCACCCGGCCGGTGCGCTCGAGCTTCTGCCAGCTGAGACGGCCGCCGAGCAACGCGGAGACGATCGCGTCGTACACGACGAGGTACATGACCTGGCGGTACACGAGCTGCTGGAGCGGCAGTGTCCACAGGACGCGTCGGGACTCGCGGTCGTAGCCGAAGGCCACCCAGGCCAGCGTGAACTGGAACGCGTTGAAGGCGAGCCAGAAGGCCAGGATTGGCATCGGGTCCTGGAAGATGATGCTGTACACCGCGAACAGGTCGATGAGCGGCGCCGCCAGCGGCAGCAGCAGCTGGAAGATGGCGAGCACGGTGACGGCCCGGGCACCACGGTTGCCCTCCCACAGCGCGCCACGGTGCTTCCACATCGATTGGAACGTGCCGTAGGCCCAGCGGCTGCGCTGGCGGTACAGGCCGCGCACGGTGTGCGGCGCCTCGGTCCAGGCGCGGGCTCGCTGCTCGTAGACGACCTTCCAGCCGGCGCGCCCGATGTCCAGCGTGATGTCGGTGTCCTCGGCGAGCGTGGCGCCCGAGACGCCGCCGATGTCGGTCAGCGCCTCGCGGCGAAAGGCGCCGATCGCGCCGGGCACGGTCGGCGTACAGCCGATGACCTCGTACGCGCGGCGGTCGAGGTTGAAGCCCATGACGTACTCGATGTGCTGCCACTTTCCGAGTAGGCCCTCGCGGTTGCCGATCTTCGTGTTGCCGGAGATCGCGCCAACGTGGTGCTCGCGGAAGCGCTGCACGAGCAGGCTGAGCGTCTGCGGCTCGAACACCGTGTCGCCGTCGACGGTGACGAAGATGTCGTGGCGGCCGGCCGCGAGACCGCGGTTGAGCGCCGACGCCTTGCCGCCGTTGGCCTGGCGCAGCAGCCGCACGCGCTCGAGGCCAAGCCCCTCGACGATCTGCGCGGTCTCGTCGGTTGACCCGTCGTCGACCACGACGACCTCGAGCTCGCCACGGTACTTCGACCCGGCGAGCGAGCGCACGGCCCGGGCGATGCCGGCCGCCTCGTTGTGCGCCGGAACGATGATCGACACCGGCGGCGCGAAGTCGGGGTCGTACGGCTCCCGCCGCACCCGCCGCCGCTGGACGTGCGCGAGGATGAGCGCGGCAAGCATCCGCAGGCCGACGAGGATCGTGACGCCGAAGACGATCCGCGTCAGCCAATTCGTCACGAAGCCGGCGAGCCCGAGCATGAAATCGAACATCTGGGCCCGCATCTGTTGAGCCGGGGTGGCCGGCACCTCAGCCTGTGCGAGGGGGATGTTGGCGAGCTCGGCCACCGTCGTGAAGCGATAGCCGAGGTGACGCAAGCCGGCGATCAGGGCCGGCAGGGCCGCCACCGTCTCGGCGCGGTTGCCGCCGGCGTCGTGCATGAGCACGACCCCACCCGTTCCGTGTCGGATGGCCGGATCGTTGAGCACGCTGTCGACAATCGCGTTGACGCCCGGGCGCGCCCAGTCGTTCGTGTCGTAGTTGGACAGCGCGATCACGTATCCGCGACTGGCGACGGACGCCCAGGCGCGCACCTCAGTCGGCGTGGCCGCGTCGGTGGCCGACGAGTACGGCGGGCGCACGAGCCGCGGCAGAATGCCCGTCTGGCCGGCGATCGCCGTCTGCGCGAGGGACACCTGCAGGCGCCGCTCCCACGTCGGGAGGCTCGCGAGATCGGCGTGGGTGAAGGTGTGGTTGCCGAGCTGGAAGCCGTCGCGGTGTACCAGTCGCGTCACTGCCGGGTATCGCACCACCTGAGCCCCGACCTCGAAGAACGTTGCCGGCACGTGCGCGGCGAGGAGCTCCTGTGCGATCTTCGGCGTCCACGTGGGGCTCGGGCCGTCGTCGAAGGACAGGGCGATGCGGCGGCCGGGCGGCGGTTGATGGGAGACCAGCCCGCCGTGACCGTTGTAGACGAGCACCGGCTGCGACCCCGCGAGCGGGGCGACGGCCGCGCTCGACGGCCCGGTGCCGGCCGCGCCGATCGTCTTCGTCGTCACGCCGTCGACGAGCAGGAGGAGCACGAGCATCGTCACGGAGAAGCCGAGCACGAGCAGCCGCCCACGCCGAAGGCCGCGGGCATCTCGGGAGCGTTGCTCCGCAATGAGGCTGGTCGACTGGGACACGGCGGCCTACAGGGTGTGAGCGGATTCGCGATCGTGCACCGAGGCGAACTCACGGTGGGCGATCACGCGGGTGTGGAGCGGGGCCTCGAGCGCGAAGACCTCGTGCCGCTGGACGAACGGGCGAAGCACGCCGATCGGCGACGGGAGCGTCGCGAAGCCGACCGCGCCGCCGACCAGGCCGCAGAGCCAGGCGGCCGCCAGCACGACGGCCAGCGCACCGCCACCTCTCACCCAGTGGCGGCGGTGACCGCGGTGATCGAAGAACACGGGGGCCTCCCGACCGGTCGCCCGCCACACCGAAGTGTCGCGCGGGGGCTCCTCGACCAGCGGCGGCCTCGCTGTCGCAGCGCTCATGACGGGCTCATACTGCCGCAGCCAGCGAGGTCGGCGGGGACCTCTGGCGTCGTCTTAATGCAACGTCCATCGGTCGCTAACGCGAGCGGGCGAGCCTCCGCCCTCAGCCCGCGCAGGCGGTGGCGTCGATGTCCAGGCGGACGTAGGTGATCGTGGGCTGCGGGCCGAGCGCGGCGAGCACGGCGTCGACGTAGCGCTCGCGCAGATCTTCAGGCAGGCGCGCCAGATGGGCGGACAGCGCGTTGACCTGCAGCCATTCGCGCAGATCGTCGTACGGCGACGGGCGCTGGACGAGCGCCGTTCGCACGTCCGTGAACCCCGCGGCGCGCAGCCGGTCGGCGGTCACGCCCGGGCCGGCATAGTGCCACGGCGACCAGCCGTCGAGGTGCGCCGCGAACGGCTCCAACGCTCCGGCTGCGCGGGTTGCGCTGAGCAGCTCGGGCACGTTGCCCTCGCCGCCGCACTGCGCCGCGAGTCGCCCGCCGGGCCGCAGGACGGCGCGGAGCCGCGCGAACAGCCGCTCGTGATCGTCGATCCAGTGAAAGACGGCGTTAGAGAAGACCGCATCGACCTGCCGTCCGCCGAGGTCGAGGTCGGTCAGGTCGGCGACGATCATCGCGGCGCGGTCGCCGAGGCGCTCCGCGGCGGCGGCGATCATCCCGGCGGAGGCGTCGACGGCAATCACGCGACCGCGCGGCAGACGCGAGACGAGGATCTCGGTGACCCGGCCCGAGCCGCAGCCGGCGTCGAGCACCGTCTCGTCTCCGCGCAGGGCGAGGCGATCGAGCACCATGACCCCGTTTCGTTCGATCGGCCCGGAGATGCGGTCGTAGGTCGTCCCGTCCCAATCGTGGGTTACGATGTTCTGTACGTTATCACATACAATCGTATGTCGTCCGTGACGGACGTCCCGGGTATGACTTGCCCCATCTCATCGATCTCGAGACTCCATCTCGCGCTCGTGGCGAGCGCCGTGGTCGTTGCCGTGATCTCAGGTTGCGGATCTGCCGGGCACGAAGCGCTCCGCGGGGCGCTGGCGCCGCGCGGGCAGTCCGCGATCGTCACCTGGCTGCCGAACGCCGAGCCCGCGGCGTGGGATGCGAGCACCGACCGGATCATCGTCAACCGCCGCGGCCGCGACGGCCTGTGGGACGCGTACGCGATCCGCCCGGACGGTCGCGACGCCGTCTGCATCACCTGCACGGAGCCGTCATTCGCCGGCGTCGGCAGCGCGACCAACCGGGGGGCGAGCGACGTCTCGCCCGACGGTCGCTACGTGCTGCTCGTCGTCGAGAAGGGCGCGCATCCCGGGCAGATCGGCGGCTGGGAGTCCGAGCCCGGTCGCGGCGTCTACAACGACCTGTGGCTGGCGACGGCTGACGGTGCGCATGCGTGGCCGCTGACGGACCTTCCGGCGTCGTCCGATCAAGGGGTGATCTGGCCGCGATTCGATCGCACCGGCTCGCAGATCGTGTGGTCGCAGCTGTACGCGCCGGCGGATCTCGGCCACCCGCTGGGGCAGTGGGCACTGAAGACCGCGCGTCTGCAGTGGCGCGCCGGCGTGCCACAGCTCGACGCCGTCCGGACCTACGATCCCGAGGCCGGACGCTTCTTCGAGCCCTACGGATTCTCGCCGGATGACCAGCGCATCCTGTTCGCGAGCGACGTAACGGTGCCGAGCCGGTTTCTCTCGCCGAGCGCGTTCAACGCGCAGATATGGACGATCGACGCCGCGCATCTCGACGATCTGACGCGGATCACCCCGCCTGAGCCCCTCGGCGGGCCGTTCTCCGACTACGACGAGTTCGCCTACTACATCCCGGGGAGCAACCGGATTCTGTTCGCGAGCACCGTCGACGCCGCCGCGCACGGGATGGACTACTGGTCGGTCGCGCCCGACGGCGGCGACGCGAGGCGGCTGACCTACATGAACGAGCCAGACAGCGCCCAGTACGAGGGCTATTCGCAGGGCGGAGGGATCGCGTTCGATCCCCGCGATCCGCATCGATTCGTGGCTGGCGTATCGCACAGCCTGCTCGGCAGGAACATGCAGGCGATGTTCGTGACGATCGGCTGAGCCCGCGCTCGGCCGTCTCAGCGTGCCGGCAGCGTCGCCCCCGCGCCGGCCACTGCGCCGTCGCGCGCGACGACACCCGGTGGACCGTGCTCGAAGTCTCGCGGGTCGAAGTGAGCGGTGCGATGGCCGTACTCGACGTGAGAGCCGACCCACACCTGGGTGACCTTGCCGCTGTCGGTCGTGTACCACCCCGGGCAGCCGGCCGCGAACACGGTGTCGGCCATGCGACGCTGCAGCTCGCGGTTGAACGTCTCGTGCACGTCGCGACGCACGTCGATCCACCCGCCTACGCGGCCGATGTGCTCGATCGCCTGGCGCATGTAGCCGGCCTGGCGTTCGAGCAGGTAGACGATCGTGTTGGTGAGCGAGTTCGTGTTCGGCCCGTAGCTCATGAGCAGGTTCGGAAAGCCCGGCGCGACGAGCCCGAGATAGGCCTCTGGACCGTCGGCCCAGGCCTGGCGGATGTCGAGGCCGTCGCGCCCGCGAATCTCGATCGGCGCGAGGTACTCGGTCGCCGTGAAGCCGGTACACCAGATCACCACGTCGGCCTCGACTGTCACGCCGTCGTCCCCCACGAGGCCTTCGGTGGTGAGGCCGACGACCCCGGCGCGGCGCAGGCTCACGTCCGCGCGCGCGATCGTCGGATACCAGTCGTTGGACAGCAGGATGCGGTTGCAGCCGAGCGGGTAGTCGGGCGTGGCCGCCGCGATCTTCTGCGGGTCGCGCACGATCCGCCGCACGTTGCGACGCAAACGCGCCTCCAGGATCCGACGCCCCGGGTCGAACGCCCGCTTGACGAGCGGATAGCGCGTCTCGTACCACAGCCACATCGCGTTGTGGTACGCGCGCTGCAGTCCCGGCACGTGGCGCATGAACGACTTCTCCACGCGCGACGGCACGTAGTCGTGCTTGGCCAGCAGCCATGACGGTGTCCGCTGCACGACAGTGAGGTGCCCGACCTGGTCGGCGATCGCCGGCACCACCTGGATCGCGCTCGCGCCGCCGCCGACGACGGCGACGCGCTTGCCGCGCAGGTCGACGTCGTGATCCCACTCGGCCGAGTGAAACTGCGCGCCCGCGAATCCGTCAGCCCCGGGGAGCGCCGGGATGCGCGGGCGGCTCAGCTGCCCCGTGGCGCAGATGAGCACGTCGGCCTGGTGAACCTCGCCGGCCGTCGTCTCGACGGTCCAACGCGCCGTCTGCTCGTCGAACGCCGCCCGCGCCACCTCGCGGCCGAAGCGGACGCTCGAGAGGACGCCGAACGTCTCGGCGACCTCCTCGAGGTAGTCGCAGATCTCCGCCTGCGTGCCAAAGCGTCGCGACCAGTCGGGCTTCAGCGCGTAGGAGAACTGGTAGATGATGCTCGGCACGTCGCACGCGGCCCCCGGGTAGCTGTTGGCCCGCCAGACGCCGCCGACGTGGTCGGCGCGCTCGAGGACGGTGAAGCTGTCGATGCCGTGCCGCTTGAGCTCGACGGCCGCGGCCAGGCCACCGAACCCGGCGCCGATGATCACGATCTTGGGCGTGCCCACGGGCGAGACGATAGGGCGTGGGGGTCGCGCCCTACCCACCGGCGAGGCGATGGACCTCGGCGAAGACCTCCGCGTCGAGCAGGGCGCTGCACGCCGCCACGCACGCGCGACAAACCTTCTCGCAGATGGCGCAATGGCGATGATGCTGGGCATGGCGCCCGCACTCCCCCGCGCTGGCGGTGCAGGCGCGCACGCAGGACTGCACGAGGGGGTGTACGACGACGTTATCCCAGTGGGCCGGCCGTGACAGGAGCCGCGCCGTCAGGCCGCAGATGTCCGCACAATTGAGGCACAGCGCGACACACGTCGATAGCTGATCGACGTCGTGCGCGGCGAGATCCGCGTCGACGCAGGCGGTGCATGCCTGCATGCAGCTGAGGCAGGCGTCGATGGCCGCCGCGATCTCGTCGGCGCTGAGCGGGACGCCGGTCGGCGAGGCGGCGAGCATCTCTCGGGCGTCCGTCACGCGTCCCCCTCACAGCTCGCGGTGTCGGCGCGGAAGAACGCCGCCGGGTACGTCCACCCGCCCTTGCTCGAGCCCGCCGACGGTACCGCATCGAACTTCACGTGGAGCGGGCCAGAGGCCACGCGCCAAGTCTACGCTTCAGCTGGCGCAGCCATTGCCGACCACGCCGACGGATGTGCTGCCGCGGACGAGCTTCACCGTCCGACGGACTCCCCCTCGAGCGAAGCGAGCGACGACGCCGTCATCCGCTTCGGGTGATGTACCCCGATGTCCGAGTCGTAGGCTCGCGCTGGCGATGGGAGAGGCAGCCCTCGAACGTATGCGGATCGAAGACTACGGTCTGATCGGCGACCGGCAGTCGGCTGATCTGGTCGGTCGCGACGGGACGGTCGACTGGCTGTGCCTGCCGCGGTTTGACTCCGCGCCGGATCGTCGGCCGACATCGGCAGCAGCCACGGTCGGTGGCTGAGAGACCACGCACGAGCACGCGGCAGGCAGCAGCCGAGCACTCGGCCGTCTCGCCGCGGCGGATGCTGCTCCCGCTCGCACTGACCCAATTCATAGCCAGCTTCGCCGGCTCGAACATGAACGTCGCGATCACCAGCATCAGCAAGGACCTCGACACGACCGTGCACGGCGTGCAGACCGCCATCACGCTGTTCCTGCTGTGTATGGCGGCGCTGATGATCCCCGGAAGCAAGCTCACCGACCGCTGGGGCCGCAAACGCTGCCTGATCGGAGGCCTGAGTCTCTATGGCACCGGAGCCGTGATCGCCGCGCTCGCCCCCGGCCTCGGTGTCCTGATCCTGGGGTACTCGGCCTTCGAAGGCGTGGGCTCGGCGCTGATGATCCCGCCGATCTACATCCTCGCGACGCTCGAATTCAGCGACCTGCAGTCACGCGCCCGGCGTTCGGCGTGATCAGCGGGATGGGCGGGATCGGCGCCGCCGCCGGGCCACTGATCGGCGGGCTGATCACCACGGCGATCAGCTGGCGAGCCTCCTTCCTGCTCCAGGCTCTCGTCGTCGCGACGATCATCGTCCTCAGTCTGCGGCTCACCGATCCCCTCGCACCGGACCCGACGCGTCCGTTCGACAGCGCCGGAGCCGTGCTGTCCGCGGCCGGCATGTTCTTCGTCGTCATCGGAATCCTTCAGCTCGGCACCAACAACGCGCTCATGGCCGCGTTCCTCGCCGTCGGGGCCGGGCTGCTGCTCTGGTTCTACCTGCACATCCGCTCCAGCGAGCGAGCGGGCGAGGAGCCGTTGCTGTCCACCAGCCTGTTTCGCAATCGCACCTCCAACCTCGGGCTCGTCACGCAGAACATCCAGTGGCTACTGCTGATGGGGATCACCTTCACGGTCTCGGTGTTCCTGCAGACCGTCCGTGGTTTCAACGCGATTAAGACCGGCGTCATCTTCACCGCGGCAACGGCCGGCATCCTGATCTCGTCCCTGGCCGCGGAACGACTCGCGCAGCGGCACGCCCAGAGAACCTTGATCCGGACCGGCTTCATCGTGACGATCGCCGGCGTCGGGCTGCTGCTCGCACTCGTCAAGCAGTCGTCGCACGTCCTCGCCTTCACGCCCGGGCTGCTGCTGATCGGCCTGGGCATCGGGGTCATGCTGACCCCCTCGGTGAACATCGTGCAGTCCAGCTTCTCCGAGCACAGGCAAGGTGAGATCTCGGGCCTGTCGCGCAGCGTCTCCAACCTCGGCTCGTCGCTCGGGACGGCGGTCGCCGGCACCATCCTGGTGTCCGATCTTGTCTCGGGAAACCGGTCCTACGTGCTGGCGATGGCCGTCCTCGCCGGCCTGGCGCTCGTCGGTCTGGGGGCCGCTCTCCTCCTCCCGCCCAACCCCGAGCCACAACCGGGTGGCGCGACCGAGCGCACCGTCCCCAACGCGATCGTCACGGACGCGTGAGTCGGCGAACGGGCGATGCGGGTGTCGCGTTGGCCTCCGGGGGTACAAGTGCTCGCCAGCTACCGAAGATCGTGGCTGCGCCGCGATGTCGTCGCCGGCCTGGTGCTGACCACGCTGCTGGTCCCCCAGGGGATGGCCTACGCCGAGCTCGCCGGTCTCCCAGCTATCACGGGCCTGTACACCACGATTCTGTGCCTGGTCGGCTACGCGGTCTTCGGCCCTTCGCGGATCCTCGTGCTCGGCCCGGACTCGTCGCTCGGACCGCTGATCGCGGCGACGATCCTGCCGATCATCGGCTCCGGCGGGAGCCCCGAGCACGCCATCGCTCTGGCTTCGATGCTCGCGCTGCTGGTGGGGGCGATCATGATCGCCGCCGGCGCGGCGAAGCTCGGGTTCGTCGCCGATCTGCTCTCCAAGCCGACGCAGATCGGATACATGAACGGCCTCGCGTTGACGATCCTCGTCGGGCAACTGCCCAAGCTGTTCGGGTTCTCGGTCAGCGCCAACGGCCTGATCGACGAGGCGCACGCGTTCGTTCACGGGCTTGCCTCTGGCGAGGCGATCGGCGCAGCGGTGGCCGTCGGCCTGCTCAGCCTCGGCCTGATCCTGGCGCTCGGGCGCTGGCGGCCACGGATCCCCGGCGTGCTCGTCGCAGTCGTCGCCACCATCGCGGCATCGGCGGCGTTCGATCTCGCCGGCCACGGCGTTTCGCTGGTCGGAACGCTCCCGAAGGGCTTCCCGCCGCTGACGGTGCCCAGTCCCGTGTCGGATCTTCCGCTGCTGTTCGCCGGGGCACTGGGGATCGCGCTCGTCGCGCTCACCGACACCATCTCCACCGCTTCCTCTTTCGCCGCGCGCACCGGCCAGGAGGTGGATGGGAGCGGGGAGATGATCGGCATCGGCGCCGCGAACGTCGCCGCCGGCTTCTTCCAAGGCTTCCCGGTCAGCACGAGCGGCTCGCGCACCGCGGTGGCCGAGCAGTCCGGCGCCAAGACGCAGGTGACCGGGCTCGTCGGAGCGGCGGCGATCGTCCTCATGCTCGTGCTCGTGCCCGGGCTCTTGAGCGAACTCCCGCAGCCCGCGCTGGCCGCCGTGGTCATCGCCGCATCGGTGTCGCTGGCCGACGTGCCGGGGACGGTGCGACTGTGGCATCAGCGTCGCGTCGAGTTCCTGCTCTCGATCACTGCCTTCCTCGGTGTCGCCCTGGTCGGGGTGCTCGCGGGCATCGCGGTCGCGGTGGCGCTGTCGATCCTCAACGTCTTCCGGCGAGCCTGGTGGCCGTACCAGACAACCCTCGGCCGCGTCCCGGGACTGTCGGGGCATCACGACCGCCAAACGCACCCCGAGGCCGAGCAGCTGCCGGGGCTGGTGATCTTCCGCTTCGACGCACCGCTGTTCTTCGCCAACACGCGAACCTTCCGCGACCAGATGCGCCGCCTCGCGGCCGCCGACCCGCGGCCGCAGTGGATCATCATCGCCGCCGAGCCCATCACCGACGTCGACACCACGGCCGCCGACATGCTTGCCGACCTCGACGAGGAGCTCAACGCCAAGGACACCTCGCTCGTGTTCGCCGAGCTGAAGGACCCCGTCCGCGCCAAGCTCGAGCGCTACGAGCTGATCGGCCCACTGGATCCTGACCACTTCTTCCCCACCCTCGACGCCGCCGTGGACGCCTTCCGCCGGAATACCGGCGTCAACTGGACGGCACCGGCCGAGGCGGGCGCGCCCAAGAGCTGACCCCGCTTGCAGCGATCACCCCATCCAGGTGATGACCGCCCGACCATCCGCCGCCACAGTGTGTCCACTAGGACCCCGTGCCGGCTCGGCGACGGCTCTACCGTGGCGCGGAGCCCACATCACCGATGACTCGCGAGAAGGAGTGCTCTATGGCGACGCTCGTTGCGATCGGCTATCCGGACCAAGGCACCGCCGAGGAGGCGCGGCGTACGGTCCAGCAGCTGGAGTCCGAGTTGATCATTCAGGCCGACCAAGTCGCGGCGATCTCGCGCGATACGGACGGCAAGTATCACGTCCACACCACTCACGGCGGCGCCTCGGCCGCGGGCGGCGCGGTGTGGGGCGGGTTCTGGGGACTGCTGTTCGGGCTGCTGTTCTTCATCCCGTTCGCCGGCTGGGCGCTCGGCGCCGGCATGGGCGCCCTGTTCGGGCACTTCGGCGAGAAGACAATCGACAAGGCCTTCCAGGAGCAGGTCCGCGAATATCTGCAGCCGGGCACGTCGGCCCTGTTCATGGTCATCGAGAAGGCGACCCCGGATAAGGCGATCGCGGCGCTCGACCAGTACGGCGGCACGGTCATCAAGACTTCGCTGTCCGACGAGGACACCCGCAAGCTGCAGGAAGCACTGCAGCCGCCCGAGACCGTCGGAACCGCCTCCTAACGGCCCGCTGCCGGGCGCGCCCGCTGGCCGGGCCGGGCCGCGCCGCTCCCGCCGGAGGAATCCGAGACGAGGAGCGGTGCCGCGGCCCGGCACCAGCCGATCAGGCGGTCGCGGGGCGACCGCCGTAGGCCACGAGGCCGTAGATGATCAGCAGGTCCATCGTGAACACCGCCAGCGACAGGAACGGGTAGCTCGGAAGGAAGATCAGCTGAGCCACCGCGTTGAGTGATGCGACGGCAACGCCAAGCCAGCGAGCCCATCCAGCCCGAGCCCAGATCCCGAGCGCGGCGCAGAACTGCACGACACCGAGGAGCATCACCACCCAGCCCCAGGTGTTCAGGTCGCCGAACACGTAGTTCGCGTTGGCGACGTAGAAATGGGCATTCGAGATGGCGGCGATGCCATAGATGAAGTTGATCGTGCCCGCGACCATGATCATGATCCCGGCGAACATCACCCACCCGTAGCCGCGATCCTCCTCGACGTACGCGCCGTCGGACCGGGCTGCGGTCGAGCGAACAGTCGGCGGTTCGCCGACGCTGGTGCGCTGTGAAGTAGCCACGAGAAAGCCTCCCTTGATCGAGACTAATTGACCGTCTGGCGGCGCTCCCGCTGCAGACGCCGTCAGAGCGCAATCCTCGTCGATCCACGTCGAGCCGCAACCGCACAACTCCGTAGCGGGCCAGGGGAAAACCCTGACCAGCAACGCACCCGACGCCGACGGCGACGCGCCGCGGCGCCGGGGGCCGCGGCGGACTGAGTTACAGCGATTTCAGCGCCCCCGGCAGGACTCGAACCTGCGACCCTCGGATTAGAAATCCGACGCTCTATCCAGCTGAGCTACGGGGGCCAAGCCACGCTGCGGGCGCGCGAGCACGCGTGCCCGCGCACGCGGACACCACGCATCATGCCGACCGCAGCCCCCGAACGGGAATCGCGACAATCCTGTATCGGCGGCCGATCCGGTCGCCGGCCGGCCAAGGGCCTTGCGCCGAGGCCCCTGCGTGCCGATAGATCGTAACGTCGCGAACCGCCGAGCGAGTAGGCTGCGCTCGAGCGGAAGCCGGGCGGAGGTACCGCCGGGCGGCCGCGCGCCGCGCAAGCCCCCTTAAGATCCCTTGAGCGAGAACAGGTAAACCCTTCTGACGATGAGCACCGCCGACGAACCCGAAGATCTCACCCGCAAGCAGCGTCGCGAGGCGGCCCGCGACGAGCGCCGGGCCCTCGAGGCCGCCGAGAGCGCGAAGGCCGCACGCCAGCGCCGACTCATCCAGCTTGGACTCGCGCTCGGCGCGGCCGTTGTCGTCGTCGTCGTGGCGATCGTCATCAGTTCGGGAGGATCGACCCCACCCTCCGCGCAGCCGCTGCCGAAGGCGAAGGCGCAGGTCACCTCGCTCATCGCCGGCATCCCCCAGAGCGGCACGACCCTCGGCAACCCCAACGCACCGGTCACGATGGACTACTACGGCGACCTCGAGTGCCCGATCTGCAAGGACTTCACGCTCAACACGTTCCCGACCGTCGTGACCAATCTCGTCAGGACCGGGAAGATGAAGGTCGTCTACCGCTCGCTGCAGACGGCGACCCAGGATCCGAACGTCTTCCAGCAGCAGCAGGTGGCCGCCTACGCAGCGGGCCAGCAGAACCTGGCCTGGAACTACATCGAGCTCTTCTACCACGAGCAGGGCGCCGAAGGTTCGGGCTACGTCAACACCGCATACCTCGACGGCCTCGCCGCGCACGTTCCCGGGCTGAACACGGCCAACTGGCAGGCCGCGCAGAACAACGCGGCGATCGCCGCTCAGGTCAAGGCCGACGAGCAGAAGGCGGCGTCGCTGGGCTTCAACTCGACGCCCACGCTCGTCCTCAGCGGACCGGCGGGCACGAAGGGCACCGTCGGGTTCGTCCCGTACAGCACGATCCAGCAGCTGTACCAGGGCGTCGCCTGATCGGCGAACGATGACCGACCGCAAGCTCCGCATCGCCATGATCGTGCTGAGCCTCATCGGGCTCGGCGTCGCCACCTACCTGACCATCGCGCACTACGCGCACTTCACCGTCGCGTGTGCCGCGAACGGCAACCCGTGCGAGACCGTGCAGCACTCGAAATGGTCAGATCTCGCCGGCGTGCCGGTCGCCGCCCTCGGCCTGATCTCCTACGTCGCCATCCTCGGCCTCCTGTTCGTGCGGCAAACCGACCTCGTGCGGACGGGGCTGCTCTCGATCGCGCTCGTCGGGTTCGCCTTCAGCGCGTACCTGACCTATCGCGAGGCGTTCTCGATCCACGCCTACTGCGAATGGTGCCTGAGCAGCGCCGCGATCATGACCGTGCTCGCGGGCCTGTCGATCACGCGCTTCCTGCGTGGTGGCGATCCGGTGGCCCCAGACGCGCACGTCGCGGGCCCAGGTCAGGATTCGGACCGCGGACCGGCGGAGCTGATCGGGCATCCGTCGGCCTGAATCGGCGTCGATAGCCAGCTCTGATACGTCCGCACCAACGCGCATCACCCCCGGTGGCGATGCAAGCGTCCTTGCGCGTGCGTCGCGCCAGCCGCCGCCGCTCCTGCCGATCCTAAACGCGACTGGACGAATGTTCGAGTCATCGCGTGGCTTGCACGCGCCGATGCAGCAGGGTGAGGTTTGAGGAGGTACGGAGCCGCAGGCTGCGAAACCATCCGTGTTGCACGGGCGACGATCGCGCCGCCCGCTTCGAATTCCAACGTTCCATGCACACGTCGAGCTTCCGCCGCCCGTCGTCTAACGTGAGGCCCCGAACTCGGTGGGTTGCGTCCTCGCGCCGGCCACCGTGGGGACCAAACAGATGAGTCCAGACGTCGTCGCCCGGCCGGCCCGTTTGCGCCGCCTTGCCGCGTGCCTGTGCGCGATCATCGCATGCGGCCTGGGCAGCGCCCTGGCCGCCGTGCCGGCCCAGGCCCTGATCGAGGACTCGTCGGGCCACCGGTTCGGCATCATCCCGCGCGACCTGACGAGCCCGGTCCCCGCCGTACTGGGTAGCGGGGCGCAACCGCTGGCCCACGCCCTGGCGCTGTTCGCGACGGCCGCCACGAGTAACGAGAAGCAGGACGTGCCGGCCACGTCGAGCACGTCCTCTCAGGAGTCGGCGACCACGACAGCCGACACCGCCACGTCCACCGATACGACCACAACCTCGCCCTCGACGAGCACCACCGACACGAACAGCACAACGACGACCTCGACGACGACGAGCCCGGCCACGACGACGCTCATCTACCACGGCGGCCCAGTGCTTCGCGCCCACGCGGTCTACGCGATCTACTGGGACCCCGGCGCGGCGCTTCCGGCCAGCTTCGAGACCGGCGTGGACCAGTTCTTCCAGGACGTGGCGAGCGCGAGTGGCTCGGACTCCAACGAGTACTCGGTGCTCACACAGTACGGCGACAGCTCGGGGGCCGGCGTGTACTCATCGACGTTCGGCGGCTCGTTCGTCGACAACACGACTGCATACCCGGCGAACGCCGGCAGCGGCGGCTGCGCGGCCCCCGGGGCCCTGCCGAGCGGATACGCCACGTGCCTCAGCGACGCCCAGATCCAGAGCTACCTGAGCACCGTCATCCAGGCCAACAACTGGCCGGCCTCGTCCGCGGCCACGTACTTCGTGTTCCTGCCCGCCGGAGTCGACGAGTGCTATGCGGCCACCAAGTGCGCTGATAACTGGTTCTGCTCCTATCACTCCTCCTTCGGCACGGGGCAGCCGCCGCTGTACGCCGTGATGCCCTGGGCCGACGTGCCCGGCTGCCAGACGGGCGAGAGTCCCAACGGCAGCGGCGGAGACGACGTGCTCGATGACCAGCTCAGCCTCATCAGCCACGAGCACGCCGAGATGATCACCGATCCGTACGAGACGGGCTGGTGGGATCCGACCCTCGGCTACGAGGTCGGCGACGGCTGCACGACGCCCGATCAGTTCGGTGTCTTGAGCGGGCTCGCGCCGGACCAGTACAACGAGACGATCGGCGGGCACGACTACATCCTGCAAGAGAACTTCAGCAACGACGGCGGGACCTGCCGCGCACGCTTCGTCGCGCGCTTCAAGTCGCCGGTGCGGGTCGTTGCCGGGCGTCAGACGTCGTTCAGCGCCAGCACGTCGAGCGACCCGGGCATCGCCACCTACAGCTGGGACTTCGGCGACGGAACACCGGTCACGAGCCCAGCAGCGACGCCGACGGTGCCGCACACCTACGCCGACCCGGGCACCTACGCGGTCACCCTCACGACACAGGACGCCGACGGCAACATCGACTCGGTCACTCACACCGTGGCGGTGTCGACGGTGACGGCACGGTTCAGCAGCGTCCCGGCTCAGGCGGCCGCTGGTCAGGTCATCGCCTTCGACGCGAGCGCGTCGAGCTCCTCCAACGGCCCGATCGTGTCGTACCAGTGGACCTTCGGCGACGGCACCGTCACATATCCCGCGCCCTCGCAGAAGGTCCACTACGCCTACGCCTCGCCAAACACCTACCAGGTGACGCTCACCGTCACCGACGAGGCCGGCGACACGAACAGCGTGACCGAGACGCTGACGGTCGGCAATCCGACGCCGCCCAATCCCGTGGCGTCGCACGGTCCGGGGTTGGGAGGCGGATCGACCTCGACGACGCAGGGCCAGCCGTCTTCGAGCGGCTCGAACCCGGCGTCAGACGCCGGCGCCCTGGCCGCTCCCGGCTCCTCGACGCACCCAGACACCGCGGCCACGCATAGCCCCGCCCCAGCCCCCCTGCTGCGCGCGCGCATCGCGCGAGTCGCGCCCACCAGCGTGGAGCTCGAGCGCAAGCAGACGCTGGTCCAGACCGGCGAGGTGCTCGACTGCCCCGAAGGAGTTGTGCATTGCGTCGTCGGCGTCACGCTCATCCACGTGACCACACGGAGCGCCTGGGCGCATCTATCGACGTCCGTCGCCCTCGCCGCCGAGCGCCTCGTGATCCGCCCCGGCCGGAGCACCCACATCACACTCGCCCTCAACCCGGCGGCGGTCGAGCTGCTCCGCCGAGCGGGTCATCTGCGCGCCGACCTGGAGATCGTCGCCAGCGTCGCCGGCGGAGCAGGAACGACGCGTGTGCTGCCGATCACGCTCACCGCGCCGCCGCCGGCCGGACTGCCGGGCTAGGGAGCGTCGGGCGCCGCGCCGGCGGCTATTGTCGCGGTCGACATCCCAGTCGCGACACCGCCACCATGCCCAGTGACATCGACGCGCAGAAGCGCGCCGCCGCCGAGGCCGCCGCATCGCTCGTAGTCGACGGAGATCGCGTCGGGCTCGGGACCGGCAGCACCGTCGCGCCCCTGCTGCCAACGCTCGCCGCCCGCGGATTGACGCTGCGCTGCGCGGCGACGTCGAACGCCACCGAGGCGGCCGCGCGCGAGCTCGGCCTCGCCGTCGAGCCACTCGACGACCTCGGCTGGCTCGATATCGCCATCGACGGAGCCGACCAGGTCACCGCCGAAGGCTGGCTGATCAAGGGGGGCGGAGCCGCCCATACGCGCGAGAAGATCGTGGCCGCGGCCGCGCGGCGCTTCGTTGTCATCGTGTCGGCCGACAAGGCCGTGCCCGAGCTGCACGCTCCGGTCCCGCTGGAGATCCTGCGCTTCGGAGCCAGCCTCACGCTCGGCCACTGTGCACCCGCGCAGCTTCGAGACGTGCCCCCGAGCCCCGACGGCAACCTCATCGCCGACTACCTGGGCGAGATTGGGGATCCCGCGGCGCTCGCGACGCGCCTGTCGGCGACGCCCGGCGTCGTCGAGCACGGGCTGTTCGGACCCGCGATGGTGCATGACGTGCTGATCGGCACGCCAGATGGGGTCGAGCATCGCCGGCTGAAGGATCCCGAGCCGCCGCCGCCGTGATGGCGTACGCTTGGGCGGTGGTCGTTCTCGCCCACATCGCGGGCCTTCCGGTGCAGGAGAGCCTGGCCTACATCGCGCCGGCAGTCGTCGTCGTCGGTTGGATCTACTGGGCTGGGCGACGTGAGCGACGGCGCGGTGAGCACGCCGCCGAGCACTCGGCCAGCGACATCGACCTGGATGCCGTGCTCGGCTCCGAGCCGACCGGCGACCCCCCGCTCGCGAGCGATCCACGGCCCGCGAGCACCGTCACGTCTGCCGGCCACCGCCGCGCGCTCTGACGTCGTGCGAGCCGTCGCGCTGCCGGCCTTCGCGACACCGCCATCGCCGATCGGCGCTCCAGTAGCATCACTGGCCATGAGCCCCGGGCGAATCGTCCGTGCCAGCCTCATTGGGGCCTGCGTTCTCGCCGCGGCGGTGGTCGGCGCCGCGAGCCTCGGCGCGGGCGCGCTGTGCCTCGTCCCGGCGTTCCTCCTGTTCGCGGCGCTGCTGGCCCGTCTGTACCCGGGCGCCCGGCAGGTCGCCCGCCTCGCCGCCCGACGGCGCGCGCCTCGCATCCGCGCGGCGATCCTGTTCGCCGCTCCGCGCCCCGTGCGTACGCGACCGCGCGGCGGGCTCCTGCTCGCCTCTGGCCTCGCCGAGCGAGGACCACCGGCGGGCTTCGCCGCCTCCTGAGGCGGCATCCGCCCCTGCAGCGGCAGCACTGGCCGCTCGCCGCTGCCCGCCAATCCACGAGCCTCCCGAAGAGGAGTCCCATCGATGCGTCAGCGCATGCTCGCCGCCGCGTTGGGCGTCCTCACCGTCGCATGTGCGCCGGTGAGCGCCCAGGCGGCATCCACCGCCACCGCCAACCCCTACCTGACCGAACAGGCCTCGGCCACGCCGGGTGCCGACCAGGGGTCGAACGCGAACTTTCGCTCCTACGTCACGGGTGTGAGCCCGGCGGCACCCGGGCTGCAGGTGCAGATCCTGGCCTTCGCCGACCGTCTGCAAATCTACAACCGCACCGGGCGCACGGTGACGATCTTCGGCTATCAGGGAGAGCCCTACGCGAGGCTGCTCGCCGACGGCACGGTCCAGCTCAACGAGCGTTCACCGGCGCTCTACCTGAACACGAGCTTCTACGGCGGCGGGTCGGTGCCGGCGAGCGCGAACCCGAGCGCACCGCCGCAGTGGGCGACGGTGTACAAGACAGGCACGTTCCAGTGGCACGACCACCGGATCCACTGGGCCTCGCCGGAGACCCCACCGCAGGTCACCGACAAGTCCAAGCGCACGCTCATCTTCAACTGGTCGGTGCCGATCTCCGTCGGCGGAACCGCGGGCGCGATCCGCGGACAGCTCTTCTGGGCACCGACCGCGTCCAAGGCGTCGGCCGGCGCCTACATAGGGCTCGCGGTGATCGCCGTGCTCGGGCTGCTGCTCGTCGTCGTCGTGCGCCACCGGCGACGAGGCCGCCCGCGCGGACCCACCGAGACGCCGCCGACCGTCGCGGACGCGACGCGTGAGGCGTGGTGATCGAAGCGACGCGCAGAGTCCGGCGCGCCGCGCTTGCGCTCCTGGTCGCCGGGGGCCTGCTCGCGATCGGTGCGCCGAACGCGTTCGCGCACGCGCAGCTGCTAGACACCGTTCCCCCGCGGGGAGCGGTCGTTGCTCGCCAGCCGAGCGAGGTGATCTTCGAGTTCAACCAGCCGGTCGGCGGGACGCTCGGGGCCGTGAAGGTCTACGACGCCAGCGGCAATGAGGTGGACGACAACAACGTCGTGCACCCCAACGGCCAGGAATCCTGGATGGGCGTCGGCCTGAAGCCGGGCCTGCCGCACGGGACGTATGTCGCGACCTACCGCGTCATCTCGGCCGACACGCACGTCGTCTACGGCGGCAACGTGTTCTCGATCGGAGCGCCCGGGACGGGGCCCGCGGTCACGGTCGGACAGCTCATCGCCCGCAACGCCGCGGGTCACGCCACCGAGGTCGCCTTCGGGGCGGTGAAGGCGCTCGACTACGCGTCGATAGCGCTCTGGGTCGGCGTGCTCGCGTTCCTGGCCTTCGTGTGGCTGCCCGAGCTGCGTGAGCACGGGGGCGGTGATCCGAGCTGGGCCGACGCCTCGCAGGCGTTCGCGCGCAGCGCCACCCGCCTGCTGTGGCTCGCCGTCGGGCTCGGGGTGCTCGTGAGCGTGCTCGGCCTCGTTCTCCAGGGCGCAACCGAGGCCGGGGTGTCGTTCTGGTCGGCTCTCAACCGACAGATCCTCGACAGCGTGCTGCACAGCCGCTTCGGCTGGGTGTGGGGCACGCGAGGGCTGGCGTGGCTCAGCCTCGGCGCGCTGCTCGCGCTCGCCTCGCGGCGAGCGCACGAGCCGGTGCCCGTCCTGCGACCGGTTGCCCTCGGCGCCGACGGGCTCGCCCTCGCGCCGGCGCCGGCCCAACCGCTGCGGCTGGCGGGCGTCCTCGGCGGCGCCTACCTGATCGTCACGCCCGCGCTGAGCGGCCACGCGAGCGTCGGCGGCGACACCGGCCTGCTGTTCCCCCTCGACATCGCACACGTCACGGCGATGTGCGTGTGGCTGGGCGGGCTCCTCTGCCTCATCGCTGCCCTGCCGCTGGCCACCCGTCGACTCGAACCGGCCGACCGCAGCCGGCTGCTCGCCGGCACGCTGATCCGCTTCTCGCCCATCGCTCTGGCCTGCGTCATCACACTCCTGGTCAGCGGCGTCATACAGGGCTACATCCATATCGAGACGTGGAGCGGGCTGTGGCACAGCAGTTACGGCGTCGCCGTGGTCATCAAGTTCGTGCTGCTGATGGGGCTTGTCGGCCTCGGAGCGTTCAACCGTCGGCGGGCCATCCCCGAGTTGCGCGAGGCGGTGGCCAGCGGTCGATCGCCCGGAGAGATCGGCCTGGCACTGCGGCGCAACCTGCGCGCCGAGGTCGTCCTGATCCTCGTCGTGCTCGGCGTCACCGGCGCGCTGTCGAGCTACACGCCGCCGGTCGACGCGGCATCGGGACCGTTCGCGACCAACACCTCACTTGGCCCTGCGGAGCTCGAAATCGACGTCGACCCGGCCCGAGTCGGCCTCAACACGATCCACGTCTACCTCATCAACCCGCGCGACGGGAGTCAGTTCACCGCGACGCAGGAGCTCGACATCCAGGCGAGCCTCCCGGCGAAGCACATCGGCCCGCTCAGCCTGACCCCGAACCCGGCGGGTCCGGGTCACTACGTCATCGACGGAGCCGAGCTCGTCCCCGGGGGCACCTGGAGCATCCAGCTCACCGACCGCGTGTCCGCCTTCGACGAGTACCTGCAGACCATCAAGGTGCCGATCCGCTGATCGCTCACCCCGCCCGACTCAGATCGCCCACGACAGGAGGCAAGACCATGCGACACCGACATGCCCTCATCGCCGGCGCCGCCACACTGCTGCTCTCGGGGTTGGCACCGGCGACGGCCGGGGCGCATATCAGCCTGCACCCGAACACGATTCCGGCCGGCGCCTTCGCAACCCTCGACGTCCGCGTCCCCGGCGAGCAGCCCGGCGCGCACGTCACCCAGGTGGACATGCTCTTTCCCCCGGGGTTCACGAGCGCCGACTATCAGAACGTGCCGGGCTGGACGACGTCGGTCGTCTATCGGAAGCTCCCGGAGCCGATCCAGACCGCCGACGGACCCGTTGACACCGAGGTCTCCCAGATCGTCTGGACCTGGCAGGGCCCCCTCGGCATCGTGAACAACAACGAGTTCGTCAACTTCCCACTCTCGGTCGCCATCCCCACCAACGACGCCGGACTGTCGCTCGCCTTCAAGACGGTGCAGTCGTACAGCAACGGTCAGGTCGTGCACTGGATCGGCCCCGCGGGCACCGACACGCCGGCGCCGACGGTGATCGTCACCACGCCGGGTGGTGTGATCGAGGACGTCGCCGGCGATGAGGCCGGCCCGAGCCCGTCCGAGGTCACCAACGCGACCGTGTCGGCGGCGAAGCCCGGCGCCAGCAAGGGTCTGGCCATCGCGGCGCTCGTCATCGGCGCGCTCGGACTGCTGGCCGGCCTGTGGGCGCTGGTCAGCGTCCGGCGCGGCGGCCTTCGTCGATGACGCCGGCCCCACCACAGCGGCGCCGCCTGACGCCGCGCGCTGCTGATGACGATTGACCCGACGATCGGGGCGCCCGGATTCGAACCGAGGACCTCCGCGTCCCAAACGCGGCGCTCTACCAGGCTGAGCTACGCCCCGAAAGAGGCTTAAGCGTAGGGACCGCGCGACCGCGACACGGCAAAGCCACGTCGCTTGCTAGCGTGCCGCGCCACCGTGGCCGAGATCGCACCCCTCCGCGCGCTGCGCTACGACCTCGACGTCGTCGGCCCGCTGGCCGACGTCGTCGCCCCTCCGTACGACGTCATCGACGACGTCCAGCGGGCGGAGCTGGCGGCTCGCTCGCCCTACAACGTCGTCGGCATCGACCTGCCGCGGGCCGCTGGCGACCCGTACGAGGCGGCTGCCCAGCTGCTCGCCGAATGGCAACGCGACGGCGCGATCGTGCGCGACGAGACACCCGCGCTTTGGGCGCACGAGCAGACGTACACCGGCCCGGACGGGCAGGAGCGCACCCGGCGCGGGTTCTTCTGCCGCGTGGCCGTCGAGGAGTACGGTCCCGGTCGCATCCGCCCCCACGAGCGCACGCATCCCGGGCCCAAGGAGGATCGGCTGCGACTCACGCGCGCGACGCGAGCGAACCTGTCGCCGATCTTCTCGCTGTACTCAGATCCGGCGGGCGCGGCCTGGGCGGCGCTCGAGCCGGCAACGCACGCGCCGTCTTGGGGCGAGGTGCGTGACGACGACGGTACATCTCACCGTCTCTGGCGCGTCGAGGATGCTGAAGCGATCGCGGCCGTCGAACGGGCGACGCGCGACGTCGAACTGCTCATCGCCGACGGGCACCACCGCTACGAGACGGCGCGCGTGTACGCGGAGGAGATCGGCGGCGAGGGCGAGCACCGCTACGTGCTCATGTGCCTCGTGGCCATGCAGGACCCGGGCCTGACCGTCTTCCCGACCCACCGCCTCGTTCGCGGGCTTGGTCCCGACCGACAGGAGGCGCTGGCGGCGGCGCTGAAGCGCGACTTCCACATCGAGCCGGTCACCCGCGAGGAGATCGCACCGCCGGCCTCGGAGGGCCCACTCACGCTCGGCTACGTCGACGCCCACCTCCGGCAACCCTTCCGGCTGACGCTCCGCGACCAGGCGATCGCCAACGCGGCGCTGGCCGAGCACGCCGAGCCCTACCGCCACCTCGACACCGGCGTGCTCGAGACACTCATCCTCAAGGGGACGCTCGGCTACAGCGACGACGACATCTCACACCTCAACGACTTCGGCTACGCGCGGGACGCCGAGCAGGCGCTCGCGCTGATCGACGCGGGCGAGTACGACGCCGCCTTCCTGCTGCGCCCCACGCCCGTCTCACAGGTGCGCGAAGTGGCCGCAAGCGGCGAGAGCATGCCGCCGAAATCGACGTACTTCTTCCCCAAGCTGCTCACCGGGCTGCTCTTCAACCCGCTCGTCTGAACGCCTGCGCCGCACGTCCGGCGGCGGCGGACACCCGTCTGCGTCGGGCCGTCTTGGCGTCGCGGGACACGGAGTAGCATTGACGGCGAGATGAATGGAACTCTCGGAAAGGCACAAGCATGAAGGCGACGGCTCGCCGCAGCGGCAGCACGTTCAAGCACATCGTCCAGGTGCGCGATCACCAGGTCACCATCGATGAGCCACTCGAGTCCGGGGGCGACGACGCCGGACCCGACCCCCAGGAGCTGCTCGCGGTCAGCCTCGCGTCGTGCACGGCGATCACGATGGAGATGTACGCCGGACGCAAGGGCTGGGACATCGGGCACATCGAGGTCGACGTCGAGTACAGCCCGGCCGAACGTGGCTGTCCGACGAAGTTCGACCTCGTCCTGCGCCTGCCGGCCGATCTGCCCGACGAGCAGGTCGAGCGCCTGAAGGTCATCGCCGCGAAGTGCCCGGTCCACCGTGCGCTCGACGGCGAGGTCATGTTCAACGAGCGCGTCGAGCGCGCCGCGCTCACCGCCTGAGCGGTCGACCGAGCCGATCGGCTCTCCCGCAGCACCGGATCCGATCGCGTCGCTCGCCGACCCGCTGCGCTCGGCGCTCGTCGACGTGCGCGAGGCGATGGACACCGAGCTTCCGGGACAGGTCCCGGCGGCCGTACTCGTCGGTCTTGGCTTCGACGACCGAACCGACTCGCCGGACAGCGTTCGTGTCGTATTCACCGTGCGCCGGCGGGACCTGCGCCGTCACGCCGGAGAGATCTCCTTTCCTGGTGGGCGCCGTGATCCGGCCGATCCAGACCTCGTGGCGACCGCTCTCCGCGAAGCGCAGGAGGAGATCGGCCTGACGACCGACGCGGTCACGATCGTCGGCGCACTCCCGCCGACGTCGACGTTCGTGACCAACTACGCGATCTATCCATTCGTCGGGCTGCTCGCCCATGGCCAGGCCTGGCGGGTTTCCGAGCGCGAGGTCGAGGCCGTGCTGGAGATCCCGCTCAGCGAGCTGCGCTCGAGCGTGGGTACGACGCAGATCACGCGCCGCGGGATGACCTTCGAGATGCCGGCCTATCTCATCGACGAGCACGTCATCTGGGGCGCGACCGCGAGGATCGTCGACCACCTGCTCGAGCGCACCGCGGATCTGGCCGCGGGGTCGTCCGCCTGACCGGGTGTGCGGCCGCGACGCGACCGGACACCCGCAATGCCCTCACGCGTCGCGCTGAACCGGGACGTTGACGAGGTTGCCCCACTCCGTCCACGAGCCGTCGTAGTTCTTGACCTTGCCGTGCCCGAGCAGCTCGGAGAGCACGAACCACGTGTGCGCGGAGCGCTCACCGATGCGGCAATAGGCAATGATGTCGCTGCCGCCGTTGAGCACGCCCTTGGAGCGGTAGAGCTCCTCGAGCTCGTCCTTGGACTTGAAGGTGCCGTCCTCGCGGACTGCCTGGGCCCACGGCACGGAGGCGGCGCCGGGGATGTGGCCGGCGCGCTGCGCGCCCTCCTGCTCGTAGCCCGGAGGCGAGATGAGCTCACCCGAGAACTCGGCCGGCGAGCGAACGTCGACCAGCTTCGTGTCAGCCTCGATCGCGGCGAGGACCTCGTCGCGCCGCGCGCGGATCGAGTCGTCGCCGGCCGTCGCCGTGAACGTCGCCGGCGGGAAGCTCGGCACGTCCGTCGTCGTCGCGCGTCCCTCGGAGATCCACTTCTCGCGCGGTCCGTTGACGAGCAGCACCTTGTCGTGGCCGTAGTACTTCAGGTACCAGTACGTGTAGGCGGCGAACCAGTTGTTGCGGTCGCCGTAGAGCACGATCGTGTGGTCGTTGGAGATGCCGCGGCTGCCGAAGAGCGCGCCGAACGCCTCGGGGCCGAGGAAGTCGCGCTTGACCTGGTCCTGCAGATCGGCCTTCCAGTCGAAGCCGATCGCTCCCGGGATGTGGGCCTCGGCGTACAGCTGGGGGTTCTCGTCGACCTCGACGATGCGGATCGAGTCGTCGTTCAGGTGCTCCTCGACCCAGCTGGTCTCGACGAGCACGTCCTTCGCATAATCGGTCACGGCGCCTCCCTTATGAAAATCTGATCGGCTTTCGGGGAATTGCCGACAGCATAGCGCCGGCGCGCCGGCGCGCGCGAGGATCGACGCGCTCGGCGGGCGGCTGAACACCGGTGAACGTCCTTTCTATGAACTATTCGAAGAAAGGACGTGCACCCCACCAAAGCGCTGCCGCGTCGCGGCGCGCAAGCGAGCGCCGCCGCCACGGCCGCAAGACCCCGTCAGCTCGGCGTCCAGCCCGACAGATCGGACCAGACGTTCGCCGCCTCGCCCGCCTCGCCGACCGCTGGCGCGCTCCCGCCCGCCGGCCACACCGCGCCGACGACGATCGCCGCGCACCCGGCCAGCGACGCAAACGCGCCGAAGCGCAGCGTGACGGTGATCAGCTCGGGCGCTCCGTTCGGCGGGTCGACCATGCGGAAGATCGTCAGCAGCGCGCCGATGATGCCGAGCGCGACCAGCCCACCCCCGCTCTGCCCGGCGAACGACGGCTCGGCGCCGGCCAGGCCGATAATCGAGACGAGGATCGCCGCCGCGGCGATGATGAGCAGGACGACGCTGATCTGGTGCAGTGCCTGGTGGGCGCTGACGCTGACGATGGTGCGCCCGACGGCTCCGCTCGCGGCCGCGCCGATCGTCCCGGCGTAGCGGGACAGCCCGGGCACCGAGGAGATCTGGGCCTCGGCCGCTCCGACGCCGGCCTGGGTGATCCCGATGCCGTACCAAGGCTGATAGACGGAGATCGCCGCGACGATCCCGCCGACGGCCGACACAGCCAGTCCGGTGCGTGAGGGTTGGGCGTCCACGGCGTCTCGCCCTGCCCATCGGGCCGCGCGAGCCGGCACGTGAGCAAACGCGGCCTCAACTCGACGGCCGTAGGAACGAATCGACGCTCGCTCGGGCCGCCGGCAGCCAGCCCGGATCGCCCGGAGCCTCGGCGAGGATTGCGTAGGGAATCGAGTTGCGCTCGCAGATCGTCCGCACGTGCTCGGCACCGCCACCGAGAAGCGCCGGCGCGACCGTGCCGCCCGCCTCGTAGACGAAGCCGCGCACCGTCGTGTCGATGACCTGCGTCAGCCAGTACTCCAGCCGCGTCCCGAACAGCGCCGCCAGCTGTGCGGGCTCGCCGCGCGCCGTGCCGAGCATCCAGCACGCCACGGTGACCCGGTCGAGCGCGAGGCGCAGGGTGGCGATCCGGTCGGGATCGCCGACCCAGCACTCGGCGCCCGTACCCTCGATCGCCGCGCGGGCGGACTCCGAGCGCGTCGTGACGCGCACGGCGTGCCCGGCGCCGACGAGCTCGACGGCCAGACGGCGACCGCGGCAGCCGCCGCCGACGATCAGGACCCGGGCCATCGAGCGTCAGCGAGCCGGAGGGCGCGCCGAGGAACCACCGGGCCCGGCCCGCCGCCGACGCCGCTCCTCGGCGGCGGCGAGCAGATCCTGCAGGTCGCGTTCGGCCTCGGCCGGCGACTCACTGCGCGACAGGTAGTCCGCGCGGCGGCGTCGCTGCTCGGCCAGATCGCTGGCCACCTGCAGCTCGATCTGCTCGAGCGAGCGCTCGGGGGCGCCGCGGCGCCGGCGGCGTTCGTTCTGGGCGGCCAGCATCTGCTCCATGTCGTCGAGCTCGAGCTCGGCCTCGAGCTCGACCGAGCGCGTCGGGCGCCAGTCGAGCACGTCCGCCCCCGTGCCCGGATAGTAGTAGCCGAGCGCGAGCACGGCGAGCAGGAACAGCCCGAGCCCGCCGGCGGTCACGATCCCGAAGGAGCCCATCGCCCGAGTGATGGTAGACCCGCGCGCAACGCGCGGCGAACGCGGCGCCTCAGCCCGCGAGCTTGGGCGACGTCCAAGGCGTCTCGAGGCGCCCCACCAGCTCGCCCGCCAGCTCGTCGACGGCGACGCGCGCCTGGGCGAGCGAGTCGCGGTCGCGCACCGTCACCGTGCGGTCCTCGAGGCTCTGGTGGTCGATCGTCACGCAGTACGGCGTGCCGATCTCGTCCTGGCGGCGGTAGCGCCGTCCGATCGAGCCGCCCTCGTCGTACTCGGATTGCATGCGCCCGCGCAGCAGCTCGTGCACCTCGTGCGCCAGCTCGGGCTGGCCGTCCTTGCGCACGAGCGGCAGCACGGCGACCTTCACCGGCGCGAGGCGCGGGTGCAGGCGCAGCAGCGTACGCGTCTCGCCCTCCACCTCCTCCTCGTCGTAGGCGTCGACGAGGAAGGCGAGCGTCGCGCGATCGGCGCCCGCCGCCGGCTCGATGACGTGGGGCACGTAGCGCTCGCCGGTGGCCTGGTCGAAGTACTCGAGCTTCTCGCCGGAGAACTCGGCGTGCTGGCGCAGGTCGAAGTCGCCGCGGTTGGCGATGCCCTCGAGCTCTGACCACCCGATCGGAAACAGGTACTCGACGTCGCTCGTGCCCGAGGAGTAATGCGACAGCTCGTCGGCGTCGTGCGCGCGCAGGCGCACGTGGTCGGGACGCAGCCCGAGGCGCAGGTACCAGTCGTGGCGCTCGTCCAGCCAGTACTGAAACCACCGCGACGCCTCGTCGGGCGGCACGAAGAACTCCATCTCCATCTGCTCGAACTCACGTGTCCGGAAGATGAAGTTGCCCGGCGTGATCTCGTTGCGGAAGGACTTGCCGATCTGCGCGATCCCGAACGGCGGCTTCTTGCGCGCGAACTGCAGCACGTTCTTGAAGTTGACGAAGATCCCCTGAGCGGTCTCGGGGCGCAGGTAGACGGTCGCGCCGGTCTCTTCGACCGGCCCCATCGTCGTCTTGAACATGAGGTTGAACGCGCGCGCCTCGGTGAGGTCGCACTCGCCGAATTCGCCGGGGTGCACCGACGGCTTGCGCGGGCACGGCACCTGATCGAGGTGATCCGCGCGAAAGCGCTGCTTGCAGGCCCGGCAGTCGACGAGCGGATCGGTGAAGTTCTGCAGGTGCCCCGAGGCCTCCCACGTGCGCGGATGCTGGAGGATCGCCGAATCGAGCGCCACGACGTCGTCGCGCTCCTGGAGCATCGCGCGCCACCACTCCGACTTCACGTTGCCCTTCAACAGCACGCCGTAGTGGCCGTAGTCGTAGGTCGACCCGAGTCCCCCGTAGATCTCCGAGGCGGGGAAGATGAACCCGCGGCGCTTGCAGAGCGCCACGATCTTGTCCATCGTGACAACGTCCTTTGACTCCGCGGGCATGGGCGGGCATGGTAGACGGTCCCCACCCGCCCACGCTGCCCGCGCACCCGACGCGACGACGACAAGCGAATGCAACACAGGCCGGTAATGTTGCGGCCGCCCCGGCCCCCGAGACAAGGAGACCCATGGACTTCGACCTCACCGACGAGCAGCGGCTCATCCGCGACACCGCGCGCGAGTTCGCCGACAAGGAGATCGTCGAGCGCGGGCGCGAGAACGCGCGCAACCACCACTTCGACCTCGAGCTCGTGGCTCAGATGGCCGACCAGGGCTACCTCGGCGCGATCGTCCCCCGCGAGTACGGCGGGGCGGGCTTGGACTACGTCACCTACGGTCTCGTTGTCGAGCAGATCGGCCGCGCCGACTCGGCGATGCGCACGGTCGTCTCGGTGCAGACCTCGCTCGTGTGCTCGGGCATACTCAAGTACGGCACCGAGGAGCAGAAGCAGTACTGGCTGCCGAAGCTCACCTCGGGCGAGTGGCTCGGCTGCTTCGGATTGACCGAGCCCGACACCGGCTCGGACGCCGCCAACCAGAAGACGCGCGCGCGCAAGACCGACTCCGGCTGGGTGATCAACGGGTCCAAGATGTGGATCTCGATGGGCAACTACGCCAAGCTCGCGCTCATCTTCGCCCAAACCGACCCCGAGCTCGGCTACCGCGGCCTCGGCTGCTTCCTCGTGGACACCGACCAGCCCGGCTACCAGCCGACGGTCATCGAGCACAAGATGGGCCTCAGCGGCTCGGACACCGCCGCCATCTCCCTCGATGACGTCGAGGTGCCCGAGGAAGGCCTGCTCGGGCAGATCGGGGACGGCTTCAAGATCGCCATGTCGGCCCTGGACTCCGGCCGCTACAGCGTCGCCTCGGGCTGTGTGGGCATCTGCCAGGGCTGCGTGGACGAGTCGGTCAAGTACGCGACCGAGCGCGAGCAGTTCGGCCGCCCGATCGCTAGCTTCCAGCTCGTGCAGGCGATGCTCGCCGAGATGAAGGTCAAGACCGACGCGGCCCGGATGCTCGCGCTCCGTGCGGGGGTCCTCAAGGACAAAGGGGAGCCGAACACCCTCGAGACCTCGGTCGCGAAGCTGTACGCGACCGAATCGGCCGTGGAGTGTGCCAATACGGCGATCCAGGTGCACGGCGGCGCCGGATACGTCGATGACCACCCGGTCGAGCGCTACTTCCGCGACGCGCGGGTGACCACCCTGTACGAGGGCACCTCGCAGATCCAGAAGCTCATCATCGGCCGCGCCCTGACCGGCGTCAACGCGCTCGTGCCGGCGTGATGAGCGACGCGGCCGGTGTCATCGGCGTCCTCGGGGCGGGCACGATGGGCTCGGGGATCGCCGAGCTCGCCGCGCGGGCCGGGGCGCGCACGCTCATGTACGACCCGGTGAGCGAGGCGCTCGCGGGCGGACGCGACCGCGTCGCCGGCGACCTCGACAAGCTCGTCGGTCGCGGCCGGCTCGAGGCGGCCGCGGCGGCCGAGATCCTCGCCCGCCTGGAGACGATCGGCGACCTCGGCGCGCTGGCCGGCGCCGAGCTCGTCATCGAGGCCGCGCCCGAGCGCCTCGAGCTGAAGCACGAGTTGCTGCGCTCGGTGGCCGAGATCGTCGGACCGGACTGCGTGCTGGCCTCGAACACCTCGTCGCTGCTGGTGACGGCCATCGCCGCCGGCGTGCCCGCGCCCGAGCGCGTCGTCGGCATGCACTTCTTCAACCCGCCGCCGGTCATGCGCCTGCTCGAGGTGGTCGCCGGCGAGCAGTCGGGCGAGCGCGCGCTCGCGCTCGCCCGGGCGACCGGTGAGGCGATGGGCAAGCAGGTGATCGTCGCGGCCGACGGCCCCGGGTTCCTGGTCAACCGCTGCAACCGGCCGTTCGGGCTGGAGGCGCTGCGGCTGTGGCAGGAGCGGATCGCCGAGTTCGACATGATCGACCGCATCTGCCGCCTCGGCGGCGGCTTCAAGATGGGCCCGTTCGAGTTGATGGATCTCGTCGGGGTCGACGTCGGCATGGAGATCTCGCGCAGCTTCTATGAGCAGAGCTTCGGCGAGCCGCGCTGGCGCCCGTCGATGATCGCCGCCCGCTACGTCGCCGCCGGACGCCACGGCCGCAAGACCGGACGCGGCTACTACGACTACGCCGGCGACGCCCACCGCGCCGACGATCCCGCGCCGCCGGCGCTCGGGGGCGGGGACGGAATCGTCGTCGTCGTCGGCGACAGCGTCGTCGCGGCGGAGGTCGCCGTCCGCGCCGCCGAGGCCGGCTGGGAGGTCATCGCCCTGGGCGAGGCCGGCGAGGAGGAGCCATTCCTGACCCTCGACTTCGGTCCCTCCGAGGACGAGGAGGACCTCTTCGAGGACGACGACTTCGAGGGCCCGCGCGCGACGCTGTGCGACGTCGCGTCGCTCGCCGCGCTCGACCCCGGCGGGCCGAGCGTCGGCTTCCACGTGCTGCCGCCGCTCGCCGAGACGCGTCTGGTCGAGCTGACGCGCGGCCCGTACTCCGATCCGCTCGCCGCCGAGCGCGCCGAGCGCTTCTTCGCGACGCTCGGCCTGCTCGGTGAGTGGGTGGCCGACGCCCCGGGCCTCGTCCTCGGGCGGATCGTCTGCCAGCTCATCAACGAGGCGGCGTTCTCGCTCGGCGAGGGCGTCGGCAGCGCCGCCGACATCGACACCGGCATGGTCCTCGGCCTCAACCACCCGCGCGGGCCGCTCGCCTGGGCCGACGCGATCGGCCTCGACCACGTGCTCGCCGTACTCGACGGGCTCTACGAGGAGTACCGCGAGGAGCGCTACCGTCCGGCGCCGGCGTTGCGCCAGCACGCGCTGGCGGGTCGTCTCGGTCGCCACGTCGGCGCCGGGTTCTTCACCTACGGTCCGGCGCCCGCCGCGCACGCGGACGGCCCGCACCACAACGGGGGCCGCTCCGCGTCCCCATAAGGCCGTACCGCCTCACGAACTCGCCAGCGACGGCGTTATGCCCGCACGCATGAAGCCGCCCGACGCCCCCGGTGTCCTTGTCCCGTTTGCGCAGTTCCTCGACGCTCACCGCGAGGTCGTGTGGCGCTTCCTCGTCGCGTCGGTCGGTCCGGTCGAGGCCGATGACTGCTTCCAGGAGACGTGGCTGGCCGCGCTGCGCGCCTACCCGCGGCTGCGGCCGGACTCCAACCTGCGCGCGTGGGTGCTGACGATCGCGCACCGCAAGGCGCTCGACGCCCATCGCCGGCGCGCGCGCCACGCGCTGCCCGTCGAGGACATCGCGGCCGTCGCCGGCCCGGCCGCACCGGCGCCGCTGCTGCGCGACGAGCGGCTGTGGGCGGCCGTGCATGCACTCCCACCCCGCCAACGCGCCGCCGTGCTGCTGCGCCACAACGCCGACCTCCCCCACCGCGAGATCGCCGAGGTCCTCGGCTGCTCGGAGGAGGCGGCGCGCAGCGCGCTGCGCGAGGCACTGAACAAGCTCAGGAAGGTCGTGACGCCATGAACGAGATCGAGGCGCTGCTGCGCATCGGGCCGGTCCCGCAGGACGACGAGGCGTCGCAGGCGCGCGCGGCGGCGCAGCGCGTCAGCGACCGCATGGCCGCCGAGGGACGGGCCGAGATCGCCTACGCGACGACCGACTCGCCGTTCGGCGAGCTGTTGCTCGCGGTCACCGAGCGCGGGCTCATCACCATCTCCTACCTCGGCGCCGGTGGCGAGGACGCCTCGCTCGCCCGCCTCGCCGCAGCGGGTCTCGCCGCGCATCGTGCGCGCGCCGCGCGCGCTCGACGAGGCGCGGCGCGAGCTCGACGAGTACTTCGCCGCGCGCCGCCGCGCGTTCGACCTCGCCGTCGACTGGCGCCTCGTCAGCCCGTTCGCGCGGCGGGTGCTGCGCGCGACGGCGCAGATCCCCTACGGCGCGGTGAGCGACTACGGCACGATCTCCGCTCGCGCGGGGAGCCCGCGCGGTGCCCGTGCCACTGGCAACGCGCTTGGGGCCAACCCGATCCCGATCGTCGTGCCCTGTCATCGCGTGCTGCGTCACGGCGGGGCCCTCGGCGGCTACACCGGCGGCACGGGGCGCAAGCGGGCACTACTCGCCCTGGAGGGCGCGATCGCGTAGGCTCGCCGCATGGCCCAGAAGCACCTCGATCGGCTGAGCGCGGTCGACGCCGGGTTCCTGCATCAGGAGAGCGGCGCGACGCACATGCACATCGGGGCGGTGTCGATCTTCGAGGGCCCGGCGCCGACGCACGAGGAGTTCCTCGCTCACATCCGTACGCGCCTGCCGCTCGTACCGCGCTATCGCCAGAAGATCGCCTCGCCGCTGGCCGGCCTCGGGCGCCAGCGCTGGATCGACGACCCGCGCTTCAACCTCGCCTACCACGTGCGGCGCAGCGCGCTACCAGCGCCCGGCGACGAGGAACGCCTGCGCGCCCTGACCGCGCGGATCTTCTCGCAGGCACTCGACCGCCACAAGCCGCTTTGGGAGATGTGGGTCGTCGAGGGGCTGTCCGACGGGCGCTTCGCGCTCATCTCCAAGACGCACCACGCGCTCGTGGACGGCATCGCCGGGGTCGACCTCATGACGATGCTCTTCGACGTGACGAAGGCCCCGCGAATGGTGCCGGGCGACGACTGGGTGCCGCTGCCCGAGCCGACGCCGGCGGAGCTGGCTGCCGCTTCGGCGCTGACCGCGGCCGCCGCGCTCGCCACATTGCCGGTGCGCGCGGGCGCCGCGCTCGCGCGGCCGGCCGAGCTCGTGGACGAGGTAGCCGAGACCGTCGAGGGCGTGTCCGAGGTGGCGCGGGCACTGCTCCTCGCTCCCGCGCCGAGCTCGCCGTTGAACGTGCCGATCGGGCCACACCGTCGGGTCGCCTTCGTGCCGGCACGCCTCGAGGACATGAAGGCGATCAAGGATGCGCTCGGCGGCACCGTCAACGACGTCGTGCTCGCCGTCGTGGCCGGCGCGCTGCGGCGCCTGTACGAGTTTCGCGGCGAGCCGACCGAGGACGTGACCCTGCGCGTGCAGGTGCCGGTCTCGATCCGCACCCGCGAGGAGCGCGGCGCGTTCGGCAACCGCGTCACCCAGGTCGTCGCGCCGCTGCCGATCGGCGTGGCCGATCCGGTCGAGCGTCTGCGGGTGGTACGCCAGGCGATGGACGGCGTGAAGGATTCCAAGCAGGCCCTCGGCGCGACGACGATCGCCGGCATGCAGGACTTCGCGCCGCCGACGATCCTCGCCCAGGCCTCGCGCCTGAACTTCAACAACCGCATGTTCAACCTGCTCGTGACGAACGTCCCCGGTCCGCAGGTCGCGCTCTACGCGCTCGGACGCGAGCTGCAGTCGGTGTTCCCGATCGCCTTCCTGGCCGGCGATCGCGCGCTCGCGGTGGCGATCATGTCCTACAACGGCGGGATGAACGTCGGGCTGCTCGGCGACTACGACGCGTTGCCCGACATCGACGTCATCGCCGCCGGCTTCGAGGACGCGCTCGTCGAGCTGCTCGCGGCAGCCGAGGCGCCGGCGCGGCAGCGGCGGACGTCGCGGCGCGCGCGGCCGGCGCCGCCGCGCGGATCGAGCGACTCGCGGCAGCGCGGGGCGGCGTCGAGACGCGCAGGCGGCCGAGCCTAGGCCGGCGCCGGGCGCTTACTCGGTCTCCGCGAGCGCCTGGGGCGCGGTGTCCGGCGCCCACTGCGCCTCGGCGAGGTCGCCCTCGGGCAGCCCGAGGTCGGGCATGCCGGGCGTGTCGCGCAGGTACCACTCGGCGTCGAGCGCCGCCTGGCAGCCCGAGCCGGCGGCGGTGATCGCCTGACGATAGGTGTGGTCGACGAGGTCGCCGGCGGCGAACACGCCCGGGCGGTTCGTGCGCGTCGAGCGGCCCTCGGTGCTTACGTAGCCGCTCTCGTCGACGTCGATCTGCCCGCGCACGATGGCCGACTGGGGCTGGTGGCCGACGGCGATGAATGCGCCACTGACGCTCAGCTGCAGCTCCTGGCCAGTCTCGGTGTTGGTGAGCGTCGCGCAGCCGAGCGCGCCCTTCTCGCCGGGGGTGAAGGCCTTGACCGTGTACGGCGTGAGGAACTCGATGTTGGGCTGTTGGCGCGCCCGCTCGAGCATGATCTTCGAGGCGCGGAACTCGCTGCGACGGTGGACGATCGTGACCTTCGAGGCGAACTTCGAGAGGAAGATGGCCTCCTCCATGGCCGAGTCCCCCCGCCGACGATGACGGTGTCGGCGTCGCGGAAGAACGCGGCGTCGCAGGTGGCGCAGTAGCTCACGCCGCGGCCGGAGAGCTCCTGCTCGCCGGGCACGCTCAGCTTCTTGTGCTCGGCGCCCATGGCGAGGATCACCGTGCGCGCGAGATGCTCCTCGCCGGCCGCCCATACGCGGTGCAGCCCGCCGGGCTCGGTGGCGAGCTCGACGCGCTCGGCCTCGTCGGTGACGAGGCGCGCGCCGAAGCGCTCGGCCTGGTCGCGGAAGCGCTGCATCATCTCCGGGCCCATGACTCCCTCGGGGAAGCCCGGGTAGTTCTCGACGTCGGTCGTCTGCTGGAGCAGCCCGCCCCAGGCGAAGCCCTCGAAGACGAGCGGCTCGAGGTTCGCCCGCGACGTGTACAGAGCGGCCGTGTACCCGGCGGGGCCGCTGCCGATGATGATCACGTTCTCCACGTCAGCCATCCGAAGTCCCCTTTACTCGTCGCGGTCCTGGCCTGTCACTTTACTTAATGAAGTATATTCGCTCCGGAGCGTAGTCAGCGAGCGCGCCGGTCCGTTTCACGCGTGCGCGGCCTGCGATCCAACGCGCTCGGCCGCCGCCGCGGCCTCGTGCTCGTCGGTCTGCTCGCCGCGCCAGCGGCTGACCGTCCGCCGCAGCTGGAAGTAGGCGAACGCGCCGGGCACCGTCGGCAGCCAGAAGGCGATCGCCCGGTACAGGAGCACTGCGACGACGGCAAGGCTGAGCGACACCCCGAACGCGGCGAACGCGGCGATCATGCCGCCGTCGACGCCGCCGACGCCGCCCGGAAGCGGAAGCAGGTTGCCGAGCATGCCGATGAAGTAGGCCATCACGATGACTGGGATCGGCGGGGGTTGGCCGAAGGCGTGGAACGACGCCCACAGCACGGCGATGTCGAAGCCCCACCACGCCGGCGCGCCGAGCACGAACGGGTCGTTCGTGCGCACGATGTCGATCGCCGTCCGCACGCCGCTCGCCGCGGTGGCGGGCACCGACACCGCCCGGGCGATCCAGCGGGCGATCCGCCCCGAGCCCTGCGCCCAGTGCTCCAGCCGGCGCTCGACATCGCGCGGGAGCGCCGCGACCGCCGCCGCGATCGCGAGCAGCAGCGCCGCGATGATCGCCGGCACGATCGTGATCGCGAACGATCCGCCGCCGGGCAGGATCCCCAGGCCGAGCCCGAGGCCATCGAAGAGCAGCGCGAGCGCGTAGACGAGATACAGGAGCACGAGGAAGGCCACCATGCGGCAGGCGACGACCCGCGGACCCATGCCGGAGCGGCGCACCGCCCAGGCCGTGAGGACGACGCCGCCGGCGCCGCCGGCGGCGAACAGGCGCGAGGCGGCCAGGCCGGCCATCGAGATCTCATAGCTCGCCCGCCAGTCGATGCGGTTGTACCCGCGGATGAAGACGCAGCGAAACAGCGCGATGTAGCCGGCGAACGAGCACAGCTCCAGCGCGATGCCGGCCAGCGCCCACCACTCGTTGCCATGCTCGATGTGCTGCCAGGTCTGCTTGAGCCCGTGGGGTCCCGAGAGCTTGGGCAGGACGAAGTACAGGAAGGCGAGGATCGACAGCGTCAGGATCGAGAGCGTCACCGCCTGGCGCTTGGACACCGACAGGCGCGGCATCTCCTCGTCGCCGGGTCGCGGCGGGCTGGCGGCGCGCGCGGCGCGGTCGGACGCCGTCGAGGACGGCCCGCGGCCGTCGGCGTTCCCGACCACCGACGGTGGTTGCACCGCACCCTGCGCCGCCCGCTCCCCCGGGTTCGTCGCGTCGAGCGCAGGCAGCTGACGCTCGTCCTCCTCCACTGTCATCTCCCCTCGTGCGCTCGCGCCTCCAGCGCCGACACCGCCGCACCCGCCACCCGCAGCAGCGGCTCGGCGCGCGGACCCCACCGCCACACGGCCGCGGACAGCGCCGCGCCGGCGAGCAGGTCGGTCACGTAGTGCTCGCCGAGATACACGAGCGCGAATCCGAGCGTCGCGGCGTAGCTCCACCCGATCGCGCCCGCGATCGGACCGGCGCGCCGCAGGAGCGCGGCCGCCATCACCGACGTGGCGAAGTGCAGGGACGGCATCGCAGCCAGTGGATTGCCTCCAAACACACTGTAGAGCGGCCCCCAGCGGTCACGCCAGAAGAACTCGCCGTACTCGACCATCATCCGCCGCACCGGGAGGTCGCCGCGCTCGGGCGACGGCTGCGTCGCTGCCCACCAGGGCGGGGCGGTCGGCGCCACCCAGTACACGCTCGCGCCGAGGTCGAAGACGGCGTAGGTCATCGCCGCGGCCGTCGGAAAAGCCGCGGGGCGCCGCCACAGGATGTAGGCCAGCGACGCGTGCGGCACGATGAACCACGACCAGTGCGCCCACACGAGCACGCCGTCGAGCGCCGTCCATTGACCGGGGCGCGAGAGCGCGCGCTGCAGGCGGATCGTGGGGAGCTCGCCGAGGCCGAGCGCGCGATCGATGTCGATCGGGTAGTCGATGTGCACGCGCTGCGCCTGGGCCTCGGCGTCGTCATGCGGGAACTTGTACGCGTTCACATAGGCCCACATCTGCAGCGCGCAGGTGGCGACGTCGCGGGCCCGCGAGCGGCGCACCGCGACGCACAACGCGACCGGCGCGGCGAAGGCGACGGTCTGGGTGACGAGCGGCCGCGCGGCAACCCGACGGCGCACGAGCGGTGCCGCCACACCCGCGATGACGACGCCCCAGGCCGTGGCTCGAATGGCGCTGGACAGGCGCACGCGCCTGCAGTATCGCAGTCTCGCTGGACGGCCCGAGACGCTCAGGCGGCGCGGCCATCGCCGGCGACGGCGCCCGGGGCGCCGCCTCGCACACGAGCCGCCTCGGCGACAAGCGCGGCGATGAACGGGCTCGCCTCATCGGCCTCGGGATGCCATTGCACGCCGAGCGCGAAGCGCCGGTCGGGCAGCTCGATGGCCTCCGGAAGGGAGTCGAATTCCGACCGGCCGGTGACCCGCAGTCCCTCGCCGAGCCGATCGACGCCCTGGTGGTGGTGCGACTTCGTCGCGTGGACGCGCTCGCCCACGATCCGGGCGGCGAGCGAGCCGTCGTCGAGCACGACGTCGTGGTCGGCGCCGTCGAAGGATCCCGATATGCGCCGATGCTCGTGGTGTCCATGGCTCTCGGGCAGGTGCTGGTGCAGCGTTCCCCCGCGCGCGACGTTCATCACCTGCATGCCTCGGCAGATCGCCAGCACGGGGAGGTCGCGGGCCCACGCCGCCTGCAGCAGCGCGATCTCGAAGCGGTCGCGCTCGGGCACGCAACCGACCGTCTCGGGGTGGGCGCTCGCGCCGTAGTTGTCCGGGTCGAGGTCGGCGCCTCCGGCGAGGATGAGGCCGTCGAGGCGATCGAGCAGCTCGTCAGGGGCGTCCACGAGTGCCGGATCGGGCGGCACGAGCAGCGCCAGCCCTCCCGCGGCCTGGACGGCGTCGATGTAGTTGCGCGGCAGCAGGACGGCCTCCTGGTCCCACACGCTCCAGCGCGCGCGCTCGAGCGCGGTGCACAGGCCGATGGCGGGACGGGCGGACATTGCGGTCACCGCCGACTACGGTAGCCGCTGCGCTCGCTCGCCGCGATGCGTCGAGCGCATAGGATCTCCGCCGGCAGGGAAGCCCGCGAGCGACAGGAGATCCGCCATGAGCACCACCCTTCCCCAGTTGGAGACGGTCGACCTCGCGGTCCAGGAGGGCGTCGGCCGGGTGACGCTCAACCGTCCCGACGCGCTGAACGCCTGGAACCGCCAGCTCGGTCTGGACCTGCTCGCGGCGCTCGAGCACGTCGCCTCCGATGGCGCGGTGCGCGCGGTCGTCGTCGGCGGCGCCGGGCGCGCCTTCTCCTCCGGCGCGGATCTGCGCGACATGTCCGGACGCGAGGAGGAGCTGACGCCCTCCGGCCGCCCCGACGTCTACCGCACGCTCACCGAGCGCTACCACCCGATCATCACCGGCATCCGCGAGATGAGCAAGCCGGTCGTCGCCGCCGTCCGCGGGCCCGCCGTCGGCATCGGCCTGTCGCTCGCGCTCAGCTGCGATCTGATCGTCGCGGCCCAGAGCGCCTACTTCCTGCTCGCCTTCGTGAATATCGGCTTCGTGCCCGACGGCGGCTCCTCGCTGTTCGTGCCCAACCGCGTCGGGATGGCGCGCGCGACCGAGATGGCGATGCTCGGCGAGCGCATCGGAGCCGAGCAGGCGCTCGCCTGGGGGCTCATCAACCGCGTCGTGGCCGACGACGACTTCGACGACGCCGTGCGGGCGCTGTCAGCGCGCCTCGCCGCCGGACCGACGCGCGCCTATGCCGGCATCAAGCGCCAGCTCAACCACTGGCAGCTCGCGGGCATGGCCGAGCAGCTCGAGCTCGAGGCGCGCATCCAGCAGGAGATGGCCGAGACCGACGACTTCGTCGAGGGCGTGAGCGCGTTCGCGCAGAAGCGCGAGACCCGCTTCGCCGGCCACTGAGCGGCCCCGTCGTGACCGTCCGCTCACCCGCCCGGCAGGCGCTCGACGCGCGTCCGGCGGGCACCTGAATAGAATCTCCGCGGTCTTGGCCGCCGAACGCTCCTCCATCGCCCCGTCGGGCACCCCTGACCGGTCCCGTCGCGGCGGTCGCCGCCTCCGCCGGCTCGGCCTCAGCGCGGTGCTCTCGATGGGCGCGCTGCTCGCGTTCGCCCCCGGTGCGCTGGCGTTCTTCGGCCCGGAAACGCCAGAGTCGCCGAACGCGAGCGCGACCTCGCAGCTGTACTACTTCACGCTCGTCATCGCGCTCATCATCTTCGTGGCGGTCGAGGGGGCGCTCGTCTACGCGCTCATCAAGTTCCGCGCGCGCAAGGGCGTCGTGGCGGCGCAGATCCGTGGCAACACGCGCCTGGAGCTCGGCTGGACGCTCGGCGCCGCGGCCGTCCTCGTCGTGCTCGCCATCGCCACGTTCGTCAAGCTCGCCGCGATCCAGGACCCGGTCAACTCGCTCCCGTCGGGCGCGCAGCTCGTCGGCCAGAGCGGCCTGCTCGCGAGCGCGACCGAGAAGCTGCCGCCGAACGGCCGGGCGCTGCACATCACCGTCACCGGTCAGCAGTACATCTGGCGCTACACCTACCCGGGCGCCTCCAACCCGGACGGCCTCGGCGCGCCGTACTCCTTCGAGACGATGGTCGTGCCGGTCGGCGTGACGGTCGTGCTCGACATCCAGTCGCTCGACGTCGTGCACTCGTGGTGGATCCCCCAGCTCGGCGGCAAGTTCCAGGCGATCCCCGGATACAACAACTATTCGTGGTTCCGAGTCGACAAGCCCGGGACCTATCGCGGGCAGTGCGCCGAGATCTGCGGCCGCGGCCACGCCCGCATGATCGCCCAGGTCGACGCCGTCACCCCGACCCAGTTCGACGCCTGGATCGCCTACCAGAAGCGGGCCATCGCGGCCGCCAACGCCCAGGCCGCGGCGACGCGCGCCAAGCTCAGCGCGCTGTCCGGCGCCGCCGCCGTGCAGGTCCCGTAACCCCTCGAACGCGACCAGGAGACCGACCCCAGCCATGGCCACGTACGCCGCCCCCGTCCCCCAGGTAGTCGCCCACCGCGCGCAGCGCGAGGGGACGGGCTGGACGAGCTGGATCACCACGACCGACCATAAGAAGATCGGGATCATGTACATGGTCACGACCTTCGCCTTCTTCATCATCGGCGGGGTCGAGGCGCTGATGATCCGCCTGCAGCTGAGCGTGCCGGACAACAACCTGGTCACGCCGCAGGTCTACAACCAGCTGTTCACGATGCACGGGACGACGATGATCTTCCTGTTCGTCGTGCCCTTCATGGCCGGCCTAGGCAACTACTTCGTGCCGCTCATGATCGGAGCGCGCGACATGGCGTTCCCGCGCCTGAACGCGCTGTCGTTCTGGCTGCTGCTCGCCGGAGGCATCGTCTTCTACGCCTCGATCTTCTGGACGCCACCCGAGGCCGGCTGGAGCAGCTACGTGCCGCTCTCGAGCATCACCTACTCGCCGTCGGGTGGCCAGGACGCATGGATCTTCCTCATCCACCTGACCGGCATCTCCTCGTTCGTGGGCGCGGTGAACTTCTACGCGACGATCGCCAACATGCGCGCCCCGGGCATGAGCTGGGGGCGGCTGCCGCTGTTCGTGTGGGCGATCCTCACCTACTCGGTGCTGCTCATCTTCGCGCTGCCGGTCATCGCGGGCGCGGTGACGATGCTGCTCACCGACCGGCACTTCGGCACGCACTTCTTCGACCCGAACAACGGCGGCTCGGCGCTGTTATGGCAACACCTGTTCTGGTTCTTCGGGCACCCCGAGGTGTACATCATGATCCTGCCCGGGTTCGGCGTCGTCTCGGAGATCCTGCCGGTCTTCGCGCGCAAGCCGATCTTCGGTTACAAGGCGATCGCCGCGTCGACCGTCGCGATCGCCTTCCTCGGCTTCCTCACCTGGGCGCACCACATGTTCGCCACGCCGACCCCGGTCGTCGTGCTCATCTTCGTGATGCTGAGCTCGTTCCTGATCGCCGTGCCAACGGGGGTCAAGATCCTCAACTGGATCGCCACGCTGTGGCGCGGCTCGATCGAGTTCAAGACGCCGCTCATCTTCTGTGCCGGCTTCATCGCGACGTTCCTCATCGGCGGGATCTCGGGCGTGTTCCTGGCCATGTTCCCGGTGGACTGGCAGCTCAACGACACGTACTTCGTCGTCGCGCACATCCACTACGTGCTGATGGGCGGCGCCGTGTTCACGATCTTCGCCGCCATCTACTACTGGTTCCCGAAGGTCACCGGGCGTATGCTCAGCGAGAGCCTCGGCAAGTGGTCGTTCTGGTGGATGTTCATCGGCTTCAACCTGACCTTCCTGATCCAGCATGTCATCGGCCTCGACGGGATGCCGCGGCGCGTGTACGAGTACACGAACACCGGTCATCTCGCGCTCTACAACATGATCTCCACCGTCGGCTCGTTCGTCCTCGGCGTCGGCATCCTGCTGACGATCATCAACGTCGCCCGCAGTCTGAAGGTCGGCGCGATCGCCGGCCCGGACCCGTGGAAGGCGAATACGCTCGAGTGGTTCACCGAGTCGCCGCCGCCGGTGAACAACTTCGACACCGTGCCGCGCGTGCGTTCGGTCGAGCCGATGAAGGACATTCGCCGCGAGATCGAGCGGCGGACCTCGGGCGCGCCGGCCCCGAGCCCGGCCACGGTGCCGGCCGGCGCCCGCCAGGTCGGCGTGTGAGGCAGCGGGCGCCCCGGTGACCGCCCAACCGCTGCCTCCGTCCGCGGCCGCCCCGGCGCTGCCCACCCCGCGTGGCGGACTGGCCGCGCGCACGCGCTCGGTCCTCAGCGACTACTTCGAGCTGACCAAGCCGAAGGTCCAGACGCTCCTGCTGCTGACGACGATCACGACGATGTACGTCGCCGGCGATCCGTCGCCGGCGTTCGTCGCGCTCATCTGCCTCGGCGGCTACCTGTCGGCGGGCGGCGCCGGCGCCGTCAACCACTACTGGGACCGCGACATCGACGCGCGCATGAAGCGGACCGCGAACCGCCCGGTCCCGGCCGGGCGCATCTCGCCCCGCGCCGCACTCATCTTCGGCTTCGTCCTGGCCGCGCTGTCGTTCCTCGAGCTGACGCTCGTGGCCAACGTCCTCGCCGCGTCGCTCGCGCTTGCGGGCTTCGTCGGCTACGTCGGTGTCTACACGATGTGGCTGAAGCGCCGCACCCCGCAGAACATCGTCATCGGCGGCGCCGCGGGGGCCGTGCCGCCACTCGTGGCCTGGGCCGCGGTGACCGGCTCGCTCGACCCCGTCGCCCTGTACCTGTTCTTCATCGTCTTCTTCTGGACCCCACCGCACTTCTGGGCCCTCAGCCTGCTCATGCGCAACGAGTACGCGGCGGTGAAGGTCCCGATGCTGCCGGTCGTGCGCGGCGAGCGCGAGACGCGCAAGCAGATCGTGCTGTACACGATCCTCCTCTACGCGGTCACGCAGCTGCCGTTCTGTGCGGGGCGCTTCGGCGACTTCTACCTCGTCGTCTCGATGACGCTCGGCGCCCTGTTCATCGGCGGAGCAATGCGCCTGTACCGTCGTGCCGACCGCCGCGCGGCCCTCCAGCTCTACCTGTTCTCGCTCGCCTACCTCGCGCTGCTGTTCTGCTCGATGGCCGCGGACGCGCATCTGTAGGGCGGCTCGGCATCACCGAGCCAGGACCGGTATTCTTCGGCGCCCATGATGACCCGCCGACTCGCGCGCAAGAACATCCGCACGGCGCTGATCGTCAGCGCGCTCTCGATGTTCATGCTCGGCCTCACCTTCATCGTCGCCGCGATCTATATCTCGTGAGCCCGCTCGATCCAGAGGTCCCGCCCGTCGGCGAGGAGATCCACCTCCCCGGCCCGAGCCTCATCCCGTTCCTCACGGCCGTCGGGATCACGATGGTCGTCGTCGGACTGACGACGTTCATCGTGGTGACCATCGCCGGGATCGTGCTGACGGTCGCCTGCATCGTGCGCTGGATCGCGGACACCCGCCGCGATATCGACGAGCTCCCGCTCGGCTGAGCCAGGCCGGCGGCGACGTAGCGGGCGCCGGTCGCCGACGGGCGTCCATCGCCAGCGGCGCGCGCGCCGACCGGTGGCCAGCGCGCGCGACCGGCGTGAGCGGGACGCGCCCGCACATTGCGCGGGCGCGCCGCTCCACCAGTGGGGTGCCGTGCGCGTTCCCTCACCCGCGCACGGTTTTGATGCTCCACGCGCTCCCCAGGGCGCGGAGTCCCTCACATCACCCCACTGCTGCGCTTTCCGGCACCGGACAGATCGCTCCGTCCTCGGTCCAGCAGCGCACGATGTCGCGCACCGACAGGATTCCCGCGATCTCGCCGTGCTCGATGACGACGAGATGGCGGAAGCGACCGCGGACCATCGCCGCTGCGGCCTCCTCGAGTGACCAGTCGGGCGCAGCGAAGACCAGCCCTGATGTCAGGTGCTCGCTGACCAGCTCGCGATCGGGGTCCTCGCCTGCGCCGATGACGCGCAGGACATCACGCTCGGTGATGATGCCCGGCCCGTGGCCATCGGGATCGATGACCACGGCGGCACCCACCTGGCGCTCGGACATCAGGCGAGCCGCGTCGCGGACCGTGTGGCCCGGACCGACCGAGAGAACCATCGAGCTCATTCCCTCTCGAACCTGCATCAAGCGCTGCCTTCTCTGTTCTCGGCGCTGAGGCCCGGTCGGGCCGCACCTCGATTTGCAACGATTGACGCAATGTACCCGTTCGCCGTCTCGTCCGTCAAGCGAGTACGCGATGGGGCGGCGGCGGGCGTGCGCCGGACCGGCCGTTGTGGTGTACTTTCGTGGACTTTCGGAGGTTGCCCATTGCCATGTATCTGCTGCAACGATTAGGATCGGCCTCCCCGATGAGCTCCCCTAGGTCAGAGAGCTGCCGTCAACGTGAGGGAGCGTTTGCGGCCGATGAGTAGGCGCGCCCTCATACCGACCGTGTGCGCGGCGCTCGTCGCGGCCGCCATCGGGATCTTCCTGGGACTCGGCGTGATCAACTGGTTTCCGCCCGAGGCGTCGGCGCAAGCCCACAACACCGATCGCCTGTACTACGTCCTCCTCGTCGCCTCGGTGCCGATCTTCGTGCTCGTGACGACGGTCATCCTGTTCTCGGTGTGGCAGTTCCGCATGCGTCCCGGCCAGGAGCTCCAGGACGGCGCGCCGATCCACGGCAACACCCAACTCGAGTTCATCTGGACGGTCATCCCGGCGGTCCTCATCCTCGGACTCGTCTCGTACTCCTTCGTCATCCTGCACGACAATGAGCGCAAGCCCGCGGGTCCCGAGCTCCAGGTCGGCGTCGTGGGGCAGCAGTTCGCCTGGACCTATGCCTACCCGCCCGCCCGCCCGGGCGGCGCCCCGATCACGACGACCGTGCTGTATCTGCCCCAGAACCAGTCGGTGAAGTTCAACATGGTCTCGCGGGACGTCATCCACGCCTTCTGGATCCCGGCCTTCCGACTGCAGGAGGACGTCGTGCCCGGCATCACCACGCACTACCGCGTGACCGCGACCCGGCTCGGCCGCTACCCGATCGTGTGCAACCTGCTCTGCGGCGTCGGGCACTCGCTGATGCGCTCGAGCGTGATCGTGCTGCCCCGGGCCCAGTTCAACAGCTGGCTCGCCCGCATGCAGGGGACCACGACCCCGGTGTCCGCGCCGGCACCGGCCGGCGCTGGCGCGGCGAGCGCGACCGCCGGACACCCCCTGACCACCTTCGTCGCCACCGGAGCCGGATGAGCTCGCTCGCACACCGACGTCCCGTGGTCGACCGCGCGACGTCCCCCAACGACGACTGTAGGCTGTGGCGCAGCGGCGACTTGCCGCGGCGCCGTGCGCCGACGGCCGGCCCGATCACGACCCTGGAGGAATGCTGATGGTCGCCAGGCTGCGAGCCCCGGGCTTCTACCGCGCCACGCTCTTCTTCATCGTCGGCATCGGCTTCTCGATGCTGCTGACCTGGATCGTCCGCGCCGCGAACGGCCACGCGACATACCGGCACTACTTCGACGCGAACGCGTGGGTCACACTCGGGCTGCTCGCGGCGCCGCTCTTCTGGCTCGCCGGCTTCGGCGCGTTCGACTACTGGGTGCGCTGGGCGGTCGGCAAGCCGACGATCCCCGAGGACCACTCGGGCCACGGCGCGCGCAGCTGGAAGGACTACTTCCGCATCAACACCGACCACAAGGTGATCGGCGTCCAGTACGTCGTGACGTCGTTCTTCTTCCTGCTCGTGGGCGGCATGCTGGCGATGCTCATGCGCGCCGAGCTCGCGCAGCCGGGCGCGAACTTCGTCGACACGAACACCTACAACAGCCTCTTCTCGGTCCACGCGTCGATCCTCATCTTCTTCTTCGTGATCCCGGTGTTCGCCGGGCTGGCGAACTTCGTCATTCCGCTGATGATCGGCGCGCCCGACATGGCCTTCCCGCGGCTGAACGCGCTGTCGTACTGGCTGCTGCCACTTGGCGGCATCATCATGCTCTCCAGCTTCTTCGCGCCCGGCGGAGCCTTCGCCGACGGCTGGACGGCCTACACGCCGCTCTCCATCGACGCGCCGATCGGGCAGAACTTCTTCTCGATCGGCGTTCAGTTCGCCGGGTTCTCCTCGATCGCCACGGCGCTCAACTTCCTGGTCACGATCATCACGATGCGCGCGCCGGGGATGAGCTTCTTCCGCATGCCGCTGCTCGTGTGGGCGAACTTCTCGACGTCGCTGCTCGTCGTGATCGCGACGCCCTTCGTCGCCGCCTCGCAGTTCTTCATCCTGCTCGACCGCGCGCTGCGCTTCAACTTCTTCAACGTCGCCAAGGGCGGAGACGTGCTCATGTACCAGCACGTCTTCTGGTTCTACTCGCACCCTGCGGTCTACATCATGATGTTGCCCGGCTTCGGCATCGTCAGCGAGATCATCGCCGTGAAATCACGCAAGCCGATCTTCGGCTACCGCATGATGGCGTTCTCGCTGCTGGCCATCGTCGTCCTCGGCTTCACGGTGTGGGCGCACCACATGTTCACGTCGGGCATGGCGGCGTGGATCCGGATCCCGATGGCCATCACCACGGTCATCATCGCCGTGCCCACGGGGATCAAGATCTTCTCCTGGTTGGCCACGCTGTGGAAGGGCGTGCTGCACCTCGACACGCCGATGCTGTTCGCGCTCGGGTTCCTGACGACGTTCACGTGCGGCGGGATCAGCGGCGTCATGCTCGCCATGATCCCGTTCGACATCCACGTCAGCGCGACGTACTTCATCGTCGCCCACATCCACTACGTGCTGTTCGGCGGCTCGCTGTTCACGATCTTCGCCGGCGTCTACTACTGGTTCCCGAAGATGACGGGACGCATGTACGACGAGCGCCTCGGCAGGTGGCACTTCTGGAGCACGTTCGTCTTCTTCAACCTGACGTTCGCGCCGATGCACATCCTCGGCCTGCAGGGGATGCCGCGGCGCGTGGCCACCTACGCATCCCAGTTCGCCGACCTGAACCTGTTCATCTCGATCGCCAGCTGGATCCTCGGGCTCTCGACGCTGATCTTCGTCTACAACATGGTCACGAGCTGGCGTGGCGGGCCGCGCGCGGTGGCTAACCCGTGGAGAGCGCTCACGCTGGAGTGGCAGGTCTCGTCGCCGCCGCCGATCTTCAACTTCGACGCGATTCCCACGGTCGTGGGTGGGCCGTACGAGTACGGCGTTCCCGGCGCCGTCCACGGAGTCTTCAAGGGAGGCGCCGAGGTGAAGTCCACGCCGGCGGGTAGCGTCGCCCAGCCAACGAGCCAATGAGCGTGCTCACAACGTCGTTAGGTGTCCGGAGTCAGTCCGCCACCACGGAGGGAGGGAGACATCCATGACCGAGGTCCTCGTGATCGCCAACCAGACGCTCGCCGGGCGCAGCCTGCTCGACGAGGTGCGCCGCCGAGCCGCACAGGGCGACGTCAGCTTCCGGATCGTCGTTCCGATGACCAAGCCGAGCGCCGGCCTGGTCATCTATGACGACGCGGTCCGGCACGCCAGCCAGGTCCGCGTCGATCTCGCGCTGTCCGTCCTCGCCGCCGAGGGCATCGCCGCCCACGGCGAGGTCGGCGACGCCGATCCGCTGTCGGCGGTGCTCGACGCGATCGGCACCCACGGCCGGCCCGACGAGATCATCGTCTCCACGAAGCCGGTCGAGAGCTCAGGGTGGCTGCGGCGCGACCTGATCGAGCGCATCCGCACGGCGACCCGCCTGCCGGTGCAGCACATCGTCACCGATGTCGATCAGGAGGGCCTGCCGTTCAAGGTGACGCTCGTCGTCGCCAACCGCACCTCGAGCGGTGAAGAGCTCGTCGAGCGTCTCGCGGCCAAGGCGGCCAACGACAAGGAGCATCTGTTCATCGGCGTGGTCCCCCAGCAGAGCGGTGATGGATCCGCGCCCCAGGAGGCACGGGAGCGCCTCGCGGCGATGCTCGACCGCCTCCAGGGCACGGGGCTGCTCGCCTCGGGCATGATCGGCGACCCGGACCCCTACACCGCGACGGTGAACGCGCTGGAGCTGTTCCGCGTCGATGACGTCGTCATCTCCACGCTGCCCAACGAGCGATCGGGTTGGATGCGCTCAGACCTCATCGAGCGCGTCCGGAAGGCGACCACGGTGCCCGTCGAGCATGTCGTGGTGACCGACGAGACCGCCGCGACCCCGGCGCCGGCGGGCAGCTAGCGATGGAAGCCGCCGGCATCGCGCTCGGGCACGACGCCCACGCCGAGCACCACGGGCCGCCGCCGGCGAACCGCAGCTCGCGGGTGGACCCCGCGATGCTCGGGATCCTCCTTTTCATCATCTCCGAGGTGATGGTCTTCGGGGCGTTCTTCACGGCGATGTTCTTTATCCGTGTCGCCCAGGGGGATCCCTGGCCCGCACCCGGCACGACCCTGCCCGTCGAGGTCGCGGGCTTCAACACCGCGATCCTGGTGTCGTCCTCGTTCACGATGCACTGGGCACAGACCTCGATCAAGAACGGCAACCGATTCGGGTTGAAGGCCGGCATCTTCACGACGTTCCTGCTCGGTTGCACGTTCCTGTTCATCCAGATCAACGAGTACGCGAACATCGGCTTCGCACCTCAGGACAGCTCGCAGGCGACGATCTTCTACTCGCTGACCGGACTGCACGGCGCCCACGTGTTCATCGGGCTGGTGCTGCTGCTCATCGTGACCGTACGCGCGTTCCGCGGCCATTACAGCCCCGAGGAGCATCGAGGCGTCGAGGTGCCGGGCATCTACTGGCACTTCGTCGACATCATGTGGATCGTCGTCTACCTGACGGTCTACGTCATCCGGTGACCGCCGCGACGGCGACCATGCTGAACCCGCTGCGCAGCGAGGACGAGGCCTTCCGGCTGCTGCTCTACGTGCTCGCGGCGTTCCTGGTGATCGTGGTGATCGTCGTGCTCGTGCAGTCCGTCCTGTAGGCCCCCGAGAGCCCGCGAGGGCGGCCTCAGGGAGCGCTGGCGCCGCCGGTCGGCGAGCTCGAGCCGCCGCCCGAGGAGCCGCTCCCGGAGGAGCCGCTGCCGCCCGCCGAGCCGCCGCCGGACGATCCCGTCCCGGACGAGGACGAGCCACCGGAGCCGCCCGTCGCCGACGTGCCGCCGGCGGAGGTGCCGCCCGCGCCGCCCGATCCGGTTCCCGTGGATGATCCGCCGGTTCCGCTCGACGCGCCGCCCGCCGCGGTTCCGCCGCTCGAGGCGGCGCCGCCGCCCGACGAGGAGCCGTTGCCGCTCGAGCCGCTGCCGCCGGCGCCCGTCGTCCCGGTAGCCCCGGCCGGGGTCGTCACCGTGCCGCCGTTCGCCGCGACCGCACCGGTGGCGGCCGGCGGGGTGATCGTCGGAGGCGTCTGCGGCACCTGGTCGGCGACGCTGCTCGTCCCGCCGCAGGCGGCCAGGCCGCCACCGCAACACGCGACGAGCGAGAGCGCCGCCAGTTCGCGTACGCGACGCTGGGAAACCCGTCTCACCCGCCGAGCGGGCCCATGCGCCGGCCGCAGGTCGGACAGTCGTTCAGGTCCTTCTGCGCAAGCTGGTCGCACCAGGGACAGAAACGCAGGTTCTCGACCGCCCACGGCAGCTGAGAGTCCGAGGGCGCGAGCGGGAGCAGCTTGCCCACCACCTCGAGCTCCTCGCCGGTGTCGCGGTCGAGGTAGATCTCGTCCGGATCGGCCTCGAGGATCAGCTCCCGCCCGGTGGAGGGAGTGCGCAGCCGATAGCGGTCGTGCTCGCTCACGGCGGTGGATTCTATCGGAGCGCCCCCGAGACCGGATACCGCACCCGCCCTCCGGCCGTTCGGGTAGAGTGCCCGCGGCGCATGTCCGTATCGAATGGCACACACCCGGTCAGGCGCCTGGGCGCCGTCTGCACGGCGCTCGCGATCGCGGTGGCGTTGACCGCCTGCGGATCGCTCAAGCGCTACGACAACGCCGACGTCGTCGGGGGCAAGGTCGCCTTCGTCCAGCAGTGCGGCGCCTGCCACACGCTCGCGCGCGCGGGCACGAAGGGCACCATCGGGCCCAACCTAGACGCGGCCTTCGCGGCCGCCGTCCAGGACGGCCTCGGCCGGAGCACGATCGAGAGCGTGGTGCACGGACAGATCCTCGAGCCGAACCCCAGCGGCGTGATGCCCTCCGGCCTCGTGCACGGCGCGAACTGCGTCCTCCCGGGCAGCCCGGCCGGCACCGCGGTGCCATCGCGCGGACAGTGCATCAACGACATCGCCGCGTACGTGTCGCAGGCGGCCGCCGCTCCGGGCCAGGACACCGGCCTGCTGGCCTCGGTCGTGCACCCGGCGGGCACTGGGCCGCCCGCGGTGGAGAAGGCGGGGACGCTGACGTTCGCGGCCGACCCCACCGGCCAGCTGTCCTACACGACGAAGTCCGCGACCGCGACCGCCGGCCCGGTCACGTTGGTGATGAAGAACATGTCCGGCGTCCCGCACAACATCGCGCTGCAGGCCGGTGCGACCGGGGCGACGCCGGGCCCTGGCCCCGTGCTTGGCGCCGGCGCGATCACGAGCAACGGGACGTCCACCTTCCACGCGACGCTCAAGCCGGGCAGCTACACGTTCTTCTGCCAGGTTCCCGGGCACCGCGCCGCCGGCATGTACGGCACGCTGACCGTCAAGTAGGACCGACCGCCCCGTCGCGGCGATGCGCGCAACCGGACCGGCCTTCGTCATTCGCCCGGCGCGGCCCGGCGAGGCCGCGAGCCTGAGCGCGCTCGCGCTGCGCTCGAAGGCGCACTGGGGCTACGACGAGGCGTTTCTCGACTCGATACAGGGACTGCTCACGCTCGGTGAAGCCGATCTCGCGTCGGACATCGTGTGGGTGCTCGAGCACGACGGAGAGCCGGTCGGATTCTCTCGGGTGACCGGCGCGCCGCCGGAGGGCGAGCTGGCCGACCTGTGGCTCGATCCAAGTGCGATCGGGACCGGGCTCGGTCGGCGCCTGGCCGGTCACGCGCTCGCCAAGGCCAGCGACGCCGGCTTTCAGACGCTGCTCATCGAGAGCGACCCGAACGCCGAGGGCTTCTACGAGGCGCTCGGCGCGAGGCGCATCGGCGAGCGCCGCTCGCCATCAGGGCGCCTGCTCCCGCTGCTGCGCATCACGACGGCAACCTGAACACCGGCCACGGCCAGCCGCGCCGAGCGGCTGACTCAGACTACTTCTTCGTGCTCGTGGTCTTGGTGGTCGTCTTGGTCGTCGTCGTGGTCGTCGTCGTCGTGGTCGTCGTCGACGTGGTGCTGGTCGTCAGGCTCTTGACGAGCGTCGGGTTGGCCACGATCGTCGCCGCGTAGGTGAGGCGAGCGGTCTTGTACAGGCAGTAGAACTGAACCCCGCTGCCGAGCGTTTCCAGCGCCGTCTGGGTGTTCGTCGTCGTGCACTGGCTCTTGGACCGGCTCGCTCGCCACGACGTGTCGCTGGCGTAGCCGAGCGCGAGCGACGGCGCCCACGTCGGCACGGTCAGGGCGATGACGTCGCCCTTGCGGATCGGCAGGGTGGCGGTCAGCGGGAACTGGACGCTTCCGCCGAAGTAGGGCTGCAGGAGGACGGCCGGGCTCTGGGCCACGAGCGTGTAGCTGAGCTTGCTCCCCGGCTGCAAGACGGCGATCGCCGCCGAGGCGGGGCCACCCTCGTTCGCGTTGAAGAAGCTGATCTGCTTCGCGTTCGGAGCGCCGAGCGTGATCGTCCAGGCCACGATGCGCCCGTCGATCGGGGCGACGTACGGCGAGCGCACCGTGCCGACCTTGGCCCCGTAGCCGGTCGTGCGGCTGACGGCCAGGCACGGCGTCCCGGGGCAGCTCGGGGTCGACGACGTCACGGTCGGGGTCGCGCTCGCCGGGACGACGCCGACGTTGACGACGCTCGGCGGCTGCGGCGCCTGAGTCGTCGTGGTCGTGGTCGTCGACTTGGTGGCGGCGATGCGGCTCCCGGCCACCGAGCCGGTGGGCGCCAGCAGGCCGACGGCCGCGGCGCTGCTGAGGGCGAGGACGATCAGAGAGCGTTTCATGGGGAGATTGAACACGAAGAGGGGGACGGGGTGCGGGCGGCGAGGTGCGCACGCACGGGGGATTCGAGCCGACGAGTGGCGGTCGGGGGACTCCCTTCTAACGCATCCGTGGCAGCGAAGTTGCGCTGCACGGAGGATTGCGCGACCGCCGAATCGCCTCCCCGAGGCGCCCGCCGGGCTCGCGTGGGCCGTGATCGGCGGCGCCTCAACGGCCGGCGAACGTCGCGTGGCCGGGTCCGTGCTCCAGGAACGACACCACCGCGCGCTCGAGGTCCTCGGTGGCGAACAGCGCGCCCGCGATCTCCGGCACGCGAGCATCGGCGGCGCGTGCGCCACCCTCGAGCGCCGCGCGCACGATCTGCTTGGTGGCCACGTGTGCGCGCGTCGGACCGTCCGCCAGGTCTCGTGCGAAGGCCAGGCTCGCCTCGGCGAACGTGGCGTCGTCGAGCACGCGGTTGACAACGTTCCAGGCCTGCAGCGTGGCCGCATCGTAGAGCTCGCCGGTCATCACCAGCTCGCGCGCCCGCGCCGGGCCCGCGCGCTCGACGAGGCGCTGTGTTCCGCCCATCGCCGGCGTGAGCCCGACCACGCGCTCGACGAGCCCGAAGCGGGCGGTGCTGGAGGCCAGCAGCAGGTCGCAGGCGAGCGAGAGCTCAAACGCGGCGGTCAGGCAGAGGCCGTGCGCGGCGAACACCGTCGGCATCGGCAGCTCCTCGACGCGATGGATCGTCGCGAGCAGCAGTTGCCACAGCGCCGCCGCGGCGTCGACGGACAGACCGTCGAAGAGATGGACGTCGACGCCGCCGCTGACGACGCGGCCCTCCGCGCGCACGAGCAGCCCACGCGCGTCGCTGTGCTCGACCTGGTCGACCGCGGCGATGAGATCGTCCATCAGCGCGCGCGTGAAGAGGTTCAGCGGCGGATGGTCGAGGATCATCACGGCGAGCGGGCCGTCGCGCTCGACGCGGACCGCCGGGCCGGCGGCCGATGCGGCGCTCATCGGGTGAGCGCCGCCGCGGCGGCGGCGATCTCGTCCGGGTCACCGGGGCGCGGGAGCCAGGGGAGCTGCAGCGGATCGCCCTCGTAGCGCGGGATGACGTGCAGGTGGAAGTGAAAGACGGTTTGCCAGGCGGCTGCGCCACACGAGTTGATGACGTTCACCCCGGCGGCGCCAAGGCGTTCCTTGGCCAGGCCGGCGACCCGCTGCGCGACGACGATCGCATCGCGCAGATCGCCGCTGTCGATGGTGAGCAGGTCCTGGGCGTGGCCGCGGGGCACGACGAGGGCATGCCCGCGGGTGGCCGGGTTGATGTCCATGAAGGCGATCGTGCGCTCGTCCTCGGCGATCATCGTCGCGGGAAGCTCGCCCGCGACGATGCGGCAGAAGAGGCAGTCGGGATCGCGCATCGCGCCGGGATCCTATTCGACTCGTCCCGCGGCCTTGGCGGCGGCGCGCGCCCAGGCGCGCGCCTCCTCGCGGGTGCTCACCTCGCCCGCGTACTGAGTGGCCAGCAGCTGCTCGGCGTAACGACCGATGTCCGGCCCCGGGACGAGCCCCATCTCGCGCGCGAGCTCGTCGCCGCGCAGCAGCGGGGTCGGAGGCCCGTGCTCGCGCCACGCCAGCGCATCGGTCAGCACCGAGCGCGCGAGCGCCAGATGACGCGCGATCGCCGCGTCGGCTCCCTCTCCGCGCGTAGCGAGCCGGTCGGCGACCGACAGCAGCGTGACGTCGACCTCGACAGGGTCGCAGCTGCGCAGATACGAGAACGTCGCACGCCGCGACAGCGGCGCCTCGTGGACGAGGAAGCCGAGGCTCAGGTGTCGGCGGGCGAGCGCGGCGACGTGAGTGCGCAGGCGTTCGCTCGTGCGCAGCCGCTTCAGGATCTGGCGGCTCATGCGTGCCCCCTCGGCGTCGTGTCCGATGAAGGTGATGCGACCGTCCTCGCGCCGTCCCTGGGTCAGCGGCTTGGCCACGTCGTGCAGCAGCGCCCCGATGCGCAGGGCCGTCCCGCGCGTCAACCCGTCGCTCAGCGGCTCGTCGAGCAGTGCCGTAACGGCCCCCGCATGCCCCTCGCCAAGCGCCGGGACCGAGTCGCGTTGCAGCGCGACAACCTCGCCGAGGACCTCGAGCGTGTGGCCGTAGACGTCGAGGTGGTGGAAGCGGTTCTGCTCGACACCGCGGAGGGCGTGCAGCTCGGGCAGCACGACGGCGGTCGCCGACAGTTCGTCGAGCTTCGCGAGGCCGGCGAGCACCTCGTCGGCGGCCAGCACGCGGCGCAGCTCGGCGAATAGGCGCTCGCCGGCGACACCGGCGAGCGCGGGTGCGTGGCGGCGGGCCGCATCGACGGTGTCCGTGTCGTAGTCGAGTCCGAGCTCCACGGCGAAGCGCACGAGGCGCAGCACGCGCAGCGGATCGTCGGCAAACGCCCGTGGGCTGGTCGCCCGCAGGCGGCGGGCCGCGAGATCGGCGGCACCGCCGAGGGGGTCGATGATGTCCCCGCCGGCGAGCGGCTCGGCAATCGCGTTGATCGTGAAGTCGCGCAGGCGCAGGTCGGCCTCCAGCGAGCCGCCCTGAAGCGGGTTGAGGTCGACCTGCCAGCGGTGATCGTGCGCGACGACCCGCCACGCTCCGAACTCCGACGACAGCGCGAACGGCGTCCCTCCGACCGCGCGCCCCACGGCGCGCGCGGCCTGGGCCACATCGCCGGCCAGCACGATGTCGATGTCGTCGGTGTCGCGACCGAGCAGTCGATCGCGGGGGGCGCCGCCGACGATCCAAGCCTCGGCTCCGGCGAGCGCCGTGGCGACGAGCGCGCGGGTGCCGGTGGCCGCCACGCCGCTACGGCTCACGCGTCTTCGCGCCCGCTCGCGATCGCGACCTCGCCGCGCGCCTGCCCCGGATGGGGTGTGAGCGGTTCGCCGTCGTGGTGATACTCGCGCGGCACGCGTGCGGAGAGCCCGCAGGTGACTTCGTAGTTGATCGTGTCCAGGCGGCGGGCCACGTCCTCGCAGGTGATGCGCTCCGCCCCATCCCGGCCGATCAGCGTGGCGGTCGCGCCGACCGGCGGCGCTGCCGCGCCGACGTCGACCGTGATGTTGTCCATGCTCACCGTCCCGACCAGCGGGTAGCGCCGCCCCGAGATGAGCACGTCGGCGTTGTTGGTCAGGCCGCGCCGCCAACCGTCGCCGTATCCGATCGGCAGTGTGGCGAGCGTCGTGTCGTGCGACACGACGAAGCGGCGCCCGTAGCCGGCGCTCTCGCCGGCGCGACATGCCTTCACGGCGGCGACGGTGCTGTACAGAGCGAGGGCTGGCTCGAGCGTCCACGCATCCGGGTCCTCCCCGAATGGGTCGAGGCCGTACGCGGCGACCCCGCAGCGAACCATGTCGAAGTGGGTGCTCGAATCGCGCAGCGTGGCTGCGCTGTTGGCGGCGTGGAGCGTGATCTGCGGGTGGCGCTGCTTGAGCGGCAGCGCCCAGGCGGCGAATCGCTCGCGCTGCTCGCGCAGGAACGCGTCGTCGGGGTCATCGGCGGTCGCGAAGTGCGTGAGCGCACCGGCGAGGGTCAGCGCAGGCGCGCGGACAACGGCGTCGGCGATCTCGTTGGCGTGCTCCGGGTCGCGAGTCCCGAGCCGGCCCATCCCGGTGTCCAGCTTGACGTGCACGCGGCCGCGCCCGAGCGCCGCCGCGCCGTCGACGAACTCGGTCGACCAGGCGACGATGTCGGCGTCCGCCGCGACGGCGATCTGCAGCTCGAGCGGCGTGAGCGCTCCGAGAACGAGCACATTCGCGCGCACGCCGGCCTCCCGCAGCTGCGCCGCCTCCTGGGCCGTCGCGACGGCGAGCGAGTCCGCACCGCCCTCGAGCGCCGCGCGCGCACTCGCGACGGCGCCGTGACCGTAGCCGTCCGCCTTTACGACGACGCACAGGACCACCCCCGGCGCGAGCTCGGTGCGCAGCCGGGCGCAATTGCGGGCGATCGCCGCAACATTCACCCGGGCGAGCGCGCGAACGGCAGACACTGCAGTCAGCCTACTGAGGGTCCCAGCGCCGCGAGGAAGCGCGGCGATCACGTCGGAGGCGATGACGCCGTCGGCGCTGCCCTGCGCGCGTGCCGCGCGTCGCCCCGCCTCGGCGTGCAGCGAGGCTCCGGCCGCGGCGGCGGCAAATGCCGTTACACCGCGCGCGAGCAGCGCCGCGATGACCCCGCTGAGCACGTCGCCGGTCCCCGCGGTCGCCAGCCCGGGACTGCCGCCCGGATTGACCGCTACGCGCCCGTCGGGATCGACGACGAGGGTGTCGTCGCCCTTGAGCAGCACGACGGCGCCGCTGCGCCGGGCCGCGTCGCGCGCATGCCACAGGCGGCGCCGCTGCACCTCATCGCTGTCGATGCCGAGCAGCCGCGCGAGCTCGCCGGCGTGCGGCGTGCAGACGGTCTGGGCCGTGCGGACCGCGAGCGCCTCGAGGCGACCGGCGTGGGCATTGAGGCCGTCGGCGTCGAGCACGAGCGCGACGGCGGCGCGCGAAGCGAGCGTCTCGCGCAAAGGCGAAGGCGCCCTCGCTGCGGCCGAGGCCCGGGCCGAGGGCGAGCGCCCCGCCCCGCGCGGTCGCCTCGAGCACAACCTCGACGCCATCGGGCAGCAGCGACCCGTCCGCGTCGGGCAGGCCCTCGGGTCATGACCTCGAGCAGCTGGACCTCGAAGATCGACTGGAGCGTCGCGGGCACGCACGCGGTGACGTAGCCGGCGCCGGCGCGCGCGGCCGCCCTCGAGGCCAGGCACGGCGCGCCGGTCAGACCGGCCGAGCCTCCGGCGACGAGCACGTGGCCGCTCGTGAACTTCGTCCCGCCGGCGTCACGGCGCGGGATGACGCCGAGCACATCCGCGCCGATGAGACCCGAGGGGACGTCGAGCGGGGCGCCGTGCGGGATCCCGATGTCGACGACGTGGACCGCGCCCGCGTGGCGCTTGCCCGGGTTGATCCACAACCCGAGCTTGGCCAGGTGGAAGGTCGCCGTGGCGCTGGCGCGGACCGCGTCGCCGACGACCTCGCCGGACGACGCATCGACGCCGCTCGGCACGTCGGCGCTGACCACCGGCTGCGCCTGCGCGTTGAGCGCGGTGATCGCTTCGGCGACGACCCCACGCGGCTCGCCGCTGAAGCCCGTGCCGAGGACGGCATCGACGTGGCCGGCATGCCCGTCGAGCGCGCCCGCCGCGAACGGCGTCGGCGCGTCGCCGGGAAGGCGCTCGAGGTTGGCGCGTGCGTCCGGGCTCGATGCGCGCAGATCGCCGGTGGCCAGCACCGACACGGCTCGCCCGTCCTCTCGCAGCATGCGCGCCGCCACGAGGCCGTCGCCGCCGTTGTTGCCCTTCCCGCAGACGACGGCGATCGGTCCGTCGGGGATGACGGTCTCGGCGAGGCGCGCAAGACCGGCGCCGGCTCGCTCCATGAGATCGAGCGACGGGACGCCTCGTTCCTCGATCGCCCAGCGATCGACCGCGCGCATCGCCTCGGCGTCGGGCAGCGGCGCGCACCAGTCGGGGAGCTCGGTCGCCGGCGGCATCGTCCCGCGATGCTACCCCGGCGGCCGCCGGGCGCGCGCGCGGTGAGCTACTCGACGGTGACCGTCTTCGCGAGGTTGCGCGGCTGATCGACGTTCAGCCCCCGCCGGCGCGCGATGTCGTAGGCGAGCAGCTGCAGGGGGATGATCGCCAGTATCGGCTGCAGCATCCAGTCGATCCGCGGCACCGGCACAATCGACTGCGCGTGGGCGCCGATGCGGTCGTCGCCCTCGGTGGTGATGGCGATGACGTGCGCACCGCGCGCCATCACCTCCTGCATGTTGGAGACGATCTTCTCGAGCACCGGCGACTCCGTGGCCACGCACACGACCGGAGTCGATTCGTCGAGCAGCGCGATCGGCCCGTGCTTCATCTCCCCCGCGGCGTAGGCATCGGTGGCGATGTAGGAGATCTCCTTCAGCTTGAGCGCTCCCTCGAGCGCGACCGCCAGGCCGATGTGCCGACCGAGGTAGAGGAAGAACTGCTGCTGTGAGTGCTCGTCGGCGATGCGCTGCACGACCTCGACGCTGCTCTGGAGCACCTCGTCGATCGCCCCCGGCAGTCGCTTGAGCTGACCGACGAGCTCGGCGATCCGCTCGGCCGGCAGCGTGCCGCGCAGCTCGGCCAGCCGCAATGCGAGCAGGTACATGACGGCCACCTGGCAGACGAACGTCTTCGTCGCGGCGACGCCCATCTCCAAGCCGGCGCGCGTGTACAGGACGCCGTCGGCGTCGCGCGTGGCCTGCGAACCCATCACGTTCGTGACCGCAAGCACCGTGGCGCCGCGCTCGCGGGCCAGGCGCATAGCCGCGAGCGTGTCGGCAGTCTCACCGGACTGCGAGATCCCGATCACGAGGTCCCCGGGGCCGACGACCGGGTCGCGGTATCGGTATTCCGAGGCGACGTCGACCTCGACGGGCACCCGCGCCCAGGCCTCGATCGCGTAGCGGCCGATGAGCCCCGCGTGGTAGGAGGTGCCGCAGGCGACGACGACGATGCGCGTGGCGCCGGCGAGGATCCGCTCGTCGAGCGCGCCTTCGTCGGAGAGATCGACGGTTCGCGTGTCGTGCGCCGCCCGGTCGGCGATCGTCGAGGCAACGGCCTCGGCCTGCTCGTAGATCTCCTTGAGCATGAACGTCTCGAAGCCGCCCTTCTCGGCGGTCTCCTCGTCCCAGTCGACCTCGACGATCGGGCGCTGAAGCGCGCGGCCATCGGGTGTGCAGATCGTGACGTCGTCGGCGCGCAAGACGACGATCTCCTCGTTCTCGACGTACTGCACGCGGCGCGTCTGGGCGAGGAAGGCCGGCACCGCGGAGGCGATGAACTGCTCGCCCTCGCCGCGCCCGACGACGAGCGGACACTCGCGGCGGGCGCCGACCAGGAGGTCCGGCTGGCCGGCGTGCATCGCCACGAATGCGTAATGCCCGCGCAGCTCGGCGAATGCCGCGCGCACCGCGGCGACGAGATCACCGTCGTAGTGGCGCGAGATGAGATGGGCGATGACCTCGACGTCGGTCTCGGAGCTGAACACGCATCCGCTCTCCTGCAGGCGCTGCTTGAGCTCCATGTAGTTCTCGACGATTCCGTTGACGACCACGTGCACCTGATCGTCGGCGTCGAACTGCGGGTGTGCGTTCTCCTCGCTCACGCGACCGTGCGTCGCCCAGCGGGTGTGGCCGATGCCGACAGTGGCCGGGGCTTGGGCAAGGGCGACAGCGCCGGTGTGCGCGTGCTCCGCGCGGGCGGCCAGCTTCGCCTCGAGGCGGTCGAGGTTGCCGACCGAGCGGACGGCCTCGATCCCGTCGGCGGCGAGGAGCGAGATACCGGCGCTGTCGTAGCCGCGGTACTCCAGGCGGCGCAGGCCCGCGAGGATGATCTGCTCGGCGGGGCGCCTTCCGACGTAGCCAACGATTCCGCACACGGGCCGCGGGTCCTTTCCTTCAGAGACGAGGCTCGACGGCCGTTCGTGGCGACGTCGAGGTCTCGCCCGGCTCGAGTCCGCCTGACGATACCAGCGCCGGGGGCGGCCACCTGCGGCGTCAGCCGAGCTCGCGCTCGACGAGCGCGACGAGCCGGTCGCACACCGCGTGCGCCTCGTCCGTCGTCGGGGCCTCGACCATGACGCGCACGAGCGGCTCGGTCCCGCTCGGGCGGACGAGCACGCGGCCGCGGCCCACGAGCGCCTCGCGCTCGCGCTCGATCGCCTCGTTGACCTGCGTCGCAGACTGTAACGCGGTGCGGTCGCGGACGCGCACGTTGACGAGCCGCTGCGGCAGCTTGTCCATCGCGTCACGATCCGCCAGATCACGCCCGGCGAGCGCCTCGAGCGTGAGCAGGGCGCTCGCGATCCCATCGCCGGAGCGGTTGAACGCTGTATCGATGATGTGCCCGGATTGCTCGCCGCCGAGCGCCCATCCGCGCGCGCGCAGCTCCTCGAGCACATAGCGGTCGCCGACCTGGGTCGTGGCGATCTCGATGCCCGCGCGGCCCATGGCGGCGTGAAAGCCGTAGTTGGTCATCACCGTCACGACGACGCCGCTGCCCGGCAGGCGGTCCTGTGCGTGCAGGTGGATCGCGGCCAGGGCCATCAGCTCGTCCCCGTCGACGACGACGCCGTGGCGGTCGACGGCCAACACGCGGTCGCCGTCACCGTCGAACGCGAAGCCGATCGCGTGGCCGCCGCTGACGACGCGCTCGGCAAGCGCCTCGACGTGCGTCGATCCGCAGCCGTCGTTGATGTTGCGGCCATCGGGAGCGTCGGCGATCGTCGTAACGTGCGCGCCGAGGCGCCGGAACATCTCCGGCGCCGCCCGGTAGGTCGCGCCGTTCGCACAGTCGAGCACGACGTCGAGCCCGTCGAGGTCGAGGTCGGCGAAGCGGACCGCCAGTTCGCGCAGGTAGTCCTCGTGGCCGCCCCGCAGCGTGCGGATGCCCCCGATCCGACCCCCCGGCCGGCCGCTGTCGACGTCGGCGACGCCGCGCTCGAGCTCGCCCTCGATCGCGAGCTCGACCTCGTCGGAGAGCTTGAAGCCGTCGGCCCCGAAGAACTTGATGCCGTTGTCGCGGTACGGATTGTGCGAGGCCGAGATGACCGCGGCGAGGTTGAGGCCGTAGCGGCCGAGCAGCAGCGGCGCGGCCGGCGTCGGCAAGACGCCCCCGAGCAGCACATCGCCGCCGCCGGCGGCGACGCCGGCGGCCAGCGCCGCCTCGAGCATCTCCCCCGACTCGCGCGTGTCGCGGATGACGAGCACCCGCGCCCCGTCGACGCCGGTGCGGTGCGTCGCCGCGCGGCCGAGGCCGAGCGCGAGTTCGGCGGTGAGCAAGTCGCCAGCGACGCCGCGAACGCCGTCGGTCCCGAACAGCTTGCGTGTCATGCCCGCGGCGCGCGGATCAGCGCTTGGAGAACTGCGGCCGCTTGCGGGCCTTCTTCAGGCCGGCCTTCTTACGTTCCTTGGCGCGCGAGTCGCGCGTCAGGAAGCCGCGGCGCTTGAGCTCGCCACGCAGGTTGGGATCGGCCTCCAGGAGCGCGCGCGAGATGCCGTGACGCAGCGCGCCGGCCTGAGCCGAGATGCCACCGCCCTGGAGGCGCGCGATCACGTCCATCCGCGCCTCGTAGCCGACGGTCTCGAGCGGCTGGCGGATGTTGCGCTGCAGCGTCGAGCGCGGGAAGTGCTGCTCGAGCGTGCGCCCGTTGACGAGGTACTCGCCCTTGCCCGGCCGCAGGATGACGCGGGCGATCGCCGTCTTGCGCTTGCCGGTCGCGCGATAGCGCGCACCGGCGGCAAGGTCGATCGCCGCCGAGGCGATCGGCTCGCTGAGCTCCTCCGCCTCGTCGACCGTGGCCGGCACCTCGTCGTCCTCGATCGCGTACGGATCGGCAGATTCGCCGCGAGCGAGCGGGTCGACGCCCTCCGGGACGATGTCGACCTCGAGATGCGCGCCGGGCACGGCGGGCTTGACCCGAGGTGCGGGCGGCTCCTCCTCGACCTCCTCGGCAGCGGCCTGCTCGGCCACGGGCCCGGCCGGCGTCGGCTCCTCGGCCGGCGTCGCCTCTTCGGCCACGGGCTCGGCCGGCGTCGGCTCCTCGGCCGGCGTCGCCTCTTCGGCCACGGGCTCGGCCGGCGTCGGCTCCTCGGCCGGCGTCGCCTCTTCGGCCACGGGCTCGGCCGGCGTCGGCTCCTCGGCCGGCGTCGCCTCTTCGGCCACCGGCTCGGCCTGGTCTTCGGGCTGCTGGGTCTCGTCCGACATGTATCTCCTGCGAATTGGGGTGGGCGCCGGTGAAGCCTGCTCGCGAGGCTAGGCGTCGATCTTCATCGGCTCGGGCTTCTGAGCGACGTGGGGGTGCTCGGGCCCGGCGTAGATCTTCAGCTTGGTGATCTGCTTGCGGGCAAGGCGGTTGCGGGGCAGCATGCCCTTCACGGCGAGGCGGATGATCTCCTCGGGCCGGCGCGCCTGCATCTCCTCGAAGGTGCGCGAGCGCAGCCCCCCGGGATAGCCGGAGTGGCGGTAGTAGCGCTTGTCGGCGCGCTTGTTGCCGGTGACGACGATCTTCTCCGCGTTGACGACGATCACGAAGTCGCCGGTGTCGATGTGCGGCGTGTACTCCGGCTTGCGCTTGCCACGCAGCGCGTCGGCGATCTGCGTGGCCAGGCGGCCGAGCGTCTGGCCATTGGCGTCGACGAGCAGCCAGCGGCGATCTCGTTCGGTGGGAGTGGCGACGTAGGTCTTCATAGCGAAAAGGCCGCGCTCGAGCGTGCGCGGCGCGGCGACCCGTGCATGATAGGGAATGTGGCGTGCAAACCCGGGCCCGATGGCTGCGGCGTCCAACCTCGTGCCGCACGGCGCCTAGACTGCTGCGGTGAGTGAACGACCTCGCCTCCTGGCTGCGCCGGGCGCGCGGTGAGCTTGCGACGCTCGTCGCCCTGCGCGCGCTGCCCCCCGCGGTGGCGATCTTCTTCCTCCGCGCCGAGCGGCGCGCGCGTCGCCGCGGCGACCAGTTCAGCGTCGCCTCTGCCGCCCGGCCGTCTGAGCTGGCGACGCTCCTGCGCCTGGCAGCCGACCGGGCGGCGGTCGTCGAGCTCGGCACCGGCACCGGCTGGACGGCGGCCGCGCTTGCGCTCGGCGGACGCCGCCGACGGGTGATCAGCTACGACCCCACGGTGCGCACGGAGCGCGACGGCTACCTGCGACTCGCGGGTGCGGCCGCCGCGCGCGTCGAGCTGCGCGCGCAGGCCGACGGCGACGGCCCACGGCCCGGGGACCGCCCGGTCGAGATGCTGTTCATCGACTCCTCGCACGAGCGCGAGCCGACGGTGCTCGCCTTCCGCGCGTGGCGCGGGGCGCTCGCTCCTGGGGCTGTGGTCGTCTTCCACGACTACGGACATCCCGGCTACCCGGGCGTCGCGGCGGCCGTCGCTGATCTCGGGCTGGCCGGCGAGCGCGAAGGCGGGCTGTTCGTCTGGCACGCGCCCTGAGCGAGATGCGGGCCTGGCGCCGCGTCCCGGCGAGCGCGCGGCCGCGTCAGGCCTCGGCGCCGCTTGGCCGGGCGGCGGTCACTCCCACTCGATCGTGCCGGGCGGCTTGCTCGTGATGTCGAGCACGACCCGATTGACCTCGCGCAGCTCGTTGATCATCCGCGATGCGATCGTCTCGAGCAGGTCGTAGGGCAGCCGGGCCCAGTCGGCGGTCATCGCATCATCGCTCGTCACCGCACGCACGACCACGACGTAGCCGTACGTTCGCTCGTCGCCCTGGACGCCGACGGTGCGCACGTCCGGGAGCACGCAAAAGGACTGCCACAGCTCGCGATACAGGCCGGCCTTGCGAATCTCGTCCTGCAGGATCGAGTCGGCCTCGCGCAGCACGTCGAGGCGCTCCCTGGTGGCCTCGCCGCCGACGATGCGGATCGCGAGGCCCGGCCCGGGGAACGGCTGGCGCCAGACGAGACGCTCGGGCAACCCGAGCTCGGCACCGACCGCCCGCACCTCGTCCTTGAAGAGCGCCCGCAGCGGCTCGACGAGCTCGAACTCGAGGTCGTCGGGCAGCCCCCCAACGTTGTGGTGGGACTTGATCGTGGCGGCGCCGGTGCCGCCGCCCGACTCGATCACGTCGGAGTACAGCGTGCCCTGCACGAGGTACTTCGCAGGGTGGGTGGGGGCCGACAGCTTGGCGGCCTCCTCCTCGAACACGCGGATGAACTCGGCGCCGATGGCCTTGCGCTTGGCCTCGGGATCGGTCACGCCCTGCAGCTTGTCGAGAAAGCGCCGCTCGGCGTCGACGGCGACGAGCGGAACCTTGAAGTTGTCGCGGAACGCGCTGATCACTTGGTCGCCCTCGCCCTTGCGCATCAGCCCGTGGTCGACGAACACGCAGGTCAGCTGCTCGCCGACGGCCCGGTGCACGAGCAGCGCGGCGACCGACGAGTCGACGCCGCCGGAGAGGCCACAGATGACGCGACCGTCGCCGACCTGGGCGCGGATGCGCGCGATCTGCTCCTCGACGATCGAGGCCGCCGACCAGGTGCGCTCGCAGCCACAGACGTCGGTCAGGAAGCGGGTGAGGATCTCCTGGCCGTACGGGGTGTGCACGACCTCGGGATGGAACTGGATGCCGTACACCCCGCGCTCGACGCTCTCGACCGCCGCCACCGGCGACGCCGTCGAGGAGGCGAGCGCCACGAACCCCGGCGGCGGCTCGAACACGGTGTCGCGATGCGACATCCAGCAGGTCTGCTCGTCGGGCAGGCCGGCGAGCAGCCGCCCGTGCTCGCGCACCGTCAGGTCCGAGCGGCCGAACTCGCCGACCTCGGCCTGCTCGACGCGGCCGCCGAGCGCATGCACGATCAGCTGCATCCCGTAACAGATGCCGAGCACCGGGACGCCGAGCTCGAGCAGCTCCTCGTCGAGCGCCGGGGCGCCCGGCGCGTACACCGAGGCGGGCCCACCGGAGAGGATGATCCCGCGCGGGCGGCGGCGCACGACCTCCTCGATCGGCACGTGATGCGGCAGCAGCTCGGAGAACACGCCGCAGTCGCGCACGCGTCGCGCGATCAGCTGCGAGTACTGGCCGCCGTAGTCGAGGACGACAACCTCGTCGAGCGCCGCGCCCGCCACCGGGTGGTCGGGCACGGTGGCGAGCGGCGCGGTCGCAGCCGCGTCAGTCATTGACGAGGACAGCCGCCTTGCCGATCGCGCCCATGCCCACGCCCTGGTCTCGCTGCAGCTGCTTGCCCTCGGTCTGCAGGGCGGGCGCCACCATCAGCTCGGCCCGATTGAACTCGGCGAGATCCTTGTAGCCGCAGGTGGCCATCGACGTGCGCAGGCCGCCGAACAGGTTGAACGTACCGTCGTTCTCGTGCGCCGGACCGACGAGGATCTCCTCGAGCGTGCCGTTCTGGGTCGTGGCCACGCGGGCACCGCGCGGCAACGACGGATGGAACGTCGCCATCCCCCAGTGGAAGCCGCGGCCCGGCGCCTCGTACGCGCGCGCGAGCGGAGACCCGATCATCACGGCGTCAGCGCCACAGGCGATCGCCTTCGAGACATCGCCGCCGTTGCGCATACCGCCATCGGCGATCACGTGGCAGTACTCGCCGGTCTCGAGCATGTGCGTCGAACGGGCGGCTGCGACGTCGGCGATCGCGGTCGCCTGGGGAACGCCGATGCCGAGCACGCCGCGCGTCGTGCAGGCCGCGCCCGGTCCAACGCCCACGAGGACGCCGGCCGCGCCGGTGCGCATGAGGTGCAGGCCGGTGTGGTAGGAGGCGCAGCCGCCGACGACGACGGGAACGTCGAGCGAGGGCACGAACTCCTTGAGGTTGAGCGGCTCGGAGACGGTCGAGACGTGCTCGCCGGAGACGACTGTCCCTTGGATGACGAGCACATCGAGGCCGGCCTCGAGCGCGAGGTCGTAGTACTTGAGCACGCGCTGCGGCGTCAGCGACGCCGCGACGACGACCTTCTGCGCCTTGATCTCCTGGATCCGCTGGACGATGAGCTCCGGCTTGATCGGCTCCTGGTAGATCTCCTGCATCTCGCGCGTGGCCAGGTCCTTGGGCAGCGTCGAGATGCGCTCGAGCTGCTCATCGGCGTCCTCGTAGCGCGTGAAGATGCCCTCCAGGTTCAGGACGGCCAGTCCACCGAGCTGGCCGACGATGCCGGCGGTGGTCGGCGACACGACGCCATCCATCGCCGACGCGAGCAGCGGCAGCTCGAACTGATACGGACCGAGCTTCCAGGAGATGTCGATGTCATCGGGGTCCCGCGTGCGCCGGGACGGCACGATCGCGATGTCATCGAACCCGTATGCGCGGCGGGCCTTCTTTCCGCGCCCGATCTCTACTTCCATCTGGGGATCCTTGCACTCGAGGCGGACGAAAAGACCCCGCCGAGAGCGGGGCCGAGGTGGCCCGTGAGAGCGCGCCGAGGCGCAATGTGACACGAGGCGGACAACCGGGTTCGAGCATAGCAACGGCAGCGGCCCCGGGCGCATGGGCGACCCCGCTCGGAGCGGCGAAAAGGCGGCCCGAGCTCAGCCCACCTCGGCGGGCAGCTGGACGTCGCGCACGGTGACGCCCGGGAGGAGGCGCTCGACCTCGCGCGGATCGATCAGCCCCGCACCGAGCCGGCTCGTCGACTCGGCGCCGCAGGCCACCCCGAAGCGCAACCAGTCCTCCGGCGTGCCGCCCCCGTAGCGCGCGGCGACGTACCCCGCGAGGAAGGCGTCACCCGAGCCGATCGCGGCGACCGGCTCGCGCGGCTCGATGTGCGCCCGGCACATGCGCGGTCCGCCGTCGGAGTTGACCTGGGCCAGGCAGCCGTCGGTGAGCGTCATGATCGCCTCACGCGCGCCGAGCTGGGTCATCTCGCGGACCGCGATCGAGCGATCCTCGTCGTCGTTGAACTCGTGCCCGACGAGCTCCTCGGCCTCCAGCACATTCGGCGAGACGACGTCGGGCTCGGCCCGCACCGCGTGGCGGAGCGGATCGCCATCGGTGTCGATCACCGTCGTGACGTCGAGCTTCTGCAGGTCGCGGATGAGCGTCGCGTACAGATCGGAGTCGACGCCGCGCGGGAGCGAGCCGGCGAGGACGATGATGGCCGCGCCTCGGGCCAGGTACAGGAGCTTGTCGCGGAACAGCTCGACCTCCTTGGGGGAGACCGACGGCCCGCGCTCGTTGATCTCGGTCTGCTCGCCGTTCGTGGGGTCGAGCACCGACGTGTTCGTGCGCGACTCCTCGCGGATGCGCACGAAGTCGTTGAGGATCGACTCCTCGGTGAGCTGCTCCACGATGTGGGTGCCCGTGGCGCCCCCGGCGAAGCCGGTGGCGATCACGGGCTGGCCGAGGCTCTTCAGCGTGCGGGCGATGTTCACCCCCTTGCCGCCGGCCATCGTGCGCTGCTCGACCGTGCGGTGACGGCGACCGAGGCGGAAGTTCGGCACCGAGAGCGACTTGTCGATCGCCGCGTTGAGCGTGACGGTGATGATCATCGGATACCTACGGCTCGCCTGCGGGTCGATTGCGCCGCCGCTCGCTCGGACGCATCGCGCGCCGTCGCAGCAGCACCAGCACCAGGCTACAGACAACGAGGACCGCGAGCAGCACGATCGTCGACGGACGGCTGAAGTACTCCCGCAGCCGGTGACCAAGCGTCCCCGTCGCCAGCGGGGCGATGAACGCCCACGCGGCGGTCAGAGCGCATCACCGCGAGCCATGCGCGGTGATGCTACGCGAGCGCCCACGCGGCGGCGCGCAGACGCTCGGCCTCGCGGCGGGCGGCCGTCGCCGGATCCGCGCCCTCGACCGCCGGCGCGGCGGCGATGCTGCGCGAGGCGGTGATGAGCGCGCCGGCCCGCCCGATGGCGAACGCCGGCGCGAGGTCCTCGACGCGCCCGCCCTGCGCGCCAACCCCGGGCAGCAGCAGCGGCGCCCGCGGCATGAGCGCGCGCAGGCGCTCCAGGTGCTCCGGCGCGGTGGCCCCGACGACCGCGCCGACATCCGCGACGCCCGACGACCCCAAGCCGGCCGATCCGAGCTCGTCAACCAGGCGTGCCAAGCGCTCGGCGACCGTCCCGCCGGCGGCAAGCGCGAGATCCTCGACGTCGGTCGCTCCGGGGTTCGATGTGCGCACGAGCGCGAGCACGCCGCCGCCGCCGGCACGCGCGGCCTCGACGAACGGCGCGATCGCGTCGGTACCCATCAGCGGGTTGATTGTCGCGAGGTCGGCCCCGAGACCCGGGAGGTCCCCGAACGGCGACGCTGCCCCGCCGAACAGCGACTGCGCGTACGCCTGCGCAGACACCGCGATGTCCCCGCGCTTGCCATCGGCGATGACGAGCAACCCGGCCCCGCGCGCGTGCGCGGCGACGTCGAACAGCACACGCCAGCCCGGCGGCCCGAGGCGCTCGAAGCAGGCGAGCTGCAGCTTCGCGCCGACGCACGCCGGCGCGACGGCGTCGATCAGTGCGCGGCAGTGGCGCAGCACCGCCGCAGCGGCGCGCTCGGCCGGCGGGCCGTCCCCGGCCAGGCCCTCGGTGGCCTGCGGCCACAGCGCCGCCGGATCGGGGTCGAGCCCGACGACGAGCTGCGACTCGCGCTCCGCCACGCGCTCGGCCAGCCGGTCGCCGAAGGGCGGCGCCGTGGCCTGGGCGGGAGGGCGAGGAGCGGCCACGTGCACGTGCCCGACCTGCTCAGCGGCCCTTCACGGCGCTCTTCAGTCCGCTGCCGGCGCTGAAGCGCGGTACCCGCGATGCGTCGATCTGGATGCGCTCGCCGGTGCGCGGATTGACACCCTCGCGCGCCCCGCGCTCGCCGACGTGGAACTTGCCGAACCCGGAGATCGAGACCTCGCTGCCCCGTCGCAGCGCGTCCTCGACCGTCGAGAGCACGGCGTCGACGGCGCGCGACGCGTCGTTGCGGGTCAGCTGGGCGCGGTCGGCGACCTGGTCGACCAGTTCGGATTTCGTCACCTGTTCCTCCTCGATTCGTGACAGCAGACGGTGCGCATGCCTGCGCGGCGGCGGCGAAGCTAACAGCGGCCGCGGACGGCCGCGAGCGCGAGGCGCATGTCGAATTCAACCAGGGCGCGAGGCGCCTGGAGCCCCGTCAGCGCCACGAGCTCCGTGTCGCCGTCGCGGACGACCAGCGCCGGCGACGTCGGGGCGACCAACGACGGATCCCCGCACACCAGCTCGCCATCGTCCACGAGCGCGCATGACGTCACGGAGGGACTGAGCCCGCGCAGGTAGTCGAGGGCGAATTGCGGGCTGAGCGCGGACGACATCTCCGCCCGGCACAATACGACGATGCCACTCAACCGGGTCGCCTGGCTGGTCACCGTCGGTGTGGCGCTCATCACCGCGCTGCTGATGCTGCTCGAGGGCTACAGCGGATATGCCGGAGTGAGCCTCGCGGTCGGCGCGTCGGCCGCGATCAACCTCTTCTAGGAGAGCGCCGTGAGCAGGGCGCGCGCCGCGCGGCCGCGATGGCTGATCGCATCCTTATCGGCGACCGAAAGCTCGGCCATCGTGCGACCGGTCGGGTCGTCGTCGGGCAGGAAGGCCGGGTCGTAGCCGAAGCCCCCGCTCCCGCGGGGCTGCGCGGCGAGGCGACCCGTGCACCGCCCCGTAAACACGCGCTCGACCCCGTCGACGGGGTCGACCAGCGCGATCGCGCACACGTACGCCAGCTCGCTGCCGGGTGGCGCCTCGCGCAGCAGCTTGGCGAGGTTCTCCTCGTCGCTCGCGTCGGGGCCGGCGTAGCGGGCCGAGTAGATCCCCGGCGCGCCGCCGAGCGCCGCCGCCTCGATCCCGGAGTCGTCGGCGATCGCGGGCATCGCCATCGCCGACGCAGCCGTGCGGGCCTTCGCCAGTGCATTCTCGGCGAAGGTCGCTCCGGTCTCGGGCGGCAACGCCACGCCGTCGTCGAGCGCCACGATCTCGTGAGGCGCGAGCAGGACCGCGAACTCCCGCCGTTTGTGCGGGTTGTTCGTCGCCAGGACGAGACGCATCCGCGGTCGGCTCGGGCCGTCTAGGCCGGTGCGCCGGCCACGATCGCGGCCTCCTGCAGCGCGCGGAGGTGGTCGATCCCGCCGGCGGCGAGCGCGAGCAGCTCGTCGAGATGCGCGCGCGAGAGCGGCGTGCGCTCGGCGGTCGCCTGCACCTCGATGAGCCCGCCCTCGCCGGTCATGACCACGTTCGCGTCGACCTCGGCGGTCGAGTCTTCGGGGTAGTCGAGGTCGAGCACCGCCTGGCCGCCGACGATCCCGCACGAGACCGCGGCCACCGAGCCGCTCAGCGGTGAGCGCTCGAGCTTGCCCTCGGCGCGCAGCCGCTCGCACGCGAGCGCGAGTGCGACGAACGCCCCGGTGATCGACGCGCAGCGGGTCCCGCCGTCGGCCTGCAGCACGTCACAGTCGAGGTACATCGTGCGCTCACCGAGCGCGGCGAAGTCGATCACACCGCGGATCGAGCGGCCGATGAGGCGCTGGATCTCGACGGTGCGCCCGTCGGGGCGCCCGCGCGTGACGTCGCGTTGCTTGCGCTGGCCGGTGGAGGCCGGCAGCATCCCGTACTCGGCCGTGACCCATCCGCGCCCCTGGCCGGCCATCCAGCGCGGCACGCTCTCCTGGGCCGACGCCGTGCAGATCACGCGCGTGGCACCGACCGAGATGAGGGCCGAGCCGGTCGCCGTCCGCACGAACCCCGGCTCGATCGTCGTCTCCCGCAGCTCGTCGGGCGCCCGGCCGTCGTGGCGCTCGCTCACCGCGTGTCTCCGGACCCGAGCGCGACGGCGTCGGGCAGCTCAACGTGATCGACCTCGCCGAGCGGCATCTGCAGGAAGCGGCTGCCGAGAGCCTCGAAGGCCGCCACGTCGCCGCTGCACAGGAACCGGTAGCTGCCCTCGTCGCGGCTCGCACTCGCCAGGTCGCGCGCGGCGAGGGCGCGCTCGACGGTGCGCGCGACCGACTCGCCCGAGCCGACGAGCGTCACCTCGGGCCCGAGCATCCGCTGAAGCATCGGGGCGACGAGCGGGTAGTGCGTGCAGCCGAGGATCACGGTGTCGACGCCGGCCTCGCGCAGCGGGCGGCAGTACGCGCGCACCGTCTCCATCACCTGCGCGTCGAACGGGAAGCCGCTCTGGATGAGCGGCGCGAGATCCGGACAGGCGACCGACACGAGCTCGATCCATTCGCCAGTGGAGGCGACGGCTTCGCGGTACGCGCCGCTGCTCACCGCCGCCGGCGTGGCGAGCAGTCCGACGCGTCCATTGCGCGTCTGCTGCACCGCGAGGTGGGCCGCCGCGTCCACGACCCCGATCACGGCCACACCGCTGCGCTCACGCGCGAGATGCTCGCGCAGCATCGGCAGCGCCGCCGCCGATGCTGCGTTGCACGCGACGACGAGCAGCTTCGCGCCGCGGACGAGCAGCAGGTCGGCGATCGCGACGGCGAAGCCGGCGATCTCCTCCGCGTCGCGCTCGCCATAGGGGAAGCGCGCCGTGTCACCGAGGTAGACGTAGTCCTCGTGCGGCAGGCGCACGAGCAGCTCGTGCAGCACGGTCAATCCGCCCACCCCGGAGTCGAACACCCCGATGGGGCGGGCGGCGTCGAGCGTCGTCACGCCCATGATCATGGCAAAGGGGGCGGCCGGCCCGGGCGGCCGTCACACCCACCGCAGCGCCGGGACGCGATACTCGCGAGCGGCAATGCGAGCGCTCGTCGTCTCCAACCTGCGTCCGGACACCGCCACGCCCGGGCGTGGGGTGTTCGTGCGCGACCAGGTCGCGGCGCTGCGCGAGCTCGGCGGCGTCGACGTGACGCACTTCGACTTCCCGCCCGGCCCGAGCGCGCTCGCCGGCGCCGCCGTCTCGCTGCGCCGCCGCTTTGGTGGAACGCGCTTCGACGTCGTGCACGCGCACTTCGGACTGAGCGCGTGGCCGGCGCTCGCGGTCCCCGCGCGGGCACGCGTGCTGACCCTGCACGGCACCGACGTGCGCCATCCGCGCACGCGTCGCATCACGGCCGCGGTCCTGCCGCGCATGTCGCTCGTCGCCGCGGTATCGGCGTCGCTGCTCGCCGAGCTCGGACCGGCGCCACCCGGCGCACGGCGCGCGGTGCTGCCGTGCGGCGTGGACCTCGAGCGCTTCCGCCCGCTGCCGCGCAAACAGGCGCGCACGGCGCTCGGCCTCGACCCGGCTGGCCGCTATCTGTTGTTCCCCGCCGATCCGCGGCGTCCCGGCAAGCGCCACGATCTCGCCGTCGAGATCGCGGCCGGCACGCCGCTGCTGACGCTCGGATCCGTGCCGCCACACGAGGTGCCCCTGTGGATCAACGCCGCCAGCGCCGTGCTCGTGCCCTCGAGCGCGGAGGGGTTCGGACTGGCCGTGCTGGAGGCGCTCGCCTGCGACGTGCCGGTACTGGCGACCGACGTGGGCGTGCACCCGCTCGTCCTGGACGGCGTGGCCGGCACGTTGTGCGCGGCATACGACCGCGAGCGCTGGCAGTCGGCGCTCGCGCCGCACCTCGCCGCCGACGATCCGCGCGTCGACGGCCGTCCGCGCGCCGAGCTGTTCTCGGCCCAGCGCATGGCCGAGCGCGTGCGCACGGCCTGGGACGCCGTGCTGTCGGGCGCCTGACCGAGCCGGCCGCCGGGCGACGGGGAGACGCGTTGCCCGCGTATTACGCGGGCAGCCCGGTTAACATGGGCTCACCGATGCCACGGATTCCCCGCTTCGGGCGGTCCGACGCCGACACGGCCCTGCAGCCGTCGGCGGCCGACCTCAACGCCGCGCCCGACCACGACGACGAGCCGCCGACCACGGTGATGGCGACGCCCGCGTTCGCTCCCGGTAATGCGCCACCGACGGGCGACAGCCCGGCGACCGACCAACCCGCGGGCGCCGAGCCGTCTGGCGGGGGCACGCTCAGCTTCGCCGAGCGGGCGCGCGCACGACGGCGGTTGCGGTTCCTGCGCCGCGCGCGCGAGCTCGGCTTCCGCGACCTCGGAGGCCTCGTCTTCGACCTGCACCGGTTCGGCCGCGAGCGGGCCGATCTCGTCGCGGCGAAGGTACACACGCTCGCGGTCATGGATCAGGAGCTACGGGCGCTCGAGACGCTCCTGCGCGAGCGCCGCACCGTCACCGTCCTGCACGAGCCGGGGATCGTGGCCTGCCCGCGTTGCGCAGCCATCCACGGGACCGAGTCGAACTACTGCCCCAACTGCGGCCTGCCGACGGGCGGCCGCGCGGACATGCCGATGGCCGTCCCGGCCCCCGGCGCGAGCGGCGCGACCGAGCAGACGCCCGCGAGCGCGATCGCACCGAGCGCTCCCGCGAGCAAGACGCCCACGATCACCACGAGCGCTCCGGGGGGCGAGACGGATGACGCCGTCCCGGCTCAGCCACCGACCCCGGACGATTCGCCATCCGCGCAGGAGTCGCGCAGCCCCGCGTCGCCGGTCGGCCCGGCCTCGGAGATCGCCGCCGCGGAGAACGGCGCAGACCCGCCGGAGCCAGCGGTGTGGCGTGCGGCGAATGCCGTCCCGGAGCTGGGTGCCGCGCCGAGCGACGACCGGCCGCTGCAGCGATGACCTCGGCGGTCTCGCCGCCCGGCACGCCACCTCCCGCCACGCCGCCCCCGTCCGAGCCCGCGACCGATCGCTGCCCACTCTGCGGATCCGAGCTCGGCCCCGAGCAGCAGTGGTGCCTGCATTGCGGTGCGGCGGCGCGTACTCGCCTCGCCCCGCCCCAGCGCTGGCGCGCGCCGCTCCTCGCCGCCCTCGTCGTCATCGTGCTCTCGTTCGGGGTGCTGGTCGCCGCGCTCGTGAAGCTGTCCGGCGGCTCGGGGACGGCCACCGTCATCCTGCCGCCGTCGACGGCCACGGTGCTCGCGGCTCCCCCGGCGGGGTCGACCGGGCCCGGCGCAACCGGGGCCACGGGCAGCGTTCCGGCGGCGCCGGCCGCCGCCCCGGGCGCGACGGGCGCGACGATCACGGTGCCGGGCACGACGCCGCCCGCGGCGGGAGCGCCGAGCGCTCCGGCCACCGGCGGAACCTCGGCTCCGGCGACCGGGACGACCGTGCACTGAGGGCGGCGCTCGCGCCTCCCGTTGAGGGGGTGTTCGTCATTAGGCACCGCATAGCCACACCAACGACGAACACCCCCCAACGGCAAGGCATTCAGCCGAGGTCCCAGCGCTCGGACAACCGGCCGAGCGCCTCCTGCGCGCGAGCGTGGACCGGCACCTCGGGCACCGGCGGTGCCACCACGGCCGCGAGCGCGTCCAGCGTCACCACCGTGCTCCTGGCCAGCGCCCCGAGCGCGTAGCCGCCCTCGAGCACGACGCCGATCGGAGCGCCGACGCCGGCCGCGGCGTGACGCATCGAGGCCGCCATCGCCGCATAGCCGCCGTCACTGACGCGGCAGTCGGCGAGGGGATCGTCGGCGTGCGCGTCGAATCCCGCCGAGATGAGCACGAGATTCGGAGCGTACCCACCGACGAGCGGGCGCGACGACGTGCTCGACGAGCGACACGAAGCAGTCGTCACCGGACCCGGGCGGGACCGGAAGGTTGACGGTGTAGCCCTTGCCCTCGCCCGATCCGGTGTCGGCGGCGGAGCCGGTGCCCGGATACAGCGGCGATTGGTGGATCGAGACGTAACAGACCGCGGACGTCGTGTGGAAGATGTCGTTCGTGCCGTTGCCGTGGTGCACGTCCCAATCGAGGATGAGCACGCGCGGGCACCCGTGAGCGCGCTGGGCGTGCGCCGCGGCCACCGCCACGTTGTTGAACAGGCAGAAGCCCATCGACTGGTTGCGCTCGGCGTGGTGCCCGGGCGGCCGGTGGCCGCTGAAGCCGGTTGGCGCCTCACGCGCCAGCAGACGGTCGACGAGCTGACAGGCACCGCCGGCGGCGTGCAGGGCGGCCCTCCACGAGCCCTCGCTGACCATCGTGTCCGCGTCGATGATGGCGCCCCCCGACGCGCTCGCCTCGCGGATCTCCTCGACGAGCCGAGCTCCGTGCACCGCCGTGATCTGATCGACGGCGGCCGGCTCGGAGAGCACCCGCTCGAAGCCGAGCCAGTCGCGGGCCGCCATCGCCTCCTCGATCGCGGTGATCCGGGCCGCGTTCTCGGGGTGAGGGCCGGTGTCGTGCTGCAGCGAGGACGGGTGGCTCAGGTAGACCGGGCGGCCCATCCGGATACCGTACCCGGGCAATGGGAGCGCCGGCCGGTCCGCACCGCACCGAGGTCGACGAGCCGCTCGTCCGCGCCGACATCGCCGTCGTCGGCGCCGGGGGCGCCGGGCTCTACACGGCCCTCAGCGCGGCCCGCGCCGGGGCCCGCGTCGCGCTCGTATCCTCCACGCCGCTCGCCCAGACCGCGAGCTATTGGGCCCAGGGCGGCCTGGCCGCGGCGCTCGGGACCGACGACAGCCCCGAGCAGCACCTCGCCGACACGCTGCGCGCCGGACGCGCAGCCGTGCGCCGGTCGGCGGCCCAGGTGTTCGTGGCCGAGGCGCCGGAACGCGTGCGCGACCTGCAGGCGCTCGGCGTCAGCTTCGACGCCGACCGGCTCGGACGGCTCGCGCTCGGCCTCGAAGGTGGACACTCGGTGCGCCGAGTCGTGCACGCGGGCGGCAGCGCGACGGGCCGGCGCGTCGTGCGCCAGCTGTCCGCGCTCGCCGTCGAGGAGCCGGGGATCGTGGTCATGGAGGGCGCGCGCGCCCGCGCGCTGTGGCTGACCGACGGCGTCTGTCGCGGGCTCGCCTGCGAGGACGGTCGCATCATCGACGCGCGCGCGGTGATCCTTTGCACCGGAGGCACGGCGGCTCTCTGGGCCCGCACGACGAATCCCCCCGGCTCACTCGGGTCCGGGCTGCTCCTCGCCCACGCGGCGGGCGCGTCACTCGCCGACCTCGAGTTCGCCCAGTTTCATCCGACGGCGGTCATCGACGTGCCGGGCCGGGAGGGGTTCCTCATCACCGAGGCGATCCGCGGCGAAGGTGCAACGCTGCACGACGCCTCCGGTGAGCGGTTCGTCGACGAGCTCGCCCCGCGCGACGAGGTCGCGCGGGCGATCTGGGCGAAGCTCGCCGAGACCGGCGCGCGGTCGGTGGGCCTCGACATGCGGGCCATCGACGAGGCGAGCTTCCCGAACGTCTTCCTGTCCCTGCGCGAGGCCGGCGTCGACGCGACGCGAGAGCTCGTACCGGTGGCTCCGGCCGCGCACTACATGATGGGCGGGATCGTCACCGACCTGAACGGGCGCTCGACCGTCGGCGGCCTGTACGCCGTCGGCGAGAGCGCCTGCACCGGGTTGCACGGCGCCAACCGGCTCGCCTCCAACTCGCTCAGCGAGTGCTTCGTGTTCGGCTGGCGCGCGGCGCATCGCGCGCTCGCCGACGCACCCGTCGCTCCGGCGAGTGCGACGGAGCTCGAGGAGCTCGCTGCCGCGCCGCCCCTGCCGGCGCCGGGGCCCGATACGCGCGCCGCGCTGTGGCGCGACGCCGGCCTCGAGCGCGACGCCGCGGGGCTGCTCGCGCTGCTGGACGATCCCTACCCGCTCGCCCGCCTCATTGCCGCGTCGGCGCTGGCCCGCGAGGAGACCCGTGGCGCACACATGCGCACCGACTTTCACGAGCGTGATCCGGGACTCGACCACCGTCATGGCGTCGTGACGGCCGACGGGGCGCTGCACTGGGAGCACTGGCGCTGAACGCGCCCCTCCCCGCTTAACGCCAACTCAACAATCGGTGCGTTGCTCACCTTCAGAGACCGATGTCCGTGTATTGCGCCACGTGGCTGGGTAAGGGATGTGTCACGACACGGAAGGTGACGGAGGGTTGTTTGCCATGTACCAATTCAGCCGCGCCATGTACCGGGAGCTCGCGCCGCACATCGCCCCACGGCGAGTCGGCAGCGACGTTGACGACCACATGGCGGTATTACACGCCTGCGAGTCCGCGATCGCGCGACTCGCGCAGGACAAGTACACGTTCGCGCGACCTGCGCAGACGCTGTTCGCCGACATCCGGACGTACTTCCCGATGACCGAGCAGCAGCGTGTGCTGCAGGTCGCGGACCTGTATCTCGGCTATGCACGCCGGTTCCTGACCGATCACCCGTTCGCGTATCACGATGTGAGCGGTGAACCGGCGCAATGTCGAGCGACGACGCGCAAGGGCACCCCTTGCCGGCGGACGCCGCTGCCCCGCAACGGCTACTGCCCATCGCATCAGCACCTGGCCGAGACCGAGCACGAGGAGCAACTCGTGGCGGCCTAGACGCCAGCCGGTCCCGCCTAGATCCCGACCCCCTCGGCGGGCCCGTGGCCACCGGTGGACGCGGTCGCATCCCTCCGTGCGTGCCGCGTCCACCACCGGCCGTCCCGGCGACGCCGCGCCACGCCGGACGAGGCATTAGCGTCCCGCCCGCATGCTGCTGGGAGTCGATGTCGGGGGCACCTTCACCGACGCGGTGCTCGTTACGCCGCGGGCGATCGCGACGGCGAAGCTGCCGTCGACTCCCGGCGATCAGGCGCGCTCGGTGCTCGCGGCGAGCACCGCGGTACTCGCGCGGGCCGGGGTGCCGGCGAGCGCGGTCAGCCGCTTCGTCCACGGGATGACGGTGGCCACGAACGCGCTCCTCGAAGGCACCGGCGCGCGCACGGTGCTGATCGCCAGCGCGGGCTTCGAGGACGTGGTGGAGCTCGGCCGCCAGGCCCGCCCGAGCCTGTACCGCCTGTGCGAGGCGGCGCCGGATCCGCTCGTGCCCCGCGAGCGACGCGTTGGCGCGCCGGAGCGCTGCGGACCCGAGGGCCCGATCCGCGCGCTGTCGGCCAGCGGGGCCGCAGAGGTCGTCACCGCCGCGGCGGCCCACGCGCCCGAGGCGGTCGCGGTCGTGCTGCTGCACTCCTACGCGCACCCCGAGCACGAGCTCGTGCTCGGGCGCCTGCTCGCCGAGCGCCTGCCGGGGGTGCACGTCTCGCTCAGCCACGACGTCGTCGGCACGTTCCGCGAGTTCGAGCGCGCCGCGACGACCGAGGTCGACGCCGCGCTCTCGCCGCTGCTGCGCGACTACCTGCGCGAGCTCGAGCGGCGAGCGCGCGCCGACGGCCTGCCCGCCGTCGAGATCATGCAGTCGTCCGGCGGGGCGACGAGCGCCGAGCTGGCCGCCGGTCACGCCGCGCTCACCGTGCTCTCCGGTCCGGCCGGAGGCGTCGGCGGCGCTCGGCTGCTCGCCGCCGAGGTGGGCGAGCACGATGTGCTCTGCTTCGACATGGGCGGCACCTCGTGCGACGTATGCGTGATCGAGGCGGGCTCGGTCGGCGAGACGGCGGCCCGGCGCATCGGCGGACGGCCGCTCGCGCTGCCGATGCTCGACATCCACACCGTCGGCGCCGGCGGCGGCTCGATCGCGTGGCGCGACCCGGGCGGCGCGCTGCGCGTCGGTCCGCAGTCGGCGGGCGCCGAGCCCGGGCCCGCCTGTTACGGACGGGGAGGCGAGCGGGCGACCGTCACCGACGCCAACGTGCTGCTCGGCTACCTGCCGAGCGATGGTGCCCTCGCTGGCGGGGTGGCGCTCGACGCCGGTGCGGCCCGTGCGGCGATCGAGCGACTCGCGAACGAGCTCGGCCTCGACGCACTGGCCTGCGCCGCCGGCATCGTCGCCGTCGCCAACGCCGAGATGCTCGGCGCCCTGCGCGTCGCGACCGTGCAGCGCGGCGTCGACCCGCGGCGGTTCACGCTCATGCCGTTCGGTGGTGCCGGACCGCTGCACGCGACGTCGCTGGCCGAGCAGCTCGGAATCCGCCGCATCCTCTGCCCCCGCGCGAGCGGCGTGCTGTCCGCGCTCGGACTCGCCGCCGCCGCGCCGCGCTGGGACGCGGCGCGAACCGTGCTGTGGCGCGACGACGCGCTGTCGGGCGCGCACCTGCACGAGCTCATCGCCGCGCTCACGCGCGAGGCGAGCGCCGGCGTGGCGGACGAGCCGGCGCGCGTGCGAGTGGGCTACGAGCTGCGCTACGCGGGGCAGTCCTTCGAGCTGAGCGTCGAGGGTTCGGACGACCCCGCGCCGGGCGAGTTGCGCGCCGCCTTCGCCGCCGCCCACCACGAGCGCTACGGCTACGACGACCCCGAGGCCGTGGTCGAGCTCGTCACCGTGCGCGTGTCGGTGTGGGGCGAGGCGCCGACGCTCGCGCTCGGCGCCTCGAACGCGGCGGCGGCCAAGCCGGCCGCCCACGAGGCGGTGTTCGACGGGATCGCGCGGCCGGCACCGCTCTGGCGGGGCGAGCTCGCACCCGGTACGCGCCTGGACGGTCCGGCGATCTGGGCGCTGCCCGAGTCGACGCTCGCCGTCGCCCCGGGCTGGACGGGCGAGGTCGACGACCACGGGAACGTCACCCTGGAGCCGGCGCGGTGACCGCGCTCGACCCGATCGAGCTGCAGGTCACGACCGGCGCGTTGCGCGCCGCCTGCCAGGAGATGGGCGCGGTGCTCATCCGCTCGGCCCACTCGGCGAACATCAAGGAGCGCCAGGACGCGTCGACCGCCCTCTTCAACGCCGCCGGGGAGATGGTGATGCAGGCGGAGCACATCCCGGTGCACCTCGGCGCGATGCCCGCCGCCGTGGCCGCCGTGCGCGACCGCGACCACCTGCCGGGACGATCGTGGATTCTCAACGACCCGTTCTCCGGCGGCACCCACCTGCCCGATATCACCGTGATCACGCCGGCGTTCGAGACCGAAGCCGGCGGTGAGCTGCTCGGCTTCGCCGCCAGCCGCGCGCACCACGCCGACGTCGGCGGCGCCCTGCCCGGCTCGATGCCGGCCGACAGCCACACGCTCGCCGAGGAGGGCGTCGTGATCGCTCCACGGGTACTCGACGAGCCGGCGATGTCGGAGATCACCGCGGCGATGCGTCAGCCCGCCGAGCGCCGGGCCGACCTGCGCGCCCAGCTCGCCGCGAACCGCATCGGCGCGCTCCGCCTCTCCGAGATCGCGCGGCGCCTCGGCATGCCTCGCCTGCGCGCAGCCATCGGCGAGGTGCTCGACTACGCCGAGCGGCGCACCCGCGCATGCCTGCTCGCGCTCGCGGATGGCGAGCGCGGCGCCGAGGATGTGCTGGAGGCGATCGAAGGCGACCTCGTCCTGCGCCTGCGCGCCCGCGTGGCCGGCGACGAGCTCGAGCTCGACTTCACCGGCAGCGCCCCGCAGCACCCCGGCAACCTCAACTGCCCGCTCGCCGTGACGCTGTCAGCCTGCTACTTCGCGGTGCGGGTCCTCACCGATCCCGACATCCCGCCGAGCTCGGGCGCCTACCGCCCGCTGCGCGTGATCGCGCCGATCGGCTGCCTGCTCAACGCCCGGCCCGGCGCCGCCGTCGCCGCCGGCAACGTCGAGACCTCCTCCCGCGTGGCCGACCTCGTGCTCGCGGCGTTCGGGTGCGCGCTCGGCCAGGGGACCATGAACAACCTGACGCTCGGCAACGAGCGCTTCTCCTACTACGAGACGCTCGGCGGCGGGCAGGGCGCCTGCCCTGAGGCAGACGGCCCGAGCGCCGTGCACGTCGCCATGTCGAACACGCTCAACACGCCGGTCGAGGCGCTCGAGCGCGATTTCCCGCTGCGGGTGGGCACGTACGCGATCCGCCGCGGCTCGGGCGGCGCGGGACGTCACCGCGGCGGCGAGGGCGTGATCCGCGAAACCGAGGCGCTCACCGCCATGCAGTACTCGCTCATCACCGAGCGCCGCCGCCATCCGCCCCCCGGCGCGGCGGGGGGATCGGCAGGCGCTCGGGGACGCAATCTGCTCGTCGAGCGCGACGGCGAGACGACGCGGGAGCTGGCCGGCAAGCAGAGCGGTACGCTCCGCGCCGGTGAGCGGATCCGCATCGAGACCCCGGGAGGGGGTGGCCATGGCGCGCCCTGAGCGAGTCGGGTTCCTCGGCCTTGGGATCATGGGCTCGCGAATGGCCGCCAACGTCGCGCGCGCGGGGTTCCCGCTGACCGTGTGGACGCACACCCCCGGCAAGGCCGAGCGCTGGGCAGACGAGCACGGAGCCACCGTTGGCGACACCCCCGCCGCCGTCGCCCGGGAGAGCGACATCGTCATCAGCATGGTCGTCGACGGCGATCAGGTGCGCTCGATCCTGCTCGGTCCGAGCGGCGTGATCGAGGGCGCGAGCCCAGGTGCGCTGTGCGTCGACATGTCGACGATCGCGCCGCGCCAGACCCGGGAGATCGGGACCGCGCTCCGCGAGCGCGGGATCGCCTTCGTGGACGCGCCGGTCACCGGGTCCTCGCCACGCGCCGAGGACGGCACCCTGACGATCATGGCCGGTGGCGCCGACGACGATGTCGCGCGCGCCCGCCCGCTCCTCGACGCGATGGGCTCGCTCATCGTGCACGTCGGGGCGCTGGGGCAGGGCGAGACGGTCAAGCTGATCAACAACGCGCTCGCCGCCGCGAACGCGAGCGCCCTCGCGGAGGCGCTCGTGCTCGGGCGCGCCGCGGGCGTCGACCTCGACGCGCTCGTCGAGGTGGCCGGCGCCGGCTCCGGCGATTCGACGATGTTGCGCCTGAAGGCCGACCCGATGCGCCGCCACGACTTCTCCACGCTCTTCAAGACCGAGCACATGCTCAAGGACGTGGCCCTCTGCCTCGAGGTCGGCGCAGCGCTCGGCGTCCCGTTCGCCGCCGCTTCTCATGCGCGCGATATGCTCCGGGCCACGGTGGCGCGCGGCCTGGGAGCGGCCGATTTCGCCGCCATCATCGAGGCAGCGGAGGCGGCGGGCCCCGCCGGGACATCGGAACCCGGCGAAACGGTGTAATCCCTATCCGCGTATCGGGAAACCGCGGATATTTGCAGGCGATTTGGGATTTTCAGCCTGTTTACGTATCCTACTGCTCGTTCCCGATGTGCTGTCCGCTCCGTGGACACCGCCGCGGGAGCGTCTCGTTCTAGGCCCCTCCCCGCAGTTCTCCTATGCCAATTGCTTTCAAGGAATGGGCGGTCACCGTCCGTGCGCTCGCCGAGGGCGAGCAGCTCGTCACCCTGCGCAAGGGTGGCATCCGTGAGACCGACAAGCACTTCGCGGTCGAGCACGATCGATTTTTTCTGTATCCGACGTTCGATCACCAGCGCAACGACCTCGTGCGCGAGTCCCATCAGCCCGAGCTGCGTCGCGCCCTCGAGGAGGGCGTCTGGCCCGAGGGTGAGCCGCACCCCCGCGCCATCAGCGCCGACGGCGGCATCGAACAGCCGGAGCGCGTGCGCATCCGCGCCTGGGCCGAGGTGGCCGGCCACTTCACGATCAGCGACCCGCGTGCCGTCGACGCGCTGTCCCCGTTCTACGTGTGGACGCCCGACTACGCCGAGAAGCGCCTCGCCTGGAAGCGCCGGCACCCGCTGCACGTGCTGCTGCTCCGCACGTACCGCATCCCGCGACCGGTGACGGTGAAGGTCCGCGAGGAGTACCTCGGCTGCCGCTCGTGGCTCGAGCTGCAGCGCGACCTTCCCTTCGAGGGGACGCCCGTCCTCTCCGACGACGAGTTCGAGCGTGCCGCCGAGGCGATCGAGGCGATCACGCGCGAGGCCGGGCAGCCCGTCCTCGCCTGAGCGCAGCCCCGGCTTCTCATGAGCTGGGTCGAGACGGCCTCGCCGTCGTTCTCGGCACGCCACGAGGAACGCGACGCCGAGGACGCGGTCTCGGTGCTCGAGCTGCTCGAGGGCACGCGGGAGCGCCTCGCCGATGCCTTCCCCGTGCTGCCGGGCGAGGTCGCAGTCGTCCTGCACTCCTCGGTCACCCAGGTCGCCCTCGCCCAACCGCCGCTGCCGATCGTGTGGCTGCTGACCGCGCCGGCGGCCCGACGCTATCTCGCGGGCTGGATCTCTTCGCGGGAGGTTCATGTGCTCGCGCCGCGACTGCTCGCCGAGCGAGCCTCCAACGTGCGCGGCTCGCGCGAGATGCTCATGCTGACCCCCGCCGCCCTCTATGCGCAGCTCGTCGTCGCGCGGAACAACCCACGCCTGCCGCCGCCGTTCACGCCGGGGCGATTCGCGGCCTACGTCCGGTGGGCGTGGCTCGTCGCCGGCGCCGGCCAGTACTTCTCCGGTCAGACGGTCTACGCCCGCCCAGCGATCGCCCGCCGGCTGCGCGAGGGCCGCTCGCCGCGCTTCCCGCCGACCACGGCCGACGCGTGGCTGCTCGGAGGCAGCGTCCTGGACCTGCTCGCCGCCGAACGTGGCGAGGCCGCGGCCGTCGAACTGGCCATGTCGCTGCCGCGCGGCGGCGCGAGGGAGGCGCTGCGCCATGCCTTCTCCGGCCGTCCGCTGACCGAGAGCGAGGCGGTGTGGCGCGCGCATCTCGCGCGCATCGCCGAGCCCTGACCGCGGCGGTGGTCAGGAGACGAGCGCCCAGACCAACAGGGCGATCACGGGCACGATCGCGCAGGCGGCCAGCACGCCGGCGACCACGCGGACGGGAGCCCGGGCGGCCGCGACCGCCGGCTCCCGGCTGACGATCTCGCTCTCGAGCAGCACTTCGCGCGCCGCCGCCACGCCCGCCTCAGGGACGAGGACGTCCCGCGGCCCGACGGCGAGGAAGTCCGGCACGTCGAAACCGGCCGCGCGGCGGAGCAGGCTCGGAACGCCCTCCTCGAGCAGGAGCCCCTGGATGAACTCCGCCTCGGCCTGGTTGCGTCCTTGCGCGACCTTCACGAGCTCGCCCTCTCCATATTGCGGCTTGACCTTGCGGGCGCGAGCCTGACGCTCGCTGACCACGGCGTCGACGCCGAGCGTGCCGTGATAGACGAGCGGCATGCCGCAGTCGCGGCAGAAGCGATCCTCGAGCGGATGCGTCGTCGCGCAGCGGGGGCAGACAAGCGGCTCGGTCGCCTTCACGGTCCCTCACGCCACCTCGAGCGCGACCTCCTGGACCCTCGAGTCGACGATCCGAAACGCGCGCACCTGGGGCTCGTCGCCGGCTACGCCGACGATCACGTACAGCGAGTCGGGATAGAAGGCGAGGTTGATGTCGGTCTGCGACGGATACGGCTCGCTGCGGGTGTGCGAATGGTAGATCGCCCCGAGATCGAGACCGGCGTCCTCGATCTCGGTCTGGATGCGCAGCTGCTCGAGCCCGTCGATCTCGTAGCGCAGCGGGCTCGCGGCGACATTCGTCGCGCGATGCACGCTCACCGCGCGACCGTCGCGCGCGGCGATGAGGCCGCAGCACTCGTTCGGCGCCTCCACGAGGGCGTGATCGACGATGGCTTGCCAGAGGGAGGAGTCGATGATCATGGTGGCGAGGCTAGCGCACGCCCGAACGGCCGCGCGCGAGCGCGACGGTCACCACCAGACGGTGGAATCCAGGTTCTCGATCTCGTCGACCGGCAGCGTGTAGATACCGCTCGACAGGTACTTCCAGCCATCGTCGGCGACGAGGAACACGACGTTGCCCTCGTCGAGCTCCCCGGCGATGCGAACGGCGACGCGGGCGATCGCGCCGCTGGAGACGCCGGCGAAGATGCCCTCCTCGTCGAGCAGCCTGCGCGTCCAGACGATCGCGTCGTGGTTGGTGACGAAGATCTTACGATCGAGCAGCGACAGGTCGATGATCGGCGGGATGAACCCGTCGTCGAGCGAGCGCAGCCCCTGGACCGGCTCGCCCTGCATCGGCTCGGCGGCGACGATCTTCACGGCGGCGCCGAACGTCTCCTTCAGTCGCCGCCCGTTACCCATCAGCGTGCCGCCGGTACCGAGCCCCGCCACGAACGCGGCCACGTCGTCGAGCTCCTCGAGGATCTCGAGCGCCGTTCCGTTGTAGTGCGCGAGCGGGTTGGCCTCGTTGCCGTACTGGTAGGGCATGTAGTAGCTCGGATCGCCCGCGGCCATCTGCAGCGCCAGCTCGACGGCGCCGTTGGATCCCTTGGAGCCCTCGGAGTAGACGATCTCCGCCCCGTACATCTTCAGCAGCTGCGTGCGCTCGGGGGTCACATTTTCGGGCATGACCACCTTGAGCGGGTAGCCCTTGCGGCTGCAGATCATGGCCAGCGAGATCCCGGTGTTGCCCGACGTCGGCTCGAGGATCGTCTGCCCGGGCCCGATCGCGCCCTTCTGCTCGGCGTCCTCGATGAGGGCGCGGGCCACGCGGTCCTTGACCGATCCGGTCGGGTTGCGCGACTCGAGCTTCGCCCAGATCCGCACTCCGGGCTTCGGCGACAGTCGCTGACACTCGATCAGCGGCGTGTTACCGATCGACTGCACCAGGTCGCCGTAGCGGCCCCCGCAGGGTTTGTTCTCCAGGCGGGCGGAAGCCATGGCGTGCCCCGAAGGATAGCGTTGGGATCGATGTCCGGACAACGATTGACGGGCGGCATCCGCGAAGCGGCTAGGATGGTCGCCCGCAAGAGTGACGGCCACGTCAGGATTCTTTAGTTGACCCGCAGCGACAGCAGCGACTTCGACTACGACTGGCTGGTCATCGGCTCGGGCTTCGGCGGCAGCGTATCGGCGCTGCGCCTCACCGAGAAGGGCTACCGGGTCGGTGTGCTCGAATGCGGCAGGCGCTTCGCCGACACGGACCTGCCGAGGTCCACGTGGGACGTGCGCCGCTACTTCTGGGCGCCCAGACTCGGTCTACACGGCATCTTCCGCGTGAGCGCCTTTAGGGACGTCACCGTCGTCAGCGGCAGCGGTGTCGGCGGCGGAAGCCTCGGCTACGCCAATACCCTTTACGTCCCCCCGCGGCGCTTCTTCGACGACCCGCAGTGGTCGGCCCTCGACGAGGACTGGCAGGCGACGCTGTCCCCTCACTACGCCGAGGCCGAGCGGATGCTCGGTGTCACCGACTACGACGAGGACGACCCCGCCGACCAGCTGTTGCGCGAGCTCGGCGAGGACCTCGGCGTCGGCGACACGTACTCCAAGACGCGGGTCGGCGTCTTCCTCGGGCCGCCCGGCGTCACCGTGCCCGACCCGTACTTCGGAGGCGCCGGACCGGCGCGAACCGGCTGCATGCGATGCGGCCGTTGCATGGTCGGCTGCCCCCACGGCGCGAAGAACACCCTGGTCAAGAATTATCTGTGGTTCGCAGAGCAGCAGGGCGCCGAGGTCCTCCCTGAGCGCGAGGTCGTCGACATCCGCCCGCTCGGCAGCGCCGACGGCAGCGATGGTTACCGCGTGGTCACCGAGCGCCCGGGTGCCTGGCTGCGCAAGCGCCGGCGTGAGCTCACCGCGCGCGGCGTGATCATCGCCGCCGGCGCGCTCGGCACCAACCGGCTGCTGCAACGCTGCCGTCTCGGCGGATCGCTGCCCCGGGTGTCCAAGCGACTCGGCGAGCTCGTGCGCACCAACAGCGAGGCGATCCTCGCCGTGACGGTGCCGCGAGACTACCCCGACGACCTGACCAAGCGGGTCGCGATCACCTCGAGCATCTATCCCGACGCCGACACGCACATCGAGACGTGCGTGTACGGCCATGCCGGCGGGGCGATCCAGTCGATGTACACGATGCTCGTCGGCCAGGGCACGCGCACGACGCGCCCGCTCAAGCTGCTGGCGGCGATCGCCCGCCACCCGCTGCGATTCCTGCGGCTGCTCGACCCGCGCGGTTGGTCGCGTCGCACGATCATCCTGCTCGTCATGCAGACGCTCGACAACGCGATCGCGCTGCGGCCGGTGCGCCTGCCCGGCGGCGGCCTGCGCCTGCAGACCAAGCAGGACCCCGAGCGCCCGATCGAAGCCTTCATCCCCGCGGCCAACCACGCCGCGGTGTGGTTCGCCAAGCGCACCGGCGGGATTCCGCAGAGCTCGACCGGCGAGGCGCTGTTCAACGTCGCCTCGACGGCGCACATCCTCGGCGGAGCCGTCATCGCCGCCGACGCCGAGCACGGCGTCGTCGATCGCCAACAGCGCGTGTTCGGATACGAGAACCTGCTCGTCTGCGACGGGGCGGCGATGCCAGCGAACCCAGGCGTCAACCCGAGCCTGTCGATCACCGCGCTCGCCGAGCACGCGATGTCGCACATCCCGCCGGCTGGCGCCGACGCGGACGCGGCGCCGACGGCCGCAGCGGCGACCACCGCCTGACGGCGCGAGCGCGCGAGCCGGGCTAGGCGAGCTGCGGCGTCGGGCGCCCACGCTCGATCCGCCGGCGCTCGGTCGCCGCCACCATCTCGAACGAGCGCGTGTTCGAGCCGCGCAGCACGCGCGCCGGCACCACCGGCCGGGCGGCGCGCAGCAGCGTGACGGTGGCCTCGAAGGCGGCCCGCTGGCGTCCGCTCCAGGAGAGCCCGTAGAGCTCGCGCACGCGGGGCGGCAGGCTCCCGAGCATCACGAGGTCGTGCACGCGCTTGTTCGGCTGGGCGTGCCAGGGCATCGGAATCTGAAACGCGGTCGCGTAGCCGATTGCGCGCGCCTCGTCCGTGAGATGCATCGCGGCGCCGGCCAGGCGGCGCTCGAAGTAGTCGCGGAAGGCGTCGTAGGTAGGGGGCATCTCCGGCGTCGATAGGCCGAACAGCTCCCCGAAGCGGACGTAGTCGCACCACAAGCCCTCACGCTCGACGGGGCTCAGCAGACGCACGAACAGCTCGTAGAAGCACTCGGCGGAGTCGACCATGACCGCGATCGTCCACAGCATCAGGCCCGGATCGGTCGCCGAGTACGGGGTCCCGGCCTCGAAGGGGCCGACGGCCTCGGGCAGCACTCCGTTGACGCGATCGTGCATGCGAGCAACCGCGTCGAGCACTCGGTCGGCCTGCGCGCGGGTGCCGAAGAAGACCGTCTCGAACATCCGTGCCGTGCGGGCGAGACGCTTGAAGGGCATCTCGCGCGCGTCGGTGTGCAGGCTCGTGCCGACGAAGTTGAGCGGGCTGAGCGCGCCGATCGCCAGCGCCCGCTGGCCGTAGAAGAGGCCGACCGCGCGCTCGGAGTGCACACGCCGCAGTACCGACTCCCCCGGGGGGAAGTACCCGTCGTCGCGCACGTCTGCGGCCGGCCCGGTCACACCCGGGAAGCTAACCGACAGGGGTGTCAGTTGTCAGCGCCCGCCGGCCATGGCCGGCAGGATCACCAGCGTGTCGGCCTCGCCGACCGCCGTCTCGAGGCCGTCGAGCACGCGCACGTCCTCGTCGTTGAGATAGACGTTGACGTAGCGGTTCAGCTCGCCGTCAGCTCCGAAGAGCTGCCCCTCGGTCGCCGGATGCGCCGACGCGAGCTGCTGCAGAACGGCGCCGACGCTCGCACCGGCGGCCTCGACCTCCCGCTCGCCACCGACGGACGCGCGCAGGACAGGGGGGATCTTGATGGTCGCCATGGAAACCTTCGGTTCGCGGGTGGACGTGCTCGTTGACCGGCGGTGCGAGGGCAGGCTACCCGGCGGCCGCGCAGAACGCCTCGTAGTCGGGGAACACGCCCATCTCCTCGTCGGAGATGGAGTCGGGCGGCCGCGAGCAGATCGGGCAGTCGGGATCGCGGCGCACCTTCACCTCGGTGAGGGTCGCCCCGAGCGCGTCGTACAGCAGCAGCCGCCCGATCGCCGGCTCGCCGATGCCGAGGATGAGCTTGACCACCTCGGTGGCCTGCAACAGGCCCATCGTTCCGGGGAGCACGCCGAGGACCCCGTTCGCTCCGCACGACGGCGCGAGCTCGGCCGGAGGTGGCTGCGGGAACAGGCAGCGGTAGCACGGACCGTCGTAGGGCTTGAACACCGACAGCTGTCCGTCGAAGCCGAGGATCGACGCCGACACGACGGGAACCTGCAGACGCACGGACGCGTCGTTGAGCAGATAGCGCGTCGGGAAGTTGTCGACGCCGTCGACGACGATGTCCCAGCCGTCGAGGATCTCCATGATGTTGTCGGCGCCGAGGCGGGTCTGGTATTTGACGACGTGCACGTCGGGGTTGAGCGCCTGGATCGACTCCTCGGCCGAGTCGACCTTCGGGATGCCGATGCGCGCGTTCGTGTGGATGACCTGGCGCTGCAGGTTGGAGAGGTCGACCTCGTCGTCGTCGACGATCCCGAGCGTGCCCACGCCGGCGGCGGCCAGATACAGCGCCGTCGGCGAGCCGAGTCCGCCGGCACCGAGCAGCAGGACCTTGGCGTCGAGCAGCTTCTGCTGCCCGTCCGCGCCGATCTCGGACATCAGCAGGTGACGTGAGTAGCGGTCGCGCTGCTCAGGGGTGAGCGTGCGCGGGACCTCGACCTCGTAGCCGCGGTCCTTCCACAGCGTGATGCCGCCGGTCATCGACTGCACGTGCTCGTAGCCGAGGTCCTCGCTGAGCGTGCGCGCCGCATAGGCCGAGCGGTTGCCGGACGCGCAGTAGAGAACGATCGGCGTCTCGCGATCGGGGACCGTCCCCTCGATGCGCGACTCGAGATAGCCGCGCGGCACGTGGCGTGCGCCCGGGAGGTGACCCGTGCCGAACTCGTCGGTCTCGCGCACGTCGATGACCACCGGGGCCGGAGTGGCCTTGCCGTTGCCGTTGCCATTGCCGCCTGAGTGGCCGAGCAGCTCGTGCACCTGCGACGGATCGATCTCGTCGATCTGGCTCTTCACTTGGCGGAGCAGCTCCGCGCTCGACGGGCTCATCGAGGAAACTCCTAAACCTTGGTCGGGATTCGGGACGACTTCAGAAAGTATAGCGATGCGAGCGCCGGCGCCGCCGTCCGCGCCGGTGGCTCTATCGGCCGTGCGTGGTGGTGAGCGGCGCGTCGGACTCTACGGGACGATCATCCCGTAGACACGGCCGCGTCGGCGCTTCTGCGGCGCTCGATCGGAGGGCTCGTTCGGGTCCTCGCGGGGCGCGCGGGACGGCTGCGCGTCGCCGCCGTCGGTGCGCTCGTCGCATGGGACGCGCCGCCGCTGCAGCGCGTCCCGATCCTGGCCGGCCTGGACCTCGCTTGGGTGGTGGTCGACGCGTTTCATGCGAGCCAGGGTGCGGGCCGGCGGCAGCGAGGCCAGCGCCCGGCCGGCGCCCGGCCCGACGGAATCGCACCGCGAGGCCCGGCCCATCGGCGCGCGATGGCCCGAGCTCGCGGTGCGCTTGGCGGCGTCATCGGCGCTACCCCCCTGGTTCGTCGCTCCCGCGCGGCGATGGTCCCTCCCGCGGGTCCGCCTTCCACGCCTAACCTAGCGGGCGCTAGGTTAGGCGAACCGTCAGGCGCATGTCAACCGGGCGGCACCGGCGCCGTGGCCGAGCCGCTCGAGGCCCTGGCGTGGCGCGGCGCCGCTAGGACGGCGGGGTGCTGTGGCTCAGCCGCTCGAGGCCGTGCCAGTACGTCTCCATCACGAGCGTCACGAGCCGCTCGCGTGGGACCTCGGGGTGGCCATGCCACCAGGCGGCGAGACCATTGAGACCGTTGCGCAAGAGCTCCGCGAAGACCTGAGCGGCCTGTGCGCGCTCAGGATCGTCGGCCAGCCCGGTGAGGTCCCGCTCGATGAGAACGGCGATCACCGCGGTCGTCGTCGTCTGTTGACGCGCGTAGTCCTCGGCGACCGCGGGATTGGCCGGTGGATCGCGGAAGAGGATCCGCCACGCACAGTGGTCGCCGGCGACAAAGCTGAAGAACGCGTCGACGCCAACACGGAGACGCTCCGCGGGATCCGTTCCGGCGGCGACCGCCGACGTGACGGCCGCCAGTAGGGCCGCCCCGCAGCTGTCCAGCAGCGACAGATACATCGCCGACTTGGACTCGAAGTAGTCGTAGAGCACCGGCACGGTCACCCCGGCGCGCTGGGCGATCATCTCCATCGAGGCGCCGACGTAACCGTGGTCGGCGAACACCTCGGCCGACGCCGAGGCGATCAATGCGAGGCGCTCCTCGCGGCGGAGTCGCCGCCCTCCCGCGGCACGCTCGGTCTGACCCCTGGCACGAGCCATCGCCGAAGCGTACTCGCGGCGCGGCTGCGCTCGAAGGGGTCACGAAGCCGCCGTCCCCGGCCGATCGCCGCGCCCGCGCGTTACCGTTTTGGATCGTGCATCCGCGAATCCGCCTTGCGCTCGCGTCGGCGCTTGCGATCATCGTCGTGGGGCTCGCGGCCGCCGTCGTGTTCGGACGCAGCGGCAGCTCGAGCGCCGGCGCCCCGTCGTCCGGGCTGGAGGGGGGCCAGATCGACATCCCGGCGCGCAACTTCTCGCTCGTCGATGAGGACGGCCACCGCGCGTCGCTCGACGACTACCGAGGCCAGGTGGTCATCCTCACGTTCATGTACTCGACCTGCCAGAACACCTGCCCGGTGGAGGCCCAGCAGATCCGCGGCGCGCTCGACGACCTCGGCGAGAGCATCCCCACATTGGCCGTCAGCGTCGACCCGGCGCAGGACACGCCGATCAACGCCCAGCGCTTCCTCTTCAAGGAGTCGCTGACCGGCCGCATGAGGTTCCTGCTCGGCACGCGCGCGGAGCTGGCCCCGATCTGGAAGGCCTACGGGATCGCGCCGGAGACCGGCACGAACATCAAGAACTCCAACCATTCGGCCTACGTGATGCTCGTCGACCGGCGCGGCTGGCTGCGCGACGGCTTCCCCGACTCCGAGCTGACGCCCGAGGCGCTCGCACACGACATCCGCGTGCTCCAAGCCCATCCGGCCTAGCCGACTCGCCCGTGACCCGCTGATAACCTACCCAGCAGGTAGGTATTTGCCGATGATGTTCTCCACAAAGGCCGAGTACGGCGTCCGCGTCATGGTCGAGCTCGCGCGCCGACCGGGCGACGATCCCGTGCCGCTCGCCGACATCGCCGAGCACGACGGCCTGCCGCTCGCCTACCTGGAGCATCTCGTCGCGCGCCTGCGCAAGGCCGGGCTCGTCGACAGCCGGCGCGGCTCTCGCGGCGGCTATCTGCTGGCCAGGCCGGCGCGCGAGATCAGCATGGCCGAAGTCGTCGAGGCCCTCGAGGGCTCGATCGCGCCGATCGAATGCATCTCCCAGGACCCGGACGGCAGCATCGTCTGCTCACGCGAGTCGAGCCCGCGGCAGCCGTGTCCGACGAAGTTCCTGTGGACGCGCGTGCAGTCATCGATCGTGCGCACCCTGCAGGAGACAACGCTCGACGATCTGCTCGCCGCCGGGAACCCCCTCGCGAGCAGCCCCCTGCCCACCCTCGCCCCCCACCCCATGACCACCGGAGCGGAGCTTTCGTAATGGCTGACCTGGAGATCGCGAACCTGCACGTCCGCACCGAGGATCGCGAGATCCTCCGAGGCGTCGACCTGAACATCAACCGCGGCGAGATCCACGCCCTGATGGGACCGAACGGGTCAGGTAAGTCGACCCTCGCCAACACGTTGCTCGGCCATCCGGCGTACGAGATCACCGAGGGCACGATCACGTTCCTCGGCGAGGACATCACCGAGGCCGAGCCGCACGAGCGCGCGAAGGCGGGCCTGTTTCTCGCCTTCCAGTACCCCGTGTCGATCCCCGGCGTGTCCGTGGCCAACTTCCTGCGCATGGCGATCAACGCCAAGCGCGACGAGCCGATCCAGGTCAAGGAGTTCCGCACCCAGCTGCAGCATGCGATCGAGCTGCTCGACGTCGACCGCTCGTTCACCTCGCGCCATCTGAACGACGGGTTCTCCGGCGGCGAGAAGAAGCGCGCGGAGATCCTGCAGATGGCGATGCTGCAGCCGGTGATCGCGATCCTCGACGAGACAGACTCCGGCCTGGACATCGACGCGCTGCGCGTCGTGGCCGAGGGCGTCCAGCGCCTGCACGATGAGCAGGGCCTCGGGGCGCTCATCATCACCCACTACCAGCGCATCCTGCACTACGTCCAGCCGCAGTTCGTGCACATCCTCATGGACGGCCGGATCGTCCTCGAAGGCGGCGTCGAGCTCGTCGAGCGCCTCGAGCGCGAAGGCTACGACCAGATCCGCCAGGAGCACGGCGCAGCCGACGCCCTCGGCGCCGCCGGGGCGTGACGATGCCCGACACGGCCGTCACCCCGAACGCGCCGGCTCCGGCGGGCGACTCCGTCGCGCCGAAGCCCGGACGCCATCGCGAGGCGACGCTCAACCGGGCGCTCGCCGGGGCGGGCGCCGCTGATGGTCGCTCGCTCGCCGAGCTGCGCAAGGCCGCGCGCGCGATCTACGACAGCGAGACGCTGCCGGTCTGGCGTCGCTCGGGCTTCTGGACGACGACGCTGCGCGACCTCGATCTCGATGCCCTGCACGTCCCCGAGCACGCCGCCGGCCAGGTCCCCGAGATCGTCACCGAGACGCTGGCCGGCAAGCGCACCGCCGGTCTGCTCGTGCAGCGCGGCGGCTCGGTCGTACACACCGAGCTGTTGGCCGACCTTGCGCAGCGAGGCGTCATCCTCTGCTCGCTCGAGGAGGCGGCCCGAGAGCATCGCGAGCTGTTCGAGCGCTACTACCTGCGCCGCCTGACGATCGACGGCCACCGTCTCGAGGCGGCGAACGCTGCGCTGTGGAGCGGCGGCGCGTTCCTGTACGTACCGCCCGGCGTCGTCGTAGAGGACCCGTTCGCGATCGCCTACGCGATCGACGAGCCGAACACCGCCCAGTACGCGCACACGCTGGCGATCGGCGACCGCGGCTCGGAGTTCCGCCTGCAGGAGTACGACCTCGCGCCGGATTTCGAGGGCTCGGCCCTGCACGCCGGGGCCTTCGAGCTCTACCTGCAGGACGGCGCCCGCTGCCGCCTCGCCCACTTCCAGGACTGGGGAACCGGCGCAGTGCACGACGTCTCGACGCACTTCGTCGGCGTGGGGCGCGACGCCTACTGCCACTGGCTGCCGGCGATCCTCGGCGGGCACCTGACTCGTCAGCACCTCGAGCTCGCGATCTGTGAGCCGGGCGGAGACATGGCCTTCCGCGGGCTGTTCTTCACCGAGGGCGACGAGCACCTCGACGAGTTCGCCGTCGACCTGCACGAGACCGGTCCGTCGAGCGGAGACGTTCACTGGCGCGGCGCAGCGACCGGCGCGAGCCGCGCGAGCTTCGAGGGGCTCATCCAGATCGATCCCGGCGCTCAGCAGACGCACACCTACCTGCAGATCCACACGATGATGCTGTCGCCGAAGGCGAAGCTCGACGCCATCCCCTCGGTGCTGGTCAGCTCCGACGACGTCTCGGCCTCGCACGGCGGCACCGTCGGCGAGCTCGACGAGAGCGCGATCTTCTACATGCAGAGCCGCGGCCTGGACCGGTCCGCCGCCGTCCGCGTGATCGTCGAGGGATTCTTCGAGCCGCTCATCGGCGAGCTCGACGACGAGCACCTCGAGCAGCTCGTGCGCGAGCGCATCGCCGCCAAGCTCGAGCGCGCCCGCAGCGACATCGAGGCCTACGCGCAGAGCCGATGAGCACCTCGACGTCGCTCGCGAGCACCGCACTGGACCTGCGCCGCGACTTCCCGATCCTCGGCCGCCGCATCGACGGCCGGCCGATCGTCTACCTCGACTCGGCGAACACCTCCCAGAAGCCGGCGAGCGTCATCGAGTCGATCGACGACTACTACCGTCGGCACAACGCGAACATCCATCGCGCCGTATACCAGCTCGCCCAGGAGGCAACCGACCTGTTCGAGGGCGCGCGCGAGCGGATCGCCGCCTTCACCGGGGCGCCGGTGCCGGGCACGATCTTCACCCGCAACGCGACCGAGGCGATCAACCTCGTGGCCTACGCGTGGGGGCGCGAGCACGTCGGCCCCGGTGACGCCGTGCTCATCACCGAGCTCGAGCACCACTCGAACATCGTCCCCTGGCAGCTGCTGTGCGAGGAGCGCGGCGCCGAGCTGCGCTACCTGACGATCTCAGAGGCGGGGACGCTCTCCCTCGATCAACTCGATGAGGAGCTCAGCCGCGGCAACGTGAGGCTCGCCGCCTTCACCCACATCTCGAACGCCCTCGGCACGATCAATCCAGTCGCCGAGATCTGCGCCCGCGTGCGGGCCGCCGGCGCCACCTCGCTGGTCGACGGTTCCCAGGCCGTCCCTCAACTGCCGGTCGACGTCGGCGCGCTTGGAGCCGACTTCTACGCCTGGACCGGTCACAAGGCGCTCGGGCCGACGGGGATCGGCGTCCTCCACGGGCGGCCGGAGATCCTCGAAGCGATGCGACCGTTCCTCACCGGCGGGGACATGATCGGCACCGTCGGGCGCGAGCGCTCGACCTGGAACGAGCTGCCCTGGAAGTTCGAGGCCGGCACCTCGATGATCGCCGAGGCGGTCGGGCTCGGCGTCGCGATCGACTACCTGTCCGCCGTTGGCATGGCCACGGTGCGTACCCACGAGCAGTCGCTCACCGAGCAGGCGCTCGCCCAGTTGCCGACGGTGCCCGGCCTGAAGGTGCTCGGGCCGAGCGAGGCGCCGGATCGCGGCGGCGTCATCTCGTTCACGCTCGAGGGTCTCCACCCGCACGACGTCGCCGAGCTGCTCAACCGCGACAACGTCTGCGTGCGCGCCGGCCACCACTGCGCGCAGCCGCTGATGCAGTGCCTTGGCATCGCGGCGACCGCCCGCGCCAGCTTCGGGCCCTACAGCGTTGCCGGCGACGTCGATGCGCTGGTCGCCTCGCTGCATCGGGCCCGCGAGGTCTTCGCCCTATAACGAGTGAACGATGGACGACCTCTACCGCGACTACATCCTCGAGCACTACAAGCGCCCTCGCAACTTCGGCGAGCTCGAGCCGCACGACCTCGAGGCGCACGCGAAGAACCCGCTCTGCGGCGACGAGATCGGCGTGCAGATCCAGGTGACCGACGGGCGCATCAGCGACCTGCGCTTCCACGGGCACGGTTGCGCGATCTCCCAGGCGGCGGCGTCGATCGCCTCCGACGAGCTCATCGGGATGCCGGTCGACGACGTCGCCGACCTCGACGCCGACTGGCTGATCGAGCTGCTCGGGATCCCGATCTCCGCGACGCGGAGAAAGTGCGCACTGCTGAACCTGAAGGTCGTGCGCGAGGCCGTGAGCGGCGACACGAGCTGGCCCGCCGGCGCGGCGAGCTGAGCGCCCCCGTCCGGCGTCAGCTCACGCCGCTCGGCTCCTTCGCCGGTGTCGGTCCGGTAGAATTCCTACTGTCCAGCACAGGATTCGCAGGCGACTGAGACCGAGGACTCCCCATGGCGACCGCAGACCGCACGAAGATCACCAAGCCCAGCCCGATCGTCGAGGACGACCAAGGCCAGTTGCGCGCGCGCCAGGGCATCTCGCGCGAGGTCGTGCGGGAGCTCTCCAAGGTCAAGGGTGAGCCGGCCTGGATGGCCGAGAAGCGCCTGAAGTCGCTGGAGATCTTCGAGCGCAAGCCGGTGCCGACGTGGGGCGTCGACCTGTCGGGCCTCAACCTCGACGACCTGGTGCTCTACTCGCCGCCCACCGCCGGTCGCTTCAACAGCTGGGACGACGTCCCCGAGGAGATGAAGCAGACCTACGAGGATCTCGGGATCCCGCAGGCCGAGCGCGAGCACCTCGCCGGCGTCGTCGGCGTCTGGCGCCAGGAGCCCGTCTACGAGGGCCTCAAGGAGGAGTACCGCAAGCTCGGGATCCTCTTCTGCTCGATGGACACCGCCATCACCGAGTACCCGGATCTCGTGCAGAAGTACTTCATGAACAAGTGCGTGCCGCCGCAGGACAACAAGTTCTCGGCCCTGCACGGCGCGGTGTGGTCCGGCGGCTCGTTCCTGTACGTGCCCAAGGGCGTCAAGGTCGACCTGCCCCTGCAGGCCTACTTCCGCATGGAGGGCGCCGGCGAGGGCACCTTCGAGCACACGCTCATCATCGCCGACGAGGGCTCGGACGTGAACTACATCGAGGGCTGCACGGCGCAGACCTACAGCGTCAACTCGATGCACTCCGCGGTCGTCGAGATCTTCGTGCACGAGGGGGCCAAGGCCCGCTACACGACCGTGCAGAACTGGTCCAAGGACGTCTACAACCTCAACACCAAGCGCGCGGTCGTCGATGCCGAGGGCACCGTCGAGTGGGTCGGTGGCTCGATGGGCGCGAAGTACGTGATGCTCTACCCGGGCTCGTTCCTGCTTGGCGAGGGCGCGCGCGCCGACCACCTCAACGTCGGCGTCGCCGGCGCCGGGGTGCACAAGGACACCGGAGCGAAGGTCGTGCACCTCGCGCCGAACACGACGTCGAACATCCTCGCCAAGTCGATCTCCAAGGACGGCGGGATCATGGGCTACCGCGGCCTCGTGCGGATGGGCCACAACTCGGCCGGCTCGAAGGCGCGCGTGCAATGCGACGGGTCTGATGATGGACGGGATCTCTCGCTCGGACACCTGGCCGGACATCCAGATCCAGAACCCGAACGTGACCGTGGCCCACGAGGCGACCGTGGGGCGGATCTCCGACGACCAGCTCTTCTACATGGGCTCGCGCGGCTTCACCGAGGACGAGGCGGCGGCCATGATCGTCAACGGCTTCATCGAGCCGGTGACGAAGGAGCTGCCGATGGAGTACGCCGTCGAGCTGAACCGCCTCATCCAGCTCGAGATGGTCGGCTCGATCGGCTGATCGAGCCCATCGCGGCGTCCGCCACGGATCGGCAGCCGGCCGTGCGAACCGACTTCGATCCTGCCACCCTCGGACCGCACGCCTTCTACGGGTTGCTGACCGCGGTGATCGTGCCGAGGCCGATCGCCTGGGTCTCGTCGATCTCGCCCGAGGGCGTTGAGAACCTCGCACCGCACTCGTTCTTCACCGTGGCCTGCGTTGACCCGCCGGTGATCCAGTTCACGTCCGTCGGACGCAAGGACTCGCTGAACAACATCGAGGCCACCGGCGAGTTCGTCGTCAACGTGACGCCCGAGCCGCTGTTCGAGCAGATCAACGCGACCGGCACGAACTTCCCGCCGGGGATCAGCGAATTCGACGCCGTCGGCGTGCGCCGCGAGCCGAGCCGGCACGTGCGCCCGCCGCGGGTCGCCGATTCCCCGGTCGCGCTCGAGTGCCTGCGCCACGCGACCCTGTCCTTCGGGAACGCGACCGTCGTCTTCGGCCGCGTCGTGCACGCCGCGATCGACGAGGGGGTGCTGACCGACGGGCGCCCCGACGTCCGGCGGCTGCGACCGATCGCGCGCCTCGGCGCCAACGAGTGGAGCCGCCCGGGCGAGGTCGCGAAGATCGACCGCATCGCCTACAGCGACTGGCCCGGGCACTACGCCCCGAGCGCCGACCCCGACTGATGCGCGCCCCGCCGAACCGCATCCATGCTCCGGAGTTCCCGGTGTTCCTGAAGTGGGTGAACGTCCCGCGGGTCCGGATGGACCGCGAGCGGGGCCACCCGGTGCTGCTCGAGTTCTGGGACTTCTGCCGCCCGAGCTCGCTGCGCACGCTCCCCTACGTCAAGCGCTGGTATGAGCGCTACGGTCCGTCGGGCCTGCAGGTCGTCGGCGTGCACTGTCCGGGCTTCCCGCCCTCGGAGGACACCGACGCCGTGCGCGACGCCGTCGCGCGGTTGCAGATCCCCTACCCGGTGCTCATCGACCCCGAGTTCGAGGTGTGGCGCGACTACGGCAACGCCGGCTGGCCCGCCCGCTACCTGTGGGACGCGCAGGGGATGCTGTTCGAGTACCACTACGGCGAGGGCGCCTACGACGAGACCGAGCGCGCGATCCAGGAACTGCTCGGCATCGATGGCGAGGCGCTCCCGCCGCTGCGCCCCGAGGACGCTCCCGGCGTGCGGCTGAGCCCGCAGACCGAGGATCAGCCCGGCGCCTACAGCGGACCGTACGAGGCGGGCAGCGTGTGGGCCGTCCTCGGGGGCCGCGGCACGATCCGCGTCAACGGAGGCGAGATCGAGGTCGATCACCCCGGGGCCTACCTCATCGTTGAGCACGCGGGGCACCGCGCGGCCGTGCTCGAGCTCGAGCTCGGGCCGGGAGTCACCTGCCATGCGACGTGCTTCAGCCCCGGCGTGAGCGTCCCCTCGGCGATCGGCTCAGCCTGAGCGCTCGCGCGGCGGGGCGATCTGCTCGCGCGTGCGATCGTCGAGCAGGCGGAGCAGCCGCGGCGGCCCCTCGTCCTCGACGGTGACGCTGCCGCCCGGCCAGTAGCTGCTCTCGCGCGCCGTCGGCCCGACGAACCACCCGTCGAAGCTCCACGAGCCGGTGTTCACGAGGCGCGCGCCGGTCGGCGCCGTCCACTCCGCCGAGGCGTCCTGCGGCAGCGGCCCGGCGCGGTGGGTGTGGCCGAAGACGACATGCGCCGCCCCGATGTCGAGGCGCTCGGCGACCGCGGCCATGGCACGCAGTCCGGCCCGGCGCAGCTCGGCGCGCGAGATGTCCGAGCGCAGGGGGCCGAAGCCGGCGCCGTTGAGGGCGGCCACGGCGATGGGAAAGCCAACTGAGAGGGCACGGCTGGCGATGCTGCGACGTCCGCGCGCCGGTCGCAGCGCGCGCCAGGCGCGGACGGTCACCTGGCCGTTGAGCGTGTCGTTGGTCGGCGCCTGCTGGGCGACCGCATCGATCCACGCGAACAGCGGGCCCATCACGGCCTCGTAGTCGTCCGGGCCCGTGAACGCGCGCGGGGGGCGGCGCAGCACGCGGGACATCGCGCCGACGGCGAGGCGCTCGACCGTCGGCACGGTGACGTGGCAGTCGAGGTAGTGGCCGTGGGTCGCGTACACGTCGGGCCGCAGCCACAGCCCGGGGTAGGCGCACCAGACGTCGGCCGGCGACGCCCATTCGGCGAGCTGCTCGGCGATGTCCGATGCCTCGGCCGCGCTGAAGCGTTGCTCGGCGCGCAGCGGCGGCGGCTGTTCGCGCGCGGCCCGGCGGGCCAGCCAGGGCGCGACGAGCGGGTGATCGTGGTTGCCGGCGAGCAGGACGAGCTCGCGGCCGGCCATCGCCCGACCGAGGTCGGTGAACACCTCACGCGCGGCGGCCACCGCCTCGCGGCGGGGGCCGTGGCGTAACTCGAGCACGTCGCCGAGCAGGACGAGCCGGTCGACGTCTCCGAGCTCGTCCAGCAGCGTGGCCCGAATCTCCGGTCGGCGCAGCAGGTCGACGCGTGAGCGCGCGCCGAGATGCAGGTCGGAGATGACGAGGGTCCGCACGCCCGGCGGTGAGGATGTGCGGCTAGGCTCGCTCGCCGGCCAACGCGGCGCGGATCGTCTTCGGCAGCATGAAGCGGACGTCCTCGTGGACGACGTTGAATTCGCTCACGTCGAGCACGCCGCGGGCGCGGAAGAACGCGACGAGGCGCTGCACGAGCTCCTCCGGAGCGCTCGCCCCCGAGGAGATGCCGACGACGCGCTTGCCCGCGAGCCACTCCTCGCGAACCTCGAGCTCGTTGTCGATGAGATGCGCCTCGGTGCCGTAGTCGCGCGCGACCTCGACGAGCCGCTGCGAGTTCGAGGAGTTTCGCGAGCCGATGACGAGCACGAGATCGCAGTGGTCGGCCATCTGCTTGACGGCCGCCTGGCGATTGGTCGTCGCGTAGCAGATGTCGTCGGTGCGGGGACCGATGATCGCCGGGAAGCGCTCGCGCAGACGCTCGATGATCGCTTGCGTCTCGTCGACCGACAGCGTCGTCTGGGAGATGTAGGCCACGCGCTCGGGATCGACGACCTCCAGGCTGGCGACGTCATCCTCGGTCTCGACGAGCACGATGTGCTCGGGCGCCTCGCCCATCGTCCCCTCGACCTCTTCGTGACCGCCGTGACCGATGAGCACGATCGTGTAGCCCTCGCTCGCGAAGCGCTTGGCCTCGACGTGCACCTTGGTGACGAGCGGACAGGTGGCGTCGATCGTGCGCAGGGACCGAGCCGCGGCGTTGGCATGCACGCTCGGCGCGACGCCGTGGGCCGAGAAGACGGTCACCGCACCCTCGGGAACGTCGGTCTCCTCCTCGACGAAGATCGCGCCCCGCGCTCGCAGCTGGTCCACGACGTGCTTGTTGTGGACGATCTCCTTGCGCACGTACACCGGCGCGCCGTGGAGCTCGAGCGCGCGCTCGACCGTCTGCACCGCCCGGTCGACCCCGGCGCAGTAACCGCGCGGCGCCGCGAGCAGCAGCCGCTCCACGGTGTTGGGCTCGGCCACCGTCTCGGACATCTGCGATGAAGTGTAGAGCGACGCTGCCGCGGGGACCGGCGATCGCGAGTAGGCTAGGCGGTAGTTGTGCCCCACCGACGAGCGGGGTCATCGGCGAGACCGGGACCCCCACGAGGAGAGTCCAGGCCATGCCCCAGCAGCACCTCGATCGCCTGACTGCAGTCGACGCGTCGTTCCTGCACCAGGAGGGACCGGTCTCGCACATGCACGTCGGCGGCCTGACCATCTTCGAGGGGCCGCCCCCGAGCCTCGATCAGTTCCTCGAGCAGATCCGCAGCCGGCTGCACCTCGTGCCGCGCTACCGCCACCGCCTTGCCCACATGGCGATCGACAGCGGCCGGCCGCTGTGGGTCGATGACCCGACGTTCAACCTCGAGTACCACGTACGCCACACGGCGCTGCCGGCGCCCGGGGGCTGGGAGCAGTTGCGCCAGCTCACCGCCAGGATCTTCTCCCAGCAGCTGGACCGGGCCAAGCCGCTGTGGGAGCTGTGGCTCATCGAGGGCCTCGAGGACAATCGCTTCGCGCTCATCTCCAAGAACCACCACTCGCTCATCGACGGCATCAGCGGCGTCGATCTGGCCACGGTGCTGTTCGACATCGAGCCGGTTCCGCGGCCGGTGGCCCATTCCGGTCGACCGTGGCAGCCCCGACCCGAGCCGGGCACCGTCTCGCTCATCGCCGCCGGGGTGCGCGGCGCGCTGCGCGCCGGGATCGAGCTCGCCGAGGGGGCGATCGACGCGGTCGCGCATCCCGACCGTGCGGTGTCGAACGTACGCGAGGCCGCCGAGGGCGTCGGGGAGGTCGCCTGGGCGGTGCTGAACCCCGCGCCGGCGACGCCGCTCAACGTCGAGATCGGTCCGCATCGGCGATTCGTCGGCGTCCCGTGCGCGCTCGAGGAGTTCAAGGCGGTCAAGAACGAGTTCGGCGGGACGGTCAATGACGTCGTCCTGAGCGTCGTCACCGGCGCACTGCGCGAGTTCCTCATCTCGCGCGGTGTGCGCACCGCGGGGGTCGAGTTGCGCGCGCTCGTGCCCGTCTCGACGCGCCGCGAGGACGAGCGCCATCACCTTGGCAATCGCCTCGTGGCGATGCGCGCGCCGCTGCCGGTGTACATCCCCGACCCGCTCCAGCGCCTGCGCTTCATCAAGCGCGCGATGGACGGGCTGAAGGAGTCCAAGCAGGCCGTCGGCGCCGACGTCATCGCCGGCGCGCAGAACTTCGCGCCGCCGACGATCCTCGCGCAGGCGTCGCGACTGAACTTCTCGACCCGGCTGTTCAACCTGCTGGTGACGAACGTCCCGGGACCCCAGTTCCCGCTGTATGTGATGGGACGCGAGATGGAGCAGGCCTACCCGGTCGCGTTCCTCCCCAAGAACCACGCGCTGGCGATCGCGATCATGTCCTACCGCGGCCAGATGAACTTCGGCCTGCTCGGCGACTACGACGCGCTGCCCGACATCGACGCGATCGGCGAGAGCATCCGCGGCGAGCTGGCGACACTGCTGTCTCTGGCGGCGGCGGCGCGCCCGGTGACCGACAACGGTCATGTGGCGCCCGAGCACGAGAGCGAGCGCGACCGCGCGCCGACGCTCTAGGCGCCGTCGCTCCTCAGAACCCGAGGGCGAACTTGGCGTCCTCGGACATCTTGTCCGGGGACCACGGCGGCACGAAGACCATCTCGCACTCGACCGAGCGGACGCCGTCGAGCTCGCCGACGAACTCCTCCATCTGCTCAGTCACCTGCGGGCCGATCGGGCAACCCGGCGTCGTGAGCGTGAACGTGATGTGCACGTCGCCGTCGCCGACCTCAACGCCGTACACGAGGCCGAGCTCGACGAAGTCGAGCCCGAGCTCCGGGTCGATCACGTTCGTCAGTGCGTCCATGACCTCATCGACGGTAGCCATCGTCTGCAGTCTAGCCATCGCTCTCGCCACGCCCGCCGGCGGCGGCGATCGCGTCGCGGCGGGCGGGCGGGGCCGGCATCCCGGCTCGGGCCGCACGCACGGCAGGCGCGACCTCCCCGCCGAGCAGCTCGATCGCCCGCATCACGTCGGCGTGCGGCATCGTCCCGACGCTGAGGTGCAGCATGATGCGATCGAGCCCGAGGAGCTCGCTCACCGCGCTCAGCTTCTCGCTCACCTGCGTCGGGCTGCCGACGGCCAGCGATCCGCTCGGCGCCCGCAGCTCGTCGAAGTGCGCGCGCGTCATCGGCGGCCACCCGCGCTCGGAACCGAGCTGGCTCATCACGGCGGCATACGGCGCATAGAACGTGTCGATCGCCGCTTCGGTGCTCTCGGCCACGAAGCCGTGCAGGTGCACCCCGACGGGCAGCCCATCCGGATCGTGCCCGCTGCGCCGCGCCGCCTCGCGGTACAGCTCGACCAGCGGCGCGAAGCGCTCGGGCGCGCCGCCGATGATCGCCACCATCAGCGGCAGGCCGAGCACGCCGGCGCGCACGACCGAGGCCGGCGTGCCGCCCACGGCGATCCACACCGGCAGTGGATCCTGCTCGGGTCGGGGGTAGACGCCGGCGTCATGCAGCGCCGGGCGATGGCGTCCCGACCAGGTGACGCGCTCGTCTTCGCGCAGCTCGAGCAGCAGCTCGAGCTTCTCGCCGAACAGCTCGTCGTAGTCGTCGAGGTCGTAGCCGAACAGGGGGAACGACTCGACGAACGATCCGCGGCCGGCCATGATCTCCGCGCGGCCGCCCGACAGCAGGTCGAGCGTGGCGAAGTCCTCAAAGACACGGACCGGATCGTCCGAGCTGAGCACGGTGACCGCGCTGGACAGCCGGATCCGCTCCGTCCGGGTCGTTGCCGCCGCGAGCACGACCGCGGGCGACGAGGCCGCGAAGTCGGGCCGGTGATGCTCCCCGACCGCGTACACGTCGAGTCCGACCTCGTCCGCGTGCACGATCTCCTCGACGACGTCGCGCAGGCGCTCGCCGGCGCTCACCGTCTCGCCACTGGCCGGGTCGGGCGTGCGCTCGGCGAACGTGGAGATCCCGATGTCCATCGCTCCCGCGATGGTAGTGCGGATTCCCGGCTAGCCTTGTCAGTGATGGTTCTGTTCGTTCTCTTCGCCTCGCTCATCGGAGTGACGCTGCTGGAGCTCTACGTCGTCATCACGGTCGGCGAGGCCATCGGCGTGCTGCCGACGCTTGGCCTGATGCTGCTCGATGCGGCGCTCGGCGCGTGGCTGATGCACTCGCAGGGACGCACCGTGTGGCGCCGCTTCCGCGAGGACCTGGCCGCCGGGCGCGCCCCGACCCGCCACGTGCTCGACGGCGCGCTCGTCATTGCCGGCGGGGCGTTCCTGATCACGCCCGGGTTCGTGACCGACCTGCTCGGCGCGTTCCTGCTCATCCCCCCCACGCGCGCGATCGCGCGGCGGATGGTCGTACGGCGCATCGTCGGGCGCCTACCGCTCGCCGCCGCGTCCGCGGTCGGCGGGGCAGGCGCGGCGTGGGGCGCCCGGAGGCGAGCGGCGCCGGCCGACGTCTATGACGTCGACGGCACCGCGGTCGAGGTGCCGCGCGACGAGCTCGACGGCGGCGAAGATCCGCGATGAGCCTGCCGACGAGCGATCCACTGCCGTTCCCGCGCCTGACCGAAGCGGGGGCGGGCGACGTGCTCAGCGTGGCCGCCGCCGACGAGGGTGCCGCCGTGCACGTGTGCGGGCGCTTGGAGGTCGACCCGCCCGGCCAGCGGACGCGCGCGTTCGTCGCCGTGTTCGCCGCCGCGCAGCCGCTCGCCATCGTGGCCGGCGAGGCGGCGACGGCAAGCGATGGCCCCCAGGACCGCATCGACGGCGGCGGACTGGCGCTGCGCGCGCAGGCCGACGGCTGGGTGGCGAGCTTCACCGGCGGCCCCGAGGGCGCCGGGGCGTTCGAGCTGCGGTTCGAGCCGTTTGACCAGTGGGCCGCCGACGGCGACGGCAGGCGTCACGGACAGCGCGCCCGGGTGACGGGCGAGCTGCACGGAAGCGCGGGCCCGGTCGCGGTGAAGGGCACCGGACAGCTGACGCTCGCGCGCGCCCCGACGCCGGCCGAGCCGGCGTCGACTCGCGAGCTCGCCGTGTGGGTGGGTGAGCGCCTGACCATCGATCTGTGCAGTGCGCGCGAGCGCTCCGCTCGGGGGCACGACCACGAGCGGGTGCGCGCGACGATCGTCGAGCACGATCCGCGGTCGGTGCAGCCGATCGAAGAGGCGAGGCTGTCGACGACCTACGGCGCCGATGCGCGCGCCGTGCGAGCCGGGCTCGAGCTGTGGGCGAGCGAGGAGTCGGACTATCCGCGACGCGCGGCGGGCGAGACGGTCTGTGCCGTGAGCCTGACCACGGCGGCGGGGCGGTGGGACTGCGCCTTCATGCGCTGGCGCATCGAGGGCGACGCGGGCCTCGGCCCGTACTGCATCTGGCGCCCGACCTAGTTGTCGCCTCCGACGCGATCCCACACATAGAGCTCCATGCACTCCTGCAGCAGCTCGAGCGCGCGGGCCCGCGAGAGGTAGGGCAGCACGGTCTTGAGCGTCTGCTCCTCCGAGACGCCGGCGTCGAACGCCTCGTCGCCGCGGAAGCCGGCGGCGATCTTCAGCGCCTCGCGCCGGTTCTCGCCGAGTCGCGGGAACACGCCGACGAGGAAATCCGTGTTCGGGATCGGCTGGCCGACCTCCAGCGAGGCGTGCCAGGCGGCCAGCATGTGCAGGTCCTCGTCGTCGAGGTCGGCGACGGCGCGGGCGTAGTGCACGCACAGCTCATTGTCGGGGATGTCATCCACCCAGGCCCGCACGACTTCGCCGACGAGCTGGCGGCGCGCCTCGCGGCCGACGGAGTCGGCGATGACCCGAATGGCGTCATGAGGTTCGATGAAGCAAAGCGACATCAACACTCCTTGATGCTCGTACCGAAGGCCATGTCCGGCACTGTAGGCGTCGAAGTGGACGTCATCGCTGCCCGCGCGGACCGCGGGCCGCGCCTATAGGCCGAGGGCGTCGCGCGCGCGGGCGCCGGCCGCTTCGTCGACCGCGCTCGGCGGAACACCCATCGCCATCCGTTGCGCAGCAGCCCAGTTGGCGAGCGCGAGGTCGAGCGCCTGCAACGGCACCTCGATCGCGTCCGTGAGCGCGCGAGCTCGCCGCTCGAGGTTGATGCGGTCGCCGATGCCGAAGACGCGCTTCGCGGCCAGGGTGACCTCATCGTCGCCGACCAGCTGCAGCGAATCGGCTTCCATCTCGTACAGGCCGAGACGACCGAGCGCGACGAGGAAGTCGAAGCGAACGGCGCGGGTCAGCCCGGGGAGGCTGAGCCGCTCGTAGGCTCGCTCGAAGCGCCGTGGCGCGCTCCACGCAGCGTCGCCGGCGAGCGCGGCCGCCTGCGATCCAGCGCGCTCGGCCCATTGGCGGTAGGCGAGGAGCGTCTCAGGGCCCCGAGCCGGATCGTGCGACGTGCGCGGACCGAGCTCGACGTCGACGAGGTCGGGCAGCTCGCCGCTCGACCACGACGTCAGCGCGCCGCGAATCGCGCGGAACGGATCCTCGTCGTCCTCGAGCGGGGACAGGTAGTCGGTGAGCAGGGCCGACCAGGTACCCTCCTCGCGATCGGGGGCGTCGCGGGCGGTGCGATACGTGCCCGGGGGATCCTCGCCGAGCACGGCCAGGCGCGCGCACGAGAACGCCAGCTCGTCGGCGAGTCGTTCGGCGTCGGCCGACGCACGGAGACCGGGCACGAGCGGACTGCGGTAGCCGTCGTCCGTGGCCCGCGTCTCACGTCGAATCTTCAGCCCGTCACTGCGCGGGCGGCGCTCGCCGCCGGGCGCCGTGGCGCGCGAGGGCCGACCGGCAGTCGACCGGCCCGATCCAGCCGCGCGCGACGGCCCACCCGGGAGATCGCGGCTGCAGATCAGGCAGCGCTCGATGAAGCGGCCGTGTCGGCAGAACGTGGGCACCGGCAGCAGTCTAGGCCGGCGCCCACGCTCTCGGTCGCGACCCTGTTACTGCTTCGTGTCCACCTTGAAGCCGCTGCACTTGGAGGCGTGCATCTGCTTGCACACGACGACGTAGCCCGGGCGCGGCACGCCCCTCTTGTCGAGCAGCCCGGCGTCGAACCGCGCGACGGCGGAGGCGCCCGAGAACTCGAAGATGTACAGGCGCGCGATCCGCCGATTCGACGCGGCCAGACGGAACATGAACTGGAGTGCCCTCGCCGCCCTCGTGTCGCCCGACCCGTTGTGATTCGGGAAGGAGCCGCCGAAGTTGACGATCCCGCCGGTCTCGGTGAGCCAGATGTCGCCCGGCACCGCGTTGAGGATCGCCTGCGTGCGCGAGCTCGAGAAGCGGTTCGTGTCCGAGTAGTTGTGCAGGCCCCACAGCGTCGGCGTCGGCACCGAGGAGCCGAGGTCGGCCCGGAAGGCCGCGATGTAGGCGAGCGTCGGGCCGACGTTGGCCTGATCGAGCACGTCGAGGGCCACGATCGTGCAGTGACGGTTGACCTTCGGGCACGTCTTGCGCGCCGCGATGTAGTACTCGGCTGACTGGAGCGGCGAGGGGCTGGCGAGCACGTGCGGGATGTAGCCGCGGTTGGCCTCGTTCCAGGGCTGCCACGCGCTCACCTGGGAGGCGTACTTCATGAAGCGCGCGATGTCCTTCGTGTACGTCGCCGCGCTCGGCATCTGCGTGACCTTGCGGGGCTGCTCTGAGTGGTAGAAGGCGACGAGCATCCGCACGTGGTCGGCGATCGCGTGGTTGTACCAGTTGATGAACTCGTTGCGATAGGCGATGTTCGCCCGCGTGCCATCGAACGCGTCGTACGGCGCGATGTAGCGCGAGATGCGCTGCGATGGCGACTGCTTCTGGATGAGACGGGTGTAGTACCCGTTGACGAACATGGTCGCGCTCTGGTCGGCGACGCCGGTGAGATAGGCCTCACTCGCGGTCGGGACCGCCAGCGCCGCGACGGCGACCGACAGGACCAGCAGCAGCATCCGTCGCATACGCACGTGGTTCACCTCTCTGGGTTCGTTGGTCTTGGCCGCGCCCGCGGGGTTCCTGCGAGACCGGCCGCAGCGATCCCTCCGGGGCGGGGAGCGCCGCTTCGTGAGCCTTCGGGCCCATGCGCCCGACCCCTCCGTCAGCGGCCGCCACGCACAAGCGTCAACAGGTTAGAAGGGCCGAGGTTGCGCTGCGGCCACCTCACCGACGTAAGTGTTCGATCAATCGACGGCGCCGTGTGCCCGCCCGGCCGCGCGCAGGCCGGCCGCGAACAGGCTCGTCGCCACCGCCGTGGCCTCCGAGCCGTCGGGGTCCGGGCGCGCCGACATGCACAGGGCGAGCTCGATGCCGGCACCGACCATCGCCGCCGCGATGTACTCGGTGTCGTGCGCGGGCAGGAGCCCCGAGGCGACGACAGCGTCGAGATCCTCGCGCAGCTCATCCATTCCCGCCCCGATCGCCGGCTCGTCGAAGAGCTGGCGGATCGTGCCCGCGTTGCGGCGCATCAGGTCGAGCGTGTCGCGGTCGTCGCGCACGAACTCGAAGTAGGCCCGGAAACCGCCCTCGACGAAGCCCTCCAGCGTCGTCGCCCGCTGGCGCGCCTCGCGGGCGCGCACGCGGATCTCGGCCGCGCTCTCCTCGACGAGCGCGCGGAATACCGACTCCTTGTCCGGGAAGTAGTTGTAGAACGTGCCGGCGGCCAGGTCGGTGCGGCGCACGATGTCGCGCACGTTTGCCGCGCCGAAACCGATCTCCACGAACACCTCGCGGCCGGCCTGGAGGATCGCCGCTCGGTTCGCGGCCTTGTTGCGCTCGCGCTTGCTCGCGGTCGCGGTCGGCGAGCTCACCGGTGCAGCGCCCGGTCGGCGACCGTCGGCGCGACGGGGAGCGCGAAGGCGCGGCCGCGATCGGCCCCCGCCTTGCGCTCCTTGTCGAGCTCGTAGTTGCCGCCGATGCGGTCGGACTTCTCGAAGCAGTCGAACGGGATCCGGTGCTCCTCGAGCGCCTTCACGACGGCGATGCCGGACGAGCCGGCGCCGATGAGGCAGGTGGTGGGCAGCACAGACGCAGACACGGCGCTCCTGACGGTGCTCGGGGTTGCGACGGCGAGCAAGCGTAGAGAAAGGTGACGCCTGCGTCAAGTATGACGGGTCCGTCAGATTCCGGGCCGCGGGCCCGGCTTGGTGACGCGACGGTGGCGGAAGTGCCGCGCGCGTCACGCTTGCAGATGCGCGAGTGTGCCACCCGTCGGTCACAGCGCCCGCGCACCGTGGGGTGCGCTCCCGAATGCCCGCCAAGCGGGGCTAATCGAGCACACCTCGCGCGGCGTGTACCGCGACGGTGACGAATGCGCCCCACCCGTCACGACCGCGTGACGGGACCGAGACGCCAGCGCGCCGCCGACCCGCCCGCTACGACCGCGCGGGGATCCCGGGACCGACGTGCTGGGGCGGGCCGACTGGCCCGGCGTCGGCGTCGGCGTGCCCGGCCAGGCCCTCGTCCTCGGGCGCGCCAGCGCCGCCGGGCGAGCCGTCGGGGCGGGCCACCTCGCCGAGCTCGGCCAGGTAGCGGTCGACCATGCGCGCGCACTGGCGGCCCTCGTTGATCGCCCACACGATGAGCGACTGGCCGCGGCGAGCGTCCCCGGCGGCGAACACGCCGTCGATGGAGGTGGTGTAGGGCCGCACGGCGCGCACATTGCCGCGCGCGTCGCGCTCGACGCCGAGCTGCTCGAGCAGCTCGGGCTCGGGATGCAGGAAGCCCATCGCGAGCAGCACCAGCTGCGCCGGTAGCTCGCGCTCGGTGCCCGGGACAGGCGCGAACGGGGGCGCGGGCTCGGCCTGCGCGATGTGCAGCGCGGCGACCTGGCCGCCATCGCCGCTGAAGTGCGTGGTGACGACGGAGTAGTCCTGCTCGCCGCGGTGCAGCTCTTGGGCCTCCTGCATCGCGTAGCTGAGGCGGTACTTGTTCGGCCACAACGGCCACGGCGTGCGGTCGTCGGGACGCTTCGGCGGCGGCTCGGGGAGCAGCTCGAGCTGCACGACCGAGAGGGCGCCCTCGCGCACCGAGTTGCCGACGCAGTCGGCGCCGGTGTCGCCGCCGCCGATCACGACGACGTGCTTGCCGGCGGCGCTGATCGGCGTCTCGGCGGCGGGCGCGGCCGTCGCCGGCTCCGGACCGAGCTCGGAGGCGACCCAGCGGTTGCGCTGGTAGAGGTAGTCCATCGCGAAGTGGATGCCGTCGAGCTCCCGCCCGGGCACCGGCAGGTCGCGCGGGACCCGCGAGCCGGTGGCCAACACGAGCGCATCGAACTCCTCGCGCAGCGCGGCCACGGTCACGTCGCGGCCGACGTCGATGCCGCAGCGCAGCTGCACCCCTTCCTCCACGAGCTGGTCCACGCGCCGCTGCACGAGCCACTTCTCGATCTTGAAATCGGGCACCCCGAAGCGGACGAGTCCTCCCGCCGCCTCGTCGCGCTCGAACAGGACGACGCGGTGACCGGCGCGGCGCAGCTGCTGGGCCGCGGCCATCCCGGCCGGCCCCGAGCCGACGACGGCGACCGAGCGTCCGGTCTCGCGCTTCGGTCGCTGCGCTGTGACCCAGCCCTCGGCCCACGCCCGGTTGATGATCGAGACCTCGATCTGCTTGATCGTGACCGCGTCGCCCTCGCTGATCTCGAGCACGCAAGCCGCCTCGCACGGCGCCGGGCACAGCCGGCCGGTGAACTCGGGGAAGTTGTTCGTCGCGTGCAGCTGCGCGATCGCCTCCTCCCAGCGGTCGCGGTAGACGAGGTCGTTCCAGTCGGGGATGAGGTTGCCGAGCGGGCAGCCCGAGTGGCAGAACGGCACGCCGCACTCCATGCAGCGGGCGCCCTGCGCGCTCAGCTCATCGTCCGCGCGCGGAAGCGTGAACTCGCGGTAGTCCTGCACGCGCTCGGCCGGGTCCCGCTGGGGGATGCCGGACCGCTCGATCTTCAGAAACCCGCCGACCTGCCCCACTAGCGGGACTCCTCGGGGGCCAGGCTCACTTCTCCGTTCGCCGCGGCGCGGTCGCCATTCGCGCCGAAGGCGACCGGCGTCAGGTCCGCGCTCGGACCCACGCCGTTGCCGTTGACGGCCGCCGCAGCGGCGGTCGCCGCGTCGAGGACGCGCCGGTAGTCGGTCGGCATCACCTTCACGAAGCGCGGCAGAAGCGCGTCGAACTGCTCGAGCACACGCCGCGCGACCGGCGAGTCGGTGCGCTGCTCGTGCTCGGCGATGAGCGCGCGCAACTCGGCGGCGTCGGTGTCGTCGATCGGTTCGAAGTCGACCATGCCCATGTTGCAGCGTCCGGCGAAGGCGCCGTCCTCGTCGAGCACGTAGGCGACGCCGCCGCTCATGCCGGCGGCGAAGTTGCGCCCGGTCGGCCCGAGCACGACGACGCGGCCACCGGTCATGTACTCGCAGCCGTGGTCGCCGACGCCCTCGACGACCGCGTCAGCGCCCGAGTTGCGCACCGCGAAGCGCTCGCCCGCGAGTCCGCGGAAGAACGCGCGACCCTTGGTCGCGCCGTACAGGAGGGTGTTACCGACGATCACGTTCTCCTCGGCCACGAAGTGCTCCCCGACCCGCTCGTCGGGTCGGACGGCCACCACTCCGCCGGACAGGCCCTTGCCCGTGTAGTCGTTCGCCTCGCCAAACAGCGTGAAGGTGACCCCAGGCGCCAGCCAACCACCGAAGCTCTGCCCGGCCGCGCCGCGGAACTCGACGTTGATCGTGTCCGGCGCGAGGCCGTTCGCCCCGCGCGCCCGCGCGATGTGGCTCGACAGGATGCCGCCGACGCAGCGGTGCACGTTGCGGATCGGCATGGTCAGCGCAACCGGCTCGTCCGTCTCGAGCGCCAGGCGCGTGCGCTCGACGAGCTCCCAGTCGAGTGCGTCGTCGAGCACGCGCGGCGGCGGCTGGATGCGCCGCAGCGCGGCGCCCTCGGGGACCGGCACCTCGCGCAACACGTGCGTGAGGTCGACCCCGCGGGCCTTCCAGTGCTCGATCGCCGCGTCGGCGCGCAGCAGGTCGACGCGGCCGGTGGCCTCGTCGAGCGAGCGCAACCCGACCGAGGCGAGCAGCTCGCGCACCTCCTCGGCCACGAAGAAGAAGAAGTTGACGACGTGCTCGGGCGTGCCCTTGAAGCGCTTGCGCAGCTCCGGGTCCTGCGTGGCGATGCCGACCGGGCATGTGTTCAGGTGGCAGGCGCGCATCATGATGCAGCCGGTGGCGATCAGCGGCGCGGTCGAGAAGCCCATCTCGTCGGCGCCGAGCAGCGCGGCGATGAGGACGTCGCGGCCGGTCTTCAGCTGGCCGTCGGTCTGCACGATGATCCGCGAGCGCAGATCGTTGAGCAGCAGCGTCTGCTGGGTCTCGGCGAGGCCGATCTCCCAGGGCACGCCGGCCGCCTGGATCGAGGACAGAGGCGACGCGCCCGTGCCGCCGTCGTGCCCGGCGATGAGCACGCGATCGGCGTTTGCCTTCGAGACGCCGGCGGCAACGGTGCCGACGCCGACCTCGGAGACGAGCTTGACCGATACCTGCGCCCGCGGGTTGCCGCAGCGCAGGTCGTAGATGAGCTGCTTGAGGTCCTCGATCGAGTAGATGTCGTGGTGCGGGGGCGGCGAGATGAGCCCGACGCCCGGCGTGGTGTGGCGGATCGAGCCGATGTACTCGTCGACCTTGTGGCCGGGCAGCTGGCCGCCCTCGCCGGGCTTGGCGCCCTGGGCCATCTTGATCTGCAGCTCGTCGGCGTTGACGAGGTAGTGGATCGTCACGCCGAAGCGACCGGACGCGACCTGCTTGATGGCCGAGCGGCGACTGTCGCCGTTCTCGTCGGGGGTGAAGCGAACCGGGTCCTCCCCGCCCTCGCCGGTGTTCGAGCGCCCGCCGAGCCGGTTCATGGCGATGGCCAGCGTCTCGTGGGCTTCTCGGGAGATGGATCCGAGGCTCATCGCGCCGGTGCAGAACCGCTTGACGATCTCCGCGGCGGGCTCGACCTCCTCGATCGGGATCGCGGCTCGGTCGTCGCGCAGCTGCAGCAGTCCGCGCAGGGTGGCCTTGCGCGCGGCGTCCTCGTTGACCTGGCGCGCGTACTCGCGGTACTTCTCGAACGCGGTGCTCCCGCGCGCCGACTCGAGCGCCGCGGCGTCGCCACCCAGGGCCGCGGCCACGTCGCCGTTGGCGGCGCGCACCGCGTGCTGCACGAGCGCGATCGTCTCGGGGTTCCACATGTGGTGCTCCCCGTCGCGCCGCCAGGCGTACACGCCGCCGACCGGGAGCAGCGGGTCGTGCGGCAGCGGGTAGGCGCGGGCGTGGCGCTCGAGCGCCTCCTCGGCGAGCACCTCGACGCTCACGCCGCCTATGCGCGAGGCCGTCCCGGTGAAGTGCATGTCGATGAGCGCCTTGTCGAGCCCGACAGCCTCGAAGATCTGCGCGCCGCAGTAGGACTGGATCGTCGAGATCCCCATCTTGGAGATCGTCTTGAGCAGGCCCTTGCCGATCGCCTTGACGAGGTTCTGCGCCGCGTCCTGAGGGCTGATGCGCACCATCTCGCCGTCCGCTTCGGTCTTGGTGATGCGACCGAGGTGGGCGAGCTCGTCGAGCGTCTCGAGCATCACGTACGGGTTGACCGCGCTCGCGCCGTAGCCGATGAGCGTGGCGAAGTGGTGGACCTCGCGCGGCTCGCCCGATTCGACGATCAGGCCCGCCCGCAGTCGCGTGCCCTCGCGCACGAGGTGGTGGTGCACCGCCGCGACGGCGAGCAAAGCGGGAATCGGCGCACGCTCGCGGTTGAGCCGCCGGTCGGAGAGGATGATGATGTTGACGTTCGACTCGATCGCGTCGTGCGCCGCGTCGCAGATCCGGGCGATCGCCGCGCGCATCCCCTCCGGGCCGTCGGCCACCGGCCAGGTGATGTCGATCGTGTGCGCTGCGAACACGTCGTGCTCGACGTGGCGCAGCGTCTCGAGCTCGCGGTTGAGCAGGATCGGCTGGTCGAGCACGAGCTGGTGCGCGTGCTCAGGGGTCTCGTCGAGCAGGTTGCGCTCGCGTCCGACGCTGCTCGCGAGGCTCATCACGATCTCCTCGCGGATCGGATCGATCGGCGGGTTGGTCACCTGCGCGAACAGCTGCTTGAAGTAGGAGAACAGCGGCGGCGCTTGGTCGGAGAGCACGGCGAGCGAGAGGTCGTTGCCCATCGAGCCGATCGGCTCGGCGGCGTCGCGCGCCATCGGCTCGATGAGTACGCGCAGATCCTCCTGCGTGTAGCCGAAGGCCCGCTGCCGGGCACGCAGCGGCTGATCGGAGAGCGTCACCTGGTCCGACGGCGGCAGGTCGCGGAAGTGCACGTTGTTGCGCGCAAACCAGCCACCGTAGGGCTGCTGGTTTGCGATCTGGCGCTTAACCTCGCCGTCGTCGATGATCCGCCCCTGCTCGAGGTCGACCAGGAACAGCTTCCCGGGCTGCAGCCGCCCGAGCCGCTGCACCTGCTCGGGCGGAATCCCGAGCGCGCCCTCCGCGGAGCCGAGCATCCCGGCCTCCGAGCCGAGCACCACGTGGCCATCGGTGGTCAGGACCCAGCGGCCCGGTCGCAGGCCATTGCGATCGAGCGTGGCGCCGACAACGCGGCCGTTCGTGAAGGCGACCGAGGCCGGGCCGTCCCACGGCTCCATGAGGCAGGAGTGGTAGGCGTAGAACCCCTTGAGGTCCTCCGAGAGGTCCTCGCGGCCGCGGTAGGACTCGGGGATCATCATCATCACCGCATGGGGCAGCGAGCGGCCGGCGAGCATGAGCAGCTCGAGCACGTTGTCGAACGTCGCCGAGTCCGAGCCGCCGGGCCGCACGATCGGCAGGATCTTCGGCAGGTCGCGACCGAACAGCTCGGAGGCGAGCTCGCTCTCGCGCGCCCGCATCCAGTTGATGTTGCCCATCACGGTGTTGATCTCGCCGTTGTGACAGATCACGCGGTAGGGATGCGCGAGCTCCCAGCTCGGGAACGTATTCGTCGAGAATCGCGAGTGCACGAGTGCCAGCGCGCTCTTGACCCGCTCGTCGGCCAGGTCGGGGTAGAAGCCGGCGAGCTGGTGGCTGATGAGCATGCCCTTGTAGTTGAGCGTGCGCGAGGAGCTCGACGCCACGTACAGGCTCGGGCCGGCCGCGATCTCGCAGATGCGCCGGATGACGTACAGCTTGCGCTCGAAGGCGTCCTGATCGCTGGCGTAGTCGCCCTCCGCGCCGACGAACAGCTGGCGGATGAACGGCCGCGACTGGTTGGCCGTGTCGCCGACGTAGGCGGGATCGACCGGCACGTCGCGCCAGCCGAGCACGCGCTGGCCCTCGACGCGGACATTCAGCTCGAGCAGGTCCTCGAGCTTGCGGCGCGCGAGGTCGTTGGTGGGCAGGAAGCAGGCGAGCACCCCGTATTGCCCTGCGGCCGGCAGCTCGAAGTCGACGACCGCGCGCAGCAACTCGTCGGGCAGCTGCATGAGGATCCCCGCGCCGTCGCCGGTGCGGGGATCGGCGCCCGCGGCGCCGCGATGCTCGAGGTTCTCCAGCGCCGTGATCGCGCGACGCACGACCTCATGCGTCGGGGTGTTGTCCAGGCGCGCGACCATGCCCACACCGCACGCGTCGTGCTCGAAGCGGGGGTCGTAGAGGCCAACGGCCCGAGGAGGCTGGATGTGCGTTTTCATGGCAGTGCGGTGGGCGGTGTCACCACAGCGAGACCCCTGTCCCGCGGGGCACGCCCCTGTGGTCAGGCAGGCACGTGAGGCGGAGCCTTGAAGCGTATCAGCGCATGGGCCCAACGAGGGGACCGGGCGCGGCGATTTCGAGCGCCGGCGACGCGCCTCGGATCGCCGCGCGGGGACAGGACTCGACCCGCGCGCATTGCGTATTGTGTCGCGTCTGGCGCACGACACGTCGACGGCGCGACGTGTGGCCGCGATCAGGCCTGGCACCGGCTTTCAGTGCGTGAAATACGGCGCTGCCGGGCACCATCAACAGCAGCACACCGTCGAAGGATCGCCCGAGGGAGACACCCATTGGCCGACATCGAGCTCATGCTCCGAGCCCGAGCGGAGAACGTGGCCGTCGTCCGCCACGCGCTTGGCGCGCTCGGGGACACCGGAGCGCTCGACGACCAGACGCTCGCCGATGTCCGCCTCGCCGTCAGCGAGGCGTGCGCGAACGTCGTCGTGCACGCCTATCCGCAGCGCGCCGACGGCCCACTGCACGTGGACGTCGCGCTCGGCGAGGAGCGGCTCACCGTGACCGTGCGCGATCACGGGGAGAGCGACCACGTCGACCAGAACAGCACCGGGCTCGGACTCGCGCTCATCGCCGCGCTCGCCGAGACGGTCCAGATTGACCGCGCCAAGCAGGACGGCACGGCGGTGCGCATGACGTTCGCGCTGCCGCGCACCGGCTCGCCGGAGGCCGCGACGTGATCGCCGACGGAGCCGCGAGCGAGCCGGGCGAGGCCACGAACGAGGCGACGCTGCGCATGGTCGTCGGACCGCTCGCCGGCCCGACGATCTGCCGGCTCGTGTCGATCCTCATCGGCCGTGCACGCTGCCCGCTCGACCGCCTCGACGACGCCATGCTCGTCTGCGACGCGATCGTCGACCACGCGCCCGCCCATCTCGCCGGCGGCCAGCTCGGCGTCGCCGTCGCCGTCAGCGACTCCAGCCTCGAATTGCGCGTCGGGCCACTGGCCGAGCGCGGCGCTGAGGCGGTCCTCGCCGACGCCACGATCCCGGGGATCGGTAACGTCCTGACGCAGGTGAGCGACCGCGTCGACGTGCGCGCCGTGCCCGGCGGCGAGGAGCTCGTCATCGGCCTGGACTTCGACGGCGCCGGCCGACCGAGCGGGCCGGTCGGGCTGTCGCTCTAGCCCTTGCGCTTGGAGGCCGCGCCGGCCTTCGGCGGCTTCGCGGCGCCGTCGCCGTCGCCGTTGGTCGCGGCCGCGCGGCGGCGTTTGGCGGGGGTGCCGCTCGCCGCGCGCACCTGGTCGAGACTGGCCTGCAGCGCGCTCATCAGGTCCGGAGCGGCGGTGGGCTGCTCCGGGGGCGGCTGGACGCTGATCTCCTCGCCCTGCGCCTTGCGCTCGATCATCTCCATGACCGCCTCGCGGTAGGTGTCGTGGTACTTGGCCGGCTCGAAGGGCGCGGCGAGGGACTCGACGAGCTGGCGGGCGATCTGCAGCTCGCGTTCGTTCGTCGCCACCTCGGCATCGGGCAGCTCCTCGAGGCGATCCGCGGGCACGACCTCGTCGGCGAAGTTCATGGTCGCCATCGCGAGCACGTCGTCCATCGGTCGGATGGCCACGAGCTGCTCCTTGGAGCGCAGCACGACGCGGGCGATCGCCACCTTGTCCGACGCACGCATCGCATCGAGGAGCAGCCGGTAGGGCTTCGCTCCGCCTGCGCCGGGCACGAGGTAGTACGGATGGTCGTAGTAGATCGGATCGATCTCCGAGAGCTCGACGAAATCCTCGATCTCGATCGTGCGCGACTTCTGCGGCTCGATCGACGCGAGCTCCTCGGGCGTGATCACGACGTAGCGGTCCGGAGCGATCTCATAGCCCTTGACGATCTCGTCGTAGGCGACCTCCTCGCCATCGGCCGGGCAGACACGCTTCTGCTGGATGCGCACACCGTCGGCAGCGTGCAGCTGGTGGAAGCGCACGGTCTTCGACGACACCGCGCTGTAGAGCTTCACGGGGACGCTCACGAGCCCGAAGCTGATGGCGCCGGTCCAGATCGATCGGGGCATGCCGACAAGTGTTACCCGATGCGGCGCCCGAGTACGAGTGCGCATGCCTTCTTGCGATCGCTGCGGCGCGGCGCAGCGCCCCCTCAACGTTCGTCGCTGGCGGCCCGCAGGCGGGCGAGCGCCTGGCGGATCATGCGCGAGACCTGCATCTGCGAGACGCCGATCCGCTCTCCGATCTCGGCCTGGGTGAGGTCCTCGGCGAAGCGCAGGCGCAAGACGAGTCGCTCGCGCTTGGACACCCGCGCGAGCAGCGGCTGGAGCGTCGCGCGCGTCTCCGCGCTGTCGAACCCGTCCTCCTCGACCCCGAGCGAGTCGGCGAGGCTGTGCTCGTCCTCGGAGTCCGACCCGCCCCGCGGCGCATCGAGCGAGCCGGCGCGGTAAGCGCCGGCGGCGGCGAGTGCCTCGAGCACGTGCTCCTCGGAGCTGGCGAGCTCGGCGGCGATCTCGGGCACGGTCGGCTGCCGGCGCAGGTCGACGGCGAGGCGGGCGACCGCGCGATCGGTGCGCAGGACCATCTCCTGTAGCTCGCGCGGGACGCGCAGCGACCATGTGCGGTCCCGGAAGTGGCGCTTGAGCTCGCCGACGATCGTCGGCACGGCATAGCTGCTGAAGGCCACCTCGCGGCTCGTGTCGAAGCGGTCGACGGCCTTCAGCAGCCCGAGCGAGGCGACCTGGATGAGGTCGTCGAGCGGCTCGTCGGCGCGCTGGTAGCGACGCGCCAGCTGGCTCGCGAGCGGGAGGTAGCGCTCGACGAGCTGCTCACGTGCCGCAGCGTCGCCGTCGTCGTGGGCGCGGACGAGCAGCGCGGCGTCGGACTGGCTCGCCGGCGAGGGCGATGACGACGAGTCGCGGGCGGATGCACCTGGACCCCGGTGCGGCACTCGAGCTCCTTCATTCCGATCCGCGCGTACGCGGAAGTCGACTCCAACGGTACGACTCAGGGACGGTCCCGCCCGATGCTGTCGTGCCCCCGGCCCCGCGCATCGGCCCCCGATCTTGCCATGATAGGGGCGTCCCCGCGCCGCGCGCCGGACGGCGCTCACGTCCGCGTCGCACCCGTCTGGCCACCCGGTGTGGGGGCCAGCGTCACGCTCGGCGGATAACGGCACAAGGCCCGCCGACCGGGACAGCTGAGACACAGGTCACGACCCGGACGCTCGCTCACAGGATAGAGCCCTTCCGTGACGGCCGCGACCCGTTCGCAGAGCTCGCCGGTCAGGCGCTCATCGTCGCGCGCGGCGTAGCGGACGCTGACCGGCTCGGCCGGGCGCTGCAGGTACCAGTGCACGACGTCGACCTCGAGCGCGCCCCCGCGCAGGGCGGCGAGGGCGTAGACGCGGCGCTGGATCCCGTACTCGCGCTCGGTCAGCGCCGCCAGGTCGGCATCGCCGACGCGATCGCTCTTATAGTCGACGATCAGGGCGCCGCCGCCCATCTCGTGGGCGATGAGATCGACGATCCCGGTCAGCAGGGGACGATCGGCGCCGAGCGAGAACGCGAACCGGTGCTCGCGCCGGGTTCGCGGGGCCGACGCGAGGCGCGCACCGAGCTCGGTGTCGGCGACGGCGACCACGAGGCGGGCGATCTCGTCGACCTCCCGGAGCGTCGGTCGCACACCGAGCTCGGCCGCCAGGGCCATCACGGCCTCGTCGGCCGGCGTCCGGGGCGCCCGGAAGTCGAGCGTCTCCAACAGCCGGTGCACGAGCGAGCCGCGCACGCGTGCCGGCAGTCCCTCGTCGCGGTCGGTGTGGCGCAGCGTGGCCGGGAGGCGCTCGTCCGGCGGCAGCCCGAGCACGCGCTCGAGGTAGTAGCGGTAGCCGCAGCGCTCGAACTCGGCCAGGGCGGTATAGCTGAGCGCATCTGGGCCGGCTCCGGGCGCCGGTGGCGCCTCGGCGCCGCCCGTGCTGCGCTCGGCGGCGAGCAGCCGCTCGCTCGCGCGCGCGGACGCCGGCGCCGGCTGACCGGCCGGCGCGACCGCTCGGAGCACGGTGCCGACCGTGCCCGGGGCGTTGTAGCGGCAGCGCACGGCCACGTGCGGAGCGGCGGGCGGGTGCAGCACCGTCACCGGCTCGTCGACGCTGAGCGCGTCGGGCAGGTCCTCGGCGACGCCCGGTCCGAGCCAGCCGAGCGCGGGGGCGCCCGGCCTCGGCTGCGGCCAACGCTCGGGGTTGACCGCCCCGCTCAGCAGCAGGCGCTCGCGCGCCCGCGTCATCGCGACGTAGAGGATGCGCCGCTCCTCCTCGGCCTCGGCCGCAAGCCGCTCGTCGCGCAGCGACGCGAAGGCGAGCGCCGGCACGCCCGGCGCGCTGTCGAGGCTCGCCAGGCGCAGACCGACCCGATCGCCGTCGACGAGCAGATCGGGGGGGTCGGCCCGGCCCTGGCGGCCGAGGTCGGCGATCGCCACGACGTCGAACTCGAGCCCCTTGGCCGCGTGGATGGTCATGACGCGTACGGCGTCGCTGTCGGCGTCGGCGACCGGGGCATCACCCTCGCGGACCGCGCCCGCACGACGGCGCTCGGCCTGCTCGAGGAAGCCGCGCAGACCGCCGCCCTCGCCGCGTTCGTACTCCCGTGCGAGGCGCAGGAGCTTGTGCACGTTGGCCAGCCGCCGCTCGGGGAACGGGAGTCCGAGCAGATGACCGTCATAGCCGGTCTCGGCCAGCGCCCGGCGCACGAGCACGTCGATCGGGCGCCGCGCCGCGAGCCGGCGCTCGGGCCGCACGAAGGCCAGGAAGGCACGACACGCGTCGGCGTCGGCATCGGCGAACGAGCGCCGGGTGGCCTCGAGCTCGTCGTCACGCTCGCCGGGCGAGGCCCCGAACAGGCGCGTGAGTCCGGTCCACGCCCGACTGGACCCGCGCGCGCGGGCGATCAGCGCGAGGGCGTCGGCGGAGACCCCGACGAGCGGCGAGCCGAGCGTCCCGTACAGCGCGACGTCGTCGAGCGGGTTGGCGAGGGTGTGCAGGTAGGCCAGGCAGTCGAGCACCTCGGGCGCCGACCAGTAGCCGCCCCCGTCGGCGATCAGCGTCGACACGCCGGCGTCCTCGAGCGCGCGTGCGAAGACCGGCACGTCGCCGGTCGCCCGCAGCAGGACGGCGAACTCGCCGGGCGGCGCGACGCCGTCGCGCAGCAGATCCGCGATCCGCTGCGCCAGCAGCCGCGCCTCGGCCTGGCGCCAACGCGCGGCCGTCGGCAGCGCCCCGGCGGGATCGACGCGCGGATCCTCCCAGCCGCGCTGATCGGTGATGAGCAGCTCGACGATCGGTTCCTCGGCCGCGTCGCTCGCGGCTCCGGGGTGCTCGCGTCCGGCGACGAGCGGCGTGAAGGTCGGGCCGAAGAGCGGCGCGAAGACGGCGTTCACCGCCTCGAGCAGCTGCGGACGTCCGCGGAAGTTGTGGGCGAGCTCGAGCGTCGCCTCCCGCGCGGCGAGCTCCGCGCGGCGCGTCCGGAACAGCCCGACGTCGGCGTGGCGGAACCCGTAGATCGATTGGAACTCGTCACCGACGGTGAACAGGTTGTCGCGCTCGAGCGCGGCGAGGATCCGCATCTGGCGCGGGTTGGTGTCCTGGAATTCGTCGATCATCACGAGCTCGAAGCGCTCGGACCAGACGCCCCGCAGTGCGCGGTCGCCGTCGAGCAGCCGACTGGCCTCGATCTCCAGGTCGTCGAAGTCGAGCATGCCGAGCTCGCGCTTGGCCCGCGCATACGCGGTGTCGTAGCGCTCGAGGAGCTCGCCGAGCAGATCCACCGCCGCGAGCGCGTGGTGATCGGCGCAGGCCTGCGCATACGCCTCCTGCGCCGCGCGGTAGGTCTCGCAGGCCGCGCCGGCGAGGCTCCCGTTGCGAGCCGGCAGCGCGGCCGCGGCGCACGCGCCGGGCAGGGGCGGGTCGCCGACCAGGGCCAGCTCGTCCGCGCGCTGCAGTGCGGCCAGCGCCCGCTCGGTCGCGGCCGCGACCGGCGCGCCGCCGGCGGCCGCGAGGATCTCCTCGCGCGCGCTCCGCGCCGCCGCGGTGAGGCGCCGGGCGGCCGCCGCGACGTCGGCGGTCAGCGCCGGCCGCGGGACGGGCAGGCGCGGCGATCGCTCGCCGCGCGTGCGCAGCGCGTCGTAGGCGGCGACGATCGACTCCTGCAGGCGATCGGCGCTGTACGCGGCGGTCAGGTCGACCGCCGGAGCGCCGCGCGAGCGCTGGAACGCGTCGAGCGCGCCGGCGAACGCACGCTCGCGCAGGTCAGTGGCACGCGCCTCGTCGAGGACGCCGAAGCGGGGGTCGAGGCCGAGCTCGGCGGCATGGGCACGGACGATCCGCGCACAGAAGGCGTGCACGGTGCCGATGGGCGCGCGCTCGCTGTCGCGGGCGAGCTCGCGGTCCCCGAGGTCGCGCAGTCGGCCGCGAACGCGCTCGCGCAGCTCCGCGGCAGCGCGCTCGGTGAACGTGATGGCCAGGATCCGGCGCGGCGGGATCCCATCCTCGTGCACCGCGCGCACGAATCGCTCGACGAGCACCGACGTCTTACCGCTCCCGGCACCGGCCGCGAGCAGCAGCGATCCCCGCCGCCGCGCGGCCGCGCGCTCCTGGTCGGCGGTCAGCGCACGCATCGGCAGATCGCCGGGAACTCGCAGCCGCCGCCGAACGCGCACGAGCTCGGTCGGCCCTCGAGACGGCCGGCACGCGCCTGCGTGGCCGCCTCGCGGGCCACGGCGAGCGCGTCGTCGACGAGCGCATCCACCGCCTCTGGATCGCGCCGGTCGCCGTTGACGGTGGCCAGTTGGGGCGCGCGGTCGGCGACGAGCACGCCGCGCGGACGCAGCTCGCGACCGGCCGTCGGCTGGTAGAACCCGCCGACGACGCGCAGCTCGAGCAACTGCTGCACCGCGCGCATGTAGACGGCGATCTGCACGCGGCCGTCGCTGACCCAGCGCGAGGGCTCGGGGACGCCGCGTCCCTTGTAGTCGTAGAGGATCGCCTCTCCCCCGTCCGAGACGTCGACCCGATCGATGCGCCCGCGCACGCGCACGCCGTCGTCGAGCGCGAACGCCGGATGCTCGTCGTCCTCGAAGCCGAACGACAGCTCGAGGTAGGCCGGCTCCCACGGGCTGCCGGCACTCGACGCGTGCTCGAGGTAGCGGCCGAGGTCGACCTCGAGGCGCCGGCGAGCGGCCGCTTCGCGCTCGGGGCGAGTGGACAGGGTCCGCGCGGCGAGGCGCTCGTCGAGCGCCTCGCGCATGAGGGCCGAGGCCAGCTCGAGCCGGTCGGGGGTCACGCGCGCCGGAGCCGGTGCGCTCGGCGAGTCGGCGGTGGGTCGTCTCCAGGACGTCGTGCGCGATGCTGCCGCGCGTGAGCGGCTCGGGGTCGGGGTCGAGGTCGTCGGCCCGCAGCAGGCGCTGCACGAACCACTTCACCGGGCAGGCCACCCAGGTTTCCAGCCCCGACGCCGACCAGGGGGCGTCGGCGAGCGCCGCGAGCACGCGAGGGTCACGCAGTGGCGCGATCGGCGGCTCGTACCGACGCTCGGCCGGGGGGGCCGGGGCGAGCGCGGCGGCCGCCGTCGGAGGATCGCCCGGACCGGGCCAGCCGACGGCGCCGAGCGGTCGCCGCCGGCGCTCGGCCCACAGCTCCTCATGGAACAGGACTCGCACGTCGTCCAGGAACGACGATGGCGCCGCCGGCGCGCCGTCGTCGTCGGCGCAGTGCCAGCTCAGGACGAGCAGCTCCTCGGGCCGCGAGACGCAGGCGTACAGCAGGTATCGCTCCGCGCCCGCATCGTTGGCGGACACGAGCTGCACTCCGGCGGCGCGGGCGAGCTCACGCCGGTCCTCGTCATCGAGGAACGGAGCCGGGCCGACGGGCGCGGGAATGATCCCCTCCTGCAGGCCGCAGAGGAACAGCGCGCGGACGCGGCGGGCCCGCAGCTCGAGCGGGTCGACGACGGCGACGGCCGCCGGCCCGGGCCGCTCCCCGGTGACGAGCTCGAGCTCGGCCAGCGTCTGCCCGAGCGTCGCCAGGTCGAGGCCGAGGTCCCGCGTGGCCCGCGCACACGCGCGCATCTCCTCGAGCGTCCGCCGCGCGGCGCCGACGGCGACCGCGTCGATCGCGTCGTCGGCGCCGAGCACCGGCGCGCGCCGGCGCCAGGCCGCGCTGAACAGCGCGTCGAGCTCGGTCCCGGCACGGGCCAGGAGCGCCGCCGGACCGCGTCGCGCCGCGGCGGCGAGCGCGTCGAGCGATCGCAGCGGACGCTGCTCGGCCTCCCACAGCGCCCGCAACCCCGAGACGCTGCCGACCCCCGAGGCGCGGGCCCGCGCCTCGAGCGCGTCGACGACGTCCTGCTCGCCCGGGCGCCCGGACACCCGCAGCCAGCCGAGCAGCGCGGCACCGTCGCCGTCGTCGGCGGCGCAGCGCAGCAGGGCACAGAAGCCGCGCCCGACGCCGGTGTCAGCGAAGCGCAGGCGCTGGCGCTGCGTGTAGGGGATCGCCGCCGCCGCGAAGACCTCGTCGAGCACGGAGGTCTGCCGCCCCGACGCGCGCCGCACGACCGCGATCTCGCCGGGCGGGACGCCCGCGTCGAGCAGTCCGCGGATCTCGGCGGCGACGAGCTGCAGCTCGGCGCGCTCGCCGCCGCCCTCCAGCAGGCGCACCGCGCCACCGGCGGGCACCCGCGGCGCGTCCTCCTCGAACAGCGATCGCTCGAGGTGGTGCAGCGCCTCGCGCGCGCCCGGCGCATAGTGCTCGGCTCGCGGGGCCAGCGCGACGCGCTCGACGGCGAGTGGCGCGAGCGCCTGGAACGTCGTCGCGCGTCCGGTGAAGGCCAGACGCCCGGGCTCATAGGCGAGCGACAGCGTCACCGGCGCATCGACGACGCGCGCGAGCGTCTCGATCGCGTCGAGCTCGATCGGCGTCAGGTCATCGAAGCCGTAGAACAGGATCGGTGTCGCGCCCCAGCACGCTGGGTCGCGCGCGAGCGCGTCGATCGCCGCCGTGGCATGACGTTCACGGTCTGTCCGACCGAGCCGGGCGAGCAGCGCGTCGTAACGCGAGTACATCGTGGCGATGTCCTCGGCGTAGTCGGCGCGGTCCCGCGTGGCCACCTGCGACGTCCACGCGCGCAACCCCGAGCGCAGCCGCGCGGGCGACACGCGGCGCTGTCCGAGCTCACGCACGAGTCCGGCGAACGCGCGCGGGAAGCCCGGCGTGGCGGCCGCGGGGCCACACACCCGCAGCGTCGAGCCGGCGGCGGCCGCGGCCACGACGCGCTCGCGCACCGGCTCGCCGAGCGGCCGCCCGGCGACGCCCGCACGGGCGGCGATCTCCGCCACGAGGCCGGCGAAGCGCTCGACGCGGACGCCGAACACGACCCCCGCGGCCGCGAGCTCGCGCCGGTAGGCCTCGGCGTCGACGCGGGTGGGGACGACGAGGATCGGCTCGCCGCGCTCGGCCTCGGCGCGCGTTCGGGTGAGCACGAGCGAGGCCTTGCCGGCGTTCGCCGGGCCGGTGATGAGCGTCAGCGCCACGGCCCCCCATCGTGGCGTACGGCGGAGACGGGGCCGCCGCGCCGGTGCACCGGATCCGCGCCTCGGGGCGCGCGAACGACGAGTTAGGCCGCTTCGCTCGCGGCGGCGGGACGATCCTCGCCGGTCGCCGGCGGGGTCCCGGGCTCCTCGGCGTCGGGCGGCTTGGCGCCCTCCTTGGCCCAGGGCTCGTTGAACTCCACGCGCCACTTGCCTTCATCGCTCTGGGCGAGGGCGAGGCGGGCCCGGAAGCTGCGGCCGCTGCGGCCACGGAACCCGGTGACCGGGCGCTCGGTGTAGCCGGTGTGGATGAGCTCGCGCGCGACGGCGATCGGCAGCTGCTTGCCGGCCTTGCTCTTCCAGATGACGAAGCCGCACCCCGGGTCCTCGCGCGACCAGCACGAGTAGCCCTTGCGATTCTCGATGATGTCGTGGCCGCACACCGGGCAGGGACCGAGGTTCGCCCGCGGGATACGCACGTCCTTGAGCTTCGCGTCGAGCTCGTTGACCGTCTCGGTGGCGAAGCCGGCGATGTCGGACATGAAGCGCTTGCGGGAGTCCTCGCCGCGCTCGATCTGTCCGAGCCGCCGCTCCCAATCGCCGGTCAGGCCGGGGGAGGTCAGCGCGTGCCCGTCGAGCAGCCGGATCACGTTGAGCCCCTTCTCGGTGGCCACGAGCGCGCGGGCGTCGCGCTCGATGTAGCCAACGTCGATGAGCCGTTCGATGATCGCCGCGCGGGTCGCCGGGGTGCCGATCCCGGAGTCCTTCATCGCCTCGCGCAGCTCGTCGTCGTCGACCAGCTTGCCCGCCGTCTCCATCGCGCCGAGCAGCGAGGCGTCGGTGTAGCGGCGCGGCGGCTTGGTCTCCTTGCGCTCGCTGTCGATCTCGCGGACGCTCACCGGCTCGCCCTGCTCGAGGCGCGGGAGCTGCTGGTCGGCGCCCTCGTCCTCGTCCGCCCGCCCCTCGCCCTCGGGCAGCTCGCCGTAGACTCCTCGCCAGCCGGGGACGAGCAGCAGCTTGCCGCGGGTGCGGAACACGTGCCCCTCGGCGGCCGCGGGCACGGTGGTCTCCACGCGCGTGTTCTCGAATACGGCGTCGGGATGGAAGACGGCGAGGAAGCGGCGGACGACCATATCGTAGACGCGCCGGTCGTCGTCGTTCATCTTGTCGACCGGGTGCGGGGCCTCGGAGTTGGTCGGGATGATCGCGTGGTGGTCGGCCACCTTCGCGTCGTCGACGACACGCGCGAGCGGCAGCACGTCGAGGCCGCGCACGTACGCGGCGGCCTGCGCGTACTCCTTCGCCGAGCCGACCAGCCCGGCGGTCGGCTTGATCTCGGGGATCATGTCGCTCGTCAGGTAGCGCGAGCTCGTGCGCGGGTAGGTGAGTGCCTTGTGCTCCTCGTAGAGGCGCTGGGCCGCGGCGAGCGTGCGCCGGGCCGAGAAGCCGAAGCGCGTATTCGCATCGCGCTGCAGCGACGTGAGGTCATAGAGCATCGGCGCGCGCTCGCTCTGCTCCTTCTTCTCGAGCTTGGTGATCGTGCCCCGGCCCGAGCGGCAGGCCGCCACGATCGCGGCCGCCTCGGCCTCGGTGGCGATCCGCGGCTTGGCGCCGGCGTGGTAGCGCCCCGCGTAGACGCGCTCGCCGCCGTTGGCGTCGGGAACGAACGTCGCGTCGACGAGCCAATATGGCTCGGGGACGAAGGCACGGATCTCCTCCTCGCGGCGCGCGATGATGGCCAGCGTCGGCGTCTGCACCCGTCCAAGCGACACCGCGCCGTCGAAGGAGGAGCGCAGGCGGATCGTCGCCGCGCGTGTCGCGTTCATGCCGACGATCCAATCGGCCTCCGACCGCGAGCGGGCGGCCTCCTCGAGGCTCTCGAACTCCCCGGCGGGGCGCAGGTTGGCGAACGCCTCCTTCATGGCAGCGTTCGTCATCGACGACAGCCACAGCCGCTCCACCGGCTTCTTGGCCTTGGCCTTCTCGTACAGATAGGCGAAGATGAGCTCACCCTCGCGCCCGGCGTCGCAGGCGTTCACGACGAGCGAGACATCCTCGCGACCGAGCTCCTGCGTGACGATCGACATCTGCTTGCGCGAGCGCTCGTCGCGGACGACGAGCTTGAAGCGGTCGGGGACGATCGGCAGGTCGGCCATCCGCCACTTCTTGTACTTCGGGTCGTACTCGTCGGGCTCGGCGAGCTGAACGAGGTGACCGACGGCCCAGGTGATGACGTGGTCGGGCCCCTCGAGATAGCCCTCCTGCTTCTGGAAGGGCCCGGGCAGCACGCGCGCGAGGTCGCGCCCGACGGACGGCTTCTCGGCGATGACGAGGGTCTTGGGCACGGCGGTCAGCCTAGCGGTTGACGCGGTTGCGGCTGCCAAGGGGTGATGGTGGGCCGGCCGAAATCCTCTCAGCCGGCGCACGAGCCGGTGCTCACCGGAGCGCTGGCGTGCGCGAGCACCGACGCCACCGTCGCGTTGGCGACGCCGTAGCCGCCCTTCGGTCCCCGTCCGGTGGTCGAGGCGAACACCGTCGCCGCCACCTCCCCGGCCGCATCGACGACCGGCCCGCCCGAGTTGCCCGGGCGCACGAGGCCGCGCAGCGGCGTGATGAGCCGTGACACCGGCCCGTTGCCGTAGGCGTCCTGGGTCAGCACGGTCTGGGTGGTCCCGATCCGCGCTGCCCGCGCGTCGAACGGCCCGTCGCGCGGGTAGCCGAGGATGACCGCCGACAGGCCGGCCTGCGGATCGGCGGCGAGGCGCAGGGGCCGCGCGTCGAGCCCGGGCACGCTGAGCACGGCGACGTCGTCGTGGGGGTCGAAGGCGATCGCCCGGGCGGGGAGGCTCCGTGACGGATCCCCCCGGACCTGCACCGTCGTGTCGCCCTCGCCGGCGACGACGTGGGCGTTGGTGACGACGATGCCTGGTTGCGCCACCCAGCCCGAGCCCTCGACGCCGAGCCCGCAGGCCGTGCCGATGATCCGCACGACGCTCGGAGCGGCAGCCCGGACGACGGCGCTGTGCGCGATCGCCGGCGACGGGGGTGCGACGTCCGGCGAGGGCCCGGCGAGCGTCGGCAGCGGATCGAGGCGCGCCAGCGCGTGCAGCACGCTGGCCGAGGACGGCAGCAGCTCGTTGAGCGCGCGAACGATGAACGACTGCTGCAGGTCACCGCGCAGCTTGACCTCCCCCGGCGCCTGCGCGACGACCGCCGCGGCGATCCAGACGACCCCGAGCGCGATCGCGCCGCTCAACAGCGCGCCGAGCGCTCCATCGAGGATTCCGAACCCGGGCACCACCATCACCCGCCGCAGGCGAATGCCGACGTCCTCCAGGCCGATGGCCAGGATCCCGCCGGCCACGAGCGCACCGACGAGGCCGAACGCCGGGGCGTAGAGCGCGTCGGTGCCCGCCGGCAGCAGCAGCGGCCCGACCCGTGTGCCCACGAGGGCGCCGGTCGCGAACCCGACGAAGCCGAGCGCCCCGACGATGAACCCCCGCCGGTATCCCTGCACCGCGAGCACGGCCACGAACGCGAGGATGATCCAGTCCAGGCCCGTCATGCCCATCGAATCTAGCCGGGCGGGCGCGGATTCCCGGCCGGAGCAGGGCCGATCATCTACCGTTCGGCGATGGTCTACGGCGCTGCACCAGTGAGTTGGGCCCGCCCCCGCCCCGCCTGCTTCGCCTCGGGTCCTCCGCTGCAACGCGTCGCGCGACCGACCCGCCCGGCGGCGCGTCGCTCCCGCGGCGGCCGCGCGTCGCGCCGGCGCCAGCGGCTGATCCGCGCGCGGCCGGTCATCGTCCTCGCCGCGCTGGCCTTCATCGCCGGCGTGATCGTGGGCGCCAGCTCGGGCTCGGACGGGCACCGCCAGCAGGCGCTGAACTTCATCTCCGACTGGGGCCGGCAGCGCTATGCGGCGATGTACGCCGACGTCGATGCGAGCACGCGCCAGTCGCTCTCACCGGCGGCGTTCGGCGTCGCCTACTCGACGGCGTGGGCGACCGCGACGGCCCGGAGTCTGCGCGTCGACGGGCACGTGAGCGAAACCTCCAGCGGGGCGATCGTCGCCCCGATCGCCGTGCGCACGCGCCTGTTCGGGGTCCTGCACGGGGCCGTCACGATCCCCTTCGTGCACGACGCAAGTGGCACGCACATCGCCTGGTCGACCGCGCTGACGTTCCCGGGGCTGCGCCCCGGCGAGGTCCTGCACAGCCACCTTTCGCTCCCGCCGCGCGCCGCGCTGCTGGCCCGGGACGGGTCCGTGCTGGCCAGCGGCCCCGCCTCGCCGGACGGCGGTGAGCGCTACTCGCCGCTCGGAGCCACCGTCACCGGGATCGTCGGCACGACCGGCCCGATCCCCGCCGCCGAGCGCATGGCGCTGCTGGCTGCGGGGGTTCCCCGCGACGCCGACGTCGGGTTGACCGGACTGGAGGCCATCTTCGACTCGCAGCTGCGCGGCCAGGCCGGCGGCACGCTCCTCGCCGGACAGCGCGCGCTCGCACAGGCGTCCGCGGTTCCGGGCACGGCGGTGCGCACGACGATCTCGCCGGCCGTACAGACCGCCGCCGTCGTCGCGCTCGGCGGGCAGCTCGGCGGAGTCGTCGCCATGCGGCCGAGCACCGGCGAGATCCTGGCCGTCGCCGGGCTCGGCATCGACGACGTGCAGCCGCCGGGCTCGACGTTCAAGATGATCACGACGAGCGGAGCGCTGCAGTACGGCGTGGCCACGCCGTCGACGGTGTTCCCCTATTCCACGGAGGCCTTCCTCGACGGCGTGCCGCTCACCAACGCGGGCATGGAGGATTGCGGCGGCACGCTCACGAACGCCTTTGCCGTGTCGTGCAACGCGGTGTTCGCGCCGCTCGGGGCGAAGCTCGGGGCCGCGCGGCTCGTCGCCACGGCCGAGCGCTTCGGCTTCAATCAGCCGGTCGGGATCCCGGGCGCCGTCGAGAGCACGATCCCGCCGGCCTCGCAGATCCAGGGCGACCTCGCCGTCGGCTCGTCGGCCATCGGCCAGGACATGGTCCTCGCCAGCCCGCTCGAGATGGGGATCGTGGCCGCGACGATCGGCGAGGGCGGGATGCGGCCGCACCCGACGTTCCTGCGCGGCCAGCACCTCCCCCGCGTGCGCGCCATCCCCGCCACCGTCGCCCATGAGGTGCGCCGCATGATGATCGCCGTCGTCCAGTACGGCACCGGAACGTCGGCGGCGCTCCCGGGGGTCACCGTGGCCGGCAAGACCGGGACGGCCGAGCTCGTCAACACGAACGCGCCCGGCGCCAGCACGCCGCAGAACACCGACGCGTGGTTCGCGGCCTTCGCCCCCGCGCTCGGCCCGCACGTGGCCGTCGGGGTCATGCTCGTGCGCGACGGCGCCGGCGGCGCCACCGCCGCGCCGGTCGCCCACGACGTGCTCCAGACCGCGCTCGCGAACGGCTTCTGAGCCCCCCGCGCGACCCCGAGACGCCGTAGCGTCGCGCTCAGACGGCGCCATGGCCTCGAAAAACGGCCGGAATTTCGCGGGATTTCACGACCTTTTGAGGAAAAATGTGACAAAGGCTTAGGTTTGTGCTGATACTTGTCGATAAGTCCACTAGATGAGCGGTCAACATCCGGCGCTCATCCGGGCGGTCTGACCCGCCGCCTTGGTAGGACCCTCCTCACCCAATCACGAGCTCGGGCAGGGATGCCCGAGCTCTGATGTTTCTGGACTCGGGCCCCGGGGGCGCTAGGCGGTCCGCGCGCCGCGCCGGGCCACCGCGGGCACCGCGGCGGGATCGCCGGCGACCAGCGACGTCACCGTGTACGCGAGCTGGACCCGGTCGCGTCCCCCGCGCTTGGCCTCGAGCAGCGCCGAGTCGGCGCGGGCGAACACCGCGGCGAAGTCGAAACGCTCGCCGGCCACCGAGGCCGCTACGCCGACCGACGTCGTCACGGCGAGACCGTTCATCGGCTCCCGGCGGATCGCATCCCACAGCCGCTCGGCGACGACGGCCGCCTCGTGCTCGTCGACGCCGGCGAGCAACACGACGAACTCCTCACCGCCGAAGCGGTACGCCGACTCGAACGCGCGCAGGCACTTGCGGATGCGGTAGGCGGCCTCGCGCAGCACGATGTCGCCGACGACATGGCCGTGGGCGTCGTTGACGGCCTTGAAGCGGTCGAGGTCGGTGACGATGACCGATACCGGCTCGCCGGTCTGCGCCGTCTGCACGGCGAGCTCGGCCGAGCGGGCCTCGAGCGCGGTCCGATTGAGCAGGCCGGTGAGATGGTCGACGACCGACGCGCTTCGGTGGTCGATGGCCGACTGCCCGACCGCCCAGCCGATGCGGGAGATCGAGACGAGCGCGGCGAGCGCGAGCAGGAGGATGACCGGGTCGTGGCCGACGAGGTTCGGAGCGCGGTTGACCGCGACGATCAGCATCAGCAGCGCCGTGTAGGCGACGCCCACGACCACGCCACGCGCCGGGAACACGGCGCTCGAGCCGATGACCATCGCCAGCAAGAGGTACAGCGCGAACAGCGGCGCGCCGGTGGAGAGGCAGAACCCGGCGGCGATGCTCGTCTGGAAGGCAAGCCAGCCGAGCGCGAGGGCATACTCGGGTCGTCGCAGGCGCTCGAGGTTGAACTCCATGACGTTGTAGCCGATGCCGGCGATCACCGGCGGGACGAGCGTCAGCCAGCCGTACCACGGGCCGGCGACCAGGATGCCCACGAAGGCGATCGCCGCCGCGAGGCGGAACACCCGGCGCAGTCGGCGGTTGAGCTCGAGCAGGTGGTCGCGCTCGATCTCGTCGCGGACGAGCCAGCTGCCCGTCTCGGCCTCCTCGCGGGCGATGCGCTCGCGCCAGCTGCCGACGGCCGGGCCCTCGACCGCGAGCGGCTCAGGCGTGGCGCCGGAGCGCTGGCTCGGCACCGCGACCAGCCGGGCGACGCCCTCGACGTGCGCGGCAGTCTCGGTGCGCGGCCCGCCGACCGACACCCGATCGCGCCCGGAGCGCTTGGCGCGGTACAGGCCGGCGTCGGCTCGCGCGAACACCGCCTCGAACTCGAACGGCTGCCCCGGATCGGAGGCGGCGACGCCGAAGGACATCGTGACGTCGAGCGCGCAGACCTGCTCGTCGCGGACCGCGCGCCGCAGGCGCTGGGCGACCTCCACGGCGCCGACGACGTCGGTATCGGCCAGGACGAGCATGAACTCCTCGCCACCGAGTCGGTAGACGGGCTCGAAGCTGCCGACGCCGCCGCGCAGGCGCGCGGCGACCTCCTTGAGCACGGAGTCGCCGCTCGTGTGCCCGTGGCGGTCGTTGATGGCCTTGAAGTGGTCGACGTCGCCGATGATCACCGCGACCTGGCTGCCGGTCACGGCGGCCTGGTGGGTCAGCTCGGCCAGCCGGGGGGCGAGCGCGGCGCGGTTGAGCATCCCCGTCAGGCGGTCGACGACGACCTTCGAGCGCGTGTCCGCGTCGAGGTTGCGCACCTGCAGGGCCGAGATCGTGAAGATGACCGTGAGCAGGACCGGGAAGAGGATCGGGAAGTACTGGATCGGCGGCGAGTCGAGCCAGTGCGCCTCGCCGAGACCGAGTCCGGCGCCGAGGATGAGCGCCGATGTGAACACGATGCCGGCCACGGTCACGCGCGCGGGGAACAGCACGCAGACGAGCACCATCGGCATCACCAGCAGCGGCAGCAGGTACTCCTGCCCGCCGTCGGCCAACGCGATCGCGCCGGTCAGGCAGAGCTGGGTGGCGACGAACGTGGCGGCGGCCACCCATTCCGGGCGCCGACTGTCGGCGAGCAGCCGGGGCACGCCGAGGAACACGACAAGCGCGAGCCCGACCGGGACGACCGCGGCCCAGCCGAAGAGGGCGTGGCCGGAGACGACGGCCAGGAAGGGCAGGCCGAGCGCCACCGGCTCGACCCATCGCAGACGCCGGCGCATATCGACGAGCCGGCCGCGCTCGGAGTCGTTGCGACAGAGAAAGCTGGCCGCACTCACACGAGCGACATCGACGCGACCGGCACCGACGTTGAGCAGGATTGGCCGCAGCTTGCGGAGGTTTCTCGCGAGCTGAGACCCCCCGCGGTTGCGGGCGCGGTGGCGAGCGCCGGGCTGGGCTCAGACGTCGAGCGTGACCGTGGCCGTCTGGCTCGCGTCGACCGGATCGACGAGCGTGAGCGTCAGCGGGCGGTCGTCGTACACGCTGATCGGCACCTTGAACAGCAGCAGCGAGGCCTGGGTCGGGCTGTAGTAGCCCGGGCTGTCGACCGCCGGGATCTGCTGACCGGGGGCGAGTGCCGTTGCGCGATAGGCGTAAAGGTTGGTGGCCGGCAGCGTGGCGGGGAAGTACACGTTGCCCTGCGTGTCGCTCAGCGAGAAGGACGACACCACGGGCTCGGTCGTGTGCCCGGGGTTGAGCGCGAGCAGGAACACCGCGAACCACAGGTACCCGGGCTCGGGCTGGCGCGCCGCCGCCGGGATGCCGAGGAGATACGACGCGTCCTCGACCTTGTAGGGGTTCAGCTGGCGCGAGACCTGGACCTGGTACTTGACCCCGTTGAGGGTCACGTAATTGCTGTTGACGCCGCCGGCCCCGGTGTTGTCCTCGTGGGTGAGCGCCGTGTGCGAATCGCCGCACGCGGCGAGCGCCACAACGGCGAGCAGGGCGAGCAGGATGGCGAGGGCTTGACGTCGGCGGGCGGCCATGCGGGCGGGCAGTTTACCCATCGAGGCGCCGCGGCTCAGCGGCCGGCGACCGTGGCCCTCACGCCGCGGCCCTCGTCGAGCTCGAGGATCGAACGCAGGCGCCGCAGCGCGCGCGCGGTCTTGCGCCGCAACCGGCGATGCCCCATCGCCTCGGCGATGCGGTCTGAGAGCATCCGCGGCTCGGTCTCGATCGTGAAGCGCACCTGCGTCGTTCCGCCGGGGCCATCGACGAGCTCGTACACGGCGACCGTGCGGATGCGGTTCGACTTCCCGCGGCGACCCACCTCGACGATCCGGTGCGGCGGCTGCACCTCGACGAAGGTCACGTCGCCCCAGTTGAAGCGCTGTCCCGGCCCGTGCCCCTTGATCCGGAAGCGCGCGCCGGCGCCCCGGCCGACGGAATCCTCGCGCGTGAGGCGCCAATCGACCAGGTAGTGATCGGTGAACTCCGGATGGTTGGCGATGTCCTGCAGGTAGTCGAAGACCTGCTGGCGAGGCGCATCGATCGTGATGGACGCGGTCACGGGATCCACGGCGCCGCAGTGTATTTGGTCGGCCGACCGACGCGATCGGCGACCGGCTCGCCGCGGCGGGGGGCGCCGCGGTCGGGACTACGCGGCCCGGACCGTCAGGCGGACGGCGTGCCCGTACTCGCAGTGACGGACGATCTCCGAGGAGCTCGGGGCGTCGGGGCGAAGTGCGCGGCACAGCTCGCAGACCGCGCGGTCGTCGTAGCGATAGACGCGCTCGCCGATGAGCGGCGTGCGCCCGCAGTCGAGGCAGCGGTGGCGGTCGGCCACAAGTGCCCCCACGCCGCGGCGCAGCAGCTCGCGCTCGAGCTGATCGTTGTCGGTGAACGTACTGGCCATCACCGGCGACATTCGCCGCTCCGATCGGCGATCCTGCCCGCCCGCGCCGTTTGCCGCCCGCAGCGAACGGGTAACAAAATCGGGGACGAAGGCGCTGATGCGGAGGGCGACAGGCCGGCTGACCCTGGTCGATAAGGTAGGCGTGCGACGCCATTTTTCGCTCTGGAATGGGGAAAGTGACGATTGACACGCTCGTTATGATCGAGGCAGGTAGACGCGCACTCGGCGAGCAACGGACCCCACCCTGCACTCGCGATGCCGTCGGACCGCTACAGAGGGAGCTTCAGATGGAGTCACTCACGTCGGGCACGATGGCCGGGAGCGGTTCGTTCCGCTGCCAGCAGTGCGGGTACGTGCTCACGCTCGCCGGCGCCGATGCGCTGTGCGACTGCCCGGGTTGCGGTGGGCACAACTTCACGCGTGCGTCGCTGTTCAGCACCGGCCGCTTCACGCGCAGCCCTTCGGCACCGGCGCCCGAGGAGCGGCAGGCCTGGCTGGCCGCCGCACGCGAGCTGGCCGACGACCCGGGCGAGTACCTCGCCTTCGACGAGGGCTCGCACGTGAGGATGGTGCCGCTGACCCGCGAATGGACGCGCGTCGGGCGCAGCCTGGCCGCCGACGTGCGCTTCGACGATCCGACCGTTTCGCGGCGCCACGCGCTCATCGTCCGCCAGCCCGACGGCGTGCGCGTGCTCGACGACCGCAGCCTCAACGGGGTGTTCGTCAACGGCGAGCGCGTCGAGTGGAGCGCACTCAAGGACGGCGACGAGATCCTCGTCGGACGGTACCGCCTCTACTTCCTGGCCATCCCCGCCGTGTCCGCCGAGGCCGGCGAGCACCTGCAGCAGATCGGCTGACCGCCCGGAACGCGTCACCCCCCCGCGCCGCCCCCGCGCGGCGCGGGGCAGCTGTGCGCGGCGCGCGGGGCACGACCGCCGTACGCGGCGCGCGGGGCGGCGGTAATCGTCGTAGGTATGAATATGTCACCGCCGTGCGTATCCGGTTTGCTCCGGGAGCGCCGCCGCATTCGGGGGTGCACGTCGTTTCTATGAATCACTCACGGAAAGGACGTGCACCCCCGGCGAATCGGCGGCCCGAACGAGCCCACAGACGGCCCCGACCCCGCCCCCAGAACCGCTACCTCACGCGACCGGATACGCAACTGTCACCCCCACGACGGTCACCCCCGGTGGCCGGTCGCCGTGCGGCGGCGCCCCCGCGCGCCGCCGCCCCCGCGCGGCGCACGGCAGCTGTGCGCGGCGCGCGGTGGCCGCCCGCCGGCCAGGCGGCGGCCGGTTTTCGAGCGGCCGCCGGCGGCTCGAAAACCGCTCCGTGCGGGGCGCGCGTGAGGCGACGACGCCGATCGCGCGACAGCGGCGTAGTATCGCGACCAATGGCTCGCACGATCGCCGTTCTCTCCCAGAAGGGCGGCACCGGGAAGACAACCGCGGTGCGCACGCTCGCCGACGTTCTGCGGCGGGTGGAGATACCGACGCTCGTCGTCGACCTCGATCCGCAGGGCAACCTGTCGGATTACTTCGACGTCCCCCCGGACGCCGAGCCCACGATCGGCGACGTGCTGTCGGCGCGTGCGCCGGCCGACGAGGCGGTGCACGACGACATCATCCCGGCCAACCTGAACCTCGCCGAGGCCGAGCTGATGCTCGGCGGGAAGATGGGCCGCGAGCTGAGCCTGCGCCGGGCGCTGGCCACCGTCGGCGACGGCTACGAGGCCGTCCTCATCGACTGCCCACCATCGCTTGGGCTACTGACCGTCAACGCGCTCGTGGCCGCCGACTATGCGCTCATCACGGCCGAGGCCCAGTACTTCGCGCTGCAGGGGGTCGAGCAGGCGCTCGAGGTCATCGACCTCGCCCGTGACAGCCTCAATCCGGATCTCACCCTGCTCGGGATCGTCCTCAACATCGCGGACATGCGCACGGTCCATTCGCGAGAGGCCTTCGCGAACCTGCGCGAGCACTTCGGCGACAAGCTCTTCGAGACGGTGATCCGGGCCTCGATCGCCTACGCGGAGTCGGCCGAGCGTGCCACGTCGATCCTCGATCACCGCCCCGATCTGGGCGCCGACTACGTGGCTCTCGCCGACGAGATCCTCGCCCGCCTCGACGGACTCGATCCGGCGCGCCAGCGCCTCGCGCAGCTCGCCGCCTGAGTCGCAGCGCGACACGCTCCGCACGCACTTAGAGCGCGCGGACGTCGACGCCGTGCGGGGCGAAGCGCGCCCGCAACACCGTCGCCCAGCCGTCATCGACCTCGGCGTGCAGCGCCTCGACGACCGCCGCCGTCTGGTCGTAGCCGCACCACAGGAGCACCGCGGGCCCGGCACCGGAGATGGTGGCCCCGAGGGCGCCGAGCTCGCGGGCCCGGTGCACGAGCTCGCTCGAGCGCGGGAACAGGTGCGCGCGCGCGTCCTGGTGCAGCCGGTCGCCGAGGCCGCGCGCGATCAGGTCGAAGTCGCCCCGAACGAGGCCAAGGATGAGCAGCGCGCCGTGGGCGACGTTGTACACCGCGTCGGCGCGCGGCACGGTGTCCTCGAGCACCGAGCGCGCGAGCGCCGTGGGCACGGGCTCGGTCGGACTGACCACGACGGCCTCCAGGTTCGCCGGCGGCGCGACGCTCACGGCGTCGCCATCGGCGCACACGACGATGCCGCCACGCAGCGCGGCGGCCACGTTATCGGGGTGCCCCTCGATCTCGGTCGCCAGCGCCAGCAGGTCCGCGTCGAGCTCGAACATGTGGTCGGCGGCCGCGAGCCCGGCGACGATCGCCGCGGCGCTGGAGCCCAGCCCTCCGGACATCGGGATCTCCGAACGGATCTCGAAGCGGAAGGCGTCGGCCGGGGCGAGGCGCTCGAACGCGCGCACGCAGAGGTTCTCGCGCCCGCGAGCGACGGGGAGGTCGGTCTCGACGGCGAACGTCCCCGTCTCGGTCACCTCGACCTCGAGGTGAACGTCGACCGCGGCGGCGAATGTGTCGTATCCGGGACCGAGGTTCGCGGAGGATCCGGGAACGCGGACCACCCGATGGCGGGTCATCCGAGCACGGCCTGCTCGAGGGCGTCGAGCCGCGCCTCGCAGGGGATCACGGCGCCGTCCTGGTCCAGCGCGGTCTGAGGGTCCTTCAACCCGTGTCCGGTCAGCACGCAGGCGACGGTGCCCGCGCCATCGGCGCCGTACTTGAGCAGGCCGGCGACCGAGGCCGCCGACGCAGGCTCGCAGAACACCCCCTCGGTGCGCGCGAGCAGCCGGTAGGCGGCGAGGATCTCGGCGTCGGACACGGCGCGGATGGCTCCGCGCGAGGCGGTCATCGCCGCCATCGCCTCCTCCCAGCGCGCCGGGTTGCCGATCCGGATCGCGCTGGCCACCGTCTCGGGATGCTCGACGGGGTGTCCGAGCACGAGCGGCGCGGCGCCCTCGGCCTGGAAGCCGAACAGCCGGGGGGCGGCTCCGGACTCCTGAAAGCCCTTCCAGTAGGCGGTCACGTTCCCAGCGTTGCCGACCGGGATGAACAGCGCGTCCAGCTCGCCGTCGAGATCGGCGAGCAGCTCGAAGGCCGCGGTCTTCTGCCCCTCGAGTCGAAACGGATTCACCGAGTTGACGAGGGCGATCGGGTGCGTGTCGGACAGCTCGCGCACGAGCGCCAGCGCCTGATCGAAGTTCCCCCGGATGGCGATGACGCGGGCCCCGTGCATGAGCGCCTGCGCGAGCTTGCCGGCGGCGATCTTGCCGTCGGGCACGATCACGGCGCCGCGCAGCCCGGCGCGCGCCGCGTAGGCGGCCGCACTCGCCGCCGTGTTACCGGTCGAGGCGCAGATGACGGCCTCGGCACCCTCGCGCACGGCCGCCGATACCGCGCAGGTCATTCCACGGTCCTTGAAGGAGCCGGTCGGGTTGAGGCCCTCGAGCTTGAGCAGCACGCGGGCGCCGACGCGCTCGGACAGGCGCGGCGCCGGTACGAGCGGCGTCGAGCCCTCGTTCAGCGAGATGATCGGGTCGTCGAGCGCGAACGGCAGGCGGTCACGGAAGCGTTCGATCAGACCGGGCGAACCTGTCATGCCCGGGCCTCCATCCGGCCGGCCCTCTTGGTGACGGAGCGCGAGCGCAGCGAGGCGGCCCTCCTGGCTCGCTTTACCGCCTGTGCCCCGACATGGGGTACGGCTAGGCCGCTCACGTTTCGCCCCATCACACGAACTCCTCCTCGATCACGCGGATCGCTCGCGGACGCGAGCGCAGTGGCTCGAGCGTGGAGATCCGGTCGAGCGCCGCGAACAGCCGGGACTCGAGCAGCGGGTGGATGACCATCGTCAGGCGCGCGTGCTCGCCGAGGCCGCGCTGCACGACCGACTTGATCGAGGCGCCCTGCGCCCCGAGCTCAGCGGCGATCTGGCCGAGCACGCCGGGCTGGTCGGCCACCTCCATGTGCAGGTAGAACGCCGATTCGACGTCGGTGATGATCGGCAGCGTCTGCAGCGGCGCGGCCGGCGTGGCCGGCGCCAGCATTACGCTGATCACATCGCCGAGCACCGCGCTCGCGGTCTGCGGCCCGCCGGCGCCCGGGCCGGACATCGTGATCTCGGTGATGGCGGGCGCCTCGACGGTCACGGCGTTGAAGGGCCCCGAGACCGAGGCGAGCGGATGCCCGGCGTACAGGAAGGCCGGGTGCACCCGCACCGACAGGCCGCCGTCGCGCCGCTCGGCGGTGCCGACGAGCTTCAGCCCGAGGCCGAGCTCGCGCGCGTAGGCCATGTCGTCGCTCTGCAGCTGCGTGATCCCCTCGTAGGGCACCTGGTCGAGGTGCACCGGCGTGCCGAACGCGAGCCGCGCGAGGATCGCCATCTTCGCGGCGGCGTCCTTGCCCTCCACATCGTCGGAGGGATCGGCCTCGGCGAAGCCGAGGCGCTGCGCCTGAGCGAGTGCGTCGGCGTAGGAGAGTCCGGTGGCCATCTCGGTGAGGATGAAGTTCGTGGTGCCGTTCACGATCCCGTGAAGGCGCTCGACGTGGGCGGCGGCGAGCGCCTCCGCGAGCACGCGGATCACCGGCACGACGCCGGCCACGGAGGCCTCGAAGCGCAGCTGCACCCCGTTCTCGCGCGCGGCCTCGAACAGCTCCTCGCCGTGCTGGGACAGCAACTGCTTGTTCGCGGTCACGACCGAGCGTCCGGCCCTCAGCGCGCGCAGCACGTACTCGCGTGCGGGCTCGATGCCCCCGATCAGCTCGACGATGAGCTCCGAGCGCGCCAGGATGTCCTCGAAGTCGCCGCCGCTACGCGTCAGCACCCCGACGAGCCCCGGGCGCCGGCCGGTGAGAGCGGCCACGTGGTCGGATCGCTCGCTCAACAGCTCCTCAAATGCGGCACCGACGGTGCCGTGTCCGAGCAGACCGATCGGGAAGTCGCTCATCGGACGTCCCGCGACTGCAGATCGGCGAACGTCTCGCGCCGGACGACGACGCGGGCGTCGCCGTCGCGGCAGAAGACGACCGGCGGGCGCGGCACGCCGTTGTAGTTGTTAGCCATCGCGTGGCCGTAGCCCCCGGTCGCCGGGGTGACGACGACGTCGCCCGGCTGCGGGTCGTCCAGCCGCGCATCGCGCACGATCACGTCGCTGGACTCGCAGTGCTTGCCGGCGAGCACGCACTCGGTGTCGCCGCCGAAGCGGTCGGCCACCTCGACCTCGTAGCGCGCGTCGTAGAGCATCGGCCGCAGGTTGTCGGACATGCCCCCGTCGACCGCCACCCACAGGTCGACGTTGCGCTTGACGCTCTCGACGCTGTAGAGCGTCACGCAGCCATTCGCCACGAGCGAGCGCCCGGGCTCGATGAGCAGCCGCCCGCCGGCGCCCATGTGCTCGTGCAGCGCCGCGACCTTGGCCTGCACGTACTCCTCGATGGCGGGCGGATGCTCATCGGCGCGATAGGCGACGCCGAGCCCACCCCCGAGGTCGTACACGGGGAAGCTGCCCAGGCCGGCGAGCGCGGCGGCCTCCACGCCGAACGGCGAGAGCTCGAGCAGCTGCGAGCCGATGTGGGCGTGCAGCCCGAGGAGCTCCAGCCCCGCGACGCCCTGCACGATGTCGATCGCCGCCGGCGCGTCGTGCATCGAGAAGCCGAACTTCGAGCGGGCCTGGCCGGTGGAGATCTTCGCGTGCGTATCGCCGCTGACGTCCGGGGTCACGCGGATGAGGACCGGCTGCGGGGCGCGATCGCCGAGTGCACCCTCCTCGATCAGATCGCGCAGCCGGTCGACCTCGCTGAGGTTGTCGAGGACGATCAGACCGACGCGGTCGCGCAACGCGGCGGCGAGCTCCTCGCGCGACTTCGCGTTGCCGTGCATGGCGATGCGCTCGGGGGGGAAGCCGGCGCCGAGCGCGAGGTGCAACTCGCCCCCGGAGGCGACGTCGCACCACAGGCCCTCCTCGGCGAACAGCTCGAGCACGGCGGTGGCGGGAAAGGCCTTCGAGGCGAACAGGACATCGAAGTCCTCGTGGCGCGCGCGTCCGGTCTGCAGGAACGTGCGCGCGCGGATGCGCAGGTCGTCCTCGGCGACGACATACGCGGGCGTGCCGAACTCGTGCGCGAGCTCGATGACGTCGCAACCGCCGACCTCGAGATGGCCGCGCTCGTTGAGGCGGCTGCCGATCGGATAGACGTGCGAGAGCTGGGTGGACGCGGGCATCGTCGCGGGATTATCGCGTCAGCGCGCAAACGAGCCCGCTGCGATGATGCCCGGCGTGTCCCGTGCTCGCGTGGTGACCGTCGACCCGCCCGACGATCTCGGTGCGCGCGACGGTCTCGCCTATGCGCTCTTCGTGCCCCCCGGCGACGCGCTCGGGGGGATCGTCATCCTCCACGGCGCCGGGTCGAGCAAGGAGAGCCACTACGACTTCGCGCGCCACGCACGGCGGCTCGGGCTCGCGGCGATCGCCTTCGATCTGCGTGGCCACGGTGACAGCGAGGGCGAGCTCGACGACGGCGTCGTTGGCGACATCCGGACGGTCGCGTCGCTGCTGCCGAGCGGCCCGCTCGCCCTGCGCGGCTCGAGCCTGGGCGGCTACCTCGCCCTCACCGCCGCCGGCGAGGTCGGCGCCGGCGCGGTGGTGGCGATCTGCCCCGCCGAGGCCGAGGCCCTGCGGCGCGGGATCCGCAGCGGCCGCTTCGATGCCCGCATCGACGCGAGCGGCTTCGACGAGTACCTCCGCGGGCATGACGAGACGGCCGCTGTCGCCGCGCTCACGGCGGCGCTGCTGCTCCTGCACGCCGAGGGCGACGAGGTCGTGCCGGTCGAGCACTCGCGTGCGCTGTTCACCGCGGCGCCTATGCCGGTGCGGCGCCTGATCACCGTCCCCGGCGGGCACCACCGCTCGCTGCAGCACGACGAGGAGATGCAGGCGCTGTCGCTGAGCTTCGTCGTGCGCGCGTTCGGCGGCTCGCGCTAGGCGGATCGGCCGCCGCGACAACCCCGAACGCCTGCTGAGCTCTGCCACAATCAGAGCATGACCAACCGGCGCTCACAGTTCGGACGCGACACCGGTCTGCAGCTGCGAATGGTGATGACGCTGTTCCTGCTCGGACTCGTCTACACGGTCCTCATCGCGGTGCTGTTCGCCGTCGGCGCCAGCGGCATCACGATCCTGCTCGTCGCCGGCGTGCTGTTCATCCTGCAGCTGACCACGTCGGACAGGATCGGGCTCGCCGCCGCCGGCGCTCACGAGGTGTCGGTGGAGCAGGCACCAGAGCTCCACGCGATCATCGAGCGCCTGTGCGTCCAGGCCGACATCCCCAAGCCGCGCGTGGCGATCGCCGACACGCCGGTGCCCAACGCGTTCGCGATGGGCCGCTCGCCGAAGGCGGCGACGGTGTGCGCGACGCGCGGACTGCTCGACCTGCTCGAGCCGGCCGAGCTCGAGGGCGTGCTCGCGCACGAGATCACGCACATCGTCAACCGCGACGTGATGGTCATGACGCTCGCGAGCTTCTTCGCCTCGATCGCCGCGTTCATCGTGCAATGGGGGTTCTTGTTCGGCGGCGGCTTCGGCGGCGGGCGGGGCGGCAACAACAACGAGGAGGAGGACATCATGATCGTCATCCTCGTCTCGGTCGTCGTCTACGCGCTGTCGTTCCTGCTGCTGCGGGCGCTGTCGCGCTACCGCGAGTTCGCCGCCGACCGGGGATCGGCCGTGCTCACCGGACGCCCGAGCGCGCTGTCCTCGGCGCTGCTGAAGATCAGCGGCACGATCGAGCGCACGCCGGATCGTGACCTGCGGGAGGTCCAGGGACTGAGCGCGTTCTTCATCGTGCCGGCGCGCACCAAGCAGTCGCTCATGAACATCTTCTCCGACCACCCGCCGCTCGAGCAGCGCCTCGCCGCGCTCGGCCGCCTCGAGTCACAGCTGCAGGGCACCGCCTGAGCCCGCCGGGCCGCAGCTGCGACCACTGAGCATGGGCCTCTTCGACGCCGTCACCGGCCGCCACAAGGTCAAGGGACCGGCGCCCGACCGGCTGTTCGCGGTCACCACGGCGGCAGTGACCCTGCAGGCCAGCTACGAGATCACCCCCGCCGGCGCGGCGGCGATCGTGTTCCAGCCGCTCGCGACGAGCGACTTCGAGTCGACGCTGCGCGACATGGAGGAGGTCGTGCGCGCCACAGCGGCCGACAGCGGCACGCAGGTGAGCACGGAGGACGACAGCTATGGCTACCGCTGGATGGTCCTGCGCGCGCCCTCGATCGAGGATCTCGCGGTCGGGATCAACGCCGTCTCGAGCTCGATCGAGTCGGCCGGGTACGGCGAGCGGCTGCTGTGCGCGGTGTTCGCGTTCGCCGACGCCAAGCGGCAGGCGATCTACTTCATCTACAACTACAAGCGCGGCAGCTGGTACCCATTCGTGCCGGTCAGTGGCGAGACGACCAAGCGCTCGACCGAGCGCGAGCTGCAGCTGAAGGCGCAGCTCGGCGGCGAGCTGCCGCTGGAGCCCGAGCTCGAGCGCTGGTTCCCGCTGTGGGGGACCCCGATCTAGCTCAGTCCGGGATCAGCCCGTGGTCGGAGAACTCGGCCTGGGCCTCCGCGAGCGAGATGTCGGCCGGTGGCAGCATGAGGTCCGAGCCGCGCAGGTCGTCGTCGGCGAGCGGCGTGCCCTCCTCGCGCAGCACCTTCAGCAACGCGTCGTAGTTCGCCCGGAAGCTCTCCGCGTCGCCGGCCTCGAGTGCCGCCTCGGTGCTCGCGTCGAGCTCGCGCAGCCGATCGATGGCGCCATCCTCGAGCTCGTATTGCCCCTCGTTGAAGACTCGGACGATCATCAGCTCGCTCCGCCCTCGGCAGGGGGCTGCTCTGGCGACGGCTTGGCGGCCGCATCGAGCGCCTCGATCGTCTTATCGAGCGACGCATCCGGCGCCGCCGGCTCGAGCGCCGGCGCCGACCCGCCGCTGCCGAGCTCGGACTTCATCCGCGAGAGCTCGTCGTCGACGGCCGCGCCGACGCCGATCTGCTGGAGCTGGCGGTCGATGTCGTCCTGGCCGGGGCCGAGCGCGGTCAGATCGTCAAACGTGCCCGCGGCCTCGAGCTCCTGCACGGCGCCGGCCCGCGCCTTCATCTGCTCGGTCTTGTCGACCGCGCGCTGCATGGCCAGGCCGACATCGGCCATCTGCTCGCCAACGCCGGTCGCCGCCTCGGAGATGCGCACCTGAGCCTCGGCCGCTGAGTACTGCGCCTTGATCACTTCCTTCTTCGTGCGGAAGGCCTCGATCTTCGCGCGCAGCTTCTGCTCGGAGTCGGTGAGGTTCTGCTGCTGATCCTCGAGCTCGGAGACCTGCTGATCGAGGCCCTGCAGCTCGTTCTGCGCGAGCTGCTTGCGCTCGAGCGCAGTGCGCGCGAGATCCTCCTGGCCGGCGGCGAGCGCTTGACGCGCCTGGGTATCGAGCTTGACGACGTTCTGCTGGAGCGTGGCCTCCTGCATCTGCAGACGCTTCTTGGCCGTGACGACGTCCGCGATTCCCTTCTTGACGTTCTGGAGCTGCTCGAGCTGCTTCTGGTAGCTGTAGTCGAGCGTCTCGCCGGGGTCCTCTGCCCTGTCGAGGAGCTTCGAGACCTTCGCCTTCACAACGGTGGACATGCGCCCGGTCAAGCCGGCCATCGGTTCCTCCTACAGAGCGGTTACGGGAACTGGCTCAAGCGTAGCCGACGCGCGCGCATTCGCGTGCGCGCATCAACGCCGCTCACCCGACGCCCTACAGGCCGGCGTAGTGGCGGACGGTGAAGTACGCGTTGGCCAGGCGCAGCGGACGCCAGCGCGGTCCCTGCAGCCCCGACGGATCGTCCGCGCTGGAGGTGTCGAGCCGCAGCCCGGCCACGACCATGTAGGCGTGGCCGCCGTTCGCGAAGATCGAGATCCAGCGGCCGCGACCGGTCGAGCCCCAGCTCTCGAACTGCGTGGAGTCGAGCGGCGTGCCGAGCAGGAGGCCGCCGTGCAGCGCGTAGGAGACGGTGCCCGAGCAGTCGTAGCCGGCCGGCGACACGAAGGAGGCATGGCCGCCGCCCCACAGGTACGGCAGCCCGATGATCGCATTCGCGCTCCAGATGAGGTCCTGCACGGCCGGCGGAGCGGAGGCCGGCGCCGCCGCGAGGCCGTTGACGATCTTCGCCTGCGTCCCGGGCACGATCATGCGGGTCAACATCGGCGCGGTGGCCGCGGAGAAGACGCTGCCGCCCGTCGAGGTGGCGCTCGTGCTGGCCGGAGAGGTCGAGCTCAACCACGGGCACGGCACGGTGCCCGCCGCGGCGGTCGTGGCGCCGGGGGCGAGGCAGCTGACCTGCGTGGGTGGGGCGTCCACGCTCGGCGTCGAGGGCGTGCGCACGATCGGGCCCATGTACTGGACGGCCGGTGTCGTGGGGACGGTCCCCGGAGCGGCCGCGCCGACCGTGGTCGGCGTCGGCGTCGTGACCGGCGCCGTCGCGCCACCGGTCGCGGCCGCATGGCCCGTCTGCGCGCTCGCCGGTGCGGCGTACGCACCGCAAGCGAGGAACGTCGCGCCCAGCACTCTGATCGCACCAATCCGCACAGCAACCTCTTTCGTTTGCCTGCGGGGTTAGCTGACGGGCTAGCGCTGAAAGAGCCTGCGCTTCCCACGGCATCTCCGTGGGATTCGCCCCAACAACTCGGGTCCCCCGTTCCTCGGCGTCTGACCGAGGATTCGGCGTTCGCGGCGCAACCGTACCAAAGTGCAACGACGGTTGCAGCGCCAGGGGCCTCACCACGTGCCCTCGGCCGGTCCGTCCGGCGCGGCTACGGCGGCGCCGCCAGGGCCATGGCGCCGGCGCCACTCCAGCCGCTACGGGTAGATCTGCTCGCCGTCCTCGTCGACGACGATGATCGCGTCGACCGGGCAGTTCTGCGCGGCCTCGAGGATGAAGTCGACGTCCTCGGCGTCGGGGTCCAGGACGACCGCCTTGTCGGATTCGTCGAGCGCGAACACCCCGGGCGCGGTGTCCACGCAGTCACCGAAGCCGAAGCACAGCGTGCGATCGATCTGCACGGCGATGCGGTGGCGGGCGGAGACGTCGGTCACGCCGACCAGGGTAGCCACGGCGCGGCGCACTACACTCCGGGCCACGTCGCCGGCGCTCTCGGCCGGCCGTTGCGCATCTCCCGGAGCCGCCGCATGAGCCAAGCCGAAGATCCCGATCGCCTCCAGCGCGGACAGGCCCACGAGGTCACCGTCGAGGACGTGCGCCAGCTGATGGGCGCCTCGACGCCGCACTTCGCGCTGCAGCTGCGCAACCGCATCCTCAGCCTCATCGCCGGCCTGCCGCCCGACCACCCCGCGAGGATCGAGGGCGAGCGCGAGATCGCGCGCCTGGAGCGTCTCGGCTACGACGGCGAGACCCGCGGCGCCGGCGGCGAGCACGGCGAGCGCGCGCTGCCGTCGCTCGGCGGCTGAACATCGCGCAGCGCTACGGAAGGACGCCGGCCGATCCCGGTCGCGTGCTCGAGGCGCGCGTCGCGCAGGCGCAGGCGCAACACGCGGACGACGACGAAGAACACGGCCACGTCGGCGACGAGCGTCGCAAAGGTGACCACGTGCGTCACCGGCGTGAAGGCCGAGACGCCGAGCACGACGAGCGTGTGGAACACGACGACCGGGAGCAGCGCGAGCAGCAGCGTGTGCGAGCGAAAGCCGCTCAGGTGCTCCCGGAGCGAGAACTCGATCGTCCCGAGACCGACGGCGGCGACGCCGAGCAGCAGCGGCGTGCGCCCGCCCGTCGTCGGGCCGCGGCCGAGGCCGATCACCAGCGAGATCGCCCCGGCCAGGATGAGGATCTCGGCGAGCGGCAGCGGGTGCCACGGCGGCCTCGGCCGCTCGAGCGCGGGTGCCGCGGCCGGGCGGCCCGGTCGACGCCGCGCCTCCTCAACGCCCTCGCGCCAGCTGCGCTCGTCCGCCGGCGCCTGCACGCTCGCGCCCGGCGTCCGTGCCGCCCGGCCGCCGCCGCGGGCGCGGCGGCGTTTGCGCGGGCGCGCTCGACCGGGCCTGCCCTGCGTCACCGCCGCCGTCCTAGACGCCGGTCCGCGACGGGCGGATCGCGGGAAGCATGATGGTCGCAACGGTCACGCGTCAGGTTCTCCGGCCGCGAGTATAGGCCCGGCTCGCCGCCCGACGCGAAAGGGCCGCACCGCTCGCTAGCCTCAGCACTCGTGAGCGCTCATTCACAGCGAGGCGAGGCAGCCGGAATCCCGGGCAGCGCGCTGCCGGGCCCGTGGCCCGTCGGCGAGTACGCCGAGGCGCTGCGGCGGCGACTGCGCGCCTTCGCCCGCGTTCAGGTCGTCGGTGAGCTCGTCAACCTGCGCGTCGCCCGGGCGCGCGTCTACTTCGAGCTGCGGGACGCCGACGGGGCGCTGCCGTGCTCGGCGTGGCGAGAGGAGTGGGAGCGCGCCCTTGCGCGCACCGGACCGCTCAGCGACGGCATGCAGATCGTGGTCGCCGGAGGCTGCGATTACTACGCCGGCAGCGCGACCTCCTCGCCTGGCTTCTCGTTTGCGGTCACCGACGTGCGCGTGGCCGGAGAGGGCGACCTGCTGGCCCGCATCGAGCGCCTGCGGCGCACCCTCGCCGCGGAGGGCCTGCTCGAGCCCCAGAAGCGGCTGGCGCGCCCACTGCTGCCGCGCGCGATCGGCGTGGTCACGGCCGAGACGGGCAAGGCGCGCGACGACATCCGGGCCGGACTGGCACGCCGCGGTTGGCGGGGCCGCATCGTGTGGGCCTTCGCCGCGGTGCAGGACCGCCATGCGGCGCCGGCCATCACGCGCGCACTCGCGGACCTGGCCGCCGTTGGCGACGTGGACGTCGTGATCGTGGCCCGCGGCGGCGGATCGCTCGTCGACCTGCTGTGCTTCTGCGACGAGACGCTCTGCCGGACGGTCGCGCTGCTGCCGGTTCCGGTGATCGCCTCGGTAGGGCATCACACCGACCACACCGTGCTCGACGACGTGGCGGCCGTGACCTGCTCGACCCCGACGCACGCTGCCGAGGCGGCGGTACCGCTACACTGCGGCCAGGCGCGCGCCGCGCTCCTCCGCGACTCCGAGCGCTTCGCCGACCACGCGCGGCGCGCCGTGCTCGTGCGCGCGCGTCTGCTGCATCGCCAGGCGCGAGCACCGGAGGAGCACCTCGCGCGTGAGCGCCACCGCCTCGACCAGTCGCTGCGCGAGCTGCGCGCGAGTGCCCGGCGGCGGATCGGCGGCGAGCGGATGGTCGGCGCCCGCCGCCTGCTGGTGCTCGGGCGCAAGTCCGAGCACGCCGAACGCGAGCGGCGCCGCGCGCGTGCCCGCCAACCGGCGATCGCCGCTGAGCTCCGACGCGCCGGCGAGCTGCAGGCGCGCCGCCGCAGCCTCGACCATCTCGCGCTCGCCCTCTCGGGGCATGACCCGCGGCGCAACCAGGAGCGCGGCTACGCGCTCGTCAAGGACACCGAGGGCGATCTCGTCACCAGCGCCGAGGCGGCCCGCGCCGCCGGACAGGTGCGGATCGGCTTCGCCGACGGCACCGTGAACGCGACGATCGACGAGCCGCGATGAGCGACGACCCGACACCCGCGGTGCCCGACACCCTCACCTACGAGGCGGCGAGCGCCCGCATCGAGGAGATCATCCGCCGCCTCGATTCGGGCGATGCCGGACTTCGCGAGACACTCGAGCTCGTTCGCGAGGGCCGCACCCTCGTCGAGTTCTGCGCCGGCGAGCTCGACGAGGTCGGGCGCGGCCTGCAGGAGCTGCGCCTCGACGAGCTCGTCGCGCGGCTGCAGGGCGAGGCGGCAGCGCTCGACGCCGCGAGCGACGAGTCGACGCCGTGAGTGAGGCCGCTGCCGCCGAGGCGCCCGGCCTGTGGTCACTCGTGGCCGACCTGCCGGTGCGTATCGAGCGCTACGAGCTCGAGGCGCTGAGCGAGTCGGTGTCGAGCGACTTCGAGCGCAAGTCGACCGTCATCCACCTGCACGGCAGCGGCGAGGAGGGCGTCGGCGAGGACGTCACCTACGACGCGGTCGACCACGAGATCCTCCAGGACGCCGGGCCGGTGCTCCCGCTCGCCGGCAGCTGGACGCTCGCCGGCTTCAGCGAGCGCGTCGGCGAGCTCGACACGTTCCCGGCCGCCCCGCAGCGCGAGGTGTCGCGGCGCTACCGCCGCTGGGCCTACGAGTCGGCGGCGCTCGACCTGGCGCTGCGCCAGCAGGGCCTCAGCCTGCACGCCCGGTTCGGATTGGCGCCGCGACCGGTGACGTTCGTCGTCTCGCTTCGCCTCGGCGAGCCGCCGAGCCTGGAGCCGGTCCGCCGGCGCCTGGCCGGGCACCCCGGCCTGCGCTTCAAGCTCGACGCGACGAGCTCGTGGGACGCCGAACTGATCGCGGCGCTCGTGCAGACCGGCGCCGTCGACTCGATCGACCTGAAGGGCCACTACACGGGCTCGATCGTCGATCAGGGCGCCGACGCCGACCTCTACCGCCGGGTGGCCGCGTCGTTCCCACAGGCCTGGATCGAGGATCCGCTGCTCACCGAGGAGACCGACGCCGTCCTCGCCGCCGACCGCGCCCGCTTCGCATGGGACGCTCCGATCCACTCGGTGGCCGAGATCGAGGCGCTCCCCTATCCGCCGGGCATGGTGAACATCAAGCCGTCGCGGCTCGGTGGGCTGCGCTCGCTGCTCGACGCCTACGACTACTGCAACCGCCGGGCGATCGGCATGTACGGCGGCGGTCAGTTCGAGATCGGCCCCGGTCGCGGACAGAACCAGTACCTCGCGTCGCTGTGGCATCCGGACGGACCGAACGACGTCGCCCCGAGCGGCTACAACCTGCCCGAGCCGCCGGCCGGGCCTCCCCGACAGCCCACTCCCGGTAGCGGCCGCGGTGACCGGGTTTCGCTGGGGGTAGCTGGCGGCAGCCTCGCGCGATGACGCGACCGTGACCGATAACTGCGGCATTCCGCGCAACTTTGCGCCCGAGCCCCGGTTTACGCGGGCATAGTGGGTAAGGTCGGGTTCGCGGATCGCCCCGATGCACCCGGGTCCGCTGGGCCTCCGGAACGCCGGAGCGCAATCGTGCTGGCCCCGGCTTCCGATCGGTCACTCGCTCGGAGTGCGGTCACAGGGAGATGTTGAATTGCCGTTGCTCGCTCGTCTGAGGCACAAGCACGCGTTGGCCGCTCTCGCCGGCGTCTTCGCGATCCTCGCCGCGCCGAGCCACGCGATCGCGGCCAACGGGGGGACCGTCAGCCCGATCGACACGAGCCAGGCCGGCGGCGCGGCGCCGAGCGCGCCGGTGACCTCGCACACGAAGCCGAGCCCGAAGCCGAGCGCCGCCAGCGCGCCGCGGATCCTGCACGTCGTGTGCGTGCCGGCGGCGTCGTGCGGGGGCAACCCGCATCAGGTGACGAGCGGCGGACGGCTGGAGATCACCGGCACCGGGATCAGCGCCGGGATGGTCGTGGTGTTCCCCCGCCCGCGCGGGGCCCGCACGGCGCGAGCCCTGATCTCGAGCCTGCATCATTCCTCGCTCGGCCTCGTCGTCGCCGTCCCGCGCTCGGCGGCGACCGGCAAGATCTACGTGGCGATCGGCGCGCGGCGCTCGAAGTCCTACGGCCCGATCTCGATCGTCGGCTACAAGCTGCATCCGCCCGCCCCGGTCGCCCCCAAGCCGGCGCCGACCGCGCCGGCCCCGCTGGCGCCGACCCAGCCGGTCGCCGGATCGCCGTTCTCCGGCCAGGGCATGTGGATCTGGTACGTCAGCCAGTCCGACGGCGGCAACCTCGCGAGTATCGTCGCGCAGGCCAAGGCCGCGGGGGTCACGACAGTGTTCATCAAGAGCTCCGACGGCTCGTCGAACTACTGGTCGCAGTTCAGTCCGACGCTCGTGCAGACCCTGCACGCGAACGGCCTGAAGGCGTGCGCATGGCAGTTCGTGTACGGCTCGTATCCGACCGCCGAGGCCGACCTCGGCGCCGAGGCGGTGGCCAACGGCGCCGACTGCCTCGTCATCGACGCCGAGTCGGCCTACGAGGGGCGCTACGCGTCGGCCCAGGCCTACATCGACGAGCTGCGGGCGAAGGTCGGCTCGAGCTATCCGCTCGGACTGGCCTCGTTCCCCTACGTCTACTACCACGAGTCGTTGCCCTACTCGGTGTTCCTGGGCCCCGGCGGCGCCCAATACAACGCTCCCCAGATGTACTGGAAGGACATCGGCACCTCGGTCGACACGGTGTACGCCAACACGTGGATCTCCAACCGCGTCTACGGGCGACCGATCTTCCCGCTCGGCCAGACCTACTCCAATCCGTCCCCGAGCGATATCCTGCGCTTCCGCGAGGAGGCCGTCGACTACGGCGCGAGCGGGTGGTCGTTCTGGGATTGGCAGGAGACGCCCACCAGCATCTGGGCCGCGCTCGCCTCCCCGCTGGCGCCGCTCACCAGCGTGACGCCGAACGCGACCTGGCCCTCGCTCGCGAACGGCAGCCGGGGCGACCAGGTCCTGTGGATGCAGGAGCACCTCGCCGCCGCGATCCCGAGCCAGGCCACGAGCGGCATCTTCGATGCCGCGACCGCGGCCAACCTCGCGAGCTTCCAGACGAGTCACGGCCTGCCGGCCACGGGGACGACGACGGCGGCGACCTGGGGGGCCCTGCTCACCCTGACGCCGGTCACCGTCAACTGGACGGGGACGACGCCGAGCAGCAGCGGGTCGGGCTCGACGACGACGAGCCCGCCGCCGGCCGTGACGACGACGACCACGACCGCCACCGCATCCTCCATGTCGACGTCGTCGATCACGACGGTCGGCGCCTCCGGCGCGTAGCCGGCTGACCGCTCGAGCCGGCGCCGAGGGCGCGGCCGCGGAGCGCGCGACGGCGACAACCCGTACTCTTCCGGACCGTCGCGCTGTAACGAACGCCATGTCCACAACGCCACAGACCACCAGCGAAGAGCACGTCGATACCCCGGCGGCGATGCCCGAGACGCTCGCGATCGCCGGCAGCGGCGCCATCGCGTGCGGCCTCGCCGCCACCGCGGCCCGCCACGGCGAGGTCATGTTGCTCGCCCGTTCGGCCGATTCGGCGCAGCGCGCGCGAGCGTCCGTCGAGAAGATCTCCGGTCGCCTCAGCGGCGAGGTCAACGCGGCGAACGTGAAGATCGTCACCGATCCGGGCGAGCTCGGACACGTCTCCTACGTCGTGGAGGCCGTCATCGAGAACCACGGCGTGAAGGCCGACCTCCTGGCCACGCTCAACCACGAGCTGTCGCCGGAGGCCGTGCTGGCCACCACGACGTCGTCGTTGTCGATCGAGAAGCTCGCCGCGGCCAGCGAGCGACCCGAGCGCTTCGTCGGCCTGCACGTCTTCAACCCCGTGCCCCGCATGAAGCTCGTCGAGCTCGTCTACCCGACGACGGCGCTCGACGAGACGAAGGCGCGCTCGGTGGCGCTCTGCGAGGCGCTCGGCAAGACGCCGGTCGAGGTTCCCGACATCCCCGGCTTCGTCGTGAACCGCCTCCTGTTCCCGTTCCTGTTCAGCGCAGTGCGCCTGCTCGAGGAGACCGGCATGCGCCCGGAGGACATCGATACGTGCATGACACTTGGCGCGGGCCACCCGATGGGCCCGCTCGCGCTGCTCGATCTCGTCGGCCTCGACGTCGCCGAGGCGATCGGCGAGACGATCGGCGAACCGGTTCCCGAGCGCGTCTACGAGCTGATCGGCGACGGCGCGCTCGGGCGCAAGACCGGCCGCGGCTTCCACCAGTACTGACGAGTTTTAGCTCCGGGTCGGCTGGGGTTTAGCGACCGTTGAGGCGCGACCTGGATACTGCTGCGCAGCACACCCGCCTCCTCCAGTGCTAGCGTCCGGTCCGCCTCCCCCCGGCGGGCCGGACGCGTTTAACGGCCCGGTGGCCGGTCAGGGCTCGGAGCGCTCGGTTGGCTCGGAGTCTCCGCTCGCCACCTGTGCGCGCTCGCGGATGCGCACCGCCTCGATGCGATTCTCGCGCACCGATTCCACGCGGATCGTGTGACCGTCGGCCCGGATCGTGTCGCCGCGACGCGGGAGGCGGCCGAGCTGGGCGAACACGAAGCCGCCGACCGAGTTGTAGGCATCGCTGTCGACCGGCAGGTGCAAGCCGTAGTCGGCGAGATCGGTCACCGCGACGTGGCCGCGCACGAACCAGTCGCCATTGGCGAGCTTGCGAACCTCGCCCGCGGTCGGATCGGTCTCGTCGCTGATCTCCCCCACGACCTCCTCGATGATGTCCTCGACCGTCACGATCCCGGCCACGCGTCCGTACTCGTCGACGACGACCGACATCGAGCTGCGGGTGCGCTGCAGGTCGGCGAGCAGATCGTCGAGCGGCTTCGTCTCAGGGACGATCGGCGCGTCGCGCACCTCCGATTCGATCGACGCGTGTGGACCCTCGCTCATGAGCAGCCGCGCGAGCGAGTTGGAGTGCACGATCCCGCGCACGCGATCGCGGTTCTCGTCCTCGGTCACGACAAGGCGCGTGTGACCACTGGAGATGCAGCGGCGCAGCGCCGTCTCGACGTCTTCGGAGGTGTCGACGGTCACGACGGCCGGGATCGGGGTCATCACCTGTCGCGCCTCCTGCTCGTGCAGGTGAAAGACGCCCCGCAGCATGCCGGCCTCGCCCTGGTCGAGCTGGCCCCCGGCGTAGGACTCGGCGATGAGCCGCTTCAGCTCGTCCGGCGTGCCGCCCTCGGACTCGCTCGCCGGGTCGACCCCGAGCAGCCGCAGGATGCGGTTGGCCACTGCGGTCACGAAGGCGATGAACGGGCGAAACAGCGTGCGGAAGGCGCCGAGCGGGCGCGCGATCCGCATCGCGACGGCCTCGGCGCGATGCACGGCATAGAACTTGGGGACCATCTCGCCGGCGATCAGCTGCGCGAAGGTGATGAGCAGGTAGGCGACGATCACCGCCACGACCACCGCGACACCACTGCCGAGCGCGCCACCGAGCCATCCCTTCAGCACCCGCGCGAGCGCTGGCGCGCCGAGCGCGCCCACGCCGATCGAGGTCATCGTCACGCCGAGCTGGACGGCCGAGATGTACTCGTTGATGTGGTCGAGCTGCCCGAGCGCGAGCGCGGCCCCGCGGCGGCCCTCGTCGCGTTCGACCTCCAGGCGCGCGCGCCGCGACCGGACGAGCGCGTACTCGGCGATCACGAAGAACGCGTTGATCGCGATCAGGACCGCGGTCGCGACGAGCTCGAGTCCGTTCACGGCTGAAGCCCCGCGTCGCGATCGACCACAGGCGATGACGCGGACGAGCGGCGCTTGAGCGCTGAAGCGAGGCCCGCGGAGCGCAGGGCCAAGCTACTTCGAGGGGGGTCGTCGTCGTTCATCAAGGCCGACGGGCAAACGGTAGCAGGCGTCACCACGGACGATCCTCGCCTCTCGGGGCCGGTCAACGCAGGGCGTCGATGCGCCGCGCCAGTGCGAAGTCGGCGGCGGTCAGGCCGCCTTGCGAGTGGGTGCTGAGCGTTAGACGAACCTTTTTCCAGGCATGCACGAGGATGTCCGGGTGGTGGTTGGCCTCCTCGGCCAGCTCGGCCACCGCGTTGGCGAACCGCATCGCATCGGCGAAGTCGCGCAGCGTCCACTCGCGCGTGATGGCGTCGCCCTCGCGTTCCCACTCCAAGCCGGCGAGTCCGGCCTCGATCTCCCCTTCATCGAGCAGAGCCATCTGCCCTACAGTCTGGCCATGCGCATCGTCAGCCTCGTTCCCCATGCGACCGAGCTGCTGTTCGCGCTCGGGCTCGGCAGCGAGGTTATCGCGGTCACGCACGAGTGCGACTTTCCCCCCGAGGCACGGGAGCTGCCCACGGTGACGCGCGACGCCCTGCCCGCGGGACTATCGACCGCCGAGATCGATGCCGCGGTGCGCGAGCGCACCGCGCGGGGCGAGGCCATCTACGAGCTCGACCGTGAGCTGCTGAGCGAGCTGCGCCCCGACCTCATCGTCACCCAGGCGCTGTGCCCGGTGTGCGCGGTCTCGTATGACGAGGTCGCCGAGCTGGCCGAGGAGATGCCCTCGCAGCCCCACGTGATCGCGCTCGATCCGAAGACGCTGGGCGAGGCGCTCGGCGACGTCCGCACGATCGCCCAGGCCACCGAGCGCCGCGACCGCGGCGTCGAGCTCGTCCAGGACGCGGCGGCGCGGATCGATCGCGTGCGCCTGGCCGTGCGCGCGCAGCCCCGGGTGCGCGTGGCCGCGCTCGAGTGGCTCGATCCCGTCTACGTCGCCGGCCACTGGACGCCGCAGCTCATCGAGCTCGCCGGCGGCGAAGATGTGCTCGGCTTCCCGGCCGAGCCGTCGGAGCGCATGAGCTATGAGGCAGTGGCCGCCGCCGAGCCGGAGATCGTCGTTGTCATGCCGTGCGGATTTGGCGCGCGGCGCGCGTACGACGAGGCACTCGCCCACGCCGACCAGCTCACCACGATCGGTGCCCGGCGCGTCGTGGCCGTCGACGCCTCGTCGTACTTCTCGCGCCCCGGGCCGCGGCTCATCGACGGGCTCGAGCTGCTCGCGCACATCCTGCACCCGCAGCGCATTCCCGAGATCGAGGCCGAGGCGCTCGAGGTCGAGCTCGCGCCGGCGCGATTCTGAGGCGACGGCCTACTGCCCCGGCGGGCCGATGACGATCTGCGGCTGCGGCGCGGCGACGGTGAGCTCGCTCGCCTTCGACGTGGCGACGCAGCCTGCGAACGACGCCACGCCGATGACGGCGCACAGGCCGAACGCGAGCGCCTGCGAGTGGTAGCGGTCACCGGCCCGCAGCGCGAAGCCGACCAGCGCGCCGCCGATGAGGCCGCCGATGTGCCCTCCGATCGAGATGTTCGCGAGGCTGAAGCTGAGCGCGATGTTGATCACGATCAGCCCGACGAGCCAGTTCTGCACGTGCTGGATGCGCCGCGCGCGCGCCTCGACGAGGGCGGCGCCCATGAGGCCGAAGATGGCGCCGGACGCGCCGACGGTCGGAGTGTGCGGCGTGACGAGCAGCGCACCGAAGGAGCCGGCCAGCAGCGCGACGGCGTAGACGACGCCGAACCGTAGCGAGCCGATCGCCGGCTCGAGCATCTGCCCGAGCAGGTAGAGGATGTACATGTTGAGCGCGATGTGCAGGAAGTTCTCGTGCAGGAATGCGCCGGTGACGATCCGCCACCACTGACCTTCGGCGACGCCCTGTCCGGGGAGGAGCGGATTGCTGCCGAGCAGTGCGCCCTTCTGGTACACGGTCGTGCCCGCCCCGTTGCTGCTGAGCGTGAATTGGCCCTCGGTCAGGAACGCGATCACGTTGATGGCGATGAGCGCCTCGGTGACGCGAATGCGCGAGCCCAGGTTGCGCATCGTCACCACCTTCGTGCGCTGTCTGGCGCACTCGGGACACCGCATGCCGACGTTCGTCGACGTCATGCAGTCGGGGCAGATCGGCCGGCCGCAGTTTGAGCACGAGACGCCGGTCTCGCGCGTGGGGTGCCGGTAACAGGTCTGCATGGCCCTGGGTCAGACGCTATCAGGGCCCCCCGCCGGCGCCGGCTCGCGGCTCCGGGCTCGAGCGGCTCAGGCCGAGACCGTGACGCTCAGCACCGGCGGCCCGGACGGCACGCCGTTGGGGCTGCCACCGAGCGGCTCAGCGGTGACGAGCACGCGCTGTACGCCGTGGAGGTCGCCGGGCACCGCGACCGCGGCGTCGCCGGAGCGGTTGACCCCGAACAGCGCGTCGGTGGGGATCGGTGCCTCGTGCGCCCGCTTGAGCCAGACCTGGTAGATGTGGCCGGCCGGCGGCGCCGGCAGGTGGCCGACGTCCAGCTCGGCGCGTCCCCCGGACTGGCGCAGCAGCACCGATGCCGTCTGGGGGCCGAACCCGATAGTCGTGTGGACCGACGTGCCGCCGGAGCCGACGGCGATCACCGCCACGACCGCGGCGGCGGCGGCGAGGCCGACCGCGCCGGCCCAGGCGAAGCGCGGGCGCGCGCGCCAGCGCCGCCGCGGCTCGGACGCCAGCGGTCGATCGGCGCTCGGACCGGCGGCCCGCAGCAGCTCGGCCTCGCCGTTGACCACCGACATGACGCGGCCCTTCAGGGCGGGCGAGGCGATCGCCGCCGGAACGGCGGCCGGCAGCGCGTCGACCACCGGCCGCAACTCGGCGAGCTCCTCGGCGCAGTGCGTGCAGCCGGCGAGATGCTCGCGCAGGCTGACGGCCTCGTCGTCGGGCAGAGCCCCGAGGGCATACGCCGCGACGTCGTCGGAGCGCAGGCAGCGCGGCTCGCTCATCGCACGGCCTCCGGCTCGCCGAGCTGGCCGCGCAGCTTCTGCAGGCCGAGGCGCATCCGGCCCTTGATGGTGCCGATCGGCGCGTCGAGCATGTCAGCGATCTCGGTATGCGTGAATCCACCGTAGTACGCCAACTCGATCACCCGGCTCTGCTCGTCGGGCAGCCCGCGCAACGCGTCACGGATCTCGCGCGCCTCCTCGCGGCGCGCGACCTCCGAATCCGTGCGCTCGGGTGCCGCGAAGCGCTCCTCGAGCCCTTCGTCGCTGGCCCGGCGGCGATCGTGCACGACGCTGCGGCGCAGCGCGTCGATCGCGCGGTTGTGCACGATGCCAAGCAGCCAGGTGCGCACGCTGCCGCGGCTGCGGTCATAGCGAGCGCCACTGCGCCACGCCGAGATGAAGGCCTCCTGCACGACGTCCTCGGCCTGGGAGCGGGTTCCACACATGCGGTAGGCGAGTGAGAAGGCGGCGTTCGCATGACGGTCGTAGACGATCTCGAACGCGGCCGCCTCGCTCTCGCCGACGAGGACCATGAGCTCCTCGTCGGCGAGCGAGCGCAGGTCGCCGGCACTGGGAGTTGGCGTCGACCGCAGTCGGGACATCATGGGCAATACGTGACCTCGACCCCGATCGGATCACGCCTGACGATCACCGCGGCCGGTCCTCGCCGCGCGGTCGATTCGGCAACGCCGACACGACCGGCACGCCTAGCGGTCGACGATCCGGCGCACGCTCTCCCCGGCGTCGTGCAGCGCGCGCTCGGCCGCGTGGCGCGCGCCGGCGACGCCGCCGCGCGGGTGACGCTTGGCCCGCTGGCGGGCGCGCAGGACGATGAGGGCCGCACCGGCCGTGCCGCCAACCACGACGGCAGCCGCCGGCCGGACCCAGTTGCGCGGGTCACGCATGGCCGACAGCTCCCACTGCTCGAGCTCCTCGCTCGCCAGCTCGGTGAGGTTCGCAAGCGTTGCCTCCATGCGATGCACGAGGTCGTCGGGCGGGTCGATCGGGGCGAGCGCGGCGCGCAGCAGCGTCTCGAGATTCGCGGCGGCCTCGGTCACGGCCGGCCCCCGGCGTCAGCGCTGGCCACGATGCCCTCCAGCTGTCGAATGGCCCGATGGATCAAGACCTTCGTCGCCCCGTCGGAGCGGCCGAGCGCCCGCGCGATCTCGCGGTTGTCCATGCCAAGCGCGAAGCGCATGATGAGCGCCTCGCGGCGATCGTCGGGCAGCTGCTTGACCCCCTCCAGCACGCGGGCGAGCTCGTCGCGACCCTCGACGAGGTCCTCGGTCGTGTGCAGCGCCTGGATCGCCATGGTGTCGTCGATCGGCGCCTGCGGCTTGCGCGAGCGATCGCGGTACAGGTTCGCCGCGAGGTTGTGCGCGATGCGGATGAGCCACGGGCGCAGCGGTCGGCCGTCGGACTCGCGCTGGGCGCGCTCGAAGTGCCGGTAGGCCTGCAGGAAGGTCTGCTCGGTCAGGTCCTCGGCGTCGTGGTGGTTCCCCACCCGGTAGTACGCGTAGCTGTAGACATCGCGCACGTGCGCGCGGTAAAGCTCGGCGAACTCGCTGTCGAGCTCCTTCTTCGGCTTTGTCGACTCGCTCACTCACCGCCAACCCTACCCCGTGCCTCCGGGTGAGCTCAGACCGCCCCGGACATTCGCGAGGACGACGCGTCGTGCTCGGCCGCCTCGGCGAGGCCGCGTGACGCCGGTTCGCCGCCGAGCCACTCCCACTGGAGGCTGACACAGGCCCACACCCGCTCGGTGACCATCCCCGCGGCGTGCGGAGCGGGATGCTCGGCCGTCGGGAACCGGAGCGGTCGGCCACAGCGCAGGCGGACCTTGTGCGGGCGGATGCGCCACCCGCGACGGACCGTCTCCGTGCCGAACACCGCGACCGGGACGACACTCGCGCCGGTCTCGAGCGCGAGCCGCCCGACCCCGCGACGCGGGGACCCGAGCGGGCCGGGACGCACGCGCGTGCCCTCGGGGAAGATCACCACGCAGTCGCCGCGCGCCAGGATCGTGCGCGCCGTGGACATCGCCTCCTGGTCGCTCGCGTCACGTCGGACTGGAAACGCGCCAAGGCTGTTGAGGATCCAGGCCTGCCAACGCCGGTTGAAGAGCTCCTCCTTGGCCAGGTAGTAGACCGGACGACGCACGAGCGTGCCGATCACGAACGGGTCGAGGAAGCTGCGGTGATTGGAAGCGAGGACGAGCGGCCCGGAGGCCGGCAGGTGCTGGCGACCGGCGCGTTCGAGGCGGAAGTAGATGCGGAAGAACGTCTGGAACACGACGCGCACCGGCCAATACACGAACGGGTTGACGCCCTGGCGAACCGCGCGTTCGTGGAAGCCGTGCAGCTCTTCGGCGTTGGCAGCATGCGCACGCTCGGGCTTCGCTCGCACGGTCCGCGGCGCGGCCTGCCTCACGACAGCCACCGCGCGCGTCCGCAGTCCGGCAATCCTCTCGATCTCCATACCTGCTGTACCCGTGCTGTTCAGGGGCGTTACAGTTCGTCAACAGCATGCCTGTGGACCGAACGAGAATCCTTCGCGGCGCCCTCGCGGGAACGGTGGCCGCCGCAGTGTGGGCCGCCCAGATGCCGCTCGACAAACGTGTCTTCGGCTCCGACTTCGACGACGTCGAGCTCCTCGGCAAGGCGTTCACGCGCGGACGCAGCTGGCCCGCCGTCGGGCTGGCGCTGCACCTCCAGAACGGCGCGCTCTTCGGTGCCGCCTACGCCGCGCTCGCCCCGCTGCTTCCGATCCCGTCCTGGGGCCGGGGTCCCCTGGCGGCGATGTTCGAGCACACGGCGAGCTGGCCGCTGAGCGCCGTCGCCGATCGCGTGCACCCGGCGCGCGAGGAGCTGCCGACACTGTTCAACAGTCGCCGCGCCCTCGCCCAGGCGACCTGGCGCCACCTGGTGTTCGGGTTCGTCCTGGGTGAGCTGGAACGGCGTCTCAACGCCGAGCCCGACGTCGAGATCCCCAACTACGACGAGGTCGTGTCCTCCAACGGCCACGGCAACCTCGAGCACACGGCCTCGTTCGGCTGATCGCGCGTTCGCGCGTGTGCGCGCGCTAGTCTCGGGCGCCGGCGCCGGAGTAGCTCAGCTGGTAGAGCATTCGCCTTGTAAGCGAAGGGTCACGGGTTCGAGTCCCGTCTCCGGCTTCCAAGAACGCCCTGCAAACGACGCCGATTTGCGCCTAGCCTGGGTCGCCGAGCAGGCGCTCAAAATCGTTAATTTCGCCCGTTGTCCTATTGGTTGTCCTTTTCGAGGGGGCGGCGAAGCGCGTGATCTGGCGCGAGGAGGCGCGTTGGGCGGGCTCATCGGCGAAGCGCATCAGCTCCCAGATCGCCTGCTCGTCGACGTAGCGGCGTCGGTGCGCCTGCTCATGGGCGAGAACGTCGAGGTCGAGATCGACGGCATAGGCGTCATCAGCAACCCCGTGCGTGCGGCTGAGCAGTGAGCGCCGCCCAGCGTGGGGGTGTACTCCAGTCCCGATCCATTGGGGGTCGCGCACCTCAGCTTGACACCGCCGAATCGCGGCTGGGTGGATGGCGCCCGGGACGCGAGTTCGGCCCCGGGCGACACCCACGGCTGCTCAGGCCGCCGACAGCTCGGCCGCCTCCATGCTCGCCAGTTCGGCGTCGAGGACTGCATACTCGGCCTCCTCGATCGCCGCGTACGCGAACTCGATCGCGAACGCTGCGTCGTCCACCTTGTGCTCGGCGCGGTGCTCGGCTCGATCCACGTCGTGCTCGGCCCGCTTGCTGTCGATGTCGTCGCGAATCTTGGCGATGTGCTCGCTCCAGGTGCGCTGGAGGTCATACCACCAGACTGAGACCTTGTTCTTGTTCGCCTCAGCCGATTCGCGCAGCTTCTTGGCCTGGTCCTGAGCGTCAGCTCGCGCGGTCTCGACGTCCGCATGAAGGTCGTCCTTGGCCTTGCCGCGCGCCGCCGCCCCGCGCTCCTCCGCCTCCTTCGCCCGAGCGGAAAGCTCGGCCGTCTTCTCCGAGAGAGCGGTCAACTGGTCAGATAGAGCCACGCCTACCTCCTTCGGGTTGTTGACGGGCCAACATTGCCAGTAGGCCGTCCGTCGGGCATCCGTAGTTCGCTGACTTTGCGCCTTCACGTTCTCCCGCGACGAGGTCGCAGCTGCGGAAGAGCGCCCGAAACATCCTGATGTTCGGGGGCGCCCGGCTATGACGGCGCAGCCGCGAGGGTCCCGTGGCTCTCCCCGCAGAGACTGCCTGCGGAACGGCCGCGAGTGCTGCTCGGAGATCGCCCGGATGCAGGCCGACCGGCCTCGGTCTGATCGGCTGCTGAGAGCGATCAGCCGTCGATGCCGGCAGTGATCACTTTGACCTCGTTTGTGATTCCGCCGACGCCGGGCAGCCCGGATACAGCGTTGAATGCCGCGTCGTTGTCGTGCTGGTGCTTGACTTCTCCTCTCAGCGTCAGCCAGCCGTCGGCGACGGCGACGTCGATACGGTCGTCGGGCACGCCGTCGGTCGACATCAAGGCCTGCAGCGCGGCACCGCGAATCTCGTTGTCCTGCCAGTGGTCCCGTGGGTCGACTCGGAGCTCATCCTCGACGGCGCGGACGCCGCGCACCGACTGGGCAACGATGACCGCCGCTCTACGCTGACGCGGGCTTCCCACGCTGCCCCGCAGTGTCACCGTGCCGTCTCGCTCCGCAACGGCCACCTCTGCCGGATTCGGGATGCGCGGATCGCGCTCGAGCGTCGCTCGAACGTCGTCGGTGATGACCCTATCTTTAGACATGGAGCGCCTCCTGGTGGTCGTGCCTTCGCATACCGGTGAGCATGACCACGGTCGCGGTGAGTCGTCATCACCCGATCGGCGTGATTGCTCAATTTCCTTCGTCGGAGAGCCAGGGAGGTTGTGGAGGCGCTGAGATGAGCGCTCGGCGCAGGAGGGTCAGCAGCTGGCGGCGATCGGCGCCGGTGAGGCCGCCGAGCACCTCGTCTTCGACCTGGGCGACGAGTCGTCTCGCGCGCTCGAGGCTGCGCCGACCCTTTGGCGTGATCGCGACCTCCCAGGCGCGGCGATCGCCTGGACGCCGTCGGCGCTCTGCCATTCCTGCGCCTTCGAGTTCGTTGATCAGCTTGACCATGGCGCTGGGATCGATGCCCATGTCGGCGCTCAGATGCTGCTGGATAGCCCCTTCGCGCGCCCCTAGCACGTTGAGGAGCGCGAACAGCGCCGGGGTGAGGCCGATGGAATCGAGCGCCTCCGCGGTGCGCGTATGGGAAGCCCGCCAGAGCCGGAAGAACAGTTGGCCGGCGAACTCCGCCACCTCGATGTCGCTCAAACCGGACAGCGTCATGTACCTAGCTTGACAGATTATCTGGAGCGTGACAATAATAGTGCTGCACCATGATTGCGGGCGACCATCATAGACAAGCCCGCAGGCGACCTGAACCGATAAGGGGATTCCCATGAGCCCAAGCAAGACCCCGCAGAAGCCGGTCGCGAGCATGACTGCACGCAACCGAAAGGCCGACGGATTCACGGCCGAGGAACGAGCCGCGATGAAGGAACGCAGCCAAGAGCTGAAGGCGGCCGGGCGCGCCAAGAACGGTGAGGCGAACGGAGAGAAGGACGTACTTGCCAAGATCGCCGAAATGACCGAAGCCGATCGCGCCATCGCTGAGCGGGTGCACGCCATCGTCACAGCCAGCGCACCAGGCCTCTCACCGAGAACCTGGTACGGGATGCCCGCCTACGCCAAGGACGGCAAGGTCCTGTGCTTCTTCAAGCCGGCGCAGAAGTTCAAGACGAGGTACGCGACGCTCGGCTTCAGCGACAAGGCAAACCTCGACGAAGGCGCCATGTGGCCGGTCGAATTCGCGCTCAAGGCGCTGACTGCCACCGGAGAGGCAGCGATCAGCGAGCTCCTCAAGAAAGCAGGAGCTGAGGATCGACCTCGGTAGCAACTGTCAGCGGCGCTCCTGGAGCTGATTGCCAACCGCCGGGATCGCTGTCGGCGTCGCGTCCGGCCCGTTTGAGCGAGGATTCGCTGACAGATGCCGCTGAGCTACACGGATTATTACGAGGTGCTGGGCGTCCCGCGCGACGCGGATCAAGATGCGATCCGGCGGGCGTACCGCAAGCTCGCGCGCAAGTATCACCCGGACCTGAACTCCGACAGCGACGCTGAGGAGCGGTTCAAGGAACTCGGCGAGGCCTACGAGGTTCTGTCCGACGCTGACAAGCGGGAGCGTTACGACCGTCTTGGCGCTGGCTGGCATGAGGCGGAGCGCGAGACGCCTGAGCAGAGCTTCGAGGACTTCTTCGCTCACCAGGGGTTCGGCGACGGCGGCCATGTGGAGTTCGGCGAGGACCTGTTCGAGGCGCTGTTCGGGGCGCGTGCCGAACGCGCGAGCGGGCCGCTGCGCGGCCGCGACCGCGAGGCGGTCCTGGAGCTGTCTCTCGAGGACGCGCTGGCCGGCGGCCGGCGGCGGTTGACACTGGACGGCCGTGAGGTCAGCGTCAACTTCCCCGCCCGGGTTCGTGACGGGCAGCTGATCCGCCTGGCGGGACATGGGGCCGAGGGACGCGGTGGCGGTCCACCCGGCGATCTGTTCCTGCGGGTCGCGCTGAAGCCGCACCCACGCTTCCGCCGACGCGGCGATGACGACCTTGATGTCGACCTCCCGATCACACCTTCCGAAGCGGCGCTCGGGACGACAGTCGGGGTAAAGACCCCGACGGGCACGGCCCGGGTCCGGGTCCCGGCGGGCTCGTCCAGCGGCCGGCGGCTGCGACTCCGTGGACGGGGCCTTCCAAAGCGCGGTGGTGGCAGCGGTGATCTCCACGCCATGGTCAAGATCGTCGTACCGAAAGAGCTGTCGGAACGTGAGCGCGAGCTCTACGAGCAGCTCGCCGAGAGCTCGAGCGTCGACCACGAAGGGGGTGACCATGAACGCCGACGGGCAGTCCGGGCCGACTGATCGCGCCCTCGCCGCGGCCGAGATGGTCGAGCTGACCGTCATCGCCAGGCAGGCGGGAGCCGAGATCGTGCACGTGCGGCGCTACCTGGAATTCGGGCTGTTCGAGCCACACCCGGCCGCGGCCGCCGAAACCCCGCGCTTCGACCCAAGCAGCGCCGCGGTGGTGGCGCGTGCGGAGCGACTGCGACGTGACCTCGGGCTCAACTACGCCGGCGCCGTGCTCGCATGCGAGCTGCTGGACCGGATCAGCGAACTCGAGGTTCGTCTCTAGCCCGGCGGCGTTCCCGCGCCGCCGTCTCGCCTGCGATGCCGTGGCGACCGGACCGTTGCCGACGAGGTCGTGGCCGCCGCTTGCGGGTCCCGAGGGCGGCGCCTGCTCAGGACGCCGGCGCGCCCAGCGAGGTGCCACCGAGGGTCGGCGGCGCGTAACCGTCGGCGGCGAGGGGCATGCCGGGGAGCGACGACAGGGCGATCGTGGCGATGTCGTCGCCGAGGGCGCGACGGAAGACCTGGCTGTAGAGGTTGTCGGTCTCGGCGTAGCGCGAGGCGGTGGTGGCAAGCAGCGGGGCGACGTCGCCGGCGAGGTCGGCCCGGCCGCCGTGCTGCGAGAGGACCGCGAAGGCCGAGGTGAGGAAATAGACATAGCGATCGGACTGCGTGTGCCGCGTGCCGCCGCTCGTGTCGAGCTGCCACTGGGAGGTCACCCGGGGCAGCAGTTCGTTGACGAGGAGGTTGGCGAGCTGGAGCGCGCGCCGGTCGCCCGACAGCAGGTAGAGACGGGCCGCCTCGTCGAGCTGCAGCTCGCTGTACTCGGGGTCGAAGCCGGTGCCGCCCGGGCCGATCTCCGCCAGGTAGCCGGCGCCGTCGCTGTCATCGGACTGGGTGGGAGCCCGCGTGATGACCAGCCCCGCCCCCGCCCACCGTCGCCGGTCGGGCCGCAGCGCGGTGTCCCAGGTCGTGTTGTAGGCCGACAGGAACGCCGCGACTCCGGTGGCCCGGTAGGCGAGGTAGAAGAACTCGGCCTCGCCCAGGTCGACGTTGCCGTTCGTGTACCAGGTCGGGTCGCCCTTGGCGATGAGGTAGCGGGCCGCCGCGGCCATCGACTGCTGCCAGCGAGTCCGCTCGGACGCCGACAGCGTGGCCTCGAGCTCCAGGTAGGTCGTGCCCATCTCCACCCCCCAGAACATCGTGGTGATGTCCGGGCTGCTGCCGGCATCGGCCTGATAGCTCCCGTTGGGCTGCTGCTCGGTGGCGATCACGTGGTCGACCGTCGCCTCCGCCAAGCCCGGATCCGCCGCGTCGCCGGAGCCGCCGACGAGCGAGGCGGTGGCCGCGGCCGTCGCTGGACCGCCCTCGTTGCAGGCCCAGCAGACCTGGTTGGGCGAGCTCCAGACGCCGCCGCTGAACGGACCGGCGGTCGTGGCGTAGGCGCTCAGCTGCGCGTTGAGCAGGCCGGTGGCCGCGCCGTCCGCGCTCGGGCTCGCCGCGGCGCCGGGCGCGGCGCCGATGATCAGCCACAGCGTCGCCACGAGCAGGACGCCGGCGAGGGTAAGAGCGATGGGAGGACGATGGGACTGAGTCACGACGGAGGGGCTTGGCGGGAAGGGGCCGCCTGGTCTGCGGAGGGAGTCGGCGGCCGCATTGGCCGCCATCAATCGATTCGACCATCGTGGCGCCCTGCTGCAGACCGGATCGCCTCCCTGGACGCCTGACCGGGCGCCGGCCTGGACGACTTGCGGGCCGCGCACTGGACGAATGACGGGGCAAGTCAGGTGCGTCCAGCGTGAGCTAGGGTCACGGACGCGCCGCGCGCGACCGGTGCCCCCGATGCGAGTAGCCCTCATCACCAATACGGTCGACAAAAGCGGGGGACTCGAGCGATACGTGAGCGAGCTCGCGGCCGCGTTAGCACATCGCGGCGCAAATGTCACGCTTGTGGGAAAACGCCTGGATTCGGCGCTTTCCCGCAGCGAGCTGCGCTCGGATGGCGTTCGCGTGATCCGCACCTCGGTGCCGAGCAAGGACGATCCGACCTTCGCCTTGCGCTACCCGTTCGTCACCGCCTTCGGCGCGCTCGGCGCCGTGCGCGGCCTACCGCCGGACACCGTCCTGCACGGGCACTTCGCGGTCCCCGTGCTGCCGCTCGCGCTCATGCGGCGACGCTACCTCTACACGTTCCACGCGCCGGTCTACCGCGAGCTGCTCTCCGAGCGCCAGGGCAGCTACGCGCTCCCGCCCATCGTGCAGGGCACGGCCGTGGCCGGCCTGCGCGCCGCCGAGCGGAGCGTGGTGAGCTCGGCGAGCGCGATCACCGTGCTGAGCGAGTTCATGCGCCGCGAACTCTCGGTGCTGAGCCCCCGAGCCGGCGACGCGGCCGTGCTCCTGCCCGGCGGCATCGACACGCGGCGCTTCTCCCCTGGCCCGGCCGAGCGGCCGGCGTGGGCCCGGGACGCCGATCCCCTTCTGTTCACGGCACGGCGCCTGGCGCCGCGCACGGGCGTGGCCGAGCTCATCGAGGCCATGCCGGAGATCCTTGCCGCGCGGCCGCACGCTCTGCTGGCAGTGGCGGGCACCGGCGGCGAGGAAGGCCGAGCGCGCTCGGCCATCGCGCGCCTGGGGCTCGAGGCTCACGTGCTCCTCCTCGGGCGGGTCAGCGACGAGGAGCTCGTCCGCTGCTATCGCGCGGCCGACCTGGTGGTGATGCCCACCCAGGAGCTCGAGGGGTTCGGGCTGTCCACGGGCGAGGCGCTGGCCTGCGGCACCCCGGTGGTCGGCACGCCGGTCGGCGCGACGCCCGAGATCCTGGCCCCGCTCGACCCCCGGCTCGTCACCGGCGACCGCACCCCGGCGAGCATCGCGCGCGGGATCACCGACGCGCTCGCCGACCCCGGCCTGCTTCAGCGCGTCCGCCGTGAGGCCCGCGCGCGGGTCGATCCGGCGATGAGCTGGCCGACGATCGCCGAGCGCTTTCTGGAGCTGTATGCGCGCCTGCGCGGGTAGGGCCGGGGCGCTCAGGGGCGCGGCGTGCCGCGCAGCAGCTCGCTGATCCGCTCGGCCTGCGCCCCGAGGTCCGCGTAGGACTCGACGAAGGCCCGCCCCCGCGACCCCCTGCGGGCCCGCAGCTCGGGGTCGGCGGCGAGCTCGCGCAGCGCGCGCTCCCAGGCCGCCGGCGTGTCGGGCAGCACGCCGGCCCCGGAATCCTGCACGAGCTGCGTGTTGACACCCACCGGGCTGGCGACGACGGACAGCCCGGCGGCCATGTACTGCAGCAACTTGAACCCGGCCTTCGCGCGCGCGTACTCCGAGTCGATCAGGGGCATGATCCCGACGTCGAAGCGCGCGAACACCGAATGCTCCTCCTCCAGGCGCCAACGGCGAAACTCGCTGGGCCCTGCCCACGACCGTGAGCTCGCCACCTCCAGGCGGGCGACCCCCTCAGCGGTCAGGCGCCCGAACACCTCCCGCAGCGGGTCGAGGTGCGGCAGGTTGCCGGCGTTGCCGACCCAGCCGACACGCATCGGGGCCGGCCGCCGGGGATCGACGAGCGGGTAGCGCTGCACGTCGGGCACGGTGGGCAGGACGGCGTCCGCGGCTCGCCCGCCCGGCAGCGCGGCGGCGAGCGCCGGGCTGCTGACGATCACGGCGTCGGCCCGGTCGAGCAAGCGCCGCGCCTGCTGGGGCCCGTACAGCCACCGCGTGGCCGCCGAGCGGCGGCTGAGCGTCACGGACGGGACGAACACGGCGTCGTCGAGGTCATACACGAGCCGTCCCGCGAAGGCGACGAGGGGCTCCACGACGAAGGCCGGGCCCATCGGATAGCCGCCGCGCTGCACGAGCACGGCATCGAAGCGCCGCAGCTCGCGCCGCAGCTGCGCCGCCCGCCGCACGTAGGCGACGGCGTGTCCGCCGAAGTAGGCAAGGGCGCCCCTCCTCCCCGGGCCCGGCTCGCCCGACTCTCGCGGGACGAGGGCCACCACCTCGTCGAAGTGCTCGGACAGCCGCGGCAGATGCTGAAGCGCGCGATGGCGGGTGGAGGCGTTGCCCACCCCGAACTGGGTGACAATGGCGACCCTCACGGCGACGGCGCTCCCGCGTCCGCCCCGAGCAGGGCGTCGGACCAGGCGGCCCAGCGCGCCGACCAGGTCTGCTGCTCGGCCCAGCGTCGCCGCTCGCCGGCGTTCCCCTGCGGCTCCTCGGCAGCCGCCAGGATGACGTCGGCCAGCTCGCGGGCGCCATCGGCGGCCAGGACGTGCGGCGGTGTCCGGGCGGCACCGTCGAGACTGGCGGTCGTGACGGCCATCGGTCGCCCGCGGGCGGCGTAGTCGTAGAGCTTCATCGAGTCCTGCCCTCGGGCCTGGTCGCGGTTGGGCACGACGAGGACGTCGGCCGAGTCGAGCGCGTCGGCGAGGCGGTCGCGCGCGACGATGCCATGCCAGCGCACGCGCCCGGAGGGCGACGCGAGCAGCCGCGTCAGCTCCGGCGCCGGCCGGTCGCCCGATCCGGCGTAGGTGCAGGGCCCATACAGGTCGAGGCTCCAGTCGTTCAGCCGCGCCATCACGGCACCCATGAGCGGGGCGTCGAAGCGCTCGGACAGCGTGCCCACGTAGACGACGCGGCGGCGGCCCGGGGGCGCGGTGGGCTGCGTTGCGAGCAGCTCGTCGCCGACCGCGTTGGGCACGACGACGACCGAGCGCCCGGGGAACAGCTCGGCGAGCGCCGGCGCCACGACGACGATCTCGTCGGCCTCGTCGCCGATCCGGCGGTGCAACTCCTCGAGGTGGCGAGCCCGCCCCGGGATGAGCCGCCGCCAGTCGTCGGCGAGGTCGAAGACGCGTCGCGGCGATCCGGGGCGCAGGGCCGGCCATTGCCAGGGCAGCATGGCCACGCGCACCGCCTGGGGGTCCGCGACCCGGCCTAGCGCCCGCGCAAGCAGCGCGGCGTCGAGCCGCTCCGCGGCGGCGTCGCGGTGACCGGGCACGAGCGTGCTACGTCGCCACACGGTCACCCGCTCCAACGCGGCGCACCGGCGCGGGGAGGCGAGCAGCCCGACGTAGTCGCGCGGGCCGCGGCGCAGCGCGCGCAGGTCGAGCGGGCGCTCGAGGAACGCCACCTCGTGGCCGGCGGCGGCAGCCAGCCGGGCGAGCGCGTGCTCGCGGCGGATGGCCGGCGCCCACGGGCTCTTCGAGCACAGGACGAGCGCGCGGCCGCTCATCGCACCGGCTCAGCGATCAGCTCGGGGGGCGGCACCTCGAGCGCCGGCCGGTCCCGTCGGCCGCTCACGGCGCCAGCTCCGCGAGCCGGCTGGAGATGGCCGCGCCAGAGCGGCGCCAGGTCCAGTCAGCCGCCCACGCGCGCGCGGCCTCGCCGACCCGTTCGCGCACGCCCGCATCCTCGAGGGCGTCGACGCGCTTGGCGGCAGCGGCGGGCGAGCGCGGGACGACCCAGCCCGTGCGGCCGGGCAGGAGCGTCTCCGGAAGCCCACCCTCGTCGGCCACGATGACCGGGCAGCCGACCGCCTGAGCCTCGAGCGAGGCGAGCCCGAACGGCTCACGCACGGAGAGATACATCGTCGCGAATGCCGATCGGTAGGCCTCGAGCAGCTCGTCGTCGCGCGCGGCGACGCGAATGTCCAGCTGCACGCCCACGTCGGCGGCGAGAGCATGCAGGCGGTGGCTCTCCTCGGCGTCCTCCCGGGGCGACATGACGAGCACCGGCCACCGCCGGCTCGTGCGGGCCGCGGCGGCGATGACGAGATCGTGGCCCTTTCGCGCGATCAGCTGTCCGACCGAGAGCAGATGGCGAGGCGGGAGCTGTTCTCGGGCGACCAGAAACCGGTCCGGGACGCCGCAGGGGACGATGCTCGCCTCGCGACCGTACGCGGTGCGAATCTGCCGCGCCGAGTAGCGCGAGTTGGTGACCAACGACGTCGCACCGGCCGCCGCCCAGGTGTCGAGCCGGCGCTCGGCCGCGTAGAGCGGCCCGTACACGGGTCGCGTCAGCCGCCGTCGCGTCGCGCGCGCCTCCGGCTCGTGGTCGACCCGCCGTGCCTCGTCGCAGTAGTACAGGCTCGGGACCGAGCCGCCACGCAGCGGCGGCGGGGCCTGCAGCAGCCGGCAGGGGTTGGCGAACACGACGTCGGGCCGCAGCCGGTCGAGCGCCACCTCCGCGTCATGCCACGCGCGCACGAGCGCGGCGAGATCGGCGTAGCGCAGCGGCGGTCGCAGCGGGCGCGCCACGGCCGGGGCCAGCTCGCGCCAGGGGATCACGACGGCGTCCTCGGTCACCGGCGCCGCGCCCCGCAGGGTCACCTCGACCACGTCGCCGTCGATGTACGCGAGTTGCTCGCACAGACGCCGCCGCGCACCGCCGCTCAGCAGGTTGTGGATGACCGCGACCCTCATGCGCGGCGAGCTCGGAGGGGGTGGAACTCTTCCGGCCAGCTGCGCAGCAGGAAGAGCGTGACGAGCAGGCTCGTGAGATAGACGGCGGCGGCGGCGACCGGAGCGCCCAGGAACGGGAGCGTCAAGGCCGCGGCCACCGCCAGCGCCGCCGCCGGGCCGCGGCTCACGCGCAGGACGGCTGGAATCGAGATGTGGCGGCGCACGGCGACGACCGATATCGAGCACACGAGCGCCTCCGTGGCCACCGTGATCCAGGCCGAGGCGTACACGCCGTAGCGCGGGATGAGGATCAGGTTCGCCCCCACGTTGAGGACGATGGCGAGCACGGATTGCACGTATAGCGGGCGCATGCGCTGGACGGCCACGAGCACGTTACCGGCGAGATTGGTGAGCACGGAGAGCACGCCGAAGATGGCCAGGATGCGTAGCAGCGGCACCGCCCCGCGGTAGCGGGGACCGATCGTGAGCTCGATGATCGGCTGCGCCAGCAGGGCCAGACCGACGAAGGCGGGTATCGCGCTCACCATCAGCCAGTGCCAGATGCGTGCGCTCAGCTGGGTGCCGTCCCCTCCCCCGCGAGCGATCGTGGCGAGCCCCGGAAGGGAGCCGGCCATCACTGTCCCGGCCACGCCGCCCATCACCGCGAGCAGCTTTGCCGCGGCTGCGTAGTCGCCAAGCCGCGGCCCCGCGACGAACCATCCGAGCAGAACGAGGTCGATCATCCCGTACGTCCGGGTGAGGATGGCCAGCGCCCCAAGCGGCGCCGACCGCCGCAGCAGCTCGCGCCGGCCGAACCGCCCCTGGCCCGGGGGCAGCATGCGCTGGGCGACGACCGCGATGACGACGCCGTTGATGATGCTGCTCGCGCTGACGGTGGCCGTCACGGCGACCGGACCGAGATGCGCGGCGGCCACGGTCGCCGCCGCCACGGCCTGGCCGAAGACCGTCAGGACGTTGATCCGCATCAATCGCTTCGTCTGATAGGTGACGAGAAAAACCGCCGAGGCCGGATTGAGGCCGTTGAAGGCCATGCTCGGCGCGAGCACGAGCAGGGCCAGGCCCCGCGGCGAGGAGATCGAGGCGGCGAAGGCCAGCGCGACCATCACGAGGGCGAGGACCATCGACCAGGCGCCCGCCACCTGGTAGGCCGAGCGCAGCATCGGACGGTACGTGGCCGACTGGTCGTGCGCCATGTCCCGGCTGAGCATCGTGGTGAAGCCGAGGTCGGCCGTCGACCCGAGGACCGCCGCGGTGGCTATCGCCGTGCCGTAGACCCCGTAGCCGGAGGGGCCAAGCAGGCGCGTGATGGCGATCGTGGCGGCGGCCGAGACCACGGTCGTGGCCCCGAACTGGGTGAGGAGCGTCACCGCGGAGTTGGCCACGCGGTGGGTGAGCGACGGCCTCGCCGGGTCCGCGCGCTCGGTGGGGACCGGGACCTCAGGCGCGTGCGCGCTCATCGTCCGAGTCCCGCCCGCGATCGTCATCGAGCAAGCGCCTGATCACCCTGGCCGGCACGCCACCGGCGAGCACGTCGTCGGGCAGGCGGCCGGCCACCGCGGCGTTGGCGGCCACCGTCGTGCCGGCCCCGACCTCCGCGCCGGCCACGAGCACGACGCCGGCGGCGATCCATGCGCGGGCGCCGATCCGGACCGGCCGCGAGCGGAAGGCGTCGCGCTGCTCGGGCGGGCCGTGGTTGGCGTCGTGGATGCTCACGCGCTCACCGAGCAGCGTGCCCGAGCCGATGCTCACGTGCTCGTGCACCGAGATCACAGCGTCGCGGCCGATGTACACGTCGTCGCCGAGCTGCAGCTCGCCGAACACGAGGATCCGGGCGCCGGTGTCGATGACGCAGCGGGCGCCGGTGCGCACCACCCCGTTGGGCCAGATCCGCAGTCGCTCGGCCCGGCGCAGCACGCAGTCCGGGCCCAGCTCGAGACGCCCCTGCACCGCGTCGATCGCGCCGCGCTCGATCTCGGTGCCCGCCCCGGCGCGCACGAACCCGGTGCGACGCACGCGATGCCAGGCGCTCAGCGGGACGCGCGCGCCGCGGGCGTCGATCCGGCCGCGGAACAGGACTCGGCGCAGCGGCCACGTCAACTGGCCCACGAGACGGGCCCGCAGGGCGAGCGCTCGCTCGACGAGGCGCGCGCGCACGGGCCTGGGGGTGGAGGTGATCACGTCGCCTCCAGGCCGACTTGATTGCTGGTCGATCGCGGCGCCTCGCCGGGGGCCAGGAGGGCGAGCGTGCGTTCGATCATCTCGAGCTCCGAGAACTCGGCGGCGACCCGGCGGCGGCCGACGGCCGCCTGGTTGCGCATCGGCTGGGGATTCGAGAGCGCCCAGGCGGTAGCCTCGGCCAGCGCGTCGGCATCGCCGACCGGCACGATGAGGCCATCGACCCGGTCGCGGACGATCTCGGGCAGGGGACCCGCGTCGCTGGCGATCACCGGCAGAGCCGCCCTGTGCGCCTCGAGCACAGCGATGCCAAGCCCCTCGTAGCGACTGGGGAACACGAGCAGATCGCTCGCCAGCATGAGATCGGCGACATCGCTGACGTGACCGAGCATCAGCACGCGTTCGCTCACCCCCGCCTCGGCGGCTCGTCGGGCCAAGGCGTCGCGCTCCGGGCCGTCGCCCGCCCACACCCACCACACGTCGGGGTGCCGCGCGAGCACCGACGCGATGCCGGCGAGGATCAGGTCGTGGCCCTTCTGGACGTTGAGGCGCCCGACCGACAGGACGATACGGGCCCCAGCCTCGAGACCCAACGCGCCGCGGCACCGCGCGCGCGCCGCCGCGCGGGCCGGCCCGTCGCCGTCGATCAGCGGAGGCACTCCGTTGTAGATGACGCATACGGCTCCCTCGTCCCAGCCGAGCGCCGCGGCGAGGACGCGCCGGTTGTCCCTCGACACGGCCACCCACGTCTGGCCGCCGCGCCGGGCGAGCCCGTAGACGAGGCGTCGCGCCCGGGTGAACGCGATGTCGGGAGGGGCGAGGTGAGCAATGGCCACCGAGCGTCTGCGCAGCAGCGAAAGCGCGAGCACGGCGCCCGGGGAGACGTCCGGATGCGGAAGCATGATCATGGTGCGACCGTGGCCGGTCCTCAGCAGGGCGCCGGCGGTCTTCGCGAAGTCCCTCAGGAACCCGAGAGCGGCCTGGCGAAGGCCGCGCGGCGCCTCCAGGCCGAGGTTCAGCGCACGACAATCCGCGCCCAGCCGCTCGAGATCGTTGCGGACCTCGATGATCGCCGGGCGATCGGGAAGACAGGCGACGACCGTATAGCCTCGCTCCACCGCCCCCCGGACCAGGCTGCGCAGGTAGACCTCGACGCCGCCATCCTCGATCGAGGGAGACACGATGACAAGACGCCGCCGCCGGCTCATGCCAGGCGCTCCGCGGGCGGATCGGCCCGGCGATCGACCAGTGCGGCCACGAGCCCGAAGACGACCGCGACGGGGGCGCTGATCTGCACGTACTTGATCTGAAAGTCGGTCGACCACGCGAGCAGCTGCGCCACCAGAGCGCCGGCCGCCCCGGCGACCCAGATGCGGTGGGCGCCGAAGCTGCGCCAGAGGTCGCGCACGTAGCTGTAGACCAGGACGACGATCGCGACGATGCCGAGCACGCCGCCCTCGGCGAACAGCTGGAGATACACGTCGTGGGCCTCCGACGCGGAGTTGACCGCGACCCCGTACTTGGGCAGCCACTGCGTGAGGTATCCGAAACCGACGCCGGTGATCGGATTGGCCTCGATCGTCTTGATCGCGGCCGCCCAGATGTGCAAGCGCAGGAGGTCGCCCTGGGCGGTCGAGACCTTCGCCGAGGTGGGGTCGAAGATCGAGGAGATGCGCTTGGACAGCGACTGCGGGGCGAGGCCGAAGGCGATCAGGATCACGACCGTCGTGGCCGCGGCCACGAGCAGGATCGTCTGGATGCGCACCCGCTTCGGGAGCAGCGCGAGGGTCACGATCAGGCCGACCCAGCCGCCGACGAGGCTCATCCGAGACAGCGACAACGCGAGGCCCAGGGCCGCCACCCCCGCCATCGCCAACGCGGCCACGGCCCAGATCCTTCGCCTGAGGCTGGCGCTCAGTGCCACGGTCATCGGGATGCAGAGCGCGAGCACCTGCCCGAGGCCGATCGGGTCGGGGGTCGCCCCCGACGGACGGAATAGCCTGCCGTAGCTGAAGAAGTACTCGTCCGAGGTCGTCGTGCTGGCCGACGCCTGGTAGAGGTTGAGCTGGTGCCCGGACTTGAACTCCCACACGGCGAGGGCCCCCTGCACGAACGCAGTCACGGTCAGGGCGACGGCGATCAGCGTCGGGCCGCCTTCATCGCCGGCGACGAGGAAGGCGAGATAGCCGGTGGCCAACGTGACCCCCAGCCACACCAACCAGTACCCGGGGTCGGTCGATCCGACGATCGCCGGGAGCAGAAGGAGGGGCAGCGCCGCCGCCGCGGGGGCCAGCGAGGCCGTGCTCCTCGGGCGCCGCGGCAGGGCCACGCACAGCGCGACGACGTCCACGGCGAGCAGCGGCGTCGGTTGCAGCCCCTGGAAGGTGAAGACGAAGTCGAACGGGGCGACGAGGATGGCGACGAACAGCAGGAACCGCAGCGGTGCCCTGATCGTCACCAGCAACGTGACCAGGGCCGCGGCCATGACGGTGACGAGGTACTTCGTGTTCGACGGCTGCGCGAACAGCGCCATCTCGAGAACGCCGGAGCCCGCGAGCACGAGCAGAACAGAGCCGAGCAGGAAGACTGCCAGCCGCAGTGCGCGCCACTCATCGGCGGGCAGGAAGCGCCACCAGCGGGCCAGCGGGAGGGAGCTCACCGTCTCGCCGGGGACCGGGCGATGAACGCGACTCGCAGGCTGAGCAGCAGGACGACGATGAACGCGACGAGCGCGTAGAGCTTCGGCTTGGGCGCGGTCTGGGTGGCCGCGCCGGCGGTGTTGACGATCTGGAAGGCCGGTTGGTTGCCGGCGGCGTCGCGGAGCGCCTGGAACAGCGCGGTGGCCCGCGAGTTGGCATACGCCGCCACCACGGCCGGGGCGCTCGATCCCGGCGCCGTGTCCCCCGGGATCGAGGTGTTCCGGATCCGGCTCCCCAGCTCGATCATGTACGCCGTGTTGAACTGGGCCGTGAGCTGCGTCAGGTACAGCGCCACGGCGGGAACCGCAGCCTGCGCACGTTCGACGGCCCCGGCGGCGGTGCCCGCCGTCGCCGTCACCTCGAGGATGTTCTGCGCGCCGACGGTGCTGCCGCTGATCTTCCCGCTCAGCGCCTGCGGAGGAGCGCCGAGCCTCTTGGCCGCCATCGTCACCACCGCACTCGAGCCGACGAGCTGAGCGTATTGGGAGGCGAGGTCGTTCTCCGCGGTGACGTTCGAGTCGGCGATCCCGCTCTGCGTCACCGTCGCCACGCGGATGGTGCCGGACGCCTGGTACACGGGCGGAAGGTGGCGGCCGACGCCGTACGCGGCGATCGCCGCCAGCAGCGAGAGCACGAAGCACAACGCGCCATCGCGCAGCGACAGCAGGACGCGCGGAGTGCCGTTCCGATCCGCTGTCGCGGCTCCTCCGCCCTCGACGACCGGCCATCGAGTCCGGTCGCCGATCCGCGACAGCGGCGACACGGGGGCAAGCCGGGCGGGGGGCCTCGCCGCACGCTCGGAACCGGGCCGAGCGAGCGTGGGTTGCGCAGGGAATACCGGCGGCGCCGGCTCGCGTTTCGGCGCAGGGGTCGACATTGTCCGTTGGCATCGGCCCGCGGGTGACGATCTTTAGCCCTGCGCGCGCTGACCGGCGCCGCTACCCGAAGATCCGTTGCGCGCGCCTCCGCGGCAGGACGGCGCCGGCCTGGTCACCGCGAGCCGGCTCGCGGGCGCGGCTGAGGACGTCGGCGTAGACCGTCTCCATCTCGTCGAGCATGCGCTCGAAGCCATGTAGCCTCGCGAAGTACGCTGCGCTCGCGCGACCCATGGCGAGCCGGCGCGCCGGGTTCTGGCCGAGCGCGAGAACGTGGGCGGCGAGGCCGGGCACGTCGCCCACCTCGGTCAGGAAGCCGCTCTCGTTGTGGGCCACCTGCTCGACCGTGCCGCCGGCCGCGTAGGCGACGACGGGGAGCCCGGCGCGCATGCCCTCGATGACGGCCAGGGAGAGTCCCTCCCAGGCCGAGGTCTGCACCAGCACATCGGCGGCGGCGTACACGAGGGCGGGCGACACGTCCTCGTCGAGGAGGCGGCCGCCGGCGATGAGCAGCTCGAGGCCCTCGGGGGTGCCGGACAGGCCGTGTCCGAGCGCCAGGACCGTCGCCCGGGGGCCGAGCAGCTCGGCCAGCAGGCACAGATCTCGTGGGCGCTTCTGGGGGGCGCGTCGCCCGACCCAGGCCACTACCAGCTCCTCCTCCGCTAGGCTCAGCCGCGCCCGGGCCTCGGCTCGGCCGGGCGCCGCCTCGGCCGCGGACAGTCCCGTGCGGACCACGGTCATCAGCGCGCCCCTGCCCACGTTCCACTCCAGGGCGACGCGCTGCTCGTGGTGGGAGACGGCCACGATGGCGCTGCGGCAACGCCGGGTCAGCGCGCGTTCCACGGCGGCATAGGTACCCCGCACCGGTCGCCGCGTCTGCATCTCGAACGCCCACGAATGCGGGGTGTGCACGACGGGGACACCGGCCCGCCGGGCCGCGAGCCCGGCGACCAGCCCCGCCTTCGTGCTGTGGGTGTGCACGAGGTCCACGTCGGCGCGGCGTATGTGCTCAGCGAGCGCCGCGATTGCCCGGGCGTCGCGCACCGGGTGCGGGAGGCGGCCGAGGCTGAGCGGGTGGGCGCCGGCGCCGCGAGCAGGGAGCTCCCAGGCCTCGACCGCCGTCGCGGGCCCGGCCACGCTGACCTGCCAGCCGCGGCTCAGCAGCCCATCGCTGAGCCGCTGCACGTATCCCGGGACGCCGCCGATGTCCGGCTGGAACGCGTGCAGGACGTGGGCCCGTCCCATCTTCACATCGCGCCGCGTCGCGTGAAGACCGCCGGGATCGTGTCGGTCATGATCGCCAGGTCCTCGACGACCGAGCGGTGGCGGACGTAGAGGTAGTCGAGCCGCATGCGCTCGCTCCAGTCGAGGTCACTGCGTCCGCGCACCTGCCACAGGCCGGTGATCCCGGGCCGAACCCGCAACCGCGTGAGCTGCCAGCTCTCGAGCGAACGCACCTCGAAGTCGCGCAGGGGACGCGGCCCGACGATGCTCATGTCACCGCGGAGCACGTTCCACAGCTGTGGCAGCTCGTCGAGGCTGGTGGCCCGCAGCAGCCGACCGAGGCCGGTGACCTCGGCCATGCCCGCTTCCTTGACCGCACGCACGAGCTCGGCCACGTCCTCCTGGCCGGCGCCGGCCACCGAAGCGTCGCTCCCGGGCCGGCTGCGATCGGGTTCGTCGCGCATCGTGCGGAACTTCAGGACCTTGAACGGGCGTCCGTAGCGCCCGATCCGCTCCTGGCGATAAAGGATCGGCCGGCCGTCGATGAGGGCGATGAGGACGGCGACGGCGATCACGATCGGGGAGAGCAGCACGAGCGCGACCGCGGCGATCGTGACGTCGATGACCCGCCTGACCGGTTCGCGGGCGTTGCGTCCGTCCACCGGTCGTACCTCGTGGAGCGGCAGCGAGCCGACGACGAGCGGCCGCGGCCGATCGCCGAGGATGTCGAACAGGCGCGGCACGATGAGCGTGTGGACGCCGATCGCGTCGCAGGTCCGCAGGGCCTGGGCGGTCGCGGCGTCGCCGCGATGGGAGAAAGCGACGAAGACGTGATCGATCCGCTTCCGTGCGACGATGGCGGCGAGGTCGTCGAGCTCGCCCAGCAGCACCGGTCCACCGAACCGGGGATCGTCGCCGTCATCGGCCCGACCGACGATCTCCAGGCTCGGCGCGCTGCGGGCCAGGTGCATCGCGAGCCGCTCCGCCACCTCGCCGCTGCCGATGATCAGCGCCCGTCCACTCGGCTGCCGTTCGTCGACGAAGCGCCGGCTGACGGCGCGGGCCAGCAGCCACCACACGGGGGCCGCGGCCCAGATGAGCGCGAGCCCGGGGGCGATGGCACCCCGCCCGAAGTCGAGGTCAACGAGCACACCGGCCCAGGCGGCGAGCGAGGAGGCGACGACGAAGCGGACGAGTTGGTGAAGGAGGCGGTGGTCGCTGGGCGCGACGAAGCTCGGCCGCCGCGCATCGCGGTAGGCGCCATTCAGGGCGATGGCCGTGATCGCAACCGCGGCCATGACAGCGTCCTGGAGCAACGCGACCGATTGATGCGGGGCCGCCAGCCTCGAGAGGCCCCACGCCAGCAGGAAAGGCGCGGCGTCGACGGCCACCATGGTCGGCGTGCGCCGGTAGCGGGGCGAGCGACGAGCATGCGGCATCGACCACTCGCTCGCGCGACTGACCGGAACCGTGGCCGCGCCGGTGGCCAGGAGCCCCGGTGTCGTGGGCAGGGCGACGTCGGCAGTCGAGAACCCGATCGTCGTCGGGCGGTGCGGCTCCTCGGGCGGGATCATCCGGCCCCGCACGTGACGAAGTAAGGACTTGCGGAGCGCACCTGCCTGCCGCTCACGCGCGTGATGACAACCTCGATCGCGTGCCGGCCGGACGTCTTGTTGCGGACGTACACGACCGCGTTCGTGATGCCGCGCTGGTGCACCGCGGCGGCGAGCTTGCCATCGATGTAGATCGAGGCCGCGATATTGCTGTCGCTGGCCGACGACTTGAGGCGGATGACGATGGCATTCCGGGCCGTGCACTGGGCGCTCGTCACGAGGCCGGCGACGGGGCCAGTGGAGCCGCCGGCGCCTGACCCGCCACTCGTCGTTCCCGAGCTCGAGGTCACGGTCGATGTCGAGGTCGAGACCGCGCTCGTGGTCGTGTGTGTCGTGGTCGTGTGCGTCGTGGTCGTGGTCGTGTGCGTCGCGGTCGTGCTGGTCGTGGTCACCCCGCCGCCCGCGCGCGGGCAGCTGGCGGTGACGGCCTTGGGCACACTCGCCATCGAGGCGTTGGGCACAGTGGCGGTGAAGCCGCTTCCGGCGAGCGTCATGTAGCCGACACACGGCCAGCGGTTGTCACTGATCATCAGGTCGGCCACCCGGGTGCCGGGCTCCTTCGGGTGGAAGTCGACGGACAGCGTGCAGGAGCCGCCGGCACTGAGCACCGCCCCCGTGCACTGGTTGTTGAGAATGCTGAAGTCGGTCGGATAGTCGCCGGCCACGACGATCCCGCTGATCGTGGCCGACCCGCCACCGGAGAAGGTGATGTGGGCGGTGAGCGGTGAGCTCGTCTGCCCTACCGCGACGAAGTTGAACACGAGCGGGCTGTTGGTGACCAGCTGGGGCCGACCGGTCGTCCCACCGGCGCCAAGCGCCGATCCGCCAAAGCAGGCCACGGCCGCCAGTGCGGCCGGCAGCCCGACGAGCAGCAGTCGCGGGATCTGCCGGCCCCGACCGAAACGGGCCTCTCGCCCGGAAGGAATGTGTCGTCGATCGTCCATGATCCTTGCGGCTCCCTCTCGTTGACCCTTCGCGCGCTACCTGATCCCTCGGCGTGACCGCCTACCCGGTCGCCAACACGGCGATGACGGGCCGAGCGCTGATCGGTGACCGGTTGTCCCCCCAGTGCAGGTTGCGAGCATCCTCGAACGACATGACGCCGGGGGAGCAGCGTGGCTGCTGCGCCGGACCGGCGGTTGGCAAGTCTCTAGGGGTGCTGGATCGGCGCCGCGTGCGCCGCGCTTTACGGTCTCGGCGAAAAGAGAGACGGGTCACGCAGCTGTGCTCGGGATTGCTGAGGTCCGGATCACCGGGCTCGGCCCAGTGCCTGAGAATCGGGGTGATGGACCTTCGAGTTCGCGACTCACCCTGCGCGACTCGTGTGCCGGGCGAGGGCTGCCAAACGGCGTCGGGCGCGGTCGGGCGGCTTGTGGTCAGAGCGCCGTTGGTTGGCCCGGCGGGCTCAGCCGCGCAGTTATAGGCTGACCCACCACTGCCGAGGAGCCCGACCATTCGTGATGCGGCGCTTCCGCTGGCCGCGCGAGGCGCGGGAGTCGTGACGCGGATGCGCAACTTGCCGGTCAAGTCTGCGTCACAGAGGTTTGCAGTCCGCCGGCGGCAGGTCTACGGGCCGCACCGGCCCGTAGTATGCAGCGACCGTTCATATGAACCCCCCGCCGCATGCGGGCGGTGGCCCGGAACGCTCCGGGACCACGCACTGCGCGCAGTGAGGCGGGACTGACGCACCCATCGCCCGTGGCCAGCACGATCACCCGACCTCCAGACGCTCCGCCTGGTGCGCGCCCGCCTGAGCCGCCGGCGCCACCGGCGCCGCCCGAGCCGCCGCGCGACGGTCGGCGCATCCTCGTCCGGGTGCTCTTCGGCGCGCTGATCGTCGCCGTTCTGAGCGGAGCGGCAACGTTCGCGTTGCTCTACCACGAGGTGGTCCAGGTTCGCAACGCGATCAACCAGAATCCGAGCCTGCCCGTGTCCGGGAGCACGCTGGCCAGCGCCCCGGCCGGGGCGCCGCAAACCCTGCTGCTGGTCGGCGACGACCGCCGCGCGCTGACCCGGTACTACCACCACGCCGTCGCCTCGCACTCCAACGAGATGCTGCTCGTGCGCATCGATCCGTCGAAGCCCTGGATCTCGATGCTTTCGATCCCGCGCGAGCTGTGGGTGCCGATCTACCCCGCCAGCGGCCCCGAGGTCACGAATCGCATCAACTTTGCCTACACGCTCGGCGGCATCGGACTGATGACGGCGACGATCAAGCAAGTCACGGGCCTCACCGTCAACCACGTCGTCGTCATCGACTTCGCCCACTTCAAGCGCGCTGTGGACGAGATGGGCTGCGTGTACTCAACGATCGACCGTCGCTACTACCACTCGAACGTCGGGTCGGTGCAGCAATACCAAGAGATCAACCTGCAGCCCGGCTATCAGAGGCTCTGTGGAACCCAGGCGCTCGAGTTCGTGAGCTACCGCCACGGCGATACCTCGCTGGTCCGCGACGCGCGCAACCAAGACTTCATGCTCGACGTCAAGAAGCAATACGGTCCGTCACTGTTCGCCAGCCGCTCCGAGTTCGAGCAGATCTTCGGCCAGGCGGTTCAGACGGACCCCGGTCTGCACACCACCAGCGGGATCCTCGACCTCCTCACGCTGCTTGCCCAATCCGCGGGCAAGCCGGTGCGACAGGTGCCCTTCCAGGTCAACCTCCTGGCCACCGACGACACCGCGACGCCCCAACAGATCCAGTCGACTGTGAACGCATTCCTCCACGGGCACCCGAACGCGCCGAAGCGGCACACGGCCGCCGAAGCGCACGCGCTGCGCAGCGCGCGAGACCGGGCCCGTCTGGCGCTCACGCCGACCCCCTCAGCGGCGATCTCCAACGCGTTCTCGGCGGCGTCGCGGCTGCCATTCCCGCTCGAGTATCCCCGGTTGCGCGACCAGTACGCCAGCGCCGACGCCGACGACCTGCACCTGTATTCGATACCCGACCAGGAAGGGCACAGCCATCAGGCCTACGTCGTCGTGATCAGCCGTGGCCTCATCGGCCAGTACTACGACGTGCAGGGCACGGACTGGGCGTCGGCACCGATGTTCGCCAGCCCGGACCAGACCGTCCGGGTCGGTAGCCGCGCCTATCAGCTCTATTACGAGGGCTCGAACTTGCAGATGGTCGCCTGGCGCGAATACGGCGCGATCTACTGGGTGCGCAACACGCTCACCGACAACGTCCCCAACAGCGCGATGCTCGCGATGGCCGAACAGACCTACCCGGTTGGCGGGCACGTCAGCGCGCCCAGTCCGCGCCGGACCGCGCTCGGCGCCACCGGACTGCTCGTCAAGCCGACCGCGGCGGCACCGATGGGCGCTCTGAGGACGTACGGCCCGCTGGCCGCCTTGCTCGCATGGCTGGCCACGGCCTTCCTGGCCGTGCGGCTGCTGGCGGGCCGTCGCGAGCTCGCGCTCCTCCGCGGTCAGGTCGCGCTCGCCGTAGCCGCGGACGCCAGGCAGCGAGCGCTCGTCGCCACCACCGGGGTCTCGACAGCCGTCCCGCCCAGGGTCTCGGCTTCGCGACGACGAACCGGCGCGCGCACCCCTCGTCGCCTGGCCGCGGCGCTGGCGGTCGGGCTGGTGGCCAGCGCGGTCGCCGGCGCGTACCTCGTGACCACGCGGTCAACCGGTTCACGCGCGACGTCGCGCCCGGGCACGACCTCCGTCAGCGTGTCCGTGCTCAACGCCACGAGCAGCACCGGAGCAGCACACGCTCTGGCCCAGCAACTCCGCTCCCGCGGAGTCTCGGTGGCCCGGATCGGCAACCTTCCGCCCTCGGGTCGATCGAGTGGGGTATTGGTCTTCTACGCCCCAGGGCGTCACGGCCAGGCGAGTGACATCGCTCGCCTCCTGCACGCGGGTGCGCCGACGCTTGCGCCGCTGGACCCGGCAACGCGAGCGGCGGCGGGCGGCAAGTCGCCGATCGTCGTAGTGATCAACTGAGCCGCGGCCGGCCACCCGCAGATTTGAGCGATCGCTTTGAGCGTGTGCTAAAATCGTGCGCGTGCCGTCTCCGACCCGAGCATCCGCGCAGCAGTCGGCATCCGAAGTCGCCCCGCCAGCAGCCCTGACCGGGACGAAGCTGCACATCGTCGAGGCGGCGCTGCTAACGCTGAAGACGAAGGGCTTTGCCGGCGCAAGCGCCCGCGCGATCGCCGGCGCGGGAGACTTCAACCAGGCGCTCATCTTCTACCACTACGGCAACGTCCGAAATCTCCTTGTGGCGGTGCTGGACCTGATCAGCGAGCGTCGCATGCAGGCGTACGCGCCCGCGTTCGAGGCCGCTCGCACCGCCCCCGAGCTCGCGCGCCTGGCCCGAACGATCTACGGCGACGACCTCGCAAACGGCTACATCACCGTGCTCGGCGAGATGGTGAGTGGCGGGGTCACCGACAGGAGCCTCGGAGCCGAGGTGGCTGCCCGTATCGAGCCGTGGATCGAGATGGTCGAGCGCAAGGTCGAGGAACTGCTGGCGGGCTCTCCGCTGCGGGCGCTCGCCTCTCCGCGCGACATCGCATTCGGGCTCGTGGCGCTGTATTTCGGGCTGGACATGCTCAGCCACCTCCAGGGCGACCGGGCTCGCGCTGAGGCGCTGCTCGACCTGGCGACGCGTATCTCGACGGTCGCCGACGCGGTCCTTTCCCCCCACTCAGAGGAGACGCCATGAGCGACGCCGCTGCCACCGACCTCGTCACCGGAGCGTTCAGTTACACGGGCAGCCACATAGCGACGCGCCTACTCGAATCGGGTCGCCGCGTGCGCACGCTGACCTTTCACCCCGACCGCGCGCACCCGCTGCGCGACAGCGTCGAGACGTCTCCCTATCGCTTCGACGACCCGGCGGCGCTTACCCGCAGCCTCGAGGGCGTGACGACGCTGTACAACACCTTCTGGGTCCGCTTCGACCATGGCCAGGCGACCTTTGCCAACGCGGTGGAGAGCTCGCGCATGCTGTTCTTCGCCGCCCGGCGTGCCGGCGTCGATCGCATCGTGCATGTCAGCATCTCCAACCCGTCGATCGACTCGCCCCTGCCCTACTTCCGAGGCAAGGCGCTCGTCGAGTACGCGCTCGCCCAATCCGGCGTGCCCTACTCGATCGTCAGGCCAACCTGGGTCTTCGGTGGCCAGCGCGACGTGCTCGCCAACAACATCGCCTGGATCCTGCGCCGCATGCCGGCGTTCGCGCTGCCCGGCAACGGCGGCTATCGGGTACAGCCGGTTCACGTCGACGACGTCGCGCGAATCTGCGTCGACGCCGCCGCATCACGCGGCGACGTCGTCATCGACGCGGCAGGACCCGAGACGATGCCGTTCGCCGAACTCGTGACGCTCATGCGCAGTGCCGTGAACGCTCGCTCGCCGATCCTTCACCTACCCCCTCCGCTGATGGCCGCCGCGGCGCGTGCCCTTGGACTGATCGTCCGCGACGTCGTGCTCACGCCCGACGAGATCAGAGGCCTGATGGCGGGGCTCCTCGTCTCCCACGATGCCCCGCTCGGACAGATCGCATTCGGCGATTGGCTCCAAGAGAACCGGGCCTCGGTCGGTCGCTCCTACGCCAACGAGCTCGACCGTCATTTCGCCGCTGCCGCCGCGGCGGGATAAGGGACGCACCCATCGCATTGGCAAGGCGTGCGGCACGTCGACCGCGCCTCCTCGCTGCAATTCTCACCGGCGAGCTAATCAAGTAACCCGCATCGCGCCGATACCTCCCCGTGTCTCGGAGACCCGGGCTGCCCCCCACCGCACGCATGGCCATCGCCGCTGCCGCATGCCTGGTCATCGCCTTTGCGGTCACGACCACTCTTCGCGACCGCAGCGCCACCTCAACCCCGCAGGCCACGACCGTGTCGCCAGCGGTGGTCCAGCTCGCCGAGACCTCGGTCGTCGGCGTTCGCTGCATCAACGCAGCGAACGAGACGAACAACACGCTGCTCTCGGCCAACGGCACCGGGTTCCTCACGCGCATCGGGACGGTGACGGCGGCGCACGTCATCGTGACCTGCGCGTCCGCGGGGCCGGGCAGCGTCAGCGCCGGGCCGTACATCGTCAGCGTCGGCAGGGACGACCCGACCAACGACCTTGCCCTGCTGCAGCCGCACCTCGCCGGGCCGCCGCTGACGCTCCAGGACGCGCTCCCGCCGCTCGGCTCGCCGGTCGAGCTCCTCGGCTCGCCGAACGACGCCTCCGGCCCGTCCGTCGAGTCGATCGCCGGAACGGTGAACGCGACGCACGCCACCGTCACGCTCTCTTCCGAGGACGGCGCGAGCGAGACGCTCAACGACACGATCGTCGTCGCCGCATCGGGTGCCATCCCCGGCGACAGCGGCGGTCCCGCGATCAACGCGGCGGGTCAGGTCGTTGGTGTGGTCGAGGGTGGCGGCGACGGGAGCGTCTACCTCACGCCGGCCGCGGACATCGCGTCGGTGGCCGGCTGACGGCCGCTTTGGCCAGGCAACGCAGCTCGCTCGGGTGACCTGGTGTGATGAGGATGGCCTGTTCGATCCGTAATGAGCCGCAGCGATCCCGCGTATCGCGTCGATATCATCGCCCGCACGCCCCATCGGGCAGGTTGCGTGGGCACAGGGCGCCACCGCCCACCGACCCCCGGCAGGGAACACACCAGACGCGGGGTGATGCCGTCGATTCACCAGCTCAACCGCCGGCCCGCTCGATCCGATGACATTCGTTAGGGCGCGCAGTCGCCGCCCATGCGATCCCCCGGCGCGATGACCGAACCCCTGCACATCGACATCGAGTCAGCCTATGACGTCGTCAGCCTGGCGCAGCGGGAGGTGCGTGCCGCGCGTGATGTCGGCGTCGTGATCATCGATCGGGAGTACCACATTCGGGCCCTCGAGGGAGGCCTGTACCGCGGCGGGGACGACGCCGTGCCCGGATGGCGCCTATCGGCGAGCGCGGCCATCGGCATGGGGCTGCGGGAGGCAGTCGGCGAAGCAGCCTGGGAACGTCTGAAGCCGCTGTACGACGCCGCGCTCGCCGGCCACGAGCGTCGCTTCGACTACGTCTCCATCGATCAGGAGCACGCCTTCGACGTGCGGGTCACGCCGCTGCTCGACGCCGACGCACGCGTATGTGGGGCGCTGGCCGCAGTGCAGGACGTCTCGCTGCGCTACCGCGCGGAGCGCGAGCACCAGCGATCGGACGAGTTCCTGCGGCGCGCCCTCGCGAACATGGCCGAGGGCGTGTACGCACTCGACGAACGCGGGCGTGTCACATTCCTCAACCCGGCCGGAGAGGCGCTCCTCGGGTACACGGAGGCAGAGCTGCTGGGCCAGTTCCTGCACGAGATCATCCACTACCGCTATGAGGACGGACGCCCGCGTCCCCGCGACGAATGCCCGCTCGGCGAGGTGCTGACGTCGGGCACGACCTACCGCACCGAGGACGACGTGTTCATCCGCAAAGACGGGCGGCCGCTGCACGTGGCGTACTCCTGCTCGCCGCTCCCGGCCCCGAGCAACGGAGCCGTCAGAGCCCGCGGCGCGATCGTCGCCTTCCGAGACGTGACCGAACGCCGCCGCGAAGAGCAGGAACGTACCCATGATCTCGAGGCGCTCGGCTGGCTCGAGCGGGTGCGCGACGCCCTCGACGAGGACGGCTTCATCGTGCACGGGCAGCCCATCGTCGACTCCCGCTCGGGCGATCTGATCGGCGAGGAGCTGCTCATCCGCATGCACGACGACGATGGCGGGATCGTCGCCCCTGGGGCGTTCCTGCCGGCCGCCGAGCGCTACGGGCTCGTCTACGACATCGACGTTTGGATGTTCAACGTTGCCGCGGAGCTTGCCGCCGGCGGACGTCACGTCGCTGTCAACATCTCAGCGTGGACGATCGGACGCCCGGCGGCGCTGGAGTCGATCCGTTCGGCGATCGAGCACCACGGCTGCGACCCGCGGCTCATCTGCGTCGAGATCACCGAGACCGCCCTCATCAATGACCTCGACGAGGCCAGGCGCTTCACCACCGGCGTCGCCGAGCTCGGCCTGCGCCTTGCGCTCGACGACTTCGGCACGGGCTACGCGAGCCTCGTGCACCTGAAGAGTCTCCCGATCACCTACATCAAGATCGACATGGAGTTCGTCCGCGACCTCGCAAACAACCCCCGCAGCCGGAACGTCGTCCAGGCGCTTGTCGCGCTCGCGCGCGGCGGCGACATGACGACGATCGCCGAAGGCGTGGAGGACGAGGCGACGCTCGAGCTCCTCCGCGAGCTGCAGGTCGACTACGTCCAGGGCTTCCATATCGGTCGCCCCGTTCCGGTGCGCCGCGGCGAGGATCGCCTGACCGATGCGGTGGCGCGCCACCGCCACGATGACTGACGCCGTCCGCGTCGAACGCAGCGGCCCGGTGACCACCGTGCTCCTGCATCGGCCCGAGGTGCGTAACGCGGTCGACGGCGCCACGGCGCGCCTTCTCGCCGAGGCCTTCGCCGGGTTCGAGGCCGACGCGGATGCGTCGGTGGCCGTGCTCCACGGGGAGGGCGGCGCGTTCTCTGCGGGCGCCGACCTCTCGTCCGCCGGCACCCCGACGGGCAACCGCGTGGCCGCAGACGGCGACGGGCCGATGGGCCCGACGCGGATGCGCCTGTCCAAGCCGGTTGTCGCGGCGATCGCCGGACCGGCCGTCGCCGGCGGGCTCGAGCTGGCGCTGTGGTGTGATCTGCGCATCGCCGAGGCCGGCGCCGTCCTCGGCGTGTTCTGCCGCCGCTTCGGCGTGCCGCTCATCGACGGCGGCACGGTGCGCCTGCCGCGGCTGATCGGCACGGGCCGCGCCATGGATCTCATCCTCACCGGCCGCGCGGTCGACGCCGACGAGGCGCTGGCCATCGGGCTCGTCAATCGTGTCGTCGCCCCGGGCGAGAGCCGCGCCGCCGCCGAGGCCCTCGCGCGCGATCTCGCGCGCTTCCCCCAGTCGTGCATGCGCGAGGACCGCCTCTCGGTCCTCGAACAGGAGCACCTCGACGAGGCCGCCGCGCTTGCGAACGAGTTCGAGCACGGCGAGCGATCGCTGCGGGAGGTGGGCGAGGGTCTCGCCCGCTTCCATGCCGGCGAGGGTCGCCACGGCGCCTTCTGACGGCGAGCGACACGGATCGGCGCCCTATCGTGGCGGGCGTGGCGGCCCCGATGAATCGACGACGCAAGGATCGCGCTCGCCCGGCCACGGCCGCGCCGGCGCAGATCGGCGAGCTGAGCGCCGCGCTGGCGAAGCTGACCCTGCGCGACGAGGCGCGCCTGCGCCCGCGCGTGCAGCGCCTGGAGCGCGACAAGGACGCTCGCGGCGGGTCCCGCGCACGGGCGCTCGAGCAGCTGCACAAAGAGATCCTCGCCGCGGAGGCTCGCGTGGCGCGACGGGCGGCGGCGGTACCGGTGATCGCCTATCCCGCGTCATCGCCGATCAGCGCGCACATCGATGACTTGCGCGCCGCGGTCGACGGGCATCAGGTGGTCGTCGTCGCCGGCGAGACGGGCTCGGGGAAGACGACGCAGCTGCCCAAGATCTGCCTGGCCCTTGGGCGCGGCATCCGCGGCACGATCGTACACACGCAGCCGCGGCGGATCGCCGCGCGCACGGCGGCCCAGCGCCTGGCCGACGAGATGGGAGTGCCGCTTGGCCAGGCGATCGGATATGCCGTTCGCTTCAACGACCGCAGCGACGAGCGCACCCTCGTGCGGCTCGTCACCGACGGGCTCCTGCTCGCCGAGATCCGGAGCGATCCGCTCCTGCGCCGTTACGACACCGTGATCGTCGACGAGGCACACGAGCGCAGCCTCAACATCGACTTCCTCCTCGGCTACCTGACGCGACTGTTGCCGCGCCGGCCCGACCTGAAGTGCATCATCACGTCGGCGACGATCGATCCGGTACGCCTCGCCGCGCACTTCGGCGACGCGCCCGTCGTGGAGGTCTCCGGGCGCACCTACCCGATCGAGGTGCGCTACCGCCCGCTGCAGACGGCGGCCGCCGCTGAGCCGATCGATCGTGACCAGCCGAGCGCCATTGCCGATGCCGTCGAAGAGCTCACCCGTGAGCGCCCCGGCGACGTGCTCGTGTTCTGCAGCGGCGAGCGCGAGATCCGCGACGCCGCCGAGCTGTTGGGTGGTCGCCTCGGGCCGGCGGTCGAGATCCTGCCGCTGTACTCGCGACTGACGACCGCCGAGCAGCAGCGGGTGTTCGCGCCGCATCACTCCCGGCGCGTCGTGCTGGCCACGAACGTCGCCGAGACATCGCTCACGGTGCCCGGGATCCGCTACGTCGTCGATGCGGGGACCGCGCGAATGAGCCGCTACAGCGCTCGGCTCGGCGTGCAGCGGCTGCCGATCGAGCCGATCTCCCAGGCCTCAGCCGACCAGCGCAAGGGACGCTGCGGTCGCACGAGCGAGGGGATCTGCATCCGCCTGTACGACGAGGAGGACTTCCTGCGCCGAACGCGTTTCACCGAACCTGAGGTGCTGCGCACGAGCCTCGCGTCGGTGATCCTGCAGATGACCGCGCTCGGGCTCGGGGCGATTGAGGACTTCCCATTCCTCGATGCGCCCGACCGCCGCCAGATCCGCGACGGACTCGCTCTCCTGCACGAGCTCGGTGCGCTGCGCGAGCCGGGCGGCTCCGGGCCCGTGGCCCTGACCGCGCTCGGGCGGCGACTCGCCCGCCTGCCGGTCGATCCGCGACTCGCGCGCATGGTCGTGGAGGCCGACCGGCTCGGCTGCGTGGAGGAGGTGATCGTCATCGCCGCGGCCCTGTCGATCCAGGATCCACGCGATCGGCCGGCCGGCCAGCGCGAGGCAGCCGACGCGCAGCATCGCCGCTTCGCCGACGGAGGCTCTGACTTCCTGGCCTGGCTGGCGCTGTGGCGACACGTGCGCGAGCAGCAGCGCGCGCTGTCGGCGAGCGCGTTCCGGCGTCGCTGTCGCGCCGAGTTCCTGCACGCCCTACGCATCCGCGAATGGCAGGACCTCGTCGAGCAGCTGCGCGACGCCGCGCGCAGCGCCGGACTGACGCTTAACGAGCAGCCGGCCGCGGCCGACCGCGTCCATCGCGCCGTGCTGTCCGGGCTGCTGTCGCACATCGGCCGCCGCGCCGCGAACGGGCGCGAGTACGAGGGCGCGCGTGGGCTGCGCTTCTCGCCCGCACCGGACTCGGCCCTGTCCGCGGCGCGACCGGCGTGGGCGATGGTCGCCGAGCTCGTGCACACCTCGCGCCTGTGGGGCCGCCACGGAGCCGCCATCCAACCGGCGTGGGCGCAGGCGCTCGCCGGCCACCTCGTCGCCCGCGAGCACGACGCTCCGGTCTGGGAGCGCTCCCAGGCCGCCGTCCTGGCGCGAGAGCGTGTCTCGCTGTACGGGCTCACGCTCGCCGAGCGCCGCGTCGCCTATGACGGCGTCGATCACGGCCGGGCGCGGGCGCTGTTCCTGCGCCACGCGCTCGTGCAGGGCGAGTGGGACTCCGACCACGCGTTCCTGGCCGACAACCGCCGGCTGGTCGAGGAGGTCCGCGCGCTCGAGGAGCGCACGCGCCGCCGCGACATCCTCGTCGACGACGACGCGCTGCTGCGCTTCTACGACGACCGCATCCCTGCCGAGATCGCGTCGGGGGCCCAGTTCGAGCGCTGGTGGCACGCGGAGGCGGCGCGACACCCGGCGCGGCTGCACTTCACGCGCGAGCTCCTGCACCGCGCCGGCGCGGCGGCGCCGAGCGAGCGGGATCTCCCGCGCACGTGGGTCCAGGACGGCCTCGAGCTCGAGCTCAGCTACCGCTTCGAGCCCGGCCACGAGCGGGACGGAGTGACCGTGCACATCCCGCTCACCCGCCTGCACGGCGTCACCGAGGCCGGCTTCGAGTGGCTCGTGCCCGGCCTGCGCGCCGAGCTGCTCACGGCCCTCATCCGCACGCTGCCCAAGGAGCTGCGCCGCCCGCTGGTGCCGGTGCCCGCGCTCGTGATCGAGCTGCTCGCCCACCTGGAGCCGGGGCGCGAGCCCCTGCTGAACGCGCTCGGCCGCGAGATCGAGCGGCTGCGCGGCGTGTCGGTGCCGCCCGACGCCTGGGACCCGGGCCGCCTGCCTGCACACCTGCGTGTCGGCTTCGTGGTCGAGGACGAGCGCGGCGCCCCGCTCGCCCGCGGCGGTGACCTCGCCGCCTTGCGTCACGAGCTGGCGCCGACGCTGCGCAAGCGGCTCGCGGCCTCCTCGGCCGGCCTGCGCCGCCAGGGCATGCACGGCTGGGAGCTTGACGCGCTACCCCGCAGCGTCGCGTTGCCGGGCAGCGACGGCTCCGTGCTCGGCTACCCGGCGCTCATCGACGAGGGAGCCAGCGTCGGGGTGGCCGTCCTCGACAGCCCGAGCGCACAGGAGGCGGCCATGCGTCTGGGTACGCGTCGCCTCCTCGCGCTGACGATCGCCTCGCCTCGCCGGTCACTGGAGGAGCGGCTCGACGGCTCGGCGCTGCTGACGCTGGCTGCCGCGCCACACGAGAACATCGACGAGGTGTGGCGCGACCTCATCGCCGCGGCGCTCGACGCGCTCGTGGCGGCCGCCGGAGGACCGGCTTGGGACGAGCCCTCGTTCGCCGCGCTGCACGAGCGCGCGGCCGCGGGCCTCACCGAAGCGACCGCAGCGGTGCTCGCGGACCTGCTGGCGATCCTCCGCGCGCGAGCCGGCGTGCTGCGGGAGATGGACGCCGCACCGCTGCGTGCGCCGGGGCTGGCGCCGGCGCGCCTCGACGTCGCCGAGCAGCTGGGCGGCCTCGTGTTCGCCGGCTTCCTCACGGCGAGTGGCGCCGCGCGCCTGGCCGATGTCGAGCGCTACCTGCAGGCCGCGCAACGGCGCCTGACCCGGCTGCCCGACGCGGTGGCGCGAGACCGCGACCGGATGCAGCCCGTACGCGAGCTCGAGGCTCGCTACCGCGAGCTGCGCGCGGTGCTCCCGGCGGGAGCACCGGCGCCCGAGTCGCTGCGCGAGCTGCCCTGGCTGCTGCAGGAGCTACGAGTGCACTGCTTCGCCGAGGGCCTCACCCGCGGCGCGCCCGTGACGACGCGCCGCGTTCGCCGGGCGCTGGACGACGCGACCGTCCGCTGACGGCTTGCCGGCCGGCATCGTCAGGCGGCGCACGAGCAGCACGAGCGCGGGGAGCACGACGATCGCCGTCATGGCCAGGAACCAGGCCTGGCCGGCGTCCGAGCCCTCGCCGAGGGAGTGCACGATCCCGAGGAGCCAGGCGACCGCGGTGAACCGGTGCAGCGAACGCCAGCGCTGCGGCCCGATCCTGCCGCGCGCGTAGTACGAGAGCCCGAGCGCGACCATGCTCCACCCGGCAACGATGCCGAGCGTCGTCCAGGCCGTCTTATATCCGCTGACGAACGGCACCGTCACGTCGATGAACGAAGCGCGCAGGTACTGATCGCCGAGCAGCGAGAACGCGTGGACGGCGATGGCGACGATCGTCGAGATCGAGAGCACCTCGTGCAGGACCCGCAGATCCGGTCCGCGCAGCCGCCGGCCGGCGACCCGGGTGCTCATCAGCAGCCCGATCGACACCGACACGCTGGCCACGAGCAGCGCGACGATCCCCGCTGCTCGGCTCGTGATCCAGAACAGATGGGTGCTCGGGTCGGTCGTCATGTCTTGCTCCTCGGACTCGGTCGGCGCGACGCGGTCTGCTCCACGCACCGAACACGATCGGCGAGCAAGCTGGGTGATCCCTGGGAGCCCCCTGGGAGCTGTCCGGGAGGGCGTCGACGGTCAGTCGGCGGCTTCGCGGACCCCTACGTGGCGACGCTGCGCGACAGCAGATGGGCGCCGACCTTGCGCTTGACGCGCTGGAGCGCGTTGTCCACCGTCTTGGTATCGCAGTCCAGGCGCTCGCCGACGTGCTCGTAGGAATAGCCATCGAGGTACAGCGCGAGCACGCGACTCTCGAGCTCCGACAGGGCGGTCGACAGGCATCCCACGAGCGAGCGCAGCTCCTCGGAGGAGATCACCTGGTTGACCGGATCGTGCACGGACGGCCCCGGCAGTAGCTGATCGAGCGTCGGCACGTCGTCGCCGGCCGCTGCCGGCGTCGAGGAGAAGGAGACGTACTGGTTGAGCGGCACGTGCTTGTTGCGCGTGGCGGTCTTGACCGCGGTGATGATCTGACGCGTGATGCACAGCTCGGCAAAGTTGCGAAAGCTCGACTCGCGGTCGGTCCGATAGTCGCGAATCGCCTTGTAGAGCCCGACGAGGCCCTCCTGAATGAGGTCGTCGGAGTCGCCACCGGCAAGGAAGTACGACGAGGCCTTCAGGCGAACGAAACCGTAGTAGCGGCGGACGAGCCGATCGTACGCGGTGGGATCGCCCTGCTTGGCCAGGGCGATCAGGTACCCATCATCAACCTTAACTTCAGATTGAGAGTTTTGGGAGATACGTGCCACGAGCAGTCCTTTCTCGGCATTCACGCGTGCCGAAATGCTCAGTGGCGCACTCCTCCCCCGGCGCCAACCTATTGAAATATGGCCTTAATTCAACCTGAACTTCAGCCTTATGGCGCGAGCCTCGCACAGTTATGAACCGCTGTCAAGCCCCACCTTCCGCTGCAAGATCTCGTACATCAGCACGGCGCCGGCCGCGGACACGTTCAGCGACTCGATCCGGCCGCGCAACGGCAGCGAGACGAGCTCGTCGCAGGCGGCGGCGACGCGCGGCCGCAGGCCCTGGCCCTCTCCCCCGAGCACGAGCACGACGCCGCCACGATAATCGGGCTCGTCGTAGGCGGCGCGGGCCTCGGCGCTCGCCCCGTAACACCAGTGACCCGCGCGTTTGGCGTCGGCCAGGAAGTCGGCGAGATTACGCACGCGTGTGACGCGCAGGTGCTCCACCGCGCCGGCCGACGCCTTGCACACCGCCGCGGTCACCTCGGCCGAGCGGCGCTCTGGAACCACGACGCCCGCGGCGCCGACGCACTCGGCCGTGCGGCACAGCGCCCCCAGATTCTGCGGATCCTGGATCTGGTCGAGCGCGAGGATGAGCGGATCAGGCTGGGCGAGCACGTCAAACGGATCGGCGTAGCCGTACTCGCCAACCTCGACGCAGATCCCCTGATGGCCCCCCGACTCGCAGTGAGCCTCGATCTCCTCGGCAGTCGCGCGGCGGACCTGCGTCCCGGTCAGCCATGGCTCGCGCGCGGCCCGGGGCGTGGCCCACACCTCCCGGGCGCCGCTCGCCCGCTGGCCGCGCAGCGCCTCGCGAACGGCGTTGCGGCCGTAGACGATCACCGCGGGACGAGCGAGAAGCCGTCCGCCTGGTCGCGCACGCTCCAGCCGAGCTCGGTGATCTTGTCACGCAGTCGGTCCGCCTCGGCGTAGTCCCCGTCGGCGCGCGCCTGCACGCGCGCGGCGGCGAGCGCGGCGACCTCGGCGGGCGCAGCCCGGGGGCCCTCGAGGAGATTCTCGAGGCCGAGCAGGCCGAGCATCTCGGCCAGGTCGTCCGAGCCGGTGCCCTCGGGGCGGATGTTGGCCTCCTTCAGCCACGCGAACAGCGCCGCGCGCGCCCGTGGCGTGTTGAAGTCGTCGGCCAGCGCCTCGAGGAACTGCTCGCGCAGCGGCCCCAGCTCGGCCGGCGAGGGCCCAGGCGCCAGTCGCCGCGCCGTCTCGCGGATCCCGCGCACCTCGGCGGCGGACTGCGCAAGCACCTCGTCGCTGAACGCGAGCGGCTGGTGGTAGTGCCCGGAGACGAGGTAGAGCACGACCGCATCGCGGCCATGACGCTCGAGCACGTCGTGCAGCAGGGCGATGTTGCCGACCGACTTGGCCATCTTCTCGCCGGTGAGCTGGATCATCCCGTTGTGCATCCACACCCGGGCCAGCTCGGCCCCGCGGGCGCAGCGCGTCTGCGCTGCCTCGTTCTCGTGATGGGGGAACACGAGGTCCGATCCGCCGCCGTGGATGTCGAAGTCGGTGCCGAGCAGCGACTCGGCCATCGCCGAGCATTCGATGTGCCAGCCCGGGCGTCCGGGGCCCCACGGCGACGGCCAGGACGTGTCCTCCCCAGGCTTGTGCGCCTTCCAGAGTGCGAAGTCGAGCGGATCCTCCTTGCGCTCGGCCCCCTCGACCCCCTCTCCCTGATCCATGTCGTCGACGCGCCGGTGCGACAGCGAGCCATAGCTCGGGTCGCTGCGCACGCGGAACAGGACGTCGCCGCCGGCCTCGTAGGCGTGCCCGCGCTCGATGAGCGCCTCGATGTAGGCGATGATCTCGGCCATCGTCTCGGAGGCGAGCGGCTCGTGCGTCGGGCGTCCGAGGCCGAGCGCGTCGGTGTCCTCGCGGTAGCGGGCAGTCATCTCGGCCGCGAGCTCGGCGCTCGGAACCCCGGCCGCGGTCGCGGCGGCATAGATCTTGTCGTTCACGTCGGTGACGTTGACGACAAGGGTCGGGCGAAGGCCCTCGTGGGCAAGGAAGCGTGCGAGCAGCGAGAACACGACGTAGGGCCGGGCATTCCCGATGTGGATGCGGCTGTACACGGTCGGCCCGCAGGCGTAGATCGAGACCTCGCCGGGCCGGCGCGGACGCAGCGGGACGACCTGGCCCGTGCGAGTGTCGTGCAGGCGAATCTCGCGCATTTTGCGGAAGGGACCCTAGCGAGCCCGGTTGCCTACCCCCGAAAACGGCAACCACGGCGCCGTGGCGGGGGTAGGGTGAGCGCCTTGTTGGCGACCGACGATCCCGGCGAGTGTCGCTCCGCGGCGGTGCTGGAGGCGTTTCGCTCGATGCCCGAGCGTTACCTCGGAGCGCCGCGCGACTTCGACGCCACGTATCACCTCGCGCTCGGGGACCTCGGTCGCACGTGGGAGGTCAGGCTGACCGAGCAGGAGGCGCGGGTGCGCCGCGGCGTGTCACGGGCCGCCGACGCGACGATCGGCACCGACGCGCAGACGTGGCTCGACCTCGTGGCCGGACGCACCTGCGGCATCGAGAGCTTTGTGGCCAGACGCGTCTGGGCCCGCGGCGACCTCGATCTCGCGCTCGCCTTCGAGGGGCTGTTCCTGCGCCCCGACGGCACGCCGCCGATCGCGCGCGTGCATAGCGTCGGGCCGGCCCACCGCGAGCTGTCGGCGCTGACGATCGGCACGGGACCCGACGTTCTGCTCGTGCACGGCCTCGGTTCGAGCAAGGTGTCCTTCTTGGAGACGGCGGCCGCGCTCGGGTGTGACTATCGCGTGCACGCGATCGATCTCCCGGGCTTCGGGGCCTCGGCGAAGCCGCTCGCCGCGACCTACGACGCCCGCTACTTCGCCGACGCGATCGTCGCCTATCTCGACGCCGAGGGCATCGGCTCGGCCCATGTCGTTGGCAACTCGATGGGCGGGCGCGTGGCTATCGAGGTGGCTCTGACGCGACCGGAGCGCGTGCGCACGCTCGGCCTGCTGTGCCCGGCCGTGGCCTTCGTAAGTCGCCAGCTGCACCCGGTCGTTCGTCTCGCGCGCCCCGAGCTCGGAGCGCTCCCGCACCGCCTGCTCCGGCGCGCGGTCGAGCGCCAGTTCTGGCGCATGTTCGGCGATCCCGACGCCGTCGACCCGCAGCTCGCGCAGATCGCCGTCGACGAGTTCCAGCGCATCTACGGCTCACCCGGGGCGCGCTACGCGTTTCTCTCGGCGGCGCGCAACATCTATCTCGAGGCCCCGTTCGGACGCCGGGGCTTCTATCCGCGCCTCGCCGGGCTGCAGAGCCCGGCGCTGTTCGTCTGGGGCTCGCACGACCGTCTGATCCCGGCCAGCCTCGCGAGGCACGTCGCGGAGTGGCTGCCGTCGGCGGAGCAGATCGTCCTCGACGGCTGCGGACACGTCCCCCAAGTCGAGCGGACCGCCCAGACGATCGGACTGCTGCGGCGCCTGTTCAACGGCGCCGACGCGCTGCGCGGCGTGCGTCACGAGCCGCGCCGCTTCGTGCGGCGCGATCGGGCCGCATCGGTCGCATAGCCCACGCAGCGGGCGTACACTCACTTGGGCCAATGAGCCCGTCGAGCGCGCCAGCGAACGCTTCGGTGAACGGCCATCGGGCCGAGTCCGAGGCGTCCGCGGGCGGCGTTGCGCCGGGCGCCGCGCCGCGCCAGCGTCCGCCAACACGGCAGCTCGGACGAGTCGGCCGTGCGCTCGCCGGAGCCGTCCAGCGGCGCATCCCTGCGGCCGACCTCGACGAGCGCGATCCGGACTTCATCCGCGACAACCTGCCGTGGCTGTGGCTGCTGGCCAGCATCTACTTCCGCGGCGAGGTGCGCGGACTCAGTCACATCCCCGAGACCGGCCCGGTGCTGCTCGTCGGCAACCACTCGGGCGGCAACATGACACCCGACAGCGGCGTGCTCACGATCGCCTTCGCCGGGCACTTCGGCGTCGAGCGGCCCTTCTACCAGCTCGCGCACAACCTCGTGGTCAGTTGGCCCGGGCTCGGGGTGCTGCGCAAGCTCGGCGCGATCGCCGCTTCGCCGCAGAACGCGCGTCGGGCGCTCGAGTCCGGGGCGGTGCTGCTCGTCTACCCGGGCGGCGACCACGAGGTCCATCGCCCGACGTGGGAGAGCGCGAGGATCGACTTCGACCGCCGCGAGGGCTTCCTGCGGCTCGCGCTCGAGCTCGACGTTCCACTCGTGCCCGTGGTGGCTATCGGCGGCCAGGAAACGGCACTGTTTCTCTCTCGGGGCGAGTTCCTCGCGCGAACCCTCAGGCTCGACAAGATGTTTAGGTTAAAGGTGCTTCCCATCTCGCTGGCCCTGCCCTGGGGCCTGAATATCGGGGACTTCATGGGCCATATCCCCCTGCCGGCCAAGATCACGATCGAGGTCCTGCCGGCGATCGACCTGCGCGACGAGTTCGGTTCCGAGCCAGACCTCGATGAGGTCTACGACCACGTGACGCGCGCGATGCAGGACGCCCTCGACGCGCTGGCCGCCGAACGCCAGCTGCCGATCGTCGGATAGGGCCGCGAATGCGCATCGCCGTGCAGATCGACGTCAGCGCCCCGCCGGACGCCGTCTGGGAGCTCGTCTCCGATCCGGCGCGCATGCTCGAGTTCATGGTCGGCATCACCCGCTGGGAGGTCGTCGGCGAGCAGGCTCGGGGCCTCGGGGCCCGCTACCGAATCCTCACGCTCGTCGGCTCGGCCGAGGTCGGCGGCCTCGTGGAGATCGTCGAGTACGACGAGGGACGCGACCTCGCCTGGACGTCGGTCACCGGCCTGGACATGCGCGGGCGCTGGCGCCTGCGCGAGCGCCCCTACGGTCGTGCACACGTGGAGATGCGGATCTCCTACGGCGTGGCCGGGGCCGGCGTCGGGGGCTGGATCGCCGAGCGAGTCGCGGCCCCGACCGTCCGCGGGCACCTACGCCGCAGCCTGCTGACCCTCAAGCGCATCGTCGAGCAGGAGCAGCTGCGTCGCCTCGCCGCCGCTCGCCGCGCCGGCCGGCAGCTCGCCTGAGCGCCGCGCGGCGTGGTGAGCCGACGCCCGTCAGCGCACGCGTAGCGAGGCGACGGCGAGCGCCGCGACGCCCTCCTGGCGACCGACGAAGCCCATCCCCTCGCCGGTCGTCGCCTTGACGTTGACGCGGTGCTGAGGAATCCCGAGCGCCTGCGCCAGCGTCGCGCGGATGTCGTCGCGGTGCGGGCCGAGCCGCGGACGCTCCATCGCCACGGTCGCGTCGACGTTGACGATCTCCAGCCCGGCCGCAACGACCATCGTCACCGTGGTGGTGAGCAGCCCGAGGGAGTCGGCGTCGCGGTAGCGCTCGTCGTCGTCGGGGAACTGCTGGCCGATGTCGCCGAGCCCGGCCCCGCCGAGCAGCGCATCGATGATGGCGTGGACGAGGACATCGGCATCGGAGTGCCCGTCCAGGCCGCGCTCGTGCGGGATCGTCACGCCGCCGAGCACGAGCGCGCGTTCGTCGGCGAAGCGATGCGAGTCGTAGCCGATCCCGCTCAGGGTGATGGCCTCCTCGAGCGGCCGATCTCCGGGTCGCATGCTCATGTCGCTCCGATCGGCTCGAGACGGCGCTGGCGCCCCTCGAACACGCAGATCTCGCCGATTCCGGCGGCGTCGAGCAGGCGCAGTGCCTCGTCGTAGGCGTAGCCGATGTGCTCCGGGTCGTGCGCGTCGCTCGACAGCGCAACGGGGGCGCCAGCATCGACGGCCATCTCGAGGAAGGCCTGCGTCGGGTAGATCTCCTCGGCGCGCTTGCGCAGCCCGGCGGTGGAGACCTCCACGGCGACCCCCGACTCGGCGATGCCCTCCATCGCCAGCTCGTAGTAGCGGCGTAGATCGCCCTCGGGCTGCGGACGCTCGCGTCCCCAGACCTTCACCAGGTCCGGGTGGGCGAGGATGTCGTACAGCCCGCTACGGGCCGCTTCGCCGAGCGTCTGGAAGTAGCGCCGCCAGACCTCCTCCGGGCCGCGGACCGTGTCCCAGACGCTGTACTCGTGCGTGTCGAGCGCGTAGTCGCCGAGGAAGTGCACCGAGCCGACGACGTAATCCCACGGTCGCCCGTCGAGCAGGTTCGCCAGGCGATCCTCGCGGCCGGGGATGAAGTCCGCCTCGATACCGAGCCGCAGGTCGGTGTCCTCGCGCACGAACGCACAGTACGCGTCGAGGTCGTCGATCGCGTAGGTCTCCCACCACGGATGCCGCCACACGCTGAGCGCGTCGCGGAAGCGGTGGATGTGCTCGGACACGCCGAGCTCGGCGATCCCGCGCTCGGCGGCCGCCTCGCGGTAGCGCTCGGCGTTGGCGCGCGTGAACGCAGCCGTCGCTGTCGCCTCGGGATCGTCCGGCCGCAGGTGGACGTGGTAATCGGTCAGCATCGGGGCAGCGATTCAAGCAGGCCGGCCCGGCCGGGGCCGCTACCCCGTTGCGACGGCGCGCTGTGCGAGCAACAGCTCGGCCAGGCGAAGGTCGACCATGGTCGTGATCTTGAGGTTCTCGACCGGCGCGGGCACGATGCGCACAGTGCCGCCGAGACGCTCGACGAGCGAGGCGTCGTCGGTCGCGCTGGCCAGCACCGACCGGTCGACGTCGAGCGCGCGGGTCAGCGCCTCGCGCGTGAACGCCTGCGGCGTCTGCACCGACCACAGCTGCGACCGGTCGAGCGTCGCCGTCACGACGTGGTCGGCGGCGGCCTGCTTGATCGTGTCGGTCACCGGCGCGGCCGCGATCGCCGCGTCGGCACCGCCGAGCGCGTCGAGCACGTCGCGAACGAGCGACGCCGTGAGCAAGGGCCGGGCCGCGTCGTGCACGAGCACGGGGTCCAGCTCGCCCGCGGCCTGCAGGGCGCAGCGCACCGATTCAGAGCGCACGCTGCCCCCGGGTACGCCCTCGGCTCCGGGCGGCGCCACCTCGCCCGGTGGGAGCGCCACGATGATCCGTTCGATCTCGGGCACGGCGCGGAGCGCATCGACGCTCCACGCGATGAGCGGGCGGCCGGCGAGGTCGACGAAGGCCTTCGGGCGACGCAGGCCCAGACGTTCTCCGCCGCCGGCCGCAACGATCAGGGCGACGGCCACGAGCGTGCAGGCTACCGCGCGCGCAGCGTCCCCTCCGCTGCGTGCGCGGTAGCCGCTCTACTTGGCGATGGCCACCTTCTCGCTCGCCGAGTCGGCCAGCAGATCGTCGAGGTAGCTCTCGGCCTCGTCCTCGTCCTTGTCGAGGGCGTACATGAGCTCCGAGGCCAGGATCTTCTTGGCCCGCGTGAACATCTGCTTCTCGCCCGTGGACAGGCCCTTCTCGCTCTCGCGCAGCGCCAGGTTGCGCACGACCTCGGCCAGCTCGTAGATGTCGCCGGTCTTGATCTTGTCCCGGTTGTGCTTGAAGCGCCGGTTCCAGTTCTTGGGCATCTCGGAGACCTCGTCCTGAAGCACCGCGAGGACCTTCTGGACCGTCTCCTCGTCGATCACACGCCGGAGGCCGGCGAGGGCGGCGTTCTCCGTGGGGACCATCACGGTCATGTCGTTGTGAAGGATCTTGATGGTGAGGTACTCACGCTTCTCACCGAACATCTCCTTCTGTTCCTTCTTGAGGACCTTGCCCGCCCCGTGATGGGGGTAGACGACGTGGTCGCCCAGCTCGAACTCGATGAATTCGATCTCGCGGACCGTCTCGAGGTCCTCGACCAGCTGCGCGTCGGATGTATCCGGAATGGTGTCCTCCTTTGTCGAGGCCGGCCCGGGGGCGGCCATGTCTCAAGTTTGCAGGTAGCGATCCACGAGATTGATCTCCTGCAGGCGGCGCAGGCCCTCGCGGATGTCCTTGGCACGGATCTCGCCCACTCCCTCGACCGCCTCTAGCTCGGCGTCGTTGGCGGCGAGCAGCTCTTCCAGACCGCCGAACTCGGCGACGATCTGGGCGACGACCAGCTTCGGCAACCTGGGTACGCGCCCGAGGATGCGGTAGCCGCGCGGGGAGACCGGATAGTCGATCGTGTTGATCTTGCGGTCGTAGCCGAGCAGCTCGGCGAGCCGTCCGAAATCAAGCAGGTCCTGGTGTGCGAGGCGGCCGATCTGGTCCAACGCCGCGGCGAACGCCTCGTCGGAGTGCTCGGCCAGGTAATCGTGCACGAGCGCAGCCTTCTCGGCCGCGGTGCCGACCATCGTCTCCTCGAGCTGCATCTCGATGAGGCGCCCCTCCGTCCCCAGCTCGACGATGTAGCGCTCGATCTCGACGGCCATCCGGGTGACGAGCTCCGAGCGTTGCAGCACGGTGAGCACGTCGTGCAGGGTCGCGCCGCCCTCGAACTCGAGCGCCGTCAGCCGCGTCGAGACCTGATCGAGGCGCGTGCGGTACTTGTCGAGGGTGGCGAGCGCCTGGTTGGCCTTGGCGAGCACCACGGGGATGTCCGAGAGCATGTACTTGGTGCCGTCGATGTACAGCGAGACGACCTGACGGCGCTGGGAGATCGCGATGACGAGCGCATCGGTCTGCTTGGACACGCGCTCGGCGGTGCGGTGGCGCGTCCCGGTCTCGCTCGAGAGGATCGTCGGGTCGGGCATCAGCTGCACGTTCGCGAGCGCGATCTTCGTGGCGTTCGCGTTCAGGACGATGGCCCCGTCCATCTTGGCCACCTGGTAGACCAGGGCCGGGGTGTAGTCGACGTCGAGCTTGATGCCCCCGGAGTACAGGAACGAGAGCTCTTCGGGGTCGCCGATGACGATCAATCCGCCCGTCCGAGCGTCGAGGATGTTGTCGAGGCCCTCGCGCAGAGCGGTCCCGGGCGCGATCATCTCCAGCGCCTTCACCAACCGGGGGCCCTGGCGTACTTCGCCATCGAATTCTTCCCCAGTTCGCGGTGGCACGACTCCCAATTCTAGCGCCATTTAGCGGCTGTTTATGGCTGCCCACGAGCGGTTCGCCGCTCTGGACGGCCCTTCTGCCCGCCTTCGAGCGTCCGGTCGGGGCTGTCGGCGAGGCGCTCTACGAGCCGCTTGGCGCCGCGCCAGCGCCGCGCACGCGGTCGCCGGCCGGAAGATGCATCGGCCGGTTTCGGCGGCCGCCCAGGGCGGATTCCGGCGCGAGCGGTGTGTGACGGAAATAGACCCGAAACGAGACCTGCACCCAGCCACAGCTCTCATTTACGCCCCTTCCGGACGGCCACCGGAGGCGGCGATGTACTGGTGTGCTCCCTTGGCCCCGCCGTGCGGGGCTGTCGCAGCACACCCCGGTTCGCGGGCGCGCGGCCTGAGTGGGGTGTGCTCCCGTAGCCCCGCCGTGCGGGGCTGTCGCAGCACACCCCGGTTCGCGGGCGCGCGGCCTGGGTGGGGTGTGCTCCCTTGGCCCCGTTGTGCGGGGCTGTTGCGGCACACCCCGGTCCGCGGGCGCGCGGCCTGGGTGGGGTGTGACGGAAATAGACCCGAAACGAGAGCCGGACCCAGCCACAGCTCTCATTTACACCCCTTCCGGATGCCCGCCGGAGGCGGCCACGTACTGGTGTGCTCGATTACGCTCGATTACGCCCGGCCCCCCCACAGCGGGCCCACGGGAGCACACCACGCCCCGAACGTCAGCCCCCGCGCGGGGGTGCGAGCCCCGACGCCGGCGCCCCTCACGCCGCCCGCGCGGCCCGCGCCGACCGCGCGTCGCCGGGCCCAAGCGCGATCGCGAGCGCCTCGGCGAGCGTCGCCGCCTCGCGCGCGCCATCGCCGCTGCCGGGCGGCGCGATGACCGCGGGCAGGCCGTGGGCCGCGGCCTCGGCGAGACGACGCTGGGGATGGCCGACCCAGCGCAGCTCGCCGGTCAGCCCGAGCTCGCCGAAGCAGGCCACTGGCGCGGCGCTCAGCGGCACGCCGCGAGCCGCGCTCGCCACGGCGAGCGCAACCGCCAGATCCGCCCCGGGCTCGTCGACGCGCACCCCGCCGACGACGTTCACGAACACGTCGGCCGTGCCGATGCCGATGCGTGCGTGGCGCCCGAGCACGGCAAGGATCATCGCGAGCCGGTTGCGGTCGAGGCCCGAGACCACCCGACGCGGCTGCTCGACCGGACCGCCGGCGCCGACCTGGATCGGCGACACGAGCGCCTGCACCTCGACGAGCAGCGGACGGGAGCCCTCCATCGCCGCGAGCAGGACGCTCCCCGGTGCCCGGGTGGCCTCGGCGACGAACCGCGCGGAGGCGTCGAGCACCTCGACGAGCCCGGACTCGCGCATCTCGAACAGCCCAGCATCGTTCGTGGAGCCGAAGCGGTTCTTCAGGGCGCGCAGCGCACGGTAGCTGCGTTCGCGCTCACCGTCGAACTGGAGCACGCAGTCGACGAGATGCTCGAGGACGCGGGGGCCCGCGAGAGCCCCGTCCTTCGTGACGTGACCGACGAGCACGATGGTGATGGAGCGCGCCTTGGCGACGCCCATCAGCCGGGCCGCCACGTCGCGCACCTGCCCGACCGAGCCGGGCGCGCCGGACAGCTCCGCCGAGTGCAGCGTCTGCACCGAGTCGACGACACACACATCGGGGCGCTCGGCCTCGAGCGTGGCCAGCACGACGTCGAGGTCGGTCTCCGCGAGCACCGGCACGTCGAGCGCGCCGTCGGGGAGCCGCTCGGCCCGGAGGCGGATCTGGGCGGGCGACTCCTCGGCGCTGACGTAGAGGGTTCGCGAGCCGGCACGCTGCAGATGGCCGAGCACCATGCCGGTCAGCGTGGACTTGCCGATGCCGGGCGCGCCGCCGAGCAGGACGAGCGACCCGGGCACGAGACCGCCTCCGAGGATCCGGTCGAGCTCGCCGATCCCTGTGCCCAGGCGCGTCACCCGCTCGGACGCCGACCTGCGACAGCGGAGTCGGGACGGCGGCCTGGGCCCCGCGTAGGGCCCGCCCGACGCCTGCGCCGGCGGCGCGCGCCGGCGTGCGCTCCTCGACGAGCGTGTTCCACGCGCCGCACCCGGGACACTGCCCGTGCCACTTCGCGCTCTCGTGGCCGCAGGCGTTGCAGATGTGGATCGTCGCGGCGCGGGGCATCGGCCAGCGAGGCTACGCCCCGCCTCCGACGGTGCGGCCGTCCGCGCACGGACCGGTCCTTCCGTCTCGGCGTCCGCTACCCTTTCGCGCCGATGGCGCGCCTCGCTCGTCCACATGCCCGCCTGCTGGCACTGGTGCTCACCGCGCTGGCCGCTGCCGGCTGCGGCTCGTCGAGCTCCTCGGGCGGCAGCACGATCACCCTCGGCGCCGAGGCGACGGGCACGGCGGCCGCCGTCGCCACCGCGACCGCCGCCGCGACCGCGACGACGTCGAGCGCGACGCCGAGCACGCCGAAGACCGGCCCGCTGTCCAAGGAGCCGAAGGTCGTCCCGCCGAAGGGGGCGGCGCCCACGCATCTGATCATCAAGGATCTGATCGTCGGCACCGGGGCGCCAGTCACGGCGAACTCGACGGTGACGGTGAACTACGTCGGCGTGCTCTACCACGGGGGCAAGATCTTCGACGCGTCGTGGAACCACGGCATGCCGCTCACGCTTCCCGCTGACCGGGGTCATTCCCGGCTGGACCCAGGGCCTGCCGGGAATGAAGGTGGGCGGCCGGCGTGAGCTCATCATCCCCTCGAAGCTCGGCTACGGCGCGGCGGGCTCGCCGCCCGCGATCCCGCCGAACGCAGCGCTCGTGTTCGTCATCGACATGCTCGGGGTCCAGGGCTAGCAACCCCACGCGCTGTCGTGCCTGCCCAGCCACGTGCGTCCGCGCGGGGCGCCGCGGCTCCGGGCGCGCACCCGATCGACCGATAACGTCCGTATGGGACCGCTTCACTCCACCGCTCCCGCGGCGGCAGTCGCCAGCCTCGGCTGGCCGGAGATCGCCGCCCGTCGCGAGCAGGCCGGCGACGCCTGGCCGACCGTCTGTCCGCTCTGCCGCGAGCCGTTCGGCGCCCGCGACGACGACGTGCGCTGGCTGGCCGAGCACGGCCGCCTGGTGCGCCTCCCCGACGGGTGCGCTGCCCATCGCTACTGCGCGATCGAGAACCCGCATCGCGATCCGGCGCTGATCGCCGAGCATGAGTGCGATCCGGCGTCGCCGGCTCCCGACCGGCTCGCCTCCTAGAGCTCGGGCCGCGTCCACCCAAGCCGGCACCTCAAGGCGCGTACGGACGGGCCGATGACCGGCGTGTGAGCGCCACCGAGCGGCCATCCCGGCGACGCGCGCGCGCAGACCGTCCCGCGGCGGAGGCCCGCCCGTGACGCCGCTCGCCTCGATCATCATCGTCACCTACGGACGGCGAGCGGTGACCGAGCGCTGTCTGCGGTCGCTCGTCGACTGCCTCGGGGACGACCTCGGGACCAAGTGGGAGCTCGTGCTGGTCGACAACAACTCCTCCGACGACACGCCCGAGCTGCTGAGCGCGTGGTCTGACCGCGCGGTCGTGCGGCTGCTCGAGGAGAACCGCAACTTCGCGGGCGGCTGCAACGTCGGCGCCGAGCTGGCCCGCGGCGAGGTGTTCGTGTTCCTCAACAACGACACCGAGGTCGCCTCGGGCGCACTCGAGACCCTGGTCGAGCAGGCGCTCGAACCGGGGGTGGCGGTGGCCGGCTGCCGCCTGCTGTTTCCGGACGGGAGGCTGCAGCACGGTGGCGTCGCCTTCATCCAGGGCAGGGTTCTCGGCGGCGCGGCGATGCCCCAGCACGTCTTCCACACGCACGACGGCGATATCCCGGCCGTGCGCATCTCCTACGAGCTCGACTGCGTAACGGCCGCGTGCATGGCCGTGCGCGCGGACGCCTTTCACGGCGTGGGCGGCTTCAACGAGGGCTACGTCAACGGCCTCGAGGACGTCGACCTCTGCCTGAAGATCCGCGCGGCGGGTGGTCGCATCGTTTACCGCGGCGATGCGACCGTCGTCCATCACGAAGGAGCCTCACGCGGCCGCGGTCAGCAGCTGTACGCCACGCCCGAGCGCCTCGCCGCGATGGCGCACAACGATCAGCTGTTCGTGAGGACGTGGGCCGCCGCGCTCGGACAGGACGACGAGCTCGCCGCCGCGGTGTGGGGTGCGAACCTGAGCGGCGAGCCGCCCCAGCGCCACCGGATCCCGGGCGACGTGGTCGTTGAGGGCCAGCCCCGTGGGATCGGCGCAGCGGCCGACGAGGCGCGCGCGCTGATCCGGGCCTTCACCGACTACGGCCTCGTACCGGTGGGGATCGACGCCCCGGGCGCCAACGTCGTCAGCGGCCTGTCCCCCCATGATCCGGTGATGCAGGCAGCGCGGCGCATCCCGCTCCACGGCAGCCCCTGGGTCGTCGTGCCGACCGGCGCGACCGACGCCCACGAGGTGGGGCCGCACACCATCCTGCGCCTGGCCGCGGCGCGTACGGCCGCGCCACTCGCCGACGCAGCGCGCATCTGGGCGGTGAGCGCCGCCGTCGCAGCAGAGCTCGTGCGCGGCGGCGTACCGTCCGCGCGGATCGAGGTCGTTCCCTCGCCGGTCGCGGCTGCCGATCTCGGACCCGGCGGAGGCGGTGTGCTCGCAACCCTCCCCGTGCACGACCCACCTCGGGCCCGAGCCGTCGTCGACGCGCTGCGTGCCTTGCCGGCGCAGGCCGCGATCGGACTCGTTCCGACGGCGGTAACGCGCGGGCTGCAGCGGGACCTCGCCGAGGTCCTGCCGTCCGCAACGCTGTATCCCCCGTGCGCCGACGAGACCCGATATGCCGAGCTGGCCGCCACCGCCGACGTCGTGCTGGCCGGTGACGCGGATGACCGCTTCGAGCGGCGGGCGCTCGTCGCTGCGAGCACCGGGGCCGCCGTCCTCACCACCGACCCGGCCGGGCCCGCCGCGACCGTGGTCGGGCCCGAGGCGGCATGCGACCCCGCCGCCCTGGCGGCCGTGCTGCGCGACCTCGTGTCCGAGCCCGGGGACCGTGCCGAGCGCGCGGCGCGCGTCGCACGGGCCTGTGCTCCGCAGGCCCTCGCCGAGCGTCTACGGGGTGCGGCCGCCGCCGCGGCGTAGGGATGGAAACGCGGACAGCGACCGCCGGTGCGAGCCGCTGCTGGCTCAACCCGCCGTGCCGGCCGCCGATTACGGCAACGATGGCGTCGCTTCACAGGCCTCGACCGGCTCGCCCATTGACACGCAGGCCAGCACCGACGAACGGCGGACCGTGATGACCACACCGCTCGTCACGGTCGTGATCCCGTGCTTCAACTACGAGGGCTTCGTCGCGGACGCCGTACGCAGCGCGCTCGACCAGGACTGGCCGCGGCTGGAGGTGATCGCGGTCGACGATGGCTCGACCGACGCCACACCGCAGGTGCTCGCCGGCTTCGGCGACGCGATTCGCGTCATCCGCCGCGAGAACGGCGGACTGAACGCGGCGACGGACACCGGCGTCGCCGCCGCGCGCGGCGAGTTCATCACCTTCCTCGATGCCGATGACACGTGGGCAGAGGGGCGCATTCGTGCCCTGGCCGAGCCGCTCATCGCCCATCCCGAGGCCGGCATCGTCTACGGCGACATGACGATCGTCGACGGCGAGGGCAACGTCGTGCACGAATCGTTCAACGCGGTGAAGGGGATCGCCCCCGCGCCGTCCGGGCGCTTCCTCGGGCGAATGCTCAGCTTCAACTGCGTGAGCGCCGGCTCGCTGATGGTGCGCGCCTCGCTGCGCGAGCGCTTCCATCCGATCCCACCGTTCGCGGCCTGGAACGACTGGTGGATCGCCACCCAGGTGCTGCGAGAGGCCGACATCATCGCCGTGCCGGCATCGGTGAACATCTATCGCCAGCACGGGGCCAACATGAACCTCGGCGCCGACGATGCCCACTACGCGTCGCTACTGCGCGCCGAGCTGCCGTTCCGCCGCTGGTTGCTCAGCCACACCACTCCCCCGCTCGTGACGATCGATGACTTGCTGCGCGGGCTGTCGACATTCGACGGGTCGGTGGGCCGCATCGCCGCCGTCTGCGGCGGGCCGCCCGAAGCCCTCCTCGCCCCGGAGCCGACGGCCGCTGAGCTGGCCCTCCAGGAGGGACGCGATGCGCTTCGCGCCGCGAACGTCGTGCTCGGCCTCACGCGCCTCGTCGCCGCCGTCGCCCACGCCCCCACCTGGACGGAGCCGAGACGGATCCTCAAGGAGGCGATGGATGTCATCGCCGAGGGCCCGAGTGCGCGACCGGCCACCCGGGGGCGCATCGAGCTCGTGCCGGTCGATGCCGTGCTGACCGAGCCAAGCCTATTGTCGAGGTGGGTCGCAGAGAACGATGACGGGCGAACGACGCTTGTCATCACCGGCGTAGCCGATGACGCCGCCCGCGAGGCGATCGTCGCCGTCGTGGACGACCTCGGGCTCGCCGCCAACGGGAGTGCGGACCTGCTCGCGGTCGCGGAACGCGAGCCGGCGACCGTCGCCGTGCGGCTCGGCCGTGCCCTCGACGAGCCGCTCGCCGCCTGACGGCGCTGGCATCCACGCCGGCACCACGAGTGCGCGCCGCTCAAGGCGAGGCGCGCGCGACCGAGTACTCGGACCGTGGGACCGCTCCTGGCGATCTGCGTTCCGACATACAACCGCGCGTCCGAGCTGTCGCGACTGCTGGAGTGCCTCGACCGCGAGGTGGCCGCCGTCGACGACGTTGTCGTTCTCGTGTCCGACAACGCTTCGCAGGACGACACGGCTGAGCTGCTCGCCGCCGCGACAGCGACGCGGCCGTGGCTGCGCGCGCACCGCCAGGTCGAGAACATCGGCGCTCCGGGCAACATCGAATGGCTCGTCGACAACGCGCCCGACGCCGACTACGCGTGGATCTTCTGCGACGACGACGTGCTCGTGCCCGGCGCGCTCGACACCGCGCGAGCGCTGCTCCTGACCGAGCGTCCAACCTGGCTGTTCCTCCCGCACCACTGGGTCGACGAGGACGCCAACGTGGTCGGCGGGTCGCCCGCGCCCGGCATGGTCGAGCGCTACGCAACGGGCCCAGACCTGTATCGGGCGTACCATCATTGGCTGACCTTCGCCTCGGCGTCGATCGTCCGTCGCGACCGGCTGCAGGACGCGGTCCGTAGGATCGAGACGGAGAACGCCTACGCGCCGCTGCTGTGGTACTACGCGGCAGGCTTCGAGGGTCCGTGTCTCGTGGCCGCCGAGCACATGGTGCACGGCTCGCAGGCGATCAGCTGGCGCGATCGCGCCCACATCTTCCAGACGCAGCATTTCCTGGCGCTCTACGACGACGGCCTCCGGGTGGGGCTGACCGAGGCCGAATTCGCCCGAAGCCTCGACGGGCTCTACTGCGGGGGGTTTGCCTACGATCACTGGCAGCGCAACCCGGTCGCCGATCTCATCGCCGCGGTCGAGCGCTTTCCGCAGTCAGCGGGGCTGCGGTGGTACCTCTGGTCGATCGCGCGCGAACGCGGTCTGCGCGAGATCCTGCCGACGCTCACCGAGGCCGCGAAGGCCGCACGGGTCGATGAGCGGGCGGCCTCGCTCGTTGAGGCCGGCGAGACGACCTTCGAGCGGGGCGACCTCTACGGCGCCGCCCAGCAGTTCCGGGAGGCGGCCGAGCTGATGCCGACGCTCGGGATGGCCTGGAACGACCTCGCCGTCACCCTGCACCGGCTCGGCGATCCAGCCGCCGCCGCCGCCGCAGCGTCGGCGCTGTTCGCGGCGCCGGAGGACGAAGCCGCGCGCGAGAACCATGCCCACATCGTCGGCGACGCCCCGGCGCGCCCGGCCGCAGCGCCACGATGACCACCGGTGCCGCCAGCGCCCGCGAGGTCGACTCGCTGCTCGAGGCGGCCGAGGAGGCGTTTGAGTCGGGGCAGGTGCCGACTGCCCGCCAGCTGCTCGAGCAGGCTGAGGCCCTCGCGGGACCCGAACGCCGCGCCCAGGTCCGCAACGACCTCGCGGTACTCGCGGCCTTCGACGGGCGCGACGGCGAAGCCGACACGCTGCTGTGCAGCGTCCTGGCCGACGACCCCTGTTACGTGCCGGCGCTCGAGAACCTCGCGAGCGTCTGTGAGGGGGCCGAGGATCTCGTGCAGGCCACGCATTGGCGGCGACGGGCGACGGAGCTGACACCGGCGGAACCGGACGTCTGGCGCCGGCTCGCGTCGACGCTGAGCGCTCGACGGCGCTTCGGCGAGGCTCACGAAGCGCTCGTCCGAGCGGCAGGACTCGGTCACGACGTCGCCGACGGGCTTGCCGAGGTCACCGCGCGCCTCGCTCGGACCGCGGGGGACGGCGGCGGCAGCCCACCCGTCGTGCCAGCCGGGCGGGTGCTCATCGCGGTCGACTATTTCCACCCGTCGGTCGGTGGCTCAGAGCGACTGGCTGAGATGGCTGGAGCCGCGCTCCAGGCGCACGGCATGACTGTCGAGATCGCTACGCGAGCGCTCGAGGGCCGCGCGAGCCTCGAGCACCGCGGAATGCGCGTCCACCAGGTCAGCGGCGACCCGCTCACCGAACTGCGTGCGCTCGTGAGCGCCGGGCGCTACGACGGGCTGCTCGTGTTCTCGGCGCCGACCGCGTGGCCGCTCGTGTGCAGCCTGCAGCTGCAGCTGCCCAAGCCCGGCCCCAAGCTCGTGGTCGTACCCTGTATCAACGCCGAGAACAGCGGTCAGCTCCGGGGGGACCCGCCCCTCCTGCACGCTTACGAGCAGCTGTTGACAGCGGCCGACGTCATCGGCTTCAGCTCGCGGGCCGGTCATGACGTACGGCTGCTCGAGGACCTCGGCCTGCCAGGCGTGTACGTTCCCAACGCGGTCGAGCGCACCGCCGCTGTCGGCGAGTTCCGCTCGGCGCACGGCATCCCCGCGGACCGGCCGATGCTCCTGTTCGTCGCCAACCTGTGGCCCGAGAAGAATCACGTCGGGTTGCTGAGCGCCCTGCGCGATCACCCCGGAGACTGGACACTCGCCCTGATCGGCGCGCCGTCGCCACGGATGCCGGACATCGCGGCGCAGGTGGAGCAGCTGGCCGACGAGGACGACCGCGTGTTCCCGTGCGGACCTCTCGGGGCGGGGAGTGTCGCGGCGGCCATGGACGAGGCGAGCGCCGTGCTCCTGCCTTCGCTCGCCGAGGCGACGCCCCTCGTCCTGCTCGAGGCGATGAGCCGCCGCCGCCCCTGGATCGCCACGCCGACCTGCGGCTCCGCCCACGATCACGCGGGTGGGCTCGTCCTCCCATTGGACCTGTTCGGTCAGGCCATCGACTTCCTCCTCGCTGACCCGCCGGCCGCCGAGACGCTCGGCACAGCCGGCTACGAGCATTGGCGCACGTGCTACACGTGGGACGTTCTCGGGCCCCGCTACGCGCAGCTGCTCTCGGGCGAGTCGGTCGGGTCGCTCGAGGCCCCGGTGGAGGCACAGCGCGCCACCGAGGGCGTTCGAGCAGCCTTCTACGATCGGCGCGTCGCCGTGGGTGCGGCCGCGTCGGCAACCCTCCGTAGCATCTGACCGTGGCGCCGAGCGCTTCCTGTCGGGTGTGCCGGGCATCTCAGCTGTCGCTGCAGCTGGAGCTCGTGCGCGCCCCGGCCAACGTCTCCTATCTGCTGCGCCCCGAGGACATCGTCCACGACGTGGCTATCACCCTCGAGGTCTACCGTTGCGAGCGCTGTGGCCTCGTCCAGCTCGCAGTCGACCCCGAGCCGGCGTACTACGCGGACTACGTCATGACCGTCAGCCACTCGCCGCAGATGCGCGAGTTCCAGCGCACGCAGGCCCGCGAGCTCGTCGATCGCTTCACCCTGGCCGGGCGCCGGGTCATCGAAGTGGGCTGCGGCGACGGGCATTACCTCGGGCTCCTGCGCGACCTGGGCGTGCAGGCGACGGGCATCGAGCCCTCGGCCAGCTTCCGCGAGCTCGCGCTCGCGGCGGGACACGACGTACTCGCCGGCTACGTGACGGGCGAGGCCGCGATCGCGCGCGCCCCCTACGACGCCTTCGCGGCGCGAGAGGTGCTCGAGCACATCCCCGATCCGAACGACTTCCTGCGCGGCATCCGGCGGTCGCTGAGCCACGACGGCGTTGGGCTCGTCGAGGTGCCGAGCCTCGAGCAGGCCCTCGAGCACGCTCGCTTCTACGACTTCTTCCGTGACCACGTGAACTACTTCAGCGCGGGCACGCTCGCCCGCACGCTGGAGCGCAACGGCTTCCTCGTGCTCGCGATCACGCGCGGCATGGGCGGTGAGTTCCTCCAGGCGTTCGTTCGCGTCGATGCCGGGCGCGATTTCGAGACCCTCGGGCGATCGGTCGGCGCCGTGGCGGATGAGCTGGGCCGGCTGCTCACCGATACCGCGCGCGAGGGCGGCCGCGCGGCGGCGTGGGGATCGGGGGCGAAGGGCCTGGCCAGCCTCGCCGCCGCCGGCGGCGAGGGGCTCGCCTACGTCGTGGACTCCGATCCCCACAAGCAGGGTCGCCTGACGCCGGTGACCCATCTTCCCGTGGTGGCGCCGGAGCGGCTGCTCGAGGACCCCGTCGACCTCGTGGTGCTGACGGCGCTGGCCTACCGCGACGAGATCGTCGCCGATCTGCGCGGCCGACTGCGATTCCGGGGGACGATCGCCGTGCTCGGCTCGCCGCTCGAGCTGCTTCAGGCGTGAGCCTCAGGCGTGCGCCGCGGGGCGCAACAGGTCGAGCACGGAGGTGAGCCGGGGCATGACCGGCAGCTCGCTCGCCAGCTGCTCGCGGATCTCGTCGAGGTAGCCGTAGGAGAACACGATCACCTCGTCCACCGGGTCGTCCGCCAACCGGCGGGGGTCGCATATCGGCACGTGCGACTTCGGCGCCAGCGTCCCGTGGGCGTGGGGGCTGCGATCGCACAGGTAGGCGATGTCCTCGGGTCCGAGGTCGGCGACCGCGAGGGTCATCACGCCGCGCCCCCCCGCTCCGTATCCGGCGACCCGACGTCCGGCCGCGTGCGCGTCGCGCACGTGCCGTCGCAGCGCCGCGTGACTCTCGGCGACCGCGTCGCCGAAGCTCGCGTATGTCTCCCAGCGCTCGAAGTCGGGCGGACTCTCGGCGACACGGCCCGGGACGTGACGGCTGCCGGTGCGCGCCGCGACGATGAGCAGGGAGTTGCCGCGCCGTTCGGCGTCCGGCACCAGCTCGGTGGTCAGCAGCTCGAAGCCGGCGCGGGCCAGCAACCGGCCGAATGAGCGACTGGTGAGGTAGACGGAGTGCTCGTGCTCGAACAGGCACGTCTCGCGGCGCCGCACGATCTGCTCGAGATCGTGAACCTCGATCACCAGCACGCCCTGCGACGGGTCAAGGACGGTGCCGACCGCCGCCAGGAACGGCAGCGGCTCGGGGAGGTGATCGAAGGTGTACGTCAGCAGGACGACGTCGGCGGGGCGAAGCTCGGCCGGGATGCTAGCCACCGTCCGCTCGTCGAACAGGCACTCGATGACGGGGACGCCCGCTGCGCGCGAGGTCGCGCACAGGTCGGCGGACGGCTCGAATCCGAGCACCCGGGCGCCGAGTGCCTGGAAGCGGGCGAGCTGCGCGCCGTCGCCCGAGCCGACCTCGAGCACCTTGGCGCCGGGACCGAAGCCGTAGGTGGCCATCGTCTGCTCGGCGAGACGCGCCATGAACCGCTGCGCGAACGGCGAGGCGGCCACGCTGTAGTTGTAGTCGCGGTAGTACTCGCTCACCTCGACGTCGTGTTGGGTCTGCGCCGTCCAGCAGTCCCGGCACACGTGAACGCTCAGCGGGGCGCTGAACTCCCGGCCCTGCTGCGCCGGCGCCACGAAGTCGTCGGTGAACGGCGCCTCGCCGAGGTTGAGGAATGGCGCCAGGTTCACCGAGCCGCAGACGCGGCAGGCCCTGCGGCGATGCACGGCCCAGCTCATCGCGCGCTCCTCGCGGCGGCCTGACGGGCCGTGACGCGCGGCAGCCGCGCCATCTGTAGTGCGGCACGAACGCGAGCCGTCACGCCGGCGCCGTCGAGGCCGTAGTGCGTGAGGATGTGCTCACGACTGCCAACCTCCTCGACGAAGCGGTCGGGGAATCCGACGCGCACGACACGTCCAATTCCGATCCCCGCTGCCACTTCGGCGATCGCGCCGCCGAAGCCTCCGGCGACGGAGTGCTCCTCGAGCGCCACGATCAGGCCGGTGGCGGCGAGCGCGTCGTGGACGGCGTCCTCGTCGAGTGGTTTGACGGTCCCGAAATGCAGGATCGCCGCGTCGATACCCTCCTGAGCGAGCGCTTCGGCCGCGGCAATCGCGCTGGCCAGGATCGGTCCGGTCGAGGCGATCGTCACGTCGCGCCCCTCACGAACGCGCGTCGCGGCTCCGACGCTGAATGGCGCTCGGGCCGGCAGCAACGACGGTTCGCCGTTCTTGCCGAGGCGCAGGTACACCGGACCGTCGAGCGCGAGCGCCGCCTCGGTGGCGCCGGCCGCGTCGTGCGGGTCACACGGGCTGAGCACCGTCATGTTGGGCAGCGCGCGCATCGCCGCAAGGTCGTCGATCGCGTGATGCGTCGGACCGAGGTAGCCGTAGCCGACACCGCCACCGACCCCGACGAGCGTGACATCCGCGCGACCGGCCGCGACGTCGACACGCACCTGGTCGTGTGCGCGCGAGGTGATGAACGGCGCGATCGAGTAGGCCACCGCACGCTTGCCGGCATGCGCGAGCCCGGCGGCCACCCCGACCATGGCTTGCTCGGCGACACCGGCGTTGAACAGGCGCTGCGGAGCGGCTGCCTCGAAGTCATCGAACACGCCGACACCGAGGTCGGCGAGCACGAGGCAGACGCGCTCATCGGCGAGCGCGACCCGGGTCAGCGCGGCGGCGAAGGCGTCCCTCATACCGTCGTCCTCGCCTGCTCGAGCGCGCTGAGCGCGCGTTCGCGGTCGCTCGGGCGCAACGACTTGTAGTGCGAGTCGAAGCGTCCCTCCATGAACGGCAGCCCCTTGCCCTTGAGCGTGTGCGCGAGGACGCACAGAGGTCGATCACCGCGCGGACCGAGGAAGGCGGCTCGGAGCGCGGCGTGGTCGTGCCCGTCGACGGGCGCGACCTCCCAGCCCGCCGCCTCGAAGCGTGCGGCATAGCGGGCCCAGTGATCCGTCGGCAGCGGCCGATCCAGGCCCTGGTGGCCGTTGGCGTCGACGATGGCGACGAGCGCGTCCAATCCGAGGCGTCCCGCCATCGCGGTGGCCTCCCACACCGACCCCTCGTCCGTCTCGCCGTCACCGAGCAGGCAGTAGGTGCGGCGGGGACGGCCGTCGAGTCGATCCGCGATCGCCCGGCCGACGGCGATCGAGAGCCCGTGGCCGAGCGAGCCGCCGCTGACCTCCACGCCCGGCGTCCCGCGCTCGGCGTGGCCACCGAAGGCACCGCCGTCTCGGCAGTACTCGCGCTCGAGCTGCGCGCGATCGATGTCGCCGCGGAGGGCGAGCGCTGACAGCAGGGCCGAGCCCGCGTGCGCCTTGCTGAGGATGAACGTGTCGCTGAGCGGCGAGCTGGCGATCTCGGGATCGACCGGCATGACATCGAAGAACAGGACGGCGAGGATGTCCGCGATACCCATCGCCGAGCCGATGTGGCAGGTGCCGGCCCCGAGCGCGAGCTCGAGAGCGAGCCGGCGGATCTCGTAGGCGCGCGCCTCGGTAGTCATGCGGCGACCTCCGCGAGGCGATCACGGCGGGCATGGTCGACCGTGAGCGCCAGACCCGCCCGCAGGGAGGTGCGCGCGTGCCAGCCGAGCGTCTGCTCGGCGAGCGCCGTCGACGCCCTCCAGCTGAAGCGCTCGCCCGGGCGATAGGCGCGCTCCCCGAAGCGGAGCAGGTCGTGGCCACCGACGAGATCGGCGACGATCGAGCACAGATCGCGCACGCTTGACTGCACACCGGTGCCGACATTCACGGTGGTTCCAGCCGGGCGGTGGCAGCAGGCCGCCTCCAGGAGCGCCTCGGCGACGTCATCCACATAGACGAAGTCGCGCACTTGATCGCCGGGCGTCAGCGAGATCGGCCGACCGGCCAGCAGGGAGTCGACGACCGACGCGACGAGACGCCGGGGATCCTCACCGGGGCCGTACACCGAGAAGAGACGCAGGTGCACCGTCTCGAGGCCCTCGCGGACGCCGACGATGCGCGCAAGGAGCCCGCCGGCGAGCTTTGCCACGCCGTAGAAGTCATCCGGGTCGGCGGCCATCGATTCCTCCATGGCGCCGTCGACGGTGCCGTACTCCGAGCTCGACCCCGCGGTCACGAGGCGGGCGCCGCCGGCCCGCGCAAGCGCCCTGGCTAGCAGTACCGGAGCGACGGCGTTCGTCGAGAGCAGCCCTTCGAGGTCGTCGTCGCGTACCACGGCCCCCACTGCGGCCAAGTGCACGCACACGTCGGGCCGGGCCGCCGAGACGGCCTCCTGCACGGCGGCGGCATCGGCGATGTCGGCGCGCACGAGCTCGACGTCGCGCAGCACGGGCGCGAGCCGGTCCACGCTCGACTGCGGCCCAACGAGGGCGGTCACACGGTGGCCTCGATCGACGGCCAGCCTGACCACGCGAGCCCCGACGAAGCCGGACGCCCCGGTCACCAGCAGCGAAGCAGGGGTGGTGCCCATGCCCGCGTACTCGGCGCCCTGCACCGGAACTTGAGGGTCGCTCAACCTCCGTCCAACCCAGCCGATAACGAGGCTGACATGTCCCTGGACGGTCAACGAAGCGCCCCCCGCGTCGTCTTGCTGTGCGGCGGGCTGGGCACGCGCATGCGCGAAGAGACCGAGTACCGGCCCAAGCCGATGGTCGAGGTCGGCGACCGGCCGCTGCTGTGGCACATCATGAAGATCTACGCCGCCCACGGCTTCGGTGACTTCGTCTGCGCCCTCGGCTACCGCGGCGAGGTCATCAAGCGCTACTTCCTCGACTACCACGCGCTGCGCTCCGACATCACGATCTCGCTCGCCGAGGGTGCCGTCGAGTACGCGACGGGCGACATCGAGGACTGGCGCGTCACGCTCGTCGACACCGGCGAGAGCTCGATGACCGGGGCGCGGGTCAAGCGCGTCGAGCACGCGCTCGGCGACGCGGATCTGTTCATGTGCACCTACGGCGACGGCGTCGCGGACGTCGACATCGACAGACTGCTCGAGTTCCACCGCTCGCACGGGCGCCTGGCGACCGTCACCGGCGTGATCCCACCATCGCGCTTCGGCGAGCTCGTACTCGACGGCTCCGTCGTCACCGGCTTCGCCGAGAAGCCCGAGGGCGGCGACCGCATCTCCGGCGGCTTCTTCGTCTTTCAACGTGAGGTGCTGGAACGACTCTCATCCGATCCCACCTGCGTGCTCGAACGCGAGCCGCTCGAGGGTCTCGTCCGCGATGGCGAGCTTCAGGTGTTCCCGCACGACGGGTTCTGGCAGTGCGCCGACACGATCCGCGACGTCGAGTACCTGCGCAAGCTGTGGGACGGCGGCGACGCGCCCTGGCGGATCTGGGACGACCGCGTTCTCGCGGCGGCGCCCGCTCCCCACCCCGGGCGGCGCGGCTCGGACGCCGTCGACTCGCTCCTGCGCTCAATCCCTCGCTGACGCGCCCTCCGACCCGGGGGCCAGGGTCTGACGAGAAGGCTTCACCCTCGCCAACCCCGTCGAGCGGACGCCGTTGTTTGCGATCGCGGCGCAGCGTCGTTCGGCCGCAGCGACCGGACGACGGAGCGGCGACGCTTCTCCGGCCCTTGTTGTGGGCCGGAGAAGCGGCGACGCGAAGTACTCGGCCGGTGCTACGCGGCCGGAGCGTCAGCCGGCGGCTCGCTCACCGCAGGCTCCGAGCCCTCGGCCAGCTCCTCCGCCGGAGCCCCGCCATCAGCCCCGACGCCGACCGGCGTCTTCTGCTTCTTGGGCGCCACGACCGTGAGCCGCACCTCGCCGTCCTCGCCCTCGGGCATCGGGTCGACGACGACCGTCGCGCCCGGCGTGAGCTCCTCGCGCAGCACGAAGTCGGCCAGCGGATCCTCGATGTAGCGCTGGATCGCGCGCCGCAGCGGACGGGCGCCCATGGCGGGATCCCAGCCCTTCTCGACGAGCAGGTCCTTGGCCGGGTCGGTGAGCTCGAGCTGCAGCTCCCGCTCGGCCATCGACTCGCGGATCCGCAGCAGCAGCAGCTCGACGATCTGCTTGATCTCGTCCTTCTGCAGCTTGTGGAACACGATCACGTCGTCGATGCGGTTGAGGAACTCGGGCCGGAAGACCTTCTTGAGCTCGCCCATGATCCGGTTCTTCATGTCGTCGTAGGTGATGCCGGTCTCGTCCTCGGACACCGCGAAGCCGAGCGGCGTGTTGCGGGCGATCTCGGCGGCCCCGATGTTCGAGGTCATGATCACGATCGCGTGGCGGAAGTCCACCGTGCGCCCCTGGGCGTCGGTGAGGCGGCCGTCCTCGAGGATCTGCAGCAGGATGTTGAAGACGTCCGGGTGCGCCTTCTCGATCTCGTCGAGCAGGAGCACGCTGTACGGCTTGCGCCGCACCGCCTCGGTGAGCTGGCCGCCCTCGTCGTAGCCGATGTAGCCCGGAGGCGAGCCGACGAGGCGCGACACCGCGTGCTTCTCCATGTACTCGGACATGTCGATGCGGATCATCGCGTCGTCGTCGCCGAACAGGAACTCGGCCAGCGTGCGCGCGAGCTCGGTCTTCCCGACGCCCGAGGGGCCGAGGAAGATGAACGAGCCGGTCGGGCGCTTGGGATCCTTCAGGCCGGCCCGCGAGCGGCGGATCGCCTTCGAGATCACCTCGATCGCCGGGTGCTGCCCGATGACGCGCTTGTGCAGCTCGTCCTCCATGCGCATGAGCTTCTGGGTCTCGGCCTCGGTGAGCTTGAACACCGGGATGCCGGTCCACATCGAGACGATGTCGGCGATCTCCTCCTCGCCGATCGAGGGGCGCTCGCCGGACTCGCCGGACTCCCACTCCTCCTCGAGCTCGCGCTTGCGGTTGGTCAGCTTGCGCTCCTTGTCGCGCAGCGCCGCGGCCTTCTCGAACTCCTGGGCCTCGATCGCGGCCTCCTTCTGGCGGCGCGTCGTCTCGATCTCGTCCTCGAGCTCGCGGTTGGCCGGCGGCGAGGTCATCGACTTGATGCGCATCCGCGAGGCGGCCTCGTCGATGAGGTCGATCGCCTTGTCGGGCAGGAAGCGGTCGGAGATGTAGCGGTCGGCGAGATCGCCGGCGGCCTGGAGGGCCTCGTCGGTGATCTGCACCTTGTGGTGCTGCTCGTAGCGGTCGCGCAGGCCGCGCAGGATCTCGACGGTCTGCTCGATCGTCGGCTCCTCGACGCGGATCTGCTGGAAGCGACGCTCCAGCGCCGAGTCGCGCTCGAGGTACTTGCGGTACTCGTCGAGCGTCGTGGCGCCGATCGTCTGCAGCTCACCGCGCGCGAGCGCCGGCTTGAGGATCGAGGCCGCGTCGATCGCGCCCTCGGCCGCACCGGCCCCGACGAGGTTGTGCAGCTCGTCGATGAACAGGATGATGTCGCCGCGCTGGGTGATCTCCTTCATCACCTTCTTGAGGCGCTCCTCGAATTCTCCGCGGTACTTCGAGCCGGCCACGAGCGCGGCCAGGTCGAGCGTGTAGATCTGCTTGTTCTTCAGCAGCTCGGGGACGTCGGCGTTCGTGATGCGCTGGGCCAGGCCCTCGACGACGGCGGTCTTGCCGACGCCGGGCTCGCCGATGAGCACCGGGTTGTTCTTCGTGCGCCGCGAGAGGATCTGCATGATCCGCTCGATCTCGGTCTCGCGCCCGACGACCGGGTCGAGCTTGCCCTCGGCGGCGAGCTTGGTCAGGTTGCGGCCGAACTGGTCGAGCAGCTTGGAGGACTTCTTGCCCTCGGCCCCGCCCGAGCCGGCGCCCGCGCCGGCGCCCGCGCCGGTCTGGCCCTGGCGGCGTCCGCCCGGACCCGACAGCATGCGGATGACCTCGTTGCGGATCTTCTCCGAGTCGGCGTCGAAGTCGAGCAGGATGCGCGCCGCGACGCCCTCGTTCTCGCGCACGAGGCCGAGCAGGATGTGCTCCGTGCCGATGTAGTTGTGGCCGAGGCTGAGCGCCTCGCGCAGCGCCAGCTCGAGCACCTTCTTGGCGCGCGGCGTGAACGGGATCTGCCCCGACGTGACCTCTTCGCCCGAACCGACGATCCGGACCACCTGCGCGCGCACGCGCTCGACCGTGATGTCGAGGCTCTCGAGCACCCTCGCCGCAAGCCCCTCCTCCTCGCGCAGCAGACCGAGGAGGATGTGCTCCGTGCCGATGTAGTTGTGCTTGAGCGTCCGCGCCTCTTCCTGCGCGAGAACGACGACCTGCCTGGCTCGTTCTGTGAATCGCTCGAACATGTCCCTGCTTCCTTTCCTGCGAATACGGCGTCGAGGCGACGCGCGAAGCGCTACGTGTGCTGCTGGTGGTCTGGTCTTAAGCCTTTGGTCGGTCGTGGCTGTGGTCACTTGAATCGCACCGCCGGCGCGCTGGTAGTCGAGGATAGGTGGTTGGCGGGACAGTAGCGCTCCGGTACCTCTCTCTTCGTCAGAAACAGCGAAAAGGATGAGTGCCAGCCCGGTCGGCACCCCCGCGAGCAGTCTACCAATCGCCCCCCCGGGCCTCAGCGCATGCGAGGGTCCGGATAAGGGTCCGCAGCCCCGCTCCACAGCGCAAAGTGCGCCCGTATCGTGTGAACGTCAGCGCAGGGCCGGGAAGAGGACGACCTCGCGGATCGAGCGGCGCCCGGTCAGGAGCATGACGAGGCGGTCGATGCCGACGCCGACGCCGCCCGTCGGGGGCATTCCCTGCTCGAGCGCGGCGAGGAAGCTCTCGTCGAACGGCTGGGCGTGCTCGTCGCCTTCGTCGCGGTAGCGGCCGCTGCGCCTCGAAGCGCCGGCGCTGCTCGTCGGGATCGTTGAGCTCGGTGAACGCGTTGGCGAACTCCATGCCGCCGGCGAACGCCTCGAAGCGCTCGACCAGCCCGGGCTCGGAGCGGTGGACCTTGGCGAACGGCGACAGCTCGACCGGATAGTCGGTCAGGAACACCGGGTCGGTGATCGCAGGCTCGACATGCTTGGACAGCAGGTCGTCGACGAGCTGCGCCCACGTGCGCCCCTCCGGATCCTCGAGCAGCGAGCGCTCGCGAGCGATCGCCGCCAGCGCCGCCGCGTCGCGATGGGCGAGCGGATCGACGCCGGTGGCCTCGGCGATCGCCTCGGTCAGGCGCCGCCGCGGCCAGGGAGGGGTGAGGTTGAGCGGACCGTCGTAGCCGATGGCCTCCGCGGCCCGGTGCACGACCGCCTCGACACGCGCCATCTCGTCCGTGTAGTCGGCGTACGCCTCGTACCACTCGATGACCGTGAACTCCGGGTTGTGCTTGAAGGAGATCCCCTCGTTGCGGAAGTCCTTGCCGAGCTCGTAGACACGCTCCAGGCCGCCCACGATGAGCCGTTTGAGGTACAGCTCGGTGGCGATGCGCAGGTAGAGGTCGCGATCCAGCGCGTTGTGATGGGTGACGAACGGACGGGCGAGCGCGCCCCCATACAGCGGCTGCAGGACTGGTGTCTCGGCCTCGACGAAGCCTTGTTCATCGAGATAAGAGCGCACCGCGGCGATCACGCGCGCCCGCGTGATGAACAGCTCTCGAGCCTCCGGGTTGGCGATCAGGTCGAGCTCGCGGTGGCGAAAGCGCGTCTCGACGTCGTGCAAGCCGTGGAACTTGTCGGGCGGCGGGCGCAGCGACTTCGCCAGCAGCGTGAAGTCCTCCACGCGCAGCGTCGGCTCGCCGCGGCGGGAGCGGAAGGCCACGCCGTCGACCCCGAGCAGGTCACCGAGGTCGAGGTCGAGCAGCCGTTCCATCCGTTCGGGGCCGAGAAGGTCGCGCTTGGCCTGCAGTTGGATGCGACCGCTGCGGTCCTCCAGGTCCAGAAAGGCCATCCCACCTTGACCCCGCCTCGCACGCAACCGGCCGGCCACGCGGTATCGGGCGTCCGTGTCCTCACCGGCGGCGAGCTCGGAGTGCGCGCGCAGGACCTCGACGATCGGCGTGACGCCCGGGAACGCGTGCGGAAACGGCTCGATGCCCGCCGCGCGTAGCCGCTGCGCCTTCCCGCGGCGGGCGGCGATCAGCTCGGGCAGGGCTCCCTCGCCGCCGTCGGTATCGCGCGCCGGCTCGTCGGGGTCGGCGTTCATGTGCGCGATCTTACGGCGGTCACGCGCTCGGGCGGGCGGCCGGGCCCGATGCGGGCGCGCGCGGCGGAGCTCAGACGCCGACGTCGATCTTCGTGATCTTCAGCTGGCGGGCCGGGCCACGGGGGACCTGCACCGCGACGATGTCGTTGCGCTTGTGCCCGAGCAGCGCCCGGCCGACCGGCGACTCGTTGGAGAGCTTGTTCTCCTGGGGCTTGGCCTCGGCCGAGCCGACGATCGTGTACTTGACCGACTTGCCGGTCTTCTCATCCTTCACGTGCACGACCGAGCCCACCTGGACGACGTCGGTGGAGACGTCCTTGGCGTCGATGATGGTGGCCATGCGCAGCTTCTCCTGCAGCAGCGCGATCCGCTGCTCGAGCATCGCCTGCTCGTTCTTGGCGTCGTCGTACTCCGAGTTCTCGGAGATGTCACCGAACTCGCGGGCCTCCTTGATGCGCTCGGCGACCTCACGACGCTTCGCGGTGGACAGCATCTCGAGCTCGTCCTGGAGCTTCTCGAGGCCTTCGTGGGTGAGGATGACGTCCTTCGGCAATGTAACCCTCGCGTCCGGCTGTGCGTTTCAGGGTCCGCGTACAAAACCCGCCGTGCGGGCGGGGTTCGCGGCCCCCCAGGGGGGTGAGCGAGCGCGCAGTATAGCGGGGTGTCGCGCGGGCTCCGGGAGCGTGCTGGACGCATGGTCGCCCCCAGTCGGGGCGCGCCTGCGGCCGCCTGCCGACGCTACCTCGCGCCCGACAGCATCGGCGTGATCGCGGTCTCCTCCACCACGAGCGCGTCGAGACACGCGCGTGCCTCGGCCAGTGTCTCGGAGCGCTGCAGCTCCTCCTGCACGCGCTTGAGCGTCAGTCGCGGCAACGCCATTCGCTCGAGGTACCAGGGGTAGAACTTGCGCAGATACCGCCCCGCGCGGTCGTCTCCGAGGTGCTCGACCGCCCGGTCGCAGACCCAGTGCAGCTCGGCGAGCACCTCCGCGCGCGACGGCGGATCGCGCCGACCGTGCAGGAGCTCGGCGAACAGCCACGGGTTGCCGAGCGCGCCGCGGGCCAGCATCACGGCGGTCGCGCCGGTCCGCTCGTGGGCCGCGCGGACGGACGGGGCGTCGCTCAGCCCACCGGTCAGGATGACCGGCACCTCGAGGCGCTGCACGACGCGCGCGGCGAGCGCGTAGTCCGGCTGGCCCTTGTGATGCACGGCCGCCGAGCGGGGGTGGAAGGCGATCGCCGCGACGCCGGCGTCGGCGACGAGACGCTCCGCCAGGGCGGCACCGTCGGTCTCGCCAGGCCGCTGTCCGGAGCGCAGCTTGACCGTGACCGGCAGCCCGCTGCCCTCGGCGGCCGCGCGGGCGACGGCGACGGCGCGCTGCGGCTCACGCAGCAGGGCGGCGCCAGCGCCGGTCTTACAGACCTTGGGCACGGGGCAACCCATGTTGAGGTCGATCACGTCCGCGCCGGCCTCGGCCACGCGGGCGGCGGCGGAGCGCATCACCTGCGGATCGGAGCCGAACAGCTGCATCGACACGATGCCGCCGTCGCGCTCGGCGGGATGGATGTGCAACAGCTCGCTGCATGTGCGCGCGTTGCCGTAGTGCACCCCGAAGCTGGAGACCATCTCCGAGACGACCAGGCCCGCGCCGTAACGGCGCGCCTGCAGGCGTACGAACCAGTTGCCGATGCCGGCCAGCGGGGCGAGGGCGACGCGGTTGGGGACGCGCAGCGGTCCCAACGACCAGGGTGCGGTGAGCTCGGTCACCGCACCATTGTGCCGCGCCGGCGCGGCATCCGCCGGCTACACGTTCTTCTCGTGGATGAGGCGCAGGCCGGTGAGCGTCAGGAGGTCGTCGACCTCGTCGACGGTCTCGCAATACGGCACGATCGCCCCCGACAGGCCGCCGGTGGCGATCGTGTGCGTGTCGGCACCGAGCTCGCCGCGCAGGCGACGGACGATCGAGTCGACCTGGCCGGCGGTCCCGTACACGACGCCCGAGCGGATCGCGTCGACAGTCGTCTTGCCGATGAGCGAGCGCGGTGCGCTGACATCGATCTTTGGCAGCGCCGCCGCCCGCTCGGTGAGGGCCTCGAGCGAGATCTCCACGCCCGGCGAGATGATGCCGCCGAGATACTCGCCCTCGCCGGAGATGATGTCGTAGGTGATGGCGGTGCCGAAGTCGACGACGACGCACGGTCCGTCGACGCGGTCATGAGCGGCGACCGAGTTGACGAGCCGGTCGGGGCCGATCTCGCGCGGGTTGTCGTAGCGGATCGGCATGCCGGTGCGCACGCCGGGGCCGACCACGAGCATCTCGTGACCGAGGTAGCGAGCCGCCATGTCGCGCCACTCGGGGCCGAGCGCGGGCACGGTCGAGGAGACGATCGAGGCGTCGATCTCGCGCATGGAGACCTCGCGCAGCTCGAGCAGGTTGCGCAGCGCGGCGCCGAGCTCGTCAGCGGTCGACTGGCGCACCGTGGCAAAGCGCCAGTGCTCCTGGAGCACGCCGTCGCGGAACGTCCCGAAGTGGGTCTGGGTGTTTCCGACGTCGACAACGAGCAGCACGCGCGGCATTATGCTCGCAACCGATGCAGGCGACCCTGTACGTGATCCCTGGCTCGCATCCGTGCGCGGCGGTCGAGGCGGCGCTCGAGCGCAAGGGCATCACCTACAAGCGCATCGACCTGCCGCCGATCGTCTCCGCCGCGGTCGGGCAGCTTGTGTACGGCGCCCGTACGGTCCCGGGCCTCGTCGTACACGACGGACCGATCGGCCGCGAGCGGATCTCCGGCTCGCGCGAGATCATGCGCCAGCTCGATCGCCTCGCACCCGAGCCCCCGCTGCTGCCCGCCGACCCGCGGCGACGCGCCGAGCTGCTCGCCATCGAGCAGTGGGGTGACGAGGAGCTGCAGGCGGCGGCGCGCCGCATCAGCGACGTGCTGCTCATTCGCTGCCCCTCGGCGATGGCGAGCTACGGCGCGGGGGCGCACCTGCCGATCCCCGATGCGCTCGTGCGCCCGAGCGCCCCGTTCGCCGCGCGGTTGATGGCCCGACTGGCCGGCGCCGACGAGCAGCGCGTGCGCGGCGATGTCCGCGAACTGCCGGCGCAGCTGGCGCGCGTCGACGGGTGGATCGAGGCCGGCCTGCTCGGCGGCGAGGAGCCCAACGCCGCCGATCTGCAGGTCGGCTCGTCGCTGCGGCTGCTGTCGAGCTTCGCCGACGTGCGCCCGATCATCGCCGAGCATCGCTGCGACGAGCTGCGCCGCTACTTCCCGCCGCTCGCCGGCGAGATCCCGCTCGGGACGATGCCGGCCGACTGGCGGGCCGAGCCCGTCGACGCCTGAGCCGCCGCCGCGTCAGAGCTGCAGCGGAGGCCCGGCCCAGCGCACGCCCTCATCGAGGGGCAGCGCCGCGAGCGCATCGGCCAGCCGGCCGCCTCCCGGGACGGCGAGCTCGAGATTGAGCTCGAGCGCCGGGATGAGGACGAACCGGCGCGTCAGCACCTGCTCGTGGGGCAGCGTCAGCCGCTCGTGCTCGAACGTCTCGTCGCCGAGCAGGAGCACATCGATGTCGATCGGACGCGGGCCGTGGCGTACCCCCCCTGGGGCGCGACCGAGATCGCGCTCGATCGACTTGGCTGCGTCGAGCAGCGCGAGCGCGTCGAGCTGGGTGCGCACGCGCACACAGGCGTTCAGGAAGCTCGGCTGGTCGGGCACCTCCCCGACCGGATCGGTGTCGTACAGCGACGAGCTCGCGAGGACCGTCACGCCGTGGTGCCCGAGCCCGTCGACCGCGCGCTGCAGGTAGGACCGGCGGTCGCCGACGTTGCTGCCGAGACCGAGATAGCCGGTGCGCGGGTCAGGACTCAGTCGGTCGCCTCGCGCCAGACCTCGACCGACACCTCCTCGACGGGAAGCGGGATCGGCGGCTCCGGCTTCGCCGCCTTGACCCACACCGCCTCGAGCTCGAAGTCGTCGAGCAGCCGATCGGCGATCGCGCTGCACAGGCGTTCGAGCGTGTGGTAGGAGCGCTGCTGGGCGACGAGGGCCACGAGCTGGCAGACCTCCGCGTAATCGACGGTGTCCTGGACCCGGTCGGTCACGGTCGCATCGGACTCCCCGACATCGAGCCGAAGGTCGAGCATCAGGCGCTGACCGATCTCGCGCTCGGCCGATGTGACGCCGTGATGCGTATACAGCGACAGGCCGCTGATCTCGATCGTGACGACCGTCTCGGGCGCGCCCTCCTCGTCGCTGTCGTCGTAGCCCGAGTCGTCGACCGGTTCCTCGCCGCTCACGTCGTCGGGCTCGTCGCCCTGCTCCTCGCGATCCATGGCCCGGTCAACGTAGCAGCCGCCACGACGAGCGCATCGCGTACCGGGGCGACGTCGTGCACGCGGAAGACGCTCGCGCCCCGCTCGAGCCCCATCACGCACGTGGCGATCGTGCCGGCCAGGCGCTCGCGCGGCGCGGGCGGGGCCCCACCGGGCGCGCGCGCCGCGAGGCGGCCGAGGAAGCCCTTACGCGACGTACCGATCACGAGCGGTCGGCCGAGCGTCGAGAGCTCACCGAGGCGGCTCAGCAGCTCGAGGTTGTGCTCGAGCGTCTTGCCGAAGCCGATCCCCGGATCGAGCAGGATGCGCTCCTCGGCGATGCCCTCGCCCACGGCGAAGGCCAGCCGCTCCTCGAGGAACGCGCGCACGTCGTCGACGACGTCCTCGTAGTGCGGCGCGTCCTGCATCGTGCGGGGCTCGCCGAGCATGTGCATGAGGCAGCAGCGCGCGCCGCGGTCGGCGACGAGCGCGGCGAGCACCGGGTCACCGCGGAACGCCGTGACGTCGTTGACCAATCCGGCACCCGCGGCGAGCGCCGCCTCGGCCACGGCGGCCTTGGAGGTATCGATCGAGATCTCGGCCTCGACGCCGGCCGCGACGAGCCCCTCGATGACGGCAACAACACGCACGAGCTCCTCATCGACCGAAACCGGCGCGGCCCCCGGGCGCGTCGACTCGCCGCCGATGTCGACAATCGCCGCGCCCTCGCCGGCGAGGGCGAGGCCGTGGGCCACCGCGGCGCCCGGATCGAGGTACAGGCCGCCGTCGGAGAACGAGTCGGGGGTCGCGTTGACGATCCCCATCAGTGCGAACGCGCTCGGGCTCGTCATGGGATTGCATCATGGCGCACGCGCGGGCGACCGCCGGAGCGCGGGCGGGGGCGTTCGACACCGGTGTGGCGACCGGAAGCGCGCTACGCCGAGTGCGCGGCGAACAGACTGCCGTCGCGGATCTCGGCCACGAGCTCGGCGGACTGCTTGCGCACCAGCGTGCCGTCCTCGAGCTCGATCACCGGGAGCAGCTTCTGGCCGGTGAGCGCGATCACGTCGGTGCGCTTGCCGCGCGGGAACGACGGGTGCCTCACGACCTCGTACTCGATGCCGGCCTCGTCGAGCGCCTTCTGCACCTGCCAGCACGGGTGCGGGCCCCTGATGAACGTAGCGCTGCAGCGATGCAATCTGACCGCCATGCCGATCTCCCTCGCGTCGGGAACGCGAGCGCGAGCCGCGCCCGCACACCGGAGCGTACGCCCCGCGCGCGCGTCAGGTCAGTTCGGGCAGATCGCCGTCGGCGCCGCGGAACTCCGCGGTCCCGCCGGCCAGGCCGGGGCGCGGGAGCGGGCGCGGGGCCTCACGCCCGACGCGCTCGGCGGGGCTCGGCGCGGCCGGAGGCAGCTCGGGCGTCGCCGGCTCGTCCTCGCCGAACACCTCGGCCTCGGTCTTGCCGGCGAGGAGGGCGATGAACTCCTCCTTCTCGATCGTCTCGCGCTTGACGAGGATCTCGGAGATCTTCGTGAGCTCCTCGCGGTGCTCGGTGAGCAGGTCCGTGGCCCGCTTGTGCGCGGCCTCGATGATGCGCCGGACCTCGTCGTCGATCTCGCGGGCGATCTCGTCGGAGTAGTCGGGCTCGGTGGAGAACTCGCGGCCGAGGAACGGCTGGCCGTGGTCGTGGCCGAACACGCGCGGTCCGAGGCGGTCGCTCATGCCGAAGCGCATCACCATCTGCTTGGCCGTCGCGGTGACCTTTTCCAGGTCATTGGAGGCCCCGGTCGTGATCTCGCCGAAGACGATCTCCTCCGCGGCCCGACCACCGAGCGTCATCGCCATCGTGTCGTTGAGCTCGGCGCGCGTGGTCAGGAAGCGATCCTCCTGGGGCATCGAGATCGTGTAGCCGAGCGCCTGCCCGCGCGATATGACCGAGACCTTGTGCACCGGGTCGGAGTGCTCGAGGAAGTGACCGACGATCGCGTGGCCCATCTCGTGGTAGGCGGTGATGAGCCGCTCCTTCTCGCTCATCACGCGCGTCTTCTTCTCCGGGCCGGCGATCACGCGCATGATCCCCTCCTCCAGCTCATCCTGGCCGATCTCGCGCTTGCCCTGGCGGGCGGCGAGCAGCGCGGCCTCGTTGATGAGGTTGGAGAGGTCGGCGCCGGTGAAGCCAGGCGTCTGGCCGGCAAGGGCGTCGATGTCGATGATCTTGGCCAGCGGCTTGCCGCGCGTATGGACCTCGAGGATCTTCGCGCGGCCCTTGCGGTCGGGGCGGTCGACGGCGATCTGGCGGTCGAAGCGGCCGGGGCGCAGCAGCGCGGGGTCGAGGATGTCGGGCCGGTTGGTGGCCGCGATCATGATGATGTTGTCCTTCGCCTCGAAGCCGTCCATCTCGACGAGCAGCTGGTTGAGCGTCTGCTCGCGCTCGTCGTGACCGCCGCCCAGCCCGGCGCCGCGATGGCGGCCGACGGCGTCGATCTCGTCCATGAAGATGATGCAGGGTGAGTTCTGCTTGGCCTGCTCGAACAGGTCGCGCACGCGCGAGGCGCCGACGCCGACGAACATCTCGACGAAGTCCGATCCGGAGATCGAGAAGAAGGGGACGCCGGCCTCGCCGGCCACCGCACGGGCGAGCAGCGTCTTGCCGGTGCCCGGGGGTCCGTACAGCAGCACGCCGGTCGGGATGCGGGCCCCGAGCGCCTGGAACTTCTTGGGGTTCTCGAGGAACTCCTTGATCTCGTGGAGTTCTTCAACGGCTTCGTCGACCCCCGCGACGTCACGGAACGTGATCTTGGGGGAGTCGGCCGAGAGGCGCTTCGCGCGCGACTTGCCGAAGGACATGACCTTCGAGCCGCCGCCCTGCACCTGGTTCATGATGAAGATCCAGAACCCGATGAAGATGAGGAACGGGAGGATGTAGGTGAGCAGCGAGAGCAGCGTGCTCGTCTTGTCGGCCTCCACGTTGAACGGCACCTTGTACTGCTGCAGCTCGTTCTGGAGCTGGGGCACCGCATTGTCGACGTAGCCGGTCGAGTACTTCGTCCCGTCGTTGAGCGTGACGTCGACCTCGTTGCCCTTCGTCTTGATGTCGACCGACTTGACCTCGCCGCTCGGCAGCTCCTTGGAGATCAGCGTGCCGTAATTGTGCACCGGGCCGTTGCTGGTGCTCGGCGCGATGAGCCGCTGAGCGAAGAAGGCCAGCACGACCACGATCAGGATCGGGAAGAAGGCACTCTTGAAGAAGCGGCTCATGAGAGGGCGACGCCTCCGGCGTCGGCGGCGGACGGGGCTACGACCAGGCGCCTAGCGTACCACGAGGATTCAACGCCCCCGGACGGCCGAGGGACCCTATGACCCTCCGGCCGGCGGCCGGAGGGGCCGCCTCCGCCACCCCTACGGCCGGCCGCTGAGCGCCGCGACGTACGGGAGGTTGCGGTAGCGCTCGGCGTGATCGAGGCCGTAGCCGATGGCGAACTTGTTCGGGATCTCAAACCCGACGTAGCGCGTCGGCAGGTCGACCTTGCGGCGCTCGGGCTTGGTCAGCAGGGCACACACCTCGAGCGAATTCGGGTTACGCGAGCCCAGATTTCGCAACAGATATTGCAGCGTGAGCCCCGAATCGACGATGTCCTCGACGATGAGGACGTCGCGTCCCTCGATTGCCGCGTCGAGGTCCTTGAGGATCCGAACGACGCCCGAGGAGTCGGTCGCCGAGCCGTAGGAGGCGACGGCCATGAAGTCGACCTCGACGGGAATCGTGATCCAGCGCATGAGGTCCGAGAGGAAGAAGACGGCGCCCTTGAGCACGCCGACGAGCAGCAGCGGCTGCCCCGCGTAGTCGTTCGAGATGTCGCGGCCGAGCTCGCGCACGCGCTGCTGAAGCGCGTCGGCGCTGACGAGCATTTCGCCGATGGCGGGGTCGCTCTGTTCGGACACGTGAGGAGGTCGGCGGCGGTGGCGAGGCGATCCCGCAGCCCGGGTCGCCGGGCGCGGCAGGCGGCGGATTCTAGTGAGCGTCGCCTCGCTCGGCGCGCAGGCGCAACAATCGGCGGGTCGCGGCGCCGACCCGGAAGCGCTCGTCGGTGGCGATCCCCGGCACCCAGGCGATCCGCCCGCCGGCCTCGAGAACGGGGATCGTCCCCCGGCGCGCGCGCGGGAGGCGCCGGTCGATGAACAGGTCGGCGAGCGTGCGCGAGCCGCCGATTCCGATCGGCTCCATGCGATCGCCCCGCCGCCATGGGCGCACGAGCAGCGGGCCGGACGCGACGTCGGCGTCGAACACGGCTGTCACCTCGGCGGGGCCCGCATCGCCGGGCACCGCTGCCCCAGCAGCCGTCGGCCCGACCTCGCAGTACAGCTCCCAGCTGCCGAAGCGCACCCGCCCCGGCACCGGGAGCCGCACGGCTTCCGGGATCGGCTGCTCGTCCCCGGCGGCCATGCGCAGCGCGCCGTACTCGACGATCGCCCGCACGCCGTGACCGAGGTGCAGCGAGGCGCTGCCCCCGGCCCCGCCGAGCGCGAGCAGCTCATCGAGGCGGCGCCCGGCCGCGGGGACGAGGCGGCCCGAGACGTCCTCGGCGAGCCGGACGACGACGAGCCGGGCGAGGCCCGGCGGGAGCGAGGCGAGTCGCGAGAGCTCGATCGTGCGCTGCCCCGCGAGCGTCTCCTCGACGAGCGCGTCCAGGACGCGCGCCTCGTCGTGCAGCAGCGCCGCCGTGCGGAGCACGTTGCGCTCCGCGGCCGGATGCACGTCGCGCAGCGCAGCGACGAGCCCGTGGCGCACGCGCCCCCGCGCGAAACGGCCGCCGTCGTTACTGTCGTCGTCGTCGTAGGCGAGATCGCGGGCGCGGCAGTACGCACCGGTCTGCTCGCGGGTGACGGCGAGCAGCGGCCGCCACAGCAGCCCCTGACGGGCGCGCATGCCAAGCAGCGCGCGCCGGCCAGGCGAAGCGGCGAGCCGGTACAGCACCGTCTCGACCTGATCGGTCGCCGTGTGACCGGCGGCCACGACGCCGCCGTAGGCGAGCGCCAGGTCGGTGGCCGCCCCGTAGCGCGCGTCACGCGCCCACGCCTGCAGGTTCCCGGCGTCGTCCTCGCGCACGGGGCGCCGCACTGACAGCTCGACGCCGAGCTCGCCGCAGAGCGCGACGACGAGCGACTCGGCCGCCCCGGCCGATGGGCGCAGGCCGTAGTTGACGTGAAGCGCGCGAACGCCGACCGCGCCGCGCAGGGCGACTGCCACGTCGAGCAGGCAGACCGAGTCGCGCCCGCCCGAGACCATGACGACGACGATCCGCGGCTCGTCGGCCAGCCCGGCGGCGCGCGCGGCCTCGAGCACGGCCTCGATCGCGGGTTGCCGGCCGGGTGCGCTCATCGGGTGGACACGTTGGCGAGGAACAGCTCGGTCGGCTCGAAGAAGCCCTTCAGGAGCACTTCGCCGATGAGCTCGAATTGCAGGGCGCCGTTGGCGGCATCGACAACGGGACGGGTCACGATCACCTCGCCGCCGGCAGCGCGCGCGACGACCCGCGCGGCCTGATTGACCTCGCGCCCGTAGTAGTCACCGTCGCGATAGAGCGTCTCGCCGTAGTGGACGCCGATGCGCGGCGCCGGGATGTCGGGCTCGAGCACCGACTTGAAGTTGACGGCCCATTCGGTGAGCGCGGCGGCGTCCGCACCGACGACCATCACCTCGTCGCCGAGCGACTTGACGACGCGCGCGTCGTCGGGGAGCGTGTGCTCGACGGCCTCGATGAAGCGCTCGACCGTGCTGACGGCCTGCTCGTCTCCGCGCTCCTCGGTGAGCCGCGTGTAGCCGGCGAGGTCGGCGAAGGCAATCGCCACGCGCAGCCGGCCGAGGTCGAGCGTCTCGTCGGCGAGGTCGTTCTCCATGTGGCCGATGATGTCCTGCTCGACGAAGTGGGCCAGGAACCGCGCGTGTACGTGACTCATGAGGGGCAGGGCGAGCGGGAGCAGCTCGCGAGTCAAGGTCTCCATCTCCTCGGCCATCTCGAGGCTCGGCACCCCCTCGCGCATGAGCGGCTCGTGTACGTAGATGTGAAACAGGCGCACTTCGGCGTCCGCGATCTGGGCGAGCGCCTGCCCGTACACGCGCGCCAGCTGCAGGAACGCGACGAGGGGCAGGCCGGCGGCGAGGACGGCCGCCGTATGACCGAGCATCTCCAGGTCGGCGTCGGAGATGCGGTCGGCGTACAGCGACGGGAACCCCATCGTCGTGTAGATCCGCTCGATGAGCGCCGGCTCGAGCCCCGTGGTCCGCGCGGCCTCCGCGAGCGTGTGATCGCCGGCGGCCGACGGGAGGACCTCCTCGACGTAGCCGAAGGCGAGCTGCCCGCCGTCGCTGGCGGCGCGGATGTCGGCCAGCGAGTGCCCGCGGGCGCGCAGGCGCGCGATGATCCGGACCTGGCTGGCCGCCGCGGGAGTCCAGGAGCCCTGGTACTGCGGGACGAGGCCCGCGCGCACCCAGCGACGAACGGTGCCCGGCGACACGCCGGCCCGATCGGCGACGACGCTCAGATCGAGGTCGCTCACCGGCCGGCGGCGATGTCGTTGCGGTAACGCAACGGCGGCGGGAAACGATTGTCCCCGCCGCCTGCGGGCAGATCGGCCCGCTGCGTCGACCTGCGGCGCTCGCCCTGAGGCCGACGGCGCCTCGCGGGCGGCAAGCCGCCCACTCTCAGGTCGGTGTACATCCTGTTGACGGTATCTCTACTCCGCGCCGCCGGTGGTGTCAAACCCGATCAGACCTCGAGGTGCGGGTACTCGGCCGCGATCATCGCCCGGTACTGCGGGTAGACGGGCTTTGTGATCGGGATGAGCGCGAGCGAAGCCTTCACGTCGCCGCCGGTCTTGATCCGGCGCCGGGCGATCGCCAGTGCGATGTTCTCCTTGCCCTGGAAGTACTTGTTCGCGGTCTCGGAGGACATCGCCATGCGGACCTTCGGCTCCCAGTCGACGTCGTCGGTCCACTCCCAGTACAGGTTGACGCCTTCCTCGGGACGACCGGCGCGGACGTTGAAGACGAGGTCGAGGTCCTCGAACTCGAAGCGCTGCGGCACGTCGGCGTCGCGGAGCCGCGGCCCCATCTCCTCGTCCTCGCTCATCAGCGTGAACAGGCGATCGAACACCTCGCGAAACTCCTTGGCCGAGTTGAACGTCGCTGCCATGTCTGTCTCCCTTGTCGATGCCGGCCGCGGGCGGCCGGGCGGTCCCGCGCGTGCGAAGCACAGTTGTAACGGCCCGGCGCCCGTCGCGCATGCTCGTCGCCATCGGCCACTCGCGACGCCCTGCACTACAGTCACGCCGCCAACCTGCGGAGCTCCCTTGACGGCCTCGACCCTGCACCTGCGTCCGACCGCGCCGCTCGCCGAGCGGGTGCTCCTGCCCGGGGACCCCGGTCGGGCGCTCCTGCTCGCCCAGTCGCTGCTCGTCGAGCCGAAGATGTTCAACCATCATCGCGGCCTGTGGGGATACACGGGCGGCGCCCCGGACGGTGCGCCGCTGACGATTCAGAGCACGGGGATGGGCGGCCCAAGCGCGGCGATCGTCCTCGAGGAGCTCGCCGACCTGGGCGTGCGCGCGGCGGTGCGCGTGGGCACGTGCGGCGCGTTGGACCGCGCGCTGCGCCTCGGCGACCTCGTGCTCGCGGCCGAGGCGATCGCTGCCGACGGAACGAGCCGCGCGCTCGGCTCGGGAGACCGCGTGAGCGCTGACCCGGCGCTCACTGAGGCGCTCGCCGCGGCGTACGAGGAGCAGCGAGCCGGACGCGCGCCGCCTCGGGGCGCGGTCGTGAGCACCGATCTCTTCTACGAGCGCGACGCCGACCGCAACTCCGGATGGGCACGCGATGGCGCGCTCGCCGTCGAGATGGAGTGCGCCGCGCTGTTCGCCGTCGCCGAGCGCCGGGGCCTGCGCGCCGGCGGAGTGCTCGCGGTCAGCGACTGCTTCGGCGAGGACGGCTCGCGCGAACGCATCGACGACGACGCACTGGTCGCGGCGTCGGAGGCGATGGGCGCGATCGCCATCGCGGCGCTCAGCGGCCTGGCGTGACCTCCGAGACCTTGGCGCTCGCCGCCTTCGCGCGCCTGCGGGGCGCCGGCGCCTCGGCGGGTGCCTCGACCGCGAGGCGTTCCTGGGCCTGGGGTACGGGGGCGCTCGCTCCAGGCAGGCGCTCGCCGAGCTCGCGTACCGTCCGCGTCAGCTGCGCCACCTGCTCCTCCAGACCGGCGATCTGGGTCTGCACCGCGCCGTCCTCGCTCGCGGTCGCGCCGTTGCGACGCTCGAGGCGGTCGAGCACGTCCTCGATGCCCTCGAGGCGCTGGGAGACCGAGCGCAGCCGCCGCGTGAGCCGCTCGATGTCGGCGGCCGACGGGAGATTGAGCGCGCCCATCGCCAGCTCCTGCGCTTGCGATGCTCGCTCGCGGGCATCGAAGGCGCGCGTGAGCGCGCTGTTGATGAACGGGTTCTCGAGCAGATCCTGCGCGAGCTTGCCGAAGGCGTCCTCCGTCTGAGCGGTGAGACGTCCGCGGAGGCTCTCCTTGGAGTTCTGATCAGCCATGCTCTTCGCTTCCTGGTCGGGTGTGGCCACGGCGGTGGCGAGAGCGTACACCGCGCGCGCCGTCGCGCGACGGGCTACCGTGGCGCGGTGGTGGCACTGTTCTCCTTCGTGCAGGCGGAGTTCCCGTGGGCGCTCGGCCCACCGGATGGCCGCTACCTGCTGCGCGACGAGGACGGCGAGGCGCAGCACGTCGTCGTGCTCGGAACGCTCGGCGCCCCGCGGCGGCATCTCCTGCGGGACCGTCGCACCCGGCGCGCCACGAGCCCGGACCCGGCACCCGTGACGACGGCGCGCGCGACCGTCATCGAGGCGGCCGCGCTGACCGACGAGGACACGGCCCGCGAGTGGCTGCACCGGGCCGACGGCGACACGGTCCACGCCGGGCTCGCGGTCGTCAATCGCGTGCTGTTCGCGCACCGCATCGCCACCGCCGATCCGAACCTGCACGAGGTCGACGCCACCCAGGCGCTCATCGCGCGCGCCGGGTACGGCGACGGCGAGGCGGTGGCCGACGGGCGCTGGCGCGCGGCCCGCGAGGTCCGCGTGACTGCGCGCCGCCAGCGTCGCGCGGCGGCCCTGCGCCCACAGGAGCGCCTGGCCGTGCTGCTCGGCGGGCGCCACCCGGCCCTGGCCGCCGAGGAGTTCGCGCTGCGGACCCGCCTCGATCTCGACGAGGGACGCCTGCTGCACGCCGCCTGGGAGCTGCAAAATGCGTACGCGCTCGCCTCCTACGAGCTCGAGGGTGAGGGTCGCGAGGACCTCCGCCAGCGCCTCGCCGAGCTGCACGACATCGGCGAGGCGGTTGCGGCGGCGGTGCGCCCGGGCGCTCCGGCGCCCGAGGCCGATTCGATCCGCCACGCGCTCGAGCGCCTCGAGGCTGCGCTGCGGGCACGCACGGCGGCCGGTTTCGGCGCCGCCGCGGGTCCGAACCGGAGCGCCGTCGGTACAAACCCCGGACCCTCGCACGACGGCGGTGCGTAGCATCTGCATTCGTGAGCGACCCGACACACACCGCGATCGGCACCTGGAGCGGCGGGCGCTTCATGCGCTTCGGGGAGGCGCTACCCGAGGATCGCCTGCAGGCGCTGCTCGCCCCCGGCGACGACATCGCCACCGTGCTGACGGCGGACGTCTACGGCACCGGCGACGCCGACGCGCTGCTCGGTCGCGCCCTCATCGGACGCGAGCGCGACTCCTACTGCCTCGTTGGGGCCGTCGGCCACGACTTCTACGACGGCGTGCGCGACGGGCCTAAGGGCTTCCCCCGCTTCACCGACCCGAGCCTCCGCGGCCCCGACGCGTACCTCGACTACCTGCGCATGGCGACCGAGCGCAGCCTGCAGCGACTCGGCAACGACCGCCTCGATCTGCTGCTGCTGCACAATCCCGATCGTCTCGGCTACAGCCATCCGGCGGTCTGGGAGGCGATGGCGCGCCTACGCGAGGACGGGCTGACTCGCCTGCTCGGTGTCGCCCCCGGGCCCGCGAATGGCTTCACGCTCGACTTCATCGACTGCGTCGAGCGTTACGGGGACACGATCGACTGGGCGATGCTCATCCTGAACCCGCTCGAGCCGTGGCCGGGCGAGCTCGCGCTGGCCGCGGCGCAGGCCCAAGACGTGAAGGTCATCGCGCGCGTCGTCGACTACGGCGGCCTGTTCCACGACGACGTGCGCCCGGGCCACGCCTTCGCTCCGGGCGATCACCGCAGCTTCCGCCCCGACGGGTGGGTGCAGGAGGGCTGCGCCCGCCTGGAGCAGTTGCGTCCGATCGCGCACCGGGCCGACCTGACGCTGCTGCAGCTCGCCTGTCAGTGGGATCTCGCGCATCCGGCCGTCGCGTGCGTCGCGCCGACGCTCATCCAGGAGTCCGGGGACGACGCGCGCCCCGTCGAGGACAAGCGCCGCGACCTCGCCGCCGTGCCCGCCGAGGTCCGTCTGAGCGACGAGGACGTGCAGGCGATCCGAGCGATCGGCGACAACTCCGGCTGCATGCCGCTCAAGGGCGCGAGCCCGGACCACATCGGGCCCCGCCGCGCCGACGCCTGGTCGCTCGACGACGAGCTCGCCGGTGTGGCCTCGCGCTGGGGGATCGACCCGCAGCGCGATCTACGACACACCACCGCGAGCGCCGCTCCGGCGTAGCGGACGTTCGCGCCCGCGGCCGTCGAGCGCCGCGAGCAGCGCCTGCAGCTCGTCGACGACGTCGCCGTCGAGGCGGACCGAGGCGATCCCGTCGTGCGGTGTCGGGCCATGCGTGATGATCGCGACGTCGCCGCCGGCGCGGCGCGTCAAGAGCGGCAGCCCCGCCACCGGATAGACCTCGAGCGAGCTCCCGATGCAGAGGAGCACGTCGGCCCCGGCACACAGCGCCTGGGCCTCCTCCATCGCCTCGATCGGCAGGTGCTCGCCGAAGAGCACGACGTCGGGCTTCAGCGCCGCGCCGCAGGCGCAGCGCGGCACCGCCTCGCGATCGGCCCGAAGGCGCTCGCGTACCTCGGCGGCCGGCACATGCGTGCCGCAGACGAGGCACGAGGCCCGCGCGATGCTCCCGTGCACCTCGACGAGCCGCTTGGTACCGGCCTTGCGGTGGAGCATGTCGATGTTTTGCGTGATCACCGCGTCGAGGCGACCGCCTTGTTCGAGCTCCACGAGTATCCGGTGGGCGCGGTTCGGCTCGCGGTCGCCGAGCGTCGCGAAGCGCTCGCCGTAGAACCCCCAGAAGCGCTTCGGATCGCGCCGGAACACGTCGATGTGCGCAACCTCCATCGGGTCGACGCGCTCCCAGATCCCGGTGCCCGGCGATCGGAAGTCGGGAATGCCCGAGGGCACCGAGATCCCGGCGCCTGTGAGCGCGATGACCGAGCCGCCCGAGCGGATGAGCTCGGCGAGCCGCTCGGTGCCCACCGACAAGCCCGGCCGGGCGCCGGGGTCATCGCTCAGCGTCCGTGCCATCTCGCCTTCCGCTTGCCGAGGAAGGCGGCGATCCCCTCACGCGCGTCCTCCGAGGCGAAGACCCTCCCGAACGCGCCCTTCTCGGCCTCGATGCCGGCGTCGAGATCCGCCGCGCCGGAGACGCGTTTGATCAGCTCGACGGCCAGCGGCGCCTGCCCGGCCAGCGCCCGCGCCCAGGCGAGCGCGCTGTCGAGCAGCTCGTGATCCTCGACGATCCGGTTGACGAGCCCGAGGTCGAAGGCTTCGTAGGCGGAGATCGGCTCACCCGTGAGGTTCATCTCGAGCGCCTTGGCCTCGCCGACGAGACGCGGGAGGCGCTGCGTCCCACCGAAGCCCGGGACTATCCCGAGGTTGATCTCCGGCTGCCCGAACGTCGCCGAGCGCGCGGCGATCCGCACGTCGCAGGCCATCGCGAGCTCGCAGCCGCCGCCGTAGGCGAGTGCGTTGACCGCCGCGATCGTCACCACCGACGACCGCTCGAAGGCGCGCAGCAGCTCGTGCACCCCGTCGAGCAGGGCTCGCCCGGCGTCGGCATCCATCCGCGTGAACGCCTTGATGTCAGCGCCAGCGCAGAACAGCTGCGGGTTGGCCGAGGCGATCACGAAGGCCCGGACACGAGGCGAGCGCTCGATCCGCTCCCACGCCGCACGCAGCTCCTCGACGACCTCGGGGGCGATCGAGTTGGCCGGCGGCCGGTCCAGCCAGACGATCGCGACCTCCTGCCCCTCGGGCAGCGCCCGTGTCTCGAGCTTGACGGCCGCATCCGACGCGACGCCCGCATCGGGCCGGGGATACGGGAAGAACCCTTGGCCCGTCTTGCGGCCGAGCCGGCCCTGGGCGACGAGGCGACGGAGGATGAGCGGCGGCGCGAAGCGGTCGCCGTGCTCGGCCGTCGCGGCCCGCAGCGCCGCCAGCACGACATCGAGGCCCTGGGTGTCGGCGCGGGCGAACGGGGGCGGGACGAGGCCGGCACCGGTCATCATCGCAAGGTCGATGTCCCTCGTCGTGGCCACGCCCTCTTCGAGGACGAGGCACGCCTCGACGAACGCCTTGAGCGAAAAGCGCTCGGCGATGGCCGCGACGTCGAGCTCGGTGTCAGCTGGCGTGCTCATAGAACCCCTTCCCGGTCTTCTGGCCGAAGTGGCCGGCGGCGACGAGGTCACGCATGCCGCGATGTACGTAGAAGCGGTCGCCGTAGGAGGCGTAGAGATGCTCGGCCACCTTCAACACCGTGTCCAGCCCGAGCAGGTCGCTGAGGTAGAACGGGCCCATCGGGGCGACCTTCGACTCGCCGACGGCCTGATCGATCGCCGGGATGTCGAGACCCTCCTCCTCCTGCAGACGCCAGATCTCGGCGACCGCCGAGTTGAGGATGCGGTTGAGGACGAACCCCGGCACCTCGCCGCAGGTGATCGGCATCTTGCGGATCGACTGCGCGAAGTTCGCGGCGGCCTGGAGGGTCTGCAGCGACGTCTCGTCGCCCTCGATCACCTCGATGAGCCGCATGATCGAGGCTGGGTAGGCGAAGTGGAACCCGACGACCTGCTCCGGGCGGCTCGTCGCCCCGGCCATCTCGGTGATCGACAGCGACGACGTGTTCGACGAGAGGATCGCGTGCCCCGGGGTCACGGCATCGAGCTCCTCGAACACCGCGTGCTTGATCTCCATCCGCTCCGGCACCGCCTCGATCACGAAGTCGACGTCGCCGAAGGGGCCGTAGCTCGTCGTCGGATCGATGCGCCCGAGCACGGCCTCCAGCTCGGCATCGGCCTGCTCGGCGCTGAGCTTCTCCTTCGCCACGAGTGCGGCGAGCTGCCCGGCGGTCACCTGCCGCGCCTTGTCGAGGCCGGCCTGCACGAGCCCGTCGTCGATGTCCTTGAGCACTACGGGGATCTCCGCGGAGGCGATCACCTGTGCGATCTCGCCCCCCATCGTGCCGGCGCCGACGACGGCGGCTTTGAACACGAACATGGCGTCTCCTCGCTGGATCTCGGTCGGGGCGCGGCGGGTGCCGCCGCACGAGCACCACGACGGCCGGCGTTCGCGATCAGGCGACCGGCGTGGCGGCGCCGCGAAATCTAGCGCAGCACCACGTTCGGACAACCGGCTTGGCCGTGCTGCGGGACGGGTAGGGTGCCTTGCGTGAACTCCTACCGACGCATCTTCCCCATCGCCGTCGCCGCCGCGACGGCGCTCTCCGCGCTCGTGCCCGTCGGCGCCCAGGCCGCTGTGCCGGCGGTCACGACCGGCGGCGTGAGCGCAGTCACGTTCTCCTCGGCCACGCTGACCGCCATCGTCAACCCCGTTGGCGGCGAGACCGTCGCGAGCTTCCAGTACGGGCCCACGCCCGCGCTCGGCACCACGACGCCGGTGACGCCTCTCGGAAACGGTCACCGCCCGCTCCCGTTCAGCTCATCGATCAGCGGCCTGGAGCCGGCCACGAAGTACTACTTCCGCATCGTGGCGACCGGCGCGAGCGGCAGCGCGGACGGCAAGATCGAGTCGTTCACCACCGCGGTGATCCCGCTCAGCCTGAGTCTGGCCACGACACCGAACCCGGTCGTCTTCGGCGACCCGTTCACCGTCGAGGGCACGCTATCGGGCACCGGCAGCGCCAACCACGAGGTGGTGCTGCAGGCGAACCCGTTCCCCTACACGCAGGGCTTCCAGACGATCGGCAATCCGCAGATCACGAGCCCGATCGGGGGCTTTCAGTTCCCCTTCCTCGGGCTCGAGCAGACGGCGCAGCTGCGAGTCGTGGCGATCTCCGCCCCGCCGGCCGTCAGCCAGGTCGTTACCGAGACGGTGGCCGTGCGGGTCACACTGCAGATCTCGCGCACCCGCCAGGCCGGCGTCGATCGCTTCTCCGGCACGGTCAGCCCGCCCGAGCCGGGAGCCCTTGTCGGCTTCGAGCGCCTCAAGCCGAGGCGCGGGTTCGTAACGGTCGCCGGGGGCTCGCTCGGGTCCGGTGGCGGATCTGTGTCGCGCTTCAGCCGGCTGGTGCGCGTGCACCGCGGCGTGTACCGCGTCGGGATCGAGACGTCGGGCGGCCCACAGGCGTCGAACGTCAGCCAGACGGTGTCGCTGCCCTAGCGCCCGCCGGGCGGCCCCGCGTGCGTCGTGCGCGCGGGGGGCCCGGCGTGGTCAGACCGCCGCGGAGGCGGGCTCCTCGACGCGGCGCGGCAGCAACGTCTCGCGGGCGATCACCAGGCGCTGGATCTGGGCCGTGCCCTCGTAGAGCTGCATGATCTTCGCGTCGCGCATCAGCTTCTCGACCGGGTACTCCTTGATGAAGCCGTAGCCGCCGTAGACCTGCACGGCGTCGGTCGTGACCTCCATTGCGGAGTCGGCCGCGTAGCGCTTGGCATGCGAGGAGACGAGCGTGTTGCGCTGGCCGTTGTCGAGCAGCGAGGCGGCCTTCCAGGTGAGCAGGCGCGACGCCTCCACCTTCGTCGCCATGTCGGCGATCATGAACTGGATCGCTTGGTGCATCGCGATCGGCACGCCGAACTGCACGCGTTCCTTGGAGTAGTCGATCGCGAACTCCATCGCCGCACGCGCGATCCCGGTGGCCATCGCCGCGACACCCGGACGCGTACGGTCGAGGGTCATCATGGCGATCTTGAACCCCTTGTTCTCCTCGCCGATGAGGTGGTCGAGCGGAATCTCGACGTCGTTGAAGCTGATCGTCGCGGTGTTCGACGCCCGCTGGCCCATCTTGTCCTCGTGCTTGTCGACGACGACGCCGGCGTCGCGGGGCACGATGAAGGCCGAGATGCCGCGGTGCCCTGCGTCCTTGTCGGTCTTCGCGTAGACGGTGTACCAGTTGGCGTACTCGCCGTTGGTGATGAAGCACTTCGAGCCGTTGATGACCCACTTGTCGCCCTTCTTGACGGCACTCGTGCGCATGCCCGAGACGTCGGAGCCGGCGTCGGGCTCGGTGAGGCAGAACGAGGCGAGCAGCGGGGCCTCGGTGAGGCGGCCGATGTACTCCTTCTTGAGCTCCTCGCTCGCCGCCAGCAGGACGGGCGCCGTCGCGAGCCCGTTGCAGCCGACGGACGTCTGGATGCCGGAGCAGCCCCAAGACATCTCCTCCTCGATGAGACAGCCTTCGAGGTAGCCGACCCCGGCACCGCCGTACTCCTCGGGGATGTGGGTGTTCATGAGACCCACCTCCCACGCCTTCTCGATGATGTCCTGCGGCCAGGTGCCGTCCTTGTCGTACTCCCAGGCCTTCGGACGAATCTCCTTGGCCGCGAAGTCGTGTGCCAACTCCTGCAGGTTCTTCTGCTCGTCGGTGAGCGTGAAATCGACCATTTGCCGTGTCTCCTGTTTGGCTTGCGCGCGGGAAACAGCCGGCCGCACAAGGTGCTTCGCGGTCGCCGCGCAGGAACAGATTGACTAGTCAGTCAACTCGTTCAACAAGCGTAGCGAAGGCACCCCCGCCCGACAAGGCCGCGCCCGGCTAGGAGGCGATCAGCAGCGTCCACACGACGACCGCGAGCCCGGCGATCACGCACGCCGCGGTCAGCACGACGATCGGGAGCTGCGTGGCGAACATCGCCGGGCGTCGCGGCGCGAACGTGCGGCGTCGCAGACGTTGCCACATGCGCCACAATCTAGGGAGCGTGCGCGCCGTCGTCGAGCTCCTACCCATCCTCGTCGTCGCCGCCGTCGTCATCGCCGGCGGACTGCAACTGCTGTCGGGCTCTGACCTGTACGGCCAGATCGGCCGCGGCGGCCTGTCGCTCGACGAGAGCGAGCGGGGCGGGCGGCCCTCCAGCGCGGCCGAGCGCGACGACGACATCCGCCAGATGCTCGCCGCTCGCAACGCCCGCCGCATGCGCCAGGGTCAGGCCGAGCTCGACGTCGAGGCCGAGCTGAGTCGCCTGACCCGGGGCCGGCCATCCGCGGGGCCCAACGGGCGCGCCGGCGCGCCGGTGGCGCACTCCGCCGGCGGCGACCCCGAGCTCGCCCGCGAGGTCCGCGACCTCGTGATCGCGCGGAACGCCCGGCGCGCGCGGCGTGGCCAGCCCCCGCTCGACGTCGACGCCGAGGTCCGCCGCCAGCTCGACGCGCTCTGATGTATCGCCGCCGTAGGCCAGGCGGCCGTCACCAACGTCGGGTATAAAGGCGCTCATGGCCAACCAGCGGCGCTTTGAGCTCGATGAGCTGACGATCCGGCCCGGGACGTACTTCAACCCCCAGACCGAGGTACTCATCGTCGTCGACGACTCGGCCGGCATGGACCACGACATCTTCGACACCGGGGAGTCCGAGGACGCCGAGTGGGTGCTCATCTCCGACGACACCCCGATCGACGAGCATCGGCGCGACGAGCTGCTCGAGCGGTTTCAGGTCGTTCACGGGAGCGACCATGCCGACGACGAGGCCGAGGAGACCGACGAGGACGACGACGAGGATGATCTCGAGCCTGACGAGGACGAGCTCGAGTAGCTGATCGCCGGAGCGCTCAGCCCCCGTTCAGCAGCGGGGCGCACCTCGCCCGCGCCACGAGGTCCTGGCCGGCCTGCTCGTAGCAGCGCAGGTACGCGGGCGGCGCCGCTCCGCTGATCGACGGCGGCAGGGCCTTGCTCGTCGAGCTCGACGTCGTCACGGTCGTGCTCGGCTGGGCACCCGAAGTGCCGGTGGCAGCCCCACCGCCGGCTCCGAGCCGCTCCAGCGCGGCGACGAGCGTGGACAGCGGAAGCGCGTGGTCGGGCACGCGCACGCTGATCGGGAGGTTGAGCGCGGTGAAGCCGAGCGAGAAGACGAGCGCGCCGTGGCGCAGGCCACCAAGCGTCGCCTCATCGGCCGGCGTCGGATCGATGCTCGCGCGCAGGTCCAGGCGCCGCAGGAGATGATCGGACGCGCCAACGTACACGTCGACAGAGGCATGATCGATCGAGCGCGACAGGGCGGCCAGCTGCCCGGGCGTCAGGCTCGGCGTCGGAGTCGACGACCCGGCGAGGGCGAGCTCACCGCCGGCCCCGGCGACGCGGTTGAGGTCGGCGAGGAAGCGCGGCACGTCGAGGCCGGCGGAGATGTGCTGCGTCTGAACTCCGTCGAGCGCGGCCTGGCCGACGACGCTGGGGTCCGAGAGCCACGGGGACGGATCGATACCAAGCGACGTCAGCGGCGTGCTGCCGGTGCCGGGAGAGCGCGCCGCGGCGAGCGCGTAGGAGTGTTGCAGAGCCGCGACGGCGCTCGGGGGTGCCACGAATGCGACGCCCGAGAGCTGCACGACGAATCGGCGCCCGGTCGAGATCGCCTCAACGGAAGTCGTGCGGGCCTGCGCCGAGTTCGAGATGGTCAGCGCGAAGCGCGGGAGACGGCCGTCGCCGAGGCTCGCGAACGGGCCGGTCACGCTGAGCGACAGCGGCTGCGCCGGTCCGTGCACGCCGCTGCCGGTGAGTGCGAACAGCAGCGACAGCCGGCCGCTGCGCACCCGTTGCCCGGGGTGCAGGGCGTCGCCGAGCAGCGTCTTCGCGTTCGGGCTCGAGCCCCCGCACGAACCGACCGCGAGCGCCACCGCCGCGAGCGCAACTACTCGGGCTGCGATGGTTTTCCGCTCTCGTGCGTTCACGAATCTCCGTGCGCCGGCCGGGGTCCTCGGGAGGCCACGCAGCGAACGGCGAGCGTACCATCGTCGCCATGCACCGCCTGCTCGCGCTGGCGCTCGTCGGTGTGGCGCTTCTCGGGGCCGGCGTGGCCTCGCTCACCGCGTCGGCGACGGCCGCGTCCAGCGGCCCGACGGTGTCCGCGGCGCTCGCGTCGCTGCAGACCAGCGGCGCCGTGGCCCCGGCGCTGCACCACCAGTACCTCAGCGAGTACATCGCGGCCAAGCACCTGCTCGGCAAGCTGAGCGGCACGCGCGCCACCGAGCTCGGCGCAGTCCTCGCCAACCTGCAGGCGATGGCGGCGGCCGGAGAGTTCATCCCCTCGCGCCTGCCGGCGCTGTTCCTGACCCTGCAGCGCAACACGCAGTGGTGGAACACGGGCCCGCTCCTGAGCGCGGACGAGCGGGTCACCTTCCCCGGCAGCGGACTGGTCTGGGAGTACTACCCCGACCAGGGCATCGAGATCCAGTGGCTGGCCACCTTCGGCGAGGCGAACGGATACTGGCTCAGTGGTCAGACGAGCAAGCTGCAGGCGCTGCTCAACGAGGTCATCCCACTGGCCACGCAACGTGCCGGCGGGATCGCCTGGGAGTACCTGTTCCAGTTCGACGGCGGCCTGCCCCCGTGGACGAGCGGCCTGTCGCAGGGCACCGCGATCCAGGCGCTCGCTCGCGGGTGGTCGAGCGTGCACCTGGCGGCGTACAAGAGCGCGGCCGCCGCGGCGCTCGGGATCTTCGAGACGCCGCCACCGGTCGGCGTCCGCGTGCCGACAGCGGCCGGGGCGCACTACCTCGAGTACACCTACGCACCGCACGAGCGCATCATCAACGGATTCATCCAGTCGCTCGTCGGCCTGTACGACTACACAAGGCTGACCGGCGACCCGCTCGGCGAGCAGCTCTTCGAGGCCGGCGATGCCGAGGCGCGCGTGGAGGTGCCGATGTACGACACCGGCGCGTGGTCGCTGTACGACCAGTCGAGCGAGTCCGATCTCAACTACCACGAGCTGCTCATCACCTTCCTGCAGAACCTCTGCACCCGCACCTCGCAGTCGCCGAGCCCACTTCCGGGCGTGGGCGGAACGACCGGCCCGACCGGACCGACCGGCCCGGCGGGCTCCACGGCGCCGGCCGGCGCCTCGTCGAGCGGTGGGGCCGTAGCCGCCCGCGCCCAGTCGAGCCAGGTGCCGCCGCTCGGAGACCCCGATGCCATCTACTGCACGACCGCGGCGCGCTTCCAGTCCGACCTGACGACGAAGCCCGCGCTCGCCTTCACTCCGGCGCCGAGCGCCACGGGGGCGGGCCAGGCCGCCACGATCGCATTCACGCTGAGCAAGATCTCGAGCGTCACCCTCACGGTGACCGGATCGACGGCGACCCCGTATTCGACGACGGTGCTGCTCGCGCACGGCGCCCACACGCTGACCTGGCCCGGCGCGCCGCGCGCCGGGACGTTCACGGTCACCGCGAGCGCCGTCGACCTCGCCGGCAACCACGGAAGCATCACCGCCCCGCTGACGGTCACCGCCCCTGCGCACCCGACAAAGGGCCATCACTAGCCTCCGCCCGGCGAACGGTCCCGGCCCACCGCAGCGAATCGACGCCTCGGTGGCGCGACCGTAGACTGACGGGCGATGGCAGCCCGCACCATCCTCTACACCGGCAAGGGCGGCGTTGGGAAGACTTCCGTCGCGGCGGCCACTGCGCTGCGCTGCGCGGCCGCGGGCCTGCGCACGGTCGTGATGTCGACGGATCCTGCGCACAGCCTCTCCGATGCCCTCGGCGTCGACCTGGAAGGCGAGCCGACGGCGATCAGCGAGAACCTGTGGGGGCAGCAGATCGCCGCCCAGGAGGAGCTCGAGCGCAACTGGGCCGGCGTGCAGGACTGGTTCGGCGAGATGCTCGTCCAGCGCGGGGTCGACCGGATCTCCGCCGAGGAGCTGACGGTACCGCCGGGCATGGACGAGCTCTTCAGCCTGCTGGCGCTGCGGCGCCATCACGAGGCCGACGAGTTCGACGTCGTCATCGTCGACTGCGCGCCGACGGGCGAGACGCTGCGGCTGCTGTCCTTCCCGGACGTCGCGCGCTGGTGGATCGAGAAGGTCATCCCGCAGCAGGGCCAGCTCCTCGCGGCGGCGCGGCCGTTCGCGCGCGCCCTGCTCGACGTCACGCTGCCCGGTGAGGAGGTGCTCGGCGACGTCCAACGCCTCGTCAGCAACCTCGTGGCCATGAACGAGATCCTCGCCGACCACTCGCGGGTGACGATCCGCCTCGTCATGAACCCTGACCGGATGGTCATCGACGAGGCCCGCCGCACGTTCACCTACCTCAACCTGTACGGCTACCTGACCGATGCCGTCGTCGTCAACCGCGTGTTCCCGAGCGAGGTGGACGGCTACTTCCACGGCTGGCGCGAGCGTCAGCAGGAGCATCTCACCGAGGTGAGAGCGGCGTTCGCGCCGGTGCCGGTGCTCTGCGCGCCGTACTTCGATCAGGAGGTCGTCGGGTCCGAGATGCTCGAGCGCCTCGGGGACGAGCTGTACGGCGACACGTCACCGCACGACGTGCTCCACCACAGCCTCGCCCACGAGCTGAGCGTGCAGGCCAACGGCAGCGCAACGCTGCGCCTGTCCCTCCCGTTCGCGGACAAGGGCGATATCTCGCTCAAGAAGATCGGTCCCGAGCTGATCGTCCGAGTCGACGATCACAAGCGCACGATCATGTTGCCGCCGGCGCTCGAGCGTTACCGTCCCGACGAGGCCGAGTTCGTCGACGGTGACCTGCGCATCCACTTCAGCGAGGCGTCCGACAAGGTCGCACCGAGAGCGCAGGCCGCCCGTGCCTGAACCATCGGCCGACGATCCGCTCGCCGCGCTGCGCGCGCACGTGCGCCACGCGCACGCCGCCGCCGAGCGGCTCGCCTTCGACGCGGCGGCGGCGGGCGGCGGGCGCCCCGGTCGCGGGCCGGTGAGCCGGCCCACTGCGGCCGCCGGGCGCCCGTCGGGCGGTCCGCCGGACGCGGGCGCACCCCCGGGGGCCACCCCACCGCCGGGCGCACCCCCGGGCTCGGGGCCGCCGGGCCCCGGCGATCCCCTCGACCCCGGCGCGCCGGGCCCCGCGACACCGCCGAGCGGATGGGCGGCGAACGATCCGGCGCGGGAGCTCGGTGGCGAGCTGCGTGCGCTCGTCGAGCTCGTCGAATCGCTGCAGGCGCTCCTGCCGGCGGAGCTGCGCCAGCAGCTCCACGAGGTCGTCCGCCAGATCCTGCTGCTCGCCCGCGCGGTCATCGACTGGCTCGTCGAGCGGATGCAGCGCGAAACGCCCGAGCAGCCCGCCGAGGTGCAGGACATCCCGATCCGTTGAGCCGGCGCATCGGCCCGGGATGCCGCGCGTACAATCGACAGGTGACCATGCACGACGCCCGCACGTGGATCCTGACCGGGTCCCCGGCGAACTACGCCGTTACGAGCGAGCTCGGCTTCCGGCTGATCGGCTGCAAGGAGCGCCGCCGCCGCCAAGCGCTCGAGATGGAGGTCGGCGACCGGATCGTCTTCTATCTCACCGAGCGCATGTGCTTTGCCGCCAGCGTGCGCATCGTCGGCGAGCTGTTCGAGGACCGCACACCGCTGTGGCCGGGCAAGCCCGGCAAGGCCGACGCGTACCCGTGGCGACTCCCCACCGAGCGAGAGCTCGTGCTCGACGAGGAGCAGTGGCTGCCGGCCGAGACGCTCGTCGACGAGCTGGCACACATCGGCAAGTGGCCCCGCGAGCACTGGAAGCTCGCGTTCCAGGGGCAGCTGCGCACGATCTCGACCGCCGACGCGGATGTCCTGCTCGGGCGGATGCGCGAGCAGGCGAGCGTCGCGGCATGACGAACGGCACCGGCCCGCGTCGGCAGCGACGCGCACGGCATCGTGAACGCGCGCGTCCCTGACGACCGCGGGCGCGCGGCGCGGGCGTCCGAGCCGCACGGCACGGCGGCGCGACTCATCGGCGCCTGGCGCGCGATGCACACCGACCAGCGCCTCGCCGCCTCGGCCGCCTTCGGGCTGTTCGCGACGATGCTGCTTCCGTGGTACACGAAGACCGACGTCGTCGACGTGAAGGGCACGGTGCATCCGACGCAGAGCACGTTCACCGCCTTCGGCGCATTCTCGTTCGTCGAGGCGGCGGTGCTCCTCGTCAGCGCGTTCGTGATCGTCGTCGTGTTCGCGCGGGCCGAGGGACGGGCGTTCCACCTGCCGGGTGGCGACGGCACGATCATCATGCTCGCCGGCGCGTGGGCGGCGCTGCTCATCTTCTACCGGCTATTCGCCAAGCCGACGCTGCAGCACACGGCGGTGATCACGGCCACCGAGGGCGTGACGTGGGGGATCTTCGTCGCCCTGCTCGTCGCCCTGTCGCTCAGCTATGCCGGTTGGCGAATGCGCGCGGCCGCGCGACCGGAGCCGCCCCTCGTGCTCCCCAAGCGAGACGACGAGCGCCGCGCGCCGGCGGGCGAGCCACGAGCGCCGGCCGCGCCGCACCCGGCCGAGCCCGGCGGGGACGAACGCGAGGCCGCGCCGGTCACCGAGATTCGCGACCCCGGGGCCGGCGAGCGCCCACGCTACCCACCGCGGCCCGCCGACGACCGTACGCGCACGCCAAGCCGGCGGGCCGTGACCCGCGAGGACGCCGCCCAGCTGTCCTTCGACGACCCGCCGAACCCCGACCCGTTCGGCACCGGCGACGAGCCGGTCGCCCGCCGTCCGCGCTGACCAGCCGGCGCAGGACCGACCCGTCAACCACACCGAAAGCAGGGGGTGTTCGTCGTTGGTATGCCTATAGGGGTACTAACGACGAACACCCCCCGCCCCGCCCTCAGTACGTCGACGACGCCGTCGGGTCGCTCGCGATGAGGAACAGCACGGTGGTGATGAGGATGACCGCGATCCCGAGCACGACAAGGGCACGCGTCGCGAACAGGTGTCCGGCGGCGCCGACCGCGAACCCGGCGACGATCCCCACCAGGTACGGCGTTCCGGCGGGGTCGGCGCCGAGAACGACCGTCAACGAGCCGAGCATCGAGCGGGTCCTATCATTCTCGCCCAGTATGCCCGCGCCGCCCGACTCCGCCATCGACGTCGCCGAGGGTCTGCGGAGCGTCGGCTACCTGCCGGGCGACTCGACAGCCCTGGTCGCGTTCCTCGCCACCAAGCTTGGCAAGCCGGTCCTCGTCGAGGGTCCGGCGGGCGTCGGCAAGACCGAGCTCGCCAAGGCGCTCGCGTCGTATCTCGGGCGTGAGCTCGTGCGCCTGCAGTGCTACGAGGGGCTCGACGAGGCGAAGGCACTGTACGAGTGGAACTACCGCAAGCAGCTGCTGCGCATCCAGGCCGAGGCCGACGGCACGGGCTGGGATCGCGTGCAGGACGACATCTTCGGCGAGGAGTTCCTGCTCCCGCGGCCGTTGATGACCGCGATCGCCTCCGAGGAGCCCGTGGTGCTGCTCATCGACGAGATCGACAAGACCGACCAGGAGTTCGAGGCCATGCTGCTGGAGGTCCTGTCGGACTTCCAGATCTCGATCCCCGAGCTCGGACGCGTCGACTCCCGCACGCACCCGGTCGTGCTGTTGACGTCCAACAACTCGCGCGAGCTCACCGAGGCGCTCAAGCGCCGCTGCCTGTACCTCTGGCTCGACTACCCGGCGCTCGAGCACGAGCTCGAGATCGTGCGGCTGCACGCGCCCGAGCTCGACGAGGCGGTCGCGCGCCGGCTCGTCGAGATCATCGGGATGGTGCGCGAGCTCGACCTCAAGAAGCCGCCGTCGATCGCGGAGTCGATCGACTGGGCGCGCGCGCTGCTGCTGCTCGGCGTCGACGAGATCGACGCCGACGTCTTCACCGAGACGCTGTCGGTGATCGTCAAGCACCGCACCGACCTCGACATCGTCACCGAGCGCGTCGGCCTGAAGCTCCCGCGCGCCGAGCCGCTCGCGGCCAGTGAGAGCGATGTCCGCGCCCGGACCGCGTAGCGACCGAGGCCCCAGCGCCCCGCCCGGCGGGTTCGCCGGGCAGCTGCTCGCGTTCGGCGAGGAGCTGCGCCGGGAGGGCGTCGCGGTCGGCACGTCCGCGCTGCTCGACGCGTTCGCCGCGCTGGAGGTGATCGAGTGGACGGCCCAGCGCGACTTCCGCGAGGCGCTGGCCGCGACGCTCGCCAAGAGCCAGGAGGACCGACGCGTCTTCGAGCTCGTCTTCGACCGCTTCTTCTTCCGCGCCGTCGAGGCGGCGGCGATGCGCGAGGACGTGCGCGAGGAGGGCGGCGTGGCCACGGCCGACGCCGAGTCGCTCGACATCGAGGAGCTGCGTCGCCAGATCGCCGAAGCCGTTCAGGCCGGGGACGAGGGCGCGATGCGCGACCTAGCCCGTCTGGCCATCGCAGCGTTCGGCCAGCGCGGCCAGGGATCGGGCGTCGTCGGCGTGGACGTGCAGCGGATCCGCCGCTCGCTCGAGCTGCGCGCCGAGCCGCAGGGCGAGCTCCCGCCCGACGATCCGCGCCACCACGGCCTGCCGCGCGACGGCCTGCGCCGCTTCGAGGCGCTCCTGCGGCGCGAGCTCGAGCGCGCACAGGTCGAGCGCACCCGCGCGCTGCCGCCGTCGCGCCCGCTCAACGAGCTCGACCGCGCCCTCCCCTCCGGCCCGCTGCAGGATCTCGCGGCCGTGCACCGCGTCGTCACCCAGCTGCGCCGGCGCCTGGCCACCCAGGGCACGCAGGCGCGCGGGCATCGCCGCCACGCGCAGGTCGACGTGCGCCGCACGATGCGCGCCTCGCTGCAGACCGGCGGGGTGCCGGTCGTGCTCAAGTACCGCCCGCGGCGTCCCCGCCGACCGGAGATCTACGTGCTCTGTGACGTGTCCACGAGCGTCACGTCGGCCTCGGTGTTCTTCCTGTCGGTCCTGCACGCCCTGCACGACTCGTTTCGCAAGATGCGCTCGTTCGTGTTCATCGAGCGCATCAGCGAGGTGACCGACATCTTCGCCACCGAGCGCAACTTCCGCACCGTGTCCGAGCGCATCGGCAAGGACGCCGGCGTCGCTGACGTGTCCGGCTACACCGACTACGGGCGCGTGTGGTCGGAGTTCCGCGCCCTCGTCGAGGATGACCTGCACCCCCGCGCCACGGTGATCGTCCTCGGGGACGCGCGCACGAACGGCCGCGACCCCCGCGCCGACACGTTCGCGCTCATCGCGGCGAAGGCGGGCCGCACGTTCTGGCTCAACCCCGAGCCGCGGCTGTACTGGAACTACGGCGACTCGGTGATCGCCGCCTATGAGCAGCACTGCGTCGCATTTGAATGCTGGACGACGCGCCAGCTCGAGGACTTCGTGCGCGCGCTCACCGAGCCGGGCCTGGCCCTGCCGGCCGCGCGCTGATCGCGCATCCGTCGGCGGCGCCGAGCGGCCGACGGCGGCGGCGCGGCACGAGCACCCGCCAGCGCGTGTCGGGCGGCGTCGCGTCACTGGCGGCCGCCCCTCGCCACTCCGCCGTCGCACTGGAGATGCGCCGGGCGGCGTTCGATCGTTCCTGGAGCTCCCGCGCGCGGTCACGGGCGAGCTGCAGCTGCAGATACGAATTCATCGCTCCACCTCCGGGTCCGGATCGGCGACGTGTCCCACGCGCCCCGACGCTCTTTTCCGAATAACTGTCCACAGAATGATACCGGTTACTAACCGGTATCATAGGCTGATTGGTTATGGCAGGGATACACTCTGCTCATGGCCACAACCTCGACGGCGATCCCCGACACGAGCCGGCGAGAGGGCGCGCCCGGCGACCTCGAGCTCGTGCGGGCGTTCTTGAACTCCGTCGACATCGACGCCGGCCTCGAGGAGCTCGTCGATCCGCGGGCGCTCGCGCGCTGGCTGCGGGGCCACGGCCTGCTCGGCGCGCGCGAGCGCGTGGGCGAGGCGGAGCATGCCCGGGCGCTGGCGCTGCGCGAGGCCCTGCGCGACGTGCTCGCCGCCCACAGCGGCCTGCCGGTCGACGAGCGCTCGCTGCAGGTGGTCAACGCCGCGAGCGCCGCGGCGCCGGTCGCGGTCGTCATCGATGCCCACTGCGCGAGTGCGCTGCGTCCCGCGGCGCGCGGGTTCGACGGCGCGATCGGGCGACTGTTCGCGATCATCGCCCGTGCCGACGCCGACGGCACGTGGGTGCGGCTGAAGGCCTGCACGGCGGAGAACTGTCGCTGGGTGTTCTACGACCACTCGCGCAACCGATCGTCGTCGTGGTGCAACATGGCGGTGTGCGGCAACCGCGCGAAGGCACGCGCCTTCCGCGAGCGCCACGCGTCGCACTGAGCGAACCCGACCGGAAACGCTCGGGCGCGCCGCCGCGCTAGCATCATCCGCGTCGAGACACCCAGGGGGGCTGGCGGGCACGCCGGCTGAGATGGCGCCCTCGGGCTGCGAGCCCGCCCGGCGCCGACCCTTCGAACCTGCCGGGGTAATGCCCGCGAAGGGAGCGCATTGACGACCGAGCTGGAGTGCCGTCTTCCACCCCCGTTGGAGGGACACGACGGCGGGCCGGCCGTCCGCGCCGAGTTCGTGCGAGCCGAGTATCGCGATCAGCGGTCGCGGACGATCGTGGCGCTCGACGAGCTGACGCTCACGGTCGCGCGCGGCGAGGTGCGCGCGGTCGTCGGCCCGAGCGGCTGCGGCAAGACGACGCTGCTCGAGCTCATCTGCCGGCTCATCGTGCCCGCGGCCGGCCGCATCGCGTGCGAGTCGGCCGCGCTGATGCCCCAGCACGACCTGCTGCTGCCCTGGCTGAGCGCGCTCGACAACGCCGGCATCGCGCTGCGCGTCGCCGGCCGCTCGCGGGCCCAGGCGCGCGAGACGGCGGCGCCGCTGTTTGCCGAGCTCGGCCTCGCCGGCTTCGAACAGGCACGGCCCGGCGAGCTCTCGGGCGGGATGCGCCAGCGCGTCGCCTTCCTGCGAACGCTGCTCGCCGGCAAGCCGGTGCTGTGCCTCGACGAGCCGTTCGGGGCGCTCGACGCGATCACGCGCCAGGAGATCCAGAGCTGGCTGGCCGATGCCCTCGCCCGCGAGCCGCGAACCGTCGTGTTCGTCACGCATGACGTGGAGGAGGCGATCGTGCTCGCCGACCGCGTGTCGATCGTGTCGCCCCGGCCCGGCCGCGTCATCGCCGACATCGACGTGCGGCTCCCCCGCCCGCGGTCACGCACCGACGCAGCCGTCGTGGCGCTGCGCGAGCGCGCGCTCGCGGCGCTCGTCGGAGACCCGGCCGGCCTCGGTCCGCGATGATCCGCCGCATCGTGCCGCCGCTGCTGCTCGTCGCGGCGCTCCTCGGCGCGTGGGAGCTGTACGTCGATTCCGGCGCCGTCGACTCGGTCGTGCTGCCGGCGCCGCACGCGATCGCCAGCGCCGGGTTCGACAACGCCGGCCTGCTGCTCTCTAACCTGGTGATCACCGCGCGCGAGGTCGCGCTCGGCATCACGCTCGCGCTCGTCGTCGGGTTCGTGATCGCGGTCGCGATCCACCTGTCGCCGACGTTCCGCAGCGCCGTCTACCCGCTCGCCGTCGGCTCCCAGGCGGTGCCGATCCCGATCATCGCCATTCTCGTCGTGTTCTGGTGGGGCTTCGGCGTGTTCCCGAAGCTCGCGGTCATCGTGCTCATCTGCTTCTTCCCGATCGTCGTGACGACGGTCGACGCACTCGCCGAGGTCGATCCCGATCAGGTCAAGCTGCTGCGCACGTTCGATGCGTCGCGGTGGCAGGCCTTCCGCTTTGCCGAGCTGCCGGCCGCGCTGCCGGCGGCGCTGAGCGGCGCGCGCATCGCGCTGGCGATCGCCGTGATCAGCGCGTACATCGCCGAGACCGGTACGGCGACCTATGCGACCGGCGCGACCGGGCTCGGTCGCGAGATCAACGACGACCTGGCTGCACTGCAGCTGCCCCGGGCCTACGCCGCCGCGGCGGTGCTGTTCGCGTTCGCCGTCGCCTGCTTCTACGTGCTCAGCCTCGCCGAGCGGCGCATCGCGCCGTGGTCGGCCCGATCGAGAGGAGCCTCTCGCCGATGACATCGCCCCGCAACGCCCGCACCCCCTTCGGGGTGGGGTCGCTCCTCGCGTCGCTCGCCGTCGCCGCCGCCCTGACGGCCTGCGGCACCAAGCAGGATGTCGTCGGCCCGCCCGCGGCGAAGCCGTTCACGCTGATGCTCGACTTCTTCCCGAACGCCGATCACGCGGCGATCTATCAGGCGATCTCGCGCGGCTACTTCGCCGCCGCCGGCCTCGACGTCCGCCCCGAGGTCCCGGCGGACCCCTCCCAGCCGCTCAGGCTGCTCGCCGCCGGGAAGGTCGACATGGCGATCTCCTATGAGCCGGAGGTGCTCCTCGCCCGCAGCGCCGGGCTGCGCGTCGTCTCGGTCGGCGCCCTCGTGCAGCGCCCGCTGACCTCGCTCATCGCGCTCCCGGGCAGCCACGTCACCTCGGTGGCCAGCCTGGCCGGCAAGACGGTCGGCACCGCCGGCATCGCCTACCAGACCGCCGAGCTGCAGACGATGCTGCGCAGCGCGGGCGTCAATCCGAGCAGCGTCAAGCAGGTCAACGTCGGCTTTGACCTCGTGCCGGCGATGCTGTCGGGGAAGGTCGCCGCGACCGTCGGTGGCTTCTGGAACTACGAGGCGCTGCAGCTGCGCCTGTTGCACCGCACCCCGGTCGTCATCCCCGTGGACCAGGCCGGCGTGCCGACGTATGACGAGCTCGTGCTCGTCGTGCGCCAGGACGAGGCCCAGACGCGCGGCGAGGACATTCGCGGCTTCCTGCACGCGCTCACGCTCGGTGAGGCCGCCGTGAAGGCGGACCCGGCCGGCTCGGCGCGCCTCGTCGTCGCGGCGAACCCGTCGCTCGACCCGAAGCTGCAGCTGGCGTCGATCCAGGCGGCGTTGCCGGCCGCGTACCCGGCCTCGCCGGGTCAGCCGTACGGCTACCAGAACCCGGGCGCATGGGCGGCCTTCTCGAACTGGATGTTCTCCAAGAACCTGCTCAGCTACGACCCGACGAGCGGCGCCCCGCCGTTCACGAACGAGTTCCTGCCGGGGCAAGGCGTCTGACGACGAGGTGCGCGGCCGCGAGGCCGGCCCATTCGCCGTAGGGGGCAAAGAACCGCCGCACCTCGTCCTCGGTGGCGCGCGCGTGCGGGTCGCCGCCGCTCAGCCGTCGCCCGATGAGGCGCAGGTAGATGAGATCGCCGGCCGGGAGCTGGTCGTAGCGGCCCTGGCCGTGCAGGGCGAGCGTCTCGACCGTCCAGCGCCCGATGCCCGGGACCGCCAGCAGGCGCCGCCAGCCGCGCTCCTCGTCGCCGGCGAACAGGTCCAGGCGGCCGGCGGCGACCTCGCGCGCCGCGCGCAGCAGCGCTCCGGCGCGTCCGGCGGCGAGATCGAAGGACTGCAGCCGGGCGGGCGCGACGCGCGCCAGCGCCGCGGCGGCCGGCAGGTCGCGCAGACCGCTGTCGGGGCACCGCCGTCCGAGGCGGGCGATGATCCGCCGCTCGATGGCGGCGGCACGCTCGGCCTCGATCAGCTGTCCGCAGACCGCGAAGGTGAGCGCCTCGAAGGGATCGGGGCGCCGCCAGACGCGCAGCCACGGGCGGCGCCGAACCGACGGTCCGATGAGCGGATCGCGGGCGAAGCGGGCATGGAAGTCCGACAGGTCGTCGTCGACGCCGACCGCGAAGCGCATCCGCGCCAGCCCGTGCTCGGCCGCCTCGCGGGTCGGCGCACGCGCGACGAAGCTGACGAGGCCGCGTGACTGCGCCGTCTGCACGACCACCGGGTCCTCGCCGTGGTGCAGCAGCCGCACGAGAGCGCCCGCGCGGCGGCGCATCAGGCCGTCGAGCGCGAGACCGGGCAGCGCGAAGGGACCGACCGGCGTGACGTCGACGCGCACCGTGATGCCCCGTCCGGCACGGGGGCCGGACGCGCCGGTCGCCGGCCCGACCTCAGTCTCGACCACCGAGCAGGTGCACGTCGACGAGCAGCGAGCGCGTCCCGACGATCTGCACGAGCTCGCCGACCGGCCCCGAGCTCGCGCCCCGGCGGGGGCGATGGCGGGCGGCCAGCGCGCGGCGGTGGCGGCGGCGCTGGACGAGGCCGACAACGGCGACTCCGGCCACGAAGCCCCCGGCGGCCACGGCGACGGTCTGCAGCGACCGCGAGCCCGACAGTTCGATCGTCGTGCCCGCCCGCGCGGGCGACGCCGCGAGATCGGCCTCGGCCTCGGCGACGACGGGCAACCACGAGCCGTCGTCCGCCACGTCGTCGCCGGGCAGGACCGGCACTCCGTCGAGCTCGTCCACCACTTCGTCCTCGGTCGCCGCGTCGGCGCGCCCGTCGCTCACGCGGCCAAGTGTAAAGCCCGCGGAAGACCCGCTCGCCGCCCGTTGGGCGGCGCGATCGATGTCGCTGCTCAGAGCGCCTTTTCGTAGATGCGATAGCGGCGCACGATCTCGCCGCCCATGCCTTCCATGGCGCGATTCATCGGCCGATTGACCTCGAGGATCCACCCCATCTCGCCGCCCTTCTGGGGTGTGCGCTCGGCGGCGTCGAAGTGCATCTGGTAGAAACGCGCCGCGATTCCGGTGTGCTGGTACTCGGGCTTGACGCCGAGCGCGAACACGCGGACGGCGTCGATCTTGGAGCGCTCGCGCAGGAAGGTCAGCCAGCCGAACGGCAGCAGGCGTCCCCGCGGGCGCAGCTTGGCGAACACCTGGTTGTAGTCGGGCAGCGTCAGCGCGACGCCGACGATCTCGCCGGTGTCCTTGCGCTCGGCCACCATCGCCCAGTTCTCGTCGAGGATCGGCTTGAGGTCCTTGGCCATGTGGCGCACCTCGGCCTCGGTGAGCGGGACGGCGCCCCAGTTGCGCTCCCAGGCGGCGTTATAGACCTCCAGGAAGCGGGTGATCTCGGTGTCCATGTTCTTCTTGCGGAAGTTGCGGCAGACGATCCCGTGCTCTGACTCGACGCGGTCGGCGACCTGCCAGATGAGCGGGTTGACCCTGTCGCGTCCCGTGACGTGCAGGCTCCACATGTAGAGGTCCATCGCCTTGGCCAGGCCCACGTCCTCCTCGACGAGGCGCTGGTAGTACGGGTGATGCCACGGGCAGAGAATGAGCGGCGGGCGCTCGTGGCCCTCGATGAGCAGCCCGCACTCGTCGTTCGTCGTGTAGTCCATCGGCCCGATCATCGTGCCGCGGCCGCGTTCGCGCAGCCAGCGCTCAGCGGCGCCGAGCAGCGCGACCGCCGCCTCGGGGTCGTCGGCGCATTCGAACCACCCCCATAGCCCCCAGTCGTTGGCCTGGAACTCGTTGAGGTGATGGTCGATGTGCGCGCTGATCCGTCCGACCGGACGCCGGTCGCGATAGGCGAGGAAGAACTCGGCCTCGGCGTGGGCGAAGAACGGGTTCTCATCCCGATCGAGCCGCTTCTTGACGTCCAGCAGCAGCGGCGCGACCCACCGCGGCTCGTTAGAGTAAAGCGCGAAGGGCAGCTTGATGAACGCGTTGAGGTCGCGCCGGCTCCGCACCGGTCGGATCTCGACGGCCATGGCCTTCACCCTATATGGCCACCGTAATCGACGTCTTCGCCAAGGTTCGCGGCTACGAACGCGAGGAGATGCTGCGCGCCGCCCGCGAGGCGGACATGCTGCCGTACTTCCGCACCGTCGAGTCGCCGGCGATGCCCGAGGTCGAGATGGAGGGCGCGCCGCGGATCATGCTCGCCTCGAACAACTACCTCGGTCTCACCGGCGACGAGCGCGTGATGGCAGGCGCACAGGACGCGCTGCACCGCTACGGCACCGGGCTCACGGGCTCGCGCCTGCTCAACGGCACGACGCCGCTGCACCTCGAGCTCGAGGCCGAGCTGGCCGCCTGGATGCGCACCGACGACGCGATCGTCTTCACGACCGGCCACCAGGCGAATGTGGGCACGCTCGGGACGCTGCTCGAGCCCGGAGACACGGTGATCGTGGACTCGGGCGACCACGCGTCGATCCTCGACGGCGTGCTCATTTCACGCGCGAAGATGCGCCCGTTCCGCCACGGGCGGATCGACAAGCTCGAGAAGGCGCTCGAGCGCGCCGCGACCGACGGCGGCGGCGTACTCACCGTCGTCGAGGGCGTCTACTCGATGGAGGGGGACGTCGCTCCGCTCGCCGACATCGTCGAGCTGTGCGAGCGCTACGGCTCGCGCGTGATGGTCGACGAGGCGCACGCCGCCGGCGTGCTCGGCGCCCGTGGGGCCGGGGCGAGCGAGCTGCTCGGCGTCGAGGATCGTGTCGACCTGCGCATGGGCACCTTCTCGAAGTCGCTCGCGTCGTGCGGCGGCTTCATCGCTGGCCCGGCCGACGTCGTGGAGTACCTGCGCATCAACAGCCGCGCGTTCCTGTTCACGGCCTCCGCCGTCCCGGCCGCGCTCGGCGCCGCACTCGCCGCGCTGCGCATCCTGCGTTCGGACGAGGGCGCCCGGCTGCTGGCCGCCGTGCTCGACAACGCCCGCTACTTCGCCGACGGTCTCGAGGCGCTCGGTCTGCGCGTGCATCGCGGCGCGCCCGTACGCACCGCCGGCTCTGACGAGGCGCCGGCATCGATCACTACGCCGGTCATCCCTGTGGAGATCGGCGACGACTGGAAGGCCGGCCTGCTGTGGAAGGCCCTCTACGACGCCGGCGTGTTCACGAACTGCGCCCTGTACCCGGCCGTGCCGCGTGGCGGCGCGCTCCTGCGCACGAGCGTGATGGCGACCCACACACGCGAGCTGCTCGACCGCTCGCTCGCGGTGTTCGCCGCCGTCAAGCGCGACTTCGAGGCCGAGCACGGGCCGCTGCCGGGACCCGACCCGGCATAGCGCGCGAGGCCCCTGCGGATCACCCGCTGGGGGAACGATCCTTCACGGCCGCGGACACGCCGTGTTCACAAAAAAGACGCTTCTAGCGCACGAAGTCGGGTTTGGCTGGTTGACCAGGACGGGCAGGCTGAAATAGCTTCACAGGGCGCTTTCGCACGACGGCTTCGGCGGGTCACCCGGGGGATGCCAGAGGCGGGAAGCCGGTGCCGTTGGGGCTGTCTCCCCACATCGCGCCGGTCCACCGATGCCGCGTCGCGCGAGCGCGTACTCGTGTCAACAAGCAACGATGTTGTCCGTCGTGTCCCTGCACGACGTCAACGGGGAGAGTCCACATTCATGAACGCGACAGCGACGATCGCCCCTGCCGATGCACAGCACATGCGCGCCCTCGAGCGAGCGAACCAGGTGCGGCTGGCCCGCGCCGAGCTCAAGCGAGGCGTGGCGGACGGCATCATCGACGTCGCCGAGGTGGTTCTCGCGTGTCCCCCGGAGGCCGAGGGCATGGCCGTCGCCGATCTGCTCACCAGCCAGCGGCGGTGGGGGCAGACGCGCGTGCGCCGGTTCCTGCTCACGGTCCCGCTGTCGGAAACGAAGACGATCGGGTCGATGACCGAGCGCCAGCGCGTGGTGCTGGCCAAGATGCTCAGCGTCGCCCACGACAGCGCCGGTGTTACCCCGGCGCGAGCGAGCATCCCCTCCTCGGCGGTCCGCATGCACCCGCCGCCCGCGGTCATCGCGGGGTAAACGGCACCCACGCCGGTGGGTGGCTCGGGCGCGTCGCGGCCGGAGTCACCCGCCGGCAGCGGCGGACGCCCCGCACCGCGACCGACCTTACGGACAGCCCGAGGAGAGCCGCACCTCCCACCAGCCGGCGAGCATCCCGACGAGGCCGAGCCGCGGTCGCACCTGCCAGACCCCGCAGCCGCCGAGTCCGAGCTCGCGATTGGCGATCCGCTCGAACTTGTGCCGGCCCGGCTCGAGCAGCATCCGCTCGAGCCGTACGCGGTTGCGCTCGTGCTCGCCCGCCCGCTCGGACAGTCGACGCCGTCCGTCGACGACGCGCCGGGCGAGGTCGTCGCGCTGCGCCTCGAGCTCCTGCAGCGTCAGTAACCGGGGCGCGGCCAGGCGCACACGACCGGCCTCCACCCCGAAGGGGGTATCGAGGTGCGCGACCTCGGCAGCGAGGTCGCTGCTGGCGTGCGCGAAGCAGGTCACGAGTGTGTCCGCGAGGTCACGCTCCAGCTTGGCGATCTGCCCGCGCAGCGAGCGGCGCGCCGCCGCCAGCTCGTCGTCGGTCCCCTCACGCCGCACCGGCGAACGAACGAACGCCGGCGGCGCCTGCCGAGAGCTTCCGCCGAGCGGCCGCGTGGGCGTCTGCTGCGCGTGTGCCACGTCGTCTCTCCTCGTCCGGACGCGCCGAGTCTACCAACGGCAGGGCGCGCCGATACGACACCGGTGCCGTCCCATGCGTCAGCCGCCGGCGATCGTCGACGTGGCGATCCAGAACGCCTCCTCGACGTGGATCGCCGGCACGCCCGCCACCTGCACGGAGACGAGCGTGGCGGTCGTGCTGTCGCGCCGACAGGCGCACTCGGGCGCGAGGCCATCGAACAGCACCGCCAGGGCGGCGTCGTCGTCGGCGATGACAAGCCGCCCGCCGGCGAGCGTCGGCGCGCTCGAACCCCGTCCGAGCGACTCCCCGTCGCCGGCCGGGCGGATCTGCAGCGGCCCGCGGCGCCGCGCCGCATCGAAGGCCCACACCGGCACGCTCGTCTGCACGAGCGCGAGCAGCAGGGCGTCGCCCACGAGGCCGGTCGAGGCGAACCCGCCGTGCCGGAGGCGCTCGACGACAGCCGCCTCGACCGGCGTGCGCGTCACGTCGGGATCGAGCCCGATGTGGCGGAAGAAGATGCGGTAGGCGCCGGCGACCGGCTCGCGCCGCAGGGCGAGGGCGGTAGCGCCGCGATGGCGGTCGGACAGCAGCGCGAGCTGATCGCGGACGCCGCGGGGGCTACGGCGGCGGGCCGGCAGCGGCACGTCGCAGTGCATGAGCGCGAGCTCGGGGAACTCGGCGGCGACGGCCGAGGCGATCGCGCCTCGGTGCAATACGGGGCCATCGTCGGGCCCGGCACCCTCCGGCGGACGCGGCGGGGCGCTCATGCCGCCGGCCGGACCGCCGGCGCGGGAGTGACGAGCCGCGCGATGCGAGCCCGCAGCGCCGCGGTCGTCACGGCGCTCCCGAGCAGCGCCGGCTCCGCGACGACACCGCCGCGACCGACAAATGAGACCTGGGGGCAGCTCGACACCCGGTAGAGGTCCGCGAGCACGCCGTCGTGGTCGTACCCCACGGGGAAGCCGATGGCCTCCCGACGGACGAGCGACCGCAGCGCGCTGCGGTCGCCCTTGATCGCCACGGCGGCGACCTGCAGCCCGGCGAACGAGCCGGCGAGGCGCTGCAACTCGCCAAGCACCGCCGGGCACGAGCCGGCGTCGACGAACAGGGCGAGTACGAGCGGCCCGCGCTCGTACAGGTCGCACACGTTGAGCGCCTCCGCGAGCCGCACGGCACAGGCCGGCACGCGGCCGGCGGCCCCCTCGTTGGCATGCGTGGCGATGTTGGCGTCGCCCGCGAGCGTGCCGAGGGCGAGGGGCACGGCGAACGGCGGGATCCGTTGCCCGGGTGCGATCCCCGCGGCGCCGCTCGACCCGGCGATGTTGTGCGCGGCGATGAGCACGAACACGAGCAGCGCCACGAGACCGGCGAACCACAGATAGCGCGACGCCTGCGGATGCGGTGCGGCCGGCGGCGCGGGCGCGCGGCGGCCCGCCGGCGGAGGCTCAGGCGGGCTCATGACGGGCGCTCCCGCCGAGGCCCGGGCGCCCCGCGGCCGCTCGCTCGCGGCCACGGGTCAGCCACGCCAAGCCGCCGCGCTCGGCGAGCAGCAGCACCGCCGGCAGGACGACGATCACGCCCGCGAGCGACACCGACAGGTCGATGACGGTGACGAGCCCGAAGTCGCGGAGCAGGTTGATGTTCGAGAGCACGAGCACGGCGAACCCGGCGATCGCCGTCGCCCCCGAGGCGCCCACCGCGGCGCCCGTGCGACGGTAGGTGACCGTCAGCGCGTCGCCGGTATCGAGCCCGCGCGAGCGCTCCTGGCGGTAGCGCTCGGTCAGCAACACGCTGAACTCGGTCGAGATCGCGATGACGAGCGCGCCCATCGTCACCGACATCGGGTTGAGCGGCACGCGCACGAGGAAGAGCACGAGCGCCGACCAGCCCGAGGCGAGCACGATCGGCACGAGCGGCAGCAGGGTGCGCCGCCGATCGCCGCGGAACGCCGCGAGCAGCACGAGCGTCACCACCGCCAGACTGGCGAGCAGCGTCAGCAGGCGCCTCGACGGCGACGCCACCTCGGCGTTCGCCGCGGCGGCGAGCACCGGCAGCCCGACGAGGCTCGCCTGCACGCCCGCCGGCGGACGCAGCATCCGCCGCATCGCGTCGATCACCTGCTGCTGACGGGCCAGCGGCATGTCGCGGATGCCGAATGCGAGTGTCGCCGTGCGGCGATCTGGGGTGATGACGCCCTGAGAGAGGTACGCCGGAACGGCCTGCAGCACGCCCTGGACCGACGCGTCGGTGACCGGCGGGCCGCCGCCGCCCGCGCTCGTCGAGAACAGGTCGGGCAGTGAGAAGGCCGGGCAGAGCTCGACGCGGCCGCAGCCGCGCTGCGATGCGCTCTCGGAGTATCCGTAAGAGCCGAGCACCTGGCGCTCGTAGGCGCTCATCCAGTTCACGACGCGGGCTGTGGCCAGGTTCGAGGCGTTGACCATGACGTCGATCTCCCCACCGACGCCCGTGTCGCGCTCGAGCGTGGCGAGGTTGCGCAGCGAGGCGAGGTTGCCCGGCACGAGCTTGGTGACGTCGGTCTGCACGCTCGTCTGCGTGTCGAGCGCCCAGCCGACGACGGCCAGCGCGGCGGCGACCGCAAGCACGCGCTCGGGGTGGCCCGTCGCCTGCCTCCAGGCGAACCGGCCGGCGCCGCGGGCCACCCGGTTCTCGCGCAGGATCTCGCGCGCGGCAGCGAACGCCGACTGCAGCGGCGCGGTGAGGACCGAGGGCGGGCGGGCCGACCGTCGCCCGGCGGCGCGGGCATGCAGGGCGATCGCCGCCGAACCGGCCGTCAGCACGCACACGAGGCCGACCCCGATGCCGATCACCAGGAGCACCCCGAAGCCCCTCACCATCGGCACCGGCGAGAGAAGCAGGACGAGGAAGCCACCGGCCGTGGCCGCCGCCGCGGTGGCGATCGTCGGCCCGCCGAGCGCCGCGGCGCGCCCGACGGCCGCCGGCGGGTCGCTCCGATCAACGCCGAGCTCCTCGGCGACCCGCGACTGGAACTGGACCGCGTAGTCGACCGCGAGCCCGAGCAGGACCGGCAGCACTCCGATGGACGCCATCGTGATCGACGCACCGCTGACGGCGAGCGCGCCGAAGGTGATCGCCGTGGCCACGAGCGCGATCGCCAGCGGCAGCAGGCGCGGGCGCCGCTGGAAGCCCAGCGTCAGCGTGGCCGTCATGATCAGCAGCCCGGCGAGCAGGAGGAGGCGCAGCGAGCTGGTGATCGCGCCCGTGAGGTCGGCGACGATCACCGGCTCGCCGGTGACGAGGTAGCTCTCGCCCTCGCGCGGCGCCCAGTCGGGCATGGCCACGGCACGACGAATCTCGGCGATCGCGGCATCCTGGTCGGCCTCGGACAGCGACGGCTTCAGGCGCACGGTGACGATCGCCGTGTCGGCGTTCGGGAACAGGTACGCGAAGCGCGGCTTCGGCGAGCAGGCGCCGTTCGCCGTCGAGGCGCAGACGAGCCGCGAGACGAACGTCTGGTCGTCGATGTGCGGCAGCGAGGTGAGTCCGTAGAGCAGGCCGGTGCGCAGCAGCTGCTCCTCGAACTGACTGATGATGAGCTGGCTCGCCTCGTTGCCGAGCCGCGTCGCGGTGGCCGTGCTCATGCCCTTGGCCCGGGCGGCGGCGCGGACCTCGAGCGCCGCGCCGCTCGCCTGACGCTCGGCGGCCGACAGCTCGGCACTGAGGCCGCTGCCGATCTGCACGGCCGACTCGTTGATGAACGTACCGGGACCGAACACGACCTTGACCGCGTGCGCGCGCGCGAGCGCCCCGCACGGACCGCGCGGACCACCGTGGGCGGCGAGGACCGCACCGGACAGAGCCCCCGACAGGCACCCCTCCATCCCCAGCTCGCGCTCCAGGTCCGAGGAGAACAGCCACCGCGACAGCGGCCCGTGGACCATCACGATGACCGACTCGGTGCCGAAGCTGCGGTAGAACCGCTCGGTGGCGCGATAGGTCGCGCTCGAGGAGCTCACGAGCGTGTCGGTCGCCGAGCTCGGCCGGAGCGTGAGCGCGAGGGCGCCGCCGCCGAGCGTGAGCGCCGCGGCGAGCGCCAGCGTGAGCACGGGTCGCCGCGCCGCGGCGATCGCGACGGCGCGCAGGAGACGAGCGGGGGTCACAACGGTGAGGCTAACGCGACGCGCAGGCGGCACCAGCCGACGGCCGCGGGCGCTACTCCATCCCGAGCGGACCCTGCGATTCGCCCGAGAGGAACTGCCGCACGAAGTCGTTCTCGGAGCGGAACAGCTCCTCGGCCGGACCGGACTGCACGATCCGGCCCTTCCAGAGCACCGAGATGTGCTCGGCGACGCGGCGCGCGCTCATGATGTCGTGCGTGATCACGACGTACGCGCCCCCGTTCTCCTCGTGGACCTCCTGGATGAGCTCGCACAGCAACGCCGTGCGGACCGGGTCCAGACCGGAATCGGGCTCGTCGAAGAGCACGATGTCGGGGTCGAGCACGAGCGCGCGCGCGAAGCCCGCGCGCTTGCGCATCCCGCCGGACAGCTCGTTGGGCATCTTGTCCTCGGCGTTGGCGAGGCCGACCTCCTGCAGGCGCCGGTTGACGATGTCGGCGATCTCGGCCTCACCCTTCTCGGTGTGCTGGCGCAGCGGGAAAGCGACGTTGTCATACAGGTTCATCGAGCCGAACAGGGCGCCGTCCTGGAACAGCACGCCGAACTTCTTGCGCATCGCGAACAGCTGCTCGTCGGGCATGTTGGGCACCGACTCCCCGTGGACGAGCACGTCGCCCGAGTCGGGATACAGCAGGCCGACCATGTGCTTGATGCATACCGACTTGCCCGTGCCCGACGGGCCGAGGATCATCGAGATCCTGTGGTCGGGGATCGTCATGTCGAGGCCCCGCAGGATCTTGTTGCGGCCGAACGCCTTGTGCACGTCGATGAACTCGATCGCGGCGTCCATGTCGGCGGGACGCTCGATCGCCGCGTGGTACTGGAACTCGTCGTCGTCGTCGCCGCCGCCGTTCGATCCGCCGGGCCGACCGGGCGTGCGACTCGGGTCGGCGGGCCCGGCGGCCTCGGACACGACCGACACGCGCGTCTCTCCTCCCGCGCGCGGATCCTCCGCCCCGCCGAGGGGCGGCTCGACCGGCCTGGCGAGCCCGCCGCCGGGCTCGGCCCCATCGCCCTCAGCCATCCAGGGCGGGTCGTCGTCGTTGTGGGGAGGGACGTCGCTGCTCATGTGAAGGCCGGGTCATCCGCCGATCGGCGCTCTCGGGTTCGCGCCCCAGAAGACCTGGGTGCCGAGCATGCCGACGAGGTGGATGAGCACGAGGTTGAGCACCATTGACTTTGCGGTGGCCGTGCCGACGCCGACCGGTCCACCTTTCGCGTTGTACCCGTAGTAGCAGCCCACGAGCACGATGATGGTGGCCATGAACATCGCCTTGATGAGGCTGAATAACAGATCGGGTGGATTCTGGAAGGCCCAGAAGATGAGGAAGTACCCGCCGGAGGACACGACGCCGATCTGCTTGACCACCGCCAGGTAGGAGGCGAGGAAGCCGGCGCCGATGGCCGCGAGGTACATGAACGGCAGCACGAGCCAGGCGGCGAGCAACCGCGTCGCGCACAGGAACGTGATCGAGTCGATGCCCATCACCTCGAGCGCGTCGATCTCGTCGGAGATCCGCATCGAGCCGAGCTCGGCGACGATTCCGGTCCCGACCTTGGCGGCCATCATGTACCCGAAGGCGTACGGCACGAGCTCGCGCAGGTCGCACCATGCCGTGAACACGCCGGAGTAGCCGGGCGTCGCCGTCGACTGGGTGAAGTAGGCGCCCTCGATGCCGCACTCCAGCCCGATGATGAACACGAGGCCCCAGATGACGAGCGTCGAGGAGATGATGAGGATCCCCGACTGGCGCAGCGCCTCACCGAAGAACCGCAGCACGCGCCCGCTGTAGACCTGGCCGGCGACGCGCGTGGTGAACTTGGCGATCTCCCCGGTGGCCTCGAGCCACTGCCGGGGCAGGACGATGAGCTCGTTCTCGACGTCGCCGCCGGACTGGTTGGGCGCCGCCATCGTGCCTACCGCACCACGAGGATCTGCGGATGGGTGGCCAGCAAGGTCTGGGTGAAGACGTAGTCGAAGGAGAACACGGCGATGAAGGCGATCACCACCGCCTGGTTGACTGCGCGCCCGACACCCTCGGCGCCGCCCGACGCGGTCATCCCCTTGTAGCAGCAGACGATCGCGATGATCGCGCCGTAGAGCGTCGTCTTGAGCACCGAGCCCCACAGGTCGGTCGTCGACGCGTTGTCGAAGAACGTCGCCCAGAACGAGCCGATCGGCGCGTGGTTGACGATCATGGCGAGCAGGCCCGAGAAGACGCTGAAGAGGATCGCGTAGAGGTTGAACAACGAGGTCACGAGCATCAACGCGAGGAAGCGCGGCACGACGAGGTTCTTCACCGGGTCGACCCCGAGCACCTGCAGGGCATCGAGCTCCTCGCGGATCTTGCGTGCCCCGAGGTCGGCGGTGATCGCCGAGCCGGCGACGCCGATGAGCACGACGGCGTCGATCGTGGGGCCGATCTCACGAATGGAGAACAGGGCGAAGAACCCGCCGAGGCGGTCGAGCGATCCGAACAGCACGAGGAAATCGGCGGCCGTCAGGCCGAGCGCGCCATAGCTGAACGCGAGCGTCGAGATGAGCAGCGGAAACCAGACGAGGCGCAGCACAAAGATGAACTGCGAGACGAACTCGCCGCCGTACGGGTACGGAGGCCGCAGCGCGGACCAGATCGTCTTGCCGGTGAGGACCATCATGTCCCCGACCTCTTCGAGCCCTGCCCTCGCGCCGATCGCCCGATCGGCGACGCTGCGAACCATCAGTCCTCCCTCGAGAGTCAACCGGCGACGCGAAGGCTCGCCCGCAGGGACTCTACGCTACGTGCAAGACCGGCGCCAGCGCTGACCGCGGCCGCTCGCGGCCGGTTCGCGCACTGGTATCGTCCGACCGCTGTGAGGAGGAGAACAGCCGCGCCGGTCGCCTCGTTCGCCCTCGCCGGTGCGCTCGCCCTCGCCGGCTGCGGGCAGGCGCGCCAGGACGCCCACGCGCCGAGCGGCACGTTCCCGGTGCAGATCGTTCGCGCCAGCTTCCCGGCCCGCCAATCGCTCGCCAACACCGAGGAGCTCGTGCTGGCCGTCCGCAACGCCGGCTCGGCAACGATCCCCAACCTGGCGATCACCGTCAACGGCCTGTCCGCGCCGATCGCCCAGCCGGGCGTGGCGAGCGCCCTGCGCCCGGTGTGGATCATCGACGACGGCCCGGGCCCGAAGTCCAAGCTCCCGGTCCAGGGAACCGGCGCCTTCCAGGCCGGTGGATATGTCACGTATCTGACGAACACCTGGGCGGCCGGGGCGCTGGCCCCGGGCCGCACGGCGACGTTCGTGTGGACGCTGACGCCGGTCAAGGCGGGCGCGCACGTCGTCCGCTTCACGGTGGCGACCGATCTGTACGGCAAGACGACGGCGCGGCTGCCGACGGGCGCCGCGCCCCGCGGCGCCTTCCTCGTGGCGGTGGTGCCGCGTCCTGAGGCCACGCACGTCGATCCGGCGACCGGTCAGGTCGTCCCCGGCCCGGCGCCGAACGGCAGCTGAACGGCCGGCTACCGCGGCAGACGCGGCGCGATGATGCGGTAGGCCTTCAGTCCGAGTCCGAGCCGCTCGCGATCCTCGGACTGCATCGGATCGAGGCCGGTCAGCTCACGGACCCGGTCGAGGCGGTAGGCCACCGTGTGTCGGTGGGCGTAGATCGCCGTGGCCGTCGCGTTCATGTTGCAGTTCTGCTCGAGGTAGGCCTCGAGCGTCCCGACGAGGTCCGTGCGGTACTGGTCGTCGTAGCGCACGATCGGCGCGACGGTGTCCTCGTAGAACGAGCGCACCTCCTCGGGGTGGGAGGCGAGCACGCGGAAGAGCAGGCGGTAGGTCCCCGTGCCGATGTCCTGCGAGTCGATCCCGCCGAGGCCGTCGGACTGTCGCAGCACGTCGACGACGAGCTCGGCCTCCTGCATCGCCCGGCCGACCTCGCCCGGGTCGGTGTAGAAGCTCGACAGCCCGACGGGTCCGTGGCGTCCGAGGCGCGCGGCGAGCTTGCGCGCGGCGGCGAGGGTGGCCTCGCTCGGCCGCTCGGCGTCGATGGCGGGCAGCAGCGCATACATGCGAGCCGGCTGGCCGGGTGCGGCGTCCATCAGCTGCGCGAGCGCCCCCGGGTATTCGCCGGCGATGACGGCGACGAGGTGGCCGGGGCGTTCGCTCGACAGCTCGGCGCAGAGCACGACGGTGCCACGGGAGAGGTCGCAGCCGAGCCGTCCGGCGCGGCGCACGATCTCGCTCCCCTCGAGGTCGTTACGGGCCCGCAGCTCCTCCATGAAGGAGCCCCGCAGGTTCTGCTCGACCTCCTCGCGCGCCTCGAAGACCGCGACCTCGGTGAGCGAGGCGACGGCCGCGAGGTGCAGGAACTCCAGCTCGCGCCCGCCGAGGGCGTCGCGGTCGCGGCCGCCGCCGTCGGCGAGTCGCACGACCGCCCCGATGAGCTCGTCGCCGGAGGAGATCGGGATCTCCTCGCGCAGCTGGTCGGGCCGCTGTGCGGGCCGGTCGCGTACGCGGTCGGCGACGTAGCGCTCGAGCTCGGAGAGGACGACGTCGGCGGCCTCCTCGGGCTCCGGCCACACGCACGCCACACCTAGGCGCGGCACGGCGATGGCCACGCGGGCTGCGATCGCTCGCCCGGCGAGCTCGGCGACGCGCGGCAGCCCCTCGCCGCTGAGGACCGCCTCGACCATCTCCAGGTGGACGCTGCGCAGGCGCTCGGCCAGCTCCTGGGGTCCAGCGCCCTCGGCGGCGCTCGCGACGCCGCGCCCGGCCTCGTCGCCCGCGGCGCGCTTGCCCTTCGCGCCGGCGCGCTTGGTGGGTGCGGGATCGCTCGCAGCGGCAGCGGGCCGCGGCGGGTTCCCACCCGCCGGGGGGTGCTCGGTCGGTGCCACGGGCTCACCCCCCGGTTCGGGTTTGGACGCCTCGGATGCGCGCAACGGGCCGGTCACCTCCCAGGGGTCACACCCCTGAAGCTCGTTCGGGACGCCACGGATCGTGGGGCAGGAGGCCGACACGGTCTTTAGCCGCGTGTCGAAAGATCTCCCGGCCGGTTTCGCCAACGGCGTCATGCCCGGCCTCGCGCAGGGGAATACGATGCGCTTGCTACGGAGTGGACGTGCGCGTTCACTCCCTGGCCAGGCCCGCTTATCAGGCCCCGTCGGCTACCGAAGCCGGGGTCCGGGAGCCACGATCGGCGAGACCCGATAGGCACGACGACCGTCACCGCTTCCCAGGAGGAACGAGCCCGCACATGCCAAGCCCCAGAGTTCGCCAGCACAACGTCACCGCCGCTCAGTGGACCGTGAACGGCCACGCCCTCGGCGCTCCCGATCTCACGGTGTCCGGGAATGAGATCTTCGGCACGAACGTGTTCAGCCCTGCCGTTCAGCGCCAGCGCCTGCCCAAGCACGCCTACAAGGCGCTGATGGCGACGCTCGAACGCGGCGACGCACTCGATCCGACGCTCGCCGACGCCGTCGCGCTCGCCATGAAAGACTGGGCCCTGGAGAAGGGGGCGACGCACTACACGCACTGGTTCCAGCCGCTGACCAACATGACGGCCGAGAAGCACGACTCGTTCTACGGCCCGGCCGGCGACGGCACCGCGCTCGCCGACTTCTCCGGCAAGGAGCTCATCCAGGGAGAGCCCGACGCGTCGAGCTTCCCGACCGGCGGCATCCGCGCCACGTTCGAGGCGCGGGGTTACACGGCGTGGGACCCGACCTCACCGGCGTTCATCCTCGAGAACCCCAACGGGGCGCTGCTGTGCATTCCAACCGCGTTCACCTCGTGGACCGGCGAGGCGCTCGACCACAAGATCCCGCTGCTGCGCTCGATGGATGCGCTCTCGCGCACGGCCATCGCGGCGCTGAAGCTGCTCGGCGACGAGGAGGCGGTGCACGTCTTCACCACGGTCGGCCCCGAGCAGGAGTACTTCCTCATCGACGAGCAGTACTACTTCGAGCGCCCCGACCTCGTCACGACGGGCCGCACGCTGTTCGGCGCCAAGCCCCCGAAGGGTCACGAGCTCGACGACCACTACTTCGGCTCGATCCCCGAGCGCGTCCTGGCCTACATGCTCGAGTGCGAGCGCGAGCTGCAGAAGCTCGGCGTGCCGGTCAAGACGCGTCACAACGAGGTCGCTCCCAACCAGTACGAGCTCGCCCCGATCTTCGAGGGGACGAACGTCGGCTGCGACCACCAGATGCTGACGATGCAGATCATGCAGAACACGGCCCGGCGCTACGGCCTCGTGTGCCTGCTGCACGAGAAGCCATTCGCGCGCGTCAACGGCTCGGGCAAGCACAACAACTGGTCGATGGGCACCGACAAGGGCGTGAACCTGCTCGAGCCGGGCGACACGCCGTCGGAGAACCTGCAGTTCCTGTTCTTCTGTGCCGCGGTCATCCAGGCGGTCAACCAGCACCAGGCGCTCCTGCGGGCCTCGGTGGCGGCGGCGGGCCAGGACCACCGTCTCGGCGCCAACGAGGCACCGCCGGCGATCATCTCGATCTTCCTCGGGTCCGAACTCGAGGGGATCTTCGAGGCGATCGAGGCGGGCAAGGTCGAGCCGTCCAAGCCGGGATCGTTCCTGGGCCTCGGCACGCCGGTGCTCCCGCCGCTGCCGCTCGCCTCGGGCGACCGCAACCGCACGAGCCCGTTCGCCTTCACCGGCAACAAGTTCGAGTTCCGCGCGCTCGGCTCGAGCATGTCGCCGGCGTGGCCGAACACGGTGCTCAACACGATCGTCGCCGAGGCGGTCGAGGACCTCACCGGCAAGCTCGAGGCAGCGCTGAAGACCGCCAAGGGCGACCTCGAGAAGGCGGTCGCGAAGGTCGTCAAGGACAGCTACGTGCAGAACAAGGCGATCGTCTTCAACGGCGACAACTACGACGAGGCCTGGCACGCCGAGGCGGCCAAGCGCGGCCTGCTCAACCTCCGCACGACCCCGGACGCCCTCCCCGCGATGATCGACAAGGGCACGGTGGCGTTGTTCAAGAAGTACAAGGTGCTCTCCAAGCGCGAGCTCGAGTCGCGCTTCGAGGTGGCGGCCGAGCAGTACTCGACGCTGCTGAACATCGAGGGCGAGACGGCGGCCACGATCGCCCGCACGATGCTGCTGCCCGCGGCGGCGCGCTACATCCACGAGCTGAAGTCCGCCGACCTCGAGACGCTCGTGTCCTCGACGACGGCGCTGGCCGAGGAGCTCGTGTTTGCGATCGACAAGCTCGACGAGGCCAACGAGAACCACCCCGACGTCGAGGGCCTCAAGCACGCGGTCTACATGCGCGACACGGTCGTCCCGGCGATGGAGGACGTCCGCGACGTGGCCGACCGCCTCGAGAAGGTGGTCGCCGACGATCTCTGGCCGCTCCCGAAGTACTCCGAGATGCTGTTCATCAAGTAGCAGTAGCGCAGGGCGCCGCTCACGCGGCGCGCGTACCGGTAAACGCGGCGGGCGGCCCACGGGCCGCCCGCCGTGGTTGCCGGGCCGGTGGGATCGCCAGTCGGCTCGTTCGGCGGCCGATTCGGTGGGGGTGCACGTCCTTTCTGCGAATAGTTCATAGAAAGGACGTGCACCCCCCATCCCGACGGCACACCCCGCTCCGCGGGGTCGGGCGGCGCGAGCCGGCGTCGTGCGGCGGGGCCCGTCCCAGACCCTGACACGCACGTGTCAAGGTTGCTAGCATGGTCCCCATGCGGGACTACGTCGACGCCATCAGGCGCCGCGTCGTCGTCTACGACGGCGGCATGGGCGCAACGCTCGAGCAGTACGAGCTGACGGCCGAGGACTACGGCGGTCTTGCCGGCAAGTGCCACGAGGCGCTCGTGCTCAACCGCCCCGACGTGATCGAGGGCGTCCACACCGCGATGCTCGAGGCCGGAGCCGAGGTCGTCGAGACCGACACGTTCCAGGCCTCGCGCCTGAAGCTCGGCGAGTGGGGCCTCGCCGACCACACGCTCGAGGTCAACGTGAAGGCGGCCGAGATCGCCCGCAAGGCGGCGGGCGAGCACCGCTTCGTCGCCGGGTCGATCGGCCCGACGGGCTTCCTGCCCGCCTCCGACGATCCGACGCTCGGACAGATCCGCTTCGATGAGCTCGTCGAGGTGTTCACCGAGCAGGCGCAGGGCCTCATCGAGGGCGGCGCCGACCTGCTGCTCATCGAGACCGCACAGGACATCCTCGAGGTCAAGGCGGCCGTCTTCGGCTGTCGCGAGGCGTTCGGTGCCACCGGGCGGACGCTGCCGATCCAGACGCAGGTGTCGCTGCTGCCCAACGGCGGCAAGATGCTCCTCGGCACCGACATCTCGGCGGTGCTCGCGACGCTCGAGGCGCTGCGGGTCGACGCCATCGGGCTGAACTGCTCGACCGGACCCGAAGACATGCGCGATGCGATCCGCTTCCTCGGCGAGTTCTCGTCGCTGCCGATCAGCTGCATCCCGAACGCCGGACTGCCGCTGCAGGGCCCTGACGGCGAGACGATCTTCCCCGAGGAGCCCGAGCCGCTGGCCGCCGCGCTGGCCGAGTTCGTCGAGCGCTACGGCGTGAGCATCGTCGGCGGCTGCTGCGGCACCTCCCCGGCCCACATCCGCGCGATCGCCGATGCCGTCCGCGGTCTCGCGGTGGCTCCGCGACCGGCCCGCCGCCCCCCGCACCTCTCCTCGATGATCGCCGCCACGCCGCTCGTGCAGGAGCCGCGTCCGACGATGGTCGGCGAGCGCGTCAACTCGCAGGGCTCGCGCAAGGCGAAGGAACTGTTGCTGGCCGACGACTACGACGGCCTCGTGCAGATCGCCGAGGACCAGGTCACCGGCGGCGCCCACGTCCTCGACCTCTGCGTCGCGCTCACCGAACGCCAGGACGAGGACGAGCAGATGCGCCTCGTGGCCAAGGCCGTCTCGCTCACCCAGCCGGCGCCGATCCAGATCGACTCGACCGAGCCCGAGGTCATTCGCATCGCGCTCGAGCAGATCCCCGGACGCGCGATCGTCAACTCGGTCAACCTCGAGGCCGGCCGCGACAAGCTCGACGTCGTCGTGCCACTGGCCCAGCAGCACGGCGCCGCCGTGATCGCGCTGACCATCGACGAGGTCGGCATGGCCAAGACGGCCGAGCGCAAGGTCGAGATCGCCACGCGCATCCGTGACCTGGCCTGCGGCGAGCACGGCCTGGACCCCGAGGTGCTCATCTTCGACGCGCTCACGTTCACGCTGACCACCGGCGACGAGGAGTGGCGCCCGTCGGCCGTCGAGACGATCGAGGGCATCCGCCGCATCAAGGCCGAGATCCCCGGCGTCAAGACCTCGCTCGGCGTCTCCAACGTCTCCTTCGGCGTCTCCCCGGGCGCCCGCGCGGTGCTCAACTCGGTCTTCCTGCACCACTGCGTCGAGGCCGGCCTGGACCTCGCGATGGTCAATCCGAACCACATCACGCCCTACGGCGAGATCTCCGACGAGGAACGCGAGCTCGCCGACGACCTCGTGTTCAACCGCCGCGAGGACGCGCTCGAGCGCTTCATCGCGCACTTCGAGTCCAAGGGCGAGGAGGAGGTCCAGGGCGCGGCCGACCCCACCGAGGGCATGGAGCCCGAGGAGGCCCTGCACTTCCACATCCTGCGCCGGCGCAAGGAGGGCGTGGAGGATTGGATCGACCGCAGCGTGGAGAAGATCGGCGCGGTCCCCACCCTGAACGAGGTGCTGCTGCCCGCGATGAAGGAGGTCGGGGACAAGTTCGGCGCCGGCGAGCTCATCCTCCCCTTCGTGCTGCAGTCGGCCGAGGTGATGAAGCGCGCCGTGGCGCGCCTGGAGAACTACCTCGACCGTATCGAGGGCTACACGAAGGGCACCGTCGTGATCGCCACCGTGTTCGGCGACGTGCACGACATCGGCAAGTCGCTCGTCAACACGATCCTCACCAACAACGGTTACACCGTCGTCGACCTCGGCAAGCAGGTTCCGATCGGGACGATCCTCGACGCCGCCGTCGAGCACGACGCGACGGCGATCGGGCTGTCGGCCCTGCTCGTGTCGACCTCCAAGCAGATGCCGCTGTGCATCCAGGAGCTGCACGAGCGGGAGCTGTCCTTCCCGGTGCTCATCGGCGGCGCGGCCATCAACCGCGATTTCGGCCTGCGCGTCCTGTACCCGAAGGGCCGCGAATCCGACGAGGTCTACGAGCCCGGCGTCTACTACTGCAAGGACGCCTTCGAGGGACTCGCACGCATGGATGAGCTGATCGATGACAAGGCGCGCGACGCGCTCGTGACTCGAACCCGCGAAGCCGCCACACGCCTCCGCCAGCAGGGCCCCGAGCCCGAGCCGCTGCGCACCGACGACGACAGCGTCCGCTCCCCGGCCCGCGTCGACGTGCCCGTGCCGACGCCGCCGTTCTGGGGCGTACGCGAGATCGAGGTAGACCTCGACGAGGTCTACCCCCACCTCGACACCCACGTGCTGTTCAAGCTGCACTGGGGCGGGCGCGGCGTCAAGGGCGAGGCCTGGCGCACGCTCATCTCCGAGGACTTCCTGCCGCGCCTGGAGCGCATGTGGCGCGAGCAGACCTACCTGCATCCGCGCGCGCTGCTCGGCTACTTCCCCTGCTACTCCGAGGGCAACGAGGTCGTCGTGCTCGACCCCGGCGACCACGAGCGCGTCCTGCAGCGCTTCGTCTTCCCGCGCCAGCCGGCGCACGATCGCATCTGCCTCGCCGACTTCTACCGTCCGCGCGACTCCGGCGAGCTCGACGTCGTCGCGTTCCAGGCCGTCACCGCCGGCGACGAGGTCACTACGCTCATGAAGCAGCTCGAGGCGGACGGTGAGTTCGCCGAGCAGCTGTTCGTGCACGGGCTCGGCGTGCAGACCGCCGAGGGCCTGGCCGAGTGGCTGCATGCCCGGGTGCGCTCTGACCTGCAGATCGCGCCCGATCAGGGACGCCGCTGGTCGTGGGGCTACGGCGCGTGCCCCGACCAGTCCGAGCACACGAAGCTGTTCGAGCTGCTCGACGCCCCCGCGATCGGTCTGCACCTGTCCGGCGGCTTTGCCATCGAGCCCGAGCAGTCGACCGTGGCCATCGTCAGCCACCACCCGCAGGCGATCTACTTCGCGATGAAGAGCGGGCGGCTGCTGAAGGACTTCGCCCCTGACGACGTGATCGCCGGCACCGATCGCGACCCGAGTCGCCTCGACGGGGCCACGATTGGCGACGCGCTCCCCGACCTCGACCCACCCGAGGGCGACGCGATCGAGGGCGAGGACGCGCCGGCGCTGGCCGAGACGGCGTAGCGAGCCCGGTCGCCTATACCGCCGCGTGCGTGGCGATGAGCGCGAGCTTGTGGGCCCGGTCGAGCCGCTTGATCCGTGCCTCCTCGCGACGCGCGCTCGAGCGGTCGGGCATCGGCAGCGCGAGTGCGAGCGTCACCGGGCGGCGACTGGTGGTGTAGCGGCTCGCGGTCCCAGCCTGGTGACTGGCCAGGCGGCGAGCGAGATCGACCGTCCACCCCGTGTACAGCGAGCCATCGCCGCAGCGCAGAAGGTAGACCCACGCCGGCGCGGTCGACGCCACCTCGGCGGGGCTCAGGGCTTGGCACCCCATTCGGGGCGGACACCCGCCACGGCGCCGGCGCCGTCGGCGCCGAGTGGCTGGAGCGTCACCGGCGTGGCGTGCATCGTGCGCTGACGCACGTCGCGCCACGACAGCCCCTCGTAGGCGAGCGCCGGCGTTCCCATCGTGAGCGCCGTGATGATCTCGACCGCCTGCAGGACGATCCCGTACGCGAGCGCGGCGGGGAGCGCCACGTGGAAGGCGCCGTGGAGCACGACGATGCAGGCCGCTTGGAAGACGCCGACGTTCGAGGGCGTCGCCGGGATCACGGCCGTGGCGTTGACCGCGAAGAGGACGCCCGCCGCCGCCCCGAGGCCGGCGCGAGGACCGAGGCCAAGCGCGAGCAGCAGGCAGTAGCACGACATCCACTGCATCCCCCAGGCGCCGAGCTGGACGAGCGTCGCGGCGGCGGCGACGCGCGGCCGCCGCACGATCTGCGCACCGTCGGCGAGGCGGCGGGCGCCGCTGCGCAGCCGACCCGTCAGCACCGCGACGCGCGCGCGCCGCGATGCCGCCGCGCCAGGCGCGAGCGCCGGACCGATGACGATCGCCAGCAGGGCGACCGCGGGTGCCACGGCAATCGCCAGCAGCGGGCGGTGATGGCCGTCGAGCAGGTGGTCGACGCTCGAGAACATCACGGCGCCGAGGATGCCGAGCGCCAGCAGGTTCATCAGCGCCTGCGAGACGATCGTGCCGGCGACCGCCGGGAGTGTCTCGCGCGCTCGGCCGAGCCGCCGCGCCACGATCACGGCGCGCGATGACTCGCCGAGCCGGGCCGGCAGGGTGGCCGACATGAGCACGCCGATGAACGTCCCCTGCCAGGCGTCCCGCAGCCGGGCGTGGCTCGTGCCCGGCGCTGCGCGCAGGATGAGATGCCAGGCCACGCCGCGGGCGACCATGGCCGCACACATGAGGCCGAGGCCGACGAGCAGGAAGCTCGGACGCGAGGCGAGCAGTGAGGCGGCGATCTGCGGCAATCCGGCGCGCTGCACCCCGATGAGACCGACCGCGCCCACCGCCACGCTCGCGCCGACGAGCGCGCCGCGGCGCAGCAGGCGCCGCGCGGCGCCCGCCGCGGCACCGGCCTGCGGCGCCGGCTCGAGGCTCGGCAACGGCTGCGCCGGCACCGCAGAGAGCCGGTCGGCCGGACGCAGGCCATGGCGCAGGGCGAGGCGGGTGAGCGCCGGAGCGGAGGCGATGACCGAGCTCGCCTGCTCGTAGGCCTCCAGCACCTCGGCGGCGACGCGCGGCCAGGCGTAGCGCTCGGCTCGCTCGCGCGCAGCGGTCGCCATGGCCAGGCGCCGGGGCTCGTCGAAGGCGAGGCCGCGCAGCGCGGCGGCGACGGCGACCGGGTCCCCACGCGGCACGAGCAGGCCGTCCGTGCCGTCGCGCACGACGTCGCGGTAGCCGGGGATGTCGGAGGCGACGACCGGCGTGCCGGCGGCGAACGCCTCGGTGAGGACCATCCCGAAGCTCTCGCCGTGCAGCGACGGGGCACAGAGGACGTCCGCGCGGCGTAGCTCGACGAGCTTGTCCGCTTCGGACACCTTGCCGAGCACTCGCACATCGCGATCGTCGAGCATCAGGTTGGCCACCTCGTCCGGCGCGGCGCCGACGAGCGTCAGCTCGGCCGGGACGTGATCGCGCAGCGCCTCGAACGCTCGCAGCAGAACGGGAAGGCCCTTGCGCTCGACCGCCTGACCGACGAACACGATCCGCAGCGGGCGCTCGGCCCCGGCCGGTCCACGCGCCGACACCACCGGCAATCCGGCGTCGAGCAGATCGACGCCGTTCGGAATGATCTGGTAGCGCCCGCCGAAGAAGCGCCGGGCCGTCCAGGCCGCGGCCTCGGAGACCGCGATGCGCACGTGCAGCCGGTTCATGCGCCGCCGAGCACCGAGGAGCTCGGCGACCCCGTTCGAGAACCGGTTCGTCGAATACGTGTGGTAGGTGCCGACAAGCGGCGTCTGGGCGACGCCGAGCGCATCCCAGCACGCGACCGGTGCGTAGGGCTCCTGCAGGTGCACGACGTCGTAGCCGCCGGTGCGCAACTCCTCGCGCAGCGCGATGACGGCCCCGGCCGACACGGCGACGTTCGAGACCGCGCCGTTCATCGGGAAGCCGACCGTGCGCCCGAGCGAGACGAAGTCCTCGGGCATCGGGCGCGGCTGCGGACGAGCCCCGCGATGCAGCCGTGCGGACAGCCGATCGTCGGGATCGAAGGGCGCCAGCACGCGCACCTCGTGGCCGCCGACCCGCAGCTGGCGGCACAGCGACTCGATGTGCCGAGTGACGCCGCCCGGGTAAGTCCACGAGTAGGGCGAGACCATCGCGATCCGCACGCCCTCACTCTATCCCCCCGCGCAGCTCGAGCGTCCGCCGGAGGGCGACCGTCCGGCCAGGCGCGCGGGACCGCGCCGGACGCCACATATAATCGAGTCGGCGGCGCGCCTGGGTCGCGGTTGCCCTTTGTCCTATGCCCGAGCGCCATTTCGTCAAGTACACGTTCCTGAAGGTCGACCCGGCCTGGCGGCGGCTCGACGCCGACGAGCGGACCCAGCACAAGCTCGAGTTCATCGCGGCCTGCGACGACTTCGCCGACGGCCACCTGCTGCAGACGCTGTCGCTCGTCGGTACCCGCGGGGACGTCGAGCTGCTGCTCATCGCCGAGGCCGAGAACCTCGAGCGCATCCACGAGTTCCACGTCGTGCTCAACCAGAGCGGGCTGATGAAGTGGGCCGACATCCCCTACTCGTTCCTCGGCCTGCGCAAGTCGTCGGAGTACTCCGACGAGTTGCGGACCAAGCCGCGCGCGTTCCGCGGCAAGTACGTCTTCGTCTACCCGTTCGTGAAGTCGCGGCAGTGGTACGCGCTGCCCGCCGAGGAGCGCTGGCGGATCATGCAGGGCCACATCGCGGTCGGGCGCGAATACCCGGGCGTCGACAACCACACGACGTACTCGTTCGGACTCGACGACCAGGAGTTCATCGTGGCCTTCGACACCGACGACGTCGCCACCTTCCTCGATCTCGTGCAGCGCCTGCGCGGAACCGAGGCCTCCGCCTACACGGTGCGCGACACGCCGAGCTTCACGTGCATCGCCAGCTCGCTGCAACGCGCGCTCGGCGCGCTCGACGGCGAGCCGCTGCCTGCGGAGGCACTGCCCGCGAGATAGCGGGATCGGGCGATGACCACCGACTCGCCCCCGGCGCCGCGGCGAACCCTCGGAACGTACCTCCAGGGCGGCGCGCTCGTGCTGGCGATGCTCATCGGCAGCCTCATGCTCTGGGTCGGCTTCCCACTCGGCTGGCTGTGGCTCGGCTCGCACGTCAGCGACAGCTCGCAGCCCTCGCTCGTGCCCTACGTCGTCGTGATCGTCGGACTGGCCGTCTCGGTCGTTGCCGACTACAAGCTGCTCGTCCGGCTCAACGGCCGCTACACGCGCGTCATGGGGGTCGCGGCCCGCCGGGAGATCCGCAATGCCTGGCTGCGCAGCATGCGCGACGGGCGTACGCGCGGGGTCACCCTCACGGTGCTCGATCGCGTGATGATCGTGACCGTTGCGTTCGCGGTCTGCGCGTTCGTCGTGTGGTTCTTCGCCTTCGCCGGCTCGAGCGCCCCCGTCTAGCGCTCACGGCGTACGGCAACGGTGCGGTCGGCCTCGTCGTCGATCTCCCAGCCGGGGCTTGCGCCGGAGCGGATGAACCGGGCGACGACGGCAGTCGGGCCGGGCAGCCCGCGGCCGCCGACCTGATCGGCGCGAGCGTCGTGGAACACGACGCGCCCTCCGACCGCGACGAACGGCCGCCAGGCGTTCCAGTCGAGCTCGACGCCGTGCTCGCTGTGATCGCCGTCGATGAACACGAGGTCGACCTCGCCGCTCCAGCCGGCGGCGACCCGCTCGGAGAGGGCGACATGCCAGTGCACCTCAGTCCCGCGTCGCGCGGCCCGCCCCACGGCGCGACGCGTCGCCCACTCGGTCGCTCCCCAGCCGCTCGGGAGCGCGTCCGGATGGTGGCCGAACGGATCGACGAGATGCAGCTCGGCTCCGGGGCCGAGGAGGCGGCAGAGCGCGACGGCCGAGGACCCCTCGTACACGCCGATCTCGACGATCCGCCTTGCCCCGTCGGCCGCGCGCAGCAGGACCGCCGCGTCCTCGTCGGAGTGCATGGTCCGCGGGGGGATCACGCCGAGACCGACGGCGAGCGCGCGCAGGCGCACGTCATCGCGCAGGCGAACGGGCACGCGGGAGCGAAACGCGGCGGGGAGAAGCGGCATCGCGGGCAGCCTATGCGCACTGAGCCGGGAGCGGCGGCCCCCCAGCCGGCACGCGCGCCCCGACCCGCGCCCAGGCGAGCCACAGGTAGTACGCGGGGTAGAGCCTGGTCAGACCCGCGTCAGCGAGGCCGACCGGGAACAGGTCGTCCTCGCGGAATGTGTACTGGAAGACCGCACCGACGCGCGGGTCGCCGTACCAGCGGGCGAGTTGGACGGCGAGCGCGCGACAGCCGGCGGCCGGATCGGCCGTGCCCGCTGGCCGCGCGTTGCCGGCGTGGGGGGCCCCGGCGCCGGTTTCCGTGATCCAGATCCGCGCGCGCGTGCCGCAGGCTCCGCGGCGATCGAGCGCAGACTCGAGCGCGCCGACCGGGCCGCCGGCCCGAGTCGCCGCGCCGCGACGGGCGTAGGCATGCACCGACCAGATCGCGCCGAGACAGACGACGTCGGCCGGCAGGTCGGCGACGAACTCGCCGATGCTCGTGTCGCGGGGTCCCGACGTCGTGAACCCGGCCAGCTCGCCGAGGACCATGTGGGGCCCGCCGCCGTCGACCGCCAGCTCGGCCGCCATCGCGCGCGCGAGCTGCGCGTAGACCGCCGGTGCCACGCTCGGCGCGGCGACCGAACAGCGAAGGCGTTGCGGGCTGATGAAGTAGGGGTGGTTCGGCTCGTTCCACGGGCTGAAGTAGGGCAGGGCCACGCCGACCTGGCGACCGAGCGCGAGGATCGCCCGGATGAGCGTGCGGTAGCCGCTCAGGGCGCTCGGCGAGATCGGGCGCGACAGCGACGTCGTCCCCGGTCGCTCGCAGCCCCCGGGCGCGCGAGCGGCCCATGCCGGGACCCCGTCGATGACGATGACCGGCACGAAGCCGCCGCCCGCCCGCTGCTGGGAGGCGATCGCGCGCAGCTCGTCGCGCAGCCCTTCATACGCTCCGCAGGGTGGGATCGCGCGCAGGCAGCCGTCGACCGGGGCGTCGAGCACCGCAGCGGTGCTCGCGACCGGCTGCAGCTTGGCCCAATCGAGCACGAGGCGCAGGTAGGTCGGGCGCAGCGCGGTGAGCGCGGCCCGCCACGGCGCGAACGCCGCCGGAACCTCCGCGGCGGCGCCGGGGCTCCACAGCAGGTCGGCGTTCGCCTCGGTGAGGCCGATGGCCACGCGCGGCGGAGCGGCCACGGTAGGGCCCATACGGGGCGCGCGGTGGGCCGACCGCCCCCCGGTGCTCAGCGCGACGACGAGGAGCGCGGCGACGAGGAGCGCGGCCGCGACCGCGGCCATCCCGCGTCGCCCGGAAGGCGAGCGGCCGTGACCGGCACGGTCGTCGGACGGCGGGCGCACGGACCATACGATGTCGCACCCGGTGCAGCGAGGCCCGTATCCTGCGCGGGATCCGGTGAGCACCCCGCCCCTCATCCATCGCGACGACGTGCCCGAGCGCACCGTGTCGCACGGCGACATCGCGTTCGCGCGCCGACGACTGGCCCACGCCGCCGGCGCGACGCAGATCGGCTGCAGCCACTACTCGGTTCCGCCCGGCGCCCGGCAGATGCCGGTGCACGTCCACGGCGACGAGGAGGAGATCTTCCTCGTGCTCGATGGCGACGGGCTCAGCTGGCAGGACGACGCCGCCTGCCCGGTCGCGCCACTCGACGCGATCGTGCACCGCCCGCGCGGGGCCGCGCACACGTTCCTCGCCGGACCGCGGGGGCTCGAGCTGCTCGCCTTCGCAAGCGGCAGCGAGACCTCGATCACCTGGCTTCCGCGGGCCGCGGTGATGTGGGCCGGACCGCGCTGGGTACCGCTCGACGGGCCACATCCCTTCGTCGCCGAGGCGGCCGCCGGCCCGCTGCCCCGGCCCGAGGCCGGCCCGAGACCGGCGAACGTGCTCGCCCTGGCAAACGCTCCGGCCACCGCGCTGCGCGGCGCCGAAGTTCGCGCGCTCGGGCGCGCCGCCGGCTCGCGGCGGGCGGGCCTCAACCACGTGCGCCTGCCCCCCGGCAGCCCGGGCGCCCCGGCGCACTGCCACGCCCTCGAGGAGGAGCTGTTCGTCGTGCTCGGCGGGGCGGGGACGCTCGAGCTCGGCGACGGGGAGCACCCGCTGCGCACCGGAGACGTCATCGCGCGCCCGCCGTCGACCGGCGTGCCCCATGCGCTGCGGGCCGGCGAGGAGGGGCTCACCTACCTCGTCTACGGCACCCGCGTCGCGGGCGACAGCGTGTACTACCCGCAGTCCGGGCAGATCCGCCTGCGCGGCCTCGGCGTCACGATCGACGCGCCGCCGCCACCCCCGAGCGCCCCGCGCTGAGCGCGAGCCGCCCGTCAGACCGCTGAGACCTGCTCCTCCTCGGCCACCCGGAACGACGAGCCGCAGCCGCAGGCCGCCACCACGTTCGGGTTGTTGACCTTGAAGCCGGCGCCCTGAAGGCTCTCCTCGTAGTCGATCACCGAGCCGCGCACGAACGGCAGGCTGGCCTGGTCGCACAGGAGCTTGAGGCCGTGATCCTCGAAGACCTGGTCATCGGCGCCGACCTCGTCGAAGGCGAGCTGATACTGAAAACCCGAGCAGCCCCCGCCGCGCACGGCGACCCGCAGGCCCGCCGAGGAGACGTCGGCGTTGGCACCGGCGAGAAACTCCCGGACCTTCTCTGCGCCCTTGTCGGTGATCGTGATCATCCTGCACTCCTTCGGCCCCTCAGGGCTCGGTCGGCCTGCAATACTTTCCAAAGTGTAGCGAGGCCGTGCGCGCACCGGACGCACCGGCGATCACGCCCGGTTGGGCCGACCGTCCGGGCCTTCTACGCTTGACTGGCATGCCCACCGCCGAGGATCTTCAGCGCCGCATCGAAGCCGGGATTCCCGGTGCGCGGGCGGCCGTACAGGACACCACCGGCGGGGGCGACCACTTCAGCGCGACGGTCACCGCCGCCGTCTTCGCCGGACGCAGCCGCATCGAGCAGCACCGCCTCGTGTACGAGGTGTTCGCCGAGGAGATCGGCGGTCCGATCCACGCCCTTGCGCTCAAGACACGACCCGAATGAGGAGCCGCGCGTCATGACCGAGCAGAACCCCATCCGTGAGGCGATCGAGCAGGCGATCGCCGAGCACGCCGTCATCCTGTTCATGAAGGGGTCACCGGAGGCGCCCGCGTGCGGCTTCTCCGCGCGGACCGTGGCCGCGCTGCAGTCGCTCGACGCCCCGTTCGCCGCGGTCGACATCCTGCCCGACCCGCGCATCCGCCAGGAGCTCTCGGCGCTGTCGAACTGGCCGACGATCCCGCAGCTGTTCGTGGACGGCGAGCTCGTCGGTGGCTGCGACATCGTGACCGAGATGTACGAGTCCGGCGAGCTCGCCGAGGTCCTCGCGCTGCACATCTCGGGGGACGCCGCTCCCGTTCCCGCGCCAGAGCCCGCGCCGGTGAACGGCGCCAACGGGCTTCACCAGATCGAGAACCGCCTCGGCTGAGCGCCGGACGGCTCGCCGGAGCGCGATTACACGCGCAGGCGCTCGAGCGCTCCCTCGACCTGGCGCATCGCGAAGCCGGCGACGCGCAGCGGTAGCGGCTGGTGCGAGCCCGGGGGTGCGAGCGCGGCGGGCTCCGCGGCCCGGTACCAGTCGATCGTCGTCTGCAGCGTGTCCTCGTGATGAGCGGGGCGATAGCCGAGCTCCCGCTTGGCCTTCGTGCTCCGAAACGCCCACCACATGCTCGCCGCTCGCACCTCGATCGGCGTCGCCGGAGGCTGCGCCCACACCCGGGCGCCGAGGTCGGCGAGCGCCAGTGCAGCCGACAGCGGCATCTTCAGCTCGGGCGGATCGACGCCCGAGAGGCGGCCGAGATCGGCGAACAGACGGTCGAGCGTGAAGTTGCGATTGCCGAGGATGTAGCGCTCGCCGACCTCGCCGCGCTCGTCGGCCAGCAGGTGTCCCTGCGCGACGTCTTCGGCGTCGACGATATTCAGTGCTCCGTCCACATAGACGGGGATCTCGCGACGCAGGAAGCGGCGCACGATCTCCGTCGAGGAGCGGTGCAGGTCCCCGGCGCCGAACACGTGGGCCGGGTTGACGATCACCGCCGGCAGCCCGTCGGCGACGAGGCGCATCACCTCTTGCTCGGCCTGGCGCTTGGTCTGCACGTAGGGGATCGTGTTCGCGGCGACCGGAAAGGTCTGCGTCTCGTCCGCCGTCGTCCCGCGTCGGGCCGGCCCGATCGCCGCGATCGAGGACGTGTAGACGACTCGCTCGACGCCCGCGCGCAGCGCCTCCTCGAGCACGATGCGCGTGCCCTCGACGTTGACGCGCATCATGACGTCGGCCCGCGCGCGCAGGCTCGTCATGCCCGCCGTGTGAAACACCCGGTTGGCGCCGCGCATCGCCCGGCGCACCGCGCGGCGATCGAGGATGTCGCACTGCACGAGCTCGTGGTCGAAGTCGAGGTTGTCGAGGCGGCTCTGCGGGCGCACGGTCACACGCAGGTCGTCCCCGCGTGCCGCAAGCAGGCGCGCGACGTGGGAACCGACGAACCCGGTCGCACCGGTCACGAGAGTCCTCGACACGGCGCGAGTGTATTGCGCGCGGCGGGGAGGCAACAGCCACTGCGATAGGGTGCCGCGGCGATGCCCGGCGTCGCCGTCGTCACGGATTCGACCAGCTACCTCCCGCGCGCGCTCACCGAGCACTTCGGCATCCGCCAGGTGAGCCTGTACGTGACCGTCCGCGGCGGCCAGCAGCGCGAGACCGACATGGACTCCTACGACGGCTTCTACCGCGAGCTCGCCGACATGCGCGAGCTGCCGACGACATCGCAGCCGTCGATCGGCGACTTCCTGGCCGTCTGGGAGCCGCTGCTCGCGGCCGGGCAGGACATCGTCTCGGTGCACCTGGCCGGCGGCATCTCCGGCACCGCCGAGGCGGCCCGCCAGGCCCGCGAGGTGCTCCGCGAGCAGGGAACGAGCGAGCGCATCGAGGTGATCGATGGCGAGACCGCCTGCGGCGGGCTCGGCTGCATCGTGCTCGCCGCCGCGCGCGCGGCCGCCGAAGGGGCCGATCTCGCGACCGTCGCCGCGCACGTGCGGGAGGCCCGCCGCTCACTCAAGATCTGGTTCGCGATCGACACCCTCGAGTATCTGCGTCGCGGCGGGCGCATCGGCGCCGCGCAGGCGTGGCTCGGCGGTGCGCTGAAGATCAAGCCGATCCTCTCGCTCGAGCGCGAGATCACGCCCGTGGAGCGCGTGCGCACCGCCGGACGCGCGTTCGATCGGCTCGTCGAGTACATGCGCGAGCGCGAGCGCGACGGCTCGGACGGCTGGGTCGTGCAGCACTCGCAGTCGCCCGAGAAGGCGCAGCGGCTCGTCGAGCGGGGCCGGGAGATCTACGGCTCAGAACCGATCTTCGTCTCCGAGGTCGGGCCGGTCATCGGCACCTATACGGGTCCCGGCCTGCTCGGGGTCGGCGGCGTCCCGCGCTCGCTCGTGCCGGCGCTGCCGCTGCCCTGAGCCCGGCCGTGCGCTCAGCGGCGGCGACGGAACAACCCGCCGAAGGCGGCGATCCCGCCGCCGATGACGAAACCGGCGACGGCGGCGCCGACGAGCACCTCACGCTGGTGCGCCCGCAGCTGCCCGCGCCAGTCGGTGAGCGCGACGACCTCCCCCCGCAGGCGGTCGATCGACACCGCGAGCTCGGCGCGGTTGGACTCGATCGAGCGCCGGATCTCCTCCGGGCTGCGTTGCGCCGCCATCAGCGCACGCCCTCCGCGCGCGACTCGACCGTCTCACGGATCTTGCGCGCCTCGTCGATCGCCATCGTCGGGGCGGGCGGGCTGCTCGTGCGCAGCACGCGGTAGGCGAGCGCGCCGGCGATCACGCCGAGCAGGATGAGGATGAGCGCCAGCGCGAAGAACCCCCAGTAGAAGTTCGGACCGCGGCCCGTGGGCAGGATGTTCCACAGCAGCCAGGCGAAGCCGTTGAGCCCGTACAGGAGGGCGAGCACGAGGAAGAGCCCGGCCGCGACGCCGACGCCGACGCCGACGCCGATCCGCTTCATCTTCGTCATGACCTCGGCCTTGGCGAGCTCGATCTCCTCGCGTACGAGCAGCGATACGCGCTCGGAGACCTCACCGATGGCAGCGGCCAGGTTCTGCTGATCGGTGGTCGGATCAGCCAAGGCGCTTGAGCAGCGTCGCGAACAGCAGCCCGCCCGCGAACGCGCCGGCGGCGAGCAGCTCCGGGTGCTCCCCGAGCAGCCCGGACGGGGCGGGCGTTACGGTCGCCGGGGTGGCGGGGCCGGCGTATGGCGGAGTCGGCGCAGGCGTCGGGGCGCTCACTCCGGCGGCTCCTCGCCCATCAACCGCCGCCAGATCTGCGTAGCCACTCGATGCGCCGCGACGTTCGCGAGGGCGGCCACGCCGGCGAGCAACCCCGACCAGGCGAGGCGCTTGACGATCTCGTTCTCCATTGGGGCCGCAGTCAATCAGATAGTGCCAAGGCGTGCGACGGGGCTAGCCGACCGCGACGTCGTCCGCGGCGGCCACGTCGAGACCGCCGCAGACGGTCTCGACGACCATCCCCTTGGCGATCTCGAAGTCCTCGTCCTCGCTCGGCAGCAGCCCGAAGATCCAGCCGGTCAGAACCTGCTCGATCGCCCCGTAGAACGACATCGCGGCGAAGCGCGCGCTGATCTGGGGCTTGAACACGCCGGCGTTCTGCGCCTTCGTGACGATCTCGGCGATCATGTCGTAGGCCTCGGCGATCTTCGCGATGTGCTTCTGGCCGAACGAGTTGGCCGCACGGGTCACCTCGACGATGATCACCTTCATGAGGTCGGGATCGTGGCGGTAGCTGTCGACGATGAACGAGGCGATCGCGTACAGCTTCTCGCGCGCGCCGATATCGCGGGTGTCGACGTCGCGGATGAGCTCGAGCATCACATCCCAGCGCTCGAGGAACAGCGTGTCGAGGACCTCATCCTTGGAGGCGAAGTAGTGATAGACGAGGCCGTAGGCGACGCCGGCCTCGTCGGCGATGTCGGCGACGCGGCAGGCGTGGAAGCCCTGGCGGGCGAACACCCGCACAGCGGCGTCGAGGATGAGCCGGCGCTTGTCGTGCGCGGCCTGGCTGCGCGGGGTGCGGTCGCGCTCCATCAGCGCACGGCCTCCACGCCGGCGTCGGGCCAGCGGTAGGCCTGCGGCCGGCGGTTGGCCAGCGAGGGCAGGCGCCGGCGGATCTCGCGCTGGTTGTCGAAGTCGAGGTCGGCGACGATGTGGCCCTCGCGATCGCCGGCCTGCGCGAGCACGATGCCCCAGGGATCGACGATCGCCGAGCGCCCGCCGGCCCGGCGGCCGGCGCCGTCGGTCCCGGTCTGGTTGGCGGCGATCACGAACGCCTCGTTCTCGATCGCGCGGGCGCGCAGCAGCGTCGCCCAGTGGTCGCGGGTGGTGGTGAGCGTGAACGCGGCCGGGACCGTCAGCACGAGCGCTCCGCTCACGGCGAGAATCCGGTACAGCTCGGGGAAGCGCAGGTCGTAGCACACGGTCAGCCCGACCGACACGCCATCGGCGGTCTCGCTCAGCACGATCTCCTCGCCGGGCTGCTCGAGCGCCGACTCGTGATACTCGATGCCGTCGACCTCGACGTCGAACATGTGGATCTTGCGATACACGGCGCGCACGTCGCCGTCGGGCGACACGTGCACGCTGGCGTTGGCCAGTCGCTCGGTGCCGGCCACGCGCTCGACGATCGAACCGGCGATCAGGTCGATCGACAGCTCGCGCGCGATCGCTCGCGCCCAGGCGATCGACGGGCCGTCGAGCCCCTCGGCGCCGGCGAGCAGATCGGCCTCGCCGCCGAGCACCGCCCACTTCTCGGGCAGGACGACGAGCGTCGCCCCGTCCGCGGCCGCCGCGCGTGTGTGGCGATCGGCGGCGCGCAGGTTCACCGATCGGTCGGCGGTCGAGTTCAACTGCACGGCGCCCGCGCGCAGGATCGATGTTCCTCCCATGCTCACCGAGTCCTCCCTCGAATCGATTGACTGGTCAGTCAATGGGTGACTTCCAAGCATACCGACCCGACGGGCGTCAGCGCCCACGCTGGCGGCGCAGCTCGGCCAGCAACAACTTGGAGTGCATCGCTCCGATGAGCTCGCGCAGCGGCTCGGCTCCGGCGGCGATGATCGACACCGCGCGCTCGACATCGACCTCACCGGCCAGCCGACCGAGCAGCGCGTGCACCTCCTCGGCCACGAGCGGCTCCAGCGCCTCACGGTAGCGCAGCGTGTCGTAGACCGTGAACCCGAGCGCCTCATCGTACCCCCCGGCGCGAAAGCGGCTGATCGCCTCGATGATCTTCACGTCGTCGGCGTCATATCCCCGCCGCGTCGGCGTGAGGATGCCGAGGTCGACGAGCCGGGCCAGGACGTTCTCGGGGATCGCGTAGCGCTCGCGCAGCTCGCTCGCCGACACGCGGCGATGCTCCTGCGCGGCGAGCGCCCGCTCGACGATGCGGTCCTCGAGCTCGATGAGCGCCTCCACGCGAGCCGGATCGTCCTCGATGACGCGCCGGATGACGCGTAGCGGCATGAAGCGGTCCTCCTGCAGGCGCTTGATGAGCAGGATGCGCTGCACGAAGTCCGGCGGGTAGTACGCCATGTTGCGGCTCGTCTTGACGATCCCGTCGCCGTTGCCGAGGAGGCCCTCGCGCAGGTAGTGCTTGATCGTCCCGGCGCTCACCCCCGACTGCTCGGCGAGCTCGCCCATCTTCAGGTAGCCGTCGGGCGGGGGCGTCCCGGCGACCTCCTCGGCGACCGGTGCGCCGGCCCCTGCCCCGAACGGGGTCCGACGGCTCATGCCAGGAAGCTACCCGCGACTTCGGCGTTCGGCCCGGCCACCGCCCCGCTCTCGTGGAGCGCGTCGATCTCCTCGCCCGCGTATCCGCTCTCGCGCAGCAGCTCGGCCGTGTGCTCGCCGAGGCCGGGGCCCGGACGCCGGGCGGGATCACCCGGCGTGCGCGAGAGCTTCACCGGCACGCCGAGCTGGCGCACCGGCGCGCGTGCGCCTGGCTGAGGCAGCTCGACGACCATCTCGCGCTCGCGCACGAGCTCGGAGGCGAGCGCTTCGTCGAGCTCGAGCACCGGTTCCAGGCAGCAGTCGTGATCGGCCGCGAACGCCTGCCACTGGGCGCGCGTGCGCTCCATGAAGACGGCCTGCGCCTGCACGTGCGCCTCCGAGCCCGGCCGCTCGAACTGGCGCTCGATGAGGTCCTCGCGGCCGACCCCGCGACACCAGGCCTGCCAGAACTTCGGCTCCAGAGCCCCGAGGGTCACCCAGCCGTCGGCGCATTGGTAGGGGCGGTAGCAGATGAGCGAGCCGGCGAGCTCGAGCTCGCCGCGCCGAGGCGCGCCGCCCTCGGCGAGCGCGCGGCCAGCGACGAGCGCCAGCCACGACAGCGCGCCGTCGGCCATCGAGACGTCGACGAACTGCCCCTCCCCCGATCCCGGCCGTCCGGGCGCGCCGTCGCGCTCGCGCAGCGCCGCGAGAATCCCGAAGGCGGCCATCAGCGCCCCGCCGCCGATGTCGGCGATCTGGCCGGCCGCCTGCACGGGCGGTCCGTCGCCGTCACCGCTCAGGCCGAGCAGGCCGACGAGACCGAGGTAGTTCATGTCGTGCCCCGAGCGGTCGCGCAGTGGCCCGTTCTGCCCGTACCCGCTGATCGCGCAATACACGAGCCCGCGATTCTCCTCGCGCAGCGTGTCGTAGCCGACGCCGAGCCGCTCGAGCACTCCGGGCCGGAAGGACTCGAGCAGGACGTCGGAGTCGCGCACGAGGCGGCGCAGCACCTCGCGCCCCTCCGGCTGCTTGAGGTCGATGCGGATCGAGCGCTTGTTGCGGTTCAGCGCCAGGAACAGAGCCGACGCGGCGCTGCGCTCGACGCCCTCGTACTGCGGCGGAGCCCAGCGCACGTAGTCGCCCATGCCCGTGTCCTCGACCTTGACGACGTCGGCGCCGAAGTCCGCGAGCATCTGCGAGCAGAACCCGCCCGGCAGCAGCCGCGACAGATCGAGAACGCGCACACCCTGTAGCGGCAGGGGCGTCATGGCGCGCTCACGGGGTCCGGCGAGCGCACGCCGATGAGCGCGCGGGCCTCGGCCGCCGTGGCCGGGCGCCGCCCGATGTCCTCGCACAGCTGGCGCGCCTTCGCGATGAGATCGCCGTTGGAGCGGGCCATCGTGCCGTCGGGCAGGTAGAAGTTGTCCTCGAGGCCGACGCGGATCGAGCCGCCGAGCGTGAGCGCCGCGGCGACGAGCATCCACTGCTGGCGCGAGATCCCGATGACGCCCCAGTGCGACCCGGGCGGAAGGTTGTCCGCCATGGCGGCGAGATTGCGCGCCGTCGGCGGGATCCCGCCGGTGACGCCCATGACGCAGTCGACGTGCAGCGGCGGGTGCAGGACGCCCATGTCGATGAGCGGCGCGAGCGACCCGACGTGACCGAGGTCGAAGCACTCGTGCTCGGGCTTGATCTCGAGCTCGTTCATCGCCTCCAGCAGCTCGATGATCTCGTCGAACGGGTTGGCGAACACCATCTGGAACACGAACGCCTTGCGCTTGGCGGAGTACTTGGCGTAGTTCATCGAGCCCATGTTCAGCGCCGCCACCTCCGGACGCATCGCGCGCAGGTAGGCGATGCGCTTCGCAACCGGCACGCCGATCGTGCCCGTGGAGAAGTTGATGATCGCCGCGTCGCCGATCTCACCGCGGATCGCCTCGGTGATGGCGGCGAAGTCCTCGATCTCATAGCTGGGGGTGCCGTCGGGCCGCCGCGCGTGGATGTGGATGTGCACGCCGCCCTCGTCGACGATCCGGCGCGCCTCGGCCGCGTACTCGGCCGGGGTGTAGGGGATCGCCGGGCACTGGTCGCGATTGGCGACCGCGCCGGAGATCGAACAGGTGATGACCGCCGGGTCGTCGAGGCTCATCGATTCTCCTTTTGCAAAAGGGGGACCATCGGTTCAGACCGGCACGATCGCGCTGCGCTTGTGCGGGCGCTCGACCCGCTTGCCCTCGGCCATCTCGAGCGCCCGGCAGATGACCGGGCGCGTCTCGCGCGGGTCGATGACGTCGTCGATGAGGTCGTTGCCGGCGGCGATGTAGACGTCGATGATCTGGCGATAGGTGTCGATCAGCTCGGCCCGCTTGGCCGCCGGGTCCTCGGCCTCCTCGACCTGCTTGCGGAACACGATCTCGACGGCGCCCTCGGCGCCCATGACGCTGATCTCCGCGGTCGGCCAGGCGACGATCAGGTCCGGCTCGTAGGCGCGCCCGCACATGACGTAGTAGCCGGCGCCGTAGGCCTTGCGCGTGATGACCGTCACCTTCGGCACCGTCGCGTTGGCGACGGCGTGCAGCATCTTGGCGCCGTGGCGGATGATCCCGGCCTCCTCGACCTTCGTGCCGACCATGAAGCCGGGCACGTCCATGAGGAACAGCAGCGGGATGGAATAGGCGTTGCAGAGGTTGATGAAGCGCGCCGCCTTGTCGGCCGAGTCGTTGTCGAGGATGCCGCCGAGCTGCTTGGGCTGGTTGGCCACGATGCCGGTCGGTCGGCCGCCGAAGCGGGCCAGGCAGGTGATGATCGTGCGCGCCCAGCGTCCCTTCAGGTCGAAGTGCTGGCCGTCGTCGACGATCCGCCGGATGACCTCGTACATGTCGTAGGGCTGGCGGTTGGAGGCGGGGAGCACGTCGAGCAGCTCCTCGTCGGCGCGGTCGATCGGGTCGCTCACCGCCCGCCTCGGCGGCGCCTGCTCGCAGTTGGACGGCATGAACGACAGGTACTGCCTAATCGACTCGATGCACTCCTCGTCGGAGTCGACCTCGAGATCACCGACGCCGGACTTGCGCGTGTGCACCCGCGAGCCGCCGAGCTCCTCCTGCGTGACGTCCTCGCCGATCGCGGCCCGCACCAGGTGGGGACCGGCGAGCGCCATCGAACCGCGGCCCTTGACCATCGGCACGAAGTCGGCGAGCCCGGGGATGTAGGCGGTCCCCGCCGCGCATGGCCCCATGAGCGCGGCGATCTGCGGAATGACTCCGCTCATGATCACCTCCTCCCGGAAGAGGTGGCCCGAGCCGGCGAACATCGAACCGACCGCCTCCTGGATGCGGGCCCCGGCCGAGTCGAGCAACCAGATGAAGGGGATGCGCTTGGTGAGCGCGAGCTCGCGCAACCGGGTGACCTTCAGCTCACCGGTCATCCCCATCGACCCCGCCATCACGGTGAAGTCGTACGCGCAGACGGCGGCCAGCCGACCATCGATCTTGCCGTAGCCGGTGATGACGCCGTCGGCCGGCGCCTCCCTTCCCTCCATCGCGCGCTGGGAGAAGTGCGGGCGCCCGTGGATGCCAAGCTCGGTGAACGTGCCCTCGTCGACGAGCAGCGCGATGCGCTCGCGGGCCGTCAGCTTGCCCGCCTCGTGCTGGCGCGCGATGCGCTCGGGTCCGCCGCCCTCGCGGATGCGCTGGCGCCGCTCGTGCAGGTCGGCGACAAGCGGGCGCAGAATCGAGGTCGGGGGGGTTTCGGTGGCCATCGGCAGTTGTGGAAAGTGGTAAGTGCTACTGCCCACTTTGCCAGGTCACGCGCCCGGACGTCAAGCTCGACGGTCCGGCCGTCACGGCAGAAGCGGATCGAGCGCGGAGACGACCACATCGGCGAGCGCCTCGTCGCGGTCGTCGTCGCCGGCGCACGCGAAGCCGCAGACCTCGACACCGATCACCTCGCACGAGTCGGCGACGGCGTCGAGCAGGTCGAGCAGCTTCTCCGCCGGCAGGCCGCCGCGTACGGGCTGCGCAACCGGCATCACCTCCTCGTCGAGCACGTCGACGTCGAGGTGGACGTACGTCGCCGCGCCGTCGAGCGCGTGCTGGAGGTGCACGAGCGTCTCGAGCGTGGTGCCGATCACGCGCACCCGCGGTGAGGCGAGCCGCTCGCGCTCGTCGTCGTCGATCGCCCGTGTGCCGCAGAGCACGAGCGCGTCCGCTGCCACGTTGCCGGCGAAGCCACTCGGCCAGCGTCCGCATGCGCCCGCCAGCGCTGTGCGCTCGAGCGGGGGACCGGGGGTGTCGCTCAGAACGTGAAAGCACGGGTGCGCGTCGAGCCAGAGCAGGCGGGCGTCAGGGCGCCGTCGCACGACCGCGGGCAGCGTCGCCAGCGCCACGGCCCCGTCTCCGGCCAGCAGCACCGGCCGGACCCCGGCATCGAGCGCATCCTCGACCTGGCCGCCGGCCTCGAGCAGGCAGCCGCGCGAGGTGTCGAGATCCTCACGCGGGTCGGCGGGCACCGCCGCCGCCGCGCTGCCGATCGCTCGCGGGCTCGCCTGCAGGCGGTGCCCGAACGCCGCCCCGAGCCGCTCGAGCCCACCGGCCGTGTCGGGATCGCCGGTGGCCGACCGGCAGCGCATCGCCACGAGCGACACGGCGGGCATGGCGCGGCTACCGCCCCTTCCACTGCGGTTCGCGCTTCTCGAAGAACGCGGTGACCCCCTCGACGATGTCCTCGGTCGAGAGCGCGATGGTCAGCTGCGCGTGCAGGAACTCGAGCGCGTCCGCGAAGGCCATGTCCTGCTGGCGGAACATCGCGTCCTTGCCGAGACGCATGAGCACCGGCGACTTGGCCGCCAGTCGTCCGGCCCAGTCGGCCACCGCCGCGTCGAACTCCTCCGGCGCCACGACCCGGTTGACGATCCCCGCGGTGAGCGCCTCGCGGGCGTCGATCCGCTCGCCGAGCAGCAGCAGCTCGTTGGTCTTCTTGCGCGGCACGTTGCGGTAGATGAGCGCCATGATCATGAACGGGAACACGCCGACGTTGATCTCCGGCGTCCCGAACGTGGCTTCCTCGGAGGCCACGATGAGGTCGCAGGCGAGCGCGATCCCGAGCGCGCCCGCGAGCACGTGCCCGCGGGCGGCGCACAGCGACGGCTTGCCGAGCTCGCCGAGCAGCCGGAAGAGGCGCACGAAGCGGTCGGTGGCGAAGTGCTTGTGCACGAGCGGCACCTCCGCAGCGAAGCCGCCGAGGTTGCCCCCGGCCGAGAACACGCGGTCGTGCGAGGAGGCGAGCACGACGCAGCGCGCGGCCTCGTCGGCGCGGACGCGCTCGAGCGCCGCGATCAGTCCCGACAGCAGCTCGTCCGAGAGCGCGTTGCGTGAGTCGGGCTCGTTGAGCGTGATCGTCGCCACGCCGTTGTCGGCGAGGTCGTAGAGGACGCTGTCCTCGGGCATGCGCACACCTTCCTCGGAATCGCGGACGGTCCGGCGCGATCGTATTCGCCGCCGCCCCGGCGTGCGTCCCCGGCAGAAAGTAGAAAGTCCTACTGTTTACTTTTCACGGACCCTGCGCTAGCGTCCGACCCGACTCGCGCCGACCGATCAGAACAAGGAGCCGCCGCCGAGATGGCCACGACCGAGCCCGTCCTCAAGCCCGATTACCAGACCAAGCGCAAGCACTTCATCTTCACCGACGAGCACGAGCAGCTGCGCGAGTCGATCCGCGCCTTCGCGACGAAGGAGCTGCAGCCGTACTCCGAGGAGTGGGAGGAGACGACGTTCCCGAACTCGGTGTTCACGCGCATGGGCGAGCTCGGCTTCCTCGGCCTCGACAAGCCCGAGGCCTACGGCGGTCAGGGCGGCGACTACTACACATCGCTGGTGCTCGCCGAGGAGATCGTCCACGCGCACAGCGGCGGGCTGGCGATGGGGGTCGCTGTGCACACCGACATGGCGATGCCGCCGATCCTGGCCTTCGGAACCGAGGCCCAGAAGCAGCAGTGGGTCGTGCCGGCGATCAAGGGCGAGAAGATCCTCTGCCTCGGCATCACCGAGCCCGACGCCGGCTCCGACGTCGCCGGCATCAAGACCCGGGCGGTGCGCGACGGCGACGAGTACGTCATCAACGGCTCGAAGACGTACATCACGAACGGCCACCGCGCCGACGTCATCGTGCTGGTGACGAAGACCGATCCCGATGCCGGCTACGACGGCTTCACCCTGTTCCTCGTGCCGATGGACCTCCCGGGCGTCATCCGCGAGAAGAAGCTCGAAAAGCTCGGCATGCATTCCTCGGATACCGCGCTGCTCGCCTTCCAGGACGTGCGCGTTCCGGCCGACGCGGCGCTGGGCGAGGTCGGCAAGGGCTTCTTCCACATCATGTGGGAGCTGCAGGGCGAGCGCCTCATCGGCGCCGCCGGCTCGGTCTCGGGGGCGCAGCACGTCTTCGACCGCACGCTGCAGTACGCGCAGGAGCGCACGGCGTTCGGGCGCAAGATCGGCAACTTCCAGGTCATCCGCCACAAGTTCGCCGAGATGGCCACGAAGATCGAGACGGCGCGCCAGATGGTCTACACGACGGCCTGGCGCTTCCAGAACGGCGAGTACCCCGTCCGTGAGATCTCGATGGCCAAGCTGTACGCGTCCCGCATCGCGGTCGAGGTGGCCGACGAGTGCATCCAGATCCACGGTGGCGCCGGCTACATGAAGGAGTACGGCATCGAGCGCGTGTGGCGCGACATGCGGCTCAACCGCATCGGCGCCGGCACCGACGAAGTCATGCTCGAGGTCATCGGGCGCTCGTACGGACTGTAGGCGCGGGTCGGCCGTGGCGGCGACCGCCGCGCGGGACGCGCGTCCCGCGCCCCCGTTCACCGACGAGCTCGAGCGCTTTCGCGCCCACGTGCGGGCCGTGATCGCCCGCGAGCTCGCGCCGCACGCCTCTGCGTGGGAGCGCGCGCACTGGTTCGGACACGAGGCGTTTCGCTCGCTCGCCGCCGAGCGGCTGCTTGGGCTGAAGTACCCGGCGGCGCTGGGCGGGGGTCCGGTGTCGGGCGAGGGCTTCTGCGTCGAGGGCCCGCTCGCCGACGCCGTGCTCACCGAGGAGCTGGCCCGCTGCGGCTCGGGCGGCGTCGCCGCCGGGATCGGCGCACACATCGGCATCGCCACGCCGCCGGTCTTCGCGTTCGGCACACCCGAACAGCGCGAGCGTTACCTGCCGGGCGCGATCCGCGGGGAGCGCATCGCCGCGCTCGCCATCACCGAGCCGAACGCCGGCTCGGATGTCGCCGCGGTGCGCACGCACGCGCGGCGGGTCGAGGGCGGCTTCCTCGTCAACGGCTCGAAGATGTTCATCACCAACGGCGTCCGCGCCGATTTCCTCGTGACCGCCGTGACGACGCAGTCCGACGGCGCCGGCGGCCACCACGGACTGTCGTTCCTCATCATCGACCGCGGCGAGGGCGTGCAGGCCAGCCCGGTCGAGAAGCTCGGCTGGCAGGCGTCGGACACCGCGCTCATCTCCCTGCAGGACGTCTTCGCCCCCGCGGAGAATCTGCTCGGGCGCGAGAACGAGGGCTTCTACCTGATCATGGCCAATTTCCAATGGGAGCGCCTGCTCATGTCGCTCGGCGCCGTTGGCGCGATGGCCTGGGCACTCGAGCGCACGGTGGAGCTCGCGCGGCGGATCGCCCGCCCCGACAACCAGGCCCTGCGTCACCGCATCGCCGAGCTCGCGCTGGCGCTGCAGGCCGGGCGCGACCTCACCTACCACGCACTGCGCCTGCACGCCGAGGGCCAGGACGCCATCCGCGAGGTGACGATGGCCAAGCTCGCCACGCAGCGCCGCTGCTTTGAGGTACTCGACGCCTGCCTGCAGATCCACTACGACTCCGGCGGCGCCGCCGGCGAGGACCGCGTGGCCGATTTCGAGCGCGGCGTGCGCGACGCGAGGCTCGGCCCGATCGGCGGCGGAACCGACGAGATCATGCGCGAGATCCTCGGTCGCAGCCTCGGCCTGTAGGCAGCTCGCCCCGGATCGCTCTGGAATCCCTGCGCATCGCTGTCCAACGCGCTCGACCTTGAGCATCGCCGGTCGCCCTTTAGCGATCACCGACGACGCTCATACACGCGCCGAAAAGGCGGCCAAGTTGGCCAGAAGGCGTCCAGGTGGGTGGCCACCGCGTCAAGCGGTGCTGGGGCCCGGACGATCTGGCCAGCATGCTCGTTCGTCGACTCAGCAGTGTGATCGCCACGCTCGCGACGATCTTCAGCGCTGTCCTGGCCACCGCTCTGCCCGCGTCCGCCGCCACCGCCAAGCGCAACGCCCACTGCGCCATCACCGCCCGCCACGTTCCCCGCGCGAAGGCCTGCAAGTCCTCGGTGCACCGCAATCGCGTGGTATCGCACCACTCCGCCCCGAAGCGCCCGAGCCACGCCACGACGACGTCGAGCAGGCGCTCCCATACGCCGTCGAGCCCGGCGCCCACGCCCGCTCCCGCGCCGGCGCCCACCCCGGCACCCGCACCGGCGCCCGTGGCGAGCACCGGGCCGTGCGCGAACGGCGATCTGACGCCCGACCCGACGAACGTCGCCGTCGTCGAGGCGGCGACGCTCTGCCTCGTCAACCAGGTGCGCGGCCAGAACGGACTGCCGGCGCTCGCGCCCAACGCCAAGCTGCAGCAGTCGGCCGACCAGCACAACAACGACATGGTCGCCGAGGACTACTTCGCCCACAACGGCCCGGGCGGCGACACCCCGCTGAGCCGGATCGAGGCCACCGGCTACCTCTCCAACCAGACCGTCAGCTACGTCGTCGGCGAGAACATCGCCTGGGGCACGCTCAATCTCTCCACGCCGAGCGCGATCGTCAACGCGTGGGTCAACTCCCCGGAGCACCTCGCGAACATCCTCAACACCAGCTACACCGACAGCGGAATGTCGGTCGCCCCGCAGGCGCCCACGTCGCTCGCCGAAGGGCAGCAGGGCGCGATCTACACGCAGGACTTCGGCGGGGTCGACAACAGCGGCAGCTGAGCGCGCCGCGTCGCCAGACGCGGGCCGTCGACTCTCCAATAGGATTCGCGTCCCAGCAGCGCCGCCCGCGCGTCCGACCACACGCCTCGCCGGCCGCGGGGCCCCGCCCCGCCAGGGGGGTGCGAGGGTCTCGGTACGGCTTCTCCGGTCGCTCGGCGCCATTCGGCGGCGCCCCAACACGACAAGGAGACGCAACGCTCATGGGAGTACTCGACGGCAAGTCGGCGATCGTGACCGGGTCCGCGCGGGGCATCGGCCGCGCCACCGCGGAGCTGCTCGCCAGCCAGGGAGCGCAAGTGCTCATCAACGACCTCGACGGCGATGTGGCCGAGCAGACGGCCTCCGAGATCGCGGGTGAGACCGCCGTGTACGCCGGCGACCTCACCGCGTCGGGCGCGCCCGACGCGCTCGTGCAGAAGGCGATCGACGAGTTCGGCAAGATCGACATCATCGTCAACAATGCCGGCTACACGCTCGACGCGCCGATCCACAAGATGAGCGACGAGTGGTTTCAGCGGATGCTCGACATCCACACCATCGTGCCCTTCCGGATCCTGCGCGCCGCCGCGCCGCACCTGCGCGAGCCCGCGAAGCAGGAGCGCGAGGAGGGTCGCGAGGTGTTCCGCAAGATCGTCAACGTGTCCTCGATCTCGGGCACGATGGGTAACGCGGGCCAGGCCAACTACTCCGCCGGCAAGTCGGCAGTCGTCGGCCTGACGAAGACCCTGGCCAAGGAGTGGGGTCAGTTCAAGATCAACGTCAACGCCGTGGCCTTCGGCTACATCGAGACGCGCCTGACGGCGTCGAAGGACGAGTCCAACGTGATGGAGATCGATGGCGAGAAGGTGCAGCTCGGCATCCCCGACCAGCTGCGTGGCATGGCCGCGATGCTCATCCCGCTCGGCCGACCCGGCACGCCCGAGGAGGCCGCCGGCGGCGTCTTCTTCCTGTGCTCGCCGTGGAGCAACTACGTGCACGGCCAGGTGCTCAACATCACGGGCGGCCAGTTCACGGGGATGACGAGCTAGGGGCGATCTGGGCCGGGCGATTTCGCGGTGCACGTCCTTTCCGTGAATGGTTCATAGAAAGGACGTGCACCGGCGCTCAGCCGCCCGCGCCCGGACGTGAGCGGTTCAGCCCGTCAGGGGACGACGCGGAACGTGCCGCGCATCCAGGGATGCACGCGGCAGAAGTACGTGTAGGTGCCGGCGGGCAGGTTCGTCGGCGTCTTCCACGTCACGGTGCCCGAGGCCGGGGTGAAACCGATCGGCCCCGTGCCGAGCTCGCCGGAGTCGAACGCGATGTTCGCGGCGTCGTCGGCCAGCGGATAGTGCGAGCCGGTGGACGCCGTGCAAGGCAGCTGACAGCCGGTAACGGTGTGGAAGATGTTCAGCGAGTTGTCCTCGTTGACGAACGTGAGGCTCTGTCCCTGCTTGATGACCGGGGGGTCCGACAGCCCGCCGCCGAGCTCCTCGTTGATCGCGCCGGGCGTGTAGGTGAAGTTCTTGATCTCGACCGTGTCGCTCGGTGCGACGGTTCCGATCTCGGCGATCGGATTCGGCAGATTGGCGATCGGCACGTCGCCGAGCGGGTCGGCGTTCTCGGGCAGCAGGCCGTGCGTGATGTAGCCCCTCGTGGGCACCGCTCTCGCGAATGGATCGACGCCGGGGGTGTTGTAGGAGACGAAGGCGACCATGATCCCCATCACCTCGTACCAGGACTGGCGCGCCGTGTCGTAGGTGGAGGTGATGCGCAGCGTGTCGCCGGCCTTCAGGGCGACGCGCCAGTTCGGCGGGCTCGTGGTCATCGCCATGTCCCACGACACGGCGCCGCGCGGATCCCAGTAGTGCGCCTGAGAGCGGAAGAGCTCCACGGAGTTCGGCACGTCGCCGGGGATCGGCGCCGACGTGCCGGCGCGTGTCACGCGGGCGACGGTCGCCCCGGGGCGCACGTCGTAGAGCGTGTCGTACAGGCCACCCGGGTGCACGTGGCCGCCGACGCCGACCAGCGTCGCGTCGCGCGGCACCGTCCACATGTTCGCCGGCGTGGCGGCGCCATAGGGATCGGTGGCGTCGTCGGGGAACGTGAAGCGCCCGTTGGGGCCGCTGCCGCGGTGGGCGTCGAAGACCGGGTACGCCTTCCCGTTCTCCACATCCATCCAGATCGGGTAGGCGGGCTTCATCGTCGCCGCGAGTGGCGAAGTCGCCGGCACGAAATCGATCTCGTAGTTGATGTAGACCGTCATCGGCAGCGGCGTCAGGTTGTGGAGCATGTAGTTGATCATCCACTCGTCCGTCGTCCGGTACGGGTAGCCGAAGCCGGCGGGCAGCTGCATCCAGGTCTTCTCCTCGCCGGAGGCGAAGAACCGCTCGGGCAGGCCCGGCGAGGTCGGGTCGCTCTGCGATGCGTTCAGCCACACGCCGTGGTGCAGGTGGACGACGTTCACCGACGGGACCGTGCCGTCGGGCAGCGTGAGGTTGGGGCGGATCCCGACGACGTAGCCGTCGACCGAGGGCTTGGGGATGTTGCCGCCGAGCATGATCATGTTCGTGCCCGGGCTGACGAGCAGCGGGCCGTAGCGGAAGTGCAGACGCTCTATCTGCTTGCTCGTGCCGAAGGCCGGCGGGGGCACGTAATTGGAGGCCTGCGTTCCCGGCGCCAGCCGCGTCGATACCGCGCCGGGCCCAGCGGCGACGCTCGGCGCGGCGATCGCGGCGAAGGCGGCAAGCGAGAGCGCGGCCATCCGAAGCCCCCGCGCGCCAATCCGTAGCCGTGTCGCTCTCATCCCGTACCCCTCGAAACCCGGTCCGCTCGACGTAAACGCTAGCGCGAATCGACGCCGATCAGCAAGAACGTCCGTCCAGCGCGGGCGCCGCACCCACCCCGCGCAGGTCGAGCTCGCATCCGGAGTAGTAGGCGCCGGCCGGCGAGGCGAGGTACGCGACGAGCGCGGCGATCTCGTCGGGCGTCGTGCCGTTTCCGGGGGCGATCGACACCGTCGTCACGCCGTGCCTGGCCCACTCGACCGAAAGCGTCCGGGCGAGATTCTCGAGCGCCGCGCGCGCGGCGTCGGTGACCGGCCGACCGTCCGCCGGCGGGGCCAAGGCGATCACTCGGCCCGGGCGCTCGCGCTCGAGCATCGCCGGGAGCACGACGGCCCGCACCGCGTTCCACGCGCAGGCGAGCGCCGCCGTGAGGGCGGTCCCCTCGTCGGCCAGCGACCCGCCGTCGGCGAGCTCACGCGCGAGCAGACCGGCGCCGTCGCAGACGAGCACCGACACGTCCGCCAGACCCGGGAGCGACCGCGCCAGCGCGGCCGTACGCTCCTCGTCGACGTCGGCGATCAGGGGGGCAACGGAAGCCCCGAGCCCGCCGCACCCGTCGGCGATCGCCGCCGCGAAGCCGCCGAACGACTCGTCGGCACCGGCGACGACGATCCCGAGGCCGCCGAGGACGCCCGGACGCAACAGGCCGGCGGGCGCGACCACGCGCGGCTCGTCCGGGCGGGCGTCGAGCATCCGTCGCGCGCTCAGATCGCGGCGGCGCCGCCGGTGCGGCGCGCGGCTCGCCGCTCGCGGCGCACCCGCTCGAGCACACCCTTGCGTCCGTGCTGCTCGAGACCGGCGTACAGGTCCTTGATGCGGCCGAGGATGTCGTCGGCGACCGCCTGCTGCTGGGCCGGCGTCGGGTTCTCGACGCGCTCGAAACGCAGGGGGTCGCCGTACTGGACCGTCACCTTCGGGAACTGCAGGCGCTTCCAGTTACGCACGCGCGAGGACCCGTAGATCGCGATCGGCACCACCGGCGCGCCGGTCTCGAGCGCGAGGCGGCCGATCCCGCGCTTGGCCTGCTCGGCGAGCTTGCCGGTGCGCGAGCGCCCGCCCTCGCAGTACATCGCGATGCAGCCGCCCTTCCTGAGGATCGTCTCGGCGGTGATGAACGCCTCCTCGTCGCGCGCCCCGCGACGTACCGGGAACACGCCGCCGTGCGTGTAGATGAACTGCGCGGGCGGATTGAACAGCTGGGACTTGGCCATGAAGCGGATCTTGCGCCGCAGGTAGCAGCCCATCAGGAAGTGATCCATGAACGAGAAGTGATTCGGAGCGAGGATCACCGCACCGGATCCGGGCACCTTCTCGCACGAGATCGAGCGCGCGCGCAGGAACGTGTACGCGTACAGGGAGGTCAGCAGCCGCGTCAGCTCGTAGGCCCAATCGGGATCGCGCGTGCGCGCGCGATCGTGAAACCGCGTGAAGTGCTCGGGGGGGCGAGGGTCCGAGGTAGACCTGCTCGCGCATCGGTGCGAGGTCGGACATGCGTACATGCGCTCTACTGCGGGCGCACGGCAAGGTTACGCCGCGCGGACCACGATCGCCCGCCACGGCCGGTGGCGAGACGCTGTGCGCCGGCGGAGATGCGGCCGGCGAGGGCCGCGGACGACAGGCCGGCCGGCCCGTGATCGCCGGCCGGGGAGTCCGGCCCGCGGGAGGGTCGCGGGCCGGCACCCCGGCCGGCATCACAGTCGGCGGCTGTCACACGCGGGGGGCCGCGCCCCGTACGCGGCTGATCCCCCGGCCCGACTACGCGGGTCCGCCTCTATATCCACCCTCACGCCAGGAGCGAGCGCGTTGATGGTCTGATCTGATCACCGAGGCTTTCCGATGACGTGGGTGAAGAGTACGGCCAGCGCCGGGGCGCGCACACCGACACCAGGTCGGACATTTGACGAGGCCTCTTTCGACACTCGGTCTAGTGCCGCCCGCGACGCGCGGGGCCGCGGCGCCCCCGTGGGAGCGCGGCGGGGAGTGGTCGGGAGCGGCGGCTATTGTGTCGACTCCCTGGAATTGGCAACCCCCCCAGCGTCCTCGAGGAGGTCGACGTGCCCGACGTGGAGGCGCACATCACTGGAACGGTGTGGAAGATCGAATGTGCGGTCGGCGACGCCATCGAGGAGGGCGATACGGTCGCCATCCTGGAGTCGATGAAGATGGAGATGCCCGTCGAGGCCGAGGACTCCGGCACGGTCAAGGAGATCCTGTGTGAGGAAGGCCAGGCGGTGAACGAGGGAGACACGCTCGTCGTCCTCGAATGAGTCGCGGCGCGACGGCGCGGCCGCGTCACTCCGGTAAGCGGCGCCCGAGGATGAGCACATCGGCGCGGCGGTCATCGAGGCGCGCGACGCCCGGCAGGCGTCCCCACGGGGTGAAGCCCATCCCCTCGAAGAGGGCGACACTGGCGGCGTTGTGGGCGAAGGCGACGGCGATCAGCGTCGAGATGCCGAGGGCGGGCCCGCGCTCGATGGCCTCGCGGAGCAAAGCGCCGCCGACGCCGCGGCGGCGTGCGGCCGCGTCGACGTAGATGCCGATCTCGGCCGTCGCCGCGTAGGCCGGGCGACCGTAGAAGTCGCGCAGCGAGCACCAGCCGAGGATCGCGCCGCTCTCATCCTCGGCGACCCACAACGGTCGGCGGTCGGGCGTGTGGGCGATGTACCAGGCGCCCCGCTGCTCGACGGTCACCGGCTCGAGATCGGCGGTCGACTCGCGGCTCGGGATCGTCGCGTTGTAGATGCGCACGATCGCTGCGAGATCGACTGGCAGCGCGTCGCGGATCCGCATCGTCGCCGCAGTGTAGGGACCGGGCGATCACTAGCCTGTCGCGTCATGCCCGCGCGTCCTCCGACCGCGCTCGCCGACGGCAAGCTGCTCCTCGACGAGCCGGCGCCCGGCGTCGCGCGCCTGACGATCGCCCATCCGGCCAAGCGCAACGCGCTCGACCACGCGATCCTCGATGCGCTGGCCGGCGTGCTCGAGCGCCTGGAGTCACGCTGCGTGGTGGTGACCGGCAGCGGCGAGATGTTCTCGGCCGGCTACGACATCGGCGAGATCCCCGACGAGGACTTCCAGGAGCGGGCCGAGCAACTCGTCGCCCATCCATTCACCGAAGCGATCGACGCGCTCGAGTCCTATCCGTATCCGACGCTCGCGGCCATCGGGGGCGCGGCCATCGGGGGCGGGCTCGAGCTTGCGCTCGCCTGTGACCTGCGCGTCTGCGCGACCGGCGTCGAGCTCGGGATGCCGCCGGCCCGCCTCGGACTGGTCTACAGCCACACTGGTCTGCGACGCTTCATCGACGCGGTCGGCGCTGCGCACACACGCGAGCTGTTCCTGCTCGGCCGCTACATCGATGCCGAGACCGCGGCGGCCTGGGGGCTGGTCAACCGCGCGGTCGGACCCGACGAGCTCGAGGCGACGGCGCTCGAGGTGGCCGTCGAGCTCGCCGGGGGCGCGCCGCTCGCGCAGCGGGGCAACAAGCGCGTCATCCGCGCACTCCTGGATGCACAGGCCAGCCTCGACCCGGTCATCGAGAGCGAGCTCATCGCGCTGCGACAGGCGTCCTTCGCGTCGCACGACATGCGCGAAGGTGTGCGGGCGTTCGGCGAGAAGCGCCCGCCTCGGTGGCTCGGCGAGTAGCGACGGCAACGGGCGCGTCCCGTCCGCCGGCGCCCCTAACGTCCCGCGCCTGAACCGCAACCACGGAGGTCGCCGACCATGCCGCCGCTCATCACCCGCGAGGAGGCCCTCCGACTGGGCGACATCGAGGACCACGCCGAGATCGAGGCGCTCGTGCAGCGCGCGTGGGAGGCACGTCGTGACCGGTTCGGCGACTCGACGGACCTCTGCTCGCTCGTCAATGCGAAGTCCGGCGGTTGCGCCGAGGACTGCGGCTTCTGCGCCCAGTCGCGCTTCGCCGAGGCCGAGACGCCGATGCACGCGATGATGAGCTCGGAGCAGATCCTCGAGCACGCGCGCGCCGCCGAAGCGGCGGGTGCGCACCGCTTCTGCATGGTCACGCAGGGCCAGGGCCTCTCCAAGCGCGACTTCGAGCAGATCCTCGAGGGGGCGCGGCTCGTCGCCGAGCACACGAACCTCAAGCGTTGCGCCTCGGTCGGCCACCTGTCGGTGCAGCGCGCTCGGGCGCTGCGCGAGGCCGGGATCCAGCGCGTCCACCACAACGTCGAGACCGCCGAGTCCTACTACGACGAGGTTTCGACGACGGTCCGCTACGAGGGGCGCCTGCGCACGATCGACGCCGTCCGCGAGGCCGGCTTGGAGACGTGCGTCGGCGGCATCCTCAACCTCGGCGAGACGCGCGAGCAGCGCGTCGAGATGGCCTTCGAGCTTGCCGCCATCAATCCGACGAGCGTGCCGATCAACCTGCTCAATCCGCGCGCCGGGACGAAGTTCGGCGACCGCGAGCACATGGATCCGTGGGAGGCCGTCCAGTGGGTGGCGATCTTCCGCCTCATCCTGCCCGACGCGCTGTTCCGCCTGTGCGGAGGGCGGGTCGAGAATCTCGGCGAGCTCCAACCGCTGGCCGTCAGGGCCGGGCTCAACGGCGTGATGATGGGCAACTTCCTGACCACGCTCGGCTCCGAGCCCGACGACGACCGCGCGATGTTCGAGGAGCTCGGGCTCAACACCGCGGCGCAGCCCGACAACGGCGCCAACCCGCGACCGGACAACCGCTCGGGCTGGCTGTCCGGCGACACGCCCGACGTCGTCGCCGAGCACGTGCGACGCTCCACGGCACCGCCGGGGCTGACCGTGCGGCTGTGGGATCCCTCCACCCAGCTGCGCTTCCGCGCGAAGTCGTCCGTTCCGCCTCGCCCAGACGGCGCGCCGAACGCCGGCGGCGCGGAGCGGCGCGTCGCGGTGCACGAGTAGCCACTCGTGAGCTATATCGACGATCGACTCCAAGAGCTGCGCGAGCTCGGCCTGTACCGCCGGCTGCGCCTCGTCAGCGGTCCCCAGGGCCCGCGGGTGATGCTCGACGGCAAGCCCGTCCTCCTGCTGTGCTCGAACAACTACCTCGGGTTGGCCGATGAGCCGGCCGTGCGCGACGCCGCGGCCGACGCCGCGGCGCGCTGGGGGGTCGGCGCCGGCGCCTCGCGGCTCGTGTCGGGCACGATGACCGTCCACCGGCGCCTCGAGGAGCGCCTCGCCGCCTTCGAGTCGACCGAGGCCTGCGTCCTGTTCGGTTCTGGCTACCTGGCCAACGTCGGCGTCCTCGGCGCGCTCGCCGGGGCGGGCGACGTCATCTACTCCGATGCACTCAACCACGCCTCGATCATCGACGGCTGCCGACTGTCACGAGCACGCACGTTCGTGTACCGGCACGGCGACCTCGAGCACCTGCGCTGGGGCCTGCAGCGCGAGCGCACACTCGGCGAGACGCGCCGGCGAGTGATCGTCACCGACGCCGTCTTCTCGATGGACGGAGACGTCGCGCCGCTGCCCGGCCTGGCCGAGCTCGCGGACCGCCACGGCGCGCAGCTCGTCGTCGATGAGGCACACGCGACCGGCGTGCTCGGGCCCGGCGGGCGCGGCGCCGTGGCCGACGCCGGACTGGAGGGCGAGGTCGACGTCATCATCGGCACGCTCAGCAAGGCGCTCGGCTCCTACGGCGCGTACGCGTGCGCGACGACCGCGCTCGTGCGCTACCTCGTCAACGTCGCGCGACCGCTCATCTTCTCGACCGCGCCGCCACCGCCGGCGGTGGCCGCCGCGCTGGCCGCGCTCGAGCTCCTGCAGCGCGAGCCCGCGAGGGTGGACGCGCTGCGCGCCAACGCGCGACTGCTGCGCGCCGAGCTGGCGGGCGAGGGCCTCCCGATCGCCGACGCGCCGACGCCGATCGTGCCGCTGCTCGTCGGGGACGCGGGCCACGCGATGGACTGCTGCGAGGAGGCGCTGCGCCGCGGGGTGTTCGCGCAGGCCATCCGTCCTCCGACGGTGACGCCCGGAACCTCGCGCCTGCGGCTGACGGTGATGGCGACCCACGGCGCCGAGGAGCTCCGTGACGCGGCCCGCTCGATCGGCGACGCGGCGCGCGCGGTCGGAGTGCTTGCCGGCCCGGACCGGCGCGTCACCGCGCCGAGCGACGGCGAGCTCGTGCGCGTCTCGCGTGCCGCCTGAGCTCGCGGGCCGGGCCGCGCCGCGCGGCTGTCTGGTCACGGGCACGGACACCGGCATCGGGAAGTCGATCCTCGCCGCAGCGCTGCTCGCCGCGCTCGCCGCCAACGGCGAGCCCGTGCGGGCGTACAAGCCGATCCTCACCGGTCTCGACGATCCGCCCGGCGACTGGCCGCCCGACCATGAGCTGCTCGCCCTCGCCGCCGGTCGCCCGCCCGAGGAGGTGGCGCCGCTGCGCCTCGGGCCGGCGGTGTCCCCCCACCTCGCGCTGGCGCTCGGCCATCGCACGGTCACGGCCGCGCAGCTGCTCGCGCCCGCTCGCGAGCACGGGCGCCACGGGCCGCTCATCGTGGAGGGCGTCGGAGGGCTCCTCGTCCCGCTCACCGAGGGCTACAGCGTCTGCGATCTCGCCGCCGACCTCGGCCTCCCGGTCGTCGTCGCGGCGCGCCCGGGCCTCGGCACGATCAACCACACGCTGCTCACGCTCGCCGTCGCCCGCTCGGCGGGACTCGACGTACGTGCCGTCGTGCTCGGTCCGTGGCCGGCGGCGCCCGGCGCGATGCTGCGCTCCAACCGCGAAGCGATCGCGCGGGCCGGCGCGGTCGACGTGCACACGCTTCCGCACATCGCCGCACCGCGACCGGAGCTGCTCGCGCGCGCGGGCGCCACCCTCCCGGTCCGCGACTGGATCGCGTGAGGAAAGGCGCGTCCGCAACCAGGCCGCCGATCGAAGCGCTGCCGTCCGCGCCGCGCAATAGGTTGGCGGACATGGACGCCGCCGAGATGGCAGAGGTCGACCGCCGGGTGCTGTGGCACCCCTTCACCCAGCAGCAGACGTGGTCCGAGCAGGCGCCGCTCGTCATCGAGCGCGGCGAGGGCACGACGCTCATCGACGTCCACGGCCGGCGCTACATCGATGGCGTCTCGTCGCTGTGGTGCAATGTGCACGGCCACCGTCACCCGGCCATCGACGCCGCGATCCGCGAGCAGCTCGACCGCGTCGCGCACACCACGATGCTCGGCCTCAGCCACCCGGCGGCGATCGAGCTCGCGCAGCGGCTCGTCGAGCTCACCCCGTCCGGCCTGCAGCGAGTCTTCTACTCCGACAGCGGCTCGACCGCGGTCGAGATCGCCCTGAAGATGGCCTACCAGTGGTGGGCCCAGCGAGACGATCAGGCCGGCCGCCCGCCGCGCCGGACGTTCATCCGGCTGCGCGACGCCTACCACGGCGACACGATCGGCGCGGTGTCGGTCGGAGGCATCGACCTGTTCCACGCCTGCTACGGCCCGCTGCTGTTCGACAGCCTCGCCGCCGAGCCCGGCGACGCCGCCCACATGGAGGCACTGCTGGCCGAGCACGGCGAGCGCGTCTGCGCCGTCGTCGTGGAGCCGCTCGTGCAGGGCGCCGCCGGCATGCTCGTGCACCCCCCGGGCTACCTGCGCGCGGTGCGCGAGCTATGCGAGCGCCACGGGGTGCCGCTCATCTGCGACGAGGTGGCCACCGGGTTCGGTCGCACCGGCCGGATGTTCGCGTGCGAGCACGAGGACGTCGCCCCCGACCTGCTGTGCGTGGCCAAGGGCCTCACCGGCGGCTATCTCCCGCTCGCCGCCACGATCACGACCGAGCGCATCTACGAGGGCTTCCTCGGCGCGCCCGAGCGCCAGCGGACGTTCTTCCACGGCCACACCTACACCGGGAACCCGCTCGCCTGTGCGGCAGCGCTCGCCACGCTCGACGTGTTCGAGCGCGAGCGCACGCTCGAGCACCTGCAGCCGAAGATCGAGCAGTTCGGCGAGACGCTGGCCGAGCACATCGAGCCGCTGCCGGCGGTGGCCGAAATCCGCCGACGCGGGTTCATGTGCGGAATCCAGCTTCGCGACTACCCGCCGCAGGTGCGCATGGGCGACCGCGTCGCCGCGGCGGCGCGCGAGCGCGGGGCAATCATCCGGCCGCTCGGCGACGTCGTCGTGCTCATGCCCCCGCTCGCGATCACGCCATCCGAGCTGCGCCGGCTCGTGTCGATCACCGCCGCAGCGATCGAACAGGCCACGACCCAGCCGCTGGCGATCGCCGCGTGATACGGGCCGCCGGCCCGCGGAGCACGCGCGCGGCGGCGACGATGCCGAGCGCGAGCAGCACGGTCGTGCCGGCGCTGCGCGCCGGCGTCGACACCTCGATCGGCTCGTAGCGCACGCCGCCCGGGCCGATGTCGATGAAGCCGACCGGCCGAGCGTCGATGAAGCCTCCGCCGCCACCGCCGCTTCCGGGCGACGGGTGCCGCGGATCTTCGGGTGGCGTCGCCGCCGATGCGTCGATCCCGTTGCCGAAGCCGACCCCACCGAAGGTGCGCAGCGTGGCGACCGGGATCACGACGTGGCCCTGCGCCTCGATCGGCTTGCCGTAGCACGCCCGCGCGCCGGTCAGCCGCCCGAGCGCGCGCTGCCAGACCGGGGGCGCCGGCAGGCGCCCGGAGACGAGCGCGACGGGCTCGCCGCCCGACCCGCGGGAGCGGCGCTTGCCCTTCGCATCTGAGCCCTTGCCCACGCGTCCCTCGCTCGCGCTCGGCGCGGCGATCAGTCCTCGTAGGGGGTGAAGTCGCGCTTGCGCGCGCCGCACACGGGGCAGAACCACGTGTCGGGGATGTCCTCGAAGGCGGTGCCGGCGGGGATGCCCCCGTCCGGATCGCCCTCGTCGGGATCGTAGATGTAGCCGCAGGACTCGCAGATCCAGCGTTGGAGGGTCTGTGTGTTCATGGTCGAGAAGAGTAGGCGATAGGGTCACCCGCCATGGCCCACCCCGTACCCGGCCCGGGCGAGGAGCTCAACGAGGGGCCGACGACCGTGCCGCGTCAGGCGGCGACGGTGATCGTCCTGCGCGGCGGCGACGACGCGCTCGAGGTGCTGCTCGTCCAGCGCACGCCCCACGCTCGCTTCATGGGCGGTGCCTGGGTGTTCCCCGGCGGCGCGGTCAATGACGCCGAGGGCGACGACGACGATGCGCATCGCGCAGCCGCCCTGCGCGAGCTGGCGGAGGAGGCGGGGATCGCGCTGCCCGACGCGGGAGCGCTCGTGCCCTTCTCGCGCTGGATCACCCCCGTCGAGGTCAAGATCCGCTTCGACACGCGCTTCTACCTGGCCGCGATGCCGCTTGGGCAGGAGCCGGTCGTCGACGGCGAGGAGATCGTCGATCACGCCTGGTTCGCACCGGCGGCCGCGCTGCGGGCCCACGAGGCTGGTCAGCTTCTGCTCGTGTTCCCCACGATCAAGCACCTCGAACAGCTCGGCGCCTTCGCAAACGTCACCGAGCTGCTCGCCCACGCGCGCGGGCGCGTGGTCGAGCCGGTGCTCCCGCGCGTCGTGCTGATGGACGGCGGTCCGGCGGGCGGCGAGGTCGCCCGGATCGTGCTGCCGGGCGAGCCCGGGTACGAATAGGGCTGGACGGCGGTCACCGCGTGCGGTAGAACGCGGTGACCGTGTCAACTCGCCGCCCCGCTTGGAGGGGCTTCACTGTCGCCGTCACCGGACCATCCGGCGAGATCGGTCGTGCGGCGGTATCCGCGCTTGATCGGAGCGACGAGATCGGGGCGATCATCGGAATGGCCCGTCGCCCACTCGATCCCGCCGAGCACGGGTGGCACAAGGTGACCTACCACGAGGGTGACGTGCTCGACCCGAGCGCCGTGTCCGAGCTGGTGCGCGGCGTCGACGCCGTCGTGCACCTCGCCTTCATCATCATGGGCGACGCCGAGCAGACGGCGGCGATCAACCTCCAGGGGTCGCAGAACGTGTTCGAGGCGGCGCGCGAGGCCGGCGTGCCGCGCTTGGTGTACACGTCGTCGGTGGCCGCCTACGGCTTCCACGCCGACAACCCGCAGCCACTCACCGAACAGACGCCGGCGCGGGGAACCAACGCGCACTACTACTCGGCGCAGAAGGCCCAGGTCGAGACGCTCCTCAACGACGCCGTACGGGGGTCCGACACGGCCGCCTACGTCCTGCGTCCGTGCATCGTCGCCGGACCCGACGCGCAGCTGCTCGTCGACAGCCTGCCCTACACGCAGCTGTCCGAGCGCCTGCCGGCGCCGGTCCTGCGGCTGCTCGAGGGGGTGCCGATCCTCAAGCCGGTGCTCCCCGATCCCGGGGTGCCGTTTCAGCTCGTCCATCACGACGACGTCGCCAGCGCGATCCGGGCCGCCGTCCTCGGCCGCGGAGCGCCGGGCGTCTACAACATCGCGGGTCCGGGCCAGATCACGATCCGTGTGCTCGCCGACGAGCTCGGGTGGTACTCGATCCCGGTGCCCGAGCTGGCCGTCGACGCCCTGTCGGAGGTGATCGGGCGGATCGGCTTCCTGCCCACGCAGGCCCAGTGGATCTCGGCGTTTCGCGAGCCGGTCATCATGGACGTCGCCAAGGCGCGTCGCGAGCTGCGCTGGCGCCCGCGCCACAACGCACTTCAGACGCTGCGCGAGACCGTCACGGCCGCCCGCATGGGCAGCCTCGTGCGCTGAGGCGATCGCCCTGGCAGCCGCCGCGGTCGCTACGTTCTCGCCTCGTGGCAGCGTGCCCGTCGAGCGACCATCCCAGCCGGTGAAGGCGCGAGCCCGTGCCACGGTACGCGCGCTGCCGGCCTGGGTCGCGCTGCCGCTCCTGGCCGTCGTCGGCGCGCTCGAGTGGTGGCTTCGGCCTCGGCAGCGTCAGGCGCCGACCGCGCACATGGGGCTCGTCCTGCGCGGCACGGCTCGTGAGGGAGAGGTGCGCACGCTCGCTCGCCGCCACATGGTCCGCCGCCGCCAGATCGATCAGCTCCTCTGGCGCCCCGACGTGTGCGCTCGCGGGCACGTCGAGCACGCGGCGATGCTCGAGCGCCTGCGCGCGCGAGGCGAGGGGGCCATCGTCATGCACACGCACCTGTGCTCGATCGCCCCGCAGGTGTTCACCCTGTGCGCCCACGGCCACGTCGACGCGATCGTCGTCACCTTCGACGACCCGCCCAGTGCGCTGCAGCAGGTGTTCCTCTCCGAGTTCGACCGCTACGGGGTCGAGACGATTCAGGCGGCGGGCAGCTACGAGCTGATCCTCGCGCGCCTGCGCGCGGGTCGCCTGTGCCACATCGCGATCGACGTACCGGGGAGCACGCCCTGCGTGTTCCTCGACAAGCCGGCGCGGCTGGCCAGCGGCATCGGCGCGCTCGCGCTGGCCAGCGGCGTCCCGATCGTGCCCGCGGTTCCGGGCCGGCCGAGCGGGCATATCAGGGTGCGGCTCGAGGACCCGGTCCCGACCGACGACGCCGGCGGGCCCGCCGCGCTCAGCCAGCGCCTGGCCGACGTCGCGAGCGCCCAGATCCTCGCCGCCCCGGAGCTCTACCACGATCACGAGTGGCTACGACAGTTGTGGCCCTCCGGCGTCCTGAGCTCGACGCCGTGACCGACGCTCGTCAATGCTCGCAAACGTGATGGTCGCCGAGTTGCGGCCCGCTCGCGCGGCGTCCGTCAGCTGTACCATGGGAGCGGTCCCGAATCCGGCGGGGGGTGGACCGGATTGGGGGCAACGCCTGCCCTGATCGACGCCGACCAGGGGTCATCTCGGACGCGAGCGATGCCGATCTGGACCCTATGACCGATTCCGCCCCCAGCAGCCCGACGACGACGAGGCCCACGCGCCGGCGGGCAGCGTGCTGAACCGCCAACACGCTCTGGTGACCGGCTGCGCCGGTTTCATCGGCTCGCACCTGTGCGAGCGCCTCATCGATCACGGCTACAGCGTCACCGGCATCGACTGCTTCACCGACTTCTATGCGCGCGAGCGCAAGGAGGCCAACCTCGCGAGCCTGCGCGAGGAACCCTCGTTCGAGCTCGTCGAGCTCGATCTCGCCGAGGACCCGCTCGAGCCGCTCCTGCCCGGGGTCACCGAGATCTATCACCTGGCGGCGCAGGCTGGGGTCCGCGGGAGCTTCGGCGCGACGTTCGCGCTCTACGCGCGCAACAACATCACCGCGACGCAGCGACTGCTCGAGGCGGCCACGACGTGCCCGTCGCTGCGCGCGCTCGTCTACGCCTCGTCGTCGTCGGTCTACGGCAACGCGGCCGTCTCGCCGACGCCCGAGCAGCTGCCCCCGGCGCCGGTCTCCCCGTACGGGATGACCAAGGTGGCCACCGAGCAGCTGGCGAACGTGTACCACCGCCGCTCGGGCCTGCCCGTCGTAGGCCTGCGCTACTTTACGGCCTACGGGCCGCGTCAGCGGCCGGACATGGCCTTCCACCGGTTCATCACCCGCGCCCTGGCCGGCGAGAGCCTGTCGATCTACGGCGACGGACGCCAGCTCCGAGACTTCACGTTCGTGTCCGACGTCGTCGAGGGGACGGTGCGCGCTGGTGCCCACGGCCATCCGGGCGAGGTCTACAACGTGGGCGGCGGCACCCCGGCGCAACTCCTCGACGTCGCCGACCTGCTCGAGGAGCTGACGGGACGGCCGGTCGGGCGCGAGCACCACGCGCGCGCCGATGGCGACGCGAACCACACCCACGCCGACGTATCCCGAGCGCGCACCGACTTCGGCTTCGTGCCGGCGGTGTCGCTGCGCGACGGCCTCATCGCCCAGCTGGCCTGGATGAGCGAGCCCGTGTGGCACGCCGACACGCCGCGTCCGGTTCGCTGAGCGACGCCCTACCGCTCGCCGGCGATCACGTGCGAGACGGCGTTGATGAGCGCGAGATGCGTGAACGCCTGCGGGAAGTTGCCGAGGTGGCGGCCACTCATCGCCTCGAGCTCCTCGCCGTAGAGGTGCAGCGGTGAGGCGTAGCCGAGCAGCCGCTCGCACAGCTGGCGCGCCGCGAGCTGCTCGCCGATCTCCGCCAGCGCCGACACGAGCCAGAATGAGCAGATGAGAAACGTCCCCTCCTCACCCCGCTGTCCGTCGTCGGTCTCCTCGGGGCGGTAGCGCAGGACGAGCCCGTTGACCGTCAACTCGGTCTGGATTGCGCGGACCGTGGCGAGCACCCGCTCGTCGTCGGGAGGCAGGAAGCGGGTCAGCACGACGAGCAGGTTCGAAGCATCGAGTGCGTCGGTCTCGTAGTGCTGGCGGAAGACGCCACGCGCGTCGACGCCACGAGCCAGGATGTCCTCGCGGATCTCGTCGGCGATCGCCTGCCAGCGCGCGGAGCGCTCGTCGTCCTGACGGCGTTCCGCCAGCCGCGCGCCGCGGTCGAGCGCGACCCAGCACATGAGCTTGGATGAGACGTAATGGCGCGGCTCGCCCCGAGCCTCCCAGATTCCCTGGTCAGGCTCGGGCCACACCCGCACCGCACATTCGACCTGGTCGCAGAGGACCGGCCACAGGCGCGCGGGAAGATGGTCGCGCTGCTTGGCGTGCAGGTAGATCGAGTCGAGCACGGCGCCGTAGACGTCGTTCTGACGCTGGTCGTAGGCGCCGTTGCCGATCCGCACCGGACGCGAGTTCTCGTAGCCGCGAAGGTGATCGAGGGTGCGCTCCTCGAGGTCTTTGTTACCGCTGATGCCGTACATGATCTGCAGGGACCCGTCCTCGTTGCGCTCGAGATCGGCCACGTACTGGATGAAGTCATCGGCCTCCCAGTCCATGCCGAGCTCGTGCAGGCCCCAGAGCGCGAACGTCGCGTCGCGCATCCAGCAGTAGCGATAGTCCCAGTTGCGCGAGCCGCCCGGCGTCTCGGGCAGCGAGGTCGTCGCGGCGGCGAGGAGCGCGCCCGTCGGCATGAACGTCAGCCCCTTGAGCACGAGCGCGGAGCGCTGCAGGTACCAGCGCCAGGGATGATCGGGAAAGGTGCCGTCGGCGAGCCAGCTGCGCCAGTAGTGAGCCGTGCGGGCAATGCGCGCATCCGCCTCCTCCGCGGTGCGCGGGCCGCCGAGCGCCTCGGTCCAGCTGATCGCGCAGAAGCGGCGTTCGCCCTCCACGAGGGTGTGCCTCGCGCGGGCCCGGTTGCCCTCGATGCCCATCCGCATGTCGCTCAGCAGGCGAAACTCCGTCTCGCCGTCGCTCGCGTCGAGCGCATGGCCGGGCTCCTCCCCGACGGCAGTCCAGGTGGCCGGCTGCGCGCCGTAGGCGAGCATCGGCTCGCAGACCATCTCGACCTGCACCTGGCCCTGGATGCACTCCACCGTGCGCACGAACAGGTGGTCGGCGTCGTAATCGGTCGGTGGACGCGTGTGGCTCGTGCCCTCCTTGTTGTCGTGCCACTCCCCGATCGTGAGCGCGTCACGGACGATGACCCAGCCCTGTGCCGTCATCCAGGTCGTCTCCAGCACGTTGGTCCCGGGGATGTAGCGTCGCCCGGCCGGGACGTCGACGCCGTAGGGGCCGAGGCGGAAGCTGCCGGCGCCGCGGCCGAGCATCGCGGCGAACACCGACGGCGAGTCGAAGTGCGGCAGGCACATCCACTCGACCGAACCGTCGGAGGCCACGAGCGCGCCCGTGTGGCAGTCCGACAGGAACGCGTAGTCGGCGATCGGCGGGAACGGTGAGCTCACGGGCGCAGCGGCGAGCCGAGTCGAATCGGAGGCGGCGGACACGGTGCGGCCGCTACGGTAGCGACCCCTGCGGCCGGCGCACGTCAGCGGCGGCGCAACTTTGGCTCAGCGGCGCAGTTAAGGGCGGCGTAAGGACGACGAATCCGCCCCCTTGGAAGCCTCCACCCTTCACGCCCCGGTTGCAGTACAGCGCCTCTCGGTGCCGGCGTCGCTGTTGCGACTGCGCTCCGACGAGCAGCTCGTAGCCAGCTTCCGTGGCGGCTCGGAGGCCGCATTCGCCGCCATCCACGATCGCTACCGCGCGCGCCTGCTCGCCTACAGCCGCCAGATGCTCGGCGGCTCGCGCCAGGATGCCGAGGACGTCCTGCAGGACGTGTTCGTGCGCGTCTACCGCTCGCTGCGCGCGAATGATCGGCCCATCTCGCTGCGCGCGTGGCTCTACCGGATCGCCCACAACCGCTGCATCGACCAGCTGCGCGGCGGTAAGCCGGCCCCCGCCGACGTGTTCGAGATGTCACGCACGCCGCAGCCGGATCCGCCCACGGTCGTCGAGCGCCGGGAGGACCTGCAGCGGCTCGTCACCGACGTGCGGCGGCTGCCCGATCAGCAGCGCTCCGCGCTGCTGATGCGAGAGCTTCAGGGCATGAGCTACGAGGAGCTCGCGAGCTCGCTCGACGTCAGCGTCGCGGCGGTGAAGTCCCTGCTCGTCCGGGCACGCAGCGGACTCGTCGACGCCGCCGAGGCCCGCGACACGGCGTGCGCCGCCGTGCGCCGCGACCTTGCGCTCGCCTGCGACCGCGGCGTACGCAGCAGTGGACTGGCACGACGGCACCTGCGCGACTGCCCGTCCTGCCGGGAGTACCGGGCGGAGCTGCGCGGCGTGCAGCGGCGCCTCGGCGCGCTCGTACCGGTCGGACCACTCGGCCTGCTCGGCGGGCTCGGCGGGGTCGGCGGCGGCGCCGCGGCCGGCGGCTCGGTCGGCGCCGGGGCCGGCGCCTCGGGAGCGATCCTGACGGCCACGAAGGTGGCGCTCGTCTGCGCGGCCGCTGCCGTCACGGCTCAGGGCGCGCTCGGCATCGCGCCGAAGTCGCTGGTGCCCGCGTTCCACGACCCGGCGCCGGCGAGCGCGCCGCGCCCGATGGCCCGCACGCCGACCGGCGACGCCGCGATCAGCGCGGCGGCGATCAGGACGCTCGACGTTCTCTCGACTCGGCCGTCGCTGACGACGAGCCAGCGCATCGCCGCGGCGCTGATCACGCCCGCGCATCCGCGGCGCCGTCACTCGCCTCGCCCAGCAATCACGACGGCGGTGGCGCCGCTGAGCGAAGCCCGACCGACCGTGGCCATCACCGGCGGGCCATCCGGATCGCCGACCGGGGGCACGAGCGCGCCGTCGTCGTCGGCCACCACGGTGCCGCTCGGCGCGACCGGCCCGACGTCGACCCCGATGTACGACACGAACATGGCCGTGAGCGGCGACGCGAGCCCCGGCACCTCGACGGCCGGCGGATCGACGGCGTCGACGACCCCGTCGAACGGGTCAACCACCACATCTTCGCCGAGCACCACGAGCGAGGCATCATCGCCGACGCCGAACCCGCCGTCCACTCAGTCCCCGAGCTCCGCGTCGGGCACCGCCACGGGCGGCACAGACCCCGCGGCAACGGACGACTCGAGCTCGTCGCCGACGACCGGCGTCGCGAGCGCCGCGCCGAGCACCGGGAGCGCCGGGACGCCGAGCTCGTAGCAGCCGCGTCGCATAGCAAACCGCTCAACCCTCCGCAACCCTTACGTGCACGTAGGGTGTCGCGCTCGAAATGCGGCCTGGTCATCGCTAACATCCGGAGCGCGAACTGCCCGGTCGCGTGTCACCTCAGACCGCAGATCGGCCGGATTTCTCGAACGCGGGATCAACGCTTGGTCTATGGAGGGACCGCGTGCATCCACCCACCGCCCTTGAGCACGAGCGAACGGCCACGAGTAAGGTGACACCACCGAGCAGTCTGACGTCGATCAGCGACCCGAACGGGATCGAGGTGGGCGTGGACCCGCTCGCAGGTGCGTTGCCCTCGGCGCTCGAGCCGAGCGAGATCCTCCGCCCGGCGCGCAGCCTCACGGCCGCCTGGATGCGGGTGGTCGACGGCCTGCGTGCGCGTCGCGACCGCATGTCGCCGCTGACGTCAAGGCCACTGGCGCCCGTCGTACTGTGGGCGATCTGCGCCGGCGCAGCCCTCGCGGCGACCCAGATTCAGGTTCGCGGTGCCCTCGCCGCAGGCGTGGCCGGGGCGCTCGCGGCGATTACGCTGCTGCACGGCGGTCTCGGGAGCCGTCTGGTGATCGCCGCCGCGATGCTGCCGGTCGCCTTCGCCGGGAGCGCCCCGAGCGTCGCCTGGGTGCTGGCCGGGATCCTCGTCGCCGGCGTGGCAGCTGCGAGCGAGCGGCCGCTCGTGTCGCGCTCGCAGGATCTGCAGCGCCATCTCGACTGGTGCCGGCGCCGCGAGGAGCAGGCTCACGTGCTCGTCATCCACCTCCCGGAGGCCGCCGACGACGACGAGCGGCGCGTGCTGGAGGCGTTTCGCCTGACCGACAGCGTCGCGATCACCCGCTACGAGGGCCGTCGCGAGCTGCACGCCGTCGTGGACGATCACCGCCTCTCGCGTGAGGGATTGCAGCGGCGCGTCGTCCAGGAGGTCGGACCGAACGCGCAGTTCGGCTGGGCGGCGTTCCCGGAGGACGGGTTCACGCTCGACGTGCTGCTCGACCGCGCCGCGTCCGAGCTGGACGGGAGCGACGAACGCTCGCCCGCCGGCCTCGGGCGGCTCGCGCCCGCCCGCCAGACGGCGTAGGAGCCGGCTCCTATCATGCCCGCGCGTTGAGCTCGCCGCTGCGCGCCTCTCATACCGAGGTCGACGGCGGCGCCGATCCCGCGCTGCGCATGGCCGCGGTCATCCAGAGCTACCTACCGGTGCTCGGCGGCGCACAGACCCAGGTGCAGCAGCTCGGGCCGCTCTTCGCCCGTCGCGGGGTCCAGACGGTCGTGCTCACCCGCCGAGTCCCCGGGACGCTGGGCGTCGAGCGCGGCGGCGGACTGCTCGTGCGGCGCCTGTGGGTGCCGAGGCAGCCGGCCGCGGCCTCGCTCGCCTACCTGGCCGAGGGCGTCGCCGGCGTGCTGCACGCGCGTCCGGACGTCGTGCACGTGCACGACCTCCTCTCGCCCGCGAGCATCGGCCTGCTCGCCACGTCGCTGCTGCGGGTTCCGATCGTCGCGCTCGTCGCCTCCACCGGCCCCGGAGGCGACATCGACCGGCTCCTGCATAAGCCGCTCGGTGCGGCGCGGCTGCGCCGCATCGTGGCATCGGTCGCCGCGTTCCACACGCTCGCCGACGAGGTCGAGGACGAGCTCGTGCATCACGGCGTCGCGCGCGAGCGCCTGCACCGCATCCCCAACGGAGTCGACACGGAGCGCTTCCGGCCGGCGCGCGGCGCGGAGCGTACGACCGCCCGCGCGCGGCTGCAGATCCCGCCCGACGCGGTGGTGTCGATGTACTGCGGGCGCTTCGCCCCGGTCAAGCGCCTCGACGTCCTGCTCGACGCGTTTCGCGGCGCCCCCGGCCACCTCGTCCTGATCGGCAACGGCTCCGAGCAGGAGCGTCTGCTCGAGCACGCTCGTCAGGGCGACCTCCCGGGACGCGTACACGTCCATCCAGCCGTCGAGGATCCCGCGCCGTGGCTGCGAGCCGCCGATCTGTACGTGAGCGCATCGAGCACCGAGGGCATGTCCAACTCGGTGCTCGAGGCGATGGCCAGCGGACTGCCGGTCGTAGCCAGTCCGGCCAGCGGCATGAGCGAGATCGTCATCGATGCGACCGGGGTGCTGGCCGCGGACTCGAGCGCCACCGAGCTCGGCCGCGCGATCGGCGCGATCGCCGGCGACGCGCCCCGGCGGGCGCGGCTCGGCGCCGCGGCCCGCGAGACGATCCTCGCGCGGTATTCGCTCGAGTCGACCGCCGACCGGCTCGTCGCGCTGTACCGGGGTCTGGCCGCCTCGGCCGCAGCACCCGGGGCGGCGTGACCGGCGTGGACTCCGGCGGACGTACGCGACGCGGGCCTCGCGTCGCCGTCTATCTCGACCAGGCGTATTGGCGCGTCGCGGGCGCGATCGTCGCCGAGCGCTCGTTCGTCCTGTTCCTCAATCGCGTCGCCGAGCACTTCGATGAGCTGACGATCATCGGCCGGCTGGCGAGCGGTCCGCCGCGTGGGGACTACGCGCTCGCGCCGGGCGTCCGCTTCGTCGCCCTGCCCGAATACCGTCGTGGGGGCGCCGACGCGCTCGGCGTGGCGCAGGTGCTGCCGGCGACCCTTGCCTGCGTGCGGGGAGCGCTGCGCGACGCCGACGTGCTGTGGCTGTTCGGTCCCGGTCCCGTCGCGTTGGCCATCGCGGCGACGGCGGCCCTCACGCGAACGCCGGTCGTGCTCGGCGTGCGCCAGTACCTGCCGGCCTATGCCCGCAGCCGCCATCCCGACCGTCGCCCGGTACACCTTGCCGCCGATGCGATGGAGGCGAGCTTCCACGCACTCGCGCGGCGCCGGCCGGTCGTCGTCGTCGGCCCGGACCTCGCGCGGCGCTACCGGCACGCACGCTCGCTGCTCACGGTGACGGTCTCGCTGCTGGACGGCGCCGACATCGTCAGCCCCGACGCCGCGGCCCGGCGCCGCTACGACGGCGAGTTGCTGGTCCTCGTCGTCAGCCGCCTCGACCGCGAGAAGAACCCGCTGCTGCTCGCCGACGCATTCGCCCGCCTGGCCCCGCCCGAGCGCTGGCGCATGGTGGTCTGCGGCGACGGGCCGCTGCGCGGCGCCCTGGCCGAGCGGATTGCCCGGCTCGGGCTCGACGACCGCGTGCAGCTGCGCGGGCACGTGCCCCTGCACGACGGCCTGCTCGAGCTCTACCGCAGCGCGCACGCGCTGCTGCACGTCAGCTGGACCGAGGGCCTGCCGCAGGTGCTCTTCGAGGCGTTCGCCGCCGGCCTGCCGGTGGTGGCCACCGACGTCGGCGGCGTCGCCGAGGCCTCAGGGGACGCCGCGCTGCTCATCGGGCCCGGTGACGCCGGAGCCGCGGCCGATGCGCTGATGCGCGTCACCGCGGACGCGGCCCTGCGCGAGCGGCTCGTGGCGCACGGCCTCGAGCTCGCGGCGCACCACACCGTCGAACACGAGGCGGCGGCCACCGCCGCCTTCCTCGCCGCGGAGCGGGCGTGACCGACGCGCTCGTCCTCTGCTACCACGCGGTGAGCGAGCACTGGGAGGCGAGCATCTCGGTACCGCCCGAGCGCCTGCGCGAGCAGGTCTCGCGCCTGCTGCGCGCCGGCTACGCGGCGACGACGTTCACCGAGGCGGTGCTCGATCCGCCGTCCCCGCGGACCCTCGCGATCACCTTCGACGACGCGTACCGCTCGGTCCTCGAGCTCGCGCGGCCGGTCCTCGACGAGTTCGGGGTCGTGGCCTCGATCTACGTGCCCACCGACTTCGCCGGGCAGCCAACGCCGATGAGCTGGCCGGGCATCGACGAGTGGCTCGCCGGACCCCATGCGTCCGAGCTTCTGCCGCTCGGATGGGACGAGCTCGGTCAGCTCGCCGACGCCGGCTGGGAGATCGGCTCGCACAGCCGCTCGCATCCCCGTCTGACGACGCTGTCCGACGACGAGGCGCTCCTCGCCGAGCTCGCCGAGTCGCGCGCCACCGTCGCGCGCGAGCTCGGCCGCCCCTGCCGCTCCATCGCTTACCCGTACGGCGACATGGACCGCCGCGTCGTGGAGATGACCGGGCGCGTCGGCTACGAGACGGGCGGCGCGATCGGATCGACGCGGCCGCCGGCGCGGCTGGACTGGCCGCGCGTCGGCATCTACCGGCACGACGACGCCCGCCGCTTTGCGCTGAAGACCTCGCCGATCGTGCGTCGCCTGCGCCAGCGGGGCCCGTCGTTCGACCGGTGACGACTCAGCGGCGGGCCGCCGCCAGCTCGCGGTACAGCTCGACGTAGCGGTCGGTGACGACGTCGATGCGGTAGCGGCGGCGCACCGCCTCGAGCGCGCCAGCGGCCAGCGAACGGGCGAGCGCCGCGTCGGTGAGCACACGCTCGAGCGCGGCAGCCAACGCCGCGGCGTCGCCGGGCGCCACGAGCAGACCGCAGCGTCCGCCCCCGAGCATCTCGGGGATCGAGCCCACCGACGTGGCCACGCATACGCACCCGGCGCTCATCGCCTCGAGCAGACTGATCGGCGCCGCCTCGTGGTGGGAGGGAAGGCAGAAGACGTCCGCGGCGGCGAGCAGGCGGGCGACGTCGTCGCGATGACCGAGCAGCCGGAAGCGGTCCTGCAGTCCGTGCCGCGTGATCGCCTCGCGCAGCCGGGCCTCCTCCGGTCCCGACCCGGCCACCGCAAACCGCAGTCCGCCGACGGCCTCGCCGAGCGCCGCCGCCGCGCCGATGAGGTCGTCGACCCCTTTTCCCGGGACCAGCCGCGCCACGCACACCACGAGCGCCCGGCAGCTCTCGGGCCCGAACAGCTCGGCGCGCACCGCGGCGGGATCGACGCCGGCGACCGGCGCGGCAGCCGGTGCGTTGGGGATGACGCGGAAGCGCTCGCGCCCGAGCCGGTAGTGACGCGCGCATGCGTCGGCGACCAGCGCCGACGGCGCGACGAACCGCTGCGACAGGGGCGCCGTCAGCCGGTCGGCGAGCAGCCACGCGCGTGTGTCGGTCAGCGTCGAGCCGGGCATCGTGTGGATCGAGGTGACGTGCGGGCGGCCGAGCACCCGCGCCGCCGCGCGCGAGTTGACGCTGGCCACGGCCAGATGCGAATGCACGACGTCGATCGAGTGACGGCGGATCGCGCGCGCCAGGCCGGCGGCGAAGCGCGGGTCGTACACGTGCTCGCTGCGCAGGAAGGCGAGCTGCTCGGCATCGCGCGCGACCGAGGCCGCCAGCTGCGGATCGGCCTCCTCGATCCGTCCCGCCCGCACGACGCTGCGCACCTGCGAGCGACCGGCGAGCTCACGCAGGATGGCGACGAGCATCGACTCTGCCCCACCCCGGCAGAGGGAGTCGACGACGTGCAGGACGCGTATCGGGCGGTCGCCCGCCGCGGCAGCGCTCACCCGGCGATCGCGGCCGACGCACGGGAGGGAATCGGCAGCTGTCGCCACAGCTCGCTCAGCGTGCCCGGCGCGAGCACCCGCAGCGCCAGCGCGGCGCCCGCGAGGCCGGCCACGCTGCCGGCGAGCAGCGGTCCGAAGGCCAGCGACGGCCACGCCAGGCGCACCGCGCCTGTGCCCGCGACAACGCCGAGCGTTCCGGCCATCGCGGGCCGCAGCGCAATGAGAACCTGCCAGAGGCGGACCTTCGCCGCTCGCATGACCATCGTGAGCATCGGGATGGCGCTCAGCATCTGCGCTCCGGCCCGCACCCAGGCGACGGTGACGATGCCGTGCGGCGCGGCCCACACCATCAGGCCGATGTAGATCGGGAACTGAGCGAGCGCGTACACGACGAGGACCCGCTGACGGCCGAGCGCCTTGAATACGTCGCCGAGCGGCGCGACGACCGCCGCCGCGCCCGACATCACGCACACCGCGCTCATGACCGGCCCGGCCGCCGCCCAGTTCGCGCCGAACAGCACGACGATGAGCGGCGAGGCGAGGACCGCCAGCCCCGCGGCGAGTGGGAGCGCGTAGAGCGCCTGAAAGCGCAGCACACTGAGCGCGGCCGATCCCATCTCGCGCTCCTCGCTCGTGCGCAGCAGCGACAGCCCCGGGAAGGCGACGATCGACACCGTCCAGGAGACCGTGTCGATCGCCGTCTCGGGGATGCGGTAGGCGATCGTGTAGAGGCCGAGCGCGCGTGGACCGAGGATGCGACCGACGACGACCTGGTCGACGCGGGCGCCCACGACGGCGAGCACCTCGAGCGACGCCGCCGCGCCGCCGTAGGCGGCCATGCTTCGCGCCACCGCCCAGTCGAACGCCAGCCGTGGACGGTACGCGGTGATCCACCACTGGGCGGCGCTCCAGGCGAGCGACCCGGCGAGGTAGCCGATGACCATCGACGCGGCCCCGTAGCCGTTGAGCGCGAGCACGATTGCGATCACGCTGCGCACGAAGGACTTGACCATCATCGGCTTGATGCGCTGGCGGAAGTCCATCTCGCGCAGCAGCAGGGCGTCGTGGATGTTGCCGAGCGCGGTGAACACGAGGCTGACCGGCGCGAGGCGGAACAGGCCGACATGGCCGCGCAGCTCGAACAGCGCCGCGATGTAGGGCGCGAGCAGGAACCCGAGAACCGCGAGGACGATCGCGAACAGCAGGTTCATCGTGAACGCGACGTTGAGCCGTGAGTCGTCGTGGTGCTTCTGCTCGTAGATGACCGTCGCATTCATGCCGAGGTCGCTGCCGAGCTCCAGCAGCGTCAGGAATACGAGCACCGCCGCGACGAGCCCGAACTGCGCCGGCACGAGGATGCGCGCCAGGACGATCGTCGTGATGAGCGTCGACAGCCGGCTGACGCCGTAGCCGACCATCGACCACATCAGCCCGCCGCGCATCTTGCGGCCCCACTCGCTCATCAGCGGACCGCGTCCCAACGAGCGTCCTGGCGGCCCCGCAGGGCGCGCAGGACGCCAATGGCGACGGCGATGTTACCGACGACGAGCTGGCGCGCCGCGCGGCTCGGCAGCCCGGCGCGACCCGGCGGCTCCAGACCGGCGATCGCCAGCAGCGCGAGGCCGTAGACGCCGAGCTGGGCGCCGGCGGCGAGCCGATACGGCTCGGTGGCGCGCAGGCGCCAGCGAGGAGGCCAGCGCGGCGATCATCAGGAACGGCAGAGCGAGACGGCCGTACTTGTGCGACAGCACCCGGGCGGCGAAGGCCGGCGGCAGGCCGCGCAGCTCCGAGGCGAGCATGAGGCGGCCGGCCCCGATCCGCGATCGCCGCGACACCTCGGCGGAGGCGCCGAGAGCCGGCTCGATCGACGAGGCGCGTGGTTCGTAGGTCACGCGTCCGCCGGCACGCACGAGGGCGAGCAGCAGCCACAGGTCCTCGTTGACGATCCCGACCGGCAGCGGCGGCATCCGCTCCGCGCGGACGGCGATGAAGTCTCCCGAGATGGCCGCCACGCTGCCGGAGCGCGCCTCGAGCCGGCGCACGAGGTCCTCGTAGCGGTCATAGGCGCTGCCCGACTCCTCGCGCTGCCCGGCCACCGCCCAGACCTCCGGATCGGCGAAGTGCCGCACGGCCGCGCGCAGGCTGCCCGGCGCGAGGATGTTGTTCGCGTCGGTCAGCACGAGGATCTCGCCGCGGGCCCGCCCGAGCGCCTCGTTGATCGCCGCGGCCTTTCCGCTGCGCTGCTCGAGAAGCACGACGTCGGCTTCCGCGTCGGCGGCGCGTGCCGCGGCCACCAGTCGCGGATCGCCGTCGACGCTGACGATGACCTGGACCCGCCCGGCCGGGTAGTCGAGGTCGGCGAGCGCACGCACCTTCTCCGGCATCGTCTCGATCTCCCGGTAGGTGGGCACGATGATCGACACCGTCGGCTCGATGTCGCGCCAACGCGCTCGGCGCGCCGGACGCAGCGCGAGGAAGGCGGGGTAGCCGCCGAGCACCCACCCGGCGCCGGCCGCGCTGAGCCAGAAGGAGGCGACGGCCAGCCGCCTCATGGCCGGAGGACCCCCGAGATGGGCGGCGCGGGGCTGTTCGTGAGCGCTTGCGAGATTGTCCTCACCACGAGTTGCCTTCGGCGCGAGCGCGGTCCGCCTTGAGATGCGGAGCGACTCACCAGCGTGCGAACAGGCGTGGCAGCGTGACCGTGGCGCGCCGCCGGGCCGCCGTGGCGGTCGCCGTCGCCGAGACGCGCTTGAGATCGTAGGGGTCCCAGGAGGCGGCCGTGTTGTACCCGCCGTAGTAGCTGAACGCAAAGCGGATGCGCGCGTCGCGCAGCGCCGCGACCGTTCGCGCATCGAACGCGTCGCGACCCCCGTACGGATAGCTGAACAGCGTGGGGCGCTGACCGAGCTCGGCCTCGAGCCGCGCGAGGCCGCCGTTCACCTCGGTCGCCTGCTCATCGGCGTCGAGGTCGGCGAGGCGCGGGTGATCGACCGTGTGCCCGCCGATCGCCATGCCGGCGTCGCGCAGCGCGCGCACCATGTCCCATGTCATCCACAGCGAGCGCGCCCGCTCGCGTGGGCGCTCGACCGCGAGGGCGGTGGCGAGATCGTCGAGGAACGCCTCCTTGTCCGGCGCCGCCACCGACTCGTAGGTGGCGCGCAGGCGCTCGAGCACGGCGCGCGAGCCGTCGAGGGCGAGCACGCCGTCGGCGCCGTCGCCCGCCACCGATGCGCCCGCCAGCCAGCCGTCGAGCGGCAGCGAGGGTCGCCCGGTCGCCTCGAGCATCGCCTGCAGCTCGCCCCACCACGGCAGCCGCGGCTCGTCGATGAAGCCCGAGGTGACGAAGAACGCGGCGCTCACGCCATGCGCGCGGAGCACCGGAAGCGCGAGGTCGTGGTTGTCGCGGTAGCCGTCGTCGAAGGTGAGCATCACCCGAGCCCGGCGCGGCGGTCCCGCGTCGAGCGCGTCGGGTCCGACGACGCCCACCGACCGCTTGAGGAAGCGCAGCTGGTCGTCGAGCTGGTCCTGGGTCGCGCTCCACAGGCTCGGATCGATGAGGTCCTCGGCCCGGTTGGCCACCTGGTGGTAGTTGAGCACGAGCAGCCCCCGCCACGCGCCCACGCGACGCAGGACCGCGCCGAGCCCGCTGCCCTCCAGAGCCCCGGCGGCGCGATCGCGAAGCCGCAGCTGCTCAGAGCCCAGGGGCACGCTCCCAGGATAGTCGGGCCCGCGGCTATCGTTCTGCGGCGATGACGCGGACGGGCAGCAACGACGCGCCGCTGCACGTCGAGCTGCTCGATGCCGCCGAGCGTGATCGCGCGGCCGAGGTCTGGGCGGACCTCGAGCGCGAGAATCCCGGCGAGCCGATCGTCTGCCGCTGGGACTGGACGGACGCCTGGCTGACGCACTACGGGGACTCGCTGCCGCACCGCTTCGCGGTCGTGCGGCGAGGGGAGCAGACCTGCGCCGCCGCCCTGCTCGTGAGCGGACGCTCACGTCGCAGCCGCATGACCTTGCGGACCCTGCACCTCGGCACCGCCGGAGGACCCCAGCACGAGGAGGTGGCGGTCGAGCGCAACGGGCTCCTCGGCGCTGACGCCGATCGCCAGGAGGCGGCGGCGGCGCTGCTCGCCCGCCTGCGCCGCGACGGTGGGTTCTCAGAGCTGCGCCTCGACGGCTTCCGACCCGACCACTACGCGGCCTTCGCGGCGGCCGATCCGTCGCTCGAGGCGGAGCGGTTCCCGAGCCCGACCATCGATCTGCACGCGATCCGCGAGTCCGGAAGCGACGTGCTCGCCGCCCTCCCGCGCAGCACCCGCTACCACGTCCGGCGCAGCATTCGCATCTACGGGCCGGTGAGCACGGAGGTGGCCAGCACACCGCCGCAGGCCGAGGACATCTTCGATGAGCTCGTCTCCCTGCACCAGGCCCGCTGGCACAGCGTCGGCCAGCCCGGAGCGTTCGCCAGCCCGCGGCGGCTCGGGTTCGCGCGCGATCTCATTCACCGCCTGCTGGCCACCCAGGAGCTGCTGCTGTTCCGCACGCGCTGCTCGACCGAGACGCTCGGCTGCCTGTATGCGGTACGCGACGGCCGGGACATGCTCTTCTGGCAGGGCGGCCTGGCCGAACCCCGCGACAATCGCTGCAAGCCCGGCTACGTGACCCACGTCGAGTGCATGCGGGCGTGCCTGGATCTCGGGATCGACCTGTACGACATGCTCGCCGGGGACGCTCCGTACAAGCGCGCCCTCAGCACCGGCGACCGCGAGCTCGTGTGGGCGGCCGGCCTGCGCCGCGGCGTTCGCGCGCCGCTCGCGCAGGGGTTGCGGCGGGCGCGGCAGCGGCTCGCCGTGGGGAGACGAGCATGAGCGAGCGCATCGAATGGGTCAGCGACGAAGGCCGCCTCGCCGAGCTCGCCCCCGCCTGGGACGCGCTCGCCGCCGGCGCCGACCCCTTCATGACCGACGCGTGGCTGTCGGCGTGGCGCGGTGCCTTCGCCGCCGAGGCGACACCCCGCGTCTGCCTGGCCTGGCGCGGCCAGCAGCTCGTCGGTGGCCTGCCGCTCGTGCAGACGCCGGTCGGGCTGTGCGCGATGGCCAACGACCAGACCCCCAGCTTCCGCCCGCTCGCCGCCGATCCAGGAGCGTTGGCGGCTGTCGTCGCCGCCGCCCTGCGCGCGAGTGGCGGCGTGCTCGAGCTGCCGATGCTGGCGAGCGATCACCCGCTCGTCGGCGGTCGTCACGCGCCGTGGCGCTCGCTGTACACCGCTCACACCGTCTCGCCCATCATCGACACGGTCGGCACCTTCGAGGCGTGGCGGGAGCGGACCCGCCCGCGCTGGCGCGCCCCGATCGAGCGGCTGGCCCGCAAGATGCGCCGCGACCACGACGCCGACCTGCGCCTCGTCGAGTCACCCGACGATCTGACGGCGACGCTCGAGGCCGGCTTGGCGATCGAGGCCGGGGGCTGGAAGGGCCGCGAGGGCACCGCGATCACGTCCTCGCCGGCCACGGCGGCGTTCTACCGCAGCGTGGCCGCCGCCTTCGAGGCCCGCGGAGCGTTGCGGGTGTCGAGCATCACCCTCGACGGCGAGATGGTCGCCTTCGCCCTCTGCCTGCTCTACGACAACCGCCTGTGGCAGCTGAAGATCGCCTTCGACGAGCGCCACCGCCGGCTCGCGCCCGGCCTAGTGCTGCACCTCGAGGCCACCGAGCGCTGCTTCGAGCTCGGGCTGCGCGCCTACGAGCTGCTCGGCGACCGCGCCGAGTGGAAGGAGAAGTTCGCCACCTCCGAGCGGGCCTACGTCACGTGGACCGCGTACGCCGGCCGGCCCGCGGCGACGGGTCGCTACCTGGCCCGCCGCGGCGGGCGGGCGCTGCGCGCCGGGCGGGCGCGGCTGGACCGCGGGGGCTGAGCGCGGGGCCGGGCGACGGGGCTGCGGCTACGCGCGCGGCGCAGCGGCGGCCGAGCCGCGGGCGCGTTTCGGGTCGTCGGGGGCGGCCGCCGGCGCGAGCCCACTGGTGTGCTGGTTAGGCCCGCGGGGCGGGGCGAGGGGGCACCCCCAGGCCGGACGCCGGGGCGAGGGCGGGGGGGTGCGGGATTGCGCCGCCTCAGCTGGGGCACGCGGGGGGCCGCGTGACGCCGGCCGAGCCGGGCGCGCGCGTGTCGACCCGCGCCGCGGGGCTGGGCCGGGCGTCGGGGCTGCGGCTACGCGCTTGGCGCTCCGGCGGCCGTGCCGCGGGCGCGTTTCGGGTCGTCGGGGGCGGCCGCCGCAGGCGGCCGCCCCACTGGTGTGCTGGATTAGGCCCGCCGGGCGGGCCCAACGGGGCACACCCCGTCCCGAACGCCAGCGCCCGCGCGGGGGTGTGCTGGATTGCGCCCGCGTGGCGGGCTCAAGGGAGCACACCCCGGGGGCCACATCGGTCACACCCCGCCGAGCCCCCGCCGGGCCCGAATCGACCCACGCCGCGGCTACGATCGAAGAACGTAACCGGATCGTGTCCCCGCGCTCGCCCGGCGATCGACACCGAACGCCACGCCGGCCCGCCCCCCACGCGAACGCCCCGCCCCCCTCGAGCGCAAGCACCCCGCCCCCCTTCGATGCGCATGCGCTCCCGCCACCACCTCGCCGCGCCCTCACGGCCGACCACCACCGCCGCCATGCGCGTCCGCGCCACCGTCGCGACTCTCGCCGCCGCAATACTCTGAAACTGCCCGAGTTACAACGACCACCACCGCCGCCATGCGCGTCCGCGCCACCGTCGCGACTCTCGCCGCCGCTGTGCTCGTAGCCGCCTGCGGCGCCACGAGCGTCGCGAGCGTCCCGGCGATCCACGTCGCGCGCCAAGCGGTCGCTCCGGGCTGCCTGCTGCCGGCGAGCCCCAACCTGCAGCCCTACCGCTGTGGGGGCGCCTACGCGGGGACATTCAACGAGGCCGTCCCGGCCGGGATCCCGACCGATCCGCAATCGGCCGCGTTCGTGGCCCAGATGATCGCGAGCATGCGACAGGTCCGCGCCGTGCTTGGTGACGCGGACGGCGACCCGGGGGTGTGGATCGCCCGCCGCACGGATCCGCTGTGGACGGTGACGAGCGCACGCGGACAGCGCACGATCTCGTTTCCGATGCCCGAGCCGGCGCGGCCGGCGCCGGGCTCGGACGCGCCGCTGCTGGTGTACGACCCGAGCAACCCGACCTTCGGGCCCTACACCGAGCTGCGCGCATGGCGGGCGAGCGTCGACCCCGTCCACCACGTGATCAGCACGACCGAGTACGGCCTGTTCCATTACGGGCGCAACTCGAGTGGACGGCCCTTCTACGGGGTCGGCACCGGCTACGGACTGTCGTGGGGGGGCCTCATCCGGCCCTGGGAGGTGCAGTCGGGGGCGATCGATCACGCGCTGCGCGCGTCGGCGCCGATCGACTCGGGTGCATTCCGTCTGCCGGCCATCCACTCCGATTGCCTCAACGGCTGCGCGGGCATCGTCGCCGAGGGCCTGCGCCTGCAGCTCAGTCCGAGCGTCGACTGCGCGGCCCGCACGGTCCCGTTCGCGGACCCCGGCGGCCGGGACGCGCTGTTGCTGCACGAGATCTGCCGCGCGCTACAGGTCTACGGGATGATCATCGTCGACGGCAGCGGCGATCCGAACCTCTACGGGCTGTTCATGGAACAGGGCACCGACACGGGCGGCACGGCCAACTGGGACGCGATCCTCAACCGCCCGCCCGGCGGTCTGTGGGGGAACATCATCCGCGACGTCAACGCGAGCGACACCGGCGACGGAGTTCCGCGGAACAGCACCACCGGGATCCCCTGGGATCAGATGCGCGTGCTGAGCACGAGTGTGTTCCCGGGCTGATCGCGCGGACCGCCACTCACCACGTCGGGCCCGGCCGACCGTGCGCCGGCGGCGCGCGCTCCGGCCGACCCCAGACCCCGATCGCGATGAGCATGCCGGCCAGGATCCACAGCAGCCGCAGCTCACTGCCGTGCAGGAACAGGCTGCCGAGCAGGTAGGTGACGATCGACAGGATCACGATCCGGCCGGTCGGGTCCTGCCAGACGCGTCGCCGGTAGGTCACGCGGGTCAGGAAGATGATCGCCCCGATCCAGCCGACGACCCCGACGATGCCCTGCTCGGCCAGGACCTGCAGCGGCAGGCTGTGCGGCTCGCGCTCGGGCCGGTTGTCGTTGCCGATCTTCGGGGTGTAGAGGCCGTAGAGCGTCGGGTACTGGTCGGGCCCGACGCCCACGAGCGGGTGGTCCTTGAACATCGACCAGGCGATGAGGTTCTCGGTCGTGCGGCCGCTCACGGTGCGGCTCGCCGAGCTCGAGGCCTGAGCGGTGAAGAGCAGGAGCAGCAGGCCGGCCGCGACGACCGAGGCGGCCGCGCCGATGCGCACGCGCCGGTTGCCGGACAGCCAGGCCACGACGACGATCGCGGCCGCGCCGGCGAGCGCGCCACCGCGCGAGCCGGTCGCGTAGATGCCGGCGATGAGGCACGGCACGGCGAGGATCCCGAGCCGCTGGCGCCAGCCCCCGCGCCCGACGAGATACAGCGCCATCGGCAACAGCGTGGCCAGCGAGAGCGCGAAGAAGTTGGACTCCCCGAACGGTCCCGCGGCCCGCGGCGCCTCGTCACAAGGGTGGCCGGGCGCGCACTCGGTGACGTCGAGTCCGAACAGCGACGTCGGATGTGCGCGCACGGAGTACACGGCGCCGAGGCTGAGGAAGATGCCGATGAGCACGAGCGCGATGATCGTGCGCTCGACGTCAGCACGCTGCAGGCAGATCCCGGCGATGAACAGGAAGGCCAGATCCTTGAACCAGTCGGTCGGGATCTCGTGCCCGACGATCGACAGCAACCCGGTGGCCACGAGCGGCAGGGCGATGAGCGCGAACACCCAGGTCGCCACGCGCGCCTGCTCGCGGCGCGTCGACCACGCGTACCAGGCCGCGAGCGGGAGCAGGACGTAGGAGCCGTAGTTGACCGGTGACAGGCCGCTCAGATTGCTGCGTCCGATCGACGTCCACGTGAACGCGAGGAACGCCGGAACGATCCATTGCGGATACAGCAGGAGCACCGGAAACAGCGCCGCGGCGATGAAGAACACCGGCACCAGGCTCGACTTGTGCTCGAGCAGGTCGAGGACGACGAGCGCGCCGCCAAGCGCGAGCAGGGTGGCGGCCAGGCCGATGAGCAGGCCGCGGCGGTCGAGCTCGCGCGCCGCCCCGTCGCCGGGGCGAGCCGGGCCGGGCGGCGGTGGCGTGACCGCGTGCGCCAACGGGCGATCCGGGGTCATGACCGGCGTGAGCACCGGTCCCGGCGCGCCACCCTCCTGCCATCCCGTCATCCCGTCACCTCCCGCCGAGGGCGCCCTATCCGCGCGGCGGCGCCGAGCGTCGCGGCGGCGCCGGGTGCGCCGGCGTCGGGCGTGGCGGCTGCGCCGGGCGTGGCGGCTGCACCGGGCGTGGCGGCAGCGGGTCGGCGCCCGGTGCCCGCTCGGGAGGCGCAGCCGGCTCGCGTCCGTTGCCGTACTCGGCCTCGACCGCGGGGCGCCGGATGCCGCGCCGGATCTCCTCGACCTCCTCGGGGTCGGCCGGACGCAGCGACAGGTGCTCGGTCGGCTGCGGCAGCCCGACGACGAGCTCGCCGCTGCGCAGCGCGAGGCGCTGGTAGCGGCTGAAGATCTCCACGGGCACGGCATAGCTCGCGCGCCAGAGCGGGGCCTGGGGACCGGCGGTCGGCGGGCGCTCGCCGGGCGTCGCCACCGACGCGATCACGTGCGCGACGTGCCCGTCGTGGACGAGCAGCACGGGATCGGGCAGGACCTGATCGTCGGCGACGCCGCGCCAGTAGCCCATCACCTGCATGAGCGTCGTCGTGAAGCTGGCCCGCACGAACCGGAACGCCTCGAGATGGAACGTGACCTCCGGCGCGCCGCCGAGCACCCGGTAGGCGTCGGCCTCCGCGAGCGTCGGAGCGCCGCCTCCGCCCAGCACGACCGACGTCCCGGCGGGTCGCGCCCCGCTGGACGGGTAGCGCCGCAACACGACGAGGACGAACAGCGCGCCGAGCAGCGCGAGGACCACAACGGCGAGCGCGAGCAGCGCGCGGCTCGGCCCCGACGCGGTCGGCGCCGACGGGGAGTCGGCGAGCTGCAGGCGGAAGATGTCGCCGGCCAGCGTCTGGCGGACGATCGTCGCCCGCACGAGACGGGTCAGCGCCGGCTGCACGAGGTCCTGCGGGCCCTGCGCGGTCACGTAGATCGCCCGTGCCGTCGGGTCGGCGCGCGCGGTGATGGTCACGCCCGAGCCGCTGAGACCGGCGGCGCGAGCCGTGTCCGCGGCGTCGATCAGATCGACGTACGTCCCGCTGCTCCCCGAGGTGCTGAAGCCGCTCAGCTCGTTGGCGGCCAGCACGGGAGAGGTCCCCGGGGCCGGCGAGAGCAGGAACGTGGCCGAGCTCTGATACGAGGGGTGGTGCTTGGCGACGTACGCACCCCCGACGAGCAGGATGAGCACCGCGACGGCGAGCGCGACGACACGCGGGGTGAGTCTCATGCCGCACCTGGCCGGCGGAAGAGCGCGGGCACGGTGGCGAACAGCAGGCCGAGCTCGGCCCAGATCGAATGGCGCCGGAAGAACGTGATCTCCAGGCGGCAACGCTCCTCGAAGTCCATCTCGTCGCGGCCGTGGACCTGCCACGGCCCGGTGATCCCCGGCCGGTAGTCGAGACGACCGGTCTGCCACAGGTCGTATGTGGTCGCCGCAAAGCTCGTCGGGCGCGGACCCACGAGCGTCATGTCGCCGCGCAGCACGTTGATGAACTGTGGCAGCTCATCGAGGCTCGTCTTGCGCAGGACGCGCCCGACGCGCGTGACCCGGGGGTCGTTGACCATCCGGAAGTCGGGCCAGGGGACGAGGCTCTGGTCGCGCAGGCGCTCCTTCAGCTCGTCGGCGTTCTTGACCATCGTGCGGAACTTCAGCAGCCTGATCGTTCGTCCACCGAGGCCGCAACGGGCCTGGCGGAAGAAGATCGGAGCGGACGTATCGTCGAGCCACACGACGAGGGTGAGCACGAGCATGGGGATGGCCAGCACGACGAGTGCGAGCGCCGCGAAGAGGATGTCGATGGCACGTTTGATGGCCCAGTAGGCAAGGTCGTCGTTTCGTCGCACCGGACTCGTTTCCTCTATAGCGAAGCGTGGAGGCCCAGCAGTATGGAGCCCCACGCTGGCCTTCGGCGTGATCGGCGACCGGCTTGAGCAGGAATGACCACCGCCGCGCCTGCGATCGGGGCGTTGCGCCGGACCACCGTTCACGTTAGCGCACGACCGACGCACCGCTGCAACTGGGCCATCCGGGCCCCCGAGGGCCGTCGGGTCATGGCCCCGCGGGGTGCTGCCGATGTCCTGAAGGTGGCTATCTTGCGATGGGTGACCCCGCATCGGACCGAGGCCCGGCATGGTGCCCGTGGCTAGCTCCGGGTTCGTCGATGTGCTCGTCGCCGATGCCGGCGTCCGTCCCGGCCTCGTCGCCGTGCGCGACCTCGGGCGGGCCGGTCTGGCCGTCGGCGCGCTGGACATCAGCCCGAGCGCCCCGGCGTTCGCCTCGCGCTGGTGTCGCGTGGGCGCCGTGGTGCCCGACTTCCACGCCGACCGTGACGCCTACGTCGACGCCGTCATCGACCTCTGCGTCGCGCGCGGCGCGAAGGCGCTCATCCCCGCGCACGACGGCTCGGTCGAGGCGCTGCGCTCGCGCCGCGGGGAGATCGAGCGCGTCGTCGGCCTCGCGCTCGCGCCCGAGTCCGCGCTCGCCGTCGCCGTGGACAAGGTGCGCACCCTCGAGGCGGCCGCCTCGGTCGGCCTGCGCGCCCCGCGCGGAGCGACGGTGCGCCGCGGCGACGATGCCGCCGCCGCGATCGACGAGGTCGGCCTGCCGGCCGTCGTCAAGCCGGTGCGCTCGTGGGCGCAGGACGAGGCGGTCGGGCGCCGACTCGTCGCGACCGTCGCCACCGCCAGGGCCGAGGCGCTCGCGGCGATCGTGCGGATCCACGAGGAGGGCATCGACGTGCTCGTGCAGGAGTGGCTGCCCGGCGACCGCGAGGCGCTCAGCTTCTTCCGCGCCGGCGGGCACACATGGGCGCGCTTCGCCGCCCGCGCCGAGCGAACCGCCCCGCCGCTCGGGGGCAACTCCGTCCTGCGTGTGAGCATCCCGCTGCCCGAAGACATCACCGAGCCGGCCGAGCGCCTCGTCGCCGAGCTCGGCCTCGACGGCTACACCGAGGTCGAGTTCCGCCGCGACGCCGAGGGCCGCGCCGCGCTCATGGAGATCAACCCCCGGCTGTCGGCCGCCGTGGAGGTGGCGTCGCGCAGCGGCATCTCCTTCCCGGTGCTCCTGTACCGGTGGGCGGCCGGCGAGCCGCTATCCGAGGCGGGCGGCTACCGCACCGGTGTGCGGATGCGCTGGATGGGCGGGGACATCGAGTGGCTGCAGACCGCGTTCACGCAGCCCGGGCGGCCCGACGTGCCGGGCCGTCGCGCGGCGGTGGCAACCTTCATGCGTGACTTCGCGCGGCCCAGCGGCTACGACTACCTCGACCGCCACGACCTGGGCCCGGCGATGAAGGCGGGCGAGACGATCACCGACGGCGTGCGCGAGCTCGCTGCGCGCCGCGGCCGGCGCGTGCGCGACCGCTCCGACGGCCTCGACACCGACGTCGCCGTGATCGGCGCCGGCCCGTACGGCCTCGGGGTGTCCGCCCACCTGAGTGCGCTCGGCGTCCGCCACGAGACGTTCGGCTCGGTCATGGATCTGTGGTCGGAGCACATGCCGGCCGGGATGTGCCTGAAATCCGAGGGATTCGCCTCGAACATCTCCTCGCCGGACGGGCGTCACACGCTGCTGGCCTTCTGCGCGCAGGCGAACGTCCACTACGCGGACATCGGCGTGCCCGTCCGCCTCGACAGTTTCGTCGACTACGGGCGCTGGTTCCAGCGCGAGCTCGTCCCCCACCTGCGCCCCAACCGGGTGACGCTCGTGCGCCGAGCCCGGCGCGGGTATGCCCTCTACCTCGATGATCGCGAGACCGTGCGCGCCCGGCGCGTCGTCGTCGCCACCGGCCTGCAGGGCTATCGTCAGGTGCCCGACGAGCTCGGGCAGCTGCCGGGCGATCGCCTCGTGCACGCCTACGACGTCACCGATCCGGCGCGCGACTGGCCCGAGAGCGTCGTCGTGCTCGGCGCCGGGCAGTCGGCACTGGAGACGGCCACGCTGCTGGCCGAGAACGGCGTCAACACGATCCTGCTCGCGCGCGCCGACAGCATCTACTGGCCGGCGCAGCCGCGGGGGAGCTTCCGCAAGCTGAGCGCGCGCCTGCGCGACCCGCTGTCGGGCCTCGGCGAGGGCTGGCGCCTGCGCTCCTACGCCGAGCACCCACTCGTGTTCCACGCGCTGCCCGAGGCCGCGCGCCTGGCCCGCGCCTACACCGAGCTCGGGCCCGCCGGCTCGTGGTGGCTGCGTCCGCGCTTCGAGGGCCTCGTGCCGACGTTGCTCGGCCGGCGCATCGTGTCGGCGATCGCCGAGCCCGGCGGCGTTCGGCTCGTCCTCGACGGCCCGGCCGGCCGCGAGGAGCTCCTCACCGGGCGCATCGTGGCCGCAACCGGCTACGCACCAGACCTGGCGCGGCTCGCCTTCCTCGACGAGGACCTGCGCGGCGAGATCCGCCTGGCCGGCGGCGCGCCGGCGCTCGACCGCGGCTTCCAGTGCAGCGCCGACGGCCTGTACTTCGCCGGCTACTCGGCCGCGGCGAGCTTCGGCCCGGTCATGCGGTTCGTGTTCGGGACCGCCTTCGCCGCCCCGCGCATCGCCCGCGAACTCGCGCCGGTGCGCGCGACGCGCGCCGCGGCGGCGGCCCGGGCGACCGCCGCGCGCAAGAAGGCGGGCACGGCGCGCGAGCTCGTCACCGGCGCCCGCGGCGCACTGAGCGCGGCCGTAAGCCCCCCGCCGAGCAGTGCCGCGGCCCAGCCCGGCGATGGGCCGGCGCTGCCCGCCGTGTCCCCGGTGGCCGTCTCCCCCAACGGCGCGACGCCGCATGGCCAGCCGGCTCCCGGCGACGGCCCGGCCGGCGCGGCCCCGGGCCTCGGCGCCTGAGCGTCACCACGACGGCCGCTCCACGCCCTCGGGCAGGCGCCCCTCCTCGCCGAGCTTGTCGAGGTGCGCGGCGAGCGTGATGGCGGCGACCGGTCGCATCGCCTCGGGCACGTCGCCCCACGCGGCGTCGAGCAGCTCGGCGACCGTGCGCCGGCCCTCGCCGAGCGCGTCAAGAAGCGCCCGCTCGCGCTCGCGCCGGTGCTCGATGTACTCCGACAGCTTGCCCGCGGCGTCCCACACCGGCGGCCCGTGCCCCGGGCAGAGCACGGTCAACTCGAGTGCGCGCAGGCGCTCGAGCGCCACCAGGTAGCCGCCGAGGGCGCCGGGCTCGGGCGCGATGAACACGCTTCCCTCCCCGAGCACCGCGTCGCCGGTGAAGCACGCCCCGTCGCTCACGAAGGCAAGGTGATCCGTCGCGTGTCCCGGTGTGGCGATCGCGCGCAGCGGCCCGAAGCGGTCGCCGTCGGCGAGCACGACCTCGACCGTGCCGCGGGCGGCCGCGACCGGCGCCGGCAGCCGGTGGTGCAGGGCGCGAACGCCCTCGGCGTGATCGCCGTGGTCGTGGGTGAGCGCGATGCCGCCGAGTCCGCCGCGCGCGCGGACCGTCTCGGCGAGGCGGTCGAGGTGCGCCGGCAGCGCCGGCCCCGGATCGATGACGTAGGCGGGGTCGCGCCCGACCACCCAGCTGTTCGTGCCCGAGAGAGTCAGCGGGCTCGGGTTGTCGGCGCGCACGCGCACGATCCCGAGCGCGTCGAGCCGGGCGGCGTCGGGAGACGATCCAGGCACCTCCCGGACGTTAGCGTCAGCGCCGCTCACGCCCGGCGGGCCGTGGCGAGCGCGCGCAGCTGGGCGCGCTCACGCGCGGCGTCGCGCCCGAGCAGCGATCGCGCACCGGCGCGGGTCGCGAACGTGAGCGCCTGGGCCGCGTCATCGAGCGCGAGCGCCCGCGGGCCGAGCGCGCGGCCGATCACCTCGCGCCGGCGTCGGGCCATCTCGACGTGGGGCTCGCCGCCGTAGGCCGGCTCGGTCGAGTGCCCGCCGGTGTGGCGCAGCACGATCTCGGGATGCAGCTCGGTCGCGACGCCGGCCGCCCGCGCGCGCAGGCAGAGATCGAGGTCCTCGAAGAACAGGAACAGCGTCGGATCAAAGGGTCCGAGGCGACGCAGCAGGTCGCTGCGCGCGACCAGGCAGGCGGCGATCGCCCACCCGATGGTACGGGCGCGCGGCGAGCGCCAGGGCTCCACACGCTCGCGCACGCTGCGCCCGAGCAGCGCCGGCGGCAGCAGCGCCGGCGCGAAGGCGCCAAGCGTGCCGGGCAGCGGATGGGCGCTGCGCTGGCACGTGCCGTCCTCGTTGAGCAGGCCCGGAGCGATCAGGCGGCCGGTGGCGGCCGCCCGCGCGGCGAGGCGCGCCAGCCCGTCGTCGAGCAGCTCGACGTCCGGGTTCAGCAGCGCGGTCACGGGCGCGCGCACGCGCGCGAGGCCGGCGTTGTTGGCGGCGCCGAAGCCGGGGTTGTGCGGCATCGGTACGACATCGGCGCCGCGCCGGCGGGCGAGCTCCGCCCCGCCATCGGCCGACCCCGTGTCGACGACGACGAGCTCCGGCGCCGGGGCGAGATGGCGTGCGACGGAGTCGAGCAGGCGCTCGAGCTCCGGCGCGGACTCGTGGATGACGACGACGAGGGCGAGCTCCGGCGTCATCCGGTCGCCACCGACTCGAGGGCGGCGGGGGCGCGATCCGCCGTGATGGCGGCCGCGAGCGCGCGCCTCATCGGCGCGCCGCCTCCTGCAATGCCGCATAGGCGCCGTCCGCGGCGCGCGCCCAGGTGAGCGGCTCGATCGCCGCGCGGCCGGCGGCCACGAGCCGGTCGCGCAGCGCCGCGTCGCCGGCCATGCGCCCGAGCGCCTCGGCGAGCGCGATCTCGTTCCCGACCGGTACGCGCAGCGCGCCCGCGCCCAGCGTCTCGTCGTACACCGCCAGATCGGCGACGACGGCCGGCGTGCCGCGGGCGAGCGCTTCGAGCGGGGGCCAGCCGAAGCCCTCCAGGCGCGAGGGCATCACGAGCGCGACGGCGCCGGCGTAGAGCACGTCGAGCTCGGGGTCTGGAACGTACCCGAGCACGTGCACGCCAGGCCCGCGCAGCTCCTCGGCCAGGCGCCCGGCCCCCGCGAACACGAGCTCGGCCTGCAGTCCGGCGCCCACCGCGCGCGCGTGGGCGCGCACGAGCAGTTGCGGATCCTTGCGGGGCTCGAGGGCACCGACGGCGAGCAGATAGGGCCGCGCCAGCCCGCGGCGACGGCACAGGGCGTCGAGCGCTCCGGGCGGCGGCGGCGCCGGATGCTCGACCCCGGGGGGCACGACGCTCACGCGGCTCGGGGCGACACGCCAGCGTGCGGCGAGCGCGTCGCGTGTGACCGCCGCGTCGACGAGGATGCGCGACGCGCGGGCGGCGAGACGGCGCGGCCGCGCGAGCCGATGCCACAGCCGCTCGTACGCGGTGAAGTCCCCCGGGCGCTCCTCGAAGGAGAGGTCGTGCACGGTCAGGACAAGGGGTACGCCGGCGGACAGCGCCAGCGGGCGCGGCGCGGGCGCCCACACGACGTCCAGGCCGCCGCCGAGCAGCCGGTCCAGGCGCGGCGCTCCGATGAGCGCGGCCGCGCCGAACAGGACGCGGCTCGGCAGCGGGTGGCGACACACCCGCAGGTTCTCGCGGGCCGCCAACGGCGCCAGCCGTTCCTCCCCGACGCCCTCGGAGACGAACAGCGCCCACTGGTCACCGGGATGGCGATCGGCGAGCTCGCGCACGAGGCGGGCCGTATAGTGCGCCACGCCGCGGGTTCCCGCGAGGCTGCGAGCATCGACGCCGACCTTCACGCCGGATGCGACCGATTGTCCTCAACGCCCGCGCCGCGAGCCGCCCCGAGCTGGGCGGTGTCGAGCGCTGGGCCCGCGAGATGGTGGCCCGCCTGCCGCCGCTCGATCCCGCGTATGTCGTGGCGCGCCCGCGACCGCGACTCGTGCACCGCGCCGGTCACGCGTGGGAGCAGCTGGTGCTGCCGGTGCGCGCGGCGTCGCTGCGCGCCGGTCTGCTGTTCTCCCCCGCCAACCTCGCGCCGCTCGCCTGGCCCCGAAACGTCGTGGTCATCCACGACGCGGCGGCCCTGCGCGCAGAGGGCTGGTACTCGCGCAGCTACGTCGCCGCCCAGCGAGCGCTGCTGCCGCGGATCGCACGAGGGGCACTTCACGTCGTGACCGTATCCGAGTTCTCGCGCTCGGAGATCGTGACCCTGCTCGGCGTCGACCAAGAGCGGGTGTCGGTCGTCCCCGGCGGCGTCGACGGCCGCTTCTCCCCCGACGCCGACGCCGGAGCGGCCGGCAATGCGCTCGCGCTCGCGCGGCCGTACGTCCTCACCGTCGCCAGCGCCACCTCGCGGAAGAATCTCGCCGCGCTCGAACGGGCGGCGCACGGCCTCGCCGGCGAGGGGATCGAGCTCGTGGCCGCCGGCGGCGAACGGCCGCAGTTCGCCGGCGCGGCGAGCCGGCCGGGAACGGTCCGGCGGCTCGGCCCGGTCGACGACGCGCTCCTGCCCGGCCTGTACGCCGGCGCGCTCGCGTTCGTGCTGCCCTCGCTGTACGAGGGGTTCGGCTTGACCTGTCTCGAAGCGATGGCCGCGGGCGTGCCGGTCGTGGCGGCCGACCGCGGGGCGCTGCCCGAGACGTGTGCCGGCGCCGCGGCGCTCGTCGACCCGACCGATGGCGGGGCGATCGAGTCGGCCCTCCACCGGGCCGTCGGCGACGCCACCTGGCGCGCGGCGGCGCGCCGCGCCGGCCTCGCACGCGCGGCCGAGCTGACCTGGGACCGCAGCGCGCGCGCGATCCACGGGCTCCTCGTCGCTCTCGCCGCCGGGCACCGACATCCAAGCCGATCCGTCGCATAGACTCGGCGCGCATGGAGCAGGGCCCGCCCCCTACGGCGCTCATTCACGACTTCTTGCTCGACCTGAGGGGCGCCGAGCGGGTCTTTGCCGAGCTGTGCGCGCTGTATCCCGAGGCCGACGTCTTCACGGCGGTCTACGACGAGGACGGAACCGAGGGTCGGTTCGCCGACCGTCAGGTGCACGCGTCCTTCCTGCAGCGGCTGCATCCGACGGCGCGCACGTTTCGCTGCCTGCTGCCGCTGTACCCCTACGCGATGGAGGCGCTCGACCTGCGCGGCTATCAGCTGGTGATCTCGAGCTCGAGCGCGTGGGCTCACGGGGTGCTCGTCGATGACGACGCCACGCACGTCTGTTACTGCCATAACCCCTTTCGCTACGCGTGGAACGCTCGCGAGACCGCGTTGGCCGGGCGCAGCGCGCTCGCTCGCGCCGCGCTCACGCAGATCCTCCAGCGCTGGCGCCAGTGGGACTGGATCGCCGCGCAGCGCGTCGACCACTACGTCGCCAACTCGCAGGTCACCCGGCGGCGCATCGCGCGCTGCTTCAACCGCGATGCCGACGTCGTCTACCCGCCGGTCCGGGTGGAGCGCTTCGCCCCGGGTCCGGTGGGCGACTACTACCTCGTCCTCTCCGAGCTGATGCGCCACAAGCGCATCGACGTCGCCATCGAGGCGTTCAACCGCCTCGGGCGGCCGCTGCTCGTGGTCGGCGACGGTCCCGACGCGCGACGGCTGCGGACGCTCGCCGGACCGACGATCCGCTTCAGCGGACGGGTCTCCGATCTGCAGGCGTCGGAGCTGCTCGCCGGAGCGCGCGCGCTGGTGACGGTGGCCTCCGAGGAGTTCGGTATCGCCGCCGTGGAGGCGCAGGCCGCGGGTCGTCCGGTCATCGCGCTGCGCGACGGCGGCGTGTGCGAGACCGTGCTCGAGGGCATCACCGGAACGTTCTTCCCGGACCCGGACGCCGCGACCCTCGTGGCCGCCGTCAGCGCGTTCGACACCGACGCGATCGACCCGGCGGCGTGCGTGCGCAACGCGGCGCGCTTCGACGCCGAACACTTCCGGGCCGGCATCCGCCGGGTCGTGGCCGAGAGCGGGTCGACGGGCGCCGTCGCGCGCGAACCGCGGCGCCCGATGCGCGCCCGCGGCCTCGTCACGCGGCCTCGCGTCCGGAACGGGCGGCGCCCCTGAGGACGGCGGCGGTCGTCCCCAACTGGAACGGGGAGCGCTGGCTGGCCGGCTGCCTGCGCTCGCTCGCCTCCCAGACCGTCGCGCCGGCGGAGGTCATCGTCGTCGACAACGGTTCCGACGACGGGTCGCTCGCCCTGCTCGCCCGCGAGCACCCGCACGTTCGTGTGCTCGAGCTCGGCCGCAACACGGGCTTCGCCGCGGCCGCCAACCGTGGCGTCGAGGCCGCCGATGCCGAGGCGATCGCGCTCGTCAACACCGACGTGGTGCTGGCGGACGACTGGATCGCGCGCATGGGCGCCGCGCTGAGCGCCGACCCCGGCCTGGCCGCGGTGGCCTGCAAGATGGTCGACCTCGCCGAGCCGGAACGGCTCTATGGCGCGGGCGACGTGCTGCGCCGCGACGGCGTCTGCGAGCAGCGCGGTCGCTTCGAGCTCGACGACGGGCGCTACGACGAGCCGGAGGACGTGTTCGCGGCCTGCGCAGGCGCGGCGCTGTACCGGCGCGCCGCCGTTTGCGCCGTCGGCGGCTTCGACGAGCGCTTCTTTGCCTACATCGAGGACGTCGACCTCGGCCTGCGCCTGCGGCTGGCCGGCTGGCGCTGCGCTTACGAGCCCGCGGTCGCCGGCCACGCCGCCGGCGGCTCGTCGTGGCAGCTCGCGAGGCCGGTGGGCGCCTGGGTGGAGCGCAACACGCTGCTGCTCGTGGCCAAGGCGTACCCGGCGCGCTGGGCGCCCCTCGTCGCCTATCGCCAGCTCGGCTGGGCCTGGCACGCGCTGCGCGAGCGGCGGCTGCGAGCCCACCTCGGCGGGGCGCTCGCCGCCCTGCCCCAGCTGCCGGCGATGTGGCGCGAGCGACGGCGCCTGCAGCGTACGGCCGTCGTCGAGATCGAGGCGATCGTGCCGCCGCGCCCGATCCGCCGGCGGGCCCGCTGAGGCCTGGGAGGCCGGGTACCCTGCGCGGAATGCGTCTCGGTGCACTGACCGGCGCGCGCGTCGTTCTGCTCGCCGGGCCGGTGGCGCTCGCCTTCTTCAGCGGCGGATACTTCGATGGACCGCGGGCCTGGGCCGGCCTCGTGGCCTGGGCGCTCGTCGCCGTCTCGATGCTCGCGGTGCCGCGTCCGCTGCCGCGCAGCGCGGGGCCGCGCCTGGCCCTGGCGGGCCTCGCCCTGCTCGCGGCCTGGACGCTTGCCTCGATCGCCTGGGCGCCGATCGCCGGGAGCGCCTACCACGCGGGCCAGCTCGCCGTCCTGTACGTCGGCGTGCTGCTGGCGGCGAGCACGCTGCTGCGCGCCCGCTCGGCGCTGCGCCTCGTCGAGCCGGCGCTCGCCGGTGGCGCGCTGATCGTCGTCGGCTACGGCATCTCGGAGCGCCTCGTCCCGGGGCTGCTGCACTTCCAGCACTCCGCGAGCGCGCAGGGCCGCCTCGAGCAGCCGCTCACCTACTGGAACGCGACGGGCGAGGCGGCGGCGTTCGGACTCGTGCTGTGCGCGCGGCTGGCCGGCGACGCGGCCCGGCCGGGATGGCTTCGCGCCGGCGCGGCGGCCGCGGCGGCGCCGCTCGGCCTTGGCCTGTACCTCAGCTTCTCGCGCGGCGCGCTGTTCGCCGCCGCGGCCGGGTTCGTGGCGCTGATCGTCGTCGCGCCCCGGCGCGAGCAGCTCACCGGCGCGCTGCTGGTCGCGTGGGCCGCGGCGCTCGCCGCCGCGAGCGCGGCACCGTTCGCGAGCATCACCTCGCTCGCTGGCAGCCTGGGCACGCGCGAGCGCGAGGGCGCCGTGACGCTCGTCCTGCTCGTCGTCGTCATGGCCGCGGCGGCGGCGGCGCAGCGCGCGCTGCGCGAGCGGGGGGCGAGCGGCCCGCTCGCGCTCCCCCGGCGCGCGCCGCTCATCGCCCTCGTCGTCGTCGGCGCCCTGTTCGGCCTGTCGCTCGCGCTCGGCGCTCACGAGACGAGCACCGCGCCGCTCAGCCCCGGCGCCACCCGCTATGTGACGCTGCGCAGCAACCGCTACGCGTACTGGCGGGTGGCCCTCCACGCCTTCGGCGACGAGCCGCTGCGCGGGGTCGGCGCGGGCGGGTGGGCGGTCTACTGGCTGCGCCTGCGCCCGATCGACGAGGGCGTGCAGGACGCGCACTCGCTCTACTTCCAGACCGCCGCCGAGCTCGGGCTCATCGGCCTCGTGCTGCTGGCCGCCTTCCTCGGCGGGGTGGCGTGGGCGGCCCGCGACGCGCATCGTGTGGCGCCGGGGGTCGCCGCCGGGCCGATCGCCGGCTGCGTCGTGTGGGTCGCGCACGTCGCGCTCGACTGGGACTGGCAGATGCCCGCCGTCACGGTGACCGCGCTCATCCTCGCCGGCGCGCTGCTCGCCCTGTCCGAGCTCACCGCCGTCGCGCGCCGGCCCCGTCGCACCGTTGCGCTCGCCGACTCATAGCTCCTCGGCGATGCGGGGCGCCTCGCGGGCGAAAATGAGCGCCCCGGCCACGCAGACGACGGCGAAGATCGCGATCGAGCCGAGCACCGGACCGACCCCGGTCGCCTCCACCGGCGTCGGCGCGTTCGGGTTGACCACCCAGCGGTCGGCCAGCTCGAGCAGCGGCGTCAGCGGGTTGAGCGCGATGACATCGCGCAAATGGCCGCTCACCTTGCTGAGCGGGTAGAGCACGGGCGTGGCGTAGAACAGCGCCGTCACGAACACCGTCCAGATGATCCCGACGTCGCGATAGCGCGGGAACAGCGAGGACACGATCATCGAGACCGCCGTCGTGATGACGGCGAGCAGCGCGAGCAGCGGCAGCAGCCCGAGCCAGGTCCAGCTCGGCGCCACGCCGAAGGCGAGCATGAAGATGAACACCACGACGAGGTTCGGGATGAGGTTGAACACGCTCGTCAGCACGACCGACAGGGGGATCACCAGGCGCGGGAACTGCGTCTTGCGGACAACGGCCTCGCGACTGACGACCGAGCTGACCGCCGTCGTCGTCGCCTCCTGGAAGAAGCCGAACAGGACGATGTTCATCAGCAAGAGGACCGGATAGTGGGGAACCCCGGTGCCGAGGTGGAGCGCCTTCGTGAAGACGACGAGCAGGACCCCGAAGAGCATGAGCGGCCGCGCCACCGTCCACAGCGGTCCGAGCGCGGTGCCGAAGTACGTGCGCTTGAACTCGGTGGCCGCCATCAGGTAGAGCAGCTCGGCCGATCGCCGCCAGCCGCCGCCGAGCGCCGACGGGCCGCGCACGTCACGCAGCGGCGGCGTCGTGGTCGTCGTCGTGCTCACGGCTGCTCCGACGGCTCGATCACGGCCTGCACCTCGTCCTCGAGCGAGACGCGGCCCGGCCCCGGCCGCGTGCCGTACACGACGAAGTCGAGCAGCTTCAGCACGTGCAGCGCGAGATCGCCCTGGCTGCGGTTGCGCGAGATCCAGCAGTTGACGAAATAACGCCCCGGCAGCAGCCGGTTCTCGATCGTCCCGGCGATGCGCACGCGCTGTCCGGCCTCGAGCCGATCGGGCACGTCGGGACCGAGCTCGAGCGTGCGGTTGAACCCGAAGACGACGACGCCGTCGGCGTCGAGGAAGTGCAGCGCGAACACCGGGTTGTTGAGCTCGTGGCGCGCCTCGACGACGATGTTCACGCCGATGCGCTCGCCCTGCTCGACGCTCGTTACCCGCTCCCCGGCGTCGTTCTCGATCCAGGCGTCGACGAGTCGGGCGTTGACGTCGGGCACGCCGCCGTCACGGGCCTCGCGTTCGGCGCCCTCGCCGCCGTGGAAGTTGAGGCGGTAGTAGCGCAGCGCGGCCTCCTCGGGGTCGCCGAGGTAGCGCAGCTCGCCGTCGTGGATGAGCATGGCGCGGTCGCAGAACCCCTGCACGGTGGCCATGTCGTGGGTAACGAGCACGATCGTCTTCCCGGCGGCGCGCTTCTCGCGGAAGACGTCCATGCACTTCTGCGCGAACGCGGCGTCGCCGACGGCGAGCACCTCGTCGATGAGCATGATGTCGGCGTCGGCCTCGACCATCACGGCGAAGGCGAGGCGCACCATCATCCCCGACGAGTAGTTCTTCAGCTTGAGGTCGGCGAACTCGCGCAGCTCGGCGAACTCGAGCACGCCGTCGAGTCGCCGCCGCGCCTCGCGCCGGCCGAGGCCCATGAGCACCCCGTTGAGCACGACGTTCTCGCGCGAGGTCAGCTCGGGGTTGAAGCCGACGCCGAGCTCGATGAACGGCGCGAGCCGGCCGGCGATCCGCACCCGCCCCGCGTCGGCACGGTAGATGGAGGCCATGATCTTCAGCAGGCTGCTCTTGCCCGACCCGTTGCGCCCGACGATGCCGAAAAATTCTCCCGCGTGCACGTCGAAGGAGACGTCGGCCAGCGCGTGCAGCTCGCGATGGCCGCGCCGCGCGAACGGGTGCGTGGCCCGCTCCTTGAGCGAGTCGATGCGCTCATGGGGGATGCGAAACGTCTTGTGCACGCCCTGCACGTCGATGACCACCGGCGCCTCGCTCGTGCGGCGGCGAGTCTCGGCCAGCGTGGTCGTCGTGCTGTCGCCCGGGAAGGTCATCGCCTCCGGGAAGCCTCTCACGCCCGCGCGCGCCAGCGCCGCAACCGCGTCTGCTCGAAGGCGAGCGGGTCGGGGAACGTCGCGTCGCTTGTCGCGCGCCCGAGCAGCGCGGACACGTTCGCCCGCGGCCCGATCAGCCATCGCCACAGGATCCCGCGGGCGATCCCTGCCTCGCTGCCGAGCGTCTCGTTGCGCCCGAGCACGGCGCGCAGCGGACGCGCGGCAAGCCAAGCGAACTGCCGCGGCGAGCGCTCGACCGCCACGTAGCGTGTCAGCACGCGGCGCTTGGCCGGCGTGAGGACGCCCGCGCAGCGCACGAGCAGCGTCTGCGCCTGCACGACCTGCGAGAGGTAGCCGCAGAAGTACGCCGCGCGCCAGCCGGCGCTCGAGCGCCGCCCGAGCCGCCGGCGCCGGCGGCCGGGGACCGGCGGCACGTCGGAGTCGCCGGTCACGTCGCCGAACACCGCGCCGCCGTGCTGGACGTAGTCGTACAAGGGGCGGTCGACATAGGCGATGTCACCGGCGGCGAGCGCCACGAGTCCGATCCAGTGATCGTGGAACTGGAGCCCCGGCGAGTCCGGGAACGGCAGCGCCAGCTCGGCCACCGAGCGGCGGAACAGCGTCGCGGCCCCGGTGACGCTGTTCGCGATGAGCATCGAGGCGAGATCGGTGTGGTTGTTGCGCCGCCCCTTCCACATCGTGTCGCGCAGGACGCGCCCATGGCGATCGACGAGGCGCTGGTCGGAGTACACCAGCGCCGCGTCGCCGAGCGCCGCTCTCAGCACCTGCAGCTTGTCGGGGTACCAGCGGTCGTCCTGATCGCACAGCGCGACGAGCTCGGCCTCGGGCGGGACCATCGACAGCGCGCGCTCGAAGTTGCGATAGAAGCCGAGCCGTGTCGGCGAGCGCGCGACGACGAAGCGCGGATCGTCACCCACCGTCTCGGCGATCCGCGCCGACGCCTCCGGCCCGGAGCAGTCATCGCTGATGAGGCAGATCCAGCGCGAGTCGCTCTGGGCGCGCAGCGACTCGATCTGGACGGCGAACAGCTCGGGATCGGGATCGAAGCTGGCCAGGCAGACCGCGATCAGTCCCGGGCCGGCCCGCTCGGGGCGTGCCGAGATCACCGGCGCCGGGGGCTCGACGACGGCGATGCGCCCGAGCGGCACGATTGTCCGCTCGCCGCCGGCCAGGCGCACGTCGGCCTCGACCACGACGGCGCCGGGACGCTCGTGGGGGGCGACCGGGACGGTCAGCCAGAAGCCGCTGCGGTAGCGATGCCCGTCCGCACCGCCGGCCAGGTCGGGCCGCGGCATGCGGACCGCCCGCGGTCGATGGGCCACGCCGTCGACGAGGATCTCCAGGGCGAGGACCGGTCGCTCGCGATCCGAGCACGTGCCGGCGCAGAAGAGGGCGGTGCCGATCCCGACCGGCAGGGAGGCCGGCAGCGGACTCTCGAGCGCCACCTCGAGGCCCGCCCGCCGCGCGGCCGCGCGCACCTGCTCGTCGTCGATGGTCTCCGGCATACCGCGCAGCAGATGCTATGCACCGGCCGGGCGGGGCCGCGGCTATATGATCGGCGGCGCACGATGACGGTCGCACCCACCTCCGAGTCCCCGAAGCTGGCGGCCGCTCGGGCGGGCCTGGCGGCCGCCCGAGCGCCGCGCGCGGTCGCCCCTCGGGCCGAGCTCCGGGCGCTGCGCCGCGCCTACCTCGATCTGCTCAAGCTCTGTCTGTGCGATCTCGGCGGGTCGACGACCGTCTCGGTCGGCCGCACCGAGGACGGGCGCGTCATGTCGCGGGAGATCGAGGACGACGGGCTGCGCCTGCGCAGCGCCGGCATGGACTGGCCGCTGCAGGGTCTGAGCATGGTCGGGCTGACCCGCCTCGACGACCTGCAGGCGTGCGTGGAGTCGATCGTGCGCGACGGGGTCGAGGGCGACCTCATCGAGGCTGGCACCTGGCGTGGCGGCGCGGCGATCCTCATGCGCGCCACGCTCGACGCGTTCGGCGTCGAGGACCGCACGGTGACGGTGGCCGACTCGTTCCGGGGCTTCCCGCCCGCGAGCGACCGCGGCGGCGACGGCGGCGATCTCGCCGTCTTCGACTTCCTTGCCGTCCCGCTCGAGGAGGTGCGCGCGAACTTCGGGCGCTTCGGGCTCGAGCGCGGTGTCGAGTTCGTCCCCGGCTTCTTCGCCGACACGCTCCCCACGCTCGCGGGGCGGCGCTGGTCGATGGTGCGCCTCGACGGTGACACCTACGAGGCGACGCGGCTCGCGCTGCACACGCTCTACGCGGGGCTGAGCGTCGGCGGCCAGCTGATCGTCGACGACTACGGCGCGCTCGACGAGTGTCGCGAGGCGGTCGACGAGTTCCGTCGCGAACAGGGCATCGCCGAGCCGCTCGAGCAGGTCGATTGGACGTGCGTGCGCTGGCGGCGCGAGCACGGCGCTCCGGCCGGCGCCCCCGTCGCTGCGTCCGCCGCGCCGAGCGCGCGGGCCGAGCTCGGCTCGCCGTCGCGGCCGCCGCGGACCGCCGTGCCGAGCGTGCGCGAGCTCGAGCTCACCCGCGAGCTCGAGCAGCTGCGCGCCCAGCTCGCCGCCGCGCGCGAGCGGGGTGCGGATCGCGGCGACGGATTGCGGTCGGCCGCGCAGACCTGGCTGCGAAGCCGAGTGGGGCGCCGATGATCGCCTTCGGCTGCTCGATCACCGATCCGGACATGTACCGCCGCTGCGCCGGGCCGGGCATCCGCCTCGCCGCCGAGCCGGACTCGGTCGTCTTCGCGAACGCCGCGGCCGGGTCGATCTTCCGCAGCTACAACCTGATCATGGACATGGCCGCCGAGCGCGAGGACCTCGAGGCGCTCGTGCTCGTGCACCAGGACGCCGAGATCGTCGACCCGGGGTTCTGCTCGAAGGTGCGCCGCGCGCTCGCCGACTCGCAGGTCGGCGTCGTCGGCTGCGTCGGCGCGATCGGCGTGCGCAGCATCGCCTGGTGGGAGGGCTCGGTGACCTGGGCCTCGTTCACCCACCGCTACGGCGAGCTTGGCGGCGGCGAGCTGCCCGCGTTCTCCTGGAACGGCCAGGAGCTGCCGCCGTACGCGAAGACCGGCGAGGTCGACACCGTCGACGGGTTCGTGCTCGGTCTGTCGCCGTGGACGGTGCGCAACGTGCGGTTCGACGAGTCACTCGGCCAGCTCCACGGCTACGACTTCGACTTCTGCCTGCAGGTTCGCGCCGCCGAGCACAAGGTGGTCACCGAGGATCTGAAGGTCATCCACCATCACTCGCTCGACCTCGTCAGCGATCCCGAGACGTGGATCGAGGCCCACATGCGGATCGCCGAGAAGTGGGACGGTCGCATGCCGGGCGTCGGCGTGGCCGGCGGCGACTGGCGCCAGCGCGCCCGCCGGGCCGAGGCCGAGGCGGCGGTCACGCGTGTGCAGTCGGTCTCCACGCAGCTGAAGGCCGAGGCGCGCGCCCGCCAGCTCGAGCACGACCTCAGCGAGGCGACCGACAGTGTGAGCTGGCGCCTGACGGCGCCGCTGCGGCGGGTCAACGCCTGGCGCCGGGCCGCGGCCGCTCGTCGCGGCCAGGCCTAGTCCGAGAGCGCGCGCCGCACGTCGGCCTTGGAGAAGGCCGGCTGTCCGCGCTGGCGCAGGCGCGAGATGCGCTCGGCCACCGCGAATGACTTGGACTCGAGCAGCTTGCGCAGCAGCTCCTCCTGGCGAGCGCTGCGCTGCTGCCAGCGGTGCGCCTCGACCATCATGTAGTGCGAGGAGGCGAGGTGCAGGACGCGGTTGGCCTCGAGGCGCTCGAGCATCGGGTGGCGGTCCCACGGTGCGACGATCGCCTCGACGGCGTCGGCCCATGGTGCGTCGATGGACCAGGCCACGCCGAGGCCGAAGAACGCCGGCACGACGGCCAGGCGCAGGTCCTCGCGCGAACGCACGAAGTCCTCGACCGCGGTCAGCACGCCGTTGCGGGCGCCGCCCTCGCGCGCCGCCGGCCACTTGTAGGGCAGCCCACCCGGACGCAATCCCGGCTCGCCGGGGTACAGCCCGCCGCCCTCGACGGTGGGCTGCCGGTAGTCCTCGGGGACGAGCTCCGGCGCGAAGTAGTCGTCGCGGCGCGCGTGCGGCCAGCTGACGTCGTGGAACAGGAGCAGCGGCAGGGTGGCGCCCGCGCGCTCGGCGATGAGCCGCAGCTCCTCGCTCACCGTCCAGTAGTTGTGGTCGCCGTCGATGACCACGACGTCGGCGATCGGCACCTCGGCGAGCGCCTCGTGGCTCGTCGCGCGGATGAGCTGCAGCTCGGAGCGCTCCTCGTCGAGCGCCACGAGCTCCTTCTGCGGCGCCGGGTCGACGGCCGAGATCTGCGCCTCCGACGTCGCCGCCCAGTCGAGCAGCAGGCGCGTCACGTCGCCGGCGTAGGCGCCGATCTCGAGCACCGAGCGCGCCGCGACGGCGTCGAGGATCTCCCGCAGCAGCTCGTGGAGGTTGACGAGCGATGCCCCCCAGTGACCGGGGTCGTTCGCATACGGATCGATGTCCACCTCAGGCCGGTCCAAGAGAGCGGCGAGTGTAGACGACGCGCCCACGCGAGTCGATCGCGAGCGCCTGTGTAGTGTGGCGCGGCGTCAGTGCGCCCACCGACTCTCACCGTGCGTCTGGATGCCCCCCTTCCGCGCGAGCTGGCGGTCGGCGCGGGGTCGGCGCTGTTCGTGTGCGGCTCGTGCTTCTCGCCGCAGGATGCCATCCGGACGCTCAGCCTCGTCGTCGACGGCGAGCGCCAGCCGGTCATGGCCCAGGGCATGCCGCGCCTCGATCTGTTCGCGGCGCTGCACCCGAGTCTGGACCCGTTCGCGACGGCCGGGATCGACGCCGACCCACGCTCGGCCGATGACCCACTCCTACACGGCTACCGCACCGGGTTCTGGGGGTTGGCGCGCTTCGGCCCGCGCGAGCGCGACGGCGAGTGCGAGCTGCTCGCGCACGCCGAGCTCCAGAGCGGCGCAGCGGTCACGGCTTCGCTCGGGCACATCACGGTCCGTCGCGAGCTCGCCGGGGTCGAGACGGGGACGACCGTGGCCGCGCCGAACGCCGACGGGCCGCTCGTGGCGATCTGCATGGCCACCTACAACCCGCCGATCGACCTGCTCGAGCGTCAGCTGGACTCGATCCGCGCGCAGACGCACCGACGCTGGGTGTGCCTCGTTAGCGATGACTGCAGCGCACCGCGCTCCTTCGCGGCGCTCACCGCGGCGGTCGGCTCCGACCCGCGCTTCGTCGTCTCGCGCTCCCCGCGGCGCCTCGGCTTCTACCGCAACTTCGAGCGCGCGTTGTCGATGGTCGGACCCGACGCGCGGTACGTCGCCCTGGCCGACCAGGACGACGAATGGCACGCGGACAAGCTCGCCGCGCTGCTCGAGGCGATCGGTGACGCCGAGCTCGTCTACAGCGACGCCCGCGTCGTCGATCGCGACGGCCGCGTGCTCAGCGACACGTATTGGAGCGAGCGCGACAATAACCACAGCGACCTGTTGTCGCTGCTCGTGGCCAACTCGGTGAGCGGCGCCGCGTCGCTGCTGCGCCGGGAGATGCTCGCGGACGCGCTGCCGTTCCCGCCGGCCCAGTTCGCCCACTTCCACGACCACTGGATCGGCCTCGTGGCGCTCGCGCGCGGGGAGATTGCCTTCACCGAGCGCCCGCTGTACGACTACGTGCAGCACGGCCAGGCCTCGCTCGGCCACGCCGCGGCGAACCGCATGGTCTCGTTGCGCGAACGGCTCGGCGCGCTGCGGCGCGACCCGCGCGAGCGCATCCGCATGCGACGGCTGCACTACTTCGTCGACGTGTGCCGCCTCGTCCAGTTCGCGACGATCCTGCGCATGCGCTGCGGCGCGCGCATGGCACCGGACAAACGCCGCACGCTCGAGCGTTTCCTGCGCGCCGACGATTCCTTCGCCCCGCTCGCCGTCCTCGCGCTGCGCGGCGCGCGCGAGCTCGCGGGACGACCGCAGACTCTCGGCGCGGAATGGATGCTCTTCAACGCGTTCGCCTGGCGGCGCGTGCTCGCGGCCACGACCCGGGAGCGACCGACCCGCCATCTGCGGCTCGATGCGCTGCCGCCGCCAAGCCTGGCCCCGACGCCCGGGCGCGTCGAGCTCGAGGGCGCCGCGGCGCGCACGATCATCGAGAAGACGACGCCACTGCCGCTCGCCGCGGCCGACGACGCGCCGGCGCGAGTGAACCTACTCGTCCCGACGATCGATCTCGAGCACTTCTTCGGCGGCTACATCGCGAAGTTCAACCTCGCCCGGCGCCTGTCCGAGCGCGGCCTGCGCGTGCGGATCGTCACCGTCGATCCGGTCGGCGCGCTGCCGCCGTCCTGGACTTCGAGGATCGAGTCCTACAGCGGCCTGGCGGGTCTCTTCGACGACGTCGAGATCGCCTTCGGGCGCGAGTCGACGGGCCTCGAGGTCAGCCGCCGCGACCGCTTCATCGCCACGACCTGGTGGACCGCCCACGTGGCGCACGACGCCGTGCGCGAGCTCGGGGTACCGCGCTTCCTCTACCTCATCCAGGAGTACGAGCCGTTCACCTTCCCGATGGGCTCGTTCGCCGCGCTGGCCGCCGAGTCCTACCGCCTCGAGCACGACGCGCTGTTCTCGACCGAGCTGCTGCGCGATTACTTCCGCCGGCACGAGATCGGCGTGTACGCCGCCGGCGCGAGCGCCGGCGACGCGGCGTCCGCGTCGTTTCAGAACGCCATCACCGCGATCGATCCGCCGCGCGACGGCGAGCTGGCGACCCGGCCGACGCGCAGCCTCCTGTTCTACGCCCGCCCGGAGGCGCACGCGGCGCGCAACATGTTCGAGCTCGGCGTCATCGCGCTCAGCCGCGCACTGCAGGCCGGCTGCTTCCAGGGTGCGTGGCGCCTGCACGGCATCGGCACCGTCGACGGCGGTCGCCGTGTCGCGCTCGGGGGCGGCGCCGTGCTCGAGCTGCTCCCCCGCGCGACCCAGGACGACTACGCTCGCCAGCTGCGTCAGCACGATGTCGGTCTGGCGCTGATGTACACGCCCCACCCCAGTCTCGTGCCGATCGAGATGGCCTCGGCCGGGATGCTCACGGTCACCAACAGCTTCGAGAACAAGACGCCCGCCGCGCTCGCCGACATCTCGCCGAACCTGATCGCCTGCGAGCCGACGCTCGACGGGATCGTCGCCGCGCTCGCCGAGGCGGAGGCGGCCGTCGGCGACACCGAGCGCCGCCGGCAGGGCAGCGCAGTGCGCTGGAGCCGCGACTGGGACGTCTCGTTCGACGACGAGCTGATGCGCCGGATCGCGTCCTGGCTCGAGGCCTGACGTTGTCGGACGCCGTCCGCGCACCGGTCCGCGGCATCGCGCCGTCGCCGGCCGTTGCGCCGCCGCCGGGCAACCCGCGCTTCGCGCTCTTCGACTCGCTGCGCGCGATCGCGGTGCTGGCGGTGCTGACCTTCCACGTGGCCAGTCTCACGGGTGCGTTCACCGAGCCGATCACCGGCCCGGCCGAGCAGGTGCTCGGCGGTATCGGGCCGATCCTGTTCTTCGTCATCTCGGGCTTCTTGCTGTACCGCCCGTTCGTGGCCGCCCGCTTCCAGGAGCGATCGTTCCCAAGCGTCGCGCACTACGGCCGGCGCCGCGTCCTGCGGATCGTGCCCGCCTATTGGGTCGCGCTGACGGTGCTCGCCGTCTTCCCCGGCATCGTCGGTGCGTTCACCGGCGACTGGTGGCGGTACTACCTGTTCCTGCAGATCTACAGCGAGCGCACCGTGGGCGGCGGCATCCCGGTCGCCTGGACGCTGTGCGTGGAGGTCGCCTTCTACCTCACCCTCCCGCTGTGGGCGCTGCTCATCCGCCGCCTCACTCGCGGGCGCCCCGCGGGCGGTACGTGGTCGGTCGAGCTGATCGCGCTCGCCGCCCTCGCCGCCGCCGGCGTGTCGATCCAGCTCGCCGCGGCGCGCCACGCCGTGTCGGGCCTCGTGGCCGAGAGCCTGGCCGGGCAGTGCACGTGGCTCGCCCTCGGAATGGCGATCGCGGTGGCGAGCGTCGCCGCCTCGCGCTCACACGGCGAGGGACGCGCCGTGCGCTGGGTGGGCGAGCACGCCGGCCTGTGCTGGATCGGCGCCGCACTCGCCTTCGCCGGCCTGGCCGCCGCGGTGCCGCCGGAGAACGTGTTCGCCCTTGCCGGCCGGGTCGCCACTGGGCAGTCGATCGGCGCGACGCTGCGCACGATCGCGCTGAGCGCCGTGCTTTGCGCGCTGCTCGTGGCGCCCGCGGTGTTCGGCGAGCGCCGCGGCGGCCTGCCGCGTCGCGTGCTGGCCTGGCGCCCGATCGCCTGGATCGGCCTCGTCTCCTACGGCATGTACCTGTGGCACTTGGCGATCGCCGAGTGGATCGGCCTGCCGTCGGACCCGACGCACTTCTCGGCCTCGGGTCTTGGCCTGGCCACGAGCGTGCACCACGCCACGACGCTGCTCCTCTTCGTGTGCACGTTCGCGGCCACGGCCGCCGTGGCCGCGCTCAGCTACTACGTCGTCGAGCTGCCCTTCCTGCGTCGCAAGGAGCGCTGACGCTCAGTCGGAGCCGACCGGCGGGGCGAGCGCCCGCACCCGCGCGACCGCGAGGCGGAACGCGGCCGGATCGCCGGCCGAGGAGCGCGCGAGCGCGGCCCAGGCGTCGATGTTCTGCGGCTCGTCGTGCACGACGCTGACCAGGATCGCCCGCGCCCCCGGCAGGTCGCCGCGGCGGGCGACGAGCTCTGCCCGCAGCAGATCGACCTGCCGGTCGGGATTGAGCGTTCCGGCATCGTCGAGCAAGCTCGCTGCCTGACCGGCCGCCCTGCCGGTGAGCGCCCCGCGAGCGGAGGCGATCGCACCCGCACGATCGATGTCACGCGATTGAACAGCGCCAAGCGCGAACCAGGCGCCGACGACGAGCGCAAGCAGCGCGGCGGTGACGCGGACGGCAGGCATCCCTCGGATGATCCCAATTCGCGCCCGGGGCGGCATGCGGAAGACGGGGTGCACGTCCTTTCTCCAGTTATTTCGTAGTAAGGACGTGCACCCCTTGGCCGCGAGGGGGTCGACGGCCGACCCGCGCCCCGATGCGCACCGCGCCGCTGGCCGAGCCTCTAGCATCCCTGCCCATGCGCAGCGCACGCGCCACCCTGCTGGCCACCGCCGTCCTCGGCCTCGCCCCCGCGCTCGCCCACGCCCAGAGCGCCGGCGACAACCAGTACACCGACCCCTTCGGCAGCTCGACGACCCCGACCCAGCCCTCGACGACCCACCACACGTCGACGACGACGCATCACCAGAGCCTGACCCCCACCCCCCCGCCCTCGACCAACGTCGCCCCCGCGACGGCAACGAACGCCCCGGCAACCCCCCAGCCGACGCCGACCACCCAAGCAGGCACGACGGCCTCGGACCCCGCGGCGACCACGCTCCCCCGGACGGGCACGAACACCCTCGAAGAACTCGCCCTCGGCGCAGCCCTCCTCCTCACCGGCGCGGCGATCACGGCCAGGCGCCGTACCCGAGCACGCTAGCCCGGAGCGTGGGGTGGCGGTGGCCACCGCCGCACCCACGCCGCCTCGGCTCCTTTTCTCGGCCTAGGAGAGAGACGGGGCGCACTGGAGGTTGGAGCGAAGCCCGAAGCTCCTACCCATGCGCCCCAAACGAAATGGCCTGTTGGAACGTCGACCGATTCGTCCAAGCCATCGTGAACGGAATCAGCCCCGGCAGGAACTTGATCCGCTCGGCCGTCGCACTGGAGTGCCAGTTCGCGGGGTTGGGGCCTTGCGAGGCGGCCAGCTTCGTTGCCGCCGCCGCAACCGCCGCCCACAGCGAGGCTCGGCACGCGGCGAGGTTGCCGCCGCCACAATATTGGCGGCTGTACGGCCCGCTGACCGGCTCACCGAGCTCGCTGCGCAGGTCCTTGTCGACGTAGCCGTACCACGCGCTCTCGAACGAGCTTCCGCCGTTGCCGTGCACGTCGCCCGCGGCATCGACCACGTCTCCGGGCGCCTGGTCGTCGGGCGTGACCGCCTCGAGCTTGGCAAGGATGCTCGAGCCGAGGACGGGCGAGAGCACCGCGTCGGCCAGCGCGCGCCAGGCGGTGTCGAGCACCGCCGCGCCGGGGTCGGTGATCTGGCCGTTGCCCGTCGTGTCAAGGCGGCTCGCACCGTTGGCCACCCACGCGGTGACGAGGTTCGCCGCCTGCTGGGCGAGCGGTGAGGGCGCCGGGCTGCCGGCGAGGACCTTGGCGACCGTTGGCCACACCGCGACGGCGCGCAGGTCCTGCGTCGCGGCGCGGTTCATGATCGACACGACGCCGGCGAGCGTGTTGCCCGTGGCCTTGAAGCCGCTGAACAGCTGCACGCGGTGGATCGGCCCGAGCGCGTAGTTGTTGTCGGCCGCTCCCCAGCCGGGCGCCGGCTTGTTGTTCCAGTTGACGATCAGCCCCGACACCGGGTCGATCGCGTGCGGATGCTGGGCCGGCGTCAGGAACCCCCGCCAGTCGAACTGGCCGTTGCCGACCGTCGGCAGGTCCGGGTCGGTGCGCGGGGCCCGCACGGGCAGGCGTCCGGAGGAGTAGTAGGCGATGTGCTTGGCGTCCACGTAGAACCAGTTGAACGTCGTCTCGAACTCGCTCGCGGCCTTCAGGAACGTCTGCGGCGAGCGCACGTGGCCGTCGTTGAGGTCGGCTAGCGCGAGCGCGCTCATCGGCTCTCGGCCGCGCGTGGAGCGCAGGTTGCTGATCGCGTACGGGACGCCCTTGACGAGGGCGGTGCCGTTGACGGGGCCGTACACGGTCTGCAGGTAGGAGACGTTCTCGGCCGGTGAGCCGCTGCCAGCACCGAGCACACCAGCGTCGAAGCGGGTCATGGGCAGGCAACGGCCCTTGTACACGTAGGACGTCGACGCGCGCGTCGCCGGGCTGCCGTCGGCGTTGCACAGCTGGGAGAGGAACTGGTCGGTGTTCTGGCTCGTCGCGCTGGTCAGGCTCCAGGCGAAGTCCTTGCCCCGGCCGATGAGCACGTAGGGCTCGGTCGGGGGCGCGACGCCCTCGGCGTCGATGCCGCCACCGTGCAGGTCGATCTGCATGACGATCTCGGGGTAGTAGTAGCCGAGCTGCGGGCCCATCACGGCGAGCGGGTGGCCGGTGGCCGAGCGCTTGGCCGACACGAGCAGCGCGTTGGAGGACACGTGCGGCGGCGCGACGGCGGCGGTGGTGGCCGCCGGGCTCGGGCCGCCGAGCTCGATCGAGTTGGGGTCGACGACGAGCGAGCCGGGGGTCGGGCCGCTCGGGATCTGGTCGTAGTTGAACGTCCGCGAGATCGTGGTCGGCGCCTCGGGATCGTTGCTCTCGCGCAGGTCGCGCCAGATGCTCGTGCCCTGCGTCGCCCCGTACTTCGCCTGCAGGGACGCGAGCAGCTCCGAGCTGGCGACCGAGTTGCCGCCGCCATTGCCGAAGATCGAGCCGATGAACGCGAACAGGCTGATGGCGTCGTCCATCGTGTACGGGGCGGGGCGCTGAGCGGCGGGCACGTTGCCCTGGATGAAGGCGTTCACGCCGGCCACCCAGTTGACGAAGTCGGTGTAGACCTGGCGGCCCTTCGGCCCAGAGTCGCGCAGGAGGCGGACCTGGGCGCTGACGAACGCCTCGGCCTGCGGGCTCGCGGTGAACGAGCGCAGCGACGTGACCAGCCCGAAGGCGTTGACGCCGGGGATGTCGAGCACGGCGGCCCGGGCCGGGCCGCGGCCCTCGTTCATGAGCAGGCTACGATCCTCGTACTCGGCGTAGCCGGCACCGAACATGACGTCGGCGCGCGTCTTGCCGTAGACGTGCGGGATGTCGTGGCTGTCGCGGAGGATCACGATGCCGGCGCGCGGACGCTCGACCCGGGTCGTGGCGCCCTGGACGCCGAGGCGCTCGGACACGTAGTAGCGCGGCAGGTCGGCCGCGGTCACGTGGCCGCGCAGCGGGGTCAGGGCGTCGTACAGCGTGCCCTGATCGGTCGAGTTGGCGGTGGTGGGCGCGCTGCCGTACTCGCCGGGGGCGAGGATGTCGAACGCGGAGGCCGCGTCGTCACGACCGTTGCTCACGAATGCGGGCAGCGATGCGCGGGCGGTCGATGCGGCGACGCGGGCGCCGGCCGAGCCGGCGAGCGACAGGGCGCCGGCGCCGCAGGCGGCAACGGCGATCAGGGCAGCAAGGCGCGGTCGCGCGTGGACGGACCGAAACGGACGGGGCATCAACGGGGTCTCCCTCTCTCGCGGGCGCGCCCTCCAGCAGCGCCGGACGCCTTCGATGCTAGGCGGCGGGCCAAACGGCCCAGGCCCGACAGTCCGTCTGGAGATGTCCTCGCTCGGCAGGCACTTCGTATAGCGACGCGCGGCTCGTACTCATGCTGGCGCCGCCTGTCAGGATGCCGGCCGTGAGTCGGCGCTTCGTTCACCGCCTGAGGGTTCGCTACCACGAGTGCGACCTGCAGGGGATCGTCTTCAACGCCAACTACCTCGCGTACTTCGACATCGCGATAACCGAGTTCATGCGCGAGACGCTCGGCTCCTACCGGCTCCTCCGCGAGCGCGGGCTCGACCTGCTCGTCGTGGAGGCTGGCGTGCGCTTCCAGGCGCCGGCGCGCTTCGACGACGAGCTCGACATCGCCTTCGTGCCCGCGCCGCTCGGGCGCTCCTCGATGGTCTCGCACATCGCCCTGCAGCGCGCGGGCGACGCGATCGCCGAGGGCCGCATGGTGCACGTCTTCGTCGACGTCGACGCCCACACGAAGGTCGCCATCCCCGACTGGATCCGCGACGCCCTCGATCCATGGACGGCCCCGCCACCGGAGCCGTAGCCGGCAGCGTCGGTCATCTGTCCACCGCCGCGGGGCGGCCGCGACTTCGAGCGCGCTCGGCGTGTTCGAGAGGTGGACGCACCCCGAGCGAACGACACAAGGAGACAGAGATGACGACCGCCGTACGGAGGGCCGGGCTGACGTCGGCGCTCCTCCTCGCCGCCCTACCCGGCGTCGCGCTGGCCACACCCGGCAGCCGATCCTTCCAGCAGACCTACCCGGTGGCCTCGGCACTGTGCGCGAAGACCACCCTCCCGCCCAAGCTGCAGAGCCAGCAGGGCGCGGTGGCCAGCGACTGCACGGCGCTGCAGAGCGCCTACGACGCCGCCGTCACGGCCGGTCAGACGGCCGAGGCGAACTTCGCCGCCGCCGTGCAGGCGGCGCGGGGCGCGGCCCAGTCGGCTTGCAACCCGACACCGACGACCCCGGCCGGGCACGCCGCCTGCCGTCAGGCCCGAGCTAAGGCGCGCAGCGAGGTGCTCTCACAGCGCACCGGACTGAAGCTCGCCCTGCGCCAGTTCCACCTCTCGATCGAGCAGGCGCGTGTGACCTTCTGGACCGCGATCCACCAGCTGCGCGGCGGGTCGAGCATCCCCGGCGACTCCCCGACGCCGACCAACACCCCGATCCCGTCGGGCCCGAGCAGCTAGCACGGCGTACGCCGGTGGGCCATCCGGGGCCCACCGGCGCGTGCGCCGCGAGTCGCCTGCCTGCTCGCGGTCAGTACGAATACGGATAGGTGTAGCTGCTCGTCGTACTCGTCGTCGTCGTAGTGCTCTGAGAGCCGACGGTCATGGTGCTCGTCGCGGTGCTCGTCGAGGACGAGCCCGCGGAGTTCACGCCGGGCGTGCTCGAGCTCATGCTCGTCACCGTCGAGGAGCTCGTCGGCCCCGGCGATCCGGGCGAGCCTCCCGGGGTCGTCGGGGAGCTCGGCGTCGAGCCCGCACCCGGGGTCGATGGCGCCGCGGCGCCCGACGTCGCCGTGGCCGTCACAGCCCGCCAGACCCCGCCGAAGCTCGCGATCCCCTGCCCGGAGGCGGTCCCGGCGCGCTTGTCGCCGCTGAAGCGGTAGAGCAGCAGGCCACGCAGCGTCACCTGCTCGACGCCGTTCGCGCGCCGGAACAGGCCGAGCTTGCCGTGCACGCCCGAGCCGGCGCGCAGCGCCGTTCGGGCCGAGGCGACCGTGAGCGGCGGCCAGAACTTCAGGCACAGGGCGCTCACGCATTCGAGGTGGTGCGTCGTGTCCCCGCTCAGCCAGTAGAGCGTCCGTCCGCGTCCGTCCACGACGATCGTCTCGCCAAGCGTCGCATTGTGCGCGGCGCTGACCGTCGCGGGAGCAAGCGCGTGGCGGGTCGTGCGCCCGCGCGCGAGCGCGAGCGTCGCCGGCACGGCAAGGCCAACGAGGGCGACCACGAGGATGCGCACGCCGTTTCGCGCCGAGCCCCTCCCGGCTGCGCGCGCACGGCGGCGAGGTTCGCTCGAGCGAGATGAGGACATCGATTACTCCCTTGTTCGATCGATGGGCGTGCTCCTACAGACGCCGCGAGGGGCCCGACCGTTCCCGCCTGACGCGAGACCGCTCATCGAGCGCGAGAATGCGGCCCGGACACCCATCGACAGGAGGGACGCCAGGCTCATGGACTTTCAGGAGATCCGCTACGACGTGGCCGACCGGATCCTCACCCTGACGCTCGACCGCCCGGATCGGCTCAACGCGTGGACGCAGAACATGGGCCGCGAGCTCATCGCGGCGTTCGACGCCGCCGACGCCGACGACGACATCCGCGTGATCATCGTCACCGGGGCGGGGCGAGGCTTCTGCGCCGGGGCCGACCTCGAGCAGGGCGGCGATACGTTCGACTGGCGCGAGCGCGAGCACGACGAGGGCAGCGTGCCGCGCGACGGCGGCGGCCGCTTCGCGCTGCGCGTGTTCGCGAGCACCAAGCCGGTGATCGCCGCCATCAACGGGCCGGCCGTCGGCGTCGGCGTGACGATGACCCTGCCGATGGATATCCGCCTGGCCGCCGAGAGCGCGCGCCTCGGGTTCGTGTTCGCTCGTCGCGGCATCGTCCCCGAGGCCTGCTCGAGCTGGTTCCTGCCCCGGATCGTCGGCATCAGCACGGCGATGGAGTGGGTGAGCACCGGCCGGGTCTTCTCGGCCGACGAGGCTCAGGCGCGCGGACTCGTCCGCAGCCTGCACCCCGGCGGCGAGCTCCTCGACGCGGCCCGCGAGCTGGCCAGCGAGATCGTCACCCACACGGCTCCGGTCTCGGTCGCGCTCGCCCGGCGCCTGATGTGGACGATGCTCGGCGCCGCGCATCCGATGGAGGCGCACCGCGCCGACTCACGTGGGATGTTCGCGCGCGGGCAGTCGGCCGACGTGCGCGAGGGGATCGCCTCGTTCCTGCAGAAGCGCCCGCCGGCGTTCACCGACCGGGTCAGTGACGGCCTCCCGGAGCTGTTCCCCGGATGCGAGGAGCCGGCCTTCCGGTGACCTTCGAGCCGGCCGCCACCGACCTCGTCGAGGAGGTGATCGCGCTGCGCGACGGCGAGCTGACGATCCGCCGCCCGCGCGACAGCGAAGCGCTCATCGACGAGGACGCCTTCGCCGAAGACGAGTTCATGCCCTACTGGGCCGAGCTGTGGCCGAGCGGGCTCGCGCTCGCGCGGCGTCTGGCCGGTCGAGCGCTGCACGGCGCGCGCATCGTCGAGCTCGGGTGCGGTCTCGGGCTGCCGAGCCTGGTCGCCGCCCGCTCCGGGGGACGCGTGCTGGCCACCGACTGGTCACAGGCGGCGCTCGACCTGCTCGAGCGCAACGCCGCCGCCAACGGCGTTGCGCTGGCGACGCAGCGCGTCGACTGGAGCGCACCCGAGGAGCTCGTGCGACGCGCGCCCTTCGACCTCGTGCTCGCCGCGGACGTGCTGTACGAGCGGCGCAACGTGGCCCTCATGCTGTCGCTCCTGCCGGCACTGGCCGCGGAGGTGTGGCTCGCCGACCCCGGACGCTCCTTCACGGAGGCCTTCCTCGAGCAGGCGCCGCGCCGGTTCGCGGTGCACACCGCGCGCGAGGACGGCGTCTACGTCCACCGACTCACCGCGCTCAGCGCGACATGAACGCGAGCGGGACACCGAGCCCGCTGTCGCGGCGGGCGGTGGCGATCCGCCGCCCCGGCTGAACGGCGGCGCGGATCGCGCCGAGGCGCTCGCCCAGGCGCTCTGCGCAGGCGTCGAGTTCGGCGACGGTCACCGTCAGCCCCCATAGCGTCGAGGGTGCGGGCGTCTGCGCGGGCTCAGGACCGACCACCTCGATGATCGCCTCGCCATGCCGGAAAAAGGCCTGCCGCACGCCTTGGCCGGGCTCCCCCGCGACCCGCTCGCCGCGCAATCGCATCCCGCTGCGAGCGAGTGCGGCGCAGGTGGCCGCGACGTCGGCGCTGCGAACGACCACGTGGTCGACGCTCACGGCGGTGTTCGCATGCGCAGGCAGCGGGGCGGACTCGGTGGGCGCGGCAGGCAGCCACTCCGTCGGGATGCCGTCCACGTCGCCGTCGCCCGCGCCGGTCAGCGACCAACCGGTGATGCCGGCGCCCGCCGAGCCGAGGCGAAGCTCGACGGCGCCGATGCGGCAGACGCCGTCCTCGGCCACGGTGAATCCGATCGCGCGCCACGGCGGCACCGGGCCCGCGATCCGCAGGGCGGCCACGGTGGGCCCGGCCACCTCAGGACACTCCCGTCGCGGCGTCGCGAAGGCGCCGCGCCGTCAGCGGGTCGTTCGTGATCAGCCCATCGACGCCAAGCTCGACCAGGCGGCGCAGCTCGCCCTCGCGGTCGGGCGTCCATGCGTACACGCGCCCACCGGCAGCGTGAACGGCCTCGACGAGCGGCGCGTCCACGAAGCGACGTTCGACGCACACCGCCGAGCAGCCGCCCTCGGAGACCGCCCAGCACGCCGCGTGTCGCACGCGAGCGCGCGCCCGCCCCGTTGCCGACTCGCACGGGCCAGACCGGGCGTCGGGGTGATCGCCGCGCCGCGCCGGCAGCGTCCACGCCGCGAGCGCACCGCCGGCCCTCGCCGCCTCGACCGCCGGGCCCAGCTCGCCGCACACGATCGTGCGCGGGCCGAGCGCGCGCTCGGCGAGCGCCGCCCCGAGCCCGAGGGCCGCGTCGGCCCGCTTGAGATCGGCGAGGAGCCGCGGGCCGTCGTCACCGGCGAGCAACGCCAGCGCCTCCTGGAGCGACAGCGCGTCGGCGGCGCCCGCGGCACGGTCGTCGTGAGCGACGACGAGACGCGTCCCGGCGAGCGCGACGTCGAGCTCGACGCGCTCGGCGCCGCTCGCGAGCGCCGTGCGCAAGGCGGCGAGCACCGCCGGGCGACGAGCGCGACGCGGCGGGCGGTGGTGGGCGACGATCTCCATCAGGCTCTGGCTCGGGGTCGTCCGCGACCCTTCGCCAGAGCCCGGTAATCGGGGCGCCCGGATTTGAACCGGGGACCTCACCGACCCGAACGGTGCGCGCTACCAGGCTGCGCCACGCCCCGAGTGAAGGCGTGGAGTATCCCACAGTCGTCCGGGCGACCCCGGGGTCGCCCGGCCGTCAGCGCTGGGCCGAGGGAAGCAGCCCGGCGCCGGTCTGGCCGACGTGCGCGACCGCGCTACCGACGCCCGTCACCAGCCCCCCGGCGCTCGTGACCGCACCCCCGGCCGCGCCCGTCGCGGCGGCCACCGTGTTTCCCGCCACGTTGCCGGCCGCCGCGACCACCGGAGCGGCGACCTGCCCGACCGGCGCGGTCGCCGGCGTCGAAGCGGTGACCGACTGGACCGCACCGGCGGCCACCGTGGCGCCGCCCCGAACGGCGGACCCGGCCGCCGAGCCGACCTGGGTCACGGCGCTGCCGACGCTCGTGACCGCGCCACCGGCGCTCGTCGCGGCCTGGCCGGCGGCGCCCACGACGCTTCCGCCCACGCCCCGGGCCGTGGGGGCGTTCGACGCCGGGCCGCCGGCGGCGGGCGTGACCGGCGCCGATGCCGTTGCGCTGCCGCCTGTCGCGGTCCGGTCGAGGCTTCGCGGTGCCGGCGTGCTCGGGCTGGCGGCGCTCGCGGCGGACGAACGCACCACGGACGACGCGGGTCCGGCAGAGGACGGGGTGGACGACGACGGGCTCGGTGGGCGGCCGGCCGGGCCAAGGGTGCGCCGAGGCAGCCCACCCGGGGTGGTCGCGAGCGGCAGCCGGCGGCGCGAAGCCGATGCGCGCCGCGTCCGAGCCGCGACGGCCGCTTGCGGTGTGCGAACGCCGCGCACCCGAACGGAGAGCGTGGCGTGCCGCGCCACCACCGGCACCGACACCACGCGTCGGTGCGCTACCTGCCCGCCGGGCCGGTGACCGGCGTGGCCAGAGCCGGTGTGCGACGCGCCGGTGCCCAGGCCCGCGCCGACCGCGATGCCGACCGACGCGACCACCACGCCAACCGCCGTCCAAGCGGGCCAATCCGGAATGGCGCCCGACGGCGCGAGTCCGCCCGCCGGCCCGGCAGCGCCGGGGAACGACGCTCGCACCGACCAGACGACGCGCCGCAGCCCGACCGGGACCGGCAGCAACGCGGCGAGGCGGCGTGGGATCGTTCCCGGCTCGAGCGTCAGACCGGCGCGGCGGGCATGCACGCGACAGGCGCCGCAGTGCGATACGTGCGACCCGATTCGGACCCGCTCGCCACGCCCGAGCCCGCGCGTCTCGGCCGCGGTGATGAGCGACTGCACCCGCACGCAGCGCATCCCGCTCGAGAGATCGTCGTACTCGTCGCTCAGGCGGGCGTGCGCGCGCGCGAGACCACCCTCAACCTCGCGGCGACCGAGGTGCAGGCGCTCGCCGATCTCGCGCAGCGAGAGCCCCTCGAGCTCGCGCAGGACGACGAGCTCGCGCTCGAGCGCCGTCAGGCTGGCAAAGGCGTGGCGAAGGTCGTCCAGCCGCGTCTTGGCATCCACGGCAGCCGGGGGCCCCGGCTGCGGGGCGACGATCGTCGCCTCGCAGCCGTCGTAGGAGACCTCGGACGCACCGCGGCTGCGACGGTGGTGGTCGATGCACGCGTTGCGCGCGATCTCGTACAGCCACGGCTGGACGGCGATCGGCTGGCTCGTGCCCCGCATACGGCGCAGCGCCGACAGGAACACATCCTGGGTGACGTCCTCCGCGCGGCCGCGGTCGTGTACGTGACGGTAGGCGTAGGCGACGATCCGGCGCCGGTAGCGCTCGTACAGGCGGGCGAAGGCGGCGTCGTCGCCGCGGCGAACCGCCGCCACGAGCGCCGCGTCGTCGTCGCCCCGGGCGGGCGCGCGACGGCCGGCGAAGCGTGCCGCCCGTGCCGATGCGGTGAGCGATGTCACCCGTGCCAAACGAGAAACCCCTTGACCTCCGACCGACCCTGAGAATCCATTTTACCCCGTTCGGCGCGACCCAAAACGCTTCGTGCGGGGCCGGCGGACTACGACAGCTGCGCAAATGCCGCATTCGCGGAGCACGTTGCGGTTGAGTTTGTCCGCTCGTGGCGGTATACGTAGGCCACGATGTAAAGCGAACAGGAGGACTGCCGATGCCCAATCACCTCACGCCCACTGAGCTGGCACGCGAAGCCGGACTCGGGCGCAGGGAAGTGATCTCCAAGTGCATGGAGCTCGGGGTACCGATCTTCCAGGGACGCATCGACAAGAGCTTGTTCATGACGAGCATCCAGGTCTCGTCTTCGCAGTCGCAGCCGACACCGGTGAAGGCGTAGGACGGCAGACAGACGCCGCGCGACTCGACCGGCCGTAGCTGCCGCTACGGACTCGCGGGCTGCGCCAGATCGCTGGCGCACCCGCGACCGCACCGCCTCGGCCGCGCGCCGCAGAGGTGGCTCCCCGTGGAGGTGGCGCGGGCCGCCTCGCTCAATTAGCATGTCGGCGCACGCGTCGGTGCTCGACGCGTACCCAGAGGTTCTACGAGGAGAGCATGGATGGAAGCGGTAACGACAGCGCCGAGCACGGCGAGCGGTGAGGCGTCCGTGCATGAGTCCACCGGTTCGCGCACCATCGCCGACCTGCTGGCTCGGGCCGCGGAGAAGTACGCGGAGCGTCCAGCGGTTCGCGTCAAGCGCGACGGCGCGTGGCACAGCGTGACGTTCGGCGAGGTCGGCGAGATCGTCAGCGAGATCGGCCGCGGCATGATCGACCTCGGCATCGAGCGGGGCGAGCGCGTGTGCGTCCTCGGCTCCACGCGCGCCGAGTGGACGTACGCCGACTTCGCGATCGCGTCGATCGGGGCCGTCAAGGTGCCGATCTACCCGACCAACTCGCCCGAGGAGTGCGAGTGGGTGGCCGGGAACTCCGAGGCCGTCGCCGTCATCTGCGAGGACCGCGCGCAGCTGGACAAGATTCGCGAGGTGCGAGGGCGGCTCCCGCATCTGCGCCACCTGATCGTGATCGACGCCGCCGACGCGGGGAACGACACCATCGCCATCGAGGATCTGCGCAAGCGCGGCGGCAGCCGCGGCCTCGCCGAGCTCGCCGCGCGCTACGACGCCGTCCGACCCGAGGACCCCTACACGTTCATCTACACGTCCGGGACCACCGGGCCGCCGAAGGGCTGCGTGCTGTCGCACAGCAACTACCGCGACGTGCTCGACATGTGCCATCAGGCCGACGCCACGCGCGGCAGTGAGGTCACGTACCTGTTCCTGCCGCTTGCCCATGCCTTCGCGCTACTCATCCAGCTGCTGTCCTTCGACGGCGGCGGGACGCTCGCGTACTGGGGCGGCGACGCCACGAACATCGTGCCCGAGCTGCAGGAGGTCCGGCCGAGCTACTTCCCCTCGGTGCCGCGGATCTTCGAGAAGATCTATGCGCTCGCCACCGACGCGGTCGAAAAGGCGCCGCCCGAGCAGCGCAAGCAGTTCAGGCGCGCGATCGAGGTCGGCCTGACCGTGCGCGACCGGCAGATGCGCGGCGAGCCGGTGCCGAGCGAGCTGCAGACGGAGTTCGACCAGGCCGAGACGCTCCTCTACGAGCGGGTGCGCTCGCTGTTCGGCGGTCAGATCCGCCAGGCCGTGACCGGTGCGGCTCCGATCGCCCGCGAGATCCTCGAGTTCTTCTACGCGTGTGGCGTGCCCGTGCTCGAGGGCTACGGGATGACCGAGACGGCGACGGTGGCCACGTATTCCACGCCCGAGCACCACCGCTTCGGCACCGTGGGCCGGCCCCTGCCGGGCTGCGAGGTACGCATCGCGCCCGACGGCGAGATCCTCATCCGCGGCGGCAACATCTTCGGCGGCTACTACAAGAACGATGAGGCGAGCTTCGGCGCCGTCGTCGACGGGTGGCTGCACACGGGCGACCTCGGATCGCTCGACCAGGACGGCTACCTCTCGATCACCGGCCGCAAGAAGGACATCATCATCACGGCGGGCGGCAAGAACCTCACGCCGGCCAACCTCGAGAACGACATGAAGCAGGTCCGGTGGGTGTCACAGGCCATCATGCATGGTGACCGCCGGCCCTACCCGGTGATGCTCATCACGCTCGATGAGGAGGAGATCGGCGCCTGGGCCCGCGAACGCGGCCTGCCCGAGGATTTCGCGACGCTGTCCTCGCACCCGGAGGTGCACGCGCTCATCGCGGCCGAGCTCGACCGCGCCAACTCGCGCTACGCCAAGGTCGAGCAGGTCAAGAAGTTCGTGCTCCTCGATCACGACCTCTCCCAGGAGGGCGGCGAGCTCACGCCGACGCTGAAGGTAAAGCGCAACGTCGTGAACGAGAAGTACGGCGAGCTGTTCGACGCGCTCTACGACAGCGGAGCGTAGACGGCGCGGGTGAGCGGATCGGCCCGCTCGCTCGCGGACGCTAGCGTGTAGCGGACACCGCACCCGTCCGCACCCGGCGACATGCGCACCGATCCCACCGATACCGGCGGCCTGTTCCTCAGGCGCCGCCCCGGCACCGCCCCGATCCACTACCCGGCTCTGCCGAAGGAGGGATCGCCGCGGCGGCAGCGCTTCGACGCGCTGCTCGCGTTCGCGCTGCTCGCGCTCATGACGTTCATCAACCTGCTGTTCTGGGGGCCGATCCCGGTCGCCTGGCTGTGGATCGCGGCCCAGGTCCAGTACCGCACGTCGAGCCTCGGAACGGCGCTACTCGTTGCCTTCACGGGCCTTCTCGCCACGCTGTTCGGTGCGCTCATGCTCGAGAAGCGCCTCGATCACGCCTGGATCCTTGTGCGGCGCGCCGCCGGGCACGACCAGCGCACCGGCATGATCGGGCGCATCTTCGCCACCACCGCGATCATCGGCGCCCTCGCCTTCGGCCTGTGGTTCATCGTCATCCACGGCCCCGCGCCGACCGTGCCCCCCGCGGGCTCCTGAGCAACGGGACGGGTACGGCAGGGTGGGACTGCTCGACCACTACCGGCAGTTCGAGGGTCTCTCCGAGGAGGAGGTCAACGCGCGCAAGCGCGCCGAGGCGCGTGCCCGTCGCCGCCAGGCCCTCGAGCGTCTGCCCCCACTCGATCTGTCGATCACGACGTGGCCGGCGCTGCCGCCGCACGCGGTCGTCAACGCCGTCACGTATGCCGCCCGCCGCGGGCTGCACCGCTACCCGCAGGAGCGCGCCCCCGAGCTTCGCAGCGAGCTCGCGCATCGTCACCGGTGCGAGCCGGGCCAGATCGCCATCGGGCCCGGAGCGGCGTTCCTGCTGAACGCCGCCATTCGCACGCTCGTGCGCCCCGGCGAGGAGCTCGTCATCCCCTGGCCGGGCTACTCGCTCCTGCCGCTCATGGCCCGCCGCGCCGGCGCGCGCGCCGTGGCCGTGGCGGGAGACGGCGTCGCCGCGATCCTGGCCGCGGTGACCGACCGCACGCGCGCCGTCGCGATCGCGAACCCCAACGACCCCACCGGGCACCTCAGGAGCGCGGCCGAGCTCGACGAGCTGCTCCGCGCGCTTCCCGAGCGCGTCGTGCTGCTGCTCGACGAGGCGCTCGTGGACTTCGCTGCGCCCGATGCCCAGGAGGCGGGTATGGCGCTGCTCGCCGCCCAACCGCGCCTCATCGTCTTCCGCAGCTTCTCGAAGGCGTGGGGCCTGGCCGGGCTGCGCTGCGGCTACGCGCTCGCGGGCGCCGGATCGGACGAGCTGCTCGCCGAGCTCGAGCCCGATCTCGGTCTCGACGAGCTCGCCCAGGCCGGCGCACTCGAGTCGCTGCGCAGCGCCGGGGAGGTCGTCCGCGTGCGCGCCGCCGCGCTCGCGGCCGAGCGGGACCGGCTCACCGGCGAGCTGCGCGACCTCGGTCTCGATGCCCCCGACAGCGCGAGCAACTTTCTCTGGCTCGCGCATCCCTCGCTCGACGGCGCGGAGGCGGCGACAGCACTGGCCCGTGTGGGCGTGATCGTCGCGCCGGGAGCGTCGCTCGGCGAGCCACGACGGATGCGCGTGACGGTGCGCGACCGGACGGCCTCGGAGCGACTGCTCGCCGCCCTGCGTCCGACGCTGCCGGCGGCCGCGGGCGGCACGGCCGCCTGAGCATCAGTCCGTGGCACCCCCCGACTGGCGCAGGAGCGCGCCGGTCGTCTGCTCGAGGATCTTGCGCCAGCCGCCGGAGCGCTCGCGCTCGTTGGCGAAGTGCTTGACCACCTTGCGCACGCGCGTCGGCGAGATCGTGATGCCGTGGCGGTCGAAGATCTCCTTGAAGTTGTCGTAGTCACCGGCGAGCTGGAAGGTCACCGACTGGAAGCCGTGGCGCGCGATCTCGACGCGTGAGGCGAAGTTCATCATCGACGTCTCGAACATCAGCCGGTCGTCGGGCGCCGGCTCGATGAGCACGATGTCGACGCCTGGGTAGCGCTCCTCCCAGCGGCGTGCCATCTCGTGCAGGCGCTGGTAGGCGAGCAGCTTGAACGACTGATAGCCGATCTGCGGGAACCCCATGTCCGAGACCCGTCGCGAACGCGGCCCGCGCCACGTCATCACCTCGTGGCTGAAGTCGTTGACGTAGGGAACGATCGGATTCACGACGAGCACGAGCCGGGCGCCGGCCTCCACGGCGATGTCGAGGTTCGTCGTGGACACGATCCCGCCGTCGACGAGCTCGCGCTCCTTGACCATGACCGGGGAATAGACCATCGGCAGCGCGGTCGAGGCCCGCACAGCCGTCGAGATCGGTACGTCGTCCCAGCCGTCGCCGCCGAACACGATCCGCTCGCACGTGTCCAGGTCGGTCGCGGCGAGGTACAGCTCGTTCTCGAGCATGCGGAAGTCGTCGCTGCGATCGGGGTCGCTCAAGACCTTGCGCATGTAGCTCTCGATGCCGGCGCCGGTGTAGAGCCCGCTCGGCAGCGCCTCGGCGAGCCCGAGCGCGAGATCCATCAGCGACACCTCCGCCCGCTGGCGCACGAGCTGGCGGATGAGCGACAGCGCCCTGAACGGCAGCACGGCGCCCTTGCGCGTCGCCTCGACGATGTTCGGCCGCAGCAGGTCACCGAGGTCGATGTCGCGGAACGGCAGCGGTCCCTTGCGCGTCACGACGCGCATCATCTCCTCGGGCGTGACGCCGTTCGCGCAGAGCGACGCGATGAAGGCCCCAGCCGAGGTGCCAACGTAGATGTCGAACTGGTTGACCGTGCGGTTGACCGACAGCAGATCGAGCGCGCGCAACGCCCCGATCTCGTACACCCCCCCGGTGAAGCCACCGCCGCCGAGCACGAGAGCGGTCTTGTGTCGGCGGCTGCGCGCCGCGCCCGCACCGGTATTCCGGCGACCCGCGCGTGTTACCTGCCTATCCTTGGCACCCGGCTCGAGCTTTACGACTTTGCCCATGCTCTCCCCATTGTACGGTCGACCGGCGGTCGTTAAGGCGGCTGTTATGGCCCTGGCGCTCACGTGGGCGCTGCTCTGGCTCGCACCCGCGGGCGCGAGCGCGGCGCCTGAGAGCCTGTCTGCGCTGCGCGGCGAGCTGGCCCACGAGATGGCGCTCGCCGGCCCGGGCTCGGGCGCCTACGTGTACGACACGAGCGCTCGGCGCCTGCTCTATCAGTCGCGCGGCGACACGCCGCACCCGCCGGCGTCGGTCGAGAAGCTGTACACGTCGACGACTGCGCTCATCCACTTCGGCCCGACGGCGCGGCTGCAGACGACCGTGCTCGGCGTCGGGACGCTCGACGCGGCGGGCGTATGGCACGGGGACCTGTATCTGCACGGCGGCGGCGACCCGACGTTCGGCACGACGGCGTTCATCGACGGCACCTACGGCGCCGGGGACGGTGCCTCGGTGTCGCAGCTGGCCGAGTCGCTTCGCACCGCGGGCGTGCGCCGGGTCGAGGGGAGGCTGCTCGGCGACGAATCGCTCTTCGACGCGCTTCGGGGAGGCCCGACGACCGGCTACGCAACCGACCCGGAGGTCGAGGGCGTGCTGAGCGCGCTCGCCTTCAACCGCGGCGCGAGCGGGACGGCGACGGGGCTGCATGCGCCGGCGGCCTACGCGGCGCAGCGCTTCGCCGCGGCGCTGCGGGGGATCGGCATCGTCGTCACCGGCGGGACCGGTGCGGGCATCGCGCCCGGAGCGGCCACGCCTCTGGCGGCCGTGGCCTCGCCGCCGCTCGGCACGCTGCTGCGCCTGATGCTGCCGCCGTCCGACAACTACTTCGCCGAGACGCTCGTGAAGGACATCGGAGCGTCGTTCGGGGGCGCCGGCACGACCGCCGCCGGTGCCGCGGTCGTCCGGGCCACGATCGCCGCCCTCGGCATCCACATCTCGGTCGTCGACGGCTCGGGCCTGTCGCGTGCCGACGCCACGACGCCCGACCAGGTGGCGACCCTGCTGACCGACTACGTCGCCAGTCCGCTCTACGGCGTCCTGCGTGGCGCACTCGCCCGCCCCGGACAGACGGGCACGCTCAGCCTGCGCATGCGCGGCTCGGCGGCCGTCGGGCGCTGCGCCGCCAAGACCGGGACGCTCAACTTCGTCTCCAACCTGGCGGGCTGGTGCACCGCCGAGGGCGGGCACACGCTCGCGTTCGCCTTCTTCATGGACGGCATCGACGTGCTCACCGCTCACGTCCTGCAGGACGGCATGACGATCGCCCTCGCACGCTACGACGACGGCACCCCGGCCGGCGCGCCCGCGCCTGCCCCGCCGCTGCTGGTCGCCCCGACCGGACCGACTGGGCCTTCGGGGCCGTCCGGATCGACGGGGGCGACGGGTCCGGCCGGGACGGGCGGACCCGGTGGGGCGAGCGGGGCGCGCGGCTCGGGTGCCGCGGGCGGGTCCGGCGGCGCGGGCGCGCCGCCCGCCGGCACGGTCGTCGTGCCCGCGGGCAGCGGCGCGTCGACCGCGGCCGGCGGCACGTCGGGCTGAGGTGGCGGCCAGGTCTGTCGATCCGGCGCCGGGCGGCGCGAACGACACGCGGCACCGTTGGGTGCTGCTGTCGACCTCCCCCGCGTAGCGGTCGGTTGGCGCGCTGGCGCGAGACCGCGCGGCGAGCGGGGCGGGGATTGGCCGAGCGCCACCAGGGGGGGTGTTCGTCGTTTGTGCGAATAGTCATGCCTAACGACGAACACCCCCCGCTGCCCCGCTATTGCCTGGGCCGCCGGACGTAACGACCACCGTCGCGGCCACGCCTGGCCGCCCGCTACTCCCCGACCAGCTCCCGCAGGCCCGCCTCGTCGAGCACCGGCACCCCGAGGCGTTCGGCCTTCTCGAGCTTGGACCCCGGGCTCTCCCCGGCCACGACGTAGTCCGTCTTCTTGGACACCGAGGCGGTCACGCGCCCGCCGGCCGCGACGATCCGCTCGGTGGCCTGCTCGCGCGACCACTCGGGCAGCGTTCCGGTGAGCACCAGCGTGCGCCCGGCGAGCGGGCCCTCGCTCGGCGGCGGGCCCTCCTCGTGCAGACGCAGCCCGAGGCCACGGAGGTCCTCGATGAGCGCCCGCATGGCCGCGTCGGCGAGCTGCTCGGAGATGATCTGCGCCATCTTGTCGCCGATACCGGGTGTCTGCGCGATCTGCTCGGGGGAGGCGTCGAGCAGGGCGTCGATCGATCGAAAGTGCATGGCGAGGTTGCGCCCGGTCACCTCGCCCACCTCCTCGATGCCGAGCGCGAACAGGACCCTGGCGAAGGGGCGCTCCTTCGAGGCCTCGATCGACGCGACGAGCTTCTGAGCCGAGATCTCGCCGAATCCCTCGAGGTCGACGAGCTCCTCGGCCGTGAGCCGGTAGAAGTCCGCGGCCGTGCGCACGAGACCGCGCTCCTGCAGCGCCGCGACCTGCTTCTCGCCGAGCCCGTCGACATCCATCGCCCCGCGCGACACGAAGTGCTTGAGCAGCTGCCATCGCCGCTCCGGGCAGTCGCGGTTCGGGCACTTCGTGAATACCGAGTCCTCGGGCTTGACCGTCGGCGTGTCGCAGAACGGGCAGCGCTCGGGCGGACGCGGCGGTGGCGGTCGATCCGCGTGCTCGACGACGTGGGGAGCGGGTGAGACGACCTGCGGGATGACGTCGCCGGCGCGCAGCACGATGACGTCCTCGCCGGGACGGATGTCCTTGCGCGCCAGATCCTCCTCGTTGTGCAAGGTCGCCAGCTTGATCACGACCCCACCAACTCCGACCGGCTCCAGCGCCGCGAACGGATGTAGGTCGCCGAACTTGCCGACGTTCCACATCACGGCCTTCAGCCGCGTGACGGCCGTCGTGGGCGGGAACTTCCAGGCCACTGCCCAGCGTGGATCGCGCCCGACCGAGCCGAGTCGGCGCTGCAGCTCGAGGTCGGCGACCTTGACCACGACGCCGTCGATCTCGAAGTCCAGGCCGCCGCGGCGCTCCTGCCAGGACAGGCACTGCGCGATCACCGCGTCCTCACTGCCGAGCCGCTGGATGTCCGGGTTCACCCGGAAGCCGTGCTCGCGCAGCCATTGCAGCGCGTCCCAGTGCGACGTGAACGAGAGGCCGTCGGTAATCCCGACCTGGTAGGCCCACATCGATAGCGGCCGTTCGGCGGCCAGGGCCGGGTCGAGCTGGCGGATCGTGCCCGCGGCCGAGTTGCGCGGGTTCATGAACGTCGACAGCCCGGCCTCGGCGCGGCGCTCGTTGAGCGCGGTGAAATCGCGCAGCGACATGTACACCTCGCCGCGCACCTCCAGCAGCGGCGGGGCGCCCTCCACGCGCAGCGGGATCGAACCGATCGTGCGCAGGTTGTGGGTGACGTCCTCGCCGGTCTGACCGTCCCCGCGGGTGGCGCCGCGCTCGAGCACTCCGTCGCGATACACGAGGCTGATGGCCAGGCCGTCGATCTTCGGTTCCACGACGTACTCGAACGCCGGGTCATCGATGCCCTCGCGGGCCAGGTGCGAGCGCATGCGGGCGACCCAGGCGCGGAGCTCCTCCTCGGAGCGAACGTTCCCGAGCGACAGCATCGGCTCGAGGTGGTTGACCTTCTGCAGCTGCGACACCGGCGCACCGCCGGTGCGCTGTGTCGGCGAATCCGGCGTGCGCAGCGCCGGGTACTCGGCCTCGAGCCCGCGCAGCTCGTCCAGGAGCGCGTCGTAGGCGTCGTCGCCGATCTCGGGATCGTCGAGGGTGTAGTAGCGATGGGCGTGGTACTCGAGCACGCGCCGCAGCTCGGCCGCGCGGGCGGCCACGTCGGCCCCGGCCACGGTATCCGTCCCCCCCGCGCTCACTGCCCCGCGCGTACCTCGGGAGCGAGCAGCGCCTGCAGGTCAAAGCCGCGCAGAGCCTGCAGGCCGGGGCGATCGGTCAGGTCGAAGTGGATCGGCGTGACGGCGATGCGGCCCCCGGCCACCGCCGCGAGGTCGGTACCGGGATCGTCGTGGTAGCCCGGATCCGATCCGTAGACCCAGTAGCGACGGCGCGCCCCCTCTTCGTGCTCGAGCCTGAGCTCGTCCTCGTAGATGCGCTTGCCGAGGCGCGTAACCTCGACGCCGCTCGGCGTGCCGGCCGGCACATTGACGTTCAGCAGCGTGTTCGCCGGCAGCGGCACGTCCTCGATGCGCCCGACGAGCGCGCAGGCGAATGCGGCCGCAACATCGAAGTTGAATCCCCCGTCGAAGCGGAAGTCGAGCGCCGCAGCGCCCGATTGCTGGGAGACCGCGAGCGCCGGCACGCCGAGAACCACCCCCTCGAGCGCGGCGGCAACGGTCCCCGAGTAGGTGATGTCGTCGCCGAGATTGGCGCCGTGGTTGATCCCCGATACGACGAGGTCGGCGCGGAATCCCTCGATCAGGCCGAGGTCGGCCAGGCGCACGCAATCGACGGGTGTGCCGTCGGTCGCGTAGCCGACGCTGCCATCGGCGAACGGGACCTCCTCGACCCATAGCGGCCGGCGGGTCGTGATCGAGCGAGCCATCGCCGAGCGGTTGCCGTCCGGCGCGATCACGGCGAGATGAACGCCTGGAACCGCTCGCAGCCCGCGGCGCAGAGCCTGCAGGCCCTCCGCGTCGATCCCGTCGTCGTTGGTGAGAAGGACGTTCAGCACGCCTTCGAGCATAGTGGGCGCCCGCGACCCTGCCAGCGCGCAACGCACCGTCCACCGCAACATATCTCCGTCCGTTGCGTTAGAGTGCCCGCCACGCCGAATCCCCGGAACGGTCCGGGGAACGGGGGACCCGAGTTTTCGGGGCGAGTCCCGCGGTTATCCGCGAGAGGCGCGACAGCGCTAGCCCGTCAGCTAACCCCGCAGGCCTGACCACGAAGGGACCAATGCCCAAAGCGACGCCCGTAAAGGCGTGCGTTGTCGCAGTGCTCTGCCTGGCCGGATGGGCGCTCGCCGCGGTGAGCGACGCCGCGGCCCGCACGAATGCGGCGGCGGCGGCGACCGGCGGATCCGCGGCGCCCTCGGGCGGAGCGACCGCCCCGACGGCACCGAGCTCGTCGACGAGCGTCCCGAGTGGGTCCACGGGCCCGACCGGCGCCGGAGGTGCGACGGGTGGCGCCGCCCCGACCGCGCCGCCCGTGGTAATCGGGCCCTACAAGCCCGGCGGTCCCGCGGATTGGGTCTTCCCGCTGTACCCGCTCTCCCGCGTGGCCGCGCCGAGCACGTGGACGCTCGACCAGGGCGTGGATCTCGGGGGTAACGCGAACCAGTGCGGCCCGCAGCTGCTCGAGCTCGCGGTGGCGAGCGGGACGATCGTGAAGGAGGGCCTGGACGGGTTCGGCGGCGCGGCGCCGGTCCTGAAGGTCGACAGCGGGCCCGACGCTGGTCGCTTCGTCTACTACGGCCATGCGATGCCGGCGCTCGTCCCGGTGGGCACGCACGTCGTCGCCGGCGAGGAGATCGCCGAGGTCGGCTGCGGCGACGTCGGCATCTCCAGCGCACCGCACCTCGAGATCGGCATCAGTCCGCCAGGTGCCACGAACCTCACGACGATGATGCCGAGCTTCGGGCAGACGTCCCCGGAGTCGATGGCCGACCTGGTCGGCGCCTTCCAGGCCGCCGGAGGACGCAAGGCCGCAACGACGGCCAAGCCGACCAGCGGCAAGGGCGGCCCCGCGCCGTCCAAGCGCGCGAGCCGCCGCCGCTAGGCGACGCTAGGGGAGCTCGCGCAGCTCCTCGAGCACGCGCGACGGGCGCTGCTCGGGCAGCCAGTGCCCACTGTCAGGCACGAACCGCAGCGTCATGTCGTCGGCGTGCGCCTCGAAGCCGCGCAGCACGGGGGCGCGCAGAACCGGGTCGCTATCGCCGACGAGCAGGCGCGTCGGCACGCGCAGGCGGGCGTCCCGGTAGCGCCCGCACAGGATCGCCGGCATCTCCGAGGTCAGGAACGTCCGGTACAGCGACTGCGTGGCCCGGACGCTTCCGGGCTCGGTCAGCGTCGCGGTATACAGGTCGATGGTCTCGTCGTCGAACACGCCGTCGCCGGCGAGAGCGACGAACCGCCGCGTCACAGCGCGGCGCGCGAACAGCTCGGGCCCGAGCGGCGAGGCGATCACGAACTGGTACCACAGCCGCAGCAGCGAGCGGGGGTCGGGGATGCCGCCGCCGGGGGTGAACCACGGGTGGGTGACCGACAGCGCGAGGAAGCTGCGAAAACGCTCGGGCGCGCGCAGGCAAGCGAGAAAGCCGGTGAAGCCGCCCCAGTCGTGTCCGATGAGGCGGACCTGCTCGCCGCTTCCGGGCAGCGCAAGCCCGAGCGCGTCCAGGACGCCGAGCAGGTCGGTGGCCAGCGTCTCCTTGTCGTAGCGGCCGGGCGGCGGCTGCGACCAACCGAACCCGCGCAGGTCGGGGCAGATCACGCGATTCTCCTCGGCGAGTGGCCCGATCACGCGCCGCCACTCCCACCAGTGCTGCGGCCACCCGTGCTGCAGGACGATCGCCGGTCCCTCGCCGGCCTCGGCCACGTGCAGCCGTACGCCGCCGACGGTGACCTCCCGGTGGGTCACCCCGGGCAGATCGGGAATCGCAGGCGCCACGGGCGCCAGACTACCCGTCGACGTAGCGAACGGACGCGAGGTGCAGGCCGTGGGGCGGCGCGGTCGGCCCGGCCTCCGAGCGCGGCCGGCCCTCCAGCAGGGCAACGAACGCCTCCAGCGACCGCTGCCCAGTCGCCACTTCGAGCATCGTGCCGACGAGCACCCGGTTCATATGGCGCATGAACGTGTCGGCCTCGATCCAGAACTCGAGCAGATCCCCGCGCTCGAGCCACTTGGCCATCGTCACGTCGCGTTCGAAGCGCACGTGGTCGGTCTCGGTCGGCGTGAAGGCGGTGAAGTCGTGCGTGCCCTCCACGGCCGCGGCGCAGGCGTGCAGCGCCTCGCGCTCGAGCCCGCGCGGCCACCACAGCGCGTGCCCTCGCTCGAACACGCTGCGGCTGCGGCGGTGCAACAGGCGATAGGAGTACGTGCGGCTGACGGCATCGCCGCGGGCGTCGAAGTCCTCACCGCGCGGCTCACAGGCGAGCACCGCGACGTCCGGCGGAAGGACGGCGTTCAGCCGCTGCGGATCGACCGCCTCGTGGCCGTAGCTGGCGACCTGGCCCCACGCGTGCACGCCGCGGTCGGTGCGTCCGGCCACCGTGAGCGTGACCGGCTCGCGCAGGAACGTCGCCAGCGCGCGCTCGACCTCCTCCTGCACGCTTCGCAGGCCCGGCTGGCGAGCCCACCCGACGAACTCGCCGCCGTCGTATTCGAGCGTCAGCTTGGTGACCATCGCCGGCCGTCTGCGGCGCCGGCGCGCCGGTCAGACGAGCTCGAGGAAGACCATCTCGGTCGCGTCGCTGCGACGCGGGCCGAGCTTGAGGATGCGCGTGTAGCCGCCGGGCCGGTCGGCGTATCGCGGCGCCACCTCCTCGAAGAGGCGATGGACCGCGAACTTGTCCTGCCCGAGCGCCGCCAGCGCCTGCCGGCGCGCGTGCAGGTCACCACGCTTGGCCAGCGTGATGAGCTTCTCGACCTCCGGCTTCACGGCCTTCGCCTTCGCCTCGGAGGTCTTGATGCGATCGTGCTCGAGCACCTCCTTGGAGAGGTTCATGAGCAGCGCCTTGCGGTGGGCGCTATCGCGGCTGAGCTTGTGGCGGGTCTTCTGGTGGCGCATGGTCGGCCCTTTGCCGTCGTGCAGTCTAGTCCTGACGGAGATCGAGGCCGCGGGCGTGCAGCGTCTCGATGACCTCGTCGATCGACTTCTTGCCGAAGTTGGGGATCGCGTTGAGCTCGGACTCAGACTTGGAGATGAGGTCCCCGACCGTCTGGATGCCGGCGCGCTTGAGGCAGTTGTAGGACCGCACCCCGAGCTCGAGCTCCTCGATGAGGATGCCCCACTCCTCGCCCTGCAGCTGCGCCGGAGCGCCGGCGACGCCGCCCGGACCGTTGTGGCCGTCGAGCTGTCCGCCGGGGCCGGCGCGGAGCTCCTGGATGCGATCGGCGTCGGTGAAGATCGCCAGCTGGGAGATGAGCAGCTCGGCCGCCTCGCGCAGCGCGGCCTGCGGCTCGATCGAGCCGTCGGTCTCGATGTCGAGCGTCAGCTTGTCGAAGTCGGTCTTCTGACCGACGCGGGCCTGCTCGACGGCGTAGGCGACGCGACGCACCGGCGAGAAGATCGAGTCGATCGGAATGACCCCGATCGGCTGGTCGGGCGACTTGTTCTCCTCGGCCGGGCGGTAACCGCGACCGCGACCGATCGTCATGTACAGCTCGAGCTTCGTCTTCTTCTCGAGCGTGGCGATGTGGACCTCGGGGTTGAGGATCTCCACGCCGGCCGGAAGGTCGATGTCCTTGGCGGTGATCTCACCGGGACCGGTGACGACGAGCGGCGCCTCGACCTCGGTCGCATCGGAGTGCATCCGGCACACGATCCCCTTGAGGTTGAGGACGATGTCGGTCACGTCCTCCTTGACGCCCTGAATGGTCGAGAACTCGTGCGCCACACCCTCGATGCGCACGCTCGTGACGGCCGCCCCAGCGAGCGAGGACAGAAGCACGCGCCGCAGTGAGTTGCCGAATGTGTAGCCGAAACCGCGATCGAGCGGCTCGATCGTGAACGTGCCGCGGTTCTCCTCCACCGACTCGCTGGTGATCCGGGGAATTTGGAAGTCAAGCATCAGGGTCCTAACGTCGTTCGTAGTAGGGACCGGCGTCGCTGCCGGACACCGGCTCCGGAGGCACCGCGGACCGACGAGCGGGCGCGCGGCGCTGTGCCAGTTTCTGTTACTTCGAGTACAGCTCGACGATGAGCTGCTCCTGCACCGGCGCGGCTACCTCCCGCCGCTCCGGCTTGCGCAGCACCTTCGCCGTCAGTGAGTCGTGGTCCGCCTGGAGCCAGGCGGGTATCTGACCGGTCAGCTCGGTCGCGTCGCGCACGACCTGCGTCGCGGCGGTGTCCGCCTTGATCGCGATGACATCGCCCGGGCGCACCTGGTAGCTCGGGATGTCCACCCGCCGGCCGTTGATCGTCCAGTGACCGTGACGGATGAGCTGGCGGCCCTGTCGGCGCGAGGCGGCGAAGCCAAGGCGCACGAGCACGTTGTCGAAGCGCGACTCCAGCAGCGCGAGCAGGTTCTCGCCCGTGACGCCGGGCTGCCGGCTGGCCTTCTCGTAATAGCTGCGGAACTGCTTCTCGAGCACGCCGTAATAGCGTCGCGCCTTCTGCTTCTCGCGCAGCTGTACGCGGTACTCGCTCTGCTTCTGACGTCCGCGACCGTGCTCACCCGGCGGGTAGGAGCGTCGCTCGACGCCGCACTTGTCGGTGAGGCAACGTTCGCCCTTGAGGAACAGCTTCTGTCCCTCGCGGCGGCACTGCTTGCATTGGGGGCTGGTATCTCGAGCCATGATGTCCGGTCGTTGTACGGTGGTTAGACGCGGCGCCGCTTACGCGGACGACAGCCGTTGTGGGCCTGCGGAGTGACGTCCTTGACGCCGGTGACCTCCAGGCCGGCCGCCTGGAGCGAGCGGATCGCGGTCTCACGGCCGGATCCAGGACCCTTCACGTAGACCTCCACCTTCTGGAGCCCCTGCTCGATGCCCTTGCGAGCCGCCGCGTCGGCCGTCACCTGGGCCGCGAACGGAGTCGACTTGCGCGAGCCCTTGAAGCCGGCGCCACCGGCCGACTCCCAGGCGATGACGTTGCCCTGGGTGTCGGTGAGCGAGACGATCGTGTTGTTGAAGGACGTCTTGATGTGGGCTTGGCCAATCGGGATGTTCTTCTTCGGCTTGCGGCGACCGCGGGTCGGGCGACGGGGCGCGGGGCTCACTTCTTGCCCGCCTTCTTCTTGCCGGCGACCTGCATGCGCTTCGGCCCCTTGCGGGTGCGCGCATTGGTCTTCGTGTTCTGTCCGCGGACGGGCAGGCCGCGGCGGTGGCGCAGGCCGCGGTAGCAGCCGATCTCCTGCAGGCGCTTGATGTCCTGCGAGCGCTCGCGGCGCAGGTCGCCCTCGACGACGAGCGTCCGATCGATGACGTCGCGCAGACGCCCGACCTCATCCTCGGTGAGGTCGCGCACATACGTGTCGGCGCTCACCTCGGCCTCGGAGAGCACCCTGTTGGCCGTCGCGCGGCCGATCCCGAAGATGTAGGTCAGACCGATCTCGGCGCGCTTGTTGAGGGGAAGGTTGATCCCGGCGATACGTGCCATGCGACTAACCCTGGCGCTGCTTGTGGCGCTTGTTCTGGCAGATGACGAGCACCGCGCCGTGGCGGCGGATGACCTTGCACTTCTCGCACATCGGCTTGACCGACGGTCGTACCTTCATGATCCCTTTCGGATGGTCCAGGCGCCACGGCTCTGGATGCCGTTGCGGCATCCGCTACCACGACGCGGAAACTCCCGCAGCCGGACACGTCCCAACGCGCGGGACTCTGGATGGTAGCAAGATCGCCGCGGGCGCCCGGCCACCCTCGTGGCCGCGGAGCGCGCCGCCTCAGCCCCCGCTCGTGGCCTGAGCCGCGTGGCCCTCGCGCTCGGCCGCCGACAGGTGCCACGGCGTGAGGATTCGCGGGCCGTCGGCCGTGATGGCCACGGTGAACTCGAAGTGCGCGGCGAGCGAGCTGTCCTGCGAGAAGATCGCCCAGCCGTCGCCGGCGACGCGCACGCCGGGGCGCCCGGCGGTCGTCATCGGCTCGATCGCGAGCACCATCCCCTCCTCGAGCAGCGGGCCCTTGCCCGGCTGACCGAAGTTCGGCACCTGGGGATCCTCGTGCATTTCGCGTCCCACGCCGTGGCCGACGAGCGAGCGGACCACGGCGAGTCCGGCTTCCTCGGCGACCTCCTGGATCGCGTGCGAGACGTCCCCGAGGCGTCGCCCCGGCTCGCACTGCGCCACGCCGGCGTGCAGCGACGCCTCCGTCGCACTGAGCAGGTTGGTCGCGACCGGCGAGATCGCGCCGACGGCGAACGTGCGCGCCGCGTCGGCCACCCACCCGCCGTGGGTCACGCCGATGTCGATCGAGATGATGTCGCCGGCCGTGAGGCGGAACGATCCAGGAATGCCGTGCACCACCATCGAGTTCGGCGACGCACAGATCGAGCCGGGGAAGCCGCGATAGCCCTTGAACGACGGGACGGCTCCGCGCGAGCGGATGAATCGCTCAGCTGCGGCGTCGAGCTCGGCCGTGCTGACGCCGGGGCGGATCTTGCCCTCGAGCAGCTCGAGCGTGGCGACCTGGATGGCGCCTGCCTCGGCCATCTTCTCGATCTCCTCGGGGCTCTTCTTGATGATCATGGCTGCACCGTGCTCCTCGCGCTCATCCAGTATGGGGCAGCCGGGCCCCGATCCGAAGCAACGCTAGAGCTGCTCCTCGAGTCGCAGGGTCGCGAGCACGGCGCGGATGCGGTCGTGGACCTCGTTGGCGTTGCGCGAGCCGTCGAAGCGGCGCAGCAGGCCCTGGTCGTCGTAGTACTCGATGAGCGGCGCGGTCTTCTCGTGATACACGGCCAGGCGCTTGCGGATCGTCTCCTCATGGTCGTCGTCACGCTGAATGAGTCGCGAGCCGTCCTGATCGCAGATCCCGTCGTGCTTGGGCGGATCGAACTCGACGTGGTAGATGTGACTCGGGTTCTTGACGCACACGCGCCGTCCGGCGAGGCGTCGCACAACGACGTCGTCGGGCACCTCGATGAGCAGCGCCGCGGTCAGTCGCCGGTCGAGGCCGACGAGCGCCTCCGAGAGGGCGTCGGCCTGCTCGGTGGTCCGGGGGAAGCCGTCGAGCAGGAAGCCGTCGCGCGCGTCGTCGTCGAGGATCCGCTCCTTGATCATGCCGATGATGATCTCGTCGGGTACGAGATCGCCGTCGTCCATGTAGCGCTTGGCCTCACGCCCGAGCTCGGTCCCGGCCGAGACCTGCGCGCGCAGCATGTCTCCGGTGGAGATGTGGGGCAGGCCGAAGTCGTCGCGCAGGCGTTCGGCCTGCGTGCCCTTGCCGGCACCCGGAGGACCGAGCAGGATGAGGTTCAGTTCAATCACGACGATGAGTGCTCCTGGAGCGCACGACCGGGGGTCGCCGTCCGGCGGCACGGTAACCGGCGGGGCGAAGGCGGAGAGCCTATCCGACCGCCCGCCGGCTGTGTGGGCGCGGGTCACCATGTGCGCGACCGCCATGGCGCTCGCCGCACTCGGCTACTTCAGGAATCCTTCGTAACTTCGCATCATCAGCTGCGCCTCGAGCTGCTTCATCGTGTCGAGCGCGACGCCAATGACGATGAGGATCGACGTGCCGCCGAAGTAGAAGTTCGCGTGCGTGCGCGCGATGAGGATCGTCGGCAGCGCGGCCACGAGAGCGAGGAACAGGGCGCCCGGGAAGGTCAGCCGCGCGAGGATGCGGTCGAGGAACTCGGCCGTCGGCCGGCCGGGGCGCACCCCGGGGATGAAGCCGCCGTATTTCTTCAGGTTGTCGGCCTGGTCGACCGGGTTGAACGTGACCGCCGTGTAGAAGTAGGTGAAGATGATGATGAAGATCGACTCACCGAGGATGTAGTGCCAGCCGTTCGGCGTGAAGAAGTCCGACAGCGACTGCGCCCAGTGGGTGTGGATGAGCTGCCCGACGGTCGGCGGGAAGGCCATGATGCTCGCGGCGAAGATGACCGGGATGACGCCGGCCATGTTGACGCGCAGCGGGAGGTACGTCTGCCCTCCCTCGGTCATGCGCCGCCCGATGACGCGCTTGGCGTATTGCACCGGGATCCGGCGCTGACCTTCCTGCACGAAGACGATGCCCGACACGACGGCGAGCACGATGAACGGCATCATGACCTTGAAGACCTGGTCGTTGCTCTGCCACCAGGACTGGATCCCGGCGGGCAGGCGCGAGACGATCGACGCGAAGATGAGCAGCGAGATGCCGTTGCCGATCCCGCGGTGGGTGATGAGCTCGCCGAACCACATCAGCAGCACCGTGCCGGCGGTCATCGAAATGACGACGACGAATATCGACTGGGCGTCGAAGGTCGTGAACACGGCCTGGCCCGAGTTCGTCGACAGCGAGTGGAACAGGAACACGTAGCCGATCGACTGCGCGAACGCGAGCCCGACGGTGAGGTAGCGCGTGTACTGCGTGATGCGGGCCTGGCCGACCTCGCCCTCCTTGGAGAGCTTCTCCAGGGAGGGGATGACCACCTGCAGCAGCTGCAGGATGATCGACGCCGTGATGTAGGGCATGATCCCGAGCGCGAACAGCGCCAGGCGCGACAGGCTGCCTCCCGAGAAGAGGTTGAGAAAGCCGAGGATGTTCGACCCCGAGAACTGGCTCAGCTGCTTTATCGCGTTGACGTTGACCCCGGGCACCGGGATGTGCGATCCGAGCCGGTACAGGAAGAGGACGAACGCCGTGAAGGCGACCTTCTTGCGGATGTCCGCGACCGTGAAGGCGCTGAGGATGGTGGAGAGCATGGTCAGGGTTCCCTCGCCGCGACCGTGACCCGCCGCGCGCGGCCAGGAATTGTATCGGGGTCGCGTCGTCGCCGACGATCGACGCCCGCGGCCGAAGCCGCTGGGGGACCGACTAGGCCTCGATGAGCTGGCACGTCCCGCCGGCCGCCTCGATGCGCTCGCGCGCGGTGGCGCTGAACGCGTGGGCGTGGACGGTCAGCGGCTTGCCGATCTCGCCGCGGGCGAGGATCTTCACCGGCACGTCCTTGCGGGTGCCCAGGCCCTTGGCCTGCAGGGCCTGCAGCGTGACGTCAGCGCCGGCATCGAAGCGCGCGTCGAGGTCGCCGATGTTCACCGGCTGGGTGTGCGTGCGAAACATCTCGAACGGCATCGATTTCTTCATGTGCGGGCCACGCAGCTTGCGCATCCGCATGTGAATCGGCATCTGGCCGCCCTCGAAGCGGGCACGGCGCTTGGACCCCGAGCGCGAGCCCGCGCCCTTCTGGCCACGGCCGGAGGTCTTGCCGGTGCCAGAGCCCTCGCCCCGACCGACGCGCTTGCGGGGCCTGCGGCTGCCCGGCGCCGGCTTGAGCGAGTGCAGTCCGACCCACGCTGCGCCGGTCTGCGCCTCGGTCTCCTCGGGCACGATGCGGCGCGCGGCCGGGCTCATCGCGGAGTCCCTTCACCTTCGACGACGACCAGATGGCGCACCGCATGCAGCATCCCGCGGGCCTGCGGTGTGTCGCGAACCTCGACGGTGTGCCCGATGCGACGCAGGCCGAGCGAACGCAGCGTGTCGCGCTGGCGCTGATTGGAGCCGTTGCGCGAGCGCACCTGGCGGACCTGCAGCGTGGTCGACGCAGCGGTCATCAGCTCGTCGCCTCGCTCGCTGGCGCCTCGGCGGCGGGCTCATCGGCAGCGGAAGCCTCGGCGGCCGGGGCCTCATCGGCCACGGGCGTCGCGCCGTCCGGCTCGCCCGCGCCATCGAGGACACCGGTGGCTGGCTCGACGCGGTCGTGCAGGCCGAGGACCTGATTGATGCTCAGCCCCCGCAGCTCGGCGACCTCGGCCGGGGTGCGGAGCCCCTGCAGACCGGCGACCGTCGCCTTGACGAGGTTGATCGGGTTCTGCGTGCCGAGGCTCTTGGAGAGGATGTCGTGGATGCCGGCGAGCTCGAGCACCGCGCGCACCCCGCCACCGGCGATGACGCCGGTACCCGGCGCGGCCGGCTTCAGGAACACCCGCCCGGCGCCGAACACCCCGGTCGTCTGGTGGGTGATCGTGCTGCCGTGCTTGGGCACGCGGAAGAGGTTCTTGCGCGCCCGCTCGACGCCCTTCTGAATCGCGAGCGGCACCTCGTTGGCCTTGCCGTAGCCGACGCCGACGATCTCGCGCTCATCGCCGACGACCACGAGCGCGGTGAAGGAGAAGCGCCGGCCGCCCTTGACAACCTTCGCGACGCGGTTGATCTCGACGACGCGCTCCTGGAGGTCCAGGCCGCTGGCGTTGACTGAGCGATCGATGGCGGGCATGTGAGCTGGGAGAGGGTAGCGGGTTGCCGGGGAGCGGTCAGAACTCGAGGCCAGCCTCGCGCGACGCGTCGGCGAAGGCGCGCACGTGACCGTGGTAGCGGTAGCCGCCGCGATCGAAGACGGCCCGCTCGATGCCGGCGGCCTTGGCGCGCTCGGCGAGCAGGGTGCCGGCGCGCGTGGCCCGCTCGGCCTTCGCCGCCGAGCGCAGCTCGGGCTCGTACCAGTGGACCGAGGCGAATGTGCGACCGCCCGCGTCGTCGATCAGCTGCGCAGAGATGCCTCGGTTGGAGCGGAAGATCGAGATCCGCGGGCGCTCCGGGGTGCCCGAGACCTTCGCGCGGACGCGCCGGCGGCGGCGCAGGCGGCGATCGCCCTTCGTGAGAACGGTCATGCGCGCTTGCCGACCTTGCGGGCGACGTACTCGCCCTCGTAGCGGATGCCCTTGCCCTTGTAGGGCTCCGGGGGGCGCTGCTTGCGGATGAGCGCGGCCACCTCGCCGACGGCCTGCTTGGAGATACCACGCACGACGATGCGGGTCGGCTGCGGGACCTCGAACTCGATCCCATCGGGTGCGGGGATCGGGACCGGGTGCGAGTAGCCCACCGCGAGCTCGAGGTTCTTGCCCTTCAGCTGGGCGCGGTAGCCGACGCCCTGGATCTCGAGGCGCTTCTCATATCCCGCGGTGACGCCCTGGACCATGTTGGCCACGAGCGTCCGCGTGAGACCGTGCAGCGCGCGGTGTTCGCCGCGGTCGGTCGGCCGCGTCACGATGATCTGATCGCCGTCCTGGGTCACGCCGATGTCGCGCGAAACGCGCTCGGACAGCTCGCCCTTCGGGCCCTTGACGCGCACCGACTCAGGCTCGATCGTGACGGCGACGCCGTCGGGTACGGGGATGGGCTGTCGGCCGATGCGGGACATCGCCTACCAGACCTGCGCGAGAACCTCGCCGCCGACGCCCGCGTTGCGGGCCTCGTGGCCGGTCATCACGCCGTGGGAGGTGGACACGATCGAAGTCCCCATGCCGCCCTGGACCTTCGGGATGCGGGCCGCGTCGACATACGTGCGCCGTCCGGGTCGCGACACCCGACGCAGGCCGCTGATGGCCGAGCGGCGATCGTCGGTGTACTTCAGGCGCACGCGGATCACCTGACCCGGGCCGCCGGTCGGATTGGGCTCGAGCGACCAGCCGTCGATGTAGCCCTGCTCGGAAAGGATGCGGGCGATCTCGGACTTCAGCTTCGACGCGGGGATCTCGGCCGTCTCGTGGGCGGCGTGGATCGCATTGCGGATCCGCGTGAGGAAGTCGGCGATGGGGTCGGTCATGGACATGGGGTCACCTGTGTGTGAGGTTCGTCGCTGCTGCCTACCACGAGGACTTCGTCATCCCGGGGATCTGGCCGTTGTGCGCAAGATCGCGCAGACAGATGCGGCACAGCCCGAACTTGCGGTAGACCGCCCGTGGGCGCCCACAGCGATTGCAGCGAGTATAGGCGCGTGTCTTGAACTTCGCCGGGCGGGCCTGGCGCACGCGCTGAGAGGTCTTGGCCATCTAGCCCTCCTGTTCGTGATCGGTTGGTTCGGCGTCGGCAGCGGGGGCGTCCGCCGGAGCCGTCGAATCAGCTTGGTCGGCGGCCGCGTCCTCGGCGACCTCCGCGGCCGCCTCGGCGACGACCTCATCGACGAGTGCCTCGGCCTGCGCCTCCTCGGCCTCCTCTACGGCCGCCTCCAGGACGGCCTCGTCGACGGCGGCCTCGAGCTCGGCCTCCTCGGCGATCTCGGCGGCCGCCTCGGCGACGAGCTCGGCCGCAGCGGCCTCGGCTTCGGCCTCCTCGGCCACCTCGACGGCAGTCTCCAGCGCAGCGTCGCCGCCGGACTCGATCGCCGCATCGACCTCGGCCTCGGCGACGGCCGCGGCCACCTCAGCCTCCTCGGCGACCTCGGCGGCGACCTCGGCCACGACCTCGGCGGCGGCGGCTCGCTCCTCTGCGTCCTCGGTCACCTCGACGGCCGCCTCGACAACGATCTCGTCGACCGCCGCTCGGACCTCGGCCTCCTCGGCGATCTCGGACGCAGCCTCGGCCACGACCTCGTCGAGCGCAGCCTCGCTCTCAGCCGCCTCGGCGTCGGCCTCCTCGGCGGGCGACCCGAAGACGGCGGGCCGGCCCTCCCGGGCGAAGGGCATACCGAACGCCTCGAGCAGCGCGAAGGCCTCGGCGTCGCTCGCCGCGTTCGTAGTGATCGTGATGTCGAGCCCGCGCACCTGGTCGATCTCGTCGTAGTCGACCTCGGGGAAGATGATCTGCTCGCGCACGCCCATCGAGTAGTTGCCGTGCCCGTCGAACGAGCGCGGGTTGAGGCCGCGGAAGTCGCGGATGCGGGGGATCGCCACCGACATGAGCCGGTCGAGGAACTCGTAGGCGCGTTCGCGGCGCAGCGTGACGGCGACGCCAACGGGCATGCCCTCGCGGAGCTTGAACGCCGCGATCGACTTGCGCGCACGGCGGATGCTCGGCTGCTGTCCGGCGATCGTGGCGAGCTGCTGCTGTGCGGCCTCGAGCACCTTCGAGTCCTGCTTGGCGTCGCCGACGCCCATGTTGAGCGTGATCTTCTCGATCTCGGGCGCCTGCATGACCGAGGAATAGCCGAAGCGCTCGATCAGCGCCGGGCGAATCTCCTCCAGGTAGCGGGTCTTCAGGCGGGCGGGGGGATGTGTCGTGGCCATCGTCGATCAGTCCAGTCGGGTTCCGGAGCGCCGAGCGACGCGGAAGCGCTTGCCGTCCTCGCGCTCGATGCCGACGCGCGTGGGCTTGCCGTCCTTGGGGTCGACGAGCATGACGTTGGAGACGTGAATCGGCCCCTCGCGCTCGATGACGCCGCCGACGGTCTCGGCGTGCTGCGCGCCGGCGACCTGGCGCGGTCGCGTGTGCCGCTTGACCATGTTCAGACCCTCGACGTAGACGCGCTCGTGGTCGGGCTCGACGCGCAGGACGCGGCCACGCTTGCCCCGCTCCTTGCCGGAGATGACGAGGACCTCGTCGTCGCTCTTGATCTTCATCGTTCGGCGTGCGGGCACCGGGCGTGAGCTGGCCATGTCAGAGGACCTCGGGGGCGAGGGAGATGATCTTCATGAAGTTGCGGTCGCGCAGCTCGCGTGCGACCGGCCCGAAGATGCGCGTACCCCGCGGGTTGTTCTGGTCGTCGATGATCACGGCCGCGTTCTCGTCGAAGGCGATGTAGGTGCCGTCGGTGCGCCCAAATGACTTCTTCGTGCGCACGACGACGGCGGTCACGACGTCGCCCTTCTTGACCGAGCCCTGCGGGTTCGCCTGCTTGACGGTCGCGGTGATGACGTCGCCCACGAACGCGTAGCGGCGGCGCGAGCCGCCCTTGACGCGGATGCAGAGGATCTCGCGTGCGCCCGTGTTGTCGGCCACCCGCAGTCGGGTCTCGTTCTGGATCACTTCGCACGCTCCAGGACGTCGACGAGGCGCCAGCGCTTCAGGCGCGACAGCGGCCGGCTCTCGATGATGCGCACCGTGTCGCCGGCGTGGGCGTCGTTGCTCTCATCGTGAGCGTGGAAGGTCGTCGAACTGCGGACGATCTTCTCGTAGCGGCGGTGGCGGCGCGCGACGTCCACGCGCACCGTGATCGTCTTATCCGCCTTGTCGGAGATGACGATGCCCTGACGCACCTTGCGGCGCCCCTCCACGGGCGCGTGCACGGGAGCGAGCGGCTCGGCGGCCGGCGCGCTCGCACGGGTCTCGGCGGCCCTCGCCTTCTCGCGCGCGCGGCGGGTGCGACGGGTAGCGGCCTTCTTGGCGCGCTCGGCGTCGCGCTCGGCCTGGCGCTCCGCGCCCGACATCGGCCCGCGGGTGGGGACGGCACGGCTCGTGCGCCGCCGACGGCGGCGCTCCTTGGGAGCGATCTGCTCCTCGGGCTCCCGGGCCGGGGTGGGCGCAGCCGGCGGCTGCTCGCCGGCGTCGTCGGCGGCCGGCGCCGCGGCGGCGGGCTCCTCAGCGGGCGTTTCTTCGGTGGTCTCGTCTGACATCTCGTTGGTCACCTCTGCGGGCGTGGGGCCCGCGCGTTCTCGGTAGGGCTAAGCGGCCGCCGTCTGTCCTGGCGCCACAGCGCCCTCGGCGGAAAGGTTGCGCTCTCGCGCGATGGTCAGCGCGCGGGCGAGCTCGCGCTTGTTGCGGCGGATGCTCGCCGTGTCGTCGAGCTCCCCGGTCGCGTTGGCGAAGCGGACGCCGAACAGGTCCTTGCGCGCCGTCGCGATGTGCTCGAGCAGCTCGTGGTCGGGCATGTCCCGAAGATCCTTGGCCTTCATCTCGATCAGCCCTAGTCCTCGCGCATCACGAACTTGGACTTCACGGGCAGCTTGCGCGCGGCCAGCCGGATCGCCTCACGCGCGAGCGGCTCGGGCACGCCGGCGAGCTCGAACATCACGCGGCCCGGCTTGACGACGGCCACCCAGCCTTCGGGCGAGCCCTTGCCCGAGCCCATGCGGGTCTCGGCCGGCTTCTTCGTGACCGGCTTGTCGGGAAAGACGTTGATCCACACCTTGCCGCCACGCTTGATCTTGCGGGTCATCGCGATACGAGCCGCCTCGATCTGGCGATTGGTGAGCCAACCCTCCTCGAGGGTCTTCAGGCCGTACTCGCCGAACTGGACCTTGACCTGCCCGCGCGACAGCCCGCCGCGACGCCCGCGGTGCTGCTTGCGGTGCTTGACACGCTTGGGCGCGAGCATCAGCGGGGCCCTCCGGAGCCGGAACCGCCGCCGCGCGGGCCACCGCCACCGGGACCACGACCACCGCCACCGGGGCCACGACCACCGCCGCCCGGACCGCGACCACCGCCGCCCGGACCACGGCCACCGCCCGGACCGCGACCGCCACCGGGACCGCCGCCGCCGGGACCACCGCCACGACCGCCGCGACCGCCGCCGGGTCCGCCGCGACCGCGACCGCGACCGTCGCGATCGCCACGACCGTCGCGACCGTCGCTCGGCGGTGCGGGCGCGCTCATGTCGGTCAGGTCGGCGCCGACGTAGCCCTCGGGCATGATCTCGCCCTTGTTGACCCAGCACTTCACGCCGATGCGCCCGAACGTCGTGCGCGCCTCGTAGAAGCCGTAGTCGATGTCGGCCCGCATCGTGTGCAGTGGGACACGGCCGTCGGAGTAGCTCTCGGTGCGCGCCATCTCGGCCCCACCGAGCCGGCCCGAGACCTGCACCTTGACGCCCTTGGCCCCCGAGCGCATCGCGCTGGTGAGCGCGCGCTTCATCGCGCGCCGGAAGGCAACGCGGTTCTGCAGCTGCTCGGCAATCGACTGCGCGACGAGCTTGGCGTCGAGCTCGGGACGCTTGATCTCGAGAATGTTGACCTTGATCTGCTTCTTCGTGATGCGATGCAGATCCCGCCGCAGCGCGTCGACCTCGCTTCCGGACTTGCCGATGACAATCCCCGGTCGCGCCGTGTGGATGTTGACCTCGAGCTCGTTGATGTCCTTGCGGATCGTGATGTCGGACAGGCCGGCATGGGCGAGCTTGTTGATGATGTGCTCGCGCACCTGGATGTCCTCGTCGAGGTACTCGGCGAAGTGGCGCTCGTTGAACCAGTTGGACTTCCAGTCGTGGATGTAGCCCACGCGCATGGACTCGGGATGAACTTTTTGACCCATGTCTAAGACCTCGGAGTGAGCGTGATCGTCAGGTGGCTCGTGCGCTTGCGGATCGGGGTGGCGCGTCCCATGGCCCGCGGGCGGAAGCGCTTGATCGTCGGACCCTCGTCGGCGTAGGCCTCGTGCACGATGAGGTCGTCGCCCACGAGCTCGTGGTTGTTCTCCGCGTTCGCGACGGCGGACTCGAGCAGCTTGCTCCAGTCACGCGCGACATCGCGGGGGGTGAAGGCAAGGATGGCACGCGCCTCATCGACTGACTTGCCGCGAATGTGGCCGCAGACCATGCGCGCCTTGCGCGCCGAGGTCCGCACGTACTTGGCCTGGGCGCGCACGACGGCACGACGCGCCGCCGGTCGTGACCGCCGGCCCCGAGCGGGAGCCTCCTCGGCCTCGGCCTCGTCGGGCACCTTGGCGATGACGGTGGCCGCAGCCTCCTCGGTCTCGTCCGCCTGCGGCTCCTCGGAGGCCACGGACTCCTCGGCAACGACCTTGGCCTTGCGGGTCCGTGCGGCGCGCCGCTTGGGCTTCGCCGCCTCGGGCTCGTCCTCGCCCTCGCCCTCCTGGGGCGCGGAGCCGGTCACGAGCTCGGCCGACGACTCCTCGGCGATCGTGGCATCGCCGGGGGTCGGCTCGGTCTCGCCCTCCTGGGGCGCCGAGCCGGTCAGGAGCTCCTGCGGCTCCTCCTCGGCGGGCACGTCGGGGGTGGCGTCGTCGGGGCTCATCGAACCCTTCCGGATCCGGCATGCCCGCGGAACAGGCGCGTCGGCGCGAACTCGCCGAGCTTGTGACCGACCATCGACTCGCTGACGAACACGGGCACGTGCTTGCGCCCGTCGTGAACGGCGATCGTGTGGCCGACCATCTCGGGGAAGATCGTCGAGGCCCGAGACCAGGTCTTGAGCATCTGCTTGGTGTTCGCGGCGTTCATCGCCTCGATGCGCGCCATGAGCCGCTCCTCGACCCACGGCCCCTTCTTGCTGGAGCGACTCATCGGTGCTTGCCCTTCCCGCGGCGACGGCCGCGCACGATGTAACGATCGGAGGCCTTGTTCTTCTTGCGCGTGCGGTAGCCGAGTGTGGGCACGCCCCACGGCGTGACCGGGTGGCGACCAGCGGTCGTCGAGCCCTCGCCGCCGCCGTGGGGGTGGTCGACCGGGTTCATCGCGGTGCCGCGCGTCTGCGGGCGCACGCCCATGTGGCGCTTGCGCCCCGCCTTCCCGACCTTCACGTTCTGGTGGTCGGCGTTCCCGACAACGCCGACCGTGGCCCGGCACTCGGCGCGTACGAGGCGCATCTCGCCGGAGGGCAGGCGCAGCGTGGCCATGTCGCCATCGCGCGCCATCAGCTGGATCGAGGAGCCCGCGGACCGTGCGAGCTGCCCCCCGCGCCCGGGCTGCAACTCGACGTTGTGCACGACGGTGCCGATCGGCATGCGCGAGAGCGGCAGGCAGTTGCCGACCGTGATGTCGACCGCCTCGCCGGACGCGACGGTCAATCCGACGGTCAGGCGCGCCGGCGCGAGGATGTAGCGCTTCTCGCCGTCGGCGTAATGCAGCAGCGCGATGTAGGCCGAGCGGTTGGGGTCGTACTCGATCGCGGCGACGCGCGCGGGCACGCCGTCCTTGCGGCGCTTGAAGTCGATGCGGCGGTACAGGCGCTTGGCCCCGCCACCGCGGTGACGCGCCGTCTTGCGCCCGAACGAGTTGCGCCCGCCGCTCTTGGTGAGCCCCTCGACGAGGGACTTCTCGGGTTCGCTCTTCGTGATCTCGGCGAAGTCCGGATAGGAGACGAAGCGCCGTCCGGCGCTCGTGGGCTTGGGCTTGCGGATCGGCATGCGATCTACCCCTCGAGGCCTTCCAGGCCGGCGAACACGGGCATGGTCTCGCCGGGTCGCACCTGCACGATCGCCTTCTTCCAGCTGCGGGTGCTGCCCCGGCTGACCCCGCGGCGCTTGGGCTTGGACTTGACGCTCATCGTGCGCACGTCGACGACGTGCACGTCGAACAGGGCCTCGACGGCCTGACGGATCTGGGTCTTGTGCGCGTCGGGATGCACGCGGAAGGTGTATTTGTTGGCCGCGGAGAGCACGTAACTCTTCTCCGAGACGACGGGACGGATGAGGACCTGGGTGTGCTCCATCACGCACCTTCCTCGGCACCGGCGCCGCTGTGCGCCCGGTTCCCGCTGGCCCGCTCGGTCAGCGCGGCGAGCGCGCCCTCGGAAACGAGCAGCGAGGCGGCGCCGAGAACGTCGGCCACGCCGACGTTCTCTGGCGTCAGCACGGCGACCCGGGCGATGTTGCGAAACGACAGGGCGGCGTTCGCCTCGGAGTCGAGCACCACGACGAGCGTCGGGCGGATCTGATCCCAGCTGGCGAGCAGCCCGGTGGCCAGGCGCGTGCTCGGCTTGCCGAAGGCCTCGGGCTGCAGGATCGCGATCGAGCGGCGCTCGGCGTGCAGCGACAGCGCGCTGCGCAGCGCCGCGCGGCGCTCCTTGCGATTGATCTTGAAGGTGTAGTGGCGCGGCTGCGGACCGAACGCGACGCCGCCTCCGGTCCACACCGGCGAGCGACTCGAGCCGGCGCGCGCACGGCCCGTGCCCTTCTGGCGCCACGGCTTGGAGCCGCCGCCGGACACCATGCCGCGGGTCTTCGTGGCCGCGGTGCCCTGCCGGCGGGCGGCCTGCTCGGCGCGCACCGTCTCGTGGACGAGGGGCCCGTGGAAGCGGGCGCCGAACGCGCCGGCGTCGAGGGTGACCTTGTTGGCGGCCCCGAGGACGGGCGCGTCAGGCATCGCTGCGCACCTCCACGACACCGTTGCGCGGCCCGGGGACCGAGCCGCGGACGAGCAACAGGTTCTCGGCGGCGTCGACCGAGATGATCTCCAGCCCCTTCTGGGTGACGCGCTTGTTGCCCATCTGCCCCGGTCCGCGGATGCCCTTGAACACCCGTGAGGGCGTGGCCGACGCGCCCACCGATCCCGGCGCGCGCACGTTGTGCGAGCCATGCGCCTTCGGTCCGCTGGCGAAGTTGTGACGCTTGATCGTGCCGGCGAAGCCCTTGCCCTTGGAGACGCCGGCGATCTTCACACGCTGACCGGCCTCGAACGTCTCGACGGTGACCGTGTCGCCGACCTGCCACGCGGCCGCTTCGTCGCGAAACTCGACGAGGTGCTTGAGCGGTCCGGCGTCGGCCTTCTTGAGGTGGCCGAGCTCGGGGCGCGAGAGGTGCTTCTCCTTGGTCTGGCCGAAGGCGAGCTGCACGGCGTCATAGCCATCGCGCTCGGCGGTACGGACCGCGGTGACGCGGCACGGCCCGGCCTGCAGCACGGTGACGCGCGCGACCTGTCCGTCCGGCTGGAAGACCTGGCTCATGCCGAGCTTCTTGGCGAGGATTGCGGGCATCAGGTGGCGAGGCGGATCTCGATGTCGACGCCGGCCGGAAGGTGGTCGAGGCGCTGCAGCGAGTCGACTGTCTTCGGGGTCGGCTGGTGGATGTCGATGAGCCGCTTGTGCGTGCGGATCTCGAAGTGCTCGCGCGAGTCCTTGTCCTTGAACGGCGAGCGGATGACGCAGTACACGTTCTTCTCGGTCGGCAGCGGCACCGGTCCGGATACGGTCGCGCCGGTGCGCGTCGCGGTCTCGACGATCTCCTTGGCGGCGGACTCGATCGCCGATGTGTCGTACGCCTTCAGGCGGATGCGAATCTTGTTCTGGGTGGCGACGGCCATGAAAAAGCTCTTCTCTGGGTGTGCTCGGGTCGATGGGGTCTCGTGGTTGCGGGGCGGTGGGGCGCCGCCCTCACTCGGTCTGCGCGCGCCCGGCGTCGGGCCGTAGAGAGGGCGGACTACCGTGCTGGCCAGTCCGCCCCGGCTCGTCGGCCCCGCCACGCGGGCGGGAAGCAATTGTCGTATCGGTCTGCTGACAGGTGCTTGCGCCGCGGCGCAAGCCCGGGGGTGCTACTCGATGATCTCCGTGACCACGCCCGACCCGACCGTGCGCCCACCCTCGCGGATGGCGAAGCGCAGGCCCTGGTCCATGGCGATCGGCTGGATCAGCTCGATCTCCATCTGGACGTTGTCTCCGGGCATGACCATCTCGACGCCCTCGGGGAGGCGAGCCACCCCTGTGACGTCGGTCGTGCGGAAGTAGAACTGAGGCCGGTAGCCCGTGAAGAAGGGGGTGTGGCGTCCGCCCTCCTCCTTCTTGAGCACGTAGACCTCGGACTTGAACTTGGTGTGAGGGGTGATCGAGCCGGGCTTGCACAGCACCTGGCCGCGCTCGATCTCCTCGCGCTTGGTGCCGCGCAACAGGCAGCCGACGTTGTCGCCCGCCCGTCCCTCGTCGAGGATCTTGCGAAACATCTCCACGCCGGTCACGACGGTCGACGTCGTCGGGTGAATGCCGACGATCTCGACGGTGTCGCCGGTGTTGATGATGCCCTGCTCGACGCGGCCGGTGGCCACCGTGCCGCGGCCCGTGATCGAGAACACGTCCTCGACGGGCATCAGGAACGGCTTGTCCAGCTCGCGAACCGGCTCGGGGATGTAGGTGTCCAGCGCATCGGCAAGCTCGAGGATCTTCGCCTTGTACCCCTCGTCGCCCTCGAGCGCCTTCAGCGCCGAACCGGTGATGAAGGGGATGTCGTCGCCCGGGAAGTCGTAGGCGGACAGGAGCTCACGCACCTCCACCTCGACGAGCTCGAGCAGCTCCTCGTCGTCGACCATGTCGGCCTTGTTGAGGAACACGACGATGTAGGGCACGCCGACCTGGCGGGCGAGCAGGATGTGCTCTCTGGTCTGGGGCATCGGCCCGTCGGCCGCGGAGACGACGAGGATCGCGCCGTCCATCTGCGCCGCGCCGGTGATCATGTTCTTGACGTAGTCGGCGTGACCGGGGCAGTCCACGTGCGCGTAGTGACGGTTCTCGGTCTGGTACTCGACGTGCGAAGTGGCGATGGTGATGCCACGCTCCTTCTCTTCGGGAGCGTTGTCGATCTCCTCGAAGCTGCGGGCCTCCCCGCCCATCTTCTCGGCGAGCACGGTCGTGATGGCAGCGGTAAGCGTCGTCTTGCCGTGATCGATATGACCGATCGTGCCGACGTTGACGTGCGGCTTATCGCGCTCGAACTTCTCCTTCGCCACTTTGTGTTCGCTCCTGTGATCGACTTGTATGTTCGCCGTAGACGGGCGAACCGGGGAAATCTATCTGAATGTGCCTGCTGGTGAGGTGCGGGGTGAAACCTTGCGTCGAATCCGAGTGCTGTCGCCGGCCCTGGTCGACGCGTCCTAGGCCGGCACCGGCTCGCCGGTGCGCTGCTCGACGATCTTCTCGGCGATGTTCGACGGCACTTCCTCGTACCCGTCGAACTGCATCGTGTAGGTCGCTCGGCCCTGCGTGGCCGAGCGCAGATCAGTGGCGTAGCCGAACATGTCGCTGAGCGGCACGCGAGCGCTGATCGCCTGCGCGTTGCCGCGTTGCTCGGAGCCCTGCAGCTGCCCGCGCCGCCGCGCCAGGTCGCCCATGACGTCGCCCATGTACTCCTCGGGCGTGACGACCTCGACGGCGAACACCGGCTCGAGCAGCACGGGCTTGGCGCGCTTGGCCGCCTCCTGGAGCGCGAGCGAGCCCGCCACCTTGAAGGCGATCTCCGACGAGTCGACGTCGTGGTACTTGCCGTCGGTGAGCGTGACGCGCACGTCCACCATCGGGTAGCCGGCCTTCACGCCGTTGGTGAGCGCCTCCTCGACGCCCTTCTCGACGGCCGGAATGAACTCGGAGGGGATCGACCCGCCCTTGATCTTGTTGACGAAGTCGAAGCCTTCGCCGGGCGCCGGCTCGAGGTCGATGTAGACGACGCCGTACTGACCGGAGCCGCCGCTCTGGCGCACGAACTTGCCCTCGATCTTGTGCGCGGTGCCGCGTACCGTCTCGCGGTAGGAGACCTGCGGGCGCCCGACGTTCGCCTCGACGTTGAACTCACGGCGCATGCGGTCGACGAGCACCTCGAGATGCAGCTCGCCCATGCCCGAGATCTCGGTCTGTCCGGTCTCCTCGTTGGTCTGCACTTGGAAGGTCGGATCCTCCTCGGCCAGGCGGCCGAGGGCGATCGACATCTTCTCCTGGTCGGCTTTGGTCTTCGGCTCGACAGCGACCTTGATCACCGGCTCGGGGAAGGTGATCGTCTCGAGGCGCACCGGGGCATCGGGGGCGGCGAGCGTGTCACCGGTGGCGACCTGCTTGATGCCGACGGCGGCGGCGATGTCGCCGGAGTAGACCTCGCCCACCTCCTCGCGGTCGTTGGCGTGCATCATCAGGATGCGCCCGATGCGCTCGGTGCGCCCGCTGCTGACGTTGAGGATGCGTGAGCCGGCCTCGAGCTTGCCCGAGTAGACGCGGAAGTAGGTGAGCTTGCCGACGTAGGGGTCGGCCATGATCTTGAAGGCGAGCGCCGCGAACGGCTCGCCGTCGTCGGCATGACGCTGCACGATCTCCTCGTCCTCGCCGGACTTCGTCGGGACGACGCCGGTGACCGGCGGCACGTCCAGGGGCGAGGGCAGGTAGTCGACGACGGCGTCGAGCAGCGGCTGCACGCCCTTGTTCTTGAACGAGGAGCCGCACAGGACGGGCGTGAACTTCAGGCCGAGCGTCGCCGAGCGGATCGCCTGCTTGAGGCGCTCCTCTGGGATCTCGGCCTCCTCGAGCAGCAGCTCGAGCAGCCCGTCGTCGTAGTGGGAGACCTCCTCGAGCAGGTGCTCGCGCGCCGCGACGGCCGCGTCGACGAGCTCGGCCGGGATCTCGACGATCTCCTGCTCGGTGCCGAGGTCGTCCCGGTACACGATCGCCTTCATGCGGACGAGATCGATGACGCCGGCGAACTCCGACTCGGCGCCGATCGGCAGCTGGATCGGCACCGGATGCGCGCCGAGGCGATCGATCATCGTCTGCACGCCGCGCTCGAAGTCCGCGCCGATGCGGTCCATCTTGTTGATGTAGGCGATGCGCGGCACGTGGTACTTGTCGGCCTGGCGCCAGACGGTCTCCGACTGCGGCTCGACGCCGGCGACGGAATCGAACAGGGCGATCGCCCCATCGAGCACGCGCAGCGAGCGCTCGACCTCGACGGTGAAGTCGACGTGCCCGGGGGTATCGATGATGTTGATGCGGTGACCGTTCCACTGCGCGGTCGTGGCGGCCGAGGTGATCGTGATCCCGCGCTCCTGCTCCTGCTCCATCCAGTCCATGACGGCCGCGCCCTCGTGCACCTCGCCGATCTTGTAGGTGCGGCCGGTGTAGTAGAGGATGCGCTCGGTCGTCGTCGTCTTGCCGGCGTCGATGTGCGCCATGATCCCGATGTTGCGGGTGTTCTGGAGGCTGAAGGTGCGGGGCATGCGAAGGTGGGGTTGTGGTGGGGATCCTGATTCAGAGCAAAAAAAGAGGCCCCTCGGGCCCCGCGCACGCCGATGGCTTTCGCCGGGACCGCGTGGCTATCTGCTCGAGGTGTGCATCTTTGAGGTGGCAACGCGCCCGGAACCGCGCATGAGGGACCGCGCCGCGAAGCGGACACCGACTATAGCAGAGGGTCGGCGGCGCCCAGAAGGGCGGGCGGCGCCGTTCACCGCGGTCGGCGGGCGCCGCCAGCGGCGCCCGCGAGGCGCTACCAGCGGTAGTGCGCGAAGGCCTTGTTGGCCTGCGCCATGCGGTAGATGTCGTCCTTGCGCTTGTACGCGCCACCCTGCTGGGACTGCGCGTCGATGAGCTCGTTCGCGAGCCGCTGGGCCATCGTCTTCTCGCGCCGGGCGCGGGCGAACTCGACGAGCCAGCGCACGGCCAGCGTGCGCGCGCGCCGCTGCGGGACCTCGACGGGCACCTGGTAGGTGGCGCCGCCGACGCGGCGCGAACGCACCTCGAGCTGCGGCGTGAGCGTCTTAATCGACACCTCGAGCGACTCGATCGGATCCTTGCCCGTGCGCTCGGCGAGAATGGCCAGCGCGTCGTAGACGATCCGCTCGGCCGTCGACTTCTTGCCATCGAGCATGACCTTGTTGATGACCTGGGTCACGAGCTTGGAGCGGTGCAGCGGGTCCGGCTCGACCGGACGGATCTGGGCGGCGGCGCGGCGGGGCATCGCTACTTCTTCTTCACGCCGTACTGCGAGCGCGCCTTCTTGCGGTCGCTCACGCCGGCGGCGTCGAGCGTGCCGCGCACGACCTTGTAGCGCACACCGGGAAGATCCTTGACGCGGCCGCCTCGTACGAGCACGACCGAGTGCTCCTGAAGGTTGTGCCCCTCGCCGGGAATGTACGCGGTCACCTCGATCGAGCCGGAGATGCGGACGCGAGCGACCTTGCGCAGCGCGGAGTTCGGCTTCTTCGGCGTCGTCGTGTACACGCGCGTGCACACCCCCCGACGCTGCGGAGCGGCCACCTTCTTCTTGCGGCCCTTGCCGGACTTCAGACCGGGCGTGGCGAGCTTCTTCTTCGGCGCTTGGCGGCCCTTGCGGACGAGCTGAGAGGTAGTCGGCATGCGGCCGCGGATGGTAGCAGGCCCCCGAGGGCGGACCGCCGGTCGGTCGGCGGTCCGAGGCGTCAGGCGCGCGCCGCGGCGGGCGAGGCGACGCGCGTCGGCGCCGGCATCAGAGCGGAGGCGACGACGACCATCACGAAGGCGAGCGACTGGGCGACGATGCCGATCGGGCTCGCCGAAAGCGGATCGCCGAACACGAGGATGCCGCCGGCGATGCCGGCGATGTTCGCCGCCGTGCCGGTCACGGCGATCACCGGGACGGCGTCGCCGTCCTGCAGGCCGCGGGCCGAGGCGTAGAAGGCGACGATCGAGGCGGCAACCGCGACGGCCAGCCACGGGCTGAGCATGACGCCCATCGCGCCGTGGGCGCCGACGATGCCGGTAAGCGCCTTGATCGAGGTGTCCGAGACACCGAACAGGACGCCCGCGGCGGCGCCGAGCATTACGCCGTGGTGCTCGCGCTGGCCGCCCATGCGGGGGCCCATGATGAGCAGCCCGCCGACGCCGAAGAGCGCCGCCTCGAAGGAGATCATCGCGGCCTGCGAGAAGTGGCTGTGCGCGCCGTGCGTCGCGGGCAGCGTGATGCCGAGCACGATGAGCGCGGCCGCCGTCAGCATCAGCCCCCACCACTGGCGCGGGCCGACGGTGAAGCCGAAGAGGCGCTCGGCCATGACGGCGATGAGCACGACGCCGCCGGCGAGCGCGACCTGCACGACCGACATCGGCGCAAGCGCGAGCGCGGCGACGTGCAGTGCCCAGCTGACGCAGGCGATGCCCATGCCGAGCGAGAACCACTTCGAGGAGTACAGCGCGCGGGCGGATCGAAACGGATGACGGACGTCGACGGGCGGGACCGAGCATGCCCCCCTGTGCTTGTAGAAGAAGCCGAGGTTCGCCACGAAGGCGCACAGGAGGGCGAGGAGGATGCCGAGTTCAAGCGTCATGAGTTCCTAGATCGAGACGGAGGAGCCGCCGCGCGGATGTCGACGGTGCGGAGCGGGGTTGCCCCTGTCAGCCTGCATCGACGCGAGCGGGCAACCCCTTTACCGGCTCGACCTGATACCAGCAGATTACCCGGAGGGACCTTTAGGTCAGCTAAGAATGGTCCGGTTAAGCCCGGGCTAACAACCTTGTGACGAATGTCCTCACGTGTGACACCCGAATCCGCTGCGCCGCCGGTCTCGCCCTCGCCGGCGCGCAAGCCCCTGCTGATGGTCGACATCGACGGGGTGATCTCGCTGTTCGGCTTCCCGCCTGAGCGCCGCCCGGAGGGCGCGTTCCATTCGATCGACGGCATCGTCCATTTCATTTCGGCCGAGGCCGGCCGGCACCTTCATGCGCTCGCGGGCGACTTCGAGCTCGTGTGGTGCAGCGGCTGGGAGGAGAAGGCCAACGAGTACCTCCCCCACCTGCTCCGCCTTCCCGAGGCGCTGCCGTTCCTCGCCTTCGCTCGGTCGCCCGGGCGCACGCGGGCGCACTGGAAGCTCGAGGCGATCGACGCCTTCGCCGGTGGGCGCCCTCTGGCCTGGATCGACGACGCGTTCAACGCGGCCTGCGACCGCTGGGCGCGGACCCGCCTATCGCCAACCCTCCTCGTCGGCACCGACCCGGCCGAGGGCCTGACCGCCAGCGCCGCCGAGGCGCTGCGGGCCTGGTCGCTGGGGCTGCCGCGCGGCGGCCGTGCGGCGCGTCAGTGATGCTTCTTGTTCGCCGGCTTGAGCGGCTTGAGCGGCGTGAGCGTCACCGAGACGGGGAGCCTCTGCGTCGCCGCGCCGGTCGCCCAGGCGGCGACCGCGACGGTCGCCCTCAGGTGCTTGGCGGCGGCGATAACCGACAGCGCGCCCGGCGAGAGCGAGAGCACCGCCTCGGCCGCGCGTCCGGGTGCGATCGACAGCGACGCGCTGATGAGTGACTTGACCTTCTTCACCGTGTGCCGATGCGCCTTGGCGACCACGACCGTCGACACCGTGTAGGAGACCGGGATGGAGACCGAGCACGTCGAGCCGCCGGCCGGGCAGCTGGCGCGGACGCCCGTGTCGAGAACGACCTGCCCAGGCAGGGCCCGCTCAGTGGGAGCCGAGGCGACGCTCAGCGTCGGCGCCGCCGCCGCGCCGCCCGAGCCGCCGGAACCGCCCGACCCGCCCGAGCCAGCCGAACCGCCCGCGCCACCGGAACCACCCGAGCCGGCCGAGCCACCGGAAGCACCCGAGCCGCTCGAACCGCCCGAGCCAGCCGAACCGCCCGAACCGCCCGAGCCGCCCGAGCTCGAGGCCGCGGCCGTCGTGAACGTGTCATCGCTGCCAAACGTCGAGCCCGAGGGGTTCGTGGCCACGACGCGGAAGTGATAGGTCGTCCCGGGCTGCAGGCCGCTCAGCGCGGCCGCCGCGGTCTGGGGCAGCGATCCCTGGCCGATGCCTTGGGCGTTCGTCGAGTTTCCATAGCTCGAGTCGAGCCCGTACTCGAAGGTGTACGTGGTCGTTTGGCCGAGCGGGTCGACGAGCGCACTCAGCATCACCCCCGTCTGTGTGATGCTCGAGAAGGTCTCGGTCGAGGCGCTCGGCGGCGGCGGCTCTCCGGTCGTGAAGGTCTGGTCGGCGCCCACGACGGTGTCCGGTCCGTTCGTGGCGACGACCCGGAAGTGGTACTGCGTCGCCGGCGTCAGCGACCCGATCGACATGGCCACGGCCTGCGTCGAGGTGCTCGAGCCCGCGGACTGGCCCGACGTGGTGCTCCCGTAGGCCGTCGTCGTGCCGTACTGGAAGGAGAACGTCGTGGCGAAGCCGTTCGGATTGACCGCGGCGTCGAGCACGACGGTCGTCGCGCCGGGCGTCGCCGCGGCGCTCGTGCTCGCCGCCGGCGGCGTGAGCGTCGTGAACGTGTGGTCGGCCTCGGTGGTCGTGCCGGTCGGGTTGGTGGCGAGGATCCGGTAGTGATACGTCGTGTCGGAGCTCAGCAGTCCCGGGTTCTGGGTGCACGGGGGCGCCACGTTCGAGATGTCGAACGACACGGGCACCGGCGAGGTGCCGGACGTCGCGGCCGTGCCAATCGCGACGGTCGTGCCGTAGGCGGTGGTCGTTCCGTACTGGAGCGTCCACGTCGTCGACTGGCCCTGGGGATTGATCGTCGCGTTGATCGTCGCGTCGCAGTCATCGATCGCCGACGGCCCGGTGTCGACGAGCGCCGGTGGCTGCGGCGGCGCGGCGGTGGTGAACGTCTGGTCGGCGCCGTTGGTCGTGTCGACGCCATTGGTGCCCACCATGCGGAAGTGGTAGGTCGTAGAGGGGATGAGGTTCGGGACCTGCACGCTCTGGGGCGTCGCCCCGGCGTTGGCCGCGACGTTCTGCGCCGTCGTCGTCTGCCCGTAGGCCGTCGTGGTGCCGTACTGGAAGTAGGCCTGGGTGGCGAAGCCGTTCGGGTTGACCGACCCGGCGAGGGTGGCCGCCGTCGTGCCCTGCGGCGAGGCGATGGTGCCGGTGGTGGCCGACGGCGGCGTCAGCGTCTCGAACGTCTGGGGCGCGCTCGTGGTGGTGGTAGCGCCGGTGTTCGTGTTCGTGGCCACAACGCAGAAGGTGTACGTGGTGCCCTTCGTCAGCCCGCCGACGCCGATGCTCACTGGCTCATCGAGCGACCCACTCCCGATATCCTGCGGGCTCGTCTGCGAGCCGCTCGTGCAGCTGCCGATCCCGTACTCGACGTAGTAGGTCGTGTCGAGGCCCTCCGGATTGACGGTCGCCTGCAGCGTCGCCGTCGTATCGGTGAGGTTCGTGGCGGTCAGCGCGCTGACCGCCGGCGGTGACCCCGAGGCCGCGGTCGTGAAGGTCTGATCAGCGCCGACCACCGGCGCGTCGACGCCGTCGTTGGCCACGATCGCGAAGTGGTAGGTCGTGCTCGGCGTGAGGCCGTTGAGCTGAGCGGATACCGGCTGCGCCGAGGCCGACGCCGGGTAGGGCTGCGCGGAGGTGTTCAGGTTGTAGCCGGAGGACTGGTAGTTGGCGTCGGTCGCGTACTCGAAGGAGTACGTACCGGGCGAACCATTCGCGGTGACGGTGCCGTTGAGGACGGCCCCCGACGCGACAACCCCGGTCGCCGCCGTCGTGGCGTCGGTCGGGGCGATCGGCGTAGTGAACGTCTGCTCGGCACCGTAGACGGTGCCCGAGGCGTTCTGGAGCATGACGCGGTAGTAGTAGATGGTGCCGGCCGAAAGCCCGGTGATCGTGTACGGCTCGTCGACGTCGCTGCCGCTCGGCGCGTCGATCGGCGTCACCGGCACGGTCGACGTGTAGGTCCCCGAGCTCGTGCCGACCTCGTACTGCACGCTCGTGTCCAATCCACCGGTGTCGATCTGGCTGTCGACGGTCACGCTCGAGTCCGAGACCGACGTGGCGATGCCGTAGGACACGACAGACGCGAGTCCCGGCGTGACGGTCGCGTCCTGCCCGTAGAAGGTGCCGCTCTGGTTAACGACGACGAGGCGGTAGTGGTAGGTCTGGCCGGCCGGGGGGTTCTGGCCCGCCGGCGGCAGCGTGACCGCCGCCGAGGCCGGCGGCGGCGAGCTGCTCGGTGCGCTCTCGGTGGTCTGCCAGCCGTAACTGGTGTCCAGGCCGTATTGGAAGTAGTAGCTCGTCGACAGGCCGCCCGGACCGACGATCCCGTTGAGCGTCGCTCCGGTCGGGGTCACGCCCGTCGCCGCCGTCGTGTCGGCGAAGGACTGCTGCAGCGTGAACGTCTGGTCCGCGCCGTCGACGGTGCCCCCGGGCGTCTGCGCGTCGACGCGGAAGTGGTACGTCGCTCCGGGCGCGAGGTTGGCCAGCGTCGCCTGCACGGGGACGTCGGCGGTGCCCGAGCCGATGTCGATCCAGCTGGTCGAGAAGCCGTAGCTCGGGGTCTGTCCGTACTCGAACGAGTACTTCGTGTCCACCGACGACGGGTTGACCGTCCCGTTGACCGCTGCGCCCCCGGCGGCGACCTGGGTCCCCGATCCGGTGGTCGCCGTGGCCAGGCCGACGTTGAACGTCTGGGTCGCCCCGGTGGTCGTGCCGTTGCCGTTGACGCAGACGAACGCGTACTGATAGGTGCCCGGCGCCAGGTTCGACAGCGTGGCCTGTTGGGCCACGTCCCCGACCCCCGAGCCAATGGACACCGTCGATGTCTGCAGCAACGAGTTGCCGTCGAAGCTGACGCTTGGGGGCGACGCGAGCTGGAGCGCGGAGCCCACGCCCGGGATGACCTGCTGCCGGACTCCGTTGCTCAGCCCGTATTGGAAGTAGCAGCTCGTCTGCGTCCCGCCGGGATTGCCGGTGCCGTTGAGCGTCTGACCGGAGTTCGTCGTCCCGGCCGCAGCGGCGGCACCGGTGGTCACGTCGGGCGCGCCGGCGGTGAAGGTCTGGTCGGGGCCGACGGCGCCGTTGTAGTCGGTATTGGAGGCAACCGCCTGCACGTGGTAGGACGATCCCGGAGTGAGCCCGGTGAGCGTGACCGCAACCGTGTAGGGAACCGTGGAGTTCGCCGGGACGTCGACCGCGCTCGTCGTCGTGCCGTAGCTGAGGTCCGGCCCGTACTGGAAGACGACGCTCGTGTCGAGACCGCCGGGGTCCACGTTGACCGACACCTGCTCCGAGTCAGGGCCCGCCACCGCGGGCGGCGCGGCGGCGGCGAGCGTCGGGGCGGCGGCGCGGGCCACCCCGGTGCCCGTCAAGAGCAGGAGCGGGAGGCAGGCCGCGAGCGCAGAGACACCACGGACGAGCATGCGAGCATCGGTGACCCCGGGGCGCCTGACCACGAGGAGGCCATCGGCGCGCGCGCGGGCCGGCGTTCAGCCGAGAGGCTCCCAATCGACGGATGGGCAGGCTCGGGCGCCGCTGGCGTGGCCGTTTGTTCGAGACGGGGTGCCGAGGCGGCCATCTGGCCGCCTCGGCACCCCGAAGCCTGGGCTAGTCCTCCGGCGGAGCCTCGGGCACGTCGAGCTCGGCCAGCTCCTCGACGAAGCCGGGATCGCCGCCGCCGGCGCCGATCTCCTCGAGCGAGGCGAGGTCCTGGTCGAACTCATGGCCGTAGTCACCGAAGCCACCACCGTTGCCGAGACCGAGCTCGGCGGCGATCTCGTCCTGATCGAGCAGGCCGATGTCGTCGATCGCGCGGGGCAGGGGCTCGGACGGCTCGATCTCGATGCGCCGGTAGCGCTTCAGGCCGGTCGCCGCCGGGATGAGCTTGCCGATGATGACGTTCTCCTTGAGGCCGTTCAGTCGATCGATCTTGCCCTCCAGAGCGGCGTCGGTGAGCACCTTCGTCGTCTCCTGGAAGGAGGCCGCCGACAGGAACGAGTCGGTGTTGAGCGAGGCCTTGGTGATGCCGAGGATGATGTCCTCGAACTGCGCGGTCTCGCCCTTCTCGTTCTTGACCCGGTCGTTGACCTTGGCGAACTCGAAGCGGTCGACGAACTGCCCCGGGAGGTAATCGGTGTCGCCCTTCTGGTCGACGCGCACCTTCTTGAGCATCTGACGCACGATCAGCTCGATGTGCTTGTCGTTGATGTCGACGCCCTGGGACTTGTAGACCTCCTGGACCTCCTTGACGAGGTACTGCTCGGTCTCGGTGCGCCCACGGATGGCCAGCAGCTCGTGCGGGTACAGCGACCCCTCGTTGAGCTGCGTGCCCGCCGTGATCCGCGACCCGGCGGTCACGTACAGCCGCGTGCGCCGCGGGAAGGTGTGCCGGTGCTCCTCGCCGGAGTCGTCGGTGATGACCACCGTCAGCGCCTTGTCGGACTCCTCGATCGACACGACACCGTCCTGCTCGGCGATCTTGGCCAGGCCCTTCGGCTTGCGCGCCTCGAACAGCTCGACGACGCGCGGCAGGCCGTGCGTGATGTCCGCGCCGGCGACGCCGCCGGTATGGAACGTCCGCATCGTCAGCTGCGTGCCCGGCTCGCCGATCGACTGCGCGGCGACGATTCCGACCGCATCGCCGATCTGGGCGATCTGGCCGGTGGCCATCGCGCGGCCGTAACAGGCCTGGCACACCCCGCTGGTGGCCTCGCACTTCAGGACCGAGCGCACCGGGACGCGCGGGCGATTGCCCTTCTCATAGTCCTCGCGGAAGGCTTCCTCGATATCCCCGAGCTCGTGCAGCGTGATCTCGGCGCCCTGCTCGACGAGCGAGCGACCGCGCTTGGTCTTGATCTCGGTGGCCGCGATGCGCCCGGCGAGGTTGTCGTTGAGCTCCCCGCCGTCCTTGAACACATCCATCTCGATGTAGTCCTCGGTGCCGCAGTCGGCCTCCCGGATGATCACGTCCTGGGCGACGTCGACCAGACGCCGCGTCAGGTAGCCGGAGTCCGCGGTGCGCAGCGCCGTGTCGGCAAGGCCCTTGCGGGCGCCGTGCGTCGAGATGAAGTACTCGAGCACCGACAGGCCCTCCATGAAGTTGGCCTTGATCGGTCGCTCGATGATCTCGCCCTTCGGGTTGGCCATCAGGCCGCGCATCCCGGCGAGCTGGCGAATCTGCTTGAACGAGCCGCGCGCGCCGGAGTTGGCCATCATGAAGATCGGGTTGAGCGTCTCCAGGTTGGCCACCATCGCGTCGGCTACCTCGTCGGTGGCCGCGTTCCACTTCTCCACGACCGCCTCGTGACGCTCCTCCTGGGTGATCAGGCCCATGTCGTACTGCTCGGAGATCTCGCCCACCAGCGCGTCGTACTTGTCGAGGATCGCCTGCTTCTCGGGCGGCACGACGACGTCGTTCTTGGAGATCGTGATGCCGGCCTGCGTCGCGTACTTGAACCCGAGGTCCTTGAACGCGTCGAGCACGAGCGAGATCGTGGTGGCGCCGTAGGTCTGCACGAGCGCCTCGATGAGCCGCGTCGTGTCGCGCTTCTTCATCGACTGGTTGACGAATACGTACTTCGTCTCGTCGAACCCGGTGCCGATCGCCTCCGCCAGCGCCCGCTCGATGCGGTCGTTGTAGATGATGCGACCGACGGTGGTGAGCACGTGGCCGCCCTCGCGTCCGGGCGGGCGGAACTCGGCGATGTTGTGCAGCGTCACGGCGCCGCCCTCATAGGACAGCTCGGCCTCCTGCGCGGTGCGGAACACGTGCGGCCGCGGGTCGTGCGTCGCCGGGTCGATCTTGGCCAGCTCCTCGGCCTCGGGCCCGTACGTGAGGTAGTACGCGCCGAGGATCATGTCCTGCGTCGGCGTGGCCAGCGGCGCGCCGTGGGCCGGCGAGAGGATGTTGTTTGAGGAGAGCATCAGGATGCGCGCCTCCGCCTGGGCCTCCGCCGAGAGCGGCAGGTGGACCGCCATCTGGTCGCCGTCGAAGTCGGCGTTGAAGGCGTGGCAGACGAGCGGGTGCACCTGGATCGCCTTGCCCTCCACGAGCAGCGGCTCGAAGGCCTGGATGCCGAGGCGGTGCAGCGTCGGCGCGCGGTTGAGCAGCACCGGGTGCTCGTGGATGACCTCCTCGAGCACGTCCCAGACCTCGCCGATCATCGAGTCGACCATCTTCTTGGCCGCCTTGATGTTCTGGGCGGACTTGCGCTCGACCAGCCGGGCCATGATGAACGGCTTGAACAGCTCCAGGGCCATGATCTTCGGCAGGCCGCACTGGTGCAGCTTCAGGTACGGGCCGGCCACGATGACCGACCGGCCGGAGTAGTCCACGCGCTTGCCGAGCAGGTTCTGGCGGAACCGGCCCTGCTTGCCCTTGAGCATGTCCGAGAGCGACTTCAGCGGGCGGTTGCCCGGCCCGGTGACCGGGCGGCCGCGGCGACCGTTATCGAACAGCGCGTCGACGGCCTCCTGGAGCATGCGCTTCTCGTTGTTGACGATGATCTCGGGCGCGCCGAGATCGAGCAGCCGCTTGAGGCGGTTGTTGCGGTTGATGACGCGGCGGTAGAGGTCGTTGAGGTCCGAGGTGGCGAAGCGGCCGCCGTCGAGCTGGACCATCGGGCGCAGCTCGGGCGGGATCACCGGCACGGCGTCGAGCACCATCATCTCGGGCTTGTTGCCCGACTGGATGAAGGCGGACACCACCTTCAGGCGCTTGACCGCGCGGGCCTGCTTCTGGCCCTTGCCGTTCTTGACCTGGTCCTCGAGCTCGACGCGCTCGGCCTCGAGGTCGACCTGCTGGAGCAGGTCGCGGATCGCCTCGGCGCCCATGCCGCCGCGGAAGTACTCGCCGAAGCCGTACGGGGAACCGAAGCGCTCCTTGAGCTCGCGGAAGATCGTCTCGTCGTGCTCGATCTGCTTCGGGGTCATCGTCTTGAACAGCTCCCACACCTGACGCATGCGCTCGGCCGCGTCCTCGATATAGGCCTCGGTGTCGGCGATGTCGGCCTCGAAGGTCTTACGCAGCTCCTTGAGCAGCTTCTCGCGCTCCTCCTCGGAGATCTTCGACAGGTTGATGTCCAGCGAGTCGGCCCACAGGTGGTCGTCGTCGGAGAAGCCGGTCTGCTTGGCGCTCTGCAGGTACTTCTCGCGCCGGGCGA
>CAWFUP010000005.1:0-350374 GCA_963819075.1 uncultured Solirubrobacterales bacterium
TGGCAGCTAAGCTCCGGTCCGCGCGCTGAGACAACGACTCGCTGGGGAGACCGCATGCCCGGACACCGTTCGCCCGTTCAGCCCCGCTCGCAGGGAGGGTCGCGGCGATGATGCTTCCGAGCCTCCCCACGCAGGTCGAGAACCTGATCACGGAGGTCGTCGACCGTGCCGGGATCGGCGGCGTCGAGCCGATCCGTCGGCTCGTCAGTCGCATCGTGATCAACCGCTTCGGCTACTCGACCACGCTGCGCCCTCGCGCGCTGTCGCTGGCCAGCGACTACACGAGCTGGATGAGCCTCACCGATCGCACGTATTCGGGGCGCCACCTCCCGCCGTCCACACCTGAATATCAGGCCGAGCTGCCCTCCGAGGCCGACGTCGTCGCGCTGTACCGCCGCGAGACCCTGACGCCTGCGGATGACACGAGCGTCATGTTCATGTTCTTCGCCCAATGGTTCACCGACAGCTTCCTGCGCACCGATCCGACGGACTTCCGTAAGAACGAGTCCAACCACGAAATCGACCTCTGCCAGATCTACGGACGCACGATCGAGCAGACGAACCTGCTGCGAGCCTTCGAGGGCGGTCGGCTCAAGAGCCAGATGATCGACGGTGAGGAATACCCCGAGTTCCTGTTTGCCACGCGCACGCACAAGTCCGACCCGTTCGTGATCAAGCCGGAGTTCGACGGGCTGTTCGACCCTGACTACCTGATGAACACGATCCTCAGGGGCGCATCCGACGCACAGAAGGAGAGGCTCTTCGCGGTTGGGCTCGAGCACGGCAACTCGACGATCGGCAACACGATCATGAACATCGTGATGCTGCGCGAGCACAACCGTCTCGCCGGGATCCTCGCGGAGCAGAACGCGGGCTGGGACGACGAGCAGATCTTCCAGACCGCTCGGAACCTCGCGATCGTTCTGCTCCTCAAGCTCGTGGTCGAGGAGTACATCACCCACATCGGGCCGTTCGACTTCCCGCTCGAGGCGGTGCCGCTCATCGCCGACGAGGAGCGCTGGAATCGTACGAACTGGTGCGCCGTCGAGTTCAACCTGCTCTACCGCTGGCACCCGCTCGTGCCGGACACGATCGGCACCGGGCCAGGTTCGCTCTCCGCCAAGGATTTTCGCAACAACAACGCGCTCGTGCTCGAAGCCGGCATCGAGGCGTTGATGAAGAAGTGCTCGAACGAGCTCGCCGGCAAGATCGGCCTGATGAACACGCCGACCTTCCTCGTCGACAGCAGCAACCCGGGGGTATGGCCGTCGGTCGAGGAGGTCACCGTCGACTTGATGCGCAAGGCGCGACTGCGCTCCTATAACGACTACCGCGAGGCGTACGGCCTCAAGCCGATGACGAAGTGGACGCAGCTGACCAGCGACACGAACGTCATCGAGCGCTTGCAGGAGCTCTACGGCGAGATCGAGCGTCTCGAGTGGTACGTGGGGATCTTTGCCGAGGAATACCCGGATTTCATGAAGATGGGCGAGTTGATGACCTACATGGTCGCCAACGATGCGTTTACGCAGGCGCTCACGAACCCGCTCCTCGCGCGCAACGTGTTCAACGAGGCCACGTTCACCGCGACCGGCATGAAGATCATCGCCGACACCGGCTCGGTTGGAGACATCGTCAAGCGCAACGCCGCCCACCCGGACGAGGTCTACGTGAGCTTCGAGATCGAGGAGAGCTAGCCGGCCTGCCCGCCTTGCGCTCTCGCATACAGTCCATGGCGCACGGGAAGCGGAGGGAAAGGGCTCCGGTGGGCGGTTGGCGGCGATGCGGTGGAGCGTCCGCGATCGGCCTTGCGCTGGCGGCGCTCGTCGCGGGGTCCGCGCTGGGGGCGGCGCTCGGTTGGGGTCGGCCGCTGGCGCTCGACGGCCTGCCGTCGCGCGCCCCGAGCAACGCGACCGCGGACCTCGGCGCCCTCGCCTGTGCGACGCTTCGATCGTGCGTCGCCGCCGGCGACTTCAGCGTCACCGAGCACGACCAGTCATCGACGTTCTCGCAGCCCACCGTGGTGACCGAATCGGGCGGCGCGTGGCACCGGGCGGTCGAGATCGCGCTGCCGGCGAACGCGGCCACCGGAATGGCGCAGCAGGCGGCGCTGACGTCGATCGCCTGTCCGGCGGCCGGGTCCTGCGTCGCCGTCGGTGGCTATGACGACCGCTCGGGGAACGCACAACCGATGTTCGCCGTTCAGTCCGGTGGCGTGTGGGGGCGGGCAACGGAGATCACGACCGCCTCGGGTGGCGCCCTGCTCGCGATCACGTGTCGCTCCGTGCGCTCGTGCGTCGCGGTCGGCTCCTCGCAAGCGGGGTCGGGGCAGACCTTCCCGATGGCGATCACCGAGTCGAATGGGGTATGGGGGGCGCCGTCCGTTCTCAGGCTTCCGGCTCACGCCGATCTGCAGCAGGGCAATGAGCTGAGCGCGGTGAGCTGCCCGCGCGTCGGCACATGCGTCGCCGTCGGTTATTACTTCGTCGCCTCGACGGGATTCAACCCTTCGACGATGCATGCGATCGTCGTCGCCGAATCAGGCGGCGGCTGGGGTACGCCGAGCGTGGTCACGCTGTCGCCGTCGCTCGGAAACGCTGCGTCGCTCGAGGATCACCTCAATGGCGTTGCCTGTCCGGCGGTCGGTTCGTGCCTGGCCGTCGGCAGCTATGACTCCGTCAGCTCGTCGGTCGCTCACCCGATGGCGGTGACCGCGTCGGGCGGCGCCTGGGCCCCTGCGGTCGAGGTCGCGCCACCGCCGGGTGCCGGCAGCGGTCAGTACACGGCGCTCGAGTCGGTCTCGTGTCCGGCGAGCGGCGCGTGCGTGGCGGTTGGCCAGTACGACGGGCGCGGTCAGTCCGAGCCGGCCATGGCCGCGAGCGGCACGGTCCACGCCCTGGCCCACGCGATCGCCATCGCGGACGCGACCGCCAATGTCGGCGCGGTGTCGTGCCCGGCACCGAGCTCGTGCACGGCGCTCGCCGGGGGCTCGGTGGTCAGCACGCTCCCGGTTCACTGACTCGCGGGCGGTTGCTCCCGTCCGGATCGCGGCTGGGCCTCCGCGTGCGCGGGCCGCACGCGCTCAAGAAGCCGCACCAGGAGCCGAAGAAATAGCTGCAAAGCACCTATTGAGCACCTCACGACGACGCACATGCTGAAGATCTCCGAGCAGGCCCTCCGCGAGGGCGCCGAGCGCGCCTGTGACCTCTTCCGTCTCGGACGGCTTCGCACGCCGGCGGAGGCCGACGAGGTCATCCAGGCGCTATGGCGCGCGTTCGGGATCAGCGAGGCTCAGCAGCAGGTGCTCGCCGCGTACCTGGCAGACATGGTGCCGATCACCGGCCTGCCCGACGTCGAAGGTCCGATGACGTGGGGCCTGGCCGCCGGCGTGCTCGTCGGGCTGCTCGTGGCCGACAGCGCGGCGCCGCTGGATGGGCTCGGCGACGTACCCGTCATCGGGTCGTGAGGCCGGCTTCCTAACCGGTCGCGCGCGCGGAGTCGCGGGCGCTCAGTAGGACATCCGGTAGGCGAGCCAGATGCCCGCGAGTCCGCCGATCACAAAGAACAGGACCGACCACAGCGAGAGCGCTCCGGCCCGCCACAGGTTTGGTACGAGGCTGCCGGCGAAGCTGCCGACGGTGGCGCCCAGATAGGTCGGGCCTCTGCGCATACGGTCGTTCTCGGCCGCTGCGCACAGCACGGTGACCATGGTCGCGTCAACCGGACGTGTGTCCGTTCGTCGCCGGCCGGGCGGTGGCGGCGCCGTCGGCGAACGTCCACTCGTGACCGAGCCTCGTTCGGCCGATGCACTTGGCACGGTCCAGCTCAGCACAAATGGCGTTCTGAGGGGGGCGCCGGAGTCGGACCGTAATCGAGAGGGTCATGTGGGCGGCGTGGGGACGCGCCGCCCACCAACCTCGGCGGGCCGGCAGCGGACCCGGCGGACGCGCTTGGCGATCAGGCCGCGCGCACCGTACGGCCGTCGCGCTTGGGGGCTGATTGGCTCGGATCGCCGAGCGCACGGCGGTAGCCGTCGGCGAGCCGTCCCAGTGCCGCCTCCCAGGTGCGCGACCGCACCTCGGTGAGTGCCGCGCCGGCAAGCGTCGCGCGCAGCTGCGGGGCGGACGCGAGTTCGACGACGGCCGCCGCGAGGGCGTTCGCGTCGGCGGGGCACAGGCGACCCGTCTGACCGTCGCGCACGAGGGACGCGGGACCGCCCTCGTTCACGGCGACGACCGGCAGGCCGCTCGCCTGCGCCTCGAGGAGCACCTGGCCGAACGTGTCCGTGCGGCTCGCGAACAGGAAGACATCCGCGCTCGCGTAGGCGCGGGCGAGGTCCTCGCCGCTCAGCCAGCCGAGGAACGTGGCGTGCTCACCGAGGCGCTCGCGCAGCATCGACTCCTCGGGACCTCCCCCGGCGAGCACGAGGTGCAGTCGCGGATCGCGCTCGCGCGCGGCGAGGAACGCGTCGACCAGTAGGTCGGCGCCCTTCTCGCGCGTCAGCCGCCCGGCGTACAGGACGTTGAGCTCGCCGGCGAACAGACCCGGCGTCCGCAGCGCGGGGTCGAAGCGCTCGACGTCGACGCCTCGGTCCCAGCGGGCGACGCGCTCCTCGCCCACGCCGAGCTCGGCCAGTCTGGCGTCCGAGGCGGGGCTCGGCGAAAGGACGACGTCGCACGCGCCGTAGAACCCGCCGAGGGCGATCGTGGCGAGCGCCTCCAGCTGGGCCTGTCCGGAGCGCAGGCCCGCGTACGCGGCGAGCTCGGTGTGGTAGCTGCCGACGAGCGGCACGTCCATGACGCGGGCCAGCAGCCAGGCGGCGAGGCCGGCCGGGCCGGGGGAGCAGAGGTGCACGACGTCGTAACGTCCCTCCGACAGCGCCTCGACGATCGCCGGCACGCTCGGAACCCCGATCTTCAGGCCCGGGTAGAACGGGATGTCGATCTCGGCGACCGCCGCCAGCCGGCGGTCGACGCCCGGGTCGGTGCCGATCACCTCGACCTCGAAGCCGGGGACGCCGCGCTCGCGGATTTCCTCGATCGTGTGGGTGACGCCGTGCATGCCGCCGACGCCGTCGGCGACGAGCGCCACCCGTGCGCGCTCGCCCTCGCGGGTGACGAGCTTGGCCTTCTCGCGGCCCAGGAAGGCGGCTGCGGGGGCGTAAGGGATCGCCGGCAGGCAGGCGTCGAACAGCTCGACCGCGGCCCCGGGCAGGTCCGGCGCCGTGTCGGCGTGCGCCATCGCGGCGACCTTGCGCACGGCCTCGGCCAGGCGCCGCTCGTGCACCCGCCGCGCGCGGCGGAACAGATCGGCGTGGGCGAAGTCGTCGCCCTGGAGCATCGACAGGAGCTCGCCCTCGTCGATGTCGAGGTCGACGCTGGCCAGCCAGGCGCGCAGCAGACCGCGGGCGTCCTGGGGACCGAGATCGGCGTTCGTCCCCCCGCGCCGCACATCGCCCTCGCGCATCACGCGCTCGACGATCGTGAACACCGTGCGCGGGTCGAGGCGCTCGCCCTCGCTGCCGCCCCCGAGCGCCCTCACGGCCAGCGCCATCGCGGCGTGCGCCCACTTGGCGGCGCTGCCCTGCTCGCCGTGGCTCGTCGCTCGGCCGGCGCGCAGGTGCACGAGGTACTCCGCCGGCGTCCCCGCCGCCGGGGTCTCGGTGTACGTCCGCCCGATGTCGACGCCGGCATGATCGTCGCTGCCGCCAATGCCGGTCCCGCCGTGCGTCTCGATGTACACGAACGCCGGCAGGTTGAGCTCCTTCGCGCGCGAGCCGTTGCGTGTCTCCCAGATCGGGAACAGCTGAGCGAGACGGCGGCGATGGCGGGGGGTGAGCGGGGCGGCGACGGCGTAGAAGGGGTGCGCGAGCGCGCAGGCGATCTCACGCTCGTGCAGGTAGGCGGCACACAGCTCGACGTCGCCGTTGTGCGCCTGCAACCACTCGTGGTCGGCCTCGTCGATGCCGTAGCAGAGGACGTGCACGGCCTGGGGCTCGTTGCGGAAGTGGACCGTCAGCTCTTCGGAGATGAACACGTCGCGCCGATCGGCGATCGAGAGCGCTCCGGCGATCGTGTCGTGATCGGTGATCGTCACGAAGTCCATTCCGCGACGCTTGGCGAGCTCGTAGACCTCCTCCGGCGCAGTTGCGCACTCGGGAAGTCCGAGCGAGCGCTGCACCCCGAGCTTGGAGAGCTGCGAGGCGGTCGAGTGGACGTGCAGGTCGGCCCTGCGGTTCGGGAGTGTCATCGGTGCACCCTCATCTCTGGTTGAGTTGCTTTGATCGGAGATTCCCCTGCAAACGAGTGCTTCTCGTGAACATGGAGCAATCACCGTGTGACGTTTGTGTGAACGCGCGCCGGCTCGGGGCTTCGGCCGAGAACGATGGGCGAATGTCCAGCGCTGCGATCACCAGCACCGGGGAGCGCGTCGTCCTGCAAGAGGGCGACCTGGAGATCGAGGTGGTGCTGCGTCCGTTCTCGTTCACGATCCGCCGTGCCGGGCGGCGGCTGCTGCGTCACGCCGGCGTGTGGGCGGCCGAGGGCACGGTCGGAGACCAGTTCATCCCGCTCACGGAGGGAGTCATCGCGTACGAGTCGCTGGCGACCGCCGAGGACGTGGTGCGGGTGCTCGCGGTCGACGGGGAGCAGAGCGCGCTGCGCCTTACCATCGTTCTGCGCGGTGGGCGGTCCGCGCGCCTCGCCTTCACCATCGCCGCCCGCGAACGGGTCGTGCTCGACTTCGATGCCGATGGCGAGCCGCTGCGGCTCGCCGTCGAATGGGACACCCGCGCCGAGGAGCGCTTCACCGGCCTTGGAGCGCGCCATCGCGCGCACCTCGACCAGGCCGGGCACGTCGTGCAGCTCGGTGCCGACCGCCGCTACACCGGCCCCGATTGTCCGCCCGAGCTGCTCGCGGAGGGCGGAATCCCGCAGGGCGACTACGCGCCGGCTCCGTGGCTGCAGTCGAGCCGTCGCTATGCCGTGTGGTTGCGGACCGACGGCAACGGGACGCGCTTCGACCTCGGCGAAGAGCGCGTGAGCGCGTCGGTGCGCGCCGCGGCCGGGCCGCTGCGGCTGCACCTCTTCTGCGCGCCGTCGCCGGCGGCGCGGCTGCGCGAGCTCTGTTGGCTGACCGGGTTCGCGCCGGTGCTGCCCGAATGGGGCTATGGCTTCTGGAAGAGCCGCGACGTGTACGACCATCAGGACGAGGTCCTCGACGACTACGACGGCTTCCGCCGCCACGCGATTCCGCTCGACGCGATCGTGCTCGACTCGCCCTGGGAGACGCAATACAACACGTGGGAGTTCAACCCGCACCAGTTCCCGGACGCCCCGGGAATGATCCGGCGCTTCCGCGCCGACGGCGTGCGCACGGTCGTGTGGGTCACGCCGTGGGTGAACGTGGACTCGCGCGATGGGCAGATCCCCTCGGACGCGGGCTCGCAACGCCTGCACCACGAGCCGGCGCCCAACTACGCGGAGGCGGCTGCGGCCGGCCACTTCGTGCACGACGCTGCGGGCGAGCCGTACCTCGGGCGCTGGTGGATGGGGACCGGGTCGCCGGTCGACTTCACGAACCCGCGGGCCGAGCGCTGGTGGCGCGAATCGGCCAGGCGTGCGCTCGCACTCGGCGTGGAGGGGATCAAGGCCGACGACGGCGAGGGCTACTACATCCCCGACGACGTTCGCTTCGCCGACGGACGCACCGGCGCGCAGGCGGCGTGGGCCTACGGCGGTCTCTATCGGCAGTGCATGCAGCGGGCGCTCGACGAGGAGCATCCGGGGCGCGGCGTGCTCTTCGGACGCAGTGGCTGGACCGGTCAGCACGCCACCGGCGTGCTGTGGGGCGGGGACCAGGCGTCGGACTTCTGGTCGCTGCGGGTGCTCGTCAGCGCGACCCTCGCCGCGGCCGCGACCGGCATCTCGAACTGGTCGCACGACGTCGGCGGCTACCTCGGGCATCGCCTCGTCGAGCGGTGCCCGCCGGAGCTGCTCGTGCGCTGGGTCCAGTTCGGCTGCTTCACGCCGCTCATGCAGGCGCACGGGCGCATGCCGCAGGAGCCCTGGCACTACGGCGAGGACATCCTGGAGCTGTACCGAGCGTACGTACTCCTGCACGAGCAGCTCGTGCCCTACGTGCGCGCCGCGGCGGCCACCGCCGCGCGCTCCGGGCTTCCGATCGTGCGGCCGTTGTGCCTCACCGATCCGGCCGACCCGCGCGGCTGGACGATCCCCGACGCGTACGGATATGGCCCGGCCCTGTGGGTCGCGCCGGTGCTCGAGGAGGGCGCCCGCGAGCGCGAGGTCGCGCTCCCGCGGGGCGAGTGGATCGAGGCGGAGACCGGCAGGCAGGTGCGGGGCGGCGACGAGATGCTCGTGGCGGCGCCGCTGCACGCGACGCCGCTGTGGGTTCGGCGCGGCTCGATCGTCGTCACCCACCCGGCCGACCACGTCGCGCGCGGCCTCGGCGACACGCCCGAGGGCGAGCGGCCGCTCGTGGCCACGCTGTGGGGCGAGCCTCGGCTCGGGCGCGCGGCGGCCCGCCTGGCGGACGGCACGACGATCCGCTGGCGGCGCGGCCGCTGGTCGGTCGATCGCGAGCGCGACGTGGCGTTCGTCGAACGGGGGTAACCGTGCGCGTTCGGGGGAGGGGAGGGGGTGATCGGCCTTTCTTCGAATGATCTGAAGAAACGTCGCTCACCCCGTGGCGGGCTGCGTCCGCTCAGCGCAACGACTGCACGGCGATCGCGAACTCGGCCGTGAACGGCTGGCCGGGGGCGGCGCAGCGCAAGCCCGTGCCGGTGGCGAGCGCGTCGACCGGTGCGGTCATCGGCTCGATGCAGATGAAGTTCGAACCGGCGGGCGCGAAGATCTGTGCGACGTCGTATCCCTCGAGCAACTCGACGCTGATGCGGCGGCGGGTGTCGGCGAGCGAGAAGACGACGGCCCCACCGGCGGGCGGGACGTCGAGCTCGTCGAAGCAGTCATCGAAGACGCGGTCGCCGAGCGGCCCCGACAGCGCGCCCGGTTCGAGCTGATCGTGCTCGCCGGTCGGCAGTCCGCGGTCGTCGAGCACGAGCCGCCGGCGGACCGGCAGCTCGAGCGCCCAGCGCCGCCGGTCGGTGTGGGGCAGGCGCAGGTACGGGTGCAGGCCGAAGGAGATCGGCACCGCCACGTCGGCGGTCGGCGTGACCGTGAGGCGCACGCTCAACCGCGAGCCGGTGACGACGGCGACGTACTCGAGCCGATGGGGGAAGGGGAAGGCGGCCAGCAGGTCCTCGTGCTGGCCGAAGTCGAACTCGGCGTGTAGCCGTGCGCCGTCCTCGGATGCGGCGGCCTCGACGACGCTCCAGCCGGGGTGGGCGGCGAGCAGTCCGTGGATCGGCAGCCCATTCTCGTCGAAGTGCAGCAGCGGCGAGTCGGGATCGAGCTGCACGCGCCGCCCCTGCGCCTCGTAGGCGAAGCCGTCGAGCCGATTGGCCCACGGATGCAGCAGGGGGATCCCGAACGTCGATCCGCGGTCCGCGTAGGCGGTCGGGCCGCCGCGCAGCTCGAGCAGCGGTTCGTCGTCGTGGAGCAGCGCGCAGCCGACCATGCCGAGGCTCGGCAGGTACGTTGCCTCGAACCGCCCGCCGGGGCCGGCCAGTGTGAGGTTCGGTCGCCCGTCGATCTGCCCGGGGTGAACGCTTGCTCCGCTGGCCACGGCTGCATTCTCGCGCGCCGGGCGCGCGCACGTCGCCAGCTCCAGGCCGTCGAGCAGCGGGTCCCCAAGCGGGTGTTCGCGCAACGGTCGAGGCCCGTCCCTCTGTGCCGGCGCTCGACGGTGTCCGGCCGGCGCGTCGTGCAGCCGCGACAGACCGTAGGATGGCGCCGGTAAGGGACTCCCCGGTCCCCGTCTGGCCGGCCGCGGCGGTGGCCGCCCCGTGTCGATCGAGTCAGGAGAGTGACGTGCAACCAGATCTTCCCAAGCGCTTGGCGGCTGAGGTCGTCGGCACCTTCGGCTTCTTCTTCGCGGGGTTCTGCGGCATCGCATCACTCGATACGCAGGGGCCGACCGCAATCCAGGCGGTCGGCATCGCGGCCGGCTTCGGGTTCGGGCTAGCACTCATGATCTTTGCCTTCGGGCACCTCTCCGGCGGTCATTTCAACCCGGCGGTGACGCTCGGGCTGACCGCCGCGCGCCGCTTCTCACCGGCCGACGTACGTCCCCTACTGGCTCGCGCAGATCGTTGGCGGCCTGATCGCCGCGCTCGTCATCCGGCTCATCTTCAGCCACGCGGTGCTCGTGACGACCCTCACCGAGCCCGGCCGCGGCATCTCGGTCGGCAAGGCGCTGCTGCTCGAGGGGATCTTCACGTTCCTGTTCGTGCTCGTGGTCGCCACGGTGGCCACCGACGATCGTGCGCCGTGGAACGGGGTGTTCGCGCCGTTCGCGATCGGCCTGTTCATCTTCACGGCCGCGAGCGTGGCCGGGCCGCTGTCCGGCGGCTCCTTCAACCCGGCCCGCTCATTGACCCCGGCCATCATCGCCGGGAACTTCACGAACCTATGGATCTACATCGTCGGCCCGCTCGTCGGCGGCGCGATCGGCGGCGCGTTGCACGCCTACTTCCATCCGGTTACGGCCGAGGCCGCAGCTGCGTAGGCGGGGCTCGTCGGCCGCTGGGCGTCACGCTCACCCGGCTAACATGCCCGGTCCCGGGGGACTGGTGTAACGGTAACATCGGGGTCTCCAAAACCCTGGCTCGAGGTTCGATTCCTCGGTCCCCCGCTACCGCGGAATGGCTTGTTCTTGGCTCTGGGGCGCCGTATTTGCTCGGTTTTCGGGGCGAAGCGATTCTCCGCCTGACACCGCTCAAAACCGGCCGAGCCGGGGGAAACTGCGTTCCGGACGGGGTGCCGTCAGTCGAACGCGCGTTTGACGCTTGGGTGGACGAGGAGCGCGACCGTGACAACGTCGAGTGCCACGCCGAGCAGGTAGGAGGCGAACGACGACGAGTACGACGAAGGGCTGATGACGGTGAGCACGAGTCCAGCGATCGCGAAGACCAGATAGACGCGGCGGGCAAGGTCGTTACGCATCACGAGGCCGATGCCGAGCCCAAGGCTGGCGAGGTGGACTCCGGCTAGCGCGTTGCCTCCGAACGAGCCGAACGAGTCGACCCTGTCGCCGACGAGCAGGCCGAGTAGTCCCGAGAGCGCGAGGATCACGCCGATCGCCATGACGGCGAGGACAGGCCAGTTCGATATGGCCTGGCTGTCTGACGGTCCGCGGCGCCGCGAGTCATCGAACACGATTAGGGAGTCGCGCTGCTCGTCAGTCATCAGTTGCAGCATCGACCCTGCATAGAAGAGTCTTGAGAGGGGCCCAGGCGCCTTGGCGCCTGGGCCGTCCGTATGCCTGCTTTCGGCCCACGAGCAGCAGTCCTTGAGCCCGAGCTCGGACGCCGGGGGTGTCGTCCATGGCAGGCGCGCGATGGCTAGGCTGAGCTTCGATGGCGCGGCTCAACGGCATTCGCGTCCTGGTGACCGGCGGGACGAGCGGCCTTGGACGGGCGATGGCGGAGGCGCTCGTGCAGGCGGGCGCCCGGGTGGTGGTGACCAGCCGCCAGCGGGAGCGCGCGCAGGCCAGCGCCAGGCAGCTGGGCGCGGGAGCGCTGGGAGTCGAGCTCGACGTCCGTGACGCCAGCTCGGTGGCGGCGGCGGTCGATTGGGCCTACGGGCGGCTCGACGGCCTGGACGTACTGGTCAACAACGCCGGGATCGGGATGCGGTCGGTCAACCCGCGGTTCATGACTGAGCCGCAGCCATTTTGGGAGGTGGCGCCGGCCGGCTTTCGTGACGTGTTGGAGACCAAGGCGACCGGGACGTTCCTGGTCGCCCGGGCGGTGGTGCCGCGAATGCTGAGCGCCGGCGGTGGAAGGGTGGTCACGATCTCGATGAACGAGCAGACGATGACCCGGCGCGGCTTCGTCCCTTACGGACCCTCCGGCGCCGCCGTAGAGGCTCTTGCCCGGGTGATGGCGGCCGATCTGGCCGACACGCCGGTCACCGCCAACATCCTGTTGCCCGGCGGGGCGACCGCCACCGGGATGGTTCCCGACGAAATGCGAGATGAGCTGCGCGCCAACCTGCTCGACCCGGCGATCATGGGGCCGCCGATCGTCTGGCTGGCCTCTTCGGATGCCGCCGGGGTCCACGACGAGCGGATCGTCGCCCGCGACTTCGACGACTGGCTGAAGGCGCGCGAGAACAAGGACCTGCCCGCCGGGGAGTGAGCGGCACCGACGCTCGCTCCGCCTGCGCAGGCGTCGTGGTGGGCCGAGACGCTCAGCCGGGCGAGGGGCGGCAGGCCTCGAAGTCGGCGCGGAGGGCGCGCGTTTGCGCGGGCGTCTCGTGGTCACCGGAGTGCGGGGCGCTCAGCCACTCGTGGAGGGCGCGGTTGAGGGCGGCGCTGCTCGACGGCGCGCTCAGGGCGCGCACTAGCGGCCGGCCCGCCCGGGCGAGTCGGCCGGCCGCGGCCGCCATGAGGGAGAAGATCGTGCGGCAGCCGCCGACCTCCAGGCGCGCAGCGAACCAGCCCGCCCAGGCAGCGGTCGCCGACTCGCTTGAGTCGACGCCGACGATATCGGCTCGGCAGGAGGCCGCGGTCGCCCCGGGCCCGTCCTGGATCCCGAGGCATCCCTGCACGAAACGGCCGATCCAGGCCGCGAGCTCGACCTCATCGATGCACAGACCCTCGACCCCCCCGACCTCCGGATCGCCGGACGGCTCACCGGTCCGGTTCGCGCAGCCGCGGACGGTGCTCGGCGGCGTCTTGGAGTACAGGCGTTCGAGCCCACGCCAGGCGGCGGTCGTAAGGTGCGTGCTTTCCGGGGCCGCCGATCCGCTTGGAACAAGGATCGCCATCCCCATGGCGGCCGCCACCCAGGCCCCCACCCACGCGCTTTGACGTCCGAGCGAGCTCATCGGCGCCTGGATCGGCGTAGGGAGTCGCGCGGGCGAGCCACGACGGCCGCTCCTCGGCCATGCGTCCGCGCCGGCCAGTGCGTCCCCCCTCAGACGATTGATCAACGTGCGAATCGTGCGACGGTCTGATGAACGCCGCGCCGACGCATCCGTTGACATCGGCAGCCCCGGGCGCCACAATTGTGGCCATGACCACCGAACCACTGCGATCCGTCCGCGACCATCTTTCCGAGCTGGTCGACCGAGTCGAGAGCGAGCACGACCGCGTGGTGATCACGCGCAACGGTCGCGAGGCCGCCGTGCTGATCAGCGCCGAGGACCTCGCCGAGCTCGAGGAGACGCTCTCGGGTGCTGAGCGACCCCGAGGCCCTCGCGGACATCCGCGAGGCAGATGCCGCATATGCTCGCGGGGAGGTCGTACGCGGCATCGACGCCGCGCGACGCCTTCGTTCGTGACCTCGTCCGACGAGTACGAGCTCATCGTCACCCCTCCCGCTGGCAGAGCGCTATCCGACCAGCTGCCCGAACCGGTCGCCGCCGCCGTGATCGAGTTCCTGACGACGACGCTGGTGCGAGAGCCGGTCAGGGTCGGCAAGCCATTGCGAGGAGAGCTGGCCGGAATCTGGTCGGCACGCCGCGGGACCTATCGCATCCTGTACCGGGTCCGCGAGGACCCTCGCGAGGTCATCGTGCTTCGCATCGAGCATCGCCGAGACGTCTATCGCCCTCGCTAACCAAGAGCCCCGCAGCCCGCGCGCTCGCTTTCACCCCCCGAATCCACGATCAGCCGCGCTCGCTGCGCGACGGACGCGGAGGCGCTATCAGGTCCGGGTGAGTCGACCGCGCTGCGTGAAGTACTCCGCCTCGGCCTCGCCAAGTGGCGTCGCCGGCGGCTCGCCGTGCAGGTACTCGGCGGCGATCGCGCCCCAGTCGGCACCGGCGCGGAGCTGACCGAGCACGACGCCGACGATCGCGTGCATCCGCCGGATCATGATCGTCTCGGCCGGTAGCCTGAACTGGCTCAGCTGGTCCTTGACCTCGGGCTGACGTTCCTCGTCCACCGGCCGGCGCTCGCGGCCGCGACGGTTTCGCTCGCCGGAGAAGCGTCGCTCACCGGGGACCGCGTACCACCGCGTCGCCCGCCGCATCAGCTTCAGCGCCAGCTCGTCGTCGACTAGCTCCGCCCTGTCGGAGGGCAGATACGCGCCCGCCACCAAGGCGGATTTCAGCGCAGCGGCATCGCTGGCACGGACAGCGTGCGCGATCGCGCGCTCGGCGTCGGCGCGCGCGGCGCTGACATCGCGCAGCAGCCCGTAGTCCAGGAAGCCGACGCGGCCGTCCGGTCGCAGCAGGTAGTTGCCGGGATGCGGGTCGCCCAGCGCGATCCGGTCCCGGTAGAGCACGCCGAAGTAGAAGCGGAAGACGATCTCCCCGTAGCTGTCGCGCTGCGGCTCGTCGAGGCGGCGAACCGCCTCGAACCGCTCGCCCTCGATGTACTGCGATACAAGCACCCGGCGCGTCGAGAGGTCGGTATTGACTGCCGGTACGGAGATGAACGGGTGGCCGCGGCGCAGCCGCTCGATCCGCCGCTGGTTCTGCGCCTCGAGCTCGTAGTCGAGCTCCTCGACGATCCGCTCGCGCAGCTCCGAGGCGAGCGCCTTCGCGTCTAGGCTGGGCGCGAGCCGCTTGACCAACGGCAGCAGCAGCATCGCGTTGCGCAGGTCGGTCTCGACCGCCTCCGCGACCCCCGGGTACTGGACCTTGACGACGACATCGTCGCCGTCGAGCGTCGTCGCTCGATGGACCTGGCCGATCGACGCCGCCGCGAACGCGCGCTCGTCGAACTCGGAGAAGACGCGGCTGAGGGGTCCGCCGAATTCGTCTCGCATCAGCCGCTCGAGCTTGGAGAACGGGACCGGCGGGACGTCGTCGCGGAGCTCGGCGAGCTTCGCCTGTAGCGCGTCGCGCTGATCCTCGGGGAGGCCGTCGAACTCGACCATCGAGAGCACCTGCCCGATCTTCATCGCCGCCCCACGCATGTGTCCAAGCTGCTCGACGAGCTGGTTTACGAGCGCGGCGGTGCGCTCGTTCTGCGCGGCGACGGCGCGCTCCGGCGAGCGGACGCGATTGGCCGTCCGCATGCCCGCCCACCGCAGGCCCTGGCCGGTCACGAGCCCGCCGACCCGGGCGGTCCGCGCGATCCGCCCGGTCGGCAGCTTTCCCGCCTCGGGCGGCGGCTCCTCGGCTTCGCTGGTCATCGACATTCAGTCAAGCAGGCGGGCGCATCGGCGTCACGCGACGGAGATCTACGATCCCGGAGCTGGCCGATGCATCTGGCCGCGCCGGAGGTACTCGTTCAGCGGTGTCGCTGTCCGCGCGCGCTGACCAGGTCCATATCCACGGGAGGGATCGCTCGATGACGATGTTCGTGACGATTGGCTACGGTGATCGGGAGGGGTACGACCGCACCGCCCCGGCCGTAAGAGATGCAGCGCACGCGCACGACGCCCGCCTCTGGAGTACCGGAGCGGTCATGGGCGTCGCTGGGCAACCGGTGCAGGTACGCAACCATGACGCCGCGGGCGCACAGACCGAGAATGGGCCTTTCCTACACTCGTCGCTGCCTGTCGCGGGCTTCGCTCTGATCGAGGCCGCCAGCCTGAGGGAGGCGATCGAGATCGCCTCCCAATCTCCTTGCGCCGTCGCCCACGGCGTGGTCGAGATCTGGCCGCTCGAACAGGCTCAGTAGAGTCAAGATCGCCCGATCCGACTGGCACACCTGTACCTGCGCCGGTCAGGCACCGTCCGCGCCGGGCGCATGCTCGCTCGCCCAGGCGACGATCATCGCGCTCCCGTTGATCGTCTCGCCTCCGGGAAGCCGCAGGACCGGCAGCTTCTCCTGCCCGCTCAGCTGCTTGAGCTTCGGTCGCCGACCGGTTGTGAACAGCGCGAACGGGATGCCACGGCCGGCGATCACCTTCTCGAAATCGTGTCCGCTCGCTCGCAGGGCGCGCTGTGCGCGCTTGCACGCATGCGGTGGCGGGCCGCCATCGTCGATATGGCAGACGAACAACGTCAGCTTCTCGCTCATCGGCACTCCTCCTCGCTATCGCAGCGGGCGCGTCGCGCGCGGGCTTCCCCGGACGTTGAGCGCCACAGCTCCGCGGGTGGGTTTCCACTGATGTCGGCGCCCCGGCGTTTGCCTTACGGTCGGGACGATAGACCGACGGCGGCGGCCGAACGCTCGCGGCGGCGTCGCCGATCGGACGGAGACCCGAGGGAGGGATGACAATGCCACAGGCCAAGACACAGCGGACACCGTCACCGAAGAAGGCGGAATCGACGGTCACGACGGCCCGGAGGCGCCGCGGTGCGCCATCCGGTCGTGGGTCCTCGGGTGGGGACAGGACGCCGGTCGACCGCACCGCCGAGCTTTCCGAGGAGGTGCTCAAGTACGTCGAACAGGGTCAGGTCGCGGCGATCGATGCGGTGCGCAAGTTCGTGGACACCGTCGATCAGGCCTTGCCGCACGGCGCCGGCCCATCCCGCCGCCAGGAGGTCGTCGACTCGGCGATGGAGATGGCCGACCGACTCGTGCACACCCAATATGAGTTCATCCGCAAGGTCGTCGACAGCGCCAGTAAGGCGGTGAGCCGCGCGGACGGGCCGAAGTAGGCGCGGCCAGGCTCGCGGTCGCCGGCGCGGGCGACGCGCGATGATTGAGGCCATGGCCTCTCCATCCACGTCATCGGCGCCGGCGATCGATCGTGCGCTCACGTTGCTGCGGCCGGACCGGCGGCCCGATCGGCTCCAGCTGCGGGACGGCTACGTCGACCTGCTCGGCGATGGGGACGCCACCGGCCGCCATCCCGGTCAGCGGTTGATGGCCAGCCGCGCGCTGCCGCTCGTCTACGAGCGCGTGTGGCGACCGCTCGGAGGTCGATTGCTGATGGGCGTCGTCGGGCCGAGCATGGACGACGAGCACCGCATAGCGCTCGAGATGCTCTCGCTGTCGGGGCCGGAGCGCGTGCTCGACGTCGGCTGCGGCCCCGGGAACTTCACGCGCGGCTTCGCCCGCGCCGCGGGCGGCGGGCTCGTCCTCGGACTCGACGCCTCACGGACGATGCTCGCCCGCGCCGCTGCGGAGACGACCGCGGACAACGTCGCCTATCTGCGCGGCGACGCCGCGGACCTGCCCTTCGGCGATGCGAGCTTCGATGCCGTGTGCTGCTTCGCCGCGCTGTACCTCATCGACCACCCGATGCGCGCCCTGGAAGAGATCGTGCGCGTGCTCGCGCCCGGCGGACGGATCGCGCTGCTATCGAGCTGCAACCGGGGATTGCTGTCGGCGCAGGCGACCACTCCCGTCATCCGCGGTCTGACCGGCGTGCGCATGTTCGACCGCGACGAGCTCACGTGGGCTCTGCGGGCACACGGCCTCGAGGGGATCGAGCAGCGCGTCACCGGCTTGGCGCAGTTCGTGTCGGCGCACAAGCCGGCCTAATGCGCCGACGTGACTAGGCCACCGGGGCGGTGCCGGCCAGTTCGACGTCCTCGCTGCCGTCGCGCAAGGCGATCGGGGTGCGCTTGAACGAAGTCGGCGGCGGAGCGGCCGAATCGCTCACCTCGAGGATCGTGCGGATGACGAGGTCGGGGTCCTCCCACATCGGGAGGTGCCCGAGGCCGGGCAGCGCGACGAATTCGGCCTTCGGGAGCATCCGGCGCATACGCACGTAGCAGTTGGGCCAGCGCACGATGCGATCGCGCGTGCCGTACGCGACACGCACCGGCACGTCGATTTCGCCGAGCTCCCCGAACATCTGGCCGGCGGCGGTCAGGCGCAGCGCGTCCTCGACGATCGCGCATTCGGCGGCGCCCTCGAACAGCATCAGCGCCTCGGCCGCGGTCACGTGCGAGGGATCGCTGATCAGCTCGCGCAGCGCGAGGTAACGCGATCGGGGTCGCGCGGCGACGGTGCGCAGCAGCGGGCGGAAGTGGCGCAGCATGAGGTCGTTGCGCCGGAAGTAGCGCGTCATCGATCGCAGCTCGGGCGCTCCGTCTTCCCAGCCGCCGGCGGGGCACAGCCCGACGACCGACAGCGCGCGGCCGCGGACGGCGAGCTCGAGTGACAGCCAGCCGCCGAGCGAGCTGCCGACGAGGTGCGCTCGCTCGATCCCGTGCGCGTCGAGCTGGTGCTCGATCAGGTCGACCATCTTCGGAATCGTCATCGAGCCGCGATCGAGCGGCTCGCCCCCGGCATGGCCGGGAAGCGACGGGGCGAAGACGCGGTGACGCGCCTGGAGCGCTGGCAGCACGCGCGTCCACACGCGCCACGTGTCGGTGAAGCCATGCAGGAGCACCATCGGCGTGCCCGCCCCGCCGATGTAGAAGGGCTCGAAGTCCACGCGCGCATCCTAAGGGATGGCTGGCCGTGCGGCCAGTCGCGGCGCCGCTGCTCGCGTCACCACGACAGCCCGACGAGCACCGGCTCGGGCGCGAGGCGCACGCCGAAGGCGTCATCCACGCCGCCGGCGATCGTGTGCGCGAGGGCGAGCACCTCGGCCGCCGTGCCACCGCCGCGGTTGACGATGGCCAGCGTGTGCTTGTGCGACAGGCCGACGCGGCCGTCGCCGTATCCGCGCGGGAACCCCGCCTGCTCGATGAGCCAGGCCGCCGAGGTCTTCACGCGCCCGTCAGGCTCGGCGAACTGCGGCGGCGTGCGCTCGTCGCCGAGTCGCTCGCGCGCTCGGCGGCAGAGGGTCGCCAGCTCGACGGGCTCGAGGATCGGGTTGGTGAAGAAGGAGCCAGCGCTGACCGAGTCGGGATCGACCGGGTCGAGCACCATGCCCTTCCCACGCCGCAGCGCCAGCACGGCGTCGCGGACCTCGGCCAGCGGCGCGCGTGCGCCGGCGTCGACGCCGAGCGAGCGGGCGAGCTCGGCGTAGCGCAGCGGCGCCGAGCGCTCGTCGCGCGCGAGTTGCAGCGTGACGCTCACGACGACGTGGCGGTCGCCGCCGCGCAGCGCGCTCGTGCGGTACCCCAAGCGCAGATCGGCGGGGCGCAACGTCACGACCTCGCCGCGCGCGCGATCGTAGGCCCGCACCGCGCGCAGCGTCTGGGAGACGTCCTGGCCGTAGGCGCCGACGTTCTGCATCGGCGTGGCGCCCGTCAGTCCCGGGATGCCCGACAGGGCCTCCACGCCCGACAGGCCCTCGGCGACGCAGGCGGCGACGACGTCGTCCCACGGCTCACCGGCCTGGAGCTCGACACAGACGTGCTCGTCGTCGGTGCTCGCCGTGCGCCCTCGCGTGGCCACGCGAACGACGGTCCCCGCGAATCCCGAGTCGGCGATCACGACGTTGCTACCGCCGCCGAGCACAAGCAGCGGCTCGCCGGACTCGTCGGCGGCGCGCACGGCTTCGACGAGCTCGTCCTCGCTCGCGGCCGTGAGCAGGCGCGCGGCGGGACCGCCGACGCGCAGCGTCGTCAGGGGGGCAAGGGCGGCCAGGGCGGTGCCGGACACGGACGCCAGCTTAGGCGTCCGCGGGGACTAGGTCGTCTCGTCGAAGGTCGACCGCGAGTCGCCGCTCGCGTGGTCCGCGCGCCAGGCCGCGAGGTTCTCGACCGTCAGCGGACGGCCGATGAGGAAGCCCTGCAGCGAATCGCAGCCGACCTCGCGCAGCGCTGCGACCTGGTCGTCGGTCTCGACGCCCTCGGCGACGATCTGGACGCCGAGATGGTGACCGAGCTCGGTCACCATCCGCACGAGCGAGCTGTCGCGACCGCCGGGAAGCTGCTGGATGAACGAGCGGTCGATCTTGATCTCGTCGACGGTGAGGTGCTGCAGGTGCGCGAGCGACGTGTAGCCAGTGCCGAAGTCGTCGATGGCCACGCGGATGCCGAGGCTGCGTAGGCGCTCCATCTCGACCGCGACCGTCGGCAGGTCGGCCAGCAGCACCGTCTCGGTGAGCTCGAGGATGAGCCGGTTTGGCTCGATCCGGTGCGTGGCGAGCGCGCTCGTGACGTGATCGATGAGCGTCCTCGAGAGCAGGTGGCGCCCCGAGATGTTGACCGCGACGCTGAGCTCGCCGAGCCCCGACCGCCTCCAGCGATCGAGCTGGCTGAGCGCGGTGCCGATGACCCAGCAGTCGAGCCGGATGATGAGATCGCTCGCCTCGGCCGCCGGAATGAAGTCGTTTGGCTGGCACACGCCGTGGCCGGGGCGGTTCCAGCGCACGAGCGCCTCGACCGAGGTCAGCTCACCGCTCGTCGCATCGATGACCGGCTGGTAGTGCAGGAAAAGGCCGTCGCCTGCGAGGTCGAGCGCCCCATGGAGATCCTGCTCGATCTCCGCGCGCTCGAGCAGCGCGCGCTGCATCGACTCGTCGTAGATCTCCACGCGCGAGTTGCCGGAGTGCTTGGCCCGATAGACCGCGAGATCGGCGCGCGCGAGCAGCTGCGAGGGGTCGTCGGCGGCGCCGTCGAGCGCGAACGCGATGCCGACGCAGGCGCCGACACTGACCCGCACCCCGCGGACCTCGACCGGCTCGCCCGCCGCCTCGACGAGTCGCGCGGCGATCGCCGTGGCCTCGCTGCCGTCCCCGATGCTCTCGGCGATGACGACGAACTCGTCGCCGCCGAGCCGGGCCAGGAAGTCGCCGCGACGGGCGGCATCGGACATCCGATGGGCGATCTCGCGCAGGATGGCGTCGCCGACCGCGTGGCCGTGGGTGTCGTTGGCCCGCTTGAAGTCGTCGAGGTCGACGAACAGCACGGCGATCGGCTCGCTGCTGCGGCTCGCGCGGGCGAGCGCCTGGTCGAGGAACTCGATCGCGGCGGCCCGGTTGTGCAGGCCCGTCAGCGCATCGTGGGTGGCCTGGTGCACGAGCCGCTGCTGGAGGCTGTCGCGCTCGACGATCGACCCGGAGAGCACGACGACCGACTCGTGCAGGGCCTGTCCGAGACGGCCGGGGAGCGGCTCGGCGAGGACCGGATCCTCGAACGAGCACTCGGCGAGGGCTCGCGTCTTGTTCTCGAGCAGGCGCAGATTGGACACGAGATCGTTGAACGTCTCCGAGACGACGACCGTCTCCTTTGGACCCCGGCCGGGCAACGGCGGAAGCTCGAGGTCGCCGCTGCTGACCGCCCGCGCGTGGCCGGCCAGGCGGCGAAGCGGCTCCGAGATCGAGCGGGCGAGCAGGAGCGCGACGGCAATCGTCAGTCCGACCGCGATGATCGTCTCGATGAGCATCGTGCGGAACGCGCTCGCGCTGTCGGACTGCAGGGTCGCCGCGGTCCGGTGTGCGTTCAGCTCGGCGAGCGACACGATCCCGTACAGCTGGCTGAGGCCAGCGACGCCGGAGTGGAACACAGCGACGAGCGGGACGAGGCTCGCGATCGACAGCGAGCCGGTCGAGGCGGGCGGACCGGCGGCGCCCGTGGCTCCCGTCGTGGGGCCGGCGCCGGTGGCGGCGGCGGCGACGGTCGCCTGATACTGCTTCCAGCCTGGGTCGTTTTCGAGGCGCAGGAACGGATCGCGCACGGCCGCGTCGTCGCCGCGCAGGCGGGCACCAGCGAGGTCGAACAGGGAGATGCTCGAGCCGAGTGCGCTCAGCTCGCTCGGCCGCTGCGCCGTCGGGGCCAGGTACAGGTCACTCAGCTCGCCGGTCTCGGTGCCGCCCGCGCCGACGGCGTCGTTGGCGTCGCTCAGCGCGGTCAGTGCGCGATTGAGCGCCGCCGCCTGGCTGATGTTCGCGGTGCGGCGTTCGAGCACGGCCAAGCGCTCGGAGAACGTGGTCGAGATGAGGTCGGACAGTGCACCGAAGGCATGGTCGGCTGGCGTGGCAGCGACCGCGTTGTGATCGATCCGCACCATCAGCGCGGCGAATCCGCTCGCGAAGCCGGCGGGCGCGCTGGGGCCGAGCATGCGCAGCTCCTCGTAGATCGCGGCCCGCGCCGTCGGCTCGCTCGCGCCGGTGCCGAAGTTGTACAGCGCCGGGAGGTTGATGTTGATTCCGAACTCGGCCGTGCGCAGCCGGGCCTCGACGGGGATGCGCTCCTGGTCGAGCAGGCTGCGCAACTTGACCAGCCCATTGAGGGCCGGGATCTCGTTCGCCACGGAATTGGCCTGCTGGGAGGTGTTGTAGCGCTCGGCCAGGAGTGCGCCGGCGGCGACGGCGAGGATCGTGATCGGCAGCAGCACGGCGATCAGCAGGCGACCGGCGACCCCGGGGCGCCCGGCCCAGCGGCGTCGCAGCGAGGCATCGCTCCCGTTCGGCGTGCTCATGCGATCGCCACCAGTGACTCGGCGACGCCGCGTACGCGGTTGCGGCCGGCGTCCTTGGCCTCGTACAGCGCGGCATCGGCGGCGGCGAAGACGGTCGGGTAGTCGAAGTCGCCGCCCGGCTCGGACGCGGCGACGCCGAAGCTCATCGTCAGACGTTCGGTCGAGCCGAACGTCCCGGCGGCCACGGCACGGCGCAGCTGCTCGGCGATAGCCCCGCTCTGGGCGAGGCCTGACCCGGGGAGCAGGACGAGGAACTCCTCGCCGCCGATCCGGTACGCGAGATCGAACGCGCGCAGCTGGCGACGCATCAGGTGCGCGACGTCGCGCAGCACGGCGTCGCCGGTGCTGTGGCCGGCGCGGTCGTTGATCGTCTTGAAGTGGTCGAGGTCGCCGACGATCATCCCGACCGGCTCGCCGCTGATGTGCGCCTGCTGGGTGAGCTCGGCGATCCGGTGCGTGAGCGCCTTGCGGTTGAGCATCCCGGTCAACTCGTCGACGACCGCCTCGCTGCGATGCTCCACATCGGATTGCATCAATGCTGTGGAAAGGATCGCCACGGCGATGACGAGGGCGATCGGCCCGATGACCACCGGGGGGTAGTGCCACACGGTGTGCGCGCCGACGGCGAAGGCGACGACCAGCAGCGTGGCGATGGTGAAGGCGACGCCGAGCACGATGCCGCGGATTGAGAAGCGTGCGCTGAGTGTGACGATCGGGATGCCGAGCCAGGCCATCATCGGCACTGACGGGCCGCCGGTGATGGCGACGCTCAGCGCGATGATGGCCACCGACGCGGCCCAGGCGGCAAAGATCCAGTATTCCGGGCGCGCGGTGCTCGCGATCCGCTCATCGGCCGTCTTGAACGCGAGCGCGGCGAGGACGAGCGGCAGCAGCTGCCACCAGCCCAGCCACGGCCCCGAGGCGATGAGCGCGACCGCGAGAACGATGAACGAGGCCCGGCGCGGAGCCTGGAGGCGCCTGTCCATGTCGAGCATGCGCTCGCGGTCCGTGCCATCGCGAAGCAACCACGAGTCGTGGGCCATAGGACATGATCGGCTGCGCGGCCGCGCTCCTTGACCGGCGGGCGCCGGTGACAGCCGCCGAAAACTGGTCGCTAATCCTCGTCCTGGCGGCGCAGCCAGTCGCTCAGCTGCTGTCCGGCCTGGTTGATCGACTCGCCGGCATCCCGGAAGGCAGTCCGGAAGCGCTCGGCATAGTGCGTCACGGCGTCGCTGGCCTCAGCTCGCGGCCGCAACGGCTCGTCCCGGGTGACATAGGAGCCGTCGACGATCCGGTCGTAGTCGCCGCCCTTTACCCAGTTCATCAGCTCATGCACGCGTCGCACCGACATCGGATGCGTCACGTTGAGATCGATCATCAGCCGGGCCAGCTTCTCGATCCCGATGCCCTTCTCGCTGTACTCCTGGCCCTGGCGCATGAAGGCGTCGAGATCGAGCAGTTCGGCTTCGGCGCCGGCCGCGATGGTCATGAGCGTCCGGCACACGACGATCGGGTCGCGGGTCACGAGCGCGGACGCCCGATCGCAGCTCAGCTCGGCCGCCCGGTACCACTCGAGCAGCACGGTGCGAAGGGCCTGGAAGGCGAGCGGGATGGGCGAGACGCGACTGAGGCCGATGATGATCTGCAGGGCCGTGCTGTAGAGGACGTGGTCCGAGAGCACGTGGCCGGCCTCGTGCGCGCACACGGCGCGGAGCTGCTCGGTGTCGAGCAGGCGCACGAGCTCGGACTGCAGCACGACGATGGGTCGCTGGGCGCCGATCGTCAGCGCGTTGGCGATCGGATATTGCGTCAGGTAGAGATCCGGCACCTCGGGCAGATCGAGCGTCGCGTACGCGCGGTTGTGCGTACGCCAGACGGCGGGCAGCTGATCCTCGCCGAGTCGCACCGCGCTCCCCAGGTAGGACTGACGCAGGGCGCGCTCATAGCCGATGTCGATGAGCTTGCGCATCGACCGCTCGAGGTAGGGGATCGTGGCCAGGGCGGCGGTGGCCGCACGGTCGGCGGGATGCTCGTAGGCCTTCGCGGAGATGCCGGTCAGGCGATAGCCCTCGGCCGGAAGGGTCATCGGCGCGCGTCCCGGCTCATGCCGCTGAGTCTACGGGCCGCGGCACCGTCGTGTGCTCGCGTGGCGGCCGGTCTGGGGCAACGGACCGAATGGCCCATCGAGCCCGCTCGATTGTGGACCGAACGCCCCATGACGGCGGGCGGCCGGCTCGCCACCATCTATGCACGATGAACTCCGACTCCTCAATGAAGCGCTACACGCTGCTGCGTCGCACCGACGCGAGCGAACCTCGCCGGTCGACCCCGGCATCGGGGCGGCCCGATGTGCGCCGGCTGACGCTCGTGCGCCGCGCTCAGCTGTGGCCGCCGCTGCCCGGCGACGGGCGCCCGGCGGCATCCAGCTAACCGGTTGTCGCGCCGGGCGGGCCGTTGGCCGCCCGGCGTGCGCACAGTAGTGTGGAGGCATGGCGGCGACGCGGGCGTCGGCGAGAACGAGGCAGCTCACGCTGCTCGCGTGCATCCTGGGATCGGCGATCGTGTTCCTCGATGGGACGGTCGTCGGCGTCGCGCTGCCGAGCATCCAGCGCCAGCTGGGCGGCGGGCTGGCCGCCCAGCAATGGGTGTCCAACGCCTACCTGCTGACGCTCGGTTCCCTGATCCTCGTTGGCGGGTCGCTGAGCGACCTGTTCGGAGAGCGCCGGGTGTTCGCGCTCGGCGCGGCCGGCTTCGGGGTGACCTCGCTGCTCTGTGCGCTGGCGCCGACGATCGGCGTGCTCATCGCCGCGCGCGCCGTGCAGGGCGTGGCCGGGGCGCTGCTCGCTCCGAGCGCGCTCGCCGTGATCGTGGCGACGTTCCCGCTCGAGGAGCGCGGGCGCGCGATCGGATCCTGGACCGCGTGGGCGGGGATCGCAACCGTGCTCGGCCCTCCGCTCGGCGGCTACCTGGTGACCGCCGCGTCGTGGCGCTGGGTGTTCGTGCTCAACCTACCGCTCGTGGTCGCCACGATCCTGCTCATCCGCGCGGCGATGATGCCGGCGCCGGCCGCAGCGAGCGGGCGGCGGCTGGACTGGCTCGGCGCGGGGCTCGGGGTGCTCGGGCTGGCCGGCCCGGTGTTCGCGCTCATCGAGCAGCCCGTGCTCGGGTGGTCGAGCCCGGGGGTCATCGTGCCGCTCATCGGCGGGGTCGCGCTGCTCGCGGCGTTCGTGTGGCACGAGGCCCGCACCGCGGACCCGATGCTGCCGCTCGGGCTGTTCGCGACCCGCAACTTCGCGATCGGCAATCTCGAGACGCTCACGTTGTACGCCGGCCTGGCCGTCGTGTTCTTCTTCCTGGCGCTGTTCCTGCAGCAGGTCGCCGGCTACACGGCGCTGCAGAGCGGGCTGGCCACGCTTCCGACGACCCTTGTCATGTTCGCGCTGTCGCGCCGCTTCGGCGCGCTCGCCGATCGCCATGGGCCGCGGCTGTTCATGGGCGCCGGGCCGCTGCTGGCCGCGTGCGGCCTCGCGCTCTTCCTGCGCATCGGCGTGCGCGTGAACTACGTCACCGACGTCCTCCCGGCGCTGCTGTGCTTCTCGGTCGGGCTGGCGATGACCGTGGCGCCGCTCACCGCCGCGGTGCTCGCCGGCGTCGAGGTGCAACAGGCCGGGATCGGCTCGGCGGTCAACAATGCCGTGGCGCGAGTGGCCGGGCTGCTCGGCGTTTCGGCGATCGGCGCCGTCGTCGCGGGTCGCTTCGCGTCGTCGCTCGACGCGAACGTCGTCGGGTACCCGCTCGGACCGCGCGGCCAATCGGTCGTCGAGGCGGCCAAGCGGCTGCCGCTCGGGCGGCCCGACGTGAGCGGCCTGCCGCCGAGCACGGCGCGCGCCATCGCCGACGCGGCCAACAGCGCATCGGTGTCGAGCTTTCACCTCGGGCTGGGCATCGCCGCCGTGCTTGTCGCCGTCGGTGGCGTGACCGCTGCGATCGGTGTCACCAACGCGCCGCGCCGGGTCGTGCGTGCCGAGACGTGCGAGGGCGGGCAAATCGTGGCCGCGCCGCTCGACGCGGCCGGTTGTCCGCAGGCGCGTGAGCCCGAGGCGGCCGCGGCCGTCGCCTGAGCCGACGGGGAGCGGGCCGTCAGGTCCGCTCGCGTGCGCGGCGCTCGCGGCGGCGGGTGCGGCGGCGGGAGCGGGGCTCGGGCAGCGGGAGCGGGGTGAGGGGCTGGCCGATCGTGCGCCGCAGCAGGAGGAAGGCGACCGTGCCGAACGCGGTCGTCACCCAGAGCGCGATCGCGTGGTAGATGAGCACGCCGGCGGCGGCCGGCGCGGCGGGCGCCCCGAAGAGCACGAGCATCCCGACGAGGCCGGTCTCGAGCACGCCGATGCCCCCCGGCACGGGGATGATGTTGGTCAGGTAGCCGACCTGGTACGCGACGACGACGGAGGCGAGCGGCAGGTCGACGCCGACGGCGTCCAGGCAGACGTAGAGCACGGCGATGTCGGCGAGCAGGTATAGGTAGCCGCCGAGCAGTCGCCAGTCGGCGGTGACGAGCATCTGGCGCGTGTCGGTGATGCTCTCGGCGAAGCCGATGAAGATCTTCGTGATGCGCTTGCGCGGCTCGCGGTCGCGCAGGAACCAGCGCGACCAGGCCGGGATGCACAGGAAGAGCACGAACACGCTCGCGCCGACGGCGGCGGGCAGCCAGCTGAGCAGCCAGTTGGTCGTGCCGGGAACGAGTCCGAGGCCGAGCGCCACGCCGGCCACGACGAGCACGATGATGTTGATCGCGCTCGTCAGCATGAAGAGCACGGCGGAGCGTCGGGCGATGCGATCGGTCGGGACGCCGCGCGTGTGCAGCACCCACGCGCCGATCGCCAGGCTGCCGGCGCCGCCGACGGAAAGCGCCGAGCCGAAGGCCATCTCGGTCCAGGCCAGGCGCGCCGCGAAGCGGCGCGGCGCGCGGGCGAACACGAGCTGGAAGACGGCGACATAGCCCATGCACGACAGGAACTCCAGGCCGATCGCGCCGAGGACGGTGCCGACCTCGACGCGGCGCAGTGCGCGCTCGACGCCGTCGAGCCCCGGGATCGCGAGCAGGAGTCCGACGACGAGCGCGCCGAGCAGGAACAGCGAGATGATCCCGTTGCGCAGCTGGCGCCCGTGAGCCGCTGCGCTCTGCTGACGCTCGAGGTCCTCGTCTTCGCTGCTCCACGGTGTGACCGTGTCGTCGATCGACACGAGTGGGTTAGCCCCGGGGTCCGATCGCGTAAGCGTGCATCGCCTCGAGCACGGGGCGCAGGCGACGCCCCCGCACGGTGAGGTGGTACTCGACCTGCGGGGGAGAGGTGGGGATGACCATGCGCTCGATCAGGCCCGCCTGCTCGAGGTCGCGCAGGCGCTCGCTCAGCATACGCGCCGAGATCCCGCTCACGGCCTCCGCGAACTCGTTGAAGCGCAGTGCGCCGGACGTCGCGGCGTAGAGGATCGACAGCTGCCAGCGCCGCTCGAGGAGGTCCGCGGTGACGCGGACCTCCTCCGGCACTGGCTCACATCTACGACAGCGCGACATCGCGAGCCGGCTCCAGCGCGCGGTCGAGAACCTCCTGCACGGTCATCACCGGGTGGAAGGCCATCTTCTCGCGCACCTCCTCGGGGATCTCATCTATGTCGCCGCGATTGCGCTCCGGGACGATCACGTCAGTCAGCCCCGCGGCATGCGCCGCGAGCGCCTTCTGCTTGAGACCACCGATCGGCAGCACGCGTCCCTGCAGCGTGACCTCGCCGGTCATGCCGACGGTGTGCTTGACCGGGCGACCGGTCAGCAGCGACGCGAGGGCAGTCACCATCGTGATGCCGGCGCTCGGGCCGTCCTTCGGGATCGCCCCGGCCGGCACGTGCACGTGGAACTCGTGGTCCTCGAACACGTGCTCGTCGATGCCCAGTTCGCCCGCATGGCCGCGCACGTAGGACAGCGCGATCCGCGCGGACTCCTTCATGACATCGCCGAGCTGGCCGGTGAGCACGAGGCCGCTCGAGGGCGGGTGGGCCTTCATCATGGTGGCCTCGACGAACAGCACGTCGCCGCCCGCTCCGGTCACCGCGAGGCCGGTCGCCACTCCCGGGACAGCGGTTCGCACCGCTGACTCCTGGAAGAACTTCTGGCGTCCGAGCGCGTCACGGACCGTGTCGAGCTCGATCTCGACCGGGGGCGTCGCCTTCTCGGAGGCGATCCGCGTCGCCGTCTTGCGCAGGATGGTCCCGAGCTCGCGCTCGAGGTTGCGCACGCCGGCCTCGTGGGTGTACTCGGTGACGACCGTCGACAGGACCTCGTCGCTGATCTGGACCTCGTCCTCGCGCAGGCCGTTGCGGTCGCGCTGGCGCGGCCACAGGTAGCCCTTGGCGATCGCGAGCTTCTCGCGGCTCGTGTAGCCGTCGAAGCGGATGACCTCCATGCGGTCGAGCAGCGGACCCGGGATCGTGTCCGCGACGTTGGCCGTGGCCAGGAACATCACCTGGGACAGGTCGAGCTCCACGTCGAGATAGTGATCGCGGAAGCTGTGATTCTGCGCCGGGTCGAGCACCTCGAGCAATGCTGCGCTCGGGTCCCCGCGCCAGTCGGCGCCGACCTTATCGACCTCGTCGAGCAGGATCACCGGGTTCATCGTCCCGGCGTCACGGAGCGCGCGCACGAGGCGGCCCGGGAGCGCGCCGATGTATGTGCGCCGGTGACCGCGGATCTCGGCCTCGTCACGCACGCCGCCGAGCGACATGCGCACGAACTCGCGCCCGGTGGCCCGGGCGATCGACTCGCCGATCGAGGTCTTGCCGGTGCCGGGCGGTCCGATGAGCGTCAGGATCGCGCCGGACTTCGGGTCCGCCTCGATGTTGCGGTCCTGGCGCAGCTTGCGCACGGCCAGGTACTCGGTGATGCGGTCCTTGACATCGTCGAGACCGGCGTGGTCGGCGTCCAGCACCTCGCGCGCGGCGACCGGATCCAGGCGCTCCTCGGAGTGGTTGTTCCAGGGCAGCGCGATGAGCCAGTCGAGGTAGGTGCGGATCATGCTCGACTCGCCCGACTGCTCGCCCATGCGCTCGAGACGCCCGAGCTCCTTGACGGCCTGCTCGTGCACGGCCTCGGGCATCTCGGCCTCTTCGATCTTCGTGCGGTACTCCTCGGCGACCGACGCGTCGTCCTCGTCGAGCTCCTTGCGGATCGACTCCATCTGCTTGCGCAGGAAGTACTCGCGCTGCTGCTTCTCGGCACCTTCCTGGACGTCCTCGCGGATGCGCCTGCGCACCTGCAATTCGGCCAGGCGCTCGCGCTGCAGCTTGACGGCGAGCTCGAGGCGCTCGGTCACGTCGACCGTGCGCAGGAGCTCGACCTTCTGCTCGAAGGTCAGGTCCGGGGAGTAGCCCGATGAGTCGGCGAGTGCGCCGGGCTCGACGATCGCGCGCAGGAAGGCTGCGACGCGTCCGTCGTCGCCCCGCAGCTCGAGGATCTCCTCGACGACCGCGCGGTACTCGCGCTCCAGGTTGCGGGTCCGCCCGTCGACGGGCACGTCGTCGGGCTTCTCCTCGACCTCGGCACGCAGCTCGCCGCCGGGGCCGGTCTGGGCCGCGCCGATGAGCGCGCGGTGGAGGCCGTTCAGCGTGACCGCCCGGCCGCCGCCGGGAAGGCGGACGTGCTCGGAGACATCGGCCACGATGCCGACCTCGATGTATTCGTTGTCGTGGCGCGGGACGAGCACGACCCGCTCGTCGTCCCCAACGTCGACCGTGAGCGTGATGCCCATGTTCGGGAACACCACGGCGTCGTCGAGGGCAATCAATCTCAGGGTTTCTGACGTATTCATGGGATAACGACTCCAAACGAGGTTACGAAACGTAAGCAAGTATAGAGGGTGGTCGTTGCGGGCGCAAGTACCTGTGGTGGGGGTCTTCGGGGCGAGGCGCGCGCGGGCGTTCGGTGCGACGTGTGCTCGGGTGTCCCGGCCGCGCGCCCGCTCAGCCGGGCTCGAACCCGAACTCGCGACTTGGTGCCGCAGGTGCCGGAGCGGGAGGCGAGACCCGGGGAGTCGCCCCGGTCGGGGGCCGGGATACCGACCCGGCCGCCGCCGGCCCTCCAAGCGGCGCGTCCCGCGTGGCCGGAGCGGCGAGTACGATGCGCGGCGCGCGGCGATGCCCCCGTCGATCGTGCCTCGCCCCCTGCCCGGCCGGGATGGCCAGCCGTGTCTCGCGATGTGCGCGCGGCCGACGCCCGCGAGCGAGCGTCGCCGAGGCCAGGGCGGAGAACCCGAACTCGCGCGTGGCCGGATCGACGCCGGTCGGCGGCGACGGCCACGCCGCGACGGAGCTCGACGCACGGCGCCCAGGGAGCGTCACGACGACACGGGTGACGCCGCCGTCCTGTGCCGTCACGCTGTCCCCGCTCGCCGACGCAGCACGACGAGCGGCGACGGACTCGCGCGGCCGCGGACCCCCGCGAACGATTCGTTGCGGCGCGCGGTGGTCCGAGAGTGCCGCCCCGAACGGCCCGCCACGACAGAGGGCGAGGCCGCTGCCGGCGAGACTCGCAAGGCACACGGCGGCTACGCCGAGCTTCACTCCGAGCACGCCCGGCCCACCCCAGGCGATGGCACCGCCGCCGGCCGCGCCCACGCCACTCGCTGTCGAACCCGCAGCCGCCGCGGTGACACTCGTGGGTGCCGGCTGCAGCCCTCCCGGCAGCAGGCCGAGCAAGCGGCGCTCGGCCGCCCGCAGATCGCGCGCCCGTCGACGGCAGGCCGTGCAGTTGCCGAGATGGGCGGCGATACGCGCGTGCTGTTCGTCATCCGCGACGCCGGACACGTAGGCAAGGAGGTCCGGCTCCAAGCGGTGGCAGCGCGCGCCGCTGGCGTATTCGCGCGACAGGCCGAGAAGGCGCTGACGGGCACGCTGCGCCACCTTGCGGAACTTCTCCGGCGACCACCCGTACTGGCGGCAGAATTCGGCGCACTCCGTCCCCATGCCCGCCTGATGCGCGATGACCAGGCGCATGTCGGGTGTGAGCTCACGCGCGATCTCCCGCAGGACGGCGAGCTCGCTGCGGGTGGCCACTTGGTCGTGCACCCCGGGGCCGGGGTCCGCGAGTTGGCCGGACGCGCCGTCGGGGGGTTCGAGCGCCGCCGCCTGCCCGAGCGCGGCCTCCATCGGGCTGCGTCCGCCGAGTGCGCGGCGCCGGTCGTGGATACGGCTCAGGAGCCGTTGCTCGATCGCCGCGGCGATATGGCTGTGGTTGGCGAACGGCGTCCCCGAACGTGCCCGTTGCATCAGCTCGAGCGTGGCCTGCGAATAGCAGTCCTCCAAGTCCTCGGTGCGGAGCCGGTGTCGATGCACCCTCAGCAGGAGATCCCGCCGCGCAATCGCGACGCGGGCGACGGCCTCGGCCGGATCGCTCGCGCCCGGACCGATGCCTCGAGCGAACGATCGATGACGTTCCGGGACTGGTGTGGAGGAGCCGGTTCGGGTAGACACCAGCACTATGTCGTCACGACGGGCACAACGCCCCCCCTCCCAATTGCGGCCCGCCCCGGCGACGGAGCCAACGGGTCGCCGGTCCCTCGACGATCGATTGCACGCGCTCGACGAGTATCAGCAGCGACATCGACGCCTCGCGTTCGTCGTCGCGGTGTTCAAGAAGTTCAACGACGATGAGGGGAGCTCGCTGTCGGCGCTCATCGCCTACTACGGGTTCATCTCGATCTTCCCGCTGCTGCTCGTGTTCGTGACCGTGCTCGGATTCGTCATCAATGGGGACAAGGCGCAGCAGACCCGCGTTATCGACGGGGCGCTCGGCCAGATCCCGCTCCTGAAGGCGCCGTTGACCACGAACGCCCTGACGGGAAGTCCGATCGCACTCGTGATCGGCGTCGGCGCGTCGCTGCTCGCGGGCATGGCGATCACGAACGCGACGCAGACCGCGCTCAACCGCGTGTGGGAGATCCCGCGCCCGGAGCGGCCGGACTTCCTGAAGACACGCCTGCGCGGGATCGCGCTCCTGCTTGTGCTCGCGGTGCTGAGCGTGCTCTCGAGCGTGGCCGCCGGCTTCGTCACGGCGGTGGGACACGGCCTGCTCACCGACCTAGGCGCCATTGCCGTCGCATTCGCCGCGAATGTCGCGCTCTTCCTTGCCGCCTTCACGCTGCTCAGCGCGGCCGAGGTCGATCTCGCCGACCTCATCCCCGGCGTGCTCGCCGGCGCCCTCGCGTGGCAGATCGTGCAGCACCTCGGCGGCCTGTGGGCCAAGCGGGTGGCCCATCAGACGGCGCTGTACGGCGACGTCGGCCTCGTGCTCGGACTGCTCGCCGTCCTGTACCTCGGGGGACGCATCCTCGTCCTCGCCGCTGAGATCAACGTCGTGCGTGCGCGGCGGCTGTGGCCGCGCAGCATCTTCGCGCCGCCACCGCCTTCGCGTCGGGTCTGAACAGCGGGTCGCTCCCGGCGGCCTGTCCCGCTCACGCGGGCACGGTCGGAGGGGTGGGCCAGACCCGCCCATGACGAACACCCTTCCCTCATCGGTGCGTCTGTCGAGGCGCAGCGCCCACGGCGGTGGCGCGCCCGTGTCCGCCTCGCTCATCGTGCGCGGACGGGGCGCTCCGGCCAGGCCGGAGCGCCCCGCCGTGCGCGGTGCTGGGAGCGCTGGAGCATGAGCCTCGTCGCCTCACGACCGCGCGCCGCCTATCGCATCTACGACGCGGACGCCTTCCTTGCCGGGGGAGTCGGCGATGATGACGCGCCGGCCATTCGAGTGAGGTCGACACGCGCTCGCACGGCCGCGGCTGGGCTCGCATCAGCCGTGCTCGCCGCGTTGGTGGCATTCACTGCGTATGGCGACCGGTCCGCGCAGCGTCGGTCGCCCGACCAGCGACGCTCGAGTCCGCTCGCGAGTGCCTCGGTCCCGCCGACGCCGACTGTCCAACTCGGCTCCGCTCGGCTCGTGGCTCGCGCCAGGCCTCGTCAGATCCCGGCGCCGACCGACGTCGCCGCAGCGCACGGCCATCACCCTGCGCGGCGCCCGATCCGTGTGCGTCGGGCCTCAGCACGGCGGGAGCCGCCGGTCGCCGTCGCCGTCGCCACGCCAACTGAAGGGAACATGCATCCTGCGGACCTGCCGCGATTCGCTGGTCGCAACGATCCTCCGACGAGCACGGCGCTGTCGGCGGCCGGGACACCGGCGTCGGTACCGCTGCCGGCCGCACCGACACCGCCGCCGGCGGCACCGGCACCGCCGTCACCGCCCACACCGATGACGCAGTTCGGGTTCGAGCGGGGTCCGCGGTGAGCGACGCCGCGGTCAGGATCTCGACCCGGCCGATGTGGGTCGTGCGGCTGGGCCGGCGCGTCGGCCGGCTCCTCGTCGCCGCGGTGGCCCTGAGCGGGTGCGCTGCCGCGATGCGGGTGGCGATCGCCCCGCCGAGGTCAGTGCCGACGCGGGCTCCGGTGGCAGCGGAGCACCTCGCGGCCGAGGGCTTCGCGGCCCTCTTCGCACGGCGATACCTCACCTGGAACGCCGCGGCCCCGGCGCTCCACCAGCAAGGACTTGCGCCGTTCACCGGAAGCGGCGTCGATCCCGACGCCGGCCTCGTCCCACCGGCGAACGTCAGCGAGCAGGTGTTGTGGACCGACGTCGTGCAATCGCGCTCGGGGCCGGCGGGCGAGGAGGTCTACACGGTCGCGGTCGCCACCGACGCGGCCGGGCTGGAGTACCTCGCCGTGCCCGTGGTGCGCAACGGCGCCGGCGGCCTGGCGCTCGGGGGCTACCCAGCGTTCGTCGGTCCGCCGGCCACGGGGTCGTTCGACGAGGCGTCGGCGAGCCTCCCGCAGCTCGGCGATGCCACGCTCTCGATCGTCGTCACGCGCGCCCTGCGCAACTACCTCGCCGACGCGGGCTCCAACCTCGCGGCCGACCTGACGCCGAATGCGCGGATCTCCTACCCGGCGCAGCCGCTCGTTATCGACGACGTGGCGTCCTTGCGCTGGTCGAGCGCCGACGAATCCGTGGTCGCTCAGGTCGTCGCGAGCGACGACCGCGGAGTGCAGTACTCGCTCGCCTACGAGATTGCCGTCGCGCGCGACCAGTCCCGTTGGGAGGTGTCCGCGATCGAGGTCAACCCGGATGCCTGACTCACCCGCCGTCGCCTTGCTCACCACTCGTCATGCCCCAGGAGGTCTTCCGATGCACCGCGTCACCACTCGTGCCAGGCTCACCTGTTTCGTCTTGCTCATTACGCTCGCCTGCGCGGGTGGGATCATCGCCACGCCGGCCACCTCGGACGCCGCGACGCTAGCTCCCACCTCGGCGACGGGTGGTGCGTCGGTCACGGCTTCGCCGGGCACGTCGCTGGAGGCGGCCGCGAGCAAGGCGGGAACGACCGGACGTCAGGTGGCGATGAGCCTGATCGGGCTCGGCTTTGCCGTTGCCGCCGTCGTGCTCTCGTTCCGCCGTGACTTCAAGGAGGCAGCGGGCGTCTTCGCGGTCGGGTTGGTGGCCGTGCTGCTCGCCACTCCCGCTGGGGTGAACCTGCTGCAGGACACCGTCTCGTCGCTCTTCGGGTCCTAGCTGCGGTGGCGAGCGGCGCCGCACCTCACTCCCGCGTGGAGATCCGCTCCTACCGCAGCGTGTTCGAGCTCGAGCGCCGCGTGTACCGCGTCGATCGGCTGCGCCTCCCCCCGGGGGGGATACCGATGCGCGGCGCGGTCTACTGCATCGTCCTCGTCCTCGCCTGCGCGCTCGTGTCGACCCTGCCGGTGGTCGCCGTCATCGCCTCGGTCGTGCCGTGGTACCTGCGCGACGTGGCCGTGCCCGTGGCGCTTGCCGCGCTCCTCTCGGTCGTCCGCATCGAGGGGCGTCCGTTCCACGTCGCCGCCCGTGCGCTCGCGCGCTATCGCGTCGGGCCGAGGTGGCTAAGCGGCCTGCGCCCGGCATCGGCGCCGGGCACCCGGTGGTGGCCGGATGACCTCGTCATGCTCCCGGATGGATCCGACGGTCGCTGGCGTCCGTTCGCGTTCGTTGGCCCGGGGGCGGTGATGGTCAGCGCGGCGCACGAATGCCGCGATGCTCGATGGGTCCCGCTCGCGCGGCTGCTGCGGCGCCCGCAGGTGACGCTGGCCGAGCTCCCCGGACTCGGCGATCTTCCGAGACGTCGCGTCGTTGCGCTCGGCGCCGGTACACGGCTGCGCGTGCGGCCGGCTGCGACGCGCCGGCGACGCAGCCGGCGCCTCAGGGGACGCCTGCGGTGAGACCGCCGATCACGTTCACGTACGGACACTGTGTGTTCGCCCGCGATCTCGCCGACCCGTGGGCGGTCTTCGCCATCGCGACGCGGGCCTATTCCGGGTTGCCGCCGAGCGGCAAGCGCGAGCTCTTCCTCTCGCTGCTCGGCGCGATCGAGGCGCTCGGAGCCGACGTGCAGATCCTGCGCGTCAGCCGCGCGTGGGCCGTGGATCGCTACGAGCGAGAGATGACGCGCGAGCTCGGCGGAGCATCGACGGCGCGTGGGTGAGCGATACCTCGCCGGCCACGTCGGACACCTCCGGGCGCGCCAGCCGGTCGAGCCGCGTGTGTACATCGCGGTGAGCTTGTCGCCTCCGCGCCGAGACGTGGCGACCACGGTCTCGCGAGCGATCGAGCGCCCGCCCGAGCAGTGGCTCGCGGCGCTGCGCCACGGCTTCAAGGACGGGACCCCGGGGCGATCGCGCTCCATGAGCTCGAGAGCGTGCGCGTTGCCGCCGACGAGGCACATGCGCGCCTGCTCGACTTCGTCGATGCGCGTCCCGCCCGGGCGCCGGAACTGCAGTGGCTCATCCGCCGCGCCTTCTGTCGCGCGCTCGGCGAGCCGGACGTCGACGGCCTGCACGAGCCGCAGGCGCTCGTCTTCGAGCGCAACGGCGAGGCGGTGCTCAGCCCCCTGCACGCCGACGTGATGCGCTGGATGAACAGCTTCGTCGAGCACCGCAGCCGCTGCCTGGCCATCGAGTCCGAGCTCGGACGCAGCTGGCAGGCCCACCTCGTCGCCGGGGCGCTCCCCGAGCGCGCCACGTTCCCCGGACCCCGCGTGGAGCTCATGTTCGCGCCGCTCGAGAGCCTGCCGTTTGCCGTCGACGTCACACTGAACGCCCGCTACCTACCCAACGAGCTCGCCGTCCGGGTGGCTCGCCGTCGCATCCAGGACGCCGACCAGATCGTGCGCGCCGAATCCGATGGCGACCAGGGCGTCTCGGATCAGGGGTACGAACGCACACAGCAGGCTCGAGACCTCCTCGGCTACCTGCAGTCGACGAGTCGCCCACCGCTCCTGCGGGCCACGCTGGCCCTGGCCGTAGCGGCGCGCGATGCGGCGGAGCTCGAGCAGCGCGTCGAGATGTGCCGGCGTGCGTATGGTGAGGTGCGTCTGCATCGGCCGCTCGGCGACCAGCTCGAGCTCTTCTGCCAGCACCTTCCCGGGCAGCGAACGCGGGTGCTCGGGTACGACGACACGCTCACGCCCGAACAGGTTGCGGCGATGGTCCCGATCGCCACCCATGCCGCCGGATCGCGTCGCGGCTTCTATCTCGGCCACACCCTTTCGGGGTCCCGGCTGCCCGTGCGCTTCAACCTCCGCGAAGGGTCCGACCGGAACCGCAACACGGCGGTGTTGAGCGTCGGCGCACTCGGGACGGGCAAGACGACCCTCGACCAGAAGCTGAAGTACGAGGGCTTCCTGCTCGGAGCGCGGATCGTCGACTGCGACCCGAAGGGCGATCACCGCTTTCACCTGCTCGACGAGGTCGCTCCGCACGCGGAGGTGATCACGCTGCGTCCCGACCCGGCCCTCCGCGGCGTCCTCGATCCGCTGCGGGTGGCGCCCGAGCATCTGCGCCAGGACGCGACGGTGTCCTTCCTGCGCGATCTGCTGCCCGCGCGCGCGGATCCCGCGTGGGAGACGGCAGTCGTGAAGGCGGTCGACGCGGTCATCCGGCGCAGCGGCGGACCGACCTGCCTCGAGGTCGTCGGTGCCCTGCGCGCCGGCGACGAGATCGACGCCCAGGTGGCTAAGACCCTCGAGGTCTACGCGCACGCTGGCCTGACCCAGCTCGGATTCGCCGATCCCGACGTCCCACCGCCACCCGCGGGACATCGCCAGGTCACCTACCTGCCGATTCGCGATCTGCCGAGCCCGGAGCCCGGCACCGCTCGAGCCGAGTACTCGCAGGTCGAACGGGTCGGCGAGCAGATCGTGCGCCTCATCGCGATGTTCGCGATGCAGCTGATGAGCCGCGAGCGAGAGCGGCTGAAGCTGTTCTCCTTCGACGAGGGATGGAGGTTGCTGAAGGATCCCGTCGGACGCACGCTGCTCGCCGCCCTGCAGCGCATGGGCCGCTCCGAGCTGGCCGTGCCGATCATCAGCACCCAGCTCGTCACCGACATGGTCGTGGGCGACCGCGAGTCGCTCGAGAACCTCCTCGGTGCGACGTTCGTATTCGGCATGCGCTCGGAGGCCGAGGCGCGTCGCGGGCTCGGCCTGCTCGGGCTCGATCCCGATGACCGCCAGTTCGTGCAGCGACTGCTCGACTTCGACGCCGGGCGTTGCCTGTTCCGCGACCACACCGGCCGTGTCGCGGCGATCCAGGTCGAGCTCGTGGTTCCCGCGCTGCTGCGCGCCCTCTCGACCACGCCGCCACGCGCGGCCGGCAGCTCGTCGTGACACCGCTGCGCGGGCTCGGCTCGGTGCGCGTGCTCGGCGCCGTTGCGATCGCTGTCGCCGTAGTCGGGTGTGCCCCCGACGCGGCGCTCGGCGTCGTTAGCGCGCCGGTCGCCGGCGCGGTCCCGGCGACCACCCCCGTCGCGCCGCCCGCGGCCAGCGACGTACCCGGGGCCACCACCGGCGCGACGTCCACGCCCGCCACTGCGGACGCGTCGGCCTCGTCACCGCAGAGCGGCGGCGACCCGCTCACCGAGAACGGCCTCGGCAGCGTGCTGTGCCGCGAGCCCTCGGTTGCGAGCAGCCTCTCCGCCGCCGCCCAGGCGAACTGCGCGACCTCGAGCTTCGTCGCCGCGGCCGCTCCGACCGGCAACTATGCGTTCGACGTCCACATCAACACCGGTGCCCTCGGCGTGACCGAGAACGTGCTGGACGTCTGCATCCAGGACTTCGTGCTGGTCCCGATATGGACCGCACTGTTGTGGATCGTGCACGCGTTGCTCGTCGGTGTCGAGTGGTGCTACACGCTCGATCTGCTCAACGGCGCGACGCTGGGCGGCGTCGCATCGGCGTTACGCTCGGTGCAAGCGACACTCACGCAGCCGGCCATGGCCTTCGCGCTCGCCGTCGCGTCGATCCTCGCGCTGTACCAGGGACTCGTGCGTCGGCGCGTCGCGCAGACGCTCGCCGAGGTGCTCGTGATGTTCGTGATGATGGCCTGCGGCCTGTGGGTCGTGCTCGATCCTCTGGGCACGATCGGCACGCTTGGGCACTGGGCCGACCAGACGAGCCTCGGCCTCCTCGCCGCGGTGAGCGCCGGCGAGCCGCAGGGCGGCGACGGGAGTCTTGCCGCCGGCACGAGCGAGCTGTTCGCCGGCACGATCGCTGGTCCCTGGTGCTACCTCGAGTTCGGGAACGTCGACTGGTGCCGTCACGCCGACCGGCTTGACCCGCAGCTGCGTGCCGCGGCCCGCGCCATCGAGACCCGAGACCAAGGCTCCTCGGCCGCGTCGCAGCGCACGAGCGCAGAGCTCCTCGCGCGGGCACAGACGAACGGCGATCTGTTCCTCGCCCTGCCGGCGAACGGCCCCGACCGCAACTCGATCAACGACACCGGCTCGCTCCTGCACGTCCTCTGTGGCACGAGCGACGCGACGAGCTGCACCGGTCCGACGGCCTCGGAGGCGGAGTTCCGGACGCAGGGCGGAACGGTCGCTCGCGCCGGCGGACTCCTGCTCGTCGTGATCGGTGCCGCCGGCATGATCGCCGTGCTCGCCTTCGTGATCGCCCGCCTGCTCGGCGCCGCGGTGGCGACGCTCCTGTACTTGCTTCTGGCACCCGCGGTCGTGCTCGCGCCTGCGTTCGGCGAGGGCGGCCGCGCCGCGTTCCGCACATGGGCGACGCGCTTGCTCGGCGCGCTCGCGGCCAAGCTCCTGTACTCGCTCGTGCTCGGGATCCTGCTGCTCATCCTGCGCATCGTCGACGGTCTCGGCACGATCGGCTGGTGGACGCAGTGGCTGCTCGTGACGTGTCTGTGGTGGACGGCGTTTCAGCGCCGGCATCAGCTGCTCGAGTACCTGCATGCGCCGCGCGCGGAGATCCCCAGTGGACCGTCGCGGCGGGTTCGGGCCCTGCGCGCCGGCGCGACGCTCGTCTACGGCCGGGAGCTGTGGCGGCACCTGCACGACCGCGGCGGGGATCGCCTGCCGCCCGAGCCGCGACGGCCGCCCCAACCGCACCGCCCCGATCCGTACTCGCCCAAGCCGGGCAGCGATCCACCCGACAGCGGATTCGACGCGACCGGCGGGGGCCGACCGCCGCGCGATGGCGGCGACCCGCCGCGGACGCCGCGGCCGGCGGGCTCCGACGACGGCGACCACGAGGCCGGCAGCGATGCTCAATGGGGAAAAGAACGTCGACCCGATCGGGCCAGCGCCTTGCCGCTGGAGGCCGACCCGCCGCCCACATTGGGTGCGTCGCGCGCGGGTCCGGCCGACGGCCAGGACAAGCCGACCCCCGGCGACGACCGCCTGTCGCGTGTCGAGCGCGAGCAGCAACTCGCGAGAAGCGCCGGAGACATTCGCCGCGCGGCGAGACTGCAGCACCGAGCTCGCCGCATCCGCGCCGAGCTCGAATCGGTCGACACCGCGGGCGCGGGCGCCGGGCGCCGGGTGGGGGGCGGGCCGCTCACGGCGGCCTTTCTCGATCAACAGATGCAGCTGGCCGGCGCGCGCGAACGGCGCGGCAGCACCCCCGGCCGCGACTACCGCTCGCTCGCTCCGATCGCAGGCCTCGCGCCTGCGGCATACGCCCAGCTGTCGGCGGGAGCGCAACGCAGCGCGCGCCTCGCGATCGATCATGAGCTCGACGACCGCCGGCGCATCGGCGCGCGCCGCGCCGGCGCGAGCGATCAGCGGACGTCCGGCGAGGACGGAGGTGGCGAACGACCCCAGCGCGCTGCCGGGCAGGCGCTCGCGCCGGTGTTTGCGTCGGGCTCCGACGCCGAGGCCGGCGACTCGGATCCGCCCGAGGGGCTCGCCGTGCCGCGCCGCGGCCGTGACCCGCGTGCTCGCCCCGGGCCGATCGCGCCGCGCCCGGCCGACGAGTCCGTCGTCGTACGGCGCGAGCGCCAGTTCGCCGCCCGTGCCGTGGAGCGGGACGGGCAGGGTGCCGATCCGCGATCGTGACGCGAGACGGGCGCGGCCCATACTCAAGCGTCGCCGGGCGGCCCGCGGTCGCCGTGTCCCCGCCGCTGCCGTTCCTCCGCGTGATCGTCGGTATCGTCGCCTCGACCTCGCTGCTGTTCGGCTTGCTCGTGGTCGGGGTCATCGTGATCGTTGCCTTCGGCGGGGTCGGCTCGACGGCTGCGCCGATGACCGAGAGCCCATCCGCTCAGGCGCTGAGCGATATCCCTACGCAATTCTTGAGTCTGTACGAGGCGGCCGCCGCGCGCTACGGGCTCGACTGGTCGATCCTCGCGGGAATCGGCAAGGTCGAGTGCGACCACGGCCGCGACCCCGATCCGTCGTGCACCCAAGAGGGCGCCACGAACTCAGCCGGCGCGGGGGGGCCGATGCAGTTCCTCGCCTCGACCTGGGCGCGGTACGGCGTGAGCGCGAGCGGCAGCGGGCCGCCGGATCGTTGGAACGCTGCCGATGCCATCTTCGGCGCCGCGAACTACCTCCGAGCATCGGGCGCGCCCGGCGACTACAACGCTGCGATCTTTGCCTACAACCACGCCGGCTGGTATGTGGCCGAGGTCGAGCACTGGGCGACCGTCTACCGCGGCGCGGCGGCACGCGTGACGGCGGCCACGAGCGGTGCATCGCTCGTGGCCGGACCGCAGGCAGTGCTCTCTCCCGATAACGGCCACCTCGCGCTCGCTCCGGCTGACGCTCCTCCGGCCGTCGTCGCGATGATTGCCGCCGGCAACGCGCTGCAGGACCTGCCCTACGGTCCGGCCGGGCATCCGGACCCGGTCGGTGCGGTCAACGAGGACTGCTCCAGCACGGTCAACTATGTGCTGTACCGAGGGGGCGTGAGGTCACTGTCAGAGATAGTCAGGCAAAACCCCCTGGCTCAATCGTATGTCGACTGGGGGCTGCCGGGACCCGGCCGCTGGGTAACGGTCTACGCGACCACGACCCCCACCGATCATGTCTTCATCGTCATCGCCGGCCTCCGCTTGGACACGAGTCACAACGGCACCGACGTCGGACCGAACCGCTATCAGGACGGGCCCCGCTGGCGGGTCCTGGGCTACATCCCGACCTGGGCGCCGTGGTCGGTGCGTCACCCGCCAGGCCTGTGACCGTTCCGTCACGGATCTTCGCGGTCGGCGCGCTTGCCCTGCTCGTGTGGACGGCCGTGCTCGAGCTCGCGCTGCCGGGAGCCCCCGTGACGAGCAGACCGAGGTCCGCGGCGCCGGTGTTGTCTGAGCCGATCCGTTCGCGCTCGTTCGCGCCGCGCGGCCGACCCGGGCCGACCGGGCCCGCGTCGCCGCGGGCGAGTGCAAATGACGCCGGCGATCCGACCGCGGCCGGACCACCCGAGGTCGAGGATCCGGCGGTGACGCGGCTTGTGCAGCGCTGGTGCGCCGCATTCGGACGCTGGGGCCTCGGGCGGCTCGGCGGATGGGCGCGAGTTCTGCGAGCGTTGAGCACTCCCGCGCTGTACGCCTCCTTCGCCGGCAAGCCATCGATGATGGCGTCCCGGCCGGCGCATGCGTCGTTCGTCTCGAGCGTGCAGACGTTCCGGGCACCCCACGGATACACCGCCACCGTCGAGCTGCGCGCGGGCGGCGGGGCCCTCGAACTCGATCTCATCATCTCAGCGACCGCGCACGGACTGCGGGTGAGCGCGTTGTACATCTGACGGCGCCCAGCCTTCGCGCGGGACTAGCATCCGGCGCGATGAGCGACCCTTCCACTGTGCCCCGGGTCGTCGACCACCTCCTCGTCGGCGGCGGCATCGCCTCGGTCACCGCGGCGCAGACGCTGCGCGATGAGGGAGCCGACGGCACGATCGTCATCGCCTCGCGAGAGCTCGATCTGCCGTACCACCGCCCCCCCTGCTCGAAGGGCTACCTGCAGGGCAGCGAGAGCCGCGAGAATGCGCTGCTGCATCCCGAGGGCTGGTACGACGAGCGCGACATCACGCTGCTCACGCGCACGGCGGTGCTGTCGCTCGACCTCGACGCGCGGACGGCCACGCTCTCGACGAAGGAGGAGATCGCCTTCGGATCGCTGCTGGTGGCCACCGGCGCGATGGTGCGCCGGCTCGCCGTCGAGGGCGCGCAGCTGGAGGGCATCCACTACCTGCGCGCGCTCGGTAACGCCGACTCGATCCGTCGCGACGCCGAGCAGGCCGAGCGCGTCGTGCTCATCGGCGGCTCCTACATCGCCTGCGAGGTCGCGGCCACGCTCACCACGCTCGGCCACGACTGCACGATGGTGATGCTGGAGGACGTCGTGCTCGAGCGCGGCTTCGGCCCCGAGGCCGGCCGCTTCTTCCAGGATGCACTGGAGAGCCACGGGGTCACGATCATCGCGGCCGACGAGGTGGCGCGGCTGGAGGGAGCCGGCGAGCGAGTGACCCGTGTCGTCACCGAGAGCGGCCGCGAACTGCCGGCCGACGTGGTCGTCGCCGGCGTGGGCGCGCAACCCGACGTGGTGCTCGCGCGTAAGGCGGGGCTGGCGATCGGCGAGCTCGGTGGCGTCCGGGTGAACGCCAACCTGCAGGCCGACGCGCCCGGCGTGTTCGCCGCCGGGGACATGGCCGAGTACTACAGCGTCGTGCACGGTCGGGTGATGCGCATCGAGCACGAGGAGGTCGCCGCCGCCCAGGGCCGCACGGCCGCGCTGAACATGCTCGGTCGCGAGGTGCCCCACGACGTGGTGCCGTACTTCTTCTCCGATCTCGCCGACTGGGCGTCGCTCGAGTACGTCGGCCCGGCGTCGGAGTGGGACGAGGAGATCGTGCGCGGCTCGATCGCCGACGGCGAGTTCTCTCACTGGTACCTGCTCGATGGGCGCGTCGTGGCTGCGCTCGCCGTCGGTCGCTCGGCCGACCTCGATCACGCCCGGCGGTTGATCGCCGACGGCACACCCCTCGCCCAGGAGCGATCGCGGCTGGCCGACCTCGACAGCGATCTCGCCGAGGTCGGACGCTGAGGCCGCGAGCGGCCCAGCGCCAAACCGAATAGGATCGGCGCGTTCATAACGGTCGGTGGCCAAGGGAAGCCGGTGCGAATCCGGCGCGGACCCGCCACTGTGACCGGGGAAGCCCACTGCGGCGTGCAGCGCACGCAGCCACCGTCTCGCCACCGTGAGACGGGAAGGCGCGGAGGGGTAGGCCCGGGAGCCAGGAGACCTGCCTCCGACTGCAAGCCCAACAAGCCCTCGTGGAAAGGGGTGGCTCATGCCGTCGACTCGCACACGCCCTGCGCCGTTCGTGGTGCGGCTGTCTGCATCGCTTCTCGCTCTGTCCTGCGCGCTCGCTGTACTCCCCGCGGTTGCCTCAGCCGGGACGCCGACAACGGTGACCGTTCGCGTGGAGGGCGCGGGCGGCCAGACACTGCTGCCGCAGACGGTCGTCACGACGACGGCCGCGCCGATCAACGTCGACAACAACCCGGCCGATGACTGCAGCGGCACGAGCGCCGGCGGGGCGCTCTACGATGCCGTGCAGGGCGACTGGGGCGTGTCGTTCGACAGCGGGATCGGCGTGTCGTTCAATGCGATCGAGGGGCTCGATCTCGGCTCGAGCACCGACGCGTACTGGGCCTTCTGGTACGACAACGCGTACGCGAGCGTCGGCGCCTGCGCCCAGGAGCTTTCGCCTGGAGACCACGTGGTGTTCGTCGCGTCCTGCTACGCGGTCGGTCCGGGCTGCCCGACGTCCTCGTCGCCCGACCAATTCCTCGTCGAAGGCGCCCCGAACGGAGCGAGCGTCGCGCCGGGTGCGGCCGTGCCCGTCGAGGTCAACACGCCGGTGTCGATCCCGGTCAGCTCGATCAGCGACGCGAGCTACGGCCCTGATGCGCTGCCGGGCGTGACCGTCTCGGCCGGATCGCTGTCGACGCAGGTCAGCGCTCCCGGGGCGGCCACGCTCACATTCCCGAGCACCGGGACCTACACGGTGCAGGCGGCCGCCACCGACGCCGTGCCGTCGGACTCCTACACCGTCTGCGTTCACAACGGCAACGACGGCACCTGCGGCACGACGGCACCGCAACCGGCGGCCACGACCATCGGCACGACGACCACGACGACTACGAGCGCAACGTCGACGGCGATCGGCGCCGTGCAGGGGACCTCGGTCACGCGCGCGCCCGCCGCGGCGCTGGCGGCATTCGCAGCCAGCATCCTCAACAGTCATGTCTACTCGGCGGCGGATGCGCCGCGGAGTCTCGCCGGCCACGTCACCGCGCCCGGCGCGCTGCTGGAGGTTCGCGCGCGACTGACCCGCGACGACCACGGTCGCTGCTCGGCCTACGACGGGACCACCGAGCGCTTCCGCGCGGCGCGCTGCGGGGCCGATCGGGCACCGTTCTTCGGCGTTGGCAAGTCGCCCACGTTCAGCTACCTGTTGCCGACCCGCCTCGCCCCGGGCCGCTACGTGTTCGACGTCGAGGCGGTCGACGCAGCGGGTCGCGTGTCCGGGCTCTACCACGGCACGAGCCGGATCGTCTTCTATGTCAAGTAGGCGCTGGCTCGCGCAGCTGCTCGGTGTCGCGGTGGCCGGAGCGCTCGTCGCGGCGCCGGCCGCCGCGCGCGGGCGCCGCGACGCGCCGGCGCGCGCCAGCGTGAGCGCCGCGTCGGTCACGACGACCGTCGTCGGGCCCCGTGGTCCGCTGTTCGGCCCGCGCATCGTGGGCGCCGCTGCGACCGCGGTTGCGGTGGCCGGCAAGCGCTGCCTGATCGCTGCCAATACCCCGCTCGCGGCGCTGTCCGCCGCCTACGGCGTCGGTGGCCCCGCGTTCCGGCTGCACGACTACGGGTCCTGCTCGCGCAACCCCGCCGACGCGGGACAGCTGTTCGTAACCCAGATCGGCGCGTTTCCCAATCGCGGCATCAACGGGTGGGAGTATGAGGTCGACGGACGGGCCGGGACGACGGGGGCGGCCAACACGAGCGGGCCGTTCGGCAACGGGCGGCTGCTTCGCCCCGGAGACCGCCTGCTGTGGTTCTGGTGCACGATGACCGCGAGCGGCAGCTGCCGACGATGACACGCATCGCGCTGATCGCCACCGCGCTTGCACTGTGCGCCGGGCTGAGCGGGTGCGGGCTCGGCGCCGGGACGACGCCGAGCAACGTCAGCCTTACCGTTACCGACGGCTTCGGGACGCGGGTCCTCGCCCAGTACGCCGCCCCGAAGCTCGTCGGCCAGGAAACCGTCATGCAGCTGCTGCTGCGCAACACGACGGTGACCACGCGCTACGGCGGCGGGTTCGTGCAGAGCATCGACGGGCTGAGCGGCGCTCCGGCCGCCGCGCACCCGACCGACTGGTTCTATTACGTCAACGGCGTGCAGGCGCCGATGGGCGCGGCGGCCACGACACTGCATCCCGGAGATCGCGTGTGGTGGGACCACCACGACTGGTCGGCGACCGAGAGCATCCCAGCCGTCGTCGGCTCCTTCCCCGCGCCGTTCACCGATGGGATCGGCGGTCAGCGCTACCCGATCACCGTGTACTGCGCCACGCCGAACGACGATGCCTGCCTGACCGTCGCCAACCGGCTGAGCGCCAACGGGCAGGTCGTGACGCTCGGGGCGCTGGGTACCGACGAGCCCGACACGCTGCGTGTGCTCGTCGGCCCATGGAAGGCGCTGCGCATCGACCCCGCCGCGGTCTACCTCCAGCAGGGCCCGGGCACGAGCGGCGTGTACGCCACCTTCGCCCCGAGCGGCGGCGCGCTCATGCTCCTGGGCCCCGACGGACACGTCGTGCGCACCCTGACGAGCGACGCCGGGTTGGTCGCCGCCGACGCGATCCCGAACGAAGTCCCGACCTGGCTCGTGACCGGCACCGACACGGCCGGCGTGGACGCCGCCGCGCACGCGATCGACGCCGCCACGCTGCACAACCGCTTCGCCGTCGCGTTCGCCGCCGGGCAGCCAATCGCCGTGCCGGTGGGCGGATGAGCGCCACCGCGGCTCGGCTCGCCGCGCGGCGGGGGCGCTTTGCCTACCGGCGCCTGGCCAGCCCGCTACATGCCACCCGCGCGCCGGTCGGCGCGGCCTACGGGATCGCGCTCGCCACCGCGGCTCTGGTGCTCGAGCATCCGCTCGCGCTCGCCGCCGTCGCAGTCGCGCTGGCGGGCGCCGGCGCGGCCGCCGGGGTCGGACCGCAACTGTGGCGCGCACTGCGCGTGACCGCGATCCCGCTCATCGTCCTCACGGTGCTCGTCAACCTGCTCGTCGATCGTAACGGGCTCACGGTCTTCGCGCGCCTCGGCGACTGGGGACCGCTCGGCCAGGTCGATCTGACCACCGAGGCGCTCGTCTACGGCCTCGTGATGGCGCTGCGGCTGTGTGTCGTGACGATGGCCGGTGCGCTCGTCGTCTGCGCCGTCGACCCCGACGAGCTGCTGCGCGCGCTGCGCGGCGTCTCGCATCGCTCGGCGCTGACCGCCACGCTCGCCACCCGGCTCGTGCCGCTCCTGTTCGAAGACGCGAACCGGCTTGCCGAGGCGCAACGCTGCCGGCCCGACGGTGGCGCTCATGGTGCGCGCGGCCGCCTGGGCGTCCTGCGTGCCGTAGTGGGCGGCGCGCTCGAGCGCTCGATCGACGTCGCCGCCGCCCTCGAGTTGCGCGCCTACGGGCGCGCGAGCCAGCCGCGCGCGCCGCGACCGCCGTGGTCGCGCCACGACCTCGCGTTCGCCGCCGCGGCGCTCGCCGTGCTCGCGACCGCGCTCGTGGCGGCGAGCACCGGCCTCGCGCCGTTCACCGCTTATCCGATGGTGGAGGCACCGCTCGGTGCGGGCGCATGGCTGGTCAGCGGCCTCATCGTCGCGCTCGCGCTGCTGCCGTTCGCTGACCGGCGGGGGATCGAGCCGTGACCGTGCTCGCCTTCGAGGACGTCGCGTATCGCTACCCGACGGGTGGTGACGGGCTGCACGACGTCAGCTTCGAGGTGCAGCCCGGGGAGTTCATCGTGGTCGCCGGTCTGTCGGGATCGGGCAAGTCGACGCTGCTGAGGGCGGCGTGCGGCCTCGTGCCCCACTTCCATGGCGGAGCCTTCACCGGGCACGTGGTCGTCGACGGGCTCGATACGCGCGAGCACGGGCCGACCGAGCTCGCCGCCGTCGCCGGCACTGTGCTCCAGGACCCCGAGACGCAGGTCGTCATGAGCACGGTGCGCGCCGAGTTGTCGCTCGCCCTGGAGAACCTCGGCGATCCGCCGGCCGCCGTCGCGCGCAGCGTCGAGGAGGTCTCCCTCGCGCTCGGGATCGCTCATCTGCTCGACCGCTCCACCCACGATCTGTCCGGCGGCGAGTTGCAGCGCGTCACGCTCGCCGCCGCGCTCGCACCGCGCCCGCGGCTCGTCCTCCTCGACGAGCCGACGTCGCAGCTCGACCCAGTGGCCGGCGACGAGCTCATCTGGCAGCTGCGGCGCCTCAACGAGGAATGGGAGACGGCCGTCGTGCTCGTCGAGCACCGCCTCGAGCGCTGCCTGGCCGCCGCTGACCGCGTGATCGTCCTCGCCGACGGCGCCATCGCTTGTGACCGCGACCCTGGCGGCTTCCTGGAGTGGGCGAGCACGCACGCGCCGGCCCTCCAGACGCCGGTGGCGAGGTTGTTCGCACAAGCCGGACTGCGCCCGCCGCCATCCGGCGTCAAGCAGGCCCGCTCGATGCTTCGTGCCCACGGCCTCCTCGAGCGCGGCGGTCGCCGCGTACCCGAGTCCGGCGCCTCGCCACCACGGTCGCGCCCGTGGCGACCCTTGAGGCGCGAGCGCGCGGCGCAGGAACGAGCGGTTCTGCAACTCGACGGCGTCTGGCACGAGCTGCGCGACGGCCCGGCGATCCTGCGCGGGGTCGAGCTCGCAGTGCGAGCGGGCGAGACCGTGGCGCTCATGGGCCGAAACGGCGCCGGCAAGTCGACGCTGCTGCGCCACGCTGCCGGTCTGCTCGAGCCGACGCGCGGACGCGTGCAATGCGCCGGTCGCGTCGCGCTGCTGACGCAGAATCCCGGCGACTACTTCCTGCACGAGCGCGTCGCCGAGGAGGCGAGCGCGGCCGCGCTGCAGCAAGAAGGGCTGGCGGCGCTGGCCGAGCGCCACCCGCGCGACCTGTCGGGCGGCGAGCGCCAGCGTTTGGCGCTCGCCGTCGTGCTCGACGGCGACACGCCGGCATGCGCGATCTGCCTCGACGAGCCGACGCGGGGCATGGATCGCGCGGCCAAGGAGCGCCTGGCCGCCTGGCTGCGCCGGCGCGCGGACGAGGGCGTGGCCGTGATCGTGGCCACCCACGACACCGAGTTCGCCGCCGAGGTCGCCGCCCGCGTCGTGCTGCTCGCCGCCGGGCGGGTGATCGCCGACGGGGACGCCCAGGCCGTGCTGACCGGTGGGTGGTACTTCGCCACGGAGACCGCGCGCGTGCTTGGCGGCGCCGGGGGAGCGCTGCGTCCCGAGGAGGGCGCCGCGCTGCTCGCGGCGCGGACGGCGCGTGAGATCGAGGAGGTGCATCGATGACCTGGCAGCTCGCGTCCTTCCTGCTTGTGGCCGTCGGCGTGGCCGGCGGGCTGGGGTGGTACGAGCGCACGCGGCCGCCGGCGAAGGTCGTGGCGGTCGTGGCCACGCTCGCTGCGCTGGCGGCGCTCGGCCGCGACGCGTTCGCCGCGCTGCCCGACGTCAAGCCCACGACGGCGATCGTGCTTATCGCCGGCTACACGTTCGGTGCGCCGTCCGGGTTCGCCGTCGGCGCGTTCGCGGCGCTCGCCTCCAACCTCGAGCTTGGCCAGGGGCCGTGGACGCCATGGCAGATGCTCGCCTGGGGCCTCGTCGGCGTCGCCGGCGCGATGCTCGCCCGAGCGACGGGTCGGCGCCTCGGCCGCGTTGGTCTCGCCCTCGCTTGCGCTCTCGCGGCCGCAGGGTTCGAGGCGATCATCGACGTCTACACCTGGACCGGCACCGGCGCTCGCTCGTTCGCCGGGTACTCGCTCGTCGTCGCGCAGGCGTTCACGTTCAGCGTCACGCACGTCGTGGCGAGCTTCGTCTTCGCCTTCGCCTTCGGCCCGGCGCTGGTGCGCATGCTGCTGCGTGTGCGCGCGCGACTCGAGGTGCGTTGGAGTCCCGCGGGCCAGATCGGCCTGGCCATCGCCGTGCTCGGCGGGACACTGACGCTCGCGAACGCCGGCGGCGGTGCGCTCGCGAGAGCGAGCACTGTCGCGCCGGTCGCGCGCGGCGCGGCGCCGGGTGCCCTCGTGGCGCCGGAGGTCGCCTACCTGCGCCGCGCCCAGAACGCCGACGGCGGTTTCGGCGCGGCGCCGGGCCAGTCGAGCGCCGAGCTGTACACGGCCTGGGCGGCGATCGGCCTCGCCGCGGCGGGCACCGATCCGAGAGCGGTCAGGCGCAACGGCCACTCGGTGCTCGACGCGCTGCGCTCGGGCGCCGCGCAGCTGAGCGGCCTCGGCGACGACGAGCGCACGATCCTCGCCCTGCACGCCGCGAACGCACCGATCGGCTCCTTTCCCGGGCCGAGCCTGCTCGCCACACTGCTCGCCGGGCGCCGCGGCGACGGCTCGTTCGGCGAGCAGGTCAACACAACGGCGTTTGCGATCTTCGCGCTGCGCGCGATCGCTGCGCGGGCAGCGGCGGTGCAGGCCGCCGGCCGTTGGCTGTCGCGCCAGCAGAACACGGACGGCGGCTTCAGCTTCGCCCAGCGCGGCGCGCCCAGCGACGCCGACGACACCGCCGCCGCGCTCCAGGGGGTCGTCGACTCGCTCGGCGGTTCCGATCCCGTCGTGGCGCGCGCCGTGCGCTACCTGCGCGGCTCCGAGGATGCCGACGGCGGCTGGTCCCTCGGCGCCGGCGCGAGCTCTGACGCGCAATCGACCGCGTGGGCGATTCAGGCCCTCGTCGCCGCCGGCCTGGACCCGAACGCGGTCGGGCGGGCCGGCGCGCGCTCGCCGCTCGGCTACCTGCAGACGCTCGTCGGACCGGACGGCAGCGTGCACTACTCGCGCACGAGCGTTCAGACGCCTGTGTGGGTGACCGCCCAGGCGCTCACCGCGCTCGCGCGTAAGCCGTTCCCGGTCGGCGGGCCCGGCGCTCGCGCCGCCGCCTCGGGCGCGCAGCCCGTGGGCGTCGCGTTGGCTCGGGGTGCCGGGCTGCTCGCGAGCGCTGTGCTCGTCCTCGCGTTCGGCTGAGCACGCCCACCGACGGCATTTCGTCTCTCAGGAACGACCACCGCGCCGGCGGCGCGATCGCAGCCCCGAGAACCGCCGCCGGCCCTCCGCGCCGAGCCGCGTCTCGGCCGGCCTGGGGGCCCCTGGCCGCCGCCCGGCCACCGCCCCTGCGCACGGCCTTGATCGAATGTTGGTCGAATCGCTCGGACCGGCGCACTAGCCTCTGTGAGATGGAGCCCGCCGGGCATACGACCGTGACGACGGCGGATCGCCGCCGACGGCTGGCCCTCTGGTCCGCCGCGCTCTGCGCGCTCGGATTCATGTTCAGCTGGCTCGTGCTCGCCCACGTGCCGGCCGCGCGGCTGCGCGACGCGGCTGCGCTGCGCGGCTTCATCAGCCTCGACCACGGTCATGTCGACGCGCTCGCCAGCGCGATGCTCGCGCTCGTCACACCGCTTTCGTGCGCCTTGTTCGCGCTCGTCGCGATGGCCGTCGCCTGGCACCGCGGCCGGCGGCGGCTGGTGCTCGCGGTCCCGGTGGTGATCGTTGGCGCCACGCTGAGCGCGGAGGCGCTCAAGCCGATCCTCGCGGTCGCGCATGACTACATCGACGCCCACCACCAGGTCCCGGGCGCCTCCTGGCCGAGCGGTCACTCCACCGCGGTGATGTCGATGACACTCTGCGCGCTGCTGGTCGCTCCCCGACGCTGGCGTCCCGCGGTGGCCGCCGTCGGCGGCGTGTTCACCGTCGCCGTCGGCCTGTCGCTGCTGACGCTCGCCTGGCACCTGCCAAGCGACGTCATCGGCGGGTACCTGCTCGCGGCCGTCTGGGGCGCGGGTGCCGTGGCCGTGCTGTCCCGCGAGGCGCCCGAGGCGGCCGCCGCGGCGCCAGGCGATGCCCTCGGGCGCGCGACGCGCAGCTGGGGCGAGCGCCGGCCGTCCAGCGCCGCGCCCGGCGACACCGTCGTGCCCGGAGTCGTGCTCGGCTCGCTGGCCGCGTTCACCGTCGCCCTCGTCGCCCTGCGACCGGCCGAGGTGGCCGACTTCGCGGCCACCCATCACTCGGTGATCGCCTTCGCCGCGGTCATCACGGCGCTCGCCGCGAGCCTCGTCTCGGGCTTCACCGTCGCGCTGCGGCGCTGACGCGGCCGGTCAGGACTCCGGCGCGGCGCCCTCACCGCGCCCGGGCTGCCACAGCGGCTCCGGCGCGGCCCCGGCGGCCTCGTGGTTGGCGGCGCGCGCGAGGATGAACAGCAGGTCCGAGAGCCGGTTGAGGTAGCGCACGACCTCGGGGTTGATGTCGGTGACGGCGATCGCACGGCGTTCGGCGCGCCGGCACACGGTACGGCAGACGTGCAGCGCGGCGGAGGCCGGCGAGCCGCCCGGGATGACGAAGGAATGGAGCGCCTGGAGTGTCGCGTTGACCTCGTCGCATGCCGCCTCGAGCCGCTCGGTATAGGCCGGGGTGATGCGCAGGCGCTCGCGGGCGTCGCTCGGCGGCACCGAGAGGTCGGCCCCGACGTCGAGCAGCTCGTTCTGCACGCGAGCGAGCATGCGGGCGAACGCCGCCGGCAGACCGGGGGCGAGGAGGGCGACGCCGATGAACGAGTTGAGCTCGTCGGCGGTTCCATATGCCTCGACGCGGGCGTCGTTCTTGCTCACCCGGCTCATGTCGCCGAGGTGTGTCTCGCCGTGGTCTCCGAGGCGCGTGTAGATGCGCGTGAGGTTTACCGTCACCCTGTCGGGAGTGTCGCACAGCGCGCGGCCGCGGCGGGCCACCAGGACCACCTGACACCGCCGCGCGAGCAGATCGGATACGTTCCCGCCCGTCGTGGAGATCGGTGTTCCGAAGGAGATCGCCGCGGGCGAGCGTCGAGTCGCGCTCGTGCCCGAGGTGGTCGCGAAGCTAGCGGCCAAGGGGCTGCGCGTCCTCGTCCAGACGGGCGCGGGCACCGAAGCGCTGCTCACCGACGAGGCGTTCACCGAGGCCGGCGCGCAGATCACGGACGACGTGTCGGCGATCTGGAAGGCCGACGTCGTGGTGACGATCGCGCCGCCGACCCCCGAGCAGCTGTCCGCGCTCGGCCAGGGCAGCGTGCTGATCGGCTTCCTCGCGCCGCTGACCAGCCCGCGGACGACGAATGCCCTCGCCTCGGCCGGCGCCACGGCGTTCGCGATGGAGGCGATCCCACGCATCTCGCGCGCCCAGTCGATGGACGCGCTGTCCTCACAGAGCAACGTCGCGGGCTACAAGGCCGCGCTGCTCGGCGCCGACAACATGGGCCGCTTCTATCCGATGCTGATGACCGCCGCGGGGACGATCCCGCCGGCGAAGGTGCTCGTCCTCGGCGCGGGCGTCGCCGGGCTGCAGGCGCTCGCCACGGCGAAGCGCCTCGGGGCGCGCACGACCGGCTATGACGTGCGCCCGGAGGTGGCCGAGCAGGTGCAGTCGCTCGGCGCCCAGTGGCTCGACCTCGGCCTCGAGGCGGCCGGCGAGGGCGGATACGCCCGCGAGCTGACCGAGGCCGAGCGCGCACAGCAGCAGCAGGCGCTGACCGACGCGATCAAGGGCTTCGACGTCGTCATCACGACCGCGCTCGTGCCGGGCCGCCCGGCGCCCAAGCTCGTCACCGAGGAGGCGGTCGAGGGCATGAAGGCCGGCTCGGTGATCATCGACCTCGCGGGCGAGTCCGGCGGCAACTGCGAGCTGACCGTTCCCGGTGAGACCGTCATCCGCCACGACGTGAAGATCGTGTCCCCGCTCAACCTGCCGGCCACGGTGCCCGAGCACAGCTCGCAGCTGTTCGCTCGCAACGTCCTTTCCCTGCTCGAGCTGATGATCCAGGCGCCGGGCGAGGAGTCCGGACCGCCCACGCTGCACCTCGACTTCGACGATGAGATCATCGCCGGCGCCTGCATCGTGCGCGAGGGCGAGATCGTCAATGCCGGCGCGAAGGCCGCCGTCGAGAAGGAGGCTTCAACCCCGTGATCCTCGGCAGCGTCCTCGTTACCAACCTCGCGATCCTCGTGCTCGCCGGCTTCGTCGGCTTCGTCGTGATCTCGAAGGTCCCGAACACCCTGCACACGCCGCTCATGTCGGGCACGAACGCGATTCACGGCATCGTGCTGCTCGGCGGCCTGCTCGTGATCGGCCTGTCCGGGAACGACGTGTTCAACAAGGTGATCCTCGTCATCGCGATCGCCTTCGGGACGATCAACATCATCGGCGGCTTCCTCGTCACCGACCGCATGCTCGAGATGTTCAAGGTGAAGCCCAAGGCCCCGCCGGCCAAGGACGACGACGACACCGGCCCGGGGGCGCACAAGTGATCTCAGCGCCGCTCGCCACGACGTTCCTGCAGAACGAGAACTTCCTCGACGTTCTGTACATCATCGCGTTCTCGCTGTTCATCCAGGGTCTGCGCGGGCTGTCGGGCCCGACGACCGCGGTGCGCGGCAATCGAATCGCCGCGGTCGGCATGGTCATCGCCATCGTCGCCACGCTCCTGCAGCCGACCGAGGGCAACTGGGGGCTGATCGCCCTCGGCATCGCGATCGGCATCGCGGTCGGCGTTCCGGCGGCGCGCCAGGTGAAGATGACGGCGATGCCGCAGATGGTGGCGCTGTTCAACGGCGTCGGCGGCGGCGCGGTGTTCCTCATCTCCTGGTCGGAGTTCCGTCTCACGCACGGCTACAGCGGCGTGCCGCTGTACGTCGCGATCTTCAGCCTGTTCGCCGCGATCGTCGGGTCGGTGTCCTTCTGGGGCTCGAACATCGCCTTCGCGAAGCTCCAGGAGATCCTCCCGGGGCGCCCGATCACGCTCGGGGCGGCCCAGCAGGCCGTCAACGGCGTGCTGCTCGTGCTCGCGCTCGCCGCGGCGATCGACATCGCCGCCGGCAGCACCTCCGAGGGCATCTTCATCGGCCTGCTCGTCGCGGCGGCGCTGCTCGGCAACGCGGTCGTATTGCCGATCGGCGGCGCCGACATGCCGGTCGTCATCTCGCTGCTCAACGCCTTTACCGGGCTGTCCGCGGCGGCCACGGGCATCGCCCTGGACAACACGGCGCTGATCGTCGCCGGCATGATCGTCGGCGCGTCGGGCTCGATCCTGACGAATCTGATGGCCAACGCGATGAACCGTTCGATCCCCTCGATCGTCGCGGGCGGCTTCGGTGGCGGGGGGGCCATCGAGGGCGCGGCGGGCGCCGGCGAGCATGCCGGCAGCGTGCGTTCGACCACGGCCGCCGACGCGGCGATCCTGCTCGCCTACGCGAGCCGGGTCATGATCGTGCCCGGTTACGGGATGGCGGTCGCCCAGGCCCAGCACGCGGTGCGGGAGCTCACGAAGGATCTCGAGGCCCGCGGCGTGGAGGTCGCCTACGCGATCCATCCCGTCGCCGGTCGCATGCCCGGCCACATGAACGTCCTGCTCGCGGAGGCCGACGTCCCGTACGACCAGCTCGAGGAGATGGACGACGCCAACCAGGAGTTCGGGCGCACCGATGTCTCGCTCGTCATCGGCGCCAACGACGTCACCAACCCGGCCGCGAAGAACACCCCGTCGTCGCCGATCTATGGCATGCCGATCCTCGAGGTCAACGAGAGCCGCCAGGTGATCGTCATCAAGCGCTCGATGAACCCGGGCTTCGCCGGTATCGAGAACGAGCTCTACTACGACCCCAAGACGCAGATGCTGTTCGGGGACGCCAAGGGCGCGGTCAGCGAGATCACCGCCGCGCTCAAGGACGTCTGACGGCGCCGGCCCCGCCAGTGCGATGATCCCCGGCGTGTCGCCGAGCAACGTCTTCGACGCCGAGGTCGCCTACGACGGCGAGGATCCTCCCGGTTACCGCAGCGGGATGACGGCCATCGAGGCGGACGTCGCGCGGGCGCTCAACGTGAAGGTGTTCGAGCTTCCGACGGACGAGAGCCTTTGTCCGTACCACTACGAGTACGAGGAGGAGTGGCTCGTCGTGCTCGACGGAGCGGTCGTGCTGCGCACGCCCGACGGCGAGCGGGCGCTTGGGCGTGGCGACGCGGTGTGCTTCCCGCCGGGGCCGGGCGGGGCGCACAAGGTGACCAACCGAGGGGTCGCAACGGCCCGCGTGCTGATGTTCTCGAGCGCGCGCACGCCGGCCGTCGCCGTCTACCCCGACAGCGACAAGATCGGTGTCTGGCCCGGCGAGGGCAGCGACACCGTGATGCTGCGCCGCGGCGACGGGCGCGTCGGCTACTGGGAGGGCGAGACGTAGCTCCGGCCTCGCGCTCTGGAACACTGGCGGGGATGATCGGCCGCCGGGACGCCCTCAGTGCGCTCGCCAGCGAGGAGTTCGACGTTGTCGTCGTCGGCGGCGGGATCACCGGTGCCGGCGTGGCACTCGATGCCGCCACCCGCGGCTACAGCGTGGCCCTGCTCGAGGGCCAGGACTTCGCGAGCGGGACGTCCAGCCGGTCGAGCAAGCTCGTGCACGGCGGGCTGCGCTACCTGCAGAACTTCGACCTCGGGCTCGTGCGCGAGGCGCTGCTCGAGCGCCAGCTGATGGTTGCGCTCGCTCCGCACCTCGTCCATCCGCTGCCGCTCGTCGTGCCGGCCTTCGAGGGTGAGCGGCCCGACCGCCTCGTCGGCGTCGGGCTCAACCTCTACGACGTCATGGCCGTCGACCGTCAGCGCCTGCGCGGGCGGCGCGGCCGCCGCGCGCGACCGGAGGCGCCGCTGGCCGACACTCCGTGGAGCCCCGAGCGCCACCGCGTCATCTCCGGCGAGGAGGTCGTCGAGCTGCTGCCCGCCCTGCGCGCCCGCGAGCCGACCGCGGGGTACCTGTTCTACGACTGCCAGACCGACGACGTGCGCCTCGTGCTGACGGTGCTCGGCGAGGCCGAGCGTTTCGGGACGATCTGCGCGAACCGCGTGGAGGTCTGCGAGCTGCTCGAGGAGGGCGGACGCGCCGCCGGCGTGCGCGCGCGCGACACGATCAGCGGGGCGGCGCTCGAGGTGCGCGGCGCGAACGTCATCAACGCGACCGGGGTGTGGGCCGACCGGCTGCGGCCGAATGAGCTGCACGACGAGGCCGAGCTGCCGCGCATCCGCCCGAGCCGGGGAACGCACATCACGCTGCGCCGCGAGGACGTGCCGCTCGTCGGCGGCGCGATCGTTCCGGCGGGCGGCGGGCGGACGATCTTTGCGCTGCCGTGGCTCGGGCGCACGCTCATCGGTACGACGGACAAGGACTACGAGGGCGCGCTCGAGCACATCGCCCCGCCGCGCGAGGACCTCGACTACCTGCTCGAGGCCGCGAACGCCTTCTTCGGCACCGCGCTCGGCTATGCCGACCTCACGGGTGCTTACGCCGGCGTGCGCCCGCTCATCTCGACCGGCGATCCGCGCAAGTCGGTCGACATCTCGCGCAAGGCCGAGCTGTACGAGACGTCGAGCGGGCTCATCACGATCACCGGTGGCAAGCTGACGACCTGGCGGCGGATGGCCAAGCTCGCCGTCGATCGCCTCGTGGAGCGAGAGGCGCGCGACGCGCCGTGTCGCACGCACGAAATCCCACTTGGGCAGGCCATCGATGCGGCTGACCTGCCACGCGTCGAGGGCGTCGCCGACGAAGCGTACGAGGCGCTGGCCGCGCGCTACGGCTACGCCGCCCATGAGGTGCTGAAGATCGCGGGCGAGCGTGGCGAGCTGACGCAGCCGATCGTGGCCGGACAACCTGACCTGCTCGCCGAGGCCGTCGTGGCGGCCCGGCACGAGCAGGCCCAGACGATCGGCGACGTGCTGCTGCGCCGTACGCGCCTCGGGCTGCTCGCCGCGCGCGAGCTGCAGGAGGGCGAGGCGAGCCCGGCTCGCCGGATCGCCGATACGCTCGGGCGTGAGTACGGATGGGACGCGCCCCGAATCGCGCACGAGCTCGAGGAATTCCGCAGCGAGGCGCGTGCCGAGGGACTCGAGGCCCGCGTCGAGGCCGGCGGCGCCGTATCGTGATGCGCCGCATGAGCCGTCCGTCCCCACTTCACCGCCGCCGGCCGCGCGTGCCGACGGGCGCCCGGGCCGCCGCGGCCGCGTGGCTCGTCGGCGCGCTCGTGTTGGTCGCTGGGCCCGCGGCGAGCGCGCAGACGGCCTTCCTCGGGAGGACCATCGACGGCCCGACCCCGGCGATCACCGCGCTGGGCAACGTCACATTGGCCCGCGAAGGAGGCGGCGCGGTCACGTATCTGCGCGCTGTGGGAGGCGTCCCGCACGTGTTCGTGAGCCTCGAGCGCTCCGGGGTCTGGGGCGCGCCGGTCCAGATCGACGCGTCGCTGCCCGGCGCCGCGTCCCAGCCGCTCGTCGCGGCGGCGAGCTCAGGACGCGTCGTCGCGGTGTTCGTCAACGCCGGCACGCTCTACGGGGCCGTGCACGACCCCGGCTCGCCCACCTTCGGCGCGCCGCAGCCGCTCGTGGCCAGCGCGAGCAATCCGGCGCTGGCCATCTCGCAGTTCGGCACGGCGTACGTGTCCTTCACGGCGCCGCTCGGCGCCGTCTCAGGGGTCTACGTCGCGCGCCTGGACCATTTCTCGACGACCTGGCAGGTGATCGGAGCGCCGCTCAACCTGCTGTCCACCGACAACGCCGCGAGCACCCCCGCGACGCGCTCGGCGATCGCCGTCGCCAGCGACGGCGAGGCGCTCGTCGCGTGGGGGGAGAGCGAGCCGATGGGCACACCCACGTCATCGCGCGGCGCGTCTCCGCCGCCGGTCCGAGCACCGCGCCCCAGGATCTCAACCTGCCGACGCTCTCCGGCCTGGCGGGCAGCGACGCCGACAGCCCGTCGGTGAGCATCGAGGACGCGTCGGACTTCGGGTGGGTCGCTTTCCGCGAGTCCTTCGTGCAAGGGACGACGCTCGTCTCGCGCACGATCGCGCGCCATCAGTACGGCTCGCTGTTCGATCCGCCCGAGCCCGCGATCTCCGGGTTCGGTGACAAGGGCCCGACGGTTATCGACCCGCTCACGATTCCGACGACCGACGGGGCCGACGATCCGCAGGTGTCGATCGACGGGACGGGCAACGGCCTGGCGTCGGTCGAGACGACCGCCAGCCACGTCGTCTACGCCGACCCGCTGAACGATCCCTACTTCAGTGCGCCGACGCGGCTCGAGAGCGTTCCGGACGCCGTGCCGCCCGAGCCGGTCGCGGCCATCGGCGGCGTGGAGCCCGTCGGCGGCGTCGCGTGGCTGCAGAGCAGCGCGACGACCGCTCCGGCGTCGGCGCTCGCGCGCGCCTACGACGGCTCCGGCTTCTCGCCGGCCAGCCCGATCTCCGATCCGGCCCTCGGAGGCGTGCAGACCGGGCCCGGCGCGCTCTCGGCGGCGGCCGACCACTACGGGGATGCGTTCGTGGCCTTCCTACAGGGCGCGCCGACGGCCACGCGGATCGTCGTCGGCGGGCTCGCCCAGCCGCCGCAGCCCTTCGGCGTCGTCGTACCCGCGCACACGTCGGTTCGCACCCCCGTGATCAGCTGGAGCGCGTCATCCGACGCGCTCGGGATCGCGAGCTACGCGGTGCAGGTGGACGGGGCCACGGTGGCCACGACGACGGGGACCCGGATTCGGCTCGCCAAGGCGCTCAAGAGCGGCAAGCACCAGGTGCGCGTGATCGCCACCAACCGGTACGGGACGAGCACGGCCACGTCGGTCGCCACGCTCGTCGTCACGTGATCGAGCACACGGTGAGCGCCGCCGGGCGCACCCTCGAGCTCGGCCGTCGCCCCTGGCTGATGGGTATCGTCAACGCCTCCCCGGACTCGTTCTCCGACGCGGGCATGCACCGCACGCTCGAGCAACGCGTCGCGCTCGGTGCCCGGCTGCTCGCGGAAGGCGCCGACATCCTCGACGTCGGCGGCGAATCGGCCGCCACCAACCGACCGCCGATCGAGGTCGACGAGGAGCTCGCCCGGGTCGTGCCGCTCGTGTGCCGACTCGTCGACGAGCTCGACGCCGTCGTCTCGGTCGACACGTACAAGCCGGCGGTCGCGCGCGCCGCGATCGACGCCGGGGCGGCCATCGTCAACGATGTCAGCGGACTCCGCGACCCGGAGCTGGCCGCGCTCTGCGCGCGCACGGGGGCGGCGCTCGTGGTCATGCACACGCGCGCCGCGCCGAAGGTCCGCCTGCAGGATCCCGACGCGTACGACGACGTCGTCGCCGACGTGCTCGCGTTCCTCACCGAGCGCATCGAGCTCGCGCTGCGCGAGGGCCTGCGCCCCGAGCAGCTCATCCTCGACCCGGGGCCCGACTTCGCCAAGACCCCGGCCCAGACGATCGAGCTATTGCGAGCGCTTCCGCGGCTGCACGAACTCGGTCGTCCGTTACTGATGGCGATCTCGCGCAAGGACTTCATCGGCGCGATCACCGGTCGCTCACCGGCCCAGCGCGACGCCGGCACGCTCGCCGCGCTCGCCTACGGCGTCGAGGCCGGTGCTCAGCTCTTCCGAGTCCACGATGTCGCCGCGGCCGCCGACTTCCTGGCCGTGTGGAGCGCCCTGCGCGGCGAGCGGGCGGTGCAGCGCGATCTCGCGCTCAGCGACGCGCTGCGCCACGAGCCGTCCGGCTGACCGCTACGCTGGTGGGACAAAGCGGGTGCCGCACGCTGTCCAACGCGTCGCGGACGCCAACCGCCCCTCATCCGACAGAAGGAGACTCACATGCCCGTGCTCGAACGAAGCGAGCTCGAAGCCAGTCCGCTCGCCGACCTGCACACGATCGCCAATCAGCTCGGGATCGACGGGTTCCGTCGCCTGCGCAAGGCCGATCTCGTCGATGCGATCCTTGGCTCACCGGCCGGCGAGGCCGAGGCCGAGGCCGACGCCGAGGAGGAGCGCCCGTCTCGCGCTCGCGCGACCCGTGCGCGCGGCGGACGAAGCCGCGCCGCGAAGGCCGCGGCCAGCGACGAGGTCGAGGCTGAGACCGATGAGGCCGACGAGGCCGCGAGCGACGTCGAGGCCGACGAGGATCGCCCGGCGCGCGCGCGCCGCGGAGCGACGAGCCGCGGGCGGCGCCGCGGCCGCGCCAGCGCCCAGGAGGATCGCGACAGCGACGCCGGCGAAGAGGAGGAGGCGCCCGAGGCTGGCGCGCGTTCCTCGCGACGTGAGCGCGGCGAGCGCGCAGAGCGCGGCGGGGGAGAGGAGCGCAGCGTCGAGGGCGTCGTCGAGCTGCTCGGCAACGGCTCCGCCTTCCTGCGTGTCGACCCGCCCGAGCCGTCCGACGATGACGTCTACATCTCGGCCGCGCAGGTCCGCCGCTGCGAGCTCGTGTCGGGCGACCGCGTGAGCGGCCCGGCGCGTGCTCCCCGGCGCTCGGAGCGCTACCCGTCGCTCGTGCGCGTCGAGGAGATCAACGGCGCATCGGCCGACTCGGTCGCCGAGGGCGCGCACTACGACGATCTGCCGGCGGCGTTCCCGAGCGAGCGCTTCGCGCTCGGGGCCGAGGACCCGACGCTGCGGGCGATCGAGTGGCTCACGCCGATCGGTCGCGGCTCGCGCGTTGTCATCGTCGGGGCGGCGCGCGCGGGTAAGAGCGAGGCGCTGCGCCGACTGGCCGGCGCCCTCGTCGCCCAGGAGGGCCTCGACGTGACGCTCGTGCTCGCCGGGGTGCGGCCCGAAGAGATCGGCGAGTGGCAGTCCGGGCCGCTCGCGCCGACGACGGCGCTCAGTTTCGCCGCGTCGGCCGACGCCCAGGGCCAGTCGATCGAGCGCGCGGTCGACACCGCGCGCCGCGTGGCCGCCCGCGGCGGAAACGCCGTCGTGCTCATCGACACGCTCGAGGGCGTGCACCAGCCCGTGGCCCGGCGCGCGCTCGCCGCGGCACGGAACCTCGTGGACGGCGGCTCTCTGACCGTCATCGCGACCGCCGCCGCGCCGTTCGGCGCCGAGACGACGGTGATCACGCTCGATGTCGCGCTGACCAGCACCGGCCGGCTGCCGGCGCTCGATCTCGTCCACAGCGGGACGCTGCGCGCCGAGCTGCTCGTCGGGGACGCTGGTGCCGAGGCGATCGCGCAGGCGCGCGCGACGGCGCTCGGTACGCCTACCGACGGGTAGGCGTACGCCGCCAGCCCGCTCGGCCGCGCGCGGGAAGGGCAGCCGCGCGCGTCAGCGGCGGTAGGCGACCCGGCCCCAGGAGGGCTCGGGGGCGAGCTCGATCGGCTCGCCGTCGCGCTCGGGCTGCACGTAGGCGAAGGTCGCCGTCTCCTCGACGAAGCAGACGTCGAGCTCGCCCTCGTTGACGCGCTGATCGAGCCAGGCGCCGCGGAACACGAGCCGGCGCAGCCAGTGCACGAGCGAGCGGTCGGCCGGACCGACGAGCTCCGGCCAGCAGTCGTTGACGTGCTCGCCGAGCGCCGAGGCCGGGTCCTGGATCTCGCCGTTGACGGCGAGGTTGACGAGATCCTCGAGCTCGTCGTCGCCGAGGCGGCCGCCGACGAAGCCGAGCTTGAGCGCCGCCTGCTCGCAGCGCTCCTGGAAGTCGCGCTCGTTGAAGGTGAAGCGCAGCTCTCCGTATTCGAGGACGAAGTCCTCGCCGGAGTCGTAGTTTCCGCGGCGCGTGTTCTCCATATAGGGGTCCAATCCGGAGACGGTCCGCCCCGGGCCGTCGCAATCATAAGCTTGACTCCTTCTCGGGGAGCCCTCGTGAACGGGATGTTGCACTACGGTCCCGAATCGCGCGATCCGGGACCGCGGAGCGCGGCCGCCGGGGCTCCTGGTCACTAGGCTCCAGCGGCGATGGCACGCCTCTCCGAACACGGACTGCGGCGCTCGGTCGGCGTCTCCGGGCTGTTCGCGAGCGCGTACGGCAACGTCGGCTCCTCGATCTACTACGCACTCGGCCTGGTCGCCGCCCACGCGCTCGGACTCACCCCGCTCGTGTTCGTGTTCGCGGGCGGTCTGTTCGCGCTCACCGCGAAGACGTATGCCGAGGGCGCCGCGATGTTCCCGGAAGCGGGGGGCTCTTCCTCGTTCGCGCGTCACGCCTTCAACGAGGTCGTCTCGTTCTTCGCCGGCTGGGCGCTCTCACTCGACTACATCCTCACGATCGCCATCTCGGCGTTCTTCGTGCCGCACTACCTGAGCGCGTTCCCGGGGCTGAGCGGGCTCAACCACAACCCGGGCGACATCGTCGGCGGGCTGATCGTGATCGTCGTCCTGACGCTCTTGAACATCAGAGGGCTCGGCGAGTCGGCGAAGCTCAACTTCATCCTGGCGATGATCGATCTGTCGACGCAGGTCCTGCTCGTCGCGGTGGGCTGCTTCCTCGTCCTCAACCCCTCGCTGCTCATCAACCAGGTGCACCTCGGCACGGTACCGAGCTGGGGCGAGGTCATCTTCGCGCTGTCGATCGCGATGCTCGCCTACACCGGGATCGAGACGGTCTCGAACATGGCCGAGGAGGCCAAGGACCCCGGCAAGATGGTGCCGAAGGCGGTCAACCTCGTCGTCATCGCCGTGCTCGGCGTATATCTCGGCATCTCGGTCGTCGCGCTGTCCGCGCTGCCCGTCGATCCGCACACGCACATCACGGAGCTCGGGACGATCTACCAGAACGATCCTGTGCTCGGGATCATCGACAAGCTCGGCCTGCACGGCATTGCCTACCGCTTGTCGCGGTATTACGTCGGTCTGCTCGCCGCGACGATCCTGTTCATCGCGACGAACGCGGGCATGATCGGGATCTCGCGCCTGTCGTGGTCGCTGGCCGAGCACCGCCAGCTGCCCGCGGCCTTCGCGCGCCTGCACTCGCGCTACCGCACGCCGTGGATCACGCTCGTGTTCTTCTCCTGCCTGGCGAGCGTGCTCGTGCTCTACGGCAACACAACCGTGCTCGGCAACCTCTACTCGTTCGGCGCGATGCTGTCGTTCACGATCGCCCACGCCGCCGTCATCCGCCTGCGCATGACCGACCCGGATCGCGAACGGCCCTACCGGATGCCGTGGAACGTGCGCGTCCGCGGCTACTGGATCCCGATGACCGCGGTCATCGGGATGGTCGGGACGGCCGGCGCCTGGATCGCCGTCGTCGCGCTGCACTCCGAGGCACGCATCGTCGGCGTGCCCTGGATGGTCTTCGGGATGATCTTCTACTTCGTCTACCGCCGGCGCAGCGGGCTCAGCGCGACCAACGTGTACAGGATCGAGCGCGCCCAGCGCCCGGCCGACTTCGAGGAGCTCGAGTACCGCACCGCGCTCGTTCCGATCTTCAGCAACGACGTCAGTGCCGCCGCGCTGCGCGACGCCGCGAAGCTCATCGGCGCCGACGGCGTCGTCTACGCGGTGTTCGTGCTGCCCGTGCCGAGCCAGCTGTCGCTCGAGGCCGGCCTGGAGGACGAGGAGACGCAGGGGCGCACCGTGCTCGAGAGCGCGCGGATCGTCGCCCGCCGGGCCGGCATCAAGGTCCACACCGGGCTCATCCGCACGCGCAACCCGGGGGCGACGCTCATCGAGGAGGCCGAGCGGATCAACGCCGACGTCATCTACTGGTCGACCATTCACGCACCACGGGGCGAGCAGGGCATCGGCCCGACCGCGAGCTACCTGCTGGCCAAGCGACCGTGCCGCGTGATCATCGAGTCCGAGCAGGCCCCGGCGCGCGGCGGCTCCGGCGGCGGCGGGCGCGTCGCTATTGCAGGTTGAGCACGACCCGCAGGGTGCGGGTGTTGCCGGAGCTGGCAGTGCCGGCGACCACGTCGCCGAGGCGCGAGGCGACGGCGGGGAGCGTGCCGAGGATCGGGCTCCCGGTGAGCTGGTTGACGGTGCCGACGACGTTCACGAGCGTCGGGAAGTCGATCAGCAACGACGGCTCGACGCCCCCGCCGAGTGTGCGGGCTGCGGCGGCGCCGACCTGCGAGCCGCCGAGGGTGCTCGATGGATGCAGGGCGGCCTGCACCGACGCGCTCCCGAGGCCGATGACGACCTTCCCCGGCACGTGCACGATGTCGACGGAGATCGGCAGCCCCGAGAGCGGGACGCTCAGGCCGGCGTCGCTCCCGGGCACCGTTACGGATGATGGCGTCGCTCCGGGGCTCAGGCGCGCCGCGATCCGCGGGATCGCCGCACGGGCGAGGGCGTCGTCGCGCGCGACGATGGTGATCCCGGCGGTGAGGTCGAGCAGGCCCGACCCGGCCGCGAACACCCCGGTTGGACCGGCCCAGCGCAGCAGATGCTGCGGGCCGCCGTCGAGGGTGCGCAGGAGATCGAGAAGGCTTGCGATCGTGGAGCCGCCGAGCGCCGAGCCGCTCGGCACGGTGGCGAGCAGCCGCTCGAGCGACGGTCCGAGCGTGCCGGTGCCGAGCGCGAGCCATGAGTCGCCGGGCAGGCCGGCGAAGACCTGCGCCGCCGTCGGCCCCGCGGAGGGGCTGGCGCCGCCGCCGGTGAGCGCGACCGAAGCGACGAGCGAGTTGGCGGCCGGGACCTGAAGCGACGCGTCGAGCGCCGCGATCGAGCTCGAGGCGACCACGGCGCGGGCGAGCCCGAGCAGGCTCGTCGCCGAGGCGCCGGCCGGCAGAGCCGCGACCAGGGCGCGCGATCCGACGTGCAGCTCGCCCACGGTGTCGGCCGGTGCCGTACTGCGGACCGGGGCGAACGTCGCCGAGCTGCTGAGCGCGGGTGCGCCGTCGCGGGTGTCGACCACGGCCTCGAAGGCGGAGCGCACGCCGATGACGACGAACGGCCCGACGAACCCGTAGGCGATTCCCTGCGGGTTCAGGTCGTAGGCGACCCCGCGGTAGCTGGCCGCATGGGCGCCGCTCGTGCTCGTCAGGTGCTCGAGGAACGACTGGGCCGAGCCGTGGTCGGCCACGTCGATGACGGCGGCACCGGCGCTGGCCGACGCGGCCTGCAGGGACAGGCCGCCGGCCAGCGAGGTGAAGAACGCGCCGGCGCTCCGGCCGAGCCACGGCTCGATGTCGCGCGTGAAGCTCACGCTCGGGCCGGCGAGGGTGTCGATCGTGGCCTCCACGCCGGCGAACGGCTGTGCCTGCCCGGTCACGGTCCGTGCGGCGGCCAGGGCGTGCGTCCCGAGGCTGCCGCCCGGGTGAACGACGACACCGACGTACAGCGGCACGCCCGCGGGCACCACGGTGGCCGGGTCGGTCTGGGGCGGACTGGATGATCCGCAGGCCGCGAGCACCGTGGCCGCGAGGGCGCCGAGCAGAGGCGCGCGCGCGCGTGGGCGTCGTCGAGGGCTCATGCGCGCGGCAGTCTACGCCAGTCATCTCGGCGGCCTCGCCATGCAAGCCGGCGCCCGGGCCGCGCCCCTGCAGGCGCGCTTGCAGGGCCCGCGCCGGGCAGGCGGCGGCGCGAGGAACGCGAAAGGCGATCAAGTGCAGGCACTTCGCCGGTGGGGCACTGGACGAGTGTTTGAGGACAAAGTGGGGGAATGTGTGAACGAGGGGTTGCATTGTGGGAGGAAGTGGGGTACGGTCGCCCCAGCGAGCCGGGGTGGAGGGGCTCCTCCCACTCCTCCACCTCGGCTCGGTTTTCCGCTCAGGAGCCAACCGTGGCCTTTCGTGGCACCTTCGACCACACGCTCGATGCAAAGAACCGCCTCACCGTTCCGGCCCGTTACCGATCGGTCCTGGCCGACGGCGTCGTGCTCGCGATGACGATCGACCAGCGACCGTGCGTCGGCATGTGGCGCCCCGACGACTACGAGCGCTACACCGAGCGCGCGCTTGCCGACCAGCCGCCGCTGTCGCCGGCGCGGGCCGAGCTCGAGCGTTTCGTGTACGGCAGCTCGACTGACGTCGACCTCGACGCCGCCGGGCGCATCATGGTCCCCGGCTTTCTCGCCAGCCACGCCGGCCTGGAGAAGGAGGTCGTCGTCGTCGGCGTCGGCGAGCGCCTCGAGCTGTGGGATCGCACCTGCTGGAAGGACCATCGACCGACGCTGCTCGGCGGCGTCGCGGAGATCACCGCGCGAGTTGGCCATCCTGCTTGACATGACCACCGTTCACGTCCCGGTCCTCGCGGCTGAGCTGATCGCTCTGCTCGACCCGCAGCCGGGCGAGACCGTCATCGACTGCACGTTCGGCGGCGGCGGGCACGCGCGCCTCGTCGCGCAACGGCTCGGGCCGCGAGGCACGCTCATCGCGATCGACCGCGACCCCTACGCGGAGGAGCGCTTCGCCGAGCTGGCCGGTGAGCTGTCGTGCGAGACGCGCTTCATCCGGGCGTCGTTCGCCGATGCCCTCACGCTCGTCGGCGACGAGGGCGTGCGCCCCGATCACGTGTACTTCGATCTCGGGATGTCCTCGATGCAGGTCGACACGCGCGAGCGTGGCTTCTCGTATTCCTACGACGCGCCGCTGGACATGCGCATGGATCCGCGCCAGGCCCTCAGCGCACGCGAGATCGTCAACTCGTGGGATCAGCGCCGGCTCGCCCGGATCCTGCGTGACTACGGCGAGGAGCGCCACGCCGGCGCGATTGCCGCCGCGATCGTGCGCCGACGCGCGGTGCGCGAGATCGACACGACGCAGGACCTCGTCGAGGTCATCTCCGCGGCCGTGCCGGCGCCGGCCCGCTTCGGCGGCGGCCATCCGGCCAAGCGCTCCTTCCAAGCGCTGCGCATCGTCGTCAACGACGAGCTGGAGGAGATCGATCGCGCGCTGCCGCTCGCCTGGGCGCGCTTGCGCGTCGGCGGCGTGCTCGCCGGGATCTCCTTCCACTCGCTCGAGGATCGCCGGCTCAAGCGGTTCCTCGTCGAGCGAGCGACCGGGTGCATCTGCCCGCCCGACTTCCCGGTCTGTGTGTGCGGCCGCGAGCCGGAGGCCCGGCTGCTGACCACCCGCGCCGTCGCTCCGTCCGCGGGAGAGCTCGCCGCCAACCCGCGGGCGCGCTCGGCTCACCTGCGTGCGGCGCGCAAGCTTCGAGACGAGGGAGGTGCCGCGTGACCCCGCCGAGCACGGTCGCCGCCCAACGGCGCGTGCGCGCCGCCGCGGGCGCCGCCGGCCCCGCAATGCCGCGCCGCACGTCGGGCCCCACGCGCGGCACGCGGCGGCCGCTGCGCGGCGTCCGGGCCGCCGCGGCCACGGCCAGCGTGGGCGCCGCCGTGCCGGTGCCGGCGATTCCCGCGGTCGCACCGCGTCGCCGTTCGGCCCCGCGCACCCCCCGGCGGGCCCCGTCGATCGTCCCCGGGCGCCTGGTCGAGGGTCTGGCCGCGCTGCCCGATGCCCGACTGCTCGATCGCCTCGTGCGCGGGCGGCTGTGGATCGGGCTCGTGGCGTTCGCGCTCATCGGCATCGTGGCGATGCAGCTGATGCTGCTCAAGCTCAACACCGGCATCGGGCACGCCATCGAGCACGAGTCGCTGCTCCAGCGCCAGAACGCCGCGCTGGAGATCGCCGTATCGAACGCCTCCGCGCCCGACCACGTCGAGGCGGCGGCGCAGCGCCTCGGGATGTCCCCGGCGGCGCCGGGCGCGATCCAGTTCCTTTCGGGCTCGGGGCACGCCCTCACCGCCGCCGACGTGAGCGCCCTCGCCAGCCCGGTGGGCACCGCAACCGGCGCGAGCGCAAACGCCGCGAGCGCCGCCGGCGCCGCCGCATCGGCAAGCGGATCGGGCGCCACGGCCGGCGCCAGCACCGCGACCGCGACGCCGTCGAGCACCGGCACGGGCGCGAGCTCACCCGGGCCCGGCGCCGGCACCGCCGCCGCGACGACCTCGGCCCCGAGCGCGGCCGGCTCTCCTGCCGCGGCGACCGGGACCGCCGGTGCGGCCTCCACGCCGGGCGCGGGCACCGGCACCGCCGCGACCACGAGCTCGAGCGGATCTCCGAGCGCGGCGGCCACCCTCCCGACGGACACCGGCGCGGCCGCCCCCGCGGGCACGGCCGGCGGCGGTGCCGCAACCCCGTCGAGCGGCGGCGCGAGCGCCACCGGCGGCGCGGCGGCCGGCGGAGCGGCGAGCGGCCCGGTGACGGGCGGCTAGGTCAGTGAGCGGCGTCGCCCTCGTCCAGCGCCGCATCGGTCTGCTCTTCGGCGCGTTCTTTCTGCTCCTTGTGCTCGCGATGCTGCGCACGATGGACCTCGGCTTCCTGCGCAGCGGATCGCTCAGCGCGGCCGCGAACGAGCAGCACCTCACGCAGGAGCTCGTGCCGGCCCTGCGCGGCGCGATCACCGACCGCAATGGCGTGTACCTCGCGGTCTCCGAGCCCGCCGACGACGTGTCCGCCACCCCGTACCTCATCAAGGACCCGGTCGCGGTGGCCGCCGAGCTCGCGCCCCTGCTCGGCCAGTCCAACGACGCCGTGCTCGCGAAGATCACCGAGCGCTCCGGCTTCGTGTATCTCGCCCGCGCGCTGCCGCAGGCGCGCGCGCAGGCGATCGCTCGCCTGAACATCCCCGGGACGGCGCTCGCCCCGACGACGCGCCGCGTGTATCCGCGCGGTGACCTGGCCGCGCAGGTCCTCGGCCTCGTCGGCACCGAGGGCCAGGGCCTCGCCGGGCTGGAGTACTCGCTGAACTCCACGCTGCACGGTCGCAGCGGGCAGCGGACGATCGTCAGCGACGCCATCGGGCAGCCGATCTCGATCAAGCAGACGCAGCCGGAGCTGGCCGGGGCGAACGTGTCCCTCACCCTCGACTCGGCCATCGAGCAGCGCACCCAGGACGTGCTCTCCGCCGTCGGGCAGATCTACCAGCCGCTCGACGCCACCGCCATCGTCATGGACCCGAACACCGGTGGCATCCTGGCGCTGGCCAACTGGCCGCCGGTGAACGCCAACCACCCGGGCGGCGCACCGGCGACCGCGCTCGAGGACCGGGCGGTCGGCTTCAACTACGAGCCGGGCTCCACCTTCAAGATCGTGACGGTCGCCGGCGCGCTCTCACAGGGGCTCGTGACGCCGGACTCGAGCTTCTACCTGCCGCCGCAGATCCAGATCGCCGACCGCACGATCCACGACGCCGAGGCGCGCGGCCCCGAGACGCTGACGGTCTCGCAGATCCTCGCGCAGTCGAGCAACGTCGGGGCGATCACGATCGGCCAGCGGCTCGGGCCGGACAACTTCAACAGCTGGGTGCGGCGCTTCGGCTTCGGCTCGCCGACCGGCGTCGACCTTCCCGGCGAGCAGCAGGGGATCGTCCTGGAGCCGAGCCAGTACTCCGGCTCCTCGATGGGCAACCTCCCGATCGGTCAGGGCGAGTCCGTCACCCCGCTGCAGATCGCCAGCGCGTACGCGGCGATCGCCAACGGCGGCATCCTGCGTCCGCCGCACATCGTCGGCTCGGTCGGCGGCAAGGCGGTGCCACTCCCACCGGGGCATCGCATCATCTCCCCGCTCGTCGCGGCGGAGATGCGCCAGATGCTCGAGGGCGTACTCGCTCCCGGAGGCACGGCGAGCGAGGTCAAGGTCCCCGGGTATGTGCTGGCCGGCAAGACCGGAACGGCGAATAAGGTGGACCCGGCCACGGGGCAGTACTCGAGCACCGCGTACGTCGCCTCGTTCGTCGGCTTCGCGCCCGCCGCGCACCCGCGCCTGGAGACCGTTGTCATCGTTGATCAGCCGCAGTCGGCGATCTACGGCGGCACCGTCGCCGCGCCAGCGTTCGGCCAGATCATGGGCTTCGCGCTGCCGTATCTGAAGATCCCGCCCGGGTAACCGGGGAGCTGATGTCGCCCGGCGGGCGGCTGAACCCGGGGTGCACGTGGTTTCCATGAACCATTCACGGAAAGGACGTGCACCCCCCGCCGAGCTGCCCCTACTCGACGCGACTGAACTCGGCGATCGCGATGCCGAGCATCACGAGCCCGAGCGCGAGGATGACGCCGGCGTCGAGCAGGATCGGCACGTGGAAGCTCCACCACGTGACGCCGGGGTCGAGTGTGTGTCGCGCCAACTCGGAGATCTGCAGGTGCGCGAACACGGCGCGCCGCATCGCGTCGACGGCGTAGGTGAGCGGGTCGAGCCGGTTGAGGATCTCCAGCCAGCGGGGCAGCCCCGAGACCGGATAGATCGCCCCGGAGAGGAAGAACATCGGCAGGATGATCAGCTGCATGAGCGCCATGAACGACTGCAGCTGGGTCACCCGGGCGGCGGCCATGACCCCGAAGGCGGTGATCGAGAAGGCGAGCAGCAGCTGCAGCGCGAGGATCTCCACGATCAGCGACAGCGAGTAGTTCACGCCGACGAGCGGGGCGATGATGACCATGATCACGCCCTGCAGGCTGGCCACGGTGGCGCCGCCGAGGCACTTGCCGATGACGAGCGAGCTGCGGCGCACCGGCGCGACCATCATCTCGCGCAGGAAGCCGAACTCGCGGTCCCAGACGATCGACGCGGCCGAGAACATCGCCGTGAACAGGACCGCCATGCACAGCACGCCCGGGTAGATGAACGTGCGCAGGTTGACGCCGTGCGTGCCCGCCGAGGCGAGGCGCGACAGACCGGTTCCGAGCACGAACAGGAACAGGAAGGGCTGCACGAGCTGCACGACCATCCGCAGCCGGTCGCGACTGAAACGGATGAGCTCGCGCTGCCAGACGATCCGCACCGCGCGCGCGTCCCCCTGCCAGCTGCGCGCCGGCACGCGCACGCGGACGATCTCGTGGCTCGGGCCCTCGGGCGGCGGGGCGGTGGCGGTATCCGGCGTGACGGCCATCGTCAGCGGCGGCTCATCGCGCGCATCATCGCGCGGTTGCGGTCGGTGCCCGAGCTCTCCGCGTCGCGGATCGTCGAGCCGGTGTAGGACATGAAGACGTCGTCGAGCGACGGGCGCGAGACGCTGACCGCGCGGATCGGCACCCCGAGCTCGGCGAACAGGCGCGGCACGAACTCCTCGCCGGTGGCCACGCCGAACGTGACGGCGCCCTCGGCGATCGTGGCCTCGATCCCGAACCGCTCGCGCAGGGCGGCGATGGCGGCCTCGTCGTCCTCGGTGTGGATCTGCACGCGGTCGGTCCCGACGCTCTCCTTGAGCGCCTCGGGCGTGTCGAGCACGATGATCTCGCCGTGGTCCATGATCGCGATCCGGTCGCAGTTCTCGGCCTCGTCCATGTAGTGCGTGGTCAGGAAGATCGTGATGTCCTCCTGGCGCTTGAGCTCGCGGATGTACGCCCAGATCGAGCTGCGCGTCTGCGGGTCCAGGCCGACCGTCGGCTCGTCGAGGAACAGCACGCGCGGTGAGTGCAACAGGCCCCGGCCGATCTCCAGGCGTCGCTTCATCCCGCCCGAGAACGTGTTCACCAGGCCATCGCGTCGCTCCCACAGGCCGACCATCTCGAGCACTTGGCGCATGCGCGGCTGCACGAGCTCGCGCGGCACGCCGTAGAGCTCGGCGTGCAGCCGCAGGTTCTGCGCGGCGGTCAGGTAACCGTCGAGCGTCGTGTCCTGAAAGACGAGGCCGATGTTGCGCCGCACGTCGTCGCGCTCGCGCACGACGTCGTGGCCGGCCACCAGCGCGCGACCCGAGGTCGGGCGCACGAGCGTGCAGAGCATGTTGATCGTCGTCGACTTGCCGGCGCCGTTGGGTCCGAGGAAGCCGAACGTCTCGCCCGGCAGCACGCTGAAATCGATCCCGCGCACCGCCTCGAGGTCATCGAAGCGCTTGGCCAGTCCGCGCACGAGCACGGCGGCGTCGTCGCGGCCATTCGCGTCGTCGAGCTCGGGCGTGGACTCGGGGGTGATGGTCATGGCACGGTGGAAAGGAAGGCCGAGCGTGTGCGCCAGCGCTCAGCCGTGGCTCACTGCGAGCGCTCGAACGAGGACGTTGCGCGTCATCGCCACTACCCGCGGGTCCGGGGCGGTGGGCGCGTCCGGTGACGCGTTCGGTACCGGCTCGAGGCCGAGCTCCCAGGCCAGGGTACCGCTCGCAAACACGAGCGCCCCCGAGCGGGCGGTGTACACGGTCGTCTCGGCGCGATCGTCGCCGGGGCCGGGAACCGGCTCGCCGGGCTCGGCCGCGCCGCCCGACGTACAGGGCGCAAGGCCGAAGCCGACGACGCGCACGCCGGACGGCGACAGCGGCGCCGTGCGGTCGAGCTCGTAGCCGACGATCCCGGGGATCCGGGTACTCGCCGTCACGCCGGTGTCCGCGAACAGCCAGCTCGGCCGAAGCGTCGGCACGGGCGCCCACGGGTAGTACCGGTAGGTGGGCGGACCGGGTTCGGGTAGCCGCGGGGTGATGCAGCCGAGGTACGCCGAGCCGGCGAGCGGTGCCCCCCGGCCCGGAAAGGCGCCGCTCGGGTCCTGCTTGTCGGGATCGAGCGCAACCCGCTCCTTGAAGGCGGTGATCACGTGCGCCGGCGCCGGGTACTCGCTGGAGGCCGGCGTCGCGGCGGCGAAGCGGACTCGCCAGGCGAGCGTGTCCGAGCCGAGCATCACCAGGCTGGTGCCGGCGTCGCGCGCCTGCATCCACGCCCGCTCCTCGCGCGAGGACCAGTACTCGCTGTGGCCGAAATCGAGCAGCACGCGCACGCCGCGCAGCTGGCGCGGGTTGCGGGCGACCGACTCGCTGTCGGTGTAGGAGACCGGGTAGCCGTAGCGCTCGAGGAAGCGCACCATCGCGACGTCGCGCGCGAAGAACTGCCCGGCGCCGGTCACGCTGTCATACGGGCGGTCGTAGGACACGGCCACCCCCTGGGTCGTGCCGGTGACGCCGACGAGGCGCGCCCCGCCGGGATACAGGCTGTCGCCGCCCCACGCGTTGTAGGCCTCGTAGGTCGCGGTCGGCAGCTGGGCGAGTATCGGCGCCGGCCGGCTCGAGCGCAGCACGAACAGGCAGTCGCTCGCGGCCCCGTCACTGCTCGACAGCTTCGCGATGTACACCCCGCTGGCCAGCGACGACGGGATGGTGAAGCTGAGCGTCGGGTACCAATGGCACTCGGTGAGGCCGGTGAGCGCGTCGTGGTGGCACGGTGGCTGGTGGCGGGCGGACAGCCAGCGGCTGGCCAGCACCTCGCGACCGCCGGCGCCCTGGTACCAGCCCATGCGGAAGACCTGCACACGCACCCGCGAGGCCCCGTAGGCATCGACGTAGACTCGCTGCACCTGGCCGGAGAGGACGGTCTGGGAGGCGACGTACGCGGCGATCGCCCCGTGGGCCAGCCCGCCGATGTCCGCGGCGGGACCGGGCAGGCGCCACGCGGTGGTGCCGCGGCGGCGATTCTCGGTGGCGACGCTCGGCTGCGGACCGTCGGTGGTCACGAGCCACTGGTAGTCGGCCTCGCGGCGACCGCCCCCGGGCGGACGCGTGCCGACCGGTCCGCCGCCCGAGCTGCCGCAGGCGCAAACGAGCAGCGTGGCGGCGAACAGCGCCACACCGGTCCCGAGGCGGCGAGCGGCCCGTCGACACATCCGCGCGAGTATGCCAGCGGCTGCCGATGGTCCGGGCGCGGCTACGCCCGTCGTCCGTGAGTCTGACGGCACTTCTAGACTGCGGGCGGTGTCACACCACGCAGGGCGCACATGAGGCTCGACGAGGTGATCCCCGCGGCGCCGCCGTCCGTCGGCTCCGTCCCGATCACCGCGCTCGCCTACGACAGCCGTCAGGCACGTCCGGGGACGCTGTTCTTCTGCGTCAGCGGCCTGCAGCGCGACGGGCATGCCTTCGCGCCCGATGCGATCGCCCGCGGTGCCGCTGCGCTCGTGGTCGAGCGCCCACTGCAGCTCGGGGTGCCCGAGGTGCTCGTTCCCTCGGTGCGCGCGGCCATGGCACCCGCCGCGGCGCGCTTCCACGGCGATCCGAGCGCTCGGCTGCGCGTCATCGGGGTGACCGGCACGAACGGCAAGACGACGACGGCGTTCCTCGTGCGGGCGCTCACGGAGGCCACGGGCGAGCGCTGCGGGCTGCTCGGCACCGTCAAGTCGGTGATCGGTGGCACCGAGGCGGAGGCCCTGCGCACGACGCCGGAGTCGATCGACCTGCAGGCTGACTTCCGGGCGATGCTCGACGGCGGCGACGCCGCCTGCGCGATGGAGGTCTCCTCGCACGCGCTCGACCTCGGTCGCGCTGACGCGGTGCACTTCGCCGCGGCGATCTTCACGAACCTCACGCAGGATCATCTCGACTACCACGGCACGATGGAGGCGTACTTCGCCGCCAAGCGCCGGCTGTTCATGGGGGAGGGCGAGTCACTACCGCCCCGCGTCTGCGTCATCAACATCGACGACCCCTACGGACGGCGGCTCGCCGCCGAGCTCCCCGGCGCGGTCACGTTCGGCGTCGACGCGCCGGCCGACTACCGCGCGATCGAAGTGGTCACCGGCGTCGAGGGCGCGCGGCTCGTGATCGTCACGCCGACCGGCGAGCGGCCGCTCACGACCCTGCTGCGCGGGCGCTTCAACGTGGCCAACGCGCTCGGCGCGCTCGCCGCGGTGCACAGCCTGGGCGGCGACCTCGACACCCTGTGCGAGGTGCTCGCCGGCGGCGTGCAGGTGCCCGGGCGCTTCGAGTCCGTCGACGAGGGGCAGGACTTCGCCGTTCTCGTCGACTACGCGCACACGCCCGACTCGCTGGCCAGCGTGCTCCGCGCCGCCCGCGAGCTGACGCGCGAGCGCGTCGTGTGCGTGTTCGGGGCCGGCGGCGACCGTGATCGCGGCAAGCGTCCACTCATGGGTGAGCTCGCGGCGCAGTTGTCGGAGGTGCCGATCGTCACCTCGGACAACCCGCGCTCGGAGGAGCCGGGCGCGATCATCGCCGAGATCATGGAGGGCGCCACGCGAGCACGGCGGCCACCGGCGGCCGAGGCGATCCGCGAGGTCGTCGACCGGCGGGAGGCGATCGACGAGGCAGTCGCGCTGGCCCGCCCGGGCGACGTGCTCGTCATCGCCGGCAAGGGCCACGAGCAGGGCCAGGAGTTCGCCGAGGGGCGAAAGCTCCCCTTCGACGACGTCACCGTGGCCCGTGAGGCGCTGCGGCGCCTGCGCTCAGCGGTGCGGTCCGGCGCATGAGGGCGTGGGACTCCGAGCGCGTCGCCGCGGAGGCCGGTGCGCGGATCGTCGGCTCCGCTCGGCCCCCCGGGGGGCCCGAGCGCGTCGTCATCGACTCGCGCGCGGCCGGCCCGGGCGACCTGTTCATCGGTCTGCCCGGCGCTCGCGCGGACGGAGGCACCTACGCCCAGGTCGCGCTCGACGCGGGTGCGTGGGGGGTGCTCGTCGCGCCCGGGCACGCCGAGGCGGCGAGCGGGCCGGGCGCGCGCCTCGCGCATCCGGCGCCGCTGCTCGCGCTGCACTCGCTTGCGCGCGCCTGGCGGCGCGCGCTGGCCGCGCAGGTGATCGCTATCACCGGCTCGACCGGCAAGACCTCCACGAAGGACATCGTTGGTGCGCTGCTGCGACCGCATCGCCGCACGGTCGTCAACCCGCTCAACCACAACACCGAGATCGGGCTGCCGCTCACCGTGCTCGCCGCGCCGCCCGACACCGAGGTCCTCGTGCTCGAGATGGGCATGCGCGGCCCCGGCCAGATCGCCGAGCTGACGGCGATCGCCGAGCCCGACGTCGGTGTGATCGTCAGTGTCGGCCCGGTACACCTGGAGCTCCTGGGATCGATCGAGGCGGTCGCCGCGGCGAAGGCGGAGCTCATCGCCGGTCTCGCGCCGGGGGCGGTAGCCGTGATCCCGGCGGGCGAGCGGCTGCTGGCGCCGCACCAGCGCTCGGACGTGCGGACCGTCCGCTTCGGCCCCGGCGGCGACGTGACGCTGCGCAGCGTGGACGCTGACGGCAGCGTGGTGATCGACGCGCAGGGCGAGGCGATCGCGCTGCGCCCGTCGTTCACCGCCGCTCACCAGCGGGAGTGGAATCTGCTTGCCGCGGTCGCCGCGGTGCGGGCGATCGGCGTCGTCCCCGACGGCGAGCTGGAGGTGGCCTTCAGCGCCGGTCGCGGCGAGCGTATCGAGCTCGCCGGCGCGCTGACACTCGTCAACGATTGCTACAACGCCAACCCGATGTCGATGCGCGCCGCCCTCGAGGACCTCGCCGCGACCGCCTCCGCGCGGCGCGTCGCCGTGCTCGGCGACATGCTCGAGCTCGGCCCCGGCGCCATCGAGTTCCACGCCGAGATCGGGGCCTCCGCCGCCGACTGCGGCGTGGACCTGCTCGTCACCGTCGGGCCGCTGGCCGCCGCGATGGCCCAGCGCTTCGATGGTCCGACGTTTGCGCTCGCCGACGCCGACGAGGCGGCGGCCGAGGTCCCGGCGCTGCTGCACGACGGCGACACCGTGCTCGTGAAGGCGTCGCAGGGCGTCGGACTCTCGCGCGTCATCGATGCCCTGCGCGGCGCCCGCCATGCGCCGGCTGCCGTGCCGGACGGGGCGCGCTGACATGGGCCGCGTCCTGATCGGCGGAACCTCGGCGCTGCTGATCTGCATCTTCCTCAGCCCGAAGTTCATCGAGTTCCTGCGCCGGCGCGAGTTCGGCCAGCAGATTCGCGAGGACGGGCCCGAGGGCCACCACACGAAGGCGGGCACGCCGACGATGGGCGGCATCATCATCTTCCTCGCCATCGCAACGCCGTTCCTGATCCTCGCCAACTACAGCGACTGGCGGGCGATCGGCGTCTTCGGTGCGATGGCGGCCTGCACGGCGCTCGGCTTCGCCGACGACTACACCAAGCTCGTGCGCCGACGCTCGCTCGGGCTGCGGGGGCGCACGAAGCTGATCGTGACGATCGCGATCTCGATCGGCCTGTGGTGGATCGCGCACTACAAGGCGGGGCTCCCGAACACGGTCGACCTGCGGGTCGTCGACTACCAGATCGATCTCGGGTGGTTCTATCCGGTGTTCGTCTACCTCGTCGTGGCCGGGACGACGAGCGGCGTCAACCTGACCGACGGGCTCGACGGGCTGGCCGCGGGCTGCGTGGCGATCGTCGTCCTGGCCTACATCGGCATCACCTTCATCAGCGGTAACAGCCACGACCGCGAGATGGCGCTGCTGTCCGGCTGCATCGTCGGGGGCTGCATCGGCTTCCTGTGGTTCAACGCGTTCCCGGCGACCGTCTTCATGGGCGACACCGGCTCGCTCGGGCTCGGCGGAGCGATCGCCGGGCTCGCCGTCATGACGCGCACCGAGGTCCTGCTCATCCTGCTCGGCGGGATCTTCGTCATCGAGGCGCTGTCGGTGCTCATCCAGGTGCTGTCGTTTCGGACGACGCGCCGGCGCGTCTTCCTGATGGCGCCGATCCACCACCACTTCGAGCTTCGCGGGTGGTCGGAGACGAAGATCATCCTGCGCTTCTGGATCATCGCGTCGGTGTTCAGCGCGATCGGCTTCACGCTGTACCAGAACAGCCTGCACCACACGCTGTGACGCCGCGTCCGCCGGTCCCGCGCGGGCCCCACCTGGTCATCGGCCTGGCTCGTTCGGGCGTCGCGGCGGCGATGGCGCTCGCCGCGCGGGGCGAGCAGGTGATCGCCGTCGACGCCGGGTCCCCGGACGTCTCGCGCCTGCGCGAGGCCGGCATCGAGACGCACACCGACGATGACGGCCTGGCCGCGCTGTCGCGGGCGCGCACCGTCGTCAAGAGCCCCGGCGTGCCCGGCGAGGCGCCGCTGGTCGCGGCCGCCCGGGCGCGCGGTATACCGGTGCTCGGTGAGCTCGAGCTCGCCTGGCGGCTGTTGCCCAACGAGTTCATCGCCGTCACCGGCACGAACGGCAAGACGACGACGGTGGAGTGGATCGGGCAGCTCCACCGCGAGGCGGGGCTGCCGGTCGCTGTCGCCGGGAACGTGGGCACGGCGCTGTCGACGCTCGTCGGCGCTGTCGACCGGTCGTCGACGATCGTGTGCGAGGCGTCCTCGTATCAACTCGAGGACACCGCCGCCTTCGCGCCCGAGGCGGCCGTCCTGCTCAACCTGACCCCCGACCACCTCGACCGCCACGGCAGCATGGAGGCCTACACGGCGGCGAAGCTGCGGATCTTCGCCCGCCAGGGCAACGACGACGTCGCCGTCGCCCCGCTCGGCCTCGGCATCGAGGACCTCGGCGGCTGCGCGCGGCGCGTGTGCTTCGGCAGCGGTCCGGGAGCGGCGCTGTCCGCACGAGCGGGCCAGCTGTGGTGGGACGAGCGCCCGCTGCTGGCGCTGAGCGAGCTCGGTCTCCCCGGCGAGCACAACCTGCGCAACGCGATGGCCGCCGCGGCAGTGACGCTCGCCCGCGGTGTCGACCCAGACGCGGTCGTCGCCGGGCTGCGCAGCTTCGCCGGCGTGGCGCACCGCCTCGAGCGCGTCGCCGAGCGAGACGGCGTGCAGTTCGTCAACGACTCCAAGGCCACGAACGTCGCCAGCACGCTCGTCGCGCTCGCGGCGCTGTCCGGGGACGACCCGCGAGTGCACCTCATCCTCGGGGGCGAGGGCAAGGGGCAGGACTTCGAGGCGCTCGCCGAGGCGGTGCGCGCGAGTTGCCTTGCCGTGTACCTGATCGGCGAGGACGCCGCGGCGATCCGCGACGCGCTCGCGCCGACGGGCGTGACGTCGCACGAGTGCGGCGACCTCGACGCCGCGGTCGCGGCCGCGACCGCGGCCGCCCGCCCGGGGGAGACCGTGCTGCTGTCGCCGGCCTGCGCGAGCTTCGACCAGTTCAGCGACTTCGAGGCTCGCGGCGACCGGTTCCGGGAGCTCGTGCGGGGGGTGGGGTAGGCGGCTGGTCTCACTCGCGGCGCGCGTCACGGTCGCGCGACCTTCGGGCGGGGGGTGTGCTTCGCCTAGCCCCGTCTGGCGAGCGATCGCCAGTCGAGCGGGCCGCGGGCCGCGGCGTCCTGAGCGCTTGTCGCTCCGCGCGACCGTCGCATGGGTCGACCCTGTGCTGCTGCATTCGGGGGTGCACGTCGTTTCTATGAACAGTTCACGGAAAGGACGTGCACCCCCGGCGAATCGGCTGCGAGCACCCCCCGGACGTGGCGTCGGTTCGGGAACACACCTCGTGGTCGGCGGTCGTGGCCACGGATACCGCCGCGCAGGGGGAGGGCTGGGCCGCGGGACGTCGAAGTCCGCGCTAATGGCTGCCGCCCGCGCCGCTCGCCCCTTCGCAACGCGCTCAGGCGGCCGCGCGGACGAGCGCACGCCGACGCGCGCCGTCGCGGCACCGACGATCGAATACAACATCCTGCTCACCGCGACGCTCTGCCTGCTCGCGGCGGGCACCGTGATGGTCTACAGCGCGTCGTCCGCACCGAGCCTGCTCAAGGGCGGCAACGGCGCGGGGACGGCCATCAAGTTCGTCGCCTTCGGCGGCGTCGGCCTCATCGCGATGCGCGTCTTCGCCCGGCGCGGGCTCGAGCTGGCCCGCCGGCTCACCGGTCCGCTGCTGGCCGCGTCGTTCGTGCTCGTGCTCGCCGTGCACATACCCCACGTGGGCGTCTCGGTGAACGGCGCGCGTCGCTGGCTCGGCGCCGGGCCGCTGCAGTTCCAGCCCTCGGAGCTCATGAAGCTCGCGCTCGTCCTCTACACGGCGGAGCTGCTCGCCCGCCGTCCCCGGCGGGTGCAGTCGCTGCGGGACCTGTCCCGACCGCTGCTCGTCGTCGTCGGGGCGGCCACGGTGTGCGTCGCCTCCCAGCCGGACATCGGGACGGCGATGGTCATCGCCTTCACGGTGACGTGCCTGCTCGTCGCCGTGGGGATGCCGATGCGCCTGCTCGGGATGCTCGTCGCCGGCACGCTCGCCGTCGTGGTCCTCTACGCGCTCGTGCAGCCGTACTCGCGGGCGCGCCTGACGTCGTTCATCGATCCATGGGCGCACGCCCACTCGAGCGGGTTCCAGGCGGTGCAGGGACAGATCGCCATCGGCACGGGCGGGGCGTTCGGACGCGGCCCCGGGCAATCGGTGCAGAAGATCTTCTACCTACCGGAGGCGAGCACCGACTTCATCCTCGCCGTGATCGGGGAGGAGCTCGGCGTCGTCGGCATCTCGGCGCTGCTCTTCCTGTATGGCCTGATCGCGTTCGCCGGGCTGCGCGCGGCGAAGCGGGCGCGCAGCCTCTACAGCGCCCTGGTCGCCGTCGGCGTCACGGCGCTCATCGTCTCCCAGGCGCTGCTGAACGTCTTCGCGGTGCTCGGCCTGGCGCCACTCACCGGGGTGCCGCTGCCGTTCATCTCCTACGGCTCCACGAACCTCATCGTCATGCTCGCGGCCATGGGGTTGTTGCTGAACGTCGCGAGCGGGGGCAACGCCCATGTCCGAGCCGTGCCGGCCCGTCCCGGCGACAGACGTCGGGCCGAATCGGCACGATGGGGCGATGAATCCGAGCGCACCGAGGATCGTGATCGCGGCCGGCGGGACGGCGGGGCACGTCGTGCCGGCGCTCGCGGTCGCGGCGGCTCTGCGCGCTGAGGGCGCGTCGGTCACCTTCATCGGCGGCGAGCGCGCCGAGGCACAGCTCGTTCCCGCCGCGGGCTTCGAGCTCCGCGTAATCTCCGTCGAGGGCCTCAGCCGCACCAACCCGTTGCGTGCGCTGCGCGCGCTCGCGCGGTCCGCGCTCGCCGTCATGCGCGCGCGGCGGCTGCTCGCCGAGCTGCGCCCCGACGCGGTGATGGGCGGCGGCGGGTACGTCGCCGGCCCGGTCGGGCTGGCCGCGATCACGCGACGGGTGCCGCTCGTCCTCACCGAGGCCGACAGCCACCTCGGGCTGTCCAACCGCGCGCTCGCGCCGTTCGCGCGCCGGGTGTGCCTCGCCTTTCCGTTCAACGGCGCCGCTCGAGGCCGAGGGCGCTACCGCGTCACCGGTCGCCCGATCCCGGCCACGGCGGCAGTGCGGGATCGCGCTGGCGCTCGCGACGAGCTCGGCGTCCCGGCCGAGGCGACCTGCGTGCTCGTGTTCGGCGGGTCGCTCGGCGCGCGCTCGATCAACCTCGCCGCGCTCGACGCGTTCGCGGACGGAGACCTATACGTCCTGCACGTTGCCGGCCGGCGGGACTACTCCGAGCTGAGCACGAGGCCGCGGCGGCCCGGCTACGACCTGCGCGAGTATCTCGACGTCGAGCGCTTCACCACCGCGCTCGCGGCCGCGGACCTCGTCGTCGCGCGCGCCGGGGGGTCGGTCTTCGAGGTGGCGGCGGCCGGCGTGCCGGCGGTGCTCGTTCCCTACCCGCACGCGTCGGCCGACCATCAGACGACGAACGCCCGTTGGATGGGGGATGCCGGCGCCGCCGTCGTGATCCCCGACGACGAGCTCACGTCCGCACGCCTGGCCGCCGAGGTCGGCGCACTGCTCGCGGATCGCAAGCGCCTCGCGGCGATGGCGCAGGCCGCTTCGGGCCTCGCGCGCCCATCGGCCGCGCAGGACATCGCCGGCGAGATCCTTGCCGCTGCGTCATGACCGCGGCGCCGGTCACCACCGATCCGACCCCGTGGCGCGGGCGGCGGCTGCACTTCGTCGGCGTCGGTGGCGCCGGCATGAGCGGATACGCGCGCGCCGCCCACGCGCTCGGGGCCGAGGTCAGCGGCTCGGACCGTGCCAGCTCGCCGTTCCTCGAGCGCCTGGCCGCCGACGGCGTGCTGCAGGCGCGCGTCGGACACGCGCCCGAGAACGTTCCGCCCGGCGACAACGTCGAGCTCGTGTACTCGACGGCAATTCCGGCCTCGAATCCCGAACGCTTCGCCGCCCGCCAACGCGGGCTCGTCGAGCATTCACGGGCCGTGCTGCTCGCGCAGCTGACCGCTCTGCGGCGCACGATCGCCGTGGCCGGCGCGGCGGGGAAGACGACGACGGCGAGCATGATCGTCCACGCGCTGCGCGGCGCGGAGCTGCATCCCGGCTGGCTCGTGGGGGCACCGGTCGGCGCCGGACTGCCCAACGCGCACTGGAGTGAGGGCGACTGGCTCGTCGTCGAGGCCGACGAGTCCGACCGCTCGATGCTCAGCCTGCGCGTCGAGATTGCCGTACTGACGAACATCGCGCTCGACCATCACGACACCTACGGGTCGATGGCCGAGTTGCGCGAGGCCTTCCGCGCGTTCCTGGCCGGGGCGCCGCAGGCCGTCGTGTGGAACCGGTCCGAGCTGCTGGCGCTGCGCGACGGCCCGGTCGTCGCCTACGACGCGGATGACGCGCGGCTCGGTGGCGGTGGTTCGCGGCTGTCGTGGCGCGGACACGAGCTCGTCCTCGCGGTACCGGGCGCGCACAACGCGAGCAATGCCGTCGCGGCGCTCGAGGCGGCGCGTCTCGCCGGTGCCGATGAACAGCTGGCCGTCGAGGCCCTGGCCGCGTTTGCCGGTGCCGGTCGTCGGTTCGAGCAGCTTGGCCACCACGTCTCGGGGGCGCTCGTCGTCGACGACTACGCCCACCACCCCGACAAGGTCGCCGCGACGCTGCGCGGCGCACGCACGCTCGGCGCCGATCGCGTCGTCGTCGCCTTTCAACCGCACCTGTTCTCGCGCACGCGGGCTCTGGCGCGCGAGTTCGGTGAGGCGCTCGCGCTTGCCGACATCGTCCTCGTCACCGAGGTGTACCCGGCGCGCGAGAACGCCGCCGACCATCCGGGCGTGAGCGGGCTGACGATCGCCGAGGCCGCCGCCGACGCGGCGCACGGACGGCCGGTGTACTGGGTGCCGTCGTTCGCCGATGCGCAGGCGGTGCTCGACCGGGTGCTGCGGCCCGGCGACGTGTGCCTGGTGATGGGCGCGGGCGACGTCGATGCGCTCGGTCGCGCGCTCGTCGCGTCGCGCGGCGGCACCTGAGCGTCCCGGCGACGACCGAAGCCGCGCGAACGCGGCCGACGCTGGGCCCCGCGCCCGCCGGCCGAGAGGGCAGGCGGCCGATTCGCCAACTCGCGCGCGAGGGGTTCGGCGCGCGGGGTCGAAACATCCAGGGGATGGAGCGCACCATTCCCGCCGCACGACTGGGCGGCCGCCGCTCGCGCCCGGAGGGTCGGCGACTCTTCGTGCCGGCGCCGTTGCGCGTGGCAGGGCGCTTATCGCTACGAGCGCTCGCGCTCGTGGGCCGCTGGTGTACCGCGGTCGTGCTCCTCGGGCGGCGCCATCCGCGCTGGCTGGCCGCGCTGGCCGCGGTGCTGGCCGCGCTCGGGGTCGCGTACCTCGTCGTGCGTGACTCGTCGCTGTCGGCCGTCCGCCGCGTCGAGGTGCGCGGCGTGACGGGGATGGATGCCGGCGCGATCGAGGGCGCGCTCGTCGCCGCCGGTCAGCGTCAGTCGACCTTGGGCGTGAACGTCGGGGCGCTGCGCGCGGCGGTGGCGCCGTACCACCTCGTCAGCGCCCTGCACGTCAGCGCGTCGTTCCCGCACACCTTGAGCATCAGCGTCGTCGAGCAGCTCCCGGTCGCCACGCTGCGGGCGGCATCGCAGACGGCCGTCGTCGCGGCCGACGGGACGGTGCTCGATCCGAGCGTCACGGCGGGCGCCGCGCCGACCATCGACGTCCCCGTACTACCGGCCGTCCGCGTCACCGATCCGCAACTGCTGTCCGAGCTGACGATCCTCGGAGCCGCCCCGCCGGTGATGCTGCACCGGGTGACTCGCGTCTACCCGAGCCCCAACGGTCTCACGGTGTCGATGCGCAACGGGTTGATCATCTTCTTCGGCGACGCGACGCGGCCGCATGCCAAGTGGCTGTCGGCCGCGCGCGTCATTGCGTCTCCGCTCGCCTCCGGCGCAGCGTACGTCGACGTGCGCGTGCCCGACCATCCGGCCGCCGGCGGCCTGAGCGTTTCGTCTCCCGGTTCCGGCACGGGGTTGACGACCGACCCAGCCGACGCCTCGATCGCGGCCGCGCTCGCGGCGGCGCTTACGAACTCCGGCCCGCCGGCCACCGCCACCGGTGCGGGTGCGGCGACGAGCACCGGAGCGGGTGCGACGACGACCGGAGCGGGTGCGGCGACGAGCACCGGCGCCGGTGCGGCGACGAGCACCGGAGCGGCGACGACCTCCGCCCCCGCATCCTCGACAACCTCCGCGACGGGGGCCGGAACGCCGTCCGACGCCGGTACGGCGTCCGCCCCGGCGGGAGCGTCTGCCACGCCCGGCGCAGGCACGCCCACCGTGGGCGCCGGCGCCGCTCCGGGTGGGTATACCTCAACTGGAGGTTGAGTGTGCCGAAACGTGAATTCTCATGTGCGCGTTGAGAGTTGCGCGTTCTGCAACGCGGCTTGCGTGACTAGACTGCGCGTTGACAGCGCAAAGATCCCTGCATAACGTGCGCAATCCTGCGGATCTGCCGACACGTGGCAGCGAACCCTTAACAACTACTGAAGGCTTCGGACAGCACATGGAGAGCAGCGGCAGCTACCTCGCAGTCATCAAGGTCGTCGGCGTCGGCGGTGGTGGCACCAACGCGGTCAGCCGCATGGTCGACGCCGGCCTGCGCGGCGTCGAGTTCATCGCGGCGAACACGGACGCGCAGGCGCTCGCGATGTGCGACGCCGATGTGAAGCTCAACATCGGCCACGAGTCGACGAAGGGCCTCGGTGCGGGAGCGGACCCGGAGGTCGGCTTCGGGGCCGCCGCCGAGTCTCGCGACGACATCAAGGAGGCGCTCAAGGGCGCCGACATGGTCTTCGTCACCGCGGGTGAGGGCGGCGGCACCGGCACCGGCGCCGCGCCCGTGATCGCCGAGATCGCCAAGAACGAGATCGGCGCGCTCACCGTGGGCGTCGTCACGCGACCGTTCGAGTTCGAGGGCACTCAACGCAGCCGCCAGGCGAGCGAGGGGATCGAACGCCTCCGCGAGGTCGTCGACACGCTCATCGTGATCCCGAACGAGAAGCTGCTCGCCGTCGTCGAGCGGCGCACGTCGATGCTCGACGCCTTCAAGGAGGCCGACAACGTGCTGCGCCAGGGCGTCCAGGGCATCACCGACCTGATCACGATTCCGGGGCTCATCAACCTCGACTTCGCCGATGTGCGCACGATCATGCACGACGCCGGCTCGGCGCTGATGGGCATCGGCACCTCGGGCGGCGAGAGCCGTGCCGCGGACGCGGCCAAGGCGGCGATCTCCTCGCCGCTGCTCGAGGAGTCCGTCGACGGCGCCACCGGCATCCTGTTGAACATCACCGGCGGTCGCGAGCTCGGCCTGTTCGAGGTCAACGAGGCGGCCGAGATCATCCAGGCGGCGGCCGACCCCAACGCGAACATCATCTTCGGCGCGGTCATCGATGAGGGCATGGGCGACGAAGTGCGGGTGACCGTCATCGGCACCGGCTTCGACCATCGCCCCGGTCGTGCCGTGGCCCGCGAGCGCGAACGTCCACGTCGCCCCGATCGCAACCCTCGCATCGACGACCGCCAGCGTTCGTCGCTCGAGATTCGCGACGACGACATCGACGTTCCGCCGTTCCTGCGCTGAAGGCAGCCGGGCCGGCAGCCAGGCGGGTCTCGCGACTACACGCCCTGCAGCAGCGTCAGGACTGCGTCGGGCAGCTTCTGCGCCTGGCTGAGCATCGCTGTGCCGGCCTGCTGGAGGACCTGCTGGCTGGTGAACGTGGTCATGGCCGCGGCCATGTCGAGCTCCGTGATGCGGCTGTTGGCGGCCGTGAGGTTCTCCGAGGTGGTGGAGAGGTCGGCCATCGTGTGCTGGAGGCGGTTCTGCACCGCGCCGAACGTCGAGGCGGCCCCGGACACCGCGTTGATGGCGGCGTCGATCGCGGAGATGCTGACCGTGCCTCCGCCCGAGCTCGACGATGCGAGCGCGGTGTGGAACGAGCTGAGGAACTGGCTCACGTTTCCGCCCGGCTCGGACACCGAGCCGAGGAAGTTCGTGATCGCGGTGTCGAGCTGTGAGCTGCTCATCGACGACACGTTGCCCGCGCTCTGCAGGAACAGCGCCCACGAGCCGGTCCCGCTCGCGTTCACGATGTCGGTCGGGTCACCGGACGGTGTCGACGCGTTGCCGCTGCCGAACGACTCGCCGTAGCTGAAAGTGTCGCCGGGGCCGAACGCCGAGTTGTTGCCGAACGTGTCGTTGTAGGCGAATGTGTCGTTCGCGCCGAACACCGTGTCGGCCCCGAAGGTGATGCCGTACCCGAAGTTGACGTTGTCTCCGAACACCGCGCCGGCGCCGAACTGCGTGTTGTAGTCGATATTCGAACCCGATCCGACGACGGCGTCGGTGCCGACGTGGGTGCCGTACTGGATCGAGGAGTTCGACCCGAACGAGTCGTTGCTCCCGACCGTCGAGTCGTACCCGACACTGGACTCGGCGCCATAGCTCTGGTCCGAGGGCACGTTCCCGTTGTACGAGACGTTCGCCGGCGAGGCGGCGTCGTTCGGCCCGAACTCGCTCGCGAAGGCCTGCTCGTAGGCGCTCTGGATCTGGCTCTGCGTGTAGCTACCGGAACCGCCGCCCGACCCGGCGCCGGAGTCCGCGCTGAACGCGCTGGCGACGTTCGCGATCGCGCCGAGGCTGAGCGTGGCGATGCTGATCGTCTCGCCGTCGTTGGCGCCGACCTGGAAGGTGATCGCCGCGGAGGTGGTGAGCACGCTCAGGCCGTTGAACTCCGTCGTGGCACCGATCTTCTCGATCGCGGACAGCAGCTGGTTGACCTCGGTCAGGATCGCGGTCTGGTCGGTGCTGTCCAGCGTGCCGTTGCCGTACTGCACCGCCAGCTCGCGGATGCGCTGCAGCATCTGCTGCACCTGTGTCAGCGCGCCCGCCGCCGTCTGCACGAGCGACACGCCGTCCTGGGCGTTGCGGTTGGCCTGGTCGAGGCCGTTGACCTGGCCGGTCAGGTTCTCGCTGATCGTCAGGCCGGCCGCGTCGTCGGCGGCGCTGTTGATGCGCAGTCCCGAGGAGAGCTGCTGCGTGGAGCGCTCGAGCGCGCGCTCGGTCGTGCTGAGGCTGTTCGCGGCGTCGATCGCCGAGACGTTGGTGTTCACGTAGAGGGCCACGCGTGCATCTCCTTGATGACGGTTGGTCTGGACCCTGGTCGACTCCTTGTCGGCCCGATCTGATGGGTGAATCTATGAGGTGATGCCAACGGTCATCGGTCATCCCGGGGATGCCCTTGAGGGAACCCTGCCCGCCTCTGGACGGCGATGCGGAGGGATAGTGCGGCAAGAATCTGCTCAGACGGATACCGAACCTTTCACCGCGGCCCAATGGCGCTCCCCCCGCCACCCGTTGCTAGCCTGGCGCCCGGTGGCCGCCTCCCAATCGCCCCTGCCGAAGCGCACGCCGCTCTATGACCGTCACGTCCGGGCCGGCGCGCGGCTCGTCGATTTCGCCGGCTGGGAGATGCCTGTCCAGTACGACGGCGTGCGCCAGGAGCACCTGCGCGTGCGCGAGCACGCCGGCATCTTCGATGTCTCGCACATGGGGCAGATCGCCACGTCGGGTCCCGAGGCGACCGAGCTGCTGCAGCGCCTCCTTTCGAACGACGTCGCCAAGCTGGCCGTCGGCGGCGCGCAGTACAGCGTCCTGTGCCTGCCCGATGGGGGCGTGCTCGACGATCTATTCACCTACCGCCTCGGGCCGGACTCCTACTTGACGGTCACCAACGCCTCCAACCACCTGCGCGACGTCGCGACGTTCCTCGCCGGCGCCGACGGCTTCGACGCCGTCGTGCAGGATGTGGCCGACCGCTACGCGATGCTGGCCGTCCAGGGGCCGGCCGCGCGTGAGATCGTCCAGGCGAGCGCCGATCGCCCGCTGCCGGCGCGCCTGACCACCGACCGGCGCGTCGTCCATGCCATCGACGTGCTCGTGTGCGGCACCGGCTACACCGGTGAGGCCGGCGTCGAGCTGTTGGTTGCCCCCGAGGACGCGCCGGCGCTGTGGGACGAGCTCGTGCGCCGCGGCGCCGCGCCGGCCGGGCTCGGCGCGCGCGACACGCTGCGGACAGAGGTCTGCTTCCCGCTCTACGGCCAGGAGCTGACCGAGGAGCGCAATCCGATCGCCGCCGGGCTCGGGTGGTGCTGCAAGGAGGACACCGGCTTCGTTGGCGCCGACGCCGTGCGGGCGATGCGCGCGAGCGGCCCGCCCGAGAAGCTCGTGGCCTTCGTCATCGAGGGGCCCGGAATCGCCCGATCCGGCAATCCGATCGTCGGTGGGGGGGTGGTGACAAGCGGGACGCTGTCGCCGAGCCTGGAGGTCGGGATCGGGATGGGTTACGTTCCGACCGGGCGGGCCGGGGCCGGAGAGCACCTGCAGATCGACGTCCGCGGGCGCACCCGCGAGGCGGTCATCCGCCCCGCGCCGCTCGTGCCGAAGCGGGGATAGCGCCGAGAATCCCTAGAGTGCTGCCTGATCGCGTTCCTCCGACCTCGGGAGCCTGACCCCATGGCCGACGCCAGCTATCCGGACGACCTCCTCTACCACCCCGAGCACGATTGGGCTCGTATCGACGCCGGCGATGCCTCGCAGGCGACGTTCGGGATCACCTGGTACGCGCAGGACGCGCTCGGCGAGGTTGTCTTCTTCGAGCCGCCGGCGGTCGGCGCGCTCGTGACCAAGGACGAGCCCTACGCCGAGGTGGAATCCGTGAAGGCGGTCTCGGATGTCATCGCCCCGCTGTCGGGCGAGATCGTCGAGGTGAACACGGCGCTGTCAGACAGCCCGGAGACGATCAACGAGGACCCGTATGGAGAGGGCTGGCTCGTACGCGTCCGGCTGACCGAGCCGAGCGAGCGAGCGGCGCTCGTCGATCGCGCGACGTACACGGCGAGCCTCGCGTAGCACGGGCCCGGACGATTCCCTTTTTCCCAAAGACGTGAGTCGCTACACCACCACCACCGACGAGGACCGCCGCGAGATGCTCGCGGAGATCGGCGTGTCCTCGGTCGACGATCTGTTCGCCTCGATCCCGCCGGGCATGCGCTTCGATGGCCCGCTTGCGCTGCCCACCGGCCTGAGCGAGCTCGAGGTGTTCGCGCACCTGCGCGACCTCGCGGCCCAGAACGTGAGCGCCGAGGACGAGCTGACGTTCCTCGGTGCCGGGATGTACGACCACTACGTGCCGGCGCTCATCGACATGCTCATGGAGCGCTCGGAGTTCCTCACCCCGTACACGCCCTACCAGCCCGAGATCTCCCAGGGCGGGCTGCAGGTGATGTTCGAGTACCAGACCGCGATCTGCGAGCTCACCGGCCTTCCGGTCTCCAACGCGTCGGTCTACGAGGGGCCGTCCGCGGTCGCGGCCGCCGGCTACCTGGCCAAGCTCGTCAACGGCCGCTCCCGCTTTGTGGTCTCCCGTGGCCTGCATCCGCACAGCCGCGAGACGCTCGCGACGCTGTCACACGGCTACGGCACCGAGGTGGTCGAGGTCGGGCTTGCCGACGGCGTGACCGACGCCCAGGCGTGGGCCGACGCCATCGACGACGATGTGTCGGCCGTCTTCGTCGCCCAGCCGAACTTCCTCGGCGCCGTGGAGGAGCTCGAGCCCCTCATCGCGGCCGCGAAGGCCCATGGCGCGCTCGTCGTGTGCTCGTGCGATCCGATCCCGCTCGGCATCCTGCGCACCCCGGGCGAGCTCGGCGTCGACGTCGCCGTCGGCGAGGGCCAGACGCTCGGCAACCGCCTCGACTTCGGTGGGCCCTCGTTCGGGTTCTTCGCCGCCGCCCAGGAGCATCTGCGCCGCATGCCCGGGCGCATCGCGGGGGAGACCACCGACGTCGACGGCCGGCGCGGCTTCGTGTTGACGCTGCAGACGCGCGAACAGCACATCCGCCGCGAGAAGGCGACCTCGAACATCTGCACCGCGCAGGCGCTCAACGCGCTCGCCGGCGTCGTCTACCTGTCCTGGCTCGGCCGCGACGGGCTCGTCGAGCTCGCCGAGCTGCTGCTCGCCCGCACCGCGTACGCCCGGGATATGCTCGCCGCGACTGCCCGGCGTGCGCGCGCTGCACGATCAGCCGGTGGTGCGCGAGTTCGCGCTCGGACTCGGGGTCGGCGATCTCGATGCCGTGGAACGCGTGATCGAGCGCTGCCAGCGCGAGGGGGTGAATCCCGGCTACGCGCTCGGGCACGACTACCCCGAGCACCCCGACGGATTGCTCGTCGCGATCACCGAGCGCCGTTCGCGCGCGGACATCGATCGCCTTGCCGAGGTCCTCGGTCGGGCGCTGGCGGCCGAGGCCGAGTCGGGCGCGGTCACCGCGGAGGCCGCGGTATGAGCGTCACCGAGGAGCAGCGAGGCGAGGGCCGGTTCCCCGCGCGCCCGCCACACGACGGAGAGGACGGCAGCCGGTCGCCGGCGAGACGGCGATGCAGGCCGAGCGCGCGGTGACGATCTTCGAGCGCGGGCGGCCCGGGCGCCGCGCGTTCGTCCCGCCGGCGCTCGACGTCCCCGAGCGCGACCCGCTCGAGCTCCTGCCGGCGGGGCTGCGGCGCGCGCAGCCGGCGCGGCTGCCCGAGGTGTCCGAGCCGGAGCTCGTGCGTCATTACGTGCGGCTGTCGCGCCGCAACTTCGATCTCGACTCGGGCTTCTATCCGCTCGGCTCCTGCACGATGAAGCACAACCCGCGCCTGCACGAGCGCGTCGCCGCCCTGCCCGGCCACGCGCGGCTGCATCCGCTGCAGCACCCGCGCCGCGCGCAGGGAGCGCTGCGAGCTGATGCACAACCTCGAGGCGGCCTTGTCCGAGATTGCCGGCCTGCCGCACGTGTGCCTGCAGCCGTCGGCCGGGTCGCACGGCGAGCTCGCCGGGGTCCTGCTGACCCGCGCCTACCACGAGAGTCGCGGCGAGACGCGCACGAAGGTCCTCGCGCCCGACACCGCGCACGGGACCAACCCGGCCACGGTGACGATGGCGGGACTGCAGGTGGTGAAGGTGGGTACGAACGCCGACGGCGGAGTCGACCTCGACGATCTGCGGGCCAAGGCCGATCGCGATGTCGCCTGCCTCATGCTCACCAACCCGAACACGCTCGGGCTGTTCGACCCCAACATCGAGGAGATCGCCCGCATCGTCCACGACGTGGGGGCGACGGTCTATTACGACGGCGCCAACCTCAACGCCGTCATGGGCATCTCGCGCCCCGGCGACATGGGCTTCGACATCGTGCACTTCAACCTGCACAAGTCCTTCACCCAGCCGCACGGCGGCGGTGGGCCGGGGTCGGGACCGATCGCGGTGTCCGAGCGAATCGCGCCGTTCCTGCCCACGCCGCTGGTCGTCAAGCGCGACGACGGGTCATTCGGCCTCGACTACGACCGACCGCAGTCGATCGGGCGCCTGCGCGGCTTCCAGGGCAACTACGGCTGCTTCGTACGCGCCTACGCCTACATCTGCTCGCTCGGCGCCGACGGGCTGCGCGACGCCTCCGAGACGGCGGTGCTCAACGCCAATTACCTGCTCGCCCGCCTCCAGCGCGAGGGGGTGGCCGAGCTGCTCCCGCTCGCCTACGGCAACGGACGCTGCATGCACGAGTTCGTCCTCTCCGGGGCGCCCATGAAGCGCGAGCTCGGCATCAAGACGCTCGACCTGGCCAAGCGCCTGCTCGACCACGGCGTGCATCCGCCAACCGTGTACTTCCCGCTGCTCGTCGACGAGGCGCTGCTCATCGAGCCGACCGAGACCGAGACGAAGGAGACGCTCGACGCCTTCGCCGACGCGGTGACCGAGATCCTGCGCGAGGCGCGCGAGGATCCCGAGCTCGTGCTCGGCGCGCCCTACACGACGCCGGTGCGGCGCCTGGACGAGGCCGCGGCGGCCAAGCAGCCGGTGATCCGCCAGCCGCTGTGAGCGCGACGGCCCCGCTGCGCATCTTCTCGGGCATCCAGCCCACCGGGCGCAAGCACCTCGGCAACTACATCGGAGCGATCGCACAGTACGTCGCCGGGCAGGAGCGGGGCGAGGGGATCTATTGCGTCGTCGACCTGCACGCGCTGACCAAGCCCTACGATCCGGTCGAGCTGCGCGAGGAGCTGTACGACCTCCTGGCCATCCTGCTGGCGGCAGGACTCGATCCCGAACGGTGCGTGCTCTTCCGCCAGAGCGACGTGCGCGAGCACACCGAGCTGACCTGGCTGCTGGCCAACGTCACCTCCTATGGCGAGCTGAGCCGCATGACCCAGTTCAAGGACAAGGCCGGCTCGGCGCGCGAGCTCGCCTCCGCCGGGCTGTTCTTCTACCCGGTGCTCATGGCCTCCGACGTGCTGGCCTACCGGGCGCATGACGTGCCCGTGGGCGACGATCAGCGTCAGCACGTCGAGCTCATGCGCGACGTCGCCGAGCGCTTCAATGCGCGCTTCGGCGAGACCCTCGTCGTGCCCGAGCACCGCATTCCCGCGGTCGGGGCGCGCATCATGGACCTCCAGCGGCCCGAGACGAAGATGTCGACGACCGGAGGCACCGCCGAGGGCACGGTGTACGTCACCGACGAGCCGGCCGCGATCGAGAAGAAGTTCAAGCGCGCCGTCACCGATTCGGGCACCGAGGTCCGCCGCGGCCCGGACAAGCCAGGCGTCACTAACCTCATCGAGATCCTCGCCGCCGTGCGCGGCGCTACGCCCGGGGCGATCGAGGCCGAGATGGCCGGCGCCCGCTACGGCGACCTCAAGGGTGCCGTCGCCAGCCGCCGTGATCGACTACCTCGCGCCGGTGCGCGAGCGCTACTGGCGAGCTGCGGGCCGACACCGACGAGCTCGAGCGGATCCTCGCCGTCGGTGCCGAGCGCGCGCGGGCGATCGCCAGCGTGACGCTCGCCGACGTGCGCGACCGGATGGGCGTCGGCGCTCCGCGTCGGGCGTAGGTGCCTGCGGCACCTACGGACACGATCCCGGCCTGCGGCCGGGCGGGGGCGGTGGGCGGGGACCGATTCACGGCCACGTGGCTGCCTCCGACCCCCCCAGGCGCTACGGTGCGACCATGACGCTCGCCGCGCTGCAGCTCGACCTCGACGTGTTCACCGGGCCGTTTGATCTGCTCCTCGCGCTCGTCCTGCGCGAGGAGGTCGACCTGCTGGAGCTCGAGCTCGCCGACGTCGTGCTCGCCTACCTCGACCACCTCGAGAGCCGCGGCGAGCTCGATCTCGAGACGGCCACCGAGTTCATCGTGCTCGTTGCGGCCCTGCTCGAGCTCAAGTCACGACTCATGCTGAGCACCGACGAGGAGGAGCTGCTCGAGCTCGAGCCCGGAGAGGCGGCCGAGGAGCTGCTCGCGCGGATGCTCGAGGCGCGCCGCTACCGCGGAGCCGCCGCGTATCTGGAGCGCCGACTTGCCGCGGAGGAGGGCGTGCGCTACCGCTCGGCGCCCGTGCCCGCGCCGCTGCGCCGCGCCATGGAGGAGACCGCGACCGAGGACCGCCGCTACGACCCCGCGGTGCTCGGACGCGCGCTCGGAGGCCTGTTGCGGATGCCGCCGACGATCAACCTGCGCCACATGGGCGCGCCGCGCGTGAGCGTGGCCGAGCGTCTGGCCCGGCTGCGCGAGCTGCTGCGACGGGGACGCTTCGATTTCGACGAGGCGGTGCGCGGGCGGCGATCGCATGACCGTCGCCGTCACGCTGTTCGCGCTGCTCGAGCTCTACAAGCGCGGCGAGGCGAGCTGGGAGCAGGAGGCGCCGTTCGCGCCGATCGCGGTGTGCCCGGTCGCCGGCGACCCGTGGGGAGGGACCGGCGAGCGCGCGCGCCGGCGTGGCCGCCGGTCGACCGGAGCTCGGCGCGTGAGCGACGACGGAGGGGACCAGCGCTGATGCTCGAGGGCGCCCCGCTGCGGCCCGAGGCAGACGCTGCGCTCGTGCGCGTCGTCGAGGCGCTGCTGTTCCTCGCGCCCGACCCGCTCAGTGTGACCGAGCTGGCCGAGGCGACCGAGACCGAGGCCGAGCAGGTCAGCGCCGCGCTCGGTGCGCTGCGGGAGCAGCTCTCCGGGGGCGTCCGCGGCCTGCAGCTGCGCGAGGTCGCCGGCGGCGTCACGCTCGCCACCGACCCGATCGCCGAGGACGCCGCACGGCGCCTGTTCAGCAAGCCGCGCGTCGCATCGCTATCCCCCGCGCAAGCCGAGACGCTGGCGATCGTCGCCTACCTGCAGCCGGTCTCTCGCCCCGAGATCACCCGCATCCGCGGGGTGAGCGCCGACTCGGCCACGGCCTCGCTGCTCGAGCGCGGGCTCATCGAGGAGGCCGGCCGATCGCAGTTCGGGGCGGTCATCTACCGAACGACGCCCCTCTTTCTGAAGTTGTTCGGACTGCGCTCGCTGCAGGAGCTGCCCGAGGTCGCGCAGTGGGATCCGACCCCTGAGGAGCAGGCCGAGCTGCGCGACCGTCTGCTGCGGGCCGGCGAGGCGCGCTCCGGGAGCGGGCCGGCAGCGGAGGCGATAGAGCGCTCCTCAGAGTTGCGGGAGCGTCGGCTCGACCCGTTCACAGTAGCGGTCGCGGACCAACGCGTCGCCTGGGTGCCGATAGGCCGTCGCCTGCTCGATGATGAGCGCGCGCACGGTGGCGTTGTTGTCGATCGTCGTCTCCACCTGCTCGAGCGCGGCGCGCGATGCGGCCTTCGCCGCGATCAGCTTCTGTGCGTTGCGGATCGACTCGAGCCGCCACTGCGCGATGATCGCCGCGATCTGACTCGGGTCGACGAGCCGGCCTCCGAGGCTGCTCACCGTCGTCAGCGACGGGTCGAAGCGCCGCGCCACGGCGATCAGGGTCGGACCCTGGGCGCGGTTGATGTCGTTGTTGACCGCGACGACGTCCGCGGTCGCATCGCTGCCGTCGGAATGCCGCAGGCCGACACCGGCGATCGCGTACGCGAGGTCGCGGCTGACGTGGGCGTTCATGCCGAGCAGCATGTCGCCGAGCGCGCTCACGCGGTGGCCGTCGGCGGCCGCGAACGCGACCTGCCACGCCTTCGGCACGGCATTGCGATCGCCGCTGCGCCACTCGTCGATCGCGCGGTAGTAGAGCGTCGAGAAGACGGCGTCCAGGTGCGCGACGTACGCCGGCTGCTGATAGCGGTGCAGGCGCACACTGCGCCCGACCTCGACCGACACCTGCCGGTACATGAGCGCGAAGGGCGCGAGGTGGCTGCAGCTGGCGGCGAGCGGCGCGAGCCGCCGCATCATCTCGGCGACCACGGCGTCCATGCAGCTCGGCGTGCCACGACCGCACAGGTCGAGCGATGTCGAGATCGAGGTGCGCCGGCATTCCATCGGCGATCGCGGTCCACGCCGATGGGCCGACCGACGCCACGGGGCGGGCCGGCGGGAAGCCGGCGAGGGGCGCCGCGCTGCCGCACCCCGCGCACGCGGCGCCGGCGAGGGCGATGCGGAGCGACGCGCCGACCGCCCGGCGCGTCGATCGGCGGCGCTCAGCCAGCTCTTCGCCCCGGATCGATTCGCCGCAGGGCGAGACCGGTGGCGGCCAGGGCGACGGCGGCGATCGCCGCCAGGGCCGCGGCGTCCTTCCACCAGGCGGCGGGCGTGTGATCCCAGCTCGGGTCGCCCCGATCGCCGGTGGCCAGGGCGGTGAACAGGGGGGCCGGATCGCGTAGGTTCACCGACGGAGTGCGTGTGAGCACGCCGGTGAGCGCCTGCAGGTTGTTGAGATCGCTGGTCGAGGCGACGATCGCGAATCCCCAGCGAGCGCTCGACACGTACCCGAGCTGCTTGAGCACCGGCTTGTTGCCGATCTGGGGGAAGACGCCGCCGAGCGCGAGCACGAGCTGGAACACGAGCACGACCGGGAGCACCGTGGTCGCGCGATCCGAGGTCCGCGCGAGCGCGGAGATGAGCAGCCCGATGCACATCGCGGCGATGCCCGCGAGCGCGGCGCCGAGGACCAGCTCGCCGAGCGGCCAGCCGAGGATCGATGCGTACACGGGGCCGCCCTGGTCGGCGGTCGCGAGCGCGACGAGTACGGCGGCCTGCAGCACCGTGACGACGCCGAGGGTGGTCGCCTTCGAGGCCACGTAGGCCGAGATCGACAGGCCGCCCGCGCGTTCTCGCCGAAAGATCGGGAGCTCCTTGGCGATCTCGCGCACCGCGTTGGACATCCCGAGCCAGGTGACGCCGAGCACGACGACGAGCAGCACGAGGCTCGCCTGGGAGATGAGCCGCAGCTGCGACGCCGGCGCCGGAGCGAGCTCGCCCGAGGGAAGCGCGACGAGCATCAGCAGGCCGAGCACTGGGGCCTGCGCGAGAACGAGCGCGAGGTTGCGCCGGTCCGCCGCGAGCACCGCGAAGGAGCGGCGCGTCAGCGTCACGTATTGCTTGAACCATCCGCGCGAGCGCAGCACATGGGTCGCGGCCGCGGCCGCGACCGCCGGCGGCGCCGCGAGCGCCGGCTCCTCGCTCGAGCCGTTGGCCGCAGACTCGGCCACGCCGCCGCGCCGCACGTACTGCTCGTAGGCGGGATGGGCGCGGAAGCGCGCACCCCAGTCGGTCTCGGGGTGCTCGTCGAGCTCGCTGAAGACCTCGGCGTACTCGCGGCGCTCGAAGTACGCGGCGACGAGCTGGGGCGGACCGAAGTACGCGAGCTTGCCGCCCGGCGCGAGCACGAGCACGCGGTCGCACAGCCGCAGGCTCTGGGTGCTGTGGGTGATGACCACGACGGTCCGGCCGCGGTCGGCGAGCGCGCGCAGGATCTCCATCACGCCGCGCTCGTAGTTCGGATCCAGGCCGGACGTCGGTTCGTCGAGGAACAGCAGCGACGGCTCGCTCAGCAGCTCGAGCGCAACGCTCACGCGCTTGCGCTGCCCGCCCGAGAGCTGCCCGACCGGGATGTCGGCCCGGTGATCGAGTCCGAGCTCGTCGATGACGTCCTGCACCCGTCGCCGGCGCTCGGAGGCGTCGGTATCCGCCGCGAAGCGCAGGGCGGCCGCATAGGTAAGGGCCTCGCGCGCCGTCAGCTCGGTGTGCACGACATCGTCCTGGGGAACGAACCCGATGCGCCGCCGCAGCGCGTCGTAGTTGGCGTACAGGCTCTGATCGTCGTAGCGCACGTCTCCCTCGGTGGCGAAGCGAAAGCCGGTGAGGGCATTCATGAGCGTCGACTTGCCCGATCCGGACGGGCCGATCACGGCGAGCATCGAGCGAGGCTCGAGCGAGAAGCTCACGTCGTCGAGAAGCACGGTGCCGTCGGCCAGGCGCACCGACAGGCCGACGGCGGCGTAGGCGACGTCCCCGCTGTCGGCGACCGGCTGCAGCTCGTTGCCGACGAGTCGGTAGGCGTGACTGCCGACGAGGATCACGTCGAGCGCCGCCAGCGTCTGGCGCGTGATGCGGTGACCGTTGACGAACGTCCCGTTGTGGCTGTCGAGGTCGACGATGTCATAGCCGCCGGCCTCGCCCCGGCGCAGCTCGGCGTGCCGCCGGGACACGAGCAGGTCGTCGACGACGATGTTGCTGGTCGGATCGCGCCCGATGCGCACGATCGGCGCGGTCAGCGCGAACGTGCCTCCCGGAGCGCGTGGATCATCTCGCGGCCGCGCGCCCGTGTGGCCGTCGAGGACCGCCTGGGCGCCGTCGAAGTCGTGCGTCAGCTGGTCGAGGGTCCGGGTCGAGGCCGGCGCGAGCTCCACAAGCGGCCCGTCGTGTGGATCGCCGAGACGCAGCGGCAGCGACCCCGCGATTGGCAGGCGTGTGATCTGCTGTCCGTCGAGGAACACGCCGTGCGCCGGATCGGGGCTCTCTACGGTCCAGCGGTCGCCGTCGTAGCGCAGCAGGAGGTGGCGAGGACCGACGTGCTCGAGCGCCAGGCGCACGAGGCAGCTGTCGTCCCGGCCGAAGCTGATCTCGCCGAGCGCCGCGCTGAAGATGGCTTCCCGGCCGTTGACGCTCACCGCGATATCCGTTGCGGCCATGTCCGCGGATTGTGTCAGCCTCGCCGGCACGGTCGCTTTCGGCCACGGTCCTGGTTACCCTGGGATCGTGGCCACACCGAGCAGCACCGGCGTCCTGCCGGGACAAACGCTCGGGGGGTACCGGATCGTGGCGGCGTTGGCGCCAGGGGCCACCGGTGCCGTCTACCGCGCTGCGTCCGGCGATGGCGACGGCATGCGTGAGGTCGCGATCAAGCGCATGCTCAACCCGGACACGAGCGCGCGCTTTGAGATCGAGGCCCGCCTCCTGCTCGGCCTCGAGCATCCGCGCGTCGTCAAGGTGCTCGACCACTTCGAGGACGAGAGCGGGACGTACTGCATCGTCATGGAGCTGGTGAGCGGCACCGACCTCGGTCGGATGCTGTGGGATCGCGGGGCTCCCGGACTCCCCGTCGGCGACGTCGTCGAGTGGGTCAGCCAGTCCTGCGAGGCGCTCCAATACACCCACGAGCAGCAGATCGTCCACGGCGACGTCAAGCCGCAGAACCTCATCTGCGGGCCCGACGGCGTCGTCCTCGTCGACTTCGGGGCGGCGACCGCGCTCGACGCCGGTGGGGTCGGCGTGGCGCGCATGGGCACGCCCGGCTTCATGGCGCCGGAGGTGTTCAGCGGCGGCATGGTCTCCGTGCGCAGCGACGTCTACTCGCTGGCCGCGACGGCCTGGCACCTGCTCCGTGGCGAACCGCCGGTATTCGGCGAGCCGACTCCTCTCGCCACCACGGTGGCCGGCGTGACCCCGGAGCTCGAACAGGCACTCCGCCGCGGGCTCGATCTCGCTCCCGAGCGCCGGATCGCGTCGGCCACGGCGCTCGCGGACGCGCTCGGGGCGCCGCTGCGCGAGCACGGCGGGCTGTCGCTGGCGGCCAGCATCGACGATGGTGTCGACCGCTCGCTCATCGAGGCCGTTGTGCAGACCGCGGCCGGCGTCTTCGAGGCGGCCGCCGCGTCGATCGCGCTCATCGACCGCGATAGCGGTGAGCTCGTGTACGAGTCGGCGTGGGGCGCCGGCGCGCGCGAGGTCGTCGGGATGCGCCTCCCGCCCGGCGTCGGCATCGCCGGCGCCGTCGCGGCCCGGGGCGAGCCGCAGGCCGTGCCCGACTGCCGCGCCGACGACCGCTTCGCCGCCGAGGTCGCCCGCGGCACCGGCTACGTCCCGCACACGATGCTCGTCGTCCCGCTCGTCCGGGCCGGCGTCCCCGTCGGGGTGCTGTCGCTGCTCGATCGCCGCGGCGGGCGCTCCTACGATCGCGACGACATCGACCGAGCTGAGCTCTTTGCCGAGCTGGCGCTGCGGACGATCGGCGCTGCGAGCGCCCCTCAGGCCGCCTCGGTGCGCCCGGCGAGCTGACCACAGGCCGCATCGATGTCGCGCCCTCGAGTGAGGCGCACGGTGGCCGGCAGCCCGCGTTCCTCGAGGGCCGCCTTGAAGGCGGCGATCGCCTCACGCCCCGAGCCTTCGTAGGGCGAGCCCGTCGGGTTGTAGGGGATGAGGTTGACCTTGAAGATGCGCGGATCGAGCGCGCGCGCCAGTTCGAGCGCCTGCTCATAGCGGTCGTTGACGCCGGCGAGCATCACGTACTCGACGAAGACGCGCCGACGTCGGCGCGCGTGGTAGGCCCGGCACGCCGCAAGCACGTCGGCGAGCGGATAGCGGTCGTTGACCGGCATCAGCTGGGAGCGCAAGCGCGTCCTCGGGTGCGTGCAGCGAGAGGGCGAGGCGCAGTGGCATGTCGGTGGCGGCGAGGCGCTCGATCCCCGGAATCCAGCCGACCGTCGAGATCGCGGTGCGCCGGTGGGTGATCCCGAGGTCGGGCAGCCGCTCGCAGGCCGCGAGCACGTTGTCGAGGTTGAGCATCGGCTCGCCCATCCCCATGAACACGAGGTGATTGGGCGCCGACGTCGCGTCGCGGCGTCGGAAGTGCAGGACCTGATCGAGGACCTCGCTTGCGGTGAGGTTGCGTCCGAACCGCATCGCGCCGGTGGCGCAGAACGTGCAGGTGAGCGGGCAGCCCGACTGCGAGGAGACGCAGATCGAACGGCGCCCGTCGCGGTAGCGCATGAGGACCGTCTCCAGCGGCCGGCCATCGACCGTGCTCAGGAGCGCCTTCACGGTGCCGTCGGAGGCGACCTGCTCGCCGCGCAGCGTCAGCGTCGACAGCGGCAACGTCGCGGCCAGCGCCTCGCGCAGGGCTCGCGGCACGTTGGTCATCTCGGCGTACGAGCTCGCTCCCTGCGCCAGCCAGCGCCACACCTGCTCGGCGCGGAAGCGCGGCTCGCGGCGCTCGGCCAGGGTCTCGGTCAGTGCCGTCAGATCCATGCGGACCCTATGGTGGCAGCGTCATGCGCCTGGCCAAGTACATCGCTCACGCCGGAGTCGCCTCGCGCCGCGGCGCCGAGGAGATCATCCGCGCCGGTCGCGTCACCGTCGACGGGCAGACCGTGCTCGATCCGGCCCGCGACGTCGGCGACATCCATCGCGTCGCCGTCGACGGAGAGCCGCTCGCCGGCGCCGAGGCGCGCGTCGTCTACGCGCTGCACAAGCCGCGCGGCGTCGTCTCGACCGCCCGCGACCCGCAGGGCCGCCCGACCGTCGTGGAGCTCGTCGGCCGCGACGCCCGGCGGCTGTACCCGGTCGGACGGCTCGACGCCGACTCGACCGGGCTCATCCTGCTCACGAACGACGGCGAGCTCGCCCACCGGCTCACCCACCCGAGCTTCGAGGTGCCTCGCACGTACCGCGCGCGTGTCTCCGGCCCGCCGTTGCGCGAGCCGGTGCTGCAACGGCTGCGCGACGGCGTGCAGCTCGACGACGGCGCGACGGCGCCCGCGCGCGTGCGCCGCCTCGGCGCGCACGAGCTCGAGATCACGCTGCACGAGGGGCGCAATCGCCAGGTCCGCCGGATGTGTGAGGCCGTCGGGCATCCGGTGCGCTCGCTCACCCGCATCCGTTACGGACCCCTCGAGCTCGGCGACCTGGCCCCCGGCGCGCACCGCCGGCTGTCGGCCGCCGACGTCGCTCGTCTGCGTGAGTCGGTATGGAAGAATCGGCCCCGATGAGGCTCTTCGCCCTGCGTGGCGCAGTCACCACCGCCCGCAACGAGGCCGAGGAGATCGTCGAGGCGACGACCGAGCTGATGACGACGCTCATCGAGCGCAACTCGCTCACGGCCGATCGCGTCGTCAGCTGCATCTTCACGGCCACGAATGATCTCGATGCCGAGTTCCCGGCTGTGGCCGCGCGGCGGCTCGGGTTCGACCGGGTGCCACTGCTCTGTGCCCGCGAGATCGACGTTCCCGGTTCCCTGCCGCGCGTCATCCGGGTGCTCCTGCACTACTACGCCGACGAGGACCACGTGTCGCGCCACGTGTACCTGCGCGACGCCGTCGCGCTGCGCGCCGACCTGGAGTCGGCGCAGTAGCCGCGCCGCGCGCGGACGCGTCACACTGTGTGACAGAATGACGCTCGAGTTCTCCGCCGCGGTCTCACGTATTCCCGCCTATCCGGCGGCCAATGGCTACGCGTTGCGCGAGCCGCTCGTGCGCCTGGCCAGCAACGAGTCGCCGTATCCGCCGATCCCGGCGGTCGTGGAGGCGATTACTCGCGTGCTGCCGCAGCTCAACCGCTATCCGGACCCGACGAGCGCGCGACTGCGCCGGGCCCTGTCGGACCGCTACGGCGTCCCGGCCGAGCGCATCGCCGTCGGTAACGGCTCGTGTGACCTACTGCTCGCCGCCGGGCAGGCGCTGCTCGAGCCCGGCGCCGAGCTCGTGTACGCCTGGCCATCGTTCTCGGAGTACCCGCATCTGGCCGCCGCCTCGGGCGCCACCGAGGTCCGCGTTTCGCTCGACGCCGACGAGCGTCACGACCTCGCGGCGATGCTCGCAGGAGGTGACCGTCGCGACGCGGCTCGTCATCGTCTGCAACCCGAACAACCCCACGGGCACGGCGCTGCCGCTCGATGACCTCGCCGCGTTCGTCGCCGAGGTGCCGCGCCACGTGTGCGTGATCCTCGACGAGGCCTACTGTGAGTTCAACCTGCTCGACGATCCCGACGCCTCGGTCGAGCTCCTCGCCCGCCACCCGAACCTCGTGCTGCTGCGCACGTTCTCGAAGGTGTACGGGCTGTGCGGATTGCGGGTCGGCTTCGCCCTCTGCGGCTCGGATGAGCTGCCGGGCGCGGTCAACCTGATCCGCCAGCCGTTCCACTGCAACGCCGCCGCCCAGGCTGCCGCGGTCGAGGCGCTCGCACATCAGGACGTCGTGGCCGACCGGGTGACGCGGACGATCGCCGAACGCGAGGCGATGCAGGAGGCGCTGGCCACGCTCGGACTGCATGCCGCCGACTCGCAGGCCAACTTCTGCTGGGTGCACCTCGGCGACGGACGCGACGAGCAGACCGTCCTCGACGGGCTGGCCGAGCGCGGCGTGCTCGTCCGCAGCGGCGCCGCGCTCGGACGCGGCGGAACACTGCGCGTGACCTGTGGCACCGAGCAGGAGAACGCGCGCTTCGTGGCCGCGCTCGAAGCGCTGCTGTGAACAACCGTTGGCGCCGCTCGACCGCGCCCGTTCGGTCTGCTACAAACTGAGTCGAACGCCATGACCGCGCCGTCCGATCATCCGTCGTCGCACCCCGCCCTCGCCGAGGGCGCTTGGCGTTCGTATCGCTACGCCTGGCGATTTAGCTAGGCGCTCCGGCCTTCGCTCGCCCCCGCCGGGCGAGCCCCGTCGGCCGCACCTCCGAGCCCCCAGTGGGCTGAGCGCCTTCTCGACGGGCACCCCGCGCCCACCCCGGCGGAGACCTACCCTCCCAGGAGCATGCGAAAGGAACGACGATGATGATCGTGATGAAAGCGACGGCGACCGAGGACGAGATCGCCGCGGCCATAGAGCGGATCGAATCGGCAGGCGCCCGCGCCCATCCGATCCAGGGCGAGGAGGTGACGGTGATCGGCGCCATCGGCGACCGTGAGCACATCGCCCGGCTGGACCTCGCCACGGCGCCCGGCGTCGACCGTGTGATGCCGATCCTCAAGCCGTACAAGCTCGCCTCCGCCGAGCTGCGCGGCGGCGAGCGGTCGGTGCTGCAGATCGGCGGACGCAAGGTAGGCGGCGAGCACTTCGCGCTCATCGCGGGGCCGTGCACCGTCGAGACCCGCGAGCAGACGCTGCGGACCGCCCAGGTCGTGGCCGCCGCCGGCGCGGCGATGTTCCGCGGCGGCGCCTACAAGCCGCGCACGTCGCCGTACTCCTTCCAGGGTCTCGGACAGGAGGGGCTGCGGATGCTCGCCGAGGCCAAGGCGCAGACCGGCCTGCCGATCGTCACCGAGCTGATGGACCTGCGCGATCTGGACGCCGTGCTCGAGGTTGCCGACGTCGTCCAGATCGGGGCGCGCAACATGCAGAATTACACGCTGCTCACCGAGGTGGGGCGCAGCGGGCGCCCGGTGCTGCTCAAGCGCGGCCTCTCGGCCACCCTCGACGAGCTGCTGATGGCGGCCGAGTACATCCTCAAGGAGGGCAACGAGGGCGTGATGCTCTGCGAGCGCGGCATCCGCACGTTCGAGACGGCGTACCGCTTCACGCTCGACCTCATGGCCGTGCCCGTGCTGAAGGGCCTCACCCACCTCCCGGTGATCGTCGATCCGAGCCATGCCGCGGGCCGCCGCGACCTCGTGTTACCGCTCTCGCTGGCCGCTGCGGCCGCCGGCGCCGATGGCATCATCGTCGAGGTGCATCCCGATCCCGACCGGGCCGTCTGCGACGGACCGCAGGCGCTGCCGGCGGACGAGTTCGCTGATTTCGCGGCGGCGGTCGAGCGCGCCACGGCGCTCGCGGGCAAGGCATTCGCCCCGGCATGACGGGCGCCCGCCGCGAGCATGCCGGTACCCGCGCGCACGCCGCGGGAGCGTGCCGGCGGTGAAGGTCGCGGTGCTCGGGGTGGGGCTCATCGGAGGCTCGATCGGTCTGGCCGCGCGCCGCCGGGTTGGGGCGCACGTGAGTGGGTTCGATCCGGACGGCGACGTGCTGCTGCTGGCGCGTGAGCGCGGGGTGATCGACGAGCCGGCCCCCGATCTCACCACGGCCGTGACCGGGGCGGACGTGGTGTTCGTGGCCGCACCGGTCGGAGCGTTGCCCGAGACCGTGGACGCCGCGCTGGCCGCAGCGTCGCAGGACTGCGTGGTCAGCGACGTCGGCTCGACCAAACGACCTCTGGCGTCGAGCGCGGCCGACGAGCGCTTCGTCGGCGGACACCCGCTCGCCGGCGCCGAGACTGCCGGCGTCGAGCACGCCCGCGAGGACCTCTTCGACGGCGCGGTCTGGTATCTGACGCCGACCCCCGGGACCTCGGGCGTGCTCTACGAGCGCCTGCATCGCCTGTGCAAGCGTCTCGGCGCCCAGCCGGTCGCCATCGACGCCGAGCTGCACGACCGGCTGATGGCCACCGTGTCGCACCTCCCGCACGTCCTGGCCAACGTGCTCGTCGCGCAGGGCGTCGGCGTCCTCGGCGGCGGCGAGCGGATTCCGGCGACCGGCCCGAGCTTTCGCGACGCGACGCGGGTGGCCGGCGCCAACTCGGCGATCTGGGCCGACATCTACCGCTCCAACCGCGACATCCTCGTGCAGACGCTCGACGACACGATCGAGCGGCTCGGCGCGGCGCGGGCGCTCATCGCCGCAGGCGAGCGCGACGCCATCGCCGCGTGGAACGACGCGGCGCGGGCCGATCGCGACGCGCTGCTCGGCGCCGGGCTCGCCGGCGGCGACGTTCACGAGCTACGGGCCTCGGTGCCCAACCGCCCCGGCGTCATCGCCGACATCGCACTCGCGCTCGGGCGCAGCGGCGTCAACATCGTCGACATGGCGCTCTCACCGTCGGCCGACAACAGCCAGGGCGTCGTGGCGCTGTGGGTCCGCGGCGACGAGCAGGCCGAGCGCGCCGAGCAGCTGATCGGCGACCTGCGCTTCCCGGTGGCGAGGGCCTGACGTGCGCTTCGATCCCGTCGCGAGCCTCTCGGGCGAGCTCGAAGTACCGCCCGACAAGTCGATCTCGCATCGCGCCGCGCTGCTCGGTGCGATGTCCTCCGATCCGGTGCGCATCGTCAACTACCTCGACGCCGCCGACACGAACTCCACGCTGGCCGCGATGCACGAGCTCGGCGTGCTCGTCGAGCGCCGTCCCGAGGCCAATGAGGTCATCATGCGCGGCAGCGGCCTGCGCGAGGCGCGCGAGCCGGAAGGTCCGATCGATGTCGGCAACGCCGGTACGCTGATGCGGTTGCTCCCCGGCTGGCTCGTCGCCCAGCGCGGGCGGCGCTTCGTCCTTGACGGCGATGCCTCGATCCGCCGCCGCCCGGTCGACCGCATCGCCGAGCCGCTGCGCGAGATGGGGGCCGACGTGCAGGCCACCGACAGTCGCTACCCGCCGCTCGTGATCACCGGCGCGTCGCTGCACTCGATGGCCTACGAGATGCCGATCGCGAGCGCGCAGGTGAAGTCCTGCGTCCTCCTGGCGGCGCTCAACGCGGACGGCGCGACGACGGTCGGCGAGCCGGCTCGCAGCCGCGACCACACCGAGCGCATGCTGCTGCGAGCCGGCGCGACGATCCATCGCAATGGGCGCCACGTGACCGTGGCCAGCTGTGACGAGCTCGTGCTCGACGACATCGTGGTGCCCGGGGACCTGAGCTCGGCCGCGTTCCTCATCGCCGCCGGCGTGCTGGTCAAGAACTCGAAGCTGCTGCTGCGCAACGTCGGGGTCAACTGGACGCGGACGGGCTTCGTGCGCATCCTCGAGCGGATGGGCGGAATCGTCCTGGGCGACCTCGAGCGCCGCGAGGAGGACCTCGTCGCCGACGAGCCGGTGAGTGACCTCGATATCGCCTACGGTCCGCTCGTCGGCACGACCGTCGAGGCCGATGAGGTCCCGCTCGCGATTGACGAGCTCCCCCTCGTTGCGCTGCTCGGCTGCTTCGCCGAGGGCGAGACGGTCGTGCGCGGCGCCGCCGAGCTGCGCGTCAAGGAGTCCGACCGCATCGCCGGCGTCGTGGAAGGCCTGCGCGGTCTCGGCGCCGAGATCGAGGCGACACCAGACGGCTTCGCCGTCCAGGGCAGCGGTCAGCTGCGCGGGGGCACGATCGCGTCTCGCGGCGACCACCGCCTGGCGATGATGGGCGCGGTCGCCGGCCTCGCCTCCCGCGAGGGCGTCGAGGTCGAGGGGATGGACGCCGCGGGCGTGTCCTATCCCCGGTTCGCCGGCGACATCGCCGCGCTCGCATAGCGCCAGCCCGCCCGGAGCCCGCTCGTTCAGTGCTCGTCGAGCACCTCGATGCCGAGCGTCGCCGCCCATGTGCCGGCCAGCTCGACGATGTCCGGCCACTCCATCGCCGCGCCGCGCAGGCTCGTGACGCCCTGCAGGCCGCTGAGGTCGCAGCGGCGCAGCTCGCAGCGCTTCAGTCGTGCGCCGCGGAAATCGGCCTCGCTCAGGTCGCAGCCGTGGAAGCGCACCGACTCGAGGCCGGCCTCGAGGAAGTCCGAGCCGCTGAGCAGGCAGTTCTCGAACGTCACCCGCGCCAGCCGCGCGGCGCCGAACGACGCGAGGTCGACGCGGCAGTCCTGCAGCGTCACGTCGCGCCAAGTCGCCGACGGCAACGCGATCCCCGTGAGACGGCTCGTCTCGATCACCGTCCGCGAGAGCTCGGCGCCTCGGGCGCGGACATTGGCCAGGTTGCACGCGCGCAGCCTGGCGTCGGCGAGGCGCAACTGGTCAAGGCGCGAGCCCGAGAGGTCGGTCCGGGTGAGGCGCCCGGCGCTCAGCGTGACGCCTCGCGCGTCCTGGTCGCTGAGGGTGGCGTCGATGACCTCGACCTCGTCGTAGGTGACGTCGTGTTCGAGCGCCGCCACCTCGAGGCGCTCGAGCTCGGGGGTCTCGGCCGGCGGCTGGGGTGCGCGGGCGGGGGTGCGCATGTCGGCGATAAGCCAACCACGAGCGGCCGTCGCCGTGCCCGCCGCCCCGTGGTTCGTCGCTATCGTCACCGCCGATGGTGATCGCGATCGACGGCCCAGCCGGCGCCGGGAAGTCAACGGTGGCGCGCGCCGTCGCCGAGGCGCTCGGCTTCACCTACCTCGACAGCGGCTCGATGTATCGAGCGACCGCGCTCGCCGCGCTGCGCGCCGGTGCCGGCGCCGATGCGGCGGCCATCGCACGTGACACGAAGATCGAGCTCGGAGAGCGCGTGCGCCTCAACGGCGACGACGTCACCGAGGCTATCCGGGCGCCCGAGGTCTCCGAGGCGGCGTCCCGCGTGGCCGCCGACCCGCAGGTGCGCGCCGCGCTGGTCGCCAAGCAGCGGGCGCTCATGGCCGCCGGCAACTGGGTGGCCGAGGGACGCGACATCGGCACCGTCGTGGCGCCCGACGCCGAGCTGAAGGTGTTCCTGACGGCCAGCGCTCGCGAGCGCGCGCAGCGCCGCGCGGCCGAGTCCCAACGTGACGTGCACGCCGTGCTCGCCGAGCAGGCCCAGCGCGACGAGCGCGACGAGCAGCGCGCGCACAGTCCGCTCGCGCCCGCGCCCGATGCCATGCAGCTCGACACCACCGACCTCGGCGTGGCCGAGGTGGTGGACCGGATCGCCGCGCTCGCGCAGCCGCTGCTGGCCACGGGCTGAGGCCGGAGAGCGCCCGGCCACCGCTCGCCGGTCGCGACGTCCCGCCCTACGGCCCGTCGGCTCGAACCGCCGTCCGCGGCCCGAGCCAGTGCGCGATCTCCAACGCGAGACCGACCTGCAGCCCGCGACCCTCCAGTGGCGCCGGTAGCAACTCGCGTGCGCGCGCCAGGCGGTTGAGCACCGTGTTGCGGTGCGCGTACAGCGCCCGCGCGGCCCGCGACGCGCTGAACTGCTCGCGGATGTAGACGCGCAGCGTCTCGCGCAGCTCCGGGTCGGCGGTGGCGAGGTCGCCGAGCGTCCTGGTGACGAAGTCCGCCGCCTCATCCGCGTCCTGGGCGGATAGCGCGACCAGGTGCACGTCCTCGTAAGTGGCGATTCGCACGCCCTCGGACATGCGGTTCATGAGCCGCTGCGTGGCGAGTGCGTCGAGATGGCTACGGCGGAATCCCTCCATCCCGGCGGCCGTCGTCCCGAGCGCGACGCGCAAGCCGCCGGCCGTGGCCAGGTACGCCCGCACGGCGTCCAGCGCCGGCGCGTTCCCGTCGGGGTACCACACCCACAGCGACCGGGTGGTGGCGGCCACGCTGAATGGGTGCCGCGCGCCAGCGGCCCGCGCGAGGACGTCGGCGGCCTGCTCGAGCTCGCCGGAATCGGGGGCCTCGGCTTCGCTCCAGACGACTGCCGCGGTGTGGCGGCGGGCGAGCTCGTAGCGCAGGCGCGCGCTTGCCCGATCGCTCGTGATCGGCGCGCCCTCGAGGATGAGGTTCACGATCTCCAGGCGCTCCGCGCGCGTGCCGCGGACGAGCTGCTCGCGCTCGCGCCCGATGTGCTCCTCGATTCCCGCCACCGTCTGGTCGACGAAGGCGAAGATGGACCGAGCCGTGACGTCGAGCAGCTCGCGCAGCTCCTGCGGGTCGTCGGTGAGCGTGAACGCCTGGGTCATCCAGGCACGCCAGGCCGCGTTCTGGCCGATGCGGTACGTGTTGAGCGTCGCCTCGTCGAGCCCGCGGCGCACGATGTCGCGCGCGAGATCGAGAACCTCGGGGCTGAGGTTCGCCGGGACCGGCGCCCCCGGTCGGCCGAGGTTCGCAGTGGCCCAGTGCAGCATGTTCGCGTGGTCGGTGGCGATCGTCGCCGCCGTGATCGCCGGGTCGGCGGCGAGCCGGGGCGGCGCGGCCGCCAGGACGGCGGCGTCGACCTCCGCGAACAGCGCCCGCGGATCGTCCAGGAACGCGCGGGCTCCGGCCCGGATCAGGGCGGCGACACGCTCGCTCGGCGGCTCCCAGGCGGTGCTCGCGGACATGCGTAGCAACGATACCCCTGCCTGGGCATGGTGCCTATCTGACAGGCCAAGAATAGGCATAATGCCCTAGTGTTTGGCTGGGTGGCCAGTCACGCTATGGTCGATCCCCGACGAGAGCGAGCCCAACCGATGAGTCTGTCAGTCCTTGAGCATCCCACCGAGACCGAAACCGCGGTCGAGCGCGTCAACGTGCTCATCGTCGGGGCGGGCGTGTCGGGCATCGGCTGCGCATACCACCTGCAGACCGAGCAGCCGAGCAAGAGCTACCTCATCCTCGAGGCGCGCGAGGCCACCGGCGGCACGTGGGACCTGTTCCGCTACCCGGGAATCCGCTCGGACTCCGACCTGCACACCTTCGGTTACGAGTTCAAGCCGTGGGTGAACGAGAAGGCGATCGCCGACGGCCCGGCGATCCTGCGCTACATCCGCGAGACCGCCACCGAGAACGGCATCGACGCGCACATCCGGGTCGGCCACCGCGTGGTTCGTGCGGCGTGGTCGAGCGCGCAGGCGCGGTGGACGGTCGAGGTCAGCCGTGGCGACACCGGCGAGACGGTGCTGTTCACCTGCGACTGGCTGTTCTGCGCCGGCGGCTACTACCGCTACGACGAGGGGTACACGCCGCACTTCGAGGGTCAGGAGCGCTTCCCTGGGCCGATCCTGCATCCGCAGCATTGGCCGGAGGACCTCGACTATGCCGGCAAGCGCGTCGTGGTGATCGGCAGCGGCGCGACCGCGGTGACGCTCGCCCCGGCGATGGCCGACCAGGCGGCCCACGTGACGATGCTGCAGCGTTCGCCCACCTACGTCCTCTCGGTGCCCGAGCGCGACCCGATCGCGAACGCGCTCAAGCGCGTGCTCCCGGCGCGGACCGCGTACTGGTTGACGCGCCGCAAGAACATCTGGCTGCAGCGCACCGTCTACCGGCTCAGCAAGAGCCATCCGCAGCTCGTGCGCCGGGTGCTGACCGCGCTCGTCCGCCTCCACCTACCCAAGGGATATCCGGTCGACGTCCACTTCAACCCCCACTACAACCCGTGGGATCAGCGCCTGTGCGCCGTGCCGGACGCGGATCTGTTCAAGGAGATCGGCCGCGGCCGCGTCTCGATCGTCACCGACCGGATCAAGGCGTTCAACGAGCGCGGCATCGAGCTGGAGTCCGGCCGCGAGCTCGAGGCCGACATCATCGTCACGGCGACCGGATTGAACCTCCTCGCCCTCGGCGGCATCCAGCTGAGCGTCGACGGCGCCGAGGTGAACCTGGCCCAGACGATGGTGTTCAAGTCGATGATGGTCAGCGATGTGCCGAACTTCGCCTTCGCGGTCGGTTACACGAACTCTTCGTGGACACTCAAGGTCGACATCGTCTGCGAGTACGTCGGCCGCCTGCTCGCGTACATGGACGAGCACGGCTACGCGAGCTGCGTGCCGCACAACGACGACCCGGCGATGGCCACGCGTCCGCTGCTGGACTTCGGGGCCGGATACGTGCAGCGCTCGGTGCACGATTGGCCGAAGCAGGGATCGCGCCTTCCGTGGTCGGTGGCGATGAGCTATCGCCAGGACGTCAAGAACCTCCGCAAGGGCCCGATCGAGGACCCGGCGCTGCGCTTCTCCCGGCTCCCGCCGGTGGCCGAGGCGGCCGGCGCGACCGAGCTCGCCGGAGTCTGAGGGCTCCCGCCGCGGCGAGCGCCCGCGGCGTCCGCCGTTCGCACGGCCGCCGGGGACCGCCCCGCCGGCCCGCCATACTGCCTGCCATGAAGGTCGCCGTCGTCGGCTATCCCAACGTGGGCAAGTCCTCGCTCATCAATCGCCTCACCGGTTCTCGCGAGGCCGTCGTGCACGAGCGCCCGGGCGTGACGCGCGACCGCAAGGAGCTCGCCTGCGAATGGAACGGCCGGCGCTTCACGCTCGTCGATACGGGCGGCGTGGACTTCGAGGACCTCGACCCGCTCGCCGGCTCCATCCGCGACCAGGCGCGCGCCGGCATCGCCGACGCCGCCGTCGCCCTGTTCGTCGTCGACGCGCAGGCCGGCGTGCGCCCGGGTGACGAGGAGCTCGCCGACCTGCTGCGCCGCGCGAGCGTTCCCGTGCTGGTGGCCGCCAACAAGGTCGACTCGGTGCGCGACATGGCGCTCGCCGCCGAATTCCACCGCCTCGGGCTCGGCGAGCCGATCCCGGTTTCGGCCACCCAGGGGCTCGGGAGCGGCGATCTGCTCGACGCGCTCGTGCCGCTGCTGCCCGAGGACGACGACGAGCCCGACGAGGACGTCGTGCGGCTCGCCGTCATCGGCCGGCCGAACGTCGGCAAGTCTTCGCTCGTCAACCGCTTCCTCGGCGAGGACCGCGTGATCGTCTCCGAGGTGGCGGGCACGACGCGCGACGCGATCGACATGCCGCTCATCGTCGGCGACCGCCGGGTGACGCTCGTCGACACGGCCGGCATGCGCCGCCAGAGCAAGGTGAGCGACTCGGTCGAGTACTACACGACGCTGCGCTCGCAGCGCGCGGCCGAGCGGGCCGACGTCGCGCTCGTTGTCTGCGATGCCACCGACGGCGTCACCGCGCAGGACCTGCGCATCGCCGAGCTGGCGATGAAGTCCTCCTGCGCGACGGCGCTCGTGCTCAACAAGTGGGACATCGGGGGCGAGGACGCCGACCTCGACCACATCCGTGGCCGGGTCGCCGAGAAGCTCCGGCTGCGCCCGAAGGTGCTCACAGCGAGCGCGCTCACCGGCCGGCACACCCCACGGATCCTCACCGAGGCGATCGGCCTCGGGGACCGCATGCTCGGCCGCATCCCGACCCCCGAGCTCAACCGCTTCCTGGCCGAGGCCATACAGGCCCGCCAGCCACCCGTCGGCACGCGCCGCGGCAGCTCCCAGCACCGCCTCAAGCTCATCTACATGGCGCAGATCGGCACGCGTCCGCCGCGCTTTGCCATCCAGGTCAACTCGCGCACCCGCATCACGCGCGACTACGCCTACTTCCTGGAGAATCGCCTGCGGGCTCGCTTCGGCTTCGACGGGGTGCCGCTGGTGATCGACTTCGTCGAGCGCGGCCAGCGCCGGCGCGAGGCCGAGCGCCCGGCCGCGAGCGGCCGGCGCTGAGCGGCTCGGCCGGGGGCGCGGCCGGCCCGCCGGACCCCAAATACCCGAATGCACATAGACTTCCACGACTTTTGACCGCCCTCGACGACGGAGCCGACCGCCCCCTCCTATGAGCCAGCTTTCCGACACCGAGTACCTGTTCACCTCCGAATCCGTGACCGAGGGTCACCCCGACAAGATCGCCGACCAGATCTCCGACGGCGTGCTCGATGCCGTCCTGCGCGATGACCCCTACGGGCGCGTCGCCTGTGAGACGCTCGTGAACACCGGTCTCGTCGTCGTCTCGGGCGAGATCTCCACCGACACCTACGTCGACATCCAGGAGATCGCCCGCCACACGATCGACAAGATCGGCTACAACGACGCCGCGTTCGGCTTCGACTGCAACACCTGCGCGGTCATCAACGCGATCGACAAGCAGTCGCCCGACATCGCCCAGGGCGTCGACGCCGCCTACGAGACGCGCCACGACCCCGCCGACGAGGACGAGCTCGATGTCGCCGGCGCGGGCGATCAGGGGATGATGTTCGGCTACGCATCGAACGAGACCGACGAGTTGATGCCGCTGCCGATCTCGCTCGCGCACAAGCTTGCCAAGCGCCTCGCCGAGGTCCGCAAGGGCGACGTGCTGCCCTATCTGCGCCCGGACGGTAAGACGCAGGTCACGGTGCGCTACCGGGACGGCCGCCCAGTGGCGATCGAGAAGATCCTCATCTCCACGCAGCACTCCGACGGCATCGACTCCCAGTCGCTCATCAAGCCCGACCTGTTCGAGCACGTGCTGCGCCCCGTGCTGCCGGCGGCGCTGTACGACGAGAACCAGCTGCTGCGCAACTTCCTCGTCAACCCGACTGGGCGCTTCGTCATCGGCGGGCCGATGGGCGACTGTGGCCTGACCGGGCGCAAGATCATCGTCGACACCTACGGCGGCATGGCGCGCCACGGCGGCGGGGCGTTCTCGGGCAAGGACCCCTCCAAGGTCGACCGCTCCGCGGCCTACGCGGCGCGCTGGGTGGCCAAGAACATCGTCGCCGCGGGCCTCGCCGATCGCGCCGAGGTTCAGGTGGCGTATGCGATCGGCGTCGCTCACCCGGTGTCGGTGATGGTCGAGACCTTCGGCACCGAGAAGATCGGCCGCGCGCAGATCGCCGCGCTCGTCGACGAGCACTTCGACCTGCGGCCCGGCGCGTTCCGCGAGGAGCTGCGCCTGCACCGCCCGATCTACCAGAAGACGGCCGCGTACGGTCACTTCGGGCGCGACGATCACGACTTCACCTGGGAACGCACGGATAAGGCGACAACGCTGCGCGCGGCGGCCGGACTGTAACGCCCGCACATCGCTCGGTGGCCGGCGGAAGGCGACCTGGCCGGCCGCCGGCACGGCGGCGACCGTGGCGGGGGCTAGTGTCCCGAGGCCGTGCCCGCAATCGCCCAGGTCGAGCCACTCACTACCGCCCGCGCCCTGCGCGGCCCGTTCGACTACCGGATCCCCGCCGGTCTGCCCGGTGTCGATATCGGGTCGATGCTCGTCGTGCCCTTCGGCCGTCGCGACGTCGTCGGGGTCGTTGTCGGCCTCGCCGACGTCAGCGAGATCGCCGATGAGCGCCTGCTCGTCCCGCGGCGGGCGCTCGAGCTCGGCGTCCCGGCGGACCTTGTCGCCCTCGCGGGCTGGATCGCACGCGAGTACTGCTCCACGCCGGCCCGCGCCCTCGGTCTCGTGCTGCCTCCCGGTGCCGCCGCGGGCGCGCGCCCGCGGCGACGGCTCGTCGCCGAGCTGACGCCGGCGGGCACGACCGCAGCGCGCGACGGCGCGCCCCGGCTGTCGGAAGCGCAGCGCCGGGTGCTGGCCGGATTACTCGACGGCCCGCGGCCGGCGACGATGACCGGCGCCGCCCACGGCGCCCTGCGCCGGCTCGCCGTGCGCGGCCTGCTGAGCCTGACCGAGCACGAGCTGCCGCGGCGCCCGCGCCACCTTCCGGTCGGCGTCCGGCGCCCGCAGCCGCCGGCCCTGAGCCCCGATCAGGCGGCCGTGCTCGAGACCATCGAGCAGGCCCTGCTGGACCGGCGCGCCGAACGGCTGCTGCTGCACGGCGTGACCGGCTCGGGCAAGACCGAGGTCTACCTCCGGGCCGCCGCAACCGCGCTCGGCGCTGGCCGCGGCGCGATCGTCCTCGTGCCCGAGATCGCGCTCACCCCGCAGATCGTCGCCCGCTTCGCCGAGCGCTTCGGAGACACGGTGGCTGTCCTGCACTCCAAGCTGAGCGCCGGCGAGCGCCACGACGAGTGGCGGCGCCTGCGCCGCGGCGAGGCGCGCGTGTGCGTCGGCCCGCGCTCGGCGGTGTTCGCGCCGATCGCCGACGTCGGGTTGATCGTGGTCGACGAGGAGCACGACGCCTCCTACAAGCACGAGGGGGATCCCCGCTACGACGCTCGCGCCGTGGCCGAGGAACGCGCGCGCCGCTCTGACGCAGTGCTGCTGTGCGGCAGCGCCACGCCGCGCCCGGAGAGCGTGCACGGCCTCAGGCGCCTGCGGCTCCCGAGTCGCGTGGACGGGCGAGCCTTGCCCCCGGTGCAAATCCTCGACATGCGCGAGCAGGCGCATGCCCTGCATCCCGAGACGAGCGCGGCCCTGGCCGACGTGCGCCGGCGGGGTGGCAAGGCGATCATCCTGCTCAACCGGCGCGGGTGGTCGAACTTCCTGACCTGCCGCTCGTGCGGGCGCGTCTGGGGCTGTCCGGCGTGCGATGTGTCGCTCGTGCTGCACCGGGCCGACGGCCTGCTGGCCTGTCACCACTGCGGTCACCGTGAGCCGGCGCCGCAGCGGTGCGGCGACTGCGGCTCGCTGTCGGTCGCGCGCCACGGCGCGGGCACCGAGCGCCTCGAGCACGAGCTGGCCGCGACGCTCGGCGACGGCGGCTTCCCGGTCCTGCGCCTCGACGCCGACGTCGCGGCCTCGCGCGACGGCGCGCGGGCGGTGCTGCGGCGCTTCGAGTCGGCCTCCACCGGCGTGCTCGTCGGGACCCAGATGGTCGCCAAGGGCCACGACTTCCCCGATGTGTCGCTGGCCGTCGTTCTCGACGCCGACGCCACGCTGCGGTTCCCCGACTTCCGCGCCGAGGAACGGACGTTCGCGCTCGTTGCGCAGCTCGCGGGGCGCGCCGGGCGCGGGACGGACGGGCGGGTCCTCGTGCAGACGATGGCGCCGCAGGCCAGCGCGATCGTGCACGCCGCCCAGCACGACAGCGACGGGTTCGTCCACGCCGAGCTGCAGCGCCGCGAGGCGCTTCGCTACCCGCCGTTCTCGCACCTCGTCCGGATCGTCTGCTCGGCGCCCGAGCCACAGCTGGCGCGGCGCGCCGCGATGGCCGTGGCGGGCAGCGTGCACGTGCCCGGCGCGCACCTGCTGGGGCCGGCCCCGCTGTTTCGGCTGCGCGGGCGCGAGCGCAGCCAGGTCGTCGTGAAGGCGAGCGAACGCCAGCCCGCGGTCGCGGTGATCGGCGACGCGGTCGCTTGCGCCGCGGCGCGGCCCGACTGCGCCGGCGCCCACTTCAGCGTCGACGTCGACCCGCAGTAGCCGGACTCCTAGACTAGAGCCGGCATGGCGCAGAGCATCGATAACACCGAAGTGCTCGACGTCGAGGTCGAGCCGGAGACCGAGGGCCCGGAGCCCGTCGTCATCGACGCCGAGACGCGAGCGCGACGCGACGCCGCGCTCGCGCACGTGCGCCGCTTCGGCGACCCCGCGCTGCGCGCGAAGGCCGTCCCCGTCGAGCGCTTCGATGCCGCGCTGCTGCAGGAGGTCGAACGCATGGGCCAGCTGATGCACGACGCGCTCGGCATCGGGCTCGCCGCGACGCAGGTCGGAGTGCTGCACCGCGTGCTCGTCTACTCGGTACAGGCCGACTCGCCGGCCATCGCGCTGGTCAATCCGCGCCTCGACTGGTCCGGTGAGGAGCTCGAGGCGATGGAGGAGGGCTGCCTCAGCCTCCCGGGCGTTCACATCGAGGTCGAGCGCCCCGTGCACGTGCGCGTGAGCGCCCAGGATCGCCATGGCGCGCCGATCACCGTCGAGGCGAGCGGATTGGAGGCGCGCGTGATCCAGCACGAGATGGACCATCTCGACGGCAAGCTGATCCTCGACCGCGTCCCGCGCGGCGTGCGCAAGGAGGCGATGCGCGCCATGCGCGAGGCCGAGGCGAGCTCGGCACACGCCTGAGCACGCGATGCGCACCGTCTATCTCGGCACCTCGGACTTCGCGGCCGAGGTGCTGCGCCGGCTCGCCGCGAGCGAGCATCGGCTTGCGCTCGTCGTCACCCGGCCGGATCGTCCGCGCGGGCGGGGACGACGCCTCGCCGCGCCGCCGGTCGCCGCCGCCGCCACCGAGCTTGGCCTCGCGCTCGAGCAGCCCGAGGACGTCAACTCCGCCGCCGCGCGCGAGCGGATCGCCGCCGCACGACCGGAGGTCGTGTGCGTCTGCGCCTTCGGCGCACTGATCAAGGAGCCGCTGCTGTCCGAGCACGAGATGCTGAACGTGCATCCCTCGCTGCTGCCCCGCTGGCGCGGAGCGGCGCCGATCGAGCGCGCGATCATGGCCGGGGACGAGGAGACGGGAGTGGCCATCATGCGCGTCACCGCTGGGCTGGACAGCGGGCCGGTTTGCCTGCTCGCGCGCGAGCCGATCGCGCCCGACGACACGTACGGGACGCTGTCCGAGCGCCTGCAACGGCTCGCTGGCGACCTGCTCGTGCGCGCCCTCGACGAGCGCCCGCCGTTCGCCGATCAGTCCGAGGACGGCGTCACCTACGCGGAGAAGATCTCCGCCGAGGACCGCCTGCTCGACGGCACCGCCGCGAGCGCGACCGAACTCGAGCGGGCGGTGCGCGCGCTGCATCCGCACGTCGGGGCGCGCGCCGCGTTGCCCGACGGGTCGTTGCTCGGCGTGCGCCGCGCTGCCGTGGCCCACGCCGTCCCCGTCCCCGCTGGCTCGCTGCTTCGGGACGGCCAGCGGCTACTGCTGTCGGCCAGCCCGGGCGCCCTTGAGCTGCTCGAGGTGCAGCCGCCCGGCGGGCGTGCGATGGGCGTCGCCGAGTACCTGCGCGGCCACCCGCTGCCGGCCGAGGGCAGCGGCGCTCGCGGGTAGCGATGAGCGACCATCCCTCCCAGGCTCCCGGCCGCGGTCCGGCGCGCCCGGGCCGGCGTCGGCCGCGCGGTAGCCAGACGCCCGCGGCGACGGTCGGTCCGGCGCGCGCCTGCGCCTACCGCGTCTGTCGGCGCGTGTTCGAGCAGGGCGCGTACGCCGACCGCGCGCTCGTCGGCGAGGGGGCGGCCCTCGACGCGCGCGACCGCGCGCTCGCGATGCGCCTGAGCTACGGCACGATCCAGCGACTCGGCACCCTCGACCATGTGGTCGGGGTCCTCGCGGACCGTCCCGCAGCCCGGCTCGACGCGCCCGTCCGCTCCGCGCTGCGCCTCGGGCTCTACGAGCTGCTGTTCCTCGACGGGGCGCCCGACCGAGCGGTCGTCGCAGCGGCCGTCGAGCTGTCCAAGCAGTCCGGGCGCGGGCACGGGCTCGTGAACGCCGTCCTGCGCCGAGCCGTCGTCGAGGGGCCCGCGCTCGTCGCCGCGCTCGGCGACGAGACCCCCGAGGCGGCGGCGATTGCACACTCGCACCCGCCGTGGCTGGCGCGAATGTGGTTCGAGCAGCTCGGCCCCGAGGCGGCGCGCGCGCTGATGGCCGCCGACAACGAGCCGGCCGAGACGGCGCTGCGCGCGAACACGCTCGTCGGAGACGCCGACGCACTCGCGGCGGCGATCGGCCTGCCGAGCCATCGCGATCCGGCCGTGCCGGAGGCGCTCGTCGTCGACGCGCCGTTCGACGCCCACGGGTCGCCGCTGTGGGCTCGTGGCGCGTTCATGGCGCAGTCGCGCGGCGCGATGCTCGTGGCGCGCGTGCTCGAGCCGCGTTCCGGCGAGCGCGCGCTCGACCTGTGCGGGGCTCCCGGCGGTAAGGCGACTCACATCGCCGCGCTCATGCGCGGCATGGGGGAGGTCGTCAGCGTCGAGCGCCACCGCGGTCGGGCCGAGGCGCTGCGGCGCACCTGCGTGCGGATGGGCGCGGGCAGCGTCCGGGTGGAGGTCGCCGACGCGGCGGTGATGCGCCCGGCCGGCGACTGTTTCGATCGCGTGCTCGTCGACCCGCCGTGCTCGGGCCTCGGCACCCTGCAGGCGCGCCCCGACCTGCGCTGGCGGACGTCGCCGCAGCAGATCGACGAGCTCGTGGCCGAGCAGTCGGCGATTCTGGCCGCCGGCGCCGCCGCCGTCGGATCCGATGGGGTGCTCGTCTACTCTACGTGCACGATCTCAGCTGCGGAGAACGAGGGCCAGATTGACGCGTTCCTGCGAGCCCACCCGGACTTCGTCCTCGACGACGGAGGCGCGGCGGGTCCGTGGGGAGCTGCAGCGCGCCGTCCTGGGATCGTGACAACCTTGCCGAATCAGGACGCCACGGCGGGGTTCTTCATCGCAAGGATGCGCCGTGAGCGATAAACGAGCCCCGACCTGTGCCATCGATGCGGGTCCGGGGTATGGAGCCTCACGCGCGATGGGCAACCGGAAGGCAGTGGTCGATGGAGCGTGATCAGGGCAGCACCGGCGAGACGGGCGTGGACTTCGGTCCCGCGTGCCCGAACTGCAGTGAGCCGTGGCTGCGGGCGACCAACCTCCCCGGCCGCTACCGCTGCGTCTATTGCCTGCACCGCTACGAGCTGACGTCGGTGTGCCCCAACTGCGGTGAGCACTCCACGATCGTGCGGATGTCGAGCACGGCGATCGTGAAGTGCAACAACTGCGGCGAGAGCATGCTCCAAGCGATCTGATGCCGCTCGAGCTGCTCCGCGGCGTCCGCGTCGCGCCCTCGATCCTCTCGGCGGATTTCGGCCGCCTGCGCGAGCAGGTGAGGGAGGTCCTCGACGCCGGCGCCCGCGTCATCCACGTCGACGTCATGGACGGCCACTTCGTGCCGCCGATCACGTTCGGGCCGATCGCCGTCGAGGCGCTGCGCGAGCTGGTGCACGGCAGCGGTGCCTTGCTCGACGTGCACATGATGATCGAACGTCCCGAGCGCCAGGTCGAGGACTTCGCGCGCGCCGGGGCGGACTCGGTCACCTTCCACTCCGAGGCGACGCCGCACGCCGTGCGCGTCGCGCACCTCATCCGCGAGCACGGGGCGACCGCCGGCGTGGCCATCAATCCCGGCACCCCGGTCGAGGCGCTCACCGACCTCGTCGACGCCGTCGACCTCGTGCTGTGCATGACCGTGAACCCCGGCTGGGGTGGGCAACCGTTCATCGCCCACTCGATCGAAAAGCTCCAGCGCTTGCGGACGTTGCTGGCGGGCGCCGCGGCCATCGAGGTCGACGGCGGCATCGACGTCGATACGGTCGGGCCCTGTCGCGAGGCTGGGGCCAGCCTGTTCGTCGCCGGCGCGGCGATCTTCGGCGCCGCCCAGCCGGGCGAGGCCTATCGGGCGATCGCGGCGGCCGCGGGCGCGGAGTAGGGGGCCGCCCCCAAAGCGCGCCGCACACTCCAGCCGCCGTCCCGTCACGCGGCAACGCGCGGCGTGAACCGCGGGGCGCATCCGTCGCCGTCGCGCAATCGAGCGCCCGGCAGCGCCGCCCGCGCCTCACGCGATCCGCCCCGCCGCGCCTACCCGTCCGCCGCGCCCGCGGCCGCCGCCCGGCCGCGCCGGTACAGCAGCGCCAGGAGCGTCGCCAGCAGCGCCGTCCCGCCCGCGTAGCCGATCTCCACGCGGGTCAGCTGGTCGGGGACGACCGAGATGAGCGTCCAGATCACGAACAGCGCGGCCACCGAGAGCCAGCACCACGCCGCCGTCCGGGCGAGGCCACGAGCGAGGGCGGCCTGGTTGAGCGTGCCCGACACGAGGTGCAGACCCATGCCGATCCCGATCACGGCAAGTCCGACCCGGCCGTAGTCGTAGTGCTGCCCGAACACATGGCTCATCACGAACGGCCCGATGGCGAGCAGTCCGAGGGCCACGGCGGCGGTGAAGCCGGCGATGGCCAGCACGGTAAGGCGGATGGCGCGTCCGAACGCCTCCCGGCCCTCCTGCGCCTCGAGTCCCGCCAGGTGCGGGAGCAGGGACGTCTGGATCGCCTGGAAGAGCTGCAGCGGCGCGCGCGCGATGAGCAGGACATTGAAGACGATCCCGGCCAGCGCATGATCGGTTGCCGTCGCGGCCACGGTGATGACCGCCACGTTGAGCAGCGTCTGCTCGGACAGCATGATCCCCGAGACCGAGAAGGCGAAGCTCGTCCCGCCGCGCAGGGAGAGGTCGCCGGGCGCCTCGACGGCCTCCTCGATCCCCTCGGCGGCCGGACCCTGTTGCATCGCCACGTCGGCATCCACGACCGTGGGGTGCTCGGGCGACACCGGCTCGGGAACGGGTGCGCGCGTGAGCTCGCGGTTGCGCCGCGCGAACGCCGAAGGCACGACGATGAGGGAGAGGAACGGTGCGGCGGCGATGCCGAGGGCGACCGCGGTCTGTCCGCTGGCGATGCCGATGGCGACCGCCAGCGCGAAGCACACGCGCGTCACCGCCTCCATGAGCACGAGTCCGCCATACAGGCCGAAGTACTTGTTGCCGGCCAGCCAACCGCGAGCGAAGTAGCTCGCGGCATAGGCGAGCGTTCCGATCACGAGCACCCAGTACAGCGCCTCGGAGTGGTCGAGGGCGTGGGCGAGGATCACCCCGTGCAGCGCGAGCGCGCACAGCAGGAACAGCGCCGCGAACGAGAGCTGGATCGTGATCGGGACGCGCAGCGGATGGCGTTCCTCGCCGCGCGCGATCCGGTCGGCGATCGTCCGCGACAGCAGCTGCTCGATCGGCCGATAGATGACCGAGATGATCACGAACATGACTGACCACAGCAGATCGATCCGCTTGGCCTCGACACCCGTCAGGACGTGGCTGGCGATCGAGAAGTAGGCGAACGTGAGCAGGCCGGTGGCCGCGATCCCGATCGACAGGATCCGCGCGCCGCTGCCGAACGAGCGGGTGGCTCGGGACTGCTCCGGCGACGATCCGGATGCTCGCGTCAGCGTCGAGGGCGAGACGGCCACCGCGCCCGCACGCGGTCCGGCACCCAGAGACAATCCCGGCCCGGGCGGGCCGGGAGGGGCTCCGCCTCCGGCACCCAGAGACGATCCCGGGCCCAAGGGCCCGGGAGGGGGCCCGCCTCCGGCGGCCACGTGGCCGCCTCCGGCACCCAGAGACGATCCCGGGCCCAAGGGCCCGGGAGGGGGCCCGCCTCCGGCGGCCACGTGGCCGCCTCCGGCACCCCTAGACCCGGACAAGCAGCATCGTCCACGGGAACGGGGAGCGGACCTCCACGACCGTTCCGTGACGTGAGAGGAGCTGCACGAACGATCGTCGCGACCAGTGGTTCAGGTGACCCGGCGTGTTGCCGAGATCCGACCAGTAGGCGCCACGCGCCATGTTGAGCATCCGCCACAGCGGCTCGCGAGGAACGGAGACGAGTAGGTGGCGCGAGGCGCAGCGGGCCATTTCGGCGAGCGTGTGCTGCGGGTCGGGCACGTGCTCGAGTACCTCGATCGCCGTCGCGAGGTCGAACTCAGCGTCGGCGAAGGGGAGATTCTCGGCCTTCATGATCTGATACTCGAGGTTGGGTGCCGTGCGCTGCTCCCACTGCGCCTGCAGCTGGGGGTCCTCGAGGTCGATGCCGACGACCCGCGCGTCGCCGAGCTCGACGGCCCATTGGTGCGTCAGCACGCCCTCCCCGCAGCCGATGTCGAGCAGCGACGTGGGCGCCGCACGGCGCATGAGCTCGCCGAGCGAGCGCTCGAAGCCCGCCATCAGGCGGCGGACGACCGGGTTCGTCGAGCCGTACTTGTCGTAGGTGTTGCCGGTGACGATCTGCTCGCCGGCGCTGTACGTGACCTCGGGGGTCATGCCCATGCCTCCATCCGGCCGGCCTTCCTGAGACGGCTGCTCGCCATCCCGGCTCGCTTGACCGCTGCTGCGCAGCTCATACGCCGACTGTGCGTCCGCGCTCGCCGCTCGGTTCGGGGGGATCACCCTCCGATGCGACGCTCGCGTCGCCTGCCGGGGGCGTGGCGGCGGCCTCACCGAGCGGCTGCTCCTTCTCGCCGGCGGCCGGTGCCACGGCCGCCCCACGCGCGGCGCCCGTCGCGCCTCGCTCGTAATGCGACGGCGGGATGCCGAGCTGCAGCTCGATGCGGCGGACGCGCTCGAACGTCTTCTGGGTCATCACCCGCTGGGCCGCGAGCAGGTCGCCAATGACGCCCAGCGCGGCGAGGAGCATCGCCGCGTTGAAGAGCACCGCGCCAAGGATGAGCGACTGGACGTGCCCGCTGCCGCTGCCTTCGATGTAGGCCACGAGGAAGCGGATCCAGACGGCGATCGCGGCCAGGCCGAGCAGCGCGGCCGCGCCCCAGAACACGCGCAGCGGCTCGTACTGGGCATAGATGCGGAAGATCGAGACCGCGTTGCGGCGGACGTAGGCCCACATCGACGGGAACAGGCGCGACTCGCGCGTGGCCGGGTTCGTCCGGATCGCGACGTGGTCGGTGGCCACGAGCAGCTTGCCGGCCTGGATGATCGTCTCGAGCGTGTAGGTGAACTTGTTGACGACGAGCATCTGGATCGCCGCCTCGCGGTTGTAGGCGCGAAACCCGGAGGTCGTGTCGGGGACGTCGGTGGACGATGCCGCGCGCACAACCGAGGAGCCGAGACGCTGGAGCACCTTCTTCAGCGGCGAGAAGTGCTCGATCGAATGCACCTCGCGGTCGCCGACGACCATGTCGGCGCGGCCCTCCAGGATCGGCTGCACGAGCTTGGCGATGTCGGCGCCGTAGTACTGGTTGTCGGCGTCGGTGTTGACGATGACGTCGGCGTGCAGCTTCAGGCAGGCGTCGAGACCGGCCTGGAAGCCTGCGGAGAGCCCCTTGTTGTTGGTCAGGCGGACGATGTGGTCGACCCCGTGGCGTTTGGCCACCTCAATCGTGTCGTCGGTCGAGCCGTCGTCGACGATCAGCCACTCGACGGTGTCGAATCCGGGCAGCTCGCGGGGGAGGTCGGCGAGCGTCGCAGGCAGCTGCTGCGCCTCGTTCCAGCAGGGAATCTGGATGATGAGCTTCATGGCAACGGAGTGGGAGCCTCGGAGGGCCCAAACGGACGCCCGCCGGCACGACTCCGCCAGGGCGTGGCGTAAACTGGCCACCCAGTATCCCAGAGGAACCGGCTCGACGCCAAGCGCGGCGAGCCGCGGCCCAAGCGCTCGGCAGCTGGAGCTCGATGGAAGTCGCGACGCTCACCCGGCCTCGGTCGGGCCCCATCTGGCTGGCGCGCCTGCGGGCCGTGCCCGCTCACACCTGGGCGAAGATCGGGTTTGCCGCCGTCTGCGCCGGCGCGCTGATCGGGTTCTTCCTGTTCCCGACCTACCCAACCTACGACTCCTACTACGCCCTCATCTGGGGGCGCGACGTGCTCCACCTGCATCTCCCGGTATTCCACGTCTACCGGGCGCCGACCGAGCATCCGCTGGCGATCGCCTTCGGCGCGTTCGTGTCGATCTTCGGCCACTACGCCGACCGGCTCATGATCCTCGGGGCGATCGGCTGCTTCGTCGCGCTCGTGGCCGGTCTCTATCGCCTCGGGCGGCTGACGTTCGGTCCGGTCGTCGGGGCGATCGCCGCCGCACTGCTGCTCTCGCGGGTGCACTTCGCCTATCTCGCCGCGCAGGGGTATCTCGATTTCGCCTACATGGCGCTCGTCGTATGGGCCGGTGCGCTGGAGGTCGCGCGACCGCGCCGCGGCCCGCTCGTGTTCGCGCTGCTCGCCCTCGCCGGCCTGCTGCGACCGGAGGCGTGGCTGTTGTCGGCGGTCTACTTCGTGTGGTGCGCGATGCCGGCGCCGACCGCCTGGCGAGATCGCGCTCGCGATCTCGCCCTCACCGTCGCCGGACCGGTGCTGTGGGGGCTCACCGACACGATCGTCACCGGGCACCCGACGTACTCGCTGCACTCGACCACCGGTCTCGCCGATGCCCTTGGGCGCACGCAGGGCGCCGGCGAACCTGCCCGCCTCGACCTGGCAGTTCGCCGTGCAGCTCGACCAGCTGCCGCTCGTCGTCGCCGGCCTGCTCGGCGTCGTCATCGCGATCGTGCTCGTGCCGCGTCGCGTGCGCGTTCCGCTCGTGCTCATGCTGAGCGGCGTCGTGGCGTTCGCCGGGATCGGCCTGAGCGGCGCGTCGGTGATCAACCGGTACCTGCTGACGCCGTCGGTCGTGCTGATGCTGTTCGGGGCGGTGACCATCGGCGGCTGGTCGCTGCTCGAGCGCGGCCACTGGCTTCGTCGCGTGTGGATCGTCGCGGCCGTCGCTCGGGGCGATCTACGGCCTCGCCGTCGCCGCGAGCTCGCTCAACTTCTCCAACGTGCGCTTCGAGCTCGCCTTCCGCAACGACACGCACGACGCGCTCAGCGCGGTGCTGCGCAACCCGACGGTGCGAGCTGACCTGCGGCGCTGCGGGCCACTGTCGCTGCCCAATCACAAGCTCGCCCCGGACGCTCGCTGGATCCTCGACGCCGGCCCGTCGGCGGTCATCGCCCGCAGCGAGGCACGCTCGGACGCCGACGCCGGCGATGCCGACCCTGCACGACGTCGTCGAACGCGGGGGCGTCGCAATCTATCCGACGGGCAGCGCCGTCTTCACGCAGGCGATCGTCGACGTCGACGACAATCCGCTCGATCAGGTGCCGCTCCCGGGCTATCGATATCTACTGACCAGCAAGTACTACGCGGTGTATGTCCGCTGCCCATAGTCGTCTGTGGCGAATCGGCCCGCGCGTGCGCTCCCGTCCCGCGGACGCGGTCGTCGGCACCCCGACGCCCGCGCCGGCGCCGCCGCCCGAACCCGACCGGCCGCGGATCCTGCGCCGACGGCGCCGGGCGACGCCGCGCCCGCGCCCGCCCCGACACCGCTGGCGCTATCGCGGGCTGCTCGCGCTCGTGCTCGCCGGCGCGCTCGGCCTGCGACTGTGGGGCATCAAGCAGGGCCTGCCGTTCGCCTACAACACCGACGAGAACAGCCACTTCGTGCCGTACGCGATCGGCATGTTCGTGTACGGGTTCCGGCCCGGCTCGCTCCTGTCGCCGTACTTCGTCAACCCTCCGGGGCTGACGTACATCCTGCACTTCGTGTTCGCGCTCTGGTTCGGCGGACGCGCGGCGGTGTCGCACCGGTTCGCCGTCGATCCCACGAGCGTGTTCGTCGTGGCCCGCGTCACCGTCGCGCTGCTCGGGACGCTGTCGGTGTGGCTGCTGTACCTCGCCGGGGCGCGGCTGTTCGATCGCCGGGTCGGCCTGCTCGCCGCCGCGCTCATGGGCGTCGCGTTCCTGCCGGTGTTCTACGCGCACCAGGCGCTCAACGACGCGGTGACGCCGGCGTCGGTCGCGCTCGCCCTGTGGGGGTCGGCGGCGCGCTGCGCGACGGGCGCTGGCGCCACTACGTCGTCGCCGGGATCGGGCTCGGACTGGCGTGCGCGATCAAGTACACCGGCGGCATCGTGATCGTGCCGATCGTGTGCGCGGCCGCGGTGCAGATCCGTCCGGGACCGCAGGGTCGGCGCGCCGTGGCCGGGCTGTGCTTCGCGGGCGTGGCGGCGCTCGCGGCCTTCCTGATCGCCAATCCGTACTCGCTGCTGGACTACAGCGCGTTCCAGTACGGGATCGTGCACCAGTCCAGCGTCAGCGAGGAGGCCGGCGGTAAGCTCGGGCGCGCCGAAGACCGGGGGCCTGGCCTATTACCTGTGGTCGCTCGGCTGGGGCCTCGGCTGGGTGCCGTCGTTCGCCGCCGCGGGCGGCGCGATCGCCCTCTGGTGGGACCGTCCGCGGCGACGCCTCATCCTCGTGCTCGCCCTCGCGCCGCTGCTTTTCCTCGCCTTCATGGGACTGCAGGGGCGCTACTTCGGGCGCTGGCTGCTGCCGATCTTCCCGATGCTGTGCCTGCTCGCCGCGTACTTCGGGGTACGCCTCGCCACGCTGGCCTCGCGCCGGCGCCCGCTGCTGCGCCCGACGTTCATCGCGATCGCCACCGTCGCGCTCATCGGGCAGGGCCTCGTGTACAGCATCCACTCCGGCCTCATCCTGTCGCGCGCCGACACGCGCAACGAGGCGCGGGCCTGGATGGTCGCCCACATCCCCGTCGGCACGCACATCGTGCTCGAGCCGATCGTCCCCGACGCGTGGGTCACCGACCCCGGCCATCCGCTGACGGCAACGACGACCGGTGCGCGCTGGTTCAAGTACGCCTCGCTGCGCTCGGTGATCGACTCCAGCGGCGCCATCGACCTCGCCAACAGCCACCCGGTCAACATCGAGGACTACGAGCGCACGCTCAGCCCGGCGCTGATCCCCTATTACGAGCAGCAGGGCTACTGCTGGGTGGTGACCGGGACCGATCAGGCGGGCCGGTCGGCGGCCGATCCGGGTGCGGTGCCGAACGCGGTGGCCTACTACGCGGCGCTCGCCCGCCAGGGCCGGGTGGCCTTCCAGGCGTCGCCCTACTACGCCGGCGCGTCGCCGGTCGCGTTCAACTTCGACTGGACGTTCGACTACTACAACCTCGCCTATGCGCGACCGGGCCCGCTGGTCACGATCTACCGGCTCGACGGCGGGCGCTGCGCCCCGGCCGCGGGCGGTGCGTCGGCGGCCAGCGGCACGACGGCGGCGACCGGCCCCGGCGCCACGCGGCTGCGCTCGGGGCGTCCGCGGCTATCCTCAGCACACGCCATGGCCGCCAGCACCGTCACCGATCGCGAGCATCTCGAGCGCGCCATTGAGCTCGCCCGGCGCAGGCATCGGGCGCGTAAATCCCAACCCGGTGGTCGGCGCGGTCATCGCCGACGACCAGGCCGTTCTCGGCGAGGGCTGGCACAACGACTTCGGCGGACGCGCACGCCGAGGTCAACGCGATCGCCGCGTGCGGCGACGCCGACCTCTCGGGCGCGACGCTGTACGTCTCGCTCGAGCCGTGCTGCCACGACGGCAAGACGCCCGCCTGCACGGCGGCGATCGTCGCCGCGGGCATCGGCCGCGTCGTCATCGCCTCCGACGACCCGACGGAGAAGGCGTCCGGTCGGGGCCCGGGCATCCTGCGCGACGAGGGGATCGAGGTCGTCATGGCCGACGGCGAGCTCGCCGCCCGGGCCCGGCTGCTCAACCAGGCCGTTTCGCAAGCACGCCCGCACCGGCCGGCCCTGGGTGCTGTTCAAGTCGGCGATGACGCTCGACGGCAAGGTGGCCACGCGCGCCGGCGACTCGAAGTGGATCAGCGGCGAGGACAGCCGCCGTGAGGCGCACCGCTGGCGAGCGTCGTGCGACGCCGTCGCCGTCGGCATCGGCACGGCGCTCGCCGACGACCCTCAGCTGACGGCGCGTGTCGACGGCGTGCATCACCAGCCGCGCCGGGTCGTGTTCGACTTGCTCGCCCGGCTGCCCCTCAGCTCCCAGCTCGTCGCCGCCGCGGCCGAGGTGCCGCTCATCGTCGTCGTCTCGCGCGCCGCCCCGCGGGCCGACAGCGACGTCTTCGAGGCCGCCGGGATCACCGTCATCGTGGCCACCGGGCGAGAACGAGCAGGCGCGCGTGCGTTCGGCGCTCGACCAGCTCGGCGCGCTCGACATCAGCTCGGTGCTGCTCGAGGGCGGCCCCCACCTGGCCGGCGCCTTCCTGGACGCCGGCGAGATCGACGAGATCCGTCTGTTCCTCGCGCCCCTGCTGCTCGGCGGCCGTACCGCCCGCGACCCGCTCGAGGGCGAGGGCGTGGAGCGGATCGCCGAGGCGGTGCACGCCCAGACGCTTAGTGCGAGCGCGTCGGAGAGGACCTGCTGATCTCCGCGCGGCTGCGGGAGTGGTGAGGGTGTTCACCGGCCTCATCGCCGACGTCGGCGCCGTGCGCAGCTGCGAGCGCGACGAGCGCGGCGCCCGGCTCGCCATCGCAGACGCGGCTCGCCGGCGACCTCCAGGTCGGCGACTCGGTCGCCGTCGACGGCGTGTGCCTGACCGCCACGGCGGTGACCGGCGACCGTTTCGTCGCCGAGGCGATGCACGAGACACTCGGCGCGCTCGCGCTCGGCGGCGCGCGCGACGGTCGCGCCGTCAACCTCGAGCTCGCCCTGCGGCCGAGGATCGCCTCGGCGGACACATCGTCCAGGGCCACGTCGACGGCACGGGACCGTGAGCGACGTCGCCGAGGATGGCTTCTCGCGCGTCGTATCGGTGCAGGCCGAGCCGGCGCTGCTGCGCTACGTCGTCGAGAAGGGCGCGGTGGCGGTCGACGGCGTTAGCCTCACGGTCGCCGGCTCGGCGAAGACGACTTCGCCGTCTCGCTGATCCCCGAGACGCTGCAGCGCACGACGCTCGGGCGCGCGCGCGGAGCATCGTCAACCTCGAAGTGGACGTTGTGGCCAAGTACGTCGAGCGATTGCTCGGCGCTCACCTGCGGCCACAGTGCCGAGGCCGTGCGATGAATCCGTCGCGGACCACAACGTTCGCCACGATCGACGAGGCCATCGAGGAGATCCGCGGGGCCGCATGATCGTCGTCGTCGACGACGAGGACCGCGAGAACGAGGGCGACCTCGTGATGGCGGCGGAGTTCATCACGCCCGACGCGATCAACTTCATGGCCCGCGAGGCCGGCGGCTGATCTGCCTGGCGCTCACGCCCGAGCGCTGCGACGAGCTCGGCCTCGAGCTGATGACGGCCAAGAACGAGGCCGCGCTGCAGACCCCGTTCACGGTCACGATCGAGGCCCGCGAGGGCGTCACCACGGGGTTTCCGCGCACGACCGCGCCCACACGATGCAGCGTCGCGGTCGACCCGAACTGCGGACCGGACGACCTCGTGCAGCCCGGCCACGTGTACCCGCTGCGCGCCAAGCGCGGGCGGCGTGCTGGAGCGCGCCGGCCACACCGAGGCGGCCGTCGACCTCGCGCGCCTGGCCGGGCTGAACCCGGCCGGCGTGATCTGCGAGATCATGAACGAGGACGGCGCGATGGCCCGGGTGCCCGACCTCGCCGCCTACTGCGAGGGGCACGGGCTGAAGATGATCACGATCGCCGACCTGATCGCGTACCGGCGCCGCACGAGCGGCTGGTCGAGCGGGTCGTGGCGGACGCGCCTGCCGACCGGCTTCGGCGATTCGAGGCGGTCGGCTACCGCTCCCTGGTCGACGACAAGCACCACGTCGCGCTCGTCAAGGGCGACGTCGCGGGCAAGCCGACGTGCTCGTGCGCGTGCACTCGGAGTGCCTGACCGGCGACGTGTTCCACTCGCTGCGCTGCGACTGCGGCGAGCAGCTCGAGGCGGCGCTGTAGATGATCGAGACCGAGGGCGAGGGCGTGCTGCTCTACCTGGCGCAGGAGGGGCGCGGCATCGGCCTGCTGAACAAGCTGCGCGCCTACGAGCTGCAGGAGCAGGGCCTCGACACCGTCGAGGCCAACGAGCAGCTCGGGTTCCCGGCCGACCTGCGCGACTACGGCATCGGCGCCCAGATCCTCGTCGACCTCGGCCTCAGCTCGATCCGGATCCTGACCAACAACCCGAAGAAGATCCGCGGCCTCGAGGGCTACGGGCTGTCGGTCACCGACCAGATCCCGATCGTGCACGCTCCCAACCCCCACAACGAGGCCTACCTGCGCGCGAAGCAGGAGCGGCATGGGTCACACGCTGCACCACCAGGGGCTCAACCTCGACGAGGAGCTGCTGCATTCCGAGCGTGAGCACGATCGCAGCGTGCGCGCCAGCAAGGCGACCGCCGCGGAGCGACCCGGCGGCGCGGACGGTTCGCCGCCGCGATGAGCGATCGCTACGCGATCGCCGTCGGCCGCTTCTACGCGGAGCTGGCCGACCGGCTCGTGAGCGGGGCCCAGGCGGCCTTCGCCGAGGCCGGTGCTCGGCCGGCTCGACGTGTTCGACGTGCCGGGCGCCTTCGAGCTGCCGCTCGCGGCCGCCTACGCGGCCCAGTCGGGACGCTACGCCGGCGTCGCCTGCCTCGGCGCCGTCATCCGCGGCGAAACCGACCACTACGACTTCGTCTGCGAGCGAGGCGGCGCGGGGCATCCAGGACGTACAGCTGCGGACGCGGCGTGCCGTGCGCGTTCGGGGTCCTGACCGTCGACTCGATGGCGCAGGCGATGGCCCGATCCGGCGGGGACAAGCGTGACCAGGGCGCCACGCCGCCGAAGCCGTCCTGCGCATGGCCGCGCTGCGAGTCGAGCTGACCGACGGCCTAGCGGGTGCCCGCCCGCGGTCGCAGCGCCGCCCCATCGGCGCCCCGCCGGCCACATCGTCTACACTGCCCGGCGATGGCCAAGGTCTGTCACAGCTGCGGGAAGGGTCCCGCCTTCGGTCAGAGCCGGAGTCACTCGATGGTCGCGACAAAGCGACGCTTCGATCCGAACCTCCAGAAGGTACGGATCATGGTGGGGGGCGCGCCGCGCCGGGTCTACGTGTGCACCCGCTGCCTCAAGGCCGGCAAGGTCACCAAGGCCGCCTGAGCCTTCGTCGGCCCGCATCGGGCCAGGAGATGGGTCTGTCGTGACCGATACCAATCTGGTCCGTTTCCGGGCGGCCGTCGCCGGGGCGCTCGCGCATCTGGAATCGCGGCGCCAGGAGGTCAACGACCTCAACGTGTTCCCCGTCGCCGACGGCGACACGGGCGACAACATGGCGCTCACGCTGCGCGCCGTGCTCGCCGAGCTGGACCGGCTCATCAATGCCGGCGACGTCGAGATCGATCCCGCCGATCGCGACGGAGATCGTCGCAGTCGGTCGCCCGCGCTGCGTTTCTCGGGGCGCGCGGAACTCCGGCGTGATCCTCTCGCAGCTCATCCGCGGTGCCGCCGAGGAGCTCGCGAGCCGTCCCGGCGAGCTCATCGACCCCGATGCTCATCGGCGCCGCGCTCGCCCACGCCGCCGATCGCGCGTACGCGTCGGTGCGCGGGCCCGGCCGAGGGCACGATCCTCACCGTGGCCCGCGAGATGGCGCACGAAATCATGACCGACGTGGCCCACCGCACCGAGAACCCGCGCCTCGGCCAGGACGCCGACCGCGCGCTGCAGGACGAAGTCATCGCCGCGACGCTCGAGCGCGCCGTCGCGGCCGGGCAGGAATCCGTCAAGCGGGGCCCGAGCTGCTCGCCGCTGCTGCGCGACGCCGGCGTCGTCGACGCCGGCGGCTATGCGCTGACGATCCTGTTCGCCGGCGTCGTCGGCTGCGCTGCGCGGCGACGAGCCGCCGCCGCTCGATCACCATGCCCCGGCGCGCATCACCCACCCTGAGCACGAGTCGAGCACATACCGCTTCTGCACGAACTTCGCGGTCACGGGCGTGGATCTCGTGCCGAGCCGCTTCATCCCAGCGCTCGAGGCGCTGCGACCCGCTGCTCGTCGTCGGCGACTCGACGACGCTGAAGGTGCACGTCCACACCGAGAGCCCGAGCAGGCCACCGCGGTCCTTGGCGCCGGGGAGGTCTCGCGCCTCGACGTCGCCGACATGCGCGTGCAGGTGGCCGAGCCGACGTTCGCCTCGCCGAGGCAACGGCGCCTCGGCCACGCCGAGCGGCGAGGCGGCGCCGCGCGATGGCGCAACTCGAGGCGGCGCGCGGCCCCGCCGCGCCCGCTGCGGAGCGCTGGCGGTCGTCAACGGCGAGGGGCTGAGCGCCCTGTTTCAGAGCCTCGGGGTCGACGCGATCGACGGCGGCCCGACGCTGAAACCGTCGACCTACGAGCTCCTCGCCGGGATCCACGAGGTGGCGGCCGAGGAGGTGATCGTGCTGCCCAACAGCGCGAACGTGATCATGGCCGCCGAGCGCGCCGCCGAGCTCTCCGAGAAGCAGGTCCGGGTCGTTCCGTCCACTTGCCAGCAGGCCGGCCTCTCGGCTGCCGTCGGCCTGCGTCCCGACGGCGACGTCGCCGAGAACGCCGCCGCGATGTCCGACGCGATGTCGCTCGTGCGCACCGGCGCGGTGGCCGAAGCGGCCCGCGACGACGCGCAGGGGCGATTCCACCGCGGCGAGGCGATCGGCTTCGTCGAGGAGGAGGTCGTCGCCTGGGGCGACCCGGAGCGCACGCTCGAGCAGGTGCTCGAGCGCCTGGCCGTCGACGCGGAGCTCATCAGCTGCATCGCCGGTCGCGGCGCGCCGCTCGACGCCGGCGCGGTCGAGGAGCTGCGTCCCGACGGGGTCGAGCTCGAGTTCCGCAGCGGAGGCCAGCCGAGCTACTGGTGGCTGCTCGCGGCCGAGTAGCGGGCTGGAGCGGCCAGGCGATGCCCTCCGGGGCGTCGGTCATGATCTGAGCGTCCGATGGCTCGCTCTGCCGCCGAAGTCATTGCCTCAGGCCCTCGGGCTCGCAGCGACGCTCGCCGCTCCCGGGCCCGATCGTCGCAGGAGGCCCGCGTGATCGCGCCCGCCGAGGCGCGCCCCGTGCGTTCGCCGAGGCGCGCTCGCTGACGCGCGGCCGAGCTGCTCGCCGCACCGGTGCGCTGGCCGCGACCGTCGGCGCTGCGGCGTCCGCTGGCGCTGCCGCCGGGCCGGATGGCCGACGCCGCCGCGGCGCTCGGGCTGACCGAGTCGGGACCTGCTCGGCACCTGCCACGCGACCGGCGCGAGGCGCGGACGGTCGGCGGCGCTGGCGCCGGGCGAGCAGGCGACGGTCGTCGTCGAGGTCGCGCATCGATCGCCGCGCGGCCGTGCGCCGGCGCGGCATGCGACCGCTGGTCGAGGCGACGGTGGTCGACGCCACCGGGTCGATGCGGGCGGTGTTCTTCAACCAGCCCTGGCTGGTCGCGCGCTATCCCGCCGGGCACGCGGCTCGTGCTGCACGGCAAGGCCGAGGCGGCGCACCGCTTCCGCGTCGCAGGGCCACGCGCTCGGCGAGACGATCGCCGACGGCGATCACCGCGGCGACGGCGCCGAGCTCGTCGCGCACTACCCGGCGAGCGAGGGGATCACCTCGACGCAGATCCTCGCGCTCGTGCGCGCCCAGCGCGCCGCGCTCGCGCGACGTCATCGAGCCGCTGCCGGGCGTCTGCGCGCCGCCGAGCGGCTCGCCGACCGCGCCGCCGCGCTCGCGGCGACGCACTTCCCGCAGGGCGCGCGAGGACGAGCCGGGCCCGCGAGCGGCTGGCCTTCGACGAGCTGCTGCTCGCCCAGCTGCCGTTCCTGCGCCGCCGGCGCGCGCGCGGCGCGCCGAGCGCGGCGCCCCGGCCCTCGACGAGCCGCGCGACGCTGAGCGCGCGCTGGCTGCGAGGTGCTGCCGTTCACGCTCACCGGCGATCAGGCGCGCGGCGATCGCCGAGATCGACGCCGAGCTCGCGCGCGACCGCGCCCGATGCAGCGGCTGCTCATGGGCGAGGTCGGGTCGGGCAAGACGGTCGTCGCGCTGTACGCGATGCTGCGCGCCGTCGAGCACGGCTACCAGGCCGCGCTGATGGCGCCGACCGAGACGCTCGCCGAGCAGCACTTCGCGACCATCCACTCGCTGATGGGCGGCGAGCCGGTCCGAGCGCGCTGCTGACCGGCTCGACGCCGGCGCGCCGGCGCGCCGACATGCTCGGCAAGCTCGCGAGCGGAGAGCTGTCGCTCGATCGTCGGGACGCACGCGCTGATCGAGCGAGCGGTCGACGTTCCGCGCGCTCGGCGTGGCGGTCGTCGACGAGCAGCACCGGTTCGGCGTCGCCAGCGGGCGGCGCTCGACGCCAAGGGGCGCGAGGGCGGGCGCCGCGCCCGCACGTCCTGCACATGACGGCGACGCCGATCCCGCGGACGCTCGCGCTGGCCCGCTACGGCGATCTCGACTTGACCGCGCTGCACGAGCTGCCCCGCGGCCGCCAGCCGATCCAGACCGCGTCGCTCGACGCGAGCGCGAGCGCGAGCGCGCCTACGAGCGACTCCGCGAGGAGCTGCGCGCGGGCCGCCAGGCGTACGTCGTGTGCCCGCTGGTCGAGAGGCGAGTCGCGAGACGATGCTCGCCGGTCGTCGGCGCGACGCGAGGCGCACCGCGGAGTTCGAGCGCCTCGCCGCCGGCGAGCTGCGGGGCTTCCGGGTCGTGCTGCTGCACGGGCAGATGCGCGCCGCGGAGAAGCAGGAGGCGATGGCGGCGTTCGCCGTCGGCGGCGCCGACGTGCTCGTCGCGACGACGGTGATCGAGGTCGGGATCGACGTCCCGAACGCGACCGTGATGCTGGTCGAGAACGCCGAGCGCTACGGAATCTCGCAGCTGCACCAGCTCCGCGGCCGGATCGGCCGCGGCGAGCACGACTCGCGTGCCTGCTGTTCGGGCCGCACGGACTCGCGCGCGCCTGCGCGCGCTCGCCGAGCATCGCGACGGCTTCGCGCTCGCCGAGATCGACCTCGAGCTGCGCGGGGAGGGCGAGCTGGTCGGCACGCGCCAGCCGGCCTGGGCCAGTACCGCGTCGCCGAGCTGCCCGCGGGACGCGGCGCTGCTCGAGCGCGCCCGCGCCGCGCGCCGAGGCGATCATCGCGCGCGACCGCGAGCTCGAGGAGCCCGAGCACGCGCTGCTGCGGCCGAGCTCGCCGAGGCGTTCGGCGAGGCGCCGTCGCAGCCGATCCCGGCGTGAGGCGGACGGCGCCGATCCGAGGGCGCTCGGTGCGCGTGATCGCCGGTCGCTACGGCGGGCGCCGGCTCGTCGCGCCGCGCGGGCGCCGCGACGCGACCGACGGCCGACCGCGTGCGCGAGGCGCTGTTCTCGATCCTCGGCGACGGTCGACGGGGCCGCGGTGCTCGACCTGTTCGCCGGCTCGGGCGCGCTGGCGATCGAGGCGCTGTCGCGGGGCGCCGCGCGCGGCGACGCTCGTCGACGCGCGCGCCGGCCGCGATCGCCGCCATCGAGGCGCAATCTGGAGCGCTCGGTGCCAGCGGAGCCGCCGAGGTGCGCCGCCGCGATGCGCTCGGTTCCTGCGCAGCGGCACGCGAGGCGCGCGCAAGTACGATCTCGTCTTCATCGACCCTCCATACCGCCACGCGGCCGCGTCGGACGAGCGAGCTCGCCGCGGCGCTGCCGCCGGTGCTCGCGCCGGGCGCGCGCGTCGTCACCGAGAGCGACCGGCGCGCGCCGCTCGACGCTCGGGCTCGGGCGGCGTGCGACGAGCGACGGTACGGCGACACCGTGATCGACATCCACCAGTCCCATGAGCTCCTGATAACCGCATCGCCGTCTGCCCCGGCTCCTACGACCCGATCACCAACGGCCACCTCGACGTGATCGCACGCGCCGCCGCGATGTACGACAAGGTGATCGTCGCCGTCGTCAACCTGCTCGGTCCGCAAGGACCAGACGCTGTTCTCCGCCGAGGAGCGGGTCGCGCTTCATCGAGCACGCGACCGCCGATCTGCCAACGTCGCGCGTCGAGCCGTTCAACACGCTCGTCGTCGAGTTCGCGCGCACGGCGCGGCGCGAAGGCGATCGTCAAGGGCCTGCGTGCGATCTCCGACTTCGAGTACGAGCTCGAGATGAACCAGCTCAACCGCCGCCAGGCCCCGGACGATCGAATCCGTGTACCTGATGGCCGTCGGCCGAAGTACAGTTTCCTCTGCTCCAGCGGCGTGAAGGAACTCGCCACCTTCGGGGGCAGGATCGACGACCTGGTCCCCGACGAGGTCGCTCGGCGATTGAAGGAACGGCTCGGCCGCTGACGAAAAGAGGCGCTGCGATGGACGTCCTGGTACTGATCGACAAGCTGGACGACCTGGTCCACAACGCCAAGCCGGTGCCCGCTGACCGACCAGGTGCGCGTCGACAAGGAGGAGATCTACGACATCCTCGACCAGATGCGCGCCACGATCCCCGAGGAGATCAAGCAGGCGCGCTGGATCGTCAAGGAGCGTCAGGAGATGCTCGCCGAGGCCAAGCGCGAGGCCGAGCGGATCGTCAAGGAGGCGCGCGAGCGCCAGGAGCGGCTCGTCTCCGAGGAGGAGGTCACCAAGCAGGCCGAGCGCGCCGCCGAGGACATCATCGAGGACGCCCGCGCCCGCGAGCGCGAGATCCGCCTCGGCGCCGAGGACTACGCCGACGAGATCCTCAACACGCTCGAGGTCAACCTCTCGAAGTTCATCGCCGCCGTCCAGCGCGGCCGCGAGCGCCTGCAGGGCAAGGACGAGCCGGCCGAAGTCGGCTGACAGCGCCTCCCGGCCCGCCAGGGCCGGGATCGTCGCGGGGTGGCCGGCGCCACCGTAGGGTTGCGTAGGGTTGCCGCCCCCGGGGGAGGGCTGCTAGCTTCCGGGGCCAAGGAATGTGCCGATTTAGGGGGCTTTTGTGAGACGGACCTCGATGGTGGCGGCGCTCTGTGTCTGTGTCGTGGGCCTGCTGGCCTCCTCCGCGTCGGCGACCACGCCGACGTGGACCTACGGCTCGGACACGACCTTCCCGGCCTTCGACTGCCAGATCTACACGAACACGAGCCCGCCGATGCTGAGCATCGACCCCATCGGCGGCGATGGCTACGTCGGCTACTACGGCATCCCGACCGCCGGGCAGGTCTACTACGTCGGCCTCGTCTACGAGGCGGTAACCCAGTCGATAATCTCCGACGGGTCCTGCAGCAGCTCGCAAGACGTCTCGATGCGCATCGCCCTGCCGCCGGACACGTCGCCGGTCGGTGAGCAGCTCGACGCCGATCGTCTGCTTCGACAACGGCGCGCAGTTCTCGACCGACTGCCCCACGAGTGTCGAGACAGATCGGGGGCGAGCTGAAGATCGACCCCGCGGCCGGTGCGCAGGTCTGGCAGATCGCCGACGGCACCGTGCTCGAGGTCGCCGTGCCGGTGATCACGAGCTCGCCCACCGCGTCGGGCACCCTCTACGGCGATCCGCGCATCTGGGACGGCTTCGAGCAGACCACCGCGCAGCCCTGGCAGCTCGAGGTGCTGCCCACGGTCAGCTACCCGGTGGCCTCGACGAGCACGAGCACGACCACGACGTCAAGCTCGAGCTCGCACACGACGTCGACCACCCACACGACGACGACCGCCACCACAACCGCCACGTCGACTCAGACCTCGAGCACCTCGACCTCGGTGTCGACGACGACGAGCCACACGAGCGTCTCGACGAACACCACCCAGACGTTCACCCGGCCGAGCTTCTCGATCACGCTGACGCTGACGAGCATCTCGCTGCCCTGCCGGCTGCTCATCTGCCAGCCCTGCGTCCTGACCGTGTGCCACACGGTGACCACGACGACGACGACCACGAGCAGCGCCGCGAGCACGTCGACGAGCTCGGGTGGCGGCTCGAGCTTGAGCCCCACCACGACGACCACGACTACTTCGTCTACCCCGACCGCCAGCTCGCCGTCCGGCGGGGGCGGGTCAAGCGGCGGCTCGGGCGGGAGCGGCGGCCCCGCCGCTGTCGGGCCCGGCATCGGCGTCTCTGGCGTGGGTGGCGCGCAGTTCCTCGTGCCCGCCGTGCGTCCCGCTGCCTTCACTGGCCTGCGCTGCCCCACCCCGCAGCACGGCAAGGCGATCAGCTGCGCGGTAACGATCGCCGCCGCCGGCGCGAAGCTCTCGCTCACCGCCTACGGCGCGCCGGTCACCGGCTCGACCGCGCGCAAGGGCAAGCGCAAGACCGTCATCCCGGTCCAGATCGGCGCGCTCACGCAAACGAGCACCGGAGCAGCCGGGCCGCATCGGCTCACGCTCACGCTCACGCACGCCGGCGCCGCGCTGCTGGCGGCGGACAAGAAGCTCGCTGTCACGCTTTCGACCTCGCTGTCACCGTGCCCGGGCGCCGCCTCACCCTCGACTGGCAGCGCCAGCATCACGCTGCGCGCGCCGGCCCATCATCGCCGGCGCGGGTAGCGACCCGGACTCAGCCGATCGCTCGCGCCCACTCGGCGGCGAGGTCGCGGTCAGCTCTCGCGGCCCGGCCAGCAGCGCGTGCAGCTGCCCGAGATGGCCGCGCACGCTCGCGGCCATCGACTCGAGGATCGAGCGGGCCTCGTCGATGCCGGTGGCGGCGTTCGTCAGCTGGGACTTGATGCGGCGCACATCCTCCATCGCCCCGACGGCGCGGTCGATCTCGGCGCGCAGGGCATCGGCGTCGACCTCGTCGGCCTCGCCGCGGGCCATCAGCACGCGGGCGCGGGCGAGCGCGTAGGCCACCTCGAGGGGCAGGCGGGAGCCTTCCTCGGGGTCGTAGACGACGAACATCTTGTCGCCGTTGAACTCGCGCAGCGGGAGCGTCCGCGCCGGGAGCTTGTCCTCGGCGGCGACGACGAGCACGGCGAAGTCGGCGTTGCGGGCGCCGAGCGCCTCCGACAGCTCGGCGAGCGCGGCGTTCTTCGACAGCTTGCCGCTCTTGGCCTCGAAGACGATCCGTCCGCGCGCGGGCCCCGCGCAGGCGTCGATGGCCACCACGATGTCGCCCTTGCGCCCGCCCACGCCGCGCTGGTCGCCGACGGCGTCGCAGTCGTCACCCTGGCCGACGGCGATCGCGTCGATCGCCTCGAACACCGCCTCCTCGTAGGTGCGGCCCTTGGCGGTGCCCTTCTCGGCCACCGCGGCGACCTCGTCGAGCTTCTCGCGCTCGGCGTGCAGTCGCGCCACCTCGGCCTGCAGCACGCCGAGGCGCTCGGTCATCTCGCGCAGCTGGAGCTCCTGGCGCTGAGCGGCGTCGGCCATCATCGCCCGCGACATCTGCTTGAAGTCGGCCAGCGGGTTGCTCGCGTCGGCCGAGGAGAACTGGCGGACGAGATCCTCGCGCGAGCGTGTCATCGCCTCGTCGAGCACCGCCTTGACGCGATGCTGCACCGCGGTGGCGCTCTCGTCGGAGAAGTGGCGCGCGAGCGCACGGGTCAGATGGCCGTTCTCGGGGCCGAAGGCCTCGTCGACCTTTGCGTCGAGGCGCTCCGCGACGGCGCGGGCGCGTTCGACGAAGCGGGCGTCGAGCTCGCGCGCGGCGCGCTCGAACTCGGTCTTGACGAACTCGGCGTTCGCGCCCGTCTGCTCGCGATCGAGCACGCGGGCGCCGATCTCCAGGGCGTCGGACACGAACCGCGCCGGATCCTCGCCGGCGTCCTCGCGCCCCTGCGCGAGGCGCACGACCGTCTCGTCGGTGACGACGAGGCCGTCGACGTACAGCCGCCCGTGGCGCGTGTGAACATGGGCAAGGGGCAGAGGGGTGGCAGCTTCCATCGACGTCGATGCTACGGGCCGGGGGGGACGGACCCGATCGTCCGGACCGGCCGGCGGCGGCGGCGGACGATTGGATAGGGTCAGGGGTCGTGCAAATGCAACAAACGGTCAACACGCTGCGCACTGTGACGACGCTCGGGGGGACGGGCATCGTCGACGTCGAGCAACTCCTCCACCCCGATCGCCTGGCCCGCACGGCGCTCGCGTTGCGCCGCTTCGGCCCGACGCCGGCTGCCGGCTACACCGCCTCGGCGATCCGCTATCCCGGCCGCGCCGCGGTCATCGACGAGCTCGGCATGCTCACGTTCCGTCAGGTACACAGGCGCACGAACGCGCTCGCCCACGCGCTCTCGGATGCCGGCGTGTGCGAGGGCGATCGCATCGCGATCATGTGCCGAAACCACCGCTATTTCGTCGAGGCGACCGTCGCCGCTTCGAAGCTCGGGGCCGACGCCCTGTACCTGAACACCGCCTTCGCGGGGCCGCAGATCGCCGATGTGCTCAAGCGCGAGAAGCCGATCGCACTCATCTACGACGAGGAGTTCACCGACCTCGTGCGCGAGGGCGGGCGGCGGCGCAAGCGCTTTATCGCCTGGCCCGAGACCCCGGGTGGAACCGGCGGCGACCGGCTGCTGGAGGATCTCATCGGCGCTGGAGACGCGTCGGACGTCGTGGCGCCCGAGAGGCGCGGGCGGGTCGTCATCCTGACGTCGGGAACGACGGGCTCGCCAAAGGGCGCGTCGCGGCGCCAGCCCGATTCCCTCGCGCCGGCCGCGGCGTTGTTCTCGAAGATCCCGCTGCGCGCGCGCGAGCCGACGATGGTCGCCGCACCCATGTTCCATTCGTGGGGCTTTGCCCATTTCACGCTCGGACTGGCGCTCTCCTCGACGCTCGTGCTGCGCCGCCGCTTCGACCCCGAGGACACGCTCGCCGCCACCGCCGACCACCGCTGCACGGCGCTCGCCGTCGTCCCGGTGATGCTCCAGCGCATCCTCGAGCTGCCGGAGGAGGTCATCGAGCGCTACGACCTGAGCGCGCTGCGCGTCATCGCGGCGAGCGGGTCGACGCTGCCCGGCGAGCTCGCGCTGCGGGTGATGGACACGTTCGGGGACGTGCTCTACAACCTGTACGGGTCGACCGAGGTCGCCTGGGCCTCGATCGCCACCCCGAAGGAGCTGCGCGACGCGCCCGGGACGGCCGGCCGCCCGCCGATGGGCACGATCATCAAGCTCTTCGACGAGCGCGGCAAGGAGGTGCCGCGCGGGAACCCGGGGCGCATCTTCGTGGCCAACGACATGCTCTTCGAGGGCTATACCGGCGGCGGGGGCAAGCAGACCATCGACGGGCTCATGAGCACGGGCGACGTCGGGCACTTCGATGCCGAGGGCCGCCTGTTCGTCGACGGCCGCGACGACGAGATGATCGTCTCCGGCGGGGAGAACGTCTTCCCGCGCGAGGTCGAGGACTGCATTCACCACCTCGACGGCGTCGCCGAGGCCGCCGTCGTCGGCGTGGACGACGACGAGTTCGGCCAGCGGCTGCGCGCATTCGTCGTACCGGAGCCCGACGCGGAGCTCAGCGCCGACGACGTCAAGACGTACGTGCGGCGCAACCTCGCCCGCTACAAGGTGCCGCGCGACGTCATCTTCCTCGACGAGCTGCCGCGCAACGCGACCGGCAAGGTCCTCAAGCGGGACCTCGTGCGCAGCTAGGGGAGACGTCACTACCCTCAGTCGTATGCCCGCGGTCACGCACGACTTCGACCTCGGCGCCCTGCGACTTTCGGCTGGGCAGGGCCGGCGCCTCGAGCTCGCCGTGGCGATCGAGCCACTCGCCCTCGCCGGGCAGGCCTACCGCGCCGCTGCGGCCCAGGTGCCGGTGATCCTCGACGTCTCGCGCATGGCCGGGCAGGGCTACGCGCTGCGGCTGCGCTTCAGCGCCGTGCTCGCGGGACCGTGCATGCGCTGTCTCGCCGACGCCGGCCCGACGGTCTCCGTCGACGCGCGCGAGGTCGACCAGCCGGGCGGTGGGGAGGAGCTCTCCAGCCCCTACGTGCAGCGCGAGGTGCTCGACCTCGCTGCGTGGGCGCGTGACGCGTTCGCGCTGGCCGTGCCCGACAAGGTGCTCTGCCGACCCGAGTGCGCCGGCCTGTGCCCGGTCTGTGCTGCCGATCTGAACGAGGCCGGTCCCGATCACCAGCACGAGCGCGAGCCCGATCCGCGCTGGGCCAAGCTGCGCGAGCTGCGCTTCTGAGCGCCGGCGGTCGCGCGGTCTGCTGCTAGCCTTCCGGCACCATGGCCGTCCCCAAGCAGAAGCAGTCGCACAGCCGGACCGCGAAGCGGCGCGCGCAGCACAAGATCTCCGCGCCCGCGGTGAACGCCTGCCCGCGCTGCCACAGCCCGCGCCGTCCGCACCGTGTCTGCCCCACGTGTGGCACGTACGCCGGGCGCGAGATCATCGCGTTCGACGAGCACGACCACCACGATCACGACCACTAGTCCCGTGGCCTCCGACACGGCGCCGGTCGTCGCCGTCGACTGCCACGGCGCCGATCTCGGCCCCGCCGAGGTGGCGGAGGGCGCCGCGCTGGCGGCCGCGCAGGGCGCGCGCGTCCTGCTCTTCGGGCCGGCCGAGCAGCTCGGCCCGCCCGCCGCGGGCGTGCGGATCGTCGATGCCCCGGTGTCGATCGCGAAGGCGCCCGACCCCGTGCGCGCGGTGCGCTCCACGCCGGACGCGTCGATCGTGCGTGCCGCCCGGGCCGTCGCCGCCGGCGAGGCGCAGGCACTCGTGTGCGCTGGCAGCACCGGCGCCGCGCTGGCCGCCGGGATCCTCAACGTCAAGCGCGCCCACGGCATCTACCGGCCGGCGCTCGCGTTGCCGCTGCCGGTGCCCTCGCATCCGGTAACGCTGCTCGACGTCGGCGCCAACGCCGACGCGCGCCGTGAGCATCTCGTGCAATTCGCGTTCATGGGCGCCGCGCTCGCCCAGACCGTCCTCGGCGTGCCCCGGCCGCGGGTCGGGCTGCTCTCCAACGGCGAGGAGCAGGCCCGTGGCAACACGCTCGTGCTCGAGACCCACGCCGAGCTCGCGCAGCGCGTGTCCGGCGGCGAGCCGTTCGAGTTCGTCGGCAACGTCGAGGGCGTCGACCTCGTCAGTGGCGCCGCCGACGTGATCGTCACCGACGGCTTCACGGGGAACATCGCGCTGAAGGTCATGGAGGGGGTCTCGCAGGCCACGATCGGCGCGATCCGCGACGCGGCGTCTGCGTCGCGTCGCGCCCAGGCCGGCGGCCTGCTGCTGCGCCCGGCGCTGCGGGGCTTTCGCGACCAGATCGACCCCGAGCGACAGGGTGGGGCCTACCTGCTCGGCCTGCGCCGCCTCGGAATCGTCGCGCACGGACGCTTCACCCGTCATGGCCTCGCCCAGGCGATCCTGCGTGCCGGGCGGGGGACCGAGGAGGATGTGGTCGGGCGCACGCACGCCGCGCTGGCGGCGGCGGGCGCGCTGAAGGTCGCTCCGGCGTCCGTGGCGACCGCTACCGTGGCCGGCCGATGACGCGTGAAGAGGTCTTCAGCCTGATCCAGTCGCACCTCGCCGACGAGCTCGACGTCGACCCGGCGCGGATCGACGATCAGACGCGCTTCAAGGACGACCTCGAGGCCGACTCGCTCGACCTCTACACGCTCGTGCAGGAGCTCGAGGACTCCTACGGCGTGCACATGTCCGACGAGCAGGCGGCGTCGATCCTCACCGTCGGCCAGGCCGTCGACTTCGTGCTCGAGCAGGCGGTGGCCCGGTGAGCGCCGCGCGGGGGGCCCGGCCGCGGCAGACGCCCATTCCGACCCCCCGTGGCATCACCACGCCGGGGAGACGAGGCCCTGACCACTGAGCCTGCTTGCCTCGCTGCTCGACGAGCTGCCCGACGAGCTGTCGCGGCAGGTGTTCACGCACGCGTCGTGGAGCCCACGGCGCAGCGACTCCTACACGCGCCTGGCCTTCCTCGGCGACAGCGTGCTCGCGCTTGCGGTCACGACGCACCTGTACCCGCGGTTGGAGGCCGAGCGCTTCGGGGCGGGGCGGCTCACGAAAATCCGCGCCCAGGCCGTCTCGGGACCGTCCTGCCGGGCCGTGGCTGTGCGCCTCGGCGTCCCAGCGCGGCTGCGCGCGGCGGCGCCGGACCTGCCTTCGGGCAGCGCCGCGGCGCTCGTGGAGACCGAGCGAGTGCTCGCCTCGGTAATCGAGGCGGTGATCGGGGCCTGCTACCTGCACGCCGGCTACGAGCGCACGGCCGAGGCGGTCGTCGAGGCGTTCGCGCCGGAGATCGAGGAGGCGCTGGAGCACCCTGTCGACTTCAAGTCAGCGCTGCAGGAGCGCCTCGCCCAGCAGGGCGACGTCGTCAGCTACGAGGTGGTCGGCGAGAACGGGCCGCCGCACGACCGCGAGTTCGAGGTCGTGGCCGCGGTGAACGACCGGCCGGTCGGACGTGGCAGCGGCCGCAGCAAGAAGACCGCCGAGCAGCAGGCCGCCCAGCGGGCGCTCGAGGGGATGGGAACGTGATCGCTCCGTGTACCTGAGCTCGCTGACCCTGAAGGGGTTCAAGTCGTTCCCCGACCGCACCCGGCTCGAGTTCGGCTCGGGTGTCAGCGTGATCGTCGGGCCGAACGGCTCGGGCAAATCCAACGTCACCGATGCCGTGCTCTGGGTTCTCGGCGAGCAATCGCCGCTCGCCGTACGAGGCCAGTCGATGCAGGACGTCATCTTCGGCGGCGGCCACGGCGTGCAGGCGCGCCAGTCGGCCGAGGTCGAGCTCGTGCTCGATAACGGTGACGGCGCCGTTGACCTGCCGTTCGGCGAGATCTCGATCACGCGCCGCCTCGACCGCTCCGGCGAGGGCGAGTACCGGCTCAATGGCGCTCGCTGCCGCCTCGTCGACGTCATCGAGATCCTCTCCGACACCGGCCTGGGCAAGGAGATGCACTCGGTCATCTCCCAGGGCCGCGTCGAGGCCATCGTGACCTCCAAACCCCGGGATCGCCGCATGCTCATCGAGGAGGCGGCCGGCCTCGGCAAGCACCGCAAGCGGCGTCGTCGCGCGCAGCTGAAGCTCGAGCGCACGCAGGAGAACCTCGACCGCGCGCTCGACATCGAGCGCGAGGCACGCTCGCGCCTGCGCCCGCTCAAGCGCCAGGCCGAGGCGGCCGAGCTGCACGCCCGCCTCGAGCGCCAGACCCTGCAGACGCGCTGGGAGCTGGCGCGCGACACGCTGCGCATCTGCCGGTCCGAGCTCACCGCCGCCGAGGCGGCGGCGCACACGGCGCGCGAGGCCCGCGATGCGGTGGAGGCGCGCCTGCAGGGCGTCATCGTCCGGCGCGAGGCCGCCGAAGAGGCGCTGGCCCAGCGCAGCGAGCAGCACGAGGCGCTCAGCCGCCGCGTGTTCGCGGCGCGCTCGGCCCACGAGCGCCTGACGCTGCGCCTCGAGCAGGCCGCCGCGACCGCCGCGACGGTCGCTCGGCGCCGCGCCCGCTCCGAGGTCGAGCTCGAGGCGCTCGTCGCCGGCGAGGCCGACGAGGCCTCCGGACCGCACCTGGAGGCTCAGCGATCGCGCGTGGCCGAGCTCGAGGCCGAGCTCGCCGAGCTGGCCCACCGCCGCGGGGAGGAGCTCGAGCGCGAGGTCGCCGAGTTGCAGCTCGCGCGCGTGGAGGCCACCCGCTGCGCCGGCGAGGCCGAGGCGCGGCTCGCGGACTGCCACGAGCGCCGCACGAGCGCGGATGGCGCGGCCGACGCGGCCCGCGCCGCCCTGCGCGCGGACGAGCTCGAGGTCGAGCGCGCGCGACGCGACGCCGCTCGCGTCGGTGCCGAGCTCGCTGCCGTCAACCAGTTCCTGCGTGGCCACGCGGCGGCCCCCGGAGGCGCCGCGACGCTCAGCGACGAGCTCGCCGTGGCGCCCGGTTACGAGCTCGCGCTCGCGGCGGCGCTAGGCGGCCGGCTCGGCGCGGCGCTCGCGCCTGACCTGCCCGGCGCCAACGCGCTGCTCGACGGCGCCGGTCGCGACGGCGGCGCGACGATCGTCGCGCCCGACGGCGCAGGCGCCGCGGCAGCCGGCGGCGACGGACCGACCGCGCCCGTGCCGGGCGCGCGTCGCCTGCTCGAGCTCGTGCGCGGGGAAGGCCTTGCCCTCGCGGTGGCCCGTCGCCTGCTCGCTGACGCCTGGGTCGTCGACGATCTCCAGGCGCTGCCCGTGACGTTCGCCGGCATCGCCGTCACGCGCAGTGGACGCGCCTGGTTTGCCCTTCCGGGACACGGGTCGTCCGCCGCGCCGGTGTGGGGCGAGGTGCGCCAGGTGGCCGCCGGCGGCGCCGACGTCGTGCTCGCGCGGCGCAACGAGCGCGAACGGCTGATCGCCGAGAGCGAGACCGCGGCCACGGCGGAGGTGGCCGCGCGCGCCGCCGCCGAGCGCGCGGCGGCCGCGGTGTCACAGGCCGACCGCGCCCGCGACGAGGCCGACGGCGCACGCCGCGAGGCCGACCGCGCCCGCGCCGAAGCGCTCGAGGCCGTGCGGCGCAGCGAATGGCTCATCGACGAGCGCCGTCGGGCGCCCGAGCAGGGCCCGCTCGCCGTGCACCGCGCCGAGCTCGAGGGTGAGCTCGTCGCCGAGCGTCGCCAAGCCGAGCGCGCCGAGCGCGAGCGCGCCGAGCGGGCGCGCCGGCGCGAGCGCCTGCGCGCCCAGCTCGCCGCCGACGAGGCGCTGCTCCCGCGTGCCGAGCGGCTCGCCGGCGCCCTGCAGGCGGCGCTCGAGATCGTCGCCGAGCGCGTGACGGCGCTCGAGGCGCAACTGGCGAGCGACCGCGCCGCCGGCGAGGGCGTCTCGAGCGAGCTGCGGGCCTGCGCGGGCGAGGAGGCGCAGATCCACACCGAGTTGCGCGCGCGCGGCGAGGCGGTGACGCACGCCGAGGTCGCCGCGCAGCGGCTGCGCGACCAGGCCGCCGACGCCGAGCACGAGCTGACTGCCCTCGCCGAGCCGCTCGGCCTGACGCCCGAGCCGGCGGACGAGGCCCTCGCCGCCGAGGAGCGCGAGGCGCTGGCGACGCGCCTGGAGCGCCTGGCCCGCCGCCGCGAGCAGCTCGGGCCCGTGAACCCGCTCGCCCAGGATGAGTACACCGAGGCGCTCGCCCACGTCGAGGAGCTCGAGACGCGCCGCGCCGACCTCGAGACGGCGCTACGCGAGCTGCGCACCCTGATCCGCGACACCGACCGCCAGATCGCCGAGACGTTCGAGGCGACGTTCGACGCGGCCGCAGAGAACTTCGAGGCGCTCGTCGGCGATGTCTTCCCGGGCGGGCGCGGACGGCTGCGGCTCGTGCGCGAGGACGCCGGACCACGACCGGTGCTCGGCGGCGGCGCCCCTCCGGTTCAGGACGCGGCCGACGCGTCCGAGGCGGCCGCCGACGCCGAGGTCGGGCTCGATGACGACCACGAGGCGGGGTCCGACGAGGATCTGCTCGGCGTCGAGATCGAGATCACGCCCGCCGGCAAGTCGGCCAAGCGGCTGTCGCTCCTCTCCGGCGGGGAGAAGTCGATGACCGCGCTCGCCTTCCTGTTCGCCGTCTTCTTGGCCAAGCCGTGCCCCTTCTACATCCTCGACGAGGTCGAGGCTGCGCTCGACGACCTCAACCTGGACCGCTTCCTGGCGCTCCTGCGCCGCCACGCGGGTCGCGCCCAGTTCATCGTCATCACTCACCAGAAGCGCACGATGGAAGCAGCCGACGCCTTGTATGGGGTCTCGATGGGCGGGGACGGCGTCTCGAAGGTCATCTCGCGTCGGCTGCCGCCCAGCACCGATGCCGACGAGCCTGCCGCCGAGGACGCCGGCGCCGTCGCCGGCGTCGGCGTCGCCTGAGCGCGGACGCCTGCTCGAGTGCCTCGCGACTGGAACGACCTGTTCATCACTCCAGACGCGCCGCGTGCGGCGTCCGGCGATGACGAGGACGCGGCAGGCACCCCACGCCGCGGCCTGTTCCGTCGCCTGCGCGAGAACCTCTCGAAGACCCGCCAGGCGCTCGGATCGGAGATCCAGGCCACGCTCTTCGCCACGCTCGACGAGCAGACATGGGAGCGCCTGGAGGAGGCGCTCATCATGGCCGACGTCGGCGCGAGCACCACGGCGGCGGTCGTCGGCCAGCTCGAGGCAGAGGCCACCGAGGGCGGGCTGTCGGGCGGGGAGGTGCTGTCGGAGCGGCTCATCGAGCTGCTCGCCGACACGGCGCGCACCGGCGAGGACCGCATCGACATCCGGCCCACGCCGACGGTGATCATGACCGTCGGCGTGAACGGGACCGGCAAGACGACGACGATCGGCAAGCTCGCCTGGCACCTGCAGCGCGAATTGGGCAAGACGGTGCTGCTCGGCGCCGCGGACACGTTCCGCGCGGCCGCCACCGAGCAGTTGCAGGGCTGGGCGGAGCGGGCCGGCTGCGACATCGTCGTCGGCCTCGAGGGCGCCGACCCCGGCTCGGTCGCCTTCGACGCGGTCGCCCAGGGCCAGGAACGCGGGATCGACGTCGTGATCGTCGACACGGCAGGGCGGCTGCACACCCAGGACGACCTGATGGCCGAGCTCACGAAGGTCCGCCGGGTGATCACCAAGCAGATCCCCGATGCGCCGCACGAGACGCTGCTCACCGTCGACGCGACGACGGGGCAGAACGGCCTGCGCCAGGCGAAGCTGTTCGCTGCGGCCGTCGACGTGAGCGGGATCGTGCTGACCAAGCTCGACGGCACCGCGAAGGGCGGGATCGCGCTGGCGATCGCGCGGGAGCTCGGCCTGCCGGTGAAGCTGATCGGGATCGGCGAGCAGCTCGAGGATCTGCGGCCCTTCGACCCTAGCGATTTCGCGCGCGCGCTCATCGCTCAGTCATAATCGACGTATGGTCGCGTGGGTCATATGGCTCGTTGTGGCGTGCATCCTCGGTATCGGGGAGATGCATCAAGGCGGCCTGTACCTGGCGCCGTTCGCCGTCGGTGCGTTTCTCGCGGCGATCGTCGGGCTCGTCGGCGCCGGCGCGATCGTAACGCCGGTCGTGTTCCTCGCCGGCTCCGGTCTGACGTTCGCTGCGCTGCGCCCGGTCGCGCGCAGCCACCGGCGCCTGCCACCGGCGATGCGAACGGGCGCCGCGGCGCTCGTCGGCCGCCGGGCGATCGTGCTCGAGCGCATTGCCAACGACGAGGGCGTCGGATGCGTGAAGATCGACGGCGAGGTGTGGACCGCGCGCAGCTACGACGACGACCAGGTACTCGACCCCGGCCAGCGTGTCGAGGTCATCGAGATTCGCGGCGCAACGGCGATGGTCATGCCGTGAGCGTCTCTGTCGATCGCACGATCGCACCCCCGACTGGAAGGGAGCTCCGCTCACCATGGCCGCATTGATCGTCCTTGCCGTCGCCGTCGTGTTCGCGCTGTTCATGGCGTACCGCACGATCCGCGTGATCCCCCAGGCCCGCGCCGGCGTAGTCGAGCGCCTCGGGCGCTACAGCCGAACGCTCGAGCCGGGACTGGCGATCGTGACGCCGTTCATCGATCGCGTGCGCCCGCTCGTCGACCTGCGCGAGCAGGTCGTCAACTTCAACCCCCAGTCGGTCATCACCGAGGACAACGTCGTCGTCGGGATCGAGACTGTCCTGTACTTCACGATCACCGAGCCGAAGATGGCGACGTATGAGATCGCCAACCCGCTGCAGGCGATCGAGCAGCTCACCGTGACGACACTCCGTAACGTCATCGGCGGCCTGACCCTCGAGCAGACGCTGACCGCGCGCGAGAACGTGAACACCGAGCTGCGCGTCGTCCTCGACGAGGCGACCGGCAAGTGGGGCATCCGCATCAACCGCGTCGAGATCAAGTCCGTCGACCCGCCCTCGGACATCCGCGCGGCGATGGAGAAGCAGATGCGCGCCGAGCGCGATCGTCGCGCCGCGATCCTCACCGCCGAGGGCCAGAAGCAGGCCCTCATCCTCACCGCCGAGGGTGAGAAGCAGTCGGCGGTGCTCAAGGCCGAGGGCCAGGCCCAGGCCGCCGTCCTGCGCGCCGACGGCGAGGCGAAGGCGATCGACACCGTCTTCACGGCGATCCACAAGGGACGCCCCGACCCCGAGCTGCTCAGCTACCAGTACCTGCAGATGCTGCCCCTGCTGGCGCAGGGCGATTCCAACAAGGTGTTCGTCATCCCGTCGGAGTTCGCGAGCGCGCTCGGGGGCATCGGCGAGGCGTTCTCCTCCCGGGCCCACGGCAACGCGCCGCCGCCGCCGCCGCCGGCCAAGTCGGCCGAGAACGGCGGCCCGGCGGACGGCGCCAAGCTCCCGGGCGAGCTGCCCCCGTCGGCCGCCTGACGTGGAGCTCGTCGACCCCGAGGCCGAGCGCTACGCGCTCGACCACACGACGCCGCTCGCCGGTGGCGTGCAGGCCCTGCTCGACGAGGCGGCTGAGGCGCTGCCCTACCCCCAGATGCTGAGCGGCGCGACCGTCGGGCGCCTGCTCGAGACGCTCGTGTTCGCGGTCGGAGCCCAGCTCGTGCTCGAGATCGGCACGTACGCTGGCTCGTCGGCGCTCGCGATGGCCGCAGGGCTCGCCCCGGGCGGGCGGATCATCAGCTGCGAGATCGACGAGGGGCATGCCGACTTCGCCCGCCGCCACATCGCCGAGAGCCCGCACGCCGATCGCATCGAGGTTCGCGTCGGGCCTGCGCTCGACACGATCGCCGAGCAGCCCGGTCCGTTCGACTTCGTCTTCATCGACGCGGACAAGGAGAGCTACCCGGCATACTACGAGGCCGTGCTGCCCAAGCTCGCTCCCCGCGGGCTGATCGCCGCGGACAACACGCTGCGCGACGGCGAGGTGCTCGGCTCCCCCGACGGCTGGTCGGAGGGTACGCGCGCCATCGCGGCGTTCAACGACGCGCTCGTGCACGACGATCGCGTCGTCGCCGTGCTGCTGACGGTGCGCGACGGCGTGACGCTCATCCGCCCGCGCCGTTGATCGGGCGGCCGCCCCTGCTAGGGTGCGCCAGCTTCGAAGTTCGACGAGGGAGAGACATGACCAACGCGCACGCACATCGGACGACCCCGGCGATCGCCGTGCTGGCCTGCGTTGGCGCGCTCGCGCTGGCCGGCTGCGGAAGCAGCTCCTCGACCTCGACCTCGACCACGTCATCGGCCTCGAGCGTTGCCTCCGCGGCGACATCGACGGCTGCCGCCGGTGCGTCGAGCACGGTGGGCGGGTCGAGTGCGTCGGGTACGGCGAGCGCGTCCGGGTCCGCGAGCGCGAACCCGGCGGCGCAGGCGTACGCGGTCCAGCTGCTGCCGCTCGCCCAGGCGTGGCAGAGTGCCGCCCAGCACTACGACAACGTCGTCGGCGGGGGTGGCACGAACCTGACGCTCATCGCGTCGTCGTCGAGCGCCTTTGCCGCGGCGACCAACAGGTTCGCCGACTCGATCGCAGCGCTCACGCCCCCGGCGGGCGCCGCCGGAGCGCAGGCCGCGCTCGTCGCGGCGATCCGCGCGCTCGGCCACGATGTCTCCGAGCTGCAATCGGCCGCCACGAACCGCAACCCGAGCGCCGCGTCCGACGCGCAGCGGCGGGTCGGGCCCGATGGGAAGGCCGTCAGCGACGCCGTGCTTGCGCTGGCGAAGGCGTCTCAGCAGGGGTAGGGCCGCGGAGCGAAGCGGGGGCGGGGCGCTCGTGGCAGGTGAGGCCCGGCCCGCTCTCAGCGCGCCTGGCGGAGCATCGCGCCGATATCGGGCATCTTGCCGCGCCCGAGCTGACGCATGACCTTGCGCATCTGGTCGAACTGCTTGATGAGCTGGTTGACGGCCTGCACGTTCGTGCCCGATCCACGGGCGATCCGCAGCCGCCGCGAGCCCTTGATGAGCTCGGGGCGGCGGCGCTCCTCGGGCGTCATCGAGAGGATGATCGCCTGGATGCGGTCGAGCTCGCGCTCATCGACCTTCAGGTTGCGCAGCTGGGCTCCCTGGAGGCCCGGAAGCATTCCGAGGATGTTCGTCAGCGGGCCCATCTTCCGCATCGTCTTGAGCTGGTCGAGGAAGTCGTCGAGGCCGAACTCGTTGCGGCGTAACTTGCGCTCGAGCTCGATCGCCTGGTCCTCGTCGAACTGGCGCTCGGCCTTCTCGATGAGCGTCATCACGTCGCCCATCCCGAGGATCCGTTGGGCCATCCGGTCGGGATAGAAGCGCTCGAACTGGTCGAGCTTCTCGCCCGTGGAGGCGAACAGGATCGGCTTGCCGGTGACCGCCTTGACCGACAGCGCGGCGCCGCCGCGGGCGTCGCCGTCGAGCTTGGTCATGACGACCCCGTCGAACTGGACTGCCTGGGCGAACTCCTCGGCGATGGTAACGGCGTCCTGCCCGGTCATCGCGTCGACGACGAGCAGGATCTGGTGCGGCTTGACGGCCTTGCGGATGTCGACGAGCTCCTGCATCAGCTGCTCGTCGATGTGCAGGCGCCCGCTCGTGTCGACGATGAGCACGTCCTTGCCCTCCTCGCGCGCGCGCTCGAGCGCCCAGGCCGCGATCTCCACCGGATTGCGATCGGTGCCCTGCTCGTAGACGGTCGCGCCGGCCTGGGCGCCGACCTTGACCAGCTGGTCGACGGCGGCCGGGCGGTACACGTCGCAGGCGGCGACCGCCACCGACGAGCCGTGCTCCTCGTGCAGATAGCGGGCGAGCTTGGCGGTCGCCGTCGTCTTGCCGGAGCCCTGCAGCCCGGCCATCAGCACGACGGTCGGTGGTCGCGGAGCGAAGCTGAGCCCGGCGGCGGCGCCCCCCATCAGGCTCGCCAGCTCGTCGTTGACAATCTTGACCACCTGCTGGCCCGGGTTGAGCTGCCCAATGATCTCCGCGCCGAGGCAGCGCTCCTTGACCGTCGACGTGAAGCTCTTGACGACCTTGTAGTTGACGTCGGCCTCGAGCAGGGCGAGTCGGATCTCGCGCATCGCCTTGTCGATGTCGGCTTCGGTCAGCGTTCCCCGCTGGCGGACGTCGGAGAGGGTGGCCTGCAGCTTCTCGGCGAGCGAGTCGAACACGACCGTGGATTGTCGCAGCCGCGGCCCGGCGGCCCGGTCGCCGCTCGTCCCGGCGAGCCGGGCGTCGTGCGGCGCCAGCGGTCGCCGTCCCGCCTCTCCCGTCGCCACCGTCTAAGCTCTGGGGCGGCATCAATCCGAAGAGAACTTCCCGAACGCAGAGAGGACACCGTGGCAGTAAGGCTCAGGCTCACCCGAGTGGGCGGTAGGAAGGACCCGATCTGGCGCGTCGTCGTCGCCGATCAGCGTTCGCCGCGCGACGGGCGGGTGATCGAGACGATCGGGCACTACAACGCCCAGACCAACCCCTCCACGATCGTCATCGACGAGGAGCGCGCTCGCAACTGGCTGGCCCGCGGTGCCCAGCCCTCTGGCACGGTGCGCAAGCTCCTGCGCATCCAGGGCATCGAGGTCGGCCACGGCTAGCCCGCCTTCGGCGGGCGGCGCAGGCCATCGGTGAGGGGGACAGTGCCCAGCGACGTTCTTCGCGATCTGCTCGAGTACCTCGCGGAAGGCCTCGTCGACGATCCCGATGCCGTCTCGGTCGAGCAGTTCGAGGAGGACGACGGAACGCTCGTACTCGAGCTGAGCGTCGGCGCCGAGGACTACGGCAAGGTCATCGGTCGCGGGGGGCGCACCGCACAGGCCCTGCGCACGGTCGTCAAGGCCGCGGCCGTCAGCGAGAACCGACGGGTCCTCGTCGACATCGTCGACTGACGTCGTGCCGATGGCCGCGCAGGAGGGCCGTCTGGAGGTCGGGCGCGTGGGTCGTCCCCACGGGCTCGACGGCAGCTTCCACGTCACTCGGCCGAGCTCGCGGTTGCCGCGCCTGGGGGCGTTCGTGTTCGTCGATGGGCAGCGCCGCGAGATCGTTCGCCGCGCCGGCACCGACGAGCGGCCGATCGTGAGACTCGAGGGCGCCGACAGCCGCGAGGCGGCTGAGGGGATGCGGGGCTTGGCCTTGCAGGTCGATGTGGCCGAGACCGATCCGCTCGAGCCCGGCGAGTACTGGGCCCACGATCTCGAGGGCTGCCGTGTGCTCGCGGACGATCGCCTCGTCGGCACGGTTGCGGGCCTGCTCGCGTTGCCCTCCTGCGAAGCGCTGGAGGTGCGCCGCGAAGACGGGGGTGAGCTGATCGTGCCGCTTGTGCGCGACGCGATCACCCGCATCGATGTGCCGGGACGCGAGATTGTCGTGAGTGCGGCCTTCCTCGGGCTGGAGGCGTAGTGGACATCGACGTGTTCACGCTGTTCCCGGAGTGGTTCGGCTGGTTCGTCGAGCAGCGCCACATCGCCAACGCGCTGCAAGCGGGCGCGCGCCTGGAGTGCGTGAACTTCCGTGAGGCGACGCCGCTGAGCGGCGGCCAGGTCGACGACACGCCGTTTGGCGGGGGAGCTGGAATGGTGCTGCGCGTGGACGTCCTCGATGCGGCGCTTCGCGCGCGCTATGACACCGACCCGACCGAGCTGCGTGCGCGCCGGCGCGTCATCGCTCTCGTCCCCGGAGGTCGCCTGCTCGACGACAGCTATGTCGAGGAGCTTGCCGCCGAACCCGTGCTGACGCTCCTGTGCGGACGCTACGAGGGCTTCGACGAGCGCATCATCCAGCACTTCGCGAGCGACACGTTGTCGATCGGCCGGTACGTCCTCGCCGGCGGCGAGCTCGCCGCGATGGTGGTCTGCGACGCCGTCCTGCGCAAGCTCCCGGGTGCTCTCGGCCACGCCGACTCGGCGGTCGAGGAGTCGTTCAGCGCCGCGCTGGGCGGGGATCCGGAGTATCCGCACTACACCCGCCCGGCCGAGTATCGCGGCTGGCGCGTGCCGGAGGTGCTCCTGTCCGGGCATCACGAGCGCATTCGGCACTGGCGGCGCGAGCGCAGCCGCGAGCGCGGCGACCAGCCGCCCGACGCGCCCGATTCGACATCGGGCGGTTGAGGCGCCGGGCCCGAGTGGACGCCGGCCGGCGTGCGATTGGGACGGCCCATCGAGCCGGCCGGCCGCCTTGCAACCTCACCAGCGCGAGTGGGTCGCTACCATTAGCCATCGCGCTGGTGGTGCGGTCCCCCTGTGGACGCCTCCGACCGCGCCCTTTCTCCTTCCCGAGCATGAGCAGCGTCATCGAACAACTCGAGCGTGCGCAGTTGCGCCGCGTCCCCGACTTCGCCGCCGGCGATCGGGTCAAGGTTCACTTCCAGGTGATCGAGGGAACGCGACGCCGCACGCAGGTCTTCGAAGGCGTCGTCATCAAACGCCAGGGTCACGGGGCCCGCGAGACCTTCACCGTGCGCAAGCAGTCGTTCGGCGTCGGCGTCGAGCGGACGTTCCCCGTTCACTCGCCGAAGATCGAGCGCATCGAGATCGCCGCCCGTGGCGACGTGCGCCGCGCGAAGCTCTACTACCTGCGCGATCGGGTCGGCAAGCGCGCTCGCGTGCGCGAGCGGCGCTACGTAGGTCCGGAGGTGGCCGTCGAGCCCGGTCTGCTGCACGAACGAGTTGCGGACGCGTCGCTCGCCCCGGAGGACGAGCTGAGCGACGCGGTCGAGGCCGACGCCGGCGTGGCCGAGGAGCCGACGGCTGCACCCGAGACGATCGCCGAGACTGAGGCGGCCGAGGGGGTCGCGCAGGACGCTGCGACCGAGGCGGACGCGGAAGCGGCGGACGAGCCGGCGGCGCCTGTCGCCGAGGCCGACGCTCCGGGCGCGGGCGAGGATTCCGAAGAGGGATCCGCCGGCGACGCCGCGCCGTGAAGACAAAGAAGAAGAAGTCCACCGTCAACTCCCTCGTGGAGCTCCTCGGGATCGTCGTCGTGGCGCTGCTGCTCGCGCTCGGCATCCAGGCGTTCATCGTCAAGCCGTACCGGATTCCGAGCTCGTCGATGGAGCCGACGCTGACGATCGGTCAGCGCGTCCTCGTTGATCGCATCGGCGGGCACTTCAGCTCACCCCACGTCGGCGAGATCGCGGTCTTCCATCCGCCCAAAGACGCGCCAATCGAGGTCTGCGGGGCGCCGCACGCGGCGACGGCGGCGTGTGACATGCCCGAGAGCGCCCAGTCGAGCGAGAACTTCATCAAGCGCATCGTGGCCGGGCCCGGGGATGTGATCTCGATCATCAACGGTCACGTCATCCGCAACGGAGTGCGAGAGAAGGACTCCTACATCAACCCCTGCCCCCCGGCCACCCCGGCATGCAACCTGGCGACGCAGATCAAGATTCCGCCCGGCATGTGGTTCATGATGGGCGACAACCGTGGCGAGTCCGACGACAGCCGGTTCTGGGGCCCCGTCCCGACCAAGTGGATCATCGGCGATGCCTTCGCCACCTACTGGCCGCCCGACCGCATCGGGCTCCTCTAGCGACGGTGCCCGCGGGGCGGGCGGCAGACCGAGTGCCGGGCGCGGTGGCGGCGCGGCGCGGCGCGCGCGCAGCGGGCGCCGACTGTTCGCCTTTGACCGCCGGCTCGGCGTGCGCTGGGTGGCGGGGGCCGATGAAGCGGGACGCGGATGCCTCGCCGGCCCGCTCGTCGCCGCGGCGGTGCTGTTCGACTACGACTCGCTCTCGGTGCGCGACCGCCGCGCACTGAGCGCGCTCAACGACTCCAAGCAGCACACGCCCGAGGCCCGGGAGGAGCTCTACCCGCACGTCCTCCGCGCCGCAGCGCGGGTGCGTGTCGTCTCGCGCTGCGTGCGCGGCATCGATGACCGCGGACTGCACGTCACGAACCTGGCCGCGCTGCGCGACGCGCTGCGCGGCGTCGCGCGGCCGGACTGCCTCTGCCTCGTGGACGGCTTCGCGGTCGGAGCGTTCGGCTTCGAGCAGCGGGCGATCGTCGACGGCGATGCGACGAGCGCGGCGATCGCCGCGGCGTCGATCGTGGCGAAGGTGACGCGCGACCGGTACATGCAGGGCGCCGACGAGCGCCACCCCGGCTGGGGGTTCGCCGAGCACGTCGGGTACTCGACCCCCGAGCATCGGGCGGCCATCCTGCGGCAGGGAGTCTCGCCGCTGCACCGTATGTCGTTCCAGTCGCTCGCCTATCAGCAGCTCACGCTCGCCGGGGGTTAGCGCGCCGCTCGGCTCACAGCGCGCCCTGGAGGTGATCGAGGCGCACGAGCCGGTCGCGCTCGTCGAGCAGGACGCCGATCGCGTCGAAGCGCAGCTCGGCGGCGTGCGGGCGGGGCAGCTCAGCCAGCCAGGCCACGGCCAGTCGGCGTAGACGCACGCGCTGGGCGCGGCGCAGGCCGACCAGTGGAGCGTCGGGCGGCGGCCCGGGGCGCTCGGCGGAGGCGCCGGACCTCAGGCGCCGCGTCTTCACCTCGACGAACACGAGCGCGCGACCGTCGCGGACGATGAGGTCGATCTCGCCGGCACGCGTGCGGTGGTTCCGGGTTACGAGCGTCGCTCCGAGCGCCTGCAGGTGCGTGAGTGCGAGATCCTCGCCCCGCCGTCCAAGTCCGCGGCGGGGATCCGTCTGCGTGGCCATGCCAGGACCATAGGCCTCGAAGTGCGGCGCGACCGTGGCATCGGTGACGGCGCCGTGACGATTGTGTTCCTCGACCGTGGTGTGTTCGCAGTTGACACGCTTTCGTTCGGAACGTGCCACGTTCTTGGCAGTTCTGGCACGGGCGACCGATCAGGCTGACGACTTGTGCTCGCCGATGTCCGCACCTTCGCGCTCGATGGACTGGAGGCCCGCGCCGTCACGGTCGAGGTCGACATGCGACCGGGGCTGCCAGCGTTCGCGATCGTCGGGCTCGGTGATGCCGCCGTGCGCGAATCCCGCGAGCGAGTCCAGGCGGCGATCCGCAACTCCGGCTTCCAGTTCCCCGGGCAGCGCCTCACCGCGAACCTCGCGCCGGCCAACCTCCCGAAGGTGGGGCCCGGGTTCGACCTCGCGCTGGCCTGCGGCGTGCTCGCCGCCAGCGGCCAGCTCGACGGAGCCCGCCTGCGGCGCTTCGCCCTCTACGCCGAGCTCTCGCTCGGGGGTGCGCTGCGTCCGTGCGATGGAACGCTCGCCGTCGCGGAGGCGTCGCGACGTGCCGGCCTCGAGGGGGTGGTGGTCGCCGAGCGGCGGGCCGACGAGGCGGCGCTCGTGGGTGATCTGGTGGTCGCCGGAGTGGCGGACCTCGCGGGCGCCGTGCGGGTGCTTGCCGGCGCCGACCCGGTGCCCCGGCGGCCGCCGCGGCCCACGAGACTCCAGTCGCCACCGACGCTCGACCTCGGCGACGTACGAGGCCAGGACGCCGCGGTGCGAGCGAGCGTCGTCGCGGCGGCCGGCGCGCACAACCTGCTGCTCAGCGGTCCGCCCGGCGTCGGCAAGACGATGCTCGCGTGGCGATTACCCGGACTGTTGCCGGCGCTCTCCGGGGAGGAGGCGATCGAGGTCAGTCGCATCCACTCGCTCGTGTCGGCGCGTCCGCTCGCCCACGTCGCACGGACGCGACCGTTCCGAGCCCCGCACCACTCCGTGACCGCGGCCGGGCTCGTGGGCGGCGCCAACCCGCGCATGCCCGGTGAGGCTGTCCTCGCCCACCACGGCGTGCTGTTCCTCGACGAGTTGTCGGAGTTCTCTCGCGCGGCGCTCGAGGCATTGCGCCAGCCGGTGGAGGACGGGCGCGTCGCGATCGTGCGGGCCGCGCATACGGCCGTGCTCCCGACGCGGTTCATGCTCGTGGCGGCGACCAACCCGTGCCCCTGCGGGCTCGGTGGCGACGACTCCCGTTGCGAATGCACCGACGCGGATCTCGCGCGTCATCGCCGCCGGCTGAGCGGCGCGCTGCTCGACCGCATCGACGTGATGGTGCCGATGCGCCGACCCGGGCCGCGGGGGCTCGCCCGGGCGGCGCCGACGACGACCGACGACGCCCGAGCGGTGGTGCTCGAGGCGCGTGAGCGCCAGTCGCGGCGGCTCGGCGGAGGCTCGGCCTCTCCGAACGCGCGCATGAGCGAGGCCCAGCTGCGTGAGCACGCACGGCTGGACGCGGCCGGGGACGCGCTCCTCGCCCAAGCGCAGTCCGCCGGGCTGATGAGCACGCGCGCCCAGCGCCGCGCGCTGCGGGTGGCACGGACGGTCGCGGACCTCGCCGGGAGCGAGCGCGTCCGCGCCGAGCACCTGGCCCAAGCGCTGGCCCTGCGACACGCCCCGGCCGGCGCGGATGGCACGCCGGGCGCGGTGGCGAGCGAAGGGTACCGACGGTGAGCGCCGCGGCCGCAGGCGATCCGTCTCCGCGGGCGTGCCGTTCTTGCGCCCGGCGCGCGCAGCTGATCGCGGCGCTTGCGCCCCGGCTCGACCGCCGGCGGCGCGACCGCGACAGTGTCAGCACCCTGCTCGGCCTGCCCGACGGCGCGCTGGCCCGAGCGCTCGCGCTCCCCAGCGTGCCTCCGCTCCCCGCCGTCGACGCGACCGCCGCGGCGCTCTGTCGTCACCATCCGGCCTACCCGTCCGGTCTGCTCGAGCTCGCCGCGCCGCCGGCGGTGCTGCACCTCGGCGGCGCGCCCGAACGGGTCTTACGGGCGCTCGCCGCACCGAGCGTGGCGATCGTCGGACCGCGCGCCCCGAGTGACTACGGGCGCGAGATCGCGCGCGCCCTGGCGGGTTCGTTGGCCGGATGCGGGGTCTGCGTGATCAGCGGGATGGCGATGGGCGTCGACGCGGTCGTGCACGACGCGGCGCTGGCTCGGGACGGACCGACGCTCGCGGTGCTGCCCGGAGGCGTCGATCTTGCCTACCCAGCGGCCAAGCGGGCGCTGCATGCGCGGCTTGCCGCCCGGGCCGCGCTCGTATCCGAGCTGCCCGCTGGAACGACGCCGTGGCGGTGGACGTTCGTGGCCCGCAACCGCATCGTCGCTGCGCTCGCCGCGGTCACGGTCGTCGTGGAGGCGCGCGCCCGCTCGGGGACGCTCATCACCGCAGGCTATGCCGCGGACCTCGGGCGTGAGGTGGCCGCGGTTCCCGGGCCGGTGACGGCGAGCCGCTCGGACGGCACGAATGCGCTCATTCGCGACGGCGCGCATCTCGTGCGTGACGCGCGGGACGTGCTCGACCTGCTGTACGGCGTCGGCGGGCTGCGACGCGGGGCCGGCGCACCGCGGGAGAGCGATGGATCATCGCTGCCGCCGGCGCTGGCGTCGCTGCTGGCACAGGTCCGCGCCGGGGATGACACGGCTGAGTTGCTCGTGCGGCCCGAGCGCACACTCGAGCAGGCCCTCGCGGGGCTGACCGAGCTCGAGTTGCTTGGTGCCATCCGTCGCGGCCTCAGTGGTGGCTACCTCGCGGTGCGGGGTGGCCCTGAGGGAAGGAGGTGCCCGAGCGACTGAGATAGCCTGCGCGACCCAGTGTCTGGCGTGCACGATGTCCCACGGCGCACTCCGCGGGTGCTCTCGATCGCCGGTTCTGACTCCGGCGGCGGTGCCGGCGTCCAGGCCGACCTGAAGGCGTTCGCGCGGTGCGGTGCGCACGGCATGACGGCGATCACGGCGGTCACGGCGCAGAACACGGTCGGGGTGACGGCGGTGCACGTGGTTCCCGCCGAGATCATCCTTGCGCAGGTGCGGGCCGTGGCGACGGACATCGGCGTCGACGCGGTCAAGGTCGGCATGCTTGGAACCGTCGCCACCGCGCGCGCGGTCGCGCGGGCGCTCGACGAGCTGCCGCCGGGCACGCCGGTCGTCGTCGACCCGGTGATGGTCGCGGAGTCGGGCGCGCGGCTGCTCGACGACGATGCGCGTGAGGTGCTCGTGGGGGAGGTGCTGCCGCGCGCGACCGTGGTCACGCCCAACCTGCCCGAGGCGCGCGTGCTCGTGGCGTCCGGCGGTGCTCCGGGGGCGTCCTCGGCCGAGCACGAAGGTGAGGCGTTCGAGCTCGTCCGCACCGTTCGCGCCCTCGGGGCGGCGACGGTCGTGCTCACGGGAGGGCATCGCCGCGAGGCCACGGACGTGTTCTACGACGGCGAGCGCCTGGAGGTGCTGACCGGTGAGCGATTCCCCGACGGGGCCGCGCATGGATCGGGCTGCACGCACTCCTCGGTGCTCGCCGCGCGGCTCGCGCTCGGTGACATGCCGCTCGAGGCCGCGCGCTGCGCCCGCCGCCTGTGCGGCGCGGCGGTCCGCCAGGGACTGCGCGACGTCGGTGCGGGCGCCGGCCCGGTCGACGTCCTCGATTTGGCTGCTCTCGGGGGCGATTTGAGGCATTTGCCATAATCACGGCGATGAAGCTCCTCCGTCTGAAGCCGGGACACGGTGAGGTGCTCCTCGCAGAGGGAGATGTCGAGGACGCCGAAGGGGAGCGACTGCTCATCGAGGCCTTCCGGGAGCAGCTCGAGCTCGGCATGTGGGCCGCCGTGCCCACGGTGCAGGCCACCGGACGCCGCCAGGCCGAGATGGTCAAGCACTTCGAGGACATCCCGCGCGATGCCGAGCGCGTGATCTTCTTCCCGCGCGCCGCCGGCGGCGCGCCGCGGGCCGGCGAGCGCCGCGCCGAGCCCGGTCGCTTCCCGCCACCGGCGCGCTGAGGCCGTCATGGTCCTAGCGCTGAGCGCCACCGCCATCGTGATCGTCGCCCTGTTGTGGGAGGTGGCGATGCCGCGCGTGGAGGAGACGTTCGCTCGCTACCGGGCACGCCGTCGGCGCGTCGAAGGCATCGACTACGACCCCGGACGTGAGCGGCGCGCCGAGCAGCGGGCGCGCACGCTCCTGCGCTCCTGCGTCAACGACGAGGAATGGGACATGTACCGTGAGCTCGGCTTCCTGCGAGTCTGGGGCAAGCACGGCGACGGTCCGCGCACCGCCGGGCTGGGACCGCTGTCGGGAGCGCCGTACGCGTATCTGATCTACCCCCACAAGCCGATCGTCGCCTACCTCCCGCAGACGTCGACGTTGCTGAACGAGTACTGCGTGGAGTTCCCCGACGTGACGCGGCCGTACGGCAGCGTGCGCCTACCCGACTCCGACGACGTGCTGGCCAAGTGGATGGCGCTCACCGGCGACGAGGAGCGCATCGTGGCGAGCGCGAACATGCACCTGCCCGGACGTCAGGTCGATCCCAATCAGGTGCGACGCGACCTCTGGCGGCTCAGCCGCTGGGAGCGTGAGCGCCTGCAGCGCGAGCAGCGCCGCGTTGGCGGCGTCAACGCCTCGTAGGCACGGCGCGAGCGTAGCCCCTTGCCGGCCCGCGCGTCTGCGTCCACGCCGGGCGACCGAGCCCGGCGCACGCGTCGCTAGAGTAGTCGCCGCGCCGATGACCTTTGACCTCAAGCACAAGAGCCGCGCCCTCACCGACGGCCCCGAGCGTGCCGCGGCGCGCGCGTATCTGAAGGGGATCGGCTACACCGACGAGGACCTCGCCAAGCCGATCATCGGTGTCGCCTCGACGTGGATAGAGACGATGCCGTGCAACTTCCACCTGCGCGTGCTGGCCGCCAAGGTCAAGGAGGGGATCCGCGCGGCCGGCGGCACACCGATGGAGCTCAACACGATCGCCATCTCCGACGGCATCACGATGGGCACGTCGGGGATGAAGACCTCGCTCGTGTCGCGCGAGGTGATCGCCGACTCGATCGAGCTCGTCGCGCGCGGGCACCTCTTCGACGCCGTCATCGCGCTGAGCGGGTGCGACAAGACGATCCCGGGCACCGTGATGGCGCTCGCCCGGCTGGACGTGCCCGGGCTGATGCTCTACGGCGGCTCGATCCTGCCCGGCACCTACCAGGGCCACGACGTGACCATCCAGGATGTCTTCGAGGCCGTCGGCAAGCATGCGGCGGGCACAATGAGCGACGAGGAGCTCGCCGAGCTGGAGGCCGTGGCCTCGCCGGGCGCGGGCGCCTGCGGCGCGCAATTCACGGCGAACACGATGGCCACCGCGTTCGAGGTGATGGGCATCTCCCCGATGGGCTCGGCGATGGTCCCCGCGGAGGACGCCAACCGGGCCAACGTCGCCTTCGCGGCCGGCGAGCTCGTCGTCGACGTGCTCAAGCGCGGGCTGCGTCCGAGCGACATCATCACCCGCGAGGGCCTCGAGAACGCGATCGCTGCCGTCGCCACGAGCGGCGGCTCGACCAACGGCGTGCTGCATCTGCTCGCGCTTGCGCACGAGGCCGGCGTCGAGCTGTCGATCGACGACTTCGATCGCATCAGCGAGCGCACCCCGCTGCTGTGCGACCTGCAGCCGGGCGGCCAGTACGTCGCGCTCGACCTGTACCGGGCCGGCGGCGTCGGCGTCATCGCCAAGCGCCTCCAGGAGGCGGGCATCCTCCACGAGGACGTGCCCACCGTGACGGGCAAGACGATCGGCGAACACGCGCGCGAGGCGAGCGAGGCCGAAGGCCAGCGGGTCGTGCGCCCGCTGTCCGATCCGCTGAAGCCGAGCGGCGGCCTGGCCATCCTGAAGGGGTCGTTGGCGCCGGAGGGCTCGGTGGTCAAGCTGGCCGGACACGAGCGGCGCCACCATCGCGGGCCGGCGCGCGTGTTCGAGGGTGAGGCGGCCGCGATGGCCGCGGTCCTCGGCGGGGCGATCAATCCCGGCGACGTGATCGTGATCCGCAACGAGGGACCGGCCGGCGGGCCGGGGATGCGCGAGATGCTCGCGGTCACTGGGGCGCTCGTCGGCGTCGGCCTCGGCGACTCGGTTGCTCTCATCACCGACGGCCGCTTCTCGGGGGCTACCCACGGTTTCATGGTCGGTCACGTCGCGCCCGAGGCCGTCCTCGGCGGACCGATCGCCGCCGTGCGCGAGGGTGACATCGTCATCCTCGACGTCGACAACCGCCGGCTCGATGTCGAGCTGTCCGAGGAGGAGATCGCCCGGCGCGTCGCCGCGTACGAGGTGCCCGAGAACCCCGACCTGACCGGCGTGCTCGGCAAGTATGCGCGCCAGGTCACGAGCGCCTCGCTCGGCGCCGTCACGACCCTGTAAGCCGTCTCGCGGCGCCGTTGCCGAGGTCACGCGGCGCGGTCGCAGGCCGCGGCCGCCGCCCGAGCGTCGTTCGTAAGGTTGTCGGTCAGGGACCGGCTGGCAGTATCAGCGAGCCACGGGTGCCGATACAGCTGTGTGTTCTCATGGCTGCGGTCCACCGAGGCCGAGCGGCTTCGCCAGATCGAAATCGAGCGCAGGCTCCTGCCGCTTCACATCTTCGTGAGCGCGGCCCTGGCGATCGGCCTGATCCTGTTGTTCTTCTTCTACCCGTTCGACCGGGCGCTGGAGTCGCTCGCCGTCGCCTTCGTCGTATGGCCCGTCGGTCTGTACGGAGTGCGCCGAATGCCGCACTCCTCCTGGCCGCTCGCGTGGCTGGCCCTGCAGGACGTGGGTGTCGGCTGTGCGCTGGCCTTCGGCGTCTGGTGGTCCGGCGGGGTGGCCAGCCCGATACTGCCGATCCTCGTGCTCACCATCATGATGGTGGGCGCCCGCTACCGCGGCGCCCCACTCGTCGCCGTGATGGCCGTCGTGTGGGCCTGCATGGCCGTCGCCTGCATCGCCGGCAACCCCGCGGCCTTGGCGCAGATGCCCCTGCTCGCCACCTCCTGGACGTGCGTGTTCATCACTACGGGCGTGATGACGTCGATGCTCGCGGGGTCCGAGCGCAGCGCGCGCAGCGAGGCCGTCGCCGACCCGCTCACCAGCCTGCTCAACCGCAAGGCCCTCGAGCTGCGGCTCGGTCAGCTCCGTGTGGAGCTCGCACGCCACCCCGAGGCGATCAGCGCGATCGTGTGCGATCTCGACGGCTTCAAGGAGGTCAACGACCTCCATGGTCACGAGGCGGGGGACGTCGTGCTCCAGGACGTCGCGGACGTCCTTCGCGTGGTGCTGCGAGAGACCGACCTCGTGTATCGCCTCGGAGGCGATGAGTTCCTGGTCCTCCTGCCGCACACGGACGTGGACACCGCTGTCGCTGTGGCCGAGCGGGTCCGCACGAGCGTCGAGCGCCGCCGGCCGGGCCAGCACGACGTCACCGCATCGGTCGGCGTCGCCGGTGCGCAGGGCGCCCACATCGACCTCGATACGCTCATCGTCGAAGCGGACAAGGCCCTCTACGAGGCGAAGGCCGCCGGGCGCAACGTGGTGCACCTGCGGACCTGGGGGGACCGTCCGCGAAGTGACGGTGCCCCGCAGCGTATGAGCGACGCCGCCTGACGTCAGGCCGCGGCGGCCTCAGCTCTCCAGGAAGCTCCGCAGGTCGGCGTTGAACCGGTCGGGTCGCTCGATCATCGACGTGTGGCCGGTGTCGGCGTACACGTGCAGGCGCGCGTCGGGGGTCAGCCGCTCAAAGGCGTATGCGTCGCGCAGTGGGATGAGATGATCCCGCTCGCCCCAGACGATGAGCGTCGGCGCCGCGATCCGGGGAAGACGATCGCGCAGGGCGTAGTGCGTGACCGCGCTGAAGGCGTCGATGAACCCCCGCGTTCCGGCGCCGCGCAGCAACTCCGCCGACAGCGGCCCCGGCAGCTGGGTCGGGTGCGCGGCCACCACGCTGAGCGTGGCCTGGCGCAGCCGTGGGCGTCGCGTCACGGCCTCGGATCTCGCCGCCACCGCGCCGGTGGCCATGAGCAGCGCGCGCTCGGCGAAGCGCAGCGCCGGGATGACGCGCCCGATCGGCGCGTGGTCGGTCGTGATCCCGGCCGACGAGACGAGCACGAGTCGCTCGACGCGCGCGGGGTGGGCGATGGCCTGCTCGGCGCCCACGAAGCCGCCCATGGAGTTGCCCACGACGGTTGCGCTGTCGACGCCGAGCGACTCCAGGCAGGCGTCGACGATTCGTGCGTAGCCGCTGATCGAGATCGCCTCGCGCGGCATCGGCGAGTGCCCGAAGCCGGGCAGGTCGATCGCGATGACCCGTCGATCGGCCGCGAACACGGGCAGCTGCTCGAGCCAGTTCTGCCACGAGCCGGCGAGGCCGTGTATGAACACCAGCCCGGGGCCCTCCCCGAGGTCGATGACGTTCACGGGGCGGTCCTCGACGATCACCCAGCGCTGGTGCTCGCGCCAGTCGATATCGAGCCAGGGCGAACGCCCGCTCGGGCCATATGCGTCCGTTGCGGGGGCCTGCCGTTCGAGCGCGGACGCGGCTTGCACGATCTCTAATCTAGTCGACCGTGCGCATTGCCATCGACATCGACTCGACCCTGCACCACTACTGGGATCTATTGTCCGACACCTCCCGGCGGCGCTTTGGCATCGAGCTGCCCTACGAGGAGCAGCTGACCTGGGGGATCACGCGGCTACGACCCGAGCAGCTGCAGCTGTGCATCGCCGAGACGCACAGCGACGCGAACATCCTCGCCGGGCGGCCCTACCCCGGGGCCGTGGAGGCCGTCGGCCGCTGGCACGCGGCGGGACACCACGTGCTCGTGGCCAGCCACCGCGAGCCGCGCTGCGCGCCGGCCACGAGCCGCTGGCTCGAGGAGATCGGCCTCGCCCACGACGAGCTCTACTGCGACTTCGACAAGGTGGGCCACTGCGTGCAGGACCGCATCGACGTGCTCATCGACGACAGCCCGGAGAACCTCGCGCTCGCCGCGCAGAGCGGGATCGCCGCCGCGACCCTCGCGCATCCCTGGAATCGCGAGCTGTGCGAGGTCGAGCCGGTCATCTCTGCCAAGAATTGGCCCGCGCTCGAGCGGCTGCTCGGGCCGCTGCTGTGCGGGGGCGACGAAGCCGCCCTGGATTCGGCCGTCTAGCGCGCAAGCGTGCGACGCAGGGTGCGCCGCCCCGACGGCGAATGATCGAAGACGATGGCCTCCGGCTTCGCCCAGCCGCGCCCGTCGACGGACCCTCCGGTCCCCGACGCGGCCGATCCTCCCGCGTGCCGCGCGGCGTGGGTCAGCGCGCGGGCGCTGTTCGACGGAGACCTCATGCGTCGCGGCGCCGCCGTGAAGACGCGTCGCGCCTACGGCGCCGATCTCGCGCAGCTGGCCGCGTGGTGCGAGCGCCAGGGCGTGGCGCCCGAGGCGGTCACGCTGCGCATCCTGCGCCGCTACGTCGCGCAGCTCTCCTCGCGCCGTCAGGCCGCCACCACGACGGCCCGCAAGCTCGCGTCGCTACGGGCGTTCTTTCGCTGCCTGCGCGAGCACGGCCGGATCGCCCAGAACCCGGCCGAGCTGCTGAGCGCCCCCAAGCGCCCGGCGCACCTCCCGCGCGTGCTCAAGCAGGACGAGATCAGCGAGCTGCTCGAGCGCATGCCCGCCGGCAGCGCGCTCGAGCTGCGAGACCGCGCGCTGTTCGAGCTCGCCTACGCCAGCGGCCTGCGAGCCGAGGAGCTTGTGTCGCTGCCGGCGTCCGATCTCGACTTCGACGCCGAGCAGGTACGGGTGGAGGGGAAGGGCGGTCGCACGCGCTTCGTTCCCGTCGGCGAGCTTGCCCTCGCGGCGGCCGCCCGCTATCTGGAACGCGGACGGCCCGCGCTCGTGCGCGGCGATGGAGAGACGGCAATGTTCCTCAGCAAGTCGGGGCGGCGGCTGTCGACGAGCGATGTCCGTCGCCGGCTGCACGCCTGGGAGGGCCGACTCGGGGTCGCCGGCTCGGCCTCGCCGCATGCGTTGCGGCACACCTTTGCCACCCACCTGCTCGATGGCGGCGCGGATCTCCGTACGATTCAAGAGCTACTCGGTCATTCGAGCATCAGCACTACCCAGGTCTACACTCGGGTAGAGTCCGCGCGTCTGCGTCGCGCCTACGCGCGCAGTCATCCGCGGGCATGAGCGGATCCGGAGCACCCACTGGAAACGAACGTAAAAGCGATCGAGCTGCGAGACCTATGGCGCCGGTACAAGGCCGACGGTGATTCGCGCGCGCGTGAGCGCCTCGTAGTCGCCTACTCACCGCTGGTGAAGTACGTGGCCGGGCGCATGGCCTCCGGGCTGCCGCCGCACGTCGAGGAGTCCGATCTCATCTCCTACGGCCTTGTCGGACTGATCTCGGCGATCGAGCGCTTCGATCTCGGGCGCGAGATCAAGTTCGAGACGTACGCGATCACCCGCATCAAGGGCGCGATCATCGACGAGCTGCGCTCGATGGACTGGGTGCCGCGCAGCGTGCGGGCGCGCGCCCGCGAGATCGAGCGCGCGAACGCGAAGCTCGAGCACCGTCTCCAGCGCGCCCCGAGCGACGAGGAGATGGCGACCGAGCTGAGCATCACGGTGCCGGAGTTCCACGAGGCGCTGCTGGCGATCTCGCATTCCTCGGTCGCTGCGCTCGACGAGCTCTGGAACGTGTCGGACTCCAGCGGCGATCAGGTGTCGCTCATGGACACGCTCGAGGACCCCAACGCGCCCGACCCCGCCCGCGTCGTCGACGTCGGCGACCTCAAGGACCGGATCGCCGACGCGATCGCTCGGCTGCCCGAGCGCGAGAAGCTCGTCATCGCGCTCTACTACTACGAGAACCTCACCCTCCGCGAGATCGGCGAGGTCCTCGGCGTGACCGAGTCGCGCATCTCCCAGCTGCACACCAAGGCCGTGCTGCGGCTGCGCTCGCGCATGCAGAGCGACTCGTTCGCCTGACGCCGCTCCGGAATCCGGCCAATCTGCGCCACGCGCGGTACGCGAGCCGGTAAGGTCGCCGTACCACCGAGGGAAGGAGATATCGCATGCGTCCAGCAGCGGACCGAATCCGCAATGTCGCTCTGGTCGGCCATCGCGGCGGCGGTAAGACGTCGCTTCACGAGGCGCTGCTCTTCGAGGCCGGAGTGATCAACCGCCTAGGTTCGGTCGTCGATGGTGGGACGGTGTCCGACACCGACCCCGACGAGCAGGCGCGCCAGATGTCGATCTCCGCGACGCTCAGCTCCTTCTCCTGGGAGGACCGCAAGATCAACCTCATCGACACCCCGGGCGAGCCGAGCTTCGTCGCCGACGCGCTCGGCACGTTGCGGGTCTGTGAGTCCGCTGTGTTCGTCATCAACGCCGTAATGGGTGTGGAGGTCACCACTACGCGCCTGTGGGCGCGGGCCGCCGAGCTGGACATCGCCAGGCTGCTCTTTGTCAATATGCTCGACCGCGAGCGCGCCGACTTCTTTCGCACGCTCGAGCAACTGAAGGCGTCCTTCGGCCAGCACGTCGTGGCCACCGAGATCCCGATCGGCTCAGAGCACGAGGTCCGCGGCGTGATCGATCTCGTCGACATGAAGGCGTTCGAGTACGAGGACGCCGGCCGCGGCAACGCACGCGAGATCGCGGTGCCCGACGAGCTCGCCGACCAGGCGCAGGAGTACCGCGAGAAGCTGATGGACGAAGTCGCCGAGGTGTCCGAGCCGCTCATGGAGCGCTATCTCGAGGGCGAGGACATCTCCCACGAGGAGATCGTCAACGCGCTCAAGGAGGGCACCAACCACGGCCACATCTTCCCCGTGGTGTGCGGCGTGGCCACACGCAACCTCGGCACCAACCGCCTGCTCGACGCGATCGTCGAGGACCTCCCGTCTCCGGTCAAGCACGGTGTCTTCCATGCCGGCGAGGTCGAGCTCGAGCCGCGCGAGGATCGCGAGCTGTTCGCCTATGTCTTCAAGACCCGCGCCGACCCCTTCGCCGGGCGGATCAATCTCTTCCGCGTCTACCAGGGGGTCATGAAGTCCGACACGCAGGTGCTCAATACGCGGGCGCACGTCAAGGAGCGCATCGGGCAGCTGATCGTCTCGACCGGCAAGCAGACCGAGCACACCACCGAATTCGGCCCCGGCGACATCGGCGCGGTGGCCAAGCTGCGCGAGACGCGAGCCGGCGACTGGCTCGCCGCGCGCGACGAGCCGATCGAGATGCCGAGCGTCAAGCTGCCGGCGCCGGTGATGGCGTTCTCGATCGAGCCGAAGAACAAGGGGGACGAGGACAAGGTGTTCAGCTCGCTGCGTCGCCTGCAGGAGGAGGATCCGACGATCGACCTGCATCGCGATCCGCAGACCGGCGAGCAGATCGTGGCCGGGCTCTCGCAGGTGCACGTCGAGGTGATCGTCGACCGCCTGCACTCCCGCTTCGGCGCCGACGTGACGCTCAAGCCGCCGCGCGTGCCCTACCAGGAGACGATCCGCCGGCCCGCCAAGGCGCACGGCCGTCACAAGAAGCAGACCGGCGGGCGCGGCCAGTTCGGGGACTGTCACATCGAGATCGAGCCGCTCACCGATCCCGAGGAGCAGGCCGGGTTCGAGTTCGTCGACAAGATCAAGGGAGGCGTGATCCCGCACCAGTTCATCCCGGCCGTCGAGAAGGGGGTCGTGGAGGCCATGCAGCACGGCGCTGCCGCCGGCTACCCGGTCAAGGGTGTTCGAGTGACGCTCACCGACGGCTCCTATCACACCGTCGACTCCTCGGAGGTGGCGTTCAAGCTCGCCGGGTCGCACGCCATGCGCGAGGCGCTCGAGGCGGCCGATCCCGTGCTGCTCGAGCCGATCATGCTCGTGAGCGTGTCGGTGCCCGAGGACCACGTCGGCGACGTCATCGGCGATCTGAACGGCCGCCGCGGCCGGCCGCAGGGCATGGAGCCGAGCGGCGCGATGACCGAGATCAAGGCCGAGGTGCCGATGGCCGAGATGCTCAGCTACGCGCCGGACCTGCGCTCGATCACCGGTGGCCAGGGCGATTACACGATGGAGTTCCTGCGCTACGAGGAGGTGCCGGCCCATCTCGCGGCGAAGGTCGTGGCCGGGGCGGCGGACGAGCAGCACGCGGTGCGTGCGTAGGGCGTCGCGCCTGCAATTCGGCGCCCAGGCGCGGTGCGAGGCGCCGCGACTGCGCCCGCTCGGCGCTATCGCAGCGTGCGAACGTCTACCCTGGGGGGCCGTGGCAACGCGATCCATCAGCACCTATCAGCCCGCGGTGGCCTGCGACGTGTGCGGGCGGAACCTGCTGCGGGGCGAGCAGCCGAACGTGTTCCTGGCCGGCGGGCAGCGGCGAATGGTCTGCGAGCTGTGCCAGTCTCGGGCCTCGCACGAGGGCTGGCTGCGCGAGGCCGACGGTCACCCGGTGATCGTCGAGGCGACGCGCGGGCGGCGCGGGCGCTCGCTCATGGGGCGGCTGCGCCAGCGCCGCTTTCCCCGCGACGAGGAGGACTACGGCGCGGACGTGCCTGGTTCCTACGATGTCGACGCCGACGCGGCGGCTGCGTACGAGCCGGAGTTCGCGATCGCCGCCGAACCGCCTTCGGAGCCTGACGACGACGATTGGGCGCCGGGCGGCGGGCCCGCCCAGGTCGTAGCCGCCGATCCGCCCGTCGACCCGCCGCCGGCGCCGCTCGCCACCCGCCCGGCGCGCCCGGCGGCCGTCGTCGACGCGATCCGATCGCCTCGATCGGTGCACGCGGTCCCGACCAACGCGGACTTCAAGGCGGCCCGCGCGCTGGAGGTCTTCAACGCCAGCGAGTACCCGCGCCGCATGGCCGGGGTCGCTCGCTCGCTCGGGCTGCCCGAGGTGACCGCGCGTCCTATCACGCCCGACAGCACGGTGATGACGATCGTCGTGGCGTGGGAGCTGTGCTGGTATCGCTACGAGGTCGATCTCGGCGACGAGCGCGCGGGCGCGCGGCTCGTGGCCCAGGGGGCCGAGCTCGACGAGCTCGACGATCTCGACCGCGCGGTCAACGCGACCGCCGACGATCGCGGCGAGCTGAGGATGCTCGCCCTGTGAGCTGGAGCCCGAACCGATGATCTACTGCGTGATCCCCGAAGCGATGGCCGACGAGCTGTACGACAAGCTCGTCAAGTACTACGCCGACGACGAAAACGTCGAGGTGATCATCGATCGTCGCCAGTCGGCCCGGCGCGCGCGCCGGGGCGGCGACGCCGAGGTGCAGCAGCGCACGGTGCGCGACCGCCGGCGGGCACGCGTCGCGGGGGACTACCCCGAGCTCGAGCTCGCCGACGATTGAAGCTCGTCGTCCACGTCGACGGGGGCGCACGCGGGAACCCGGGGCCGGCTGCGGCCGGCGCGGTCGTGTCCACGCCCGACGGTGACGTGGTCGACGAGGCGTCCGAGCTGCTCGGGGAGGCGACGAACAACGTCGCCGAGTACCGCGGCCTGCTGCTCGGCCTCGCGCGGGCCCGTGCCCTCGGCGCCACCGAGGTCGAGGTGATCAACGACTCAGAGCTCGTGGCCAAGCAGGTCAACGGCGCCTACAAGGTCAAGCACCCGTCCATGCGGCCGCTGTACCTCGACGCGATGGCGGCGCTGCGCGAGTTCGACGGCTGGTCGATCCGCTCGGTGCCACGCGCCGAGAACGCCCACGCCGACGCGCTCGTCAACGCGGCGCTCGACGCGGCGCGTCGCTAGCCGCAGGCCGCCGCCGGCGCCACGGGGCTCAGTGCAGCGGCTGGACCGACTCGGCGATGCCGAGCATCTGCGCGTTGCTGAGGTCCTCGAGCAGCGTGTTGTTGACCCAGTAGAGGGCGCCGTGCTCACGCCAGGCGATGAGATGGATGTGGGCGCCGTCGTCGACGAAGATGTAGCGACGCGGACCGATCGTCGCCTCGCGGCTCGGGTTCGCGATGATCGGAGGGTTCGTCCAATCGCTGCCCTCGACGTCGTAGTAGCCGCCGAGCCCGTTCTGCTGGAAGACCGCGACGTAGGAGTGGTGAAGGTGGTTCTGCTGGTCGCGGATGGCGTAGGCGTGGACCTCCTCCTGCACGGCCGGCCCCGTCTGGAGGTTCGGATAGAGCATCCGGAACGGCACCGACGTGCCGGCGTTGATCGCCGCCGACATCGCGCTCGAGGACGTCGGATACAGCCCGATGGCCGCCGGCGAGATGCGCTGGTGGTGCTGGTGGCCCGGCCGGGCGGAGGTGACGGCGGCACTATGCGGGATTGTCACCTTCTGATCGCCGTACAGGAAGTCCTGCACGGTCGCCGCGATCTGCTGCGGCGACGCGGTCACGTAGTCGACGCCGCCGATCATCGCGCTGTCGCTCGTGACCTGGAAATGCACCTGGCGCAGCGGCTTCTGCTGGGAGAACACGAGCAGCTTCGCGAGGACCTCGAGCTCGCCCGCGGAGGCGGTGAAGTTGGTGCGGATCGCGCGCCCGACGCTGCGCAGGACGCTGTCGATGTTGCCGAGGCTGATGCTCGCCTGCTCGCGGATGTCGCGGATGAAGTCCTGCTGACGGGCGACGCGCACGAAGTCCGAGTCGGTGTGGCGATAGCGCACGTAGTCGAGCGCGTCGGTGTAGCAGAGCTTCTGATAGCCGGGCTCGAGGTTGATCGAGCTGTAGTTCGTCGCCACCGTCCCGATGTTCTCGTTGTAGTAGCGGTGGTCGACGTTCACGTACACGCAACCGAGCTGATCGACGACGTCGATGAAGCCGCCGAAGGTGACGTCGACGATCCCGTTGAGGGGAATCCCGAGCAGGTGCTTGACGGTGAGCGCGGCGAGCGCCGCTCCGCCGTCACTGCCATGGTCGTAACTGCCGTAGGTATAGGCGGCGTTGACCTTCTCCGGGTAGTAGGTCCGGCCCGCCTTCGGATCGTGGATGCTGACGAGCAGGTCGCGCGGGATCGACAGCACCGAGGTCTGGCCGAGGTTCGGATCGAGATGCACGAGCAGCAGGGTGTCGCTGTGCGGCGGGTCGGTGCGGTCGAAGGCATCCTTGGAGGCCGCGCGCCGGTCGGAGCCGATGAGCAGGAACGTCTCCGGCTCCCCGTCGTAGGCGGGTGTGATCGTGCCGGGCAGCGCGCCGATGTGGCTCGAGGCCGGCAGCGCCTCCTGGGCGAACGTCGTCAGCTTCTCCAGCCCGGCGGTGGCGGTGGCGGCGGCCGACAGCACGACGATCACCAGCGCCGCGAGCAGGAAGCGCTTGCCCATGCGCCAACCCAGGCGCGGCGGACGTTCGTCAGGCATGTCGGCGGTCGACGGGACGGTTCATGGCATGCACAGATGCGGGCCCGCGGTGCGCCCGTCGCCAACAGGGTAGCGGCCGGGCCGGTGGCCTCCTGCGGCGCTGCGCGCCCCGGGCGCGCGCCGCCAGTCTCGGCAGGCGGCCGTTGTACAGTCGTGCGCGTGCTGAGCGCGCGCAACCGCGAGCTGTTCGGCCTGCTGCCCTCCGCGCTGCTGGTCGTTGCCGGCTTCACGGCCATCTTCATCCAGCAGCAGAACGAGAGCACCGCCTCGGGGACGAACGTCACGCTGCATCACGCGTCGAGCGCGTCGCTCACCTACGGGGCGATCTTCCTCGGGCTCTGCGTGCTCACGCACATCGTCATCCGGCTCACGCTGCCGCACTCCGACCCCTACCTGTTCCCGCTCGCCGCCGTGCTGGCCAGCGTCGGGATCGTGATGATCTACCGCATCAACCCCACGCTGGCCCGCCAGCAGGCGCAGTGGATGGTGCTCGGGCTCGGTCTCTTCGTGGCCACTGTGCTGTGGCTACGCCGCAACGGGCTCGGGGTGCTCGAGCGCTACCGCTACACGATCGCGCTGGCGGCGATCGTGCTGACGATCCTGCCGCGCTTCCCGGTCATCGGCCAGCAGGTCAACGGCGCCTACCTGAACATCCACATCGGGTCGATCGCCTTCCAGCCGGCCGAGCTCGCGAAGATCGCGATCGTCGTATTCATCGCCAGCTACCTCCGCGACAACCGGCAACTGCTCGTTACCGGCGGTCGGCGCGTGCTCGGGATCACGGTGCCCCCGATGAAGCAGTTCGGGCCGCTGCTCGTCGTCTGGGGCGCGGCGATGGCGACGCTGCTGCTCACGCGCGAGCTCGGCACCTCGATCATGTTCTACGGCGCGTTTCTGGCCCTGCTCTACGTCGCCACCGGGCGGCTCTCGTTCCCGCTCGTCGGGATCGTGCTGTTCGCGCTCGGCGCGTGGCTCGTGTCCAAGCACGTCGGGCACGTGCAGCAGCGCGTGCTCGCGTGGGAGCATCCGCTCGACCCGACGCTCTACTACCAGACGGGCGGAAGCGGGCAGCTCGCGCAGTCGCTGTTCGCGCAGGCCGACGGCGGGCTGCTCGGCACCGGACTGCACCAGTCCCTGCTCGAGCTGCCCTATCAGCTGCCGAACGGGCGGGTCGTCTCGAGCTCGCTCATCCCGGTGCCGGAGAGCGATCTCATCTACGCCGTGCTGACCGACGAGCTCGGGCTGGTCGGCGCCGTCGCCCTGCTCGGCGTGTACCTGCTGTTCGTGTGGCGGGGGCTGAAGACGGCGATCCTCGCCCGCGACTCGTTCTCCAAGCTGCTGGCCACCGGTCTGTCGTTCATCATCGCCCTGCAGGTGTTCGTGATCGTCGGCGGCGTCACCGACGTCATCCCGCTCACCGGCGTGACCCTGCCGCTCGTCGCGTACGGCGGCTCGTCGGTGGTCATGAACTTCGTGTTGCTGGCGCTGCTGCTGACCGTGTCGGAGAAGGCGCGGCGGCCGGGGTAGCCGCTCGAGATGCGCGGCCAACCGAGCGGCTACTCCGGCACACCCCTCGCCCGCAAGCTCGGGATCGCCGCTGGGATGACGGTCGCGCTGATCGACGCCCCGCCGGACTTCCCGGCCACGCTCGAGCTGCCCGAGGGCGTCACCTTGCGCCCCAGCCTGCGCGGCCCGGCGGAGGTGATCGTCTGCTTCGCGACGCGTCGCGCCGAGCTTTGCCGCCGCCTGCCGGCGCTGCAGCGCGCGCTGCCGCCGGATGGGGGGCTGTGGATCGCCTGGCCGAAGCGCAGCTCGGGCGTGCCGACCGACGTGACGGAGAACGTGCTGCGCGAGCTGATCCTCTCCACCGGCCTCGTCGACAACAAGGTCTGCGCGATCGACGAGACCTGGTCGGCGCTGCGCTTCGTCGTGCGGCTCGCCGACCGCCCTGCGCGAACGGCATCGGGCACGAGCCGCTAAGGGTCACCGCGCCGGTCAAGGGTTGACCTCCCGCACGACGAGTCGGATGATCGTGACGGTCGATCCAACCAGCGACGAAAAGGGGACCGTGATGACCGATCTTCGCGAGGAGCCCAGCACCCCGCCCGAGGCCGAGCTCGCCATGGAGGCCGAGGACCTCGATGTTCCACAGGCCGACGCCGAAGCGGTCGACGGCGGCTGCGCGAGCGGTCAGCACATCGGGTCGGCGACCGGCGGCGCCGGCGCCGGCAAGGTCAGCTTCGACGAGTTCTGACCCGGCGTGGCGGCGGCGAGGCACGGCGGCCTCACCGCCGCCGTCCCGACGCGAAGCTCTGAATCGGCGGCGCGACGGCCCGCATGCTCGCGGCGACCCCGCCGTCGCGCTCGGTGTCCGGCTCGTCTTGGCCCGCCGCGACCGCCGAGGGCCGCAGCGGCTGCGCCGTCGCCGGGACGCCGCTTGCCGCGTCGGCCGCCTTCGGGCTCAGCGACGCCTCCAGGGACGCCAGCTCGCGCACGAGCACGTTGATGACCCCGCCGCCGGCCGCCGGGCGCTCGAGGCGCCCACGGGCGAGCAGCAGCGGCTCGGTGCGCACGAGCGCGCGCTGACGCTCGTAGACGTCGGGCGGCACGATCAGGTTGACGGTGCCCCATTCGTCCTCGAAGAGCAGGAACACGATCCCCTTGGCCGTGCCGGGTCGCTGGCGGGCGATGACGAGGCCGGCGATCGCCACCGAACAGCCGTGGGGGAGGCGCTCGAGCTGGGCGCTCGTGGCGAGCATCGGGATCTTCAGGCGTCCGCGCAGGGCGGCCATCACGTGGTCCTCGGTGGTCACTCCACTCGTCGAGTAGTCGGCCACGAGCCGTTGCCAGCGTCCGAGCGCCCGCAGGCGTGGTGCCGGCGGCGCCTCGATCGGGAGCGCGAGCTGCAGCGCGCCGTCGGCCGCCGGCCGCCCGGGGACGGCGACCCCGAGCTGCCACAGGGCCAGGCGCCGCGCGCTGGCGGCCGAGGCTTCACCGCCACCGGCCAGCGCGTCGCAGGCCCCCGACCAGGCGAGCTGCTCCAGGGCCGGACGCCCCGCCCCGGCGCGCGCGGCGAGGTCGCCGAGGTCGCGGAACGGCCCGCCCTCCTCGCGAGCGGCGACCAGAGCCTCGGCCTCCGCCGCCCCAACCCCACTGACGTAGCCGAGCCCGATCCGCACCGCCCCGCCCTCGATCGTGCACTCCGCGCCCGACGCGTTGACGTCGACGCCGTGCACGGCGATCCCACGGCGCTGAGCCTCATGGATAAGGCTGTCCGGCGCGTAGAACCCCATCGGCTGCTCGTTGAGCAGCGCGCACAGGAACTCGGGGCCGTAGTGGACCCGCAGCCAGGTCGACTGGTAGGCGAGCAGCCCGAAGGCGGCGCTGTGGGCCTTGGGAAAGCCGAAGCCGGCGAAGCCGGCGACCATCTGCCACACGCGGCCCGCGGTCGCCTCGTCGGCGCCGACGTGGGCGGCGGCGCCGGCCACGAAGCGCCGGCGGAAGTGCTCGATCGCCGCGTCGGCGCGCTTGCGGCTCATCGCGCGGCGCAGCCCGTCGGCCTCGCCGGGGGAGAAGCCGGCGAACACCTGGGCGACCTCGATCACCTGGTCCTGGAAGATGATCGTGCCGAGCGTGTCGCGCAGGATCGTCTCCAGGGAAGGGTGGTCGTAGGGGATCTCGTAGTCGGGGTCGACCCGCAGGCGCTGGCGGCGCTCGATGTAGGGGTTGACGGCGCCACCCTGGATCGGTCCGGGGCGCACGATCGCCACCTGCACGGTGAGGTCGTCGAGGTTCTCCGGGCGGCTGCGCTTGAGCGACTGCATCTGGGCGCGGCTCTCGATCTGGAACACGCCGGTCGTCTCCGCGTCCTGGATCGCCGCGAACGTGTCGGGATCGTCGAAGGGGATGCGCGACAGATCGACGCGCTCGCCGCGCTCGGCGGCGATGAGCTCGACGCAGCGCTCCACGGCGGAGAGCATGCCGAGGCCGAGCAGGTCGATCTTCAGGAAGCCGGCGTCGGCGCAGGAGTCCTTGTCCCACTGCACCATCTGGCGCCCTTCCATCGCTGCCGGCACGACCGGGCAGCAGTCGATGAGCGGACGCGTGGCGATGACCATCCCGCCGGGGTGCTGGGAGAGGTGGCGGGGCAGCCCGTAGGCCTCGGCGGACAGGCGCGCCAGCCAGGCCCAGCGACCGCCGCCCTCGCCCTGGCGCAGCCGCTCGGGCCCGAGCGCGCTGGCGATGTCGCCGGCCACGCCGGCCAGGCGCCCGCCGCTGCTCGGCGGATCGGGCCAGACGTCCTCGTGCGCTGGGAGGTCCCCGTGGGCGACGTCGCGGTGCACATCCCTCCGGAGCCCGTCACTCGCGCGCGAAACGCGCTCGATCTCCCCGGGGGGCAGGCCGAGCGCCTTACCGAGGTCGCGGATCGCGCCCCGGGATCGATAGGTGGGGAACGCGGCTACGAGTGCCGCCCGGTCGCGGCCGTAGCGGTCGTGGATGCGCGGGATGAGCTGCTCGCGGATGTCGCGCGGGAAGTCGAGATCGATGTCGGGCAGCGACTGCAGATCCTCGTGCAGGAAGCGCCCGAGCAACAGCTCGTTGGCGATCGGGTCGATGTGCGACAGCCCGGTGAGGAAGCACACGATCGAGGACACCGAGGACCCGCGCCCGCGCCCCGGCGGCAGCAGCAGGCGGGCGCTGTCCGGACCGCCGGCCCCGCGCACCTCCAGGGCCACCTCGCGGGCGACCTCGAGCATGTCCTGGTGCAGCAGGAAGAAGCCGGCCAGGCCGAGCCTGTCGATGACCCGCAGCTCCTCCTCCAGGCGCGCCTGCGCGGCCCGGCGGTGCTCGGGGCGCACGCCGGAGCCATAGCGCTCGGCCATCCTTGATTGGCACATCTCCGATAGGCGGCGCAGCGCGTCTGAGTCCTCGGCGCCCGGATAGCGGTAGCCGAGGTCGTGGGTGAGGTCGAACGTCAGCTCATCGGCCAGGCGGCGCGTCTCGCGCACCGCCTCGGGGTGGTCGGCGAAGCGGCCGGACATCGCCGACGGGCTCGCCATCACGTGACTGTGGTTGCCCCGGCGCAGCGGCTCGCAGGCCTCCAGCGTGGAGTGCTGGCGCACGGCGACGAACGCGTCCTGCAGCTCGGCGCGCGAGCGGTGGTGCGCGTGGACGTCCCCGGTGGCCACGCAGGCGAGCTGCAGGCGGCCGGCGAGCAGCTGGAGCGCGCGGTTGCGCGCCCGGTCGTGGCGGGCGTAGGGGCGCTGGAGCTCGACGCGCAGGCGCTCGGGTCCGAAGGCGTCACGCAGCCGCCGGACGGTCGCCTCGTCGTGGACGCCGTGGGTGGCGCAGCCGGTCAGGCAGACGAGGCCCTCGGCGCGCTCGAGCACCGCGTCGAGCGGGCAGGCCGGCGGTGGTTCGCCGCGATCGCGCGTGTGCGCGTGGGCGCGGGTGAGCAGCCGGCAGAGGTTGCTCCAGCCACGCGCGTCGCGCACGAGCAGCGTCAGGTGGCGCCCGTCGTGCAGGCTCAGCTCGGCCCCGTGGATCGCGCGCAGCCCGAGCGAGCCGGCCATCTGGGCGAACTCCATCGAGCCCGCGACGGAGTCGTGGTCGGTCAGCGCGTAGGTGTCGTAGCCGAGCTCCAGGGCCCGGGCGACGATCTCCTCGGGCAGCGAGACGCCGTCGAGGAAGGAGTAGGCGGAGTGGGCGTGCAGCTCGGTGTACACGGCGCTCTACCAGGGGGTGTTCGTCGTAGGTGTGAATAGTTCATACAAACGACGAACACCCCCCTGCTGTCGACCTGCCGGCACGCACGTCAGCGGTCCCGCTGGGCGTACCAGCCGCCGCCCTGCAGGTCTCGGAAGACGACGAGGTTGCGCCCGTCGGTGCTGACGACCTCCCAGTAGCGGCGACGCAGCGGGCGCTCGCTCCACCAGCGGTCCTCGACCAGCCAGGACTCGCGTACCGCGCCGATCGCGCGCCCGTCGACCTGCAAGGGGACGCCGCCGGCACCCGGGCGCACCCGCACCGGACGGGGGGTCAGCAGCGCAGCGGGCGGCCGGCCGGTCATCGCTCGTCGCCCTCGAACGGGGTGAGCATCATCCGCCGCTCGGGGATGCGCGAGTCGGGATCGATGCACAGCGCGCGCAGCGCGCCGTAGGGTCCGGCCACGGCGCGCACCTGCCGCACCGCCTCGTGCAGGCGGCGGCGGCGGACCGCGCGGGCCTCGTCGAGCAGCGCCCGCTGGTCGTTGCCCGGGGCGCCGAAGCGGTCGACGCTCAGACGCAGCAGGTCGGCCGGTGCCGGCAGCAGGGCCAGGCGCGCGCTCGCGGCGAGGCGCATGCGCTCCGGGTCGCCGGTCGCCTCGCGGAACACGACTCGCTCGCGCCAGGTACCGCCCCCGGCCAGACGGGCGGCAAGGATGACCGAGCGCAGCGTGCGTCCCCGGCGTGCCGGGTGCGCGAGCAGCCGATCGATGAGCACGCCGAGCGCTCGCTGCAGCATCGGCCCGGAGGCCGATTCGGGCAGCGTCAGCGACTCCTCCAGGCGCTCCTGGGGCAGGCGCGGGCGCAGGGGCGTGTCCTGCCCGTGGGCGAGGCGGTGGGCGAACGCGCCCGGCTCCCCGAAACGATCGGCGACCGCCGCGCGAGGAAGCGCGGCGAGCTCACTCATCGTCTGCAGACCGAGGCGCTGCAGCGGCTGCACGAGCGGCGCGGTCTCGCTGCGATGGGCGAGCAGGTCGACGTCCAACGGTGCGAGATAGCGGCGCGCGGCCGCCGCTCCGCTGCCGGGGGCGAGCGCAGGGCGCCGCGCTCGCGCGCGCAGCGCTGCCGCCAGGGAGCACAGGCGCGTCGGCCCGCCGCCGAGGCGCACCGGCCGTCCGATCGCGCGCCGGGCGGCGCCCAGGACGCCCTCTTCGCCCCCATAGAGGCCGCGCAGACCGTGCGCGTCGAAGTAGGCCAGGCCCGGGCAGGCGAGCTCCAGCTGCGCGCCGATGCCCTCCAGGGCGCGCACGATCGCCTCCCAGGTCTCGGCGACAGCGAGCGGGTTGGGGGGCACGAGATAAAGGTCGGGACACCGCGCCAGGCCCTCACCGAGGGGCATCCCCGCCCGGACGCCGCAGGCCTCCGCGGCTCCGGAGACCTCGCCGAGGCGCAGCTCGCGGCCGGGTGGCGGAGCGAGCGCCAAGGCCCGCCCGCTCAGTGCGTCCGATCCACCGGCCGCGACGACGAGCTCGAAGCGGGGGAGGTGGACGCAGACGATCATGCGAACGTATGTTCGCATGATCGCGGTCTCGGGGCAAGCGGATCCTTCCGAGCGCGTACGCTCCGACGGTGTCGATTCCGCCCGCTGACGTCGTCGACCTGTGGACCGTCGACCTCGGCGGCGGGGCGGCGGAGCGCGCCGCCGCCACGCTCGACGAGTCCGAACGGGCGCGTGCGCAGCGCATCGTCAGACCGGTCGCCCGCGAGCGCTTCATCCTCGCCCGCGCCGCGCTGCGGACGGTTCTCGGCGCGTGCCTGCAGATGTCGCCCGCCGCGGTCGCCCTGCGCGAAGGGCCTCGGGGCAAGCCGCAGCTCGTCCAGGCCACCGGCCTGTCGTTCAGCCTCTCGCACACGCGGGCGCTCGCCGTGATCGCCGTGACCACGCGCGACCGCATCGGGGTCGACGTCGAGGCCCGCGGACGGCCGATCCCGCCGGCCGTCCTGCGGCGCGCGCTCGACGACCGGGAGCTCGCGCTCGTGCTCACCCTGCCCGAGGAGTCGCGCGAGGAGGCGTTCCTGCGTCACTGGACGGTCAAGGAGGCCTACGTGAAGGCGCTCGGCACCGGCCTGGCCACCGGGCTGCGCAGCGTCGCGGTGCGCGACGCCCTGACGGCGCCGGCGCTCGTCGACGACGCCGACGGCACGCCCTGGAGCGTGCAGCGCTTCGATCCGCGGCCCGAGGCGATCGGGGCCGTCGTCGTGGCCGGCGCCGCGTGGACGGCGCGCCGGCGCAACCTGCGGCCTGCCGACTCGCTCTCGTTATGATCGGCTCGCATGAGCGATGGTCTCAAGCCGCCCCCCGGGCGTCTCGGCATCACGGCCGAGGAGACTGATGGCGCGGTGACGCTCATCCTCGAGGGCGAGCTCGATCTGGCGAGCGTCCGGGAGCTCGAGCAGCAGCTCGCGCTTGCGCAGGCGCGGGCACCGGCGCGCGTGGTCGTCGATCTGCGTCGCCTCGCGTTCATCGACTCCTCCGGGCTGCGGACGATCATTCAGGCCGACGCGAACGCGCGCGCGCAGGGCAGCGAGCTCGTGCTGCGCCCCGGAAGCGATTCGATTCAGCGCGTGTTCGAGCTCACCGGCGCCCTCGAAGTGCTGCACTTCGAGGATGCCGCGCCGGCCTGACCCGCTCAGCGCGTCGTCACGGGCTGTTCGACGGCGCGCACAGGACGTGGCCGGCGGTCGGCGAGCACGTCGGTGAACGCGTCGACCACGCGCGGGTCGAACTGCGTCCCCGCCGCGCGGCGCAGGCGCCGGATCGCCTCGGCCTCCTCGAGACCCGACCGGTAGGCTCGGTCGGCCGTCATCGCGTCGTAGGCGTCGCACACGGCGATCACGCGAGCGCCGATCGGGATCTCCTCGCCGGCGAGCCCGTCCGGATAGCCGAAGCCGTCGAAGCGCTCGTGACTGGAGCGGACGAGCGCCGCGACCGGGCGCAGCGAGGGCGCGGCGGCGAGGATGCGCTCCCCGAGGACCGTGTGATGGCGCATCCGCTCCCACTCCTCGGGGTCGAGCGGCCCGGGCTTGTCGAGGATCGCGTCGGAGATCGCGATCTTCCCGACGTCGTGGAGCTCGGCGGCGGCGGCGATGAGGTCGAGCTGCTCCGCCGGCAAGCCGAGACGCCGGCCCACGTCTCGTGCGAGCGCGGCGACGTCGCGCTGGTGCTCGTCAAGCGCCCCCTGGCGCTCACGGAACGCCTGGAGCAGCACGTCGCGGAGCTGGTGCTTGGCGCTTCCGGGCCGCACCTCCTTCAGCTCGTAGAGCCGCTGATCGGCGAGGTGCAGCGCCCGGAAGCTGTCCCGGGCCTCGGTCGGAACGCGCACGACGCCGTGGGCCGTCGTGACATCGAATCCCTGACCGCGCTCGGAGAGCGCCTCGACGGTCGCGTCGATCAGCCTGGCCTGGAGGTCTGCGGGGCAGCGCAGGAGCGCGCAGAACTCGTCGCCGCCGACGCGGTAGGCATGGCCGTACTTGCCGACGGCGGCGCTCAGCTTCGCGCCGAGCCGCGTCAGGAGCGCGTCGCCGGCGAGGTGGCCGAAGGCGTCGTTGTAGTCCTTGAAGCCGTTGAGGTCGTAGAACGCGAGCAGCAGCGGCTCGGCCTCGGTCGCGTCGCGTACCTCGCTGTCGATCGTCTCCAGCAGGCTGCGGCGGTTGTCGAGGCCGGTGAGGGGATCGGTCTTGGCCTGGCGCTGGACGAGCGCGAGCATGTCGCCGTTATCGCGCACGATCAGGCACATGCGCACGAGGGCGATCACGAGCGCCACGACGGCCAGGCCGCCGGCGGCCACCGACACATGCGCCACGTCGCCGTACGCGAGCACGAGCACGGCTCCGATCATGGCGCTGGCCGGGATTGCCAGCGCGCTCGACCGGTCGCCGCCGCTCGCCTGGGCGGTGGGCGGCGGCGACTGCCAGGCCGCGATCGCCAGCACGATGAGCGACGCCGGCCAGAGCACGTCGGTCGCGGCCCGAACTCCTGTGCCCGCCCCGGCGCTGGTGCCGGCGTATCGCGCGAGCGTGTCGGCGATCGTCAGCATCATCATCGCCGCGGCCACGAGCAGCCACGCGCGCGCCACTCGCCAGCCGTTCACGACGGCCGCGGTGATCGCGGCCATCAGCATCAGCAGGTCGAGCGTTGGCCGGGAGAGGTCGAGGTTGACGGTCGCCGGTGCGCCGGCGAGCGAGCGCAGCCACGCCGGAACGATCGTGGCCGCGACGGCCACGGATGCCGTTCCGGCGAGCAGCCCGTCGAGGAGCCGGTCGGGTCGCACACCGCGCAGCTGACCGCGCAGCAGCAGGAGCAGGCCGCAGAGCATGGCCACTCCGCTGACGAGCGCCACGGCGTTGAGCGCAGCGGCGGCCGGCGGGTGGTCGGACGTGGTGACGCCCGTCAGCGGGGTGTGCGGCACCGCCCAGCCGAGGGCTCCGAGCCCGACGATCAGCCACGGGGCCCGGTCGGCTCGTCGCGTGGCTGCGCGCGCGATGATCGCCAGTGCGGCGGCGACGTCGATCACGCGGTACAGGCCGTGGTCGAGCAGCGTGTCGAGCACGTGGCCGCCGAGACCGGTCGTGCGGTGCAGGGCGAACGCGAGCCAGGCGGCGACGAGCGCGCCGAGCGCGCCGAGCGCCGGTGGCGGTCGTCGGATCTGTCGTCGCATCACGGTGGTGGGGACCCCGGGCGGCCATCGACCCGCCCGACGGCGAACTGGAGTTCGGCGCCCGCCCGGCGGACCGATGGGGGAGGGGTAGGCCGCGCTACGACGCGGCGGGGCGAAACGCCCTTGGCGCCGCGCCGTTGATGCGGACCGGAACCTCCGCCAGCGGCGACGCCGGGTACTCGCGGGCCAGCAGCGAGTAAACGAGGACCGTTCGCGCCTGCCCGCCGTGGCGGTGGAAGTCGCGTAAGACCCCCTCGCGCGCGAACCCGACGCGTTCGAGTGCGGACTGTGATCGCGCGTTGCGAGCGTCGGAGTAGGCGCTGAGGCGTCGCAGGCCGAGCGGCCCGAAGGCGAGCGCCGCGATAAGCGCTTTCGCCTCGAGGTTGGCGCCCGTTCCCCAGTGAGCGCGCCCGAGCCAGGTTCCCACGACCGCGCGGCGGTCACGCGCGGACAGCTCGGCGAGCATGATGACCCCGATCGGCGTGTCGGACGCGTCGACGACGGCGAACTCGAGCGCGGTCCCGCTGCGTCGCCGCGCCGGCAGCGAGCGCACCCACGCGCGCGGCTCCCCCACGTCGCGGTAGGGGCCCCAGGAGAAATAGCGCGTCACGCGGGCGTCGCTGGCGAGCGCGAGCAGCGCAGGCGCGTCGCGCTCGGCGGGGTAGCGCAGACGAAGCGTCGGACCGTGCAGGCGCAGCGGCCGCAGCGCCACCGGAGAGGCTCCAGGCTGGCTCATCGCGCGCCGGGCACGATCGCTCGGAGTCGTCGCATGGCGTGAGTCTGCCAGCAGGCCTTCGGTTGGGTCGCGCTGGAGGAGAGGCGCGCTACGGGCCGCGGGTGCCGTGGCGCCGCGCTCGATGAGGTCCGCGTAGCGGGCGTTTGGCGGCACACGCCGGCGCGAGCCGTCGTGCCGCCCGGAGATCCGCGATAATCCCGCCCGAGCTCGGCCACGCAGCGGCGCCGGGTTCGCCCCCAACGCCCCTTGAGCTGCGCTCGACGCGCCCGAGCCAGCGTCGATCGAAGGCCGGGCGGCGCGCCGTGTACGCTCACGTCGCGTCGGGCCGTACGAGCAGATGACCCACACCGACCTCAACGTCCCCAGCAAGCCGGACGCCTCCGTGACTGGGGTGGCGGACGGTGCTCCCGGCCAGTCCGCGGCGATCGAGAGCGTGTCGCCTGCGTCCTCGGGGCGAGGGCTGCGGGCGCTCGGCTCGGTCGGCCTGCTTGGCACGGTCGCCTGCACCGTGTGGATCGTGCTCGACGCCGCGTCGGCGAAGTCGGCGCTCGTGCCCCGTCAGCCGCCGATCGCCGGCTGGCTGAACGGGCCGGGCGCCGCCCTCAGCTACCGGACCTTCCTCGCGGCGATCCTCGCGACGACCGTCTGCTACGTCGCGGCCGTCGTCGGCGCCCGACGAGTGTCCGCCCGCCTGCTCATCGGGACGATCCTGGCCCTGCACGTCGTCCTGCTCATCGGGCCGGTCCTCATCTCCCAGGACGTCTTTCAGTACATCGACTACGGGCGGCTCGGTGTCCTGCACGGGATCAACCCGTTCGCGAACGGCCCGATCGCTGCGCCACAGGACCCGCTCTATCACTACGTGGGAACGGTCTGGTACCGCGTTCCGAGCGCCTACGGTCCACTGTTCACGCTCGCCAGCTACCCGATCGCGCTGCTCGGGGTCGACGGTGCGCTGTGGGGAATGAAGGTTCTCGCCATCGCCGCCAGCCTCGCCGCGCTGGCCTTCGTGTGGCTGTGTGCCAAGCGCCTCGGACGCGACCCGGTCTCGGCCACGCTGATCGTCGGCGTCAACCCGCTGTGGATCATCTACGGTGTCGGCGGGTACCACAACGACCTCGTCATGGACGCGCTCATGATGGGCGGCGTCCTCCTGCTCCTGCGCGGCGAGAACGCGCGCGGCGCCGCCGCCGTCGTCACCGGGGCGGCCGTGAAGGCGACGGCAATCGTCGTGCTGCCGTTCGTCCTGCTCGCGCGTCGCAGCGTCTCGCTGCTCGCCGGCGCCGCGGCCGCCGTCGTCGTCATCGGCCTCATCTCGTTCGTCGCCTTCGGCGTCCACGGCCTGGACTTCGTCTCGGTGCTCAACCGCAACTCCACGTTCGTCTCGAGCGACAGCTTCCCGCTCGAGGTCGCCCACCTCGTCGGGCTGCCCGGCGTGTTCCGCATCGACCGCACGATCGTGCGCGTCGCCAGCGTGCTCGTCCTGCTCTGGCTGATGTGGCGCACCTGGCGCGGCTACGACTGGCTCTCGGCGTCGGCCTGGGCGCTGCTCGTGCTCGCGGTCGGCACGACATGGCTGCTCGCGTGGTACCTGCTGTGGGCGCTGCCGCTCGCCGTGCTCTCGCGCGACCGGCGCGTGCTGTGGGCGACCCTCGCGGTGATGGCCCTGTTCGTCGTCCACCAGACCGCTCCGCTGTTCTCACCGACGATATGAGCGCCACCCCCGCCAGCGAACGGCCGTTCCGCCGCCTACCCGCCTGGGCCGCGCCCCGGCCGCAGGCCGACCGCGATCCGGCGAGTCGCGACGTGCGCGCGATCGAGACGACGATCCTCGTGCTCGTCGGCCTGCTGCTCGCCGCCGCGGTCCTCTACGACGTGGTCCTGCAGGTGCGGCTCAACAAGCGCGAGTCGGCCGACCGCGCTACATGGCGGGCCTACGCCCACGTCGCCGACCCGAAGACGCGCCTCGACGTGCGCACGCTCGAGCACGGCACGACGGACTTCGTGTGTCGCTCGACGACGACAGTGGCCGCGCTGCAGCCCAGCCAGGTGCGCCTGTGCCTGATGATCAGCGGGTCGACCGTCGCCGGGCTCCGCCATGTCGACGGCGGCTACTACATCCCGGCCAAGCGACGCGACAGCTACAGCTACCGCTACGGGTGCTTCGGGCTGCCCGCCGAGAGCTCGCTGTGCGGCGCCGCCAACGCGAAGGCGGCCGCGAGCGCCCCGCTGCCGACATCGCCAGAATGAGACTCGCGGGGGCCTCGGTGACCTCCGGGAGGCCGCTGCCGGCGACCGTTGGCGCCGATGCGGGGCAGGCAGCGCAGGGCTCGACGACCGCAGTCGCCGGATGGCGCCCGGACTGGGCGCTGCTGTTGCTGCTCGCCGCGGCGATCGTCGTCCGCTTCGCCACGCTCGGCGAGCAGAGCCTCTGGTACGACGAGGCCTACACGCCGGTGCACGTGCTGCACGCCTCGCTCGGCTCGACCCTGCACGCGATGATCCACAGCGAGAACTCGCCGCCGCTCTGGTACGTGCTGATCTGGGCGTGGTCGCGCGTCTTCGGCGCCGGGGCGGTCGCCCTGCGCTCGTTGTCGGCGCTCGCTGGCGTGGCCACCGTCGCGGCGGCGTGGGCGATCGGACGAGAGCTTGGCTCACGCCGCACCGCGATCGTCCTGACGGCGATCGTCGCCTTCAACCCGCTGTTCGTCTGGTACTCGCAGGAGGCACGCGTATACGCGCTCTTTGCGTTCCTCGCCTCCCTGTCGCTGTGGACGTTCCTGCGCGCCTGGCGGGACCCGAGCCCCCGCGAACTCGCGGCGTGGGCCGTCGGCATCAGTGCTCGCGCTGTGCACGCACTACTTCGCGGGCTTCCTCATCGCTCCCGAGGCGGCGCTGCTGCTCGCGACCGCGGTCCCCGCGCTCCGCCCGGCGCTGGCCCGCCTGCGCGCCGGCGGCGACCCGCCACCGGCTCCGGTGGCGCCGCGCGCGCTCGCCATCGCCCTTGGCGTCGTGGCGCTCGCCGCGTGTGCACTCCTGCCGCTCATCCTCGCCCAAGGCGGGCACGGCACGCAGTGGATCGGGCGCTGGGCGCTGTCGGATCGGCTCGTGGCGATTCCCGGCTATTTCCTGCTCGGCGGTCAGAGTCCGGGGTTCGGCCACGGGCTGCTGCTCGCCTGCGCGGTGCCCCTGCTCATCGCGGTCGGGCTGCTGCCCGGGCTGACGGCTCGCGAGTGGCGTGTCGGGGGGCTCGTCTTCGGGCTCGGCGCGGTATCGATTCTGATCCCGCTCGTGCTCGTGCTCGCCGGAGCCGACTATCTCGCTCCGCGCAACGTGATCGACTCGTGGATCCCCCTCGCCGCCGCGCTCGCCGTCGTGCTCGCCGGGGAGCGTGCCGGCGTGGCCGGCACCGCCCTGACCGTCCTCATCTGCGCCGCCGGCCTCGGGGTGATCCTCGTCACGGACATCGACACGCGGTTTCAGCGAGCCGACTGGTCGGGGGTCGCGAGCTCGTTGCGCGGCGGCGCCGGCGACCGCGCGATCGTGACGGTCGAGCTCGGGTCGGCGCCGCTCGAGTACTACTTGACCGGGTTGCACTACGTGCCGCCCGGGTCCGTGCTGCACGTTCGCGAGATCGATCTCGTCGGCTATGCGCCGGTGCGCGCGACCGCGACGAGGCCGATCACGCCCGCCTTCCATGCCGCCGGCCGCTCCTCGATCGACCGGCTGTTCGTCTACCGCTTCGTGGCCAGCACTCCACAGCCGCTCGGCGAGACCCAGCTGCGCGCCGACCGGCTGACGCCGACGAGCAGCGAGGTGCTCGCGTCCGCCGCGGCCTCGGCGGCTCCGGTTCCCTAGCGACCGTCCCGCCGCGGCGTCGGGGGTATAGGCTCCGCTCGATCATCGAGATCCTGCATACCGGAGGCGGCGATGGGAACGATTGTGGTGGGCTATGACGGCTCGGACTGCGCGCGCGCCGCGCTTGGCACGGCGATCGACGTCGCGAAGGCCCTCGATGACTCCGTGCTCGTGGTGATGGCGTATGAACTGAGCCGGCTCGGCGGTGAGGTGGCGGACTATGCCGCGGCGTTGCGCGAGCGCGCGGACCAGGTCGTGGAGATGGCGATGCAGCAGGCCGCGGCGGCCGGTTTCGCGGTCGAGACGGAGATCCTCGAGGAGCCTCCGGCCGACGCCCTCGTCGAGGTCGCCGACCGCACCGACGCGCGGGTCATCGTCGTCGGCACGCGCGGCGAGCATCCGCTCAAGGGGGCAATCGTCGGCTCGACGCCGCACAAGCTGCTGCAGGTCGCAGGCCGGCCGGTGCTCGTCGTCCCCGGGTAGCGCGCCGCGCTTCGCCGCCGCCATCGGCGCCCTCCGCGCCGGCTCCATCTGCCGAGCGCGGCATGATTGAGCAATGCGACACGAGCTGGGCGCCGAGGGGGAGCGCCGCCGATGAGCGAGCCGTCGGACGGCACGGACGAAACACCGGGGGCCGGCGGCAGCGAGCCGGGCGACGCCCCAGCCGAGCAGGGGGCCGCGGAGCCCGAGCGAGAGCCCGGCTGGTACCCGGACCCCGACGGCTCGGGCTGGCGACGCTACTGGGACGGCAAGGCCTGGGCCACGGCCTCCGCCGAGGAGCTCGCGCGCGCCGAGCCGAAGCGCGAGTTACCCCGACGAGGTACCGATGGGCGGCGCAACCTCGCCCGAGCGTTCGTCGCTCTCGTCGTCGTAGTCGTGGTGGCCGGGGTGATCATCGCCGCGAGCGGCTCGAGCACGAAGAGGAGCCATACGGCCAGCCCCGTGGTCCTGACGACGGTACGGAGCCTGACCCCCCGGACGGCGACGCCGACGAGCACCGCTACCACCACGATCACCACGTTCACACCGGTGCATGTCACCGCGGCCGCCGTCACGCGCGCGTTGAACGCCTACGTGGTGGCCTACAACGCTCGCTCGATCACGGCGCTCAGGAGCCTGTTCTCGCCGGCGCTCATCCGACGTGCCAACAACGGAGCGCCGCAGGACCTCACCAGGGCGATGGCCGTCTACCGCGGGCAGTTCTCCACCGAAGCCAATCCTCAGCTCGCGTTGGCCGGCGTGCGGGTCGCCCCCGGCGCCGGTCACGCCACGGCCGGCGCCTACTTCGGGGTGTACGCGCATAATCGCCGCACACGCGGAACGATCGCCTTCCACTTCGTGCCATCGGGCTCGGGACTGCTGATCGACCAGCTGAACGTCCACGATCACAGCTGAGCGCCACGCCGTCCCGAGGCCGCGGTCTCGTCAGGTAGGCCAATTCTTAGGTGGCTCACAGGAGTTCTTCAGGAACAGCGCCGATACTGGCCCGGCGCCGGCGGTCACATCCGGCGCCTCCCACTCCCCGACCATGCCATCGATCCCCCGTCCCCTGCTTGCGCTCGCCGTTGCGGCCGCCGGCGCCGTGCTTCCTGCCGCAGCGGACGCGCAGTCCGCGAGCCCTCAGCCGGCGCAGAGCCCCACGCCGTCGCAGAGCACGAACTGGGCCGGGTATGCCGTCTCGGGTAGCCAGGGCTCCGCCCAGACGTTCTCCAGCGTCTCCGGTACGTGGGTGGCGCCGACGGCCAGCTGCACCTCCGGGCACCCGACGTACTCAGCCTTCTGGGTCGGGCTCGGTGGGCTCTCGCAGAGCTCGCCGGCGCTCGAGCAGACGGGCACCGAGGCGGACTGCAGCGGCTCGGGGCACCCCGAGTACTCGACCTGGTACGAGCTCGTGCCGGATCCGCCGGTGACGACGAGCTTGAACGTCGCCGCCGGCGACACCGTTACGGCCAGCGTGACCGTGGTCGCCCACCGCGTCACGCTGCGCATCACCGATCGCACGCAGGGGACGTCGGTGACCAAGCACCTGCACGTGTCGCCGCTCGATCTCAGCTCTGCCGAGTGGATCGCCGAGGCGCCGTCGCAGTGCGACAACTCGGGCAACTGCGTGCCGACCCCCCTGTCGAACTTCGGCACGGTCGCCTTCAGCAACCTGAGCGCGACGTCGGGCGGACACACCGGTCCGATCGCCGATCCGTCCTGGACGGACCAGGCGATCGAGCTGCAGGCCGACTCGGGCCACGCCGGTCGCCATCGCTTCGCGCGCTCGATCGGCACGACGACGGCAACGCCAAGTGCCCTGTCGGCCACCGGGGACGCTTTCTCGGTCGCCTACGCGCAGTCCGGCGACCAGCTGCCGGGTCCGGCCGTGACCTTCCACCAGAACATCCTCGCCGGCGCCTGACGCGCGGAGCGCATGCCCCCTCGGGCTGCGCCGCTGCCATCATCGTCGCCGGTGAGCGGCTTCGCGGCAGACCCACGGCACCCCTTGCGCGACGCGCGCGCACAGCCTGACCGGCGCGCGCGCCATCGCGTGCCACTCGCCGCGCTCGTCATCCTCACAGCGCTAATCGCGAGCGGTTGCGGCGCCGGCCACACCGCCACGCCGCCCGGCCCCGGGGCCGGCACAGCAGCGAGCAGCGCGCAGCGAGCTCTCGCGGGCAAGCTCGGCCTCGGCGATCCCGGTCCGAGGGTCGGCCGCGACTTCCTCGGACTGTCGTTCGAGGCCGGCGATCTCGGTCTGCTGGCGCGTGCGACCAGCGAGGGCAACCTGATCGCTCTGCTGCGCTCGCTCGGCCCCGGTGTGCTGCGCCTCGGCGGGTCGAGCGCCGACGCCGATGCCGCTTGGACGTCGGTGGCGCAGTCGCGGCCGGCGTGGGCGGCGACGGCGGTGACGCCAGCAGACCTCACCTCGATCGCTCGCCTGAGCAAGGCGACCGGGTGGGGCGTGCTGTTGACGGTCAACCTCGGGCACTACGACCCCGCGGCCGCCGCCGCCGAGGTCCGCGCCGCCCGCGCCGCGCTCGGGCGGCGGCTGCTCGCGGTGGAGATCGGCAACGAGCCCGAGCACTTCATCGCGCATGGTCTGCGCGGCTCGACCTGGAGCTCTCGTGCGTACCGCGTCCAAGTCGATGCCTACCGCACGGCGATCGCAGGCGCGTCCCCCGGGGTGGCGCTCGCCGGCCCGGATGCGGTGAGCCTGTTCGGGAGCCTCGGCTGGATACAGCGCGAGGCGACCTGGGAGCACCCCACGCTGCTGACGGCCCACTACTACCCGCTCGGGCGCTGTAGCGCCTACCGACCGTCGATCGCCGATCTGCTCAGCTCGACGGTGCGCCGTGCCGAGACGCAGATGCTCGTGCTCGCCGACACCGTCCAGCGGCGCACCGGGACCCCTCTGAGGGTCGACGAGACGAATAACGTCGCCTGCGGCGGCCAGCCGGGAGTGAGCGATACGTTCGGCGCGGCGCTGTGGGCGATCGACTACATCGGTCGCGCGATGGCCAGCGACGTGCAGGGGATCAACCTCCACGGACTCGTGGCCGAGCCATCGGGGTACGCACCGCTGGCGTTCGCGTCTCCAGCAGCGAGGCTCGCGGGCCGACTGAGCGCGAGGCCGGAGTTCTATGCGCTGCTGCTCGCCGCGCACCTCGTCGGCGACCGCGCACTGCGCGGCATGCCGACGCCGGCGGGGCTCGACGGCAGCGTGCGGGAGTTCATCCGCCCCGACGGAGGGGTCGACGTGCTCGCCGTCGACGAGGCTCCTGCGGGCAGTTCCGCGGTGGTGGTGCACCTGCGCTTGCCCGATCGCTTCGCGGTCGCCACGGCGCTCCGTCTCACCGCCCCGGCACCAGGCTCGCGCGCGGACGTGCGCCTCGGCGGACGCTCGGTGGCCGCCGACGGTACCTTCAGGGGCGCTCCGTCGATCGTGCCAGTGCCGGCCCACGCTGGCAGGCTGAGCGTTGACGTGGCCCCCGACAGCGCCGCCCTGATCACCCTTCGCGTCCACGCTCCGGCCGCGCGCTGACGCCGGTCAGCCGGCGAACGTGCAAGCGCCGGCGGCTGCGTGGCTTAAGCGATTCGGGCCGAGAGCCGACACCCCTAAGATGGGGGCCGTGTCGCCGGACGATGTGCCGGACGTCGCTGCGTTAACGCGAATCCTCGCTGACGGATCAGCGGGATTGCACCGCACGCTTCTGCGCGACCTTCCCGGGACCTCGTTCTTCGTCTTCGATCGCGGCCTGCGCTTCGTCTTCGCCGAGGGAGCAGGGATCCGCGGCCACGGCCTCGATCCGGAACGCGACGTCGAGCGCCGCACGCTCGAGGAGGCGCTGCCGAGCGAGTTCGCCGCGCTCCGCGCTCCGCTGGAGGCCGCGCTGAGCGGTGCCGGCGGCGACGTCGAATTGACCCTCGGTGACGGCGCGATGTGGTTGCACACGGCGCCGATCGCCGCTGACGATGGCGCGATCGTCGGGGGCCTGGCGATCGCCGTCGACGTCAGCGAGCGCCGTCGCGCCGACACCGAGCTGCATGTGCGCATGGCCCAGCAGGCGGCGGTCGCGACGATCGGACGCCGCGCGCTCGAGGGCGCCTCGGTGTCGAGGTTGCTCGACGAGGCCGCCACGCTCGTGGCCGAGCGGCTGTCCGTCGACCGGGTGAGCATCATCGGCTACGACGAGGACGCCGGGGTCATGTCGTTGCAGGCGGGGGTCGGCTGGCCGCGGGAGTTCGTTCGGCGCACGGTCGTGCCGCTCAACGACGCCCCTCGCAGCAAGTACACCGCGCGGCTCTCGGCCGGCCCACGAATCACCGACGACCTTTCCGTCGACGACGACAGCGTCCATCCCCCGATGCGAGCGGTCCTGCTCGAGCAGGGCATCCGGAGCATGATGACCGTGCTCATCGGCCGCGGCACTCGGCCGTTCGGGACGCTCACCGCCCTCACGCTGACCCCGCGCGCGTTCACCGCCGAGGACGCCGACTTCCTCCAGGCGGTGGCCAACGTGCTGTGGGAGGCGATTGAGCGCCACGACGTCGACGCCGCCAACGAGCACGCGGCCCTGCACGACCCGCTCACCGAGCTGCCGAACCGGCGTCTGCTGCTCGACCGCCTGGAGCGCGCGCTCGCCGGCGCACGTGACTCGGGTGCCGCCGTCGCCGTGCTCCTGCTCGATCTCGACAACTTCAAGGTGATCAACGACAGCCTCGGTCACGGCGGCGGTGATGAGCTGCTCCGCGCACTCGCACCTCGGCTGCGGGCGGCCGCCCGCGACTGCGACACCGTGGTGCGCCTCGGCGGCGACGAATTCGTGCTCGTATGCGAGGGGGTGCTCAGCGACGACCACGCGATGGAGCTCGCGCTGCGTCTCATACGGACCCTGGACTCGCCGTTCGTCATCGGCGGGCGCCGCCACGTCGTCCGTGGCAGCGTCGGCGTCGTCGTCGACGACGGCGCCTCGACACCCGAGGGGGTGCTGCGTGACGCCGACACCGCGATGTACCGGGCCAAGGAGAACGGCCGCGGCCGCTGTGAGCTCTTCTCGCCGGTGATGCGCGTTCGCGCCGTCGCGCGGCAGCGCACCGAGACCGAGCTGCGGGGAGCGGCCGAGCGCGGCGAGCTGCGCATCCACTACCAGCCGCTGTTTGAGATCTCCGATCGCCGCCTCGTTGGCATGGAGGCGCTCCTGCGCTGGCAGCGCCCCGACCATGGGCTCGTGCCGCCGAGCGAGTTCATCCCGGTGGCCGAGGAGACGGGAATGATCGTGGCGCTCGGCGAGTGGGTCCTCGACGCGGCTGCCAGACAGCTGGCGACGTGGACGACCGAGCTCGAAGGTGCCGAACGGCTCGGGATCGCCATCAACGTGTCCGGCCGGCAACTGTTGATGCCGGACTTCGACGAGGCCGTGGCCGCGGCGATCGCTCGCTCGGGGCTTCCGGCCGAACGCTTCTCGCTCGAGGTCACCGAAAGCATGCTCATGGAGCGGGCTGACGTGCCGCTCTCCGTCCTCGCCTCACTGCGGCGTCGCGGTGTGCAGATCGTGCTCGACGACTTCGGGACCGGCTACTCCTCCCTGAGCCGCCTGAAGGACTTCCCGCTCGACGTGCTCAAGATCGATCGCAGCTTCATCGACCGCCTCGGCGAGGACCCGGAGCGCGAGCCGATCGTCGTCGCGATCGTGGCGATGGCGCGCGCCCTTGGCCTCCAGGTCATCGCCGAGGGCGTCGAAACGGAGAGCGCACTGCAGCGGCTGAGCTCGCTGCAGTGCGGTGTCGCTCAGGGCTTCCTGCTGTCCCGACCGATCTCGTCGGCCCAGATGGCCGACCTGATCCGGCGCGAGCTCGCGCGCCTCGGTCCGCGCGACAACGTCGTGCCGCTGCGCGCCCCCGGCGGCTGACGCTCGCGCTGGACAGGCGGCGTAGTCTCCCGTGTCGGACAGCCTCGTCCCTCGTCGGGCGGCGGCGCGCCCGGCGCTCGGTTGGCGACACGCGACAGGGAGCATCCGATGGCAGCAGATGACGAGATCGATCCGGCGGTGCCCCCCAGCGGCACCGGCTGCGAGGAGTGCCTCGCGTCGGGCGGGTGGTGGCTGCACCTGCGCCGCTGCGCACGCTGCGGGCATATCGGCTGCTGTGACTCGTCCCCGTCGCAGCACGCCAGTCACCATGCGGCGCAGACCGGCCACGCGCTCGCGCGCAGCTACGAGCCGGGAGAGGAGTGGTTCTGGAGCTACGTGACCGAGCAGTTCTACGAGGGTCCGGCGCTCGCCCCGCCCGAGCATCACCCACTCGACCAGCCCGTGCCGGGGCCGGCCGGGCGAGTCCCGCCGGATTGGCAGGCTCGATTGCACTGACTCGATCGCGGTGCGGACCGGCGCCTCCGACCGCCACTGGCAACCCCCCCTCAGGAGGAGACGATGAACACCATCGCTACTACCACGCACCTTCCGCTCGGCGCCCACACGCGTGGTGAGATCGGGCGCGAACTGCAGGCGACGCTCACGGAGCTCATCGACCTGCAGCTGATCGGCAAGCAGCTGCACTGGACCGTGACGGGGCCGCTGTTCCGCCCCCTGCACCTCTACCTCGATGAGCTTGTCGACGAGTGGCGCGACCTGTCCGACACGGTCGCTGAGCGTGCGGTGGCGATCGGGCACTTCCCAGATGGTCAGGCCGACGAAATCGCGCGCGCGGACGAGCTCGGGAGGCTCGACGCCGGCCCGATCGAGGGCCATTCCGTTATCGGAGAGCTCACCCGCCGCGTCGCGACGATTGCCGAACGGGTTCGCGAGCGGATGGACCGTCTCGGCGAGCTCGATGCGGTGTCGCAGGACGTGCTGATCGAGGTCGTGCGCGCGCTCGAGCAGCAGCTGTGGATGATCCGCGCGCAGTTCGCCTCGGTGAAGGCGGGCTGATGGCGCCGGTCACCCGGGGCTTCCTTGGCCGACGAGCCCCGGTGGATCCCACTCGCGTGCCGCCCGGGCAGTACGTAACGGGCGACTTCCCGGTGCTCTCGGCCGGCCCTACGCCGCACACCCCGCTGGACAGCTGGACGTTCGCCGTCCGCGGCGCCGTCGGTGCGTCCCGTTCGTGGAGTTGGGGGGAATTCCGGGACCTCCCGAGCGAGACGGTCACGCGAGACATCCACTGCGTCACGAAATGGTCCAAGCTCGACACCGAGTGGACCGGCGTGTCGATCGACACGCTGCTCGACGGCGTCGAGGTCCAGGGAGGCTATGTCACCGCCTTCTGCGACGGCGGCTACACGACCAACCTGCCGCTCGAGGACGTCACCGCAGGCAAGGCGTGGGTCGCCTACGAGTATGACGGCCGCGAGCTCGCGCCCGAGCACGGTGGGCCGGCGCGGCTGCTGGTCCCGCACCTCTACTTCTGGAAGAGCGCCAAGTGGGTGCGGGGCTTGCAGGTCACCGAGGCCGACGCCCCGGGCTTCTGGGAGCGATACGGGTACCACGACCGCGGAGATCCGTGGAAAGAGCAGCGCTACCAGGGCGACTGAACTGGCAGCTTGCGACGGTCGTCGACACCCGGACGGAGACCGATCGGGTGCGGAGCATCGAGCTCGACTGCCCGAACTGGCCCGGTGGGCGCGCCGGCCAGCATGTCGACGTACGTCTCACGGCTGAGGACGGCTACCAGGCCCAGCGCAGCTACTCGATCGCCTCGGCCCCCGAGGACGAGCACCTCATGCTCACGGTCGAGCGTCTCGACGACGGCGAGGTCTCGCCATATCTCGTAGACGTGCTGCGTCTCGGCGACGACCTCGAGCTGCGCGGCCCGATCGGCGGGTACTTCGTGTGGGAGGACGCGCTCGGCGGGCCGCTGCAGCTCCTGGCCGGCGGCTCGGGAGTGGTCCCGCTGCGCGCGATGCTGCGCCATCGCTTCGCCCGCGCGAGTCGAGCGCCGGCCCGGCTGCTGTACTCCGCGCGCTCGCTCGAAGAGGTCGTCTACCGCGACGAGCTCGACGCTGCAGGAGCGTCCGAGGGAGTCGAGGTCCGCCTGACGCTGACTCGCCGCTGGCCGGCAGACTGGGTCGGCCACCGCGGACGTGTCGACGGCGAGCTGCTCGAGCGCGTCGCCTTTGCCCCGGAGGAACGGCCGCTTGTGTACATCTGCGGACCGAATGGCTTCGTCGAGGCGGCGGCGAGCGCGATGGTCGAACTCGGCCACGGGCCGGAGCGAATCCGCACCGAGCGGTTCGGGCCGAGCTGACGCCGCGCGCCGACGCGTCCGCGGAGGCCGGGCCGGCGGTCGAACGGCGATCCCAAGGCGCGAACCTTCGTCACGCCGGCGGTAGCACCTCACGGCGACGCGTCACGCGACGTGCCGGCGCGGAGGACTTCAGGCGCAGGAACGGACGCTCCACGAGGTAGTAGCTGAGCGTCGCGGCGATCACCGTCGCCCCGAGTCCGGCGGCCGCGAGGAGCACGAGACCGGGAACGGTCCGGCCGGCGTTCATGCCCCACGAGTGCAGCAGTTCCAACAGTCGTAGCTGCCAGAGGAAGAGCCCGTAGGAGATGAGCCCGAGCCACACGAGCTGGCGGCGCCGAAGCGCTCCGGTAACCCAGGATCGGCGATCGGCGAGGAACACGGCGGGCGCCAGGATGCAGACGGCGACGATGCCGTAGACGAAATGCTCGAGCGGCGCGTAGGGATACTTCGTCTCGAACGCGATGCAGGCCAGCCACACGCTCCCCGCCAGCGCCCACCACGCGGTTCCGTTGCCGAGGCGCAGCCTGCGCAGGATGGGCAGCTGATCGGCGATGCGGCCCGGCCCGACCACGCTCACGAGCGCTAAGGCCATCCCGAGCGCGAACCAGTCGATGCAGAGCGGCAGCGTCCTCGTGAGGTAAAGAAGGGCGTCCGTATGCCCACCGCTGGCGATGTAGATCTGCAGTCCGGTGGCGCTGGCGAACAGGCCGAAGAGCGCGAGCAGCTCGCGGCGAACGGACTGGCCTCGGGACATGCGTCGCGTCCAGCGCACGATCGCGAGCGCGTAGAGTGGCAGCAGCAGATAGAAGCTCGCCTCAACGCAGAGGCTCCAGGACACTGCGAGTCCACCGTTGAACGTCGCGCGCGAGAGGTTGTGGACGAGCAGGTAGTACGGCCAGCTGCCACTCACCGAGAGCCCGAGGCCTGGGTAGATGGCCAGTACGGTCAAGGCAAGCCAGTAGCCGGGCACGATGCGCAGCACGCGCCGCCGGTAGAACGAGCGTGTCGACACTGGCGGGCCGACCCCCAGGCGCGCGGCAATGCACGGTCGGTAGAGCAGGAAGCCCGAGATGACGAAGAAGATCGGCACGCCGACGTTCAGGTGGTACAGGAGCTGATACCCGAAGCCGGGCTGGACGACGTACACGCCGCCGTGCTGCAGTGAGCTGACGAGCTCGGCGTGGTACAGCAGGATGCTGAGCGCCGCGATCGCCCGCAGTCCGTCGACGTGGGGAAACCGTGGGTTGCCTGGCGGCGGCGCGACGGCCTCGGGGACGGGGACGAGGTCTCCCTCGACTCGCCCTGGCGAACTGATAGTGGTCGACAACGGGTGATGCCTTTCGGGTACACGATCGTCCGGAGCGTCTCGTCGAGGTCCATACGAGCTTCCGCGTGAACTCGCATTTATACCGCGCCGTTGTCCGTTCGGGACGCGGCTCCACCGACTGGCAGAGGATCAGGGCGAGGCGGGCGTCGTCGTCGCTCTGGGCGGCGCGAGCAATCGGCACATCCTGAGGGATGGCGTCCCCGGCGGGATAACCGTCCGCGCCGCCGTGCTGGGCGAGGTCTGCGGTGGCCAGAATCACGGCGATCAGCATCGGGGCGCCATGACTGCGATCACGCTGGCCTGCGCTCCGCGCGGAACCGCTGACTCCATCCGGTCGCGGCCTTTAGGCCGCCGTGGAGGGTGCCGATACGACCGCGTGAGCCCGCGAGAACGCAACTGTCGCGTGCGCCGAGCACGGTGATGGAACCGCCGCCTCGCGCTCAGAGGAGCCGACCTTGTCAACGATGACGAGCAGGCAAGCTGCCGATGCCGCCGTCGTTGGGCGCTCGCCGTGGGCGCGCCGCGCCAGGCGGTGTGCCTCGCTGGCCGGGACCGATCGCTCGGCGAAGGAGGCGGCGATCTTCACGGGCGCCTTCGCATTGCTCGGCCTCGTCGTCTTCGCCGCGTACGTGCACGCGGGCGGGTTCGCCTATGACGATTGGGGCAACTACTCGATCATCCGCTACGGGCCCCACACCGGCCTGCTTGGCGGCATAGAGAACTTCTCCGTGTCGGTGGGGTACCGGCCCGGAAGCGCCGTGTACGTGCCGGTGATCGACGACCTACTCGGTCTCCACGCCCAACTGCACGCCGCCTGGAACCTGACGCTCGCCGTCGCGCTGTCGGGATGCGTATTCCACGTTCTGCGGCTGCTCGACTTCGAGCGACGCGACGCGGCCGTCGCCGCGGCGCTGTTGTTGCTGTGGCCGTTCTCCGATGTCACCCGGCTGTACGTCGACGCGGGCCTCGTCGACTGGACGATCCTGCTGTTCGTCGTTGGGCTCATCTTCGCCCTCCACGGCCTCGCGGCCACCGGCAGACGGGCCGTCGCGCTTCACGCGGCTGCCGTCGTGCTCTATGTGCTTGCGGTGCTGACGTACGAGATGCTTCTCGGGCCGATCCTGCTCGTTGGGCTGGTGTACCGGCTGCGCACCTCCTGGCGACCCGCGTGTCAGCGGTGGGCGGTCGATGTCATCGCCGCGGCGCTCGCCGTTCTCCGGTTCAACTTCCGCGGCAACCACCACCCGCTCCAATCCTTCACGGCGTCGCTCGAGCACGTCAGGCTCATCTGGACGCAGGGGCTTGTGCTGCTCGGTCGTTCCGTGTTCGCCCGATCGAACCCGAGCGCAACCGCGGTGCTCGCGGTTGTGATCGCTCTGGTCATCACCGCGCTCGCGGTGCAACGCCGGCTGCCTCCGGCCTCGGCCGAGCGCTCGGAGATTCGCCGCTGGCTGGCCGTCGCCGGCGGCGGTGTACTCGCCGTAGCGTCCGGGTACCTGGTGTTCGTCCCGGCCGAGTCCTATTACTCGCCCGGCGCACTCGGGGTCGGCAACCGCACGAACGGCTTTGCCGCGGTTGGCTACGTCATCATCGTCTGCGCCGCGATCAACCTGGTAGCGATTCTGCTGTCGCGCCTCCTGCCGGTGCGGCGCCGGTTCGTGTGGCCGCTTGCGCTCGCCGCATCGGTTCTCGTAGCCGTCGGATACGTCCGTCAACTCGACCACGATGCCGCGAATTGGGACGCTGCCTTCCGGACCTCGTCGAGCATCCTCGACGAGGTCCATCGCCTCCTGCCGCGCCCGCCAGACGGCTCCACGATCTACATCTACGATCACCCGGTCTACTGGGCGCCGGGCATTCCGGTATTCGCGGGATCCTGGGACTTCAACGGAGCCGTCAAGGCGTCCTACCGCAATGGCACGCTCAGCGGCCAGCCCGGCATCACCGGCAGCCACGTCATGTGCACGCCGACACAGATCGTCGTCGGAGGGGCCTCTCCCACGGACTATGGCAAGTCGTTCGCGGTTGACGTCAAGCGGCAGTCGATGCTCGCTGTGACCGACGCCGGCGCGTGCTCGGCGCTTCAGCGCGAGTACCGCACCGGACCGGCTCAGGTCACAAGCGGCTAGCCGAGTCGGGCCGGCACGGCGACTCCAAAAGCCATCAGAAACGACGGTAGTCGCAGCATAATCCAGGATCACCTGCTGCAAAACCCATCATATACGAGGTATAATGCAGACGACATGCCTCGCCTGTCCACCGTATCTCGTCTCGCGGAGATCGCCGAGGATCAGTGGGGCCTCATTACCAGGCAGCAAGCGCAGAGCGCCGGAATCTCTCAGGCCACGTTTGAGCGACTCTCGGCCGAAGGGTCCGTTCTAGAGCGAGTCGACCATGGCGTGTATCGCCTCACCGGCGCGCCCGTCCCGGACCATATGACTCTTCGAGCGGCCTGGCTTCGGCTCGCTCCGATGGTGCCGCGCTGGAAGCGCACACTCAACCAGGGCGTCGTCTCCCACCGCTCGGCTGCTTCGCTGTACGGGGTCGGCCATCTTGCCGCGGATCGCCATGAGTTCACGGTGCCGACTCGGCGCCAGTCGCGGCGCGAAGAGGTCCGCTTTCATGTTCGCCCCCACGGACCGGGCCAGTGGATCCAGCACAGCGGATTGCCGGTCACCCGTCCCTCCCGCATAGCCTCCGATCTTCTCCGCGATAACGAGGATCCCGAAGCCGTGGCCCAGATCGTCGCCGACTCGATCCGTGAGGTCTACGACTACCCCGGGACGTTCGCCGAGGCGCTCGTCCCGCATGCCGGTCGCTTTGGGCTCAGGCGCGACGACGGTCTTGCGCTACTTGGTCGGCTCCTCGAACTGGTCGGCGATCGCGAGACCGAACGCTGGATGCAAGAGGCCCGACAAAGCTTCGACCGGCATCATGCCGCCGTCGACGCGGACGACTGGTCGAGTGCGCCGGCAGTCACCTTCGGATCCGGATGAGTAGGTCCCCGGCGTATCAGTCGCCGGTTGCGTTCCGCAGGGCGCTCACCGAGCGGCTCAAGCAGACGGCCAAGTCAAGTCGCTGGAGCGTTCCGCAGCTCCAGCGTCACTTCGCCTACGACAGGCTCCTCGAACGCCTGTACTTGACCGACCACGGATGGATCGTCAAGGGCGCCACGGCGCTCCTCGCCCGCGACATTGGCGTGCGCGGAAGCCTCGACATCGATGTCTACCGAGAAGCCGACGGCGAGGTCGCCGAAGCCGACCTTCGCGCCGCCGCGACCCGCGACATCGGCGATTGGTTCCGGTTCGATCTGGGTGCGGCGCGCATCATGGACGACGCTACGAAGGGGACTCGCATTCCCGTCACTGCCTACGTCGGCGCAACGCAGTGGGCTGCCTTCCACATTGACCTCGTCGGCTCCGACCTGTGCATGACCGGCACCCCCGACGACGTCCCAGCGGTGACACGCATCGTCATGCCTGGGGTCGAGCAGCACGGTTACCGTGCCTATCCACTCGTGGATCATGTCGCCGACAAGGTCGCGGCCACATTCCAGCTCTACGGGCGGGCGCGGAGTCCGTCGACTCGCTACCGGGACCTGGTCGATCTCGTCGCAATCGCGACGTCAGCCTCGGTGCCGGCGGCGGAGCAGATTGCGGCTCTCCAGTCTGAGGCCGCCCGACGTGGAATCTCCTTGCCTGCCCGATTCGACGTCCCGGACCGGCGGCTCTGGGAGAGGGGCTACGCGACGGAGGCGCGCAAGTCCTTGCTACCGACCGCTCACACCCTCGGGGAGGCCCTCGCCGTCGTTCGGCCGTTCGCAGATCCAGTGCTTGACGGGACTGCTCGTGGAATCTGGGATCCGAACGTCCGGGGCTGGTCGTCGTAGACGCCTGATTGAGAGGTTTCCGCGTGTACTTCTTCTCATGCGCTCTAACGCCGCGCGCGTCCAGCGGCCTCCTGTCGCCGGGCTACAACATCGCCTGCCGGGCGATTACGCCAGGCCTCCTGGTTGCCGTGCAGAGGTCGGGAGTTCGAGCCCGCTCATCCTCGCACCACGGCGGTCAGCAGCGCACCGCGGTGGTTGCTCAGCACCCGTCGGGCGGCAGCGTCGAGACGCACCCGCAGCACGCCCCGTGAGCCGGGCACGGCCTGCAGCGACAACCGGGCGTCAGGCACCAGCAGGGTTCGGACTCCGCGGCGGAGAATGAAGGCCACGCTGACTCGCGTCGAGGCGCCGGACGCACCGACCCGGTACGGCACCGACGCGAGCCCGGCGCTCACCCGTCCGCGGCCGAAGCTCACGCGACCGGCGCTCGGGTCCGGCGCGGCAAGCGTGCTCCGGGCCGCCCCCGGGTTCGGGGCGGGAGCACTCGCGGGAGTCATCGCCGGGCTCGCCGGCGCCGGATCGGCCTGGACGGTAACGGCGTCGGTCGCCGTCGCCGTGCCCGTGTCGCTGTCGGTCACGGTGAGGGTGATCGTGTAGAAGCCCGGCGCGGCGTAGACGTGCGACGGGCTCGCCGACGTCGACGTGGAGCCGTCGCCGAAGCTCCACGAGTACCCGGAGAGCGTGTCCCCCGGGGCGGGCGCCGAGTCCCCGCCGTCGAAGTCCACGGGCACGTTCGTCCGCGCAACGGCGCCGTCGACGCTGCTGGTCGCATGCGCCGTCGGAGGCACCGCCGTCACCGTTACGCCGGCCGTGGCGCTCCCGGTCTGGCCGAGGCTGTCGGTCACGCTCACTGTTGCCGAATGCGCTCCGGCCGTGGCGAAGACATGCGTGACGCTCGCGCCCGTCGCGGTCGCGCCGTCGTCGAAGTGCCACGCGAACTGCGTCAGCTGGCCGTTGGCGGCCGACTCGCTGGTGCCGGTCGCGGCGAAGGTGAGCGACTGGCCGGTACTCGCGCTCGAGGCCGCCGTCACCACGGGGTGCACGTGCTCGAGGTCCCCGACGGCTAGCGCCTCGTAGACGGAGCTGTTGACGAACGACCACGAGAGCGTCGCGTAGCCGGCGTTTCCCCAGTCGGTCCCCCACTGGTTCTCGATCAGCAGCCCACTCGCGCTGTAGCCGAGCGCCGTGATGGCGTGATACCCCTCGAGCCGACCCGCGGGGCCGCTGTACAGGCCGCCGGCGGCAGAACCGAGGCTCTCGAAGTTCGCGTACACCGGAATGGCGATGACCACCGGCGTGCCCGCGGCCAGTGCGGTCTCGATCGCGTTCTGCGTGACCGTCGCGGATCCGTTCTCACTCAGGGGCAGCGCCGTGTAGGAGGACAGCCTCCAGCCGGCGGCGTGGGTGGTCTCGGCCGGAGTCGGCAGATCCCAGTAGTCGAGGTTGCCCTGCGTGTAATCGGCCTGAGTGTCAACGCCCTGCGCGATGGCCAGGTCGAGGTTCGCCGCCGGGTCGCTGCCGACGTCCTGGCCGTCGACAATCTGCGAATAGGTGTACATGGGGGCGAGCGCGCTCCCGGCGATGCCGTCGCGCCGCATCCACCAGCCGAGCGCGCTGTAGTCCGTGGCCCAGGCCGCGCACGAGCCGACCTGGCCCTGATGGCCCACCGGCTCGGCGTAGGCGACCAGGCTGACGCTCGCGGGCAGCGAGGCGGCGGTCGGCTGCGCGACCGTCGCGACCGCCGGACTCGGCGCCGACCGCCCGGGAGGCAGCGCGCCCAGGCCGTGCGGAGGTCCGGCCAGTGCCGCCGTGGCGGTGGCCACCGGTGCGGCGACCGTCAGCGCGCCGACGGCAGCGGCGAGAACGAGCGGAAGCGCCCGGCGTCGCGGCGCTCGAAGGGAGGGGGTCATTACCATCCATCCTTGGATTCGTTTGACTGCTCACGACAGGATGTCGTCCGGCTCCGCGGCGAACGAGATCGCCCCGAAGGGTGAATGGATGGCCCGTTGCGGCGCGCGGTCAGGCGGTCGCGGCCGGGCCGGCGAGCCCGAGGCGGATCGCGAGCTCGGCCAGTCGGGCCCGCTTGGCGTTGCGCGGGACGACTCCCAGATCGAAGCGGTCGTACAACGACCGTAGGTGCGTCTTGACCGTGTCGCGCGAGAGGTGCAACTCGGTCGCGAGGGCGTCGATGCCGGCGGGCCATCCGTCGTTGAGCTCGTAGGAGCGCACGACGGCAGCGAGGACCCGCAACTGCGCGGGCGACAGGCTCAGCAGGGGGTTCGGCGTGTCGGGCCGCAGCGTCGTGCGGTCGCCGACGGCACTCGGCCGGACGAACAGCAGGTCCGTGTCGCCGACGCGGACCTGGTCGCCGCCGCGCAGGCGCTGGCGACCGCGGATCGGGCCGGCGTTGACCAGCGTCCCGTTCGTCGACAGCCCATCGTCCAGAATCGTCCACGCGTCGCCGATCGGGATCAGCTCGGCGTGAGCGCGCGACACCCGTGGGTCCCAGGCCAGCCCCACGTCGGCTCCTTCCCCCCGTCCAATGACGATCGAGCCACGTTCGGCGTCCAGCACCTGGAAGCACAGGACGTCCTCGTCGTCGCGCCAGACGAGGTACGCGTGCTCGTCGCGATCCATCTGCAGCTTGCGCTGCAGCTCGTGGGGATCCCGCGGGCGCGGGGCCGTCATCGTCACTCACCTCGCTCCGTTGGGCGATTCCGCGGATCGCTGTCTGCGCCGGATCGGCCGGGCGCACGCGCGGCTTGATGCCAACGCGGGCAACTCGGCGTGTGAACGAGCCGCCTATGCCCGCCTTCCTGGCGCGGCGAGCCTCCTGCGCTTCCCCGGTCCGCGCCATGCGCGCACCGGAGCGGGAGCGGAGGCGACGACCACCGATCTCGGTGAACCCCGTCAGGCCTTCGCCTCGAGTGCGGTGGGGCCGGGAGCGCGAGCGATGTGAAGAGCGCGATCGCGGCCGCCGGGGACCTGACCAGCGTCACGCACGCGGTGACCCGGAGGTCGGCCCCGACGTGTCCTAAGCGCAGACTTCGAGACGGCCGCCCGGCCGGAAGCAGCCGTGCGGATCTCGGGACCTGGGCTTCTGCTTCCAAGGCGACCATTCGGCGCCCTGGCAGACCTGTGGACTCCCTTGCTCTCCCGACCCATTCACGGTCGGAGCGTGCACCACTGGGGCCGGGACGCCGGAACCAACCTCTCCGACCGCCTTGGTTGTACCCTCGTCTGTGAACCACAAGTTGCCGTCGGCTCCCGTCGCGATGCTGTCAGGAGCGCTGCCGGCTGGCAGACCCGCGGAGGACTCCGTGATCATCCCGTTCGGTGCGATCCGTCCGATCACCGAGTCACGGTCGGTGAACCACATGTTGCCGTCCGGCCCTGGCGCAACGTCGAAAAGGAAGCTTGCGGCATGCACGCCGGTGGAGAATTCCGTGATCGCTCCGCTCGGAGCTATCCGCCCAAGATCAGCTCACCGGTGGCTGCGAAATCGCATGAGAACGTCGGGCCATCTCGTCTCCTGGCGGTAGTGGTGTCGAGTGTCACCGCGCCTTCGGGGCCCAGCCGAATCGGCGGACGGCGATCACGAGCCCAGCGACCCCCCAGATCGCGACGATCAGCAGATCCCGCCACGCAAACCCGGCGCCGGTCGTGTACGGGTTGAACGCCTTGAGCAGCGCCTGCTGCAGGTGGCGGACCGGGAACAGATTGGCTACGTCGGTGAGCCAGTGGGGGATGCTTGCCTCCGGGATGAAGATCCCAGAGATAAAGTAGAGCGGCAGCATGATGAGCTGTAACACCGGCTGCGCGGAGTCGGCCGAGTTGATTGCGGTGACCAGCGCGTAGCCGAGCGCGCAGAACGCGATTGCGCCGATCGCGATCGTGACGATGATCGCCGGGATCGTCCGCCCCGGCACGCGGGCGCCGTAGACGACGGCCCCGATCACAATCAGCACGACCCCGTTGACGATCGCGGTGCCGACGCAGATCAGCGCGCGGCTGGTGATGAGCACCCAGGCGGGTACCGGCGTGGAGCGCCGGCGCTTGAGGATCCCGGACTCGCGCTGGGCGGTGATCGAGATGACCAGGCTCATAAACGAGGCCTGGATCACGCCCAGCGCTACCAGCCCGGGCACGTAGTAGGTGGACTCCTTGATTGTTCCGCCCGGCACGCGCACGGTGCCGTTGCCGAAGATCGAGCAGAGCAGAATCAAGAACAGGACCGGCAGCGCCAGCGTGAAGAACCGTCCCTGGCGGTTGCGCATGAATGACAGCCCGTCGTAGCGAACCTGGCCGATGACCAGCGCGGCGCCAGATCGGCGAAGCGCGTGTGGCGCGTTGACACTTGTGGCGCTCATCTCGGTGCCTCGGTCAGCTTTAGATAGATCTCCTCGAGCGTTGGGCGGTGAACCTCGATGTCCGACAGGTCGAGGCTGTTCTCGCGTGCCCAGTCGATCAGCGTGCCGAGCGCTTGCGTGGGTGCCTGGGTGTGTAGTTCAACGCGGCGATGATGGTCGTCCGCGATCACGGCGACAAGCCCGATCGGCAGGTCAGCCGGCTCGACCCCGGGCGGCAGCCCAAACGCGATCACGGTCGGTGCGGTGTCGCGCCCGCCGAGGCTCTGCGGTGCGCCATCAGCGACGATCTCGCCCGCCGCCAGGACGACGATCCGATCGGCCAGGTACTCGGCCTCCTCCATGTAGTGGGTGGTGAGGAAGATCGTCTTCCCGAGCGCTTGGAGCCCGGCGATCATCTCCCATGCCGCTCGCCGGGCTGACGGGTCAAACCCCGTCGTCGGCTCATCCAGGAAGACCAGCTCCGGATCGCCGACCAGTGCCAGCGCGACGTCCAGCCGCCGTCGCTGACCGCCGGACAGGGTCGCGCCGCGCGCCTCCGTCTTCTCCTCCAGACCCACCAGCTCGATCAGCTCGTCCACCGGGCGGGGCGCGCCATAGTAGGCGGCGTACATCATCAGGCACTCGCGCACCGTCAAGTCAGGCTCAGCAGCCGACTCCTGCAACACCACCCCAACCCGCTCGCGCCAATCCCGGCTCGCATGCTCGGGATCGACACCGAGCACCGAAACCTCACCACCGGTCCGCTTCAGGTAGCCCTCCAACACCTCGACAGTCGTCGTCTTCCCCGCCCCGTTGGGCCCGAGAAATGCGAACACCTCGCCGTGGCTGACCTCCAGATCGATCCCGCGTACTGCCTCGAGGTCCCCGTAAGACATGCGCAACCCGCGCACCGAAATCACCGTCTCCGAAGCAGGCCGATCACGACCCGAGGCCGCCGGATCCGACTGTCTCGTGACCGGCACGCGATGATCAAGATCAGACGGTGCCATCGGTGCAAGAACCTCGCACCGGCGCGGCCGACATTCATCGGGTCAGACTCCGCCACGCCTGGGTGATTTCTACGGACTCACGGGCGCGGAACGCAACCGCTAACGCGTGACCGCCCAGCGCACCACCGCCCCGCGGGCGCTCGTCCCATCAACCGACGGCGGCGCGACGCCGCGAACACGACGCTGGCTCGCCGAGCGGCGCCCGCGTCCACCCCGACGCGGTGCCGCGCCTACCCTGACAACTCCGGCCCACGCCGAAGGTGGTCCACTCTTCAACCGGCGCAGGTGGTCCAGTATTCACCCGGCGCCCACAAGCGATCGTAGCTCCGCGCCGTGGCGCTTCAATGCAGCCTCGCCGACTGCTGGTTGTTGAATCACACGCCTCACGGGGTCATGCTGGCTGGCCGTTGCGGTCCGCAACCAGAGGCAGGCCATGTTGGTACTGGCGCTCAGAGTCCGAAGATACCGGGTCTCGGCGACCTCCACCCACCCCGACTCCGACGCGAATCGAACGGGTTCTTGACCCGGGCCGTGGAAGGAGATGGAATGCGCGTTCGATAGGACACCGGCTCCAGACCCCGTCGTGAGCGAGGTGTGAGGCCCAACCAGCGGAGGTGCGAGATGGCGGAGCTCCCACCGCCCCCGGAGGGGATTGTGCTGGCCCACTTCATCGTCTCGGACGATGTCGAGCGCTCTCGGCGCTTCTACACCGAAGTACTCGGCGGCAGAGTGGCCTTCTCCGGCCCTGGAGGGCTGGCCTACGTCGCGCTATCCGACAGCTGGATCATCGTCAACGTCGGGGGCGGCCCGACCGACGACAAGCCTACGGTCACCCTGGAGACGCCACGCGATCCCGACCGGGTCAGCAGCTTCCTGAATATCCGCGTCAAAGACATCGCGGCCGTGTACGCCGAATGGAGCGCCCGTGGCGCTGAATTCCTGACGCCGCCCAAGCAGCACCAGTACGAGATCCGCTGCCACGTGCGCGATCCCGACGGACACATCATCGAAGTCGGACAAACCACGGACCCAGAAGGGGACTGGACGCCCGCTCACTGGCCATCCGAGCAGACGACTTGAGAAACGGGTTCGGGTCATGAGCACCGCGATCATCGGCACTGGAGGGCTCGGGTCGGTCATCGCCCGCCGGCTCGCGTCAGGCGGCGAGACCCTACGTCTCTCGAGCGCCGACGCAGAGTCGGCACGAACGCTGGCTGCGGCGATCGGGCGAGGTGCGGCCGCTGCCAGCGACAACCGCGACGCGTTGCAGGGCGCCGATGCCGTCATCCTCGCGCTGCGGTTTGGCGTGCTGAAGGGCGTCATAGAAGAGATCGCCGACTCGCTAACCGACAAGCTTGTGGTCGTTCCGAGCAACCCGGTCGGCCTCAATGCACAGGGGAAAATCGTGCGTCTGCTGGCGCAACGGCAATCCTCTGGCAAGGTTGTAGCTGGGTGGCTGCCGGAGGGGGCGCGCCTGGCCATGGCGTTTGGCAGCATGTCGGGCGATCTCCTCGAGTCCTCTAGTAACCGGTCACCGGAGCTGGCCGTTCTCTTTTACGCGACGGACGACAAGCGTGCCGGCTGGCAAGTCGAACGGCTGATCCGAACGGCCGGCTTCGAGCCCGTGAAGGTCGGCGGCGTCGAACAGTCCGGTCGACTCGAGGTGGGCGGCGACCTTCACGATCTCGTAGTCGGCCCCGCGAACGCGCGGTCATTGATCCGTGGCACCTGATCGCCTCGCCGCTATGGCCGGCCGGCTTCGCGGGAAGGTGGCTGGACGATCGCTTTCCCTTCTTCACCCAGGTTCATCGTGACGAGCGCCTCGGCGAGAGGCTGTCGGAGTATGCGGCCCGGGGAGGCATCGTGGCCTTCGGTGGCGAGAAATGGTGGCGGCGGTCGGGGAGAAACGTGGGCACTGGTCGCCGCCGGTGAGCTGTCAGGCGGTGCTGATGGTCCAGCGGCTGTGGAGCTTGAGCAGGTTGTGCGTCGCTGCGACTAGCCGCCACTCAGACAGGGCGGCAGATCTGCCTCTTCGCATGAAGCGATCGATGCGCCGGTTGTATTTGATCTGCCCGAACACGGGCTCGATCGTGATCTTCCGCTGGGCGTAGAGCTCCCGGCCGCGGTCGGTGCTCAACTTGTCGCGCATCGCTTGATAGACGCCGTCTTCCCAGCCGCGGCGTTTGCCCTCACGCATGTTCCCGTCCGACGGGACGAGCACCTCGATCCCCTGGTCGCTGATGGCCTGCATCTGCGGGTGATGCCAGTAGCCGGCGTCAGCGAGCAGCACCTGCGGTGTCGCGGTCACGGCCTGCTCGGCAAGTTCGCGCATCGTCGCTTCGAACATCGGAGCGAGCTGCCCGAAGTCCGCTGCCGCGTTGGTGATCTCCGCGGCCAGGATCACCTGCTGATCGTTCACCGCGGCCTGGGCGTTGTAGGCCTGCCGCGGCGGGGTGCCCGCGGTGCGTATCACCCTGGAATCCGGATCAGACACATTGATCTTGCCCTCCGGCAGCTCCGGCGCGACGAACGGTTTGCTGTTGCCCTTCAGCACCCGACCCTTCGTGTCACGCGCGGTCAGGCGCCAGCGTTCATAGGTCTCGACCGCGGCGAGGTCAACCTGGCGGTTCTCTTCGAATCGGTCAAGCGCTTGCAGCATCCGGTCATCGCGATCGCGCGCAACCGGCACACCCTGGCGAGCGCGGTGAGCTTCCAGCTCCTGGCGTGCGACCCGCAGCCACTCGATCCGACCGCCGCGCCGCAGCACGCGACGGCTAAGAACCGTGGCCTCCAGGTCGATCTGGAGCTTCTGCGGTTCGGGCTTGCTCTGCTCATCTGCCGGACGGCCTTTGCGCTCAGCCAAGCGCCGTTTCGCGTCCGCCAAAGCCTGGCGGCGGGTCTCCGCTGAGCGCAACTGCTCGGGCAGCTCATCCCCGCGATCCTCGCCGTAGAGCTCGTCCTCGCGCCGGTCGGCCTCCTCCGTCTCACGGAGGATCTCTCTGACCAGCCCGCTGTAGGACCGGTTCTGATCCATCGACGCGTTCGCCTTGAACTTGGTCCCGTCGATCGTGATCACCCCGACGGACACCAAGCCCGCCTCCGCGCACAACGCGAGCACGTCATCAAACAGCTCGGCGATGTCGTTCTCGTGGCGACGACGAAACTCCGCGATCGTGGAGTGATCGGGCGTGCGCATCCCGGTAATCACCTTGAACGCCACATCCTCATAACACGCCCGCTCGATCGCGCGCGAGGACCGGATCCCCCGCGCATACGCGTACAGCAGCAACGACACCATCATCGCCGGGTCAAGCGCCGGCCGACCCGCCCCGCCAAGCCGCTACGCCCGGTCGAACCGGCTCAGATCCATCGCATCGACCGCGCCCAGCACCGACCACACCAGATGATCCTCGGGCAACCAATCAAATAACGACGGCGGCATCAACAACGCCTGACCGCGCTCAGGGGAATCGAAATCTCGAGCCATAGCCCAAGTCTCTTAACCCACCAGACAGCACCGGTATTCCGACAGCCTCGCGACGAAACGGAAGCGGTGGCGGTCTTGGGTTTCTGCCAGGCGACAGGTCTCGTGCGATCAGGGTGCGATAGGGCGTCTTCGCGCTCGGCGATTCGCCGGCTCACCCGGAAGGCGCGACCGTGGCGGCGCTGAGGACGTCGCCCGGGTCGGCGCTCATGGGCGACCTCACGTCCAACGCGGCTGAGGGACTTTCGGGATTCGAGATCGCCCGGGGCGCGCTCTCGGACGACTGAGCGCGCTGCAGGTGGCCGCGCATCCAGTCCAGCTCGAACGTGGCGGCCTCCGCGCGGCGTTCCATCGCGCAATGCTCGGCACCGGCGTATAGCTTGAGCAGGCCCTGTGGCGCGCTCGCCGCCAGCTCGATCGAGTCGCGTACGTCGCAGAGCGAGTCTCGGTCGCCGTTGACGACCAGTAGCGGCACGCGGATCTGCTCGTAGGCGCCGCGCAGCTCGGCGGCGAGGGCGCGCGAGGCGAGGGCGAGGGCGACCACGTTGCGGGCGCCGGTGACGTGGCGTAGCGCCTCGATGATGATCTGCGGCTTGCCGAAGGCGGAGAGTCGCGAGAAGCTGTGCCGCAGCGGCGGGCCGTCGGATATCACGCAGGCGAGGCGGTGGTTGCCCGCGGCCAGGCGGGCCGCCCAGTAGCCGCTGAAGCTCACGCCGATGAGACCGATCGCGCGCTCGTCGATCGCGGGATGACGCGCGAGCGCCTCGATGACCGCGTCGAAGATCCGTGCGGAATCGGGCGAGATCGGTGTGGGGCTCGCGTACGTGCCCGGCATCTCCATGGCGAAGACGGCGAGCTGATGGCGCGCGCTTGCCGGGAGTCGCTGTACGGTCTCGGGCGTCGTCCCCTCCAGGCCGTTGATGATGATCACAAGCGGATGCGGGCCGGGATGCGTCGGCAGCGAGAGCAGGCCCTGGACCGGATGTTCGGGGGTCTCGATCGTCATCGTCTCCCACCGGTGATCGTCGCGGTCGAGGAGGCGCTGGAAGACCCGGCGGGCCTCGTGGTAGGCGCGCAGTCGTCCGGGGGTCGTTCCCGGGAAAGCCCCGGCGGAGTGGTAGGCGAGCGCGGCGCGTAGGGCTGCCGTGCACGCCTCGGTGCGTCCCTCGCGCTCATCGCGGTCGGCTTGCGCCTCCTGCTCGGCGGCGAGTGCGCCCCAGCGCTCGCACCAGTCCTTGTCGGCGAAGGAGCGGATCCCGCGCAGGTCCGCCTCGAGGCGCTGCACGGAGAGGCCGCCCAGACCGGCGTAGCGCGGGACGAACACAGCCGGCAGGAAAGGCGCGACGCCGAGACGCCGGGCGGCGTGGTCGGTAAGGCCGGTCTGGGCGAGCAACGTCACGGCGAGGCGCCTGAGCATGAGTCGGTCCTCTCGGTTTAAGGCAATGTGGTTGGCGTTTAGCCTAGCCCGGTCCCCGACCTAATGCAAGGCTGCTTGCGTTAACCTTCGGCGGGTGACGAACGCCCCACCGCCCCGCCGACGCACCGGAGGCCGCAGCGCCCGGGTGCGCGAAGCGATCGTCAGCGCGACAGTTGAACTGCTGCTCGAGCATGGCCGCGCCGGCGTCACGATCCCCGCGGTGGCGGCGCGCGCCGGCGTAGCCGCCAGCTCGGTGTACCGTCGGTTCGGCGATCTCGACAAGCTGCTTGTGGATGTGCTGCTCGATCAGGCCGAAGTGGCCTTGCCGATCCCGGACACGGGCAGCTTCCGCGGCGACGCGGCCGCGCTGCTGGAGGGCGTGCGCGAGTTGCTCGCCTCGCCGCTCGGCCGGATCTTCGCGGAGGTGGTGATGGGCTGGCAGGGCCCTGACGACGCTCCGATGCGCAGCGCCTATTGGACGCAGCGCCTGAGCCGGGCGGCCGTGATCGTCGAGCGCGGGATCGAGCGCGGCGAGCTCGCACCGGGGAGCGACCCGCGGCTCGTGCTCGAGCTCATGCTCGGTCCACTTCACGCTCGCGCGCTCACTGCCCCGGACGAGCTCGGACCCGAGCTTCCGCAGCAGATCATCGAGACATGCCTCTCGGGGATCGCTGGCCCAGGCGCGGTCCGGCCAGCTCGCCGGCCCCGCGGTCGCGCGCAAGTCTCGTCAAGCTAGACGGTGCGTTCGACCATCCCTTGCGGCCAAACGACCGCGCTGCCAGGCATCCGACCGTCACGGCCCGCGCACCCGGGTGGTCGCCATGGGCATCGTCCGTACCGGGTCCGCACTGACGATCGGCGTAGTGGCCGTGCACACGTCCGGCGCCGGCGAGGGGCGTGATCGAGGCGTCGCCGTAGGCATCGTCCGCACCGGCGCCGCTCAGATGATTGCGTTCGTGGCGAAGCGCTCGCCCGGCGTCGACGAATGGCACGACCGAGGCGTCGCCAAGGCGATCGCGGGGTCCGCGCCGGCTACCGGACGAAAACGATCGTCCGCTAAGTGATAGCGGGGTGCACTCGCGCAGTCGACGCTCGGGTGTGTAGCAGGCGAGCCCTGCATGGCTGGCTGATGCGTGATGACGGCTCAAACTGACCGGCAGACGCGCCGATACCCTCCCGCATGCAGCCCACGCGCATCACGCGCCGAGCGCTCTGCGCCATCGCCGCCATAGCGTCCCTCGCTATCGCCCTGGCCGGCTGCGGAACGCCCGGCGGGGGCGATCCCGGCAACGCTCGACTGCACACCCTCGAGCATGACCCCGTCGTCACCGCGCTCCCCCCAGACTCTCGGCGCTACCCCACACCACTCGTCAACGGTGCGCCGCCACCCCACACCCAACTGGACGGAGCGCTTCAGGTCCAGCCGGCATGGTGGGACAGCTCCTACCACATGTGGCGTGGCATCATCAACGTCACGTCGGAGTTCACCTCGTCACTACCCGTCGCCGGCGTATTTGGATTCTACGCACACCTCGCGGCCAGGAACGGGTGGAAGGCCGGGCCCACGAACTACCCGGCAGTCGAAAGTTCATACTGGACAAAAACCTATCCCTCGGGCTACTACGCCCGGTTCGGCGTCACCATAGGCGGCCAGAGTACGGAGCCGCCGCCACGCGGCCTCTACAACCTAGGCGCGAATATCGTTCCCTTTGGCTCATCCTGATGTCGTCGCGTCGTCGACGCAAGAGTGTCCGGCCGTCTGGTAGGCATCGATTAAGAGGAGATCGATGTCGAGCACATTCACAGCCAGGTTGGGTGAGATCCCGGATCGGGGTGATAGTGCCGGCGTGCGCGGAGCGAGCCCGTCGTGGGGTGCGTTCGGCCTCGCGGGGCGGACGACTCCTTTCGTCCCTCGGCCTGGGCGAAGCGCGCGACCGCTTCGGCGACACCTCGATCGCTCAAACCGCCAGCGACCCGGGCGAGCGCTTCGCCACGAACGCGATCGCCGGCGCCACGACGATCGGCACGACCGGAATGGCGACGCTGCGAGCGTTAGCAGCGGTCGAGGTCGGACGAGCGCGCCGCCACGAAAGGAATCGCGAGGTCGGCGACTTCGCCGACGGCTCCTTCGGCGACACCGCGGGCGTCACCGGCCGCCGCCACCCGGCCATCGCTCGGGGCCCGAGCCAGAGTTGCGTTGGGGCGTCGTTGTGAGCAAGGCGCTCAGCCGCCCGGCGGGCGGCAGGCGTCGAACTCGGCGCGGACGGTGCGCTTCTGTGCAGGCGTTTCGTGGTCACCAGAATGAAGGGCGCTCAGCCATTCGTGGAGGGCCCGGTTGAGGGCGGTGTTGCTCGACGTCGGCGAGCCGAGGGCATGCACGAGTGGTCGACCCGCTGCGGCGAGCCGGCGCGCCGACACGGCCTGTAGGGAGAAAATCGTGCGGCAGCCGCCGGCGCCCAGGCGCGCAGCAAACCAGCCGTCCCACGCAGCGCTCGCCGCCGCGCTCGAATCGACGCCGGCGATGTCGGCCCGGCAGGAGGCCTCCGTGGCCCCGGGTCCGCCCTCCTGGATCCCGAGGCATCCCCGCACGAAACGGTCGATCCAGTCCGCGACTTCGACCTCATCGATGCACAGCCCCTGGACTCCCCCGACCTCCGGATCAGCGGACGGCTCACCCGCGCGCTTCGCGCAGCCGCGGACCGTGCTCGGCGGCCCCTTGGAGTACAGGCGATTGAGCCCACGCCAGGCGCCGAAGGTGAGATGCATACTCTCGGGAGCGGCCGATCCGCTTGCCGCAAGGAGCGCCAGGCCCATGGCGGCCCCGACCCACGCCCCCAACCACGCGCTTCGCTGTCCGAGCGAGCCCATCGGCGCTTGGATCGGCGCATCGGATTGTGCGCGCAAGCCACGCCATCCGCTCCTCGACTATGCGTCCGCCGGAGTCGCGGGAGCCGCCAATCCGTCGGCGCCGATGCGATCGCGCGAGGCGCAGGTGGCAGGGGGAGCAAGGCGGTCGTCCGCGCCGCGGTAGGCGGAACGTCCAGATTGAGCGGAAGCCATGCGTTCGGTCCGCCCGTAGAGGGCGCTGCTGAGCGGGCACCACTCCCGGCTCAGGCCTCACGGGAGCTCTAGCAGGAGTCCGATTCGGCGTAGACGGCCGACCACTCGGCAGCGGCGAGTGCCGCCGCGGGAATCCGAAACTGTATTGCCCCATCGTCAAGGTAGAGGAAGTCAAGCTTCTCGTCGAAGCTCAAGTGAAGAAGGAGCACGGTGTCTTCCTTGACCGGGTGGCCCTGCACGTTGACGAGGGCGCCGAGCACCCAGTGAGTGCCTCGCGTGAAGTCGAGCGCCTCGTTGCCATAGCGCAGGATCCCAGCGATCTCGTCATAGACGTCGACCGCGTCGCCGTCGAGGCCAAGCCACTGCGGCGTCTCATGGTCGGTGGGCAGGCTGAGCTGGCGCACGCCGAGCACGTGTTGGCAGACAAGAACGTGAAGAGAAGGATCCGGTGACTCGGCGGTGAGCAGCTCGACCCCAGCTGGCACATAGAGCACTCGCGTCGGCGCGCCTTCGACGTTCTCCGGCGATTCGATCCACCAACCGCCGTGATCTCGGATATCGGCAAAGAACAGCAGCCATCCGTCAGCGGGCAGCACCCCGTTGTTCGGCAGCTCGGCAAGCCTGAGGGCAGCGAGGAAGCTCAACGCTTGCCCCTCGGCGTTACGAGGCCAGTTGACACCGGCAGGCAGCAGGGCCCCTCCACCAATGCGGCTGCCGGTGGGCTCGTCGGTTGGCTTGAGGCGAATGCCGAACTGGGCGACCTCATAGGCGATGCGCTCCGCCTGCTCGGTGAGCCCGATATCGGCGACGGCGCTGGCCAGCGCCGCTCGATCAAACGGCGCCTGCTCTGGAAGTGAGCTAGGAATCTCCACACGGCGATCCTAACCAGAGGGTGGAGGGCGGAGACGCCGCGCCCCCCGGGTGTCAGCAACTCTTACGTCGCCGATGCGCTCGCGAGCTTCGAGGCAACTCTGGAGGGGAAAGTGATCGCCGGCGAGACGGTTGCCACCGCGGCAGGGCCGCGCTGCCGCGGACCTACTCTCTGCCCCACGGCCAAATCCACAATCGAATGAGCCTGTCCACCAGCTGATCGTGTGGGCGCAACGGCCTCGGTAGCCGACGCTCGACCGCCCATCGTCCAGGATGCTCGCGTACCGTCACCCAGACGCCGCCGTCCCCGACCGGGTTCCGGACCTCCTCAGCGTTGCGGCAGGCCGCGTCGGCCTGGGCTTCGGCCTTAGGCCTGGCTCCACCGGGTCGGTGGGTCGGTTCCGTCTGGTCCTGGAAGAAGAATGAGTAGCCGTTCAGTCGTTTGGGCTTTCCATAACGAGGTGCCGTCGGCGGGGCGGCGAATCTGGTTGGTGTGCAGCGGTCTGAGGCTGAGGCGATTTATGACTTGGGGCGTGAGGCGTGCGTTGAGTTCTTGATGGGGTTGGAGCGGCGGTTGCGCGCGGTCGAGCAGAAGACGGCCGCGAGTTCGCGTAACAGTTCCTTGGCGCCCTCGACGGACGCGCCGAAGACGCGTCAGCAGCGTCGAGCGGAGGCGCGGGAGAAGGCCAAGGAGCTGCTCAAGAAGGACGGGAAGAAGCGTGAGGCTGGCGGTCAGCCCGGTCACCCGGGCGCGGGGCGGGAGCTGCTGGGTGAGGATCAGGTGAGTGAGATCGTTGATCATTATCCGGAGGAGTGCTCGGGGTGCGGGCGGGAGTTCACCGATGCTGAGAAGGTCCCGCGTCACGGGCCGGGACGCCACCAGGTTGCCGAGCTGCCACCAACCACGGTCGTGTACACCGAGCATCGCACCCACCGGCTGCGGTGCCGCGGATGCCGCAAGCGGACTCGAGCGACGCTCGGGGTCGTGGGCGAGTCCGCGTTTGGTCCGGCGTTGCAGGCTGCGGTCGTGGCGTTGACGGCCCGTAACCGGATCTCGCGGCGGGACATGAGCGAGCTGCTCTTCGAGCTGTTCGGGGTTCGGGTCTCGGTCGGCGCGATCGATGCGATCTGCCAGCGCACCAGCGGGCTGCTCGCCGGTCCGCACGAGCGCCTGACGAGCGAGGTGCTGGGCTCCGGCGCGATCAACGTCGACGAGACCGGCTGGTACCTGGCCGGCGAGAACCGCACGATGTGGACCGCCGCGACCGAGCACGCCGCGATCTTCCAGATCGCCGAGGACCGCCACCGCGACCGGCTGCAAGAGCTGCTCGGCCCCGACTTTGCGGGGATCGTGACCTCGGATCGCTGGTGGGCATACGATCTGCTGGACCCTGAGCAACGACAAGCCTGTTGGTCACACCTGCAGCGCGATTTCCGGTTCCACAGCGAAGGCCTGGCCGCCCAGAAGGAGTTCGGAGAAGGCGGCCTTCAGCTCACCCGCCGACTGTTTGATGTTTGGCACGCGTTCGGCGAGCATCACGACCGCGACCGGCTCGCCGCCGAGATGACACCCATCCAGAACGAGCTGCGCAAGCTACTCGAGCATGCCACCAACGGCAGCAAACGCCACCGCCTGTTCCGCCGGTTCGCGAACAACCTCCTGAAGCTCTGGCCCGCGCTCTGGACCTTCATCACGATCCCGGGCATCACCCCAACCAACAACGCCGCGGAACGATCGCTCCGCGGACCGGTCATCCACCGCAAACTGTCCCACGGCAACCAATCCGATGACGGCGAACGGTTCACCGAACGCTCCCTCTCCGCATCGGTCACCTGCCGCCTCCAACACCGCTCCCTACTCGCCTACCTGCGCGACCTGCTCACCACCAACCAAACCGGCGGTGCCCTCCCCGCTCTCCTCTGACCCCGCAGCCCCACAGCCCAAACGACTGAACGGCTACAAGAATGACCTCCTGTGCAGGGCTTTAGCGGCTGATTGGAGCAGCCGGGGCCTGCGGACAGGAGGTCACCTTCGTGGTGCATGTTGACGAGCCGGTCGGACTGGACGGTCTGCGGGTCAAGTTCGATGACGAGCGGGCGGTCTCGGACGCGGGGGTGATGCTGGTCGCGACGCTCGCGGGGCGGCTGGGGATCGAGGCGTTGGCGGGGCGGCTGGTGCGGCTGCGTCGGGATCGGCCGGGTGCCGCGAACGCTGGGCGCAAGGTGATGGCGGTGGTCTTCGCGATGGTGCTGGGCGCGGACAGCATCGATGACTGCGAGGTGTTGCGGGCGGGACGCACGCGCCGGCTGCTGGGTGGCTGGATCCCGGCCCCGTCGACGTTGGGAACGTTTCTACGCGCGTTCACTTTCGGGCATGTCCGTCAGCTCGATGCGCTGCTCGGGGAGGCACTGGTGCGCGCCTGGAGGGCTGGCGCTGGTCCCGGCGACCGGCGGCTGGTGATCGATGTCGACAGCTTCGTCGGGGAGGTGTGCGGCCGATTGAAGCAGGGCGCCGCTTACGGGTACACCAAACTGCTCGGCTATCACCCGATTCTGGCCACGCGCGCGGATACCCGTGAGGTGCTGCACATCCGCCTGCGCAAGGGATCGGCGAACACGCAGAAGGGAATGCTGCGTTTCACAGACGAGTTGATCGCTCGCGTCGCTCGCGCCGGCGCCGGCGGGGTGAAGTTGCTGCGCGCCGATTCGGGGTTCTGGAACGTCAAGGTGTTCAAGCGCTTGGAGCAGGCCGGCTGGGAGTACTCGATCGGGGTGCGGATGATCCCCAGCATCCGCAAGGCTGTTGAGGCGATCGAGGAGAACGCGTGGCAGACGATCGAGTACCCCCAGGAAGGTGAGGCGCAGATCGCCCAGACCACCTACGGCGCCCGGCGGCTGATCGTCCGCCGCACCCGACTGGTCGGCTCCCAAGCGCAGTTGTGGCCCGACTGGCGACACTTCGCGTTCGTCACCAACCGCACCGACGAGCTCACACTCGTGGAGGCCGAGCATCGCGATCACGCGTCGTTGAACAGGTGATCGCCGATCTCAAGGACCAGGCGCTTGTTCACTTCCCCTCCGGCGAGTTCAACGCCAACGGCGCCTGGACCGTGCTCGGCGCGCTCGCGCACAACCTGCTCAGATGGACACAACTGATCGGACTACCAGCCACCACCGTCCGCGCCGCCCGAACCCTACGCCGGCGACTGATCACAATCGCCGGGCGCCTGACCCGTCACGGCCGCTCCTGGACCTTGCATCTCCCCGCCCGCTGGCCCTGGCACGGCGACTACATCAGCGCGCTCGCGAGGATACGCGCGCTCCCCGCCGCCTGAGCAGCGGCACCCGGCACCTCACCAACCGTGCAGCAGGCCGCTCGCTCGCCGAGCGCGATCATCGCAGCGCGCGACACGACCAAATCCCCGCCCGCAGCCATCCAGCGCCCACCTCGACCAACGATCGACGCCGGCAACCGGCGCCGACCACCGATCAGCGCCCCCAGCGGCCGGTACCACGCCCTCCGACCCAGCGGATCGGTGGATCCGGGCACTTAGTCATCAGACATCCAGTTCGCGGGTTCGGATCGACGCCTCCGCTCGAGCGCGCCGGTCAGCACGGCCATCGCATCGGGCGGGTGGTCACTGTTGGTGCTGTGTCGCAGCAGGTTTGACTCCCAGAAACGCGAGTACCAGTCGCTTCCGTCCACGAGAAGGATCGTGGGCACTCGAAGGGCCTTCCCACGCCTGGTGTGGAGCACCAGGCATTGCGCCATCGACCCGGGACGCTTCCATTCCAGCCGATCCACATCGCACCAGGCGACACGGTGCCAGCGAAACGCGTAGACCAGAAGCACGCCGCGGCCATTCCATTGCACGCCGGGCCATCTCGCCAGCCACACGTAGCCCAGGACCACCACGACGGCGCCGATACCAAGGTGCAGACAGACCTCCCTGAGCGAACCGCTCAGCGGGCGGCCGACCACCAGCCAGGCGATCACAGCGCAGCCCAAACACAGCACCACCGTTCGCCGATAGCCCCGACCGTGACATCGGTCGCCGTACGCGCTGGTGTGGTCGCGCTCTCCGCCCGCATCGCTATCCGACATGTCCTCAACATCGACGCCGGCAAACGCTTGCTGTAGAGGGCCGCAGGAACAGGCCGCCGCCTTCATCGCCGAGGCGATGCTGTCCGCCGCGCGCGACGTCGCCATATGGGACGAAGGTCAAGCACGCCGGTTGAGCCTCGGCACGATCACGCTGCACAAGCGAGCGCCGCCGGTCTCAGCGTCGGACGATCGCGTTCGTCGTCGGCGTGGCGGGCGTCTCGCGTCCGCTTCGGCGACGATCCAGCGGCGCCGGCATTCCGGGTGCGAAGCCAACGGCGCCCGAGTCATCGTCGCGGGTCCTCAGTCGCCGAAGCAGGCGTGAGTACGTTGACCGCGACGGCGATTGCTCTGCGTGGCAAACCGATCGTCAACGTGCCGGACCGGGTTCCACGGAGACCGCGGCGAATGCGGCCCGGCTCACCTGCGACTAGCCACGACCGGGATTCGCGCTAGTGACCGAAGGCTGGCTCGTGCTTAGTCAAGCCCTCACAAGGAGTGAGGCACTTGTCGCAACTCACTTCCATGCCTGGCACGAACTCGTCCCCGAGAGCCGATTGAAGGTCAGCAGTCGACACGCTCATCTTGAGTATCCGGGCCTCCGGCTGCTTCGGCTTGGTCACGAGGCTGATCTCGTCAACGTCCAGCTCCTGGATCGTCGATACGACCGAAGCGCGATACAGCTCTTCCGGAGAGTGCTCGCACTCCGGCTGCAGACAAACACGGCACCACCCGAGAGGACCAGGACCGCCCGGCACCATGTACGCAGTTCCGGGAAGGTGCTCACACTCCGACAAGTCTTCGCCACACAGGGAGCACGCGCGCTTCGCACTCCCGCCGATGACCGGACCCCGTTTGTCGGTCCACCACGAGTGAGAGGGTGGTGGATGTGACGCCCGGAAGGTAGCGCTCTGGCCGGACGGACACGGCAGCGCTTGAGGGTTCCCCGCGGCCGTCGTCACGAAGGCGCGAGCGTAGCGAGTGCCGAGTGGCGATGGCCGCGGGGCGCGTGCCGCGCCGGTATCCCCACGGCCGGTCAGGCCGCCAGCGCGGTGTCGTCCGCGGCGGTCCACTCAGCAGCGAACACTGCCGGGGCGCGCATGCCGAGCGAGCTGTGCGGCCTGCACGTGTTCTATGCCGACGTTCGGGTTATGCCGATGTGGGGTTGGGATCGCGGTGCGGGCGCGGGGATCGGCCGGTTGAGGTCGGCATAATCACAGTGCTTCGAGAAACGCGAGGAGCGTGTCGGGCGGGCGGTAGCGGCCGGGGGTGACATCGAGGGGTTGGGTTCTGGCGATGGCCTGCTCTTTGAGGGCGAGGTCGGCGTGGAGGTAGATCTGTGTCGTTTCGGCTTGCTCGTGGCCGAGCCAGAGCGCGATCACCGATGTATCGACTCCGGCTTGCAGGAGCCGCATCGCGGCGGTGTGACGCAGCACGTGCGCGGTGATCCGCTTGGCGTGAAGCTGCGGGCACTGCTGGGTGGCGGTGGTGGCGTGTTTGGCGAGGCGGTGTTCGAGGGCGTCTCGGCTGAGGGTGGTCCCGGCGCGGGTGGGGAACAGCGGGTCGCTGGGCTCGCCTTGGCGCTCGTGCAGCCATTCGCGCAGGGTGGTCACGGTGCTGGCGGTTAGCGGTGTGATTCGTTGCTTTCGTCCTTTTCCGAGGCAGTTGACGTGGGCGCCGTGTCCGAGGTGCAGGTCGGAGCGTGAGAGTCCAATCAGCTCGGACGCGCGGAGCCCGGTTTGGGCGGCGAGGAGGATCAGGGCATGGTCGCGCCGACCGGTCCAAGTCGCGCGGTCGGGAGCGTCCAGCAGCGCGTCGAGTTCGGGCTCGGTGAGGAAGCTGACCAGTGCCCGCTCGAACCGTTTGGGGGGAATCGAGAGGACCCGTTGGATCGTGGCGGCGTGCTCGGGATGCTTGAGCGCCGCGTAACGGAACAGCGAGCGGATCGCCGCGAGTCTGGCGTTGCGGGTGCGGGCGCTGTTGCCACGCTCGTGCTCGAGGTGATCGAGGAACGCGCCGATCAGCGGCGCGTCGAGATCGCTGATGTCCAGGTCGCTGGGCGGCGTGCCGGCATGTTCGGCGGCGAAGCGCAACAGCAGACGGATCGTGTCGCGGTAGGCGGCGATCGTGTGCTGGCTGGCGTGGCGTTGATCAATCAAACGGTCGGTGAAGAACGCTTGGAGGGTCGGGGCCAGGGCGCTCACGATTGATCCCCCGGGTGGCGTGCCAACCGCTCGGCGGCGTGTTGCATGAGCTCCGGGGCGGCCGACAGATACCAATAGGTCGAGGCCGGGTTGACGTGGCCGAGATAGGTCGCCAGCAGCGCCAGCCGGCGACCAGCATCGTCATCTGTTCGGTAGGCGTCGAGGACGGTCGCGACCGCGAAGCTGTGGCGGATGTCGTGAAGCCTGGGCTGGCGGGATGGTGATCGAGCCCCGATTCCGGCACGGTGTCTGAGCGTTGCGAAGGTGCGCTGGACATCCTTGGTGCTCAGCCGGGTGCCGACGATCGTGATCAGTAGCGCGGTCGTGCGATCTGCAGGCGGCGGCCGGTCTGCTCGTCGCAGGTAGCGCTGCACCGCTGCCACGGTGCTGGGGTGCAGCGCCAGCTCGCGTGACTTGCCGAACTTCGCGCCGCGAACCAGCAGGAACCCGTTGCGGGCATCGAAGTCGTCGCGGTCAAGTCCAACCACCTCGCCGAGCCGCATCCCCGTGACCGCGAGCAATCCGAGCAGCGTCTGCATCGTCGCGACGCGAAGCGGTGTGCGCAGCGTCCCGGCAGCGGCGATCAGGGCGTCGATCTGTTCCGGGCTGTAGAGATATGGCGTCGCGCGATGCGACGCCCGTGGCAGCAGATCGATGGCGGGGATCTCGTTGACGGGATCGATCGAATGCATGTAGGAAGCGAACCGGGAGTGTCAGAGGATCTGTGTAGGGCGTGATCGAAAGGAAGCGTCATGCCTTCTATCCAAGACAAGAAGATCATTGATGATGTGTTTTCCCTTGATCGGGATGGCGGCGGCGAGCCGCTAGGCGAGTCGCCGCCCCCTCAGAGTCACCGCAAGCGTCAGCGCGGGCTACGGCAAGAGCTCGTTGATGAGGCGTTGGAGCGCGCCCGCGCGGGGTTGCCGATCGGCGAGTTGCCCGAGGATGTGCGTGAGCAGCTGACCGACGCGATGATGGATCAGCTGCTGGCCGGCCGGCGCGGCGAGGCCGAGATTCTGGGCCCGGGCGGCCTGTTGGGCGATCTGACGCGGCGGTTGGTCGAGCGCGCGATGGAAACCGAGCTGACCGAGCATCTGGGCTATGAGCCCGGGCAGGCCCCGCCGGGGGGCGCGGGCAACGCCCGCAACGGCGCGCCCCCCAAGACGCTTCTGACCGACCACGGGCCGGTGCGGATCGCCGCACCCCGCGATCGTCAGGGCACGTTTGAGCCGCAGATCGTCAAGAAGAACCAGCGGCGCCTGGCCGGCCTGGACGAGAAGATCATCGCGCTGTACGCCGGCGGGATGACCACGCGGGAGATCGAGACCTACATGGCCGACCTGTATGGGCCCGGCGTCGGGCGCGACACCGTCAGCCGCGTCACCGCCGCGGTCCTGGATGACGCCAAGGCCTGGCAGACCCGCCCGCTGGAGCAGATCTACCCGATCGTCTACCTCGACGCCCTGGTCATCAAGATCCGCGACGGCCAGGCCGTGCGGAACTTCTCCTGCTACCTGGCGATCGGCGTCAACTGCGAGGGCGAGCGCGACGTGCTGGGAATCTGGTTTCAGCGCACCGAGGGCGCGAAGTTCTGGCTTCAGGTCCTCACCGAGCTCAAACAGCGCGGCGTCGGCGACGTGCTGGTGTGCTGCGTGGACGGCCTCACGGGATTCCCGGAGGCGATCGAGGCTGTCTTCCCCCAGACGTGGGTGCAGACGTGCCTGGTCCATCAGGTCCGCTCGAGTCTTCGGTTCGTGCCCTACCGCGACAAGAAGAAGGTCGCCGCGGACCTCAAGCGGATCTATACCGCCGTGGACCGCGACCACGCCGAGACCGAGCTCGAGCGCTTCGCCGAGACCTGGGACGAGCGCTACCCGATGATCTCCGCCAGCTGGATCGAGCACTGGGAACGCATCGTGCCATTCCTGGCCTTCCCGCCCGACCTGCGCCGCGTCGTCTACACCACCAACACGATCGAGGCGCTCAATCGCCAGATCCGCAAGATCATCAAGACCCGCGGCAGCTTCCCCAACGAAGACTCGGCCCGCAAACTGCTCTACCTGGCAATCGACCGCGCGCAACGCAAATGGCGCCACACCTACAACTGGAGCTCCGCCCTGGTCGCCTTCCGCATCCACTTCGGCGACCGGCTCCCCGACACCGCAATCTGACATTCACACCAATACACCACAAGCCCTCACTGATATAATCACCCTAAGCGCTTACACAGAAGATCTGACGCCCTCAGCGAACCCTCGGACGATCTGAAGCCGGCTCGCCCACCACGCTGCGCTTCCCGTCGGCAGCGTTGCCCAGGCCACAGCGGCATCGGTGCTCACGTGCCGCTCGCCGCGGTCATGGACGAAGTCCGCGAACCGCGGCAGCAGCGTCGCCTCGCGGTCGAGCTTGAAGCCCAGCGCGCGGCGCATCGCCAGGTAGTCGTCGACGGCTAGGTGCAGCGAGCTCATGCTCGTGCTCCTGGCCACGGCCTGGCGATTTCTCGCAGCGCTTCGCGGTCGATCTTGGCGTAGATCGCTGTCGTGGACATGTGCTGATGGCGGAGCACCTGGCCGATCTCCGGCAACGAAGCGCCAGCGCGCAGCATCTGCGCCGCGACGGTATGGCGCAGGCGATGCGCGCCGACGGTCCCGAGGCCAGCCCTGCGGGCACCGGCGGCCACGACGCTGCTCACCGCGGTGCTCGTCAACGCGCCCTGAGGAGCTTTGACACGAACGAACAGCGCACGCTCCGCACGCTGCGTCCGTCGATCGTGCAGGTAGTCAGCGATCGCCTGGCCGACATCCGCAGGCAACGGAAGCCGCTCACGCCGGTCGCCCTTGCCGCGGACAACGATCTCGCCCGCACGCCAGTTCACATCGTCCAGCGAGAGCGCGGCGACCTCGCCGGCTCGCACGCCGAGCCGCAGCAGCGTCGTCAGGATCGCGAAGTCGCGGCGACCGGTCACCGTGCCCCGGTCACACGAGGCCAACAACGCCTGAACCTGGTCTGGCTCGAGCCCCTTCGGTAACCCGGCCAGCCGCCATCCCGCCACGGACGGCACTGCACCGGCCAACGGCCGTCCGATCACACCGGTGACATGCAGATAGACCAGCAGCGAGCGCAACGCCGTCGTCGTCTGCTTGGCGGCACCACGCGACTGCGTCGGGCAAAGCCCAACGACGAACGCCATCACATCCGCCGCACGAAGACCCTCCAGATCAACACGCCGCCCATCGAGCGATACCCGCCCCGCGAGGAACGGTCGGACCGCGTCGACATACACGCGCGAGGTGACGACACTCAGACCCCGCTCGACCAACAGATACCGTCGGAAGTCCCCAAGCGCGACCTCGACCGGCCCGACGGGCACGAGCACCTCCCTCTCGGCGACGACGCCGAGACCCCGCAGATATCCCAACAACGGCCGCAACGCGTCGCTGGTCAAGTGATTCGAGTAGCCAGCCGCGCGGCGCGAGCCGACGAATGCCTCGACCGTGACCGCGTTCAGCGCCGCCGCCTGCCTGCCCTCAGCCGCCAACCAACGACTCACATGGGCCATCAACCGCAGCTGCTGCGCAGCCGGCTGCGACGCGTACCCCTTCGCGACCAACTCTGTGGCAAACCCAGCGGCGAACGATTCAAGCGGACCGACAACCCTCACCCGCGACACATCGCTCATCAGCGACTCCTCTCTCGATTACGCGAGAGACGAGCGTGCACCACGGTCAGCAGCGCCGGATTATGCCGACCTCAACCGGCCGATCCCCGCGCCCGCACCGCGATCCCAACCCCACATCGGCATAACCCGAACGTCGGCATAGAACCACTTATGCCGACGTCGGCATAACGTGTTGTAGTCCTCGCGCCAGTCCTCGATCACGACGCGCGCCTCGAGCAGGCAGGCGAACTCCTCAACGTCCAAGAGCTCGTCGCGGACGCGGGAGTGGAACGACTCGACGAACGGGTTCTGCCACGGCGAACCGGGATCGATGTACACGGTCCCGGTCTTCGAGAAGTGACACCAGTCCTTGAGCGCGTGGGCGGTCATCTCCGGGCCGTTGTCCATCCTCAGGTGCTCCGGAGCGCCACGCTCGGCGACGAGCCGCTCCAGCTCGCTCACCGTGCGGTCGGCGTCGACGCTGCGCTCGACCCGCATCACGAGCGCCTCGCGCGTGAACTCATCGACGATGTTCATCAACTTCAACGCCCGACCATCGGCGGTCTGATCGAACTGAAAGTCGAACGCCCACACCTGGTTCGGCCGCTCGGCCCGCAACCGCTCAGCGGGTACCGTCGACTCGCCCAACCGCCGACGCTTGCGCTTGCGCTGCGGCACCCGCAGCCCCTCCTCGCGCCACAGGCGCTGCACCCGCTTGCGGTTCACCTCCCAGCCCTCCCCGCGCAGCCGGTGATGCGCACGACGATACCCCCACCGCGGCCGCTCCACTGAGATCTTGCGCAGATCCGCGCGCAACGCCGCGTCATCGTCGGCGCGCGTGGGCTCGTACCGCTCGGTCGAGCGATGCTGCCCCGTCACCCGGCATGCCCAGCGCTCGCTGACGCCGAGGCGGTCGCGAAGCATCGCGACCGCCTGACGCCGGCGGGCTGGGCTCACCAGTTTCCCCGCGCAACCTCCTTCAACGCCCGGTTCTCGAGCGCCTGGTCGGCGACGATCGCCTTCAACGACCGGTTCTCACGCTCGAGCTCCTTCAGGCGCTTCGCGTCATCGGCCTTCATCCCACCGTACTGCGCCCGCCAGCGATGAAACGTCTGCTCGCTGATCCCCAACTCCTTCGCGGCCTCCGCGATCGTCTTGCCCTCGCCGAGCATCCGCTCGGCCTCCCGCAACTTGCGGATGATCTGCTCCGGCGTGTGCCTGCGTCGCTTCATCGTGGAGTTCCTTCCTCGCCCATAATCCAGGGCGCGAGAAACTCTCACAAGGGTCGGACCGATCCTCCAGGGTCAGGCCACGCGACGTCCCACACTGGCGTGTGCTTGGCGTCGGCAATTCTGGACATTGGGGACGGCCACGCTTACCGACACGCTCTCGCGCTGGCCAGGGGCCGCGCGACACAGCCTGGGTCGCGGATGCTGGGGGGTCTCGCGGGGCCGAGCCGACGTCTATCTCGCGCTCGGCGACAATCTGCTCCAGGCACCCGGAGGTGGCAGCCTTTCGGCCGCAGGCAGGTCATTGCCTCTCGCGAGCTCGAGAGCGCGCGTGAAGGTAGACGGACGATCCTGAGCAGCGCTGCGCCCACACCGATTGCGATCGTTGCCACGCGGCCGTCCGAGCAACGCTTGAAGGCCTGCGGCCGGGACATGGGGGAACCCCACGCGACGCGCCTCGACCCGCCCACGCCCTCTCGGCGGGCGACGGTTGCGCCGCGTCCTTGCGGGGCTCGCCCGCCGCCCGCGTGCACGCCGGCCCCGTGCGGGTTTCCCCCCGCTCTCAGCCTTCGTCCAGGAATCGGAGCTACCCTTGCCAAACCAGACTGCCGGCCCCGTTCGCATCGCTGCGACGACGAGTTCCGCGCTGGACCGGATGATGATCGAACGAGACGAAGTTCTCTGCATTTGCGCCGACGGTGCCTGTGCCGAAGTGGTCGACGCCCTGGCGCTGCTAGGCGCGGCGGCTCGCTGCGTTCCGGATGCGGACGCCGCCCTCGCCATCGCCGAGGCGCAGAGGATACGCGTGGCGATTGACCTCACCGGCCGGTCGGGCGCGGATGTGCCACACGAATTCGACCTGACGATCGTCGAGGCAGCGGAAATCGCGAGCACGAGTGAGATCGCTCTCGCGGGCGTGTACGACAAGCCCATCGCGGACGCGGCACCCCGGCTCTCGCTGCCTCGATGGCCGGCGATCCACGGTGCGCGGCTGGTCGCCTCCGCGCGCGCCCTGAGGCCGCAGCGGGCTGTGCTGCAGGCCGCCGGCGTCGGGTTCGCGCCAATCGACGGGTCCGAGCACCGGGCCACGTTCGACGACGGGCTAGACGAGGAAGTCACTCAGGAGATACGGGAGCTGACGGGAGTGCCGGTGACGTGGACGGGGGTCTCCCTGCACCCCGCCAGGATCGCCACGCTGCTGACCACCACCCTTGAGTTCTCGGACGCCGTCGACCGTGCCGAGCTCGAGAGTCTGATCGTCGCCGACGTCTCTCATCAGCGCGTTGACGCCGACGCAGACCCCGCGCTCGAGGCCGCGCGCTCTCACTCAACGACGGTCTCCCGCGTCGTTCTCGACCCTTCGGATCCGCGGACGGCCGTCATCACGTCGGCCCAGCCCGCGCCGGGGCGGGCGCGGGCCCGCGAGATCGCCCGCCTCGCTCTGGCTGTGGTGGCGGCGGGGAGGAGGACGGACGGCTGATGGCGAACCTACTCGTCGCTACCAAGAGCGGCGCGCCACATTGCACAGGCCTCTATGAACGTGTACGTTTACGGCTGGGTCAGCAGCAAAACCGCAACATCTCGCGAGCGCGGTGGTTTAGGCTTCCGCCGTCAGCGCCCGCGGTGGTGTTACCGGGTTGGAGGAGGCTATCCGCACGCATGACGCGCACCTGGATGAGACGCAACTGCTTTAGTACCGGGCCTGTGGTGACGATGGATCCCGGTGATGGGCCGCAGCGGGCCGCCTCCCGCGGGACGCGCTGTCGGCGATCTTTCGCGCTCGGAATTTTCAGCCCCTCCAGAACGTCAATCTCTTAGTCAGGATCAAAGTCGAGGATGGGTCATCCAATGCACGCATACAGGGTTGCCGTTGTCGGCGCGACAGGCGCAGTCGGAAGCACGGTGCTCGAGATCCTCGCCGAGCGCGACAACCTCCCGATCCGGGAACTCGTGCCGTTCGCCAGCGAACGCTCCGAGGGTACGCCCGTGAGCTTCGCGGGCGAACAGCTGGCCTGCCAGCGGCTGACCGAAGAGGCGGTCGAGGGCTTCGACCTGGTGTTCTCCTCCGCCGGCGGCGGCGTGAGCCGGGAATGGGCGCCGCGCTTCGAGCAGGCAGGCGCAATCGTCATCGACAAGAGCAGCTCCTGGCGGATGGAGCCCGGCGTGTCGCTGGTCGTCCCGGAGGTCAACCCGGGCGAGCTGTCGCGGCTGAAGCGCCGCATCATCTCCAGCCCGAACTGCTCGACGATGCAGCTCGTCGTCGCCCTGAACCCCATCCGCGAGGCAGCCGGTCTCACGGAGATTGTCGTGTCGACCTACCAGTCGGTCTCCGGGACTGGGCGCCAGGCGATCACCGAGCTTTGCGAGCAGACGCAGGCGGCGCTCAACCACAAGACGGTCACGCCGCACGTGTACCCCCACCAGATCGCCTTCAACGTCGTGCCCCAGGTCGAGACCTTCCGAGCGGAGGACGAGGGCTACACCACCGAGGAGATCAAGATCATGCAGGAGACCCGCAAGATCTTCGGCATCACCGACGAGGCCGAATTGCCCATTACGGCCACGTGCGTGCGCGTTCCGGTGATCACCTGCCACTCCGAATCCGTGCGCATCGAGACGGCGGAGGAGCTCTCCGTCGAGGACTGCCGGGAACTTCTGCGCAGCGCGGAGGGCGTGACGCTCATGGACGCGCCACTTGAGCGCATCTACCCGCTGGCGGTGGACGCCACCGGCAAGGATGACGTGTTCGTCGGGCGCATCAGGCGCGACCTCGGCAAGGCCAGGTGCCTCAACCTCTGGATCGTCGGCGACAATCTGCGCAAGGGCGCCGCGCTGAACGCGGTGCAGATCGCGGAGCGTCTCCACGGTGACGGGCTGCTGGGGACCGCCGGCCCGGTCGCGAGCGCCGCCGGCGTCTAACTGGCGGGGCATCCGCTGTCCGATAGCGGGCGCCGGCGAGCTATGCGACTGCACCGACCTTGGCGACCCACCCTGCTCCTACCACCCCCGCTGCGCCGACTGCGTGGCACTCATGTACCTGGACCCCTCATCGGCGACCCTGAACCTCGACATAGCCGACTCGTCGCCGGCAACCCACCCCGCTGCGTCGACCACCGCGACATCTGACAAGTGAGCACCCCGGCGACCCTCTGGACACAGCTCGGTGGGCGGCCCCAGCAGGGGCCGCCGCGCTGTCTACCCGAGGACGTGCACGGCTGCGTCAGCGATGCTCGCCACCGCAGCCACTACCTCTAGGACGACGAGCCATTTCATGACCCGTCACGTCCTGTCTGGTCATGTGCTGTCGTGTCTGTTACCGTCGTACTCACAACGAGAGTCCTTCCTTACCGGGTTGGTTTTCGTTTGGTGAGGGCCGGTTCCAGCCGGCCCTTACTGCTTAACCAGACGGTATCGGGCACCCTGGTTGTGATGAGCGCTTTTCGCCCTGTTTTTTCCGCTGCTAGCGGTCAAAGCGTGGCCGCCCGATTCCGTTTCCCCTGGAAACCGGCGGTTCACGAACCCGTTGCGGATGCCGACCACCGGCCCTCTAGCTGGGTCCCGAGCCGCCCTCCCCAGCCAGCCGACGGCCGTCCGGGACCCGGTGGGCCCATGAGGCGGCCGGCCCCGCGCCATCGTCCAACGTTGATGACCAGGCACAACCTGCGAGACGATCGTGGCTTTCTCGTCCGCGAGTCCCAGCCCAGGGAGCCGACACACCCGTGGCGCTGCCAGGACGGCCGCTGGTTCCGCTACGAGCCCCATCTGATCCGCGACGGCCACCTCGCCGATGACGGCCAACCCTTCGACGACGGCAGCCTGCACGGTCCCACGTACATCGCTCTCGGCCCAGCAGTCGAATCGTCAGGTTGCCGTACCGCCTTGAGCTTCAAACTGCTCGATCGCCTCGAGGCGAAACCGGCGGTACCGACCGAGGCGTACCGCCGGTAGATGTCCGCGTCGCGTTGCGTCGTACACCCACGACCTCGGCACTTGCCACCGCTCAGCCAGGTCCGTTGCCGTGAGCAATCGGCTGGCCGCAGCGACCTCCGGATCTGACGTGGAACCGCGCCGGCTATTCATCGGCGTTTTGTGGCGGCGTCGGTGTCGACATTGGGCGCGATTAGGGTGCCAGGAACGGCCGGGCGCCGACTGTCCCAGGGCCCGCCCTCTTTGGCCCCGACGCCCCCGCAGCGGGCCGCTGGGGAAATCTGTGGGGAAATCTGAGAGCCTGACCGGGGAGGGTGAGATCTAGAAAGCACCGCATTTCCAGGTCCTTTCTGATGCCGGAGGAGGGACTCGAACCCCCGACACGCGGATTATGATTCCGCTGCTCTAACCGACTGAGCTACTCCGGCGGGGGAGTGGCAGTGTAGGGCCTCGCAGGGCGGTTGGCCTGCCGCGCGCCGCGCGCCAAGGCGCCGGGAGAGCGGGGTCGGCGGCCCCGAAGGTGACGCGCTCAGCGCGGCGTCATCCGCCGAAACGGCGAGATCGCGTCCGAAATTCTGTCCGGTGAGTTGAGCGGGCGTTATATCTCGGTGAACGAGGGAATCGATTTGGCCGTATTCGGGTCTATAGCGATAGGCAGTAACGCCGAACGCGTACGAGAGACGACCGTACCGGAGCGCACGATGAGCGACAGTCCACACAACGAGGCCAGAGTGATCGAGCAGGAACGGGTCACCGTCGATGACTTGTTCCACGATCTCGCCGCCAGCGAGGCCGGCGCGGTGGCCGAGCGGCTACAGCGGCTGGCCACCGATGTGATGCTGTCCGAGGGCGCGGGCACGCTGATGGACGCCGCGGCGTTCATCCGGGTCATCACCCGTGAGCACGGGGTTCCCGGGAGCGACACTGCTCAGCGCATGGAGCGGCTGGCCGACGAGCTCGCCGAGCAGGCTGGCGTGTGGCAGCAGGCCTCCGACAGTGCCGCCATCTCGATCCGAGCGGCGAACACGACGCGCAACCGCACGCAGGCCTAGCGCGGCGCCGGACGCCGACCGCTACCCGCCGGTGATGACGCCGAAGTCCTGGGTGTAGGTCGCGCCCGCCCCGCCTGCTCCGACGCTGCCGGGCGCGGCCGGGCTGACGCCGATGCCCGTCTGACGGAAGACGGCTCGGAGGATGTTCGCGCGGTGATCGGGCGAATTCATCCAGGCGGTCACGATGCTCCCGGGAGTCCCGAGGTTGAGCGTGCCCCAGGCAATGTTCTCGCCGACCTCGTAGCCGACGTTGCCGGTCAGGTAGCCGACGGCCGTCAACCGGCCCTCGGGCGTGCTGCCGCTCGGACTGACGTGGTCGAAGTAGCCATGCGCGACCATGTCGTCCGAGTGCGCCTGCGCGGCGTGGTCGAGGCGCGTGTCCTCGACGAGCGGAACGAGTCCGAAATGACGCCGCTGTGAGTTGATGAGGCATAACGTCGAGCGCACGATGCGGGCGGTGTTGCTCGCCGACGGCATCAGGTTCACGTCCGGGCAGGGACCGATGCCGCTCGCCACGGGGTCGGCCGGCCGGGCGATGGGGTGCGACTTCGGCGCGCGGCGCGTCGTGCGGGCCGTACGCTTGCCCGCCGCGTGCGCGCTCGCATCACTCGCCAGCTCGACTCCGAACAGGCAGATCGCGACGGTGACAACGGCGGCGGCAGTACGGCGGGGGGCGACGGACGACAGGCCCAATGGGTGATCCTTCCCTGGCGGCAGGCGGCCAGTCGGCGCGATCTCGCGCGCGGCGGGCCTCCCGATCGGTGTCGGCCTGCGTCGGGCGCACGATGAGGAGGAATGCGCGCGGTGGACGGGCGTTGGGCCGACGCGCGAGGCCGTTTGGTGATCTGATCCGCGCGTGACCCGCGCGCAGCTCCTGGCCGTACCGAACGTGTCCGAGGGACGAGAGCCCTCGGCCGTCGCCGCGATCGGCGCGGCCTTCGCCACGCACGGGGCGCGGCTGCTCGACGAGCACGCCGACGCCGACCACCATCGCTCCGTGTTCACGCTCGTCGGGTCGCCGGGCGAGCTGGCCTCGGCGCTCCTGAGCGGCGCCGCCGAGACGCTGCGACGGGTCGACCTCGGCGCGCCGCGCGGCCTGCATCCGCTCGTGGGCGCCCTCGATGTCGTCCCGATCGTGCACCTCGACCACGACGGCCGCGGGGCGGCCTGCGCCGAGGCGCTGCTGGTCGGCGATCGACTCGGGGAGGAGCTCGGCCTGCCGGTGCTCCTCTACGGCGCCCTGGCTGGCGGCCGTACGCGCGCCGAGCTGCGCCGCGGCGGACCGGCCGTCCTGGCCGAACGACTGCGTAGCGGCGAGTTGCGGCCGGACTTCGGCCCGCGTGCGGCACACCCGACGGGCGGCGTCACGCTCGTCTCCGCGCGTCCTCCGCTCGCCGCATTCAATCTCGAGCTCGCTCCGCCCGCGAACCTCGCCACGGCGCGGTCGATCGCCGCGCGGATCCGCGAAGGGGGCGCCGAGGGCCTGCCCGGGGTGCGGGCGCTCGGGCTCCCGCTCGATGCGCGGGGCGGCGTCGCACAGGTGTCGATGAACGTCGAGGACCCGATCGAGGTCCCGCTCGCGCGCGTCGTGGCCGCTGTCGCGGCGCACGCCGAGATCGCCGCCGCCGAGATCGTCGGGCTCGTGCCGCGCGCGGCGCTCATTGGCTTCCCAGCCGAGGTGCCGTTCCTCGATGACGCACGAGCCCACGTCATCGAAGAGGCACTAGGCTTGTAGGCATGGCCCAGACGAAGCGAAAGCGCCAGACCAAGCATCGCGGCAACGCGGCGGGAGTCATCGAGGCGCGCGGTCGGACGGGGCGTGGGTCGACGGGCGGCAAGGACAAAGAGAAGGTTCCGCGGCGGGACCGTCCGCCGTCGTGGGGCAGCGCGTTCACGCGGGCCGCGATCGCCACGCTCGCGCTCCTCGTCGTCGCGGGGCTGTTCATCAAGGGCGGAAGCCGCTTCCTGTTCTTCTTCCCGATCGTGCTCGGCGCGTACACCGGCATCGGCTACTACACCGACAAGTTCCTCTACGACCGTCGCCAGCGCCAGAAGGCGGCAGGCAAGGTGAAGGCATGAGCGCGCTCGATGTGCGCAGCTTCACCGTCGGCCCGGTGCAGGAGAACGCCTACGTCGTGCGCACCGACCGCGACGCCACGCGCGCGGTGATCGTCGATCCGGGCGACGAGGCGCCGCGCCTACTGAGCGCGATCGAGGACCTCGGCGTGGAGATCGAGGCGATCCTCATCACCCACTGCCACTTCGATCACGTCGGTGCGGTGGCGCCCGTCGCCACAGCAACCGGAGCACCGGTGTACTGCCCGGTCATCGAGCGCCCGGTGCTCGCCGACATCATGAGCTATGTGCCGTTCCCCGGCTTCGGGCCGTTCGACAGCTACGAGGCGGACCACACGGTCGAGGGCGGCGAGCAGCTGTCGCTCGCGGGACTGCAGTTCGACGTGGTGTTCACGCCCGGTCACAGCCCCGGGCACGTCACCTACGCGGTCGCCGACGAGCTTGCGCTCTTCTCGGGCGACGTCCTCTTCCAGGGCTCGGTGGGACGCGTGGACCTGCCCGGCGGCGACTGGAACGTGCTCGAGGAGTCGATCGGCCGGCTCGTCACGGCCTACCCCGGCGAGACGACGGTCTATCCGGGGCACATGGGCATCACGACGCTCGGGCGCGAGCTCGACACCAATCCGTTCCTGTCCGAGCTGCGCGCCTCAGCCGGTCCGGGCCGCAGCGGCACTTGAGCGCGCGCATCCAGGCGCCCCGCGGCACGTACGACGTGCTGCCCGATCAGGCCGCGGCGCGCGCCGCGCTGGAGCGTCGCGCGCGCGAGATCCTCGAGGCCGCCGGCTACGAGCGCATCGAGACACCGACGTTCGAGGCGACCGAGCTCTTCGCTCGCGGCGTCGGCGCGTCGACCGACATCGTGCAGAAGGAGATGTATTCGTTCACCGTCGGCGATCACTCGTACACGCTGCGCCCGGAGGGGACCGCGCCGGTCTGTCGCGCCTACGTCGAGCACGGAATGCACAAGCTGGCCCAGCCGGTGAAGCTCTGGTACCTGTCGAGCTTCTTCCGTCACGAGCGCGCCCAGGCCGGCCGCTACCGCCAGTTCTGGCAGGTCGGGGTCGAGGCGCTCGGCTCCGCCGATCCCGCGCTCGACGCCGAGTCGATCGTGCTCCTGCAAACGCTGCTCGACGACCTCGGCACGCGCGGCCTGCGGCTGCGCCTGGCCAGTCTCGGCGACCCCGCCAGCCGCGCCGAGTACCGCGTCGAGCTGCAAGCGTACCTGCGGGCCAACCTGGACCGCCTCGCGCCCGAGGTGCGCGACCGGATCGAGCTGAACCCGTTGCGCGCGTTCGACTCCGACGACCCGTCGACGCGCGAGGTGATGGTCGGCGCCCCGCGGCTGCTCGATTACCTCAACGACGACGACGCCGCCCACTTCGCCGAGGTGCGGGCGCTGCTCGACGCCGCCGAGATCGGCTACGAGGTCGACACGACGCTCGTGCGCGGCCTCGACTACTACACGCGCACACTGTTCGAGTTCACCTCCGACGCGCTCGGCGCGCAGAGCGGCGTGGCGGGCGGGGGCCGCTACGACGGGCTCGTGCAGGAGCTCGGCGGAGCGCCCACACCGGGCATCGGCTGGGCCGCGGGGGTCGAGCGCATCCTCCTGTCGGCCGGCTCGCTGCCGGCCGCCCCGTCACCCCCCGTCGACCTGTACGCCGCCGCACACGAGGGGGACGGTGCGCCGGGGACCGCGCGCACCGCCGCCTTCACGATCGTCCGCGAGGCGCGCCTCGCCGGGTTCTCTGCCCAGCTCGAACTGGCCGGACGCTCGCGCAAGGGGCAGGCCAAGCAGGCAGAGCGCCTCGGCGCACGATACGTTGCCATCGTGGGCGACACGCATACGCAGCTACGCGATCGCGAGGGCGGCGACGAGGAGACGCTCGCCAACGACGCCGTCGTGCATGCGCTCCTGCGCGGGCGCAGGGTCCTGTGAAGCGACCGCCCCGCGCAAACGGCTACCGCGACCACTGGTGCGGCGACGTCGGCACCGCCGAGGTCGACGAGGAGGTGCGCGTCGCGGGCTGGGTCCACCGCCGCCGCGATCACGGCGGCGTCGTGTTCATCGATCTGCGCGACCGCTCGGGGATCGTGCAGCTCGTGTTCCACCCCGAGGAGGTCGAGGCCCACGCCGCCGCCCACCGGCTGCGCTCCGAGCACGTCCTGAGCGCTCGCGGACCGGTGCTGCGCCGCGACCCCGAGAACGTCAACCCGAACCTTCCGACAGGCGAGATCGAGATCGCCGTGAGCGCGCTGACCGCGCTGGCCGAGGCCGAGACGCCCCCGTTCCCGATCGACGAGGAGGTCGCCGTCGACGAGCTGCTGCGGCTGCGCCACCGCCCGCTCGACCTACGCCGCGAGTCGATGCGCGACGGGATCATCCTGCGCCACGAGGCGGTCGCCGTCATCCGCCGCTTCCTCGACGACCGCGACTTCCTCGAGATCGAGACGCCCGTGCTGACGCGGTCGACGCCCGAGGGCGCCCGCGACTTCCTTGTCCCGAGCCGGCTCTCACCCGGTTCCTTCTACGCGCTGCCGCAGTCGCCGCAGCTGTTCAAGGAGCTGCTGATGATCGGCGGGTTTGAGCGCTATTTCCAAATCGCGCGTTGCTTCCGCGATGAGGATCTGCGCGCCGATCGCCAGCCCGAGTTCACCCAGCTGGACGTGGAGATGTCCTTTGTCGATGAAGACGATGTCATCGAGCTCACCGAGGGCGTCATGGCCGCCGTGTTCGCGACCGGCGACTTCGCGGTGGCGGCGCCACCGTGGCCGCGCATGTCCTACGCGGAGGCGATGCTGCGCTTCGGCTCAGACCGACCGGACACCCGCTTCGGCCTGGAGATCCGCGACGTGTCCGAGGTCGTGCGGGGATCGCAGTTCAAGGTGTTCGAATCGGTCATCGAGGCCGGCGGCGCCGTGCGCGCCCTGAACGCCGGCGCACCCGGCGCGGCGATGTCGCGCTCCGAGCTCGACGGCCTCAACGACGTCGTTCGTCGCCACGGCGCCAAGGCCGTTGCGCCGATCCCCATCCAGGCCGGTGGCGCGTGGGGATCGAACCTGGCCAAGTTCTTCAGCGAGGAGCAGGCCGCCGCGGTCAACGCGGCGCTCGACGCGCACGAGGGCGATCTGCTGCTGTTCGTCGCCGACCGTGCGAGCATCGCGCCCGAGGCGCTCGGCGCGCTACGCCAGCACCTCGGCGCGCAGTTCGGCGTCATTCCGGCCGGGCGCCACGACGCCCTGTGGATCGTTGACTTCCCGTTGTTCGGCTTCAACGAGACCGAGCGGCGCTGGGATCCGCTGCACCACCCATTCACCTCGCCGGTGCTGTCGCCCGACGCGAGCCTTCCCTCCTTCGATGATCCCGGGGCGCTCATGTCGCGCGCGTATGACCTCGTCGTCGACGGCTGGGAGCTCGGCGGCGGGTCGATCCGTATCCACGATCCGGACCTGCAGCGCGCGGTGTTGCAGGCGATCGGGATCGGCGAGGACGAGGCGCAGGCGCGCTTCGGGTTCCTGCTCGACGCTCTCCGCTACGGCGCGCCGCCCCTCGGGGGGATCGCGATGGGGATCGACCGGACGGTCGCGATCATGCTCGGGCAGGAGTCGATCCGCGACGTGATCGCCTTCCCGAAGACAGCCTCGGGCGCCGATCCGCTCACCGGCGCTCCCGCACCCGTCGACGCCGCGCAGCTGCGCGAGCTCGCGCTGCGCTCGACCGTCACTTGACGCCCCGGCGCCCGATCGGGCAAACGCGCGCAAACACACCCAAAGTGTCCAGGCGCTCCCCGCCGCGCTCAAGTGTGAGCAGGCGCGCTGCCGACGTGGTGAGCGATGTCCCAAGTCTCGCGTCCCGTTCAGCTCGCGATGCTCGCCGTGCTCGTGCTCGGCGCGCTCTGGTTCCTTGCCCTGCGGCCACACTCGCAGAGCAGCTCCTCGCCGCCCGCGCCGGCGCCGGCGCCGGCCCCGGCACCCACCGCGACCTCTCAGCCTCAGGGCAGCTCGCTGCCCGGCGGTCTCGGCGGTCTCGCGCGTGCCGTCAACAAGGCGAACGGCGCCGTCGCGACCTCGCAGGCCAACGCAAACCAGCTCGAACGCAACTCAGCCGCCGCATCGTCCTCGCAGGCGCCCGCGCCCACGAGCTCGGGGTCGACGAGCACTACGGCCCACGGTGCGCCGGCGGGTCAGCCGGCCACCGCGAGCGGCGCCGCGCCGTCCACCTCTGCCGGTGCGAGCACCTCTGCCGCCAGCGCCACCCACGCCGGGACCGCCGCCGGCTCTACCGCTGCCTCGCACGGCGCGACGAACACGACGCCGGGCGCTCACGCCCCCGCCGCGAGTCCGGCCGTGGCGATCAAGAACGAGCTCGCGGACGGCAAGACGGTGGCGCTGCTGTTCTGGAATCCGCTCGGCGTCGATGACCGGGCGCTGCACAGCGCGCTTCTCAAGCTCACGAAGCCGCATGGCTCACTCGTCGTGCACTTCGCGACAGCGGCCCAGGTGCCCAACTACGGCACGATCGTCACTGCCTCGCAGGTGCTCGAAACCCCGACGCTGCTGCTCATGCGCGGCAAGGACATCCAATCGATCACCGATCTGCAGGACCCATCCGATCTGCGGCAGTACGTCAACGACATCGCGGCCGGCGGAGCCGGCGCCGTGCAGACGCCCAAGCTGACCTCATACGCGCCGGGCACCAGCCGAGTCGCCTACCTCGCCAAGGTGAATGCGGCGTGCGCTCGCGCGAACAACCATGCGCGGGCCACGTTCGTCGTCACGCCCGGGGAGTCCCTGTCCCAGCTGCTGCAGGCCGTCGAGGCCATCGACTCGGCCCTTGTTGTGCAGATCGCGCGCGTCCAGCCACCGCCGGCCGACCGGGCCTTCGTGCGCAACATGTGGGCGTTGGAGCTCCGCTCCCAGAAGCAGTTCGCCGGCTACGTGTCGGCGAGCGCCGCCGGGAACGCGTACGCCGCTCACAACCTCGTGCTGAGCGCCGAGATCAACGATGATCGCGCCGCGCAGATGGCGCTCACGTATGGGCTGACCGACTGCGTCGCGCCCAGCGCACGCTGACGGTCGCGCGACTGGCCGGCGCGTCGGCGGCCGCCTACACTCGTCGGCGATGGATGCCGAGCGCTTCGAGGAGCACCTGCAGCGCCCGCTGGCGCGCGGGCATCGCCCGGCAGGCGGTCATACCGGCGCGGCCGGCGGCGCGGCGTGTGGCGACATCGTGCGCGTCACCGTCGAGGTGGACCGGCAGAGTCCGACCGGCGCGATCGCCGATGCCGGCTTCGACGCGAGCGGCTGTGGCGCGGCGGTCGCCGCCGGCAGCGCCGCCGTGGCGCTGGCCCGCGGGCGCCGACTGCTCGACGTCGCACGCGTCGGAGCGCCCGAGATCGCCGGCGAGCTCGGGGGCCTGAGCGCGGCCAAGCGCCACGCCGCCGAGCTGGCCGCGGATGCGCTGCACCGCGCGCTCGGCGCCGCGGCACGTCACGACGCCGCGCTCGCCCCGGCGGCGGCTCGCACTGCGGTGGCGATGAGCGGCGGCGTGGACAGCGCCGTCGCCGCCCTGCTCGTGGCCGACGACGGCGGCGAGGCCGTCGCGGTGACGCTCGAGCTGTGGGCCGACCCGGCCAACGACGCCGAGCGCAGCTGCTGCTCGGCCGCGGCGGTGCGCGGCGCGCGCGCGGTCGCCCATGGGCTCGGCCTGGCGCACCTGTCGATCGATCTGCGGGCGGAGTTCGCGGCCGGCGTCGTGCGGCCGTGGCTCGAAGACCACGCGGCGGGCCTGACCCCCAACCCGTGCGTGCGCTGCAACGGGCAGGTGCGCCTCGACGCGATGCTCGAGCTCGCATCGCGACTGGGAGCGCCGTGGTTGGCCACCGGACACTACGCCCGCGTCAGCGACGACGCGCCGCCGCTGCTGCGCCTTGCCGCCGACGCGGCGAAGGACCAGACGTACATGCTGGCCGGACTGTCCCCGCAGTCGCTCGGGCGCCTTCGCTTCCCGCTCGGCGAGCTGACCAAGCCGCAGGTCCGAGAGCTGGCGGCGGCGCGCGGGCTGCCGGTGGCCGACAAGCGCGACTCGCAGGACCTGTGCTTCCTGGCCGGCGTGGGCCGGGAGGCGTTCCTGGCGCGTCATGGCGGGCTTGGCGAGCGGACGGGACCGATCCTCGGCGAGGATGGACGCACGATCGGCGAGCACCGCGGTCACCATCGATACACGGTCGGCCAGCGGCGCGGGCTGGGGGTGGGGGGTGGAGAGCCCTTATACGTGCTCGCCACCGATGCCGCGCGAAACGCCGTGACGGTGGGGCCGCGGGAGCGCCTCGCCACGGCGCGGGTGCTGCTGCGCGACGCGACGCTGCACCGCGATAGCGCCAACGTCGATCGCGTGCGCTTGCGCTACCGTCACCGCGCCCTCGCCGGACGGCTTGCCGAGCCGGCCAGAGCCGGCCGCCACGCGCGCCTGGCCGTCGCGCTCGACGAGCCGATGGAGGGCGTCGCGCCGGGACAGCTGGCCTGTCTGATGGCGGGCGACCTGATCGTCGGGCACGGCACGATCGCGGCATGGCCGCGGGGCGGTCCGGGCGCGCGGTCCTGACGGCGGGCCGCGGCCGTGGTTGCGCCGCGCGGGTCAGCGGACTGGTGCGAGTGTGCCGCACGTTGCGCTGGGCGCGCGCAATCGAGCACGCCTCGCCTCGCCGGCCACCACCGGCGTGCCCAACCCGCACGCCCTAAGATCACCCGTCGTGACGTCCGACGAGATTCGCGAGACCTATCTGCGCTTCTTCGAGGAGCGCGGCCACGTGCGGCTGCCCTCGGCGCCGCTCGTGCCGCCGCCCAGCGATCGGTCGGTGCTGTTCACGGTCGCCGGCATGCTGCCGCTCAAGCCGTACTTCCTCGGACTCCAGACGCCGCCGAGCCCGCGTCTGACCTCTTGCCAGAAGGTGTTCCGCACCGTCGATATCGACCAGGTGGGCATGACGAGCCGCCACCTGACGATCTTCGAGATGCTCGGGAACTTCTCCGTCGGGGACTACTTCAAGGCGGGCGCGGTCGAGTACGCCTGGCAGCTCTCACAGGAAGGCTTCGGACTCTCGCCCGAGGACATCTGGGTCACCGTGTTCGAGGGCGACGACGAGCTCGGCATCGGGCCCGACGAGGAGGCGATCGAGGCGTGGCTGTCCGTCGGCATGCCCCGCGAGCGGATCGTCGCGTGCCCGCGCTCGGAGAACTTCTGGCAGGCCGGGCCGACCGGCCCGTGCGGCCCGTGCTCGGAGCTGTACTTCGATCGCGGCCTGGAGTTCGGCGCGGCCGAGGATCTGCCGGGCGGGGACAACGAACGCTTCCTGGAGTACTGGAACCTCGTGTTCATGCAGTTCAACCAGGACCCGATCAATCACCTCGAGCCGCTGCCGGCCAAGAACATCGACACCGGCCTCGGGCTCAACCGGCTGGCGGCGGTGTTGCAAGGCGTGCCGTCCGTGTTCGAGACCGACCAGTTCCGTCCGCTCATCGAGCTCGGCGAGCAGCTGTCGGGGCGCCGCTACGGCGAGGACTTCGCGACCGACCGCGCCCTGCGGATCCTTGCCGACCACTCGCGCGGCGCCTCGTTTCTCGTCGCTGACGGCGTCGTGCCGTCGAACGAGGAGCGCGGCTACGTACTGCGCCGGATCATGCGCCGCGCCATCCAGCAGGGACGATCGCTCGGGCTGGCGCCGGGGTTCCTCCCGCGCTACGCCGCTGTGGTCGAAGCGATCATGGGCGGCGCCTATCCCGAGCTGCACGAGCAGCGCGACCCGATCCGCAAGTGGTTGGCGACCGAGGAGGAGAGCTTCGGTCGCACGCTCGAGCAGGGAACCCGCCAGCTCGGCGAGCTCATCGAGCGCGCCCAAGCCGCGGGCGCGACGCAGGTGAGCGCGCACGACGCCTTCACGCTGCATGACACCTACGGCTTCCCGTTCGACCTGACCAAGGAGCTGCTCGCCGAACACGGGCTCGAGGTGCAGGAGGCCGGCTTCTCCGAGCTGATGGAGGAGCAGCGCGCCCGCGCCCGCGCCGCCGGATCCTCGGGCGCCGGAGCGCCGGCGGACACCCGTGAGCGGGTGCGCGAGTTCGCCGAGCACGCCGAGCCCACGACGTTCACCGGCTATGAGACCGAGAGTCAGGCGACCACGGTCGGCGCGGTCGAGCCGCTCGTCGTCGAGGGCGCCGGGGCGGGTGACCCATCGCGGGTGCTCGTCAAGTTGAGCGAGTCACCGTTCTACGCCGCCGGGGGCGGTCAGGTCTCCGACGTCGGCACGATCGAGTGCGAGCACGGTGACTGTGAGGCGCTCGTGGCCGGCGTCCACCGCCTCGGCGACGACCAGGCGCTCGAGGTCGTCGTCGAGCGGGGCGAGCTGCTGCCCGGCGAGCGCGTCGTGGCGCGGGTTGATCACGCCGCGCGGCACGCGACCGAGGCCAACCACACGGCGACGCACCTGCTGCACGCGGCCCTGCGTCAACGCCTCGGCACGCACGTGCGTCAGGCCGGCTCCTACGTGGGGCCCGACAAGCTGCGTTTCGACTTCAGCCACGGCGAGGCGCTCAGCCCCGAGGAGCTCCGCGACGTCGAGGACCAGGTCAACGAATGGATCCTGCGCAACGACCCGGTCCGCCCGATCTCGACGACGCTCGAGGAGGCCAAGCGCCTTGGGGCGATGGCGCTCTTCGGGGAGAAGTACGGCGACGAGGTGCGCATGGTGCAGATCGGCGACGGCCATTACTCGCGCGAGTTGTGCGGCGGCACGCACGTCTCCTCGACGGCCGAGATCGGCCTGCTGCGCGTGCTGAGCGAGACCTCGAGCGCGGCGAACGTCCGCCGCATCGAGGCCGTCACCGGGCCCGCCGGGGTCGGGCTGCTGCGCCATCACGACGACCTGCTGCGCGAGGTCAGCGAGGCGCTGCGCGCGAAGCCCGAGCAGGCGCCCGAGGTGGCCCGCGAGCACGAGCGCGAGCGGCGCGAGCTCGAGCGGCGCCTGCGTACGGCGGCGGCCAGCGCCAACGGCGTCGACCCGGCGGCGCTCGCCGCCCAGGCGCACGATGTCGGCGGGGTGCCGGTGCTCGTCGCTACCGTCGACGTGTCCGACGCCAAGGCGCTGCTCGACCTCGCCGATCGGGTAAAGGGCCAGCTCGGCGACGGAGTCATCGTGCTCGGCACGGCGTCCGACGGCCGTGTGCACCTCGTTGCCAGCGTCGCCCCAGGAATCGTGCAGCGCGGCGTCCGCGCCGGAGCGATCGTCAAGCTCGCGGCCGAGATCACCGGCGGTGGGGGAGGCGGCCGCGACACGATGGCCCAGGCCGGCGGCCGTGACCCGTCACGACTCGACGAGGCGATCGCGGCCGCTCGAGACGCCGTCACCGATCAGCTCGGCGGCTGATCCGCCGGGGACCGCGAGACCATGCGGGTGCTGGCGCTCGACTACGGAAGCGCCCGCTGTGGGTGCGCGCTGAGCGATCCGACCGGCACGATCGCCACGCCGATCTCCGCGGTGCCACGGCCGGCCACGCGCCGCGGCACGACCCGGTTGGTCGAGCTCGTTCGGGACCTGGAGGTCGATCGCGTGGTCGTCGGTCTTCCGCTCTCGCTGTCCGGCGGCGACACCGATCAGACGCGGGAGACGCGCGCGTTCGCCGAGCGGCTCGCGGCGCGCCTGGGAGCCCGCGTGCCGGTCGAGCTCTACGACGAGCGCTTCACCACGCGGATGGCGCAGCGCCTCGGTGACGCCCAGAGCGACGAGGACTCGCGCGCCGCAGCGTACCTGCTCGAGGGCTGGCTGGCCGCGCGGGAGCGGCGTGACGAGGGCGAAGGCTCTGGCGCGGAGACCGTCTAGGCTGACGCTCTCGCGGTGCGCGCGAACGCGTCGCTGCGCACCTTGTCAGCGAGATGCCTTCGTTCTTCGGTAAATCGAACCCCAGTCCGCGAACGGCGGCGGACCGCGAGCGCGAGCGGCTCGAGCGCGACCGTCGCCGCGGTGCGATCACGGGCGACGGCGGCGCGCCTCCCGAGGCGTTGGACGACATCCGCCCGCCGGGGCCAGCGCGCGTTGATGAGGCCCGGCCGGATGGCCGCGCGAGCGTGCCGGGTCGACACGAGCCGCTGCCCGAGAATCCGGACGCGCCGACCCCGACGGCAAGGCGGGCCGGACGCGCGCCGGGGGCCGAGAGCCGTGCGCCGATGCGTGGCGGGTCGATGCCGGTTCGGCGTCGGCGCATGACGGCCGGCCGCGTCGTCGCTCTGATAGTCGTCGTGTTCGCCCTCGGCGCGGTGTGGTTCGGCATCGAGCTGTTCGAACCGTTCACGGGATCTGGCCACGGCCGCGTCGTCGTCGACGTGCCCCGGGGGGCGGGGGCCAGTGAGGTCGGGGACCTGCTCGCGAAGCGTGGTGTTGTCGCCTCGGGCTTCTTCTTCAACCTGTATGCCTCGCTGCAGGGAGACCGCGGCGACCTGCACTCCGGGCAGTACGTGCTGCGCGAGGGGATGAGCTACTCCGCTGCGCTCGCGGTCCTCACGCAGCCACCGCCGGCGCCCCCGGTCGTCAACGTCGTCGTCCCCGAGGGGGACTCACGCGTGGAGATCGCAGCCCTGGCGCGCGACGACGGTCTGAGCGGGAGCTACCTCGCCGCTTCGGTGCGCTCACGGCTGCTGCACCCGGTCCACTACGGGGCGCCGGCGAGCACGCCAAACCTCGAGGGATTCCTGTTCCCGGCGACGTACGACCTCGCCGTCGGCGTGAACGTGCGCACGCTCGTCGGCGACCAGCTGATCGCGTTCCAGCAGAACGTCGGTGCCTCCTACCGGCGGGCCGCCCACCACCTGCACCTGACGCTCTATCAGCTGCTCATCGTCGCCTCGATGATCGAGCGAGAGGCATACCTACCGGCCGATCGACCCAAGGTCGCCGCCGTCATCTACAACCGACTGCGCCTCGCGATGCCGCTCGGCATCGACGCGACCCTGCGCTACGCGCTCAACGACTGGAACGCACCGCTGACCAATTCCCAGCTCGCGCTCGACTCGCCGTACAACACGCGCCTGCGCATCGGTCTGCCGCCCACCCCGATCGGCAACCCGGGAATGGCCTCGCTCAACGCCGCGGCACACCCGGCGGCGGCCGCGTACCTGTACTACGTCGACGGGGCCGACGGCTGCGGCGACCTCGTGTTCGCTTCGACCGCCGCCGCGTTCGATCGCGCTGCCGCGGCGTATCACGCGGCGCTCGCCGCCAACAACGGGCGCGTTCCCACCTGCCACCACGGGTGATGCCGCGTCTCGGAGTTGTCGGCTGGCCGGTCGCCCACAGCCGCTCGCCGGCGATGCACGCCGCGGCGTTCACCGCGACGGGCCTGGTCGGCTGGCGCTACCAACGCCTGCCCGTGCCGCCGGAGCTGTTCGGTGAAACGGTTCGAGCGCTCGGCCCGGCCGGGTTCCTCGGCGCGAACGTGACGATCCCGCACAAGGAGGCCGCGCTCGCCCTGGCCGACGCGGCGAGCGACGCCGCCCGCGCGATCGGTGCGGCCAACACGCTGACCTTCTCGCCCGACGGGTCGGTGCAGGCCGACAACACCGATGCCCCGGGGATCATCAACGCCCTCGGACGCTCGCCGTACGGCCTCAGCGCGCTCGTGCTCGGCGCCGGCGGCAGCGCGCGGGCGGCGGTGTGGGCCCTGCGATCGGGGGGCGCAAGCGACGTCGCGGTGCTCAACCGCACGACCGCGCGGGCCGAGGCGCTCGCAGCCGAGCTCGGCGCCCGCGCGGTCACCGCGCCGGTCGCGGCGGACATCCTGATCAACTGCACATCGGTGGGACTCGGTCATTCGTCCAGCGCCGTGGACATCCTCAAGGTGATCGGTATGAACCTCGATGACCTCCGTGGATATCTGCATGTGGTTGACCTGGTTTACAGCGACAGTCCGACGCGACTCGTCGAGCTCGCTCGCGATCTCGGAGCGTCGGTCGTCGACGGTCTCGATGTCCTCGTCGCCCAGGGTGCGCTCAGCTTCGAGCACTGGACCGGGCGCCCCGCGCCGCTCGACGCGATGCGTCGCGGCGCCATGCACGGCTGACGCGGGGGGCCCCGATGGCCAATGACGGCGAGCTGGCCCGCGTCGTCCGCCTGCCCGGCGGCCCGCCGGACGGCGAGGAGACGCCGAGAGGCCCCGACGCGATCGCTCGTCCGCCGGTCGCGCCGGAACCGCAGAACGCCGACGGCCTGACCCCACCCTCGCGCCGCGGCGGCTCGGCGCGATTCCTGACCGACGTCATCGGCGACCTCGGGCTCGTCTCGCGCGAGCAGATCGAGCACGCGGTCGAGACGGCGCGGATCGCCGATCGCACGCCCGAGAGCGTCCTGCTCGAGAGCGGAGCGCTCAGTCAGGACGGCCTCGCACGGGCGCTCGCAGAGCGCTACGGCCTCGACCACATCGACCTCAGCGTGTACCAGGTACAGATGGGTGCGGCCAACCTCGTGACGAGCACGGCGGCCCGGCGCTACCAGGCCGTGCCGATCGGATTCGCGGGCAAGCGCACGCTGCTCGTCGCCATGGCGGACCCGTCGAACGTGCTGGCCGTCGACGACATCGCGATCATGACCGGCTACGAGGTGCGCCCGGTCGTCGCCGCGCCCGATGACATCCTCGCGCTCATCGGGCGTCTCGATCGCCTCGACGACGTGGTCTCCGACGTCGAGGAGGAGGGACAGTCTGCGGCCGGCGGGTCGGAGATCGTCGACATACGCGAGTCCGCCGACGATGCGCCGGTCATCAAGCTGGTCAACCAGATCGTGGCCCAGGCCGTCGAGCAGCACGCCTCGGACATCCACCTGTCGCCCGACGGACGCGACCTGCGCGTGCGCTTCCGCGTCGACGGTGTGCTGCACGACGCGATCACCGTGCCGCGCCGCATGGCCGCCGGTGTGACCTCGCGCGTGAAGATCATGGGCGACCTGGACATCGCCGAGCGCCGCCTGCCCCAGGACGGCCGCTTCGGCCTCGCCGTCGACGGGCATCGCGTCGACCTGCGCGTCGTGACGCTGCCGAGCGTGCACGGCGAGAGCATCGTGATGCGGATCCTCGACAAGGAGGCCGTGATCATGCAGCTGGACAAGCTCGGCTACGAGGACTTCGAGCGTGAGCGCTTCGAACACGGCATCGGGCAGGCGCACGGCGCCGTGCTGGTGAGCGGCCCGACCGGATCGGGCAAATCGACGTCGTTGTACGCGGCGCTCGGCATGCTCAACACGCCCGAGAAGAACATCATCACGATCGAGGATCCGGTCGAGTACCAGGTCGAGGGCATCACCCAGGTGCAGGTCTCGCCAAAGGCCGGGCTGACCTTTGCCGCCGGCCTGCGGGCGATGGTGCGTGCCGACCCCGACGTCATCATGGTCGGCGAGATCCGCGACCGCGAGACGGCGCAGATCGCGATCGAGTCGGCGCTCACCGGCCACCTCGTGCTGTCGACGCTGCACACCAACGACGCGCCGTCGGCGATCACGCGCCTGACCGAGATGGGCATCGAGCCGTTCCTCGTCGCCTCGGCGATCCACTGCGTCGTGGCTCAGCGGCTCGCGCGCACGCTCTGCGCGCAGTGCAAGCAGCGCGCGATCGTGCCGGCCGCCGTGCTGCGCGAGAACGGGTACGCCGTCAACCTCGACGTCGAAGCCTACGAGCCGGTCGGCTGCGGGCGCTGCGGCGGCACCGGCTACAAGGGCCGCGTCGGCCTCTACGAGGTGATGCTCGTCACGCCCGAGATCCGCGCGCTCGCGCTCGAGCGTCGCTCGTCCGAGGAGCTCGCCGAGGTGGCCGTGTCCCAGGGGATGCGCCGGCTGCGCGACGACGGCCTCGTGAAGGTCAAGCAGGGCCGCACCTCGATCGCCGAGGTGGCGCGGGTCATCGGCACCAACTAGCCGCGGCGCGTCGAGGACCCGACGATCGTCTGGACCGCCGCGCGACGACCCCCGAGCCGTCGTATCTTCGTCCAACGGGGGGCCATGAACACGGGGACCGCCCCGCCGAGGGCCGATGCGACGGCATATGTCGATCGATTTCGCTGACGTTCTCACACAGGTCGTCGAACGCAAGGCGTCGGACCTGCACATCACTCCCGGCGCGCCGCCGACAATTCGCGTCCGCGGCCGCCTGATGCCCCTCGAGGGCTTCCCCAAGCTCGACCCGTCGATGACGCGGGAGATCGTGTACTCGATCATCGGCAACGACCAGCGCCAACGCCTGGAGACCGATTGGCAGATCGACTTCGCCTACTCGATCCCCGGCCTCGCTCGCTTCCGCGTCAACGCGTACTTCCAGCGCGCCTCGATCGGTGCCGCCCTGCGACTGATCCCCGCCGACCTCAAGACGGTCGATCAGCTCGGGCTGCCGCCGGTCGTGCACGAGCTCGCGCGTCGGCCACGCGGCTTCGTGCTCGTGACCGGGCCGACCGGCTCGGGCAAGTCCACCTCGCTCGCGGCGATGATCGACGAGATCAACGAGACGCGCGACGAGCACATCATGACGATCGAGGATCCGATCGAGTTCCTGCACGCTCACAAGCGCTGCCTCGTCAACCAGCGCGAGCTCGGCGCCGACGCGCAGAGCTTCTCACTCGCCCTGAAGGCCGCGCTGCGCCAGGATCCCGACGTCATCCTCGTCGGCGAGATGCGCGACATCGAGACGATCGGCACCGCCCTGACCGCAGCCGAGACCGGACACCTCGTGTTCGCCACCTTGCACACCCAGGACACGGCCCAGACGATCGACCGCATCATCGACGCCTTCCCGGCCGGCCAGCAGGACCAGATCCGCGTCCAGCTCTCGGTCGCGCTCCAGGGCGTGGTGACGCAGCAGCTGCTGCCGACCGCCGACGGGTCCGGTCGCGTGTGCGCCTGTGAGGTGCTCGTCCCCACGCCGGCGGTGCGCAACCTCATCCGTGAGGGCAAGACGCACCAGATCCCGTCGGTCCTGCAGACCGGCGCGTCGGCCGGCATGCAGACGATGGACACCGCGCTAGCGACGCTCGTACGCTCCGGCACGATCAGCCAGCGCCTGGCCGAGGCACGCTCGTCGACGCCGCAGGAACTGAAGCGGCTGCTCGGCGCGACGTCCCTGGCGGCGTAGGAGGCCTGTGCGATGAGCACGTATGTGTTCAAGGCCATGGACATGGGCGGCAGCCGCGCCCGGGGCGAGGTCGAGGCCGAATCCAAGCAGGCGGTTGCCGACCAGCTCAAGGCGCGCGGGATGGTCGTCCTCGAGATCTCCGACAAGCACAGCTCGAAGGAGATCAAGCTCGACTTCATGCAGCGCGTCAAGCTCCAGGATCTCGCGGTCATGGCGCGCCAGCTGTCAACGATGGTCTCGTCGGGCATGACGATCCTGCGGGCGCTCTACGTGCTCGAGGCGCAGACGGAGAACAAGCTGCTGGCCGCCACGATCGTGGAGGTGCGCAAGGACGTCGAGGCCGGGCTCTCCTTCGCGGATTCGCTCGAGCGTCATCCGAAGGTGTTCAATCCGCTGTTCGTCTCGATGACCCGCGCCGGCGAGGCGGGCGGCCTGCTCGAGTCCTCGCTGATGCGGGTCGCCGACCAGCTCGAGAGCGAGGCTTCACTGCGCCGCCAGGTCAAGTCGGCGATGGTCTATCCGATCGTCGTGCTGACGGTGGCCGGAGGTGTGCTCATCGCGCTGGTGACGTTCGTGATCCCTGTCTTCGTCAGCGTCTTCAAGCAGTTTCCGAACCCCGCGAACGGGTCGTCGAGCCTTCCGGCGATCACCCAGGTGTCGGTCGACATCTCGGCCGCGTTCACACAGTGGTGGTTCGTCCTGTTCCCCAGCATCTTCGTGTCCGTCCTCGCCTTCCTGCGCTGGAAGAGCAGCAAGAGCGGGCGCAAGCGCTGGAACCGTGTCTGCCTGCGCATACCGATGAAGATCGGGGACATCGTCCAGAAGGTGGCCGTCGCGCGCTGGTCGCGCACGCTGTCTGCCCTCTCCTCCGCCGGCGTCCCGCTCCTGCAAGCGCTCGAGGTGACCGGCAAGACCGCTGGCAACGTCGTCGTCGACGAAGCGATGCATTCGGTCATCGAGTCGGTCAAGCAGGGCGGCACGCTCGCCGAGCCGCTCAAGAAGGAGCCGATCTTCCCCTCGATGGTCGTGCAGATGGTCGCCGTGGGCGAGGAGACGGGCGCGCTCGACACGATGCTCGCGCGCATCGCCGACTTCTACGAGGACCAGGTCGAAGCGGCCGTGAAGGCGCTCACGTCGATCCTCGAGCCGATCATGATCGTCTTCATCGGCGGCATGGTCGGCTTCGTCGTGATCTCGATGTACATGCCGCTGTTCCAGGTCTACAACAACATCGGCTGAGTCATCAGCAGCGCGCGCCGTCAGCCGACCAGGTCGGCGATCCCGGCGATGATCATGTACAGGCCGGCCCCGGCTGCGGCGACGATGGCCACCGTCCGGCCGTGGCGGCGGAACCAGGCGTTGACCGCCTCGAGCATCGCCGAGCCGCGTGTCGGCGCGGCGAGCAGCACGACCATCGGCACCTCGATGAGCCACAGCATCACGACGATGACCGCGGCGAGGTACGCGAGCTGCTGGCTCGTGGAGATGTTCGTGTCGGCCACCGCCTTGATCGCCGCGAGGTAGACGGGGGATGGCACGACGTAGAGCGTCACGCCGAGCACCATCACGAGTTGCCGGCTTTGCAGGTACCGATCGGTCCGCGACGGCCCCGCCGCCTTCGGCTTCGGCGGTCCGGGGTGAGCGAGTCGCCAGGCGATGTAGAGGGCGACGAGGCCGATGGCGATGCTCAGCCCGCCGCTGATCGTCAGCTTCGTGCCGCTCGAGGCGTCGACGCTGCCGAAGACGATCAGGATGATCGCGCCCTCCACGTAGACGGTGACGAGCGCGGCGACGACGAACAGGAGCACGCGCAGGCGCACCTCGGCTCCTCGGCCGAGCGCGATCACGGCGGCGAGGGCGGGCGGGTAGATCGACGCGGCGAGCGCGATCGAGAAGGCCTCGGGGAGCACGTCAGCGCCGCTCCGAAGCCCGGCGGGCGTCGTCGTCGATGGGTGGGTCCGTCGCGTTCACGTCGGTTCGCCGGCCGGCGGCTGCGGTCGGTCGCGGGCCGAGCCGCCGCACGCGACCGCGGTGACTCTACCGGCCGGGTAGGTTGGCGCCACGGCGGCCCGGGCCCTAAGCTCGCCCGGATGGCCGCCCCCGAGAGCCCGCCGCCGTGACGCGCGAGCGCTGGATGGCGCTGTGCTTCGCGCTCGGCTCGACCTGCTTCCTCGTCGGCCCGTTTCCCGGTTATGCGAACCTCGTCGGCGACACCGCCGACGCCGTCACGTTCTTCGTCGGCTCGATCCTGTTCACGGCCGGTGGCGCGCTGCAGAGCTCGCTGGCCGCCCCCGAGCGTCGCTCGCCCGGGAGCGGCCGCGCGGCCTGGTGGGCCGCGATCATCCAATCGGCGGGGACGCTGTTCTTCAACGTGACGACCTTCGAGGCGCTGTCCACGAGCCTGTCGAGCTCGCGGTACGACCGCCTCGTGTGGCGTCCGGATGCGTTCGGGTCGGTGTGCTTCCTCGTCTCGGGCGCGATCGCCTACCGGGCCTCACCGCGCTCCGGCTGGCGTCCGCTGCGAGGCAGCGCCGGATGGTGGGAGTCCGCGGTCAACCTGGCCGGATGCATCTTCTTCGGCATCTCGGCCGTGGCCGGCTATGTCGTGCCGCCGACCGGTTCAATCATCGACCTCGCGGCGGCGAACTGGAACACCTCGCTCGGGGCCGCGTGCTTCCTGGCCTGCGCGGTCGCCACGCTGCGCAGCGGACGCACGCTGAAGTCGCCGCGGATGCGGCGTCTGTACGAGCTCGAGAGCGCCGTCGAGCGCGGCGTCACGCGCCTGGCGTGACCGAGCCCTCAGTAGAGGCTGACGACCGCCTCGACGTCGTCGGGCGAATAGCCCGCCGCGAGGTAGAGGTCGTGCAGGCGGAAGCGCAGGAGGACGCCCTCGACCGCCGCGATGTCGTCGGGAGACCAGCCGTCGGCCAGCATCCGGTCGTGCATGGTGCGGAGGGTTGCGGCAGTTCCGGCGGCGGGGAGCATGACGGTCCTCCTAGGAGGTGTTGCGCGTGCGGTCTCTCATCTCATCGGCCGTCCGCGCGCGTGGCCTTAGCGCGAGCGCGAGGAAATGGGCCGCGCGGCTGGCCGTACGCGCGTCAGCTGACGCTGACGACCGTGTAGGTGCGCTGGCCGCGCGGCAGCGCGATCGTCACCTCGTCGCCGGGACGGCGGCCGAGCAGCGCCTGAGCCACCGGGGAGTCGACCGACAGACGCCCCTGCCCGGGGGCCGCTTCGTGCGAGCTGACGAGCTCCCAGGTCTGTTCGCCGGCGTCCTCGGCGCGTACGACGACCGTCGCCCCGAATGACACCGCCCCGTCGGTGGCACCGGTCTCGACGATCGTAGAGCGCGAGATGCGCTCGCGCAGGCGGGCGATCTTCGTCTCGAGGTGCGCCTGGTCGTTCTTAGCGTCGTGGTACTCGCTGTTCTCCTTCAGATCGCCCCATTCACGCGCCGTCTTGATGCGCTCGGCGATCTCCCGCCGGCCGGTGCCCTCGAGCTCCTCGAGCTGGCGCTCGAGCTCAGCGAGCCCTTCGGCGGTGATCGCGGTGACATCGTCCATATCGCCTCGTCCTCGTCGCTGTCGTGGTCCGTGGCAAGAGGGTAGCCGCCGGGCGCCCGCTCACACGGGTGCCGCCCGCCGGCCGTCCGGGCCGTCGGCCTCGCCCACCCCGACCGGGCCGAGCAGCAGCAGCAGCGCATCCGCCGTGCCGGCGGCGTCGTGGCCGCCCGCGGCCAGACGGCGCACGGCCAGTCCGATCATCAGAGCCACGACGGCCGGGGCGTGGCGCTCGGGCGAGTCGACCCCGAGCGCGGTCAGGGCCGCCGCGGCGATCGCGTCGTTGGCGGCGAAGCAGCGCTCGGAGGCCTCGCGGATCGCCGGATCGCGCGCCGCGTGCAGGTGCAGCTCGAGCTCGGCGACCTGCTGCACGACGTCCGCGGACTGCCCGACGACGCGCTCGATCTCGGCGGCGAGCTCGTAGAGGTCGAGGGGCGCGGCGCGCAGGCGCTCGGCGATCTCCTCGCGGATCGCCGTCTGCTCGCGGACGTAGAGGAGCAGGCTCTCGCGTAGGAGCTCGGCCTGGGTGGCGAAGTGGTAGGTGATCGACCCGAGCGAGACGCCCGCGGTGAGGCCGATCTCGCGATTGGAGACCGCACCGACGCCACGCTCGCCGATGAGCTGCAGCGTCGCGCGCAGGATGCGCTCGCGCACGCTCGGGCCCGAACCGGTCATGCGCGGTGCGGCGGCGTGCGCTCGGGCCAGCGCTCGACGTCCTCGAGCTGGCTGGCGAGGGCGATGAGCGTCGCCTCGTCCCGGGGGCGCCCGAGCAGCTGGGCGCCGATCGGCAGGCCGTCCGCGTGGGGGCGGGCGGGAACGCTGATCGCCGGCCAGCCGAGGTGGTTCCACGGCCACGCGTACGGGCAGCTGCTGGCCACGAGCTGATCGGTGGCCCAGCCGCCGAGGCCGTCGATCGAGCCGATCGGCAGCGGCCGCTGGGCCGTGGTTGGGGTGAGCACCACGTCGGCGCGGGCGAAGATCCGCCCGACCCGGCGGCGGAACACCGTGTCCAGCGCTCGCGCGGTGCCGAGGAAGCGCCGGGCCACCGTGTGGCCGACCCGTGCCGTGCTCAGCGTGCGGGGGTCGAGCGCCGACGGGTCGGGCGCGTCCGCGGTCCACTGCGCGACCCCGGACAGCGAGCGCGACAGGAAGGGCAGACCGATGAGCCCGTAGCCCGGATCGGCCTCGAACACGTCGTGGCCGAGCCCGGCCAGGACGTCGGCGACGCGCCGGATCGCGGCGGCGATCTCCGGATCGAGCCGCACCGGAGCGGCGCAGAACGCGGCCCGGAGCGAGACGGCGATGCGCAGCCGGCCCGGCCCGCGCGCCGCGGCCTCGGCGAACGGCCGCGGGGGCGCGGCCGCCCGGTAGATGTCCTGCGGGTGGTTGCCGCAGACGACGTCGAGCAGGCGCGCGGCGTCGGCGACGGTGCGGGTGAGCGGGCCGTAGCAGACGATCCCGTTGAAGGCGCCCGTCTGCGGCCACGTCGAGATGCGCCCGCGATGGGGCTTGATCCCGACCAGCCCGGTCCACGCAGCGGGAATGCGCACCGAGCCGGCGCCGTCCGAGCCGAGCGCGGCCGGCACGATGCCGGCGGCGACGGCGGCGGCCGAGCCGCCGCTGGAACCCCCCGGCGTGCGCTCGAGGTTCCACGGGTTGCGCGTCGACCCGAACGCGGCACCCTCGGTGAGCGGGTACAGCCCGACCTCGGGGGTGTTCGTCTTGCCGACGATGATCGCGCCGGCGTCGCGCAGCCGGCGTACGACCTCGCCGTCGACCGCCTTCACCGGGAACGAGCCCCGGCAGCCGAACGCCGTCGGCAATCCGGCCACGTCCATGTCGTCCTTGACGGCGATCGGGACTCCGAGCAGCGGGGCGCGCTCGCCGGCGGCGAGGCGACGGTCGGCTGCGGCGGCCTCCGCGCGAGCCTCGTCGGTGCGAACGTGGCGAAACGCATTGAGCGTGTCCTGTGTGGCCTCGATGCGGCGCAGCGAGTGCTCGATCAGCTCGGTGGCGCTCACCTCGCGGCGGGCGAGCGCCTCGGCGACTGCCGCCACGGTTGGGAGGCCGGTCAAGCCCGCACGAGCTTCGTCATGTCCAGCGGCAGCGGTCGGCTCATACATGTCGACGCCCTTTCCCCGAAGGTTCGTTCGTTCGAACGAACGCGAGATCAGGCTAGCACGCGCTCCCGCCGGGTCAGGACGGCGCGGGGTCGATGTGCAAACGGCGGTCACCGTCGACCGACAGGGCGAGGCGGCCGTCGAGCAGCTCGAGCAGCTCGACGCCGACGAGCTCGCGCCGCCATCCGGCGAGCGTGCGCACCGTCGGTTCGTCACGACCGTGGCGCCAGGCGTCGACGATCGCCTGCAGGTCGGCGCGCGCGGCCACGAGCTCGTACGCGAGCCCGGCCTCGCGTGAGCGCGCGCGGGCCAGCGACTCGCACAGCGCGATGAGCGGCGCGTCGGCCGGGTCGGGGGTCGACGACCGAGGCTCGTCGTCGATCGCCCCCACCGACCGGCCGCGACCGCGCTGGACCGCGGCGAGGACGTCGCCGCCCCGACGACGGATGTTGTGCTGGTTGAGCCCGCGGATCTGCTCGAGCTCGTGGGCATCGCGCGGCCTCCGCTTGGCGATCTCTACGAGGGCCGCGTCGGGCAGCACCGACTGGACGGGGCGGTCCTGGCGGGCGGCCGTGCGCTCGCGCCACTCCACGAGCTCGCGCGCGATGCCCCGCGACTCGCCCCGCAGGCCGCGCACGCGAGGCAGACGGGCGTAGATCGCGTCGATATCGCGCTCGTCGCTCGCCCGCTCGAGCGCGGCGCACTCCTGCAGCGCCCACTCGAGGCGACCGCGCGCGACGAGCCGCTCCTTGAGGCGGTCGGCGAGCTCGAGCAGGTGCAGCACGTCCTCGCGGGCGTAGGAGAGCTGCTCCTCGCTCAGCGGGCGCTTGTCCCAGCGGGTGAAGCTCGCGCTCTTGGCCACGCGCACGCCGAGCACGTCGGCGAGCAGCGATTCGTAGGACGCCTGGGCGGGGAGCCCGGCGAAGCCGGCGGCGACCTGGGTGTCGAACACGGCGCGCACGTCGGTGCTCAGGTAACGGCGCATGAGCGCGACGTCCTGGCGGCCGGCGTGCACGACGACCTCGATCTGCGGATCGGCGAGCACGTCCGCGAGCGCCCGCGCGTCGAGTCCCTCCTCGAGCGGGTCGATGACCTCGATGCGATCCTCGGCGCCGGGCACCGGCACGGCGACCTGGATGAGGCACAGCAGCGTCCGGTAGCGCCCCTCGCCCATGAACTCGGTGTCGATGGCGATCCGGCCGCCGTCGCGCGCGAGCGCGGCGATCTCCTCGACGGCGAGGGCGCTGTCGTCGCTCACGCGTGATGGGGGACGCGGTCGATCTCGTGCGCGCTGCCCACGGCCACGGGCAGCCGCAGCGAGAAGCGCGCCCCGCGGTCGCCGTCACGCGGAAGCGCGAGCGTCAGCGAGCCGCCCATGCGGTCGGCCAGTTCGCGCCCGATGGCCAGGCCGAGGCCGAACCCCGTGCGCCCGATCGAGGAGCTGCCGCGCTGGAAGCGCTCGAAGATGAGCTCACGTTCGGTCTCGAGCACACCCGGTCCCTCGTCGCACACGGCTGCCGTCGCCCACGTGACCTCGCAGGACGTCTCCACGCGGATGGTCGATCCCGGCGGCGACACCCGCAGCGCGTTGTCGATCAGGATCCGCACGACGCGCGCGACGGCCCCGGGGTCGGCGACGACCCAGCAGGGCTCGGGCGGTGGCGACGCCTCGATCTCCACATGCGCCTCGGCGGCGCGCAGCTCGAACTCGGCCGCCACGGCACGACAGATCTCGCGTAGCTCGAGCGGCTCGGCCCGCAACTCGAGATCGGCGTCGAGGCGGCTGAGGTCGAGCAGGTCCGCGGCCAGCTGGGAGAGTCGCCGCGTCTGCTCCTTTGCGCGCGCGGTCCGCTGGCGGGCGTCGTCGAGATCGAGGTGATCGGCATTCAGGTCGTCCTCGAGCAGCTCGAGCATGCCGTCCAGCGATGCGAGCGGTGTGCGCAGCTCGTGCGACGCGGTGGCCACGAACGAGCGGCGGGCCGCCTCCTGGCGATGCAACTGGCGCTGCATCATGGCGAAGGCGCGCGCGAGATCGCCGATCTCGTCGCGGCCGCGGTCGACCGGGTCACCGGCGGCGAGCGCGCCGCGCTGCAGGTCCAGCGTCGCGTCACGCAGGCGCTCCAGGCGCCGCAGCAGCCGTGAGCTGAGGCCGATGCCGAGCAGCAGTGCGACGACGAGGCCGGCCGCTGCGGCCTCGAGGAATGCCCGCTGAACGGTGTCCACGGCCGAGTCGACCTCCAGGCTGCGGCGAACCTCGACCGCGAACAGGCGTCCGCCGATCCGCACGGGCAGGACGTCGAGCAGTACGTCACCAACGAGCGAGTGGTTGGCCTGGTCGGTGACGAGCGCCTGGCGGGCGGCCGCGTAGTCGAGCGGCGCATCGACGTCGGCGCCCGGCGGCTGGTCGATGACCTGCAGGCGCGCGTCGAGCACGGCGACCTCGCTGGCGGTCGTGCGGCGCAGCGCCACGACCTCGGCCCGTAGCGCGGTCAGCGGCGGCAGTCCGGTCGCCCGGTCGAGGTGCAGTGCGGCAAAGCGCGGCCGCGCATTGGCGACCGCGGTCAGCGTGCTCTGCTCGTTACTCGAGCGCAGACGCTGCTCGAGCGGGCCGAGCAGGGCGAGCGCGGCGACGGCCAGCGTGACCGCCGAGGTGAGCACGAGCGCGGCCAGCAGGCGGGGCCGCAAGCCGAATGGTCGTCGCATCACGGCTCCTGGAAGCGGTATCCCGCGCCGCGGACGGTCAGGATCAGCTTCGGCTCGTCGGGACGCTCCTCGAGCTTCTCGCGCAGATGGCGGATGTGGACGTCGATCGCGCGCGGGTCGCGATAGGCCGAGTCGCCCCAGATCGCCCGCAGCAGTTCCTGGCGGTTGAGCAGGCGGCCGGGTTCGGCCATCAGCCGCGCCAGCAGCTCGAACTCCGAGAACGTCAGCCGCGCCGGCTGGCCGCGCACCGTCACCTCGCGGTGGCTGCGGTCGAGCGTCACCGGGCCGACGGTCAGGATCTCGCGGCCCATCGCGCGCGGGCCGGAGCGGCGCAGCACCGCACGCACCCGGCTACGTAGCTCGGCGAGGCCAAACGGCTTCGTCACGTAGTCGTCCGCGCCGGCCTCCAGTCCCTGCACCGCGTCCGCCTCCGTGTCGAGCGCCGTCAGCATGATGATCGGAACGACGTTGCGTCGCTCGCGCAGGGTGCGGCACACCTCGTAGCCGTTGGGCCCGGCGCCGAGCGCAACATCGAGCAGGATCACGTCGAACTGCTCGCTGTCGGCGCGGTCGATCGCGGACACGCCGTCGGGCACCGAGGTCACGCGGTGGCCCTCGCGAGTAAACGAGCGCGTCAGGGTCTCGCGCAGCGGGGCCTCGTCGTCGACGACGAGGATGTTCAGCGACACGGGTGCGTCCATGGTCCTCACGCTATCTGTTCCTCACGCTATCGATCGCGGCAGGAACCACAGCACGCCGCGGGTCGGGAGGCCGGCCCGGCGCGAGACGTCCACCGCGTGCGCGCGGATCCAGCGGGATGGCGTCGAGCAGCCGGCGTCGATGGGCGGCGTGCGGCTCCCGCAGCCCGTGTTGAGGAATGCGTACCGGACGGCGCCGGCGCCGATGAGCGCGCGCAGCCGTGCGATCGGGGTGAGTGCCTGAGCGTTGTAGGTGGTGAGGACCAGGACGGGGCGGACGTCCTTCTCGATCAGCGAACCGACGCCGGTGGCCGAGGCGGCGGCAACCTCGAAGTGCGAGCTGCCCTGGTGGGCGCGCAGGTAGGCGCTCACGAGACGCAGCTCGGAACCCGGCAGCGCGCCGACGTGGCCGGCGTCGGAGATGTTCTGGCGCACCGCCCGCAGCGTGGCCGTGAGCGGGACCGCGAGCACGGCCGCCAGCACGAGGGCGGCGGCGAGGCCGCCGAGCAGCGCCGGTGCCCCGGGCCGGCGGCCCGACTCGAGCAGCGCGGCCCCGGCGGCGAGCAGGGTGAGCGCGCCGGCGAAGGCCATGACCCACCACGAGCCGATCGTGCCGTAGGTGAGGCGTTCGGCGTAGATGACGAGGATCGCCACCGCGGCGGCGAGCCAGGCCAGGCGCCGCGGATGCCCTTGCTCGGTGGCCCAGGCGATGCCGATGCCGAGCACGGCCGCGACCGCCGGCGTGAAGGCGTCGACGTAGCGCGGGTGCAGGCGCGCCTGCTCGCTGAACAGCACGATCCCCGTGAGCAGCCAGACGAGCAGGCCGGCCGCCAGCGCGCGGCGCATGCGCACGGCTGGGTCGTCGTCGGTGGCGCCGGGCGCGGCGCTGTCATTGGCGGTGGCGGCGACCATCGCGGCCTTCTGGCCCGGCCCGGCGCGGGCGTCGCCGGGCCCGGTACGGGCGCGAGGGCCGGCACGCCAAGCCGCAAGCCGGGGACCGAACAGCGCGGCGAGCAGCGCCGGCACGCCGAGCAGCACCGCGGCGAGCAGCTCCAGCCCGAGTCGCTGCCCGGACAGCGGCCCGACGGTCGTGAGCAGTCGCGTGGCCGAGGGGGCGGTGATCGGGATGTGGTCGCGGTCGGCCTGGGACGCGGTCGGGAAGCCGGTGGTCGAGCCGTACCGGATCGGGCCGGTGCCCCCGGTGCTCGTGCCCGACACGCGGTCGCTGCCGTTGAAGACGAAGGCCGCGTTCCAGGCGCTTCCGTTGGTGGACCCGATCGCGTAGGGGCGATCGTGCGCTGGGAACAGGAGCGTCGCGGTCAGCCAGGAGAGGGCGACCACGACGTACACCGCGCTTGCGGCCAGGAGGTACAGCAGGCGGCGGCGCCGGGCTCCCGGCAGCCCGAGGTAGGCGAGCAGGGCGAGGCCGGGCAGCGGCACCACGGATTCGAGCAGCTTCACGTTGAACGCGACGCCGAGCGCTGCGGCGCCGAGCAGCAGCCAGCCAATCCGCCCCGTCTCGCTCGCGCGCACGCAGCAGAACAGCGCGACGACGATGAGCATCATCATCAGCCCGTCCATCGTGTCGCTGCGCCCGGTGATGACGCTGATCGGGAGCACGGCGAGGGCGAGGGCCGCCGCGAGGCCGGCGCCGCGGCCGAACGGGCGTCGCACGGCGGCGTACAGCAGGGGGACGGCGAGCGTGCTGGCCAGCGCCTCCGGGAGCTTGAGCGCGAACGACGAGAACCCGAACAGCTTCACGCTCAGCACCTGCAGCCAGAGGTCGACGGGCGGCTTGTCGATCGAGACGCTGCCGTCGGGCTCGAAGGCGCCGAAGAAGAAGTTGTGCCACGACAGGCCCATGCTGCGCACGGCCGCGTCATAGAAGGGGTCACCGGGCACTGAGCCGAGATGCGAGAGGCGAAGATACGCGGCGATCCCGGTGATCGCGACGACGGCCAAGGCCGTCCACAAGCGTGGCGAGGCGACGCGCTGGGCCGGGGCCCGGGGGAGGGGCGTAGGCGGACGCTGGGGAGTGGTGACGGCGCTCGAAGACATCCGGGATGCGTGGCGGCGCGCCTGAACGTGGGCGGCTCCGGCCGCTCGCCAGCACTGATTATCGCGCGTGGTTGCGCTCGGGCCGGTAATCTCGCGCGCCGTGGCCGACGCAGCCGACAGCGAGCAGCGCGCCGAGTCCGGCGCCGACACGACGTGCCTGCCGTGTCGCGGCACCGGCCGGGTGACGTCCTTCCTCGGTGGCGAACCGAGCTCGGTGCCGTGCCCGTGGTGCAACGGGACGGGCGTGCGCGTGTCGGGCGTCGACGCCCAGGCCCGGTGGATCAGTCCCGAGTAAGCGCCGTCCCGTCGCTGGGCTGATGGCTCGGCAATAGGCTGGCGACGCGCCGCGGCGGCTCAAGCGCGCAGGACGCGAGTCGATCTCCAGGGTATGTCCGCACGCCTGCGCGAGAACGCAGTGGTCCTGTTGCTGTCGCTCGTGGCGGTGGCCGCGGTCGCCTGGGTGACGCTCTACGGCTTCGCCTGGAACGACTACGACAACGAGGTGGCGCCCGCGTACGCGGCGCTCGTGGGCGGGCACGTCGGTCTGTTCCTGCGCCTCGCCCCGGCCTATGGCGGCTCGGTCATCCTGCGGGCGCCCTTCGCCCTGCTCCCGGGGCTGTGGGGTGGCGGGCCGCTCGCCGTGTACCGCGCGGTGTCGCTGCCCTGTCTGCTCGCCGCAGTCGCGTTCGCCACTTGGCTCGTCGCGCGCCTGCGTGCGCGCGGAGCCGACCGCATGAGCCGCGTGGCCGTTCTGATCGTCGCCGTGGCCAACCCGGTGCTCCTGCCCACGCTGCAGGTCGGGCATCCCGAGGAGGTGCTCGGGGCCGTGCTCTGCGTCGCGGCCGTGCTGTTCGCGCTGGCGGACCGCCCGCTGTGGGCCGCGATCTTCCTCGGCCTGGCCATCGCAAACAAGGAGTGGGCCGTGCTCGCCGTCGGGCCGGTGCTCCTGGCCCTCCCGCGCGATCGTGGGCGGACGCTCCTCGTGGCTGCCGCCGTGAGCGTGCTCATCCTTGCGCCGCTCGAGCTGGTCGGACCGAGCACGTTCTCGATCGGCGCGCGCGCCGTCGCCACCCAGACCGGGACGATCTTCCAGCCGTGGCAGCTGTGGTGGTTCTTCGGCTCGCACGGACACCTCGTGCACGGCGCGTTCGGCGCGGTCAAGCCCGGTTACCGCACGCCGCCCGCCTGGCTCGGAGGCTCGCCCCATCTGCTCATCGTGGCCATCGCGCTGCCGCTCACCGTCGTCTGCCTCGCCCGCATGCGGGCGCGCAGCGACGCGCTGCTGCTGCTCACGCTGCTCCTGCTGCTGCGCTGCGTGCTCGATCCGTGGGACACGGCCTACTACGCCGTGCCCTTCCTGTTCGCCCTGCTGGCCTGGGAGGTGCTCACGCGCGACCGTCTGCCGCTGCTCGCGCTCGCCGCGTCGGTGGTGACGTGGCTCGTATTCGAATGGCTCCCGGGACACGCCAGCGCGGACGGTCAATCGCTCGTGTATCTCGCCTGCGCGCTGCCCACCGTCGCCGCGCTCGCGCTCCGCCTGTACGCCCCCGCGGCGCTCGGCGGGGTGCGCCGTACAACGAGGGTCCAGGCGCTGCCCAGACCGACCTGATCAGGTGTCCAGATTGGCTGTGGCCGGCTTCAGTCGCGCTGGTCAACAGACGATGGCGGTCACACAACGAATGCCAGTTGCCAAGGTGTCGGGGCAAAGCATCCGTGAGGGTGTGACGCAAAGCCTACGGTCCTCAACGTTTCGCGGCAGCGGAATCGTGGAGGAGGCCGGGTTGCCACTGAGGGTGACAGAGACTGCGGAAGCTGGCGACCTGTCAAATGATTCCTAGGAGGAATTATGTTGAACCGACTGCGCCAGCGGGCCGAGGATGAGAGTGGCTTCACGCTCATCGAGCTCCTGGTCGTCATCCTGATCATCGGCATCCTCGCCGCGATCGCCATCCCGTCGTTCATCGGTCAGAAGAACAAGGCCAATGACGCGTCGGCGAAGGAGCTCGCGCGTACGGCCCAGACGACGGCCGAGACGTACGCGACCGACAACGGCGGCAGCTACAGCCTGCTGACCACGACGATTCTCAACCAGTACGAGAAGACGATCCCGATCACGTCGAGCTCGACGGCGGCGTGGGTCAGCGCGGTCAATAACGCCAGCGGCAGCGGCTATCAGGTCGTCGCGACGGCTGAGCCGACCGGTGACACGTTCACGATCACGAACCTCAACGGCGTGATCACGCGTGCTTGCACGGCTGCGAGCACGGCCTCGAACCAGGGTTGCGTCAGCAACTCCTGGTAACCGGATGACGCGCGGCGACCTATCGACCGCGCTCTGCTGGAAACGATCGGGGCGGCCTACGGGCCGCCCCGACGCGTTTGGCCTGCCGGATGCGCGAGTCAAGGTTCTCCGCACAGCCGCCGATCACTGGGCAGGCGACTGCGACGGCGGTCGACCGGACGAGAGGATCACGATGCCCCACGACACGCGATCACACGACAGCAACGAGGATGGCTTCACGCTCATCGAGATCCTGGTGGTCATCCTGATCATCGGCGTCCTTGCCGCGATCGCGATCCCGTCGTTCCTCGGTCAGAAGAACAAGGCCAGCGACGCGGGAGCGAAGGAGCTCGCGCGCACCGCCGAGACCACGGCCGAGGCATACGAGACGGATAACAAGGGCAGCTACGTCGGCCTCACGGCAACCGTCCTCAACGCCTACGAGAACACGATCCCGATCACGTCGAATTCGACGGCGGCCTACGTCGATCCGACGACCGGCGTGACCGGCGTGTCGGCGTCGGCCTACACCGTCGTCGTGACTGCCGAGCCAACCGGGGACACCTTCACGATCGCCAACAACAGCGGGGTCATCACCCGCAAGTGCGCGGCGGCGAGCAGCAGCTCCAATCAGGGCTGTCCGTATGGAAGCTGGTAGCGCCGCGCGGGCCAGCGACGCCGATCGAGCCTGACCCCGTATCGGACGTCCAGATGCCGCCCGCCCTGTCCTTCGCCGCCGCCGGCGTCTTCGGCGCCGTGTTCGGTTCGTTCCTCAACGTTGTGGCCTACCGCCTGCCGCGCCACGAGTCGCTTGTCGCGCCCGGTTCACACTGCACGAGCTGCGGCGCCCCGGTGCGTCCGTTCGACAACGTGCCGGTCCTGTCCTGGTTGCTGCTGCGCGGTCACTGTCGCCGCTGCGGCGCGACGATCTCGGCGCGCTATCCGATCGTCGAGCTGGCAACTGCGCTTCTGGTGGTCGGAACGGTGCTCGTGCACCGATCCCTGCCGGGCATGGCGCTTGGGGTGACGCTCGTCCTGCTGCTGGTCCCGTGCGCGCTGATTGACCTCGATCACCGGGTGATCCCGAACGCGATCACCGGTCCGGGCGCGGTCCTGGCGGTGATCCTCGGAACGGCGCTCGATCCTTCCGGCGAGCCGGCGCGCCTCATCGCCGGCGCCGCCGCGGGCGGCTTCCTGCTGCTGGCTGCGCTCGCCTACCCGCGCGGAATGGGAATCGGCGACGTCAAGCTCGCGGGCATGATGGGCCTGTACCTCGGACCGGCGGTCGCCGTGGCGATGTTCGTCGCGTTGCTCAGCGGCGTCTTGGCTGGCGCCCTGATAATCGTCCTCAAGGGTGGGGCGGCGGGGCGCAAGACGGCGATCCCGTTCGGACCGTTCCTCGCCCTCGGGGGACTCGTGGCGCTGTTCGCCGGAACGCCGCTCTTGCACCTGTACACGCAGCATTTCGTCCATTAGCGAGGCGGCAGGCGGTGGCCTGCGGGCCGCGACGTGTTCGGCGTAGGGCGCCATCCGCGGCCCGCGGCCGGCCGCCGGTGCCTGGACGAATGTCGACTGGACATATGTCCAATTCAGTGGCGCGAGGGCTTCGGGCGACAGGCACATGCGTCGATTCCCCTCTCTGCCGGGTGACGCTGAGTTCCCCACCGCCCGGCGTCATCCATGCCCCCCCGGATCCCCAACCCCGAGATCAAGCTGCCGAAACTGCGCCGTCCCAAGCGAAATGACGGTACGGCGAAAGCCGCCGAGCCGACCACGCCCGAGGTTGCGTCCGCGCTCGCGGACGCTCCCGAGGCGCTCGTCGAATCGAGTGAGGGCAGCGAGACGACCGGCCGGCGCAAGCGCGGCTTCGGCGTGCCGAAGCTGTCAGCGCCGAAGCTGTCAGCGCCGAAGCTGACCGCGCCCAAGCTGTCCCGTCGTAACCTCCGAGCGTCGAAGTCCGAGGGCGCGGGGTCGGGCGAGGCTGCGCCCGACGCGGTCACCACAGACGCGGACGCGGCGGAGGCCGCGGCCACGTCCGAGTTCGCGGCGGCCGCGGGTTCGGTCAGCCCCGACGGTGCTTCGCCCGCGACTGCGACCCCGCCACCGCCCAAGCCAGGCCGGCGCTCGCTCGGCGGGCCGAACCTCAGCCTGCCCAAGCTCGCCCTGCCCAAGCTCGGCGGCGGGAAGAAGTCTGCCGCGCCCAAGGGCGCCAAGTCGTTCCGGCGCAGCAAGTCCGAGCGCGACGTCGTCGGACTGGACATCGAGCCCGGCTACGTCGTGGCCGTGCAGGCCACGGCCAACGGTTCGGTGAAGGTGGCCAAGGCGGTCGGCGCTCCGCTCGACCTCGATGTCGTCCGCGACGGCGAGGTCCTCGATCCGGCGGCTCTCGGGCACGTGCTCGGCGAGCTCTTCCGCACGAGCGGGATGGGCCGGACGGTACGCGTCGGCCTCGCCAATCAGCGCACCGTGCTGCGCACGCTCGACCTTCCACCGATCGACGACCGTAAGCAGCTCGAAGCCGCCGTGCAGTTCCAGGCGGTGGAAGAGGTGCCGATGCCGCTCAACAACGCGGTGCTCGACTTCCAGCCCCTCGGCCTCGTGGATACGCCCGACGGTCAGCGGCAGCGTGTCGTGCTCGTGGCCGCCCAGCGCGACATGGTCGAGCGGCTGCTGGAGGCACTGCGCATCGCTGGTCTGCGTCCGGTCGGCGTCGACCTGTCCGCGTTCGCGCTCATCCGCTCCCTGTACGAGCGCGGCGGTGAGCGCGGTCCCAACCTCGTGTATCTCGGTGTCGGGGGGCTGACCAACATGGCCGTCGCCGACGGGGTCACCTGCAAGTTCACCCGCGTGCTCGGTGGCGGCCTCGAGGCGATGGCCGAAGCGCTCGCCTCCCGGCGCGAGATTCCGGTGACGAAGGCGCGCGAGCTGCTGTTCAGCGTCGGGCTCGGCGACACCACGGCCGACGCGACGGCACTGACGGCAACACCACCGCCGCCTCCGGCCAGTCACGAGGCATACGAATATCCGCCCCCGTCCGAGGCCCATGAGGGATACGAGTACCCGGCCGAGCCCGAGGGCCATGAGGCGTACGAGTACCCGGCCGAGCCCGAGGGCCATGAGGCGTACGAGTACCCGGCCGAGCCCGAGGGCCATGAGGCGTACGAGTACCCGGCCGAGCCCGAGGGCCATGAGGCGTACGAGTACCCGGCCGAGCCCGAGGGCCATGAGGCGTACGAGTACCCGGCCGAGCCCGCCCCCTACGGCGAGCCCGCCGCGGACTACGAGCACGAGTACCCCCAGGGCGATTCGGCGCCGCCTCACGAGGCGGCGGACCCCCACGCCGCCGGACCAGAGGCCTACGCGGCGGGGGAAGAGGCATATCCGGCGGCCGGCGATCCCTACACGGCTGGCGAGGAGCCGCATCCGGTGGCCGGCGATCCGTACGCGGATGGCGAAGAGGGCTACCCGGCCGCGGGTGACGCTTACGCGTCCGACGAGGTGCATCCGGCGGCGGGCGATCCGTATGCGGCCGGCGACGCGGCCTATCCCGCGAGTGACGCGCACCCGGCGTCCGAGGAGGGCTACGCCGACGCAGGCGATGACTACGGGCAGGCCGACGATCCGTACGCCGCGAGTTCCGGCGCCGAAGCCGAGCCGACCGCCGCCGAAGCCGACGACGAGGTCCGGTTTCACACGTACGGCGCGGACGCAGGTGACGAGCCCGCCGACGCGGGGACGGACGCCGGCGCGGGCGACCCCGCGTCCCACGACGCGCCCGCCGACGACCAATACGTCACCGGCGGCGTGTACGCCGCTCCGGCCGAGGGCGACTCGCACGAGGCCGCGACGCGCGAGCAGCCCGCGTACGAGGACTACGAGGAGCCGGCGCCGTTCACCGACGACTACGTCCTCGAGGAAGCGGCGCCGCTGCCTCCGCCGCCCCCCTTGGCCGCCGCCACCGCCCCGCCCCGCTCGTGGGAGCCCGACCAGGACGACGACGTCCACTCGGTGCTTGCCGACGGAGTCCGCGAGATCGCCGGCGAGGTGCGCAACTCACTCGACTTCCAGCGCGTGCAGGGCGGCGGCGAACCCGTTCAGGGGATCGTCCTCAGTGGCCCCGTGCTCGACGTCCCCGGGTTCGCCGAGGCGCTCGAGCGCGAGCTCGGGCTGCCGGTCTACCGCGGTGAGGTACACGCTGATCCCGGCGCGATGAGCGGCGCGGTGACGAGCTCGCGGCTCGCGGTCGCAGCCGGACTGGCGGTCGAGGAGATCGCCCCATGAGGGCCGTCAACCTCATCCCGACCGATCAGCGCCCCGGCGCCGGCGGCACCTACGGCCGCTCGGGTGGCGCGGCGTATGCGCTCATCGCCCTCGCCTTCGGGCTCGTCGTCATGAGCGTCATGTGGCTGATGGCGCGGCACGACGTGGCGTCGAACAACGCGCAGCTGGCGCAGCTCACCCAGCAGGCCCAACAGGCGCAGAGCGAGGCGTCGTCGCTGGCCTCGTACAACGCGTTCGTCACGATGAGCGCCGGGCGCGTGAACGACGTCGAGCAGCTCGCGCAGGACCGTTTCGACTGGGCGCATGCCTTCCACGAGCTCGGCCGCGTCCTTCCCTTCGACGTCTCGCTCAGCTCGGTGAACGGCACGATCGGCGGCTCCTCGAGTGGATCGAGCGGCTCCAGCACGCCTGGCTCCGGCAGCGGCGGCGGGACGGCGACCTCCGCGACGCCCGCCGGGAGCGTGCCGACGATCGCTCTCGTCGGCTGCACGACGAGTCAGTCCGAGGTCGCCGAGACGCTCCAGCGTCTCGCTCTCATGGACGGCGTCACGAACGTGAGCCTCCAGTCCTCGACCATCGGGTCGGGCGCCTCGTCGAGCAGCAGCTCGACCAGCAGCGGCTCGAGCAGCGGCGGCGTCGGCGCCTGCCCGTACACGTTCTCCGTCACGGTGACCTTCACCGCCCTGCCGACCGTGTCCGCCACCGCGGCGACCGGCGCGGCGCCGACGCCGGGTCTCGGCACACAGGCCGCCGCCACGACGACGGCGGCGGCACCAAGCACGCCGGCGGCGAGCAGCACCTCGGCGCCGAACGCGGCCAGCCCGGCGGCGGCGGCCGCCTCGCGCGCCGCCGCGAGCTCCTCGCCGACGAGCGGGTCGACCGGCGGCGCCGGCAAGACCACCAACCCGACCGCGCCACCGAACTGATGCAGGCACGCGATCGACTTCTCCTAACCGCCGGCGTCGTGCTGGCCGTGCTCGTGGCGACCTGGATGTTCTGGGTGTCGCCGGAGCGCAAGGCGGCCGCGGCCGTGGCAGCGCAGGTGACGCAGGCTCAGCAGACGCTCCAGACCGCGCAGTCGCAGTTGGCGACGGCGGAGACGAGCAAGGCCAAGTACGCGAGTGCGTACGTCGCCCTCGTGAACGTCGGCAAGGCCGTCCCCGCGACCCCCGAGCTGCCCTCGCTCATCTACGAGCTCGACCAGGCCACGAACGTCAGGAACGTCAGCTTCGACTCGATCACGGCTGGCGGCGGTAGCGGCAGCAGCAGCGGATCATCGGGCGCCGCCACGCCGAGCGCGTTCACGCCGCTGCCACTCACATTCCAGTTCACCGGCACGTTCTTCGACCTCTACCACCTGCTCGGTCGCCTCAACTCCTTCGCGGTGCAGACGAAGAAGGGCACGCTGATCGTGACCGGACGCCTGCTCACGATCACGGGCGCGACCCTCGCCCCGGCCGGTCAGGGCGCGAGCTCGTCGTCGCCCGCGGTCGCCGGCGGCGTGTTGCGCGGCACCATCACCGCCGACGCCTATGTTCTCCCCGCGTCGGCGACGACGGGCAGCACCTCCGGCACCAGCCCGGCCGGCGGGCCCGCACCGGCCGCCGGGTCCTCTTCAACCGGCACCCCCGCCGTCATCCAGCCCGGGTCATGAACGACGTTCAGAAGTTCCTCGGCGCGGTCCGGGCCGACCTCATCGAGCGGCGTCTGTGGCCGGTCCTCGTGCTGCTCGTAGCCGGTCTCGTTGCCGCGTTCGTCTTCATCGGGGGTGGGCCGAGCGCGAGTCCACCCGCGAGCACCCCCCCGCCGGCGGCGACGGCCGGCCTGGCCGCCCAGGGTCCGCCGCTCTCGGCGCTCCCGCCCAACACCAACGCGGCGATCGCCGAGACGGCGAACGGAACCGCCTTCCAGCGCCAGAGCGGGGCACACGATCCGTTCGCGCCGCTCGTCTTGCCGAGCGACACCACCGGGCCGACCGGGACCACCGGTGCATCGTCGAGCTCGGGCAGCTCGAGCGCGGGCGGCGGCTCGGGGTCGGGCAGCTCCGGGTCCGGTGGTACGAGCGTGCCGACGCCAAGCGTCCCGACACCGCCGCCGAGCAGCTCAACACCGCCGAGCAGCCCAACGCCGAGCCCCTCGACGCCCCCGAGCAGCTCGACGCCGAGCAAGCCCAAGTCGCAGACCCTCAACGCCGACTTCCGATTCGGCCTCGTGCCCACGACGGGTTCGTCGACCGGCACCACCGGGCCGACCGGGCCGACCGGGCCATCGGGCGCACCGGTGCCGCTCACCGACCTCCAGGACTACAGCAACCCGAAGACGAACACGCCGCTTCCGTCGAACGGCCCGATCCTCGAGCTGCTGGACGCCGGCTCCTCAGGCACGTCGCTGCGCTTCTCGGTGCAGCAGGAGCTCCTCATCAATGGCACCGGCACGTGCCTGCCCTCGCCCACGAACTGCCAGACGATCGACATGAGCCCCGGCGACGTGGAGACGCTGCAGTACGACTCGCCGTCGCTCGGGCCGCTCGAATATGAGCTCGCCGTCGTGAGCGTCAACGGCCACGTCGCCGCCTCCAGCGCCTCGCTGCAGCACGGCCCGCGCAACGTCCTCGCGGTGCCAGCGGGCGACACCTCGGGCCAGCGTGTCGCGGTCCCCGTCCCGCTGACCGCCTCGCAGACAGCCAACGTCAACCTCCTTCGAGGGGTGCTGGCGCGTGCACACGCGCCCGCGGCGAGCCCGTGATCGGAGCCGTCGACCCCCTCGACTCAGCTCATCCGCCCCGCTGAAAGGCCGGGCGGCTGGGACTGCCGTCCTCGCGCGCAACGGACTGGTACGCCGACAGGCCGGTCCGAGCGCGTGAGGCGGTGGTAGCTTCGGGCCCCGGCGCGCCCGTTCGCCTCAATAAGCTAGGGCGCGATGGCGCTCCGACTTGTCACCGCCGGTGAATCCCACGGTCCCGGCCTCACCTGCGTCGTGGAGGGCATGCCGGCCGGCCTGCCGCTGAGCGAGCAAGAGCTCAACCGGGACATGGCCCGGCGCCAGCTCGGGCACGGTCGCGGCGGGCGCATGAAGATCGAGACCGATCGTGTCGAGGTCACCGCCGGCGTACGCCACGGGCGCACGCTCGGCAGCCCGATCGCACTGCAGGTGGCCAACCGCGACTACGCCAACTGGGAAGAGCGCATGAACCCCTGGCCGGTCGAGGCGGAGGTCGCCGAGGTCCACCTCCCGCGCCCGGGCCACGCCGACCTCGTCGGCACCCAGAAGTTCAAGTTCACCGACGTCCGGAACGTCCTCGAGCGGGCGAGCGCCCGCGAGACGGCCGCCCGCGTCGCCGGGGGCGCGATCGCTCGCGCGTTCCTGCGCGAGCTCGGCGTCGAGGTCGTCTCGCACGTCACGCAGATCGGCACCGTGCACGCGCCCCGCTACGAGGAGCCGCTTCAGCCGCCGCGCTTCGCCGACGTCGACGCCTCGCCGGTGCGCTGCCTCGACGCCGACGCGACGCGAGCGATGGTCGAGCACATCAACGTGCAGCGCAAGGCCAACGAGTCGCTCGGCGGCGTCTTCGAGGTGCGGGTGTTCGGACTCGTGCCCGGGCTTGGCTCGCACGTCTCGTGGGAGGAACGCCTCGATGGCCGACTCGCCGGGGCGCTGTGCTCGATCCAGGCGATCAAGGGCGTCGGCCTCGGGGAGGGCTTCGAACTCGCCGGCAAGCCCGGCTCGGAGGCCCATGACGAGATCTTCCACAGCCCCGAGCGTGGTTTCCACCGCGTCACCAACCATGCCGGGGGCCTGGAGGGGGGCATGACGACCGGCGATCCGCTCATCGTCACCGCGGCGATGAAGCCGCTGCCGACGCTCACGAAGCCCCTGCGCTCCGTTGACATCGCGACGCTCGAGCCCGCCGAGGCCCTGCGCGAGCGCACCGACTCCTGCACGGTGCCGGCCGCCGGAGTGGTCGGTGAGTCGATGGTCGCCTTCGTGCTCGCCGACGCCTACCGGCAGAAGTTCGGCGGCGATCACATCGACGACGTTCGAGCGGCCGTGGACGCGTACCGCGCGCGGATCGGGTGGACGAGCTGAGCGGACCCGGTCGCGCCGGGGCATCCGGACCCGGCGTGGCGCTCGGGCCCGGCGCGAGCGCGTCGAGCGGTCGCGCCCTGGTGTTCATCGGCTTCATGGGCGCCGGCAAGTCGACGTCGGCCCGCGAGGCCGCGAGCGCCCTCGGTCGCGAGGCGCTGGACACCGATCGCCTGCTCGAGCGACGCTTCGGCCATTCGGTCGCCGAGGAGTTCGAACGGGTCGGCGAGGCCTCCTTCCGCGCGAGCGAGGAGCAGCTCGTGCTCGAGGTCCTGGCCAACGCCGGGGCGGGGACCGCCGTCGCGCTCGGCGGCGGCAGCGTCCTCTCCGAGCGCGTGCAGGCGGCCCTGCGCGACCACGTGACCGTGCTCCTCGACGTCGATCTCGACACCGCCTGGGTTCGCGCCACGCGCGGCAGTGTGACGCGCCCGCTGGCCCGCGATCGGCCGACGTTCGATCGGCTGTGGCGACAGCGTGCCCCGCTGTACGAGCGGCTCGCCGACGCGATCGTCCCCGTCAAGACGGGCGATGCCCTGCGGCGCGCGCTGCCTCATCTCGGATCGCTCGCCGTCGCCGAGCGGCCCGTCAGGATGCTGTGGGCGAGCGCAGCGTCGGGCGATTATCCGGTGTTCGTCGCGCGAGGACTGCTCGACGAGGCGCTGTGGCCGCTCGACCGTCGCCGCTCGCGGGGGTTCTGCGTGACCGACGAGAGCGTTGCGGCTCATTACGGCGATCGCCTTGCCTGGGCGTCGGGCCGCGTCGCGATCGCGCCCGGCGAGCAGCACAAGTCGCTCGGAAGCGCCGAACGCGTGTGGGCGGCCCTCGTATCCGCTCAGCTGACCCGCCACGATCACGTCATCGCGCTCGGCGGCGGCGTGGTCGGGGATCTCGCCGGCTTCTGCGCCGCGACCTACCAGCGTGGCATCGCCGTCGTGCACGTCCCGACCACCCTCGTCGCGCAGGTCGACTCGGCCTACGGTGGAAAGACGGGCGTCGACATTCCCGGGGGCAAGAACTACGTCGGCGCCTACCACCAGCCGGCCGGCGTGATGGTCGACCCGGCGACGCTCGAGACGCTCCCGGCCGCCGAGCGGTCGGCGGGGTACGCCGAGGTGGTCAAGACGGCGCTCATCGCCGGCGGCGAGCTGTGGCAGCGTGTCGTCGCCGACGACCCGATCGACGAGGCCACGATCGTGGCCTGCGCGCGAACGAAGCTCGCCGTCGTCGCGGCCGACGAGCGCGATGCCGGAGCGCGCCAGACGCTCAACCTCGGGCACACGATCGGCCACGCGATCGAGACGGTCACCGGCTTTGCGCGGCTGCGTCACGGGGAGGCCGTCGGGCTCGGTCTGCTCGCCGCGTTACGCCTCTCCGGCCAGGAACCGCTGCGCGAAGATGTGGGCGAGCTGCTGCGGGCGCACGGCCTGCCGACGCGGGTGCGCGATGTCGATCCCGCCGCCGTGCTCGCCGCCACCGCGTCCGACAAGAAGCGCACGGGCGAGGACGTGCCGTTCGTGCTCGTCGACGCGCCCGGGCGCGTGCGCACGGGCGCTACCGTCGCCGTCGCCGAGCAGCTCGCGGCGATCGAGGAGCTCGTCGAGTCGTGACCACGCCTGGGCACCGCGTCGAGATCATGCACGGGGTCAACCTCGACATGCTCGGACGTCGCGACCCGGGCCAGTACGGGACGCTCACCCTGGCCGAGCTCCAGGACACCGTCGCCGACGCGGCAACGGAGCTCGGCTTCGTCGCCCGCTTCTTCCAGACCAACGCCGAGGGCGAGTTCGTCGAGCACCTGCACCGCGTGGCCGAGCGGGCGGATGCACTCATCCTCAACCCGGGCGCCTGGACGCATTACGCCTGGGCGATCCACGACGCGCTCGAGATCGCCGGGCTGCCCGCGGTCGAGGTGCACCTCTCTGATGTCCAGGCGCGCGAGCCGTGGCGTCGGCTCTCGGTCATTTCGGATCTGTGCCTCGCCACCGTGTCGGGGCGCGGCGTCGACGGGTATCGCGACGCGCTCGTGCGCCTGCGTGAGGAGATCGGCGGCTGAGTCGGGCGCCCGAGCCGCGCGGTAGGGTGAGCAGTGATGTCGATGTTGGCTTGGGACGCCGCGCTGGAGCGATCGGATCGGCTCGCCACCATGCTCGCGGAACGCGAGGTCGACGCGCTGCTCGTCAGCGCGCCGGTGAACGTGCGTTACCTGACCGGCTACACCGGCAGCAACGGCGCGGCGCTCGTCGGCGCCGGCGAGGACGCCGTGCGGCGCTTCTACACCGACTTTCGCTACGCGACCCAGGCGCGCGAGCAGGTGCCCGATCGCTTCGCGCGCGAGATCGTCACCGGTGACCTGCTCGAGGCCGCCGTGCGCGAGCTCGACGGGCGCGGCCGGCTCGGCTTCGATGACGCCCAGCTGAGCGTCAAGCGTCATGCCGCACTGGTGGAAAAGCTGCCCGACGGCTGGGAGCTCGTCGCCTGCGGCGGAGCGGTCGAGGCGCTGCGCCAGATCAAGGACGCCGACGAGCTCTCACGTATCGCGGCCGCGGCGGCGCTCGTCGACGACATCCTGGGTTGGATCGCCGAGCGCGGGCTCGTCGGCCGCACCGAACGGGAGGTGGCGATCGAGCTCGAGCACGAGATGCGGCTGCGCGGCGCCGAGGGACCGAGCTTTCCCTCGATCGTGGCCTCAGGCGCGCACGGGGCGCTTCCCCACGCCGAGCCCCGCGACGTCGAGATCGCACCCGGTGTGCTCGTGACGATCGACCTCGGGGCGATCGTCGACGGCTACTGCTCGGACTGCACGCGAACCTTCGCCACCGGCGAGCTCGACGAAGAGGCGAGCGGCGTCTACGACACCGTCCTGCGCGCGCAGAGGGCGGCGCTCGCGGCGGTGGCGGCCGGCCCGACGGGCGTGCAGGTCGACGCCGTCGCGCGCGCGGTGATCGAGGAAGCTGGGTACGGGGAGTACTTCGGGCACGGCCTCGGTCATGGCGTCGGGATCGAGATCCACGAGGGGCCGCGCCTGTCGAAGACCGGGGGAGACGCACCGCTGCGCGCCGGCAACGTGGTGACGATCGAACCGGGCATCTACCTGCCGGACCGGCTCGGCGTGCGCATCGAAGATCTCGTGGTGGTCACCGAGACCGGCTCGGAGTGCCTGAGCCACTTCCCGACCGAGCTGATGATCGTGGCGTGAGCGATCGTGCGCCTCACACGAGGCGCAGGATCGCCACCACCCCGACGACCACGATCAGCGCGCGCAGCACCGGTGGGGGCAGGCGGCGCCCGTAGCGCGCGCCGATCTGCCCGCCGACGATCGCGCCGGCCATGATCAGCAGGGCGGGGGCCCACGCCACCCGCGCGGCGAGGATGAACACGAGCCCGGCGACGAGGTTAACGAGCATCGCGAGCACGTTCTTGAGCGCGTTGACGCGCTGCAGGTCGTCAGGGAGCGCGAGGCCGAGGATGGCGAGCAGGAGGATGCCCTGGGCGGCGCCGAAGTAGCCGCCGTACACGCCGGACAGGAACACGGCGACGAGGCTCGCGCGCCGATGGACCGACGCGCCGGGCCGCCGGCGCGCCGCGAGGCGCTTGGCCAGCCAGGGCTGGGCGACGACCAGCACGAGCGCGATCGCGATGAAGAACGGCACGATCGCCTTGAACGCGGCCGCGGGCAGCGCGAGCAGGGCGATCGCGCCGAGGATGCCACCGGCGAGCGAGGCGAGCCCGTAGCTGCGGATCCGCTCGCGCTGGCCGCGCAGCTCGGCCCGGTAGCCGTAGGCCCCCGACAGCGAGCCCGGAACGAGCCCGACGGTGTTCGACACGTTCGCGGTCACCGGCGCGTAGCCGAAGCCGAGGAGCACGGGGAACGTCACGAGCGTCCCGCTGCCCACCACCGTGTTGATCGTGCCGGCCGCCATGCCGGCAGCGGCGATGGCCACCGCCTCGCCAGGGGTCATCGCGCGGCGGCGGTCGGCGTGAGGTCGGGCCGACCGGCGGCGCTCACGCGGATGGTGCGGCGCGCGACGGCATCGAACGGGAATCTAGCCGAGCGCCGGCGCGGCCTCGCGTCCGGCCGCTCGCCGCAGGCGGTCTACGCCGTCTAGGCGGCCGACAGCGGCTGCTGCTGCGCGGCCGGGGCCGGCGCGCTGTCCGGTGCGGGTGCGGCGACCGGAGCGTTCGGGGGCGCGATCTCCTCGGCGGCGCAGGCGGCGGCCTCGGTCATGTCGATGACCGCTTCGTCGATCGTCCCGCTGTCCTGGCGCACACGAATCGTCGGGAAGTAGGGCCGCTCGGGATCGACGGCGGCCACGACGCCGATCCGGCCGTCCGGGAGGAGGATCTCGTGACCGATCGCGTAGGGCATGACGACGCGCTGGAAGTGCTCGACGATCTTCGGGTCGAACTGAGTGCCCGCGCCCTCCACGACGGCGCGCACGCCGACGTACGGCGGTGCGGCCTTCTTGTACGGGCGGTCGGAGGTGATCGCGTCGTACACGTCGGCGGGGGCGGCGATGCGCGCGAAGAGGTGGATACGGTCGCCGGCCTTCCCATGGGGGTAGCCGAGGCCGTCCCAGCGCTCGTGGTGGCTGCGCACGACGGCGAGCACGAGCGACGACATGCGGTCGGAGGGAAGCATCTCGACGCCCGCCTCGGGATGGGTCTTGACGACCTCGTACTCCTCGGGGGTGAGCGTGTTCTGCTTGTTGAGGATCTCGTGGGGGATGGCGAGCTTGCCGATGTCGTGGATGAGCAGCCCGGTGCCGAGCGTGGTCAGGCGCTCCTCGATCTCGTCGTAGCGACGGCGCCCGGCCCAGTCGACCCAGCCGTCCTCGCGCAGCACGCGATGGGCGATGAGCAGTCCAAGCGTGGTGACGCGTAGCGAATGGCGATACGTGTAGGTGTCCGCGGCGGCCAGGTCGTCGAGCGCGTGCGCCGCCTCGGGGCAGTCCACGATCGCGCGCGCGATGGCCGCGGCGGTGGCGGCCACCTTGGCCACGACATCGTCAGGGATCGGCTGGCCGCGACGGAGCGCGTCACGCGCCGAGTCCAGGGCCTCGATCGCGGCCTTCTGGGTCTGCGCGCGCACCTCGGGCGACAGCGGCTCGACGGGCTCGATCATCTCGCCGAGCTCGTCTTCGATCCAGACGGCGTGGACGCCGCTCGTGGCGAGGCGCTGCGCGAGGTTGGCCGTCAGGCGCACCCCGCTGCGTAGCATCGGCAGCTCGTTGGGGCGTCCGCTGATGACGTCGCGCGCGAGCTCCATGCCCTCGCTGACGCGGCTGATCGTAACGAGCCTCATCGGCCCCCCCACATCGAATGTGCGTCCATATGGTTCAAACATCGGCAAAAACGGGTAAGGCTTGAGGCACGTCACACGGGGATACGAGCCTTGCCGTGCTTCATCGCGCGCGTATACGTGACTCCGGCGCGGTCGGCAACCCCGACGCGGGCCACCAGATGCCGCTCAAGGCGTCTCCGCAGGTGGCCGATGACCGGGGTGATGCGACGCCTTGCCCTGATGCTGTGGGTGGTGGCAACCGTCCTGCTCGCCTCGCCGTCCCTCGCCGCGTCCGAGGCCGCGGCGCGGCCAGCCGCGCCCGCCACCGGCCCGAAGACCCCGCTCACGGGGGTCAAGCTGGCGACCGTGGAAAGCGAGATCGCGGCGATTCGCAACGAGGAGGCGACGGGCGGTCTGCCGCTGTGGTTCCCGGCCACGGACACCGAAGTCCCGTACGGGTTCTCCTCCGACGCGGCGCAGGCCATCGCCGTCGCCAAGGCGACGCCGGAGCTGCTCGCGCTGCATCGCCGCGAGCACCCGCTGCGCTTCTACGTGACCGTGTTCAGCCTCAATCACTGGGAGGTGTTCTTCAACTACAAGGGCACCGACGTGGCCGAGGTCGACGTGAGCCGCTCGGGACGCGTGACCGCCGTCTACACGGGACCGCTCGTCGAGGCGCAGTGGGCACACGGGCACTACGAGGCCCTGTTCGACTCCCCGTGGGTGTGGCTGACCTTTGGCCTGATGTTCTTGCTCGTCCTGTTCGATCCGCGGCGGCCGCTGCGCCTGCTGCATCTGGACGGGCTCGTGTTGCTCTCGTTCGGCGCGTCGTATGCGCTCTTCAACGCCACCCACATCGTGGCCGCGGTCTGGGCCGTCTACCCGCCGTTGCTCTACATCCTCGGACGCCTGCTCGTGGTCGGGTTCCGTCGGCGCGGGTCGCCGGGCCGCCGCTGGGACCCGTGGCTGCCCACGTGGGCGCTGGCGGCTGGGCTGCTTGCCCTCGTGGGCGCCCGCATCGGCCTGAACCTGGCCAGTGGTCGCGTGCTCGACGTGGGCTATGCCTCGGTCATCGGCGCCCACCGCATCCTGCACGATCAGTCGCTGTACTTCGCGACGACGAGTCATATCGACACCTACGGACCGATCGCCTACCTCGCCTACGTCCCGTTCGAGGCGCTCTTCCCGTGGCACGGTCTGTGGGACTACCTTCCGTCGGCGCACGCGGCGACGATCACCTTCGACCTCGTGACGATCGCTGGGCTCGTTCTCCTCGGGATGCGGCTGCGTCCCGGCGCGTCGGGACGCCGTCTCGGGCTCGCGCTCGGCTGGGCGTGGTCGGCGTTCCCGTTCACGTTGCTCGGGATCATCACGAATGTGAATGATGGCCTCGTGGCGATGCTGCTCGTGCTCGCGCTGCTCGCGCTGAGCGTGCCCGCCGCACGCGGGGCTCTCATCGGCCTGGCCGCGGCGGCGAAATTCTCGCCGGCGATACTGCTCCCGCTTTTCGCCCGCGGGCTCGGGAAGCGTCGTTGGCGTGAGGCACTGACGTGCGTGGCTACGTTTGCGGCGGTGACCGCGTTCTCGGTGTGGCTCTACCTTCCCAGTGGCGGGATCGCCGAGTTCTACCGTCACACCATCGGCTACCAGCTCACACGGGTCGACGTCTTCTCGGTGTGGGCGCTGCATCCGAGCCTGTCGTGGCTGAAGCTGATCGTCGAGATCGGCGCGCTCGCGCTGGCCGTGGGTGTCGCCTTCACGTCACGGAGTCGGTCAACGGCCCAATTCGCCGCGCTGGCCGGCGCGCTCATGATCGCCGTCCAGCTCCCGGCCGTGCACTGGTTCTACTACTACATCGTCTGGTTCTTGCCGTTCGTGCTCGTTGGCCTGCTCGCGCGCGAGCCCGCGGCGGCTGTCGGCGCGCTTGCGCCCTCGCTCGACGACGAGTCCGAGTCCGTGTCAGCGGCGCCGGCCACCCTCGCTGCTTGACTTCGGCAGGGTGACGCGGCGCGTGGCGCTCGCACCGAGGTGCGCCGGCCCGCTACCCTGACGCGCTGTGATCAGCACGAATCAGCTCAAGAGCGGCAACCACATCGAGGTCGACGGAACGATCTTCAAGGTGCTCGAGTTCCAGCACGTCAAGCCCGGCAAGGGCGGGGCATTCGTGCGCACAAAGCTGCGGCGCGCGTCCGACGGGAACGTAATCGACCGCACGTTCCGCGCCGGGGAGAAGTTTCGCGCCGTACGGACCGAGGCGCGCAAGATGCAGTTCCTGTACGCCGACGGCAGCGACGCACACTTCATGGACTCGGAGTCCTTCGAGCAGCTCGCCGTGCCCGAGACCACCGTCAAGGACATGCTGCGCTGGACGAAGCCGAGCAGCGCGGTCGACGTGCTGTTCATCGACGACGAGCCGTCCGACATCCAGCTGCCGAGCGCCGTCGACCTCGAGGTCACCGAGACCGAGCCCGGGCTGCGCGGCGACACCGCGTCGGGGGGCGGGACGAAGCCGGCGACGCTCGAGACCGGGGCCGCGATCCAGGTACCGCTGTTCGTGAACGTCGGCGAGCGCGTGCGCGTCGACACGCGCTCGGGCGAGTACGTATCGCGCGCCTAGCGTCGCCGGCCGTCGTGTTCCGCACGCCCCGCGCGACCGCCCCGAGCCTCGTGCCCTTCCACGCCGCCGTGGCGATCGGCTGACCGTGCGCCGCTCCGAACAGCGGCGCGCTGCCGTCTTCGCCCTCTACCAGCACGACCTCACCGGCCAGTCGCTCACCGACACCCTCGGCCGCGACGCGTCGCTGCTGTCGCGGGCCCTCGCTCACGCGGCGGCGGATCGCGCGCCCGAACTCGACGAGGTCATCTCGCGTCACGCCCGGGGGTGGTCGGTGGAGCGCATCCAGCCGCTCGAGCGCAGCATCCTGCGCGTCGCGCTCATCGAGATGCTGCATCCCGACGTCGCGCCCGGTGAGGTTCCGATCCCGCCGGAGGGGGCCATCGACGAAGCCGTGGAGAGCGCCAAGACGTTCTGCGGTAGCGACGCCCCGGCGTTCGTGAACGGCATCCTCGCCGCGGTGCTGCGCGAGGTGCGCGAGAATGACGCGCGCACCGACCCCGAACCGTCCGGCCCTGCTGCGGCCGCGCAGGAGGAAGACCGCCCGTGACCGATACCCTCGACGATCTCATCACGCGCCTGGAGCGCGCGGCCGAGCAGCTGCGCAGCGGCGAGGTCTCGGCCGATGCCGCGGCGACGCTGGTAGAGGACTGCGCGGCACTCGCCACGGCGGCGAGCGCCGAGCTCGACCGGCGCGCTCGGGCCGAGGTGACCGAGCTCGCGCCGGGGCAGGACTCGCTGCTGTAGCGCACGCGTTGACCTCTGCACCACCACCGGCGGGCGCGTATCCCGACCACCTGCGCGCGGAGGTCGAGCGCTACCTGGCCGAGCTTCGCTTCTCCGGCGAGGCGATCACCGCCGGCCTGGAGGAGGCGATGCGCTACTCGCTGCTCGCCGGCGGCAAGCGAATCCGGCCGGTGCTCTCGCTCGCCACCGCTCGCGCGGTCGGCCGTGAGCATCGGTCGGTGCTTCCGCTCGCCGCCGCGATCGAGCTCATCCACACGTATTCGCTCATCCACGACGACCTGCCGGCGATGGACGACGATGACCTGCGTCGAGGGCGGCCGACGTGTCACGTCGCCTTCGGCGAGCCGGTGGCGATCCTCGCCGGCGACGGTCTGTATGCCGAGGCCTTCCGGCATGTGCTCAGCGAGCAGCGCTCGCCGCCCGAGCGTGTGCTCGCCGCCGTTGCCGAGCTGGCCGCGGCGACCGGCGTCGACGGCATGGTTGGCGGACAGTACGTCGACGTGCGGGCGACCGCGCCGTCGGGCCCGGCCGGCCTGCGGCGGCTGCACGAGTTGAAGACCGGGCGCCTGATCGCGGCGAGCGTCCAGTGCGTACTCCTTATCGAGGGCGCGCCCGAACCTGCGACAATTCCATTTCGCCGCTTTGCGGCCGAGCTGGGCGTGCTCTTCCAGATCGTCGATGACATCCTCGATGTGACCGGCAGCGACGACGCCCTCGGTAAGCCGCAGGGCAGCGATGAGCGTCATGGCAAGCGGACCTACGTGAGCGAGTTCGGAATCGATCAGGCGAGGACTCTGGCCCACGAGTCCTACCGCACCGCACGTGGCGCGCTCGCCGACGCCGCTCCCGACGGCGCGGCCGAGCTCGAGCAGATCACCGACTTCATCTACACCCGGACCTCATGACCCCAGCGGACGAACCGAGTGAGCGCCTGCTGGGCGGCATCGACGGTCCGGCCGATCTGAGGCCGCTCACCGAGGAGCAACTCGCGCAGGTCGCCCAGGAGGTCCGCGAGCACATCATCGAGACGGTCGGGGAGATCGGCGGGCACTTCGGAGCGAACCTCGGGACGTGCGAGTTGGCCGTCGCGCTGCATTCGCTGCTCGATTCGCCCCACGACAAGGTGCTCTGGGACGTCGGCCATCAGGCCTATCCGCACAAGGTCCTCACCGGCCGGCGCGACGAGCTGCCGACGATCCGTCAGTACGGCGGCCTGGCGCCGTTCTGCTCGATCGCCGAGTCCGAGCACGACATCATGGGCGCCGGCCACGCGTCGACGTCGATCGGCTACGCCGTCGGTGTCAAGGAGGGCATGCGCCACATCGGTGTCGAGGACGGCAAGGTCGTCGCGGTCATCGGCGACGGCGCAATGACCGGGGGCGTTGCCTTCGAGGCGATCCACCAGGCCGGCGGCCTTGGAACGCCGATCGTCGTCGTGCTCAACGACAACGGCATGTCGATCGCGCCGAACGTCGGCGCGCTTTCGCGCTACTTCAACCGCGTGCGCCTCAACCCGAAGCTGTGGCACGCCCGCGAGGGCGTCGAGGGCGGCCTCTCGCGCCTGCCCGGTGGGATTGGCGCCAAGTTCGAGCGCCTCGGCCCCCAGCTGAAGGAGTCCATCAAGGCGTTCTGGGCGCCGGGCCTGTTCTGGGAGGAGCTCGATTGGGCGTACATGGGCGTCATCGACGGACACGACGTGCGTGGTCTGCGCGTCGCATTGCGCGAGGCGCTGGCCGCCGAGCGCCCGGTCGTCGTGCACATCGCCACGGTCAAGGGCAAGGGCTTCGCGCCCGCCGAGGAGGGTGGCCTGGAGGGTATGGAGCGCTGGCACGCGGCCAAGCCCAATTCGATTGCCAACGGCGCGCCGGCGCCGGTACGCAAGGGCTCACGCTTCTCGGCGCCGGCGCCCCCGGCCTACACGCAGGTGTTCGGCGACGCGCTCGTCCGCGAGTGCGAGCGCGACGCCCGGATCGTCGGGATCACCGCCGCGATGAACTCGGGGACCGGCCTGAACATCCTGCAGAAGGCGATGCCCGAGCGTTACTTCGACGTCGGCATCGCCGAGCAGCAGGCCGTGCTGTTCGCCTCCGGCCTGGCGCTCGAGGGTGTCAAGCCGGTCGCCGCCATCTATTCGACCTTTCTGCAGCGCGCCTACGACCAGATCGTCCACGACGTCTGCCTGCAGAAGCTCAACGTCGTGTTCGCGATGGACCGCGCCGGCCTCGTCGGCGACGACGGACCGACCCATCACGGCGCGTTCGACATCGCCTACTTGCGCTGCCTGCCCAACCTCGTGCTCATGGCGCCTCGCGACGAGGCGATGCTGTGCGACATGCTGCACACCGCGCTCGTTTACAGCGACGGTCCGGTCGCGCTGCGCTATCCGCGCGGCTCCGGCCCGGGGGTGGCGATCCCCGACGAGCCGTCGCTGATCGAGATCGGGACCGGCGAGGTCCTGCGCACGGGCGGCGCCGCCGAGCCCAACGGCGGGCGCGTCGCGCTCGTCGGGTACGGAACGGGGGTCGCCAAGGCGCTCGACGCCGCCGATCTGCTCGCCGACCGCGACATCCACGTCACGGTCGCCGACGCCCGCTTTGCCAAGCCGATCGACGCCGCGCTCATGGCCGAGCTCGCGGCCGAGCACGACCTGCTCGTCACCGTCGAGGAGGGCGTATTGCACGGCGGCTTCGGCTCCGCCGTGTGGGAGACCCTCAACGACGCCGGCGCCGGCGCAGTGCGGATCCTTCGCGTCGGCCTGCCCGACCGCTACGTGACCCACGGCAGCCCGGCCCTGCTGCACGCGGAGGTCGGCTTCACGCCCGACCGCATCGCCGAGCGCGTCGAAACGGCGATCCTCGATCGGCGCGAGACGATCGTCGGGGCCTGAGCGGCCGCGGGGCGGCGGTGGCCGTCGGCGGCGGGGTACGCCGACCCGTCGAGCCCGCCGGCCAGACCGTGGGCGCCGCCCGATGTGGGTGACGAGACGGCAACAGGTGCGCCCGGCGCGTTGCGCTGCGGGTGTGCCGCGTAGCCGGGCTGGTGCGTGACGGTGACGCGTCCCGTTCGCGGTGCCCGCGAGCCGGCGGGTGTGCTCACGAAACACCGATATGCGGGGTCGTGCCTGTCCGGTTCGCTCCGGTGGGCGGTGGCCGCTTGGGTGCGTGGCGTAAGGGGGTGTTCGACATTACCCCCCGCATAGGCACAGGAACGTCGATCACCCCCCTTTCTGACGGCGCTCGGCCGCACTGATGCACGAGCGTGCCGCATGCCGCTGGCGACGCGCCGCCGGGGAAGCGGAGACCTGGCCGACGGGCTGTGGCGAAGCCGCGGTTGGAGCGGCCGGGGCGTGTTAAGAAAAACGGCCCGGGAGGGAACCGGGCCGTTTTCCTGAGGGGAGGGATGCTGCTATGTGTGCTTCGGAGGGTGCTACTTGCTGCGGGTCGCTCATCATGATGCGGGACTTCGCCCCGGTCATGTGTGATCTGGGTCACACTTATGTCGACTCGATCTCGGGCGTCGCCGTCAAAGCTGGTCAAGCGCAGACATCCCTCGGGCGCCCGCACACCGGATACCGTTCCCCGCGCATGGCCAAGCAGCGACTTGACACCCTCCTCGCCGAGCGCGGGTTGTTCGCCTCGCGCAGCCGCGCCGCCGCCTCGGTCATGGCCGGCGAGGTCCGCGTCGGGCCTGACCGCAGGCGCGCGATCAAGCCGGGGGAGATGATCGACAGTGACGCGTCGGTCCTCATCGAGCCCGGACAGCCGTACGCGTCGCGCGGGGGCGTCAAGCTCGCCAACGCGCTCGACGCGAGCGGACTCGACGTCCAAGGTCGGCGGGCGATCGACGTCGGGGCGTCGACGGGAGGCTTCACCGATTGCCTGCTGCAGCGGGGCGCGGCGGCGGTGATCGCGGTCGACGTCGGCTACGGCGACCTGAGTTGGACGCTGCGCAACGACTCGCGCGTGACGGTCATGGAGCGAACGAACGCCCGCCATCTCGACCCGCAGTCGCTTCCCTGGCGCCCGGAGCTAGCCGTGATCGACGTCTCGTTCATCTCGCTCACGAAGGTCCTACCGGCGGTGCTCGGCTGCCTGGGCGACCGCTACGACGTGCTCGGGCTCGTCAAGCCCCAGTTCGAGGTCGGGCGTGAGCGCGTCGGCAGCGGCGGTGTCGTGCGCGATCCGGCCGCGCGCCGCGATGCGCTCGTGGACGTCGGGCGAGCCGCGCAGGCCCTTGGCGCCGTCGTCATTGGCTATCACTCGTCCGGGCTCCCCGGGCCGAAGGGCAATCTCGAGACGTTCATCCATCTCGTCGACACCGGGCGGGATGCGGGCGCCTCGTCGGGTCGGGACATCGAGCGGCTCGCGCGCGAGGTGGAGCCGTGAGCGGCACCGAGACCCGGACCGCCAGCGTGGCAACGGTATTCACGCACGGCCGCCCCGATCAGACGTCTGCAGCGCTCGAGCGGGTATTCGCGATTGCCACGGAGGCCGGTGTCACGTTGCGCTTCGACCCGGACGAGACGCGCAAGCACCACCTCCTCGAGCGTCCGGGCGTGGTCGTCAATGCGCTCGATGGCACCGACGTCGACCTCTGCGTCGTCCTTGGCGGCGACGGCACGATCCTGCGGGCGCTGCGCCATTACGCGAACACCGGAATCCCCGTGTTCGCCGTGAACTTCGGCGCGATCGGCTTTCTCGCCACGGTGGAGCCCGACGAGCTCGAGGACGGGCTGCGACGCGCGTTCGCCGGCGATTTCGAGCTGTTGCGGCTACCGGCGATCGTCCTCGACACGCCGACCGGCGGGATGACGGCGATCAACGATGTCGCGATCCATCGCAAGGTCGGCGAGCGCGTCGCCGAGCTCGCCTACGCGCTCGATAACGAGGTCGTCGGCAGCGTCCGTTGCGATGGGCTCGTCGTGGCCACGCCTGCCGGCTCGACCGGCTACAACCTCGCGAACGGCGGGCCCGTCATGGCCTGGGGAGTGGCCGGGTTCGTCGTGAGCTTCATTGCCCCCCATTCACTCACGGCGCGGGCGCTCGTCGTCGCCCCGGATGACCTTTTGACGATCTACAACCGGTCGCAGGAGCCGCTCGACGTGTCCGTAGACGGGCGACCGGTGTGCGAGATCGCCGCCGACAGCGCAATCGATGCGCGCTTCGTCAACGATGCCGGGACGATCGCCCAGCTGCCGGGTTCGTCCTTCTACCGGCGTCTGCGCGAGAAGTTCGGTCGATTGGCGAGCTGAGGAGGCCGGGAGGCCGCCGCCCTTAGGCGGCGGCCGCCGGTGGCATCAGATCGTCGCTTCCACCCGCGTCACCGCGCAGCGAGGCGATGAAGTCGTCCAGCTGGTCGCGAGAGAAGCGACGCTGGCCGCCCGGCGTGCGGTAGCAGGTGAGATGCCCAGCATCCGACCAGCGCCGGATCGTGGCAAGCGACACGCCCACGTACCGAGCAGCCTGCGAGCTCGTGAACACGAGCTGGCGGTCGCCGCGGGCGCGTAGGGGAGTCAGGTTGGGATTCATGGCGTTCCTTGCGTTGTTCAGCGTGGAGTGCTGTTCCAAGGGACGTTTCGGCTGATTTGCGCCGCGACATGAGGGGCGGCGACGTTTGTAGACGTTTGATCGAGAACCGCCGGATTCTTGGGCGGAGCGTGGGGCTGCTTGTGGGCGGCCGGCCAGCGGATTTCGGCGCCGCGATGGGGCTCGATTAGCGCCGAAAAGGCGCGGATTGAGCTGCAAGAACCGTTGCAAACGTCAAGCGCGGGGTGTCGTTTGGGCTGCTTACGCGGCGTTTCCCGGCTCCGGATGAGTCGGTTTGCGTAGGTTTGGGCAGATCGTCCAGGCGCAAAAAGCGACAATCTTGAAAAAAGCTGCACAACCCGCCGCACCAACGTGTACTATGCCGCCGCAAAGCTGATCAACGTGATGCAACTCGATCGATTCCGATATCAGCGGCGATCGAGGCGTCCAGGTCTGAAAGGCACGCAAAATGCGCTGGGGCAACTAGTCAACCGTCGTCACGTAGGTTCTGAGGGGATGGACCTCCTTCGAGCCTTGTTCGGTTCGTCGCCGGTCACGCCCGATTCCGGTCGTGGTAGGCGTCGGAGCGTCACGCAGCCACCGAACCAAGGACAGGCTCGGCCAATTCGCGGGCACGTCGTTCAAAGTCCAGCTCTTGCGCAAAGTCGGCCGGCGGAGCTATTGCGTCGCTCACGGCGCCTCGCTGGCCGAGCATCGCGACGAAGCTCTCTACTAGGTCTGCGTCTAGCTGTGTTCCGGCGGCGTCGCGCATGATCTTGAACGCATCCTGAGGCGTGACGGGGTCCCGATAGGAATGCCGTGCCGTAAGCGTGTCGTATGTCTCGCAGACGGCGATGACGCGAGACAGGAGTGGAATCTCCTTACCGATCAGTCCGCTCGGGTAGCCGGTTCCATCGACGCGCTCGTGGTGGTACAGGATGATGTCGGCGATCGGCCCGTAGCCATCGAGCCGGCCGACGATCGACGCGCCATCGAGCGGATGCCGCCGGACGAGGTCTCGGTCCGCCTCAGATAGCTTCGCGGCATGCAGCACCGTATCCGGCCAGGCGAACCTTCCGACGTCATGCAGCAGCCCGGCCGTGTGTGCCTCCTCCTGCTCTGTTTCAGAGCAACCGATCTCGCGCGCGAGTTCCCGCGCGTAGCGAGCTACAGAGGCGGCGTGCCGAGCGGTGCGTGCATCCCGCATGTTGAGTGTCTCCATTAGCGTCGACAGCATGCCGAGCTGCATCGAGGCGAGCCGTACCGTTCGAGCCCGCAGTTGCTCGCCGCGCTCCTCCGATCTGATGAGGGCAAACGCGAGGAACTGGAAGACGACCAGGGCGACGACTACGCCGAGGAGAACGCCGAACCCAAAGCGGATGTAGGCCGTCGCGAGGATCGCCGCCAATGCTGCTGCAGCAAGCTGCGAAGGCAGCATAGGGACGAACATCGTCCGGGTCTGGGCGAGGATTCGCCTGCCACGAGTCACGCGCTGGTTGATGGCGATGAGCAAGAAGTTCAGCGCGTTCGTCGCCAAGAAGACGCCGAACACGGTGAGCGCGAAGTACATGCCCCTCGTGTGAGGGTTCTGGGAGTTGTGCACATCCCCGACGATGTACCGCGTCAGCAGCGCCCCCGTCACGAGGAACGTCGCCGAGGTCGCGACATTGTTGATCCGATCGACGAACGTCAGCTTCGAGTCGAACAAGCCCGTGATATCTGCCGAGAAGCCAATCGCGACGGCCGGTGCGGGGCCGAGCAGTGTCATGGCAAGCGAGAGAGCGACGAAGGAGCACGACAGGGTCTGATCGCGAATTGCGAGTTTGAGTCGCTCGCTGACGCCCACAAGTCCAGCCAGGACGAGCACGAGCGCCCACGGAGCCCAGTCGGCGGCGCGTGACGTGAGGGCAGCCGCGGCCACGGCGATCGCGAAGAGCGCGAACTGGCTTGCGGGATACAGGTGTCGACGCGCCGAGGGCATAGCCTCGCGTACTCATCGGCCGAACGGCCAGACAGCTAAAGCCCGCAATTTGCGGGCCCGGTAGCACGCCAAAGATGCTCCCGAAGCGCGCCCGAATCGATCGCGAACGCGGCGACGCCCCGCCAACCGATACCGTTGCGCCCGGTGCCGCCAACGCTTGAGCCGACCCCATTTACGGTAGTCATCGCCGACGATCACGACGTCGTTCGCGATGGTGTCCGTACGCTCCTCGAGCGTTCCGGGGGAGAGTTTCGCGTCGTAGCGGAGGCGGCCGACGTGCCGGCTGCCCTCGAGAAGGTGCGGACGCTACACCCCGACCTGCTCATCCTCGACGTGTCGATGCCCGGCGGACCGAGCCTGTCGTCTTTGCCGTATGCCTTCGGGGCTCACCCCGAACTGAAGGTGGTGGTTCTCACGATGCACGAGGATCCGGGGTATGCACGACAGGCGCTCGATGCGGGGGCGCATGGGTATGTGCTCAAGGAGGCAGAACCGGCGGAGCTGATGCAGGCGTTCCGGAGCGCCGTGACCGGAGCCACGTACGTGCACCCCCGCCTCGGCGCGGCGCTCGCAGCGGAGGCGCCGGACGACATCGATCCGTCGGTGCTCAACGAACGCGAGCTTGAGGTTGTGCGGCTCGTGGCCCACGGGCACACGAACGCGCAGATTGCGGAGATGCTCCACGCCCCCGAGCGTGCGGTAAAAGCGACGCGTGAGCGCCTGGGCGAGAAGCTCGGGGTGTCCTCGCGAACCGAAGTGGCCGCATACGCCCGCCGCGTCGGGCTCATGGACTGACGCAGTCGTCGCTAGATGCCTACGGCCCGCGGCGGACGACCGCGAAGTGGCACGCGTAGCTCGACGACCGTACCGCCCGTAGGGTGCTCGCGGAGGTCGATCTCGCCTCCGACGAGTTCGGCACGTTCGCGCATTCCGGACGTGCCGAAACCGGTGGAAGACTCGCGCGCGGGACTCGGCGCCGCGCTCAGTCCCCGCCCGTTGTCGATCACGACGACTTGTACCTCCTCGCCGCGCTGCACCACCTCAACCCCTGCGCGAGTCGCCTGCGCATGGCGACTCACGTTCGTTAGTGCCTCTTGGACGACGCGATAGATCGTGCTCTCGAGCTCTGGATCCAGACGCTCCGAACTCAGACCTAAGTCGAAGTGCGAACTGACCTCAAGCCCGTCGATCGCCTCGGCGCGTCGCATCAGCGCCTCGAGCGCCGGCACGAGTCCGAGGTCGTCCAAGGCGGCGGGGCGAAGCTCGGTGATGAGATGTCGCAGCCCGTCGATCTCGCTTCCAAGGCCCTCCAGTACGACGTCCACTGCCTCGCGCAGCGGTGCAGGATCGTCGAGATCGCGCGCGTTCGCGAGCGTCAAACGAAGGGCGCCCAGACCCTGCACGGTTTCGTCGTGGATCTCTCGCGCCCAGCGCGTACGCTCCCGTTCGCGCGCCTCCAGACCGTGGCGCAGCCGTTCGATCTCAACGGAGCGCTCGGCGGCAAGGCGCTGCGCAACGCTGGCGGCGAAGGCACGGAGCGCCTCCCGGTCTGCATTGCGGAACGTGCCCTCATGGCGCACCGCGATCACCAAACCGCCACCGAGAGGCTCCATGCGCAGCGGCTCGACGACGGCCGCTCTCGCCTCGATTCCGAGTTCGTGTAGCCATGCCGCCTCGGGCCCATGAGGGCTGTCGAGGTTCAGCGGCTCTCCCGCCCGGTATACGGCGCCGAGTGCACTCGTGTGCACGGGGAGTACCCGGAGCCCGACGCGCGCCTCGCCGCTGGAGGCGGCCACCTGCAGCTCGCCGCGCTGTTCAACGACAAGGATCAACCCGGCAGCGTCGACGAGGGCAAGGCCGCGGTCGGCCATCAGCCGGAGGAGCCAGAGTTCGGAACCCGAGAGCATTCGTCTGCCAGCTTACGAATCGCCGAGGCGGTTCGCGCGCGGGAAGGAACGCGAGTCGGCTACCTCGGTGCGTCACACCCCCGCCCCCCTTCCATCCCCCTACACTGCTACACCTCGCCGACGATGATCCGAGAGCTACGCGTCGAGAACCTCCTCCTCATCGAGCGAGCCGAGCTGCGCTTCACCGACGGCCTGAACGTCCTCACCGGCGAGACGGGAGCGGGTAAGACGGTTCTCGCGCAGGCCCTCGACCTCCTTCTCGGCGGCCGCGCGAAGCCGAACATCGTGCGGCCCGGCGCTGGCGAGGCCTACGTCGAGGGCTCGTTCGCCCTTCCGCCGAGCCTGGAGGCCGAATTGGGCGAGCGCCTGCCCGCAGGCGCCGACGAGGTCATCCTCGCCCGCCGCGTGAGCACAGACGGGCGCACGCGCGCCTACATCAACGGACGCACGGCCACGGTGACCGACCTGCGCGAGCTCGCCGAGCAGCTGATCACGTTCTACGGTCAGCACGAGCACCGCAAGCTGACGCTCGCGGCGTCTCAGCTGGAGATCCTCGACGGCTTCTGCGGACCGGAGCAGAGCGAGCGTCGCGCAGGTTGTGCCGCGGCACACGGACGCGTGCGCGAGCTCGAGGCGACGCTCGCCGAGCTCGACGAGCTGGATGCCGCACGCGCACGCGAGCTCGACCTGCTCGACTACGAGTTGCAGGAGATCGACGGAGCCGCGCCGGATGAGGCCGAGCACGCCGAGCTGCTGGCCAGGCGCGAGCGGCTGCGACACCTCGACGCGCTGCGCGCCGCCGCCGGCGCGGCGATCGATGCGCTCACCGGCGACGGGGGCGAGACGCTTGGCGCCACCGAGCTGCTCGCGCGCGGCGGCGACGCGCTAACCGGTTGCGCCGGCGCCGACGGAGCGCTCGACGGCCTGGCCGATCGGTTGCGCGCACTGGCGCTCGAGGCCCAGGACGTGCGCAGCGAGCTGCTCGCCTATGCCGAGACGCTGGAAGACGAGCCCGGCGGCCTGGAGGCCGTCGAAGAGCGGCTCTCCGTCCTCGAGCGGCTGATGCGAAAGCACGGCGGCACGATCGCGGCGGTCCTTGAGCACGGCGGACGTTGCCGCGCACGGCGGGACGAGTTGCTCGGGGCCGAGGTGGCGCGAGCGACGACGCTGGGCGGCCTACAGGCGGCGCGCGCCGAGCTCGACGCGAGCGTGACGGCACTCCGACGCGCCCGCCGCGGCGCGGCCAAGCCGCTGGCGGCTGCGGTTCGCGAGCGTCTATCCGAGCTCGCGATGAGCGAGGCGCGGTTCACGATCGAGCTCGCCCAGTGTTCGGCCGGTCCGCAGGGCGGCGACAGCGTCGAGTTCGTGCTCGCGCCCAACCCGGGTGTCCCCGCCGGCCCGCTGCGCGAGATCGCCTCCGGGGGCGAGCTGTCCCGCGTGATGCTCGCGCTCATGAGCGTGGCCAATGCCGGCAACGAGGCGACGCTCGTGTTCGACGAGGTCGACGCCGGCATCGGCGGTCACACGGCGCGTGCCGTCGGCGAACAGCTGCGCGCGCTCGGCGAGGCCCACCAGGTGCTGTGCATCACCCATCTCCCGCAGATCGCCTCGCTCGGCGCGCGGCACTTCTCGGTCTCGAAGGACACGAGCGTGGTGCCGACCCGCACGGTCGTGCTCGAGCTCGCCGAAAACCAGGTGGTGCCGGAGCTCGTCCGCATGCTCGGCGCCGGCGAGGACGACCCTGCCGCTCGCCGCCACGCGCGCGAGCTACGCCGCGCGGCCTAACCGAAGGCGCGCCGCGGCGGGCCGAAGCCCGCGTCCGCCCGCCCCGCTACGGTCCGCGGGTGCACTCGCTCCCCTTCGTCGTCGCCCTCACCGCCGCGGCCCTGACGATCGGCACGATGCTCGCGGCCGCCCTCCGCGCGATCATCGCGCTCTATGGGGAAATTCGCTCGATGTCGGCGCTCCTGGAGCGGACTCCGGGGCTGAGAGCCCTAGACTCCTGGGACAGGCCATGACGATTCCCTCACCGCGCGCCAACGACACGCAGACGAAGACCCGCTTCATCTTCGTCACCGGGGGAGTCGTCTCCTCGCTCGGCAAGGGCATCGCCGCCTCCTCGATCGGGCGCCTGCTCGTCGCCCGCGGCCTGACGGTCGGCCTGCAGAAGTTCGACCCGTACATCAACGTCGATCCGGGCACGATGTCGCCCTACCAGCACGGCGAGGTGTTCGTGACCGAGGACGGCGCCGAGACCGATCTCGACCTCGGTCACTACGAGCGCTTCACCGATTCGAACACGAGCCGGGCGTCGAACGTCACCGCCGGCGGCGTCTACAACACGGTCATCCGCCGCGAGCGTCGCGGCGACTACCTCGGCGGCACGGTGCAGGTCGTCCCGCACATCACCGACGAGATCAAGCAGCGGATCTCGCTCATCGCCGAGTCGAGCGACGTCGACTTCGTCATCACCGAGATTGGGGGGACGGTCGGCGACATCGAGTCGCTGCCCTTTCTCGAGGCGATCCGCCAGTTCCCGGTCGATGTCGGCCGCCGGCGCTGCATGTTCATCCACCTGACGCTCGTGCCCTATATCGGCCATGCCGGCGAGCTGAAGACGAAGCCGACGCAGCACTCGGTCAACGAGCTGCGGCGTATCGGCATCCAGCCCGACATGGTCATGTGCCGCTCGGAGTCATTGCTCTCGCACGAGATCCGCAAGAAGATCGCGCTGTTCGCCAGCCTGCCCACGAGTGCGATCGTCTCGGCCCACGACGTCGACAACATCTACAAGGTTCCCCTCGGCTTTCGCGAGGAGGGTGTGGACGACTTCATCCTCGACCACTTTGGCCTCGAGGCGCCCGAGCCTGATCTCGCCGGCTGGCGTGATCTGACCGAGCGCGCCGATCGCGCCACCCGGACCGCGCGCATCGCGCTCGTCGGCAAGTACGTCCAGCTCGAGGACGCCTACCTGTCGGTATCGGAGGCGCTTCGCCACGCCGCGTTCGGCCAGGACAGCCGCGTCGAGATCGACTGGATCGACTCCGAGGCCGTCGACGGCAGCGGCACCGCCGCGGCCGACGGTGAGCCGTCGGTCCGCGAGCGCCTGCGCCGCGCCGACGGGATCCTCATCCCCGGCGGTTTCGGGGGTCGCGGCATCGAGGGCAAGATCCACGCCGCGCAGATCGCACGCGAGGAGGGCATTCCCTACCTCGGGATCTGCCTCGGCATGCAGATCGCCGTCGCCGAGTTCGCCCGCCACATCGCCGGCATGGAGGGCGCGAACTCGACGGAATTCGATCCGGAGACGCCGTATCCGGTCATCGACCTCTTGCCCGAGCAGAAGGAGGTCGCCGACCTCGGCGGCACGATGCGCCTCGGTGCCGACCCGATCAAGCTGCACGACGCCACGCGGGCACGAGACATCTACGGGGAGGCCGTCGTGTACGAGCGCCACCGCCACCGCTACGAGGTCAACAACCTGCTCCGCAAGCGCCTGGAGGCCGCGGGTCTGATCATCTCGGGGACCTCGCCCGACGAACGCCTCGTCGAGACGGTCGAGCTCGACGATCACCCGTTCTTCGTCGCCTCGCAGTTCCACCCCGAGTTCAAGTCCCGCCCCGAGCGCCCCGCGCCGCTGTTCCGCGAGTTCGTGCGCGCCGCGCTCGAGCACGGGGAGACGCCCAGCGGCGACCGCTCCGGACGCTTCGCCGCAGAAGGATCCGAACCGGGCGACGCGCCGGGCGACGAAGCCAACACGCTCACGGAGCCCGCCGCGCACCCGTGAGAATTCGCGCGAGCGAGGTCGAGCGGCGCGAGCTCAACGACCTGTTCGCCGCGCTGTGCCGGATCGAGAGCCCGTCGCGTCACGAGCGCCGATGCGGGGACCTCGTCGCCGCCGAGCTGCGGGCACTCGGGCTGAAGGTAAGCGAGGACAACGCCGGAAGCGAGCTCGGCGGCGACTGCGGGAACCTGCTCACCGAGATCCCGGCCGCCGAGCCAGGGCGTCCGACCCTCTTGCTCTGCGCGCACCTGGACACCGTTCCGCTCGCCGCGCCCGTGCACCCGGTGCTCATCGACGGAGGCTGGGAGAACGAGGGCGCGGGGATCCTCGGCGCTGACAACAAGGCGGCCGTCGCCGTGATCCTCGCCGTCGCGCGCCGCGTCGTACGCGCCGGTGCACCGGTCGCTCTTCAGCTCCTGTTCACGGTCGGCGAGGAGACCGCGCTCGCCGGGGCCTCGGCGTTCGATGCCTCGCGGCTGCACTGCGACTTCGGCTACGTCTTCGACCACGCCTCCCCGATCGGCGAGGTGATCGTCGCCTCGCCGACCCACTACCGCATCATTGCCTCGTTTCGCGGCGCTGCGGCCCATGCCGGCATCGCGCCCGAGCGCGGCCGCTCGGCGGTGCTCGCCGCCGCGCACGCGATCGCCGCGATGCCGCTCGGCCGCCTCGACGCCGAGACCACGGCGAACGTCGGCGAAATCCGAGGCGGGACGGCGTGGAACGTGGTCCCCGAGCACTGCGAGCTCGTCGCCGAGGCGCGCGGCCTGGACGCCGGCCGGGTCGAGTCGCTCGTCGCCGAGCTCGTGGACCGCATCCACGAGGCCGCCAACCGGCCCGACTGTGAATGCGATGTCGATGTCGACGTCGCTCGCATGTTCAGCGGCTATCGCGTCGCCCCGGGCGCCCCGGCGCTGGCCGTGGCCGAGGCCGCCCTGCGCGACTGCGGCTACGCCCCGCAACGCGTGGCCAGCGGCGGCGCGTCCGACGCGAACGTCTTCCGAGCCTTTGGGCTGCCGATCGTCAATCTCGCCAATGGCACCGAGCGCAACCACGAGCCGACCGAGCGGGTGAGCAGCGAGGCGCTGGAGGGGATGCTCGACTTCGTGCTGACACTCCTGCAACACACGTCAAAGGGGTACGCCGCGCCGTGAGCACCCAGGCGCTCATGCTGCGGCGCGCGAAGGTGGTCGAGGTCCTCGACGGCCCCGAGGCAGGGATCCAGCGCCTGCGGATCGCGCTCGTCGCCGAGACCGAAGCCGAAGACGCCGACGGTCGCGAGGCCATCGCGCACACCCGCCTGGTCGGCCCGAGCGAGGCCGGCGACGAGGTGATCGTCAACGTGCAGAGCGTCGCGCTCGGACTCGGCTCGGGCGGTCAGGACATCGTGCACGCGAACCTCACCCGGGGGCTGCACGGCCAAGGCGTCGCGCAGGCGCGCGTCATGAAGCTCAACGACACGAGCCTGCAGCACGCGGTCATCCCGGTCGAGGGTGAACTCGCGGTGCGCGCGCTCGATCGGCCGGTCGGCGTCCTCGCCGTGCATGGGCAGCTCGCGGCGGTCGCGTGGGCGTTCGCCCAGGCCCGGCCGGGCGCTCGGCTCGGATACGTGCAGACCGAGGGCGGCGCGCTGCCCGGCGTCCATTCGGCGCTCGTGCGTCGCCTGCGCGAAGACGGCCTGCTCGCGGCGCATGTCACCGCCGCGAGTGCCTTCGGCGGGGAGGGCGAGGCGATCACGACGATCGGGGCGCTGCATCACGGCCTCGGCGAGCTCGGCTGGGACGCCGCCGTGTGCGGGCCCGGTCCCGGGATCATCGAAGCGGACAGCGCCCTCGGGCATGGTGGGCTGGCGGCACTCGACGCCGCGCACGCCGCTCTCGCGCTCGGGTGTCGCACGCTTGTGGTGGCGCGGATGTCTTCGGCCGACCCCCGGCCGCGGCATCGCGGCATGTCCCATCACACCTTGACCGTCCTCGACCTGCTGCTCGGCGACGTCACCGTCGGGCTGCCCCAGGGCGTTCGCTCGCCGGCTGGACGCGAGCTCGGCGCCGGCCTGCGGGCGGCCTTCGGCGACCAGCAGACCGGTCGCGCCGCGCTCGACTTCGATCTGCGTGACGCCCGCCCGGCGCGGATCGCGCGACACGATTGGCGGCGAACGGCGGTGGACCTCCCCGGCTACGCGGGCAGCGGCCTGCCGACCGAGACGGAGGGGCGCCCACTCGCCGCCGACCCGCTGTTCTTCGCCGCGGCGCTCGCCGGCGGCACGGTGTTCGCCGCGCTCGACGACGACGACCCGGAGGAGACATGACGAACGACCAGTCGCCGCGCGCCTTCACCCCGAGCGGCGGTGAGACCGTCTATCGCGGGCGGATCATCGAGGTGCGCGTCGAACGTTTCCGGCACGCCGACGGCGAGGAGGTCGAGCGCGAGATCGTGCGCCACGGCGGCGCCGTCGCCACGGTCGCCTACGACGACGAGCACGTGTGGCTCGTGCTCCAGCCGCGCGAGGCGGTCGGCGATCCCGACGTGCTCGAGATCCCCGCCGGACGGCTCGACGTCGCCGGCGAGGAGCCGCTTGCGGCCGCCCAGCGCGAGCTCGCCGAGGAGATCGGGCGCGGGGCTCGCCGGTGGGAGAAGATCGCGAGCTTCTACTCAACGGTCGGATTCAGCAACGAGGTCGTACACCTGTTCGCGGCCACCGACCTGTATGAGCAGGCCGCCGAGAGTGGCGAGAACGAACGCATCGAGCTCGTCGCCGTGCCGCTGCGCGAGCTCGACCAGACGATCGATGAGCTCGTCGACGCCAAGACGCTCATCGCGCTCATGTGGCTGCGCGAGCGGCTGCGGCGGACGCCGGCAGCGTAGGGCTGCGCCGCCGGGCGGGCCGGCCGCTTCCCTGCACACGCAGGAAGCACCGCAGCCCCGCGGAATAGGTTCGCGTGACGACCGTTGTGGCCGCGCCGAGCCCTGCCCTGGAGACGCTGGCGCTCGACTTCCTCTCCTACCTCGAGCTCGAGCGTGGCCTGTCGCGAAACACGCTCGAGGCCTACCGCTCGGACCTGCTCCAGTTCGGCGCCTTCCTGGCCCGGCGGGACGTCGACCCGCTGACCGCGGGACACGGCGACCTGTCGGACTTCCTCGAGGAGCTCGCGGCCGGGACCGAGGAGCGCCCGCCGGTCGCCGTCGCGACGCTACAGCGCAAGCTCGCCTGCCTGCGCTCGTTTTACCGCTTCCTGCGCCGCGAGGAGGTCATCGACCACGATCCGACGGCCGACCTGCGCGGCCCCCGCAAGGTCGCCAAGCTGCCGCAGGTGCTCTCGCGCGAGGAAGTGGCCAAGCTGCTCGCCGAGCCACGCGGCTCCGAGCCGCGGACCCTGCGCGATCGCGCGCTGCTCGAGCTCATGTACGCATGCGGCCTGCGAGCCTCGGAGGCGATCGGGCTGCTCGTCTCCGACGTCGACCTCGACAGCGGCCTGCTGGCCGCGCGTGGCAAGGGCTCCAAGGAGCGCCTCGTTCCCGTCGGGCGCCAGGCGGTCAGCGCGCTGCGCAACTACCTGCAGCGCGGGCGCCCGCTCCTCGTCGGCGTGCGCAACGAGGGGCACCTGTTCGTCAACCAGCGTGGCGGCGGGCTCACCCGGCAGGGCCTGTATAAGATCGTCCAGGGCCACGCGCGTCGCGCGGGGCTCGACGGCAAGATGAGCCCGCACACGCTGCGCCACACGTTCGCCACGCACCTGCTCGCGGGCGGGTGCGATCTGCGCTCGCTGCAGGAGATGCTCGGCCACGCCGACCTCGCCACGACCCAGATGTACACCCACCTTTCGGCCGAGCGGCTGAAGGATGTGTACTTCCGCGCCCATCCGCGCGCGACGCGATCCCCCGCGATCGCGGCGGATCGTTAGCCTTCGCTCGCGTGGGCAGCCCGCGCTTCAGTAAGGCGCGTCCGGAGGGCGAAGGCCGGCGCGCGGTGGTGGTGGTGATCGACGCGTGCGGGGTCGGCGCGCTCCCCGACGCCGACCGCTACGGCGACGCGGGGTGCAACACGCTCGCGCACGTGGCCGAGGCCGTGGGCGGCCTGCAGCTGCCGACGCTGCAGCGCCTCGGGCTCGGCTCCATCCTGTCGCTGGCCGGCGTCCCGGCGGCGCACGCCCCGGCCCTGCACGGGCGCCTGCACCCGCTCGGCCCGGGCAAGGACTCGACCGCCGGGCACTGGGAGCTGATGGGCGTCGCCGTCGAACACGCGCCGCCCACCTACCCCCAGGGTCTGCCCGCCGAGCTGATCGGCCGCCTGCAGTTGGCGATCGGCCACGAGTTCGTGTGCAACCGCCCCTACAACGGCATCGCCGCGATCGACGACTACGGCGAGGAGCACCTGCGCAGCGGCCGCCTCATCCTCTATACCTCGGCCGACTCGGTCCTCCAGCTCGCCGCGCACACCGACCGCATGGCGCCCGAGGAGCTCTACGCGGCCTGCGGCGTGGCGCGCAGCGTCATGCAGGGCGAGGACGCCGTCGGGCGCGTCATCGCGCGTCCGTTCTCCGGGGGGCCGGGCCGCTTCGAGCGCACCGACGGGCGTCGCGACTTCGCGCTCGCGCCGCCGCGGCGCAGCTATCTGGAGGAGCTCGCACAGGACGGCGTCGCCGTCCACGCGGTCGGTAAGGTCAACGATCTCTTCGCCGGGGTCGGGATCAGCGAGGCGCACCCGGCGGCGACGAACGAGCTCGCCCTGCCGGCGACGACCGAGCTCGTGCGCACGCTGCCGGCCGGGCTCGTCTTCACGAACCTGATCGACACCGACCAGGTCCACGGCCACCGCAAGGACACCGAGGGCTTCCACCGAGCCCTGCGACGCATCGACGCCGAGGTCGACGTGTGGCTCGAGCTGCTCGGCGAGGACGATCTCCTGATCATCACCGCCGACCACGGCGTCGACCCGCTCTCGCCGGGCACCGATCACACACGCGAGTACGTGCCGCTCCTGGCCGTGCCGGGCAGCGGTGCGCCGGCGGTGCCCGACACGACACGGGGGATCGGCAGCCGACACGATGGACCGATGGCCGACGTTGGCGCGACCGCGCTGTGGTGGCTCACCGGGCGGGTCACCGACGCGCTTCCCGGCCGGCCGTTCGGGGCGCTGACCGTGGGGACGGTGCCGCGCACCGCCTAGCATCGGGCGTGCATGCCCGAGCTTCCCGAGGTCGAGACGATCCGCCGCCAGCTCGCCCCGATCGTCGAGGGCCGGACGCTCACGCGCGTGGAGATCCTCGACGCGCGGTGGTCACGGCCGCTGGAGCCGAGCGAGCTGGCCGCCGCGCTGCGCGGGCGACGCGTCGAGCGCCTCGGCCGCCGCGGCAAGTACCTGCTCTGGGAGCTGGCCGGCGAGGTCTTCCTCGCCCAGCACCTGCGCATGACCGGCACGGTGCTGTGCGATCCCGACCCCGAACCGGCGCACACGCGCGTGCGCCTGACGCTCGGCGGTGGCCGGCGGCTGTGCCTCGCGGACCCTCGGCGCTTCGGGACGGGCGAGCTCCTGCTCGGCGCGGAGGCCATGAAGGCCTTCTTCGCCGCGCGCCTCGGCCTCGAGCCGCTCGACCCGGCGTTCACCGCCGCGCACCTGCGTGCGCTCGCCCGCGACCGCCGGGCGCCGATCAAGGCGTTCCTGCTCGACCAGCGGCGGATCGCCGGCGTCGGCAACATCTACGCCGACGAGGCCCTGTATCGCGCCGCGATTCATCCGCTGCGCCCGGCCGGGTCGCTCACCGCGCGCGAATGGGAGGGGCTGCGCGACGCCGTCGTCGCCGCGCTGCAGGCCGGCATCGCCGCGCGCGGCGCGACGATCGACGACTTTCGCCACGTCGATGGCGTCTACGGCTCCTTCCAGCACGAGTTCCTCGTGCACCGCCGCGCCGGCGAGCCCTGCCCGACGTGTGGACGGCCGGTCGTGAAGATTGTCGCGGCCGGACGCGGGACGTACCTGTGCGAGACCTGTCAGCCGCGGTCGCGGCGCCGGCGTCAGGCGGCGAGCAGCTCGTCGAGCCGACCGCTGGCGGCGGCCGCGGCGGTCTCGGCGTAGCCGCCGATCAACACGCCGCCGATGAGCACCTGAGGGAAGCTCATCAGCCCGGTCCGGGCCACGAGCGCCGCCCGGCTGTCGTGATCGCGACCGAGGTTGACCTCGGTGAAGTGCAGCCCGCGCTTGCGCAGCAGCGCCTTCGTGCGCTCGCAGTACGAGCAGAAATCCGTCGTGTAGAGCGTGATCTCCTTCACTGCTTCAGAAAGGATAGCCGCGCGCGGTTGGCTGATCGGATCGGCCTGGGACTTGGATGTAAGGGTCATATCTAAGAGACTCCGATCATGGTCCGAGCGTTACGCGTCGTCGGAATCGTGGCCGTCTGGCTTGCGGTGGCTTCGATGGCCGCCGCCGCGACAGTGACGCTGCGGTCGGTTTCGGTGCAGGTCGTCGGCAAGCCGAGCCCGACCGCGAATGTCGGGATCGCCTTTCGACCGCAGCGGCTGCCGCACGGCGGCTACTACTACGCCGTCATCGTGCTCGGGGCGTATACGTACCGGGGCACCGACAAGCAGCCGCCGTGCGCCGTGTCGAGCAACATGCAGCTCACTGGGTACGGCTTCCCCCACGGCACCGGCCAGCTGCGACTCACGCTGACGCCGGCGCCCTCGGCCGAGCGCGCCTGGTGCGCCGGAGCGACCTACGCGGGGGCCGTGTATGCCGTGCCGCACCGGCCGTCGTGCAGCGGCTACTACCGCTGCTCGGGCGGCGCGGCCCAGTGCACTCCAGTGTGCGGCGTCGTCATCTCGCCGACCCAGCACTATCGCGGCTATCCCGGCGGCCTGCCCAAGCCGGTCGATGCCAGCAGCCGCATCGTCGGCCGCTTCACGGTCACCTTCACGTCGGGCTGAGCGGCGCCGTCCCAACCCGGGCCTAGACTCCGGGGCATGCCCGGTCCGATGCGCACCGAAGCCGTCGTCCTTCGCTCGATGCGCTACGGCGAGGCCGATCGCATCCTGCATCTGTACACGCCGCAGCACGGTCGCGTGGGGGCGATCGCCAAGGGCGTGCGCCGCGCGCGAAGCCGCTTCGGTGGGCGCCTGGAGCCGTTCTTCCGCCTGCGCCTCATCCTCCACGAGGGTCGCGGCGAGCTGTTCACCGTCACCGCAGCGGACACCGTCGATGGCTACCGCCGCCTGCGTGAGGACGGGGGAGCGCTCGATGCCGCCGCCCGCGCCTGCGATGCCGTCGGGCGGCTGTTCGAGACCTCCGAGCCCCATCCCGGGGTGTTCAACCTGCTCTGTCACGAGCTTGCCCTCCTCGATGCCGATCCGGGGCTGGCGACGCGCGCCAACGGGCTCGCCTTCCGCCTGAAGCTGCTGCTGGCCGCCGGATTGGCCCCGGCGCTCGGGGCTTGCGCGACCTGTGGCGAGCGCGAGCATCTCGTCGGCTTCTCGGGCGCCGCCGGCGGGGTCGTGTGCGCGGCCTGCGAGGCGGGCTCGTTCCGCCTCGGCGAGCCGGCGCACGCGTTCATGGTCGACGCGCTCGGCCGCTCGCTCGCCGAGGCCCCGATCGCCGAGGACGCCGTCCTCGGCCAGGTCGAACGCGCGGTCGCCGAGACGCTCGAGCACCACGCCCACCTGCGCCTGATGCCCGCTGCGGCCCGCGGGCGACCGGGCACGGTGGCGCAACCGGCCTGACGGCGCCGCCGCGGTAGTCTGCTCACCTCCGGATGGCGCCCAAGTACGTCTACGACTTCGCCGAGGGCTCGCGCGACATGCGTGACCTGCTCGGTGGCAAGGGCGCGAACGTGGCGGAGATGACGCGCGTGCTCGGGCCCGACCGCGTGCCGGCCGGCTTCACGATCACGACCGAGGCGTGCGTCGCGTACATGAACCGCGACGGGCGCTACCCCGATGGACTGGCCGATGAGGTGCAGGCGGCGCTCGGGCGCCTGGAGCAGAGCGTCGGGCGGCGCCTCGGTGACGCCGCCGACCCGCTGCTGGTGTCGGTGCGGTCAGGGGCGCGCGAGTCGATGCCCGGCATGCTCGACACCGTCCTCAACCTCGGGCTCAACGACGAGGCGGTGCACGGGCTCGCGGCGCGTGCCGGCGCCGAGCGCTTCGCGTGGGACTCCTACCGGCGCCTCGTGCAGATGTTCGCGAACGTCGTGCGCGGCGTTCCCGGCGAGCGGCTGCAGGAGGAGCTCGACGCCGTGAAGGCGAAGCGCGGCATCCGCCTCGACACCGAGCTGAGCGTGGAAGAGCTGCAGGAGCTCGTGGGGCTCTTTCAGGCGATCGTGGCCGACGCGACCGGCGAGCCGTTTCCGCAGGAGCCCCACGAGCAGCTGCGCGCGGCGATCGAGGCCGTCTTCGGCTCCTGGCTCGGCGAGCGCGCGGTCTCCTACCGGCGCATCAACCGGATACCCGACGATTGGGGAACGGCGGTGAACGTCCAGCAGATGGTGTTCGGCAACCTCGGCGAGACCTCGGCGACCGGCGTCGCCTTCAGCCGCGACGAGATCACCGGCGCGCCCGAGCCGTCGGGCGACTTCCTCGTCAACGCCCAGGGCGAGGACGTCGTCTCGGGGACGCGCAACACGCGCCCGCTCGCCGAGCTGGCCGAGGCGATGCCACAGGCCAACGCCCAGCTGCTCGACATCCTGCGTACGCTCGAGCGCCACTACAAGGACATGCAGGACACCGAGTTCACCATCGAGGACGGGCGTCTGTACATGCTGCAGACGCGCAACGCCAAGCGTCCCGCGCAGGCGGCGGTGCACTTCGCCGTCGACGCCGTCGAGGAGGGGCTGCTGACCCGCGCCGAGGCGCTGATGACGATCGACGCCGCGGCGCTGGAGGCGCTGCTGCACCCGACCTTCGATCCGGCCGCCTCGTTCACCGTCCTGACGCGTGGGGTCGGAGCCTCGCCGGGCGCGGCGATCGGGGAGGTCGTGTTCACCGCGCGCGCCGCGGTGCTCGCCTCCGCGGAGGGCCGCGGGGTCATCCTCGTGCGCCCGTTCACCGAAGCCGACGACGTCGCCGGCTTCTACGCCGCCCAGGGGATCCTCACGTCGGAGGGCGGCAAGGCGTCCCACGCGGCGCTCGTGGCCCGCGGCATGGGGCGCCCGTGCGTCGTCGGGGCGGCGGCCGTCGAGGTCGACCCCGCTGCCGGGCTGCTGCGGGTGGGGGAGACGACGGTGCACGCCGGCTCGCGCCTGGCCATCGACGGGACGACCGGGGAGATCACCACCGACGAGGTGCCGCTCGTCGCCCCACAGGTGGATGAGCGCTTCGAGCGCGTGCTCACCTGGGCCGACGAGCTGCGCCGGCTCGAGGTGCGCGCGAACGCCGACAACCCGGACGACGCCGACCGGGCGCGGGCGTTCGGGGCGCGTGGGATCGGCCTGTGCCGCACCGAGCACATGTTTCTCGCCGCGGACCGCGTGCCGCGGATGCGGACGATGATCCTCGCCGACACGCGCGAGGACCGCCGCGCCGCGCTCGCCGCGCTGGCCGGATACCAGCAGGCCGACTTCGAGGGTCTGTTCGAGGCGATGGCTGGGCTGCCAGTGACGATCCGGCTGCTCGATCCGCCCCTGCACGAGTTCCTGCCCGGTCGAGCCGAGGTGCAGAATGAGGTCGACGCGGCGATGTCGCTGCTCGGCCGCGGGGAGGGCGACGAGAAGGAAGTCGCGCGTCTGGAGCACCTGCTCGATCGCGTGAGCGCCCTGGAGGAGACCAACCCGATGCTCGGCACGCGCGGCTGCCGGCTGGGGATCTTGTATCCGGAGATCTATGAGATGCAGACCCAGGCGATCGCGCGTGCCGCGATCGCCGTCCGCGAGCGGTCCGGGCACATGCCGCGGCTGGAGATCATGATCCCGCTCGTGGACTACGAGCGCGAGCTGGAGCTGATGCGCGAGCTCGTCGTGCGCACCGCGGCGACCGAGGGGCTGCGCGAGGCCGCGGACTACACCGTCGGCACGATGATCGAGCTCCCGCGGGCCTGCCTCCTGGCCGACGACATCGCGCGCCATGCCGACTTCTTCTCGTTCGGCACCAACGACCTGACGCAGACCGGGCTCGGCTTCTCGCGGGACGACATCGAGGGCAAGATCCTGGCGCGCTACATCGACACGAAGATCCTCGACCGCTCGCCATTCGAGACGATCGACATCCCCGGGATCGGCCAGCTGCTCCGGATGGGGGCGTGGCTCGGCCGCATGGGCCGTCCGCAACTCAAGCTCGGGGTGTGCGGCGAGCACGGTGGCGACCCCGACTCGATCACCTTCTTTCACAGCTCGGGGATCGACTACGTCTCCTGCTCGCCCTACCGCGTGCCGGTGGCCCGCGTGGCCGCTGCGCAGGCGGCCATCGCCGACCCGTCGGCCAACGGGCGATAACCTGGCGCCGATGGACGAGGGACCCCCGATCGCCTACGAGCTGCTGGACAGCGGCGTCCCGGTGCTCGCCTCCGACGGCGTGCAGGTCGGCACCGTGGCCAGTGTGCTGGCCTCCGAGAGCGAGGACATCTTCCACGGGCTGCTGATCAAGACCGACCACGGCATCCGCTTCGTCGAGGCCGAGGAGATCGCGCAGCTGCACGAGCACGGCGTCGATCTGAAGATCGACGCCGCGGCCGCGGCCGACCTGCCCGGACCCGAGCACAAGGCGCCGGTGTACGACGAGGATCCGCTACGCCAGGACCGATGGCACCACTGGTGGCACCGGATCACCCTGCGCTCCGACTGGAAGCAGGAGGCCGACGAGTAGGCGTCTCGGGGCGATCGCATCGCCGACCGGTGCGACAATCGCTTCGATGACCGACGTTGCGCAAACCGGTGTCGTGGCCGAGCGGTTCGCCGCCGACTGGCGCGCGCGCGAGGAGCAGCTGCTGTCATCGCTCGCGGCGCGATCCTACCCGGCGTCGCGTCGCGTCGCCGAGGCGGATTGCTCGCTGCGAACCCCCTTCCAGCGCGATCGTGATCGGATCGTTCACTGCAAGGCATTCCGCCGCCTCAAGCACAAGACCCAGGTGTTCGTGGCGCCGGAGGGCGACCACTACCGCACGCGCCTGACCCATACGCTCGAGGTGACGACGATCTCGCGGGCCGTCGCGCGGGCGCTGTCGCTCAACGAGGATCTCGTCGAGGCGATCGGCGTCGGGCACGACCTCGGCCACCCGCCGTTCGGGCACATCGGCGAAGACGTGCTCGACCGCTGCCTGTCCGAGCGCTTCGGCCGACACTTCCGCCACTACGAGCACTCGCTGCGGGTCGTCGACGACCTCGAGCGCGACGGCGAGGGGCTCAACCTGACCGAGCCGGTGCGCGAGGGGATCGTGCGGCACTCCAGCCGCGCTGAGATGCCGGCGACGCTCGAAGGGCGCATCGTGCGCATCATCGACCGGGTCGCCTACATCAACCACGACATCGACGACGCCGTGCGCGCCGGGGTGCTCGACGAGCAGGCGCTGCCCGCCGAGCCGATCGCCGTCCTCGGCACGACCGGCTCGCAGCGCATCGACTCGCTCGTCCACGACATGGTCGAGCGCTCGCACGCCGCCGGCGACATCGTGCAGGGCGAGCGCGCCGGTGCGGCGATGGGGGCGCTGCGCGACTTCATGTTCGCGACGGTCTACCTCGGACCGGCGGTGCGCGCCGAGCACGAGCGGATCGCCAACGTCGTGCGCACGCTGTTCGAGTTCTACGTGGAGCACCCCGGGGCGTTGCCCGACGGGGGCGGGGCGGCCGGTGCCGATCTGCCCCAGCGGGTCACCGACTACATCGCCGGGATGACCGACCGCTACTGCATTCGCGCCTACACCGAGCTGTCGGTGCCGCGGGAGTTCGCCCGGTAGCGGCGGTGAGGGCGCGTCGCATCCGGAAGGCCGTAACGGAGCGCTCGGGCCAGGCACCGTCGGGCCGCCCGGGCCGGTGAGCTAGCGTACGGGCGCGATGGCCCTTTACACCAGAGAATCCCGCGAACGGGTGCGCGACGCGGTCGACTTCGTCGATCTCGTGTCGGCCCGCACCGATCTGCGCCGGGCCGGGCCGAACCGCTACGAGGGGCTGTGCCCGTTCCACGAGGAGCGGACGCCGTCGTTCGGGATCAACCCGAGCGAGAAGCTGTATCACTGCTTCGGATGCCAGGCCTCTGGCGACCTGTTCACGTTCGTCCAGGAGACCGAGGGGGTCGACTTCAAGAGGGCGCTCGAGCTGCTCGCCGATCGCTGCAATGTGCAGCTCGAGCGGGAGGCCGAGGATCCGCGCGAGACCGAGCGACGCCGCGCTCGCGAGCGGCTGCTCGAGCTGCTGGCCCGCACGTGCGACTACTACCAGCGCGTGCTGTGGGACGCGCCGGAGGCGGCTCGCGCGCGCGAGTACCTCGCTGGGCGCGGACTCGGCGAGGAGACGCTGCGCGCCTTTCGCGTCGGCTACGCGCCGAGCGCATGGGACCGCGTGCTACTCGCCTCGCGGCGGGCCGGGTACAGCGAGGCGGAGCTGTACGCGACCGGGCTGGCCCAGCGCTCGCGTCAGAACCCCGGGCAGGTATACGACCGGTTCCGCGAACGGATCATGTTCCCGCTCTGCGACGTGCGCGGGCGCGTGCTCGGCTTCGGCGCGCGCGCGATGCGCGACAACCAGCAGCCGAAGTACCTCAACACCTCCGACAACGACATCTACCACAAGGGGCAGCACCTCTATGGCGCCGACGTCGCGCGCGCACACGCCACGCGCGCCGGCCGGGTGATCCTCTGCGAGGGCTACACCGACGTCATCGCGCTGCACCAGGCGGGGCTGCGCGAGACCGTCGGGCTGATGGGCACCGCGCTCACCGCCGAGCAGGTGAGCGAGCTCGCACGCCTTGCCTCGACGGTGCTGCTTGCCCTCGACGCCGATAGCGCCGGGCAGGAGGCGATGCTGCGGGCCGCCACGCTCGCCGCCCGCCAGCGACTGGAGCTGCGCGTCGTGCCGCTGCCGGCCGGCGCCGACCCGGCCGAGCTCGTGCAGCGCGACGGGTCGCAGGCGCTCATCACCGCGGTGGGGGCGTCGGTGCCCTTTGTGCGGTTCCGCGTCGAGCGGGTGCTCGCCTCCGGCGACGACTCCTCGCCGGAGGGGCGCGACCACACGCTCGAGCAGCTGCGCCCGGTGTTCGCGACGATCGGGCCGGGCGCGATGCGCGAGGAGCTGCTGCGGATCGTCTCGGGGCGGATGGGGCTGCGCGAGGGGGTGACCGAGACGCTGCTCGCCGCGCCGGCGGGGGGTGCCCGCGCGGGCGATCGCTCCGCGCCGCGCGCCGCGCCCGGCGCGGCGACGGCCGGGCGGCGGATCGTCGCCCTCGATCGGCGCGAGGAGACCGAGCGGACGTTCCTGGCGCTGTGCATCGCGATGCCCGACGAGGGCGACGCCGCGCTCGCGCGCGTGGATCCCGGGGAGCACTTCTCGACCGAGCTCCTGCGCCGCGCCGCGCAGCACCTGCGCGAGCACCTGCGCTCGCCGGGGGCCGATCTACCCGAGGACGACCCGCAGTTCGCGGCGCTCATCGCCGACCTCGCCGTGCGGGCCGGGAGCGAGACGGCCGACCCGGCCACGCTCGAGGTCGAGGAGCTCCAGCTCGAGCTCGCGCGCATCGATCGGCAGATCCAGGTCGCGCGCACGGACGGTCAGGGTGATGTGTCCGATCTCGCGGTGCGCCGAGGGGAGATCAAGGCGGCCGTCGATCGGGCTTACGACCGGGTGCTCGAGCAGGCGTAGCGCGGGGACCGCCGCGGCCTGTCACATCCTTGATGCGTGCGCGTTGCGTGTCGCGCCGAACGCGTCGCCGCGCGCCGGCGCACGGTCAAGGCGCGGCTTGTAGCCGACGCGGGCGGATGTTGTGCGCTATGTGGATACGACCGGAATCAGGCGGCGCTTCAATTCCATCATCTCGACCCGCGGGAGAAGGCGTTTGGAATCGGCAGTCGCGGCGCAGCTAGAGCCCTCAATCGAGCTCGCGCCGAGGCAGCGAAGTGCGTGCTGCGTTGCGCCAACTGTCACGCGGAGGTTGAGGCGGGCGTCAGTCGACTCCTCTAGACTTGCGCCTGGCTGCCGATTCATTGGTTGCTCGATCCGGGGTGGCGCAATAGGCAGCGCGAGCGACTGTTAATCGCTAGGTTGCGGGTTCGAGTCCCGCCCCCGGAGCTCTCCCGCCACCGTAGGGGCTTTCGCGGCGCCGTCTCGACCGGCAAGCCGTTCGATGAGCTGCGCCGCATGCTCGGCCGCGTCGTGAGCAGCGCTCCATGCCGCCAGGTCGCGCACGCGTGTGCGCATGTCCCCGTCGGCGAGCGCGCGCTCGACCGCGAGTCGCAACGGGCGCGCGCCCACGAACCGGCGCGGCACGCGCACCCCCAGGCCGGCCCAGTCCAGGCGGGCCGCGTTCTCGTTCATGTCGCCGACGGCCGGGCAGGCGACGACGACGCAGCCGCTGCTGAGCGCGCGCACGAGCGTGCCGTGCCCGGCGTGGCAGACGACGACGTCGCAGCGGGGCATCGTGCGCGAGTAGGACAGCCACTCGACGAGACGCGCGTTGTCGGGCACCGGCAGTGCACGCGGGGGCGGACGGCGATTCCAGGTCGCCAGCACCCGCACGGGCAGGTCGGCGAGACCGCGCAGCGCCGCGGCGAGCATACGCTGGTCGGGATCCTGAGCGGTGGACGGCGCGACGAGCACGAGGGGCGCGTCTCCGGGGGGCAGCTCGACGTCCGCGCTCGGCGGCTCCCACATCAGCGGGCCGACGACGGAGACGTGCGCCGGCCACTGGCGCGGGTATTCGAGTTGCGGGAAGGTGGCCACGAGCGTCAACTTGCGGCTCATGCCGCCGTGGACGTAGGGCAGCGTCGGCAGGCCGAGGCGCTCGCGTGTGCCGTTCAACTCGGCGCGGCCCTGCTGGAGGCCGCGGTCGGTGATGAAGTCCAGCCGTCGCCAGAACGCCCGGCCGAGCGGGGTGCGCGGCATTCGGGCGCCGATCGAGTACGTCGGCAGACCGGCCTCCCCGACCGGGTAGACATGCGGGACGAGCGTGGCCACCGGGATGTCGGCCATCTCGGCGGCCAGCGCCGGCGCGAGCGTGAGAATGTCCGCGATGACGACGTGGGGCCGCAGCTCCTCGAGCACCGGCACGGCCGCGCGGGCCGCCCGGACAACCGCCTCGTAGGGCTTCAGCGGCCGACTCTCGGTTGGGAAGACCTGGTACTCGGGCGCTGGCACGAAGCTCAGGCCCTCGCCCTCGATCGCCTCGCGCCAGCGCTTCCAGGTCTGCACGGTCACGTCGTGTCCACGCGCCGCGAGCCCGCGGCCGAGGGCGATGATCGGGAACGCGTGTCCCGGGTCCCCGAACGCGCCGAGGACCAGACGCAGCCGCCGGTCGGCCGCGTGAGCGCTGCCTGGCACCTGTTCGTCCGACCGCTACGCGGCGAGCTCGGCGATCAGGCGCAGCTGCGTAAGGCGATCCTCGGCGGTGAAGGCCAGCGGCGTCACACCGAGCGTCCCGACGCCCGCGTCGCGGTAGACGGTGAGGCGCTCGCGCACGACATCGGGCGGGCCGCAGATGCTGACCATGTCGATCAGCGAGTCCGGGAGTGCCGCCATCGCCTCGTCGCGCTTGCCCTCCAGGTAGAGGTCCTGCACCTGCGCCGCCTCGGTCTCGAAGCCGTAGCGCTGCACGATCTGGTTATAGAAGTTCTGCTTGCGCGATCCCATGCCGCCGACGTAGAGCGCGATGAAGGGGCGCATGGCGTCGCGGCCCTTCTCGAGGTCGTCGGTGACGAACACCTGCACCGTCGGCGCGATGTCGAAGCCCTCGAGCGACCTTCCCGAACGCGCGGCTCCCTCCTCCAGCAACGGGCGGAAGTCGGCCACATGCTCGGGGGAGAAGAGCGTCGGGATCCAGCCGTCGGCGATCTCGCCGGCCAGCGTCGTGTTCTTCGGGCCGATGGCGGCCAGGTAGATCGGGATCTGCTCCTGGACGGTGCCGATGGTCAGCTTGAGCGCCTTGCCCGGGCCGTCGGGGAGTGGCAGCGTAAGCGTCTCGCCGTCGAACTCGACGCGCTCGCGCGCGAGGGCCATCCGCACGACTGCGACGTACTCGCGCGTGCGCTGCAGCTGCTTGGCGAAGCGCTGGCCGTGCCAGCCCTCGGCGACCTGCGGTCCGGAGGAGCCGATGCCGAGGATCATGCGCCCGTTCGAGAGCTGGTCGATCGTCGCAGCGGTCATCGCGGTCATCGCGGCGCTGCGGGCCGGCATCTGGAAGATCCCCGACCCGAGGCGAATCTTCGAGGTCTGACCGGCGAGCCAGCCGAGCACCGTCGCCGCATCCGAGCCGTAGGCCTCGGCCGCCCACACGGAGTCATATCCGAGCCGCTCCGCCTCCTGGACGATGTGCAGCTGGTCCTCGGAGGTGAGCCCGAGCCCCCAGTAACCGATGTGGACGCCGAGCTTCATGTGCCGTTCCTTTCACGGGGATGCCGTCGCGGGACAGGCGCGACGCCGGATGCGGACGGGCGACGGGCGGCGCCGCCTTCTGCGCCCGGGAAGCCTATGCGAGATCGTGACGCGGGCGTGATCAAGCACCGACGGGGCTCAGCCGGTCATCGCTCCGAGGTCGAGCTCGCCGCCCGGCATCTCGAACATGACCTCGGGCACGACGCACCCCGGCGACGTGCGCAGTAGGAAGCGCACCGATTCGGCGATGTCCTGCGAGCGGATCATGTCCTGGGCGTTGACGTGACCCTTGACCCACTCGGTCATCGGCGTGTCGACGAAGGCGGGACAGAGCGCCGTCGACTTGATGCCGAGGGAGGACAGCTCCTTATTCATCGCCTGGGTCCAGCCGACGACGCCGTGCTTGGCGGCCGAGTACACCGACAGCCAGGGCTCGCCGCGCTTGCCCGAGATCGACGACGTGTTCACGACGAGGGCGTTGCGATGCTCGGCGGCGGCGGCCTTGAGCAGTTCGAGTGACTCCCGGTAGAAGAGGATCACCTGGCGCAGGTTGACCGCGAGCTGCAGGTCCAGGTGCTTCGTCTGGATGTCGCCGACGAGGGCGCCGATGCCGAGGCCGGCATTATTGACCAGGACGTCGAGGCGACCGTAGGCCTCGCGGTGGGCGGCGACCACCCGGCTCGCCGTGTCCTCGTCGCTCACGTTCCCGGCGATGGCCTGGACCTCCAGGCCGGCTCCGGCGAGCTCGGCCCGTGCTGCCTCGAGCTTCTCGGGCTGACGCGCCGCCATCGTCACCGCGTAGCCCTCCTCGCCCAGCATTCGGGCGATCGCGAGGCCGATGCCACTCGATGCTCCGGTCACGATCGCTGCGCGCTCAGCCATGGTGCTCCCTCCATTCGGGGTTACCGTGCCGCGGTATCAAACCACCGCGACCGTGGGAGTCGGGCTCCGGGGCGGGCCCGGCAGCGTTTACGTCGTGCTTCAAGGCGGTTCCTAACCTGGTGCAGACGTGAAGACGATCGTGACCGTCACCTTCGCATCGCTCCTGGTCAGCGCCTTGGTCGTCGTGGGCGCCGTCATCGTGGCGGCGCTTGCGGTGCTGTGAGCCGTCACGGCGGACGGCTCGAGCACGCCGGCGCATCGCGGCCGTGCTGCGCCGGCGAGAGCCGCCCAGCCGAATAAGCTCCTGCGCTTGGAAGGGCCGGTAGCTCAGTGGTTAGAGCAGCGGACTCATAATCCGTCGCGCGCAGGTTCGAGTCCTGCCCGGCCCATGGCTGGCGGTTATGCCATCGCTGTTCTCCGCTGTGCGCGCCGACCCTCACTACTCGCGACCCGGAGGTCGTCCGCTGCCAACCGCCTGTGCGCGCCGATCCGAGCGGGTCGCCGCCGCAGCTGCCCGGAACCCCGCCCGCACGGGGCAGCCGCCGCTGGCCGCGGCGAAGTAGAACTCACGCATGACGGGATCGAGCGCATCCACTGGGAACCGTGCCGCGGGCAGCTCCGCTGTACGTTCGGGCGAGCTGTTCGCCGCGTTGTCGCTGGCGACGGATCTCGGTACCGCCCAGGCCGCGGAGCACGGGCTGCGTACGTGCCTGCTGGCGCTCGAGCTCGCGGAGCTGGCCGGCTTGGATGCCCAGCAGCTCGAGGACGCCTACTATCTCGGGTTGCTGCACTCGATCGGCTGCACCGCGGACGCGCCCGTGACTGCGCGGGCGTTCGGCGACGACCGGGCGCACAAGGCGGCGTACACCCTGGTCGATGCCGGGCGGCCGCCCGAGATCGTCGCCTACCTGTGGCGCAACGTCTATCCGGCGGCGCCGACGCCGCAACGTCTGCGTGCCTTTGTCAGTGCGCTGGCCGTGGGCCCCGAGTTCGCGCGCGTCAATCTCCGCAGCCATTGTGAGGTCGGAGAACGGCTCGGGCAGCGGCTGCGGTTGCCGCAGCGCTCGTGCGAAGGGTTGTGGTTCGTATTCGAGCGCTGGGACGGAAAGGGCATGCCGGCCGGCGCGGCCGGTGAGCGGATACCGATCGCGGCGCGGATCTTGCACGCCGCCCGTGACGCATCGGCATTCGCCGCTGCGGGCGGCGCGGAGATGGTCTGTGTAATGGCCGAGCGTGCCGCCGGGTCGAGTCTTGACCCGCGCTTGGCTGCATTGCTCTGCGAGCACGCGCCGGCGCTCCTGGAGCGCATTCGTGTGGTTGATGCTTGGGAGCGGGTGCTGGCGGCGGAGCCGCGACCGAGGCTGTTCGCTGGTGAGGATCTCGATCAGGCGTGCCAGGTGATCGCCGATTACGCCGATCTGAAGTCCTACGGCACCCTCGGGCATTCCCGCGCGGTGGCGGAGGTCGCCGAGGCCGCGGGTTGGCGGCTCGGGCTGACACCCGAGGCGATCAGCGATCTGCGAAGGGCGGCGTGGCTGCACGATGTGGGTCGCGTTGGCGTCTCGGCCGCGGTCTGGGAGAAGCCAGGAGCCTTGACTAGCGGCGATTGGGAGCAGGTACGGCTCCACAGCTATTACACCGAGCGGCTGCTCGCGCGGATCCCGGCGATGAGCGAGCTGGCTCGCAGCGCCGCCTCGGACCACGAGCGACTCGATGGCTCCGGCTATCACCGCGGCGTGGGCGCGCAGCAGCTGTCGCCGGCCGCGCGCGTGCTCGCTGCGGCCGACGTGTGGTGCGCGATGATCGAGCCGCGCGCCCATCGCTCCGCGTGGACCCCGAGCGACGCGGCGCGGGAGCTGCGCGAGCAGGCCGATGTCGGCAAGCTGGGCGGTGAGGCGGTCGACGCGGTGTTGGAGTCGGTCGGCGAGCGAGCCCGGCCGCCCGCCGCGCCTCCGGCCGGGCTCACGGCTCGCGAGGTCGATGTGCTGCGACTGCTCGCACGCGGGCTTACGAACAAGCAGGCCGCCGAGCAGCTGTCGATCTCGCCCAAGACCGTCGGGCGCCACGTCGAGTCGATCTACTCCAAGATCGGCGCATCGACCCGCGGCGCGGCGGCACTGTTCGCGGTCGAGCACGACTTGCTCACGCCGTAGAGCCCGACTCTCGCCGATGGGGCGTTCGCCCCATGTGCACCCGCCAACGCGTGCGTATCGTCGCCTCCGTCGATGACCGAGGAGGACCTGATGTCGAGCACCGCCAGCCAAGACCAAGAGAGCCGGCGCACGAGCGCCGACGAGGATCTCGCGTTCGCCGGTGTCGCCCGGCTCGGCGAGCTGCTCGGGGCGGGCCAGGTGACGCCGCGGGAGCTGGCCGAGTTCTACCTGGCGCGGATCGAGCGGCTGAACCCGACGCTGCGCGCGTTCATCTCGGTTCGCAGCGTGCGCGCGCTCGAGGAGGCTGATGCAGCGCTGAAGCGCCTCCAGGACGGGGAGCGAGGTCCGCTGCTGGGCATGCCGGTCGCGGTCAAGGACAACGTCGACGTTGCCGGCGAGGTCACCACGCACGGTGCCGGCGGTCAGCCTAGGCCGGCGACCGCCGACTCCGATGTCGTTCGGCGCTTGCGCGCCGCCGGCGCAGTGATCCTCGGCAAGACGTCGCTGTGCGAGCTCGCTGCCTATGGCCACTTCACGAGCTCCGCCGCGCACGGCGTGACCCGCAACCCGTGGAACCTCGACCGCTCGCCCGGAGGCTCCTCCGGCGGCAGCGCCGCAGCCGTGGCCGCGGGCATGGTGCCGGTCGCGCTCGGCTCGGACGGCGGCGGCTCGATCCGGATCCCCTCAGCGTTCTGCGGGCTCTTCGGTCTCAAGCCCCAGCGTGGCCGCGTGTCCCTCGCCCCGCTTGAGGACCACTGGTACGGGTGCACCGTCCTGGGCGGAATCGGACGCAGCGTCCTCGACGTCGCCACCTTCGACGACGCGATCAGCGCCGCACCGAATTCCAGGTCGGAGCACGACGGCTCGCTCGCCGCTGCGGCCCGTCGCGAACCGCGACGCCTGCGCATCGCCGTTTCGCTGAAGCCGGCGATCCCAGGCATCAAGCCATCGCCGGACTCGATCGCCGCCATCGAGCAGATCACCGCGCTGCTGCGGTCATTAGGGCACGTGGCCGAAGCGCACGAACTCGCGCACCCTCAGCTGCTGACCACGTTCACACCGCGGTGGGCCGCCGGGATTCGCGACGACACGCTCGCCCACAACGACAACCTCGAACGACGCACACGGCAGATGGCGACGGTCGGTCGGTGGCTCAGCGGACGCGCTCTCAGGCGCAGCATCGCGCGAGAGTCGGCAGTGGCGCAGCGTCTGAACACCGTGTTCGATGAGTACGACCTGGTGATGACGCCGGTCACCGCCGCGCCGCCGCCCAGCGCGGAGATCTCAAGCACCACGGGCGCGCTTCGCAGCTTCAACCAGGGCAGTCCCTACGTCTGCTACACGCCGACATGGAACTACGTCGGCCAACCCGCAGCTGCGATCCCGGCCGGCTTCGACTCCGACGGCCTCCCGCGCGCGATCCAGCTCGCCGGCCCCCCGAACAGCGAGGCGACGATCGTCTCGCTCGCAGCACAAATCGAAGCTGCCACGCCCTGGCGACTGCAGCGACCAGCTTCCGTCACAAGCATCCACTGATCACCACCTGAGAGGAGCACCAGATGAGCCAGCAGGACAACATCCAGACCGTCAAGGAGATCTACGACGCCGTCGGCCGCGGCGACGTCGACGCGATCCTCGAGCGCGTCACCGATGACGTCGACTGGGCCGCGGAGGTCGCGGGCAACGCGGCGCCGTGGCACGGACCGCGAACCGGCAAGCCAGGCGTCGCCAGCTTCTTCAACGACATCAACACCAGCATCGAGATCACGGCGTTCACACCGCACAGCTACGCGGCCGGCGAAGACGACGTCCACCTCCTCGTCGATTGGACTATCCGACCGCTCGCCAACGGGCGCCAGACGTCGATGACCATGCACCACTACTGGCAGCTACGAGACGGCAAGGTCGCACGCTTCCGCGGCAGCGAAGACAGCGCGCTGACCGCGCAAGCCTTCGCGCGCTGAGGCATCCGCGGGAGCGCTGAGTTCCGCACCGCGCGCTCGGAACCGTCGAGCGTCGCTCGGCGAGTTGCTCCGGGAATGGCGGCGCGGATGCCAGCCGCGGCGACCCGATGGACACCCTCACCGGACTGTTCCGACAGACCCGCTTCGCCTGCACCGCGGAAAGACGCAACAGATCACAAGCTGCCCTGCCCAGCGCGGAAGCGCGCCTGTCGCGGACGATCGCTTCCACACAGCGGCGCCGGGAGACCGCGCGATCGAGTTGGCGACAACGCGCTCGTGCGATCAAATACGTCTCTCGATCCGCCGCGACGTCCCTCGTTCTTCACTCGGCTCTGTGTGGAGTGCTGGGTGACCTACGGGGCGCGTAATGCTCGATCCGCTCGGTCCTGCCTCCGGGTTCAAGTATGGCGGGCCGTCGCGAGCTGGGCCGAGGCGGTGACCGTCGGTCGTAGCATTCGGGGAGATATGCGCGATGCGACGCCGTTGCCTTCGTTGGCCGTCGGAGCGGCAGGCCGTTGACCGAGTTCGCGGAGGCGGGGGTCGTGCTACGGCAGCGGATGGCCCGGCTGATCGGCGGCTATCAGCTCAGCGCAGCGATTGGGGCGGTAGCGAGGCTGGGGGTCGCCGACGCGCTCGCATCCGGGCCGGCGCAGCCGCAGGATCTCGCCGCGCGAGTAGGCGCCGACTCGCGCTCACTTCAGCGAACACTCCGCGCGCTCGAAGACGCCGGGCTGTTCACCCAGCTCGACGACGGCCGGATCGCCCTCACCGCGCTCGGCGAGCTCTTGCGCAGCGACGTACCAGCGTCCGCGCGTCGTGGCGCGATCGCGTCGACCGAGGAGTGGCGTTGGCGCGCCTACGGGCACCTCACGCACAGCGTCCGCACCGGCGAACCCGCCTTCCGCCTGGCACACGGCTGCGGGCTGTGGGGGTACCTGGCCCAGGAGCCCGACGTTGCCGCGATGTTCAACGAGTCGATGTCGCGGGTCGCCGCGGCCAACGCCGCCGCGATCGTGCGCGCCTACGACCCCAGCCGCATCAGCCGGCTCGTCGACGTCGGCGGAGGTCACGGCGTCCTCACGCGCGCCGTCCTGGAGGCGAACCCTCACATGCATGGCGTCGTCTTCGATCTACCAGGCGTCATCGACGGCGCCCGCCCCCGCCTGGCGGAGGCCGACCTGACGGATCGCTGCGAGCTGACGGCCGGCGACTTCTTCCAAGCAGTCCCCCCTGGAGGCGATGCCTACGTGCTCTCCTGGATCCTGCACGATTGGGACGATCGGTCAGCGGCCCGCATCCTCGCCAACTGTCGCGCCGCGATGCGCGAAGGTGGTCGACTGCTCGTGATCGAAATGGTCATCCCCTCCGGCCAGGAGCCACCGGCCTCCCCGGACCTCGACCGGCTCGTCAAGACCTTGGACCTGGAGATGCTCACGATCGTAGGCGGCCGGGAACGAATCGCCACCGAGTATTGCGAGCTGTACAGCCACGCAGGGTTCGACCTGACCCGCATACTCACGCTCGACTCACTGCCCTGCAGCCTGATCGAGGGCGTCTGAACCCCGTTGTCGCGGACGGTGATTCCCTGCTGGACGCGCCGAGCTGGCCTTCTCCACGTCGGCGAGTCGACGGAGGGTGGGGCCGAGGCTCGGCGTATGGCAACCTGGATGAGCCAGGTGATCGGTTCGCCGGCAGGCTGACTGTGCCCACCGTGCCAGGCGGTCTTCCGCGTCGAGCGGCGCGCGGCCGTCTCCTATGTCCCTCCGACGCCCCGCGCGCGCCGGCGCCCTCAAGTCGGCCGCGCGCCAGCGCGCGCCCGACGAATCAACGCTAGCCGCTGGGATAGGTACCGTCCGGCAGCACAAAGGCACTCGCTGGCGGTAACGGCAGACTTTGTAGATCAGAGCTGGACATGGTGCTCATGATGCCGTCGCGCCACTGGCTCGTGATTCGGATGAACTTGCCGTCCTCGATGGGTGAGCAGATATTGCCGGTGGGATACAGGTGACAGGTCGAGTCGGCGTGCCTCCAGTCGGCTCCCATCTCCAGGAGATAGCGAGCGCTTGCCCGATTGTCGGGCAAACTTGCGTTGGCGACCACCAGGCGGACACGGCACACCGTCACGGCCGCTCGCAAGCTCGGTGGCGTCACGTACCAACCGGCTGGCCAGAAGTGGGCGTTCTCTCCCATCGGGGGAGTAATGACCGACTCGGGAGAGCTGGCTGTTCCGGGGAGGAACGCGAGATCTCCGGCGCTGGCTGAGAAGTCCTCCGTCCAATTTCCCCCCTGAAGACCTCGCGACTCATCCTGCAGCAGACTCCACGTGTTAGAGCCTGTGGGGAGCACCCAGTACTGACAGTTGGCCAGCTGCACCTGTGTATTCGACACGACCGAGTAACCCTGCTCACGATAGATCAGCCCCCAATAATTGCTCGAGCTGTAGGGCACGCCCGTGTAAGGCCCACTCGTGTCGGGTGGGGGGTCCGGCACCAAGTTGGTCTGACCCGCTCCCGTAGCCCAATCCCAGGTTGAGGGCACTCCATTGGGAATCCCTTCGTTGGGCGCGCCAGTCGGGTTGGGTGGTATGGCAGGCGTATAGTTGCCGAGGAGGGCGCCGATGCCCTGAACGACGTGCACATACGCCGGGATCGCCGAAGCCACAAGCTTCCCCGTGTTGTCCAGCACGTTCATCATCACGCCGTACTGACCGGTGGCAAACCCGGTGGTGTTCCACGAGACAGTCCAGGCGACATCGATGGCCTTACTGGAGTATGTAAACGGCTCCGTCCAGTAGTGCTTCACGGCCAGGTTCGAGTCGACGACGACGATCTCCAGCGTTCCGGTCTGCGGCGTTCCGGTGGTCGAATATCCGTTCACCGCAGAGAAGTCGGCCGTGATGGGCGCCAGCTGCCCGCCGGGCGTTTGTGCGTCTACGGTGGCGTTGAGGTTCCACGCGCCGCTCGTGCATCCGGCGACGCCGACGCCGACGCCGACGCCGAGTGCTATCGCAACGACGCCCCTCATCAAGCGTCTCAGCAGGAATTGTGGCATCTCGCTCCTTTCGCTGTGTGGTCCGGCGCCTACTGTTAGTCGCCCACGGGCCCGTTGCGTAGCCTCGCTCGCGCAAGGGCCCCGAGCAACGCACCGACGTCGCGAGGCGGCGGCGCGGATTCAGCGTTGTCGCACGCGGACTCGTGGGACGGCCCTACCTCCTGCTCGAATTCGTCGTGAATGTTGCGGCGTGCCGACATGGAGGCGTGGCATCCCCGGCCACGACGACCATCTGTTGCGCAGATCGAGGTGCGGGTCAACGCTGCCGTCGGGCTCAGATCTCGGAAAGTCTGAGAAACTCCCGCAAATGTCCGTCCTCTCCGTGGCCAGCGGATTGCTGAGCGCGTGGGGTTGACCTCCGGGACCGCTGCGCGGATCGCGGCGAAGCGGCTCGTTGTCGTGCGCCGCGCGTTGACTCTCGCATGCCTGAACGCGGCGGTGCTCGAGACCGTGGCCTTGGCTGACAGCGCTGGAGGCCTCAAGTTGCTGCGCACCGTCTGCGTGTGCCTGTTCGTGTCGGTCGTGAACGTCGCGGCCGTGGCTGCTTCGCCGCGAGTCGTGCCCGTTGACGTCGACCCTCACGCACCGCCATCGGGCGTGCGCACCGGACGCGTCGTCGTCGCCGGCTTGTCAGTGGCGGGGCTGATCCTCCTCGCCGCTGATCCGCCGGCGAGTGGTGTCCTGTTCGTCGCGCTGCTGACCCCCGCCGAGGTCGCCGCACTGCTTGACGACTGGCCCGCGGCGGCGCTCGGCACGGCGCTCGTCGCGTTGGGTCTCGTGGTCGCCGCCGGCGAGACGGGCGGACCGACGCTCAGCGGTGCCTTCAGCGACGTGGTCGCGTCGCTGGCCGTCATCGCCGCCTTGCTATGGCCGGCGAGGTGCGCATTGCGGTCGATGCGCGAGAGCCCCGACCTGGTCGCGGGGTGGCGTCAGCTCGTCGCTGCGCCGCGAGCGCCACACCCGCTTACGAACCGCGAGGCGCGGGCGGTCAACACCGAGATCCTGGGCCGTTTGATCAGACAGGGTCTCACCGATGAGCAGATCGACGCAATCCACCCGCGCGACCGCGGTCAGATCGCCAAGGAGCGCGAACTGATCGCCACCTTGAACGACGTCGCCGAGCTTGTCCGGATGGACCGCAGCTGCCGAGCGATCGCCGACGAGCTCGGCATGACGGTCCACCGGGCCGAATACTTGACCAACCGGCTGCGCGCGCACTTCGGGGTGGCAGACAAGAGGGCGCTGCGCGAGCATCTGAACGCATTGCCCGCCGCGATCGACACCGACCCGTGAGCGACGCGATCAACATCACACAGGAAGAGCGCGTGGCGGTCACCGAGCACTACTACGTCCGGTGCTACCTGGCCGCGGTCGGTGCGGCAATTGGGCTCTGCGTTGTTGCCGGCGTGGTCGCCTACGTCGATGAAGGCTCGTTTTCGCCCGCGACGGTGGCCACGAGCGGCGCAATCGCGGTCGCGCTCGCCGCGGTCTGGAACCAGGCGGGATACCGACGCCTCAGACCCCGACCATACCTGCTCTGCCTCCCGGCGTTGACCGCCGTGGCGCTAGCGCGGTGGTGGCCCGCTGTCGACCAGAACGCCTTGTACTTTGCGGTCGTGGGGCCGATCGCCCTCGTCGTGAGCGTCGCCCAGGGACCGCGAGAGGCGTTCGTCGTCATCGCGGCGATCGCGCTGGGCACGTGTCTCGCCGCGGTTGTCGATCGCAGCGACCCGAGCCTGTCGAGCGCCCAAGCACTCGTGACCGCAACCGTCGGGGTGCTCGCCAGTAGCTGGACACTGAAGCTGGCCGTCCAATGGAACGCGCTCATCGCGATCTCCGAAGCGCAGGCCCCCGAGAGTCGGCATGCGTCCCCGCCGGTGACGGCTGACAACCCACCGCTGGCGATGGCGACGCGCGCCGCGCTGCCGCTCGCACGTCCCGAGCGTCGCCTTCGCCACCCGCCACTCACCGCGCTCGCGCTCGACGCCGCGCACCAGCTCGCCGTCTGGATGGAGGCGATCCGCGCGCTCGTCTCCAACCCATCGGCACGACGCGACGCATGGAGCAAGATCACCGGCTTCCACGCGCGCGAACTCGAAGTCCTGCTTCTGCTCGACCGCCACAACGAAGCCGACGTCGCGCGCTTTCTCCACATAACGATCAAGACGGTACGGAACACCGCCGACCGGGCGCTGAGACGCGAGCGCCGCAACCTCAACCCCGCGGTGCAGCCGACGATCACGCGGAAGGAGCTCTCAAGGGAGCTCGCGAGCACCTACCCGACGGTCACCGAGATCCAGCAGCTCGCCGCCGACCTCGAACGCGAGACCGCCCGCCTCCGGGACAGCGCTGGGTACTGAGTCTCTCCGACCGCTCCGACGGCGGTCGAGGCGAGGCGTTGACCCGGGACGTCGAGTCGACGCCGGCGATCGTCTCGCCTCGGCTGATCGCGACTACGGTGCCGGCGAGTTGATTTCCGGTGCCGAGCTTCATCGCGGCGCACGACGGACAAGCGCTTCTCGGCGATGCGCGCGGCGACGTCCGCCTGCGGCCCGCGGCGCGCCTTAACCCGACGCTCCGCGAAGTCGCGCAGATGCGGGGGATTCTCACATCTTCCGGGATTTGGGCCCTACGAGAAGCGTTGACCGCGGCGCCGAGCCGGGGAAAGGATCGTGGCGGCGGCCGCACCGGAGCGCCCACGGCCCCGGATGTGCCGCCGAAGAATCAGCCCGAATCGAACAAGGAGATGGACCTGATGCCTCCTCGACGCAAGATCGAACCAGGACCGCAGGAGGGAGGCGGCGGCGGCGCAGCCGCGCGCCCGCGACCGGCCCGGCGCGACGTTCCTCGAAGCGCCGGCTCATGGCTGGTGGGCATGGGGGCGTTGATCGCGACGGTCGCCGGGCTGCTCGGCCTGGCCGGGCCGGCAAGCGCTGGCGTCACCAGCAGCGCGCCACTGGTCGGCATCGCCAACACCGCGGATGGCCACGGCTACTGGATCGCCGCGTCGGATGGCGGTGTGTTCTCGTTCGGGGACGCGGCGTTCTACGGCTCGATGGGCGGAAAGCAGCTGAGCGCATCGGTCGTCGGGATCGCCCGGACTGCCGATGGAAAGGGCTACTGGCTCGTGGCCGCCGACGGCGGCGTGTTCTCCTTCGGAGATGCCGGGTTCTACGGCTCGATGGCCGGGAAGCCACTGAGCGCGCCGGTCGTCGGGATGGCTGCGACCCCTGACGGCAAGGGCTACCGACTGGTGGCCGCGGACGGCGGCGTGTTCTCCTTCGGAGACGCGGGATTCTACGGCTCGATGGGTGGCCAGCATCTGGACGCGGCGATCGTCGGGATCGCTGGAACCCCTGACGGCAAGGGCTACTGGCTGACGGCCGGCGATGGCGGAGTGTTCGCCTTCGGAGACGCCCCCTTCCACGGATCCCTGGCGACGAGCAAGCTGGTCTCGCCGGTGGTCGGCATCGCCGGCAGCCCGGGGGGCGGCTACTGGCTGGTGGCCGCCGACGGCGGGGTGTTCACGTTTGGAAACGCCGGCTTCTACGGCTCGATGGGCGGTCACCCGCTGAACGCGCCGGTGCTGGGGATGTCCCCGATGCCCGCCGGTATCGGCTACCGTCTGCTCGCGCACGACGGCGGCCTGTTCGACTTCGGCACCGCCGGCTATCTGGGCAGCGTGGCCTATACGGCGCCCGCCCCGACGTCTGTGGTCACGCCGGCCGAGTTGACGCTGCTGTTCGGCGTCCCGGCCTCGGTGAGCACCCCGGGCTTGGCCTCGCTGAATACGGCGATGGCACAGGGAGCCATCAACACGGCGCCGCGCATCTCCGCGTTCCTGGCGCAGGTTTACGCCGAGAGCACCTTCATCTACTGGAGGGTCGAGACCCGGTGTAACCCGCTCTCCATGGATCTGTCATGCGGCCGTGGGTACCTGCAGCTCACCAACGAGTACAACTACCAGGCCGCCGGCAACTACTTCGGCCAGCCGTTCGTCAGCAATCCTCTGCTGACGATCAGCCTTACTTACAGCGCGCCCATCGCGCGCTGGTTCTGGACGGTCAGTCACAACCTCAACGCGCTCGCCGACCAGCTGAACATCAACGCCATAACGAAGGCGGTCAACGGGACCGGTGCCAAGGACAGCACGCTGCGCCAGCGCTGCGGCCTGTTCAACATCGCCCTGGGCTACTACCACGTCGCACAGGTGGCCTGCAGCTAGCCACCCGTCTCTGCGGCGACCCAGAGCAACCGGAATCGGCCGCGCCGGCCACGCACGCCGGCGCGGCCGACTCGGTCACGACCGCCGAACCGACCGGCGAGCGAGCGGCCCGGACGTGCGCTCCCTCCCGGCGCGCCGTTCACGCGCTGATCCTCGCGGACGAGCGCGCTCGGAGCGCGGCGGGTCTCGTTCGAACCGCGGCCCGGCGACGCGGCCGGCTCCGGTTTCAACATCCGCCGGGCTCGCGATCAACCCCGGGCCGTTGCGGCCGATCATCCGCGGCCCGACGCGCGACGTGGCGGGTACCACCGCCGAACCCGGTGGGCAAGCTAATAGCACCCGCCTCGTCGGAGGCCCGCGACCAGTTACAGGCTTGCGACAACCTCACGCATCCCGCGAGCAATGCGAATACCGGGACGACCGCATTCGCCGTCGCGCCGGCCCGGGGACGCACGAGTGCCTCGGCGACCAGGTAGTCGCCCGGAACGCCGACGATGACCGAGAAGGGGGCCCCGGGACTCGCGGGCGGGAGGCGCACGCAGCGCGGCCGCTGCCGGACGATCCTGTCGTCGCCATTCCGATCGCGCGAGACGCGGCCCGGGCGCGATGGAAGTGATCGTCGGGCACAGCAACTAGACGATCGAGATGGGATCGGCCTCGTGTACGCGCCGATCGGAGTCAGTCGCCCGGCCTGTACGGCTTGAACGGGCCAGCCTTCGCCGCAGCGCCCGGCGCGATCGTCGTCGGCGGGCCGACACTACGCCCGACGAGTCGCTCCGAACGCGGCCGCTGTCAACGTGGTCGCCAAGAGATATCGCTGGTGGACATGAAGCCCGTACAGCGCCGGTACGACGGCTCCTGCGAGCGCTCCCGACACGGCCGCCACAGCGTCAGGCCAGCGCCTATCAAGCATCCGATATGCGCGAGAGCAGAACCTGAAAGGCGCGAGGGCGAGGTTTGCGCGAGCCCAAGTTGCGGTGAGGGATCGAGAACGCTGAATGCCAAACGCGTCTTCCGGCGACTGAGGCGCGTCACGACAGGGCAATCGCTGTTTCGAGAGCCGCTCGGCGCGCCGCGGTCGCTGAAGACTGATTCAGCGTCCCATCGCTCTGGCGTGCGTCCACCGAGGAAGTATCTACGCGGCCTTCCGTCTTCGCAAGATCCGGCGCCGCGCCCGACTACTGCGCCGTCAGGCCACACTCGCCGGACGGCTGCCCTGGTGGCCAAGGACGCGTCCCACTCATCCTCCCGTGCGTCGTCCCGCACACGCGTCATAGCGACCGGAGCGTTGCCGAAGCAGATGCCTGGTCTCGGAGCGCCCAAATTGTGACAGCGATCGTCGCGCGGTGGGCGCTCCCGCGGAAAGGGGTGATTCCGCGGATGACCGGCGTTGTTGGCCCTCCGGGCCGGTCCGGGCCCACCAAGCTCAGGGAGCCGTGAATGCCCGCACGGCCACTGCCCTGCCGGTCAGGCGTTCGGCAGTCAGGCCCGAAACCTCAAGTTGAGGAGCAGACGGAACACCAGGCGCGCGTTCGCCGCTGGCCCACCGTCCGACTCGAGCGCGACGACCGCACCTACCGCCCGCGCGACGCGGCCTCCGATTTCCGTGACTTGGCAGTGAACGCCGAGATAGTCGACGCTCCACCCAGGTTCGAGGTACCCGCGTCTCTCAAGGAGCTTCATGCGGCGCCTGGCCCCGATCACGCGCATCAGCACGGCATGGCGCAACTTGTGCCCCGGCGCTCGCGGCCGCTGCGGCGGAATACAAATGGCCGCCAGAACGAAGGCGTCGCGGGTCCGCAACGTGGAAATCTCGTGCTCAAGATTGTGGTTCAACTCGGCGCAGTCTGTTCTTTCGGCCCTGGCGACGTGAAACCTTCGGTCGCAATACCCAGACGGACTCGTCAGCGCTGACAGCGAGCCGCCACCTTTCGCCCTCAGTGCGCTTCCACTGCACTGGCGGCGGAGTCGGCGCGCGATTGCCCTGCCGACGCCGCAATCGCGCCGGTCAGCGTCCGGCGCGACGATTGGAATCGTCGCAAGAGGAACGGTCGCGGTCGGACCCTCGCCTGGGCGAAAGCGAGCGCGCCGAGACGCTCCGTAGCGTGACTAGAGCCGCCCTGTGTCGGCCCGGAGAAGCCCACGTAGAAAGTCGAGTGGGTCGTCTTGGAGCGTGCCGGCGGCGCGTAGTCGCGCGGGGCGAAACCACCATGTCCACCACGATCGCGTCGGCGTCAGGATCAGCGTCGGCACGGCGGGCTGGGCGCCGCCGAAGCGATGGTGTCGCTTCACCCGAACGCGCTGCTCTCCCCACATGCCGAACGGAATCGCTTCGAAGTCCTCGATGTCGGCCCACCTGATGCGCGTCCGGTTCAGCGCCCGAATCAACACGACTCCGTCGGACGTGACCACCAGCCCCATCTTCCGCGCCCGCCATTCGCACGCCGCCGTGAACACGACTAACGCCGCCAAGAGGCACAGCCCCACGACTCGAGTCGTCGCCGGCCAGACGACGTCGCGAGCGGCGAGCAGCCAGAACGGACTAAGCAATCCGACGTACAACAACCGCGCACTGCCCGGCCACCGGGCCTCCTGATAGAGCGCACTGTGCTGGACCACGCTTTCGCTCGCGATCGCTGTCTCCGCCATGCACGAGTGATCGACACCAACCGCCCCGTCCTTGACGGCGACAGACCGTCACCAGCGGAGCGCAGGACGCGTGCTTCCGCCGAGGAGCATCGGCCCGTGTTAGCGGGCCGGACGATCGAGATCGACGGACAGCGCAACTCGGCCGGACCACGATTGGGGTCTCGGTCCGCCAACCGGGATGCGTCCAGCCGTCACGGGGCGGACGATTCCTTTCGTCCCCCGGCACCCGGCCGCGTGGGCGACTGCATCGGCGACGAGGCGCTCGCCCGGATCGGGTCGGATCTGCGCCGCACCGGACGTCCTCAGTCGCCCAGGCCGAGGCGCCGGCCTGGTGCGGCATACGCGCTCGCTCCGCGGCCGGACTGTGTGCCGAGAACTTTGTCCCAAACTTTGTCCCAACCTCCGCAATTCTGAGGTGAGTTGAGCGCAGTTGGGCGCATGTAAAATGGCTTGCCAGAGCCAAAAGGCCCTGCATATGGGCAACTCATAATCCGTCGCGCGCAGGTTCGAGTCCTGCCCGGCCCATGGGGAAGGCCTGCAAATGGCGTTGTCGGTTTGTCGGTCGAGGCTGGGTCGCACTCAAGAGCGAATATTGTCTCTGAACCGGTTTGCGGCATCGGCTCGACGGCGCAGCGACGCCTCGGCGACTGGCTCGTTGTCGGACGGTCCGAGGAGCGCCGGACAGGGCTGTCATCAGCCTCCAACGCTCGTTGCGGAGTGTTGAGCGGAGGCCGGCGTCGACGCAATCAGGTCGTTGATCTGTCGCGCCAGGTCTGGCCCCGCGTCTTCCTGCAGGAAGTGTCCAGCGTGTGGCGTGGTGTGCGGTTGCCCGGCGGCTCCGGGAACGTGCTCCTGGAATATCCGCTCGCCGCCTCGCATGATGGGATCCCGGTCGCTGAAGACGGTGAGGAACGGCTTGTTCCATCGCGCGAGTGCCTGCCATGCCTCGCGATTGGCCGGTATCGCCGGATCGCGAGGCGAAATGGGAACGAGCCCAGGAAACGCCCGCGCGCCCGCCTTCGCGTCAGGCACAGAGAACGGCGCGTCGTACGCGCGGCGCTCGCCTGGGGACAGCCTTCGCAGGCACCCGGCGTTGACGATACGGCTGACCGGGAGGACCGGGCTGTAGGTCGCGAACGCTCGCCACGCCACGAACGCCGCGATGTTCGCGAGATGCGGACGCGCATGACCGTCGGCGATCGGGAGGGCACCGTTGCCGATCACGATGCGCGCGAAGCGATCCTCGTTCTCGGCGGCCACGCGCAGACCGATCAGTGCGCCCCAGTCCTGGCAGAACAGGGTAATCCCGCGAAGGTCTAGTGCTCGGATGAAGTCGGTCATCCAGTCGACGTGGCGCTGGTAGGTGTAGTCGCGCTTCTCGGCCGGCTTGTCGGACTTTCCGAAGCCGACGAGATCCGGTGCGATCACGCGGCTGCCGCCGGCCGCGCACACCGGGATCATGTGTCGATACAGGTACGACCAGGTCGGCTCGCCATGAAGCATGAGCACAGGCGCCGCCGATGAGTCACCCTCATCGACGTAGTGCATCCGGAGTCCGTCGACGTCTGCATAGTGCGCCTCGAACGGATAGTCCTCGAGGTCGTCGAAGCAGGAGTCGGGCGTTCGGGTCGTGGTCACGGGAGACTCCCTTCTGTTGCGGGGGGTTTGAGGCTGCTCCGCACGCCCTCTCGGAGCAGCCGGCGAAGCTGCCGACGCCCTTCGCCGGCAGCCGCAAGCACGGTTGCCCCGAGCAGCAGCGCGAATACCTGATCGCTCACAAGACCGACGATCAAGCCGGGGGTCGGCGTCGTGCTCATCGATGGCGCCTTGCACCAGGAGCGCGATCACGCCGCGCACGGCACCGAGCGACTCTCCGATGCGTGCTCGTATGGCGTCCTCGCGCGGCGCGAGCTCTAGCGCGGTGCTGATGACCAGACACCCCGGCCGGCCGGTTGTCTGGTTGGATGCGCCGGCGGAGGAGAGCCCGAGCGCGGTATCCAGTCGCGCGTGGAGAAGTCGCACGAGTCGACGCGAAGCTGAACCACGCCGGGCGATATTCGGCAGGATGTCCTCGGTGGCGATCAGTTCGCCGTAGCGGTCCAGCGCCGCGTGGAACGCCCCATTCTTGTCGCCAAATGTCCGATAGAAGCTGCCTCGGTGCATTCCGCTCGCCTGCAGCAGGTCGTCAATCGATGTGGCCGCGTAGCCCGTGGACCAGAAGCGGCGCATGATTCCGTCCAGGGCGGTGTCGCGATCCACCAGCGCGTGTCGGCCCATGTAGTCCTCTCTGGCGATCGACCTTCGGATCGGTAAGGCTAACACTTCATGAGACCGATCGGTCTCAAAACAAGTTCCGGGGCTCGCCTAGTAGTGCTTTGTTAGGTCTTCTCACTCGTTCTGAAGGGTCCGGTGCAGGAGCAGCTTGGCGAGCTCGATTGGTTGTTGGCAGGTGGAGCAGCGGCCGGTCCAGCACTTGAACAGTGGCTGGAGCAGGTGGACTGCCTGGGGGAGGGTCAGGCCGGCCGCTGGTGATTTGGGTGCTGCCGCTCCAGGGTCAAGAACCCGTGCACGGCGGTCACGAGCGCGGTGTGGTGATACCAGCCGAGCCAGGAACGGCCTTCGTAGTGGTCTAGGCCGAGCTCGCCCTTGAGCTGCTTGTAGTCGAGCTCGATCTTCCAGCGCATCCGCGCGAGACGGGCGAGCCGCTCGGGCCTGGTGTCGGCAGGCAGGTTGGAGAGCCAGTAATCAGTTGGCTGCTTGCGACCTTTGGGCCATTCGACGACCAGCCACTCCTCCCGTCGCGGGGTGGATCGCTTCTCCCACTCGTGCGCGGCGCGGACGCGCAGCAAACAGAAGCGCGATCGCATCCGCTTGCCGTCCGGTCCGTCGCGGAACGTCACGGTCTGAAAGCGCTCGGGTCCGAGCCGGGCGATCAGCTCGCCGATCTGCTCGGGCTCGCGATCCGGGCGCGGGCGCGTCTTCTGCCGCCCGGACCCGGCGGCGCGCGGCGCGGGAACCTCGAAGACCGTCTCGGGCGCGAACACGCTGACTTCTTCGGAGATCGACAGCACATACTCAAGCTCAGCGTCATCAAGCCGCTCGCGCAGCGCGGTGTTCTTCCCGTACGCGCAGTCGCCGAGGATCGGCGCCTTGGCGATCTCCCAGCCAACGGCGCGCTCGACCAGTTCTGCCGCGAGCTCGGGCTTGGTCTTGAACACCACCTCCTCGGGGATCTTCGCCTTCCTGCGCCGCTCCGCGTCATCGCACCACTCCTCCGGCAGATACAGCGCCCACCCCAACGGCACCGTCCCCTCGCTGCCGACCGCGTGCACCGACACCCCGATCTGACAGTTCCCCGTCTTGCCCAGCGTCCCCGAGTACTGGCGCTTGACCCCCGGCGAGTCCTTGCCGTCCTTCGGAAACCCGGTGTCGTCCAACACCCACGCCTGCACGTCGATCTCCGGCACAACCCGCTGCGCGACCGCCTTGACCACAACCGCCGAATCCCACGGACTATCGGCCAGGAACTGCTGCATCGACTGATAGTCAGCGTCGACGCCCAACCGCTCGACCAACGGCTCAAGCGACCTGCGCGCACCCTGCTCGAGCAACCCGCGCAGATACAAGCCGCCGTTACGAACCTGCACCGGCCGGTTCATCGCCCCCGCCAGCACCTCGACCCCGAACGCCTCCAACCGCTCGGCCACCACCGCCGGCGCATCAACAACCCGGCCTTCACCAACAGCGTCAGCAGTCACAACAGCCATCATGACCTCCTCGCGATCGCCAGCAACGCGAGAAGGGTTCGCCGCAACCCCAGCGAACCCCTACCCCACAACTAACAAAGCACTACTAGGCCGGTGCCGGTGAAACCATCGCGCCGTCCGCGCCCGAGTGAATCAGACGACGCTGAGTCGCGGGCGCTTCGCGCCAACTCCGCGCCCGCGTCGCGCTTGGCTCTTCGCACGAGGCCGGCCGCAGCCGCGCCCGACCGACGAGAGGAGCACTCGACGGCCGACGGGATGGCTGGCGTCTCGCCAGATCGTGCGCGCTACTCGCCGCTTGCCGCCTCCGAATGGGGCGGATCGGGCGGTGACTCCGCCGGCGCGTGATTCTCGCTCGGCGGGGATGGGGCCTGGTCGGCCGCTGTAGCGGCGGGCGTGGATGTGTCGGGCGCTGGGGTGGCCGCAGCGGCGGGCGTGGATGTATCGGGCGCGGCAGTGGCCGCAGCCGCGGCCACGCCCGCGAGCTCCGTGCGGCGGGTGTCGGTTCGACGTCGCGCGGAGCGTCGACGAACCACGAGCGCGTAGGTCACGGCGGACGCGAGGAGCATGCCCGCAGTGATGAGCAGCCAGCGGCTCATGTAGACGCCGTCACCGAGTGACGTGTCGGCGCGATAGTTGGAGGCGTTCAGACCGAGGATCGATGGGAAGAAGACGAGCAGGAGGAGGCCACTCATCATCGCCGGCGCCCTGACGAAGTTCACGTCGCCGGCGACCCGCCGCGGCGCCGCGCGCCCGGCGATTCGATCCAGCAGCGAATACAGCGGGAACAGCACGAAGTCATGGCCGATGATCGCCAGAGCGAACCAGGCAAGAACGTTGACGAGGTGCCCGCCGCTGAGGAGCTTGCTCGCCGCATATCCGGCCAGCGCAAAGCTGGCGAGGAGAGCGAGGAGCTGAAGCGGCGAGGCTCCATAGGCGCGGCGCCAGGCGGTCATCACGTCGAGAACTCGATCGCGGACACCCACTTGGTCTGGTGCACGCCGGGCGCTCCGGGGATGATGATGCGGGCGGGAAAGCCGTGGTCGAGGGACAGGTCGGCGCCGTTGACGTGTAGGGCTAGCAGCGAGCGGGCGTCGAGGACTTGGTCCCCGCTGAGGGAGGCCCGGCTGAAGACGCCGCGCGATTGCAGCGACGTGACGTGCGCCGACGCCGGGTCGGGCACGCCGACCATGGCCGCGAGGTCGCCCAGCCGCACGCCGCCCCACCGCTGAGTCGTCGACCAGCCCTCGACGCAGGCGATCGGCAGGCTCGCTTCAACCTGAGCGAGGTCCAGGAGATCGGCGCGCGACAGCCGCAGCTGCGAGCGGCCGATGACCACGAGTCGCCACGCCGCACCGGTCTGAGCCGCGGTTATCCCGACCGCGGCGGCGGTCCGGTTGATCTGGAAGTCGTTAGGCCCCGATCCGAGGCTTCGCCCGTGCGGTGCGAGGAGGGCCAGGCGGCGTAGCGGGCCGCCGACCGACTGTCCGATACTCACAGCGAGCAGCGTGAGCGAGCCGCCGCCGATGAGTGCGAGCAGTCCGCGTCGCGACAGCGTCGGGTCCGCTGGAGCGATGGGAGCGAGACCGTCGGCCGTGAAGCGCTCGGCCTTCGTGGCGGCGAGATCCGCGCGTAATGGCGCCAGGGCCCCGTGAACACGATAGGCCTCGCGAACCGTCGGGAGCTTGATCGCCGCGTGCCCGAGGAACGCGGCGATGAACACCCAGGCCCCGTAGAAGTGACCGGTGTAAAAGGAGAAGTGAAACGGGTAGTAGACCTGGATGTTGACGATGCCGGTCGCGAACTCGAACAGCGCACTCCCGACGAGCAGCGCGACACTCAGGCGTTCGATCGCCTCGGCGGGGGAGCGCACGGGCGGGAACTGAAACAGTCGTGGGATGACCGACCACAGCTTGGCCAGCACGATCGGCACGAGCGCAAGACCGAGCATCACGTGCGTGCCTTGCGTCGCGGCGTACAGCCAGCTCGGGTGCGTGGGCCAGTTGAACAGGTAGAACCCGAGCAGCCCGTGGCCGGGCGTCAGGTCGTTGCCGGCCAGCTGTGGGTCATAGGCGGCGTAGGACAGCAGCCCCGTCAACGCGACGATGGTGAGCCCGACGAGCAGGACCGAGCCGAGGACCGCGGTCAGCCACGCGCCGCGGAGCGGGCTGCGCCAGAACGTGGGCCGAAACGGGGGAGGTAGGGGACGCGCGCGCCACGTTGCCATCGCGCCCAGAATGGCGCACCGCACACGCCCACACCGCGAGCGGCGGCCAACTGTAAGGATTCGTAATCTGCGTGGCGCCGATCACCAGATGGTGTCGAACAGCACCTCGACGAGGATCGCCTGAACCGCGAGCGCACCGAGCAGCGCATACAGACGCCGCGGCGCCATGGCCGCCGCCGCCACGGCCGCCAACGGCACGTAGGGCAGCCAGATCCGCTCGGTCTCCGCCTTCGTGAATCCGAGAACTGTGGATACGACAATGACGGCGGCGAGGGCGATCGCCACAGGGTGGCGAGCGGCGAGCGCGCGCAGCGCGAGCGCGGCGGTCGGGAGCCCGATACCAACGCCCCACGCGGTCGGCGAACCGAAGACCCAGAACGCGTAGGGGCGGCTGAGCGCAAGGCTCTGGTGGTACACGACGCTCGTGGCCTGCAGCGCGCCGATCGCGTCGTAGCCGACGCCGACGGCGAGAGCTCCGTTGACGAGCACCACGGCGGCGCCGCACCACACGAGCAGCGAGAGGGCGGCGCGGGGACCGTCGCGCAGGCCGACCACGATCGCGGCCCACAGCGGGAGGGCCAGCAACAGCCACGAGAAGAAGGCAGCGATGGCCAGCGCCGCGGCGCCGGCCACGCGCACGCGAGGGCGGCGGGACACGAGCAGCGCGGCGCTGGCCACGCCGAGCGTCATGTAGACCGCGTCGGCGGAGACGGTCCCATCGAGGATCACCGACGGCGCGAAGGCCGTGAGCAGCGCGGCGGTTCGGCCCGGCCGCTCGCCGAGCAGCCCCCGGGCGAGGAGGTAGGTCAGCGGGGCGCTCAGCGCGCCGACGGCGATGCAGAACGCGGCCAGGCGCTTGGCGCTGTCCAGCCCCAGCGCGTCCATCGTCAGCAGCAGGCCCGGCGGGTGCCCGGCACCGTTGATGGTGAGTGCGGGCACAAGCTCGGCGAAGCGGTCGAGAAAGAAGCGCGGGCCGTCCGCCAGCGCGGGAAGTGACGGCAGGTACTCGTTCGCCGCCTCGAATGAGCCGTGCGCGGAGGTGTCGAACACGGCGTACCAGCCGTGGATGCCGTTGCGGGCCAGGTTGACGGACAGGCCAAGCGCGAGCGCGAGTCCGAACGTGAACACGGCGAAGCCGGCCGGTGATGCGCAGGCCCATCGCCGCGCGCGGGGCGATCGCCACCGCCGCGCCGAGCACGAAGATCGACACCGCGGCGAGCGGATCGATGCGCGGCAGCCATCGCGCGATGAACGGAGGCGTCCCGGCCGCCAGCCCGCCGGTGACCGCGTGAATGGCCACACCCGCGACCACCGTGAGCATGGCCGCAGTGATGACGATTTCCGGAATTCGCGGCCACAGGCCGTTCGTCGCGGACCGTCGCTGCCATCCTCGGCCGGTGATCTCAAGGGCCATGGCGGCGGCGCTCCTCGTCCTCGCGCTGGCGGGCTGCGGCTCGGAGGCGGTGAGCAGCTACCCGCCGGCCGCCGAGCCGCCCGTGTCCCCGCCGCTCGCCGCGAAGCCGGCGGGGCGCGTCGTGCCCGTGGGGCGCGAGCCCGAGGGCGTGGCCGTCGACCCCCAGGACGATGTGGTGGCCGTCGGCCTGCGCGGTCCCGCCCTTCTGGCGTTGCGCGACGAGGACGGCGTGGCGCTCCGGCAGGTCAGGCTCGCGGGCGCGGCGCGGCACCTGGCGCTCGCCGGCCGAGGCGGACCGTTCCTGGTGCCAGAGGAGAGCGTTCGGCGTCTGCAAGCGGTCGCGCCGCGCACCGGCGCGACCGTCGCGAGCATCGCCGTCGGCGTCGGCCCTCACGAGGCCGTGGCCGACGCCGGTCGCTGGTTCGTGGGCAACGAATTCGGCAACAGCGTGTCGGTGATCGTGGGCGACAGGGAGGTGGCTCGGTTTCCGGTGGCCGTGCAACCGGGCGGTCTGGCCGCCGACGGCGAGGGACTGCTGGCGGTCGTCGCGGTCCGCCAGCGCGTGCTCGAGCTGTACTCGACAACGACGTTGCGGCGCCTGGCACGCGTCGCCGCCGGCGTCGGACCAACCCACGTCGCCTGCCTCGCCGACTACTGCTTCGTCGCTGACACGGGCGGCGATGCGCTGCTCATCTTCTCGCTCGATCCACACCCGGACCTCGTCCGGCGCCTGTACCTCCCCGGTGGGCCATATGGAATCGCCCTGGACGCCCGACGCGACCGGCTGTGGGTGACGCTGCCCGGGATCAACGAGCTGGCCGAGGTGACGCTGAACGGCTGGGAAACCGCGGTGAGCGGAATGCTGCCGACCGTGCGCCAGGCCAACACCGTGGCAGTCGACGACGTCAGCGGCCGGGTGTTCGTCGCCGGTCGCGACGACGGGGTCCTGCAGATCATCGCGCCGGGGTGAGCGTCGGCATGCCGTGCCGGGCACGGGCTCACCGCTGTCCGGCTGCCCGCCGGGTACGGCCGATGCGCACGAACCAGCGCCGCTCGTCCTCCCAGCGCTCGAGCACCCGTAGGCCGGCCCCCGCGGCCAACCGATCCATCGCATCGACGCCCACCCGTGCCCACGCGAACCGGTCGCTGATCCGCCGCCCGCCGGCTTCGAGCCGAACGGTGCACGAGAACGTCGGCGATCCGGGCCCCTCGGCCTCGACGAGGGCTTCGCCGTCGTCGCTGAGCAACGAGGCGACCCGGCGCAGGAGCGTGCGCGGGTGACCGCCGATTCCGATGTTGCCGTCCAGCAGCAGCGCCGTGCGCCACGTGCCCGCACCGGGCAGATGGTCGAAGACCGAGGCCTCGACCGCGTGTGCTCCGCGCCGGCGGGTGAGCGCAACGGCGACGGGCGAGATGTCGACCCCCATGGCCAGGATGCCCGCGCGGGCGAGGGCGTGCACGTGCCGTCCGGGCCCGCACCCGACGTCCAGCACCGGACCTCGGCAGCGATCGAGCACCGCGCGGTCGCTCGCCGTGACCGGTCCCAGCCAGCGCTCGAGCGGGAGCACAACCGCGCTGCCGTCCGATAGCCGGGCCACCAGACGATCGATCTCGGGACTGCCATCTGCCCCGTCGAGCCCGGATTCGTAGAGCCGGAGGGCGGGGTCGCTCATGCGGCCCGCACGATCGCCTCGACGCTGGCGGCAAAGCGCGAATGTGGAATGAGCGCCGCGACGGCTCGCGCGTCCTCGATCTGGTCGACGTCGCGCAGCCGTGGCAGCTCAACCGTGCGCAGTCCCAGTTCCAGCAGCCGGGCGCCTTGCCAAGCGCCGGTGTCCGCCCGGCTCATCGGGACGTCGCGGAACACCGCCGCGCGAGCGGTCGCCAGCCCGATGGCCCAGTAGCCGCCGTCGTCGCTGGGTCCCAGGACGGCGTCGACGTCCGGTCGGCCGAGGATTGCCAGCGCTCGGTCGAGCGCCTGCGCAGTGAGCTGCGGGGTGTCCATGCCGATGAGCAGCGCCGGACCGCCGACATCGGCGAATGCCGCCGCGATTCGCTCCGCCAGCCCCTGGCCACGCTGGTGCCGGACGGCGATCCCCTCCGGCAGCCAGTCCCCCGCCTCTCCCTCCAATACCAGCACCTTGCGGGCGGCGCCGGTCGACGCCACGGTGTCGAGCGTGTCGATGAGCGCTGCCTCGGCCACCGCCGCCGCCTGCTCGGGCGAGCAGGGCGGACACAGCCGCGTCTTGACGGCTCCCGGCGACGGCTGCTTGGCCAGGACGATGATCGCCGCCGAGCTCGTCGACGGCTCACTCGCTCGCTCCCCGGATGGCCGCCGCGTCATGAGGCTCGAACATATGCCCCGCGGTCCGTCGATCCCATTACCGAATGCGAAACAACGCGCGCCGCCCGGCGGGCCGCCGGGCGGCGCTTGCGACAATGTCACCGTGGCGGTATCGCAACATTCGCGCGGCTCCCTGCTCATCGTCGACGACGAGCCGACGATCGCCGAGGTCGTGTCGCGCTATCTCGCCCACGCCGGATACGACGTGCGCACGGCGGCGAACGGGAGTGGCGCTCTCGCCCAGGTGCGCAGCCGGCGCCCGGATCTCGTCGTGCTCGACGTAATGATGCCGGGTATCGATGGCCTTGAGGTCATGCGCCAGATCCGCCAGTCCGACGGAGAACGTACCGGCGTCATCCTGCTGACCGCCAAGGGTGAGGAGACCGACCGCATCGTCGGCCTCAGCCTCGGCGCGGACGATTACGTGGTGAAGCCGTTCTCCCCGGGCGAGCTGATCGCGCGGGTGGACGCCGTGCTGCGCCGGATCGACACCTCTCCCAACCACGAGTCGGCGATCACCTTTGACGGGCTGGAGATCGAGCCGACCGGTCGTCGTGTCTTCGTGGCTGGCCGAGAGGTCTCGCTCACCCAGCGAGAGTTCGAGCTGCTGGTGTTTCTCGCCCGCCGGCCGGGTCAGGCGTTCACCCGCAGCGAGCTCATGGATCAGGTGTGGCGCTACTCGTTCTATTCCGACACCTCGACCGTCACCGTGCACACGCGCCGACTGCGCCAGAAGATCGAGGCCGACCCCGAGCGGCCTCGCTATCTGCAGACGGTGTGGGGTTACGGCTACCGGTTCACGCCGTGAGCTGGAGTTCCGCTCGCGGAGGCACGGTCGTCGCGCTCGGCAGTGCGCTCGCGGCGGCCATCGTCTGCGGCGCGTTGTACGGGGCGACGGCGGGTTGGGGCGTTCTCGCTCTGCTCGTGCCGCTCGGGCTCCTGACCGTTGGCTGTGCGCAGCTGCTGCTGGCCCAGCGCAGGCGCCTGGGAGGCCTGCGGCGGCAGCTGACGCTCGGCGGCGCGATCGTCGTCGGGCAGCTGCTGATCGCCGTGGCGCTGTTCGTTCGAGTGATGTTCGTCTCGGCACACGACGCCGTGTTGACGGCCCTCGTCGTCGTGTACGCGGGCGCGGTGGGCCTCTGGGCTGCGCGCGCGCAGGCGCACGCGATGCTGGCCGACATCGAGCAGCTGCGCGGCGGGCTGCAGGCCGTCGGCGCCGGCTGTCGACCGGTACACCTGGCGACGGACGGCGGCGACGAGCTCTCCGCAGTGGCCGACGACATCGAGCGGATGGTCGTCGCCCTCGACGCCGAGGAGCGCGCACGCTCCAGCGCCGAGCGGGCTCACCGCGATCTGATCGCCGCAGTCTCGCACGACCTCCGCACGCCGATCACCTCGCTCGCGCTCCTGGCCGACGCTCTTCGAGACGACCTCGTCGACGAGGCGACGCGCGAGGAGTACGTCGTGCGGATGGGCGTCCACGTGCGGGCGCTGGGCGCGATGATCGACGATCTGTTCGAGCTCTCGCGCCTGCAGGCCGGCGACGTTCGCTGGAGCCTGGAGCGGGTGCGCCTCAACGAGCTTCTCGCCGAGACGATCGAGGCGATGCGCCCGGCCGCCGACGCCGTCTCGATCGTCATGTCGGCCGAGCTGGGAGGCGGGGTGGGCGACGCGCACGCCAATCCCGAGCAGATTCAGAGGGTCCTCTTCAACCTCATCCAGAACGCCATTCGCCACACCCCGGCCGACGGCAGCATCACCGTGCGTGCCGAGACGACGAGTGCCGCCGTCGAGATCGAGGTCGCCGACACCGGGCGGGGCATCGCCGCCCGCGATCGCGCGAGGGTGTTCGACCCCTTCTTCCAGGGCGCCAATCAGCCGGCGCGCGGCCAGGGCAGTGCGGGCCTCGGGCTGGCGATCTCCCGCGCGATCGTCGAGGCACACGGCGGGCGCATGTGGCTCCCGGAGGCAACGGTCGGGACCCGCGTGCGCTTCAGCCTTCCGGCCTCCGCTTGATCATCGCCGGCCCACGGCGTCCCGCAGCGGAGCCGCGGCGAACTCGCTGATCGCGCGAACGAAGTCCTCGCGAGCGCGGAACCCGAGTACGGCCGCCGCCCGCTGCGGGGCGGCGAAGACGTGGCGCACGTCGCCGGCGCGGAATTCGCCGGTGAAGATCGGTGGGGTGGCGTTCTCCCCGGCGGCGCTGGTCAGCGCGAGCGCGAGCTGACCGACGCTCCGCGGCGTCCCGCTGCAGACGTTGAATGCCCCGGGGATCGACTCCGTCGCGCACAGTGCTCGTGTGTTCGCCCGTGCGACATCGCGCACGTGGACGAAGTCGCGTAGCTGTCCGCCGTCCTCGAATACGCGCGGCGCCGCGCCAGCTCGGATCGAGCTGATGAAGAAGGAGGCCACGCCGGCGTAGGTGCTGTCGCGAGGCATCCGCGGACCGAATACGTTGTGGTAGCGCAGCGCGGTGACCGATGCACCGGTCGCGCGGGCGAACACACCGGCCAGGTGCTCCTGATGAACCTTGGTCGCCGCGTACACGTTGCGCGGATCGAGTGGCGCGTCCTCGGGGACCGGCTGCGGCTGCAGCGCGGCGCCGCAGCTCGGGCACGGCGGCTCGAACCGCCCGGCCCGTAGGTGCTCGGGTCGTCGGACGCCGGGCCGCACGACGCCGTGCTCATCACAGGCGTAGCGGCCCTCGCCATAGACAACCATGCTGCTCGCGAGCACGAGACGACCGTGAAACCCCGCCGCGCTGAGCGCCGTGAGCAGGACCGCCGTGCCACGGTCGTTGTGGTCGACGTACAGCGGGGCATCCGCGAAGCGCGGCTCCAGGCCCACGCGCCCGGCCTGATGGCAGACGTGGTCGATCCCACGGACCGCCCGGGCGACGGCAGCCTCGTCGCGCAGGTCGCCGACGAGCAGCTCGGCATCCGCCGGCAGGTAATCCGGTCTACGCGCGTGCGCGGAGGGGTCGAGCGAATCCAGAACCCGGACGCGGTGACCCGCGGCCAACAGGTCGTCCACGACGTGTGAGCCGATGAAGCCGGCGCCCCCCGTAACGAGGATCACGAGCGCAGCACCCCGGTCATGTCGTGAACCGTACGCGCGGTGCCGCGAACCGTTCCGGTGACCTTGGAACGTCCGCTGCGGGGCCGGTAGGCGACGGGCCGTTCGGCGATCCGCCAGCCGGCCTCGCCGGCGCGGAGGACCATCTCCAGCGGCCAGCCGAAGCGCCGATCGCGCAGGTCGAGGTCGATCAGCATCTCGCGCCGGGCCGCGCGCATGGGGCCGAGGTCGCTCAGCGTCGTGCCGATCCGCCGCCGCAGGATCCGGGTGAGCGCGGCGTTGCCGAGCTGAGCATGCAGAGGCATCGCGCCGCGCTCGCATTGGCGCGCCCCCAACACGAGATCCGCTTGCCCGGCAAGCACCGGGCCGGTAACCGAGTAGAGATCCGCGCCGTGCAGCGAACCGTCGCAATCCATGAAGCACACCACCTCGGCCGTCGCGTGCTGGAGCCCAGCGTGGCAGGCGGCGCCGAAGCCCCGGCGCGTTTCGAGCACTACCTCGGCTCCGAGCGAGGCCGCCAGGCGCGGGGAACCGTCGGTCGAGCCGTTATCAACGACGATCGCCCGGTACCCGGGCGGAACCGACGCCAGCACGGCCGGGAGCGCCGCCGCCTCGTTGAGCACGGGCAACACGAGGTCGATCATGGCCAGACCCTAGAGCCGCCGAAGGGGAGGGCCGATTACGGAACGGAGAACAGTTGCGGGTTTAGAAATCGGTAATGAACCCGAGCGTACGATCCGTGGGTGGTCGATCCGCGCCGGTCATCAGCGACGCTGGGGAGCGGCCGGACAGCTGCGCGCAACGCATTCGCGCTGAGCGCGCGCGGACTGTCCAAGCGCGTCGGGCACGGTCGAGGGGCACGGCGAGTGCTCGAGGGACTCGACTTCGATGTGGCGGTCGGCGAGCTCGTGGCCGTGTTCGGTCGATCCGGCTCGGGCAAGTCCACTCTGCTGCACCTGCTCGGCGGCCTCGACCGTCCCGACGCGGGCAGCGTGGAGATCTGCGACGAACCCCTCACTGGTGTCTCGGACCGTGCGCTCGCGCAGATCCGGCTGCGCCGAGTCGGCTTCGTGTTCCAGTCGTTCGCCCTGGTCGAAGAGCTGAGCGGCGAGGAGAACGTACTCCTGCCCACACGGCTGCCCGGGGCGCCGAAGGGGGGCGGACAGCGTGCGCGGGAGCTGATCGATGATCTGGGGGTACGCGCGGTTGCCGACCGGGCTCCGCACGAGCTGTCGGGCGGCGAGCAGCAGCGCTTTGCCATCGCGCGCGCGTTGGTCAACGATCCGGCCGTCGTCCTCGCCGACGAGCCGACCGGCAATCTGGACCAGTCCACAGCCGCCGACGTGCTGACGCTGCTCCGGGGCCTCACCGCACAGCGACGCGCCGTGGTCGTCGTGACGCACGAGCGTGACACCGCGGCGGTGGCAGATCGCGTCGTCCATCTGGTCGATGGACGGCTGGCGACCACGGGGCCTGACCGGGAGCTCGGCGTGAGCTCCGCCGGCCGGCTGACCATCCGGTGATCGCGCTCTGGGTCGAGGCGCTCCGCTCGCTGCGGACGCGCCGGCGCCGAGCGGTGCTCAGCGCCGCCGGCGTCGCGCTCGCCGCCGCGATGCTGGCCACGGCGACCGTCGTCGGATATGGACTGAGCACCGGCTTCGCCCGCAGCGCCCGCGACGCCGACCTCCCCGACGTTATCGCTCGCTTCGACGACGAGCCGCTGAGCCGTGTCGCGTCGAGGGTTCGAGCCCTCCCCGACCTGGCCGCGGCGTCGTTCCGCTTCGAGGTGACGAACGCCCATTTCGGCACACGCGGTCATCACGCCGGCAACGGCGTCATCGAGGTGCTCAGCCCGGGGCGGCGTGGCTACGCACTTCTGGCCGGGCGCGATCTCGGGAGGGGTCCGGGAGAGGTGCTCGTCGAGCAGGGGGTGGCGGACGCCTGGGGGCTGCGTCCCGGCTCGAGGCTGTACATCGAGGGCCTCGGCTTACAGCACGTCGTCGGGATCACGGAGTCGCCGGACAACGTCGCCTACCCGTTGGCGGCGCCGCGCGTGTACATTTCCCGCGCCGGACTCCCACTGCCGTACCGCGATGATCCCGACCCGCGCGTCAACGAAGTACTGCTGTGGGCTCGCAACCGAGCCGGACTGAACGTGCTCCTCGCGCAGGCGCGTGAGTCGGCCTACGGGTTGCACGACCTGAGCTTCGTCACCCGAGACGGCGTCCGCATACTCGTCGATCAGGCCGCCGGCATCGTGATCGACCTGCTGGTCGCACTCTCACTCATCGCCCTGCTCACGGCGGCCGTTATGCTGGCCGCGTCGGCCCGGGCGGACGTACAGCGGCAACTCGTCACGCTCGGTGTGCGCCGGGCGGTGGGGGCCACCCGCGGACGGATCGCCTCGCTCAGCGCGGCCGAGGCCGCGCTTGTCGCTGTCCCAGCGGCCTCGGTGGGCGTGCTGGTCGGCGTGCTCGCGGCCGCGGGCCCGAGCCGCTCGCTGCTGAACCTGCTCAACGAGCGCGCGCCCGGCGGCGCCCTGGCGCTTCCGCTGACCGGCTGTTGGCTGCTCGCCGTTGTGATTCCGCTGGCGGTGTCGGCCTGGCCGTCCTGGCGCGCGACCGCACGGCCGCCGGTCACACTGTTGCGCGGCGCTGAGCTGCGAGCCGCCGGGCGGCCCACGCCGCCGGTCGGCCGGGCTGCTCGGGCTGGGCGTTCGCCTCGCGACGGCCCGGCGCGCGCGGCTCACCGCCACGCTGGCGGTGCTCGGGACGTCGACCGCCTTCATCCTGCTCATGCTCGCTCTCGCGTCGGAGCTGAGCGTGCTCCAGAACGACCCGAGCGCGCTCGGCGAGCGCTATCAGCTGCTCGCTTCGCTGCCGGCGTCGGCGACGGCGCAAGTTCGGGCTCTGCCGGGAGTGGCGGATGCGCAGGCGCGCTACGAGCTGACCGCTGCCGACTCGTTCGCATTGGGAGAGACGATCGACGTCATCGCCTACCCGGGCGATCACACGCGCTTCGAGGCCCCGCCGCTGGCCAGCGGCCGGCGGCTGCGCGGTAACCGCGAGGCGGAGGTCGGCGTCGGGCTGGCCCAGGTGCTGGGCCTCAGCCCGGGATCGACTCTCGTCCTCGCGCTGCCCTCGGGCTCGGACGCGCAGTTTCGAGTCGTCGGCACGGTCAGCTCGCTCGATCATGACGGTCGCGTCGCGTACGTCCCGGCGGCCGGGCTGCTCGCGGGCGACCCGTTCGCCCCTGAGCAGATCGCTGTGCGGTTGAGCTCGGGGGCAAGCGCCGGGTCCGTGTCCGCGGAGCTGACGGGCTTGGGGGCGAGCGTCAACGCGACGAGCACGGTCACCGGTCGAGGTCAGTCGCTCGTCACCGCGCTGACGGCGATCCTGCGCGCAGTGGCGGTCGTCGATGGCCTCGTGTGCCTGTACACGCTCGTGCAGGCGCTCGCGCTGACCGCCAGTGAACGGCGCACTACGATCGCTGTGCTTCGCGCATACGGCGCCGGCCGGGGTTCCGTGGCGAAGGTGCTGGCAGGGGCGGCAGCCGCGGTCGTCTTGCCGGCCGCGCTCGTGGGAATCGCACTCGAGCGCCTGGTGCTGGGCCCGAGCATGGCGAGCATCGCGGTCAACTATGCATCGCTGTCGCTCAGCGCCGACGCAGGCGTGATCGCCGTGGTGGTGCTCGGGCTCGTCGTCCTCGCCGCCGGCGCCGTGGCCTGGGTCTCCCGACAGGCCGCGCGCGAGCCAATCGTCTCCGGCCTGCCGACATGACGCGTCGCCTCACACGTCGCCGCGCGCTCGCCGAGCTCGGCTTCGGCGGGGCGGCGATCGTGCTGGCCGGGTGTGGGGCGGGGGCCCCCCGTCCGACGCGCGGCGGCTCGACGCTCGACTCGGTCTGGATCGATCCAAGTGGAGACGGGTCGCTGTCCGTGGGTCCGGGGGCCGCGCTCATCGATCGCACCGACCTCGCTCCTGCGACGCGCCTGGGCGAGCCGATCGCCAGCATCGCCCACCTGACCGATGCCCACGTGCTCGACGCGCAATCACCCGCCCGTGTCCCCTTTCTCGATCGACTCGGCCCGCCGTTCACCTCGACGTTCCGACCCCAGGAGGCGCTGACCGCGCAGGTCCTCGGCGGCGCGGTCGTGGCGGTCAACGCCTTCGCGCCGGACGTGGTGATCCAAGGCGGCGATCTCATCGACAACGCCCAAGCCAACGAGTTCGAGCAGGCGCTGCGGATTCTCGCCGGGGGGCGCGTAGAGCGGGTCAGCGGCACTGGCCCTTACGTGGGCGTGCAGTCCGCGGCGGATCCCGACCCGTTCTACTACCGCCCCGACATCGACGCCCCCCGACACCCCGGGTTGCTGGCGGCTGCGCTCGCACCGTTCGCCGCGGAGGGTCTGCGAGCTCCCGTGTATCCGGTGCTCGGCGATCACGATCTCCTCGTGGCCGGCGCGGTGGCGCCCACCGCGACCACGCGGGCCATCGCCCTTGGCGATCGCGCGATCTGGGAGCTACCGGAGCACCTCGACATCGGGCGCTTCGTCGCTCCCGCGGGGCAAGCGCCAGACGGGCTCAGCGAGCCAAGTGAGATCGGCGCGCTGATCGGCGAGCTCCGGAGGCTGCCCGCGGTGTCGGTCCCGCCCGATGCCGGGCGGCGCGAGCTCCCTGCCGCCGAGGCGCTGTCGCGCCTGCGCGCGGCGAGCGGGCTCGCGACCGCGGGCGCGCTACTGGATTATCACTTCGACGTGGGCGCGCACGTGCGCGTCATCGTGCTCGACCTCGTGCGGAGAGACGGCGGTTCGGGAGGCGTGATCCACCCCGGCCAGCCGGCGTGGCTGGCCGGTCAGCTCCGCGGCGCCGGCGACCGGTGGGTGATCGTCGTCTCCCATCAGCCGCTGGACACGACCCAGGGCGCCGACGTGCTGCTGTCCTTGCTCGATCGACATCCGCGTACTCTCGCGGCGCTGTGGGGGCACACCCACCGTCACCGGATCGTCCCCCGCCGCGCCGCCAACGGCGGCTACTGGTTGATCGCGACGGCGTCGCTGATCGATTTCCCCCAGCAGGCCCGAGCCTTAGCCGTGCGGTTTACTGCCGGGGGGGGCGCGGCGCTACAGACCTGGGCGCTTGACCACGTGCCGGATGCCGCCGGCCTCGGCGACGTCGCGCGAACGCTGTCCTACGTCGATGCCCAGGGCGGTCGACCGCAGGGATTCGCCGGCTCCGCCCTGGATCGAAACGTGACGCTGTATCGCCCGCCGCCGGTGCGGAGGTCATGACGCGCACAGGCCCATCGATCCGCCGACAACTGTCGGCAGGACGTGGAATCAGCTCGGGCTAATCCGCGCCGACGACCTTGAAGCCCTGGCTGACGAAGATGTGGTGCGGCCAGTTGACGCCGATGTTGTGGACCTCGTACTCGCCGTTGCTCAGCTTCACAACGCGGTCAACGACGCCTCCCGGGTAGGCGGCCAACGCAGCTTCGGTCGCCCTGTTCGCCGTCGTTCCGCTCGCAAGAATCCCGGACCCCTGCTTGTAGTTCGCCGGGATCTGTCCCGGCTGCTGCTGCTCTCCCAGGGGCCGGATCACCCTGACGGGCTCGGCAACCGGTCCGGGCTGGTGGGGCGCAACCTGATGTTCCACTACTTCTCGGTGGGTGCGGCGGTGTTCGCCGAGCGGGCCCATCCCTGGCGCGGCCCCGCCAGCACCTTCACGCTTGACGACTTCGTGGGCCCGGTCACGGGGGCCCCCGCGCGAGCCGCCGGTCTGCCCTACTTCAAGGGGGGCAACTGCGAGGTCGGCGGCGGTACGCTGCTGCTGGAGGAGGCCAGCCTGTACGCCGGCGCGGGCTATCGTGGCACGACGCTCACGAGCCTGCTGCGGACGCTCGCCGTCCGTGAGCACTTCTCAGGGATCCAGCTGAACGGCGAGGACATGCCGCAGCTCGCCAACCGCGTCGACCTCGACCCGAGGATCCGGGATTTCAGAGGCGTCCCCGTGCCGCGCATCACGCACTCGCAGCATCCCTTCGAGCTCGCCGCATCGTCGTACTTCGGCCCCCGGCTGCAGGCGATTTGTGCCACCGCCGCTCCGACGCCCGACACGGCGGTGATCGGCGGCGGGCTGGCGGGTGGCGCCGCCGCCGGCGCGTACACGACGCGCCACATCATGGGAACCGCCCGCATGGGCGACGATCCGCGCCAGTCCGTCGCCGACCGCTTCGGGCGCCTGCACGAGGTCCCGAACGTCCACCTCGCCGACGCGTCCGTGTTCGTCTCCTCCGGAGGATTCAACCCGACGCTCACGCTGATGGCGCTCGCGCTGCGGTCGGCCCGCAGCGTAGATCGGTGAGCGTCGGCTCCGGTGCCTATGCCGGTACGCCCACGAGGCGTTGGTGGACAAAGCTCACGACCATCGCTCCTTCGCCGATGGCGGTGGCGCAGCGCTTGATCGAGCCCGATCGCACGTCGCCGGCGGCGTAGATCCCGGGCACGCTCGTCTCCAGCAGGCCGTCGGCGCCAGCGTTGGCGCCGGTGAGCACGAAGCCCTTGTCGTCGCGTGCGACGACATCGCCGAGCCAGTCCGTGCACGGAGCCGCACCGAGGAACAGGAACAGGAAGGAGAAGGACAGCCGCTCGCCGTCGCGCAACGTGACCGCTTCAAGCTCGCCGTTGCTGCCGTGCAGCTCGGCCACCTCGCTGCGGTCGCGCACCGCGACGCCGTAGCGGTCGAGCTCGAGCACGAGGTAGTCGGACATCGTCTCGCGTATATCGGCGCGGCGATGCAGCAGCGTCACGAGCGCGCCGCCGCGCGCCAGCCAGACGGCCGCCTGCGCGGCGGAGTTGCCGCCGCCGATCACGCCTACCCGGCTGGCGCTGCAGCGCTGGGCCTCGGGCGGGCCGGCGGCGTAGAAGACGCTCAGGCCCTCGTAGTCCTCGAGGTCGGCGACCGGTAGCCGACGGTAGTCGGCACCCGTCGCGAGCAGGACTGCGCGTGCGGCGATCTCGCGGTCGTCCTCCAGGCGCACGACGTGGCGGTCGGTTCCGGGTTCAAGTGCGAGGGCGTGGTACGGGGTCGCCGTGCGCGCGTGGAACTTGCGCGCCTGCGTGACCGCCCGGCTGGTGAGCTCCGAGCCGCTGATGCCGGCCGGGAAGCCGAGGTAGTTCTCGATCCGGCGCGACGTGCCCGCCTGCCCACCGAGCGCCGTGCCCTCGACGACGAGCGTCCGCAGGCCCTCCGACGCCCCGTACACCGCCGCTCCGAGGCCGGCCGGTCCGCCGCCGATCACGACGAGGTCGACCTCCTCGCGCGGGGCGAGCTCGAGCCCGATCCCCAGGGCACGCGACACCTCGCCGGCGGAGGGGTTGCGCAGCTCGGGGCCACCGGGCAGGCGCACGAGCGGAACGTCGCCGCGATCAAGCGCGCCGATCAGCGCCGCTGCCGCGGGATCATCAGCGTGCTCGGGGTCGCGCCAGGTGTAGGGCAGGCGGTTGCGCTGGGCGAACTCGACGATCCGGCGCGTCGACTCCGATGAGCGTGGGCCCACGACCTGCATCCCGACGCCCACCTGCTGCAGCGCCTCCCGCCGGGCCATGAACGTCGACAACAGCAGATCTCCCAGGGGGCCGTCGTCGAACAACAGGGCACGAAGGTCGTCGCGATCGAGTGCGATGTAGCGCATCGCCTGCGTGACGACCGCCGTCAGGAACACCGTCTGGCCCGACAGCAGGTTGATCTCGCCGAGGAAACCCGAGGCGCCGTGGCGCACGATCTCAGGCCCGCCGCATCCAGGATCGCCGCCTCACCCTCGAGAATCGCGATGAACGGATAGCGCGCGTCGCCGATGCCGAACAGAACGTCGCCGACCTCCGCGGTGCGCTCCTGCCCGTGAAGCGCGAGCGTCGCCAACTGCGATTCCGACAGGACCGGGCTGGCGGGGGTCGTCACGGACGAAGCGTACCCATGGCGTGACGCGCCGCGGGTGTCTCGACGTCGACCGCCGCCGACTGAGCCGTTCAAAGAGCGGGAGCGTCGGCCGTCTCCCGAACGCCGGCCGCGTCGCCGCGCGACTGCAGAGCGGCGAGCGCCCGCGCGTGCCAGACGCGAGCGTCGAGGCGCCCGAACGTGTCGGCCGCGGCGGCGAGGTCGAGCGGGGCCGCGCCGGCGCTCGGCACGAGCTCCGCGCGTTCGAGCGCGATCACGGCCGCATCGAACAGCCAGGCCGCATTCGCGCGCGAGCCGCTCCGCCGCATGGGAATGCGCCAGCGCATCGTCAGGCGATCCGCGACGGGCGGCGAGATGAGCGGCGATGCGCTCCGCCTGAGCGAGGACGGGGGCGGTGCGACGCGGCCCGGCGGGCCGCCGCAGCGCGGCCAGCGCCCGCTCGAGCGGCTCGTCGTCGGCGAGCAGCGCGAGTTGGTCGACTGCCGGCGGCAGCCAGCCCGACCACTCGGCGTAGTCGGCCACCTCGGCCGTCGGGATCACGTCGGCGCTCGACGCCGGATCATCCGCCAGGGTGGCCTGCGCGACGGTCCGCAGGCAGCGAAAATCGCTCTCGAAGACACTCGCTTCAGCCCCGCCACATCCACGGTCGTACTGCTCGAGCAATTGGCCGGCCCGCGTCAGCTCGCCGCGAGCGAGGGCGACACACAGCAGCGGAGCCGTCGCCATGCCGAGTTGGAAGGGCGGGACCTCGGCGAGTGTGGGCTCCACCGTGGCGACCGCCTCATGCCACAGGCCGAGCGAGTACCGCACGCGTCCCAACACGAGCTTCGCCCAGCGCTCGAAGAAGCGCTCCGCCGAGTGCTGGGCGGCCTCGATCGCCTCGCCTGCCGCGTCGGCCGCCTCGCGCAACCGGCCCAGCGAGGCCAGCGAGATGGCGATGTTCCCGGTCAGCGGGGCCACCCAGCGTGGCTCGTGGCGCGTCGCGAGCTCCAGCGCCGCGCGCAGCAGCGCGAGCGCCTCGATCGGCCGGCCGAGTTCGCCGAGCGCGCTGGCGCGGGCGTTGAGGGCGGTGATGAGCTCGCTGTGCGCACCGCTGCGTTCCGCCGCTTCGGCGGCTTCGCTGGCGATTCGCTCCGCTTCGCGCGGCTGATGACACTGGTAGAGCGTGAACGCGAGCACGCCGGTGACGAGTGCCCGCAGCGCGTCGTCGTCGTCGTCAAGTTCGGCGTGCAGCTCCCGCAGCGGAGCGAGCAGTTCGGCGGGAGCGCGCACGTACCGCAGCGACCGTAACTCGTGCGCGCCGCGCTCGCCGGGCCGCCGAGGTCCGTCCGGCATCTTCGTGTATGACTCGCGCCGCGGCGTACCGCGCGGCCGCGGCGGCGGGTTCGCTGGCGCGCTGCGCCACGGCGCCGGCGCGCTCGAGCAGCCCGGCGCGGTCCAACGGGTCCACGGCCAAGTCGGCGCCGCGGTCGAACAGGGCCAACGCCTCGCTCAGTGAGCCGAGGGCCGCCGCACGCTCAGCCGCCTCGCACACCATCTCGCGGGCGCGCAGGCGGATCGCGGGCGCATCGTCAGCCAGGGGGTCGGCCTCGGCCGCCGCGAGCAGGTGCCCGGCAAGCACGACCGATCGATCGGCGTCGTCGGCCGCCCCCGCGGCGAGGTGATCGACCGCGGCGAGGTGGCGCTGCTTGCGCTCGCGCTTGGACAGCGTGCTGATCGCGATGTCCCGCACCGCGCCCTGCAGAAACCCGTAGCGTCCGTGCTCGGGCGACAGCGGCTCGGTGTCGAACCACAGCAGCTCCTTGGCCACCAGCGCGTCGAGCGGGGCCGAGGCGTCGCGCACGTCGATGTCCGCGAGCGCGGCGACGGACGCGGCGTCGAAGCGGTCGCCGAGTACCGCTCCGTCAAGCAGGACGCGCCGCTCGAGCGCGCCAAGCGCGTCCAGCCGGGCGCTCACGAGCGCGCGGATCGTGGGCGCCACCTCGATCTCGACCACCTCGCCGCGCACGTGTAGCCGTCGCTCCTCGGCGACGAGCGCGCCGCGATCGGCCAGCGCCCGCAGCGCCTCGATGGCATACAGCGGCACCCCGCCGGCGTGCTCGCGGATGCGCTCGCACAGTCTCGGCGGTGCGTCGTCGGACCGCACCGGCGATGAGCGCGAGCATCTCGTCGTCGCTCAGCGGCGGCAGCGCGATGCGCTCGCCGCCGCCGTCGAGCGCATCGGCACGCGGGTCGGGGCGGCTGAGCAGCAGGACCAGGATCGGCGACTCGGCCGACCAGTCGAGCATATGGGCGATGAAGTCCAGCAGCCCGCGGTCGGCCCATTGCACGTCCTCGAAGACCATCACCACCGGGCACGGGTCGCGAGACGTTCGAACAGCAGTCGCCAGGCCGAGAACAGCTCGCCCTGGTCGATCATCGGCGCTGCCGTCGTCGAGCCCGAGCAGGCGCAGCGAGCCGGCCTCGACCTGGGCGCGGCAGTCGCGTCGGCGCGGCGAAGACGTCGTCGAGCATCCCGCCAGCTTGCCGCGCTGCTCGGAGCGGCTTCGTCCTGCGCGATCCGCGCGCGCGTGCGCACCATGTCGGCGATGGCCCAGAAGCCGATGCCCTCGCCGAATCCGAGCGATCGCCCGCGATGCACAGGACCGGCGCGGCGAGGCCGTCGGCGTGCTTCTCGAGCTCCCAGGCCAGCCGCGACTTGCCGATCCCGGCCTCGCCCCGAGCACCGCCGAGCCGCAGCCCGGAGTCGGGCTCGAGCACCCGCGCGAGGAGGTCGCGCAGCGCGCCGCAGTTGCGGTTCGCGCGCGACGAGCGGCGGCTCGACGGCGGAGCTGCGGCGGGCACCGCCGACGCGGGCCACGACGCGCGTCGGGCGCCACACGTGCACCGGCTCGCGCTTGCCCTTGACGTTATGCGAGCCGCCGTCCTCGTACGCGATCGCCCGTTCGGTCGCCCTGCGGGTCACGTCATCGACGAGCACGCGCGCCGGGGACGGCGAGCCCCTGGATTCTCGATGCCGTGTTCACCGCGTCACCGATGACCATGCCGTCGCTGCGGTCCGGCCATGTCCACGGCCGCCTCGCCGGTGAGGACGCCCACACGGGCGCGCAGGTCCGGCAGCCCCAGACGGTCGCCGATCGCCGTGACCGCCGTGGCCAGATCGAGCGCCGCGCGCACGGCCCGCTCGGCATCGTCCTCGCGTGCGACCGGCGCGCCCCACACGGCCATCACCGCATCGCCGATGAACTTCTCGACGCTGCCGGCGTAGGACTCGATGATCCGCCGCGACTCCGCGAAGTAATGGCCGAGCACATCACGCACGTCCTCGGATCACGGGCTTCGCTGAGGCGCCGTGTAGTCCACGAGGTCGGCGAACAGCACGGACACCAGCCGCCGCTCACGCGGCAACCGGCGCGGGTCGCCCGATCGCGGTCGCGCCCCCTGGGGCCAGGCGCGCGCCGCACTCTGCGCAGAACGGCTGTGTCTGCGGCCGGCGGCGTGCCGCACGCCGGGCACCGCGCCCGCAACCGAGTGCCGCAGGACGGGCAGAAGTGCGCCGTCTCGGGAAGGTCCGACGAGCAGGACCCGCAGCGCATGGTCATGGGCGCCATCATCCCACCCTACGCGCCGGCGACAGGCCTCCTCCGGACGCGCCGGGCGCCGTCAGCCGGCGGCAGTGGCGCGCCAGTGCAGGACGCCGCTGTCGCATCCGGCGCGGCGCACGCGCGCCGTGCCACTCGCCGCGGGCGGCGCGGTTTGATCCAGCGGCTGGCCGGACCGGGGACCGATGGCGCCCGTGACCGTCACGCCCGCGCGCCGGAACGAGAACCGCCCGCGAATCACGTTCAACGGGCCGGAGACGGTCGTTCCGCTCGAAACACAGCGGTTCGCGAAGTGAAAGGCCGCAACCGTGATGGCGTCGCAGATCCCGTGCGACGGGGCGCCGGTGTCGAGGCAGCGCTTCGGTACGTGCGTCGTGATGTCCGCCGATTGGTATTGGAAGCCCACCGATCGGCCACTCGTCGTCTGGCCGGCGAACAGGATCGCAAAGCTGGGGGCCACCTCCACGCGTGAGGCCCACGCAGCCGTCGACAGCAGCGTTGCCAACAGCAACACTCCCCCCGACAGCGATATCCGGCCGCGCCGCCGTGCCGCGTAGCGCATCGCCGCGACCCTAACAGACCCGCACGCTCGCCGCGCGAAGCGCTCGTGAGGGGGTCGCGCCACGCGGGCTCCGGACCGCCGGCCGACA
>CAWFUP010000006.1:0-393713 GCA_963819075.1 uncultured Solirubrobacterales bacterium
GCTACCGGATCTTCCGCGAGGAGGCGAGCTGAGGATCGCCAGAATCGGATCGGACCTCAGGCCTCGCGTACGCGACGCCCCGGCCCGCTTGGACGCCACCGCAAGCCCGGCGCGTGCGCATCTCTCGCCGCCGATTCGCCGCAGCGCATGGTCGCGCGGAAGACAGCAGTCGGTCTTCGGTAACAGATCGTTGATCCGCCCGCGCCGCCCTGGCGGTAGAGTGCGCGAGGCACGGTCGGGAGCGGCCCGAGTCGGCGGGCACTCCCCGAGCATCTAACCGAGGGGGTACTCGAGTCATGCGGTTCAGGAAATCTCATCCCGCGAAGGGCGCATGGGTGATGGTCGCGTTGGCTGTCGCGGCCGTGGCGGGGGGCGCGCCGCCCGCCTCGGCTGCAAACGCGCATGCGCGAGCCGCGGAGTTCGGTTGGTACGTCGGAGCGGTGTTCTCCGAGACCAACGATCCGACCAACAACCAGGTCATCGTCTTCAGCCGCCGCTGGGACGGCGCGCTCCATGAGCGCCAGGTCATTGCTAGCGGCGGTCAGGGCGGCCAGGAGCAGCAGCCAGGCTGCACAGCGATGTGCCCGATTCTCGACACGCAGGGCGAGCTCACATTGAGCCGGGATCGGCGGTTCCTGTTCGCCGTCAACGCCGGTAGCAACACGATCAGCACCTTCCGTGTCACCCCGTTCGGGCTGATACTCATGCAGACCACGCCGTCGGGTGGAGTGTTCCCGAACAGCCTCACCACGCATGGAGACCTGCTCTACGCACTCAACGCGAACAGCGACAACATTGCCGGCTTCCGCATTGGTTGGAACGGCACGCTCACGCCGATCGCCGGATCTGATCAGCCGCTCTCGGCCGGCGCCCTTCCGGGTCTGCCGCGGCAGATCGGCTTCGACAACACGGGGAGGCTTCTGGTGGTCACGCTCCTGGCGACCGCGTCGGGACCGCCGCCGATCGGGACGACCTCCGGGGTGATCGACACGTTCGCGGTCGGTCCAGGCGGCGCGGCGGCGGCGGCGACCGCTAACGACTCCAGTACTCCGTTCCCGTTTGCGTTCTCGTTCGACCCGTTCAATCGCCTCGTAGCGGCGCAGATCACGTCGCTGACGACGCCCGGTCTCGGCGATGCCGCGACGTATCAGGTCACTGCTTCAGGCGCATTGGCCTCGATCGACACCGAGGCCACAGGCGGCGAAGCACCGTGCTGGACGGCGATCACGCCCGACGGACGGTTCGTGTACGAGGTCAACACGGGCGGCGGGCTCCCCGCAACCGTCGCGGCGTTCCGTCTGCGCTCGGACGGCAAGCTGGTGTCGCTCGGTAACACCCCCGATCTCGGCGAGTTCGCCAAGACCGACGAGGTGCTGAGCGCGGGCGGGCGGGACCTGTATGTGCTCTCGCCGGCGTTGACGGGCCCGACCAGCCACATCGATGAGTACAGCGTCGGGTTCGACGGCACCCTCCGCCTGATCGGACAGACGCCGAGCACACTGCCGCCCGGCATGAGCGGTCTTACCGGGTTCTAGGCGCCCGAGCAACACGGCAGTTGCGGTCCGAGCCCCGCTGAGGCGGGGCTCGGACCGCGCTGCAGGGTCCGGCGAGCCGGACTTTGGCCTTGCTGATCAGGTTCAGGCGGCCGCCTACGGTTGCGGCGCGGCAGCAGGCGCACGCCGAAACGAGTAGGCGTTGCAGGTGGTTTCGCACTGGTCGGACCCGCCGTCTCCACTGCTCGTTACGAACTGGCACGTTCGTGACGGAGGCGTTGCAAAGTGCCGAACGGCTCTGTTCAGTCGCCTGGGCGTCCCGATTGTCCGCTCGCGCGGAGCAGCACCGCAAGAGCCCACACCGAAACGATCAGCGGCAGGACGCCCGCGAGCTCGTATTCCCGCGCGTCTCCGTTCGCGGCATTCGCGAGGGCGGTGACGTGCTCGGCGGCGGGCAGAGGGGCCGTGCGAGTCCAGTTCGTCAGCCATCGGCTCTGGTATCGGTGTGGCCGGGAGTCGCCGAATAGCCGCACGTTCTCGCTCTGGTGAGAACGACGGACCTCGCGTGAGGCGTTCGTCCCAGGTGGCTGGCGTCCGCAGCTGGCGGGATCCTGCTTTGCGTGCCGACGATCAGCTCGTTCTATGGCATCGTGATCCGGATGTACTTCTCTGACCACGCGCCTCCCCATTTTCACGCGGTGTACGCCGGCGAGGAGGCGGTCGTCGCGATCTCGACCGGAGACGTGCTTCGGGGCGAGTTGCCCGAACGCGCGATGCGGTTGGTGCGAGAATGGATGGCGGTCCATCGCGAGGAACTCGGTGCGAACTGGGATCGGCTGCGGATTCCTAGTTCTCCCTTGCCGATCGCGCCGCTGCCCTGATGAGCTCTCAGACCAAGGTCACTGCCGTCGAGCCGCTCGCCGAGCGTTGGCTGAGGGTCACGTTCGCCGACGGCGCCGTCCACGAGGTGGATCTCGGCCCCGTGCTGGCCGCCGGCGGTGTCTTTGCGCCGATTCGGGATCAGCGATCCGTCTTCGAGGCTGCGTCGGTGGACGCCGAGTTTGGCACCGTTGTGTGGCCGGGCGGGATCGATCTCGATCCGGACGTCCTCCGAGGAGAGCGACAGCCGGCGTCGGGCGTGAAGATCCCGCGTCGCGTCATCCAGGCGGCGTAACTGCTGCGGCAAGTTCCGCCGTCTCAGCGATCACGGTGCTGAAGACGACTTCTGCCGCGGTTCGAATTCTTTGCGTCCGCGTCCACTGGTGCCGGGAAATCGCTTGGGGGAGCGGTTTTCCGGGTCGCGGATGCGACAGCGCGACTCGAATCCGGCTCTACTACAACCCCGTCATCGGGCAGCCATGTTGCCTGTTCAGCGCCGCGACCTCCGTGCTCTTCTGCCTCCGCGTGGCGTGGGCATGCGAGTGCAGCCACGAGCTGTACGTCGACTTGCACTTCGACTTCGACCACTTCGGTGCGCCCATCGCCCCGACGGTTGCGGGATCGAACGCGATCTCGAAGCCGTACTCCACGGCGGTGCAACTCGCCGTCGTGAGGCACACGACCCCGGGAAAGGTGGACGAGCTGAGGCTCACAGGGGCCGGTGACGGTGGGGACTGCGGGTTGAACGTGACCTCGCCCGTTGAGACCACCGAAAGCTCGAGCATCTCGGTGCACTGCGTCAGCGTCGGGCACGAGATCGCGCTGCCGGGATAGCCACCGTGCCAGACGGTCACCGTGGTGTCCGATCCCGGCGTTGCCGGGTCGAACGTCACGGCGTTCGTGTTCCCGCTTCTCCCATCGTCGATCACTGTGCACTGAGCGGTCGACGGGCACGTGATCCCAACCGACACATGGCTTCCGTCGACGGTGGTCGCGGCGCTGGCAACGGGCGCCTGCGGGTTGAACGTGCTCACCCCACCGGACTCGTCGACGACCGTGCACTGCGTCACCGACGGGCAGCCGACCCCGTAGAGCACTTCGGACTCGAGCCGCATCGGCGCGGCCGCGGGCTGGATCGGGTTGAACGTCAATTCGTCGCCGGCCTTGTCGATCGCCACGCACTCGCTCGCCGACGGGCAGGCGACGTTCTCGAGCGGCCCTCGGGCGCCCAGCGCGCCCGCGATCGGATTGCCCGGCGCCTGCGGATTGAACGTCACTGCGTTACCAGCGGTGTCCACCATCGTGCACTGCGTGAGGCTCGGGCATGCGAGCCCCGAGGCGCGCGAGTCGGTCTCGTCGATGGTGGCGATCGACGGGTGCCCGGGCAAGGTCGGGTTGAACGTCGCCTCCTGCACGGTGTACGAGGCTGCCGAGACGTCAACGCCGACCGCGGTGCACTGTGTTGCTGACGGGCATGACAGCTGGTTGAGCGAGTCGGGCCGGTCGATCACGTTGGTCACCGGGGTGGCAGCGGCTGCGCCGGCGACCAAGACCAGCGTTAGCGCACACGCGAAGGCGAGGACTGCATCGGCGAGGAGCCTAGCGTCCGACGGCCGCGTGAGCGAACGTCATTCAGCCGGCGTAACGGGCGCGGCAAGTGCTTGGGTCGCCGCCGTCACCGGCATCGTGGCTCGGGCGCCAGATCACCTGAGGCGGGTCGCTTTGGCGACGGTCTTGTCGCTGACATCGAGGGCGCATCCGATCGCTCGGTCGCTCATCCTGAGTTCGCGGAGTTGGGCCGCCCGGCCGGTGATCCGGCGGTAGACGGGCGGGTCCGGCGTCTCGGCGATCGCGGTGCTGATGACGACTAGGACCGCGGTTCGAATTGTTTGCGTCCGCGTCCACCTTCGTTCTGAGAAGCCGCTCGGTTGGAGCGGCTTCTCGCATTGCGGGTCCGATGCGTTCCGTCGCAACGTGGTGGGAGGCTGGGCACGTGGTATCCGGTGTCCGCGGCAGGTGCACGTCGTTTCTATGAATGATTCAAAGAAAGGACGTGCACCCCTCGACGTAGCGCTCGGCCGGGTGGCGGCACGCCAACACGGCGTTGTGACGGTGACGCAACTGCGGGCGCTCGGGCTGAATGACAGCTCGGTCAGTCATAGAGTCCGGGCCGGGCGACTGCATCGGTCGTGTCGGGGGGTATACGCGGTGGGTCACTCGGACGTCTCGTGGGAAGGTCGCGGCTTGGCTGGCGCGCTTTCCATCGGTTCGGATGCCGTGCTGAGTCACTGGACGGCTGGCCGGCTGTGGGGGCTCCTCGATCTTCGTCGGGGACCGGTTGACGTGACTGTGGCGCGCCGGGTTCGCTCACGCCGCGGGATCAGAGTGCACACGGTGCGCAGTCTCGACGGGAGCGATTGGAGGATGGCAAACAGAGTCCCGGTGACGACGGTCGCGCGCACGCTGCTTGACCTGGCGGACGTCGCGGGCGAGCCGGTGTTGACCCGCGCCGTGCGAGAGGCTCTCGTGCAGCGGCGCGTTGACGAGCGGGCCCTGCGTGTGCAACTGACTCGTGCCGGCGGGCGTCGCGGCGCGGGGCGCTTGGCGAGTCTGATCGCGCCCGGCCCGTCGCCGACTCGGAGCGTGCTCGAGGATCGGGTGCTCGAGATGTTGCGCGCACATGGGCTTCCGCCCCCCGCTGTCAACGTCGTGCTCGGCGGTCTTCCGCGCCGCGTGGAGGTGGACTTCTTCTACGCGGACGCCAGCCTCATCCTCGAGGCTGACGGAGCGCGCTACCACGCGAATCGGTTCGCGCGGGACGCAGATGCGGCGCGGCAGGCGATGCTGGAGGCGGCTGGATATCGCGTGTTGCGCCTGAACTGGGCGCAGGTAACGCTGGACCCCGATCCGACTGCCAGTCGCGTGCGACGTGCGCTCGCGCTGACGGCTGCAGGATCAAGCGCTTCCCCGTAGATCCGAGCATCGAGACCCTCGGCTTTCCGGAGTGGCGGGCAGCGCGTTCCGTTGCAAGCCGTTGGCACGCCGTGGGCGCACGGGGTGCACGTCCTTTCTATGAATGAACTGGAGAAAGGACGTGCACCCCCCGACCTAGCGCTCGGCCGGATGGCGCGACGAGAATGAAGCGCTCGTGATGAGATCCATCCGCGCCTCAGTGGGTAGACCGAACAAGGCCCGAGCTTGACCTTCGGGCGTATGCTGCTGACGTGGGCGCTCGGCGTAGCCGCCGCCCACGCGTCGGCAACTAACGCACGGGGGTGGACTGTGATCACGAGCACGGACTCGACCAGCACCATCGAGGGCGTCAAGCGGTCGGAGAACGAGACTCGCGCGCTGAGTGCGCTGGCCTTTGACGAGCTGCGCCGTTTTCCCGGCGAGATCCGCGATATGCACCTCGGCATCGCCGAACGCGCCTTTCGAGGCGTGGGTCCGGCGGCTGAGCCGGTGCGGCTCATTCACGACGCGCTGTCAAGTCGCGCGTACGGCGCGATCGGCGCTGGCTTCTCGGTACTCGGTAGGGCCGCCGATACAGCCATGGAGCAAGGCGGCATCGGCGAGGGCGCTCCGCTTTCCGACACCCAGCCGGGCAGCCTCATCATCGCCGCCCTCAACGGCCTCATCGGCGACCAGCTCGAGCGAGATGGAAGCGCGCTTGCCCAGTCCACGTCCGTGCGGGTGCGCGGGGAGCGGATCGGGCTGGATGAGTCTTCGCTCCGCCGCGCGTTCCCGGAAGCCACGGGCCGCTTGGTGGTCTTCCTCCATGGGCTCACAGCGGATGAGTTCTGCTGGTCGCTGTGGGGCGCCGAGGAGCCATACGGTGCACGGCTGGCAGTAGATCTCGACTGCACGGCGGTCTACTTGCGTTACAACAGCGGCCTGCACATCTCCGAGAACGGGCGAACGGTAGCGGCCCTGCTCGGTGATCTCGTCGACGGCTGGCCGGTCGAGGTGCAGCAGATCGCGCTGGTCGGCCACTCGATGGGCGGACTGGTGGCACGCAGCGCCTGCCACCAGGCACACGAGCACGACCAAGCTTGGGTGCGACGCGTCGGACACATTGTCTCGTTGGGAACCCCGCACCTTGGTGCCCCGCTGGCGCGCGGTGCGCATCGCGCCGCGGCTGCGCTCCACGCCCTGCCCGAAACGCGGATGCTCAGCAACTTCCTGCGCCGTCGCAGCGCCGGTATCCACGACCTGCGCCATGGCTCGTTGGTGGACGAGGATTGGCACGGGCGCGACCCGCACGACCTCCGCGTGGTCGCCTGCAAGGAGGTGCCGCTGCTGCCGTGGGCGACGCATTGCTTCGTCTCGGCCACGATCACCCGCGACCCTCGCCACCCGCTCGGGCGCCTGCTCGGGGACATCCTGGTGCTCGTTCCGAGCGCCACCGGCCAGGGTAAGACTCGGCGGATCCCCTTCCGCGACGAGCACGGACACCACGTCGGCGGTACGCATCACGTGGCGCTGCTCAACCATCCCGAGGTTTACGATCGCCTGCGCAGCTGGTTGGCAGCAGCGCCGGAGCCCTCCGCGGGTCCCGGCCGAAGGTTTGTCAGGACCGGGTCTGCCATGACCGTGCCAGTACATCGCTGACCAGTCGGACGGGCCGAGGCGGCGGCTGGGCCTCTTCAACGCGCCTCCTCTCCGGCGGCTGACCCGCGTTTCGGCTCAGCCGATCACCGGGAACGTGCGGGCCTCGGCGAGGTCCCCCAGCGCGTCCTGCATTCGCGCGGTGACGAGGTCGTATCCCTCGTCGGGGTTAGCGTCGGCTCCGAGCTGCGCCGCGAGGTCGATCGCTGGCAGGACCTCGACCGTGATCTTCGCTGGCAGCGGCACCCGGCCCGGGAGGTCGAGCACGGTCACGCCCCAGGGCGGCGCGATCTGGATCGGCGCGACGTCGAGGCGCAGCAGCCGGTGCAGGTGCAGCAGTCGCGCGACGCGCTCGCCCTGGCCGAGGAAGAGCGCCGTCTCCTGGCCGCCGATCGCCACCACGGGGACGATCGGAACGTCCAGCTTGAGCGCGAGCCGCACGAACCCCGTGTGGTGGGCGAAGTCGATGTCCGCGGAGTGCCACGTCGCTCGGTAGGTCTCGTGGTCGCCCCCGGGATAGACGAGCAGGGCAGCGTCGCGCGCGAGCGCTCGCCGGAGGTTCTCCGGCGAGGCCGGCACCGTTCCGTACGGCGTGACCAGGGCACGCAACCCGGGGACCTTGAACACGAGATCGTGTGCGAGCTGGTGGAACACGCGGTCGGCGCCGAAGTGGTCATAGAAGGCCTGGGCGAACACGAACGTGTCGGCGATCAGCGTGCCGCCGGAGTGGTTGCCGACGAGCAGCACCGGTCCCCGTGCCGGGACGTTCTCCATCCCGCGCACCTCGGCTCGGAAGTAGAAGTTAGACATCTCACGCAGCGCGGGCAGTGTCCGCCGGATGTACTCGGGGTCGCGCAGGTCGAGGGGATCGGTGGCCGGCCGCCGGCCGGCCAGGCGCCGAGGGTCGACCGCGCCGGCGACGTCCGCAGAGGCGGCACCGAGCATCCAAGCCACCCCTGCAGCTGAACCGGGTACGGTGCCGAGGAAGCCGGAGATGGACGCACGGCGGCCCATTCGCTCATGCTACCTGCGCGAGACACGACGTCGATCAGCGATCTCAGATCCTCGAAGTGGTCGGAGTTGCATGTATAGACCGGCAGCTCGTTTGCCAGCCCCGTCGCGGCGATGAGAAGGTCGAGCGGCTTGCGCCCGCGGCGCGCCACTCGACAACGGTTCATGGGCCTGGCCAGCTGGACGCGTCAGCGGATCGCCGCCGTCGCACTCCGATCGAGAGCACGATGCGACAGCGCGGGGCGACGGTCACTGACCGCCGCCCCGTGAAGCGCGTCAGTGTCCGAAGAAACCGCGCGGCTCGACGCCGGGCAGCACGTCGGTGCCCTCGCTCTGGACGGCCTGCAGGGCGTGCGGGTCGAGCCCGAGCAGCCGCAGGATCGTCGGCGCGACCTGCGTCGTCTCGACCGGCGCGTGGACGCGCAACGGCGGCACGGCGCCCGGTGCGTAGACCACGATCGGCACGTCCTGGTCGGCCGGGTTGTCGCCGCCGTGTTCGGCGATCTTCGTCCCGCCCGTGTAGACGACGCCGACCTGGACGCGCCCGAACACGTCCGGGTGGCGCGGATCCGAGTTCGGCACGCCGAAGAAGTCGGCGACCTCCTGCCCGGCATAGATCTGCGCCAAGCCGGAGTGGTCCAGCGTCCGCGTGCCGCCGCTGTAGGTGACGCCGGTCGCGGGGTGGGTCCACAGGTAGTTCTTGACGAAGTCCGCCGCCGCCTGCGAGCGGTCGGACAGGTAGCTCTGCCACAGATCGTCGTCGGTGCCCGCGACGATCAGGGCGCCGGCGCCGGGGTGCGCGGCCGTCCACGCGGCGTTGATGGCGGAGATGATCGGGCCGTCCTTGATCCGGGTCAGCTGGTTCGGATCCTGCGGCGACTGGCCGTGCTTGGCCGTGAGGATGATCGCCGTCGAATCCGTGAGGCCCTGCTTGCGGATCGCGTCGACCATCGCCTGCAGCTGCGCGTTGATGTAGTCGAGCGAGCTGCTCAGCAGCGGACCCGGCGTGGTGGTGCCGGGCAGGTACCCGCCGGCGAGGACCGGACCGCCGATCGTGGCCTCCGACGAGAGCAGCTTCTCGCCCGTCGAGACGGTCTGGAAGTTCATCCCGAGGATCGCCGGGGTGCCGACCGGGGTGGTACCGCTGTGGTCGAAGCCGTCGATCTCGTTGATGACCGCCTGCACCTTGTAGGAGTCGTACTGCCTCGTCGCTGCGTTGTCGCCGGTCCAGCTGCACCCGCCGCACGGGTACGGAGTCCCGTTGGGCTCGATCGCATTCGAGTCGATCTCGGGCGTGAACAGGTCATCGATCCCGCTCCCCGAGGGTCCGTTGAAGGACTCGTACACCGGGTGCTTGTCCGACCATGCCGTCCGTAGGCCGGCGCTCTTGGCGACCTCGAAGATCGTGTTGACCTTCAGGTAGGAGTGCGGATAGATCGGCTTGCAGGTGCTCGGGTCGACCGGGAAGGTCGCCGGGTTCAGCAGCGTCTGCGGCTGGCCGGTCATCTGCAGGATCTTGCTCGGGTCGGTCGCCAGGCCGGGGATGCCCTGGCCGGCATCGAGGCTGGTCACGTCGAGGTCGTCCGGCGAGTCGTAGATGACATCGGCCCCGGTCGGCTGGCCGTGGCACGAAGTCGTGCCCGCCTCGTACAGATCGTGGTTGTACTCGACGTCGTAGTAGACACCGGTCGCGCGCGGGTCGCCACCGGTCATCAGCGCCGTGCCTCCGGGGTCCGAGTCGGACGGGTCCGAGGTGTGCGCATTCGAGTACTCAGCGCCGAAACGCGCCAGCCGGGCGAGCTCGGAGAACGGATGGGTGGCGGCATACCACTGAAGATCGGACTGGTGGAGCCCGTCCACCGAGATGAGCAGCACGTGCTCGATGCCCGGTTGATGATGATCACCACCGGAACCGTCGTGCCCGAAGGCGACGGCCACCGGAACACCGATGGCGATGGCGCCGGCCGCAAGGGCGGCGAACAAACCCTGCCTGGAACGTCCACGCATGTGCAACGACCTCCTCTTTGATCGGGGACTCGCCGCGTTTATACGGGGCTCGGGGGGGACTGGCGTTACCGGCAGGTGAACCGCGTCCAGCGCCGTCATCGCGAACTTGACGATGTCGTGGCGCGGCCGGCCCGACGCTCACGCGCCCACGTCGCCCGACCGGTATATTCGCGCTGGGTCCTCGCCGCCGTCCCGTCATCGCGGGTCGGCGATGTGCAGGTGAGAGCTGGCGATCGGGAGGGGTGATCATGGTGGGTGTACGTGGGTGCCGGCTGGGAATCCGGACGCGGGTGGCTGCGATCCTCAGCGCCGTTGTGCTGGGGCTCGTCGCGTCGCCGACCGCATTGCAGGCGGCGTTGCCGGCGAATCTGGTGTTCACGACCGACGGGGCTGTATGGGGGTCGGTGTCCCCGACCATGCGGACGTTCTTCGGGATTCCCTTCGCCCGGCCGACGTCGGGGGCGCTGCGCTTCCATGCTCCGGTGCCGGTCGCTCCCTGGCCCGGTGTTCGCTTCGCGCTCTGGCACTCGACACCCTGCGCGCAGTCACTTCCGGTGGTCGGCACGCTGCTGCCGTCGGGTGAGGACTGCCTCGGCGTCGACGTATACACGCCCCCGGCGGGCGTGTCGCACAACCTTCCTGTGATGGTCTTCGTGTACGGCGGCGGCTACGTCATCGGCTCCAACAACGGCTACGACCCCACCCCGCTCGTCAACAGCGGCAAGGCGATCGTCGTGACGCTCAACTATCGCGTCGGACCGTTTGGCTTCCTCGCGCTCCCGGGCCTGGACGGCGAGAGTCCGGGGCGCACCTCGGGCGACTACGGATTGATGGACCAGCAGGCCGGGTTGCGCTGGGTGCATGCGAACATCGCCGCGTTCGGCGGCAATCCGAGCAACGTGACCATCTTCGGCGAGTCGGCCGGCGGGAACAGCGTGTGTCAGCAGGTCGCCTCGCCGCTCGCGGTCGGACTGTTCGAGCGGGCCATCAGCGAAAGCGGCAGCTGTTCGGGGACCACGATGCAGGAAACGACCGAGGCCACCATGGTGCAGCGCAGCGAGGCCTACGCGGCACGCGTCGGTTGCCCCGACGTGTCGACCATGGTCGACTGTCTGCGGTCCCTGCCGGCGTCTACCCTGCTCAAGGACCCGTCCGTCCAGTTCGGCAGCGGCCCCGTCGCGTGGGAGCCGACCATCGACGGCTATGTCGAGCCGCGTTCTCTAGACGACGCCTGGCGCAGCGGTGCGTACAGCCACGTGCCGATGCTGCTCGGCAACAATCTCAACGAGGGACGTCTGTTCGTCGGGCTGCAGGAGGTGCCGAGTCGAAGCGCCGTCACGCCCGCCCAGTACCAGGCATCGCTGCAGGAGTTTGGCTCCAGCGCGAGCAGCGTGCTGGCCGAGTACCCGATCGCGGCCTACAGCGCCGCCGATCTCGCGGAGTCGGCCGTGGTCACCGACAGCGCGTTCGCCTGCCCCGCCGTGTTTACCGCTCGGGAGGCCACCGCGACCGGGCAACCGGTGTGGACCTACGAATTCGCCGATCCGAACCCGCCGTACTCGGGCCTCGACCCGTTCATGGCGCTCGGCGACTACCACGCCTCCGAGCTGTTCTACCTGTTCAACTCGGTCAACTTGATACCCGCGCCGACCCGCACCGCGGCCCAGAGCGCGGTCTCCGCGCAGATGGTCAATGCCTGGACGAACTTTGCCAGCACGGGGCAGCCCGGCCCCGTGGGCGGAGCGGCCTGGCCACAATGGTCCGCGTCCTCACCGCAGACGATGGTGCTCACGAGCCTGGGCAGCCACCTCAGCTCCAGCGTGGCGGCGGAGCACCAGTGCGGCTTCTGGGCGGGCGTCATCGGCGCGTGAGCCGGGTGGGTCTCTCTCGCCGACGGTCAGCCGTACGGTTGTGGTTGCGGGCTCGGCGACCGGTCGCCGATGTGCCCGCGCGCGGTGCCGCGTGTGTTCCAGCGCCCCGCTACGCTCGACGTTGTGCCGCCGGACGAGCTTGCCAACCTCGCGCATCTGCGCCGCGCCCGCGATCTGATGGACCGCGAGTACGCGAGCCCGCTCGACGTCGCCGCGGTCGCCCGCGCGGCGCTGATGTCAACCGGACACTTCTCGCGGAAGTTCCGCGCAACGTACGGGGAGACGCCGTACGCCTACCTGATGACGCGGCGAATCGAGCGGGCGAAGGCGCTGCTGCGCCTCGGCGAGCTGTCGGTCACCGAGGTCTGCATGGCGGTCGGGTGTACGTCGCTCGGCTCGTTCAGCGCACGCTTCACCCAGCTGGTCGGCGAGACGCCGACGGCCTATCGGGCCCGTGACCACAGCGCGCTCGCGAGCGTGCCGGGCTGCGTCGCCAAGGACCTCACCCGCCCGAGCCACAAGTCGAGCCGGATCGCCGACGCACGCGTCGCGCTGGCTCCCTAGTCTTGGGGGCATGAGCCTCACTCTCTCCGCATGCTTCGTCATCGTCGACGACCCCGACCTCGCACTGGCGTTCTACCGCGACACACTCGGCCTCGAGTTGCGCAATGACGTCGCCCGCGAAGACTTCCGCTGGATCACCGTCGGTGCCGCCTCCCAGCCCGGCGTTGGGATCGTCCTCACGAACTACCTGAACGGCAGCCCCGCCGACGGCGACGCGGTCGCCACGCTCGTCGCCAAGGGCGCGCTGAACGGCGTCCACTTCCAAACCGACGACCTCGACGCCACCTTCGAGACGGTGCGCGCCTCGGGCGCCGAGATCGTGCAAGAGCCAGCCGAGCAGCCGTGGGGCACGCGGGACTGCGCCGTCCGTGACCCGGCGGGCAATCTGGTGCGCATCGACCAGCCGCCCGCCACGTAGTCGTGACGCGGCGGGCATGATCGGCCCGTGGTGACTTCGCCGTCTCACCCAGTCCAGGCCCGGGGAACGAGGACCTCGTCCAGTTCCACGCGGCCGACGAGATTATCGACCACTCCAACCAGGCCGGCGAACGTGCACTCGGCGACGATCTCGAGGATCTCTGACCGGCTGTAGCCGGCCTGCTGCGCGCGAGCGACGGCGCCTTCGCCGACCCGACCGCGGTCGACGACGATCTCCCGGGCGAGGTCGTAGACGGCGGCGAGCTTGTCGTCTGCTGGAGGTCGACCGTCGCGCATCTGCGCGATGTCGGCCTCCTCGACCCCGAGTCTGCCGAGGACGGTCGAGTGGAAGGCGACGCCGTAGCGGTTGTCGACCGCGACGCCGACTGCGACACCCGCGACCTCGCGCGAGGTCGCGTCGAGTTCGCAGGAGCCGACGGCGCGCCGCAGACCGTCGAAAGCGCTCAGGAGCGCCGGTGACGTGGCGATCGTCGCGGCCATGTTCGGCACGAACCCGAGGTCGCTGGCGATGCCGTCGAGGATCGGCTTGGACGCGGCTGGTGCCGGCTCACTGGTGTGGATGGTGAGCTGCATGGTGTTTCCTCCGGTCGTTGGGAAGTCCAGAATCGCCTCGGTAGGGACGTGCGGCAATTCCCTGTCGGGGAAGTGCCGGTGCTCTGCGCCCGGCGTAGGGTTGGGCCATGTCTGCGGACGACGCAAGCACCGCAATCGGCGACCTGCTGCGCTACTGGCGCCGGGTACGGGGCATGAGCCAGCTCGACCTGGCTGGCGATGCGCGCACGACGGCGCGGTACGTCAGCTTCGTCGAGACCGGCCGGGCACAAGCCAGCCGCCAGATGGTCGTTCGTCTGGCCGGCGCGCTGGACGTCCCGCTGCGCGAGCGCAATGCGCTGTTGCTCGCCGCGGGCTACGCACCGCTGTACCCCGCGAGCGGCCTGGACGCCCCCGAGCTCGACCGCGTTCAGGCGGCGTTGTCCTCGATGCTCGCCCAGCACGAGCCCTTCCCGGCTGTCGTCATGGACCGTGGCTGGAATGTCCTGCGCGCGAACGCCGGTGCCACCCGGCTGTTCGGCGGACTGCTGGCGCCGGCCCCGCTGCCGGAGCCTGCGAACGTGCTGCGGCTGATGATTGAGCCCGGACCGGTCCGCGACGCGGTGTCCAACTGGGACGCGGTGGGACCGTCGCTGCTGGAGCGCGCCCGCCGCGAGGCCGTGGGCGGTGTGCTCGACACCGAAACCCGCACGCTCGTCGAGCAGTTGCGCTCGCGTGCGGACGTCGCCGCACTGCTCGGCGATCCACCGTCCGCGTTCGGGTCGGCGCCCGTCATCGATGTCCGAATCGAGTTCGCGGGCGCGGCGCTCAGCTTCTTCTCGGTCGTATCCACTCTCGGCACGCCGAGCGACGTGACGGCCCAGGAGTTGCGCTTGGAGGCGTTCTTCCCGTCCGACGAAGAGACGCGACTGGCATGGACCGATAGGCGGCTCGTCTCGCTGTAACCCTGGCGCTACGTCATGCGCGGTGGCGTCTCGGTCTGGTGAGGAGCGCTGCTCGTCGGCCTCAGCGAGATCGCCCGCGGCTGAAGGCGCGACGCACCCGCGCGTCCGCGAATCCGTCTCTGGCCGTCCGGCCCAAGGCTCGAAGCGGCGCCGTCATCCGCCAGCTGCGACTGTTGACGGTGGCGGTGAGCCACGCCGAGAGGTCGGTGTTCCAGGTGAACAGGATCTCGACCTCGCGTCTCAACGACGCGACGTTCTGCTGCGCGGCCGTGAGCTCTCGGAATTCGCCGGGCTCCGGGCGTTCCAGCTCCGCCGGGCCGAAGACCCCGGGGCGCTTGCGCATGACGAGCACGCTCTGCCCGAACAGAGGGGCGGCACCCGATGGGTCGCCCGGCCGCAGCTGCTCGATCTCGAAGGCACGGCCCCAATGCGCGCGTAGCCACCACTCCGAATGGACGATCAGGGGCCCGCCGAGCGCCCACGGGGTACCTGGTTGCAGCACATTCATCCCGACCGTGTCCTCACTGATCGCCACTTCGCCGTGGGCGCTGATTCCCGGCCCGAACACCGTGACGATCAGCACTCCCGTGTCGCTGAGGATGCGGTGCAGCTCGAGCAGCCAAGCGCTCCAGGAGTCCACCAGGTGCGTGAAGACCGAGAACGTGAAGATCAGGTCGAAGGAGCCGTCGGGCCGGTCGGTCGGCGGCCATTCCTCGTTCTGGAACGCGTGCAGCGGGGGAGACAGGTGCTCCCGCAGCCAGGTGACGCTGGGGGAATCGATGTCGCACCCCCAGATCTCGGCGCCGGGCACCTCGGCCACCGCATGGCGGGTGATGCGCCCGGCGCCGCAACCGAAATCGAGGATCCGCTTTCCCTCGAAGGTCCACGCTTCCGGAAGCAGCGACTTGACCAAGCGCCACTGCTCGCGTCCGCGTTCGTCATACACCTCTACGGGGTGGCGGCTGTGGATGTCCCAGCCCACACGCCGCACGAGAGCTTCAGGAGGCAGCGGAGCCAGGGCGGCCTGCTCCCCACCGACACTCGCCTCTGCGTACTTCGTGCCTTCCACGTCGACGAATCCTACGTCTCCGGTGCTCGGCAGTTGGATGACGCTCGCTTGGCGCCGCGCGCCCGTCCTATCGCATGGCGCGGGCGGCCGCGGCGCCCGCCGCAACCATCCCGGATGTGTGTCGTGGAGCGGGCGTGTCCATCGCCCGCATCGCGCGTATCGCCGCCGCGCCGCCGGGAATGGTCAGGCCCGGCACGCTGGACGGCGCCAACGCGAGCCCGATCGCCAGCACGGCGAGCAACGGCACCGACGCCACGAGCGTGGCCGCCGCCCAGGGCAGCAGCTTCTGAGCGGTGATGACGGCGGTGATCACGGCCATCCAAATGAGGCTCATCGACCCGAGCGCGAACAGGGCCGCCATCAGCGCCCAACAGCAGCCGAGGCACCAACCGCCGTGCTCGACGCCCGCCCGCAGCGCCTCGACGGGAGCGTGAAGCGCCGGGACGGGCTCCGCCGTCGACGATCTGCGGCACTCGGTCAGGCACCGGCGTTTCAGTGGCGTGAGCTCGTACGCCGCGGCACCCAGGAGCACGCCGCCGGCGAGCCACGGACCGTAGCGGTCCCAGGCGAACAGCCCGCCGTCGAGCGAGCGGCCGGCCTCGAGCACCGTAAAGCCGAGCAGCCCCGCCGCCGCCCAGGCCGCCAGGTAGCCCGCGACGAACGACGCGCTGGCCGCGCCGGCGGACGATCGCCGGAGTGAGCGCTCGGCGAGACGACTGCGGTAGTCGAGCAGCGCCGGCACCACCGAGGGGAGCATCATCGCCGCCATCATCACGATCCACGTGCTCAGGAAGAAGCCGAGTACGCCGGGATCGGTGCCCGGTCCGGCGTCCATCCCGGCCATCCGCAGGCCGGTCAGCACCCATCCGAGCGCCGCGAGCGCGATGAGCGCCGCGATGGTGGCTCGCGAGCCGCTGCCGGCCGCCGGCACCGGCCGGGCCGCGATGGTGTCGGTCAGGGTGCGGGATTCCATGACGCCCTAGACGTAGTCGAGCTTCGGGCTCCAGTCGCTGCCGCGGCCGTCGGGCGTGCGATCGAACACGGCCCAGATCGGCCACATGAAGTCGACGTGTCGCGAATCCTCGCCGTCGTCGCGGCCGGCCCACCACAGCTCGCTGCTCCAGGAGTGGCGTATCCCCTCCGGGCGCCGAACGAACACCGTGGCCAGCGGCCACTGATTGCCGCCGGCGTCCTCGGCCCCGTAGTCACGGTTGTAGCTCGTCGCCGAGGACGACAACAGCCGTGCATGGCGCCAGCCGCGGCGCTCGCCGTGGCCGCGGAACTCCTCCGCCGGTGCCTTGGCGGCGACGGCGAAGGCGATCCGCTGGGTGATGTGGGGCAACGCGCCATCGATCCCGTCGATGATCGACGTGCAATGGGGGCACGGACCCACGAAGGGCAGGCCCTGCTCGGCCTTGACGATCGTGAAGCTGTACAGGAACAACGTGTCGTGCCGATCGCCGAACAGCTCGGACAGGCGGACGTCGCGCGCCGCGTTCGTCTCCACGTCCCATTCCTGGAACCCGTAGTCGGTCGGCACGATGCCTCCGGGCGGGAGCTCGCGCCGCTGCGCGGCGACTCGCTCGATCCGCCGGCGCAGCTCCACCTCAGCGCGCAGCAGCTCGTCACGAGCGCGCCGATACTCGTCCGACTCGCCGGGGAACCGCAGGTCGTGCAGGGTCTCGGCCATCGAATCAGCCCTCCTCGTCGCGTTCGCCTTCGCTCACCGGGGTGGCCACGGCGAGCACCTGCTCGCGGGTCGGCACGAGGCCGTGCGCGTCTCGCCCGTGGGCCTGGGCGGCCGCGACGAGCTCGTCCTCGGTGCCGCGGGCCGACCACCCGCAGTCGCATACGATCTGCTTGATCATGTGGCCGGACTCTAAAGGCTCGCGGTTGCGAAGCGGTTGGGATGTTGCCGCGGACGTCGCACCGAGCCTGCGCGTCTACCTGGCCGGTGAGCTGTGCGTCGAGGCCGGCGGCCGGCTGCTCCCCGAGCGCTCGCTGCCCGGACCGCTCGGACGTCACCTGCTGGCCTTGCTCGCGGCCGAGCACACTCGCGCGCTCGGCCACGACGAGATCGCCGAGGAGCTGTGGCAGGGCTCACCGCCGCGCGCGTGGGCAACGTCGCTGAAGGCGCTGGCGAGCCGGACTCGCGCCGCGCTGACCGCAGCTGGGCTCGACGGCGCCGGGCTGCTCGTCGGAGCGCCGGGCGCGTATCGATTCCGACTGCCCGAGCGAGCCTGGGTGGACCTCGATGCCGCGCTGTCCGCGTCCCATGACGCGGAGACCCTGCTCGCCGCGGGAGACCTCGAAGGAGCCGCTCGCGAAGCCTTCGTGGCTCGTCTGATCACGGCCCGGCCCGTGCTTCCCGGGCACACCGGACCGTGGCTTGGACGATGCCGAGCGCGGCTCACCCAGGTGCGCATCCGCGCGCTGGAATGCGCCGGGCGCGCCCACATCGCGAACGGCGCACCCGAGCGGGCGGTCCGCGACGCGCAGCTCGCTCTGGCGACCGCGCCGCTGCGCGAGCCGACCTGGCGGCTGCTGATGGACGCGCACGCCGCGGCGGGGGACAACGCCTCGGCGCTCGACGCGTTCGCTCGCTGTCAGGCCACGCTGCGCGAGGCGCTCGGCGTCGGTCCGTCGGCCGCCACGCGCGAACGCCACCTGCTCCTGCTCGCGCAGGCCGGGTAGCGCCGCCAGATTACGCGGCCGCTGCGCTGTTCGAACCGGGCGAGAGGTCGACGGTGACCTCGGTGATGCGGCCGACGGCGTCGCACACGCGAACGGTCGGCTCATAGGGGCGGGCGCAGTCGAGTGCGCTCACGACGCCGATACGGCCATCGCCAAGCTCCGCTTCGCAGCCGAGCGGGTACGGCATCACGACCTGGCAGAAGTGCTCGACGATGCGCTCGTCGAACTGTGTCCCGGCGCCGCTGCGGATGATCTCGACCGCGGCGTGCGGCTTGGCCCCGGGCTTGTAGGGGCGATCGGACACGACGGCGTCGTAGACCTCGGCCACGGCGGCGATGCGCGCGAACTGGTGCAGCGTGTCAGACCGGCCGTTCGGGTAGCCGCTGCCGTCCATGCGCTCGTGGTGGTCGCGGACGACGGCCATGGTCAGCGGCGACAGGTCCGCGGCGGCGAGCATGTCGATGCCGGCTTGCGGGTGCCGCTTGATGAGCTCGTACTCGTCGCGATCGAGCTGGGCCGGCTTGTTCAGGATCTCGCCGGGAATCGTCAGGTTGCCGATGTCGTGGACGACGAGGCCGAAGCCGAGCGTCGCCATCCGCTCCTCGCAGCGGTCGCGGCGGACCTTCCCGCTCCAATCGACCCATCCGTCGTGACGAAAGACCTCGTGGGCCATGAGGAGCCCGATCGTCGCCACGCGCAGGGAATGGCCGTGCGTGTACGGGTCGGCGCTGGCGAGGTCGCTGAGCGCGAGCGTCGCGCTCGGGCAGTCGGCGAGTGCGCGTGAGATGTCCTCGGCGACCCGGCCGAGCGCCTCGACGGTTGCCTGCGGCAGCGCCTGCGCGGAGGCCATTGCCAACTGTGCCGCCGCGAGGGACTTGCTGAGGACCCGCTCGGAGCTCCGGCGCACGTCGAGCGGCAACGGCTCGAGCGGCTCGATGCCCTCGCCGAGCTCGTCGTTGATCCACACGGTGCTCACGCCGCGCGCCAACAGCCGCGCGACGATCGAGGAAGTGAGCTTCGTGCCGCGTCTGACGAGCGGCAGGTAGCTTCCACCACCGCTCGAGACGTCGCGCGCAAGCTCCGCGTCGAGCGGCAGCGCGGATAGGTAGACGAGACGCATGACTAGGCGAGGCGAATGACGGTGGACTCCGTTCGTCGTCATCGGCCGGGAATCGCTCATCGCGTACCCCACGGGTGCGGAACTAGCCGCTTGTTGGCCGCCGTCTGATAGATCTACGCGCGTCCGTGAAGATCGAGATGCTCAACGTCGGCTGGATCTCCTCGTCCGCGGCCATCTGGCGCCAGGGCGAGGACCCCGAAAATCAGATCCGCTTTCCGGTCCCGTCGTATCTCATCGAGACGGCGGATGAGCGGATCCTCGTCGACACGGGCCTGCATCCGGGCGCCGTCGATGACCCGGCGGGCTTCTACGGCCGACCCGAGGCCGGCCAGTTCAAGCTCGAGCTCGAGCAGGACATCACCGAGCAGGTCGACGTGAGCACGCTCACGCGGATCGTGCTCACCCATCTGCACTTCGACCATGCCGGCTCGCTGACGCGACTACCCGCCTCGATCCCGATCGTTGTCCAGAGACGCGAGTGGGAGGCCGGCCGCGACAGGGCGGCCGTGAAGCGGAACTTCCTCAATCCTCGTGATTACGCGGTGGAGGATCGAGAGGTGGTCCTCGTCGACGGCGATCATGACCTCCTCGGCGACGGATCGATCGAGCTCCTGCTCACCCCCGGACACACTCCGGGCCACCAGTCGATCCGCATCGGCGACGGACTCGTCCTGGGCGCGGACGTGGCACACTTCGCGAGCGCGCTCGAGGACCATCGATTCCCGATCTTCGGCGACGATTTCGCGGCGCAGGCCCAGTCCGCGAATCGGCTGTGCTCGCTGCGCGAGGCGGGCGCGAGGGTCGTACCGGGCCATGATCCCGACGTGTTGCGACCGGGGCCGGTGGCTCCCGAGCCCGTCGTCGAGGCGTAGCGCATCGGGTCGAACCTCGGCGCTGGGACACCGGCGACCAGCCCTCATTACGCCCCGGCAGATCGCTCGCCGGCCCCGGGCTCTCGTGCTGGAACGCCAGCCCGGCGTCCAGGCTGACCGCCGGTTGCAGACCGGCGCCGGCCGCATTCTCATCGGCGCGCGGCACTCGATCTGATCCGCTCGCCCACGTCGACCCTACGGACCGATCTCCTAGCGCCGCTTCACGCCGATCGGCCGCAGGTCGATGTTGATCGGCCCGATCGGGCCCGCCGTCGCGCAGTTGCCGACCGCGTCGCACACGCGCCGCGTGCTCGTATGGGCATGCGCCGCGAGCGCGCCCGAGGGGATGGCGCTGCTCAGCTGGAAGGACGCGTCCGCCGGATCGGCCAGGCCGGCGCCGTGCCCGTCCGAGGCGCTGCACTGGACGCGCACGTTGTGCCGGTAGCGGCCGGCTGGCGGCGCCACACAGCGCACGATCGGGGCCTGCCGATCGACCTTCATCGGGGCCAGCGGCGACGTGAGCGCGCAGTTGCCGACGGCGTCGCAGATGCGACGACGCGGCAGCGGCAGGTCGCCGGTCGCGGTGCCGGCCGCGACGCTCGCGCGCAGCAGGATGAGCTGACGGCCGGCCGGGACGCCGGACCCGGCGTCGCTGGCGACGCAGCTGATCGCCACCGCTCGCGCCAGCCAACCGCGCGGGGTCGGCTGGCAGGTGATCGTCGGTGGCCTGTCGTCGAGCTCGACGGCGATCGGTCCGGCGGTCGTGCAGTTGCCGGCCCCGTCGCAGATACGCCGGGTGTCGGTCTCGACCAGCCGTTCGCTGCCCGCCGCGATCCGAGCGCCGAGCCGGAAGGCCGCATCCGCGGGCCGCGCGAGCGCGGCGCCATGCGACGCGGCGCGGCAGCGGACCGTCGCGCTCGTGCCGCGCGCCCAGCCCGTCGGCTTCGCGCAGGTGACGAGCGGTGGCTCGCGGTCGATCCGCAGTGGCCCGAGCGGCCCGACCTTCGTGCAGTTGCCGGCTCGGTCGCAGATCTCGTGCGCGTCGGTGAAGGCCCGCGCGACGGTCGCGCCCGCGCTGACGCTCGAGGTCAAGGCGAAGGTCGCCTCGGCCGGGGTCAGGAGTCCGGAGCCATCGTCGTGGGCCACGCAGCGAACGGACACGTCGTGGTCGATCCAACCATGCGGCGCGCCCTGGCAGGTGACGGTCGGACCGGAGCGGTCGATCTCGACACGTCGAGGTGTCGGGACGGGGGTGCAGTTGCCGGCGACGTCGCAGATGGCCGGGTGGCGCGAGAAGGCGACGGTCGGGCTCGCCACGCCGCGGTGCAGTGCGGCGACAAGCGCGAAGGATCCATCGCCGGGCACTGCCAGGCCCGAGCCGCCGGCCGGGTCGCTTGCCGTGCAGTCGACCGTCACCGTGATCGAGACCCAACCGCTCGGCGGGTTGTCGCAGCTGACGAGCGGGGGCGCGAGGTCGACCTTCACACCGGTGATCGGGCCGGCGGTCGCGCAGTTGCCGACGGTGTCGCAGACGACAACGCTGTTCGTGCTGGCAAGCGCGTTCGCGCTCCCGGCGGGCACGGCGGTCGACAGCTTGAACGAGGCCTGCGCCGGATTGGCCAGGGCGGCGCGGCCATCGCGCGCCGTGCAGTGCGCGGCGACGTTCCGATCGTGCCAGCCGAACGGCCGACCGCAGGAGATCATGGGGGCGGTGGTGTCGAGCGGCACGCCGCCGAGCGACCGCACGTGCAGGGTGAAGTAGGCGGGTGGGCCATACACCTGGACCGAATAGACGCGTCGGGATTGAACGGCGAACGTCGCCCGCTCACCGCCGGTCCCGGCGACGCGTCGCAGGCTGTCCAGGTGCAGGCCGGCGTACACGGCGACGTGCAGCCGCCGACCCCCGGTCACGCCGGACAGTGTCACCGCGAGGCTCCCGTTCGTGCCCGACGGAGCGGTCCAGCGATACCAGACCGAGTTGCGCGGCGAGCCCGGCTCACCCGGCTGCCCGGTCGCGCCCGCCGTCGTCCCGCTCAGCGAGCTGGCCGGCGCGTGGCCCGAGATACTCGCGGCGACGGCGTCGGCCAGCGGCGTGGCGGCCGCGAAGGCGTCGTTGACCGGCGCACCGGCGTTGGGCTGCAGGATCGAGAGGTGGAACGGCCCGGCCTCATTCGGTGGGGAGATGACCTGCAAGGAGTACGTGACGCCGGCGTAGGCACCGATTGTCGCGCTCGCGTGCGTGCTCGTGCCGCCGGGCGCGGCGACGGGCACGAGGGAGGCGAGCGTCGTGCCTCGGTAGACGCGCACCGCGACCGGCGCTCCGGGGCCGCCGGGGACGACGAACGCCTCACCGGGGCCGGCGGGGGTCCAGGTGAACCAGACGCTCTCGTCGCGCGAGCCGACGCCGGGCTCACCAGGCTGCACGCCGGCGCCGGCCGTCGTTCCGCTCATGGCGCCAGAGACCGGGACCGGCGTCGCGTGGGCGAAGTTGTCGTTGGCCGGTACCGGAGGACCCGCAGTGCCAAGCGCCGACGCGAGCGCGATGCTGGCCAGGGCGACGAGGACGAGGCCGGCCGCGATCAGCGTCGCGCGCGGCGCGGGGAGGCGGCGCCTCCCGGCGGGGCCGGCGGGCATCGGCCTGCGGTCGGGGGTTCGGGGGGTCACGAGCTGAAGGGCGGGTTGGGGGCCACGGCGTTCGCGCCGTTGCTGTTGCCGCAGACCTCGAGCGGCGAGATCGTCGCGCACACGTCGCCGGGGGACCCCGACAGGCCGACCGTGAACGGACCGATCTGGCTCGGGTTGGTGGGGAAGCCCGGCACATAGCCGGTGAGCGTGGCGTGGCCGTCGACCGAGAAGGATGGTCCTGACTGGGAGTCGAGTATCCATTTGAAGTCGAAGCTCGCGCTCCCGCTGCCGCCGAAGTAGAGGGTCGACAGGGACGGCGAGACGGCCCAGCTCCAGCTGTCGCCCGAGTCGGCGGTGCCCGTGAGATGGAAGTCCGTACCGCTGACGTTGCCGCCGATCGAGAAGCCGTAGTCGCTGATGCTCACGCCGATCGTCGTTGAGCCTCCCTCGTCGCAGTACGTTGCCGTGCCGCTGAAGCTGAGGATTGTGACGGTCCCCTGCAGCTGGCACACCGAGCCGTCGCTGTTGACGGTGGCGCTCGCGTTGAAGGAGATCGAGCTGCCGTAGCTCGCGTTCACGTTTACGGTGCCGGAGGTGTAGCCGAGTGGATTGCCGTTCTGGTCTTCGTTGGCGATCGTGATGTACCCGGCGAGCTGGGGCCCGGAGGGCACCTCGAGCGAGCCCTGCCCGCTGACCGAGTAGAGCACGCTGCCGTTCTGGTCGGACAGGTTGCCCTTCAGCGCGGCGGTCGCGCCCGGGAGGCTGAACGAGCCGTTCACCGTCAGACCGCTGTTCGAGGAGAGGTCGACGGTGGCGTCGGCGATGGTGTAGCCGCCGAGCCCGACGAGGTTACCCTGGCTGCTGATGTCGTAGTTGTAGTCGCCGCGCCCGTCGGAGGAGAAGCCGCCGCTCAGCGCCACCGAGCCGCCGGGCAGCGCGACGTTCAGGCTGCCCATCGCGAATACGTTGGGCGCTCCGCCCGCGCTATCGCCGAGCGCGCCGAACGAGAAGTTGCCCTGCACGGCGAACCCGGCGAGGGTGACGCTGCCCATGCCGCTGACCTCGAAGTCCCCGGAGTGCACCGCCACCGGCTGCCCGGTCGCCGGATCGACGGCGGTCTGGCTGGACAGGTCGCCGGCCCCGCTCGACGCCGATGCGCCGAGCGCGGCGGCGTCGAGCCACAGCCGCCCGCTCAGCTCGCCGCTCGCGTTGCCGACCGTCTGCTGCGGCGGCTCGTGCCCGCGGTCGGCGTTCGGATCGAGCGGATCGGCGATCGTCGCCGTCGCATTGGTGATGTCGATCCCGGTCGAGTCGACCGAGCCCTGGAAGCTGACGCCGACGCCGTTGAAGGACGCCGCGGCATCGATGCCGAGGCTGAGCGGCGTGGCGGCCCCCGAGCTGTAGGTCGCCATCACGCACGGGCCGGGTCCCTGCACGTTCTGCGGGGCCGAACTGCCGCAGCCCGGCCCGGTGAGGCTGAGATTGGCCGGTCCGCCGAAGGACAGCGCGTTATTGCCGGGATTGGCGTAGAACGAGGCGCTGGTGATGCCGCCCGCGGTCAGCGTCACGCCGCCGGCGATCGCGAAGCTGTGGTTCAGCAGCGACGCGGTGGCCGAGCCCATCAGCGAGAACCCGGGCGCCGACGACGCGTCGTCCGTGCTCGACGATCCATTCGACAGGCTGCCCACCGCCGAGAGGTTGAAGTTGTCGAGCGTCAGCACGCCCCCGCCGAGGTCGACGTTGCCGCCGCTGGCCATCAGGCTGAACGACGGCGGGCTGCTCGCGTTGGCCATCACGCTCGCCGTTGCCGCCAGCGTCGGTCCGCCGGCGATCGACAGCCCGCCCGAGAAGCCGAAATCGATCCCGCTCGTCACGCCGACGTCGAGGTTGAACGTCGCGTTCTGGAGCGTCACGGGGCCGACGGCGATCGTGCCGACCGAGGCGTTCGCCTTCACCGACCCGCCGAGCGGATCGACGTCGGCCATCACCGACACCGGGACGCCGAGAACCTTGCCGTCGAAGCTGAGGCTGAACCCGGGCTGATAGGTGACCGCGCTCGGCCCGACGCCGATCGTGCCTCCCGCGGGCGCAACGACGAGGCCCGCGTCGTAGACCTTCAGCACGCTGCCGAGCGTGAACGCAGGGGTCGTCGCGCCCGGCGTCCCGATCTGGAAGGCGAAGATCGGCGCGGTGTCGGCGAGGTTCACGGCGATCGCCATTGGCGTCGAGCCCGGCGCCCCGGCGCATGGCTCGCCGATCGAGCAGCCCTGCGGCAGCGACTGGCCGGATGGGGGCGCGCCACAGCCGAGCTCGTGCTCGCCGATCGCGTTTGCCCAGCTGCACGGGACCGCGTTGACCCGCGCGGCGAAGCCGAGCGTCGGCGTGATGATCGGTGGGCTGGAGAAGTCCAGGCCGAGCTGGAAGGCGAGGTCGCCGATGTCGAGACCGTTGACGCCGAACGCGTTGCAGAGCAGACTCGTGGAGGTCGGGCTGTCGCAGCCGGTCACGGTGCCGGCCACGGTGACCGTCGGTCCGGTGAGGTCGAGGCTCACGCCCACGCTGAAGGCGAGCTGCGAGCAGTCGTCGTTCGCGCCGTGCGGGGTTGAGCCGGGGCTCGCGCAGCTCGTCGAATGCGCCGGCGGCGTTCCGCCGGGCGGGACCGGGGGTGGCAGCGTGAGCGTCGCCCCGGCATTGAGGCTGAAGCTGCCATCGAGGGCGATCTGGACCTGGATGTCGTTCAGCGCGACGCTGAACTGGCCGACGTGGAACAGGGTGAGGCCATTCGGTCCGGCCGACAGCGTCCCCGTGATCGTCGGCACGCCGCCGAGCTGCGCGCTGACGACGATGCTGCTCGGCGCGGCGTTGCCGCTCGTCGGCGGCGTCCCATCCGCCGGGCAGGGGTTGCTGTACAGCGACGCGTCGAGCAGGCAGGTGAGCTTGGCCGGCAGCTTGAAGTCGCCGAGGACGGCGACGTTGCCGCCGTCGACCGTGACGTCACTGAAGTCGCTCTGTGTGAGGCCGACGTCGCTGAACAGGGTGGCCAGCAGCGACTGCTGATCCGCGCTGTCGCTCGACCCGCCGCCGAGGTCGGGGATGGTGTCGGTGGTGAAGAGCACCGCGCCCGCGCTGTTGCCGAGCGGCAGGCCGAGCTGGGAGAGGTTGGGCACCGCGCCGATGGCGATGATGCTGCCGTCGCTCTGCAGTGCGATGGCGCCCGCGGCGGTGACGCCGTCGACCGTCATCTCACCGCTGGCCGTCACCGACACGCCGCTGCTGAGGCTGGCGATCGTCAGGGAGAGGCCGTTGAAGGTGACGCCGCTGACCGGAGTGAAGCCATCCAGTCCGGAGGTCGTCAGTACGAACGCGGCGTTGCCGGGGTCCAAGCACGCGTTCGCGGTCACGTTGAGCGGTGCGTCCGAGCCGAGCGTGACCGAGGCGGTGCCGCCGAGGTTCAGCCACATCGATCCGGAGGCGATCGACAGCGGCGCACAGCCCGACGGTGGGGTGGCGTTGGAGAACTCGGCCGTCAGGTTGGCCACCTGCAACGTGGCCCCGCCTCCCGTGAAGCTCCACGGGTTCGAGATCCCGAGCTTGACGTCGAAGGTGATGTCGCCACCGGCGTCGGACACCGCGCCGCTCACGCTCGCCCCGGCGAGCGACACGCCGCTCGGCAGCCACGACGGTCGGCTCGGGGTGGGACCCGGGGCGAGGGTCGCGGTGGCCGACCAGTCGCTCGAGTCGTCATAGGAGCCGTTGAGGGACAGCGCGACCGCCCCGTTGGCGAGGCTCGCGTCGGCGCTCAGCATCAGCCCGCTGCCGTTCCAGCTCAGCGTGGCCATCGAGATCGTGATGCCGCTGACCGGCGTGAGGTGGCTGGCGGTGATCGTGACGCTGGCGCTGGCGCTGCCGTCGCTGACCGAGACGCTCCCGTTTCCGCTCGCCGTGCCGCCGAGCACCGAGAGACCCGAGAACGACGCGGTGATCGTAAAGCTCGGGGTTCCGGTCAGCCCGATTCCGTTCGCGGTGAGCGTCACCGTTCCGCCGGCCACGTTCGCCTTGGCCGTGAGTGCGGCCGAGTCGCTCGCAAGCGTGACGGTCGTGCTGGCCTGCGTGGCCACGCCGCTCGCCGCCAGCCCGGGGAGCGCGCCGGTCCAGGTGATCGCCCCGGTTGGGGCGCCGGCGAACGGGATCGTGATCGCCTGGGATATCGCGCCGGTCCCGAGGTCCCAGCTGCTCGGCGCCGAGATCGTGGCCGAGGTGAGGGTGATGCCGGTCGTGGACACCGACCCGGCCACGCCGGTCATCGTGAACGGGCCGATCGTGATCGTCGCGGCGCTGAAGGCGAGCGACGGCGTGCTCGCCGACCAGCCGGCGCAGCTCGGGACGGCGCCGCTCGGCTTGGGGATGTCGAGGGTGACCGGTCCGAGCGTCAGCACCGCGCTGGCACTCGAGAGCTGGCCAAGGATCGACGCGAGCGGGCCGCCGGACGGACAGCCAGCGCTGGCGCCGCTCGAGCCGCCGGTGCCCGAGCTCGAACCGGTGCTCGGGAACGAGGGCGCGCCGACGAGGATCGGGACGGTCTCGCTCGCCGACGGGCCCCCCGACCCTGGGGCCCCGGCCGGTCTGACGGTGACGGTCAGCGACGCCGTGGTGGCGCTCGTCGCGCTCGGCGCGGTGTAGGTCGCGTCCGCGCCGCCGGCCGGCGTGCTCGCGGCGGCCACGCTGCCGCCGCCGCTGGCCACCGACCAGCTGAACTCGTATCCCGCGCCGCTGCCGCCCGAGCCGCTCGCCTGCAGGGCGAGCTGCCCGCCGGCGGCCACCGACAGCGCCGCACCGCTCGGGCTCGCCACGCTCACCGCGAGGGGCGCGGCCGGCAGGAGGGCGACGGTGACGGTGCCCGTGCCGGTGCTGGCATCGCCGCCGCTGCCCTGCGTCGCGGTGACGCCGAAGGTCACGGTCTGCCCACATGGGCCGCCCGATCCCGTCGGCGCCGCGCACGTGGTCGGCGCGGGCGCTGTGAACGACAGGGTCGGCGACACGCCGCTCGTCGGCAGGCCCGAGACGGGCGGGCCGCCGGTCTGCGTCCAGGCGTACGTCACGGGGACGTACGTGCCGCGCGTGCGCCCCGGGTTCAAGAATCCCTGGCCGTTGGATCCGGTGATGCTCGCGGTCAGCGTCGCGGTCGCACCGGCGACGACCGGCGCGCTCGGCGCCGTCGCCACGCTCACCGCGAGCGGCGCGGGCGTCATCCCCTCGGTGACGCTGGCCACGGCCTGCTCTGGGTTGCCCTGGGCGTCGACCTGGCCGTTGGTGATCGTGGCCTGCAGTCCGAGCACGGCAACCCCGGATGGCCAGTGGAAGCAGTCGACCGTCGCGTTCGCGCAGGCGGGGACGCCCTTCGCGCTCACCGGGGCGAGCGCGAGCGGCGTCGACTGCAGGGATGTCGTCACGTGGGGCGGGCCGTGCGGGCTGGCGGTCGCCGAGTAGACACGCGTCACCGTGACCGGCTCGGTCACCTGCCAGCTGTAGGTGAGGGCGTGGCCGGCGCTGTCCTGCTCATACAGGTAGGGGCTGGAGGGCCCGGCGATGATGGTGTCGCCGGGCGCCGGGGCCGCACTCGATGCGGTCAGGCACGTGGCGGCGCCCAGCGTCTGGCTGCGCGTGTAGTCCCACAGGCAGAGCTTCGGGGGCAGTGGCGGCGGCGAGGGCAGCGGGTCGAGCGTCACCGAGGTCGAGGCGGTGCGCACGGTGTTCCCGTCGGTCACGTAGACCTCGAAGCCGAACACGGTCGGCATGGTCAGCGACGCCGCGCCGGCGTAGTTGAAGCTTGGGCGTGGGCCGTAGACGGTGGGCGTCCCGTTCACGACCTTCGCGGGGGTGAGGAGCGTGCCGCCCTTGCCGTACACCGCGGGCGTCACCGTCTTAAACGAGAACGACGACGGGTAGGCCGGCAGCGTGCTGCCGCCCTGGCCGGGAGTCTGGCCGGCGGCCGACGGCGCCCAGGTGATCGGGGGCCCCGAGGTCTGCACCCAGCCGTAGGTGAGCGGCGTGCCGCTGCCGATGGTGTCGGTGGCCGCGAGCTGCACCGAGGTCGGCGAGACGCTGCCGCCGGATTGCTCGCGGCCCGCGCTCAGGCGCTGCTCGTGGCCGGCGTCGGGCAGGAACGAGGCGATCGTGATCGGAACGGTCGACGGCGAACCGAGGGCGCTGACGCCACCGTTCGTGATGGCGTTACCGGCATCGGTCAGCTCGGCCGTCGCGCTCGTGTCGTTGACCGCGACGAGGCCTGCGCTCAGCGTCTCGGTGCCCATGTCCGTCGTCGCGAACGAGAGCGGCACCGTCACGGTGACCTCGGAGTGGGCAGCCAGCGATGGGGCGGCGCACACGACCTCGGATCGCCCGTTCAGCGACTCGCAGCTCACGCCGTGCGCGGCCGACCCGCTGATCGGTACGGGGGAGGTGTTCGCGCTGCCGGCTGCCGGCAGCGTCTCGTCGGGACTGATGGTGACGCCACGGCCGGTGTCGAAGGCGGCGTTGGCCGGTCCGATCACCCCCGCCGGCAGGACGAGCGCCACCGCGACGGGCTGCGTCGTGGCCAGCGCGCCGGAGTCGAGCACCGCGAAGGTAGCGTTGAGGTGACCGCCGGGGGCCGTGGCGCTCGAGCTCGCCGACACCGTCGCGCTGAGCGGGAGAGTCAGGGCCGCGACCGCCGGGACGGTGATGGCGCTCATGCTCACCGAGGAGTGGGTCGTGCCGTTGTTGGACTGCAGCTGCGCGACCGAGCTGACCGGGACGGCGCCGCCGGCGAAGTCGCTCGTGCCCGTGAGTGTCACGTCGAGGGCCGGGGTCTTCGCGCCGGCGGTGAGGACGGCCGTGCCCGACCCCAGTGCGTGGTACGTGCATGACAGTGCGCTGCTCTGCTGCGCGCAGGCCCAGCCGGGACCGCTCGGGTGCGCGGTGACGCCCGCGGGAAGCTGCTCGGTCAGCGTGAGCGGCGCGGAGCCCGATGCGCCGCTGCCGTCGTTGGACACGACGATCGCGTAGCGCGCGGTCTTCGTCGTCGTGGCGGTCGGCGGTGGCAGCTGCGTGACGGTGATCACCGGATGCGAGGCGCTGACCGTCGGCTGCTGCACGCTCAGGCTGGCGTGCACGACGCGCGGACCGAGCGCGTCGCTCGTCGAGGCCGTGGCCGACAGCGCGACCGGGCTGCGCCCGCCCGGGGTGCCGGTGAGCCGCAGGAGCACTGGAGCGGCCGTCTCGCCACCGGTCAGCACGCCGGCGTGCACGCAGGACGGCCCGGCGGCCGTCGGGGCACACGTCCAGCCGCTGCCCGATGCCGTCCCCGCGCCGACGTGCGGCGGAAGCGCGAGGGTGATCGTCGCGGGCCCGGTAGTGGCGCCGGGGCCGGCGTTGGCGAGGATGAGCTCGTAGGCCTCGGGCGAGGGCGAGAGCGTCGAGGGTCCGTTGAGGGTGAGCGTCAGGTTCGCGGGTGCCGCGGCGAGGATCCGCAGCGTCTCGGCGACCGGCTGGGCGAGCGAGCCGCCGCTGGCCGAGTGCACGCCATAGCTGATCACGGCTGCGCCGGTCGTGCCGGCCGCGGCATGGAAGGCGAGCGCCAGCGCCGACGCGGTCGCGCTCGGCGCGACCGCGGCCGTGTCGGCGCAGTGGACGACATCGACGCCCCCGGCCGTGATCGTCGAGCAGCTCCAGCCGCTGCCGGCCGCACTCGGGGCGAGGGCGCTCGCGCCCGGGCCGCTCGGGGTGATGGTGAAGTCCACGGTCGTGCCGGGGGCGAGCGCCGTGGCGTCGTTGTGGAGGGCGAACCGGAGCGTCGTGGTCGCGCCGGCGTCGATTGCGCCGGCACCGGTGAGCGTGGCGGAGACCGCCGGCGCCCCGGCCACGGTCGTCGCGTCCGCGGCGACCTTGTCGGCGCTGTCGCCATCGCCGGGGTCGCTGACGGTGAAGGTGGCCCGTCCACCCGCCGAGTCGTGCGCGACGCCGACCGACAGGTCGAGCGTGATCCCGGTGCCCGCGGCGATCGGAGCTCCGCCGTAGCTGCAGCGCACCGTCGGCGCGGACGAGCCGGTCGCCGCGCAGGCCCAACCGCTCGAGGCGCTGGCGAGCGTGATCCCTGGCGGCAGGGTCGCGGTAACGACGACCGTGCCACTCGTCGCGGCGGTGCCGCGGTTGGACAGCTGTACGTGGTAGACGCCGGTCGCGCCGGCGCTGTAGGGGTCGATGTGACTGGCGCCGATAGCGAGGTCGGGCGATCCGACCGGCGCGCTCGAGGAGCTCGCCGTCGTGGTGGTCGTGGTCGTCGTCGCGGCCTGCACGACGGCCGTCGCCGCCGAGGTGGCGGTTGCGGGCGTGCCCGCGCCGTGGGCGGTCACCAGGACGCGCAGGGTGTGCCCGACGTCGGCCGCTGTCGGCGTGTAGGTGCTCGCCGTCGCCCCCGAGATGTCGGTGCAGTTGGCGCCGCTGCCGTCGCAGTCCTCCCACTGATCGGTGAACGACGACGGGCTGCCGCTCCAGGAGCCGGTGCTCGCGGACAGCTGCTGTCCCGGCACGGGCGTGCCGGTGATCTGGGGCGCGCCGGTGCTCTGGATGCCGTACCCCGCCGCCGCGTAGTGCGCGGCGATGCGGGCGCCCGAGAGTGCCGACGGATACAGGGCGATCTCCTCGGCCGCGCCCTGGAAGGGCTGGTTGACCGCGTTGTCGACCCAATTGCCGACGAACGGGGCGCTCCCCTGCAGGAGGAAGCTGTGCGTGGTGGTGTTCGGCGTCTGGGCGCCGAGGTTGACGCCGTCGACGTAGCCGGTCACCTGATGGGCCGAGGCCGAATAGGTGACCGCAACGTAGTGCCAGTGCTGATCGAAGAGGTTGACGCCGACGGTCGTCGTGTCCCAGCAGTTCGAGGAGCTGTACTCGTCGAGCCCGAGGTCCGAGCCGTTGCCGCCGCAGACCGTCGGCCACAGCGCGAGGCCGGCGATGTTCCCGTTGCCGGCCGCGCCGATGGCGACGAGGATCTGGTTCTGGACGGTGGCATTGCTCTTGAACCAGCCCTCGAGCGTGAAGTCGTGGTCGCCGGCCACGCCGGAGCCCAGGCCGCCGGTGCCGATCAGCGCGCTGGTGCTGCCATCGGCTGACACCGCCGTGGCGGCGGGGTCGCTCGGCAGCGCCCCGGCGACCCCGTAGGTCAGCCCGGACGCGCTGTAGGTTCCGTTGCTCGGGCTGGCCGAGGAGTCGCACAGCGTCGGCCCGGCGGACTCTCCGAGACGGTAGTAGGCGAACGGGGAGTCGGCCAGCACCGCCGTGGCGTACGCATCGGACGCTGGGGGACAGGAGACGGCGGGAGTGGCGGTCTGGGCACCGGCCGATCCGGGGCCGGCGAGGGCGATCGAGCCGCCGACCGCGCAGACGGCGCCAGCGAGCCCGATGGCCACGGCCCGACGGAACGCCACACGACCCCCTTGTCTATCGGTGGCTTTCCGGTCGGCCGACCGATTCCTTTATCAACAGCCCCCTTCGTAGAACCTACATGACGTATAGGCGTCTGTCATTGCGGCTGGACGCTCGGGCCGCAGCGGCGGCCGGCCGGCGCAGTAACGAAATGGTGTCATCTCCGCCGCGCCAGGCGGCTACGGTCAGCTTGCCCGGCACCCCCGGAAGGACGAGACCAGGCCGCGTCCGGGCCGTCGGTTACCGATCCACTTCCGAGGAGGTCTTTCGTGGGAACGTCAGTCGCGCGTCCGGTCAGGACCCTGCGCACCGCCGTGATCGTCGCCGCCGTCGTGTTGCTCGCCGCCGGAGCGCGCGCGCTCGATGCCCGGGCCAGCGAGCCCGGACCGGCGGTCGCGGCGTCCCCGGCCTTCATCGACCTGACCCTGTTCAACGGCGCCCAGCTGCAGCACGCGATCCCGGGCGGCAGCGAGCATCTCAGCCAGCCCGATGACATCGCCGCCCTGCACGGTCACCTCTTCGTCGCCTTCCAGAATGGGGTCGGGCCTCAGGGACAGGCGAGCTCAACGGGCAACCTCGACAGCACGGTGGTCGAGCTCGATCGCCTCGGCCGCGTCGTCGACGAGTGGGACATCACCGGCAAGTGCGACGGCCTCGCGGCCGATCCGGCGACCGGTGAGGTCATCGCAACGGTCAACGAGGACGCGAACTCGAGCCTGTACACGATCGATCCGGGGAGTGGCGCGGTCGTGCACTACACCTACAACCAGGCGCTGCCCTCCGCCGGCGGCACCGATGCGATCACGATCCACGACGGCGTCGTGCTCATCAGCGCATCGGCTCCCGGCACGACGGGCGCCGCGGCGCCGCAGCCCTACTACCCGGCCGTCTACCGCGTCGATCTCGACGCCGCGACGAAGGTCGCGAGCGTCACCCCGGTGTTCTTCGACGAGGCCACCGCGACGAACGCCAACCTCGGCTCGACCGGAACGACGCAGCTGATGCTCACCGATCCCGACTCCAACGAGAACGTCCCCTTCTCCGCGCCGCGCTTCGGCGGGGACTTCATGCTCACCAGCCAGGGCGACCAGCAGCAGATCTTCGTCAGCGACCCCGGTGGCCCGCGCCAGACGCTCTCGGTGCTGAACCTGTCGACGGCGGTGGACGACACCGCCTGGCCGAGCGGCCCGTGGGGCGCGCTCTACGTGACCGACCATGGCAACAACGCCGTCGACGTCGTGCTCGGGTTCTTCCGCCCGCGCTCGGTGCTCGTCGCGGCGACGCCGTGCGACGCGAGCAACGCGCCGAGCACGTGCCCGGGTCCGGGGTTCCCGGCGAACTACCTCGGCGAGCTCAATCCGTGGACCGGTGCGGTCACCGCGGTCAAGCTGTACGGCGCGCCCCTGACGCCTCAGGGAATGGTGTTCCTCCCCTGAAGCGCTCCTCAGGCCGCCCGCCGGCGCGGAGCCGGCGGGCGGTGGCCAGGTGCAGCAGCACCGAGACCGGCACCGCGAACACCGGGATGAGCACGAGCGGCAGCCGGCTGATGAGGTAGTTCGGATCGCCCACCGCGATGGCTCCAAACGGCGACGGGGACGTCAGGGCACCGAGCGACACCGCGACCGCGAGGTCGAGCAGGCCGAGGGCGTTCCAGGTCAGGCACGCGCGCCGGGAGCGCCGGCCTGCGGCCACCCCCGCCGCCACGAACGGGGCGGCCAGGCCGACGGCGATGTCGCCGAGGCCGGCCGGCAGCGCGAAGTCCCCCGGTATCAGACCCTGCAGCCAAGCGAGGATGAAGACCACACCGGCGACCCGATAGGCCTGGACGCCGATGATCGTCGGGGTCGGCACAGCGGCGACGAGGCGGCCGACGCGACCGCCGCGGCCGAGCAGCCACGCGCCCGCCGCGATCGGCGCGGCCACGCCGGCGACGATCCCCGGCACAAGGCGATCCGGGGTGGCCGCGAACGCGGCGGCGGCCCCGAGCGCCACGTCGACGGCGAGCCAGCCCGCGAGTGCGGCGATCAGGCGCGCTCGCGCCGTGCCCGGGCCCACCCGCCAGACCGCCGCCGCGACCGAGCCGCCAACGATGCCGACCGCGATCCCGGTGGCGACCCACAGATCGGCCGGAGCCGACTCCGTCATCGCACGGCCATGCGCTTAGCGCGGTCGGCGGCCCGGTCGGGCAGCCTGCGCATGACGCCGACGAGGATCCTGCTGCTCGCGGGCAGCAGGTAGCGAGCCCGTGGATTGCCGGCCTCGGCCGCGTCGACGACCTGACGCGCGACGCGCTCGGGGGCGATCCCGTTCGCCTCGACCTGGCTCGTCACGAACTCGCGGGTCTTCGCGATGAGCTCCTCGTAGCCGTCGGGGGCGACGGCGAAGTCCGCGGCCTGGCGCTCGGACGCCGAGCCGATGTCGGTCTTGACGAATCCCGGCTCGATGAGCACGACCGCGACGCCGAACGGCGCGAGCTCCATGCGCAGGGCGTCGGAGAGCGCCTCGAGCGCGAACTTCGTCGCCGCGTAGACGCCCATGCCGGGGAACACGACGCGACCGACGACCGAGCTGACGTTGATTATCCTCCCGTCGGCACGCTCACGCATCTTCGGCAGGAACGCGCGCGTCACGTCGAGCAGGCCGAAGACGTTCGTCTCGAACTGATGGCGCACGGCGTCGCCGGGGAGCGCTTCCACGGGACCGCCGAGCGCGTAGCCGGCGCTGTTGACGACCACATCGACCCCATGTCCGGCGGTCAGCTCGTCGATGCGCTCGACGGCGGCCGCGATCGAGGCGGCGTCCGTGACGTCCATGGGGACGGCCGAGATGCGGGGGCTGGCCCGGGCCAGCTCGCGCAACTCGTCCTCACGCCGCGCGGCGGCGAACACCGTATGCGCCCGCGCGGCAAAGGCCACGGCCGTTGCCTTCCCGATTCCCGAGCTCGCTCCGGTCACCAGCACGCTGCGTTGCCCGTCCATCGCCACGCCCTCCTTTATTGCAATATAAAACGGGTGGTGGACTATATACGATGTATATTGCTCGGGGGAGACGAATGGTATTCTTGATCGGTGCCCGCACGAACGTACGGAGAGATGTGCCCGGTGGCGCGCGCCCTCGATGTCCTCGGCGAGCGGTGGATGCTGTTGATCGTGCGCGAGCTGCTGCTCGGGCCGAAGCGGTTCAAGGACCTCATGGCCGTCCTCCCGGCGATGGGCACCAACCGCCTCGGCGACCGCCTGAAGAAGCTGCAGGCCGCCGGTGTGGTCACCCGACGCACGCTCCCGCCGCCGGCCGGCGTGCACGTCTACGAGCTGACCGAGTCGGGGCAGCAGCTGCGCCCGGCGATCTACTGCCTCGGGGCGTGGGGGTGGCAGCTGCCGCTCCCCGAGGACACCGATCGCGAGTCGGCCCGCGCCGAGCTGATCGCGCTCGGGCTCACGGGGACGAGCCCGCCGGCGCTCACCGCCGGGCTCGACGAGCGCTACGAGTTCCACGTCGGTGGCGAGTGCTTTCACGTCAGCGTTGCCGACGGCGCCGCGGTCACGCGCTCAGGGCCGGCGGCGGGCGGCGCCGATCTCGTCGTCGAGTGCGACCTGCGCACGTTCGTCGGGCTCGTCGGCGGTGAGCTGAGCACCGCCGAGGCGGACGCGATCGTCGCCGGCGCCCCGGCGCTGTTCGCACGGGCGTTTCGCTTGCTCAGCTTCGAGCACCCGAGGGCGTATCGCCTCGTGCCGGCCTGAGACGACGGCGACTACGGCGCCGCCCGACGCAGGTAGCGCACCGCGAGCGCGCCGAGCACGCCCGGGATGAGCGCGAGCGTGACGATGCACGGCTGCGTCGAAAGGATCGGCAGAGCAAGGGTGACGTGGGCAATCGCCACGCCGGCGAGCTGCCAGGCCGCGAGGGCGATGGTCAGTGCGCTGGCGAGCGCCGCGACCATCCACGCGAGGGGGAGCGGCCGCGGCGTGTGACGGCCGAGCAGGTGGTCGACGCGCTCGGGCGCGATGCCGACCGACGCGACCGGGTGCGTCGCGCCCTCGAAGGCGAGCATCGCCGAGGCCAGCGTGGCTGGGCTGCTGCCCTGCGCGCGGATTGCCGCGTCGTCGGCCGCGAGCTCGGCGTCGGCGCAGTAGCGGCTGTGCAGCCGCGCGAGCGCGGGCATGAAGAACAGGGCTCGCGCGAGCACGCGCCCGATCGCGATCCGCAGCGGGTCGTGGCGGTCGCGATGATGACGCTCGTGGGCGAGGACGGCGCCCAGCTCGTCCTCGCCGAGCAGGCGCGTGGCGCCCGTCGAGACGTACAGCCGCGGGCGCAGCAGGCCCGCGCAGAACGCCTGCGCGCGGGGGTCGTCGAAGACGCGCACGTCGCCGTGCTCGCGCACGCCGCGGGCGCGCACCGCTCGCGCGAAGCGCCGGTTCTCGCGCAGCTCGCGAGCGGCGGCTCGCAGTCCGAGCGCGACGACGATCGCGCCGAGCGCGGCCAGGGCGAGCACGATCGCGGCCGCCGCGTTGACCTCCGGGTAGGTGAAGCGCTGCCCGAGCAGCGCGAGGTGGCCGCTCCGCCCGGCCGGCGAGACGCGAACGGCATCCGCGCCGCGCAGCGCGATCCCGATCGCGAGTGCGCCGCAGCCGCCGAGGCCGACAGTCAGCGCGAACAGCCGCGACGCGCGGACCTCGCTGTCGCGCTCGTCACGAGGTCTTGCGGGCAAGGCGACGCAACTCCCTCAGGCGGTCGGAATCGAGCTCGTTCATCTGGCGGGCAAAGTGGGCGAGGGCGACATCGCCGAACTCGTCGACGAGCGCCTGCACCTCCGCCCGGGCGCGGAGCTCGCGGTACTCGTCTCTCGCATAGACGGCGGAATAGTGGTCCGCCTTCCCTTCGCGGCGGCGGCTGAGCAGGCCCTTGCCGTCGAGACGGGCCATGATCGTCATGTACGTCGTGTACGCGCGGGGCTTGGCGGCGCGCCGATTGAGGATCTCCATCAGCTCGCGCACCGAGATCGCCTCGTGGCGCCAGACCTCGTCCATGACCTCGGCCTCGAGCTCGTGCAGCGGGGGTACCGGCGGGGGTGACTTGGGGGAGCGCGCCATCGTACGTACGACGCAGTGTAGGACTTCTCGGCGTGCGTGTCGCGCGGTCAGGACCGCGCGCCGGCTGGCGTCGGGGCGGTGGACGGTCGCGGCGGGTACAGGTACTGGCCGATTCCGTCGACCGGCTCCCCGGGATCGCGAGGCGAGAGGCGCTGCAGCTCGCTGTTGACACTGAAGCGCGGCCCGAGCCACACCTGCTCGCCGCGAACGAGCGTGTAGAAACGGTCGAGCGGTCGCGGCGGCGGCCCGCCCACGCGGATGCCGCGGAAGTCGTAGACGCCGCCGTGGCAAGGACACACGAACGACGAAGCCGCGGCGACGAAGCGCACCGGGCAGCCGACGTGCGAGCAGCGCGAGGAGAGCGCGACCACCCGGTCGTAGCGATCCCTGACCGGCCCGTCGATCTCGTCGTCGTGGCGGCGGATGTAGGCCGTCGACAGTCCAGCGTTGCCGACGCCGGGCGCGATCGTGATCGTGGCGGGCACGTACGTCGTGGCCGGGAAGTCGGCCAGCAGCCCGATCTGCTGCCAGACGTCGCTCTCGCGCTCGAACACCGGGCCCACAGCGAAGCCGAGGGCCGGGAGCGCGACCGAGGCGAACGCGACCAGCCCGGCGGTGTGCGCCGCCCCGGTCATGAAGCGCCGTCGCGACACCGTCTCGCCCTCGAACGCCCCCGGGATCCCGCGGTCGACGGTGAAGCGCGACTTCGTGTCCGACACCTGGTGCCTCCTTTCCCGTGAGCTACTACGCATCATCGTACTACGCAGCGTAGCTATTCACGGACCGGGGACGTCCGCCGCCGTCTGCGGCCGCGCAGTGACGGTCAGGCCGAGCGGCGCCGGGACCGCTGCACGATCGCGGCGAGGCGCCCGGCCAGCCCGCGCCGGCGCGGCGCGAAGAGCTCGCTGCCGTCGATCACGCGGGCGCGTGGGAGCACGCGCGAGGGCAGCTGGTCGGGGTCGGGGCTGTGGGAGACCGTCGGCTTGCGCGGCTGGGGAGAAGCCCCCTCCATGGCCAGCTCGATCTCCGGCCGGTCGATGTTCCCCGAGGCCAGCAGCGACTGGGCGATGCGGCCGAGCTGGGGCTCGTGCTCACCGACGAGCGCGACGGCGTCGCGATACGCGTCGGCGACGAGCCGGCGGACCTCCTCGTCGACGACCGCGCGCATCTGCTCGGACAGGCCGTGGTCGGAAATGAGCTGTCCGACGCGCGGGGACAGGCCCCACTTCTCGACCGCCTCACGGGCCATCAGGTTGGCCTGCTGCAGGTCGTTGGCCGCCCCGGACGACACCGTCCCGTAGACGACGTACTCGGCGGCGCGGCCGCCGAGGATGAAGATGAGGCACTCGTGCAGGTACTGCTCGTTGTGCATCGCGCGGTCGGTCGAGCCCTTCAGCGCGAAGCCGAGCGCTCGCCCGCGCGCCTCGATCGTCGCGTGCTGCGTCTTGTCCTGCGTCGGGCACAGCTCGCCGGCGAGCACGTGGCCGGCCTCGTGGTGCGCCACCACGTCGATCTCGCCGTCGGCGAGCATCGAGCTGCGCCGCTTGGGACCGGCGATGACCCGGCACAGGCCTTCCCACAGGTCGTCGTGAGCGATCTCGGTGCGGCCGTGGCGGGCCGCCCAGATCGCGCCCTCGTTGAGGACCTCGGCGAGCTCGGCGCCGCTGTTGCCGTGGGTGATGTGGGCAAGGCGCTCGAGATCGACGTCGTCGCCGAGCGGCCGTCCCTCGCTGTGGACGCGCAGGATGGCCAGGCGTCCCTCCTCGGTCGGCGTGGTGACGTGGATGTGGCGAGAGAAGCGGCCGGGTCGCAGCAGCGCCGGGTCGAGCGTGTCGAGGCGGTTGGTCGCCGCGAGCAGGACGACGCGATCGCGTGCGTGGAATCCGTCCATCTCGGTGAGGAGCGCGTTGAGCGTCTTATCGTCCTCGCGTGAGCCGCCGTGGTCGGCGCCGGAGCGCTTGGCGCCGACGGCGTCGAGTTCGTCGATGAAGATCACCGCACCCTCGGGACAGCGGCGCGCCCGGGCGAACAGATCACGGATGCGCTTGGCGCCCATCCCGACGTACATCTCGACGAAGTCCGAGCCCGACGTGGCGAAGAACGGCACGCCGGCCTCGCCGGCCAGCGCCTTCGCGAGCAGCGTCTTGCCGGTGCCCGGCTCGCCGTAGAGGAGCACCCCCCCGGGCATCCGGGCGCCGAGCGCCGAGAACCTCTGCGGGTTGACGAGGAACTCCTTCATCTCGGCGACCTCCTCCACCGCCTCGTCGCAGCCGGCGACGTCCGCGAAGCGCACGCCCGGTGGGATCTCCTTGGCGCGCCGGCGCTGGCGCGCGGCCCCCGGGGCCATGCCGGGCCGCGGCGGCCCCGAGTGCTGTCGCAGCAACCCGCCGCCCGCGCCCGGCTTGATGACCCCGCGCTGGAGCAGCACCATCCAGGTCATGAGGACCCCGCTGATGAGAAGCACGGCGATCATCACGGCGGGCGGCAGCCCACCGCCGGCGGGTGCCGCCGTGGCGCCGTCGCCGAACGAGACACTCGCCCCGTCCGCCGTGAGCGCCGCGGCCAGCGATGCCTCGGCGCCGCGCGGATAGACGACGGACTCGCGCGCGCCGTCTCGCAGCTCGACGTCCACCGTGTCCCGGGTCGGGTTGAAGGTGGCAAACGCGACCAGGTGGCCGCGCACGTCGTCGCTCAGATCGGTGTAGCTGTAGCCGATTCCGCGGGCGCGCTCCGCCGCCCGGCGGGCGGTCGCGGAGGTCAGCGCGGTCGCGTCCTGGCGGCGACGAGCCGCGGCCGCCCGCGGTGTGAGCGGCGCCGGCGCGGGTCCTTGCTGGGGGAACAGAGACGGCGTCGCGGCGCCGAAGGCGGACGCGGGCGCGACCGTGCCGATGCCGGCCGCGAGAACGGTGAGGATCGTGATGGCCCGGCGAGTATGGAGGGGCAAGGCGTACTCCCAGCGCGTTCGAGGCGATCGCCCGCGGCGCGGCCGGAGGCGACCCACGCCCGGTGTATTCGGCCGAGCGCCGCGTTTCTTGCGTCGCTTTGGGTGTCTTTGGGGGGATTCGGTTCCGGCGGGTCGATGGGGTGTGCTCGGTTTCGCCCGCCCAGCGGGCATCCGGGAGCACACGTCGGGCCGCGGGCTGGCAACTATGCTGGCGCCATGACCTATTCGGCCGCCGAGGCGCGCCAGACGCTGATCGACGAGGTGGCCGAGGCGGCGGACGACATCGCGCTTGCGCTCGCGTACCTCGGAGAGGCCTACGAGCTGCTCGACGAGTTCGCAGCCGACCGCCTCGAGGGGGAGCTCTTTCGCCCGGCGCAGCTGGCCTACGGGCGCGCGCAGAGCGCCCACGCCGACTTCGCGGCGCGACACGGCCTCACCGCGCGCGCCTTCGAGCGGCCGTCGCCGCGGCTCACCACCGGGGGTGCGCGGGGGACGATCGACAGCGCCGTCGACGCGCTCGCGTCGGCCGATGCGGGGCTCGCCGACCTGCAGGATTCGATGCTTCCCGTCGAGGTCGGCGATGCGCCGCTGCGCGCGGCCCTGGCCGAGGTGCGCACGCTCGTCTGCGCCCTTCCGGCTCGCGCGTACGAGATCGAGCGCACGCTCGGACGCTGAGCGGCGGCGCGATCAGCCGTCGAGGCTGGCCATCATCGCCGTCGGGTAGCGCTCGCCGACGGCGGCCCCGGGCGGCGCCGCGGCGTCGAGCCGCGACAGCTCCTCGCGCGCGAGCACGAGGTCGAGCGCGGCGACGTTCTCTTCCGCGCGGTGCGGCTTGGTCGTGCCGGGGATCGGCACGATGTCCTCGCCCTGCGCGAGTACCCAGGCGAGAGCGACCTGCGCGGGAGTCACCTCTCGCTCGGCGGCCAGCTCGCGCACCGCCTCGACGATGCGCCGGTTGGCTCCGAGCTGCTGGAACCGCGGCACGCCGCGGCGCCAGTCGCCCTCGGCCAGGTCGTCGGTGGAGTTGATCGTCCCGGTGAGGAAGCCGCGTCCGAGCGGGCTGTAGGCGACCAGTCCGATCCCGAGGTCACGCAGGGTCGGCAGGATCTCGCGCTCGACGTCGCGGGTCCAGAGCGAGTACTCGGTCTGCAGGGCGGTGATGGGATGGACGGCATGCGCGCGGCGGATCGTGTCCGGGGCGGCCTCGGACAGGCCGATGTGGCGGACCTTGCCCTCGCGGACGAGCTCGGCCATCGCGCCGACCGTCTCCTCGATTGGGGTGTTCGGGTCGACGCGGTGCTGGTAGTAGAGGTCGATGTGCTCGAGGCCGAGGCGCGCGAGGGACTCCTCGCAGGCCGAGCGCACGTACTCGGGCCGGCCGTTGATGCGCCGCTCGGCCCCGTGCCAGTCGTTGCCGAACTTCGTCGCCAGCACGACGTCGTCGCGACGGTCGGCGATCGCTCGGCCGACGAGCCGCTCGTTCGACTCCGGGCCGTAGACGTCGGCGGTGTCGAGCAGGGTCACCCCGAGCGCGAGTGCGCGTTCGATCGTGGCCAGGCCGGCGTCGTCCTGCGGGGCTCCGTAGGCAAAGCTCATGCCCATGCATCCGAGTCCGATGGCGCTGACCGAAAGCGTGCCGACGTTGCGCTGTCGCATGCCACTCCTCATCAGTCGGGGGTTGGTTGACCGCTCGCCTCCGTGGCGCCGTCCGTTCAGAGTACGGGGCGCGCCGCCCCGGCCACTGGAACCGGTGTACCAGCGGTGCCGTTACGCCGCGAGCGCCTGCTCGTGCAGGTCGCTGCGACACACGCGGTCTCGGCCGATGTGCTTGGCCTGGTACAGCGCCGCGTCGGCTTCGTCGAAGACGCGTGTGTAGTCGAAGGCCTCCGAGGCCTCCGAGGCCGCCAGGCCGAGGGAGATCGTGACCGGCAGCTCGCCGATCGGCTCGGTACGCACGGCTTCCCAGATCCGGTGGGCGATGCCCTCTGCCTCGTCGACAGTGACGCCGGGCAGCAGCACAACGAACTCCTCGCCGCCGACGCGATAGGCCGACTCGAAGGCGCGCAGGTGCTTACGGATCCGGTAGGCGACCGACTGCAGTACCTCGTCGCCGCGTGCGTGGCCGTACGTGTCGTTGACTGACTTGAAGTGGTCGAGGTCGGCGATGATCACCGAGACCTGCTGGCCGACGGCGGTCGCGTGATGGGTGAGCTCGGCCACGCGCGCCTCGAGCGCCGCGCGGTTGAGCATGCCGGTGAGTGGGTCGACGACCGCCGCCCCGCGATGGTCGACGGCCGAGCGACCGGCCGCCGACCCGATGAGGCCGGCCGACAGAACCATCGCGGCCGATATCGCGATGATCCCGGGATCCGCGGCGGCGAGCGACGCGTTGATGGCAACGCCCGCGGCGATCGTGAAGAAGGCCGCGAAGGACACGCCGATGATCGTGCCCCGGCGCGGGAACACGGCGCTCGTGCCGATGGTCATGATGACCATCAGCTGGACGGCGTAGAGCGGCGGGTAGGCGGAGGAGAAGTGCACGCTGCCGATGCCGATGGCGTTCGCCCCCTGCGTCACCAGCCACATCACGCCGAGCGCGTACTCCGGGCGGCGGAAGCGGTCGAGCCGATCCTCGACGATGTTGTACGCGATCGCGGCGAGGAGCGGGGCGACGAGCGTGATCCAGCCGTACGTCGAGGCGGCTCCGATGACGCAGCCGAAGGTGACGATGTACGCGGGTCGGTTGCGCTGGCGGATGCGCCGTCCGAGGTCGAGCAGGTGCTCGCGCTGCACCTCGTCGCGCACGAGCCAGCTCCCGGTCTCGGCGCGCTCCTCGGAGAGCCGCTCGCGCGTCGGCGCGTGGACCGGCTCCTCGGCGATCTCCTCCGGCGCGCCGCCTCGCTTGGGGCGGCGGCGTTCGAAGGCGAGCACGTTCGCTGGGGCCTCGGGTGGCGGAGCTTCCGCGGACGACGCCGCCGCGCCGGCGACCCGGTCGCGCCCGTCGCGCTTGGCGCGGTACAGCGCTGCGTCGGCGCGCGTGAACAGCTGCTCGTAGTCGAGCGGCTCGTCGGGCGGCGAGCAGGCAACGCCGAAGGACATCGTGACGCGCAGGTCGCCGATCGAGCTCTGTCGTACCGAGGCGCGAAGACGCTCGGCGAAGTTCTGCGCCTCGACCGGGTCGACGTCGGCGAGCAGCACGAGGAACTCCTCGCCTCCGAGGCGGTAGACGGGCTCCTGCTCGACCGTGCTCGACAGGCGCGCAGCGACCTCGGCCAGCACCTCGTCGCCGCGGGCGTGGCCGTGGGTGTCGTTGATCGACTTGAAGTGGTCGATGTCGCCGAGGATGAGGGCGACGGGGCGGCCGGTGTTAATCGTCTGGTGCGTGATCTCGGCGATGCGTGACTCGAGCGCGACGCGGTTGAGCAGTCCGGTCAGCTGGTCGACGACCGCCGTCTGGCGCGACTGTGCGTCGAGATCGCGAACGGCGGCGGCCGGGATCGAAGCGGCCACGACGGCCGTCAGGGCGTAGATGAGTGAGAACGGGGTGTGGAGCACGGTCTGCGGGTCGGTGAGCAGCGCCGTGACGGTCATCACGACTGCGCTGATCCCGACGGCGGCCGCGGCCGCGGCCGGTGGGAAGGCCACGCTCCACAGCAGCAGCGGCAGCAGGAACATCGGCAGCAGGTACAGCCGCGGGCCGTGGGCGATCGCGACCGAGGTGGCGAACATCAGCTGCGCGAAGACCCAGCTCGCGGCCAGTACGTATTCGGGGCGGCGGACGTAGTCGAGGCGGACCTGGCCGATCCAGAACGCGATGCCGGCCAGCGCGAGCGGGACGGAGTACCAGAACCCGAACGTCGGCATCCCGATGATCACGGCGATCGCCAGGGCCAGCGTGGCGCCACGCTTGGCGCCGCTCAGGCGACGGCTCATGTCGATGAGGCGGCCGCGCTCGGCATCGCCGCGGCACAGCAGCGACCCAGCGCGTAGTGCCTGCACATCGCTACGCATGTGAAGCTCATCGCCACCGGAGGCCCCTAGCTTCAATGCTGCAGGGCTGCTCGACGGATGTTGTGCAAACCCGCGCCGCTGCGGCGTCAGCCCGCTCGCGCCCGCGCCCGCGAGCAGAAGCCGGCGTCGCGATGCGAGGCGTCGCAGAAGGGCTTCGTGCGCGACTGCCCGCAGCGGCAGAGCACGACGGCGTCGCCGTCGGGCAGGTCGAACTCGTTACCGTCGACATCGATGATCCGCACCGGGCCGGTCACCTTGTACGGGCCGTCGTCGCGAACCTTGATCTCGACCTCGGGAGGCGGCACGCCAGCCAGAATAGTGAGGGCTGCGATAGCGGTATATATCTAGTGCTAGCATGTGGCCATGGCCCAAGACCGCGTCCCACTCTACGTTCGGTTGCCGCGCGCGCAGGCAAATGCGCTCGACCGGCTCGTCGATGCCACCGGGCGCCGCAAGCAGCAGCTCGTCAGCGAGCTGATCGGTGATCGCCTTGAGGTTGGTCACGCCGAGATCCTCGAAACGCAGCCCCTCGTCGCCTCGGAGGTGCTGACGCTCGATGAGCTCGCCGCGCTGCTGCGTGTCGACACCGCGGCGGTGCTCGAGCGGGCGGTGAGCGGCGACCTGCCCGGGCGGCGCTTCGGCTCGGAGTGGCGCTTCGATCGCGCCACCGTGCTCGCGTGGCTCGCAGACGGAGAGGGTGGTGGCGACCCGCCGCCGGCCGCGCATGACGGCTGACTCCGGCCTGCGCCCGATCGTGCTCGTGCCCGGCGCCTGCCTGGGCGGCTGGTGCTGGCAGGACGTCGCACGTCCCCTGCGTCTGGCCGGCCACGACGTGTACCCGGTCACGCTGACCGGCCTCGGCGAGCGCGACCATCTCGCGCGGCCCGACGTCACGCTGGAGACGCACATCGCCGATGTCGCCAACCTGCTCGAGTGCGAGGACCTGCGCGACGCGGTCCTCGTCGGTCACAGCTATGCGGGCATCGTCGTGGCCGGCGTCGCCGCGCGGCAGGCCCGGCGCCTGCACGCCCTCGTCTACCTCGACACCGGCCCGGCGCCGGATGGGCGGGCGATCGTCGACCTGCAGCCGGCCGACCTGCGCGAGCGCCAGCGTCGCGAGACCGAGGAGAACGGGGATGGGTGGCGCTGGCCCGTCCCCGACCGCGAGACGCTGGCCAGCGGCGTCTACGGGAGCGCGAGCGGGCTGGACGATGCCCATTTCCGCCTCATTGCCGAGCGCGGCAGTCCGCATCCGTACGCGACGTTCACGTCGCCGCTGCGGCTCGCGACGAGTACGTCCGGCAGCGCTCGCCGCGTGGCGATCGTGGCGAGCGCCGGCGGCATGAACCTGGCCACGCTGCGCTCGCTCATCGACGCGGGCGACCGGCGGGTCGCCGTGTTCGCCGAGCCCGGATGGGAGCTGCACGAGATCGCGACCGGACACTGGGCGATGTTCTCGGCGCCGGGGCCGCTGGCCGAGCTGCTTGCTGCCGTGGCCGCCGGACCGCTCGACGGCTCGGGAACAGGGGACGCCCGCGGACGCTAGCGTGTGCCGCCGCGCGCTCGGCGACTGAGGTCGGCGATCAGGCGGCCGCGCTCAGCGCGGGCTCGGCGGTCCGCTCAGCCTGCGCGGCGCGGTCGTGCAGGACGACGCGACCGCCGAGCGCCGGACTGATCGTGATGCTGCGACGGCGCGTGCGCTCCGGGCTCGCGGAGGCCGGAGCGAGCTCGCAGTGCGTCAGCACCTCGCGCAGGACGATCTTCATCTCCTGCAGTGCGAAGCTCGCGCCGAGGCAGCGCCGCCGCCCGCCGCCGAATGCGATCCACGTGTACGTGCCGGGACCCTGCTCGAGGAAGCGCTCGGGCGAGAAGGCATAGGGGTCCGGGTAGATCGCCGGATCGTGGTGCACGAGGTAGGCGTTGGCAAGCAGCACGACGCCGGCCGGATAGGTGACCGGCCCGATCCGGATCGGCTCCTTGACGAGCCGCGGCTCGGCGTTCGGCAGCACGGGCTTGCAGCGCATGATCTCGTGGATCGTCGCGGTCAGGTACTCGTCGCCGTCGCCGTCCTGGAGCTCGCGCGTCAGCCGTGCACAGGCGACCGGCTCGCGGGCGAGGCGCTCGAAGCCCCAGGCGAGCTGCGACGCCGTCGTCTCGTGCCCGGCGACGAGAGCGGTCATGAGCTCGTCGCGGATCTCGGCCGCCTCCATCGGCGTGCCGTCGTCGTGGCGCGCGCCGATCAGCAACGCGAGCACGTCGTCCCCGCCGCCGCCCTCGCGCCGGCGCGCGTCGATCAGCTCGTAGACGAGCGCGTCGGCCTCACGGATGGCGCGTCGCAAGCGCCGCCACGGACCGAGGCGCTCGATCGGGCCGCCGGGCGACGGGATCACCGACAGCGGGCTCTCGGTGAACGCGAGGACGTCGGTAAGCAGCGTGCGCAGGCGGCTGAGACGGGCATCGCCGCGCAGCCCGAACACGGTCTGCAGGACGATCTCCAGCGTCAGGCGCTGCAGCCGGGGGTGCAGGGCCGCCGGCTCGTCGCGCGGCCAGTCGGCCACCTCGGCGGCCGTGATCTCGTCCATCACCGCGGCCAGACGCTGCATGCTCTCGCCGTGAAACGGCGGCAGCAGCAGCTTGCGCTGCTCGAGGTGCGGCGCCTCGTCCAGGAGGATGACCGAGTGGCGGCCGACGATCGGCTCGAGGATCCGCGCGCCCTCGCCGGGATGCAGCACGTCGGGCGGCGCCTGGAAGATCTGCTTGATCTCGTCGGGCTCGGAGATCATCACGAAGGGCGGCGAGCCGAGCAGGCGAACGGTGAAGCGCGACCCGTAACGGCGCCGGCAGCGCTCGAGGAACGCGGTGGGACGGTTCCAGAAGCCGATCGTCTGCAACGGTCGAGGGCAGGCGCGGTCCGGGGGGAAGCTGGTCAGGCATTCGGGCACCTCCGCTAGAGTCCGATATACCGATGAGTATATATACCGGCGAGTATATTTTGCAAGGCGGCTGCAGGGAGGCGCGCGATGGCGCGTGGTGAGCTCGATGGCGCCGGCAAGCGAGGCGAGCAGACGCGTGAGCGGCTGCTCGCCGCGGCCGCGCGGGTCTACGCGCGCTCGGGGTTCAACGGAGCCACACTCGACGAGGTCGCCGCGGAGGCCGGATTCACCAAGGGGGCGGTCTACGGGCACTTCGGCAGCAAGGAGAACCTGCTCGTCGCGCTCGTCGACGAGTACCTGACGAGTCAGATCGCCGGGCAGATCGCGCTCATCGACCGCGCCGAACGCAGCTGGGAGCGCCCGATCCCCGGCAGCGACGTGTGGATCGCGCAGCTGCGGGCCGAACCGGATCCGTTCCGGCTGTTCGTCGAGCTGTGGGTGCACGCGCAGCGCGACCTTCGCCTGCGCGAGCGCCTCGCTGCCGGCCTGGAAGCGCTGCGCTCGATGTTCGTGGGCTTCGCGACCGACAGCGCTGCCGACGCCGGCCTGCCGATCGTGCCCGAGGCGATCGAGGGGTGCGCCAACGTGTCGCTCGGGCTGAGCGTCGGCCTGGCGATGCTGACGCTGGCCGATCCCGATGCCGTCGCGGCGCCGCTGCTCGGGACGGCGCTGTCGATCTTCATCCGGGCGCTCGAGTCCAGCGAGGAGGAGCGGGCGCGGCTCGCCGCCGCCGCTGCGCTCGGACCGCCGCTACCGCTGCCGGCGGAGCACGCTCAGTAGTTCTTCGTAGGGCCCGATCAGGAACGCGGTGTCGCCGGCCGAGAAGCGCGTATCGCGGCGCGGCGGGTACTCCAGGCGCGCGGCGCCGGCGCGGATGATGCCCACGACGCGGATGCGCGCGCCGAGCTCGCGCATCGCCAGGCCGACGAGCTCGCCGTCGCGGCCGATGGTCAGCCGCGCGACGAGGAACGGTTGGTTGCGCACATAGAAGGTGGCGAGCACCTCCAGGCCGAGCGCGGCGCCGACGAACCAGGGCGCCGCGAGGGCCGCGGTGGACCACACGTGGTGAAAGTCGAACGTCTTCTCGAGGCGGTGTCCGAGGGCTCGGTCGAAGACGCGCAGCACGACCGGCACGTCCTCCCAGCGGGTGCCGAGCGCGTCGCGGACCGCCAAGCCGGTCTCGAGATTGACGAGGTCGTCGCTCGTGAGGATCGCCACGGCGCCGGCGCGCGCGAGGTTGACCGAAGCGAGCGTCTGCCCGAGCGTCGAGTCGCCGATCACGACCGGCACGCCGAGCGCGCGAGCGTGCGCGATGTAGCGGTTGCCCTCGTCGTACTCGACGGCCACGACCTCGCTGCCCTCGGCCCGCAGGCCCTCGAGCACGCGCAGCCCGACGGCGCCGAGCCCGACGAGCACGACGTGGCCCTCCATGCCGCCGATCGCACCGTGCCCGAGTTGCTGCTCGATGCGACGGCTCACGAGCAGGTTCGTCAACAGGGCGAACACGGTGGTGACGAGCGTCGTGCCGGCGACGATGAGCCCGACCCCGAAGGCCTCGAGCCACGCCGGCTGCCCGGCGAACGAGAAGTCCCCGAAGCCCACGGTGGCGACGGTCTCGACGGTGAAGTAGATCGAGTCCTCGATCCCGAGCATGCCGCCGTTGGCCCTGCGGTAGCCGAAGTGCAGCACGATCGTCGAGACGACGAGCAGGAGCGCGGCCAGCCCGATGGCCGTCAGCAGGGCGCGGTCCGCGCTGTTGGCCATCGCGCCGGAGAGAGCTCGCGCCGCGCGCCGCGGCCGGCCGGCCGAGCGCCGGCGGCGATGGCGCCCGGTGCGCAGGCCGGCGACGGCCGCCAGCTCGGCCGGCGTGCCGAGCACGGTCACGCGGTCGCCGCCATGCACCTCGTGGTCGCGACCGGGACAGACGACGAGCGACTCCTCGTCGGCGGTGATGATCCCGACGGGCACGAGGTCGCCGTAGAGCGACCGCAGCGTTCCCGGGCCTGCGGCGACCACCTCGGCGGCGACGAAGCGCTCCCCGCCGATGAGGATGTCGTGGGTGCTGCGCCCGAGGCAGGCCCCGATCGCCGCCGGCGCGAACAGCCCGGCGACGTCGAGCACGCTTCCGGTGCCCGTCGCGTCCTCGATCGCGCGGCCGACGGCGGGGTTATCGACGTGGACGACGACGGCGACGTCCTCGCGCAGGTCGCGCACGAGCAGCGCGGTCTCGACGTTGCGCAGGTCGCTCGCCTCCGTGCACACGACCGCGCGCGCCCCGGCGATCCCGGCCTCGGCCAGGTGCGCGCTGTCATGGGCGTCCTCGGTGAGGTGCGGGACGCCCCAGGCCCGAACGGTCGATGCCAGTCGCGGGTCGGGCTGGTGATCGAGGACGACGACGGGCACGCCGGCGAGCCGCAGCTGCTCGACGGTGCGCAGCCCGACGCCCTCGAGCCCGCACACGATCACGTGCCCTGTCCACTCGCGTAGCGGGAGCTGCTCGAGCGCGGTCGTCGACGTGGTCGTGGCGGCGGGGCCGCCCGGATCGGTGGGGGAGGGTCGCGTGCTGTCGCGGTGATCGGCTGATGCCGGCCGCGGCGCCCTCCGCGCCTGCTGCCGCCTACGGCAGCGGAGTCTAACGGGGCCGGCGGGCCGTGCCCGCTCAGGGGTGCGTGGGGGGCGAGGTGCCGAGCACCCGTCCCTGCGCGTCGAGCGCCTGCGCCTCGACCACCGGGGCCGACGTCGGAAGGGCGATCGCCGTCTCGAAGCCCGTGCGCGCCGCCGTTACGCTCGCCCCCAACGTCGTGGCCGATGCCCCGGCGAGCACGCGCCAGGCGGCGACGTTCGTGGCGCCGTTCCAGCTCGCGTACACGGTCGCGCCGCCTCCGCCCGCGCTGGCCCGCTCGGCGACCGCGGGCGGGGTGGTGGGCGTTGCGTTCCACGGTGACCAGAACGCTCGGTAGTCCTCGTAGCTTGGCGGCAGGTGGGCATCGAAGAGCAGCGCTCCGGCGTCGTTGAACAGCGAGAAGTAGGGGACCTGTCCCCATCCCGTCACCCAGTCGCCCCCCGGAAGCGGCTCGAAGTTGCCCTGGCTGCCGGCTACGAGCGGAGTCGGGTGCTCGAAGCTCGAGACGAGACGCGCGGTGCGCGTCGCGAAGTTCAGCGCCAGGACGATCAGCCGCGATTGCGGATGCACGCGCGGCGACGCGCCGTTATCGAAGAACGAGAAGTCTCCGTTGGGGAGCCGGCGTGCGTCGTGCTGCCAGGCGGTCTCGGTGCCCGGTCCCATCGCGAAGCTCGAATGACGGCCGCCGAGCGCCCAGCGCACGCGGCCGGTCACCGGATCGACGTCGTAGGCCGCCCACGTGTTGCGCGCGTCGACGAGATAGGAGCCGTCGCTCATGGGGTCGATCGAGTTGATGTGGAAGTAGTCGTAGGGCAGGCTCGCGTTCCCGGGGTGCGGCGAGGCGTAGGAGTCGGCGAGCGGGACGTGGTCGACGCTGTGCCACTCGAACCGGACCAGCCCGGTGCGCAGGTCGATCTCCTGCATGAGCGTGTCCGCGAGCGCGCCGTCGGCGGGGCCGCGGACCGCGGTCAGGTCGCAGCGGATCCCCGCGTAGATGGTGAGCACGGCGGTGTCCTGGGGGAGGATCTGGAACTCGTGCAGGTCGGCCTGGTAGCCGTTGCCCGCGCGCGCGATCACGATGTCCCGGTAGGAGGAGTCGGCGATCACGATCCCCGACGCGCGGCTCCCGTCGGCGAACAGCGGGTCCTGCCACCAGGTCAGCACCGGCTGGCCGTCGAGCTGCTGCACGCGGAAGTCGGCGGCGCGCGCCCCGACGGCCAGCGGCTTGTACCACACGAGCTGGCCGCTGCCGTCGACGATCATCGGCCCATAGCGCCCCGGACCGCTGTAGGGCGCGAGGAACAGGTCACCCGCCGGTTCGCCGCTCGAGCGCTTGGTCACGTCGACCGGGGGTGGTGTCAGATCGGGGCTCGAGACGAAGTGCTGGAACGTCGCGCGTCCCGGGCCGCTCGGCGGCGACGAGCTCGAGCCGCCGCCACCGCCGGAGTTCTGCAGGGGCTGGGCGATGGTGAAGCTCCAGGTCAAGGGGATCGGCGGGCCGCCGCGCGCGAGCTGCGCGCGCACGGTGACCACCTCGCCGGCGCGGAACGGGGTGGCGGGCACGAAGCTGGCGCCGTCGCCCTGCGAGTAGGCGAGCAGGCGGCCCGCGTGCGCACCGCTCAGTGAGCCGGTGACCGAGCTGACGCTCAGCTCGCGGGCCGCCGGGCCGAGGAGGCTGATCTGCGTCAGATATGACGCGTCGCGCGATCCGGGCATCGGCGACACCGTCACAGCACCCCCGGCGAGCGCCGCCGAGGCGTTGCGCTGCGATGCGACGCACGCCGGGGCGGCACCGCCCGCCGCCGCGGCGCCGCTCGCGGGAGCTCCGAGCAGTGCACCGAGGGCGACGAGTGCCGCCGTCGAGCGGATCGCGGCCGCGCGCAGGCGCCCGCGGGCAGTGGCGCGACTACTCGTCGATGCCGCCGGCGGCGGCGTGGCGGGGCATCGGCAGCACGGATCGGGCGGTGGCGGCGGACTGCTCAAGGCGTTGCGTGACTCCCGGGCAGCGCGCGGCCAGCGCGTGCAAGACCGAATCGGCGGCTGCCTCGGGGTCGTGCTCCTGGGTGATCTCGACGTCGGGGCATCGCGGTGGCTCGTAAGGATCGTCAATTCCCGTGAAACCCGGCAGCTCGCCGGCCAGTGCGCGAGCGTACAACCCCTTGGGGTCGCGAGCCTGGCAGACGGGCAGTGGCGTCTTGACGTAGACCTCGACGAACGGCAGCCCGTCGCGCTCATGGCAGGTCCGGATCTCCTCGCGGCCGGCCGCGTACGGCGACACGAGCGACACGATCGCGACCAACCCGGCGTCGGCGAACAGCCGCGCGAGCTCGCCGACGCGCCGCACGTTCTCGGCCCGATCGCTCGGCGTGAAGCCGAGGTCCCCGCAGATTCCGTGCCGCAGGTTATCGCCGTCGAGCCGGTAGGCGTTGACCCCGCCGTCGATCAGTCGCCGCTCGAGCGCGGCCGCGGCCGTGGACTTGCCCGCGGAGGGGAGGCCCGTGTACCACACCGTCGCGCCGCACCCATCGACGGCCTGCCAGCGGCGCGCGCGAGCGGGACCGCCCGATTGCCAGGTGACGTTTGGGCTACGGACCATTGTTAGACATTGTTATCGATTGTGGGCAAGATCCAACGAAGATCCTCCAGATCACGCGCGGGATCCGAACGGCGCAGACGTTCCGATCACCCGGCCCTGAGCGTCCAGCGCCTCAACCTCGAAGGTTCGATTGGCCTTGGGCAGGGCTATCGCCGTCTCGAAGCCGGACTGCGCGGCGTGCCCGGCGACGGAGAGCCGACTCGGGCTGGCTCCGGCCAGCACCCGCCACGAGGCGACCCGGGTGGCGCCGTTCCAGCTCGCGTAGACGGTCGCGCCGTTACCCGTTCGCCGCGCGGCGCCTGCGGGCGGTGAGAGCGGCAGCCCGACCCACCGCTCTACGATCGCGCGGTAGGAGAGGTCCGAGCCCGGGAACACACCGTCGAGCAGCAGCCGGTGCGACGGACCGTACTCGGAGAGGTAGGGGCTGGATCCCCAGCCGACGACCAGGTTGCCGTTCGGCAGCGGCTGCGCGCTGCCCATGTAGTCGGAGTTGAGGCCGAAGTCGGTGCCGTACTGCGCTGCCAGTGTCGCGGTGCGCGCCCCCGGGTCGAGCTTGAGCACGAGCCCCCGAGACGGAGCGCTCGCCGGGACGTAGGTGCCGCCGCCGGTGAGCTGGCAGCAGTGGTCATCGAACAACGTGACCGTCGAGTCGGGCTGCAGGTTGACGTCGTGCTGCCAGGCAAACGCCGCGCCGGATCCGAGGGTGAAGCTCGAGCGCTTCCCGCCGAGGGTCCACAGGATCCTGCCCGTGCTGAAATCGACGAGGTAGGCGGCCCACGTGTCGCGCATCGAGACGAGGAAGGTTCCGTTGCCGACGAGCTGGATCGAATTCACGTGGTAGGCGTCCCACGGGAACCCGTTGGTCGGGAGCGTGGCCTGGGAATCGCTCAGCGGGATGTGGGTCAGCGCGTCCCAGCTGCGCAGCAGCTTGCCGGTCTTGAGGTTGTACTCCTGGACCGCCGAGTCCTCGAGCGACCCGTTGTAGGCGCCCCCGTACTTCGAGAGGTCCATCGAGACGTCTTTGTTCGCGGTCACCCAGGCATCGTCGCCGCTGATCACGAGCTCGTGGAGGGTGATCTTCCAGCCGTCCTTGCCTCTCAGCGTTGCGACCCGCCGATAGTGCTCGTTCACGACCACGTCCTCGCCGCTGATCGTCGCGCCCGTGTTCGTCACCTGCCCCTGCCACCAGGCGAGCGCCGGCTGACCATCGTAGGTCTGCAGGCTCAGGTTGGAGGCGACGACGTCCTCGGGCACCGGAGTGAACCACACCGGCTGTAGCCGGCTGTCGAGGATGAGCGGACCGCTCTGGCCGACGAGCGGGGGATTGTTGAGGTCGTAGAAGTTCGCGGTGAAGATGAAGCCCGGGGTCAGCTTGCCGGTGATCGTGGGCGCGTCGGTTCGTAGCTTGGGTGGATGCAGCGACGGCGCGGTGACGAAGGTGTAGGCGCCATCCGTCGTGTAGGCCCCGATCGGCGCCCCGTGGGAGTTCGCGAACGCGACATCGATCGCGACGAAGGCGGCGACGAGGATGCCCACCCCGACCGTCAGGCGCCGTCCCGCCAGTCCCGAGCCAGCGCCGGGTGTGCGCAGCGACGTGAACGTCAGCACGGCCGCGGTGGCGGCCAAGCCGCCACCGATGAGGTACGCCAGGCGGAACCCATCGGTCAGCGCCTGGGGCACCTCGACGCCGGAGCCGATGAGGTGGCTGGTGCGCTGGGTGGCCAGCGTGATGAGGACCGCGAGCCCGAGCCCGCCGCCCACCTGCCGCGACGTGTTCACGAGGCCAGACGCGAGACCGCTCTGGCCCTCCTTCGCACCCTGGGTGGCGGCGATCGTCGACGGCACGATCGACATCGCGATCCCCGCCGCCGTGAGCAAGCCGGGAATCATCACGTAGACCACCGCGCTGCCGCTCGCTCCTATCCTCGCGAGCAGCAGCATCCCGGCGGTCATCATGATCAGCCCGCTGCCCAGCACGGCGCGCACCCCGAAGCGGCCAACGAGCCGACCGGCGCGCGAGGCAACGACCATGATTGTCAGCGTCATCGGCAGGAAGATGAGACCGGTGCGCAGCGGCGAGAGCCCGAGCACCTGCTGGATGTAGAGGGAGCTCACGAACCACATCGGGAACAGCGCCGCGCTGAACAACAGCACGATGTTGTTGGCCATCCGCAGAGGCTTGGTCAGCTCCTTGAACGGGATCAGCGGCGCCGACGCCACTCGCGCCTCGATCACGACGAACGCCGCGAGCAGGGCCAGCCCGGCGATCATCGCGCCAAGCGCGCGAGCCGCGTGCCAGCCGACCAGGCCCGCCTCCACCACGCCGTAGATGAGCACCATCTGGCCCAGAGTCAAAGTCACCGCTCCGGCGATGTCGAAGCGTGCCTGACCGCTCGTGCGTCGGCGATCGCGTACGACCGCCCATCCCAGCAGTGCGGTGACCAAGGCGATGGGAGGATTGATGAGCAGGATCCAGCGCCAGGTGAGCGCCTCGGTGATGATCCCCCCGAGCAGCACACCGGCTGCGCCGCCGAGGCCGTTCATCGCCGCCCAGGTGCCGATCGCGCGGTGGAGCTTCGGGCCCGGCTCGAACGACGAGGTGATGATGGCCAGCGACGACGCCGCCATCAGGGCGGCGCCGAGGCCCTGCGCCGCGCGAGCGGCGATCAGCACGTCAGCGCTCGGGGCGAGCCCGCCGGCCAGCGAGGCGAGCCCGAACGCGATGAGGGCCACGACGAACGCCCGGCGTTGCCCGAAGCGATCGGCCACGCGGCCTCCGAGCAGCAGGCAGCCGGCGAAGGTGATGGCGTAGGCGTTGACGACCCACTGCAGGTCTGGCGAGGAGAAGCCGAGGGCCGACTGGATGGAGGGCAGCGCCACGTTGACGATGCTCAGGTCGAGGATGACCATGAACTGCGCCACACAGCAAACGCCCAGCAGCCATCCGGAGCCTGAGCGGAGCCGCCTGTGGACCGGCCGCGACTCGTCGGCCTGCGGCCTGGCCGGCGTCTCGATGCTCACGCCGTCACGCTCATTCTCGGCGGCCCTTTCCGGTCGGCTGTTGTCGGGGCTGGCGTGGGCATGAGATCCGTTGGCGGGGCGCCCAGACGCGGATTCCGAGGTTGCGCTGGACCGGAAGCATGCCCCGAACGAGCCGCGCCGCGGCGCCGGATCGGGGCCGCGAACGCCTGGTAGGGTTGGGCACCGGGTCTGTTAGCGATGATAGGAGACCGGTCGATGGGTCGAACGTTGAAGGTCGCCGCGCGCAGCCTCGTGGCCACGTCGGCGGTCGCCTGCGTGATGGCGGGATGCGGTGGCAACGGTTCGACGAGCACCTCGAGCACCTCGCGGAGCAGCACGATCACCACGAGCACGCATCCAGGCGCGAAGAAGCCGGCCTCGAAGGCCCCCGGCTACTGATCGGAGCGATCACCCGGACGTCGAGCTCCTCGGAAGCGAGGCCGCATACGTCCTCACCGCGACGGGGTCCGAAGTCGCGAGCACCCGACCGGCGGAGTCGAGCGCCTGCACCGCCGCGTAGGCGTATTTCCGCGGCAGGATCGTGGAGGTCTCGAAGCCGCTCACCCCGGTCGTCGCCTGCGCTCCGAGCGAGCCGGGACGACTGCCGGCCAGCACCCGCCAGGAAGCCACGTCGGTGGCGCCGTTCCAGCTCATGTCCACGATCGTCTCCTCGCCGGTGTTGTTCAGGTTGGCCAGCACCGCGGGCGGGGTCAGGGGCGTTCCGCTCCAACGGAAAGCGAAAGCCCCGGTAGAAGATCAGGTCGAACGACAGGTGGGCGTCGAAGAGCAGCGAGCCGTTCGGGGCGTACTCGCTGATCGCCGGCACCCCGCCCCAGCCCACCACGGTGGCCCCGCTCGCCAGCGTCTGCGCGTTGCCCTGGCTTGCGGCCAGGAGCGGCGGACCGGCGTGCGTGTACACCGCGCGCAGCGCGGCCGTATGCGTGCCGAAGTCCAGCGCGATCCGCACGGCACGCGACTGGGAGTGCACGGCCGGGTTGGAGCCGTCGTCGAACAGGGTGACATCCCCGTCGGGAAGTATGCGGCCGTCGTGCTGCCACGCGGTCTGGGTGCCCGGCCCCATCTCAAAGGAGCTCTTCAGGCCGCCGAGGCGCCACAGGATGGTGCCGCGGCCGCCCTGGATCTGGTAGCTGGCCCAGGTGCTGCGCGCGGAGACGAACACGTTCCCGTCGGGCTGCGGATCGATCGAGTTCAGGTGAAACCAATCCCACGGAGTGCTCGTGGGGGGCGAGGTCTCGGACTCGTTGACAGCGACGTGGTCGAGGCTGTGCCACTCCCAGCGCACGAGCCCGGTCTGCATGTCGATGTCCTGGACGGCGGTGTCCACGATCACCCCGTTGCGCGGCCCTCCGGCCGACGAGATATCGCAGCGGATCAGGTTGTACGCGGTGATGTAGGCCGTGCCGTGCGGCGTGATCTGGAAGTCGTGGAGATCCGCCTGCAGCCCGTTGCCGCCCCGGACCGTGGCGACGGTCTGGTAGTGGGAGTTCATGACGACGTCCTCGCCGAGGCCGAAGCCGAGGTCGAGCACGCGGCCCTGCCACAAGGTCAGATCGCGCTCGCCCTGATAGGGCTGGACGCTGAGGTTCTCCACGGCGTCGCCGCCCGAGAGCTGGTGGGTCCAGACGAGACGGCCCTGCGGCGTGTAGATGAGCGACCCGTAGGGGCCTGCCCCGGGGCCGTTGGTCACGAAGATGTCCCCGGCCCCGGGATCGCGATCCGCCGCCGTGACGGTCAGCAACGGAGCCTGGACGCCGGGCAGGGTGTCAAAGCTCTGATAGTCGGCGGGCGCCGCCGGCAGATTCTTGAACGACGGGATTGCCGCGATCGAATACGGCGTATCGACGCGAAAGCCGAAGTCGACCGACTTGGCCCCGATGACGGCGCGCACGAGCACGTGCTCGCCGGGAGTAAACGGCGTAGTGGCCAGGAAGCTCCCACCGTCCCCCTGCGAATAACCCTGGAGGCGACCGGAGTGACGACCGCTGCTCGAGCCGACGACGGAGATCGCATGGATGTCCGCGGCCGGCATGCCCTGAAAGCTGATCTGCGTGCGTGGATTCGCCGTGACCGTTCCCGGTGCCGGCGAGACAGCGACGGACGTCCCGGCCAGGGCGGCGCTGTGATCGAGCGTCGCCGGCAGACACGACGGAGCCGTGCCGCCGGCCACCGCCGAGGCGTTCGCTCCGGACGCGCTGTGTCGGGCGCCGCCACCGCAACCGGCCACCGCCAGGGCCGTGACCGCCACTGCAACCGCGCACGCGACGGTGCTGCGGTTCGGGCACCGTGCACCCGTCGCGGAGGCGCGGGCTCGCGTCGGCAGCGCCGGCATCACTCGACGGTCGCCGCCCGGCACGCAACGGCCACGAGCGATATGAGGTGACTTCTCCGCATCGATAGTGGACCCCGCAGCGACGCTGCCCGACGGGGAAGGTCGCCTACGCGCGTCCGTCACCGCCCGCTGCTCACCCCCGACAGCGCTGCGGTCTGGCTAACGCAGTACCAACAAAGCTTAACCGGACCGACGGCGGCACCGCCGCTTCGCGGGCCCGTGACGACGATGCTCGCAGCCGCGGTGAACGAATCGTGAAGAGTCGAGAAAGCCTCAGCCCGACGGGGCCGCCGTCTCGCGTACGGTGGCGTGGTGAGCATCCAGGTGGCGACGGTGGTGGCGCTGCGCGGCGAGCGGGTCCTCCTCGTCCGCCAGCCCGCCGGCGGCTGGGCCCTGCCGGGAGGAAAGCGCCGCAACGGGGAATCGCTGGCTGCCGCCGCGGCGCGCGAGCTCGCCGAGGAGACGGGGATCGTCGCCGCGCCGGCCAGCCTGGTCGCGCTCGACCTGCGGCTCGAGGCCGGTGGCTTCGCGTTGACGCCGTTCGTGCTCGACGACGCTCCCCGGCCGCGGCGACCCGGCGAGCTGGCGCGGCGCTGGGTAGCGACGAGCGAGCTCGCCCGGCTGCGGCCACTGCCCGGCGCGGCGGCGAGCCTGCACGCCGCTCTTGCCCGTCGCGGCGTCCCCGCCGGCCGGGACGACCCCGCCGTGCGAGCGCTCCTGGGCTGGTGGCGGGCCGAGGCTCGAGCGCTCCCGTGGCGGGCGACGCGCGACCCCTACGCCGTGCTCGTGGCCGAGGTCATGAGCCACCAGACGCAGGTGGGCCGCGCGGCCGACTACTGGGTGCGCTGGATGGAGCGCTGGCCGACGGTCGAGGCGCTCGCGGGGGCGCCGCTGGCGGAGGTGCTCGGCGCCTGGGATGGCCTTGGCTATCCGCGCCGCGCCCGCGACCTGCACCGCGCCGCGCGCCAGATCCGCGCCGCCGGCTGGCCGCCCGCGGACCGCCTCGCGGAGCTGCCGGGCGTCGGTCCGTACACGGCGGCGGCCGTGCGTTGCTTCGCCTACGAGGAGCCGGTGCTGCCCCGCGACGCCAACGTCAACCGGGTGCTGGCGCGGCGCTTCCCCGGCGGCCTGCGCACGGACGGCGACGCCTGGCGGCTCGGCCAGGCGGTCATGGAGCTCGGCCAGCGCGTGTGCTCGGCGCGGCCGGCCTGCCGGTCGTGTCCGCTGCACGACGGCTGTCTGGTGGCGAGCGCCGGCGACTTCGATCCGGCGCCGCGGTCACCGCGCCAGGCGCCCTACGCCGGATCGCTACGCGAGCGCCGGGGGCGGCTGCTACGCGCCGCGCTGGGCGGTCAGGCCGTAACCGTGCACGAGGACCAGGACGCCGCTCGCTCGCTCGTGCGCGACGGGCTGCTGTGCGAGCGCAACGGCAGCCTTGTCCCACCCCCATGAGCGGCCGCGGGCCGCGAGCGCTCTACTGCACCCAGACGATGTCGCCGATGCGCAGCATCGGGTACACCTGCGCCGCGGTCGAGATCGGCAACTCGACGCAGCCGTCGGACTGCGGCGATGCCGTAGGAGCCGCGCGGGAAGCCGTGCACCGCATCGCCGCCGTTGAAGTAGTTGACCCACGGGACGCCGGGATCGCTGTAGTGGCTGCCGTCGGGGTTGGTCCCGGTCATCGTCGTCGAGACGAAGCGCGAGAAGATCGGGAACACGCCCTGCGCCGTCGCCGCGCCGGGCACGCCGGTGTTGGCCGGCGACGAGAGCACGACGTGGCCGTCGCGGTGCACCTCGAGCGTCTCGGGGATCGACTCGGTCACGGTGACCCAGGTGTAGGGGCTCGCGTTACGGCGGTCGCGCGTCTCGGCGGCGAGGAGCGACTCCCACGTGCGCGTGTCGGGCACGCCGGTGGCGTTGATCCCATGGTCGGCCTGGAAGATCTCCAGCGCGCCGATGGTCGGCCCGTCCGCGCCGTTGCCATATTCGACGGGCGGAGCGTTGGGGTACTCGGCCACGAGGTGCCCGCTCGGCGGGTCCCAGGCGAGCATCGCCGCTTGCGTGCGCGTCAACGGCCCGCGGTGCTGGGGGCGTCCGAAGTGCGGGTGCAGGTGGTCGGGCAGATAGTTCAGGCGTGCGAGCGCGACCTGCAGGCCGCGAACCGACGGGCAATCGACCTGCAGAGAGATCGTGCGCTGACGACCATAGGCCGCGTGGGCGACGGCGGTCGTGCCGGCCGGGATCGTGAGCGAGTAGTTGCTGCACGGCTCCAGCGTCGAGGCGGGCGTGAAGACCTCCTCGTCGTTGATCGTCATCCAGGTGCCGTTGACGTTCGGCGACAGCCACGGCCGCGGCGAGGTCGCCGCCGGCGCGCCGCTCAGGCGTACGACGAGCGGCGACATGCCGTTGATGATCGTGCGGTGGGGGAGCTTGGTCAGGCGCGTGGGGGGCAGCGCCGATGTCGACGTCGACGTGGTGGTGGCGGCCGCCGCCTGACCGGCGCCGAGCTGCGACGCGCCTTCGTGCGTGGCGAGGATGAGCACCGCGGCCGCGATCACGGCGAGCGCGGCCAGACCGAGCGCGAGTCGCGCCGCCCGCGCCGCGGTCATCGCGACGCTCCGGTGGCGGTGGCCGGGAGCTCGAGGCGGCGGCTGGACGTGGCGGTGTTCATGGTCATCGAGAGCGCACCGACCCCTCCCGGCGATCCCACGAACGCCGCCGGTCAACGGTCGTCAAGGCTGTCTTTATACCTTGCCGCACGGTCGCTCAGGCCCAAGTGAAGGAAATCTCTCATCAAATCTAGGGTCGAGCGCGGCGATTGCAGGGTGGCCCACGACGGCCACGCCGCGAGCCGCGGGTCCCCTGGGGCGGCGCGTGCGCCGGGCGCCCTACCGGTGCGCGAGCGCCTGGGCGACGGCGGCCTGGAATCCGGGCGAGCAGGCCGCTTCGATGGCGACGCTGCGCGCCAGCGTCGGGTTGGTCTGCACCGACTCGGCGGCGCGCGCCGCGTCGGCGACGGAGAGCTGGGGGGTCACCGAACAGGTGGGGGCGGCGAGCGCACTGGTGCCGAGGCTCGCCACCTGGGCGACGGCGATCGCGGCCGGGGTCGCGGCGGCGATGAGCGCGACGAAGGCGACCAGGAGCACGTGGCGCCGGCGGCCGGTCAGGATGGCGGTGGCGATGCCGCCGATCAGTCCGAGCACGAGCGCGCCGGCGAGGGCCGCCAGCGCCGCATGCTCGCCGGCGTTCACGAGGGCGGAGAGACTCTGCTGCTCGAGGGTCGCGCGCGTGCCAGAGTCCACGACGGCGCGCACGGCGGTGGCCGGATCGATCTCGGTCGCCGTGACGTCGACCACGAGCGGCACCGTCCAGGGATCGAGCGACAGTTCGGCGGGGGGCGAGTCGGTGATGAGCGTCAGTCCGGCGGGATGTCCCACCTTGACGGTGACGGTGGCCCGTGCCGCGGCGGTCTGCTGCACCGATGAGCCGGCGACGGCGAGCCCGACGTAGGCCCCGAGGAGCCCGCACGAGGCTCCGACGAGCAGGCACAGCGACAGTCGTCCGAGGGCGCGCACGACCGATGATGATGGCAACGCGCCGAGACTCTCAAGTGGGCACCACGATCGTGCTCTCGGCATCCGCCGGCGGCGGGGCGAGCGCGCCCTCGGGGGTCGGCGGACGGGCGCCGCGGCGGCGGGGGACGAGCTCGACGAGCAGGATCGCGCCGAGGATGCAGGCCGCCCCCACCCATCCGCCGAGCGACAGCCGCTGACCCTTCAGCACGTACGCGAACAGCCCGGCAAAGGCCGGTTCGGCGGCCATGATCAGCGCGGCGCGCTCGGGCGGAGCGTGGCGCTGGGCAGCGGTCTGCACGAAGAACGCGAGCGCGCTGGCCAGGATCGCCGTGACGAGCAGCGCGAGCCACACCGTCCCAGAGCCCGGCGCCCGCAGCTCGCCCTGCGCGAGGGCGGCGACCAGACAGGCCACACCGCAGACCCCGAGCTGCACTGCGAGCAGCGCGCTCGTGGCGTGGTGGGGCGTGGCGCGATCGGTGACGAGGATGTGCACGGCGAACGCGAGCGCGCAACCGAGGGTCAACGCGTCTCCGAGCGGGTGCAGCTGGCCGCCGCTGCCCGACAACAGCGCGAGGCCGGCCAGCGACAGCGTCATGCCGGCGATCGTCGGGCCGCTCGGGCGCCGCCGCGCAACCAGGGCGGCCAGCAAGGGCGTGAAGACGACGAACAGTCCGGTGATGAAGCCGGAATGCGCGGCCGAGGTGTGGGCCAGTCCGTACGTCTGGAGCACGTAGCCGGCGGTCAGGACCACGCCCATCGTCGCGCCGGCGCGCCAGCCGGCGGCCGAGAGCTGGCGCAGCTGGCGCGCGGCGAGCACGGACACGAGCGCGGCGGCGAGCAGGAAGCGCTGAGCGAGGAAGCTGAGGACCGGCGTGCGCGCGATCGCGTCCTGCACCATCACGAAGGTCAGGCCCCAGATCGCGGTGATGGCCAGCAGGCTCAGCTGCGCGAGCGTGCTCGTCGTCGGTCGCCGGAACACGCCGGAGATCAGCCCGCCGTCTCGGTCGGGGCCGCTGCGCCGCCGGAGCGCAGACGCTCCAGCGAAGGCAGGCGATCCTGGGAGACGGCGACGCCGAGCAGCACGATGACCGCGCCGACCGGCTCGTTCCAGGTCAGCCGTTCGCCGAGCACGACGATGCCGAGGACCGTTGCGAACAGCGGAACGACGTAGGTGACGGTCGACGCGGTGGTCGCTCCGGCGCGCGCGATGACCTGGTAGCTGAGCACGAAGGCGATTCCGGTACCGAGCGCGCCGAGCGCGAGCACCGAGCCCAGGACGGCGGCATCGACGTGACCGACGCCGCCGCCGATCACGAGCGCCAGCAGCGCCAGTTCGAGGCTCGCGCAGATGAGCTGGCCGGCGGCCAGGCTGCTGGCCGGGAGGTCGAGCGGGCTCAGGTAGCGGCGCGTATACGGGAACGCCACGCCGTACAACGCCGCCGCGGCCAGACAGGCGAGATCGCCCTCCAGGGCGCCGCTGCTGACCCCCGACCACGGGCCGAGCAGGCACACGACCCCGGCGAAGCCGACCGCCAGGCCGACCGTACGCGTGCGGGTTGGCTGCTCGCCGAGCACCACGATGGCGACGAGCAGCGTGAGCAGCGGCGTGGTCGCGTTCCAGATGCCGGCGAGAATCGATGAGATCTGGGTTTCGCCGTAGGCGATCAACGAGAACGGAAGCACATTGCCGATGAGGGCGACGACCGCGAGGTGGCCCCAGGTCGACCGCTGCCGCGGCAGCGCCCGGCGCTGAACGGCGAGCATCGCCAGCAGCGTCAGCGCACCCACGGCGACACGCCCGAGTGCCACGCCGGTGGGCGGCAGGGCGCGATCGGCCACCTTGATGAACAGGAAGCTGGCGCCCCAGATCGCGCTGAGGGCCACGAAGCCGGGCAGCCAGGGTTGCGGGCGGGGATGACGCACGGGGTGATGAGCAAACGCGCGAGGGTGCGCGTCCGTGAGACCGCCATGCAGTGTGGCAAGGGCGGTGCTCGGCGAGCGCGACCTGCGCGCGTTCGGTGCCGTCAAGCGCCCGACGCGAGGCGACTGCCGACGCGCTCGAGGGACGGGCGCCATCGGGCCCATCGCCGGGGGTGCGCGCGCGCCGCCTGCGCTCGCGCTGCCAGCAACGCCACGACGTCGGCCGTGGGGGCGAACGGATCGGCGATCGACGTGCCCTCGCTGAGCGAGAGCGCGGCGCGCAGGACGCCCTCGACCTCGGCCAGCAGGAGCTCGCCCGCGGGGACCTCGGCACTGTCGAGCGCCGCGAGCCGGCGCAACGCAGGCCCGTCGCCGACACGCGCGAGGCGGATGGTGATGGCGCTGTCGAGGTTCGTCATGCGTATCATTTTGATGCGCGCGCGGCATGAACACAAATAGGGATCGTGCGCATCGGGTATAACTTGAGGTAATGCTGAACGTAGCCCGTCTGGCCGTGCTCCGCGCCGTCGCTCGGCACGGCTCGTTCTCGGGAGCGGCCGACGCGCTCGGGTACACGCAGCCCGCCGTGTCTCGCCAGATCGCCACGCTCGAGGCCGAGTCGGGAACGGTGCTCGTCAACCGGGCGGCCCAGGGAGCGCGACTCACCGAGGCGGGCGAGGTGCTCGTGCGCCACGCCGAGGTGATCTTCGCCCAGCTCGAGGAGGCCGAGACCGAACTGCGCGCGGTGGCCGGACTGGAGGGCGGCCGCCTGCGTCTGGCCACGTTCTCCTCGGCGGCGGCGAGCATCGTGCCGCTGGCGATCGCGCGGTTCCGCGACGTCTACCCCGGCGTCGAGCTCGTGGTCGAGATGCTCGAGCCCGAGGAAGCGCTGCCTCGCCTCCGTTGCGGTGAGCTCGACATCGCACTGAGCAACGAGGGCGAGGCCGGGGACGATGCCATCGAGCGCGTTCACCTCTTCGACGACCCCATGTACGTGGCCATCCCGCGCGGCCATCGTCTGGCCGAGCGCTCGACGGTGCGCCTGCGCGACCTCGCCGACGAGCCGTGGATGCTCGGCACGACAACCACGTGCCCCGACGCGCGGATGTTCAAGCGCGCCTGTCACGCGGCGGGCTTCGAGCCGCACATCGCCTTCGAGAACGACGACTACCACGCGATTCTCGGGTTCGTGGCCGCCGGTGTCGGCGTGGCGCTGATCCCCGACCTGGCCGCCCGGGCCGCCCGAGAGGATGTCGTCATCCGCTCCCTCGGATCGCGGGCGCCGGTGCGCAAGATCGTCGCCGCGCTCCCCGCCGGCTACCGCGCGCCGGCGGCCGAGGCGATGCTCGAGGTCCTGCTCACCGTCGGCGCCGATTGGGAGCGCGCAGGCGCGGCGTATGTGTACCACTAGCCCGGCATGTGGCAGGATCGGACGACGATGACAGCGCGAATCGGCACCCAACTGGACGTGTTCGAGCTCTGCCTCGGCGGCAACGTGTTCGGCTGGACGCTCGACGAGGCCGGCTCGTTCGCCGTGCTCGACGCGTACGTGGCGGCGGGCGGCAACTTCATCGACACCGCCGACGTGTACTCGGCCTGGGTGCGCGGAAACAGCGGCGGCGAGTCCGAGGCGATCATCGGGCGCTGGATGGCCGCCCGCGGCAACCGCGACGAGGTCGTGATCGCCACGAAGGTCGGGATGCTGCCGACCGCCAACGGCCTGTCGGCGGCGGTGATCCGCGGCGGCGCCGAGGCGTCGTTGCAGCGCCTGCAGACCGATCGCATCGATCTGTACTACGCGCATCGCGACGATCCCGAGGTGCCCCAGGAGGAGACGCTGCGGGCCTTCGACGAGCTCGTGCGCGAGGGCAAGGTCCGGGAGATCGGCGCGTCGAACTTCGCCGCCGACCGCGTCGAGTCGGCGCTGGCGGTCTCGGCACGCGAGGGCCTCGCCGCCTACGTCGCGCTGCAACCCCACTACAACCTGCTCGACCGCGATGGCTACGAGGGTGAGCTGCGCGCGGTGGGGGAGCGTCATGGGCTCGCCTGCGTGCCGTACTACGGCCTGGCCCGAGGTTTCCTGAGCGGCAAGTACCGCCCCGACGGGGGCGAGGTCGACAGCCGCCGGGCCAAGGGCGTGCTCGATACGTACGCCAACCAGCGCGGCTGGGCCGTGCTCGCCGAGCTCGATCGCGTCGCGGCCGGGCATGGCGTCCCGGTGGCCGCCGTCGCGCTCGCCTGGCTGCGCGCGCAGCCGACGGTGGCGGCGCCGATCGCGAGCGCGACGTCGGCCTCGCAGCTGGACGAGCTCGTTGCGTCGGTCACCGTGGAGCTGAGCGCCGACGAGCTGAGCGCGCTCGCCGCGGCGAGCGGCTGAAGGGCCCTTCCTCCGTCTCCCGACGCGCCGAGCGCCGGGCGCGTCAGAGCGCGATGCTCGCTCCCTCGGCGGCCATCTCGACCTGCCGGGCATCTCCACCGCGCTGCACCCAGACGTCGCGCGCCCGCTCCAACAGGCGGTCGAGCAGCTCGTCCTCGTGCGTCGGATCGTGGTGGAAGAGGAGCAGGCGCTGCGCGCTCATGCGATCGGCGTAGCGCAGCGCGTCCTCGAATGTCGAATGGCCCCAGCCGACGGTCCCGCGGTACTCCGGCTCGGTGTACTGGGCGTCGTGGATGAGTAGGTCGGCGCCGTCGGCGAGGTCGGCCCCCGAGATCCACTCGAGCGGCATGCGCTCGAGGTCGGCGCCGAGCGCCGGCTCGTGATCGGGCAGGTAGCAGACGCTGTGGCCGGCCTCGGTGACCCGGTATCCGAGCGTCGGACCGCGATGGGTGACGAACGCCGCGCGGCACTCGGCACCGAGCAGCCGCCACGGCTCGCTCGGCACCTCGCTGAAGCGCACGTGGGCCGGCAGGTCGCGCATCTCGATCGGCGACAGCGGGGTGGAGAGGTAACGGGCGAGGCGGCGGCGCAGGTCGCGAAACGTGCCGGGCGGCCCCCAGACCGTCACCTGCGCCTCGGTGTCGAAGAACGGCGCGAAGAACAGCAGGCCCATGATGTGGTCGAGGTGCAGATGCGAGAGCAGGATGTGCACCTCGCCGCGCAGCCCGAACAGGCGCGCCCCGAGGTTGCGGATTCCGCTGCCGGCGTCGAGGATGAGCTGCCCGCCCTCGACCTCGAGCAGCACGCACGCCGTGTTCCCCCCGTAGCGCAGCTTGTCGGCGTCGGGCGTGGGGATCGAGCCGCGGACGCCGCAGAGCGTCACCCGCATGCTCAGCACGCCTCGTCGTGGGCGCTCACGGCGAGCTCGTGCGCCGGATCGCCCTCGTCCCAGACCGGGACGAAGCTCACGATCGCGCCGCGGAACACATCGTCGCCGATGATGGGGTTGGCGCTCGCCTCGACCTCCACGAGCGCGCCCCGATCGGTCTTGATGCGGAACCGGCCGAAGGCCGGGATCCCCTCGCGCAATGCGATGGTGAGCGGCAGGTTGCCGCTCGCGATCGGATGCCCGGCCTCGTCGACCGGCCCGATCTCGTTCCATTCCTCGCGGGTGAGGCGGCCGCTCTCCTCGAAGCGCCGGCCGATGAGCTGAGCCGCGGCCTCGTTGAAGAAGACCATCACGCCTTCGGGATCGGTGACGAACGCGGGCGTGAGCGTGGCCGCGATGAAGTTGCGCGCGAGCACCAGCTGCAGGTCCTGGCGGTGGAGGAAGTTCACACCATCATCATCGCCGGTTCGCAGGCGCCGTGGCGTGCACGCGCGCCGCCGCGCTCCGATCGGTAGCGTGCCGGGCTGTCGCGCCCACCCGAGCAGACGAGGAGCAGGGCATGGATCTGACGCTGACGTCCGCCGAGCAGTCGTTCCGCGACGAGCTGCGCGAGTGGCTCGCCGCGCACCACCCCGGTCCCGAGCCCAAGGGCGACGAGTACGGCTTCGAGTTCCGCCGCGCCTGGCAGCGCGAGCTCAACGAGGCCGGGTACGCCGGGCTGTCGTGGCCGCACGAGTACGGCGGCCGCGGGGCGACGCTCATCGAGCAGGCGATCTTCAACGAGGAGCTCACGCGCGCCGACGCACCGTCGCCGGCGAACGTGCTCGGTCTCGTCATGGGCGGGCCGGTGGTCATCCACCACGGCACCCCCGAGCAGAAGGAGCGCTACCTCGCGCCGATCCTGTCGGGCGAGGAGATCTGGTGCCAGGGCTTCTCCGAGCCGGAGTCCGGCTCGGACCTCGCTTCGCTGAAGACCCGCGCGGTGCGATCCGGCGACGAGTACCTGGTGACCGGGCAGAAGGTGTGGACGACGCTCGCCCACGAGGCGAAGTGGTGCATGCTCGTCGCCCGCACCGACCAGGACGCGCCCAAGCACAAGGGCCTGACCTACTTCCTGATGGACATGGAGCAGGAGGGCGTGCAGGTGCGCCCGCTGCGCCAGATCACCGGCGAGGCCGAGTTCAACGAGCTGTTCCTCGAGGAGGCGCGGATTCCGGTCGAGAACGTCGTCGGCGGAGAGGGCAACGGCTGGAACGTCGCCATCACGACGCTCGCCCACGAGCGCGCCGGCCTCGCGTTCGCCTCCGCGGTTGCGGTGCGCCGCTCGCTCAACGACCTCATCGCGCTCTGCCGCGAGCGCGGTGCCACGGGAGACCCGGTCATCCGCCAGCGTCTCGCCCAGCTGCACATCGAGACCGAGAACCTGCGGCTCAATGCGCTGCGCGGGCTGTCCTCGCAGATGCGCACGGGTGTGCCGGGGCCGGAGGGCTCCTTGCCGAAGTGGCAGTGGTCGGACACCAACCAGGCGCTCACCGAGCTGGCGACCGAGGTGCTCGGGGAGGACGCGCTGCGGTCCGACAACGAGTGGACCTACCGCTTCCTGCGCGCCCGCGCCAACTCGATCGAGGGCGGGACCACCGAGATCCTCAAGAACATCATCGCCGAGCGGGTGCTGGGGCTCCCGCGGGCCGGACGCGGAGGGGGACAGTGAGCGGCGAAGCCGCGGTCAAGCGAGCCCGGATGGCCGCCTCGCTTCGCTCGCGCGACGTCACGGACACGCCGACTGGATGGAGGCACGGGCTATGAACTTCGACCTCAACGAGGATCAGCAGACGATCAAGCGCACGGCGCGCGATCTCCTCGGCGCGCGACTGAAGCCCGAGAACCTGCGGGCGCTCGCCGAGGGCGGCGAGTACGACAACGAGCTGCTCGCCGAGCTCGTGGAGCTCGGATGGCCGGGGATCGCAGTGGCCGAGGAGCACGGGGGTCAGGGTCTCGGGCTCGTCGAGCTCGCGATCCTGCAGGAGGAGCTCGGCTATGCGCTCGCGCCGCTGCCCTTCCTCTCGAGCGTGGCGGCGGCGCTGATGCTCGAGCACGCCGGCAGCGCCGAGCAGCGCGAGCGGTGGCTGACCCCGCTGCTCGACGGGTCGCTGCGCGGCACGCTCGGGATCGCGCGCGACGGCGTCTCCGGCCTCGTGCCCGATGCCGTGGGCGCGTCGTTCGTGGTGCTGGTCGACGCGGCGAGTGGCGCTGGCGCCGTCCACGACGCGTCGGCGCTCGAGCTGACCGCGGTCGACACGATCGACATGACGCGGCGCTTCGGTGCGGCTCGCCCGCGCGACGGCGGTCACGCCGGTGACGCCCTGCCGGGCGACGTCGCCGGTGGCCTGGCCCGCGCGGCGATCGCGCTCGCCGCCGAATCGGTCGGGATCGCCCAGCACATGATGGAGGAGGCGGTCACCTATGCGAAGGACCGTCGACAGTTCGGGCAGCCGATCGGCGTGCACCAGGCCGTCTCGCATCGCTGCGCGCAGATGCTGCTCGAGACCGAGAGCGCGCGCTCGGCCACCTACTTCGCGGCCTGGACCGCCGACCACGAGCCGGCGTCGCTGCCGCTCGCTGCGGCGAGCGCGAAGGCCTACGCCTCCGACGCGGGGGCGCGCGTGACCGCGTCGGCCCTCCAGGTGCTCGGCGGGATCGGGTTCACGTGGGAGCACGACCTGCACTTCTTCCTCAAGCGGGCGTGGGTCAACGCGCGGCTGTACGGTTCGGCCGCCGAGCATCGCGAGCGCGTGGCGGAGGCCGTGCTGGCGTAGGGGCCGGCGGGCGGTGTCGCCCGCCGGACGGCTCGGTGCGGGCGCGGGGCGCGGCTGAGCCGGCCGGGGGTAATCGAGCACACTGTGAGTGTGTGGGGGTCGCGCAGGGCGGCCGTCGGCTCTCGCCGTGCGGGTGTGCTCCCTTGGGCCCGCCGGCCGGGGGTAATCGAGCACACCCCCCGGCGCGGAGCGGCGGCCGTCGGTTCTCGCCGTGCGGGTGTGCTCCCTTGGGCCCGCCGGTCGGGGGTAATCGAGCACACCCCGGCGCGAGGGCCGCGCTGCCGACCGGAGCTGCCTCCCCTGCACCTCGGACCGCCACCCGTTCGGTGTCGAACTTCACCTCCGCGCGGGAGGGTCGCGAGCCTCGGCGGTGAAAGGGACATCGACGCGCATTCGCGCCCCGGTCACGGCCGGACAAGCGACGCCTAATACCAACTGAACATTCCGAGATAACGGGTCGGTAGGCTCCAAGCGATGATGAGGAGGGGACTGGGCGCTCACCGGTCGCAGTTCGCGTGCACTGGATGTGCCACGCCGGCCGGGCGCGTATACGACATGGACGGGGCGGCGCGCGACGGGCCACTCGGGCCACCGAGGGACCCTGCTTGTCGCCGGCGATGAACATCGCGGTCCTCGGAGCGGCGCACCCGGCGCCGCAGGCCGTTATCGAGGCGCCGGCGGAGACGCCGCAGCGCCGGGGGTGAGCGTGCGACTGCGTCGCGGACTCGGGCTCGCCCTCGGGACGCTCCTGGCCGCCCTGCTCGCGGTTGGCCTCAGCGCGTGCGGGTCGAGCAGCGGCGGCTACCAGGTGCGCGCGATCTTCGACGACGCCGGTAACGTCATCCCCGGCGAGAACGTGAGGATCGCCGGGGTGAACGTCGGCACGGTCGGGGCGCTCGCGGTGACGCCCGCTCAGAAGGCGGCCGTCGTGCTCGACATCACCAACCCCGGCTTCCAGGACTTCCGCACCGACGCGAGCTGCACGGTGCGTCCGCAGGCGCTCATCGGTGAGGTGTTCGTCGAGTGCACGCCGACCCAGCCGCGGACCGTCGGCGCGCCCGAGCCCCCGCCGTTGCCGGTGGTGCCGAACGGCCAGCCGGGAGCTGGCCAGCACTACCTGCCGGTGACGAACACGTCGAGCCCGGTGGGCCTCGACCTCATCGGCGACATCGCGCGCCTGCCCTACGCCCAGCGCCTGACGATCATCGTCAACGAGCTCGGCGCGGGCTTGGCCGGCAACGGCACGGCGCTCGAGCAGGTCGTGGAGCGCGCCAACCCGACGCTGGCGGCCCTCGACCGCGTGCTGGCGATCCTGGCGTCGGAGAACCACACGCTCGCCTCGCTGGCCACCGATTCCGACGCCGTCGTGGCGCCGCTGGCCGCCAGTCGCGCGCAGGTCGCCGACTTCATCGCGCAGTCGAACACGGTGGCCACCGAGCAGGCGCAGCACCGCGCGGCGCTCGGCCAGGTCCTGGCCAAGCTGCCGGGGTTCCTCGACGCGCTCACCCCGACGTTGCGCGAGCTCGGCGGGCTGGCCGACCAGGCCAACCCGGTGCTCGGCAACCTCGCCGCGGCGGCCCCCGAGGTGAACACAGTCGCGGAGAACCTCGCGCCGCTGGCCAACGGCTCGACGGCGTACCTGACCAGCCTCGGCAAGGTCGCGCAGCCGGGCGTCGCCCAGATCGAGGCGGCGAAACCGGTGGCGACGCAGCTCGCGGCGCTCGGCACGGCCGCGCAGCCGTTCGCCCACAGCACGGCGGCCCTGCTGCAGAGCGTGCAGAAGCAGAACGGGCTCAAGGACATCCTCGACTTCATCTTCCGCGGTTCGCTGGCGACCAACGGATTCGACGCCGATGGGCACTACCTGCGGACGTTCGGGGTGATCGTCGGCGACTGCATCACCTACGACATCACGCCGGCCGGCGATTGCTCGGCGAACTTCCAGACGCCGGCCTCGAGTGCCCATGCGTCGTCGGCCCATGCGTCGTCGGTGGCGGATCGCCGGTCGTCGGCGACCGCGGCGTCCGAGAGCGGTGCAGCGACCGCGGGCGGCGCCGCTTCGAATCCCGCGAGCTCCTCGTCTGGCACGACGAACACGCTCCTCAGCTACCTGCTCGGCCACTGATCGATGAGCACGACTCTTCCACCACCCGCCGCTCGTGTCCGGCCTCCAGGACCGCCGCAGCCGCCCGGCGACGGCGCGTCCGGCGGCGGGGGTGGCGGCGGTCGCTCGGGCGGCGGCAGCTGGGCTCGCGGCCTCGTCGTGGCGATGCTGCTCATCGTCGTACTCGTCGTCGCCTACCTGGTGCTCAGCTCCAACGGCTCGCGCACGTATCACCTCCTGTTCACCGACGCCGGCCAGCTCGTCAAGGGCAACCAGGTGCAGGTCGGTGGCGTGCCCATCGGTTCGATCACCGACATCTCTCTCTCGCCGAACAACCTCGCCGACATCACGATCAACGTCTCGTCGCCGATCGCGCCGCTGCACGAGGGCACGACGGCGCAGATCCGTTCACCGTCGCTGTCCGGCGTGGCCAACCGCTACATCTCGCTCGCGCCGGGACCGAACAGCGCACCGGAGATCCCCGACGGCGCCACCCTGCCGACGACCGCCACGACCGGCATCGTCGATCTCGATGAGATCTTCGACACGCTCGACCCGGCCACGCGCCGGGCGCTGCAGCAGGTCATCCAGGGCTCGGCCGTCCAGTACGCCGGCGTGTCGCGCCAGATCAACGAGTCGATCCCCTACTTCTCGCCGGCGCTGTCGGCCGCCGACCACCTGCTGTCCGAGCTCGACCTCGACGAGGCGGCGCTCACGAACTTCGTCGTGGCGACGTCCCAGACCGTCACCGCGATCGCCGCCCGCGCCCCGCAGCTGAGCTCGCTGGTGGAGAACGCCGACCAGACGTTCGGCGCGATCGGCGCGCAGAACGCCGCCCTCGAGGCCGGACTGCGCCAGCTGCCGGCCACCCTGCAGCAGGGCAACACGACGCTCGCCAACCTCAACCCGACGCTCGACGCCCTGACCCAGCTCGTCAACGTCTCCAAGCCGAACACCGTCCAGCTGGCCACGTTCCTGCGCGCGCTGAACCCACTGCTGATCGAGGCTCAGGGTCCGGTGACGAACCTCAGCCTGGCGATCTCGCGTCCCGGCCCCAACAACGACCTGACCGATGCCGCGCGCGACCTTCCAGCCCTCCAGCGCGCCGTCAGCGGATCCGCCCCCGACGCGATCGCGTCCCTGCAGGCGGCGACGCCGATCACGACCTTCATCCGGCCGTACGCCCCCGATCTCGTCGGGGCGCTGCGCTCGTTCGGCCAGGCCAGCGCCTACTTCGACGCCAACGGGCACTACGCGGACACCTCGCTGGCCTTCGCCGACTTCGCGGCGAACGGCAACAACACGCTCGTGCCCACCAACCCCGTGGCCGGACAGGCGAACCTGCAGATCGGGCAGACGAAGCGCTGCCCGGGTGCCGCCATGGCGCCACCCGCCGACGGGTCGGCCCCCTACACCGAGGGCGGCACGCTCGACTGCTCGCCGTCGGAGGTGCCGGCCGGATGAACCGCCGCTCCTCACGTTCGCTCGCCGGCTCGCCGCTGCTCATCGGCGCCGTCACGACCCTCGTCGTGATCGTCGCCGTGTTCCTCTCCTACAACGCGAACAGCGGGTTGCCGTTCGTGCCGACATACAACATCAACATCCAGGTGCCCGACGCGAGCAGCCTGCAGATCGGCAACGATGTGCGCATCGGCGGCACGCGCGTCGGCACCGTCGCCGGCGAGTCGCCGCACCAGGATCCGCACACCGGCGCGGTGAACGCGATCATCCACCTCAAGCTCGAGAAGCGCCTCCAGGAGCTGCCGATCGACACGACGGTGATCGTGCGCGATCGCTCCTCGCTCGGCGAGAAGTACCTCGAGCTGACGCCCGGGACCTCATCGCGCAAGCTCCCTCCGGGGGGCACGCTCCCGCTGGCTGCGGCGGCGCCGCAACCGGTCGAGATCGATCAGGTGCTGAACATCTTCACCCCGGCCGTGCGCGCGGGTCAGCAGACGGCGCTGGCCACATACGGCGACGCGTTCGCCGGGCGCGGCGCCAACCTCAACGACACCGTCTCGACCCTCGCTCCCGCGCTCGCCAACCTCGAGCCGCTCGCCCGCACGCTGGCCGCGCCGCACACGCATCTCGGCGGCCTGTTCACCGCGCTCGAGCGGGCCAACAGCCAGGTCGCGCCGGTGGCCCAGGAGAACGCGCAGGTCTTTATCTACCTCGACACCACGTTCAAGGCGCTCGCCGGCGTCGCGCCGTCGATCGGAGCGGCCACCGACGCCGGGCCGCCGTCGCTCACCCAGGCCACCTACTCGCTCGTCTACCTGCGACCGTTCATCGCCCAGCTCACCCGCTTCTTCTCGCTGCTGGCGCCGGGCGCGGTCGCCCTGCGCACGGCGGCGCCGGCGCTCGCCCCGGCGGTCGAGGCAGGCGCGAAGAACCTGCCGCCGGCCGCTGCCGTCAACCCCGAGCTCGGCGTCACGCTCGCCGACCTGCAGGCGTTCGCAGAGGATCCGCGCGTCACGCAGGGGCTGACGGACTTGACGATCGCGCTGTCCGGCGCGCAGCCGATCGTCGCCGACCTAGCCGCGATGCAGACCGAGTGCAACTACCCCACGCTCGTGTTCCGCAACTTCTCGAGCGCGCTCGCCGAGGGCACGAGCAACGGCACCTGGCTGCGCAGCCTCCCGGTGTTCCCCTACTCGACGTTCGACCCGCCGGCGGTCGGCGGCCCCGGCAATCCGGCCACGACGGTGCCGCCGCCCAACAGCGAGGGCGGGCCCGCCTCGGCTCCGGCCAACGACGGGGTCAAGGGGACCACGCCGGCGCGCCTGCAGACGAACCAGTTCAACCATCTGCACACGACGCCCTACCCGTTCGTCACCAGCTCCGGGCAGCCGGCCGGGGTCTGCGAGGCCGGCAACCAGGTGTACGACGCCGGCAAGACGGTGATCGGCCACGCGGCGACGATCAACAGCAACCGCGACTTCACCACCTCGGACGGATGAGCTGATGAGACTGCTGCCGCGCCGATCGAAGGCCGCATCCGATGACAACGCGGTGCCGCTGCGCCTGCGCCGCCGCGGCATGAGCCCGATGCTGGCGGGCGCGATCGTCGTCGTCCTGCTCGTGGTCGCGATCTACGCCGCGTTCACGAAGCGCAATCCGCTCCACCACGGCTTCCAGCTGAAGGCCGTGTTCGCCTCTGCGGTCAACATCGGCAAGAACTCGCCGGTGCGGATCGCGGGCGTCAACGTCGGCACGGTCCAGGGGATCGGCCTCTACCCGGGAACGCACGTGGCCGTCGTGACCATGAGCCTCGACAACGGGGCACTGCCGGTGCACGCCGATGCCACGCTGAAGATCCGCCCGCGCATCTTCCTGGAGGGCAACTTCTTCGTCGACATGACGCCGGGCAGCCCGTCGGCGCCCGTCCTGCACTCCGGGGCGACGATCCCGATCACCCAGACGGCCAACCTCGTGCAGCTCGACCAGGTCCTGAGCGCGCTCAACAGTGATACGCGCAGCGAGCTGCAAGCGCTCCTGGCCAGCTATGGGACGGCGCTCACGCACGTCCCGACGCCGGCCGAGGACATCAACCAGGACCCGATCGTGCGCGGTAAGACGGCGGCCCAGGCGCTGAACGACGCGGCGCGGCGCTCGCCGCGTTCGCTGCGCAACTCGACGATCGTCAGCCAGGCGCTCAGTGGACAGGAGCCCCACGACGTGTCGCTGCTCGTGGCCTCGCTCGGCAAGGTCACCGGCGCGCTCGGGCGGAGCGAGAGCGCGCTGCAGGGGCTCATCTCCAACTTCGACGTCACGCTGCAGGCCTTCGCCGTGCAGTCGGCGGCGCTCAACTCCGCGGTGGCGCAGCTGCCGGGCGCGCTCACCACGGCCGATCGCGCGTTCGCGGCGCTCGACGCCTCGTTCCCGAACACGCGTGCGTTCGCGCTCGCCCTCATCCCGGCGGCCGAGGAGACCCCGGCCACGATCACCGCCGCGCTGCCCTGGATCAAGCAGGCTCGCGTGCTCGTGAGCCCGGCCGAGCTCGGCAACCTCTCCACGCAGCTGGTCGCGCTCGCGCCACCGCTCGCGCAGCTCGCCCCGGCGCAGACGACGTTCGCCAACGAGGAGCTCGGCCCGGTGAGCCGCTGCTTCGCGCGCGTGCTCATCCCGGCCGGCAACGTCCCGTTGCAGGACGGCTCCGCCTCGAGCGGCGCTCCGAACTACCAGGAGCTCTGGTACGCGCTCGTCGGCCTCAACAGCGCCGGCTCGAACTTCACCGGCAACGGGCCGTTCCTGCGCGCGCTCGCCGGAGGCGGAGGCAACTACTTCAACAGCGGTCCGCTCAGCGTGTTCGGAACGAACGACCCGCCGGGCGGCTACGGACAGGTGCGGACCGTGCTGCCCCCGCAGGGGACGAGCCCGGCGAATCCCGGCGTCGAGCCACCGCTGAAGCCCAACGCCGCCTGCGACACCCAGCAGCTGCCCAACTTCAACGGACCGGCGGCCCACGGGCCGGCCGACGGGCCGGGGCGGTGAGCGCGCGATGACCGAGGCCACCCCGGGACGCACGATCGCCGACCAGATCCGGCGCGGCGCGGCGGCGTTCACGGCGATCGTCACGCTCATCGTCATCGCCGCCCTCGTCGGCGGCTACATCCTCTCCCACGAGGGACTGACGGTGCCGAGCTGGGTGCCCGTGCTCGGCAAGAGCTACTACACCGTCAACGCCGAGTTCTCCACGGCCCAGGCGATCACGCCGGGCCAGGGTCAGGCGGTGACGATCGCCGGCGTGCAGGTCGGGATCATCTCCGGCGTACAGCTGCGCAACGGGGTCGCCGTCGTGTCGATGAACATCGACCAGGGCGACGGCCCGTTCTACCGCGACGCGACGATGCTGCTGCGCCCGAAGTCCCAGCTGAAGGACATGACGATCGAGGTCAACAAGGGCACTCCGGGCGCCGGTGCGCTGCCGAGCGGCGGCACGCTCCCGATCGCGCAGACCGCGCCCGACGCGAATCTCGACGAGCTGCTGGCGTCGCTCGACGCCGACACGCGCTCCTACCTGCAGGAGCTCATCGGCTCGGCCGGGCAGGGGCTCGGCGGTCGCGGTCTCGAGCTGTCGGCGGCGCTGCGCCGCTTCGACCCCACGACCCGCGACTTCGAGCTCATCAGCCGCGCGCTCGTGTCCCGCCGTGTGGCCATCGCGCGCGTCACGCACAATCTCGCGATCCTGGTCGCGGCGATCGGGACCAAGGACGACGAGCTGGCGAACCTCGTGCGCGCCTCCAACGCCGTGTTCGGCACGTTCGCCCAGGAGAACGCGAACGTGAGCGCGACGGTGGCGAAGCTCCCCGGGGCGCTCAGCGAGATCAACACGTCGCTCGGCAAGGTGACGACGACCGCGCAACTGGCCAACAGCGCGCTCGGCGGGCTGCTCCCGACGGCGCATGCGCTCGCCCCGGCCGAGCGGGCCGGCCAGACGCTGTTCAAGACGACGACGCCGGTCATCGCCAACCAGCTGTCGCCGTTCGTACGCGCGGCCCAGCCGACGCTCGCCCCGCTCGTGCCGGCCGCGCACTCGCTCGCCGCGGCGACGCCGAACCTGACGTCGGCCTTCGGCGTGCTGTCGACGTTCCTCAACGAGCTCGCCTACAACACCGGCTCGAGCACGAAGCCCGGGTACCTGTTCTACCTGCCCTGGGCCAACCACAACATCAACAGCGCACTGAGCGTCGGCGACGCGAGCAGCGCGCTCCTGCGCAGCGAGATCGTCGTGGCCCCGGCCGGCGTGCTGATCGACTGCGGCACCGGTCAGGTCAATCCGAGCGCCGGTGTGTTCATCAACCAGCTCAACATCCCGCAGTGCAAGAACGGCGGCGGGCTGCTCACGCTGTCGAAGAACCTGCCGGTCGCCGCCATGCGGGGCGTGAGCGCCGCTGCGCGCGCGGCCAGCCGCGACTTCAACGCCACCGGCGCCGCGGCGGGCCACTGATCTCATGCAGAAGCTCGCCCCGTCCGTCGGCCGTCTCGCCACCATCGCGGTGTTCGCCCTGTCCTGCTTCGGGCTGCTGCTGTTCCTGTGGATCTCCTTCGGTGGCTCCGTGCCGCTCGAGGCGAAGGGCTACCGCTTCAACATCATCTTCCCGCAGGCCAATCAGCTCGCCGTGCAGGCCGACGTGCGCGTCAGCGGCGTCCCCGTGGGGACCGTCGTCGTGCTGAACCCGACGCCGCACGGCGAGACGGTGGCGACGATCCAGATGCAGCCGCGCTACGCGCCGGTGCACATCGACGCGACCGCGATCCTGCGCGCCAAGACGCTGCTCGGTGAGACGTTCGTGGACCTCAACCCGGGCAGCCGCAGCGCGCCGGCGATCCCCGAGGGCGGGACCCTGAGCCGTGGCCAGGTCGCGCCGAGCGTGCAGCTCGACGAGATCTACCGCACGTTCGACCCGCAGACGCGGGCGGCCTTCCAGACGTGGATCGTCGCCCAGGCCGCCGGCCTCAACGGCCGGGGTGCGGCCCTGAACGCCGCGCTCGGCGAGCTCGACCCGTTCGTCAACGACCTCGAGGCGGTCACGGCGACGCTGCAGAGCCAGAACGGCGCGGTGGCCGCGCTCGTGCGCAATACCGGCATCGTCTTCGACGCGCTCGCCCAGCGCGAGAACCAGCTGCGCGACCTCGTCACGGCCTCGCACGCCACGTTCGGCGCGACGGCGGCTGCGAGCAACGAGCTCGCCGCGGCGTTCACGCTGCTGCCGACGTTCGAACAGCGCTCGCAGGCGGCGTTTGTGCACCTCGATGCGTTCGCCGCCAACACCTCGCCGCTGCTGACTCAGCTGGCGCCGGCCGAGGTGGCGCTCACGCCGGTGCTGCGCAACGTGGAGAGCCTGTCGCCGAGCCTCGAGCGGCTGTTCGTCGGCCTGGGGCCGTTCACCGCGGCGGAGAAACCCGGCCTGCCCGCACTTGACAGCGTGCTCGCCCAGCTGCGGCCGTTGCTGGGGGCGTTCAGCCCGGTGCTGCGCAACCTCATCCCGCTGATCGCGTACGCCGAGGGCTACCAGCCGGAGATCGAGGCCTTCCTGGCCAACGCCGCGACGGCGATGCAGGCGTCGACCACGGTCACCAACGACTTCACGACTCCAGGCCAGGCGAGTCCGAACCTCACGACGGCGCTGCACTACGCGCGCGTGCTGACCGGCCCACTCACGCCCTCGAGCTTCGGCCTGCAGGCACGGCAGTACGGAACGACGCGCACGAACGCGTACCCGGCCTCCGGCTCGTTCAGCGGACTGGCCAGCGGCCTGGCCACGCTCAACCCGGCGGCTTGCGCCAACCCGACGCCCGGGGTCAGCGGCCCGCCGAACGACAGCGTGTCGCAGGACACGCTCGGGCTGATCAGCGCCCTCGACCTCGCCGGGTCGGGCTCGAACGGGAACGTGCCCACCCCGCCGTGCATCGGCCAGGGCCAGACCTCGTTCCAGGGGCTGTCGAGCACGTTCCCGCACGTCGTCGAGCTGGCGAACTGACGCCCGGCGATCGCGGGCGGCACGCGGCCCCTCTAGCCAGCGCGGCGCTCGAGCACGAGCGACTGCAGCGAGCGCCCGACGGAGCCGGATTCGTCGTAGAGCCGGCTTTCGGTCATCGCCGCGCCGCCGGGATCGACGTGCGTGCCCGCGCGCAGGCCGATCCACTCGCCGCGCGGCGGCCGGTGCAACTGCAGCGTCAGGTCGGCGTTGATGAAGACAAAGCCATCCCACGGGGCTGGTGCCGCGACGCCGTTGCCGAAGTCGGCGGTGGCGGCGACGCGCTGTAACGGCGTCGTCGCTTCGCCGGCCACGAGTGCCGGCCGCAGGCGCATCCACAGCGCGGCCGGACCCGGCGCCGGCTCGCCCTCCAACCAGCGCATCTCCATCGCGGCGCCGAAGCCCTCGGCCGGGGAGTCGTCGAGCGTGAAGCTGATCGGCGTGCCCTGCTCGGGCGCCGGCAGCGGTGGATCGTTGGCCACGGCGGCCTCCTCGGGGGTGAGCGCCGCCGCGGCGGCCACCCGCAGGACGCGGGCCGAGCACACGAGCACGTCGTCGGCGCGCAGCTCGCCGGCGAGCTCCACGACGCGCCGGCCCGCGCGCACCACCCGCGTGGTGAGGTCGAGCGGCGCAATCGGCACCGGCCGCAGGAGGTCGAACGACAGCCGTGCGACCGGCAGCTCCGCGCCGGCCTCCATTGCCTCGAGCGCCCCGGTCAGCAGTCCCGCGGCGGCGCCGCCGTGCAGCGCACGCGGATCCCACGGTCCACGGCCGAGCTGGGTGGGCAGGTAGCGGCCGTCGCCGGCCGACACGAAGACGTGGCCGCTCATCGGTCCGAGACGGGCAGCGCGGCCGCGAAGCGGCTCAGGGCGTCGGGGTCGCGCAAGGGCGGGCCGTGACCGAAGCACGCGAGCGCCGGGCGCAGCTCGGCCAGGCGGCGCGCGGAGTCGCGATTGCGGGCGGGGTCGGCGCTGAACGCGGCCGGCGGCTCGTGCAACCCGCGCCGCCCGGTGGCCAGGTGCATCCCGTTGAGCACGTCGCCGGCGATGAGCACGCGATCAGACTCGCGCCACAGCGCGATATGCCCAACGGTGTGCCCGGGGGTGTCCAGCACGGTGAAGCCGGCCACCTCGTCCCCGTCGTGCAGACGGCTCGCGACCGGGTGGCCCGGGCCCGTCCAGACGCGATCGATGAAGTGGTCGAACATCGACGCCGGCTGGCCGACGCGCATGAGCGCCGGGTCCTCGGCGGCCGGCGCGTCGAGCTCGCCGCACCAGAGCGGGATCGCGAGCGTCTCGCACAGCTGGTGCGTGGCGCCCTGATGGTCGGGGTGGGCATGGGTGAGCACGTGCGCGCCGACGGCGCGGCCGCGCACCTGACGCAGGATGCGCCGCGCGGCGTGGCGGGTGCCGGCGTCGACGATCACGTCGCCGACGAGGTAGACGTTGATCGCGTTCGGAGGGCGCCCCTGAAGCAGGAACACGTCCTCGGCGAGGCGCCTCACGTCCGCGTCTGCTCCCAGGAGAATCCGCGCACGGCGAGGACGATCGCGAACGCCGCCCAGAGCAGGATCACGCCGAGCGAGGACCCGTAGTACGCGAGGCCGTGCCCGTTGACGAGCGCTCCGGTGAGACCGTCGATCGCATTCTTGAGGGGGAGCGCGGAGGCGATGTCGCGCAGGAACGTCGGGACGTTCTTCACGTCGTAGAAGACGCCGGAGATGATGATCACGGGCAGGAAGATGGCGTTCACGTAGGCTGTGGCGGAGTCGAAGTTCGGGATCGCGTGCGCGAGCGCGACGCCGAGCGCGGCGAAGCACACCACGCTGGCCGAGGCGAAGACGAGCAGCTCGAGCCAGTCGCGCGGCCAGGGCAGCCCGAAGAACAGCCTGCCCGCCAAGATGATGATCGTCAGCTGCACGGCGGCGTTCGTGAGCGCGTTGAGCCCGAGCCCGCTCAGGTACACGCTGCCCGGCAGCGGCGTCCCGTGCATGCGCTTGAGCACCCCCTGCTCGCGCAGCAGCGTCATGTTGTACGCGAGCGCCGTGAAGGTGGTCGACAGGAGCGCCATCCCCGCAATCCCGGGGACGATCACGTCGAGCTCGGACTGCTTGGAGTGATAGACGGCCCCGAACAGAAACAGGAAGATGAGCGGCAGCGCGAAGTTGAAGAACGCCGCGCTCGGGTTGCGCCAGAATAGGCGCCGCTCGAGCCGGTACTGGCGCCATACCAGCGCGCCGGTGCTCATCGCGGGGCTCCCTCGTGGCGGCGACCGCGTCCGCCGCGCCGGCGCCGGCCGCGGCCGACCGGCCCGTCCCCGTCGAGGGGCTCTGTCGGCTGCAGCGGGCTGTCCGCCGTCAGCTGCAGATAGACGTCCTCGAGGCTCGGTCGCACCACGACGAGGTCGCGCACGCGATCGCCGCGGGCCAGCGCCTCGCCGGTCAGCTCGTGCAGGAACGCCGTCGGGTCCTCGATCTCGCGCTCCTGGCGCTCTCCCTCCGCGTCACGCCAGCTGATGCGGTAGCTGGCCGAGCCGTCGACGCCGAGCTCCGCGGGCGAGCCCTCGGCCAGGATGCGCCCGTCCTTGATGATCGCCACACGATCGGCGAGCGACTGCGCCTCGTCGAGGTAGTGGGTGGTGAGCAGCACGGTCTTGCCGAGGTCGCGCAGGGCGCGGATCGTGTCCCATGCCGCGCGGCGTGCGGCGGGGTCGAAGCCGGTCGTCGGCTCGTCGAGGAAGATGAGGTCGGGGTCGCCGATGAGCGCGAGGGCGAGATCCAGCCGCCGCTGCTGGCCTCCGGACAGGCGTCGCGTGCGTTCGTCGGCCTTCTCCTGCAGGCCCGACAGCTCGAGCACCTCCGCGACGGCTCGCGGATGGGGGTAGAAGCCGGCGAAGTGCGAAAGCGCCTCGCGCACCGTGATGTGCGGATACAGCCCGGTGCTCTGCAACACGATGCCCACGCGGGCGCGCAGCTCGCGCGAGCGTTCCTGCGGATCGAAGCCGAGCACCGAGACGGTGCCGTCTGAGCGTTCGCGGTAGCCCTCGAGGATCTCCACCGTCGTCGTCTTGCCCGCGCCATTGGGCCCGAGGAGCCCGAAGATCTCGCCCGGCTGCACGCGGAAGTCGATCCCGCGCACCGCCTCGAACTCGCCGTAGCGCTTGCGCAGGCCGCGAACCTCGATCGCCGCGGGCCCGTCGGCCGTCGAGGAGCCGAGCGGGCCGGGAGGAGAGTCGTTGTCGGCGGCCGGCGGCCGGCGCACGGCAGATCCGCTGTCACGCATCGCCCAGATCATGACAAGATCGGCCTCGGCGCCGGGGGCGCCGAAACCCATGCGGCTCGCGTGCATCGACATCGGAACTAACACCACGCGTCTGCTCGTCGCCGAGCCGGACGGTCCCTACCTGCGCGAGGTGACGACGGCGCGCGTGTTCGCCGACCTCGGTCACGTGCGTGGCTGCGGGCAGATCGGCGCGTCCGCGAGCGCCGCGGTCGTACGCGCGGCCGTCGCACACGCGCAGGCCGCGGAGGCGGTCGGCGCGGAGGCGATCGACGTCGTCGCCACCGCCGGCGTGCGCGCCGCGGAGGACCGCGACGCGCTGTTCAGCGCGGTGACCGCCGCCACCGGGCTACCGGTGCGCGTACTGAGCGAGGACGAGGAGGGGCGGCTCGCCTTCCGTGGGGCCACCAGCGGCCTGTCCGACGCTCCCGAGGCGACGCTCGGGGTCATCGACGTCGGTGGCGGCTCGACCGAGCTCGTCGTCGGCACCCGCGCCGGCGGCGTCACCTGGATCGCCTCGCTGGCGATCGGCTCGGCGGTGCTCACCGAAGAGCACCTCCACAGCGATCCGCCCGGCCCGGTCGAGCTGGCGGCCGCGGCCGATCGCGCCGATGCCGAGTTCGCCGGCGTCGTCGCGCCGGCTGTATCCGCCGCCTACGCGGTGGGCGGCAGCGCGACCTCGTTGTTCCGACTCGTCGGGGCCGTGCTCGACGTCGACTCGCTGACCCTCGTGCGCGAACGGGTCACGAGCGCCCCGAGTGCGGCGCTGGCCGAGACGCTCGAGCTCGATCCGCGCCGCGCGCGGCTGCTGCCGGCGGGGATCATGCTGCTCGAGCGCGCCGTCCGGGTGATGGGCATCCCCGCGCGGATCGCCGCCGGCGGGGTGCGAGAGGGAGTGATCCTCGAGCGCCTCGCTACCAGTGCACGCCCTTCATGAGGTTGGCGACGGCGATCTGCTCCATCGACGCCTTCTCGTTGGGGTCCTCCTGGCCCTTGGAGGCGGCGGAGTCGGGGAACACCTTGTAGGCCATGTGCAGGATCTGGTCCACCTGCTTGGGCGCGAGCGCGTAGAGCACCTCGCCGAACGTCCCCAGGCGGGTGTTGATCTGCTTCGGCTTGGAGCGCAGCGCCTCGCAGATCATGTCCGCCGCCTCGTCGGGCGTGATGGCGGGGAACGCGTCGTACATCTTCGTCGGCGCGATCATGGCCGTGCGCACGAGCGGCATGTGGATCGTCGTGAAGGTCACGCCGTCGCCAACGGTCTCGCTCGAGACGACCCGCGTGAAGGCGTCGAGCGCGGCCTTGGAGGCGACGTAGGCCGAGAAGCGCGGCGGGTTCGTCTGCACGCCGATCGACGAGACGTTCACGATGTGCCCGAAGCCCCGCTCGCGCATGTGTGGCAGCAGGCCGATGATGAGCTTGATCGTGCCGAAGTAGTTGAGCGCCATGGTGCGCTCGTAGTCGTGGAAGCGCTCGTAGCTGAGCGCGACCGAGCGCCGGATCGAGCGCCCCGCGTTGTTGACGAGCATGTCGACCGCCGGGTGGTCGGCGAGCACGCGCTCGATCATCTCCTCGACGGCGTCGGTGCTCGACAGGTCGGTCGGGTAGATGTAGGCGGTGCCGCCATTGCGCTCGATCTCCTGCTGGGCCTCGCGTAGCTTGTCCTCGCTCCGCGCGACGAGGAGCGGGATGCCACCGGCGGCGGCCACCTTCAGCGCGGCGGCCCGGCCGATGCCCGAGGACGCGCCGGTGATGAGGACGGTGCGGCCGTTGATCGCCGCCTCGAGCGAGCGATCCTTGAACAGATCGGGGTCGAGGTTGCGCTCCCAGTAGTCCCACAGCCGTGGCGCGTAGGCGGCCAGCGCCGGCACCGCGATGTCCGAGCCGGCCAGGGCGCGCTCGGTGTCGCGGGTGTCGAACTCGGGCACGAGCGCGACGTGGCCGAGGATCTCGGGCGGAATGCCGAAGTCCTCGAGGAACGCGCGCCGGGCGTCGCCGAGCGCCGGAAGGCGCAGGAGCATCGAGATGACCCCCTTCGGCAGCGCATCGGTGATCCGCTTGTCGACGCGCACGGCGAGCTGCGGAGCGTGCGCGGCGCGCGCGAACTCGTTGAGGACCTCACCGGAGCGCTGAGAGCGCGGATTGGTGAGATGGAACGCCTGGCCGTCGAGATCGGGCTGGTGCGCGATGTAGTCGAGTGAGTCGGCCACGAAGTCGACCGGCACGAGGTTCGTGTAGCCGAGCTCGGGACCCACGAGCGGCACCCACTCCGGGAGCCAGTGGCGCAGCCGCTGGATCGCCTTGAAGAAGTAGTACGGGCCGTCGATCTTATCCATCTCGCCGGTCCGCGAGTCCCCGACCACGACGCCCGGGCGGTAGACGCGCCAGGGAACCTGTGCCTCGGTGCGCACGATGCGCTCGGACTCGAACTTCGTGCGGTGGTAGGGCGACGGCAGCGTCTGGCCCTCGTCGAACATGTCCTCGCGAAACAGTCCGCGGTGGGCGCCGGCGACGGCGACCGAGGACGCGTGGTGCAGCCGCCCGGCGTGCACCAGGTTCGCGAGCTCGACGGCGTGACGCGTGCCCTGCTCGTTGAGCGCGTCGTTCTCGTCGGCGGGAGCGGTCATGTCGTACAGCGCGGCGAGATGGAAGAAGTGCTCGACGTTGCCGTCCAGCTCGGCGACGAGCTCGTCGCTCACGCCGAGGCGAGGCGCGCGCAGGTCACCCGGGACGGCGTGGACCCGTGCCCGCACGCCCGGCGGGTCGCCGAGCTCGCGGCCCCAGCGCTCCACGAGCCCGTCGAGCCGCTCGTGCGAGCCGTCACGCACCAGCACGTACACGTCGCCGTCGCGCCGCAACAGGCGTTCGACCAGGTTGCGCCCGATGAATCCGGTCGCGCCGGTTACGAAATAGGCCATCTGGCTCCCTCCCGGTTGGTGGGGGCGAGCATACCCCCGCGCCGCCCGCGGGGCGACCGTAGGCCCGGTGCTACCAACCGCCGCGCCACTCACCGCTCGCGACGCGGTGCTTGGCGGCGTCCAGGCGGGCGTGCCGGCGCTTGTCCAGGTGGTTGTAGATGAGGCTCGCGAACAACACGAACAGCGAGAAGAAGCCGATCAGGATGAACCCGGCGGTGGTGACGACCTTGTCGTCGGTCTCGCCGTAGAAGCCGCGGCCGTCGTTGAAGGCCAGCGCGCTCGGCGCGAAGGCGAGCAGCAGGACCGCCGCCGCGGTCAGGGATGTGGTCAGCCTGCGCATCGTCCCGGGATCGTATCGGAGCGGGCCGCTATCCTCGCCGCCGCCATGGCCACCGTCCTCCGCGAGCGCCTGCAGCAGGGGATCGAGGTGCTGCGCCTCGACCGTCCGCCGCAACGTAACGCCCTCGACACCGCGACGCTGCACGAGCTGCTCGGGGCCCTGCGCGAACTCGGGGACGACCCGGCGCTGCGCGCCGTCGTCCTGTCGACGACGAGCGAGCGGGCCCTGTGCGCGGGCGCCGACGTGAACGAGCCGCTCGACGCCGAGGGCGGGGTCGAGCGGATGGAGGCCTTCGCGCGTCTGTACGCGGCCGTCGAGGCCTGCCCAGTTCCGACGATCTGCGTGTGCGTCGGGAACGTCGTCGGGGCCGGAGCCGAGCTCGCAGCCGGGTGCGACCTGCGGGTCGGTGGCGAGAACCTCAAGCTCGCCTGGGCCGGCGCACGGCTCGGGGTCCCGGTCGGCCCGGCCCGGCTCGCGCCGCTCGTCGGCCTCTCCCGCGCGCGCGACCTCGTCCTCACCGGCCGCGTGCTCGGCGCGGAGGAGGCCGCCGAGCTCGGCTTCCTCAACCGCTCGGTGGCTGCCGGCGAGGCCGAGGGCGAGGCGCTCGCTCTCGCCCGCCAGATCGCCGCGAACGATCCCGCCGGCGTGCGCGGCCTCAAGCGGATGTTCCGCGACTTCGAGGGCCTCGGCCCGTCCGAGCGGGTGGCCCGCGAAAACGAGATCCTCGTCGAATGGCAGCGCCACGGCGCCGGCCTGCCGGCGGCGGGCCGCTCGAGGAGCGAATGACGCGCCGCGCCACGCGCCTACCATGAGCGCGTGGCCGTCCTCATCGCCTCAGATCTCCACAAGGACATGGCCGGGCAGCCGCTGCTGCGCGGCGTCTCGTTCAAGCTCGAGCGCCGCGATCGCCTGACGATCGCGGGACGGAACGGCGCCGGCAAGACGACGCTGCTGCGCATGCTCGCCGGCGACGAGTCGATCGACCGCGGCGAGCTGTCGCTGGCGAAGCGCGCGCGCATCGTCCTGCACGACCAGCGTCCGCCGCGCGAGCGGGCCGTCAGCCTGCGCGACTACGTGCTGTCGGCCTGCGCGGAGGAGCTGGCGATCGAGGCCGAGCTGCGCGAGCTCGAGCAGGCGATGGCCAGCGGCGCCACCGACGACTCGACGCTCGGGCGCTACAGCCGGGCCCAGGCTGCGCTCGAGGCCCACGGTGGCTACCTGTGGCGCGATCGTGCGACGGCGATGCTGCACGGACTCGGATTCGCCGACGGCGACTTCGAGCGGCGGCTGGACACGTTCTCCGGCGGTCAGCTGACGCGCGCCTCGCTCGCCCGTGCCCTCGCCGCCGAGGCGGACGTGCTCCTGCTCGACGAGCCGACCAACCACCTGGACATCGAGTCGCTGGAGTGGCTCGAGAAGACGCTCATCGGCCTCGACTCGGCGATCATGCTCGTGGCCCACGACCGCTGGTTCCTGGAGACGGTCGGGACCGCCGTGCTCGAGCTCGAGGCCGGCCGCTCACGCTTCTTCGCCGGCACGTGGCACGCCTGGCGGCGCGAGCAGGCCGCGCGCGAGCTCGCGCTCGGCCGCGCGATCGACAAGCAGCAGGCCGAGATCGCCCGCATGGAGCGGTTCATCGAGCGCTTCCGGGCCAAGGCCACGAAGGCGCGCCAGGCCCAGTCGCGGGTCAAGGCGCTCGCGAAGATCGAGCGAATCGAGCGGGACCCGCGCGATGGGGACGCCTTGTCCTTCGACTTCAAGGCCCCGGAGCGCAGCGGGCGCGTCGTGTTCGAGCTCGAGGGCGGCCGGATAGAGGTCGGCGATCCGCCGCTCGTGCTCCTCCACGACGTCGAGCTGTGGCTCGAGCGGGGCGAGCACGTGTCGCTCGTCGGCAAGAACGGTACCGGCAAGACGACGCTCATCGACACGCTGGCCGGGCGCCGTCCGCTCGCCGAGGGCAAGCTGCGCACCGGACACAACGTGCAGGTCGGCTATCTCTCCCAGCACGCCGAGGAGCTCGGGGTCGGCGGGCCACCCGGCCAGACCGTCGTGGAGGCCACCCAGCGTGCGACCCGGCTGACCCCCAACAAGGCGCGCGCGCTGCTCGGGCGGTTCCTGTTCTCCGGCGAGGAGGCCGAGAAGCCGCTCGACGGGCTCTCCGGCGGCGAGCGCCGGCGGCTGTCGATCGCGATTCTCGTGCAGTCGGGCGCGAACGTGCTCATCCTGGACGAGCCGACCAATCACCTCGACATCGAGAGCCGCGAGGCGCTCGAGGACGCGCTGGGGGGCTTCGAGGGATCGCTGCTGCTGGTCAGCCACGACCGCGCGCTGCTCGATGCCGTCGGCACGCGCACGGTGGCGCTCGAGGACGGCGAGCTGCACTCCTACGTCGGCGGCTGGCCCGAGTACGTGCGGGTCCGCGAGGAGCGCGCGGCGACCGGCGGCGTGCCGGCGCCGCGCGGCGGGCGGGCAGCGAGCGCGAACGGCAGCGCGCCGGCGACGAACGGCAACGGCACGGCTCCCGCGCACGCGGCGAAGGGGACTGCGCCGAAGCGGCCCGCGGCGAAGGCGACCAAGCCCCGCGACGCCGGTCCGTCGAAGAATCGGCTGCGCGAGCAGGAGAAGGCCGAGCGCGCCGTCGAGGAGGCCGAGGCGGCGCTCGCCGCGCTCGAGGACGAGCTCGCCGACCCGGCGGCGTGGGCGACGAAGTACGAGTCGGCGAAGTCCGAGGCGCGCCACACGGCGGCCAAGCGGGCCGTGGACGCCGCCTACGCCCACCTGGAGACGCTCGTCGATTAGCGGGGATGGCCGTCAGGCGGTCGCGGGCTCGCGCGCGGCGACCGGCGAGAGCTGCACGGGAATGCCGTTCAGCACCGCGGCCCCCGACGGGGCGTCGAGCACGAGCTCGTCGGCAAGCACGTTGCTGTTCGCGCCCGGGCGCTCCGCCGCGATACGCAGCTCGCTGCCCGCGGCGTCGTGCCCCCACCCGTGGGGGATGCTCACGACGCCCGGCATGATCGCGTCGGTCACCTCGACGGGCACCTGCAGCGTTCCCGTGCGCGAGCTGATCGTCGCCGGCTCGCCGTCCCGGAGCCCGAGCCGGGCGGCGTCGTCGGGATGCACGTGCGCGGTGCAACGCGCCGGACCCTTGGCGAGCAGCGGCAGGTTGTGCATCCAGGAGTTGTTCGAGCGCAGCTGGCGGCGGCCGATGAGAACCATCTCCCCGTTGCGGTGTCGCGCGAGCGCCTCGCGCAGGCGCGGGACGTCGGCCACGACGGTCTCGGGCGCGAGCTCGATGCGCCCGCTCGAGGTGCGAAGGACCTCCGGGACGCGGGGCTGCAGCGGGCCGAGGTCGATCCCGTGGGGCGCGGCGATGAGCGCATCGAGCGTCAGGCGCGGACCGTCCTCGCGGGCGCCGAAGCCGTCGCCGTAGGGCCCGCAGCGCAGCATCAGGTCAAGCAGGCGCTCGGGGCCCGATCGAGGCTCGCCGTCCGCCGCGGTCAGACGCGCGAGCACCGCGGGCGGGTCCATGCCGGCGACGGGAGAGTCCGCGAGTGCGACCTCGCGGCGCGCGAGCTCGAGCGCGACCTGCTCGTCGAGCGCGTCGACGTCGACGTCGGGCCCGGCGCCCGCCGCGATCCCGGCGAGGCGTAGCAGTGTGCGCCACTCGTCGGGAATGTCCGTCGCGAGCGTGGGCGGCGAGTAGTTGGCGACGTTGCGCACGGCGAACTGGTAGAGCGCGACGTCGTAGTGGCTGCGCTGAAGCGGCGAGGGACCGGGGAGGATGAAGTCGGCGTGGCGCGTCGTCTCGTTGATGTAGATGTCGACGCTGACCATCAGCTCGAGCGAGCGCAGCGCGGCGTCGAGACGGTCGGCGTTCGGCGTGCTGATCACCGGGTTGCCGGCCAGGGTGAACAGCACGCGCACGCGCTCGTCCCCCGGGGTGTCGATCTCCTCGGCCAGCGCTGCGACCGGCAGCTCGCCGAACAGCTCGCCGAGACCGCGCACCCGGCTCTGCCAGCGCGCGAAGCTGGCGCCGCGCCCCCGGCCGGTCACGCCGCGCGTGTTCGAGGCGCCGGCGGCCGCCGCCGGGAACATCGCCCCGCCCGGCCGATCGAGGTTCCCGGTCAGCAGGTTGCAGACGTCGACGAGCCAGCTGGCGAGCGTCCCGAACTCCTGCACCGTCGTGCCGATGCGTCCGTAGACGGCGGCCGTCGGGGCCGCGGCGAGCTCGCGCGCGATGCGGCGGATCGTCTCGGCGGCGATGCCGCACGCGGGCGCGACCGCTTCGGGCGCGAAGTCGACGCTCAGCGTCCGTACGGTGTCGATCCCCTCGGTGTGCTCCACGATCGGTCCCGGTGCGGCGAGGCCCTCGTCGAACAGCACGTTGACGATCGCGAACAGCAGCAGCGCGTCGGTTCCGGGCCGGATGAAGTGGTGCTCGTCGGCGATCTCGGCGGTGCGGCTGCGACGCGGGTCGACCACGACCACCTTGCCGCCGCGCTCGCGGATGGCGCGCAGCCGACCGCGCATGTTCGGCGCCGTCATCAGGCTCCCGTTCGAAGCGAGCGGGTTGGCGCCGAGGATGAGCAGGTGGTCGGTCCGGTCGACGTCGGGCACCGGCACGCTGAGCCCGCCGCCGAACATGAGCGCCGCGGTCATCTGTTTCGGGAATTGGTCGACGGTCGAGGCCGAGAAGATGTTGCGGGTGCCGAGCGCGCGGAGCAGCACGCGGGAGTACAGCGTCGCGCTCATGTTGTGCGCACTCGGGTTGCCGAGGTAGACGGCGGCGGCGTTGCGGCCGTGGCGCCCGAGGATCTCACTCAGCCGGCGATCGATCTCGGCGAAGGCCTCGTCCCATCCGATCGGCTCGAAGCGGCCGTCACTGCCGCGACGCAGCGGCGTGCGCACGCGGTCGGGATCCTCGTGGAGCGCCTTCAGTCCCGCCGCCTTCGGGCAGATGAAGCCCCGGCTGAACACGTCCTCGTCGTCGCCGCGAACGGCGAGCAGCTCGTCGCCGCGCAGCGTCAACGCGAGCCCGCACGTCGCTTCGCACAGCGGGCAGGTGCGGTACTCGATGCGATCGGTCGTCGCCATGAGCCTCCTCCTTCAGCCCGCGGGCGGGCGGGCAGCCGTGGGCACGCCTGCGATTGTAGGCCCGACGCGGCGGTGCGCTAGTCGGTTTCGGACGAGATCGCGTCGTCGAGCCGTCGCTGCAGGTTGGCTCGCACCTCGGGCCACTCCTCGGTGACGACGCTGTAGTAGGCCGAGTCGCGCAGACCGCCCGGGACGACCATGTGCCGGCGGAGGATGCCCTCGAACTGCGCCGGCAGGGCCGCCAGCGCGGCGCGGGAGCGCTCGTTGCGGGCGTCGGTCTTGAACTCGACGCGCACGCAGCCGACGTCCTCGAAGGCGTGGGTGAGCATCAGCAGCTTCGCCTCGACGTTCGCGCCGCTGCGCCAGACGGTGGGAGAGAGCCAGGTCCAGCCGATCTCCAGGCCCCGATGCTGCTCGCGCAGGGCGAGGCAGCGCGTGCTTCCCACCGGCTGGCCGAGGCGGCGATCGACGGTCGCGAACGCCGCCTCGCTGCCATCCGCGCTCGCCCTCAGCGCGGCCGCGAACAGCGCGGCGAACTCCTCGCGGTCGGGGGCGCGCCGCTCACAGCCGCCCATCGGATCGGACCCGGCCGGCAGCCAGCGCCAGATCGCGGGGTCGCGCGACGCGTCGAACAGCGCCTGCTCGTGGTGATCGGCGAGCGGCTCGAGCGTGACGATCGCGCCCTCCAGGTGCGTGCTGAGGCCGTTCCACATCGACGCGATTGTGCCAGTGCGCGGCTCATCTACACTCCGAGTCATGGAGCGGTACGCGGCGGCGCGCAACATCGCGATCATTCTCGTCATCGCCGCGGCCGTGTATTTCCTGCCGCGCGGCGATCAGTTCTCCATGACCGTTGGCAGCGCCGTGTACGCAGCGTTCGGCGCCCTCGTCGCGTATTTCGCGGCGCGGATGTACATCGAGCATCGGGTTGCCCTGTACAGCCTCGGCGACCGGACGCGGGCCCTGCTCTACGGGGCGGTGGCGGTGGCGGTCGTGACGATCACGGCCACGCAGCGGATGTGGCAGACCGGCGCCGGCGAGGTCGTGTGGTTTGTCATCCTCGGCGGCGTCGTGTACGCGTTCGTCCATATCTGGCGGGTATCGCGGCAGTACTGACGGGTGGGCGCGGGGGTGTGCTCGCTCAGCCCCGGCGCGCCGCGGCCGGCCGTCACCCCCGCGTGGGAGTGGCCCTGAACGCGAGCGCCGCCGGCGTGCAGCCGGTCGCGGTCGCGAGATACTCGCCGGTCGCCGAGGTCGGCGAGGTGAAGCGCAGGCTGACGGTCATCTGCGCTCCGTTGCCGCCCGTGGTCTCGGCGGCGCTTCCGTTGGGATGGACGAACAGCGCGAGCGAGCCGCTGAACGAGCCCGGGGTGATGGTTCCGCTGCAGTGCGCGACGATGCTCGACAGCGGGATCGCATAGACGATGCGCCCGTCGCCCCGCACCGAGAAGGTCCCGCCGCTGCCGTCGGTGGCCGTCAGGCGCCACGTTCCATCGTCGACGCGCACGCGCGACACCGGCGCGAAGGCGAAGTGGAGGTGGACCGGGCACGTCTTCCCTGCGCTCCCCGCCAGGTAGCTCTCCGTCATCTCGGCCCGCGTCGGGGCGGTGATCGATCCGTAGGGCGTGGTCCCGAACGGGAAGGCGCCGCCGGTCTGGATGAGCAGGTAGGGAGGTGCCGCGTCGGCGAAGGCCACGAACGCGCTGAGCGTCGGATCGGTGAGGCTCGGCGGGCACGTCTGCGGGCGCTGGTAGACGAGGTCACGGATCGCGTAGCGCGCGGCGCCGTAGACCGCGCCGTGGGGGTAGCGAACGAGCTCGAAGCTCGCGTGCAGCCCATCGAGCGTGGCGTCCCAGTTGCCGACGGTGGGTACGAACGCCGCGCGGCCGGCGGGCGCCAGCGTCGCCGCGCCACTCGCGCTCGACCGGGCGCCAGCCAGGCTCGTGGTCATCGCGGCGCCGGTGAGCAATACAAGCAGCGCACCGCCGACGCCAAGCGCAGAGGCAACCACCGCGCGGGTCTTTCCGGTATCCACCGTCGCTCGCGGAGCGTCTGGTTCGCCCACGCGAGCCACGCACAAAGTCTACGGTTGCGTGCGGCCGGGTCAATGGGGGACTCGCCGCAGCGCGGTCCCGCTAGTCCCGTGCCCCACCGCCGACGGCCTCGCGAGCGGCGGCCAACGCCCGATCGATGCCGTCGTCATCGACGTCGAGATGCGTGACCGCCCGCAGGCGCGTCGGGCCGATGGCGCCGATCCGCACGCCCCGCCGCGCGAGCGCGGCGGAGAACGCCGGCGCGTCGGGCGCGTCGAACACGACGATGTTCGTGTCGACCGTGGCCGGGCCGGCGCCCACACCGGGCAGCTCGGCCAGGCCCTCGGCGAGGCGGCGGGCCCGCGCGTGGTCGTCGGCGAGGCGCTCCACGTGATGCTCGAGCGCGTACAGGCCGGCGGCGGCGACGATCCCGGCCTGGCGCATCGCCCCGCCGAGGCGGTGCTTGAGGCGAAACGCCTCCTCGATGAGCTCGATCGAGCCGGCCAGCGCGGCGCCGACCGGCGCGCCAAGGCCCTTCGAGAAGTCGATCCACGCGGTGTCGAATCCGCCGGCCCACTCGGCGGCGGGCACGCCGCTGGCCACGACGGCGTTCAGCAGCCTCGCCCCGTCGAGGTGGGTGTGCAGCCCTTGCTCGGCGGCCGCGGCGAGCACGTCGACCACCTGCTCGCGGGGCCATACCCGTCCGCCTCCGAGGTTCGTGGTCTGCTCGACCGATACGCAGCGGGTGCGCGGCGCGTGACGATCACCGACCGGGCGGATCGCGTCGCGTACCGCGTCGGCATCGAACATCCCGCCGTCGCCGGCAAGCGTGCGGATCATCGCCCCGGCGAGCGCGGCCGGTCCGCCGGCCTCGAAGCCGACCGGATGCGCGCTCGCGTGCAGGAGCAGCTCGTCGCCCGGACGCAGGTGCAGCTGGAAGGCGATCGCATTGCACATCGTGCCCGAGGGCAGGAACAGCGCCGCCGGCTGGCCGAGCAACTCCGCGACGCGCTCCTGGAGCGCGTTGACGGTCGGGTCCTCGCCGCGCTGCTCGTCGCCGACCTCGGCCGCCGCGATCGCCGCGCGCATCTCGGGCGTCGGCTTCGTCTGCGTGTCGCTGAGCAGGTTGACGGTGTCGTCGGCCACCGCGATCACCCTATCTATCCTCGAGGTGATGTCCGACGCCACCGCGCAAGAGGCCCCGACCGCCGGCGATCCCGAGCGCCTCGCCGCCCAGCGCCGCGCGCTGCCCGACCAGCCGGGCGTCTATCTCTTCCGCGACGCCCGCGGACGCGTCATCTACGTCGGCAAGGCGAAGTCGGTGCGCAAGCGCGTCGCGTCGCACTTCTCCAAGGCGCAGGTGCCGAGCAGTCCCGGGCACGCCGAGATGGTGGCGAGCGTCGACCACATCGAGGCGCTCGTCGTGTCGAGCGAGTCCGAGGCGCTCCTGGCCGAGCAGAACTTCATCAAGCAGTACCGGCCGCGCTTCAACATCCGCCTGCGCGACGACAAGTCCTATCCGTTCATCGCCATCTCGCTCGACGAGGAGTTCCCGCGCGTCTACTTCACACGCGAGCGCCATCGCCGCGACCGCGCCTACTTCGGTCCGTACTCCAACGCCAAGCGCGTGCGCGGCACGCTCGACCTGCTCGCGAAGGTGTTCATGTTTCGGTCGTGCACCGGACCGGAGCCCGGGCGGCGCAGCGGATCGCCTTGCCTGGACTACTACATCAAGCGCTGCGAGGCGCCCTGCGTCGGCTACGTCTCCGCCGAGGAGTACCGGCGCAACATCGACGGGGTGATCGACTTCCTCTCCGGTCGCTACCGCGAGATCGAGCGCGAGCTGCAGGAGCGCATGCAGGCGGCCGCGGCGGAGCAGGCGTTCGAGCAGGCGGCGCTCGAGCGCAACCGCCTGCGCGCCGTGCGCTCGCTGCTGGAGCGCCAGCGCGTGGCCAACGAGGCGATCGGCACGCTCGACGCGGTGGCCATCGCCCTCGAGGGCACGGACGCCAACGCACAGGTCTTCCAGGTCCGCGACGGCGTGCTGTCGGATCGCCAGTCCTTCTACCTGGCCAACGAGACCGAGCGCGAGCTGGCCGAGGTCGCCGAGGAGTTCATGCTCCAGTACTACGGCGGCGGGGCGACCTCGATCCCGGCGCAGATCGTCGTGCAGCGCGAGGTCGGCGCCCGCGAGGCGCTCGCCGGGGCGCTCGCCCTGCAGCGCGGCGGCCCGGTCGAGCTGCGCGTCGCCGAGCGCGGCGACAAGCGCCGCATCCTCGAGCTCGCCGAGCGCAACGCGCGCCTGTCGCTCGACCAGGAGCGCATGAAGGTGCAGCGTGGGCGCGAGCGTCGCGCCGAGGCGCTCGACGGGCTGCAGCAGGCGCTCGGCCTCGACGTCCCTCCGGTGCGGATCGAGTGCTTCGACATCTCCAACCTCGGCGGCACGCACACCGTCGCCTCGATGGTCGTGTTCGAGGGGGGTGCGCCGAAGAAGTCCGACTACCGCCGTTTCACGATCCGCACCGTCGAGGGCTCCGACGACTTCGCCTCGATGGCCGAGGTGCTCGCTCGCCGCTACGCGCAGTGGGAGCGCCAGGCCGACATCTCCCCGCACGACGCGCACTACGACCCGAGCTTCGCCGCGCTGCCCAACGTGATCGTCATCGACGGCGGCAAGGGCCAGCTGTCCGCGGGCATCGCTCCGCTGCGGGGGTTCCGCGAACGCGGCGTCGCGGTCATCTCCCTGGCCAAGCGCATCGAGGAGGTCTTCTTCCCGGGGCGCCCGGACCCGCTCGTGCTCGATCACCAGACGCCGGAGTTACAGCTGCTGCAGCGCGTGCGAGACGAGGCCCACCGGTTCGCGATCACCCACCATCGCAGCCGCCGCGATCGGGCGATGACCAGCTCGCTGCTCGACGACCTGCCCGGCGTAGGGCCGGCCCGCAAGCGCGCGCTGTTGCGTCATTTCGGCTCGCCGGAGGCCATCCTGGCCGCCAGCCGCGAGGAGCTGCAGGCCGTCCCCGGCCTGCCGGCGAAGACGGCGCGCGAGCTGCACGGCCACCTGCACCGCGTCGAGTGACGTCACGCGGCACAATGATGTGAGATGAGCGAGTCCGGCCCCGCGAGCGCCACCACCGAGGAGTCGCCGGTCGCGCCGCAACTCCGCGACCTCGTGATCATCACCGGCTTCTCGGGCGCCGGCAAGTCGACGGCGATGAACGTGTTCGAGGACGCCGGCTACTTCTGCGTCGACAACCTGCCGCCGGAGATGATCGCGGCGCTCGTCGGGCTCTTCCGCCACGAGGGATCCAAGGTCGAGCACGCCGCCGTCGTCTCCGACGTGCGTGGGGGCGAGTACTTCGAGGCCTTCAGCGCGGTCCTCGATGACCTCGCCACGTTGGAGATGCATCATCGCGTCCTGTTCCTCGAGGCGGCCGAGCAGGCCCTTGTCACCCGATACAAGGAGACGCGGCGGCGACATCCGCTTGCTCCCACGGGCAGCGTGGCCGACGGGGTGGCCGCCGAGCGCGCGCTGCTCGAAGGCGTGCGTGAGCGCGCCGATGTCGTGATCGACACGACGGGGATGTCGGCGGCGACGCTGCGCAACCGCATCGCCAGCGAGTTCGTCTCGCGCCAGGGCGCGGCGCGCCTGTCGGTGACGTTCATGAGCTTCGGCTTCAAGCACGGCCCGCCGCGCGACGGCGACCTCGCGTTCGACGTGCGCTTCCTGTCCAACCCGCACTACGAGCCGAGCCTGCGCCCGCTCACCGGGCTCGACGACGCCGTCGTCGAGTACATCGCCCGTGACGGGCGCCTGGACACGTTCTACGAGAACCTCGATCCGCTGCTCGACTTCCTCCTCGATCAGTACGTCGAGGAGGGCAAGGCCCACCTCGTGGTCGCAATCGGCTGCACCGGCGGGCGGCACCGCTCGGTGGCCATCTCCGAGCATCTCGCCGACCGCTACCGTGACCGCGACGACCTGACGGTCGCCGTCAGCCACCGGGACATCGAGAAGGGCTCGAGCGGCGCCTGACGGCGCCGGCCGTGATGTTCGACCACGTCGGTGTCGAGGTGTCGGGCCTCGCGCGCTCGGCCGCGTTCTACGACGCGATGTTCTTCGCGCTCGGGATCCGCCGGCTGCACGACGCCGAACGGGCGATCGCCTACGGGGTCAACGAGGCGCGCTTCTGGATCGTCATGCGCGGACGTCCCCCGGCGCCGGGGTTCGGGCACATCGCGTTCGAGGCATCCGGGCGCGCGGCGGTCGACGGCGCCTTCGCGGCCGGCCTCGCGCACGGCGGGCGCAGCGACGGCGATCCCGGTCCGCGCCCGCAGTACGGTCCGCGCTACTACGCGGCCTACCTGCTCGATCCCGACGGGCTGCGGATCGAGATCGCCGCCGGCGGGCACGCGTAGGGGGCGCTGCCGCCGGACGTGTTCGTCGTTGAGCATGACTATTCATACAAACGACGAACACCCCCGGAGGGCGTCGTTCAGGCGAACGCGAACAGCGAGACCGGGATCGTCCGGTACTGGTTGAGGAACGTCGAGCTGAGGCGGGTCGGCTCGCCGTCGAGCGCGAGGTGGGGGAAGCGGCGCAGCGTCTCGTCGAGCCACAGCCGCATCTCCAGCCGTGCGAGTCCGGCACCGAGGCAGAAGTGGCGCCCGCCGCCGCCGAATCCCTGGTGCTTGTTCGGGCTGCGGCGCACGTCGAAGCGGTCGGGGTCCTCGAACACCGTCTCGTCGCGGTTGCTCGAGACGTACCACAGGAGCAGCTTGTCGCCCTTGGCGATCGGCTGTCCGGCAACCTCGGTGTCGCAGGTCGCGGTGCGTCGCATGTAAGCGAAGGCGGGGTGGTAGCGCACGAACTCCTCGACCGCCGACTCGTGCAGCTCCGGGTGCGCGCGCACGAGCGCCATCTGCTCGGGGTCGTCGAGGAGGCTGAGCACACCGGAGGAGAACGTCGCCCGCGTGCTGTCGTTGCCGGCCACCATGAGCAGGAAGAAGAACATGAGGATCTCCTCGTGCTCGAGGTGCTCGCCGTCGACCTGCGCCTGCATGAGTGCGGTCAGCAGGTCGTCGGTCGGTTCGATCCGGCGGGCGTCGATCATCGCGTTGACGTACTCGAACAGCTCCATGACCGCCGCGAACATGTCCTCGGGGCTCGGCGCGACCCGCGGGTCCTCGAACGCCGTCGTGCGGTTCGTCCAGTCGACGAGCTTGTCGGCGTCCTGGCGCGGCACGCCGAGCATGTCCCCGATGACCATCGCCGGGACGTAGATCCCGACGTCCTGCACGAGGTCGATGCGACCGTCGGGGTGGCGCTCGAGCGCGCGGTCATAGACGAGGTTGATGATCTCGCGCATGCGGTCTGAGTGATCGAGCGCGCGCTTGGGAGTGAACGCGGCCTGCACGAGCGCCTTGAGGCGGTCGTGACGCGGCGGATCCTGCGCGATGAGCATCCGTCGCGTCAGCTCGAGCGAGCTCGGGACGCCGGGGATGTCCCACACCTTGTCGACGGCGACGATCCCGCCCTCCTCGGAGGAGAACGTCCGGTGGTCGCGCCCGACCGCGGCGACGTCCGCGTAGCGCGTGATCGACCAGAACCCCGTCTCGTCCGGGAAGCCGCCGAGCGGGCTCCAGTGCACGGGCTGCTCGCGGCGCAGGCGCGCGAAGGTGTCGTGGGGTGGGCCGTCCTCCCACAGCCGCAGGTCGCTGACGTCGAGGTTCGGGGCGATCGTGCTCATGGGTTCCCTCTGTGTGGTGGCGGGTCCGGTACGGGCCACTATCGACACCGTGTCGATAGTGGTGATACGGTAGCGAGACCGCCATGGCGCGTCAATACACTCGTGCCAACGTCATGCCCCCTGCGGCCGCCAAGACCACGGCTTCCGAGACCGGGGCCGCCCCCGCCGGCCGGCGCATCCGTCGCCACCCCGAGCAGGCCGAGCGCGAGATCCTCGACGCCGCCGAGCGATTCCTGGCCGAGCACGACTTCCGCGAGTTGCGCGTCGACGAGCTCATGCGGGCCACGGGGATGAAGCGCTCGACCTTCTACCACTACTTCGGCGACCGCTCCGCCGTGATCATCCGCCTGCTCGAGGAGATCGCGGGCGAGGCCGCCGAGGCCGCGGCCACGTGGTTGGCGAGCCCGGACGGGGATCCGATCGAGGCCGTCGGCACGGCGATCGCCGGGGTGGCCGAGGTCTGGCATCGCCATCGGCACGTCCTGCGGGCGGCGCATGCCGGGTCGTTTCACGACCCGCGCATCGAGGACCAGTATCGCGCCTTGATCGACGGCCTGATCGCGGCCGTGATCACGCGCCTGGGCGAGGATCGGCGCCGCGGGCGCACCGCCGTGCCCGAGCCCGAGGAGACCGCGCGGGCGCTCGGTCTCATGAACGCCGCCGTGTTCGCCGAGCGCCTCGGCCGCGATCCGGCTGACGATCCGGCGGCGGTCAGCGCCGCGCTCAGCCGGATCTGGGTGAGGGTCATCTACCCGGACCGCAGCGGCTACTGAGCGGTCCTGCGGTCGCGTGCGGATCGTCGCCCGACGCGGCGTTGATAGGGTCTCGCAGGCCTGGCCGGACGCACGGACGAGCGCTCGGCGCCCCATATCCACATCCCTTTTCACGACGGAGGATTTCATGTCCGTACGCGTCGGAATCAATGGTTTCGGTCGCATCGGCCGCAACGTCTTTCGCTCCGCGAAGGCGAAGGCCGTCGCCCCCGACATCGAGTGGGTCGCGGTCAATGACCTGACCGACGCGAAGACGCTCGCGCATCTGCTCAAGTACGACTCGATCCTCGGGCCCTACCCGGGCACCGTCGAGCTCGAGGGCGACACGCTGATCATCGATGGCCAGCCGCTGAAGGTGCTCGCGGACACCGATCCGGCCGCGCTGCCGTGGGGCGAGCTCGGCGTCGACGTCGTCATCGAGTCGACCGGCCGGTTCAACTCCCGCGATGCCGCGGCCAAGCATCTCGACGGCGGCGCGCAGAAGGTGATCATCACCGCGCCGGCCGCCGGCGCGGACGTCACCGTGGTCCTCGGCGTGAACTTCGACGCCTACGATCCCGAGCGCCATCACGTCATCTCCAACGCGTCGTGCACGACGAACTGCCTGGCGCCGGTGGCCAAGGTCGTGCACGACGCGATCGTCATCAAGCACGGCCTGATGACGACGATCCACGCCTACACGGCCGACCAGAACCTGCAGGACCTCCCGCATAAGGACCTGCGTCGCGCGCGGGCCGCCGCGATCAACCTCATCCCGACCTCGACCGGGGCGGCGAAGGCGGTCGGGCTCGTCCTGCCCGAGCTCGCCGGCAAGCTGCACGGCTTCGCCGTGCGTGCGCCCGTCCCGACCGGCTCGCTCGTCGATCTCACCTTCGAGGCCGAGCGCGGCACGAGCGTGGAGGAGATCAACGGCGCGCTGGCCGGGCAGGCCGACAGCGGCGAGCTGACCGGGATCCTCGCCTACACAGAGGACCCGATCGTCTCGACGGACATCGTCGGTAATCCGTACTCCTCGATCGCCGACGGCGAGCTCACCGCCGTCATCGACGGCACGCTCGTGAAGGTCGTCAGCTGGTACGACAACGAGTGGGGCTACTCCAACCGCATTGTCGACCTGGCCGAGCGCGTGCTCACCGGCGCGCCGGCCCGGGCCGCGGGGGCGCCGGTCGCGTGAGGACGCTCGACGACCTCGACGTCGAGGGTCGGCGCGTGCTCGTGCGCGCCGACTTCAATGTCCCGCTCCACGACGGCCGGATCACCGACGACGCTCGCATTCGCGCGGCGCTGCCGACGATCGAGGAGCTGCGCGGGCGTGGGGCGCGGATCGTGCTCGCGTCGCATCTCGGCCGTCCCAAGGGCCCGGACCCGTCGTTCTCGCTCGCCCCGGTCGCCGCGCGCGTGAGCGAGCTCGTCGGCGCCCCGGTGCCGCTCGCCCCCGAGGTGGTCGGCGAGCGCGCGCGGGCGCTGAGCGACGCCCTCGGTCCCGGCGAGCTGATGATGCTCGAGAACGTGCGCTTCGAGCCGGGGGAGACGCGCAACGATCCCGAGCTGGCACGGGCGTTCGCGGCGCTCGCCGACGCGTACGTCAACGACGCCTTCGGCACCGCGCACCGCGCGCACGCGAGCACCGAGGGTGTCGCGCATCTGCTTCCGGCGGCGGCCGGACGGCTGCTCGAGCGTGAGGTGACCACGCTGCGCGCGATTCTCGAGGATCCCCGGCGTCCGCTCGTCGCCATCATCGGCGGCGCGAAGGTGTCCGACAAGATCGCCGTGATCGAGCGCTTCCTGACCATCGCCGACGCCGTCCTCATCGGCGGCGCGATGTGCTTCCCGTTCCTGTCGGCGCTCGGGCACCCGCTCGGCGCTTCGCTGTGCGAGCCCGACGAGCTCGAGCCCGCGGAGCGCGCGCTCGACGTGGCCCGCGAGAACGGGCGCGCCCGCCTGGAGCTGCCGAGCGATCTCGTCATCGCCACCAGCCTGTCGGCCGACGCCGACGCGCGCACCCTTGACGGGGTCGACGTGCCCGACGGGTGGATGGGGCTCGACATCGGCCCCGCCACGGCGGAGCGCTACGCGCGCGAGATCGCTGCCGCGGGCACCGTGTTCTGGAACGGCCCGATGGGCGCGTTCGAGCTGGCGCCGTTCGCGGCCGGTACGCGCGCGGTCGCGGAAGCGGTCGCCGATAGTCCGGCGACGACCGTGGCCGGTGGCGGCGACTCGGTCGCGGCCCTGCATGCCTTCGGGCTGGCCGACCGCGTCGACCACCTGTCGACCGGCGGCGGCGCGACGCTCGAGCTCATCGAGGGGCGGCGCCTGCCCGGGGTGGCGGTGCTCGAGGAGGAGGCGCCGGCGGTGGCCAGTGGGAGGCCCGCGTGAGCCGCACGCCGCTCGTCGCCGGCAACTGGAAGATGCATAAGACGAACCCCGAGGCCGAGGCCTTCATCCAGGGGCTGTTGCCGCGCGTCTCCGCCGTGGAGGGCGTCGACGTCGGGATCTGCGTGCCGTTCACGGCGCTCGGGCCGATGGTCGACAGCGCGCGAGGGTCACGCGTCGAGGTGTACGCGCAGAACATGCACCAGGCGCCGGAGGGGCCCTACACCGGCGAGATCTCGGCCGCGATGCTGTCCGATCTGGATGTGCACGGCGTCGTGCTCGGCCACTCCGAGCGCCGCCAGCTGTTCGGTGAGACCGATCGCGCGCTCTCGGCGAAGGTGCCGGCCGCGCTCGCCGCCGGGCTCGTGGCGATCCTGTGCGTGGGCGAGACCGAGGAGGAGCGCGAGGCCGGCGACACCGAGCGGACGCTGCGTCATCAGATCAGCGAGGACCTCTCGGGCGTCGATCGGGAGCAGCTCGCCGGCCTCGTCGTGGCCTACGAGCCCGTGTGGGCGATCGGCACCGGCAACGTGGCCACGCCCGAGCAGGCGCAGGAGTCGATCGCCTTCATCCGCGCGCTCATCGCCGGCCGCGACGCGGAGGCCGCGACGGAGACCCGGATTCTCTACGGGGGCAGTGTCAACCCGGGCAACGCCGCGGAGCTGCTCGCCCTGCCCGACGTCGACGGCGCGCTCGTCGGCGGCGCGTCTCTCGACCCTGCGGGATTCGCCGAGATCGTCGACGCGGCTCGGCTCGCCCGCGCATGAGCGCCGAGCTGCCGGCCGGGCCGGCGAACGTGCCCGTGCCACGCGCCTGCCTCGTCGTGCTCGATGGCTGGGGCCTCGCGCCCGACGGGCCCGGCAACGCCATCTCGCTGGCGCGCACGCCGGTCATGGATGCCCTGTGGGCCGGCTACCCGCACACCGAGCTGAAGACGTGGGGGCGCTACGTCGGCCTGCCCGACGGGCAGATGGGCAACTCGGAGGTCGGGCACCTGAACCTCGGCGCCGGCGCCGTCGTCGTGCAGGACCTCACGCGGATCGACGACGCGGCCCGCGGCGGCGGCTTTGCCGAGAACCCGGCGATCCGAGCGGCCTTGGCCGACGCCCCGCGCGTGCACCTGATCGGGCTCGTCTCCGACGGCGGCGTGCACTCGAGCCTCGAGCACCTGCTGGCGCTCGCGAAGGCGGCCGCCGCTGCCGACGTTCCCGATCTCGTCATCCACGCGTTCACCGACGGCCGTGACACGCTCCCGCACGCGGGTGCCGGATATCTGGACACGCTGGCCGAGTACTGCACCGAGCAGGGCTGCGGGCGGGTGGCGACGGTCGTCGGACGCTACTTCGCCATGGACCGGGACCGCCGTTGGGACCGCACGCAGCGCGCGTACGACCTGCTGGTGGCCGGCGATGCGCCGCATCACGCCGACACCGCGGGCGACGCAGCGCGGGCGGCCTACGAGCGGGGCGAGACCGATGAGTTCATCGAGCCGACGACGGTCGGCGAGGAGGGGCACATCCGACCCGGCGACAGCGTGCTGTGCTTCAACTTCCGTCCGGATCGCGTACGCCAGCTGACGCGGGCGCTTGCCGAGGCGGGCTTCGGGGAGCGCGATGAGGACCTGCCCGGGTGGCGCGGCCGGAGCGAAGCGCCGATCGAGCGCTACGCGTGCCTCACCGAGTACGAGGAGGGCTGGCCCTACCCGGTGGCCTTCGCGCCGGACCGGCCCTCGGTCACGCTCGCCGGGGTCCTGGCCCACGAGGGCGCCCGCCAGCTGCACGTGGCCGAGACCGAGAAGTACCCGCACGTCACGTACTTCTTCAACGGCGGCGAGGAGACGCCGTATGTCGGCGAGCGCCGCGAGCTCGTGCCCTCGGCGCGCGACGTGCCGACCTACGACTTCAAGCCGCAGATGAGCGCCGCCGAGGCCGCCGACGCGTTCGTGGCGGCGTGGCACGAGGACGAGCCGCGCTTCGGACTCATCAACTTCGCCAATGCCGACATGGTCGGCCACACCGGGGTGATCCCCGCGGCGGTGACGGCGATCGAGACGGTCGACGCATGCCTCGGACGCATCGTCGCCGCGGTCCACGCCGATGGTGGGGTCTGCGTCATCACCGCCGACCACGGCAACGCCGATCACATGCTCGAGCCCGACGGCAGCCCGAACACCGCCCACTCGCTCAACCCCGTGCCGGTCATCGTCACCTGCCCGGGCGTCCAGCTCACTGACGGCGGCGTCCTGGCCGACGTGGCCCCGACGGTCCTCGCGCTGCTCGGCATCGCCCAGCCGCATGAGATGACCGGTCGCTCGCTGCTGCGCGCGCCACCACTCGACGGCGACTAGACTGCGCGCGCGATGGCTTCCGTGCGACCGCCCGGGTCGAGCTCCACGCCGCGCTCGCGACGCCTGCTCAGCTGGTTCTTCATCGGGGCCGGCATCAACCACTTCGTCATGCCGCGCCCCTACCAGCGGATCGTGCCGCCGGGGCTCGGCGACCCGGCGACACTCGTCGCCGTCAGCGGCGTGGCCGAGATCGCCGGCGGCGTCGGCGTCATGCTCGCGCCGACGCGGCGGGCGGCCGGGTGGGGGCTGATCGTGCTGCTGCTCGCCGTATTCCCGGCGAACGTGCACATGGCGCGCCATCCCGAGCAGATCCCCGGACTGGCGATCCCGCGGGTCCTGCTGTGGCTGCGACTGCCGCTGCAGCCGCTCATGATCTGGTGGGCGTGGGCGGCGACGCGGTCGCAGACGACGTAGCCCCGACCCACCGCTGGAGGTCGGGCAGCAGGCGCGGGTCGATCGTGTGCGCCATCGCCGACTCGTGGTAGGAGACATCGAGCCCGGCCTGCTCGAGGCGGTCGCGCGCCTGGCGCGCGAACTGGATCGAGATGACGGGATCGAGCGAGCCGTGCACGATCGCCACCGGCAGTCCCCGCCGCGAGCCGAGGTCGAGCTTGAAGCCCGGGACCGTCGGGATGAAGCCGCTCATCGCGAGGATCCCGGCCGGCGGCGGATGCCCGGCCTGGAGGCCGACCGCGTAGGACATGACCGCTCCCTGCGAGAATCCGCCGAGCACCATGCGTGACCGGTCCACGCCGACGGCGGCGGGGAGCGCGTCCATCACGGCGTTCAGCTGATCGAGGGTCGCCCGGAACGTCTCGGGATCGGGGAACCCGACGCGCGGAACGGCGTACCAGTGCCGCCCGCCGGGCGGCAACGACAGCGGTCCGCGCACCGCAATGCCGACGAGCCGGCGCCGCGGATCGAGGAGGTCCAGGACCGGGAGCAGGTCGCTCTCGTCGGTGGCGCGCCCGTGCAGCAGGACGAGCGCACCCTCGGGCTCCGCGGCGGCCGGCCGGGTGCGGTACACGAGGGGCTCGGCGGCCGTGCTCATCGCCCGTCGGGGCTACGAAGACGCGAACGAGGTCCGCGGATTGACGAGCGGCGTCAGCCGTCGCTCGAGCTCCGCCCGGCGCGACTCGTACTGCGGCGGCAGCTTGAGCGACTCGCCGAGGGTCTCGGCCGCCTCGTCGACGGTGAAGCCCGGTGGCAGCGTCGCGAGCTCGAAGAGCACGCCGCTCGGCTCGCGGAAGTAGACCGAGTGGAAGTACTGGCGATCGATCACGTCGGTGGCGTGACGATGGTCGCCGACCGCGATCGCGCGGCCGGCGAGGAGCTCGTCGTCGTCGGAGACGGCCCAGGCAACGTGGTGCACGCTGCCCGCGCCCTGACGGCCGACCGCGCTCGGCGGCGGGTCATAGGCGAGCGTGGCATGGCGCCGCTGGCCGGCGAGTCGCCATTCGCCGTCGTTTGCCGCCGCCTCGAAGCCGAGGTCGGTGAGCAGTTGGGCGCTGTGAGCCGGCTCGCTCGCGTAGGCGCGCACGCCGTGAAATCCGCGCAGGGCGTGCTCGGCGCCGATCCCCGCCGCGTCGGCGATCAGCGGCTCGTCGGGTACGTCGACCACGAGCAGTTCGTGCTCGAGCCCCTCGGGATCCGCGAACCGCAAGGCGTCGCCGGCGCGCCGGGCCGGGACTCCGGCGCTCTGGAGCCGATCCGACCAGAAGTGCAGGGACGCGGCGTCGGCGACGCGCCACTGGACGAGGTACACCTCGCCGTCTCCCGTCCGACCGGGGGCGACGCCGGGGAACTCGAAGAACGTCAGCACGCTTCCCGCATGGCCGAGGTCGTCGCCGTAGTACAGGTGGTAGACGTCCGGCGCGTCGAAGTTGACCGTCTTCTTGACGAGCCGCAGGCCGAGCAGCCCGGCGTAGAAGTCGACGTTGGCCTGAGCGTTGCCGGTGATGGCGGTGACGTGATGCAGGCCGTCGGGGCGCATGCCTCATGAGCCTAACGGGTTCGCCGCGCCCGGTCGCGATCTTGGGTCGGCGCTCGCCGGCCGGGAACGTTCGTCCACGGAGCGGTTGCGGCGGAGCACGCTGCTATGTTCGGAGGTGCAGCCGTTTCGCGTCCGCGAAGACCATGTCCACCGTCAGCTCGACCAAGACTCCCACTTCCGCGGATGCCCTCGAAGAGGTCGAGCTGCGGGCCTGGCGGGGGCTGTTGTGCACCCATGCGTCGCTGGCCAAGCGCCTCGATGCCGAGCTGGAGCGCTCACACGGGCTGCCGCTGACGTCCTTCGAGGTGCTTCACCACCTCGGCGGCGCGCCGGGCGCGCGAATGCGCATGTGCGACCTCGCGGACTCGATCCACCTCTCGCGCAGCGGGCTGACGCGGCTCGTCGATCGCCTCGAGCGTGACCGCCTGCTCGAGCGCTGCTCGTGCGATCACGACGCGCGCGGCGCGTATGCCTGCCTGACGCCGGACGGGCGCGAGCACCTCGCGCGCGCGAAGGCGACCTATCTGCACGCCGTCCGGGAGCACTTCCTGTCGCACTTCGACGAGCACGAGCTCGGCGTGCTGGCCGAGCTGTGGGAGCGCGTGCGCCCAAGCTGCAGCTGCTGACGCGCTCCGCGTCGGCATTAGCGATTCGCCTGCAAGTGGACGGATGATGTAGCCGGCCGCCTTGCTGGTCGGGGGGTCAGCTGTTACGTTGGCCCGGCGATGCCGGGACGGATCCCAACCATCAGCGCACGGTCGCGCTCTGCCCTCGCGGCGCTCGGTGTCGCGCTCGCAGTGGCAGTCGGCGCGCCGGCAGTGGCAAGCGCCGACGCGACGATCACGGTGAACAGCACCGCCGACGCGCCGCTGTCGCAGGCTCCGTGCGGCGGCGGGAGCGCCGAGTGCACCCTGCGTGCGGCACTACAGCAGGCCAGCGGCCTGAGTGAGAACGTCACCGTGCAGCTACCGGCGGGCACGTATGCGCTGACGATCCCGCAGACCAGCCCGCGTACGTCTCCTGACGACGGCAGCGTCGGCAACCTCGTGATCCAGAACCCCGACCCCGGAGTCCAGCGCACCGTGACGCTAGCCGGCGCCGGTGCGGGCGCAACGGTCATCGACGGCGGCGCGCGTCTCGTCAGCGGCGCCTGGACGGCCGGCAACGGCGATCGCGTGCTCCAGATCAACGGCACGCTCGGCGAGCTCACCGTCGACCTCTCGGGCGTGGCGATCACCGGCGGCAACGCCACCGGCACGGACGCGTGCGGGACGCCGTACGGCGGTGGCATCCTCGTCGCCGGGGCGGCGACGGTGACCATCGACCATTCCGCGATCGCCGCCAACGCGGCCCAGTCCAGCGAAGGGATCGGCGGCGGCGGTGGCGGCATCGGCGTCTGCCTGGCCTCGAAGGCGCTCCAGCCGGCGGCGGCCGCAAACGTGACCGTGACCGACTCGACGATCGCCGACAACTACTCCGGCGGCAACGGCGGCGGCTTTGCCGGGTCGGGCAGCGGCACGTACGACTTCTCCGGCGACACGTTCAGCGGAAACATCGCCCAGACCGGCGGCGGTGGCTACTACGGGACCGCGACCGGCGCGCCGCAGCCCACTGCGGCACAGGTCGCGACGGTCGTGGAAACCTCGGGCGGCGCCGACGCCGCGACGTTCCTCAACGACACGATCACCGGTAACAGCGCCACCGGCAGCGGCCACTTCATCGCCGATGGCGGCGGCATCGACCTCCGCTCCGCGATCGACGGCCCGACCGCCACGCTCGAGCACGACACGATCAACGCGAACCGCGCCGACGGCGCCGGGGGGAACATCTCCTCCTTTGGCGGCACCGTGACGGTTGGCGACTCGATCGTCGCCCAGGGGGCGGACACGGCCATGCCCGCAGGTACCGTCAAGCCGCTCGCGACGACGTCGGCCAACTGCGACTTCGATGCCGCGAGCTCGATCGTCTCCTCCGGCCACAACCTGTTCGACAACGACGGCTCGGACTGCAACGCGTCGTCGTCATCGAGCGACCTCACCAACCCATCGGTCGGCGTGGGGCTGCTTCCGCTCAGCAACAACGGCGGGCCCGCCGAGACCGAGGCCCTCGTGCAGACGAGCCCCGCGATCGGTGCCGCCGACGCCTCGCGGTGCCCGACAACTGCCGTGGACCAGCGCGGCGATGCACGCGCCGCGCAATGCGACATCGGCGCCTACGAGCTGGCCGTCGACCTTGGCGTCAGCGGGAGCGGCTCGCCGTCCCCGGCCACGATTGGCTCGCCTGTCACGTTCACCTTCACCGTGACCGACAACGGACCCGACGACGCCGATCAGACGGTCTTCACGGTGCCGATCCCGGGCAACGCCACGCTCCAGTCGGCCACCTCGAACGCCGGCAGTTGCAGTGGCACGACGACGGTGACCTGCTCGCTCGGGAGCCTGAACGGGCAGAATGCGACCCCGGGTCTCGTCGCCCGCCCGGCCGTGACCACCGGCGCCACCGTCACGATCGTCGTGGTGCCGACCGGCGGCTCGTCGCTGTCGCTCACCGGCACCGTGTCGGCGCTCGAGGCGGCGAACAACACCACGACGGCATCGGTCCCGCTCGTCACGGCCGCGACGACGACGACCACTGCCACCACGACCACGACGAGCGCGGCCACGCCGACGCCGGCCGTCGGGGTACGTGCCGCAGCGGTCAGGGTCAAGCCGCTCCTGCCCGTGGTGAAGGCCTGCACGAGCCGCCGCGACTTCATCATCCACATCCAGCACGTCGCCGAGCTGCACGTCGTCTCGGCCGTCATCTACGTCGACGGGCACCACGAGCTGTTCATCCGCAGCCACCTCGCGGGTCCGGTCGACCTGCGCCATCTGCCGCACGGCACGTTCGTCGTGCGCATCGATGCGCACACGACCTCGGGCGCGACGATCACGGGGAGGCGCACGTATCACACCTGCCGCGGGCATCGGCTGCCCGGGCACCAGTTCCTCAAGCTGTAGCGGCGGGCGGCGCGCCGCCGCGCGGGGGGGCGGCGGGGGGTGTACGCAGAAGGTGTGAACTATTCATACCTTCTGCGGACACGTCGTCTGGCGGGCGGCCGATCAGGGCCCGCCGAACTGCTGTCGAAGCGCGAGCACGTCATTCACGTACTGCTGGGTGGCGGGGAGCACGCCGTAGCGACGCACCGACGGCAGGCCCTGGAAGTAGCCCGCGGCCGCGAGGCCCGGGTCGCCGCCCGTGGATGCGAGCAGCCAGTGCAGCAGGAGCACGCCGCCGCGCACGTTGTCGACTGCCGATGCCGGGGCGAGCGGTGCCGCCGGCGTCAGGTCCTGCTGGATCCATGCCCAGGTCCCGGGCAGGATCTGCATCACGCCGCGGGCGTCGGCGCTCGAGACGAGCGCGTTGTTGAAGCCGCTCTCCTGCCACCCGACCGCTGCGGCCAGCGACGGGGGCACACCGTTCGCGCTCGCGACCTGCCCCACCTGCCCGGCGGTGACCCGCTCGGGGGTCGGGTAGGGCGGACCGCCGGCGGAGCCCTCCGCGGCCGACCCCACCGGTTGCGAGGACGACATGACGGAGGTGCTCGACGAGGCACCTGAGACGCTCAGCACGGTGCCGCTCAGCAGCGGCGCGTTCGGGTCGATGCCGTTGGCAGCAGCGAGCTCGCTCACGCTGACACCCGCGCGGGCGGCGATTCCCGACAGCGTGTCGCCGGGCACCACGACGTAACCGCTCGAGCTGACCGGCGTGGTTACGGCGCTCGCGGGCGGGGTCGCCACCGACACGTCGTCGCTGTCGCTGTCACCGTCACCCGGCGGGCTGCTCTCGCGCGTCACCGGCGGCGTGGCGGTCGCGATTGCCGAGTCGTCGGCGTCGTTGTCGCCGTCGCCGCCGCCCCCGGACGAGCCGCTCGGGGCGGGTGCCGCCGAGGGCGGCGCGGCGGACGACGTGCCCGCGACGGTGCCGGGCGGAGGGATCTGCAGCACCGTGCCGGCGATCAGCTGCGCGTCCACGGGTAACCCGTTGGCGGCGGCCAGCTCGGACACCGACAGACCGTCCGCGCTGGCGACCGAGCTGAGCGACTCGCTGGGGGCGACCACGTGTGGGAAGTCGGCTCGCGCAACTGCGGGGCCGGCCAGCGTGGCCAGCACCGCGAGCGGGAGCAGGGTCCGGCGGTGCATTGCGGGCAGTCTTCTCCCGACCCTGGCGGGGTCAAACCGCTGCAAGGCGGGTTTCACGCCGGGGCCGGCCGGCACGCCCACCGAGCAGGCGTTGCCTCCCGGCGCAGGCGGCGCAGCCCCACCCGGACACGACGGATCCACGGGTCCGGGGCGACCGTGTGCGCGTCGAGGCCACCCACAACCGGGCGGCCGGCCTCACTCTCAGGGACGTCTCAGCGACGCGTTACCTCGGGCTTAGCGCCCGGCCGGAGCATGGCACGCATCCCCGCCACCCCAGACGTCCCGAAGGAGTCCCATGTCATCGACCATCATCAGGGCCGGCCTGATCGCCGGAGTGCTCGCCGCCGGGGGCGCGGCCGCCGGCATCGCCGGCGCGGCCGCCGCTCCGGGTACGAGCGCGAGCACCAGTACGACCAACACGCCGGCCGTCACGACCAGCGCCACCTCCGCGACATCGTCCTCGACGGCGACCACGACGACCTCGACCTCGAGCGGGTCGGCCGCACCCGGAGGCACCCACCACTGCCCGAACATGGGCACGCATCGCTCGTCGGGTTCGACGAGTGGCTCGGCCTTCCAGGGTGGGCCGGCCGGACCCGGTGGGTCCGGCGTCAGCTACCAGTAGCCGCGGCGCGCGGCCGCCGGCGATCGACTCGCCGGCGGCCGGCGTCGCCCCTCATTCCGCGCTGACGTGCTTTCGCCCGCAAGAGGCTGGATCGGCAGCGCGCGCAGAGGCTCGTCCGGGGGGACCGACGGGCGGGGCCGAACGCCGCCCTTTCCCAAGTTCTTGACCGAGGGTCGACAGTGCGCTAGGCTCCTCATCAACCATCGGTCAAGAAGGAGCTTGGCATGCCCGGGACAACTGACGGCGGCAACACGCAGACCACGATCGACGCCTGGCGGCTGTTCGCGCTCGAGCGCCGGACCCGCGAGCTCGAGGAATCCGAGTCCAAGCTGCTGGTGCGCATGGAGAAGCTCGAGCGGACGCTCGCCTCCACGCGCAGCCGGGCGTCGGCGCCCACGTCACCGGTCCCGGGGCCGCCGCGGCCAGGGGCGGACGTCTCGGCCCGGCCTTCGTGGGTGGCAAGGGCTGCGGCCGCGCCGTCAGCGCCCGGCGCGTCCGAGCTCCGAAGCGCAGCCCCGACATCTCCGCCGGCGGCGGATGAACCCAGGCGCGCGGTCGCTGCCGCCGCGACGAGCGGGACCACGAGCGCGGCCCCCGGCGTGCAGCCGCCCGCTCGTACCGCGTGGGAGCTCACCGATCTGCTCGCCGGGCGCGTGCTCGCGTGGATCGGCGGCGCCGCCGTGTTCATCGGGGTGCTCCTGTTCCTCGCTCTGGCGGTTGCGCACGGCTGGATTGGCCCGGCGGCCCGCACGCTGCTGGCCGCGGTCGGTGGGCTTGGCCTGCTCGGCGTGGGGTGCTGGCTGCACGAGCGGCGAGGTCGCACCGACGCGGCACGCATCGCCGTCGGCTGCGCGATCGCGTCCCTGTTCGCCACCGTGGTGGTCGCCACGCAGGTCTACCACCTCGTCGACGCCCCGGCCGGCCTCGCGCTGTCGCTCGGTATCGGAACGCTCGCGTCGACGCTCGCCGTGCGCTGGGCGGCGGTCCCGATCGCGGCCCTCGGGATCGTCGGCGCGCTCCTCGCTCCGGTGCTCGTCGGAGCTGGCCTCTCCGGCAGCTCGGTCGCCTTCGTCTTGGTGGCCGCGGCGGCCGCCGTCGCCGTGCTCGTCTGGCAGCGGTGGCGCTGGCTCTGCCTCGCCGTCGCCGTCTGCAGCCTGCCGCAGTGGATGTTGTGGTTGCTGGCTGGGCAGAGTCAGACGGCCGCTCTGCTCACGCTGACCGCGTTCGGGGCGCTCGGCTTCGTCGGCGCGATCGGGTACGAGGTGCGCGTGAGGGCGCCTTCACTGGATGCCGCCGCGCTCGTGCTCATCGCCGCCAACGCATTCGTGCTCGCCGTCGTCGGCTGGTGGTCGCTCGGTGGTGGATCTGCCCGGCTGTGGATCGCCGCGCTCGCGTTCGTTCATCTGCTGGCCGGCGGCTACGGTGGCTGGGCGAATCGCCTGTCGACCGAGCTGCGGCACTACCTGCTCGCGCTCGGCGTGATCCTCGCGGATGTCGCCTTCGGGGCGACGGCGAACGGCCTCGTGCTCGGGCTCGGTTGGGCGGCGGTGACCATGGCCTGTGCGGCTCGGTTGCGCCTGCCGTCCAAGGCGGTGGCGCGGTTCGACGCCCCCGTGCTCGGCTTTGCCCTCGGAGCCCACATCAGCCTCGTGCTCCTGCGCGCGCTCGAGATGGCGCCGCCGCAGGCGCTCGGTGGCGGCTTCGCACCGGCCGCGATGCTCGCCGTCGGGCTGCTGGCCACCGTCTCGTTCGCGGCCGCACGCGTGCTGCCGCCGTCGGCTGGCGGGTACCGCGTGGCGCTCAATGCGCTCGGGCTGCTGACGGTGGCGTACCTCACGGCCATCGCCCTCTCCGGGACCGCGCTCGTCGCCGCGTGGGCGATCGAGGCGGTCGCGCTGGCCGAGCTCGAGCGGCGCACCGACGATCTCGTGGCCGTGGTCGCGGCGATCGCGTTCCTGGCGGGCGCGGTGGTTCTCAGCCTCGCGGCCCCCGGCGTCGCCGGCACCGGCCAGCGGTCCTACGGGCTCGACGCGGCCACGACGGCGGGCGCCCTCGTGACGTTCGCGAGCGTCCGGATGGGGATCGCGCTCGGACGACACCGGGCGCTGCGCTGGGCCTTATTCGTGCTCGCGATGCTCGGTCTGGCCTACGTCTCGGCGCGGATGCTCGACGGCGTGGCGCTCGTCGCGGCGTGGGCGGTCGAGGCGGTCGTGATCGGCGAGCTGTCGCGCCGGCGCGACGACGGGGCTCTCCGCGCCGGCGCGCTCGGGTTCCTCGCCGCGGCCGCGACGCTGGCGACGGCGCTGTTCGCCCCGCCGGGCGGTCTCATCTACGGCGTGCCACAGCTCGGTGCGGCGGCCGCCGCGCTGATCGCTACGGCCGTCGCCAGCGCTCGCCTGGCCTTCGTCCTCGAGCTTCCGACGCCCCGGCGCCTTGGGAGCAGCGAGATCGACGAGTCGTGGCTGCGTCGGATCCTGTGGGGCGCGGCCGCCGGATCGCTCCTGTATCTCGCGTCCGTCGCGATCGTGAGCGCGTTCCAGCCGGCGGCAGGGGTCGCGGCCGCGAACGTGCTCGACCTCGGTGTTCGGCAGGAGGGCCAGCTGCTGCTGAGCGTGCTGTGGAGCGCGGTCGGCCTCGTCGCGCTTGTCCTCGGGCTGCGGGTTGGCTCGCCCACGGTGCGCGGGGCGGCGCTCGTGCTCCTGCTGTTCACCAGCGGCAAGGTCTTCCTGTACGACATGTCGACGCTGGACTCGCTCTACCGAGTCGTTTCGTTCGTCGTCTTCGGATTGCTGCTGCTCGCGGGGGCGCACACCTGGCAGCGGTTGCGGCCTCGGCCGCTGCCCGATCTGCGGGAGGTCGAGGCCGGGCAACCGTGAGCCGCCGCGGCGGCGAGCACGGCGATCTACACGCTGATGTCGACGAGCAGCCCGCCGTGGTGCTGCGTCAGATCGCTCGTCCACGCGTTCGCGGCGTTGCCTCGGCTCAGGAGCGCGGCCGCGGCGGTGGCGGCCGGCGAGGACGTCTCGGTCGTGGTCTCGTTCGTCGCTTCGGTCGTTACTCGGTCGCCGGCCGCGGCGGCGGCCGAGGGCGGTGCGTCGGCCGTGGCCGCGGCCAGGTGGGCGAGCAGCTCGGCGGGATCGACGCCGAGCGAGTCGGCCAGCGCACGGAGGTTCGTCTCGGCGGCGCCGCTGCCGCCGCCGGCCGGTGGGTTGGCCTGTCCTTCGGAGGTCGCGCGGCGTCCGTCACCCGTGCTCGCCCGGTCGAGGGCAATCGGCGTCGGCTCGAGGCCGTCGAGTGGGTTCACGGGCACGGTCGCGCGTCTCCTTTCGAGAGTGGAAGCCTTCACCGTCATCGGTCGCGGAGCGCCGTCCTGTAGGCGGACCGCGGTGCCTACGTCACCGTGGCGCGGTGCTGCCACGGTGCGGCGCCCGCCCGCAGGTCGGCTGCGGTTCGCGCGAGATCTCCCGTGGCGATCGCGCCGCGCAGGTCGGCCATGAGGCCGGACAGGAACGTCAGGTTGTGCAGGGTCAGCAGGCGCATCCCGGTGAGCTCGCCCGCTCGGGCGAGGTAGCTCAGATAGGCCCGCGACAGCCCGGTGCGGCAGGCCGGGCAGGGACAGCCCGGCATGAGCGGCTCGTCGGCCTCGCGCCAGCGCCCCTTCGTGAGGTCGACGCGCCAGCGGGACTGCGGGTCGGGCACGAGCGCCGTTCCGTGGCGGCCGAGCCGGGTCGGCATCGCGCAGTCGAACGTGTCGATGCCGAGCTCGACGCCGCGGATGAGGTCATCGACGTCGCCGATGCCGAGCAGGTGCCGCGGGAGCGACTCGTTCGCCCCCCCGAACTCGTCCGTCGCCCACGACACGACCTCGTACATCTGTGCCTTCTCGGCGCCGAGCGAACCGCCGACCGCCACCCCGGAGGCGCCGCTGGCGACGATCGCCTGCGCCGAGGCGCGCCGCAGGTCCTCGTAGACCCCGCCCTGCACGATCCCGTACAGCAGCTGGCCGGCAGGTGCGTGCTCGGTGTGCCACTGGATGCAGCGATCGAGCCAGCGGTGCGTGCGCTCGGTCGAGCGCGCCGTGTACTCGCGGTCGACATGGAACGGCGTGCATTCGTCGAACGCGAGCGCGATGTCCGACCCGAGCGCAGCCTGCACGGCCATCGACGCCTCGGGCGTCAGCGTCCGCTCGCGCCCGTCGACGTACGAGCGGAAGCGCACGCCCTCCTCCTCGATCGCGAGGATCGCGCCGGCGCCGGCGTCCGTCCCCGCACCGTCGCTCGGACGGCCCGCGCCCGCTCGCCCCTTGATCTCATCGGCGACGGTGCCATGGCCCATCGAGAAGACCTGGAAGCCGCCCGAGTCGGTGATGATCGGGCCGGGCCAGCCCATGAATCGGTGCAGGCCACCGAAGCGCTCGATGAGCTCGGGCCCGGGGTTGAGCAGGAGGTGGAATGTGTTCCCGAGCACCATGTCAAACCCGAGCTCGGCGACCTCCTCGGGAAGCAGTCCCTTGACGGTCGCCTTGGTCGCGAGGGGCACGAACGCGGGTGTGCGAACATCGCCGTGCGTGGTGCGCAGGACGCCTGCGCGCGCGCGGGTCGCGGCGTCGCGGGCGTGGATGGCGAGCGCGGTCACTGCGGCATCCTAGAAGCCGGCCGCCCCTCTTCCGCTCGTGATCATCCCCGCCTCCATCCTCAGCGTCGCACAGAACATCGGCTATCCGGCGGTGTTCCTGCTCGTGATGGCCGAGTCGGGCGGCGTGCCGGTCCCCGGCGAGACGGCACTCATCACGGGCGCCGTCCTGGCCAGTTCCGGCCGCCTCGACATCGTGCTGGTGATCGCGATTGCGGCGCTGGCGGCGATCATCGGAGACAACCTCGGCTACGTGATCGGCCGTCGCGGAGGACGCTGGCTGCTCGAGCGCCCCGGGCCGTTCCTGACCCACCGGCAGCAGGTCCTCACGATCGGGGAGCCCTTCTTCGACCGTCACGGGCCCAAGGCGGTGTTCTTCGGGCGCTGGATCCTCGGCCTGCGGACGTGGGCCTCGTGGCTGGCTGGCGCGACCCGCATGCACTGGCGTTCGTTCGCGCTCTGGAACGCGCTCGGCGGCATCTCGTGGGCGATCACGATCGGGCTGCTCGCCTACTTCCTGGGAGCAAGCGTCAAGCGGGTGGTCACGAACTTCGGCCTCTTCGGGCTGGCGGCCGTCCTCCTGGCCGCGGCCGGTGTGTTCCTCGCTCACCGCCTGCATCGCCGGTCCCGACGGGCGCGTACAACGGTGGCGACGGACGAGGGCGAACCCGGGGTGGGCGCGGCTGGCTCGACGAATGAGGCGGCCGGTGCGGCCGATTCCCCGAGCGCACGCGTGCCCGACGACTGAGCCACGGAGATGCAGTGCCGCCTCTCTGGCGGGCCCGCCATGCCGACCTGATCGAGCACATCCCGTCCCCCGGACCGGCCGTCGCCGGCCATGCGTCTACTGCGTGTTGTTGCTGACGAGCTGGTCGAGCGCGCTGACGTCCTGCTGGACGTTGTGCAGCACCACGTCGTTCGTCTTGATCGTCGTCTGGCCGCCGATCTGGCCGATGATGACCACGATCACCGCGACGACGATGACAACGAGCATCACCGCGGCCAGCACGCGCCCCGCGCGGCTCGGGCGCGTCGTCGGACCCGGCTCGGCGTGGCGGGGAGCGGGCCCCGGTCGGGGCTGGCGCGGCGTGACGCCCGGCTGGCGCTCGGTCCGGCTGCGTGACGGCGCCGCCGACGACGGCATCAGGCGCGTCGTCTCGGTGCCGGCCGTCCGTGCCGCGGGCACGTTGGCCGTCCCGGGCGCGATGCCCGCCGCCCCGTCGGCGATGGCCTGCGCCATCTCGTGGGCGTTGCGGTAGCGATCGCGCGGGTCGAGGGCGAGCGCGACCTGGACCGCGTCCGCGAGCTCGGGGTTGACTGCGGCCACCAGCGTGTCCAGCGTCGGCGGTTCCTCCTGCTGCTGCTTGAGGGCCAGCTCGGTCAGCGACGTCGCTTCGTACGGCAGCCGTCCCGAGATGAGCTGGTAGATGACGACGCCCAGCGCATACAGGTCGGCCTGGGCGCCGGCTTCCTCGCCGCGGGCCTGTTCGGGGGCCAGGTAGGCCGCCGTGCCGAGGACCGATCCAACCTGGGTGATGCTCGACTGCTCGGTCGCCTTGGCGATGCCGAAGTCGGCGAGCTTGATCACGGCCTCCCGCGAACGCAGGAGGTTTCCGGGCTTGACGTCGCGATGGATGACGCCGTGGCGATGGGCGTAGTCGAGGCCGCTGCAGGCCTGCTCCACGAGCGGCAACACGTCGTCGACCTCCATCCATCCGTCGTCGCGGAGGATCTCGGCGCAGGACTGCCCCTCGATGTACTCCATGACGATGTAGTGGCGACCGGACTGCTCGTCCAGGCCGGAGTCGAAGACCTGCACGATGTTCGGGTGGATGAGGCGGGCGGCCGCCTGCGCCTCGCGCTGGAACCGCGACACGAACGTCGGATCGTCCGCGAGGTGCTCGGCAAGCAGCTTCACGGCCACGGGTCGCTCGAGACGCGTGTCCAGTGCGCGATGCACGGTCGACATCCCGCCGTACCCGAGGCGCCCCTCCAGCCGGTAGCGCCCGGCGATCACCTGGGCGTCGTTCATGGCGCCCCGACTCCACCGGCGCCGTTGCCGCCCTGGCCGTTGCCGCCCTGCCCGTTGCCGTTGCCGTTGCCATTGCCGTTGCCATTGCCGTTGCCCTGACCCTGGCCGTTGCCGGGCACGAACGTCGCCGTGGCCGTCGTCGTCACGGTCGGCGGCGTGCCACCGTTGTTACCGGGAGTGACCGATGGGATCGGACTCGAGGTGGTCGTCGTGGTGATGACGCTCGAGGTCGTGGTCGCCGTCGTCGCGCTCGTGCTCGCGGTCGCGCTGCTCGACGTGCTCGACGTGGTGCTCGTCGTGGTCGTCGAGCTCGTCGCGTACTGCGCGCATTCGCTTGCCGCGCTGGCCGCAAGGTCCTGGATCCCGAGCGCGAGCTGCGCGCGCAGGCCGGGGTTCACGCTCGAAGGCAGCGCGATCAGGTGAATCTGTGCCTGGTGGATCCACCCGAGCGCCTTCGCGCAGTCGCCGGCGGAGACGAACTGCTCGACGTTGGCGAAGTCGTTCTGCAGCGTCCCGGCGTTCGCCGTCGGGATGAGGCCCTTGCTGCTGCCCCCACAGCCGGCGAGCGCCGTGGCGCCGAGCGCGATCGCGCTCAGCACGGCGGCCCGCGCGATCGTGGCGGTCCTCATTGGCCGTACTCCAGCCGCTCGGCCAGCGACGCCGGCAGTCGCGCGGCCCGGATCGCCGCGGCCGCCCCGCCGATGTCGTAGTCGGTGCGATGGAACGTCGCCCGTCCGGCCTCCAGGTCGAGCAGCAACCACGCCGCCCGCGGATCACCGTCGCGGGGCTGGCCAACGCTCCCGGGGTTGAGCAACCACTCCCCCGCGGATACGTCGAGCTCCTCCCCGGCCCGCCGCGGCTCGCCCGTGGCGAGCTCGCCATCCGGGCGCACGAACGAGAGCGCGACGTGGGAGTGACCGATGAGGCACACGCGCTGGGCCTGCTCGTCGAAGCACAGCTCGGCGAGCAGCGCGGACAGCACGTACTCCCACACCGGATCGCGCGGGCTGGCGTGATACAGGCCGATCGATGCGGCCTCGCCCTGAGGCTGCAGCCCGGCGAGAAAGTCGAGGTTCGCGGGATCGATCACGTCCTGCGTCCACTGCGCCGCGAGGCTGGCGCCACGGGAGAACTCCGCGAGCGGGATCTCGCCGGTGACCGCCAGATCGTGGTTCCCGGCGAGGCACACCGTGGCGTGCTCACGCGCGAGCTCGACGCACGCGTCGGGGTCGGCGCCGTACCCGACGAGGTCGCCGAGGCACCAGGTCTCGGAGGCGCCGCTGTCGGCGACCTCGGCGAGCACGGCCTCGAAGGCCTGGCGGTTGCCGTGGATGTCGGAGATGACTGCGACCTTCATGTGCGAAGGGATGCAACGATGCGGGCCGACGAGGGAAGCCGTGACCGAACTGACGCGGCGTCAGTCTGTCGCACGGCCCCTCGCCGTGCATCCATGCAAGCGCTCTGCGGCGTCACCCAGGTGAGGCTACAGTGCGTCAATTATGACGGCCGCGGACGCGCAACCGCGTATCGGCGTGCCCGAGGCGTGTCGATGAGCCGCCGATCGGGCAAAGGACTGCGACGTCGCACACCCCTCGACCCGCGGTGGCCATGGCCCGCGGGCATCGCCACCGTGCTTGCCAGCAGTGCCGCTGCGGTGGCCCTCCTGCGCCCGCGCTCGGGCCTGATCGATCCGGATCCGGTCAGCTGCGACGAGCTCTTCGATGCCGCCGAGGTCACGCGCGCCCGGGCCTACCGCCGCGCCCAGATGCTGCTCGGGGCGGCGTCGACCGCTGCGCAGACCGGCGCTCTGCTCGCCCTGGCCCGGCGCCCGGCGCGCACCTCTACCGGGGGCCCCCGCGCCAGTGCGGCGCGGACGGCGCTCGTCGACGCCGGACGCGGCGCGTCGCTCATCGTCGCGCTGACGGCGATCGGACTGCCGTTCGACGCGGTCGGACACCGGCGGGCCCGCGCCGTCGGCCTGGCCACCCAGGACTGGGGCGGGTGGGGAGCGGACGTCGCCAAGACCGCCGGCATCGGCGTGCCGCTTGCCGCCGGCGTGTCCGCGGGCGTGCTGGCGCTCATGCGGCGCGCGCCGCGGACGTGGTGGCTCGGCGCCGCCGGGGCCGGCATCGCCGGGGGCACGCTGCTCGCATTCCTCTCTCCGGTGCTGCTGGACCCGGCGTTCAACCGCTTCGAACCGCTCGCGGCGGGGCCGCTGCGCGACGCCGTGTTCGCACTCGCCGAGCAGGCTGGGGTGCGCGTACGTGAGGTCTACGAGATCGACGCGAGCCGACGCACCACGGCGGCGAACGCGTACGTGACGGGGCTGGGACCGACCAAGCGTGTCGTCCTGTTCGACACGCTGCTCGAGGGGTTCAGCGACGAGGAGGCGCGCGTCGTCGTCGCCCACGAGCTCGCGCATGTCCGCCATCGCGACGTATCGCGCGGGCTCGCCTACACGGCGATCGTCGCTCCGGCCGCGCTGCAGGCCGCGTCGACGCTGACGCGCGCTCTGCAGCCCGGTGCCGGCGAGCCGGATCTCGCCACGCTCGGCTCGCTCGCCCTGTCGCTCGGGTTGATCGGCGCCTTGCTCGGGGTGAGCGCCGGCCCGCTCATGCGGGCGCTCGAGACGCACGCCGACGTCGCATCGCTGCGGCTGACGGGCGCACCGGAGGCCTTCATCTCCTTCGAGCGCAAGATCGTGACCCAGAACCTCGCCGATCCGAACCCGCCGCGCTGGCTCGTGGCGCTCGGCGCCTCGCATCCGCCCGCGCTCGCGCGCATCGGCGTCGCGCGCGCCTATGACCGTCTCGAGCGCGCGCCGGACGCGCCGGCTTCAGGTCACTCGCTCGGTTCCGAGCCCGGCTGAGGCGCGCCGAACTCGGGAAGGTTCTTGATCCCCTCGCGGGTCTGCCACTTGGAGTAGTTGTCCTCCATGGCGTCGATCAGCTCGCGGATGAAGCGCGCCGAGAGATTGACGCGCGACACGACGACGCCGGGGATCTCCTCGGCCTCGACCTCGTGGTCGACGCGCGCGAAGGTGATCGTGAACTCGTAGTCGGAGTGGCTCACGTTCGCGAAGTTCGCATACGTGCCGCCCATCATCTCCGGTGAGAAGTGGATGTTGATGTGGCGCTCGGGCTGCTGGGCTTCGTCGCTCACCGGACCCTAGTATCCCAGGACCGGATGTCGATCGCGTTGTGGAGGCAATCCCCCTGCGTCTGCTCATATTGTCGGTCGGACGGCTGCGTGCGCCGTTCGTCGACGACGTCGCGCACTACAGCAAGCTGCTCTCGCGCTACGCGCGCCTCGAGGAGATCGAGCTGCGTGACGAGGACGATGTCTCTCGGCGGCTGCCCGAGCGGGCGTTCGTCTCGCTGCTGTCCGATCGCGGCGAGCGCTACGGCAGTCTCGGCTTCAGCCGCTTCATCGAGGAGCGCCGGCAGGCGGGAATGGACGTGGCCTTCGTAATCGGCGGCGCCTTCGGCCTCGAGCTCGACGCCGTCGAGCACCGGCTCTCGCTCGGCCCGCTCACGCTGCCCCACCAGCTCGCGCGCGTCGTGCTGCTCGAGCAGCTCTACCGTGCCCACAAGATCCTGGCGGGTGAGCCCTATCACCACTGAATACCCCGAGGTCCGCCCGGCGACCCCGGTGCCGGGCCCCCGGCGCGAGCTGGTCCTGTTCGCACGGCGGATCATCTGGCTGGGCGTGGTCGTCGCCGCCCTCGTCGTGTTCGGGACGATCGGCCTGTCGCTGACCGACCACACGAGCGCCTGGTACGGGCTGCGTTGGACGCTGGACACGCTGTCCACCGTGGGGCGTCTCGGCGAGCCGCACTCGACGGGCGGACAGGTCGTCGAGGTCCTGCTCATCGTGCTGGGCGTCGGTACGCTCTTCTACGCGTTCGCCACCGTCACGGAGTTCTTCGTGGCCGGACACCTCGGCGAGCTGCTCGCCGAGCGCCGGCTCCTGAAGATGATCGCCTCCCTGACCGACCACCACATCATCTGCGGCTACGGTCGCGTCGGGCGTCAGGTGGCGCGTGACCTGCGGGCAGCCGACTCGAAGTACGTGGTCATCGACTCTCGCCCGGAGAATCGCGAGCTCGCGCAGGGCGTAGGGGTGCGCTTCATCGAGGGAGACGCCGCCGAGGATGCCGTCCTGCTGGCCGCCGGCATCGAGCACGCCCGCTCGATCCTCGTGTGCGCGGACTCTGACGCCGAGAACATCTTCATCACGCTCACCGCCCGCGAGCTGCGCGCCGACATCGCGATCGTCGCCCGCGCGGCGGCCGAGGACTCCGAGAAGAAGCTCAAGCGCGCGGGCGCAGACCGCGTCATCTCTCCGTACAAGGCGAGCGGCGCCGAGATGGCGCGCCTCGCCCTGCACCCGCAGGTGAGCGGAGTGCTCGAGGTCGACGCCGAGTACCGCATGGAGGAGATCGTCGTCGACGAGGGGTGCGGCGGCGCGCACCAGACGCTCGGCCGACATCAGGGGCGGTGCGATGATCGTCGGCATGCGCCGCGACGGAGCCTTCCAGCCCCAGCCCCCCGGGGACACCGTGCTGCTGCCCGGCGACATCCTGATGGCGATGGGCACCCCGCGCACGCTCGAGCGCCTCGAGCGGCTGTTCGACGTCGCGGCCGCACGCTGCCGATCGCGCGGGCGGCGCCACGGAGACGGCGCCATGACGCCGCTGGCCGACCTCCGCGCGGCCGGTGCTGGCCGCCACCGCCGAGCTGACCGGGGGCGAGCACCCGCGGGGAACGCTGACCCTCGAGCGCCCGCCGCGGCCCGACTTCGGCGACTACTCGACGAACGCCGCCCTCCTGCTCGCCCCGGTGATGAAGCAGCCGCCGCGCGACGTCGCCGAGCGGCTCGGTGCCGAGCTGACCCGCGAGCTGGCCGGGCACGTCGGACGCGTCGAGGTCGCCGGACCGGGCTTCCTGAACCTCTTCTTCGAGGACGAGTGGTTTCGTGCCGGCCTGGTCCGCGTGATCGCCGAGGGGCAGCGCTACGGCGCGGCCGGCGCCACGCGACCGGAGCGCGTGAACGTCGAGTTCCTGAGCACGAATCCGACCGGCCCGCTGACCGTCGCGCACGGCCGCCACGCCGCGTACGGCGACGCGCTCGCCCGGATCCTCGCCTACCACGGCCACGAGGTCACGCGCGAGTTCTACGTCAACGACTACGGCAGCCAGGTGCGGCGGCTCGCCGAGTCGATCCGGGCCCGCGCCAACGGTGAGGAGCCGCCCGAGGACGGCTATCAGGGTGACTACGTCGCGGGGCTGGTGGACCTCGACCGGGCGCGGACGCTCGACCTCGACACGCTCGGTCAGGAGGCGGTCGCCGCCTGCCTGGCGATGTTCCGCGCCACGCTGCAGCGCTTCGACGTGCGCTTCGACGTGTGGTTCTCCGAGCGGACCCTGCACGAGGGCCACCCGACGCCGGTCGAGCGCGAGCTCGCCGAGCTGCAGGAGCGCGGCGAGTCCTACCGTCACGAGGGCGCGCTGTGGCTGCGTACCACGGCGCACGGAGACGACAAGGATCGCGTGCTCGAACGCTCGAGCGGAGATCACACGTATTTCGCGTCCGATGTCGCGTACCACCGCAACAAGCTCGCGCGCGGCTTCGAGCGGCTCATCGACGTGTGGGGCGCCGACCACCACGGCTACATCGCGCGCATGAAGGCCGCGCTGGCGGCGATCGGCGCCGATCCCGATCAGCTCGAGCTCATCATCATGCAGTTCGTCCACCTCGTCGAGGGCGGCGGACGCGCCTCGATGTCCAAGCGCCGGGGCGAGTTCGTCACGCTCGACGACCTCATCACCGAGATCGGCTCCGACGCCGCGCGCTACTTCCTGCTCGCCCGCTCGGCCGACACGACGGTCGACCTCGACCTCGATCTGGCGCGAGCCGAGAGCGCCGACAACCCCGTGTACTACATCCAGTACGCGCACGCGCGCATCGTGTCGGTGCTCGCCAAGGCCGGCGAGGACCGTGTCGCCGAGGCGCTCGCCGATCCGCGCTGGCAGGGTGACGGGTGGCCGGCCGGCGCCGCTTCAGGACGCCGAGCGCTCGCTCGTGAAGGCGATCTCGCCTTCCCCGAGGAGGTGGCCGAGGCGGCCGAGCGCCGCGCCCCGCATCGCATCGCCGCGTACGCGCTCGCGCTGGCGAAGGACTTCACCGCGTTCTACCGCGACTGCCAGATCGTCGGGGCCGAGCCGGCCGAGATCGAGTCCTTCCGACTCGCGCTCGCTGTCGCGACCCGCGACACGATCGCCCGCGCGCTCGACCTGCTCGGCGTCAGCGCACCGCAGCAGATGTAGCCCGTCGCCGCGGCGACGTCAGCCGTCGTAGCGGGCGAGCTCGGCGTCGAGGCGGGCCCGATCCTCGGGACCGAGCGCGCGAGCGGCCGGCGCCGCTTGCGCGCCGCGCCGGCGCCAGCGCGGCAGCAGCAGGACGAGCAGCCCACGAGGGCGAGCACGGCGACGATCGGGACGATGTAGGCCACCAGTCCGAACCCGTGCGTGCTCGGCGTGGCGATCACCTGCCGGCCCGTACTGGGCGACGAGCGCGGTCTTGATCTGGCTCTCGGTCTCGCCGGTGGCAACGAGCGACTGGATGAAGGCCCGCTCGCGGTCGGCCTGCGGCGACTGCGACACGGCGAGCGGGAGCTTGCAGACGACGCACATCACGTCGGACTCGACCGTCGGTCAGCGACGTCCGCGGCGCGACGGCGAACGCCGGCGCGGCCACCGCGAGCAGGGCGGCGACGCCGCACGGCGGCGGCCCGCGTCGCGATCCGGCGGCCGCCGGCGTCTCACGATCTCGCCTGGGCGATCGTCAGCGCGCGAGCGAGGAACGCCGAGTTGACCTCGCCGCGGATGACCGCTGCCACGCGTCCCTCGCGATCGATGACGAAGGACTCCGGCAGCTGGTCGGTCCCGTAGGCATGGGCGAACGTCCCGTCGACGTCGCGCAGCTGCGGGTAGGTGAGCGCCGAACTGGTGCACGAAGCTCTCCGAGTCCGGCGTGGCGTCGTCGTAGGTGACGCCGAGCACCGTGCCGCCGTCGGCCTGCAGCTGGTGGTCGGTGCGCTCGAGCATCGGGGCCTCGGTCTGGCACGGGACGCACCAGGAGGCCCAGAAGTTGAGCAGGACGACCTTCCCGCGGTACTCGGCCAGCGAGCTCGAGCCCGGCCGGCCGAGCAGCGGGAGCGTGGCCACGGGGGCGGTCGGCCGCTCGCCCAGGGCGACGGCGTTGTCGAGGGCGCGGCTGGCGTTCTTCGTGGCGAGGCCGAAGATGAGCAGCGCGATGACGGCCAGCCCGACGATGGCCACGGTCACCGGCAGGACGACGCGCCGCATGTCCACAGCCTAGTGGGAGCCATCGCCCGGGCGTTCGCGCGGGTGGCGTGAGGCGTCTAGGATGTGCGCTCACTGCGGCGGTAGCTCAGCTGGTAGAGCACGAGCTTCCCAAGCTCGGGGTCGCGGGTTCGAACCCCGTCCGCCGCTTGCGATCCCGCGCGTCAGCTGGTCCGAAGGCGCTACCGCGACACGACCGTGAAGAAGTCGCGGCTGTCGGGGATGCGCAGTTGGCCGGCGATGCCGTTCTGGCCGGGAACGACCGGTGTCGCGGTCGGACCCGCCGGATGGTGTCGATACAGGTATCCGGCGACCGCGAACGGGTTGATGTCCAACTGCACCGCGCGCACCGCCGATGCGCCGATGAGCGCCCGTCCGAGCGAGGCCGGCGTCAGTCGTTCGCCGGCGGCCCACACGAGATCGCCGCTGGCGGTGATCCCCAGGCCGGAGCGGGCGGTCGTCACGCGCCCGCCGACCGTGGCGCCCCAGCACGACAGCGGACAGCTCGTGGCGCTGGCCGCCAGCGCGCCCCGGTCGACGAGCAGTCGCAGGTTCTGGCGCACCGAGACCACCGACAGCCGGTGACTCGGCACCCCCTCGTGCCAGGCCCCGATTGCGGTCGTCCCGTTGCTGTAGGTGACGATCGACCCGAGCCCGAACTGCAGGGGCACCGCGACGCGTGATCCTTCGAGGAATCCGTTGCCCGGTACGTTGAACTTGAAGCCGCCGTTGAACCCGGCAATGAGGTGATGGATCTCGTTCGGCGCGATCCGATCGCCGTACGGCCAGCCCGTACCACCGGGATAGATCGATCCGGCGTGCAGGTGCAAGGTGGCGAGCCGCTGATCGATCCGAAGGAGGGTCACGCCGCCGCGCCGCGCGATCCACACGGTTGAGCGCCCGGCGACGGCCACTACGGGCTGCCACGTCGACGTCGGCGAAGCGGCGACGGCGCGGGGCACCTGCGACCTGATCGGGGACCGGCGGCTCGCGGTTCTCGCCGAGATCGTCGTCGGCGTCGCCGCGCCGACGACGCCGACGGTGGCCGGTGCGGCCGAGCTCGAGGCGCGGTTGCTCGTCTCGATCGCCACACCGAGCGCCACCGCCACGCTGGCGGCGATCAGCAGCAGCGGGCGCGACCGCTTGCCGACGCCCATCTATCCGAGCGTCGAGCTGTGAGCAGATCGGTCCATCGTCGGTAAGCATGCGCATGCGCTCGATACGCAAGCGTGAGACTTCGCTTACGGTGCGCCGATCGCTGGTGCGGCGCTACCCTGGCGGCGCGCTCGGATCAGCGCTGCGCGGTCAGCGTCGCCTCGCCCGCCACGTTGCCCAGCGTGGCCAGTTGTTGCCCGGCCGGAGCTTGTCCCTTCAGGTAGCGGTCGAGGAAGGCCGTGGTCACGCGCTCGACGATTCCGAACCACGGCTGCTGGCCGGTGTAGGGCGGCAGATGGCTCGCGCCGAGCAGCCACAACAGGTACTTCGGGGGCCGCGCGATGCGGTAGTAGGCGGTCGTGTTGCCCGGCGAATTGATCGGGTCGACACTGCCCTGGACGGCGAGCAGCGGCGGAGTTCCGGCGGGGAACCGGGCCAGCTGGGTTCCGAAGCCGGAGCCCGACAGGATCACGGCCGCGCCGATGCGGCGATCGCGGTAGCCGGGGACGTAGCCCGCGGCCAGGGCCGCCTCGGCGCCGTCGGAGTGGCCGGCGACGGCGATGTGGGCAGGATCGATCAGTCCGCTGAGCAGACCGCCCGGCGCGCTCGCGCCGCGAGGAGCTTCGTGACGACGAAGCTCATGTCGGCCGGCTCGTTGACGAGGTCCGATTCATCCGGGCCGCCGGGCGCGTCGGCGTTCTCGAGCGGGAAGACGGGCGCCGCGACGACATAGCCGGCCCGGGCCCAGTCCGCGAGCAGGTCGGAGTACGTCGCCGGCGTGACGTTGAACCCGTGGGCGAAGACGATCAGGGGATAGGGGCCCGCGGCTCGGGCCGGGACGGCGCCGAGCTCGGGGTAGCGGACGACGACGACCAGGGTGCGCGGCTCGCGGCGGTGGTCGAGCACGACCGTGCGGCTGTGATCGACGAACGTCAGCACCGTCACGCCGACGCCGGTGAACCGCGACGCGGTCGCCGGCGGGGCCGAGCGTGCCGCGGCGGAGGGAGCCATGACGTGGGCGCCGTCTCCGAGCGCGTGCACGGCGATGCCCAGGGCCAGCGAGACCAGGGCCCAGGCCGCCGAGGCGATACGGAGGGTCACGGCCACCGGTCGCCCACGGACGGCGGGGGGGTCCTCGGGTAGCGTCTCACTGACTGATTGATAGCCGACCTGTCCGTCGTAGCCGCCGCACCGACGCGGCGGCTCGGCCGCTGACGGGAGCCGTGCGCGTGAGAATCGGCTCAGGAAGCTCGATTCGGCTCCGGCGAGGCCGATCACGGGGGGGCCTGCCGGCGCGGCCCCGCGCTCAGCGGGCAGGTCCATCCAAGGAAGGAGCGGTATCCATGAGCATCGCCGCGATCGGAGGCGCCAGCCTGCAGGCCATGCTCCAGCCCTCGAGCGTCCCGGCGAAGAAGCCGGAGTCGGCCGAGGTGCCCGGAGCGCCGGATCACGACGGCGCGCCGACGATGGGGGCAACGCCTCCGCGGTCGGCGCGTCGCGTGGCTCGGTGAACGTGCTCGCCTAGGTGCAGTGACCGCGGCCGCCGCTCGAAGCCTGGGCGGCGGCCGCACGTCACCGGCGCGGTCGGCCGCGGCTTTCTCGGAGGAATCTCAGGAACGGTTCAGCCGTCTCTTAGGTCGCGCCGGCACCGTGGCGGCATGCGCGACGAGAGGGTGCCGCGGTGAATTCCGTCGAGAACGTCCAGGCCGCCGCCGTCGAGCTCCCGGTCGGCGTGCGCGCCCGGCGCGCCCCGCGTCGGGTCCTCCCGGCCCGCGCGCTGGCCGTCGGCCTGTGGCTGATCGTGGCGGCCAACGCCGGCGTGATCGTCTGGCTGTGGCTCCACGGTGGCGGCGTCAGCGGCGTGCAGGGCTCGGCCGACCTGTGGACGAGCGTGGGGCGGATCACCGGCCTGCTCGGCGTGTATCTGGCGCTCATCCAGGTGCTGCTGCTCGCCCGCCTGCCTCCGCTCGAGCGGCTCGTCGGCTTCGACCGGCTCACCGTCTGGCATCGCCGAAACGGCAAGGCCTGCCTGCTGCTCGTGCTCGCCCACGTCGTGTTCATCACCATCGGCTATGCGGGCAGCGATCAGATCTCGGTGCCGAGCGAGTTCTCGCGGCTGCTCGACAGCTACCCGGGGATGGTGACCGCGACGATCGGCACCGCGCTGATGATCGGGGTCGTCGTCACCTCGCTCGTCATCGCGCGGCGGCGTCTGCCCTACGAGGCCTGGTACGCCGTGCACCTCACCGTCTATGCCGGGATTGCGCTCGCCTACCTGCACCAGATCCCGACCGGCAACGAGTTCACGACGAACCCGGCGCAGGCGGACTACTGGATCGCCTTGTACGTGGTAACGCTCCTGCTCCTGCTCGCGTTTCGCGTTCTGCGACCAGCACGCCTGGCCGTCCGCCACCGGCTCCGCGTCGCCGGCGTCACCGAGGAGGCCCCGGGCGTGGTCTCGCTGACGATCACGGGACGCCGGCTCGAGCGCATGCCCGCGCAGGCCGGCCAGTTCATGCTCTGGCGCTTCATGAGCCCCGGACGCTGGTGGCAGTCGCACCCGTTCTCGCTGTCGGCGGCGCCGGACGGGCGCAGCCTGCGGATCACCGTGAAGGCGGTCGGGCGCTTCAGCCGCGAGCTCGGGCGCGTGCGCCCGGGAACGGCCGTGATCGCCGAGGGACCGTACGGCTCGTTCACCGCGGCCCGGCGGACGCGACCGCGCGTTGCGCTCATCGCCGGCGGCATCGGGATCACGCCGATCCGCGCGCTGCTCGAGGAGCTCGAGGCGGCGCCCGGCGAGCTGGCGCTCATCTACCGGGCCATCGCCGAGGACGAGCTCGTGTTCCGCGACGAGCTCGACGAGCTCGCCCGCGAGCGCGGTGCACAGATCTTCTACGTCGTCGGCGACCATCGCCCGCCGCAGGCGGCAGATCTGCTGTCCGCTGCCGCCCTCATCCGCATGGTGCCGGACATCGCCGAGCGCGACGTCTACCTGTGCGGCCCCCGGCCGATGATGGACCACACCCGCCGCGCCCTGCGCGCGGCCGGGGTGGACCGCGGCCAGATCCACAGTGAGCGCTTCGCGCTCGCCGCGTGACCCCGACCCCCAGCCAAAAGGAGACCCCATGCATCGCTCCGTCCCCGCCGTCGTCGGCGCCGTCACCGCCCTCACTCCGACCGGCCTCGCCATGACGGCGACCGCCGAGGCGGCCATCCACGGCAAGACGTCGGCGACGCACGCCTACCGCGGCGCGGCGGTCAGCACGCGCTTCGGCATCGTGCAGGTCGTCATCAGCGTCAGCGGGCGCCGCGTCGTGAACGTCTCGGCGACACTGCCGACCGACCGTCCGCGCTCGGCCTTCATCAACGGCCAGGCCGGCCCGAAGCTGCGGGCCGAGGCGCTCGCGGCCCAGACTGCGAAGATCCAGAAGGTGTCCGGCGCGACCGTTACCAGCCAGGCGTACGACCAGTCGCTGCAGTCGGCGTTGACGGCGGGGCATGTCTGAGCTCATCGCCGAGCCGGCGCTCGCCCATCGTCATCGCCTCGAGCACGTGATGGGGATGCCGGTGGGCGTCGACGTCTGTGACCCCGGCGTCGGCGAGCGCGCGATCGACCGCGTGTACGAATGGCTGCGCTTCGTCGACGCGACGTTCAGCACGTATCGCGAGGACAGCGAGATCAGCCGCCTCAACCGCGGCGAGCTTGCGCTCGCGGACGCGCATCCGGCGGTGCGCTCGGTGCTGCGGCGCTGCGGGCGCCTGCGCGCACAGACGAGCGGCTACTTCGACGTCCGGGTCGCTTCCTCCGCGTCGGACCGGGCCGGCGGCGACGCGATCGACCCCTCCGGTCTGGTGAAGGGGTGGTCGATCGCGGGCGCCGCGCGTCTGCTCGAGCAGGCCGGAGCGCGCAACTACTGCGTCAACGCGGGCGGGGACATGCAGCTCGGCGGCCTGTCCTGGGAGGGCACGCCCTGGAGGGTGGGCATCCAGCATCCGCGCCTGCGCGACCGCGTCGCCGCGGCGCTCGCCGTGAGCGACGTCGGGGTGGCGACCTCGGGCGCCTATGAACGGGGCACCCACATCGTCGACCCACACACCGGGCGCGCGCCCCGCGGCGTGCTGTCGGTCACCGTCGTGGGGCCCGACGTGGCGAGCGCCGATGCCTACGCCACCGCGGCCTTCGCGATGGGTCCCATCGGCGCGGAGTGGTGCGCCGGGCTGCGCGACTATGCCGCGATGGTGATCCTCGAAGACGACACGGTGCTCTCGACGCCCGCCATGACCCGCTACCGCGTATGAGCGCCGTCGCTGAGACGCTCGCCCCGCCGCGGCGCGTCGGCGAGCGCCGCTCGCTGTGCGGGTGGGGTCGAACGGCCCCGAGCGTCGCGCGCGTGATCCGCCCCGGGGATATCGACGAGGTCGACGCGATCGTGGCGTCGAGTCCGAGCCTGCTCGCTCGCGGGGCGGGGCGCAGCTACGGCGACGCCGCGCAGAACGCCGGCGGCGACGTGCTCGACATGACCGGGCTCGACCGGATCCTGGCGCTCGACCCTGCGCGGCTGACCGTGCGCGTGCAGGCCGGCGCGACGCTCGCCGGGCTGCTCGCCGAGCTGGCCGCGCACGACCTCACCCTGCCGGTCGTGCCCGGCACGCGCTACGTGACGGTCGGCGGCGCGATCGCCAGCGACATTCACGGTAAGAACCACCATCGCGATGGCGCCTTCGGCGCCCACGTGGTCGCGCTCACCCTGTGCACGCCGGCGAGCGGCCGCCGTGAGATCTCGCCGACCGTCGAGGGGGAGCTGTTCTCGGCGACGCTCGGCGGTCTCGGGCTGACCGGCGTCGTCGTCGAGGCAACACTGCGCGTCGAGCCGCTGCCCTCGCCCTGGGTGGCCGCCGACACCGACCGCACGGACGGCTTCGAGGAGACGCTCGCCGTCATGGCCGCCACCGAGCACCACCGCTACTCGGTCGCCTGGCTCGACCTGCTCGCGCCCGGGTCCTCGTTCGGCCGCGCGGTGATCGGACGCGCCGACCCCTGGCCGCTGGCCGGTGGCGTGGCCCCGGCCCGCTGGCGGGGAGCGGCGCCGGCACCGGCGGCGCTCGGTCGAGCCCCGCTCGTCGACATCCCCGATCACGTCCCGACCCGGCTGCTGCCCGGACCGGCGATTCGCACGCTCAACGCGCTGCGCTGGGCGCGCGCTCCGCGACGGGAGCGAGCGCGGCCGCTCGCCCTTTCCCCGTATCTGTTCCCGCTCGATGCGCTCGGTGGCTGGAATCGGCTGTACGGGCCGGCCGGGATGCTGCAGTACCAGTTCGTCGTGCCCGACGGCGCCGAGGAGGTGCTCCTGCGCGCGACGCGTCGATTCGGTGAGCGGCGCCTGCCCGCGTACCTCGCGGTCTTCAAGCGGTTCGGGCCGGCCGCCGACGGACCCCTGTCGTTCCCGCTCGCCGGCTGGACGCTCGCCGTCGACCTGCCGGCCGACGCGCCCGGGCTGTCGGCGACGCTCGACGAGCTCGACGAGTGGATCGCCGACTGCGGTGGGCGCGTGTACCTCAGCAAGGACGCGCGCCTGCGACGGGATCTGCTCGAGACGATGTACCCGCGCCTTTCCGAGCTGCGTCGCCACTGCGAGCGCGTGGACCCGAAGGGCGTGCTGCGCTCGGATCTCGCGCGGCGTCTGCATGTCCTCGGGGAGCCGCGGTGAGGCGTGCCCATCCGGGCACGCTCGGGCGGCGCGTTCTCGTGCTGGGCGGAACCTCGGAGATCGCGCTGGCCATCGTCAACGAGCTCCAGCGTCTCGCGCCGCGCGAGGTGGCGCTGCTCGGACGCGACGAGGCGGCCCTCGCAGGCACGGCGGAGCAGCTGACGGGCGCGGGCGTCGAGGCGACGATCACGCTGACCTGCGACGCGCACGATGTCGCCGGGCACGCGGCGATCCTCGACGAAGCGTGGGAGCGCCTCGGCGGCGTCGATCTCGTGATCGTCGCCGTCGGGGTACTCGGCGAGCGCGGCGGCCTGCCGTCGGACATCGGCGCGGCGCTCGACGTGCTCGAGGTCAACGTTGTCGGCACCGGCTCGCTCGTGCTGCACAGTGCGAGCCGCCTGCGCGAGCGCGGCGGCGGAACGCTGATCGTCCTGTCCTCGGTCGCGGCCGAGCGCCCGCGGCGCGCGAATGTCGTCTACGGCGCCTCCAAGGCGGCGCTCGACGCGCTCGGGCAGGGGCTCGGGGATGCCTTGCACGATGACGGCGTCGGGATGCTCGTCGTGCGACCGGGCTTCGTCGCGACGGCGATGACGCGGGGCCTGGACGCGCCGCCGCTGGCCACCACCGCCCCCGTCGTCGCGGAGGCGGTCGCCGACGGCCTGCTACGGGGCGCGCATACCGTCTGGGCACCCTCGGCGCTGCGCTGGCTGATGCTTGTCCTGCGCGCGCTACCGCGACCCGTGCACCGCCGGCTGCGCCAGTGACCGCCGCATCGAGCAGAATAGGTACATGCGCGTCACCGCCAAGGCCGACTACGCAGTCCGTGCGGCCGTTGAGCTCGGCCGAGCGAGTGCGGACGCGCCGCGCAAGGTCGATGACGTCGCGCGCAGCCAGGAGATCCCGCTGTCCTTTCTCGAGAACATCCTCACGCAGCTCAAGACCGCCGGCGTCGTGCGCAGCCAGCGCGGCCCCGAGGGCGGCTACTGGCTCTCTCGTCCGGCCGACGAGATCAACGTCGCCGAGGTGATTCGCGCCGTCGAGGGCCCGCTCGTCGGCGTGCGCGGCAGCCGCCCCGAGGAGATCGCCTACCAGGGCTCGGCCGAGTCGCTGCAGCAGGTGTGGATCGCGCTGCGCGCGAACCTCCGCGAAGTGCTCGAGCAGGTTACGCTCGCCGACATCGCGAACGGCACCCTGCCGGCGCGTGTCACCGAGCTGACGCGCGACGAGGACGCCTGGCACGCGCGCTGAGCCGCGCGCTGGTCCTCGCCGGTCGCACCGGTGAGCGTCGCGTCACCCCGCTCGGGGGCGACCAGTGCGTCAGGCGCCGGGTGGGCGCGTGGCCCCGACCGAGGCCAGTGCGTCGGCGATGCACGCGGCCTGCACCTCGGCCGGGTTCATGGGAAACGGCTCGGCGATGCCGCCCGGCGCCTCACGCACGCCGACGCCGATGCGCGCAAGGTGCATCGTCCCGAGGGTCTGGGTGTACAGGTGGTTCGCGGTGAAATCCGGGTCGGCGACATTGAAAACGCCCTGCTGCGCGCCGCGCTCGAGCATCCGCGAAAGGCGGCCGAGGCACTTGGCCATCCCCTGGCCGAGGCGGAACCAGACGGCATCGGAGACGCTCTCCTGAAGCTCGCTCGCCGGCCGGCGCATGAGTGAGAGGCTGCAGTCCAGGAACGCCGGGTGCGCGAGGCAGTAGTTGGTGTAACGCCGCCAGCACTCCTCCAGCTCGGCCGCGGGGTCGAGCCCGGCGTCCACGCCCTCGAGGTCCTCGGCGAGGTCGGCCAGGTAGCTCGTCAGCGTCAGCACGAACAGCTCCTCCTTGGAGGAGAAGTGCCGGTAGATGAGCGCCTTGTTGATACCGACCGCGCGGGCGATGTCCTCGATCGGCGCGTCCTGCAGCCCGCGCTCGTCGAACAGGACTCGTGTGGCGGCGACGATCTCGCGCTCGCGGGCGCGGCGTGCCGAAGCCCGCGTGGGGCGTGTGCTGGAGCTTGCCATCGCCGCAGTATACAATTTGGACCAGTCGGTTGAACAGCACTTAGACAACCGTTTACACTCTCGGTACGAGCGAGGGACCGCCGGTCGGAGGCCGTCGTGTCGCGGGCACCGAGCAGCGCCCATCCGCCAGCCGCGTCCAAGGAGATCCGATGTCAGCCGAACCCGCCGTTGCCCCCAGCCCCGAGGAGCTCGCCGCCGCCCCCGGCGGAGGGGAAGGCGAGGCGCCGCCATTCTCGCTCGAGCTGTCCGAGGACCAGCGCGACATCCGCGACTGGGTGCACGGGTTCGCCGAGGGCGTCGTGCGCCCGGCCGGCGCCGAGTGGGACGAGCGCGAGGAGACGCCGTGGCCGATCATCCAGGAGGCGACGAAGATCGGCCTCTACGGCTTCGAGTCGATCGCGCAGTTCTGGTCGGACCCGACGGGCCTGACGCTGCCGATCGTCAACGAGGAGCTCTTCTGGGGTGACGCCGGCATCGGCATGGCGATCATGGGCACGAGCCTCGCCGTCGCCGGCATCTTCGCCAACGGGACGCCCGAGCAGATGGGCGAGTGGATTCCGCAGTGCTTCGGCACCGCCGACGACCCGAAGGTCGCGGCGTTCTGCGTGTCCGAGCCCGACGCCGGCTCGGACGTCTCGTCGCTGCGCACGCGGGCCAAGTACGACGAGGCCAAGGACGAGTGGGTGCTCAACGGTCAGAAGGCGTGGGCCACGAACGGCGGCATCGCCAACGTGCACGTCGTCGTCGCGTCGGTCGACCCCGAGCTCGGCTCGCGCGGCCAGGCCTCGTTCGTCATCCCGCCCGACACGGCGGGCCTCGAGATGGGCACGAAGGTCAAGAAGCACGGCCTGCGGGCCTCGCACACGGCCGACGTGTTCCTCGACGACTGCCGCATCCCCGGCTCGTGCCTGCTTGGCGGCAAGGAGAAGCTCGACGCCCGCCTCGCCCGCGCCCGCGAGGGCCAGCGCTCGCGTGGTCAGGCCGCGATGGCCACGTTCGAGTCCTCGCGCCCGACGGTCGGCGCCCAGGCGATCGGCATTGCCCGCGCGGCGTATGAGTATGCGCTGCAGTACGCCAAGGACCGCTCGCAGTTCGGCCGTCCGATCATCGAGAACCAGGCCATCGCCTTCACACTGGCCGACATGAAGCTCGAGATCGACGCGGCGCGACTGCTCGTGTGGCGTGCCTCCTGGATGGGCCGCGCCGGCAAGACGTTCGAGAACGCCGAGGGCTCGATGAGCAAGCTGAAGGCCGGCGAGGTTGCCGTGTGGGCGACGGAGCGCGCGATCCAGATCCTCGGCGGCAACGGCTACGCGCGCGAGTTCCCCGTCGAGCGGTTCCACCGCGACGCGAAGATCTACACGATCTTCGAGGGCACCTCGGAGATCCAGCGGCTCGTGATCGCCCGCGCGATCTCCGGAGTGCACATCAAGTAGCCGTCACCGCGCGAGGCCGCCGCGCGCTACCACGCCTGCTCGTCGCCGCAGTGCGGGCAGGCGACGGTCGTCGAGACCGCCGCGTCGAAGACGTAGCCGCACGAGCACGTGTATTGCGCGCTGTCGAGCGGGCCGCCGGCTTCGCGCACGCGCTGGGCGTCGAGGTCCATGCGCGCCTGATCGGCGCGCCGGCGCAGTGGCGGGCGGGCCGCGGCCGGCGAAGCTGGTCCGGCTTCTGCGGTCGTGTCGCGCTCGCTGCGCGCGTGCGCCGGTCCGCTCACGCGTCGGGCCGCCGGGGCGGCCGCACGGTGGCGTCGGCGCTCGCTGAGGATGTGAAGACTGGGTCGCATGTGGCTCTCGGTGTTAAAGACTCGGCGCATGCCAGAAGGTTTCGCCGTCATACCGAACTTTCCTGGCCGGATGTCCAGGCCGGCCCCCGCGGGGGCTCGGCGCAGCCGAGGGCGCGCGGCGGAGGGTCCCTGGCGCGGCGTCCGCCGGGACGGGGCGTCGGTTTGAGATACTTGGCGGCGAGATGAACCCCGCCCGCAAGCGCACGGTGCGCCTGGTGGTGGCGCTTACCGCCGCGGTGCTGCTCGCAAGCGCGCTGATCTACACGAGCTTCAGCGCCGCCAGCCCGGCCGTGACGCCCACCCAGCTGCTCGGACAGGCCGCCAGCGCCTCGGCCGGCCGCACCTACCAGCTCACTGGCACGGTTGCCGCGGGGACGGTGCGGCACGTGGGCGCGGATCTCGACTTCGGAGTGCAGGACCGCACGGGCGGCGGACCGATCGTGCCGATCGCCTACAGCGGCGAGGTGCCCGATCCCTTCCGGGTCGGGCGCGAGATCATCGTGACCGTCTCCCGGAGCGGCGGCGGGTGGGTCGGCCAGCGGGACTCGCTGATCACAAAGTGCCCCTCGAAATACAGCACCGCCTCGTAGTGGCGCGCGGGCCCGGGCACTGATGGCGTCCCTCGGTCGCGCGACCCTGTTGCTGTCGCTCGCCGTCTGCGCGTACGGCATCGGGGCGTCGATCTTCGGCGTGCGCGCCGGGCAGCAGGAATGGGCGGACTCGGGCCGCCGCGCGGTGTATTCGCTGGCGCTCATCCTGACCGTGGCCTTCGCCGTGCTCGAGATCGCCTTCCTGCGCAACGACTTCTCGTTCAACACCGTCGCGTCGACCTCGAGCACGACGACGCCGCTCTACTACCGGGCGGCCGCCGTCTGGTCGTCGCAGCAGGGCTCGCTCCTGCTCTGGGCGTGGCTCGAATCGCTGTGGTCGAGCCTGATCCTGTTCCTCACGCGCAAGCGTCTGCGCGACGTGACGCCGTACGCCACCGCGATCCTGCTCGGGTTCTGCGGCTTCTTCGTCTCGCTCATGGTCTTCTGGGCCACACCGTTCGACACGACGGCGCCGGCCCCGACCGACGGCGCCGGCCTCGATCCGCTCCTGCGCCACCCGAGCATGATGATCCACCCCCCGATGCTCTACTCGGGGTACACGCTCTCGATCATCCCGTTCGCGTTCGGCGCCGCGGCGCTCATCGCCCGGCGCATCGACGCCGATTGGATCCGCTGCGTGCGCCGCTTCGCGCTCGCCGCATGGCTGTTCCTCGGCATCGGCATCCTGCTCGGCGCGCGCTGGTCCTACGCGGAGCTCGGCTGGGGGGGCTACTGGGGCTGGGATCCGGTCGAGAACGCGGCGCTGCTGCCCTGGCTGACCGGGACCGCCTTCCTGCACTCGATCATGATCCAGGAGAAGCGGGGCATGCTGAAGGTGTGGAACGTCTCGCTCATGCTCGCCACGGGAACGCTCGCGGTGATGGGGACGTTCCTCGTGCGCTCGGGCATCCTCAACTCGATCCACGCGTTCGGTGGCAACACGCTCGGCGTACCGTTCGTGTCGCTCATCGCGATCATGATCGGCGGTGCGCTGTATCTCGTCGTCACGCGTCGCCAGCTGCTGGCCAGCGAGCACCGGATCGACTCGCTGCTGTCCCGCGAGTCGGTGTTCGTGGCCAACAACGTCGTGCTCGTGGCGCTCGTTTTCGTGATCCTGTGGGGGACGTACTTCCCGCTCATCTCCGAGGCGGTCACCGGACAGTCGCAGTCGGTCGGACCGCCCTGGTTCGACCGTTACACGGTTCCGCTCGCGCTCGTGCTCGTGCTGCTGTCGGGTCTCGGCCCGGTCATCGCCTGGAGGCGGGCGACGTTCGCGAACGCCCGACGCAACCTGATCGTGCCGGCGACGGCGTCGCTGCTCGTGCTCGTCGCGCTGCTCGCCGCCGGCGTCTCCGGCAGCTGGAAGGCGATCGCGATGTTCGCGTGTGCCGCCTTCGTGCTCGGCAGCGTCGGACAGGAGTTCTGGCGCGGGACGCGCGCGCGCCGCGCGCTCTCCCACGAGAGCCCGCCCGGGGCGCTTGTCGCGCTCGTGCGGCGCAACCGGCGCCGCTACGGCGGCTACATCGTGCACGTCGGCATCGCGATCCTGTTCGTCGGCGTCGCCGCGTCGTCGTCCTTCCAGCACGAATCCGAGCTCAGCCTTGGGGTCGGGCAGTCCACCCACGTCGGGCCGTACACGTTCCGCTACGTGCGCTCGACGGCCAGCGTGCTGCCCGAGTTCGATCGCACGCACACCGGCTCGATCCTCGACCTCGGCGCCGTCCTCGACGTCAGCAAGGGTGGTCGGCACGTCACGACGCTTAACCCGAGCGCCGGCTACTACTCGAGCTCTGACCCGTCACTCGGCTCCGTCGGCAGCCTCATCGGCGGCGAGACGGTCAGCCACGTTGGGTTGAACGCCGGCCCGCTCAAGGACTACTGGGCCGCGATCGAGCCCGACATCAGCGATCCGTCGTTGCAGGCCTACATCAACGCCGGCAACAGCCGCATCCCCTTCTCCGATCCCGCCGAGGCGCTCATCCCGATCGCCTTCCTCGCGCGCCAGTACGTGCGGGCGCCTCCGCCGGCGCAGTTCCACATCCTCGTCTCCCCGCTCGTCACCTGGATCTGGTCTGGCGGCGCGATCGTGTTCCTCGGCGCGCTCATCGCCATCTGGCCCGCGCCCGGACTCGTGCGCCGGCGCGTGACGGTGACCACGCGCGCGGCCCGGCGCGCGTTCGGCACGCGCGGCCTCAGCCGCGCGTGACGCGCCGGGGTCGCCTCCGTTAGTGAACGTTGCCATCGCCCTCGTGACCGTCGCGCTGCTCGCGGCGGTGATCTCGCTCATCAGCCATCCGCTGCGCTCGGCTCGGCGAGACTCGGCGGCGGCGAACGCCGAGCTGGCCGACCTGCAGGCGGCTCGCGAGGCAAAGCTCCGCGAGATCCGCGACGCCGAGCTCGACTACGCCACGGGCAAGCTCTCCGAGTCGGACTATGCCGCGATCGACGCCGGACTGCGCGCCGAAGCCGTCGCCATCCTGCGGCGGTTGGACGATCTCGGGGAGGGCGAGGCGTCGAGCGCCGGCGACGGCGAGGATCGCTGACCCTCCGCCGCGGCGGGTGCGCGCCGGGCTTCGGCACGGTACCCTGTGCGGCGTGACCACGGTCTTCGACATCATCCAGGTCTTCATCTGCGTCGTGCTCGTGTTCCTGGTGCTGATGCACTCGGGTAAGGACGCTGGCCTGTCCGGGGCGTTCGGTGTCGGCTCGGGCGCGGGCCCGCTCGGCGGAGGCTCGATGGTCGAGCGCAACCTGAACCGCTGGACCGTCTTCTTCGCGCTGCTGTTCGTGATCAACACGATCCTGCTGATCAAGACGCCCTGGTCGTAGGGCGCGCGCCTACACGGTCGCGCCGGTCACGCGGAACCCGTTCGCGCGCAGCGCCGGGCACACATACCCGTACGCGAACCGCCGGTTGTAGAGGTCGGCCTCACTGACGAGCCGCGGGGTGGCCGACAGGGCCTCGGTCGCCGCGAGCAGGCGCAGCGCCGAGTCGGTGAAGCGCACGTCGAGCAGCGGCGCGGAGATGCGCCCGTCCTCGATGAGGAACGTGCCGTCGCGCGTGGTGCCGGTCAGCAGCGTCTCACGCTCCCGGACCGCGTTCACGTACCACAGCCGCGTCACGTAGATCCCGCGCTCGATCGGCGCGGCGAGCTCGTGCTCGTCGGCGGCGCCACCCCCCACGAGCACGAGGTTGGTCGGCATCGGCCCGTACGGCGACCCCCCTGCGGCGAGCGCGTGCCCGGTCGAACGCGCCCCGCCGCCGGCCTGCGCGGCCGAGCGGGTGTCGTGGGCGACGCGATGGGCGACGCCGTCCTGGATGAGCGGGAGCGGCGCCTTCGGGACGCCCTCGGCGTCGAACCCGCGACGCAGCGTGGCCGGGTGGCGCGGGGAGTCGGCGAGGTTGACGGCGGCGGCCGCGACGCGTGTGCCGAGGCGATCGACGAGCGCGCCTCGACCCTGAGCGTGGGCCAGCCCGTTGAAGGCGAGCGCGGCGAGGAAGTCGAGCAACGTCCCGACGGCCTCGGCCTCGAGGACGACCGGATACTCGCCGGGCGGGAGCGCGACAGCGTCGCGGCGGTCGACGCGCTCGGCGGCGCGGCGCACGAGGGCGCGGCCGTCGAGGTCGGCGCTGCGCAGCGAGGTGTGCGAGGCGAAGCCGCTGCGCCCACCCTGATCCCGGGCGATGACGCGCAGATGCGCATCGGTGACCTGATCCTCGACCGCGATGCCCTCGCTGCTGGCGATCGCCGTCCTGACCTCGCCGGCCGTCCAGATGCCAAACGCCTCGAGATTCGCCTCGGCGGCCGCGGCGAACGCCGACCGCAGCGTGGCGCCGGCGAGCGCCGGATCGAGCTCGGCGGTCGCCGCGTCGTGGCCGTCGCTCGGACGCGCCGGCGCGGGCCCGGGCAGCCCCGGGTAGCCACCCGGCTTCCCGTGCGTGCGCGACGCCGCCTCCGAGGACGTCCGGGCTCGTCGCGCCGTCTCGCTCAGCGCATCGTCATCGAGGCGGTTCGTCGTCGCCGCCGCCGCGTGCCCATCGGTGACGCAGAGGAACTCGACGCTCGTGTCATCGACATCGGTCGCCTGCGTCGGGCGCGAGCGGGCAAAGCGCGAGGTGAGCGAGCGCTCGTGGGTCACGGTGACCTGCGTAGATCCCGACGCGCGCCCGAGGGCGCGCTCGGCCAGCGTCAGCGCCGCCTCGCTCATGCCCGAGCGGCGGCGCTGCTCACGCGACCCCGACCTCGACGTCGCGGAAGCGCGCCGGGGCCGCGCCGTGCGAGACGCGAGCCACCTGCCCCGGCTCCCCCTTACCGCAGTTGGTCAGACCCCACAGGCGCCAGGCGGTCGGCGAGCAGACGGCGTCGAGCGAGCTCCAGAACGCCGGCGTGATCCCGGCGTAGGAGGGATTGCGATACAGCCGGCCGAGCTGCCCGCCGCGGATCTCGCGTGCGAGCTCGGTCCCGAACTGGAAGTGCAGGCGCCGATCGTCGATCGACCACGATCGGTTGGTCTCCAGATACAGGCCGTCGTCGGTGTCGGCGATCAGGTCCTCCAGCGCGCCGGCGTCGCCCGCGCTCAGCGAGACGTTCGTCATGCGCACGATTGGCTGGCGGGCGAATCCGTCGGCGCGCGCGCACCCGCCCGAGCGCGGCAAGCCGATCGCCGCGGCCGATGCGCGATCCGAGAGCGCCGCCCGCAGCTGACCCTCGACGATGAGCGGCGTGCGGCAGGCGGCGACGCCCTCATCGTCCCAGCCGAAGGAGCCGAGCCCGCCCTCGAGCGTCGCGTCGGCCACGATGTTCAGCGCCGGCGACCCGTAGCGCAGGGCGCCGAGATCGGAGGGGGTGACCCAGCTCGTCCCGGCGTAGGACGCCTCGAACAGCAGCATGCGATCGAGCTCGAGGGCATGGCCGATCGACTCGTGGATCTGGAGGGCGACCTGCTCGTCGTGGAGCACGATCGTCGACCGGCCGGAGGGGCACGGCGGGGCACTCAGAAGCGCGACCGCCTCCTCGGCGACGCGCGGTGCCTCGCCGGGGAGGTCGAGCGCGAGCGCGTGCTCCCAGCCCGCGGCGGCGACCGCGCCTCCGTGGGCGATCGGGTAGGACCGGACCTGCAGCTCCTCGCGCTCGACCGCGACGGCGCCGACGCCGCCCCCGCAGTGCGTGAACGACTGCGAGCAGAAGGCGCCCTCGGTGTTGGCGAAGCTCGTCAGCTCGCGGCGGGCCTGGCATTCGGCGTCACGACGCACGATGCGCGGATCGCCGCGCATCGCCTCATCGGCCTCCAGGAGCAGCGCGAGCTTGTCGTCGACGGGGATCGTGAACGGGTCGATCTCGCACGGCCCGCACCACTCGCCTCGGGCCGGAGCGTCGATCGCGGCAAGTGACGCGGCATCGGAGTCCGGCTGAGTCTCAGCGACGGTGATCGCGCGGGCCAGCGCGGCCTGCAGGGCGGCTGGCGTCAGGTCGCGCGTCGCCGCGAAGCCCCAGGCCGAGCCGCAGCGCACCCGCACCCCGACGCCCTCGGTGCGGTCGTCGTCGATGCGCTCAAGACGCCCGTCGCGGACGAGGACATTCTCGGTCGTGCGAGCCACGCCCCGGGCCTCGGCGTACGCGCAGCGGGCCGGGACGGCCCCCATCAATTCCGTGATCAGCTCCAGCAAGCGGCCGAGAGCGTATCGGTCGGGCGCCGAATGCGCTTCGCCGGTTCGACACTCACCACGGTTTGTGTCGAGCCCGGCGCCCAGCAATGGGAGATCGTTGAGCAATCGAGCGCCAGGTCGGCGGCCTGGACCGGCTGTCCAGGCGCCGGCGCTCGGATTTCCGACGGCGGGTCGGTAGCGCTGGGGGGCTTCGGTGACGATCATGCTGACATGGCCGGAGACCGCCTCACGCCGCTCGACTCCTCGTTTCTACGCATCGAGACGCCGAGCGCTCACATGCACGTCGGCTGGCGCGGGACGTTCCGCCCCGATCCCGATCGACCGCCGGTGACCGTCGCCGCCGTTCGCGAGCTCGTGGGGGGGCGCCTGCCGCACGCCGACCGCTTCCGTCAGCGCGTCGTCTTCCCGCCGGCTGGGCTCGGCGAGCCGGTGTGGATCGACGATGAGCGCTTCGACCTGCGCTACCACGTGCGCCTGCTGAGCGGACCGGGGGAGTCGGTGGCGCGGGGGCGCTTCGCCGAGATCACCGATGACTTCCTGTCACAGCGGCTCGACCGCCGCCGCCCGCTGTGGCAGATCGGGATCGTTCCGCGGCTGCGCGACGGCACGATCGGGATGGTCATGAAGATCCATCACGCGATGGTCGACGGTAAGTCGGCCGTGGCGCTCGCCCTGCTGCTGCTCGACGCCGACCCGGATCGGCCGGTCCCGCCGGCCGAGGATTGCTGGGCGCCCGCGGCCCGTCCGAACAGCGCGCGACTCGCCCTCGATGCACTGCGCGACACCGGCGAGGAGTCGCTGCGCATGGCGCGGGGGATCGCGAGGGCCGCCGGCAGTCCCACCCGTGGCGTCCGACTCGCCGAGACGCTGCGCCGCGCCGCGTTCTCGGCCGGCGAGGACCTGCTCAGACCCGCGCCGGCGTCCTTCCTGAACGGGCCGATCGGCCCGCGCCGGCGGCTGTTCGCGCATACGGCCCCGATGCGCGAGCTGCTCGAGGTCAAGGAGTGCTGTGGGGCGACGCTCAACGACGTGGCTCTGGCCGTCGTCGCCGGCGCCTTGCGCCGCCTCGCCCTCGCGCGCGGAACACTGCCACTGCCGCTGAAGGTGATGGTGCCCGTCAGCATGCGTGCGCCCACGGAGGCCGGCGCGCTCGGCAACCGGATCTCGTTCGTCTTCATCTCGCTGCCGGTGCACCTCGACGACCCGCTCGCGCGCCTGGCCGCGGTCGGCGAGGCGACGCGCCGCTTCAAGGACGTCGGGCGGGCCGCGGGCGGCTCGGCGGTGATGGGCGCGCTCGGGCACCTGCCCGAGCCGATCAAGCAGGGCGCGGCCCGCATCGCGGCGAGCCCGCGGATGTACAACCTCACCGTCTCGAACATCCCCGGGCCGCGCTCAGCGGTGTATCTGCTCGGTGCCCCGCTCGTCGACGCCTTCCCGGTCGTGCCCCTCTCCGACGGGCATACGCTGTCGATCGGGATGTTCTCCTACGTCGACCGGATGTTCTTCGGCGTACACGCCGAGCCCGACGCGCTGCCCGAGGGCAGCCGGCTCCCGGGGGCCCTCAACGGCGCCCGCGTGGAGCTGCGCCGGGCGGCCCTGGCCGGCACGCGGCCGCCGGCGGAAGGCGAGACGGTCGCCGCCCTCGCCATGCCCGAGCGCGCACGCCGACGCGCGGGATAGCCCGGGGGGCGCACGTTTCGACAAATGGCGATGGGCCGCGGCGGGCCCAGCGGGCATTAATCTCAACCGATGACGGATTCCGCCGCACCGCCGCAGGCCTACGGGACCGCGCGCCGCTTCTACGACGAGGTCTTCGCCGAGGATGGGCGGCCGCGCGGCTTCGCGGAGGCGCTCGCCGAGGAGCTGGCCGAGCTCGGAGGCGAGCGGCTGCTGGCGGCCGGCCGGCGGCGCGATGCGATCTTCACCCAGCAGGGCATCACCTTCGACGCCAAGGGCGAGGACGGCGCGGTGCGCGACCGTCCGTTCCCACTCGACCTCGTGCCGCGCATCATCCCTGCCGAGGAGTGGAACCACATCAAGCGAGGTCTCGCGCAACGAGTGCGCGCACTGAACTCATTCGTCGACGACGTCTACCACGCCCGCGAGATCGTCCACGCGGGGGTCGTGCCGTGGTCGCTCATCGTCAGCCGCACCCACTTCGCTCGCGCGGTGCACGGCGTACGCCCGCCGAGCGGCGTGTACACGCACGTCGCCGGCTGCGACCTCGTACGCGACTCCGACGGCAGCTGGAAGGTCCTCGAGGACAACGTGCGCACCCCGTCGGGGGTCTCCTATGTGCTCGAGAACCGCGTCGCCATGACGCGCCTCGTCCCTCAGCTGTTCTCCGACTACCGCGTGCGCCCGGTCGACCACTACCCGGCGCTCCTGCTCGCCGCGCTGCGTGCGGTCGCGCCGGCGGCCGAGGGCGAGGCGACCGTCGTCGTGTGGACCCCGGGTCCGCTGAACAGCGCCTACTTCGAGCATGCCTTCCTCGCCCGCCAGATGGGCGTCGAGCTCGTCGAGGCCACCGACCTCGTCGTGCGCGACGACGTCTGCTACATGCGGACCACGAATGGCCTCGCGCGCGTCGATGCCATCTACCGGCGTCTCGACGACGACTTCATCGACCCGCTCGAGTTCCGGCCCGACTCGCTGCTCGGCGTGCCCGGGCTCGTGCGGGCCTACCGCGCAGGCACGGTGGCGATCGCCAACGCGCTCGGCACGGGCGTCGCCGACGACAAGGCGGTCTACCACTACGTGCCGGACATGATCCGCTTCTACCTCGAGGAGGAGCCGCTGCTCGCGAACGTACCGACGTACGTGCTGAGCGATCCCGAGCAGCGCGAGCATGCGCTCGCACGCCTGTCCGAGCTCGTCGTCAAGCCGACCGGTGAATCTGGCGGACAGGGCGTGTGCATCGGCCCGCTCGCCTCCTCCGAGCAGCTCGACGTGCTCGGGGTGACGATCCGGGCCGCGCCCGAACGATGGATCGCCCAGGAGGTCGTCAACCTCTCGACCGTCCCCGTCGTCGGAGCGGACGGTCAGCTCGAGCCGCGGCACGTCGACCTGCGACCGTTCGCCGTGTTCGGCGAGACGATCAGCATCGTGCCGGGCGGGCTCACCCGCGTCGCGCTGGAGCCGGGGGAGATGATCGTCAACTCCTCTCGAGGCGGCGGGTCGAAGGACACCTGGGTGCTCGAGGACGCGAGCGGTCCATCGCCGGCGGCTGACGTCGCCCCGATCGAATACCAGCCGCCGCCGCTGCCCGATCTCGAATACGGTCGCTGGACGAGCCAGGCCCAGCAACAGCAACAGCTACGCCAACCGCGACGCTAGCGTGCTCGCCCGAATCGCCCACGAGCTGTTCTGGCTCGGTCGCAACGTCGCCCGGGCCGAGCACACGGCGCGCATGCTCGAGGGCATCTACCAGGCCGACCTGCAGGGGCGGCCCGACGACCCCGTCAGCGTGACGCTGTCGTGGGGGGCGCTGCTGGCCATCATGGGCGCCGGCAGCCAGATCGTGTCCAACGGGGACGGCGCGGGCATCCGCGAACGCGCCCTCTCCACGCTCACGCTCGACGCCGACAACCAGCTGTCGGTCATCTCGTGCGTCGGCCGTGCGCGCGAGGGCGCGCGCACCGTCCGCGACGTCATCAGCGCCGAGCAGTGGGAGGCGATCAACACGTTTCACCTCGGCTTCGCGGAGCGCAGCGAGGCGTTCGCGCTGCAGTCGGGCCCGTACTCGATGTCGAGCTACGTGAAGGCGAGCTGCGCCCTGTTCTGGGGCGTGACCGGGCGCACGATGCTGCGTGACGAGGCCTACGCCTTCCTCGAGGCGGGCGGACGCTTCGAGTCGGCCGACATGGTCCTGCGCATGCTGCGCGTCGCACTCCCGCCGGGGCCGAGCACGCACGGCGAGGCGTCGCCCGTGCGCGACGGTCAGGCGCTCGCCCTGCTGCAGGCCGTCGGCGGCCTGCAGGCGTACCGCCGCGCCGTAGCGTCGCCGCCGAATGCGATCCCGGTCGCGCGCTTCCTGCTGTTCACGCGCAGCTATCCGGATTCCGTCGCGGCCTCGGTCGACGCGGTGCGCTGGGCCCTGAGCGCGGCCGACGGCAACCCGCGCGCCTCCGAGCCGGTCCTGCGCCTGTCACGGCTCTCTGCCGATCTCGAATTCCGTGGCGGCGCCGGCGGCAGCGACTCAGAGCTCATCGAGGTCTGCGAGATCGTCGGGCGCGAGCTGACGCTCACCGACGGCGACATCACCGAGCGCTATTTCGGCGGCACGCCGGCGCCCGAGCACTTCTATACCCACTAGCCCGCCCGCGCCGATGAACTTCGCGATCCGCTACACGACCGAGTACACCTACGACCAGCCGGTGTCCGACAACCTGAACGCGCTGCGCGTACGCCCGGCGACGACCTCGACGCAGCGCTGTGACGACTTCCACGCGCGCGTCGATCCGGACACGCGCCTCGGGCGCCACATCGACTACTTCGGGACCGAGGTCATCGAGTTCGGCGTGTCCAAGCCGCACACGCATCTGTCGATCGACGTCCGCGCGCGCGTGGTCACCTCCGCGCAGGCCGAGCCGCCCGACGCGAGCTGGTCGGCGATCGATTCACAGGCCTACCGCGACGTCGCCGGCGAGTTCCTGCTGCCGACCGGCGACGAGCCCCCGGCCGGGCCGCTCGAGGAGCTCGAGTCGGTGCTGCGCGCGCGCTCGCCCCTGGCCAGCCTCGTGCTGCTCACCGAGCTCATCCCTGACCGCTTCGAGTACCGCCCGGGGGCCACGTACGTGTCCTCGTCGATCGGCGATCTGCTCGCGGCGGGGGCCGGCGTATGCCAGGATTTCGTGCATCTCGGCCTGCATCTCCTGCGCCACCAGGGGATCGCGGCCCGCTATGTGTCCGGCTACCTGTTCGCCGCGCCCGAGGACGGTGGCCAGGACTCCGTGGAGGTCGACACGCATGCCTGGCTGGAGGCGCTCCTGCCCGGGGCCGGCGGCCGCGGGGAGCCGGTGTGGGTGGGAGCGGACCCGACCAATCGGGGCCTGGCCGGCGAGCAGCACGTCAAGATCGGTCACGGCCGGCAGTACTCCGACGTGCCGCCGATCAAGGGCGTCTACCGGGGCGGCGCACGCGCCGAGCTGTCCGCGCGGGTGAAGATGACCCGGCTCGACCCGGCCACGAGCGCGCGGGCCTGAGGCGAGGGCCAGCCGGCTCGAGACGAGGAACGCGCTCAGACGTGCGCCGCGCGCAGCCCGACATGCGCCCGCGCCGTGGCGAACTCGTCGCGCGCGGGGGCGTCGGCCACCGCCGCGCTCGGCTCGGCCACCACGTGGGTCACGAGCGCGCCGGTGAGCTGCTGGACGCGGAACGGCAGACCGCTGGCCAGCCAGCGCGAGGACTGCGTCGGCAGCGTCACGACGACGACCTCGTCATAGCGCTTGGGATCCCAGCAGTCGCGTACCGCAAGCAGCGGATCACGGTCACCGACGCGCAGATCGACCGCGAGCGCGTGCGCGCGAAAGCGCGCGAGCGACGACTGCAGCTGCTCGGGATCCGAGGCTCGGCCGCGCGGCACGACGACGGTGAACTCCGTCGGCGCGTGCTCGGCCCTGGTGCGCATATGCTCGAGCAGGGCATCCGAGCCAAGCGTCTGGCTGCTGATGACCAGCAGCTTCGTCGTCCATGCCATGTGGTCATTGTCGGCAGCGGACGCCGGGCGTCACCACGGCCGCGTGTCCAAAGCGGAGCGGCGGTTGCTGGACCGAGTGTCCGAGCCGGCGGTTGACGCGCGACCCGCACTCAGATACCGTTCGGTATGTGAATATGCGAGCGGCGGATCGCGCCGCGACGCTTCCACCGGGTCCACGCTCGCCGCGGGCCTGGCAGACAGCCGGCTGGATCAGCCGCCCCGGCCCGTTCCTGCGGCGCTGCCGCGACCGCTACGGCGACGTGTTCACCTTCCGCATCGCGGGCGAGACGTGGGTCATGCTCTCCGACCCCGAGGACATCAAGCGGACGTTCACCGGCGATCCGACGATGCTGCGCGCCGGCGAGGCGAACGTCATCCTGCGCCCGGTCGTCGGCTCGCGCTCGGTCCTGCTGCTCGACGAGCCCGACCACATGGTCGATCGCAAGCTCATGCTCCCGCCGTTCCACGGCGAGCGCATGCAGCGCTACGGGGAGATCATGATCGAGGCGACCCACGAGGAGGTCGCGCGATGGCCGCGCGGTGAGCCGCTCGCGCTGTGGCCGCGAATGCAGGCGATCACGCTCGAGGTGATCGTCCGGGCCGTGTTCGGCGTGCGCGAGCGCGACCGGATGGACGAGCTCGAGCGGCGCCTGCGCCGGATGCTCGACTGGGTCGCCAGCCCGTCTCGACTCGCGCTCGTCGCGCTGAGCGGTCCCGACCGCGTGGAGCGCAATCGGCCCTTCCGGCGCGCTGTCGACGCCGTCGACGAGCTGCTGCTCGCCGAGATCGCCGCGCGCCGCCGCAGCGACGATCTCGCCGAGCGCGACGACATCCTGTCGATGCTCGTGCAGGCCCGCTACGAGGACGGTTCGGCCATGGGCGACCGTGAGCTGCGCGACGAGCTCGTGACGCTCCTCGTCGCCGGCCACGAGACGACGGCCACCTCGCTGGCCTGGGCGCTCGAGCGGCTGATGCGCCATCCGCAGGCGCTCGACCGCGCCCGGGAGGACGCTCGGGCCGGCGACGGGGAGTACATCGATGCCGTCGTCAAGGAGACGCTGCGCCTGCGTCCCGTGCTGCCGATCGTTGTCCGCGTGCTCGGCGAGGCGATGGACTTCGGCTCCTACCGGATCCCGGCCGGTGCATCGGTCGCGCCGTGCATCTACCTCCTGCATCGCCGCGAGGACATCTATCCGCAGGCGAACCGCTTCCGCCCCGAGCGCTTCCTCGAGCAGCCGGCCGGCACCTACACGTGGATCCCCTTCGGCGGTGGCGTGCGGCGGTGCCTCGGGGCGAGCTTCGCGCTCTTCGAGATGCGCCAGGTGCTGCAGGCGATCCTCTCGGAGGTCGACCTGCGCCCCAGCGACACGCGGTCCGAGCCGGTCGCCCGGCGGGCCATCACGCTGACGCCGGCGCGCCAGGCCACCGCGGTCGTCAGCGCGGCGCCGGCGCCGGCGCCGGCCGCGCGCGCGGCCGAGGCGGCGCTCGCGACCGCGGCGCCCTGATGGCGGCCGGCCACGCCGCGGGCGCGCGCCTCACCCGCGCGGACAAGCAGCGCCAGACGCGGGCCTGCCTGCTGCGATCCGCCGCCCGGTTGTTCGCGCAGCACGGCCTCGACGGCGCCTCGGTCGACGACGTCGCGGCTGACGCGGGTCTCACAAAGGGCGCCGTGTATGCGAACTTCGCGAGCAAGCAGGACTTGTTCGGAGCCATGCTCGAAGAGCGCTTCGCCGAGCGCCTCGCGCAGCTGGAGGCGCTCACCGCGGCCGGGGATGGGCTCGAGCAGCAGGCGCGTTCGGCGGGGCTGGAATTCGCCCGTTACGTGTCGGCCGATCCCGGGTGGGAGCGGCTGTTCTTCGAGTTCGCGGCGCTCGCCGCGCGTGACGAGGAATTTCGCCGCGAGCTCGTGCAGCGCTACCGTGCGCTGCGGGCCGGTATCGCCGCCGTCTTCGACCGGCGGCTGTCCGAGCTCGGTCTCCGCTCACCGATGCCCGTCGATCGGCTCGTGCTGATGACGTTCTCGCTCGCGAACGGCTTCGCCCTCGAGCGCCTGCTCGAGCCCGAGGCAGTACCCGAGGAGCTGTTCGGCGACGCGCTCGTGCTGCTGCTCGCCGGCGTTCGCGCGACCGTCCCGGAGGCGCCCGCCGAGGTTTTAGGTTCCACTTCACTTTGACTTAGGCGCGTTTCACCTGCCGAGCCGAAGGTACTCCTGATAACGCCAGTGCCGGTGCGCCGTCTGCACCCACGGCCCGCGACGAAGGAGCGACCCATGGCCGTACACGCCGTTGAGGAGTCCACAGAAGCCGCCGGAACGGAGGTTGACGGGCTGCGCGTGTTCCTGGCGAGCCTCGCTCGTCGCCCGTTGTTGACGGCGGCCGAGGAGATCAGCCTCGCTCGTCGCGTGCGACGGGGCGACCTGGCGGCCAAGGACCGCATGGTCGAGGCCAACCTGCGGCTCGTCGTGCACGTCGCCAAGGCCTACCAGGGCCGCGGGCTGCCGCTCCAGGATCTCATCCAGGAAGGGACTGTCGGCCTGATCCGCGCGGTCGAGAAGTTCGACCCCGACCGCGGCTTCCGCTTCTCGACGTATGCCATCTGGTGGATTCGGGCTTCGGTCACGCGCGCGGTCGCCGGCCAGTCCAGGCTCGTTCACCTTCCCGATGCGCTGCAATCGCGTCTGCAGAAGGTGGCCGAGGCGGAGCGCGCGCTCACGGCGGCGCTCGGGCGCACACCGCGGGCCGTCGAGCTCGCCGAGGCGCTCGGGGTCGAGTCGGGCGAGGTCGAGGAGCTGCGCCGCTACGCCGCGCCGATCGTCTCGCTGCACGAGCCGATCGGCAACGGCGAGGCCGAGCTCGGCGACCTTCTGCCCGACGACACGCCGCCGCCGGAGGAGCTCGTGCGCGACGATCGCTCGCTGTCCGCGGCCCTCGCCACGGTGCGCCCGGGAGACCGGCGCGTGCTCGAGCTGCGCTACGGGCTCGACGGCGAGGACGCGCACAGCTATCGCGAGATCGCCCAGCAGCTGCAGATCACGACCGAGGGCGTGCGCCACGCCGAGCGCCGCGCGCTCTCCACGCTCGCTCAGGCGCCCTCGCTCCGCCGCGCGGCCTGAGCGCTCGCTCGCCTCGCCGCTGAGGGCGCCGGCCGCCCGCGAGACGACGTGTACGCAGAAGGTGTGAATAGTTCACACCTTCTGCGGTCATCCCCCGGCCGAGACCTCGCCGGCACCTTGCCCCACCCGCGGCGGCGCCCATGGCGCCGCCGCCGGTTCCTTGCTCCTACGCGGCCGGACCGGCCGCCCCGGTCGCCCCGGCCCGGCGGCCGAACGTGCCCCGGAGGTCGGGCAAGCACTTGGCGTACGCCGTCTTGAAGGCGGCGCTCGTCGTATTGATGCCGTTCGTGTTGAACACGGGGCCGGTGCCCGACGTGTTCGCCGCTGGCAGGTTGACGCCGTTCGAGCGCATGCAGGTCACGAACGTGTTGAGCGCGGCGACGACGGTCGGGTTGCTCAGGCGCTGGCGAAAGCCGCCGCCGCCGCGGACGCCGCCGGTGAAGCCGCACTTCTGCATCGCGGCGCGCAGCTTGGGGTTGTTGGCGAACGCTCCGGCGCCGCCGCCGGCACGGAACCCGCCACCGCCGAGAAGGCCGCCGCCGCCGGGCGGGCGTGTGCCCGCCGGGCGCTGGGGGAGGGTGATGCCCTGCTTGGCCAGGCACTGGCGAAGCGCAGCGAAGCGTCCTGAGCCGCCCCCGCCCGCCCCGCCGGGGCCGCTGGCGCCGGACGCGGGAACGCTGGCCGCCGCGGTCGAGCTCGTCGAGCCCGACGAGCCGCCACAGGCCGCGAGGGCGAGGGCGAGGGCGAGGATGAGGGGGATGGCCAGCGCCGACGAGCGGCGTGGGGTCTTCATGCGAATCGAACTCCTTGATGGTTGGTTGATCAGCCCGGCCCGAAGAGGGAGGGCGTGCCCGAGGACGAGCTTCCGGAGCCGCTCGAGCTGGAGCTCGAGCTCCCGGAGGGCGAGGCACCTCCGCCGCCGCCGAACAGCGAGGCGAAGCCGCCCGCCGCGTTGGCCGCAGTGGCCCGGATCGACGTCGCGGTGACGGTCCCGTCGCTGGCCTTCGGCCCGGAGACGATGACGGTGTCGCCGGGGTGGATGGCGGACACGGAACCGACGTCGGTCCGTGTCACGGTGCCTCCGGAGGCCTGCACGACCTTGATCGTGTTGCCCTCGGAGTCGGTGATGTACAGCGTGCCGTGGTTGTTGAGCGACACGGTGCCGGTGGTCGCGTTGGCGCCGCCGCCGCCGCCGAAGAGGCTGCGAGCCGCGGCCCCGGCGCCGGTGGCCCCGCTTCCCGTGAGCCCGGCGCGGCGGGCCAGTCCGGCGACGCCGGAGGCCGCGCTCGTCGTCGACGTCGTCTGGCCCTTCTCGACGAGCACGCCGGCGATGAACCCGCCGGCGACGAGCAGCACGCCGAGCAGGCTGAGGTTGAACGGGGTCACCAGACGTCGGCGCGGTCGATGGGGCAGATCCTCCTCGTACTCCTCGACCCAGTCGTCATCTCCCTCCAGCTGCTCGGCCGGGCGCAGGGAGTCGCGGGTCGGCAGCGGCTCGTCGACCGGCCGTCCGGAGGGCCGGGCGGGATCGTCGGGGCGGTACGGGGTGGCGGGATCGCTCATATTGGAGGCTCTCGGATCGGTCGTGCGTTTACTCGTAGCGCAGCGCTTCGACGGGCCGCAGGGTGGCGGCGCGGCTCGCCGGGTAGGTGCCGAAGAACAGGCCGGTCACGACGGCGGCGCCGAACGCGAGGAAGATCGAATAGGTCGCGATGACCGGCTGCACGCCGGCGATCTGAAACTGGCTGCCGACGACGCCGACGATCACGCCAAAGATACCGCCGAGCAGCGACACGAGCACGGCCTCGGCCAGGAACTGCGACAGGATGTCGCTGCGACGCGCGCCGATCGCCTTGCGGATGCCGATCTCGCGGGTGCGCTCGGTCACGCTGACCAGCATGATGTTCATGACGCCGATGCCGCCGACGAGCAGCGAGATGGCGGCCACCTCGCCGAGCAGCGTCGTGAACACGCTCGTCGTCGAGCTCGAGGCCGACAGCAGCGACCCCTGGTTGACGACCTGGAAGCCGGGGTTGGACGCCGTCGTCTGCAGTTGGGACTCGAGCGTCGAGGTGACCTGCGCCTGGGCCGCGTTCAGCTGACCCTCGGAGGTGGCCTGCACGGTGATCGAGTTGATCGACGCGTAGCCGGCCACGGCATCCTGCACGGCGGTGATCGGCGCAATGGCGACATCGTCCTCGTTCGTGGTGCCGTTCGTTCCCTTCGAGGCCGTGACGCCGATCACGGTGAAGGTGCTGCCGTTGATCTGAATCGAGTCGCCGACCGGGTCCGCGCCGTTGAACAGGTTCTCCACGACGGTGGGCCCGACGATCACGACGCGGTTGCGGGCGGTGACGTCGGCATTGGTGAACCCCGAGCCGGCGGCGATCGTGTAGTCGTGCGCGGAGAGGTAGGAGGGGGTCGTGCCCGCGAAGGTGGTCGGCGAGTAGGTCGTCGCACCGTACGTGAACGTCGCCGTGTCGCCGTTGACGACGGGTGAGGCGCTCTTGACAGCCGGGCTGGTGAACGGGTTGACGAGGGCATCGGCGTCGGCAACGGTGAGGGTGGCGGGCGTCGTCGTCGACGACGCCAATCCCCCGCGCGAGAAGCTCGGCATCACGATCAGCACGTTCGTGCCGAGGCTCTGGATGCGCGCCTGCACGGCCTGCGAGGAGCCCGTTCCCACCGAGATGAGGACGATGACCGACGCCACCCCGATGGTCAGGCCGAGGATCGTCAGGCCCGATCGCAGCTTGTTCGCCAGCAGGCCGCCGAGGGCGATGCGGAGCGTCTCCAGGGTGACCATCGGATCCCGGCTCCTCACGCCTGGTTGTGCGCGTGCGCGCCGTGGAAGTCGGCGCCGAGACCGGGCGGCGCCGCGCCGACGTCGGCCCGTCGCTCGTCGTGAACGATGTGTCCGTCGGCGAGCTGGATCACGCGCTTGGCGCGCGCGGCCACGTCGGGCTCGTGGGTGATGAGCACGATCGTACGGCCTTCGAGGTTCAGGCGGCCGAAGATGTTCAGGACGTCAGCGGTCGAACGCGAATCGAGGTTGCCGGTCGGCTCGTCGGCCAGGATGAGCGCGGGGTTGGTGACGAGCGCGCGGGCCACCGCCACGCGCTGCTGCTGGCCGCCGGAGAGCTCGGAGGGGAGGTGCTGCACGCGGTTGGCCATGCCGACCTCGGCGAGCGCGGCCAGGGCGCGCGCGTGGCGCTGGGCCCGGGGCACCCCGGCATAGGCGAGCGGGAGCTCGACGTTGGCGACGGCGCTCGTGCGGGGCACGAGGTTGAAGCTCTGGAAGACGAAGCCGATCTTGCGGTTGCGAATGTCGGCGAGGTCGTCGTCGTCGTAATGGCGCACGTCGATGCCGTCGAGCAGGTAGCGCCCGCGCGTCGGCGCGTCGAGGCAGCCGAGCGTGTTCATGAGCGTGCTCTTGCCGCTGCCCGAGCTGCCCATGATCGCGACGAGGTCACCACGATCGATGCTCAGCGTGACGCCGCGCAGGGCATGCACCCGAACCTCGCCGAGCTCGAACACGCGATGGACGTCCTCGAGCACGATCACCTGGGGCGGTGGCCGTCGACCGGTGCGCCCGGCGGCGGGCGTCCGCCGCCTCGCGCGAGCGACCAGCGGCGTCGTGCGCGGTCGCCGCATCGCGGGCACGGAGGGACGGCCCGGGCGACGCATCAGCCGCCACCGAAGCGCGCCGCGAAGCCGCCGCCGGCACCGCCACCGCCGAGGCCGAGGCCGCCGCCCAGGCCGCCGCCCCCGCCGAGCCGGATGGCGCCGCCGGCGCCAGCGGCCGTCGAGGCGGCCGACGAGCCGAGGTTGACCGTCGTCTTGATGAGCAGCTCATCGCCGGGGCTCACGCCGGAGAGGATCTGCGTCGAGCTCGTCCCGACGACCCCGGTGGTCACCGGCGTGACGACGTCCTTGCCGTTCTTGACCACGGTCACCGTGCTCTGGCCCCCCGACCGCGATATCGCCGACGTGGGCACCGTCACGGCGCCTTGCGCCTGGGAGACGACGATGGTGGCGGTGGCGCTCATCCCGGGCTTGATCTGGCTGCTGCCCTGATCGAGGGTGAGCGTCACGTCGTAGCTGGTGACCGAGTTGCTCGTCGTGCCGAGCAGGCTGACGTTGGTCACGTGCGCCGCGAGCTCGACGCCGGTGAGTGCGGAGACGGCGACGGTGGCCGGCTGGCCGACGGCCACCTTGCCGATGTCGGCCTCGGTGAGGGGCACGACGAGCTGCATCGAGGAGAGGTTCACGATCTGGATCAGCGGGGTGCTCGAGCTCGAGCCTGAGCCCGAGGACGACGACCCGGCCCCCGAAGCGCCGGCGGCGCTCGATGCGGCGCCCGCCCGACCTGCGGCGCCCGACCCGCTGGACCCGGTCGAGCTGCTGGCGGAGTTGGAGGAGCCCGTACTGCCGGTCTGACCGCCCGCGGAGACCGTGTCGCCGACCTCCACGGCGGCCACGGAGGCCACCACGCCGGACGCCGGCGCGTAGAGCTTGCCGTTCGCCAGCGTCTGCTCGGCCGTCTGGACGTCGAGCTGGGCCGAGGCGACGCTCGCCTGGGCCGAGGTGACGTTCGCGGCCAGGGTCGCCGCGCTCGGAGCCGCCGATGACTGGCCGCCCGCTCCGCCACCGACCGATCCCGAGCTCGACTGAACCGCGCTGCTCGAGCGCACGGAGGAGCCCGAGCCGGCGCCGGCCGTCCCCGACGCCCGCGGTGAATGGGCCGTCTCGGTCACTGTCGTGGTGCTGACGGTCGTCGTCGGAGCGCCGGCGCCGGTCGTCCCCGTGGCCCCGCTCGGCGCCCCGGCACCGGGGGAGCGTCCGGCCGCGGTGACATCGGAGATGTTGGCGGCGCCGGCGTTGGCCGTGGCCGCGGCGGCCGTCGCCGACGTCGTCGTCGAGGACGCCGAGGCCTGCGCATCCTCTGCCTGCTGGAGGCTGGCCTCGGCCGACGCGAGCGTGGCGTTGGCCTGCTGCACGCCGACCTCGGCCTGCTGCGGATTGAGCTGGGCCAGCAGCTCTCCCTTGAACACCTGCTGTCCGGCGGACACGTAGAGGTGCTCGAGCGTTCCGCTCGTCTGGAAGTTGACGTCGTCCTGCGTCGCCGGCTGCAGTGTGCCGTCACCGGAGACCGTCGACTGCACGACGCCCTTCTCGGCGGTGATCGTCCGGGTCGTCGTCTCGGAGGCCTGCGACGGCGGGCCGACGACGGCGAAGGCCGCGGCGATGGCGCCGGCGGCGAGGAGGAGGAGCGCGAACCTGGTCCAGGTCGGCGTGATGTGTGGGGACTCGCTCATGCGGGGGGCGGCGAAGCGGGCGACCGGGCGCGCGCAGCCTCAATCAGAGCATGGGGACAGGACGCAAACGGCTCGTAAGAAGCCCTTAAGGCGCCGATCAAGCCGTACCGGGCGTCGGCGCGCTCTGCCATGATCCCGCGCATGTCCGTGCGCGGGGGACTCGATCTCGGCGGTACGAAGATCCAGGCGATCGTCTTCGACACCGCCGACGAGGGCGTCCGCGGGCAGGCCCGCCGGCCGACGCCACAGGAGGGCGGGCCCCCGGCGGTCGTCGACGCGCTCGTCGACGCGCTGCAGGAGGCCGCGTCGGAGGCCGGCCTGACCACCGACCGTCTGGCCGGCGTGGGGATCGGCTCGCCGGGGGAGACCGACACGGCCAAGGGCATCGTCGCTCACGCGAGCAACCTCCCGGACTGGGACGCGCCGTTTGCCCTGGCCGCGGCGCTGACCGAGCGTCTCGGGACGCCCGTGAGCGTCGGCAACGACGTCGACGTGGCCACGCAGGCCGAGTTCCAGCTCGGCGCCGGGCGTGCCGCCGCCTCGCTGCTCGGCGTCTTCTGGGGCACCGGCGTCGGCGGCGGACTCGTGTTAGACGGCCAGCCGTGGAGCGGCCGCGGCGCGGCCGGCGAGATCGGCCACATGGTCATCAAGCGCGACGGGGCTCGTTGCCCGTGCGGGCGCCGGGGCTGCATGGAGGCCTACGCGGGCCGCCGCGCCATGGAGGAGCGAGCGCGCTTCCTCGCCGATCGAGGGCGTAAGACGGAGCTGTTCAAGATCATGCACGAGCGCGGACGCACCAACCTCTCGAGCGGCGTGTGGGCCAAGGCGCTGGCCCGCGGCGACGAGCTGGCCAGCGAGGTGATCGAGCGGGCGGTCGGCGCGCTCGGCGCCGGCATCGCATCGGCCGTCAACCTGCTCGACATCGAGCTCGTGGTGATCGGCGGCGGCCTCGGTGTGCGCTTCGGCGAGCCGATGGCCGAGCGCATCTTCGCGGCCATGCGACCGCACCTGTTCTTCGATGATCGGCCACCCGCGGTGCGCGTCGCCGCCCTCGGCGATCTCGGGGGCGCGATCGGCGCGGCGCTGATGAGCGAGCGCCTCGGTCCGGTCGTCCAGGCCGCGTGAGCACCTCGCCGCCGGCGGCCGTGCGCCGTCGTCCCGCGGTCCGTGCGGTGCTCTAATCTGTCTGTCGCCGTGGCACAGCCCATTGTGCATCTGTCGACCGTGCTGCGGAGCCCGTTGCTCGATCGGGCCGGAGAGCGTCTCGGCCGAGTCGACGACCTCATCGTGCGGTTGGCCGACCGCGGCTACCCACCGGTCACCGGCATCAAGGCGCACATCGCCGGACGCGAGCTGTTCGTGCCCGCGGACAAGATCGCCACGCTCGCTCCCGGGGAGGTGCGGCTGTCCGGGCAGAAGCTGAACCTCGGACGCTTCGAGCGCCGCGAGGGCGAGGTGCTCCTGCGCCAGGACGTGCTCGGGCGCAGGCTCGTGGATGTCGAGTCCGAGCCGCCGAGCCTGGTCACGGCGCATGAGATCGTGCTCTCGTGCATCGACGGCTGGTGGCGGGTCGTCGGCGTCGACCCGAGCCGCGCGGCCGAGGTGCGCCGCTGGCTGCCCCGGTGGCTGCGCCCGCGCGATCGGGAGCGGCCGTTCGTGGACTGGACCGACCTCGAGCCGTTCGTCGGTCACGTCCCGACGTCGCGTCTGCGCTTCTCCTTTCGCAAGCTCGCCGATCTGCACCCGGCCGAGATCGCCGACCTCGTCGAGGCGGCGTCGCACGAGGAGGGCGAGGAGATCATCAAGGCGGTCGCCCAGGACCGCGAGCTCGAGGCCGATGTGTTCGAGGAGCTCGACGAGCACCACCAGCAGGAGTTCGTCGAGGAGCGCTCCGACGAGCAGATCGCCCAGCTCATCTCGCGCATGGCCACCGACGACGCCGCCGACCTCATCGCCGAGCTCGATCAGGATCGTCGCGGTCGCGTGCTCGCGCTGCTTCCGCCGGCGCGACAGCGCCAGATCAAGGCGCTGCTCGGCTACAACCCGTCGACGGCCGGTGGTCTCATGAGCCCCGAGATCCTGACCATCGCGCAGCAGGCCACGGTGGCCGACGGCCTGCGGCGCGTGAGCGAGAGCAGCGCCGCGCCGGAGACGCTGACGACCATCTATCTCGTCGACAGCGCCGGGACGCTCATCGGCTCGGTGCCGATCGTGACGCTCATGCGCACGAACGCGACCTCGCCGGCCCTCGACATCGCCGACCGCGAGCCCGAGCGCGTGCAGCCCGACGCCGACCTGCCCGAGGTCGCACGGATCATGACCGACTACAACCTCGTGATGCTGCCGGTCGTCGACGAGCACGACCGCGCGATCGGCGTCGTCACCGTCGACGACGTGCTCGAGCTGACGCTGCCGACCGGCTGGCGGCGCCGCTACGGCCTCGTGCGGGACTGACGGACCCCGCCGGCGCGGCGGCGCGCGCGGCCGCGCAGGAGGCGCGCGGGCCCCTTTTCACAATTTCTGCACAAGGGGGCGCGAGCGGGCCCGTAGGGTCGGGCCGATGCTAGGGTTCACGGGCCGCACCGGCCCTGCACCGACGCCAGAAAGGAGACCGGTATGGACGCTGACTTGCCGCGAAGTACCCAACCGGTCACGCGTCGGTCGGGCTGCCTGCGTTTCGCGGCCTAATCGGAATCCGCTCGTCCGCGCGTGGCGTCACCCGCTCGGGGCGCAGGCGCCGTCCCGCGGCGCCGGGGCGTGCCGAGTGAGCGCGTCCGGCCGTTTCCGAACAGGTCAGCAAGGAGGTGAACCGCAGTGACCGAGAACCCGACGACGCTGCCGCCGGCGGTCGAGGAGCAACGTCCGGCGGGCATCCCGCCGGTCCTCGACGAGGCGCACATCGGCGACATTCGCGGCGCGCTCGGGACGCTGCGCATGGACGCGATGCCGCACAAGGACTGGCGCTCGCGGGTGATGGCGCTGCTGGCGATCATGGGCCCGGGGCTGATCGTGATGGTCGGCGACAACGATGCCGGCGGCGTCTCCACCTACGCCCAGGCCGGGCAGAACTACGGCCCGACGCTGCTGTGGACGCTCGTCCTGCTCATCCCGGTGCTGATCGTCAACCAGGAGATGGTCATCCGCCTCGGTGCGGTCACCGGCGTCGGTCATGCGCGCCTCATCAACGAGCGCTTCGGGCGCTTCTGGGGCTGGTTCTCGGTCGGCGACCTGTTCATCCTCAACTTCCTGACGATCGTCACCGAGTTCATCGGGGTGAGTCTCGCGCTCTCCTATTTCGGCGTGAGCATGTACATCGCGGTGCCGGCGGCCGCCGTCCTGCTCGTCGCGATCACCTCGACGGGCAGCTTCCGCAGCTGGGAGCGCTTCATGTACGTGTTCATCTTCGCCAACTTCCTGGTCATCCCGCTGCTCGTGCTCGTGCACCCGGACGTCGGCACGATGGTGCATGACAGCTTTGTCCCGAGCATCCAGGGCGGCGCGAGCTCGAACGCCGTGCTGCTCATCATCGCCATCGTCGGTACGACCGTCGCGCCCTGGCAGCTGTTCTTCCAGCAGTCGAACATCATCGACAAGCGGATCACCCCGCGCTGGATCAACTACGAGCGTGCCGACACGGTCGTCGGTGCGTTCGTGGTGGTCGTCGCGGCCGGCGCGCTCATGGGGGTCGCCGCCTTCGCCTTCGCCGGCACCCCGCTGGCCGGCCATTTCACCGACGCCGGCGGAGTGGCCGAGGGCCTCAAGCACTACGTCTCCCCGCTCGCCGGCACGTTCTTCGCGATCGTGCTGCTGAACGCCTCGCTCATCGGCGCCGCCGCGGTCACGCTGTCGACCTCGTACGCGTTCGGCGACGTGTTTGGCGCGGCCCACTCGCTGCATCGAGGCGTGCGCGAGGCGAAGGTCTTCTACGTGACCTTCACGCTGATGGTCACCGCGGCCGCCGGGATCGTGCTCATCCCCGGTGCTCCGCTCGGGCTCATCACGACCTCGGTCCAGGCGCTGGCCGGAATCCTGCTGCCGAGCGCGACGGTGTTCCTGCTCCTGCTGTGCAACGACCGCGAGGTGCTCGGACCGTGGAGCAACCCGGCCTGGCTCAACGTGATCGCCGCGGCGATCATCGGCGTGCTCGTCGAGCTGTCGCTCATCCTCGTTGCGAACACGGCGTTCCCCTCGGCCAACGTCACCCAGCTGTTCGAATACCTGTCGATCGGACTCGTGGTCGCGCTCGTGGCCGGCGGTGGGTACGTCTGGTGGGCGCGACCGTCGCCGGCCGCGGCCGAGCTCGGTGAGGCGCCCAAGGAGCGCCGGGAGACCTGGACGATGCCACCGCTGGCGCTGCTCGAACGCCCGGTGTGGTCACCGGGCCGTCGCGCGGCGATGCTGCTGCTGCGGGGCTACCTCGTCATCGCGGTGCTCCTGCTCGTCGTCAAGACCGTGCAGCTCGGGCACTGAGCGCCACCGCGCTTCAGTCGCCGAGCAGGCGACCGGCCAGCTTCGGCGCCACCGTCGGTGGGTCGTCGAGCAGCAGTCGCGGGACGGTGACCGGGGTGAGGCCGCGGCGACGCAGGCCGCGGACGATGTCGGGTAGCGCGGCGATCGTCTCCGCGCGGTTGCCGCCGGCGTCGTGCAGCAGGATGATCGCGCCCGGGTGCGCGCCGGCGAGCGCGCGCTGCACGATCGCCTTCACCCCCGGCAGCGCATAATCGGAGGTATCGGTCGACCACAGCACCATCAGCATGTGGAGCTGGCGCAGCTGATGCAGGGTGGCCGCGTTGAACGATCCGTAGGGCGGGCGGAACAGCCGGGGAAAGGGCAACCCCTGCGCCTCGATCTCCGCGGCCTGGTCGAGCAGCTGCAGGCGCTGGTCGGTGGGACTGAGCCCGGCCATGAACGGGTGCGTCTGCGTGTGATCGCCGATGACGTCGCCGTCGATCAGCTGCGCGCGCGTGGCGTGCGAGAACCAGCGCTCCATCTCGCCGATGACGAAGAACGTCGCGGGCACGTGCAGGTGGTGCAGGACCTCGACGAGCTTGAGCGAGTAGGGCCCGGGTCCGTCGTCGAAGGTGAGCGCCACCTCGTGCCCGCGCCGTCCGCCCTGTGTGACCGCTGGCATGCGGGCGAGCACCGAATCGATCGCGGCGTTCGCGCGCGCGTTCGTGCCGACGGCGGGCAGCAGCGGCCGGCCGGCGGGCGGGCCGGCGGCGGCGGTGGCGGCGGCCGGATGGCCAGCCGGACGGGCGTGCGGCGCGCCGCCGGCGAAGATGAGCTGCACCGCGAGGGCCACGATCGCAATCGCCGCGAACTGGGCGAAGCGGGGCGCGCCGTTGCGCGCCTGGCGCGCACCGGCGGAGATCCACTCGGGGGGATGCGGCAGCGCATCCGCACCATCGCCCTGGGGGGCGTCGTGCTCCTCCCATATCCAGTTCCATCGCGACAATGTCGTCTCCTGTTGTGGCCGGCCTGTCATGCGTGCCGTGCGCGGCACGGCCGGGCGGCTCGATGATGCCGCTCAGCCTGGACTGCCCCCGGCGAGGCGCTCGATCGCTCCCGTGAACGCGCTCGCCTCCAGGTCGGCCGGGATAAAGGATACGAGGGCGGCACCGGTACGTGAGATCGCGAAGGAGGGAGTGGCCGTCACGTGCAGCCGCGCCGCCTCGGCCCGCGCGCCGGCGATCGCCGCGGCGACCGACGGCGCGGAGCGGTCGGCCAGGGCGCGCGACGCGTCCAGACCGGCCGTCGCGTCGGCCAGCGCGGTGAGGAACGCGTCGGTCACGTAGCCGCCGTTCTCCTCGCGCTGGTTGGCGAAGAACAGGTCCGCGTAGGGCCACAGGCGGTCCTGTGCGCCGGCGGCGAGGGCCATCTGTGCGCCGCGCCGCGAGTCGGCGCCGATGAACGTGAGCGGGACGAAGACGATCCGCAGCCGTCCGGGGCGCACCTCGGTGCGCACGAGCGCCGGGAGGGCGTCGCGGGCGAACAGCGCGCACACCGGGCACTGCAGGTCGGCGAACTCGACGAGCGTGACCGGTGCCCCCGGGGCGCCGAGGGCGGTGCCCTGCTCGGGGATGCCGGCGAACAGCGCGCGTGTGTCGGCCGCGTGCGGCACCGGGCGGCCGGGTCGCAGCAGCGGCGTCGTGCCGCCGGTCAGCACGGTGATGGCGATGGCCAGGACGATGGCCACGACGACGATCAGGCCGGCGAGTTGCCACAGCCGTTGGTGCGCGGTGTCGGTCATCCCCGTCTTGTAGCGGACCTGGCACCGTATCGTGGACGGCGATGCCCTCGTTCGCCATTTCGATCTGCGTGCTGTCGCTCGTGCAGGCCGGGCTCGTCGCGCTGCCCGCCCCGCGACCGTTCCCGTGGTCCGAACGCCTGCGGGGCCCCGGATGGGCGGCCATCCCGGCCGGCTCGATCCTTATCGTCGTCGCGCTCCTGCGCGTGGCCGCCGGCGTCGCCGACGGCCTCACCTACCTCGCGCTCGTCGCCGTGCCGCTGCTCGCGATGGTGGCGCTGGCCATCGCGGCGCGTGGGGCTCGTCCGGTCTACGCGCTCGGGGTGGTGCCGCTGTTCGCGCTCGCCTGGGCGGATCGCTCCGGGCTCGCCGGCGAGACGGCCGCGCTCGCGCTCGCCGCGCTCAGCTGTGTCACCCTCGGGGCGCTGCTCGCCGCGGTCGCCCCGGCGAGCTGGTTGAAGGTGGGCATCCTCGTCATGGCCGTGGTCGACACGGTGCTCGTGGTGTCGCATCTCCTGCAGGCGCCCAACAACGCGCTCAACGCCGCCGCCCCAGCGGCCGGGCTGCCCCGACTGCAGGACGAGTCCTGGGGTCACGCGGTGATGGGCTACGGCGACCTGTTCGTGGCCGGCACGCTCGGAGCGCTGCTGGCGACCGACCGTGAGCGCCAGCGCCGCGGCGCGTGGCTGGCGGCGGCGCTTGCGCTCGCGTTCAACGTGCTGTTCCTCTGGGTCTCCGAGCTGCCGGCGACGGTCCCGATCGCGCTGACCATGCTCGTGCTCGAGGCCGAGGACCGCCGCGCCGCGCGCGCCCGCGCGCCGGCTGCGCCGGCGCGGTCGCGCCTGGCCTCAGCCGAAGAACACCTCGGCGGTCGCATATAGCTGCGGGTCGACGAGCTTCGGCTCGCGGAGCGCCTCGCGCAGCGCGACGAGCTCGATCTCGGTGCCGCGCAGGGCGACCATCGTGCCGAACCGCCCAGCGTCGACGGCGTCGATCGCGCTGACGCCGAACCGGGTGGCCAGGACGCGGTCGTAGGCCGTCGGCGTGCCGCCGCGCTGCACGTGCCCGAGAATCGTCACGCGGGTCTCGAAGCCGGTGCGGCCCTCGATCTCGCTCTCGAGCGCGACGGCGATGCCGCCGAGGCGGGCGTGGCCGAAGGCGTCGGTCTGAGTCGCCGACGCGACGTTCATCGTCTCCGGCAGCGGCGTGGCGCCCTCGGCGACGACGACGATCGAGAAGGTGCGCCCCCGGCCGTGGCGCGCGCGCAGGCGATTGCAGACCTCGTCGATGTCGAACGCGCGCTCGGGCACGAGGATCGCGTCCGCGCCGCCGGCGATGCCGGCGTAGGTGGCGATCCAGCCGGCGTGGCGGCCCATCACCTCGACGACGATCACGCGGTGGTGCGACTCGGCGGTCGTGTGCAGGCGATCGATCGCGTCGGTGGCGATCTGCACGGCGGTGTGGAAGCCGAACGTGACGTCGGTGGCGCCGAGGTCGTTGTCGATCGTCTTCGGCACGCCGACCAGATCGATCCCGGCGTCGGCCAGGCGCTGCGCGACGCCAAGCGTGTCCTCACCGCCGATCGGGATGAGTGCGTCGAGGCCGTTCTCCACGAGGACGGCCCTCACCGCCTCGCTGGCGTCGGTGCCGTCCTTGTAGGGGTTCGTGCGCGAGGTGCCGAGAATCGTCCCGCCGCGCGGCAGCAGGCCGGCCGTCGCGTGCAGGTCGAGGAGGATCGTGTCGTCGGCCAGCACGCCGGCCCAGCCGTTGCGAAAGCCGACGAACTCGTGCCCGAGGGCGCTGCCGCGACGCACGACCGCGCGGATCACGGCGTTCAGCCCGGGACAATCCCCGCCGCCGGTGAGCAGTCCGATCCGGGCCACGGCGCGAAGAGTAGATCAAGCGGCGCGGCCACGTCGCGGCGTGCCCGCTCAGGCGTCGAGCCCGACCGGCGCGGCGCGCTCGCCCGGCGTGAGGGGCGTCGGCGTGAGGGCCACGGCGACGATCACGAGCACGAACGCGCCGAGATGAGCGACCAGCGCGGCGGGGCCGCTCGGCAGCGGCTCGCCGAACACGATCGGGCCCGCCGCGATCGTCGTCAGGTTCGCCGCCGCGCTCGTCGTCGCGATGACCATGACGGCGTCGCCGACCTGGAGCGAGCGGGCCGAGACGGCCAGCCCGACCAGCGACAGGACAAGGATGACGAGCGCGAGCGGGTGGACGACGACGGCCACGCCGGCGCTGCCGAGCGCGCCCGACAGCGCCTTGATCGAGATGTCCGACCCGCCCCACAGCAGGCCGGCCGAGAGCGCCAGCAGCGCGCCCGGCGCCGCGCGCACCCGGCGCGAGGCGGCGGCCAGCGCCAGCCCGGCGGCGGTCAGGCCCCCGACGTACAGGGCGAGGACCGGCGTGGCGTAGCTGTTCTCGGCGCCGCGCGCGGTGCTGCCGATGGTGGCGGCGAGGAACGCGAGTCCGGCGGCCGCGGCGGCGACGCCGAGCCATTCGCGGCGAGTGACGGGCAGCGCGAAGATCCGGTCGGCGACGACCGTGACGAGCACGAGTCCTCCGGCGATCACGGCCTGCACGAGCGAGATCGGCGCAAGCGCGAGCGCCGTGACGTGCAGCGCCCACGAACCCTGGGCGATGAGGATCCCGAGCACGTAGGCCGGCGAGCGAAAGAGCGCCACCGAGCTGCGCACCGGCCGGCGCGGGTCGACGCGCGGGGACTGGAGCGCGCCGCGGCGCTTGTACATGAACCCGATGACCGAGGTGAGCGCGGTGGCCACGGCGAAGAGCACGCCGAGCTGGACCGACGCGCTCATGGGGCCGCTGCGCGGAAGGCGAGCGAGGCGTGGACGTCGCCCGGCGCGCTCACGGCAACCGCGCACTCGTCGGCACGATCCCGGCGGCCGGCGGGAACGCGCCGGGCGCCGCGGGCGTCGACGGCGCCGGGGCGGCCGGGCCGAGGCGGACGCTCGCGAAGATCGTCGTGACCGCGCCGTCGAGCCGGCTCAGGCGCGCGCTCACGTCCGAGTCGGGGCAGGCCCGGCCGCCGAGTGGCCAGACGCCGGCGCCGAAGTCGATCGCCAGGTAGGTGCCCGGCGCGGTTGGAACGTAGGCCGTCCCCAGTGCGCTGCGCGATAGCGCTCCGGTCGTCGCGTTGCGCTGAGACAACACGGCGAGGATCACCGGGCCGACGGTCGCGACGCTCCAGCTATAGCCGGCCACCGGGTTGGCGTACAGCGCGTCGATGCCGCCCGTGGTCAGCGCTCGCGTGCTCGAGCCGGTGATCGACACCGACTCGTAGCAGTCGCCGTCGAGGTGCACGAACGCGCGGGGCGTGTTGCGCTCGGCGGCGAGGTGTGCGAGACCCCATCCCACCGGGACGGCGAAGCGCACGACCTCGCCACTGAGCCGCGGCTGCAGGGCCGTCGCCGCCACGACGTGCGGCCGAGCGGCCGGATACCCGGGATCGACCCGCCCGCCGGTCACCCCGCCGCAGGCGCTCAGCGCGGCGGCCAGGGTCCCGACGAGCGAGACGCGTGCGGCGCCGCGGGCGCCAATGCTGGGGAGGGTTGACCGTCCGGTCACGGTGCCCACAAGATAGGACCCGCGCTAGGGTGGGGCTCGGTATCGGAGCGACAGAGGAGGTCAGCGATGGCGGTGGCAGAGCAGATCCAGGTGCGCGACGCCCTGTACATCGGCGGCGAGTGGGTCGCGCCGGCCGCCGGCGAGCAGATCGAGGTCCGCAACCCCGCCACGGAGAAGGTGATCGGGCGCACCCCGGCGGGGACCGCCGATGACGTCGAGTCCGCCGTTACCGCGGCCGCCGGCGCCTTCGAGGAGTGGTCGACCACGCCCCGCGCGCGCCGGGCCGAACTGCTCGCCGCCGTGGGCGCGGGCCTGCGCGAGCGCGGCGCCGAGCTCGCGGCGCTCATCGCGACCGAGCTCGGGATGCCGGTCAAGCTCGCCGAGATGATCCAGGTCGGGCTGCCGGTCGGCACATTCTCGGCGATCCCCGAGCTGATCGAGCAGCTGACCTGGGAGGAGGAGGTCGCCAACTCGCTCGTCGTGCGCGAGCCGGTCGGCGTCGTCGGCGCGATCACGCCGTGGAACTACCCGCTGCACCAGATCGCCTGCAAGGTCGCACCGGCGCTCGCCGCGGGCTGCACGATCGTGGTCAAGCCCTCCGAGGTCGTGCCGCTGAACGCGTTCGTGCTCGCCGAGGTGATCGACGCCGTCGGCCTGCCCGCCGGCGTGTTCAACCTCGTCAGCGGGACCGGGCCGGTCGTCGGCGAGGCGATCGTCGCCCACCCGCGCGTCGACATGGTCTCGTTCACGGGGTCGACACGCGCGGGACGGCGCGTCTCCGAGCTCGCCGCGCAGGCCGTCAAGCCGGTGGCGCTCGAGCTCGGCGGCAAGTCGGCGAACGTCATCCTCGACGACGCCGACCTGCCGCGCGCGGTCACCGACGGCGTGGCCAAGTGCTTCCTCAACTCCGGCCAGACGTGCAGTGCGCTGACGCGGATGATCGTGCCGCGCGAGCGCCTCGCCGAGGCCGAGGAGATCGCCGCCGCCACCGCGCAGGCGTTCACCCCGGGCGACCCGTTCGCCGAGACGACCCGGCTCGGGCCGCTCGTGTCGGCCGCGCAGCGCGAACGCGTGCGCAACTACATCGCCACCGGCGAGCGCGAGGGTGCGCGCCTGCTCACCGGCGGCGCCGAGCCGCCGGAGGGGCTCGGCGAGGGCTACTTCGTGCGCCCGACGGTGTTCTCCGACGTCACGAGCGAGATGACGATTGCCCGCGAGGAGATCTTCGGGCCGGTCCTGTGCATCATGGCGAGCACCGACGAGGACGAGGCGGTGCGGATCGCCAACGACTCCGACTACGGCCTCGCCGGCGGCGTGTGGTCGGGCGACGAGCAGCGCGCCGAGCGCGTCGCCCGCCGCCTGCGCGCCGGGCAGGTCGAGATCAACGGCGGCGCCTTCAACCCGCGCGCGCCGTTCGGCGGCTACAAGCGCTCCGGCCACGGCCGCGAGAACGGCCGCTTCGCGATCGAGGAGTTCCTCCAGATCAAGGCGATGCAGCGCTGACGCGCGACGGCCGGGGCGCGCCGGGGCCGGCGCCATCGCCCGGCCTACAACGGGCTGCCGAGCAACTGGATGTGGTCGGCCTCGCGCGCGCCTGTGAACGGGCGCTCCAGGCCGAACCGCTCGAGGACCGCTTCGGGCACCCCTTCCACGCCGGGCGTGTCCGAGGCCTCGCCACGCGTGTGCGGGTCATCGGCGAAGCCGCCGACGGCCACCGAGTGCGCCGGCGTGCGGTAGCCCGAGACGCCGACGAGGTGCAGATGCAGCGCGATCCCGAGCGCGTCCAGGCGCGCCTCGAGCTGGGGCTCCTCGTTGACCGTGTAGTCGGTGCCCGGAGCCGGGAAGAAGCCGTAGAGGCCGCCGTGGGGAACGAACGGCGCGCCGTCGTAGCCGGCGCCGGGCGGCAGGTAGGCGGCGCCGGGAGCGCCCGCCGAGGCCTGCTCGGCGATCACGATCTTCGTCAGCTCGGACTGCAGGCGCTGCTGGCGCGTGGTGAGCGCCTGCAGCGCCGTGGACGTCTCGCGCCGCTCGCGCGCGAAGCGCAGCGCCTGCTCGGCGACACCGAGCTTGACCTGGGCGATCTCGTCGCGCTGGACGAGCGCGGCCGTCGTGATGCGCTGCTGGCGGGCCTGCAGATCGGACAGGTGGGCGACCTCGGCGGCCATGCTCGCGCGCTGCCTCTGGACGAGAAGGGTCACCTGCGCATTCTGACGCGCGATCGCGCGCACCTGCGCCACACGCTCGAGCAGGTCGGTGAAGCCGTGCGCGGCGACGAGCAGGTTTGCCAGACTCGGTGGCGGCGATTCGTACTCGCCGACGAGCTGCGCGGCCAGCGTCCGGCGGTCGTCGGCGCCGGCGGCCTGCAGCGCCGCCAGCTGGCTGCGCGCCAGGTTCAGCTGCGTCTGCAGCCCGCTCAGCAGCCGGTCCTCGAAGTCGAGCGTCTGCTGCAGCGTCGCGAGGCGACCCTCGATGTCCCCGAGCCGGCCCTCGCTGCGCGCCAGGCCCTGCGTCGCCGTGTTCAGGTGGGACTGCAGGCTCCCCGTGCGATTGGCATTCGCGTTGATGGCGCTCTCCAGCTGGCCGGCGCTGTCGTGTGCGCTTGCGCTCGACGCCACCGCGGCGACGGCGGCGAGCAGCGACAGACAGGCGCCGAGACGCCGCGGTAGGCGGGAAGCGGGGAGCATCGCGGGGTCCTGGGGATAACAGGCCCGGAGCCGCGAGTCGAAAGCTGCAAGGCGCGTGCCAGCGCGTCGCCTCGCGCGCCTGCGAGGATCCGCACCGTGACGAGCGTCCGGGCGATTGCCGTGCAGCACGAGGATGGCGCTCCGCCCGGCCTGCTCGAGCCGTGGGCGCGCGCACGCGGACTCGCGCTCGAGATCGTGCGCCTGGATCGCGGCGAGGCGCTGCCCGAGCCGGAGGCGATCTCGTGGGCGATCGTGCTCGGCGCGACGCCGTCGGTGTTCGATCCGCAGCTGCCGTGGATCGAGCGCGAGCTGCGCTGGATCGCGGCCGCCGACGCCGCCGGGATCCCATTACTCGGGGTGTGCTTCGGAGCGCAGGCGATCGCGGCGGCGCTCGGGGGTCGCGTGAGTGCCGCGCCGCGGCCGGAGATCGGCTGGATCGCCGTGCGCCGCAGCGGCGCGACGTTCGCCGACGGGCCGTGGCTGGCCTGGCATCGCGACGTGATCGAGCCACCCCCCGGAGCGCGGTGCCTCGCCGACAACGCCGTCGGCGTGCAGGCGTATCAGCTCGGGCCGCATCTCGCCGTCCAGTTCCATCCGGAGGCGACGCCGGAGATCGTGGCCGGCTGGATCGAGGAGTCCCCCTCCGAGCTGGCCGGGCTCGGCGTCGACGCGGCGGCGCTCATCGCCGACAGCCGTCGGCACGCCACCGTGGCGCGCACCCAGGCACTCGCGCTGTTCGACAGCTTCCTGGACGGCGCGGCGGACGGCGGGCGCCCCCTTTCGGGCTGACGCCGCGGCTGCCTTTGTTCATGTGACGATGGATACGCACGGCGTCCCGCGATTGCACACGCCGTTGCGCCACGACGGCATTGCCCGCAAAGTGCGGTGGTTCTCGCCCTGACCCTCTCAAGCTCGATCTCCGAGCGCCGATAGGCATGCAGATGTTCGGCGTCCCGGAACGACATACGCACGAGGCGGGCCAGTGAGGATCGCCCGCCCGACCGCCCTCTACGACACGCTCGTCGAGGACATGCCCGACGAGCTCGTGCGCTCGCGCGCGCTCGGCGGGTTGTTCCTGTGCGGCGGCCTGCTCGCGCTCGGGGCCTTCGCGCTACCGCGACCGAAGGGGATGGACACGACGGCGATCGTGCTGATCGGAGCGATCGCCGCGGCCGTCGGCCTGCTCGTCGTGGCCGTGCCGCGCCTCTTCCGTCCGGCGCTGTTCGCTCCGATCGTGGCCCTCGGGACGCTGCTCATCTCCGCGGGCGTGTACTTCACGCACCAGACGGCGAGCGTGGCTGCGCTGCTGTACGTGTGGAGCGCCTTCGACGCGGCCTACTTCCTGTCGCGCCGCCAGGCGGTCGCCCAGGTGGCGCTCATCGGCCTCGCCTACGGCGTGGCGCTCGCGCTGGTGCCCGGCGCGGACCCGGCGGCGCGCTGGCTGCTGCTCATGGGCACCGTCGTGGCCGCGTCGGCTCTGGTCGGCGTGCTGCGCGTGCGCATGGCCCGCCTCGTCGAGCGCCTGAGCGACGCCTCGCGGACCGATCCGCTCACGGGACTGCTCAACCGGCGCGGCTTCGAGGAGGTCATGGAGCTCGAGATGGCACGGGCCCGCCGGGCCGGACGCCCCCTCTCGTTGCTCGTGGCCGACCTCGACCATTTCAAGCGGCTCAACGATCGCGTCGGTCACGCCGAGGGCGACGCGGCGCTGCGGCGCTTCGCGTCCGTCGCGCGGTCGTGTTGCCGGCGCGTCGACGTCCTCGGCCGCTTCGGCGGCGAGGAGTTCGCCCTGCTGCTGCCCGACGCCGATGCCCAACGCGCGTTCCTCGTGGCCGAGCGCCTGCGCAGCGAGTTCGCCGACTCCACGCCGGGCACCGGGCGCACGACCGTGAGCGTCGGGGTGGCGAGCCTCGGTGCCACCCTCCGTGATCCGCAGGCCCTCATGGAGGCGAGCGATCAGGCGCTGTACGCCGCGAAGGCGCTCGGGCGGGATCGCTGCGTCATCTACTCCCGCGAGGTGCTCGAGCAGATGTTCGCGGCGCCGGCCCCGGCGCGCGGCCACGAGCAGCTCTCAGCGATGCTGGTGCTCGCGGAGACGCTCGACGTGCGCACGCACGGCGGCGCCGACCACTCGCGCACGGTCGGCCGCCTGGCCGCGATCATCGCCTCGCATCTCGGCTTCGAGGCCGACCACGTCGAGCGGGTGCGCCTCGCCGGCGTCCTCCACGACATCGGCAAGGTGGCGGTCCCGCACGCGATCCTGGAAAAGGACGGCCCGCTGACCGCGGAGGAGTGGGCGCAGGTGCGGCGCCACCCGGAGATCGGCGCGCACGTCGCCGCCGCCGCGCGGCTCGACGACGTCAGCGCGTGGGTGCTCGCCCACCACGAGCGCGTCGACGGCGACGGCTATCCGGGGCGGCTGGCCGGCCGGCGGATCCCGCTCGAGGCGCGGATCCTCGCCGTAGCCGATGCCTTCGAGGCGATGGTCAGTGGTCGCGCCCACCGCGAGGCGCTCAGCTCCGACGAGGCGCTCGCCGAGCTGCTGCGGCACGTCGGGACGCAGTTCGATGCGCAGGTCGTGGACGCTCTGCGCGTGGTGCTGGCCCAGCAGCCGGTCGGCGCCGTCGCCTGAGCTGATCCTCAGGCGCCCGGGACGGGGTGGGGGAGGGGCGCGCCGGCCAGGCCGGCGATCAGGTTGTCGACGGCGAGCTCGGCCATGGCGGTGCGGGTGCGCACGGTCGCGCTGCCGATGTGGGGCGTCACGAGCAGATGAGGCGCGTCGAGCAGGGGGTCGTCGGGAGGCAGCGGCTCGGGGTCGGTGACGTCGAGACCGGCCGCGGCGATCTCACCGGCGATGAGCGCGGCGCGCAGTGCCGACTGATCCACGACCGGGCCGCGCGCCGTGTTCACGAGCGTCGCCGCCTGCTTCATCTGGCGCAGCGCGTCGGCGTCGATGAGGTGGCGCGTCGCCGGGGTGAGCGGGCAGTGCAACGACACGTGGTCCGAGCGGGCGAGCAGCTCCGCCAGTCCGACCCCGCCCGAGGAGCTCGTCCAGAGCACCTCCATGTCGAATCCGCGCGCGCGGCGGGCGACCGCCTGGCCGATCTGCCCGTAGCCGACGATGCCGAGCGTCGTGCCGGCGACGTCGGCGCCAGCCAGCCAGTCGTAGCGCCAGGTACCCCATTCGCCGTCCCGGACGGCGCGCTCGCCCTCACCGACGAGGCGGGCGGCGGCAAGCAGCAGGGCGAAGGCGAGATCGGCGGTGGCGTCAGTCAGCACTCCGGGGGTGTGCCCGACGGAGATCGAGCGCTCGCGGGCTGCCGCGACGTCGATGTTGTCGAAGCCGACGGCGTAGGTCGAGATGACTCGCAGACGCGGGCAGCGCTCGAGCAGGTCGGCATCGATCGGGTCAGTGAGCATGCACAGCAGCCCCTCGGCCGCGGCAGCGCGCCGCGCGAGCTGCTGGCGCGGCGGCGGTTCCTCGCCCTCCCAGACGTCGACGTCGTGGGTCGCGGCGAGGCGCTCCAGCGCGGCCGCGGGGATCGAGCGGGTGACGAAGGCGTGGGCGATGAGACGCTACCCGTAGGCGGCGAGCTGCGCGGCGCGGCCGCGGCAGTCGTAGAGCTCGAGGCCGTACGTGCCACCGCCGCGCAGGCCTCGCCAGACGAGGGACGGCACGAGGCGGCAGGCGAAGCGGGCGGCCTGGGTGGCGCTGTCGCCGCCGCGCGTCGAATACGCGCCGCCGAGCATCACGTAACGGGCCTGCCCGGCCGCCACCCAGCGGGCCAGGCCGCGGCCGTCGAGCGCCTGATCGGTACCGCTGTAGCCGGCGAGCGCCGTCGCGTTGAAGTTCATGAGGATGAGCGGGGCGGCGGTGTCGGAGGCGACGGTCAACACGCCCCAGCGGATGCCGGGGGAGTGCGCGTGCACCCAGGCGATCAGCCGCCGGTCGGTGAGCAGCGTGGTCCGCGAGGTGCCGAAGCCGCCGACGCCGTGCGCGGCGTGCGGACCGGCGACCGGGAAGGTGCCGTCGGTTGGCACCTCCCACACGGTGCTCGCGTACGCGGCTGGAGCGATGAGGCACAGCCCGAGCAGCACCGCGATGGCCGCACCGGCGACCCGGCGGGCGAGGAGCGCGACGATGACGGCGGCGGCGGCGCCGACCACGAGCACAGGAACGAACGGGTGCAGGTAGTGCTCGCGCGCGAGCAGCATGCTCTCGACGGCGATCGTCGCCGCAGCGGCGATCGGGATGAGCATGAGCCGCCAGTCCACCCGGCGGGCATACCCGCCCAGCACGGTCGCCCCGATGCCGACCATCGCCGCCGCGGGCGGACCGAGCGCCGAGACGTAATACGGGTGCACGATCCCCGAGGAGAAGCTGAGCAGCAGCACCTCGCACGCGAACCAGCCGCCGAGCACGATGAACGTGGCCAGCCGCGGATCGCGGCGGCGCGGTCGCAGCAGCGCGATGGCGAGGAAGCCGACGAGGGCAAATGGCAGGTACCAGCCGTCCTGGCCTCCGAGGCTGAGGCTGAACAGGCGCAGCGGCCCGGTCGGCCCGCCGAATGGGCTTGGCTCGCGGGCGTGCCCGATGCGGGGGATCGGCAGGACGCCGGGCGAGAGCCTCGCCGTCGTCTGCGCCCGGGCGAGCGCGAGCGCGTTGGCCCTGGCGCCGCGAAGTGCGGCGAGTCGCTCGGCCAGCGTGGGCGGGAGCGGCGGTGGGCCCGCGACCCCGTGGACCCCGCCGTTCGCGCGCCGCACGGCATTCTCGACGCTGCGGATCGTGCTGCTCGCCGACGCTACCGACGCCGACACCGGCGCCGGCGGCAGCGAGGAGCCGAGGCCGAGGTGCGCGACCTGGCCCGGCCCGCCGCTCTGCCCGCCCACACGTCCGAGGCCGTTATAGGAGAACGTCAGGTTGACCTCGGAGTTGTTCGCCGAGCTGCCGACGTATGGGCGCTGTGAGGCCGGGGTGAGGTCGACGTAGGCGATCCACGCGCCAGACACGACGACGAGCACGGTGCCGGCCGCGAGCAGCTGCCCGAGGCGGCGCTGCAGCGAGCCGGGCGCGCACGCGAGGTAGGCGAGGCCGAGCCCGGGGACGATGACGAGCGCGGCGAGCGTCTTCGTGTTGAAGGCGAGCCCGACGAGCACCGCGCCGCCGAGCAGCGAGCGCCAGCGGCCGGTCTCGACCGCCGTCAGGCCGACCGCGCAGGCGCACAGCAGCAGCAGGATGAGCACCGCGTCCGGTCCGTTGTCGCGTGACACGGCTACGAACGAGGGGAACACCGCGAGCGCCAGCGCGCTCGCCACGCCGGCCGCCCGCCCGAAGCGCGGCGCCACGACCAGGTAGAGCACGAGCACGGAGAGGACGCCGGCCAGCGCCTCCGGGGCGAGCAGGCTGAGCGGGCGGAAGCCGAACAGCTCGGCGCTGACGACCTGAACCCAGAGGGCGATCGGCGGCTTGTCGATCGAGATGAACCCGTGCGGGTCGAAGGACACGAACAGGAAGTTGTGCCACGAGGCGAGCTCTGACTTGACGCCGGCCGAATAGAAGATGTTCGCGTATCCGTTCTGCCCGAGACGGCGGAAGTTCAGGACGGCGGACAGGACGAGGACGGCCGCGAGCGCCGCGTGCCACGGCGACAGGCGAAGGCGCGGGCCCTCGGTGCGCTCCGGGCGGCTCGCGGGCGCGGGCGGCGGCGTCACGGGGGCGATCGTCTGCGTCGAAGCGCTCATCGAGGGCCGGGCGTACGTGGGCGCCCGGCGGGTCGCGCGGGCGTGGCGTGAGAGGCGAGTGCGGGGGTGCTCGTCATGCGGCTGATGTCACGCGTCTGGGGCGCTCCCCCGGGTAGTCCTACATCCTGCCCGATCGGGCGAGGCGCGCCGACCGAGCTTAACCGTCGCTAACGTCGGGATCGCCGCGGGGCGTGCGCGTGCGGTCGCTCGGCGCGGGTAGCGGGCGCCCGCCGCCGGCGCGTCCCGCGCGCGCCGGACGGCTGCGCTACCGTCGTGTCATGAGCTGGAAGGACTGGCTGGCCGGCGCGGCATTCGTGGTGCTGCTCGCGTTCGCGGTGACGACGTTCGTCGTCGTCGTGCATCACGAGCGCACGCATCGCCCGCACATCAGCCAGCGCCAGGAGAACAACCTGGTCTCGCTCGGCTGCTACCAGAACACCGGTAACGGCGGCTGCTGATCGGCCGCGGCGCCGCGGGCGCCGCTCGATCAGGTCGTCGTGGTGGTCGTCGTGCTCGCCGTGCTCGTCGTGCTCGTCGACGCGTCGGACGTGGTGGACGTCGTCGTCGTGCTCGTGGCGCTCGTGGCCCTGCTCGTCGTCGTGCTCGTGGCCGTCGACGCGGACGTGGTGCTCGTCGTCGTGGTGGTGGTCGTCGCGCCGCCGCCGTCTCCGTGGTGATGGCCCGGGTACCCGCCACCGCCCGGATCTCCGCCGCCGTCGCCCGAGCTCCCGCCGCCGCCCGGGTATCCGCCGTCGCGACCGCCGCCGTGGTGGTGTCCATGGCGGTGGCGGCGATGCCCGTAGCCGCCGCCCGCGTTCGTCGAGGTCGTGGAGGTCGTCGTGGTCGTGGTCGACGTGTCCGCGGTCAGATCGGCGAGCACCGTCTTGGCGGCGGCGAGCACCGGCGCATCGGCCGCTCGAGCCGCCTGCTCGAAGGTCTGCTGCGCCGCTCGTGCGGCCTGGTGTGCGGCACGGCGCGCGGCGTCGCACGCCGAGAGCGTCTCGGTCGTGCTCGTCGTCACCGTGCTCGTCGTCGCGGTCGACGTCGACGTCGTGGTGCCGTCCGGCGGGCAGGCGGCGAGCAGGCTCGCGCGGGCCGCGGCGAGCGCGGCGCGCTCGGTCTGCGACGCGGTCCGCAGCGACGAGGCTGCCGTCGAGCGGGCGGTGGCGAGCGCCGCGCAGTCGCTGCGCAGCTGCGTCAGCTGAGCCGAAGTGAGGGTGGCCAGCGAACCGCGCAGTGGCGCCGGTGCGCCGGAGGGCCCGGCCATGCGGCAGATCCGCGCGGCGCGCGCGAGGCCACCGCCGACGTTGCGGCCGTGGTGCTGGGAACCGTGGGCGAAGGCGGCTGCCGATAGCGCGAGCGCGAGGCCCCCGCCGGCGGCCAGGCTGACGATTCGTCCGGTGCTCCTGCTGGTCACGATTCTGCCTCCTCGATCATGCCCTCGGGATGGCCCCGGCGTCGCAGCCGCGGGTCGGCGCAAGGATGGCAGGGGTGAGCGGGCGGCGGCGCAGAGTTGGACGGGTGGTCGAGCCTCGGCGCGCCGGCGCTGGGCGCGCGGCCCCTACGCGTCCTCTTCGCCCCAGTAGAAGCGCCGGCCGCGCAGCAGCGATGCCACCGCGGCGATGAGGCAGGCGATGGCGGCGAACGAGAACGCCGTGGTGAGGGCGCTCGCGAACGGCACGGCGATGAGGCGGGGGAAGAAGCTGTGGCCGGTGAGGATCGCGACCTGCGCATGGGTGAGGCCGGCCAGCGCATGGGCGCCGAGTAGGGAACGCACGGGGTTGTAGCCGAGGAAGGCCGCGAACAGCGTCGACACCGGAGGCAGGTGCGCGACGTGCGACGCGGTGGCGGCCGGTACCCCGTGGGCGACGAGGCCACTCGTCAGCGCGTCGGGAAGGCCGTGGGAGAAGCCGACGATCAGCAGCGAGAAGAAGATGCCGATCGACAGCACCATGGCCGAGTTCTGGAACGTCGTCGTCATGCCGGCGCCGGCGCCGCGCTCGGCCGGCGGGATGCTGTTCATCACCGCCGCCCGGTTGGGCGAGGCGAACAGTCCCATGCCGATGCCGTTCATCAGCAGCAGGAGCGCAAACACCGGATAGCTGAAGTCGACGGGGAGCAGCATGAGCAACAGAAACGACGCCGCGGCGAGCAGCATGCCTCCGGTCGCGAACGGCCGGGCGCCGTAGCGGTCCGAGAGGATCCCCGAGCACGGTCCGGCGACGAGGAACCCGAGGATCATCGGCAGCATGTAGATGCCCGCCCAAAGCGGGGTGTCGACGAAGTCGTAGCCGTGCAGGGGCAGCCAGATTCCCTGCAGCCAGATGATGAGCGTGAACTGCAGGCCGCCGCGGCCGAGCGCGGCGAGCAGGTTCGCGACGTTGCCGGCGCTGAAGGCGCGGATCCGGAACAGCCCGAGGCGGAACATCGGCTGGGCCACCCTGGTCTCGATCAGGCAGAAGACGGCGAGCAGCACGAGGCCGCCGCCGATGAGCCCGAGGACGCGCGGGCTCGTCCAGCCCATCACGTGGTCGCCGTACGGGCGGATGCCGTAGGTGATGCCGACCATGATCGCGATGAGCCCGACCGCGAAGGTGACGTTGCCCCACCAATCGATCCGCGCCGGGTGACGCTTGGAGAGGTCGCGAAGGCTCGTGTAGGCCCAGATCGTTCCGATCACGCCGACCGGAACGGAGACGAGGAAGATGAGCCGCCAGGAGATCGGCGCGAGCAGGCCGCCGAGCACGAGGCCCATGGTCGTGCCGCCGATGCCGGCGATGTTGTTGATGCCGAGCGCGGTGCCGCGCTGGGAGGCCGGGAACGCGTCGGTGAGGATCGCGTTGGAGTTGCCGAGCAACATCGCTCCACCAAACCCCTGGCCGATGCGCATGATGATCAGCCACAGCGCGCCGTCGGTGCCCTTCATCCAGGTCACCGACAGCAGGACCGAGAAGATCGTGAAGACGAGGAAGCCGAGGTTGTACGTGCGCACCCGACCGTAGATGTCGCCGAGGCGGCCGAGGCTGACCACGAGCACCGCGGTGACGATCAGGAAGCCCATGATCATCCACAGCAGGTAGCTCGTGTTCCCCGGCGTGAGCGGGTTCAGCTCGATGCCGCGGAAGATGTCCGGCAGCGAGATCAGCACGATCGACCCGTCGATCGTCACGATGAGCACGCCCAGCGTGATGTTGGAGAGCGCGATCCACTTGTAGTGGGGGCCGGGCGCGGCCGGCACGCGCGCACTCGGCGCGGCCGCGGGGGGCGGCTGGAGGGCGAGTTCTGCCACTCCCATGAATCTTACGCGAACGTCAACGTAAGGCTCGCCGGTTGGGCGAGCCTCGGTCGCTCGGCGGAGGCGTCAGCTCGAGCGCGCCGCGGCGGTCGCGGCGGCCGCCGGGCGCTCATCGGGATCGTCGGCGCCGCGCTGGGAGCGCACGAACCAGACGAGCCCGGCGATCGCTAGCACCGCGGCGACATACAGGTTCAGCCGCAGTCCGAAGATGTGGTGCGCGGGGTCGACCCGCAGCGACTCCTCGAAGATCCGGAACGCCGAGTAGCCGGCGACGTAGAGCGCGAACAGGCCCGGAGGGCGGATGCGGCGGTGGTGCCCGAGCCACACGAGCGCGGCGGCGAGTGAGAGGTTCCAGATGATCTCGTAGAGGAACGTCGGGTGGAACGTCGCGTAGTTGAGGTACGCCGCGGGGCGATGCGCGACGTCGATCTCCAACCCCCAGGGGAGCGACGTCGGGCCGCCGAAGAGCTCCTGGTTGAAGTAGTTGCCCATGCGCCCGATCGACTGCGCGACGAGCAACGCCGGGGCCACGCAGTCCATGAACAGCGGCACGTTGGCGTGACGCCGTCGGAGCACGAGGATCCCGGCGGCGCTCCCGGCGGCGATCCCGCCCCAGATGCCGAGCCCTCCGTCCCAGACCGCGAACGGGCCCCACCAATGAGGTGGCACGAGGTTCGAGCTCGTGATGTCGAAGTACAGACGGCCCCCGAGCACGCCCGCCGGGAAGCCCCACAGCGCGCATTCCTGCACGAGCTCGCGATGGCCGCCGAGCGCCTCCCAGCGGCGCGAGGTGATGAGGATCGCCGCGATCACCGCGAACACGTACGCGATGCCGTAGGCGTGGACGAAGAACGGCCCGACGTGAAATCCGTTCGACGACGGGCTCGGGATGAAGCCGAGCGGGGGCATCGAACCTATCTTCGCAGCCGGGCTCTAGAAGTATGCGCTCGGCGGCTCGGCGAGGAGCGCGTAGACCTGCACCATCGCCGCCTGGTCGAGCAGCTGCGTCTGACCGCCCGGATCGGCCAGGAAGAGGTTGTTCGTCGGGTCGCGGACGTTGTACCACTCGTCGTTGGCGAACCACTGCGCGAACCGCTGGTAGCGCGGATCGCCGCTCACGCCGCCGAGGAGCAGGAGGTTGCGGATGTAGATCGCGTCGAAGCCGACCGGCTGCACGGCGAGATCCTGAGGGGTGAAGATCGCCAGCCCGGCCTGGGCGGTCGCCTCGGCCTGGGCGAGGTAGCCGCCGTTGTGCGTGGCCTGGTAGAGCATCACCCCGGCCCCGATCATCGTGCCCTGGTTGTAGGTCCACTCGGTGGGATCGAGGGTGCCGTGGCCGTCGACGTGATCGCCGTACAGGCCGTCGGTGTGGAGCAGGCAGTCGCGGGTCCAGTTGTACATGCCGATCGCCCATTGCAGATCGGCCTGGTTGGCCGTCGTCAGGTACAGCTGAGCGCCGAGCTCGGCTCCGGTCGCGTTGCTGACGGTGTTCCGATCGCCGTTGAGCGCGATGTTCTGCCACGGGACGCCCCCTGGGCAGGCGATGCCGGGCGTCGTGTCCCACTGGTCGGTGACCATCGTCAGCAGGCCGGCAGCCGTGGTCAGCAGGCTCGGAACGTGGTTGAGGTGGTACAGGCGCAGCAGCTCGATCCCGATCCACTCGTTGTCGTCGTTGAAGCGGTCCCCGACCGGTGTCGTCCCGGCCGCCGTCGAGATGTAGCCGGCCGGCGCGGGATCGACTGTGATCGGCGTAGGCCTGCAGGCCGCTCAGCCGGGCGGCCAGGTCCGCCGAGTAGCGCGCGTGCAGCCCCGGCAGCGCGGCGACCGAGATCGTCGCCGCCATCGCCTGGGAGTAGGGCCAGGCGTCGGATTGGGGGTACAGCCCGGTGCTCGGGCTGTAGTAGGCGTTCTGCATCGCCGCGTAGGCGAGCAGCGCATGCTGCTCGTTGAGCGCGGCCTGCTGAGCGGCGGCGCCCTTCGGGGCGCTCGACTTGGGGGTCGCCACGCGCCGGCTCGTCGCCCCATGGCGTGCCGGACGGGCTCCGGCCGGCGCCGGAACGGCAGCGAGCAGCAACGCCACGAGCGCCAGCGCGGCGGCGCTCATCCTCTGTACACCGCGAACGTGGGCCATCAAGAGACAGCAACACCGTATCCGACGGAATGTCTCGCTCCTGCACGCGCGCGACCAGCGGGGGGCGGGCAACGGCTCAGGCCACCGGCTGCTGGATCTCGCGCAACTGGAAGTACAGAACGGCGGAGGCGATCGACAGCAGCGGCAGCGTGAGGACGCTCACGGCGACCTCGGCCACGAGCGCGGCCACGGAACCGGCCGAGGCGGCGAGGATCTCGATCGTCCCGCCGACGATCAGCACGAGCAGGGCGAACAGGATGATGACGCCGAACACGGCCCAGCCGTGGCCGCGCACGAGCTCGCGGCTGCGGTCGAGCGCACGCAGTCCGCCGGGGTGCTCGACGACGACAACCGGCGCCGCCACCGCCCACAGCGTGAGCAGGATGAGCCCGGGCACGATCAGGATGAAGCCGACCGCCTCGCCGACGCCGGCGACGATGCTGACGAGGAGCAGCTCGCCGAGCACCGGGCGCACCGCGCGCAGCAGCTGGCCGGCGCTCGCATCGCGCCGCCCGTCCTGCAGGTCGGCCACGAGCTCGGCGATCATGCCCGTGAACAGCGAGGCGGCGACGAGGTCGAGCGCGAGCACGACGATCGCCAAGCCCGGGGCGCGCGTTGAGCACGAGCGCGGCCACGAACGCCTCGATGACGAAGACGACGGCCGCCGCCGGGAAGAGGATCGGCGCCTGGTCGACGTAGATCGCGAACACGCGGCGAACGACCTTGCCGACGTCGAGGGGGCCGGTCATCGGCCGACGAGTCTACGGAGGCGCTCCGACACTTGGCCGGTCGGCGCTCAGGATCCGGCGAGCGAGGGATCGGTCGAGGCGGCGGGGGGAACGCCGCCGAGCGGAGGCTCGTCGCCGACGATCGGCTGAGCCGAGCGGGAGCTCCACGCGGGGAACGCCTCGCGCGAGGGCTCCCCGTCGACTTCGCTCGTCACGACGCGATTGCGTCCGGCGCGCTTGGCGGCGTACAGGGCGCGGTCGGCCTCCTTGAACATCCGTTCGTACTGCACGTCATCGCCTCGTGCCGCAGACAGCCCGGCGGAGATCGTCACCGCGACCCCGCCCGGCCGGCTCGCATCGATTGCCGCGCGGATCCGCTCGGCGACCTCGCGCCCGCCCGCGAGGTCGATGCCGGGAAGGACGATGAGAAACTCCTCGCCGCCGAGCCGGTAGACGAGCTCGAACGAGCGCAGGCCCTTGCGCATCTCGTAAGCGACGTCGCGGAGGACCGCGTCACCGACATCGTGGCCGTTGGCGTCGTTGACCTCCTTGAACTCGTCCACGTCGCACAGCACGAGGCACACAGGCTGGTCGGCGATCCTCGCCTGCTGGCGGATCTCGACGAAGCGGGGGCTGAGCGCGTGGCGGTTGAGCAGACCGGTGAGGGGATCGAGGACGGCCTCGTCACGATGCCGCAGCTCGGCATCCTGCAGCGCCGCGACGATGGCCACGACGCCGATGAGCAGGGCCAGGGTGCTGAACAGCGGGGTCGGGTTGGCCACGACGGCGGCGGTGTGAACGCCGAGCGTCGACAGCAGCATGGCGAGGATCGTCACGACGACGGCGACGGCCACGACGCGCGGGCGAAAGCGCGCCGCCACGACGGCTGAGGGCATCACGAGCCAGGGCAGCGCCGGGCTCGTCGGGCCGCCGGTCACGGCGACGCCGACGGCCATCACGGCGATCGTGTTGAGGATGGCCACGGCGCTGACGATCTCCGGGTAGGCGCTCCGCGCCATGCGGCGCTCGACCGTGAGGTAATCGACGGCGACGAGCGCGAAGAGCATGAGCGTCCACCATCCATAGCGCGGGGCAGCGAGCAGCAGGGCGACGCCGATGGCAAGCGAGCCGGCGTAGCGGATGGTGCGCACGCGGCTGTTCGCATCGACGATGCGGCGCCGGTCGAGGTCGGTCGGACACAGCCAGCGGCTGGCGCGCCCGCGGACGCCGAGCTCCACGGCCTCGTAATCCTGGTATGTATGGACGCCTGGCTGCACGTATCGGTAACGATCGGGCAGTCGCGCGTCTGACTAAAGGCCTTTCGGCAAAGACCGACCATTCGTCCAGGCGCCGCGTCGCAGAGCTGCGCAAAGCTGCGCATCGCTGCTCGCGCTTGACGGAAGGCTCGACTGGGTAATGACGCTCGCGCCCGTTTCTGCACGAGTCGAGCCCGGCGTCGGGCACGCGGAGGCGCCTCTGGAGTGAGCGACCGGCCGCTACGGGCGAGGAGGGAGCTCGCAGCGGCCGGCCGGTTCATCTCGCGGTGGGTCCGAGGGGGTCAGTCAGGGACCACTCGCGACGGTGACCGTCGTGTTCACCGTTTGTTCCGCTGGCGTACCGTCGAGCACGAGGGTCGTCGCCATGCCCCCCATGCCGGAGCCGGGTGTCGCATTGAACACCTTCACGGAGGCTCCCGTGAGCGGGACGGTCAGCGGATAAGAGATACTGGTTGTCGGCAGCGTGCACGTCGAGTTCTCCGTGCAGCTGAAGACGGGCCGCTGCAGCTGCGCCCGGTTGCGCGACGGGCCGGCCGCGGGCCGCGCCGTGAGGAACACCGACCAGCCGGCTCCGTTCCCGCGGGCGTCGATCACGTCGAGCGGAACGAGCAGCCGCTGCGGGTCGGCGGGATCGACGCTCGCGGCGCCGCCTCCGACGGTCAGGGTCCCGGGGTTGATGATGGCGCGCGCGATGAGCGTGTCGGCCGCAGCCGGGGTCGCCGGAACGAGGCACGCGACCGCAGCCAGGACTGCGGCGACGGACAGGGATCCTACGGACAACGGTGCTGCTCGTTGGGGTCGGCACGAAGCCAACACCTGGGGCGGGAGCAATGCGGCCTCCGAACGGTATCTGGGTAATGCCGCCCAGACATCGTTCCTTCGGTAACCCGGCTGGCTCCCTGGGGGAGCTCCGTGGCTTTGCGGACCCGCCTCGCGACGGGGGTGCCTTTATCGGGGGCATTGCCGTTGTGTATGTAGGTTGCCCAACGGTTGTACCACCGCCTCCCGAGGCCTGCACGCGAAGCGGACGTTCGTTCGAGGGGGACAGGATCGCCGCCACGCGCCATAGTGCCCGGCATGACCACTGAAGAGAGCACCCTCACCGGAACCGTCGCCCTTGTCACCGGCGCCTCGAGCGGCATCGGCGAGGCCGCCGCGGCCACGCTTGCGCGCCACGGCGCGGCGGTCGCCCTCGTCGCCCGCCGCACCGACCGTCTCCAGTCGCTCGCGGAGCGCATCGGCGCCGCGGGCGGTCGCGCCCTCGTCATCGCCGCCGACATCACCGTCGAAGAGCAGGCGCGCTCGGCCGTCGAGCGCGCCGTCAACGAGCTCGGACGCCTCGATACGGTCGTCAACAACGCCGGCGTGATGCTCCTCGGCCCGATCGGCGGTGCGCCGCTCGACGAATGGGAGCGCATGATCGACATCAACGTGCGCGGGCTGTTGTACACCACCCACGCCGCGCTCGAGCATCTGCTGCGGGCCGCCGAGCGAGAGCCGCGACATGTCGCCGACATCGTCAACGTCAGCTCGGTCGCCGGGCGCGTCGCGCGCAACGGGAGCGGCGTCTACAACGCGAGCAAGCACGCCGTCGGCGCGTTCAGCGAGTCGCTGCGCCAGGAGGTGACCACGCGACACGTGCGCGTCTCGCTGATCGAGCCGGGCGCGGTGGAGACCGAGCTCGCGTCGCACAACCGCCCCGAGGTCCTCGAGACGATCGCCGCGCGGTTCGGCGGAATCCAGCGACTGCAGGCGCAGGACATCGCCGACGCGATCGCCTACGTCGTGACCCGCCCGCGCCGCGTTGCCATCAACGAGGTGCTCGTACGGCCGACCGAGCAGCAGGGGTGATCAGCGGCGCTGCACGATCGACCCGGCGGGCAGCGGCGCCGCGACGCCCTCGTTGCGGCAGTTGCGCGTGCAGCGGACGTAGACCGTGGGCAGGCCGAGTAGCTGCGGCACGGTCTCGAAGCGATAGCCGCGCGCCCGCAGCGCCGCGATGATCGCCGGGTAGGCGGCCAGCGTCTGCCCACGCGGGCCGCCCCCATCGTGGGAGATGATGATCGAGCCCGGCCGCACCTGGGCGAGCACACGCTGCTCGATCGCGGCGATGCCGGGTTGCGTGTAGTCGCTCGGGTCGACGTTCCAGATGACGGTGGCGAGCCCGAGTGCCCGGGCCGCGCCGATCACGCGGGCGTCGTAGGCGCCGTAGGGGGGACGAAAGACGCACGGCGTGTACCCGGTGAGGCGCTCGATCACGGCCTGCGTCGGCTGCAGCTGTCCGGCGATGTCACCGACGCCCGTGAGGTTCGGGTGGGTGAACGTGTGGTTGCCGAGGGCGTCGCCGTAGCGCAGCTCGGTCTGTAGCGTCGTCGCGTACGAGGCGGTCACCTGGCGGCCGATCATGAAGAAGGTCGCGACGGCGCGGTTGCGCGCGATCATGTGTACGAAGGCCGGCGTGTCGGACCACGGGCCGTCGTCGAAGGTGAGCGCGACGACCTTCCTTGCCGGCCCGTACGCGCGGGCGATCGCCGGGCCGCGAAGGCGACAGCCGATGGCCCGGTAGGCAGTCCTCGGCGCCGGCGCGAGGGTCGTCGGGCGGCCCGGCGCTGGCGCGGAGCGGCCGGTCGGTCCGGTCAGTCCGGGGGGCTTTGCCGCCGGCGCCCGCGCGCCGACTGCGACGGCGCCGCCGAGCACGAGCGCGAGGATGCCGAGCAGGCGGCGCGGGAGCACGCGAACATCCTCTCACGGGCGGTTAGAGTTGAACGGCAGCGCACCGATGGGTGACCCGGCGTGTTGCTCAGATACACCGGCGATCGTGGCGGTGCGGGTCTGCGTGCCGTGCGGCGGCGCACGGTCGCCGGCCGAACGGCCGTTACGCGCGCGAGTCACATGACGACCCTGACCCCCATGCCACGCGTCCCCGACCTCACCGGTCGCACCCTGCAGGGACGCTATGAGCTGCACTCGCTCATCGGCGAGGGCGCATTCGGTCGCGTATATCGCGGCCGCGACCGCCGTCTTGCGCGCGGCGTCGCGATCAAGGTGATCAAGCCGTGGTGGGCCGAGGACCCGGTGTGGCGGCGCCGCTTTGCCCGCGAGACTCAGCTGCTCGCGCGGGTCAACGATCCGGGCATCGTGCAGATCTACGACGTCGGCGAGGCCGACGAGGGTCCCTACTGCGTGGCCGAGCTCGTCGACGGCGAGAGCCTCGCCGCTCGCCTGCGCCGCGGGGCCCTCGAGCCCTCGCTCGCCGCCGCCCTCGGCGAACAGCTGTGTGGGGCCCTCGGCCGAGCGCACGCACACGGGATCGTGCACCGCGACGTCAAGCCGGCGAACATCCTGCTCGCGGTCGATGGCGCTCTGAAGGTCGGCGACTTCGGCGTCGCCGCGCTCACGCAGACCGACCTCCACGGCGGCTCGGCCACGATCATCGGCACCCCGCAGTACATGTCGCCTGAGCAGGCGCGCGGCGAACGCGCGACGCCGGCGAGCGACGTGTACGGCGCGGGCGTCGTGCTCTACGAGATGCTGGCCGGAAGGCCTCCGTTCGGCGGCGAGGCCGCGGTGCTCGTTGCGCTGCACCATCTCCGCGACGCGCCCCCGCCGTTGCCCGGTGAGGTGCCGGGGCCGCTGCGAGACGTCGTCGAGCGGGCGCTGGCCAAGGATCCGGCCGAACGCTTCGACGACGGCACCGAGATGGCTGCCGCGCTGGCCGCCGTGTGCGCGGCGCTCGCGGGAACTCCGGTCGGTATCTCCGGGGCGGCGGTGACCGTCGTGCAGCCTCGGGCGCGAAACGGGGAGCATGCGACGACGCCGCTACGAGACGACGCCCGGCCCACGGACCGTCTCGACGCGGCCCGCGTCGCGACGCCGCAGGTCGCTGCCGGAGCGCTCGAGCACGGGGCACCGACGCGCGTCGCGCCGCGCCGCCCGGCGCCGCCGCGCCGCCGGCGGCGGGTCCGCGCCACCGCTGCGCCCGTGCTGGCTGTCCTCGGCGGGCTCGCGGTCGTCGCGGCGCTGGCGCTGCTGCTGACGCGTCCGGGTCAGACCACCGTTCCCCGCCTGCTCGGCCTGCGCAAGGCGACGATCGCCGCCGAGGTCGGCCGCGACCACCTGCGCGCCGTGTTCCACACCCGCTTCGCCGCGGTTGAGCGAGGCACGGCATTCGCCCAGCATCCCCCCGCCGGCTCCCACGTGCCCGCGGGCACCCCAATCGCGCTGATGATCAGCGCCGGCCCGCGTCCGGTCGCGGTTCCCGGCGTCGTTGGCCTCGACGCGGGCGCCGCGGGGACACGCCTGCAGGCGTCCGGTCTCCGCGACAGCATCGACACCGTGCCCGCTCCGGGCGTCGCGGCCGGCACCGTCACGCGCGAGTCGCCGCCGCCGGCGGCGCGGGCGATCCCGGGCTCACTCGTGTCACTCCAGGTCGCCGAGACGCCGCGCTGGAGAACGCTGACGACGTTCTCAGGCGGCGGCGATGGCCAGTCCGTCCCGTTCCGCATCCTCGGCAGCAGCTGGCGCGCCGTGACCAACATGAGCTACAACGGGACGTGCACGTTCATCATCGTGTGCTTCGGTCCGCACGCCAGCGTGAGCCGGCTGGACTCCGGCCCGGCGGCGGGCGGCTTCGACCTCTCCGACGGGAGCGCGACGAAGGTGTTCGGCAGCGGCCCGGGCACCTACCAGCTCGGCGTGAGCTCCGGTCAGGACTCTGCCAACTGGTCGATCACCGTCCAGGACTACTACTGAGCGCGACTCCCGGCTAGTCGCCGCCGTCGTACTTGAACGAGATCCCGAGGCGGACGCGGTAGCTGGAGATCGCGCCGTTCTCGATCGTCACGTCCTCGCGGATGACCTCGGCCACCCGCAGGTCGCGGACCGTCTTAGCCGCGGTCTCCACCGCGGTACGAGCGGCGGCCTCCCAGGACTCGCTGCTCACCCCGATCACTTCCGTCACGCGGTACACGCTGTCGGCCATCAGAGAACCGCCTTTCGTGCTGGGCTTCAGTTGATCGATCAGTGTCTGAGGCGACCGTATCCCGGTGCGCCGCCGCCGTCAACGGGGACCCTGGCGGGCACGAGATCGGCCGAGCCGGCGCGACGCCGGTCGCGCCGAACCGCCAAGATCCGGACCCGATGCCCGAATCGACCACGCGCACGTACGCGGTCGCCATGGCCGCCTGCACGCCGATCGTGTCCCGGTGGGGACGGCTGGATGTCTCGGGCATCGAGCACCTGCCTCGCGACGGCCCCGTGCTCCTGGCCGGCAACCACGACAGTTACTGGGATCCGGTGGCGGTCGGGGTCGCGGCGCGGCGCCACCGCCAGGTGCGCGCGCTGGCGAAGTCGTCGCTGTGGAAGATCCATGGCCTCAGCCACGTCCTCGACGGGATGGGGCAGATTCCGATCGACCGCGGCCGGGGCGACACCGCGGCGCTCGACCAGGCGATCGCCGAGCTGCGCGCCGGCGCATGTATCGGCATCTTCCTCGAGGGCACGCGCAGCCTCGGTCGCGAGCTTCGGGCTCGCAGCGGCTTCGGTCGCCTGACCGCGGCCGTCCCCGAGGCGAACGTCGTGTGCTGCTCGATCGTCGGCACGACGGACATCCCGCGCTTCCCCACGCGACCTGATGTGCGCATCCGCTTCTTCCCTCCGGAAGGCGGCGGCCTGCGCAGTGGCGAGAGCGCCGGCGAGCTCGCCGGCCGGCTGCTCGCCGAGATCCGCGCGGAGGCACCGATCGTCGCGGCCGGCCGTGGTGGGGCGGGGTGAGCCGGGGGTGGGCGTGGGCGGCCGCCGGAGGCGGCCATGTGGTCGTCGAGGTGGGATGTGCTCCCGTACGCCCGCGATGCGGTGCTAATCGAGCACACCTCGGGGCGGGCTCTCGCGGTCGGGTGGGGTGTGCTCCCGTATGCCCGCGATGCGGTGCTAATCGAGCACACCTCGCGCGCGCCCACCGGTCGCTGATCGGCATCCCGGCGCACCAAAGGCGGCGCCGCGGGCAGCCGCGGCCCATACCGTGACTACGCGGGTGCTGTATAGACTGCGGCCGAGTGGTGGGCCGGCGATGATGGCGAAGCGAGTACGGCGCCTGCGGCGGGTCACGGTTGGCGCGCTCGCGGTCGCCGCGTGCCTGGCCGGCGTAGCCCCGGCCGCGAGCGCCGCGCTGCCGCCGATCCACCACGTTTTCGTGATCGTGCTCGAGAACGAGGGCGCGGCGACGACCTTCGGCTCGAATCCGCCGTCGCCGTACCTCGCCGACACGATGCGCGCGGCCGGCGCCTACCTGCCGAACTACTACGGGATCGGGCACGCCAGCCTCGACAACTACATCGCGATGATCAGCGGTCAGGCGCCGACCCCGAGCACGCAGGGAGACTGCCCGACCTACAGCGACATCACCGGCGGAGGGCTCGACGGAAACGGGCAGGAGACGGGCACGGGCTGTGTGTACCCGGCCAACGTCCCGACGATCGCCGGCCAGCTCACGGCCGCCGGGCTCACCTGGGGCAGCTACAACGAGTCGATGGGAGACGACCCCGTTCGCGATAACACCACGCCGTCCCGGACCTGCGGGCACCCGGTGCTCAACACGGCGGACGGCACCCAGGCGGAGACGGCCACCGACGCGTACGCCACCCGTCACGACCCGTTCGTGTACTTCCATTCGATCATCGACACCGCTCAGTGCGATCACGTCGTGGATCTCAACCAGCTGTCGGGCGCGCTCAGCTCGGTGGCGACGACGCCCAACTACGTCTTCATCACGCCCGACCTGTGCTCCGACGGACACGACGCCACGTGCGCCAACCACGCGCTCCCGGGCGGGTACGCGGGCATCGATGGGTTCCTGTCCTCGTGGGTGCCGATCATTACGACTTCGCCCGCGTATAAGCAGGACGGGCTGCTCATCGTCGTCTTCGACGAGGCGGAGGGCGCCGATGCCAGCTCCTGCTGCGGCGAGATACCCGGTCCGCTCGCGGCGCTGCCCGGCGGCGGGGGACCCGGGGGCGGCGACACCGGGGCCGTGCTGATGTCGCCGTTCATCACTCCGGGCACCGTCTCGACGGTCGCCTACAACCACTACTCGATGCTCGGCACCATCGAGGACATCTTCGGCCTGCCGCGCCTCGGCTATGCGGCCGGCACGACCGCGTTCGGGTCCGACGTGTTCGTCCCGCCGCGACCGTCCACGACCACATCGATGACAACCACGTCGACGACGACGACCACGTCGGCCGTGCCGGTGCCGCAGACGCCCATAAAGCCGCCAACCGCAAGCTGTGTCGTGCCCAAGCTGCTGCGCGCCAAGCACCACAAGGTCGCAAGCGCGGCGCTGTTGCGAGCGATCGCCGTCGTGCACAGCCGCGGACACGCGGCGATCACGCTGACCGCGGTCCGCCGGGCGCGGCTCAGCCTCACCGTCAAGCCGCGCAAGGGCAAGCGGCACGCGCTCGCGTCCTTGCTCGCCGCCGCCTGCGGCGACTATCGCTTCACGTTGCCCGCCGGTCACGGAACGGTCACGATCCGCGCCTCCGTGTCCAGCGGAGCCGCGACCGTTTCACGGGCGTACTGAGCCGCCACGCTCGCCAACTCGTCGAACGGGGCGCCCGCTCCATCAAGCTGCGGGCGCGAGTGGTCGACCTAAGACCACCGATGCTGGACGATGCGGTCCTGACGTCAAGCGCCAATCGCGCCCCGGGCCTCGAGCGATGAGGCTCCTTCCGACGCGACGCCTCGTGTCGGGAGCGGTGCTGGCCGTCGACGTTCGCTCGGGAGCGACGGACGCCATCCCCCTCCTGCGGTCCGGAACGAAGCTGAGCCCGGATTACACCGAGCGCCTGCTCGCGGCCGGGATCAACGCCGTATGGGTGGAGGACGCTGCCAGCGACGGGATCAGCCCGATGCCGCTCATCACCGACGAGATTCGCGCGCAGGCGACGAAGGGCGTGCGCGACGCGATGAGCTCCCTGCGCGAGGGGCGTCAGGGCGCGTTCGTCTCCGACCGGCAGATCGACCGCCTGCAGAAGCTGTCCTTGCTCCTGGCCGAGCAGCTGCGCAACGCCACCGAGGCGGGCGTCGTGCTCTCAGACCTCTCGAGCGCCGACGGCTACGCCTACCGCCACGCCGTCAACACGACGGCGCTCGGGCTGCTCATCGGCGAGCGCCTCATCCGCGAGCACGGCTACCTCGACTGGGAGCGCAAGGTGCGCTACCACGACATCGACACGCGACTGCTCAAGCTCGGACTCGGGCTGCTCCTGCACGACGTCGGCATGCTGTCGGTGCCCGATTCGATCGTGCACAAGGCCGGACCGCTCACTCAGGAGGAGATGGCGGTGATGCGACAGCACCCGGTCGTCGGGGCGAGGCTGTTCAGCAGCTGGACGGTGAGCCCGCTCGTACAGGCGGTCATTCGCCGTCACCACGAGCGCTGGGACGGCAGCGGCTACCCCTATGGCCTCTGCGGCCAGGACATCCATCAGCTCGGGCGCGTCGCCGCCGTGGTCGATGTCTATTGCGCGATGACGAGCAACCGCCCGCATGCGCCGGCACGGCCTCCCGAGGTCGCGTGGCAAACGGTAGTCGATGGCGCCGGCGGTGCCTTCGATCCGCTCATCGTCGAGGTGTTCCGGTCGTATGTGCCGCCGTATCCGATCGGCACCGAGGTATTGCTCAACAGCGGAGAGCGCGCGCTCGTCGCCGGTTTCGGCGACGCCGGCGGCCTCGAGCGCCCGAGGGTCCGCACGATCGAGGTCGTCGACGGCGAGGAGCACCCCGGCGTCGAGATCGACCTGCAGGCAGCGCCGGGACGGATCATCGAGCGCTCCGTCGGCGTCGCCGACCAGGGGCACGGCTCGAGTGCCCACGCGGCCGTAACCCAGCTGCCGGCCGCCGCAGCGGCCTGACGGCTCCGATCGGCGGCGAACGGGTCCGCGCGACGGCGACCCTTTCCCGCCGGGACGAGCCGGAACAACGTCCGACATCGGGCCCGCGACGTTGCCCGGCGGGCGTATCCGGTCGATGTCGGCACCGTGAACCTCGACGCGTTCCTCTGCCGCGACGATGCGGAACGTCGCCGCATGACCGACGCTGCCCGCCGTCTGCGCGTCGCCACGCCGGTGATCTGTGGACTGTTCGCGATAGCTGGAATGGCGGGTATCGGCGTGTACGGATGGCGCCCCCCCATGGCCGGCGCGGCGGCGGCGTTGCTGTACGTACTCACGTGGGCGCGCAACACGCCGCGACGCCACCGGCCCGAATACGCGTACGCGCTCGCCTTCGTGGTCGCCGAGTTGCTGCTCGCGGTGGCAGCGGCGCTGGCCCGCGGTCCGCGGGGCTATGGCCTGGTCATCCTCATCATGCCGGTGCTGCCGTTCGCCGTCGCGTTCCCGAGGCGAGTCGTAGCCGCCGCGGCCGTGCTCGCTGGGGCGTTGATGCTCGCGGTGACCTTCGGCGTGGACCTGACCGAGCTGCGCGCCTCGCCGCCGGTGGCCTGGTGCGTGCCGCTCGTGCTCGTCGCGCTTACCGTGACCGTGCTCGTCGTGCGCGACGTCGACGACGCCGCACGCCGCACGGCGTCCGTGGACGATCTCACGGGGGCGCTCAACCGCGTGGCGCTCCGTCCTCGCCTGGCCGAGCTTCGGCACCAGGCCGCGGCCAGCGGCGCGCCGGTCGGCGTGATCGTCGGCGACATCGACCACTTCAAGGCGATCAACGACCGTCACGGGCATGGTGCCGGTGACAAAGTGCTCAAGGGGATCGCCCGTCGCTTGAGCGACTGCGTGAGCGCGTTCGATCCGGTCTATCGCCTCGGTGGTGAGGAGTTCGTGATCCTGCTGCCCGGCCACGACACGGACTCGGCCTACGACGTCGCGGCGCGCATGCACGCCGCGGTGCGCGCGCTACCGCTCGACGGCGTGGGTGCCACGATGTCGTTTGGGGTGGCGTCGTCGGACCCCGGCCAGCCGTTCGATTTCGCTGCCGTCTTCGAGCGTGCCGATGCGGCGCTCTACGCCGCGAAGCACGGCGGCCGCGACCGCGTGAGCACGGTGGGCGAGTTCGAATGCGCGGGCGCCGCGCCGCGGCGGCGCCGGGCACCGGTTGTCGACGCGGCCGGCGCCGGGCAGCCGCCGCCCGGGCGGGCGCACCGCCTCGTGGGACGCGCGCGGGCCCACAGGCGGGCGCGCGCCGGGTCGGGGGCGAGCGGCTGGACGCTCGGCGCCGAGGCCTCGTCGGACGACGCCACGCCGGTGACCGAGAAGCTCGAGCACGAGCACGTCCTGGAGGTCAACCGACGCCTGACTCCGCTGTTTCGCGTTCTCAGCGTGGCGGCGTTCGTGGGCATCGCGGCCGCCATTCCGTGGTTCGGATGGCAAGTGCTCATCGCCCCGGGCATCGTGGCGATCCCCGTAGCGCTGGCCGAGGTGTACTCGAACCGCCTCCCGCGCCCGGTCATCTCACTCGCCGCGGGGTGGCTCGTGTTCCAGACGTCGATCGCGATCGGCTTCCTGTGCGCGCGTGGCGCGCCGCTGTTCGCGCTGTCCCTCTTCGTGCTCATGATCCCGGGGCCGAGCGCGATGCTCCCCGCCCGCATGGCCGCGATCGCCACCGCCTATACCGCCGGGCTCATGACGGCGGTGGCCCTCATCCTCGGCGGTCCGCAGGTCCGGCACAACCCGGCGATCCTCCTCTTTCCGCTGGCGCTGCTCGTCGAGGCCGGCTGCGTCGGAGCGATCATCGGACGCTCCGCCGTTGGCGCCCGGGGCGCCGGCGTCGTCGACGAGCTGACCGGCCTGCTCAATCGCGCTGCCCTGCGCGCCCGCCTGCTCGAGCTCGACGCGCAGGCGATCGGGATGTCCCACGCCGTCGCGGTCCTGCTCATCGATCTCGACCACTTCAAGCGGGTCAACGACGCGGCCGGGCATACGCTCGGCGACGCCGTCCTGCGCGAGGCGGCGGTGCGCTTGAGCGCGAGTCTGCGCACGTTCGAGTCGGCCTACCGCGTCGGCGGCGAGGAATTCCTCGTGCTGCTCCCCGGGGGTGACGTGCGTGCGGCGGTCGGCGTCGCCGAGCGACTGCGCGAGGCCGTTCGCTCGGAGCCGTGCGCTGGGCAGGCCGTGACGATCTCGATCGGGGTGGCGGTCGCCGATCCGGGCCAGCCACTCGATTACCGCGACACGTTCGCGCGCGCCGACGCCGCTCTGTATGAGGCCAAACGCAGCGGCCGCGATCGGGTATGCGTTGCCTCGGGCGCCGTGGCGGCGCCGGCCGTAGTCGCCGGCGGGGGAGGGGTCGCGGCCTAGGGTGGTCGGCGTTGGCGGGGGCGGCCGTGGCTCACCGTGGCCAGCGGCCGAGGGGAGACCGGTCGTGGCAGCATTGTGGCGATGCCGCGCATCGCCACCATCGGGGTCTACGAGTTCGATGCGCGCCGCTTCGTGCAGACGCTCAACGCGGCCGGCGTGGCGCAGCTGATCGACATCCGCCAGCGCCGCGGCGTGCGGGGCCCGGAGTATTCCTGGGCCAACGCGCGTCGGCTCCAGGTGCTGCTGAGCGACGCCGGGATCGGTTACGCGTATCACCGGGAGTTGGCCCCGACCACCGAGCTGCGCCACCTGCAATACCGCGAGGACGATCGTCAGGGAGTCGGCAAGCGATCCCGGATGGCGCTCGCGCCCGAGTATGTCCGGCGCTACACACGGGAGATCCTCGATCGGGTGCCGCTCGAGCCATTGATCAGCGAGTTGCCGGCGGACGGCATTGGCGCCCTGATGTGTGTCGAGGCCAGTCCGGAGGCCTGCCACCGATCTCTCGTCGCGAGCCGGGTGGCGGCGCGATTCGGCTTTGAGGTCGCGCACCTGGTGCCCGGATGAACGAGCGGCGTTTCCCGGACGAGAGCATGGGAGAATGGCGCGGTGTCCGAGCACTACCAGCGGCCCGGGTGGTTTACGACGAACGTCTTCAACCGGCTCGTGGCCGCGCTGACGCGGGCCGGCGTGAGCGTGTACGGGTCGCGTGTCCTCGAGGTGCAGGGACGCAAGTCGGGCGAATGGCGGAAGACGCCCGTGAACCTGCTCCGCTTCGAGGACGCCGACTACCTGGTCGCGCCGCGCGGCCAGACGCAATGGGTCAAGAACCTGCGCGCGAGCGGCCAGGGGCGGTTGCGCGTCGGGCGCCGGACGCAGCCGTTCGCGGCGGTGGAGCTCGACGACGACGACAAGCCGCAGCTTCTGCGGGCCTACCTGAAGCGCTGGAAGTTCGAGGTCGGCGTCTTCTTCGCCGGAGTGGGTCCGGAATCCTCGGACGACGAGTTGCGCAGGATTGCGCCGGATCATCCCGTGTTCAGGCTGACCATGTCGTAGGTCGCGGACGCCATCCATTGCCCAGGCCGCCGCAAGGCTTTAGGCCGGTTCGCGGCAGACCGACATAGAGCGCATGGGTAAAGAGTCGACGCCCGTGCGCCTCAGCCTGGATGCGGTGCAGCGCGTCCTATGCGACCAGACGCTGGCGGGGCCGCCATCAGATGCCGTGCGGGCCACACTCAAGGCCATGTCGGGCGCAGCGTTCTGCGTCTTCGATTCCGACCTGCGCTTCGTGTTCGCCGAAGGGCAGGCGCTCGCTGCCCTTGGCGGCCGGCCGCCCGGCGAGATCGAGGGAGCCCTGTTCGACGAGCTGCTCGCCTCGCCGCCTCACGGGTTGCGCGAGGCGTACGAGGCTGCGCTCGCGGGGCGAAGCACTGAGGTCGACATCGTGTGCGGCTCGAACACCTGGGAGGTTCATGCGGCGCCCGTCCACGACGCGAACGGCGCCGTGGTCGCGGGGCTGTCGATCACCCTCGACGTCACCGAGGAGCGATATCTGCAGCTGCGCATGTTGAGACGGGCGCGCGGCCAGGCAGCGCTCACCGCACTGAGCCGCCTCGCGGCCGAGGACGTTGACGTGGTCGGGCTGTTGCACCAGGCCTGCGACGCGATCGCCCACACGCTGGACATCGATCGCGTGGGCGTTCAGCAGATCGATGAATCGTCCGGGCATCTGCTGCTGACCGCTGGTTTCGGCTGGCCGAGCGACGTGATCGGCCGGACCCGCTTGCCGCTTACGCTCGAGCGTCGCGAATCCTTGCGCAGCCTGTCAGCTGCTCCGGAGCTGCTTCACGACGTGTCCACGAGCGCTCCCGGCGGACCGCTGCTCGCCGCGGCCGGCTCGGCAAGCATGCTCTCGGTCCTCATCGGGGGTGCGGAGCGAGCCTATGGGACGCTGCACGCCGCGAGCGTCTCGCCGCGGGAGTTCAACGACCAGGAGGCCGGCTTCCTGCAGTCGATCGCGAACATCCTGTGGAACGCGATCGAGCGATCGGACACCGCGGCGACCTACCGCACAGCCGAGCTCTATGACCAGACGACCGGCCTGGCCAGTCGGAGCCTCATGCTCGAGCGTTTGGAGCGCGCGATCGACCGCGCCGGCGCGCAGAGATGCGCGGCGATGGTGCTGCTGGTCGATCTCGACAACTTCAACGTCATCAACGACTCCATCGGTCGGCTGGCCGGTGACGAGCTCCTCCGGGCGCTCGCGCCTCGCCTGCAGGCCGTTGCCCGCAGCTGCGACACCGTCGCACGGCTGGGCGGGGACGAGTTCGCGATCGTGTGCGAAGGGATCGTAAGCGAGGCTCACGCTCTCAGCATCGCCGAGCGCGTCGCGGCCGCGGTGCGCGAACCGTTCGACCTCGACGGGCGCCGCCACGTGGTGCAGGCAAGCGTGGGCGTCGTCGTGGACGCCGGCGGGTCGTCGCCTGATCTCATGGTGCGCGACGCCGACGCTGCCCTGCATGCCGCCAAGACGCTCGGCGGCGGGCGAGTCGAGCTGTTCTCGCCGGCCATCCGCCAGCGCGTAGTGGCCCGCATGAAGACCGAGTCCGAGCTGTACCGGGCGCTCGAGCGCGACGAGATGCGACTCCACTACCAGCCGTTCTTCTCGGTGCCCGACCGCAGGCTGCTCGGCATGGAAGCCCTCGTGCGTTGGCAGCATCCGGATCGCGGCCTGGTGCCACCCGACGAGTTCATCCCGCTCGCCGAGCAGACCGGCCTCATCGTCGACCTGGGCGCCTGGGTCCTCCGGACGGCTGCGCGCACGCTCAACGAGCTGCTGTCCATGCGTCCGACGGCTGAGCCCCTGACGGTCAGCGTCAACGTGTCCGCGCTCCAGCTGCGACCCAAGGGTGGTCAGACCGGCCTCATCGAGACCGTGCAGCGAACGCTGGCCGACACCCGCCTCCCGGCCTCGGTGCTCGCATTGGAGATCACCGAGAGCACGATCATGGATGGGGACGAGCTGCCGGTGCTGCTCGAACTCAAGGAGCTCGGCGTGCAAACGATGCTCGATGACTTCGGCACCGGCCACTCGTCACTGAGCCGCCTCAGCGACGTGCCGCTCGATGTGGTCAAGATCGATCGCCGCTTCGTCAGCGGCCTCGGCAATCAGCAGAACCGTGAGCCGATCGTGGCGGCGATCATCGCGATGGCCGACGCGCTCGGACTGCGGGCCATCGCCGAGGGCGTCGAAACCGACGGCGAATGGGATTCCCTCGTGGCCCTGGGCTGCACGGCCGCTCAGGGCTTCGGGCTGGCCCGGCCGATGCCCGCAAACGAGCTTATGTCGATGGTGGGCGACCTCAGCAGGCAGGCCGCCTGAGGTCAAGTGCACGCCGCAGCCGGGTCGCCGGCCCGAAGCGGGTAGTGACCGGCTCACCGGGGATGAACTGCACGCTGCCGTAGAACGCGAAGTTGCGCGGATGGGCCACGACGGTCATCTCGCGACACCCCGCGGCGCACGCACGCGCCGCCGCATCCTCGACGAGCTCGCGTCCGATCCCTCTGCGTATGACGTCGGGATCGACGAACAGGTCGTCGAGCTCGCACACGCCGTCGGCCGCGTAGACCACCACCGAGAAGCCGACGAGCCGTCTGGCCTGGCCGACCGCGACGCGCACTCGTCCGTCGACGATCGCTTCGTACGCGATACCGAGCGCATCCGGATGAGCCTCGAGGTTGGCTCGGTCGTCCTCCCATACGTACGACGAGCGCCGGTGCAGCTCTCCGAGCAGCTCCTGCTCCGAGGGCTTCGCAGTCCGGATCTCAGTGAGGATGGACACGCAGCCCGCGCCGGACTCCGTCGACGGCCACGGAAACGGTGGATGTACAGTCTGTGCGCATGGCCGGCGTGCTCGCAGCGCAGGATAAGGACTTTCCGCGCTGGTATCAGGATGTGATCGCGAAGGCGCAGCTGGCGGAGAACGGCCCCGTGCGCGGGACGATGGTGATCCGCCAGTGGGGGTATGCGATCTGGGAGCGCGTACAAGCGACGAGCCCGTCACCGATCCCGACGCGGACGGCGTGCACGCCCTCGTCGCCCGCGCGTACTAACCGACTCTCCGATCCCAGGGGGCGAGCACAAGGCCTAATTGGCACGCGGCGATTGACAGGCCCGTCCTTTTTGGACTAGTTTACTTAGGACGTGTCCGTGAAGCTTCCGGCGACTGCCTATGTGGTACTCGGTCTGGTGTCGGTACGGCCGACGACCGGACACGATCTCGCCGCGTTCGCGGAGCGCTCGATCGGGCAGTTCTTCTCTCTGACTCGCAGCCACGTGTATTCCGAGCTGGATCGGCTGTGCGGGCGGGGGCTGCTCGACGTGACCGAGGTCGACCAGGAGCGCTTTCCGACCAAGCGCGTGTACGAGATCACCGACGCCGGCGCCGACGTGCTGGCCGCCTGGCTGGAGGACGCCGTGCTGGCGCCCGAGCGCCAGCGCAACCTGTTCTTGGTGCGGGTGTTCTTCGGGGATCGGATGTCGGGGGAGCGGCTGGAGGAGCTGCTCGATGGCTACGAGCGGGCCTCGCGCGAGCGGCGCGATCGCTTCGCGGACGTGGTCGAGCGGCTCGCGGACCGTCCGCAGTCGGCGTTTCGCCGCGCGACGGCGATGTTCGGCCTCGCACAGGCGCAGGCCAGGCTCGATTGGGTCGAGCAGGTTCGCCCGCTGTTGCTCGCGCCCCACTGCGCCGATCCTGAGCCGTGTTGAGCTCGCTCGCCGATCTCGCGTGCCGCCATCCGCGTCGGCTGGCCGTCGGAGCGCTGGTCGTGTTCGTCGTGGCCGGAGTGTTCGGCGGGCCCGCGGCGGGGTTGTTCAAGGCACAGAACGCGTTCCAGGACCCGCACTCCTCCAGTGCGCGCGCCGAGGCGCTCCTGAAGCGGCTGACCGGCCGAGAGATCGCTCCGGGAGTGCTCGTTCTTGTCGCCGCGCCGCCGGGGAGCGCTGCGGTCGTCTCGGTCGCGAGCGCGGTCGCGCGTCAGCCCGATGTGGCAAGCGTCGCCGTGCCCACTGCCGACGGCCGCTCGCCGCTCGTTTCCTCCGACGGCCGCGCATCGGTCGTGGCGGCGACGCTGCGCAGCGGCAGCAGCACCGATGTGGGCGTGGCGCAGATCGAGACCGCGCTGCACGGGCGACACGACGTGGCGCTCGGCGGCGCTGATGTCGCCGGCAAGCAGGTCGGCCAGCAGGCCCTGAGCGACCTCGGCTTCGCCGAGGCGCTGGCGTTTCCGCTGCTGGCGATCCTCGCGTTCCTGATCTTCCGGGGGTCTGCGGCACTGTTGCCGCTGGCCGCCGGTGGGATGAGCGTGCTGAGCACGTTCGCGGTGCTACGTGTGATCAACACGTTCGTGTCGCTGTCGGTGTTCGCGCTGAATCTCGTGATCGCCATCGGGCTCGGATTAGCGGTCGACTACAGCCTGTTTCTCGTGTGGCGCTTTCGTGAGGAGCTCGGTCGCGGAGCGGACGTGTCCGAGGCGCTGCACACGGTGCTGCGCTTCACCGGCCGGACCGTGATCTTCAGTGCGCTAACGGTCGCCGCCGCGATGGCCAGCTTGACCGTCTTCCCGCAGCGGTTCCTGGTCTCCATGGGCCTCGGTGGCGCGGTCGTCGCGCTGGTCTCCGCGGCCTGCGCGCTGCTGATGACCCCCGCGCTGCTCGTGCTGTTCGGTCCGCGACTGAGCAGGCCCGCGGCGGCCGCGGACCGGGAGGGCCCCTGGTACCGGCTCGCCAGCCTCGTGATGCGCCGGCCGTGGCTCGTCGCGATCGCGACCGGGGCGCTGCTCCTGCTCGTTGCCTCGCCGACCCCCGGGGTGCGCTGGAGCGGGATCGATGCCACCGTGCTTCCGACCAGCAAGAGTGCCCGCGTTGTGCAGGACACCCTCGCCCGCGAGTTCCCCGGACTGCACGGCGGCCAGACGATCGCCGTGGTCGCGACCGCTCCGCCGAGCGCGCGCACCGCGCTCGAGCACTACACGGTGGCGCTGCGCTCGCTTCCGGGGATCGCGGCCGCCTCCGCGCCCGCCCTGGTCGGATCCGACACGTGGTACATCAAGCTCGCCAGCCCAAGCGACGCGATTTCCCCAGCCGGGCAGCGAGCCGTCACGGCGGTCCGCGACGCGCCGACACCGGCTCCGGTGCTCGTCGGCGGCGCCGCGGCGGACTTCACAGACCTGCAGAGCTCGATCGCGGACACCGTCCCGCTGGCGCTCGCGATCCTCGTCCTGGTCACGCTGCTCGTCCTGTGGCTGATGACAGGCGCGCTGATCCTGCCCTTCAAGACGCTCCTGATGAACCTGCTGACTGCAGCCGCCGCGACCGGCATCCTCGTCTTCATCTTCCAGGACGCCCGCCTCACCGGTCCGCTCGCCTACACCAGCCAAGGCGGGATCGAGGAGACCGACTTCCTCGTCCTCGTCGCGGTCGTGTTCGCGCTCTCCACCGACTACGGTGTGTTCCTGCTCTCCCGGATCAAGGAGGCACGCGACGCGGGCGCCAGCGACCGCGACGCAGTCGCGATCGGACTGGAACGGACCGGCAGGCTGGTCACGGCCGCGTCGCTGATGCTCGCCGTCGCGATCGGCGCGTTCGCCACCTCGAAGGTCATCTTCCTCAAGGAGGTCGGCGTCGGCACCGCCTGCGCCGTGCTGATCGACGCGTTCATCATCCGCGCGCTACTCGTTCCTGCGCTGATGGCGCTCCTTGGACGATGGAACTGGTGGTCGCCCCCGCCACTCGCGCGCCTCCACTCACGCCTACACGTCGAGCACCGATAACCCGCGCCACGAGGCGTTACGGCACCGTCGGAGTGGGAGGGCGCTGGTGGGAAGTGTCGGTCGATAGCGTCGGTCGCACGAGTCGGGCGCCGATTCCGTCGCCGGCGCGGGTCATGACCCCGAGTGGGCGAGCGAGTGTGGACACGACCGCGGCTCTGAGCGGGCTCTTACGCCGGCCGAGCCCAGCGCCAATGAGCCGAAGGGCGGTCGCCGTCGCTGGCAGTGGACGGAAGAAGACCGTCATTTCGGTGATCGATCCGTCGGAACCGAGACGCAGGTGGTCGACGATCTGGATCGAGTGGCCGTCGATCCTGGCGCGGGCGACGAGGAAGGCGCTGTCCTCGCCTCTGATCTCGTCTGTGTACTGCAGGTCCTCGAAGACGTCGAGGATCACCCCGAGGATCGCGGCGATCTGCTCGTGGCCGTTGAACGTGAGCCGGTCGGTGATGGGGGAGCGCAGCACGGCGTCCGGCGCGAAGGCGGCAACCACCCCGGCCAGGTCTCGCGCCTCCATCGCGGCTTGCAACGGCAGCTTGGCGGGGCCTTGCTCGAGCGTGGACACGTGCGCCTCCTCGATCGTAGATGTGTCAGACCGACATGTTACCGTAACCTAATGCCTCGCGCAGTCAGCACTCGTAGGCCGCCGCCCGAGCTGCGACTCGACGCGCCCGACTATGTGGTGCTCGGCATGATCCGTCTGGGGGCGAAGTCGGGCTACGAGATCAAGCGGACGGTCGAGTTGTCGATTCGTTTCTTCTGGACGATCTCTCAGGCGCAGATCTATCCGAGTCTGGGCCGGCTGGAGCGAGCCGGCCTCGTGCTGGGACGCTCGGAGCCACAGGGGAAGCGTCCGCGTCGAGTGTTCGACATCACCGAGGCAGGAGAGGCCGTGTTGCGGGACTGGTTGACCCGCGAGGAGCCGATGCCATTTGAGCTGCGCGACGTCGGGATGCTCAAGCTGTTCTTTGCCGACGCGCAGGACCCCGACGACGCGCTCGCGCTCCTCGCTGCGGTGATGCGCCGAAGCGAGGAGCGCGTGGCGATCCTTCGCGCGATCGCGCCCGCTGCTCAACTCGCCGAGCAGGAGCACAACGCTTTCCCGCTCCTCACGCTGCAGATGGGGATCGCGTTCCACCAGGCGTTGATCGACACGTGCGCAGCGTTCCAGGGCAAGCTCAGCGCACCGGAAGCGTGAACTGCGCCGCTACCGCGCTGCTAGCCGACAACCAGCTTGAACCCGTGGTCCCACGCCCCGCGCATGCCGCCGATCTTCACCCACGCGATGCACATCGCCTCCAGCTCGCGCGAGCCCTCGATGCCTCCGATGTCGACCGGATCGGGCCACCCGAAGTCGACGAGCACATCGCCGACGGTGCGCTTGGCGTCCTCGTCGTCCCCGGCGATCAGCATCGTCGGGCGGCCCTCGCTGAAGCTCGGATCGACAAAGGATGGGCTGCCGATTGTGTTGAACGCCTTGACCACCTTGGCGTCGGGCAGCGCGCGCTGCACGCGCTCGCCGAGCGAGTCCTCACCCGAGATCGACAGCTTCGGCGGGAAACCGCCGGAGAAGTCCAGCGGGTTCATCGCGTCGATGACGACCTTGCCGGCGAAGTTGTTTGGGCCAGCGTCGGCGATCGCCTCCTCTGCGGCATCGCCCAGCACCGCCAGCACCAGTAGCTCGCCGTGTGCAGCGACTTCCGCGAACGTACCGGCGCTGATGCCCGCTCCGTCGTTTGCCAGCCATTCGCGCAGCTCGGGCTTGCCCGGGTCGCGCGACCCAATCATCACGTTGTGACCGCGACCGGCGAAGCCGCCCGCCAACGTCTGCCCGACCTGACCGCTTCCCAGCACCCCTACCCGGCACGTTGCCAACCGGCCATTCGTCATATCTCGTCCTCTCGCCGCCGACTTGGCCAGAACTTAGCGCAGCCCGCGAGCAGACCAGGACGGTGGAGATCCTGAGCGACGTGATCGGGCGTTGCGCCCGGCGATCGCGCGTGCGTCCGTCCGTTACGGTGGCGGGGGCTCGGACGGTGCTAGGGTGTGATAGACGAAAGTGGTAGGTGTCCGTCGGCGCGCGCCGAGGTGCGGGATCGGCGGCGGCAGCAAGTAAGCGAAGGGTTATGGGTGTTTGCGCCGCTGCCGATACAAATGGTGTGACCTCGAAGCCACCCCAGCCGCCTGCTGCGCCTACGGACCCTGGCCTCGCCCCGGCTGCGGGAGCCGACTTGTATCGCCAGCTACTGGAATCCGCGCCCGACGCGGTCGTGGGCGTTGATCGCGACGGGCGGATTGCGGTCGTCAACCTGCAGACCGAGCGGTTGTTCGGCTACACGCGGCGCGAGCTGATCGGCGCGTCGGTTGAGAAGCTTCTACCGGAGCGCTATCGCGGCGGCCACGAGCGCCAGCGAATCGGCTACTTCGCGGCGCCGAGCACGCGCCCGATGGGCGCTGACCTGGACCTGTGGGGGCTGAGGCGGGACGGAAGCGAGTTTGCCGCTGAGATCAGCCTTTCCAGCATCGAGACCGAGGACGCGCCGCTCGCGATCGCGGTGATTCGCGACATCACCGAGCGCCGGCGCGCCGAATCGGCGCTGTACGAGGCCGAGGAGCGTTTCCGGGGTACGTTCGAGAGCTCGGGCATCGGAATGGCCGTCGTGGCGGCCGCGGCCGGAGGTGGTGGGAGGATGCTCGAGGTCAACGACGCGCTGTGCGCCGTCACCGGGTACGCCCGCGAGCAGCTCTTGACGATGACCTTTGACACGCTGCTTGACCCCGACGAGCTGGCCCCCGCGGTCGAAGGCTTCGAGCGGCTGATGCGTGGTGAGTTGACGACGTTCCGGCGCGAGCTTCGCTGCAGCCGCGCTGGCGGTGACCCGGTGTGGGTCGAGCTCACGAGCTCGCTCGTGCGCGACGCCCATGGTCAGCCGCGGTACCGGATCGACCAGCTTCAGGACGTGACCGAGCGCAAGCGCTTTGAGGGCGAGCTGCAGTACCTCGCCGATCACGATGCGCTGACGGGCCTATTCAACCGCCGTCGGTTCACCGAGGAGCTCGATCGCGAGCTCGCGGTCGCTCATCGCTACGACGACCAGGGCGCGCTGCTCTCGATCGACCTTGACCATTTCAAGCATGTCAACGATTCGCTTGGCCACGCCGCCGGGGATGAGCTGATCGCGCGCGTGGCGGGGATCTTGCGTGATCGACTGCGCGACACGGACATCGTCGCGCGCCTCGGCGGTGACGAGTTCGCAGTGATCCTGTCGCACGCCGACGAGCAGCACGCTCGGCAGGCTGCGGAGAGCTTGCTCGCGGCGGTGCGCGACGAGATCCAGATCGATATCGGCGAACACGCGCGGCGGATCACGCTGAGCATCGGCATCGCGCCGTTTCGGGGCACGAGCGATCCGACGGCGGTCGACCTGCTCAATGAAGCTGACATCGCCATGTACGACGCCAAGGAGGCCGGCCGCGACACGGCGTGCACCTACGACACGGCCGCGCATCGTCAGAAGCGCGCGCAGGCCCGCTTGAACTGGGTCGAGCGCATCCGCCGCGCGCTGGAGAACGACCGCTTCGTGCTCTACGCCCAGCCGATCATCGGCCTGAATGGCGACGACCGCCCGCGCCACGAGCTGCTGCTGCGCCTGCTCGGCGACGACGATGAGCTGATCCCGCCGGGCACGTTCCTGTACATCGCCGAGCGCTTCAACCTCGCGCAGGAAATCGATCGCTGGGTCGTGCGCCACGCGATCGATCTGCTGGCCGAGCGCCAGCGGGCCGGCGACGATCTCTGCCTCGCGGTCAACCTGTCCGCGCACTCGGTCAGCGACAACCGACTGATCGAGCTGATCACCGAGCAGCTCGCGGCGACCGGCGCGGACGCGCGCGGGCTGTGCTTCGAGCTGACCGAGACCGCGGCGATCATCAACGTCGACCGGGCCCGCACCTTTGCACGCCAGCTCTCAGACCTCGGCTGCGAATTCGCCCTCGACGACTTCGGTGCCGGCTTTGCCTCCTTCTACTACCTCAAACACCTGCAATTCGACTACATCAAGATCGACGGCGAGTTCATCAAGGATCTCCCATCCAGCTACACCAACCAGATGATCGTCGGCGCCGTCGTCCAGCTCGCCAAGAACCTGGGCAAGAAGACGATCGCCGAATTCGTGGAAAACGAGGCGACGCTCGACCTGCTGCGCCAGGGCGGCGTCGGCTACGCGCAGGGCTATCACATCGCAAGGCCCGGCCCGCTCAACGCGATCGCGCCCGACGACTCCCACCCTGGTGGCGAGTCGGCGAGCAGTGGTCCGACTCATGGCTTGTTGCCCTCACGCGCTCCGTCCGCGGCGGAGCGATGAGGCCCCGCCCGGCGGCCGCTGGACCTCTGCTTGTCGGTCGGTGCCACGTTCCTTAGCCCGAAGTTCCCCAGGGCGAACCTCGCCTTAGCAAACCCAAATTGTGGTACGGTCCGCGTCCGGCCGGCAAGAACGCTGGGGCGGTGGGGCCCGTGCCGGGCAATTGGGAGCGAGGTGAGTAGGTCACTTCGTTTTTGCGGACGATCGCGGTATCGGCGGTCGCAAGTGCCCTTGCGGTGAGGAGCATCGGATGGTGGATGACGCGTGGCGTGACGGCACGAGCGAGCCGGGCGTGGTGGCGCTGGCTGCAGGCACGAGCCGACGGCGACAGACATTGATCATCGGCCGTCTGGTGGCGCTCGCCGTCTGCGCGGGCGCGGTCGGCGCGGCGGCGGCGCCGGCCAGCGCGAGCTGCGTCACCGGCCTGACCACGCTGACCTCCAGCGGCTGCTACACCGTGCCGTCCGGAATGACCGACGTGACGGTGACCGCCACGGGGGCGAAGGGAGGCGAGGGCGGGGTGACCGCGTTCCAGCCCGGCGGCCTCGGCGGCTCGGGCGGGCAGGTGACCGATACCCTCTCCGTCACCGCGGGCGAGCAGCTCAACATCACCGTGGGCGGGAATGGGGGACGTGGTCAGGACGGCACCGCCGGCACGACCCAAGGTGGCTCCGGCGGAGCTGGGGGCGCCAACGGCGGGGCCGGCGGCGGGAACGGCGGGGGTTTCGAACCCGGTGACGAGCCGGTCAACTACGGCGGCGCCGGCGGGGGCGGCGGCGCGACGACGGTCGACGACGCGAGCGGCAATCTCCTGCTGGAAGGCGGCGGCGGCGGTGGCGGCGGCGGCAACGGTTGGAATTCAACCGCCAGCGGAGGCACCGGCGGATGCGGAAGCCAGAACGGAGATAGCGGCGCTTCCGGCGGTCGGGGTCCGGCGAACGGAGGGTTGCTGGCACCCGCGCAGCCGTCGGGTGATTGGACAGGGAGCAACGGCGGAGCGGGCGGGATTGGCGGCGGCGGAATCTTCAGCATCGGATTTGACGGCGATCCCCCCGGCGGTGGCGGCGGTGGCGGCTTTGCCAGCGGTGGTAGCGGCGGCGCCGGCGGGCTGTTGTGGCCCGACGGGGCGGGGAACCCTCCCTTCTATGAGTACGGGGGCGGCGGCGGCGGCGGCGGGTCGAGCTACGGGCCTTCCGGGTCGACATTCGTGGACTGCTCGTCGTCGGCGGCCCGCGTGCAGGTCACCGATACCTACGGCCCACCGCAGGCGACGGGGTCCGCCGCGACATCGGTCACGAGCACCAGCGCGACGCTGAACGGGGCGGTCAATCCGTTCAACAAGCAGACCACGTATCAGTTCGTCTACAACGACAACATCGCCGGGTACCTTGGGTCTGTCCCGGCCAGCCCGGCCAGCGTCGGCTCGGACAACACCTACCACTCGGTCTCCCAGACGCTGACCGGGCTGGAGCCGAACCACGAGTACTTCGAGTCGATCTTTGCCAGCAACGCGGCGGGCGACACCAGCGCTGGCTCGGGGCAGGAGAGCTTCGCCACGCTGCCCGCGGCGCCGGCGGCGACCACGTCGGCGGCGACCTCGGTGACGGGCAGCGACGCGACGCTGAACGGCACGGTCAACCCGGAGAACAGCTCCACCACCTACTACTTCCAGTACGGCGCGACGACGAGCTACGGGTCGGAGATCCCGATTAGCGCTGCGAGCGTCGGCTCGGATTACTCCAGCCATTCCGAGTCCCAGACCCTCACGAACCTGACACCGGGGCAGCCGTACTACTACCGCATGGTGGCGGTGGACACCACGGGGACCACCGACGGCGCCCAGCAGACGTTCACCACGCTCGCCGTGCCGGGAGCCCCGAGCGACGTCAAGGCCACGGCGGACGACGGCCAGGCGACCGTCACGTTCACGCCGCCGACCACCGGCGGGACACCGTCCAGCTACATAGTGACCGCGGCGGACCAGACAACGCCCGGCAACGGCGGCCAGACCGCCACCGCCGGCGCCAGCCCGATCACCGTCACCGGGCTGACCGACGGCGATAGCTACACGTTCACGGTGGTGGCTAAGAACACGGTGGGCCCCGGACTGTCCGGGGGTCCCTCCAACGCCGTCACCCCGATGGCCACCCCCGGGACGGCGCTCTTCCCCGAGGCGTATGCGGGACCGGGCGAGGCCGAGTTGAGCTTCAAGCTGCCCACCGAACCGAGCGGCAGCCCGATCAGCGGCTGGACGCTGACGGCAACCGACGTCACGACGCCCGCCAACGGTGGGCAGACGGCGACGACGACCAACACCGACAGCTGCTCCGGCTCCGCACCCTACGAGTCATGCGTCGGCTATGTGACGGGATTGACCAATGGAGACAGCTACACGGTTACGGTGACACTCGACAACGCGGACGAGGGCGGACCGGCGTCGTCGGCGTCCAACGCGGTCAGTCCTGCTGCGCCGATCATTCGCAGCCTGAGCTTTGGCGGCGCGAGCGGCTACTTTGTCGACCTCTACAACCCCGCGCCGCAGTCGATCCACCTCGGCAACGGATGGACGCTCAACGACTCTGAGAACGAGTCCACGTGCCCGCCGTATCCGTGCGCCAGTGGCGCGAAGCTCTCCAACTTAACGATTCCGGCCCGCGGCAACTACCTGGTCAGCGGCTCCGGATACTCGCTGGGCTCCGATCCCGGCGCCACGCCGGACCTGACCACAAGCTGGAGCAACTACCAGGGCGACGGGTACGGAGTCAACGTGACCGCCCCCGACGGTCACTACAGCGACGCGGTGGGCTACACCGATGCGCCGGCGATCAACAACCTCGGGGAGTCCTGGTACGTCTCGGGGACGGGACTGACCGTGCCGGCCTCCCCGGCTGGCGACGGCGCCGGGGCGGCGTTCGTGCGCCGCTACACCGACGGCGTGCCGGTCGACACCGGCGATAACGCGGCGGACTTCGTGCTGGTCGCCCCCGACGCGGGCCCCACGACCTATGGCGGGCTGGCGGAGTTGGGGGTGGCGTCGCCCGCAGACGCGGCAGCTCCGGTCGCGCACGCTGAGATCCTGCAGGCTGGCGCGGTCGCGGGCGGCGTGAGCTACGCACCGGGGGTGGACGGTCAGCCGGGGCAGTTGACCGTCAATCAGACGATCACCAACTGCTCAGGTCAAACGCTGACCGGCGCCTGCGTCAACGCCACCGCCGCACCGGCGGCGTCGGTCACCCGCCTGCAGCTGCAGCTGACCTCCCTGACCACCACCGGCTCCCCGGGCGCGGGCGCGGGACAGGCGGTGCTGATCCCCGAGACCTCGACGGCCACGAGCCCGGCCGCCCCGACGTGCGCGGGCACCGGCAGCCTTACGCTGCTGGCCCCCAGCGTGTCGGGGATCGGCGCGGGACTGAACTCGGTGTGGGACGCCACCAGCCAGCTGCCCGGCGCGACCGGCCAGAACCCCGCCGGCGGACTGCCGGCCGGCGCCTGCGTCAACGTGCAGCTGCGGTTCGCCGTGCTCCAAGCCGGGCGCTACAGCTTCGGTTACAACGAGCTGGACGACCTGATCGCCACCCCCACCCGCGGCCCCGCTACCGCCGGCCCCACCAACCCCGGCAGCAGCCCAGCCGCCGCCACGCCAAGCACCGCCGCTCCCACCGCCACGACGGCCGCGCCATCGCCGCCCGCGAGCCTGGTCACCGTCCAGGGCACCCTGACCAGCACCGGCGCGAGCGCCACCCTCACCCAGACCAGCACGAACGCCAAGACCACGGCCAAGAAGGCCAGGACCAAGGCCAAGAAGGCCAGGACCAAGGCCAAGAAGGTCAGGAGCAAGGCCAAGCACAGGGCCAACGCCAAGCACAGGAAGCCAAGGAAGAAGCCGAAGGCCGGTAAGGAGACGAAGAAGTCAGCGGTTCACTCCGCCGGGCGCCGTCCGGCGCATTCGCGGTCCAATGGCAAGGCGGCGTGAGCATGATCGCGTGTCGCGGAACGAGCCGAAGAGGAGCAAGCCGCTCATGACAGACATCCCGTCAGGATCCGACGGTCCCACGCCTGCTGGCCCGCCGCAGCAGGACGAGCCGGGTTTGATCGGGTATGAGCGGCCGTGCTTGACGATCCTGGGAACTGTCAGCGAAATCACGCAGGGCGGCACCGTGAGCGGCAACTCCGACGGCTATGGGTTCTCCGGCGCGTCTGGCGTAATCCCCTAACGCGCGAATGAGACGACAGGCGTCGCGCCACGGCACCGCTGGGGTTGCGAGCCCGTCTCTTCAGACGAGCTTGTGACCGGGTGTCCTGAGGTGGGGCGGGCGCGCGATGGCGCGGGCTTGTGGGGTGCGTATGGGCTGCAGGTGCTGGGCCTGCAGGGCGCGGAGCGTTGGATGAGCCCTGTCGCTGCTGATGCGCCGGTGCTTCGGGTGTCCGTGTCGGTGGGGGCGGTCGCTGACTCGCCGACCCGGGTGGGGGTGCATGACGCCGACGTGGCCTTGATCGAGGGTGGGCGTCTGCGCGCGCGGCGCGCGGCGGATGAGGCTGAGTTCACTGTTCGCCGGCGACCAACTGCGGATGAGCTGTTGCATCCCTACCTTGCGCCCGCGGCCGCGCTGGCCTGGCAGTGGCGTGGTCAGGAGGCGCTTCATGGTGGCGCCGTGCAGATCGGTGACGTCGCCGTGCTGCTGTTCGGCGCCCCGCAGGCCGGCAAGAGCACCACGCTGGGCTGGCTTGCCCAGCAGTTCGGGCTCGGCGTCCTGTGCGACGATCTCGCCGTGATCGTGGATGGGCTGGTGCTAGCGGGGCCCCGCAGCATCGACCTGCGCGCGGCGCCATCGGACGCGGGCGAGTTCGCGTCGGTTCGAGGCGGCCACCGTGCGCGGCTGCAACTCGCGCCGGCGCCGCCTTCGGTGCCGGTTGGCGGCATCGTGGTTCTGGGGTGGGGATCGTCGCTGAGATTAGAGACGGTGCCGGCCATGCAGCGACTCGGCGTGCTCGCGCGTCAGCGGACGTTCGCGGCGCTTCCCGCGAATGCCGCGGCGATGCTTGAGCTCGCCGCTGTGCCGATGCTCATGCTCACGCGCCCGCGCGAGATCGATACGCTCGGGCGCGCCGCGCAGGCGATCCTGGCGCGGTTCTCCTAAGCCCGGATCCACCGATTCGCTGGGTGGGAGGGCGTGGAATCGGCCGTTGGGAGGGTGATGGCCTGGTTGGGCCGGTGGTGAGGGCCGATGGGCGATCGATGTGGTCGCTTGGGCCGGTTGCGTGGGCCGGTTGCGGTGTTCTCGCGCAGCGCTGGTCGCGCCTTGCGGGCGGGGAATGGCTGTTGGGTGGTGAGGTTGCCGGTGTCGGTGGTCAGGCGGCGGGGAGCGCGCGGATTCTCGCGAGCGCGGTGATGTAGTCGCCGTGCCAGGGCCACCGTGCGGGAAGGTGCAGCGTCCAGGAGCGGCCGTGGCGGGTGAGGCGCCCGGCGATCGTGATCAGTCGCCGGCGCAGGGTGCGGGCGGCGCGGATGGTGGTGTCGGGCAGCCCGATCAGTTGTGTCCATCTGAGCAGGTTGTGCGCGAGCGCGCCGAGCACGGTCCAGGCGCCGTTGGCGTTGAACTCGCCGGAGGGGAAGTGCGCCAGCGCCTGGTCCTTCAGATCGGCGATTACCTGTTCAACGACGGCGTGGTCGCGATGCTCGGCCTCGACGATGGTGATGTCCTGGGTGCGGTTGGTGATGAAGCAGAAGTGACGCCAGTCGGGCCACAGCTGCGCCTGCGCTCCGAGCAGTCGGGTGCGCCGGACGATCAGCCGCCGGTCGCCGTAGGTGGTCTCGGCGATCTGCGCCTCGCCCTCATCGGGGTATGCGATCGTCTGCCAGGCGTCCTCGTCGACTTGCTCGACCGCCTCGCGGATCCCTTTCTGCATGCGCACGCCGATCGAGTACTGCCAGCCGGCCTGCTCCAGGCGCTTGAACACCTTGGTGTTCCAGAACCCCGAATCGGCCCGCAGCAACTTCACACCGTTGGCGCCGGCGCGAGCGACGCGTGCGATGAGCTCGTCGGTGAAACGCAGCATTCCCTTCTGGGTGTTGGCGGATCCCTTGCGCAGGCGGATGTGCAGCACCTCTCTGGTGTCGGCGCGGGTCGCGAGGATCGGGTGGTAACCGAGTAGCTTGGTGTACCCGTAGGCGGCGCCCTGCTTCAAGCGGCCGCACACCTCGCCGACGAAGCTGTCCACATCGATTACCAGCCGCTCCTCGCCAGGACCGGCGCCGGCCCGCCACGCGCGCACCAGCGCCTCCCCGAGCAGCGCATCGAGCTGGCGCACGTGTCCGAAGGTGAACGCGCGCAAAAACGTTCCCAGCGTCGATGGCGCCGGGACCCAGCCACCCAGCAGCCGCCGCGTGCGGCCCGCCCGCAGCACCTCGCAGTCATCGATGCTGTCCGCGCCGAGCACCATCGCGAACAGCAGCGCCATCACCTTGCGCCCGGCGTTCGCAGCGCCCGGCCGGTCGCGACGCAGCCGCACCAGCCGCCCTGCCAGCGCCTCGACCCCAAGCCGCTTGGCGAGCGTCGCGACCAGCATCACTCCCGCGTCCGAGACGGCCCGCTCGTCGTCGAATTTGACCCGCAGACCGTCCAGTCCGACCGGCTCGTCATCATGCACCACGAAGGTGACCTCCTGTCTGCAGGCCCCGGCTGCCCCAATCAGCCGTTAAAGCCCTGCACAGGAGGTCATTCTTGTAGCCGTTCAGTCGTTTGGGCTTTCCATAACGAGGTGCCGTCGGCGGGGCGGCGAATCTGGTTGGTGTGCAGCGGTCTGAGGCTGAGGCGATTTATGACTTGGGGCGTGAGGCGTGCGTTGAGTTCTTGATGGGGTTGGAGCGGCGGTTGCGCGCGGTCGAGCAGAAGACGGCCGCGAGTTCGCGTAACAGTTCCTTGGCGCCCTCGACGGACGCGCCGAAGACGCGTCAGCAGCGTCGAGCGGAGGCGCGGGAGAAGGCCAAGGAGCTGCTCAAGAAGGACGGGAAGAAGCGTGAGGCTGGCGGTCAGCCCGGTCACCCGGGCGCGGGGCGGGAGCTGCTGGGTGAGGATCAGGTGAGTGAGATCGTTGATCATTATCCGGAGGAGTGCTCGGGGTGCGGGCGGGAGTTCACCGATGCTGAGAAGGTCCCGCGTCACGGGCCGGGACGCCACCAGGTTGCCGAGCTGCCACCAACCACGGTCGTGTACACCGAGCATCGCACCCACCGGCTGCGGTGCCGCGGATGCCGCAAGCGGACTCGAGCGACGCTCGGGGTCGTGGGCGAGTCCGCGTTTGGTCCGGCGTTGCAGGCTGCGGTCGTGGCGTTGACGGCCCGTAACCGGATCTCGCGGCGGGACATGAGCGAGCTGCTCTTCGAGCTGTTCGGGGTTCGGGTCTCGGTCGGCGCGATCGATGCGATCTGCCAGCGCACCAGCGGGCTGCTCGCCGGTCCGCACGAGCGCCTGACGAGCGAGGTGCTGGGCTCCGGCGCGATCAACGTCGACGAGACCGGCTGGTACCTGGCCGGCGAGAACCGCACGATGTGGACCGCCGCGACCGAGCACGCCGCGATCTTCCAGATCGCCGAGGACCGCCACCGCGACCGGCTGCAAGAGCTGCTCGGCCCCGACTTTGCGGGGATCGTGACCTCGGATCGCTGGTGGGCATACGATCTGCTGGACCCTGAGCAACGACAAGCCTGTTGGTCACACCTGCAGCGCGATTTCCGGTTCCACAGCGAAGGCCTGGCCGCCCAGAAGGAGTTCGGAGAAGGCGGCCTTCAGCTCACCCGCCGACTGTTTGATGTTTGGCACGCGTTCGGCGAGCATCACGACCGCGACCGGCTCGCCGCCGAGATGACACCCATCCAGAACGAGCTGCGCAAGCTACTCGAGCATGCCACCAACGGCAGCAAACGCCACCGCCTGTTCCACCGGTTCGCGAACAACCTCCTGAAGCTCTGGCCCGCGCTCTGGACCTTCATCACGATCCCGGGCATCACCCCAACCAACAACGCCGCGGAACGATCGCTCCGCGGACCGGTCATCCACCGCAAACTGTCCCACGGCAACCAATCCGATGACGGCGAACGGTTCACCGAACGCTCCCTCTCCGCATCGGTCACCTGCCGCCTCCAACACCGCTCCCTACTCGCCTACCTGCGCGACCTGCTCACCACCAACCAAACCGGCGGTGCCCTCCCCGCTCTCCTCTGACCCCGCAGCCCCACAGCCCAAACGACTGAACGGCTACTCATTCTTCTTTCAGCCCCGGACAGAACCAACCCACCCAATCGGTGGTTCCAGGCTAAGCCCCGTCCGCGGCGTCCCGTCTGCTCCGGGGTCAGCGGCGTTTGCTGGTGAGTCGATCATCAGCGGCTAGTGGCGCCGGAGCGCGGCCCGCGGCTGCGATTGCCTGGGCCCACGCGAGAGAGCGCCCGTGGTTGGCGACGTACATCCAACCGCCCAGCGCATCGTCAAAGCAGCCGACCTCGAGCTCGATCCTCTCCGCCGCACCGCCTCCCGGGCCGGCCAGCGGCGCGAGCTGACCACCAAGGAGTTCGTCTTGCTCGAAGCGCTCATGCGGGCCTCGCTCGCCACCCCCGGATCGCGGTCAGCGAAGCCACCACGCCGCTTCACCGGGGTCATGCCCCGCGACGTTACTCGCCGCCCGGGACGACCGCTGGCGGCGCGGATGAACGCGTGACCGGCGCCCCCTGACCCCGGCGTGGGGCTACGCTTCGGTCAGCGAAACTCGGCCGGCGCCGGCCCGGCCCGTGCGTCCGCCGGCCCACAACTGAGGAGGCTGCCATGCCGTCCACGACTCGCGAGATCCCGAAGAACGAGTGGCGGAGCTACTTCGACGATCTGAGCCGGTTCCCATCGCCCCCGCCCGTAGTCTCAGTCGAGGTCGACGGCGAGGAGGTCGGCGCTCAGATCGAGGCCGAGCACAGGACGCTCACCGGGATCAGCTACGACAACCGCGATGACGTGCTCGTGATCGGTCTCGGTGACAACAACGGACGCGAGCAGGCAGAGCACCTCGTCTCCCAGCCGCAGCAGATCTACGTCGCCGAGGGCGACCAGCGCACGATCGACGTCAAGGATGCCGACGGCGTCCAGACGCTCATCCGCATCGAGTCCACCTGAGCCCGGAGGATGGGCGCGTCGAGCGCGCCTCGAGAACGTCGACGTTGACCCCGATCGCGCCCGGCGGTGGCCCCATGTCACTCCTTTTCGGCGTGGAGTGCGCGTCGCCTTAGGGTCATTGCCTTGGCGCCGGCTCCGTGCGCTGGATTCGGCGGTAGGCGCGCCAGGCCTCGGTAAGCGCCGCGAGCGCGTGGCGCGGGGCGATCTCGGGCTCGAGCAGGTCGAGGGCGTCCTCCCAGCACTCTGGCCGGCGGCGCAGCAGCAGTTCAAGTCCGGCGTGCTCGCCGGGCAGGCCGCCGTGTAGGACTTCTCGCACGAGGTCATCGTCGCGGCCGCGATCGGCCAGTGACGGTTCAGCTTCGGGCGGCAAGCGAGCGCTCGTTGTCCTCACCTCCCAGCTCTTCGCCGAGCGGGACTGGAGTGGTGGCTCGTGTCTGCAGCGCGGTGGTGAGTGCGTTAGCGATTGCTGCCGGGGTGGGTGGGCAGCCGGGGATGCGGAGGTCGACGGGGAGGAGTTGGTCGAGTGGGCCGGCGAGGTCTTCGCGGTGCGCGAGCAGGTTGCAGCCGAGGGCGCAGTTGCCGAGCGCGGCGACGAGGCGTGGTTCTGGCATCGCTTCGTAGGTGCTGCGCAGCGCGGGGGCCATGCGGGTGGTGATGGCGCCGGTGACGAGCAGCACGTCGGCATGGCGCGGGGAGGCCACGATGTTCAGGCCGTATTGCTGCAGGTCGTAGTAGGGGTTGAGGGCGGCGGTCAGCTCGTGTTCGCAGCCGTTGCAGGAGCCGGCGTCGACGTGGCGCAGGGCGAGCGAGCCGCGGCGGGCTGGCGCGGGGGCGGCGATCGTGCGTCGGAGTCGCCGGAGGTGGTTGAGCAGCACGAACACGGGTCAGCGATCCACGCAGGCGTAGCAGAGCTCGAAGCTCTTATTGATGAGTGGGAAGTCGGGGAGCAGGTTCCCGGGGACCGTGTGGGCGAGCACGGGCCAGTTGGCGTAGGAGCCGGTCCGTAGGTGCATCGAGCGCAGATGCGGGCCGTCGGGCTCGACGACGCAGATCGTGGCGCCTCGGGGGCCTTCCACTCGCCCGATGCCGATGCCGATGCCGGTCGTGTCGGTGGCAGTGCGTGTGTGTCCGGGCGCGAGCGGCTGGGCCAGTAGCTCGTCGAGCAGGCCGAGTGATTGCTCGAGCTCGATCGCGCGCTGGGTCATGCGGCTGGCGACATCCCCGGCCGGGCGCTCGGGCGTGACGGGCGCAAAGGCGCCGTACCACAGCCGTGGGCTCTCGCGGCGTACGTCGCGGCGCACTCCGGCGGCGCGCGCAACGGGACCGACGGCGCCGAGGCGCTCGGCGTCCTCGCGCGTCAGGACGCCGACCCCGGCCAGCCGGTCTTGCAGCGAGGAGACGAACTGCAGCTGGCGCCAGCTGGTTGCGTGCTCGCCGCGGATGGCGCGCAGCTCGGCGCAGGCGTGGGCGGTGTCGCGAGGCGCGAGCGCGAGCTCGCTGGCGCCGACGCCGACGGTGTCGAAGAGGAAGCGGTGCCCGGTGAGTCGCGCGTTGAGACGCTGTACGCGTTCCTTCAGCGCGGCGTAGGCCATCGTGCCGGCGGCGAGGCCGACGCCGGCACAGATCGCGGAGATGTCGTGCAGGTGGTTGTAGACGCGCTCGAGCTCGAGCAGCAGGGTGCGGCCGCGGCGCAGTTCGCGGTCAGGCGCCAGGCCGAGCGCGGCTTCGCAGGCCTGCGCGTAGGCGATGGTGTTGGTCACCGCGCAGGCTGCGCATGCGCGTTGGGCGTAGGCGATCGCGTCGGTGAGTGGGCGCCCGGCGGCGGCCGCTTCCAGCCCACGGCGCTTGTAGAAGAGCTGCGCGTCGAGGTGGATGATGCGTTCGCCAACCACGTGGAAGCGGAAGTGGCCCGACTCGATGACGCCGGCGTGCACGGGACCGACGGCGACCTGGTGCGTGTCGGACCCGGTCACCGGCGCGGTCCACGCGTCGAGCGGCGCGTGGTGGTCAAGCAGCGGCCGCAGGGGCTCGTGGCCGCTGAAGGTCACGCCGTGCAGGTCGTGCGCCTCGCGTTCGTCCCAGGCCGCGGCGGGTATCGCGTCGACGATCGTCTCGACTCCGCATTTCGCCCCGGCGCAGGTGATCACGCGCTCGCCCGCCGGGGAGCTGAAGACGGCGCGCAGCTCGACGGTGCGGTTCTCGCGGGCAACGGCGAACAGGCCCTCGAAGCGTTCGCCGCCCACGTGTGCGAGCACACAGCTCGCGCGCCAATCGGCCGGTTGCACGCTCGTGATCGCGCGCGGGTCGCCCCGCTTGACGATGGCCATCTCCCGCGGCTTCATGACAGCCCGGCCATCAGCATGTGGATCGGTGTCGAGCCGGGGAGTAGGTAGGCGATCGCGCTCAGCGCCAGCAGTCCGGCGCCCATCACGGCGGTGAGCCGCTCGATCGCGCGCACGGTCCGTCCGCGCCGCCAGGCGCGGCGGCGCTCGCCGCCGAGGAGCCCTTCGATCAGGGCGTGCGCGAGCCCCAGGAAGCCGAGTCCGAGCAGAGCGGTGGCGATCACGGTGACGACGAGATGCCCGGAGGCCAGGCCGCCGAGCAGGATCAGCACCTCGCTGAAGAACAGCGGCGAGGGCGGCAGCCCGCCGAGCGAGCCGAGGCTGACACCGACGGCTCGAGCGGTTGCCGGGCTCGCGTGCGCGATACCGCTCGGCGGGTGTGAGGCGGCCTCTGGTTGGTGGCGCAGCAGCGGCGTGGCGGTATAGAAGCCCAGCGCCTTGGCGAGGGCGTGGCCGGCCAGATGCAGCACGACGCCGGCCGTCGCCAGGGGCGTCGCAAAGCCGATGCCGAGGGCGAGCACTCCCATGTGCTCGAGGCTTGAGTAGGCGAGCAGCCGCTTCCAGGCCAGCGGCCGCCACAGAAACGGAACGGCGATGGCCAGGGAGACCAGCCCGAAGGCCAGGAAGGTCCCGTCGGCGACGTCCGCGCGCAGCGCGGGTCCAAGCGTGTCGAGCACGCGCCAGGCGATCAGGATCACCGTGGGCAGCAGCGCGGCCGACAGGAGCGCGCTGACCGGCGGCGGCGCCTCGCTGTGCGCGTCGGGCAGCCAGTTGTGCACGGGGGCCCAGCCGATCTTCGCGGCCAGTCCGCCGATGATGAGCAGGAACGCCAGCAGGGCACGATTGCCCGCCAGCGAGTGCGCATGCGCGGCGATCTGCCGCCAGTCAAGCGTCGCCAGCACTCCGCCGTGTGGTGCGAGGCCGACGTAGAGCACGAGGATGCCCACGAGCGCGATCGTCAGGCCGAAGGTGGTGAGGACGAGGTACTTCCAGCCCGCCTCGAGCGCCGGGCGTCGTCCACTGTAGGCGACGAGCAGCGCCGATGTGCCGGTGCTCGCTTCGATGAGCAGCCAGGCCACGCCGAGATTGTTGACCAGCGGCAGCGCGAGCAGCACGGCCCAGAACAGATAGAAGCCCAGGTAGTACCAGGCTCGCGCGCGGGCCGCCCGGAAGAAGCCACGCCCCGCGCCGGCGAGATACGCGGGCGAGACGAGCGCGCTGAGCAGTCCCACCACCGCGACCACCGCCAGGAACACGCCGGTGGCGCCATCCAACACGTACCACGAGCCCTGCCTCGGGGTGGCGCTGTCCGCGAGCGCGATGATCGCCAGCGCAATCGCCGCCGTGGCGGTTACCAGGGCGCCGGCGAGGTTGATCCGATCGGCCGCGGCCGGGGTGCGCGCCAGCTGCACCAGCAGCCCCCAGGCCACTGGCACGGCGGGCACGGCGATGACGAGTACCTCAATCACGCAGACCACCGAGCAGCGAGGTGTCCCCGGTGCCGAGTGCCTCGTGGATCCTGGCGCTGAACACGCCGGCGACCGACACGACGACCACGAGGTCGAACGCCAGCCCCAGCTCGATGAACGCCGGGACCCCGCCGGGCGCCGATAGGGCGGCGAGGTACAGCCCGTTCTCGGCCATCAGGAAGCCGAGCACCTGGAAGATCGCTCCGCGCCGCACGACCGCGGTGGCGATCCCCAGCGCGACCAGACCGACCGCGGCGTGCTCGACGCCGGGGTCGCTCAGGCCGAGGCGCGGCGTGAGCGCCACGGCCGCGAGGGCGATCGCCAGCGCCACGGTCAGACGGGCAAGCGGCGTGCGCTCGGTGGCCATGCGCTGCGCCTCGCGCGTGCGGGTCACCACGAGCAGCAACACGGCGGGAAGCACGATCGCCTTGGCCACGAGTACGACCCCGGCCACCAGCAGCGCGGTTGACTGACCGGCGGCGTTGCTGAGCGCATCGACGCCGAGCAGCAGCGATTGCAGCGCCACCAGCGCGATCGCAACGGTGCGCCGACGGACCACCACGACAGCGAGCGCGCTGATCACCAGCGCCCACGTCACGGCGTGGCTCATACCCCGCCTCCCGCGAACCAGCTGGCCAGGCCAAGCAGGCAGACGCCACCGCCGGCTGCGATGAACACCGGCACCCGCAGGATCCGCATCTTGGCCTGCGTCGTCTCGATGAGCGCGAGCAGAACGCACCAGATCGGCAGCGACACCGCGAGCACGGCGAGCTGCGCGACGAACGGACCGGGGTGCGGGATGAACAGCTCGGTGGCGAGCACGAGCATGATCCAGTGACGCGCCGCGGCCCCCCACTGCAGATAGGCCAGATCGCGGCCCGCGTACTCCAGCAGCGGCCCCTCGTGGACCATCGTCAACTCCAGGTGGGTGTCGGGATTGTCGACGGGCTGGCGACCGAGCTCGGCCAGCGCCACCAGCCCGAACGCGAGCGCGCCGGCCCAGTGCGCCGGCTCGCCCCACACCGTGGGGTGCGTCGCCGAGGCGCTGAGGGCGAGCAGGTCGGTGCTGCGGCTCGGCAGGGCGACCACGATGAGCACGAGCAGGAAGACGGCCTCGACCGCCACCGCGAAGGACAGGTCACGGCTGGCGCCCATCAACCCGAACGCGCCACCGGTGTCCCACGCGGCCAGCGTGACCGCGAAGCGCCCCAGTGCGAGCAGGCCCAGCAGGACGAGCGCGTCGTTGCCGAGTCCCCACTTCGGCGCCAGAACGCCGATCGGCAGCAGCAGCGCCGCGATGAACAGCGAGCCCGCCACCGCCGGCGGCGCCAGCTCGTAGAGCAGCGTCCGCGGCGCAGGCGCCACGCCGCTCTTGCGCCACAACCGGCGCAGCTCGCGATAGGGCTGAAGCGGCGAAGGGCCCGGCCGACCCTGCAGGCGCCCCTTCAGGTGTTGCACAACGCCCGGGATCAACGGCGCGACGACGACTACGCCGAGCACCTGCACCGCCGCCGCGACGATCGACGCGACACTCATCCGAGCACCCCGAATCGGACGAGTGCCATCAGCGCCCCGACCAGCGCCAGCAGATACAGCAGGTAGGTGCGCAGACTGCCCGACTGCAACCGGCGCACGACCGCGGCACCGCGTAGCGCGCCGGCCGTGAGCGGCTCATAGATCAGCGTGTCGAACAGGTGTGGCACCTCGGCGTCATAGACGACGTCCTGTACGACGCCCCCCTCGACGTGCACAGCAAGCTCACGCTTCGGGCGCAGCAGCGCCTCCATCGTCAACCGCAACGGCTTGGTGAACCCCGCCGACGTCCAGGCCAACGCCGGCACGACGACCTGACCGCACGTCCACGCCGGGCTCGTCGTCGCGCGGCGCGCCGCCGCGGCGCGCCACAGGCCCGCGACGACGACCACCAGCGCGACCGCGAGCGCCAGCGTCGGCAGGGTTCCGGTGCCCGGCAGATACACGCCCGGACGCCGCGCCAGCTCGACCGTTCCCGGGCCCAGCCGGGCAAGCGTTGGCACCACTAGCCCCGGCGCCACGCCAAGCAGCACGCACAGCCCGGCCAGGAAAACGAGGGGACCGCGCATGCCGACCGTCGTCTCGTGCGCCCGCGCGCACTCGTCGCGTCGCGGCGACCCCAGGAGCGCCAGACCAATCACCTTCACGAAGCACATCACCGCCAGCGCCGCGGTCGCCCCGAGCGCCGCCGTCGCCGCCGCACCGGCGAGCGCCACGCCTAGCGGGCCGTCGATCGCCACGTGCACCAGGGCCTGCAGCGTCATCCACTCCGAGGCGAAGCCGTTCAGCGGCGGCAGCCCCGCGATCGCCATCGCGCCGACCGCGAACGCGACCCCCGTCCAGGGCATGCGTCGCAACAGACCACCGAGGCGATCGAGCTCGAGGCTCCCCACCTGACCTGCGAAAGACCCCGCGCCCAGGAACAGCAACGCCTTGAACACCGCGTGATTGAGCGTGTGAAGCAGCGCCGCCGCGAAGGCGATTGCGCTCCACGTCGGCTGGCCGATCGAAGCGAACACCAGCGACGCGCCGAGCCCAAGCACGACGATGCCGACGTTCTCGATGGAGTGAAACGCCAGCAGCCGCTTGAGCTCGTGCGCAAAGAGCGCGTACACCACGCCCCCGACCGCCGACAGAGCACCCACGGCCAGCAGCGTCAGGCCCACCCACTGCGGCACGGGCGCCGCCCACTCGAACAGCACGCGGATCAGCCCGTACAGCGCGAGCTTGATCATCACCCCCGACATCAGCGCCGAGACGTGCGCCGGTGCCAGTGGGTGCGCGCGCGGCAGCCACGAATGCAGCGGCATCGCCCCCGCCTTGGTGCCAAAGCCGATCATCGCGGCGACCGCCACGAGCGCGCGCAGACCGGCCGAGTGAAGCGGTGCACCGCCGAGCGCGCCGTGATCGGCCAGCACGAGCATGCTGACCCACACACCAACCCCACCCACATGCGTGATCGCCAGGTAAGCGAACACATCCTTACGCGCCGGCTCGTCGTGGCGCACGACGAGGATCATGCCCGCCGGGAGCAGCGTCATCAGCTCCCAAAACGCCAGGAAGGTGGTCACGTCGCGGGCCGCCACCAGCCCGACGAGCGCCAGGCAGAACGCGCCGCTCAGGGCCGCGATTGGCGCCGCGCGTCGCCCATCACCCAACGCGTCGCGTGCGTACACCAACGCCGGCACCGCGATCAGCGCCAACACCACGAGGAAGAACCCGCTCAGCGCATCGACGCCCAACGCCGGCGCATAATCGCTGCGAAACGGCGCGCCGATCGCCGCGCCTCCAAACAGCACCGCCGCACCCGCCGCGCCAACCGCGGCCATGCCCGCCGCCTGCACGACCAGCGCCGCGCGCCACCGGGCCGTCACGAGCGCGACAACCGCGCCACACGCCACGGTCGCCACACCGCCCACGCACAAGATCGCAAAGACGCTCATCACCAGCCGGCGTTACTCACGGGAGGCAGTTCGGTGAGCGCCGGTTGCCTTGCGTCCCGTCGTCTCGTCCGCGGCGAGTTCCTCGAGCAGACCACGGCTCTCCTCGAGGTTTGCCGCGAGCAGATCTCGCGCGAGGGCGAGAAGCATCAGCGTTCGCGGATCCTTGAGGCGGCAGTGCACGCTGGTACCGACCTTTCGACTCTCTAACAGCCCTTGGCGACGCAACGCCGACAGATGCTGCGAGACGCCGCTGGAGTCGAGCCCCAGCGCATCCTGCAACTCGCCGACCGTGCACTCCCCCGACCCCAACAGTTCCAATAGCCGCACGCGCGCGGGATGCCCGAGCGCACGAAACAGCCCGGCCTTCAGCCGGTACACCGGGTGCTCACGGACGTCCCCGTCCACCCCGCCCGCACCCGACAGCGCACTCACGAGCGCGCGACGTGCGACGGCTGGACAGGGCTCGAGCGGCTCATCGACGCCGGCCAGTATTGCAGACTCAAAAGCTTCAAAAGTTCTAAGTAAGGGAAAAACCGCCACTCGGCCGCTCAAGGCGCCTGTGGCGAGCCCTGCCTCTCAGGCGACGGCGTGCGGTCGGCGAGCGATCCGCTCGTCGATATAGCCGAACGCGTGCTCGAGGTCGACATCCAGCGCGTAGCGCAACTCCGAGGCCAACGCCTCACGTGAGCGTTCGTAGAAATCGCGCTCGCTGGCCGAGAGGCCCGACCGGCTCTCGTCGGGCGCGAGATCGCGAATGACTGCGGCCAGCGTCAGGACATCACCGCGCTTGACCAGCTCCCGATAATGCTTCAGACGCGCAGACCAGTTGCCAGGCACGGACTGCGGAGAGCTCTCCAGCACGTCGGAGATCCTGGCGAGCAGACTGCGTCCCGCGACCGGCCGTAGGCCGACCGTACGTGCCGCGTCACACGGCACCATGAAGCGCAGAGCGCCGTCACCGAACTCGATCTCCAGGTAGCTCTGCGCGGCACGACCCAGGAGGCGCCGCCGAGAGCGGCTGACGACCATCCCGGCGCCGTGATGCGGGTGCACGACAGCGTCGCCCACCTCGAACACGGCCGCGCCACCGGCGGCAGACATCTGCGCAACTCGATTCATAGTCTTTCCAAATCTTAGCAACTTATAAGGCCAATATCCCTTATACTGGCCTCAAGACGGCCGTTAAGCCGTCTACCCTTCCGTCACATGACACCCCGCCGGACGCCACGAACCGCACCCGCACCCGCACCCGAGCCGGAGACCGAGGTCACCGCGGTCCACGTGCGCTCAGACCCGGTGTACGTCGTCAAGGCGCAACTGTTCCGCACGCTCGGCCACCCCGTGCGGATTCGCATCCTGGAGCTACTCGCCGACGGAGAACGCACGGTCGGCGACCTCCAGGACGCGCTCGACCTCGACTCGAGTGGCACGTCTCAACACCTCGCCGCGCTGCGCCAGCAGGGCGTCCTGGAAAGCCGCCGCGTCGGAACAAGCGTCTATTACCGCATCCGCGACCCGCGCGTCTCCCAACTGCTCGCAGTGGCAAAGCAGATCCTCACCTCCGCGCTGTCAGACTCACAGGCCCTGCTCGGTCACCTCGCCGACGATACCCCGGCCGACCGCGGGCGCCGGTAGCGCGACCCGCTCCCGCGCGCACGTCCCCGGAATGCGGTAGCCCTGGACGCTCGTTGCGGTCGCGACGCCGGCGCCTCAAGCATCCCGACGGTGCGCTCGATGACCCCGGTAGTCACGGACTCCCAACGTCCTGGAACGACGCAGCCGCGACTCTGACAACCCCGCGTCAGGCTCCGCGCCGGTCCCCCCGCCGGCGCGGAGCCGCCGCGCGCCGCGCGCCCAGTCGTCGTCGTCGACCTCAGAACGCCGTACTGCTGGCCGCCCGTGCGCTGGGACGGCCCGAACGTCGCACGCGCCAAGAAAGGCCCCGCTTAGCGGGGCCTTTCCGCAATGCGCCTGAATGGACTCGAACCATCACGGGCTATTAGCCTACAAGGCCCTCGAACTGGTCCCGGGGGTGTCACATGGGCGCGTGGTCCGTGGAATCGGGCGTTTCGTGCGGCCGCGCGTACGGATCGGACGCATCTGGCGGAGCGTTTGTTCTCACGATGTTCTCACGGGCGTCTCACCGCGAATTGGGCCACGCGCCTCGGGTCGTGCGGACCGGGTGCGGGCGCGCGCTTCGTCGCCAACGCAGTCGTGCGGCTCGGAGAGGCCGGGACACCGATGCGATAGTCGCCGTCGCTACCGTCGGCGAGTTGCCGAATGCTTGTGTGCGCAACCATGCTTTCGAGGAAGCGCTCTGTGACTGTGCTCGTGACGGCAGGACCGACGCCTAGGGCTGCGCTACTCGCGGTTCGGACGCGCAGGATCCAGCGGAGTCGATGCAGGCCAAGCCTGTGCGCGTGAGCGTGCGGCCACGGGGTCACCGTGGTCCACGAGGCTCCCTACTTCGAGCCCTCGATCTGGCGATCCTGAATCGGTAGAACGGCCTTGGCGACCTGGGGCACACAGGATCTGAGGGAGTGCATGGCCCGCCACACTCGTCGCGCTGCTTCCTCGGTTCGATGTGCGTACGCGTGCTGCAGGAGGTCCCTGGTTTCGGTCCAGCCGATCAGGTCGGTCGCAAGCTCGTGCTCGATGTAGCCGTAGAGAGCCAACCGCCTCCAGCGTCCTGGGGACTGCGAGACGTCTGAAGGCGAGGTGTCGATCCCCGACGCTCCGGCTTCTTCCCACCACCGTCTACGGCCGTCGGTAGAGCCAGTCTGCAGATACTGCGGGTCAGGTAGCGCACCACGATCATGAGCATCTGCCTCGAGCAGGTCGAACAGGCTCTGGAGATCGTTGACCATCTGCTCATAGGCTCGCTCCACGCTTCCTTTGAGGTCGATCTCATCGGCGCTGCCAACCCGACCCCATGCCCTGGCGAAGCCATCCTCGCCGAGCCGAGCAGAGACGCGATCGAAGCTTTCGCCCTGTTCTGCGATTTCTTCGAGGTGAGCGACGATCCGGCCCTCCAGCTCGGACTTGGGCCCACTCATGGCTGCGCCCTTGCGTTGAGGCGAGCTAAGGCCGCTGCTCGCCGGGCGGGGTAAGTGCGCACTTCAATCGAAGCGTCCCGCTCGATTTCGTAGCGCATCCTCAGCACGGAGCTCCATTGATCGAACCGGTCTGCGATGACGAGTCCGTCGCGGATCGCGCTAGCCAGAACCGGTGCAATTTTGCGCGCTTCGCTAAGCGTCAGCAACTCAATCGGGCGGTCGAGCGCCTCCCACAGCTCTCCTCGGAGACGCGTCAGCGCCAGCGGGTCACGGGCTGTTGGACCATCGAGCAGGAGATCGATGTCGGACCGTGGATGAGCTTCGCCGCGGGCAACAGATCCGAACAGGACGAAGAGATCAACGCCTGAGTCGTTGGTGATCGCGGCGCCTAGCGCGTCGAGGACGTGTTCGCGCCTCGCCCAAGACGGCTGGCCATTGGCACGTGTCGCTGACATGACGACTGCAATCGTAATGCGCTGGGGGCCTGCCCTCGTCCGCGGAACGACCTAGCGGCGCCGGTCGATCGCGGCGACTGTGGCGACGACAACGACTCGAGCCGTGGTAAAGGAGCAGTCGGCGCCGACGCCGCCTCGGGCTCGGAGCGTCGCCGTTGCGGTCGTGAGCTCGGGGCGGGTCCCGAGGCGAAAGCCATCGCCGACGAGATGCGCGCTGTCCGCGTGACGCAGGTCAGGCGCCGGTCCGCAACCGCGTAGGCGCTTGCTGCCCGAGACGGCTGTGCCGTGTCGATCGCGAGAAACCACAGGTCGACGGGTGTTGGCGCACGGCCCGACACGTGCTTTGCTTGGCGGCGGCGTCTCCGAGAGCGGGTTCGCCGATCCAAGTCCTCAGGATCTCACGCGAGCCAGCAACCGAGGAGCGAGATGGACATTATCGAGCGGCATTTTGCTGCGGAGAACGCCCACGATGTCCCGGCGACCCTCGACACCTACACGGAAGACGTGGTTTGGGACGACGTCGGGCACCCCGACTGCCCGGTGCGGGGGAAGGACGCCGCTACGGGGATGTATGAAGGGATCATGGCCGCGATTCCTGACCTGCGCATCGAATCGGTCTTGCGGTTCGGCGATGGCGAGCACGTCGTCGATGAAGCTCTCGTCACCGGTCACGTGGAGGGGTCATTTCTGGGCGTCGAAGGTGAGGGCGCGCCCGTCAGCTTCCGGATGTTGCACGTGTTCGATCTCCGTGACGGTCTGATCGCCCGCGAGCAAGCCTGGTTTGATACCGCCGGGGTGCTCCACCAGATCGAGGCGCACAAGTGCACGTGATCGCCGGTCTTCCGCTGGCGCGCGCCTCGGCTCTCGCATCTCGCCAACTCCTCGTCTGGGACGGCCACCGTGTACGACCGGATGGTCGCCATAGGCATCGCGCGGTCCGCGGGGTCGCGAGCGCGGAAGCGATCGCCCGCGACAGGCGCGGTTTCCGCGCGAAGAGGACCACCGACTCGTGCGCCGGCAGGTACGTCCGCACGTCGCAGCAGGTCTCGACGACTGCGCGATCGCGAGCGTGCCATCCGATCGCCCGCTGGCTCGATGTGGGGATGATCGAGGCGTCGCGGCGCCGTAGCTGGCGAACGGGTCCGTAAAGCCGCTCGCTCTCGCCGAGTCGCCAGCCGCTCGAGGCCCCGGACACCAGATTCTGGGCGATGGTCTCGCCAACGTGTGGCTGATTCTCACAGCGCGCCGTAAGGTCCGCGCAGGGCCTGGCCGATGCTGCAGCTGATCATGCGAACCGCCGCGCTCCTCATCGTCGCTGGACTCCTCGCGCTGTCCGCGCCGGCCCTAGCCGCCGCCGACACGCCACCCACACCACCCTGCCCTCAGGTCCAGGGCTGGAACCCCGACGGCACCGTCGGTCCGATCGACAACGGCAACGGCGTCCAGTTCGAATGCGTCTACGCCCTGCCCAACGAACCGGAGCAGCTGACGCTTGATCTGCACTGGTACAAGCCAACGGCCCGCGACGTCGACGTCGACTTCACCCAATGCGGCAGAGCATCCTCCGGCGGCTCCAACTACGCCACTGTCTACAGCGGCAAGAGCCTCGCCTACGAGGAGTACATCGTCAGCTCGGGTCCAGCACCGGACAACGTCTCGGTCTTCCAAGCCGATCAACAGGTGATCCAGACCGCCGCATACACGCTACTCGCCGCAACCGACACGCTCGCGAAATCCTGCACGCCGAGCTCCCAATCGGCGCCGGTTCCGACCACCACACCGCCACCGGCCACGCCGCCGACAACACCAGCGCCGACGCCGACATCCCCACCGAACACCACGAGGCCGACCGTCGCGGTGCAACCGGCCAAGGGCCGGGCCGGCCGCGCAATCCCGTTTCGCTTCACCGTCAGCGACCCCACCGGCTCCGCCACGATCCTCCTCACGATCTACCACGGCTCCAACACCACGCCACTTCTGCGCCAGAACTACGGCTCGGCAACCGCGAAGCCCACCGGCAGCACCTACGCGCCGCTCATCCGGGCACGCCACCGCGGTAGCTACCTGTGGTGCATCACCGCCACCAACCCGTCCGGCGACCACGCCACCGCCTGCAGCTCACTCGTCGTACGCTAACCGCTGCGTATCAGCAAGCGTCGGTCTTGCGAGACCGGCGCTTGGCGCCAAGGCGCCCGCACGGCCACAGATGCAGGGCTGGCCGATTGGGCAAGTACTCCTGCTCCACGCCCGGAGCGGCCGCCCCGATCCTTCCGGAGCAGGCACCTGATCGAGGTCCGCAGCCGCCATGCGCGTCTGCGCCGGAGACCCGCGCGGAAGCGAAGGCAGGTCTCGATCGGCTCTTCGCGTGCGTCGCGCTTGCCGCCGATACCGCGCATCCGTCGACCACCGGGCGGGCCGCAGCGGACGATCCCTTTCATCCTCCAGCCGCGCTTCGGCGCGCGACCGCTTGAGACACTATGGAGGACCGGCCTGTGGTGTGTCGAAGGGGTCGGCACTCCCCGCGCAGGCTGCGGGGTAAGTCTTCGCGCTGAGGATTACGGCCTCGGCGCGGGGCCCACATCTACGAGAGGAGCGCCGATGCCTGACGGTATCCGTTGGGTCGGTCTGGACGTGCACGCGCGCGAGTCGACGCTGGCGATCTTCGACCAGGGCACGGGCGAGGTGACCACCAGGCGGGTGGTGGGTCGTCCGCACGAGTTGCTGCCCTGGTTGCGAGGCGTGCCGCGGCCGGCGCGGATGGTGTATGAGGCGGGCCCGACTGGTTATGGGCTGGCGCGCCGCGCTCGCGCTGAGGGGATCGAGCTTGGGGTGTGCGCGCCGAGCAAGACCGAGCGCCCGCCGGCGGATCGCGTGAAGACCGATAAGCGTGACGCGATCCGCCTGGCCAGGCTGCTGGGCGCCGGGGAGCTGACGCTGGTCACGATCCCGTCGATCGAGCGCGAGCAGCTACGCGATCTCGTGCGCTGCCGAGAGGACATCCGCCTGGATCTGATGCGCGCGCGCCACCGGATCGCGGGGTTCCTGTTGCGCCGCGAAATCTACTGGGAGGGCCCCGGTGAGACGTGGTCGCGCAAGCACCGCTCGTGGCTGACCTGTGTGCAGTTCGCCGACCACGCCTCCCAGGCCACGCTGGCTGACTACCTGCACGCGCACGACGTGCTGATCGCCCGCCGCGATCAGGTCGAGGCCGACCTGGCAAAGCTCGCGCACAGCGCGCCGTGCGCGCCGGCGGTCGCGCGGCTGCGGTGCCTGCGCGGGATCGACACGCTCTCAGCCTTGGGGCTGTGCGCCGAGATCGGTGAGTTCGACCGCTTCGATCACCCCGACCAGCTCTCCTCCTACCTGGGGATCGTCCCTTCAGAGCGCACCAGCGGCAGCCAGCGCCGGCTGGGGTCGATCACCAAGGCCGGCTCGAGAGGGCGTCAGATCTTCTGTGTAAGCGCTTAGGGTGATTATATCAGTGAGGGCTTGTGGTGTATTGGTGTGAATGTCAGATTGCGGTGTCGGGGAGCCGGTCGCCGAAGTGGATGCGGAAGGCGACCAGGGCGGAGCTCCAGTTGTAGGTGTGGCGCCATTTGCGTTGCGCGCGGTCGATTGCCAGGTAGAGCAGTTTGCGGGCCGAGTCTTCGTTGGGGAAGCTGCCGCGGGTCTTGATGATCTTGCGGATCTGGCGATTGAGCGCCTCGATCGTGTTGGTGGTGTAGACGACGCGGCGCAGGTCGGGCGGGAAGGCCAGGAATGGCACGATGCGTTCCCAGTGCTCGATCCAGCTGGCGGAGATCATCGGGTAGCGCTCGTCCCAGGTCTCGGCGAAGCGCTCGAGCTCGGTCTCGGCGTGGTCGCGGTCCACGGCGGTATAGATCCGCTTGAGGTCCGCGGCGACCTTCTTCTTGTCGCGGTAGGGCACGAACCGAAGACTCGAGCGGACCTGATGGACCAGGCACGTCTGCACCCACGTCTGGGGGAAGACAGCCTCGATCGCCTCCGGGAATCCCGTGAGGCCGTCCACGCAGCACACCAGCACGTCGCCGACGCCGCGCTGTTTGAGCTCGGTGAGGACCTGAAGCCAGAACTTCGCGCCCTCGGTGCGCTGAAACCAGATTCCCAGCACGTCGCGCTCGCCCTCGCAGTTGACGCCGATCGCCAGGTAGCAGGAGAAGTTCCGCACGGCCTGGCCGTCGCGGATCTTGATGACCAGGGCGTCGAGGTAGACGATCGGGTAGATCTGCTCCAGCGGGCGGGTCTGCCAGGCCTTGGCGTCATCCAGGACCGCGGCGGTGACGCGGCTGACGGTGTCGCGCCCGACGCCGGGCCCATACAGGTCGGCCATGTAGGTCTCGATCTCCCGCGTGGTCATCCCGCCGGCGTACAGCGCGATGATCTTCTCGTCCAGGCCGGCCAGGCGCCGCTGGTTCTTCTTGACGATCTGCGGCTCAAACGTGCCCTGACGATCGCGGGGTGCGGCGATCCGCACCGGCCCGTGGTCGGTCAGAAGCGTCTTGGGGGGCGCGCCGTTGCGGGCGTTGCCCGCGCCCCCCGGCGGGGCCTGCCCGGGCTCATAGCCCAGATGCTCGGTCAGCTCGGTTTCCATCGCGCGCTCGACCAACCGCCGCGTCAGATCGCCCAACAGGCCGCCCGGGCCCAGAATCTCGGCCTCGCCGCGCCGGCCGGCCAGCAGCTGATCCATCATCGCGTCGGTCAGCTGCTCACGCACATCCTCGGGCAACTCGCCGATCGGCAACCCCGCGCGGGCGCGCTCCAACGCCTCATCAACGAGCTCTTGCCGTAGCCCGCGCTGACGCTTGCGGTGACTCTGAGGGGGCGGCGACTCGCCTAGCGGCTCGCCGCCGCCATCCCGATCAAGGGAAAACACATCATCAATGATCTTCTTGTCTTGGATAGAAGGCATGACGCTTCCTTTCGATCACGCCCTACACAGATCCTCTGACACTCCCCGGCTCGACCCACGCGCGGCGGCTGCTGGCCGAAGCGGCCTACCACTACCGTCGCGGACCCGCGGTCGGCGAGGCGCTCGCGCGCCGCCAGCGCGGGCAATCACCGCAGGTCATCAACATCGCCTGGCGTGCGCAACGTCGCCTCAACGCTCGCTGGCGCCAGCTCAAAGACGCCCGGCGCAAACCCATCGGGGTCGTCGCCGTCGCGATCGCCCGCGAGCTCGCCGCCTACTGCTGGGAGATCACCACCTGGAGCGCTCAGCACGACCCGATTGCGCTGACATCCCTGCCGGCGGGCGACTCCCTCACGCACACAGCCTCGCTCCCACCGAAGCACACACCAACCACCCGCAGGAGGCTCACCAACTCACGCTAACCCCCCGACAATCAACCCGTTGCGGCTGGCGAGGCGGCCCGGAGTGTCCCCGGCTCGCGCACAACAACTCCGCGATTTGTCGCCTGAGCACCGCCCACCGGCGGCGCGCTCGACTTTAGACGGCGGAAGTGCGACGAACCAAGGTCTTGGGGTACCCAGCCCCCGAATATGAGCATGACCACCGTCGCGAACCCGCGGACACCCGGACCGCCCCGCAAGCCGCAACCACATCAACCACCACCACCAACCACACAATGGCCATCAACCCCTACCCCTTGACAACCACTCCTCCATATGGGCGACGAAGCGCTCGCGGCGATTCGAGCTTGCTGGCCGCCCAGCACGCGGCTTCGCCCAAGGCCAGCGGGCGCGCGATCAACTCGCTGGAGGCTGATCGACTGCCGAGGGCGAGATCTGTTCGGTACAGATAGCTGGCTGGTTGGCGAACGCTTTTCCAATCTGTTCGGTACAGTTGAGTATCTCGATGCCGAACAAGTCTGTCCGGAAGGGTCGTCCGCCGCGCTTGGCGCTCTACGAGCGCTTGCACGTGCAAATCGGCGAGCTACGAGAGCGGCTCGGCGGGCTGCCGTCGCCGTTGGAGGCGGCAGATATCTGGCGCGGTATATGGCTTGAGGAGGCCCATCATTCGACGGCGATCGAGGGAAACACGCTGGTCCTAAAGCAAGTCGAGGCGCTGCTCGCCGAGGGGCGCGCGGTCGGCAACAAGGAGCTCAGCGAATACCTCGAGGTGCGCGGATATGCCACGGCCGCGGACTGGGTCTACGGTCACGCGATCCAGCCTGGTGGGTGGAGCGATGATGTCCCTGTCTCGCTGACTGAGGTGCGACACATACACGAGTTGGCCATGACTGCGGTGTGGGACGTCTCGCCGCACCCGCGGGCGAGTGGGCGAGAGGGGCCAGGCGCATTCCGCGAACACGACATCCAGCCGTTTCCCGGCGGGATGGCCCCGCCGGAGTGGACCGAAGTGCCGGCGCTGGTGAGCACGTGGATCTCCGACACCCGAGAGCTCGTCGACGCAGATGGCCCGGCGTTCCCCGAGCTGCTCGCGTCATTACATGCTCACTTCGAACGGATCCATCCGTTCCTGGACGGCAATGGGCGCACCGGGAGACTCGTGCTCAACCTACTGCTTGTGAGGCTGGGCTACCCGCCGGCGATCATCTACAAGGGCGACGGGCAGCGGTATCTCAGGGCGCTGCGCCGCGCCGATCAGGGCGACCCCGGGCCGCTCGGCGAGTTCATCGCCCGAGCAATCCTGGACAACCTCTACAAGTTCATCGTCCCGGCAGTCGCTGGTCCCGCTCGGCTCGTTCCTCTGCCCGCGCTGGCCACCCCCGAAATCTCCGCCGACGCTTTACGTGTCGCCGCGATCCGCGGTCGCCTCAAGGCCGCCAAGGCGTCAGACGGAACCTGGCGCAGTTCACGGGCTTGGGTGGAGGAGTACACAGCGGCACGCTACAAGCGCGCATGACGTCGCCGTTCAGGCTGCGCGGCCGTCGGGCCGATCGGCTGATGCCGCGAGCGGAACGTCAGCCGCGCCAGAGCGGCTCGTGCCTACGGGCAGCTGTCCGATTGCACCTGCGAGGACGATGCGCGCGTTGCGCGCCGTCTTGGCGGCAAGCTCTCCGCGGGCGACCCGGTCGGCGAGACCGTCGGCAAAGCGCTTGAGTTGGCGTGGGCTGAGCTCGACGACGGGGATGCTGCCGAGGGCGGGGAGGATGCGCAGTCGTCCGTGGCGTTCGTAGTCACGCCACGAGCCGGGTGCGAGGTCGGCCTTGCGCGCGGTGAGCCAGTCGGTCCAGTACTGCTCGAAGGTCATGTCGCCGTACGGTCCGCCATAGAGGGTCCGCTGGCGCGCAGCGGCGGCAGCGCGCTGGCTCTTGTAACCGCGTCTGACCGTCTGGCGCCCGTCGGCGCGACGGTAGCTGAAGTACCACTGCTCGCCCTCGCCAGTCGTGTAGCCGTACACGCCGGGGCTCCGGCCGCGACGGGCGGGCGGGGTCCGCTTGGCCGGCGCGAGGTCGGCCATCTTGGCGTCGAATCGCCGCGCGTTGGTCTCGTCCTCGAAGCGCCATGCGCGCTTACGTCCCTCGCCGTCGCGCCAACGGACCTCCCAGCGGGCTCTGTGGAACCGCACACTCACCGCATCGACAGACTAGATGATGGGACGTAACCTTGCAGGATGTCACGGACGCTGATCGCCGCCCGGTGTGCCCGTCGCCAACATCGACTACAAGAACATAAAAGCCCTCCAAATGGAGGGCTTTTAGTAGCCGTTCAGTCGTTTGGGCTTTCCATAACGAGGTGCCGTCGGCGGGGCGGCGAATCTGGTTGGTGTGCAGCGGTCTGAGGCTGAGGCGATTTATGACTTGGGGCGTGAGGCGTGCGTTGAGTTCTTGATGGGGTTGGAGCGGCGGTTGCGCGCGGTCGAGCAGAAGACGGCCGCGAGTTCGCGTAACAGTTCCTTGGCGCCCTCGACGGACGCGCCGAAGACGCGTCAGCAGCGTCGAGCGGAGGCGCGGGAGAAGGCCAAGGAGCTGCTCAAGAAGGACGGGAAGAAGCGTGAGGCTGGCGGTCAGCCCGGTCACCCGGGCGCGGGGCGGGAGCTGCTGGGTGAGGATCAGGTGAGTGAGATCGTTGATCATTATCCGGAGGAGTGCTCGGGGTGCGGGCGGGAGTTCACCGATGCTGAGAAGGTCCCGCGTCACGGGCCGGGACGCCACCAGGTTGCCGAGCTGCCACCAACCACGGTCGTGTACACCGAGCATCGCACCCACCGGCTGCGGTGCCGCGGATGCCGCAAGCGGACTCGAGCGACGCTCGGGGTCGTGGGCGAGTCCGCGTTTGGTCCGGCGTTGCAGGCTGCGGTCGTGGCGTTGACGGCCCGTAACCGGATCTCGCGGCGGGACATGAGCGAGCTGCTCTTCGAGCTGTTCGGGGTTCGGGTCTCGGTCGGCGCGATCGATGCGATCTGCCAGCGCACCAGCGGGCTGCTCGCCGGTCCGCACGAGCGCCTGACGAGCGAGGTGCTGGGCTCCGGCGCGATCAACGTCGACGAGACCGGCTGGTACCTGGCCGGCGAGAACCGCACGATGTGGACCGCCGCGACCGAGCACGCCGCGATCTTCCAGATCGCCGAGGACCGCCACCGCGACCGGCTGCAAGAGCTGCTCGGCCCCGACTTTGCGGGGATCGTGACCTCGGATCGCTGGTGGGCATACGATCTGCTGGACCCTGAGCAACGACAAGCCTGTTGGTCACACCTGCAGCGCGATTTCCGGTTCCACAGCGAAGGCCTGGCCGCCCAGAAGGAGTTCGGAGAAGGCGGCCTTCAGCTCACCCGCCGACTGTTTGATGTTTGGCACGCGTTCGGCGAGCATCACGACCGCGACCGGCTCGCCGCCGAGATGACACCCATCCAGAACGAGCTGCGCAAGCTACTCGAGCATGCCACCAACGGCAGCAAACGCCACCGCCTGTTCCACCGGTTCGCGAACAACCTCCTGAAGCTCTGGCCCGCGCTCTGGACCTTCATCACGATCCCGGGCATCACCCCAACCAACAACGCCGCGGAACGATCGCTCCGCGGACCGGTCATCCACCGCAAACTGTCCCACGGCAACCAATCCGATGACGGCGAACGGTTCACCGAACGCTCCCTCTCCGCATCGGTCACCTGCCGCCTCCAACACCGCTCCCTACTCGCCTACCTGCGCGACCTGCTCACCACCAACCAAACCGGCGGTGCCCTCCCCGCTCTCCTCTGACCCCGCAGCCCCACAGCCCAAACGACTGAACGGCTACGGCTTTTAGGCTCTTAGCGATGCGCCTGAATGGACTCGAACCATCACGGGCTATTAGCCCACAAGGCCCTCAACCTGACCCGCGGGGCGTCAGATGCGTCCAAGGCCCGCGGAATCGAGCGTGTTGTACGCGGGCGCGTACGCATCGGACGCATCTGGCGAGGCGTTTGTTCTCATGATGTTCTCACGGGCTCGTGGCGGCCCAAGGCGACGAAGCGCGGCGGCACTGCACCATGCTCGTCGTGGGCCGAGGACCTCGTCGCACGAGGTCAGCCGCGGAGTTCCGCGACGCCGTTATCCCGCCTGAGTGCGCCACAGGGCGTGGCCTGCCGACCGAGCGAGCGTGCGGCGGGCGGGCGGCGCCCTCCGCGCACGAGGGTAAAGGAGGCATCTAGGCGCGCACGACCTGCATCGATCACATCGTCGCTGGCCTGACCTCCAAGCACGTCGCGCCGGCCACGGCGACCTGTCGCTTAGGCGCTCGTCGTATTGCGCTCATGCCGGCCTGGACGGGTGTTCGAGAAATGCGGCCATACTGAGGCGTAGGGTCCGGACAACGGCTGTGGCGACCGATGCGAGGATCATGCGCCTCAGCAGCTGGCTCTGTCGTGACGAGTTGGAGCGGGCGCGCCTGCTCGATATGAGCGCAGGGTTGCGAGCGGCGAAACGCCGCTCGCTTGCGTTGCTTGCCGTTGCCGCCGTCGTGTCGGTGCCGGTGTACGGCATCAGGATGCAGGTGCCGCTCGTGCTCGCGGCGATCGCGTTGCTCGTCCTCGAGCGGCGGGCGCCCACGCTTGCGCGACCGGAGTATGTGCTTGCCGGCGTGTGGGTGATCGCGCAGGTGGCCATTGTCGCGTCGATCGCGTTGGCCGGCGGTCCGAGGATGTACATGCTGTCGATCCTCGTCTTCCCGATGCTCATCGCGGCGCCCATCTACCCACGGCGCGTGGTCGCGGTAGGGGCTGTGATCACGGCCGCGGCGATGATCGCGTCCGGGTTTGCGTTCATGCCCCACACCGTCGCGACGCTTCCCCCGGTCGTCATGTTCCCGGTGCTGCTGTTGGTGACGATCACGATCCTCGGCTCGCGCACGCTTTCGGCCGAAGAGGACTCGCGTCAAGCCGTCGTCGTCGACCCGCTGACCGGCCTGCTCAATCGCGCGGCGCTGCATGCCCGAGCGGCCGAACTCTGGCCTGTCAGAGCCGGCACCGACGGCGAAGCGGCGGTCATCGTGGGGGACATCGATCACTTCAAGACGATCAATGACGAGCACGGTCACGCGTGGGGCGACGCGGTGATCGTCGAGGTGGCACAGCGACTCGCGAGTGTGGTCGCCGATCCAAGCGCCTTGTACCGCTTCGGCGGCGAGGAGTTCGTCGTGCTGCTGCGCGGCGCGGCAGCACGCCGGGCGAGCGATCTCGCCGAGGAGTTGCGGATCGCGGTCTGCCGCGACGCGATCGCCGGGCTCCCGGTCACGATGTCGCTCGGAGTGGCGTCGTCGGACGTGCGCGAGCGGGAGTATGCGCGGCTCTTCGCGAGCGCCGATCGGGCGTTGTACCGCGCCAAGGCTGCCGGGCGCGACTGCGTTCGCGTCGAGGCCGCGCGCAAGGACGCGACGGTCGCGGCCGCCGAGAGCGCCGAGCGGACGGACCCCGTCTCCACCCCGGATCGCCGCGCTGCGCCGCGCGCCACGGTGTCGGCGGCCCAGCCGACCGGCGACCTGTCCGCGGAGCGAAGCCGCCACGACGACGTGCCGCGCAACTTCGTCATCCGCACCGCAGACGAGCGCCAACACATGCTCGACCTCAACCAACGGCTGACGACCATCGCGAGGACGATCAACCCGCTCACCTTCGCCGTGCTCATGTGCTCCCTCCCGTGGCTCGGCTGGCGCTCTCTGGTGCCGGTCGCGATCGCCGTCGGCGTCGCGCAGGTGATCGATCGGAAAGTCGTCCCACGTCTGAGGCAGCCCGAGTACGCATCGATCTTCATCGTGACGTCGATCAACGCCTCGATCGGTCTCGGCCTCGCCGTCGCACAACAGAGCATGCTGTTCGCGCTCCCGTTCCTGACGATCGTCATGTTCTCCAACGCGGCCGCGTTCCCGGCGCCGGCCGCGACCGTCATGGCCGCGGCGACCGGCGCCCTGATGACGGGGGTTGCGTTGCTGATCGGTGCCCATCAGGTGCTCGACAACCCAGCCATCCTCGTCTTCCCGCTGGCCCTGCTCGGCGCGGTGTCCATTGTCGGCAACGCCGTCGGCGCGATCACGATGCGCCAGCGCTGGGCCGCCGCCACCGACGAACTCACGGGCCTACTCAACCGCAACGCGCTGCAGACGCGCACCGCCGAGCTCGCGCAGGGCACCAGCGGACGCGTTCAGTCCGTCGCGCTGATGGTGGCCGACCTCGACCACTTCAAGGCGATCAACGATCAGCACGGCCACGCGTGCGGCGACCATGTGCTCGTCGGCGTCGCCGAGCGCATTCAGGCCGGCGTCCGGCTGTGCGACCCGGTGTATCGGATCGGCGGAGAGGAGTTCGTCGCTCTGCTCGTCGGCGCAAGCCCCGAGCCGTCCGCCGTCGCCGAGCGCATCCGCGACGCAGTGAGCAGCGAGCCGATCGCCGGCATCCCCGTGACCGTGTCCATTGGCGTCGCCATCAGCCCCGCGGGCGAGCCGTTTGACTACGAGGCCCTGTTCGCTGCGGCCGATGCCGCGCTGCGGCGCGCGAAGACGAGCGGCCGAGACCGGGTCCGCCAGGCCGCCGCGCCCGTGACCGCGCCTCCCGTCGCCGCGTAGGCAGAGCCAGGCGGCGCCACGCCGATCCGCTCACCCGCTACGGCGCCGTGCCGGGTGCGGTGGAAGCGGGCGGACAGGGGGCGGCGGCCGGGATCCGTGGCGATCATCGTGCCTCTGCGAGCTGCCAGCGACGTCGAGGACTCGAAACAGATGCGGCGGACTGGCGACGCCTTTCAGCGGTGCCGCTCCGAGCGGGGCGAAGCGGTAACGCGAGGCGGTCGCGTTGCGCACCGCCTCGATCACGACAACGGCGTTCGGCGGTGCTGCTTGCGTGACCCGGTGCGCGAGGTTGACCGGGTCGCCGTACCAATCGCCTGCGCGCTCGAGGGCGACGCCGGTGGCGATGCCGGCTCGCGCTTGGGGAAACGCCGGCTGTAGCGCGGCGACGGCGTCGACGAGCTCGAGCATCGTGTCGATGAGCTCCTCGGGCTCGCGACAGACGAGCAGCAGCCCATCGCCGATCGTCTTGACCAGCGAGACGCGGGACGGCATCGCCTCGAGCGCGAGCGACTCGAACCTCGCCGCCGTGGCCGCGAGCTCCCCGGCTGTGACGCTCTGTCCGAGTGATGTGAACCCCACGAGGTCGGCGAAGCCAACGGTCACGTGGCGGGCGCCGAGCGTCTCCCCAGCGACGATCTGCCCGGCGCTCACGAATTCCGTGGCCAGGAGCCGCCGGACATGTGCCTCGAAGGCGAGGGCGACGAGCCGCGCCGTGATCGGGGTCAGGTCGCGCGCGGCGCCGGCATAGGCCGACGCCGCCTTGTGCTCGTCCGGGGCCGAACGGCCGGCGGCGTCCATCACCGGGACCCGCGAAGCTGCCGCAATCGATGACACACCGCGCGCCACGACGCGGTTGAAGTCGACGACGTTCTCGGGGTCGAGGCCGGCCGCAAGCCCTTTCGCTATGAGCTCTGCCAGCTCGAGCTCGCCGGGCCCGTAGCACGCCACTCCCTCGTCGGCCGGCGGCAGGCCGAGAGCGGCGAGCTGGGCTCGCAGGGCCGCTGCGGGCAATCCCGCACGTTCGGCAATCTCCTCGGCGGTGTAGACCTCGCCGCGGCGGAGGAACCGCTCGGCCGGGAGGAGCGCCAACCGCTGCTGGTCGACTGCAAGTTTGAGCTCGTCGAGCGTGCAGCCGTCCTGGAGGAGCTCGCGGATCAGCCGCTCGCGCGCCGTGCGGGCGGCGCCGTTGACGTCGCCGAGCAGACCGGCCGCCTCGAGATCGGCGTCGGACGGGATCTGCGTGCACATACCGCAACGTATGGTACGTTACGCCGGCTTTGGGCTCACGGTCAGACCGTGAAGTGCCGGGCGGGGAAGAGGGTTCTGCAATGCGGCTGCTCCATATACGTAACGTCACGTCGGCCGACCCAGCCGGCGCGGCGCTCGACGCGGATGCGGCGGGCACCACGTCGGCTCCGCGACGCGCGGCGCGCGTCCGTGCGTGCGTCCTCGCCGGGATCACCATCGCGAACTTGGCCGTCGTCGCTTCGTCAGGGGCGCAGCCTCCCGACGGAAGGGTCTATGAGCAGGTCACGCCCGCAGACAAGGGCGGCGCCTACCTGGCGACCTCGCCGGGTGAGCCGGTGGCCGTGAGCGCGAACGGCAACGCTCTCCTGTGGGACACGATCTTCACCGCCCTTCCGCCGCTCGGTTCGGCGCCCGTGGCGCCGAACGTGGTAGGCACCTACCTGTTCAGCCGCGCCCCCAACGGAGGCTGGAGCTACACGTCGGCGCTGCCGGCCGACAACCTCGTGATCTACCGCGCGGCCGAGGGCGACCAGGTAGAAGGCGTCACGCCGGACCTCTCGACTACGGTGGACGCGACGTTCTTCGGGCTGTCCGATGGGCACGACGGAATCAGCGGATCGCCCGTGCAGACCGGAGGGTCGGGAGCGATCCAGAACTTCGCCACTTTCGACCCCCTGAGCGGCGCTGCCACGGTGCTGACGCCGTCGGTGCCGCCGTCGCAGACGGCCACCTACACACCAACCTTCGTGGCGACCGACTCGAGTGCGGACCACATCCTCTATCAGGCAAACGCCTCGTTCCCGGTGACAAATGGAACCGTGCCCAACCCCGGCTCGAACCCGGGCCCGTTCCTCTACGACGATACGGCCGGATCGCGCTTCCAGGTCGGCCTGGAGACGGACAACTCGACTCCGTTCCCACGCGGCGCGACGGCACCACCGGTGCCCGGCGTCATCTCCGCCGACGGGTCGCGGATCTTCTTCCAGGCGGCTACCTCCGGCGCGAGCGGCGTGTTCATGCGCACGAACGACGCCGCGGGCTCTGGCGCGACGGTACCGGTGTCAACGTCGGCAGTCAGCGATCCGCACTGCACGCTCGCGTCGAACCCCGGCGCCGCCTCGACTGCTCCGGCCACGTTCGAAGGCGCGACGCCAGCGGGTTCGGTGGCGTTCTTCCTCAGCTCCTGCGAGCTGACGTCGTCGTCGCATACGGGCACGGCCGACAACTCCCCCGACCTGTACGCCTACGACACGGCCAACGGCCACGTGACCGACCTCTCGATCGACACCAACGGGCTCGATGCGAGCAGCGGTGCCGACGCCCTGGGCGTCGTTGGGTACGCGGGCAACGGCTCGATCGTCTACTTCGTGGCCGAGGGCGTCCTCGATGGCTCGGGCGCGCCGAGCGCAGACAACGGGCTTCCGAACCTCTATCGCTACGACGGCGGCACCGTCACCTATCTGGCGACGTTGGGCTCGTCTGACAACGCCGTGTGGACTCCCCGCACGAGCATGGCCGCAGACGCCGGTCAGTACCACGCCGCTCAAGTCTCGTCGGACGGACGCGAGCTCGTCATCGCTGCCTCCGCGGCCCTCACCGCCTACCAGAGCGTCGGCGACGTCGAGTTGTACGACTGGCCTGGAGAAGCCGACACGCCGATTTGCGTCTCATGCGATCCGAGCGGCGCGTCGCCCACCGGCGGTGCCGCCATGGTCGTCAACAGCCTCTCGAGTAACGGCAACGTGATCTTCAGCTCGCCCGATGAGCTCGTTGGTGCCGACGGGAACACCTACCCCGACGTGTACGAATGGACGGCGACGCCGGCCTCGCCGAGCGCCGCCGCCGCCGCTGATCCCTATGGCGGGGGGTCCGTGTCGCTCGTGTCGGCCGGCGCCACGACGATCTCGCCGACGAGCACGATCCCGTCGACCGGCTCGATCCTGATCGGGGCCTCGCCGAGCGGCACGGACGCCTTCTTCGTGACCTATGACCAGCTCGTCGCTCAGGACCAGGACGACTCCCTCGACATCTACGACGCGCGCATCGGCGGCATCGCGCCGCCGCCTCCGCCGTCCCAGACGCTGCCGGCCTGCGTGCGGTCCCTGGATGGGTCGTGCCCGACGCGCTCGACGGCCCCGGACGTCACACCTCCGCCGATCGATCCGAGCGGGACGAACGTCAGCACGAGGATCGGCGACAACGGCGCCAAGGCTACGCCACCGAGGGTGACGATCGGGGCGACGACGCGCGCGCAGCGTACGCGCGATGCCCGGCGAGGCCGCGTTACCGTACCGGTGATCTTCAGCGGAGCGGGCGCGGCCCACGTCGTCGCACGCGCGTCCATCGCCGGGCGCACGCGGGTGGTAGGCACGGCGCGCTCCAGGGCGACCAGGGCGGGGACTATCAACGTGTCGTTCTGGCTCACCTCCCAGGCCATGTCCACGCTGCGGCGAAACGGACGACTCCGCCTGACGGTCACGGTCTCGGTGGCCGCGGGCGCGACCTCCCGCGGGATCCTCTCGCTCGCGAGGTCCAGATGACCCGCCCACTGCCCCGGGTGGTCACCGCAGTCGCCTGCCTTGCGGCCCTGCTCGCCGTCGGCGCGACCGGCGCGTTGGGCAGCGGCACGCAGCCGGTGATCACGCTCGTCTCTGCGACGTGCGTGCCCGTTGCCGGCGGCACGTCGGTCACCATCACCGGCACCGGGTTCGTGAGCGGCGACGCCGTGAGCTTCGGCGGCGCAGCCGCCGCCCCGGTGGGCCTCAACCCCGTCGTCGGCGGCGGCGGCACCACGATCACCGTCACCACGCCGCCCGAGAATGCTGGCATCGTCGACGTTATCGTGACCGATCCGTCGGGGGCGACCTCAGCCCCGTCTTCCTCGGACCAGGTCGACTACGCGCCCGCCGGCCTTTGCGCGGTTCAAAGCGTCGTGCCATCCTGCGGCTCGCCGGCCGGCGGAACGAACGTAATGATCTCCGGGCCCGGCGTTGCCGCCGACGACACGGTCAGCTTCGGTGGCACGGCTGCATCCTCCGTGAGCTGGGTCGCACCGAAGGCAGCGGTGCCCGGCAGCTCGGTGGCCACGCCCGGGTTCCTCCAGGCAACGGCGCCGCCGGGAGCCGGGAGCGTGCCCGTCACCGTGCACGACGCCAACGGCACCTCGGTGGCCAGCAGCGCCGACTATTTCACGTACAAGGCGGACACCAGCCAGTTCGATCTCTGCGCGACGGCGACCTCGTTCAGCGATATCAGCGGCAACGACATGACGCTCGCCGCGGGTCACCCGGCGAGCGTGACCGCCAACTTCTCATTCAACACGGATATCGGCGCCGACGGGACCGAATCCCCGTCGCACAATGTCAAGGACTTCTCGGTCACCCTGCCCGCCGGCTTCCTGGCCAGCCTCAACGCGGTGGGCGCGCAATGCCCTCAACAAGACTTCGATGGCCAGGGGGAGCGACGTGCCCGGCGGCCGCACAGGTCGGCTGGCTCGCCTTCGCAGACTCGGCCGGCGCACGACAGCTCGCCCCCGTCTACCTGTTGGGCCGCCCGCCCGGACATCTCGCCGAAGTCGGCGTGCAACCGCTGGCTGCCGCGTTCATCCCCGTCGGCATCCGCGTCCTGCTCGATTTGAACAGCTCGTTTCAGCTCACGGCAACGATCCCGAACCTCACGGCCGCGGCGCCGATCCTCGGCGGGGCGCTCGAAGTGCTCGGGCAAACGCCGGGCGAGACGCTGCCCTTTCTCTACTTCCCGCCGAGCTGCGCCCAGCAGGGATCGCTGCAGTCGCACTTCGCCGCCGACGATTGGGCAGGCGACGTAACGTCCAACGGCCCGAGCAGCAACCCCGGCTCGCCGGGCGCCTCAACAGGATGCGCCCTCGCGTTCTCGCCGGCGCTCTCCGTCGCGCCGGGGACCACCGAGGCCGATTCCGCGACAGGCATCGGACTGCATATCGCGCTCCCCGAGGACAGCTTCGGGCCACAATGGAGCACTCCCGCGCAGGCCCTCACGGTGCGGCTCCCGGCCGGCGTATCGCTGAATCCGGCGGTCGCGGATGGCATCACCGCCTGCACGAGCACCGAATTCGGCCTTGGTAACACGGCACCCTCGAACTGTCCGCCGAGCTCCGCGGTGGGGGTGCTCAGCGCCACCTCTCCGGTCCTCCCCGGCGTGCTGAGCGGCGGTGTGTACATCGCTCAGGACGGAACCGCCGCCACGACCCCGGCCAACCCGTTCCACGTCTTCGTCGAGGCCGTCGGCCCGGGCCTCGACGTCAAGTTCGAGGGATCACTCGTGCCCGATCCATCGACCGGCCAGCTGACCGCCACCCTCACCGGCCTGCCGCCCGTCCCGCTCGGCACCGTCGACCTTCAGTTTGACGGCGGCGCCGGCGCGGTGCTCGCAAACCCGCTGCGGTGCGGCCCGGCGACAACCGCGGTGACGTTCACCCCCTGGAGCTTCCCAGCAACGCCCGCGGCAACAGCGTCGGCCGCGTACACCGTCGACGCCGACGGCCACGGCGGAGCCTGCCCATCCGCATGGCCGACCGATCCGGCCTTCGTCGCGGGCCCCTCGAACCCGAGGGCCGGCGCGTTCACCGCGTTGACGCTCACAGCGACGCGGGGGGACCGCCAGGCTCCCCTGTCATCTCTGTCACTGACCACGCCCCCGGGGTTTACCGCGCTCGTGGGAACCGTGCCACTCTGCACCGAGAGCGACGCGCAAGCCGGCACATGTCCAAGCTCGAGTCGCATCGGCACGGCGACCGTCGGCGCCGGCGTCGGTGTCGACTCCGGTGCCGGGGCCCCGGCCAGCCATCAGCTGTTTCTCAGCGGCACCGTCTACCTCACCGGGCCGACCGACGGGGATCCGTTCGGCGTCGAGATCGTCGTCAATCCGGTGGTCGGCCCGTTCAACCTGTCTACCCCGTTCGGCACGCCGGTCATCGTGCGGGCCGGCACTGCGATCGACCCGAAGACAGCGCAGATCACGATAGGCGCCCAGTTCCCAACGATCCTCGATGGCGTCCTCCTGCACGTCCAGACCGTCAGCATCACCCTTGACCGGCCAAACTTCGCGCTCAACGCGACGAGCTGCACGCCCGAGACGCTGTCCGGCGAGATCAACGGCTCGCCGGTGTCCACGCCCTACCAGGTGGGCGGATGCTCGGCGCTCGGATTCAACCCGCGCATCGCCGTCACCGCTTCGGGTCACCCCACGCACCTCAACGGGGCGAGCCTCGATCTGAAGGTGACGATCCCCTCCGGCGGAGCAAATCTGCAGTCCGTCTCATTCACACTGCCCACGGCGCTCACCGCTCGCTTCACGACCGTGCAGCAGGCCTGCATCGACACGACGTTCAACGCGAACCCCAGCAGCTGCCCCGCAGGATCGATGATCGGTACCGCAACGGCCTATACGCCGCTCTTGCCAGGCGCGCTCCATGGAACCGTCTACGTCGTCTCGCACGGCAACGCGAGCTTCCCGACGCTCAACGTCGTCCTCGACGCCGACGGCGTCACCATCGGCGTGGCCGGCCAAGTGAAGTTCACAGCCTCCGGCCAGACCTCGGCCACCGTCCCATCGATCCCCGATGTCCCGATTCAAAGCCTCGAACTCGAGCTACCCGAGGGACCGCACTCGGTGCTGACGAGCCCCACAACGAACCTGTGCGCCGACCATCTGACCATCCCAACGACGCTCGTCGCCCACAACGGCCTAACCATCGACAAACGCCTTCCGGTCGCTCTGATTGGTTGCGCCGCGGCAACCGCGCTCAACGCCTACGCAGCCGCGCTTCACGGCCACGCCGTATTCGTGCGGCTCGCTCTCCCCTCGGCTGGCCGGGTAACCCTCACGGGCCGGTACCTTCACAACCTATCGCGAATGCTCGCCGCCGGTGGACACCGACTGAGGGTCGCGCTCACCACGCAGGGTCGGCGCGCGCTCACGCGCGGCGCAATCGTAACCGTGAAGATCGCCTACGCAGGGCAGAGCGTGTCGGTACGTCTGCGGCGCCAGTGACGGCGTCGCTCAAGCGCACAGACCGAGCGCACCAGCCACCGACGCGGCGAATGTCCCTGGCAGCACGCCGTCGGTGAGTGCGGCGACCGCCTCACAACCCGAGGCTCTTGCCGATGATGTCGCGCTGTATCTCGCTCGTGCCACCGAAGATCGTCGGCACGAGGTTGGTGCGCACGTGGCCCTCCATGTCGTACTCGCACGCATATCCGTACCCGCCCATCATCTGCATGCCCTCGAGTGCGACCCGCTTCGCCGTCTCGGTGACCTTCAGCTTGGCCATCGACGCCTCCCTCGGGAAGATCGCGCCCGGATGCGCGTCGCACTGGCGGGCGACCGCGTAGACGAGCAGCTGGCAGCACTCGACCTCCGTGGCGAGGTCGGCGACTCGGTGTCGCAGCGCCTGGAAGGTGCCGATGCGTCGGCCGAACTGCTCGCGCTCGGTCACGTAGCTGAGCGTGTCGTGCAATGCCCGCCGTGCATGACCGAGCGACTGAGCCGCGATGATGAGCCGCTCATCGTTGAGCCCGGCCATGAGCTGGCGCCACGCGACGCCCTGCGTTCCGATCAGGCGCTCGGCGGGCACACAGCAATCGTTGAAGAAGACGTCATTGACGACTCGTCCGCCCATCGTGTCGATGCCCCTGATCTCAACGCCCTCGCTGTCGGTGGGCACCGAGAGCATGGTGAGACCGTCGTGCTTGCCGCCGCCATCGTCGGTGCGGCAGATAAGGAGGATGTGCTCGGCGAGGTGCGCCTCCGAAATCCATGTCTTCTGTCCGTTGACGACGAACTCGCCGTTGCGGCGCGCTGCTCGGCAGCGCATCGCGCCGACGTCCGATCCAGCCCCGGGCTCGGACATGGCGATGGCTTCCACCGCCCCGCCGATGACGCCGCCGATGACCTCTTCCTTCTGCGCTTCGGTTCCGAACCGTTCGTAGGGGCTGACCGCGATCGACGTGACGACGAAGCCATTGATAGGCAGCTGGCCGAAGGCGATCTCCTCGAGGAACAGGCACAGGTCGACCATCCCGCCCCCGGCTCCACCGTAGGCCTCGGGCAGGGCGACGCCGAGCCATCCAAGTTCGGCGATCCGCGCGTACAGCTCTGCGTTGTGCGGCTCAGCACCACACTGCGTCAGCGCCTGACGCTGCTCGCGCGTGCCGCATTCGCGCGCGGCGAAGTCGCGGACGGCCTGCACGAACGCCGTTTGCTCGTCGGTGACGTCAATCCCGTACATGCTTCCTCCGGTCGGTGATGGGTGGCTCGGGCTCCGCTGGTCGCGCCTCTGTAGCGATGCGGCGCCAGGTCGCGGGCGCCAGGGATGCGCGCGAGCGGCCGGCAGGGGAGCTCGTGGCTGCATCAGCCATCGACAGCCTCGAGGCCGAGTCCGCCGCCCGGCCGCTCAAAGAGGATCTCGGGAACGACACAAGCACGCGAGGTCGTGAGCAGGAAGCGCACGGATTCGGCGATGTCCGTTGCAGTAATCATCGACTCGACCGCGATGTGCCCCTTCAAGGGCGCGGTCATCGGGGTGTCGACGAACCCCGGGCAGAGCGCAGTCGACTTGATTCCCCGGTCGCCGAGCTCACGGTTCATCGCCTCGGTCCAACCGACGACGCCGTGCTTGGTGGCCGAGTACACGGATAGGAGCGCTTCGCCTCGCTTACCGGTGATCGAGGACACGTTTACCACGAGCGCACCAGCGTGCTCGCGACCGGCTCGTTCCAGCAGCGGCAAGGCCTCGCGGTAGAACAGCACGATCTGGCGCAGGTTCACCGCGAACTGGAGGTCAACATGCTTGGTCGCGATGTCGCCGAGCGGCGAGGCGACGCCGATGCCCGCGTTGTTGACGAGCACGTCGAGGCGCTGGTATGTGCCTTCATGCTCGGCTACGGCTCGGCGGACATCCGGTTCGTGTGCCACGTCGGCGGCCGCGGCGCGCACGCACAGGCCATCGGCGGCAAGCGCTTGGCACGCGGTCTCGAGCTTCGCTGCGTTGCGCGAGACCATCGTCACCGCGTGACCCGTCTCGGCAAGCATGCGCGCGATCGCGAGGCCGATACCGCTCGACGCGCCGGTGACGAGCGCCGCGCGACTGGCGTCATGTCGCCCCTCGGCGAGCTCGCCTGTGTGCGGTGCCAATGCCATCGCGAGCAATACCGTACAGTATGGTTGTGGCGGTGGAGGCTGAGGTGAGTGATGGTCCGCTGGCGGGCATTCGTGTGCTGGAGTTCGGCCAGCTCATCGCTGGACCGCTCGTCGGCACGATGCTCGGCGACTTCGGAGCCGACGTGATCAAGGTCGAGCCGCCGACGGGAGACGCGATGCGTGACTGGGGCCCCGCGCGTCACGCCGGCCGCACCTTGTGGTGGGCGGTGCTGGGTCGCAACAAGCGCTCGCTGGCGCTCGACCTGCGTCGTCCCGAGGACCAGTCGGTCGCTCGGTCTCTGTGCGATTCGGCCGACGTGGTCGTTGAGAACTTTCGCCCCGGCACGATGGAATCGTGGGGCCTCGGGCCCGACGACGTTCACTCGCGAAACCCAGGCTGCGTCTACGCTCGAATCAGCGGGTTTGGCCAATCCTCGCGTTACAGCTCCCGCCCGGGCTTTGCCTCCAGTGGCGAGGCGCTCTCGGGGCTGCGGTACATCAACGGCGCGCCCGGGCAGGCTCCTCCGCGCGCTGGCATCTCTCTCGGCGATTCGCTGGCCGCCTGGTCTGCGTTCCAAGGCGTCCTCCTCGCGCTGTACGCCCGCGACGCTCGAGGCGGCACCGGGCAGCTGGTGGATGCCGCGATCCTCGACGCCTGCTTCGCCATGACCGAGTCGATGGTGCCCGACTATGCGAAGGCCGGTGTCGTGCGCCAGCCCAGCGGATCTCGCCTACCGCGCATCGCGCCCTCGAATGTCTATCGCTCAAGCGACGACCGATGGGTCGTCATTGCCGCCAACCACGACGCGCTCTGGCGGCGCCTCGCGACCGTCATGGGGCGTCCGGAGCTCGCCGACGATCCGCGCTACGACACGCACGCCGCTCGCGGAGAGCGAGAGGACGAGCTCGACGAACTCATCGGCGCGTGGGCAGCGCGCCACACCGGGGACGAGCTGGACGCCATCCTGGGCGCTGCAGGCGTTGTCTGTGCGCCGGTTTACGACGCCGCCGATATCGCACGCGATCCGCACTTTCGCGAGCGCGAGCTCATCATCGAGGTCACGGACGACGTACACGGTGTGCTCCCCGTGCCCGGCGTCGTCCCGAAGCTCTCCCGTACGCCCGGGAGGGTTCGGCGCTCGGCGCGCTGGCGCGTCGGAGCTGACACCGCCGACCTGTTGCAGGGCCTATCCGACGGGCAGCGCTGGCCGCGACCGGCGGACGCGGATGCCCCCGCTCCCGCGTCCGCAAATGCGGGCGCTGCGTCTGCTCAGTGCCCGGCACCGGACTCGCTGGCGCTGGCTTCCGACGCGTCGGCGCACGATCCCGCCACCGCGTCCGCGGTCGCGGCAGGGGGATCGGGGGAAGCCGCGTGAGCGATTCGACGGCGGCGCTTCGCCACGCGCTGCGAAGAGCGCGCGACGAGCTGCGTGCGGCGCGCGCCTGCCGGGCCGCGGGTTTCCTCGAGCGCCAGCCGCTTGCCGACACGCGCGAATTCCTCGCCGCGACTCGCTCGTATGGGTCGCTTGGCGCCGCGGTCGTCGGCGCGCGGCTGCGCCACGGTGGGCGCCCGGCGGTGTACGACGAGCTCGGTACCGTGACCTTCGCCGATCTCGACGAGCGATCCAATCGACTCGCCAACGCGTGGCGATCGTGTGGCCTCCGTCCCGAGGATGGTGTCGGGATCCTCGTTCGCAACCATCGTGGCTTCCATGATGCGTTCTTCGCCTGTGCAAAGCTCGGCGCGCGTGCAGTACTCCTGAACACGGATTTCGCCGCGCCGCAGCTTGCCGACGCGTGCCGCCGCGAGGGCGTACGTGCACTGGTCTACGACGAAGAGTTCGCCGATATCGTCGCCGACCTTGACAGCCCGGCCGGGCGGTGGACGGCGTTCGGGCTCGCCGGTGCGGACACGCTCGAGGACCTCATCGCCTCGGGATCGAACGCTGCTCCGCCGAGACCGGCGGCGCGAATGTCGTTCGTCATCCTCACGAGCGGCACCACGGGCGCACCGAAGGGGGCCAACCGTCAACAGTCGCGGACCCTCACGCCCGTCGGAGCCATCCTCGAGCGGGTGCCGTTCCGCTCCGGCGAGACGACCGTCATCGTGCCGCCGCTCTTTCACTCGCTCGGCTTCACCCAGGCCATGCTCGCACTCGGCCTCGGATCACCGATCGTTCTCGCTCGGCGGTTCGATGCGGCGGCGACACTGGAGGCAGTGGCGCTCCGTCGCGCGTCGTCGCTCATCGTCGTCCCGTCGGTCCTGCGGCGGATCCTCGACGAGCTCGATGCTCGCTCGGCGCCGACGGCATTGCCAGATCTACGCATCGTGTTCGTGGCCGGCTCACAGCTCGGCGGCACACTTGCTCGCCGTGCCGCGGACACGCTCGGTGACGTCGTCTACAACCTTTACGGCTCCACTGAGGTAGCCATCGCCACGATCGCCGGGCCGGACCACCTGCGTCGAGCGCCGGACACCGTCGGACCTCCGGTGCTCGGGTCGGAGGTACGGATCGTCGACGAGGCTGGGAATGAGCTGCCGCCCGGCTGCACTGGCCTCATCTGCGTCGGTAACGCCATTCCGTTCGAGCAGTACACCGGCGGCGGACAGAAGCGGCGCATTGGTCATCTGACCGCCTCCGGAGACGTGGGCCACCTGGACGGGCGCGGCTGGCTGTACATCGATGGCCGCGACGATTCGATGATCGTGTCCGGCGGGGAGAATGTCTTCCCCGACGAAGTCGAGGAGCTTCTCGTCGGTCACGATGCAATCGTCGAGGCCGCCGCAATCGGCGTCGATGACGAGCGCTTCGGGCAACGGCTGCGGGTGTTCGTCGTCCGCCGGGCCGGAGCCGATCTCGATGCCGAGCACGTACGTGAGCACGTACGCAGAAACCTTGCGCGCTACAAGGTGCCGCGCGATGTTGTCTTCGTCGACGCCCTCCCGAAGAACGCCACCGGCAAGGTGCTCAAGCGCGAGCTCGCCGAGATCGTCGCGGATCCAGCCTGACGAGTCCACTCGGCGGGCCACCCTGACGGCCGCGCTGCCATCCCGGTGGCACCGGCACGTGGGGTTGCCTACGTTCAATACTGTATGGTACGGTCGGCAAAGCAGGCGATCAGCAAGCGACCAACAATTGGCCGCGGGGACCGAGAGGGTGTGGTTATGAGGAGCGGGGTTTTTTGGCGGTGGTTCGCGGCGTTGTCGCCGGCTTCCGTGTTGGCTGCCGGGCTTATTGCTGTGGCGTCGCCGGCGTCGTCGAGTGCGGCGTCGGGGGTGGCGCCTTTTGATGTGACGACGACGTTGTCGTGTTTGGCGGCGCCTACGGAATTGAATGTTCCGGCTTCGTTGGGTGTCGAGATCAAGGGTGATGCGCCGGCGTCGGTCGCTCCTGGTGATGCGGTGACGTTGACGAATCTGGCGACAACGTTGACGGTCCCGCCGAACTTGGTTGGTGCGTTTACGTTGCTGGGCGCGGTGACGGCGTCGGGGAATGTGACGCAGGTGCCGTTCGACATCACGGGCTCGTCGCAGAGCACCGCGAACCTCGCGGCAGCGCCGATTCCGTTTGGACCGTTGGCGCTGGTCAGTGGTCAGGGCCTGCAGGCGACGGTGCCGTCGTCGGGAACATTGACGCTTGCGGCAGGGACGGCGAGCGCAGGTGCCAGCAGCATGTCGATCACGCTTGACTCCAGCCCCGCGTTCACGAGCGCTGACACGTCCACGGGTAGCGGTCTGGTCGCTTCGGTTGGCGCCACGACGAGTACCGGCTCGAAGATCGGACCATTCCCGATCGACTGCACCGCGCCGGCCGGTGTCGTGCTCGCCACGATCCCCATCCAGGCATCAACAACCACTACGACGACGACGACGCCGACCACTACGACGACGACGACGCCGACGACTACGACGACGACGACGCCGACCACTACGACGACGACGACGCCGACCACTACGACGACGACGACGCCGACCACTACGACGACGACGACGCCGACCACTACGACGACGACGACGCCGACCACTACGACGACGACGACGCCGACCACTACGACGACGACGACGCCGACCACTACGACGACGACGACGCCGACCACTACGACGACGACGACGCCGACCACTACGACGACGACGACGCCGACCACTACGACGACGACGACGCCGACCACTACGACGACGACGACGCCGACCACTACGACGACGACGACGCCGACCACTACGACGACGACGACGCCGACCACTACGACGACGACGACGCCGACCACTACGACGACGACGACGCCGACCACTACGACGACGACGACGCCGACCACTACGACGACGACGACGCCGACCACTACGACGACGACGACGCCGACCACTACGACGACGACGACGCCGACCACTACGACGACGACGACGCCGACCACTACGACGACGACGACGCCGACCACTACGACGACGACGCCGCCGACCACTACGACGACGACGACGCCGACCACTACGACGACGACGACGCCGACCACTACGACGACGACGCCGACCACCACCACGACGACGACGACTACGACCACCACCACGACGCGGCCAGGGGCGACGATTCTCGGGCTCTACCCGCGCATTGGCAGGGAGGGCGCGCTCGTCTTCGTCTTTGGCACCCGACTCGAGTCCGTGACGCACCTGCAATTCGGTGGCGTCGGCACGGAGTTCTTCACTGTGTCCAACCATCTGATGGTTGCCGTTGCGCCGCCGGGCCACGGAACTGTCGATGTCGTGGGCATCACGCCGACTGGATCGACGCCGACATCGGGCGCGGACCAGTTCACCTACCGCGCTCGCGGCCACGGGCTCGGATTCCCATTCGGCTGGTTTGGGTTCTAGTCCGAGGGTCGGGAATCCCCCCGACCCAGCGAAGGGCCCGCTCCCAATGGGGCGGGCCCTTCGTCGTGCTCAGGCTGACCGGCAGTAACTCACTCACAACGCTCTTCGCCGCACACGTTAGTCGGAGCGCCATACCGCACTGTATGGTAGGGTGGCAATGCTGTGGGGTAAACACGCTGTATACATCAAGTGGAGAGGGTGTGGTTATGAGGAGCGGGGTTTTTTGGCGGTGGTTCGCGGCGTTGTCGCCGGCTTCCGTGTTGGCTGCTGGGCTTATTGCTGTGGCGTCGCCGGCGTCGTCGAGTGCGGCGTCGGGGGTGGCGCCTTTTGATGTGACGACGACGTTGTCGTGTTTGGCGGCGCCTACGGAATTGAATGTTCCGGCTTCGTTGGGTGTCGAGATCAAGGGTGATGCGCCGGCGTCGGTCGCTCCTGGTGATGCGGTGACGTTGACGAATCTGGCGACAACGTTGACGGTCCCGCCGAACTTGGTTGGTGCGTTTACGTTGCTGGGCGCGGTGACGGCGTCGGGGAATGTGACGCAGGTGCCGTTCGACATCACGGGCTCGTCGCAGAGCACCGCGAACCTCGCGGCAGCGCCGATTCCGTTTGGACCGTTGGCGCTGGTCAGTGGTCAGGGCCTGCAGGCGACGGTGCCGTCGTCGGGAACATTGACGCTTGCGGCAGGGACGGCGAGCGCAGGTGCCAGCAGCATGTCGATCACGCTTGACTCCAGCCCCGCGTTCACGAGCGCTAACACGTCCACGGGTAGCGGTCTGGTCGCTTCGGTTGGCGCCACGACGAGTACCGGCTCGAAGATCGGACCATTCCCGATCGACTGCACCGCGCCGGCCGGTGTCGTGCTCGCCACGATCCCCATCCAGGCATCAACAACCACTACGACGACGACGACGCCGAGCAGCACGACGACGACGAGCAGCACGACGACCACCACGACGCCGAGCAGTACGACAACGACCACGTCAGATGCGGTGGTCCCGTTCGACAACTGGGACGTAAGTGGGACGATCACGGCACACAAGCTGAACCAGTCACTTAGCGTGCCCGCTGGCAGTCGCTTCAACGGAATCGCAGACCTGACGACGCACACCCTGAGCGGTCAGCTGACGGTGCCGCCGTTCACGGCGACGCTCAGCCTGTTCGGGCTGAGCGCCTCGGCGGGGCTCGACCTCACCGAGGTCGGGACCGCCACGGGGACGATCTATCCCGACGCGAAGAACCCAGCCGACGTCGACATCACCGTGTCCGCGAAGGCGAATCTGGCCGTCACGTCGGTTGGGCTGTTCGGATTCACCCTGCCGCTGTCGTGCTCGACCAAGTCGCCGATCGCACTGAATCTCAGCATCACCGAGCCGGCGCTGTCGCTGCTGTCGGGGTTGAAGTTCAGCGGGACGATCACGTTCCCGAGCATCGGTTGTCATGGGTTCCTCGGTGGGCTGCTGGGCGGCGCCTTCACGCTGCTGCTCTCCGGTCCGAACAACCCCTACACGCTCGCGATCGCTCCGCCATCCTCGTCGCCGTGATCGCAGAGGGGCGCAGAGACCGTTCGGATTGACGCGGTCGACTCAACAGGTCGTCTGATGACGCGCACGGAGGGGCCACCGGTTCAGGTGGCCCCTCCGGGCGTGTGCAGCCGGCTTACGAGACGCGGATTCGCACCAGCGGGGCTGGTGGCGACCAGAAGCGACTATTCCGCGCTGGTCCGACGAGGCCGGCCGACGGGGCAGAGCAGCGGCGTCGGCGCGATGGATCAGCATCTGCGTCTCGGTCACCTCCTCGACCCCCGCCCAACCGTTGACGCGCCCGACGCCGCTTGCCTTCATGCCGCCGAACGGCGTGTGGTGGTCGCTGGCTCCGGCGCGGTGAACGTTGATGAACACCGTGCCCGACTCGATCCCACGGCCGACTTCGATGGCGTGCTCGATGTCGTCGCTCCACAGGGACGCCGACAGCCCGTACTCGGTGTCGTTGGCCATCGCGATCACGTCCTCCTCGCGATCGAATCGAACGACCGGCAAGATGGGACCGAATTGCTCGACGGCGACGATCTCGGCGTCGTGCGGCACGTCCTCGACGAGATGCGGCAACATGAAGCTACCGTTCGCGAGCGTGTCGGACCGGCGGGGCCTGCCCAGCTCTCTCACGATGGCGCCGGCCGCGCGCGTCCGCGCCGCGAGATCGGTGAGCCGCGCCAATGCGCGGTCGTCGATGACCGGACCCATCGTCGACTCCGGGTCCAGGCCGTCTCCCACGACGATCTCGTCGATCGCCTCGCTGAGGCGCGCCACCAGCTCGTCGCGCCGGCTGACGTGGACATACAGGCGCTTGGCGGCAAAGCACACCTGCCCCGAGCACGCGAATGCGGCGTCACGGAGCTCCTCGACCAGCTCGTCGGTGATCGTCGCCGAGTCGAGGACGATCGCCGGGTCGTTGCCACCAAGTTCGAGCGTCACACCGGCGAGATGCGTCGATGCCGCGTGCATCGCGGCGCGACCCGCCGCCGACCCTCCGGTGAGCAGAACGTGTCGCACGAGTGGATGCTCGGCGAGCAACCTTCCGGTCGGGCCCGCCCCAGGACATACGTTGACGACGCCCGCGGGCAGTTCGTCCGCAAGAACCGCGAGGGTCTCGGACAGCGCGAGCGGGGCGAGCTCTGACGGCTTCGCCACCACCGTGTTGCCCGCCACGAGCGCTGGCGCGATCCCGTTGAGCGCGAGGACGACGGGCGCATTCCACGGTACGAGAGCCGCGACGACACCCTTCGGCCGTCGCCGGCGCACGAACGTGCCACGCCTATTCTCGACTCGCTGCTCCTCCGCGAGCCGGTCGGCAAGGCGGGTGGCGACGTGCAGGAGGTACGGGCCGGCCGCGACGTCGAGCTGTGACTCCCAGATCGTCTTGCCCATTTCGCGTGTGAGCAGCGCGGCGCGCTCGGTCAGCCCCTCGGCGGTGCGCATCGCTGCGGCACCGAGGACGGCGGCCCGTTCGTGCGGCGAGAGCGCCGCCCAGCCGGGCTGGGCGCGGTGGGCGCTCGTTACGGCAAGGTCGACCTCAGCGGGACCCGCGAGAGCGACATGCCCGACGATGGCTCCGCGGTGAGCGGGATCGAAGACGGGGGCCTGTTCGCACGGCAGCGATTCACCCTCGACGCGTAGCGCCGCGACTGGCAGCACAACCGTATCCGTCATGGGCCATACCATACGGTATTGTCGTGACGGGCGCCGTCCCCCGACCTCCGCGATCGAGCGGGGTGGGCGAGGGAGGGCCGCGTCGCCGGTATGTCTCAGCGGCTCGCGCCTGGCGACCGCTGATTGTGGTTCCACTCAGCCCAGCCGAGACCGCTGCGCCCGTCCGGCGTCGTGAAACGGCACAGCGAGCGCACGAAGAAGGTACGGCGCCCATCATCGGCATCGAGGATGAGCGGTCCATGGGCGAGCGGGCGAACGGCGAGCTGTAACTCTGGCAGCGTGAGCTGGGCCTCCGTCACCAGTCCCGATACCGCGGTCGTCTCGCTGGAGGTGGCTGTCGCGAGCTCGAGGACTCGTCCGTCCGCCGGTTGGATGTAGCCCATCACCGGCGACGGACGTCCAGGAAGGCGCGCCTCCGTGCACTGTAGTCGCGTCCCATCGTCGAGGTGGGCGGCGCACCAGACCCAATCGAGCTGCCACCAGTCCCGCACGCCCCAGGAGTGATCGCGCTGTCCGGTGCCGGCGATCGTCGTGGTCTGCCCGTCGATCGTGACGGTTCCGGACACGGTGCAGGGGATCTCATATCGAGTCATCCCTCGGTACTGGTAGGGAGCGCCATCCGTCTCCCATGTGAGCTCCAGCGAGATCGGGGTCGGCGACCCCTGCTCGCCGCGGAGTATCGCGGCCGGATCGGCGAAGCTTTCACCCGTGCCGTTGACCGTCACGGTGAAGCGACGCAGCGGCTCCTCGCAGATGTGGCGCGCCTCGAACCCACCCGCGTGTTCCGCCCGAAGCTCGTCGCCGGCGGGAAGCGGGGCCTCGAGGTCGACGATGCGTACCGTCGGGCCGCCCGCGCGCACCAGAGCGAGGGTCATCCAAGCCTCGCCGCGATTGGGATACAGCCCGATGCGTGTATACCCGCCCAGTCCGTCGCTCGAGGTTGCGAAGTCGAAGTACCAGGACTCATTCCAGAGGGGGGCTTCGTCGGCCTCGTGGCGGCCTTCGTCTGCCGGCGCCGGCCCGAGCGCACGGGGAGACGATGGGGGAGGAAGCAGTGACAGCGCGTCGAGATCGATCGCATGCTGCGCGTGGCGCGAGAACGTCGTCATGAACATGTCATCGCCACGGTCGGTACGCTCAACGAGCATTGCCGCGGCCACCGACATGAGCAACCCTCCAAACGCCATGCCACGGTAGCGTTCGAAGCACTCACCGAACGACATGGCGCGGACCCCGGCGTCGACGAGACACTCGTGATAGCGACGCACCAAGGCCTCGCCCTCGGCGCGGCGCGCCAGGACTGGCAGGCTGCAGCCGAGGAAGTACGCGAGATCGTGCATCGCTGACCCAAAGAACGCTGTCTGCCAGTCAACGGCGACCACGGGCCGCTCGCTGGTGTCGGGCGCGAAGAGCAAGTTGTCGAGGCGAAAGTCGCCATGCTGAAGCGCCCGCGGGCCCCGCTCCGCTGCGAGCCACGCGTCGAGTCGGGGCACGAACCGCTCCGCGACCTCGAGATGCTCACCGCTTATTCGCTCGGCGTAGCGCTCCGCGAAGCGCGGCAACAGACTTGACAGCAGTGTCTGGTTGAGCGGAGAAGGGGCGTTGAGCCAGCGCGTGGCGGCGAGGTGTGGATCGTCCCAGTGTCGGGCCTGGATCTTCGCGAGCGCCTCAACGCCCACCCGAGCCTGCCGAGCTGTCGCTCCCACCACCTCATCGCCGGGATGCGCCGGCGCAAGGTCCTCGAGCATGAGTGTGAACCAGCCGCTCTCCCGGTCAGCGACCGCATCGTGGCACCGAGCCACGACGTCACCGAGGCCAGGCGCGACGGACTGGTAGAAGCGCACCTCTTTGATGTACGCGCCAAGGCCCGCTCCCGTGGCGCGGCTCGTCGGATCGGAGGCCGCCACCTTCAGCACAACGCTCGCCGGACCAGCGCACCCGTCGCCGTACTCGAGCGCCACGCGGTGGCTCTCGCTCATCTGCCCCGTTCCGATCGGGCTGGTGGCGAAGCTCACCACGCGAGCGTGCTCGGGAATGACGTCCTCTCGCGCAAGCACGCCCGTCAGCCACTCGGCCGAGAGGTCTAGCGGGCCCCGCACGAGGACCGTGTTCTGCCCTCCGGTCATGACCGCCAACCATACTATCTAGTATGCTCCGCCACCGACGCCGCGCCCGGCTATCCACTATTCGCCCCCATGCCCCCCACCGCCAATCGATCGCATGCTTCGCCCACTCGCCCCGCCATGCTGACTGTCAGCAACCCGTCGACCGGCGGGCCGATCGGCGAGGTCGCGAATCTCGACGCCGACGCCGTGCGCGAGCTCGCCGCCATCGCCCGCGGCGCGCAGCCCATGTGGGCGGCGCTCGGCTTCGAGCGTCGGGCCGCGATCTTGCGGCGCACGCAGCGCTGGCTCGCCGACAACCGCGAACGCGTGATGACGACAATCATGTCCGAGACCGGGAAGACCTACGAGGATGCGCAGAACGCCGACTGGTCCTACGGGCTCATCGCCCTCGGGTTCTGGGCCAAGCACGGCAGGCGGTACCTCGCTGACGAGCATATCCGGCCGGTCTCGCTGCTGAACCGCGCGCGTCGGCTGGTGGTGCGCTATGAGCCGAAGGGCGTCATCGGCATCATCGGCCCATGGAACTATCCGCTGGCAAACTCCTTCGGCGACGCAATCCCCGCCCTCGCCGCCGGGAATGCCGTCCTGCTCAAGCCGTCGGAGTTCACCCCGCTGACCTCGATGCTCCTCGCCGAGGGGATGCGCGAATGCGGGCTTCCCAAGGGTGTTCTCCAGGTCGTGACCGGCGACGCCGACACGGGAGCGGCAGTCGTCGACGAAAGCGACATGGTGATGTTCACCGGCTCCACGGCGACCGGGCAGGCCGTCATGGAGCGAGCGGCCCAATCGCTCACCCCGGTATCGCTCGAGCTCGGTGGCAAGGATCCGATGATCGTGCTCGCCGACGCCGACGCCGAGCGGGCGGCGAACCACGCGGTCTATTACTCGATGCTCAACGCCGGGCAGACGTGCATCAGCATCGAGCGGGTATACGTCGATCGCTCGATCTATGATGAGTTCGTCGAGCGGGTCAGCGCCAAGGTGCGCGCGCTTCGCGTCGGGTCGGGGACGCACCCGGGAACGCAGGAGGTCGGCTCGATGACCACGCCGGCGCAGGTGGATATCGTCAAGCGCCACGTCGAGGACGCGCTGCTCCGCGGCGCGCGAGCGATACAGCCCGCGGTCACCCTTCCCGGCCGCGGTCAGTGGTGCGTCCCCACGCTCCTGCTCGACGTCGACCACAGCATGCTGTGCATGCGCGAGGAGACGTTTGGACCGACGCTCCCGATTATGCGCGTCGCCGACGCGGAAGAGGCGATCCTACGTGCCAACGACTCCCCATACGGCCTCTCAGCGAGCGTCTTCGGCCGCGACCGCTCCCGCGCGGAGAAGGTCGCCCGGCGCCTGCGCGCTGGCGCGGTGTGCGTCAACGACGCGGTCGCCAACTACGCGCTCCTGGAGCTGCCGATGGGTGGGTGGAAGGCGAGCGGAATCGGAACACGTCACGGAGCCGACGGGATTCGCAAGTACTGCAGGGTTCAGTCGATCATGGTCACTCGCGTCTACGGCAAGCGTGAGCCGCACATGTTTCCCAACGACGAACGCCGCACGCGGATCCTCCAGCGGGTCATCGTGGCTGCGTTCGCGCGCGGTCGCTGGTAACCGGCGGCCCCTGCGGCCGCTGACAACTCAGGCCGTGGGGGCGGTGGCGGCCGCCTCGGCGGCGCAGCGTCCGCGGGCTCGTGCGTCCTCGGTGACGCTGTCCCAGAGCCGCTGTCGCTCCTGCGGTGGCCAACGCGTCGTCGGCTCGACAATGAACGTCTCGTCGAGCTGGTAGCCGAGCAGAGACAGCATGTATTCGAGGTACGGCCTCTGGTAGTCGATCATCTCCGGATGCCTCCCGTCGTAGGCGCTGCTACGCGTGAGTAACAGCTGCGCACGCGCGCCCACGCCAAGCACCCCGACGTGACGGCCACGCTCGTCGATCGTGAACGAGAGCAATGGCTGACAGATGACGTCGAACCAGTGCTTGAGCGCGTACGGGATGTTCCAGTTCCACATGGGGGACGAAACAACGAGCCGATCAAACGCCTTCACCCGGGCGATCTCTTCCTCGACGCGCTTCCACGAGGTCGTCTGCTCGGGAGTGCGCTCCTCACCGAAGATCGGCGCAAACTTCGCGATCGCCTCGTCACGAGCGAACGGCGCAACGGCGCCATCGTCCCACACGCACAGGTGTTCGACGGCCGTGCCCGGCACTGCGCCGCGCAGGCCGTCCAGATACGCCAGTGCGCATGCCGACGACAGCGAGCGCTCTCGCTTCGGACTGGCCTCTACCCACAGCACACGCTCGGCTGCTGCGGTCATCGTGTCCGTGCCGGACGGATCGTTGCCACACCGCGCTGCGCGACTCATACAAGTGCCGCCGGCGGAGGGGCGAGGCCCACGGCCTGCGCGCCCACTAGCTCGGTGGACACGTCATAGTCAAAGACGACATGGCCCGCGAGGGTGTTGACGTCGCGCTGGGCGCGCTGAAACGGCGCGGACATGAAGTGCGCGCCGCCTCCGCTGGCCTCGACAAGCAGATCGATCACGCGCCGAGACTCAAGCACGACGTGGCCGGCCGCGAGCCGAGCCGTGACCCGCGCGGAGTACGGGACCGATTCTCCCCGCTCGGCTATCTGTTGCAGACGTTCTGTCGTGGCATGGGTGAGCGCCCGCGCTGCCTCCAGGCGCACCGATGCCTGCCCGAGGCGCATCTGCGCCGCCGGCCGTTCTCGCTGGGTGGTGCCGGTATAGGCGGCGACGCGCACCCCGACGCGCTCGGTGTACGCATCCAGCACGCGCTCGGCGGCGCCGAGCGCCGGCATCGCCGCGCTCAGCGCGAGCAGCGGGACAAGCGGCCACCGATACAGGGCCGACGGATTGCTCACCGCCCCGGGCGTCGTGCCGCCGAACACGTCCCGAAGCGCGAGCACGTGACGCGCGGGCACGGCGACATCCTCCGCGATCACGTCGCTGCTGCCAGTCGCGCACATGCCACTCGTGAACCACGTGTCCTCGACCTGGATCGCCTCTCTCGGCATCGCAACCAGCGCCGGATACGCGGCCTCGTCGGGTCCCGCGATTGCTCCCGTGATCACCCAGTTGCTGTGCATGATCCCCGAGGCCCACGCCCAACGCCCGCTCACGCGGTACCCATCCCCGTCAGGCACGGCGCGTCCCGTCGGCGCGAGCGGCGCCGCGGCGAGAAATGGCTCGTCACCGCCGAGAAGCTCGTGTTGTGCCTCCTCGGGGTAGAGCGCGGCGATCCACGCGTGCAGCGTGAAGAACGTGAGCACCCACGAACTCGAGGTGCATCCGCGACCGAGCGTTCGGGCCGCGTCAAGCAAGTCGCCGACTGACGCCTCCTGCCCTCCCCATCGGCGGGGGACGAGGAGCTCGCCGAGCCCGGAGGCCTCAAAGTCGCGCAGCGTCGCCGAAGGAAGCTGTCGCAGATGCTCGGCTTCCTCCGCGCGCTCACCCAGCCGGGACGCGAGCGCTTGCGCGGCACCTGTCACGTCGTGATGGACCGGTTCGGCCGTGGCCATATTTCCTCCGTTGGTGGCGTTTGATCGATCAGTTGGAGTGCAGGGACTGCAGGGCGCGACGCTCCGCGCGACCGCCGAACGTCGCGACCTGCTGGCCGACGAGAGCGAGCTGCTCAGCGCCCGGGCCGTCGGGAGGCCACGAGCCCGGTGGGCCCGTGGTGAGCGCGGCGCCAAGCGGGGTAGGCCAGCCACGCAACGAATGCACGATCGTTCGCATCGTCTGCAGCGTCGTGACCGCGGCCTGCCCCCCCGCCGCGACCGCGATGCAGCCGACGGCGACGCCGTCAAGGTACACGCGTTCGTCGCCGCGTAGCTCCTCGACGTAGTCGAGCGCGTTCTTGAGCATCCCCGACAGCGAGCCGTGATACGCGGGCGTCGCAAGAAGCAAGCCGTCGGCCGCGCGCAACGCCTCGAGGAGATCCGCGGCGTGCGGATCCGACGCGGCCGCGAGGCTGCCGTACATCGGCAGGTCCAGGGCCGAGCCAGTGATGAGTCTCACGTCGGCGCCGTGGTGCGCCGCAGCCTCGGCGGCGACGCGCAGCGCGAGCTCGCTTGCCGAGCCTGGACGAACGGAACCGCCGATACCGAGAACGCGGGGCGCAGTCAGCCGCATGCGTGACACAGGCACAGGGATACCATACTGCATAGTATGGCTGCACCAACTGTGGGTCGGGGCAATGTGGCAAACTAACGACATGGCGGTCGCAGCCAGTTCCGCGCGTTCCAGCTCAGGCCGGCTTGGCGCCGCCGATTGGGTGGAGGCGGCGCTGACGCTCGTCGGCGACGAGGGCCTCGCGGCGGTCAAGATCGACCGACTGGCCCAGCAGCTTGGAGTAACAAAGGGAAGCTTCTACTGGCACTTCGAGGATCTCGCAGCATTCCTCGTTGCCGTGGCCGATCAGTGGTGCCGCGATCGCTCCGGCCTGAAGCACTACCTGGACGGGCTCGCCGCACTCCCACCGCGGAAGCGGCTGGCCGCACTCACCGAGCTCGTCGTCGACCCCCGGTACTGGCGGTTGGAGCGGGCCTCGCGTGAATGGGCGCGCACGAACCGCAGGGTTCGCGAGATGCTCGCCCAGTCGGATCGCTGGATTCTCGACGTCGAGCGCGAGGCCTATCGCGAGCTCGGTTTCGACGACGTCCAGGCCGAATTACGAGCCAGCGCGCTGTTCTACGCTGGCATGGGCTGGATTCTTGCCGGGTCGGAAGCGGGCCAACTGGACCGCAAGCAGGTCGCTGCCTTGGTCGACATTCTCACCGCCTAGACGCGGAGGCCCGGGCATGCTGCCTCGGCGGCTCGCCTGGTGCGCTCGCGGCTCGGCACGGCAGGGACCGCGGCTTGGATGCGCGGCCGCCGTCGCTTCGGGACCGTACCCGCTAGTATGGCAACATGGCTCAGACGGCAGTTCGCCACGAGGTGGCGCATGAGGTCTACGGCATCATCTTCGCCGACGACGCGCGCTTCAAGGAGACATACGGGGGCGTCGAGGGCTTCGTGTTCCTCGAGTCCCACCGCATCGTCCCGCGCGGCGTGGACAGCCGTACCGCGCTCGTGTTCATGCACCCGATCGGGGGCGGCGCATTCCTGCCGTATGTGCAGGCGATCGCCCGGGCGGGCGCACACGTGATCTACTGCAACAGTCGTTATCGCGGCACCGACTCGGCGCTGATCATGGAGAAGGTGGCAATCGACCTCGGTCAGGCGATCGCCGACGCCCGCCAGCGCTTCGGATACGAGCGGTTCGTGCTGGCCGGTTGGTCGGGCGGCGGAGCGCTCTCGCTGTTCTATCAACAGCAGGCGTGCCGGCCGTCGATCACGGAGACTCCGTCCGGCGATCCGGTGGACCTCGTCTCCGCCGCACTCACCCCTGCCGACGCCGTGATGCTTGTCGCCGCGCATCCGAGCCGTCATCGGGTGCTCGTCGACTCGCTCGACCCGTCGATACGCGACGAGTCGCGTCCCGATGACCGCGAATCCAGCCTCGACCTGTACGCGGAGGACGGACCGCACGCGCCGTACACGCCCGAGTTCGTGAATCTGTTCAGATTGGAACAGCGGGCGCGTAATCGCCGCATCACCGCGTGGGTGAAGGCCGAGCTTGAGCGACTGCGCCGCGCCGGCGAGCCGAACGCCGAGCGTGGGTTCGTGGTCCGCGGAACGATGGCCGACCCGCGCTGGCTCGATCCGGCGATCGATCCCAACGATCGAGCTCCCGGTGTGTCGTTCCTGGGTGACCCCCGGCTCGTCAACGACGGTCCCGCCGGCCTCGCTCGCTTCTCCACGCTGCGCAGCTGGCTGTCTCAATGGAGCATCGACGACGCCAGGGCGGACGGCATTCGGGCCGCCGCCCAGCTCGATGTCCCGACGCTCCTCGTGACCAACTCGGCAGATGAGATCTGCACGCCCGGCTACACGCGCGCGCTGTACGAAGCGATTCCCCATCCCGATAAGACCGCCGTGACAATCGAGGGTGCGAACCATTACTACCTCGGGCCGGATCAGAAAGAGCCACTGCGGAGCTCTGTGGCTCAGAGCATGGCCTGGCTGCGAGCTCACAGCCTGCTCTAGCGCCGCGCCGCATCCAGATAAGACGAGAGGGAGAGCCCGTGGCACCCACCACACTGCAAAGCCCGCCGCCACAGTCAACGAATCCGCTCAGGCCGATGCTCACCGACCTGCGCAACGCGCACCGCAACACCGTGCCGTTCCCACCGGGCGCGACGTCGTTTGATCCTCGGCGCGCGACGCGCATGCTGAGCGACCCGCTTGGTCTGCTGCTCAGCAACTATGCCCGCTTCGGCCCGGTCTTCACGCTGCGGCTGCTCTCGACCAACGTCGTGGCGCTCCTCGGCCCGGAGGCCAACCACCACCTCCTCGTTGCCAACGCCCAGAACTTCAGCTGGCGTGAGGGCTCCATGGGTAACCTCATCCCGCTGCTCGGAGACGGTCTGCTGACCGTCGACGGAGACTTCCACCGCTGGTCGCGCAAGGTGATGCTCCCGATGTTCCATCGCGAGCGGATCCTCGCGGCGTACGACGTCATCGACCGCGAGGTTCAGGCAGCCGTGGACCAGGGGCTCTCCGGTGGTCAGATCGACCTGTACAGCTGGACGCGGCGGCTCGCCCTGCGCATCGCGATGCTCGCGCTCCTCGGCCTTGACCCGGACGACCCCGACGTCGGGCGGGCCGATCTCGCCACGCTGTTTGAGGAAGGCCTGAGCTTCTACTCACACGACATGCCCAAGCAGATGCTGCGCGGACCACGGACGCCGTGGGCGCGGATGCAACGCGCGCGCAAGCGGATCGATGAGGTCATCTACCGCGAGATCGAGCGCCGGCGCGCATCGGGAACGACCGGCGAGGATCTCATGAGTCTGTTGCTCGACGCCACCGACGAGGCGGGGACTCGGCTCACCGACCGGCAGGTGCGCGACGAAGTCATCACGCTGCTGTTCGCCGGACACGACACGACGACCTCGACCGTGTCGTTCCTGTTCTACGAGCTGGCGCGCCACCCCGAGTGGATCGCACGCCTGCGCCGCGAGCAGGCTCAACTCTCCGGGCCAGCGACGGCCGCGGATCTGATGGGCGAGCGCTTTCCGACGCTCGAGCAGGTGCTTGATGAGACACTGCGACTCTACCCACCGGCCTGGGTCGGTCCGCGCCGCTCGCTCGCGCCGTTCGAGGTCTGTGGCGTGCAGGTCCCCGGCGGCGCGAACGTCATCTACTCGTCCTGGGCCAGTCACCACCTGCCCGGTATCTGGGAGGAGCCGTTCGCGTTCCGCCCCGCGCGGTTCGAGGCCAGTCGCAAGGCCACGATGGCAAAGGGCCAGTACGTGCCCTTCGGCGCCGGCTCGCGGACGTGCATTGGGATGCGCTTTGGGCAGCTCGAGATTCGGGCGATCGTATCGACGATCATCTCGCGCTTTGACGTGGATCTTGCCCCCGACTATCAGCTGCGCATCCGTCAGCAGCCGACCATCGGGCCCATCGGCGGAATGCCGCTCATCCTGCGGCCGGTGTAATCCGTCGAGAAGAGTCTGCAGCGGGTGACGCGGCCGCCCCGTGGGCAGCGAATGGGAAGCTCCGCTGCGCGATGCAGACCCGCTGAGCGCCGCCAGAAGTCAAGCGGGCAGGCGCGGCCGTCATCCGTGCCCGCCGGCGTCGCCGATCGGTAGCTCACGCCCCGACCGGCGACGCGGCCCAGCGGCGATCAGCGACAGGCCGTCGCCGTGCTGGTCATCGCGGTGGTTCCATCCTGGAAGGAGGCCTGCGCGCCCCAATGAAACGAGCCCGAGCATCGCTTCGGAAGCGTGATGAGGCTGACGGTCTTTCGCCCCACCTTCATCGACTGGGCGAGCTTGAGGCTGACCGACAGCACGGATCCATCGGGCCCCCCCGGGACCGTGGCGATGATCGGGACGTTGAGCGACAGCTTGTAAGCGTACGGAGTGGCTGCAGCCGTGGCGGTTCCCGGAAACTGGAGTGTCTCGGCGACCGGCTGGGTGCCGTTGCCCCAGAACTCGACCGTGAGTGGACTCTTCTGCACGAGGTACACGCTCACGGCCGCCGTCTCGTTGAACGGCGTCCCCCCGATCGACGCGCCCACGGCCGCCGAGCCCGTGGCCAGCAGCGAGTGGGCAGGACAATTCGGCGCCGAGCCGATGGCGGCCTGGATGATCGTCACCGAGCACGTCGGGAACGCGGTGAAGTCGTAGGTGGGCCCGTGCGGAAGGTACGCGGCGAACGCGCCAGTGATCGGTGCGGGCAGGCCACCCGTCGTGCTGGTGTCGCTCAGGGTGATGGCGATCGCGCCTGGCCCCCCGGGGGTTCCGCTGACCTGCGGAGCCAGGGACAACTGCTCGTCCGCCGATGCCCCGGCGGGCACCTGAAGCGCGATTACCGCCATCGCCATCAGTGCTGCTACGAAACTCTTGCGCATGGATCTCCTCCTCGTGTCGGTTTTCGGATCTCGCCTTCGGTCGTCGCGCGAACATCCGCACCGACCACATCGGGGTTGCGAGCAAGGCGTCCAAGGCACCGCGCCCGGGGCACTCTCAAACCCACAGCGCGCTCCGGCGGAGCGCTCCAGCCCGCCCGTCGCCGCACCGACGCGCGTCGAGAGTCCGCAGCGGTGCGTCACTGCCTCTGGTCCTCAGTCACCCTCCTCGGCATCCGCAGGACAATACCATGCAGTATGGTAAGGTCGCGCAAGAGCCGGACCTGTTCGGCGCAAACCCTGACGGGAGAACGAGATGAAGCTCGACGGCATCCATCACGTTACGTGCATCACCGCGGACGCGCCCAGCAACGCGGATTTCTACGTCCGTGTGCTCGGTCTGCGCATCGTCAAGAAGTCGATCAACCAGACCGATATGACGAACTACCACCTCTTCTACGGCGACGAGCGCGCCAGCTACGGCAACAACATCAGCTTCTTCGAATACCGGGGCAGGCCCCACGGGCGCGCCGGCGCCGGGAACGTACATCGCATCGTCTGGCGAGTTGGCTCGAGCGAGGCGCTCGACTTCTGGGAGCGGCGACTCTCCGACGAGGACATCCCGACCGAGCGCGGCGAAACCTCGCTGCGCTTCTCCGATCGGGAAGGGCTTGATCACGAGCTTGCCATCGTTCACACCGACGACCCCCCGCTCATCGGCGAGTCCCCCGAGATCCCCGCCGAGCTAGCCCTGCAGGGGCTTGATGGCGTGCGCGCATTCGCCACCGACAAGGAGGCAAGTCTGCGGTTTCTCACCGACACGCTCAACTTCGCGCCGATGGGCAGCGACGGGCGGTACGAGGCTCGCGGGCCACGACGCGGCGGCTGGTACGCGATCGACCCCGCACCCCCTGAGCGACGCTCGTTCGGCGGCGGCTGCGTCCAGCACGTGGCGTGGTCCTGCGACCCCGCCGACCTCGAAGACTGGGCGGAACTTTCCAAGCCGATCGATCCGAAGGCCACCGGCGTCGTCGACCGCTACTGGTTCCGCTCCGCCTACTTCACCGAGCCGGGCGGAGTGTTGTTCGAAATCGCCGAGTTCGGCGGGCCCGGATTCGAACTCGGCGAGGCCGACCCGCAACACATGGGGGACACCCTCATGCTTCCACCCTGGCTGGAAGACCGGCGCCAGCTCTACGAATGGGGCCTCAGCCCGGTCCCGACCACAGCCGAACTTCGCGCAGGGGTAATAGCGAAGCGACGGACAGCGCTCGCCTGAGAAGTCCGCCCTGTGCCGCCGCGGGCGACTCGCGGCGGTACAGGCTCGTCGTCCCCTGTGGCGCCACCTCAGACGCGCGTCTGCACTCCACCGCCCCCGAGGCGCCGCTCACCACCGACGGCACCGGATTGGCGTCCGCGCCCGCGGCGACGCGGGCTGCGCCCCGTCAGGGATAATCCCTGATTAACAATACCGTACGGTAGGGTTCTGCGCCGTGCGGGAAGGAGAAGCTCAGCGACGCGGCGGCGACGCCGCGAGCGATGGTCGGCGCCCGCCAGCATCGTCGCGACGACAGCGGCAGCGACCGCTCAGCACCTGGATGAGGCAGTCTGCGCGCCGCGTGGCGCGGTGGGCCGCCTTCGGGATCGTGTGTGCGCTGGTCGCCGTTTTGGTCGCGATTCATGGTGGACCGCCGGCGTATGAAGTCCGCGCCATCTTCGACGACGCCGGGAACGTCGTCGCTGGCGAGGACGTCCGGATCGCGGGCGTCGACGTCGGGTCGGTCGCGTCGGTGAGCCTCACCCCCGACCGCCATCACGCGGCCGTCGAGCTGCACATCACCAATCCCGCCTTTCATGACTTCCGGACCAACGCCACCTGCGCGATTCGCCCGCAATCGCTCGTGGGGGAGATGTTTGTGGATTGTGCGCCGACGCGGCCGCATGTTGCCGGTATTCCGGCCCCTCCGCCCCTGCCCGTCGTTCCGAGCGGATCGCCGGGTGCCGGTCAACGTCTGTTGCCCGTCGCGCAGACGTCAAGTCCAGTGAGTCTCGACCTCATCGGGGACATCGCCCGTCTGCCCTACGCGCAGCGGCTGACCATCGTCGTCAACGAGCTCGGCGTTGGCCTCGCCGGCAACGGGCAGGCCCTGGAGGAGGTGGTGCAGCGCGCCGACCCGGCGCTCGGCTCGCTCGATCGCGTGCTCACCATCCTCGCCTCCGAGGACTCGGTTCTGTCTCGGCTGGCCGGCGAGGCGAACGTGGTCGTACGGGGGCTCGCCCCGGCTCGTCGCCAATTTGCCGACGCGATCGCCTCGGCCGCTCCAGTGGTCGGCGTGGCCGCCGCCCACCGGGCGGCGCTCGGCCAGGCGCTTGTGCGGCTGCCGACGTTCCTGGCCAGCCTGACGCCGACCTTGCGAGCGCTCTCGACGCTGAGCGTTCGCGCCAACCCCGCGCTCGCGAACCTGGCCATCGCCTCGCCGGCGATCAACGGCGCCGTGACCCACCTCGCGCCCTTCGCCAGTGGCGGCACGGCGCTCGTAACCGGCCTCGGCCCAACGGCGCAGCAAGGTAGCGAGGCGCTCACGGCCTCGACGCCCCTGCTGCGCCAGCTTTCGTCGCTGGGCGCCGCCGCGACACCGCTGGCTTCCAACGCCGCCACCCTGCTGCAGAGCGTCCGGCGGCGCGGCGGGCTGAGCGACCTACTGCATCTCATCTTCCGCACGTCGCTCGCCACGAACGGCTACGACAGCTACGGCCACTTCTTACGTGCGTTCCTGCGCATCACCGGCTCCTGCATCAATTACAACCTGACGCCTGTCAACACCGACTGCACCGCCAACCTGCACGGGACGGGCGCAGCGACGGCAAGCGCCGTGGCATCCGTCGTGTCCGCGGCGGTCCGTCACGCGGCCGACCCGAGCGCGTCGAACGAGCTGCTCAACTACCTGCTCGGACGGTGAGGTCGTGACCATTCAGCCGACCGTCTCGGCGCCGACGCTGCGGGCCGAGCTCGCGAAGCCAACGGGCCGCCCGCGACGTCCGAACCCCGTCCGAATCGCGACCGTCGGCACCCTCGCCGTCATCGTCCTGATCGTCGCCTACATCATCCTCGACAGCGGCGCGTTGTACACGTACCACCTGCTGTTCCTCGACGCGAGCCAGCTGGCCACGGGCAACGAGGTCGAGGTCGGGGGGATACCCGTCGGATCGGTCCGGGGCATCTCACTCACCGCAAACGAACAGGCCGACGTGACGATCGTCGTCAACAGCTCGATCGGCCCGCTGCACGAGGGCACGACAGCGCAGGTCCGCTCGCCCTCGCTCGCCGGCGTCGCCAACCGCTACATCACACTGACTCCCGGCCCGAACAGCACGCCGACACTGCCCGAGGACGCGACGCTTCCCACGACCGCGACCACGAGCGGCGTGCAGCTCGACGAGCTGTTCGATGCCCTCAACCCACGGACGCTGCGCGGGCTGCAGGAGCTGATCCAGGGCTCAGCGACGGCGTACGCCGGCACCGGGCGGGCGCTCAACACCGCGATCCCCTACCTGCCGCCGACGCTCGCGGCCACCGACCATCTCCTCTCCCAACTCACCAGCGACGAGCCCGCGCTCAACAGGTTCCTCACCGCCACGGCAAGCACCGTCTCGGCCATCGCCGCCCGCGCGCCGCAACTCGACGAGCTCATCGGCGGCACCGCACAAACATTCGCCGCAATCGGCGCGGAGGCGGGATCGCTCACCAACGCCCTCCGCGAACTGCCAGGCACACTCGCCGATGGCAACCGGGTGTTCGTCCAGCTCTCACCGGCCCTGGGGACCCTCACCGAGCTCGTCGACGCGGCCAAGCCCGACCTGCGGTCATTGCCTCATCTGCTCGAGTCGGTCAGCCCGCTGCTCGCCGAGGCCCAGACCCCGGTGCGGGATCTCGCCACCACCGTGGTCGGACGACAAAGCGGGGGTCTCGTCGCCGCCCTGCGCGCTGCGCCCGCCCTCGCTCACGCTCTCGCTGCTGCGGCGCCGCAAACATCGGCCGCGCTTCGCTCCGCCGAACCGATCGCGGCGTTCGCCGCACCGTACGCCCCGGACCTCATCGGCGCGTTCCGCTCTCTTGGACAGAGCTCCTCCTACTACGACGCCGACGGTCACTACGCGCGAATCTCGCCGCTCTTCGCCGCCTTCGCCACCGACGCGACCGGAACCCTTACCGGAGTCAACCCAGCCACCGGGCTCGCGAACCTGAAGCTCCACCAAACCGCCCGCTGTCCCGGTGCAGCGGCCGCGCCGCCGGCGGACGGATCCGCCCCGTGGACCGCCGCCTGTTCACCGGCACAGGTGCCGTCCGGATGAGACGTCGCGGCGCGAACTCCCTCGCCGGATCGCCGCTGCTCATTGGCGCGGTCACCACGCTCGTGATCATCCTCGCTGTCTTCCTCGCGTACAACGCGAACAACGGGCTGCCGTTCGTCCCGACCTATCGCGTCAAGGTGCGCGTACCGGACGCCAGCGAGCTGCGGGTCGGCGACGAGGTCCGCGTCGGCGGCACGCGCGTGGGCGTTGTCGCGGCCGAGGAGCCCCAGCAAGATCCCCGGACCGGCGCCGTGACCGCCGTTCTCACCCTGTCCCTCCAGGCCCGGTTACGTCCGCTCCACGCAGGCACCACCGTGCTCGTCGCCAACCGATCGGCGCTCGGCTCGAAGTACCTCCAACTCACCCCCGGCACGTCATCGCCGACGCTCGCCCCCGGCCAGGTTCTCCCACTGTCGGCTGCAACGCCGCAACCCGTCGACGTCGACCAGCTGCTCGGCATGTTCAACCCGCGCACTCGCGCCGCCATCCAGACGTCCCTTGCCGCCTACGGCGACGCGCTGGCCGGCCGCGGCAGAGACCTCAATGACGCGATCACCAGCCTCGCGTCCGCGCTCGCCGACCTGCAGCCCGTCGCCAGCTCGCTCGCCGCGCCGCGCACGCAACTCGCCGCGCTGCTCGTCGCGCTGGAACGTGCCGCAGCGACCGTCGCCCCAGTGGCTGGAGACGAACCCGGCCTGGTCGATGATCTCGACACGACGTTGCACTCGCTCGCGACGGTCACTCCGTCGATCGGGCAGGCGATCGATCAAACGCCGAGCACGCTCGCTGTCGGCACCCGCACGCTCATCGACGCGAGGCCGTTCGTCGCCCGCCTCACCCGTCTGGCCGCACTGCTCGATCCAGCGACCGGACTGCTGCGCACCATCGCGCCCACCCTCGACGACGCCGTGACTGCAGGTGCGACGAATCTCGGACCCGCGAACGCGATCAACCCCCAGCTGCAGGCGACGCTGCGGTCGCTGCGCACCTTCGCGCTCGCCCCCGACGTCAGCACCGGCGTGTCGGTGCTCACAAACACCGCCGGAGGCTCAAACCCGCTCGTCGCCGACCTCGCCGGGATGCAGACAGCGTGCAACTACCCGACGCTGCTGCTACGCAACCTCTCCAGCTCGCTCGCCGAGGGGAGCGCGAGCGGCACCTGGCTGCGCGCACTGCCGATCTTCCCGTACACGATCTTCGATCCAGCGCCCGCCAACGGTGCCACCCCGGACCCAAGCGCAGCCTACGCCCCGCCGAACAGCGAGTTCGCACCGGCCTCAGCACCAGCGAGCGGAGGTACCGTCGGCAGCTCACCGGCCCGCGAGGCGGCGGCCCAGTTCGACTACTTGCACACCGATCCGTACCCGTACGTGTCGGCGCCGGGGCAGCCGGCGAACGTCTGCGAGGCCGGCAACGAGACGTTCGTTCCCGGCAAGACCGTCATCGGTCACGCGCCGAGCGTCGGTGCCGGGCGCGACACCCTCACGGGAGACGGGTGACATGCGGCGCCCGACTGCGTCGGCGCGCCACGGACGCCGACCGGGTGCGCCGGAACGGATCACCCCACTGCGAGCCGGCCTCATCGTCGTCGCCTTCTCAGCAATCGTCACCTACGCCGCCTTCACGAAGCACAACCCGCTCAGCCACGGGTTTCGCTTCGGCGCCGTGTACTCCTCATCGCTGAACGTCACTCCCGGCACTCCGGTGCGCGAAGCCGGCATCGACGTCGGCAAGGTCGTCGCCATGTCGCGCGACGGCTCGCCACCGGCAGCGCTCATCACCCTCGAGGTCAACAACGACGCGCTTCCGCTGCACACCGATGCCACGCTGAAGATCCGCCCGCGCCTATTCCTTGAGGGCAACTTCTTCATCGATCTCGAACCCGGCTCGCCGTCGGCTCCGCTGCTTCGGCCCGGCATGACGGTGCCGCTCGCACAGACCTCGGTGGCCGTGCAGTTCGACCAGGTGCTCGACACGTTCACCGCCGACATCCGCGGCGACCTTCAACAGATCGTGACTGCCCTCGGCAGCGCACTGACGAGCCGCCCAACGGCCGCCGAAGAACTCGCGCAAGAGCCGGCCGTCCGCGGCCGAACCGCCGCCCAGGCCCTCAACGACACCGCCCGGCACCTGACACCCGCCCTCCGCGGAAGTGCGATCGTCGCCCAGGCACTCGCCGGACGCCAGCCGAACGATGTCTCGACGCTCGTCGCCTCGCTCGGCCGTGCGACCCAGGCGCTCGGACACAACGAGAACCACCTGCAAGGCCTCATCGTCAACGCAGACCTGACGATGCAGACCTTCGCTGCCGAGTCGGCCGCGCTGCAGTCGTCCGTCGCCTCACTCCCCGGCGCCGTGGCGAGCACGCGCGCGGCACTGGTCGCGCTCAACACCGCCCTCCCGAGCGCCCGCCGCTTCGCCGCCGCGCTGCTACCCGCCGTCGGAGAGGTACCGCGCCTCGCCGACACCGCGCAGCCCTGGATCGCATCGACGCGCACCCTCCTCAGCCCCGGCGAGCTGGGCGGCTTGGCCGCCCAGCTCGCCGCGACGAGTCCGTCCCTGGCCCAGCTCGTCCCCGGGCTGACCGGGCTTGCCGACCAGCTCGACCCGCTCAGCCGCTGCCTCACCCGCACGCTCATCCCAGCGTCGGAGGCGCAGCTCGGCGACGGTGCCAACACGACCGGCTCTCCGGCCTATCAGGAGCTGTTCCACGCGCTCGTCGGCATCAACAGCCTCGGCGCAAGCTTCGACGGAAACGGCACCTACCTCCGCCCTCTGCTGCAGGCCGGCGGGGCAAGCTTCGCCACGGGCCCGATACACATCTTCGGCACGTCCGGCGCGAGCGGATCCCTCGACGTGCTAACGAGCCTACCGCCGCAGGGCACGAGCCCCGCAAACCCCGGCGTGGAGCCCGCAATCGAGACGACCTCGCCCTGTGACGCCCAGGCACTTCCGGCCTTCGACGGACCGGCGGCAAACGGCCCGGCAGACGGCCCCGGGCGATGAGCGCGACCGCGGCTACCGCCCCCCGGCGCACACTGCGCGGCCACATCAGCCGCTCGGCCGAACCGGCACTGCTCGTCGTGCTGCTCATCGTCCTCGCCTGCCTCGTCACCGGCTACATCGGCAGCCAGCTCGGCGTGGCCCTCCCGGGCTGGGTACCGCTCCTCGGACGCAGCTACCTCACAATCAACGCCGAGTTTCAGACCGCTCAAGCGGTACAGGCCGGTCAGGGCCAGTCCGTCACCATCGCGGGTGTCAGGGTCGGACTCATCTCGGGCGTTCACCTCCACGACGGCGTCGCCGTCGTGACGATGCACATCGATCGCGGCGACGGCCCGATCTACCGCAACGCGACCCTCCTACTGCGCCCGAAATCCGAGCTGAAGGACATGACCGTCGAGATGGACCCCGGAACCCCCGCCGCCGGCACGCTTCGCGACGGCGGCACCCTGCGCATCTCCCAGACCGCGCCCGACATCAACCTCGACGAGCTACTCGCGTCGCTCGACGCCGACACCCGCAACTACCTCCTGGCGCTGATCAGCTCCGGCGGACAGGCCCTGGACGGCCAGGGGCCCACCCTGTCTGCAGACCTACGCCGCCTCGACCCGACGACGCTCGCGATCGAGCAGATCAGCAGTCGTCTCGTCGCCCGCCAGAGCGACATCAGCGCCGTCGTGCACGACCTCGCGCTGCTCACGACGGCGATCGGCGATCGAGACACGCAGCTGAGCGAGCTCGTCGACGCCTCGAACTCGCTCTTCGCCACCTTCGCCCACGAGGACGCAAGCGTCAGCTCCACCGTGGCACAGCTCCCGGGAGCGCTCAGTCAGGTGCGCGGCTCGCTGACCCAGCTGGCCGGCACCGCCCACCTCACGGATCAAGCGCTGAGCGGACTGCTCCCAACGGCCCAGGCCCTGGCGCCGGCCGGGCAGGCGCTCACGGCGTTCTTCGCGAAGACCCGCCCGGTCATAACGCGCCAGATCGGCCCGTTCACACATGCAGCCCAGCCGGCGGTGGCTGCGATCGCGACCGGGTCACGCTCGCTCGCCGCCGCAACTCCGAAGCTCTCGACGACGCTCGGCGTGCTCAACACGCTGTTCAACGAGCTCGCCTACCCCGGCCCGAGCACGCGACCCGGCTACCTCTTCTACCTCCCCTGGGCCGCGCACAACCTGGACAGCGTGGTCGCCAGCGCCGACGCCAGCGGAGCGATCGCCCGCGGCGAGGTCCTCCTCGCACCCTCCAGCGAGTTCCTCATCTGCTCGGCTCCCCGCACAAACCCGTCGCTCGCCGCCGTCGTCGACCTGCTCAAGCCGCCGTTCTGTGCGAGTAGCTCGACGCGCTGAATCGATGCAGACCCGAGCCCCATCACGCCTTCAGCTGTCCGTCATCGCGGTGTTCGCAGCGTCTTGCTTTGGCCTGCTGACGTTCCTGTGGCTGTCGTTTGGCGGGACGGTGCCGTTCGAAGGGAAGGGCTACCAGTTTCGCGTCACCCTGCTGCAAGCCAACCAGCTTGCCGTCGAGTCAGACGTACGCATCAGCGGCGTAAACGTCGGCTCCGTCGTCGGCCTCGCCCCAGGCTCTGACGGACACACGGTGGCCACCGTCCAGCTCGATCGCCAGTACGCGCCGATCCACACCGATGCGACGGCCGAGCTACGCATCAAGTCGCTGCTCGGCGAGACCTACATCGCCCTCGACCCTGGTCTGCGCACCGCCCCTGTCATCCCCGATGGCGGCACGCTCGGCGCGGCGCAGGTCGTGCCGGCGGTGGCGCTCGATCAGATATACCGCGCCTTCGACCCGCGGACTCGCCTCGCCTTCGAAGCGTGGATGGCGAGCGCCGCAGAGGGCGTCGCCGGCAACGGCGAGGCACTCAACACCGCGCTCGGCGAGCTCGCGCCATTCTCCGACGACCTAGCGCGCGTGACCGCCACCTTCGCGCAAGACGACGGGTCTATCGTCGCGCTGGTGCGCAACGCGGGCATCGTGATCGAGGCGCTACGCGGTCGCGACGCGCAACTCGGTCGCCTCGTCACCGCCGCACACGACACGTTCGCAGCGACGGCGGCCGCCAGCAGCGCGCTCGCGCGCTCATTGGCGCAGCTCCCCGGATTTGAGCGTCACGCGCGGTCCGCGCTCGCGCAACTCGACGCGTTCACCGCCGACGCCAACCCACTGTTGACCGAACTGGTACCGAGCGCCGCCGCGCTGACGCCGTTGCTGCGACAGCTGACACCGCTTGCGCCCCCGCTCGCTCGACTCACAACTGGGCTCGGACCGCTGACCCAAGCGGCCCGATCGGGACTGCCCTCGCTCGACGCCGTACTGACCCAGTTGCGTCCCGTGCTCGACGCCGCGACACCCACCCTCGACGATCTCAACCCCCTGCTCACGTACGCCGACCTGTACCAGCCGGAAATCGACGCATTCTTCGCCAACGTCGCCTCGGTCAGCGAAGCGATCGGCCCTGTCAACAACGAGGCACCGGCAAGCAACCAGCTCCTGCACTACATCCGAGGCGAGGCCGGACCGCTCAATCCGGCGAGCCTCGGACCCCAGACGTTCCAATACGGCTCTGACCGCACCAACCCATACGCGCCTCCCGCCGCCGCGGAGAGCCTCGCGAGCGGTCTGCCGTCGTTCACAAGCTCGCACTGCGCGAACCCAACGCCAACGCTCGCGACATCCCCCACCGCCGGGGTCTCACAGGCCGAGCTACAGCTCTTCACCGCGCTGGGGATCGCCCGCGCAGACTCGGGAAGCCAGACGGCCGCTCCGCCGTGCACCGCCGCACCGACTGTGACCTTCGAGGGCTTATCGACCACCTTCCCGCACGTCGGCAGCAACTAGGGCGCCCGTGGCAGCGGTCGACAACTGGTCTGGGCCAATGCGAGCCTGCATGACGAGGCCGAAATCGCACCGTGGGCGGCAGGGCCAGCCGAGGGTCGGCCGCGGTCCCCGTCGGAGATGCGCGGCGGTGGCCGAACCGATGCCATACGTTGCAGTATGGTCTGTCGGCATGGGCCTTGAACAGCCGGAGTCCGTGACGATATGCGAGGTCGGGCCTCGCGACGGATTGCAGAATGAATCTGTGATGCTCACGGCCAGCCAGCGAACGGAGCTGGTCGTGATGCTGCTGGACGCCGGCGCCAGCGTCGTCGAGGCCGGCAGCGCCGTGCGCGGCGACCGCGTGCCGCAGATGGCCGACAGCGAGGCCGTCGTGTCGCAAGCGATGAACAGCGGTGCCGATGGCAATCGACTCGCGCTGCTCGTCCTCAACGAGCGCGGACTCGGTCGTGCTCTCGAAACGGACGCCGCCGAGGTCCACATCGCGTATCCAGTGACCGACGCGTTCGCCCAACGCAACCAGGGCTGCGACGTCGCGACGGCCGCACGAACGGCGCGGCAACTCGTCGAAACCGCCAGCGCTGGGGGGCGGCGAGCCTACATCACACTGGCCGCCGCGCTTGGCTGCCCCTACAGCGGCGAGGTCGACCCGGCCGTGGTGAGCGAGCACGCCGCTCACGCTGCCGAGGCCGGTAGCTCCGTCGTGGTGCTCGCGGATACGATCGGCGCGGCGACGCCGCGTGCGCTCCGCGCCCTCCTGCGCTCCGTCCGCGCCGCCACGGACGTGAGGTTGGGGCTGCACCTACATAACACCCGCAACGCGGGCTACGCGAACGCGATCGCCGGACTCGAGGCCGGCGTTGACTGGTTCGACGCGAGCGTCGGCGGGTTCGGCGGATGCCCGTTTTCTCCGGGCGCGACCGGGAATGTGGCTACCGAGGATCTGGCCTGGATCCTGGAGCGCGAGGGAGCGTTTCACGGGCTCGATCTTGATGCACTGGCGCAAGCAAGCGAGTGGCTCGGCCGCCAGCTCGGTCGCCCGGTGCCCGGCCTGCTCCAGCAAGCCGGACGCTTCCCGCCGCGCGGGTAATCGGCGCGGCGTGGGGCCTGGGGTGTGGTGCCAGCGCCCGAGACCCGCCCTAACTCCATACGTTGTGGTATGGTGCCGGGGCGGCGGACACCCTCCTCCGCCGCCCCTCTTTCAAGCCCGTATATCGGATACCGAAATTGACCCGCGCCCGCACCCAGTCAGAGCCGCGCACACGCCGCAAGACCGATGAGCGTGCGCGAAGCGCGCGGCGTCGTATCCCCGTGACAAGCCGCGAGAAGCCATGACGCCAGTGCAACTGAACGGCAAGGTCGTGGCCATCACCGGCGCGGCCCGCGGGATTGGACGCGCGACCGCCGCAGCTTGCGTGGGCGCAGGGATGCGCGTCGCCATCGGGGACCTGGACGAGGCGGCCGCCAACTCCGCCGCGGCGGAACTCGGCGGCGACACCGTCGCCGTCACGCTCGACGTCACCGACCGATCGAGCTTTGCTGCCTTCCTCGACAGCGTGGCAGCTGAACTTGGCGACGTCGACGTCCTCATCAACAACGCCGGGATCATGCGACTCGGAACGTTCGTCGACGAGGACGATGCGACCACGAGAGGACAGGTCGAGATCAACGCCATCGGCGTGCTAAACGGGATGAAAGAGGCAATCGCTCGCATGGCTCCACGCCGGCAAGGACACATCGTGAACGTCGCCTCGACCGCCGGCAAAGGCGGATTCGCGGGTGCGGTCACCTACTGTGCGACCAAGCACTTCGTCGTCGGGGCAACGGAGGCCGCGCGGAGCGAGCTCGCCGGAAGCGGAATCGAGCTGTCCTGCGTGATGCCAGGCGTGGTCAACACCGAGCTCTCGTCGGGGCTTCAGCCGGCCCGCGGCCTCAAGAACAGCGAACCCGAAGATGTCGCTCGGGCGATTGTCGATGCGCTGCGGAATCGCCGCTTCGACGTCTACGTCCCCAAGGCGGTCGGATGGATCGGACCGGTCATCGGACTGCTGCCGCGCGGCGCCCGCGACCAGATCTCCCGCGCCCTGCGCGCAGACCGTCTGTTGGCCGACGCGGACCCCGATGCCCGAGCGACCTACGAGGCCCGTGCGGCCTCGTCGGCGCCGCTGCGTGTGTCAAACTAGGAGCACAATGGCTTCTTCTACGTCCGTTGCTCGGTCGGCCGGTCGCGGCTCGCCGCCTTCGCGTCTGTCCGGCCAAGACTGGGTGAACGAAGCACTCGTCCTCATCGCCGACGAGGGTATGCCGGCCGTGAAGATCGACCGGATCGCCCAGCGTCTCGGCGCCACCAAGGGCAGCTTCTACTGGCACTTCACCGACGCCGCAGGATTCCAGGATGCTGTGGCACGGGCCTTTTGCGAGGAGCGGGAGCGGCTCGTCGACTCGTTTGACGAACTGGAGCAGTTGCCTCCGCGGGCGCTGCTGCTGGCCCTCATCGACATCCTGCTCGACCGGAACTACTGGCGGCTGGAGCGCGCCGCTCGCGAATGGGCGCGCACGAACGTTCTCGTCAGCCACACGCTCACACGGTCGGACAAGCGCATTCTTCAGCTCGAGCGCAAGGCCTTCCTGGGGCTCGGCTTTAGCGAGGCCGACGCCCGGATGCGCACCAATGCACTGTTCTGCGTCGGCATGGGCTTCATCTTGACGGGGTCCGACAATGTTCGTATCGCCCGTCGGCAGGCCGAGGGCCTCGTCGATCTTCTGATCCGTCCGTAGCTACCCTCGCCGCGACGGCAGATCCGGGCGGCGACCCCGTATGCGCAGTGGCCATACCACACGGTAGGGTACCGACGTGGCCGCGGGCTTCGTCGATCTTCACCACCACGCCGTCCCGGCCGCGTATCGCGAGGCATTGCGCTCGGCCGGCGCAACCGACGTCGGCAGCATCACGCTGCCGGACTGGGACGCCGACAGCATGATGCGTCAGCTCGACGAGCTCGGCATCGCTCGCGCGGTCCTCTCCGTCTCCACGCCCGCGACGATTCCCCTCGAGCCGGCCTCGGCTGCGGCTACGGCGCGTCAATGCAACGACGAACTCGCCGCGTTACGCGCGGGCGCCCCAGATCGCCTCGGTGCGTTCGCACTGCTCCCGCTTCCGAACGTAGCGGCGAGCGTCGCCGAGTTGGAGTACGCGCTGGACGACCTCCGGCTGGACGGTGTCTCCCTGCTGACCAACTACGGCGGGTGCTACCTCGGCCACCCGGCCTTCGAGACCGTGCTCGCCGCTCTGGACAGTCGATCCACGCTCGTGCACATCCATCCGAACCTTCCGCCAAGTCCCGTCGGCCTGACGCTTCCCGACCCGGTCCTCGAGTTCGCCTTCGACACCACCCGCGCGATCGCCGACATGATCGCCCGCGGCACGCTCGAGCGCTACCGGGACATCCGCTTCGTGCTATCCCATCTGGGCGGCGCACTCCCGTTTCTCGCCCCTCGCTTGGCGATGATCGACAGTCCACTGGCCCGGACGCATCTCGGCGGGCCACGCGCCGACGTCGCCGAGCATCTGCGGCGCCTCTACTACGACGTAGCCCTGTCGACATCGCCCGAGAACCTGCGCCTCGCCATCGACCTCCTCGGGGCAGAGCGGCTTGTCTTCGGCAGCGACGTGCCCTTCGCGCCGCCGCCGACGCTCCGCTCGGCCCTCGAGGTGATGGACAGAGCCCAGGGTCTCAGCCCCCGCGAGCGAGAGCTGGTCGAGCGCGGCACGGCCGAGGCGTTGCTCCGACACTGACCGAGGCGACAGGTGCCGTTTCACGGCGTACCTTCAATCGCCGGTTTTGCCCGCTTGCGGCGGCAGGTCAGCTAGATCGCGTACCGCACGCGCGTGAGCTGCTCCGATCGGATCCACAGCGCCTGCCGGGCCACGGGGTCATCGACGAGCGGCGGCCAGCGAACGGGCCCCGGGGAGCCTCGGAGCTCAAAGCGCCCGGTGGGCGCGAGAAAGCTGCCGTTCTTGATCGCACCGTCGAGCGCCGCAACGATAGTGGGACGCGCGGCCGCCTCGGTACCGTGACCTAACACCGCGTTGAGGATGACCCGCTTCACCGACTCCGGTACCCGGGTCATGTGCTTCTGCAGGCCGGTGGCCGTCGTGCCTGGATGCACGGCAACGCTCGCCAAACTGGTGCCAGCCGCCCTCCGTGCAAGCTCGGCGGCGAACATCAGATTCGCGAGCTTTGAGGCTGCGTACGCCCGATACGGCTTATACCCGGTGCGGAAGTCCAGATTGTCGACGTCAAGCGTGGCGCGACGGGCCATGGCGGCGCTGACCGTGACCACCCGCGGGGCAGGGGATGCAAGCAGCGCAGGCAGCAGCAGCCCCGTGAGCGCGAAGTGGCCGAGGTGGTTGATACCCATGGTGAGCTCAAACCCCTGGCGCGTGAGCCGGCGCTGCGGGACACCCATGACCGCCGCGTTGTTGACCAGCAGATCCACCCGTCGACCGACGCGTACCGCGAAGTCCTCGACCGCGGCGAGATCGGCAAGGTCGACTACTCCGACCTCGAGTGTCGCCATCGGTAGGCGGGCGCTAATCGTCTCGGCGGCGGCCTCGAGCGCGTCCTGCCGCCGCGCGGCCAAGACGACACGGGCCCCGGTCAGGGCGAGCACAGTCGCCGTTTGCAAGCCGATGCCGCTGCTCGCGCCGGTGACGACCGCAACGCGCTCCCTGGGGTCCAAGCTGGGCTCGATTGGGGTGGGGTGTTCCGGTGGCGAGCCTGGCAGAAGCATTGTCGAGGATGGTGACCGCCGCGGCAACACAAACCGAGCCGCCGTCATGTAAGCTCCCCATACTTTAGCGTATGTTACTGTGGATGATGGGCAGAGCGCCTCGGCGCAAGCGGTTCAGTCGTGGAAGGGAATTGACCTACACATGAGAAATCGCACGTTTGTTATCGGCGTTGGGATGACGAAGTTTGACAAGCCGGGGAGCAAGGAGGGCGACTATCCCGACTGGGCGAGAGAGGCCGGCGAGAAGGCGCTCACCGACGCGGGGATCGCGTACACAGACGTCGAACAGGCATACGCCGGGTACTGCTACGGCGACTCTACCTACGGGCAACGCTGCCTTTACGAACTCGGCCTGACCGGAATCCCGATCGTCAACGTGAACAATAACTGCTCCACCGGGTCGAGCGCATTATTCCTCGCGCGCCAGGCTGTGACGTTCGGCGCCGTCGAGTGTGCGCTCGCGTTGGGGTTTGAGCGAATGGAAAAGGGCTCGCTCGGCATGAAGTACACCGATCGGACTCCAGCAATGGACAAGCACCTCAGCTCGATGATCGCCGGGCGCGGTAGCTGGCAGACGGCGCCGGCCGCCCCGCAAATGTTCGGCAACGCAGGCCGAGAGCACATGGAGCGCTACGGGTCGACGCCGGAGCACTTCGCCTGGATCGGGTGGAAGAACCACCGGCACTCCGTCAACAACCCGTACGCCCAGTTCCAGCACGAGTACTCCATGCAGGAGATCCGAGACGCGCCGGAGGTCTTTGCGCCGCTAACCAAACTGCAGTGCTCGCCGACGTCCGACGGAGCGGCATGCGTGATCCTCGCCACAGAGCGGTTCGTCGACCGGCGAGGCCTATGGGACCGCGCCGTCGAGGTTGCCGGACAGGCAGTGGCGACAGACTCGCCATCGACATTCGAGGGGAACAGCTCGATCATGCTCTGCGGTTACGACCTGAGCAAGGCGGCGGCCGAGCGGGCGCTCGACGAAGCGCAGGTCGGGATCGACCAGGTAGACGTGATCGAGCTCCACGACTGCTTCTCGACCAACGAGCTCATCACCTACGAGGCGCTCGGACTCGCCCCAGTTGGCGAGGGCCACGGACTCGTCGACGCGGCGGCGATGACCTACGGAGGAGAGGGCCCGGTGGTGAACCCCTCCGGTGGGCTGATTTCCAAAGGCCATCCACTCGGCGCGACAGGGCTTGCGCAGTGCTCAGAGCTAACCTGGCAGCTGCGCTGGCAGGCTGACAAGCGCCAAGTTCCCCACGCCACGGTCGGACTCCAGCACAACATCGGCCTCGGCGGAGCCGCCGTGGTTACCGTGTACCGGAAACAGTGATGAGTGTGCCCCTGAAGGTGCCCCCTGCTGCGAGGCGCGACCTGTTCGAGCCCGAGCACCACGACTATCGAGAGAGCTACGCCCGGTTCTTGCAGGCCGAGGTCGTCCCGCACTATTCCGACTGGGAGCGCGACCGCATCGTTCCTCGGGAGTTGTTCGCCAAGTGCGCGCGGCACGGCTTTCTCGCGATGGAGATCCCCGAGGAGTACGGCGGCAGCGGGATTTCGGACTGGCGTTTCAACGTTGTCCTCTCCGAGGAGGCTGTGCGCGCCGGTGTCGGTGACGCGATGGCAGGCCCAATGCTCACTACCGATGTCGTGCTCCCCTATCTGATGGCGTCGGCAACCGAGGAGCAGAAGCGCCGCTGGCTCCCGAGCATCGCCACCGGCCATACTGTCCTGGCGATCGCGATGACCGAGCCCGGCACCGGCTCGGACCTCGCTGCGATCACGACTCGCGCCAGACGTGACGGCGACGACTGGATCCTCGACGGCACCAAGACCTTCATCACCAACGGGATCAATGCGGACCTTGTCGTCGTGGCGGCGCGCACGAGCGAGGACAAGCACGGCGGCCTGTCCCTACTCGTGGTCGAGCGCGGCATGGACGGCTTCGAGCGCGGCAAGCAGATCGACAAGCTTGGACAGCATGCCTCAGACACTGCGGAGCTGTTTTTCAACGACGTGCGCCTCCCCCTCGAGAACATGCTCGGGCCGGAGGGCTCCGGTTTCCTGCAACTCGTGTCGCGGCTGGTGCCCGAGCGTCTCAGCCTTGCCGCCGGGTCGATCACCGGCTCGGAGGTGGCGTTTGACACCACGATGGACTACGTCAAGACGCGCAAGGCGTTCGGGCGCCCGATCGGGAGCTTCCAGCACTCACGTTTCGTGATGGCCGAGCTGAAGACCAAGATCGAAATCACGCGCTGCTACGTCGATCGATGCATTCAGCGCTATGTCAGCGGCACCTGCACGCCCGAGGAGGCCGCCATGGCCAAGTGGTGGACGACAGACCTTGCTTGCGTCGTCACCGACGCCGGGCTACAGCTGCACGGCGGCTACGGCTACACGACCGAGTACGCGATCGGCAAGGCGTGGATTGACGCACGCATCGGTCGCATCTTCGCTGGCACCAACGAGATCATGCTGGAGCTCATCGGGCGCACGCTCGGATTGTGAGGATCGAGTGCGACTGCGGTCGGTCAAGGACCATTGGTGCGCGGGGCTCGGGGCGTCGGCAGGTGTGCCGGCATGAGGCCATCGAGCAGCTGATGCAATTCGCGCGAGTCCTCGGGGTTGGTCTGCCGCGCCCAGCGCTCGAGGAGCTCGCGAGTCTGCGGGCCAACCTTGGTGAAGTGAGCGCGGAGATAGTCGTCGAGGTCAAACGGTGCGAGCCGCCCCGGCACGAGCGGCAACGTCGACAGCAGTCCGGTAAGCACCCACTGCATCGTGCGGTGTCCCAGGATGTCACCCTCGCGACCCTGCGCGCGGGTGCATTGGACGATCGCCTTGGCCGTGAGATGCGCGGTCCGTGGGTTGTGGAACACCTCGCGGCGCCACTGTCCAAGCTCGAGAGCGGCGACCGTCACCGTCGTCACGGTGGTCATCGCCGCTACCAGCGTGCCAAAGCCCGGAACCGTAATCGCGGGGAAGCCGGCGCCGCGAAGGCGACCGGCTACCCTGCGCCCGACCTGCGAGTCCTGCAACATGGCTCCGACCCCCGGTATCCAGTAGCAAATGCCGTCCCGCGCGCACGCGCTGTTGCCGAGTGGCGCCCGATACGACATCGCCGTGAAGAGTCCGCCGCAGACCGGACGGCCAGCGAGATGTGCTCGCAGCGCAGGCGCGGCATCGGGGTCGGGGATCCAGCAGACGATCATTGATCGCTTGGGCGCTCGGCGCAACACGTCGTACATCCACGGGTCATGCGACGCGGAAGCCGGAAGGCATACCCACACCTCGTCGGCATCCGTAGGCACACGGCGCCGGAGGCGCAGTGACTGCTGCTCAGTCTGTGTGGTGTGGCGGCCCGTGTGCAGGCGATGTATCGCGCGAGGCTGTCGAGCATTCGGCGATTCGAGGTCGCGTACGACGAACGTCACTGTCTCGCCCGCTCGCGCGAGATGCTGAGCGAGGACCGCGGCCACGGCGCCGCTGCCGACAATAGCGGTGTGACGGGCAGGCGACATCCGCTATGGGTGCTGTGATCGAATCCTCGACATCAAGCGGCCCTGCGGTCCGTCGACGCGGGTCCGTACTCTGTCGGCGCGGACAGGCTCCCAGCGCGACGCCCACGTGATCACCGACGACGCGCACAGGCTCGTTACTGGCACCGAGCGACTACCGGGTGTGGGCGGGGCTGGGTTTCATCTGTGTGGCGGCTGCCCCGAGTCCTGGGCCTGACTTGCCGTACCGGAGGGCGGCGCGTCGGATCAAACGCGCCGCCCGGATCCGGTGGAGGAGAGGAGGGCCATACTACACAGTATGGTCCCGCAGCGAAATATAGCATGCCGCCTGGGTCCGCTCAGAGTCGATGAGGGGACATCGGCCGGGTGTTCGGCTCCCCCTTTTCGTGGCGACTCGGATCGGTAGTCGTCGCCTGTGGCCATCCGGATGGTCGGGGTGGGGAGCTGGCCCACTCAAGGGGGATGAGGGCGCGCGGCCTGCGCCCGAGCGGGCGAAAGGGCATGGCTTCGTGACGAGTACGGCGCCCCGATCCTGTAACGTACCCACCAGTACGGTGGTTCCAACATCCTATGGAGGCAGACCGGTGGCTGGCGATCGGCCCGCAGGCCCAAGAAAACCGAACGATCTGAGGCCACGTGTCGACTGAAAGACAACCCTCGTCGATGAGCACCCACGAACTACTGGACACCTTCTTCAACGCGATTACTGATGGCGACATCGATGCGGTTGTGCCGCTGTACCACGACGAGGTCCGGGTGTGGCACAACGTCACCGATCGCTCGATCGACGCCGCAAAGAGCCTGGGGATCCTGCGCTACTTCGTGAGGACGGTCTCGCCCCGCCGCTACGAGATGGTCGAGCGACGACAGTGGCCAGGCGGCGCGTTGCAGCGGCACGTGCTGCACGGACGCATCGGCGAACAGACGATCTGCGCTCCCGTCTGCGTCAGCTTCGAGATCCGCGACGGGTTGATCGCCGCAATCAACGAATACGTCGACTCGGCGGCCATCGCGGCGATGATGCCTTCAACGGCGCCGACCTCCGCGTAGCTCGGAGTCGGCGGGGCGGCCGCTTCGGCTCGCTGCGCTCCGACGGTAGTCGTCGAGCCCAATACAAGCCACAGACGGGACTCGAACCCGTGACCGCTACCTACAACGCGAGACTTCGCTCGACTCCCCGCGTCACCTGCCCGAGTGGCGCCGCGACCTCGAGCGTCCGCATTCGCTCGCAGAATCTCTCCGACGGCGTCGCGTTGCTGGACTCACGGCTGTCGCTGCGGTGCCGGGATTGATGGCGGTGTGTTCTCGGGGACGCGGCGCCGTGCGGGCGCTGGCAGTTCCACCGGCCGGTTTCCGCAGGTTGCGCCGACCATGATTATAAGGTACGCCGAGATGGGCCGCGGCGCCACGAAGGCGCCGACGTAGGGAGGAGGAGCGCATGCAAGCTGACGGTTCCGGGCGGCGACGGCGCGCCGGCTCAATGGTCGCCGCGACGGTCGTGCTTGCGCTCGCGCTGCTGGCCGCGCCCGCGGTCTCGCTGGCGGACTCCTCGGGAACGTTCATCCACACCGACAAGGGCTGGGTGCTCGGTTCGGCGAGCTCGACGATGCGCACGTTCTTCGGTATTCCGTTCGCTCAGCCGACGTCCGGCGCCTTGCGGTTTCACGCGCCGGTGCCGCCAGCGGCGTGGGGCGTGCGCCTGGCGTTCTCGCACTCCTCGCCGTGCCCACAGGCGATCCTTTCGACGAACGAGGACTGTCTCGGCCTCGACGTGTACGCGCCGCCCGCCGCGGTCTCGCACAACCTTCCGGTGATGGTGTGGATCTACGGCGGCGCCTACCTGTTCGGCTCGAACAGCATGTACAACCCGGCCCCGATCGTCGACACCGGCAAGGCGATCGTCGTCGAGCTGAACTACCGACTCGGTCCGTTCGGCTTCCTCGCCCTGCCCGGACTCGACGGCGAGAGCGCCGGTCACACCTCCGGCGATTATGCGTTGATGGACCAGCAGGCGGGGCTCCAGTGGGTCCAGCGCAACATCGCGGCCTTCGGCGGGGACCCTCACAACGTGACCATCTTCGGGGAGTCGGCCGGCGGCAACAGCGTCTGTGAGCAGCTCGCCTCGCCGCCGGCGGCCGGCCTGTTCGAGCGGGCGATCAGCGAGAGCGGCTCGTGCGCGGGCGAGGGGCTTCAGCCGGTGAGCGAGGCAACGATGGTTGCGCGAAGCGAGGCGTTCGGGACGCGCGTGGGGTGTCCGGACCCGGCGACGATGGTCGCCTGCCTGCGCGCGCTGCCGGCCTCGAAGCTCCTGAACGATCCCTCGGAGCAGTTGAACACCCTCGCAACGACGTGGGGACCCGACGTCGACGGCTACGTCGAGACGCACACACTCCAGGATGCGTGGAGCAGTGGCGCCTACGATCACCTGCCGATGCTCATCGGCAGCAACCTGAACGAGGGACGGCTGTTCGTCTTCCTGTTCGATGAGCTGGCCCATCTCAGCGCACTCACGCCGGCCGCGTACGACGCGTACGTCCAGCAGACCTTCGGTTCCAACGCGAGCAGCGTCCTTGCCCAGTATCCGGTCTCCGCCTACGGCGCCGCCGATCTCGCCAACGGACAACTGGTGACCGACGGCTACTTTGCCTGTCCGGCGGAGTACGTGGCCAACCACGCGAGCGCCAGGGGAGGTCAGGTGTGGAGATACGAGTTCGCCGACCCCAATCCCCCGTTCTCTAACTTGGATCCCTTCATGCCGCTCGGCGACATGCACTTCTCGGAGGTCTCCTACCTGTTCAGCCTGGGCACCCTCAGCACCGCCCAGAGCGCGCTGTCGGCGCAGATGGTGAGCGCCTGGACCAATTTCGCCAGCACCGGGCAGCCGGGAGCGATCGGTGGCACGGCCTGGCCACAGTGGTCGAGCTCCTCGCCCCAGACGATGGTCCTCACCAGCCTCGGCAATCGCCTGATCACGAATTTTGCCAGTGAGCACCAGTGCGGCTTCTGGGCCGGAATCACCGGCAGCTGAGCCGCGCGTCGTCGCACGGGCACCCTGACGCCTGCCCGTGCGACGGCCATCGCGTGTGCTAGTCGAGGCGTTGAGATCCTGCCCCTCGAGCAGCATGATGACGTCTCCGACCTTGATCTCGGCCGCGTGGTTGCGGGCGATGCGGCGCTTGGCGCTTTCCTGTCACCGGCGCGTGTTCGCTCAGATTGAGGCACTGCCTCGCGCGCCGTGAAACGGAGTTCGTCGAGCACGAGCGGCGGGCGGCTCAGATGTGCGTCCTCGCGGTCGAAACCGCCGACGACGGCGCGGCGCTGAGCGATCGCCGCGTAGTCACGATTGCGGGTGGTCGTCGTCTGGTTCATGGCTGTGAGCCGTGCACATGCCGTCAGTTCGACGAAGCAGAAGCCCAAGCAGCATCACAGCCGGAGGCCCCGTGGGCGTGGCTGCCAGTGGATTGCACCGCACGCTGGCGTGGGATCCGTCGATCGCCAGATCAAGCTCGGGCCGGCTGTCAAGCAGCAAGGCGTAGCGGTCCGTATCCGCAAACAACCGTCCGACCGTCCGCGCGTATGCCGCTCAACGGGGCCCTTTCGTGATGCGCCTGAATGGACTCGAACCATCACGGGCTATTAGCCCACAAGGCCCTCAACCTTGCGCGTCTACCAATTCCGCCACAGGCGCAGAGGCGCCGAGTATAGCCGTGGCGCCTGGCCCGGAGCCTGTCCTTGCATCCGTCGGATGGCGGCGCTACTGTACGAACACATGTTCGTTTGTGCGAGCCGTTCGAACCGATGGGGAGTCCCGTGGAAATGGATTTGACGAAGCGCCAGCAGGAGATCTTCGACTTCATCCGCAAGTACTCGGCACGCTACGGGTACCCACCTACCGTGCGCGACATTGGGAAGGCGGTCGGCTTGGCGTCATCGTCTACCGTGCACGCCCACCTCGCCAACCTCGAGAAGATCGGGTTGCTGCGACGCGACCCGTCAAAGCCGCGCGCGATCGAACTGCTCGATCGCGCCGTCGGTAACGCAGTCGACAGCGTGCGCAACATCGTCACGTCCGGCGGCCTGCCGCTCGTCGGCTCGGTCGCCGCCGGTCAGCCGATCCTCGCCGAGGAGAACATCGAGGAGTACATCGCGGTGCCCGAGGTCGCCGGCGGCGGCGAGGGTGAGTACATCCTGCGGGTCCGCGGTGACTCGATGAAGAACGCGGGCATCCTCGAGGGCGACTTCGTCGTCGTGCGGCGCCAGGACACGGCGAACGACGGCGACATCGTGGTGGCGCTCGTCGGCGAGGAGGCGACCGTAAAGCGGTTCTTCCGCGAGTCGGATCACGTTCGCCTGCAGCCCGAGAACGAGACGATGGAACCGATCCGCAGCCGCGAGGTGCGGATCATGGGGCGCGTCGTCGGTGTCTTTCGGAGCGTGCCATGAGCGCCCTGCTGCTCGAGCACCCGCCGTCACGGGCGGGAGCGCGGAGCGATCGAGGCCGCAGCCCGAGCGGCGCCGCGTCGGCGCGCGGAGGCCTGACGCTGGATGAGCTGATCACCGGCGTATGGGAGGGCTTGGCCGCGCGCCAAACCGCTCGCTGCCCGGCTTGCGGCGGGCCCATGCGGCCCGTCGGCGAGTCCGGGTCGCGGCGGGCCGGCGGTGCCTGCGGTGGTTGTGGGAGTCATCTGAGCTAGCCGCGCGGGAGCGGAGCGCGCGAGGGCAGCGCGTCGCAGTCGTCTACGGCGCGGCGGCGGGGTCTGTAGCGTCGCACGGCGACGACCCGCTCAGCGGCGTCCCGCGGGAGGGCCGTCGCGCACATCTGGGGCGCCGGCGTCTTCACAGACGCTCGCCGGCGCGCTACGGTGGCTGCGCAGGCCAGGCAGCCGCGGAGCGCTCGCTGGCGAGTCGCTTCGAGGAAAGTCCGGACATCAGAGGGCAAGGTGGTCGGGGGACCGACCCGGGGAAACCCGCGGGAAAGTGCCACAGAAACGAAACCGCCCGCCGCGCCGCCCCACGTGAGCGGCGGGGCCGGGTAAGGGTGAAACGGTGCGGTAAGAGCGCACCAGCGTCGCGGTGACGCGGCGGCTGGGTAAACCCCACCCGATGCAAGGCCAAACAGGACCGCTTGCAGGCTGCCCGCCGAGGTCCAGGTAGGCCGCTCAGATAGATGGCTGCTCAACGACAGAATCCGGCTTATCGGCCTGCTACGGGAAAGCCTCGCTTCGGCGGGGCTTTCCTAGTTGGCGCGCGGCCGCGGTGAGCGCGAGCTCGTGCGGTTGCCGTCGCTGGCCGGGCGCTCAGCCGGTCGGCGCGACGACGGTCGCGAGATGGCCGGCGAACCACGCCGCGGCGAGCCGCGCGACCTGCTCCAGGGTGCCGGGCTCCTCGAACAGGTGCGTCGCGCCCGGGACGACCTCGAGCTTCGATTCGCAGCGCAGCTGCGCGAGCGCCTCGCGGTTGAGCTCGATGACGACAGGGTCGTCGCCGCCGACGATGAGCAGCGTGGGGGAGCGCACCTCGGACAGCCGCGGCGCCGCGAGGTCGGGTCGACCGCCCCGCGAGACGACCGCCTGCACGCGCCGGCCGAGGTCGGCGGCGGCCCACAGCGCGGCCCCAGCGCCGGTGCTCGCGCCGAAGTAGCCAAGGCCCAGTCGCGCAAGCTCGTCCTGCTCACCCACCCACCTCGTGGCCCGGCCGAGCCGCTTGGCCAGCAGCTCGATGTCGAACACGTTCGCCCTCGAACGCTCCTCCGTCGGGGTCAGCAGGTCGGCGAGCAGCGTCGCCAGCCCGCACGCATTGAGCGCCGCGGCAACGTCGCGGTTCCGAGGGCTGTGGCGGCTCGAGCCGCTGCCGTGCGCGAACAAGACGATGCCGGCGGCGGCGTTGGGGATGGTCAGATCGCAGACGATCTGCTCGCCGCCGACCACCGGGATGCGGACCTCGCGACGCGTCGGCTGGTCCTCGGCCGCCACGGGCATCGGCTCGTGATCGTCGGGCGGGCCGTTGGGCTTCGCCGCCGCCGCGAGCAGCTCCTCGACCTCGGTCATCGACGTCTGCCCAAAGCGCTCGTACCAGTACCCGATCGCCCACATCGTCGGCGGCACGAGCGGGCAGACGATCTCGTCGCACTCGTCGCTGAGGTCCTCGATCGACTCTCGCGCTCCGACGGGCACCGCGAGCACGAGTCGCGCCGGGTGCCGAGCGCGCAGCGCGCGCAGCGCGGCGCGGGCCGTGCCGCCGGTGGCCAGTCCGTCGTCTACGACGATCGTCGTCGTACCGGCCACGTCAAGCGGGGAGCGCGCGTCGCGGTAGCGCGCGGCCTGATCGGCGAGCTCGCGCTCGGCCCGCTGGATGGCGTGAGCTAGTTCTTCGGGGCTGACCTGCAGCGAGCGCAGCGCCGTCTCGTTGAACACCCGGATGCCGCCCTCGGCGATCGCTCCCATGCCGAACTCGGGATTGCCCGGCGCTCCCACCTTGCGCACGACGAGCACGTCGAGCGGCGCCGCGAGCGCTCGCGCGACCTCGAACGCGACCGGCACGCCCCCCCTCGGCAGCGCGATCACGACCGGATGCTCATAGCCCCGCGCGGCCAGCTCGGCGCCGAGCTGGCGACCGGCATCGCGGCGGTCAGCAAAGCCGCGTGCCTCCTCCGCCGTGCGATGACGCATGTCCGGCTCCCCGTTCGGTCGCTGACCGGATGCTCGCCGGACGGGACCCCTCGAGCATCCGTCTGAGCTGCGCGCTTGGATCGGTAGTCGCCCGCACGCCACCCGCCACACACAGAATGGCGCCCGCGGCGTCCGCGCGATGCGTAGTCTTCCCCAACAGCTGCTGCGGCAAGGGCCGCTGGCAACTCGCCTGCAGGTCGCATACGTTCGCCGGGCGGATCCTCGCTCGGCTTCGCACGTCCTCCACCCGAAGGGAACGTCGAAATGCCCACGATCAAGAAGGCATCCAACCTGTCTCGAGCCGCGAAGTCCGTCCGTGAGCGCACCGAGCAGAGCGAGGCGATCAGCCGAGTGGCGGCGTCGCTCGAGGCGGCTCAGGCCGACCTGGCGCGCGTTGGCGGCAGCCTCGGCGCCGGCGCGTCGGACGTCCGGCGCGACGTCACGAAGCTGCTGCGCGATGCCCGCCGCGAGGTCACGAAGATGAGCAACCTCGTGCGGCGCGACCTCGAGCGCCTCCAGAAGGACGTCACGTCCGCCGCTGGGGGCCGGTCGACGCGCCGCGGCGCGTCGAAGCCGGCGTCCGCCAGGTCAGGTGCCGCGGCAGGTCGCTCGTCGGCGACCAAGCCGGCGGCGAAGAGCGCCAAGCCGGCGGCGAAGCGCGCCAAGCCGGCCGCCAGAAGCACCAAGGCGGCCACGAAGAGCACCAAGCCGGCGGCAAAGAGCGCCAAGCCGGCCACAGCGGCGACGCCGCGTCGGACCGCCGCGAAGACGTCGGCTTCGCGGAACACCAAGACAGCGGGCGCGAGCCGGCGCGGGCGCTCGTAGCCCGCGCTCAGCCGCCGGCCACGTCGCGGCGCAGGAACACGAGATAGGCGACGAAGCACGCCGGCACGGCGTACAAGGCGCACACCCACGCGGAGTGGCCGATGGGCCCCCAGTCCGTCGGCACGCGCAGGAACCCTTGCCAGGCCTGGAACTGATTGGGCAGCAGGTACGGCTGCAGCCCCCCGAGGCCGGGGATGATCTGCGTGAGCTCCTCGAGCAGCGTGAACACGAGCGCCCCGACGACCGACGCCGCGCTGTTGCGCGTCACGGCGGACAGCAGCAGCGCGATCGACGCGACGGTCAGCATCGGGATGAGGTACACGAGATAGGAGAACACGACGAGCTTGAGGCCCTGGCCGGAGGACACGACGGTGCCCGACAGCGTGACGACCGAGTGCAGCCCCCAGGCGATCGTCGCTGCGACGAGCGCCGTGAGCATGGCGGTAAGCAGCCCGGCGACCGTATAGACCGCGGCCGCGAGCATCTTGCCGGCGAAGACCTGACCGCGGTCGACCGAGCGCGTGAGGATCGTCTTCAGGGTGCCGTTCTGGTCCTCGTTGGCGATGATGTCCCCCGAGACGAGCGCCGCGATCAGCGGGAACAGGAATCCGGAGCCGAACAGGAGCATGAGCAGCGGGGTGACGAGCCCCGTCTGGCGCACCTGCGTTTCGAACGCATTATCGCCGCCGTGTCCGTGCCGGCTCGCGGCGAGGACGACGAACAGCAACGGGAACACGACCGCCGCGCCGAGGCCGAGGAACGTCCGTTTCTGGGCGCGCAGCTTGCGCAGTTCCCACCGGAGCACCGTCAGCGTGCCCGGCCGCCGGCCGACCCTGACCCGACCGGTCGTCAGTGGTGGAGCGGCGCCGGTCGCGCTCACGGCGCCTCGCTCCCGGACACGCCCGCCGGTTCGGGCCCGCGGCCGTTGCCGAGCGGCTCAACCCCCCCGGCGGACGGCGCCTCGGCGGCCTCGCCCTCGGTCAGGCGGAAGAACAGATCCTCTAGGGACGCGGTGTGCGGCGCGAGCGCGCGGATCCCGACGCCCGCCTCGACGAGCGCGATTGACAGGCGCTCGACAGCTGACTCCGCAGCGCTGAAGTGGAGGCCATCTCCGCCGTCGCGAACGTCGCGCAGCCCAGCCTGCTCGCGACAGACGCCGAGGGCGACCGCGTCGTCGCTCGTGCGCAGGTGGTAGCCACTCGCCGCCGTGCGCTTGAGGTCGGTGAGCGCGCCCTCGTACACGACGCGACCGCTGCGGATGATCGCGACGCGGTCGCAGAGCTCCTCGACCTCAGCGAGCTGGTGGCTGGACAGCAGCACGGTGATTCCCTCGCCGGCGAGCCGGCGGATGAGCAGGCGCATGTCGCGCATGCCGGCCGGGTCCAGGCCCGTCGCCGGCTCGTCGAGGATGAGCAGGCGCGGAGCGCGCAGCAGCGCGGCAGCGATGCCGAGCCGCTGGCGCATCCCGTGCGAGTAGCCGCCCACCTTGTGCCGGGCCCGCGGCGTGAGGTCGACGGTCGCCAGCGCCGCGTCGATCCGTGCGGCCGCTCCGTCGCCGTCCAACGAGGCGAGCAGGCGGAGATTCGCCATGCCACTGAGATAGGGGTAGAACCGGGGCGCCTCGACGAATCCGGCGACGCCGTCGAGCGCCCGTGCCCCGTCGCGCTGGGGATCGCGGCCGAAGAGCGTGACCGTTCCCTCCGTCGGCCTGATGAGCCCGAGCGCCATGCGCAGCGAGGTCGTCTTCCCGGCGCCGTTGGGGCCGAGGTAGCCGTAGACATCGCCGGCGCGCACGTTGAGGTCGACGTGATCGACGGCGACGATCTCGCCGTAGCGCTTGACGAGCCCGCGCGCGCGGACCGGCAGCAGCTCGGCGTTGTCCGTCCGGTCGGTCGCTGTGCCCGGGACGTCGCTCACGGCGGGTGCGGGCGCCGGTTCGCTCAGAGTCCGTCGGCCGCCCGCACGGCGTCGGCGGTCGGCACCGAGCCCACGACGGTGTAGGAGACGCCGCCGCGGCTGAACTGCACGAGCGTCCCGAGCGCGGTCGGGAGCTCAGTGGCCGTCGCGCCGTTCACATTGACCGTCGGGAGGCTCGGGCCCGACTGATCGCCCTGGCCGCCCCCGCTCCCTGTGCCGCTCGTCGGCGACGCGGCGGCGGGTGCCTGGCGCTCGAGCACGGCGATCCCGCCGAGTCCGTGGCCGTAGAACAGCAACTCGGCCGCGTGGCCGTTCCAGTGCACGAGGCGCTTGCTGGTGAGCGTCTGGTTGTCGAGCGTCGCCGGCTCAGAAGGGGTGAACGAGAGCGTCGGCGGCGTGGCGCTCGAGCCGGAGCCGGAACCGCTGGCGTCGCCTGCGTGCGATGAGAGGTCGATGGTCTGCACCTTCGCGGCGACGGGCGGCGTGAACACCGACGCGTCGATCGGCCCATAGGTGACGTTCGTAGCGCCGAGCTGCAGGACCGGGCTCGCGTCGTTGACGGCGTACACAGCGATCTGCAGCGGCACACCGTGGGCGGCGTCCCACCACAGTGCGGCGCCGCCGAACAGGCCGCCGTCCTTATTCGGCGCGACACGCACCTCGTAGGCCGGCTGCCCGGCGACCACGCTCGGGATCGCCCCGGAGACGGAGGCGTGCTGCATCAGGCGATCGATCGCCTGCTGGATCGCGTCGACGCTCGGCGGCGTATGCGTCGAGTCCCCAGAGGATGTCGTCGAGTCGCTCGGCGATGCGCCGTGACTCGGCAGCACGACGTGGTACAGCGTGCCGCCGTTGCGCGGGTCGTAGTACGAGAGCATCCCGTCGGCGTAATAGATCTCGGTGTCGCCGCCGCTCGACTGCAGCTCGAGGCGCGCCTGGCCGCTCGCGGTGACCCACAGGCGACCGCTGCCGCCGGCGAGGAGCGGAGAGCTCCCCGCCGAGGCACCGCTCGGAAGGAGCGAGTTGGTCAGCGTGATGTCGGCGCTCACACCGCCGATGGGCGCGGCGGCGAGCGCCTGGTGGATCGCCTGGGCGAGTGGCTCGGGCGGGGGCGGTGTCCCCGACACGACTGAGCTGGCCACGGCGACGCCGGTGCCGAGCGCGACGACGGCCGCGCACAGGAGGAGCAAACGGGACAGGGGGAGACGGCGAAACACATTCATGCCTCCACTTAGTATGCACCGAAAGGCGACCGATCCGGGCCACCTGTGGACGATCTCATGAAGATCTTCCGTGCTCGCCCGCAACGCGGCGCGCCGCCGGTTGGGCCGGTCCGCGGCCGGCTCAGGTATGGTCCCGTCGCGTCCATGGTCCTCGGGTTCGTCATCTTCTGGGTGCTCCTCGGCCTCGGCGTCGTGCTCGTCGCCATGCGCGGCGGCTCGGCCGAGCCCACGGCCGGCGAGTCGCGCGCCAGCGCGCGCGTGACCCTCGGCGTGATCATCGTGCTGTTCGGCTTCGGGATCGCCGTCCCGGCGCTCGTGATCGCCGATAACGCCAAGAACCACGCGGCCACGGCCCCCGGCGGCGTGACGCTCAGCGCGACCCAGCAGCACGGTCGTTACCTGTTCGGCCAGGCCTGCGCCGTCTGTCACACGCTGCGTGCCTCCGAGGCCAACGGGCACGTCGGGCCCAACCTGGATGTGCTGCGCCCGCCGGCCGCGCTCGTGTACGACGCGATCATCAACGGGCGCTATCGCGGCAACGGGAACATGCCGGCGGCGCTCTACACCGGCGTCGACGCGAAGGCCGTGGCCAGCTACGTCGCCACGGTCGCCGGACGCTGAGGGGACGTCCGCTCCGCCGGGCGCCTTGGTAGGATCCCCGACGCAACCGCTGAATCTCCTCCCTTCTCGGGGGGCGAGAGCGGGGGACCCAATTGTTGGGGCGAATCGCCGCCAGTGTGCGTAGCGCGACTCTTTCTGCGCGAGCCCGTCAGCTAACCCCGTAAGCCGACCGAAAGAGCGAACAACACCCATGTCACCAGCCGAAGCCACGGCGTGGTGGACCGAAGTCGAAGAGGTGCGCGAGCGCATCGAGCGCCGTCGCACCCCACAGGCCGAGGCTCCCGCCCGCGAAGCACGTCGAGCCGCTTCCCCCGCAGCGGAAGCCCGCGGAGCTCCTACCGCGGTGGCGGCCGACGCCGCGCGCGGCCGCGAGCCGTCGACGTCGAGCCGCGAGGCCTCGCGGCGGCGCGCCGAGCCGCCGACCGCGCCGCGTCGAGCACCGGCGCACCGTGCGCATTCGCGGCCAGGCGATCCCGACGGTGGTCGCGCCGCGGCTGCGCCCGGCCGACGCGCCCTATGACTTTGCCGACGCGGACGCCTCGGCTCGCTCGACGGGACGACGGGCGCGCCCGCGCCCGCGCCCGGCCGAGCGACTCGGGCCCAACCCCGACCGCCTCGCTGCCTGGGCGTTCGCGCTCGCGCTGCTGACCCTGCTCGTCGCGGCGATCAGCGCCCACGGGCTGTAGCCCGTCATCGCTCCGCGGACGGCGCGGAAGGATCGGCGGGCGCGCGGCGTCCCGTAGTACGCCTCGAGTGGCCCGCATCCGGCGCCCTGACAATCCCGTCCGGGAACGTTCGCTTCTCGCCCGCAGATCCGCTCGGGCAGGTCGTACGTATCGCCTTATGCTGGAACTGAGGCACCGAGGCCACCGAGGTGGCGTCGGCCCATATCCCCCGTGAGGGCAGCGCCGACGCTCATCGCGCGTCGCCCGACCCCGCCGTCGTGAAGGACGTCGCATGAAGACACAGATGAGCAGGTTTCAGATCCATGACGATCTCACCGCACCCGAGGGATCGCTGCCGGTATTGCGCGGCGTGCTCGCCGCCGGCGGGCAACTGCCGAACTTCCTCGGGGTGCTGGCCGGATCCCCTGCGGCGCTGCGCGCATATGCGCGCTTTCGCGCCGAGCTGCGCCACGGTGAGCTGTCCGTGACGACGCAGCAGCGCATCGCGCTCGCCGTCGCCGAGCACCATCGCTCGCTCCCGGGCATCGCGCTGCACAGCCGCACCGCGCGCGCGGCCGGGCTCGGGCTCGACGAGGTCGCGCTCGCGCGCGAGTTCGACAGCGGCGACGAGCACGAGGCGGCGCTGCTGCGCTACCTGAGCGCGCTCGTGCACGGCCCCGGCAGCCCGCCGGTGCACCTCCACGAGGAGGCGCGCGAGGCGGGCTGGTCAGACGAGGAGATCCTCGAGGCGGTCGCCTACACCGCGTTGGAGACGTTCACGGCGATGATCAACCTCGCGGCCGACGTGCCCGTCGACGGCTCCGCCGAGGAGTCCCGACAACCGCGCGCCGCGTAGGCGAGTCCCTGGCCCGGCGGTCCAGCGCGCCTCGACCGCGCGTCGGAGCCTCGCCGGCTGCGCTGCCCCGGGCACGTGCGATCAACTAGGGTGGCCGCCGAGGCCGCGTGCCCGTGAAGTGACCGACCGCCGAGGAGGTGCCGCTCAATGGCCGATATGCCCCAATCCATCGAGGACGTCAAGGCCATCGTCCTGGAGCGCGACATCCGCTTCATCCGCTTCTGGTTCACCGACATCCTTGGCCAGCTGAAGTCGTTCTCGATCAACGTCGACGAGCTCGATGACGCGTTCGAGGGCGGCATGGGCTTCGACGGATCCTCGATCACCGGCTTCAACGCGATCGAGGAATCCGACATGGTCGCGATGCCCGACCCGACGACCTTCGCAGTGCTGCCCTGGCGTCCGGAGGAGCAGGGCGTTGGGCGGATGTTCTGCGACATCCTCACGCCGGAGCGCACGCCATACGAGGGTGACCCGCGGCATGTCCTGCGCCGCGCGCTGCAGCGCGCGCATGCGATGGGCTTCGACACGTTCAACGTCGGCCCGGAGCTCGAGTACTTCCTGTTTCGCGACAACAAGGGCACCGAGGTGCTCGACGAGGGCGGCTACTTCGACCTGACGACGCTCGACGCCGGATCGGACGTGCGCCGCGAGACCGTGCTCGCGCTCGAGCAGCTCGGCATCCACGTCGAGTACACCCACCACGAGGTCGGCCCGTCCCAGCACGAGATCGACATGCGCTACGCCGACGCGATGAAGATGGCCGATGACTGCATGACCTACCGCATCACCGTCAAGGAGTACGCGATGAAGTACGGCTGGCACGCGACGTTCATGCCCAAGCCGCTGTTCGGCGAGAACGGCTCGGGGATGCACACGCACCAATCGCTGTTCAGCGGCGAACGCAACGCGTTCTACGACGAGAACGACCAGTACTTCCTGTCCGACGTCGGCAAGGCGTTCATCGCCGGCCAGCTCAAGCACGCGCGCGAGATCTGCTCGATCTTCGCCCAGTGGGTCAACAGCTACAAGCGCCTCGTGCCCGGCTTCGAGGCGCCCGTGTACGTGGCCTGGTCGCGCCGCAATCGCTCGGCGCTCGTGCGCGTACCGCTCTACCACCCCGGCAAGGAGCGGGCGACGCGGATGGAGCTGCGCTGCCCGGACCCCGCGTGCAATCCGTATCTGACGTTCGCCGCCCTACTGCAGGCGGGCCTGGAGGGCATCGAGCGGGGCTACGAGCTGCCCGAGCCGATGGAGAAGAACCTCTATCACCTCTCGCCCGACGAACGCCGGCGCCTCGGCGTCGAGCAGCTGCCCGAGACGCTCGGCGAGGCGATCGAGATCACGGCCGAGTCCGAGCTCGCGCTGCGTACGCTCGGCGAGCACATGTTCAACCGCTACGTCGAGATCAAGCGCCAGGAATGGGACGACTACCGGGTGCAGGTCACCCAGTGGGAACTCGACCGCTACCTGTCGATTCTCTAGGGGCGGCCCTCCCGGCCGCAGGCCGGGATCGTGTCAGGCGGCCGCCGGCGCGGCGGCGTCGACGATCCGCCAGGGGTGCTCGTCGTCGCCGTCGAGGGCGAGGGCCCAGCGCTCCACGAACGCCGTGTCGTGGTCCTTGTTGCCGCTGAGCAAGGCGAGCGTGTCGCGGTCCTCGATGTAGCGTCGCGCGCTCACGCGCAGCTCCACCGTCATGCGCGGTGGCGTCGCATGCGGGTCCAGCGCGACGATCTGCACCGAGCCCACGCGCGGGCCGCGCAGGACGAGCCGCGTACGCTCGCTGGCGTCACCCGGGTGCAGCAGGTCGCGCGTCGCGCGGCCGCTCGCCAGCTGGCGCAGGTCGGCGTCGCTCCCATCGACGGCGTCCGTCCATGCCTGCACGGCGCGGCGGACCTCGGCGATGAGTACGTCGGGGGCGAAGCGACCGTCGGCGAGCGACAGGTCGAGCGCGGCGGCTCGCGCCTCGGGACTGAGCTCCGGCGGCGCGAGCTCGCCGATGTCGGTGCCCTCGGGCGTCCGCTCGGCCACGGCCTGCTCGACGAGCGAGGTGTCGCGCAGGCGCTCGACATCAGACCACGGCGTGGCCACGATCTCCTCCACGAGCTCGTGATCGCCCTCGGCGCGCTGCTCGATCGACACGAGCCGCCAGTGGGCGTCGCGCTTGCCCAGCGTCCAGTACTCGCACATGATCGACTGGCTCGACGCTGCGCCGTTGGCGAGTATGACGTTCCCGTAGGCGTCGCGCACGACATCGCTCATGCGCGCCGTGACCCGCACAACGACGTGGTCGGCGGCGTCGGACTCGCGGTTGACGAGGCCGACGTATTCGATCTCGGGCTCGGAGAGGATCGCCACCTCGTTGCGCCAGCCGCGCCGGGCAAAATCATCCAGTCGCCGGTTCCACTCGACCATGAGATCGGGGCCGACGAGCTGCGCCAGCCGCGTGCGGTCGTCCGCCGACCAGGCCTTCTCGATGTTCGCGAATAGCGCGCGGGTCTCACGATCGACCACGTCGGGGGCGAACTCGGGATCGTCCTCCGCCGCCTCGAGCGCGGCCAGGCGCACGCGCTCGACTCGGGCGCGGCGCAGGCGGCGATAGCGCCAGGCGCCCAGCGCCGTGGCCACGGCTACGACGAGGACGAGCGCGATGATGACGACGACCAGCCCGGCGGCCAGTCCGCCGGCATGCCGGCCGAGGCCGAATCCGACGCCGATGCCCACGCCGCGGCCCAAGCCACCTCCGCCGCCGAAGCCCCCGCCCCCGCCCCCGAAGCCGCCGCCTCCGCCGCCGAAGCCCGAGCTGCCGCTGCCGGCGAGCGCAAGCGCCGAGCCGGCATGCAGAGCGAGCGTGGCAACCGTCACGCCACCGACGCTCAGGGCTCTCAGCGACCGCGGTCTCATGATGGCGATTGAAGCACAGCGCCAGCGCCGTCCCCGGCGGGGCCGTCCTGGAGCAGTGCCGCCAGCTGCGCGGGCTCGGTCACGGGGGCCCGACAGGCGAAGCGCTCGCACACGTAGGCGGCGGGTCGCCCACCGATCGGCGCGCGCTCGCGCAGCAGCGGCACCCCGGGCGCGGCGTCCGCCGCGGGTGCCCCCGCGAGAACGAGGTGCGGGCGCAGGCGCGCGCGCACCACGCCCAGCAGCCGATCGAGTGGCTCGCCGACCAGCGCGACCTCACGTGCGGGCGCGAGCGAGAAGTCGATCGCCGCGAGCAGGTGCCCGAACGCGACCGGATGCCGGGGCGCGAGCTCGTGGGCGAGGCGGAGCGCGTCGGAGGCCGCGACCTCGTAGCGCTGCTCTCCGCTCAGCGCGGCCAGGCGCAGCAGGCCGAACGCCGCGCTGGAGCCGCCCGCCGGAATCGGCGCGTCCTCGAGATCCTTACGCCGCGCGATCAGCGTCTCGTGATCGCTGGCGGTCGAGAAGAAGCCGCCCTGCTCGGGGTCGGCGAAGCGCTCCAGGATCGTGTCGGCCAGGTCTCGGGCGGCGAGGAACCAGCGCTCCTCGAAGGTGCTCTCGTACAGCGTCACGAGCGCCTCCAGGAGGAACGCGTGGTCCTCGAGATAGCCCGGCAGCCGGGCGCGGCCGTCGCTGTAGGTGCGAAGCAGGCGACCGTTGGCATCTCGCATCGCGCTCAGGAGGAAGTCGGTGGCGCGCCGGGCGGCCTCGAGCAGCTCACCGGCGCGCTCGGCCGGGACGCCTGGGGGGCGCGTGGCGCCGAGCACGGCGCCGGCCTCGGCCAACGCGCCGATCATGAGCGCGTTCCACGCGGTCAGGCGCTTGTCGTCGAGGCCGGGTCGCACGCGCTGTCCGCGTGCGGCGAGCAGGCGTTCGCGGATGCGCGCAAGCGCCGCGTCGCCGGGATGCGGTCCGTGGCCCTGCAGCACGTTGACGCCGTCGAAGTTGCCTTCCTCGGACGCCCCGAAGTAGGCGATCGCCGCGTCGGCGTCCTCGCCGAGGGCCGCCTCGAGCTCGGCGATGCTCCACACGTAGAAGCGCCCCTCGACGCCCTCGGAATCGGCGTCGAGGGCCGCGTAGAACCCGCCCTCGGGGCCGCGCATCTCGCGCAGCGTCCACTCGAAGGTGTCCAGCGCAACGCCGAGCAGGCGCCGATCGCCGCTCAGCTGCCAGCCGTGCAGGTAGGCGCGCGCCAGCAGCGCGTTGTCGTAGAGCATCTTCTCGAAATGGGGAACCGTCCAGGTGCCATCGACGGCGTAGCGGGCGAACCCGCCGCCGACCTGGTCGTGGATGCCGCCGGCCGCCATCGCGTGCAGCGTGTGCAGGGCCATCCGCGCGGCCGGGCCGTCCTCGTCGCCGGTCGCCGCGCGTCGCAGGAGGAACTCGAGGACCGAGCTCGGTGGGAACTTGGGCGCGCCGCCGAAGCCCCCGTCGCGGGCGTCGTAGGCGCCGGCGAGCGTCTCGAGGGCCCGGTCGAGGTCCGCGGGGTCGATGCGCCGCGCGGGCATCGCCAGCTGCGCCGCGCCCGACAGCCCCTCGCCGATCCCCGCGGTCGAGGCGACGATCTCGCTCCGCCGGGTCATCCATGCGTCGGCGACCGCCTCGAGCACCTGCGACCAGGACGGCAGGCCGGGCCGCGGCAGCGGCGGGAAGTACGTACCCCCGAAGAACGGTGCCTGATCGGGAGTGAGGAACACGTTCAGCGGCCAGCCACCGTGCCCGGTCATGGCCTGCACCGCGTCCATGTAGATCGCGTCGAGGTCCGGACGCTCCTCGCGATCGACCTTCACGCAGACGAAGTGCTCGTTCATGAGCTCCGCCGTGCGCTCGTCCTCGAAGGACTCGCGCTCCATCACGTGGCACCAGTGGCAAGCCGAATAGCCGATCGACACGAGCAGCGGCCGGTCGTGTTCGCGGGCCTCGGCGAGGGCCGCCTCACCCCATGGCTGCCAGTGCACCGGGTTGTCGCGGTGCTGGCGTAGGTAGGGCGACGTCTCGGAGGCCAGCGCGTTGGGCACGTGCCATCAGCTTACGTGCTGCGATACGGCGCCGGCGCCGGGACGGCGCCTCCCGAGTGGTGATCAGGGGATGATCGCGCGCCCGCGGGGCGGCGGCGCGGGCCAGTCGCTGGACACCTGCGCGCCGGCGGCGAGCGTCACGTTGAAGTGCCGCCCGCCGAGCGTGCCCTCCGCGCGGCGGCCGGACCGCAGCGTGACGACCCCATTCGCGGCAGTCGAACCGGCGACGACGATGCGCGCCGGCGAGCCGGCGTCGCGCGTCAGCAGTTCGATCGGCACCCGCCCGGTCAGCGTGACGCCCGGAATGTAGGCGAAGCTGTGCAGGTCGACCGAGTCGCGCGTCAGCGCGGCGTCGCCGCCTCGCAGCCCGCCGAAGCGCGCGCCGCTCGGCAACGCGGCGTTGGCGTTCAGGATCGCGCCGATGATCTCGCGGCGCAGGTCCACGAGCGTGTCCTGCACCGCGGTGAGCGAGCGGCCGGTCTGGCCCGTCAAGCCCGGGCTCGCCGGCACGTCGGCGAGGCGCACCGGCGGGACCGGCGTCGGCTTGAACTCGTCGGGCGCGTTCGCGCACGGCGGCACCGTGCGCCCGGCGAAGAACGCCGTGACGGCGTCCTGCGAGCAGTTGCTCAGGTCGCTGCCGAGTACCGAATGCCCGGTGTGGGGCACCACGAGGAGCTGCGCGTCGGGAATCTGTGCGGCGACCAGACGCGCGTCCGCGGTCGGAGTGCGCAGATCGTCCTCGCCGGAGAGGATGAGCGTCGGGACGTTGGGCAGCGGACTGTCCGCCGGAGGCGGCGGCGAGGCGACCGGCCACGCGAGGCAGGTCGACATGTTCCCGGTGAAGTAGTCGCTCAGACGATCGAACGGGTACAGCGCCGACGCCGGCAGCGCGCGCAGCGCCGCCAGTGCCTGGGCCTGCCGCGATGCCGGCGGAGCCGTGCGGGGCGACCACGGAAATGCGGACTCCTCACAGGAGGTCGTCAGGTACAGGGCCTGGTCGAACGCCGGTTCGCTCGCCTGTCGCGGCGCCCGCGGGGCTCGCGCGCCGTCGGGCAGGTAGCCCTGCGAGAGTGCGGACAGCCGCAGCAGCGACGCGCCGTCGCCGCGCAGCGCCGCGTGCACTGCGGCCGGCAGTTCGGCCCGCAGCGCCGGGTTCAGGTCCCCGGCGACCAGGAGCGAGAGCAGGTCCGGGCCGGCCAGCTCGGCCGGCACGCGCTGTCCGTGTCCGTCGTAGATGTGACCGCGCAGCGGCGTACGGTCGATCTCGCTGACGAGATGGGCGATCTCGCCGAGCGGGTCGGGGCTGACCCGAGCACAGGCGCCCCCGGAGCACAGGTCGTTGAGCACCGTCGGGACCGCCGCGAACGTGGAGCGCTGCAGCGGGTCCGGTCCGCTCGGCAGCACGGTCGAGTCGAGGACGAGGGCCTCGACGTTCTGCGGATAGCGCTCGGCGTACTCGAGCGCCACCTTCGTGCCGTAGGAGGTCCCGAACAGGACGAGCTTCTGGTAGCCGAGCGCGACCCGCAGCGCCTCGATGTCGGCGACCGTGTCCGCTGTCGTGTAGTCGCCGCGGGAGGGACCGATCTCCTTCGCGCACAGCGCGACCGCCGCGGACGCGGGCGCATTGAGCTGCAAGGCGGGGCACTGCAGCGGATTCGAGGCGCCGGTGCCGCGCTGGTCGAAGACGACGAGGTCACGCGTCTGCAGCGCCGGCGCCATCTCGAGCGCGAACGTCGAGGTGAGCGGGATCGCCGCCTGCCCCGGGCCGCCGGCGAGTCCGACGACGGCGTCCTGGCTCGGCGCCGCTGCGGCGAGCAATCGACGCACCGCGAGGTGCAGCTGCTGGCCGGCCGGGTTGGTCGGGTCGAGCGGTACCGCGACCCGCGCGCACCCGACGTTCGGCGCGTCGGGACACGGCGCGAACGGCACCGGCGCGGTGGCGGCCGCGTCCGCCCCCCCAACGAGCAGCGCGAGCAGCAGCGCTGCCAAGGAAGTGGTCAGCGCACCCCTTCTCACAGGCCGGACAGTAGCGCACCGACGCGGGGCGCCGGCCGGCGTGGGCCTCCGGCCGGGCGCGGCCGTGGGTGGCCTTTGAGCTATCGTCCGCGCGCCGTCGGATCGAGAGGAGGCCGCGATGTCCGTGCAGCGTCAAGCCGTCGAGGCGCCGGACGCGCCCGCCGCGATCGGCCCGTACAGCCACGCGGTGCGCGTCGGCGGGCTGCTCTTCTGCTCGGGGCAGATCCCGCTCGATCCGGCCAGTGGCGAGATCGTCGGCGACACGCCGGCCGCGCAGGCCGAGCGCTGCCTGCGCAACCTCGAGGCCGTGTGCGTGGCGGCCGGCGCGCGTCTCGCCGACGCCGTGCGCATGACCGTCTACATGACCGACCTCACCGCGTTCGCGGAGGTCAACGAGACGTACGCGACGTTCTTCACCGGCGGCGGGCCGCCGGCGCGCGTGGCGATCGGCGTCGCGGCGCTGCCGCGTGGAGCGCAGGTCGAGATCGACGCGATCGTCGCGCTCGCGGACGCCGCATAACGAGCCCGCCCGCCCGGCCTGGTTCGGCTCAGCGCAACAGCGCGCGCTGGATCTTGCCGCTCGAGGTCTTCGGCAACTCGCTGACAAAATCGATCCGGCGCGGGTACTTATAGGGGGCCGTCTCGCGCTTGACGTGCTCCTGCAGCTCGGCCACGAGGGCGTCGCTGCCGGCGTACCCGTCGCGCAGCACGACGACGGCGCGGACGATCGCGCCGCGCTCGTCGTCCGGCGCGGCGACGGCGGCCGCCTCGGCCACCGCCGGATGGGCGACGAGCGCCGACTCGACCTCGAAGGGCCCGATGCGGTAGCCGGCCGACATGATGACGTCGTCGTTGCGTCCCTCGAAGTAGAGGTAGCCGTCGTCGTCGCGGCGCACGCGGTCGCCGGTGTGCCACGGGCCGCTCGGCGGCTCCTCGCCGAGATAGCGCAGGAAGAACGTCGGCACTGTAGTCGGGTCAGCGATGAGCTCGCTGTCGATCACGTCCAGGGTCACGCCGGGGAGCGGGCGGCCCATCGAGCCGGGTCGCGCCGGCACGCCGAGCGGCATGGCCGTCATCTGACCGGTCTCGGTCTGCCCGTACCCGTCGCGGATCTGCAGGCCGGTGACCTCCTCCCAGGCGCGGAGCACCTCGGGATTGAGCGCCTCGCCGGCGGCCACCATCCCGCGTAGCGCCGGGAGTCGGCGCAGCTCGGCCCGCTTGGCGATTACGCGGTACTCGGTCGGGGCCATGCACAGGATGTTCACCCGCTCGCGCGCGAGCAACTCGAGGCGCTCGTGCGCGTCGAAGCGCGCGTCGTGCAACAGGGCGGCGGCGCCGCGCAGCCAGGGGGCGATGAACACGTTGCGGGCCGACTTCGACCAGCCGCTCGCGGCGGTGCACCACACGACCTCGCCGGCTCGGGGGCCAAGCCAGTGCTCTGCCTGAACGCGCTGGCCGGCGAGGTAACGCTGGCCGTGAAGCACGGCCTTCGGCTCGCCCGAGGTGCCGCTCGTGAACGTGATCAGGCACGGGTCGCTCGGTTGCAGCTCGGCGGCCGCGGCCGGCTCGCCCGCGAACAGCGTCTCGTCGGGCACGAGCACGAGCGCGTCCTCGCTCAGGCCGGCGTTCGCGAGCTCCGTTGCGTTGCGCTGATCGGCGATGACGAGGCTCGGGTCGGCGACGGTGAGGCGCAGGCGCAGGTCCTTCGCGCGCAGCTGCTCGCTGCACGGCAGCACGACGGCCCCGAGGCGAAAGCAGGCGCACATCGCCAGCACCCATTCGGGACGGTTGCCGATGACCGTCATGACGACGTCGCCGCGGCGCACGCCGCGACGCGCGAGCGCCCCGGCGAGCCGGGCGCTTCGGCCGGCCATCTCGCCGTAGGTGAAGCGGCGACGCTCGCCGTCGCGCGTCAGCTCGACGAGCGCGATTTCCGCCGCCGGAGCGGCATCGAGGACGTCGCGGGCAAAGTTGCTCACAGGATCATCTGGGTGCACACAAAGATGGCCATGAGACGGTCCGGAGTGCCATCCGCGGGGCGGTGCACCCGAACCTCCCAGACCTGCGTGCGCGCGCCGGCGTGCAGCAGCTCGCCGACACCGATGAGCTCGTCCCCGGGGCGCCCCGCGCTCAGCACGTTCGTCTTCAGCTCGACCGTCGTGAAGCTGCGCTCGGGGGGGAGGTGGCGCATCGTGCCCCAGGCGGCGACGGTGTCGGCGAACGCGACCCAGCAGCCGCCATGCACGTAGCCGCCGGGATGCAGGTGGCGCTCATCGACGAGCATCCGTCCCCGCACGGTCGCGTCGGTGATCTCGAGCAGCTCGATGCCGAGCGCGCCAGGGAAGGTGTCGGTGAGCGCCTGCGCGCTCGCGGCAACGGTGATCGCTGGGTTCGTGACGGACACAGCGTCGAGCAGTTTGCCATTTTCGCCGCGGGCGGCGATCGGTGGCGGCCGCGCCGGATGGCCGCCGGTATCCTTCCTCGACCACTTCCGAGCGAGTACATCCGACCCTGGAGCACTGTCCAACATGGCCGTAGCCGCCCCGTACACCGAGTACACCGACGAACAGAAGGCGATCACCGAGATGGTGCGCCAGTTCGCCGACGAGCAGATCCTGCCCAACGCCGAGCACTACGACCACGAGGACGAATTCCCCGATCCGATCGTCGAGCAGATGAAGGAGCTCGGCCTGTTCGGCGTCACGATCCCCGAGGAGTACGGGGGTATGGGGCTCGACCTCACGACCTACGCGATGATCATCGAGGAGCTCTCGCGCGGGTGGATCTCGATCTCGGGCGTCGTGAACACGCACTTCATCGGGTCCTACCTGCTGATGAAGTTCGGCACCGACGAGCAGAAGCAGAAGTACCTCCCGCGCATGGCCACCGGCGAGATCCGCGCTGCGTTCTCGCTGTCCGAGCCCGAGCTCGGCTCCGACGTGCAGGCGATCAAGACGTCGGCCAAGAAGCTCGACGACGGCGCGTACGAGATCAACGGCCAGAAGATGTGGGTGACGAACGGCCTGCGCTCCTCGCTCGTGTTCGTGCTCGTCAAGACCGATCCGAACGCCGACCCGAGGCATAAGGGATTCACCTGCTTCATCGCCGAGAAGGAGGCCGGCGCGAGCGAGAACACCGGCGAATACAAGGGCCTGAACGTGCCGCCGCAGATCAAGAAGCTCGGCTACAAGGGCGTCGAGTCGACCGAGCTCGTGTTCGATGGCTACCGCTGCCCGGCCGAGAACATCCTCGGGGGCGAGGAGGCGGGCCTGAACCGCGGCTTCGCGCAGATGATGGACGCGCTCGAGGTCGGCCGCGTCAACGTCGCCGCCCGTGGGGTCGGCATCGCCCAGCGCGCGCTCGAGCTGGCGCTGCGCTACTCGCAGGAGCGCAAGACGTTCGGCAAGCCGATCGCCGAGCATCAGGCGATCCAGTTCAAGCTCGCCGACATGGCTACGCAGGTCGAGGCCGCGCGGCTGCTGACGCTGCGCGCCGCGCGCCTGAAGGACGCGGGCGAGCGCTCGGATCTCGAGGCCGGGATGGCCAAGCTGTTCGCGTCGGAGGCCGGGCGCTTCTGCGTCGAGGAGTCCTTCCGCATCCATGGCGGCTACGGCTACTCCAAGGAGTACGAGATCGAGCGCCTGTACCGCGACGCGCCGCTGCTGCTCATCGGTGAGGGCACGTCGGAGATCCAGCGCATGGTCATCGGCCGCAAGCTACTGCAGCGCCACAAGATCTAGGCGCTGCGGAGATGAGCGGCGAGGACGCAAAGACCCTGATCGAGACGGCGACGCGCAACTTCCTCGGCGAGGTTCCCGCGCTCGCCCCGATGAAGCTCGTCGTCGGCGTCGACCTGCGCGGGCGCGGTGACCTGCAGCAGTTTCGCCTCGAGCTGCCGGACATCACGGTGACGAAGGACACCGCGGCCGACGCCAAGGTCCGCGTCGAGATGCAGCGGGCGTTCTTCAACGTAATGGCCGTCGATGGCAAGGTGCCCGACTGGATCGAGGCCTTCACGTACGGGCAGGCCAAGGCCACCGGCCCGTCGCAGATCCTGCGCCTGATCGTGAACGTCGTCGAGAAGCACGAGGAGCGACAGCGGCTGCGCCGGGCGAAGCCGCACCCGGCGTGACGCCCTTGGCCGCGTCGCGCGACGGGGCGCCGCGGCGCTCAGCGGTACGTCAGGATCTGCTGCGCAAGGAACGCGAGCGACAGCACCATGAAGATGACCATCGCGATGAGTGAGAAGTTCTCGTTCATGTCGTCCTCTCCGCGGCTCGAGCACCGCTAGGCGGCATCATCGCAGTTTCGCAGGCGCGGATTGCGATCCTGCGGTTGACGTCATGTTGAGCTCGCCGGCCATGCCGCCGGATCAGGGCTGGCAGCGGGGGCACCAGTAGGTCGTGCGCCCGCCAACCTGGGCCCGCTCGAGCTCGTGCCCGCATCGCGGGCAGGTGCCATCGCGACCGCGCGCGGCGACGAACGCGCCGGTGTGCGCGCCGCCCTTGCGGATGGCCGAGCGGATCGCGGAGCGCGTCTCGCGGCGCAGGCGGTCGAGCTCCTCGGTGGACAGCTCGTTGACGGGGCGGCGGGGGTCGAGGCGGGCCTGCCACAGCGCCTGGTCGGCGAGCAGGTTGCCGACGCCGGCGAGCGCGGATTGGTCGAGCAGCCGTGCCTTGATCGGCGCGCGTCCGGCGCCGACCCGACGGCGGAAGTCCTCGCGGCCGATGTCGGCGGCGTCCGGGCCGACGTGCTCGTGGTCGGGGTTGAGCACCGCCCGGCCGAGCCGGCGACGGTCGCGCAGGGCCAGTCGCGTACCGTCTTCGAACTCGACCGCGAAGCGGTCCCAGTGTGGTCGCTCGCCGGGGCCGTCGAGCACGATGCTGGCCGGCCATCCCGAGGTGCAGGCCGAGCGTCGGACCGTCGACGGTGTCCAGCCACAGGAACTTGCCTCGCCGGTGCGCGGCCGCCACCTCGTGGCCGGTGAGCGCCGCGGCGATCTCGCCGGGGGCGTGGGGGCGGCTGACGTAGGTGTCGCGGTCGTCGACGGCGACGATGCGCTTGCCGACGACGCGCTCGAGGGTCTGGCGGGCGCGCTCGGCCTCGGGGAGCTCGGGCACCGCCTCAGCGTAGGACGGTGCCCGGAGCCGCCCGGGTGGGCTACGACCAGGCCGCCGGCTCTGCGTACATCAGCGAGCCCGGCGTGGTCAGCAGCTCGCCGGTCTCGAGGAGCGTCTTCAGGCCGGAGAGGATCATCGGCCAACCGCCGTACAGCTGAGCGTTGGCGCCCTCCCGCAACTGGTCGTGGGTGACGGTCAGCTGGCAGGAGTCGCCGATCGGCTCGATCTCCCACGTCACGCGCGAGGTGCCCTCGGCCTGGACGTCCTCGCCCCACAACGCGTCGAAGCTCTGCACGAGCCGGCGGGGCGGATCGACCTCGAGGTTCTCGCCGCCGAGGATCGCTCGCTCGCCGACCAGGCCCTGATAGGCCGAACCGGTCGTCCAGTCGGAGTGCACCTGGACGCCGAAGTTGTACTTCGCGCGCATTTCCGGGTCGGTGATCGCCTCCCACAGCCGCTCGGGCGTGGTCTTGATGTAGATCTCGAACACCTTTTCCATCACGTCCTCCTCGATCGTCTTCTTGAGCCCGGTGAGGGTCGCGGCCCAGGGCTCGGCGTACTTGCTCACCCACCGGTCGTGGACGAGCCGGATAGGGACGACGTTGAGGAAATGCAGCTTCTCGCGGCCGCGCTTCTTGGTGACCACGAGACCTGCGTCCTCTAGCACCCTGAGGTGCTTCATGACCCCGAAACGGGTCATCGGCAGGCGCTCCTCGAGCGCCCTCAGCGTCTGCCCGTCCTCGCGGAAGAGCTCGTCGAGCAGGCTCCGCCGGGTGGGGTCGGCCAGCGCCTTGAACACGTCGTCCATGGTCCCGAGCATACGTGACCAAATAGTCACATGTCAAGCGAAAGAAAACGCCGCACCCGAGCGGGCGCGGCGTTCGCAGGAACCTCCGAGCCGGGTCGGCGTCAGGCCAGAACGGCGGCGTCGTCGTACAGCTTGATCACCTTGACCTGCCCCGGCTCGGTCGCGTCGAGGCACAGGCGGCAGAGCACGCACTCGTCGAGGTTCTTGTCGACGAGGTCGAGGGTCCCGTCGTCCTTCTGGGCAAAGATGTCGACGGGGCAGGCCTCCGTGAGCCTCGCGGCGATCGCGGCGTCGCCGGCCGCGGCGGCGTCGACCTCGACGGCGATGAAGGTTCCGTCCTTGCGCAGGCTCATGCCGGGCTCCTCTCGGCGATCTTGTCCTTGATGATGCCCGGGATCGCCGAGATCTCCTCGGCTACGGTGATGCCGGCCTCGGCGAGGCGCGCGATCTTCTCGGTCGCGGTGTCCTCCTTGCCCTCGACGATCGTGCCGGCATGGCCGAAGCTCATGCCGGGCATCTCGTCCATGAAGCGGCCGGCCATGAAGGCGACGATCGGCAGGCGCGAGTTGTTCTCGGTCACCCAGCGGGCGAGCTCGGCCTCCATGCGCCCGCCCGGCTCGGTGTAGATGACGATGCCCTGCGTCTGCTCGTCGGCCTCGAACTGCGGCATCAGCTCGGCGTAGGAGGAGCCGATGATCGCGTCACCGCCGATCGACACGGCGGTCGACTGGCCGAGGCCGGCCGCGGTGAGGGTCGAGGACATCTCAGTCGTCATGCCGCCCGAGCGGGAGATGACGCCGATCGGGCCGGGCGTGTAGGCCTTCGCGGCGTCCTTGGCGGGACCGCCGATGCCGCCCATCTTGATGACGTCGGGGACGATGATGCCGAGGCAGTTGGGGCCGATGATGCGCGCGCCGCGCAGCGTCGCGAGCTCGACCATCTGCGCCACGTCGGCGCGCGGGATGCGCTCGGTGACGATGACGATGAGCTTGACGCCGTTCTCGATCGCCTCGAACACCGCGTCCTTGGTGAAGGCGGGGGGGACCGTGACGACGCTGCCGTCGATCGGACTGCCGTGATGCTCGACGGCCTGCCCGACGGTGTCGAACACCGGCACGCCGTGGACGTCGCGGCCGAGGCGCCCCGGAGTCACACCGCCGACGACCTTCGCGCCGGCGCCGTAGTCGAGGCACTCTCGCGTGAGATTGACTGCCTCGCGGCCCGTGATGCCCTGGACGATGAACGTCGTGTTCTCGTCGATGAGGATGCTCATACCGGGGCTCCGATCTTCTCGACGGCGCGCCCCGCCGCCTCGTGCAGCGACACCGAGCGGTCTGCGTAGTCGACGCCGTACTTGCGCAGGATCTTGAAGCCTTCTTCCTCCCAGGCGCCGGGGATGCGGAAGATCGCGATCTTCTCCGCCGGGTCGTAGCCGAGCTCGAGGCACGCCTTGATGACGCCGCGCGCGACGATGTCCACGCGCGTGTTGGAGACGATCGACATCATCACGGCGATCTTGTCGACGCCCGGCTTTTGCAGGACGAGCTTGGCCAGGCCGCAGGCCTTGGCCACCGACGGATTGCCGCCGATCTCGCAGTAGTTGGCCGGCTTGCCGCCGTGGGCCCGGACGGCGTCGAACAGCGTGAGCGAGCCGCCGCCGGCACCGATGACCAGACCGAGGTTGCCGTCGAACTCGGTGACGTTCCCGGCCACGCCGCGGTGGTCCTGGGCATCGACCTCCTCGCCGGCGAGCTCGAACGGCGTCGCCTCGCGGGCCTGGCGGGTCTCCTCGGATCCGACTCCGAGGTCCTTGAGAAGCTTGGCCTGGCGGGGCCGGCCCTCGTTCTCCATCTCCATGTGTGCGTCGAGCGCCACGAAGCTGCCGTCCTGCAGCTCGCCGATCGGGTTGATCTCGGCGAGCGTCATGTCGTACTGGACGAACAGGCGCGCGAGTCGCGTCAGGATCGGGACGAGCTTGTTCAGGCGCGAGCCGGTCACGCCGGTCGCCGCGATCACCTGCTTGGCCTGGAAGTCCGAGAGCGGCAGGATGTTCGAGAAGTGGCCGCGCCCGACGTGGTCGGGGTGCGTGGCGGCGACCTCCTCGATGTCGATGCCGCCCATGTCGCTGAACAGCATCACCGGCTTCTTGCGGATGCCATCCCACACGACCCCGGCGTAGTACTCCTGCTTGACGTCGGCCTTCGGGTCGACGAGCACGCCACGCGGCATGTGCCCGTTGATCTCGAGCTTCAGGACGTTGGCGGCGTGCGCCTCGGCCTCCTCGGGCGTGTCGGCGAACTGCACACCGCCGGCCTTCATGCGGCCGCCGCTGAGGACCTGGGACTTGATGACCGTCGGCCCGCCGATGCGCCCGGCGATGCTGCGCGCCTCGCCAGCGTCGGTCGTGAAGCCGTAGTCGGTGACGGGGATGCCGGCGCGCTTGACGATCTCGCGCGCCTCGTACTCGTAGAAGCGCATGGCTGGTGGGGTGCTCCCTGCTAGTGGGCTCGGCGGCCGGGAACCCTAGCGGGTGCGCGGCCGCGACGATGAGCCGGCGTCGCTACGCGCCCGCGGCGGCTGGCTCGAACCCGTAGGCCTCGGCCAGCTCGGGGTCCTTGTCGGCGAGCAGCCGCGCCAGCGACACCATCACCTGGCACTGCTTCCAGGTGGCGTCGTCCTGCATCTTGCCGTCGATCATGTGCACGCCGCGGCCGTCGGGGATCGCCTCGATCACCTTCTTGGCGAAGCGCACCTCCTCGGGATCGGGGCTGAACACCCTCTTGGCGATGTCGATCTGCGCCGGATGCAGCGACCAGGCACCGACGCAGCCCATCAGGAACGCGGCGCGGAACTGCGTCTCGCAGCCCTCGACGTCCTTGATGTCGCCGAACGGGCCGTAGAAGGGGAGGATGCCCACCGACGTGCAGGCGTCGACCATGCGCCCGATCGAGTAGTGCCACAGATCCTGCTGGGCCGTGATGCGCGGCGCCTCGGGGTTCTCGAGGTCGGGGTCGGACATCACGCGGTAGCCCGGGTGGCCGCCGCCGACCCGCGTCGTCTTCATGCGGCGCGACGCGGCGAGGTCGGCCGGGCCGAAGCTCATGCCCTGCATGCGCGGGCTGGCGGCCGCGATCTCCTCGAGGTTGGCCACGCCGAGCGCCGTCTCGAGGATCGCGTGCACGAGGATCGGCCGCTCCAGGCCGGCCTTCGCCTCGAGCTGGGCGAGCAGGCGGTCGACGTAGTGGATGTCCCACGGCCCCTCGACCTTGGGGACCATGATCACCTCGAGCTTGTCGCCGATCTCGGTGACCAGCGTCGTGATGTCATCGAGCACCCACGGCGACTCGAGCGAGTTGACGCGCGTCCACAGCGCGGTGGAGCCGAGATCGGTCGTCTTGGCCACCTCGACGAGTCCCTCACGGGCGGCGATCTTACGGTCGACCGGCACGGCGTCCTCGAGGTTGCCGAGCAGGATGTCGGTCTTCGCGGCGATGTCGCCGGCCTTCGCGCGCATCTTCTCGTTGCTCGCGTCGAGGAAGTGGATCATCCGCGAGGGCGGGAACGGGATCTCGCGCAGCGGCTCGGGGGCGCCGATGGCAAGGGGGGTGAAGAAGTCGCGGGGGTTGCGCACGTCGGGGATCTCCTTGGGTGAGGTTGCCCTGAACGCTACCTGCTCGCGGGTCGCGGACGGCGGGCGGCGGCCCGGGTCAGCCGTGCGGCCGCGCTGTGCCTTTTCCCAGTGTGGCCGCATCCCCACTAGGATTCTTGTTTCCGCGACGGCGCGTGCGCCGGCGAACCGGAATGGATCCGGTGCCGGCTGCGGTGCCGCTGTCGGCGCCGTTCGCGGCGCCGCGCAGGCCTCCTCGCCGCCCAGGACAGGCGGCGCGACCATCCCTCACGCACAGGAGACAACGAGACACCCCATGACCGACACGATCAGCTCCGTGGAGACCGACCAGGCCGCGCGCGAGGCCTCCGGCGCCCACCCCTACGGCCGCTACTTCGAGGAATTCGAGGTCGGCGCGATCTACAAGCACTGGCCGGCCAAGACGGTGACCGAGTACGACGACCACCTCTTCTGCCTGCTGACGATGAACCATCACCCGCTGCACCTCAACGATGTGTACGCCAAGCAGTCCCAGCAGGGGCGCAACGTCGTCGTCGGCCCGTACGTCTACTCGCTGGCGCTCGGGCTGTCGGTCAGCGACGTCAGCGGCAAGGCGATCGCCAACCTTGCCACCGATGAGCTCTCGCACCCGAACCCGGTGTTTCACGGCGACACGCTGTTCGTGGAGTCCGAGGTGCTCGAGAAGACCGAGTCGCGCAGCAAACCCGATCGCGGCACCGTGCGCGTTCACACGCGTGTGCTCAACCAGGACGGCGTGCTCGTCGCCGAGTTCAAGCGGCTGGTGCTGGTCCCGCGCAAGCAGCCCGGCGAGGCGCCGGCATCCTAGAAACACCGCAGGAGAGACCGGGGGAATACGGCTTTCACTCAGCCGCAAGGCACGGTAGGCTTCACGTTCTCGCCCGATCAAGCGGGCGTTTTCTGTTCTCCGAACGTCGCGCGGGCGCCAGCCCGAGACCGACGCTTCGCTAGCGCCGCCGCCACCTAGGAAGGAGCATCGTCGACCATATGGAGACCATCGCCAGCGCCCCGACGAAACACGCCCGTCTGCTCAATTGGGTTCAGGAAGTAGCTGCGCTCACGCAGCCCGACTCCGTGTACTGGTGCGACGGCTCGGCCGAGGAGTACGACCGGCTGGCCGCGGATCTCGTTGACGCCGGCACGTTCGAGCGCCTGTCCGATGCCAAGCGTCCGAACTCCTATCTCGCGCTCTCCGACCCGGGCGACGTGGCGCGCGTCGAGGACCGAACCTTCATCTGCTCGGAGCACGAGGTGGACGCGGGGCCGACGAACAACTGGCGTGCCCCCGCCGAGATGCGCGAGGCGCTCACCGAGCTGTTCCGCGGCAGCATGCAGGGACGCACGATGTACGTGGTGCCGTTCTCGATGGGGCCGCTCGGCTCCGACCACAGCTACATCGGGGTCCAGCTCACCGACTCGGCCTACGTGGCGGTCAGCATGCGGATCATGACCCGCATGGGCCAGGGCGCCCTCGACGTCCTCGGGAACAAAGGTGACTTCGTGCCCTGTCTGCATTCGGTGGGCATGCCGCTGCACCGACCGCGTGGAGGACGTCGCCGTGGCCCTGCAACGCCGACAACAAGTACATCGTCCACTTCCCCGAGACGCGCGAGATCATGTCGTACGGCTCGGGTTACGGCGGTAACGCGCTGCTCGGGAAGAAGTGCTTCGCGCTGCGCATCGCGTCGGTGATGGCCCGTGACGAGGGCTGGCTGGCCGAGCACATGCTCATCCTCAAGCTCACCTCGCCCGAGGGGAAGGTCAAGTTCATCGCCGGTGCCTTCCCGTCGGCGTGTGGCAAGACGAACCTCGCGATGCTGATCCCGACGCTCGACGGCTGGCAGGTCGAGTGCGTCGGCGACGACATCGCCTGGATGAAGTTCGGCGAGGACGGCCGGCTGTACGCCGTCAACCCCGAATACGGCTTCTTCGGTGTCGCGCCGGGCACCGGCGAGCACACCAACCCGAGCGCGATGGGTGCGATCCGCCACGACACGATCTTCACCAACTGTGCGCTCACCGACGACGGTGACATCTGGTGGGAGGGGATGACCAAGTCGAAGCCCGCGCATCTGCGCGACTGGCGCCGCAACCACTGGACGGCGGACTCAGACACCCCGGCGGCGCATCCGAACGCCCGCTTCACGGTGCCGGCCGCACAGTGCCCGGTGATGGCGCCGGAGTGGGACGACCCGGCCGGCGTGCCGATCGACGCGATCCTGTTCGGCGGACGCCGCGCGTCGGTCGTGCCGCTCGTGCACGAGGCGCGCGACTTCGAGCACGGGGTGTTCCTCGGCTCGGTGATGTCCTCCGAGACGACCGCCGCGGCGGCCGGCCAGGTGGGGGCGCTGCGCTTCGACCCGTTCGCGATGCTCCCGTTCTGCGGCTATGACATGGCGCAGTACTTCGCTCACTGGCTCGAGATCGGCAAGCGCGGCGACGCCGACAAGCTGCCGAAGTTCTTCTACGTCAACTGGTTCCGCAAGGACGACGACGGCCACTTCCTGTGGCCGGGCTTCGGCGAGAACAGCCGCGTGCTTGCCTGGGTGTTCCGTCGCTGCGACGGCGAGGCCGAGGCGGTCGAGTCGCCGATCGGCCTCATCCCGGCGCCCGGGGCGATCGACACCGAGGGTCTGGATATCGCCGAGGAGGACCTCGCGAAGGTCCTATCCGTGGACGCGGGGGCGTGGGCGGCCCAGCTGCCGCAGTACCACGAGCACTACGCGAAGTTCGAGCGGCTGCCGGCCGAGCTGCACGCTCAGCTGAAGGCGCTCGAAGCGCGACTGGCCTAGCGAACCTCGGCACGCCAGCGAGCGGATGGGCACGGGCGGCGCCGGGGCGGCGTCGCCGGTCCGCTCACGCGCGAGCTACGCGCCCCTAGTCGTGCCCGTGCGCCTCGCCCGCCGCGGCCGGCGGGCGCGATTCCTCGGCGAGGGAGGTGATCGTCAGCGTGCCACGGGCCGCCTGCTCGAGGACCTCGGTGGCCTCCTCGAGCGAGCGCGCGTAGAGCTCGACGAGCAGATGCACGACGATGCGGCCGTCGTCCTCATGCTTGTGGAAGCGCACGTGGGTGAAGAACTCGCGGATGCCGTGGTCGCCGAACGCCGCGTAGGAGAGCGCGTCGCCGGCCTCGGGGCCGGAGCAGGTCTCGACATCGTCGGCGTCGACCGTCACCGTGCAGGACGCGACCCATGGCGTGCCGGCGATCATCCGCTCCCAGCGATCCTCGATCGGCTCGACGCGGCCATCCTTGAAGCCGAGGTGCGGCTGGTCGTGCATGCAGTCGAGGCATTGCACGACCGCCTCCTGGAGCTCGTCGACGACCTCGGCGCGCTCGCCCGTCTGAGGGTCGATCTTGTGGATGCCCTCGTAGTGCACCTGCACCTCGAGATCCTGGGACCAGCAGCGGTAGCAGCGCAGCCAGCTCCGGGCCGTCGTCTCGGGCAGGCCGCTGTCCATGACGCCAATTCTATGCTGCGATCGTGCCCGGCACGCCGCTGCGTCCACGAGAGCCCGTCGGCGCGCTGCTGGCCGGCGGCGCGGGAAGGCGGCTCGGAGGGGCCAAGGCGTGCGTCGCGCTCGCCGGCCAGCCGCTCCTGGCGTGGCCGCTCGCCGCGCTGAGCGGCGCGCTGACGCGCGTCGCCGTGGTCGCCAAGGCCGACTCGGAGCTGCCCTCGCTTCCCGCCGCGGTGGAGCGCTGGGAGGAGCCCGCGCTGCCGCGGCACCCGATCGTCGGGATCATCGAGGCGCTGCGCCGGGCCGACGGAGTCGCGGTCATCGTGTGCGCGGTCGACCTACCACTCGTCGACGCCGCGCTGATAAGTGCCTTGGCCGCCGCCGACGCCGGCGGTGCGCCGGCGGTGATCGCCGCGGCGCCGGATCATCGCCCCCAGCCGCTCCTGGCCCGCTACGAGCCCGCGGCACTACCGCTCCTCGTGGCCGCTCCCGAGGACGCGCCGCTGACCGCGACGGTGCTGGCCCTCGTTCCGGCGCTGCTGCAGGTCCCCGCCGCCGCGCTGCTCAACGTGAACGACGAACGCGACCTCCGCGTCGCCGAGCGGCTGCTCGGCTATCCGAACGTGAACGCGTAGCCGGTGATCCCGGGCGCCACGCGCAGCGTCAGGCGATGCTGCTCGTCACCGGGCAGCGACGCGAGCGTGTACAGCCGCTGGCCGGTCACGGTCACCACCCCGTCGTGCACGTCGGCGCCCTGGTCGGCGGCGGGGATCGGCCGGCCGTCGAGGAGCACCTCGATCGGGCGCGGCACTCCACCGGCCGAGCTGAGCACGAGGTAGACGTTCTTGGCCACGAACTCGGCGTCGATCGTCGCGCCGCTGAGCGCCGTCGCCGGCTGACCGCCGATGTTCCACGTGCCGCCGAAGGCGAAGTCGTTCGCCGGCAGGCTCCCGGTCGGGGCAACGTAGGTGTGCGATCCCGGCAGCGGCTCCCCGTCGATCCAGCCCTGAGCACGCTCGGTGCCGAGGTAGGTCTCGGGCGTGGCCGCGTTCGTCGGTACGACGACGTGCTTCGGCCGCGCGGCGCCAGTCGGCGTGGCCCGTCCCGCCGCCGAGAGCAGCGCGCGGATCGCCGACTCGGTCTTGCCGTAGTCGCCCTCGCCGAAGCTGGCGTAGCGCACGTGGCCGGTGGCGTCGACGAGGTAGTCGGCCGGCCAGTACTGGTTGCCGTAGGCGTTCCAGGTGCCGTAGTTGTTGTCCTGGACCACCGGGTAGTGGATGCCGAATTGAGAGATCGCGTCGGCGACGTTCGACGCCTCGTGCTCGAAGGGGAACTCGGGCGTCTCAACGCCGATGATCGTCAGCCCGGCTGACCGGTACTTCGCGTCCCACGCCTCGAGGTAGGGCAGCGTGCGGATGCAGTTGATGCAGGTGTACGTCCAGAAGTCGATGAGCACCACGCGTCCGCGCAGGCCGGCCAGGGTGAGCGGCCGGGCACCCGCGGTGTTGAACCACTGCTGCGTGTCGGTCAGCGGAGGCGCGGCGCCGAGGTCGGGATAGGCGCTCGCCGCGGACGGGTCGGCCGCGGTCGTGTGCGACTGTGCCGTCGAGGCGACGAACTTCGCGTTGTGGCCGGTGATCTCGTGCAGGCGACCGGTGACCGCGCTCGAGCGCTCCAGGCCATACGTCAGATCCAGGTTGGCGATGTTCTTCGCGACCCACTCGTTGATCGTCAGATCGGTGTTCGTGACGATCACGAGCGCGGTCACGAGCATGACCGCGCCGAGCACGCGCTGCAATGTCGCGCCGCCGACGGTCTTGCGCACGCGATCGAACAGCCTATGCCCGCCGAGGGCGAGCGCAAAGAGGACAGCGGCCGAGCCGAACGTGTAGGCGACGGCGACGGCCACCGTGCGCCCGGTCACCGCGCCGACGGCGATGACCGAGCCGAGGATCGGTCCGGCGCACGGGACGTAGACGAATCCGAGCGCGGCGCCGACGACGAGCCCCGAGCGAAATCCGTCGCCCTTCGAGCGCGGACCGAAGCGCGACAGCGAGGCCAGCGGCGCCTCCAGCCGCGCGGCGAGCGCGGGGAAGACGAGTGCGCCGCCGAAGCCGGCGAGCACGACGACGGCGAGGATCCGCCCGGCGGAATCGCCGAGCCCGACACCGTTGACCACGGTCGACAGACCAATGATCGTGATGGCGAAGGTGAGCGACAGCCCCAGCACGACGCCGAGCGGCCGCCGCCGCCCGCCGACTCCGCTGGCCGACAGCAGCGCGGGCAGCACCGGCAGCACGCACGGGCTGAGGGCGGTGCCGGCTCCCGCGAGCACGGCGAAGGGTAGAAGGACGATCATGGCACGTGCATAGACAGCCCCCCAGGGCCGAACCTTCCGTCCGCCGAGCTCGCCTAAGCGTTACACGCCGCTCGCGGCGGCCCAGGCTCAGCCGCCGATCGCCGACATCGTGCGGGCCGGCGGGACGAATCCGGGCTCGTTGACGCGGTGTTTGAGCTCCTTGCGCCAGACCGCGCCGGCGATCAGCTCGGCGAGGTCTTCATCGCTTGCGCCGCCGCGGAGCAGCGGCCGCAGGTCGGTCTCGCGCTCGGAGAACAGGCAGGTGCGCAGCTGACCCTCGGCGGTCATGCGGATGCGGTTGCAGTCGCCGCAGAACGGCTCGGACACCGGGTTGATGAAGCCGATGCGGCCTCGTCCGTCGGCGAAGCGATACACGCGAGCGGTGGCGCTCGGTTCGCGAGGCTCGGGCTCGAGCGGGTAGACCGCGTCGATCGCCCGGCGGATCTCCTCGCCGGTGAGGACCTGCTCGGGGGTCCAGGCCCGGTCCGCGTCGAGTGGCATGAACTCGATGAAGCGGATCTCGTAGGGCTGCTCGCGGGCCAGGCGCGCAAACGGGATCACCTCTTGCTCGGTGAAGCCGCGCAGCCCGACGGCGTTGACCTTGATCGGGCCGACACCGGGGACTGCCGCGAGCGCCGCCAGGCCGCGCAGGACCTGGGGCAGCGCGTCGCGGCGCGTCATCGCGAAGAAGCGGTCGCGCTGCAGCGAGTCCACCGAGACGTTGAAGCGGTCGACGCCGGCCTCGGCCAGCGCCGCCGCATCGCGTTCGAGCAGGAAGCCGTTCGTCGTGAGCGACAGCTCGCGCAGCCCCTCGATCGGACGCAGCATCCCGACCAGCGTCGGCAGGTCGCGGCGCACGAGCGGCTCACCGCCGGTGAGACGCACGTCGCGGATGCCCATCGACACGAGCAGGGCCACGACGCGCTCGATCTCCTCGAAGCGCAGGATCTCATCGCGGTGCAGCCACGGTATGCCCTCCGCCGGCATGCAGTACTGGCAGCGGAAGTTGCAGCGGTCGGTGACCGACAGGCGCAGGTCCTCGATCGCCCGGCCATGGGCGTCGACGAGGACGGGCGGCTCGGCAAGCGCCATGCCTACACCGTACTCCGCGTCAGGACTTCGGCGGGCGGATGCGCGTCGCAGCGCCGGCGCCGAGGCTCGGCAGGCCGTCGGCGTCGGTCTCGATCGCGGCGACCGTCAACTCGGCGAACATCGCGGCGCGCTCGGCGTCCGCGGGACCGTAGCGCCCGCCGTCGCGCCGATCGAGCAGCGACAGCGTCCCGATTGCCCGTCCGTCCTGGAGCAGGGGCACGACGAGCATCGTGTAGGGCACGTAGCCGGTTCCGGCGGCGATCCGCGCGGCGAAGCGCGGGTCGTTGCGGCAGTCCCCGACGGCAAGGGGCTGCCCACTCTGCAGCACGACGCCGGCCAGGCCCTGTCCAGGCGGCAGGCGCACCCCGACGATCTCATCCGACCCGGCGCCCCAGGCCGACTGATACACCAGCTCGCCGGTCGTGGCGTCGGTGAGGGCGATCGACGCCGCGGCCGCCTCGAACACGCCCGCGGCGGTGCGCACGATCGCCTCCAGCAGCTTGCGGCGCGCCGCCGGGCGCTCGAGCGAGCTGACCAGCGAGCGGCCCTCGATGTGCAGGCCGCCGCCCCCGATCGCGCGTGCGAATGCGTCCACCGACGCGACGCGGCGCTCGGGGATCATCTGCAGGCCGGCGTCGACGGCCTCCTGGATCTCCGGTGGCACGTCCTCGCGCAGCTGCGTGAGCTTCGTCGGGCTCGCGTACACGGGCGGCTCGCCGGTGAGCAGCGTCCACAGGGTGGCCGCGATGCTGAACACGTCGCTGCGCGGCGAGACCGCGCCTCCGGCGAAGACCTCCGGTGACATGTAGCGCGGCGTGCCTACCCCGGTCGTCGCGCTGATCGTGTCATCGCCGAGCATCCGCGCGATGCCGAAGTCGACGAGCACGACCCCGTGGTTGCCGAGAATGAGGTTCTGGGGCTTGACGTCGCGATGAACGATCTGCTGCTCGTGCACGTACTGCAGGGCCTCGCAGCCCTGGCGGACGTACCCGACGGCCTCGTCGATCGGGAGACCGGGCGATCCGCGCTCCTTGAGCAGGACGTCGAGGTCGATCCCCTCGACGAGCTCCATCACTAGGTACTGGCCGCTGTCGTCGCTGAAGTAGTCGAGCACCTTCACGACGCGTGGATGGCTGAGCACCGCGAGCAGCCGCGACTCGATCTCGAAGCGCTCGGCGTGGCGCGCGTCGAGCAGGTGCTTGACGGCGACGCGACCGGGTTCGCGGACGTCGTCAGCGCGGTAGACTGCGCCCATCGCCCCGCTCGAGATCGGCGAGCTGATCTTGTATCGATCGCCGAGCACCAGGCCGGGTGACAGCTGAAAGCGTGTCTGATCCACGGCCATGGCTGGGAGGGTAGCGCTCGCTCCGGTCCGGCACCAGTCGCGCAGCTGAATCGGCGGCGCCGGGCGGACGACGGCGCCCGCCCGCTCGATTAGGCTTGGCGACGGGGAATCTCGCATGAGCGCTCGACGACCACGCGGTGTGCAGGCGAGCCGCAGCGCGCGCACGCGACGCGGACTGCTCGTCGCGATCGCGCTGCTGAGCGTCGCGGTCGGCATCGTCACGTACGCGACCGGGGTCCTGCACGCGCTCGATCTCGACACGATGAACGTGCGCTTCGCGGTCCGCGGGACGCAGAAGCCGCCGGCGGACATGGTCGTCGTGCGGATCGACGATCTCACGTTCAGCGACCTGAACGCGAGCTGGCCGTTCTGTTACAGCCGCCACGCGCAGCTGATCAACGACATCGCGGCCGAGCATCCGAAGGCGATCGCCTACGACATCCAGCTGAGCGACCCGCCACATCCCGGATGCGGAGGCGAGAACGACGCCGTCGCGCTCGCCAACGCGGTGAACAATGCGAATGGCACCGTCGTGCTCGGCTGGACGGAGGATGACATCCACGGCGAGGTCAAGTTCGTTGGTGCGTCCAAGGGCCGCGAGATCCTCGCCCAGATCGGTGGTCATGCCGCGTCGACGCTCGTGCCGCCCGACCCGGGCTACGTCGACCGCCGCGTCGCCTACCAAGTCGACAACCTGCTCACGCTCGGCGTGGTCACGACCGAGGTCGCCGATCATCGTCGCGTCAGTCCGAGCGCGTTCGGCGGCGTCGACGGGACCGGGTGGATCGACTACGCCGGGGGCAATAACACGTTTCCATCGGTCGATTTCGCCGACGTGATCCAGCACCGGCTACCGGCGGGCTTCTTCCGCAACAAGGTGGTCATCGTGGGCGCGACCGCGCCGTCGCTTCAGGATCTCCACGCGACGCCGACCGCGGCCCTGATGGCCGGTCCCGAGATCCAAGCCAACGCGATCGCCACGGTGCGCCGCGACCTACCACTGCGCTCGGTGCCCGGCTGGCTGGATGTGCTCCTGATCGTGGTGCTCGGCGCCGCCGCCCCACTCGCCGGCCTTCGCCTGACCGGATCCGGCTCTGGGATCGGCTCGGCGCTGTCGGGAGTGGCGTCCTCGATTGGGCTGGCGCTCGGCCTCGGCCTCGCCTTCCTCGTCGCGGCCCAGCTCGCGTTCGACGCCGGCCATGTCCTCTCGATCGTCTACGCGCTGCTGGCACTCGTGCTGAGCGCCGTCGCGGCGCTCGCCGTGCATCTCGTCCTCGGCGCCATGGAGCGCGAGCGGGTCCGCGATCTGTTCGCGCGCTTCGTGCCCGAGGACGTGGTCGACGAGGTGCTGGCGCGAGCCGACGGACTGCGCCTCGGCGGCGTGCAGCGCGATGCGACCGTGATGTTCACCGACCTCCGCGGGTTCACGTCGTTCGCCGAGTCGCTGACCCCGGATCGCGTGATCGAGGTGCTCAACCGCTACCTGAGCGAGATGAGCGAGGCGATCCTCGACCATCGCGGGACGCTCGTCTCCTACATGGGCGACGGGATCATGGCCGTGTTCGGGGCCCCGATCGAGGAGGCGCGGCACGCCGACCACGCGCTGGCCTGCGCGCGCGAGATGCTGTCCGTGCGGCTGCCGCGCTTCAACGGCTGGCTGCACGACGAGGGGCTCAGCGAGGGCTTCCGGATGGGGATCGGCCTGAACTCCGGCCATGTCATGTCCGGGAACGTCGGCTCCGAACAGCGCGTCGAATACGCCGCCGTCGGCGACACGACGAACTCGGCCTCGCGGCTTGAGTCGCTCACGAAGGGCACGCCGCATCAGCTGTTCTTCTCCGAGACGACGAAGCACGACCTGAGCGAGGCGCCGCCGGACGTGCTGTTCGTGCAGGAGGTGCAGCTGCGAGGACGTGTCGGCACGATCGGCGTGTGGACGATCGACGAGAGCCCCGGGCAGGACCGCGACGTCGCGACCGACGACGAGCATGCTGGACAAGGCGCCGCGTCAGCGACCGGACGGGACGATGCCGCCTCGCCCGCGCCGGGCGCGTTGGCGCCCGACCCGACGCCGACGGCCGTGTCCGCGCCGGAGGCCGACGATCAGCCTGAGGTCGAGTAGCCGGCTGCGTGCAGTTGGCCGAGCGCGCCCGTCAGCAGCGCGCTGTCGCGCGTGATCGCGGCCGCGGCGAGGCGGTACCCGGGCGCATCGCTGCGCGCGGCCGCGTGCGAGGCGTGCGTGTAGTCGCTCGATAGGCTCGAGAGCGCCGAGGACAGGCGCGCGTTGACGCCGGTGACGGCGGGGGACAGGCGCAGGCCCGACAGCGACTGAGCGGCGGCGGAGTAGGCGCCGGAGAGCTTGGCGCTCGCGGTCGCCTGGCCACCGGGCGTTTTGGCCGCCGCGAGCGCCGCCTGAGCCGAGGAGCGAGCGCTCGATAGCGTCGTGAGCGTGCGCGTGAGCGTCGCCGCGTACGCGGCGCTCGCGCCGAGCGGGTAGGCCGTCGCGCCGACGAGGTGCAGCGTCCCGGCGATGCGCTCGCAGGTGACCGTCTCGGCGGCGGCCGGTGGACCGCTGCAGCCGATCGTCACCACGCCGGCGGTGGTCGGGATCGCGTACAACACGAGCGGCTCGCTGGTCCCGCGGACGCTGAGGCCGGAGTAGCGCAGCGCGTCGACGCCCCCGAGGCTCACCGCGGTGGCGGACGGCGCTCCGCCGCTCAGCTCGGCGACGAAGCTGGCCGGCAGCAACGTCGGGGTGTTGGCGCTCGACGTGCCGCTGACGAGCGTCGTGGTGGGCGCGGGCGTTGTGGGCACGAGCACGATCTCGTCGCTCAGCGCCAGACCGGGGATCGAAGACGAGGCGGCGCGCTGCCACCCGGAGGGGAAGGACAGCTCGATGACGCCGGCCGAGGCCGAGTTGGTGTAGGGCGCCGCGGTCGCGCCCTTCGAGCCGCCTCCGAGCAGCGCGCCGACGATCGCGGCGGCAACGACGACGAGGGCTCCGACGAGCACCCACGTGCCACCGCCGCGGCGCGCCCCGCTCGGCGCGGCGGCGCGTGGCGCGCCGGGTGCCGTGGCCACGGCGGCTGCGGCCGGCGAGGGGGCCGTGGCCGGCGCGCCGGGAGCGGGGAGCGCGCCGGCGCCCGCCGGTGTGCCGCCGCCGATGTCCGCCGCGGTGGCGATGCGTGTCGCCCCGGCCTGGGGCGCCGCAGCGAGCCGCGTGGCGCCGGCGTCGTCGTCGCTGGTCGCCGTGGCCGGCAGTGCTCCGAGCGCGCGGCGCGCCTCGACCATCAGCTCGCGAGCGCTCGCCGGGCGGTCGGCCGGGTCCTTGGCCATTCCGCGTGCGACGACCTCGTCGATCGCCGCCGGCAGATCGCTGCGCATCTCGGAGAGCTTCGGGGGCGGATCGGTCAGGTGCGCGAACAGGGTGCGCTCCTCGCTGGCCCGCACGAACGGAGGCTGCCCGGTGAGGCATTCGCACAGCACGCAGGTGAGTGAGTACACGTCGCTGCTGGCGGTCGCGATCTCGCCGCGCGCCTGCTCGGGCGCGATGTAGTCGATCGTGCCGACGAAGTGCCCCGCCTCGGTCACGACGGTGCCGCCGCGGGCCTTCGTGAGGCCGAAGTCCGTCAGGTAGGCGTGGTCGCCGGCCCCGACGAGGATGTTCTGCGGCTTGACGTCGCGGTGCACGAGGCCCTTGGCGTGCGCGGCATCGAGGGCGTCGCCCATCTGCGTGAGCAGGCGCATGCTGCGGCGATCGCCGAGCTGCCCGCTCGTGATGAGCTCCTTCAGCGTTGTGCCCTCGATCAGGCGCATGGCCAGGAACAGCAGCGAGTCGGCCTCGCCGGCCTCGTAGACCGTGACGATGTGCGGGTGGTCCAGCGCCGCCTGCAGCTGGCCCTCGCGGCGGAAGCGGTCGCGGAAGGAGATGTCGTCGCTCAGTGCCGCCGCCACCACCTTGAACGCGACCACCCGATCCAGTGACAGCTGCGTGGCGCGGTAGACGGTGCCCATCCCGCCCTCGCCGAGCGTTCCGTCGATCCGGTAGCCGGCGATGATGGTGCCGTTCTGCAGTGCTGCGAATGCCATCGAGAGAGCCGAGCTCGATTCCGGGCGGTCGACCGTGCGGTCGGCCTAGCCGACGATGACCGTGCCGCCTCCGCCGCCTCCGCCACCGCTGCCGCCTCCGCCGCCGCCTCCTCCACCACCACTCGGCGCCGAGGGGGCAGCAGGTGCCGGCGCTGAGGGCGCCGGGGCGGCGGGTGCCGAGGGGGCGGGTGCCGGCGCGGAGGGGGCCGGGGCCGAGCTGACGGGCGGGGCCACATGCACGACCGGCTTGGGGCGCAGGGCCGGCAGCGCCCCCGGCGCGGTCACGGTCGGCGTGCTCACGTGCGTGGCCGGCACGGCCACGGTGGCCGGCAGCGGCGGCACGGTGCTGGCGCTCGAGCTGCCGGAGTGACGCACGGCGAAGGCGGCTGCGAACGCGATGACGGCCACGACGAGAACGACGGCGACTCGGACCGGCGTGGTCACGACGGACACGCCTCCGGCTTCTTCGTGCCCGGCGCGAGGCAGCGCTGCGTCTTGGCGAAGTTGCCCCGCTCGATGCGATAGGCGATGTACGCCCCGACGCTGTTCTTCTCGGTGACGAAGATCTTCAGCACGGCGCCGGCCGGCAGCACCGACCCGCTGAGCCCGCCGAAGTGGACGGTGCCGCCGCCCCTGCTCTGGGTTGGGCAGCCGCGTGTGCATTGCACGCTGACGTGCGCCTTCTTGGGAGCGTTGACGGTCAGCCCGACGAGCCGCACGCCGCCCGACAGCGGCTGAGCGGCGAGCGTCGCCTGCGCCTGCAGCACCGGCGTCGAGACCAGGTAGTTGAACTTCATCTCGATCTGGCCGGCTGCCGTGCCGACCCCGCCGATCTGGATCGTGTAGGCCTTGCCCGCCGTTACGTTGACGAACAGGTCCTGCTCGTTGGTCGTGCTGCTGACGACGCACTTGCGCGCGGAGTTGTTCGGCAGCAGCGTCGTCGGGCTGTACGGCATCACGGCGATGATGTTGTCGAACGCGGCCGAGGTGACGACCTGCACGAGCCCGTTGGCGTCCGGGTAGAAGTCGTACCAGATCGTGTGCCCTTCGCTGTCCCCCTCGCAGCCGGTCAGCTCGGCGGGGCCCGGCTTGGGCGCCAGGATGTCCGACTGGACCGTGGCCGAGGTGATGTCGCGCACGTCGGTGAGCGTATCGACGCGGTCGAGCGCCGAGTTCGGCCGGTTCAGGTTGAGCGAGTTGAGGTAGTTGTCGTTGCAGGGGTTGGTGCCGGCACAGCTCGGAGCCTGCGCGACGGCGATCGAGGTCGCGGCGGCGAGCGCGAGCGTCAGCGCCAGCACGGCCGCCACGCGGGCGGGCCGACGGCGGCCGGCGCGTCGCGCCGGCCGGTTCCCGTGGAGCTGAGCGTCCCCCTTCACCACGTGGGATCGTACTCGAAGCTCATGCGTCCGACGCTCCGGCGCCGGGAGCGGACCCAAGGCCGGCGCGCGACCATCCGTAGCGAGTCATCTCGGTGACCGGCTCGAGCTCGCCGCCGCGCTCGCCGCGGCGGACGAACACGATCGGCGCCGGAGCGGACCGCGCGATCGCGCGGCGGGTCTCGCCGAGACCCTCCTTCTCCCAGCGATCGGACAGGCCGATGAACAGCAGGTTGGCCTGCGAGGCGGCGGCGATGACGCCGTCGCGACCGGGCGGGGCGAGCACCGGCTCGACGGCCACGCCGGCGTACTGCTGGGCCAGCGTGGCGGCGTTGGCGATCAGGCGGCTGGCGTCGCGGTCCTCGTCGCCGCGCGCGGCGGCGCCGAGCAGCTGCACGCGAGCCTTTGTCGCGGCGGCGATGGCCGAGGCCAGCTCGAGCGCCGCCCAGTCGTGGTCGGCGCCGCCGAAGGGGACCATGATCACCTCGCCCTCCTCGGTGGCCACGCGCACGCCTTCGCGTGCGACGAGCACGCCGACGTCGCATGGCGCCTCGCGCAGCACCGCGCCGACGCCCTCACGCGGGACGCCGTCGCCGAGCAGTGGCCGCCGGCCGTCGATGAGCACCAACCCGATCTCCTCGCTCTCGGCCAGGCGGGCGAGGTCCTTGCTCGTGTCGGCCGAGGTGAAGGCGATCCCCCGCGTGGGGATGCCGCTGTCGAGGAGGCCCACCCGCGCGCGCTCGACCTGCTCCCGGGCCTGTTGCAGCGCTCGCTGCTCACTCTGCAATCCGCCGCGGATCGCGGTGCCGCGCGGCGGGCGCACGAGCCGCGCGATGATGAGCTCGCGCGGCGGATCGGTCTTCGCGAGCGGCACGGCCAACGCGAGCAGCTGGTTGAGCGCGGCCGCGCTCTGCGGGGCGACCAGGATCGAGCCGCCGGTCGGCAGCGGCGGCGCCTCCTCGGCGCGCTCGAGGGCGCTCGCGGCGAGCTCCTCCTCGGGTGGCGCCCCGAAAGAGTTGTGGGGGTCGATGAGGCGCAGGACCGGCCCGGCCATGAACGTCGTCACGAGCGCCATGACCACGAGCGCGGCGAACAGCGCCGTCGAGATGACGCCCATCGAGAGGGCGAGATTGAGCACGATCAGCTCGGTCAGGCCGCGCGTGTTCATGAGCGCCCCGAGGGCCGCCGACTCACGCCACGGCAGCCGCATCACGCGCGCCGCGATCATCGCGCCGCCGAACTTGCCAACGATCGCGATCGCGATCAGCCCAAGCATGATCAGGATGAGGGTGCCGCTGCCGAGCTGGGTGACGTCCGTGCGCAGGCCCGTGTAGGCGAAGAACAGCGGCAGCAGCAGCACGAGCACGAAGTCCTCGACGCGGCGGGTGATGTCCTCCGAGAGGCCGGCGTGCCGGGGCATCACGGCGCCCATCACGAACCCGCCGAAGATGACGGCGATGCCGATCTCGTCGGTGGTGATGGCGGACAGCAGCACGCCGGCGAAGATCGCCGTGATCCAGATGCCGGGCACGCGACCGAGCTCGTCGTAGGCCACGGCGGCACGCGCGAGCAGCGGACGGACCGCGAAGCCCATCAGGACGAGGTACAGGATCGCCCAGCCGATCGTGCGGAAGACGATCAGCGCCGTCCCGGCGCCGGCCACGGCCGAGGCGAGGGCGATCAGGAACCAGGCCGTCACGTCGTCGACGGCGGCGGCCGACACCGCAAGCGCGCCGAGCGGCCGCTTGAGCATGCGCCGCTCGGAGACGATGCGCGCGAGCACCGGGAAGGCGGTTATCGACATCGATACCCCGACGAACAGCGCGAAGGCGAGGTACTTGGTCCCGCCCGGCGCGAGCACCTCGTACAGGGGGACGGCGGCGAGCAGCCCAAGCGACAACGGCAGCGCGAGCGCCGTGTTCGACACCGCCAGCGTGGTGCGCACGCGCCCGCGCAGCAGCCCGAGATCGACCTCGATACCGATGAGGAACATGTAGAAGATGAGCCCGAGGTTCGCCGTCACCCCGATGATCGGCACGATGTCGGCGGCGAAGACCTTCGCCTGCAGCTGCGGCGCGATGATCCCGAACAGAGACGGCCCGAGCAGGATCCCCGCGAGCACCTCGCCCATCACCTGCGGCTGGCCGATGCGGGGCATAAGGCTGCCGAGCAGGCGCGCGAACAGCATCACGATCACGATCGCGATGAAGAACGCGACGACCGTCTGGTCGGCCGTGCGCTGCTTGGCGGCGGTCAACTGCTCGACGGTCGCCGTCGGTGGGCTCGCGGAGATCGGCGCGAGCGTCAGGTCGAGCGTCAGACCCTGCGCCGTGCCGGCGACCGTGCGCTGGCCGCCGTTGCGCTCGCAGCTGACGACGCCGCCGAGGCTGCCGTCCCTGTAGACGAGCACGCCGCGGGCCTTGCTCTCGCTCCTGACCGACACCTTCGAGCCCGACTCGCTGAGGACCATCGAGCCGCCAAGGCAGCTCGAATACGGCGCGAACGAGTACGTGCCGGCGAGCGAGGACGGCGCGAGCGGCTTCGGCGAGCCGGGTGGCGGCGGGTCGCGCTTGAGCACGGCGGCGACGGGCATCGCGCCGACCGCGCCGGTGAGCGCGTCGTTGGCTACCACCGCGCGGAACGGCAGCGACGGACCGTGCACGCAGTCGGCCGTGCCGGTCAGCACACCGTTCTTGAAGGTGAGCGAGCCGCTCAGGGTCGACTGGGCGTTGGAGAGGTTGACGTACCGGCCCGACTGGATGATGTTGAGCCTCGGACCGAGGCACGCGAAGCCGGAGCCCACGTCGTAGCCGCCGGCGATGTTCGGCTCGGCGTGCTTGCTGTGACCGAGCGCGACCGAGACGATGAGCGCCGCCGCGGTGACGAGGGCGAGGGCGGTGTAGTGAATCGCGACGCGGACGCCGCTGACGTGCTTGTTGAAGTGGTCGTCGGCGCTCGGCGTCAGCGCGGCGTTCGCTGACGGCTCGCTCATCGCGAGCGCCTCAGCCGGCGGCCGTGGGGATCTTCCGCACCCCGGATGGGCTCGGCAGATTGCGCAGCTCGGCCGGGACCTCGCGCACCGAGGAGAACTCGCGGGCGAGCGGCGGCGGCCCGCCGGTGTCCATCGGCGGCGTGAAGACGGTGATGGCGAGCGGCTGGTATTCCGGGCGTACCGACCAGCCGGTCTGGCGGAACTCGCCGGCGTTCTCGATCCAGCTGAGCGACAGCAGCGGCAGGATCGCGACCTTCGTCCAGATGGCGATGATCCACGCGACCCAGTACTCGACGACCGCCTCGACGTTGGTCAGCCCGACCTTCAGCACGTGGGCGAGGATGTAGACGAGCACGAACTCGCCGACGGCCAGGACAAAGGTCAGCCACGGCGGCTGCCACCTGATGATGAACGGGTAGAAGGCGGTGTCGAGCGCGACGCCGAGCACGAAGTACACGCCGATCAGCACGATGTACCCCTCGTTGCCCGTGATGAGCGACACGATCGTCGCGATGATCGCGGGCAGGATGATGATTGCCCAACGCGTCTGCACACGACCGAGAACCGTCGGACACATCTGCGGCTGACCTCCTAGGCGAGCTGCTCGGTGGGTGAGATCGTGCGCAGCGCCTTCGCCACGTCCCGACCCATTGACACCTGCAGCCCCATGCGCGAGAGGAACGGCCGGCGCTTGAGGTGCTCGGCCCGCGCGACATCGGAGACGTAGCGGCGGGCGATGAACTTCAGCCCGGCGATCGTGTCGCCGTGCGGGATGATGTTGTTGGCGATCAGTCCCATGCAGCAGCACCGCGAATCCGGCTGATCGAGGCCGGGCAGTCCGCAGTTCGTCTGTAGCTTGATGCGCCCGTCGACGACGGGCACGTTGTAGAACTCGATGATCCGTCGCAGGAGCGGGATGGTGAGCACCGACTTGTTGAAGCCGGTGCCGGCCGTGATGCCGGTCACGTCGAGCCAGCCCGGGTCCTCGCCGTGGCGGCTGGTGACGTGCACGCGCAGTCCGGCCGGGCCGGTCTGGACCTCGGCGATCTCCCCGACGGCGGCCGCGAAGCGGCCTTCCTTTTCCCCCTGTTCGATGCGCTGCAGCCACGACTTGCGCTCCGGGCGGGAGCCGCGCAGGACCTCGCCAAGGAAGCGGATGCGCTGATCGAAGGGCAGCGACACGTACGCGTCGATGCCGCGCGACTCGAACAGGCAGCGCGGCACGTTGAGATCCTGGGTCTCGGGCTGGGGGTTGCGGGTCAGTGCGAGCACCGACCCGCCGGCGTCGATGATGTTCGCCCACTCGTTCACCGAGGCGATGCCGGCGCCGAGCACGATGTAGCGCCCGCCGGCCGTGTACTGCTTGGGCTCGTAGGCCTGCACGATGCGGTCCTTGATCGCCGGATCGCTCGCGCGGGCCTTCGCCAGCTCCGGCGGCCATGCGAGCGGACCGTGCCCGGGGGCGAGCATCACGTGCTTGGACCGGCCGATGAAGTTCGCCTCCTCGTCGTAGAGCACGAAGTGGGGCATCGGATTCAACTCGCGCTGCAGCCAGCCGACCCGCAGCGGCACGCGCGATTGCTCCCAGCCCATGCGCTCCTTGACGACCTGCGCCTCGGTGAGGATCTCCGGCACGCCCGGGTTGTATTTGCGGCGCGTCGTCCGCCACAGCGGGGCGGGCGACCGGCGCGACCAGGCGTCGATCTGGGCGAACGTCGGCCAGTCCGGCGCGAGGAAGTGCGACTCGGACTCCGAGCGCAGCACGGTCTGGCCCAGGTTGTACGCGAACTGCTGGTACGTGCCGACCGGGTTGTCGTTCGGGCCGAAGATCGTGATCTCGGGGTTCTCGAACCCGAGATAGCGGGCCGTCGTGTGCACGAGCAGCGAGCCGAAGCCGTCACCGACGACTGCGAGCACCGAGTCGCGAGGGTAGGAAGCGGTCATAGTGGCCGCGAGCATACGCCGACGGGCAAGTGCGTTGCAACCCTGCCGGCACCCTTGTCTCGTTTTTCGGACGCGGCGGGTGGCGACCGTTGCACGACAGACGTCATCGGCGTTATGCTCGCGCCGCTATGGCCGAGTTGACGCTGGAGATCGTCGAGGGACCGGGCGCCGGGCGTCAGCTGGTGCTCGATCGGCCGTCGGTCATCGGCCGCTCGCCCGATGCGGACCTCACGCTCGAGGACGGCCAGGCCTCCAGGCGTCACGCCCAGGTCAGTCCGGCCACCGACGGCTCGGCCGTCGTCGAGGACCTCGGCTCGGCGAACGGCACGTTCGTCAATCAGAACGAGCTCGTCGGCCCGGCGCGGCTGGACCCGGGCGATGAGCTGCTGATCGGGGTGACGCTCATCCAGGTGCGCAGCGCGCAGCAGGTCGCCGCTCAGCCGTCCGCGCTGCGCGCCATTCCGGCCGGCCTGGCGATCACGCCGCGCCAGCCCGACTACGTCAATCCCGACGTGATCGCCGCCGAGATCGGCGCCGCGGGCACCCCGGCGAGCACGCCCGAGCTCGACCAGTACCTCGATGTCCGCGTCCGCCGGCGCGCCCAGTTGGCGCCACTTGCTTTCTTGATGCTGATCGCGCTGGCGCTCTGCATCTACTTCGCGACGCAGTAGCGCTCCGCCGCCTCAGCGACTGGCGAAGTACACGACGAGCGCCGCGGCGGTGGCGATCACGCTGCCGTACGACAGCGCCACCGGAACCCACGAGCGCGTGGCCAGGCCGCCGCGACGCGAGGAGGGCGGCGCGAAGTTGCCGAACGGCTGGGCGCTCTGCGGCTGGCCGCCGGGCGCGATGGCGGCGGGCGTGGGCGCCGCCTGGGCGGCGGGCGCCGCAGCCGCGGCTGGCGCTGGAGCGGGGGCGGGCGTCACGGGCGGCGCCGGCTTGGCCTCGGTGGCCGCGGGGCGCAGGGCGGTGGCGCCCGGCTCCTCGGGCGTCGGACGCAGACGGGTCGCGCCGGCATCGGGGATCTCGCGCACGCGCGTCGTCTGCACGGCGGGCTCGACCTCGGCCACGAACAGCGAGATGCCGATCTTCACACGCGCGCCGTTGTCCACGCGGGTCGCGCCCTCGATGCGCCGCCCCTCCACGAACGTGCCGTTGGTGGAACCGAGATCCTCGACTTCGAGCGCGCCGTCGACGACGCGGAAGACGGCGTGGCGGCGCGAGAGCTCGGCATCCTCGACGACGACGTCGCCCTCGACTCGCCCGACGCTCAGCTCGTCATCCACTTCCAACCGCTGCCCCGCGAGGGGGCCGTTCTTCGCAACGAGGCTCGGCACGCGCGCAGCCTAACGGCCGCGGCACCCGATGGCAACAGCGCGCCGGCCGCAGCTGTTCCACGCCGGTAGCATGGCCCCGATGTCGACGAAGCGCGCCGCCAGGGCCGACCGATCGTGAGCGGCGACGCGGACGATCCGCTGCTCGGAAGCGCCGTCGGCCCGTACCGCATCGAGGTCCTGCTCGGTCGGGGCGGGATGGGGCGGGTGTACCGGGCGGCCGACGCCGACGGGTCGCTCGTGGCCCTGAAGCTCGTGCGTAGCGACCTGGCCGCCGACAGCGTCTTCCGCGCCCGGTTCGAGCGTGAGGCCCGCATCGCCCGCCAGATCGTCAACCCGCACGTCGTGCCGGTACTCGATACCGGTGAGCACGACGGCGTGCCGTATCTCGCCCAGCGCTACATCGGCGGCGGCTCCCTCGAGCAGCGACTGGAGCGCGAGGGCCGGCTTGGGCTCTCCGACGCGCTGGAGGTCGCCGCGCAGGTTGCGACCGGCCTGGGCGCGCTTGTCGCCGAGGGACTCGTCCACCGTGACGTCAAGCCGGCGAACGTTCTGCTCGACGAGGAAGGGACGGCCTACATCACCGACTTCGGTCTGGCCAAGGACAGCCAGTCGCCCGCGCTGACCCGGCCCGGCCAGGCGCTCGGCTCGCCGCACTACATGGCGCCCGAGCAGATCCGCGGCGAGGAGGTGAGCAGCGCGACCGACGTGTACTCGCTCGGGTGCGTCATCTACGAGTGCGTCAGCGGCGGACCGCCGTTCGCCGGTCAGCGCGGAATGCGCGTCATGTGGGCGCAGCTGACCGATCTGCCGCCGGACCCGTGCGGTGCCGTCCCCGAGCTCCCGCCGGCGTTCGGGCCTGCGCTACTGCGGGCACTCGCCAAGGATCCGGCCGAGCGCCCGGTGAGCGCGCGCGACTACGTGCGCTCGCTGTGCGAGGCCGCTGGGCTCGCCGTGCCCGACGCGATCGCCTGAGCGATCAGCTGGCCGCCGGCCCGGCGAACGACCAGCCGTCCACATCGAGCACGAAGCGCAGCGGCTCGCCCCCCTCGCCGACGCGCAGCTCGGCCTCGCGCGCCTGCACGTCGATCGATACGCGCACGTCGAACGGCGGCAGCGCCTCCGCGCTCGGCGCGGGCAGATCGGTCGTCGCGGCCGCGGGCTCTGCGCGTGCCTCGGCCGGAACCGCCTGGGGGCCCGCGGTCGGTTGCGCAGCGGCGAGCTCGGATTCGCCCTCGTCGAGGTCCTCCTCGGGCAGGGCGCGGGCGAACACCGTCGCGTCGCGGAACAGATCGGGTGCGGCCGTCGTCTCGGTCGGTGCCGCGTCGGTCTCGGGCGTCGGTGGCGCCGTGATCTCGCGCACGACGAGCGTCGTGCCGCCGAGCTCGATCGAGTCGCCCACGACGAGCACGGCCGGGCTCGTGAGCCCGAGGCCGTTGACGAACGTGCCGTTGGAGGAGCCGAGATCCTCGATCGCGTAGCGACCGTCGCGCTCGCGCGTGATGCGGGCGTGATGGCGTGAGAGCTCGGGATCCTCCTCGAGGCGACCGTCGCCGTCGGCCAAGCGTCCGATCACGAGCTCGTCGTCGACGGTGATCGAATGGCCGCTGGCGTTGCCGCTGATCACCTCGAGGCGCAGCGTGATACCCGAGACCGACGTGGGATCTTCGTGTGAGGATCCGGCCTGCACCGGCACAACGTACCGGTTAAGCGCGCTTCGGAGCGGCAGCGCGGGTTGCCGCGACGGCGCGCGCGTTGGCGAGGTTTGCTTCGCGAGGCGCGCATCGAACGGCGCTCACTAGGGTTCCAGGGTGTAATGCCTGCCGCAAAGGGGGGATAGGTTGCGAACGATGCTGCGGCGGCTAGCCAATCTCGCGCGGTTCAAGGTCCCGATGGGCGCTCTCGTGCTTGCGGCGCTCGGCGTGTGGGTGTCGTCGGCGCTGGCGGTCAGCGCGCCGATCCCGCCGTTCACCGAGTGCCCGGCGGTCGACCTGGACACGGGCTGCCAGTACCTCATCGACACGACGGGCGCCACCGGTCCGCAGAACGTGTACGAGGACGTGCGAACCCCCTTCTACGCGCCCGGCGAGACGCTCGTCGGCGTGCGCAACGACGGCAGCGCCGCGCTGGCCAAGCTGTTTGTCGGTGCCGACAACACCTCGGATGCGAACGTCGACAACTTCGCCTTCGACGGGCACGGGTTGTGCTCACCCGGCGGGCCGCCGGTTCCCGCGGGCTGCCCGTTCGGACCGCTCGGCTACGAGGGACCGTCGGTGTCGTTCGACGGGGGAGGAGCGATCCCCGACCCCGCCGCCGGGGACGTTGACTTCTCGCCCCCGTTGGCGCCCGGCGCGACGACGTACTTCTCGCTGCACGCCTCGCCGACGGCGCGGCCGCTGCAGGTCGGCACGACCGGTCCGACGGTCGTCGTCAACCAGGCGCTGGCGGTCGCGGGCGTGCCCGGCGTGACGAACGGGCAACTGGTGTCCGCGAGTCCGACCAGCGTAAGCGACGCAGCGACGGTCGAGGGCGGCGGCGCGTCGAGCGCCTACACGGCGACGTTCAACGTCTACTCCGATGCCGGATGCACGAACTCCGTCAACACACAGAGCATCGGCTTCAGTGCGAACACCGCGACGTCTAACGCGTTCGGCGGCACCCAACCCTCGAACCACATCTACTACTGGCAGGTCACGGTGCTCGATCCAAATGGGAAGGTGCTGGCGGTCTCGCCGTGCGGACAGGCGACGATGGCCTTCGGCAGCACCGCGCTGCCGGCGAGCACCGTCACCGGCTCGCTCGCGGGTGGTGGCGTGAGCGGTGGCTCGATCAGCGTTCCCCCCGGTACGGCCGTCACGGCGGGCGCCGCCGCATCCGGCGGCTCCAGCACGCCCGCAGGGGAGGCCTACTTCACGCTCTACTCCGACTCGTCGTGCCGGACCCAGGTCGCCGCGCTCGGCAGCGGACAGCTCCAGAACGGCAGCGCGACGTCGTCGGGCTCGGCCACCCTGGGTCTCGGCACCTACCACCTCCAGGTCTCCTACACGGGCGACCCGCAGCACGCGTCGTCGATCGGCTGTGGTGCGGCGACCCTGACCGTGGCCAACCGGACGAGCACGACGAGCTCAACGACCTCGACATCGACGACCACCACGACGACGACAACGACGACGACCAAGCTCCCGCCGCCCATCCTCTACAAGACGGTCAACGTCAGGCCGGTGAGCGGCAAGGTGTACGTCAAGCTGCCCTACGGCGCCCATCTCGCGCAGGCGGCCGGCAGGCCGGGGCCGCTCGCTGCGGAGAGCCTCGCGAAGGGACGCGGCTTCATCCCGCTCACGCAGGCGCGTCAGATCCCCGTCGGCTCGGAGCTCGACACCACCGGCGGTACCGTCGCGATCACGGCGGCGAATACGAAGAAGGGCTCGACCTACAGCGGCAACTTCACCGACGGCCTGTTCACCTTGTTGCAGAACCGCAAGGACAAGGGCATCACCGAGCTCGACCTCAAGGACGTCGTCAACAGGACTCGCGCCTGCACGACGCTCGGCAAGACGGGACTGCTGCACGGCATCGTGCACGCCACGATTGCCCGTAAGGTCTCCAGCAAGGTGCTCGCCCTGCTCAAGGGCTCCGACAAGGGTGGGCGCTTCACGACCCGAGGCAACTACAGTGCCGCCACCACGCGAGGCACGCAGTACGGCGTCGAGAACGAGTGCGGAGGCACGCTGACGCGCGTGGAGCGCGGCTCGGTCGTCGTCGACTACTTCCGCCGGCACAAGCGGATCATCGTGCGGGCCGGCCACGAGTTCCTGGCCAAGGCCTCGGGCGGACCGAGCGTCGTCGTGACGATCGGCAAGCGCCGCGCCGCGGCGCGCCAAGCCGCGCGCGCTCTCTCCTCGTTGGGTTCGGCCGGTGAGCTCTTCTGAGGCGTCCTCGAATGGCCGGCCGAGCGAGCCTGGTCGCCGGGCTCGACGGCGGGCTGGCGAACCGCTAGAGTGCCCTGCTCACACCGATGAGAAAGGGGTCAAATCGGTGGCACGGATGGGCGCTGGACGCGTTCAGAGAAGCGCAGGGTTGCGCAGGCGCATGCTCGTGGTCGGGGGGCTGGCCGCGGTTTTGCTTGCCGTCACGGCGACGGGGGCGCTGGCGGCCGGGACGACACCGCCATTCACGCAGTGCCCCAACGTCTACCTCGACACCGGCTGTCAGTACCTCATTGACGTCACCGGCGGCGCCAGCGCCGCCCCGCAGACCACGGTTTACGTCGATCCGAACCAGCCGCTCATCGACGGAACCGAGGACACGCTCGTCGGGGTGCAGAACGACTCGAGCACCTCGCTCTCGACGCTGTATATCGGTGTCGACGGCACGGCCGACGACGACTTTGGTTTCGACGGCGACGGCCTGTGCAACGCCAGCCCGCCGGTCCCCGCCGGCTGCCCATTCGGGCCGACCGGCTACGAGGGCCAGGTCGGCACGACGCCCGGGCAGTCCGAGACGTTCACCACCACCGACGCAACCACCGACGACAACGGTTACATCACGTTCAACCCCTCGATTCCCGCGGGCGGCGGCGTGGCGTACTTCTCGCTGGAGGGTAACCCGAACACACCGGTTGTGGCCGGAACGATGGCGCAGAACGTATCGGTGACCACCGTGCTCACCGATACGGCGAACGGCAACACTTCGACGAGCTGCACCACCGGCCTCGGCTGCGGCGAGCTCGCCGCGCCCACCCCGGTCAACGTGACCGATCAGGCGACGCTCACCGGCCCGAACGTCGGCTCGGAAGGCGGGACGGTCACCTACGAGGTGTACACCGACGCGGCGTGTCAGACGCCGGCGTTGAACGCCAACAAGGCTCCGTACTCACAGACGGTCAACGTCTCCAACGGAGCCGTTCCCGCGTCGACGGCGGCCGGTATACCGACGGTCAACCTGCCGACGAACCACACCTACTACTGGAGGGCGACGTACTCGGGCGACCCGAAGACGACCAACACCGCGAGCGCGTCGCCGTGCGGGGCCGAGGTGATGGTCTTCGGCACGAGCACCATCGCGCCCTCAGTCAGCGGCGGGGGAGCCTCGGGCACGGCGATCACGGTGCCCTACGGCACGGCCGTGACCGCGACGGCCACGGTCGGGAACGCGAAGGCCGGCGGAACGGTCTACTACGACTTCTTCGCGGACTCCGCCTGCACCGCGCCGGCGGCCACCGGGGGGCACGCGGCCGTCACGAACGGCACCGCGGGCGCGTCCTCACCCGTCACGTTCCCACTTCCGGGCACCTATTACCTGCAGGTCAGCTACAGCGGGGACGCGAACGACGCCGCCGCGACGAGCTGCACGGCGAACGTCACCGTGTCTCCGCCTACGACCACCACCTCGAGCGTCACGCAGAGCTCGTCGACCACGTCGACCACCACGACCACCACGGCCACCACGGCCACGCACGGTGTCCTTGGCACCAATACGACTACGCCGCTTCCGCCGCCGACGATCTACAAGACCGTCAACGTCTACCCGGTCAGCGGCAAGGTGTACATCGAGCTGCCGCCTGGCGCCACGCTCAGCCGGGCGAACACGCGCCTGGCGCGGGCCAGCGCGGCGAAGGGCATCGGCTTCATCCCGCTCACGCAGGCGCGTCAGATCCCCGTCGGCTCGGTGCTCGACACGACCGGCGGCACGGTGGCCATCACGGCGGCGAGCCCGACGAAGGGCAAGCTCTACACCGGCAACTTCACCGCCGGCATCTTCCAGTTGCTGCAGAGCCGAACGGAGAAGGGCCTGGCCCAGCTGAACCTGCGCGACACAGTGAATCGCCACCGCGCATGCACGACCGTCGGCAAGGGCGCGCGGGCGAGTGCGGCCAAGAAGGTCTCCAACAAGGTCCTCGGTCTGCTCAAGAGCACCGACAACGGCAAGTTCAGCACCCGCGGCGACTACAGCGCGGCGACGGTACGCGGAACCGCGTATTCCGTCGAGAACACGTGCGCCGGCACGCTGACGAAGGTGACCCGCGGGTCGGTGGTCGTCGACTACTTCCGCCGCCACAAGATGCTCGTCGTCAAGGCCGGGCATCAGTTCCTGGCCAAGGCCTCGGGTGGTCCGAGCGTCGTCGTGACGATCGGCAAGAAGGCGTCCGCCGCGGTCGCAACGGAGTTGTCGGCCGTACTCTGAGCGACCGCCTCGGCGCGCGCTACACGCTGTGCGCGGCGAGGAACAGCGCAACGAGGTGGAAGCTCTGGTCCACCCACATGCCGACGTTCGGCTGTTCGCGCACGTCGAGCCCTTTCACCCGTTGGGCGTACAAGGAGAGCAGCCGGCCGTCGTCCTGGATGAGGTGGGGAATGGCAATCACCGCTCCGGTGCGCAGACCGACCGCCAGCCGGCGCTGCCCGGCGATCCAGGCGAGCGCGGGCGCGAAGGCCAGCGTGTAGGTGCCGATATGCGTGACCAGCGCGCGCCGCGCGACGCGGTCGCCGCTCAGCCCGCCGCGCTTGTGCAGGGCCTGCCAGTCGGTCTGCAGCAGGTAGTCACCGACGCCGTGGCAGACGACAAAGGTCGCGAGCACGTCGGCCCAGCGCAGCGGCTCGGCGCGTGGCCGGGGAGCCGGCCGGCCGAGCGTCCGGCGCAGCGACGTGGCCGGTCCTCTACGGGTCAGGGCCCGCATCGCCCTCCTTGCGGTCTCTCGCGCTGCACGCGGGCATCCTAGAGCGCAGGCGGGCGTTCGGTGCGATTCGGCGCTCAACCCTGGCGATCGGGCACGATGGCCAACCCAAACGGGTTGGTGTTCAGCGCGACGGGGAGCGGGACGGGTGAGTCGGCGACCTCGCCGAGCGTTCCGTCGGCGCCGATGCGCAACGAATGCAGCAGCTGTCCCTCGCCGGCGGGGATGGTGCTCACCTGGCGCGGGGTGATGATGTAGAGATAGTGGCCGGCTGGATCGAGGCGCAGGTTCCAGGGGTTCCCGCCGCCGCGCAACGCCACCGACTGCAGCAGGCGCGGGTGGCGGGGATCCGGGCGCAGATCCCACACCGAGACGTTGTCGGTGCCCGCGTTGGCGAAGTACAGCCAGTGCCCGTCGGGGCTGACGACGCTCCAGCACGGCAGGAACGCCGCCGGGTCGAACGCCTCGCTGTCGAAGGACAGCCGGCCCGCCGCGTCGTAGTCGTAGGCCACGATGCTGCCGTAGTTGGGGATGCCGGAGTAGAGGATCTCGGCACCGGGATCGCTCGACAGGCCGGCCGGCCAGACCGGGATCGGACGCGGGCCGTTGACGAACAGCGAGTTCGCCAGCGCGTATGGCGAGCCCGGCGCGGTCGTCAGGCGTCCGCTCGACGACAGGGCGAGCACGCGCAGGACGCCGCTCTCCTCGGTCGTGAACACGAGGCGTCCCGGCGGGGGGGCGTACACCTGGATCGGCGAGGACCGCGGCGGCACCGACACGACAGAGCCGGTTGGGTGCAGCGAGCCGTCGGTGGCGATCGTGAACGTCGCGTAGTTGGGCGCCACCGCGGTCAGGTTGCGCTTTCCGTCGTGCGCCTTGTTGGCGACGACGAGGACGCTCCCGCTGACGGCGAGCGAGGCCGGTGCGCGGCCGCCGCTCGGGAACGGGGACCCCGCGGTCGGCGCCAGCGAGCCGTCCGGCGCGATGTGGAAGACGGCGATCGTGTCCGAGCCCTGGTTGACCGCGAACAGGAGCGTGCGGGCCGGGTTGACCGTGATCTGCTGATCGGCGTCGAGCACGCCCGAATTGGTGAGGTCGGCCGAGCCGGAGCCTCCCGTCGGGTACTCCGCGATGCGCAGCGGGCGGAACGAGCCGTCGTGGTAGCGCAGGGCGAGGAGGGAATTTGCGTTGGGGGCCGCGACGTTCGTCTCGATGTACGCCGTGCCGCTCGTGGCGGGCGCGGCCGCCGACGGCGTGGAGTGACCGCCGCGCAGAGCCAGGAACGCCGCGAGCGCCAGCAGAGCGAGCGTGACGACGACAGCCACGATCACGAGCGGCTCGTCCGAGCGCGAGCGGCGGTTGGCGCTCACGAGCGGTTCTCGAGTCGTGCCTGTGGTTGACGTGGGCGCGCGCCGCACCTCGGTCGGCCGGGCGCCCGTGGTAGGTTCAACCGACGATGGATGGCGGGTTGCGGCGCAGCTACCACGGGCCTGAGGAGACCCCGGCCCGGGAAGGCGCCCCGCGAGTTGTCGTCCTCGGTGGCGGCTACGTGGCCATCAACGTCTGCAAGGCGCTGCGGCGCGAGGTCGCCGAGCGGCGGATCGACCTGACCGTCGTGTCGGGCGAGAACTTCCAGACGTTTCACGGTTTCGTCGGGGAGATGATCACCGGCCGTCTTTCGCCGAGTCACATCCTTTCCCCTGTGCGGCATCTGTTCGCGCCCGCGCATGTGCACGTCGGCGAGATCCAGCGGATCGACCTCGCTGGCAAGCGCGCCGTCGTCGCTCGTCAGCTCGACGGGCACCGCACCGACGTGACGTGGGATCACGTCGTGCTCTGTCTCGGCACCGCGGATCGCACCGACGCCTACCCGGGCCTCGTCGAGCACGCGTTCAAGCTGCGGGAGTACCGCGAGTGCTTCGCGCTCAAGAACCACATCCTCGCGATGTTCGAACAGGCCGACATCGAGGACGATCCCGAGGAGCGCCGCCGGCTGCTGACCTTCTTCGTCGCGGGCGGCGGCTACGCCGGCACGGAGGTCGTCGGCGAGCTGTCGGACTTCGCCCGCCGGCTCACGAAGCGCGAGTATCCGCGCGTGCGCTTCGACGAGTGCCGCTTCGTGCTCGTGCATCCCGGGCCGACGATCCTGCCCGAGCTCTACGGCGACGACGGAACGGGGGCGAAGGCGCATCCGCGCCTGGTCGAGTTCGCCGCGGAGCGCGTGAAGGAGCTCGGCGTCGAGGTGCGCACGAGCACACGGGTGGAATTTGCGACGCCGAACGAGGTGCGGCTGTCCAACGGCGAGCGGATACCGACGCGCACGATCATCAGCAGCGTGGGCACCCGCCCGCACGACATCGTGGCCGCCCTCGACCTCCCCAAGGACAAGCGGGGAAGGATCCGCACCGAGCGCACCGGGCAGGTCGTCGGCTTTGGCGACATCTGGGCCGGGGGTGACGACGCCGCGCTGCCGATGCCGTGGGGCGGGGACAGTCCGTCCGTTGCCCTGTACGCCTACAAGCACGGGACGCACATCGGGCGCAACCTGCGGCGCGTGCTCGTGCGGCACCGGCGGCCGAAGCCGTTCCGCTTCCCCGGTCTCGGCCAGGGCGCCTCGGTCGGTCGCCGCTCCGCAGTCGTGGAACTCTACGGCGTCGAGATCACCGGGGTGCTCGCCTGGATCATCTGGCGAGTGCTGCTCACCTTCTACTTCCCGAGCTGGGACCGGCGCCTGCACCTGCTCGCCGACTGGATGATCTGGCCGCTCGTCGGGCGTGACGTCGTCGCGATGCGGGTCGGGGAGGGCGGCGACTACGACGTGCGCCACAACGTCTATCAGGCGGGCGAGATCATCGTGACCGAGCAGCGCGCGGGACGCTACATCCACATCGTCGTGGAGGGTGAGGTCGAGATCCTGCACTCCCACGACGGTCGCGAGGTCGTGCTGAAGACCCTCGGGCCCGGCGACACGTTCGGGCAGCGCTGGCTGGAGAGCTTCGAGACCGAGAGCGCGCGGGCCAAGACGGACGTGCGCACGCTCGCGCTGCCGCGCGAGCAGGCTCCGCAACTGCAGGAGGTGATGCGCTCGGCGGCGCCCATCATCGGCGAGTCCGCGCACTTCCCGACGGTTGGACCCGCGATCGCGCGCGGCGAGAGAGGCTCGACGCAGGCCTGAAAAGGCGCGCTTTGGGCGGCTTTGTGCAGGCGCCGAAGTCGTCCAGCGATGCGTCGTGCCGCTGGAGATCGGGGCCGTCTCAGCCGATCTAGACACCGTGATGGAAACGGAGGGATTGTCCGGCGATATGGACGTCTTCGAGCGCGAGTACGCAGAGCATCTCGACGCCGCCACGCTCGAGGAGACGCTCGAGCAGCTGCTCGCCGCCTATCCGACGGCCTCGGTAGCCGCCGTGCGCTCCGACAACGTCATCGTGCCGATGCCGGAATCGATCCCGCTCAAGGACCACGTGCTCGTGGACGGCCGCGCGGCGCTCGACCTTCTCGCCTATGACGAGAACCTGATGGAGGCCTGGGACCGCGTGCGTGAGACGGGGGCCGGCCGGGCCCGCGTCCACCTGAGCGGGCGTCCGGACATCGCCGGCATGATCCACATGCTCGACCTTCGCGAGCGTCACGGCGTGATCATGTCGATCACGACACTCGAGATCCCCGAGGGCATCGACATCGACGCCGTGCGCGCCGAGGTGGCCGACACGAAGCCTCGCAGTGCGAGCGCCGGCAAGAGCGAGACGAGCGTCATCCTCAAGGTCGACGAGGCGTTCACGAAGATCCTCGGCTGGAGCGCCGAGGAGATCATCGGTCGCCGCAGCCTCGAATTCATCCATCCCGACGACCACGCGCGGGCCATCGACAACTGGGTCGCCATGTTCGCCACCCCCGGCCCCGGACGGCGCGTACGGCTGCGCCACCTGCACCGTGACGGGGCGTGGGTCTGGATGGAGCTGACCAATCACAACCTGCTCGCCGATCCCGAGCACGGCTGCGTGGCCACCGAGATGGTGGATATCTCCGAGGAGATGGCCGCTCACGAAGAGGTGCGGGCGCGCCAGCAGCTGCTCGACCGGCTCGCCGGGGCGATCCCGGTCGGCCTGTTGCAGCTCGACGTGGAGCGTCGCGTCGTCTACACGAACGAGCGACTGCACGAGATCGTCGGCGTCGAGCGGACGGACACGGCGGCGGCTCAGCTCGCCGGCGTGATCGACGACGACCGACCGATCCTCGAGCGCTCACTTTCCTCCGTCCTGCGCGAAGGCACCGAGGCCGACGTCGAGGTGCGGCTCCGCGTCGGCCCGTCCGCAGATCTGCGCATCTGCACGATCAGCCTGCGCGCCCTCACCCTCGACGATGGGACGATCAGCGGCGCGATCGCCTGCGTCACCGACGTCACCGACGGCGCTCGCATGCGTGAGGAGCTTCAGCGCCGGGCGACGTTCGACGAGCTCACCCGTTGCTACAACCGCTCCTCGATCATGCTCTCGCTGGAGGCGAACATCGACAGCGGCCGCCGCCGCGCGGAGCGCGCCGTTGCGTTCGTCGACGTCGACAGCTTCAAGGAGGTCAATGACCAGTTCGGGCACGCCGTCGGCGATGAGCTCCTGCGCCTCGTGGCCCAACGCCTGCGCGGCGCCGTGCGCGAGGCCGACCTCGTCGGCCGCATCGGCGGCGACGAGTTCCTCATCGTCTGTCCGGACATCGGCGGTCCCGACCAGGCGATGCAGCTCGCCGAGCGCTTGTCGGCAGCCGTGCGCGACGTGTCGCTCGACGTCATTCCTGGCGGCATCGACGTGCAGGTGAGCGTCGGCGTGGCCTGGTCGTACGGGAGCACGCTGAGCGCCGACGCGCTCGTCGCTCGCGCCGATGCCGCGATGTACGCGTCCAAGCGCGAGGGCGCCGGCGAGCCGAAGCTCGCCCACGCCGCGTAGCGTCGCGGGCGCGCGAGGCCCGTCAGTCTGACCCGGCCGCGAAGAGCGGCTCGGACTGCAACGCGGCGTGCGCCGCCTCACGGCCGATCGCGCGCACGCGCGCGAGCTGATCCCACTGGAGCAGGCCGACGCCGTCGACCTGCGGCGCGATGACGAGGTCGGCGTGCTCGAGCGCCGCGCTGGCCGTGTCCTCGCTCCCGAGGGTCAGCGTCCGCATGAGCGTCTCTCCGAGCCGCGGCAGGGTTGCGTCGCTGCCGGTCAGCGCGCGGCGCAGCGGCCGCGCGAGCCGGTCGAGGCGCGGCCGCCCCGTCCGGTCGGGCGACCCGCCGCCCCGGTGGCTGACGTCGACGGCGATGATCGGGCCCTCCGCGCTGCGGGCCATTGTCTGCACGGGCAGGTTGTCGAGGACGCCGCCGTCGACCAGGAGCCGATCCGGGCCGTCGGCCACCGGTGGGAACACGCCGGGGATCGCGAGGCTCGCGTAGACCGCGTCGCGCAGGAGGCCGCTGCGGTGCACCATCAGCGCGCGCCCCACGAGATCACAGCTGACGCAGAAGAAGCGGTGAGGGAGCGCCTCGATCCGTGCGGCCCCGAAGACGTCCTCCAACAGCCGCCGAGCCTTGCGTCCGCGGATCACCGAGAAGGCGGGGATCGTGTAGTCGTTGGTCGGGTTGCCCGCCACGAAGCCGCGCTCGAAGATCTCGTAGATCTCCTCGGGCGAGCGCCCCATCGCCCCGTTCGCGGCGATTGCCGCGCCCATGCTGACCCCAGCGAGGCGATCGATCGTCACCCCGGCGTCGTGCAGCTCGTCGAGCACGCCGAGATGGGCGAACGCCCGCGCGCCGCCGCCCGAGAGGACGAGGCCGATCGCGCGCCCGCACAGCCGGCGCGCCGTGCTGTCGATCGTGCGGTGCAGGGCGTCCTCGCCGTAACAGAGGTGCACCTCGCCGGCCGCGATCATCCGCAGCGCCTCGGCCGGGAGCTCACGGCCGAGGACGAGGAGCTCGCACCCGCGCAGGGTCGCGTGCCGCCGCAGCCACGCCGGATCCGGGGCGCCCGCGGTGACCGCGATGACGAGATCGGACTCGCGTAGGCAGAAGTCCGTCCAGGTCTCCTCGCCGCCGGCGCCGTGCCCGCCGGTGAGCAGGACGCGTTCGTTCTCGTGCTCGGCGCGATCGAGCGCCGCCAGGTAGTCGGCCGCTGCCCGTTCCGGGTCGTCTCGTAGTTCGGCGAGCGAGCCGTGGCTCGCCAGTCCGGCCGCGAGCCGCGCGGCCACAGCGGGCGCCGGAGCCCCCGGATGCAGACCAACGACGGCGATGGTCGAGGGTGGCATCGCGCGGGCCGGTGCCCTGCGGTTGATCGCGATCTGCTCGCCCATCGCGCGCGTCAGCGCCAGCGCGAATTCCGGCGAGTCGCGGATCAGCAGCTCGAACTGCTCGCGACTGAGCTTGATCAGCGTGCTGTCGCGGCGCGCGCGCACCGACGCCGTGCGCGCGCCCGCGCGCAGGAGGGCGATCTCGCCGAGCACCTCACCGCGCTTGAGCGTGCGGATGACCCCGCCGCGTGGGCCTTCGGTGACGACGTCCACGCGTCCGGAGCTGACGACGTAGGCGCTCTCGGCGGCGTCCCCCTCGTGGAACAGCCATTCGCCGGCAGGGAGCGAAACCTGCTCGGTGCCGGCGGCGAGCCGCTCGCGCAGCTCGTCGGAGAGCCCAGCGAGGAGCGGTACCTCGCGGAGGATCCCGGCGGACGAGTCACCGGACATCGCCGGTCAGCTGCGCTGATAGGCGAGGCGCTTGATGTTCTGGAGGTTCTTGAAGCTCACGTTGTCGGTCGTGGAGTTGCCGCCGTACGTGCCGCAACCGAGCGTGAACGACGGCGTGAGCGCCGTGACCAGTCCGCAGAACCCGAAGGTCGCGGGCACGTTCACGAGGATCCGTCCGGCGGGGACGGTGGCCGCGAAGCGCGCCTCGCGCTCGGGGTCGCTCGTGTGCACGACGGCGGTGTGGCCGGCCCCCTCGTAGCCGAGCAGTCGCTGGCAGAGTGCGATCGCCTCGTCGTCACCGTCGACGGTGAACAGCGAGCAGACCGGGGCGAGGCGCTCGCAGCCGAGGGCCTGCTCGGAGAGGCCCTCGGTGACCGGGAACACGAGCAGGCGCGCGTCGGGCTTGGCCTCGAGACCGGCGAGCTCGGCGAACGTAGCGGCCGAGCGCCCAACGTAGGGCAGCAGCAGGTGACCCTGCTCGTCGAACGCGCGCTCGATGACCTGCGCGGTCTCGGCCTCGCTCAGCACGGCGGCGCCGTTCTCCTCGAGCGCCGCGACGAAGGCATCGTGCAGAGATGCATCGACGACGATGTGCTGCTCGGAGCCACAGATGAGGCCATTGTCGAAGGACTTGCTGTCGATGATCGCCTTCGCCGCCGTCTCGGGATCTGCGTCGGCGGACACCCAGGCCGGCGCGTTGCCGGCCCCGACACCGATCGCCGGCTTGCCCGACGAGTAGGCCGCGTGGACCATTCCCGGACCGCCGGTGGCCAGGATGAGCGACACGCCGGGGTGGCGCATGAACTTGGCCGTGCGGCGCCGGCTCGTGCGGCCACGCACCCACTGCACCAGGTCGGTGGGCGCGCCGTGTCGCTCGAGCGCTTCGCGGATGATCTCGCCCGTGGCGTCGCCGACGCCCTGTGCGGCGTGATGGCAGCTGAGGATGATCGCGTTGCGTGACTTGAGCGCGATGAGTGCCTTATTGACAAAGGTCGGAACCGGGTTGGTCACCGGCACGAGGGCGAAGATGACGCCGACCGGGCCGGCGATCTCCGTAATGCCGCTCTCCTCGTCGGCGCTCAGGGTGCCCGTGCCGAGCTGTCCCTTCATCGACTCCCACACGGCCACCGAGCCGAAGCCGATCTTCATCGCCTTGTGCTCGGCCACCCCCAGCGTCGTCTCGGCGACCGTCTGCTCGGCGAGCTCCTCGGCGTGGGCGTTGACGGAGACGGCGATGTCCTCGAGCAGGGCGTCGACGCGCTCCTCGGGCCAGTCCTGGAACGCATCCATCGCCTCCTGCGCGGCGGCGACCATCTCGTCGACGATCGGATCCGGAGCGTCGTCGGCAAGTGTCTCTGCCACGCGGGTCGACGCGGAGCGCAGGCGCTTGGCCGTGTAGCGGCCCATCGAGCGTAGGACGGCGACCCCTTCTGCGGGATGCTCCTTGTACAGGTTGCGCAGATCGGTGGCGGCGACGCGCACGAGCGACACGTCGGTGTTCGCCACCGCGCTCGCCCAGCGCGGCGAGCCGCCGAGCAGCGCCTCCTCGCCGAGGAAGTCGCCGGCCACGAGGATCTCGAGCACCGGGTCGGTGTCGACGTCCCTTGACGGCACCTCGATCCGCACCTCGCCCTCGTCGATGATGTAGAACGCGTCCGCGGGCGAGCCGTGCTCGAAGATTCGGTGCTCGGCCGGGAATTCGACCATCTCGCGGATCGGATGGATCGCGGCGAGCAGCTCGACTCCGAAGGCATCGAGGACGGTGGCCTGTGTGTTCGTGGAAGACATGTCGCTCCGTGGTCGTCGGACGGGTGCGGTTGATGCTAGTCGCCGCGTGTGGAGGCTGACAACCGGCGGGACCCTCTAGGGTCCGCGCCGGTGTCCGGCCCGGGATCGGCCGGGCTATCCTCACGCCGTGTCCTCGCCGACATCCTCAGCCGAGCTGCAACCGGGCGACCGCTTTGGCAGCTACCGGATCGAGGGCCTGCTCGGCGAGGGAGGGATGGGCTCGGTTTATCGCGCGCGGCGAGAGGGCGCCGGCACCGACGTCGCGCTGAAGATCATCAAGTCCGAGTTCGCGAGCGACGCCCAGTATCGCCAGCGCTTCCTGCACGAGGCGCGGGCGGCGGCCACCGCGCAGCACCCGCACCTGATCGGGGTCATCGACGCCGGCGAGATCGACGGCCGTCAGTTCCTGGCCATGGAGGTCGCCAGCGGACAGTCGCTGGCCACTCGCATCGCGACCGAGGGGGCGCTCGGTGCCGACGAGACGGTGACGCTCGCGCGCCAGATCGGCGGCGCGCTCGACGCGCTGCACGCCGCCGATGTCATCCACCGGGACATCAAGCCCGCGAACATCATCGTCGACGACGAGGGTCGTGCGGCGCTCACCGACTTCGGGTTGGCGAAGGGGACCGGCTACGCCGACCTGACCGCGGACGGTCAGGTCATCGGGTCCATGGACTACCTCGCGCCCGAGCGCATCCGCGGCGAGGCCGCGCTGCCGGCGAGCGACGTGTACGCCCTCGGCTGCGTGCTGCTCGAGTGTCTGACCGGCCGGCCGCCGTTCGCCGGCGGGGGCATGGTCAAGACGCTGTTCGGTCACCTGGAGAATGACCCCCCCGACCCGTGCGCCGAGCGCGCCGAGCTGCCGGCGACGTTCGGCGTTGCCGTGCGAACCGCGCTCGCGAAGGACCCGAACGAGCGTCCGGCGTCCGCGTTGGCCTACGCGGACTCGCTCGCCGCCGCGCTCGATTGAGCGTCGAGCGCACGGCGCTCGAGCGCGGCCACGAGCTCGGACGCGTCGAGGGCCCGATCCTGCGCGCGGAGCCAGCGTTCGGCGGCGCGACGCCCGCCGAGCGCGCGTAACCCGCGCTGACCGTGCTCGAGCGTGAAGTCGGTGAGTACGCCGGCGCGCCGCGCGCCGAGGCGCCGCTCCGGCAGGTCGAGCGACGCGCGGTGGGCGTCGAGCCCATCCACGAGCCGTTCGATGCCCTCGGTCGGCGGCAGAGAGGACACCGCGATCACCGGCGTGTCCGACCCGAGCGAGCGCAGCGCGGCAACGAGGTCGCGCCGGGCGCGCAAGGCCACCTGGCCAAGGTCGACCTTCGTCACGACGAGCACGTCCGGGATCTCCATGATTCCGGCCTTGAGGAACTGCAGCACGTCGCCGCTGCCGGGCTGCACGACGACGGCGACGGTGTCGGCGACCTCGGCGACCTCGGTCTCGGCCTGGCCGACGCCGACGGTCTCGATGACGACGACGTCGAAGGCGGCGGCCAGCGCACTCGCGGCCACGCGCGTGGCCGGCGCGAGACCGCCGAGGCGATCGGCGGCCGACGTGGAGCGGATGAAGACCTCGCGGTCGCTCGGGTCGAATTCGATGCGCGCACGGTCACCGAGCAGCGCACCGCCCGAGCGCCGCGACGAAGGGTCGACCGCGAGCATCGCGACGGAGCGCTGCTGCTCGCGCCAGGCGTGCAGGAGCGCCGACAGGAGCGTCGATTTGCCGGCACCGGGGGGCCCGGTGACGCCGACGACGTGCCCCGGCGCTTCGCCGCCCAGGGCGGCCACCGACACCTCACGTAGCAGCGCCGCTGCCTGCGCGCGGTCGGCGGGCGCCGTGCTCTCCAGCAGGTTGAGTGTCGCGGGGGCGGCAGTCAGGTCGCGTTCGCGCAGCCGGCGACCGAGCTCGGCTCCATCGGCGGATGCGGGGCGAGCCCCCGCAGCGCCGGACGCGGGCGGCCCGGCGGGCTCGACGCTCACGCCGAGACGGGCTGCGCGCCGTTGGCGCTGTGGCCGGAGGCGTCGTCGAGCAGCGCGACGATGTCGCGCATGATGCGGCTGATGTCGAAGTCCTTCGGCGTGTAGACGGCGGCCACGCCGGCCTCCTTCAGCGGAGCGATGTCGGCGTCGGGGATGATCCCGCCGACGACGACCGGGGCATCGACGCCGGCGTCGCGGAGCGCGCGGATCACCGCGGGGATGAGCGAGCGGTGCGAGCCCGACAGGATCGAGAGCCCGACAACGTGGACGCCCTCCTGTAGCGCTGAGGCCGCGATCTGCTCGGGCGTCAGGCGGATGCCCTCGTAGACGACGTCCAGACCGGCGTCGCGGGCGCGGACGGCGATCTGCTCGGCGCCGTTGGAGTGCCCGTCCAGTCCCGGCTTGCCGACGAGCAGCTTCGGCCGGCGGCCGAGCTTCTCGCCGAGGCGGGCTACCTCGTCGCGTAGCTCCTGAAGATCCTCGTCGCTCGCGGCGGCTCCGGCCTCGCCGACGCCGGTCGGCGCGCGGTAGCTACCGAACACCTCGCGCAGCGTTCCCGCCCATTCGCCTGTCGTGGCGCCGGCGCGGGCGGCGGCGATCGTCGCCGGCATCAGGTTCTCCTCGGAGCGGGCCATCGCGGCGAGCTCGGCCAGCGCGCGGCCCACGGCCGCCTGGTCGCGCTGCGCGCGCCACGCCCGCACGGCCTCGATCTGGTGCTCCTCGACGGCGGGGTCGACGACGAGGATGCCGCCCTCGGCATCGGCCGTCAGCGGTGAGGGCTCGGTCTCGGTGAAGCGGTTCTGGCCGACGACGATCTGCTCGCCCGACTCGATGCGCCGGATCCGCTCGCGGTGGGAGTCGACGAGCGCCCCCTTCATGTAGGCGACCGCCTCGACCGCGCCGCCGTGCTCGGCGACGACCGCCATCTCGGCGCGCGCGCCGTCGAGCAGCTCCTCGACGAGCGCGTCCATCACCTTCGAGCCCTCGAAGATGTCGGGGTACTCGAGCACGTCGCTCTCGTAGGCGAGCACCTGCTGCATGCGCAGCGACCACTGCTGATCCCAGGGGCGGGGCAGGCCGAGCGCCTCGTTCCAGGCCGGGAGCTGCACGGCCCGGGCTCGCGCATTGCGCCCGAGCGTGACGGCGAGCGCCTCGAGCACGATGCGCTGAACGTTGTTCTCGGGCTGGGCCTCGGTGAGGCCGAGCGAGTTGACCTGCACGCCGTAGCGGAAGCGCAGCAGGCGGTCATCGGTGACCCCGTAGCGCTCGCGCCCGAGCTCCTCCCACAGGATCGACATCGCGCGCAGCTTCGCGTGCTCCTCGATGAAGCGCACGCCCGCGTTCACGAAGAACGAGATCCGCCCGAACACCGCGGGCATGCGGTCGGCCTGAACGCGCTCGCGCACGGCGTCGAGCACGGCGACGGCGTTACTCATCGCGTAGGCGATCTCCTGCACGGGCGTCGCGCCCGCCTCCTGCAGGTGATACGAGCAGATGTTGATCGGGTTCCACTTCGGTACGTGCTCGACGGTGTAGGCGATCATGTCGGCGATCAGCCGCATCGAGGGCGCGGGCGGAAAGGCGTAGGTGCCGCGCGCGAGGAACTCCTTGATGATGTCGTTCTGCGTCGTGCCCTGGAGCGAGCGCTCGTCGACGCCCTGCTCCTCGGCGGCGACGATGTACAGCGCAAGCAGCCACGCGGCCGTCGCGTTGATCGTCATCGACGTGTTCATCTGCCCGAGCGGGATGCCCTCCAGCAGCGTGGCCATGTCGCCGCGGTGGGCGATCGGCACGCCGACCTTGCCCACCTCGCCGCGCGCGAGCTCGCCGTCGGGGTCATACCCGGTCTGCGTGGGCAGATCGAAGGCGATCGAGAGGCCGGTCTGCCCCTTGGCGAGGTTGCCGCGATACAGCTCGTTCGACGCCCTCGCCGTCGAGTGCCCCGCGTAGGTGCGAAACATCCAGGGACGATCGCGCTCAGGGAGGCGGGGGCTGGTCAGCTCGCCGTGGGTCTGCTCCTGACTCATATACAGGCAGATTGTACGGGCCGGTGAGCCGCGCGGGCGCGGCGACGGACGGCCGCTGCGCGCCGCGGGCCGCTCCTCAGGCGCGCGAGGCGAGGCCGAGCGTCACGTGTACCCGCATGCGCACGGGCGTGTCGCCGTCGCGCACGAGCGCGGCGATCCGCGTGAGCACCTCGGCGCGCTGCTCGTCGTCCATCGCCGCGATCCAGCTCATCGAGGAGACCCAGTCGCCGATCCGCTCCGGGTCGCTCGGCTGCGTCGTCGTCACTCGGACCTCGCGCGCCTCGCCCCAGTGGCCGTCGGCGCGTAGGGCGTCCTGCCACGGCGGCCCATGGAAGTGCGGGTGCTCGGGCAGCAGGCTCTCCATCAGTGAGCCGAACTCCTGCGCCCACGACGCGTCGCTCCAGTCGGGCGCCGTGGAGACGACGGCCAGTCCGCCGCCGGGGCGGAGCACTCGGCGGATCTCGGTCAGCGCGGCGGCCTGATCGAACCAGTGAAACGCGTCGGCCACGGTGACGGCCGCGACCGACGCGTCGGGCAGCGGGATCGCCTCGGCCACGCCGTCGTGGACGCGCTCGGCGCCGACGCTCGCAGCGAGCACCGCACGCAGCGGCGCCTGCGGCTCGACGGCCACGACCTCGAAGCCTGCGTTCAGCAGGGCACGAGTGAGCTTGCCGGTCCCCGCCGCAAGATCGAGCACGCGCGCACCGGCGTCGAGTCCGAGCTCGGCGGCGAGCGCGCCAACGGCGGCCGGCGCGTATTCTGGGCGCCCACGCTCGTAGGCGGTGGTCACGTCGGCGAAGCGGGCGGCGAGCGGGTGCAGCTTCATCTAGCCGAGCTGGCGATCGAGGTTCGTCGCGGCGCTGATGAGCGCGAGGTGCGTGAAGGCCTGCGGGAAGTTGCCGAGCTGCTCGCCGGTCGGCCCGATCTCCTCGGAGTACAACCCGAGGTGATTCGCGTACGTCAGCATCTTCTCGAAGGCGAGTCGAGCCTGATCGAGCTGGCCGGCCCGCGCGAGCGCCTCGACGTACCAGAACGAGCAGATCGAGAACGTCCCCTCATCGCCGAGCAGTCCGTCCGGCGAGGCCTCGACGTTGTAGCGATAGACGAGCGAGTCCGAGACGAGCTCGTCCCCGATCGCCTGCAGCGTCGACAGCCAGCGCGGATCGGTCGGCGCGATGAACTTCACGAGCGGCATCAGCAACAGCGAGGCGTCGAGGACCTCGGTGTCGTAATGCTGCACGAACGCCGCGCGCTTCGCGTTCCAGCCGCGGGACATGATCTCGTGGTAGATCGCGTCGCGGGCGCCCCTCCAGCGCACGATGTCCCCGGGCAGGCCACGCTGGTTGGCGACGCGCACGGCGCGCTCGACCGCCACCCACGACATGAGGCGCGAATAGGTGAAGCGCTGGCGTCCGCCACGCGTCTCCCAGATCCCCTCGTCGGCCTGATCCCAGTTGTCGCAAACCCACTCGACGATCCGCGACAGGTGCACCCAGGCGTCGTGGTACAGCGGTGTGGCGTGCTTGTTGTAGAGGTAGACCGAGTCCATCAGCTCGCCGTAGATGTCGAGCTGCAGCTGCCCGGCCGCGCCGTTTCCGATGCGCACGGGAGCCGAGCGCTCGTACCCCTCGAAGTGTGGGAGCTCCTGCTCGTCGAGGTCGATCTCGCCGTCGACGCCGTACATGATCTGCAGCGGCCCGCCGGGCGTCATACGGTCGTCGAGGAAGCGGCGCGTGAGCCAGCTCATGAACGCCTCGGCCTCGTCCGTGAACCCGAGACGCAGCAGCGCGTAGAGCGAGAACGCCGCGTCGCGGATCCACGTGTAGCGATAGTCCCAGTTTCGCTGTCCGCCGAGCTGCTCGGGCAGGCTCGCTGTCGGCGCGGCGACCATCGCGCCGCTCGGCTGGTAGACGAGCAGCTTGAGCGTGAGCGCCGAGCGATGCACCATCTCACGCCAGCGCCCCGTGTAGCGCGAGCGCCCGAGCCAGCGCCGCCAATAGTCGACCGTCTGCTCGCGCATCTCCTCCGTCGCGCGGCCGGCGTAGTGGCGCAGCGGCTCGCCTTCCTGGAGGCGCTCGAGCACGAACGTCGCTCGCTCGCTCTGCGTGAGCGCGAACGTGCCGCGGAGGTCGCGCCCGTCGCCGTCGAGGTCGGTGCTCGCGAACAGCCCGAAGCGCTCGTCGCCGCTGGCGAAGACCACGCCGCCGGGGTGGCGCTCCGTCCTGTGCTCGGCGCGCCCGTAGTCGAAGCGTGGGCAGGCCTCGAGCGTGAACGCCATCTCGCCGCGCACGACCATGACCCGCCGGATGAGACGGTGACGGCGGCGCTCGCTCGTGGAACGCGCGATCGGCATGAAGTCCTCAACCTCGCCGACGCCGTCTGGCGTCAGGAAACGCGTGATGAGCACGTTCGTGTCGGGGAAGTACAGCTGCTTGGCGGTCCATCCCGGCTCGGCGGGCTGGATTCGGTAGTAGCCGCCGCGCTGCGCGTCGAGGATCGACGCGAACAGGCTCGGCGCGTCGAAGCGGCCCGGGCAGTACCAGTCGATGGTGCCGTCCGTGCCGACGAGCGCCACCGAGTGAAGGTCCCCGATGAGTCCGTGCTCGGCGATCGGCAGGTAGTCGGACATCCTCTGCGGCGCGTCCCAGTGGCAGACGCCGCGGCGAGGACGCCCGGCGGCGATACTACAGCGGCGGCCGGCTCTCGGCGACGACGCGAGCCCTAAGCGGCGGCCCGCACCCACCACGATGTCCGAGGCCAGCGCTCCCCGCCCGATCGACCTGATGCACGTCGACCGTGCAGAGGTCGTCTGCGCTTGGCAGGTAGGCGATGTGATCGTCGACCCCGGCCCGGCGTCGTGCCTACCGACGCTGCTGCCGGCGCTCGGCGACGACATCCCGCGCGTGATCGCGCTCACCCACATCCACCTCGACCACGCGGGCGCGACCGGTTCGCTCGTGCGGCGCTTCCCCGAGCTCGAGGTGTGGGTCCACGAGCGGGGGGCGCGGCATCTGATCGACCCGAGCAAGCTCCTCGTGAGCGCTTCACGGCTGTACGGGGCGGACATGGAGCGGCTGTGGGGCGAGGTTCTGCCGGTCCCCGCCGAGAACATCCGCGCGCTGAGCGGCGGCGAGCAGCTCGGCTCCCTGCGCGTCGCGTACACGCCGGGCCACGCCACCCATCACGTCAGCTACCTCGACGAGCGCGGCGGGCACGCCTTCACCGGGGACGTCACGGGCGTGCGGATCGACGGCGGCCCGGTGCTCGCTCCGACGCCGCCCCCCGACGTCGATCTCGACGCGTGGCGGGCGTCGCTACGGAAGATCGAGGCGTGGCGGCCGCGGCGCCTGTGCCTCACGCACTACGGTGCGTTCGACGACGCCGAGGCGCACCTGGCCCGCGTGCGCGGGGCGCTCGAGGAGGCGGCACGCTGGGCGCGGACGCTCGACGAGGACGGCTTCGCCGCCCATATGCGCGGTCTGGTGGCTCCGGCCGTCGATGCCGCCACGGCGGCGGCGTACGAGCAGGCGCTTCCGCCGGAGCAGAGCTATGCCGGCCTGCGGCGCTTCCTGGCGGCGGCGACGGACCCGTAGATCACCCTTGAGTATCGGCACGCGACCCTTGACTGTGCCTGGCCGCCGGTCGCACGGGGTACAGTGCCGCGGTGCTATGGACGGAGATCTTCGGGGTGTTCCTCGTAACGCACCTCGTCGGGGACTTCCTGCTGCAGACGGGCTGGCAGGCGGTCAACAAGTACGGAGGCCTCGGCGGGGGCGGTGAGCCGCGGGCGCTCGTCACGCACGTGTTCACCTACACGCTCGCGTTCGTCCCGGCGCTTGTGTGGCTGTCGGGGTCGCTCGGCTGGGGCGTGCTCTGGGTGGCCGCGCTCATCGCCGTGCCGCATCTCGTGCAGGACGACGGGCGGCTGATCGAGATCTGGATCCGCCGCGTGAAGCGCTCGCACGACATCACGCGGGGAGACTGGGTGTTCACGGCGATCGATCAGTCCTTTCACATCGTGGCGCTGTTCGCCGTAGCGTTGCTGGCCGCGAGCTGAGCTAGGGGCGCTCGTCCGCGGCGTCGGACGAGCGCTGACCGGGCTCGCCAGGAGCGCCGGCAGAGGTTATTCTGCGCAGCCATGAGCAAGACCATCGAGCTTCCCCGTACCGCGGGCCCCGACAGCGGGCTCGGCGGCGCCTGGCGGGTCATTGTCTGCAACGACAACCACAACACCTTCGATCACGTCGCCCACACGCTGTCCTGCACCCTCCCGGGAGTGTCCTTGGATCGTGGGTACCAGATCGCCGACCGGATTCATCACTCGGGCCAGGCGATCGTGTACAGCGGCCACCTCGAGCCGGCCGAGCTGTATTGGGAGCTGCTGCGCGACGCCGGCCTGACGATGGCGCCACTCGAGCGCGACTGACCGCCGGGCTCGCTCGCGCGCCGGCGGTGGCACGTGGCGTGTGCTTTGGAACCCCGCTGCTGGGGGCTAATGGAGCACACCGGGGCCGGTGGGCCGGTCGTGCGGGTGGACGCCGCGGAGATAGCGCTCCGACGGCCCCGTCGAAACCGCATTTCGGCTTGTCGGGGCGAGGCACGCCTTGGCCGCGGGCCGGCGGTCGCCCTGGGGTGTGCTGCGTTGGCCCCGCGGTGGGGGGCTAATCGAGCACTTCTTGGCCGCGGGCCGGCGGTCGCCCTGGGGTGTGCTGCGTTGGCCCCGCGGTGGGGGGCTAATCGAGCACGCCTTGGCCGCGGGCCGGCGGTCGCCCTGGGGTGTGCTGCGTTGGCCCCGCGGTGGGGGGCTAATCGAGCACGCCTTGGCCGCGGGCCGGCGGTCGCCCTGGGGTGTGCTGCGTTGGCCCCGCGGTGGGGGGCTAATCGAGCACGCCTTGGCCGCGGGCCGGCGGTCGCCCTGGGGTGTGCTGCGTTGGCCCCGCGATGCGGGGCTAATCGAGCACGCCTCCGCCGCCGCGCGAGCGCGTGACCGCGGTCCGGGCTCAGCCGCGCAGGAACGCTGGAGCGTCGGCGAGCACCTCGCGGGCCGCGGCGCGACCGGCCTCGCGGGCGGCGTCGAGCTGGTGGAACTCGAGCAGGCCGATGCCGGCGCTGTGCGGCTTGATGATGAGTTGGGCGTGGCGCTCGGCCGCCTCGGAGGTGTTCGAGCTGGCCATGAGCAGCACGCGGGTGAGCGTCTCGCCGAGCAGCGGCGTGCGCGGCTGGCGCGCGGACGCGGGGACGTCGCCGTTCGTCGAGGGCAGCGGCGGACGCTCGAATGTCGCCTTGACATCGACGGCGATGATGGGCCCCTCCGCGAGGCCGGCCATCGTGGCTACCGGGAGGTTGTCGACGAGCGAGCCGTCGACAACCAGGCGGCCTTCGTGGATCTGCGGCGGGCCGATGATCGGCAGCGCCATGCTCATGCCGACGTGCTCACGCAACAGGCCGTCGCGGTGGACGACCAGCTCCGCCGAACGCAGGTCCGCGCTCGCGCAGAAGTAGGAGAGCGGCAGCTCCTCGATCGCGACGTCCGCAAAAGTGCGGGCGAGCAGCGAGCGCACGCGATCGCCACGGATGAGCGCGTGGCGGGGGAGGGTGTAGTCGCCGAGCGGGCGGCGGCGGACGAACTCCTCGTAGCAGCGGGCGTCCATCTCCTCCGGCGGCAGGCCCATGGCCAGCATCCCGCCGATGTATGCGCCCATGCTCACGCCGGCGACGCGGTCGATCGTGATCCCGGCCGCTCGCAGCTCCTCGAGCACGCCGAGGTGGGAGAAGGCGCGCGCGCCGCCACCGGAGAGGACGATGCCGATCGAGCGACCCGCGAGACGCCGGGCGATCCGGGCGACGTCGTGATCGATGCCGCCGCCGGTGTCGAGCGCGTGGCACTCGATCGGCTCGAGCGTCGCCACCCACGGGGCGAGCGCCCCCGACGCCGGCGCGACGTCGCAGCCGACGAGGTCGCAGCCGTGCAGCTCGGCCGGCGCGGACCAGCCGGCAGGGGGTGTGCCGCCGCGGGTCACGGCCAGCACGCGGTCGGCCTGCTGCAGGCAGAACCTCGTCCACGGATCCTCAGTCGAGGTGCCGGGGCACACGAGCACGACGTGCTCGTGCTCGGCCTCGCAGCGGTCGAGCATCGGCCCGAAGCGGGCGAGGGGCGTCTCGTCGGACGTCCCCGCCGGAGCGTTCGCGTCGGTCAGCAGCGCCGTCGAGCCGAATCGCGACAGCGCTGACGCCAGCGCATGGCCGATCGTCGCCGCCGGCGCATCCGCGTCGAGCGGGACGAGCGCGATCGTGACCGGCCGCGGGCGGGCCCGCGGGACCGCGCCACGGCTGATCCGCAGCTGCTCGCTGAGCGCGCGATTGAGCGCGCGCGAGAGCGCCGGCGCGGCGTCGAGCAGCGACTCGAACTCGGCGCGGTCGACGGCGATCAGGTCGCTCGCGCGAGCGGCACGCACCGAGGCGGCCCGTGGCGATCCGGTGAGGAGCGCCAGCTCGCCGAGCGCGGCGCCGCGCCCGGCGACCCACAGCAGCGTGCCGTCGGCGCTCACGACGTCGAGGCGGCCGGCTCGCACGACGTACAGAGCGTCGCCGTCGTCGCCCTCGCGGAAGAGCCACTCGCCGGCAGGGAGGTGGAGCTCGCGGGAGTGGGCTGCGATCGTGTCACGCAAGGCGCGATCGAGCTCGGCGAATAGCGGTACGCGCCCGAGGAAGTCGGCAGTCGATTCGGCCACGTGGGGTGGGGGCACGAGCGTTGGCTCGCGCCGGGCTCGCGGCGGGGGCGCGAGCGCCGGTGCGTCCTCGGCCGGCGGCAGGGAGGTGAGCACGGCGCGCGTCGCGCTCGCCAGTGAGGGCAGCTCGCTCGGGTCGGCGCTCGACAGGCGGCGCCCGAGCGCCAGGCCCGCGACTCCGGTGACGATCAGGCAGATCGCGGCGAACGTCCACGCGTGGTGGAACGCCGCGACGACCGCATTCGGCGCCGGCGTGCCGATGAGCGACACGACGACCGCGATGCCGAGCGCGGCACCGACCTGGCGGGCGACCGAGTTGAGTGCCGTGGCGGTCGCGAAGTGCCGACCGGGCGCGGCGGCGACGGCGGCGCCCGAGACGTTGGGCGATGCCGTGCCGGCGCCGAGGCCGAGCAGGACCATGCCGGGAAGCCACTGCCCGAGGAAGTCCGGGACGGCCCCGACGCGGTAGATCATCCACAGCACGCCAGCCCCCCACAGCAGGCCGCCGGGCACGGCGACGACGCGAGCTCCGTAGCGCGCCGCGATGCGGCTCGTGGGGCCGGCGACGATGACGGCGACGATCGGACCGGGCGTTAGTGCCAGGCCGGCCTGGAGCACCGAGTAGCGCCACGCGGTGGTGAGGAAGAGGACGTTGCACAGCGTGTAGCCAAAGAAGCCCGCGGACGCCACGAGCGTCATGCCGTTGGCCACGGTGAAGTCGCGGATGCGCAGCAGGCGCAGATCGATGAGCGGGTCCCGATGGGTCGCGCAGCGGCGCACGAACACCGCGCCGAGCGCGGCGGCGGCGGCGAGGCAGCCCAGCACGCGGGCGCTCGTCCAGTGCCAGTCCTGGCCCTTGACGATCGCCAGCACGAGCAGCGAGACGGCGAGGGCGAAGATGGCCGAGCCGGGCAGGTCGGGCACGCGCCGTTTCCCGGGCGCGCGGCTCTCGACGAGCAGGCGGCGCGTGAGGACGATCGCCGCGATGCCGATCGGGACGTTGACGAGGAACACGAGTCGCCAGTCGGAGATCGAGACGAGCAGCCCGCCGAGCGAGGGGCCGATCCCCGCCGCGGCGGCGGCCACGGCCGTCCACAGAGCGACGGCGTGAGCGCGGTGCTCCTCGTCGAAGGCGGCGAGCACGAGCGCCAGCGAGGACGGGATCAGAAAGGCGGCCGCGAAGGCCTGCACGATGCGCGCGGCGATGAGCAGCCCGAGCGATGGGGCGGCCGCGCACAGCCCAGAAGCGATCGTGAACAGGCCGAGCGAGAGCACGAACACGCGGCGGCGCCCAATGAGGTCAGCGATCCGCCCGGCGGCGACCAGGAAGGCCGCGAAGACGATGTTGTAGGCGCTGAGGACCCACGACAGGTCGGTGATCGTCGAGCGTGGGAACGAGCGCTCGATGCTCGGGAAGGCGATGTTGACGATCGTCGCGTCGATGAAGGCGATCAGGACGCCGAGCGAGGCGACGGCCAGCACGGTGCGCGGCGCCGGAGCGCGCCGCCGCCGCAGCGGACCGATCGGGGGCGGCAGCGGCGTGCCGCTCGGCGGCGAGGCGACGGCCGTCGCGGTCGTCATGGCTCGGCCCTCGCCACCTCGATCAGCACAGTGCCACCGTCTCCTCTCGCGGCCCGCTCCATCACCGGCGAGCGCGCGAATGATCGCACAACGCCCGTTAGCATCGCCCGAGCGTGTCCGAGCCGGATGTGACCTCCGCGGCACCTCGCCCGCCCGCCCCGAAGGGCCGGGCGACGCTGGCCGGCGCGTGGCGCCGTCGCCGCACCCTGATGCTCGCGGGGGTGGCCGTGCTGGCGACCGGCGTCGGCCTCGCTGCCTACGCCCGCGGGCTACTGCGCGCGACCGAGGAGCAGACGATCGACGCGCGCTTTTCGCTTCGCGGTCCGACGGGGGTGCCGCCGAACATCGCCATCGTCGGTATCGACGCCGCGACGTTCAACTACCTGCGCAGCCACCGCCTCCCCGCGCAATGGCCTTTCCCGCGGCGCGACGAGGCGCAGGTCATCGACAACCTGCATCGCGCCGGTGCCCGAGTGATCGCCGTGGACATCCAGTTCACGGAGCCGTCGCTGAACCCGGTCGACGACCAGCTTCTCGCGGCAGCGATCCTCAACGCCGGGCACGTCGTGCTCGTGACGAACGAGGTGGGCCCGCACGGCTCGACCTCGATCCTCGGCGGTAACGCGAACCTCCAGGCGCTCGGCGCGAGACCCGCCAATTCGGCGGTCATCCCGGACAGCGACGGGGTCCTACGACGTTTCAGCTACTCCATTCAGGGCCTGAAGACGTTCCCCGTCGTGGTCGCCGAGACCGCGACCGGCCGCCCGGTGTCGCGGTCGATGTTCGGGGACTCGTCGGTCCCGATCGATTTCGCGGGGCCGCCCGGCTACATCCCGACCGTGTCGTTCTCGAGCGTCTACAGCGGGGACTTTGACCCTGCGCTGTTCCGTAACAAGATTGTCTTCATCGGGGCGACGGCGCCGGTGTTGCAGGACGTGCACGCGACAGGGGTGTCCGGCTCACAGCAGGAGGCCGGTGCCGAGATCCAGGCCATGGCGACGTATACGGTGCTGCACGACCTGCCGTTGCGCGACGCCGCCGGCTGGCTCACTGTCGCCCTCATCGCGCTGCTCGGGCTGGTGCCGCCGCTCGTCAGCATCCGCCTGCATCGCCTACGTGCCCTCGCCCTGGCGCTGGCCATGGGCGCGGTCTACGTCGTCGCCTGTCAGCTCGCCTTCAACGCCGGGCTCATCCTCGACGTCACCTACCCGCTGCTCGCCCTCGCGGTCGGCACCGTCGGTACGCTCGCCGTCCTGTACCTCAGCGAGACCGTCGAGCGGGAGCGCACGCGCGCGCTGTTCGCGCGCTTCGTGCCCGGCGGCGTCGTCGACCAGGTGCTCGCGCGTGCCGACGAGAACCTGCGCCTCGGTGCCGTCGAGCGCGACTGCACCGTCCTGTTCAGCGACCTGCGCGGGTTCACCAGCTTCTCGGAATCCCTGTCCAGCGAGCAGGTGCTCGCCGTCGTCAACGTGAATCTCGAGGAGATGACCGAGGCGATCCTGGCCGCCGGTGGGACGCTCATCGCCTACGCCGGCGACGGGATCATGGCCCTGTTCGGCGCCCCGCTGGATCAGCCCGACCACGCCGACCGCGCGCTCGTCGCGGCCCGCGAGATGATCGGGCCGAGGCTCGACCGGTTCAACGCATGGCTGCACGAGCACGGCCACGAGCACAGCTTCCGCATGGGCATCGGCCTGCACAGCGGCACGGTCATGGCCGGAAACGTCGGCTCCGACGAGCGCCTGGAGTACACGGCGATCGGCGACACCGTCAACACCGCCTCGCGCCTGGAGGGGATGACGAAGGGAACACCGCACATGCTCTTCCTGTCCAGCGCCACGCGCGAGCGGCTCGTCGCGCCGCCGGCCGATCTCGTGTTCGTCGAGGAGCTCGAGGTACGCGGGCGCGCCAACAAGATCGGCGTGTGGTCGCTCGCCGACGGCGGCGACGCGCCGGCCGCGGCCGATACGGCGGCGGCCTCCCGTGAGGGACCGGTGGCCCCTACGGCGCCTTGACGAGCAGCGAGCGCTTGGTCTTGACCAGCGTGCTGCGGTGGGTGGCGAAGGCGGTCACGCGCACGGCGCCGAACGCGACGAACACGTAGGTCCCGTTGCAGCGGTCCTCGGTGAGCCACTGCGTTCCGCGCACGCTGGCCGACGCGTAGCGGCCGCTCGTCGTGAAGTTGCCCTTCACGTTGGCCCACAGCTTGCGCACGACGGTGCTCGGCGAGGCCTTCTTGGCGGCGATCTGGGCCACGAGCACGGCCTTCTTGGGAGCGGCGTTGGCCGGGCAAACCGCGAAGTTCCCGCCGGTGAGCGTCGCGATCACGGTGCCGGACTTCGATTCCGTGAGGACGAATGAGCCGCCGTAGAGCTCGCCCTTGATGGCCGGGCCGGTCGGTGTCGCCACATCGATCTGCACCTGGCCGGCTGTCGCGTCGATCGTGGTGCCGAGGGGGATCGTCTTCGCCTCGCTGATCGGGATGTACCGCTGCGAGTCGGGCAGGCGGACACGGACGGTTCCGTGCGGGACGATCCGGGTGTCCTTCGGGATCGGCCTTGGCGATGACACCGGCAACGCCGCCGCGAGCCGAGGTCGTGGTGCGTGGTCGGTGGTCGTGGTGGTGGTCGCCGGCGGCGGCGGGGCGCTCACCATGACGCTCGCTGGGCTGGCCGCGCTCGCCGACGCGTAATCACTATCGCCGATGTAGCTGGCGCCGAGCGAGTGGGCACCGGCGGCCAAGCCGGTCGTGGTGAGCGTCGCCGTGGCGGCGCCGCCCGAGCTCGTGAGCGCGACGGTGGCCAGCGCCGCGCCGCCGTCGGTGAACGTCACCTGGCCCGTGGGCGGGGGCGACACGCCGGGCGGGGCGGTCACCGTCGCGGTGAGCGTCTCGCTCTGTCCGGCGGTGATGGCGGCGCTCGACGCGGCGATGGACGCGGCCGGCGTCGCGCGGTTGACGGTGTCGGAGACGGCGGTCGACGGGGCGCTGGCGCCGAAGTTGTTGTCGCCGTCATAGGTGGCGGCCAGCGCATGCGAGCCGGCGGCGAGGGCCGAGCTCGTGAATGTCGCGGTTGTCGCTCCGCCGCTTGTGGCGACCGCGGCGCTGCCGAGCGCCGCACTGCCGTCGGTGAACGTGACTGTGCCCGTGGGACTGCCGTTGCCTCCGGGAGCAGGGGCGACGGTGGCCGTGAACGTGACCGCCTGGCCGTACGTGGACGGGTTGGGCTGGACGCTCAGGCTTGTCGTCGTGGCGTCGATGCGCTTGAACGCGATCGAGCCTGCAGTGGCGTAGTCGGCCGCGAAGTCGTTGAGCACCGTCGTGAATGTGCCGGGCGTCCCGGTCACGCCGATGATCACCGGGAACTCCGTCGTGTACAGCGGCGGCATATACCCGCTGGTGAGGATCGGCGAGGCGCTGCCGCCGGCCACGGTCAGCTTCGCGCTCCCGTTGAGGGTGATCTTCCCGAAGCTCGCCGCGCCGGCGATCTGGAAGGCGAGCGTGCCGTCGGTCTCGTTGGTCAGACTCGCGCCCCCGGCGGTCAGGTTGTACAACGCGGTCGCGTCGACGGTTACCGTCCCGTCGTTGGTCGTCGTCGTGTTCTGGTCCTGCCGGAGCTCGCCGGTAGCGACGACGATCGTCCCGTCGGCGGCATTGTTGACCGACACGCGCAGGTAGTTGTTGGTGGTTCCCTCGGACTGGGATTGCAGGGTGCCGTGCGTTGGTGAGAGTGCCCGTCTGCAGGAGGGCGAAGCTGTTGCCGCTCGCGTTGTCGAGGACGAGGGTGCCGTCGTTCGTCACCCCGCCGCTCAGCGTGGTGCTGGCGTTACCGCCGGCCGCGTTGCCGAGCACGGTCACGGTCTGGCCGGTGGGGATCGTGCCGCTGAGCGTCGAGCCGCCGAGCAGCTGGAACGCGCCACCGCCGGCGCTGTCGGTGAGCGTCGCACTCGTGAGGGCGACGGGTTTGCCGGTCTGCTGGGCGCCGGCGGTCGTGACGGCCTGTTGCCATGTGGCGCCGCTCGACAGCGAAATCGCTCCGGCGTTGTTCACCGTCGCCGCGTTGACGAAGATGTCAAGGCCGGTGGTGAGGTTGAGCAGTCCGGCGGGGATGACGCCACCTTGGGCCTCGACGGTGACCGTGCCCTCGTTGGTGATCATCGTGTTCTGGTCCAGGCGCAGTTCGCCGCTGGCGACGACGATCGTCCCGTCGGTGGCATTGATGACGGGCACGCGCAGGTAGTTGTTGGTGGTTCCCTCGGACTGGGATTGCAGGGTGCCGTGGTTGGTGAGAGTGCCCGTCTGCAGGAGGGCGAAGCTGTTGCCGCTCGCGTTGTCGAGGACGAGGGTGCCGTCGTTCGTCACGCCGCCGCTCAGCGTGGTGCTGGCGTTACCGCCGGCCGCGTTGCCGAGCACGGTCACGGTCTGGCCGGTGGGGATCGTGCCGCTGAGCGTCGAGCCGCCGAGCAGCTGGAACGCGCCACCGCCGGCGCTGTCGGTGAGCGTCGCGCTCGTCAGGGCGACGGGGTTGCCGGTCTGTGGGGCCGCCCGTCGTCACCGTCTGCTGCCAAGTCGCACCGCTCGAGAGCGAGATGGTGCCGGGGTTGCTGACTGTGCCCGTGTTGTCGAGGACGTCATTGCCGGTGTCGAGGTCAAGCGTCGCACTGGCGTCGACCGTGAGCGTGCCGTCGTTGGTGGTGGTCGTGTTCTGGTCCTGGAGCAACTCGCCGGACGCGATGACGGTCTGCCCGCCGCTCTCGTTCGTGACGTTGGCGCGCAGATAGTTGTTGGTCGAGCCCCCGACCTGCGAGGTCAATGTGCCGTTGTTCGTGAGCGTGCCGGCGACCATGGCGTAGTTGTTGCCGACCTTGTTGTTGTTGGACGATGCGGTGAGAGTGGCGGGGTGGGCTCGCGTTGTCGAGCACGAGGGTGCCGTGGTTGGTCACGTGCCGGGCAGCGTGGTGGTGGCGCCGCCGCTGGCGTTGGCGAGCACGGTGATGGTCTGGCCCGGTGGGGATCGTGCCCGATGAGGGTGCGTGGCGTTGAGCAGGTCAAAGGTGCCGCCGCCGGCGTTGTCGGTCAGCGTGCCGCCGAAGATGCCGATGGCGTTGCCGGTCTCGGAGAGTCCGCTCGTTGTCACCGACTGCGTCCAGGAGGCTCCGCTGGACAGCGGCGATGCCGCCGGCGTTCGCGACGGTCCCGTCGTTGACGATCTGCGCCGAGGCGTTGGTCAGGTTCAGCTGGCTGCTCGCGACCGTGGTGAGCGTGCCGGCGCTGGCGTTCGTCGTCGTCGTGGCGGTGTCCTGACGCAGCTCGCCGCTGGCCACAGTCAACGTGCCCGCGTTCGACGAGCGGCGCCTCGCAACGCATCATGATTGCCGGTCTCAACGGTCGAGTCGACGGTGCCGTCGTTCGTCGAGCGTCGCCGCCGGCCAGCGTGGCGGTGTTGTTGCTGGAGGACGCGTCGAGCACGAGCTTGCCGTCGTTGGTGACCGTCGTTGCCGGGGCGACGCGGCAAGCGTGGTGGTGGCGCCGCCGCTCGCGTTGGCCACCACGGTTACGGCTGCCCGGCCGGGATCGTCCCGGCGAGCGTGTCGGCGTTGAGCAGGTTGAAGGTGCCGGTGCCCGCCGTGTCGGTGAGGGTGCTGCTGGCGATGAAGACGGGTTGCCGGTCTCGGTGGCTGCTCGCCGGCCTGGGTCCAGGAGGCGCCGCTGTTCAGCGTGATCGTGCCGGTGTCGGTGATCGTGCCGTTGTTGATGACCTGGCCGAGCCGGTCGTGGCGTTGAAGCCCGGCGACATGCCCGAGCCGGCGGCGGCGATCGTGAGCGTGCCGTGCGTTCGTGGTGGTGTTCGGGTCCTGGAGGAGCGTCCGCCGGTGATGACGGTCTGCCGGCCGGTGTTGGTGAGCGGGGCCTCGAGCGCGTCGTGGTTGCCGCCCTCGACCTGGGCTTTCAGGGTGCCGTTGTTACGGTGGGCGTGGGGCGACGCCGCCTTGGCCAGAGCGCGGCGGTGTTGTTGTTGGCGCTGGCGTCGAGGACGAGGCTGCCGTCGTTGGTCACATTGCCGGGCAGCGTGGCGGTGGCACCGCCGGCGGCGTTGGCCGAGGACGGTGACGGTTGTCCGGCGGGGATCGTCCCGGCCAGGGTCGTGCCCTCGAGCAGGTTGAAGGCGCCGGCCGCCGACGCTGTCGGTGAGCGTGCTGCTGGCGATGGCGACTGCGTTGCCGGTCTCCGGGCTGCGCGGACTGGGTCAAGGAGGCGCCGCTGTTCAGCGTGATCGTGCCCTGTTCGGTGACCGTGCCGTCGTTGATGAGCTGTGCGGAGGCGCTGGTGAGTTCAGCTGGCGCGCCGCTGCCGGTGGTGATCGTGGCGCGGCCTCGTTGGTGGCCGTGGTGCGGTGTCCTGGAGCAGCTGGCCGGTGGACACGGTCACCTGCCGGGTCGTTGGCGAGCGACGTCTCGAGCGTAGTCGTGGTTGCGCCCTCGACCTTGGACTGCAGCGTGCCGTCGTTCGTGAGCGCGGCCCCCCGTGAGCGGGCCGCGTTGTTCCCGTTCGCGTTGTCGAGGACGAGCGTGCCGTCGTTCGTCACGGCGCCCTCAGCGTGGTCGTAGCGTCACCACCGGCCGCTGTGCCGAGGACGCTGACGGTCTGCGTCGCCGGGATCCTGCCGGCCAGCGTACTGCCGCCGAGCAGATCGAACGTGCCGCCGGCGCCCCCGTCGTTCAGCGTCGCGCCGGAGATGTGACGGCGTTGCCGGTTTCCGCTCCGCTGCCCGACTGGCTGTAGGTGGCGCTGCTGCTCAGCGTGACGTGCCGTGGTCGGTGACCGACGACGTGTTCGTCAGCTTGTCGCCGCCCGTCGTGAGGTCGAGCAGTGCGCCGCCGGCCACGTCGAGCGTGCCGGCGTTGCTGATCGTGGTGTTCTGGTCCTGGAGCAACTCACCACTCGCGACGGTGAACGACGAAGCGGAGGTGTTGTCGACGGACGCGCGCAGGTAGTTGTTGGTCGCGCCCTCGGACTGAGACTGCAGCGAGCCGCCGTTGCGTGAGCGTGGCGCCCGTGAGCTCGGCGTAGTTGTTGCCGGCCGGATTGTCGAGCACGAGATCGCCTCCGACGGCGATCGAGCTCGCGTGGTGAGGTTGAGGGTGGCCGCACGCCGAGCCGCTCGGCCGGCGAGCAATCGAGCGTCTGCGTCGTGCCCGCAGTTCCGGAGCCGAGCGTCAGCGAGTTCACGGTCGCCGGGCCCGGTGAGCGTGACCGTGTAGATGCCGGTAGTGCCGTAATGCAGACGTCGTCGGTCGCGCTCGGAACCGTATGCCCGTTCGCGGCGTCGGTCCAGTTGCCGCGCGTCGTCCAGAGATGCCGTCACCGCCGCGCCGGCGGTCCAGGTGATCGTGCACCCGGCTTGCCCCGGCGAGCGACGGGCAGGAGCGCGAGCGTCGCCGCGATCAGCCCGATCAGCAGCGTGGCGATCGCGAGCTGGCGCTCGCGGTCGGGCTAGCGTCCCGGGCGGCGTACAGACCGGCTTCCGTGCGCGAATCTCGTCGCCCCTTTGCCCCACACAGACCTCGAAAGATCGCACGGGACTGTACATCCCGCTAGCAAGGCGCTGCATTACGACACTCGTCGACGCGCGGCCGGATTCGCTCGAAGCTCTCGCGGGACGCAGAGCGCCCGCTGGCAGCGCGCCTCAGCCCCCGTTACTGCCGTTCGCGCCGCCGGGCACGGTCGGCTCGGCCACCGGCGCCTCGATCGAGCCCGAGGCCGTGAGGTCCCACCAGCCGTAGAGCAAGGGGATCTGGTACCAGCCCTGGTGGGTCGCGCGGAAGAACGTCATGTCCGGGCCCTCCCAGTAGCGCTCCCAGTCGATGTGCTCCTCGAAGGCGACGACCTGCTGAAACTTGTAGCGGTCATCGCGCGAGCGATAGACGGCGTAGGAGGTGGCGCCGTAGCGCGGGGCGAGCGCCGCGATCTCGTTCAGGTCGGCCTCGAGCGCGTCCTTGCGGAATCCGGTCGCGTACCAGGGGATGATCACGATGCCGGCCATCAGGCGCCCACCTGCGCGCGGATCGCGCCGGGACCCGCGGCGGTCTTGCCGAGGCCCTCCTCCTCGGCGCCGACGAGGATCGCGATCTTGCCGAGGTGCTTGTTCTCCTTCATCTCCTGGTGCGCGCGCGCGACCCCGTCGAACCCGTAGGTCCGCCACAGCACGGGGCGGATGAGGCCCTGCTCGATGAGCTGGTTGGCCTTCATGCACTCGTACGCGTTGGCGAAGTGCGACCCGAGGATCTCCTTCTGGCGCATCCACAGGTGGCGCACGTCGAAGTCGAGGTTGTAGCCCGTTGTGCCGGCGCAGATGACGACCTTGCCGAACGGCCGTACCGTGAACACCGAGGTCGGGAAGGTGTCGCGCCCGACATGCTCGAAGACGATGTCCGGGGGCTCGCCGAGGATGTTCTTGACCTCCTTGGCGAAGCGCCGCGACTCCGCGAAGCGGGCCTTTTCCTCGTCGGGCGTCTCGTTGCCGGTGCGCATCATTCCGGCGAACTCCTTGCGGTCGATCCACCCCGTGGCGCCGAGGCTCATCACGAGGCTGCCCTTCGCCTCCGAGGACACGACGCCGACGCACTCCGCGCCGGTCGCCTTGCAGAGCTGCACGGCGAACACGCCGAGGCCGCCGGCCGCGCCCCAGATGAGCACGCGGTGACCGGCCTGCAGCTTGCAGCGGTCGATGAGCATGCGGTAGGCGGTGAAGTAGGTCAGCCCGTAGGAGGCCGCTTCCTCCCACGTCAACGCGGCCGGCTTGGGCAGCAGCTGCTGGGCCTGCACCTTCGTGAACTGGGCGAAGGAGCCCCACGTGGTCTCATAACCCCAGATCTTCTGCGACGGCGCGGCCATCGGGTCGAGTCCGTGCACCTCGGGGTCCTCGTAGGAGGCCTGGTTGCAATGGAGGACGACCTCGTCGCCCGGCTTCCAGCGCGTGACCCCCTCGCCCACCTTCCAGACGACGCCTGAGCCATCGGAGCCGCCGATGTGGTGGCCGTACTGCGGATGGTCGCCGTAGGCGAAGACCGACACCGGCTTGCCGGTCGCCGCCCACACGTTGTTGAAGTTCACGCCCGCCGCCATCACTCGCACGATCACCTCGAACGCGCCCGGCTCGGGAACCTCGATCTCCTCGACCTGAAACGCGTCGATCGGCTCGCCCTCGCGCTCCTGGCGGATGACCCATGCGGCCATCGTCGCGGGCAGCTCGCCCGGCTCGGTTTCAACCTCGGAGACTCGTTGCAGATCGATGGCCACGATTTGGGGAACCTCGCGTGTCGGGGAACAGTCGGCGGCAGGCAATGCTACCCGTCGGCCGACGGCAGCGGGCCGCAGGTCGCTGGCCACGGCTCGTTGCGCGGCGGGGCAGGCACGCGCACGCCCCGCGGCCAACGGCCCGTGCCTGGCGGCTAGGCCACGGGCGAGGCCGGCAGGATGTTGGCGTTGAGATGGAAGCGGTTGCCGGGGTCGTACCTCGCCTTCGTCCGCGCCAGCCGATCGTACTTCTCGGGCCCGTAGGCGGCGCGCACGCGGTCCTCCTCGTACTCGCTCATGAAGTTCACATAGCTGCCAACGCCGACGCTGTGTGGCATCAGGTCCGACCAGAAGGCGCGCACCCACGCGCGGTCGGCCTCGTAGAGCTCCGGCGTCGGGGCCGTCGCGCTGATGTTCACCACCCACTTGATGTCCCGGCTGCCGCCGAACGCCGTGGCGTCGTCGGGCGTCCGGCCATATGCGCCGCCGAGGGCGAACGTCGGCAGGAACGACAGTGGCGATGCCTTCTTCGGCTGGTGCTCGACGATCACGTCGATCGCCGCGTCGCTCATCTCGTCGAGGTAGACGGCTTTCTCGTACGCCAGCATGCCCCAGGGCGCCGACTCGTCGAACAGCTGCTGCAGTGCGGTGTAGGGGATGGGTGTCACGAGCTCGAACAGCGGTGGAACCGCGTCCCGGATGGGAGCCACGAGCTCGGCGTGGGTCGCGTCGTCACCGAAGCCCACGACGGCGAACGCATACACGGGCTGCAGCTGATGAGGCTGGGGGACAAACGGCGCAGGCGGCGCATTGAGGCCGGCCAAGAACGGCCCGCACTCGTCCGGCAGCTCGCGCACGTACTCGCGAGCGAAACGGAAGACATCGCGTCCCTGCTCGGGCGCGTAGAAGAACATCCCGAGGTGCACGAGCGGACCAACGGGGTGCAGGCGAAACTCGAACGACGTCACGACGCCGAAGTTGCCGCCGCCACCGCGCAACGCCCACAACAGGTCCTCGTTCTCATCCTCGGACGCTCCGAGCACGCGACCGTCGGCGGTGACCACCTCGGCGCCGACGAGGTTGTCGGACGTCAGGCCGGCCCGACGGGTGAGCCAGCCGAACCCGCCCCCGAGACACAGCCCCGCCACGCCGGTGTGGCTGATGAACCCGCCGGGCACGGCCAGGGCGTGCGCCTGCGTGGCGGCGTCGAGCTCGCCCCACGTGGTGCCGCCCCCGCAGCGCGCACGCTGCGCGGCTGGATCGACGCTCACCGACTTCATCGGGGTGAGATCGATCATGAGGCCGCCATCGCAGAGAGCAAAGCCGGCGTAGTTGTGCCCTCCGCCGCGCACCGACACCTCGAGGCCCTCACGCTCGGCGAAGGCGAGCGCGGCGGCCACATCGGAGGGCTCCGCGCAGCTCGCCACCACCGCCGGGCGCCGGGCGATCGCGCCGTTCCAGATCGACACGGCCGTGTCGTACGCGGCCTCGCCCGCGACGGACACCGTGCCCCCGATCGTGCTGCGCAGGCCGTCGACGTCGAGTCCCAACCCTGTCATCGCACACCCCCGGTTCGCCTCGCTGTTGCTTGGCGGCCACGCTACCCGATCGCGTTGGCCGGCGCGGCAGCTTGCGCTAGGGCAGCAGGAGCTGGCTCTTCGCGCTCGGCCGGGGCGGACCGACGAGGATCTGCGTCGGGACGATGCTCGGGTCGGCGGCCTGCACGAGGTAGGACCCTGCCCGCAGGTCGATCTGCAGCGTCGCGGTGGCGCCGGGGTTGATCGGTCCGGTCTGGACGTCGAGCGGGAGCGGCGAGGACCGCGACACCGTGACCTGCTGGGAGGTGAGCGTCTGGTTGGCCACGACGAGCATGACCGGCCCGGCACCGATCGTGCTTGGCGAGACGAGCACGTGGCCGTGGGCCACCGCGGACGTGATGGTCACCAGCTGGGGCGGACGCGGCAGGTTCGCGTACGGAGTGGTCGAGCCGCAGCCCGCGAGGGCCGTCGCCACGGCGAGCACGACCAATGGCTTGCGCTTGCGCATCGCTCTCCTCATCGGCCCGCTCGGCCTCGGAGACGAGAGGCGAGCGCCCACGCGAACCCTATGCGATGGCGAACGCGGGGCATGCGTGCGCATTCTCGCCTACGCGTCGAACGGCAACGGCGCCAGGCGCGCGGTCGTGGCGCCCGCTCCGACCGACAGCTCGGCGTCCTCGGGCACCTCGCGGCGCACGAGCGCAAGCGCGATGTCCCCGTGGCGGGGCGAGCGCGCGACGCTGCCGAGCGTGCCGACGACGCGCTCGCCAAGGCGCAGCTCGGCTCCGCGCTCGGCCGGGGCGCTCAGGCGCAGCCCGCGCAGATGACGGTTGGGCTTGCCGCGGTAGAAGAGCCGGGCGACGGTCTCCTGCCCGACGTAGCAGCCCTTCGTGAAGCTGACGGCGCGGTCGTTGAGGCCGGCCTCCTGCGGGATCGTGCTCTCGTCGAGGTCGAGCCCGTAGCGCGGACGTCCGCGCTCCAGGCGCACGATCTCCGCGCTCGCCTCAGACGCCGGCTTCGCGCCGGCCGCGGCGAGCGCCTCGCCGACGAGCGCGGTTGACTCGCTGTCCACGAGCACGTCGATGCCGACATCCGTGGCGACGAGCAGGGCGGGGACGCCGGCGATGGTACCCCGGGCGTTGGCGTGCTCGGCCTCGCCGGGCTGGGACCCCGCCGGCACGCCGGCACGCGCGAGCACATCGCGGGAGAGGGGGCCGATGAGCGACAGCAGGCCGCGCTCGAGCGTGCGCTTGTGCAGCTCCACCGCGTGGCCGACCGAGAAGCGGCGGATCATGTCGAAGAGCGCCTGCAACGCGACGCGCTCCGTATCGAGCAGTAGCTCGGGCGCGGCGCCGGGCCCGTCGTCCGCGGGGGAGACGACGAGCACGCGCAGGTCTCCGAGCATCTTGCCCTTGTGGGTCAGGAAGGCCGCGTAACAGCCCTCACCGGCCGCCAGCGAGACGACGTCGTTCGACACCTGCCCGTTGAGGAACTCGGCGGCGTCACGCCCGCTCAGCGCGAGCTTGCCGCGCTCGGAGCGGTCGACCAGCCCGCAGCCGGCGGTCAACGCCTCGTACTCCTCGAGGTCGGCGGCGATCGCGCTCATGCGCCGACGGACGCGCTGCGCTCGCTGTCGAGGGTGGCCATCTGAGCCGGCGCGTAACGGTCGCCGGCGGTCGCGTCCGCGGGTATCGCGGCCTCGATCTGGGCCCGGTCGGAATCGGTCAGCTCGACGTCGAGCGCCGCCAGCGCCTCGGCCAGCTGGTCGCGGCGGCGCGCGCCGATGAGCGGGATGATGTCCTCGCCGCGGCCGAGGACCCAGGCGATCGCCACCTGCGCGACGCTGATCCCCCGTTGCGCGGCGATCTCGCGCAGCGATTCCACGAGCGCGAGGTTGCGATCGAGGTTGGAGCCGCTGAAGCGGGGAGCGTGCGCGCGGAAGTCGGTCGGCTCGAGCGTTCGCCCGGCGTTCCAGTGCCCGCTCAGCAGGCCGCGCGAGAGGACGCCGTAAGCGGTGATCGCGATCCCGAGCTCGCGGCACGTCGGGAGCACCTCGCGCTCGATGCTGCGCGACATGAGCGAGTACTCGATCTGCAGGTCGACGATCGGGTGCACGGCGTGCGCGCGGCGGATCGTCTCGGCGCCGGCCTCGGATAGTCCGATGTGGCGGACGTAGCCCGCCTGCACGAGCTCGGCGATCGCGCCGACGGTCTCCTCGATCGGCACCGCCGGGTCGACCCGGGCCAGGCGGTACACATCGACGTGATCGGTGCGCAGCCGCTGCAGCGAGTAGGCGAGGAAGTTCTTCGTGGCGGCGGGGCGCCCGTCGATGCCACCCCAGCCACCGGCCGGGTCGCGCATGCCGCCGAACTTGACGCTGATGAGCACCTCGTCGCGCGATCGGTCGGCCAGCGCCTCGGCGATGAGCATCTCGTTGTGGCCCATGCCGTAGAAGTCGCCGGTGTCGAGCAGGTTCATCTGAGCGTCGAGCGCGGCGTGGATCGTCGCGATGCTCTCGGCGCGGTCGGCGGGGCCGTACATCCCCGACATCCCCATGCAGCCGAGCCCGAGCGCCGACACGGACGGCCCTGTAGATCCCAATGCGCGAGTGTTCACCGTCATCTCCTATCCGATCGAGCTGTCAGGAGAGGATTAGCAGGATCGCGACGGTCGAACCGCAGCACGTCGCGCGCTCGCTACTCTTCGGCGCGATGGCCCTAGCTGACGACTTCCGCGACATCGTCGAGTCGCTGCCCGACGACTGGACGGACCTCGAGCTCGACCTGCGCATCGCCGACGAGTCGCGCTACGTGGAGGCGGCCAGCTACCTCGTGACCTGCAACGCGCAGCCCTACTCGCACCACGACTGGCACTGGCGCCTGCTCGTGGCCCACCGCTTCGGGCACGCCGCCGCGGCGCCCACCGTGCACGGCACGCTAGTGCTGCTCGACAACGCCGGCATCGCCGGCGAGCTCGTGTCGCGCGAGCTGCGCAGCGGCCGTGTCGAGGTCGTGCAGATGTGGGGACGGCCGCAGTCCGTGCGCGACGAGTTCCGCCAGCTGCGCGCCCAGTAGGCCGCGCGATGGCGCGGGTGCTGGCGCTCATCCCCGACCTCCTGTTCGGGTCGAATGTCGTGGGCGCGCTGCGCGGGCACGGACACCAGGTGACGCTCGTGTCCGACTCGGCGGCCGCGCGGGCGACGCTGTCCGACGACGTGGACGTCCTGATCGTCGATCTCGCCTCTGACCGCGGTCTGGACGGCTGCACGCTCGTCGAGGCAGGCGGCCTCGGCGGCGTGCGCACGCTCGGCTTCTACTCGCACGTCGACGTCGACACCAAGGCGCGGGCCGAGGCGGCGGGGTTTGACCTCGTGGTCCCGCGCTCGCGCATGGCGCGGGAGGGGTCGGCGCTCGTCGAGCGGCTGGCCGGCGGCCCGCCGTAGCGGCTCAGGCCGCTTGCGCGAGCTCGCGCGCGGCGGAATCGCCGACCCAAACGACGCGGTTACGGCCCGCGTCCTTGGCCGCATAGAGCGCGCGGTCGGCGGCGAGCAGCATCTCCGGCGGCGACGTCGTGTCCGGTCCGAGCAGCGCGATGCCGGCGCTCGTGGTCAGCGTCATGGGGGCGTCGCGCGACCACTGGCGGAGCTCTCGGGCGATGCCGTCCACCGTCTCCTGCGCTGCGCGCTGGTCGCTGTCGAACAGCACGATCGCGAACTCCTCGCCGCCCATGCGGGCGACGAGGTCCCCGGGCGAGCAGTGCTCGGTGAGGATCCGTGCGAAGGCGATCAGCGCGTCGTCGCCGGCGGCGTGCCCGAAGCCGTCGTTGAGCCGCTTGAAGTGGTCGAGATCGAAGACGACGAGGCTGAGCGGGAGGTTTGACGAGCGCGCCCGCTGCACCTCGCGTGCGAACGCCTCCGCGAAGGCGCGCCGGTTGAGCAGGTGCGTGAGGGGGTCGGTGGTGGCGGCCTGCGCGAGCTCGTCGGTGTCGCGCTGCTGCAGCGCGAGCACGAGCCCGACGATCGACACGACCGATGCGTAGAGGACGAGCGGGACCTGCACGTGGTGGGCGACGGTGAGTGCGGCGGCGAACGTCGCTGCCAACCACAGCCACGTCAGTCGCGCGTCGCGGTGCGTGCCAAAGCGCCCGCAGGTGATCGCGGGCCAGATGTAGTAGAGCGGCGCCGGCCCGATCGGGTTCGCGACGGCGACGACCACGCTGATGACGCTGACGGCGACCGGGAACGCCGCGATCTTGATCGCCCACACCGGCAGCCAGCGTCCGGCGGCGAGCACCGCGGCCAGGCAGAGCTCGAACGCCGCCACCGACAGCAGCCCGACGTTGCCATGGTCGCTGGAGATGGCGAGCACCGCGAACACGGCGGTGATCGCCGTGACGACGTAGCCGGCGACGAGCGAGCGACGCAGGTCGTGATAGTCGATGAGCGGGCGCCCGCCGTCTCTCAACGCGGTTTGACTCATCGGATCTGAATCGACCGACGGGCGATGTCCATGAGCGAGAACGCCGTCAAACCGGCGAATATCGCCGGTGTGACGGGCTCAGCCGGCCGCCGGCAGCGGGACGAGCGCGCCGTTGGCCACGGTGTGCGATCCCCGCAGCGCTCCGTCCAGTCCGCCGGGTCGTCGCTCGGCGAGCGCGAGGCGGATCACCTGCCCATGGCACACCACGAGCGCCGGCAGCTGGGCGCGCTCGATGTCGCTCAGCGCGGCGGCGACCCGGGCGGCCTGGTCGGCGAACGACTCCCCGCCGGGGAAGCGGAAGTCCGGATCGCCGGCCACGAAGGCGGCGAAGCCGTCGGGATCCTCGGCCTGAACGTCGGCGAAGGGGCGGTCGGTCCAGTCGCCGGCGTCCGTCTCCACGAGCCGCTCGTCCTCGATCGGCGTCAGGCCGATGCGCTCGGCCACCACGTCGGCGGTCTGACGCGCGCGCAGAAGCGGGCTGCACCAGAGCACCGCGAACGACTGGGCGGCGGCCGCATCGGCGAGCTCCGCCGCCTGCGCGAGCCCGGTCTCGTCAAGCGGGACCGGCAGCCGGCCCTGGAAGCGCCGCGCGTGGTTGTACGCCGTCTGACCGTGGCGGGCGAGGTAGACGGCAACGTCCGCGGGCATGGCGGGGGATCATAGGCGGCGACCGGCGGCGACCGTCATAGACTGCGCGGGATGGGCCGTCGGGTGACGTTTTCGCGCAACCTCACGCTCTCGCTCTCGCGGACCTGTCGCTGCTACTGCAAGTACTGCGCGTTCGCCACCCACCAGGCGCATCTGCACTCGCCCGACGAGGTCGAGGCGATTCTCGACGGCGCCGTGCGCCACCGCGCCAAGGAGCTGCTCGTGCTCACCGGCGAGCACCCCGAGGTCAACGCCACCGTGCGAGCGCGGCTGGCCGAGTACGGCCACGAGGACTTCACCTCCTACGTCGTGTGGGCCTGTGAGCGCGCGCTCGAGCGCGGGCTGCTGCCGCACACCAACCTCGGCGTGCTGCCCCGAGAGGACCTCGCCCGGCTGCGCGAGGTCACCGCCTCGCAGGGACTTATGCTCGAGTCGGTGGCCGAGCGGCTCATGGAGACCGTCCACGCCGGGTCGCCGACCAAGCACCCGCAGCGCCGCCTGGAGACGATCCGCGCCGCGGGGGAGCTGCGCATCCCGTTCACGAGCGGCATCCTCGTCGGCATCGGCGAGACCGAAGAGGAGCGCGTCGCCTCCTTGCAGGCGATCGCGGACGTGCACCGCGAGCACGGACACATCCAGGAGGTCATCCTCCAGAACTTCGTGCCCCACCAGAGCTACTACGGGCGCGAGCCGGCGGAGATCGCCGACGCCGCGGCACGCGAGTACTGGCGCACCGGTGTCGGGCACGGGCCCGCGCTCGACCGGCCCACGTGGGCCAGCCCTGTCTCGATCGAGGACCTCGAGCGCCTCATCGGCGTCGCCCGCGAGCTCATGCCCGACGTCGGCATCCAGGTGCCGCCGAACCTGTCCGACTGGTGGCCCGAGCTCGTCGCCGCCGGCGCCACCGACCTCGGTGGGCTGTCGGCCAACGGCGACCACATCTCCCCCGAGCATCCGTTCCCCTCGCCGCCGCAGGTGCGAAAGCGCCTCGCCGTCGACGGGGCGGCGCTGTCCGAGCGCCTCTGCGTGTACCCGCGCTACATCGACGAGGACTGGATCGCCCCCGGCGTGCTCGACGTCATCAAGGCGCGCTACTGGTCGTTCATCCCGCGCCGCGGCTCCGGTCGCACCGACGCGCCGCGGCCGATCCGCCGCGACATCGTGCCGGCCGCGATTGCCAAGGGCCGCGCCGGCCTCGCACTGAGCGAGGACGAGCTGACCGGGCTGTTCGCGGAGGACCGCCCGGAGGCGATCGAGGACCTGCGTCAGGCCGCCGATGAGCTCCGCGCCGAGCTCGCCGGTGAGACGGTGACGTTCGTCGTCAATCGCAACATCAACGTCTCCAACGTGTGCACCGTCGGCTGCGCCTTCTGCGGCTTCGGCCAGAGCAAGCGCTCACCGGACGCCTACGAGCACGACCGCGACGAGTTCGTCCGCCGCGTGCTCGAGGCGATCGACTACGGGGCCACGGAGATCTGCATGCAGTCGGGCATTCACCCCGACTGGGTGCTCGAGGACTACGAGGGCTGGCTGCGTCTCATCCGCGAGACCGCGCCCCAGCTGCATGTCCATGCCTACTCGCCGATGGAGGTGGCGCACATGTGCGACATCTCCGAGCTGCCGCCCGACGTCGTGTTCGCGCGCCTGCGCGACGCCGGCCTCGACTCCACCCCGGGCACCGCCGCCGAGGTCCTGCACGACGGCGTGCGCGAGCGCATCTCACCGAACAAGCTTCCGGTCGCCCGCTGGGTGGAGATGATCGAGGCCTCGCATCGCGCCGGGCTCCGCTCGACCGCAACCGTCATGTTCGGGCACATCGAGGAGCCGTGGGAGCTGGCCGAGCACATGCGCGTGGTGCGAGCGCTCCAGGAGCGCACCGGCGGGATCACCGAATTCGTGCCGCTGTCCTTCATCCCGTTTCAGACGCTGCTCGGGCGCACGCACGGCGTCGAAGAGATCTCCCCCGAGGAGAACCTCAAGCACACCGCCGTGTTCCGCCTCGCGCTCGGCCGCAGCGTGCCCAGCCTGCAGGCATCCTGGGTGAAGATGGGCCTCGACGCCGCCACCGAGGCGTTGCGCTGGGGGGTCAACGACCTCGGCGGCACGCTCATGGAGGAGTCGATCAGCCGCATGGCCGGCTCCCAGCACGGCGTGCGCCTCGATCCGCCCGAGCTCATCGCCGCCGCCCACCGTGCCGGCCGACCGGCCGCCGAGCGCACGACGTTGTACGCGATCCGCCGCCGCTACGAGCTCGCGCCCGCGGCCGTCTGAGCGCTCGCGGGTGGCCGGCGCTCGATGCAGCGCAACGCCGGCGATCACGAGCCCGATACCGAACAGCTCGCGCGCGGACGGCCATTGACGCAGCACGAGGATGCCGATCGTCGTGGCCACTGCGGGCAGCAGCGAGACCATGAGCGCGTAGGTCGCCCGCGCCAGCCGGGCGAGGGCGAGCTGATCGGTGACGTAGGGGATGACCGACGAGCACACGCCGACGCCGGCGCCGGCGAGCAGCAGGCCCGGATGGTGGACGGTGGGCAGCGCCGCCCCGAGTCCGAACGGCGTCGCCAGGACGGCCGCGACGAGCATCGAGGCGGCGAGGCCATCGATTCCGCGCACGCCCGGTCGCTTCGCCAGGTCGTCAGCGATGACGATGTAGGCGGCGAACAGCGCCGCGTTCGCGAGCGCGAGGGCGAGGCCGAGCGGGGACGCGTGCAGCTGGACGTCGGTGAGCACTCCGGCGCCGGCCACGGCCAGGACGAGCGCGGCCGCGTTGCGCGGCCGCCGAGCGCCAAGTGCGGCGAGCGCGATCACCGGGACGAACTCGACCGCGGCGACGGTCCCGAGCGCGAGCCGGTCGATCGCCAGGTAGAAGCAGCCATTCATCGCGGCGAGCACGCCGCCCCAGGCGAGCACGAGCCGCCGGGTCTGCGGAGTCCACGCCCCGATGGCCCGCCAGGGACGCCGCCAAGCCGTGAGCACGATCGCGGCCGTGGCGATCCTCAGCCAGGCGACCCCGAGGACCGCGACGTGCGAGAACAGCAGCACGGCGAATGCCGGTCCAAGGTAGTGGAACACGGCGCTGACGACAAAGAACGCGTGCGGCGGCACGGAACGTCGCATGCGGTGATGGTTGCGGACTCGGCGCCGTCGTTACATGGCTGATCACAGGTATTATCGATGTCATGCCTACGAAGAAAAGGTCATCCAAGGTAATCACCGTCGATGACGTGCTGGATGAGTCGGATCGACTGTTGATCGACCAATTACAGCGCGACGCACGGGTGTCGCTCGCCGAGCTTGGCCGGCGAGTCGGTCTGTCTGCCCCGGCGGTCGCCGAGCGCGTGCGACGCCTCGAGGACGGGGGCGTGATCACCGGCTACCACGCGTCGGTCGACCCACGGCGGCTCGGCTACGGGCTCGGCGTGATCATCCGACTCCGCCCGGCGCCGCGTCAGATCGCCGCTGCCGCCCAGCTGGTTCGGGAGACGCCCGAAGTCGTGGAATGCCACCGGGTCACTGGCGAGGACTGCTTCGTCATGACCACGTATGTCCGCGACGTAGAGCACCTCGAGCAGATCATCGACCGCTTTGTCGCCTGCGGCCAGACGACGACGTCGATCATGCAGTCGGCGCCCGTGCCGCGGCGCCCGGTCGTGGCCTGAGCCACGGCGGCGGCGCCGGATGGGCGACGCCGCCCCCGACGTCCGCTCAGCTCGTGGTCTGCCCGGCTCCGCCGCCGCCGCCCCCGGCATGCGCACTGTCAAGGGTGTGCTCCACCGAGGTGGGCATGTTGCCGCCGCTCACCTCGTCGGTGTCCTGCAGCGGAGCCTCGAGATCCTCGATGGCCTCGGCGGAATCCTGGTCACGTGCCTGCTCGTCGGTCATGCCTGCTCCAGTCGCTGTCGGAAGTTGACCGCTGCGACGCTACCGGTGCCAGGCGCCGGCGTGGGGGAATCTGGACACTCCCGAGGGTCCGGCTAGGGTGGCCCGCCGGTAGGCGGGCGGTTGGTAGGTCAGGCGCGCGCGAACTGGCCGTGGAAGCTGAAGGGGATCGCGTGCGGCACGGAGGCGCGGGCGACCTCGGTGAGCGTGGCGGCATCGAGGACGAGCAGGAAGGAGCGCTCGGCTCCGGCATCGAGCACGATGGACAGCAGAACGCCGTCGTCCTCCTTCTCGCCGCCCGGCTCGGCCACGAACACCGGCTCGCCGGGGAAGCAGCCCGGTTGTGACCAGGCCGTCGCCGTGCCGGTGTCGGCGTCGATCCGGACGATCTTCTCCAGCCAGCCGCTCGGCCCGGTGTCGTTGCCCCACGCGTACTGGTACGGGCGCCCGTTGCAGCGGCGGTAGTTGATGCGGGGCAGCTCGAGGCCGCCCTCGGCCAGGCGCTCGCGGGTCACGGTGCGCTTGGTCAGGGACAGCCGGAAGCGCGTGGGCACGGCCTGGGAGAGCGAGGCGCTCCCGGAGCGCAGGCGCTCGAGGTAGAGGTCCTCGATGATCCGGGCGTCCTCGAAGGCGCACAGGTCGACGATGACCTCGTCGCCGCGCTCGTAGGCGTTGATGTGGTGGAAGCCGAAGCAGGCCTCGGTCTGAAAGCCGCTCAGCGTCTCGCCGCTGTCGCGGTCCACGAGGGTGAAGCGGGTGCCGAGCTCGGGCTTCCAGCGGTAGTTCTCGATGTAGGGGCGCCCGGACAGCGCGAGGCGCAGCGGATTGACCACGAATGGGAACTCGGCGAGCACGAACCAGCGTTCGCTCAGCCCGAACGAGTGCATGTAGGACGGCTCGCGCACCGGCAGCGAGGCGAGCACGCGCGGCGTGGCGGACGCCGGGTCGACGCGGAAGAAGCGGTAGCTGCTGCGCGGGCCGAGCTTGGCCGCATAGTTGAGCATCGCGTCGTCGCGGTCGGCATGGGGGTGGGCGGTCGTCAGCTGCCCCGGCGCGGTGAACGCGACGCCGGCGCTGCGCAGCGTCGCCGGGTCGAATTCGATCGGCATCGGGGTCTCGGTCATGGCCACGAAGCGCTCGCCGAGGCGCGAGACATTCACGTTCGCGTTGTCGGTGAGGTCCGGTCCGGTGAACAGCGACTGGACGCGCTGGTAGAGCGAGCGACAGGGGTCGGTGGCGAACTCGGGGAGGGCGATGCGGCCGGTCTCTCGCGCGCGGCGGTAGGCACGGCTCTCGAGGAAGCGGTTCCCGTAGGAGACCGCGCCGTCGGCGATCGTGAAGCGGTGCAGCATCGCGTAGCCGTCGAACCAGTGGCGCATCGCCGCGTCGCCGACCTCGAACTTCGCCGGGCCGGTGCGCAGGAGCGAACCGCCGAGCCACGGAGGAAGCGCGCCCTCGAGCGGGAGCTCATCGACCGTCACCTCGCTCTCGAGCGAGCGGAACCCGACGCGATGGTCGTGCTGCGTGGCGGTCATTGACATGGTGCCTCCCGAATGGTCCGGTTCGAATGATGCGAACCGTACGCTACGCTGCACGGTGTGTCAACCCCGCGCCTGACGACCACTTCGTTCATCGTCCTCGGTCTCGTCGAGCAGCTCCAGCCGGCGACGCCCTACGACGTCAAGCGCGTTGCTCACCTGAGCGTTGCCAACTTCTGGACGCTGCCGCACACGCAGCTGTACACCGAGTGCGAGCGGCTCGCGGAGGTCGGCTACCTCGACGAGGACCGCGAGCAACACGGCCGGCGCCGGCGATTGTTCCGGCTCACCGCGGAGGGGCGCGCCGCGCTCGACTCCTGGCGGGCCGACCCCGTGGTCGAGGATGGCCTCGTCCGCGACGCGAGCCTGCTCAAGCTCTTCCTCGGCGGTGACCCCGCGGCGCTCGCGCGCGAGCAGCTGCCGGTCCATCGGGGGTCGCTGGAGACCTACGAGGCGCTCTCCGGCGCCGAGGGTCCGGCGATGGGCGACGGGCCGCGGGCCGCGCTGCGAGCCGGTATCCAGCTCGAGCGCGCTTATGTTGCGTTCTGGTCGTCGCTGCTCGACGCCGGCGACTAGCCTGACAGCGTGACGACGACGGAGCGCTCTCAGCGAAACAGGTCCTCGCCGACCGCTCGCACCATCGCCGCCGCGCCCGGCCCGTCCGCGTCGGTTACGTGCGCGGCGAGGCCATCGACGAGCACCACCGGCTCGCGCGAGTCCTTATCGCGAACGAGGTCGGCCGCCGCGGCCGCGCCGTCGGCCACGGCGATGAGCGTGGCCGACAGCTCGCGCCCGACCGAGTCGTGGCGTCCCCGCCAGTCGTCGAGCGGGCGCAGGCCGGCGCAGCCAACGGCCACGTCGACCTGCCCGAGGCGCCATGCGCGGCCGAAGCTGTCGCTGACGACCACGGCGGGGGCGACGCCGACGCGCTCGTGCAGGGCCGCGCGCAGCCGCCGCGCCGAGGCGTCGGGATCGCGGGGGAGGAGGACGACCTCGCCCTCGGCCGCGGCGTTGGACGTGTCCACGCCGGCATTGGCGCACACGAACCCGTGCCGCGTGCGCCCGATGATCACCCCGCGCTCGGCGCGCACGACATCGACGCACTGGTCGAGCACGACCTGCACCGCGCGCGCGTCGGGCTTGCCGAGGCGCGCGGCCAGCTCGACCGCCTCGGCGCCCGCCGTCACGTCGCGCAGCGCGACGACGGCTCCCTCGGCCTTCGAGACCGCCTTATGCGCGATGACAAGGACCGTCGACGCGTCGAGCCGGATGCTCGCCCGTGCCGTCGCCGCGACGATGAGGTCGGCCAGGTCGGCGCCGCGGGTGATCTCGGGCAGCCCGGGCAAGGCGCGGGCGCGCAGCCCGGTCACCGGATGGTCGGTGTCGGCGCCGCGCCATGACGACGCAGCCAGGCTCGCGTGCGGGCGGCCCGCGGGCCCTCGACGTGCCCGCTCCCGAGCAGGCGCTCGCTCAGCACCGTGAGATCGTCGCCGGTGTCGATGTCGAGCAGCAGCGAGGCAGGGTGGGCGACCGTCGCCGGCACGCCGGCCGCGGCGGCGAGCGCACGATGGCGGGCCAGGCTGTCGGGGCCGAAGCTCGGCGCGATGACGTCGGGCGGCGTGAGCAGCAGCGCGTTCGTGCCGGTCCCGTGGCGATCGGGCACGATCACCACCGATGTCTCGGTCGCGGCCCCGAGGAGCGTCTCGAGCTCGGCCGGGTCGAGCGCCGGGCAGTCGCCGGGCACGAGCAGCACGCGCCCGGCGCCGCGGCGGCGGGCGTGCTCGGCCCCGGCCCGTGCCGCGGAGCTCTGACCGTCCTGGAGCGCATCGGGGATTGCGGCGGCTCCCACCTCGCCGGCCGCCGCGATCGCGCCGGGCTCGTTGCTGACGACGATGATCTCGACCAGCCCGTCGGTGGCCGCCAGCGCGTCGAGGACGTCGCGAACCATCGTGGCCACCAGCTCGGGACGCCGGACGTCGGAGACGGCGCCGCCGAGGCGCTGCTTGGCCAGGGCGAAGCGTTTGACGGGAAGGACCGCGGCCGTGCGCATCGACCCAGACGTTAGGCGCTCGTGGCCCGCGGGCGTCACGACGAGGCGAGCGCGAGCGCGAAGTCGAGCGTCTCGGCGGCCACGCGCCGGCGGCCCGCCGCGTCGCCCATTCGCACGTCGGTCTCCAGGACCGCGACGTCCCCGACCCGCTCGTCGGTGACGAGGCCGTCGATGAGCCCGTCGTAGTGCTCGGCCACGCCGGCGACGCTCGCCGGCACGCCCGCGTGGCGCAGGAACGCCGCCGTCGGTCCCTTCAGCACCTGGCCCTCGACGATCGGGCTGACGGCGACCACGGGGGCGGGGGCCGCGGTGAGCGCCGCGCGCAGCGCGGGGATGGCGAGGATCGGCCCGATCGAGGCGATTGGGTTGGAGGGCCCGATGACGATCGCCTCGGCGCCAGCGATCGCCTCGAGCACCGCCGCGGTCGGTGCCGCGATCTCGGCGCCGCGGAACTCGACGCCGTCGATCGCCGGGCGGCCGCCGAGGCGGATCATGAACTCCTGGAACGAGCGCCACTCCCCGCCGCTCTGCACCCACGTGCGCACCGGGTCATCGCTCGTCGGCAGTACGCGCGCGCCGATGTCCAGCGTCCTCGTCAGCCGACCATGGGCCGCGCTGAGCGACTCACCGGCGTCGAGCAGCTCGCGGCGGCGCAGGCACCACGCGAGGTCGCGGTCGCCGAGATTGAACCAGACCTCCTCGCCGAGCTCGCGCAGGCCATCCATGACGGCGAAGGTGTCGTCGCGCAGGCCCCAGCCCCGCGCGTCGATGCGATCGGCCAGCCAGAACGACACGAGGTCGGGGTCCGGCGAGACGTAGGCACCGTAGATCTCGATGTCGTCACCGGTGTTGGCGACGATCGTCAGCCGCTCGGGCTCGACGACGTCGAGCAGGCCGCGCGCGAGCTTGGCCCCGCCGGTGCCGCCGGCCAGGACGACGACGCTCGTGCTCAGTCCCATCGAGACCCCGGCAGTCCGGTGATGCGGATGCCGGCGTGGACCTTGTGGCGCGCGTTGATCGAGATGAGCATCGCGGTCAGTGACTCGGTGATGCGTGACATCTCAAGCCGCCCGGTGTCGATCGCTCGCAGTCCGGGGATGCGCTCGATGAGCGCGGCCGCCTCGCGCTTGTCGGCGCGCAGGTCGCCGCAGACGAGCACGTCCTCGTCGAGCGTGGTTGCGAGGTCGCCGAGCGCCGCCGCGCTCACCGAGTGCAGCGCCGAGACGACGCGCACCCCCTCGGGCGCCATCTCGAGCGCCTGCTGCGCCGCCGAGCCCTGCCAGACCCCGATCATGCGTGTCGCCTTCCCGCTCACGGCGGCGGCGAGCGGCACGGTGGCGTCGATGAGCAGCTGCCCCGTGCGCAGGGCGCACTTCAGGTTGGTCAGCGTCTCGGACTGGTTGCGAAACGGGACGCTGAGGATGACGACCTCCGCCGCCGCGGCGGCGTCGGCGTTGGCCTGGCCGGTGGCCTGCGCGCCGGGCACCGCGGCGGTGACCCGCTCGGCGGCCTGCACGGCGCGGTCGGCGTCACGTGAGCCGATGATGATCGGGACCCCGGCCGCCCCGAGGCGCACGGCGAGACCGTACCCGAGGGCGCCGGAGCCCCCGATGATCGCGGTGCGCGGCGGTGCAGCGGCGGCGGGCCCCATGGGCGCGCCAGTATAGGCTTCGGTCGCGTGGCGCTGCGCGCGGGATTGGAAGCCGAGCACGAGTTCGTGGCCGAAGGGCGGCTGCTCACCGACGTCGGTGGGACGCTCGGCGCGAAGGTGCTGTCGACCCCGTCGATGATCGGCATGATGGAGCGCACGGCGGCGCGCCTCGTCGCCCCGTTGCTCGCTGCCGATCGAGCCACGGTCGGCTTCGAGGTCTGCGTGCGCCACGTCGCCGGCGCCGCCGAGGGCACGGCGTGCATCGCGCGCGCGGCGCTGCGCGAGATCGTCGACGAGCGCAAGCTGCGCTTCGACGTCGAGGTGCGCACAGCCGAGGACGGTCGCGTGCTCGGCCTTGGTACCCACGAGCGGCGGATCATCCGCGTGGCCGCGCACGCGCAGGGGCTGACCGGCCCGTGAGCGCCCTCCCGACAGCGGTGCGCGTGCGCGAGGTCGGCCCGCGCGACGGCTTCCAGAACGAGAAGGAGGTCATCCCGACCGCCGAGAAGGTGGCGCTCATCGACGCGCTCGCCCGCACCGGTGTGCGCCGCCTCGAGGTCACGAGCTTCGTGCGCGCCGACGTCGTCCCGCAGCTCGCCGACGCGGCGGAGGTCCTGGCCGCGATCGACGTGCCCGAGACGGTGTCGGTCAGCGTGCTGGTCCCGAACGAGCGCGGGCTCGAGGCGGCCCTGCGCCAGCGCGAGCGGATCGACGAGGTCAACGTCTTCCTGTCCGCGTCGGAGACCCACAACCGCCACAACGTCAATCGCTCGGTCGCCGAATCGCTGGCTGGTCTGGCTCGGGTGCTCGAGCGCGCCCGGCGGGCCGGCCTGCGCTGCGAGGGGGTCATCTCGACCTCGTTTGGGTGCCCGTACGAGGGCCCCGTTGCGGTCGGGCGCGTGCTCGAGATCGCGGGGGCGCTGCGCGACGCGGGCGCGCAGGAGGTCGGGTTTGGCGACACCACGGGCATGGCCAACCCGCTCGGAGTGCGCGCCTTCTTCGAGCAGGCGCGCTCGGAGCTCGGGGATTCGGTCGAGCTGACCGCTCACTTCCACAACACCCGCGGTCAGGGGCTGGCGAACGTGCTCGCGGCGCTGGAGGCGGGCATCGACAGCTTCGAGTCGAGCTTCGGCGAGCTCGGCGGCTGCCCGGTCCCGGCCGGGGCGACGGGCAACATCGCCACCGAAGACCTTGTCTCGATGCTGCACGAGATGGGGATCGAGACCGGAATCGACCTCGAAGCGCTCATCGCCTGTGCGGCGCAGGTGCGACGCGTCCTCGGCCGTCCGCTCGGCAGCCACGTGCTCGTGGCCGGGCCGGTGGAGTGGGAGCCGCGAGGCGGGTAGGGCGGCGCGCCGGCGTGCCGGTGGGGTGTGCTCGATTGGCCCCGCATGGCGGGCGCGCGGGAGCGCACCCCGGCGGGAGCGCGGGGCGCGCCGGCGGGGGGTGTGCTCGATTAGCCCCGCGCGGCGGGCGCGCGGGAGCGCACCCCGGCGGGAGCCCAGGGCCCGTCGGTGGGTGTGCTCGATTAGCCCCGCATGGCGGGCGCGCGGGAGCGCACCCCGGCGGGAGCGCGGGGCGCGCCGGCGGGGGGTGTGCTCGATTAGCCCCGCATGGCGGGCGCGCGGGAGCGCACCCCGGCGGGAGCCCAGGGCCCATCGGTGGGTGTGCTCGATTAGCCCCGCATGGCGGGCGCGCGGGAGCGCACCCCGGCGGGAGCGCGGGGCCCATCGGTGGGTGTGCTCGATTAGCCCCGCATGGCGGGCGCGCGGGAGCGCACCCCGGCGGGAGCGCGGGGCGCGCCGGCGGGGGTGTGCTCGATTAGCCCCGCATGGCGGGCGCGCGGGGAGCGCACCCCGGCGCCGACCGTCCGCTACCGCCCCGCGAACTCCGGCTGGCGCCGCTGCGAGAACGCGAGCGTGGCCTCGGCGAAGTCGGCGCTCGCCGCGCACACCTGCTGGCTGAGCACCTCCTGCTCGAGCGTGACGGCGAGCGCGGGCTTGGCGGCGGAGTCCATGACCCGCTTGGCCAGCCCGACGGCAAGGGGTGCACACGCGAGCAGCTCGTCGACGAGCGCGTTCGTGGCGTCCGCCAGCTCGTCGGCGGGGGCCACGCGATTGACGAGACCGATCCGCTCGGCCTCGACACCGTTGATCAGCTTCGAGGCCATGATCATCTCCTTGGCCCGACCGAGCCCGATGACCGCGGGCAGCCGCGAGGATCCGCCGACGTCCGGGATAAGGCCCACCCGGGTCTCGACGAGCCCGATGATCGCCTCGCTCGCCATCACCCGCAGGTCGCAGGCGAGCGCCAGCTCCATCGCCCCGCCGAGGCAGCCGCCGTGGATCTGCGCGATCGTCGGCTTGAGCATCTCCTCGCACAGGTTCCAGGCCTGCAGGATCGCGGTGCGGAACTCGCGCAGCCGGTGCGGCTCGGCCGCCAGGTTGGCGAGCGCGCCGATGTCCATGCCCGAGGAGAACATCGGACCCTCGCCGCGCACGACGACGACACGCACGTCAGGGTCGTGAGCGGCGTCGTGAAGCGCTCCGCCGAGCGCGGCGATCAACTCGTCGTTCATCGCGTTGCGCTTCTCCGGTCGGTTGAGGACGACGTGGCGGACGGGACCGTGGTCCTCGGTCAAGACGATGCTCATGGCGCGCGCCTCCTTGGCGGGTTCGACGTGGTCGGCCGGAGGCTACCGCCGTGGCCCGGCGGGAGAGCGCTCGCTACATTGCCCTCATATGAGCGGTGATCCTTCGCTGCGCGCTTCGGACGCCGACCGCGAGCGCGTCGCCGAGCAGCTGCGCGATCACTACGCCGCCGGGCGTCTCGACGACGACGAGCTCTCGAGCCGCCTCGACGCGGTGTACGCCTCGCGGACCACGGCCGAGCTCGATCGGCTGCTGACCGATCTGCCGGCGTTGCCGATCTCGCCGGCGCGCCGACGCGCCGAGGTCGCCGAGTATCGAGGCGACCTGCGCCGCCAGCTCGTCCAGCAGACCGGCGGTGCGCTCGTTCCGTTCCTCATCTGCGTGGCCATCTGGGCGGCCAGCGGCGCCAGCGGCGGCTTCTGGCCCGCCTTCGTCCTCATCTTCCCGCTCATCTTCCTCGTCCGCAACGGCTGGGCCCTGTACGGCCCGGCGCCCGATCTCGAGCGGGTCGAGGCCGAGTTGCGCCGACACAACCGCGGCGGCCGCCACCGCGGTCACCGCGGCCGTCGCGACCACCGGCGCCCGCGCGGTGGCGGCCCGCCCCGGCCGCTCGGTCCCGGCGACGGCGGTCCGCCGCGATGAGCGACGAGCCGGCGCTCGCCGGCGACTTCGAGGGCGCGGTCGAACGGGCCGTCGCCGGCGGGCCCGAGCACCGTCGCGACAAGGCGCGCGAGCAGGGCAAGCTTCCGGTCCGCGAGCGCGTCGCCCTGCTGCTCGACGAGGGCAGCTTCGCCGAGGAGGCGCTGCTCGCCAACTGGGAGAGCGACGGCCTCGGCGCCGACGGCGTGGTCACTGGCCTCGGCACGGTCGCAGGGCGGCCGATCGCGCTGATGGCGAACGACCCGACGGTGAAGGCCGGCTCGTGGGGCCCGAAGACCGTCGAGAAGATCATTCGCATCCAGGAGCGAGCCGAGTCGCTGCGCGTCCCGATGGTCTACCTCGTCGACTCCGCCGGAGCGCGCATCACCGACCAGGTGCAGATGTTCCCCGGCCGCCGTGGCGCCGGGCGGATCTTCCACAACCAGGTGCGCCTGTCGGGCGTCGTGCCCCAGGTGTGCGTCCTGTTCGGGCCGAGCGCCGCCGGCGGCGCCTACATCCCGGCCTTCTGCGACGTAGTGATCATGCGCGACGGAAACGCGTCGATGTACCTGGGGTCGCCGCGGATGGCCGAGATGGTGATCGGCGAGCGCGTGACGCTCGAGGAGATGGGCGGCGCCAGGATGCACACCGGTGTCTCCGGCTGCGGCCACGTGCTCGTGAAGACCGACGAGGAGGGGATCGCCTCCGCGCGCCGCTACCTGGCTTACTTCCCGACCCACTGGGAGCTCCAGGCGCCCGTCGCCCCGCCCGCTGCCCCGGCGCGGCCGTCGAGCACGATTCGCGAGCTGATCCCGGCGGATGAGAACAAGGCGTTCGACATGCGCGAGCTCATCGAGGCGCTCGTCGACGCCGGCTCGCTCCTGGAGATCCACGCCCGCTGGGCGCGTGAGCTGATCGTCGCCTACGCCCGCATCGACGGGCGCGCGATCGGGATCGTCGCCAACCAGCCCCAGCACAAGGGCGGGGTGCTGTTCGTCGACTCCTCCGACAAGGCGGCACGCTTCATCGCCACCTGCAACGCGTTCAACCTGCCGCTCCTGTTCCTCGCCGACGTGCCGGGCTTCATGATCGGCACCCAGGTCGAGCGCGAGGGCATCATCCGTCACGGCGCCAAGATGATCAGCGCCATGTCGCAGGCCACCGTGCCGAAGCTGTCGGTGATCGTGCGCAAGGCCTACGGCGCCGGGCTCTACGCGATGGCCGGCCCGGCGTTCGAGCCCGACGCGTGCCTCGCCCTCCCCGGGGCGTCGATCGCCGTGATGGGCCCGCAGGCGGCGATCAACGCCGTCTACTACAACCAGCTGGCGGCGATCGAGGACGACGACGAGCGCGCCCGCCGCACGGCCGAGCTGCGCGAGGAGTATGCGCGCGACATCGACCTGCTGCACCTCGCGTCCGAGCTCGTCGTCGACGCGGTCGTCGCGCCCGAGGATCTGCGCGAGCAGCTCGCGCGGCGCTTTGCGCTGGCGGCCGAGAAGCGCCGCGACTGGCCGTCGCGGCGCAACCCGATCACGCCTGCCTGAGCTCGCCCGGCGCTGGAATCAGGCGTCGGCCTTCCAGCCACTCAGCGGGTCGGGGCCCGACCCGGCCGGGGCCGCGGCCGCCGGCGCTGCGCCGCCGTCATCGAATGGCGGGTACGTCTCGGTGACGAGAAACAGCAGCCCGTATGCGCGGACGATGTAGGAGATGCAGAACCGCAGCGCGTTCTCCAGGCCGTCTGGCTGCTTGCCGGTGACGACGATCACGACCCAGCTGGCGATTGCGGTGAGCTCGGCCGCGATCTGGAGCACGTAGACGAGAATCACCGCCGGGATGATGTAGATGATCCGGAAGAGCACCTTCACCCGGCTGTACTGCTCGAGCGGCGGATCCGCGACCAGCCGGACGGCGTAGTCGTCGTCGCTGAGGCTGAACGGCGGGAAGTCGTCTGACAGCAGCACCAGGTAGCTGATCGTGCGGGCGTAGAAGCGCAGCACGCCGACCGCGAAGTCGTACAACCCCTGCGGCCAGCGCCCCGTGAACAGCAGCACGAACCAGGCGATGACGACGACGACGAGGGCGACGATCTCCAACACGTAGACGGCGATCAGCCACGGGATGGCCAGGATCAGCCGGAAGAAGGTGGTGACGCGACTTCGCTTCTCCGGCTGGTCGACGATGAACGTCAACGGATACGGCATATGGGCTCCCCTTCGCTTCCGGGCGCCGGGCGCGCCCTTGGTGGCGAGCATCGTACGCCCTGGCTCGGAAGTCGCCTATGGGTGCGGGCACGTGGACACATGTGCACTACATTCCTGCCTCGATGGATGCCGCCGAGCTCGCCTTCTGTGGAATCGTCCGCCAGGCGCAGCTCATCGCCGACGGCGAGGTGAGCGCGCGCGAGCTGCTCGAGGTCTACCTGCACCGAATCCGGCGCCTCGACCCGGCGCTCAACTCGATCCGCGTCGTCTTCGACGAGCGCGCCCGACTCGAGGCCGACCAGGCCGACGCCCGCCGCGGCGCCGGCGACCGCCGGCCGCTGCTCGGCGTGCCCTTCCTCGTCAAGGACAACGTCGACGTGGCCGGCGAGCTGACGCCGAGCGGCACGCGCGCGGTCGACGAGCCGGCGCGGGCGGACGCCGAGGTCGTGCGGCGCCTGCGCGCCGCGGGGGCGGTGATCCTCGGTAAGACGCACGCGCCCGAGCTGTGCATCTTCCCGTTCACCGAATCGGTGACGAGCGGCATCACCCGCAACCCCTGGGGGCTCGAGCACACGCCGGGCGGCTCGAGCGGCGGGAGCGCCGCGGCGGTCGCGGCCGGCCTCGCCGGCGCGGCGCTGGCATCCGACGGCGGCGGGTCGATCCGCATCCCGGCGAGCTGGTGCGGCCTGTTCGGTCTCAAGCCGCAATGGGGCCGGGTGCCGATCGCCCCCGACACGGGCCACTGGCACGACCTGTCCGTGCTCGGGGTGCTCACGCGCTCGGTCGCCGACACGGCGCTCTTCCTCGACGCTGTCGCCAGCGAGCCGCACGACGCCGGCGCGCCGCCGCCGCCCGAGCGGCCCTTCGCGGAGGCGGCCGCCGCCGATCCGGGACGGCTGCGCGTGGCCGTGGCCACGAACCCGCCGCCGGGGTTCTTCGCGAGGCTGCACGAGGAGAATCGGGCCGCCCTGGAGGAGACCGCCGAGCTGCTGCGCTCGCTCGGCCACGAGGTGCGCGAGACGCGCATCGACTACGGGCGTCCACCGGTGACGGTCGACTTTCTCGCCCGCTACCTGCGCGGCATCCACGACGACGGCGGGCGGTTGGCGCATCCCGAGCGACTCGAGCGCCGCACGCGCGGCGTCATGCGCCTCGGCGGCCTCATCTCGCCGAGTGCGCTCGCGCGTGTGCGAGCGGGGGAGGAACGGATGCGCGAGCAACTCCGCTCGATCCTGCGCGAGCACGACGTACTGCTGACGCCGACGACTGCGGTGCCACCGCCGCCCGTGGCCCAGTTCGCCGAGCGCGGGGCGATCCGGACGCTGGCCAGCATCATCCGGCAGGTGCCCTACTGCGCGGCGTGGAACGCGACGGGCCAACCCGCCGCCTCGGTGCCCGCTGGCCTGGATGGGAAAGGACTGCCTCGCGCCGTGCAGCTCGTCGGTCGTCCCAACGACGAGGCGACGCTGCTGCGCCTGTCCGCCCAGATCGAACAGGCGCGCCCATGGACGCAGGCGCGTCCGCCGATGGCGGCGGTCGCGGCGTGAGCGACGACGGCTCGGCGGCGCTGCTCGAGCTGGCCGTTGAGGCCGCGCAGGGCGCCGGTGCCCTGCTCGCCGAGCGCTTCGAGAGCGGTCGCGAGCGCGCGATCGGCGCGAAGAGCACGCCGACCGACCTGGTCAGCGAGGCCGACCTCGCCGCCCAGCGCGCCATCGTGCTGCTGATCGGGGAGCGCCGCGCCGAGGACGGGTTCCTTGGCGAGGAGGAGGGCGCCGACCGACCGGGCACGAGCGGCCTGCGCTGGGTCGTCGATCCGCTCGACGGGACGATCAACTTCCTGTTCGGGATCCCCCAGTGGTGCGTCAGCGTCGCGGTCGCCGACGAGGCCGGGCCGCTGGTCGGCGCCATTTACGACCCGAACCGCGATGAGCTGTTCACGGCGGTGCGCGGTGGAACCCCTTTGTGTAACGGCATCGCGATCACGGCGTCCGGGCGCAGCGACCTCGCCAGCGCGATGGTCGCCACCGGCTTCGCCTACGACGCCGACGTGCGCGCCGCCCAGGCGCGGGTGCTCGCGCGCGTCGTCCCGCGGGTGCGGGACGTGCGGCGGTTCGGCAGTGCCGCGCTCGACCTCGCGTGGACGGCCGCCGGTCGCTACGACGCTTATTACGAACGCACGGTCAAGCCGTGGGACATCGCCGCCGGCACGCTCATCTGCGAGGCCGCGGGGCTGCAGGTGGCCGACCTGCCCGAGCATCCCAACCTGCCGCGCGGAATCCTCGTCGCCGATCCGGCGGCGGTGGCGCCGCTACTTGAGCTGGTCGGAGGGCCGGCGTAGCGCCCGCGCGCGCTCACCGCTGCCGGGCGGCGTCGCGGCGGGCGGCCGGCAGGTAGACGAGCCAGGTGGCCAGCGCCAGGGCGGTCGCGGCCACCAACGGCAGCGCGAGGCTGGCGCGAAGGAGCAGGGCGCCCACCACGGCACCGGCGAGCATCGCGAGGACGGCCGCGATGCGCCGGACCGAGCCGCGCCCCGTGCCGCCGGCGATCGGACTCTCAGCGGCCAGGCCGGTGAGAGTCATCGTCAGCACCGTCGTGGTCAGGTCGGGCACGCCGAGGCGCCGGACGGTGGCGTTGCGCACGCCCATGGCCAGGGCGAGTAGCGCGATGATGATGTCGCTCGCGGCGGTGTTCGGGTTCACGGTGAGGACGGCGGCGAGGATCGCGGCAATTCCGAGGAGCGAGAACTCGATGGCCAGCGTCGCGCCGACGTGCCGGGAGTGGTGGCTGGCCAGGCGTGCGGCGAGAATGCCGCCGGACGCGGCGCCCACGAGGAAGGCGCCAAGCGACACCATCGGGGCGATCACGGGCAGGCCGCCGCTGCCGGCGATGCCGAAGCCAAGCAGGACGATGTTCCCAGTCATGTTCGCCGTGAACACGCGCCCGAGGCCGAGGTAGCTCACCGCGTCGATGAGCCCCGTCGTGAAGGTGAGGACGAGCAGCGCTCTCGTCAGCGGGTGTGTGATCGTCGCCGCGGCGCGCTGGGCAAGCGTCGGGGGCTCGGACGCCGTCTGCAGGGACGCGGCCGGAGTCATGCGGCGGGCGGGACTCGAACCCGCACACTCTCACGAGCAATGGATTTTGAGTCCATCGTGTCTACCGATTTCACCACCGCCGCATTGGGGGTGAAATATACGGCGCTCACCCGGCCGGGACGCGAGGTCAGGCCGACCGCGGGCGGGGATCGGCGAAGTCGCGGCGCAGCGGTCGCTCCTCCTCGACGTTCCAGCCCTGCGAGAAGCCGCGGGCCGCGAACAGGATGAGCAGCAGCTGCACGGGCACGAGCAACGCGACGAGCAGGCCGATCGTGGATGCCGACAGGCCCGTCGAGGAGTAGCCAAAGGCGTTACGGTCGAACCAACTCGACACCGAGACGAGCGCGAGCACGCCGACGATGACCGCGAACGCCGCCGAGACCGGAAGCGACCCACGGCTCCAGCGCACGACCTGCATGAGCAGCACGCCGTACAGGAGGATGAGCAGGATCTGGACCGACTTCGCGCCGGCGAGCGCGCTCCAGCCGCCGATCGTGATGACGACCATGAGCACGATCGAGGCCACGAGCAGGATGACCACCGCGGCGCGGGTCGCCTGCACGGCGGCGTCGCTGCGGTGGGGGTGGTAGACCTCCACGTCGGGCTCCGGCGAACGTTCCCAGGTTGACATCGCCCTACGGACGATACATTCTGCGATCGACGCGCTGTGGCAGAACCCCTGCACAGGCACCGCAGCGCCATGATCGCCGCGCGCGGGCGTGGTGGAATTGGTAGACACGCTGGCCTTAGGAGCCAGTGGCGCAAGCCTTGGGGGTTCGAGTCCCTCCGCCCGCATT
>CAWFUP010000007.1:0-22845 GCA_963819075.1 uncultured Solirubrobacterales bacterium
ACAGCAGCGCCAGGAGCGTCGCCAGCAGCGCCGTCCCGCCCGCGTAGCCGATCTCCACGCGGGTCAGCTGGTCGGGGACGACCGAGATGAGCGTCCAGATCACGAACAGCGCGGCCACCGAGAGCCAGCACCACGCCGCCGTCCGGGCGAGGCCACGAGCGAGGGCGGCCTGGTGAGCGTGCCCGACACGAGGTGCAGACCCATGCCGATCCATCACGGCAAGTCCGACCCGGCCGTAGTCGTAGTGCTGCCCGAACACATGGCTCATCACGAACGGCCCGATGGCGAGCAGTCCGAGGGCCACGGCGGCGGTGAAGCCGGCGATGGCCAGCACGGTAAGGCGGATGGCGCGTCCGAACGCCTCCCGGCCCTCCTGCGCCTCGAGTCCCGCCAGGTGCGGGAGCAGGGACGTCTGGATCGCCTGGAAGAGCTGCAGCGGCGCGCGCGCGATGAGCAGGACATTGAAGACGATCCCGGCCAGCGCATGATCGGTTGCCGTCGCGGCCACGGTGATGACCGCCACGTTGAGCAGCGTCTGCTCGGACAGCATGATCCCCGAGACCGAGAAGGCGAAGCTCGTCCCGCCGCGCAGGGAGAGGTCGCCGGGCGCCTCGACGGCCTCCTCGATCCCCTCGGCGGCCGGACCCTGTTGCATCGCCACGTCGGCATCCACGACCATGGGGTGCTCGGGCGACACCGGCTCGGGAACGGGTGCGCGCGTGAGCTCGCGGTTGCGCCGCGCGAACGCCGAAGGCACGACGATGAGGGAGAGGAACGGTGCGGCGGCGATGCCGAGGGCGACCGCGGTCTGTCCGCTGGCGATGCCGATGGCGACCGCCAGCGCGAAGCACACGCGCGTCACCGCCTCCATGAGCACGAGTCCGCCATACAGGCCGAAGTACTTGTTGCCGGCCAGCCAACCGCGAGCGAAGTAGCTCGCGGCATAGGCGAGCGTTCCGATCACGAGCACCCAGTACAGCGCCTCGGAGTGGTCGAGGGCGTGGGCGAGGATCACCCCGTGCAGCGCGAGCGCGCACAGCAGGAACAGCGCCGCGAACGAGAGCTGGATCGTGATCGGGACGCGCAGCGGATGGCGTTCCTCGCCGCGCGCGATCCGGTCGGCGATCGTCCGCGACAGCAGCTGCTCGATCGGCCGATAGATGACCGAGATGATCACGAACATGACTGACCACAGCAGATCGATCCGCTTGGCCTCGACACCCGTCAGGACGTGGCTGGCGATCGAGAAGTAGGCGAACGTGAGCAGGCCGGTGGCCGCGATCCCGATCGACAGGATCCGCGCGCCGCTGCCGAACGAGCGGGTGGCTCGGGACTGCTCCGGCGACGATCCGGATGCTCGCGTCAGCGTCGAGGGCGAGACGGCCACCGCGCCCGCACGCGGTCCGGCACCCAGAGACAATCCCGGCCCGGGCGGGCCGGGAGGGGCTCCGCCTCCGGCACCCAGAGACGATCCCGGGCCCAAGGGCCCGGGAGGGGGCCCGCCTCCGGCGGCCACGTGGCCGCCTCCGGCACCCAGAGACGATCCCGGGCCCAAGGGCCCGGGAGGGGGCCCGCCTCCGGCGGCCACGTGGCCGCCTCCGGCACCCCTAGACCCGGACAAGCAGCATCGTCCACGGGAACGGGGAGCGGACCTCCACGACCGTTCCGTGACGTGAGAGGAGCTGCACGAACGATCGTCGCGACCAGTGGTTCAGGTGACCCGGCGTGTTGCCGAGATCCGACCAGTAGGCGCCACGCGCCATGTTGAGCATCCGCCACAGCGGCTCGCGAGGAACGGAGACGAGTAGGTGGCGCGAGGCGCAGCGGGCCATTTCGGCGAGCGTGTGCTGCGGGTCGGGCACGTGCTCGAGTACCTCGATCGCCGTCGCGAGGTCGAACTCAGCGTCGGCGAAGGGGAGATTCTCGGCCTTCATGATCTGATACTCGAGGTTGGGTGCCGTGCGCTGCTCCCACTGCGCCTGCAGCTGGGGGTCCTCGAGGTCGATGCCGACGACCCGCGCGTCGCCGAGCTCGACGGCCCATTGGTGCGTCAGCACGCCCTCCCCGCAGCCGATGTCGAGCAGCGACGTGGGCGCCGCACGGCGCATGAGCTCGCCGAGCGAGCGCTCGAAGCCCGCCATCAGGCGGCGGACGACCGGGTTCGTCGAGCCGTACTTGTCGTAGGTGTTGCCGGTGACGATCTGCTCGCCGGCGCTGTACGTGACCTCGGGGGTCATGCCCATGCCTCCATCCGGCCGGCCTTCCTGAGACGGCTGCTCGCCATCCCGGCTCGCTTGACCGCTGCTGCGCAGCTCATACGCCGACTGTGCGTCCGCGCTCGCCGCTCGGTTCGGGGGGATCACCCTCCGATGCGACGCTCGCGTCGCCTGCCGGGGGCGTGGCGGCGGCCTCACCGAGCGGCTGCTCCTTCTCGCCGGCGGCCGGTGCCACGGCCGCCCCACGCGCGGCGCCCGTCGCGCCTCGCTCGTAATGCGACGGCGGGATGCCGAGCTGCAGCTCGATGCGGCGGACGCGCTCGAACGTCTTCTGGGTCATCACCCGCTGGGCCGCGAGCAGGTCGCCAATGACGCCCAGCGCGGCGAGGAGCATCGCCGCGTTGAAGAGCACCGCGCCAAGGATGAGCGACTGGACGTGCCCGCTGCCGCTGCCTTCGATGTAGGCCACGAGGAAGCGGATCCAGACGGCGATCGCGGCCAGGCCGAGCAGCGCGGCCGCGCCCCAGAACACGCGCAGCGGCTCGTACTGGGCATAGATGCGGAAGATCGAGACCGCGTTGCGGCGGACGTAGGCCCACATCGACGGGAACAGGCGCGACTCGCGCGTGGCCGGGTTCGTCCGGATCGCGACGTGGTCGGTGGCCACGAGCAGCTTGCCGGCCTGGATGATCGTCTCGAGCGTGTAGGTGAACTTGTTGACGACGAGCATCTGGATCGCCGCCTCGCGGTTGTAGGCGCGAAACCCGGAGGTCGTGTCGGGGACGTCGGTGGACGATGCCGCGCGCACAACCGAGGAGCCGAGACGCTGGAGCACCTTCTTCAGCGGCGAGAAGTGCTCGATCGAATGCACCTCGCGGTCGCCGACGACCATGTCGGCGCGGCCCTCCAGGATCGGCTGCACGAGCTTGGCGATGTCGTCGCCGTAGTACTGGTTGTCGGCGTCGGTGTTGACGATGACGTCGGCGTGCAGCTTCAGGCAGGCGTCGAGACCGGCCTGGAAGCCTGCGGAGAGCCCCTTGTTGTTGGTCAGGCGGACGATGTGGTCGACCCCGTGGCGTTTGGCCACCTCAACCGTGTCGTCGGTCGAGCCGTCGTCGACGATCAGCCACTCGACGGTGTCGAATCCGGGCAGCTCGCGGGGGAGGTCGGCGAGCGTCGCAGGCAGCTGCTGCGCCTCGTTCCAGCAGGGAATCTGGATGATGAGCTTCATGGCAACGGAGTGGGAGCCTGGAGGGCCCAAACGGACGCCCGCCGGCACGACTCCGCCAGGGCGTGGCGTAAACTGGCCACCCAGTATCCCAGAGGAACCGGCTCGACGCCAAGCGCGGCGAGCCGCGGCCCAAGCGCTCGGCAGCTGGAGCTCGATGGAAGTCGCGACGCTCACCCGGCCTCGGTCGGGCCCCATCTGGCTGGCGCGCCTGCGGGCCGTGCCCGCTCACACCTGGGCGAAGATCGGGTTTGCCGCCGTCTGCGCCGGCGCGCTGATCGGGTTCTTCCTGTTCCCGACCTACCCAACCTACGACTCCTACTACGCCCTCATCTGGGGGCGCGACGTGCTCCACCTGCATCTCCCGGTATTCCACGTCTACCGGGCGCCGACCGAGCATCCGCTGGCGATCGCCTTCGGCGCGGTCGTGTCGATCTTCGGCCACTACGCCGACCGGCTCATGATCCTCGGGGCGATCGGCTGCTTCGTCGCGCTCGTGGCTGGTCTCTATCGCCTCGGGCGGCTGACGTTCGGTCCGGTCGTCGGGGCGATCGCCGCCGCACTGCTGCTCTCGCGGGTGCACTTCGCCTATCTCGCCGCGCAGGGGTATCTCGATTTCGCCTACATGGCGCTCGTCGTATGGGCCGGTGCCCTGGAGGTCGCGCGACCGCGCCGCGGCTCGCTCGTGTTCGCGCTGCTCGCCCTCGCCGGCCTGCTGCGACCGGAGGCGTGGCTGTTGTCGGCGGTCTACTTCGTGTGGTGCGCGATGCCGGCGCCGACCGCCTGGCGAGATCGCGCTCGCGATCTCGCCCTCACCGTCGCCGGACCGGTGCTGTGGGGGCTCACCGACACGATCGTCACCGGGCACCCGACGTACTCGCTGCACTCGACCACCGGTCTCGCCGATGCCCTTGGGCGCACACAGGGCGCCGCGAACCTGCCCGCCTCGACCTGGCAGTTCGCCGTGCAGCTCGACCAGCTGCCGCTCGTCGTCGCCGGCCTGCTCGGCGTCGTCATCGCGATCGTGCTCGTGCCGCGTCGCGTGCGCGTTCCGCTCGTGCTCATGCTGAGCGGCGTCGTGGCGTTCGCCGGGATCGGCCTGAGCGGCGCGTCGGTGATCAACCGGTACCTGCTGACGCCGTCGGTCGTGCTGATGCTGTTCGGCGCGGTGACCATCGGCGGCTGGTCGCTGCTCGAGCGCGGCCACTGGCTTCGTCGCGTGTGGATCGTCGCGGCCGCGCTCGGGGCGATCTACGGCCTCGCCGTCGCCGCGAGCTCGCTCAACTTCTCCAACGTGCGCTTCGAGCTCGCCTTTCGCAACGACACGCACGACGCGCTCAGCGCGGTGCTGCGCAACCCGACGGTGCGAGCTGACCTGCGGCGCTGCGGGCCACTGTCGCTGCCCAATCACAAGCTCGCCCCGGACGCTCGCTGGATCCTCGACGCCGGCCCGTCGGCGGTCATCGCCCGCAGCGAAGCACGCTCCGACGCCGTCGCCGGCGTGTCGACCCTGCACGACGTCGTCGAACGCGGGGGCGTCGCAATCTATCCGACGGGCAGCGCCGTCTTCACGCAGGCGATCGTCGACGTCGACGACAATCCACTCGATCAGGTGCCGCTCCCGGGCTATCGATATCTACTGACCAGCAAGTACTACGCGGTGTATGTCCGCTGCCCGTAGTCATCTGTGGCGAATCGGCCCGCGCGTGCGCTCTCCTCCGGCGGACTCGGTCGTCGACACCCCGACGCCCGCGCCCGCGCCCCCGCCCGAACCCGTACCGGCCGCGGATCCTGCGCCGACGGCGCCGGGCGACCCCCCGCGGCCCTCGCCCGCCCCTCACCGCTGGCGCTATCGCGGGCTGCTCGCGCTCGTGCTCATCGGCGCGCTCGGCCTGCGCCTGTGGGGCATCAAGCAGGGCTTGCCGTTCGCCTACAACACCGACGAGAACAGCCACTTCGTCCCGTACGCGATCGGCATGTTCGTGTACGGCTTCCGGCCCGGCTCGCTCCTGTCGCCGTACTTCGTCAACCCTCCGGGGCTGACGTACATCCTGCATTTCGTGTTCGCACTCTGGTTCGGCGGACGCGCGGCGGTGTCGCACCGGTTCGCCGTCGATCCCACGAGCGTGTTCGTCGTGGCCCGCGTCACCGTGGCGCTGCTCGGGACGCTGTCGGTGTGGCTGCTGTACCTCGCCGGCGCGCGGTTGTTCGATCGCCGGGTCGGCCTGCTTGCCGCCGCGCTCATGGGCGTCGCGTTCCTGCCGGTGTTCTACGCGCACCAGGCGCTCAACGACGCGATGACGCCGACGTTCGTCGCGCTCGCGCTGTGGGGCGTCGGCGGGGTGTTGCGCGACGGGCGCTGGCGCCACTACGTCGTCGCAGGGATCGGGCTCGGACTGGCCTGCGCGGTCAAGTACACCGGCGGCATCGTGATCGTGCCGATCGTGTGCGCGGCCGCGGTGCAGATCCGTCCGGGACCACAGGGTCGGCGCGCCGTGGCCGGGCTGTGCCTCGCGGGCGTCGCGGCGCTCGCGTCCTTCCTGATCGCCAACCCGTACTCGCTGCTCGATTACAGCGCGTTCAAGTACGGGATCGTGCACCAGTCCACCGTCAGCGACGAGGCCGGCGGTAAGCTCGGCGCGCCGACGAGCGGGGGTGTCGCCTACTACCTGTGGTCGCTCGGCTGGGGCCTCGGCTGGGTACCGTCGCTCGCCGCGGCGGGCGGCGCGATCGCCCTCTGGTGGGACCGTCCGCGGCGGCGCCTCATCCTCGTGCTCGCCCTCGCGCCGTTGCTGTTCCTCGCCTTCATGGGACTGCAGGGGCGCTACTTCGGGCGCTGGCTGCTGCCGATCTTCCCGATGCTGTGCCTGCTCGCCGCGTACTTCGGGGTACGCCTCGCCACGCTGGCCTCGCGCCGGCGCCCGCTGCTGCGCCCGACGTTCATCGCGATCGCCACCGTCGCGCTCATCGGGCAGGGCCTCGTGTACAGCATCCACTCCGGCCTCATCCTGTCGCGCGGCGACACGCGCAACGAGGCGCGGGCCTGGATGGTCGCCCACATCCCCGTCGGCACGCACATCGTGCTCGAGCCGATCGTCCCCGACGCGTGGGTCACCGACCCCGGCCATCCGCTGACGGCAACGACGACCGGTGCGCGCTGGTTCAAGTACGCCTCGCTGCGCTCGGTGATCGACTCCAGCGGCGCCATCGACCTCGCCAACAGCCACCCGGTCAACATCGAGGACTACGAGCGCACGCTCAGCCCGGCGCTGATCCCCTATTACGAGCAGCAGGGCTACTGCTGGGTGGTGACCGGGACCGATCAGGCGGGCCGGTCGGCGGCCGATCCGGGTGCGGTGCCGAACGCGGTGGCCTACTACGCGGCGCTCGCGCGCCAGGGCCGGGTGGCCTTCCAGGCGTCGCCCTACTATGCCGGCGCATCGCCGGTCGCGTTCAACTTCGACTGGACGTTCGACTACTACAACCTCGCCTATGCGCGACCGGGCCCGCTCGTCACGATCTACCGGCTCGACGGCGGGCGCTGTGCCCCGGCCGCGGGCGGTGCGTCGGCGGCCAGCGGCACGACGGCGGCGACGGGCCTCGGCGCCACGCGGGCTGCGCTCGGGGCGTCCGCGGCTATCCTCAGCACACGCCATGGCCGCCAGCACCGTCACCGATCGCGAGCATCTCGAGCGGGCCATTGAGCTCGCCCGGCGAGGCATCGGGCGCGTAAATCCCAACCCGGTGGTCGGCGCGGTCATCGCCGACGACCACGCCGTTCTCGGCGAGGGCTGGCATAACGACTTCGGTGGAGCGCACGCCGAGGTCAACGCGATCGCCGCGTGCGGCGACGCCGACCTCTCGGGCGCAACGTTGTACGTCTCGCTCGAGCCGTGCTGCCACGACGGCAAGACGCCCGCCTGCACGGCGGCGATCGTCGCCGCTGGCATCGGCCGCGTCGTCATCGCCTCCGACGACCCGACGGAGAAGGCGTCGGGTCGGGGCCCGGGCATCCTGCGCGACGAGGGGATCGACGTCGTCATGGCGGACGGTGAGCTCGCCGCCCGGGCCCGACTGCTCAACCAGGCCTTTCGCAAGCACGCCCGCACCGGCCGGCCCTGGGTGCTGTTCAAGTCGGCGATGACGCTCGACGGCAAGGTGGCCACGCGCGCCGGCGACTCGAAGTGGATCAGCGGCGAGGACAGCCGCCATGAGGCGCACCGCTGGCGAGCGTCCTGCGACGCCGTCGCCGTCGGCATCGGCACGGCGCTCGCCGACGACCCGCAGCTGACGGCGCGCGTCGACGGCGTGCATCACCAGCCGCGCCGGGTCGTATTCGACTCGCTCGCCCGGCTGCCCCTCAGCTCCCAGCTCGTCGTCGCCGCGGCCGAGGTGCCGCTCATCGTCGTCGTCTCGCGCGCCGCCCCGCGGGCCGACACGGACGCTCTCGAGGCCGCGGGGATCACCGTCATCGTGGCCACGGGCGAGAACGAGCAGGCGCGCGTGCGCTCCGCGCTCGACCAGCTCGGCGCGCTCGACATCAGCTCGGTGCTGCTCGAGGGCGGCCCCCACCTGGGCGGCGCCTTCCTGGACGCGGGCGAGATCGACGAGATCCGGCTGTTCCTCGCTCCCCTGCTGCTCGGCGGCCGCACCGCCCGTGACCCGCTCGAGGGCGAGGGCGTGGAGCGGATCGCCGAGGCGGTGCACGCGCAGACGCTCGAGTGCGAGCGGATCGGAGAGGACCTGCTCATCTCTGCCCGGCTGCGGGAGTGGTGAGGGTGTTCACCGGCCTCGTCGCCGACGTCGGCGTCGTGCGGACCTGCGAGCGCGACGAGCGCGGCGCGCGACTCGTCATCCAGACGCGGCTCGCCGGCGACCTCGAGGTGGGCGACTCGATCGCCGTCGGGGGGGTGTGCCTGACTGCCACGGAGGTGACCGGCGACTCGTTCACCGCCGAGGCGATGCACGAGACACTCACGCGCTCCGCGCTGGGGGCGCTGCGCGACGGCTCGGCCGTCAACCTCGAGCTCGCCCTGCGCGCCGAGGATCGCCTCGGCGGACACATCGTCCAGGGCCACGTCGACGGCACTGGCACGGTGAGCGACGTCGCCGCGGCTGGCTTCTCGCGGATCGTGTCGGTGCAGGCCGAGCCGGCGCTGCTGCGCTACCTCGTCGAGAAGGGCTCGGTGGCGATCGACGGCGTCAGCCTCACCGTCAGCCGCCTCGGCAAAGACGACTTCGCCGTCTCGCTCATCCCCGAGACGCTGCAGCGCACGACGCTCGGGGCGCTCGCCCCGGGAGCTATCGTCAACCTCGAAGTGGACGTTCTCGCCAAGCACGTCGAGCGGTTGCTCGGCGCCCGCGTGCCCGCCGCACACGCCGAGGCGGTGCGATGAATCCCTCGCGGACCACAACGTTCGCCACCATCGACGAGGCCCTCGAGGAGATCCGCGAGGGCCGCATGATCGTCGTGTGCGACGACGAAGACCGTGAGAACGAGGGCGACCTCGTGATGGCCGCCGAATTCGTGACACCCGACGCGATCAACTTCATGGTGCGCGAAGCCGGCGGCTGGATCTGCCTGGCCCTCACGCCCGACCGCTGCGACGAGCTCGGCCTCGAACTGATGACGGCGAAGAACGAGTCCTCGATGCAGACCCCGTTCACGGTCACGATCGAGGCTCGTGAGGGCGTCACCACCGGGGTCTCGGCGCACGATCGCGCCCACACGATGCGCGTCGCCGCCGACCCGAGCTGCGGACCGAACGACCTCGTGCAGCCCGGTCACGTGAACCCGCTGAAGGCCAAGCGCGGCGGGGTGCTCGAGCGCACCGGCCACACCGAGGCGAGCGTCGATCTCGCGCGCCTGGCCGGGCTCGTGCCGGCGGGAGTGATCTGCGAGGTGATGAACGAGGACGGCTCGATGGCCCGGGTGCCCGACCTCGCGGCCTACTGCGAGCGGCACGGGCTGAAGATGATCACGATCGCCGACCTCATCGCCTATCGGCGCCGGCACGACCGCCTCGTCGAGCGCGTCGTGTCCACCCGCCTGCCGACCGGCTTCGGCGACTTCGAGGCGGTGGGCTATCGCTCGCTCGTCGACGACAAGCACCACGTCGCGCTCGTCAAGGGTGACGTCGCAGGCAAGTCCGACGTGCTCGTGCGCGTGCACTCGGAGTGCCTGACCGGAGACGTGTTCCACTCGCTGCGCTGTGACTGCGGCGAGCAGCTCGAGTCGGCGCTGGCGATGATCGAGACCGAGGGCGAGGGCGTGCTGCTCTACCTGGCCCAGGAGGGGCGTGGCATCGGCCTGCTCAACAAGCTGCGCGCCTACCGCCTCCAGGAGCAGGGTCTCGACACCATCGAGGCGAACGAGAAGCTCGGCCTCCCGGCCGACCTGCGCGACTACGGCATCGGCGCGCAGATCCTCGTCGATCTCGGGCTCAGCTCGATCCGGATCCTCACCAACAACCCGAAGAAGATCCGCGGGCTCGAGGGCTACGGGTTGTCGGTCACCGACCAGATTCCGATCGTGCACGCCCCCAACCCCCACAACGAGGCCTACCTGCGAACGAAGCAGGAGCGCATGGGTCACACGCTGCACCACCAGGGGCTCAACCTCGACGAGGAGCTGCTGCACTCCGAGCGCGAGCACGATCGCAGCCTGCGCGCCAGCAAGGCGGCCGACGCGGAGCGACCCGGCGGCGCGGACGGTTCGCCGCCGCGATGAGCGATCGCTACGCGATCGCTGTCGGCTGCTTCTACGAGGAGCTGGCCGAGCGGCTCGTGAGCGGAGCCCAGGCGGCCTTCGCCGAGGCCGGTGCTCCGCCCGCCGACGTGTTCGACGTCCCCGGCGCCTTCGAGTTGCCGCTCGCGGCCGCCTACACGGCCGAGTCGGGACGCTACGCCGGCGTCGCCTGCCTCGGCGCCGTCATCCGCGGCGAGACCGACCACTACGACTTCGTCTGTACCGAGGCCGCGCGCGGCATCCAGGACGTACAGCTGCGGACCGGCGTGCCGTGCGCGTTCGGGGTCCTGACCGTCGACTCGATGGCGCAGGCGATGGCCCGGTCCGGCGGGGACAAGCGTGACCAGGGTCGCCACGCCGCCGAAGCCGTCCTGCGCATGGCCGCGCTGCGAGTCGAGCTGACCGACGGCTAGAGGGTGCCTGTCCGCGGTCCCATCGCCGCCCCGGTGGCCGCCCCTGGCGCTCGGGCCACATCGTCTACACTGCCCGGCGATGGCCAAGGTCTGTCACAGCTGCGGGAAGGGTCCCGCCTTCGGTCAGAGCCGGAGTCACTCGATGGTCGCGACGAAGCGACGCTTCGATCCGAACCTCCAGAAGGTGCGGATCATGGTGGGGAGCGCGCCGCGCCGGGTCTACGTGTGTACCCGCTGCCTCAAGGCCGGCAAAGTCACCAAGGCCGCCTGAGCCTTCGTCGGCCCGCATCGGGCTAGGAGATGGGTCTGTCGTGACCGATACCAATCTGGTCCGTTTCCGGGCGGCCGTCGCCGGGGCGCTCGCGCATCTGGAATCACGGCGCGAGGAGATCAACGACCTCAACGTGTTCCCGGTCGCCGACGGCGACACCGGCGACAACATGGCGCTCACGCTGCGCGCCGTGCTCGCGGAGCTGGATCGGCTCATCCACGCCGGCGACGTGGAGATCGATCCCGCCGATCGCGCGGAGATCGTGCAGTCGGTCGCCCGCGCGGCGCTGCTCGGGGCGCGCGGCAACTCCGGTGTGATCCTCTCGCAACTCATCCGCGGCGCCGCCGAGGAGCTGTCGAGCCGCCCCGGCGAGCTCATCGACCCGACGCTCATCGGCGCCGCGCTCGCGCACGCTGCCGATCGCGCCTACGCGTCGGTGCGGTCGCCGGCCGAGGGCACGATCCTCACCGTGGCCCGCGAGATGGCGCACGAGATCATGACCGACGTCGCCCACCGCACCGAGAACCCGCGACTCGGCCAGGACACCGATCCCGCGCTGCAGGACGAGGTCATCGCCGCGACGCTCGAGCGCGCAGTCGCCGCCGGGCAGGAATCCGTCAAGCGGGGGCCCGAGCTCCTCGCCGCTCTGCGCGACGCCGGCGTGGTCGACGCCGGCGGCTATGCACTGACGATTCTGTTCGCCGGCGTCGTCGCTGCGCTGCGCGGCGACGAGCCGCCGCCGCTCGATCACCACGCCCCGGCGCGCATCACCCACCCCGAGCACGAGTCGAGCACGTACCGCTTCTGCACGAACTTCGCCGTGACCGGCGTCGATCTCGTGCCGAGCCGCTTCATCCCAGCGCTCGAGGCGCTCGGCGACTCGCTGCTCGTCGTCGGCGACTCGACCACGCTGAAGGTGCACCTCCACACCGACCAGCCCGAGCATGCCACCGCCGTGTTCCTCGGTGCCGGGGAGGTCTCGCGCCTCGACGTCGCCGACATGCGCGTTCAGGTGGCCGAGCGCGAAGTCCGCCTCGCCGGGGGCAACGGGGCCTCGGCGACGCCGCACGGCGAGACCGCTGCGATCGATGGCGCGACTCGGCGCGGCACACGACCCGGCCGCGCCCGCTGCGGAGCGCTCGCCGTGGTCAACGGCGAGGGGCTGAGCGCCCTGTTCCAGAGCCTCGGGGTCGACGTGGTCGACGGCGGGCCGACGCTGAATCCGTCGACGTACGAGCTGCTCGCCGGGATCCACGAGGTGGTGGCCGAGGAGGTGATCGTGCTGACGAACAGCGCGAACGTGATCATGGCCGCCGAGCGCGCCGCCGAGCTGTCCGAGAAGGAGGTTCGGGTCATCCCGTCCGCGTGCCAGCAGGCCGGCCTCTCGGCCGCCGTCGCCCTGCGCCCTGACGGCGACGTTGCCGAGAACGCTGCCGCCATGACCGACGCGATGTCGCTCGTGCGCACCGGTGCGGTGGCCGAAGCGGCTCGCGACGACACGCAGGGGCGGTTCCGCCGTGGCGAGGCGATCGGCTTCGTCGAGGAGGAGGTCGTGGCCTGGGGCGCTCCGGAGCGTACCCTCGAGCAGGTGCTCGAGCACCTGGCCGTCGACGCGGAGCTCATCAGCTGCATCGCCGGTCGCGGCGCGCCGCTCGATGCCGGCGCCGTGGAGGAGCTGCGGCCCGACGGGGTCGAGCTCGAGTACCGCAGCGGAGGCCAGCCGAGCTACTGGTGGCTGCTCTCGGCCGAGTAGCGCCCCGCGACCGGCGAGGCGATGCCCTCCGGGGCATCGGTCATGATCTGAGCGTCCGATGGCTCGATCCGCTGCCGCCGCAGTCGATGCCTCCGGCCCTCGGGCCCGCACCGACGCCGACGATCCCGCTCCCGATAGGTCGAGGGCGGCGGGCGTGACGCGGCCGGCCGAGGCGCACCCTCGCGCGTTCGCCGACGCGCGGGCGCTGTCGGCGCCCGAGCTGCTCGCCGCGCCCGTGCGCTGGCCGCGACCGTCGGCGCTGCGGCGTCCGCTGGCGCTGCCGCCGGGCCGGATGGCCGACGCCGCCGCCGCGCTCGGGCTGACCGACGTCGGCTCGCTGCTCCTGCACCTGCCGCGCGATCGCCGCGAGGCGCGGACGGTCGCGGCCTTGGCGCCGGGCGAGCAGGCGACGGTCGCCGTCGAGGTGCGCTCGATCGCCGCCCGGCCCGTGCGTCGGCGCGGCATGCGACCGCTCGTCGAGGCGGTCGTGTTCGACGCGACCGGCTCGATGCGCGCGGTGTTCTTCAATCAGCCCTGGCTCGTCACGCGCTATCCCGCAGGCACGCGGCTCGTGCTGCACGGTAAGGCCGAGGCGGCTCATCGCTTCCGCGTCTCGCACCACGCGCTCGGCGAGGAGATCGCCGACGCCGATACACCCGCAGGCGACGGCGCCGAGCTCGTCGCGCACTACCCGGCAAGCGAGGGAATCACCTCGACGCAGATCCTCGCCCTCGTGCGGTCCCAGCGCGCCGCGCTCGAGCACGTCAGCGAGCCGCTCCCGGGGCGTCTGCGTGCCGACGAGCGGCTCGCCGACCGTGTCGCCGCGCTCGCCGCGACGCATTTCCCGCAGAGCGCGCAGGACGTGCCCGCCGCCCGCGAACGCCTCGCGTTCGACGAGCTGCTGCTCGCCCAGCTGCTGTTCCTGCGTCGCCGCGCACGCCGGGGCGCCGAGCTCGGCGCCCCGGCGCTCGACGAGCCCGCGACGCTCAGCGCGCGCTGGTGTGAGGGCCTGCCGTTCACGCTCACCGGCGATCAGACGGCGGCGATCGCCGTGATCGACGCCGAGCTGGCCGCGACGAGGCCGATGCAGCGTCTGCTCATGGGCGAGGTCGGGTCGGGTAAGACGGCCGTGGCGCTGCACGCGATGCTGCGGGCCATCGAGCACGGTTACCAGGCCGCCCTGATGGCGCCGACGGAGACGCTCGCCGAGCAGCACTTCGCCACCGTCACGCGGCTGATGGGCGCCGAGCCTGTGCCCAGTGCGCTGCTGACGGGCTCGACGCCGGCGCGGCGACGCGCCGACACGCTCGGCAAGCTCGCGAGCGGGGAGCTGTCGCTCATCGTCGGAACCCACGCGCTCATCGAGCCGAACGTCACGTTCCGCGCGCTCGGCGTCGTCGTGGTCGACGAGCAGCACCGCTTCGGCGTGCGACAGCGCGCCGCGCTCGACGCGAAGGCCGGCGGGGAGGGGTCGGGCGGTCGCGCCCCACACGTGCTGCACATGACGGCGACGCCGATCCCGCGGACGCTCGCGCTCGCGCGCTACGCCGATCTCGACGTGACGGCGCTGCACGAGCTGCCCCAAGGGCGCCGCCCGATCCGCACCGCGATCGTCGATGGCGACGCCGCGCGCGAGCGCGCCTACGAGCACGTGCGCGAGCAGCTGCGCGCCGGGCGCCAGGCGTACGTCGTCTGCCCGCTCGTCGAGCAGGCCGAGCTCGACGACGACGATGACCCCGCCATCGTCGTCGCGCCGAACGAGGGAAAGGCGGCGACCGAGGAGCACGCCCGCCTCGCCGCCGGGGAGCTGCGCGGCTTCCGCGTCGCGCTCCTGCACGGCCAGATGCGCAGCCGCGAGAAGCAGGAGGCGATGTCCGCGTTCGCCAGCGGCGCCGCGGACGTGCTCGTCGCGACGACCGTGATCGAGGTGGGGATCGACGTGCCGAACGCGACCGTGATGCTGATCGAGAACGCCGAGCGCTTCGGGATCTCCCAGCTGCACCAGCTCCGCGGACGCATCGGGCGCGGCGAGCACGCCTCGACCTGCCTGCTCGTCGGCCCGCCGGGCTCCCGGCGCCTACGGGCGCTCGCCGAGCATCGGGACGGCTTTCGCCTCGCGGAGATCGATCTCGAGCTCCGCAAGGAGGGCGAGCTCGTCGGCACGCGCCAGTCGGGCCTGAGCCACTACCGCGTCGCCCGGCTGCCCGAGGACGCGGCGCTGCTCGCCCGCGCCCGCGCCCGCGCCGAGGCGATCATCGCGAGCGACGGCGAGCTCGTCGAGCCCGAGCACGCTCTGCTCGCGGCCGAGCTCGCCGAGGCGTTCGGCGAGGCTCCCTCACAGCCGATCCCGGCGTGAGGTCAGCGGCCACGGTCGGCTCGCCGCCGCCGGCGTCCGCCGGGGTCACCCGGTGCGGGTGATCGCCGGCCGCTACGGCGGACGCCGGCTCGCGGCGCCGCCCGGGCGCCTCGTGCGACCGACTGCCGATCGCGTTCGCGAAGCGCTCTTCTCGATCCTCGGGGACCTCGATGGCGCCGAGGTGCTCGACCTGTTCGCGGGCTCGGGGGCGCTCGGCATCGAGGCCCTCTCACGGGGCGCCGACCGCGTCGTGTTCGTCGAGCGCGCGGCGGCGGCGTGCGCGGTCATCGATGCCAATCTCGCCGCGCTGGACGTGCCGGCGGAAGCCGTCGAGCTGCGCCGCCGCGACATCGTCGCAGCCGTGCGCGCGGCACGCGAGGCGCGCGAAACGTACGATCTCGTCTTCATCGACCCTCCGTACCGCCACGCGGCCGCGTGGAAGAGCGAGCTCGCCAGCGGTCTGGCGCCGCTGCTCGCCCCCGGCGCGCGCGTCGTCACCGAGAGCGACCGGCGCTCGCCGCTCGCCCTCGATCTCGGGCGGCTGGACGAGCGACGCTACGGTGACACCGTGATCAACATCCACCACCTCCCATGAGCGTCAGCACCCGCAAGGCCGTCTGTCCCGGGTCCTATGACCCGATCACGAACGGCCATCTCGACGTGATCGCACGGGCCGCGGTGCTCTACGACGAGGTGATCGTCGCCGTCGTCAACCGTTCGGTGCGCAAGGATCACACGCTCTTCGGCATCGAAGAGCGTCTCCGCTTCATCGAGAACGCAACCGCGTCACTGTCCAACGTGCGCGCGGAGCCGTTCAACACGCTCGTCGTCGACTTCGCGCGTACGGTCGGCGCCAAGGCGATCGTCAAGGGACTGCGCGCGATCTCGGATTTCGAGTACGAGTTCGAGATGAACCAGCTCAACCGCCGCCAGGACCCCGAGATCGAATCCGTGTACCTGATGGCCGGGCCGCAGTACAGTTTCCTTTCCTCCAGCGGCGTGAAGGAACTCGCGACCTTCGGAGGCAGGATCGACGACCTCGTCCCCGACGAGGTCGCTCGCCGATTGCAGGAAGAGCTCAAGCGCTGACGAAAAAGGCCGTGCGATGGACGTCCTAGTACTGATCGACAAACTCGACGACCTGGTCCACAACGCGAGGGCGGTGCCCCTCACCGACCAGGTGCGCGTCGACAAGGAGGAGATCTACGACATCCTCGATCAGATGCGCGCGACGATCCCCGAGGAGATCAAGCAGGCGCGCTGGATCGTCAAGGAGCGTCAGGAGATGCTCGCAGAGGCCAAGCGCGAGGCCGAGCGGATCCTCAAGGAGGCGCGCGAGCGCCAGGAGCGCCTCGTCGGCGAGGAGGAGGTCACGAAGATGGCCGAGCGCGCCGCCGAGGAGATCATCGAGGACGCCCGCGCCCGCGAGCGCGAGATCCGCCTCGGCGCCGAGGACTACGCCGACGAGATCCTCAACACGCTCGAGGTCAACCTCTCGAAGTTCATCGCCGCCGTGCAGCGTGGTCGCGAGCGCCTGCAGGGCAAGGACGAGCCGGCCGAAGTCGGCTAGTCGCAGCGCCCCGGGCGTGCGCCGTAGGGTTGCGTAGGGTTGCTGCGTCAACCATCTGGTTGCTAGCTTCCTGACACGCATGATGCGACTTGAGGGCTTTGCCAACCGGATGGCAGCATTGGCCCGCGGATCGGCTCTCGCCGAACGCGGCGTGTACTTGGCGGCGCTGACGCTGGCGATCTTCGCCGCGGCGCCGGCGGTCGCGCAGGCGAGCACGAGCTGGCAGTCCGGCCCGCTGGTCGAGTCCCAGGACGCCAACTGCAACACGGGCAACACCGAGTACGAGGCGGGTACGTGGCTGAGCTACTACGCCGACCCGTCGAACCCGCCGCAGGTCGGCCAGGTCTACTACGTGGCCATCGACATGCGCATGATCGGCAACCCGTGCGCCGGTGCGTACGCGGACGTCAACCTCGTGCTGCCCCCGGGCACCACCCCGGCCATCTCCTCGACCTATCAGGTGCGCTGCTACGAGCAGTGGCCGGGCCAGACGTCGTTCAAGCGCGACACGAGTAGCGATTGCCCGCAGTCGCTGCCGTTCGTGGCCCTGCCCGACGGGCAGGACGGGTACTCGGTCGACCCGATCGCCAGCCCGGCCTTCTGGCCGTTGGCCTTCGTGTGGACCCTCAGCCAGCCGGCGACGAGCATCGAGCTGCAGGTCCCGGTCGCCTCGTCGACGCCGCTCAACGGCTCCTCCAAGCTCCAGGGCTATGTGCAGCTCGCCGACGGGCAATCCAACCCGACGCTGCAGCCGACGCTGGCGATGATCGTCAACCCCTCGGGCGCACAGAACGTGAGCGGCGCCAACGAACAGATAGGGGTCCTCTATCCGAGCCCGTCGATCACGAGCAACGTCCAGCAGCCGAACACGTCCACGACCGTCGGTGTCGCCGGCTACGTGGAGAACAACTCCAATCCGGGGCACGTCGTCGCGCAGGTGGCCTACGCGGACTTGGCCGGAGATTGCAACGCGCCGGGAACGATCGTCTACGCAACCCCCTCGGTCACGCTGCAGGACCCCCAGACGCAGGCCACCGGGACGATCACGGGCCTGTACGCCGACGTCTCGTACTGCTGGCGCCTCGTCGCCACGGTGACCAGCGGGGCCCAGACGGGTACCTACGACGGCAACTGGGAGTACTTCAAGACGGCGGGCACCTACCACGCCTACGCTGGCGAGCCCGGCGCGGCGAGCGCCCCCGCCAACCCCCAGTGCTCGACGAGTGGCGGCAACTGCCAGACGAGCAACTGCGGCACGGGCGCGACGTGTTCGAGCGGGGCGACGCTCAGCGGGCAGACAGCGACGCTCACGGCGACGCTCGGCGGCACCGGCTCGGGCAGCGTCCGCTCGGCCTCGAACATCGTCTGCCCGTCGACGTGCTCGCATACCTACAGCGCCGGGGCGACGGTCACGCTGACCGCGGCCGCCGCCTCGGGATCGACGTTCACCGGCTGGAGCGGCGGTGGGTGCTCCGGTGCCGGGTCGTGCACGGTCACGCTGACGGCTAACGACACCGTCACGGCGACCTTCGCGGCGCCGCCCCCGACCACGACCTCGACGTCCACGTCGAGCACCGCTACGACCGCCGCCGGCTCGTCGTCGGGCGCCGGCGCGGCGGGTTCGGGTGGCGTGGGCGCGAGTGGCCCGCTCGTGACGACGCCTGCCACGGTACGCACGACGACGACCTCGGCGGCACATGTCGTCGTCCTGACGCGCGCCGAGAAGCTCGCGGCGGCGAACAAGGTCTGCCGGAAGCTCAGAGCGCAACACAAGCGCTCCGCGTGCCTGGCCAAGGCCCGGAAGCGCTACGGGCCGCCGAAGCCGAAGGCCACCTCCAAGAGGCGCAAGAAGAGGTAAGTCGAGATGCTGCTGCGCCGAGCCGACCCGAGGTCCTGGTTGTTGTCGATGCTGCTCGTCGTGTGCGTCTGGTGCTTGTTCGCGAGCTCGGCGCACGCTGCGGCGAGCTGGCAGACCGGGACGACGCAGGAATCGACGATCACCGACTGCATCACCTCCAGCTCGAGCCCCGGCTCGGCGGCAACGGCGTACGTGTACGAGGACTACAGCAACCCGCCGCCGGCCGGGCAGACCTACTACCTCGCGGTGACGGTGTTCGGGATTGGCGACGCGTGCAGCGGCCAGGCGGCCGACATCGACCTGACTCTTCCGCAGGACACGAGCCTCAACATCTCCTCGGCCACACCCGTGACCTGCTTCCCGCTCGTCTCGTCCGGCAACACGGTCGTCGACGGGCCGTCCGACACAAGCGGCGCGTGTCCCCAAGACCCGACCTCGCTCGGCGGCGGCAAGTACAGCTTCGACATGGCGGCCAACGCCGGCTTCGACAAGACGTCCTTCTACCCGTTCTGGGGGATACCGCGGGGCGCCGGCGTCGAGTTGCACATCCCGGTCGTCTCCTCTGCGGCATTCACGGGCACCGCGGCCGCCCAGGTGACCATGCTCGACGGGAACAGCAACCCAACCCTCACGCCGTCCGTCTCAGTGATCGTCGGCGCCGCGGGCACGAGCCCCACGCCGGGCACGGCCTTTGCCGTCAACAGTCCGGTGGCGAGCGGCATCACCAACACCTCGGCGACGCTTGCGGCGCAGTTCGTCCTCGACTACAGCTTCACGCCCGGGCAGGCCACGTTCGCGTGGGGGACATCGGCGAGCTCGACGCCGCAGTCGCTGGGCTTCACCCTTGACTTCGTCGCCGTGCCGTACGCGATCGAGTACGCCGCCGCCGTCTCGGGCCTGCAGCCCGGCTGCACCTATCACTGGAACGCCAACCTCCTCAGCAACTCCGCGTCCTCGCTCGCCACGAGCGGCGACCAGACGTTCACCACCACCGGCAGCGGCGGCAACTGCAGCGCGTCGGGGATCGGTGGGAGCAGCGGCGGCAGCGGCTCGACGGAGATCTACAAGCGTCCGCCGCTCACGCCAACGGCTCCAGTGCCGAACGGCCTGACGCCGCCGCCCCCGGAAACCACGACGACCACGACGACGACACACACGACGCGCACGACGATCACTGTGAGCTGCCTGCTCAAGATCTGCATCTGTCACACGTGCACCACGACGACCACGACTACCTCGAGCCCGTCGAGCAGCTCGCCGACCACGACCACTACCACCACGACGACCTCGACCACCGCGGCCTCGAACGGTTCCCCGGGCTCCGGCGGCTCCACGGGTGCGTCCGGCACCACCACGACGACGACCGCGCGGACGACGTCGAGCGGCTCGTCGGGAGTGCTTGGCTCGAGCACGGTTGTGGGCTCGGCGGCCGCCTTCAGCGCGTTCACCTGCCCGACCCCGCAGACCGGGAAGTCGATCGCCTGTGACGTAACGGTCGCCAAGGGGGGGTCGAAGGTGAGTCTCGTCGCATGGGCCACCCAGCGACAGGCGGCCCATGCGAGTCATACGGGCAAGGCGACACGCCCGCCGATCAAGATCGGCGCCCTTACGATCGCCAGCGCGCCGGCCGGTCAGCAGCGCCTCAAGCTCACGCTCACCAAGCGCGGAGCGTCACTGCTCAGCGCCGAGCACACGCTCAGGGTCACGCTCGACATCGCCGTCAACGAGCCGGGCGCGACGATGTTCTCCACTGGCGCGGGCTCGGTCACGCTGCGCGCGCCGGTCGCCCACCGTCGCCGCGGGTAGCGGTCAGGCTCAGTCGCCGCCGGCAGCCAGCAGAGCGTGCAGCTGCCCGAGATGGCCGCGCACGCTCGCGGCCATCGACTCGAGGATCGAGCGGGCCTCATCGATGCCGGTGGCGGCGTTCGTCAGCTGGGACTTGATGCGGCGCACGTCCTCCATCGCCCCGACGGCACGGTCGATCTCGGCGCTCAGGGCATCGGCGTCGACCTCGTCCGCCTCGCCGCGGGACATCAGCACGCGGGCACGGGCGAGCGCGTAGGCCACCTCGAGGGGCAGGCGCGAGCCTTCCTCGGGGTCGTAGACGACGAACATCTTGTCGCCGTTGAACTCGCGCAGCGGGAGCGTCCGCGCCGGGAGCTTGTCCTCGGCGGCGACGACGAGTACGGCGAAGTCCGCGTTGCGGGCGCCGAGCGCCTCCGATAGCTCGGCGAGCGCGGCGTTCTTCGACAGCTTGCCGCTCTTGGCCTCGAAGACGATCCGTCCGCGCGCGGGGCCCGCGCAGGCGTCGATCGCCACGACGATGTCGCCCTTGCGCCCGCCCACGCCGCGCTGGTCGCCGACGGCGTCGCAGTCGTCACCCTGGCCGACGGCGATCGCGTCGATCGCCTCAAACACCGCCTCCTCGTAGGTGCGGCCCTTGGCGGTGCCCTTCTCGGCCACCGCGGCCACCTCGTCGAGCTTCTCGCGCTCGGCGTGCAGTCGCGCCACCTCGGCCTGAAGCACGCCGAGGCGCTCGGTCATCTCGCGCAGCTGGAGCTCCTGGCGCTGCGCGGCGTCGGCCATCATCGCCCGTGACATCTGTTTGAAGTCGGCCAGCGGGTTGCTCGCGTCGGCCGAGGAGAACTGGCGGACGAGGTCCTCGCGCGAGCGTGTCATCGCCTCGTCGAGCACCGCCTTGACCCGATGCTGCACCGCGGTGGCGCTCTCATCGGAGAAGTGGCGCGCGAGCGCACGGGTCAGGTGGCCGTTCTCAGGGCCGAAGGCCTCGTCGACCTTTGCGTCGAGGCGCTCCGCGACGGCGCGGGCGCGTTCGACGAAGCGGGCGTCGAGCTCGCGCGCGGCGCGCTCGAACTCGGTCTTGACGAACTCGGCGTTCGCACCCGTCTGCTCGCGATCGAGCACGCGGGCGCCGATCTCCAGGGCGTCGGACACGAACCGCGCCGGATCCTCACCGGCGTCCTCCCGCCCCTGCGCGAGGCGCACCACCGTCTCGTCGGTGACGACGAGGCCGTCGACGTACAGCCGCCCGTGGCGCGTGTGAACATGGGCAAGGGGCAGAGGGGTGGCAGCTTCCATCGACGTCGATGCTACGGGCCGGGGGGGACGGACCCGATCGTCCAGACCGGCCGGGGCGGCGCGGACGATTGGATAGGGTCAGGGGTCGTGCAAATGCAACAAACGGTCAACACGCTGCGCACTGTGACGACGCTCGGGGGGACGGGCATCGTCGACGTCGAGCAACTCCTCCACCCCGATCGCCTGGCCCGCACGGCGCTCGCGTTGCGCCGCTTCGGCCCGACGCCGGCTGCCGGCTACACCGCGTCGGCGATCCGCTATCCCGGCCGCGCCGCGGTCATCGACGAGCTCGGCATGCTCACGTTCCGTCAGGTACACAGGCGCACGAACGCGCTCGCCCACGCGCTCTCGGATGCCGGCGTGTGCGAGGGCGATCGCATCGCGATCATGTGCCGAAACCACCGCTATTTCGTCGAGGCCACCGTCGCCGCTTCGAAGCTCGGGGCCGACGCCCTCTACCTCAACACCGCCTTCGCGGGGCCGCAGATCGCCGATGTGCTCAAGCGTGAGAAGCCGATCGCACTCATCTACGACGAGGAGTTCACCGACCTCGTGCGCGAGGGCGGGCGGCGGCGCAAGCGCTTTATCGCCTGGCCCGAGACCCCGGGTGGAACCGGCGGCGACCGGCTCCTGGAGGATCTCATCGGCGCTGGAGACGCGTCGGACGTCGTGGCGCCCGAGAGGCGCGGGCGGGTCGTCATCCTGACGTCGGGAACGACGGGCTCGCCAAAGGGCGCGTCGCGGCGCCAGCCCGATTCCCTCGCGCCGGCAGCGGCGTTGTTCTCGAAGATCCCGCTGCGCGCGCGCGAGCCGACGATGGTCGCCGCACCCATGTTCCATTCGTGGGGCTTTGCCCATTTCACGCTCGGACTGGCGCTCTCCTCGACGCTCGTGCTGCGCCGCCGCTTCGACCCCGAGGACACGCTCGCCGCCACCGCCGACCACCGCTGCACGGCGCTCGCCGTCGTCCCGGTGATGCTCCAGCGCATCCTCGAGCTGCCGGAGGAGGTCATCGAGCGCTACGACCTGAGCGCGCTGCGCGCCATCGCGGCGAGCGGGTCGACGCTGCCCGGCGAGCTCGCGCTGCGGGTGATGGACACGTTCGGGGACGTGCTCTACAACCTGTACGGGTCGACCGAGGTCGCCTGGGCCTCGATCGCCACCCCGAAGGAGCTGCGCGACGCGCCCGGGACGGCCGGCCGCCCGCCGATGGGCACGATCATCAAGCTCTTCGACGAGCGCGGCAAGGAGGTGCCGCGCGGGAACCCGGGGCGCATCTTCGTGGCCAACGACATGCTCTTCGAGGGCTATACCGGCGGCGGGGGCAAGCAGA
>CAWFUP010000008.1:0-377505 GCA_963819075.1 uncultured Solirubrobacterales bacterium
GCCGATGAACACGGCGAGAAGGACGTAGAGCAGCATCGAGTACAGCCCGGTGCCGACGCCGCCGAAGATGACCTCGCTGGCCGACAGGTTGGCCATCGGCACGGCGCCGCCGAGGCCGGTGAACGACTCGATCGCGCTGTTGACCGCGCCGCACGAGGTCACGGTGGTAACCACGTCGAACAGGGCCAGGCCGGCGATGCCGAAGCGCTGCTCCTTACCCTCGAGGTTGCCGCCCGTGGAGCCGCTGACGACGGCGGTGTGCAGCCCGGCGGCGTGCTGCGCCGGGGAGCCGTGCGCCTCGGCGGCGTAGGCCACGACGACGGCGCCGAAGAAGAGGATGCCCATCGTGGCGAAGATCGCCCAGCCCTGGCGCTTGCTGCCTACCATCTTCCCGTAGGTGAACACGAGGCCGACCGGGATCATCAGCGTGAGCAGCATCTCGACGAAGTTCGTGAAGCCGTTGGGGTTCTCGAACGGGTGCGAGGAGTTGACGTTGAAGAAGCCGCCCCCGTTCGTCCCGAGTTCCTTGATCGCCTCCTGGCCGGCGACCGGGCCCTGCGCGATCGTCTGGCTCAGGCCGGTCGGACCGGTCACATTGAGGAAGTGCGAGATGTTGGCCAGCACGCCCTGTGACGCGAGCACGAGCGCGGCGATGAAGGCGATTGGCAGGAGCACGTACAGGACCGTGCGCACGAGGTCCTCGTAGAAGTTGCCCAGGCTCTTGCCGCTGCGCTGCACGATGCCGCGAATGAGCGCGATCGCCACCACGATGCCGACGGCCGCCGAGGCGAAGTTCTGCACCGTCAGGCCGATCATCTGGCTGAAGTACGTCAGCGTCGTCTCGCCGCCGTAGTACTGCCAGTTGGTGTTGGTCAGGAACGACGAGACGGTGTTGAAGGTGACGTCCCACGGCGCCGCGTAGAACTTCGTGCCGCCGTAGTTGTTCCACGGCTGGATCGACGCGGTGCGCAGGATGATGTAGAGCAGCAGCCAGCCAGCGAGCGAGAACAGAAGGATGCTGCGCGCGTAGTGCTTCCAGTCCTGACCCTTGCGGTCGTTGGCGCCGAACGCCTTGAGCGCGAGGTTCTCGACCGGTCCCAACACGCGGCTGAGCAGGACCCGCTCGCCCGTGTAGACCCGCGCCATGTACAGGCCGAGCGGGTAGCCGATGGCCACCAGCACGACCATGTACGCGATGATCTCGAACCAGCCCGAGAACGTCATCGGCTAGAAGCGCTCCCCGCGCAGCAGCGCGTACAGCAGGTAGCCGCAGATGAGCACCGAGACGACGAGGCCGAAGAAGTCGGCGCCGCTCATGTGCGCCACGAAGAAGCCGAGCGGGATCGAAAGGCTCATATCCGATCGATCCCCTCGACGAGGGCCCAGAGGATCGCGAACATCAGGATCCCGAGGGCGATGGCAAGAACGTCATGGAGCATGGACGGCATTCTGAGCGGTCGCCCGTGACGTCTTCATGACGATCGCCCCGACCGGCATAACGATTGTGTGTCGGGCTGGAAATCGCTCCGTAGACTCCCCGGATGGTGGGGTTCGAGACCCGGCGTTCGATCGCATGAGCTACGGCGAGCACGCTCCGCCCGTTGTGCTCACGCCGTGGCTGGAGTGCACCTGGGAGCGGCACGCCGAACCCGGTCCGCCCGTGCGCGTGCTGCCCGATGGCTGCATCGACGTGGTCTGGATCGAGGGGCGCGGCCCGCGAGTTGTCGGCCCGAACACGACGGCTTTCCTCGTGGCGCTCCCCACCGGTACGCGGGTGGTCGGCGCCCGGTTGCGACCCGGCGCGGCGCCGGCGCTGCTCGGCGTGCGCGCCGAGGCGCTGCGCGACGCGTCGGTCCCGCTGGCGGAGGTGTGGGGGGACGCGGGCGCACGACTGGCCGGCGTTCTCGACGAGCATCCCGACCCGGTGGCGGCGCTGCGGGCGGCGCTGCAGGCGCGCCGCAATCGTGCCGACGCGCCGGATTCCCTTGTCCGGGAGGCGGTTCTGCGTCTCGCTCAGCCGCACTTGGACGTCGGGCGGCTCGCCGACGAGCTCTACGTCAGCGAGCGCCAGCTGCGCCGGCGGGTGTCCGCCGCCGTGGGCTACGGCCCGAAGCGACTGGCCCGCGTTCTGCGGCTCGGCCGCGCGCTGAGGGCGGCGCGCGCCGGCGACGAGCTCGCGTGGGCGGCGATCACGGCCGGGTACTCCGACCAGGCGCACTTCGCGCACGAGTGCCGAACGCTGGCGGGGGTGCCGGCGTCGGAGCTGCTCGACCCGTAGTGCGGCCGCGCCGTCCCGGCGGATGTCCGTTATCGACAAGACGCGCTCGGGTGCGTGCGCGATGATGCCGGTATGAGCGAGATGAAGCTACAGCTCGGATGGGTCATCGCCTACGTCGACGAACCAGTCGTGGCGAGCGCGTTCTACGAGCGGGTGTTCGCGCTGCGAAGCGAGTTCGCCGCCCCGGACGGGTCCTACGCGCAGCTCGACACCGGACCGACCAAGCTCGCGTTCGCCTCGTACGCACTCGGGGAAGCCAACTTCGAGGGCGGCGTACTTCGGCCCGGCACCGACGGGCCGCCGCCGAATGTCGAGATCACGCTCGTCCACGAGGACGTCGACGCCGCGTATGCGCGGGCGCTCGAGGCCGGCTGCGAGTCGCTCGCCGCGCCGGAGGACAAGCCCCACGGACAGCGCGTGGCGTTCGTGCGGGATCCGTTCGGGACGCTGGTGGAGCTCGGCACGCCCATGTAGGGGCCCGGCCCCGGCCGATTCGCAACGTGGCCTCGCGGCGGGCTGTCGCGGACGCACTGGTCGCGCGCAAACCGACTACCGTCCCGCGCGTGACCTCCGCGCCCGTCGCCACTCCCCTCGGCAAGGCGCCGCTGAGCGCCCCCAACACCGAACTCGTCCTGGCCCGATGGACGGCCCCGGCCGGCCCGGTCGATCCGCCCGCTTACATCGCCCCGCTCCACATCCACCACGAGGACGAACGATTGATCGCCGCGCTGCACGAACTAACGGACCGCGGCGATGCGGCGATGGCACCCGTCTTCGCTGCCCATGCGAGCGAGCTGATCGGCTGGCCCGCGCCGGCGGAGCCCCTACACCGCGAACCGGTACCCCACCCCGGGATCGGTGACGATCAGCCGACGGCGTAGCGTCCCCCCCTCCCCCTCGGGCTCGATCTTCGCCCGCAACCGCGCGATGTGCGTGCGCAGCGGCTGGATGTCGTCGACGTACTCCGGCCCCCAGACCTCGATGAGCAGCTGGCGGTGGGTCATCAGCCGCCCGCGATTGCGCACGAGCGCTCGCAGCAGATCGAACTCGATCGGGGTGAGGTGCACGTTCTCCCCATCGCGGCGAACCGAATGTGCGGCGAGGTCGACCTCGAGCCCGTCGGCGCGCACGACGGGCTCCTCACCCTCGGGCGCGGCCCGGCGCAGCGCCGCCTGTAGGCGAGCGACCAGCTCACGAGAGCCGAACGGCTTCGTCACGTAGTCGTCGGCTCCGGCCTCCAGCGCCCGCACCTTCGCGTCCTCGTCGCCCATCGCGGAGAGCACGAGGATCGGCATCTGGCTCCACTCGCGCAGGCGGCGCGTCACCTCGATGCCGTCGCTGTCCGGCAGCACGAGGTCGATGATCGCGGCCTCGGGTGGGCGCACGGCGGCTCGGTCGAGCGCATCGCTCGCCGTCTCCGCCGGCACGACCTCGAAGCCGGCCTCGCGCAGGATCACCTTCAGGGCGCGCAGGATCTGCGGCTCGTCGTCGCACACGAGCACGCGCGGCGCCTTGGCCTCCCCGTTCGCGGCCGGCGTGCTCACGCGGCGTGGTCCGGGGTCGCCGTCGGATCGGCGGCTGCGTCGGCCACCGGCGCGAGCGGTGACCCGTCGCGCGAACCCGGGATCGGCGTCGCCTCGATCGGCAGCTCAAAGATGAACGTCGCGCCCTGCCCCGGGAGCGACTCGACGTGCAGGCGGCCGGCGTTGGCCTGCACGAAGCCGCGCGCAATCGCGAGGCCAAGGCCCGATCCGCGCCGTCCGCCCTTCGCCGTGCCCGCCCGATAGAACGGCTCGAACACCCGCTCGAGCTGCGCCGGCGGGATCCCGGGGCCGCGATCGACGATCCGTACGATCACGCGTCCCCGCACCGCTCGCGCGCGCACCGACACCGGGTGACCGCCGCTGTGGCGGCGCGCGTTCTCGAGCACGTTCACGAACGCGCGCTCGAGCTGGGCCGGGTCGGCGATGACGAGCGGCAGGTCGCGGTCGACCGACAGGGTGAACTCGTCCGCGCGCACGCTCAGTTCATCCAGGGCGGTGCGCAGGATGTCGTCGACCGAGACCCAATCGCGACGCGGCGGGGCGGCACCGGCCTCCAGGCGCGAGAGATCGAGCAGGTTGTCGACAAGCCGCCCGAGGCGGCGCGTCTCCTCCTGGATGACGGCGGCGAGCTCCTCCCGCTCCTCGGCGGTGAGCGTCGGTGACGCGATCGCCTCCCCCGCTGCGGCGATCGCCGTCAGCGGCGAGCGCAGGTCGTGGGACACCGCCCGTAGCAGCGCCGTCTTGACGACGTCGGCCCGGCGCAGCGCGGCGGTCTCGACGACCTCGCCCTGCAGCGTTTCGCGGTCGAGCGCCGCGCTCAACAGCGCCTCGAGCGCCGGCACGACGCGTTCCTGCAACCGGGTCAGGCCGGCATCGGACGTGCCGGCCGGGACGACCAGCGTCCCGAGCCGCCGCGTGCCCTCCCGCAAGGGGAATGCCACGTGGCGCTCGCTCGAGTCCACCGCGTCGAGCTCGATCGCCGCGGAGGGAAGGTCGAGCGCCGCCGACAGCCGGGCCGAGGCGATCGGCAGCGCGGCGCGAAGGTCGTTACCACGGAGCAGGATGCGCGCCATCTCGGCAGCCAGATCCGCCTCGCGTCGCCGCTCGGTGGCCTCGCGCGCGCGAGTACGAGTGACGTCGGCGACCGAGCTGGCGAGGACGGCCGCGACGAGGAAGGCGCTCAGCGCCACCCAGTTGCTGCTATCGGCGATCGTGAACTGGCCGGTCGGCGGGAGGTGAAAGAAGTTGAACGCCCCGGCGCTGATGAAACCCGTGAACACACCGAGCCAGACGCCCCAGGTCGCCGAGACGATGAGGACCGCGAGCAGGTAGATGATCCCGAGCGAGACGACGGGAGCGACCCGCTTGAGCGGATAGATGATCAGCGTGCAAACGGCGACGGCCACCAGGGAGACGATCACCCCGGTGCGCCGCGAGGGCGGATCGGGAGCGATCACGTATCCGAGCAGGCGCTGCATCCCTTGAGCGTAGTCGGCGCCGCTCGGCACCGCCCGCGTGCTACTGCTCGAAGCCCTCGACGGTGTTCTCGTCGCGCAACTCGACGAAGTTCGGGTCCAGGCCGAACTCCTCCCGCGCCCGGCGCTGGCGCAGCAGGTCCCAGTAGCGGTCGAGCTCGACGCGCACGCCGTCGAGCCGCTCGCGATCGCGATCGGTCAGCCCGCCGCCCTCGCCGGCCTCGAGGAGGCGATGCTCCTCCGCGACGAGCTCCTCGATGTGGTTCTGCACGCCGGCGTCGTCCATGGCCGGGAGCATACGCGTCTACCATGCCGCGCGTGCGCAGCATGGTCTCATTCGCGGCGCGCGGCATCGTGTCGTCGCTGACCCTGCTCGCGCTCGCCCTCGCCCCCGAAGCGCAAGCGGTCACCACACCCGCGCCAGATTCCGTCCTCACGGCATCGCTGTCGTCGGCCGCGATCGGCTACGGCGAGCGCATCTCGCTCACCGGGCGGCTCACCGAATCGGGACAAGGCGTCGCGGGCGCGCAGTTGCAACTGCAAGCCAACTCCTATCCGTTCCGCGGCTACGCGACGATCGGGACGAGCACGACCGGCGCGGACGGCACGTATGCGTTCACCGGGGTACGGCCGAACCGCAATACGAAGCTGCGGGTCGTCGCCGGCGGCGCAGCGACGGTGCGAAGTGCGTCGCGGTACCTGCGCGTCAACGCCGCCGGCCGCGTCGGCGCCCGGAGCATCGCGCCGGGCGAGGTGGCGCTCACGCTCGCCGTCGGCCACACCGCGTACGGCGACGCCGAGCCGGTGAGCGCGTACTGGTCGCTGGCGCCGCGGGGCAGCGAGGACTTCCGCCTCGAGGCGGTCACCCAGACGGATGAGTCCGCGCACCTGACCACGGCGTCGGCGACTGTTGACCCCCCGGCCGCAGCGTTCAGCTACCGCGTGTGCTTCGTACCGACGTGGCGCCATGCGATGGGAGCGAGCGCGAGCTACGCGCGCTGCGTCACCGATCGCGGCCTCGCGCTGCAGGGCGACGGACGCGGCACGCCCGCCGCGCCGTTCCCGCCCAGCGGCGCGGTCGCCGCGGCCGGCCGCTTCCTCGACGGGCGGGCCGGCTCCACCGCGTACGCGGTCGTCGACGACACCGGCCGCCTCGGCGGCGCGCGCATCCACGAGCGCTTCGAGACGGCGAGTGTCGTGAAGGTGATGATGCTCGTCGGTTACCTCCAGATGCTCGCCGCCGAGCACCGCGGCGTCGACGCCGCCGCCAACGCGATCCTCTACCCGATGATCCATATCTCCGACAACAACGCGGCCTCGGCGGTGTTCGCCGCGATCGGCGGCTACCCGGCGCTCGAACGGATCGCCGCGCAGTCGCAGATGACCGACTTCGTACCCGGGGTCGGTTGGTGGGCGTATACGCAGACCTCTGCCGCCGACCAGGCGCGCTTCTTCTTCGAGCTCGACGGGCTCATCCCGGCGCGGTTCGACGCGTACGCCCGCGGCCTGCTATCCGGCATCGAGCCCTCGCAGAGCTGGGGCCTGCCGCCGGTCGCGCGGCCGCGCTACCAGGTGTTCTTCAAGACCGGGGCGCTGCCGTCACAGGGCCTGTTCAACGAGGCGGCCCTCCTGGAGCGACCCGGGGTTCGCCTCGCACTGTGCGTCCTGAGCAACGGCGATCCCTCGATGGGCTACGGCGAGGCGACGATCGCCGGGGTGGGCTCGACGCTGCTCTCGGGCTGACCCCGCCGCACGCCGGTCAACCGTCTAGGGTCCGGCCCACATGGAGCACGAGTTCGCGGGTCCTCGCTACACGGTCGGAGTCGAGGAAGAGCTGATGATCGTCGACCGGTCCTCGCTCGATCTCGTCAACGCGATCGACGCGATGCTCACCGACCCGCCGCCCGGCGACATCCACCCCGAACTGCTGCAGTCGGTGCTCGAGATCGCGACCCCCGTGTGCGCGAGCGTGCCCGAGGCGGCCGCGGAGCTGCGGGGGCTGCGCGAGCGAATGCGCGACCACGCCGCCACCCACGGATTAGCGATCGGCTCCGCCGGCACGCATCCGTTCGGTCGCTGGGAGGAGCAGCGGATCGTGCGCGACGACCGCTACCGCGAGCTCGTCACCTCGCTCGGCTACGTCGCGCGCCAGGAGCTCGTGTTCGGCCTGCACGTCCACGTGGGCGTGGCCGGTGCCGACGAGGCGATCTCCGTGGCCAACGGGATGCGTGCGCACGTGCCGCTGCTGCTCGCCCTGTCGGCCAACTCGCCCTTCTGGCGTGGTGAGCTCACGGGCCTGGCCTCGACGCGGGTGCCGATCTTCCGCTCGTTCCCGCGCGTCGGGATCCCGCCGTACTTCGCTGGCTGGAGCGATTACGAGCGGCGCATCGAGTTCATGGTACGCAGCGGGCTGATCCCCGACTACACCTACCTCTGGTACGACGTGCGCCCGCACCCACGTCTCGGCACAGTCGAGATCCGCGCTATGGACGCACAGACACGCGTCGAGCAGACGATCGCGATCGCCGCGCTCATCCAGTGTCTCGTCAAGGATCTCGTAGAGGACTTCCAGGCCGGGAGCGTGCCGGTCGAGCACTCGTGGGAGATTCTCGACGAGAACAAGTGGCTCGCGGCGCGCCACGGCCTGGACGCCGAGCTCGTCGCGCTGCCCGACGGCGAGCGCGCGCCGGTGCGCAGGACGGCGGCCGCGCTTCTGCAGCGGCTCGCCGGGCATGCCGACGAGCTCGGCTGCGCGTCGGAGCTACGGACGATCGGTGAGCTGCTCGAGAAGGGCAACGGCGCCAAGCGCCAGGCGCTCGTGTACGAGGCCAACCACGACCTGCAGGAGCTGATGGCCGAGATCGTGGCGGCGACGGCGTGAGTCCGCCGGCGTCGCCGCAACTCCGTCATCGTCCGCAGGGTTGTTGGTAGCGTGGCGAAGTCGGCGAGCCAAAGGGGAACACATGGGCAGCGGTCTGACCAGGCGTGAGATGTTGCGGACAGCGGCGATCGCCGGCGCGGGCGCCGGGCTGGCCGGCCTGGCCGCCGACCCCCTCCTGTCCCCCGTGCTCGCGGCCGCTCCGCGCCGTGGAACGCTCAAGGACATCGAGCACGTCGTGGTGCTCATCCAGGAGAACCGCTCCTTCGATCACTACTTCGGCACGTTCCCGGGCGCGCGGGGCTTCGCCGACGCCGAGCAGTCCGTTCTCGCCCAGCCGGGATATCCAGCGCCGGGCTTCAACGGCAAGCTGCTGCCGTTCCACCTCAACACCAGCGGCCAGCCCCAGTGCTTCCCAGACATCACGCACGACTGGGGTCCGCAGCACCAGAGCTGGAACGGGGGCGCGATGAACGGCTTCGTGCGCGCGCACCTGGCCGTCGATGGTCCGAGTGCCGGACCGGCCACGATGGGCTATTACGAGCAGCAGGACATTCCCTACTACTGGGCGCTGGCCGAGGCGTACACCCTCTGCGATGCCTACCACTGTTCGGTCATCGGGCCCACCTATCCGAACCGGCTCCTGTCGGTCTCGGCCACGCTCGATCCGGCCGGACGGGCGGGCGGGCCGTTGCTGCACACGGCCACCACGGACTACGCCACCCTCATCGGCCGCTACGGCTGGACGACGATGTTCGAGCAGCTGCAGGCGCGCGGCATCAGCTGGAAGGTCTACAACGGCACCGGCGGCGGCTCGGTCGATAACATGCTCGTCTTCTTCAAGCAATTCCAGAGCAACCCCGGGCTCGGCGCCCTCGGCCTGAAGCCGACGTACCCGGCCGACTTCCTGGCCGACCTCGAGAGTGGCGGACTCCCGCAGGTGTCGTGGCTGCTGACCGGCCTCGCTCAAACCGAGCACCCCGGGTTCTCCTCGGCCAAGGTCGGCGAGTTCGCCACCCGCCAGATCCTCGAGGCGATCTGGTCCAAGCCGAAGCTGTGGGCCAAGACGGCGATCTTCATCACTTGGGATGAGAACGGAGGGTTCTTCGACCACGTCGCGCCGCCGACACCGCCCCCCGGCACTGCAGGCGAATACGTCACGGTCAGTCCGCTGCCGTCCGATGCAGCCGGCGTGGCCGGGCCGATCGGGCTCGGCTTCCGCGTGCCGATGATCGTTGTGTCGCCGTTCAGCCGCGGCGGATTCATCTCGTCGGACCGCTTCGACCACACCTCGATCCTGCGGTTCCTGGAGACGCGCTTCGGTGCCGAGGTGCCCAACCTGAGCGCCTGGCGACGCAAGACCACGGGCGACCTCACGAGCACGTTCAACTTCGTCGCGGCGCCGAGCAACGGCCTGCCCCGCCTCCCACCGGTCAACGTCACGACGACACAGCTCGGGAGCGGCGGCTGCACGACGACCCCGCCGTCGCCGGTGACCGTGCCGGCCAACGTCGCGCCCAAGCAGGTCAAGCGCAAGCCCCGCCGCCCAAGCGGCCTGAAGTAGCTCGTCCGTCCACCGTGCACGGCCCGTCTCACGACGCCGCCGGGCGCGGTCTATAATCGCCCGCTCGTGCGGATGTAGCTCAGTTGGCTAGAGCGTCTGCTTGCCATGCAGAAGGTCGAGGGTTCGAGTCCCTTCATCCGCTTCGGAAGAGCCCCGCTCAGCGGGGCTTTTCTCGTTCTCCGGGCGTGCGCTGACGACGAGCGTGTCCCGAAAATGTCCCAAGCGAAGCGTACGTTGACGGGATGGTCGAGCCCGTTGCCAGCGGCCCCAGCGGCCACGTCTTCCGCGTCGAGCGCAAGCGCGGACCGGTTTGGTACGCGAAGTACCGCCTCCCCGACGGGCGACAGGTACAGCGCAAGCTCGGGCCGGCCTGGACGAGGCGCGGCCGGCCGGCCGCCGGCTACCTGACGAAGCGGCTGGCCGAGGACTGGCTGTACGAGACGCTCGCTGCAGCCCGGCGCGGGACGCTCCCCGGCGCCGTGCGTACCGGAGCGACATTCGATGACGCCGTGGCAGAATGGCTGCGCTACGTCGAGCACGACCGCGACTGCAAGCCCTCGACGCTGTCGCACTACCGCTCGACGGTCAACGCGCACCTGCGTCCAGCGTTCTCAGGCATGCGCATCGAGGACATCACGACGCGCCAGATTGAGGCCTGGCGCTCGACGTTGGGGCGCGAGCGGACGAAGCCGGTAAGCAACCGTACGCGCGACAACGCCGTCGGGGTTCTGCATGGCGTCCTCGAGCGCGCCCGCAAGGTGTTTGGTCTCCCCCACAACCCGGCGGCGGACATCGAGCCGCTGCGCGAACGCTATGACGCGACGCGCTTCGCCTTCTATTCCCCTGAGGAGGTCTTGGCGCTCGCCCGCGCCGCGGCAAGCGAGCAGGACGCGGCGATCTTCCTCACCGCTGCCTACACCGGTCTGCGTCGCGGCGAGCTCGTCGCGCTGCGCTGGCGCGACGTGGACTTCTCCCGCGACGCCATCCGCGTCCGTGGCAGCTACGCAACGGCGAGCTCACGCTTCCGAAATCCGGAAAGGGCCGTGCCGTGCCAATGGTCGCCTCGGTGGCCACGGTCCTCGCCCGCCTGGGTCAGCGCGACCACAAGACCGGCGAGGACGACCTCGTCTTCCTCGGTGAGCGCGGCGCCTACCTCGACGGCAGCGCGCTTCGCCGACGCTACCTCGCGGCTCAGCAGTCAGCCGGGCTGCGACCGATCCGCTTCCACGACCTGCGCCACACGTTCGGCACGCTGGCCGCACGCGGCGCGGAATCGCTCGTCGAGGTGCAGGCGTGGATGGGTCACGCGGAGATACGCACCACGCAGCGCTACACGCACTACCGCGAGCAGGCTGGAGCCGCGCGGCGACTGGAGCGCGCGTTCGGCGCGGACACGGACAAGCAGGCGCTGCCGGCCACGAGCGGTGCCATGTGGGAGTCAGCCGATCAAGAAAATCGCGCAGATGCCGATATTTAGGCAATACCACCAGTCTCGTGTTACGCTGCTTTCAGCGATCAGAAGGGCGCCCGATGCCCGCCGTAGGCGCACAACCAAAGCTGCTGACCACCAAGCAGACCGCCGAACTGCTCAACGTCAGCACGCGCACCGTGCTCAACTGGATCGACACCGACAAGGTGCCCTACCTGCGCCTGCCCGGCGGCGACTACCGCATCCCCCTCTCCGGACTCCTCGCATCGCTGTCGGGCACCTACCAGCTCGACGAGGAGCTGCGGGTCCTGGACGCACGCCACTCCGAGCTGAGCGACGAGGACGTCCAAGCCGCACTCGACGAGTAGCACCGGACCGGCGACCGTAGGGCGGTACGTGCGCCCCGTCGTCATCGATACGAGCGTCGTGCTGCCAGCGCTGCTCTCCCCCAAGGGCTACCGAAGGCGGTTCCTGGTGGTGCTCGCGTTCGGGGCACTCGCGGCGCGACGAGACCTGCTCCGCCTCGAGGCCGACGCCTTGGAGGCCGATGCACTCGCAAGCGGCGGGGCGCTCGGCGGCCTACCGCTGCAGACGCTCGTTGAACGCGCCGAGGCCGACCGCGCCAACCTCCGCGAGCGCCTTCCCTACGGTTGCCCGGATGATTGGCGCCTAGTCGCATCCCGACCGGTGGTCGCCGAGTACGAGCGAAAGCTCCGGGAAGCCGGACGCCGGCTGGACCCCAAGCTCACCGACGCCGAGATCGAGACGGCTCGCCGTGTCATCACGAGCCTATGCACCGACATGACCGCGGACTTCGATCCCGACCAGATCCCTGGCTACACCGTCGACCGCGGCGACGATGCGTTCGTCCACACCGCGCTGCTCGCCGACGCCACCTGGCTCATCGCCGACGCTCGCCACATCGCCGCTGACCGTAGCGGCGTGACCGAGTACCGACAGCCGGGTTCGGAGCGGATGGTCTCGGCGGTCATGTTCAGCCACTTCCTGGAGCATCTGACCGACGTCGACCTCGACGACGTCGAGCCGGACCTGCTCCACGCCGCGCTCCGGCCAATCCCGCCGCGCTGACCCCCCGGGCCTCGGCACACGCGCCCGTTGACGTCCGTCCAGGCTGACCCGACGGCCAGCTTTGTCTGGCAAGGTCGGCGGCAGCCGACCTGAGAGCAAGAAAGCGCCGGGACCGGAACGGGTCAAGCTCGGGCCGTCAGGCCCGGCCGAAGGCCGCCCCGAAGAGGCGAGCTTGACGCGGGCCGGGGCCGGCGCTACCTCGCTCAACGCCCCGTGTTTGCGGGCCTCGGCACCCCGGTGCGTATAGTCTGCGCGGTTGTCGCCGTCAACAACGAGTCTGGCGCCGAGCCTCCCGCGACGACGGCTGGACGCAATCGGTGTGCAGCGCAGTCCGCCGTCGCCGTCCGCACGGCGTCGACGGCGACTCCTCATGAACGTTCCCGAGGGGCCACCGGGGAGTGGCGGGGCGTTTGGTGTCGGGGCGGCTCAGTCCGCACCTCTCGGCCCCGAGTGCCGCCTAAACCCGATAGGTAGACTCCCGCGACACTACGCCGCCGTGGGGCGGCGCCGAACGCGACCCGGGGGGCGTCATGCCGCGTAGAGCGTCACATCGGCACTTGGCAGATCGACGGCGGTACACGCCCGGGTTGTTGCTGGTCGTCGGAATGCTGCTGCTGGCCCTGCTGGTCGCGCCCGCTGCGTGGGCGTCGCAGCCGGCGATCCTGAATACGTTCACGGTGTCCAATGCCACCGACTCTGCCACCCCTGGCTCTTGATCGCTGCGCGCAGCGATCAACGCGGTCAACGCCGATAACGTGCCCCGGCCCTCGACGGACGCGATCGTGGTCTCGGGTGGTCCGTTTACGATCACGCCGCACACGCCGCTGCCGCAGATCACCAACCCGGTGACGCTCGAGGGGGCCGGGATCACGATCGACGACGCCTCGGTCCCGATAGCTCCCGGGTCGGCGCTGACCGACGCGCTCGTGCTGGCGGCGGGCAGTGACGGCAGCACGGTCAGCGGTCTGACGATCGTGGGCGCGACCGGCGGGGCGGGGATCGCGATCGTATCCTCCGATGACACGATCACCGGAAACAAGCTCGGCAGCGCCGCTGCTCCCAACAAGTTCGGGATCACGGTGTTCTCGTCGAACAACACGATCGGCGGCACGGCGGCGTCCGCGGGCAACGTGATCTCGGGGAACACCCGCGACGGGATCTTCGTGATTGGGCCGATCGAGCCGCCCAATCCGCCCGGACCACCCGTGACCGGCAACGTGATCGAGGGCAACACGATCGGCTCGACGACCGGGGCCGGGAACGGCAACGCCGGCGTGGAGATCGGCTTTGGCGCCACTGACAACACGGTTGGTGGAACGGCCGCGGGCGCCGGCAACGTGATCTCCGGCAACGGCGCGACCGGCAACGGCACGCCCGGCGATGTGGGGCCGGGTGTGCTCGTCCAAGGCGCAGGCACCAGCGCGAACGTGATCGAAGGCGACTTCATCGGCACCGGCCCGGCCGGTCCGGTCGGCACACCGAACCCAAACACCAGGGCCGGGGTCACGTTCACGGATTCAGCCAGTGGTAACTCAGTGATCGACGGGACGGTGGTAGCTGGGAGTGGCACGCCCGCGATCGATGCCGGTGGCCTCGCCAACCAGGTCTCGATGGTGTCCCTCGCCGGCGGCCCGATGCCGCTCATCAGCGGCGGCCAGGGCGGGACGGTGACCGCGGGAGCAGCGAGCGCCAGCGGCAGCAGTGTGTCGATCCCGGTGACGGTGACCGGTGCGCAACCGAACGTCTCGGTCGAGGTCGACCTGCTCGACGGCGCGTGCACGGGCAGCACCGCGAGTCTCCCCTATCTCACCGGCGCCACCACCAACGTCACGACCGACGCTTCGGGCAACGGCACGGGCACGATCACGGCCAGCGGCGATCCGCCGTTGCCGGTGTTCGAAGCCTCCGATGCTGACGGCCCGCTCAGCCTGAACGACCCGTGCCCCCAACCCACCGCGACGATGCCCACGAGCCCGAGTACTGCGGCGCCGAGCAGCACCGCATCGACGTCCGGCGGCTCCTCGGCCTCATCGCACACCACCTCTACGACGACGACCACCACCTCAACGACGTCCGCCGCCCCGAGCGGCCCGCCACCGGTGCCGCAGTTCGGCCCGCCGAGCGTCAACGGAGACGCGGCGATCCTGTCGATCGGATGCCTAGGCTCGCCGGGAGGGGAACTCGGTGTACAGATCGAACTCTGTGAGCTGCTCGTCCTCCTGACGGGCGAGGAGGGTGCCAACGCACAGCAATCAAACCTCGCTGGTGCGGCGAAATCGCACCGCACCAAACCACGCATCAAGACCGTCGTCCTGGGCAGCGAGAAGGTCACGATCCAGGCCGGCAAGAGCGAGAACGTCCGCGTCACGCTCAACCCGGCCGGCCGGCGTCTGCTGGCCCGGAAGCACCGGTTGACCGTCAAGCTCACGATCACCGACAACGGCCGCACAGTGCACAGTCAGACGATCGTCTTCAAGACAAACGCGAAGGTCAAGCACAAACGTCGCGCCTGAGCCTGGTCCGCCTCGTCGGACCGTGTCCCAGACCATGTCCCGACCTCAGCAAATCTGCGTGAATTTGACCGCACTCCAGCGCACTCAAAACGGCTCTACAGAGCCAAAGATCACCTCCCTGGCTTGCTTGCCATGCAGAAGGTCGAGGGTTCGAGTCCCTTCATCCGCTTCACAGAAAGGCCCGCAAAGGCGGGCCTTTCTCTTTGCCGCGATCCGGCCGATTAGGCGATTTAGTGGGCGCGTCTACCAGCCCTGTCTACCAAACTCGTGGCCCAGAAAAGCGCGGGCATCCCGGCGCCGGGACCACGCGAAGCTCGGCGATGCGGTCGGCGTCGTCTCGGCGTAGAGTCAGGCCACTTCGGCCGACGCCGGCGCATCGATGGCGAGATACGAAACGAGAGCGCCGCGCACGGCGACGCGCGCGCGGTGCAGTAGCACCCTCTGGTTGGTCTGGCTGATCCCGAGGTGCTCGCACACTTCGGGTCCGCTGAAGCCGTGGATGTCTCGCAGCGCGATGACCGTGCGCTGGGTCGGCGCGAGGTCGCTGATCCGGTCGTTGATGATGGCCATGAGTTCGTAGTCCTCGACGTGGCGCTCGGGTGACCTCTCTGGCGTGGCCGTGGAGGGGCGCTGACGGGTTCCCCGACAGTCGTCGCTGAGCCAGTCGAGGGCATTCCCGACATCATCGTTCCCGTCAGCATCAGCGCCGCGCACCCGCAGGCTCGACCAGGGCAGCGTGCGGGCCTCGCTGACGCCGCGCGTCTTGGCGCGGTTGACGAGGATGGTGAAGATCCACGTCTTCAGCGCGCTGCGCCCCTCGAAGCGATCGATGCCGAGGAGCACCACCATCCAGGTCTCCTGAACGACGTCGCTCGCCGTATCGGGATCGCGCACGTAATTGCGCGCCACCCGGTGCATGGCCCGCTGGTGGCGCCTGACCAGCGTCTGGTAGACGAGGTCATCGCGGCGGCGCAGACCGGCGACGACGGCCACGTCCTCGCGCGACAGCGCGTGCCTCGGGGTGTCCGGCGGTCGCATCGCGCGGACCTAATCAGACGCGGAGCGGCCCGTTGGGCGGAGTGTCGCGCATCCGACACTTCTCGCGGAGGATCGCGACACGGCGACGAGCGCCGTGCTGCTCAGCGCGGCGTGTGCGCGCGCAGGCGGTCCAGATCGGTGACCCGCAGCTGCCCGCGCCGGCGGGCGACGAGCTGCTGAGCCTCGAGCTCACCGAGGACGCGGGAGACCGTCTGGCGGCTGAGCGACAGCGCGTCGGCCAGGCGCTGCTGTGTGACGATCAGTTCCAGCGTCCCGCGTTCCTCGGACTCGTTGATGAGAAAGTGAACGACGCGCTCGAAGGCCGTCTTGCCCGCGAACTCGACGAGTCGACGCTGGGCCCGCTCTAGGCGCTGGGCCACGAGTCGCAGCCACCGGAAGCAGACCTCCGGCCGCAGATCCACCAGCGTCTGCACCGTCGCCGTGTCGAACGCGATCGCCGCGAGATCGGTCGACGCGACGGCCGTGTAGGCGTAGGAGGTGTCGAGCACGACCGCCAGGTAGCCGATCGCCGCGCCGGGTCCGAGGAGCTCGATGATGAGCCGCTCGAACTGGGTCTCGTACACGAGCTCGGCCTCGCCGGATTCGATGATGTAGGTGAGCGACGGGCGATCGCCCTGACGGAACAGGACGTCCCCGGTCTCCAGGAAGACGCGGGTTCCGAATGGGCGCAGCGCCTCGACGTCGTCCCGGGGCAGGGCCTGTACGTCGCCCGCGGTGAGGCTCGCCCGCAGCCAGCCGAGCGACTCCCGGGCCGATCGCTCGGGTTCCATCACCGCGATCCCGGGGGCAGTTGGCGCCGCAGCTCGGCGAGGGCGAAGAAGAAGATCTCCGAGAAGGTCGGAAACGGTTGGATCGTGTCGTGCAGGACGCCGAGCGGCACCTCCGCGCGGACGGCCAGGGTCGCCTGCTGCATCCACTCGCCGGCCTCGGGACCGACGCCGTAAGCCCCGAGGAGGCGCTCGCCGTCCGACACGAGGGTGAGGAAGCCGGGCTGCTCGTCGTAGTCGCGGGTGTACGTCGCCGTCTTGGGCACGGAGGCCAGCGACACGGTGGCGGTCACCGCGCCCTCGGTCGCTCCCACGGCCGCGCCCTGCGGGTGGGTAAAGATCACCCGCGGTACGGCGACGTAGTTGGCTTGCAGGTCGTGACCGAGGATGTTGGCGGCCGCCACTCGGCCCTGGTACTTGCCGACGTAGGTGAGCGGCCAGATGCCGGTGACGTCCCCGATCGCCCACAGGCCGTCGGCCACGCGCATGCGCGCGTCGACCGGCACCCCGCGGGGCTCGGCGGTCACGCCGACGGTCTCTAGTCCGATGTCCGCCACGCGAGCTCGTCGTCCGGTGGCGACGAGCAGCCGTTCTCCCCGCAGCTCGGGGCCGGACGGCAGCGCGACCACGAACCCGCCGCCTTCCCCCCGCACGGTGCTCGCCCGGGCGCCGAGGTGGATCGACACCCCGCGGCGAGCGAGCGCCTCGGCGATCGCCTCGCCGACGGGGCGGGGCTCGCGCGGGAGCAGGTGGTCCATGCCCTCGACGAGGTCGACGGCGACACCGAAGGAGGCCATGGCCTGGGCCATCTCGACGCCGACCGGGCCGCCGCCGAGGATGATCAGGGAGCTCGGCAGGTCGCGCACGCCGGTCACCTCGCGGTTGGTCCACACGCCGTCGAGGTCGCTCAGCCCGGGGATCGGCGGCAGCACCGGATCCGAGCCCGTGGCGAGCACGACGTCGCGAGCCGTCAGCCGGCGGTCGCCGACGGTGACGAGGCCGGGGCCGTCGAGCCGACCGCGCCCGCGAATGAGATCGATTCCGTGGTCGGACAGCCATGTCGCCTGGGCCGAGTCGTCGTACCCGGAGACCATGAAGTCCCGCCATCGAAGCGCCTCCGCCGCGTCGATGCCGGCACTGACCGCCTCACGGGCGCCCGGCACCGACAGCGCGGCCGCGACCGCCTCGCCGGGTCGCAACAGCGTCTTGGACGGTATGCAGGCGTAGTAAGAGCACTCGCCGGCCACGAGCTCGCGCTCGACGATCGCCACGTGCCGGCCGCCCTCGGCCAGAGCGGCGGCGCAGTGCTCGCCGGCGGCTCCCGCGCCGATCAGGACGACGTCGTACTCGGTGCTCACACTGCTCCTTCCGGGGGACCGGCACGGATCGGACGCGGCATCGCGCCCTAGTCGTGGCGGCGGCCCATTCCGTTACGGGCGGGAGACACTGCCCACCCGCCAGCGTGTAACGCATGGGCCGGCAGGGCAGACGCCACGCCCGTCTGTGACCACGAAGAGGAGGCGGAATGCCTGGCCACACGAGCAAGGCGGTGGAGCCGCCGGGCGACGGCTTCACCGGGTACGCGCCGATCGCCGACTACGGGCTGCTCGCCGACTGCAACTCGGCGGCGCTGGTCACCCGCGCCGGCTCGATCGACTGGCTGTGCCTCCCCCGCTACGACAGCCCCGCCGTGTTCGCCGCCATCCTCGATCCGCGGGCCGGGCGCTGGGCGATCGCGCCGGCGGCCCCGTCGAGCGTGACCCGACGCTATCGGCCCGGGACGCTGGTCATCGAGTCGACGTTCACCACCGACAGCGGCCAGGTGCGCCTCACCGACGCTCTCGTATTCGCCGAGGGCCAGCGCGGCCACGATCTCGGGCTCGACGCGCCGCATGAGCTGGTGCGTCTCGTGGAGGGTCTCAGCGGGCGTGTCGAGCTTGTCATGGAGCTGGCGCCGCGGCCGGAGTACGGCCTCGTGCGCCCGCTGCTGCGCGTGGTCGACGGCGGCGGACGCACGTTCGGCGGTCCGAACCAGATCGCCGTCAGCGCCACGGTAGCGCTCGAGCTCGAGGATGCGGCGTTCCGTGCTCGCTTCGCGCTCGGCCCGCATGAGCAGGCGGGCTTCGCGCTGCGCTGGGCGGCGGTCGAGAGTCCGCCGCCGAAGCCCCGCCCGCCCGAGGGCGTCGCCGGCGGGATCGACGACACCGCCGAGGGCTGGCGCTCGTGGGAGGCCGAGCACGACATCTACGAGGGCCCGTACCGCGATCTCGTGCGCCTCAGCTCGCGCGTGCTCAAGGGGCTGACCTACCGGCCGACCGGCGCGATCGTCGCGGCGCCAACGACATCGTTGCCCGAGACGGTCGGCGGCGAGCGCAACTGGGACTACCGCTACGCGTGGATCCGCGACGCCAGCCTCACGCTCCAGGCGCTCTACATCGGCGCCTGCTCGGACGAGGCCGAGAACTTCGCGTCGTTCATGACCAGCTCGGCCGGCGGGCGCGCGGGCCAGGGCTCGCTGCAGATCATGTACGGCATCGGTGGCGAGCACGACCTGTCCGAACGCGAGCTCACGCATCTCCGCGGCTGGCGCGACTCGGCGCCGGTACGGGTCGGCAACGGCGCCTGGGGACAGACGCAGCTCGACGTATACGGCGAGCTGCTCCAGTCGCTGCACCTCTATCGCGAGCGGCTCGGCGACCTGCACCCCGAGATCCAGCAATTCGTGGCCGAGCTCGCCGACGAGGCGGCCCGGCGCTGGCCCGAGCCCGACGCCGGGATGTGGGAGATGCGCGGCCCCGCTCGACATCACCTCTCCTCCAAGGTGCTGTGCTGGACGGCGCTCGACCGCGCGATCGACCTCGCGCCGCAGCTCGGCGAGCACGCCCGGGTCGAGCACTGGACGACCGAGCGCGACCGCATCCGCGAGGCGGTACTAACACGCGGCTGGAGCGAGCAGCTCGGCGCCTACGCGCAGTCCTTCGACGCCGACGAGCTCGATGCTGCGCAACTGCTGATGGCGACGATCGGGTTCCTGCCCGGAACCGACGAGCGCATGCGGTCGACAATCGACGCAATCGCCGCCGGGCTCGACGAGGGCGGTCTCGTGCTGCGCTACCGCAACCAGGAGGGGCGCAACGCCGACGGACTGAGCGGCGAGGAGGGTACATTCGTGATCTGCTCGTTCTGGCTGGTGTCCGCGCTCGCCCAGGCCGGCGAGGTGCAGCGCGCGGAGGCGCTGTTCGAGCGGCTGGTCGGCTACGCCAACGACCTCGGCCTACTGGCCGAGGAGATCGACACCGCCAGCGGCGAGCAGCTCGGCAACTTCCCGCAGGCCTTCAGCCATATCGGCCTCATCACCGCCGCGTGGGAGATCGACAAGGCCCGCGGGCGAGCCGGCGCGATCGCCGCGATGGAGTGAGCCAGCGCGGCGGGCCAGCCCCTGTAACGGTGGGCGGCCGCCTGCAGACGTACGCGCGATGAGAGACCTGCAGGCACGTCGCGCAGCCACTCTCACACCGGGCAGGGAGGCCGACGAGCATCCGTTCGTCGCCCACGACGCCTCGTTCGCGTCCGTGACGGGTCGCGCGCCGCGGCTCGTGCGCGTCGTCGACTGTGACGCGCACGAGGGCCCGGTCTACGACGGCGACGAGGACGCGCTGTACTTCACGACGCTGCCCGCCCCGACGAGCGTTCCGCTGCCGGGCTACCCGCTCGTGGCGATCAAGCGGCTCGCGCTGGACGGGCTGCGCCTGCCGCTGCACCCCGAACGGATCTCGCTCGTCTGTGGGGACGCCCGCCAGGCCAACGGCATGGCCCGCTCGCCGGACGGCGAGCTGGTCGTCTGCGAGCAAGGCTCGCACGCCAACCCGGCGGCGATCGCGCGGGTCGCCCCCGCCACCGGGGCGCGCCGGCCGCTCGTCGATGCGTTCCGTGGGCTGGCGCTGAACTCGCCGAACGACGTCGTCCTGAGGAGCGACGGCAGCATCTGGTTCACTGACCCGTCGTACGGCTTCCTGCAGGGCTTTCGCCCGCCGCCGCAGCTCGGCGACTACGTCTTCCGGCTCGACCCGGAGTCCGGGGCGTTGAGCGTCGTCGCCGACGGCCTGGACAAGCCCAACGGCCTCGCCTTCTCCCCCGACGAGCGCACGCTGTACGTGGGTGACAGCGGCGCCAACCAGGAGGCCGGGAGCTTTCACGTCGCCCGGCCGCACCACATCGTTGCTTTCGACGTGCGCGCCGGCCGCCACCTCGGCCCGGCCCGCCTGTTCGCGCACACCAGCCCCGGCTTTCCCGACGGGATGGCCGTCGACGAGGCCGGGCGTGTCTATGCCTCGGCCTTCGGTGGCGTGCAGGTGTTCAGCCCCGAGGGCGACCTCATCGGCGAGATCGCGCTGCCCGGCGCCGTGAACCACTGCTTCGGCGGGCCCGAGGGCAACCTCCTGTTCATCACCGCCGACCGCGCGCTGTGGGCCGCCGTGCTCGAGGCGGTCGGTCCGCCCCAACCACCGACTGACCACCGCGTCCCGAAAGGAGCCTGAGGCCATGGCCGTCCTGCGCACGAGAAGAGTCCTCGAACCGGCCGGCGTCGACGCCGTGCTGGAGGCCGGGGTGGACAAAGCGTTGCAGCACGGCTACCGCGTCGTGATCGCCGTCGTCGACGGCGCGGGCGAGCTGATCGGCTTCCGGCGCACACCCCGCGCTCAGATCGCCAGCTCGCGCGTCGCGCACGACAAGGCACGCACGGCGGCAATCTTCATGCGGCCCAGCCGCGAGATCGAGGAACAGGTGACGAACGGGCGTCTTGGCGCGCTGGCGCTGCACGGCGCCCGCGCGCTCACCGGCGGCATCCCGCTGCGCGTCGACGGCGAGGTCGTGGGCGCCGTCGGCTGCAGCGGCGAGACGCCCGCCGAGGACGAGGCCGTGGCCGTGGCGGCCGCGGCGAGCCCGCTGGCAACCGTCGAGCAGCGCGCACTCACCGAGGAGGGCGCAAGCCTTGTGGCCGCGGCGGTCGCGCGCGTCGCCCGCGAACGCTCGGTCGGGCCCGTGGCGGCCGTCGTGGACGCCGCCGGCGAGCTGATGTACCTCTGGCGCCCCGACGACGCGCAGGTGGCCAGCGTCGGCGTCGCCAGCGACAAGGCCCGCACGGCGGCCATCTACCGGCGACCAAGCAAGGACTTCGAGGATCAGGCCTCGGGGGGCCGCCCCTCGGCGCTGCACCTGGCGCGTGCGGTGCCGCTGCAGGGCGGCATGCCGATCATCGTCGACGGACAGGTGGTCGGGGCGGTGGGCGTCAGCGGGGCGTCCTCGGCCGACGAGGACCAAGACCTTGCGGTCACGGGCGCGCAGGCCCTGCGCGGGGCCACCGAGCCGGCGGCGAGCCACTTCTCCGCCGACGACGTCGCGGCCGCCTTCGCGCGCGGCGGCCTGCTGCTCGACACGCCGGCGTACAAGATCGACGCCGGGCGGCGCGACGCGCCCGGCGAGGCCGAGTACCACGAACGCGTCGTCGACGTAATGCACGTGGTCCGCGGCGAGGCGACCGTGGCGGTCGCCGGGCGCATGATCGACGCCCACGAGGTCGCCGCCGGGGAGCGCCGCGCCAGCGCCCTGGAAGGCGCCACCGAGCACCACCTCGCCGAGGGTGACGTGGTGGCGATCCCCAGCGGAGTCCCACACCAGTTCACCGCCGTCTCGGACCCGTTCCTGTACCTCGTGGTGAAGGTCGTCGGCTGAATGCCCGCCGCGCCCTACGTCCGCGTCCCGGGGCCGGCCGAGCTGCTGCCGGCCCGGCCCGACGCCGTCATCGACCTGCAGACCGACGAGGGCGCCGCGCTCGTGGGCGGGCAGTGGCGATTCCTCGAGGCGCAGGTGCGCCGGGTCCCCTTCGTCGAGGTCGCCGATGACCTCGGCCCCGGCCAGACCCCGAACGAGACGTACGACATCGAGCCCCACGCCGAGGCCCCCGACTTCGACGACTCGGACTGGCGGGCGCTTGACCCCCAGCAGACGCTGCTGCGCCTCGCTGGCGGCCTCGTGTGCTTCTGCTGGTACCGGATCGCGCTCAGCGTGCCCGACCGGATCGGCACGTTTGATCCGACCGGCGCCACGATCGTGTTCGAGGTCATCATCGACGACTACGCCGAGGTGTGGGTCAACGGCGAGCTCGGCCACCGCATCGGCCAGACCGGCGGCGCCGTCGTGGCCGGCTTCAACGCGCCCAACCGCGTCCTGCTCACGACCGACGCGCACCGAGGGCAACGCTTTCAGATCGCGGTGTTCGGGATCAACGGGCCGATCTCGACCGCCCCGCAGAACTACATCTGGATGCGCACGGCGACCCTCGACCTGCACGCGGACGGCCAGACCACCACCGTGGCCGAGGCCGAGCTGTCGGTGACGCGTCGCGACCGGCGGCTCGACGCGATCGTCGCGTCCGACGCGCGCCTGCAGTGCGTGGCCACCGGCTTTCAGTTCACCGAGGGCCCGGTGTGGGCCGACCGCGGGCTGCTGTTCAGCTCCCCGAACACCAACTGCATCTACCGGTGGGAGCCGCCGGGGGCACTCAGCGTGTTCCGCGCCAAGAGCGGCTACACCGGCCACGACATCGGCCGCTACGCCCAGCCCGGATCCAACGGCCTGACCTTCGACGCAGCGCAGCGCCTGACACTGTGCCAGCACGGCAACCGGCGCGTGATCCGCGTCGAGCCGCACGGCAACATCACAGTCCTGGCCGACGCCTTCCAGGGCCGGCGCCTGAACAGTCCCAATGACCTCGTCTACCGCTCCGACGACATGCTGTTCTTCACCGACCCGCCCTTCGGCCTGCCCGCCACCTTCGAGGACCCCGCCAAGGAGCTGCCCTTCAGCGGCGTGTTCGCCGTCGCCGACGACACCGTCACGCTGGTCAGCGACGAGCTCGCCGGGCCCAACGGCCTCGCCTTCTCACCCGACGAGCGCTACCTGTACGTCGGCAACTGGGACCTCGAGCACAAGGTGGTCGTCCGCTACGAGATCGACCGGACCGGCGCCGTGCTCGGCAGCGACGTGCTCTGCGACCTGACCGACGAGGCCGGCGAGGCCGCCATCGACGGCCTGAAGGTCGACCGCGACGGCAACGTCTACATCTGCGGCCCGGGCGGCATATGGATCGTGGCGCCGACCGGCGAGCGCCTCGGCGCGCTCGTCCTGCCCGAGGAGCCGCACAACCTGGCCTGGGGCGACGCCGACGCCCGCACCCTGTACGTGTGCGCGCTCACCAGCGTGTACCGCGTTCGCCTGCACATCCCCGGGATTCGCCCCGACCCGCCGGGCGCCGCCCGCCGACCCAAGGAGACCGCCCGATGAGCAAGTCACTCGTACCCGGCGTTACCGTGCCCGACTTCACCTTACCCGACGACGACGGCGTCCCGCGCACCCTGTCCGAGCTGCAGGGCGACAACGCGATGGTGCTGATGCTCGGGCGCGGCGAGCACTGCCCCCGCGAGCGCCAGCACCAGCGTGAGATGTTGCCCCTGCACGGCTGGTGCGCCGTCGGCTTCACCTCGTTGGTGACCGTGCTCCCCAACGACCTGCACGACACCAACAAGATGCGCCTCGCTACCGGGGCTTACTGGACCTACCTCGCCGACGCCGAGTACGAGGTACAGGGCATGCTCGACATCCGCGAGTACACGGACCCCCACCATCGAGCGACCGTGCCGCACACGCTGGTGCTCTCCCCCGGGCTGAAGATCGAGAAGAGCTACGTCGGATACTGGTTCTTCGGCCGCCCATCGCCGTGGCAGCTGTGGGCCGACCTGGGCGAGGTGTTCGCCCGGACAAAGGCGGACTTCGACCCCACCCTGCCCGAGGCGCGCGCCGCCTGGGAAGCGGCGCAGCCCCGCCCGGGATCGAGCGCCTGAGGCGACTCAGGACGTCGCCTGCTGCGGGAGCCGACAGAGCATCCGGTCGTCGGTGGTAAGCACGACGTTGGCCGGCGTCGGGGGCTCCGTCGACATGACCGTTTCCGGATCGGTGCGGCGCAGCAGCATCAGGCCGAGCGCCGGGAAGATGATCACGGACAACAGGCCGGCGGCGATCAGCCCGGCACCGGTCGCCTTCGTGATGATGTTCAGCTGCAGGCCGATGGCCACGGCGGCGACGATGAAGGGCAGCGAGGTGGACTGCAGGATCCCGGCGATGACCGCCTTCGTGGTCCCGATCCGGCGGCGGTAGACGACCGCCGGGAGGCCGCGCGCGAGCAGGAGCGCGAGCAGGAAGAGCGGCACGCGGGCGACGGTCGAGGCGCTGGCGAACAGCGCGTTCAGATCGAAGCTCAGCCCGCTGGAAACGAAGAACACGGGGATGAAGATTCCGAAGCCGGCGGCCTCCAGCTTGAGCCGAAACTGCGGATGGGTCATCGCCCGGTCATCGTCGACGACCGACAGCAGCGCCCCGGCGGCGAACGCGCCGAGGATCGCCGCCAGGCCGACCTTCGTCGCCAGCGCGACGAAGCCGATGAGCAGCACGAAGGCGCCGCGCACACGAATCTGCGCGGTGGTGTCCTGAAGGCGCAGCAGCACGCCGCGCAGCCCCGGCGAGCGCTCCGCGCCGGAGATGGCCAGTCCGATGACGGCCACGAGCAGCGCGAACAGGCCGAGCAGGACCACCTTGCCGGCCACGTCGGTGGAACCCTTCCCGGAGAAGAAGATCGACAGGAGCACAATCGTGCCGAGGTCGGCGATCGACGCCGCGGCGATGACCAGCTGCCCGAAGTCCGAGGCGATGTTGTTGGAGTCCTTGAGCACAGGCACGATGACGCCGAGCGACGTCGACGTGAGGACGATGGCCAGGAACAGCGGTGACTTGACGAACCCTCCAGCTGTCAGCAGCAGGCCGAGCACGATGGCGATCACGAACGAGAGCGCAAAGCCGCGGATCGTCAGGCGCAGGATCGGCCCGCGCAGTCGGTGGACGTCGACCTCCAGGCCGGCGAGGAACAGCAGGAACGACAGGCCGATGAGCGACAGGATCGAGATCGGCGCATCGACGGTGACCCAGCCGAGCCCGGACGGCCCCACGACGATGCCCGCGATGATCTCCAACACGACGACCGGGAGACGAATCCTCGGAGCGAAGCCGAGCGCCAGCGGCGCCGCAAACGCGATCGCCACGACGATGAGCAGATTGATGTAGTCGATCACGGACGGCAACCAGTCTCCAAACGGCGCCGAGCGTTACCGATTGATCCGTCGCCGGAGGCCCACGCCGTCAGCGCCGCCGAAGCCGCTCGTAGGCGATTCCGGTCGCCGTCGCGTAGACGGCGTGGTGCCACGCATCGATGGCGATCTCGCGGGCGCCCCACAGCGTCAGGGGCGGAGCGACGTCGAGCGCCGGGAGCATGACCTGCTCGTTGCCCCACACCGCGGCGGCGTGCGCCAGCGTGGCCAGTCGCGGCGACAGTCCGGCGTCGTGCAGCAGCGCACGCACGATCCCCCAACCCGTCCCATAGCTCCAGTGCGAGAGCACGCCGAAACGGGCCTTCGCCCGCTCGTCGGCAAAGGCGCCGATGCCGAGCACCTTGGCCGTCGCGTCGGCCGGCGCCGAGCTGGCGGCGCGGTGGCGCAGGTGCTGCTCGATCGTGCTGGACACGGTCATCGCCGCGGTCCCGATGAAGCCGGCCACCAGGCCCTCGCCGACCGTCTCGCTGACGCGCGGAGTCCGCATCACGCCGCGGCCGCCGGCTCGGGGTGCCCGACCCGGGCGCCGAGGCGCTCGAGCAGATGGTCGCCGACGCGCAGCGCGTTCGCGATCGCGGTGAGCGCGGGGTTCACGGCGCTGCTGGACGGGAAGAAGCTCGTGTCGACGACGTACAGGTTGTCGATGTCGTGAGCGCGGCAGTTCAGGTCGAGCGCCGAGCTGCGCGGGTCGGAGCCGAAGCGCACTGTGCCGCACTGGTGCGCGACGCCAGCGATCGGGATGCGCTGGTCGCGCAGAAGCCGGTGCGGGATGAGGCGCTCGTGGCAGCCCAGCGGTACGAGCAGGCCCTTCAGCTTGGCGATCAGGCGTCGATGGCTCTCGAGGTTGCGATCGGTGTAGGCCAGGCGAATGGCGCCGGCGCGGTCGACGGTCACCCGGTTGTCGGGGTCGGGGAGGTCCTCGGTGGTGAGCCAGAAGTCGAGCGCGTGACGAGCCATGTATTCGAGCGCCGGGCCCGGCGCGTACCAGGGCGCGCCGGCTCGCAGGATCCCGGAGTCCGTCTTGCCGAGCATCTGGATGTGGCCGAGGGGATAGTCGAAGTCCTCGGCGCCGAAGTAGTAGTCGTTGACCCCGAGCGTCTTCTGAAAGCGCGTGGGGTTCGGCGCCTTGGACACGGCGATAACGGCCGAGTTGATGTGCGCCATGTAGTGGCGCCCGACGACGCCCGACGCGTTGGCCAGGCCGTCCGGATGGCGCTCGCTGACCGAGCGCAGCAGCAGCGCGGCCGAGTTCACGGCGCCGCAGGACACGACGATCAGATCGGCCGTGTACGTCTCCTGCGCACCGCGGCGCTCGACGAGCACGCCGGTGGCCGCGCGGCCCGGCGCGTCGGTCAGCACGCGCGTCGCCTTGGCGTGCGTGAGCAGGGTGACGTTCTCCTGGCGCAGCGCCGGGCGGACACAACGCACGTGTGCGTCGGCCTTGCCGTCAGCGAGGCAGGGAAAGCCGTCGAAGCGGTCGCAGCGCACGCAGCGCCCCCCCTCGGGGTCGCCCTCATCGAGGTCGACGCCGACCGGCAGGTGAAACGGACGGTGCCCCGTACGCTCCAGGTCCCGGGCGAGCTGCTCGATGCGGGGCTCGTGGCTCACCGCCGGATACGGGAACGGCCCGGACGCCGGCGGCTCGATCGGGTCCTCGCCCCGCTCGCCGTGCACGACGTACAGGCGCTCGGCCTCCGCGTAGTAGGGCTCCAGATCGGTATAGGAGAGCGGCCACGCCGGGGAGATGCCGCCGTGGTGGCGGACCTCGCCAAAGTCGCGCTCGCGCAGGCGGAACAGGATCGCGCCGTAGAACTTCGTGTTGCCGCCGACGAAGTACTGCTGGTGGGGCGTGAAGGCCTCGCCGTCCTTGTCGAGCCACTGCTCCCCGCTCAGGTAGCGCTCGCGCCCGAAGACCTCGTCACTGTCCCAGTTCTCGGGCTCGCGGGGCAGGTAGCCACCACGCTCGAGGATGAGCATGCGCTTGCCCGACTGCGCGAGCCGGTACGCGAGCGTGCCGCCTCCGGCCCCGCTGCCGACGATGATGACGTCGTAGTGCTCGGTGCTCGTCGCGCTCACCCCTCACACGAGCGCGATCGGAGAGGTCCACGCGCCGCTGGCGCCCCGCAGGCGCGGATGCGTGACGATCAGCGCGAAACGGCTGACGCCATCCGCGGCCAGTGCCGCCGTGTCCAGGTTCTCCACGACGAACACGCCGTGTTGGGCGTTGAGGGTCTGCGGCACGACGAACGGTCGGTCCGGATCCTCGGGCGGGAACGGCCCATAGCTCCAAGTGTCACATCCCGTGAGCGCAACGCCGCGCTCGGCCAGCCACTGGGCGAGCGCGAGTCCCGGACCGGGCTCGCCATCGAGGTACTCCGGCGGCGCCGACCAGCGCTCGCCCCAGCCGGTGTGAAACAGGACCGCGTCGCCCGGCGCGGGCTGAGCGCCGTCCAGGGCCGCCTCCACGTCGGCGAGGTTGATGACGTCGCCGCGCCCGAGCGCGCCAGTACCGCGGACGGCGGGCACGTCGATGAGCCAGCCGCACGTGACGACCTGCGGAATCGTCTCGGCCCCGAGGCGATTCACCCCCCAGGTCTCGGCCAGCTCGGCCATGGTCCACCCGTTGTAGACGCGCTCGCCGACCTGCAGGTGAGCGAGCGAATCGACGTGGGTGCCGAGCTGCATCGTGGTCGCGATCGTCTCGGTGACCCAGTTGACCTTGTTCACGCCGAGGCCGTCCGGCTCGCTCCCCTGCGATCGGTCGTTAATGTGGTGGGCGGTGGTCACCAGAGTCTGGTGAAACGAGCGCCCCGGAAACACGGGTACGTGCTCGTCGAGGATGCGTCCGAGGTCGTACAGCGTCCCGTCCCGCACGAGCGCCAGGGCCTCGCGTCGCTTCGCGTCGGTGACGTGGTTGAGCATGCCGATCTGGTCGTCGGCGCCGAACCGCGACGGCCACCAGCGCTCGCCTCCCGCCGTCCCGTTCTCCGGCTCGGGCGGACCGAGGGGCGTGCTCATTCCGAGGACCACGGATCGCGAAAGCTCGGGAACAGGGTGAGGCCGCCGTCCACGAAGATCGTCTGGCCCGTGATGTACGCGGCGTCATCGCTGGCGAGGAAGCAGGCGACGCCTCCCATCTCGTCCGCCGTCCCCGCGCGCCGCATCGGAATGTGGCTCTCGACCTGCTCGCGTTTGACCGGGTCGTCGATCCAGGCCCGGTTGATCGGCGTGACCGTCGCGCCCGGGCCGATTGCGTTCACCCGGATGCCGCGGGCGGCGTACTCGAGCGCGAGCGTGCGCGTGAGGTTCTGCATCCCGCCCTTGCTGACCGAGTAGCCGAGGTAGTCGGGCTTGGGAATGAGCTGGTGCACGCTCGACACGTTGATCACCACGCCCGGCTTGCCCGCCTGCAGCCAGTGCCGGATCGCCTCGCGCGCACACAGGAAGGCGCCGCGCAGGTTGACGGCCAGCACCCGGTCGAAGTCGGCGCTGGACAGCTCGTCGCTATGCCGCGAGATCTGGATCCCCGCGTTGTTGATGAGCACGTCGAGGCCACCGAGGCCGTCGACCGCGGAGGCGACCATCGCCACGACGTCGTCCTCGTCGGACACGTCGCCCCCGACGAGCACGTCGCGCACCCCTGCCTCGGCAACGCGCCGCGAGCAGGCTTGCACCTGTTCCTCGGTGTCGGTCGCCTCGCCGGCCTCGCGCAGGTAGTTGATGGCGACGTTGGCGCCGCACTCGGCGAAGCGCACGGCGATCGCCTGACCGATGCCCGAGGTCCCGCCGGTCACGAGAACGTTCTTGTCGCGCAGTCCGGTCGCGTATCGGGCGGGCGCCCCGCCTTCCTCGATCTGGGCCATCCAGCTCTCCTTCGTTGGTTGGTTGGACACCGCACCGGGCGGACGTGGCGGTGCCGCGGTCTCGCGGGGGCCGCCGAGCGTTACAAGGAGTCTGCGCGTGCCGGGCGAACGTAACGAGCGCCTCGCCGCCGAGACGACAGGCCGTGCGGACATGCCGGAGCCGACCACGCCCATGCCCTCCTCCCTGACCTGGCACCGCGTCGCGGCGCGCGACGAGTTGCCCGAGGGCCGCGTCCGGACGGTGAGCGCCGGTCACCACACGTTCGCGCTCACCCATTACGAGGGCCGCTATGGCGCGCTGTCCAATCGTTGCCCGCACCAGGGCGGGCCGCTTGGCGAGGGCTCGATCGAGAAGGGCATGCTGCGCTGTCCGTGGCACGGCTACGACTACTGCCCGCTCACCGGTGAGTCCCCATTCGGCGACTCGGTGGCCACGTTCCCAGTGCAGGAGCGCGAGGACGGCATCTATATCGGAGTGGCGCCCGACCCGCCGCACGCCACCACGGTCAGCGACGTGATCGCGCAGACCCTCGTCAACTGGGGCGTGCGCCACGTGTTCGGGATGGTCGGGCACTCCAACCTCGGCCTGGCCGACGCGCTGCGCCGCCAGGAGGCCGCCGGCGCGCTCACCTACATCGGAATCCGCCACGAGGGCGCCGCCGCGTTCGCCGCCTCGGCCTACGGCAAGCTGACCGGGAGACCAGCCGCCTGCCTGACGATCGCCGGCCCCGGCGCGACGAACCTGCTCACCGGGCTGTGGGACGCCAAGGTCGACCGCTCGCCGGTGATCGCGCTCACCGGCCAGGTCGACACGCAGGTGCTCGGCCCGGGCGCCTTCCAAGAGGTCGACCTGCACGCCGCCTTCGGCTCGGTCGCCGCGTTCAGCCAGACCGTGCTGCCCACCAGCCGCCACGCCGAGCTGGCCACGCTGGCGGCCAAGAACGCCATACTGCGACGCGACGTCGCCCACCTGATCTTCCCCGACGAGGTGCAGACGCTGCCCGCCGGCGAGGAACAGCCGTCCGCACCGCAGGGCCGGATCGCTCCGCAGCAGATCGCCCCGCCCGCCGAGTCGCTGCGGGACGCCATCGAGCTGCTCGCCGGCGCGAAGCGGCCCGTCATCATCATCGGCCACGGCGCCCGCTTCGACATGCCGGCGATCATCGCCCTGGCCGAGCACCTCGGCGCCCCAGTGATCACCACCTTCAAGGCCAAGGGCCAAATCCCCGACGACCACCCGCTCGCCTGCGGCGTGCTCGGGCGCAGCGGCACCCCGATCGCCAGCTGGTTCATGAACGAAAGCGACGCCCTACTCGTCCTCGGAGCATCGTTCTCCAACCACACCGGCATCTACCCCGGCAAGCCGATCGTCCAGGTCGACTTCGACGCGCTCGCGCTCGGCAAGTTCCACCCCGTCACCGTGCCCGTGTGGGGCGAGATCTCCGTCACCGTGCAACTGCTCGCCACCGGCCTGCCAGCCGCCGGCTCCGAGCGCGAGGACCAGCGCCCCGAGCTCGCCGAGCGCTGGTCGATCTGGCGGGCCGAGAAGGCCAACCGCACCGAGGATGACCGCGGGAACGGAGTGAACTCGGCCGCCGTATTCGCGGCTCTGCAACGGCACGTTCCCGAGCGGGCGGTGATCGCGGTGGACGTCGGCAACAACGCGTATTCGTTCGGCCGCTACTTCGAATGCAAGAAGGACCAGACGGTCCTGATGTCCGGCTATCTGGGCTCGATCGGCTTCGGCTATCCGGCCGCCATCGGCGCATGGGCGGCCGCACCGGACCGGCCCATCTTCGCGGTGACCGGCGACGGCGGATTCGCGCAGTACATGGCCGAGATCCTGACCGCGGTCAAGCACGACATGAACATCACCCAGGTGCTGCTCAACAACGGCCAGCTCGGCAAGATCTCCAAGGAGCAGCGCGCCGGCGACTGGGACGTGTGGCAGACGTCATTGCACAACCCCAACTTCGCCGAGTACGCGAAAATCTCCGGCGCGTTCGGCGTGCACGTGGGAAGCATCGCCGAGCTGGACGATGCCCTCGCGGCGGCGATCGCCCATGATGGCCCCGCGCTCGTCGAGATCATCACCGACCCCGACCTCGTTTAGCTCCTCGCGAGAGGACTCCCGCCGATGCCGATCCCCGAATCGATCCAGGGCTTCATCGACGAGCGTGTCGAACACGCTCCCGTGCGCTACGACGACCTGCGCGTGGTCATCTTCAACGGCACGACCAAGCGCTCGCCCGAGCCGAGCCACACCGATGGCCTGCTCGCGATCCCGCGCGGCATCTTCGCCGGCCTCGGCGTCCGCGTCGACGAAGTGCGCACGGCCGACCGCGACATCCCCGCGGGCCTGTGGCCCGACATGACCGAGCACGGCTACGACGTCGACGCGTTCCCGGCGATCTATCGCGACTTGGTGGCGCCGGCCGACGTCATCATCATCGCCGGGCCAATCTGGCTCGGCGATCAGAGCTCGCTCACGCGCAAGATCATCGAGCGCCTGTACGCCTACTCCAGCGAGGTCAACGCCGCCGCACAGTGGGCCTACTGCGGCAAGGTCGGCGGGGTCGTGACGACCGGCAACGAGGACGGAGGCAAGCACGTCAGGTCCTCTACGCCCTCCAGCACATCGGCCTGACGATCCCGCCCCAATCCGACGCCTACTGGGTCGGGGAGGGCGGCCCCGGTCCGTCCTACCTCGACGAGGACGGCGGCGGGCGGGGCAACGCTTGGACGACGCGCAACGCCGTCTTCATGGCGTGGAACGTCCTGCACCTCGCGCGGATGCTCAAGGACGCCGGGGGCATACCGGCCTGGGGCAACTCGACGCACAACTGGGACCTGTCGATGCCCGGGCATCCGAACCCCGAGTACCGCTAAGCCGTCCTGGGCCGCAAGCCTCGCGCGGCGCCGTCTCGTTGCCATGCAGAAGGTTGAGGGTTCGAGTCCCTTCATCCGCTTCACAGGAAAGGCCCGCAAAAGCGGGCCTTTCCGCCTTTCCTGTTGGTCCAGATGCCGGACAACAGCCGTTGGAGGGCCACGTATACCAACCGCGTCTACCAACCCACGGGGTCAGAAAGCGCCGGGCGGCGGGCTTGCGCTGACCCCTCTCGACCTTGCTGTCGGCGACGAGCTATTGGCGAGATTCGAGACCGGGGCTATCGGCGAGCGGGGCCCTGCTTCCGGGGCGGTGCGGGCCTCGCCTCGGACCGTGGTCGGCCATGCTCGCTTCTGTCCGCGTGCGATTTCGGTTCGTGACCAGAGTCGAGTTGGGCAATCTGGTCGGCGAGCTCACGCACGGTGCCGTTGGCGATGCGCGCATGCGACGTCGCGCAATCGTCGGGTTGGTCGATCCCGATCAGGCCGGGCTCCGGACTCCTGACTGGGAGCTCGGCGTCCTCGTCTTCGGGACGTGCGCGCGAGGGCAGCGCCACAACTACCAGCAACGCCCCGGCACCCGCGACCACCGCGCCAAGCCCAAGCGAGAGGTGGACGCCGCTCATGAACGCGGCCCGCGCGGCGTGGGCCAGGAGCGTCCCTAGGACCCCGCCGAGCGCGCTCGCGACGCCGAGCGCTCCGCCGAGCGAACCGGTGATTGTGTGCAGCACCGGCTCTGGCACCCGGTGCGAGGCGAGCGCCGCTGTGACGTGGTTCTGGTAGCGGGTCGAGAGCGTGCTGCCGATCACGGCTACGCCGAGCGCTCCGCCGATCTGGATCGCGACGCCATAGGTCCCCGACGCGATACCCGCTTCGGCCCGCGGGACCGATCCGAGCACCGAGTCCGCCGCGGTGGGCATGAGCAGGCCCGCGCCGAAGCCGACAAGCAGCGTGCCGGGGAGCAGGTCTGCGTAGCTGGCCGTGACGGACGATACGACGGCCGCCCACCACAACCCGCCGGCGATCGCAGCCAGCCCGGCGGTGGCGGTTGCCTTGCTACCGACCGCGCGGACGATCAGCGTCGACAGCAGCGCCGCGGCCGCCACCAGAGCAGCCATCGGGAGGATCCGCACGCCGGCCTGAAGCGGCGTGAACGCGAGGTCGAACTGCAGCACTTGGGTAAGCACAAACAGAGACCCGGACAGCGCGAACAGCCCGAGCAGGATCGCTCCGGTTGCGGCCGAGAAGCGCGGAGAGCGAAAGAATCGCAGCTTGAGCATGGGGTGATCGCTGCGCCGCTCCCAGCCCACGAACCCGGCTACCGTCACGGCGGCACCGATCCCAGCCAGCACCACGCCAGGCGAGGTCCAGCCGCGGGTGGGAGCCTCGATGATCGCCCACAGCAGCAGGCCCACGCCGATGATCGACAGCACCGCGCCAACCGGATCCGGCCTGTCCGCGGCGAGATTGCGCGACTCGGGCACCAGCCGCCATGCCGACACGACGCCGACAATCAATAGCGGCACGTTGACGAGGAACACCGAACCCCACGCGAACCGTGAAAGCAGCAGACCGCCCGCAAGCGGGCCAAGCGCGATCCCTACGCCCATCGTCCCACCCCACACGCCGATCGCTCGCGCGCGCTCGTGGGGATCTGGAAACACGTTGTCCAGGGTCGACAGGCCGGCCGGGATGGTCATCGCAGCCCCGGCCCCCATCACCGCCCTCCAGGCGATCAGCACTCCGACCGAGCCCGACAGCGCGGCCCCGAGCGACCCGGCCGCGAACGTGCAGAAGCCGGCCAGCAGGATCCGCTTGCGCCCGAGGCGATCGGCCAGGCTGCCCGCCACCAGCAACAACCCACCGAAGGCCATGGCGTAGGCGTCGACGATCCACTGCAGGCCGCTCGAGGTCGCGTTCAGTTTGCGCACGAGCGTTGGCAGCGCCACGTTGAGGATCGTCATGTCGACGTTCACGACCAGGACGGCGAGGCACAGCACGGACAGCACCGCCCAGCGGCGTACGCCGGGCGCCTCTGACGACGGCACACCGACAGCGGATGCGCGACCCGCCGTCATGGTTCCATCGGTCGTCATGCTGCGAGCGAGCCTCCCAGGCCCGCTCGCCGCCCGCATCGGTCTTGCGCACCGGGAACCTTGGTAGAAACCCGCATGATGAGCGCCGCCGACCGGCGCCTCCGCATTCGGCGCAAGGCCAGAGCCGCGGGTCAGCGCTGCAGACTCCTGTCTCCTGCGGTCGTGCAACTGGCGACGAGCAGGTGCGTGGCACGTGGCAGGGCGAGACCCGCATTTGTGCTCGCGCGTGTGGGGTCGGGCGTTGGTGGGTCCGGGGCTCTTCGGTCGGTGAGGCCGCGCGCCGAGGGATTGCGGGTATTAGCCGGCGATGGCGCCGATCGGGGTGGCGTCGGCTATTTCGCGGTTCGCTCACGCTTCTCGTGTCGGTCGAGGCGTCAGGGCGCACCCGGCGCAGCGGCGACCGGTCCGGATGGTTGCAGTGACTTGCAGGCCGCGCTCGCCCTTTGAAACGCGGGAGAGGTGGGGTCGAACTTGGCGCTGTCGATCGCGCCGTTGCTGTTCGGGTCCGGGAAGCCCGGGACGCCGTGCGAGCGCAGGCAACGAGCCCAGCTGAGTCGGCCACCTACACCGTGCTCGGCCCGACCACAAAAGGAGGGTCGTCGTCGAGCAAGACCTCGACGACCTCGAGCAGCACCGAGAGCGGCCCGCCACCGGTGCCGCACGTCGGCCAGCCGAGCGTCAACGGAGACGCCGCGATCATGACGGTCGGATGCATCGGCTCGACGGCAGGGGGACTCGGTGTACAGATCGAACTCTGTGAGCTGCTCGTCCTCCTGACGGGCGAGGAGGGGGCCAACGCTCAGACATCGAGCGTCGCGACCGCTGCGAAATCGCACCGCGCCAAACCACGCGCCAAGACCGTCGTCCTAGGCAGCGAGAAGGTCACCATCCAAGCCGGCAAGAGCAAGAACGTCCGCATTACGCTCAACCGGACCGGCCGGCGCCTGCTGGCCCAGAAGCACCGGTTGACCGTCAAGCTCACCGTCACCGACAACGGCCGCACCGTCACCACCAAGACGATCGTCTTCAAGGCCAAGGTCAAGCACAAGCATAAGCACGGCTAGGCCCGGCGATCCGCTCCGCAGAGCGAGTAGCTGTACTCACGGGGTTGGGCGAGCCGCGGCAGTCCTGCTTCTCGTTCGCGACGAGCACGTTATTCGCGCCGAGCTGAGACGCGCTAAGCGCGGACAGCAGCAGCCTCGCCGAGACTGCAGCGTCGGCGAGGATGGAGCAGCCATTCGACACAAGCGCGCGGCCTGGCCGCCGGAACCCTGAACCCGAACCTCCAGCTGGCGCCTGATCCCGCCGGCACAGCGCCATGCGCTGCACATCCCGGAGACCTCGGCGCCCGACGACTCGAGGACACGATCGCCCTCTCTCCTGCGCTGGCAAGCAGTCGGCGCGATCCCTGAGGCGAGATAGCGCAGCCGAGCGAACCCACGCGGCAACCATTGCCACGACCGCGGCTCGGTCCGGACCTCCTCTCAGACGTTGACCCGACCCTCGTTGCACCTCCAGCGGTCCGCTCCCTTCGCGCGCGATCGCGGATCGCTCACAGCGACTCTCCGCCGCGGGATCGCGACCCGCAGGTCGCAGATCTGACGATAGATGGCGCCCGAGCGGGTCGGCGATGCTCACTGGGCTCGCCGACCCTTCGCGTCGCCCCGCCTGAAGCGGCGACCGCGGCGTCGGTTCTTCTTCGGTTCGCCACGGGTAACGCACGGTCGTCTGTCGAGGCATCGCTCGGGCGCTCGGGGAGCGGATCGCGCCCTCGTAGGTGCGACTACAGCGTGAGTAGCGTCGCCGCGAGTTGCCGCAGATGGGGCAGTACGGCGGCTGCGGTCTCGGCGTAGACCTGAACAGCGACGTGGTCGGCGCCCGCGTCGAGGTGCTCGCGCACGCGCTTTCCGATCGCCTCCGCGTCACCCCAGGCCACGATCGCGTCGACCAGCCGCTCGCTGCCGCCCGCCGCGAAGTCCGCGTCGTCGAAGTCGAGTGTGCGCAGGTTGTTGAGATAGTTGTGGAGTCCCAGGTAGCCCGCCATGTGCCGCCGTCCGATCTCACGCGCCCGGGCGGGGTCGGATTCGAGCACGACGACCTGCTGCGGCGCGAGCAGCGGAACCGGCCCGAGCACCGCGCGCGCCCGGGCCGTATGCGCGGGAGGGACGAAGAATGGATGTGCGCCGGCCGTGCGCTCTCGCGCGAGCTCGAGCATCCTCGTTCGCAGGGCTCCGAGCACCACCGCAGGCCGATGCGGTGGCGCCGGCGCGGCGTAGCTATGCGCGTCGATCGCCTCCAGGTATGCCCGCATCGTCGCCACAGGCTTGGCGTAGGTGTGGCCGCGGGGGTTGACGATTGGTGCGTGGCTGACGCCGAGGCCGAGCAGGAAGCGCTCGTCGTAGGCCTCGTTGAGGGCGTTCGCCCCGTTGATCGCCGCGACTGCGTCACGGGCCCAGATATTCGCGATCCCGGTCGCCACGATGATCTGCTCGCTGTGAGCCAGCAACATCCCCGCGTGTGAAAGCGCCTCGCGGTTGGCGGGCCCTTCGCCGAACCAGACCGCCCCATAGCCGAGCTCCTCGATGCTCGCAATCGCAGCGCGTTCCTGCTCCGCTGGAATCAGCGCAATCGCGCCGAGCCACACTCCGACGCGGCCGAGGCGATCGCGCAGTACGTCTGCCCGCTCTGGGGTGATGGCACTCGACACCCCTCACACGCTAGCGTGGGGTCTGACCGTGCGAGTCCCGACGCGGAACGGGCCATGCAGAACGTGCCGTAAGCGGCTGCCGTTCTGGGCTGGTTCATCTGCTTCAGTCGGCGAGCGTGCTTGGGAGCGGTGATCGTTCGAGCGCCTCGCGCATCGCGGTGATGGCGTCGAGCAGCGTGGACAGTGGTCTGAGTAGAAGCGTCGCGTGTTCGACGCGTCCGAGGGGGTCGTGGGTCTCGTCTAGCACCCCGGTCATGCGGTGCTGTTTGTGGGCGGCGGTGATGATCGTCAGCACCTGGCAGTCGGCGACGAGTTGGCGGTGGGGCTCGATCTCGTTCAAGACCGTGCCGATCGTCATCAGGATGTGGGCCACATCCGCGCGCCCGCGGTAGTCCCTGGTGGGGCCGTGAAAGACGACCTCTTCGCTGAGCAACCTTTCCGGCTGATTCTCGGTGTCGTGTTGGAGGAGTGGAAGTAGTTTCGATTGCATGGTTCCTGCACGCTATGCCGCGGCGCCGAGGATGTGAAAGACCGGGTTGCGCTTTCTTTAGTGGAGCGCGGTATCACCGCCCCTCCGTCCTTCAACCGCACGTCCGATCTTGACGTCTGGGCTATACGCGGGCGGACGGAGCGATCGGCCCGCCGCCGGTCGCCGTCGGCGCGTTTAGCATCCGCGCGGTGATCGATCTCCGCCGGTTGCAGTACTTTCTCGCGGTCGCGCAGGAGCGGAACTTCACGCGCGCGGCGGAGCGGTTGCATGTCGCGCAGCCTGCGCTCAGCCGCCAGGTGAGGCTGCTCGAGCAGGAGCTCGGGGTCGAGTTGCTGCACCGCACCACGCACGAGTTTGAGCTGACCGAGGCGGGCGAGTTCTTGCTCGAGCGCGGACCGGCGCTGCTGAGCGCCGCCGGCGAGCTTTCGCGGATAGCCGGAACCTACGGGATGGGTGAGCGCGGGGAGGTGGTGGTCGCCTACGGAGCGAGCTCCAGCTATGAGACGGCACCACGGCTGTTGCACGCGCTGGCGGAGAGCCATCCGGGGATCACGATCAAGACAGCGCTCAAGACGGCCGGCGAGATCGTCGCGGCTGTGAGCGACGGTTCGATCGATCTGGGGCTCGTCCGCTTCCCTCCGCGGGATCCGGGGTTTGAGGCGCGCGCGATCCGCCACGAGCGCCAGGGACTGCTGCTGCGCCGCGACCATCGGCTTGCATCCCACTCTGCGGTCAGCCTGGCGGAGGTGGCGGATGAAACCCTGTTGCTGCACCCTCGCGAGGCCAACCCAGGCCACTACGATGCCGTGCTCGGGCTGTACCGCGAGCAGGGTGTTGAGCCCCAACTGCTAAAGCCAACCCTGAGCTTCGATCTGGGCTACGACACCGTCGCGCGCGAGAAGGCCGTCGTGATCATCGGGGAATCCGCGCGCGGCGGGCTGCCGGACGAGCTCTGCTGGTTGCCGCTCCTTCCGTCCGCGAGCTTCGAGGTGAGCGTGCTCGCCCGCAGCCGCAACCGCTCCCCGGCGGTCGATCGGATGCTCGACGCGGCGATCGGGATCGCAGACGCCCTCGGCTGGATCTAGCCGCGCGGCCAGCAGCGGCCGGTCATGCCGGCAAGCGCTGAAGAGATGCTGGACAGGCATTTCACATCCCGCCTGCTAGGCGCGACGCTCCTCTACGCCCCGACAAGAGAAGGAGGTCGCTGTGAGCAGACGCAGGACAAACGCCATCGCCTCGCTCGCGAATGCGGCGCGCCCGTCTTCGACCGGCGCGCTGGTGTTCGTCGTGTGCCTGGCGCAGTTCATGGTGATCCTGGATGTGTCGATCGTCAATGTGGCGCTGCCGACGATCCGTAGCGGCCTGGGGTTTTCGACGACGGGGCTGCAGTGGGTAGTAAACGCGTACACGATCACGTTCGCTGGGTTGTTGCTGCTCGGTGGCCGGGCGGCTGACCTGCTCGGCCGCCGCCGGGTGTTCCTCGCGGGCACGGCCTCATTCGCGCTCGCTTCGCTGGCGTGCGCTGTGAGCGACTCGCAGACGGTTCTGATCGGAGCCCGCGCGATCCAGGGCGCTGCCGGCGCGGCGGTATCGCCCGCGACGCTTTCGATCATCGCCGCGGCGCTGCCTGCGGGCCCGGAGCGCAACCGCGCGGTTGGCCTGTGGGGCGCGATGGCGGCGCTCGGCGCGTCGTCCGGGGCGCTGCTCGGCGGGATCCTGACGCAGGCGTTCGGGTGGCCGGCGATCTTCCTGGTCAATCTGCCGCTGGGCGCGTTGATCGTTGCGCTGGCTCTCCGCGCGATCCCTGCGATGGCGCCAAGCGGCGGCCAGCGCCGCTTCGATGCGGCTGGCGCGATCCTGATCATCACGGCGCTAGTCGGCGTCACCTACGGGATCGTTCGCACCAACGCGCACGGCTGGGGCTCGCTCCGGGTGCTCACACCGCTGCTGGCGGGGGTCGCGCTGCTGGGTGTGTTCGGGCTGGTCGAGGCTCGGTTCGCCCGCGCCCCGCTGATACCGATGCGAGTCTTCGGGATCGGCCAGCTGCGGGCGGCGAACCTGGTCGTGATGCTCTTGTATGCGGCGTTCTTCCCGCTGTTCTTCTTCCTCACCCTGTACATGCAGCAGGTGCTCGGCTACGACGCGATCCAGGCCGGCCTCGGGTTCCTGCCGATCACGCTGTCAATCTTCGCGGCCTCGTCGCTGGCAGCGCGTCTGGTCGCGCGGTTCGGGGCCCGCTCGGTGCTAACGGTCGGGATGCTGAGCTCGACCGCCGGGATGTTGCTGTTGACAGGCGTCGCGCCCGGTGGCTCCTACGCCGGCTCGGTCCTGCCCGGCGGCTGGCTGGTCGGCATTGGGCTGGGGCTCGCGCTCGTGGCCTCGACGATCGTGGCGATCCAGGGTGTCGATCCGGCTGACAGCGGCCTGGCGTCGGGACTGTTGAACACCTCACGGTTGATGGGCGGCGCCCTCGGGCTCGCCGCGCTGTCGACGATCGCCGCCTCCACCACCCGCGCAGACGCGTTCGGTGGCGCGCGGGCCCTGACCGATGGCTTCAGCACCGCGTTTGAGTTCGGCGCGCTGTTCGCGTTGCTCGGCGCGGTCGCTGCGGTAACGCTGCTCCGCCGACAGCCGGGCGACCTCGCTCCCCGCTCACCCGCTCGCCAGGGAACGCCGTCGGCGCTTGCGTCCCAGGACCCGATCGCGCGAGGCGCGGAGTAGACCGGGTTGGAGACGGCCTAGCCCCCTTCGGACGCTCCACACAAGACCACACACAAACCAGGATCTCCGCGGCCCGCGGATGGCCCACCACACCCAGGAGGATGTAATGACGATCGAAGGCAAAACAGTACTCGTCACCGGAGCCAACCGCGGGATCGGGAAGGCGCTGGTCGAGGAAGCCCTGAGCAGAGGCGCTCGGCGGGTGTATGCCGGCACGCGCGAGCCGTTGTCGCACCCGGATCCGCGCGTCACGCCGGTCACTCTGGACGTGACCGACGAGCGTCAGATCCACGCGGCTGCTGAGCGCGTCCAGTCGCTGGACATCCTGATCAACAACGCCGGCGTGGCTCCGTATGACGATCTCAGCGATCGCGCCCCGCTCGAGCAGAGCCTCGCAGTCAACCTGTTCGGCCCGTGGGCCGTCACGCAGGCGCTGTTGCCGGTGCTGATCGAATCGCGGGGAGCGATCGTCAATAACGTGTCGCTGATGGCAATCGCGCCGCTGCCGCTCACCCCGGCATACGCGATCGCCAAGGCGGCGGCGTTCAACATGACGCAGTCGCTGCGCGCACTGCTGGCCGCGCGCGGAGTGTCCGTTCACGCCGTTCTGACCGGCCCGACGGACACCGACATGACCGCCGGCTTCGAAATCCCGAAGTCCTCCCCTGAGGCGGTCGCACGAGCGATCTTCGACGGCGTCGAGAACGGCGACGAGGAGATCTTCCCCGACCCGATGTCAGCGCAAGCCGCGGAGGGCTGGCGCAAGGGTGTGGCCAAGGCGATGGAGCGCGAGAACGCGGCGTTCGTGCCGGCGGGGCTCGCCGCGTGAGAGATGGGAGGGACACGGCGCCGGCCCAGACCGGCCGGCGAGCGGTCGGGTGTGGCGCCGTGTCAGGGCCGGTTACCTGCCCCAGCCATCGAGCACGAGAGCAGGCCGCGTGATGGCCGGCGGCCGAGCCGGCGCGGTTGGGCGCAGCGCCGCTGAGGCGCGCCGCCGGGCCGTGTCGATGGGCCAATTCGATGTGGCCGGCGGCCCGGGGCGGGTGGCGGGACGCCGGGCACCGGTGACCAGGTCAACGAACCAGAGGAGTGACACCAATGAGTGATCACCAGGTGGGGACGCGCGAGGAATGGGTGGCCGCACGGCTGGAGCTGCTCGAGGCCGAGAAGGAGCTGACGCGGCGCGGCGATGAGCTCGCGCGACAGCGCCGGGAGCTGCCGTGGGTCGCGGTCGACAAGCGCTACCAGTTCGAGACAGACCAGGGGACGGCGTCGCTGTCGGACCTGTTCGCGGGACGCTCGCAGCTGCTGATCTATCACTTCATGTTCGGTCCCGAGTTCACGGCCGGGTGCCCGTCCTGTTCGGCGATCGCGGACGGGTTCAACGGCTCGGTCGCGCACCTGGCCGCGCACGACGTCTCGTTCTACGCGGTGTCGCGGGCCCCGCTGGCGAAGCTGGAGGCGTACAAGCAGCGGATGGGGTGGGGCGTTCCGTGGGCGTCATCGGGCGACGGTGATTTCAACTACGACTTTCATGTGACGCATACCGCCGAGGCGCTGCGCTCGGGAGCGGTTGAAGACAACTTCCGCACGATCGATATGCGTTCGTCGTTGGCGCTCGCAGACGACAGCCCGTGGGTCAAGGGGCTGGCGACGGTCTCCGGGGTCGGCTGGGCGACGTATCTGCAGGAGGCGCCGGGGATGAGCGCGTTCGCGCTCGAGGACGGGGTCGTCTACCACACCTACTCGACGCTCCGGCGCGGCGTGGACGCCCTGTGGGGCATGTATGCGTGGGTCGACCGCGCACCGCTGGGTCGCAACGAGACCGGCCCGTGGTGGCGCCGCCACGACGAGTACGAAACCCACGGCCCCGCGTCGGCATGACGCGCGATCGGATCGAAAGGAGGCCCCATGCCCTCGCCGGCGGATTTCAACGCGCGGATCATCCAGGAGTTCCGCGCCAACCATGGCCGCGTCGGCGGCGTCTTCGCATCAACGCCGCTGCTGCTGCTCCACCACACGGGCGCGCAATCTGGCCGACAGCGGATCGCGCCCCTCGGGTTCGTGACCGACGGCCACCGGTACATCGTGTGTGCCTCCAATGGTGGGGCGCCCACCAACCCCGGCTGGTACCACAACCTCAAGGCCCAGCCCGAAACCATGATCGAGGGGCGGGCGGAACTGATCCCGGTGCGCGCAAGCGAACCGTCCAAGGACGAACGCGGTCGCCTCTGGCAAGCCTCGGTCGAGAACGCTCCGCAGCTGAGCGAATACGAACAGAAGGCCGGGCGCATAATCCCGGTGATCGTCCTCACGCCCTGAGAGCACCGCTGAGCAGCGCTTCTCTCGAGCCGCGGCGTGAGCGTGCATGCCGTGCTGCGCGTCCGTCGCGCAACGCATCCTCAACCGAGTCGAGACTCGCGAGGGGGAGATCTTCCGCGACCCGAGGTCAAGGCCGCCGGCCCCGGGCTGGTACAGCGCTCCGGCCAAGGCGCTCGAACGCGAGAACGCGACCCTCGTCGCAGAACGCGCCACCCCGTACGCAAGCACGGTTACCTCGCCGCGCGCTCGACGGCGCACGGGCGCTACCGGTCCGAGACCTCACCGATGGTGCGCTACGCCAAAGCGCTGACAACACAAAACAAGGAGCGAAAGATGACCGATCACAAGACCGGAACGCGTGAAGAATGGCTGGCCGCTCGCGCCGCACTGTTGCAGCGCGAGAAGGAGCACACCCGGATCGGTGATGAGCTCGCCCGTCAGCGCCGAGAGCTTCCCTGGGTTCGGGTCGACAAGGAGTACCAGCTCGACACGGACAACGGCACACGCACGCTAACAGAGCTATTCGACAGCCGCACCCAGCTGCTCGTCTACCACTTCATGTACGGCCCGACCTACAAGGATGGCTGTCCGACCAACTCGTCGATCGCCGACGCAGTCGATGGCATCATTCCGCACCTGAACGCGCGCGACGTGACGATGCTGTTCGTGTCGTCGGCGCCGCTCGAGACACTGCAAGCCTACAAGCGGCGCATGGGCTGGAGCCTACCGTGGTCATCGACGGCAGACAGCGAGTTCAACCTCGACCTCGGGTTCTCCAGCACCGCCGAGAAGACGCGCGAAGCGATCGCGCCGATCCTCGACTCTCTCCCACCGATTGTCGAGCACAACGCCCGCGCGACCGGCACCAACATATTCGGCTACCTGACCGAAAGCCCCGGCTTCAGCTCCTTCGTCCTGGAGGCCGGGACCGTGTACCACACCTACTCGAGCGGGGCTCGCGGGGTCGAGTTCGTGATGAGCTACTACCCCATCCTCGACCGGGCGCCGAAAGGCCGCGACGAGGGCGATGCGTTCCAGACGTGGCTACGCCGCCACGACGAGTACGCGGCCGACTAAATGGCTGATGCCACGGCCGGTGGCTCGTTGAACGATCGTTGGGCAGCCACCGAAGTCGACGGTCAAGTCACCTGCAACCTCGAAAGCGGGGCCGGCGCCTAGCCTAATGCGCCCGTCGTCCCGCATTCGCCACGAGGCCGCATCCTGGTGACGGGCGCGAAATAGAAGTCGTTGTCGGCTTCGACCTCCGGCGAGCGGCTCTGCGCAAGCTGTGAGGAACGACCCGCTCCGGCTGCGCGGCCCCTCCGGCTCAGCCGGCACCTGCTCTCACCACCCCGCGAGATTCTCGCGGGGCGCCCTTGGCGAGAAGCACGTCGCTCAGGTTTGCTGAGGGGACTCCTGGGTTCGTGTCCGCGCAGGTGTGTGCCCGTCGGCGGCGCCGGCCTGGCTGCGTGACGAGTTGCCGGCGCCTGTTCGGCGGGGCGTCGGGGCGTGGTCGAGCGCGGTCTTTGGTTCCGGTCGCAGCGAGGGACGGGTGCCGGCCTACGTCCCGGCACTTGTGTTGCCAAGCTGTGCCGGGCTGTAGGACGGGCGCGATGCCGCGGACGATCTCAGCGCATCGCTTTCTCGAGGAGGGCGCTGATCGTTTTCTCTTCGGTGACGGTCAGCTTCTTGAGAGCGAATTCGACTGGCCACATGGGGCCTTCGTCGAGGTTTGCCGTGTCGCTGAAGCCGAGCGTCGCGTACCGCGTCTTGAACTTCTGCGCTGGTTTGAAGAAGCAGAGGACCTTGCCGTCCTTGGCGTAGGCGGGCATCCCGTACCAGGTTCTCGGTGAGAGGTCCGGTGCGCGGGCTGTGACGATGGCGTGCACCCGCTCGGCGATCGCGCGATCCGCTTGGCTCATTTCGGCGATCTTGGCCAGCACGTCCTTCTCTCCGGCCGCCCGGTCGTTCTTGGCGCGCGCGGCCGCCTTCAGTTCTTGGCTGCGCTCCTTCATCGCCGCTCGTTCCTCGGCGGTGAATCCGTCGGTGCTCCGTTTGCGTGCGGTCGTGGTCCTGACGGGCTTCCGTGGCGTCTGGCTTGGGGTCATAGGAACCTCCTGGTCGGTCTGGGTCGTGCGGGCGATCGCCGGATGGCGGCGCATTTTTGTGATGCGGGTCAGGCCGTTTGCGGGACCGGCGCGGACGCGGCCGCGGTCGGACGCTCGTCATGGGCCCCTGCGGCGTCCCAGGCGAAACCGTCCGGGTCGCTGAATGAGCCGGCATCGCCGGTGATGAGAATCCGGTGCGATCCGCTGCCGTCCGGGGACACGTTGGCATCCCTGGCCAGCGCGCGGCGTCCGTAGAGCACCAGCTTGACCGGTCCGGTGGCGAACTCGACGTACTTGCGGCCAAAGCTTCGGCTCACCGTCAGCCCGCGGTCGAGATAGAAGCGCTTGCTCGCGGCCACATCGGCGACTCCGAGCAGGAGCACGATGTCGTCGAGCTGCCGGTTGGCCGGGCCGCTGTTCTTCTTCGCCGAGGTGGCGACCTTCCAGATCGTCCCGTCCGGCGCCTCGACGACCCCGCCGTAGCCCCAGAACGACTTCTTGACCGGCTTCAGCGCCCGAGCGCCGGCGGCGAGGGCGCCACCGATCAGCTCGTCCACCGTTGCGGGCTGGGACACCACGAGCGACAGTGCGAACCCCCGGAAGCCGCTCGTCGGCGCGTCCGCGGCGCGTACGCCGACGTGACGGTCCGCGGCGAAGGCGGCCGCGTGGAACGCGCTCGCGGCGGCGGGGTCGGCAACATCGAGGGTGATCGATTCGATCAAGGGCATTGCGGGTCCTTTCCTGACGGAGCTGGATGGGAAGCCCCGGGCGTGGCCGCTGCATGCTCGTGGGTCGGGTCGGCCCTGACCCGGTTCGGTCGTGCCCAAGACCTGCAGATATTGGTGCGCCACAATCATAGATAAGCACTATGATGGCACGGATCCATAGAATCTGTCAAGCTACGAGGCATGACACCGTCCGGGTCGAGCGACATCGAGGTGGCCGAGTTCGCCGGCCAAATGTTCTTCCGCCTCTGGCGGGCTTTCCATACGCGCACCGAGGAGGCGCTCGATGCCGTCGGTCTCACGCCGGCGCTGTTCGCGCTGCTGAACGTGCTCGGCGCGCGCGAAGGGGCTATCCAGCAGCATCTGAGCGCCGACATGGGCATCGACCCCAGCGCCATGGTCAAGCTGATCAACGAGCTCGAAAGCGCAGGACTGGCCGAGCGCCGCCGTCGCCCAGGCGATCGCCGCGCGTGGGAGGTCGCGATCACGCCCAAGGGTCGGCGCACCCTCGAGCGAGCCAGACGACTCGTCGCCGAAGTCCAAGACGAGGTGCTCGGCGGGCTCAGCGTCGCGGAGCGCCGCGAGCTGCTGACCCTCCTGCGCCGCGCGCTCATCTCAGCGCCGCCGCAACCCCCCTGGCGCTCCGACGAAGGAAACTAAGCGACACGAGCGGCCCACTCACACCTGCTTCGCGCCCGGGTATTGACGTCCGCGCGGCCCCATCGCGGCCGCGCCGGTAGCCGCCGAGGATGGTCAAGCTTTCAGAAGCTCGACCTCGACGATCGGGCTTGCCGCGAGCCAGGACTCAAAGTCGTCTTCTCGTCCGATGCCGGTAAGCAGCTCGCGCAGTACGCGGCGACGCTCGGTCAGATCGGTCACGAGGCGAGCACGGGCGGGGAGATCAATGCGCGCGGATTCCTTGAGATGGAAAACGAACTCGGGATCCGCCACGAGATTTGCGTACCAGTTGCGGGGTCCTGGGAGACCGCTGATGTAGATTCGTCCGCCCAGGTTGTGAAACCAGATCTCGATCCGGCGCGGCTGTCCGGATTGCCGACCCGTTGTCGTGATGTCGATCGTGCGATCGCTCTCCAGCGCGCGGCGGACGCGCTCGTCGACGGCCGAGGGTCCTTCCGGGACTTCAGACAAGGGGATCGACGGTTCTGCGGTGGTCGTCGATGAGGTCGAATGTGTTGCCGTAGGCGAGGGTCGCGCCGCCGAAGTCGCCCGGGAAGCCGAGCGGCACGTGACTGGCCTCGTCGAGCCGCTCAATCTCAGCCGGAGCGAGCTCGACCTCGAGCGCGCCGAGGTTGTCAGCGAACTGGGCGTCTGTCCGCACACCGACAATCGGGATCGTCACGGCGCGTTGTTGCTGCGCGAGCACCCAGGCGAGCGCCACCTGGCTGGCGCTCGCACCGCGTGCGTCAGCGATTGCGTTGACTGCGTCGGCGACGGCGAGGTTGCGCTCTGACAGGGCTCGCTTCTCGTGTGCGCCGCCGATGCCCGCTAGACGACTGTCGGTGGGACGTTCTCGGTCAGAGCCGTAACGGCCGGTGAGCAGCCCCCCGCCGAGTGGCGCCCACCCGGTCACGGCGAGGTCGAGAGCGCGCGCGGCCGGCAGCAGCTCGCGCTCGACGGTCCGCTCGATGAGGCTATAGGGCACCTGTAGCGCGCAGAAGGGCGTCAGCCGGCGCTCCTGAGCAAGCGTGACGGCACGCGAGACCATCCAGGCCGGGGTGTCCGAGATGCCGACATAGAGCACCTTGCTCGATCGCACCAGGTCGTCGAGTGCGCGGACGACTTCCGCCACCGGTGTGAAGGCGTCCCAGATGTGGACCCAGTACAGGTCGATGTAGTCGGTCCCCAGCCGTTCGAGGCTCGCGTCGATCGCGCGGCGCAGACTCTTGCGGTGCGAGCCACCAGCGTTAGGGTCATCCCGGTAGGCGCTCAGCGTGTACTTGGTCGCGAGCACCCAGCGGTCGCGGTCGGGACCGATCAGCTCGCCGACGATGCGCTCGCTCTCGCCGCCGGCGTAGTGGTTGGCGGTATCGATGAAGTTCCCGCCCGCGTCCGCGTAGCGCTTGACGATCGCCGCGGCCTCCTCGCGCGACGCGCCCCAGCTCCCGCGCTGATCCCCGAACACCATCGCTCCGAGGCACAGCTCGGAGACGCGAAGGCCCGTGCTCCCCAGCAGCCGGTAGCGCATCTCAGGCGAACACACGCGCGGCCGCGGCCACGATCTCGTCGTGTGGCACATCCCGCAGATGCTGCCCGACGTTCCAGCGATGCCCGAACGGATCATCCAGCTGACCATGGCGCTCGCCCCAAAACATGTCCGCGAGCGGCTGACGCACCGTGGCGCCGGCCACCACCGCCCGCGCAAACACCGCCTCGGCATCGAGGACCCGCAGGGCCAGGACCACCGCAGTTCCATCGACCGACGGCGGAGCGAGCACGCCCATCTCGGGGAACTCGTCAGCGACATGCAGCATGCCATCGCCGATACGCAGTTGAACCGACATGAGCCGTCCATCGGGGATGGGGATGCGAGTGAGCTCCTCGGCGTCGAACGCCTCGCCGTAGAAGGCGGCGGCACGCTCGGCACCCTGAACGACGATATGTGGAGTGATGGGCATCAGACGATTCACCGGACGGGACTCACCGAGAGACCCAGTTGCCGAACACAAGATGACTCGAAGCGCCCGCCCGAACAAGACCCAATAGCTCACCGGACCATGTACGGTTCCTAACCGATGCCGCCTGAGGTTGAGCTGCGCGAGATCCGCGTATTCCTCACGGTCGCCGAGGAGCTTCACTTCGGCCGCGCCGCCGAGCGCCTGCAGATCAACCGCTCCCGCGTCAGCCAGATCATCAACACGCTCGAGGCCCGGATCGGCGGGCGACTATTCGAACGCACCAGCCGCCGCGTGCGGCTCACCCCGCTCGGCGAGGAGACGCAAATCAAGATCACGCCGGTCTACGAGCAACTGCAGCAAGTGTTGGAGGAGACGCGCGAGGCGGCCGCTGGCGTCACGGGAACGCCCCGGATCGGGCGTACTCGGTAGCGCTGCTCGGCACGCACATGGCCGAGATCATCGAGGTCTTCCAAGCCCGCCACCCCGGCTGCACCGTGACCTACGTCGACACCGGGCTCGAGCGCGACTATCTCGACTGGCTGCGCGCCGGCGACGCGGACATCATCGCCTGCTGGCTGCCGGTAAGCCCGCCGGAGTTCACCGTCGGCCCGCTCGTGCTGCGCGGCGAGCGCGTCCTGATCACCGCCCCCGACCACCCGCTCGCCCAGCGCGAATCGGTCACCTACGAGGACCTCGCTGACTATCCCGTGACCGACGTGCCCGCCCTCAACCGCGAGATGATGGATGCGCTCATCCCGCCCGTGACGCCCTCCGGCGTGCGACTTCGCCGAGTGGCCCGACGCACCTTTGAGGAGGCGCTGATGCGCGTCGCGACCGGCGAGCAGGTCCACCCCACCGTCACGAGCTTCCTCGAGCACTACAAAGGACCTCCGATCGCGTCGTGCCGTTCTCCGACCTTACCCCGTCCGAAGCGGTGCTCGTATGGCGAACCGCTGACCGCGCCGCGAAGATCCACGCATTCGCCCGCACCGCCGCCGACGTCCTCGCGCGCACCGACCTCGCGACCCACCAGCCACCGAGCCCCAGCCCCGCCGCCCCGACTCCGGCGCGGACGCGCACAAGAGCAGGCGAACCGATCCTCGGCTGAGGTGCGCGGACTTGGCGCGCTGCTTGGCGTCGGCGCCGGCGTCCGAGCTCGACGAGGTGCCGTTGCCGCAGTCCGGGCCGGTCACGCGATCCACGGTGGCGTTCCGCGCGGCGCGGGCTCGCCCGGTACGCGCACAGTTGCGTTGCCGTGACCGCAGACGAGCGCGCGTAGGTCGGTTCTCGCCGCCAGCCGACGCTCGGCGTCGCCAGGCAGAATGACCGTGTCGCCGGGCCCCAGCGTCGTGTGCTCGCCAGCGACGGTGACGGTGAGCTCGCCCGCCAACACCGTCCAGGCCTGCTCGGAGTCAAATGCGTGTTCCGGTCCACGTGCGCCCGCGGTCATCTCGACCTGCCACATCGAGAGCTCTACCGTCGCCCCGAGCGTTGGAGACGCCAGCGTGGTCATCGTCGCGTTGGGGGTCTCTGTGCGCCGGCATTCTTCGACGCGAACGATCTTGATCATGGCCCTTCCCTCCGGTAGACAACTAGGTTGACGAGATGGTACACCAGGTTGTCTTTCGCTCTTGGCTCCGCCACGATGCAAGGCGATGACCGATGACCGGTTTGGATTTGAGCTGCCGCTGCTCCTGGCCACGGCGTTCCGCGCCGTGATCGACGGACTCCACGAGGGGCTGGCCGAGCGAGGTCATCCCGACGCGCGACCGATCCACGGCTTTGCGCTGCAGGCCATTGGACCCGACGGAGCGACCGTCTCACAGCTCGGACGTCGCCTCGCCGTCAGCAAGCAGGCAGCGGCCAAGACAGCCTCAAGCCTCGCCCAGCTCGGGTACGTCGTACGCCACGCGCACCCCACCGACGCCAGAGCCGTCCAGCTCCAGCGCAGCCTCCGCGGCGAAGAGCTGCTTTCGCTCAGCGCCGAAATCTTGGGGCAGCTCCGCGCGGGCTGGGCGCACGAACTAGGCGACGAGCGCCTCCATTGGCTCGAGGACGACCTCGAAACAATCGCCGGCGCCGCGCACCTCGAAGACCTTCCCGGCTGGATCGGTTGAACTGCGCCGGCAGGCGAGGGACCTGCTTTGGTCCCGCCGCAAGGATCTCGAACTCGCCCGCGCCGATGCTGCATTGCGCGGATACGAGAGACGCCTGCGGCCCTCGGCGGCGAGCGCTGGCGTGAGACGGGAGTTTGGCGAATCTCGGGACTGCCTGCGCCGACCCCGTCGCGTCCTGCTTCGGTGATTCTGTGGGCATCGCGGCAGTCGACGTCCGCTCGCGCAGGGCGAGTGCAAACGTGGCAATCCGATCGTCTGCCGGCTCGATGTTGGGACCATCGAGGCGGCTCGAAGCGCTCGCGACTGCCGCGCCCGCTGAATGACCGAAAGCTTTCGCTGCGAGTCCGATGTGGTCTCAGGCGGTTGCCGCGGGGACGTGGTCGTGTAGGAATGCGAGCTGGTCAGTGACGACGCGTTCGAAGTGTTCGCCGGTGTAGATGTCGAAGTGTCCGGCGTGGTAGCGCAGGATGGTGCCGTGCGGAGCGTTGGCGGCGTGGCGGAGGGTCGCCTGCGCGGGCGCGACGGTGTCGGCGTTGCAGACGCAGAACAGGATCGGACAGCGTACGTCTACCGCTCGGCGACCCGGGGCGTCCAACGGGATCTCCAGTGCGACGCGGGCGGGCACGTCGTTGGGGTAGTCCGCCTGCGTCAGGCCAGATGCCTCCAGGAGTGCTGTGATGCCGTCGACGACGTCTGGTGCATCCATGAGCCCAATCTCGCCTGGGCGGGCGGCAACCTTGACGCGCACCGGCGGACGGCCGCGCAAGCGAGCGAGATGGTCCTTCGCCGCGGCTGCGCCCAGCCGGGCGATCCCGCGCGCTGAGATCTGCCTGGTCGAGGACGGGCCGTCGGTAAAGGGGCACTGCACTATCGCGGCGGCGACGGCGCGATCGGCGGCGGCAGTCGCGATCACGTGCCCGCCGGCGAACGATGTGCCCCACAGCACAACCCGGCCACGATCGACCTCGGGCAGGGACCGCGCGAAGGCGACCGCGGCCCGCCAGTCCTCGCGCTGGCGGCGGATGCTCAAGAGCTCTCGCGGCTCACCGCCGCTTTCGCCGAAATGACGGTAATCGAACACCACGCAGGCGTACCCGGCGGCCTGGAAGCGCTCGGCGAAGGCGCCGAGCCGTAGCTTCTTCACCCCGCCGAGGCCGTGGGCCATGACCAGCACCGGCGGCGGTTCACCGGTCCCGCTGGGCGCGGGTAGGTACAGCCAGGCGTGGCAGCGGTCGCTGCCGGAGGGGAAGTACACATCGCGGCGTTCGGGCAGGGTGGTGTCGTTCATCGGACCTTTCTTGATGCATGCTCAAGAACCCTGGCATCTTCTTGATCGCCTGTCAAGATACGGTCATGCCCCGCAACCGCCGCCCCGTTCCCAAGGAGCAGAAACAGGACGAGCTGCTCGCCGCAGCCGCGGAGCTCTTCCTCACTCACGGCTACGACGCCACCTCGACGAGCCGCATCGCCGAGCACGCCGGCGTCACGACCAACACGCTCTACTGGTACTACCGCGACAAGGAGGAGCTGCTGCTCGCCGTCGCCGACCTATACATCCACACGCTGCTGCGCGAGCACGCAACGCTCAGCGACCGCCCGCTCGCCGAACAGCTCGCCTGGCTGGTCAACCGCCTGCGACCCTTCAAGCACCTCATCGCAACCATCCACGACCGACTGAGCGTCTCAGACGCCATCAGCGCCTGGCACACCAACTTCCACCAAACCTTCGAGCAGCTATTCGCACGCCAGCTCCCCGGTCCCATCCCCCCCAAGCGGCGCGCCGCCGAAACGGCCGCCGCAACCTACGCGCTCGAAGGGGCCATCACCCACAACCTCGACGACACCACCACCCAGCAGCTCTGCCAACTCATCGCCGATCGCCTCCACCACGCCGCCGCCACCAACACACCGACAGAGGCACCAACGGCAAGCTCTCACGCCACGCGAAGGCGACCCGTCACCACCTCACACACGTAAAAACAGGCCCGATCGAACGCGACCGCATCGACGAAGCCTCGATCGTCCCCGCATCCAGCCGGCAGACGAATCCGAATGCCACGGTCGCGATCGCCCGGTCGTCGAGACCTCCTTCGACGTTCGGACGTACCTGCCGGCGCACGAGTCGGTGGTCCTCCTATGCGCGGACACGAGGGCGGGCCCGCCACCCTCGCAGCTGGCGAACTTGCCGTTACTGCAGCGGATGTGCGCTACAGTCTGTCCAGTCTGTCCAGAACGTTGGAGATGATCGTGGCCTGGCAACTACAAGCAGCGAAACAGCATTTCAGCGAACTCGTCGAGTGCGCCCGGCGCGACGGGCCCCAGGTCGTGACCAAACACGGCAAGGAGGCGGTCGTCGTCGTCGCCGCTGAGGACTACCGGCGACTGCGGGGCGACGGGCCAAGTCTCGTCGACTTCATCCGCTCGGCCCCCGATTTCGACGCGCTTGAACTCGAGCGGGCCAAGGACCGTGGTCGCGACGTCGATCTTTGAGCTTCCTGCTTGACACGAACGCCGTCTCAGAAATCCGCCGCGGCCGCGATGAGCACGTCCGGGTCTGGGTCGGCGAAGTGGAGGACGTAGACCTCCATCTCAGCGTGCTCACGCTCGGTGAGATCCGCAAGGGAATCGAGTTGCTGCGGGGCCGCGATCCCGCACAGGCGGAAGTGTTTGCCAGCTGGCTGGGTGAGCTGCATACGCGCTTCGCCGACCGCATCGTCCCTGTCGACGCCCGAGTTGCCGAGGAATGGGGGCGACTCAACGCTGCCACGCCGCGGAACACCGTCGACAGCCTGATCGCAGCCACCGCACGCATCCATGGACTCACCGTCGTGACACGCAACACCGACGACTTCGAAGGCTGCGGCGTGCTGCTACTCAACCCGTGGCACCATCCAATCGACGCTCCCGACTGAGTCACGACCAGCCTTGCCCTAATCGCGACGCTGACGCTTGCGCTTACCAAGGCTGGTCGGCGCATTACCGCGCACCTCCCCGTTCAGGTGCGAGTCGTGCTCAGATCCCATGACAACGCCGGCACAGGGGTGACGCGGTCGGTCGGCGCGACGATCCGCGCTGCCAAACGCCATCGCCGCCACCACTAGCTCCGAGCTGACCCGGACCGCCACGACTCGCGGATGTTCGCCGAAGGTTCGTGAACGATTATGGGTGGCAGGTGGCAGGTGGTAGCCTGCGGTTGATGAAGAAGACCAGCATCTATATCGAGCCAGATGTCGACGTGGCGCTGACGCGCCGCGCGGCCGCCGAGGGGAAGACCAAGGCCGAGCTGATCCGCCAAGCGTTGCGCGAAGCGGCCGCAGGCTCGCTCCGCGTCAGGCCGCGCGCTCGCGGCGTGTTCACAGGCCCCGCCGACCTCTCCGCACGCGCCGACGAACACCTAAACGAGTCGGGCTTCGGCGAGTCGTGATCGTCATCGACACGTCGGTCATCGTCGCCTATATGAACTCCGCCGACGACCACCACCAGGAGGCGAGCGAGTGGCTCGAGAGCACGGATGACGATCTCGCGACGACCCCGCTGATCGTCGCGGAGGTCGACCACCTGGTCGCCGCGCGGGGCGGGCAAGGGGCACTGGGCGCGCTCCGCGCCGACCTGGCCGCGGGCGCCTACCTCGTCGAGTGGTGGCAGAGTGCGATCGCGTCCATAGTGGGGATCGCCGAGCGTTACGCCGACAACGGACTCGGACTGGCCGACGCATCGCTCGTGGCCCTCGCCCAACGACTCGACACCATCGACATTGCCACGCTCGACGAGCGACACTTCCGCGCCGTGCGGCCCCTCGCCGCGGGCAAGGCATTTCGCCTCCTCCCCAGCGACGCCTGACCACTCCAGGGCCGGGGACACGACCCGCAGCACCGGCCGTTCGCTTGAGCGAGCGATAGACCGGCTCTTTGCCATGCAGAAGGTGGGGCTCCGTGGATGATCGTAGGTGACTTGGAGGCGGTGATCGGCCTGGGTTCCCTGGCCTGAGCAGGCTTGCTGCGCTGGTTGCGGGGTGCGAGCGGGGGCTTGGGAGACGCGCACGAGTTGGACCGTAGGCTCGCGGGTGTTCTGAGTCCTCGAGCTGGAGGTCGTCGCCCGTGCGCGTCTGCACTGCATTCTCTCGTCTGTTGGATCTGCCTGGGGTGTGGGTCCGGTCGGTCCGTTTCGAGCCCGGCCGGGTGGTGGTGAGGGTCGTGTTGCGTCGGCGTCGTCTTCGGTGCCCGAAGTGCTCGTATGTGACGTGGAATCGCGAGAGCCGCCAGCACCACGACTCGACCTGGCGGCACTTGGATCTCGGGGTCTGGCGGCTGGAGGTCCACGCCCGGCTGCGGCGGTTGCGCTGCCCCGAGCACGGTGTTCACGTGGAGGGCGTCCCGTTCGCCCGCGACGGCGCGCGCTTCACCCGCGATTTCGAGAACCTCGTCGCGTGGCTGGCGACGAAGACCGACAAGACTGCGACCTGCCGGCTGACGCGGATCGACTGGGCCACGATCGGCAGGGTGATCGAGCGGGTCGGCGATGAGCTGATCGACGGCGATCGTCTCAGCGGTCTGTTTGAGATCTCGATCGAGACGATGTGCGCATAGTGCTCGTGATGCCAACGCGAGCTGTGACTTGCTGGTCGTGACGCATCCGTTCCATCCGTTGCGTGGGCAGCGGTTGGCGGTGTTGTTTGAGCGTCGGATGCCGCAGGGACGGGTCTACGCCTGTGACGCCGGGCCGTTGGGGACGATCGGCGTGCCTGAGGACGCGACCGATCGCGCGCCGACGCCGGCGGCGACGCCGTTGACCGGCGAGGTGCTGGGCGGTCTGGTGGAACTGGTGGCGGAGATCGCGGCCGGTGGCAGGAAGTCCGAGCCTGTGCGCGAAACCGGTACAAGCTGATGACCGGTTCGATCGATCTCAAGGGGCTCAGCGGCCGTCAGTTGCTCGCGCGGCGCGAACGGCTCGCCGCGCGCGTTGAGCGGCCGGAGTTGACGTTGCCGGGTGGGTTGGTGCGTCAGGGACGGCGGTGCTCGAGCAGCGGCTGTCGCTGCCGGCGCGGCGAGTTGCACGGCCCGTATCTCTACCTGACGCTTTATCGCGACGGGCGTAACCGCTCGCTCTACGTTCCGGCGGCGCTGGAGGGCGTGGTGAGCGAGTACGTCGATGTGAGCGACCGCAACGAGATGGTGCTGGGCGAGATCGCGAGCATCAACCTCGAGTTGCTCGCCCGCCGGAAGCTCGGGTGATGGTCAGTGTCGGTCGACGGCACCGAGACGGTCGCGATGGTGATGGCGAACATGGTCGAGGCGGCGCTGGCCGCGGGAGTGAGTGATGAACAGCACGATGGCGATGGGAACCAGCGCGAAGATCACGCGCGAGCATCTGCAGCGCCTGGCGGTCGTCTATGTCCGCCAGTCGACGCTGGCGCAGGTCCGCGATCACGGCGAGTCAACCGCGCGGCAGTACGCGCTGACAAACGACGCGGAGCGGCTGGGATGGCCTGGAGAGCAGGTCGTGGTGATCGATGCCGATCTCGGTGTGTCCGGCCGCGGCGGATCGGCCCGGACAGGGTTCAAGGATCTGGTCGGCCGGGTGTGCGTCGGCGAGGTCGGCGCGGTGTTCGGGCTGGAGGTCTCCCGGCTTGCGCGCTCGACCGCCGATCTGCAGCGGCTGCTGGAGCTGTGCAGTCTGACCGACACGCTGATCATCGACGGGGATGGCATCTACGACCTGGGGCAGTTCAACGACCGGATGCTGCTCGGGTTGAAGGGCACGATGAGCGAGGCCGAGTTGCACATCCTCGCCGGCCGGTTGCAGGGCGCCAGGCGCGCCGCCGCCGAACGCGGCGAGCTGCGGTTCGGGCTACCGGTCGGCTACGTCTACGACGAGGACGGCGGCATCGTGCTCGATCCCGACGAGGAGATCCGCGCGGCCGTCGCTGACGTGTTCGCCAGCTTTCAGCAGACCGGCTCGGCATACGCGGTCGTGCGCGCGTTCGAGGGCCGGCGGTTTCCGGCCCGCGCCTACGGTGGAGCGTGGGCCGGGCAGGTGCGCTACGGCCCGCTGTCGCACAGTCGCGCGGTGACAGTCCTGCGCAACCCGTCCTACGCAGGCGCGTACGTTTTCGGGCGCCGGCGCAGCCGCCGCCAGGTCCAGCCCGACGGCACGATCCGGGCAACCACGCGGTTGCTTCCTCGCGCCGAGTGGGGGGTGGTGATCTGCGATCACCACGCCGGATACATCACCTGGGAGCAGTACCTGCGCAACGAGGCCCGGCTGGGCGGGAATCGCACGCATGACGGCGCGCGCCCAGCGCGGGAGGGCAGCGCGCTGCTGCAAGGCATCGTCCGCTGCGGCGCGTGCGGGCGGACGATGTCGACCTTCTACCGTGACGGGAAGTCCGGGTATGACTGCGGCTACACCCGCGCGGACCATGCCGCCACCCCTGGCTGCCACGGAGTGATGGGCGCCGCGATCGAGACCGCGATCGCAGAGCGACTCCTCGCCGCGGTCGCGCCAGATCAGATCGCGCTCGCACTGACGGCTGCCGATACGGTCGCTGACCGCCGCGGCCGCGCGACCCGCGCGGTTGAGCTGCGCGCTGAGCGCGCCCGCTATGACGCCGCCCGCGCCGAGCGCGCGTTTCACCAGTGCGACCCCGAGAACCGCCTGGTCGCCAGGAGCCTCGAAGCGCGCTGGGAAGAGAAACTCCGCGAGCACACCGACGCCGACAGCGAACTTGCCGCGCAGACCGCCCAGCCCGCGGCGCCCGCCCGCGCCGAAATCGAAGCGCTCGCCCGCGACCTGCCCCGCCTATGGTCCTCGCCGAGCACCTCCCACCGCGACCGCAAGCGGCTGCTGCGCGCGATGATCAATGACATCACCCTAACCTCGAAGGCCGATGAGCCCGAGATCCGGGTCGGGATCCACTGGCACTCGGGCGCGAGCGAGGAGCTGACCGTCCTGCGTCCCCGCGCTGCCCGCTCGCAACACGCCGCCGCGATCCACGACCTGATCCGCGAGCACGGACCCACGCACACCAACCAGCAGCTCGCCGACCGGCTCAACGACGACGGGCTTCTCACCGCCACCGGGCGCCCGTTCACCGAGGAGATCGTCCGCTGGCAGCGCTGGAATCTCCGCGTCCCGGCACCCTCACCACTCAACGACAACGAACTCGGCGTCCACGACATCGCCGAGCGTCTCGGCGTCGGTGACCACGTCATCTACGTGTGGATCAAGCAGGGCAAGCTGACCGCTCGCCGCGTCGGGCACCGCAAGCTCGCGATCGCGTTCAACGACGAGATCGAAGCCGCCTGTCGCATACGCCTCGCGAACTCCCCCCGAACCCGATATCTCAACCAACAACCTGTTGCCGGAGGTGCAGAATGAAGTCACCGTCGACGAGGTCGCGTGGCGCAAAGGCCATCGGTACTTGACGCTGGTCGGCGATCACCGAGCTCGCTGCGTGGTATGGGGCACCGAGGGCAAGGGCCACGCCGCCGCCGATCAGTTCTTCGAGGAGCTCGACCCGCCGCCCGAGCCCACGGGACCCGCGCACGCCAAGCGGCCTGCGCCGCTGCCAGAGCCCGCGATCATGGTCCCGTTCGGCCCGTGTCCCACCGTCGGGGCCACCGGCCACGGCATGCACGGCGCATGGCTGCAGCCCGGCAGCGAGATCGACCCCGCGATCTTCGCGCGCGCCTCTCGGCTGACGGCGGTCTCGATGGACATGACCGGCGGCTACGCCAAGTCGGTCCGCGAGCACGCCCCGCAAGCAGTCATCTGCATCGACAACTACCACGTCGTGCAGCTCGCCACCAAGGCGCTGGACGAGGTCCGCCGCGAGCACTGGAACGAGCTGCGCCACGCCGGCGAGACCGGCGCCGCCAAGCAGTTCAAGCACGACCGCTGGGCGCTCTTGCGCAACCCCGACGATCTCACCGACCAGCAAGCCGCCACGCTCGCCGCGATCCGCACCGGCGGCGGGAAGCTCCCGCGCGCCTGGGCGATGAAGGAGATGGTCAGAGCGATCTTCGCCCCCGGCCTCACCGTCGACGCCGTCGCCGAGCTGATCAACCGGCTGCTGAGCCGTCTCTCCCGCTGCCGCTTGAAACCGTTCATCCGACTCGGACGCACGATCCGCAAGCACCACGACGGCATCCTCGCCGCCCGACGCCTGAAGCTCAGCAACGCCCGGGCCGAGACACTCAACAACAAAGTCAAGCTGATCGTCCGCCGCGCCTACGGATTCCACTCCGCCAACGCCGCCCTCGCGCTCGTCCATCTCACCTGCGGGCCGATCACACTCACACTCCCACACGAACAAGCATTCGCGTGAACTCACCTACGATCATGCCCGGAGAGCCCCTTCGTTGTCGTACGGGCATCTCGTCGGCGACGCCACGGGCCCTGGTCAGCGCGGACGGCGGGGCGGATCGGCGAACGCCGCCGATCGGATCGCTGCTCTGCAATCCGTCTGCAAGCATTCCGCTCGATGTCGGCCGACTCACCCGAGGCAAAGAAGGCCTCGAGCCGCGAACACTTCGATCGCTGGTCACGTGAGTACGAGCGCGATCACGTGTCCCGCTGGTTGCAGGAACTCCAGCTCGAAGCGCTCGGCGCGCTGGAGCTCCGGCCCGACGACCACCTGCTCGATGTCGGCTGCGGTAGCGGCGCGGCGGTCCGGGCGGCCGCTCCGACCGTCGCCCACGCGGTCGGCGTTGATCTGTCACAGGGCATGATCGCCCGCGCCCACGAGCTCGCGGGCGCCACGCCGAGCGTCGAGTTCTCTGTCGCCGACGCCGAAGCGCTCCCGTTCGGTGACGCCACGTTCACCACGGTGCTCTGCACGACTTCGTTCCACCACTACCCCAACCCGGGCAGCGCTGTCGCCGAGATGGCGCGCGTGCTCACGCCCGGCGGACGGATCGTGATCGCGGACATGGTCAGCGACCGCCTGATCATGCGCGTCTTTGACCAAGTCCTGCGGCGCACCCAGCCAAGCCACGTCGGCTGCCAGCGATCAAGCGATCTGGCGGGTCTGCTCACCGGCGTCGGCTTCGCGGAGCCCACCACGCGCGCGCTGTTTCATGGGTTCTTCGCGATCGTCGCGGCAGGCGACGCGCAGTCCGCGACCGGAGGTCACCATTAGATTCAGGCCGAGCCTCGCGACCATCACCCCTGGGTCGCGCATGCGACCAGCTCCGAGGGCGACGCGGGAGTCTCCTCGCCCGTGAGAACCTTCGCGGACATGAAGGCCCGCGATCGGCTCGGCTCGGTACTCAGCGATGATCACTCGCGAGTCGTCGTTTGCGCGTAACCGGGTCCTGCGAGGTGGAGGAGTTCTGTGATCTCGTCGAGCTTCGTTAGGGGAATGGCGCCCGCCCGCTGGAGGAGATCTGAACGGGACAGCGTCGTCAGCCAAGTGCACGGGACGAGACCTGGACGCGGAAGCGCGACGCGCACGACGCCTTCGAAAGGCAGTCCGTCGACGTTGCCTACGGCGACCTCCAACGCGACGCCGGTGATGTCGGTCGGGGCGGCAGCGACCACTTGTATTGCCCGAAAGCCTGAGGGTTCCTCATCGCCGAGCAGTAGAACGGGGCGCCGCTCGTCGAAATCGACCCACCAGACTTCACCGCGATGCATCGGGCCTCCTGGCCTGGGGCTGTTGGCTTTGGCGAGGATTTGGTCGGTGGTTTGGTCCGGACGAAGGGTGGGGGTGGAACCATTGGCTCGCACCACCAGCCAACTACACACTAACGACGCGCATCGGTAGCTCTGACCACCAGCCAAGTTGCCGACGCGGTGCTTGACTGGTGCCGACGCGCGCTCGCCGGGGATGCCCCCGCCTGCGAGTCGCAGGAGTAAAGCAGAGCCATCGACCCGCTTTGATGCAGCGACGCGACTAGCGAGGCACAGGTCACCGGACGCGCTTTGCGCGGAAACCAAGTTCCGGCCGGGACCTCGTAATTCAGGCGGGGCGCGACCGCTGTCCGACTGAGGCCACTGGCCGTTCAGGTTGCCATGCAGAAGGTCGAGGGTTCGAGTCCCTTCATCCGCTCTCACAAAGTCCCCGCTCCGGCGGGGATCTTGCGGGGATGTGTGCGCTGACAAACCGGCGCATCTGGATCTCCGCCTTCTGGGATTCTGCGCTGCAAGCCAAGCAGCTCGGCCTCGCGTAGCTAGGTGGGATTGCGGGCGTCTGGGGGGCGGAGTCCGTCGTACGCAGCGCGCAGGATCGGCTTGAGGTAAGCGGGCTCGCCGTGGATCGCCGTGATCGCGTGGATCATGTCGAGGATCTGCTCGAGCGTGAGGTCCGCGCGGACTTCATGGGTGCGCTGGGCGGCGGCCAGGAGGGGCTGGCCGGCAGCGAGGACGCGCTTCCGGCCCTCGCTGAAGAACGGGTTGCCGCCATCTGAGTGCTTGAGCAACTCGGTACCGACCTCGTGCTTGCTGGTAAAGAAGACAAAGACACGGTCCAGCCACGTTAGAAGCGCGGCCCCGGGTGCCTTGTCGTCGATTGGCTCGGCGGCTTCGCAGATGGCGTCGACCTCGTCGGTGTAGAGCGCTTCGAGGAGCTCGCGGCGTCCGGGGAAGTTGCGGTAGAGCGTCGCCATGCCGACGCCGGCGCGTCGCGAGATCTCAGCCATCGATATCTCCGCTCTGGGGTCAGCGAATGCACTGCGCGCCGCCGCCAGGATCTTGTCGCGGTTGCGCTCGGCATCGGCCCGTCTGGCGGGCCGTAGGGAGGGTGGTGGTGACGGTTGTCGAGGCATGCGCGCTGTAAGTGGAGAGGCTATCCGCTACTGTGAAGCGAACAAGCTATCCGTTTAGTACGGATCCATCCTAGCCACCGGCCGTGGCCGAGTCGCGGCAACCCAAGGAGCTCTCTATGGATTACCGACCCCTGGGACGCACCGGCGTCTCGGTCAGTCAGCTGTGCTTGGGCGCGATGATGTTCGGCGCCTTTGGCAACCCCGATCACGACGATGCAGTCCGGATCATCCACAGGGCGCTGGACGCCGGAATCAACTTCATCGATACCGCCGACGGCTATTCAGCCGGCGAGTCAGAAGCGATTCTGGGCAAAGCACTGACCGGCACACGGCGCGACAAGGTCGTGCTAGCCGTCAAGACCGGCGTTCAGTTTCTGGGTGACGACCCCAACAAGCGTGGAGCGTCGCGAAGGTGGCTCACCGAAGCGGTCGAGGGCTCACTGCGCCGGCTGCAAACCGACTGGATCGACCTCTACCAAGTGGGCGTTCCCGACCCGAACACCGACATCGATGAGACCCTCGACGCCCTGTCGGACCTCGTCCGAGCGGGGAAGATCCGATCCTTCGGCGCTTCGAAGGTTCCGGCCTCGCAGATCGTCGAGGCCCAGTGGACCGCTGACCGGCGCGGCCACGGGCGGTTTCGCACCGAGCAGCCCCCTTATTCGCTCCTGACTCGCGCCATCGAGTACGACGTCCTGCCGACCTGCCTGCGGCACGGGATGGGCGTAATGAGCTATAGCCCACTGGCCGGAGGCTGGCTGTCCGGCAGGTACCGCAAGGGCAAAGAGGTCCGCGGCCCGGGCTCCGCAGCCCGCGGACACCGGTTCCCCGGAGCCTATGACGCCGCCAACCCGGCCAACACCTCCAAGCTCGACGCCGCCGACGCCCTCGCCGCACTCGCTGACGAGGCCGGAATCACCCTCATCCAGATGGCGATCGCATTCGTCACCCGCCACCCAGCCGTCACCTCCGCGATCATCGGCCCGCGCACAATGGAGCACCTGGATTCCTACCTCGCGGCCGACGGCGTTGAACTATCCACCGACGTGCTGGACCGCATCGATCAGATCGTTCCCCCCGGAGTCACGATCAACGTCGCCGACAACATGTGGTTCTTCACACCGTGGCAGAGCGACACGTTCCGCCGCCGCTAAGACAACCGCGGCCACTCCGAGCGCGGCTCCTGCTTCCGTGCCGGCGCGGTACTCAGTCCAACCTACTGCGTCGGAATCGACGATAGTGGTTGGCGATGGAGGCTCGCGGCTCGCATTCGCCTCGTGGACGTAGGGCACTGCGCGCATCCGATACGGATCGTGAGCGAACGGTCGCGGCGCTGCGCGACCACTTCGCGGCCGGCCGACTCTCGCACGACGAGCTCGCCGAGCGGATCGCGGGCGCGTACGAATCGAAGATGTTGGCGGAGCTCGACAGGCTCACGCACGACTTGCCGCCCGGCGAGTCGTCGCCTCCGGACGCCTTGACGCACCGCGGGGTGTCCCCGAAACGGACCAGGACGAAGGCTGGCCGCGCCCTGGCCAGAAGTGTGCGGATCGACGCGGCGCTCTACGCGGTCGTCAACGTGATGCTCATCGCCATTTGGGCAGCCAGCGGCGGCGGGTACTTCTGGCCGATTTGGGTGATCCTGGGGTGGGGGATTGGGCTCGGCTGCCACGCGGCGCCGCTGCTGGCCGGCGTCGGCACGCGACCGGTGCGGCAAGAGCTTGCGCGACCGAGCACCACCGACGGGGTCGAGGCGCACATCGGCTCGGAGCGGGGCAGCCTCCGTCCCGGGTCCGCCGCCGACGGCACCGTCACGATCCTCTTCTCGGACATCGAGGGGTCAACCGAGCTCAACGCGCGCCTGGGAGACGTGCGTTGGCTCGAGCTCCTGCGCGCGCACCACGCGATCGTTCGCCGCGAGGTGCGCGAGCACGGCGGCTTCGAGGTAAAGGCGCAGGGCGACGGCTTCATGATCGCCTCGCCCAGCGCACGCCGCGCGGCCCAGTGCGCGCTGTCGATCCAGCGGGCGATCGAGGCCGAGCTCGGCGGACACCCCGACGGCCCGATCCACGTTCGCATTGGTATGCACACCGGCGACGCGATGCGCGAGGACGACGATTTCTACGGTCGCACCGTCGCGCTCGCCGCGCGCATAGCAGAACACGCCCAGGCAGGAGAGGTGCTCGCGTCGGCGGTCGTCAAGCAGCTTGCACAGAGCGGCGACGACATCTCCTTCGAGCACGAGCGTGTCGTCCAGCTCAAGGGTCTAGGTGAGCAGACGATCTACACCGTCGTCGCCGGCAGAAAGCAATGAGCTGCGCTGCGTGCTCTACAACGCCGGGGGCAACGACGTCACCGGCGCCAAGCCCGAGACGGCGACCGTCACCGGCGGCGAGACGGCTCCGACACGTCCGCCGCCGCTGGCCACCCGGGCCCGGAACTGATCGTCGCCGACCTTCCCGAAGGTCCAGGCGAACTGGTACGTCGAGCTCGCGTTCACGACGCTCGTCGCCACGGAGTGCCAGTGCCCGTCCGCAGCGAGCTGCTGCAGCAGGATCGACTGCCCGGCCTCGTCCGGGGTCACCGTCCCGCTGAACGTCACCGTGCCGCCGACGGTCGACGTCGTCGAGCTCGGCTGAATGGTCACCACGTCACGCACGCCCTCGAACAGCACGGCGCTGTGGCGAACCGGCGCGAAGGCCGTCCGCACCTGGTAGTCAGTGTTCGCCGTCGGCACCTGGCTGAACGCGAAGCTGCCGTCGCCCGCCGTCGTCGAGTTGGCGACGAGGCCGAACGATCCACCGGCCGGTCGGGCCCACAGCGCCACGGCCGTCGCGGGCGACGGCGTGGTCGTCCCGGCCTCGTACAGCGTCCCGGAGATCGTCGCCGCCTGACCGTTGGTGACGATCGGCGCGGACGTGGCGATCGTGAAGTCGGCGACCTCGCGCTGCTGGATCGCGACCGTGACGGTGTCGGACTCGCTCGTGATGTTGCGGGCGTTCGCGGGGAGCATCACGCGCACGTCGTAGGCACCGGGCACAGCCCAGCTGTGCGCGATCGAGTACATCGACCCGGCCGAGACAGGCGCGGACCCCAGCGTCCGCCACCCGCCGGACGGGCCTGCCTCCTGCAGCAGCACCGACCCATCGGGGTGCGCGGGAGCGATGCTGCCGCTGAGAACGATCGCCTGCCCGGTCGACGCCGTCGGGGCGCTTGCCGCGGCATCGATCAGCGCGGCCACGCGCTCGCTCACCGTGCGGCTATGCGTGCCGCCCGGGCCGAGCACGTACCACCGGCGGTTGGTGAGCACCACGCCCTCGGCGCGCGTGAACTCGAAGGCCCCGGTCGCGCTCGCCCGCGTCGTGCCGATGAGCGTGAAGGCCGGCTGGGCGCCGATGCGGTGGTACAGGCGGATCGTCTCGCCGGCCCGGGCCGGCGCGCGAAGGAAGCCGTAGATGAGCACGCCTTGCCCGGCCTCGATCGGGTCGGGCACCGCGTTGATCGTGAGCCCCGAGTCGTGGCGCGGGGCCGCGCTCGCTGCCGCCAAGCCGACCGCGAGCCCGACGACCACGCACAGCGCCACGATACCCAGACGCACAGTGGCGCCAGCCTACAGGCGCTCATGCGCGCCGTGGCTTCCCCCCCGCGTCAACAGCCGCCTCGACCAGCCACCCAATCCCGTCGAGATCGACTTCCGAGGCCGATAAGGCACGCGTCGTCCTTCGCGACGCCGGCGGCCTGTCGGGGTCGGTCGGTGTCAACAGCCGGCGCTAACGTCCAGCGGCCCCGCCGCTCTAGCCGACCCGCGGAAGCGACGTCGACAACAGTCGCTTGCGCTGGCGCGGCTACCACTGCCGTCGAAGGGCGGTCGGCGGCGCTTGTGAGATGGCTTACGTTTGCCGAGAACTCCGAGATGGCGCCCGATGTGAATGACGTGGATCTCGATGGCGCGCCCGCGACGGGCGCCATGCTCGGTACCAGCCTTGGGCCCAGATTGATGGCCCAGGCGCTTGGCGCCCTGTTCGCAGCCGGTGCCACGTTGGCGCTGCTCACGGTTGCGCTCCCGCATTCCCCACGCGCCAGCGAGCTTGGCCTGCTGGTCATCGTGGGCGCTGCGTATCTGGTCGCCGGCCTGTTGTCTTGGCGCGCGCGGAGTGCTTCATGGCTGGTCCTGCAGCTCGCCCTTGGGTGGGGTAGCACGCTCATCGCGGGAGTTGCCTATTTCTCGGCCCAGAGGCCGAGCCCGCTGGTCTTCTTGTTTCTCTGGGTGTGCCTCTACGCCTCCTACTTCCTGACGACCAGGCAGACCGCCGTCCAAGTCGTCTACGTGGGCCTCGTCTACGGCGTGCTGCTGGTCGCTAGACCTCCGGGAAATGGCGTCGCCGAGTGGTGGCTCATTGGCATGGGGACGCTGGTCGTCGCAGCGGTCTTGATACGTTCGATGCGCGATCGGGTCGAGCTGCTGATCGCGAAGCTCTACGACGTTTCCCGCACCGACCCGCTGACCGGGCTGTCCAACCGGCGCGGCTTTCGCGAACTGCTGGATCTCGAGCTCGAGCGAGCTCGCCGCGCCCAGGCGGAGATCACCGTGGTGGTCGGCGACATCGACAACTTCAAGGAGGTCAACGACCGCTGCGGCCAAGCCGAGGGCGATGTCGCTCTACGCCGCATCGCCCGCCTGCTCGAATCAGGCAGACGCAAGCTCGACGGGATCGCGCGTGTCGGCGGAGAGGAGTTCGCTCTGATCCTGCCCGATGCCGGCCAGCACGACTCGTTCGTGGTCGCAGAGCGGATCCGCAACCGGCTGCGTGAGGAGTTTGCCCTCGACACGGTGCCCATCACGATCAGCCTTGGGGTCGCCAGCTACCCACAGCATGGCCAGACTGCCGCCTCGCTGCTGCACGCTGCCGACGAGGCGCTCCACGCGGCGAAGGAGAGCGGACGCGACAGAACCGTGCTCTACAGCCAAGCGCTCCAGAGCGTGGCTCGCCACGACGCGGACTCGCGCGACATCGCCGGCGAGCGCTTTGTCGCTGTCGTACTCGATCTAGCCGCGGCCGTGGATCTGCGCTTCAGCGGCAGCGCGCGGCATTCCGAGACGGTCGGACGCTACGCCGAGATGATCGCCCAAGAGCTCGGCATGCCCGCGCAGCGCGTGACCCGAGTGAGGCTTGCCGGGATGCTGCATGACGTCGGCAAGGTGGCCGTGGCGGACACGATCCTGCAAAAGCCCGCGCAGCTGACCGACGAAGAGTTCGAGATCATCAAGAGCCATCCGGAGTTCGGTGCGCGGATCCTCGAGCACTCCAGCCTCGCCGATGTGCGCGCGTGGGTGGGCGCGCATCACGAGCGTCCCGACGGGTGCGGATACCCGCTCGGACTCTCCGGGTCCGCAATCCCCCTGGAAGCCAAGATCCTGGCGGTGGCAGACGCATATGAGGCCATGACCAGCGACCGCGCCTATCGGGCCTCGCTTGGACATGCGGCCGCCAGAGCCGAGCTCGGGCGTTGTTCGAGCACCCAATTCGACCCGCGGGTGGTAAAGGCGATGCTCAACGTCCTTCAGCGAGAATCCGTGCGCGCAGACAGGAACGCCGAGCGGGCAGCCGAGATCCTCGTTCCCCGCTGAACGGTAGTCGCGCCGGGCACTGCCCCCCGGTGTACGCCACCAGGGCATGCGGAACCGACCGTCGGACGGCATCGCGCGAACCGTCGACGCGATCGGCGGGCTGTGAGGCCCCTTCGGGCGGCGCTGTCGCGCGGGGACTCCACGCCGAACGGGGGGGCCGGCTTGAGGGCGTCGCGCGGGCCGGTCGACGCGTGTTCTTTCAGGCGGCGCGCTCGGACCCGGGCGGCTGGCGCGGGACACCCCGGCGAAACACCCGATGACCTCCTCCGCGCCGCCGACCTCGCGCTGCATGCCCGGAAGGGTCAATCGCACGCCGCCCGAGACGTGGCCGCGATCGCCTAAGTCGCGCCGCGCGAAACCGCCGCCGCGACGCCGTCCCGCGCGGCGAGCTCCCGCATGCCGAGTATCTTCAGCGTGCCGGTACCGGCCGACCGCTACTGTGTCCGCCGTGGGCGCCGACGCGTACCAACAGCGAGATCGCCACTCGGACCCACGGCGACGGCCCCGCCCTCATGTCCCCCACCCGGCCGCGCACCGCACTCGACGATGAATCGCTTTCGGATCCTTGCCGCCACTGTGTCGGCCGCGCTGCTCGCGCTCCCCGTCGCGGTGGTTCAGGCACGGGTTCCGAGCGGCTTCGTCGGAGCGGACGTCAACGGGCCGCTGCTGACGCTCAGCGCGCCGCAGCTCAGCCACGAGTTCGACGTCATGGCGCAGTCGGGCGTCGAGAGCGTCCGAGCCGACTTCTTCTGGGCCGTCGCACAGCCCTACCCGTCGTTCGCCCAGGTCCCCCCCGACCAGCTCAGTCGGTTTGAGAACGTCGATGGGGTGCCCACCGATTTCTCGGCGAGCGACCGGATCGTCGAGCTGGCGTCGGCGCGGGGCATCACCGTGCTGCCAACCATCAGTGTGGCGCCTTCGTGGGCGGCACAGCGGCCCGGCGACCTCGCCTCGCCCCCGAGCAACGACGCCGCCTTCGCCGACTACGTAGCGGCGCTCGCGCGCCGCTACGGGCCGAACGGCACCTTCTGGAGCGCCTCGCGCCCCGCGGCTCCCATCCACAGCTGGGAGATCTGGAACGAGCCGAACAGCTGGACGACGCAGTACGCCCAGCTGCTGCGCGTGACCCGACCGGCGCTCAAGCAGGTCGACCCCGGCGCCCAGATGGTCCTCGGCTCGCTCACCAACACCGCTTCCAGCGTGAGCTGGAAGGCTCTGCAGTCGATCTACTCGGCGGGAGGCGCCGGGCAGTTCGACGCCGTCGCGATCAACCCATACACGGCCGACATCGCGCGGGTCATCCTCGTCGCGAAGCTGGTCAGGGGGGTGATGGCTCGCAACGGTGACTCGGCTCTGCCGCTCGAGATCACCGAGATGTCGTGGCCCTCGGCCAAGGGCCGCACGAGCTGGCAGCCCGACTGGTCAGTCACGCAGGCGGAACAGGCCCAGCGGGTCACCGCGGCCTACAGCGCGCTCGCGGCGGCGCGGACGCAGCTGAAGCTCGAATCCGCGTACTGGTACACATGGTTGACGTCCGACAACGCAAAGGTCGACGCGTTCGGCTATTCCGGCCTGCGCCGCGTCGAACCGAACGGGCAGGTGGTGGCCAAGCCGGCGTATTTCGCCTTCAGGAGCGTCGCCCTGTCGCTCGAGGGATGCCGGAGCAAGGGCTCGACGGCGAGCGACTGCCTGCAATGAAGGACGGAGGCGGAACGCGACTCGCCGCATCGGCGCTCGTGCGATCCGCGTCGCCATCACGGCAGACGGTGCTGTCAGGTGCGACGCCGCTGCTGCTGGCGCGAAAGTCTGGTCATCTCCTACGTGGGTTAGCCCGGGCTAGAGCCGTCTACGGGGTCGGGCGCCGGGCCGGCGACTCGACGCCGACGAGCAGAAGCCATGCCCCGGACACTATGAACAGGAACGACGCCATCATTCCCACCCCGACCGCGTACAGGCCCCAAGTGCGTCCGAAGAACAGGATCGCAGCGCCGATCTGCTCGATGATCAGGCAACCCGCATAACCGAGCGTTCGGAAGAGAACGCCGCGCTGTGCCGCGCCGCTGCCGCGGAGCGCTTCGTTGAGACTTCGGAAGAGAACGCTGCGTTGTGGCATGCCGCTGCCGCGGAGCGCTTCGTTGAGACTTCGGAGCACGACGACCTCGACGCCGACGAGCACAACGAAGATCTCGACGCCCACGGCGCGCGCGGTTTGGCCACCCATCAGGACGAGGGCGCAGCGGACGAATACGGCAGTGAGCGCGATGAGGATCGTGCGGGCGCGGTGGCGGTGGGTCGGATCGGAGGCGATGGCTGAGAGGTGCTGCGACATCGCGACGAACACGAGACCGGTCAGGGCGGCTCCCCCGCCGCCGACCATCACGAAGTAGTCGCGCCAGAGTGCGGCGTCAAACATCGGTGGGCACCGGGAGTACGGGTGGCGCCGAGCTCCGGTGATGCGGTCGGTCGGTCATGACGCGGTGAATGATCGCTACCCCGAGATCCTGGACGCGGCGCTCGACCTGCGCAAGGTGGCGCTCGGCCGCTCTGCAGCGGGCCGCCCGCCATCGCCGCCTGCCGGCGCAGCGAGGTCGGCGCGCCGCTCAGGCGAGCGACGCCTCCAGCGTGACCTCCCCGACACCGGCGAGCGCGCGACTCACCACGCAGCCTTCCTTCGCGCCCTGCGCGGCAGCCTTGAAAGTGGCCTCGTCGATTCCAGGGACGCTCCCGACTGTGTGAAGCGCGATCGCCGTGATCGTCGGCGCGCCGTCGACGAAACGCAGCGTCACCGTCGCGTCGGTCTTGACGGACTCGACCGGGGTGCCGGCGTCGGCTAGCCCACCCGAGAGCGCCATCGAGAAGCACGCCGCGTGTGCCGCCGCGATTAGCTGCTCGGGGTTGGCTCCCGGGCCATCCTCGAACCGCGACTTGAACGAATAGTCGCCATTGATGCCCTCACCCGCGGTGAAGGTCCCGCTGCCGGCTTTCAGATCGCCCTTCCATTGCGCGCTCCCCTTTGCTGGCATCGTCTCTCCTTCGATTTGGCGGCACGCTGACCCCGATCGGACGAATCCTAGAGGCTGGCCCGACTCGTCGGGAGCGTGAACCGCACCCCGTCGGCCGCCACCGAGGCCTGCTCTGCGACTGCCGCCGGTACGCTGGGCGCGCCGGTCATGCGCCCCGCCTTGCGCGGTGCGCGAGACAGATTCAGCTCGCCCGCGATAGCGAGACCGATGAAGTTGGCTCTGGATAGCGGTCTCATCATGTGGCTACCGTCTAGGGAGGACTCATTTGCGCAACGATGACGACACGGGGTTCCCCAAGCTCGCCGCGCCGGCACGCCGCGCGCTGTCAGCCGCCGGCTACACGCGGCTGGATCAGCTAGCTCAGGTCTCCGAGTCCGACCTCGCGAAACTGCACGGCATGGGCGCGACTGCGATAACGGCCCTGCGCGAGGCGCTTCGTGAGCGCGGACTCTCGTTCCCCACGGGCGTTCCCGCGTCAGGCCATCGGCACGGGGTGCCCGGCAAGGTCGACGAGTATCTGCGTGGTGTCGAGGAGCCGGGCCGCAGCACGCTTCAGGCCTTGCGGCGCACGATCCTCGAGATCGCCCCGGACGCGGAACAGGTGATCTCCTACCGCGTTCCGGCTTTCCGGGTACGCGGTCAGACGGTCGCCGGCTTTGCCGCGTTCATGAATCACCTGAGCTACCTGCCGTTCAGCGGCTCGGTTCTCTCGCAGCTTGCGGATGAGCTCGACGGCTACGCGATGACCAAGAGCTCCCTGCACTTCCCTGTTGACCGCCCCCTGCCGAAGGCGCTGGTCAAGAGACTGATCGCGGTGCGCCTCGCTCAGATCGGCGGGCGTTCGCGCTAGGCCGCTGCGACAGCGGCCTCTACCCCCGCGATCCCCGGGGCAAGCCGCTTGCGCGAAACACATTCGTTGTGATGTGTCAGCGCCTGCCGGCCCCGAGTTGGCGCAGGACGCTGCGATCTCACTCCATCCGCCTAATTCTGGGCGACGACGACCTTTGGGTGAGCGAGTGCATGATTACCTATGACAGCGTGCCCACATTGTCGCTCAGCGCCTTGGAGATCACCGGCGGCCTGAGTAACACACGAGACCCCATACTTCGCCGACCGTGCGTATCCGGTTCGCTCCGGGAGCGCTGCTGGATTCGGGGGTGCACGTCGTTTCTATGAATGTCTCACGGAAAGGACGTGCACCCCCGGCGAACCGGCTACCGAACGAGCCGACTGACGGCCCTGACCCCGCCCGCAGGACCGCAACCTGACGCAACCGGATACGCACCTCGCCGACCCCTTCCCCAGCGCCTCCCGAGCGCGCTGCGCTAGCTGAGCCGATTCCCGCCCGCGAGCAATAAGCCGATGAGCCTCAGGATGTGGTCGCACCCGCGACATGGCTAGCAGCCCGATTGATGACCGACACTGGCAACAGCACTCCCAGCCCCGACCAGCTGCTGGCGATGATGCCCTACGCCGCCGCGTTAGGGATCGAGCTGCACGAGACCACCGCGTCGCTGACGACCGGGAGCCTCGCCTGGACGCCGCAGCGGTGCACCGCCGAGGGCATCCTCCACGGCGGCGCGATCATGTCCCTCGCCGACACCGTTGGCGCGATCTGCGCCTTCCTCAACCTGCCCGAAGGCGCCAGCACGGCCACCATCGATTCCAGTACCCGCCTCTACCGGGCACTACGCGCCGGCGCCCTGCATGCCAGCGCCCGACCCGCGCACGTCGGCCGCACCATCATCGTCGTCACCACCGACCTCACCGACGACCATCAACGCCTCATCGCCCAAACCAGCCAGGCCCAAGCGGTCGTCTGAGCCGCCGTGCTCCGCAGGACAACAGCGCTGCCGCCGAGGGGAAGACCAAGGCCGAACTGATCCGCCAAGCGTTGCGTGAGGCGGCCGCCGCCAACACGCGGTGGATCCAGGCCTAGCGGCGCAGCAGGACCCGCCGCAGCCACGGCACGACGGTGCGAAGGAAGGCGTTGTCGGCGGGGCCGCGACCGGCTGATGCGCCCAGCGACGTCTCAATCACGTAGTAGGGCACGTCGACCTGGTGAAGGTACTTCAGGTGCAGCCCGAGGTACCTGGCGGTCGCGGTCTCGGCTACGGCGAGAGGTACCCGACCACGCCGACCCTCGCCCCGGGGCAGGCGACCGTGTCGGCGCATTGAAATGCCGCCCAAGGGTCGCCATCGGGGGCGAACGTGTCGGTCGCAAAGAACAGCCGGTTGCCAAAGGTCGTCGCATTGGCGCTGTTGATGAGCGGGGCGCTCGGATCGTTCAACGACGCCGCCCACCACAGCGGGCTCGGGGCAAGAGCGTGGTCGGTCTCGGACAACCAACCATCCAGCAGCGAACTGCCGTCGGTGTTGGCGAGATAGGAGACGGCTATCCGACCCACACCGGAGGCGCTGATCGAGATCGTCTGCGCATCCTGAAGCCCGGGAGGACCGACGGCGACGGGGTCAGACCAGCTCGCGCCGTGATCGCGCGAGATCGAAAGCATCGGCTCGCCCGAGCCGAGGATCCCATCGGCCGACGCGTTACCGGATCCGGCGATCCAAGCGAGGTATACGGTGCCGGCGGAATCGACGGCGACAGATGTCGTATAGAGATCCTCCACGTTGCTAGCGGCGACGGGCGCGCGGTGCCAACTCGCACCCTCGTCGCGGCTGATGGCGACCGAGAGCTCGCCGCACTGATACACGGGGAAGTACAGGTCACCATCCGTGCCGACAACACCCGGTCGCGCTGCGTGCTCGGTCGCGCAGCCCGACTCTGGCCACGGGTCGGGAAAGCCTCCGGCGAACGAGAAGCTCTTCCCCCCGTCAAGCGAGCGGTAGCACCACAGGTTGCTGAGCGAGAAGTCGGTGAGGTTGCCGCAGTAGTAGACGACGTGCGGGTAGCCGGCGGGTTGTGCCCCCCCGATGGGGGCCGGCCCCTCGAGCACCCGCTCGGAGCCCATCGCCGGACAGCCGACCTTCGAGTTCGTGCGCCACGTGCTCCCGCCATCATCGCTCCAAGACAGGTCCCCACCACACAGGTCCCAGAGCGCCGACGCGAACCAGACGCGATGCGTGACCGGGTCGACGTTCATCCACGGGGGCACGAACAGCAAGTGGCTCGTGCCCGCCGGTGCAAGTCTCTGCCAGCTCGACCCGCCGTCGTCCGAAGCGCCGACCAGCGCAGGCCCGAGAAGGTCCAATGGCGCGGGATAGGTGTTTGCCACGAGCGGCGCGTAGAGAACCCGCCCCGACGGCAACACGCCCACATTCGCCGACTCCCCCGCGCGGCCAGAGACAAACTCGAGACACGGAATGGGCGTGCCAGTCGCATCCGGCGTCATCACGCCCACGCCGACACGGTAGGCGAGTGCCGGTCGCGTCGGGTCGCACCCCGCCCGCGCCACCGCTGCGTCCGCGCCGAGCGTCAGCGTGGCGGCAACAGTCGCGGCAGCGAGCGCCGCCAAGGCGTACGTCCGCTGGGAGGGGCTCCTACGGAGGCTCATTCCTGTCGTCAACCTATACGGGCGCGGCCATCCTACATTTCGTCCGCGCCGAGCGCGCTGGGCCGGGCGCTTTCATCCGCTCGCCGCGGGCGACCGCTTCCTCGAGCCAGCGGCACGGATTGCTCGCTGCCGGTCGTCGGCCAATAGGCGGCTCGCATGGTCGGATGCGAGCCGCCCTCGTGCTGTCGCCTGGGGGCGCTAGCTCGCCCGATCCGGCCCGTGCTGTTGAAGAAGCGGCCGTCGTGCTGGGCACGGATCAGACGACGGAGACCGTCCACGCAGCCCTCCGCGGCGTGGTCGAGCGCGCCGCGCGCCAGCGACTCGCCGAGCGCGACTTCGACGGCCTCACGCCGTCAGCGCTTGACGAGATGCGCCGCCCGCGAAACCGCGCGTAGTGGAGCTCGCCGACACCAGCGCCTGGAGCTGGACACGAGCCGTCGGCGGCGACCTACGTCGAGGCTTCGACGCGGCCCTCGTCGACGGCGATGTCGCGACCTGCGACATGACCCGACTCGAACTGCTTCACAGCGCCCAGACCGCCACCGAGTTCCAGGCCCTGCGCCGCGATCTCCAAGCGCTGCCGGACTGCCCCATCGGGAACGAGCAATGGCAGCGAGCCCTCGATGTGTACGAGCAACTCGCTCACCGCGGCGGACCGCACCACCGCCCGGTGAAGCACCCCGATCTACTGATCGCCGACGCCGCCGAGGCTGCGGGCGTCACGGTGCTCCGCTACGACGAGGACTATGACCGGATAGCCGCCGTTACCGGACAAGATGTCCGCTGGCTCGCCCGGCGCGGCTCGCTGCGCTGAACGACCCCTCCTTGCCATTCAGAAGGTCGACGGTTCGCGTCCCTTCATCCGCTTGAAAGAAAGCCCCGCTCAGGCTGGGTTTTCTCGTTGGGCCGGACCTGCAGAGCCGCCGTGCCGAGGCCGCGCGTGCTTTGCGGCAAAGGACTGAGTCTCAGCGTCCCGTCATCCGCTAGGGTCGGCGCAGGAGGCTATCTGACGAGAGGAGCAGTGCGATGGTAAAGCCACGCTTGTGGGGGGTTGTGTTGGCCTTGACCGCAGCGGCACTCATAGCCGCATGCGGAAGCTCATCGTCGTCGTCGACGTCGACGACGACGCCGTCCGCGGCGACGCCCACGCCGAGCATCTCGGCGACGTCGTTCACGAACTCCTTCTCAGCGCTGGCGGCGCTGAAAGCGCTGACCGCGTCCGGTAAGGGCAAGGTGGCGGCGATCCTGCCCGATACGACGAGCTCGACGCGCTACGTGGAGTTCGACGCGCCGTACCTCATGAAGGCGGCGGCGGCAGCCGGTCTGCCGGCGTCCGACATGATCGTCCAGAACGCCATGGGCAGCGACGCGACGTTCGTGACCGATGCCCAGAGCGACATCACCAACGGCGCGACGGTGCTGCTGATCGACCCCGAGGACTCGGGCACGGGCGTGACCGTGCAGCGGTACGCCAAGGCGCATGGCGTCGCGGTGATTGACTACGACCGCCTCACCCTCGGCGCTCCCGCGGGTACGGCGGACTACGTCAGTTTCGACAACGTCCACGTCGGTCAATTGATCGGCCAGGGATTCGTCGCCTGTGTTTCGGCGTGGCACGTCGCCAAGCCGCAGGTCGTCGTCATGCACGGCGATCCGACCGACAACAACGCCACGCTCTTCGCACAGGGCTACAACGCCGTCCTCGCCTCGTACTTCGCATCCGGGAAGTACACGCTCATCGCCCGCACCGCGGGAACGTGGATGCCGCCCGTCGCCCTGACGGAGTTCGAGGGTGCGTTCACCCAGCATCCCAACACCAACTCGGCGGTGATCCCGAACGACGAGACGGGCGCGCCGATCATCAGCTACCTGCAGAGCCACGGCGTCAAGCCGGACACGTTCCCGACGACGGGGCAGGACGCGACCCTGACGGGTCTGCAGAACGTGCTCGCCGGGTACCAGTGCGGGACGGTCTACAAGCCGGTCTTCCTGGAGGCGAGTGCAGCGGTCGCGCTGGCGATGTACCTCCGCGCCGGCAAGCCGGCGCCGCAGGCCCTGCTCAACGCCGTGAGCGTTGACCCGACGACAAAGGTGTCGGTGCCCTCGGTTCTGCTCGTGCCCGAGTGGGTGACGCCGGCGAACATGAACGCGACGGTGATCAAGGACAACTTCGTCCCCGCCGCTCAGCTGTGCGCCGGCAAGTACGCAGCGCCCTGCAAGGCCGCGGGGATCACGGGCTGATCGAAGCATCCTCGTCGAAGCGATAGTGTGCGACGGGCCCTTCCGGTGAATGGAAGGGCCCGTAGCGCGCCAGGACCATGAGCACTACAGATAGCCCGGCCACCGCTCCAGCGCCCGACGAGGGCGGCTCGAACGCCCCGCCGCTGCTGGCCCTTCGCGGGATCACCAAGCGATTCGGCCCCGTACAGGCGTTGTCGCGCATCGACCTCGACATCCTGCCGGGCCAGGTGACGGCGCTGGCGGGCGACAACGGCGCCGGCAAGTCGGTGACGATCAAGACGATCGCCGGGCTGTGGGAGCCCGACGAGGGAGACCTCGTCTGGGAGGGGCAGCCGGTCCACTTCCACGGGCCGCGTGACGCCGAGGCCGTCGGCATCACAACGATCTATCAGGACCTGGCGCTGTGCGACAACCTCGACATCGTCCAGAACATGTTCCTCGGCCACGAGCCGCTCCGACACCGCCTGCTCGACGAGGCGACGATGGAGCTCACGGCCAGAAGGACCTTGACCGATCTGTCGGTGACCACCATCCGATCGATCCGCCAGCCGGTCGCTTCGCTGTCGGGCGGTCAGCGGCAGTCGGTCGCCGTCGCCAAGGCGGTCATGTCGAAGGCGAAGCTGGTGATCTTGGACGAACCCACGGCGGCCCTGGGCGTGGCGCAGACGAGGATGGTGCTGAGCCTGATCCAGCGCCTGGCTTCGCAGGGGGTCGCGGTGCTCGTGATCTCGCACAACCTGAACGACGTGTTCGCGGTCGCAGACCGGATGGCGATCCTGTATCTGGGGCGCATGGTCGCGCAGGGCCCGATGTCGGAGTTCGATCCCACCATGGTGGTCGACTACATGACGACCGGGCGCTCGTCGCGCGGGCCGGCGGATGTCGCCGAGAGCCGCAAGGAGCCGTGATGGCGGACGAGACAGCACCACGCACCGAGGTGCCCTCCGAGCTGGAGGAGCCGCCGCTCTCGATCGAGCAGGAGGAGGACACCACCGCGGCCCCGGAGAGCGACCTCGACATGACGGCGGCCGCACCCGAGGTGCTGGCGGACTCGCTCGGCGAGTATCTGCGGGCATGGGGCCGGCGGATCAGAAACGGCGAGAGCGGCGCGCTGCCGATCGTCGTCGGCCTGATCGTCATCATCATCTTCTTCCAGATCGAACGCTCGAGGTTCGACTCGGCCATCAACCTCGTCAACCTGCTCCAGCAGTCGGCGATCTACATCATGCTCGGCGCGGCCGAGATCTTCGCGCTCATCCTCTCGGAGATCGACCTCTCCGTTGGCTTCATGCTCGCGTTCGGCGGATGGGTGATGGCCGAGCTGATCGCGCCCCCGGTCAACTTCCCGTGGTGGCTTGGGATCCTCGGTGGGCTCGCCGCGTGCGCCGCGATGGGCTACATCCAGGGGAGCCTGATCACAAGGCTGCACATCCCGTCGTTCGTCGTCACGCTCGGCGGCCTGCTGTTCCTGGAAGGGGCGGTGATCCAGCTGGCATCGGAGGACCCGACCGCGGTCGGCGGCGTGATCTCGGTCTCGAGCACCAGCCCCATCTACAAGCTGGTGAACAGCAATATCAGCCCGGGCGTCTCGTGGATCGCGCTGGCGGTGGGGCTGGCGACATACGCGGCCTTGACCATATCTCGCGCGGCGCGGCGGCGCGCTCAGGGGCTGAGTGCGCCACCGCTCAGCATCACCTTGCTCACGATCGCGGTCACCGCGCTCGGCGGGATCGTGGTCGTCTACATCTGCAACCTCAACCGTGGACTTCTGACCCCGCTCAAGGGAGTCCCCTGGGTGGTGCCGTTCGTCGGGCTCGTGCTGCTCGCGTATTCGATCATGCTCGGTCGGACCCGGCTGGGGCGGTACATGTACGCGATCGGAGCCAATCCGGAGGCCGCGCGCCGCGCTGGTATCAACGTGCAGCGCATCCGGAGAATCGTCTTCATGTTCACCGCCGTGACCGCGGGCATCGGCGGGCTCGTCTACATCTCCTTCCTGGGGTCGATCTCGACCGGCGTCGACGGGGGCGGCTACACGTTGTACGCGGTGGCGGCGGCGGTGATCGGGGGGGCCAGCCTGTTCGGTGGCCGCGGTAAGCCGATCCACGCGCTGCTCGGCGGGCTCGTGATCGCGGTCGTGTTCAACGGCCTGGCCTTGATCGGCATCAGCGCGGCCGGCCAGTACATCGCGACCGCGATCGTGCTCGTGGTGGCCGCGGCGGTCGACGCGTTGGTGCGACGGCGCGGTTCGACGGGCGCGCTCTGACTCCGACGGGAGCCCGGTCGTTCAGGCGGCGAGGTCCGCGACCACCTCGGGCTCGGCCTCGACCTCGACGGCCCGCGCCCGTGGAGGGCACAGCAGCGCGGCGGCCACCGCTGCGCCGACGAGGCTGATGACGACCGCGATCCGGAAGGCGGCGCCGTAGCCGTCGGTGAGGGCCTGCGCGTGGCCGACGCCGGCGACCAGCGCGCTGCGCGTCTGCGAGCCGGCAAGCGTGCTGAGCACGGCCAGCCCGAGCGCACCGCCGATGAAGCGCGACGAGTTCACGAGGCCGGAGGCGAGGCCGCTTTCCTCGGTCGGGACGCCTTGCACCGCGCCGACGGTGGCGCCGACGTTGGCGAGGCCCATTCCGGCGGCTGCGAGCAGGCTGCCGGGTAGCATCGCCACGACGAACGACGCGCCGGGATGTATCCCGGTGAACCAGGCAAGCCCCGTCGCAGCGAGCAGCATGCCGAGGGTGATCGTCCGCCCCGAGCCGAGCCGTGCGATGACCCGGGGCGCGAACTGCGCGGCCGCGAACACCGTCAGCGTCATCGGCAGGAAGCCGAGCCCGGCCTGCAGCGCGCTGTATCCGAGCACCTCCTGCATGTAGAGGGTCACGAAGAAGAAGGTCGAGAACAGCGCCGCATAGAGGAGCAGGATCACCAGGTTCGCCGCGAGCAGCTGCCGGCGACGGAAGATCTCGAGCGCGATGAGCGGGGCGCGCGCGATGCGCTGCTCCCAGACGCCGAACATCGCGAGCACCGCCGCGCCGGCGGCGATCGGGCCGAGCACGCCCGAGGAGCCCCAGCCGAGGGTGTCGGTGCGCACGATCCCGTACACCACCCCGACGAGCCCGAGCGTGATGAGGATCGCGCCGCTGAGGTCGAAATGTCGTACGTCATCGCGCTTGGTCTCCTGGATCAGCCGCCGGCCGAGGACGACGACGACGAGCCCGATCGGCACGTTGACGAGGAAGATGGCGGACCAGCCCGCAGTAGAGGTCAGCACGCCGCCGACGAGCACGCCCGCCGAGGCGCCCAGGCCCGACATCGCCCCCCAGATCCCCACGGCGCGATTGCGTTCGGCCGCCCCGGTGAACGACGTCGTGAGGATGGCCAGGGTGGCCGGGGAGACAACGGCCCCGGCGATCCCCTGCAGCGCCCGCGCGCCGATCAGCAGCCCCTGCGACGAGGCGGTGGCGCAGACAAGCGACGCGATCGAGAACGCCGCCGTCCCGAGCAGGAACATGCGCCGCCGCCCGAGCAGGTCGGCGGCGCGGCCGCCGAGCATGAGGAACCCGGCGAACGTCAGCGTGTAGGCGTTGACGACCCACTGCAGCCCCGCGGTGGTGAAGCCGAGGTCCGAACGGATCGAGGGCAGCGCAACGTTCACGATCGAGACGTCGAGCACGATCATGAATTGCGCCATGCACACGAGGATCAGCAACAAGGTCGACGGGCGGCGGCGGTCCGCCGTGGGCGCGCCGGCTACCTCGCGCGCCGTTGCGGCGGGGGACGCGTCGGGCCGGGCGGAGGTCGGGGCAGGCATTGCCGGTACAACGGCGGGAGCCGCGTCGGCGTGAGCCTCGGCGGCGGTCGCGTCGTGCCGCACGGCGGTCACTGGCGGCGCCGATCGTTCGTCCCGGGCGGCGACGGCCTGCGCCGCGGTCCAGGCCGCGGCTTGGCGGCGCTGACGACCGAGGCGCCGGCCCGGGTCGGCGGGCACGTGCGAGCGCGCCGCCATGCCGCCGCAACTCGGCTCGCTCGGTCGGAGGAATTCGTCTCGGGGAGTCCTACTCTGGTCGATGGTCATGGTGGTAGTCTGAGAGGCACGCGATGCAGGTACAAGAGAGGGGTTTATCCTGGTACCAACGCCACCACCCAGAGCGACCGCCGAGACCCTTGTCCGCCGCGCGGCAGTGAACGGGAAGGGCGACAACGGCGCGTCGCGTCGCGCCGAGCTCGCCGACTTCCTGAAGGCGCGGCGCGGCGCTCTGCAGCCCGCCGACGTCGGGCTGCCCGGCTGCGGCCGGCGCCGCACCCCGGGCCTGCGCCGCGAGGAGGTCGCCCAGCTCGCCGGGGTGGGCACGACGTGGTACACGTGGCTCGAGCAGGGGCGCGAGGTGCGCGCGTCGGTGCAAGTGCTCGAATCGCTGGCCACCGCGCTGCGCATGACCTCAGCCGAGCGGGGACACCTCATCATGCTCGGGCGCGGCGAGCAGGTGCCGCCGCCGCTCGGTCGCAAGGAGAAGGTCTCCCCCACGGTGCGCCGCCTCATCGAGAATCTCGGCGCGAATCCCGCGTACGTGCTCGGACGACGCTGGGACTACCTGGCGTGGAACTCGGCCTACGCCGTCGTCTTCGGCGACCTCGACGCGGTGCCGCCAGGTGCGCGCAACGCGCTCTGGCTGATGTTCACCGATCCGTCGAGGCGGGAGCTCATGCGCGACTGGGACGTCAGCGCCCGGCGCCTGATCGCCCGCTTCCGCGCCGACCATGCCCGCCACGTCGGAGATCCGTGCTTCGAGGATCTCGTGGACGCGCTGCTCGAGGCGAGCGCCGACTTCCGCCGCTGGTGGCCACGCCACGAGGTGCTCGGGTCCGGCGAGGGCCGCAAGACGGTCGAACACCCGGTCGTCGGGCGCCTCGAGTTCGAGCACGCCCTGTTCAAGCACGGCGACTCACCCGACCACCGGCTCGTCCTCTACTCCCCGTTGCAGGACGGCGAATCCCCGGCGCGACTCGAGCGTCTGCTGACGGCAGCGCGCGAGGGAGAGCCGGAGCGCGCCCGAGCGATGTCGCTGGTCTGAGCCGCTGCATCGTCCTCCGACCACCTGCCGTCATTCCTCGGGAGGGCTCGTGACAAGAGCGCGCGCAGTTATCGGGGGCGTCATAGTGGTCCTCGTCTGGCTAGTCAACGCAGCGCCGACATTGAGGGAAGCGAAGGCCGCGCCCGGTGGCGCGGCGCCACTCGGTGCGTCGTTGAGCGACGGCGAGGGGTTGCACGTCGCCGCTGAGACGCCGCTTGACTCTCGGCTGATCGACGTGACTGTCACGACCGCGGCACTCGACGCTCCGGTCCACGTTCGGATCGTGTTACCCGCTGGTTACGCGAACAACCCGGCGCTGCGCTATCCGGTGCTGTACTTGCTGCCGGGCACCTCGGGACGCACTCAGGACTGGACGACACTGGGCGGCGCCGAGCAGGCAGCGAACGGCCTGCCGCTCATCGTGGTAACGCCCGACATCGACATCGACGGTAATGGCGGCGGATGGTGCACAAACTCCTACAACGGAGGCGCCGGCGGCCCGCCGGAGTGGGAGACGTTCCATATTGACGAGCTCGTTCCCTGGATCGACGCGGACCTGCGCACGGTCGCCAACCGGAACGGTCGCGCCATCGTCGGGCTCTCCCAGGGCGGCTTCTGCGCATTGAGCTACGCGGCGCGCCATCCGGACCTCTTCGCCATCGCCGGCTCCTATTCAGGAGCGGACGACATCGCCTATGACCCGCAGGCTCAGGCGATCGTCGAACCAGTGATCGAGTTCACAGCCGCCGCCCTCGATGGCGTCGTGCCGTTTGCGTTCTTCGGCAACCCGCGCACCCACGAGACCAACTGGGCCGCGCATGACCCGACCACGCTCGCTCCGAATCTGCGTCACACAGACCTCTTCATGTACACGGGCAACGGGGAGCCCGGGCCACTTGACCCACCCGCCACGACGCCTCAGCAAGCCGCAACAACCGCTGAGACCAGTGCAATCGAGGCCGGCGTACACGAGCTCACCACGCTGTTCTATCGGCGCCTGGTGTCGCTCGGCATCCCAGCGACGCTCGACGACTATGGCCCGGGCACCCATAGCTGGCCTTACTGGAGACGCGACCTGCAGCAGAGCATCCCATCAATCATGGCCGACTTCGCGCATCCCCCAGCGACGCCAGCCACGGTGACCTACACGAGCGCCAATTCGGCGTACTCGGTGTACGGCTGGAACGTGCGCATGCACCGCGCGGCCCAGGCGTTCAGCACCCTGGAGAAGGCGAGCCCACGCGGGTTCGCCCTCGCCGGCAGCGGGTTCGCGACCGTGACGACGCCGGCGCAGTTCGTCGCTGGGACTCAGTACGTGGTCGCCCTGGACACCGAGACGGGTAGACGCACCTCGATGAGCATGACGACTGACTCCCGGGGCCGACTCACCGTATCCGTGCCGCTCGGGAAACCCAAGCGCTCGACCAAGACAGCACCCCGCATCGGTTCGCCTGTGTTTACCACGCGCGTCACATTCACGCGGGATGCAGAAGCTCGACGTCCGACCAGCGCGAGACGCTCAACGGGCACCCCCGAGCACGGGCGGTGGTCGTTGCGTTCCAAGCCGTGTCGATCCGCCGACGACCGTCGGGTGGAGTGCCCCCGGTTTGGTGGACACCTGAGCGCTTGGGTCCGTCGGGCCCAGCGGGAAGGATGTGGTGTCCATGCCACGTACGCGTCCGCCGTATCCGGAGCCGTTTCGTCGTGAGGCGGTCGAGCTGGTCCGTTCCAGCGGCCGGTCGGTCAAGGAGATCGCCTCCGACCTGGGGGTGACCGAGCAGTCGCTGCGTAACTGGGTCAAGCAGTACGAGGTCGACGTCGGCGCGCGTCACGGCCTCAGCAGCGATGAGCGCGACGAGCTGCGGCGATTGCGCCGCGAGAATCGTGTTCTTCGCGAAGAGCGGGAGATCCTGGCAAAAGCCACGGCCTTCTTCGCCAAGGACAGCGGACAGACCCGGTAGCCGCGTTCGGGTTCATCGCTGCGGAGAAGGCCAATCACGGTGTCGCGGTGATGTGCCGGGTGCTGGGGGTCTCCCGGGCGGGGTTCTACGCCTGGGAGACCCGCGCCCCCTGCGAGCGTGAGCTGGCGGACGCGTGGCTGACCGAGAAGATCCGCCAGATCCACGCGCAGTCCAAGGCGACCTACGGCGCGCGGCGCGTGCACGCCGACCTGCGTCTGGAGCACGGGATCCTGGTTGGGCGCAAGCGGGTGGAGCGCCTGATGGCCCTCGCCGGACTGCAGGGGGTTCATCGCCCGCGCCGTGGGCGCACGACGGTCAGCCTGAAGGGCGTGCGGGTCGCGCCGGACCTGGTGGAGCGCGACTTCAACCCCGACGCGCCCGATCAGACGTGGGCGGCCGACATCACCGAGATCCCCACGTGGGAGGGCAAGCTCTACCTCGCTCACGTGCAGGACCTGTTCAGCCGGCGGATCGTGGGGTGGGCGATGGAGGGCCACATGCGCAAGGAGCTCGTCGCCGACGCGCTGGAGATGGCCATCAGACGGCGCAACCCCGACGCGGGGATCGTGCATCACTCAGACCACGGCTCGCAATATACGGCTCTGTTGTTCAGCGCCCGCTGTGAGCAGGCCGGCGTCTCGCTATCGATGGGCTCGATCGGCGATTGCTATGACAACGCGGTCTGTGAGGCGTTTCACGCATCGCTGAAGAAGGAGCTCATCCACCGCCGCCCGTGGCGCACCCGCGCCGAAGCCAGGACCGCGATCTTCGAGTACATCGAGGGGTGGTTCAACCCGCGCCGGCGCCACTCCACCCTGGGCTACCTCTCACCCGAGCAATACGAGGCCGCCCACGCCGACCAGCTCCTCACAGCCGCTGCGGGGGCCGCATGAGACCGCGCCCGACGGTCCTGCTACACCTCGCCCTACGGGCTCGGCTCCGCCAGGACCGTCGGAGCCAACCCATACCATCAACCAGACAAGAAACCCCGTGTCCACCAGACCGGGGGCGGCGCAGGGAGGATATGGAGTCGGTTCAGGCTAATCGGCGCCGAAAACCTTGAAGTCCTGGTTGACAAAAATGTGGTGTGGCCAGTCGACGCCGATGTTGTGGACCTCGTACTCGCCGTTGCTCAGCTTGACAACACGGTCAACGACGCCTCCCGGGTAGGCGGCCAACGCAGCTTCAGTGGCCTTGTTCGCCGTCGTTCCGCTGACGATCGTTCCCGACCCTTGCTTGTAGTTCGCTGGGATCTGCCCGACCTGCTTTGACGTGGCCGGTGCACCGCGCTTGAAGGGGACCACCCCTGCCGCCGCGGGAGTCGTGGATCCGCGGGTCGATTGCACGATGACCTCGCTGGCCGTGATGGTCGTTCCGCTCGTTGTCCCAAGCACAAGGACGCTTTCGCCCTCTGTAATGGCACTGCCGGAGATCGAGCTTGTCCCCTTCCGGTATTTCGTATCGGACGCCTTCTTGACGGTCACCTTCTGACTCGCTGGGGTCGTTAGTGTGAAGCTTGACGTGGAGACGCGGTCGACCTTGCCGGATGATCCTCCTGCGGCCGGTCCAGACCGAGCGTTCGATCCCCCGCCGCGGGACACGGGTGGGCTTGACGTTGCTGAGGAGAACATCGCCGCCCTTGACGGGGACCCCAAGCCGGTGCTGGCCGTTGCGCTGACGATGCCGTAGGCACTGCCCCCGATCGCGATGGCCGTCGCGCCGATGGCGATGGACCTGGTGAGTCTCGGGGAGAACATGGACTGATCCCTTCCGTCTTTGTGATCGTGGATGAGCGGCCATCTCCCACGATGCGGGAACGCGATGAGATCCTCGTAAGAGGGACGAGGAAGCTTCCTGTGGATGTGCGAGCCGGACGGAGGATGGCGGCCTCAACGAGCGTCCCGCGCGGTCTGCGACGTGGAGGTCCCGAATGCCGCCGTGGCTGCCGTCGTCACGCCGGCGGCGTCTAGCACCGCGGCGGTGTGCTCGTACGCGAGCCGCCCGGCCGTCTCGAGCGCCATCGGTCGGCGCTCGAGCTGTCCGACCTCGGGGCCGCCACGAGCCAGCCGCAGCCCGTACACGAAGGGCCCACCCGTGCCTGGCTCGTTCGTCGCAGCCGCGATCTCGGTCACGGCGGCCTCATAGTCGGACGAGCGGCGACGATGGAGTTCCACGAGGGCCGGATTGAGCCTGCGCAGCCGCCGCTCGATGATTCCGTTTGCCAGTCGCGGCGGCGGCGTGCGCGCGACTCCCAGCGGTCGCGTCATCAACGCCAGGACGTGCGTCGCGCCGAGCCCCGTGGCAACCTGATGCGGAATGGGCTCGGCGAGTCCCCCGTCGAGCCATCGCCGCCCACGGAACTCAACCGGCCCGCCGCCGATCCACGGCATACGACTTGACGCCAACAGGGCGCATCGCAGCTCGTTCTCTGAGCGCAGATCTGTGAGGTCACCGGCGAGGGCGGTGTCGACGTCGACCGCGACGCAATGCAGCGAGATGTCGCTCGACACCGTCCTGCGATGACGGGCGGCATCGAGTCGCTCGTCGACGTGATCGAGCGTGAATGCGACGTCGATGGCGGGGCGCCCGATCAGGAGCCGGTACGGGTTGATGAAGCGGCGCGTAGCGAACGCGGTGTGATACGCCACCAAACAGCCCTCAACGACGCCGGCCAGGAATCCCGCCGCGTTGAGCGCTCCGGCGGACGTGCCGACAACAAGATCGAAGCAGTCGAGCAACCGCCGCTGCTCTAGGGCACTCGCCATGCCCGCTGACACGACCCCACGCATCCCGCCACCCTCGAGCACGAGCGCCAGCCGCTGACCGTCCGCGCGCGCGCCGGGCCGCGAGCTGCGTATCGCGCGCTCACCCAGGAGGGCCAAGACGGGATGGGTCTCCGGCACGGCGCAGACGATACGCGCGACACGTCCCGTGGCGAGGCAGCGGGCCATTCTTGCCCCCCGCCGGACGTCGGACGACGCCGGGCCCCGTCAGCGAGTACGCCATCCGTGGCCCTCCCGCCGCGTCGCCGGCAGGCTTCAATGCCCGTGAGCTGGGGGTGCAAGCGCCCCGGTAGATCTTCTTCGGGATCGCGTGCGTCCGGCACGGCTCAACGGCCGCAGCCTCGCGACATTGTTGACCCGGATGTGGCGATCCCGACTGCGACACCTGGGGATCTCACGCCCACTACGCTCTGCCGTTGATGAACGACCGTGTGACAGCTGTCGCGGCAGGAGCATTGCGGGCGGGGGCACCCACACCCGGAGTGCTGCGAGAGCTGGCGTTCGAAACCGGGCGCGCGACTCTTATGCGTGCACAGGCTGAAGCGCACGCAGTCTCGGGATGGCATCACCACGGCGAGCACGATGTGCTCGGGTTCGTGGTCCGGGGAGCAGCCCGGTTTGAGTTCGGGCCCGACGGGTCGGACGCGGTCGACGTTGGCGAGGGCGGCTTCTTCCACGTTCCGGCCGGCCTCGTGCACAGAGACGTCAATCCACTCGACGTCGAGCAGGAGATCGTGCTCACGCTCGTTGGCCGTGGCCCGCTCGTCGTCAATGTCCAGCTCCCAGGGTCCTGAAGCGGGTCGTTGCGGCGGACTGGCTTCGCTTCGTCGGCTGTCTCGAATTCGCTTCGCCCGACAGTCAGCCCTTCTTCAGGATGGCCTGGATGGTCCAGGCACACGTCTCGGCGCCGGTGTGGTCCGTCGGCACGGCGTCGGCCGCGGCGGTGGCCGGGACCGAGTCGGTGATCGAGACCGTGACCGTGCCGTGGTGAAAGCTGCTCGTCGAGAATATCTCGCAGCCGTCGGCGATTCCGTGGCACTGCGAAGTGTGGACGTTGTTCGGGGCTGGGCCGTAGTCCAGGCTCGTGCCGATCGCCGTCGGCTGGTAGTCGCCGCAGTTGGTCTGGGCCTGCTCGTACTCGCTCGCGAGCGCCGCGCTCCCCGGCGCGTCCTGGCCGTCGGAGAGGCCCGCGTTGACCTCGACTTGGTTGCCGGACAGCCCGACCACGTTGAGCTGGACCAGGGTATCCACGAGCTGGGCGTCGAGCGAGTAGGTGCAGCTCTCGTCCGTGCCCGGACCCGTGTTCGTGTACTGGCCGCCGTCGGTGCCGCTGAGCGCCGCGGTGTAGATCCCGAGCGCGTTGTCGCTCTTCAGTAGCGCCTTGGACATGGTCAGGCTCGCCGTTTCGCCGCCGGTCTCGGTGTACGGATCGCCGGAGCCGTCGGTGCCGCTGTAGTCGTAGCTCCACTGCACGTGCACGGCCGCGCTCACGAGATGGAAGCGCGGCACGGGCACGGCCGAGGCGGCGGCGGGAAGACCGAGGAGCACGGCGAGCGCTGCGACGGTGGGGAGTGCCCTGCGGAACATTCGTGCCTCCTTGGGGTCGGGGGCACTAATCGGACGCGACGGCGCGGAGGATGAATGGTGCGCACGGCCGCCCAACCGATATTCGGGCCGGATACGCCCCGACGGCTCCGGCCCGCAAGCACTGGCACCCCTCGGCGCTCAGCCAGGCTCGCCGAGGCAGCGGCCACCGTGGGTGGCGAGTCGCGGAGCGCGCTCCGCGTGGTGCCGCACGGTGCCGGCCAAGGGCCTGTCAGGCGAACTCAGCCCTGAACCCGTCTCGCCACGACGCGTAGCTCGGTCTCCACTTCAGCTGCTTCTTCGCCTTGGCGTTGGACCCCCCTCGCGCGAGCATCATGCCGTGGATCGCATAATCGCTGCGCGGCGCGCCGACCTCGGTCGGGGGTGGCGCGCCGAGCGCTGCCGCGTAAGCCGGTAGCCACGCGGCAACCGCCGCGGGTTCGTCGTCGACGATGTTGTAGATGCCGGGCTTACCCTGCTCGAGCGCCTGGACCGTTGCTCGGGCGGCATCCTCGACGTGGATGAACGACCAATGTGCGGGTCCACCGCCGGCGATCGGAAAGCGCTGACGGCGAACCAGCTCCGCGTCGGATCCGTCGGCCGCGGACCTGGTACCAGGCCCATAGAAATTGCCGTAGCGAAGCGCGATCGCGTCGATCTCATGCGCGCTGACCACCGTCGTCTCCAGATCGATAATCGCCCCGAAGATGTCTCGAAACACCGGCGGCGCGTCAGCGTAGAGAGGATCCTCTTCGGTCTTGACCCAGCCGCCTACGGGCTCGTACGCCTGCGCGATGCTTTGCGCGACGAATCGCCGCACGTCGGCCGCGATCGCGGCGGCGAGCAAGTTGCGGGTTCCGTCTCGACGGAGCCGATTCGTCGGCTCAAACGCCTCCGCGAACCGGCGCGCATCAACGGTGGCGGGGATTGCCGTCAGCTCGTGCACAACAGCGTCAGGCCGCGCCGCGCGAACCGCCGCCTCAATTCCCGGCCGATCGAGCGCGTCTGCCACGAGTGCCTCGGCTCCCATCGCTCGAATCACGTCGGCCTTGGACGCACTGCGCGCTACGCCGCTCACGTCGTGGCCGCTTCGGATAAGCAACGGCACCAGCTGCCGGCCGATCGCACCCGTCGCCCCCGCAACAAGAACCCGCATCGTCAGCGCCCTACAACGGGCCTAGCACTCGAGGGTGCCCCCGTTACCCGACACCGGCTCGGGTCCCAGCGCCGCTTGGGCCGCCGCCAGCTGACGATCCGTCCAGCACGAGCGCGTGGGCTTGACGCCGAACCGCCGGCCGACGAGCATAGTCACGAGGTCGAGGGTTGAGGGATCGCACATATGACTACGTGATCGTGGGCGCGGGCTCGGCGGGATGCGTCTTGGCCGGTCGCCTGTCGGAGGATCCCGAGGTGCGCGTCCTGCTCATCGAGGCCGGGCCACCCGACACGAACGAGAACATCCAGGTACCGGTGGCATTCGGGTCACTGTTCCGCACGGAGGTCGACTGGGACTACTTCACCGCGCTCGAGCCGTTCGCCGACGATCGCCGGGTCTACCTCCCCCGAGGCAAGGTCCTCGGGGGCTCCTCCTCCATCAACGCGATGGTCTACATCCGCGGCCACCGCGCCGACTACGACGAGTGGCGCGACGCGGGCTGCCCGGGCTGGGGCTACGACGACCTGTTGCCGTACTTCAAGCGGGCCGAGGACAACGAGCGCGGCGCCTCGGAGTACCACGGCATCGGGGGACCCCTCAGCGTGTCGGACACGCGGTCGGCCAACCCGATCATCGACGCGTTCCTCGAGGGAGCCACCGAGACCGGCCACCCCCACAACGAGGACTTCAACGGGTCGGTACAGGACGGGTTCGGCCGCTATCAGGTCACCCAGCGCAACGGGCGCCGCTGCAGCGCCGCCGTCGCCTACCTGCATCCTGCGGCCGAACGGCCGAACCTCGAGGTGGTCCCGTACATGCTCGTACAGCGCCTACTGTTCGAGGGCACGCGAGCGGTCGGCGTTGAGGCCACGCGCCTTGGCGTCCCGCACGAGTACCGGGCCGACCGCGAGGTGATCGTGTGCGGCGGCACCTACAACTCGCCCCAGGTGCTGATGCTCTCCGGCATCGGCCCGGCGGACACGCTCTCGCTGCTGGAGATACCGGTGATCCTCGACCAGCCGTCCGTCGGGCAGAACCTGCAGGACCACCCCGCGACGGGCTTCGCGTGGGGCCACGACGACGAGCGCTCGCTGCTGAGCGCGAGGGCGCCCGAGCACGTCGATGAGTTCGCCGCCCACGGGCGCGGGCCGCTGACCTCCAACGTCGCCGAGGCCGGCGGCTTCATCCGCACGCGGGGCGACCTGCCCGCACCGAACGTCCAGTTTCACGCCTCGCCGGCGATGTACGTCGACGAGGGCCTCGCCCCGCTGGCCGAGCACGGGTTCGGCTTCGCGCCCTGCATGGTCAAGCCCGCCAGCCGCGGCGTCGTCGCCCTCCTCTCGCCCGACCCCACGGCCAAGCCCTACATCCTGCACAACTACTACTCCGAGGACGCGGACATGCAGGCGATGGTGGACGGTCTGCGGGTCGGGCTGGAGATCGCCCGCGCCCCGGCCCTGGCCCCGTTCGTCAAACGGCCCCACTACGACATGCCCGACGCCGACTCCGACGAGCAGCTGCGCGCGCACATCCGCCGCACCACCTTCACCCTGTATCACCCGGTGGGCACGTGCCGCATGGGCAGCGACGAGGCTGCCGTCGTCGATCCACAGCTGAGCGTGCGCGGCATTGAGGGCCTGCGCGTCGTGGACGCTTCGGTGATGCCGACCGTGACGCGCGGCAACACGAACGCGCCCACCATCGCCCTCGCCGAGCGGGCAGCCGACATCATCCGTGGGCGCACCGCCGAGGCCGCGACCACGCGGCGGACGTCGTCGCCGGCACTCGCTGACGCCGCGAGCGTCGCGCGACCACCGGCGTCGGATCGGCCGAACGCCGCGCTCAGTGCGCCGCCCAGCGTGGCGCGGGCACGCCGAGCACGTGGTTGAGGCACCACCCGGCGATGGTCAGCAGCAGCACGCCGATGAGCAGGAAGACCATGTCGTGCACGGTGGCGAGCAGGCCGGAGGCCACGATGATCGTCGTGGCGCCGGCGGGCGGATGGGCCGAGCGCATGACACGCAGCGCGCCGCCGGTGAGCGCGACGGCCAGCGCGATCGCGGCGACCCGCCCGGGCGTGATGCCGGCGGCGTACAGCGAGGGCTTGCCGAGCAGGCCGAAGATGGCAAGCGAGAGCGCGCCCGCCAGCACGCCCACGGTGTGTCCGATCAGCGTGTTGCGCGGCGATCCGACTTCAGCCATCGGGGTCTCGAAGATGATGAACGCCGTAGCGCCGAGGCTCGGGAAGATCAGCGGTTCCTTGACGAGGTAGGCCCACGTGCCGCTGAGCCCGATGGCCACCAACGAGCCGGTGAACGTGTACACGGCGTTGCCACGGTTGCCCCATTTCTTGTAGAGCCAGCGCTTGAAGCCGTGGGCCCCGGGCACGCCGACGAGCGAGCCGGCTCGCGACAGCCGCCGCACGCCGGAGTCTGCGAATTCGGCGATCTGCTCGAGCTGCTCCTGGGGGTCGTACATGCTCACGGGGAGGCCAGCCTAGCCGGCGCGGACGCGCAGCTGGTCGGTATTTGAACCGGCGGGTTCGGTTTCGACCGCGCGGGAGTTGTCGATCGCCGCGTTCCGACCAGCTGTCCATAGGTGATCGATGTGCGTATCCGGTTGCGTCAGGTAGCGGTCCTCGGGGCGGGGTCAGGGCCTTCTGTCGGCTCGTTCGAGCAGCCGATTCGCCGGGGGTGCACGTCCTTTCCGTGAAACATTCATAGAAACGACGTGCACCCCCGAAATGCTGGCGGCGCACCGCCGCCAACTGAGCGAGTCCGACGCGACGTCTCGCCTCGCCGCCCCTGCAGTAGCGCCTTGAGGCTCGCGTGACAGCGACGCCGCGTCACGTTCCGGGCTTGGGTCGTGTCATGGCAGTAGAAACCCACCCGACCGGTTGGAGGACCAATCATGCAGGCTCGAATCAACAACCCGGCAATGACGGTTGCGGGCGCCATGGACGCACTACAGAAGCTGTCCGGCGCCGTACGAGAGGCGGGGATCCCCGAGACGACGCTCTACCTCGTCGAGCTTCGCGCGAGCCAGATCAACGGCTGCAGCGTCTGCGTCGACATGCACTCGCGCGAGCTGGCGGCGGCCGGCGAAACGCCCGAGCGCATCTTCACGGTCGCCGCGTGGCGCGAGGCTCCCTATTTCACCGACGCGGAACGCGCCGCGCTGGCCCTCACCGAAGCCGGCACACGGCTCGCCGACCGCCCCGACCCCGTCGCCGACGACGTCTGGGAGGAGGCGGCTCGCCACTACGACAAGCAGCAGCTCGCCGCGCTCGTCGTCTCGATCGCCGCGATCAACGCTTGGAACCGGATCAACGCCACCACGCGGCAGATCACCGGCGACTGGGTGGGTCAATGGATCGGGCAGCCGGTCGGCGAGGCGGCGTGACCCGACGGCCGCTGCTCCACGGGCCGGCTTGGCTTCAGCTCAGCCAGGCCGACAGCTCGTTGAGCGCCTCGGGGATGACGTAGTAGTACGCCCATAGCCCTTGGCGTTCGGAGTCCACGATGCCGGCTTCGCGCAGCTTCTTGAGGTGGTGGCTGAGCGTCGGCTGCGAGATATCGAAGAGCGGAACGAGCTCGCAGACGCAGACCTTGCCGGCGTGCTTGCGCAGGACGTCGACGAGCTGCAGACGGATGGGATCGCCGAGTGCCTTGGCGACGGTGGCCATGCGCGCGGCCTCGGCGCGTTCCACGTCGGGGTACACCACTGGTTCGCAGCAGCGCTCGCCCGCGGCGCGCTTCTGCTTGGGTGCGAGCTCTAGATCGATGGACATCGATAGGACGCTAGCACGGTCATCGATATCCGTCGATGCGCTCGTGAGGCACATACGATCGGCGGCGCGAGGTGGTGGCCGCCGGGGAGAGCGCGTGTATCCTGCGGGGTTGCAGTGACGAATGTCGATACAACCACGGGAGATGTGCGCATGTCGCTGTCCCATCGAGCGCCGATCACGCAGCCGCCGGTCATCCGTCACCTCGAGCTCTTCGAGCCGGCGATGTGCTGCTCGACCGGGGTCTGCGGCCCGAGCGTCGACACGCAGCTGATCGAGCTAAGTGACGATCTGCGCTGGGCCGAGACCCAGGGCGCGGGCGTCGCCCGCCACAACCTGTCGTCCGATCCGGACGCCTTCGTGGCCAACCCGAAGGTGAGCGGTCTGATGCAGGCCTTCGGCGAGCAGGCGCTGCCGGCGCTGTTGGTCGACGGTGAGGTTGCGCTGCATGGCCGCTATCCGACGCGGGAGGAGCTCGCCGACCTGATCGGCTCGTCGGGCACATCCTCGGCCGCAGTTGAGCTCCCCCAGTCCGAATCGTCGTGCGGGTGCGGGCCGGGCGGCTGTTGATGGCGCTGCCGTCCCTGGCCGCCCTCGCACCGCTGGACTGGGGCGCGTGGGACACGCGGTATGTGTTCTTCACGGGAAAGGGCGGCGTCGGGAAGACGACCACGGCCAGCGGGGCTGCGCTGCGCCTCGCCGACGCGGGCGAGCGCACGCTCCTAGTGAGTACCGATCCGGCGTCGAACCTGGACGACGTGTTCGGCGTGCGCGCAGGCGCCGAACCCACCGCGGTGCCGGGAGCCTCCGGGTTGTTCGTGTTGAACCTGGATCCCGAGCGGGCGGCGGCGGCGTACCGCGACCGGGCTCTGGCGCCCTACCGCGACGTGTTGCCGGAGGCGGCGCTGCGCAGCATGGAGGAGCAGCTGTCGGGTGCCTGCACCGTGGAGATCGCCGCGTTCAACGAGTTCACCGGCGTGCTGGCGGACCCCGACACCGCCGCCGAGTTCGACCGGGTGCTGTTCGACACCGCGCCGACGGGCCACACCCTGCGGCTGCTGAGCCTGCCGAGCGCCTGGAGCGGCTTCGTGGAGAGCAACCCGGCGGGCGCGGGCTGCCTGGGACCGCTGTCGGGGCTGCAGCGCCAGCGCGAGCAGTACGAGGCCGCGGTGGCCACGCTCGGCGATGGCGAGCGTACGACGCTGGTGCTCGTCGCGCGGGCCGACCCCGGCGCGCTGCGCGAGGCGGCCCGAGCAAGCACCGAACTGGCGGCACTCGGGGTCGACAACCAGCGGCTGGTCATCAACGGTCTGATGCGAGACGGCGCCGGTGACGCGACCGCCGAGGCGCTCGTGGCGCGGCAGAGCGAGGCGCTGCGTAGCGCGCCAGAGCGCCTGGGCGAGCTGAATGTAGCCGGGGTGGACCTCGTGCCGGGCGACGTGACCGGCTTGGCGGCGCTGCGGCAGCTGACCGGCGCCGATCACGCCGGGATTGTCGCCGTCGCGGATGCGGCCGATGTGCCATCGCCGGCCGAGCTCGGCAGGCTGATCGATGCGCTCGACGCGGCCGGGCCCGGTGTCGTGCTGACGATGGGCAAGGGCGGCGTGGGCAAGACAACGATCGCGGCAGCGCTGGCCGTCGCGCTGGCCGACCGCGGCCACCAGGTCGTGCTGTCGACCACCGACCCGGCGGCGCACCTGACCGACGCCCTCGCGGGCGACGCGCTGGACAACCTGACCGTCGCGCGGATCGATCCGCGCACCGAGACGGCCCGGTACGCCGCCGAGGTGCTCGCCGCCGCCGATCTCGACGATGAGGGCCGTGCGCTGTTGGAGGAGGACCTGCGCTCACCCTGTACCGAGGAGATCGCCGTGTTTCGCGCGTTCGCGCGCACGGTCGACGATGCACGCGAGCGGATCGTGGTGCTCGACACCGCGCCCACCGGCCACACCCTGCTGCTGCTCGACGCCGCCCAGAGCTACCAGCGAGAGATCCAGCGCACCAACGCCGGCGTCCCGCGAGATGTGCGCGATCTCTTGGCGCGCCTGCGCGATCCGCAATTCGCGCGCATCGTCATCGTCACGCTCGCTGAGTCGACGCCAGTGCACGAGGCGCAGCGGCTGCAGGCCGATCTTCGACGGGCGGGGATCGAGCCCTACGGCTGGCTGGTCAACGGCGCGCTGCTCAAGACCGGCACCAGCCACCCAGTCCTCGCGGCCCGCGCCGACGGCGAGCGCGAGCACCTGCGCCGCGTCTCGGCGCTGTCCACCCGGCGCACCTGGTGGACCGCCTGGCAGCCGCGGCCACCCGTCGGGATCGATGCGCTGCGCCAGCTTGCCGGCGAGCCCGCCCTCACCGCCCGAGCCTCGTGAGCAACGTCCTGTTCGTCTGCCTGCAGAACGCCGGGCGCTCACAGATCAGCGAGGCGCTGTTCGCGCGCGCGGCCGGCGACCGGCACAGCGCCCGATCGGCCGGCACCACGCCCGCACGGCACGTCCATCCCGAGGTCGTGCGGGCCTTGCGCGAACGCGGCATCGACGTCGCCGACCGCGTCCCGCGCGAGCTGAGCGACCAGGACGCGCGCTGGGCCGACGTGGTGGTGACGATGGGTTGCGGCGACAAGTGCCCCTACATCCCGGGGCGACGCTACATCGACTGGGACCTGCCGGATCCCGACGGGCAGGATCTGGAAACCGTCCGCGCCCTCGTCGCTGAGGTCGAGACCCGAGTCGACGTTCTGATCGACGAACTCGACGTCTGATCTGGACCGCGTGACGCGCTGGTGGGCGTCACGGCCGGGACGCCGGCCGGTCAGGTCAGTGGGCGGGAGAGGGCTTGCGCGCGCGGATGATCGCCGCGACGGCGTGCGGGTGCACGCGGTGGGTCTCGCGGATCTCGATGTCGCCCAGGCCGGCGTCGGACAGCGCCTCGGTGAACTCGCGCTGCGTGAGCGCCCCGGCGATGCAGCCGGTCCATTGCTGCATGTCGGCGCGGGTGGCCTCGTCCATGTCGTCATCGGCGACGACGTCGGAGATCGCGAAGCGACCGCCGGGGCGCAGCACGCGGGCGGCTTCGCGCAGCACCTGCGGTTTGTCGCCGGAGAGGTTGAGCACGCAATTTGAGATCACCACGTCAACGCTGGCGTCCGCGAGCGGGATCGCCTCGATGTAGCCCTTGTGAAACTCGACGTTGCCGACGCCGGCCTGCGCGGCGTTTCGCCGCGCGAGCTCGAGCATCTCGTCGGTCATGTCCAGCCCGATCGCGCGGCCGTTCGGGCCGACGCGGCGCGCGGAGATGAGAACGTCGGCGCCGGCGCCGGACCCGAGATCGAGCACGGTCTCACCCTCCGTCAGATCGGCCACCGCGGTCGGTACGCCGCAGCCCAGCGACGCCGCGACCGCCGTCTCGGGCGCGTCCTGCGCCTCGGTGGCCTCATACAACGCGCGGCCGAAAACCTCCGCACCGGAGGCGTCGGTCGTCGAGACGTCCGTCGCGCAGCAGGCGGGCGCAGACGCCGTGGCGACCGCCGGCGCCTGCTGCTCGTCGATCGCGCGGGCGGCGGCGGCGTAGCGATCGCGCACGGTTTCGCGGATGTCGGCCTCCCCCACCGGCTCGCCCGCCCGTCCGGCGGCGCAGCCGCAGCTCTCGCCGGCCGCACTCGCGCCGCAACAGGCGCTCTTCTCAGACGAATCGCAACACGTCGCCTGCGCCTCTGGGGCGCAGCACGACTCGGTGGTGCTCGGTCTAGCCATACGGTCAGCTCCTTGTATCGCATCGGGATCGGCGAGCCAAATCGACAATCATCAATCTATAGATATCAATAACACTGACGTCTGTCTATGTATTACGATCCGCGACATGACCCCCACCGCCGCACCCACCCCGCCTGCTCCGGACGCCCCGCTCGTCCGGCACCTGCTGTTCGTCTGCGACCACAACGCCGGCCGCTCGCAGATGGCCCAGGCGTTCTTCGAGCGCCACGGGCCGCCCGACGTCCTGGCCGACTCCGCCGGCACCCACCCCGCCCGGGAGATCTGGCCGGTCGTCGTGCAGGCGATGGCCGAGGTCGGGATCGACATCGCCAGGCGGCGCCCGAAGAAGCTGATGCTCGACATGCAGCTGCAGGCCGATTGGGCGATCACGATGGGCTGCGGAGACGCCTGCCCCTACGTTCCCACGATGGTCCAGGCCTGGGGCATCCCCGACCCTGCGCACCGACCGCTGCAGGACGTGCGAGTCATCCGCGACGGCATCGAGAACCACATCCGCGAGCTGATCGCCGACCACCTCGACGATATCCGCACCGACCGCACCGCCCACCAGCTGCGCCTGGCCCAGCTCCTGCCCGCGCTTGACCGCGAGTTCGCCGACACCAAGGCGCCCGAGGAGATCCGCGCCTGCGCAGACGCCGTCCTGAGCAGCTTCGACGGCGCGCGCGTGCGCGTACACGTCATTACCCTGGCGCACCGCCAGACCCGCGAATGCCTGCGCCGCGCGACCTGCGACCGCATCGTCACCGGGAGCCCGTCATGACCGACGCCGCCGACACCGTCGCGGTGATCACCGACATCCACGGCAACCTACCCGCGCTGCAGGCCGCCCTGCAGCGCATCGAGGACCTCGGGATCGAGAACGTGTTCTGCGGCGGGGACCTCGTCGGCTACGGCCCGCACCCCAACGAGGTGTGCGCGTTGATCGCCGAGCGCGACATCCCAACCATCTACGGCAACTACGACTACGCCATCGCCCGCGACCACGACGACTGCGGCTGCGCCTACATCACCGCCCACGACCGCGAGCTCGGGCAGCGCTCGGTGGAGTGGACGCTCGCCCACACCAGCCAGGCGTGCAAGCACTTCATGCTCTCCCTGCCCTTCGACCTGCACTTCCCGCTCGGCGCGATAGACGTGCACCTCGTGCACGGCTCGCCGCGGAAGGTCAACGAGTACCTGTTCGAGGACAAGCCGGCCCGCCTGTATGAGCGCCTCGCCGCCGCCGAGACCGATCCGGTGCTCGTGTTCGGCCACACCCACAAGCCGTGGGTGCACGAATACGGCGGGGTGCTGTTCGTCAACTGCGGCTCGGTCGGCAAGCCCAAGGACGGCGACCCACGCGGCGCCTTCGCCATCCTGCGCGCCACCCCCGCCGGCGCCGACGTGACGATCGAACGCGTCGAGTACGACAGCGACGCCGTCGCCGCCGAGGTTCGTGAGGTCGGACTCCCGGAGGAGTTCGCCGATAAGCTCGTGGCGGCGGCCTGACGTGAGCAACCGACCACCACGACCCCTCCGCTGATGGACGCCCCGCTGCCCCGCCGGCTGCTAGCCGAGTTCCTCGGCTCAGCGTTCCTGGCCGCAGTGGTGATCGGCTCGGGCATCGCCGCCCAGCAGCTCTCGCCCGGCGACGTCGGCCTCGAACTGCTCGAGAACGCCGCCGCCACCGGCGCTGGGCTCTACACGATCATCCTCATGTTCGGACCGGTCTCCGGCGGGCACTTCAACCCCGTCGTCTCATTCGTCGACGCCGCGTTCGGCGGACTGCGGCCGCGAGACGCGCTGGCCTATCTGCCGGCCCAGGTCGGTGGCTGCGTCACCGGCGCGGTGGTGGCCAACGCGATGTTCGCGCTGGCCGCCGTGTCGATCTCCACCAAGCACCGCGCCACCCCCGCCCACCTCTTCTCCGAGGTCATCGCCACGCTCGGCCTGCTGCTGGTGATCTTCTCGCTCGCCCGCACCAAACGCGGCGCAACGGCACCAGCCGCCGTCGGCGCCTACATCGGCGCCGCATACTTCTTCACCAGCTCGACGAGCTTTGCCAACCCTGCGATCGACATCGGACGCATGTTCTCGAACACGTTCGCCGGCATCGCACCGTCATCGGTGCCCGGCTTCATCGTCGCTCAGGTGATCGGCGGCCTGGCCGCGATCGCGGTGATCCGCACCCTGTACCCCGACATCACCCCCGAGGAGGCCGCCGATGCGGTGATGCCCCATCACGCCCAGTCAGACTCGAGCGCGACGGGCAACGGCGGCATCCCCGTCGCGCGCCACGTACCGCCGGGCGCGCCCTGAGCCCGACCCCAGTTCGCGGCGCCCGTCAGCTCCTGGCGCCGAGCGCAGCTGCGACCTATTCCGAACCCCCCCAGACAGTGAGAGGCCGCGGAGGCGTGGTCGAGACTCCCGGCCGGCCCGGGTGTGATGATCATGTGGCCCGCGTGAGCGCTGACCACGACATCCGCCTCAACGACCCGCAGACGCTCTACCGGCGCTGGGAGGACTCCCAGTGGTCGCCGTTCACCATCGACCTGTCGGTCGACGTCGCTCAGTGGTCCCCGCTCCCGCCCGACTCGCGTAGCCTGATCCTGTTCGTGCTGTCCTCGCTGATGGTCGCCGAGGAGCGAATCACGACGAAGTTCTCCGGGCTCGTCGGCGCCCACGGGAGCGAGGAGGAGGCCACGTTCCTGGCCACGCAGCAGGTCGACGAGGCGCGCCACATGCAGTTCTATGCGCGCTTTCAGGACGAGGTCGTCGCCTCCCCGGAAACCATCGCCGCACACGTCGGCCGCGCGCGCCACCACGTCTCCGACGCCTTCCGCTTCATCTTTGACGAGCAACTCGTGGCCGCGCACGACGCGCTCCTGGCCGAGCCCCACAGCCTCGACGCGAAGGTCCGCTTCGTCTGTATCTACCACCTCGTGCTCGAGGCCACCCTCGGCCTCACTTCCTACAAGTTCACCACCGAATACCTCACCCGAGAGCAACTGCTCCCCGGATTCGTGGACGGCTACGCGAAGATCCACCACGACGAGACACGCCACATCGGCTACGGCATCTGGTTCCTGCGCGAGAGCGTCCGCACGCACCCAGACGCCGCAGACGTCGTCCGCCAGGCCCTTCGCGAGCTGCTCCCGGCGGTCGCCGACTCCCTCAAACCGCCGGCCGGCGGCGTTGGCGAGGCCCTCGGGATCGACGAGAACGACCTGCGGACGTTCGCCCTCGACGGCCTCACGCGACGTCTCGACGTCATCGGGGTTCCGCTCTCGACGCTCACCCCGCGCAACGGAGCCTCAGAGGGCGCGCGGCGATGACCCGGCCGAGCATCAATGCGGCGACACGACGCGTCAGGTCCGTGTGGACCAGACTCCGGCCGGCGCTACCTTCCGCGCCTCCTGGCCGATCGCGCGCGTGAGCAGCCAAAGGTCGCCAATAGCCGGGTGGAGCACCGGCTTGCCGCTCGTGATGAGACCGACGGAGAGCGCACGCTCGGGGTCGGTCCAGCCGAGGACGTTCGTGAAGCCGAGGTGCCCGAACGCCTCCTCCGTGTCGGGACCGAACAGGCTCACCATCCTCGCGCCGAGCATGAACCCGCTGCCATGACGCAGCGGAGCGCCGAGGCTGTAGTCGATCTCGCGATACGCCTTCTCGGTGATGGCACGCCGGATCGTACGCGGCTCGAGGACACGCACACCGCCGAGCTCCCCACCGGCGCCCAGCAGGTCAAAGAAGCGGGATAGCTCGTTGGCGGTGCTGACGACGTTGGCGGACGGAACGACGTTCGTGAGGAAGCGTGGATCGTTGGACAGGACGGTGATCTCGTCGGGCGGAAGGCCGAGCGCGCCCTCGAGCATCGTGGAGAGCGGCGGCAGCGCAGGCGGACCGGTCGGGTAGCTGTGACCGACGAGGTCGACATCCGCTGGGCTCACGCCGTAGTTCACCCAGCGGAAGCCCAGCGGGTCGAGGATCTCCTCGGCGAGGACGGCGCGAATCTCCTTACCCGTCACGCGCTCGACGATCTCGGCAATGACGAATCCGCCCGACATCGCGTGGTAGGACAGCTGCTTGCCGGGCCGCGACCGGGGCTTGGCCGCGCACATCAACTCGACGCGGAACCCGCGGTCGCCGATGCGATCGAGATCGAAGGCCGCTGCCGGTAGGCCGGGCACTCCCGCACGATGAGAGAGCAGATGCTCGATCGTGATGCCCTTCTTGCCGTGGGCGGCGTACTCCGGGATGTACTCGCATACGCGATCGCCGACGTGCAGCAGCCCGCGCTCCTCGAGCAGGTGCGCGACCACGGCGGTCATCACCTTGGAGATCGAGAAGACCAGGAACGGCGTCTCGGGCGTGGCCGGAATGCGCAGCGCGTCCTCACGATCTCTTGGCCCGTTGCCGCGCGCGTGCCCGATGGCCCGATCAAGCACAACCTCGCCATGACGGCGCACGCACAATGAGACAGCGGGGTAGAAGCCGCTCCGATAGAGGCGCTCCACCAAGCCCCAGACGCGCTCGACGCCGGCGGTCGTCATGCCGAGCGCCTCGACGTCTGACACCTCGGCCGCGCGGACGCTGATCGCGTCGAGGTCACGCGGCACCCGGATGCGTCGAAGCGGGTCCGGCACCAGCGGGAGGCGCGGGATAGTCGGGGTCGGAATGGTTTCCAGCGAGAGCACAGGGGCTAGTGGGGTCGTGTTCAGCGAGGGCTTCCCCTTCATCGGACGCCAGCACCCCCTCGGCCCAGCGACGGTCACGTATATGGCCGCGTTGGCAAGACCCCTGTGACCCGAAACGGTTAGCCTGCATGCATTCTGCGACCGCAGCGAGAGGCAACCCGACCGACCCGCGCCCCGACTGGCGCAGCATCGTCCAGCACAGCCGGTGACGCGGAGCACGCCGGTGTGCTGCGCCGCCAAGGCCTGACGCTGATCGCCGGCGCCCTCGCAGTGATGGCCGCGACGCTCGTGCTGCTCGGGGTCGGGGCGCACTCGGCCGGAGCGGCGAGCTCGGGCGCAAACCTGCTGACGAACCCCGGCGCCGAAGCCGGCCCCGGCGGGACGGACAGCAGCGGCGGAATGCCGCCTCCGGGCTGGACGGCGACCGGGGACTTCACCGTCGTCCAATACGGCGCCGCGGGCGGGTTCCCCGACAGTAGCGTGAGCGCGAGCATCGGTGGCGGCCAGAACTTCTTCGCCGGCGGCAACGCCGCGGTGTCGACGGCGACGCAGACCGTTGACGTTTCGGGGTCGGCATCCGCCATCGATGCGAACACGCAGACCGTCTCTCTGAGCGGTGACCTCGGCGGCTACGCGACGCAGGACGACAGCATGACCGTCACCGCAACCTTCCTGAGCGCATCGGGCGGCGCGCTCGGCTCGCTGACGATCGGACCGGTGACGCAGGCGGACCGCAATGGGCAGACGACGTTGCTTCCGCGCTCGGGCACCTCCACGCTTCCGGCCGGGACACGCTCGATCCAGGTCGTCATGACGGCCACCAGGCAGCAGGGCACCTACAACGATGGCTACGCGGACAACCTTTCGCTGGCGCTCGGCGGCACGACATCGGGCTCGCAGACACCGCCACCGTCGCCGGTTCTCTATACGGCCGAGAACGTCAAGCCGGTGAGCGGGACGGTGTACATCAAGCTTCCACCCGGAGCGACGCTCGGTCGTGCCTCCGGCGCGGGCGCACCGCTCGCCGCCGAGAGCCTCAGCAGGGGACAGGGATTCATCCCGCTCACCCAGGCGCGCCAGATCCCGGTGGGCTCGATCCTGGACACGACCGGCGGGACGGTCGCAGTGACGGCGGCCAGCCCGACACCCGGCCAGTTCTACACGGCCGACATCACAGCGGGCGTCTTCCAGCTGCTCCAGCACCGCGGGAATAAGGGCCTCAGCCAGCTCACCCTGATGGACACGCTCAGCCGCAACGCGGTGTGCGCGTCGACGGGCAGGAAGGCCTCGGCGGCGAGGAAGGTGAGCAACAAGGTGCTCGGTCTGCTCAAGAGCAGCGATCACGGCAAGTTCAGCACCCGCGGCGCGTACAGCGCGGCGACGGTGCGCGGCACCGCCTACACCGTCGGGGACACCTGCGCCGGCACGCTGACCAAGGTGACGCGGGGTTCGGTGGTCGTGGACTACTTCCGCCGTCACAAGATGATCGTCGTCAAGGCCGGGCACGCGTTCCTGGCCAAGGCGTCCGGAGCCCCGAGCGCCATCACGACGATCGGCAAGTAGGACCCTCCTGCCGGTGCTGCCGCTGACCGGCCGGGGTGCCCGCTTTGCGGGCGGCCTGCGCGAGGTCGGGCCGGGCGCGTACGCGCGGCTGCAGCCCAACGGCGCGTGGGGCGAGGCCAACGCGGGGCTCGTGGTCGGCACCGGCGAGTCGCTGCTCATCGACACGTTGTGGGACGAGTCGCTGGCGCGCGAGATGTTGCAGGCGATGGCTCCGCACCTGCGCGACGCGCCGATCCGGACCGCGCTCAACACCCATTCCGACGGCGACCACTGGTGGGGCAATGCGGCGCTGCCACCGGAGGCGGAGATCATCGCCGACACGGAGAGTCGTCGCCGACGGCGACGGCGTCGAGACGATGCTGCGCTTCTGGGCCTGGCTGCGCAGCGCCGCCGGCGCCAAGCTTGCGCTCGGCGAACCTCCTCTGGCCATCACGGAGGCGCTCATCCGGTCTGCTGAGTTCGATCCGTTTCGCGACTGGGAGTGCCCCGAGCGGTTGCTCATCAGCGTCGCCGCACTACAGCGCGAGCTCGCTGGCCGACCGCCGATGAACGTCAGTCCCGTCGTGCGCGCCCGGCTGTTCCGTCAGGTGGCAATCCTCAAGGCACGCATCGAGAGCGACGGCGACGCGGCGCCGGATCGGTGATCCGGCGCCTACGCTCGCACTCAGAAGCCGAAGCGGCGTGCCGCGTCAGCCGCCACGGCGAGCCGCTGGAGCTGGCGGAAGAACTCCGGCGACTGTCCGCTGAACAGCCCGTCGTTCGTGAGGGCTTGCACCGCGGCTTGCGCGCCCGCCAGCTTGTCCAGTGTCGGGCGCACGATCGAGCACGGGGGAAACTCGTCGCTCAGGAACGTACACGGCTCGGGCAAGATCAGGTTCGTCTGGAACCCTTCCCCGCCAGGGTTGGCGTTCAGGTCGGGAAACGTGAGCCCGGTCTTCGGATCGACGACACCGGCGAGCGGTTGCGAGACGGCATTGCCGCACTTGTCGTGCCACAGTGAGAAGTGGTTCGTCTCCACGCCACCGATGCTCACGACGATACGCAGGACCTCGAGGCTCGTCACCTTGAGACTGAGCGTGCTGTAGAGGCTCGATCCGCCCTGTTCGATGAACGCGAAGTGGAACCCTGCTGTGTTGGCGATGGCTTGCATGCGCCGCTCCGCCGTGGTCGCTGGCGGCACCGGTGCCGGATTGTCTGGCGGGGTGTCCGTATCGTTGAGCGGAATCGCCGGCTGGTTGTTGATGGTGACGGCCTGCCCGAAGGTGGCTCCGAGGTCCGGATTCTGCGTGCTGCGGTAGCGCTCGTACCAGCTCGTATCGACGTTGAGCGATTGAAGCGTCGTGAGCCGTCCGATCTGCTGGGCGCCCGTCGCCCGGCTGCTCGGGAGCCGGCGGAACTCGTCGAGATTGACCGGCTCGGCGCCCTTCGACATGAGGTATTGGTTGATGAACGCAGCATGGCTCATCTCGTCGTCGGTGTTGTCGGCGATGTACTGAGGCATATCGCTGTCGAGGTTCGACAGTGCCGCCATGTAGGCCGGGTTCCCACCGCTCACGCCACCGAGCTCGTTGTACTGTTGCCAGAGGTCGCTCTCGATCAATTCCGCGGCGGCGAGGAAGCGCAGGATTGCGATGTCGCCGCCGGTGGTGATGTTGTCGAGCGGGCTCGCCGAGGCGCTCGACGTGAACAGGGCGCTACCGGGAATCGCTGTCGCGCCGGCGAGGCCGGCGCCGGCGCCGGCGAGAAAGGCTCGCCGTCCGACGACACGATTCCACGTTGCGGCGAGCTCCTCGTCGGGGAACGAGGGCTCCGGGGTGTCGGAAGCACGCGTAGCAGAGTCAGACATGTGAGATTCACTCCCGTGTGCGATGGGTGACTGGGCAGGCGGTCACCGACGCGCGGCCGTCAGCCGCTCCTCGGAATCCGCCGCGGCCGTCCGCCCCGCGCTGCGCAGTGCGGGACGGCTCGCAGGGCTCGGTGAACTTCCCTCTGTGCCCGTCCAGCGAGGACCGTTACTGAACCATGACCCCGGCGCTGGGCCATTCTTCCCAGCCGGCAGCCCGGTTGACCGGGCGGTGGCAGTCGGCACGGCGCACCGGTACGCTCGGCCGGTCCCCCTTCGACCCCAAGGAGCCGCATGACCCCAGCCGCGACCCTCATGACTGGCGTCGACTTCGTCTGCGTCCCGACCCGCGACCACGACCGTGCCGTGGCGTTCTACAACGACGTCCTGCAATTGGAACGCGGCAAGCGGTGGGGCCAGATGCCGGCAACCGAGTTCCAGGCCGGCAACCTGACGCTGGCCGTGATGGACCCCAGCGCCTTCGGCCAACCAGAGGCGCGGCCGAATTCCGCGCCGATCGCATTTCACGTCGACGACTTCCAGGCGGCGCGAGCGGCGCTCTCGGCGAAGGGGGTGACGTTCCTCGTCGAGGAGCTCGACTCGGGGGTCTGTCACCAAGCGATCTTCACTGACCCTGACGGGAACCCGCTGATCATTCACCACCGGTACGCTGCGGGCGCTCCACCCGCGGCGTGACCCGACCGCAGCATCGATGACGGCTCGGCTAGGCCGCAAGCGAGGCGGTCGTCACCTCCGGCTCCTCGAACATGAAGCCGTCGCCGTTCTCCCAGGCCTCCAGTGCCGGGTGCTTCGAGCCCGTCGCGCGATAATGCACGAGCTCCCACAGCCCCTCCGGACAGCGACCGTCCTCTGACGCGAGGCTCCCCGGCCAATCGATCGCGTCGAGCGGCACCGCGTCCCACGGCGCGAGAACCCGGGGCTCGAGTACGACGAGATTCCGGGTGCCGGGCAGAGCTGCCGACGGAGCGACGAACGCGCTGCGGCGTTCGCGACGAAGCGTCTGGGCCAGAGATCGGCACGGCCCGTACTCGTCGCCCACCAGGTCCTCCGCCTCGACCCCGAACTTGTGTGCATTCTCAAACGAGAGCTCAAACGGCTCCGTCTCGAGGTGCGCACGGATCGCCCACAGCGGATAGCGCATGAGCAGCGCTCGCGCTCGCGTGCGTCTATCCTCGTTGCGCAGCAACTCCGCCCACGGCGTCAACGGGTGCAGACTGAGGTACTGCGTGAACCCGGTGTCCGCGTCGTTGTATCTGCCCGCGGAGAAGTTCTCGACCGACCACAGCGGCGTCTCGTAGTTGGCGATGCGAAAGGCCACCAGCTCCACGACGAGCTCCTAGGCCGCGACGTTGCCTCGGGACGCCGCGGCGGCGGCCAGCAGCGGCTCGAGACGATCGGGATCGTCGAGGATCTCGGCCGGTGATGCGCCATCGAGATCGGCGCGTGGATGCGCGAACCAGTCGATGACGCCCGGGCCCGTCAAGCTATGGCGAAGCTGGTTGACGATGCGCGCGACGACGCGCAACCGGCGTTCGTCGCGATGGCTGGGTGCGGTCGCCTCTCGCGCGGCCACCCAACGCTGATACGTACGGGGACTGACGCCGAGGAGGGCCGCCTTTTGCGACTGACTCACCGAGGCCAGGTTGAGCTCGATCCAGCGCGCGACCTCGTTGGCGGACTCGTCCTCACCGATCGGCTCACGCTCGGCGATGCGGCCGAAGAGGAACCGCATCTGCTCGAGCGCGAGACGCAGCTGGCGGCGTCGCTGCGGATCCTCGTTGCGCAGGCCCGCCTGCGCGCGCAGGGCAGCGCCTTGAACGCGGATCCACAGCCACGGATTGACGGCCGCGAGCTCGCTCCGATCGCCGTCGGCGATCGCGTCGGCGACGTCCTGAACGAGGTGCACGACCGAGGCCGGCGTCTGCGCTTCGCGCGCCAAGCGGCGATTGGCCTCGCCGAGGTCGTGTGCGACCGTCGCCGGGTGCCCGAGATCGATTGCGGTGGCGGCCATCTGACGTCATGGTACGACATATCGCCGCCGCGTGCCGGAAGACCCGGCCGTTGCGACTACCACCACTTGCGCTCACGCGCCCGGTTGGTGCCACCCGTTTCGTCGAGTGCGTCGAGCGACGCGATGTCCTCTGCTGACAGGGCGAAGTCGAAGATCTGGGCGTTGTCGGCGATCCGCTCGCGGTGCGTCGACTTGGCGAGGACGATCACGTCCCGCTGCACGCACCAGCGCAGGAGGACCTGCGCCGGCGTTCGCCCCACGCGCTGCGCGATCTGCCGCACCCGCTCGTCCGACAGATGCCGGCCGGTGCCGAGCGGGCTGTAGGCCTCGAGCGCGATGTCGTGCGAGTCGCAGGCCTCGAGCAGTCCGCGCCGGTATTCGAACGGGCTGAACTGGACCTGGTTGACCACCGGCGCGATCCCGGCGACCGACAGCAACTGATCCAGCTCGCTCGTGCTGAAGTTCGACACGCCGATCGAGCGCGCATACCCGCGCTCGTGGGCGCGCTCCATTGCAGGCCAGGCCCACGTCGGCCCGCCCTGCGGCCAGTGAATGATGTAGAGGTCGACGTGGTCGACGCCGAGCCGGGCGAGGCTGTGCTGTGCCTCCGCCTCTGGGTCCTTGTGCGCCGGATAGAACTTCGTGGTGATGAAGACCTCGTCGCGCGGCACGCCACTTTCGCGCAACCCGCGGCCCACGCTCTCCTCGTTGCCGTAGGCCTGCGCGGTGTCGATGTGGCGGTAGCCGACCTCGAGCGCCCAGCGCACCGCGTCCTCGGCCTCCCGACCGTCGGCGACCTGCCAGACGCCGAGACCGAGAAGCGGGATCTCATTGCCGTCGGCGAGTACACGCGCGCGTCCATCCACCGTCAGTTCATTGGCTGTCATGGCGGGCTCCTCGTCTCGGGTGAAGGCTTGGCTGGTCTCAGTCACTGACCTCGCCAATTCTGGCGTGCGGTCTCACCCAGTCAAGTCGCGCGGTGGCGTTCGACGCCCGGACCGCAGCGCCCACGCCCTCGACCACGCCTCAAGCGGCCCAAGGGCTGCGATCAGCTCCTGGCCGTCGGACGTCAGCCGGTAGCCCATATGCCGCTGATGCGCAACGATCCCGGCCTCAGCGAGCTCGCGCAGGCGCTCGTTGAGCACGCTCGAGGAGGCGTCGTCGCATCGCGCCTGGAGCTCGCGAAATGTGGCCGCGCCACCGTCTCGCAGCTCCCACAGGACGCGCAGAGCCCAGCGCCGCCCGAGCAGATCGAGGAGAGCCATCTCCGGTCGGCCGGTCCTGGAGCCGCGAACCGGACGTCCCGGGAGCGGCGGGTTTGACTGCTTCGAAATAAGAAGCTACCTTCCCTGCTTCGGATAACGAAGCGAAAGGCTAGCGCATGTCTTCGACCACATCGACGCGAATCGCACCCCTCGCCCCGCCCTACGCCGAGGAGATCGAAGGTGCTCTGCGCAAGTGGATGCCACCCGGGAGCGCCGTCGAGCCGTTGAAGCTGTTTCGCACGCTCGTCGTCCACGATGAGCTCGCGTCACGGATGCGCCCGCTCGGCGCCGGCATCCTCGGCCACGGGCGTGTCGATCCCCGCGACCGCGAGCTCATCGTTCACCGCACCTGCGCTCGCGCCGGCGCCGAGTACGAATGGGGTGTCCACGTCGCCGCCTTCGGACAGCCACTCGGCCTGACCGAGCAACAGATCGCCGCCACCGTCCATGGCACCCCCGATGACCCGGCGTGGGCGCCGGCCGACGCGATGCTCATCCGCCTCGCCGACGAGCTCCACGACACGGCCACGATCTCGCCGGCGCTCTGGAGCGCACTGGCGGAGCGCTACCGGGCCGACCAACTGCTCGAGCTGGTCACCATCGCTGGCTGGTACCGGTTAGTTACTGGCCTACGTCATCAACGCCGCGGCGGTCGAGCACGAAGATTGGGCCCCGCGATTCCCCACCCCGACGTCCGCCGCGACCAGCTGAGTAACGACGCGCGCCGGGTCGCGGAGTGCGACCCGGCGCGCTCTGACCAGTGCGTGCTGAGCAGCTAGCCCTGCGGGGTGGCCAGGAAGCCGTCGGTGTTGCCGCTCGAGTCGGTGTAGAAGCCGACGAGTCGACCGTGATCGTTGATGCCGTTGACCGTCGTCGCGCCGACGCCTGACGGATCGTCGACGTTGCTGAACCCGAGTCCGGGCGCCCAGACGAACCCGTGCATCATCGCGCTCTTGCCGGTGCCGACCTGATAGCCACCGACCACGACGTCACCGTCGTTGACGCCGAACGCCTGGGTCGTGCTCGAGCCGGGGACGTCCAGGTGGATCAGCCGGCCGTTGCTGAGGAGCAGGAAGCCCTCGACCGTGCCCGACGAGTTCGTGTCGAAGCCGGCGATGTCGCCTCCGTCGTTGATCGCGGTGGCGCTCGCGCTCGAGGCGCCCGGGACGGCCACGATCCCGTAGTGGCGAGTCGCGATGTTGTACGTGGAACCGTGGGCGTTGCCCTTCGAGTCGTTGTAGAAACCGACAGCGATGTCGTGGTCGTTCACACCGAGCAGCTGATCGATGGCCGGGCTGGCGACGTTCTTGGTCGGGTAGTTGGCGACGTGAAAGCGGTGGCCGCCGGTGCTGTAGAAGCCGGAGTTGTCACCCTTGTTGTCGACCGAGAATCCGACGGTGATGCCGATGTCGTTCAGACCCGTGACCTGCGTCTGCGCGGCGCCCGAGACGTTCTCGTTGACGTAGGCCCCGTGGCCGTCATTGGGCAGCGTGTACCCCTTGTTCGGATGGCCAGCCATACCGGAGCCGAAGTACCCGGCGATCAGGCCGGACGCGTTGATGCCGAGCAACTGGTTGAACGTCGTGTCCGCGGGGTTGTTCAACGTCGCGAACGAATAGTTCGCGCTCGCATCGGGGAGCGCCGCTCCGGCCGCTGCGGCAGCCGAGGCGACTACGACGCCGAGGCCGAGGATTGCCGCCGCCAGCGCCGAGCCAAGTTGCCCGGGCCGGAATCGGCGGTTGTGGATGGTTGCGCGGTACCAGGTCATGCGAGTCTGCCTTCCGTCTTGATGGCGCGCCGTCAGTTCGGCCAGCCGAATGTCGCAGGCCACGTTGCCTGCCCGAGCGCGGAGGCGGATCGGGGTTCGTCCCGGATCCGGCAGCCGACACCAGGGGTAGACGCGTCCCCATCCGTCCGCATTCCATTCGGGCACCGCGAGCTCGGGCCGAGGAGTATGGTCGGCCTCGATGTCCCGGCACCCTCCCGTCGCAGGGACGTGAGCACGCGCGAAGGCCAGGTTGGCCTTGTTCTCGGCGGCGGCGGCGCGCGCGGCGCGTATGAGGCCGGAGCACTGTCGGTTCTGCTGCCGGTGCTCGAGCAGCGTGGTGAGCGTCCTCGCATCCTCATCGGCACGAGCGCGGGAGCGGTCAACGTGAGCTTCCTGGCCGCCAACGCGCAGCTGGCCACCGGCGAGCTGATCGCCGAGGCGCTGGCGGCGTGGGAGTCCATGCGGTGGGGCACCGTCGCCCGGCGCCTCGTTTCGACCGCCTCGCTGCGGCGCGCCGGTGCCTATGCCGGCGAGATCCTCGGGCTGTCCGGCCTGCGGATCTGGTCGCTGCTCGACCCGGCGCCGCTACGAGTGACGCTGCGGGAACGGGTGAACTTCGACCAGATCGCGGAGAACGTCCGCCGTGGACGCATCGACACGGCGGGCGTCGTCGCCACATCGGCGCACACCGGTCGCTCAGTCGTCTTCCATAGTGGCCTGGCGTCGCCGAGCGCTGATCCTCGCCGCGGGATCGAGTATGTGGCCACGCGGCTGACCGAGGAGCACGCACTCGCCTCGGCCGCGATCCCCGGGATCTTCCCGGCCGTAGAAGTCACACGACCACACGACGCCCGTGGGTGGTACTTCGACGGCGGGACCCGTCTGAACACGCCGATCAAGCCAGCGCTGCAGCTCGGAGCAGAACGCGTGGTTGTGGTCGCGGTCACCCCGGTCGCGCCCGGAGCGCACGACCTGGCCGATGAGCAGCGCCCTGACGCCTTGGCAGGGGCCGCCCAGATCCTCATCGGCCTGCTCGACGACCAACTGGCCGCCGACGTGCAGACGCTTGCCAGCATCAACGAACTGGTCACCGGCCGGGACCGGTCAGCGGCCACGGGCAGGCGCCGGGTGCCCTACATCCTCGTGGCACCGACCGAGCGCGACCCGATCGCCGAGCGCGCTCTGCGGGTCGTCCGCGAGCACTACTCGGGGCCACTCCAGGCGATCACCTCGGACGTCGCCCTGCTGGCGAGGCTGACCGCCGCGGGCGCCGACGCACAGCACGCCGCGCTGCTCAGCTTCCTGCTCTTCGCGCCCGAATTCGCGCGAGCGCTGCTCGAACTCGGCGAGCAGGACGCTCGCCGTTGGCTCGACCAGACGCACGACCTCGACGAGCTCTGGCAGATCGGGCGCCTGTAGCGCCGGTCGCTGATCACTGGTCCTAACAAGAACAATCAACACTTCTCGAGCCCACGGTGTTATGGTCATCGCGCTCCGCGCAGATCGTGCGCGGCGCCGCAGGGACGCTGGGGCCTGGCAGGGAGGCCTCATACCCGACGACAGGAGCCAGCTCATGTTTGGCACGTCAACGATGCATCGCCCTGTCCGAAAGAAGTCCCGCCAGATCGGCGGTCTGATCGGCCTCGCGGTGGCGGCAGCGCTCGTCGCTCCGAGCGCAGCCTTCGCGCAGCAGGGCATCCTCACCGAGAGCGTGTTCCAGAACGCGCCCGGAAGCCTCACGGACCTGTACCAGCCGGTGTTCTTCTACGAGGAGGGGGCGAACACGAACTACTTCCAAGACGCCTCGTTCACGAACGGGAGCAGCGACACCGCGAGCAGCGTGGTGACCGTCGCCGCCCTCGGCAAGAACGGCAACGGCTCGACCAGCGCGCTGCTCATCTTCAAGGTGAGCGGGGCGACGAAGACCTATGAGCTCTCGGGCACGGCGTGTGTGACCCAGTCCGGGTACTCGCAGTGCTTCACGCCGGTGACCATTCCCGCCGGAGTGCAGCCCGACGACCTGCGCCTGACACGCAGCTTCCTGGACTCGAGCACCGGCAACTACTGGTGGAACGCGGCGCTCGTGATGGGCTCCAACCAGAAGAACGCCGGCCTGATCGAGGTGCCGGGCGGCACGACCACGGTCGACAACGGGATCGTGATCGACCAGGTGCAGTACGTGGGACCGCCGACGTCCTGCGCCCAGACGCCGCAGTCGAACATCTCGTTCTTCGAGCCGTTCGAGGGATCCGGCTACGGGGTCTACGACGGCAGCATCGCAGCCAATAACACCTGCCCGACAACATTCACCCGGCTGAACCTCGGTGGCGAGACGACCGGTGTGAACATCGTGGCGCCGAGCAACTGATCGCTCACGCGTGTCGTGCGGGCGCGGGGTCGGGTGGTCTGGCCCCGCGCCGCTCGGCGTTCGTGAGCCGCCCGACCAGCACATGGCTGGGGTCGCGACGGGCGACTACACTCCGCCGCTCATGAGCACGACCGGAGAGTTCGGCTCGCTGCGCCACCTCGCCGAGCGGTTCCACGGCGCGCTCTCCTCGGCTGGACCGCCATCGCAGGATGAGCGCTGGGCCCTCGATCAGCTCCTCCCGGCCGAGCGTGAGCTGTGGCACCGCATGTCTGGCGCCGACCGCCGTCACGCGATCGCCGTCGCTCGGGAGTCGCTGCGGCTGCTCGACGACGCCGGGGTGTCTCCGAGCCGCGACGTCGTCGCCGCAGCGCTACTCCACGACGTCGGCAAGATCGAGGCCCAACTCGGCACCTTCGCCCGGGTGGCGGTGACGGTCGCGGCGCTGGCCGTCGGGCGCGGACGCCTCGCGCGACGGTCGGGCGGCCGGACGACCGGATGGCGCGCTCGAGCACGCCTCTACGTGACGCACGACCGCCTCGGCGGCGAGCTGCTGCGCTCAGCCGGCAGCGAGCCGTTGACGATCGCCTGGACCGAGCAGCACCATCTTCCTCCAGACCGCTGGACCGTCGACCCCGAGCTGGGCGCGATCCTCAAGGCCGCCGACGGAAGCTGAACGAGCCGGCGATCAGAGCCGGTTGAGCGAGTGATCCTCCGTCGGGGCGACGCTCGGGTCGGCCGTCGGCGGCTTGGCCCCGTGGCGGGCGTCGGTGGCCACGGCGGCCTGGTAGGCGCGGCGGCGGTGGTAAACGCCCACGGCGATCGCCACGACGGCCCCGGCGGCAAGGATGTAGCCGATCACGCTGAAGCCGTGCGCGATCGATTCCCACGAGCTTCCGACGCCGTAGCCGATGAGCGCCCACGCGCCGTCCCAGATGAGCGAGCCGAGCGCGGTGAGCACGCCGAAGCTCACGAGCGGAACCTCCGCGACGCCGGCGGGAACGGCGGCGAAGTTGCGGATCACCGGGATGAGGCGGGTGCCGAACACACCCCAGCGCTCGTGCCGCTGATACCAGAGCTCGGCGCGGTCGAGGTCGGAGTGGCTGAGCAGGACGTACTTGCCGTAGCGATCGACGAAAGCGCGCCCACCGGAGCGTCCGATGAAATACGCGATGTACGCGCCGACCGTCTCACCGACGGTCGCGACGATGATCACGACGGCCAGGTTGAGCTTGCCCTCGGAGGCGAGCACCCCGGCGGTACCGAGCGTAAGCTCGGACGACGTCGGAATGCAGCACGACTGCAGCACCGACAGGATGAAGATCGCCGCATAGCCGGACGACGCGACGAAGCTCGTGAAGTTGAACAGGCCGAGCACGATGATGGAGGGAGCGCCGTCGTGCTCGCAGGTTGCACGGCCGGCCTGGCAAAGTCTAGCGAGAGACGCGGCGCCGAGTTGCTGAGGATCCGCTTAGGACCGAGCGGCCCCCGATCGCCCGGGCCGCTCGACTGTGCGGCGAGCGTCACTTGAGCGGGACCTGCCGCGTCGTCGTCTTCCCTGCGGTCTCGGAGATGACCAGCTCGACGCCCTTGTGCTTGCGTATCGCGGCGATACCGGCTCCGTTCAGGCGCAGCGTGACCGTCTCCTGCTTGCCTCCGGAAAGGGTGATCGAGCGCTCCGCGAACACCGTCGGGTGCCTGCCCTTGCCGCTCTGGACGAGCTCCACGAGGACCTTGCAGTGCTTGGAGCGCGCTCCGCCGCAGGCGATGTCCACCGTCTCGCTGCTGCCCTTCGACTTCGCCGAGCGGATCGTCACCGTGCCCACGTTGGCGGGGACGTGCGAGGTCGTCCCGAGAACGCCGCTGGTCGACGTCGTGGTGGTCGTCGTGTTGTTCGTCGTGACCCCACTCGAACTCGACGTGGTGGCCGACGAGGTACTGGTGGTCGAGGTGGCTGGCGGCGCGGTGACCGTGACCGTGAACGACGCCGAGCCGGTGAGGCCCGCCTTGTCGGTGACCGTGCAGTTGACGGGCGTCGTCCCCACGGGGAAGGTCGACCCGGACGGTGGCGAGCAACTCGGCGTGATTGCACCGTCGACGAGGTCGGACGCAGTCGCGGAGTAGTTGACGACGGCGCCGCTGGCGTTCGCCGCCTGCACGGTCATCGCAGCGGGAACGCTGACGACCGGCTTGGCCGTGTCGATCACCGTCACCGTGAACGACGCCGTGCCCGAGCCATGAGGCCCCGTGTAGTAAGCGTCGGTGAACGAGCACATCACCGTGCTCGTACCGACGGGGAAGGTCGACCCGGACTTCGGTGTGCAGGTCCCCAGGGCGAAACCGCCCACCACCGGAGCGCTCGCCTGGACGTTGGTGTAGCTGACGACACCGCCGCTCGGCCCAGTGGCCGTCCCCATGGTGCCGCTCGCCGTCAACACGGGGATATCGGTGACCGTGATGGTGAACGTCACTGGAGTCGCGGCGTTGTTGTGGCTGTCCTTGGCCGTGCAGGTCACCTTCGTCGTGCCGATCGCGAAGGTCGACCCGGACGCCGGCGTGCAGCTCGGCGTGATCGAACCGTCAACGAGGTCGGTCGCCGACGCGGTATAGGTGACGGCGGCACCCCCCGGGCCCGTTGCCGCCGCGGAGATGTCAGAGATCGGCGCGATCACCGGCGCCGTGAGATCGGTAACGATCACGTTGAACGACACCGGCGCAGCGGGATTGCCGGCCTTGTCGCTGGCGCTGCACGTCACCTTCGTCGTGCCGACCGGGAACGTCGTGCCGGACGGGGCCGGCCCGGACGAGTCGGTGCAGGTCACCGCGGCAGTCCCGTCGACGTTGTCGGTCGCCGTCGCGCTGTACGTGACCACAGCGCCCGACGGCCCGGTGGCCGGCTGCGTGACATCGCCGATCGGCTGGATCGTCGGCGGTGTGACGTCCTTGACGGTGACGTTGAAGGTCTTTGTGCCCACGTTGCCGACCGAGTCGGTTGAGGTGCAGGTGACGGGGGTCGTGGTGATCGCGAAGAGGGTCCCAGAGGCGGGCGCGCAGTTCACAGCGTCCTGATTGGTGCCGTCGTTGGCGTCGGTTACCGTGGTAGTGAAGGTGACGTTCGCTCCATTGGCCGTCTGAGCCGGGACCGGGTCGGGGATCGCGGAGATCGAGATCACCGGCGGTGCGTTGGAGACCATCTTGACGGTCACGTTGAACGAGCCCGCGCCCTTGTTGCCGAAGGCATCCTTGCCGGTGCAGTTGACCGTCGTGGTGCCGATCGGGAAGGTGTCGGACTCGGTTGCGCCCGACTGAGTGCCGGTCGGCGTCTGGCACATGCTCCTCACCGGCGAACTGCTGTCCGTCCAGGTCGGCATGAACGAGACCGTCGTCCCGCCCGCGTTGGGCGTCTTGGCCGTCACGTCCTGGGTGGTGAACACGGGCGTCACCTTCGCCGTCTGCACCGCACCGATGTCACAGCCCGTGGCGGGACGCACGTAGCCGCGCTGGTCGGTCGTCGGACATTGTGCCCCGGTCGCGCCGCCGATCGCCGGACTGCCGCTCCCGGGCGCATAGGTCGGGGTCGAGCCGCCGTTCGTCGGCGACGCGTCCAGGGTGGTGAGGTTGAGCTTCGCCTTGCTGAGCGCGCCGACGCTGCAGCTACCGTCGCCGTCGATGCTCGTGACGCTGCTCGTCGCCGGCGCGAAGCAGTCCTTGGCCGTCGACACGCTCAGCTGGTTGAGGGCCACGATCGAGTTGACGAGCTTGAGGGTGGCACCGCTGTTGGCGATGCCGCCCGCCCCACTGTGGATGACGTCTGAGTTGACGAGGGTCAGCGTCCCATTGTCGATGATCCCCGTGTTGATCGCGTCGGCGACCGTCGAGTTTGTCAGGGTCGCGGAGCCCCCCGGACCGATGGAGATCGCGCCGTTGTTGCCCTGGGCGGTCAGGCCCGTGGCGTCGAGCGTTCCGAGGTCGTTGATGGCCGGAAAGGCCGTGGCGCCGCCGCCCGCGCTCGAGACGACGACGTTCTCGAAGCTCGCCGTCACCCCGGCCTCGATCTGGACCACCGTCCCGAAGGCCGGCTGAATCTGATTTCCGGACACGTCGGCCTGAGGCGTGATGACGTTCGGCGTCGGGGTCGGTCCCTGGATCGTGACGCCCTTCGGGTTGGTCAGATCGAGCAGGCTCATCGGCGAGTAGTTCCCGCTCGCGAGCACGACCGTATTCGCCGCGGCCACGTTCTCGTCCGCGGCCTCGACCGCGAAGCTCAGCGTGCACGGCGCCGTCAGCGAGCAAGGCAGCTTCGCGGCGGTGGCGCTGGGCGTCGTGTAGTACGTGTCCGCGCTGGCCGCCGCCACGCTCAGCGTCAGCCCCATGAGCAGTGCGATCGCTGCCGCAGCGACCATTCGACCGAACGACAGCTCAATCTGTTGCCTCATGGGTCTCCTAGCTGGGTGATGGCGGTTTGTCGGGCGCGGCTTGGCCACGCACCACGTCCCTGAGTTCCTCCTCGGGGCGCGCAGTATCGTCAACCGCCCGAAGGCCCGCAAGGAGGGGTTACAGACTCGTCACATGAACGTCAACAGACTGTGAAATGCACGCAAACGCTCATTACGCGTTTGTCACACAAATATCAACGCACTGTAAAGCCCTGCCGGACCGTGCCGACGCTGCGACCGGCCTCCATGATCGCGCCCGACAGCGTGTAGTGGCCCGCCGGGAGCGAGCCGTCTAGCGACAGCACGGGGAGGTCGACCGTCGCCCCGGGCAGGATCTTGATTGGGGCCAGTCCGCCGTTGGCCGCGCCCCGCGACCCCCTCACGTACATCGTTCCGCCGGGCGTGGCCAGCGTGTTTCCGGTGTTGGTGATGGCCAGCGCCACGGCCCCGTGCGCGTGGTTGCCGCTGACGACCACGCGTCCGAGGCGGGCGCCATAGCGAGGGTGCACCGGATCGAGGCGCAGCGAGCCGACGAGCCGGTACTCGAACGTGATGTGGTTGGGAGCGTGGCTCGGATGGGCGGGCACTGCCATCGCGTCGACGTTGGCATACACCGAGCCCGACCCCGGAAGCTTCACGAGCGCCAGCGACACGGGCTCCGAGGCCCCGTTTGCGAGCGTGAAGTTGTTCACATTCGGCTTCACGGCGGCGCTGACCGCGCGCTGGTTGGGCGAGTCGACGCCGGCCGCGGACTGCATCCACGGGCGCACGACGACGCTCACCTTCATCGCCTGCCCGGATGAGTTCGAGACGGTCACGGTACCCACGGTGCCGAGCTTCGCGTGAGTCTCGATGAGCGGTGGCGATAGCGACACGCCGTTGCCGCCGACGGCGAGAGCCGGCACGGCGCCGAGCGCCGCGACGGGCAGCAGCAGGACAAGCGAACGGCGATACCTCATAGGGATTCCTCCAGTTGGCCGCGGCAGGGGTCTCAGCGTCGCCCCGGGGCGTGTCGCAAGCTCACGGCGTGTCAGTTGAGATGGTGATGAGGACGGTCTTCTGGAGCGAAGCGCTGATCGAGCCGCCCCGCAGGCGCTGGTCGAGGACGACGGTCGCGGGCGCCAGCGAGACGGGCCCGTTCCAGGTCTTGAGCAGTGGATCCGCCGGACCGTCGAGCGGTTGCGAAGCCGAACCGGCAACGCTGGCGACGAGCGGCGCCACCAGCAGCCGACCGCCGTCGTGCAGGTGCCCGTGGGCCGGACCGCCGGAGTCCTCGCCGTCGGCGATGCTCAGACGAACCTGATCGACGGTGGAGCTGACTTCGACGGGCACGCGCAGCTGGTACTCGTTGGCGCCGACTCGGACGAAGCCGCTCGGCGTTCCGATCGACAGCGCGATGAGGCTCGGCACCGCTCCGCCGACCTGCTGCTGGGCGCGCGCCGCCGAGCCCGCGATGGTCACCGCTCCCACAGCCGCGGGCACGAGCGCCAGCAGCGTCGAGATGCGGGTGTTCAGGCCTGTCGTTCGGCGGTCGGCGCGCTTCACGCCGCTAACGATTAGGGGTCAGCAGGCCCTTGACGTTACGATTTGGTGTAACGCGAACGTAAACGTGCGGGGTGACGATCACGAGGATTCGTACGAGCGTGTGCGAAGACGGAGCTCCGTAGCGGAACTCGATCGTGCGGGTGCTGTGCGGATGCAGAAGCACGCGGAAGAGGCCGTGCCGGTACGTGGCGGCTCCCGTGCGGTCCACGGTGCGCAGCCGGATGTGCGTCCTCGTACGGGTCCGGCGCCCGCTCCTGACGCGCGCCGTCACGCGCGTGGCGATGAGGCTGTCGATGTCGACGACGGAATTATCGGGCGCGCCTACGCGGCGGCCGTTGCGCACGCAGGTCAGCCGCCCTTGAAACAGGTAGCGGGTCCCCTGCCACAGCACCGCGACGCCGTGGTGGCTGATCCGCATCGGGCGGCCGATGAGGGCCGCACTCAGACGCGGGGACCGACAGGCCTTCGACGAGCCAGCCCCCCCCGTCGACGAGCCGCCAACGCCCGATGTGGACCCTCCCACCCCGCCCACCGGCACCGGCGTCCCGCCGCTGCCGAGCGACACGAGCGCGAACGAGCTGCCGATCGTCGGATGGTTGAGCACGTCAATCGTCTGGTCGACCGCGGTCGTCGTGTTTCCGGCGATGTCGGCCACGGTGACCGCGAGGCGGTGGGGTCCATCCGGCACGCTGTCCGTGCTCACGGGCAGCGCTACCGACGTCACCGACGCGGGGCAGTCCTGGCTCAGGGTGAGGTTGAGCCCGGGGCCGTTCGAGGGGAGAGGAGCGCAGCTCGTGCCGCCGAAGCTGGCGGTGGCCACGGTGTGCCCGTCGAGCGTCACCGTCGCGCTGGCCAGGCCGAGTCCCGGGTCGGTGGCGGTGACCCGCAGCCCCAGCGCGCCCGAGGCCGGATCGCTGATGCCGCTCACCGCCGCGGCGGGCGGCGCGGAGTCGTTCACGGACAGCGTGAGGGCCGAGAGCTCGAGCCCCACGGCTCCCGAGCTCGGCTCGACGCAAGTGGTCTGCGGCGGCGGCGGCTCGGGGCCGCACATCACTCCGACGTGGACGGCCTGGCCCGAGGCGGCGAGCGTCGTGCTGCCCGTGAGCGGGGTGGCCTCGACGAGCGAGGCCGACTCGACCACGCTCCCGTTGACGCTCGCCGTGTAGGCGAGCGGATCGTCGCTGAGCGTCGAGTCATCGACGGCGATCGTCGCCCGCTGCAGCCCGATCGCGGTCAGGGTCGTGCCGTTGGGGACCGCGACATCCCACCCCGCGCTCGAGCCGACCCGCGGATCGACCACCGAGGGCTGAAAGGTCGCGAGCAGCCCGCCGTCGGAGACCGACGTCCCCGGGTCATCGCAGCCGCCCGAGTAGGTGGTCACCAGCCCGTCGCCCGACTGCGCCGTCGTCAGCGGAGCGCTCCCGAGCGGCTGTCCCTCGGGGCCGTGGCAGGCCCACAGCGTGACGGTGCCGGCGCGCGCTGGGAGCGCCAAGGCCAAGGTGGTCACGATGGCGAGGCCGAACGTGGCGAGTCCATTCGTCGGGATTGAGCTGGTGACGGAGAGCATCTACGAAACGGGATGGAGCGCCGGGCGATCCTTCGCCCGGCGCTCCGCGCCCTTGCTGTCTTGTAGGGCTTCGGCTGCTGGTTAGCCTACGCCGTCGTCGTCAGCGACAGCAGCACCGTCTGGCTGTAGACCCCCTGTGTAGACGAGCCGGCGGCGCCAAGCACCTCGGTGGCGGCGATCGGCTGGCTGAACGTCAGCGCGACCGGATCGCCGGTCACCGGGGCGCTGTAGTTGAGGATCGGCGCAGCCGTGCCGGACAGCGTCGCCGCGGAGGTGGCCGTGCCGGTCGTGCTGGCCGCCACCACGCTGTCGGGTGACGTCAGCGCGAACGCCGGCGAGCCCGCCGTGTAGTGCGTGTTGATGAGGTGGCCCGGATCCGCGGTGCCGGTGTCCTGGATGTTCAGGGTGGCGTTCGGATCCGTGCTCGTGACGGTGGTCGCCGTCCCGCAGGTGTAGGTCTTCGCCAGACCAACCTGGAACACCCCGAAGTCGCAGAGCGCGGGGGCCGTCAGGCTCAGCTGACCCTGAACCTCCCCCTGGACCGTGCCCGTCTGCGACGAGCCGCTCAGCGCCGTGATGGTAACGGTGAACGTCTTCGTCGTGGTCAGGCTCTGCGTGTCCGTGGCCGAGCAGCTGACCGTCGTCGTCGTGCTGTCGCCCGCAGTCGCCGGAGCCGTGAACGCGCTGCCGGAGGCCGGCGTGCACGTCACCGTGTCCGTTCCATCGACGAGGTCGGTCGCCGAGGGCGCCGGACTGTAGGTGATGTTCACGCTGCCGCCCGCCGGGGCGAACTGCGAGATGTCAGCCGGCACCGTGATGACCGGCTTGCTCTGATCGGCGACGGTGACCGCGATGCTCGCGGTACCCTTGAGACCGAGGCTGTTGGTGGCCGAGCAGGTGATCGTCGCCGGGGTGCTGCTGATCGGCAGGATCGAGCCCGACGTGAACGCCGTCGTGCCGTTCTCGCAGGTCACCACGTCAGACGTGCCGTCCGTCGCGTCGCTCGAGGTCGCGGTGAACGTGAACGGCGCGCCGCTGGCGCTCGTCGCCGGCAGGGTGATGCTCGCCTGGCCCGCCGTGCCACCGGCCGGCGTGATGGTCACCGTCGGGGGCGATCCCGCCGGCGCCTGCACCTGGAACGACCCGGTACCGGTGTTACCGTAGTAATCCTTCGCGGTGCAGTTGACCGTCGAAAGGCCCGAGAACACCGAACCTGAGGCCGGCGTGCACTTCTCGGTGCTTGTCTGGATCGGGAATCCGGCGGGCGCCCACGTCTGCGTGAAGGTGAACGCCGTCGGGCCCGTGCCGGTCACGGTCTGGGTGCCCGACGGGCTCGTCAGGGTGGGACCGGCGGTCGACGTCTGCACGGCGCCGATGTCGCAGCCCGACACCGGACGCGTGTAGCCGCGCTGGTCGGTCAGCGGGCAATCGGCCGCCGTGGCCGCGCCGATCGCGGCCGTGGCCGGCTTGGGCGCGTACGTCGGCGTGGTCCCGCCGTTGGTGAGCGTCGCGGCCAGGCTGGTGAACTTCTCGGTCGCGTCCAGGCTGGCGAGCGGCGCTGCCACACCGCACGAGTTCGCAGCATCGCCATCGATGCTGGTGGTCACGCTCGTGGCGGCCGCGAAGCAGTCCTTGGCCGTAGTCACGGACTTGTTGTTGTCGACCACGATCGAGTTGACGAGGTTCAGGGTGGCACCGCTGTTGGCGACACCGCCGGCACCGCTGTTGATGACGTCCGAGTTGGTGAGCGTCAGCGCGCCGTTGTCGATGACCCCGGTGTTGATCGCGTCGGCGACCGTCGAGTTGGTCAGCGTCGCCGTGCCCCCCGGCTCAACCGTGACCGGACCGTTGTTGCCCTGCGCGGTGAAGTCCACGCCGGTGAGCGTGCCGAAGTCGTCGAGGGCTCCGTCGGTGCTGCCGCCGGCAGACGAGACGACCACGTCCTGAAGCGTCACCTGCGCGCCCGAGGCGATCGAGAGCGCGGCGTTGAACGTCGGGACCACGGCCGCGCCGCTGATGTCGGCCTCCTGGCCGACAACGTTCGGCGTGGGCGCGGGGCCCTGGATGGTGATCGGCACCTGCGTGTTGGTGATCGCGAGGGTCGCGGCGGGCGTGTACGTCCCCGGCGCGAGCGTGATCGTGTCCGTCCTGCCCGTGCCCGTGTCGGCATTGGCCGACGTGATCGCCGAGGCGAGCGAGGCCGTGTCCGTGGCGGTGTACGTCGTCGCACTGGCGACTGCGGTGAACGACAGAGCGCTGGTCACGGCCGCCGCGATTGCCGCGACGGACAGGGCAACCCGCGACCTGCATTGCTTGCCAATCATTGATACCCCCGGGTGGAGTGTTGTCATAAGCGGGAAAGCTGCGGTGAGCCGGCGGTGCGCCGCGTGCCGTCGGATAGCCCACAACGCGTGCCGGTCGCCGTTCTATCAACTGCCGCGCTCGCCGAGCGAAGGGTTCACGGCTTGATCACGCCGCTGTGAACGGGTCGCTCACCTACACGTCGCCGGGATCGGTCCGGATGCAGTTCGTGGTGCCATCCCGTGCTCGCAACGCCGTCGACCACGAGGCGTTTACACGTTTCTTTCACGGTGCCATCACCACTTGCCAACGGCGAACGGGCGGCGCCGCGGTGCCCGCGCCGTGCGACCGGCTCCGTCTCGCGCCTCCGCGGCCCGGTGCTTTCACCAAATCGCTACCTCGGTCCATGGCTCGTCCGCCAGACTGCCCGCCCAAGTACGCGCTCCCGTCGCGCGCCGCTGGTCGCTGCGCCCTCAGCAGCTCGGCCATTCGCCCGTCCAACCCCGAAATCCGAGGCGCCAATGTCAAGAGTTCGAGCCTGGCTACAGTCGCTTCGCGCCTTCCTGAGCGCCCTTGGCGAGGCGCTGCTCACCAACCCGCTGCTCACCGGCCTGGCCACGGCGGCGGCGCTGCTGCTCGTCCTGTTCTTCATCGGCCTGCGGCTCATCGCGCCGCACTCCCCGGGATCCCAGGTGAGCCTCACAACCGCCCAGACGCTGATCGCACACAACGGCGCCACCTCCGCGACGCTGCTCGACCAGGACGCGCGGCTGGAGCTGCATACCCTGGCCGGGGCGCAGGTCTGGGCCACCTATCCGCACTCTGACTCGTTCACCGGCGAGCTGCTGGCCAGCCTGCAACACCACGGCGTCAACACGACCGTCGACCCGCAGACCGGGCAGGCGACGCTGCGGATCGTCATCCAGTTCCTGCTCCCGATCCTCATCCTCGTCACCCTGTTCGCATTCTTCATGACGCTCACGCGCAACCAGGGCGGCGCGTTCGCCGCGTTCTCGAAGTGGACCGGGCGCGGGTCGAAGCCAGGCGACGTCCACTTCACGTTCGCCGACGTGGCCGGCGCTCCGGAGGCCCTCGTTGAGCTCCGCGAGGTCTGCGACTACCTCGAGAACCCGGCGCGCTACGCGCGACTCGGCGCCCGCGCCCCGAAGGGCGTTCTGCTCACCGGCCCTCCCGGCACCGGCAAGACGCTGCTCGCCCGGGCGGTGGCCGGCGAGGCCGCGGCCAACTTCTTCTCGCTCGCCGGCTCGGAGTTCGTAGAGTCGCTCGTCGGGGTGGGTGCGGCGCGCGTGCGCGACCTGTTCCGCCAGGCCCGCGAGAACGCGCCGGCGATCATCTTCGTCGACGAGCTCGACGGCGTCGGGCGCCAGCGCGGGTCCGGCCAGGGCCAGGGCCACGACGAGCGCGAGCAGACGCTCAACCAGATGCTCGTGGAGATGGACGGCTTCGGCGCCGAGGCCGGCGTCGTGGTGATGGCCGCCACGAACCGCCCGGACATCCTCGACAGCGCGCTGCTGCGTCCCGGACGCTTCGACCGCAACGTCGTCGTCGACGTGCCCGACGTCCACGGACGCGCCGAGATCCTGGCCCTGCACGCGTCGAAGACGCCGGTCTCCCCGGACGCCGATCTCATGCGCTTGGCCCACCAGACGCCCGGGTTCACGGGCGCCGACCTCGCGAACATCATCAACGAGGCCGCGCTGCTGGCGGTGCGGGCCGGCAATGAGCTCATCGAGCAGCCCGAGCTCGAGGAGGCGGTGGACCGGGTCCTGTCCGGACCGGCCCGCAAGAGCCACATCCTCAGTCGCGACGAGGTGTGGCGGATCGCCATCCATGAGTCGGGCCACGCGATCGTGGCGCACTCGATCGACAACGCGGCGGCCCTGCAGAAGGTCTCGGTGGTCGCGCGGGGGCGGGGTCGTGGCGGCGCAACGGTGTATGCGAGCGAGGACAAGACGATGCTCACGCACCTGGACCTCAGCCGGAACCTGGTCACCGCGATGGCCGGAGTCGCCGCCGAGGAGTACGTCTTCGGGATGCTCTCCACCGGCGGCGACCGTGACCTCGAGGAGGCGACCAAGACCGCACACTCGATGGTGGCCGTGTACGGGATGAGCGAGGCGATCGGGCCGGTGGCGATCAGCGCCGCGCCGGAGGAGACCTTCATCTCGCAGGAGTCCACCCAGATGGGCCACGTGTCCGCGGGCACGCTCGAGCTCGTCGATCGCGAGACGACGCGGCTCGTGCGCGACGCCGAGGAGACCGCTCGGCGGATCATCGACGCCAACGCCGAGGTCCTCGACGGCCTGGCCAATGCGCTCGTCACCCAGGAGACGTTGAGCGGGCCGTCGCTCGAGGTTTACCTCGCCGCGGTCGAGCCTTGGGGCGAGGACCTCGTCCGCATTCGCGGCCGCCTGACCACGAAGGTGCAGTTGCGCAGCAACGGCAGCCGGCCCGAGGACGACACGGTGATCGACGGCTACACGGCGAGCTGAGGCGCCACGCCGCCTCGATCGTCGGGTCCGCGCCGGCTCACGGCAGCGGCGGAGGCGGGCTGCCGTTCGGCTCGGTGGTCAGAAGCGGCAGGAAGGATCCGGCGGTGACCTTCTCCACGCTGACGGTCGTCGCGGGATTGTGGTTGCTGGGGTTGTTGTACGCACGCGGGAACAGCGCAACGCCACCGTCGTTGAGACCCCCGAGCAGAGCCTGTTGCAGCGCAGCGGTCTGGGTGGAGCGCGCCTTGGCGATCGCCGCCTCGAGCAGTCCCACCGTCTCGAAGCCGAGGCCCGGGAAGGCACCGACCGGACGCCGGCCGAAGCGCTGCTGGTAATCCCGCTCGAAGGCCATCGCCTCGGCGTTGATCCGCGCGAAGCCATAGGTGGGGAACGTCGCGCCATTCAGCGCGGAGCTACCCGGGCTGGCGAGCGTCAGCGGAGTGTCCAGCGGGGACGTACCGAAGAGGTACACCTGCCGCTCACCACCCGACCAAAGCCCGGCCGCGAGCTGGTCGAACTGGGGCGGCGGCAGGGCGGTGAACAGCGAGGCCGGGTTCGCGGCATGCACCGCGCCCACCACACGACGGACGTCGGCGCTCCCGAGGCTCGCCGGGACGGTGACCGACCCGACTATCGAGGTGCCCGCCGCCCTGAGCGCGGCGAGGACGTAGCCGGTCATCGTGCTTGCGAAGTTGCTCCCGGTCGCGTTGACGACGAACACGCGGCCAAACCCTTCCTTGCTCATGTAGTGCACCAGTCCGGCCGCCTCGTCACTGCCGCTCATGCCGATCGGCCAGTAGGTTCGAAGCCGCTGCGCAAGCGATGCGTCCGCGTCACAGGGCGCAAGCATGAGCGTGCCGTACGCCGAGGCTCCGACCGCGAGGCTCGTCTGCGAGTTCGCGTCGCACGGCAGCACGAGCACGGCATTGCTCCCGGCGCGGTGCAGGCGCTGCTGGACGGCGCCGGGCGAGAGCCCGTCGAGCGGCTCGGACACCAGCCGAACGGCCTGGTGGGCGACGCCGCCACGGGCGTTGAGGATGTCGAGCGCGGCGATGGCCCCCTGCCGGATCAGCTCGTTCTGCTGGCCGAACGGCCCGGTCGGCTCGTCGACGACCAGCGTCAGGGGACCGCCGCTCGCGGCGATCCTGCCCAGCGCGGGATGGACCGGGTTCGCGACGGCGGCAATTGCGGGCGACCCGGCGGGGTCCGCGGACGCAGAGCCTGAGCCGGTAGGCGGCGGCGCGCCCCCGGTGGCGCCCGCCGCCGGCCGCCCGGTCGCGGCGGCCGAGACGGCCGCCGTCGCCGCCGCCGTCGCTCGCGACCCGCGGCTCGCGACGGTGCCGGCGTGCCCGCCGCCCCCGCAGCTCGCCAGCGCGATCGCGGCGACCGCGGTGGCGGTGAGCCCGGCCGCGCGACGGCGGTGCCGCGCCTGAGGTTGACGAGCGTGCATGGACGATCTCCTTGCGGTCCGTGATGGCAGTGCATCTGTGAGCGACGGGCCGTGCTTTGTACAGCAAGCATGGCGCCCGGTGGTAACGGTCACCGACTTGTTCACCGGGCGGCAACAAAAAGTAAACAGGCGGCACCGGCCCGCCTGGACTCAGCCGCCGGCGGCAGCGCTCATCCGCTCATCGTGGCTGCGAGCGCCCCCCTGACCAGGCGCCCTCCGCCGTCGTAGCCGCTTGACAGCCGCACGCGCAACGTGCGCACTCGTCCCTGCTCCGTGACCGCAGCCACGAACCGCACGCGGCGATGCCCGGCGGCATTGAACGCCGACCCGGAGAATGCGACCACGCCGTGGGCGACGTCGACCCGGACCGCGGAGATGCTCGCCCGCCGCAGCCAGACTCCCGCGGTGAGGTCGCGGTAGGCGAGGCTCCCGTGCGGGGCGGCGACGCGCGCCTCGAGCGCAAAGGTGATCGGGCGGCGGCGGGGTCCACGCAGCGTGCCGCGCCCGGCGGCGCCGGTCACGCGCCGCCGCGAGATGCCGGGCGCCGTGGGGCCGCCCGGCGGGCGCCCGCCGCCCGGGGTGGGGGGCGCGCCGCTCGAGCCGGCTCCGGCCGCGCCCTGACCCGGGGAGGACCCGTTCGGGGCCCCCGTGGGGGAGGCGGCGCCCGTCTGGTAGGCGCCGATGTCGCAGCGCCCCGCGGGGCGGGCCGCGTAGCGCTGATCGACCGTGGGGCACTGGCCGGCGTCGCCGGCGTCGACGGCCGGACTGCCGGCGGCCAGCGCCTGGGTCAGGGTGGGCCCCCCGTTCCAGATCAGCTCACCCAACTGCGGGTTGACGTGGCCGAGCGCGCCCACCCCGCAACTCCCGTCGCCGTCGAGGCTGTCATCGGACGAGCTGGCGGGAGCGGAGCAGTCTCGAGCGCCGTTCCCGGCGACGATGGTGTTCACGAGCACGAGGTCGCCTGGACGGTCGTCGATGCCCTCGACAGCGTTGTCGGCCACGGTCGAGTTGACGAGCGTCACGCTGCCGTGATCGACGAGGCCCTCCTCCAGCCCCCAGGACAACGTCGAGTCTCGCACCGTCGCAGTCGCGTCCGGTTGCACGAGGAGCGACGGGCCGTCGTTTCCGGCGAGCGTCGAGTTGTCGAGCTCCACGCTGCCGAGGTCCTCGATGGCCGCGCCCTGGTTCTGATAGCCGGAGGAGCTGAGCGAGACGTTGACGAAGGTGGCATGAGCGCCGACGGCCACCGCGAACAGATCGGTACCCGGTGCCTCGCCGGCTCCCGAGATCGTCAGCCCGCGCACCGACGGCCCGACGATCGTCACATCGCCGCGGATCGTGAGGGTGGTGTCGGGGGCGTAGGTGCCGGCACCGAGCTCGATCGTGCTCGGCCCCGTCTGCGCGTCGGCGCGCTGCACGGCGGCCGCGAGCGAGGCGGCATCACCGGCGCTGATGGTGTCCGCCGCCGCCGGCGTGGCCGCGGCCAGCGTCGCGAGCGCCGACGCGACGAACGCACCGGCGCCTCGGCGGACTCGAGGCGGGAGCGAGCTCATCACGCCCCCGACTGTAACGCCGGCAGAACGGCGTCGGGGAGGGGACCGCGGTGCGGTCCCCTCCCCGTGCAGCGTGATGCCTCGGGCTGCAACGCTGAAGCGGCGGGTTCTAGTAGTTCTGCTGGAACCCGCCGAGGATGGCCGGCTGCCAGGTCGTCGGCAGCCCGGTGTAGAGGTTGTTCGGCAGGAGGCTCTGGCCGAGGGAGGACAGGACGAACGTCATGAACGAGTACATCGTGCGGCGCTGATTGTCGGTCAGGGCGGTAATGGCGCTCGGCGTGCCGTGCGGCGCGCTCAGCCCGGCGTAGACCAGATCGTAGGTCAGACCGCAGATCGGGTACCCGGTGCCGATGTTGTTCGCGTCGTCGTGCTGACCGGTCATGTTGACCGTGGCGTTGTCCGAACCCCAGTTGTCGGTCGGGATGAGACCCACCATCGCCGTGCTCGCGCCGTTGCCGGGCTCGCTCAGGCTGCTGAGGTTGCAGTTCGCGCCGAGGCCGTTGCCGGCGGCGACATAACCCGTGCCCGCACCGTTCTGCATCGTGGCCTGGACGACCCCGGCGCTGGTGTCGTTGACCGCGTCGGACAGGTCGGCGTAGCCGATCGCGCCGGGGGTGCCGTCCAGCTTGCTCAGCAGGGCGGGGTTGCCGCTGCTGCCGCCGGTGAGGACGGGGGTGCAGCCGGTGCCCGACGGCCACGTGCTGTTCGTCGAGCCGTTGTACGACAGCCACGTCGTGCTGGGCGCGCAGGTCGCGCTGGTGCGGGCCCCGTCGACGTCGTTCAGGTACGTCTTGAAGATGTTCGTCGTACCTGAGGTGTCGAAGCGAACCACGCGCGAGACCGCGCCGTGGCAGCCCACCAGGCCCGGGTTGTCGCCCGTCAAGCTGGTGTTGTCCCAGAAGGCGATGCTGCCGCCCATGAGGGCGCTCAGCTGCGCACCGGTGAGCTTGACCGCCGTCGGCGGGCTCGCGCATCCGCTGAGAGGCGCGGTGCTGGTACCCAGGTTGACGACGACCGCGACCGACGAGCCTCCGATCGGGAATGACATCAGGCTTCCGGCCACGTCGGGGTTGGCAACTCCGCTGGCCGTGTTCGGGTACTGGGACTGCGTCGTCGAGTTCGGCCCGAACGGCGTCACCGTCAGCGAGAGCGATGAGCAGCCGGTCCCCGGTACGAGGGACGTCTGCTCGGTGTTGCCCGGGGCGTCGTCGAGCGCGGTCAGCTGGGCCTCGTTGTAGGGGATGTCGGTGCCCCAGAAGGCGTCCGTGCGGCAGTTGGCTCCCTTGAGGCCGTTGCCCGAGCCGGTCACGCTGGCGGTCACCGCGGCCGGGTAGTTGTAGGTACCCATGTTGGCGCCGGCCGGGTCGCCGGAGTACTGCGTGGCGACGCCGCCGCAGAACTCGTTGTTATAGGCCGTCCACCACAGCGACAGGGCGTTCGTCTGGTAGGTCGAGCCGCGACCGCTGATCTTCCCATTGGTGGGCTGGCACGCGACGCCGCCGGGCTGGGCGGCGAGCGCCGAGCCGGCGGTGACGAGGCTGCCGCCGAATGCGGCGATGCCGAGCATCGCCGTCACCGCGCCGGCCGTGAGACCTCTCTTGCCGAATGGCTGCATGTCTTCTCCTGGATCGAGTAGCAGATGATGGTGAAGCCGCCGCCGTGTCCCCCACTTCACCGTTCCGGAGCCCCGGCGGTACGTGCCCCGCAGAGCCCCGAGAGAGGTCGCACGGCAGGCGGCATGCTTGTCGACGCCGCCGGCCACGTTGTTGTTTGGTCGTGAAGATGGGATCCGCGTTGGACGGACCCCGCCACGAAGGCGATTTCAGTGAACAAATTGTGTACTCGATGTACCAGGCATGCGCCCGTGGTGGCCTCTGAAACGCCGTCCGGTCCGCGTGACACGCGAAACCCTCGCGCCGTGCGTGTAACCAGCTTGTAGCGTCAGGAGGCAGCGTCTGGGTGGGCCCGGAGCGAGGGCAAATGTGACATGTCGCCCGTCGGGTTGTTGTCCGCTGGTGAAGATGCCGCCACTGGCGATCGCCTCCGCTCGACTCACAGCTAGGATCAGAGCGCTCGTGAACGGCCGCCTCACGCGGATGCGGTGTGTACCAAGAAAGCGAAGGATCTTTCGAATGCGTGGGCGGAGCCACACAACGGTCGTCAGCGGTCTGGGTGCAGCCGGCCTGCTGCTGGCGGCGGGCCTGACCTCGATGGCCCTCGGCCCCGCGCCGCCGGCCCGGGCAGACCCCGTTCCCTGCGCGGGCTTCACCACATCCGTTGGACCGTCCGGCGCCGGCGCGGGACCGACGGGACCGACCGGTGCCACCGGCGCGACTGGTCCCACGGGGACGACGGGCCCCCCGGCGACACCCGGAGCCCCGTGCTGGACCGACGTGACGCCCTACCCGTTCGGCAACCAGGGAGGCCCGGTCGACCTGTCGAGCCCCACCTGCCAACCGGGGCTCGGCGACCCCAACACCTGCTACCTCACCGTGACGTCGATGGCGTTCCGGGCGTACAACCGCGGCCTCGCCGCGACCGCACCGGACTACGCCGGCGCGAGCGACGCCTACGGAGTGTGGATCTTCAACGGCACGAGCTGGTACCCCAATCCGACCTTCCCCGGCAGCGGCACCTGCCCCGGCTCGACGATCGTTTGGGCGGGCAAGCTCGACTACTGGCTGATCGGACCCAAGGTCAATTCCCCCGGCGACGTCCAGTGGAAATGGCCCAACCTGTGCCGGTTCGACGGGACGACCTACGACTGGCAGTCGCTCCCGGTGCCAAGCACCGTCACCGAGAATGTTCCGGCGGACGACCCGAACGGGGCGATCACGTCCGCGTCGTGCTTCAGCTGGGATAACTGCTGGTTCTTCGGCACCTACGGCACCGTCCTGCACTGGGACGGAACGCAGCTCACCGACGAGTCCCCCCGGCGTCCGAGCCGTGGCTTCAGACTGCGTTCACGTCGGCGGTTGCCCGCGTCGACGACGCGGGCAACCCGATCGGAGTCGCGGTGGGCGCGACGAGCCCACAGGTCCCCACAGACTCCTACCCGGAAAAGGCCGCGCACGTCCTGCCGACGATGCCGCAGGGGACGGCCGCCCCTCAGGTCTACGGCTTCGACGGAACCGGGTTCGACCCGCTGCCCTTCAGCACACCGACGCTGGCGTGGCCGCCGGACCCCTACCAGACCGATCTCATCGCGGCCGACTTCACCGCCAATGGGCAGGGCTGGGTGGCCGGGGACCCGGCCGGCCTCGTCGCCGATTGGCGGCAGCCAACGGGTTCGACGGCGCCCCCCGAGCCACGTCCGGGCCCGCCGGATGGGACGGTCGAGAGCTCCCCACTGCTGACGACCACCGCCGCTGGCGGGACCTCCCCGTGCGAGGGTCCGCCCCCCTCAACCTTCGCCTACTCGGACATGCCGACGGCGGATTCCTACCTGTGGTCGTCCATCTCCGCCGTGCCCACCGGCGACGACGCGCTGGCCGGCGGCCAGGTGTGGCCGCTGAGTGGCGACTCGGCGTTCGCGTCGGCCGAGCCCAACCAGGACGGCGCGGCCGAGCCCGTCATCGTGCACGCCGAGTGCGACGGATCCATAACGGCGACCCGCTTCTTCGCCGCCGACCCGCTACACCCCGGCGCTCTCGTGGACGCCGACCGCGCAGGCACCGTCACGGCCATCGCCGCGAACGCGGACAACGACGCCTGGGCCGCCACGAGCCCCGGCGGCATCGACCGCCACAATCCCTCGGTTCTGAACGCCTATTTCCTGCCGCCGCACCTGTACCGCCTCACAGACACCCAGTCGCCAACGGCAGACGCCGCGCTGCCCGGCGACGACAACGAGACGCGGCCGCCGAACCTCCAGCAGGACGCGCCCCCGCCGGCCGAGCCGCCCCCGCCAACCGGCCCGGGCACCATCACCGTGATCGACACGTCGTCCTCGCAGATCCTCGCTCCGGCCCCGGTCGCCAACGCCCGGGGCACGCGCGACGGCCCGGCCGCTCTGTACGACGTGCGATCGAAGCTGGTCGGTCGTGGCCGCTTCGTAAAGCTCCACCTCATCTTTAGACTTCGCCGTCCGGTCACTCTCGGGGCCGAGGCGCTGCGCCACCGCCGGGTCGTCAGTCGAGCCGCGCTGCACCGCTTCAGCGGGCGCACGGGGCAGATCGTCCTGCCGCTCGACACGAAGGACTATCCAACCCAGGTGCGCTTCACGACCGACCAGCCGTCCGTGACGCTGCGCAACCCGGGGCGACGCCTGTCCGGGACCGTCACGCTGCGGGCCGCGGCCAGGCCGTACCGACGACGGCGGATCGCGTCGGTCAGCTACCAGTACGCCGCCGCCGCCGGCCAGCGACTCTGGTACACGATCGGCATCGCCACGGCCCCGCCGTGGGCGGTCTCCTTCCCCACGGCCGGCCTCGCGGCCGGTCGGTACGACCTGCGCGCCATCGCCACCGACGACGCCGGCGTGAGCGGCGTCTCACCGCTGCTGTCCGATCGCACGATCGCGGCCGTGACGGGCGGCGCATGACCGGCATCGCGCCGCGCCGACTCGCGCGCACGTGCCGTCTCGTGGCCCTGCTGCTGGCCCTCACGCTCGGATTTACCCTGAGCCGGCAGCCGACGACGGGGGCTCCAACGCCGCTCGCGCTCGCCGACTCGCCTCCCATCACGCTCTCCGTCTCGCCGAGCAGCAACCCACTCAGCCTCCCGGTCACGCTGACCGCGAGCGTGGCCGCCTCGATCGGCTCGCTGGACGCCAACGCGGTCGAGTTCGACTACGCCCCTGCCGGCACGGGCCAGTGGACGTCGCTCGGCACGCAGCCGCTGTTCGATGGGCTGGCGGGGCCATACACCGAGAGCTTCCCGGCGAGCGGCCAGCCCAGCCCTCCGGACGGTCTGTACGACCTGAGGGCCGTGCTGACCGAGCCGGACGGCACCACATCGGTCTCGGTCGTCCGCGACCAACTCGTGGCCGCCAACTCGCCCACGGTCGCGCTGGCCGCGGCCGGCGGCCGTCCGCTACCAAGCGGCTCGGCCCTGGGCGGGACGGTGGCGCTGGTGGGAAGCGCGCTGCCCAGCCCCGACACCGGGGTCAAGGCGTCGAGCTTCGACTTCCAGGTCTCGCCGGCCGGCGCCGAGCAGTGGCAGGAGGTCGCGAGCGTCCCGCTCCCCTCCGGCCAGCCCGCGGGCTTCGACTTCGACACCACCACGGTCCCGGACGGAACCTATGACCTGCGCGCCGTCCCGGTCGACGCGAATGGCGACACGTACGCGACGGCCCCGGTGCGCGGAGTGATCATCGATAACACCCCCCCGCAGGTCACCATCGACGACCCCGAGTCGCCACTGAGCGGCACGGTCTCGCTGTCGGTGCAGGCCTGCGATTACGCCCCCCCCGTCGGTCCCTGCTCTGGGCCGGGGACCCCGGGGTCGGGGGTGGCATCTGTGCGGTACGAGCGCGCGCTCGCCGGTACCAGCGCGTGGACGCAGATCGCGAGCTCCGCCGAGCCCCCGTTCTCCGCGTCGGTCGCCACGACCGGGTGGCCCAACGGCTCCTACGAGCTGCGTGCGGTCGCGACCGATCGGGCGGGCAACACCGGGAGCTCGAACTTGGTCGCTGTCACGTCGAGCAACTCGGCGCCGCCACCGGTGCGACCCTCGATCGCCGGCGTGGCCGTGCCGGCCAAGGACATCACGCTCCTCGGCACGGACACCGGGACCGGCGAGACGTGGGCCACCGGCTACACAAGCGCGACCCCCGCGATCGTGGACGGCATGCAATTGCCGTACACGACACCGGGAGACCAGTTCGTGCTGCTGCGCCGCACCGCCGCCGGTGGGTGGCAGGTCGCCGACGTGCTCCGTGACTCCGACGGCAGCAGCCCCTTCCCCCTGCTGAGCGCCAGCGCGGCGGGGAACCTCACCCCCTACCCGGTGCAAGCGGTCGGGGCAATGCTCCCGAGCGGGGAGGCATGGCTGTGGGTCTACGAGGGGACGTCGGTCTACGGTCTCTTCCACCGCGAGCCGGGCGGGCACTTCGTGTACGACCAGACGGACACGACGGCGCTCGCCGGCCTCCTGGACGCCTCGCCGGCCGGCGCCCAGCTGCGCCTCGGGCAGGACAGCGGGCAGCCCTACGGGATCATCGTCAGCCCGCAGCAGGCCAAGCGAACGACGTCGGTAGGCGGCCAGCCGGTGGACGAGTGGCTCGACTACGCGCTGCTCGACGGCCAGACGTGGGCGGTCCACACGGCGTCCCTGCCGCCCTCCTACCAGCCCCAGTCCGGCGATGGCATCAAGCTCGCCTACGCCGATGTGTCCGGGCCCGGCGCCGGCTGGGGCGCACTCGAGGTCAACGGCGGGACCGCGGCGTTGCCGCTGCTGCTCGGGCGCTTCGACGGCGATCGGTGGACGTACGTCGACACGGGCCTGGACGCGCTCGACCTCACCGGCACCGTCGCGACCCCCGGCGCCGCGGTGGCGCCCACCGGCCTGACGGCCGACGGCGACGCCGTGTGGATCGGCGCCAGGGTGAGTGTGCCGCCGGCCAAGCCGGCGGCCACGAACCTGGTCGCCCGCTACGATTATGCAGGCGGCCAAGGCAGCGGCGTGACGAACTCGTGGTGCACGCTGGCGGTCCCGAGCTCCTGCGCCGAGCCGCTCGACACGCAGCACCCCGCCGCCGTTCCCGACGCCATCTTCGACAACGGCACCGTCGCGCTCTCGGTCACGGCGACCCAGGCCGGCGAGGGCCAGCTCGACGTCTTCTCCGACGGGGACTGGAGCTCGATTCCCGCGCCGGGATATCAGCCCGGCAACGACACCTTCACGAGCCCCACCGACGGTTGGCTCGGGGCCGCCGGCAACTACGGCTCCGACGACTCGTCGGCCGTCGGCCAGGTCACCGCACCGGGAGCGGCCGGGAGCCCGCTGGCGGCCTGGCCGGTCGCCGAGCGCTCACCGCTGACCAGCGTCGCCCTCCCCCCGGGCGGCAGCGGCGCGATCGGCGAGTCGGGAGCCCTGGCGGTCGGCTTCGACGGCACCGCACTCCTCTACAGCGCGCAGAACGGCTGGCTCGTGCAGCCCACCCCGCCGCGCGTGCACCACCTGTACCTCACGAGCGTGGCATTCGACGGGCCGTCGAGCGCCTTCGCCGTGGGCGAGTTCGGGGCGATCCTGCACTGGGACGGCAGCTCGTGGACAGAGGACCCCCAGTCGATCTCGCTCACCCAGTGGCGCCTGAACTCCGTCACATTCGACTCATCCGGCCAGGGCTGGGCGGTCGGAGAGGACGGGACGATCCTGCACTACGACGGGCAATCGTGGTCGACCGAGCAGCCCCCGCCCGACGCCTCGGGCACGGCCATCACGTCGGTCGCCGTCGCCGGGTCGGGCGCATCCGAGGAGGTGTTCGCGATCGCCGGCGGGAACCTGATCGTCCGCCAGCCCGACGGCACGTGGGCGGACGCGCCGACCTCGTTGCTGCCCAGCAACCCGGCCCCGGACCCCGGCAGCCTGCGACTGGTCGCGGGCCTGCCTGACGGCGGCGCGGTGATCGCCGGCGTGTCGGTGGTGCTCGTCCGCCAGGGCCCCGGCGAGCCGTTCGCAGCGTCCGACCAGCCGCTGGAGGGCATCCCCGTCGCGCTGGCGGCGTTTCGCGACGGCAGCGGCCAGCTGCGCCCGGCGGTATCGGTCGCGCAGGGCGCGGCCGGCATCCTCAGCCCGTATGGCCCCACGAACGACGTCGGCGGCTACCCGGCCGGTGACGGCGAGCTGCTCATCGAGGGGGCCGACGGCTGGCAGGACCTCAGCCGGGCCGACTCCAGCTCGGTCGCGGCGGACCTCCCCGAGGACGGCGAGCTGAACCCCGATCCGGTGCTCGGGGTGGCGGTGGGCGCCGGCGGACAAGGCCTCTGGGCCGTCGGCGGCTACGACGGTACCCCCACGTCGAACGGCCTCGGCTCCTCCGACGTGCTCGCCGCCCGCGCGACCGGGTGGGAGACGGCCGCGGTATGGCGCTATGACGCCGGCGGCGGCGCCACGCCGCCGAACGTGAGCGCGTCCCCACCGAGCCTCAGCGCCGCGCCGGGGACGGTGTCATTCGCCTTCTTCTCCGATCCGGAGTGTCGCGGGCAATGCACCGCCACCCACGACGCACAGCCGTGGACCAACCTCGCCGGCGCGCTCGCGCAGATGAGCGCGTTCGCGAGCCAGCCGGGCGGGCCGCTGTTCGCGATGCTCGGAGGCAACGCCGTCGGGCCCAACGACTCCAACGCCTGGGCATCCGGCAACGGCGCCGCGGACTTCGCCCAGCTGCCCACCGTCCTCTCGCAGCTGACGCTGCCGCTGTTCGCCGCGTACGGCCCGCTCGACGCCGTGCCGACCGAGCCCGACCCGACGCAGCCCTGGTCCTACGCGTTCGCCGCCTCCCCGGCGCCGTTCGGCGGCGGCGGCTCCGTTCCCGGGATCAACCCAGTCTCCACGGGATCGGCCGCTCCCGGCACGGTCAGCCGCTACTACTCCTTCGACGCCACCCAGAACGGAGCGACGGTGCGGGTAATCGTGCTCGACAACTCGAAGCGCTCACTCGACGGCAGCGAGCCCAGTCAGAGCGCCTGGCTCAACCAGCAGCTCGCCGCGGCGGCCGGCGTGCCGACGGTCGTGATCGCCGCGCAGTCGCTCTTAAACGCCAGCGACGGACCGACCGTGGCGGCGAAGCTCGTCGCCGCCGGCGTGCTCGCCGTCTTCACCGGCCCCGCCGACGGCCTGCTCAACGAGCACCACGACGTGCCCGCAGGCGCGGCGCAGACCATCCCCGAGTACGAGGGCGCCACGCTCGGCTACCAGCAGTCGGCGAACGACGGAGTCGTCTGGTACGACGTTTCGGTCGATGCTGTGCACCGCAGCGTCAGCGTCGACGCCGTCCCGGTCGTGCAGTCGCTGGCGCTGGAGCCGCTGCGGGGGTTGACGGCGGCGCGCAGCCTCACGCTGCCGTTCCAGGCCATCGCGCGGCGCCCGCCGGGCAGCCTGGCCAGCTCGCCGAAGTGGGACGGAGGCGGGTCCCCGTTCCCCGGCTATGACAACTACGCCGAGATCCCGGCGAGCGGATCGGCGGCGGGCATCACGCCAACATACGCGTTCAAGAGCTCGAACCCGGAGATCGGCACCTTCGTGACCGCGAGCGGGCCCGGCTCCGTGTACCCCAAGCTCAGCAGCAGCGGACACCCGATTGCGAACTCCCAGTCCGGGCTGTTCTGCGCCTACAACGCCGGCACGACGACGGTGTCGATCACCACCGGGCTGCTCAGCTACTCGCTGCCGGTGACCGTCCTGCCGGGGGGCTACGGCTCGCCGTGCGGGACGGTGGCCCTCACCAACGTCAACGCGAACACGACCACGTTCAAGTCGGCGAAGCGACCGGGGTCGGTCGTCGTGCGGGGCGCCGGGGGGGCGCCGCCGGCGGCGGTCCCGCCACCGCCGCCCGCCGCCGCCGCGGCCGTGGCCGGCGCAGCGCCGCCGATCCACCTCGCCCCGCCCCCCCCGGCGCCCGCTCCGAGCCCAACTCCGGTCCCGCGTCCCGCCCCGCCGGCCCGGGTCGTCCCCGTGCCGCCACCGACTCCGTCCTTCCAGTCCCCCGCAGTGCCGGTCCCGCTCCCGGTCCCCCTGGCCATCGTCCCCCCGCTGGCCGTGGCCACGCAGCCGATCCCGCCGGGCGGGACGGCCCAGCAGCCGGCGACGGCCGAGCGCCGCGAGAAGGCGCACAAGCACGCGCACTCGAAGGCCTACACGCTGCTGGCGCCGGCGAGCAATGCGAGCGACCCGGCCGCATGGTGGTACGAGGGGGGCGTCGGCGTCGTCAGCCTCATGGCGCTGGCGCTCGCCGGCCAGGCGCTGCGGCCGCGCCGCCGCCCCCGAGAGGCGCGCGCCGAGGCCCGACGGCACTGAGGCGGGCGTGCGGTCAGCAGCCGCGCGTGAGCGAGCAGCCGCTCGGAAGCCGTGCCGCCGCCTTCCAGGCGACGCGGGCGAGATGCAGGACCGCGTAGCCGGACGCAGCGCTCATCCAGGTCACTCCGCCCCGGTCGGGGACGACCGAGCTCATCTGCCCGTCGCCGTCGTCGCCGAGGTAGACCTGCGCCACCGCCGTGACGCGGCTGGCGAGGCTGTAGCGCTCCCAGCGCTTGAGGCCGAACTGCTGACAATCCTGGCGGAAGGCGTAGAGCGAGTCGCCGACGATGACCGGCGACAGGTAGGCGGTCTGGCAAAGGTCGCCCTCGCCGGTGCCGAGGTCCTCGATGAGGCGTAGCGCGCCGCCGAGGCGCCACGCCCACAGCCCATCCGCGCGCAGGACTGGCACCGAGGTGGCGAAGGCCAGCGTGCCGCGGTTGATCGTCAGGCCCGTGACGACGCCCGGGACGCCGTCACGCGCCGGAAACGGCATCGCGGTGACCTTGTGCGTGCCGATCGTCCAGGCGTACATCGTGTCCGGGTGAGAGCCGGCAAACGTCGGGTCCTCGCTCTGCCCGGGCCGGCCGCGGCGCAGGAACACGAGCTGCCTCCCCCAGATGGCCGGCTCGTGCAGCGACCCGGACAGTGGCGTGCCAAGCGCCCGCTCGGCGCTCGGCCCGGTGGCTCCCGTCGGGCCCGCCGGCCCGCTGGCGCCGGTCGGGCCAGCGGGCGATGCCGCCCCGCTCGCCAGCGGCTCGTGCCCGAGCCCGGTCAGCGCCAACTCCTCCAGGTGACAACCGAGGCGGTCGAGCGGTTCGGTGCAGCGCGAGTAGACCGCGACGATCCCCGCGGCTCCGGGGCCGAGCTCGACGTCGAACGGCGCCTGCTCCTCGGCAACCGGCGCCGCGAACAGGAGGCCGTGTGGTCCGCGCAACGCGAGCTGATACTCGCCGGTGCGCGCATCGGAGTGACTCCAGGCCAGCCAGCCGCCGTAGGCCACGACCGTCGGCGGCGCGCAGTCGCCCGAGGCCGCCGCGCTGCGCACCACGCATCCGTTCGCCCTGTCGAGAACCACCGGCTTCGGTGTCGCAGCCGCGATCGCCGCCGAGGCGGCGATGCCAAGCACCGCCGCCAGGGCCGGGGTGACGCGGCGCGGCACTCTCATGCTCACAGAATGTGACCGATCCGCCAGCCGAGCGTCGGACCGCCCACGGTCGTCTGTGCGATCGCCGGCGCGGACCGCAGGCTCGATCCGCGCACGGTGACCGTGGCCAGTCCCGCGCCGGCGCGAACCTGCGTCCTCGAGGCGCCGTCGGTGACATGCACGCGCAGGCGCAGACCGCCCCAGCCGATCTCACGCAGCGAACGTGACATCACGATCGCGGTCGTGCGCCCGTCCGACGACGTCGCGCGCGACACCGGCTCGCCGCGACGCAGCACCGTTGCCACCCGCAGCGCCCCGGCCGCGGAGTCACCGAGCCGCTGCGCACTCGCGATTGCCGCCGGGACGAGCGACGGCCCCGGCTGCCCGAGCACGACGCCGAGAACGCTCAGATGGCGCCCGCCGACGCTGACGTGCTTGTCGAAGATGAGGCAGCCTCCGGCGGCCCGGTCCGAGCCGGTCTTCACGCCGACGTAGCCGTCATTGCGCACGAGCATGTCGTAGTTGGCAACGCGGCCGACGACCGGAAGTATCGCCGTCGGCTCGTCGACGATCGCCGCGAGCGCCCGCTGGCGTATCGCCGCGCGGCCGAGCGCGAGCTGGTCGGTCGCCGTGGACACGGTGCGATCGTCGAAGCCACTCGGATCGGTGTAGAGCGTGGCGGCCATCCCGAGCCGCCGCGCGGTCGCGTTCATCAGCGCGACGAACGCCGGCACGTTCCCCGCGACCTGCGAGGCCAGCATCTGCGCGACGTTGTTCGCCGAAGGCAGCAGAAGCGCGACGAGCGCCTGGCGTTCGTCGATCTGCTCGCCGATGCGAACCGGGACGACGGACTGGCCGAGCGCGGCGCGACGCTTCTCGTCACGGACGTCGGCGGCCGTAACCGTCATCACGAACCCGCCCTGGCCGTCGGTGAGCGGAAACCGCTCGAGGGTCAGGTACGCCGTCATCACCTTTGCCAGGCTGGCGATCGGCACCGCCTGAGCGATCCCCGAGGTCCCCAGGCTGCCCACGCCCTCCACCTCGACGGCCGCCTGACCGGCGCTCGGCCAGCTGAGCGCCGGCGGCGCCCCGGGAAACCGGGCGAAGGCGGCCACCGTGCGGTGCAGGATGAGCGGCGGCACGCGTTCGGTGGCCAGTCGGGCGATCACCGCGGCAAGCGCGACGAGCAGCACGACGACCGCGACGACGGCGAAGCGCGCGCGGCGGTGCGATTCGCGTGGAGCGGCAGGGCGCTGCGTTACCCCTTCCTGCGTGGTCGCCACGCTACCCGACGGTAGAGCATGGGCCGGCCGAGCCCGGCGCGTGCGCTGGCGTGGTGACGCGGAGGCTCAGATGCCGCGGCGACGGCCGACGAACGGCCGTGCGAGGTCCGACTCTTCGAAGGGGCTGGCACTCGGCACGTCGACACCGGTCGCGTAGCGGTACAGGCAAATGCGGTAGACCTGCTCGGCGGCGTTCTGGACGACGAGCAGGAGCACGAGCGATACGGTGCCCAGTCCGATGAGCAGCGTCCCCGTCGGGCCACGCGTCAGCAGCCCGGCGACGATCAACCCGATGCACGGAAGGGTGAGCAGCCCGCCGGCGATCCCGAACGCGCCCGCGCCGATGATCTGCTCGGGCCAGCGCTGACCGAGCAGCGCTCGCGATCGCTTGAGCGTGGCGAACGGGCCGAGCTGCTCGTAGGCGAGGATCGGGATCGCGAAGGCGGTCAGCAGCGACCAGGACGTGTTGACGAGCGCGCGCACGATGCGGGGCCAGCCCTGCTCGACGACGCGCAACAGCATCCCCACGGTGCATACGAGCACCGTCCACGCCGCGATGACGGCCGCACGGCGGGTGGCCGCGGACAGGGCCTCGGAGACGCTCATCGGCTCACCGTCGAGGTGTGAGCTGAGCATGCAGGCGAGCGCGACGCCACAGAAGAGGGTGATGTACGTCGCCGGCAGCGAGGCGAAGAATCCCCACGCCAGATAGGCGGCGCGGTCACCCTGAACGTTGCCGTGCACCTGGGCGCCGGCCAGCGCGAAGGCACCGAAGGAGGCGAGAGTGCCGGCCACGAGGGCTACGACCGGGAAGATGAGCAGGCGCGGATCGCGACGGAGGACGACGAGCGCCGTGCGCATGAGCCGAAACGCGCGCGAGAAGCGACCCTCCTTCGCGACGGACGCGTAGTAGTCGGGGAATGCCTTGACCCCGAGGGTCCCCACCGTCTCGACCGGGTCGGGAAGCGGTGCGTCCCAGGGGGCGGCCCCGGCCTCGTCGGCCCCAGCGCCGGACGGCGACGACGGGGCCGGCGGTGGCGTCGCGCTCGACGTGACTCCCTCCGGCACGCGCTGGGCGGCGCACGTGTGACAGTAGGTCTTTCCGTGGCTGACGGCCCACCCGGCCAGGCGCAGGTCATCGGCCATCCTCGACTCCGAGACGGCAGTGGTGGCGCTGCAGCCGTAGCAGTGGATCTGCACGCGGGCCATCGCACCCCGTGTCGGCGCCCGACCGGGCCCGCTTGAGCAGCGGGGCGGCGTTCAGGACGCGTAGACGGCGCCAGGGAGCCGTGCCCGCGTGGCGCCCGGTGAAAGCGGGGCTTACGCCGGTCCCGCGTGGCGCCCGGTGAAAGCGGGGCTTACGCCGGTTCCGCTTGCTGACCGTCGACGCCGTTCGACGTCGCCGCCGGCAGGGCCACGCCCGCGGGCGCCCCCGCGCCGAGGCTGTCGGCCTCGTTCGCCGTCACCGCCGGCGGCGCCGCGTCCGCGCCGTCGGGGGCGCTCGACGCCGACCCCGCCACGGCCGCGCCAGCCGACACGCGGTCGACCAACGGCTTGAGCAGGTCGAGCGGGAATGGGAACACGATCGTCGAGCTCTCGTTCGAACCGATCTCGCGCAGGGTCTGCAGGTAGCGCAGCTGGATCGTCGTGCTGTTCTGGCTCATCAGATCCGCGGCTTCGAGCAGGCGCGCCGCCGCCTGGAACTCGCCCTCGGCGTCGATGATCTTCGCGCGGCGCTCGCGCTCGGCCTCGGCCTGGCGCGCCATCGCGTGCTGCATCGCCGTCGGGATCTCGACGTCCTTGATCTCCACCGTGGTCACCTTGACTCCCCACGGCTCGGTCTGGTCGTCGATGATGTGCTGGAGGCTCTCGTTGAGATGCTCGCGCTCGGAAAGCAGCGTGTCGAGCTCGGCCTTGCCGAGCACCGAGCGCAGCGTCGTCTGCGCTATCTGCGAGGTCGCCGCCAGCACGTCCTGGATCTCGACGATCGATCGGTTCGGGTCGATCACCCGGAAGTAGGCCACGGCGGTGACCCGGGCCGGGACGTTGTCACGCGTGATCACCTCTTGGGGCGGGATCTGCAGCGTGACGGTGCGCAGGCTGACGCGCTCGAGCCGGTCGACGAACGGCACGAGCGTGACGACGCCGGGCCCCTTGAGCTCGCTCAGGCGGCCGAGGCGGAACACGACGCCGCGCTCGTACTCGCGCAGCACGCGGACCGAGGCGGCAGCGAGGATCACCGCGAGGCCGACGAGGACGCCGAGCACGACGAGGATCGTGGTCAGGATCATGGGTACACCTCCCAGTCCTCAGCCTTGCGAACGCCGAGGGTCAGGCCGCTGACGCGCTCGACGACGACGCGGTCGCCGTCGTTGAGCGCCTCGCCCTCGTCGAGCAGGCTCGGATGCGCGCGCCACAGGCTGCCCTCGACGAACACGCGCGGCGCCGGCGAGCTCCCGCGGATGACGCCGGCCTTCCCGACCATCGCCTCGGCTCCGGCGCGCGGACGCCGCGAGCGGACCGAGAGGAGGCTGCGCCCGACGACCACCAGTCCGGCCATCGAGGCCGCACCGACGCCGGCGGCGACGACGATGACCCCGAGCACTCCCACGCCGGCACCGATCGACAGCAGCGACACGCCGAGAACGAGCGCGATGACGGCGACGCCGGCGATGAATCCGCCGGTCGTGATGTGCGCCTCGGCCAGTGCCAGAACGACGGCGGCCACGAGACAGAAGACACCGAGAACGAGCACGATTCCGATGGTACTCCTCAGCTCGATTCGCGCTGGAAGGTGCGCGCTCCAAACGTCAGTCCGGCGGCGAGGAGCGCGAGGCCGAGCAGCGCGCCGAGGATGACCGGCCACGAGGTGACGTGGCCGAGGAAGAGCTGCCGCATCGCGTCGACGATGTGCTCGAGCGGGTTGGCGTCGGCCAGCGTCCGCAGCCACCCCGGAGCGATGCCCATCGGCAGAAGGATCCCCGAGAGCAGCAGTAACGGAATGGCGATGCTGTTCGTGACCGAGGCCATGCTGTCCTCGCTGCGGGTGCGCAGCGCGAGCGCGTAGGACCCCGCGGCGAACGCCGAGCCGACGACGGCCACCAGGACGATGGCGAGCGCGATGTCGACGGCCGGCGTGCGCAGTCCGAACGCGAATGCGGCGGCGACCAGCAGGAGGCACTGCACGGTGAGGACCACGACGTCGCGGAGCACCCGTCCGAGCAGGAGCGCCATCCGCGAGGCCGGCGTGACACGCATCCGCTCGATAACCCCCTCGCGCAGCTCGGCGATGAGCCCGAAGCCGACGAAGAAGGCGCCGAAGATCCCCAGCTGAATGAGCAGCCCGGGGGTGAAGATCTGCCAGGAGTTGCCCGGTGGGAACCCCCGAAGTCCCTTGATGCGCTCCAGTAGTGGACCGAAGAGAACGAGGTAGAGTAACGGCTGCGACAGCCCGATCACGAGCCACACGCGGTTGCGCAGCGACAGGCGCATCGAGCGACGGAAGATGAGCATCGTCTCGGCCAGGAAGGTCACGCCGATCTCCGCCGCTAGGCCGCCAGGACCGGATCGTCGCGCAGGGCGCGCCCGGTGAGCGCCAGGAAGACGTCATCGAGCGTCGGGCGGCGCACCTCGATCCCGGCCAGCGCGACCCCCACCCGCTCGAGCTCGCCGAACAGCTCCGGCAGCATCGCGCCGGCGTCGGGCACGCGGAAGTCGATGAGCTCGGCCTCGACCCGGACGAGCACCGCGTGGCTCGCCGCCTCGAAGACGGCGCGGGCCGCGAGCAAGGCGCCCGGCTCGGCGAGCTGCAGCGACACGACGTCTCCGGAGACGCGCCGCTTGAGCGCGTCCGGCGTGCCGTGGGCCACGATCTCGCCGTGATCGATGATGAACACGCGGTCGCAGAGCGCGTCGGCCTCTTCGAGGTAGTGCGTCGTCAGGAACACCGTCACGCCGCGCTCCTCGCGCAGGCGACGGATGTGCAGCCACAGATTCGCGCGCGCCTGCGGATCGAGGCCGGTCGTCGGCTCGTCGAGGAACAGCAACGCCGGCTCGTTGACGAGCCCGAGGGCGATGTCGAGCCGGCGGCGCTGTCCGCCCGACAGCGTCTTGGTCTCGCGCTCCCACGTTCCCGCCAGCTCGACCTCTGCGATGAGCGCCCGGCCGCGCCTGCGGGCCTCGTCTCTCGGGACGCCGTAGAGCCCGGCGTGGTCGAGCAGCTCCTCCCCCACCCGCGCCTCGGGCGTCGTGCAGCCGCCCTGGGGGACATAGCCGATCGAGCGCCGCACGGCGACCGGATCGCGGCGCAGATCGTGCCCGGCCACGCGCGCCTCGCCCGCGGTGGGGGTCAGCAGCGTCGTGAGCATCCGCTGGGTCGTCGTCTTCCCGGCGCCGTTCGGCCCGAGGAAGCCCACGATCTCGCCGGCGGCGACGTCGAGGTCCACGCCTCGCACCGCTTCGACGGTCGCACCGCGCGTGTGGAAGTGCCGGGCCAGCCCACGAGCCGAGATGACGGTGTCGTCATGCTCAACTTTGAACATATTGCTATTCAAGCTTGAATAGTCATTCTTGTCAACTAGACTATCCGGGATGTCTGCGAACCGCCTGCTCGTGCTCGGCATCGTGCGCATCTTCCAGCCCGTGCACGGCTATCTCGTGCGCGGCGAGCTGCTCACCTGGCACGCCGAGCAGTGGGCCAACCTCAACCCCGGGTCGGTGTATAACGCCCTGCGAACGCTCACCAGCGACGGCTTCCTCGAGGAGGCCGGCACCGAGACGCACGGTGGCCGGCCGGCGCGCACGACCTACCGTCTGACCGACGCCGGCGAGACGGAGTTCCTCGCGCTCCTGCGCGAGGCGCTGTGGAACGTCGATCCGTTCGCGCCGGCGGAGCTGCTCGCGGCCTGGAGCTTCGCGTGGAACCTTCCGCGCGAGGAGGTGGTGGCGGCACTCGAGCACCGGGTCGAGAAGATCGTGGCCGAGCGCGAGGTCAACCGGCGGATGGCCGACGACTTCCGCACCGACCCCGTCAAGACGTCGCAGGTGGCCGAGCACGTGCGACTCGTGCAGGCACGGCTCGACGGGGAGGCCGCGTGGGCCCGGGGGCTGCTCAGGCGTCTGCGGGCCGGCGAGTACTGGTTCAGCGGCGAGACCAATCCGCCGTTGGAGGAGCTCGCCGCGGCGGGGGAGCCGGGCGCCGCGGGGTAGGGTGCGCGACGAGCTCGCGCACCGGTTCCGTGGCCCCCGTCCACAGCTCCGCCCCGTAGACTCACGCCCGACCGGCGCACGTGCCGAACACCAGCCAGCCTCCGCCGAGAGGAGCGACGACATGACGACTCAGACCGACTTCACCGACGAGCAGTGGCACAACGTCCTCGAGGCCCCGACGAGCGCAGGGTTGATCGTCATCACCGCCGAGCGCGGCGGAACGTTTCGCGAGACCTACTCGATGGCGAAGGCCTACGCCGATGCGCGTAAGCAGCACGGCTCGAGTGAGCTGCTCGACGCCGTGGTCGCTCACAAGCCCGAGACCGACCATACGCACTATCGCTCCCCCGAGGAGCTCAAGCAGGGCGGACTGGGTCACATCCGCGACGCGATCGCCGCGCTCGAGCAGAAGGCGACTCCGGCCGAAGTCGACGAATACCGCGCGTTCGTGATCAACCTCGCGACGACGGTGGCCGAGGCGCACAAGGAGCACGGGAACACCGCGGCGATCGGCGCCTCCGAACAGGCGGCGATCGACGACATCAGCGGGGCGCTCGCCGCGCCGGCCGCCTCGTAGCGGACCGGCCCGAGCGACGCTCCGGCCGCGCCCGTCGCGCGGCGTCAGGCGGCGGCGGCCACCGCCGGCCGGCTGTCCTCGTTCGCGCTCGACCGCCGGCGCACAATCACCGCCCCGCCATCGGCGGGAGCGAAGGCGACGCCGCGGTAGTGCCAGCGCTCGCTGCGGGCGTTCGTCGGCGCGAGCTCGAGCCGCTGGAGCATCGTGCGCAGCACGACGTCCATCTCCAGGTTCGCGAACGCCGCGCCGATGCAACGACGAATCCCGCCGCCGAAGGGAACCCAGCTGTACGTGTCGGGCTTGGCCTCGAGGAAGCGGTCGGGATCGAAGCGCAGCGGCTGCGGAAACACGCGGCCGTCGGTGTGCGTGAGCACCATCGACACTCCGATCGTGACTCCCGGCGGGATGACGTAGCCCCCGAGCTCGAACGGCTTCATCACGAAGCGCCCGGCGAACGGAATGACCGGCCGCACACGCTGAACCTCCTTGATCGTCGCGTCGCGGAGCGCCCCGCCGCCCTCGTCGACCTCGTCGACGAGCCGCTCCCACACCGCGGGATGGCGCCGCAGACGCTCGACGGCCCAGCTGAGCGTCGTCGCCGTCGTCTCGTGCCCGGCCGCCAGCAACGTCAGCAGCTGGTCGGAGATCTCGGCGAAGGTCATCGGGGCGCCGTCCTCGTGTCGCGCCTGGACGAGCAGCGCGAGGACATCCGTGCGCTCGGCCAGGTCGGGATCGCGACGAGCGCGGTCGATCAGGTCGCCGACGATGTGGTCGAACTCGCGCCGCATCCGTACGAAGCGTCCCCACGGGCTGCGCCGACCGAGGTCGTGGTGCAGGAACGTCAACATCGCGAGCCGCGAGCCGAGCGTCACGAAGCGGGGCATCAGGTCACGCAGGGTGTCGAGCGTGTCCCCCTCCGCCCCGAACACGGCGCGGAGGATCACGTTCAGGGTGATCCGCATCATCGGCTCAGTCGTGCGCAGCTCGACGCCTTCGGGCCAGCCATCGATCTCGCGGGCGGCCTCGTCGGCGATGATCGCCTCATAGCCTGCCATCCGCTGCCCGTGGAAGGGCGGCAGCAGGAGCTTGCGCTGACTGAGGTGGCGGTCCTCGTCGATGCCGAGCAGCGAATTCGGTCCGAGAATTCGCCGTAACGGGCTGCGGTCGCCGGCGTGCAGCACCGTCTGATCGGCGGTGAACACGCGTCGGATGAGCTCCGGATCGCTGACGACGACGATCGTCCCGATCCCGATCGCATGTGCCGTGAACATCGACCCGAAGCGCTTACGTTGGCGCTCGAGCCCGCGCTTGTGCGCGAAGATCGACGTGAGGGTCTGCACGAGCTTCGGCGAACGCGCACCGGGCGGCAGGCCCGGGATGGGCGCCGCGATCGCCTGCTCTGCTGACGCCATCGAATCTCCAATCGCTCGGCCGGGCCGTCGCGGGTACACTGACGTACCCAGTTCAGAGAGGGTACATTAGCGTACCGGCGAGCGCTGGGGCGGCCGGCCCCGGGCGCACGCTCCGCGACCATTGTCATGGCTACATTCCCCACAGTGTCGACCGAGCGAGTCACCGCGCTTGACCTCCCGTCACCGCACTCGACAGCTGTCGAGCGTTGGCCGGCCTTTCCCAGTCCCGGAGGACCCGGGTTCCTGCGCGCGGACGATCCACGCAGCCGGCTGCTTACGGCGATGGCCATCGCCGTCTCGGACAGCGGCTACGAGGGCACCACGGTCGCCGATGTCGTCGGCATCGCGCACGCATCGCGCCGCACGTTCTACCGCCACTTCGAGGACCGGGCGGAATGCTTTCTCGCGCTCGGCGAGGATCTGACCGAATACGCGCTCGAGCTCGTGGCCGCGGCGAGCGGGTCGCGCCGGCTCGGCTGGCGCGAGCGCATCGACGCTGCGCTCGACGCCTACCTGCAGACGTGCGCGGCCACGCCGGGCCTCACACGCGCGTATCTGCTCGAGTTGCCCGGGATGGGCGACCGCGGTCTCGCACACCGGCGCAGCGCGATGCGCCGCTGGGCCGCTGCGCTGTGCGAGCTCGTCGACGATTGCCGGCACGAGCAGCCAAGACTGAATCCGATGTCGTCGGAGACCGCGATGACGATCGTCGGGGGCATCTGGGAGCTGTCGCTGCTCGCCGCCGAGGAAGGCAGAGCGCACGCGGTGAGGGAGATCCGCGAGGTCGCGTCGCGGCTGATCGCCGACGCTCTGACCGCACCGCGCGACTGACGCGCCGTCAGACCTCGGCCTCGACGAGCATGCGGATCGCGTCGAGCGTCGCCGACACGTCGCTCTCGTGCTCGGTCCCGCGGGTGGTCTCCAGGAAGAGGGTCAGGCGGGACCCGTCGTCGTCGGGGTCGACCTTCATCCAACCCCGGTAGCCGCTCGCCGCGCTCCACTCGATGCGCCGCTCGGCCGCATCGGCCGAGAACGACGCCTGCCCGTGCTGCTCGTGACCGCCGTAGCGGGCGTCGACCTCGACGCTCCCGTCGCCCGCCGGGCGCGCGGCCGTCATCTGCGGCACGAACCTCGGCAGGTTCGAGACGTCAGCGATCGCCGCGAAGACCGCATCCGGCGGCGCGGCGACGTGCTCGGTGTGCTCATGTTGCATCTCGGCTCCTCTGTCGTGGGCTGCGCTCGGTGCGGCAGCCTACCGGCACGGGCGCAGCCCGCGCAGCTAGGAGCAGTTGAGTGGGAAGTCGGTGCCGCCCAGGTGGAACGAGCTGCGGCCGCGCGACATCGTGAACTGCTCGTCGCGCCCGACGATCGAGAGCGTCCAGCCGCGCCAGCTGCGGAGCTTCAGATACGGCGTCCCACCGCCGCTCGGCGTCGGGCGGCGGCAGCCGTACAGCTCGTTCGTGTGCGTCCCGCTCGCGTTCTCCCACTTGTAGAACGACAGCGCCACGCGGCAAGCCCGGGCGGTCGCGACGTTGTGCAGCCCCCAGATCTCCACGCCGGTCACGACGGGCTTCTGGCACTCGTGGTAGGCGATCGCCGCCGGTGCACGAGCGGGCGCCACGGCGGCTACGGCGACAGCCAACGCCGCGGCGGCGAGAGCGATGCGCGCACGAGCCATCACGGCCACCGTAGCATCAGGGCGGCGGGCGGCGTCCGGTGAGCATCGCCTCGACCGCCTCGCGGTGCGCCGCGGTGGTGAAGCACATCGGCTCGGCGAACTCCTCCATCGTGATCGCCTGCTCCCAGGTGAGGTCGGTGCACTGGCGGAGCAGCGGCTTGGTCATGGCGATGAAGTGATCGGGCAGCGAGACGATCTGCTCACACCAGGCGGTCGCGGCACCGAGCAAGCCGTCGTGGCCGTGCATCTCGTTGGCCAGGCCGGCACGATGCGCCTGCTCGCCGGTCAGCTCGCCGCCCCCGGCGAATAGCGCGAACGCGCCCTGGTAGCCGAGGCGGCGCGTGAGCAGCCATCCGCTGCCGACCTCCGGGACGAGGCCGATGCGGCCGAACGCCGGAACGATGCGCGCGCGCTCGGACACGAGGATGATGTCGCAAGCCAGCGCGAAGGCGAGGCCGACGCCGGCCGCCGGTCCGCCGATCGCCGCTACGAACGCCTTGTCCGAGCGGGTGATGATCCGTGCGATCGCGCCGAATTGGCCGCGGATCCACCGCCACACATCCGTCGCGCCGCCCGGACCGGCGTCGATCATCGGATGGGCGATGTCGACCATCAGCCGCAGATCGCCTCCGGCGCAGAAGGCGGGGTCGCGGCCGGTGATGACGATCGCCCGCACCGTCGCGTCGGCCGCCAGCTCAGCCAGCGCGGCGTGCAGTTGCAGCGTGAGCCGTCCGCTCAGGGCGTTCAGCGACGCGGGATCGTCGAGCGTCACGATGGCGTGCGCATCGTGACGCTCCACCGCAACGAGCGCTGGACCCCCGTCCAGCCCGGCCAGGACCGATTCGTAGTCGAGAGCGGTCATGCCTGCGCGCCTCCCCTCCTCCGCCGGCGCGGAGTCTCGGTGACTTTGGAATAAGGTCTCTAGAAGGTATCCTCTATGGCGATGGCTCGCAAGCGGTTCACCGCGGACGGGATCCTCGACGCAGCAAGAACGGTCGTCGCGCAGGGCGGAGCGCGCGCGCTCACCGTCGAGGCGGTCGCCCGAGCGAGCGCGGCGCCGGTCGGCTCGATCTATCACCGCTTCGCCTCGGTCGATGAGCTGATCGCGCGCCTGTGGCTGCGCGCCGCGCGGGCGTCGCAGCAGGCCGCGCTCGGCGCAGCCGGCGCGGCAGGCGACGCGCCGACCGCGGTGTGCGTCGCCGTTGCCCTGGCGGTCTACGACCACTGCCTATGCGAGCCGGCCGATGTCGTGCTGCTGAGCTCCTTCCGGCTCGCCGATCTGCGGCGCCTCGACCTCGATCCGGGCCTGGCCGACGAGCTGCGGCGGGTCAACGAGCCGATCGACCGCCTCACCGAGCGCCTCGCCCGCTCGGTCTTCGGCCGCGCCGACCGCGAGGCGCGCGACCTGCTCCTGCTCGCCTGCGTCGATCTGCCCTACGGCGCGGCGTCGCGCCACGTGCACGACGGCGTGCGGGCGCCGAGCCGACGTCGCGAGCGCCTCGCGGTCGCCGTCACCGCTGCGCTCGAGGAAGCGGACGCGAGCCGCGGCGCCGCTGGCGCAGGCGCGGCACGGACGGCGTCGGCATGAGCGCGCCCGCCTGCGGCGCGCGCTACGACCGCATCGGCGCCGGGTACGCACGCACACGCCGCGAAGATCCGGCGATCGCCGCTCGCCTGGACGCCGCGCTCGGCGACGCGCACACCGTGCTCAACGTCGGCGCCGGCGCCGGCTCCTACGAGCCGCGAGACCGACACGTGATCGCCATCGAGCCGAGCGATGTGATGGCGGCTCAGCGATCCCCGACGCTCCCGCCGGCGATCAGGAGCTACGCGCACGACCTGCCGCTGCGCGACGCGAGCGTCGACGCCTCGCTGGCCGTGCTCACGCTCCACCACTGGGATGGCACGCAGGCCGCCGGCCTCCGCGAGCTACGCCGGGTCACCCGTGGGCCGATCGCACTGCTGACCTTCGACGCGACGGTCAGCGAGCGCATGTGGCTGATGGCCGACTACCTGCCCGAACTGGCCGAGCTCGATCGCCGCATCTTCCCGCCGCCCGAGCGCATCGCGGGATGGCTCGACGGGGACACCGACATCGAGACGATCCCGATCGGCCGCGACACACCCGACTGGACGCTCGGATCGTTCTGGGCGCATCCCGAGCGCGTTCTCGACCCCGTCGCGCGCCGCGCCACCTCGGGCTTCGCTCGCCTCCCCCCGAACGTGACCGCGCGTGTCGCGCGAGCCGTCGAGCGCGACCTGCGCAGCGGCGCCTGGGCGGCGCGACATGGACACCTGCTCGAACTCGAGGCCTACGACGCCGGGATGCGCCTCATCGTCTCGCGACCGTCCGCCTGAGGCGTTCGGCCGCACCCCACGGCGCGCAAATCGGCCGCGTCCGGCAGCTCTCACATCCGACCTTGGCAAGTGTTAGACAGCTGGCCAAGGCGCGCCGCCCGCCGCACATCAGAATGGTCCCCGCTTTCGACCTAGCGACCAACTGGCTCTGCCAGAAACCGAGGGGGTCCCATGCCGCAAGTGATCGTCTCCTATGACGGAACTCGTAATGACCGCGACGCGCTCGCCCTCGGCGGACTCTTCGCCAAGGCCGGAGCCGACCTCACGCTGGCCTACGTGCGGCACGCCGTCGAGAGCGATTCCGAGCGCGAGGCGGCCGAACAGCAGGAGGCCGAGCATGTGCTGGCGGTCGGCGCCGAGCTCCTCGGCAACGCCGCGGCCGGGCAGCGCGTGATCGTCAACCCCTCAACGGCGTCGGGCCTGGCCGAGCTCGCCTCCGAGCTCGGAGCCGACATCATCGCCTTCGGTTCGAGCCACAAGACCCCGCCGGGCCGCGTCAACATGCCGCACACCGCGCAGACGCTCGTGGAGCGCAGCGTCGCCTGCTCGCTCGCGCTCGCCCCGGCTGGACTGCGTCGTGAGCCGGTCGCGCACAGCATCGGCACGGTACGCGTCGCCCCCGGCGACGACGACCCGGCGGCTGGCGCGGCAGCGGCCAGCCTCGCGCACGCGCTCGGCGCCGTCGTCACCGACGATGAGGCCGACTTCGTCGTCATCCCGTCGCGGCCCGAGGCCTCACCCGGCAAGCTGCTGCTCAGTAGCAGGGCCCTGCAGCTGGTCGAGCAGTCGAGTGGCCCGGTGCTGCTGCTCGCGCACGGCGCCGCATTGTCGTTCGGCTAGGGACATCGCGCCCGGTCACGGCGCCGTCGGCGCGCCGGGACCTCGAATCGATCGCGCGCCCGCTCGCGTCTATCGTTGCGCTCGACCCATGTTCAGCGCGAACGACGCGATGAGGCGATGACCGCCGAGCGGAGCGGCAACAGCGGTGTACCGCAATCGCTCGCCGCGCTCTCGCACGTCCTTCGCGACGGCGAGCCCGATGTGGTCGCGGTCGAAGAACCGCTCGAGATCCGCGCCGGGCAGGAGCCGATCGCCGTCACGATGCGCACCCCCGGCCACGACGAGGAGCTGGCCATCGGCTTCCTGTACGGCGAGGGGCTGATCGACGGCGCCGTCGACGTCGGCCCGACCGCGGACCTGGCGATCAACACGATCGAGATTCGCAGCGGCCTCATGCGTCTCCCCGCGACGCGGCGCTTCTATACGACGTCGTCGTGCGGCGTCTGCGGCAAGGGTGCGCTCGAAGAGGTGACGGTCCGATCGCCGCCCCCCTCCCGCGGCCCATGCCTCGATCGGACGCTGCTCGCCTCGTTGCCCGATCGGCTCGTCCAGCCGGGCTTCGAGCGAACCGGAGGCCTGCACGCGACGGGACTGTTCGACGCTGGGGGCGACCTCGTCTGCGTGCGCGAGGACGTCGGGCGCCACAACGCGATGGATAAGGTGATCGGTCGCGCAGTGCTCGACGGACGCACCCCGCTGCACGATCACGTGCTCTGTGTCAGCGGTCGCCTCTCCTTCGAGCTCGTGCAGAAGGCGGCCGTGGCCGGCGCGCCGATTCTCGTCGGCGTCGGAGCCCCCACCTCGCTCGCCATCGAGCTGGCCGCCGAGCGCGGCCTGACGCTGTGCGGGTTTGCTCGCGGACGGCGCGTGCGCGTCTACACCGGCGAGCAGCGCGTCGCCGATCCGGCGCGCGCGTAGACAGCGCTCGCGCGCCGAGCGTGTGCGCTCGCGGCGCGACGCCCGCGATCCGCGGGCAGCCGAACAATCGTTGACGACGCGCGCGGCGCTGCGATACTGGGCAGGCTCCCCCCGAGGGGTTTCCGACGAGCGAACAGGCGGGGTGAGCGCTCGGGTCATGGCCCATCACATGCACGAACGGTCGACCGCCGATCCCGCCATCGCGCTCCTGCTCGATGCCGGGATGGTGCTCGCCAGCTCGCTCGAGCCCGACGTCACGATGCGCCAGGTGGCCGAGCTGACGGTCCCCGAGCTCGCCGACCTGTGCGTGATCGACCTGCTCGACGGCGACGGCCTCGTCTGCGATTTCGCCGTCGTCGCGCGCGACGACGGCCTGGCGCGCCGTCTCGAGCGCCTGCGGCGCGAGCATCCGATCGACATCGAGGGCGACCACCCGGTGGCGCGCGTACTGCGCAGCGGAGTCCCCGAGCTGCTGTCGCACCTGACGCCAGAGCTGCTCGAGACGTTCGCCGAGGGTGCCGAGCACGCCCGCTTCATGATCGACCACCACTACCACTCGGCGATTGTCGCGCCGCTGCGCGCACGCGACCGCGCGCTCGGCACGTTGTCGGTCCTGCGACTCGGCGACGGCGATCCGTATACGCCGGAGGACTTCGATCTCGTGTGCGAGCTGGCACGCCGCGCGGCGCTGGCTATCGACAACGCCCGTCTGTTCGCCGATCTGCGCCGGCTCGAGCAGCGTCTCGAGGCGATCCTGGCCAGTGTCGCCGAGGCGATCACCGTCGTCGAGGAGAACGGGCAGACCGTGTACGCCAATCAAGCGGCGGCCGATCTGCTCGGACTCGAGGATCCTGGCGAGCTGACCGGCGCGCAACCCGGCAGCATCTGGGCGCGCTTCCGCGTCCTCGACGACCAGGGGCACGAGCTCGACCTCGCGCGAATGCCGGCCCGCCAGCTGTTCCGCGGCGAGCCGGCCACCCCCCTGCTCGTGCGCAACATCGTGCGCGCGACCGGCGAGGAGCGCTGGCTGAACGTTCGCACGGCCGGCGTGACCGATCCGCAGACGGGGCGCGTGCGCTACGCGGTGAATGTGTTCGAGAACATCACCGAGGTGAAGCGCGCCGAGCTCGCGACGAGCTTCCTCGCCGAGGCCAGTCGCGTGCTCGCCTCCTCGCTCGACTACGAGCAGACGCTCAGCCGCATCGCCGAGCTCGCCGTGCCCCAGATCGCCGATTGGTGTGCGATCGACACGGTGCAGGAGGACGGGCAGCTTCGGCGCGTCGCCTTGCATCACCACGACGCCGGGCGGCTCCCGCTTGCCGAGCAGCTGCAACACGCCTATCCGAACGACGCGGACGACTCGGCCGGCGTGGCCGAGGTCCTGCGCACCGGTCGCGCGATCGTGCTGAGCGACATCCCCGCGGCGACGCTCGCGGCGTATGCCCAGGACGAACGCCACCTGGCGCTGCTTCAAGCCATCAACCCGACAGCGGTGATCATCGTGCCGATGGTTTCCGGCGCCAAAGCGGTGGGCGCGATCTCCCTCCTGTGGTCTGACACCCCGCGACGCCTCTCTCGCTCGGACCTCTCGCTCGCCGCGGAGCTCGGCCGGCGCACTGGGGCGGCGATCGACAGCGCCCGCTCGTACGCCGAGCGCAGTCGCATCGCCGAGGTCCTGCAGCGCGCGCTGCTGCCGGCATTCCTGCCCGAGATCCCGGGAGCCGAGATCGAGGCGCGCTACGCGGCCAGCGGAGAGCTCAACGAGGTCGGCGGGGACTTCTACGACGTGTTTGCCTATGACCGCCGGCGGTGGATGCTCGTCATCGGCGACGTCTGCGGCAAGGGCCCCCGCGCGGCCAGCGTCACGGCGCTGGCGCGCCACACGCTGCGCACGGCGGCCATGCACGGATGCACGCCGACGCGCATGCTCGAGATGCTGCACGCCGCCCTGCTTCGCGACCCCGGGGGCGACCTGTGCACCGTGTGCCTCGTGCTCGTGTCACCAGCGGACACGCATGCCCGGCTCACCGTCGCGCTCGCCGGCCACCCACCACCGCTGCTGGTCTCCTCGGATGGCGGGATCCGGCCGATTGGCGAGCTCGGCACCCTGCTCGGGCTGATCGAGCCGGTCACGATCACCGAGCGCGAACACCGCCTGGAGTCCGACGAGACGCTGCTCCTCTACACCGACGGCCTCCCCGAGGCGCGCGGGCCGGCCGGGATCCTCGGTGAGGACGGGTTGGCTCGCCTGAGCCGTCAGGGGGCGACGATGCCGCTGCCCGACATGCTCGAGCACATCGAGCGCGCGGCGATCGAGCACACCAATGGCCGCGTCCAGGACGACATCGCCCTCCTCGCCGTCCGCTTGACGAGCTAGCCGCAGGCGGCGGGTCGCCGGGCTAGGCGTCTTGCCCGAGCTCGCTGCTGTGCTCCTCGTCGGCGTCCCCGTAGGACTCGAGCTCGGCCTCCTCGGGAAGCCCCTGGTGGTGCAGGACGGCGTGAGCGGACTGCTCGTCGCCGTGTGAAGCGTGTTCGATCAGCAGCTCCTCGGCGGCCTCGAAGCCCTCAGCCTCGCCGCCCCCGCCCTCGAGCACGGCCCGCTGCTCCGGCGGCACGTTCTCCTCGCCGCTCACTCCACCGATCCGTCCGGCCTCCGCCGCGGCCGCGTCGACCTCGTCCTGTTCGGAAGGCGAGTCGGCAATCATCTTTGTCGTCCTTTCATCGGCCGTCGCGGGCTCGGGTGCCCCGCTCGCCCGCGACGCGGGCGTACTGACAGTCTGTCAACTGCCGCGTGCGCGGCGTCGCCCGCGCCCGCGCCCGCGCCCGCCTACCGCGCCGGGGCCGCGTTCAAGCGCGGGCCGCGCCCCGACACGCTGGCCGCGGGCTCGTGATGTCGTTCGCGAGCGAGCGCCGCGTGCGCGGTGACTCGCGAGAGGACCGCCGCGTAGTCGACCAGCCCGCGCGCCTGCGCCGATTGCAGACGCGCCGGCAGCGGCTCGCGCAGCTCCTCGGCGATTGCACCCGAGAGGAGCGCGCTCATCGGCGTCACGAGGTCCCACTCGTCGACCGCGTTGTGCAGCTCGAGACGGCCGGCGGGTGTCGTGTAGTCGTAGAGCTCCTGCTGCTGGCCGGCGGATTCGATCGTCATCCCGCCCGGCGTCCAGTTCGAGTACGTCGCGTACTTTCCGCGCGCGGTGCGAACGGCGGTCACGTGCAACGGAGCATCGGCGGCGTAGGGTTCGATCGCGAACTCCGTGACCGTCTCGTCGGTGGCGTGCAGGACGTAGGGGCGTCCCGGCGCGGCGGGGTCGGCGAGGATCGCCGCGAGGTCGAGCCGATCGGCGAGGTGGCTGTAGTGGGACTCGCTGCGCCACGCGTCCGAGCCGGAGGCGATCGTGAGCAACAACGCAGCGATGTCAACGCTCGAGCTGAGCTGGGCGCGAGCCGTTCCCGGCGCGCGCGTCAGCAGCCCGCGGGGATCGGTGACGACGAGCGGCACGCCGATCGCCTCGTCGTAGGCCCCGGCGCCCTTGCCGCGCAAGCCGTGCGAGGCGCCGTATTCGCCGTGGTCGGAGGAGAACACGACGACGGTCCGGGCGGCCACCTCGGGCCGGCTGGCGAGCGTGTCGAGCACGCGACCGATGTGGAAGTCGACGGTGCGCTGTAGCGCGAGGTACAGATCGAGGAACGGCAGCCACGCGCCGGGCGCGTCTGGGCCAGTGAACGGCACCGCCCCGAAGGAGCTCGCAGCAGTGTCCTGCAGCGAGCGCTGCAGGAGCGGCTTGCCCCGCTCGATCATCACCTGCGGGGTCTCGAAGTTCGGTGGCAGCGACGAGAACACGGCCGGGGGCGAGGACTCGGCCGGGACGCGATCGCTCCAGGTGTACCACCAGGCGATGTCGTGCGGGTTGACGAAGGACACCGTCGTGCACCACGGCTGGTCGCGCCCCTGCGCGGCGTACCAGGCGTCGAATTGCGCCACGATGTCCGGATCCACGCGCCAGCCCTGGCCTGGCCCTCCGTCCGGCGACGGGTAGGTGCCGCCGGCGAATCCGTAGGGCTCGAGGAGGTCGGTGGCACCGGACCAGCGGTTGTCGTCGTGCGTGAGGTGCCACTTCCCGTACCAGTACGTGCGGTAGCCGTGCTCGCGCAGCATCGTGCCCCAGGTCGGAAAGCCCGGATCGAGTGTGCTTCCGCCGGTGATCAGGCATCCCGTCTGATGCGTGTAGAGGCCGGTGAGCAGTGCCGCCCGCGACGGTGTGCAGTCGTTGGCAGCCGTGAAGTGATGGGCGAGCGAGACACCGTCGCGGCGAAGGCGAGCGATGTTCGGAAGCCAGCGATCGACGCGCGCGCTCGGCCCGTACCAGCGGGGCTCGCGCAGCTGGTCGACGAGGATGACGAGGATGTTCGGGCGCTGCTGGGCCGACGAGCTCGCGACGCGCGTGGCCGCCGACCGCCTCGACCGATCGAGCGGGGGAGCGCCGCCCGAGGCGGTCGCGCCGAGTCCGGCCGCGCCGGCGGCGAGCGCGCCGCCGGCGAGCAGGCCTCGACGGATGAGCGTGCGTCGGTCGAACCGCCCGGCCCCGCCGCCCCGCGGACGGGGCGCCTCGCTGCCTCGATCGTACGGGGTCTGCGGCATGGAGTCGTGCGTTCCTTTCGCGGGCACGTTACGTCGCGTGGGGTTGCCCGCGGTGAGCGTTGCGTTACGACACCTCTAACGGCGCGGCCGTCCGTCGCCATCTCTTGTACCAGACCGTGGCCGCGCGGTCGCGGTCCGGCGGTTAGCCGCAGCTGTCGCGGCCCGCTCCGGCGACGGCCGCGAGGCCCGAACGGTAGAGCTCCTCGGGAGTACCGCTCGCCTCGCGCACGGTCACCGAGAGCTCGTCGACCGAGGCCCACACCGAGCGTCCGATCGTACCGCCCGTGGCCGAGGCCACCACCGGAATGCGCGCCTCCTCGAGCGCGGCGCAGACCGCCTCGTTGTTGCGGGCCCCGATCTCGAGCGTGCTCCCGCCGCCGTTCGAGAACAGCTGCGCCCCGCCGACAAGCACGGCCTGCAGCAGGTACGAGCGAGCGCCGATCCCCGTCAGCTCTTCGACGAGCGCGGGTACGGCGAGGTCGGCGAAGCGGGCCGAGCCACCGCGCTCGCCACGCGAGTCGGGAAGCATGACGTGCGCCATACCAACCGCGCCGCGCCCGACGTCCATCAGGACGATGCCGATGCAGGAGCCGAGGCCGATCATCGCAAGCACCGTTCCCGAGTGGCGGGACGCCGCCAGCTCGCCGATCCTCACCGTCGAAGACGAGGTCATGCGGGCCGGCCGGTCACGCGGCGAGCCGCCGGATGTCGGCGTGGTCGATCGTGCATGCCGTCCTTCGCTGGCGCGTGCAGGGCCATCGTGGACCATCGGCACGTGCCGGAGGAGCCTCGATCGGCGACCGGGCTCTCTCGGCGATTGCCCGACCGCCACCGAGCGGCGACCAGCGGCCACCCTCGCCCGCCGGCACGGCAGCCCAGGCGCGAGCGTGACGTGGGGGCGACGGCGTACGCTGCCGGACAGCGATGGCCGCCACCGACGCCCAGCCGCAGCCCTCGCTCGTCGAATTGGGGCGCGAGTGGGGGCGCATCGGCGTGACCGGATTCGGTGGTCCCCCGGCCCACATCGCCCTGTTGCGAGAGCTCTGTGTCGTCGAGCGCGCTTGGATGACGGAGCCCCAGTTCGAGCGCGCGATCGCCGCCACGAACCTCCTTCCCGGCCCTGCTTCCACCCAGCTCGCGATCTACTGCGCCTGGAGCCTGCGCGGCGCCGCCGGCGGGCTCGTCGGCGGTGTCAGCTTCATCGCGCCCGGCCTCGTGCTCATCCTCGCGCTCGCCAGCGTCTTCCTCGCCGCCGCCCCGCCGGCGTGGGTCCGGGGCGCCGGACTCGGGGCCGGCGCCGCGGTGGCGCCGGTCGCGGTGCGCGCGGGGCTGGCGCTCATGCCACCGTTGCTCGGACGCGCAGCCGGGAGCCGCCGTGTGCGCGCCGCCGCATACGCCGTCGTGGGCGGCATCGGCGCCGCGACCGTCGGCCCCTGGCTCGCGGCGGTACTGATCGCGTGCGGCGCCGCGGAGCTCGCGTTCAGCCGCCCTCGACCGGGCCTTGGATTGCATGCCTGGCCACTGCTCGGGAGCGTGGCCGCCGCTCCGGCCGGCGTCGGAGCGCTCGTCTGGACCGCACTGAAGGTGGGGGGCCTCGCGTTCGGAGGCGGTTTCGTAATCGTCCCGCTGATGCAGAGCGACGCCGTTAACACCTATCACTGGATGACGCATGCCCAATTCCTCAATGCCGTTGCCCTCGGCCAGGTCACGCCCGGCCCGGTCGTCCTGACGATTGCCGCCGTCGGCTACGCCGCCGGCGGGATCGCCGGCGGACTGCTCGCGACCGTCGTCGCCTTCGCTCCCTCGTTCGGCTTCGTGCTCGTCGGCGCCTCGCGGTTTGAGCGTCTGCTGGGCGATCGCCGCGTCAGCGCATTCCTCGCCGGTGCCGCACCGGCGGCGGCGGGAGCGATCCTCGGCTCGGCGATTCCGCTCGCCGTGGCGCTGAGCGAGCGCTGGCAATGGATCCTGCTCGCGCTCGCCGCCCTCGTTCTCCTCGTCCTGCGACGCGGCGTCGCCCTGACGCTGATCACCGCAGGCGCGATCGGTGCCGCGGCGGCGCTGCTCGGCGCGCCGCTGCCGCACTGAGCGAGCCCGCCGGGGTCTATGCGGCGACGGGGAACTCGGGGGCCGGCGGGCGCGGCGGGCTCTCGAGGGAGCGCCACGGGCTGGCGAGCTCGGCGACGTAGGCGTCGGTCACGCTCTCGAAGCTGTCACTCCCGCACGCGTCGCAGCACCACATCGACAGCAGCGCTCCGCAGCGGCGACACTCCCGCCGATCGCTCTCGTACTCGTAGTCGGACATCCGTTTCTCCTTGACAGGGAGCGACCATGCCGCGACATCCTTCGACAGCCCGGCTGACTACGTGAGTCCCGTGGGTTTGCGGACCCGTCTCGCGACGGGGGTGCCTTTATCGGGATGACCACTCCGAAGACGATGCGCCTGCCATTGTGCGCGACCCGGTCGCCCCGCGCACGCGTTCTCGACGGATGGTCGGGAAGGCGGGCTCTGGTTGAATGTCGGGCCGATGCAGCGGCTCATCTTCGATCGCGACTACGCCCTGGCGCCGGAGCGCGTATTCGCCTACCTGTCTGAGCACGAGAACCTGTCGAGCGTGTTCGGTACGAAGGTCCGCCGGCTGCGCGACGGGAACGACGGAGAGCGCAACGGCGTCGGCTCGGCGCGCGAGCTGCGAATCGGTCCGCTTCCCCCTTTCGTGGAGACCGTTGTCGAGTTCGTACCCAACGAGCTCGTCCGCTATCGGATCACGAAGGGATCGCCGCTGCGCGACCACGAGGGCACCATGCGCTTCACGGCGCGCGGCGATGGCACGCATCTGCACTACGAGATCGCGTTCGGCGCGGTGCTTCCCGGCCTCGACGCGATCATCGCTGTGGGTCTACGGCGTAATGTCAGCCGCGGACTTGCCCGCGTCGACGCGGTCGCCTGAGCGGCGCCCGTTCGGGGCATCATCGGGACTGGTCGGGGCCCCTGGCTACCCTTACCGACGATGAGCGTCGGTTCACCGACCCCAGGCTTTCCTGCGCCGAGCGCGCGCCCGCCGGTTCCGCGGCAGCGCGGCGTACGGCCGGAGCGCCTGGTGCGACCGCTCGCGCTGCTCGCGGTGCTCGCACTCGGAGCGGCCACCACCGCAGCGGCGACGGCGCCGGCCCGCACGACGCCGCCGACGGCCGGCACCCCCCCATCCGCGGCACCCTCGGCCATCATCAGGAAGATCGTCTGGGGCATCGACGATCAGCACATTGCGCTGTTCGCCGATCCTCGCTGGCACGCGCTGCCGCTGCGCAACGTTCGCTACTTCGTGCCGTGGGACCTCATGCACGAGCCCCACTACCTGCATCTCGCCGACCACTATCTGACCATCGCGGGGCGAACCCGTACCGTCCCGCTCATCGCCATCACCCAGTCGAACATCCGCGGGCGCACGCGCTACCTGCCGTCGCTGGCTCTGTACCGCCGCGACGTCGGCTGGATGATGCGACGCTTCTGGTGGATCAAGGAGTGGACCCCGTGGAACGAGGCCAACCTGCTCGACCAGGCGACCCTGCACAACCCCGCGCGCGCCGCCGCCTACTGGCGCGTCGCCCTCAAATTGTGCCATCGCTGCACCGTCACCTCGCCGTCGCTCGTCGGCTACCGGCTCGCGAGCCGGAAATGGATGCGCGCGTTCGTGCGCGCCGCGCGCGGCCTCCACGGCCCGTGGGCGATCCACATCTACAACGACATCAACGAGTTCAACACGGACGCCCTGACCACGCTCGAGCGCGAGCTGCCGAAGGGCCCGATCTGGGTCACCGAGGTCGGCGGCTGGGTTCGCTTCGTCGGCTATCCGCCCAACCTCGGTCGCCAGCGCCGCGCGGAGCAGTTCCTCTTCCAGGTCGCGCGCACCGCGTACCCGAGGATCTCGCGCTGGTACCTCTACCAGTGGTTCGCCTCGTCGCGCGCGGACCGCTGGGACAGCGGGCTGCTCAATCCGAACGGCACCGCGCGCCCAGCGCTGAAGGTCGTTCAGCAGCAGCTCGGCTGAGGCCGCGAACCCCGGCGGCGCGGGCGCCTCGACCGGCCGGCGTCAGCGATCCTCGGGGGTGCGGGTGATGCGCACCCGCACGCCGCCGCCACTGATCCCGAACGTCACGACGTCGTCACCAACCTGCACATCTGGCAGCCACACGAGCTGCGCGCGTCCGGGATCCTCCGAGGCGGCACTCCCAAGGACGCTGGCCTGTTGCATCCGCGCCCCGAGGTCGCCGATCTCGTCGGCACGACCTTCAAGCACGTGAACGCCCTCGTGCGTGCCGAACGTCACCTCGATGGTTCCGCGGTCGGTCTCCTTGGCTCCGAGCAGCTGCATCGACACAGGGTGACGGATCCGCCGATCGCCGGCAAGCCACGAGCCGCCGCGTTCGCGGCGCGCACGAGTAGTCTGCCGGTTTTCACCGCTCCCGCTCGGAAGGTTTCCATGGCCTACGCTCCCCCCACTGTCCTGCTGCAGCGCTACGCGGACGTGCTCGTCAACTTCGCCCTCGGAGGAGGAAATGGAATCCGGGAGGGCGACGTCGTGCGAATCGCGGCGCACGAGTCGGCCAAGCCGCTCTACGCCGAGATCCGCAAGGCCGTGTGGCGTGCCGGAGGCCACGTCATCGGCCAGTACCTGCCCGATGACGACGAGCAGTTCAACTTCTCGCGCGACTTCTACGACATCGCCTCCGAGGAGCAGGTCGACTTCTTCCCGGCCCGCTACATGCGCGGCCTCGTCGACGAGATCGACCACCAGATCAGCGTCATCTCCGACAGCGATCTGCATGCGCTCGAGGGCGTGGATCCCCGGCGCATCATGCGCAGTGGCCTGTCCATGAAGCCGTGGATGGATTGGCGTACCCAGAAGGAGAACGCCGGGCACTTCTCGTGGACGCTCGGCCTCTACGGCACGGCGGCCATGGCCGCGGAGGCCGGCCTCAGCGAAGAGGAGTACTGGGAGCAGATCATCGGCGCGTGCTTCCTGGACGAGGAGGATCCGATCACGCGCTGGCGCGAGGTCAACGATCGGATCGCCGACTACGTCGGACGTCTGAACGCCCTGCACGTCGAGCGCCTGCACATTCTCGGCGAGGACGCCGACCTGCACATCCTGCTTGGGGAGCATCGCCAGTGGGTGGGCGGCAGCGGGCGCAACATCCCCAGCTTCGAGATCTTCACGAGCCCGGACTGGCGCGGCACCGAGGGCTGGATCGCCTTCAATCAGCCGCTGTACCGCTACGGGAACCTCGTCCGCGGCATCCGCCTGGAGTTCGCCGACGGGCGCGTGGTCAACGCCGAGGCCGAGGAGAACGAGAGCGTCCTCACCGAGATGGTGGCCACCGAGAACGCCGACAAGGTGGGCGAGTTCTCGCTCACGGATTCGCGCTTCTCACGAATCACGCGCTTCATGGCCCAGACGCTCTACGACGAGAACGTCGGCGGCCCGTTCGGCAACACGCATATCGCGCTCGGCAAGTCCTACCACGACTGCTACGACGGCGACCGCGCCGCGGTCAGCCGGGAGGAGTGGGAGCGGCTCGGCTTCAACGAGTCGAGCGTGCACACGGACATCGTGTCGACCGCGGACCGCACGGTCACCGCGACGCTGAGCGACGGCAGCGAACGCACGATCTATGCCGAGGGCCGCTTCCTGCTCGACGACGCCGACTAACGGCGGGGCCCGCGCGTCAGGCCGCGACGGACATCGGCGGCGCCTCGGGCCCGGCGCCGATGAGCTCACCCTTACCCGCGGGCCACGGGACGCCCGGACGGCCGAGGTAGTACCCCTGGACGAGCGGTACGCCGAGGCCGACGAGGGTCGACAGCTCCTCGGCCGTCTCCACGCCCTCGGCGACGAGGTACCCGCCGGTGCTCTGGGCGTAGCCGAGCATCGCGGCGACCATCGCCGCTCGCTCGGGGTCGGCGTCGATGCCCCGCACGAGCCCGCGATCGAGCTTCAGGTAGGACGGACGCAGCGAGATGATCTGGCGAAGGCCGGAGTATCCGGCACCCATGTCGTCCACGGCGAAGCGCACGCCGCGCTCGGCGAGTGGGGCGATCGCCGCCTGCAGGCGGGCGTCGTCCTCGAGGAGCGCGTCCTCGGTGATCTCGATCATCAGCCCTTCGAGCGATACCTGGGCCGCGAGGATCTCGCGAGTGCGGGCATCCTGCAGCAGCGGTCCGGAGAGGTTGATCGAGAGCAGACTGCCTGGCGGCCGGTGCTCGAACAGCTCGAGCGCCGCCCTCATGCAGGCGAGCTCGAGCTCCTGGCGCATGCCGAGCTCGTCGGCCAGCGAGAACCACTGCAGCGGACTCTCGCCGCCGCTCACGCCGAAGCGCGCGAGCGCCTCGTAGGCGTGCGCCCGGCGTGTCCGCAGATCGACGATCGGCTGCACGACGATCATCAGCCCGTGACCCTCGATGAGTCGGTCGAGGCTGTGGCGCGCGCCTGCCGGGCCCTCGTCGGTCAGCGAGCGTCCCGCGTAGAACGAGAACTGCTGCCGGCCGCTGCGCTTGGCGACCCGCAGCGCAACGTCGGCGGCGCGCAGGAGCGTGTCGGCGTCGGCTCCGTCGCGCGGCGCGCGGGCGACGCCCATCGAGGCGACGATCCCGTCGGCGGCATCGTCGTCGCCGCGCCCGAGCGCGGCGAGAATCCGCTCGGCGAACGGCTCCGCACACTCGTCGGGCACGATCGCACCGAACTCGTCGCCACCGAGACGGCCGACGGTCCCGTCGTCGCCGATCACCGCGGACATCCGCGAGACCACGACCCGCAGCATCGCATCGCCCGCGGCATGCCCGTTGAACTTGTTCACCTGGCCGAAATGCGTGAGATCGACGAGCAGCATCGCGATCGGCGACGGTATGGAGCGCGCCGGATCGGCCATCAGGTCGAGGTGGGCGCGGAAGGCCGAGCGCGAGAGCGCCCCGGTCAGGCCGTCGTGGTCGGCGTCGTAGCGAGCCTGCTCGAGCAGATGGCTCAACTCGCGCGTCAGGCGCCCGCACGTGAGTAGCAGCGCGAGAGCTCCGAGACAGAGGCACGCGTATTCGAAGCTGACGCTGCCGTAGCGCGCGATCGGCAGCGCGAGCGCCCCGAGCATGAGGTAGCGGCCGAACCAGTGCACGCGACCGCCGCGGGCCAGCACACCGGCGGCGACCGCGCACAGCCAGAGCACGCTGAGTGAGGTCACGCGCTCGCCACCGAGGCCGATGATGAGCACGCCGGCGACGGCGGCCAGGGACTCCTCGATCTTCATCCAGGACAGGCGGGGAGCGGCGAGCTGCACGGCGGCGGTCACGAGAATGATCGCGAACCCGGCGACCGAAAGACCGGGGTATGCCGAAAGCGAGCCATGCACGCTGACGAGCAGGATCCCGAGGACGGCGAGCGACGCTCTGGCGGTCGCCGCGGTCCGCCGAGCACGCAGCACGTGCAGCGAAAGTTCCCCAAACGAACCCACATCGGACCACTCGACCACTCGACCAGCGTTCTGGAGGCTCCGGCGCCGACCCTCGACGTTCAACCGACCGCGGCGCGAGCATGGAGGCGAGCCCTTCAGCTCCGCTCCGCTGCGCTTAAGATGGGGATGGGATGGCGAAGCCCACCTCTTCGACACCGGGCGTCGTCGAGCTGACGCCGCTGGCGGACCCCGAGGCACTCTCGCTGCCTCCCGCGCCCCGCGGCGGCCGGCGCGGCTGGCGCTGGAAGCGCCACACGGCGGTCGGTGTCCTCGTCGTACTCGTCGCAGGCCTCGTCGCCCTCGCCCTCTCTCAGCTCGATCTGCACAGGGTCGGCCACACGCTCGCCTCGGCGAGGGTCGGCTGGGTCGCCGTCGCCCTCGTGCTGATGGGCCTGTCGCTCGTCCTGCGCGCGGTGTCCTGGGAGGAGATTCTCGAAGCGGCGATACCGCATGCGCCGGTGCGGTTCGTAGCGGTGCTGCGGGCGACAGTCATCGGCGTCATGGTCTCCGCGCTCCTGCCCGGCCGCATGGGCGAGCCGTCGCGCTCGCTCATCGTCAGCCGCCGCCTGGGCTCGGCACGGCGGTACTTCACGCTCGTGCTCGGCACCGTCTTCTCGCAGACGCTCATCAATCTGCTCGCGCTCGCCGCGCTTGCGGCGGTCACCTTCACCAGCGTCCCGCTCTTCCACGGTCGAGAGGGCGGCCTCATCGCGGCCGCGCTCGTGCCGCTCGCCATCGCGGCGTTGGCCATCGGTGCCCCACGAGCGCTGCGTCGCTTCGCGCGCGCGCGTTCAGGGAGGATCCGCCGCGCCGCCGAATGGACGAGCGTGCAGATCGCGCTCGCGCGACAGGGCCTGACGGTCTTCGCCCGCCCGCGACACGGGGTGCCGGCGGTGGCGGCCCAGCTGACGGCCTGGGCGCTGCAGTGGCTCTCGTGCTACACGGTACTGCTCGCGCTGAACTTCGGCGGGCGGGCCACGCTCGCCACCGCGGCCGCGATCCTGCTCGCCGTGAACGTCTCCGCCATCTTGCCGGCCACGCCGTCCAACGTCGGCGTGTTCCAGGCCGCATGCCTCGTCGTGCTCGCCGCCTACGGCTTCGGCGCGAGCGAGAGCCTCGCCTACGGGCTGCTGCTCCAGGCGATCGAGGTCGTCACCGCGGTCGCCATGGGGATACCCGCCCTCCTCGGCGAAGGGATGTCCTGGCGCGAGCTGTCGCGCATCCGCGAGATCGACGACGACGATGACGTCGGCTGAGCGCTGCGCCGGCCGGGCTACGAGCCCGCCATCGAGGACGTGACGGGCGTGCGCGCGGACCGCGACGGCGGTGCCGGGGGAGTGCTCGGTCGCACGGCCGGCGCCTGACCGCGCCGGCGGGGGCGGCGCACCCGCCGCTCCTCCGCCAGGAAGTAGGCACCGATCACGAGCACCGTGGCGAGCAACTGGGCGCCGATCGTCGCCCAGTCGGGGAACACCGACAGCCACAGCCCCATCCATCCGGGCAGACGAAGCCCGATCGGCATCGTGGCGATCCATCCGGCCTGCTGCATCTCGACGACGCTCTCCCCCACCATCACGAGCAGCACCATCCACAGCAGGAGCCCGGTGCCGATGAGCATCTTCTTGTAGGGGAGGCGGCGGTGCGCGATGAACGTGAGATACCCGACCACGGCCACGAACGCGAGCCCGAGCAGCACGCCTTCGAGTACCCGTGTCGAGCCGTAGCGCAGCCGCAGGTTCTGCAGGAAGAGGACGACCTCGAACCCCTCGCGGTAGACCGAGGTGAAGCCGAGCAGCGCCAGTCCGAGCATCGTGCGGCGGAGACCGGCCTCATCGGCGCCGTCGAGCAGCCGCTTGCGCCGGCGGTTGTGATGGGAGATCCAGCCGGTCCAGTACACACGGTGGAAGAACCAGTTCATGACCACGAGGAGCACGCCGATCGCAAGCAGTCCCGTCGCGGCCTGCAGATCGAGGCTGCCGGGCCCCACCGCAGAGGTGACGGCGATCGCGACGAACCAGGTGGCAACGCTCGCGGCCAGCGCCAACGCCCCCCCGGCGGCGACGGGCCGGCGATGGACGGCGTTGCCGCCGCGCAGGCTCGCGGTCACCGCCGCGAGTACGAGGATCGTCTCGAGGCCCTCTCGCAGCACGAGGATGGCGCTGTTGACGACGACCGACAGCCCGTCGAGGTGGGTGTCCGGGTTGGTCGGGTCGGGGGTACCACCCTGCGCGGTCACGATCTGCCACAGGAGCAACCCAGCGGCAAGCGCGCCGAGCGCCCACGGGGCGACCCGACGCCACGGGACGCGGGAGACGGGGCCGGAGGCGGTCAATATCCGATCGCAGCGCTCGGCATTGCTTAGGGGACCCTAACAGACGTCCTCGCACGGCGGCGCCGGCGTCGCGCCGCGTCGCCCGCGTGCTCGATTGCGTGCGTATGGCGTGCCTACGGGAGCACACCCCAGCCCGAACGTCGGTCCCCCCGCCGGGTGTGCTCGATTGCGTCCGTATGGCGTGCCTACGGGAGCACACCCCAGCCCGAACGTCGGTCCCCCCGCCGGGTGTGCTCGATTGCGTCCGCATGGCGGACCAACGGGAGCGCACCCCAGTGCGAGCCCCCGCGGGTGTGCTCGGCCTTGGTCGCAACCCGGATGGCGGCGTTCGGGACCACCCTTCAGTCCTCGCGCCGACCGCGGGGTGTGCTCGGTTGCGTCCGCATCACGGGCATACGGGAGCACACCCCAACCCAAACGTCGGCCCGCCCGCCGGGGTGTGCTCGGTTGCGTCCGCATCACGGGCATACGGGAGCACACCCCAACCCAAACGTCGGCCCGCCCGCCGGGGTGTGCTCGGTTGCGTCCGCATCACGGGCATACGTGAGCACACCCCGGTCCGAACGCCGCCCGGCGCGCGGGAGCACACCCCAGTCCGAACGCCGCGCGGCCGCCCAGCCGCCGGGGCGCCCGGACGGCGCTCGGAGCGCCTACAACCCGACCGGATGCCGCACGACGAAGCCGCTTGTGTCGACCATCGTCGAGCTCCAGCGCGTCCCGGTCTCCGCGAGCGCGACGGTGTCGAAGCGGCGACCGTCGATCGTCATGAAGGCGTGCCCGGCATTCGCGTAGATCGTCACGGAGCGTCCGGGTCCGGGAGCTCCGTAGCCCTCGAGCGCGGACGAGTCCTCCGGCGCGGCGAGCAGACCCGCGGCGTGCAGGACGTAGGACACCGAGCCCGAGCAGTCGTACCCGGCGGAGGAGAACGAGCCGTGACCGCCGCCATAGATGTAGGGCAGCGTGGCGATCTGATCGCCCGCCGCGATCATTACGCCAATCGCGCCCGGCGACGTGGACGACGTGGCACTGGCCGAACTGACGTGGGCAGAGATGAACGTCGTGCGCGCGACGGCCACCGGTGCCGCGTCACCCTGCTCGCGCAACTCCGGCCCGGCGCCAAGGCCGAGCGCAGCCCGCGTGGCCGGTCCGACGACGCCGTCGACGGCGAGACCGTGGTCGGCCTGGAAGGACCGCACGGCCGCCTCGGTCTGCGGTCCGAAGTCCCCGTCCGCGGACACGCCGAGCGCGCTCTGGAGCGCGGCGACATCGCCGCTCGCGCCGGCCGCCGCGGGCACCGAGATCGACACGTGGGCGACCACGCCGGCCGCGGCCGTCGTGCTCGCGGCCGCGCTCGTCCGCAGCGCCGGTCCGGCCCCGAGCCCGAGCGCGGCTCGCGTCTGCGGGCCGACGATGCCGTCGACGACGAGGCCGTGATCGGCCTGGAAGGACCTGACCACCTGCTCGGTCACGGGTCCGAACACGCCGTCGGCCGTGATCCCGAGCGCGCGCTGCAGTGCGACCACGGCGCTCGCCGGTGCGGCTGCGCTGGCGACACCGGCGGTATCGCCGGCCGCGAGCGCCTCCGAGCCGGACGCGCCAGTCAGCGCGAGCACGCCGAGGACGGACAGGCCCCGGACCGCCGGCACGGCCATCGGGCCGCGCTCGATCGCGGAGCGGCGCGCCCTCGCGAAGCGCAGCGAGTCGCCGATCACCTCGTGATCGGTGAGGTCGCGCGGCTCGCGCAGGCGCCACAACTCGATCGAGGCGCGCCGCGATCGCCGCCGCCGTGTCAACGAGCGCTCGAGCGAGGACGCCCACAGCTCATTCCGTGCCAGGTCACGCCGTGCATCGGCCATCGTGCGATCTCCTACTCACTTGAAGGGAAGCCTGCGAGGTGAGCTGACGGGCTCGCGCTCCCAACGTTCGCGCTACGCCGGAGATCCGGCGATTCGCCCCCGCGATTGCACTGCGAATCGCATTGGGTCCCCCGCTCGCCGGCTTGCGGGAAGCGCGACGACTCGGCTTGTTATGTCGACCGCAAGATAGAGCAAAGCGGCGCCCGCAGTCAGCCCAGCAGCGGCGTCACGGTGCCGTCGAGGTGTGGCTTCTCTGCCGTGCGGTCGCGCACGGCGAAGTGCTCGACCGATCCCTCCGGCCAGGCGTTGAACGACACCTTGGCCGGCAGGAGCACCGGCAGCTTGAAGCGCACCTCGGCGACGATCGCCTCGGGCAGGTGGGCCTCGAGCGCCGCCAGGCAGCGGGCCTTCAACCACATGCCGTGGGCGATCGCACGCGGCATCCCGAACAGCTTCGCGCTAAGCGGGTGCAGGTGGATCGGGTTGCGATCACCCGACACCTCCGCGTAGCGGCGCCCGATGTCGCCGGGGATCTCCCAGATCGTCACCGGTGGCCGTGGCGGAGCGTCCTCGCCCTCCCCGTGGGCGCTGCCGCGACCGTTCTTTGAGGCCTTCGCCGGTTCACCGGGCGGCGAATCGCCGCGGTGCAGGTACGTGCTGACGCTCTCCCATGCGAGCTGCTCGCCGACCCGTACCTCCGCGCGCATGTCGAACTGCGCCCCCCGAGAATGGGCCCGCAGCGCGTCGGCCCAGACCCGCAGGTCGAGGCGCTCCTGCGCACGGAGCGACCGGTGCTGGGTGATGCGGTTTCCGATGTGCACGAGCCCGACGGGCGCGAAGGGGAAGTCCGAGCTCGCCATGAGCGCCATCTGCAGGGGAAACGTGAGAATGTGCGCGTACGTCGGCGGACATTCGTCGCGCAGGCGAAAGCCACAGACGCGTGAGTAAGCGATGACGCGCTCGCGCTGCACCTCGACGTCCCCGAGCGCGAGCATGGTGTCGGGCAGCGCGTGGGCGGACCGCCCGAGCCCCGGCACCCAACCGACGGTCGAGCGCGCCACGCCCGCGAGCGCGCGGGCGTAGAGGCCGGTCATCGAGGGCGGGCCGTCGAGCACGACCGTCGTCTTGGCGGCCACGTCAGGCTCCGAGCAGGCTCTGCCCGCAGACGCGGACGGTGTTACCGGTCACGCCGGCCGAGGCCGGACTGGCGAACCACGCGATCGTCTCGGCGACGTCGATCGGCAGGCCACCCTGGGCAAGGCTGTTCATGCGCCTCCCCGCCTCGCGGGTCGCCGTGGGCATCGCCGAGGTCATCTGCGTCTCGATGAAGCCCGGGGCGACGGCGTTGATCGTCGTCTGGCGCTCGGCCAGCCGCGGCGCGAGCGCGTCGATGAGACCGATGAGCCCCGCCTTGCTCGTCGCGTAGTTGACCTGACCGCGGTTGCCGGCAATCCCGCTCATCGAGGACACCCCGATCACGCGTGCGCCGCGCCGCAGGACGTCGGCCTCGACGAGCGCCTCGGTGATGCGCTCGGGCGCGGCGAGATTGATGGCCATCACGAGGTCCCACTGCTCGGGGCTCATACGCCCGAGCGTCTTGTCGCGGGTCACACCGGCGTTGTGCACGACGACGTCGACGCCGCCGTGGCGCTCTCGCAGGTGCTCCGCGATCGCCGCCGGAGCACCCGGGTCGGTGATGTCGAGGGCGAGCGTCGAACCGCCGATCGCGTTGGCCACGGCGGCCAGCGCCTCGCCCTGGGCGGGCACGTCGAGGCACACCACGTCGGCGCCGTCGCGCGCGAGCGTGCGCGCGATCGCCTCGCCGATGCCGCGCGACGCGCCCGTGACGAGCGCGATCTGCCCGGCAAGCGGGTGCTCCCAGTCGATCTTTGTGGCCGAGCGTTTGGCCCCCTTGGCCTTGGGCGCGGGGCCGACGCGCACGACCTGCCCGTCGACGTAGGCCGACCTGCCGGACAGCAGGAAGCGCAGCGTCGACTCGAGCTCACCCTCGCCGCCCGGGGCGACGTAGACGAGCTGGGCGGTCGCGCCGGAGCTCAGCTCCTTGGCCGCCGAACGCACAAAGCCCTCGAGCGAGCGCTGCGCGACGCGCTCGCCGACGCTCGCCGTCGCGGTCGGCGTCGTGCCGAGCACGAGCAGGCGCGCGCTCGCGCCCAGCCGGCGCACGATCGGGTGCAGGAACGCGTACGCCTCCTTCAGGCCGTCAACCGAGTCGATGCCCGAGGCGTCGAAGATGATCGCGCCGAGTCGCGTCTCGGCGTCGGCCGCCGGGTCCCACAGCGTCGTCGTCAGGCCGCCCTCGCCGGCCGCGGTCTGGGCCGGTCCGTGGGTGAGCACGCGAGCGTCGGCGTCGAGCGCGGCCAGGACCGTGGCCGCCGGCGCCAGCAGGCGCCCGCCGGGGGCGGCACCGAGCGCGACGGGGCCGGCGAGCACCGGAGCGCCCGTCCGGTAACGGCGTAGGGTCGACGGGCGGGGCAGGCCCAGGCGGCTCGCGAGCAGGCGCCCGGGCGGCGTCTGCGTGAACTGCTGATAGCGATCGGACATCGAGAGAACGGCTCCCTTCCAGCGTGGCTCGGCAGCGAATTGAACAAAAGTTATACCCTAGGCGTGAACGGTGATGTAAACGGTAGTCCGGCATTACCGTATGTCACCGCATTCTCCCCGTCACAACCCTCATTGAAGGAAGGAAACCATGAGCGCGAGCACCCGCCAGGCGGCGATCATCGGCGGAAACCGCATCCCCTTCGCCCGCTCCGACGGGCCATACGCCGAGGCCAGCAACTCGGACATGCTGACGGCGGCGCTCGACGGCCTCATCGCCCGCTTCGGCCTCCAGGACGCCACGCTCGGCGAGGTCGTCGCCGGGGCCGTGCTCAAGCACAGTCGCGATTTCAACCTGACTCGTGAGTGCGTGCTCGGCAGCGCGCTCAGTCCGGCCACCCCGGCCTACGACGTCCAGCAGGCATGTGACACCGGCATCGAGGCCGCGGTGCTCGTCGCCAACAAGATCGCTCTCGGCCAGATCGAGGCGGGTGTGGCCGGCGGCGTCGACACGACGAGCGACCCGCCGATCGCGATCGACGACGACCTGCGCCGATGGCTGCTCGAGGTCCGCCGCACGAAGAGCAACAGCGGCCGCCTCGCGCTGCTCGCGAAGCTGCGGCCCGACCTCATCGGGCTCGAGGTGCCGCGCAATGCGGAGCCGCGGACCGGCCTGTCGATGGGCGATCACACCGCCATCACGGCGCGCGAGTGGAACGTCTCGCGCGAGGAGCAGGACGAGCTGACGGCGGCCAGTCACCGCAACCTGGCGGCGGCCTACGACCGCGGCTTCATGGACGACCTCGTCACCCCCTACCTCGGCCTGGAGCGCGACCAGAACCTGCGCCCGGACTCGAGCGTCGAGAAGCTCGCCAAGTTGAAGCCCGTGTTCGGCAAGGGCGAGGGCGCCACGATGACCGCCGGCAACTCGACGCCGCTGTCGGACGGCGCATCGACCGTCCTGCTGGCCAGCGACGAGTGGGCGGCCGAGCGCGGCCTGCCCGTGCTCGCCCATCTCGTCGATGCCCAGACCGCCGCCGTGCCCTACACCCACGGCGAGGAGGGCCTGCTGCTCGCTCCGGCCTACGCGGTGCCGGTGCTGCTCGACCGCAACGGCCTCACGCTCCAGGACTTCGACTTCTACGAGATCCACGAGGCGTTCGCGGCGCAGGTGCTCGCGACCCTGGAGGCATGGGAGGACCCGGTGTTCTGCAAGGAGCGCCTCGGACGCACGGCGCCGCTCGGCTCGATCGATCGCGCCAAGCTGAACGTCAACGGCGGCTCGCTCGCCGCCGGCCACCCGTTCGCGGCAACCGGCGGACGGCTCGTGGCGGCGCTGGCGAAGGAGCTCGCGGAGAAGGGCGAGGGGCGCGGGCTGATATCGATCTGCGCTGCAGGGGGTCAGGGAGTTGTGGCGATCGTCGAGCGGCGCGCCGCTTAGGCAAGGGGCTGCCCGATTCGTTCAAGGCCCACAGACAAGGGCCTTCGAACGAACCTGGCAGCCCCACCGCCCGCACGCACCCCCGCACTTGGGGTTGGCTTGAAGGTTGGGGGCGCGCGGCATTCGCGCGGCGCTTGACGTCTGATGCCACCGGCGTACATTCAAGGCACCCGTCGATCTCGTCGATGCTGAGAATGTCGTGAGCATTTCGAGGCACACACCCCGCAGCCGCGAGCCCAGCGTCCGTCGGCGCCCGCACCTCCCCCACGTCAGCCGCCGCGCGATCCGCGAGTGGCTCGACCAGCCCGGTCACGACCACCAGGCGGGCCCGATGTACACCCTCCTGCTCCGCCCGACCGACCGCCAGCCCCACCGCTAGTCCCAAGCGGCCCCGACTGAAGTCGCCCACCAAAGTGTTGGTAGCCGCGGTCGGTCTCGCGACCGCCGTAACAAGCCGACCTGATCGTCAAGCCGTGGTCGGTGGACGACGCCAAGGCGGTGTGCCGGACGGAGCTTTCGCCAGCCCTTTATTGCGGGCTGGCGAAAGTGCAGGCCGGCGTACCGCCCTACTTCCCCTCGTCGACCCGTATCGCCGTGGGGTGCGCCGCCAAAGACCCATACGCATCCGGCCGCCGCGTGGCAATGAGCGGAAACAACTCAAGCCAATCCGCCCGCTGATCGAGATCGAGCGCCGCTACCAACACGGCCGCCTCGCTACGCGGCGCCTGCACGAGCACACGCCCATACGGGTCCGAGATGAACGACGACCCGTAGAACGTGAGCGGGTCCTCCACGCCGACCCGGTTGACGGCGACCACGAACAGCCCGTTGGCGATCCCGTGGGCGACGATCATGTGCTGCCAGATCGGCTCGGTGTCGAACTCGGGATGGTCGGGCTCGGAGCCGATCGCCGTCGGATACACGAGCAGTTGCGCGCCGGCGAGCGCGTAGGCGCGCGCGAGCTCGGGGAACCACTGGTCCCAGCAGGTCGGGAAGCCGACCGAGGCGCCGGACACAGAGACCACCGGGTAGCCGCTGTCGCCCGGGCGGAAGTAGCGGTCCTCGTGATAGCCGGCGGTGCGCGGGATGTGCAGCTTGCGGGTGCGCGCGACGAGGTCGCCGTTCGGCCGCACGCAGATCGCCGTGTTGTAGCCGAGCCCCTCGTCCTCGGCACGTTCGTAGAGCGAGGCGTGCACCCAGGCCCCGGTCTCGGTCGCCATCTCGACCGCGAAGCGGCTCGTTGGCCCGTCGAGGATCGGCTCGGCGAGCTTCGCCGCGGCCGCGAGCCCGTCGGGCTCGGTCGCGAAGTAGCGGCTCAGCGTCAGCTCGGGCAGGCACACGAGCTGGGCGCCGTGCTCGACGGCGAGACGGATGCCGGCGGCCAGCGAGTCGCGGTGCTCGAGCGGATCGGGGTGCCAGCGGTCCTGGACGAGGCCGACGATGAACGGCTCGTGCTCGCGGGCGCGGGTGCGGGCCGGCGACGGAGGCGGGCGCATCGCCGTGCGCAGCTCGTGCCCGCTCACGGCTGCGCCCCGCCGGCCAGGGGCTGCTGCTGGGTGATGCAGTGCACCCCGCCGCCCCCGTGCGCGAGCGTCGCGCCGGGGACCGGCACGACGTCACGATCAGGGAACGCGCGGGCCAGGATCGCCAGCGCGTCGGCATCGGTGCGCTCATCGCTCACGGGGACGACGACGGCACCGTTGGCGATGTAGAAGTTCAGGTACGGGGCGACCGTCGGCTGCTCCCCGTCGCTCAGGTAGGGCAGCAACGGGACCTCGACGATCTCGAGCGAGCGTCCGCGCGCGTCGGTCGCCGCCCGCAGCGCCCCGAGGTTGGCCTGCAGCCGCTCGAAGTTGGCGTTGGCGGGATCGTTCACGGTCTGAACGATGACGTGTCCGGGCGACAGGAAATGGCACACGTTGTCGACGTGCCCGTCGGTGTCGCGATCCTCGGCCAGGCCCTCGGCGAGCCAGAGGACCTTCTCGGCACCGAGGGCATCGCGCAGGATCGCCTCGATCTGCTGGCGCGAGACGCCGGGGTTGCGGTTGGGATTGAGCAGGACCGACTCGGTGGTGATGAGCGTGCCCTCGCCGTCGACGGTGATCGCGCCGCCCTCGAGCACGCAGGGGTACGGCCGGCGCGGCACACCGAGCGCCTCGAGCACGCGCGCGGCCAGGCGGGCGTCGTCGCCGTAGGGGTGGAACTTCTCGCCCCACGCGTTGAAGGTGAAGTCGGCGCCGGCCAGCGCGCCGTGCTCGTCGCGCACGAAGATCGGCCCGCTGTCGCGCACCCAGGAGTCGTCGAGCGGCATCTCGAGCACCTCGACGGCGCCCGCGCACGCGGCCCGCGCCGCGGCGGTGTCCTGCGGGCCGGCGAGCATGAGGACCGGCTCGTGCTCAGCGATCGCGTTGGCCACGGCAGCGTAGTCGGCGCGGGCCGCCTCCAGGCGCGCGCCCCACATGTCCGCGCGCGCCGGCCAGGCCATCAGGCAACGCTCGTGAGGCTCCCACTCGGCGGGCATGCGCCCGGCGCCCTTGCTCACCCGGCGCCGTCCTCGACCACCGTCTCGATCGTGCCGAGCGCCGGATCGCTCGCGCCGTGCAGGCGAACGCCGACGCGCGTCAGCTCGCGCAGGTGGTCGAGCACCTCGGCGGTGATGCGCTCACCGGGCAGCAGCGCCGGGATCCCGGGCGGATAGCCGGCGATCGCCTCGGCCGAGATGAGCCCGACGGCCGCGTCGATCGCTACCGGGCGGCTGCCGGCGATCCACGCCTGGCGCGGCGTGAGCGCCGGCTCACCGGCGCGCAGCTGGGGTGCGCGCGCGACCGGCGCCGGCGGGCGGTCATCGCCGAGCTCGTGCAGCAGCGTCGCCAGCTGCTCGGGAAACGCCCCGAGCGGATCTCGCGGCTCGTTGATGCCGAGCACGATGACGATCGTGGCGTGCGTCGCGAGCTCGACCTGGACGGGACCGCGCGCCGGGCCAACCGGGTGGCGCCGCAGGTGCGCGGCCACGGTGTGGCCGCTGTGGCCGCTCTCGCGCAGATCGATGACGATTCGCATCGGGTCCCAGCCGACGACGCCCGGCCACGCGCTGCCCGCCGCCGGCACGACCGCGCAGCCCGGTACCTGCGCAAGGCGCTCTCGCACCACCGCGCGCTCGCGCAGCGTCTCGGAGATGAGTTCGCGCCCGTGGGTGACGAGCTGGCGCCGGGCGCCGTCGAGCGAGGCGAGCAGGAGCGAGCTCGGCGAGGTGGAGCGCACGAGCCGCACGGCGCGCGCGAGCTTGACGCGATCGATCCAAGGGCTATCGGCCGCGTGCAGGATCGCGCTCTGGGTGAGCGATCCCGCGATCTTATGCGTGGAGCTGAGCATCGCGTCGGCGCCCTGCGCGAGCGCCGACGCCGGGACCTCGGGATGAAAGCCGAAGTGCGGTCCCCAGGCCTGGTCGACGACGAGCGCCGCACCGGCAGCGTGCGCGACCTCGGCGCAGGCGGCGACGTCGGCCGTTGCCCCGTAGTACGTCGGCGACACGATCAGCGCGGCCTGCGCTCCGGGCGCGCGCGCGAGCGCCCGCTCGAGCGTGTCGGGGGTTACGCAGAGCGCCATCCCCAGCTCCTCGTCGTACTCCGGCGCCGCGAACTGCGGGCGCCCGCCGCTGAACACGAGGCCGTCCACGACCGAGGCGTGCGAGTTGCGCTGCACGACGACGGTGCGGTCCCGCGCGAGCGCGAGGCACAGTGCGTGGTTGCCCTGCGTCGCGCCGTTGGTGAGGAACCAACTCTGCGCCGCCCCGTAGGCGTGCGCCGCGAGCGACTCGGCGCGATCGTAGGGCGTCGGCGGATCGCCGACGTCGATCCCCTCGATGTCCTGGGGCACGTCGTAGGCGAAGGCGCCGCGACCGAGCAGCGCGACGAGCTCGGGGTCGGCGCCCGGACCGCCCTTGTGCCCGGGGACGTGGAAGCGCGACGGCTCGCGCCCGACGTAGGCGGCCACGGCGTCGACGTAGGGCGTGTCGGCGTCGCGGTCCGCCGGCCGGCCGTCGCTCACGAGCGCGGGCCGCCCGCCGGCGCAGGGATGGCGGCGCCGTCGCCTCCGGGGACGAACGCGACGCACGGCACGCCGAGCGCCTCGGCCACGGCCGGATGCGTCACCTGTCCGCCCGCGACGTTGACCCCCGGTGCGAGGCCGGGATCGCGGGCGATCGCGCCCGCGACGCCGTGCTCGGCGAGCGCGAGGACGTAGGGCAGCGTGGCGTTCGTGAGGGCGTAGGTGGAGGTGATCGGCACCGCGCCGGGCATGTTCGCCACGCAGTAGTGGGTGACGCCCTCCTCCTCGAAGGTCGGCTGCGAGTGCGTCGTCGGCCGCGAGGTCTCGAAGCAGCCGCCCTGATCGATCGAGACGTCGACGAGCACGGCGTGGTCCTTCATCAGCTTCAGCTGCTCGCGGCGGATGACCCAGGGCGCGCGAGCGCCGTGGATGAGCACGGCGCCGATCACGAGATCGGCGGCGGGCAGCATCTCCTCGATGGCCAGGGTCGAGGAGAAGACCGTCGAGGCGCGACCCCCGAAGACGATGTCGAGCTCGCGCAGCCGGTCGATCGAGCGGTCGAAGACGAACACGTCGGCCTCCATGCCGATCGCGATGAAGGCGGCGTTCATGCCGACGACGCCGCCGCCGATGACGAGGACCGTCGCCGCCGCCACGCCCGGCACGCCGCCGAGCAGGATGCCGCGTCCGCCGAGCGGCTTCTCGAGCATGAACGCTCCGGCCTGGGTGGCGATCTTGCCGGCCACCTCGCTCATCGGCGCGAGCAGCGGCAGCCGGCCGGCGCCGTCGACCACCGTCTCGTAGGCGATGCAGGTCGCGCCCGAGGCCATCAGGCCCTCGGTCAGCTCCGGGGCGGCGGCTAGGTGCAGGTAGGTGAACAGCGTGAGATCCGGGCGCAGCAGCGCGACCTCCTCGACCTGCGGCTCTTTCACCTTCAGGACCAGCTCGGACTGGGCGAACACCGCCTCGGCGTCGGGCACGATGCACGCGCCCTGGTCTTCGTACTGGGCGTCGGTGATCGCGCTGCCGAGACCGGCGCCCGCCTGGACGAGTACCTCGTGGCCGTGCGAGGTCAGCTCGCGCACCCCGGCCGGCGTGATCGCGACGCGGTACTCGTCGGGCTTGATCTCTGTGGGGACGCCAATGATCACGATCGATCCTTTCCACTCATCCTAGGTGTCGGTCAGGCGTCTGAAGCGACCCCGGGTGGGCCGGTGCTAGCGACGCTGCACGCGCTCCCAGGCCTCGGTGAGTACCGGCCGCAGGATCGCCTCGATCTCGTCGAACTGCTCCTGGCCGGCGATGAGCGGCGGCGCGAGCTGCACGACGGGGTCGCCGCGATCGTCCGAGCGGCAGATGAGCCCGCGGGCGAACAGCTCGCCGGACAGGTAGCCTCGCAGGAGATCCTCGGATTCCTCGTGGTCGAACGTCTCCTTCGTGCGCTGGTCCTTGACGAGCTCGATGGCGTGGAAGAAGCCGGCGCCGCGCACGTCGCCGACGATCGGGATGTCGCGCAGGCGCTCGAGCATCGCCCGCAGCGCCCCCTCGCGCTCGCGCACGCGCCCGCACAGGTCCTCACGCTCGATCAGGTCGATGTTGGCCAGCGCGACCGCGGCCGCCACCGGATGGCCCCCGAACGTGAAGCCGTGGGCGAACATCGCATCGCCGTACATGAACGGCTCGGCGACACGGTCGGAAGCGATCACCGCCCCCATCGGGATGTAGGCCGAGGTCAGCCCCTTTGCCGTGGTGATGATGTCCGGGACATAGCCGAAGCGCTCGGACCCGAACCAGTGCCCGAGACGTCCCCACGAGCAGATGACCTCGTCGGAGATGAGCAGCACGCCGTGGCGGTCGCAGATCTCGCGCACGCGCTGGAAGTAGCCCTCCTGGGGCACGAAGCAGCCGCCCGCGTTCTGCACCGGCTCCAAGATCACCGCCGCGACGGTCCCGGCGCCCTCGAACTCGATGCGCTCCTCGATCGCGTCGGCCGCCCACAACGGGTCGCGCGTCTCGCTCCAGCGATAGCTGTTCGTGTTCGGGACGTGGCAGCCGCCCGGCACGAGCGGCTCGAACGGCTGGCGCAGGCTGGTCAGCCCGGTCGCGGTCAGCGCGCCGAGCGTCGTGCCGTGGTAGGCGAGGTCGCGGGCGATGAGCTTCGTGCGCGTCGGCTCTCCGCGCAGCCCGTGATACGCCCGCGCGAGCTTCCAGGCCGACTCGACCGCCTCCGAGCCGCCGGAGGTGAAGAACACGCGATTCAGACCGGGCGGGGCGAGCTCGGCGACGCGCGTGGCCAGCTCGATCGCGCGCGGATGCGCGTAGCTCCAGGTGGTGTAGAAGGCGAGCTCACGCGCCTGGGCCTCCGCGGCCTCGGCGAGCTCGGCGCGGCCGTGGCCGACGTTCACGCAGTACAGCGCGGACAGGCCGTCGAGGTAGCGCTTGCCGTGCTCGTCATAGACGTAGCAGCCCTCGCCGCGGACGATGATCGGGATCTCGCTGCCGGGCCCGTAGGAGCTCAGGCGCGTGAAGTGCATCCACAGATGCGCCCGCGCGCGCTCCTGTAGCCCGGCCTGGCTCGCGGCGGACACCTCGGTGGCCATGTCGTTCCTCTCTCGTTGCCTGCGTCGCCGAGCGCGAGCGCCCGGCGCCTGCGCCAACGCTACTCCCCGCTCGCCGACGACGGCAAGCCGCAGATCGACCAGCGTGCCCCGGTGTGAGTGGACACGCTGTACTAGCCTGCGGCGGGTGCTCGAGCCCCGCACCGACATCCGCAACGTCGCGATCGTCGCCCACGTCGACCACGGCAAGACGACGCTCGTCGACGCGATGCTGTGGCAGTCCGGCGCCTTCCGCGCCGGACAGGACGTCAACGAGCGCGTCATGGACTCGATGGACCTCGAGCGCGAGAAGGGCATCACGATCCTGGCCAAGAACACCGCCGTGCACCACGCCGGCGTCAAGCTGAACATCGTCGACACGCCCGGGCACGCCGACTTCGGCGGCGAGGTCGAGCGCGGTCTGACGATGGTCGACGGCGTGCTGCTGCTCGTCGATGCCAGCGAGGGGCCGCTCCCCCAGACGCGGTTCGTGCTGCGCAAGGCGCTCGAGGCGCGGCTGCCGGTCATCCTCGTCGTCAACAAGGTCGACCGCCCGGACGCGCGCATCGGCGAGGTCGTCGACGAGGTCTACGAGCTGTTCCTCGACCTCGACGCCGACGAGGAGCAGATCGAGTTCCCGATCGTGTACACGAACGCCAAGGCCGGTTGGGCGTCGCTGAAGGAGGGCGAGCAGGGCACCGATCTGCAGCCGCTGCTCAACCTGCTCGTGCAGCGCATCCCGCCGCCGATGTTCGATCCCGAGCATCCGCTGCAGGCGCAGGTCACCAACCTCGACGCCTCGCCGTACGTCGGACGCCTGGCCCTGTGTCGCGTCCACCACGGGCACATCCGCAAGGGACAGGCGATCGCCTGGTGCCGGGCCGACGGGACGATCAGCCGCGCGCAGGTCGGCGAGCTGTACATCACCGAGGCGCTCGATCGTGTCGAGGCCGACGAGGTCGGGCCGGGCGAGATCATCGCCATCGCCGGCATCGCCGAGGTGACCATCGGCGAGACGCTCGCCGACGTCGACGACCCCCGCCCGCTGCCGGTCATCAGCGTCGACGAGCCGTCGCTATCGGTGACCATCGGGATCAACACCTCCCCCCTGGCCGGGCAGGACGGCAGCAAGCTGACGGCCCGCCAGGTCCGCGCCCGCCTCGATTCCGAGCTCGTCGGCAACGTGTCGCTGCGCGTGCGCGACACCGAACGTCCGGACGCCTGGGAGGTGCAGGGACGGGGCGAGCTGCAGCTCGCCATCCTCGTCGAGATCATGCGCCGCGAAGGCTTCGAGCTCACCGTCGGCCAGCCGCAGGTGCTGACGCGCGAGATCGACGGCCGCGTCAACGAGCCGGTGGAGCGGCTGGCCATCGACGTGCCCGAGGACTACGTCGGCGTCGTCACCCAGCTGCTGGCGCTGCGCAAGGCGCGCCTCGAGCAGATGGTCAACCACGGCACCGGCTGGGTGCGGATGGAGTATCTCGTCCCCGCCCGCGGGCTGATCGGCTTCCGCACCGAGTTCCTCACCGAGACACGCGGGACCGGGCTCATCCACCACGTCTTCGACCGCTGGGAGCCGTGGTTCGGCGAGCTGCGCACCCGCCCGACCGGAGCGCTCGTCTCCGACCGACGCGGCGTCACCGCCCAGTTCGCGCTCATGAACCTGCAGGAGCGGGGCACGCTGTTCGTCGGCCCGGGGGCCGAGGTCTACGAGGGGATGATCGTGGGCGAGAACGCCCGCAGCGACGACCTCGACGTCAACGCCACCAAGGAGAAGCACCTGACCAATATCCGCTCCTCGACCGCCGATGTGCTCGTGCGGCTCGTCCCCCACCGCGAGCTGTCGCTCGACCAGGCGCTCGAGTTCCTGCGCGAGGACGAGTGCGCCGAGGTCACGCCGGCCAACGTGCGCCTGCGCAAGGTCGTGCTCGAGAAGACCGAGCGAGTGAAGGCGGCGCGGCGGGCCCGCGCGGGAGCGCCGGCATGACCTATCAGCTGCGCACGTATGTCCTCGTGCCGGAGACCGCCGACGAGTTCGCGCGCCTGTGGGAGCGCGACCTCGTTGGGCTGCGTACGGCCAGCGGCTTCTCGGTCGTCGGCGCCTGGCGCGCGCCGGAGCGCCATGAGTTCACCTGGCTCGTGCGCTGGGACGGACCGGGGAGCTTCGCCGACGGCGAACGCGTCTATTACGAGGCGCGTGACCGCGCCGCGCTGCAGTGGGACCCGAAGGACTACATTGCCTCGATGGACCTGCGCATGATCGAGGCGATCGCGGGCCACGCCCCGTAACGCCCCGCCTCCAGCGCGGACTGTGGTGCAGGCGGACGCGGGATGCGTCCGCCGTCATCTTCGATCGACGCTCATCAGGAGGCTGAATGCTCTTCTTTGGTCACAAGACCGACATGGTGGCGCCCGACAAGGCGCTCGCCGGTCGCCCCGAGCCGATCGCCGTGCCCGAGCGCCACTTCGTGCTCGGCCACCCCTTGCAGCCGCCGTTTCCGTATGGCGTCGAGCAGCTCGTCGTCGGCATGGGTTGCTTCTGGGGGGCCGAGCGGGCGTTCTGGCAGTCGCCCGGGGTCTACACGACCGCCGTCGGCTATGCCGGCGGCTACACCCCCAACCCCACCTACGACGAGGTCTGCTCCGGGCGGACCGGCCATTCCGAGGTCGTGCTCGTCGCCTTCGACACGCAGCTGACCTCGCTGCCGGACATCCTGCGCGTCTTCTGGGAGGGCCACGACCCGACGCAGGGCATGCGCCAGGGTAACGACGTCGGCACCCAGTACCGCTCGGTCATCCTCTACGCCGACGAGGAGCAGCGCGCAGCGGCGGAGGCGAGCCGCGACGCCTACCAGCAGGAGCTCACGCGCGCTGGGCACGGTGCGGTCACGACCGAGATCAACCCCCTGCACGCCTTCTACTACGCCGAGGACTACCACCAGCAGTACCTGGCCAAGAACCCCGGCGGGTATTGCGGCCTCGGTGGCACCGGCGTCAGCTGCCCGATCGGCCTGTCGACCCAGGGCTGAGGCACGCCCGCGAGGACCGCTCGGCCACCCCCCGGCCGGGCGGTCCTCCCTTCTTCGTCGCGGCTCCGCGCGTTGCGTTGCCGGGTGTGCTCCCGCGGCCCCGCCACGCGAGCGCACCAGCTCATGTCCGCCTCCGGCGGCCGCTGCGCGGGATGCGGCGTCAGCGCGGCCGTCGGAGCCCTATTTCGTTCGCCCCCCGCGGGGGGCTGGCGTTCGGGGCGTGGTGTGTTCCCGTGGGCCCTCTGTAGGGGCCTAATCGAGCACACCTCCGCCCGAGGCTGGCGTTCGGGGCGTGGTGTGTTCCCGTGGGCCCGCTGTAGGGGCCTAATCGAGCACACCGGGTCATGGCCGGATCCGGCGGCCGCCCCGACGAGCCGAAATGGCGCCTCGGCGCGGGCCCACCAAACATCGACCGCCCGGCCTGTGGGCCGGGCGGTCGGTTACGGCGAACGTGTGACAGCCGAAGCCGGGCGCGCGAGTGCTCCTACGCCTCGTGGTCGGCCGTCTCGGCGTCGTCGACGCGCTCGGCGCCGAGCTCGACGCTGAAGACGACGCCGCGCGGGAGGACGAGCACGGCCGACGTGGCCGTCTCGACGACGTACTCGGCCGCGGAGCTCAGCCCGACCCGTCCCGCCGGCGTGCCCGGACGGGAGCCGAGCACGAGCAGGTTGACCCCGGGCTGCGACGGCAGCGCGAGCGGCGTATCGGTGTGCGCCGCGATGCCCTCGGCCGTGCGACGCGCGGCCGGGTCGACCTCGCCACCGGCCAGCGCGACGGGCGCGAGGGTCGCGTCGACCCGATCACGCAGGCGCGCGGGAGCGATCGCCACCGCAACGGGGCCGCCGGCGATCAGGCGCGCGGCCGAGCGGCCGGGCTGCACGTGGCCAGGGGTGGTGTGCGCGTCCGAGCCGAAGACGACGAGATCGGCCTCCTCGCCCTCGGCTAGCGCACGCAGGCCCTCGCCGGTCGAGCCGGCGAGCACGACGTGGCGGCCGACCTCGGGATGGCCGAGCCACTCGGCGCCGCGCTCGAGGATCGCCTCGGCCTCGGCGTTGACGTCCGCCTCGCGGCGGGGATCGAGCTCCTGACTGTGACGGACGTAGGCGAGCGACACCTGCGCGCCCGCATCACCGAAGATACGACCGAGCGCCAGCGCGTCGTGATCGTTCTCGGTTCCGTCGTAAGAGATGATGACCTTGTTCTGCATGGGTTTTCCTTTCGGACACGGCTTGTCGGGGAGCCGCGGTGACTCGCGGGCTGATCGTGCGGGTTTCAAGCTCTTTATCGACAGATCGTAGGCTAGCTTTGCCATCAGACGGGATAATCCTTCTAACGTCTAGTATTAGTACTCCTAATGCTTAACGTCAATCGCCTTCGCGTCCTCATCGAGGTCGCCAACCGCGGCTCCTTCTCGGCCGCCGCCGACGCGCTCTCCTACACGCAGTCGGCCGTCTCGCAGCAGATCGCGGCGCTCGAGGCCGAGACCGGCGTGAACCTCATCGAGCGCCTTCCGCGGGGTGTGCGCCTCACCCCCGCCGGGCGGGTGCTGCTCGAGCACGCCGAGGGCATCGTCGCGCGGCTGCATGCCGCCGAGGCCGAGCTCGCGGCGATCGCCGGGCTCCGCGGCGGCGAGCTGCGGATCGCGTCGTTCCCGACCGCGGGCGCGACGCTCATGCCCCTGGCCATCGCCATCTTCCGTGCCCAGCATCCGGAGGTGTCGATCTCGCTCGCCGAGGGCGAGCCCGAGGAGATCGGCCCCCGCCTGTCGGCCGGCGAGTTCGACCTCGCACTGCTGTTCGAATTCGACGGCACGAGCGAGACGCTCGGGCCCGACTTCACCCGCGAGCCGCTGCTCGAGGATCCCATGTTCCTCGCGCTCCCGGCCGACCACCCGCTCGCCGAGCGCCGCACGCTGCGCCTGGAGAACCTGCGCGCCGAGGCCTGGATTCAGACGTCCTCGACGAGCTCGTGCGCCCGCCACGTCGTGCGCTCCTGCCACGCGGCCGGCTTCGAGCCGCTCGTGTCGTTCGAGAGCGACGACTACGCCACCGTGCAGGGTCTCGTCGCCGCGGGGGTCGGCGTCGCGCTCATCCCCGAGCTGGCGCTCTCCGGGGGACGCGACGACATCGCGATCCGCGCACTGTCGCCACACAGCCCCGTGCGGCGAGTGATCGCGGCCACGCCGGCCGGCACCCGCCTCACCCCTGCCGCCGCGGCCATGCGCCAGATCCTCATCGACGTGGCGGCGCGCTACGTCGGAATGAACATCCGCGGGCCGTCGCCGAGCTGAGCGTCGGGGCGGGTGGTCGGGGGCGCACGCGGCGCGACCCCCGGCCGGAGCCGGAGGTCGCGCGCGTCGTACTGCCGATTGACTGGTTGCTGACGTGCGGCTAGGCGCCGCTGACCGCCGGCTGGGCCGGGGTCGGCTTCCAGTCGGGCGTGTGCGGACCACCGAGCGTCGGCACGTCCGACGGGTACACCTCGTTGCCGTGGATGGCGTGATCGCCCTCTTCGAGCTCCTCCGGCGTGAGGCGCAACGGGAGGAAGATCCCGACGAGCTTCAGCAGGATGAACGTCACCACGCCACTGAAGAGGATCACCCAGAGGCCGGCCTCGAGCTGCCAGCGGAACAGCGTCCAGCTGCCGCCGTGGAACACGCTCTTGGCCGGCGAGATACTCGTCGTATTGCCGACCCCGATGTACTCGATCATCTTCGGGTTCGCGAACAGACCGACTAACAGGCCTCCGCAGAAGCCGGCTATGCCGTGGGTGTAGATCACCCCCAGCGTGTCGTCGACGTGGCGGAAGATCGGCCCCCGGCTGAGGAAGCGGATCGACATCCACACGATCGTCGAGGCGATCACGCCGATGAGCACCGCGCCCCAACCGTCCACGAAGCCGGCCGCCGGGGTGATACCCACCAGCCCTGTGATCATGCCGTTGACGCTGCCGAGCAGCGAGGGCTTGTCGCGGAAGATGTAGTCCCACGCGATCCACACGAGCACGGCCACGGCCGTGCAGACGTTCGTGTTGAGCACGGCGTCGGAGGCGTTCACGCCGGCGTAGTAGGGGTCACCGCCGTTGAAGCCGTTCCAGCCGAGCCACAGCAGACCGGCTCCGGTCATGACCATCAACAGGTTGTTCGGGGCGTCGATCTCTCTGTCTCGTTGCAAGCGTGGTCCGATGACCGCCGCCGCCACGAATCCGGAGATGCCGGCCGAGAGATGGATGACGTAGCCGCCCGAGTAGTCGAGCGAACCGTGGGCCGCCCAGTAGCCGCCGCCCCAGAGCAGGAAGGCGTTGACCGTGTACACGCACGTGATCCACAGGAGCACGAACGGGATCCACGCCTTGAAGCTGACGCGACCGAGGATCGACCCGAGCATCAGCAGCGGGGTGATCGCGGCGAACACGAACTGGAAGTACGCCAGGGCCGGCGTCGCGAAGTGGAAGGGTGGACCGACGGCGATCGACGGGATCACCGCCTGGGCCTGCTCCTGTCCGGCCGAAAGGATCGCCCCCGGCGTGCCGAGCGCGGCGCCGAGGAAGCTGTGCGCGCCGAACAAGCCGGATCCGGACCCGATCCCGGTGCCGAAGCCCATCTTGAACGCCCACCCCACCCACGCGACCATCACGAGGCAGAAGCCGACGAAGGTGAGCATCATGCTGTTGACCGACCAGCGCTTCTGCATCGCCCCGCCGTACAGGACCGCCAGGCCGGGAACGCTCATGAGCCCGACCAGCGTGGCAGCCGTGAGCTGCCACGCGTTGTCCCCCGGGTTCAGCCACGAGGGGTATGCAAGCCAAGTCAACGAATAGCCTCCGTTCCTACGAGTCGATCTGGTGGCATACCGCCATCTGCGCACGGCAGCGCACGGCGCCATTTCGGATGGGCCCATGAAACAGGCGGCAGGACACGGTCGCTAGGGACAGGGTGTCCAACACTTGGCCCACGCCTTTCGACACCTGGCTAGGCGACTTGGACAATCTGTCGGAAGGGCTTTGCCGCAGGCGGCACGACGGCGGCCCGCGCACGTAGCCGCCGCGGACACGGCGGCTACGGCTGCGACTCGGGCGCTGCGCGAGCGGCGCCGACTACTTCTCGGTCGCCGGCGCGAAGGCGAGCGCGCCCGAGTTGATGCAGTAGCGCTGGCCGGTGGGGCCGGGGCCGTCGTCGAAGACGTGGCCGAGATGACCGCCGCAGGCGCGGCACACCACCTCGGTGCGACGCATGAAGAGGCTGTTGTCGGAGCGCAGCTCGACGGCCTCGGCGATCGCGGGCTCGGTGAAGCTCGGCCAGCCGGTGCCGGACTCGAACTTCGCGCCGGAGCTGAAGAGCACCGCACCGCAGCCGGCGCACCGGTAGTCGCCGGAGTTCTTGTTGTAGACATAGTCGCCGGTGAACGGCGGCTCGGTGCCGGCGCGGCGCAGGATGTCGTACTGCGCTGGCGTCAGCTGCCGCCTCCACTCCTGCTCCGTCTTGATCACCTTCGTGTCGCTCATGTGACTCCTCTCTGTGCGCCGTATGCCCATTATTGTCTCGCTCGCCGCGCGTTCGTAACACCGTCTACTCTGTCCGCCATGCCGCAGCCGGTCCGCACGCCGAACATCGCCCCGGACTGCATCAGCCGCCCGCGCCGCTCGCCGGACGGCTTCGAGGAGCTCTGCCACCTCGTGGCGCCGGAGGTGCCGGACCTCTCGCTCTGTGGCCGCGACGTCAGCGGCTACCCGTGGAACCCGCCCTGGCCGCTGTGCGAGGCCTGCGTCGCGGTGGCCCACGGGCAGATGAACTGACGCGCCGTCGGGCGGGCGCGCCGCCCGGCGGGGCCGGCACAGGGCGCGACGGCGCGTGCGCCCCTTCCTTCCGTCGCCGGCGGGCGAGCTGCTACCCTAAACTGACGTTTACGTAAAGTTCCCGCTGGAGAGCGCGCCATGTCCACCATCACCGCTTCGCCCCGCCGGCGTCCCGGCGTCTCGGCTGACCACGAGCACTACCGCTGGTGGGCGCTGTCGTGTACGAGCCTCGGAATGCTGCTCGCGGCCACGAACTCGGGCACGCTCATCATCGCGCTGCCCGATCTCGAGCGCAGCCTGCACACGAGCCTGCTGACGCTCGTGTGGGTGATCCTCGCGTACATGATCGCCTCCACGGTGCTCGTCCTCAGCTTCGGGCGCCTGTCGGACCTGTTCGGGCGCAAGCGCGCGTACGTGCTCGGCTTCCTCATCTTCGCCTTCGCCTCGCTCGGGGCCGGCTTCGCCAGCGACGGCACGCAGCTCATCCTGTGGCGGATCGTGCAGGGCGTCGGCGCCGCCTTCCTGTTCGCCAACGCACCCGCGCTCGTCACCGACGCGTTCCCCCGCGAGCAGCTCGGGCTGGCGATGGGCGCGAACACGATGGTGGCCGCGATCGGACTGGTGCTCGGACCGGTCCTCGGCGGCGCACTGGTCGCGATCTCGTGGCAGTGGGTGTTCTGGTTCAACGTGCCGTTCGCGCTCGTTGGGGCGGCGTGGGGCGCGCTCATCCTGCGCGAGCTCGTCAAGCGCGACGCCGAGCGCGGCTACGACATCCTCGGCACGATCACCTTCGTCGTCGGGCTGACCGGTCTCGTGCTCGGCATCTCGCGCGGGGGAATCGATGGCTGGAATGACCCGATGGTCATCGGCGGCCTCGCCGCCGCGCTCGCGTTCCTGCCGCTGTGGGTGTGGATCGAGTACCACGTCGACGCACCGATGCTCGACCTCAACCTGTTCCGCAACCGGCTGTTCGCCGCCGCGACCGCCGCCGCCTTCCTCAACGGGCTCGCCCGCTTCGCGCTCATGTTCCTCTTCGTCTTCTACTTCCAGGGCGCGCAGGGCGACGATCCGATCACGGCCGGGGTCAAGCTCATCCCGCTCGCCGCCGGGATGCTCGTCTCGTCGCCGCTGGCCGGGGCCTACGCGGATCGCCACGGCTCGCGAGGGCTGGCCGCCCTCGGCATGGTCGTCACCGGGATCGGCCTCGCGCTGATGACGACCCTGCAGGTGCACACCCCCTACTGGCAGAGCACGCTGTGGCTGCTCATCGTCGGCGTCGGCTCGGGGATGTTCAACAGCCCGAACACCGCGGCGATGATGGGCACGGTCCCGCCGCAGCGGCGCGGCGTCGCCGCTGGAGCGCGTACGCTCCTGCAGAACAGCGGCGCGGTGATGTCGATCGCGTTCGTCCTCGCGATCGTCACCGCGGCCGTTCCGAAGCCGACTCTCTTCAAGATCTTCTCGGGGCTCGCGCAGGGCCTGTCCGATGCCAAGCTGGCCCCCTTTATCCAAAACATGCACGTCGCCCTCTGGGTGCTGGCCGCCACCTCGTTCCTGGGCGCCGGCGTGTGTCTGCTGCGACCCAAGCACGTCGGCGAAGAGCAGACGGCGCTGCCGGTCAACGCGGCGGTGAGCTCGCGATGACCGACACGACGCCAACGCTGCGCATCGGCGATGTCGCGCGCCTCGCCGGGACGACCCCGCGCACGATCCGCTACTACGAGGAGATCGGGCTGCTCGAGAGCGGCTCCGAGCGCGCCTCCGGGTCGCATCGCCTCTACAGCGAGCACGACGTCGAGCGCCTGCGCGAGGTGATCCGCCTGCGCGAGCTGCTCAACGTCTCGCTCGACGAGCTCAAGACGCTGCTCGCCGCCGAGGAGGCCCGCGCGCAGCTGCGCAGCGAGCTCCAGCGCGACGATGTCGAACCCGCCCGGCGGCGAGACCTGCTGCACGAGGCGCTCGGCCACATCGAGCAGCAGCTCGCGCTCGTGCGCCGCCGGGCCGAGGAGCTCGCCAAGCTCGAGGCCGAGCTGTCCGAGAAGCGCCGCAAGGTCAAGCGGCGCCTGCGCGATCTCGCAAACGGCCAGCACGGCGCGGGCGCCGAACTGGCCGCCCCCGCGGCGGGCGGCGCGCGGGATCAGTAGATCACCGCCCCGGTCTCCGCAGGCCCGTGTGACATCATGCGGGCTCCCTCGCCGTCGGCGACGCGAGGCGCGGACCCCACGCATGTACCTCCCTTCCCAGCCAGAGCCGCGGCGGAGCGCACGCTGAGCATGCGCGAGTACACGGCCGCCCCGGTCACCGAGCCGCTCTCGAGCGATCCCCTGACGGCGCCGGCGATCGGGACCGGCGGCGCCGTCCCCCTGGCTCCCGACCCGGAGGTCGACCGCGGAGAGTTCCAGCCGCCGGGTCGCTGGGACCTCATCGAGCGCATCGTCAACGGCCTCGTCATCGCCGTGCCGGCACTGCTGCTGCTCGTCGCGGCGCGGCTGGCCTGGAACCACGAGCTGCACTGGCAGGACCTCGTCGTGCTCGTCGTCTGCTACGTCCCGACCGGGCTCGGCATCACCGTCGGCTACCACCGCCTGTTCACGCACCGCAGCTTCAAGACCGGCCGCGCCGTGCGGGTCACGCTCGCCGCACTCGGCTCGGCGGCGGTCGAGGGTCCGGTCATCGAATGGGTGGCCAACCATCGCAAGCACCACGCGTTCTCCGACCAGGAGGGCGACCCGCACAGCCCGCACGTCGGGCACGGCGACGGGCCGCTCGCCGCCGTGCGCGGCCTGTGGCACGCCCACGTCGGCTGGCTGTTCCGCTCGGACTTCGCCAGCCAGCAGCGCTACGCCCCCGATCTGCTCGCGCAGCCCGACGTCGTGAAGGTGAACGACACCTTCGTCGTCTGGGCGCTGGCCGGGCTCGCCGTCCCCTTCGCGCTCGGGTACGCGCTCACCGGGCGGCTGTCGGGCGCGCTGACCGGCCTGCTGTGGGGCGGAGCGGTGCGCATCTTCCTCCTCCACCACGTCACCTTCAGCATCAACTCGCTGTGCCACTACTACGGCCGCCACCCCTACGACACCGGCGACGAGTCGCGTAACCTGGCCTGGCTCGCTCCGCTGTCGATGGGCGAGGCCTGGCACAACAACCACCACGCGTTTCCCACGTCCGCCTACCACGGCCTGCGCTGGTGGCAACTCGACCCATCGGCGCTCGTCATCCGCGGTCTGGCCGCGACCGGGCTCGCATGGGACGTCGTCGAGATCTCGCCCGAGCGCCAGGCGAACAAGCGGCGCGCCGCCTGAGGACTCGCGGGGCCGCGGTGCGCGGACCGGACGTCGTCGATGCTCGCGCCCTACGATGCACACCTCAGCAGCCCTGACACTGCGCCACGCTTCGTCGAACGTCTGCAACCGACGCCGTCGCGTGGAGTGTTCTCCTTCCAATGACGAACTGTGCCCTGTTGTTCCCCGGCCAGGGGAGCCATTTCGCCGGAATGGACGCGCCGTACCGCGGCCATCCCGTGTTCGAGCGCGGCCTCGAGCTGCTCGGCTTCGACCCTTTCGATGCGCTCGAGCAGGGCACGCGCGAGCAGCAGCCGGCGATCTTCCTGTGCTCGGTGACCGCCTGGGAGCAGCGACGCGCCGAGCTCGAGCCGGTCGCCGCCGCGGGGCACTCGCTCGGTGAGTACGCCGCGCTCGTCGCGGCCGGTGCCCTCGCGTTCGAGGATGCGCTCGCCCTCGTCGATGAGCGCGCCCGGGCGATGGCCGATGCCGCGGCGCTCGCACCGGGCGGGATGGTCGCGATGCTCGGCGGCGACGCGGACGCCGTACGGGCGCTCGCGGCCGAGCTCGAGCTCGTCGTGGCCAACGACAACGCGCCCGGCCAGCTCGTGCTCGCCGGCCGCCGCGCCGCGCTCGACGTCGCCATCGAGGGCGCCCGCGAGCAGACCGGCGCTCGCGCCCGGGCGCTCGACGTCGCCGGAGCCTTCCACTCGCCGCTCATGCGGCCGGCGGCCAGCAGCCTGGCCGCCGCGCTCGCCCGCACGCCGATACACGAGCCGCGCTTCCCCGTGTACTCCAACGGCACCGTCGCGCCGTTCTCCGACGTCCGCGCCGAGCTCGCCGCGAACCTGCTCGCGCCGGTGCGCTGGCGCGAGACCATCCTCGCCCTGCACGACGTCGGCGCCGAGGAGTTCGTCGAGCTCGGACCGGGCGAGGTGCTGACCGCACTGGTGCGCCGAACGCTGGTGCCCGCGTGAGGGGCGGGCGGGCTCGAATCACCGGCATCGGCGCCGGGCTCGCGGGGCAAGTGGTCGACAACACGTACTTCACGTCGCGCCTGGACACGAGCGAGGAGTGGATCGTTCGTCGCACCGGCATCCGCGAGCGGCGCTGGCTCGATGACGGCGTGAGCCTCGGCAACCTGGCGGAGGAGGCGTGTCGTGAGGCCCTCGGCGACGCCGGCTGCTCGCCCGCGGACGTCGATCAGGTGATCGTCTCGACGATCACCCCCGACCTCATCACGCCGGGGCTCGCGCCGGCGCTCATCGACGCGCTCGGGATGCGCGAGATCCCGGCGCTCGACCTCAATGCGGCCTGCGCCGGGTTCCTCTACGGTCTCGATCAGGCCGCCGCCCAGATCGAGACCGGCCGCGCGCGCCACGTGCTCGTGTGCGCCGCCGAGGCGCTGTCGCGTCTGACCGATCTGGAGGACCGCTCGACGGGGATCCTGTTCGGCGACGGCGCGGCCGGCGTGCTCGTCAGCGCGGCCGAGGACATCGACGGCTGGGCGCCGTTCGTGCTCGGAGCCGACGGCGACAAGGCGGACGTCCTCTACGCCGGCACCGAGGAACGCAAGCTGCGTATGTCCGGCCAGCAGGTCTTCCGCCACGCCGTGCCGCGGATGGCGGGCGCGCTGCGCGAGGCGCTCGAGCGCAGCGGGCATACCATCGAGGACCTCGACCTGGTCGTCGCCCATCAGGCCAATGCCCGGATCGTCGAAGCGGTGGCCGCCGCTCTCGGCGTTCCCGACGAGCGCGTCATGGTCAACGTTGACCGCTTCGCCAACACGTCCTCGGCAACGATCCCGATCGCGCTGTGGGAGGCCGACCGGGCCGGCCGCATCGGGCCCGGATCGCTCGTCGGCCTCGTCGCCTTCGGCGCCGGATTCGTCTGGGGCGCGGGGATCGTCAGCTGGAAGGAGCCACGGCGTGTCCACGCCTGAGACCGACGCCCAGGCGCGCCCGCAGAGCCAGGGATGTGCGCTCGTGACCGGCGGGCAGCGCGGGATCGGCGCCGCCGTCGCCACGCGGCTGGCCACCGATGGTTGGACAGTGGCGACGCTCGCGCGCAGCGGCGGCGACGTGCGCTGCGACGTGCGCGATCCCGCCGCGGTGGCGAGCGCGTTCCAGGAGGTCGCCGAACGCTTCGGCCCGGTGCTCGCGCTCGTCAACAACGCCGGCATCCGCGATGACGGTCTCGCCATCCGCATGTCCGACGAGGCGTGGAGCGCGGTGATCGACACGAACCTGACCGGCGCGTTCCACTGCACGCGCCACGCTCTGGGAGGCATGCTCGGCGCCCGCTGGGGCCGGATCGTCAACGTGTCATCGATCGTCGCCGAGCGCGGGAATCCCGGTCAGGCGAACTACGCCGCGGCGAAGGCCGGGTTGCTCGGGCTGACCCGCACCATCGCCCGCGAGATGGCCCGCAAGGGCATCACCTGCAACGCCGTGACGCCCGGAATCATCGACACCGAGATGACCGCCGACGGCGCGGCCGAGAGTCTCACCGCATCCGTGCCCGCCGGGCGCGTCGGGCGCCCCGAGGAGGTGGCCGCCGCGGTCGCCTTCCTGTGCTCGGCCGAGGCGGCGTACGTCAACGGAGCCACGCTTGCTGTCGACGGAGCGCTCGGCGCTTGAGGCACACTGCATCGAATAGCTACGAACAGAGGAGACCGACGACCGATGACCGATACCCACCTCAACGACGACCAGGTCCTGCAGACGATCCGCGACGAGCTCACGCGGATCAAGGTGCCCGAGGCCGACAAGGCCACGATGCAGACCGACTGGCGTGACATCGACGTCGATTCGCTCGACCTCGTCGAGCTCGTCACCGCGCTGGAAGACCGCTTCGGCGTGAAGATCGCCGACGGCGAGCTGAAGGAGATCAGCGGCGTGGGGGACGCCGTCCGGCTCGTGCAGCGCCTGAGCGACGCGGGCGCTCCGGCATGAGCGCCGGCAGCTCGGCGGTGCCCGAGGTCCTGGTCACCGGGCGCGGCGCGATCACGTCGGTCGGCGAGGGCGCCGACGCCGTGTTCGAGGCGCTGGCCGCCGGACGGTCGGGGATCGCCGACGGCATCGGCGCGGCCGCGGCGTTCGATCCCGAGCACTGGATGACGGCCAAGGAGGCGCGACGCACCGATCGCTTCGCGCAGTTCGCACTCGCGGCGGCCGACCAGGCGGCGCGCGAGGCCGGACTGCTCGACGCGGGGGACGGCGATCAGCCGGCTCCGAGCGGTGTCGACGCCGCTCGCCTCGGCGTGATCCTCGGCACCGGGGTCGGCGGGCTCGGCACGCTGCAGCGCGAGTGCGAGGCGTTCATCGCCGACGGCGAGCGCGCGGTGTCGCCCAACTTCGTCCCGATGATGATGCCCAATGCCGCCGCGGCGGTGGTCGCGATGCGCCTCGGGGCGCACGGACCCGGCTTCTCGGTGTCCTCGGCCTGCGCGACCGGCGCGCACGCGATCGGCGAGGCGCTGCGGCTCATCCAGCGCGGCGAGGCCGACGTCGTCGTCGCCGGCGGCAGCGAGGCGGCGATCACGACCCTCTGCCTCGCCGCATTCCGCCGCATGGGCGCGCTCTCGCGCGAGGGCATCTCGCGCCCATTCGACGCGCGCCGCGATGGCTTCGTCATGGGCGAAGGCGCGGCCGCGCTCGTCCTCGAGCGCGCCGAGCACGCGCGGGCTCGCGGCGCCACCGTGTACGGACGGATCGCCGGCTACGGCGCGAGCAATGACGCCTTCCACATCACCCAGCCCGACGAGAACGGTCGCGGCGCGGTCGCCGCAATGCGCTCGGCACTCCAGGACGCCGAAGCGAGCGCCGGGGACGTCGGCTACATCAACTGCCACGGCACCGGTACCCCGTACAACGACCGGATCGAGACGATGGCGATCCACGGACTGTGGAACGGGAACGCCCCGCCGGCGTCCTCGACGAAGTCCGCGATCGGCCACCTGCTCGGCGCCGCTGGCGCTGTCGAGGCGCTCGTCTGCCTCGAGGCGGTCCGGCGCGGGCTGCTCCCGCCGACGATCAACTACGAGCAGATCGATCCTGACTGCGATCTCGACTGCATCCCGGGCAGCGCTCGCAGCGTCAGCACCGCGCTCGCGCTCAACAACGCGATGGGGTTCGGCGGACAGAACGCGTGCCTGGCGGTGGCCGCGGCATGAGGGAGGCCGACGCGCGCAGCGGCGGCCCGACGGTGGCGCATCGAGATCTGGCCGTCATGCTCCGATAGGCCTATGGTGGTGCACACATCGTCATGAACTCGCGCGACCTCGGAGCCGATCACACGCTGGCCGCACCCAGCGGCACCCGCGACCGCCTGCTGAGCGCGCTCGGGGCGCCAGCGCGGAGCGGAGACTGGCGATGAGCGCCCGGCCGGAGGCGCCCGGCCGCGCCGGCTCGCCGCCCCGCGGGTCGGTTCGCCGCGCGCGCAACGGAACCGAGGAGGCGATCCTCGCCGCCGCGCGGCAGATGATCGACGAGGATGGCTATGCCGGGATGACGATCGAGGCGATCGCCCGCCGTGCGTTCGTCAGCCGTACCGCGGTCTACTTCTACTTCCCGAACAAACGGGCCGTCGTCGACCGGCTCATCCAGCAGGCGTTCAGCGACATGTACCGCGCCGCGGCGATCTACCTCGACGGCGAGGGAGATCCCCGCCGCGACCTGCATCTCGGCCTGCGCCGCGTCGTGGCGGTCGTCAACCGCGACGCGCCGGTGCTGCTGCTCGTCGGCTACCTGCATGGGATGGACGACCATCTCCCCCCGGAGTGGGCACCATACATCGAGCGCTTCGTCGCGGCCGGCGAGGCGCGCATCGCACGCGACCAGGAGCGGGGCATCGCCCCGAGCGACATCCCGGCACGGCTGTCGGCCCAGGCGCTGCTGGCGATGGTCGAGCGCCACATCACGCTCGAGGTGATCCGCGGCCAGCGCGACGCGGCGGTGCACGTGCGGGCGCTCGCCGAGCTGTGGTGGCGCGCCGTCTACTTCCCCCGCGAGGCGACCAAGCGCTGACCGGCTTGACGGCCCGCGTCCGCGCAGCGGACACTTGGGCGGCACATGACGACGAGCCGACCACCGGATCCGCGCCGGCCGGGCGAGCGACCGGCCGCTGCGCCGACGCCCGCCGTGCCGTATTGGCGTGACGCGAACGGCCAGCGGACGAACCTGCAACTCGTGCTCGCGGGACGCCACCCCGGGGCACGCGAGCAGACGGTGACCGACCACGCGGACGCAATCTGCCGAATCGTGCGGGCGGCGGGAGCCGCCCGCCTGGAGGGACGCCATCGCGAGGCGCGAGCGCTCGCGGCACACGCGAGCAAGCTCTGCGGCGAGCTCGTCGGCCTGTGGCCGGCCGGCGCCGATCGGCCGCTGTAGCGTCCCTGGCCTCGGTCAGCTCCCGTCGCCGTGCGCCTGGCCCGCCGGGGGCTCGCCCCCCGCCGCGGTCTCACCAGCCGGGACGGCCGCGCCGATCGCGTGCACGCCGCCATCCACGTGGAGGATCTCCCCGGTGATGCCGCGGGCCAGGTCGGACAGCAGGAACAGGCACGCGTCGGCCACCGGCGTCGCGTCGTGGAGGTCCCAGCCGAGCGGCGCCTGGGCCAACCAGGCCTCGGCGAGCACGTCGAAGCCCTCGATGTTGCTCGCGGCCACCGTGCTGAGCGGGCCCGCGGCGACGAGGTTGGAGCGGATGCGCATCGGGCCGAGGTCGCGCGCCAGGTAGCGGCTGATCGACTCCAGCGCGGCCTTGGCCACCCCTTGCCAGTCGTAGATCGGCCAGGCGACACTGGCATCGAAGTCGAGGCCGACAACCGACGCGCCGTCGGGTGCCGCTCGCAGGAGCGCCAGCAACCCGGCGGCGAGCGCCTTCAGCGAGAACGCCGAGGTCTGGAACGCGGTCAGCGCCGACTCGCTGGGCGTCGACAGGAAGCGCCCGCCGAGCGCGTCGGGTGGTGCGAAGGCGATCGCGTGCAGCAGCCCGTCGAGATGCCCCCAGCGCTCGGTCAGCTCGGCGGCGACCGCCTCGATCTGGGCGGGCTCGTTGACGTCGAGCTCGAGCACGTCGGCGGGGATCGGCAGTCGCTTGGCGATCCGCTCGGTGATCCGCAGGCCGCGACCGAAGCCGCTCAGCACGATCTCCGCCCCCTCGCGCTGGGCGGCAGCGGCCACCGAGTAGGCGATCGAGCCTTCCGTGAGTACGCCGGTGATGAGCAGCCGCTTGTCGGCGAGCAGAGCCATGCGGCCGCAAGGTCTACCGGGCCGGCAGGACGGCGTCGTCCCCGTTTCACGCTCGGCGCCGATGCGTCGAACCTCCGCGATGCGGACCGCGGGTTCATATAGTGGTGGCCGACCGGCAGTGACAGGCGCCGGCGGAGCGCTCGTCGTGGAGCGCGCCTCGTTCGGGGTCGCCGGGCGAGCAAGAAGCGACCGGAAGTGAGGAGGCCCATGGACCGCAAGTGGTGGACGCTCATCGCCGTCTCGGTGGGGATCTTCATGCTCCTCCTCGACATCACGGTCGTTAATGTGGCGCTGCCGTCGATCCGCCTGGCGCTGCACTCGAGCTTCAGCGACCTGCAATGGGTCGTCGACGCCTACTCGCTCACGCTCGCCGCGTTCCTGCTCACCGCCGGCGCACTCGCCGACCTGCTCGGGCGCAAGCGTGTGTTCGCGGTCGGCCTGGTCATCTTCAGCGCCTCCTCGGCGTGGTGCGGGCTGTCGACCAGCCCCCTCGAGCTGAACCTCGCCCGGGGGGTGCAGGGCGTCGGCGGCGCGATCATGTTCGCGACGTCGCTCGCGCTCATCGCGCAGGCCTTCCAGGGTCGTGACCGCGGCACCGCCTTCGGCGTCTTCGGGGCGGTCACCGGCGCGGCGGTGGCCGTCGGACCGCTCGTCGGCGGAGCGATCACCTCGGCCATCGGCTGGGAGTGGATCTTCTTCGTGAACGTGCCGATCGGCATCGCCGCGGTCGCCATCACAGTCACGCAGGTCGCCGAGTCGCGGGACCCGAACGCAACCGGGGTCGACTGGGCCGGCCTGGTCACCTTCTCGGGTGCGCTGTTCATGCTCGTCTTCGCGCTCGTGCAAGGCAACGCGAAGGGCTGGGGTTCGGTCCAGATCGTCACGCTGCTCGTCGGCTCCGCCGTGCTGCTCGCGCTGTTCGTCGTCGCCGAGCGCACCCAGGAGCGACCGATGCTCGAGCTTTCGCTGTTCCGCTGCCCGGCGTTCACGGGCGCGAGCGTCGTCGCGTTCGCGATCTCGGCCTCGATCTTCTCGCTGTTCCTGTACCAGACGCTGTACCTGCAGAACCTGCTCGGCTACGGCCCATTGCAGGCCGGCCTGCGCTTCCTGCCGCTGACGCTGCTCGCCTTCGCCGTGGCTCCCGTCTCGGGCCGGCTCAGCGTGCGCATGCCCGTGCGGCTGCTGCTCGGAACCGGCCTGCTGCTCATCAGCATCGGCCTGCTCCTCCAGTCGCGCGTGAGCGCGAGCTCGACCTGGACCGTGCTCATCCCGGGGTTCATCTTCGGCGGCGCGGGCGTCGGGCTCGTCAATCCGGCGCTCGCCTCCACGGCGATCGGCGTGGTGCCTCCGGCCCGCAGCGGCATGGCCTCCGGGATCAACAGCACGTTCCGCCAGGTGGGGATCGCGACGGGCATCGCCGGTCTCGGCGCCGTCTTCCAGCACGAGGTGACGCAGCGCACCGTCTCCACGCTCGTCAGCTCCCCGCATGGCGCGGCGATCCTCTCGGCCACCCACACCGCCCTGCCGGGGGCGCTGCAGGCCGGCGGCGTCGGGGCGATCGCGAGCGCGCTCGCCCCGGCGGCCCGCGTCTCGCTCAACCACGCGTACCAGACGGGCTTCACCGGGGCGCTCAGCGAGATCAGCATCATCGCCGCCGCCGTCGCGTTCATCGGCTCGATGCTCGCCTTCGTGCTCGTGCGCCAGCGCGACTTCGTCGCCAGCGGCGCGGCCGCCGGGGCACACGACGCCGCGGCCGCGCCGGCGGCCGCGTAGGCCTATCGCCGTGCGTATCCGGTTAGCTCCGGTAGCGCTGCCGCATTCGGGGGTGCACGTCGTTTCTATGAATATCTCACGGAAAGGACGTGCACCCTGGCGAATCGGCGGCCCGAACGAACCGACAGACGGCCCTGACCCCAGCACCACTACCTGACGCAACCGGATACGCACCCGCCATCGCAACACCTCAAGTGCGTCCTCTCAGCGCCGGGGCGAGCCGATAGGTGGAATCCGGTCGAGGTCACACGCCGTCGCGCTCCGACGGCGGCGGCCGCCCGCCCTGCGCCTGGATGAGCAGCGCGACGGCCTGCACCCGCGTCCTCGCTCCGAGCTTGCTGATCGCGTTGCGAATGTGCGTGCGAACCGTCTCGGCCGAGACGAACAGCTCATCGGCGACCTGCTCGCCCGTGAGCCCCTCAGCCAGAAGCTCGAGGATCTGACGCTCACGGCGAGTCAATTCCGACACCCGCCCCGCCGCCGCTCGGTCGGCCACGAGCGCCGCCAGGCCCACGTCGACGTATGTGCCGCCGGCCGCGACACGCCGCAGCGCCTCGAACAAGGACGCCGGCGGCGACCCCTTCAGCACGAAGCCCCGCGCCCCCGACGCGCTTGCCTCCCGTAGGCGCTCGGCATCGGTCTCACCGGTGTAGAGCACGATCGCGGCGTCCGAGTCGCGTTCGAGAGCCGCCCGCACGACATCCACACCACTGCCGTCGGGCAATCCGAGGTCGACGAGCCCCACGTCGAAGCGCCGCCGGGCCAGCAGGACACGTGCCTCCGACACGCCCGCGGCCACGCCGGCGATCCGCATGCCCGCATCGCGGAGCAGCAACTCCAGGCCCTTGCGCACCGCCAGATGGTCCTCGACGAGGAAGATCTCGAGGTCTCGCTTCGGGAGGTCGCTGATCGGCACTGGCACACACCCCGGCGCTGGACGCCCTATTCGCCCGTTCCCGCCGGAGCGCCCGTGATGTGCTGGCCCGGTAGCCGGCGCGGAGCGCCCAGGAGATAGCCCTGCCCGAACCGGACGCCGAGGGTGCGCAGCGCGTCGAGCTGCGCCGGCGTCTCGATCCCCTCGGCGATGATCTCGGCCTGCGACTCGTCCGCGAACGTGACCATGCCTCGGGCCAGCGCCTGCCGGCGCGGGTCGATATCGATGCTCCTGGTCAGAGAGACGTCGAGCTTGATGAAGTTCGGCGCCAGCTGCAGGGTGTGACGCAGGCTCGCGAAGCCGGCCCCCGCATCGTCGACCGCCAAGCCCACGCCGCAGAGACGCAGCGTATCGAGGGTGACGCCGAGCGCCGCATAGTCATCGACGGCGGCATGCTCGGTGATCTCGACCACGATGCGATGGCTCGCCGCGGCATGCGCGAGCAGCGACGCGCACATCGGTAAGGCGTTGGGAGACAGGTTGATAGCGAGGAATGTCGTGGCCGGCAAGCGGGCGGCCAGGGCGAGGGCCGCGGTGACCGCCGCCAGCTCGAGCTCGACGCCGAGCGACACGCTCGCCGCCTGCGCGAACCAACGATCCGGCCCCTGGTCGGGCGGCGGGTGAAAGCGCGCCAGCGCCTCGAATCCGACCGGCGTGGCGGTGTCCAGGTCGACGATCGGCTGGCATACCATGTCCAGCCCGCGATGGTCGATCGCCTGGTGGATCCGCGCCGCGAGAGCGTCGCGCTCGCTGCGACGCTCATGCTCGCCGGCCAGGTGGCCACTCAACTCGGCGATCACGTCGCTCGCAACCTCGGCGGCGAGCACGCTCTCGCCGCGCGCGGCGCGGCGGATCGTCTCGATCAGCTCGTCGGCAGTCGTGCCCTTCAGTGCGTAACTCGTCGCACCGGAGCGGAGCATGTCGAGCACGATCGCGCGATCGGTGTGCGCCGTGAAGGCCACGATGCGCGTGCGCGGGCAGAGCCGGTGGATCTCGCGGGCAGCGTGCGGGCCGCCGCCCGGCATCCGCACGTCGAGCAGCGCCACATCGGGCCTGACCCGTTGCGCGAGCACGATCGCTTCGGCGGCGTCCCCCGCCAAGCCGACGAGCTCGAAGTCCTCGGTCGAGCCCACGAGCAGCGCGAGGAGCTCGCGCAGACGCGGCTCGTCGTCGGCGACGAGCACCGTCGTCGCCATCACGGCTCCGCTGCCCGTCCGGCGGCGTCGGGGACCCAGCAGCGAACGGTCGTGCCGCCGGGGCCGCTGTCGACGCGCAGCCAGCCGCCGACGAGCTCCGCCCGCTCGCGCATCACCGGAAGGCCGAGATGCCCCGGCTCGGCCGCAGCTCCCACGTAGAAGCCCCGGCCGTCGTCGCTGATGTCCGCGAGCACTCCCCCATTGCTCGAGCTCAGCGCGACGCGCACGACCGACGCCCGGGCGTGCTTGCGCACGTTGGACAGAGCCTCGCGCACGATGCGAAGCGCTACCGTCGCCGCCTCGGGACCAAGTCCGCCGTCCAGTTCGTCGATCAGCTCGACCCTGAGCGGGACTTCCTCCGCGACCTGTTGCAGCGCCGCGCGAACGGCCGGCACCAGCCCGTCTCGCTCGAGGTCGGGCGCCTCGAGGCCGACGATGAGCCGTCGCAGGCGCTGGATCGCATCGCTGACCGACTGCTCGAGCTCATTCAGTCCCTGCGCCTGATCGACGTCGGTCGCCGAGCGGCGGAGCAAGGCGAGTCGCAAGATCACCCCGGTCATCGCCTGGACGGCGTCGTCGTGAACCTCCGCGGCGATTCGATGACGCTCCTGCTCCTGCGCCGCGACGATTTCGGCGACCTGGCGTCGTCGAGCGGCGGCCGTATCCTCCACGCCGCGCACGCGGTCACGGACGTTGTCGAGCTCACCGAGCTGCCTGTCGATTACGGTCTCGAGATGCTCCAGGAGCGCCGGCCCGCCTCCGCCATCTCGGGGCCCGAACCTGAGCTCGCGTAGCTCGTCGGTGTGACGTTCGATGAGCGCCGTCAGCTGCCGCCCGGCGGCCGATGCCTCGTCGAGGCTGGCGTAGGCCATCTGAAACGGCGCGAGCGCCTCGACGAACACCGCGGTGACGTCGGCCGACGTCCTTGTCGAGCTGGGAGCCGAGAGCATCAACTCGTCGACCAGATCGCGATGGATCGAGAACAGCACCAGTGGGCCGAGGCCGAACTCGAGAGCGCTGCGCCCGACGTCGTAGGCGTCTGTGAGCGCGAGCTCGCCGTCGCCGGCGAGGTAGCGCCGCATCGCGGCGCTGTAGCGCTGGGCCAGCTCCTGCGCCGCGGTCATTGGCTCGGGCCACCGTCGTAGCGCGCCACCAGGACGAGCGCATCGTCGCGTCCGGCGTCGCCGTGTTCGAGGATCCGCCGTGCGTTCTCGTCCAGCGAGGCGCGCCGATCGTAGGCCCCGATCGCGTCGGGATCGACGCCGTCGGTGGCAAACACGAGTGCCGCGCCGGCCCGCAGGCGCTCCTCGCTTACGCGGACCGGCGGCAGGGAGCGACCCGCGATGCCGCCGGGCAGCACGAGCCAGCGCACCGCCGACGCCGGCTCGGGCGGGAACAGGGCGGCGACGACATTCCCCACGCCCACCCAGGCGAGGCGCCCGGACTCGTGCACCTGCGCCAGGGTGAGGACGGCGCCACGCGTCTGGCGCAGCGCTTCGTCACATGCGCGCAACAGCGCGAGCGGCGGATCCGCCGCCCGCGCACGCATCCGCTCCACGGCCCGCTGCGAGGCTCTCGCGGCCGGCGCTCCATGACCGAGCCCGTCGACGACGGCGAGCAGGGTGCCATCCCCGTGCTCGAGCGCCAGGAAGGCGTCGCCGGACGACCGCTCGAGACTGCGCTGCGCGGTCGCCCAGCGCATGCAGCCGGCGTGGCGCGGGCCGCCGGCGGTCAGCCGCGTCACGGCCACCGCGCCGCCCATTTCGTGATGGTTACGATCGTTCCGGCGCCGGGCTCGGAACGGATCTCGAAGTGGTCGCAGATGCGGCGGCAGCCGGGGAGCCCAAGGCCGAGGCCGTTGGACGAGGAGTAGCCGTCGCGCAATGCCAGCTCCAGATCGGCGATCCCGGGACCGCCATCGCGGGCGACGACGTGCACGCCCCGCCGGCGGTCCTCCTCGACGAGGCTGATGCGGATCTCCCCTTCGCCGGCATAGAGCAGGATGTTGCGCGCCAGTTCCGACACGGCGGTCGCCGTCAGCGCCAGATCGCCGGGGCTGAAGCCGAGAGCCGCCGCGGTCTCTCGCGCGCGACGACGCGCGTCGACGACGTCGCCGTCGGTGCCGATCGCCACGGTCTCGACCTCACCGACGAGCATCGCTTCGGGTCGTCTGGCCGTGCGGCGTCAACCACAATCGGGCCAGACCCTCCTCGAGATCGAGCGCCGTACCGACGTCCTCGAGCGTGAGTCCGAGCTGCACCATCGCGAACGCGACGTCGGGCGCGACGCCGACGATGATCGTCTCCGCACCACGCAGGCGCGCCGTCTGAGCGATCGCGCGAAGCGTTCGGGCCGCGTAGGAATCGAGCACGTCGAGGGCGCTGACGTCGAGGATGACCCCGGTGGCCCGGGCCCGGCCGACCCGGGCGGCGAGCTCGTCGCGGAGCTCGGCGAGGTCGTGGTCGGTGAGGTTCGGCTGCAGCGACGCGATCAGCACGCCGCGCTGGGCGAGGATCGGCGTGGCCACGTGACGCGCCCCGGTCGCGCTCACTCCTCGCGGATGGTCGCGGCCGTCGCGTCGCGGGCGTCCTCGCGAATGACGCGGTATCCGAGCATCTCTTCGGCGAGCTCGATCCCTCCCTGAAGGTCGCCGACGGTGCGGAGCTTGCCGAGGTCGACCCCGAGCCTGACGAGCGTCTGCGCAACCTCCGCCGACAGCCCCGTCACGATCGCCGTCGCGCCCATCAGCCGTGCCGCCTCGATGGCCTGCAGCAGGTGGTTGGCCACGTGCGTGTCCACCGACGGAACGCCGGTGATGTCGACGACGACGACCTGGCCGCGGGCGGCCCGGATCGATTGCAACAGCTGCTCGGTGAGCTGCCGCGCGCGATGCGCGTCGATCGCCCCGATGATCGGCAGGATCAGCAGGCCCTCTCGGACCTGCATGACGGGCGTCGAGAGCTCGCGAATGGCCTGCTGCTGGTCGGAGATGGTCCGCTCGCGCTGGGCGATGTAGGTGTCGATCGCCAGGCCGATGTCCAGGAAGACGAGCTTGCCGAGCGAGAAGTACGCCTCGAGCGCACCCGCTTGATCATCGCCGAACGCCTCGAAGATCCGCTGGCCGACGGCGCGCAGGTACCGGTTGTATGCGCCGAGGTACCACTTCACGTCGAGGCCGATGCGCTCGTGGACACTGCCGATCCGCAGCCGATCGCGCACATATTCCTCGCCGTAGTCCCCCTGCGTGAGGCGCAGGAAGTACGCCCGCTGCATGCTCTTGACGTGCTCGAGCACGGACGCATCGTCGAAGAAGCGGCTCGTCTGCTCGAAGGCGAGGAAATGCTCGTACAGATCCTCGATCACGGCATCCGCGTACGCCCGCGCGAGATCGTTGAGCTCAATCAGACGGGCCTCGTCGGCCGCTCCGAATTGCAACCACTGCTTGCGCTCCGACACCTCGTGGGCCGGCAGCGCGAGGACCACATCTCCGATTCGCACGTCCATCGGGGTAGTCACGACCGATCGCTCCCTCTTCAGCTCAGCGGCCCTGGCCACGACCCCCCCGCCGAGAGTTTGGCTGTCCTCCGTCATGCAACCGCGCCTTTGCCGCAAACGGCACGGTGGTCGCGGTTATGTCCCGATGCCTCCCTTCGCGCGTCGCAAGATATGACTGGTCAAGCCATCTTACGCTCACTGCACGGCGATGCAACCAGTTGCCGCTCCGCGCGGCGGTTGGCACCTTCGTACCGGCCGTTGGGCGGCGTCATACGGCGCTTGCGCCGGTTGGGCGAGATATGACAGGGAGCATCCCCGATATGCGGTAGCCGCCGAACCGGTCCGCGCCCGATTCCTAGATCAGTCGTCCATTCTTGCTTGCCGAGGCCCGCACGCTGCCGATCTCAGGGATGACAGCGAAATCGCTTCCGCGGCCTCGCGTAGCAACGCTCGCGACCGAGAATGTCGTCCCTACCTCCACCCGCACCGACGAGCCAGAACCGGATCGCCCTTCCCCACCGTGTCCGAGCGGGGGACACGACCCGAACTCGCCGGGTGAGCGCGGTCACGCGGCTGGCGGAGTACGTGCGACGCTGGTATGCGCCGGCGATCGTGTCGGCGCTGGCCCTCCTGTCGATCGTTGCCACCGCATTCCTGCAGCACCGCGCCGAGGCGTACAGCCAGGCGGAGGTCAAGCTGGCCAACGTCGAGACTCAGTTCAGCGACGTCGGCGTGCGCCCGCTGCAGCTCGTCGACGGCCTCGTCCCCGCTCCCACGGTCGGGGCACAGATGCGCGGCGGCGAGCTCGCCGTGCACGATCAGCTCGCCGCGCTGGCGCGCGACGAGCCGCTGCCGAGCCTGAACGCGATCGGACGCCCGCTTCAGCGCGACTTCGCCACGGTGAACGCGATCTTTTCGCTTCTCGCGCACGATCCCCAGCTGAGCGATCCCGGGAGCGTCCTCGTCGCGGTCCATCTGGGCGTGGCGGCCAACGCCGCCGGCGGCCAGACGATGAATGCCATCGACGACGCCAAGGCCCGCTACAGGAGCAGCGCGGCTCGCACCCAGACGCAATCGCTGGTGGGATCCGCCGTCGCGATCACGGCCCTACTCGCCGCGTTCCTTCTCTTCTACCGCCGGGCGTTCCGCGCCCGGCTAGCCGCAGAGACCCTGGCCGACGATCTCGGTCGCAAGGAAGCCCACCTGGCCGAGGCCCAGCGCCAGGCCGATGTGGGCAGCTGGGAGTGGGACGCCACGAGCGGCCGGCTGATCTGGTCGGAGCAGCAGGCCCGGCTGCATCACTGGGCGAGCAGCGAGCCGCCAAAGAGCCTTGAAGCGATGCTCGAGCTGGTCGACGCCGGCTCCCGTGGAGAGCTCGCCGAAGCGCTGCAAGCAGCGAGAGCCGGCGGCCGCGCGATCAGCCTGCGCTACAAGGTCACCGGCCCGGACGGAACCCGCATCATCGACTGCCAGGGCACGAGCTCGCGCGACGCCGCGGGCCGCCTCACCGGCCTCGTGGGCACCTGTCAGGACGTCACCGACCGGTTCCTGCGCGCGGAGGCCGAGCGCGCAACTCAGGCCAAGGACGAGTTCCTCTCGCGCATGAGCCACGAGCTCCGCACGCCGCTGAACGCGATCCTCGGGTTCAGCCAGCTCCTGGAGATGGGGGACCTGTCCGATCGCCAGCGCGCCAATGTCGATCACGTGCTGAAGGCCGGCGGGCACCTGCTCGAGCTCGTCAACGAGGTGCTGGAGATCTCACGCATCCAGTCCAACCCGCAATTCGTGTCGCTCCAGCCGGTGCGCACCGGCAGCGTCGTCGGCGAGGCGCTCGACCTCGTGGCCCCGCTGGCCGAGGCACGGCGCATCGTGGTGAGCGTGATCGACGAGCACGACGACCTGTGGGTGCTGGCAGACGTCCAGCGCCTCAGGCAGGTGCTGCTGAACCTGCTGTCCAACGCGATCAAGTACAACGCCGAAGGCGGACGCGTGCAGATCCGCGTGCGTCGCGGCGACGAGGGACAGGTCCACATCGCAGTCGCGGACGACGGTCCCGGCATTGCCCCAGACTTGCTGGTGCGACTGTTCACACCATTCGACCGCCTCGGCGCCGAGCAGGGCAACGTCGAAGGCACCGGGCTCGGATTGGCCCTGTCCAGGGCATTCGTCGAGGCGATGGGCGGCACGCTCGGAGTCCAGAGCACCCCGGGGACCGGCAGCGTCTTCACCATCGAGCTGCCGGCCGGCGAGGCCGTGGGCGAGGCCAACGACGGGCCGGACGATCGCGGCGTGAGCGCCGATGACCGGCGTCTGGTGCTCTGCGTCGACGATAATCCCGCCAACCTCGAGCTCATCGAGCAGATCTTCCTCGACCGGCCGGCGATCGCCGTGGTCAGCACCGTGCAGGGTCGCATCGCGGTCGACCTCGCCCGCCGGCAGCGACCCGATCTCGTGCTCGTCGACCTCAACCTGCCCGACATCGACGGCGAGGAGGTCATCCGCCTCCTGCAGGCCGATCCCGACACGGCGCGGATCCCGTTCGTCGCCATCAGCGCCGATGCCACGCCGGAACGCCAGCAGCGGGTCATCGAACTCGGTGCCCTGGCCTACCTGACCAAGCCGTTCGACATCGCCGAGCTGCTGCGCGTCGTGGACGAGGCGCTGCTCGCACCCGCCTGACCCATGCCCGGCGCGCTGACCGATATGCGGGTGCTGATCGTCGACGATAACGCCGCCAACGTCGAGCTGCTCGAGCAGATCCTCGAACAGGCGGGATACACCGACCTCGTCAGCACCCAGGACCCCCGCAGCGTCCAGCACCTCTGCGTCTCCACGTCGCCCGACCTCGTCCTGCTCGACCTCCACATGCCGGATCGGTCCGGCTTCGAGGTCATGGCGGACCTTCGCGACCTGCTGCGCGAGCCCGAGAACCTGCCGATCCTCGTGGTGACGGCCGACGCGGCGCACTCGGCCAGGCGGCGCGCACTGTCCCTCGGAGCGCGCGATTTCATCAGCAAGCCGTTGGACAACGCCGAGTTGCTCCTGCGCGTGCGCAACCTCTTGCAAATGCGCAATCTGCAGAAGGAGCTCAGGAGCCGCAACGACGTCCTGACCGACGCCGTGCGCGCGCGCACCGTCGAGCTCGAGCACGCGCGGCTGGAGAGCCTTCACGTCCTCGCAGCGACTGTCGAATACGGCGACCAGGGCTCGTTCCAGCACACCCAGCGGGTTGGGCGCGCCGCCGCGCTCATCGCCGAAGCCCTCGAGTTGTCGGATACGACCGTCACGATGATCCGCGATGCCGCCCCGCTGCACGACATCGGCAAGGTCGGCGTCCCCGAGAGCATTCGCCTCAAGCCCGGCAGACTGACCGACGAGGAGTTCGCGATCATGAAGAGCCACGTCGAGATCGGTGCGAACATCCTGGCGCCGGCGAGCTCGCCGCTGCTACGTGCCGCCGCCGACATCGCGCGGACTCACCACGAGCATTGGGACGGCGGAGGCTACCTGGAGGGACTGGCGCACGAGGACATCCCGCTCACCGGGAGGATCACCGCCGTCGCCGATGTCTTCGACGCCCTCACGCACGCGCGGACCTACAAGGAAGCATGGGATATCGACCGCGCGCTGGCCGAGATCGGCGCGCAAGCCGGTCGTCAGTTCGACGCGCGCGTCGTGGACGCGTTCATGAAGCTGAACCCGGACGGACTGATGCAGGACGTCCCGCGGCACGAAGAGGCACGCGCCGCCTGAGCGGCCGTCGCGGTAGCGCAGCCGAGGCGTCCCGGCTCGAACCGATCTGGTCAGGCGGGCCGACGGGTTGACGCACGCCGAACCTAGGCGGCGCGGGCCAGGCCTTCGTTCAGCGGCGCGGGCCTCGCGAGGTGGTAGCCCTGCGCGCAATCGACGCCGAGCTGACGGAGCAGCTCGAGCGTCTCGGCGTCCTCGACCCCCTCGCCCACCGTGCGCAGGTCGAAGGCATGGGCGATGGCGACAACGGCCTCCACGACGTGGTGGCTGGCCGGATTGCTCGCGAGATCGCGCACGAACTCGATGTCGATCTTCAAATAGTCGACCGGCAGCCGCTTGAGGTAGGTCAATGTGCCGTAGCCGGTCCCGAAGTCGTCGAGGGCGATCTTGCAGCCGAGTCCGTGCAGGCGCTCGACGAAGGCGCGCGCCGCCGCCTCGTCCTCGGCGAGGGCCGTCTCGGTGATCTCGACGACAAGCAGGTTCGGATCGGTGCGCGACCGCCGCAGGCAGCGCTCGAAGTGGTCCAGGATCGTCGGGTCGCCGATCGAACGGGCCGAGACGTTGATCTCGACGGGGAGGCCGCCCTCGGCGATCTGGATCCCGCGCTGGATGACCCAACGGTCGATGTCGCCGATCAGCCCGTATTGCTCGGCGATCGGCAGGTAGGAGCCGGGTGCGACGACGGACCCGTCACGATCGATCAGGCGGAGCAACAGCTCGCGCTGCACGGTCTGACCGGTGCGCAGATCGACGATCGGCTGGGCGTACAGGACGAAGCGGTCCTCGGCGAGGGCATCCTGGATGCGGTCGATCCAGGCCAGCCGGTCCGCCTCGCGCTGGAGGGCGTCCTCGCGGGCCTTGCGCTCGGAGATGTCCTCGAACACGACGACGCAGCCCTGGATCCCATCGGTTCTCACGAACGGCGCCGCCGTGTAGGCCACCGGGAACCTGCCGCCGCCGCGTCGGATGAACACGTCGTCGTCGACGCGGATCGTCTCGCCGTCGCGGCGCGCCCGACGCATCGGGCAGTCGACGAGAGCCAGCGGGCTGCCATCCAACCGACACGTGTGGGCGAGGTCGTGCATGATCTCGCCGCGAACCTCGCTGAGGGACCACCCGAGGAGCCGCTCGGCCGCGGCGTTCATGTAGGTCACCCGTCCGTCGGTGTCGAGCGCGAAGAGGCCCTCACCCATGCTGTCGGTGACCGCCGTGAGGTAGTTGCGCGCCTCGAGCAACGCCAGCTCGGCTGCCGTCTGTTCGGTGACGTCCTGCGAGGTGCCGCGCACGCATATGAGGGCGCCACCGTCATCGCGCACGGCCCGCGACCGAGTCTCCAGCCACAGGGGCCCCGACTCGAGCTCGTAGCGATGACGCCGCGTCTGCTCGTCTCGGTCGCCGCGGACGATCGCATGCAGGTCCTCGCGTGCCTGAAGTCGCGCCTCAACCGGCATGCCGCCGAGCAGCTCCTCGAGCGAGGTCCGCGTGCCAACGAGGTCCTGCTCCTCGGCCAGCGCGGTGAACACGAGCACGTCGCCGGTTGCCGCCTGCCACTCCCAGCTGGACAGCCTCGCCACCTCGTGCGCCTCGCGCAGACGCTCGCTCAGCGTGCGCAGCGCACGATGCTCGCGCTCCCGCTCCGTGATGTCGCGGAACGAGACGACGAGCCCGCAAACGGCACCCGCCGGGTCGCGCAGCGGCACGTAGTTGGCCGACATCATGACCCGGGCCCCATCCCTCACGATCTCCACCGGCACGTCGCGCAGGCCCTCGTTGGTCCGCAGCACCCGCGCGCCGACGTCGTCGGTCGCGTCGACGCCGGTGCCTGGCGGGAGGCAGGCCCGCCACCAATGGCGCCGGCCGCGTGCCGTTTCCAGGTCGATGCCGAGGATCGTCGCCGCCGCCGGGTTGGCGTCGACGAGGCGGCGCTCGGCGTCGAGGACGACGACGCCCTCCTCGAGCGCGGCGAAGACCGCGCTCTGCACGAGCTCGTGGGCCGGCGACGAACCGTCCTTCCCGCTCATCGCATCGCCCGTCGACGTCGTGTCGTGAATCCTCATGGTCTCAATGACGGGCGGACAGCTGCGCTCATTAACCCTTGGTCGGTCGACCAGCCTCGCTGCGCATCCCCGGTTTGCGGTAGCTGAAACGGTCGGCCGCGTCTGCGGCGCGCCGCGTCCCCGCCCACGGGGGGTGCGCTAAGCCGACGCCGGTCGCCCGGGCTGGTGGCCGGGGCACTCATGCACCGGCAGACGCGGGTACCGTGGGTAGTGCGGATCCGAGCGCGATCGCTCGCACAGCGAGAACCGCGAGCCCCGGGTGGTGGCGACCACGCGCTGGTGCCGGCAGGTGTTGCACAGGCCGGCGCCGGGAACGATCGGGACTGCGGCGGCCATCGGCGTGGAGCCTAGCGATCTGGCTGGGCCTGCGATAATTGTGCCCGCAACGAATGAGTACCTTCTACCGACTCCTCGGCTTTCTGCGCCCCTACCGGCGGGCGATGACCTGGTCATGGGTGTTCTCGGCCATCGCGATGGTGATGACGGTGGTCGTCCCCTACCTGACCGGTCAGGCCGTCGAGGCCGTGCAGAATGGCGCGAACGATCGCTCGGCCCACCGGCTCGCGCTCAGCGCGCACGAGCGCCACACCCTCACGATCGTCGCCGTGCTCATCCTGGCGGCCGTGCTGCTGCGCTGGGCGCTCACCGTCGCCCGGCGCATGATCGCCGGGCGCGTCTCGCTCGGCATCGAGTACGACCTGCGCGAGAAGCTCTACGGCCACCTGCAGAAGCTCGAGCTCGGCTTCTTCGATCACCAGCAGACGGGCCAGCTCATGTCGCGCGCGACGGTCGACCTCTCGCAGGTTCGGTTCTTCCTCGGCTACGGGCTCATCTTCATCCTCCAGTCCGCGCTCACGATCCTCCTGGCCGGCGTGGCGATGATCCTCATCAACCCCGGGCTCGGCTTGATCGCGCTCATCCCGGTCCCGTTCGTCGTCGTCATCTCCCAGCGCTACGGGCGCCTCGCGCGTCCCGCGGTCCAGGAGGTCCAGCAGCGCATCGCCGAGCTAACCGCGGACGCCGAGGAGAACATCTCGGGCGTACGCGTCGTGAAGTCCTTCGCCCGCGAGGACCGCCAGCTGCAGCGCTTCGAAGGCAGCGTCGGGCGCGTGTTCGATCAATCGATGGTGGCAACGCGACTGGAGGCCACCTTCAACCCCATCATCGCCTTCCTCCCCCAGCTCGGCCTGGCCGCGGTCATCTTCCTCGGCGGCCTGAGCGTCATCCACGCGCATCTCAGCCTCGGGCAGTTCACCGCGTTCTACTTCTACGTGGCCATGCTCATCGGGCCGATGCGCTCGCTTGGCGTGACGCTCGGGCTCGCGCAGCGCGCGACGGCCTCGGGCGCGCGCATCTTCCAGGTGCTCGACCGGGAGCCACGCATCGTTGCGCCGCCCGGAGCGCCGCCGCTTCCGCCGGGCAACGGCCACGTGCAGCTGCACGGCGTGACCCTCAGCTACGCCGGACCCGACGACGCCCCGGGCCGGCCCGTGCTGCACGACGTCGACCTCGACGTCCCCGCCGGTCGCACGGTGGCGATCGTCGGGCCGACCGGCTCGGGCAAGACGAGCCTCGTCTCGCTGCTCTCGCGCCTGTACGACCCGGCGGCCGGACGAGTCCTCATCGACGGCGCCGACGTCCGGCGCGTCGACCTGCGCTCGCTGCGCCAGGCCATCGCCGTGGTCAGCGACGACCCATTCCTGTTCTCCACGACGGTCCGCGAGAACATCGCCTACGCGCGCCCCGACGCCACCGACGACGAGATCGCCGAGGCAGCGGCGCGAGCCCAGGCGAGCGACTTCATCGAGCGCCTGCCCCGCGGCTATGACACGCTCGTCGGCGAGCGCGGCCTGAGCCTCTCCGGCGGCCAGCGCCAGCGCCTGGCGATCGCCCGCGCGCTGCTCGCCGATCCCCGGGTGCTCATCCTCGACGACGCCACCTCCTCGGTCGACGCGTCGACCGAGCGCCAGATCAAGGCGGCGCTACGCGAGGCGATGCGCGGACGGACGACGTTCGTCATCGCCCACCGGTTGTCGACGATCGCGCTCGCCGACGACATCGTCGTTATGGAGGGCGGTCGCATCGCGGCCGAGGGCGACCACGAGACGTTGCTCGCGGAGTCCGACCTGTACCGGGAGATCGTGGAAAAGGGCCTCCCCGACCAGGTGTTCCTCACCCGCAAGCCGCTCGAACGAGAGGTCAGTGGCCTGTGAGCCAGCGCACCGGCGGACGTGGCAGCGGCGGCGGTCTCGGTCCGGGAGCTCGTCGCGGCGGAGGCTGGACGGGCGAGCGCGCGAGCCGCGAGTCGCGCGGGCGCAACCTGCGCGGACTGCTCGGGCTCCTGCGGCCGTATCGTCGCCGCAGCGCCCTCATGCTCGTCGCCCTGTTGCTCGGAACGGCCGCGACGCTCGCACCGCCGCTGCTTGCCAAGGCGGCGATCGACCAGGGGATCGCGAAGCACAGCGTGCGGATCCTCGCGATCATCATGGTCGCCTACCTCGTGGCGGCGGTCGTGCTGTGGGCGATGACCTACGTTCAGACCTACCTCGTCGGCTGGGTCGGCCAGCGCGCGCTCGCCGACCTGCGCATCCGGATCTTCCGCCACCTGCAGTCGCTGCCGATCGGCTTCTATGAGAGCCGCCCGGCCGGCGTGCTCATCTCGCGCATGACAAACGACGTCGAGGCGCTCGACCAGCTCGTGACCGACAGCGTCGTGACGCTGTTCCAGTCCACGCTGACGCTCATCGGCACGATCGTCATCCTCTGCCTGCTCGATTGGCGACTGGCGCTCGTCTCGTTCCTCGTGTTCCCGATCGTCGCGGCCATGAGCCTCGCGTTCCGGATCGCCTCGGCCGGCGCGTTTCGCCGCACCCGCGAGACGATCGGGACGATCACCGCGTATCTGCAGGAGTCGATGTCGGGTGTCCGCGTCGTGCGCAACTTCGGACAGGAGGGTATGCACGAGCGCACCTTCGCCGGACTCAACGCCGACAACCGCGACGCCAACATGACGACCGTGCGGCTCAACGCCGCCTATTTTCCCGCCGTCGAGCTGCTCTCGGGCATCGCGATCGCGGTCATCGCGCTGTACGGCGGCACGCAGGCGATCAACGGCTACGCGACGGCGGGCACGATCGTCGCGTTCGTGGCCGCCCTGTCGAACCTCTCAGATCCGATCACCCAGCTGTCGAACCTATACAGCACCTACCAGTCGGGGATGGCCGCGCTCGAGAAGATCTTCGACCTGCTCGCCGTACAGTCGGACCTCCCCGAGCCCGATCACCCGGTGCGCCTGCCGCGCCTGCGTGGAGAGATCGAGTTCGACGACGTCACGTTCGTTTACCGACGGCGAGGGCGTGCCGGCAGCAACGGCGACGAGGTTCGCGCGCTCGACCACGTGCAACTGCACGTCCCTCCCGGCCAGACGCTCGCACTCGTCGGGGCGACCGGCGCCGGCAAGTCGACGATGGCCAAGCTCGTCGCGCGCTTCTACGATCCGACCGTGGGCCGCGTGCTCGTCGACGGGCACGACCTGCGAGACGTGAGCAGCGACTCGCTGCGCTCGCAGATGGGCATCGTGCCGCAGGAGGCGTTCCTGTTCTCGGGGACGATCGGAGAGAACATCGCCTTCGGACGCCCGGACGCGAGCACGGAGGACGTGCGGGCGGCGGCGCGGGCCGTCGGTGCCGACGAGTTCATCTCGGCGCTCGAGCACGGGTACGACACCGAGGTCGGCGAGCGCGGCGTTCAGCTGTCCGCCGGGCAGCGCCAGCTCGTCGCGTTCGCACGAGCGCTCGTCGCCGACCCCCGGATCCTCGTGCTCGACGAGGCGACGTCCAACGTGGACCTGCATACCGAGGGGCACATCGAGGAAGGCCTGCGCCGGCTCCTGGCCGGGCGCACCTCGATCGTCATCGCCCACCGCCTGTCGACGATCCGGCGCGCCGGGCGCATCGTCGTGCTCGAGCATGGGCGCATCGTCGAACAGGGCACCCATGACGAGCTGATCGCTCAGGGCGGCCGCTACCACCGCCTGTACCGCGACTGGGTCGACCAGGCGGCCGCGTAGGAGCTCCGGGACAGGGACTCGAACCCCAAATTCGACATCCAGAGTGTCGCGTGTTGCCAATTACACCATCCCGGAAGGGACGGATAAGGATAGTCCAGGCGGCGGCTCGCGGCCGGCGCTAGAAGTCTGACTCGCGCGGAGGCCCGGCCTTCGTCGCCACCGAGGAGGCCTGCTTGCTCGGCGTCTGCCCGCCCATGGCGGACGTGACCGGGACGGGCGGCGGCGCGCTCGGCGCCGGAGGCGGGGGCGGAGCGACCGGCGCCGGCGGCGCACTCGGCGGCGGGGTCGGGGCCGGGTTCGCCGGCGGCGAGGCGGCCGGCGGGGGCGAGCTTGCGGCCGGCGGGGGCGAGCTTGCGGCCGGCGGGGGCGAGCTTGCGGCCGGCGGGGGCGAGCTTGCGGCCGGCGGGGGCGAGCTTGCGGCCGGCGGAGCGGGCGCGGGCGGCGCGGCGGCAGGCGCGGGCGGCGCGGCGGCAGGCGCAGGCGCCGGTGTCGGGGGGGCAGGCGCTCGAGGTGCCGGCGACGACGACGCGACGGCCGGGCGCGCAGCCGTCGCCACGGCGGCGGCGAGGTGCGGGGCCGACTGGGGGGCGCGACCGGTCGTCCAGTCGCGATGGGACCGACCGCCTCCAGCCGGGTCGTTGCCGGAGTCAACGCTCAAGTGATGCGTCCACGGCGGCCTAAAGGATGAAGTTGAGGTCGAGGTTGAGGTCACCGACGAAGTCCGCGAGGAGGTGGTCGACTGGCTGCTCGACCGAGTCGTCGTCGAGGTCTGCGGCGAGGTCGACGAGCTCTCGGTCGTCCGTGTCGTGGAGGAGGTCTCGGTCGCGGAGGACGTCTCGGTCGTGGTGGTCGAGGAGGTGCGCGTCGCCGAGGTGGTGACCGTCTTGCTCGTGGTCGTCGTCGTGCCCTTCGAGGCGACCGGGATCGGGCCGCCCGTGGAGCCCGGGGGCCCCGTCGTCGACACCGGGGGCGGCGACGAGCTCTGCGGCGTCGTGCCGGCCGTCCCGGTCGAGTCGCTCGGGCTCGTCGTGGGCGCCGTCGAGGCCGCCGTCACGGGGGTCCCCTGACTCCCGCTCGCAGGCGTAGACGGCGCCGGGGCGGCCGGCGCAACGGTCGTGGGGGTCGAGGAGACGGGGAGCGAGGGCAGCGATGTGGGCGCGGGCTGCGCAGGCGCCGGGCTCGGGGGACCGGCGACCGGTCCGTTGCCCGCGGTGGGTGCGGGCGCGGCCGTCGGCGTCGACGCGGCCGGGGTGACGCTCGTGCCACCGCTCAGCGCGCTCGTCAGCGGCACCGCGGTGCCGGCCGAGCTTGCCGGGCGGCTCGGTACGCCGACGGGCGGCACCTCACCGTGGCTCCGGGCCGAATCGGGGGCCGCGGCGGCCACGAGAGCCCGCCCTGACACGGTGATGCTGCGATCGCGGGCGCTGCCAAGCAACGGCCAGTTGACCCCGGCGAGATGGTTTCCGAGGGTCGCCACCGCGACGATCGACGCGAGCGAGGCGATGAGCACGGGTACGGCGAAGATCACACGCCGGAGGGACACGTGGTTCAGCATCGGCAGATACGGGCTTCAACACAAGCCCCCTCAATCATTCGTTGACGCAAATCCTGCAAAAAGCCGTACATCCGTCGAGGGCCAGACCGCCAATTCGTCCAGGCCGCAGCCCGGAGATTCGTCCACGCCGCCGAAACGCGCCGTTTGCACCGGCGCGGCAGGCTAGCCGCTGGCCCGATGCGCCGGTGCCGCGAAGGAGGTGGTTATCGATTCCTCGAGCCCCGGATCGAGCACGAGGAGTACCTCGTCGCCGCCCTCGATGACCGTATCCGGCTTGGGGACAAAGCCGCCTCCGGCGCGCAGGACCGAGATGATGAGGCTCCCGTCGGGGAGATCGATGTCGGCGACGCGGCGGCCTGCGACCGGCGAGTCGGCCGGCACTTCGAGCTCGATGATCTCGAGGCGCTCCTCCTCGAGGGCGAGCAGGTGCACGAGCCCGTAGCGAGGGACCTCGTGCTCGATGAGGCGCAGGATGAGATCGGTGGCCGACACGGCGGGCTGGATGCCGAGCAGCTTGAAGTGCTGGTAGTTGCGGGGGTTGTTGACGCGGGCGATGATGCGGTCGCAGAGGTACTTCTCCTTGGCCACCTGACAGACGAGCATGTTGTCCTCGTCATCGCCGGTCACGGCGATGACGAGATCCGCGCGCTGGATCCCGGCGCGCTCGAGCACCCACAGCTCGGTGGCGTCGCCGTACTGGACGGCGTGCTCGAGCTCCTCCTCGATGACGAGATAGCGGTCCCGGCGCTGCTCGATGAGCGTGACCTCGTGATCCTTGGACATCAGCTCGCGAGCGAGGTTCCAGCCCACCTTGCCGCCGCCTGCGATGATCACATACATCGCATCACACCGCGCTCGCGTCGACCGCCTGCGCGAACATCTCGATCGCGTGCTGGGTCGGCGAGATCGTGTGCAGGCCCTGCTCGCCGTACCAGGCGGCGCGGGCGGGGTCCATCACGCGGGTGAGGACGCGCTCGACCCCGAACTGCTTCTGCGCGATCTGGGCGATGATGAGGTTCGTGTTGTCGCCGTCGGTCGAGGCGATGAAGACGTCGGCGTGGTCGATGCCGGCCGCGACGAGGGCCTCCAGCTCGAGTGCTGTTCCGACCGTGAACTGGCCGCCGGCGTCCTCCCAGCTCGTCTGTTGTCCGGCGTCCAGCCGCTCGTGCGACAGCGGGTCCTCGTCGAGGACCGAAACGGTGTAGCCCTTCGCGAGTGCCGACTTGGCCACGGCCGAACCAACCCGGCCAGCACCGACGATGAGCACGAACATGGGCGGCAGCTTATTCGATCGCGGCGGCGCTCCGATCGTCCCCGGCCGGCTCGGCCGCGGGTGGCGCCGTGACGATCACGCGGCAGTCCGCCTTGTTGACGACGTACTTGGTGATGTCCCCGACGTAGTTCTCCAGCGGCCCGCCACGCCCGCCGAGCCGAGGGCCCCCGCGAATCCGCGACGGCTCCTCCGCGCCGAGCACGATCGCCTCGACGCCGCGACGGCGGGCCTCCTCGACGATCGCCGGTCCCGCCCGCCGGGCGCGCACCGTGGCCGTTGCCACCTCGACGCCGGTGTACTCCTCCCCCACGACCTTCGCCCGCGCCAGCGCCTGGCGGCCACGCTTCAGCTGGGCCTCGGGCAGACGCGCATCGATCGGCAGGGACATCGGCACCACGAAGATCCAGACTGCCTCGATCGTCGCGTGGTCGATCGCCGCCGCATCGGTCTGCTCGCCGGCCACGAGCCGCGCCGCCGTCTGCACGATGTCATCGTCGAGCTCGTTACCCGACAGGGGCACGAGGATCGAGCCATAGTCGTCCTCGATGTGCGGCTCGGCCCGGAGGACCTGGGCGGGGACGGTCACCCTCCGCAACAGCGACTTGCCCTCAGCGCGCCGGTACGCGATGTACAGCGTCAGACCGGCGATCATCCAGGCGAGCCCGACATAGCGCGCCGGCTCGTGCACCACGATGACGGCGAGCCAGCCGAAGCCCGACAGGACGGCGCCGACGACGGCCGGGATCGGGAGCGCCCCGCCGCGGACGCGGATCGACAGCGGCATCCGGTAGGGGCGGTCCCGCTCGGGCTCGTTGTAGCGCAGGCGCCATACGGAGAGGTGCGCGATCGTGAACGCCAGCATCGCCCCGAACGCGTAGATCCCCACGAGGAAGTCCAGGTTCTCGGTGGCGGCGAGCGCGGCCGCGACGCACCCGGCGATGACGATCAGCACGTACGGCGTCGAGCGTGTCGGGTGCAGGCGCCCGAGCGAGGCCGGGATCTGGCGATTGGTCGAGAGCGAGTAGGCCAGTCGCGACAGGCCGAGCATCGCCGAGTTGGCCGCCGCGACGAGCGTCACGGCGGCCATCGCGCCGACGACGTAGCGCAGCGTCTCGCGCAGCCAGTGCTGATGGAAGGCCGAGGCGATGCCGAGCACCGGCGCATCGACGTAGCGCCCGCCAAGCGCGGTCGTGGTCCCATGCACCGGCACGGCGCTGATGGCCACGACGGCAATGCCGACATAGACGATCAGCACCGAGCCGGCGGCGCTCGTCACCAGCCGGCGCAGCCCCCGGCGCCCCACGGCGACCTCACCGGCCAGGCCGGCGGCCGATTCCAGGCTCGTGAAGGCGATCGTGGTGATCGTCAGCGCGAACACGAGGTCGCCCCAGCTCGGGGCCGAGCCGAGATGCACGGTGGCGATGATCGCGTGCGGGCTGAAGAAGACGTACAGCCCGAGCACGATCAGGAGCAGCTGCAGGGTGAGGTCGCCGATGACGAGCGCGCCGACGCGCCGCGCCCGCCGCGTCGAGAACCCGCGAACGTTGCTGAGCACGACGTAGCCGATGATCGCGAGCGCGACGACGAGAGACACGCCGCTGCGCCCGAGCGGGTGCCAGAAGACCCGCAGATACTGCGTCGCCGAGTACGCGGTGACGGCGATGAGGATGACGTAGTCGAGCAGGATCGCCCAGCCGGCGATGAAGCTGACGAGCTCGTTGAAGGCGTAGCGCGCGAACACGGTCGCGCCGCCGCGGTCCTGATGCAGCGAGGCGCCTTCGACGTAGGTCATCGTCGTCAGGCCGAACATCGCTGCCGCGATCAGGTAGACGATCGGGGTCAGCCCGAGGGCGTGGCCGGCGACGACGCCGAGCGAGAAGTACACCGCGCTGGCGATCGACGTCCAGACGATCGAGAACAGCAGCGGCGATCCGATCGTGCGCCGCAGCTGATCGCGGGAGCGCAGCCTCGGCTCGTGACCGTGATGCGCGTCGCCGAACGCGTGCTCGGCGTCGCTCACGGCTGCTGACCTCGACGGCGCTCGACCCACAGGCGCAGGACGCCGCCGGCGATGAACAGCACCCCGAGCAGCGTCCGGCCGGACACGACCCCGGCGCTCCCGCTCACCGCCTGCACGACGAGCGCGACGCCGATGACCGCCATCACGATCGAGAGCGCGATCGTGCCGCCGCGATGCAGCTGTCCAGGAGAGCCCACGCCCCGGAGATTACGGGCTCGGGGGGGTGTGGGAGCGCCGTGGCCGACGGGTGATCGACATTACCCCGTCCATAGACACAGAAACGTCGATCACCCCCATCGCGCCGGAGACTCGTCCTCAGGTAGAGGTCGAGACGCTAGCGCCGTGGTCTCAGGTGATGAGCGGGATTATGAGGATGGCGACGATGTTCGCCACCTTGATCATCGGGTTGATCGCGGGACCGGCGGTGTCCTTGAACGGATCGCCGACCGTGTCGCCGGTGACCGAAGCCGCGTGGGCGTCGGAGCCCTTGCCGCCGAAGGCCCCGTCCTCGATGAGCTTCTTGGCGTTGTCCCATGCGCCACCGCCGGCGGTCATCATGACGGCGAAGAAGAAGCCGACGACGATGGTGCCGATGAGCAGCCCGCCGAGCGCCTTCTGATCGATGAGGCCCACGATGAGCGTGAGGCCGATCGGCAGCAGCGAGGGCAGGATCATCTCGCGCTGTGCCGTTCGCGTCACGATGTCGACGCAGGCTGCGTAGTCCGGCTCCTCGGTGCCCTCCATGATGCCGGGCTTCTCGCGGAACTGGCGGCGCACCTCCTCGACGACCGCGCCACCGGCGCGGCCGACGGCCTCGATCGACAGCGAGGCGAACAGGCACACCATCATGCCGCCGAGGAGCAGGCCGATGAGCACCGGCGGCTCGTTGATGCCGAAGGTGATCGAGACGTGCGTCTGCTGGGCGAGCTCCTCCTGGAAGCCCGCGAACAGGACGATCGCCGCGAGCACGGCCGAGCCGATCGCGTAGCCCTTCGTCACCGCCTTGGTCGTGTTACCGACGGCGTCGAGCGGGTCGGTGACGTTACGTACCTCCTCGGGCAGGTCGGCCATCTCGGCGATGCCGCCGGCGTTGTCGGTGATCGGTCCGAACGCGTCCAGCGCGACGATCAGGCCGGTGAGCGACAGCTGGCCCATGACGGCCACGCCGATGCCGTAGATGCCGGCGAGCTTCCATGAGCCGAGGATCCCGAGGCAGAGCACGAGCGCCGGCGCCGCGGTGGCTTGCAGGCCGGATGCGAAGCCCTGGATGATGTTCGTGGCGTGGCCGGTCTCCGACGCCTTGGACGTCTTGCGCACCGGCGAGAAGCGCGTCGAGGTGTAGTAGTCGGTGATGACGAACAGCAGCGCGGTGACGCCGATGCCGATGAGCGAGCACAGGTAGAGATGACCGACACTCGGTCCCTTGGGGGCGATGACGGCGGCCAGGCCAGAGGCGGGATGGACGAGCACCGCCGTCGCCGGGTAGGTGATGTTGCTCATCAGCCAGTGCGTGATCGGGTAGAAGGCGGCGGCGGCGAGGATCCCTGAGACGACCAGGCCCTGATAGAGGGCACGCTCGACGTTGCCCGCCTGCGAGCGCACCGCGAACGTACCGATGATCGAGGCGATGATGGCGGCGCCGCCGAGCACGAGCGGATAGAGCGCGATGCGCGTGGAGTCCACGGCGCCGAACGTGAGCACGCCGAGCAGCATCACCGCGACGGCGGTGACGGCGTACGTCTCAAAGAGGTCGGCCGCCATGCCGGCGCAGTCGCCGACGTTGTCGCCCACGTTGTCGGCGATGACCGCCGGGTTGCGCGGGTCGTCCTCGGGGATGCCGGCCTCGACCTTGCCGACCAGGTCCGCGCCGACGTCGGCGGCCTTGGTGAAGATGCCGCCGCCAAGTCGCGCGAAGACGGAGATGAGCGAACCGCCGAAGCCGAGGCCGATGAGTGCCTTGACCGCCGTCTCGTTGCTGTCGCCGAAGACGGCGGTCAGCAGGCCGAAGTAACCGGCGACGCCGAGGAGGGCCAGGCCGACGACGAGCATGCCGGTGATGGCACCCCCGCGGAAGGCGACGCTCAGCGCGGGAGCGATCCCGCCGCGCGCCGACTCGGCGACGCGCGCGTTGGCGCGCACCGACACGTTCATCCCGATGAAGCCCGCCGAGCCCGAAAGGATGGCGCCGATCGCAAAGCCCGCGGCCACCGCGATGTTCTGAATGAAGATGAGCGCGATGAACACGACCACGCCGACGGCAGCGATCGTCGTGTACTGCCGCGTCAGGTAGGCGCGTGCGCCCTGCTGCACGGCGAGCGAGATCGACTGCATCCGCTCGTTGCCGGGTGACAGCGCCAGCAACGAGCGTGTCGTCACGACGCCGTACACGATCGCGAGTCCGGCGCAGATCAAGGCGACCACGACCCCGTGGTTCGTCAGAAAGCTACTCAAGGGGTAATCCTCCGCAAGTCTGGTTGTGCCGTGCGGCGCAGGCATTGCGCAACGCACAAATGGGACCGGGCCGGCTCGTGTCGAGTCCAGCCCGGGGCAGAAGCCGGCGCAGTCTATCGTGCGGGCCGGTTACGAGGCGGCGCGCCGCCGGTCAGCTCCCGGCAGCGGGCGGGACGCTCAGCGGCCGGGAATCCACAGCCGGCCGCTTGACTCGGCCGGGCCGGGTCGATTCCCTTCATCCTCGGGCGGCTTCGCCGGGCCGCCGCCGGGCTCCGCCGGCGGCGTCGCGCTCGCCGGCTCGGGCCCCGCCGCCGGGGCCGGACCGGCGCTCGACACCGCCTCGCCAGCGCCCGCCGTGGCGGCCGCCGCCTCGGCCGCATAGGCCATCTGCAGTTGCGAGAGCGCGCTGCGCAGCTGACCGAGGTCGTTGCCCGCGCGGCGCTCGAGGACCGGCATGAGGCCGCGCACCCCGTCGATCGCGTCACGGACCTGCTCGAGGTCCCGATCGCCCTCGGCGTCGGGGGCGAGACCGAGGCGGCGTCCGGCCAGGTTGATCAGCGTCACGGCCGTCTGGATGACGACGTCTGAGGCGCGAATGCGCTTCAGCTCCTCCTCATAGGCCGCCCGCATCTCCTCATATTCCTCGTCGGTCGGTTCTCGCGGTGGGGTGGTCACACCGATACCTCCTGTGGGTAGCTGTGCTGGGTCTCGTTGACGGCGGCCGCGTAGGCCTCCTGCAGCGACGCGCCGCCGTCGAGCAGGCGGCGCTGGCGCTGCGCTCCGTTGTGCTCTGGCAGCACGACGTCGATCCCGAGCTCCGCCCGCATGGGGGCGGTCCAGGTCGCGAGGCGGTCGACGATCGCCGCCGCCGGATACTCCTCCTGGCGGTCGAAGTCGATCATGCGCCCGTCCTGGCCGAAGCGGATCGCCCGCCACATGTTCTCCTCGATGAGTCGGGATGCCGGGTCCACCCACGGTGTGCCCTCGTCAACGTCGCGCGCCGCCTGAGCGATGCAGGCCACGATGAGCGCGGCTAGGCCCTCGGACTCCGCTGCCGTGCTCTGCACGTCGCAGATCCGCATCTCGACCGTGCCGAAGGCGAAGTGCGGTCGCACCGACCACCAGACCTGCGTGTATTCGACGATCGAGCGCGTGCGCACGAGCAGGTCGATGTAGTCGCGGTAGGCCTCCCATCCTCCGAAGGCGTCGGGGACACCGCAGCGCGGGAAGCTCTTCGTGAAGATCTGCGAGCGCGCCGAGTGCAGTCCGGTGTCGCGGGCGTCGACGCAGACGGAGTTGGCCGACACGGCGAGCAGCAGCGGCAGCACCGGGCGCAGGCGATCGCATACCCGCACCGCGCGGTCCAGTCCGCGCACGCCGACGTGGACGTGCAGGCTGAAGGTGTTATTGCGCCAGGCGACGTAGCGCAGCCCCTCCTCGACACGCCGATAGTGCTCGGTGTCGATGATCGGCTGCTCGCGGAAGTCGGCCCACGGGTGGGTGGCGTTCGCTCCGAGCACGGCATCGCGCTCGGCGGCGAGCGCGAACAGGCGCCGGCGGCGATCACGCTGGCAGGCAATCGCGTGGTGCAGGTCGTTGCCGACGCCGGAGACGATCTCGATCTCCGAGGAGATGAGCTCGCCGGTGATCCCGGCGTGGAGCGCGGGATCGCTCTCCCGGGCCGCGTCGCGGAGCTCCTCGAAGCGCGGCGCGAGGTCGAGCGTGGCCGGATCGAGGATTGCGAACTCCTCCTCGACCCCGACGGTGAGGTCGGTCGAGCGCTCGAACACGTCTACCACGTGGGTGAGATCGAGACTGGTCAACGGCGGTGGGAAATTCGGATCGTGGCGACGAGCCACGCGGCTCCATCGCAGGCGCGTCAGATCAGATCAGATCGAAGCGTCAGGTCAGATAGAAGTACAGCGCGTAGAGCAGATCCACGGCCGGGCTGGAGGTGTGGACGGTCACTTCCGGCGGGACGTCGAGCAACGACTCGGAGTAGTTGAAGATGATCTTCACGCCGGCGGCCACCAGCGTGTCGGCGATCGGCTGCGCGGCCTGGCTCGGCACCGCGAGCACGCCGACGACGACGTCCTCCTCCTCGACGACGCGCGAGAGGTCGTCGACGTGGCGCACGCGCTGGGTGCCGATCTGGGCGCCGACCTTCTCGGTGTCGACGTCGAAGATGGCCACGACGCGAAAGCCGTGGTCGGCGAAGATGTCCGACGAGGCGATCGCCTGGCCGAGGTGGCCGGCCCCGAACAGGGCGATGTTGTGCTGCCCCGCCGTCCGCAGGATCTTGCGGATCTGGGAGACGAGCGATTCCACGTTGTAGCCGACGCCTCGCTTCCCGAACTTGCCGAAGCCACTGAGGTCGCGGCGGATCTGCGTCGAGTTGACGTGCGTGTAATCGGAGAGCTCCTGGGAGGAGATCGTCTCCTTGCCCATCTTCTTGGCCTGGGTGAGCACCTGCAGGTATCGCGACAGGCGAGCGGCGACGCCCAGCGAGAGGCGCTCGGCCGAGATGACGTCGCCGTCTCGGGCCAGTTCCGGCGCGCTCGCCACGTCCCTGAAGCTCATCGTGCCCTGACTCTAGATGATCCCCCGCCCGAGACCGTGCTCAACTCGGATTCGGGGCGGTCGGCGCCAGTTCCTGTCGCAGGAGGTCCTCGTCGAGGACGAACTCGCAGAGCTCGTGCCCGTCGAGCGTGATCACCGGGATCCGGTCGAAATACGCCCTGTGCAGGGCTTCCTCATCGGTGATGTCGCGCTCGACGAGGCGGAACGGCATGTCGTGGCGCACGCGCTCCAGGCCGGCCCGCGCCTCGTCGCAGAGGTGGCATCCCGGGCGCGCGTAGAGCGTCACCTCCCTCACCGCGGGCGCTCCCCGGTCGCGTAGGCATCGAGGTCGAGGTATCGGGGGTAGGCGACGGCGGGCTCGAAGCGCGCGGCGCTCGCGATCATCGCCGCGTTGTCGGTGCACAGCTCGCGCGGCGGCACGTGAAGCGGGACGCCGAGCGCTCGCAGCCGCTCGCGGACGGCGCCGTTGGCCGCCACGCCTCCGCCGAGCGCGAGGTGCTCGAGGCTCGTCCGCTCGAGCGCTCGCTGCGCCCGCACGGCGAGCGCGTCGGCGATCGCCGACTGATAGGACGCGGCCAGATCCGCGCGGCGGCGCTGCACCTCGTCGTCTCCGAGCTCGCGCACCTTGTACAGCAGCGCCGTCTTCAGGCCCGCGAAGGAGAAGTCGAGTCCGCGGTCGAAGGCCCGCGGGCCCCTGCGCCGGCCGCCACCGGGGAAGGCGAACGCCTCGCGGTCCCCCGCGGTGGCGAGCCGCTCGAGCGCGGCTCCTCCCGGATAGCCGAGTCCGAGGAGTCGCGCGCCCTTGTCGAACGCTTCGCCGGCGGCGTCGTCGAGCGTGCGGCCGAGCACCGTGAACTCGTCGGGCGCGGTGACCGTCCCGATCAGCGTGTGCCCGCCCGAGGCGATCAGGCACACGAACGGCGGCTCGAGCGCGTCGGGAGCGAGGTAGTTGGCCGCGACGTGCCCCTGCAGATGATCGACCGGCGCCAGCGGCAGACGACGCGCGGCGGCCAGCGCCTTGGCCGTGGCCAGGCCGACGAGCAGCGCGCCGACGAGCCCGGGGCCCTGCGTCACCGCGACGAGGCTCACGTCGTCGAGCGAGGCGCCGGCCCGCGCCAGCGCATCGTCGATCGCCGCATTGATGACGCGCAGGTGCTCGCGCGAGGCAATCTCGGGCACGACGCCTCCGTAGCGGTCGTGCACACCCTGCGAGGAGATCACGTTGGCGCGAATCGTGCCGGCGCCGTCCACGACGGCCGCGCAGGTGTCATCACAGCTCGTCTCGAGCGCCAGGATGAGCGCGTCCGCCGCCAGCGGCGGCCCGGCGTTCGCGCTCACGCGAAGAACTGGCCCGGGTTGGGCACGTCGTCGAGCGAGCCCGCGATCGTCGCTGGCGTGCGCCACATGATCACGGCGTCCTCGCCGTTGTCCTGGTAGTAGCGGCGCCGAATGCCCGCCGCCCGGAAGCCGTCGCGCTCGTAGAGGGCGATCGCCACGTCGTTGGAGCGGCGGACCTCCAGCGTGAAGCGCGCCTCCGGGTCGCCGACGCGCGTGTAGAGATCCGTCAGCAGTGCCGAGGCCACGCCCTGACGCCAGTGCTCGGGGTCGACCGCGACGTTCATGACGTGCCAGACCGTCTCGTACCGCGAGCAGATCACATACCCGACGAGCCGCCCCTCGATCGAGGCGGCGAGGCAGACCCCGGAGGGCTTGGACAGCTCGAGCACGAACATCGCCAGCGACCACGGCGTCGGGAACGCGCGCCGCTCGATCTCGATCACCTGCGGCAGGTCGGCGTACACGAGCTTCCGGATCTCCACGATCGGCGGCTCGGCTCGGATCTCTGCGGCGGAGGTTGTGTTCACTCGCTGGCGCGTCCCCGGGTGATCTCGGCGTCCGGACGGCGTACGTAGCACGGTACGACGTCGCCCGGGGCCGAAGTGGCCGCGCGGTTGGCGAGCCGGCAGATCACCGCGGCGTTCACGCTGTGCAGAGACGACGCATCCGCCGGGATCGCCACCCCGGCCGCTTGAAGGTTCTCCCTGAATCGTACCGCCCCGTCGCCGACGGCCAGGACCGCTTGCGGCGTCACCGGCAGCGCCTGAGCGATGGCGCCCGGGGGCACGGCCACAGGTGCGAGCAGCTCGTTCTCGCCCTCATAGACGGCGAGGAACACCTCGCCGCGCCGCGCGTCGACCAGGGCGGCGACCGGGCCGTGGTGATCGCCCTGCGCCGCCGCGGCCAACGCGCGCAGCGTGCCGATGCCGGCGAGGCCGACGCCGAGCGACTGGGCCAGGCCGCGCGCGGTGGCCACCCCGATGCGCAGACCGGTGAACGATCCCGGTCCGACGCCGACCCCGAGGCGCCCGACGTCGGCCCACGCGAGACCCGACTGCCGCAGGAGCTCGTCGGCGATCGCCAGGACGCGGGTGGCATGGCCGGGTCGCTCGCCGTCCCCCGGCACCTCGAGCACGGCGCGATCGGAGCCGTCGTCGAGGCGCAGCGCCACGGCGGTGGCCGGCGTCGCCGTGTCGAAGCCGAGGATGACCATGGCGACTCAGGCGCCGAGGCGCTCGGAGAGCTCGAGCACGCGTCGATCACCGCCGGCGTGACGCAGCGTGACCGTGACGCGCGCCGCGGGCAGCTCGTCGCCGGCCCGCTCGGGCCACTCCACGAAGGCGACGCGATCGGGACCGAGGTACTCGGCGAGCAGCGATGGATCCTCCTGGCCGAGTGAGGCGAGCCGGTAGAGATCGACGTGCGAGACGGTCACGCCGGCGCCGGCGTAGCGGTGGGCGATGCCAAAGCTGGGGCTCGTCACCGGATCGCTGACGCCGAGGGCGCGGGCCGCCCCGCGAACGAACGTCGTCTTGCCCGCGCCGAGATCACCGCGCACGAGCACGACGTCGCCCGGTCGCAGGCGCTCGGCGACCTGCGCGCCGATCGACTCGGTCTCCTGCGGGCCGCGCGTTTCCACGCGGCTCGTGCCCGGAGCCCCGGGGTCAGCGGCTTCGCGCATGCCGCATGCGCACGCGCAGCGCGAGACCGGCGGCCAGCATGGCCCCGCCGATGAGGACCGGCACGGGAAGGTCGTCGCCGGTGAGCGGGAGCTGCTTGGCGCGCGACGCCGTCGACGAAGCCGTCGACGACGAGGCCGTTGAGGTCGAGGTCGTCGAGGTTGTCGAGGTCGTCGTGCTGGCCGTGGATCGCGCGCCCGTCGACGGCGGCGCCGAGGACAGCTTCTTGGCGGAGCCGGGGCTCACGCCGTTCTGTGCCATCGCGACGCTGGTCGGCGTGAGGGCGAGGACGCAGAGGCAGGCCAGCAGCGTGCGACGGCCCTTGCCCAGCCGGCTTGGCGTTGTCAATCCGGGGAGGCTCGTTGCAGGCACGGGCGGCAATGCTAGCCCTTCCGTAGACGACACGGCGTCGGCGGGCACACTCAGAACAGCCCGAGCTGATCGGGCTCGGCGGGCACCGGCGCGCCCGGCTCGCGGCGGAAGCGACCGGCACCCACAGCCGTCGCCGGCGCGACCGACGTCGGCGTCGCTTGGCCGTCGACGGTGCCGCCCGCGCGAGCGTCCCGGGCGGGCTCGGCGCGCTCGGCGCTCGCAGCGGCGATCGCCGCGTCGGCGTCGCCCTCGTCGGCAGCCGACGGCTGGTCGGGCACGGGCAGCTCGAGCAGCTCGGGCAGCCGAGCGAAGTCCTCGCGCAGCGTCTGCAGCATGCGCGGCGTATATAGAGCCGCGGCGGGATGGAAGATCGGATACAGGCGCACGGCACGCCGGCCGAGGGTGATGACCTCGGGCTGGCCGTGTACGCGGGTGATGCCGGCCGGGTCTCGGCGCAGCAGCTTCGTCGAGAAGTTGCCGAGCGAGCAGATGACGCGCGGGGCCACGAGCTCGACTTGCGCGTACAGGTACTCCTGGCAGCTCTCGATCTCGGCCGGAAGCGGGTCGCGGTTGCCCGGCGGACGGCACTTGAGCACGTTGGCGATGAACACCTCGCCACGGGACAGGCCGATCTCCACGAGGAGCTTCTCGAGCAGCTTTCCCGCCGCTCCGACGAAGGGCAGCCCCTGCTGATCCTCGTTGGCGCCGGGCGCCTCGCCGATGAACATCAGACCGGCGTCGGCGTTCCCCGCCCCGAAGACGACGCTGTGGCGTGTGGCCGCGAGCTCGCTGCAGCGCTGGCAGGCCGTTGCCTGGGCGAACACGGTCTTGAGCGCCTCGCGGCGAGCCGCCGTAGACGTTGAGGCCGACATCGGGCGATCGTAGCTCCGCGGCCGTCCGCGGTCTCGGCTCGTGCGCAAAGCGATTCCGCAAAGTGCGGTCGCAAATCACGGGCGTCGTCGATGGTCAGCACGGCCACGGGCGCCGCGGCAGGCCTCTGGACGACCGCCGTGCGGCGTGTATCATGGCGCTGAGAAGGTCGGTACCGCGCCGCCAGCGGGCCGGACCCGAAGGATGTAGTACAGGCAGCACCAAATCCCCGCCGTGCCGGTATCCCCACAGGGAACTGGACCGTATCGATGAGTCATCCGCTCCCCTCCGCGCCGACCCCCCACCCGTCCGGGCTGCGCGACGATGTGCCGGCGCGGCGAGCCGCGGGCCGGCCGATTGCGATCGTCGGCGCCGGTCGTCTCGGGACCGTGCTGGCGCGCGAGCTGGCGAGCGCCGGGCACAGCGTGCGCGGACCGCTCGCCCGCCGCTACTCCGCGGCCGACGTGGCCGGCGCCGAGCTCGTCCTGCTGTGCGTCCCGGACCGCGAGATCGCGGCGGCCGCGGCGACATGGCGTGGGCGCCGCAGCGCCGAAGACCGCGGTGCGCTGCTCGGTCACTGCTCGGGCGCATCCGGGCTGGACGTGCTGTGCGCCGAGGACGGCGCCGACGATCCGTCGTTGTTCTCGCTTCATCCGCTCATGACCGTCGCCGATCCCGGCGCGCCGCGCTGGGCGGGGGCGGCCGCAGCGGTGGCCGGTTCGTCGACACGAGCGCTCGAGGCGGCGGTCGCGCTCGCTCGGGATCTCGGGCTGACGCCGGTCGCGGTCGCCGACGGCGACCGCGCGGCCTACCACGCGGCCGCATCGATCGCCTCGAACTTCCTCGTCACGTTGGAGTGCGCCGCCGAGGAGCTCGCGGCCGGTTGCGGGGTGAGCCGCGGCATGCTCGCCCCACTCGTGCGCGCGAGCGTCGAGAACTGGGCGTCGAGCGGGCCGTCGGCCCTGACCGGGCCGATCGCGCGAGGCGACGAGGCGACCGTCGCCGGCCAGCGCGAGGCGGTCGCCGAGCGCGCACCGCAGCTGCTCGCGCTGTTCGACGCGCTCGCCGCCGCAACCCGGGCGGTCGCGGCGACCGCCGCCGAGGGCGAGGGGCTGGCGGCATGACGGTGCTGCGGACGGTGGCCGAGGTCCGCGCCTCGCTCGCGTCGGCCCGCCGGCACGAGCGCACGATCGGGCTTGTGCCGACAATGGGCGCGCTGCACGAGGGCCACCTCTCGCTCATCCGTCGCGCGCGCGAGGAGTGTGACGTGGTGGTCGTGTCGATCTTCGTCAACCCGACCCAGTTCAACGAGGCCGCCGATCTGCGGGCTTACCCGCGCGACGAGGTGCGCGACGTCGCGCTCGCACAGGGCGCCGGCGCGGACCTGGCGTTCGCGCCGACCGTGGAAGAGATGTACCCCGACGGCTTCGCGACAGCCGTCCTCGTGAGCGGCGTCACCGAGATCCTGGAGGGCGCGGAGCGGGGCAGCGAGCACTTCCGTGGCGTGGCTACCGTCGTCACCAAGCTGCTGACGATCGTCGGCCCCGACGTCGCCTACTTCGGGCAGAAGGACGCGCAGCAGACGGTCGTCGTGCGGCGCCTCGTCAGCGACCTGAACCTTCCGGTGCGCATCGTCGTGTGTGCGACGGTGCGCGAGGCCGACGGGCTGGCGCTGTCGAGCCGCAACGCCCACCTGCGCCCGGATGAGCGAGAGCGCGCACTGGCGCTCTCCCGGGGCCTGCGCGCGGCCGAGCGTCGCCATGCCGACGGTGAGCGCGAGGCGGCGCGCCTGGTCGCGGCGGCGAGGGACGCGATGACGCCGTCGGGCGTCGAGCCGGAGTACGTCGTCGTCGTCGACCCCCAGACGCTGCGCGCGCTCGATCGCATCGAGGACGCCGCGCTGGTCGCCGTCGCCGCGCGCATCGGCGCGACCCGCCTCATCGACAACCTGCTCCTGATCGCGCCCGCCGCCGGCGTGCGCGATGTCGTCGAGGGATCCGCACCCGCCCGGATCTCTCAACCCGCCCCGCACCTCACCTGAAAGGGACCGTTCGATGCAACGCACGATGCTGAAGTCGAAGATCCACCGCGCGGCGGTGACCGACTGTGACCTGCACTACGTCGGCTCGATCACGATCGACGCCGACCTCCTCGACGCCGCCGACATGCTCGAGCACGAGCAGGTGCACGTCGTCGACGTCGACAACGGCGCGCGCTTCGTGACCTACACGCTCGCCGGCGAGCGGGGCTCGGGCACGATGCAGGTCAACGGCGCGGCGGCCCGTCTCGTGCAGCGCGGCGACACCATCATCGTGTTCTCCTACGCGGCCTACGACGAGGTCGAACTCGCGCGCTACGAACCCCGCGTCGTTCACGTCGACGCCGCCAACGAGATCGTGGCCGTCGACGCGCAGGTCGGCGAGCTCGTCGGCCATTGACGCCCGGCTTCCTTTTCCCACATCCACATTCGTTCCATCATCCACACCCTCGAGCCCGGTACTCATACGAGACAGGAGCCCCGCATCATGTCTGCTGCCCCCCACGCCCCCGCTCATCCCCCCGTCCTTCACGACGGCGCCGAGCGACTCCCGGTCACCCTGCCCCAGCTCGCCGAGATGAAGCGCCTCGGCGCGCCCATCGTGATGGTCACCGCCTATGACTATCCGAGCGCCCAGGTCGCCCAGGCGGCGGGCGTCGACCTCGTCCTCGTCGGCGACTCCGGCGCGATGACCGTGCTCGGCTATCCCTCGACGGTGCCGGTAAGCGTCGAGGAGATGCTCATGCTCGCGTCCGCGGTGCGCCGCGGCCTACGCACCCCGTTCCTCGTCGCCGACCTCCCGTTCGGGTCCTACGAGGCCTCCGACGAGCTTGCGGTGGCGACGGCCCAGCGGTTCATCAAGGAGTCCGGTGCCGACGCCGTCAAGCTCGAGGGCGGCGGCACATCGGTACAGCGAGCCCGCGCGATCGTCGCCGCCGGCATCCCGGTGATGGGGCACGTCGGTCTCACCCCCCAGACCTCGACGGCGCTCGGGGGCTACAAGGCCCAGGGGCGCACCGCCGAGCGGGCCCTGCAGGTGGCCCGCGATGCGCTCGCGCTGCAGGAGGCGGGCTGCTTCGCGGTCGTGTTCGAGGCGATCCCGGCGGCCGTCGCGGCCGAGATCATGCCGCGCATGGAGATCCCGGTCATCGGCATCGGGGCCGGAGCCTCGACCGACGGGCAGGTGCTCGTGTTCCACGACCTGCTCGGCATCCGCGAGGGCGTCGGCGCGCGCTTCGTCAAGCGCTACGCCGATCTCCTGGACGAGATGGTCTCGGGCGTGCGCAGCTACGCCGCCGACGTGCGCGAGCGCCGCTATCCGACGAGCGACCACACCTACTCGATCGACCCCGCCGAGCTGAACGACCTGCGAACGCTGCTGGACTGACCGACTCGGGCGGCCGGCGAGGGTCGCGGACCCGCGCCCCTATCCGGCCGCCCGCAGCGGGTACTCGATCCGCCGGATCGCACGCGCCGGCGCGCCGGCGGCGATGGTGAATGGCTCGAGATCGCTCGTCACGACGCTCCCGGCCCCGATCACGCAGCGCTCGCCGACCGTCACGCCGCTCGTGACCACGACGTTGGCGCCGCACCAGACGTTGTCGCCGATGCGCGTCGGCCCCTTGCTCGAGAAGCCCTGCCACGTCACCGGCCGGTCGGGGTCATCGAAGCGGTGGTTGGCGTCGGTCACGAAGCAGCCGTTGGCGAACATGCAGTGATCGCCGATCTCGACGAGCTCGGCCGCCGCCACCATCACGTTGAGGTTCAGGAACGTCCCGGCGCCGATGTGCACGCGTGCGCGGTCAGGCGCGGTGATCCACACGCCCGGCTCGAGCAACGTTCCGGGGCCGACACGCAGCCGATCCTCGCGCAACGCCTCGAGCACGTTCCCGTGCACAGGCCAGCGCACGAACGCCTCGCGACGCAGGAACTCCCAGTGAATCGCGGCGCGGTTCCACGGCAGCGCATTGCGCTCATACCATCGCCATTTCGCCACCCACAGCTGCACGCGCCGGGCAAGCTCGCGCGAACCAGCGGATCCGCGGGGCGGCAGCGATCGATCAGACGGCGGCGCGTCGGACACGCCCGACAGCTTGCCACTCGGCGCGGGCGTCATCGCCGTCGATGCCTGGCAGTCCGTCGGCGGAATACGCGGCGACGAGCGCGGCCACCGCGTCGGCGGTGAACTGCTGGCCGACGAGCGAACGGCACTCGTCGAGCGCCTGCGCCGGCGGCTTCGTCTTCGCGTACGGCCGGCTGAAGGTCATCACGTCCCAGGCGTCGGCGACCGACAGGAGCGCCGCACCCTCGGGGATCGCCGCGTCGCACAGCCCGTGGGGATAGCCGAGGCCGTCGGGACGCTCGTGATGCGCCCGGATCCACGCGACCTGTTCGGGCCCGAGCACGTCTACGACGATGCGGGCGCCGAGCTCGGCGTGCTGCTTGATCTGGGCGTACTCGTGCGGCGCGAGCGACCCGACCTTCAGCAGTACGGCGTCGGGCACCCCAATCTTGCCGACGTCGTGGACGAGCGCCGCCTCCTCGAGCATCAGCGCGCGGTCCTCCGACCAGCCGCGGGCCACGGCGAGGCGCCCGACGAGCTCGGATACGCGCTCGGAGTGTCGCCGCGTGAGCGGGTCCTTGGCGTCGATCGCCCGCGCGAGCGCGCGGAGCCCAAGCAGCGCGCTCGTGCGCTCGCTCGCCTCGGCGCGCTCGTGGGCGGACAGAACCGGGGCCATATCGGAGGAGTAGACGCTGCAGGCGTTCCGTCCATTGGCCTTGCTCGAGTACAGGGCGGCGTCGGCGAGCGCCATCATGGCGGCCGGATCCGAGGCCATGCTGTTATCCGCGATGCCGGCCGAGATCGTGAAGTCGGTCAGCCCCGACCCGCCTCGCGCGATGTGCAGCTGCGCACGCTGGAGCGCGGCGAGCGCCTCCTCGGCATCGGCCTCTCCGAACAGCCAGGCGAACTCGTCGCCACCGAGGCGGCCGAGGACGTCCTCGCGGCGCGACAGCTCACGCAGCACCTCGGCGACGCGGCCGAGGATGCGATCACCTTCGGCATGGCCGCCGCTGTCGTTGATCTGCTTGAAGCGATCGATGTCCAGCACCGCCACCGACAACGCCCGCCCGTGGCGCTGCGCGCGGCTGCACTCGACGGCCAGCTGCTCGTGCAGCGAGCGGTGGTTGCACAGGCCGGTGAGCGGGTCGGTGAACGCCAGGCGCGACAGGCGGGCGCGATCCTCGAGGCTCGCGATCGCCACCGACAGCAGGCTCGAGAAGGTGGTGAGCCGCTCTTCATCACCCTCGTGCAAGTCCTGTTCGCGCCGGCCGCTGACCGCGACGATGCCCCACACCTCGGCGTCGACGATCACCGGCGCGACGATGCTCGTGATGTAGCCGAGCTGGTCGACCGGCGAGCCCGGAGCGTGCCGTGCGACGCGCACCGCACGACGATGGACGATCGCCTCCTCGACATCGCCGCCCGGGCGCACCGGCACGCAGTCGCCCGGCAGGTAGCGGCCGCTGCCATCCTCGCTCCACGAGCCGAGCACGACGAGCTCCTCGCCCCCGGGCTCGCGACGCAGGATGCCGGCCCCGGCGCCGCCGATGACGCCGGCGAGCTCCTCAGAGGCAAGGGCATAGATGCGTTCCGGCGTCTCGCCGGCCGCGACCGCGACGGCGACGTGCCGCAGCGCGACCTGCTCGGTGGCCACGCGCTCGGCGCGGGCCCGCTGACGGGACAGGAGCGACTTGCCGGCCATCCCGGCGACGCCGAGCGCCGCGAACACGGGCAGCGAAATCGCCAGGCGCCCGAGGAACATCGCCTGCAGCGCGCCGGCGTCGTAGGTGAGCGGCAGCATCGCCACGATCGCGCACAGCACGAGGTACAGGACCGCGACGTAGGTGTCGTGGAAGAAGGCCGCGAAGACGATGATGAAGAACAGGCAGATCCAGGCCGGCGAGGTCGCGCCCCCGGAGGCGGCGGCGCCTACGGCGATGAGCGCGAGGCCGAAGAGCCCCGAGAAGTGCAGCAGCCATTGCGAGCGGCGCCGCCAATCGATGACGGCGAGCGAGTAGACGCCCCAACCGACGGCCAGGACGCCGAGGACGACGACGGCGAGGCGATTCGTTCCGCTCGTGTTGCTGATGAAGGTGACAGCCGCGATCGCGAGGCCGCCGGTGACGAACAGCAGCCCTGCGAGCATGCCGGCCAGCGGCCGGCCCTCGGCCGCGACCGTCGTGCCCCCGTAGCGCTCGTCCACCCGCCTCGATCTCCCGTTCTAGCCCGACCCGACGCGCAGCATGTCAAGTCAGTATCGGCAGCGCGGAGTCCGGAATTGAGCACCGCCGGTGTCAACCATCGATCGCCGATGCTCAGGCCGGCGTGGCGACACGAGTGCGCGCGCGCGAGGGACGCTTGGACGGCGCCGGACCGGGCGCGAGGGCCTCGGCGAGGAACCGCCCTGTATGCGACTCCGGGATCGCCGCGACCTCCTCCGGCGTCCCGGCGGCCACGAGCTCGCCTCCCTCGTCCCCACCCTCGGGACCCATGTCGATCACGCGATCGGCACTCTTGATCACATCGAGGTTGTGCTCGATGACGACGACGCTGTTGCCCGCGTCGACGAGTCGTTGTAACACGTCGAGCAGCCGCTTGACGTCGGCGAAGTGCAGGCCGGTCGTCGGCTCGTCGAGGATGTACAGCGTCGATCCCGTCGCGATCTTCGACAGCTCGGTGGCGAGCTTTACCCGCTGCGCCTCGCCGCCGGACAGCGTCGTCGCCGGCTGACCGAGGCGGACATAGCCGAGACCGACGGCGTCGAGCGTCTCCAGACGCCGCCGGATCTTCGGGATGTGAGCGAAGAACGCGAGCGCTTCGGCGACCGGCATGTCGAGCACGTCGGCGATGCTGCGGCCCTTGAAGCGCACCTCGAGCGTCTCCCGGTTGTAGCGCTTGCCGTGGCACTGCTCACACGGCACGTAGACGTCGGGCAGGAAGTGCATCTCGATCTTGATCTGGCCGTCGCCACGGCACACCTCGCAGCGTCCACCCTTGACGTTGAAGCTGAAGCGCCCGGGCTTGTAGCCGCGCACCCGCGCCTCCGGCGTCTTGGCGAACAGATCGCGGATGACGTCGAACAGCCCGGTGTAGGTGGCCGGGTTCGAGCGCGGCGTGCGCCCGATCGGCGACTGGTCGACGGCGATGATCTTGTCCAACTGGTCGAGCCCGCGGATGGCGCGATGGGCCCCCGGGCGCTGACGCGCACGATGCAAGCGGTTGGCCACGGCCTTGTAGAGGACCTCGTTGACGAGCGTCGACTTGCCCGAGCCCGACACGCCGGTCACGCACGTCAGCGCGCCGAGCGGCACCTTCACGTCGATGTCGCGCAGGTTGTGCTGACGGGCGCCGAGCACCTCGACATAGCCGCTCGGCGTGCGCCGGCGCGCGGGCACCTCCACCGTGAGCTTGCCTGCGAGGTACTGGCCGGTGAGTGAGGCGGCGACGCGCTGTACCTGCGCTGCCGTGCCCTCGGCCACGATCAGTCCGCCGTGCTCGCCGGCCCCCGGCCCGAGGTCGACGAGATGATCGGCGGCGCGCATCGTCTGCTCGTCGTGCTCGACGACGATCACCGTGTTGCCGAGGTCGCGCAGCCGCTGCAGCGTGGCGATCAGCTTCGAGTTGTCGCGCTGGTGCAGGCCGATCGACGGCTCGTCCAGGATGTACAGGACACCGACGAGCGAGGAGCCGATCTGCGTGGCGAGCCGGATCCGCTGCGCCTCGCCGCCGGACAGCGTCGTGGCGGAGCGGTCCATCGAGAGGTAGCCGATCCCGACGTTCTCCAGGAAGCGCAGCCGCTCCTCGATCTCCCGCAGGATGAGGCGCGCGATGTGCCGCTCGGTGTCCGACAGCTCGACGTCGGCGATCCACTCCAGCGCCCGTCGCGCTGACATCGCAGAGAACGTCTCGAGGCGCATCCCGGCGACCGTCACCGCCCGCGACTCGGGACGCAGACGCGCTCCACCGCAGGCCGGGCAGGGCACGAGCGACATGAACTCCTCGATCTTCTCGCGCGTCCACTCGGAGTCGGTCTCGCGGTAGCGGCGCTCGAGGTTGTGAATGACGCCCTCGAAGCGCGTGGCATACGAGCGCCGGCGTCCGTAGCGGTTTCGGTACTCGATCTGCAGCGGCACGCCGTCCGCGCCGTGCAGGAAGATGTCGCGCTGCTCCTCGCTCAGCTCCTCCCACGGCGCGTCGAGATCGACCTCGTACTGCGCGGCGATCGCCTCGGCCACCTGCTCGTAGTAGTTGGACGCGCTGCCCGCCCACGGCGCGATCGCGCCCGCGCGGATCGACAGCGACGGGTCGGGAACGATCAGCTCCGGGTCGATCTCGCGCTGCGCGCCGAGCCCGGTGCAGCGTGGGCAGGCGCCGTGGGGAGAGTTGAAGGAGAACACGCGCGGCTCGAGCTCGATCAGCGACGGTCCATGCACCGGACAGGCGAACTTCTCGGAGAAGGTGAGCACCTCGGGCCCGTCCGCTGCGTCCCCCTCGCCGCGCGTGACGAGCTCGATCTCGACGAGACCGTCGGCAAGCGCGACGGCGGTCTCGATCGAGTCGGCGAGGCGCTTGCGCAGGTCGTGGCGCATGACGAGCCGGTCGACGACGACCGAGACGTCGTGTTTGAACTTCTTGTCGAGGACGATCTCGTCTTCGAGCAGGCGCACCTCGCCGTCCACCTTCACGCGCGCGAAACCGTCGCCGCGCAGGTCGGCGAACAGCTTCCCGTATTCGCCCTTGCGCCCGCGCACCACCGGCGCGAGCACCATGAACCGGGTTCCCTCTGCCAGTTCCATCACCTGGTCGATGATCTGCTCGGCCGACTGCCCGACGATCTCGCGGCCGCAGATCGGGCAGTGGGGTGTGCCGACGCGCGCCCACAGCAGGCGCAGGTAGTCGTAGATCTCGGTCACGGTGCCGACCGTCGAACGTGGGTTGCGCGACGTCGTCTTCTGGTCGATCGAGATCGCCGGCGACAGTCCCTCGATCGAGTCGACGTCGGGCTTGTCCATCTGCCCGAGGAACTGGCGCGCGTAGGCCGACAACGATTCGACGTAGCGACGCTGCCCCTCGGCGTAGATGGTGTCGAACGCAAGCGAGGACTTGCCCGACCCCGACAGGCCGGTGATGACGACGAGCGCGTCGCGCGGGAGCGTGACGGAGATGTCGCGCAGGTTGTGCTCACGGGCACCCGAGACGACGATCTGATTGCTGGCGGCCATCCGAAGGCCATTGTATTGACCCGAACAGACGTTCGCCTGGGGTTCGGCGGGGGTGGAGCTCGGAAATTCGGCGTGAATCGCGAGGGGGGCGGTGGCCCTGCGCGCCCGAGCCCCCAACAACAAAGGGGGCTCGGTCTCGCATGGCCCCCGCCCGCACACCACCTGGCCGCAACGGCCACCCCGGCCGAACGGCTCACTTGGCTTGCCGTCGGTCGCCGCGTCAGGACGAGCCTGCACCCCTCGGCCCACCCCAGCCGTCGGGCCCGCCGCTCGGCGCGACCATCAACGGCGAGCCAGGGTGCCGGGCATAAGGGGCGCGAGCGGTGGCGCACGACGCGCACAGAACCCCTTTGTCTCGGGGTTCTGGGCGCGGCGGCAGCCACCGCGCCCGACGCCCCACCAGGCGCGCTACCCCTCGACCGCCGAGAACACCTCGTCGAGCAAGGCCGCCCGATCGGCGATATCGAAGTTGTCGGCCAGGTACTGGTCGGCCTCCTCGCGCGACTGCCCGTTGAGCGCCATGTTGAGCGCGATCAGACGCGCGTCGACCTCCGACGAGCGGGCCTCGCCGCTCGCCTCGGCCGGCTCGGGAGCGGCCGCCTCGGGCGCCTCCTCCACCTCGGCCTCGACCTCGACGACCTCCTCTTCGACCGGCTCGTCGTCGTGGGCCTCGGGCGGCTCGGACTCGACACGCCTGGACCGCGGAGCGGCGGGCGTTACCTTCCCGACGCCTTCGAAGTCCGCGCTCCACTCCTCCTCGTGGGCGCCGACGATGCCCTCTTCGTCGCCCACCGGCTCCTCGGCGCGCGACGTCTTGCCGGTGCGCTTCCCGGCGGCATCGTAGAGGTCACCCATGTTGCCCTCGAGCAGGGCGAGATCGGCGGTGAGGCGGTTGGCGCCAGTGCGCAGGCTCTCGATCAGCGCCGACACCTCGTTCTCCATCGCGCCGACGCGCTGGAGCATCAGCGCCGTCGCCTTGGAGACCTCCTCGACATGCGTCTGGGCGCGTTCGACAGCCGCGTCGCGCGTCTGCTCGGCGTCCCGCTCGGCGTCCTGGCTGACGCGGCGCGCCTCGAGCTCGGCCTGGCGCTTGATGTCCGACGCGGTCGTCTCGGCGGCCTCGACGATCGCCTGCACCTGCGTGGCGGCGGCCGAGGCGAGCGACTCGCCGCGGCGAGACTGCTGCTGGGAGCGGCGCAGCGCTTCGACCTCGCTCGCTACCGTTGCGAGGTGGTCATCGACCGCGGCGGCGTCGTAGCCGCGCCGAACGAACGGAAAGTCTCTCTTCTCGATGGTCTGCCGGTCGAGGTCCAAACCTGTTCCTCCGGAATGAGCGATGGTGGTCCTCGGCGCCCACGTCCTCGGCGGGCGCGAGCGACCGAGCGCGGCCTAGCCTAGCGAATGCCCCCGCTCAGGGTGCCGCTCACGACGGCGCTCGGCGCGTGCGGCTACGAGGCGCCGGCGGGGGCTTCGCTCGACTGCGCCGTCTGTAGGTCCCGGCGCAGCTCGCGCAGCTCGTCGCGCAGCTGTGCGGCGTACTCGAAGCGCAGGTCCTCGGCCGCCGCGAGCATCTCCTCCTCGAGCTCGACGATCAGCCGTTGCAGCTCGTGCTCGGGGATCTCCTCGGTCGACTTGCGCCGCCGGCTGCGGCTCCGCCCCTTCGGCACCTTCGACTCCGACGTGAGGAACTCGGCGATGTCGGAGATGCCCTTGACGATCGTCGAGGCGGTGATGTTGTGCTCCTCGTTGTAGGCGACCTGGATCGCGCGCCGGCGGTCGGTCTCGGTGATCGCCGCGCGCATCGCGTCGGTCTCCTTGTCGGCGTACATGAGCACGCGGCCTTCGACGTTGCGCGCCGCCCGTCCGATCGTCTGGATGAGCGACGTCTCGCCGCGCAGGAAGCCCTCCTTGTCGGCGTCGAGGATCGCCACCAGCGAGACCTCGGGCAGGTCGAGCCCCTCGCGCAGGAGGTTCACCCCAACGAGCACGTCGTACTCGCCGAGGCGCAGGTCGCGGATGATCTGGATGCGCTCGAGCGTGTCGATCTCCGAGTGCAGGTAGCGCACCTTGAACCCCAGCTCGAGCAGGTAGCCCGAGAGGTCCTCGCTCATCTTCTTGGTCAGCGTCGTGACGAGCACGCGCTCGTTGCGCTGCGCGCGCTGGCGGATCTCGTTCATGAGGTCGTCGATCTGGTTGCGCGTTGCGCGCACCTGCACCTCGGGATCGACGATCCCGGTCGGCCGCACGATCTGCTCGACGACACGCTGTGAGCGCGAGCGCTCGTACGGCCCCGGCGTGGCCGACACGAACACCATCTGGGGCGTGATCGAGAGGAACTCGTCGAAGGTCTGCGGGCGATTGTCGAGCGCGCTCGGCAGGCGGAAGCCGAAGTCGACGAGCGTCTGCTTGCGCGAGCGGTCGCCCTCGTGCATGCCGCCGATCTGCGGGACCGTCTGGTGGGACTCGTCGAGGAAGCAGACGAAGTCGTCGGGGAAGTAGTCGAGCAGGCAGTACGGGCGGTCGCCGGGCCGGCGGCCGTCGAGGATGCGCGAGTAGTTCTCGATCCCCGAGCAGAAGCCCATCTCACGCAGCATCTCCATGTCGTACTGCGTGCGCTGGCGCAGGCGATGGGACTCGAGCAGCTTGCCCTCGGACTCGAGCTGCTCGCAGCGCTCGTTGAGCTCGCGCCCGATCTCGGCCACGGCGCCCTCGATCGTGCCCTCCTTGACGTTGTAGTGCGTGGCCGGCCAGATGGCCACGTGCTCGAGGTCGTCGGCGATGAGCTCGCCGGTGAGCGGGTCGAAGTGCTGCAGGCGCTCGACCTCGTCCCCGAACAGGGTGGCCCGGAAGGCGGTCTCCGCGTAGGCCGGGAAGACCTCGAGCGTCTCCCCGCGGACGCGGAACGTGCCGCGGGACAGCGCGCTGTCGTTACGCGTGTACTGGATCGAGACGAGCTTGCGCAGCAGCTGGTCTCGGTCGACATATTCTCCGCGGCGCAGAATCTGCATGTTCATCTCGTACGTCTCCGGTGACCCGAGGCCGAAGATGCACGACACCGAGGCGACGACGATCACGTCCCGCCGTGCGAACACCGCCGCGGTAGCGGCGTGGCGCAGGCGATCGACCTCCTGGTTGATCGCGGAGTCCTTTTCGATGTAGAGATCACGGGAGGGGACGTACGCCTCGGGCTGGTAGTAGTCGTAGTAGGAGACGAAGTACTCGACGGCGTTGTCGGGGAAGAACGTGCGGAACTCGTTGCACAGCTGCGCGGCGAGCGTCTTGTTGTGGGCCATGACGAGCGTCGGACGCTGGACGGCCTCGATGACGCCGGCCATGGTCATCGTCTTGCCCGTGCCCGTCGCCCCGAGCAGCGTCTCGAAGCGGTCGCCCCGCCCGAGGCCCTCGGCGAGCTGCTCGATCGCCCGCGGCTGGTCGGCGGTCGGCGTGAAGGCGGAGTCGAGCTTGAACGGCGGCATACCCGGTCACGTTAGCCGAGCCGGCCGCCGGCGCGGGTGGGTCAGGTCGCTACCAGGTGCCGCTGCCGTTGGAGACGCACCCCGGCCCCATGCTCCCGCGCCACGTGCGCGAGATGGATCCGCTTCGATCACGACGGATCGTGAAGGTGTTGGCGCCGGCGGTGGCGACGACCTCGTAGCCGGTCTTCGAGCCCGTCGCGTAGCTGAGATACGGCGGGCCATGTGAGGGTCGAATCGGGATGGTGGTCTCGTAGCGGTGGATCACCGCCGGGCTGAGGCCCGCGAAGGACCCGAGGTTGTCGGTGCCGTAGGTCTCCGCCGTGACCTGGGCGACGCGGGCGAGCTCCATCGCCGCGGTGTCGCTCGTGCTCGGCATGCACCGCGACGTCGCCGCGCCCGAGCTGGCGGGAAGCGCGGCCTGCGCCACGCAGACTCCGGCCAGCGCGGCAAGCGCGACGAGGCGAGGACGGAATGTGAACGGGCGTGAGGTCACGGCGAGCTCCGATCGGTCGGGTACGCGCGCCATCGACCGGCACGGCGCGGCCGAGGAGGAACGGCGCGCCGCACTCGACACATCGACGTCGCGAGGGACTGGTCGTGCAAGGGCCGTTGCGGCCCCGCGCCGCTCAGCCCCGCCGGCGCCGCGGCAGCGGCCCGTCGATCTTCCAGGCCGAGCCCGGCCGGCCGGGCAGGAGCAGCACGAGCAGCAGGCCGACGAAGCTGAGCAGCAGTCCGGCGGCGAGGCCGAGGCGCTCGCCGTACCCTTTGCGGTCGGCCAGCCACGCCGCGCCGGCCGCCGAGAGCAGCCAGATGAACAGCAGGTACAGCGCCTTCGCGCCGATGATCCCGGTGGCGGCCAGCATGGTCATGCGCCGAGGTAGGCCCGCTGGACCTCGGGGTCGTCGCGCAGGCTCGCCGATTCGCTCGCGATTACGACGCGGCCGGTCTCGAGCACGTAGCCGCGGCGGGCGGCGTCGAGCGCGTAGTTGGCGTTCTGCTCGACGAGGAGGATCGCCACGCCACCGCGATTGATCTCGGCGATCGTCTCATAGATGCGCTGCACGAGGATCGGCGCGATGCCCATCGACGGCTCGTCGAGCAGCAGCAGTCGCGGGCGGGCCATGAGCGCGCGGCCGATCGCGAGCATCTGCTGCTCACCGCCGGACATCGTGCCCGCCTTCTGGCGCTCGCGCTCCTGCAGCCTGGGGAAAAGGGCAAACACGCGCTCCAGGTCCGCGGAGGTGTCTCCCTTGCGCAGGTATGCGCCGAGATCGAGGTTCTCCCGTACGGTCATTCGGTGGAAGCAGTGGCGCCCCTCGGGTGACAGCGCGATGCCGAGCGACACGATCTCCTGCGGCGCCAGGCGGGAGATCTCGCGGCCGTCGAAGCGGATCGAGCCGGCGCGGGCGCGCGAGAGGGCAGCGATCGAGCGCAGCGTCGTCGACTTGCCGGCGCCGTTGGAGCCGATGAGGGTGACCACCTCGCCCTCGCCGACGGTGAGCGAGACGCCCTTGAGCGCCTCGATGCTCCCGTAGAAGGTGTGGATGTCCTGCACCTCGAGCAGCGTGGCGGCCACGTCAATCGCCTCCGGTCGGCTTACCGAGGTAGGCCTCGATGACGCGCGGATCGGCGCGCACCGCCGGCGGGTCGCCCTCGGCGATCTTCTCCCCGTGGTCGAGGACGGTGACGCGCTCGGACACGCCCATCACGACGCGCATGTCGTGCTCGATGAGCAGGATCGTCAGGGACAGGTCGTCGCGCATGCGGCGCATGAACTCCGTCAGCTCCTCGGACTCGCGTGGGTTCATCCCGGCCGTCGGCTCGTCGAGCAGCAGCAGCTTCGGATCCGACGCCAGCGCGCGAGCGATCTCCACGCGACGCTGATCGCCGTAGGACAGGTTCGTGGCCAGCCGGTCGACACCGCGGCCGACGCCGACGTAGTCGAGCACCTCGCGGGCACGCTCGCGCACCTCGCGCTCCTCGCGGCGCGCTCGGGGCGTGCGCACGATGGCTCCGAACAGGCCGGTGCGCAGCCGCGCGTTGCGGCCGACCATGACGTTTTCGAGCGCCGTCATCGCGGCGAACAGGCGGATGTTCTGGAAGGTGCGCGCCACCCCGGCCTTCGTGATGATGTCCGGGCGCGCGCGCGTGACGTCGCGACCCTCGAAGCTGATGCGCCCGCCCGTCGGCTTGTACAGCCCGGTGAGCATGTTGAAGAACGTCGTCTTGCCGGCGCCGTTGGGCCCGATGATCGAGACGATCGAGCGGCGCGGGATGACCACCGAGACGTCGTTGACGGCGACGAGGCCGCCGAATTCCTTGACGACGTGCTCGGCCGTCATGATCGCGTCCGTGGCCGGCGGAGCGGCGGCGGCGCTCATGCGATCGGCTCCTGGATCTCGACCTCGCCGATGCCCTCGACGAGCTCCATCTGGCGTCTTCGCTCGGGCAGCAGTCCCTGCGGCCGCAGGACCATGACGAACACGAGCAGGAAGCCGAAGATGCCGAACTCGACGTCCGTCAGCTGGAAGTTGATCCCGAAGTCCGACGGCAGGTTGTTGAGCACCTGCGGGATGAGGTAGTAGTTGATGTAGGACAGCAACAGCGCGCCGAGCGTCACGCCCCAGATCGATCCGAGGCCGCCGACGATGACCATCGCGAGCACGAAGATCGAGAAGCCGAACGCGAACTGGTCGGCGTTGACCTCGTTGTAGTAGGCGCCGAGGAACGCGCCGGCCATACCCCCGAACGCGGCACCGGTCGCGTAGGCGAGCAGCTTCGTGCGCACGAGCGGGATCCCCATCGAGACCGCCGCCACCTCGTCCTCGCGCAGCGCGACCCAGGCGCGGCCGAGCCGCGAGTCGCGCAGGCGCACGTTCACGAACAGCACGATGCACACGAGCACGAACACGAGCCAGTACCACGGTCTGAGGTGCAGCTGATCGAAGCTGCCGATGCCCGGGAAGTACACGGGGTCCACCGGGGTGATGCCGATCTCCCCGGCCGTGAGCGTCTGGCCGCCGCCGAAGACGTGGATGTCCTGACCGTTGACCGCGATGACGCGCACGATCTCCCCGAAGCCAAGGGTCACGATCGCGATGTAGTCGCCGCGCAGGCGCAGCGTCGGCGCGCCGATGATGACCCCGGCGACCGAGGTGATGATGACCGCGGCGATGAGGACGAGGACGAAGTTCAGGTGCACGCCGGGCAGCGAGGCGGCGAAGCTCGAGACGAGCACGTGCACGTTCGCCTTGAAGAAGAAGCCCGAGCCGAGCCACCCCACGGTGTAGGCGCCGAGCGCGAAGAACGCGACGTAGCCGAGGTCGAGCAGGCCGGCGAAGCCGACGACGATGTTCAGCCCGAGCGCGAAGACGACGTAGGTGAGCGCGATGATCGTCGCGTTGAGGAAGTCCGAGACCTGCGAGAACAGGAGCGGGAACACCACGCCGAACAGCAGCAGCGCCCCGGCCAGCGCCCGCGACCACCACGGCGGCAGCCGCGACCGCAGCGCCGCACGCCACTCCTGAAACTGGGCGCGCAGTTCGCTCACCCGGCCTCCCTCGTTTCCTCGCCGAGCAGTCCGCGCGGGCGCAGGACCATGATCCCGATGAGGTAGGCGAATACGACCGCGTCGGTCCACTGCGGCCCGATGCGGAAGTCCGAGATCTGCTGGATGCAGCCGATGATGATGCCGCCGAGCACGGCGCCGCGCACGTTGCCGATGCCACCCATGACCGCGGCGGTGAACGCGATCAGACCGGCCTCGAACCCCTGGAAGTACCACACGGTCGTCTCGTAGAGGGCGTACACGAGCCCGGCCGCCCCGGCGAGCATCCCGCCGATGAGGAAGGTCAGCGAGATCGTACGATCGACGTTGATCCCCATCAGTCGCGCCGCCTCGGGGTCCTGGGCCGTGGCGCGCATCGCGCGGCCCGCGCGCGTGCGTGAGATGAACCAGGCGAGCACGATGACCAGCGGCACCGTCACGCCGACGGCGAGGACGTCGGCGTTGCGGATGACGATCCCGTGGATGTCGACGATGGCGTGGTTCTCGTTGATGAGGTCGGGGACGCCGACCGGCGACGGGCCGAGCCACAGCAGCCCGACGTTCTGCAGGATGAAGGAGAAGCCGACCGCGGTGATGAGCGGCGCGAGCTTGGGCGCGTTGCGCAGTGGCCGGTAGGCCACGCGCTCGATGAGCACGTTGAGCGAGCCGGTGGTGGCCATCGCGATGATGAGCGTCAGCAGCAGCCCGAGCACGAGGCCGAGGGGGCCGGTCGTGAGGCCGAGTCCGATCGACCCCCAGAAGCCGGCGGCCGTGAACGAGCCGATCATGAAGACGTCGCCGTGGGCGAAGTTGATCAGCTCGATGATCCCGTAGACGAGCGTGTAGCCGATCGCGATGAGCGCCCAGATCGCTCCGTTGGAGACGCCCTCGACAAGGTTCTGCCCCAGCTGGGTCAGGTTGTGGTAGACGACCGGGTGGCCGTTGACCGACACCGTGTAGCCGGAGATGAGGTCCTGAAGCCCGTAGACGACCGGAAGGATCGCCAGCGCGATCGGGAGCGCCCAGCGCCCGCTCCGGCGGCGCACGGCGTCGAGCGGCCGGGTGAGCGACGGCGGAAGCGGCTGAGGCAGGCTCTTGGCTTCCACGTCACCAGCCGCTCACCGTCGCGGTCCGCGGCCGAGGGAGGGGGCGCGAACGCCCCCTCCCCTGCGGCCGTGGCTGACTGACACCGATCAGCCGGCCGGCGTGATGGTCTTGTAGAAGACCGGGTTGCCGTCCGAGCCGACCTTGTAGAGGCCGTAGGACGTCAGTGTCGTGTCGCCGTTGGAGTTGAACCCGTACGTCCCGAGCACCGAGTTGCGCGACTTCGTCGCGAACAGGGCAGCGAGGACGGCCGACTTGCTGTCGCCATTGGCGCCGAGGCTCGCGATCGTGTCGACCCCGAGCTTCATCGCCTCGTAGCCGTAGATCGCGTACGGATCGGGCACCGTGTGGTACGCCGCCTTGTACGCGGCCAGGAACGTCTTACCGCCCGGATAGGCGGTGAGGTTCAGCGTAGCCACGGTGCACTGGATCTGCGGATCGAGGCTCGCCGGCACGCCGCCCATCTTCGCGTTCGTCCACGTGCTCGTGCACATGCCGTCCGGGCCGAAGATCTTCACGCCCGGAATGGCCGCGGCGACGTCCTTGGTGATCTGCACGCCGCCGTTGGCCACGATGCCGGCGAAGATGAAGCAGTCGGCGCCCTGCGCCTTGATCGTCGAGGCGTAGGAGCGGAAGTTCGGCGCCGTCGGGTCGATGCCGGTGTTGCTGGTGATCGTCAGGCCGTACTTGGCCTTCTGCAGCTCGAGCAGGGTGGCCAGGCCGGAGCCGTAGGCCTCCTTGTCGTTGGCCACTGCGATCTTCGTGCAGCCGGCGTTCTTCATCGCGATGAGGTCCGCGGCCGCCTGGATCGTGTCGATGGGGACGATGCGCAGGTACGTGCGCTTGCCCGTCGGGTAGTACTTCTGCGGCTCGCCCGGCGCGCTGCCCGGATCGTTGGTGGTCAGGCCGACGTACGTGTTAGCCGGGCTGACCTGCGGGACGCCCGCCTCGTTGAGGATCGGGATCGAGACCTCGCTCGCGCCCGAGTTGAACTCGCCGATGTAGTAGACGGCCTTCGGATCCTCGGCCGCCTTGCGGGCGTTCGAGGCCGTTTGGCCCGGGTCCCACTTGCCGGCCTGGGCCGTCGAGTCGTCGAGCGAGTTGTAGACGACGGTGAACTGGCCGGCGTGGCCGCCGGCCTGCGCGAGCGCGAGCTTGGCGCCGTTGACGAGCGGGACCGTCTGAGCGCTCGAGGCGCCCTGCAGCGGGAGGCTCGAGTAGATGTCGACGGTCTTCGAGCCACTGGCCGTCGCGTTTGAGCTGGTCGTACTACTGCTACTGCTGCCGCACGCGCTGAGCGCGACGACACCGGCGGCGAGCACGCAGCCAACTGATGCCTTCTTGAACAAACTGAACACTCCTCTTCGGTTGCAGGGCTCCGCCCGCCAGGGCAGGACGCCAGCGTATTCCCGCCTCTCACGACAGGCAATAGCCAGCGGGTCCTTCGCGTGACGACACTTCGGCCACGGATCGAGTCTTTCCTGCAAATTGGGACTTCCCCGACTGTTAAGCGAATGTAATGGTGCGGATGCGTTCCTGGGGCACACGGCGGGGCCCGGTCGGGTGTCTAGGATCGCGCGGTGATCACGACCGACGACTTCGCCGCCGTCGACATGCGCGTGGGGCGCGTCGTCGAGGTCTCTCCTTTCCCCGAGGCGCGCCGGCCGGCGTGGAAGCTGACGATCGACTTCGGACCCGAGCTGGGGCTGCGCAGGTCCTCGGCGCAGATCACCCATTACGCGCGCGAGGCGCTCATCGGGCGGCTCGTCGTCGGCGTCGTCAACCTGCCGCCGCGGCAGGTCGGCCCGTTCGCCTCGGAGGTGCTCGTGCTCGGCGCGGTCGACCCCGGCCGCGGCGTCGTGCTGCTGGCGCCCGACGTCGATGCCGAGCTCGGCAGCCGCGTCGGCTGAGCGCCGCCGGCCGCGCCGGGTCGATCAGGACCCGAGTGCCTCGACCCAGTCGAGCGTGCGCCCGCAGAGCGTTCCCGCCGCAGACGGCCGACGTAGACGAGCGGCGCCGGCGTGACGTCGGGCTGCAGCTCGAGCGGCCCGACCTCGTCGGTGTGCCCGCCGACCCCGGGGTCGAGCAGCTGACCGCCGGGGCGCTGGAGGGCCACCGTGTGCGTGCCCGCGGACAGGGTCACCGTGCCGAACTCGATGTACTGGAGCTCGCGCTGGATGTCGTCGCGCACCGCCCCGACGCGGTGGCCATCGATCGAGACGATCGTCAGCGGCCGGCTCGTCCCTCGGAGCCACACGTTGTAGCGCCCGGCGGTCGGTACCGAGACCGGGAAGCGGGCCGTGCCCGGGCCGGCGAGTGCGCTGTAGTGCCCGCCGAAGGCGGGATCGTTCCACCTGGCCGGCTGCGTGCCGGTGGCGGTGCCCACCACGATCGGGTTGGTCACGGGGGCCGCGACGAGGCGGCGCACCCCGGGTGAGCGGGCGAGCGCGAGCAGGCCACGACAGACCGGCACGCTTCCGGGGGCGACGACGCTGCCGAGCGGGGCGTAGCTGACGATCGCGCTCCGCGCCCCGGACGGACGCTGCCAGACCTGCCAGTAGCGACCGTCGTAGGTGAGGTGGTACAGGTACGGCGGCCGGCTGTTGGCTGGCGACTTGTGGAGCACGATCGTCGGGTACTGCAGCACCGAGCCGAGCGAGAGCTCGTCGAGGTCGGCGTAGCCACCGGTGGGCAGCGTCTGCCCGTTGATGAGCGGGTCGGTGCGCGAGCGCACCTCGCCGGGTGACTCGGGCGCACCGTCACGCAGGAAGTAGCGGACGGCGAAGACCTCGGGGTCGGGGACGAGGGTCGGTCCGCGGCCGGCGATCCGCCGATCGACCTGGATGAGCTCGGCCAGCTGCGCGCGCGGGGCCAGCCACACGTCGTGATAGCCGAGCGCGTCCGACCACAGGATGCCGCCGGTCACCACGACCGCCAGGCCGACGCCGAGCCAGCGGCGCCGGCCGAGCAGCATGAACGCGGCGATGAGGGCCGCGAACGGCACGGCCGGCGACGCCGCGGCCAGGGCCTTGGCCCCGATCCACGCCGACGCGAACACGTAGACGATCGCCGCTCCGGTGATCGTGCACGCGAGGTAGAGGACGACCTCGGTCCGACGGCGGCGAACGCACAGCACGAGACCCGCGATGGCACCGATCACGGCTACGGCGATGAGCACGTAGGTCAGCCCAAGCGGCGAGGCCGCGTTGCGAAAGTCGCCATTGGGCCAGATCCCGGCCACCTGGACCGGGTTGAGCGGCTGGTGCAGGTCGCCGACCCCCACCGCGCCGCCGGCGGTAAGCACCGCGTGGAACGTGTTCACCCAGCCACCCGGGCGTAGCGCGAGCACCAGCCCGCCGAGCGCGATGATGATCGCCGCCGCCGCGAGACGGCGGCTCGAGGTCGACAGTCCGGCCAGCCACGCTCCGGCGCCGGGCCCGTCGGCCGCCCGCCCGCGCGCGTCGGCCACTCGCCCGCGCGCGTCGTCGAGCAGCGCGCGCCAGCGTGCCGGCTCGCGCCGCCGGCCGCCCGACCACCGCGATTGGCCGCCCGCGCCCGTGCGCCGGCGCGTGCTCGCCATGCTCGCCGGCGCTCCGCTCGCTCGTCGCGCGGGTGGCGTGACCCGCGCCGCCTGGGAGCCCTCGCGCTTGCCCCTCGAGGCATTCGCGGGCTTCGCGGCGGGCTTCGCGGCCTCCGCGGGGGTTGCGGCCCCGGTAGCCTGCGGCGAGGCGTCGACGGCGACGGCCGGCGCGACGGTCGGCGCCGTGCTGCGCGCGCGCCGATGCCAGGTCAGCAGGCCGAAGGCGACGAGCGTGCCGGGGCCGACCCACACCAGGCCACCCGGGCTCTCGGCGGCAACGAGCCCCCACAGCGCCACCACGGCCGGGATGGCAGCTCGGACGCGGGCCTTCTCCTCGAGCACGAGCGGCAGAGATACCGCGAACGTGGCGATCAGGAACGCGTCCGCGAGCTCCTTCATGCCGCCCCACAGGTAATAGCCGTACAGCAGGGCCGACAGAGCGGCCAGCCCGGCGATGAGAGCGGGCTGCCAGGCCGGCGCTCGGGGAAGCGCCCGTCGCGCCCCGTAGCTGAGCGCCAGCACGAGCATCGCCGCCATGAAGGCCATCCACGGATCCGTCAGCCAGGCGACGTCCTCGCCGAGCACCGCGTGCCCGAGGCCGAGGGGCAGGAAGGCGCCGAGCGGGTATCCCGTGACGAGGTAGTTGAACAGCACCGCGTCATACGCGGAGGCGGGCAGGCCGGCCCGGGTGCGGCCGGCCGACAGCGCGCGCGTGACCACCGAGAGCCAGTTGGCCGTGTCGTCGAGCTGGAAGAAGCCCGACCAGGTCGCGGCGCCCGAGAGCACGATCGGCGCCGCGTACAGCGCGTACACGCCGAGCGCCGCGAACACGCCGGCCGGCGGCCGCGGCCAGCGCGGGCCGCCCCCGGCGCGCACGCGGGTCCAGACCGCCACACCGAGCCCGACCACCGCGAGGGTGACAACGGCAGCCACGGCGAGGTGCGCCGTGGCCGTCGTCCGGGTGAACAGGTCCATCACGGCGATGATCAGCGCCAGCCCGCAGGGCAGCCGTACCCCGAGCGGCAACCGCCGCCCGCTGGCCAGTTGCACGAGCGCCCCCACGCCGTAGGCCATCACGGCCAGCAGGACGGGGAAGCTGACCCAGGCCGCGAACAGCCCCATCAGACCATCCGGGCCGGGACTCGCGCGGCCACCTCGAAGTGGTGCGGTGGTCGCGTGTCGCTCATGACGGCGCGAGCGCCCCGTGGCTCGCGCTCGCGAGCATAACGGCTGGATGAGCCGCGGGTTCGGCTAGGACAGACCGAGCTGGCTGGCGTAGTCGGCTCGATACTCACGCTGCGCCCCGAGCACCCGATTGACGTAGGCGCGCGTCTCGGCGAACGGGATCTCGTCGACGGTCAGCGCGTGTCCTTGCGCCTGCGCGGCGGCGACCCAGCTATCGACGTTGGCCAGCCCCCCGTTGTACGCCGCCACCGCGAGCATCTCGTTGCCGTTGTAGTGGTCGAGCAGGTAGCGCAGGTAGTAGCTGCCGTAGGCGATGTTGATCGCCGGCGTGCCGAGATCGCCGATCGTGAAGTCGTATCCGTCCGACAGGTGCGCCAGGAAGCGCGCGGTCGCCGGCTCGATCTGCATCAGGCCCTCCGCGCCGGTTGGCGAGGTGCGTGCCTGGAACTTCGTCTCGGCGAAGATGACCGCCGCGATGAGGGCGGGGTCGAGGTGCTTCTCGCGCGCCTGCTGGCGGATGATGCCCTGATCGCTCAGCGGGAGCGTGAGGTCGCGCACCACGTGGTCGATCATCGGTGCGACCCACGCCACGATGAGCGCCGTGGCCACGAGGGCGGCGAGCACGCCGAGGCGCCGTCGGCGCGCTTGCGCCGGCCCAACGGCGGCGGCGCGCGGGCGCGTCGACCGATCCGCGCGGTACACCCGGCCCGGCGGTCGTGGGCTGCGCGGCCTCGCGCTCATCGCACAAGCTTCTCAAGGATGGTCGACAACTTCGCCTCGAGGTCGGCCACGCTGCCGTCGTTGACCACCGCGAACGTCGCCCGCCGTGCTTTCTCCTTCTGCGGGAGCTGCCGCGCGACCCGCTCGTCGACGAGCTCGTGCCCGCGGTCGCGGGCACGCTCGCGGCGCAGCGCCTCCGGAGCGACGATGGCGATCGTCACGTCATAGGCGCCCTCCATCCCGGCCTCGAACAGCAGCGGCGTCTCGACGACCGCCGCGCGCGGCGCCGCCGGTCGCGCGCGCACCTCGGCGATCCACTCGAGGACGCGGGCGCCGACGAGCGGCCACAGCAGCCCCTCGAGCCAGCGGCGCTCGTCCTCGTCCGAGAAGGCACGCCGAGCGATGGCATCGCGGTCGACCGCGCCGCCGGGCACGACGTCGTCGCCCCAACGCTCGCGCACCGCGTCGCGCACTGGGTCGCCGTCGTATAGCTCGCGCACGACGGCGTCGGTGGACAGCACCGCGGCGCCGAGACGCTCGAGCGCGGCCAGGGCGGTCGACTTGCCGGCCCCGAGCCCGCCGGTCAGCCCGACGAGCGGCGAAACCGCTGGCGAGCCGGCGTGCATCGCGTCGACGCCTTTCGCTCTCGAGCCGGCGGCGTGCGCGGCGGTGCTAGCTCTGGGAGGGCTCGCCGGTGGGATCGAGCGATCCGTCGCCCTCGGCGCTCGGCACCGGGACGGCGGGGGCGACGCCGTTGCCCGACGCCTCGGCGGCCGGATCGGCGCTCGGCGCCTCGGCCACGGGCTGAGTCTCTGCGGCGACGGTCTCGGCCTCCGCGGGAGCCGTCTCCGCGGGAGCGGTCTCCGCGGGAGCGGTCTCCGCGCCGGCGGTCTCGGCCTCCGCGGCGGCGGTCTCGGCCTCCGCGGCGGCGGTCTCGGCCTCCGCGGCGGCGGTCTCGGCCTCCGCGGCGGCGGTCTCGGCCTCCGCGGCGGCGGTCTCGGCGGGAGCGGTCTCGGCCGGCGCCGGCTCGAACGTCGCCTCGGCGACGGCGGCCTCACCGCTCGCGTTGGCGGTCAGCGGGTCGCCGGTGGCCTGTGCTTCGCTCGCGTCACCGGCCGGAGCCTCAGCGCCTTCACCGGCCGGGGCGGCGGCGCGCGGCAGCGGCAGCTGCTGTCCCTCGACGCGCTTGGCCGACAGCGAGAGGCGGCGGCGCTCGGAGTCGATCTCGAGGATCTTCACGCGGATCTCATCGCCCGGCTGCACGATCTCGCGCGGGTTCTCGACGTGGTGCGCGGCCAGCTCGGAGATGTGGACGAGGCCCTCGACGCCGTCGAGAATCTCGACGAACGCGCCGAACGTGACGACCTTGGTCACCTTGCCTTCGAGCTCATCGCCGACGTTGTACGTGTCGACGACGCGCTGCCACGGATCCTCCTGCGTCTGCTTGAGGCCGAGCGAGATCCGCTGGCGATCACGGTCGATGTCGAGCACCTTCACCTTGACGGTGTCGCCGATCGAGAGGATCTCGCTCGGGTGGTTGACGTGCGACCACGACAGCTCGGAGATGTGAATGAGCCCGTCGATGCCGTCGAGGTCGACGAACGCGCCGAAGTCGACGATGTTGGAGATCTGGCCCTCGACGACGAGGCCCGGCTGCAGACGGTCGAGGATCTGCTGGCGCACCTCCTTGCGCTCCTCCTCGAGCACGGCGCGGCGCGAGAGGACCACGTTGTTACGGGAGCGATTGAGCTCGATGACCTTTGTCTCGATCTTCGTGCCGAGGTACTCGTCGAGATTCGGCACGCGGCGGATGTCGACGAGAGAGGCGGGCAGGAAGCCGCGCACCCCGAGGTCGATGATGAGGCCGCCCTTGACGACCTCGATGACGGTGCCCTCGACGGGCTCGCCCGACTCGGCCGCCGCCTCGATGCGCCGCCATGCCTTCTCGAAGCGGGCGCGCTTCTTCGACATGATCAGCCGGCCGTCCTGATCCTCCTTGGTGAGGACGAGCGCGTCGACCTCCTCGCCGAGCGCCACCTCCTCGTGCGGATCGACCGACTTGCGGATCGACAGCTCGTTCGCTGGGATGACGCCTTCGGACTTGTAGCCGATGTCGACGAGGACCTCGTCCTTGTCGATCCGGACTACGTTTCCGGTGACGACCTCGCCCTCCTCGAAGGGGTGGATGGTCGCGTCGTAATTGGGGACGATCTGGCCGTCGATTTCCAGGAGGAGGCCGCCTGACCCCTCAACGACCTTCGCCTGCGGGTTCTCGATCACAGTTTGCACTCGCCGAAGCGTAGCGCAGAGGAGGCTGAGCACACCCCGCCGCGCGGCCCGGGCGGCCGCGCGAGCGGCGCTCGTATCATTGTCGCGCGATGCCAGTGCGAGCCACCAAGCGCGGCGCCGAGCGGACCCGCCTGGAGCGCGACTGCGACGTTCTCGTCTGCGGCGCGAGCTTCGCCGGTCTCGCTGTCGCCCGCGAGCTGGCGGGGTCCGGAGCGGAGGTGCTCGTCGTCGACCGCTACGAGGTCGGCGAGCGCCAGACGTCGGCGTGCGCCGCACCGACGGAATGGCTGCGGACGCTCGAGCTCGAGGACTCGATCCGCCAGACGTTCGACACGCTGGTCGCCCATACGCCGCAGCGCACGTTCCGCTTCCGCCTCCCGTGGACGTTCTCCACCTTCGACTACCGCGAGCTGTGCGCGGCCCTGCAGGGTCAGGGTGACGCCGAGTTCGAAACCGCGAAGGTCGACGGTGTCAGCCGCTTCAGCGGACGCCTCGGCGGCGGCGGGCCGCTCACTGGCTCGGCGCTGCACACGGTGCACACCGACCGCGGGGACATCCGCGCGCCACTCGTCGTCGACGCGCTCGGCTGGAAGCGCGTGCTCGACGGGCGAGCACCGATCGCACCGCCCCACGCGGGCACGACGCGTGGCGCGGATGGCGAGCGCGGATCCGTGCGCCTGTCGCGCGGGCTGGAGGTCCATCCCCCGGCCGCCGGCGAAGACCTCGAGATCTGGATCGACCCGCGCTACATCAGGGCTGGATACGCGTGGAGCTTCCCGGCCCGCGACGAGCTGCGCGTCGGTGTCGGCTCCTTCGAGCCTCGCGATCACGTCAAGCAGCCGACGCTGCGGCTCGCCGAGGACCTCTCTGTGCCGCCGCTCGGCTACCAGGGCAACTGGATCCCGCATCAGCTCCGCCCCGCCGTCGACCGCGGCGTCTTCTTCGTCGGCGACTCGGCCGGGCATTGCCTGCCGCTCACCGCCGAGGGGATCCGGACGGCGCTGTACTTCGGGATCGCCTGCGGGCGCGAGCTGCGGTCGGTCGTGCACGGCGCCGCCACGCCCGAGCTGGCGCTCGGCCGCTACGGCGCGTTCAGCGCCGGGCACGCCTGGAAGTACCGCGGGCTGCTCAACGGCCAGCATTTCGTCGGGCGCACCGGCGGCACCCGCCTGCTGAGCGCGCTCATGGCCGCGATCAGCCGCCCGCAGACGGTGCGCTGGATGTTCGATCACTATCTCGAGATCGCGCCGCCGGCGTTCGCCGGCGCGCCGCGCGCTCACGCCGCGGTGCCGGCGCGCGCCGCCGTCACCGTCGCGTAGGCCTCGGCGAGGCGCCGCACGCCCTCGTCGATCGCCGGCTCGTCGAGGTTGGCATAGCCGAGCATGAGCTCGTCGTGGCGGCGCCGGATTTCGAGATAGCAGAAGCCGAGCGGATAGGCGCCGACCGACCGGGCGGCGGCCGCCTCCACGAGCGCGACGCCGTCGACGGCCGCGGCCAGACGCACCACGGCGTGCAGCCCGGCGGCCACGCCCGTCACGCATGCGCCCGGCAGGTGGCGGGCGACGGCGGCCACGAGCGCGTCGCGGCGAGCGGCGTAGCGCCGCCGGGCCTGGCGCAGGTGGCGGTCCAGGGTCCCGTGCTCGAGCAGCTGCGCGAGCGCGAGCTGATCGAGGGTCGGGGAGCCGTGGTCGGCGAGCGCCTTCTCGGTCAGCACGGGCTCGACGAGCCGTCGGGGCAGGACCATCCATCCGAGCCGCAACGCGGGCGCGAGCGTCTTACTCGCTGTCCCGAGATACACGACGCGGTCGGGCGCGAGACCCTGGAGCGCACTGAGCGGCGAGCGGTCGTAGCGGAACTCCGCGTCGTAGTCGTCCTCGATCAGCACGCGCTCGCCGCCGGCCGCCCAGTCGAGCAGTGCGGCGCGGCGGTGCGGCGCGAGGGCGACGCCGAGCGGCGACTGGTGCGCCGGTGTGATGAGCGCCGCGCGTACGTCTGCGCCGCCGAGGGCGTCGAGGGTGACGCCCTCGGCGTCCACCGGCAGCGCAAGCAGGCGAGCCCCGTGCGCGAGCAGGATCGCCCGCAGGTGGGGCAGGCTCGGGTCCTCGACGCCGATCAGCGGCGGGCCGCCGGCCGCCAGCGCGCGCGAGAGCAACCCCAGCCCCTGCGCCGCCCCGGAGCACACCACGATCGACTCCGGGTCGGCGACGACGCCGCGCACCCGGCCGAGGTGCGCGGCGATCGCGCGGCGCAGCTCGAGCGCGCCGCGCGGGTCGGGGTAGCCGAGCCGGGCGTCGGGCGTGCCCTTGAGCATCTCGCGCATCGCGCGCGCCCACGCGACGCGCGGGAACCCGGCAAGGTCCGGTGAGCCCGGGAAGAAGTCGTAGCGGAGCGGCGGCGCAGGCGCGCTGCCGGACACCGTTGCCACGGGCGTCGCCGCATCGGCCACGAACGTTCCGGCCCCGTGGCGCGAGCGGAGGTAGCCCTCGGCGAGCAGCTGTGCATACGCCTCGACGACGAGGCGCCGCGACACTCCGAGATCGCCGGCGAGCGTCCGCGACGGGGGAAGGCGCGTGCCCCGCGCCAGGCGGCCGGATCGGATCGACGCCCGCAAGCGCTCCTCGAGCTGCGCGCGGAGGGGCGTGCGCGAATGGCGGTCGAGCTGGACGAGCAGCTCGGGCCCTCGCGGCGGGAAAGTGGTACCCATTTCATCCACTGAACTGGTCCTTTACTGGGTTCCACTACGAGGGTAACGTGTGGACGCGCTCCCCGTCGGACGCCATCACCCAAGGAGATCCCTCATGACACGCATACCCGGTGTTCCGCACAACGAGGCTGGGCCGTTCGTGCGCTTCGTGTATCGGCTCACGCGCCGCGAGCTCGGCCGCGACGTCTCCCCCGTCGCGATGTACGCGCACCGGCCGCGGCTGCTGTTCGGCTACGTCCTGTTCGAGAAGGCGCAACAGCGCGACGCCCGCGTCGACCGGGTCGTGCGAGCGCTCGTCGAGCTCAAGGCGGCCGCGCTCTTGCACTGCGAGTTCTGCATCGACATCGGCTCGCACCTGGCTCGCGAAGTCGGCGTCACCGAGGCCCAGCTGCTCGATCTGTGGCGCTACCGCGACAGCGAGCACTTCGACGAACGCCAGATGCTCGCGCTCGATCTTGCCGTCGGCATGACGCGCACCCCGGTCGACGTTCCCGATGTCCTCTTCGCCCAGCTGCGCGAGCAGTTCAGCGACGACGAGCTCGTCGAGCTCGTGAACCTCGTCGCGCTCGAGAACCTGCGATCGCGCTTCAATGCGACCTTTGGCTTCGGCGCGGAGGGATTCAGCGAGGGCATGGTGTGCGCGCGTCCGGAGGCGGCGACCGCCGCGACCGCCGCCGAGGCGCGCGCGACCGAGCCCGCGACCGCATGAGGGTGTTCTCCGCGGGCGCCCGAGGGCGCTCGGAGTGTCGCGCGAACGTGCCGCGCGTCGGTCGCGGCGACCGCGCTCCGAGGGGTGTGCTCCCTCATGCCCGCTGCGCGGGCCCAATCGAGCACACCTGCCGCCGGTAGGTGACGCGACCGTCACAAGTGCGCCCGGGCGCGTTACGCCGCGTGTCCGCCCGGTAACGGAACTGTCGCGCGAGCGTGCCGTGCACCGTTCGAGGCCACCGAGGTTCGCCTCCCACGGCCCGCGCCGTGTCCGCATCCGACCGACCGGCGACGCCCGAACCGCCTACTTCGCCTCGAGCCAGTTCTTGCCGGTGCCGACGTCGACCTCGAGCGGCGGGTCGTGCTCCCAGACGCCCACCATCTCGCGCTCGATGAGCTCGCGCGCCGCCGGCGCCTCCGCCGGCGGCCCCTCGAACAGCAGCTCGTCGTGGATCGTCAGGATGAGGCGCGTGGCCAGGCCGGACGCGGCCAGCGCGCGGTGGGTGCGGACCATCGCCAGCTTGATGATGTCCGCTGCCGATCCCTGGATGACCGTGTTGACGGCGAGGCGCTCGCCGAGGGTGCGCAGCTGGTAATTGCGCGCCCGCAGCTCGGGGATCTGACGCCGGCGCCACCAGAGCGTCGTCACGTGGCCCTGCTCCTTCGCGCTCTCGATCGTCGTGGCGATGAACTCCGCCACGCGCGGGAAGCGCTCGAGGTAGGCGTCGATGAACGCCTTGGCCTCCTCGCGGGGGATGTTCAGGCGGTCGGCGAGGCCGTAGTCGGACAGCCCGTAGACGATGCCGTAGTTGATCATCTTCGACTTCGATCGCATGCCGGGGTCGATCGCATCGGGCTGCACTCCGAAGACCTGTGAGGCGGTCGCCGTGTGCACGTCCTCGCCGCGGCGGAAGATCTCCTTGAGCACCGGCTCGTCGGCGACGTGGGCGAGCACCCGCAGCTCGATCTGCGAGTAGTCGGCGGAGATGAGCACGTTCTGAGGATCGGCCTCGAAGCAGCCCCGGATCTCGCGGCCGAGCGGCGTCCGGATGGGGACGTTCTGCATGTTCGGGTTCGTGCTCGACAGCCGCCCGGTCTGCGCGACCGCCTGCAGGAACGTCGTGTGGATGCGCGAGCGCTCGTCGACCATGTCCGGCAGCACGTCGAGGTAGGTCTTGGCGAGCGTGTTGAGCTCGCGCCAGCGCTCGACGCGGGGGATGATCTCGTGCTCTTCGCGGATCGACTGCAGCACGCGGGCATCGGTCGAGTAGCCGGTCTTGCCGCGCCGCTTGCGCGACAGGCCGAGCTTCTCGAACAGGACCGAGCCGAGCTGCTGGGGCGAGCCGATGACGAACTCCTCCCCGGCCAGCGTGAAGATCTCCTGCTCGAGGCCGGCCACCTCGTCGCGCACGCGCGCGGTGATCTCCTCGAGCCGCGGGACGTTCAGTCGCACCCCGGCGAGCTCCATGTCGCGGAGCACGCTGACGAGCGGTAGCTCGATGTCGTCCATGAGCGCCTGCAGCCCCCGCTCGGCGATCTCGGCTCGCTGCGCGGCGGCGAGCGCCCCGACGAGCACGGCGTCGCCCGCCACGGGGTCCTCGACGGCCGCGGCAAGCCCGCGCTCCTCGCACAGCTCGGCGAACGGGTATCCGCGGCGGGCCGGCTCGAGCAGGTAGGCGCCGAGCAGCGTGTCGTGCGCGAGGCCGGGCGGCACGATGCCGAGTGCCTTCGCGTCGTGGGCGACGACCGGCCGCGTGCCAACGCGAGTGCGACCTCCGCGGGCGAGCCGCAGTCGCCGGCGAGCACTGCGGTCACGCCGCCCGCCGGAGGCCGGCCCCACCGGCCGCCACCGCAAAGCGCCACGGCGAGCCCTCCGCGAACAGCGCGTCCTCGCGGCACGTCGGCGGCGCGCAGGGCCACCGCAAGCTCGTCGCCGGCGAACGCCGCAACGTCCGCGACCGTGCCCTCGCATCAACCGCGCGGCGAGCCGCTTCTCGGCCGCCGGCACGGGGGCCGCGGCTTCGGCGCTTCCGAGCGCCTCCTCCAGCCGCCGGAGCGGGTCGCGCAGCTCATACTCGCGGAAGAACTCGCGCAGGCGCGAACGGTCGGGCTCGCGCGCGACCTCGGCGAGCGGGTCGAAGTCGACCGGCACGTCGCGCTGGATCGTGGCCAGGCGCTTGGACACCCGGGCGTCCTCGGCATGCTCGACGAGGTTCTGCTTGCGCTTGGCCCCGCTGATGTCGTCGACGTGGGCGAGGACCTCCTCGAGCGGCCCGAAGCGCTGGATGAGGTCACTGGCCGTCTTATCCCCGATCCCGGGGACGCCGGGGATGTTGTCGGAGGTGTCGCCCTTCAGGCCGTAGAAGTCGGGGATCAGCTCGGGCGGGATCCCGTAGCGGTCGATCACCGCCTGGCGGTCGTAGATCTTCGTGTCGGTGATCCCGCGCGCGGTGGCCATCACGCGCACGAGGCCCTGCTCGTCGATGAGCTGGAACACGTCGCGATCGCCGGTGACGATCATCACCGGCACGCCGGCCGCCCGCGCACGCTCGGCGAGCGAGGCGATCACGTCGTCGGCCTCGTAGCCCTCGACCGCGACGTTGCGATAGCCGAACGCCTCGGCGAGCGGCTCCATCGCCGGCCACTGCGTCTTCAGCAGGTCGGGCCGCGACTGCCGCTGGGCCTTGTACTCGGAATAGATCTCGCGCCGGCCCGAGCTGCCCGCGTCCCAGACGACGACCGTCGGCACCGTGCCGTACTCGGTCACGATCTTCACGAGCATCGACGCGAACCCGAAGATCGCATTCGTCGGCACACCGGTCGACGTGGCGATCGACTCCGGCAGCGCGAAGAAGGCGCGATACACGAGGCTGTTGCCGTCGATCAGGAACAGGTGTCGGCGCCGTCTGCGCTCGGCTGGTCGCGCTGGCGGTCGTCGGTGTCGTGTCGGTGGCCACCAGCTCACAATAGTGAGCGGGCGCGCCATCGCGGTCGTGCGTCCGGGGCGAGCCGGCCCGCTCAGCGCTCGACCCCATAACATCACCCCCCGGCCGCATGACCGGCGGCCGCGACGATCGAGGAGCACACCCCCGTGAGCGCCACACCCAGCGCGCAGTACAGCCTGACGATCCGTGTCGAGATCGACGACCAGCCCGGCATGCTCGGGCAGGTCGCGAGCGCGATCGGTCACGCCGGCGGGATCATCGGCGCGGTCGACCTCGTCGAGGTCGTCGACGGTCAGATGGTGCGCGACATCACCGTCGACGCGTCCGGGCAGGAGCACTGGGACGAGATCATCGCCGCGATCAACGCGCTCCCGTCCGCGCGGGTGATCGACACCACCGACCGCACGTTCCTCATGCACGTCGGCGGGAAGATCGAGCAGCACAACAAGCACCCGCTCAAGACGCGCGACGATCTCTCGATGGCCTATACGCCCGGCGTGGCGCGCGTGTGCCTGGCCATCGCCGAGGAGCCCGACAAGGCATTCCAGTACACGATCAAGCGCAACACGGTCGCCGTCGTCTCCGACGGCACGGCGGTGCTCGGGCTCGGCGACATCGGCCCCGGGCCGCGATGCCGGTGATGGAGGGCAAGGCCTGCCTGTTCAAGGAGTTCGCCGAGGTGGACGCCTTCCCGATCTGCCTCGACACGAAGGACCCCGACGAGATCGTCGAGACGGTCCTGCGGATCGCGCCGGCGCTTCGGCGGCATCAACCTCGAGGACATCTCGGCCCCGCGCTGCTTCGAGATCGAGGAGCGCCTCATCGCAGAGCTCGACATCCCCGTCTTCCACGACGACCAGCACGGCACGGCCGTGGTCGTGCTCGCCGCCCTGCTCAACGCCGTCAAGCTGACCGGCCGGCGCCTGCAGGACCTCAACGTGCTCGTGATCGGCCTCGGCGCGGCCGGCATCGCCGTCAGCAAGATCCTGTTGTCGGCCGGCGTGACGTCGATCATCGGCGCCGACTCGCGCGGCGCGGTGCACACCGAGCGCGAGGACTACCTCGACGGCAGCATGAACCCGGTCAAGCGCTGGTACGCGGAGGTGACCAACCCCGAGCGCCGAGCCGGCGCCCCGGCCGACCTCATCGACGGCACGGACCTGCTGATCGGTCTGTCCGGCGCGCGCGTGTTCCCCGCCGAGGCCCTGAAGCGGATGAACCGCGACGCGATGGTCTTCGCGATGGCCAACCCCAACCCGGAGGTCAGCCCGGAGGAGGCGGCGCAGTACGTGCGGATCATGGCGACGGGGCGCTCGGACTATCCCAACCAGATCAACAACGTGCTCTGCTTCCCGGGCATCTTCCGCGGTGCGCTCGACGTCCGCGCGACGTCGATCACCGAGGACATGAAGGTCACGGCGGCGCGCGCGATCGCCGACATCGTCACGGATAGCGAGCTGCGCGAGGAGTACATCATCCCGTCGGTGTTCAATCGGGACGTCGCTCCCGCCGTGGCTGCCGCCGTCGCCGAGCAGGCCCGGGCCAGCGGTGCCGCGAGCGTCGGTCCCAGCCAGATCGGGTACGCCTCGGCGGACGAGGGTCGGCTGCACGGCTCGAGCTAGCCGGCGCAGCCGGTCCGCGGCGAACGAGGAGGCAGCCATGCGCATCACCATCACGGGCGCAACCGGCGTCATCGGCGCCGCTCTCGTGCGCGAGCTGAGCGCACGCGGGGACGAGGTCACCGTGCTCGTCGCGCAATCCCGAGCGCGCGCGGGCCGCGCTCGGCGTCGACGCCGTCGCCTGGGACCCGCTCGCCGAGCCGGCTCCGCCGGCGGCGCTGTCCGGACGCGACGCGATCGTGCATCTGGCCGGCGAGAACGTCGCGCAGCGCTGGACCGCGCGAGCACAAGCGCGCGATCCGCGACAGCCGCGTCATCGGCACCCGGAACCTCGTCGCGGGGCTGCGCGACGCCGACGGACGCGCCCGGGCGTGCTCGTCTCGCGGCTCGGCGGTGGGCTACTACGGCCCGCACGGCGACGAGCCGATCGACGAGGACGCCCCGCCCGGGCAGGACTTCCTCGCGCAGGTGTGCGTGGAGTGGGAGCGCGAGGCGCAGGCGGCGCCGAGCTCGGCCTGCGCGTGGCCCAGATGCGCACCGGCGTCGTGCTCGACGCGCACGGCGGCGCGCTCGCGAAGATGCTGCCGCCGTTTCGGCTCGGCCTCGGCGGTCCGGTGGCCGGCGGGCGCCAGTACATGGCCGTGGATCCATGGCAAGGACGTCACCGGCCTGCTCATGGCCGCGCTCGACGACGAGCGCTGGATCGGGCCGTTCAACACCACCGCGCCCGACCCCGTCACGAACGCCGCGTTCGCGCGCGCGCTCGGACGGGCCCTGCACCGGCCGGCGTTCGCGCCCGTTCCCGGGCTGGCGATCAAGCTGCTGCTACGGCGAGATGGCCGAGATCGTCACGACCGGCGCGCGCGTGCTGCCGGCCCAGGCGCTCGTCCTCGGCTACGAGTTCCGCTACCCGATGCTCGCCGAGGCGCTCGCCGCGGCGCTGGCGCTGAGGGGGTGGCAGATCGAGTCTGAGGAAAAAGGTGGGAGCACCGTCAACGACGCGATCGGCGGCGTAGTAGGAGATCGTCGTGTCCCCGCTCGGCAGAATCGAGTACGGCCCGAGCACGGAGTTGCGGTCGTGGATCCCGAAGAAGGCGGCCGCCACCGAGGCGCGCACGTCGCCGTCGGCGCCGGCCCGCGCGATCGCCTGGAGCGCCGCCTGCATCGCCTCGTAGCCGTAGAGCGCGTTCGCCGGCGCCGGGTAGCCGTACGCGCGCTGGTAGGCGGCGAAGAACCGTTGCGCGGCGACCGGGTAGGAGTGCGGCGCCAGGTAGGGAGTCGTGTAGTAGGTGCTCGCCGCCGAGTCGCCGAGCGACGCCGTGAACGTCGGGGTGTCGAACGCGCTCGAGCCGATCAGGTGCAGCTGTCCGTCGGCGGCGTACAGCTGCTGCCACAGCTTGGCCGCGCCCGGGCTCGCCGCGCCGGCGAAGAAGACGGCGCCGGCGCCGCTGGCCAGGACCTTCTTGACCTCCCCGGAATAGTCGGTGGCGGTCGTGTCGATCGTGTCGCTCGCGGCGACCGTGATCCCGGCCTGCATCGCGTCGGCGGCGACGATCTCGGCGAGCGAGGCGTCGAACGGGTCGAGATCGTCGACGATGTAGACGCTGTGCACGCCGAGGTGGCGCATGAGGCTCGCGACGGCCTCGCCCTGGACGAGGTCGTTGGGCACGATCCGCCCGAACGTGCGGGTGTTCGTGGGATAGAAGCGGGCCGGCTCGTCCTGGCCGGCGTACTGGGACGACGTCAGTCCGACGTAGCCGGTGGCGGGGGTGATCTGCAGGATCCCGGCGTCGTTGAGGATCGGCAGCGAGATCGCCGTGGCGCCCGCGTCGTAGTCGCCGAGGTAGGCGATCGTGCTGTTGTTCTGGGCCGCCACCTTCGCGTTGGCCGCGGTCTGGTCCTGGCTCCAGGCGTGCGTCGAGGGGTCGGAGTCGTCGAGCGAGTAGTAGCTGACGCCGAAGCGCCCGACGTGGCCGTGCGCCTGCGCGAGCGCGAGCTTCTCGCCGTTGACGAGCGCCTGCGAGGCCTGCGCGTTGGGCCCCTGCAGCGGCAGGCTCGAGAAGATCGTCAGCTCGCGTCCGGCGCTCGGCGGCGTCGCGCTGACGACGGCGCCACACGCCGTCAGCAGCGGCGCAAGCCCGGCCAGGGCGAGCATGGCGAGCCGACGCAGGGAGGTCATCGACGCGATACCGAGCCTGGCACGGCCGACGATTGTAGCCGCGGGCCCTTTAGCGCTTATGAGCGCCGGCCGGGCAGGTATTGCGAGGCGATCCGCAGCGTCACCGCGACAACCACGATCGACACCGTGATGAGCGCGGCGTCCTGGCCCTTCCAGCCCAACGCCCAGAGCACGATCCAGACGACGAAGGCGGCGGTGATGGAGATGATGAATCCCATGGCGAGCGCGAATCCTAGCGGTCGGCCACGTCGCGCCGCGGTCAGGCGCGCAGCGCCGCGGCCAGCTCGGCGACGAGCGTCCCGACCGCGGCGGCGGGATCGTCGCTCTCGGCGGCGGCGCGCACGAGACGGGTGCCGACGATGACGCCGTCGGCGCCGGCGTCGGCCGCCTCGCGCGCCTGCGCCGGCGTGCTGATCCCGAAGCCGAGCGCGACCGGCACCGACGTGCGAGCGCGGGCCCGCGCGATCACCTCGGCGTAGCGATCGGACAGGCTCGCCCGCTCGCCGGTCGTACCGACGACCGACACGGTGTAGAGGAAGCCCCGCGCGCGGGCCCCGATCGCCGCGAGGCGCTCGTCCGGCGTCGTGGGGGCCACGAGGGGCACGAGCGCGACGCCCGTGCGCATCGCACGCGGCGAGCACCTCGGGTGCCTCCTCGAGCGGAAGATCGGGGACGATCAGGCCGGCGACGGCGTCGGCGAGCCGCCGCGCGAAGTCCGCCACGCCGGCGGCGAGCACGAGGTTCGCATAGCACATGAGCACGACCGGGATCTCGCGCGAGAGCGCCGCGGCCACCTCGAGCACGCCGGCCACGGTCGCCCCGGCGGCCAGCGCGCGCGTGCCGGCCTCGTGGATGACCGGCCCGTCGGCCAGCGGATCCGAGTAGGGGACGCCGAGCTCGAGCACGTCGGCGCCCGCGGCGATGCACGCCTCGCCGATCGCCTGCGACTGCGCGAGCGTCGGGAAGCCGCCCATCAGGTAGGGCATGAGCGCGGCGTGACCGGTGGCCGAGGCGAACGCGCCCGCGAGGCGCTCGGCGCCGGTCGACGGTCGTCTCGCCGCTCACGACTGAGCGAGCACCTCGGCGAGGTCCTTGTCGCCGCGTCCGGACAGGCAGAGCAGATCGAGCTCGCCGTCGTCCTGGGCGAGCAGCCAGGCGAACGCGTGGGCCGTCTCGAGCGCGGGGATGATCCCCTCGGCGCGGGCCACGAGGCGGAAGGCGTCGAGCGCCTCGCGATCGGTCGCGGCCACGTAGCGCGCGCGACCGCTGTCGCGCAGGAACGCGTGCTGCGGGCCGGTGCCCGGGTAGTCCAGGCCGGCCGAGATCGAGTGCGCCTCGGTGATCTGGCCCTCCTCGTCCTGCATGATCGCCGACAGCGAGCCGTGCAGCACGCCCGCGCGCCCACCGACCGTGAGCGGGGCTCCGTGGCGGTCGGTGTCGATGCCCTCCCCCCGGCCTCGACGCCGACGAGCTCGACGCCCTCGTCCTGGAGGAACGCCGTGAAGATCCCGATCGCGTTCGAGCCGCCGCCGACGCAGGCGACCACGCGCGCCGGCAGCCGCCCCGCCTGCTCGAGCAGCTGGGCACGCGCCTCGTCGCCGATGACGCGCTGCAGGTCGCGCACGATCACCGGGTACGGCGCGGGCCCGACGGCCGAGCCGATCACGTAGTGGGTGTGTGCGACGTTCGTGACCCAGTCGCGGATCGCCGCCGAGGTCGCCTCCTTGAGCGTGCGTGCGCCGGCGTCGACCGCCTCCACGCGCGCGCCGAGCAGCTCCATGCGCTGCACGTTGGGGCGCTGGCGCCGCGTGTCCTCGGCCCCCATGTAGACGACGCACTCCAGGTCCAGCAGCGCGCACACGGTTGCCGTGGCCACGCCGTGCTGGCCGGCGCCGGTCTCGGCGATGATCCGCCGCTTGCCCATGCGCTTCGCGAGCAGGGCCTGGCCGAGCGCGTTGTTGAGCTTGTGCGAGCCGGTGTGGTTGAGGTCCTCGCGCTTGAGGTAGATCGGACGCCCGGCGCGCTCGGACAGGCGCCGGGCGTGGTACAGCGGCGTCGGACGGCCGGCGAAGTCGCGCAGCAGGCCGGCGAGCTCGGCGCGGTAGTCGGGCGCGTCGCGCGTGGCCACCCATGCCGCCTCGAGCTCGGCGAGCGCCGGCATGAGCGTCTCGGGCACGTACTGGCCGCCATAAGGGCCGAAACGGTGCTCGACGATGCTCACGCCGCGTCCACCGACACCGGGGGCGCGCAACGCGTCGAAGAAGGCCCGGAGCCGGTCGGGATCCTTGCGCCCCGGTGCCGCCTCGGTGCCGCTCGCCGTGTCGACGGCAAACGGATGCACGGCGGCAACGGCCGCGCCGACGTTCTCCGGCCGCAGCCCACCGCTGAGGATGAGCGGCACGGTGGTGCGACGCGACGCGAGCAGATCCCAGTCGAAGGTCTCCCCCGTGCCGCCGCGCAACGATGCGCCGCCCGCCGGGGGCGGGCGGGTGTCCACGAGGTGGTAGTCGACGTGGTAGCGAGCGAGGTCCTGGACGTCGGCGTGCCCGGCCACCTGCACCGCCTTGACGACCTGCGCACCGGTGCGGCGGGCCACTTCGGCGCAGAACGAGGGGCCCTCGTCGCCGTGCAGCTGCACGAGCGCGAGTCCGAGCTCGTCGCTGCGCCGCTCGATCTCCTCGAGCGACGCGTTGACGAAGACGCCGCACAGCGCGGCCCGGCGCCGCAGCGCCGAGGCAATCCGCAGCGCCTCGTCGACCGAGCAGCGTCGCGGGCTCGGCTCGTAGAAGACCATGCCGAGCGCCCAGGCCCCGAGCTCGGCCGCGAGCTCGGCGTCCGCCAGGCGCGTCAGGCCGCAGATCTTCACTCGGGGCGCGGCAACGGTCATGGGCCGTACGGTAGCGGTCCCACCCGTCCCACCCGCCCGCGGGAGGCAACCCCGCGCCCGCGCCGTCAGCCCCGGGGGGTGGTCTGGTTGGGGACCGAGTTCGGGCGCGTGCCGAGCGTCACCTTGAGCTGCAGCGTCTTCGGCGGGCTTCCGCGCAGGACCGTGACCGTCACGGTGTCGCCTGGCTTGTGCGAGCCGATGATGTTCGCCAGGTCCTGCGAGGACGACACCGTCTGTCCGTCGACCTTCGTGATGATGTCGCCGCCGAGCTCGATCGGGGAGCCGTCGACGCTCGCCTGCACGCTTCCGCCCTGGAAGCCCGCCTTGGCCGCCGGCGTTCCCGACTGCACCGTCTGCACGAGCGCGCCGCTGGCCACGGGCAGGTTCAGCCCGGACAGCGTCCCGTCGATCGTGAGCGTGTCGAGGCCGAGGTAGGCCTCCTGGATCTTCCCGGACTTCTCGAGCTGCGGGATGACGGCCTTGGCGGTGTCGATCGGCACGGCGAATCCGATGCCGACGCTGCCGTCGCCGCTGCCGCCCGTCTCGATCTGCGAATTGACGCCGATGACCTGGCCCTGCGCGTTGAGCAGCGGGCCGCCCGAGTTACCGGGGTTGATCGGGGCGTCGGTCTGGATGACGTTGTCGATCGTGAAGCCGTTCGGCGCGGTGATCGAGCGCTGCAGCGCGGAAACGACGCCCGTCGTCAGCGTGCGGTCCAGACCGAAGGGGTTGCCGATCGCGAGGGTCGGGTCGCCGACCTGCACCCCGCTCGAGTCCCCGAGCGTCAGCGGCGTCAACTGCAGGCCGTCGGTCGGGATGCGCAGCAGCGCGAGGTCGTCGGAGGGGTCCGAGCCGATCACCTTCGCGTTGACCTCGCTGCCGGTGCCGAACTGGACCGTGACCTTCACCGCGCCCTGGACGACGTGCCAGTTGGTGAGGATCGTGCCGTTCTTGTCGATCACGATGCCCGAGCCGCTCGCCTGGCTCGACTGCGAGGAGCTGCCACTGCCGAACAGGTTGAACGGCGAGGCCGTCTGCTGCACGATCGTCGAGCGGATGAACACGACGCCGGGGGCGTCGCGCACGTAGATCTCGTGGGCGGTCAGCCCCTGTGGGGCGGTCGAGGACGCGTTCGCGGCGGTGGCGACCGGGACCTGGTTGACGACGGTTGTCGTCTTTGTCGTGCTGCCGACGCCAGAGGCGAGCAGCGCCACGGCGACGACGGCGCCGCCGACGAGGGCGGCCAGGAAGGGGGAGCGAAGGATCTTTCTCATAGGGGTCTCAGGATGCGCGCCGGCGCTGAACGCGAACTAAAGCGTGGCCAGGCGCCCGCTAAACGCGTTATCGGCCGTCCCCGCCCCGAAGCGCAGCGAGTGCTCGCTCGGGGCTCGGTGCGCGCATCAGCGACTCGCCGACGAGCACCGCGCTGACGCCGGCGTCGGCGAGCTCGCCCAGTTGCCCGGGCGACGCGATCCCCGACTCGGATACGACCGTCACCCCGGCCGGGATGTCGTCCAGCAGCTCGTATGTGCGCGCTACGTCGACGCTGAAGTCGCGCAGATCGCGGTTGTTGATCCCGATGAGGGCCGGGTCGACGGCGAGCGCGCGGGCGACTTCGTCGCGGTCGTGCACCTCGATGAGGGTGTCGAGCCCGAGCGCCAGCGCCTCGGCGTGCAGCTCGCCGAGGCGCTGCATCGTCGAGCGCGGCGACGATGAGCAGTACGGCGTCGGCGCCGGCGGCGCGGGCCTCGTGCAGCTGGTAGGGGTCGACGATGAAGTCCTTGCGCAGCAGCGGCAGCCGGCACGCCGCTCGCGCCGTCCGCAGATCCGCAAGCGTGCCGCCGAAGTGCGGGCCTTCGGTGAGCACCGACATCGCCGCCGCGCCGCCGCGCGCGTACGCGCGCGCGATGTCATCGACCGCCGCGCCTTCGCGGATGACCCCGGCGGAGGGTGAGCGACGCTTGAATTCGGCGATCACGCTCATCCCCGGCGCGCGGAGCGCCTCGCGCAACGAGCGAGCGGGCGGCCACTCGGCCGCCGTGAGCGACTCGAGCGGCATCGTGGCGCGGCGCCGCTCCAGCTCCTCGGCGGTCGTGCGCAGGATCTCGGCGAGGACGCTCGGCCGCGCCGCGTGCTCGGCGCTCACCGCATCGCCCCGCCCGGCCGCTCGCCGACGCATAGGTGGTTCGCCGGCCCGCTACTCATCGCCGCGCCCCGCTGCTCGCCTCGTCGACCGGCTCGTGCGTCGCCGCCACGAAAGCGCTCGAGCGTGCGCGCCGCGCTGCCGTCGTCGAGCGCTCGCTCGGCGAGCGCGACGCCGTCGGTGAGCGTCTCGGTCGCGCCGGCGGCGTAGATCGCCGCGCCGGCGTTGATGACCGCCAGGTCGCGCCGCGGACCGCGCTCGCCGGCGAAGATCGCACGGGTGACGGCGGCGTTGTGCTCGGGCGTCCCGCCCTCGCACTCGGCGAGCTCGGTCGCCTCGTCGACCGCCACCAGCCCGACGTCGGCCGGAGTGAGCGTGCTGCGCGTCAACTGCTCGCCGTTGACCTCCACGACCCACGTCGGTGAGGAGATCGAGATCTCGTCGAGGCCATCCTCGCCGGCGACGACGAGCGCGCGGTCGACCCCGAGGCGCGCGAGCGCGCCGGCGATCGTGTCGAGCATCGCCGGATCCGACACGCCGATGAGCTGGCGGCGCGCGCCGGCCGGGTTGGTGAGCGGGCCGAGGAAGTTGAAGATCGTGCGCACCGCCAGCTCGCGGCGCACGGGGATGACGAAGCGGGTCGCCTGGTGATGGGCGGGCGCGAACATGAAGCCGAAGCCGACATCCTCGATGCAACTCGCCACCGCGTCCGGGCTGAGATCGATCCGCGCGCCGAGCGCCTCGAGCAGATCGGCCGAGCCCGACAGCCCGGTGGCCGAGCGATTGCCGTGCTTGGCCACCGCGCACCCGGCCGCGGCCGCGATCAGCGCCGCCGTCGTCGAGACGTTGAAGGTGCGCCGCCCCCCGCCGGTCCCGGCGGTGTCGAGCAGGTCCTCGCGTCGGGTCTGCACGTGCGCGGCGAGTGAGCGCATCGCCCGGGCCAGGCCGGCGAGCTCGTCGACCGTCTCGCCCTTCGTGCGCAACGCGATCAGCACGCCGGCGATCTGGGTCTCGGACGCCTCGCCATGCATGATCTCCTCGAGCACGCGCTCGGCCTCGTCGATCGTCAGGTCGCGGCGGGAGGCGAGCGCGTCGATCGCGCGGGTGAGGACCTCGTTGGGCATTCGCGAGGACTCAGTTCGTCGCCGGCGGCGCGCCGTCCTGCCGCAGGAAGTTCGCCAGCAGGGGCTTGCCGAGCGGGGTGAGCACCGACTCGGGGTGGAACTGCACGCCCTCGGCCGGAAGCTCGCGGTGGCGGATGCCCATCAGCACGCCACCGCCGCGGGCCGTGGCCACGAGGCAGTCGGGGAGCTCCTCGTCGACGACGAGCGAGTGGTAGCGCCCGACGGTCAGCGGGCTCTGCAAGCCGGCATAGACCGACTCGCCGTCGTGCTCGATGACAGTGGCCTTGCCGTGCACCGGCGCGTGGCGCACGACCTGCCCGCCGAAGGCCTGGGCGATCGACTGATGCCCGAGGCACACGCCGAGCGTCGGCACGCCCTCCTCGGGGAATCGGCGCACCACCTCGAGCGAGATGCCGGCCTCGTTCGGCGTGCACGGGCCGGGCGACACGACGACGCGATCGGGCCGTGACCCGAGCAGCTCGTCGACGTCCGCGCGGTCGTTGCGCACGACGGTGCATGTCGCCCCGAGCTCGCCGAGGTACTGCACGAGGTTGTAGGTGAACGAGTCGTAGTTGTCGATGATCAAGACCTTCATCACGGCCAATCGGATTGCTCGGCCGCGAGGGCGACGGCGCGCATCACGGCTTGGGCCTTGGCCACCGACTCGCGGTACTCGTAGTCGGGCTTGGCGTCGGCGACCGTGCCGCCGCCGGCCTGGACGTGGGCGACGCCGTCCTTGACCACGAGCGTGCGGATGTGGATGCAGGTGTCGAGGTCGCCCGCGTAGCTCAGGTATCCGACGGCGCCACCGTAGCCGCCCCGCTTGACCGGTTCGAGCTCGTCGATGATCTGCATCGCGCGGACCTTCGGCGCGCCCGACAGGGTGCCGGCGGGCAGGACCGAGCGCAGCGCGTCCATCGCCCCGATGCCCTCGCACAGGGTGCCCGAGACCGACGAGACGATGTGCATCACGTGGCTGTACGTCTCCACGGCCATGAGCTGGTCGACGCTCACACTCCCGTACTCGCTCACCCGGCCGAGATCGTTGCGTCCCAGGTCGACGAGCATCACGTGCTCGGCGCGCTCTTTTTCATCCTCGAGCAGCTCGGCGGCGATCAGGCGGTCCTGCTCGTCGCTCGTTCCGCGAGGACGCGTGCCGGCGATCGGGCGCGTCGAGACGTGGCGGCCGGTCACGGTGAGCAGCGGCTCCGGGCTCGCGCCGGCGACCTGGAAGTCGCCGAAATCGAGGAAGTACATGTACGGGCTGGGGTTGATCGTGCGCAGGCCGCGGTAGATCGAGAACGCGTCCTGGTCGATCGGCGCCGACCAGCGCTGGGAGGGGACGACCTGGAAGGCGTCGCCGGCGTAGATGTACTCGATGATGCGGCTGACCATCGCCTCGAACTGCTCGCGGGACAGGTTGGACTCGAACACCGGCTCCGGGCGGGGTCGCGAGCGCGGCGCGGTCGCCGGGACCGGGCCGGCGAGGGCGCCGCACACCTCACCGATCGCCGCCTGCGCCTGCGCGTACTCGCGCGCCAGGTCATCGCCGACATGGACGTGCGCGAGCACCGTGACCGTGTGCTTGAGATGGTCGAAGACGACGAGCAGGTCGGAGAGCATGAGCGCCATGTCGGGCAGGCCGAGCACGTCAGCGTTGGGCTCGCCGAGGGGCTCGACGGTGCGTACGAGGTCGTAGCCGAAGTAGCCGACCGCGCCGCCGGCGAACGGCGGCAGGTCGGGCAGCGGCGCCTGGCGGTAGCGGGCCACGGCCTCGGCGGCGAGCGCGTAGGGGTCTCCGCCGTCGGCGAGGTTCCAGCGCAGGACGGCACGAGGGCGCACGCCGATGAACGAGTAGCGCCCCACGCGCTGGCCCTGGTCGGCGGACTCGAGCAGGAAGGCCGGCTCGCTCGGGGCGAGCGCGCGGAGCTTCAGGAAGGCGGAGACCGGCGTCTCGGTGTCGGCGATGAACGTGTGGCGCAGCGGGACGAGGTTGTACTCGCCGGCCAGCTCGCGCACCTCCTCGAGCGTCGGCGCCACCGCGGCGCCGAGGTCAGCGGCGACGGCCATCGAGCACCCGCTCGGCGTCGGCGAGCGACCGGTCGCGGCTGCGCAACAGCACGAGCAGGTGGTAGAGCACGTCCGCGGCCTCCTCGTCGACCCGCTCGTCGGACTCCTCACGCGCGGCGCGGGCGACCTCCTCGGCCTCCTCCATCACCTTCTCGCCGATGAGCGGCGGATCGGCGAGCAGCTTCGCCGTGTAGGAGCCCTCGGGGCGCTCGCGCGCGCGAGCGTCGAGCGTGCGGCCGAGGGCCGGCAGAATCTCGTGGGGCGCGGTCGGCTCGAGCTCGCCGCGGTGGAAGCAGGTGCGCTCGCCGGTGTGACAGGCGGGGCCGGCCGGCTCGACGAGCGCCAGCAACGCGTCGCCGTCGCAGTCGACGCGCAGGGCGCGCACGGCCTGGGTGTTGCCGCTCGTCGCCCCCTTGTGCCAGAGCTCGTCGCGCGAGCGGCTCCACAGGTGCAGCTCGCCGGTCTCGCGCGTGCGCTGGAGCGCCTGCGCGTTCATGTAGGCGAGCGTGAGCACCTCGCCGCTGCCCCAGTCCTGGATGACGCACGGCACGAGGCCGCGCTCGTCCCAAGCGATGAGCGGCTCGACGGTGTCGGTTTGCGGTTGGGCGGCCATGGAGCCTGATTCTAGGTGGCAGTCGTCGAGCTGGGCGGGCGCGGGCGCCGAGGCCGGGGTGTTCGTCGTTTGTACCCCTATAGCGTGCCCAACGACGAACACCCCTCGGTGGGGTCCCGCCTTACTCGATCCCGAGCCGGTCGAGCAGGCCGTCGTCGGCGCGCCAATGCCGGCGCACGCGCACCGACAGGTCGAGGTGGACGTGACGGCCGAGGTCGCGCTCGAGCTCGCGCCGGGCGGCGGTGCCGATCGCCTTGATCATGCGCCCGCCGGTGCCGATGAGGATCCCCTTCTGGGACTCGGTCTCCACCCAGATGAGCGCGCGTACGCGCGCGAGGTCCTCGCGGGACTCGTCGATCTCCTCGATGACGACCTCGACGGCGTGCGGAACCTCGTGGAAGGTGCGCCGGATGACGGCCTCGCGCACGAGCTCGGCGAGCCGGACGTCGCGAGACTGGTCGGAGACCGCCCGGGCGTCGAACAGGAACGGGCCCTCCGGCATCAGGCCGGCGAGGTGCGAGACGAGCGCCTCGACGCCCGTGCCCCGGCGCGCCGAGATCGGAAACACGTCGTCGCCGACTCCGAGCTCGGCGGCGGCGGCGAGCACGGCGACCGTGTGCGCGCGGTCGAGGCGGTCGATCTTGTTGACGGCCACCATGACCGGGACGCCGACATCACCGAGCGACTCGGCGATGTAGCGGTCGCCGGGGCCGACGCCCTGTTCGCCGTTGACGATGATGAGCGCCGCGTCGGCGCCGCCGAGCTCCTGCTCGACGCGCCGGGCCATCCTCGCGGTGAGCGCGTCGCGCGGTCGTTGCACGCCGGGTAGGTCGACGAGCACGAGCTGCCAGTCCTCGCCGGAGCGCACGCCGCGGATCGCGCGGCGGGTCGTCTGTGGGCGGTCGGAGACGATCGCCACCTTGCCGCCGACGATCGCGTTGACGAGCGTCGACTTCCCCACGTTGGGGCGGCCGGCAAGCGCGACGAAACCGCTGCGCGTCACGGCGTCGGCTCGACGTCACGGGGCCGCAGGGGCAGCGCGTCGGGCGCGCGCTCCCACGCGAGCACCGCCCGCTGCAGCGATAGCATCTCGCCGTCGTCGGTCTCGTGGTCCATGCCGACGAGGTGGAGCGCGCCGTGCGCGACCGCTTCGAGGAGATCCTCGGTGTGGGCGGGGCAGATGACGACATCGCCGAGCTCGCGCGCCTCCCCCGGCGCCAGCGCCTCGTCGGCATCGACCGGGAACGAGAGCACGTCGGTCGGACCAGCCTTGGCGCGATATCGCTCGTTGAGCTCGCCGATCCGCTCGGCGTCGACGATCTCGATCGCCAGGTGCCCGTCGCGCACTCCGGCGGAGGCGAGCGCGACCGCGCACACACGCTCGATCGCCTCGACCGGCGGAAGGCCCGGCGGCGCCTCCCCGAGGACCTCGATCTCCAGCACGGCGCGGCAGCGACCGGACGGGCGCTACGCGCGCCGCAGGTCGGCGGGGCGCAGCTCGGGCGCTTCGCGCTGGGCCAGCTCGTCGTAGGCCTCGACGATCCGCTGCACGAGCTTGTGGCGCACGACGTCCTCGCCGCCGAAGCGCACGAACTCGATGTCCTCGATCGCCTCCAGCACGCTGCCGATGACGATCAGCCCCGAGCGCTGGTCCTTCGGCAGGTCGACCTGCGTGACATCGCCGGTGACGACCATCTTCGAGCCGAAGCCGAGACGGGTGAGGAACATCTTCATCTGCTCGGGGGTCGTGTTCTGCGCCTCGTCGAGGATCACGAACGAGTCGTTGAGCGTGCGCCCGCGCATGAAGGCGAGCGGCGCGATCTCGATCACGCCACGCTCGAGATACTGCGAGACCTTCTCGGGATCGAGCATGTCGTGCAGCGCGTCGAACAGCGGTCGCAGGTAGGGGTCGACCTTGGCCATCAGGTCGCCGGGCAGGAAGCCGAGGCGCTCGCCGGCCTCGACGGCCGGGCGGGTGAGGATGATCCGGTTGACCTCGTGGCGCGCGAGCGCCGCGGCGGCCATCGCCACCGCGAGGAACGTCTTACCCGTCCCGGCGGGTCCGACGCCGAAGGTGATCGTGTTATGACGGATCGAGTCGACGTAGCGCTTCTGATTGATCGTCTTGGGGGCGAGGCGCAGCGTGTGGTGGCGCCAGACGACGTCCTCGAGGACCGCAGCCGGCGACTGCTGCGCGTCGATCGCGCCGGTGACGGCGCTGATCGTGTCGGGGCCGACCTGATGGCCGCGGCTGATGAGGTCCGAGAGCTCGTGCACGACGCGCTCGCCGGCCTTCACGGTCTCCTCGTCGCCGTCGAGGGTCACGAGGTTGCCGCGCAGGTAGACCCGGCACGACAGCTGCTGCTCGAGCGCTCGCAGGACGACGTCCTCGCTGCCGGCCACCTCGGCGGCCACATCGTTTCCGAGCTCGATGCGGATCCTCACGCGCTGAGCGCCTCCTGCACGAGCGCGGAGACGCGGCGGCCGTCGGCGCGGCCGTCGACCGCGCCCATCACCTGACCCATCACGCGGCCGATGTCCTTCGGCGACGCCGCGCCGGTGTCGGCGAGGGCCTGCGTAACGATCGCGCGCAGATCGTCGTCGGAGAGCTCGGCCGGGAGGTAGCCGCTGATGAGCGCCGCCTCGGACTCCTCGCCGGCAGCGAGATCGGTCCGCCCGGCCTCGGAGTAGGCGCGCGCGGCCTCGAGGCGCCGCTTGCGCTCGCGCCGCAGCACGGTGAGCTCGTCGTCGCCAGCCTCCTTGGCCGCCTTCTGCAGCTCGGAGAGAACGAGGCGCAGCGCACCGACCCGATCCTTCTCCCCTGCGCGCATGGCCGACTCCAAGTCAGCTCGCACCGTGTCCACAATCGCCATCTCGATCAAGGATACGACGTGGCGGGACGTCGAGTGGGGTCACGTTGACGAGTCGTGAACAGGTCCCGCCGGGCCTGACCGCGCGCCTCAATAGGCTCTCGGCGAATGGACGTCGCCCTCCACGCGAGCGCCGTGGCTCCCTTCGAGGCCGAGGTGCAGGCGCTGCGCCCGGCCGACGGCGAGATCATCGACGCGCATACCCACCTCGGACTCGACGAGGATGGCCGCTCGCTCGATCCGGCCCAGCTGCTGGCGACGCTCGATGCCGCCGGCGCGCGGCGCGCCGTCGTCTTCCCGCTGCACGATCCCGAGCGTCACCCCGCCTACCGCGTTCCGAACGACCGCGTGCTCGAGTGGGCCGCGCAGAGCTCCGGACGGTTCGTCCCCTTCTGCCGGCTCGACCCGGCCGACGGTCCGATCGAGGAGGGCGAGCGCTGCCTGGCCGCCGGCGCCCGCGGGATCAAGCTCCACCCCCGCGCCCAGAACTTCGCCTTCGACGGCCAGTCGCTGCATGCGCTCGAGGGGATCTTTGCCCTCGCCGAGCGCGAGTCGGTGCCGATCCTCATCCACGCCGGTCGCGGCCTGCCGCCGATCGCCGACGGCCTCGCCGACATCGCCCTGCGCCACCCGGGTGCGGTGCTCATCCTCGCGCACGCGGCGATCGCCGACCAGGCGACGCTCACCGAGCGCCTGGCCGAGCACCCTGGCGTCCTGTACGACCTGTCGACGTGGGCGGCGTTCGACGTCTTCGAGCTGTACGCGCGCGTGCCAGCCGAACGGATCGTGTTCGCGACCGATCCGCCGTATGGGAACACCGCGACGGGGCTGTACGGAACCCTGCGCGTCGCCCAGGCGGTCGGGCTTGACGATGCGACGACCCGCCTTGTTCTCGGGGGGACGATGGCCGGGCTGCTGGCCGGCGACGGCCTGCCGGCGCCGAGCCCGCCGCGGGGCGAGCAGGTGCGCCGCGTGCACAACAGCCTGATGCGGATCTACGGGTACCTGTTGAGCGCGGGGCCGGCGCTGTTCACCGGAAACATCGATCTGGCACGCGTCGGCCTCGACCTCGCTCGCGCCGCGTGTCGGGATCGCCGGGCCGGCGCGCTCGAGGAGCCGCTGCGGCGGATCGGCGATGCGCTTGACGCCGCCTTGGCGCTGCTCGATGAGGGCCCGGACGGGGTGCGCCCGACGCTGGACCTGGTGCAGCGGTGCCTGGCGATCGCCGTGACCGAGCCGGCGTAGGGGCCGGCCGGGAGCGGGACCGCCGATAGCCCCTTGAGAAACGCAGCCGATTGTTAGAGGATCGCTGCGCGACCCGGCCGGGCGGGCGCCGGGGTCGCGCCGCGGTCAGCGCGGCGGTCGGGGTGCTCCGCGGTCAGCGCGGCGGTCGGGGTGCTCCGCGGCGGACGGGAGGAGGCGTCTCATGCCGAGGTTGGTCAAGCAGGTGCTCAAGGTCGTTCTACCCGCCGCGCTGCTGGCAGTCGTGGCGGTGCCGGCGATGGTGGCCGCGACGCCCGGGACCTCCAGCGCCACCTCGCCGGGCGGGTCGGCTGCGGCCGATGCGGCAGTGACGTTCTTGACCACCACCACGCTGTGCTTCGCCGGGACGCTCGGCGTTACGCAGCAGCCGATGTCGCAGACGGTCACCGTGGGGCAGAGCGCGACGTTCACCGCCATGGCGGCGAGGTGGCCTGCCCCGACATCACCATCCAGTGGTTTGTGTCGACCGATGGCGGCGCCACGTTCAGCGAGATTCCCGGCGCGACGTCGGACTCGCTCGTGATCTCCGACACCACGATGGCGGAATCGGGCAACCGGTACTACGCGGTGTTCAGCACCCCGTCGTTCAGCCTGCCCTCGCAGACGGCCACCCTCACGGTCAACCCGGCGACCAGCACGGTGACGACGACCAGGACCACGACCACGGCGTGCCCGCCGCTGACGATGGCCATCACCGAGCAGCCGGCCTCCCAAACGGTGACCGCGGGTCAGACCGCCACGTTCACCGGGGTCGCGGACCAGGGGACCTGCACGATCACGACGCAGTGGTTCGTTTCGACGGACGGCGGCAAGACGTTCAACGCGATCGCCGGAGCGACGTCGAGCTCGCTGGTGATCCCGAACACCACCGTGTCCGAGTCCGGCAACGAGTACTACGCGCAGTTCTCATCCGAGAACGCGTCCCTGCGCTCGGACACCGTGACGCTGACCGTCAACCCGCCGGCGACCCCCCCACCGGTGATCACCTGGGTCTTCCCCTCGAGCGGCTCGGCCGCCGGCGGGCTCGCGGTGATCGTCGGCAACGGCTTCAAGCACGCCAGCAGCGTCGCCTTCGGCACGACGAAGGCGCCCTTCTCCTTCGTGCTGACGAGCCGGCTGATCATCGCGATCGTGCCGGCGCACGCGGCGGGGACCGTCGACGTCAGGGTGACCGGCCCTACCGGCACCAGCGCGACGTCCTCGGCCGATCGGTACACCTACGTCTCGGGCTGATCGAGCGACTCGTGCGGCGATGGGCGGCCGGCTAGGACGCGGGCCGCCCGTCCGCCGCGCTCAGCCACACCGCCGCCCACTCCCCGGACTGGCGACGCTCGCGCTCGGCGAGACCACAGCGCTGCGCGAACGCCGCGACCACCTCGTCGACCTCGGGCGCGAGCAGGCCGCTGGCCAGCAGCTGGGAAGGAACCTCAACGAGCGAGCCCGCGAGCTCGAGCAGCAGCGGCCGCAGCAGGTTGGCGACGATCGTCAGCGGCGCGTCCGGCACGCGCAGGCTCGGCAGACGCTCGCGGCGCAGATCGAACCGGCGCGCTTCGACGAGGACACCGTTGACCCGCGCGTTGTCCCGCGTCGCCACCACGCTCTCCTGCTCGTGGTCGAGACCGACGATCGGCGAGAACCCGAGCCGCGCGCCGGCGATCGCGAGCACGCCGGACCCGCATCCGACATCGACGAGCGGACCGCCCGCGAGTCCGCGGGCGGCAAGCTCGAGCATCAGCTCGAGGCACATCCGCGTCGTCGCGTGTGCGCCCGTGCCGAACGCCTGCGCGGGGTCGATCACGATCTCGGCCACGTCGGTGCCGGCCGGCGCGGACGCCTCCGCCTCGGCCTCCCACGGCGGGCGCACGTGCAGCGCCGGGATCCCGCGCGCGCCGGCCGGGGGCGGCACGAGCACGGGTCGATGGAAGGCGCGCCAGCGCTCTGACCAGTCGTCGGCGACCTCGGTCGTGCGGACCTCGACGAGCGCCTCGCCGGCCGCCGCGCGCACGTCGGGCAGCGTGGGCACCTCACCGGCCGGACCGTAGACGGCGTACTCGATCACGGCGCCGCCATCATCGATCTCCTCGACCCCCGAGGGGGCAAGCTCGAGCAGCTCGGCAAGAACGAGCTCGGCCTGGCCGCGAGCGACCCGGACTCCGAGGCGGATCACGCCGCCTGGTGGCGCAGGGCACGACGGAGCTTCGCGAACATCGACTCGTCCGAGCGCAGGTTCTCGTCGGTCAGCGTGTCGCGGACCTCCTCGAGCAGCTCGCGCTGGTGCGCCGAGAGGCGCCGCGGGATGACAACGTTGACGACGACCTTGATGTCGCCGGGCCGTCCGCGCCGCAGGTCGGGCATGCCCTGACCCCGCAGGGTGAGGATCTCGCCGGGCTGGGTGCCGGCGGGAACGTCGATCGTCGCCGTGCCGTCGAGTGTGGGCACGGTCAGCTCGCCACCGAGCGCCGCCGTCGGCGCCGCAACGTCGAGCGCGGTGATGAGGTCGATACCCTCGCGCACGAAGCGCTCGTCGTCGCGCACGCGGACGAGCACGTACAGGTCACCGGCAGGCGAGCCGGCGTCGCCGACGTGTCCGCGGCCGGCCAGCCGGATCCGCTGCCCGTCGGCGATTCCGGCGGGGATGTCGACCCCGAGCACCCGGCGCACCGCCTCGCGTCCGCGCCCGCGGCACGTCTCGCAGGGCTCCGTGGCGATGCGACCGTCGCCGTGGCACTGGTCGCACTCGACCGTGCGCACCATCTGCCCGAAGGGCGTGCGCGACACCGTCTGCAGCCGGCCGGCACCGCCGCAGCGGCTGCACGTCTCGATCGGCGTGCCGGGCTTCGCGCCGTTGCCGTTACACACCTCGCAACGGTCGATCGCCTCGAAGGAGACCTCGACCGACGTCCCCCGCGCCGCGTCCAGGAGGTCGATCTCGACGTTCACGGCGATGTCGCCGCCGGGCGCGGGGCCCGAGCGCCCGCCGAACGGGCTGGCGCCGCCGAAGAAGGCGTCGAACAGGTCGCTGATCGAGCCGAACGCGTCGAAGTTCGGCGCGTAACCACCGGAGCGCAGCCCGTCGTGCCCGTAGCGGTCATAGGTCGCGCGACGTTCCGGGTCGGAGAGGATCTCGTAGGCCTCGGCGGCCTCCTTGAACCCCTCTTCGGCCTTCGGGTCGTGCGCGTTGACGTCGGGATGCAGCTCGCGCGCGAGCTTGCGAAAGGACTTCTTGATCTGGGTCTCGTCGGCGTCGCGCGGGACGCCGAGCACCACGTAGGGGTCGCGGGGCATGTCGCGGCCTATTCGGCGTAGGCGTCCTGGACGAAGCTCGAGAGCTCACGGGCGACATCGCGAACGGCTGCGATGACCGTGGCGTAGTCCATCCGCACCGGCCCGATGACCGAGACCGTGCCGAGCGGACGGGAGGCGAGGCCGTAGCCCGCCGCGACGAGCGCGAGCGGCCGCAGCGCGGGGTGCTCGTTCTCGCCCCCGATGCGTACGTAGACGTCGGGCTCGGCGAGCGCGCTGCGCAGCACGCTCAACAGCGCGACGCGCCGCTCGAGCAGGTCCATCAGCGCGTTGACCTGGGCCACGTCCTGCCAGCTCGGGTCGGCAAACAGGCGCGCGGCGCCCTCGACGTAGAGCGCGTCCTCGCCCGACGCGAGGTCGGACAGTCCGGGGGCGATGCGGGCAAGAAACGCGAGCTCGGCGGTGCCGAGGCTCGGGTCGTTCAGCCGCTGGTGGAGCATCCGTGCGCCGAGGCCGATGCCCGAGAGCTGCTCGTTGAGATACTCACCGGCCCAGGCCACGAGCCCCGGATCGACCGGCGCTTCGAACGTGCTCAGCAGCTTGGAGACGCCGCCGGTCGAGGTGATGATCACGACCATCACCACCTGAGGCTGAAGCGCGAGCACCTCGACGTGGCGGATGGTGGCGGCGTTGATCGACGGCGCCGAGACGACGGCGAGCAGATCCGTGACCTGCGACAACGTCTCGCTGGTGACGCGCATGGCCTCCTCGACCTCGCGGCGGATGAGCGGCAGATGCAGGCGGCTGACGGGTACGAGCTCGCGATGCGTGAGCATGCGGTCGACGACGTAGCGGTGCCCGGCGTCGGTCGGCACGCGACCGGCCGAGGTATGCGGGTGCGCGAGCAATCCGTACTCCTCGAGCACCGCGAGCTCGTTGCGCACGGTCGAGGGCCCGCACTCGAGCATCGGGTCGGCGGCGAGCGTCTTGGACGCCACCGGCTGGCCGTCGTGGAGGAAGGCCTCGACGACCTTTCCCAAGATCGACTCCTGACGCGGCGTGAGCATCTGCCTGATTGTAGGAGGGGATCCGAGCGAGCGCGCGACCGCGGCGCCGCTCAGATCGCCAGCTCTGCCTCGGCGTTGCGAACGATCTGCTTGCCGTCCTGTTCGGCCACGGCATCGACGATCGCCACCCCGTCGTGGACCTCGCGCACCGTGCCGGTCACGGTGATCTCCTTCTCGGGTAGGCCCATCCCGCGGAACTGCACGGCGAGGCGCCGCAGGTGCTCGGGACCGCCGGCCGCGTCGGTCTGCGCGCGCGCGACCTGCGCCATCGTCCACAGCCCGTGCAGGATGCGCCCGGGCAGTCCGACCGCCTTCGCAAACTCCTCGTCGATGTGAATCGGATTGAAGTCACCCGACGCGCCGGCGTAGCGCACGGTGAGGAACTTGTCGGGCGTCGTCTTGAGCTCGGGAAGCGTTGCCCCGCTCTGCCAATCAGCCATCTCGCTCACACCCCTCGGACGATGTTCGTCCAGGTGCCGCGAACGACCTGCTCGCCGTTCTGGTTGGTCGAGACGCTCTCGAACACGTAGAAGCCCATGTCGTCGCGCTCGCTGATGCTCTTCACGCTCGCCGTCGTGGTGATCTCGTCCCCGGCCACGACGAGCGGCCCCCACTCGAACTCCTGACCGCCGTGGACCATCATCGCGAAGTTGATGCCGACCTCGGGATCGAACATGCCCGGCGCCACGGCCGGCGCGCTGAAGACGACGGCGAACATCGGCGGGGCGACGACGTCCGCGTGGCCCGCGGCACGCGCGGCCTCCACGTCGAGATACAGGGGGTTGCTCTCCCCCACCGCGTGGGCGTATTCGCGGATCTTCTCGCGGCCCACCGCGTACGTCGTGGACGGGTAGGACTTGCCGACCGCTTCTGTCTTGACTGACACCGGACCGGGCTCCTTGCTCAAGCTGGCTGACCTGCCGGCCCCCGACCGCCGCGGCGGAGGGGTCGGGCGCCCCGACGGGGGCGGCGGCGCAGTCTACGCGGCAAGTGGAGCGACGAGCAGGTCGGGGCCCTCGTCGTCAAGCCCGGCGCGGTTGACGCGCGGGTTGGCGGGGGCGACCACCAGTCGCGACGCCGGCAGCGCCGTGCAGAGCGACACCGCGGCGGCCCCGTCGAGATCGGCGCTCAGCCACGCGCGCTGCACATCGGGGTCGGCGAGCACGACCGGCATGCGATCGTGGACCGCCGCGGCCACCCGGTTGCTCGCCGCCGAGCAGGTGATGATCGTGGCGGTCTCGATCCGCTCCCCGTCGATCTTCGCCGACGTCCACAGCCCGGCAAACACGAACGGACCGCCGTCGTCGACAGTGAAGCGCATCGGGCGGCGCGGCTGGCGCGGGTCCTCGGCGCGCAGCCACTCGTACCACCCGTCGGCCACCACGAGCGCGCGGCCCTCGGCACCCGCGACGAGGTCACGAAACGCGGCTTTCGTCTCGACCGACTCGACGCGCGCGTTGATCATGCGCGAGGCGCCCTTGCGATCCTTCGACCACCAGGGCAGCAATCCCCAGCGCACGACGCGCGCGGCCGGCTCACCGTCCTGGCCGCGCACGAACGTCAGGATCTCCTCGGTCGGCGCGACGTTGTAGCGCCCCGTGCCGATCTCCAAGGGGATGTTCGTGCGGAAGTGCTCCTCCAGATCGCCCCGGCTGAGCGTGTTCGTATAGCGGCCACACATGGGCACCAGGCTACCGCCGCGCCCGCAGATCGCTTCCGGGCATGAAAAAAGGGCACCGAGGCCCTCTTCCTTGCGAGGTGGACCTGGCGACGCGACGCGGGCGGACCATCGCAGTCCGCCCGCGCGCGAGCCGGTCGATCTGGCTTCCTTCAGAAGATGAGCGCCTCGTCGACCTGACCCGCCGATTCGGCGTGCTCCGCGGGTTCCGCATCGCCCGGCGCTGGCTCGCCGGTGGCCTCCTCGACTTGCTCGCCGCCCGCCTCGTCGCCCGCCGGCGCCGTCGAGGACGGACTGGGCCGCCCGAGGAACTGGATGGAGTCGGCGACGATGTTGACGGCCTGGCGCCGCTGCTGGTCGGGCGTCTCCCACTCGTGCCACTCGAGTCGCCCGTCGATGCCGACCGGGCGGCCCTTGTGCAGATATCTCTGTGCGCTCTCGGCCTGCGGGCCGAACACGCTGACGTCGAAGAAGTTGGGGCGCTCCTCCCAACCGCCATCGGCGTCGCGACGCACGCGGTTGCAGGCCACCCGCAGGTGGCAGACGGTGGTGCCCGAGGGCAGCGCTCGGCTCTCGGGATCGCGGGTCAGGTTGCCGATCAAGACAACGCGGTTTATCGACACTGTGAGCTCCTTTGCTGTGTGGGATTCCCTGGGCGGGCGACGCTAGGCCGCGCTTGGGACGGAGCGCTCCGCCCGCCCCGGGAACTCCGTGGCTACTCGGTGCGGCAGCGCCCGCGCGAGGGGCAGCACGATCACCCGCTCGCCGGCTTGGGCCGCGTCGATCGCGCGTTGCACGGCCCGGCTGACCGGCGGCGGCGCGTAATACAGGACGCCGTCGACGAGAGGGCACCGCGCCCAGGCGCGGCAGATCGCCGCCAGGCGCGGCGGCGCCTTGATCGTGAGCTCGACCTCGACAACCACCGGCCCGCCTCCTTGCCCTGCGTGGCGGGGCCACAGGACGAGGTCGGCCCGGTGCAGCAGCGGCCCGCCGTCGGGCGCCGTGCCGAGGCGGGCGCTCGCGAGCGCCCCGCCGGCGAGACGCTCGTCGCGCCGCAGCTCGCGCTCGCCCTGGACGCGATGGTCGGGGTGTCGACGCTGCCAGGGCGGCCGCAACGCAGCGCGACCGCCGCGAGATGGGCGGCGTTGCTCGCGCTGACCCGCGCGACCCCGAGCGCCTGCGCGTCGGTCGCGCGCAGGCCGCTCGCGGTGGCGGAGTACAGCGTTGCGCCGTGGTGCAGCGGACGCGTGCCGCGTCACGAGCCCGCCCCGCTCGGCTGCGCGCAGCACCCCGCGGGCGCTTGCGATGCTCACCTGAGAGCGGACCGCAAGCGCCTCGGCCGTGACCGCGCCGAGCTCGGCTGCCCAGCGCGTCGCATCCGCGGCGCGCTCGCTGACGGGCGGCGTCGTGGCCCTCATCGCGAGCTCCAGACCGAGTCCGGGCCGAGCATCCGCGGCGATGCTCGCGCCCTCGCCGGGCCTCGCCCCGGTGATCAGGACGGCGGCGACACCCCGCGGGAGCGCGCGCAGCTGCTCGGCGTCGAGGATCGGCTCGGTGACACGCGTGCGCGTCTGGGCGCCGTCGGACCGAATCGCGGCCGACCATCCGCCGGCCCGGCCGCTGACCCGCACGATCAGTTCGAGCGAGTCGGGAACGACCTGCCGGTGGGCGATGAGCGCCGACACGTTGCCGAGCACCTGATCGAGGAGCCGCTCCCGCCCGGGCAGGCGCAGGTCGGTCAGCTCCTGCGTGGCGAGCACGAGATTCATCCCGGCCGAGCGCGCTCGCGGGAACAGCCTCGCCACCTCGGCGGCCGATATGGCCGCGAACTCGTCGATCATGGCGAGGCTCGGGACGGGCTCCTCCTGGAGCGCGGCGACCGTGGTCACGAGGTCCTGCACGACCGCCGCCCCGAGCATCTGCGCGAGCAGCGGACGACGGTCGGCATCGAGCCGCAGGTAGACCACGGCCCGCTCGCGAATGCAGCCGAGGAGATCGAAGCCCTCGACCCCGTCGAGCGGACACAGCCAGCGGCCGGCGTCGGACTCGGCGAGCACCGCGAGGCGATCGCGAACGCCGGTCAGGTCGCGCGCCTGACGCGCCGTCAGCGAGTCGAGGTAGTCGAACACCGGCTGGGCGTCGTCGGGCGCGAGCCGGCGGGCCGTCACCTCGAGGGCGACGGGGTCCAGATGACGCACGATCGTCGCCAGGCTGATCGTCTCGCCCGCTCCGCGCAGGGCGCGGACGGCGTGACCGAGATAGCGCTGAGCCTGGCGTTGATAGTGCGGCTCGGTGAAGCGCTCGCCCGCGAGGACCTTATCGGCGATCTCGGTCTCGGAGCCGTGCGCGAATGGGTTGTAGACGCTCGGTCCCTCGGGCGTCCACTCCACGAACCGACGCCCGGCTCGGTCCGCCGCACCGCGGAGGGTCTCGCGAAGGAGCCGGTCGCCCTTCGGATCGACGACGACGGCGCCGAGCCCGTGCGCGACCGCGCGGGCGGCGATACCGGCCTGCGGTGAACGTCTTGCCCGAACCGGTCGTGCCGACCACGAGCGTGTGCGCGCCACCGCCGGGACCGGCGAACGGGATCCGCACCGGCGCTCGCCGGCGCGTCGTGCCCGACGAGCAGGCGACCCGACTCCACCGGCGCGCCGCGGCGCGGCCGCCACCCGCCGCCAGGCGGCGCGCACGGCGTGGCTCGGACCGGTCCGCGCCGCCGCGGTCCGGGCCAGGTCGCCGCCGGTGGCGACATCGACGCGGTGCCAGCGGCGCCCGCGCCGGGCGGCGGTGAGCGCGGCCGCGGGCAGCAGCAGCCCGCGCCAGCCACTCGGCGCTATAGGACGGCAGCGCGACCAGCAGGCCGACGAGCGCCCACGTCCAGCGCAGATGCGCGGCGCGCAGCGCGCGGGCGAGAGCCCGACCGGCGAGCGCGCCGGCCACGACGAGCACGAACCCGCGGGTCAGGCCGGTCGCGAAATGGGCGAGCCCGGTGAACGGGTCGGGGGGCCCCGAGAACGGGGTGAGCGACACCAGTTGCATGGCGTATCTCCTGTTCTGTTTGCTGAGACGGTTCGGCCGCCCGAGGCGGCCGAACCCAGGCAGCCGACGCCGACGCCCGCGGTGGCGCGGGCGCGCGTCGGAGAGGTGGACGTCACGCGCGGCGACGCCGGGGCACGACGGCAAACGTCAGGCCGTCGGGCACGATGGGGGCGGCGCGCAGCGCCGCCGAGGACGCGCCCGCCCGCCGCAACGGTTGCGGCGCGCGGGCGGAGGGGCGTGGCGAGTCAGTCGGTCAGGCGGTAGCCGACGCCACGCACGTTGGCGATCCAACGACGGCCGTCGCCGCCGAGCTTGCGGCGCAGGCGCGACGCGTGGCTATCGACCGTGCGTGTCGCGCCCGGGGCGCGGAAGCCCCACACGACTCGCAGCAGCTCCTCGCGACTGAACACGCGCTGCGGCTCGGTGGCGAGCTGCGTCAGCAGGTCGAACTCGAGGCGCGAGAGCACGAGGCGCCGACCGCCGAGCACGGCCGTGCGAGCCCCGCGAGTCGATCTCCAGCGCACCGGCGCGCACCCGGCGCATCCCGCGCGGCTCGGCGCGGCGCAGCTGGACGCGCAGTCGGGCGCGCAACTCGGCGTAGCGAAGCGGCTCGGCCACGAAGTCATCGGCGCCGAACTCGAAGGCGCGCAGGACGTCGATCTCCTCGGCTCGGCGGCTGACCACGATCACCGGCAGGCGGCAGTCCCATGGCGATCCGGCTGCGTCGCTGCGGATCTCGCCGAGCAGCGCGAGCGCCGCGTGCGGCTCGTCGAGGTCGCCGAGGACGACGACCGACGGCGGGTGCGACGCGGCGAGTGCGCGCGCGTGCGCCGGCGAGCGCGCGGCGAGGGGATGGAAGCCGTCGGCGCTGAGCTGCTCGACGAGCGGCTCGGCGGCACCTTCGGCGCTGGCCACGGTGAGCACGACCGGCGCCTCGGTGAGGCGCACGAGCTCGGCGGCGAGCGCGCTCACAGCTCCACCTCGCGCGGGCACAGTCCGAGACCGCGGCGGGCGATCAGCGCCAGGACCGCCGAGTGGATCCACGGCGTCGGCACGCGCTCGCCACCCTCGGGCAGCAGACCGAGGCGCCGCGCCAGCCAGCTCGTCTCGCCGCTGACGTTCCCTCGCCGGTCGCGTTTGACGCGACCGCAGCGCAGCGCGACCTCGCTCATGCTCAGGCCGTCGCGGACGAGCGACTGGGCGACACGCTCACGCAGCCGGCGGTTGAGGACGATCGGGCTCGCGGCGACACGCGCGAGCTCGGCGCGCAGGACGGCAACCGAGACCTGCTCGTCGTCGCGATGGCGAGCGACGGCCTCGGCGCTCAGCGTCCGCACCGGCTCGTAGGCCTGCAGCGCTCCGGTCACGTCGCGAACGCTGACGAGCTCAGCCGGACCGTGTACGCCGGCGCGGCGGTTCGCGCAGCCAGCGCAGCTCGGGGATCGTGAGCACCGTCGTTGCGACCGCGGCGAGGCGATGTCGGCGGCCGTGGCCGTCGACGAGCACGCCGCGGCGGCGCAGCGGTCGCGCGTCGGGCTCGGCGGATCGGCGAACGGAGCAACCCGCAGGTCGTCCTGCTCGAGCGCCCGCGGGAGCGCGCAGGGACGGGGCGCGCGTCGCTCGGCGAGGTAGCACGCGCACACGATGCGGGCGTTGCCGGCCGGCTCGTCGGCGGCGAGGTGTGCGACGAGTCGCGGGTCGCCCGCGTCGAGGGCGCGGCGGTCGATGACGAGGGTGCTTCCGGCCGCGGCGGCGATGCGGACGAGCTCGCGCGCGGATCGGTCGGGCGCCCGGTAGCGCTCGAGCACCGAGAGCCGGGAACTCGCGTCGGTGGCCGAGCGGCTCGCGCGAGCCGGGCGGCGCGAGGACGCGGTCGGCCCGCGAAACAGTGGCGATCATCAGGGGACCTCCTTGCGGTGGCGGTGGATGGACGTCGGGCGTCTTGCGGTGAGCGGACGCGAGTGAGCGCGCCGGCGGCGTCGAGGAGCACGCCCGCGCGGAGCGGCGAGCGATGGCGGACGGCGGCGAAGTCAGGTGCGGCGCGGGGCGGTGCGGCGGAGGAAGGGGCGTCCACCGTACGCACGGGCCCCGTCGGGACGCCTCAGCCGTCGCGACGGGGCCCGGGACCGGGCTCGCGTCTGACGCGACGGCGGTGCCGTTCCGCATTCCAGAGCCGAATCCGCGCGCCGTCGCCCACCCGCCCGGGCCGGGGGCGACGGCGCGAACGCGGGCGCCGCGACGGGGGCAACGGCACCGCGAGCCGGGGCGGCGGCACGGCGGCGCCAGGTGACGTCATGACCGCAGGCCCGCCATGTGTGCGCAGGGCAGTTGGCGCTCGCGGGGCTCGGCCGCGCGCGCCGCGGGGTCGCCGCCGGCGTCGGCGCGGACGCCCGGCGGAAGCGGGTCGACGCCGTAGGCGGTCAGGCACCCGTCGTGGACGTCGCGCTCGGCAGCGAACAGGACGCGTCGCGCGCCCGGGGTACTGCCAGTCGACGGGGTACTCGCCGTTGTACGCGCGGCAGGCGGTCAGCACCCCGTCGGCCCGCCGCGCGCATTCCCGCGCTCGCGCTCGATCGCGACACACGAACACGACGAACGGCGGCGTCCCGAGCTCGCGGCCGTAGCGCCGCGTGTGAACCGACCATCCGGAGACGAGGTGGTCGTAGCGCTCGAGCTTGCTCGCGGCGGCGGGCCCGAGCCGATCGTCGAGCTCGACGAGCAGATCGACCGTGCGATCGTCACGGCCGCCGCCGGGCGCACGGACCTGCACGGCCACGTCGGGCCGACGGTCTCGAAGTGCTCGACCTCATGGCGCTCGCCCGAGCCGGCGGTGCGCAGGAAGTCGTGGGCCACGCGCCCGCCCGGCAGACGCAGGTCGTCGGGGCCGACGGCGACCGAGCGGCCGGCCACCCGCCGCGTCGGCGAGAGCACGCTCTCCCAGCGGCCGCGCAGCGACATGTGGGCCTCGCCCACGCAGCGCTGCAGCGCGAGCACCCACCCGGCGACGTGCACCTCGCGCCGGGCCCGGCGCAGGTCGATGTCAGACCCGTCCGCGAACGCCGCCGGCGCTTCCCCGTGTGCGGCGGCCGGCAGCCGATCACGCGCGGCGAGCAGGTCGAGGCCGGCCTGGCGGATGACGCAGCACATCGGCACGCCGCCGCCATCGGCGCGGTGGAACTGAAAGCGCGCGATCCAACCGGCATCGGCAAGTCGCTTCAGCCGCCGCTGTGTCGTCGTGAGCGAACGCGCCGGCTGAAAGCGTCGGTGGACGTGGCTGCTCAGCACGTGACCGAGCCGGGCCACGAGGAGGAGGATCTCCAGGTCGAGGGCGTCCGGCGTCGGCGGGCGCGCCGGGGACCGTGGCGCCGGCGTCCAGCGCGCCCGCTGGGCGCCATCGACGTCGACGAGCTCGCGGAACGACGGCGCGGGCGCCCCCGGAGGACCGCCGCAGCGGGACCCGCCGACGTCGGGCCGGCTCGGCCGGCCGCGGCCGGCCGGCTCGGCCGCCGCCGGAAGGGCCGCCGGGACCGCGGCCGGCCTCGGCTGGTCGTCGGCGGCGGGCACGCCATTCTGCGCGGCGGCCGGCGTCGCAGCGCCCTCGACGCGCTCGGCGTCCCAATGAGGCTGCCGCAGGTCGGCGAGATAGCGCCCACCGCGCGCGGCCTGGCGGGCGGCGTGCGCGGCGATGCGCTCGGGGGCGACGCGAAGGGGGATGGTCCGCGCCACGAACGGCGGCTGGCGGCCCTCAGGGGTCGTCCAGCTCACGATCGCGTGGTGCCGCGGAAGGTGCAGCCGGGCGTCCGGTCGACCGAGCGCCGATAGCGGCTCGCGCTCGCCGGAACGGACGCTGTCGACGAACTGGGCCATCATCAGGCTCGCCCCGGCGCGCGCGTCCTGCGACCGAGGCGGTGGCGAAGTACACGCGGTGGGCGAACAGCGCATCGAGCTGGGCGCGCACGTCCCGGTCGACCCACTGCGCGTCGGTCTGCCAGCAGGCGACGGTCTCCAGGCCCGCCGAGCGCTTGAGCGCCATCGTGTCCGCGAAGCCGCGGTTGATCACGAGCGGTGCCTCGTCGACCTTCAGCGCGACGGCCACGCGATCGACGTCGGCCACGCGGTCCTGCTGGCGGGCGAGCGCGGCGTCGAGCATGCCGACGATGAGTTGCATCAGGACCGACGTGTTGCCCGCGCCCATCGCCCCGAGGGCGCCCTTGACGACGAGCACCTCGCGGCGGGCGATGACGGCGTCGAGGTCGATCCGAAGCGAGTCGTTGAGGAGCACCCGCTTGATCGACGCCGAGTTGAGCAGGCGCGCGAGCTTGTTCACCGGCGAGTCGAGCTTCGAGGTGGTCATGGATCGCGCGTCGGCCAGCTGCGCGACCAGCTCGGACGTGAAGAACTCCGAGATCTCCTTGAACTCGGGCATGCCGCGCACGCGCGAGCCGACGCGGCGCCGGTAGGCGTAGCCCTCCTCCCCGACCGAGAGCAGGCGCGCGGCATCCCACAACGACGCCCGCGCATCGGCGGCGAGGACCGCGATGACCGCGTTCCTCAGATAGCGGTCCGAGCTGGCGCGGATGTCCGCGTCGGTGAACAGGTTCCGCAGCGCCCCGACGACGTAGTCGGCGATGACGTCCGCCGGCGCGGCCGCGGAGAGCGGGTTGAAGCCGCACGTCGGCCGCGCAAAGTCGAGCACCGTGCAGACGCGCGTGTCGGGCACGAGGCTCACCGCTGCGTCGGCGGCGTCGCCCTTTGGATCGAGGACGATCACCGCGCAGTTCTCGCGCAGCAAATCCTCGGCGATCGTCGCGACGAGGAAGCTCGACTTACCTTGATCCACCGTCCCGGGCACGGCCACGTTCTGGCGGCGCAGCTCGGGATGGATCGACACCGGCCCGCGCGCGTCGCGCAGACAACCGGCGCCCTCGGCGGGACGCCGGATCGCCGGCGCGGCCGGCGCGACCGGCAGCCCCGGGCGCGCAAACGGCGTTGTCAGGTAGTCGATCGACGGCAGCTGCCAGAGGAGCGGCAGCTCGGTCGGCGCGAGCACACCGCGTTGGAACGACGGCAGCGGGTTGCCCTCACCCCGCCCGAGGCGGCGGTCGTAGAGGCGCAGCCACCCGTGGCGCACTGCCGTGCCGCGCTCGACGAGCGCGTTGCGAGCGCCGCGCGCTCGCAACTCCGACGCAATCGCCTCGCAGGCGCGCCGATCGGGCGCACCGATTCGCAGGTCGCCGAAGAAGAGCGGGCGGTGCTGGAGATCGAGCGCGCCCCGCAGCTCGGCGAGTTCGACCTCCGATCGCCGGCGCTCGCCGGGCACGCCGCCGAACGCGCTGAGGGCCGCCTCGTGGCGGCGAAAACGCCGCCGAGCCCAGCGCTCGAACGAGGCCGGTGCCGGGGTGAGCGCGAGCTGCACGACGGCGTCGGCGCCCACCGCTCCAATCGCAGTCAGCAGCCGGTTGGCCGGCGAGACGTCGTCGCGATCGCGCGGGTCCACGACCCGGAGCGGCTCGATGAACCGCGCGCGCTTCTTGAGCCGCAGCAGGCAGGGCGGCCGGACGAGCGGCGCCACGCCCGCGTCCAGGCGAACGTTCGGATACGCGGCGCGCAGCGCGCTCTCGACGAGTGACTCGCTGCCGCGCGGACAGGCCACGGCGAGGAACGCCTCCCCGCCGCCGTGATGGACCTCGAGCGCCAGCGAGGGCTGGCCGGCCACCAGCCGTCGCCACCACCGCCGCAGCAGCCGCTTGTGGAGCGCCTCGAACATGTCCACGAGCGCGTCGGGCGCGGCCCGATCGCTGCGATGCGCCGACAGTCGCAGACGGACGTAGTCCCGACGCCGCCGCGCGAGTCCACGTGACGCCGCGAGGCCGGCCAGCACCGTGCCCGCGATGGCGACCAGCAGACGCAGGGGCGCCGGCCCCGGCACCGGGCGGACGTCCCAGCACCAGCGGAGCGCCGCGCCCACGACGGCGCCGAACTGGTGCCACGTGGGAAGCGCCGGCCGAGCGCGTCCTCCGCGCAGGAGCGCCCCGGGCCCGCCCCGAAGCAGCCACCACACACACGCTGCCGCCGCAGCCGCGGCGAGGATTCCGAGCAGGCGCCAGAGCACAGACCGGGCGAACATCGCCGGCCGCCTCCGACCACGGGTGCCCGAACGGGACAGCCCTCGTCCGAACGTCCGCACCCGCGGCAGACCTTCGTCCAGCGGCGGCCGTCGTCGCTCATGGCCGCTCGTCCGAGCTGCCGGACCTCGCGTTCAGCGCGGCGCTCGGCCACGTCGATGCCAGACGTGCGGCGCCGCTCGCGCGCCGCAGCAAATCCCCGATCCGCTGGAGCCAACCGTGCCGCCGCTTCGCCTCATCCGCCGCCTCGCCCGTCCCCGCCTCGTCCTCACCGGCGCCGCCACGCTCGCTCTCGCCGGCGCACTGCCGGCGACCGGCGCGGCCGCCGTGATGACCTTCGGCAGCACGCTGTCGGAGCCGGCGAGCGAGAACACCGCGACGAACCTCAACTACCCCGGCACGACGTTCGCCTACGGGAGCGGGACGGTGCACATCAACCACGACGGCGCCGACACCGCGCTGTGGAACGCGGCGCTCGGCTCCGCCAGCCCGACCGCGCCGGCCGAGGGGCAGATCACCAGCATCACGCTGGAGGGCTGTGCCGAACCGGCCGCCAACGGCCCGGCGCCGACGACCCAGATCCACTTCCAGGCGCTCACCCCGCAGGGCAGCGGCGTAGTCATCGACGTCACTACGCAGCCGTTCGACATCCCGGTCTGCGGGACCGGCGGGGCGAGCGGGTCGACCCAGACCGTCTACCAGCCGGCGAACTTCTGCGTCCACCAGGGCGATTACGTCGACTTCAACGACGAAGGCGGATTCGACTCGACGGCCTACCCGAGCGGCGTGCCCTACGAGGTGCTCGGTGGGGCCGGCGGCTCAACCGTCATCTCGGACATCGCCCACGATCAGACGAACAACGGCGACGTGCTGTCGCCGAGCGTCACTGCCGCGACCAACGGGTGGGCCACGAACGCTGGCGAGGAGCTGATGATGCAGACCACGCTCGCGACGGGACCGGACGCCACCCCGCTGTGCCCCGGCGGCACGCAGGGCCAGAAGGCGCCTGCGCCGCAGGCCGGACAGCCCGGCGGCCCCCCCGGCCTGACGATCCCCCACCCCCAGCACGAGAGCGTCAGTCGTCAGCTCGTCGTGCAGCTATCGGTGTACTGCGCGCAGGCGCTGCCGTGCAACGGCATGGTGTCGCTGACGAGCAACCTGCCAGCGAGCGCCGCGTCCGGTCCGCGCGTGCAGTCGATCGGGTCGGCCGGCCTGGCGATGTCCGGCCACTCGGGAACGCATGTGGCCATGCACGTCAGCACCACGACGATGGCCATGCTGCGCAAGCATCGCGTGGGCATCCCGGTGACGATGACCGTCACGCTGGCCAACGGCGTACGCACGACCCAGGTGATCACGCTCCTGCAGTGACGCCGGCGAGCCGCGCCCGCCGCGGCGCCCGGCAATGAAATATCCTCGACAGCCCGCGCTCTTGCCACGCGATGCGTTGGGACCGCCACATGTCTCTCGCGACAGGCCCGACCACGCCGCGCCCGCGATCCTCAGCGAGGTGGCAGCTGACCCTGGGCGCGTTGCTCGCCGCCGCCCTCGCGATCACACTCGCCCTCGGCCCCGCGACGCGCGAGGCCCGAGCCGACGCCTATCTCGGCAGCACGCTGCTCCTGCGCCACACGCCGGACGCGACAGAGCCGGTCGCCGTCGACAGCCTCTTCTGGCTGACCGCACTGGCCAGCGACACGCTGAACGTGCGCCGCTACCTCGTGACCCAGCCCGGCCAGATCGTGCAGTTCCAGGTGCGGGGCTACACCGCGGGGGCCGCCCCGGCCACGATCCACTTCCAGGACCTGCGCCCGAACCCGAGCGGGGCGCTGCAAATCGTCGCCTCGAGCGGGGCCTACCCGCTCCCGACGACCGACGGCATCTGGTCGTTCGACCCCGAGAACTTCTGCGTCCAAGCCGGCGACTACCTCGGCTTCAACGAGGGGGGCGGCTCCCCGGTCGACGTCTTCGCCAGCGTCCCGGGATCGACCACGCAGCGCTTCTCCTCGAACTTCGGGACGAACAACGGCGACCTCGTCATGCCCACCGCCCTCACGAACGTCGAGCTGCTGATGGCCGCCTACGAGGGAACCGGGCCGCACGCGAACCCGCTGTGCGGTGGGATCGCCGGGAGCGAGCTGCACGTGACGGCACATTCGATCGCCGTGGGCGCGGCCGGCGGCGCGTCCGTGCCGCTGGCCTGCACCGGCCCGCTGCCGTGCTCGGGCTCGCTCACCGTCATCGCGACCGTCAAGCCGCGGCACGGGCACGCACGCACGGTCGCCGTCGCACAGACCCAGTTCGCGCTCGGCAGCCACGCCAGCGGCGCCCCGACCGTGACGATCGACGCGGCGGGACGCAGCCTGCTGCGTACGCATCACGGGTCGCTGCCGGTGACGATCGCCGCCGCGCTCGGCAACGGCGGGCCGGCCGACACGCTGAGCGCCACAGCGACGCTGACCGGCTGAGCGGGTCCGCGGCGATGGAGCTGTCACGGCCCGCCGCCTGGGAGCTGCTCACGGAATGGGTGCGGTCCGACTCGCTGCGCCGTCACTGCCTCGCCGTCGAGGCCGCCATGCGCGCCGAGGCGAGGCGGCTCGGCGGCGACGAGGAGCTGTGGGGCCTCACCGGGCTGTTACACGACCTCGACTACGAACGACACCCCGACCTCGAGACCGGGCACCCGCGCGTGGCGGTCGCCGAGCTGGAACGGCTCGGCTATCCACCGGAGATCGTGCGCGGCGTCGCGTCGCACGCCGATTTCCTCGGCGTCACGCGCGAGAGCGAGATGGAGCTCGCGCTCGCCGCGGTCGATGAGCTGTGCGGCTTCATCACCGCCTGCGCCTACGTGCGCCCGCAGGGGATCGAGGGACTGACAGTGAAATCGGTCCGCAAGAAGCTCAAGCAGCCGAGCTTCGCCGCCGCGGTCAACCGCGACGACATCTTCGAGACCGCCGCCGCGCTCGGCGTCGATCTCGACGCGCACATCACGTTCGTCATCGGCGCGCTCGCGCCGCACGCCGCCGACCTCGGCCTGCTCGGCACGCCGGCCACCGAGTCCTCCGCCTAGCGCACGCGAACCGTCCGGTGCCGGGCTCAGTATGCCCGGTCCCGTGCCCGCCCCCTCCCCCGCCACGACCTCCGATCTTCGTGACTGGCAGGTCCGGGCGCTGACCGCGCTGGCGGACTGGACGGCCGGGTCGTTTCTCATCTCGGCCGCCCCCGGCGCCGGGAAGACGCGCCCGGCGCTCGAGTACGCTGGCGAGCTGTTGCGGCGCGGCGTCGCGCGGCGGATCGTCGTCGTATGCCCAACGGCGCCGCTGACGCGCCAGTGGGCGGCCGCCGCGGCGCGGCTCGGCGTGCATCTCGTACCCGACGCCGAGGAGCCGCGACCGCCCCGGGACTTCCACGGCGTCGCCATCACGTACGCCAGGATCGCCGCCGATCCGCGACGCTGGGCGCGGGGCATCGACGAGCACGCGTTCATCATCGCCGACGAGGCGCATCACCTCGGGGAGGACCTGGCCTGGGGCGACGCCTTCTCGGCGGCCCGCGGACGCGCCACGCGCGTGCTGCTGCTGTCCGGGACGCCGTTTCGCTCCGACGCGAGCCCGATCCCCGGGGTGCGCTACGACCGCGATGGCGTCGCCGTTCCCGACGTCGCCTACACCTACGGCGAGGCCGTCGCCGACGGCGTCTGCCGCCCGGTCGCCTTCGTCACCTACGACGGCACGCTGTCGTGGCGGAGCGGCGACGACGTGATCGAGTCGTCGTTCGAGACGGTCCTCACCGCGCGCGAGGCGAGCCGCCGCTACCGCACCGCGATCTCGACCGAGCTGCCCGACGGCCTGCCCCGCATCCTGCGCGAGGCGCACGAGCGCCTGCAGGGGCTGCGCAGCGACGGACACCGCGACGCCGGCGGCCTCGTCGTCGCCGCCGACGCGGCACACGCTCGCCGCGTCGCGGCGCACCTGCGTGAGGTAACCGGCCGCGCCCCGGTCGTCGTCCTGCACACCGAGACCCGGGCGGCCGAGCGGCTCGCCGCGTTCGCCGGCTCGCGCGAGCCGTGGATCGTGGCCGTCAACATGGTCTCCGAGGGCGTCGACGTCCCCCGGCTGCGCGTCGGCGTCTACGCGAGCGCCGCCAAGACCCCGCTCGTCTTCCGCCAGATCGTCGGGCGCTTCGTGCGGACGATCACAGGACGACCCCCTGAGCCGAGCTGGCTGTACCTGCCGGCCGACCCCGTGCTGCGCCGCCACGCCGGCGAGGTCGAGGGCGAGCTGCGTCACGTGCTGCGCGCGAGCGACGAGGCCGCCGTCGACGAGCCGCTCGAGCGCCGACAGACCGAGCGCGGCCACCCGGTCGACTTCACGCCGCTGATGGCCGACGTGGCGCCGCAGATGACGCTGTTCGGCCCGGCGCCGCGGGCCACTCGACCCCGCGCGCCGGCCACGTCGGTCGCCGAGGCCGAACCGCCCGCGGTCGCGGCCTTCGAGCGGCGCGCTCTGCTGCGCGAGAAGCGCCACCGCCTCGTGGCCGACGTCTGCCGCCGCGAGCGACGCACCCACCGCGAGATCAACGCCTGGCTCAACCAGAAGGTCGGGGTCCGACGCGTCGACGATGCGACGATCGAGCAGCTCGAGCGCTCGGTCACGCTGCTCCTGGGCCGACTCGGGGCGCGGATCTGAGGCGGCTAGGCCGGGATGCTCTGCTGTTCGGGCGTCAGCACACGCCAGCGGACGTCGAGCGCTCGCCCGGTGCAGCCGGCGACGGCCACCGTCTCCTCGGCCAGCGGTCCGCCGATCTCCGCGGTGACACGGGCCAGGCACGCCGCGGCCTGATCGCGGCTCGCGCCGCATGCCCGCACCGCGGCCTCCATCGTCACCCACCAGCGCGCCGTCACGGCGGAGCGCTCGGCCGGCGCGGCAGCCTCGATCTCCTCGCGTGCGGCGGGCGGTAGCAGCGCGCTGACGATCGCGTCGTGCCCGGGCGCATCGGCCTGCGGCGCGACGGCGACGCCGACGGGCGCCGCGTCACAGAGCGCGACGGCGTACCAGCGCGCGCCGTGGGCGAGGCCGAAGTACGGACCGCCGCCGAGCAGGAACGGCTGGCCGTTGCGGCCGCTGGCGATCTGCAGCTCGCGCGCGGGGCGACCGGTGTGCTGCGCGAGCGCCCGACGAAGCAGGCGCCGCCCGCTGTAGAAGCGGTCGCGCTCGCCCTCGTCGCCGATCGCGCTCGCCCGCGAGCGCTCCTCGTGGGACAGGCCGTCGGACCCGGCGCCGGCCCCCGGCTGGTGTGGCGCCAGCAGAACCTCGACGGGAACCGGCCGCCGACGCCGACGGGTCCCGACCACGGTCAGGCCGCGCCTTCGATCGCGGGTGCCACAGGGAGGGAGTTGAGGGGGAAAGGATCGACCACGGGCCAGCCTGGCGACGCGGCCGGCAGCGCGGGGCGACCTGCTCCGCGCCAGCATCAACGGCCGCCTGGTCGTTGCGACTGTAGGGCCCGGTCGCGCTCGAGCGCCGCCCCGCAATCGGACGCAAAGCGAACCCTAACTTGGACGCCTCGCACGCCAACCCAGGCCGAACGACGTCCGGCCGTACCCACAGCGACCGCCGTCGAGCTGCGCACCCGCGACACGGTCGGACGGGCGAGCGCCGGCGTGCCCTTTTTTCGCAATTTGCGAGTTTTTGTGTTGATTTTTGTTGATATGACTTGGTGCCGGGGCGAGGAGGTGGGACATTCGTATACCCCCACGCGGGTGGGTCGCCACAGGCTGCTGGCGTCGGCGCCCGCAGGAAGGAGACCGCATGACCACGGATTTGCGGGACCGTGTGTTCGCGCGGCATGTTCAAGAGGTGGAGGACATGGTCGACCGCGAGGTCGCGTTCTCTGAGGTCGAGCGGCGCGTTGCCGCCACCGGTCTACGAGAGGACGACCAGGCGGCGCTCTGGCTGTTCGCTTGGAGCGATCTCGCCGATGACGGGCACTACCGTCACCGGCACAGGACCACCCACACGCCTCCGATGCGAGGAGGTGTGTGTTGAGTACGACCAACGCGCTCGGCGACATCGTTGTCGACTCCGAACAGGCGGCGGTCGTCGCGCTCTGCTTCGCGCGACGCGTCCTCGTCGAGGGCGCACCGGCGACTCGCGACACGCTCGCCCGCGAGGCGTCGTTCCAGTGGAACATGCCGGCGAGAGATGCCCTGATCGAGCTCGACGCGCTCGCCGAAGAGCTCGGCGTGTCCTCGCTGCTGTGACATCGGCGGGCACGGAGGCCCGCTCGCAGCCGTGGCGCTACGAGCCCGTCGGCGTGAAGGCGGGGCTGCCGCCGCTGACACCCGTCAGCGCGAGCGTCTCGTGGAAGGTGCGCCCGCCGCTCTTGCCGCTCAGCTGCAGGCGGGTGAACCGACCGCTGACCGGGCGCGAGGCGCGCACCGTGATCGAGGCGACGGTGGTCTGCCCCATGCCCGACACCGTGCTCGTTCCCGACCCGCGCGCCGCCGTGGCCGTCCACGATGACCACCGCAGCTTCAGCTCGCCGCCGGCGGCCTCGGACAGCTCGACGACGTGCGGTCGGACGGCGTAGACCCCGATCAGGCGGCTGCACGGATGCGCGCAACGGGTGGTGGTGAGCAGCGTCGGCAGACCGTGCGCCGAGGCCGCCGCGGGCAGCGCGGCGGCGGACGTGAGTGCGCCGGCCGCGACGATGAGCCCTCCGAGCATCCTTCGTGTCATGGCCGACCCCCGATCGTATGCGTTGACCCCGTGCAGTCCCACCGTACCGCGCCGAGCCAGCCGAGGCGCGAGATCGAGCGTGGACGTGCACTCGGTCGCGCGACCCCTTGGCCGGCGAACCAGCGCCCCGCCGGGGGACGCGTCGAGCCGTCGCATCATGCCGCGTGGAGCACCAGAGGCAGACCCACGGCGGCGGCCAAACGCTGTGGTGGCGAAGGTCGGCGGATCGTGCAACCCCGGGCCCTCAGGAGGGGGGGTGATCGACCTTTCTGTGGCCATAGGCAAGGTAATGTCGATCACCCCCCGCTCGGCCCGCCGTTTCTAGCCGACCGCGACGCACGAGATGACGAAATGACCGCCGCCGGCATCTCGCTCGAGACACGTGAGTTGGAGCACCGCGCCGGTTGCCGGGCGAGTGAAGATGTAGTTGCCGTACGTGAACGACGCGGCGTCGTAGCTCTCGTCGGCGGCTGCGCCCGGCGCCAACGTGAACGAGGTCGGCGTCGGCGCGCTTGCGCTGTAGTAGCCGACGCCCTCGCCAACGATCGTGTCCACGCTGTTGGTGTCGAGTAGCCGTAGGGCGCCGGCCGCGCCGCTCAGCACCTCCAAGCCAGTACGCGAATCGCTGAACACGAGGTTCCCCGCGCTATCGGCAGAGGCAGAACCCACGAGGACCTGATCACTGCGCGCCAGGCCGCTCAACCCGACACCGCCGATCGCGTCGGCATTCGCCGCGTGCGTCGCGTTGGCCGCTTGGTTCGCGCTACCGGCCGTCGTGGCGCTACCGGCCGTCGTGGCGCTACCGGCCGTCGTGGCGCTACCGGCCGTCGTGGCACTGCCGGCGGAGGTCGCGGTGTCGGCCCGCGTAGCCGCGTCGGCGGTCGCTGCCGACGGCACTTTGCCGAGCGTGGCCGCGACGATTTGCGCCCCGGTCAACGAGGCAGGTGCCACGCTGGCCGCCGTGACCGCACGCGGCGCAAGCTTGCTCGCCGTCACCGCATGCGCCTTCAACTGCCGCGCACCGACGCTGTTCGCCGGGATGCGCAGGGCCGCCGCCGATACTCCCCCGAGCCCGAGGAACAGCGCGAGGCTGGCCACGACGTTCGCGTAGGTAAGACGCCCGTCGAGCGCCCTTGCAGCTTTGGACATCGTGACCCCTGTGCCGCTCGTTGGCCGTGCTTCGGACGACAACAGAATAGGTGCGCGACAGCGGATTCCGCGCCAAGCCCACGCCCAACGCCGTGGTGTCGATCTGATGACCGCCGCCAGGCTCGACAGAGGCGCATACACCCAACGGGAGGGACTCGAAACAAATGCTCGCGCGGTCACGAATCGCGGACCTGGTGGCGCCGGGCCGCTCACGAGGACTCGACTCGCGCGCCGGGCACAGGCGCTGAGCGCGCTAACGAGGCCCCGTCGGCGTGCGGCTCGCCCGAACCGGCGCTGCCTGCGGCGGAAGGTGTAGCGGCGCGGGCGTCGAAATCGGGTCCGCGCGGTGCGACCAGCCCGCCGGTCGGTTCCCCCTTTCATCCGGAGGCGTGCTTATGCGCATCATCGTTTCGCGTGGCGTTATCGCCCTTGCCGCGTGTCTCGTCGGCACTGTCGCGGTGGTGCTTGCGCTCGCGCCGGGCAGCTCGGCGGCGCACACCGCGCGGGTTGCGCCACCCGGCCCCAAGCTCACCGTGCCCGCGGCGACGCTGGCGAGCGCCCTCACGTGCCCCAAGCGCCTGCATCATCTAAAGAAGGACCCGGTGCTGCTGCTGCCGGCGACCGGTGCCACGGGAGCGGAGACCTGGAGCTGGAACTACGCGATCACGTTGCCCAAGGCCGGCTACGCGGTGTGCATTGTCACACTCCCGGACTTTGCGCTCGGCGACATCCCGACGGCGTCGCAGTATGTGGTGGCGGCGATCCGCAGGATGTTCACCGAGAGCGGACGCAAGATCTCGGTGATCGGCTTGAGTCAGGGAGGGCTGGAGGGTCGCTGGGCGCTGCGATTCTGGCCCGACCTGCGCGCCGACGTCGACCACTACATCGGCATCGTCACGCCGCAGCACGGCACCACGCTAGCCACCCCGTTGTGCGCCATGGGCTGCGCTCCCGGACTGTTCCAGCAGACGGTCGGATCGAAGTTCCTCACCGCCCTCAATGCGGGCGAGGAGATCTTCCCCGGACCGTCATGGACGGCGCTGTACACGCAAAACGACGACGTCGTACAGCCCCAGACCGGTCCGGATCCGAGCTCGGCGCTGCACCCGCGCGCCGGGGTCGCGTCGAGCTCGATCGCCGTCCAGTCGGTGTGCCCGAACGCGGACAACAATCCGGCCTGGCACTCGCATCACATCGGTTCGCTCGGCGACCCGGTGTTCTTCGCGCTGGTGATGGACGCGCTCTCGCATCCTGGGCCGGCCGAGGCGTCACGGATTCCTCCCAGCGTGTGCTCGGAGACCAGCGTGCCCGGGCTCGATCCGGCCACGGTGACCGCACAGATCAACTCGGTGTACGCACAGCTGTTCACGCGCGTGGAGACCGCGCCCAAGGTCGCGGCCGAGCCGGCGCTCCCGGCATACGCACCGTAGATCCGAGCCGGCCCCGCGCCGGAAGGCAGCGGCACCCAGTACCGCTACCGGGATTCGAACCCGATAGACCATCGTTGCGAGCAGTGGGTATCGGGTGTTTACAGGCGTTCCAGGGGGTCTGGGAGGGGTTCTTTTGCAAAAATTGGTCCGCGATTGGTCCGCGGAGAGAAGGCGTCGTCGATCAGTTCAGACTCGCGCTCGCCGGGCATGTAGTCGGCGTAGATCTGTGTCGTGCGGATGTCCTCGTGGCCCATCCATTCCTGGAGGGTGCGGAGACTGACTTTGCCTGAGGCCGCCATGGTCGTACCGAACGTGTGCCGGAGATCGTGCACCCTAATTTTGCGCACGTCGGCGCGAACCAGAGCTGCGTGGTAGTGCAAGCCGATGCGCGCGTGGTCGAGCGGACGGCCGGTGTGCGGGTGTGCGAGCACCAAGTCGTTGTCCTGGTTCCACATGGTGCGCTTGTGGTGCTCGTCGAGCTCGGTCACCAGCCGTGCGGCGAGCGGAATGCCGCGCTCTGACCCGAGCGACTTCGCGTTGTCGTACTGCCCCCGAACGTACTCGCGCCGGACCCGGATCTTCATCGCCCGATAGTCGATGTCCGACCAGCGCAGCGCCCGCAGCTCGCCGAGGCGCATGCCGGTCATCGCCGCGATCAGGATCAGCATGCGCAGGACGGGCCACCAGTCCCGAACCGCCTGCGGCCCGCCGAACTCGCTGGCGCGGTCCTTCTTCCGGCTCGGCGGGAACGCGGCCACAAGCTCGTGATCCGACCCGGGCAGCGGTGTGGAAACGACACGGTCGAGCTCGTCGTGGTTGAGGAACCGCAACGTCTTCGACTTCCGGACCTTCGGGAGCTCGGCCATCGCCGCCGGATTGCGCTCGATGTGGCGCCCACGCACGGCAAGACCCATCACAGAGTGGAAAGTGCCGATGTAGTTGTGGATCGTCTTCGGCGCGAGACCGGCGTTCGTCAACCGGTTGACCAGCCGTTCGGTATCAGCCTCGACGACCTCGGAGACGAGCATGTCGCCGAGCAGGGGGTTGATGTGCTTGCGGAGATGCCCTAAGGCCGTTTCGATGTGGCTCTTCTTGAGGTCGTCGCGGCACATCCGTGCGATCAGCGCCTCTCCCATCTCCTTCACGGTGGGCGCTGCCCGGTTGCGGCTGCGCTCCCCGCCGTTGTCGGCCAGCATCAGCTCGCGGAGCTTCGCCTCCGCCTCCTTCCTCGTCAGCCCCTCCCGCCGGCCGGCCGTGCGGGCTGGGCCGAGCTTGCGATGCGGGCGCCGACCATCGCGCGGGCGCCACCGCGCCCACCAGCACCCGTCGGCGCCGACATAGAGGGTGCCGCTGCCGTAGGCTCGCTTGTCGGCCATCTCGACCGCCAAGATATCCGCCAGCGTCAGCGGGCTTGGCGCTCGCGCTCGGCCATCCACGCTAATAGCGACGAGAGCCGGAAGCGCTTGAGCTTGCGACCGAGCGGCACGTACGGAATCCGGCGCTCCCGCGCCCATTGGCGAACGGTATAGGCCGATACGCCGAGAAGCTCCGCCGCCTCATCAGCCGACAGCAGGCGATCATCCGGGCGGAACGGGGCGCTCGTGGCGTGCACATGGGCGGAGTCGGTCACCGCCGATCCCGCCCGCCCTCGCCACTCGTACCCGAACAGGGTCTCACGGCCGCAACTCCTCGGCGACGTCCGAGAGCAGGTCGCCGTGACCGACCTTGCCGCCGAGCACCTGCGTGGCCGCGGTCGACTCCCGCGGCTCGGGCCGTCGGTACACGAGCCTTGTGCTCGAAGCTTCTCCGGGGCGGCGTGACGGGTCGAGCGCCGGATGCAGTTGCCACCGCTGCCCACAATCCTGCCTTCTCTCGGTCACGGTCCTCCTCGGCGTAGTCGGACAAGAACGCAACGGCGCAGCCCACGGTGCCGTGCACGAGCTGCAGGACCAGGTCGGCCTCCCAGGACCTTGGCCGCCCGCGGACGAGGGCCTCGGATGAGCCCGGCTGCGCGGCGACGCTCGCCAACACAGCGGCGAGCCACCCGGCGAAGTCGTGCTCCGCGGCGTGCGCCTGGGTGACCGCGCCTATCGCGTCGGTGGTGTAGCGGGTCATGCTCATCGGAGGGTGGAGGGCTCCGTGTTCGGTCTCGACGATCGCGAGGTGCTGCCGACATCCGACAAGTACCGGATCACGTCGACCTGGCCCCGTGCACGCCGGCGACGAACGCGAGGAGGCGGGGCGCGCAACACGCGTGGTCAGAGGCGCGCTCCGGCGTCCCCGTCTGCGTCGTCGCGCGGCGGGACTGCGCCGCCTTACGTGGGCCAAGCTCCTGGCCCTCGGCTGGGCCAGCGCGATCGCCCAGTCGAGCAAGACCGGCTTCGACCCACCACGAGTGCTTGGTCGCGAGGCTGTCGGAGTATCGGTGTCGTCTGGTGGGTTTAAGAGACTTGGGGTATGGCTCGAGATTTCGATTCCCCTGAGCGCGGTCAGGCGTTGTTGATGCCGCCGTCGCTGTTTGATTGGTTGCCCGAGGATCATTTGGTGTGGTCGGTGCTGGGCGCGGTGGATGTGATGGATCTGAGCCGGTTCGACCGGTCGTATCGGCTTGGTGGAGCGGGTCGGGCGCCGTTTGCGCCGGCGATGATGGTGGCGTTGTTGCTGTACTCGTATGCGCGGGGGATCCGGTCCTCGCGCGCGATCGAGCGAGCGTGCTACGAGGACGTAGCGTTCAAGGTGATCACCGGGATGCGCACGCCCGATCACTCCACGATCGCCGAGTTTCGCCGTCGCCACGAGGCCAATATCGCCGAGCTCTTCGATGACGTGCTGGCGTTGTGCGCCGAGGCGGGTCTGGCGTCGGTCGGCGTGATCACGATCGACGGCAGCAAGATCAAGGCGAACGCGTCGATGGATCAGAACCGGTCCTACGGCGGGCTGGTCAGGGACATCCTGCGTGAGGCCGAAGAGGCCGATCAGCGCGAGGACGAGATCTACGGCGACGCCCGCGGGGACGAGCTGCCTGAGAAGCTGCGCAACCCCGAAACCCGCCGCCAGGCATTAGCGGACGCGAAGCGCCGGCTGGCTGAGCGCAAAGGCCGCCCCGCAGATGACCAGAGCCAGCCCGAACCGGAGAAGCTGCAGATCGACCTGCGGGCGACGGTTCTCAGCCGTCCCGTTCTGGGGCGCGGCGGTCGGATCGAGTGGCTGCGGGTCGCACGCCAGGAGCTGGAGGCTCACCGCGCCCGCCGGGGTGTGCCGGTTCCGCGCGATCGCGATGACCGGCTGCTGCAAGCGCTTGGCCGATTCGAAGAGAACCACCAGGTCGACCTGGCCGCGGTCGAGACTTATGAACACTGGCGCCTGACCGCGCGTGACACGAAGGGTCGGGTCCTGAAGGGCAACAGCAAAGTGTTCGTCGCACCGGAGCTGCCGCAGGGCAAGATCAATGTGTCTGATCCGGACTCCAGGGTGATGCGCACCGCGGGCACCCCACCACGGCAGGCCTACAACGCCCAGGCCGCCGTCAACGATCAGCAGGTGATCCTGGCCGCGGAGATCACCAACGCGGCCGCGGACTTCGGGCAGCTCGCTCCGATGTTCGACGCGACGATCCGCGAACTTGCCGAGCAGGGCGTGACCGAGACACCGCAGGCGCTGCTCGCTGACGCCGGCTACTGGCACCACCCGCAGATGCGGGCCATCAGCGACCAAGGGATCGAGGTGCTCGTCCCGCCGGACGGGAACATGCGCGAGGGCAAACGCCGCGGCTGGGAAGACGGCGTCTACCAAGCGATGCGCGACAAGCTCAGCACCGACCGCGGCCGGGAGCTCTACGCCCAGCGCAAGATCACGATCGAGCCCGTGTTCGGGCAAATCAAATACAACCGGCACATCGATCGCTTCATGCGAAGAGGCAGATCTGCCGCCCTGTCTGAGTGGCGGCTAGTCACAGCCACGCACAACCTGCTCAAGCTCCACAGACACTGGACCATCAGCACCGCCTGACAGCTCACCGGCGGCGACCGGTGGCCCCCGGTCTCCCCCCGACCGCGGCCATCATCTCTACCCACGGCGGCCACGATGGCTCCCCGGGCCGCATACTCCGACAGCCTCTCGCCGATGCGGTCGCGCGCTTCGCGCCGGTCGAAACCCGGAAGCTATCGTGCGCCAGGGCGCGCTTTCGCGGGCAGAGCAGGGCGGACGCGGTGTTGGTGGTTGGCAGGCCCTTCCCACCTGGAAGCGGGTCGCGACGCATGCCTGGGTCGCGCGGGCGTTGGCTCATCCGCGCACTCGCTGGCAGATGCGAAACTCTGACGGGTGATCGCGCGCCGGTGGACAGGCCAGGCCGAAGGAGGAGGGCAGGCAGACCTTTACGTCGCACACTTCGAGCGGAGCGTGAGGCCGCATCTCGAGAGCACCGATGGGTTTCTCGGGGCGATGATTGAGCGTGTCGACACCGGTGCCGGGGTCGAGATCGTCGTGGTTACGCGCTGGGCATCCATGGACGCCATCCGGGCTTTCGCGGGTGAGGACGTCGAGCGCGCTGTCGTTGAGCCAGAGGCCCGCGCCGTGTTATCGCGATTCGACACCCGGGTCCGCCACACCGAGCTCGCCGACGATCACGTGTTCGGTCACATGGAACTGATCGACATCCCCGCCGAGGCCGCGGCGCACGAGCCATGGTTCAACGAGACGCTCACGTCCGTCAACGACGCGGTCGTGCGACTCGGCGTGATCGACGGCGACTTCCACTGGCATAAGCACGACGATCAGGACGAGTTCTTCCTCGTCCTCGACGGTGAGCTCGTGATCGACTTCGACGGAGCCACGACGATCACGCTCGGTCCACACCAGGCGTGTAGCGTGCCCCGAGGCGTCGTACATCGCACGCGTGCGCCTCGCAGAACCACGATCCTGATGGTGGAGGCCGCGGGAGTAGTGCCCACGGGAGACTAAAAAGCGCTCAGATCGAATAAGCCGTTCTGGACAACACCCGCCCGCCGCGCCCGACTCCGCGCACAGCACAGCCGCCGGTCCGTGCGCCGACAGGCGCGTTCTGGGATCAGAGCAGGACCGCGGCGCACGTGCGTGCATGCGGCAATAGGATCGCCCGCCGGCTCGGTGTCGGGACGATCGAGGCGGCGCCGAAGGACGCGCGCGGATCAGCTTGGACCTGCACGGCTCCCGACGATCGAAATCGCGGGAGAGCAGAACAAGGCGCCGGAGCAGGCGTTAGTTCCGCAATGGACGGCAGCCGCGCCCGCAATCGCCGCCAGCCCTGTTCTGCTTCGGCCTGGCTGTGCAGGCCCCCAGGCTACGTTCCCGCGCGAAGGCGCTCTCGGGCGACGCGGTCCTAGTCGGCACTTGCGCTTTGCGGTGCTCATGCCGCGCCCGCGGCCGCGTGAGGCGGGAACTTCTATACACCACCTGGATTGGCCTTGTCGTCGAGCGGAATCACGTCGCCGACGGTGATCGGGCGCGTAGCGCCGCCAGGGTAGGTGCCCTTGAGGATTAGGTCGATCGCGAAGATCTCGTTTGCGCTGTAGGTGATCGTGAAGGTCAGCTCGACCGACTGGTTCGTCGACACGTTATGAGCGGTCTTCTTGACCGGCGTGCCGACGAGCGGCCCGCCGTTATAGAGCAAGTAACTCGCCTCTGCGGCGACCGCCGAGAACGACCGACACGCCTGGATCGTTATGCGAAGCGCGTGACGCTTATGTGTGACGGTCGTGGAGCCGCGCGTGGTGACGGCGAAACTCTGCTGCGCGTGACACGGGGGCGTCGTGTCGTAAGGAGCCTCCGAGGAACTCACTGAGGCCACCGGCTGTGCCAATGAGCTGCTCGCCGCACCCAAGCTGACGAGCAATGTGCCAGCCGCGAACAGGGCGAAGCGCAGTCTCGATCGACTACGAATGCGCGTCACGGAGTTCGGTACATCGGCAGCCATATCGCGAAACCTGTCTCTTGTGTTAGAGGCGCTGTCGGCCTGGGCGCTGGTTCAGAGTCCGAAGCACGCGCGCACCATACTGGACTTCCCCCGGTTCCAGCCCCTTCGGGCTGCCCCATGACCGGTGGCTACGCCGTCGGGGCCGTGCTGCTGAGCGCGATGGTCGTTCCGAAGGCCCGCTCGATCAGCGCTGCCTCGCCGGCGGTCGGCGCATAGTCGGCGTAGATCAGGGTCGTCGCCGAAGGGATCGCGCGCGAATTGCCCAGTACGAGAGCAAATGCGATCGGCTGCGCTTCGGCCCGTCTGTCTGTGAGACTCCTTCGGGGTGTCCAGACGATTCGACCTCGACGCCGACGTGCGGTCAGCGAGCGCGGAGGAAGTGCTCGCTGCGTTGCACGAGCTCTTCCCCGACGCCGCGATCGAGACGACCGAGGCTGGGCTGCGGGTCCGCGTGCAACTCGTGGGCGAGAGCGCACGCGATCTCAACCGAGCAGTCCTATCAGCGCTGCGCCGGGTCGAGCGCCGCACGACGCTTCGGGCGGAGTGGAGCAGCGGCACGACTGTCGAGCGCTTCTTCGACTACGTCCCCAAGGGCATCCGGACGAGCGACTGACCGTGCATCGACGTTTCTCCGTAGCGCCGATCCCGCCACGTCCAAGGCAGGCGAGCCGTTACATGGCTGGCTTTCCTGGGCGATCCCGCCGTCGCCAGAGCGATGGCGCGACGCGCGATAGCCGAAGCCCGGAAGCGATCGCAGGGATGACGCTCGCAGGCCGGCGTATGAGGACGTGAGGACTGGCGGATCGACCGCCGTGCCGCCGGCTGTCCTCGGGGCCGTTCCTTACCGTCGATCGAACAGTCGAGGTCGTGCTGCCCCGGTGGCGTCGCCGACGGCTCGCGGGCGGCGACGAGCTGCGCCGGATCGGGCCGTGACCCTCGTCGGGTGAGCGACCCTCAAACCTCATCACCAAGCGTGGCCCAGACGACGTCCATGATTTTTCGAGCCGCAAGGTTCGCTGGGTAACGCCCGTCTTCCTTCCAGGGATGAAAGCCCCAGCTGTTGGCCGTTCTCGGTGCTGCGTCGTAAGGCCAGAACTCCTCGTACATCTTCTCCTGCAGCGCGAAGTTCAAATCCATTACTCCATCGGCGGTCTCGATCCAGTAATGACTCTCGTCGTCTCGAAATCGGTGTCGCCTCTTCGAGTATCGACATCGCACTCCCACGGTTGCCAGCGCCGAGGTACGCGGGTCTCGCTCGCAGAACTTGTAGGCCTGGCACATCCGCGCGCAATACCCGTTGAATGCCGGCGGAGGCCCTTCGTAGCTCCCGCGCTTTAGCTCGCCTGCAGCCTCGAGCTCAGCCACCGCGCGCTGAATACGGCGCCCCAGCTCATCAACTGGCACAAACCTGACCGAGGCCTTGTCGTTGCCGTCACGCCGCGCGATCATCGCTGGCGATCCTACACCCAGCGAGCACTCGGCACGGAGGATCCGCGGGGAGCGTCAAGCCTGCGTGTGCGCCGCGCCCCGGGGCCGTCGCGGTCAGCTTTCGCCTGCGTCCGCTTCGTGCGAGGCCTCTGGAGCTGGCGCAACGCCGTCAGCGACAGCGCCCAGCACGACCAGCCCAACCTCGCCCTGGATATGCCCGGATGTGTTGCGAGCGGTCACACGCCAGAGCACGGGCAGCGTCTGGCCCGACAGTGCCGGAGGAAGCGCCACCAAAAGCCGCTCCAAGCGGTGCCTCGTGTGAGGGCGGACGTTGAGCGGCGGAAAGCGCACCAGTGAGACGAATCGATCGACGCGCTCGATTTCGGGCTCCGCGGGCGCATGGGGAGAGCGTATGTCCAATGGGGTACTGATTAAGGACGCGGTAAAGCTGGCGCCCCACCGCGCTGGCCGTCTAGGCCTGAGGCGGCCGGCTGCGCCCGGCCGCGTATAGACCCACGTCGGATCGAGAGGCAGTGTCAGCTCGACGACCACGTCCTCGAAGTTGGAGTCGCTCTCGTTCACGACGACAGCGGTGAGCTGGGATTTCTCCTCCTCGATGTACTCGGCAGTAACCATCGACGCCCAGTGCTCGCGGACAGTGGCGACATATGTCTCGACCTCATCGGTGAACTCCCGACGCGACCTACTGTCTGCGTACCCAGAGAAATCCGGCAGGTCGAACATCGAGCCCCGCTGCGGCGGTGCCGGCATCGACGAGAGCAGTGCTCGCCGTTCGTCACGTAGCCATGAGTCCCGAACAGCGTCAGACAGCTCGTCGGGCTCGATGATCTGCAGTTCGGAGGTGTCGAGGTCCACGGCCAGGTCAAGGGTCCTCGCCGTCGCCCGGCAGCGCTCGGTGAGCCTGGCAATGTCCGCCGCCTTGGCCGGCTCCGTCAGGCCGCCACGGCGCACATAGATGGTGCCGTCGGACAGTGTCTTGCCGTCGGGGTCCGACGATCCCTGATGCAGGTAGTAGATCGGGTCACCCGGCCGCGGGGGATCGATCGTGAGGAACAGGACGTGCTTGCCATCGAGCTCGACATAGTGAACGTCATATCGGAGCTCGAGTCCGACGAACCGCACCAGCCAGTTCTCGATGTCTGCCGAGTCCCACAGCGTCACCCCGACGAGGTTCTGGGGTTCGACCCCGAGCAGAAGGTATGCGTGCCCCTCGGCGTGCCGGGCAGCAAGGATCAGATCGCGGTTGGCGAACCCGATCAAGTGCTTGGCCGTCGCAGCCGCCCCAGGCCTTGTCCGGAGGTCGTACCCTGTTTTCCACTCCAGGTATTCGGTCTCCTGAAGGCCGGGGTTATCCCGGATGTAGCGCACTATGGCTAGCCGCTCACTCGGCCGCCGCGCCAGCGCACTGAAGTCCGGTACCGGTGGGCTGTCTCCTTGAGACATCTCGACAACTGAGGGTAGCTTGGGCCTCTAGAACCCGCGCGGTCCGCACGATCGCTTTGGTCCGCTGGTCCCTTCGTGTTGCGCGATCGCGTTGGCGACCAAGCACTCGTTGGTGGATCGGAGCCGATCTGCTCGGCCGAGCCGTCGGCGATCGTATTCGCCCAGGCAGAGGAGCCGGGCACCGCGGGCGGCGGCCGCTCCCTCTGCGGTTCCGTGAGAGGCGAACCACAGGCCACGACGCTGCGCGCTACGGGCACATGCGACCGCGGGTCCGGTGAGCCCGATGTGCGAGTCGCGCCACTCAGTGAGTGGTGTGGCGCGCCAGGTTCGCGGTAACGGCGGTCGCGCCGGTGGCTGTGGCGTAGACGGTCAGCCGGGATGCTCCCCGGGCAATGTTGCTGAGGGTGAAGGTCGCGCGTGCGATGCCGTGCCGCGGCTTGATGCGTTTGCGGGCGAACGCGACGCGCTTGCGGCCGCGGTAGGCGTCGTAGCTGATCCAGACGCTTCCGTGCACGCCGGCGGGCACGTGCACGGTCAGCGTCAGGCGGGAGCGGTGCAGGCGGTGGGTGATCGTCAGCTTCGGCGCTGCCGGCTTGGTCTTCGTGTTTGTCATCGAGGTCGTGGTGGTAGCCGTCGTTGTGACGGCGGGGACCGTGACGGGGGTCGTGGCGACGTTGGTCCCCCCCTTGGCGGCGGCGTCGGTGAGCCACAGCCGTACCGAGTAGTTGCCGGGGCCCGGGGCCGTCAGCTGTCCGGTGCCGCTGTCGGCGAGCTGGACCGGGGCTGTGCAACTGGCGGCGCACAGCTGCGCATAGGCTGCGGCGAGTGGCTGGGGCAGGCTCGCCGGGTTCGTCCATGCCAGGTTCACGGCATTTGAGCCGGGGCCGGCGGCCGTCGCTGTTAGTCCGGTGGGTGCGGGCGGCCCGTTGTTGTCGATCACCACCGTCGGCGATGTCGCGGTCGTCGTGTTCCCGGCGGCGTCGGTTACTGAGATCGTGATCGTCTGCGGCCCGTCGGGCAGACGCGTGGTGTCCACGTTCTGCTGCTGGCCGTTGAGCTGCGGGCATGGCGTCGCCTGGGTGTAGTCGCAGCCTTGGGGCATCGTGTAAAGCGTCGAGGAGGGCCCGGCGATCGACCAGTTGGCGATCCCGCTGACGTCGCTGGCGCTGAACATCAGCGGCACCGTGCCCGACACCACCCCGCCGCTCCACAACAGGCCGCTCTCGCCGCTGATAGACGGCGTGGCCGACTCGGTCAGTGTCACCGACGCCGAGTACATGTCCGCCTGCGCGTCGAGATATCCGCCGGCTCCGTTCTGGCAGCCGGTGTCGCCCGGGCTGTCCGGTTGGCATTTGATGCCGAAGAACAGGCCGCTGGTGTCAAGCCCGGTGAAGGTCTGGGGGATCTGGTTGTTGGGCAGCTGGCAGTAGTAGTTGTTTGCGAAGGTTCCTTGGCAGGTCTCGATGGACGCTCCCTTGGCCTGGAACATCCCGACGATGAAGTCGGCGCGGCCGGGGAAGATTCCGATGGCGCTGTAGAACGTGACGGCGGTGATCGTCGTGCCGGCGGGCGCGGTGAACGTCCAGCCCGCCTGCGTTCCGGCGGGCGTCACGGTGTCGTTGCTGACGTCTTGGGCGTACAGCGCGCCCTCGTCGTTGGTGGGGCTGGTGAAGTGGCTGCCGGCGCCGGGAGTGGTCTGCCCGACCAGGGGTCCGCCGCATTGGTTGCCAACGGCCAGGTCGGACGGCTCGCTATCGCTCTGGGTCCATTGCCCCGGTGTGCTGTAGGGGCTGCACGCCGTCGACGCATAGCTCCCGGCGTGCGCCAGTGCCGGCAATCCCAGTAGGAATAGGCTGCTGGCCAGTGTGATGCGGGCGGCGCGCCGCCGGGCGGGGCTCATGTTCGCAGGGTCGTTGTCGGGCTGGTCGTCTTGCTCTCGGTTATTGCCAGCAACACGCGCGTGGGGCGCGCGGTGCGCACGCGCAGCGTGAGCCGCTTGCCGGTCAGGGTGCGTGGGTGGCGATGGCGGTAGATGAGCTTGGCGTGCAGACGCGCGCCGGCGGGCATCCTGGCCAGCGTGATGCTCAGCACGCCGTGGTGCCAGGTCCAGCGCTTGACGGCCGGCGCGGCCAGCGGCGCTGTCCTGGGTGGTGTCGGTGGTGGTGGGGGGATGGGCGTCGGGGCGAAGCTGGTCGTGGACTGCGTGGTGGTGGTGGTCGTGGTGGTCGGGATGTTGGCGTTGCCCTGGCTGACGATCGAGCCGAGGTTGTCGGCTTGGAATGCGGCGGCGACGTTCAGGAAGCCGTTGGTCTCGTTCTGGATCAGCAGCTGCTCGGCGGCGCTGGCCTTGAGCTTGGGGTCATAGCTCATCAGCGCGACGATGACCGCGGAGGTGAACGCTGAGGCCTGTGAGGTGCCGTTGTCGCCCGAGAGCGGCTCGTACACGTCGGTGAACGGGTCGGCCATGTCGAGGTTGCAACCGGGCGCGTACAGCGTTGCGGTCGCCGAGAACGAGCAGATCCCATTCGACGGATCGCCCGCCCCGACCGCCAGCACCCCTGGCTCGACGCCGGGCTGCTCGGTCGGGCCCGGCGAGTTGCCCGCCGCCGCGATCACCGCGATGTTGTCCGCGTTGGCCTGCGCGATGGTGGCGGCGAGATCGCCGGTCAGGTCGGGGGTTGGCGTGAGCGGGTCGGCCATCGAGAGGTTGATCGCGTCGATATGCCATTTCGACGCCAGCTGAAGACAGGTGTTGATGGCGGCGCGCGTAGTCGTCGTAGGTGAAGAAGGGTTCGTGTCCGCCGCCGGGGTCGTTGGTGGCGCGCACGGAGACGATCTTCAGCTGCGGCCAGGCGCCGCGCAGGCCGTTGCCGGCGCCGGCGGCGGTCATCGCCATCGTCGTGCCGTGCCCGTCCGGTGATGCGTCACTGCCGCTGCCGCCGTCCAGTGCGGTGGAGTACAGCAGCGCGGGGGTGGTGTCGGGGTTGGGGTACACCCCGGTGTCGACCAGGCACATCGCTCCCGGGCCGTCGGGTGGTGCGGGCGCGTACTGCAGGAACGCCGCGTCGGCGTTGTGTGACTGCAGCGTGGTGACCGGTGAGGACGCCATGGCGACGCTGACCCCGACGCCCATCACGGCGGCCACGAGGACCGCCAGGATCGCGAGGCTCGCGCGGGCCCGGTCGGTCATGAGCGCACGTCGATCGTCACGGGGCGGCTCTCGCTCTGGGTGAACGGGTATGCCGCCTGCGCGGGCACGAGCGCGCGAACGCGCCACGGGCCGACGGTGACGCCGGCGAACACATACGGGTAGGTGAATTGTCCGTGTGCGTTGGTGTGCACGACGTCGATCGTGCGCCAATCTCCCCTGAAGTAGATCTGCATCGCCACGAGCGCGCCACCAGACGGGATGAAGCCCCCCGACAGCGAGCCGCGCATCGCGATCCGGCGTCCCAGCCGCGTGGTCTTGGGCGCTCGCAGCGAGACCGCGGCGCTGACGGTCTCATGCACGGCAAGCTGGGCGGCGGGGTTGGGGTCGCCCAGGCGCGTACGGTAGGTGACCGTCAGCGTCCGCGATGGCCCCGCGGGGACCGTGAAGTGCCACGTGCCGTCGGCGGCGGTCGTGGTCGTCGCGATCGCGCTCTGCGCGGCGCCCAGCGCACTGGGCTGGCTGAGCAACTGCACTTGCGCGCCCGCGATCGGCGCGCCGGCATGCGTCAACAGCAGGCCGCCGACGGCCAGCGCGGAGTAGCGCCAGCGCAGCGTGCGCGCCGTCGACGTCGTTGCCGTGGGCGCGAGCACCAGCCGCGGCGCGCTGTCACACGCGCCGTTGCACGGCGCAGGCGCCGGCGCGGGCGGCGCGGGCGCCGGCCGCCCGCGCGTGCCAAACGAGCTCGGCTGGACCTCGTTCTCGGTCGTCAGGGTGTGGTCGCCGACGAGCGTCGTGTTGCCGGCGGCGTCGGTGACGCGCAGCTCGACCTCATGAGTACCGTCGCTCACACTGGCGGTGTCGATCGACAGCGACTGCCCACTCTCGGTTGAGCGGGCACGCCGCCCAGGACACATACGGGCACGCGGAGACGTAGCTGTTGGTCGCGGCGACCTGCCCGTCGATCAGCAGGTCCGCGCTGCGCACCCCCGACACGCTGGAGCTGGCGTCGTAGGTGATCGTGCCGGTGCCGGTGATCGTGCCCGAACCGGGCAGGTTGCCGCCCGTGACCGTCGCCGACGGCGGCGTGTCGGACTGAAGCGTCAGCTGCGCACCGAACAGCTGGATGTCGGGCGCTCCGCCCGACGCCAGCGTGCAGCCCGCGCCCGCGTCGTCGTTAGAGCAGTACGCGGACAGCGTCAGCGAGGTCGTGTCGGCGTTAAGCGTCCAGCTGCTCGGCAGCCCGCTGCTCGGCGTCAGCGACTGGTAAATCACTCCGCCATCATCAAACGCCTGCCCGAAGATCGTCGCGCCCGAGGACGATGCGGGCACCGCCCACCAAACCGTGGCCGCCTGGATCGTGACGCCCGCCGGAGCGCTGGCGGAGATCACGGCCTGGGTGCCCGGGCTCATCTGCTGCCCCAGCGGCGCGATGAAGCCCCCCGCGCCGCTACACGTCACCTGCGCGCCCTGACTGCCGTCGCCCACGGTCCAGGGCCCCGGGTCATTGCTCCCCGCGTCCGGGCAATCGTTGATCGTGTAAGGGCCCGCGTGCGCCACGGCCGGCCAGACCGCGGCTCCTGCGCCGAGCAACAGGCACGCGGCACTCAACAGCGGGATGGCGAGGATCCGCGACGATGCCAACCGTGCTCTCACGCGTGCTCCCCTTATCCACCGCCGAGATAGGCCAGGCCCGGGTCCGATGAGGCAGAGGTACCCGATGAACCTCCGCCCGCCCCTGACGAACGCACCCCGGTAGAAGTCGGCGCCGACGCGGGGGCCCGAGCGGGTGGCGGCGTCGGCGCGGCCGGTTCACCGGCGAGCACCGGGGACGCCCCGTCGCTCGGTGGCGGCGAGGCCGTGGACGGCGTGGTGGCGGCGATCGCGACGCGGTCGGTGCTCGTCGGGCGGGCGCGCGCGCCCGCTCTCGCCCGGTGACGGGAAACGCGATGCGAGGCGCCGGCGCGCCCGCCCCGGCCGCTCGCGCGCGCACGGGGATTCGACGCGCGCTTGGCCTGAACGCGCGCCGACGCGACGCGCAATGCGAGCGCGGACTCACGGCGTACGACGACAGCGGCGCTCGTGCCGGCGTGCCGGCCGGTCCGCGGCGGCCCCGATGAGGCGAGCACGGCACCGAGCAGCGCTACCCCGGTGGCCGCCGCGCTCAGCGCCAGGACGATTCTTCGCGGCGGGCGAAGGCGTCGTCTCCGCAGCGCGGGTGCGGCGCTCGGCGGCGAGGCGTCCCACAGATTCTCGGGCTCAAGCCGGGCCGGCGGCGCCGAAACCGCGACCAGACGGCCCTGACCGTGCCCGGGGGCACCCGATGCCCGGCCACGACCGCCGCTGTTCGTCTGGGACAAGCCGACCTCCGTCGCCCGCCGCTCGACCTGGGATCGCAATGCTACACGAAAATTCGTCCCCAAACTGGGAACTTGTCTGATACCTTATTTGGGGATGGCCAAATGAACGCGAGCGGCCTCTACACCACGACCGAGGTGTCAAAGCTCATGCGGACCAGCGACCAGACGGTCCGCAACTGGATCGAGCACGGCCGCGTCCAGGCGATCCGCGTCGGACGTCGCTACCTCATCCCCCGCGCCGAACTGCAGCGCCTACAGGTCGAGCAAGGGCCCGGGGCCGGGAGAGTCACCGTGGGACCACACCCAGCCACCGGTGCCGCTGCGCCGCGGTTCCGCCCGCCCACAAACCACCAGCTGGGGTGACGGATGACCGCGCCGGCGGACTCCGATCGCGCCGAGGCCAACTTCCAGCGCGCCCGCGAGGAATGGCAGACCGCGGTCGGCGCCCACGCCACGGCCCCACCGGACGCCGCCTTCAGCACGCGCCTCGCCCACCTCGCCACCGCCGCCGCCCAACGCTCCAAGACCTGCGAAGAGGCCTACGAGGCCGGGCTGGAATGGCCCGCCTCCAACGCGACCGGCGAACCCCCCTACGAGCTGCGACCCGGCAGCGGACGACGTGGCCCCGCCGAGCTGTGGGCGCGCTTTGACCGCGCCGTCACCGAGCTCGGCCGTGCCAGCGAGGGGCGCAGCATGCGCGCCGTCGGCCGCGCCTACGGCGACCTCGCCGAGATCACCACCCTCCTCGCCCACGCCGTCGAACAAGAGGACCGCGCCAGCGGCCTGATCGCCACCAACGCCACCAGCGATGCCGCGTGACGCCCAGCACACGACCGGCCACTGCGGGCGGTGCACGCCGGAGCACACGTGCCGCTCCTGCCAGCAGCGCCGCCGGCGCGCCCACCACCTCGTAGACAGGGAAACACTGAGCTTCGACCAGGCGGCCGAGAAGATGCGGCTTCGCCCCGAGGCCGTGCGGCGCCTGGTCCAGCAGGAACGCGACCGGCTCGAGCTGCGGCGGTTCAAGCTCGACTCGATCCCGGTCGAGCTCGCGCGGGCGCTCCTCGAGCGCGAGATGGCCCGCGAGCCCGACCTCACGCGGGCCGAGGTCGCACAACGCATGCAGATGCAGCAGGCCGACTTCGACCGCCAGTTCGGGTACACGGCCGGGAAGAGCGGGAAGCCTCAGGAGCGGGTCGGCATCCCTGCGGCCAGCCGGCTCGCGATCGCGCTCGGACGCGCGCCCAACGAACTCGAGGGCTGCTAGCGGCGAGCTCGGCCGCATTGGCTGTGTCAACGGCCATCGGTTTCTCCCCAGGTGCGGCCATTGGATCTCCCCAACGGCGGCCATGTTGTCTCCCCGGTGGTGGCCATCGGTTCTCCCCGGTGGCTTGGGGTTCTAGCGATCTGAACGGAAGCGGAGGCCGTAGCTGGAGTTCAGATCGCTGCGCGTCGGTTCAGGTCAGGGGCATCACTCCTTCCCCGGCGGTGGCCTGGGCGAGGCGGTAGCTCTCCAGGCCGTCGGTCAGGATCACGTGTGCGTGATGCAGGAGCCGCTCGACGGTCGCGGTCGCCAGCGTCTTGGGCATCAGTTCATCGAACCCGGCCGGGTGGATGTTCGAGGTGAGCGCGATCGAGCGTTTCTCATAGGCCGCGTCGACGACCCTGAACAACGCTTCGGCGGCGTCCGGGAGACCGGGAGCAGCCCGACATCGTCACACTATGCGGATATCCGCATAGATCGATCTGGTCTGATAACTCCCGCTATGACGACCAACAACGATCGATGGTCTGCCCGCGGCTCCGGGCGGGCGGGCGCCCTACACCGGCCCCTCGTTATTTGGTGGCGCCTGCCCGTATCGTCGGATAGCGTCGCTTCGCAGCGGCGACGCACTTTGCGCGCTTGCTCGTCGTATTTAGTTTCTTGCATGCCTTGATCGCGCCAGCAAGCTTCTCCGCCTGCGTGGGCGGCTTAGGCGCGTAGCGCTTCTTCGCCGCCGCGACGCACTTGGCGCGCTTGCTCTTTGGGGATTGCGGACTTTGTGCGCTTGTGCGGCGTGTGTCTACGGGCCCGGACGGGCTTGGAGGAGCTGCTCTGGGGCCACGCGTGGAGGGCCGTGAGCGCTGTGAAGAGGGCTACGGACCCGTCGAAACCGCGTGCCTACGGGAGATCGAGCATTCTTCCACGCCGCCAGGACGTGATCGGATCAGGCGTGTGCCTACAGGTTTTCGGAGTTCGCTGGACCAGATCTCCCGGAAACACTGGGGTTTTGGGCTCACAATGGTCCGCGTGTGCCCATCTTCTGCGGAACTCCGGTACGGGCGGCACACGCCATAGGCTTTAGCAAGCAAGTCGCAGCTTGAGGCTTGCATGCACCTTCACGGCTGCTCTGTCACGGTCGCGGTGCAAAGCCCGGCAAAGCTGCAGTTCCTGTACACCCCGATCCGGGTGCGCCGTCCGGCCACCACATATACACCCGGGCTCGCCTGTCGAAGCCGGTACGGGGTACCGCAGTCCCCGCCGCCCGCATCGCCGGATTGGCATACGAACCTCATCCCACGAAAGGTCAGGACCGCAGTAGGTGCATCGGGAGTGTCCTCATGGAACTGAGGAATTCGACTTCCTTGCGACACAAGCAGCGCTCGTGTTGCGTCGCAGGACATATGCCAGCCGTACACCGCGTACCTCCCTCGTACAGACAGCGGTCCACCGGGCAGTATCTGGTGCATATATCCACAGCGTCGGAGCGTGATGGTCTTCGTTCCAGCAGCGTTGGCGATGCCAGATAGGGTGATCAGCGTGAGGACGCTCACGCTGACGGTGGCGTGCTTAACACGTACACCCCGAAACGCCTGGTAGAACCCCCGCCATGGCTTAGACATCACGCCCTCCCGCTGAAAGATAATCGTGGCAGTTGCTAGCCGGCGTCGCGCCTGCGCCCACCTATTGAGCACGTCCCGTGTTGTACATGACCGAACTCTCGTGACTAGCTCCATCGTTACGTGTTGCGTGCTCACCGGGATCTCCATCGATGTAGATGCGAGGCTCGGAGGTATTTGAAGGGACTGTGTAGCCACTCCAATCCTCTATGGCCGTTCCTTTCGGCGCAAAAACCAGATAGAACAGGTGTGGAAGGGTCCCAGGGTAAAAGACCAGTTGCCCACGAACCAGTTCAGCCTTGGCCATATATCCGCCGAAGTTCCCACTGTTGGCGAAAGCCGTCTGAACAACACGCAATCCCTGGAGGGTTATGTTGCCCGCAGAACCGTCGTGAATCTTCATTCGGTTACCGCTGACAGATATACGTACTCCACTTGTTGATTTCCATGTCCCCTGGACGCTGCTGTAATTACCCGTTGCGACTTGGACCAGATTCATCCGCTGCACAGCGGAGGGTGCTGCCATAGCGGAGGTCATCCCCACCGCTACCGCCACGAGTCCAATGCCTAGGACAGACCAAAGACGACGCATCACGCCAACTCCATTCTCGATGTCGCGCACGGCTGGGACCACCATTCGCAGTACTAGCACCATAACGTGCGCCTAACTCTTTGCGCCCTAACCCCGTAGGAGAAGACCGAGCACTTCATCCGGAAGCTGTCCGCCAGGCGCCAGGACGATCCGGCGCTTTCGCGGATGCGCTTCCACGCCGCGTCCCGATGACGCGAGCTGGAGCGCGACAGCCACGACTACACCATGCTGGTTGCCGATGGGGTGGTGCCAGCGGCGGTCAGCGACTCGCTGCACTCGAGCGCTTGCTGACCGCCGTGGGATGAGGCCTCTTGTCCCGCAGACCGGAGCAGGCAGCGGGCAGCCGCAATCGATGCGCCGACGTCGGCTGGCGCCCGCGGCGTCAACGGCGGTGCTTCTTCCGTGCCGGGTGGCGCTTCTTCGGCGCCGTGATCGGGTAGCGCCGCTTCGCAGCGGCCACACACTTCTCCCGCTTCCGCCGGTTCTTCAGTTTCGAGCATGCGGCGACCGCTCTGGCACGCTTCTGAGCCTGCGTTAGCGGCCTCCGGACGTGTTTGGCAATGCCCTGGACGCCTCCGGACGACGAGGCCGTTGTCATTGCCGTCGTGGATGTCGTGATCGCGGTCGTTGAGACCGTGAAGTTCGCCGTGGTTGTGCCGCTGACGGTCGCTGTCGAGGGGGGCGTCGGGGGTGGCGTGGTCGTCGAGGTGGTCGTCGCAGTGGTCGGTGGCGGCGCGCTCGTCGTGTGAGCGGTCGTCGTGGTGGTGCTGGTCGTTGTCGAGTTGCCGCTCGAGGTCATCGTCGTCGTGGTGGTGGCAGCCGACTCGGAGATGCTTGACGCCGGTTGACCCGCGACGGCCGTGACCGGCACTGAGATTGGCGGTATCTGGAAGCGGGAGAGGACCTCGTAGAACTTGACCGTGTAGTCGCCGGGGGGCACGCCGGCGAATGAGAAGCTCCCGTCGGTGGAGGTCTGCGTTGCGGCGACCACCGCGTCGCCCGAGTACAGCGCAGCGACGATGCCGGCGAGCGGAGCGCCGGTCTGGTCGTGCAGGGTGCCGCCCACGGTCACGCCGGGCTGCAGGGTGGCGGTGATCGATTGCGAGGCCGTCAGCGTGATCTGGCTGCTCCAGGGCCGGCCGGTGGGCGCGACGGCGGCGACGATGTACTGGCCCGGTGAGGCGAAGAGCACCCCGGTGCCCGAGGCGTCGGTGAGGGCCGACGTCACGGGTCGTCCATTGGCGTTGAACAGTTCCACCTTGCCGTCGGTGACGGGGTTGCCCTGGGCGTCCTGCAGGGTGACGGCGAGCCGGGCCAGGGCGGCGCCGCCGACGTCGCCGACCTCGGTGATTCCCGAGCCGACGGTGTAGGAGGTCGCGTCCGCCTCGGTGCTACCGCCAACCCACGCTCCCTTAACGTCGGGTCCGATTGGGTCGACGAACAGCGCGTAGGCGCCGGGGGCCATTCCGCTGAAGCTGAAGCTGCCGTCCGCGGCGGCGTGCGTGAACTGCATGCCCGCCGGACCAAAGATGGAGACTCCGGCCGCTGAGACCGGCTGATGGGTATTGGGATCGATGACGGTTCCGTGCAGCCCACCGGTGTCGACCGCTGGGACGGCGGAGGTCCGCGCGGCGGGTGCGGCAGAGCCGAACGACGTGGCGTCTGGCAGCCAGCCGCTGCTGAGGAAGTCCGCGAGTGGGAAGCCGGGCGTGTCGACTGCGTTGCCGTGCGCTTGAAGGGCGGCGCTGTGCAGCGTGGAGCCGTCGCCGTAGTTGATGTCCCATGACTGGACCTGATCGGCGATGGGGTTCAGTGTCGCGTCGGGGAACAGGCAGGGATCGTCGAGGTTCGTCGTGGTCGCCACCCGCGTGCCGCGCGCCTGCACCAGAGCGATCTCAGCGGTCATGGCCGCGTCGTCAGTCAGGGTCACCGGCAAGAACCGTTCAGTGATGTCCTTCAGCGCCCAGCTAAACAGGTCGGCGGGGAAGTGCCAAATGCCCGTCGGCGCGAAGCAGGAGCCGAGGTTCAGGTCGTTCGCCACCTGCCATGGCTGCACCGCCCCGTCGACGGTGACCACGTTTGAGATCAGGCCCTTGTAGCCCTCGTGCCACGCGGCAAGCGCCATGACGATTCCCTCGTAGCCGCCTTCGGAGTGCCCGATGACAGTGAACGTAAGCGGATAGCCGTGTCTAGCCTGCCAGCACTTGCTGTACTGCTCCAGCTGTTTAACATAGGAGTCGGCCTCGAACCACGTGTCCGCCGCCAGCTCTGCAAGCTCGGTTACCGTGTCGAAACTGCTGTAGGCCTTGGGCTCGAACGTGGGTTGGGCGCCGTTGTCGCACGACGCGACTGCGCCATTGTAGGAGAACTCGAGGATCGTGCGATTGGCGCTCGTTCGATCCGACCCCGGATCGTAACCGCGGGAGACGAGATAGCTGATGAGGTTGCCGCGTGACACACCCTGCGCGTCGCAGGCGTTTGTCGCGAAGAACCGGTCGAACCAGTCGGTCTTGTCCTGGAAGTGCGGCTGGCCGCTGCTGTCGCACGACCATGGCCGATCCTGGAGCGAGTTCGGACTCGCTGACGGCTGGTCGTTCTGACCGCTGCCGCTCCCCGCGAGATCTGTGGTGAGACCCGCGGCGAGTACGACCGCCGGTTGCGGCGGACAGCTGGTATCAAAAGTCGCGGTCCACGCGGGCATCGGCCCGTTATCCGAGTCGGTGTTTTCGCCCTGCGCGCTCACCTTCAGCTCCTGGCCGTTCGTGAGCTTCACCGTGTCGGTGACGCTGTATGTCTCTCCGCTCACCCCGTGCGTGACCCACTGCCCGGCCGTGCTTTCGCTCACTCCGTCGATCTTGTACGCGGACATCCCGAAGAACCTGTCGGTGAAGGTGAACGTGACCGGGACCGAGGTCTGGCCACATGTCTGTGACGTGCCGGTCTTGTCGTCGATGCTCACGCTCACCGTCGGCGACGGCGCGCTCGCAACCGAGTCGCCTGACACGAGCGGGTGCACCATCGTCGGGACACCGTTGATGGTCGAACTGACGGCGAACCAGCGGTGAGTTCCGTGCGTGAACGGCACGTAGGCTTTGAGCATGCCGTCGCTCGCGGGCAGCATCGTCGCCGGGTCGGGCTGCGGCGCGAACGGGGTGTCGGGACTTGGCGTGCTGAAGATGTGATAGCCGGTCGCGCCCGAAACGGGAGCCCACTCCAAGCCGATCTTGTCCTTGAGGGCCACGCTGGTGATGGCGGGCGCGTCAGCCGGGTTGGCGGCTGGGTGGCTGACGATCGTGCTCGCCACGCTGACGTTCCCGGCTGTCTGCTTGACGAACGAGTCGGCGAGATCGAGCGCGCCGGTGATCTCGGGCACGAGGCGGTAGTAGTCGGTCCAGAATGTCTGGCCCGGGTCGACCTCGCCAGTGGCCTGTGTGAGACGCTCCTGGGGCTGGTAGATGTAGTTGAGCCGGCCGTTCGGCAGCAGTTGGATCGCGGGGTTGTAGACCGGGACGTCGGCGACGTTCTTCAGGCCGACGCGCACGAGATACGGGTACCCGTTGTAGACGTGGTCGTCGGTGTCGACGATCATCTGCAGCGCCGAGCCGCCCCACACGTGCAGGTCGGTCTTTGTGGCCGCCTGCAGCGAGATCGGTGCGCCGAACGGTTGCAGCAGGCCGGCGTAGGAGGCCGTCAGCGGATAGAAGCCCTCGGTATCTCCTCGCACGATCCAGTTCGCGGTCGCGCTGCCTCCGCCGGGGATGTCGGGCATGGCGACTGTCGACTGCTGCGGCTTGGCGGTCGGGGCGAGCGATAGCCCGGCCGGCAGCGGCAGCGTCGCGACGCCATGGTTGAGAGTGAAGCCGGGCGCCGCGAGGTTCGTGACCATCATCTGCACGCTGAAGAACTCCTTTAGCCACGACGCCTTGCCCGGAATCACCAGCCACAGTAGCTCGGGCTCGCTGTTGTACCACCGGATGCTCACGTAGGTCGTGTAGTCGCCCCACGAGTACGAGCAGACCGTCGTGCAGGGGACGTTTGAGCCGTCGAAGCCCAGACCGAGTGGGAACCAGCCACCGCCGCCGCCGCCGCCGGCCGCGTAGCCGCTGACCACGGTGCTGCTCCCGCGGAACGCCAGGTGGATCTCGAACTGGAAGACGTTCTGATTCGCCGGGTCGTTCGGGTCGATGCCGGCGGCGATGATCTGCGCCTTCGTGAGCGGCTTGGAGGTCAGCGACGTCGTGGCCACCTGGCCGGCCCTGAGCGCCATAGTGACCTGACCTGCGCCGTTGGCAACCGTGGCCGAGGCCGTGGCGGGCAGGTAGCCGCCGGCCCACCCGTACACCGTGTAGCTGCCGTCGGCGAGTCCCTGCACATGTCCTATCCCGCCGGCGTCGGTGGTGGCGGAGTACTTCTGCCCGCTGCTGGTGATCACCACGACGTCGGCGTTGGCAAGCCGGCTGCCGCTGGTGTCGGTGACGGTGACGGCAAGACCCGTGCTCTGGGGTGCCGGCGTGATCGTGATCGTCGCGCTGGCGCTCTTCGTCTGACTGCCCTCCGTAACCGTGAGGGTTGCCGTGTAGGTGCCAGCCGTCGTGTAGGTGTGGTCGGTGGTCGCGCCATCAGCGGTGGCGCCGTCGCCGAATGTCCAGTGATAGCTGTCTATCCCTGCGCTCGGCAGCGACGCCGTGCCGTCGAAGTGGACCGGGGTGCTGACACTCACAACCTGGTCGTCGCCGGCGTTGGCGGTGAGTGGCTCGCCGAGCGCGACCGCGACGCTGGCGGTCTGGGTCGCGGTCGACGTCCCGTCGGTGACGGAGAGCTGTACGACGTACGAGCCCGCGCTCGTATAGGTGTGGCTGATCGCGGCCGCCGGCAGGGAGCCGCTGACGGGCGACGAGCCGTCGCCGAAGTCGATCGTGTAGGTGAGGGCGTGACCAGAGGGAGCGTTGCCGCTCACGGTGGCAGCGACGGTGAGCGGGCCGGGGCCCGATGTCTTGTCGAGGGTAAGCGCGGCGGTGAGCGGGACGTAGGTGAACTGGTCGGCCACGACGGTCGCGCTTGTCCCACCGGGCGCCGTCACCGTCACGTCTACGGTGCCGGTGCCCGCCGGCGAGGTCGCCGTGATCTGCGTTCCCGCGGCGTTGACGACCAGCGCGGTCGCCGCGCTGGAGCCGAACGTCACGGCCGTGGTCTCGGACAGACTGGTGCCCGTGATCGTCACGGAGGTCCCGCCGCCCGTCGAACCCGAAGCGGGGCTGATGGCGGTGACCGTCGGTGGCGGCACGTAGGTGAAGCGGTCGGCTGTGCCGGTGGCGCTGGTGCCGCCCGGCGTCGTCACGGTCACGTCGAGGGTACCGGTGCCGGCGGGCGAGGTCGCCGTCAGCTGCGTCCCCTGAGCGTTGACGCTCACACTCGTCGCCGGGCTGGAGCCGAATCTGACGCTCGTTGCGCCCGACAGGTTCGTGCCGGTGATCGCCACGCTCGTCCCGCCGGCGGTCGGACCCGATGACGGCGTCAGGCCCGAGACGGTGGGCGCCGACACGTACGTGAACTGGTCGGCGCTGCTCGTCGTGCTCGTCCCACCCGGCGTCGTCACCGTCACGTCCACGGTGCCCCGCCCCGCGGGGGAGGTCGCCGTCAGTTGGGTTCCCTGCGCGTTGACGCTGACGTTCGTGGCCGCAGCCGAGCCGAACTTCACGCTCGTCGCGCCGGCCAGGTTCGTGCCGGTGACGGTCACGGCGGTGTCGCCCGCACCCGGACCCGACGACGGGTTGATCCCCGAAACCACCGGTGTCGCGAGATACGTGAACTGGTCCGCGCCACTCGTCACGCTCGTCCCGCCGACCGTCGTAACGGTCACGTCAACCGCGCCCGTGCCGGCTGGCGCTTTCGCCGTGACCTGTGTTCCGGCACTGTTCACGCTGACGGCTGTCGCCGCGCCGGAGCCGAACTTCACGGCCGTGGCCCCCGAGAGGTTCGTGCCGGTGATCGTCACGACTGTTGCGCCGCCGGTCGGCCCGGAGGGGGGGTTGATGCCGGCGATAGTCGGTGGCGGAACGTAGGTGAACTGGTCGGCCGTGCTCGTCGCGCTCGTCCCCCCGGGCGTCGTCACGGTGACGTCGGCGGTGCCCACGCCGTACGGCGAGATGGCGGTGAGCTGCGTCCCCTGGGCATTGACGCTGACACCGTGCGCGGGCACGGCGCCGAACTGGACCTCCGTCGCGCCCGACAGGTTCGTGCCGGTGATCGACACCAGCGTCCCGCCGCCGGTCGGGCCCGAGGAGGGCGTCAGGGCCGAGACGGTCGGCGGCGCCACGTACGTGAAGTGGTCCGCGCTGCTCGTGGCGCTCGTTCCGCCGGGCGTCGTCACCGTCACGTCGACAGTCCCGAGCCCAGCGGGCGACTCCGCCGTCAAGCGCGTCCCTTCCGGGTTGACGCTCACACTCGTCGCCGTCGCGGAGCCGAACTTCACGCTCGTGACCCCAGATAGGTTGGTGCCGGTGATCGCCACGAGCGTCGCGCCGGCGGTCGGACCCGATGACGGGCTGACCCCGGACACCGCGGGCGTCGCGACGTAGGCGTAGAGGTCTGCCGCGCTCGTGTCGCTGGTGCCGCCCGCCGTCGTGACGGTGACGTCGACGGTACCCGAGCCAGCGGGTGCCGTTGCCGTGATCTGCGTCCCGGCGTCGCTGACGCTGACCGCTGTCGCCGCGACGGAGCCGAACCGCACGCTGGTCGCGCCGGTGAGGTTGGTGCCGGTGATCGTCACGGCGGTACCGCCGCCGGGCGGCCCGAAAGCAGGCGCAACGGCGGATACGGTCGGCGCTGGGAGGTAGGTGAACTCATCGACGGTGCTCGTGGTGCTCGTGCCGCCCGGCGTGGTGACGCTAACGTGTACGGTTCCGGAGCCGCCAGGTGGGTATGCCGTGATCTGGGTTCCGGCGCCGTTGATGCTCACGCCGTATGCGGGGGTCGACCCGAACAGCACCGCGGTGGCCCGCGACAGGTTCGTCCCTGTGATCGTGACCGGGGCTCCTCCGAGCGCCGGGCCCGATGCGGGCGCCACGCCCGACACGGTCGGGGGCAGGAGATAGGAGAACTCGTCGGCGGCTGTGGCGGCGCTCGTCCCCCCGGGCGTGGTCACGGTGACGTCCACCATGCCCGTGCCCGTGGGCGCGATCGCCGTCAACTGCGTTCCCTGCGCGTTGACGCTGACGCTGGTCGCCGCGGTGCGGCCGAACTTCACGCTCGTCGCCCCGGTCAGGTTGGTGCCGGTGATCGTGACGGCCGTCGCGCCTGCGGCTGGGCCGGCGGTCGGGTAGAGCCCCGACACGTGCGGGGCGCCGACATAGGCGAACTCGTCGGCGGCGGTCGTGGCGCTCGTCCCGCCGGGGGTCGTGACGGTCACGTCCACGGTGCCTGAACCCGGCGGCGAGGTTGCCGTGAGCTGGGTCCCGGCCGCGTTGACGCTCACGCCTGTGGCCGAGGCTGAGCCGAACCTCACGCTCGCCGCTCCCGTCAAGTTCGCGCCCGCGATGGTGACCGCCGTCCCTCCTGAGATCGCACCGGCCGATGGCGTCATGGCGGTGACGCTCGGGACCGGGATGTAGGTGAAGCGGTCGGCGTTGCCTGTGGCGCTCGTCCCGCCCGCGGTGGTGACGGTCACGTCAACCGTGCCCGCGCCGGGCGGCGAGGTCGCCGTCATCTGTGTTCCGGCCGCGTTCACGCCGATGCTGGTAGCGGGTGCGGAGCCGAAGCGCACGCCGGTCGCGCCCGCGAGGTTTGTGCCGGCGATCACGACCGACGTCCCGCCGGCGGCCGGGCCGGAAGCCGGGCTGACGCCAGAGACGCTCGGGGCGGGCACGTAGGTGAAGCGGTCTGCGGTGGTGGTGCCCGTCGTCCCCAGGGGCGTCGTGACCGTGACGTCCACTGAGCCGGAGCCGGCCGGGGAGGTCGCCGTGATCTGCGTCCCGGCAGCGTTTACGTTGACGCCGGTCGCCGGCGCAGTGCCGAACCTGACGGTGGTCGCACCCGCTAGATACGTGCCCGAGAGCGTCACGGTCGTGCCGCCCCCCGTCGGGCCCGATGACGGTGACAGGCTCGAGACCGCGGGCGTCGCTGCGTAGGCGAACCGGTCGCCCGCGCTCGTCGTGCTCGTCCCGGACAGAGTGGTGACGGTGATGTCGACCGTGCCGGCGGGCTGCGGTGGAGAGATTGCCTTGATCTGCGTCCCGGCGCCGTTGACGCTCACGCCGGTCGCCGCGGTTGAGCCGAAATCGACGGTCGTGACGCCCTGGAGGTTCGTGCCGGTGATCGTGACGGATGTCCCGCCGGTCGACGGCCCGCGCGCGGGGCTAATGGCACTGACGACGGGCGGCCCGACGATCGCGTACGCCGGCGTCGAGGCCGCGAGCGTGTCCGAGCTCGTCGTGATGCCGATCGTGTACGTGCCCGCGGCCGGGTTGGTCACGTTGGTGACCGTCAGCTGGAGGACGTCGCCGCTCGTGACGCCCACCGGCACGCCGACGGTGGCCGTCGCGCCTCCGTTGGCGAGCGTCACCGACGTCGCGGCGAACGTGTGGTTGGTCGACGCGTCGGCGATCGTGAAATCGTCTGGCGCGCCGGGGAGGATCGTGCCGCTCGCCGCGGCGAGCGTGATCGTCCCCGGCTCGGGGTTGCCGCCAAGGCCGCCACCCGCGCTCGTTTGGAAGTCGACGGCGTACGTGACCGCGGTCGCGCCGGGCAGCGTGCTCGATGGGGCAACGGACGGCAGGCTGACGGCCGCAGCCGCCACCGTGGTGAATGCACTCGAGGCGACCGCAGTCCTGTCTGCGGAGGTCGTCACCGTCAGCGTGTTGGAGATGCTCGCGACGGTGGGGTTGGTGACGCTCGCAGCGGTCACGCTCACGACGTCGCCGGCGGCAACCGACCCACCGAGGGTGAGAGTCACGGTGTGGCCGCCGCCTGTCACGTTCACGCCGTCGAGTGCCACGATCTGACCGGTCGTGACGTCGTGGACGGCGTAGTCGCCAAGGGTCGCACCGGTGAAGGTCGCGCCGCTCGCGGGCGCGGTGAGCGCGATCGTGCCACCGCTGGCGAGGGTGCCAGCCGAGCTGAGGCCGAACGTCGCGCGATAGCGGACCTCGGTCGCGCCGGCCGCGCTGCTGGTCAGCGCGACCTGCGGCGCACTCACGGCACCCGCCGGGTTGACGACGTAGGCCGGGGTCTTCGCCGCACCGTCCGACGATGTCGCAACGCTTAGCTGATAGCTCCCCGCGTTTGGATTGATGACGCCCGGAATGGTTACGCGCAACGTGTCACCGGCCGGCACGCGATAGGCAAGCCCTAGCGGCCAGGTGGCGGTCGCCCCGCCTGCCGACAGCGTCGGGTAGCCCGACGCTCCGAGGTCCTGATTCGCGGTCACGTCGAAGACGTCCACCCTGCTGTCGGGGAGCGCCGTGCCTGCCGGGGCGGCAACCGTGATGGAGCTCAGCGCCGACCCACCAGGCTCGAGATCGCCGGTCGAACTCGAGGCGAAGCCGACCACGTAGGTGACATTCGCCGCGTTCGCGGCGTTGGAGGTCATCGCCACCGACGGCGACTCCGCCACCTGCGGCGCTGCCAGGGTGAGCGGCGCCTGCGCGACGACGGTGTCCGAACTCGTCGAGATCGCGAGCGGATCAGTGCCCATCGGTCCATTCGTCACGCCCGGGACCGTCACCCGCAACCGATCCCCCGCCGCGACGGCACCCGCCAGCTGCCACGTCGCCGTCGCACCCCCACTCGAACTCGCCGAATAAGCCGCCACGCCCAGATCCTCATTCGCCGTCACGTCGAACACGTCAACGCTCTTGACCGGGAACACCGTGCCCGCCGACCCCACCAGCGTGATCGTGCCCGCGTTGGAGTAGCCGTATCCGTAGTAGTAGTTGTAGATGGCGTTTGGGGTCGGGGCGGCCAGGCCACCGCTGGAGCTGGCCGTCAGACCGACCGTATACGTCACGTTCGTCGCGCCCGCCGCCAACGACGACAACGCCACCGAGACCGCGCTCGGTGCCTGCGCCGCCACCACCGAATACGCCGCCGTGTTCGCCACCACCGAGTCCGACGACGTCGACACCCCGACCTGATAACCGCCACTGCCCGGATTCGTCACGCCCGCAATCGTCAACCGCAACCGATCACCGCCGGCCACCACCACGCCCGCGGACAACGCCACCGTCGTCGTCGCCCCCGACGAAGACGCCGAGAACCACCCCAAATCCGAATTCGCCGTGACATCAAAGACATCCACCTGCTCGTTGGGGAACACCGTCCCCGCCGGCCCGACAACCACGATCGACCCACCACCCACCAACGCACCGCTCGCACTCGCCGCCAACCCCACCGTGTACGTCACGTTCGTCGCACCCGCCGCCAACGACGACAACGCCACCGACGGCGACCCCGGCGCCCGCGCCGCCACCAACGTCAACGGCGCCTGCGCGACCACCGAATCCGAACTCGTCGAGATCGCCACCGGATCACTGCCCGCCGACCCATTCGTCACGCCCGGCACCGTCACCCGCAACCGATCCCCCGCCGCGACGGCACCCGCCAGCTGCCACGTCGCCGTCGCACCCCCACTCGAACTCGCCGAATAAGCCGCCACGCCCAGATCCTCATTCGCCGTCACATCAAACACATCAACACCCTCGTTGGGGAACACCGTCCCCGCCGACCCCACCAACGTGACCGTTCCCGCATCGACGTTGGCCCCGGAGTAGTAGTTGGTGGCGTTCGGGGTCGGGCCAGCCAGGCCACCGCTGGAGCTGGCCGTCAGACCGACCGTATACGTCACGTTCGTCGCGCCCGCCGCCAACGACGACAACGCCACCGAGACCGCGCTCGGTGCCTGCGCCGCCACCACCGAATACGCCGCCGTGTTCGCCACCACCGAGTCCGACGACGTCGACACCCCGACCTGATAACCGCCACTGCCCGGATTCGTCACGCCCGCAATCGTCAACCGCAACCGATCACCGCCGGCCACCACCACGCCCGCGGACAACGCCACCGTCGTCGTCGCCCCCGACGAAGACGCCGAGAACCACCCCAAATCCGAATTCGCCGTGACATCAAAGACATCCACCTGCTCGTTGGGGAACACCGTCCCCGCCGGCCCGACAACCACGATCGACCCACCACCCACCAACGCACCGCTCGCACTCGCCGCCAACCCCACCGTGTACGTCACGTTCGTCGCACCCGCCGCCAACGACGACAACGCCACCGACGGCGACCCCGGCGCCCGCGCCGCCACCAACGTCAACGGCGCCTGCGCGACCACCGAATCCGAACTCGTCGAGATCGCCACCGGATCACTGCCCGCCGACCCATTCGTCACGCCCGGCACCGTCACCCGCAACCGATCCCCCGCCGCGACGGCACCCGCCAGCTGCCACGTCGCCGTCGCACCCCCACTCGAACTCGCCGAATAAGCCGCCACGCCCAGATCCTCATTCGCCGTCACATCAAACACATCAACACCCTCGTTGGGGAACACCGTCCCCGCCGACCCCACCAACGTGACCGTTCCCGCATCGACGTTGGCCCCGGAGTAGTAGTTGGTGGCGTTCGGGGTCGGGCCAGCCAGGCCACCGCTGGAGCTGGCCGTCAGACCGACCGTATACGTCACGTTCGTCGCGCCCGCCGCCAACGACGACAACGCCACCGAGACCGCGCTCGGTGCCTGCGCCGCCACCACCGAATACGCCGCCGTGTTCGCCACCACCGAGTCCGACGACGTCGACACCCCGACCTGATAACCGCCACTGCCCGGATTCGTCACGCCCGCAATCGTCAACCGCAACCGATCACCGCCGGCCACCACCACGCCCGCGGACAACGCCACCGTCGTCGTCGCCCCCGACGAAGACGCCGAGAACCACCCCAAATCCGAATTCGCCGTGACATCAAAGACATCCACCTGCTCGTTGGGGAACACCGTCCCCGCCGGCCCGACAACCACGATCGACCCACCACCCACCAACGCACCGCTCGCACTCGCCGCCAACCCCACCGTGTACGTCACGTTCGTCGCACCCGCCGCCAACGACGACAACGCCACCGACGGCGACCCCGGCGCCCGCGCCGCCACCAACGTCAACGGCGCCTGCGCGACCACCGAATCCGAACTCGTCGAGATCGCCACCGGATCACTGCCCGCCGACCCATTCGTCACGCCCGGCACCGTCACCCGCAACCGATCCCCCGCCGCGACGGCACCCGCCAGCTGCCACGTCGCCGTCGCACCCCCACTCGAACTCGCCGAATAAGCCGCCACGCCCAGATCCTCATTCGCCGTCACATCAAACACATCAACACCCTCGTTGGGGAACACCGTCCCCGCCGACCCCACCAACGTGACCGTTGCGCCGTTCGCGAGCGCTCCCGTCACGCTCGTCGTCAACCCGACGGTGTAGGTGACACTCGCGGCGCTCGCCGCCGGGGATGTCACCGCCACCGATGCCGCGCTCGGTGCCTGCGACGCCGTCAAGGTCAGCGGCGCGTGCGCCGCCAGCACGTCGGAGCTGGTCGTGATCGCGAGCGGCTCGGTGCCGGCTGGCGCATTCGTTACGCCGGCAATCGCTACGCGCAGCAGGTCGCCGGCCGGCACGTAGGCGTTGAGAACCCACGTCGCTGTCGCCGCGCCGTCGCCGAGGGTCACCCCGGTGGTGTTCCCGAGGTCGGTGTTCGTCGTGACGTCAAAGACGTCGACGTTCTGGTTGGGAAACACGGTCCCCGGCGGTGCGGCAACGGTGAAGGAGCCGCCCGCGGGGGTCAGCGCGCCGGTGGGGCTCGTCGTGAACGTTGTGGTGTAGGTCACGTCCGAGGCGCCCGCCGCGCGCGATGAGAGCGTTGCGGACGCCGAGGCTGGGGCCTGGGCCACCGAGACCGTGTACTTCGTCGTCTGCCGCGGTCCGTCGACGGAAGTCCCCACCGCGAGCTGGTAGGTGCCGGCGCCCGGGTTGGAGACGTCCGCGATATGCAGTCGCAGCAGGTGGCCGGCCGGGACGTTGCTGTTCATTATCCACGTCGCTGTCGCGTCACCGTTGCTCAGCGTCGGCGGCTGCGTGTTGCCGAGGTCCACCCCGGCGCTCACGTCAAATACGTCGATGGCCTGATCCGGGATCACCGTGCCCGCGGGTCCCGTGACCGTGATCGAGTCGCTGCCTGCCGTCAGGGCGCCGCTCGCGCTCGTGCTCAGGCCGACGGTGTACGCGACGCCCGTCGCGCCGGCCGCGGGTGTTGACAGCGCGACGGTCGGCGTCGCCGGCGGTGGGAGCGGTGTGCCGCCGATCGCGTACGTCGCCGTGCTCGCGACGCTGTCTGACGATGTCGAGACGCTCAACGGGTAGTCCCCGGCGGCAGGGTTCGTGACACCCGCGATGGTCAGCTGCAGGCGATGCCCGGCAGGTACGGGCGGGCTCAACGACCAGGTCTCCGACGCTGAACCGTCCGGTTGCGTGCCGTATGTCGTGTAGCCGAGGTCCTCATTTGTCGTCGCGTCGTAGACGTCGATCGACTCCGCCGGGATGGTCGTGCCGGCCGGCGCCGTGACCGTGATCGTGGCGACGCCGGCCGCCAGCGCACCGGTCGCACTAGCCGTGAAGCCGACGGTGTACGTCACGTTCGTGTCAGCGGGCGAGTACGACGACAGCAGGACCGCAGGCGAGCCGACCGGCTGAGCAGCGAACAGCGTGTAGGGCACCGTGCCGGCCACGGTGTCCGACGACGTCGAGACGGCCAGGCTCGTGGCACCCACACCGGCATTCGTGACCCCGGGGATCGACAACCGCAGCTGATGGCCGCCGGCCACGCTCTCGCCGGACAGCGTCACCGTCGTCGTCGCCCCCCCAGCGGAGGACGCAGCGGAGAATGCGCCCAGATCCGTGTTCGCCGTGACGTCGAACACGTCAACGCTCTCGTTGGGGAACACCGTGCCCGCGGGCCCCGCGACGGTGATCGAGCCGCCGCCCGCCCAGCCGCCGCCGGCGCTGGTCGTCAACCCGACCGTGTAGGTGACGTTCGTCGCGTTCGCCGCGGGCGACGACAGCCCCACCGAGGGCGACCCCGGCGCCCTCGCCGCCGTCAGCGTCAGCGGCGCCTGCGCCGCCACCGTGTCCGAGCTCGTCGAGATCGCGAGCTCATCGGTGCCCTGCGGGGCATTTGTCACACCTGGAATCGTGATCCGCAGGCGATGGCTGGCCGGCGCGGCGGTGGCCAGCTCCCAGGTGCCCGACGCGCCACCACTCAGGCTCGTCGAGTACATCGCGCTGCCGAGGTCCTGATTGGCGGTGACGTCGAACACGTCGACGTTCTCGTTGGGTAGGACCGTGCCGGCCGGTGCCACCAGGGTGATCGTTCCTGAATCCCCGTAGCCGTACCCGTAGTAGTAGTTGTAGGAGTAGTAGGGGTTGTAGCCGGCGAGCGCGCCGCTCGAGCTCGTGGTCAGGCCGACGGTGTAGGTCACGTTCGTCGTACCGGCAGCGGACGAGGACACGCTTACCGTCGGCGACGCCGGCGCCTGCGCTGCCACCACGGAGTAGGTCGCCGTGTCCGCGAGCACGCTGTCCGAGGAGGTCGACACGCCGAGCTGATAGGCGCCAGTGGCGGGATTCGTCACGCCGGGAACCGTCAATCGCAGCTGATCGCCGGCCGGTGCCGAGGCACCAGCGCCCGACAGCGCCACCGTGGTCGTGGCGCCGTGGTTGGATGACGATGACGCGAAGGAGCCCAGATCCTTGCTGGCCGTGACGTCGAACACGTCGACGGCCTGGCCCGGGAACACGGTGCCCGCGGGTCCTGTGAGCGTGATCGACCCGCCGCTCGCCAACGCACCGCTAGCACTGGCCACCAGGCCCACGGTGTACGTCACGTTCGTCGCACCGGCCGCCATCGTCGACAGCTCCACCGCGGGCGCCGCCGGCGCCCGCGGCGCCGTCAGGGTCAGCGGCGCCTGCGCCGCCACCGTGTCCGAGCTCGTGGAGATCGCCAGCTGATCGCTGCCCGCGGGCGCGTTCGTAACACCCGGAATGGTGACCCGCAGCCGATGCCCCGCCGGAGCGGCGGAGGCCAGCTCCCAGGTGCGCGTTGCTCCATTGTTGACGCTCGTCGTATAGATCGCGGTGCCGAGATCCTGATTCGCAGTGACGTCGAACACGTCGACGTCCTCGGCGGGGAACGCGGTCCCTGCCGGAGCGGCGAGCGTGATCGTTCCCGACTCCGCGTATCCCGCGTACCCGTAGGAGTAGCCGGCGAGCGCGCCGGTGGCACTGACCGTCAGACCGACCGTGTAGGTGACGTTCGGGGCACCCGCTGCCGGGGAGGAGAGTGCGACCGACGGCGACGCCGGCGCCTGCCCGGCCACCACAGAGTACTTGGGGGAGTTCGCGACGACGAGGTCCGAGGACGTCGAAACGCCGATCTGGTAGCTGCCGCTAGCGGGGTTCGTCACACCGGGAATCGTCAATCTCAGCCGATCGCCGGCCGTGACGGCCACGCTACTGGACAGCGTCACCGTCGTCGTGGCGCCGTTGTTCGAGGACGAGGCGGCCGAGTACCACAGGTCCTTGTTCGCCGTCACGTCGAACACATCGACGTACTGGCCGGCGAACACCGTGCCCGCGGGCCCCGCCACGCTGATCGACGCACCGCTCGCCAAGGCCCCGCTCGTGCTTGCCGACAACCCCACCGTGTACGTCACATTCGTGGCGCCCGCCGCCGCCGACGACAATGCCGCCGACGGCGTCCCGGGCGCCTGCGCAGCCACGAGCGAGTATGTCGCGGTGTTCGCGGCGACCGTGTCCGACGAGGTCGAGACACCGACGTCGTACATGCCGCTGGGCGGATTCGTCACGTCCGGGATCGTCAATCGCAGCTGATCGCCGCCGGCGACGACCCCGGCGCTCGACAGCTGCACGGTGGTCGTGGCCCCGCCGTTGGACGACGCCGCCGCCGAGTAGTAGCCAAGATCCCTGTTCGCCGTGACGTCGAACACATCGGCACTGCGGCCGGCGAACACCGTGCCCGGCGGCCCCGCGACCGTGATCGACCCCGCACTCGTCAAGGCTCCACTCGCGCTCGCCGCCAACCCCACGGTGTACGTCACGTTCGTGGCGCCCGCCGCCAACGACGACAGCGCCACCGACGGCGACCCCGGCGCCCGCGTCGCCGTCAACGTCAACGCCGCCTGGCTTGCCGACGAGTCGGAACTCGTGGTGACCGTGACCGGAGCGCTGCCCGCCGAACCGTTGGTCACGCCGGGAATCGTGACCCGCAGCCGGTGCCCGGCCGGAGCCGTGGCGGCGAGCTCCCACGTCCCCGTCGCGCCGCCACTCAAACTCGTCGCGTACGCCGCACTGCCGAGATCCTGGTTGGCGGTCACGTCGAATACGTCAACGCTCTCGGCGGGGAACACCGTGCCTGCCGCCCCCACTAGCGTGATCGTTCCCGAGTCGCTGTACCCGTACTGGTAGTAGTTGTAGTCGTACGGATTGAACCCGGCCAGGGCGCCGGTCGCACTGGCGGTCAGACCGAGCGTGTAGGTCACGCCCGTGGCACCCGCCGCCGGGGAGGACACGTCGACCGAAGGCGACCCCGGCCCGTGCGCCGCGACCAGCGCATACGTGCTGGTGCTGGCGGTAGCCGTGTCCGAGCTGGTCGTCAGGGCGAGCCGAGCGCTTCCGGCTGACGGGTTCGTGACGCCGGGAATCGCAACGCTCGCCGCGTGCCCGGCCGGGAGAGATTCCGCCAGCTGCCAGGTCGCGACGTTGCCGGCGGTGCTCACCGTTACGGAGGTCGTGCCGAGCGGGCGACCGGTCGTGAGGTCGACCACTTCGACGTCCTGGTCCGGCAGCACCGTCCCGAGCGGCGCAGTGAGGGTGATCGACGCGCCGCTTGCCAGCCCCCCGGTGAGACTCGCCGTGAACCCGAGCGTGTACGTCACATTCGCTGCCCCGGCCGCCAGCGACGACAGCGCCACCGACGGCGAGCCCGGCGCCTGCGCCGCCGTCAACATGTACGTGCCGGTCTGGGCGGGCTGCGTGTCCGAGCTCGTTGTGATCGCGAGCTGATCGCTGCCGGCCGGCGCGTTGGTCACGCCCGCGATGGTCACACGCAGACGATGCCCCGCGGCAACGGCGGTTGACAGCTGCCACGTCCCGGTGGCGCCAGCGATCGAGAAGGTCGGAGAGGCCTGGCCCAGATCCACGTTCGCCGTGAGGTCAAACACGTCGACGCTTTCGGTGGGGAACACCGTCCCCGCCGGCCCTGCGACCGTGATCGACCCGTTATCGCCGGACAGATCACTGACGTAGTACGAGTAAGGGTCAAACCCGGCGAGCCCGCCGGCCGGGCTCGTCGTGAACTCGACGGCGTAGTTGACCGTGGTCGCGTCCGCTGCCGTCGTCGAGAGCGCGACCGTCGGCGCGGTCACCGGCTGCGGCGCGGACAGCGAATAGGTTGGGCTCGCGACCGGGGTCGCGTCCGACGACGTCGAGACCTCGAGTCGATATGACGCCGCGCCCGGGTTCGTGACACCACCGATCGTCAGACGAATCTGATGACCGGCGGGGATGGACTGCTGCACGGTGTACGTGGCCGTCGCTGTCCCGTTGGAGAATGCGGGGTAGCTCGTCGTGCCGAGGTACTGGTTGGTGCCGACGTCGTACACCTCGGCATATTGGTCGGGGATCACGGTGCCGGTCGGGGCCGCGATCGTGATCGTGCTCATCGTGGCCAGCGCACCCGACGAGCTCGGCGTGAAGCCGACCGTGTAGGCGACCTCGGTGGCACCCGCCGCCGGCGAGGAGATCGACAGCGAGGTCGCCCCGACCGACGACGCCTGGGCGACCGCGGGGGCGAGACAGACGAGTAGCAGCGCGATGATGGCCGCGGCCAGTCCGCGCAACAGCGGTGGCGCGAGACCACGCCCTGCGTCGTCGCCCGATGCGGCACGCCGAGCCGGCTGGATGTCGACCTGAACCGTGCACCCACGGAGCACGAGACACTCCGCGAGGGCGTCGTTGCGCATTCCCTGTAGAACGGGCGCCGCGCGCGCAAACTCGCGCGCCGGCGGTGGTCGAGCCCCGGTCCTCCGTTCCGCCCCTACGAGCACGCCACCCTCCGTGACCTGTTCAGCTGCTCCCGCCGTTCGATCATCGCCTCGCATCCGCACGAAGGTACGCCCGCGCCAGCGTCGCGGACACGGTGAAATGTGATGAGCACCGCCACCTACGCCAACCCCTGCGGCCGCCGCTCTACCGCGCGGTGAGTCTATACGCAGCCATGAATTAGTGTTCTGCGGACTATGGGGACCGCGTGAGGCGCGACGCTGCCGTCGAGTCGGGGCGGGCAGGGACGTCCCAGCCGGCGGTCACGGCTGCCGCGCATCACGTGGCGATCGCGGTTCTGCGCCTCGGGCTCGGCCTGACGCTCGCCGCGGCCGCAACGGACTGGCTGTTCGCCGCAATCGCGGGCGCGGGCTCCGTCGCGATGCTCGAGGGAGCGCTCCTGACCGGGTTGGCGGGTGCTGCGCTGGTGCACGTCGATTACACGGCCCGACTGCTGCGCCCGACCGGGCGGGTGCTGATCCCCGTGCTGCTGTTCGCGGCCGTCGGCGCCTTGGACTTCGGGCTGCAAACGCACTATTCGGAAGTGGCTCCGGCCATCGTGTGGATCGCGGTCATCGTCTCCGCTACCACGTGGGTCGCCTGGTGTGTCGTGGTCTCGGTTGCCGGCTACGTCGCCGACCTCGCGCTTCAGGGACATTCAGCGGCGTGGATGCTCGCGGGACCCGGTCAGACCCTCCTGGCAAACCAGACCGTAGATCTCCTCGCCAACGCAGCCGTCGTGCTGCTGCTCGTCGCGGTCCTGCGCCGGTTCGTCACCTCCGTTCCGGCCCGTCTGGAGGCGGTGCGTAGGGGCGGGCCGTCCCTGACCGCGCAACTCGCGTTGGCGGCCGGCGCGTCCCCGAGCCTCCTCCTCGGTCGGGCGCACCCGGTCGCCGTCACCGCAACACTGAGCGACGCGGAGCGGCGGGTGCTCTCGCTACTCGCAGACGGTCGCGCGCCCAAGCAGGCCGCGCGCGACCTCAGCGTCGCCTTGCCGACCACTCGGTCGCACATCTCCTCGGCGAAACGCAAGACCGGTGCGCGCACGCTGGAACAGCTCGTCGCATTCCACGTGGAGGCCGATGTCCGCGATTGAACTGCGACCGGCAAGCGGCTCGCCGGCGCGCAGCGCGGCGGGTCCGCTCGTGCGCAACGGCGCCGAACTGGTCCATCTGACCGAGGCGCTGTACCTGCAGCTGTTTCGCATGGTCATGGCCCTCACTCTCGCCGGGTGCGTCCTATCGATCTGGTTCGGTGCGCTGGCCGACCGCGGCGCGCCGAGTGCACTAACTCTCGTCTTCGCCGGCGGCGGGATCGCCTTCGCCGCCGCGGGGCTAGCGCGGCCCGATCACCTATACGGCTGGCTTCGCTACAGCCGCTGGCGTCAACTGACGCCGGCGGCCGTCGCAGCCACGATGGTCGCCGTCAACGGACCCGACAGCCCTTCCTGGTGGGTCGCGATGCCGCTGCTATGGGTGGTCGCAGACCTCGCGCCGAACGGGCTCGCGCTCGCCGCTGCAGCAGTCACGTCGCTGGCGTATCTCGCCGGTACGGTGCTCGGCGGTGAGGCCCTGATCCAGAGCGGGAACGCCGGCATCCTCGCCGCAGCCGTCGCGCTCTTTGTCAACACCGCGATCGGTCGCCTGGCCGCCGAGGTCTTCGGCCGCTTCGTGCTGCGACTCGGTCGGCTCGCCTCGGCACAAGCCGACGTGAGCGCGAAGCCCGTGCCGGTCCCCAATCTCGCCGGCGCGCACTCCGAGACGCCGGCGCCCACCCACGCGAGGCGTCGCCCTCGTCGCACCGTCGGTCCGTTAGGCCTAACCGCGCGCCAACTCGAGGTCGCATTGCTCGTGCGAGACGGCCTGCGCCAGAGCGAGATCGCCCTCTGTCTGTCCATCTCCCCGCGGCAGGTCGCGCGCCTGTTGACCGATGCACGCGAGAGGACGGGCGCGGCGAGCACGGCACATCTCGTCGCCATGCTCGTCGCGGCGGACCTCACACCGCCGCCCGAAACCGAGCCAGCCGCTCCATAGGCATGCCCCCGCAAGCGGGCCTCTCTCTTCGGCCCGCACGCCCGATCGGCCGACCCGAGTTAGCCACCGAGCTTCGCCCGGAGCGAGCTTCGACGCCGAGCCCTCCACCGGCGTCGTGAAGCTCGATACTCACTATTATGACGTCTAGCCTGCAAATCAGGGGTTCCGGGTGGCTGGCGGTGCGTGCGTCATACTCGGCGTGTGACCACCTACCGGTCATCCAGCACCGCCGTTCTCCCGCTATACAGGTGCCGCGGCGTGCTTCGCCGTGCGAGCGATTGCGCACCGGCGGGACGGCTGAGTCGTCTTGCGGTCGGCGCTACATCCCCGCCTCGGGCACCGTGACGCTGGATGACGAGCGCGGCGTGGAGAACGATTGCTGGGGCGACCTCAGGCTGCTGCGCTGCGGCGATCGGCGTGATGGTAATTGCGCTAGCGCCGGCCGCTGCGGGAGCAGCTGTTCCCACGATGACGTTCACGCCGACCAGCGTGACGCCGGCGAACGGAGCCAGCCTTGTGGCTGAGACTGCAGCTGAGATTGAAGCTGACCCGCCGCAGTGGTCGATGACCACACAGCCTGGGCTGACCTCTGTTGGCATCCGCGTGTCGACAAGCCCAGCCGTCGGCGCCGATGGCATGACGCTGTCCGATCTGGACCAAGCTGGCTTCTTCGAGCTCTACGAAAGCGCGACCAATCCCGGCGTCTACACGGGGCCCGCGGCCAATAGCTGGCTGAGTCAGCCGGGAACCTACTACTGGCAGATACAAGCGGGCGATCTTCAGTCCGGCGTGGACCCTGTGACGGGCTTCCCTACGAGCACCTTCAGCCAGCTGGTCAGCCCGATCTACACGTTGACCGTCAGTGCCCCAGCGCCGCCGCCGCCGACAACGCCCACCTTCAGCCGCGCGCAGGCGGCAGGTGTAGTTCCGGCCGCTATCCGGCAGGCCACGGGGCGGCGCCCCAGCAATCTGCATGTGTCCTGTCAGCAGGCTGCAGCCCTCGCCTTCGGATGCAATGTGTCCTGGCGCGATCCGGTCTCGGTGTGGGCCGGCAAGATGAGCGTCACGTACGACGCCGCCAACCAGCAGGCCGATTACTCGTTCTCTGGGTTACGGGCCACGCTGGCCTGCGTTCGGCGCAAGTCGGTCAAGCGTTGTGCTCGTCACGTGAGCTTCTAGGAGCACCTGCGCGTCCGCCACGAGCCGCGCCGCCACTCGTTCGGTCCGTCACGGCGATTCTGCGCCGCTACTTCCGATAGTGGGTCATTATCGGAAGTAACTACGACACGAAGCAGAGGGCTCCTGCACCGCGCGCCGGGGCGGCAGCAGGCGACCGGGATCGTGGCGAAGCGCTCATCCGGTGCCGGCGATCGGCACGACCGAGACGTCGCCAGTCCGATCGCGCGAGCCGCGGCCCGGGCGCGATGGAGGCGGTCGTCGGACGCGCGGCAGGAGTCGGGGCTTGGGAGTCGGGGCTTGGCTTAGGACATCGTCGCGCGGGCGCGGAGGCGAGCGTTGAATCCGTCGCGGGAAATCGCTCCGACGTGTCGAATATGGGGGTGTGAAACGCTCCCAGGCGGAGGCAATCTACGACCGGGGCCGTGAGTTGGTCGTCGAGGCTCTGGTGCAGGCGGATCGCCAAGCTGAGAAGCTGGCTCTTCAGAGCGAGACCGCACCCGTGCTGGACCTCAGATTGCGTCGTGCTCGGACTAGGCAAGCGCTGTGGTCGACGGCGCTCGCGGCCCTGTACGTGTCAGTCATCGGCGGCGAGGTGTGGCTGGTCCTGACTCCCACAGTGACGGCAACAGGTCCGTTCGCCGCGGTCGTTTTCGTTCAACTGTCTTTGATTGGCGCTTGCGTGGGCGCGGCGTTCCACGTGCTGAGACCAATCCGTCAGCAGATCCGAGATTATGAGGACGCGCTGGCTGGGTCGCTGGCCCGCGAGCAGCCAGACGGAGGGTTTCTGAGGGTCCCAACCCGAGACATCGCGCCGTGGCTTGCGCTCGCCAGCTCCGTTATCGCAACCGCCTGCTCACTCGTTGTGAGTATCGCCGTCCGGACCTAGCACCTAGCTGCGCACGAGGCCGCATGGCCTCAACGATCGGTTTCGTTCTTCATCCGCCCGTGCGGCGCGGCTGCCTTGGCGACATGTGAGTCGCGCCGGAAGGAACCAGGCGCTGGGCGTCCCGTCGCACGGGTGTATCGTCGCCGAAACCGTCGCGCGGTTGCGAACGAGCGAGGTGGCAGGTGTAATCGTGGGCGGTCATCGTGTGCGGAGCGCGCTCTCGCTCGCGCGAAACTTCGGCAGAATCTCCATGCGTGTCCGTCTATTATTCGAACCGATCGTGCCGTGGCTCCTAAGAGTCTAGCGCTGACCGCGGTCGAACTCGTGCGAAAGGGGTACTTCCCGAGGGAGCTGCCGCCACCGTTTTCCACCGAGAAGCTTGCGGACCTGATGGCGCGCGACCCAACCCCGCTGCCTGTGACCGGTGCGAGAACGCAGTGCGTGCGCCATAACCTCGCACGCCCCGGCGGGTTTCGGCGGCCCCTTCAGATTCCAAATCCTCACAGTTTTGTCTCCCTCGCCCGGGAGTTCGAGGACCAGTGGTCCGCGATACGTTCGCACATCCGGGGGAACGGCTTCTCAACGTCTCGTCCAATCGTCACGGTGAGCCTCGAGCGCGCCGTGCGACCGCGCTTTCGTATTGGCGAGCGCGAGCGGCTCCGGCCGCGAGACTGGCGTGGGCAGCGCTTCGTGCTCCGAACCGATGTGAACCAGTTCTACCCGTCGCTTTATACGCATTCGATCCCCTGGGCGCTTGAGGGAAAGCAAACGGCAAAACGGAACATCGGGAAGACGGCGAGCGATGGCCTCGACAAGGCAACCCGGAATCTGTCGGATGGTCAGACGATGGGCGTGCCCATCGGGCCAGACACCTCGTTTCTGGCTGCAGAGATCGTTTTGACGGCAGTCGACAAGTCCCTAGCGTCGAAAATCTCACTGCGAGGTCACCGGTATCTCGACGACTATGAGCTGGCGTTCACAAGCCGCTCAGCTGCCGAAGAGGCTCAGTCACTGATCGAAGATGCACTCGCTGAGTATGAGTTGGCGATCAATCCCACCAAGACCGAAATCCTCGAGCTACCGCAACCGTTCCACGAGGGTTGGACCCACGAACTCTCCACCTTCCAACTACGTTCCGACACCCGGTCGCACATGATCACCGATCTCATAGCGCTGTTTAGTCGAGCCGCGGCGATGTCGAAGCTACGACCGGGGGCCCTCAAGTACGCATTGCTGCGCAGCCGCGACATCGAATTTGCGCACGAGGAGGTATGGACCGCGTTTCAGAACCTCGTGTGGTCCGCCGTGTCAGCGGAACCAACAACAATGGCTACCGCTCTTGATCTACTGGCCGAGAAATCCGAAGAAGGCGAGTTCGAGGTCGATCGCGATGCTGCGGGCGAGGTTATCGAGGCTCTGATTCTCACTCATTCGCCGATCCGCAACGCGAGCGAGGTCGCATGGGGTCTGTGGGCCGCTGTCGCGCTAGGGGTTCCGCTTAGCACCAAGTCAGCCGACGCGGTGGCCGGTATGGAGGACGATTTCGTCGCACTGCTCGCTTGTGACGCTAGCTCACGCGGGCTGTTCGGATCCCATCAAGTGAATTCTGCGAGTTGGGAGGCACTGACCGATTATGACGGGGTCATGTCTGGGCGTCACTGGCTGCTCGCGTATGAAGGGTCCGCGCGCAAGTGGCTCGACGCGCCAACCCGTCGCGTCGCGAAAGATCCGTTCTTCAAGGTTCTTAAGAGCCGTCGCGTCCGGTTCTACGACACCGATCCGCGCCGCAGTCCGTTTACCGGACCCGCAGGCCCGCTGCCCGGCGGCCTCGTGCCCGATGCGTACGTGTAGGGCATGGCGCCCCAGGCCGACCTTTCGCGCCGCGCCTGGCCGATGCGCTAGAGACGGAACCTCCGACAATCCTGCCGCGTCGTGACGATCGGGCCGCCGGAGATCGAAATCGCGCAGGCCGAGCTTGCGGTGGAGTTCATCGAGTCCTTGGCTCGCCGAGCGCGTTGCGTTGCGCCGTCGCGGGCCGACGATTCCTTTCGGCCGTGGAACACGACCGAGCGGGCGACTGCAGTGGCGACATTTCGCTCGTACGGGTCGCGTCGCACGCGTCGCCATAGGTTCTATTATCGAGCGTCACAGATAGCTCGCGATATACCGGCTACCCAGGTGTCGAGCGACACGCTCATGTCAGTGGAACCGCCATCCCGTGTCAGTGGCCGCGACAGAGCGCGCCGGTAGACGTAGTCGTCCCCGCCGTGGCTCAGTGAGCCGGGAGGCACAGTGGCCTGGGCGCTGTCGTGCGACTGACGTTCGACAGCCCTGGTGCGTCGAGGGGTTCCGGGCCGTCCGCTTGCTCGCTCTGGGGCTCCTCTGTAAAGTCGCCGCGCGGCCGGCGACGCCGGCCGCGTCATGTAGTTCGTCAACTTGGGCGGGGTATGCAGCACCGGGTCGTAGCCCGGGTGTAGGCAGGGTGGACACCGCAGGCTGATGGCGGAGCGGCGATTCGCCCCGATAACGGAGGCCAAATGATGATTGGTACAGACGAACCGCGCAGGCTTCGACGAGGCGCCAAACGCGCGATGGCCGCCGCGTTGCTGTTGGGTCTGGGTTGGCTCTTTCCGGGTGGGGCGTTGGCTGCCTCGGTCGTGGCGCTGCCTGGCGGTCAGGCCCCTGATTACATCGGTGCCGGTCCGGGTGATGTGCTCTGGTTTGACGCCGTCGAGCCCCTCGGCACTAAAGGCCCAGCGGCGGGCGAAAACACGTTTGGCCACCTCAATGCCGACGGCAGCGCAACGGTCGTCAGCCAGACGAATCCCACGCTCGCTCCCAACCGTACGGCCCTAAACCAACCTGACCCCGAGTTGTTAGGTCGCGATGGCAACTTTTGGAGTGTGCAAGGAAATGCTGTGGTGCGCACGACGCCGGCGGGCACGATCACCGCGTTCCCTAGTCCGCTGAGCGACTCGGGGCAGCAGCAGATGGTCAATGGACCGGACGGCGACATATGGTTTGGCACCTCGTCGGCTCGCCCAGGTATCGGGCGTGTGAGCCCCAGCGGCGACGCGACGCTGCTGACGTCTGGCGTGCCCGGTCCGACCGCCAGCGTTTCCGCCGGCCGTGACCGAGTGTGGTTCAGCACCGATGGCGGCCAGATCGGAAGCGTCTCCGCGAGTGGTCAGGTCAAGCTCGTGTCGCTTCCGCGGGGTACCAACCTCGGTAGCCCAAACATCGCGACGGCCGGAAACGGAGATCTGTGGGTAGTGCCTCACGGGTTCTCGCCTGATCAGCCGATCTTGCGGGTCACGCCGAACGGACGGGTGACACGAATGTGTCGCGACACCGGGTACGGCACCGTGTCGGGTCCGGAGAGCAGCATTTGGTACCTACGATTCATTCATAGGCTCCCGCAAGCGCTCGTACGCGTTGCTCCCAATGGAGACGAGTACCAATACGCACTACCTGGCGTCCGCGTCGCCGGAGACGACCTCGTATCAGTCGGCGGCTCGCTCTGGGTAACAGCGACGACGGGGGTGCCTGCGCCAGGGTCAGCCCCCACCACGGAGCTACTGCGGGTTCGCCCGAGTGAGCCTTCCACGCTCATTTGTCATGCGGCGGCAGCGCGACGCGCATAACAGAAGTCCGACCGCAGTCAGGGCCCGACCAAATGAATCGGGCGGCGCCGACCGAGCGTGCCCTCGCCGGTGCGGCATGAGCGCCCGCCGGTAGCAGTGCGTGCGGCCGGTCAGGCGTCGCGCGGCCGAGGGGTCGAGCGCGAGCGCCGGGTGGGATCGTGGTCGGCCTCGGGCGTTCGCCCCGTCTGCTTCCGGTAGCAGGTCATTATCGGAAGTAACTACGACACGAAACAGGGGGCCCCTGCCGGGCCGCCAATGCCATTAGCGGCTCGACCCTGCGGCAGCCGGCCGTGGACGTGCTCGCGGCGTGTGGGACGAGAGCGCCCCCCCGTGCTCGGACCTCAGCGAGGCATCCGCCGCGCTGAGGTCCACGCTCGGACGGATCTTCAGCGGCGCGGGCTATTTCGAAACGGGCGCCGTGACTTCACGCGATGGGCGGTCGCTCGGATCAGCTGACAATCCCGACGCGCTCAGCCGAGTGCGGACGGTCTTGATGTCCATGCCATCGGCGGTCGGTTCACGACCTCTTTGCGCAAGAAGACTCCACCTTCTGGTATACACGCCGAGCCAGCGTGAGCCACGGGCTCCGTGAGCGACTCGAAGCGACTACCGGAAGGCATTTGGGGGTGGCGGCGACGCGGTTACGCGCGGCCGGAAGGCCGATTTCAGCTGGTCCGAGCCGAGCGGCACTAGTCGTGGTGGTTGGCGCGCTGCTGGCCTCTGTGTGCGCGCCACCGGCTGCGGAGGCGGCCGATGCCGCACCAGACCTCACGGTTTCGGTCACGCCGAGCGGGTCCGCCCCCCCGCGGGCAGCGTGGCGACCTTCACGGTTACCGTGGCAAACGTTGGCGGGCCAACGACGAGCGGCGGCATTTCGGTGCGGCTCACGCCTGGGGGCGCTGCAGCCATGCCATCGGCGGGCGGGAGTGGTTGGCAGTGCGTGAATGCGTCCTGCACGACAGGGACAACGGTCGCCCCCGCCGGGCAACGTCCGCCACTGACCGTCACCGAGCCGGTATCAGCGACCTTTCCGAGCAGCCAGGACGCTTCGCTGACCGCGCAGGCGAACGTGTCGGACATCTTCGTCGCCGATAGCTCAGCCTCAGCGCAGAAGCCTGTCGTGGCCGCCGGTGGCGTAGAGCTGGTGCCTTCGGCGACGGCCGGCAGTGAGCGGGTCCCGGTCGGCGGCGCCGCAACGTTGAACGTGTCCGTTCGATGTTGGCGGCGCCGCGTTACGATCGCCGTCGTGAGCCTCGTCACACACAACCACGAGGTCGGTGGCCGCCGCTGGTCGGGTCACTACACGATGCGCCGCCAGGCCACGCGCTGGCTGATCGCGATCGCCGGATCAGACAGCAGGCCGCGTATAACTCGGCTGTCGCCCAGGCCTTGCGCGTAATCGGCGTAGGTCGCGTGGCCGCGTAGGGGCCCGCCCGACCGAGCGTCGGTTAGAGCCAGGCGTCATCGCGACGTCCGTGCCGAGGTCCGGCCACGCAGCTACGAAGCTCATCGGCTCCGGCCCTGCGCAACGATCTCTGACGTGTTCTCCATGATCCTAAAGATGGCCATGAACAGCTCCAGTAGGACCCGCGTGTAGATGATGTACAGAAGCGAGAGCAGTGGAGCCCCGATCAGCAGCACGACCGCGCCCAACGCAGAGCTGACGCGGAAGGCGGCGATGGTCAGTACCACGGCGTAGATCACGATGAGAATGAGCGACACGACATACAAGAACTTGATGACCTTGGTGGCTACCAAGGACGTGAAGGAGAGGTCAAACAGCGAGGCGAAGAAGCCGCGCTGCGTTAGAGAGCTCCCCGTGGTGGCGCCCCCCGGGGCCATCCGCGGGGCCACAGTGCCAGGCGCCCAGGTCGGGCCGGGTGTCTGTTCGGAGCGGCGGGGAGTTGTCGTGGCGCTCTGGGACGCGCCACAGTTCTCACAGAACTGTGCTCCTTCGACCACCTGCTGGCCACAGGACGCGCAATAGACACTGGCGCTCATGGACTCTCCTCGGGTCGCTCGCGTGTACGGAGTGGAGCCGGCCGGTGCGGGCTCGCGGAGCGCACAGTACCGTGCGGTGCAATCGCTGCGCGTTCATGATTGCCCGGCGACATGCGACGGCTTACGTCGGTCCGCTACAGGACGGGCCGTAGCAGCGTTTAGGATCACCATCGATGCCTCGCGGCCGCCGACGCCTCTACCAGTTCCTCTTGGCGTTCGCCGTCGTGCTCGCCGCCGGCAGCCTGGCGCTCGCTGTTGGCCTCCATGCCCACGCACCTAGCCAGACTACGCCCCCACCGCTTCATGTCGCCTTAGCGACCGCGGCGACCGCCCGCGGTACTGCGGCCCGCAGAGCCTCTACGGCAGGCCAGTTTGACCCGACCCCTACAGGGTCGCACACGGCCACGGCGCAGCCGGCGTCCGGCGGAGGGCCCCCCGGCACGTCGGACGGGCGGCCCGTGTCGCCGGAGGCCGACGCAGCGCCGGCGTGGATTGACCCGGCGGCGCTATCCGCGGCGGTGGAGCAGGTCGCGCAGGCCACCGGTGCCCAGGTCGGTGTGGCCGTGCGCGCGCTCAGCGGATCGGGCGCGACACGCGCTGGATCGCTACAGGTCGGGTCCGGGTGGAGCACGATGAAGGTGCCAGTGATCATGGCCCGCTACCGCCTCGCCGCTGCCGATGAGCAAAGCGGCACGGGATTTGACTCCGACGTGGTCAACGCGATCACCAACTCAGACAACTCCGCAGTCCAAGCGCTGTTCGATCAGATAGAGGAGGCCCGGGGAGGCGTTGTCGGAGCCAGCGAGTACGTACAGGAAGAACTTCGCGCCGCGGGAGACGACACCACGCAGGTCAACACCATCGTGCCGCCGGGTGGCTTCTCCACGTTCGGGCAGACGCAATGGTCCCTGAGCAATGGCACGTTGTTCTACCGGGCGCTGGCGAACGGCTGCCTCTCCCCGTCCAGCGGTGCGAGGCGTGTACTCGAGTTGATGGGAGAAATCACCCCGTCGCAGAGTTGGGGGCTCGGGCGGACGCACTTCCCCGGTGTCAGCCAGGTGTTCTTCAAAGGCGGCTGGGGTCCAGCGCCCCCAGCCGGCTCGTACACCGTTCGCCAGTTCGGGATCGTGGAAACGCCGAGCGGGCACGGCTTTGTCGTGGGAATCATGACGATCGCCGCCAGCGGATCGTTCGCCACCGGCATCGACGTCCTCGATCGTCTTGCCGAAGCGGTCGCGGGAGCCACGAGAGCGTCGCGCGCACCGGCGCCCACCGGCTGCTAGCTCTCAGCGGCGGCCGCTGTGCGAGACCGCGCGGGCGACGATCGACCTTGCGGCGGAACATCGCCGCCTGGCAACGAGGGAAGCCACGCCCCCTTACCGGGGAAACTTCGTTGGCTTCGGTGGTTGACGGAAGACCCCGGCCGACGTAGATTGCCCACCGACGGCGACCGTTCTACGGTCGCTGACCGCTTGAAGCCGACGATCGAGGGCCCTCATGTCAGACGGCGCAGGTATGGACACCACGGTTCACCAGCAGCGCTTCTGTGCCGGATGCGGAGCCGAAGTGGGCGAGGCGCGCTTCTGCCGCAAATGCGGCGCCGAGCAGGTCACACAAGCCGGCGCAGCGGTAGCGCCGCTCCCGCCGACCGAGCAGCAACTGCCGGCCGGACCGTGGCTGGGCAGCGGCCCTCCGAGCGCGCCCCGCACATCGGCGCCTCCCGCGCCCCCGCAGCCGTCGTCGTCCGGTTCGAAGCTTCCGTGGATCGCGGGTGGCGTCGCCGGATTGGTGGTACTCGGCGTCATCGCCGCGATCTTGTTGTCCTCAAGCGGAGGGACGAATTCGACATCGAGCTACCGGCAGAGTCTTGCCGGCGCGCTCGGGCCGCTCGTCAGCGCGAACTCGAACCTCGGCAGCAGTCTCCAGTCGCTGTCCGGTAGCGACGACTCCGCCCAGAAGGCCGCGCTCACACAGACGCAGACCGCGCTGACCACAGCGCAGGGCGCGGTCGGCGCGATCAGCGTGCCGTCGAGTGCCACGCAACTGTCGCAGCAGACCCAGCAGGCGCTCGCCGATGAGAATGGCTACCTACAGGAGGTAGCATCGTTGCTAGGGACGCCATCGCAAAACGCCGCCGCGCAGATCCAGCCATTGGCCACGAGCGCCACCGCAGCGCTCGTGCCACTGAATGCGCTGGTCGCCGGTGCGTCGGGAAGCATCTCCGGCGTGAGCACCTTGGTGTCGTGGGGGCAGGGCCAGGCCAGCGCCGCGCAACACTCGCGGACCATCGCCCAGCAGCGCGAGCTTCAGCAGGCCGCTCGGAGCGCTTCACAACCGTCCTCTGGCGGTAGCGGAGGAGGAAGCTCGGCTGGTCCGCTGTCATCGAGCCAACAGTGCGGCGGCGGTGTGGTCGCGGGCCCCAACACCTCCTGCGCGTTCGCCCTGAACGTCCAGCAGGCCTGGCAGCAGGCGCCGGGAACGACTAACACTGTTGACGTGTACTCCCCAGTTACCGGGCAGACATACACGATGACCTGCGGGCCCGCCGGCACGGAGATCTCGTGCAGCGGCGCAAACAATGCGTCGGTTACGTTCCCCGGCTGATCGCGTCTAATCGCCGGCGCAGACTCCGCTGGCGAACCAGGATCCGGCCTGCCGTGCGCCGCGAGCCCGGGCCGCCGCCGGAGGAACGACAGACCCCCGCCCGCCCCACGTTCTGCGTCAACGGCGCGTTCGTGATGGACCGGGCGACTGGCTCAGCCGAATCGCGCCGCGCGTAGCGCTCGCTCAGCTCTGCGCCGTGCTGAGCGCGGCTGCTCAGGGAGCCATCGTCCCGCCGCGCACAGGTAGCATCACCGCGCGTGAGCGTCTCACCGGTCCACCGCATCCCTTCACTGGCGTCGCTTGCGTTGGTCGAGCGCGGCACGTCTCGCGATGGCCGACGGTAGCGATGCGGGTGACCCGGCGCCCGGCGACTTTCGTGACGCGCGTCGCGCTCGCGCTGCTCGTCGCCCTGGTCGCCGTCCTCCCAGCCACCGTCGCCGGCGCGGCTCAGCCGGTCACGAGCCTGTCGGGGTCGGTCTCGCCGTCGATCGCCAGCAGCACCGAAGCCGCGTACACGATCGACTTTACGACGTCGTCGCAGGGCGCCCTCACGGTTGGCGCGAGCACCATCACCATCAGCCTCCCGAACACCGGCGGCTGCGTCGGCAGCTACACCGGCGATGGCCAGGTCACCGTCACCGACCTGAGCACCCACGTCAGCGGCCAGGTCCAATGCGGTGCATTCCCTGGGACCTTCGGCACCCCTATCCCCATCGGCCCAGGTGATCAGGTCCAGATCACCACTCCGGCGGACTACACCGCACCCCCCAACACGGGACCCGAAACCTTCAGCGTCGCCACCTCCAAGGACGCCCAGACCACCGCCACGCTCACGGTCGCCCACGCCGCCCAGGCCCTCACGAACGTTACGGGGACGGTCTCGCCGTCGATCGCCAGCAGCACCGAAGCCGCGTACACGATCGACTTTACGACGTCGTCGCAGGGCGCCCTCACGGTTGGCGCGAGCACCATCACCATCAGCCTCCCGAACACCGGCGGCTGCGTCGGCAGCTACACCGGCGATGGCCAGGTCACCGTCACCGACCTGAGCACCCACGTCAGCGGCCAGGTCCAATGCGGTGCATTCCCTGGGACCTTCGGCACCCCTATCCCCATCGGCCCAGGTGATCAGGTCCAGATCACCACTCCGGCGGACTACACCGCACCCCCCAACACGGGACCCGAAACCTTCAGCGTCGCCACCTCCAAGGACGCCCAGACCACCGCCACGCTCACGGTCGCCCACGCCGCCCAGGCCCTCACGAACGTTACGGGGACGGTCTCGCCGTCGATCGCCAGCAGCACCGAAGCCGCGTACACGATCGACTTTACGACGTCGTCGCAGGGCGCCCTCACGGTTGGCGCGAGCACCATCACCATCAGCCTCCCGAACACCGGCGGCTGCGTCGGCAGCTACACCGGCGATGGCCAGGTCACCGTCACCGACCTGAGCACCCACGTCAGCGGCCAGGTCCAATGCGGTGCATTCCCTGGGACCTTCGGCACCCCTATCCCCATCGGCCCAGGTGATCAGGTCCAGATCACCACTCCGGCGGACTACACCGCACCCCCCAACACGGGACCCGAAACCTTCAGCGTCGCCACCTCCAAGGACGCCCAGACCACCGCCACGCTCACGGTCGCCCACGCCGCCCAGGCCCTCACGAACGTTACGGGGACGGTCTCGTCAGCGGCGCCGTCCGGCCTGGCCGCGTATACCGTGGACTTCACCTCCTCCTTGCAGGGTGCCCTTGCCGTCGGCGTGAGCTCCATCACCGTGAGTCTCGCCGGGCTCGGCGGCTGCAACGGTAGCTACACCGGGAATGGCCAGGTCACCGTCACCGACCTCAGCACCCATGTCAGCGGCCAAATCAGCTGCGGCCAATTCCCTGGGACCTTCGGAACCCCTATCGCCATCGGCCCAGGTGATCAAGTCCAGATCACCACCCCCGCCGACTACAGCCCGCTCCTGAGCGTCCCGGAGACCTTCAGCGTCGCCACCTCCAAGGACGGCGAGACGTTCGGCACAGCAGGACCGCCGGTCACGACCACAGCCACCACGACAACCGCGACAACGACGACCACGACCACATCGGCGACGGCCTCTAGCACGAGCACGACATCGACGACGCTGCCTGTGACAACGGCGACGGGGGCGAGCGCCGACACTAACCCTGCTGGCGCGACGACGACCACGTCGAGCCCGACCGCCCGGGGCGGGGTGAGCGCGGCCCAGGCCTCGGTGGCCGCCCCGGTGGTGGGAGTGCGCCAGACGGTCGCGCCCGTCTCGGGCGTGGTGCTCGTGCGGCCCAGAGGCTCAGCGGGCTTCGTGCCCCTCACGATGCTTGGCAGCCTCCCGAATGGCAGCGAGATCGATGCGACGAACGGCACGGGCACAGTAACGGTGGCCGCCGGCGGTGGCCACACGCAGTCGGCCGAGGCCACGGGCGGGCGCTTCGTTCTCGAGCAGGGCCGCTCCGCCGGCGGCCCGACCCGGCTCGTGCTCTCACTGCCGCTCAGCGGCTGCCCTGCGGTGCCGCTGCCCTCGGGGTCGGCCGCGAGCGTCGAGGCTCGCGGCGCTGCGAAGGCGCGATCGGGACCGGTCACCAGACACCTATGGGTGTCGGAGACCGGCGGCCACTGGGGCACCAACGGCCGCTTCGTCAGCACGAGCGTTGAGGGAACGCGGTGGCTGACGACGGACGTCTGCACGAGTTCGAGTGTCGAGGTCGCTTCGGGGAAGGTCCGCGTGCGCGATCTTGTGCGGGGGACGACCACCGTGATCACGGCCGGCCGTCGTTACACGGCGACCAGCCGCCGCCGATAGGCGCGGCCGTCGTCGTTGCCTACCCGCGGCACGCCCTCGCCGTCACGTTGGCCTGGGCGATGAGCCAGTTCCCGCCGCGGTCGTCGAGCTGGTAGGAGCCGCTCCATTGGCGGCAGCCGAACCGGTGGTCACGGGTGACGAGGCTCACGACGGCGACGCTGGCGGTGGAAGCCGACCGTGAAGAGAGGCGGCCGCGATAGGCGACGCTCTCGATCCCGTAGGAGCGCTCCATCGCGGTGAACTGCGCTTGGGACTGCGGGATCGCGCCGGGCACGAGATAGCCATAGGCACGCGCGTACTGGCGCGCGGCGACCGCCGACCAGTACGCATTGGTCACCGCAAGCGGCCCCGGCGGAGGGGGCGGCTGCGGTGGCGGCTGCGAGTGATGGGCCGTGGGCTTGGCGGTCGAGTAGTGCTGGCCGGCGCGGACAACGACCGTTCGGTGGGTGATGAGATCGGTGACGGCCACCACGCCCTGGGTGACGTCGACGCTCGAGCTCGAGCAGGTGTCGGCTGTAAGCCATTGCGTGCCCTCCACGGCCGTGGAGACGTAGCGGCCGGTCGTGCCGAACGACCCGCCGTTGTCGCCCGCCCACAGGTGACGTTCGGTCGTGTGCCTCGCCCGCGCCGCGGACGCCCCCTGCGCCGAGCAACCGATGAGCGGCTGGGAGAGCACGAAGTGGGTCTCGTAAGGCGGGGCGGCGTCCTGGTCGATGACGAACTCCCCGCTGTGAAGGGTCGCGCCGCGCTCAGCCGGCGAGCCGCCGGAGGCGACGGTGACGAGGACGGTGCCGGCTAGCGCGTCGACGTCGGCGCCCACCGGTACCAGCGCCGAGCCGCTGAGCGCGTGCGCCGCCGTCTTCCCGGGAAGGCGATAGGTGACCGTGCCGCCCTTCAGCGTCAGTAGGACGCTCGTGTGCAGGACCGGCACCGGCCCGGCCGGGGTCGTGCCGATCACGCCCGTCCAGCGCTCTGCCAGGGGTTGCGAGCCGCCCTGGCTCATCGCGGGTGTGACGGCGCCGACGGCCATGCACGCGGTCGGCAATGCACAGGACACGCTCTCGAACGCCGCCGAGCTCGCGCTGCTGAGTGTCGCGCCGCCCGCGGCAGCCGCGTCGCCCTGGACCGCCCAGGATGTGCCGTTCCACGAGTACCCCTGCAGCACCGAGTTGCCGTCCTCTCCGACGGCAAGGCAGCGCGTCGCCGCCGGGCAGGAGACGCTCGCGAGCGACACAGAAGTCCCGTCCGAGGCTGGGGGCACGGTCTGCGCGCTCCAGGCCGAGCCGGTCCAGCCGAGCGTGAGCCCGTTGCCCACTGTCTCGCACGCGCCCGGGAGCACGCACGAAACGGTCGGCAGGCCCGTGCTGCCGGCCGTCGGCTGGATCGTCCAAGTCGCGCCGTTCCAGGCCTCCGCGAGTGGGGCGCTGGCGCCGGAGAAGTCCACGCCGTCACCGCCGACCGCCACGCACGAGCTGACCGAAAGGCAGGACACCGAGGACAGATCGCTTGTGTCGTTCGCGGGCGTCGGGGGCGTGACGATCGACCAGCCGGTCCCATTCCAGATCTCCGACAGGGGCGTCGGGTTGTCGCCGACGCCTGCGCCGGCCGCGTCGCCGGTCACGTAGCCCACCGCGACGCAGGCCGTGGGCGAGACGCACGAGACGCCGGAGAGGACGTCGCCCTCGGAGCCGAAGGCGCCCGTTGGCGCCTGAGGCGTCGAGGTCACCGACCACCCGCCGCCGCTCCACGTCTCCACCAGCGGGTAACCCTGGTAGCCCTGGAGGCTGACGCCGACCGCCACGCACCAGCCCGCGGTCGGGCAGGAGACCCCGAGTAGCCTGTTCGAATACCCGTCTGGCGACGGCGTCGCAAGGATGTGCCACGCCGAGCCGTTCCAGCTCTCGGCGAGCGGGACGTCGTCTCCCTGCCCGCTCGTGTCGGTGTAGCCGACCGCGATGCAGTCCTGAGCCGTGACGCAGGAGATGCTCGTGAGCTGGCTTCCCATCGAGCCGGGCGGATCGGACGCAGCTTCGTCGGCCCACTGCTGCGGGCCGGTTCCCCCCGGGGCGCCGCGCTTTGGCTGGGGCGCCGTGAGCACGCGCGAGCAGCTGAGGTTGGGGAGCAGGCTGTCGATGGCGCTCGACGGTACGCCGGGCGCGTTTAGGTGAATCGTCGAGTAGTACAGGCGACCGTCGCTGCAGCGCTCGATGTTGGTGAGGGTGAACGTCGCACGCTCGTGCACGTGGCCGTTCGAGCAGGCGGCTGAGCACCCCTGAAAGTCGACCGTCCCAGAGCCGATCGCCTGCTTGGCGCCATAGGAGCGGTAGCTGACGCCGCTGATCACCGCCTCGAGGGTGCCCCCGCAGTGCAGCGGGAACGACGCCGGGCGAATGGCCGGCCCCTGATGCGTGATGATGGTCGCCCCGATGTCGCCGCACCGCGACGTCACGTACACGCTCGTCCCGGCCGCCTGCGCCGTCCCGGAGAAGGCGGCGACACTGAGCGCGAGAACGAGCGGGACGCGCAGCTTTTGCAAAACGTTGACACCCCTTCCGCGCATACGCCTCGGGCACACTAGCGGCAGGGTTTGGGTAGACGTCGCGTGGCGTTCCATGCCCGACACGCTAGGCGGCGGCACACCCTCGCTCACCTCACCAAAGGTGGGCAACCGCCCCACCTCGCGGCGGCGGCCTGCGGAGCGGTGGCGAGTTAGGGCTGTTCACGCAGCGCGAGCACCCGCGCGAGCGAGCGCTCGTCGGCGGTGACGGTCAACCGCCCCGTGGATAGGGCGGTCGCGAGGCGATGGAGCACCGAGACGCCTTCGGAGGGGCTGTTCTCACTCGGGAGCCGCGCCGAGGCGAGCAGCAGGTCGGCACCCGCCTCGGCGGCGAGCTCACCGCGAACGGACACTGAGCCGTACAGCGCGAGCGCGCCGGCGGCGAGCGAGTCGCTCACAGTCACGCCCGTGAAGCCGAGCCGGCCGCGCAGCTCCCCGCCGATGACCAGCGGCGAGAGACCCGCCGGCCGCGAAGGGTCAAGCGCGGGATAGGTGGCCCATGACACCATCACGAGTTTCACGCCAGCGGAAATGGCTGCCCCAAACGGCGCCTCCTCAACCGCACGCAGCTCGCCGAGCGGCTCGTCGAGCGTCACCGGTCCCGCGTCGGTGTCCTGCGCGGCGCTGGCCGTCCCGAGCCCCGGGAAGTGCTTGGCGGTGGCGGCGACCCCCGTTCGTTGCTGCGCGGCGATAAACGCGGTCCCGAGCGCCGAGTCAAGCGACGCGTTCGGGCCGTACGAGCGGCCGTCCACTTGGTCGAACCCGGAGCGCGAGCGCGCAACGTCGAGCACCGGGGCGAGGTTCACACTGATCCCCGCTTGGCGCAGGTTAGCGCCCGCGCCCGCGCCGGAGGCCGAGGCGAGCGACGCCGCGGCCCGGCTCGCGCCGATCTGGGCCTCGGACAACGCCGGGGCGCCGGGCAGCCGCCGCACGAGACCGCCCTCCTGATCGACGAGCATGAGCAGCGGGACGTGCACCGGGCTTGACGCGTTGGCCCGCTGAAGCACACTAACCACCCCGCGCAGTTGGGCGCCGCTCACCACGTTTGACGCGAAGAAGATGACCCCGGCCGCCTCGCCCGCGTGGATGCGATAGAGGAGGTCGGCCGGCGGCTGCAGACCCGCGTACGCGTAGATGATGCGCTGCCCCGCAAGCTGGGCGATCGACAGCGACGCCCCTCGCGCGGACCCCGGCCGCGATCGGCTCACGCTGCTCGACCAGCGGGACTCGCGGCCGCGGCCCGCACCGGCTACCGAGGTCTTAGGACGTTGCGCCCGCGCCGCGACCTCGCGCCCCGGCAGCCTGGTCGACGCGGCCTGCCCTCCCGACTCGGCGGTGCGGCCGGCGAGAAACCCGGCGGCCGTGAGGAGCGCGAGCAGCGGGACCGCGCCGAGACTCACCCGCCGCACGCCTGAACGCCGAGATCGGCGTGGGCGATGAGCCATCCGCCGTCGCCTCCGACAAGGTCGTAGGAGCCGCTCCAGTCCCGGCAGCCGAACTGGGCGTCGTCGGTGACGAGGGAGATCACCGCAACGGTGGCCGATGCGGGCGTGCGGTCGATCAGCCGTCCTTCGAAGGCGGCCGAGCCGATGTTCGCGGCCTGCTCGTCGGCTACGAACTGCGCCTCGCTCTGGCCGATCGAGCCGGGGACGAGCAGCGCGTAGGCGCCGGTGAAGTCGTGCGCGCGGACATCGGCCCAGTAATCGGTCACGGTCGAGAGCGGGCCGGCGATTGCGGGCGACTGTCGCGGGGCGGCGGTCTGCGCCGCCACGGGCGGCCTCGCGGGCGCGGGCGCCGGCACGTCGGCGGTGCTCGTCTCCTCGAGCACCTTGGTGACGACCTTCCGGATGACGATGGCGGTGGACACGGGGTTGGCCGGTGTCGCCGCGGGCCGCGGATCGGCCGCTGGCATGTGCACCTGCCGCTGATTATCACGGGCGAGCACCTGCGCTGTGGCGAGCGCCCTCGCCGGCGCGGGCGAGCGGTGGCCGAGCGCGATCACCGCGGCCACACCACAGCCCGCCAGCACGAGCACCACGCCGCCGAGCGCGACCACCGGACCCCGCGCGCGGCGCTTCACGCGCTCGACGGGCCGGTGTGTCTCTGCGACCGGCGCGACCGGCAGGCCGCAAGCGCGGCAGAACCGGCCGTGGTGCAGCGCGGACTCGCCGCACGCCGCGCACACGGAGCCCGGAGGGGGCGCCGGCCGCTCGTCGCGATCGGCGCCGCAGCGAGGGCAGAAGCGCGCGCCGTCGCGGAGCGAATTGCCGCACGCCTGACACGCGGTCTCTGACTCGGACATCGCGTTCACCGTAGTCCTTTCCTCTCTGGTGTGCTCGCCGCGCGCGGCGGCTACGCGCTCACCCGTTCGCTCTCCGGCGCGCCGGGGGGCGGCGACGGCAGCGGCGTCCAACCGCTGCCGTCAAAGCGCTGCCCGCCGACGATGTCGCCCACCGAGTAGTGCGGTGGCATCCCGACCGTTCCCACGTTCGTGTTGACTACCACAGTCTGGCTCGCGGCCCGCGGCGTGTTGTCGCTCATCGCCCAGACGAAAGACACGACCCAACCGATGAATGTCCATCCGAGGAAGAAATTCAGGGCGAAGATGCCGAACTTGCTCGGGTGCTTGCGGACAAAGGCGACGATCGTCGGCGCCCAATAGGGCACGAACAGCAGGACGAGAAACAGCCCGATGCCCATGGCCGCGAGGAGCGCAGGCAGGATCTTCACGACGACGATCAGACCGAGCAGCCCGCCGGCTGCCGCGATGCCCGCCTTTGCCGGGGTCTCGAGGTCGGCCCAGCGGCGCTTGAGGTCGCCGATCTGCTCGTCGGCCGAGAAGGCCGCGCCCGGCGTGGCTGCCGCTCCCGCGGGCGGGAGGCCTCGCCGTGGGTTACCAGCGTGCGATGGCCCGGGCGAGGCCGGTCCCGCGGCCCCCTCGTGACTGGCGGCCGACGCCGTGTGGGACGCGCCGCATCCGTGGCAGAACTTCGCCTGGTCGCTGGCTTGCGTACCGCATGATTCGCAGAAGACGCTCATCGTGTTTTCCCTTCGGTTGCTCGGTGGGTTCTCGCGGCGCCTGGCGCCGCGCTCGGGCTGAAACCTAGGTCCGCTAACGGCCAACGCCCATGACCCAAAGGTGTGTTCCTCGCCACCCTCCGCTACGGCCGCCGGCCTCCGCAGGGCGGCGCGTGTGCGATTGACGCCCCGTCCGCGGTGAGGTCGCCGCGCGGTTGCGCGCACCGCGCACGTCCCCGGTAGGATCGCCGCCGTCATGACGATGCGACGGGGAGGGCGTGATCGGCAATTCGCAATGGGATCTCTCCGTCCCGGACTCGACGGCCGTGCGCCCAAGGGCGCTGCGGGATAACGTTGATGAGCGACGCCACGCACGCCTCCGCGGGCGAGGCCGACGACGACCCGCTCGCCCCTCACTCACTCTCGCCGACTGAGCTGAAGGCGATCCTTGCCGCCGAGCGATCGGGCGTTCCCTTTCTCGTATACCGCGACGCGGAGCGGCGGCTGTGCTTGCACCATCTTCGCGCTGAGGAGGGGCCGGTGTTCGTCGGCCGCCGCGAGGGCGCCCACCTCACGCTCGGCTGGGACCTCGAGGTGTCGGGGATCCATGCCGAGCTGCGCTGCCTCGCCGGCGAATGGACAATCGTCGACGACGGGTTGTCGACGAACGGCACGTTCGTGAACAGGCGGCGCGTGGCGGGCCGCCAGCGGCTGCGCGACGGCGACCGGGTGCGGCTCGGCCGTACGAAACTCGCCTACAACGGCGCGCTGAGCGCGAGCCACGAGACAACCTCGCTGGGCGCCGAACTCCCCAACGTGCGGCTGAGCGAGAGCCAGCGACGGGTCCTCGTCGCCCTGTGCCGGCCGTGCCTCAGCAAGGGGGACCTGCACGCCCCCGCCAGCAATCAGCAGATCTCCGAGGAGGTGTTCCTCGGCGTCGACACCGTGAAGATGCAGTTGCGCGCGATGTTCACCAAGTTCGGCCTCAACGAGCTGCCTCAGAATCAGAAGCGCGCGGGCCTCGCCGAGCTGGCGCTGCGCACTGGCCTTGTGTCGGTCCGCGACCTCGAGTAGCCCTCAGGCCGATGGCCTCGTCGCCGAATCGCCGTTGCCGGGCGGCACGGCGGACTGCGCCGTCGCGGCGTCCTGCACCTCGGTCGGCGCGGCGAGCGAGACCGCGGTCGCCCCGCCGACCACGGTGCGCCGAAACCGGGCGCCCGGCGCGGTGCTTGCGACGTCGCCGGGGCGCGCGACCGGGGAGCCCTGGTCGGCCGTGCTCCCGTGCTCCCCCGCCGCGAGGACGGCGGACGTCGCAGCGGCGAGCGCGCCAGCCGTCGCGTAGCGCTCGGCCGGGTCCTTCGCGAGCCCGCGCGCGATCACAGCGTCGATCTCCGGCGGGAGATCGGGCACGGCCTCGCTTGGCGCTGGCGGCGGCGCGCTCACGTGTGCCCACAGCTTGGCCATGTCGTTCTCGCGAGGGAAGGGCGGGTGGCCGGTCAGGCAGTGGTACAGCAGAGCGGTGAGCGCGTACACATCGGCCCGCCGGTCGACCGTCTCTCCCTGGATCTGCTCGGGCGCGACGTAGTCGAGCGTGCCCACCCAGTGGTCGGCCTGGGTGAGCCGGCTCGCGCCCCCCAGCGCGGTGGCGACACCGAAGTCGGTGAGGTAGACGTGCTCGGGCTCGTCGAGGGTGATGAGCGCGTTTGCCGGCTTGACGTCGCGATGGACGAGCCCCTGCGCATGGGCGGCGTCGAGCGCTGCGGCGAGCTGCTCGACGATTCTCGCGGTCCGCCGGGGGGCGAGTGCGCCGCCGCGCTGCAGGAGCGCATCGAGGTCGACGCCGGCTACGAGACGCATCGCGATGAACAACAGCCCGTCGTCCTCACCGGCTTCGTACACGGGGATGACGTTGGCGTGCTCGACCGCCGCGGCGGCGCGGCATTCGCGCTTGAACCGGGTTCGGTATTCGTCATCGAGCGCGAACTCTGGACGGACGAGCTTCACCGCGACCTCGCGGCCAAGCGCGAGTTGCGTCGCCTGGTACACCGCGCCCATACCGCCGGTGGCGATGAGGTGCTCCATGCGGTAGCCGGCCACGACCGAGGTCGCCGCGAGCGCCCTCGGTCCCGCGTCGCCGAGCACTCGGGCCACGACACCGGGCTCGGCGTCCGCGAACAGCTCGCGTAGTCGGCGCCGCTCGCGAGTGTCGGCGGTGGCCGCGATGAGGAGCGCGCCGCCGCTCGCGAGCAGCACGGCGATCGCCTCCGGGGTGAACTCGAGCACGGTGCCAGAGTCAAAGGCGACGACGACCACGCCGCACCACGCAGCGAGCAGCGTCGCCCCGGCGAGCGCCACCGACAGCGACCCGAAGCGCACGGCGACGCCGCATACTCCGAGCACCGCCGCCAGGATCAGTACGACCTCCGACCAAGCGGGGGCGTCGCGCAGCGGCAGGCCGGCCAGCAGCGTGGCGACCTCGTTCGCCTGGACCTCCGGCCCGGTCATCGGACCGCCGACGGCCGTGGGGTGCTCGTCCTGGAGCACGGGGGCGGTCGGCCCGACGACCACGACCTTGCCGCGCAGGAGCGAGGGATCAACCGTTCCGTGGAGGACTCGCACGAGAGGGATGACCGGGTATGTACCCGGTGGGCCGGCGAAATCGACCCAGCCGCCGTCGGAGGCGATCTGCGCAGCGCTCGGCGCGCGGCGCCTTCACCGCCGGGTCGCCAGAACCCCCAGCGTCGGCAGGGTCTTGACCGCGCCGACGAGGTGGCGGATGACCCCGTCGGGGTCGGTCGGCTGCAGCGACGCGCCGGCGTACACGCCCGTTCCGGCGAAGTTGCGCTGTCCGCCCAGTACGAGCGTCTGCCCGCGTGGGCCGATGGCCGTCGCGGCGAGCACGACGGGCGCGGCACGCTCCGCCGCGCTGAGGAGCGCGTCGTCGACCGCCGCCGTGGTCGGTCGCTCAAAGGCGAAGTCGTAGACGATCGCGCGGGCGCCGTCGGCGTGGAGTCGGGCCATCACCTCGGCATGAACGGTCCGCGACAACGGATACTGCCGCAGCGAGGCGAGACTGTTCTCGTCGAGCCCGACGAGGGCCACCTCGGGGCTCGGCCGCTCGTGCCCGCGAACCGCGAAGCGCGTGTCGATGGACTGTCGCTCGACCGCAGCGATGAGCGCACCGTGACGGACCGCGATCCCAGCGGCGCTCGCGAGGAGCACCACGAGCAGCAGGCCGGCAAGCCTCCAGCGAGACGCCCAGTCGCTCGCCCGACCAGGCGCTGTGGCCCTGCCGTCGCCGTCGTTCACGCCGATGCCGCCCCCTAGCGGAGATGCCCCACGCCCGCGATCGTAGCTGATCGCGCGTGACCCACCTGCGCCAGCCGGGCGCGCCGCGCCTGGGACGGTCCTCAGGCAGATGAGCCGAACCGGGGTGGGCGGAGACGGTCTCCGCCCACCCCGGCCTGGATCAGTCAGGGGGTGGGCGCACGCCACAATTGGGGGTCCCGCCACGGCAGCGTCAGGACCCGGCGTGCCCCGCAGAGTCGTCGGTCCAGCTGATCGGCCAGCCGCCAAACGCGAAAGGAACGTACTGCGTACCAGCTTCGTTCCATCCGGCCCGTTCTCCACGGCCCGGCACTACGGCCGGACGGTTTCAGTCAAACATGAGCCTCGCGGACCGCGCAATGGCCCGCAGCGCATCGCGGAGGCGCGCAGCGGCGGCCCGGCCGGCCGGGCGCCTGGACTTAGCCCGGTACGCGCAGCGACCGTTTCGATGAGTGAAGTCACTCCAGCCCCGCACGCGACTCAGCCGTGCCGCGTCGCGCGCAGGCTGCTGCGCGCGACGCGCGGAGTGCTGTCGCTGCCTCTCGCCGTCCTTGCCGCGTTGCTCTCTCCCGCCGTCGCGAGCGCGTCGACGAGCGCGTCCACGACAATCTGGGGGGCGGCGGCGGCGCCTTCAACATGCTCGAGGCTGGCGGCGGTCACCACATCGACTACTGGACGCTCCGTCGCGGGCGGTGACCGGGTCCCCATCACCCTCGGCAACCCCACCCACCAGGGCTACCGCTCTGAGCTCTACGCGCCCGGTACGACCGCGAGCACATTTGCCGCGGCGCCTGCCCGCGACCGTGTCGAGTAACTCGAGCGCTTGAGATCGCGCCGTACGACGACGGGACGTTCGTGCTCGCCGTCTGCGATAACACCCCCAACAACAACAGCGACGACTGGCGCAGCGTCAGCAGCGGAGGCGGGAGCTTCCCGATGGACCCCTACACGTTCACGCTCGTGCGGCCGGCCCCGATCCCAGCGAACGTCGCCGCCGCTGAGACCCGCGCGAGCACCCAGATCGCGAACGCCGGCATGCTTATGCTTCGCGCCGTGCAGGCCGGCGGCGGCTCCAACATCGACTGCTGGAACGTCGCCCCGTCGGACAGGCAGCAGCTCAATGTCGCCGTCGGAAACCCACATGGCGGCAGCTACCGCTTCGAGCTCTAGGCGCCGGGGCGCTAACGACACGGGCTTCACCGCTCGCGCCGGTGCCCGCCGCCGGGGCGACGAACAACAGCCCGACCGAGACACAATCGCTGTCAATCCCCTACACCGGACAGCGGTACACCGGCGTGTTCGTGCTCGCCGTCCGCGAGAACACCATAACTACGACAACGACGACTCTGTTACTGAGCAGCCGCGCTCGCATGTGGGCGGGGCATCGGAGATGAGTGACGTCGTGCCCAGCGCGAACTCGGTCGAGAACGTGAAGGGGCTCATCGCGGGCATGATGCTGCTCGGGTTGAGCCGTATTGGCGCGGGCGCGACCTCTCGGGCCGCGCTCGCCAGGCCATCGCCCGCTCGGCCGGTGCGCTCCGACGCGCGCCGCTGGCCCGCCGACGACATCCGGCGGCGGGCCAGGGCGCTGCCCGCCAGGTCATCGTCCGTCAGGTGATCGTGATACTCACGCGCGCGCTGAGCGTGCGTATACCGCTCTTTGTCGTCCAAGTGAGCACGTAGCTCCCTCGGGCGAGCCGCGGCGAGCCACCGGCGATGAACTCGAGGTGCCCCTTCACGGTGGCCGACCGGCCCCGCGCCGCGACGTGCCCACGCAGGGAGATCGTCGTGCTCGCCGGCTTGTCGCGAGCCGCGAAGGCCGACGAGGCGTTGACAAGGGCCTCGCTGCAGCGCTCTGTCCTGCGTACCGAAGTGCATTTCAGGAACGTCACGAGGCGCACAGTCGCCGTGGAGCCGCGGACGCCGCTGCCCGCGGTAGACGAGCCCGTGTGGCTTGACGCGGTACTGGTGGTGCTGGTGGCCGTAGTGTTCGTCCTGTTGGTCGCAGTGCTGGTGCTGGTGGTCCCAGTGGTCGTCACCGTCGCCAGCGAGGTTGTGAACGTGTATGGGTTCATTGGGTTGGCGATGTCGCCGGGTGTGGACTGACCGGCGGGGGGAACGGCTGTGCGGCAGTCCGGCGCGTTGCCCTGGGAGTCTTCGCACACGGCCAGGATGAACGTTCCGGTGTACGGCGCTTGCAGCGTGATCGTGCTCGGGCCACCGTTCCCGACGCGCCCTGAGCTCACGGGCGGGCTGGCCCTGAACGATCCGTCAGACGTGCCGGGCGCGTACAGCTCAAACCGGTCTCCCCAATAGCTGGGCGCGGTGTTCGTCGTGTCGATCTGGACCTGATCGCCACCATTGAGCTGGACCTTCCAGTAGTCGACGTTCTCTCCCCCACCGGCTTCGCAGTTACCCACCGAAAGCGACGGCGCGCCCGCGATCGTGGAGGTGGCGCGCTGCTCCGAGGCGGAGCACGGCGAGGCGATCAGCGTCGTCGCGAACGTGTATGGGTTCATTGGGTTGGCGATGTCGCCGGGTGTGGACTGACCGGCGGGGGGAACGGCTGTGCGGCAGTCCGGCGCGTTGCCCTGGGAGTCTTCGCAGACGGCCAGGATGAACGTTCCGGTGTACGGCGCTTGCAGCGTGATCGTGCTCGGGCCACCGTTCCCGACGCGCCCTGAGCTCACGGGCGGGCTGGCCCTGAACGATCCGTCAGACGTGCCGGGCGCGTACAGCTCAAACCGGTCTCCCCAATAGCTGGGCGCGGTGTTCGTCGTGTCGATCTGGACCTGATCGCCACCATTGAGCTGGACCTTCCAGTAGTCGACGTTCTCTCCCCCACCGGCTTCGCAGTTACCCACCGAAAGCGACGGCGCGCCCGCGATCGTGGAGGTGGCGCGCTGCTCCGAGGCGGAGCACGGCGAGGCGATCAGCGTCGTCGCGAACGTGTATGGGTTCATTGGGTTGGCGATGTCGCCGGGTGTGGACTGACCGGCGGGGGGAACGGCTGTGCGGCAGTCCGGCGCGTTGCCCTGGGAGTCTTCGCACACGGCCAGGATGAACGTTCCGGTGTACGGCGCTTGCAGCGTGATCGTGCTCGGGCCACCGTTCCCGACGCGCCCTGAGCTCACGGGCGGGCTGGCCCTGAACGATCCGTCAGACGTGCCGGGCGCGTACAGCTCAAACCGGTCTCCCCAATAGCTGGGCGCGGTGTTCGTCGTGTCGATCTGGACCTGATCGCCACCATTGAGCTGGACCTTCCAGAAATCGACGTTCGCCCCACCACCCGCCGCGGGCGCGCCCAGGCTCAACCTACCGGCAGAGGCAATCGTGTTCGAGGCCGCGGTCTGCGCGGACGCCACTGCCGGAACACCCGCGAAGAGAGCGCTCAGTAGGAGAACCACCAGTCCGGGGGACCAACGTCGAAGGACGCGGCACGCCGACTGGGCGGGCCCTCGGTTGTCGCAATGTCGAACTCGGTGCGTCATTGATCTCTGCTCCATTCGTCGTCGAGGGACCGCCCAACGCGAGTGCGGGGAGAACACCGCAGGCAACGAACAAGGCGGGAGAAGTGTGCGAGAACTGCGCAACGAGAGTGATTCTCGCGCGTCAACAGCGGGCTGCGCCGGACCAAAGGTGGAGTGTGGCTACACCTCGGCACCACGCTTTGACGGCTCCATCCGGTATGCGTCGCCATGAGTCCATCCGATCCTCGCAATGGTTGACAACGTCGATGATCTGTCGGCGTTTCGGGTGGTAGAGAGTCCGCCCTTGGAAGGGTGCTGGAGAGGATGGCCCGCGTGATGCGCTTGCTCGCCCGGACTAGCGATGTAAGACGGCCGCCGCTTGAGCGCTCGTCGCGGCAACGACGCCCGGTGCGGTGTCTCGCGAACCTTCGTTCGCGGACACTCCCATGCGCGGGGTGTTTGGCCCGGTCGGTCGCGTAACGCATGCCGTGCACGCGCCTTTGTAGCGTCCTCCCCCTTCCGCGACACGGACGCCCGGACACCCGTTGCCACACGCGCCGCGTAGGGTCCTGGCAGTCGGTCGCGGCGGAAGCGACCGGGCCGCTGGGGCAGCGCCAGTGATCGCGGCACGCGGGAGACCTCGCCATCGCTTGAGACGCTATGGCATCTGATGCCGAGAGGAGCGACGCCGATGGGCAGCCAGGACAGCAGCGCAACGTCCCTCGAGTACGACTTGCCGCGACTGCGGGCGTGCGCCACACTTCTGGAGCAGGCCCAGCACTGCCCTGCAGATCGCGGTGCGGGTGATCCTGTCGCCGACATCGACGCGATCATCGAGCAGGCCACGCGCTACGCCGCGCAGGCGACCGCAAGCGGCCTGATCGACACTGCCCAGGCGGCCGTCGCCGTCGCGAGGCCGGTCGACCCGGCGATCCGCCCGTACTGGACCGGCACCGCCCTCATCACCCGGATGACGCGCGACTGCAGCGCCGGAACCGACGGGTACCCGCTGGACGTCGCCCGCCACGCTGCCGTGACCCAACAGGTCGCTCGGCTGGACATGGGCGGGTGCGCCCGAAGCCTGCACCTCCTCGCCGCCTCATGCGTTCTACTGGCCAGCGCGATCGATCCGACCATCGCCCCGGGCGCCGTATCGCTGTCCAGGACACCATCGCCCGTCCACGTCGACCAGCTGGAGAGCCTGATCGCCGACTCGGTACTTCAGGTCCGCGGGACCGACTGGCAGTCACCGCTTGAGCCCGTGCAGCCTACGGACGATGGGGACAACGAGCCGGCCGAGGCGGCGGCGCTGGTGTCTCTGTCGTGCGTAGTGATGGGGCTGGACTGGGCGTGGCCTGTGAGCCGCCTGGTCTACTTCGCAGGCGAGCTGCTGCGCGACATGCACCCCGAGGTGAGCATGAGCCCGATCATCCAGGACGCCGCCCTGGTGCTGGCCACATCAGGACTGGGAAGCGACGGGACGCTGCAAAGCGGTGAGGCCCACGGCCGGCTCACCAACCAGGTGGCGTCGCTGCCCGAGGTAGTCCATCACCATCTCGCGGGCCAGCCGAGCAGCACGACCACGTACACGCTCACCGAGGTGCTGCGCCACGTCCTCGTGATCGCCTGGTGCGCCCGGCACGGGCGGGTCAGCCAAGGCCGCGTGGCACCCCGATGGACACAGGCGACCGCCTGAGAACGCGCTAACTGCGCTGCGTCCGGGTCTCCCGGCACGACCGCAACGGCCATCGCCGCACAGAGCCTCACTGAGGAGAGCACAGGCAGCGGCTCCGTCGACGCCTGGGGTCGGGCCGAATGACAGCGCCCTGGCGCAGCCTCCCGGATCCGCCGACGATCACCGGCGCTCGTTCGCGGTCATCACATACCTGAACTCGCAGTAGCGGCGGACGGACGCCGCGGGACGAGATCCCGCGCCGTTCGGCGTTATATTGACCACCGTCGCCGGTCCTACGCTGCGGTCAATATCCACGCCTCGCGGCCCGGCGCGCTAGGCCGCTCGGACCCCCCGGAGGTGGGCAACGCGTGAGCACGGGTGCAATGGCTGACCGGATGGCCGTCGTCACCGGCGCAAGCTCGGGGATCGGACGAGCCGCCGCGCTGGCGCTCGCCGGCGCGGGCGCGCACGTGGCGCTCCTGGCGCTGCCCGGCAGCGGACTGAGCGAGGTCGCCGACCGGTGCCGCGGCGCGGGAGTCGAGGCGATCACGATCGAGGCCGACGTCGGCGACCGCGCCTGCGTCGCCGACGCGTTCGAACGGGCCGAAGCGCTCGCGCCGGTCGACGCGGTGTTCTCCGGGGCGGGGATCTCAACGATCGCGCCCGCGGTCGAGACGACCGACGAGCAGTGGGCGCGGCAGCTTCACACGAACCTCACGGGAACGTTCTATGTCGTGCGTGAGGCCGCGCGGCTGATGCTGCGCCGCCAGCGCGGCGCGATCGTCACGACCGCGTCCGAGCTCGCGATCACCGGCCAGGCCGGTTACCTGGCCTACACCGCGTCGAAGGGCGGCGTCCTCGCCATGACCCGCGTGCTCGCCGCCGAGCTCGCGCCGCACGGCGTGCGCGCGAACACGCTCTGCCCCGGGCCGGTAGAGACGCCGTTGCTCGCGGCAGATTTCGAGCTCGCCGACGATCCGGCGCGCGAGCGCGAAAGCGTCGAGAGCTCGACCGCCTTCGGACGGATCGGCCGACCAGACGAGATCGCAAGAGCCATCCTGTTCCTGCTCTCCGACGAATCGTCCTACATGACCGGCGCGCAACTGGTCGTCGACGGGGGCCGCACCAGCTGCTTTTAGCCGCCGACGCCGCGTCCCGTCGCAGCTGGGCACCGCGGGCAGGCCAGTCGGCTATCTGCGCAGCCAGGGTCGGCGCCGCCGGCGTGCGACGGGTGCGTCCGGGGGTTCTGGCTGGAGCAGGCGCACGCCAACCAGCCTCCCAAACTCATGGACACGCTCGATCACGTACCCCATGAGCTCGAGCTCGCCGACGACGGTCGCTGGGAAGTCGATCCCACCGGCGTGCAGATCGGCAAAGGCGACGGGCTGACTGCCGGCCTGGCGCAACCGCTGCAGCAGCCGCCGTTGTTGGGAGTCAGCGAGCGTCATCGACTGCATTGTCGCTGATCGAGCCGTGGTCGCCGCGAGCCCTCGCCGGCACCGTTCATTCCCGCGAGCGCGACGCAGCGGTCTTCCCGAGGTCTAGCGCGCAGCCGTGGCCCCCTTACGGCTGTCCGCCGCCGCCAGTCCCTCCGGAAACCAGCGTGACGGCGTGCGGGCGGAGCTCGCGGCTGCCCTGCAGTCGCTCGCGCAGCGCGGGCGGCGCGGGCGGAAGCGCGAGCGCGGTCGGCCGGCCGCGGTGGATGTCGCCCTCGACGGCGAAGAAGGTGTGGTCGCGTCCCGGGTGATACCAGTGCTCGGGCGGCGTGCCGAGCGCGCCGAGGCGGCCGGTCATCGCTTCGTCGGCCTCGCGCGCCAGCGCGAGTGCGGAGCGCGCGTCGGGACAGACGAAGACGACGGCGGGGCGGGTGCCCTGGGCGTGGTAGCGGCGGTGCGCGAGGCTCCAGCCGCACAGGAAGGCGTCGTAGGCGAGGAACTTGTCGCGGTTATACGAGGGTCGGGCGGTGAGGTCGAGCTCGACGAGCAGATCGAATGTGAGCTGCATGGCCGTGATGCGCAGCTCGAGCGACAGGTCGGGCTTGACCTCGACGAACGTCTTGAGCTGCAGGTCGATGATGGCCTGGCCGGCGGGGACCGGGATCTCGTTGAGGGTGATCTGGTGGCGCGCGCGCCCGTTGCCGCCCTGGGGCACGGGGTAGCGGCCGGTGGCGTAGCGCGGCGTGCGCCAATGGTCGGTGGCGACGTCCCCGACGGTGCGGTGCAGCTGGATGCCCCAGGCCAGCGCGTGCAGGTCGTGAGCGAGGCGGGCGGCACGGGCCTGTTCGATCGCGCGCCATTCGCGGCGCTGGGAGATCGCCGGCGTGGGCTGGCGTGCCTGGGCGACCGCCATCCCGCGGCGGGTGAGCGAGTACAGCGTCGGTGGCTTGCCGTCCTGGCGGGTGTGGCCGCGCAGCGCGGTGGCGTGCTTGGCGATCAGGCCGTGGCGGTAGAGCTTGACCAGACGATCGGCGACCGTCCTTGGAGCCCGGCCGAGGAGCACGGCGCGGCCGATCAGCGTGGCCGGGACGAGGCCGGCCCGGTCGAGCAGGGCAAGGATGGCGTAGTCCTCGTCGTAGAGCCGCGGCAGGGCGGTGGCGCCGTCGAGTTGGTCGGCCCGGCCGATCTCGTTGATGCGGTCCAGGTAGGCGAGCTCGCGCAGCGTGTCCGGTGCCGGCTCGTCGCTGGCGATCGCCGGGCGTGAGGTGAGGGGCTGCCCGACGACGCGCCGCACGGGGCTGGTGGCGAGATCCGGGGCCGGCGCGGGCGGCTCGAAGTCGACCTGAACCTCGCGCCGCGGCGAGTCGCCCGCGGGCGTGACGGGCGCGGAACGGTCCGCCTTGGACGGCTCACCGGCCAGGTCCGCCGGCGCTCGCCGGACGTCGTCCTCGACGGGCCGCTCGGAGCTTTGGCCATCGTGGGCCTGTCGGCGCCGTGAAGCGTTAGCGACCGTGGCCGTTCGCCGGGCGGGTTGGGGCGGGGCCGGGCGTGTCGCGGCAGGGTCGAGTGTTGACTCGAGCGTCTCGGGGTAGGGCGCGACGCGCTGCGCCTGCTGGGCGAGGTGGTGTTGGGCCCATTCGTCGCTGCAGTCCGGCAGCTGGTAGGTCTGGCCGATGAAGCTGGGGATGCGGGTGCCGTCGGCGATCCAGGAGGCCAGGCAGTAGTGGTTGGGGAAGTTCAGCAGTTGCTCGGGAGTGACGCGCAGCCGGGCGCGGGAGTCGGGGTCGTCGCGGATCATCGTCGAGTACACGGCCATGGCGATGCGGGCGGCCTCTTCGGCGTCCTGGGCGTCGCCCATGCGAAACAGGAAGCGGGACTGGAGCAGGTTCAGGGCGCCCTTTCTGATCTTCTGCTCGTGTTCTGAGCCGGAGCCGAGCTGGGCGAAGTACTGCAGTCCGCAGGCGGGTTCCAGGCCGGCGCGGCGGTGGGTGGCGAACTGGTCGATGACGTTCTCGGCCCCGAGCACGTAGTGCGCCTCGTCGATGAGCAGCGGGACGCGGGGGCGTTCGTGTTCGGAGCGGTGGACCTGGCGTTGCATCTGGGTGTGCAGCAGGCGCAGGATGAAGTGCATGCAGGCCTTGCTGTTGTCCTGGCCGATGGCGCCCATGTTGGCGTCAACGATCAGGATGTCGCGGGCCTCGATGATCTCGCGCAGCGGGATGTCGGTCGGGTGGTTGAAGAAGCGCCGCAGGGCGGGGACCTGGGTGAGGCCGGCGATCTTGTTGCGCGGGGCGTCCAGGCGCTGGGCGGTGGCGCTGCCGGCGATGCGCAGCTCGTCGGGCAGCTCGGAGGCGAAGAACGCCGCGGTCTGGTCGAGGTCGGGCTGGTCGGCGCACGCCTCGGCGACCTCGGAGCGGAAGTCGGCCTTGGCCGGCAGCAGCAGGGTGTAGACGTCCTCGAACTTCGGGCGACGCTCACTTCGCTTGGCGAGGGCGATGGCGCCGATGACGGCGTGGTAGAGGTAGCGCCTGGAGGACTGGAAGATCTGGTTGGCGTTGATGTCCAGCAGCGCGGCGACGATGTTCTCCGCGACCTGGGCGGCCTCGATGGGCAGCGGCCGATCGCCGACGAGGCGAAGCGGGTTCATGCCAAACGCGGGTCGGCCGAGGTCCAGGTACCACACCCGCTTGGCGCAGCGCGGCGGGGTGAGCTTCAGACACAGAAGCGCGAGTTCGGGCTTGGGGTCGATGACCAGCGGAGCCGCGTCGGGGCTCGCAATGTCATTAAGAAAGAATCTCAGCAGCGCCGCGCTCTTACCCGCGCCCTGGCCACCGATCAGCAGCGCCCCGTACTTGCGGTCCTCGGGGAGCACGAGCACCTCCGCGTTCTCGGCCCGCAGCATCGGATACAGATCCGCCGGAGCGGGGCGAGGCGGGACATCGGTCACCGCGGCGCTTCCTCGGCCGTGGCGGCGGCCGGTGCAGACGCGAGCGCGAGGTCGTCGGCGGCGCGGTCCGGGGCGCCGGGGCCGTCGGGTCGGCGTGCGCCGCGGCCGACCTGGGGCGGGGCGGGGATCCGCGGCACGGTCAGGCGACGCATGGGCACGCCCTTCATACGGGCCGAGGGCAGGGCGAGCAGATGCGCGGCCTCGGCCGCGGACACGAGCGACCGCGGAGACGGAATGAGCGGGCCCAGCGCCGACGGGAAGCGCCGACGATACAGGCCCTGGCGCGTCGCCATCAGGCGGCGGTGCAGACGGTTCTCCCCGCGGCGGGACTGCACCGCGGCGGCGATCGTCTGACACGCACCCGGGGTATCGGCGGCCACCACGGCCTCCAGCCAGAACAGGCTTCGGTTCTGCGCGCCCAGCGCGTTGGTCAGCTCGGACCGGTGAAGGGTGGAGAACGGGGCGCCGCGGCGGTCCTTTCCGGCCTGGGTGTCGCCGGCGAGCCGCTGCTCGCGGCGGTAGTGGTGGTGGCGGGCGAGCTGCTCAAACCAGGTCGGGGTCGGGGTGAGCGCAAAGCGCACGACCGAGGGCTGGCCGAGCGCCACCTGGGCGCGCGCGATCTGCTCAAGCGGCGGGGAGCCCACCCTCTCACCCGCGGCGATCAGCGGGTAGATGAAGCTGCGCTGCTTGCGAAAGCGCATCACATACCCGGGCTCGCGCAGCGCCCCGGGACGTGACATGGGCGCCTCGGCGTGGACGCGGCCGACGCGCACGTCCGGGTAGGCGGCGCTGATCGCGCCATCCAACGCCGCGACCACCTGCGGCTGGCAGCGCAGGTTGATCGACCACTCCATCCCCTCCCCCGCGCGGTTGCAGATCAGCTCCAGCGCGACAAACGGTTGGCCGCGCCGCGGGCGCTCGGCGGGAAAGACACGCACGATGTTGGCCACCTGCTCGAGCATGTCCTCCAGGTCCTGCGGCTTGGCCTCGTCGTGGGTTGACAGGTGAAGCTCGTAGAGGCGGTACTCGCGCCGCACGCGCAGCCGCACGCGGCGCACCGTGAAGGCGGCGAGCAGGGCGCACACGGCGAGCAGGCCGAGCGCGAGCTCCCCGCCGACGATCGCCGCGAACGCGCTACCGCTGAGCCCGAGCGCGAACCCACCCGTGCTGTGCCTGCCCGTCCGCGTCTCGCCGGCGAGCGGGCGCGTCGCGGCCGCCGGCCGCCCGGCCCGTGGCGACAGCTCGACGATGCGCCCGCGAGGCGGATCGCCGGCCCGTCGTTCCCCCGGCGCGGTGCGCCGTCGGCGAGCCAGCGGCCGGCGGGTGGGGGCGCCAAGGGCCCCGTGTGTGGCGGGAGCGCCGGGGAGGGACGGGTGCAGGAGGTGCTCGGCCTGGGCGGCGAGCAGCCCGCTGCCGGCCAACCCGGCGGCGATCGCGAGCAGGACCGCGAGCAGGCGAAGCGGCGAGAGACCCACGATCACCCGAACGTCTCCAGGGCGGCCGCCACGGCGAGCAGCCCGAGACAGGGGACGGTGACGGTGAGGATGTGGCGGAGGGGCAGGCGTTGGCGGCGGCCCTGGAGGTAGAGCGCGAGCGCGGCCGCGAAGGCGCCCAGCTCGACCGGGCCGTGGGGCAGCAGCGCCCGGGCCATGCGGTCGCCGTAGGCGCCCACGCCGGCGCCGACGATCAGGACGTTGATCGCGATCGTGCCGGCGAGCAGCGCCTCGCCGGCGAGCAGCAGCGCGCGGTAGCCGCGGCCGGGCTCGCCCGGGCGGCGGGCGGCGATCTGGGCGATGGCCAGCAGCGCCAGCACGGCGAGCACGGCGCGGACGTTGTGCGCGAGGATCGCGAGCGCGACGCTCGGGCGCGCGGGTAGGCCGGCGAAGCGGAAGCCGAGCAGCTCCCGTGTGCCTGCGGCGAGGCCCGCGAGGCGCATCGCCGTGGCGGTCGCCAGCGCGGCGCCGGTGAGCGCCGCGGCCGTCACGGCGGTCAGCCTCACGGTCGTCGCGCGGCGCGGTGCGACGCCGCCAAGCGCGCGCGGGCTCGGTGCTGGGCTGACCGAGCGCGGCCGGGGTGCCCCGGGAGCGACGGGACGGTGAAGCGCGGTCATCGGTGAAGCAGGCCGACGATCGCTTGCAGCGCCACTGCGGCGACGTTCAGGGCCTTCGCCGGATCCCCGGGCGCGCAGTCGGGCAACCCAGGCGCGAGGACGAGCGGAGCGGCGCGCTGGAGCGCCAGGCGCTTGATCTCCCGCACGGGGCCGCGGCGCTCGCGCGGATCGCTCGTGGCCACGATCACCTCGCGCGTGCCCGGGGGCCTGTCGAGGACGTCAAGGACGCCCGCCGCTCGGCGCACACCGGCGCGGGTGGCGGGCAGGACCCAGGCGACGTGGGAGGCGTGCTCGAGCGCGACGCGGTCGCTCTCGCTCGCGAGCGTGCCCGCGTCGATGACGGTCAACGCGTGCGCGTCGCGCGCCTGATCGAGCAACCGCTGCAGCCCGCCTCGGGCGCACGCGGCGTGATCGAAGCGCGGCGTCGTGGCGAGCACGCGCAGCCCGTCGCTGGTCGTGACAAACATCGGTCCGGTCGGCAGGCCGCCCTGGACAAGCCCCGCAAGCTCGCTCAGCGACGACGGCGTGCTCACCCCCGCGATCGCGGCGAGCCCACCCGACGGGCCGCCCGTGTCGCACACCAGCACCGGCCCTCGTTGTTCACGGGCGTAGGCGAGGGCGACGAGCAGCGCGAGCGTGCTCGCACCCGCGCCCCCGCAGAGCCCACACACCGCCAGCAGCGACCCCCGCCGCGCCGCGACAGCACGCACGCCACCATCGGGCGCGCGCCGAGCCCATGCGTCGGGCGAGGAGGGCATCACATGCGGTGGCGGTTCGCCGGCGAGCACGGTCACGCCTGGCCCTCCCCCTTCTCGCGCGGACCGCGGTCGGCGAGGGCGTGGATCGCGGCCCACACGTTTCCGCGGTGGCGCTCGATCTCGGCCTCGCGGATCGCCGCCTCGGCCGGGTCGGACGTGAAGGCCCAGTACTCGCTGGGGCCGACGCGCAGGGCGACCTTGCCGTGTCCGCGGGTGCCGTTGAGCCACAGCATCTGGGCGTGGCGGCCCTTGACCGTCTTCAGGCGCCCGAGCTCGATCGCCTCGCGGTCTGAGAGCTGCAGCGTGTCGGCGATGAACGGGATCTCCTTGGGGTTCTGGGCCAGCAGCAGCTGCTGGGAGCTGTTCCCCAGCAGCGCGACGCCGTGCTCGGTGTCAAAGTCTGAGAGCTGCTGGCTCATCGGGATCAGCGTCAACCCGAGGTGGCGCGCGCGGCGGGCCAAGTTGTTGGCATACGCGCCGGTCTCGGGGCGGCTGATCAGATGCCAGGCCTCGTCGATGAGCATCATCGAGCGCCCCCCGAACAACGGCGCGCCGGGCTGGGTGGCGGTGTGCTTGTGCGCGTCCCAGTGGGCCTGCACGGTGCTGGTCAGGTACTCCATGACCTGGAACATCACCAGGCGAAGCTCGCTCTCCGGGCAGCGACGGGTGTCAAACACGACCAGCCGCGCGTCCAGCGGCACGGTCGTCTCGCGGTCCAGCAGATGGGCGTAGGTGCCCTGGTCGCAGTACTCCCCCAGGCGGTCGGCGAGATTGCGCAGGCTGGCGGCGACCTCCACCGCGCCATCGCTCTGGGCGTCGTTAGCCTGGGCGCGCAGCTCCGCGCGCAGCATCGACTCACGCGGACCCTGGCCGAGCGCGGCCGCCTTGGCGTACACGGCGCGGATCGCGTTGGCCAGCAGCGCGCTCTGCTGGCCGTCCAGGCCGGCCATCATGACCTGGTGCAGGGCGAGCAGGAACGCCGTCTTCTCCCGCCCCGGCCGGGCCGCATCGGGCACGTCCCACGGGTTCAGGGCGTAGGGGGAGTCCTCGGCGCCGATCTCGATCTGCTGCGCGCCGGCGACCAGTCGCGTGAGCGTCTCGTAGTGCCCGGCTCGGTCGATGACGAACCCGCGCGCGCCCAGCGCGAGGCTGCGCGCCAGGATCACGTTGGCCGTCATCGTCTTGCCGCTGCCGCTGCGCCCGGCGATCAGCAGCGTGTAGTTGGGATGCTCGGGGTCATACGGATTCAGCAGCTCGACGGTGCGCCCGGGGTCGGCAAACGCGAACGGCACCCCGCTCGGCGAGCCGCACTGGGTGCCCACCAGCGGCAGCATGTCCGCGGCGTTGACGGTCGGGTATTTGCGCGCGCGGTGCGCGACGTCGCGGCCCAAGGGCAGGCTTGAGGGCCACAGCTCGTGCTGGCGAAACTCGCCCCGGTCCACCTTGCAGTCACCGGCGGACTCGATCGCCTCGGCGCACCAGTCCACCGCCTCGCCGTGCGCGGCCAGGTCCACGTCCGGTCCCGGGGTGCGCACCGTCTGATAGACCGAGACGCGGTACAGCCCGGCCTGCTCGCCGGTGGCCATGTCCTCGAGGATCTGGCGGTACTCGCCCTCCTGGACGTAGCGGTCAAAGTCGGGCACCCGCCCGCGCTGCTCAGAGCCCCGGTTGATCGTGAACAGGCGCCGGTAGGCGAGCTTGAGGCGCTGGCGCTCGCGGCGGCGCTCCAGCGCATGCACGTACACCGACAGCGTGTAGGGGTGGCGGGTCAGCATCGCCCGGTGAAGCCACCCCGTCCCGGTGCGCCCGGCGGTGTTGGCGACCGCGATCGTCTGCTCGACGTCGCGGTCGATCACCGCATGATGATGCGAACCGCGGAAGTCAAGGCTCGAGCGGGCGAGCGCGTCGCGCAACCGCCGGGCCGCCTCGCGCGCGGCCTGCGCGTCGCGGTGCGCGTCCAGTTCCCCGAGCACCTCCACCGCCGAGGTGGGCGGACCTGCCTTCGCGTTGGCCTTGGTCGGGTTAGAGCGGCCCCACAGCAGGCGCAGCACGGCCTCGCCGTCCAACAGCTCGGTACCGAGGCCCTCGGCCTCCAGCTCGCCGCGCAGCACGTCGACCCGGGCGAGGTGCTCGCGCACCGCCCGGCGATGCGCCGCCAACGCCCGCGTCAACCGCCCGCCCGGCAGCGCGGTGCGCCCGCGGGCCCAGGCCAGCGTCGCGCGCGCGTCGCGGTCGCGCGGGGAGAACGGCACGATCACGTAGTGGTCGACCTGCATCGCCGCCTGGCGGTCGGCGTGGGCGCGCAGCGACTGCTCAAGCGCCGCGTACAGCCGCCACTGCGAAAGCGCGACCTCATCCCGCGCGCCGCGCTCGCGGTCCGGGGCGGGCCGGCGCTGGCCTGCACCTGCTCACGGGCGCCGGCGAGCAGCTCGCCCAGGTTCACGGGCCGGGCCTGCACGTAGACCTGCAGCGTCTCGCCCGCGCCCAGCTGGCAGATCAGACGCTGCAGCGTGCCGGCCAGGCGGGCGCGCTCCTCGCCGGACATCAACAGCGGGTTGGGCGGACCAACCCGAAACACACGCACGAACGCGCCCTCGCCGCTGACCAGCAGCCCGCTGCGATCCAGGTACTCGACGGCGAGCAGCTCCCCGGCCTGCGGCAGGCGCGGCTCGCCGGCCAGCACCCGTGCCGCCGCGCCCCCCGGCTCGTTGGTCGCGGGCGCGCCCCTCACGACTGCTCCCACAGCGCCGCCAGATCGAGCATCGCCACCCCGTCGCGCTCGGTCTCGTGCGCGTCTGACGCGACCACGTAGGCCTCGCGCTCGCCGCCGGGTCCGGGCAGGTAGCGGCCCTCACGCCGGCGCCAGCGCCACGCGCCCAGCACCAGGGCGCACAGGTCAAACTCCGTCTGGCTGGCCACGATCACCGGGATCACGGGCAGCGCAGCCACATACGCCGCGCTCATCGCCGCCCACATCCCCCGCACCGGGCACAGGAACTCCCCCACGCCAGGCCCAGCAGCAGGCCGGCGAACACCGCCGCCAACTGGGCGACGCTGAACTCCCAGAAGCGCAGCTTGGCCTCCAGATGCGCCGGCGCCGCGTTCACAGCCAGCCACTTCCCTCGACGTCAAACCCGGGATCGCTCGGCTCCCGCGGCGGCACGCGACCCGGCCGCGACCGCGTCGCCGGGGCCGGCGCGGGCCCATTCCCCGATGCGCCATCCTCGCCGGGGGTGTCCGCGCCGCCGGGCCGTCCGGCCGACTCGGGGTGCCGGGCGACCATCCCGTTGCCGCGCGGACCGCTGGCGCCACTGCTGCCCGGCGCGCCGCGTTGCACGCCGGTGCCGTCAGGGTCGCCGGGGCCGACGCCCGCGCCGACACTGCTCGTCGGGTCCGGGCCGGGCGCGCTCGGGGGCGATATCCGCGGCGGCGGCGATCCACTCGGTTCGTCGCTGCTGCCAACCCACTGCTGGCCTTCGGGCTCGGTGTGTTCGCGCCCACCCGCACCCGCGGGCGGCGGCCCGGACTGCTCGCCCGCCGCCGCTGGCCCATCGCTGCTCGCGGCCTGCCGCGCGGCGCCGCTGCCAGGGAGAGCCTGCTCGACGGCGTGGGCGCGCACCCCGGGCGTCGCGGCTGCCAGCGTGCGCAGCGCCTCACGCTCGCCCGCAGTCCACTCACCGGTGGCCTGATAGGCCAGGTGCTCGCGGGCGCCGGCGCCGTGCTCGGCCACCAGCTCGCCGACCGCGCGCTGCGTGCTCTCGGGCAGTGCCCGCACCGCCTCGCTGGCCTGCTCGGCCGACACCGGACTGGTGCGCTGGCGGTAGCGCGCCTCAAACACCTCGGCCTGGAAGTCCGCCTCGCGAAAGCTCGGCGTCTGCAGCCCGCCCGCGAGGGGCTGTCCCGCGGCCTGAGCCTGCGCCGTCGCCGGCGGCGCGTACGCCCGTCCCCCGTTCGCGGCGGCCGTCGCCGGCGATGTCGTGGAGCCAGCGCCCGTGGGCGCGCCGGTGCGTGCGCCGGCACCGGTGGGTGCGCCGGCGCCCGTCGCGGCCGCCCCGCCCACCGCGGTGCCGGCACCCGCGCTCGCGGCCGCCCCGGCCACGGTCGCGGCGCCGCGAAGCCGCCCCGCCGTGCGACTGTCGCCGTCCGCAGACCCGGCGCGCGACGGGCGACCGGAGCTCGGGCCGGCCACATGGGAGAGCTGCTGGCGCGCGGTGTCGCGCAGCCCAGCGCCCGCCGCATAACTGGCCGCGCGCGCCACGAACCCGCCGCTCAGCGCGCCACCGCCGAGCATCGCCACCCGCGCCAGCGCCACCGGCAGCCTGAGCATCACCCACAGCAGCACGATCGCCACCAGCGGCTGCAACAACGTGTCAAACAGCCCGCCCCCAGCGTGAAAGCCGAGCACGTCGAGGTTCACCGCCGCCGACGCGGCAAAACACAGCGCCCACAGCGCCGGCACGACCAGGCACACCAGG
>CAWFUP010000009.1:0-13096 GCA_963819075.1 uncultured Solirubrobacterales bacterium
CAGGATCGATGTCTGCGAGCGTCGACTCGTTGAGTGGCGGCGCGGAGCTCGGGCCGGCTCACGTAGTCGAGCTCGTCGTAGAGCTCGATTTCGCAGCCTGCGGCCTCGAGGTCGGCGATGAATGCGGGGTGCTCGCGGGCGGTGTCGATATGGATGATGAGCTTGGTCACTCGTGCCTCCTCGGGTCGGTGGGTGGTTGATGCGCGCTCCGATTGGCCGGGATGGCTGGAGTGGAACCGAGCGTTGTGAGGGGAAGCGAGCGCCGGCGACCTTGGAGCGACGTGGACCGCCCGGGCTAGGGTCAGGCGAGCGGCATCCACCCGCCGCGTCCGCAGGACCGAGGCGGCAGTTGCCCGGATTCTCGCCCCCTGGGAAGAACCGCGAATTGAGGCTCGGCTACCCGCTGCGCTCGAGTTCGGTGAAGCTCAGCTCGTCGAGTTGCACTGTGACTCGGCGTCCGGCCGCGTCGAGTAGTTCGATCAGCTGGTGGGCATGGTCGTAAGCGCATTCACGAGCGCTCTCGACCGGATCGAGGTCTTCGTGCGCGTGTTCTGCGGTGGCGATCGGGGCTGGCTGCCCGACCGGGCCGAGCATCAGGTGGGTGGCGATCGTCGGCGTGTCGGTGTGCCCGACGTAGGTGGAGATCAGCTCGGCGGCGAGGCCTCGCTCGGGGAGAACGGTCGAGAGGGTGAGTACGGCGGCGCCGGCCGACCAGCTGTAGGTGCTGTGCGCCTCACAGGGCCGATCGTCGATCGCGACCGTCAGAGGGATGTCGCCGCGCATGTTCGCCACGGATCTGGTGACCGTAGCGCGGGGGGCGGCAGCTACGTGTGGGCGTTGACTCCGAGTTCGTCGGCGAGCCGGGCGCGCAGCTTCAGAAAGTCGCGGTTCTTGGTCTCCACCTGCCACAGGCGGGAGGCAAAGTCGAATATGGATCCTCCGGCCTTGCAGGCGCCGTAGCAGTACCAGGTCCCGTCCCCGTAGAGCTGGAGGCTTGCCGTGCGGTCTTCGTGGAACGGACAGTGGATCTTGCCCGTGCGGTCCGGAGTGATGCCGGTGAGCGCGTACACGTACTCGACGGCCGGGATTGCCAGCAGCAGCGTGTCGAGCTCGGTGCGGCCGGGTCGGCGGGATGTCGTCGCGCTGACGGATGGGCGGCCGGGTGGGTCGTCGAGTCCGTCGACGAGCTGGTCCAGGTCGTACCGTCGCGCCGGGTCGAGTTCGATCAGCTCGACGGGCGTGGGTGGCGAGTGCTTGTGATTCCACGAGGAAGGCGGCCTGAGAATGCGCGCGGCATCCACCGACACGAGGTCACCGCCAAGGGCGTGTGCGAGACGGCGGTTGGCTCGCTCGAGCTCGAGCACGGTGACCGGCGCGGACAGGGTGTAGTACGCGTGTGCGTGCCCGGCGGTGCCCGAGGAGACGATCATGCTCGGGGGATGCTGGAAGGCCCGGAGTCGGGCGAGAGCGTCGGGTGTGTCGATCTCGACGAACGCGAGGTGGGAGCGGTCGATCGCGTCGCGGCCGCCGGCGCGGCGGGTGCGCAGGCAGACGCCGACGTACACGTCGGTCCGCGCTGCGAGGCGGCGGATGAGTCGTGAGGCGCCGGGCGCGCTGTGCGCGGCGATGAACAGGCGCCCCATGTCGCGGTAGCGCAGGGCGAAGCGGATCTCGAGCAGCCGCGCGCCGGGCGCCGGCCCGGCAAGCATTCGCAGGTAACTGTCGAGCGCTTGAGCGTCGGTGGCTGTCTTGGGCTGTGCGGTGGTGGTCATGGCACGGGCCTCGATTCGGACGGTGCGGGTGCCGCCGGGCCGGGGTTGACGCCACGGTCCATGCTCGTCCGGGAGTTGTGTGAGCCCGGTCAGCGCGCGGGCGAGCGCGAGGGCGTGCTCACGGGGCTGGGGGAGGCTTTGGTAGCTGTCGCCGTCGTGCCCGGCGAGATCAGGCTGCACCTCGTCGGTTGCGATCACGCGGTATTCGGTCATCGCGCCCGTCCTCGGTTGGCGCGGCAGATCGGGCATCGGCGTGAGGCGCCGCCCTGGCGCTTGAGTTGGCGTTCGCGCTCGCGCGTGCCTTGCCAGGTTCGGGCGAGCGTCCATTCGATCCCGGCCTGGGTGATGACCTGCAGCAGTCGTGCGCCGCGTCCGGCCTGGTGCTCGGCGAGCCGGCTGTCCAGATCGGCGGTCCAGCCGGTGTAGTGACGCGCGTGCCGGTAGGGCTGGGTGAAGTGGACGAGGTACACGACGCCGGTGGGCGCGGTCGGGCTCGCCGGGGACGGTCATTCGCACACCTCCGCGAGCTTGGCGACGATCCATTCGAATTCGCCGTGGACCGTCGGGACCTCGTCGGGGTGCCGCGCGCTCCAGGCGGCGAGCTGCTCATAGGTCAGATCGCCGCGGCGCATCGCGGCGACGCGCTGGTCGGGGGTCATCTGCCACAGCGAGCGGAGCCGGCCGGCGCGCGCCCGCTCGGCTCGCGCGACGGACTCCCACCAGGTCTCGGCTGGGGTTTGGCGATCGGGGTCGGGTGGAGGCATGTGCGCTGGTTGCGGGTCGGGGACTCGGTGAGTCCCGCCCGCCGGCGTCCCGGGCGCGGAGCTCGGGATCGCCGTTGGACAGCGGCATCCGCTGGCGGCTTTGAGCGCGTCGCGCGCGGGCGGCGGCGAGAATCGGGCGAGGCGAGTCCCCGGCCCGGCTTGGTGGCGCTCATCGCCCGAGCCTCCGCCGGATCGCGTCGAGCGTCGGGCAGACCCACCGGCCGGCGGTGCACCCGGCGCCGAGCGCGAGCAGATCCTCGAGCGTGCTGTCCGGCGTGATCGGGCAGCGGCACTCCTTCGCGCGCGGCCGGGCGAGCTCGTCGCGGATCACCGCGGCGCGCCGGCCGGCGTCTGCCTTGGCCTTGGCGGCGCGGGCGCGCCGGATCGCGCGGATCCGCTGGCGGGCAGCGCGCTCCTCGCTCTGTGGGGTCGTGTCGACGGTCATGGCCGCACCTGCTCGTAGGTGCTGCCGAGGGCCGCGGCCGCCTCGAGGTAGCTCGCCGGTTGCTGGTGTGAGTCGCGGACGGGCCGCAGGCGGACGTGGTCCTGGTCGGGGATCTGGATGACCTCGACGAGGCGGTGGTGGTGCGCGCGGTCGATCCAGAGGCTCCAGACCTGGACGCGCGCGTCCGCGGTGGTAGAAGTGTCGTGTCGCATGTCGCTCCTTCGTGGGGCGGCGCGGTGGCGGGACGCCCCTGGCCGGGCGTCCCGCCGTGCCGCCGTCTGCCTACGCGGCGGCCGCCGCGGGCTCGGGCTCGGACTGCTCGGCTGCGGGGCGCGTCGAGGAACTCGACGCTGCGGGCGATCACCTCGAGCTTCTGGCGGCGGCTGCCGTCCTCGGCCTCCCACTCGGAGTGGTGCAGGTGTCCCTCGACGGCGACCCGGCGGCCCTTGGCGAGGTACTTCGCGCAGGTCTCGGCCTGGCGGCCGAAGACAGTGACGTCGATGAAGTCCGCGCCGCGGTCCTCACCGTCCTTGCCGCGCTGGCGCTGAACCGCGAGGCGCAGCCGCCCGACCTGGGTGCCGCCCCGCTCCTCGACGGTGGGTGCGGTGGTGAGTCGGGCGACGATCTGTACGGCGTTCATGTGTTCCCTCCTTGTGGGGATCGGTTGGTTGAACGAGGGCCGGCAGCGCCGGCTGGGCGGCCGAGCGGAACCGAAGCCCGCAGGGCGAGGGGAAGGGAGCGCAGCGACCTTGAAGCGAGCCTGGCCGCCGCCGGCGCAAAATCGGCTCTCAGAGCAACCAACCGGTCCACACCGGAGGCGCCGACACCTGAACGAGACGGGATCGGCGACGAGCTCATCGCTTCCCGAGCAGCGCGGTGGCGAGGACCAGCAGCGCGAGCGCGATCAGTGCCAGCAGTGCAAGATGGCCGGACGAGCCCCGTCCGGCCCGCGGCAAGTCGAGTTGCCATGGCCGGGCTCGTGTGTCGATCCGAGCCGGGAAGCCGCGGCGCCAGCCGGACGTCGGGTGCGGGCCGTGTTGGCGGCGATGGCAGTCCCAGCAGAGGACGGTGACGTCGGCGCGGCGCTCGTGTCCGAGCCGCCGGTAGGTGCGGTGGTGGATGGTGAGCCGGCGGCGTGAGTGACAGCGTTGGCAGCGGCCGCCGGCTCGGACGATCCACATCCGCCGGCGAAGTCGCCACAGCGGGGAACGCAGGTAGATCACGTAGAGGAGTGAGTGGCGTCGGCGGTGTCTCATCGGGCGTGCGGAGTGAGGAGGACCTCGATCGCCGCCGCGGCGGCCGTCAACCCGATCGTCGCCGCAGCGTTCGCTGCCGCAATCTGCGAGCCTCGCGCGGGGGCGTGCCGGCGGGCGTCGAGCCATGCAGCGGCTGCCGTGGCGGCCGCGAGGTATTCGATCGGGAGCTGGGGGACGAACGGGATCAGCGCCTCGCGCCAGCGACCGAGGGCGAGCCCGACGGCCACCGCGTTGCCGACGAGGATCGTGGCCACGATCGCGTCACCCGTGAATCGACTGGAGCGAGTGGCGCCGAAGCGCGCAGCGGCGAGGATGAACGGCGCCGCCAGCACGCGCAGGTTGTTCAGCAGGATCGACGCGATCGCGTCGAGAGAGGGGTGGAGCGTGGCGTGCGGGCGGCTGGCGGGCCCGAGCGCGGGCCAGGCGATGGCCGCGGCAGCACCGAGTGCCGTTGCCGCCGCGAGCGTGACCCAGCAGAGAAACGCGACCCGGAGATCAGGCCTCCGACGCCCGGCGTGGGAGGGTGCTCGACGGGAGCCCATGCCCGGCGAGGTCCGAGAACGAGTCAGTTCTCGGGCTGCCATCGGGTCACGACCCATCCGCTCGCGGTGCGGGTCAGCTCGGCGTAGATGACGTGCAGGGTCGGCGGCAGTCCGGCGTAGTCGCCCTTCCCGATGGTCTGCTCGCGTGTGACGACCACCCAGAGTCCTGCTGCCGCGCCTTGCCCCGGGGCGATCGCGACGACGCTGCCGGTGTTTGAGACGGCGCTCTTGGTCAGCTCGGGGTCGCGGGCGAGGCTCGCGGCGGCTTGGAGCGCCTGTGCGCGGGCCTGTCCGAGTGAGATCGCGGCCAGCTGCCGCTGGTTCGCGGCGACGCCGGCGGCCGTCCAGTTGACGTACAGCTCGGCGTAGCGGGCCAGCGCCGCCTGCGGGCTTGTGCGACCCGCGCCGGCGCCGAGGCGGTCGATCACGCCCTGGTCATGGCCTGGGACGCTTCCGTTGCGCTCCGGCGTGGGATCGCCTGTATCGGCCGGCGTGGCAGCCGTCGGCGTGGAGGTGGTCCGCGTGGCGGTGCTGGCCGTTTGGTACGGATTGGCGATCCCGGCGCAGCCGGCCAGCTCGCCTGCGACGAGCAGGGCGACGAGCGTGACGGCCACTCGTCTCGCGCGCACGCGCGCGCGCGAGAACCCTGCGGTCCCGGCGTGGCTGGGTTGCTTGCGAGTCATAGTCCGGGCGGGTGCCGGGCGACGTAGGTGAGGCCGTCGGCGAGGTTCCCGAGTGGGTCTTGCCGCCACCGGGGGCCGCTGCCGGCGGGGATGTTCGGGCCGCCGTAGTCGGCGGTGTCGAACGCGAGCCCGGCGATCACGATCCACGTGTGCCGCGAGTTGGCGTAGACGGTGATCCAGGTGCCGGGCCCGGGGAGTCCCCAGGATTCGAGCGTTCCGGACACGTCGGGCGATGGGCCGTGGAGGCCTGCGCGGTAGAGGACGAACGACACCGCGCCCGAGCAGTCGTACGCGGGCCACGGCGAGGCGAGCGAGCCGAAATGAGCGACCGGCTCGGGGTAGGGCTTGGTGTGGATCTCGTTGGCCGCGGCGATCGCGAGCTTGACCGCGGCCGGCGCATCGCTGGGCGCGGCGGCGGTTCCGTCGGCGAGGATGCGCGCCGTCTGGCCGGGAACGGTCGCGAGCGTCGCTGTCGCGGCGAGTTGATCGCACGCGGCGGTGGACCCGATAGTTGCGTCCGGCTGGCTGGAGCTCGCGAGCGTGGTCGGCCCGGGGGTGATCTCCTGGAGCAGGTTGCCGGCGCCGGGGTTGGGAGCGGGGGTGACGTTGACGTGCCGGACGCCCCAGGCGTTCTGGTCGGCGCGGCCTTTCCAGTCGTAGATGTCGACGTGTCGGCCGATGATCGCGCCGCCGGTGTCGCCGGCGTAGAACGCGCGGGTTGTGCCGAACGGGTTGGGCTGGACGTGCGCGAACGTCTGCAGCGGGATCACGGCGGGGTCGACGGCGATCTCGTACGCGGGCGGTCCGGCGGTGAGGTTCAGCCCGGTGGCGGTGACGCCGTTGCCGTTCATGGCGTCCCAGGGCGGCCCGTAGGCGGTGGCGATCCAAGCGCCGGTGCCGGCGGCTTCTCCACCGGGTGCGGGCGGCGGCGCGCATTGCTGGGTGGCGACGCCGCCGAGGAGCACGACGGGCAGCGCGATCAGCATGAACCCGCCGGCCGCCGGGAGTAACAGGAGCCACCGGCGCTTGTGCGATCGCTCGGAGGTGGAGGTCACGCCGCTCGTCCTCGCTCGCGATATTGCTCGTGCCACTCGGGTGTGCACAGCAGCCTGAGCGCGGCCCAGTGGTCCCCGCCGGTTTGCGCCAGCGCGGCGGCGCGGCGCGGCTGGTCGTTCTCGGGATCGGAGCAGCAGATCCAGTACTCGAGGTCGCCGAGGAGCTGGCGCACGGTGCCTCGCCCTCGGTTGGAGATCATGTACGCGCTCGAGTAGAGCCCTGGCCGGGTGGTGAGGGTCGTGATGTGCTCGATGTCGGCGTCGGTGAGCGCCAGCGGGGCGCGCGCGTGCTCGAGATCGTCGGCGTCGTTCTGAAAGCACAGGGCGATCGCCTTGTTCTCGAGCAGCGCGTAGCCCTGTGCGGTGGCGAGGTCGCGGAAGAACTGCGAGACGAAGATCAGCCACAGCGCGTAGTGGCGTGAGCGCCGCGCGTACTCGTTCAGCCACGCTCCCGCGGCGGCCGAGGCGGTCAGCTTCCATCCCTCCTCGACGACGAGGAACATTCGCCCGGCCCACGCGCCGGCGTCGTTCAGCTCGCCCTGCAGCCTGAGGCTCCGGGTGCGCTGGATCGCACCCTCGATGTGGTCGACGATCTGGAGGATCATCGGCGGCACGAGGCGGTCGGGGAGCCCGGCGATATCGAACAGCGTCAGCGTCGTCTCGTCGGTCACGGTCGTGCGCCGCGTCGGTGAGATGCGAGAACGCGCCGCCCTCGCAGTAGGGCTCGAGGCGCACGATCAGCGACTGCAGCGTGTCGGCGAGCAGCGTGCCCGGCTCGATCGCTTCCGAGCGGCGTTGGAGCTCGTCTAGGAGCAGCGTCTCGCGTGGCCGTTCGCCGGTGTCAGCGCAGCGCTCGTACACGGCCCGCGTTCCCGAGAGCAGGAACGACTCCTCGAGCGCGCTGAGGGTGCGGTCCTCGCTGCCGCGCTGGTCGCCGATCAAGAGCGCGTGCAGCGCGAGCAGGAACTGCTCCTTCTCCGGCGGCACCTCACACGGGTCGGGTACGTCCCACGGGCAGATGACCTCTCCGGTGTTCGAGCCGACCTGCACTCGCCGCGACCCGGGGATGAGGCCGAGCAGCATGTCGTAGTGACCTGAGCCACGCGCTCCGTGCTCGGCGGCGGTCGAGGAGCGGTCGATGATCCAGCCGCGCATGCCCTGCGAGATCGCGCGCTCGAGCAGCGCGTTGATGGTGACGGTCTTCCCGCCGCCCGATGGGCCGATCGCGAGCGTGACGTGTCGCGTGTAGAGACGGTCGAACGGGTTGACTCGCTCGAGCGTCCCTCCCGGGTCGGCGAACCCGAGGATGAGTCCCTCGGGTGAGCCGCATGACCCGGAGGTGAGTGGCAGGCAGTGGGGGATGTTGCGGTGCGCGTAGCTGCGGGTCGCGCGAAGCGGGTCGAGTCCGAGCGGGATCGTCGATGTGAGTCCCGGCAGGCAGCGCCAGCGTCCTCGGATGACCCGGGCGCCGGTGTGGGCCTGGAATTCCCGAGCCGTCGCTTTCACGAGTTCGTCGAACGCTTCGGGCCGGCCCTCCGGGTCCCGGATGGCAACGCTGACGGAGACCTTGTAGACGGTCGCGCCGATCTCGGCCGCGAGCTCGGCGTCGAGCACCTCAGCTTCGGCGAGTGCTTCGTGCTCGTCCGAGCCGATCAGTTGCGCTCGGCGGTGCTTGTAGTCGATCGCGGCGGACAGGCGCTTCCAGCGCCGGCGCTGGCGGACGCGTACCTGGGCGCGGCTGCCGACGCGGATGTGCACCGCGACGGTGACCGGCAGCGGCGCTGAGAGCAGGTGCATCAGCCACCACAGCGTGGTGTGGATCGGCGGCGTTCCGAGGTGCAGGATCTCTTCGAGGGTCCCGTCGGAGTGACGCAGCCAGCGAGGATCGCTCGCGTCGATTCCCGCGGGCTCGGGGCCCGAGCTGACGGCGTCGAGAATCCGGTGGCGCCGGACACCGGCCTCCTCGGCCGTGGTCGCGGAGGCCAGTCCGGTCGCTTCGGCGAGCGCGTCGAGGTCGGGCAGCGTGCGGGCGGCGGGGTGGAAGCGCTCCCACAGGCATGCCAGCGCTTGCACACCGTCGAGCGGCCACGGCTCGATCCCGACCGCGGCGAGCTGGGCTTGAACCTGCTCGGTCTGGCGCAGGCTGTCGGCGGCCGCGCGCTGGTGAGAACGCCAAGGCGTGCGAGCTCGACCGGGCGCCAGCGCATGGCGCAGGCGGATCCCGAGGTCTTCTCCTTCGGGTCTGTGCGGGACGGCCAGCCACCAGCGGGCGGCGACCGCCGGTTGTTCTGACCCGGCGGCGTGGACGACTGACTGGGTCTGCGCTGAGAGCAGCCGGCGCCTGGTCTGCGCGAGGTCGTCACGTCCGTGTCGGCGGTCGTGGTCGCACGCGATCTGCACTCGGCGACGGTCCTCGGCGAGCGCCTCCCCGACGGGAATCGGATCGGTCTGTGCGTAGATCGCGAGTGCTTGCCGGTCGGGGATGCCGCGGCAGATCTCGGCGAACGCGCGCTCGATCCTTGTCTGGGTGCCGTCGTCGGCGGTGATCGCGTTGGGCATTCGTTCGCACTCGATCAGCCGTACGTAGCGCCCGTCCGAGGTGACGATCAGGCCGTCGGGCTCGACCACGTCGACGGGGAGGAGTCGTCCGAGTGATCCTGTTCGCGCCTTTCTCATCACGCGATCGGGTCGAGAGCAATGTCGTGCGGGGATCCCTCGTGCTCGTCGGTCGGGGGAGCGGCGTCAAGGATCAGACCGCCGCGGTCTGGCTTGGCGGGGAGCGCGAGTTGTTTGGGCGTGAGTCCGTAGCGGATCAGCGCCAGCAGGTGGCGCCCGGGGCCGAGAGCCTGTCCCGAGAGGGCGTGCAGCACGACGCCGCAGAACGTCAGCGCGAGGACGACGATCGTGATCGTCGGGCGCAGCCCGAGGGGTGAGACTCTGACCGCGCCGTACAGCAGCCCACCGCCGACCGCGACGCCGAGCCAGCCGCGCCACGACAGGCCGTAGTAGCGCTCTGGATCGTTGAGCCTGCGCAGCGTCTGCATCAGGTTCCCTTCCGCGGCGGCTGCCGCCGCGGTGCTGGCCGGCTGGCCCGCTTCGGGGTCGGCGGCTGACTATTCGTGCGATCTGGCCGCGACGGGGTGCCTGGCTTGTTCGATTCGGACGGCTGCCGGGTGCTGCCGGTTCGGCCGCTGGCTTGCGCGCGGCCGTCGGCGCTTTGCGGTGCGCGAGGCGCGCTTGGCGGCGGTGCGTAAACAGGACGTCCTCTCGAGCTGGCGTTCGACCGGGCGGCTTGGTCCGCATCGGGACGCCGGCGCGTTGGTGCCTGTCCATTTCGGTCGGGCGCCGCCGGGCGCGTGGCACGCGATGAGGATCGGTCCGAACCAGGCGATCGTGGCGCGGGTTCGGTCCGCGTCCTCGGGGTCTGCCAGCTCGCGGTGCCGGCGCGAGCCATTCGCACAGCGGTTGCGCCCGCGCGGGTGCGGCCGACGAGCGCCGCCGTGCCCGGCGCGGCAGCGAGTGCGCCGGTGCGGATCACGGCGCCGCCGGCGCCGAGTAGGCCGTGCCGGCTGTGGGCCGCGAACGCGCGGGCTCCGGCTGTCACGGCCTGTCCCGGCGGTCCCGCTGCGCTAAGGGCTGCGCCGGTCGCGCCGGCGATTCGACCCGCGAAGCTCCGCAGAGATTCGGCGGCTCGCCGTGTGGGCGCCGGCGCGGCGGAGGCAGTGGCGCCGGCGCGAGGCCTTCCGAGAACGAGCATCCCGCCGAGCTGGCCGCGTAGGACGCTCGCGGCTTCGCGTGCGGCGCGGATGCATAGCCATAGTGACGCGAGCCCGGCGAACGCAAGGAGGAGGCCGCCGAGCAGGCTCGCGATTGATCCCTGGCCGGCGATCAGCGGTCCGGCGGTCGAGCTGTCGTTGATCAGTAGCGCGCCGACCGCGAGGATCGTGCTCCAGGCCAGCGGCAGCATCAGCAGTGCGAGCGCGGCGCTTGCCCAGGCGCGGGCGATGACGATCCCGCCGTCCGTGGGGACCAGCGCGATCATCAGCGGCCCGATCGCGTACAGCAGGGCGCCGAGCAGGACGATGACCACCTTGAGAAAGATCAGCGCAAGGAGGGCAGATCCGATCGCCCCCATCAGGAACAGGTCGATCAGCTGCCAGCCTCCGAGCGCGACTCCGCCGACGGCGTACTGCATGAGCTTGTAGATGCCGTGGCTGACCGGCGGCAGGGCGAGCACGAATTGCGTGATCTGGTTGACGGCGGCGGCTGCCTGGGACCACCACCACGGGTAGGAGACGAGCACCGCGGCCAGCGCGAGGACGCGTAGGACGGGAGCGGCGACGTGCTGCCCGGCGCCGAGCGCGGCGCGTGAGGTCGCGTACACGAGCGTCAGCGGCAGCAGCGCGGCGCCGACCCACATGAACAGGTCGCGGAGCGCGTTGATTCCCGCGAACCCGTACGTGACGTGGCCGCTGGGGGTCGTGATCGTGCCGGCGTAGTCCGGGACCGCGACGATCCAGTGCATGACCTGCAGCCCGTCCTTGGCCCAGGAGGCGGGGATCAGCAGCCGGATGAGACCGCCGAGCGTGTTCAGGATGAACTTGCCTGCTACGCCGACCGTCCAGCTGAGCCCGCCGAGGACGAGCCCGCCGAACAGGTGGAACACGCCTCCCAGCGCGCCTCCGATCGGCCCGAGGACCGCAGGGGCGATGAGCAAGTGGGGTCCGGCGACGAACGCCACCGTCGGCGCCGTCAGCACGAGGCCCACGACGACCCCTTGGCGGGCCTGATGACCGTGAGCGGTCGCATCGCCTCGCTCAGGCGAGCACCGCTGGGATCACGACCAGGATCAGCATGATCCCGCCGATCACCCGGAACAGCCAGTCGGGCGCGTTCCGGCTGCCGGACACCATCAGCCCGGCGATCAGCACCAGCACGAGTCCGAGCCCGGTCGAGACGAGCCAGATCCAGTTCTGCTCGAGCGTGCGGACCAGCCCGACGAATGCGTCGCCGCCCTGCGGCGCCACGCCAGAGAGCCCGGCGGCCTTCAACGCCCAGAGTCGCGCCGGGTCGACGATCCTCACGATCTCGCCGCCGCTGGCGAGGAAGGAAAGCGTCTCTATGCCAAGCATCGGTCTCCTCGATCGTTGTAGACGACTACCGATGTAAGAATACTACAGAAGATTTTTATATAGCGTCAAGTATCGTTATCAGACTTCAACTGGCCTTCGTCTATCCGGCGGCCGTGCGCGTCGGGGTCGTAAGCCGAGATCGACGGTCGCGCAAAGCGCATACCGAGCGCTGCAGCTCGCCGCTCGGATGGACGGAGCGGTCGAAGCGGCCCTCAACTACGACCGACCCGGCGTCGCGTCTAGCGCAGGCGCTACTGACCCTCGGGTGCTACCGGCGCGCTGGCGCTCGCGCACACCCGCGACCGATGCGCGGCGCCCCGGCACGTACCGGAGTCGTGCGGACTCGACCCAAGTGCGGCGACCCGAGCCCGCTTGCGCCTTAACGTCGCAGGTGCTTGGTGGGTCTTGCCAACCTCGGACGACGAGCACGAGCATCGCGTCTTGCGGCGGTCTGCGCCCGTGCTCGGTGCTTGTGCTTATGGTGGTGGTGCGGCCGCGACGCCGCTGGTGGTGGCGCGGCGACTCCGACAGTCACGATCACACGTCGGGAGTGGGCCGGTGCCCAGGGGAAATCCGCCTCAGCCAGGCTGGAGACCTGTAACCAGAAGCGCACCACGCCCTGGTAGCGAGCGAACTTGTACGTAGTGGTGAACGCCCCGTCCGGGGCCACGTTCGGGATCCCCTGGATCTTGCTCAGGCCCGGGATGCCCACGATCCCGAGGTCGAGCCGCAGCAGCTTGCTGCTCGCCGGGATGTACCCGCCGAGTACCCGCCCGCTGATCCTGACCGTGCGGCCCCATGGCGTCCGGTCGGGCGTGACTCTCGTCAGCACGATCTTGGCCGGCGTGATCACCGTCGCGGACCCGGTGGCTGGAAGGATCGTCGGCGAACCCGCGTAGGAGGCCTCGATGATCCGGGAGGGACCTGGCGGCAGAGTCGCGGTCCAGCGGCCGTCCGGGCCCGTGATCACCGCCGCGGCCTGGGTGAAGGCGTTCGAGCCGTTGTCCGGAGCCGTCAAGATCGCGACCGGCTGGCCAGCGAGCGGCAGGCCGCCGCTGCTCATCAGCAGCCCGTGCAGTCTGACCGGCCGGCCAAAGGGGACGCTTGCCGACGTCGCGAGCCTCCCCGCGGACGAGCCGCACCTCTTCTGCGGCTTCTCTTGCCGTCGTATGGTTGTCCTTGCGATCGATGCTCGCTGCTCGGGGTGAGACAGCGACAGCGTGCCGCTCCCAGAGGAGCCACCGGTGAGGGCGCCTCCCGCAGCGGGTGCCGCTGGGACAAGCGAGGCGCGAAGTCGGAGAAGACCGCCGTCCGATGCGAGTCCGAGACCAGATGCACCGGCCAGTCGAGCCAGGCTCACCCGCCGGTGCGGCCTTGGCTCCGCTTGTGCAGCAGCGTGCTTGAGGCCTGAACTGGCGCATCGCGTCCCGGGGAGTTGCTCGAGGCT
>CAWFUP010000010.1:0-12574 GCA_963819075.1 uncultured Solirubrobacterales bacterium
CGCGCACGCTACGTGTCGTGCCGGCGCCGGCCATCGGGACGATTCCCGACCGGAGGCGAGGCAAGCTACGGAGCGCGAGGACGGCTGTAACACTCGGCCGCCACAGGCTGCGCGCGCGGCGTGTCGCGTTTGGCGAGCGACGGGTGCGCCGTGGGAAGCGTTCCGAGAGCGATCACGTGGGGGGTCACCATGCCCGCGGACGCTACGTTTCCCCCGGGTGAACTTCATCGGAGAGAGCTACCCATCCGGTCGGCCGCGACTACCCGGTCGCGGCCCGGTGAAAAGCGCAGGACACTGCCCCATTATGTCGGCCGGTGTTGCGGTGGCACATAAGAGATCTCGAGACGACCTACGAGCGTCGCCACAGGGCGTGCGCCCGTGCCCGCAGGCGCGTCCAACGAGTTGCCCTCGCCGCACGGCGGCGTGCCTTGAGCGGCGGGACGACGCCGATCACTCGCGGTGTCGAACGGGCCTGACGGCGCGCGACGAGCCCGGCACCGAGGCCGACCGCTGCCAGTCCCGCGAGGATCAGTCCGGGGCGCGCCAGTTCCCGCCCGTATTCGCGCTGGACGGCCGGCCAGAGCTCGTGATCGATGAGCTCGCTCACCGCGTCCGGTCGGCCGCCGAGTTGCCGCGCGTCGATCGCGGGAAGGAACGTCAGCTGCACCCGCCGCGGCTTTGGAACCGGCCCGAGCCACAGCTTGTGCGTGCCGGCGATCGCCGCTGGGACGATCGGCGTGCCCGTCTCGAGCGCGAGCCGCCCTGCGCCGTGGTGGGGCGCGCCGAGCGCGTCCGGGTCCTCCACACGCGTGCCCTCGGGGAACATCACGAGCAGCCCGCCCGCGGCAAGGATCTGGCGGGCGGTCTCGATCGCCTCGGCATCGGCTTCACCGCGACGCACGGGGAACGCGCCGAGGCGCACGAACAGCCACCCGAACGGACCTTCGATGAGTTCCGTCTTGGCCATGTAGCGCACATGGCGCCGCGTCGCGATGCCGACGAAGAAGGCGTCGAGAAAGCTCTTGTGGTTCGGCGCGATGATGGCCGCACCACGGGCGGGAATGTTCGCGGCGCCGACGATCCGCACGCGAAACCAGGCGCGAAGGAGGGGGGTGACGAGCGCCCGCACGACCGCGTACAACGGGGCCGACACGCCGCGTTCGCGGGCGCGGCGGTGCTGGCTCTCCAGCCGGGTCGGCTCTCGCTCGTCGCTCATCGGGACGCTCTCGCGAACGTACCGCCGCGGCCGAGTGCACGTCGCCATATCGGTAGTTCTCCGCAGCCGGCGAGGGTTGGCCGCGCGGATATGCCGGGGGGCGCGAACGGCGAAGCTGTTGGGGTGCGTCGCTTGACGTCGAAGCCAACGAACAGAGCCACCTGGCGAGACATGCCAAGGGGCGTCCGCCGCACCGCCGTCGCCGGCACGCTCGCGTTCGCCGCCACCTTCGCGTTCGCCACGCCGGCCCTCGCCGAGACGGTGACGGGCTCATCGGGCGGGCTGACCGCGTCGATGCACGCCGGGACGCACCACCCCGAGGTTGGCCGCCTCTGGCCGGTGCAATTCACGGCAAGCCGTTCGGGGCGTCCCGTGCGGGCGACCGTCACCTACGAGTACGCCTACGGCGGGCAGGTAGTCGCGGTGCGGGCGCACCACACCTTCATCGGCCGGTTCTCCGACGCGCTGCGGTTCCCCGCGGAGTCCGTGGGCTATCCGCTCACGTTTCGGGCCGTGATCACCTCGGGCGGCTCGACGGTCACGCTTGACTACCCGTTCCAAGTCATGCGATGACGACCGGCCGGGGGGCGGGGGTGCTCGTCGAGCACGCGAGCAAGCGCTACGGCACGATCACGGCCCTGAAGGACGCCTCGCTTCGGGTGGAGGCGGGCGAGGCCATCGCCGTCACGGGCCGCTCGGGCTCGGGCAAGAGCACGCTGCTTGGGCTGATCGGCGGTCTCGAGCAACCCGACGGTGGTCGCGTGCTCGTCGATGGTCGCCCGCTGTGGACCGCCCACCGGCTGGCGAGCGCCCGGCGCGAGGTGGTCGGATTCGTCTTCCAACGCCACCTGCTGCTGCCTTCGCTGACCGCTCGGGCCAACGTCGAGGTGCCGCTGATCGGCGCTCGGGTGTCCCGCCGCGAGCGCCACCGCCGCGCGCTCGAGCTGCTCGACGCCGTCGGCCTGGCCGATCGCGCCGATCACCGGCCGGCCGAGCTCTCCGGTGGGGAGCCCCAGCGGGTGGCGATCGCCCGGGCCCTGGCGAATCGTCCTCGGCTGCTGCTGGCCGACGAGCCGACCGGGGCGCTCGACTCGGCGACGTCGCAGATCGTGCTCGATCTCGTCTTCAGCCTCCGCGACGATCTCGGCATGACGATGATCGTCGTCAGCTACGACGACGCCGTGGGCGCGCGCGGACCGCTCGATCACGCTCGTCGACGGCGTGGTCGACGACACAGAGCGGGCGGCCGGCTCGCCAGCGGCCCGCGAGCGGGTGGGGTGAGCGATCGATGCTGGCCATGATTGCGACCAATCTCACCCGCCGCCGCGCACGGACCGCGTTCACGGCGTTCGGCATCGCCGTCGGCGTCGGAATGGTGGTCGCGCTCCTCGCCTTCACCAACGGGCTCAACCGTACCGCGGGCCAGCTTGTGCACCTCGGCCAGTCCGCGTTCGGCGTGTTCCAGGCCAACGTGTCCGATCCGACCGCCTCGATACTGCCGCAGCCCTGGTCACGCGGCTCGCCGCACGGCCGGACGTCACCCGCGTCACGCCGCTCATCCTCATGCCCGACGTCATCAAGGCCGATCCGGCGGCCATCGTCTTCGGTGCCGACCCGCACGGATTCTTCTCCGAGGGCCTCGTGGTGACGGCCGGCACCCGCGCCGCCGAGGGTCAGCTGCTCGTCGGCGATCGCCTCGCCGCGATGCTCAACCTGCATCCGGGCCAGCACCTGACCGTGAAGGGCCGCTCGCTCGCGATCGCCGGCGTCTATCACTCCGGGATCCTGTTCGAGGACCTCGGCGCCGTGCTCGGCCTCGCCACCGCGCGGGAGCTCGCCGGCCTGCCGCAGGAGGAGACGGACATCGTCGTCCAGGTCGCCGCGAACGTCAGCGACGCGGCCGCGGCGAGGGCGGTGATGCGCAGCACACCCGGAATCCAGGTGATCTCCGACCCGCAGCAGGCCCTGCGCGCCGGGGCCAACGGCGTGCTCATATCAAAGGCGGTGCTGTTGATCGCGGTCGTCGCGCTCCTGGTCGGAACGTTGAGCGTCGCAAACACGATGGCGATGTCGGTCGTGGAGCGCCAGAGCGAGCTCGGCCTGCTCGGCGCCGTCGGATGGGCCCCGTTGCGCGTCGCCGCGCTCGTCATGGGCGAGGGGGTGGTGGTGAGCGTCCTCGGCGCCGCGCTCGGGTTGGTGCTCGGGGTCTTTGGCGGACACGCCCTTGTCGACCTCCTCGGCGTCGGCGCGTACATCTCTCCGTCGGTGACTGCCTGGGTGCTCGGGCGCGGCCTACTCATCGGGATCGCCATCGGCGTCCTCGGGGCCATCTTCCCGGCCTGGCGCGTCACGCGCATGAAGCCCTTGCGTGTGCTCGAGGGCACCTAGCTCGGTCAGGCGGGGTCGGACAGCACCTCGGCGTGACGGCGCTGCGGCTCGGCCGCGCCGGCCTCGCCGGCGGGCTCCTCGCCCCCAGGCGGGCGCTCGGGAAGACCGCCGCTGAGGAACAGGCCGAGGATGCCGACGAACAGCACCGAGGTCAGCGCGACGCGCAGGCCGGTGTAGCGCGCCTTGCTGTTCTCCTGGACGATCGCGTCGGTCGCCGACGGGCTCACGCCCGCGTCCTTCAGAGCGGTCTGGAGCTGCGCGTCGGATTGAAATGGCACGCCCCCCTGCATCTGGACACTCGCCTGGTCCTTCACCGAATGAGGCACGGCGCTGTTGCTCTCGATCCCGCTGCTGAGCGACGCGGTGAGCGCGAGGATGAGCATCGAGCCGACGAGCGCCGTGCCGAGGGAGGCCCCGAGGTTGCTGACGGTGTTCTGCAGGCCGCCGACCTCGGGCGCCTCGGACTCGGGCACGGCCGACACGGCGAGCGCACCGAGCTGGGAGGCCATCGCGCCGATGCCGAGCCCGATGAGCAGCAGCGGAATGGTCGTGACCGCGGCATCGGCGCCGGGGTTCAGGCCGCCGATGAGCACGGCCGTCCCGGCCAGCATGAGGAACGTCCCCACGCGCACGATGCGCCGCGGAGAAGCCTCGGGGAACACGCGCGGGACGCCGATGGCGCTCACCAGCAGAGCGACCGAGAGCGGAAGCAGGCGCAGCCCGGTCTCGAACGCGGACAGACCGAGCACGACCGAGAGGAACAGCGGGATGGTGAAGAACACTCCGGCCTGCATGAAGTACTGGACGCCGAACAGCGACAGCGGCGCGGTCAGCCGCCGGTTCTGGAGCTGGGCGCGATAGACGAGCGGCTCCCCGCCGCGCCGCTCCACGCTGGCCTCCCAGCGCAGCAGCAGCCAGAGCACGAGTAGCCCGCCGACGATGAGCCACACCACCGGTGACAGCCCGGCGAGCGACGGCCCGCCGGGCTTGGCCGTCACCCAGCCCCAGGCGCTCGAGCGCAGGAATCCGAACACAACCGCCGACAGGCCGACGATCGACAGCAGCGCGCCGACGAGGTCGAGCTTCGCACGCTGCTCCGGGGGCGCGTCGGCGAGGCGGCGGGCCGCCAGGGCGATCACGAGGGCGACCACGACCTCCCCGACGAACACCCAGCGCCACGAGAACGACGTCGTGACGAAACCGCCGATGATCGGTCCCGCGGCCACGGCGATCGCGCCGGCGGCGGCGATCGCGCCGTAGGCGCCGGTTCGGCGCTCGGCGGGGAAGTTGGCGGCGACGAGCGCCACGACGGCCGGCATGATGAGCGCGGCGCCGATGCCCTCCAGGCCCGACCAGCCGATGATGAGCACCGTCAGGTTCGGCGCAATGGCCGTCGTGAACGACCCCGCCGCGTAGATGATCGCCCCGATCACGAACATGCGCCGCCGTCCAAGCAGCGCGCCGAGCTTGCCGCCGGTGAGCATGAGCGAGGCCATCACCAGCGTGTACAGCGTGATCGCGGTCTGGACTCCGGTGACCGTCGTGCCGAGGTCGTTGGCCACCGAGGCGATCGACACGTTCATGACCGAGCTGTCCAGGGCCATGAGGAACTGCGCCGACGCGAGCGTCGCGAGCACAAGCGTCGAGCCGCGCGAGGCCGCGCCGTGGTCGGCCGAGGTGCGGGCGCTCATCCGGGGAGTATGGCCGTCAGGGCGCGGGGCGACGGTCCGCGCCGCGTCCGGCCTGCTCGAAGGGGTCGGGGGCCGCGCCCTCCGGGGCCTCGGCCTCCAGGCGCTCCTTGATCTCGCTGAGCGCGCGGCGGGCGTCCTCGTCCACCGTCGGGTAGCGGGGGTCGATCTCCACCAGCGCGTGGCCGATCACGGCGGCCGCCGCGAGCCGCGCGAACCACTTGCGGTCGGCCGGGATCACATGCCAGGGGGCCCATTCGGTGCTCGTGTGCGAGAGGGTCTCGGAGATCGCCACCTGGTAGTCATCCCAGCGCTGGCGCTCGGCCACGTCGGCATCGGAGAACTTCCAGTTGTGGTCGGGGAGATCCAACCGCCGCAGCAGCCGGATCCGCTGCTCCTCCCTTGAGACGTTGAGGAACAGCTTGACGATGCGGATGCCGTTATCGGTGAGGTAGCGCTCCCAGTCGTTGATCTCGCGATAGCGCCGCTTCCACACGTCTCCGCGCCTGGCCGCCTCCGGCAGCCGCTGGCGGTCGAGGTTCTCGGGGTGGACGCGCACGACGAGCACCTCCTCGTAGTGGGAACGGTTGAAGATGCCGATCTGGCCCCGGGCCGGGAGGCGTCTCGCGTAGCGCCACAGGAAGTCGTGATCGAGCTCCTCGACCGAGGGCACCTTGAAGCTGTGGACGTTGACGCCCTGCGGGTTGATGCCGCTCATGACGTGGCGGATCGTCCCGTCCTTGCCCGCCGCGTCGAGTGCCTGCAACACGACGAGCAGTCCCCACGTGTCCTGGGCGGCGAGGCGGGCCTGGTATTCGCACAGCCGCTGGACCCCCTGTTCGAGCAGGCGGACGCCGTCCTTCTTCCGGCTGATGCCGGCCTTGAACGCCGGATCGAAATCTCGCTCGAGCACGACGCGCGAGCCGGGTGTCACCCGGAACGGCTCGATCACCTTCGCGAGTCGTTTCGCCTCAGCGCTGTCCGCCATCCGCTCATCATCCCAATCAGAGGAGGGGAGGGCACAGGACGGTCGACTAGGGTCCCCAGGCGATGGGCCCGCTGCTGGCGACGCGTACCGACTTCACGCTGCAGGCGCTGCGCCAACTGCGCGACCCGCATCAGTTCAAGTGGTACGCGGTCACGCTGCTGGTGATCGTCATCTACGCGTACGCGACCGAGGTCGAGCGCGGCCGCTGGGACGTCATCGCCGCGGGCCTCGCCGTGTGGCTGGCCGACTGGTTCAACGAGATCATCAACGCGCTCGTGCTCCAGGTGAGCGACCGCGCGGCGCTGTGGACGGCCACCGGCCCGACGGCGTACCAGATCCTCATCGGACTGAACGTCGAGATCATGTTCATGTTCGCCCTCGGCGGCATCGTCTATGTCAAGCTCCTGCCCGCCGATCGCGGCGTGCGGATCCTCGGGATGCCGAACCGCCTCGCCGTCGCCCTCGGGCTGTCGCTCACGAGCGTCGCCGTCGAGCTGGTCCTGCACGCCACCGGCACGTTCCACTGGGAGTACTGGTGGTGGAACACGCCATTCGTGCCCCTCATCGTCGTCCTCGGGTATCTGTGGTTCTTCCTGTACGCGGCCTGGGTCTACGACGCACCGAGCCCGCGGACGCGGTGGACGCGAGTCGGTGCTCTGGCCGCGATCGACCTCGCGATGGGCCTCGTGTTCGGCGTTGGCTTCGGCTGGCTGTAGGCGGCTCAGCCCTGTGGGGCGAGCGAGGCGCGGGCCACGGCGATGGCCAGGGAGCGCTCGGAGCGCGGCGCGGCTCCGGGCCAGTGCACGCCGACGGTGATCAGCCGCGTGCCGTCGGTGGTCATCAGCTTCGGCTCCGTCTGGAACCAGGCGGCGTCGAGGCCGAGCCCGGCGACGTGCTCGGGAACGGGGATCTCGCGCTGCGCGGCAAATGCCTGCCCGGTCTCGACGATCTCGCGTTCGAGGCGGTAGTAGGCCTGGGGCGCGGCGTCGACGTTGGCGGTCACGGCGATCGTGCGGCCGTGCCAGCGAGCCGATAGGCGGCAGCTCGGCGCGGCCGAAGACGCGGTGAACGGCGTTGCCACGATTGCGGCAGTCGGCACGCCGAGCAGCCGTGACAGCACTAGTCGGATCGGCGCCGTGCAGGCGGTCGCGGTGGCCCTGGGCTCGGGGCCGCCACGGGCGGCGGCTCGAGCGGGGTGGACCGTTGAGCCGCACGCGCTCGTCAGCGCCGCGGCCAGGGCGAGCGCGGCGGCCGACCAGCGCCGGGGCATCATCGCGGCGGCGGCCCGGGGTCCTCGCCGGTGGCGAGCGGTCGATCGGGATCGCGGCTCCACTGCGACCACGAGCCGGCGAACAGCCGTCCCTGACCGAGTCCGGCGTGTTCGAGCGCGAGCAGGTTGTGACAGGCCGTGACTCCCGAGCCGCAGTAGGAGACGATCGCCGACCCGTTGCCGACGCCGACTCGTTGGAAGCGCCGGACGAGCTCGTCGACCGGCAGAAGCCGCCCGTGCGCGTCGAGGTTCTCGCGGCAGGGAAGGCTGCGCGCGCCGGGGATGTGGCCAGAGCGCGGGTCGACCGGGTCCGGCCCGCCGCGGTAGCGCTGGGCCGGGCGCGCATCGATCAGCACGAGGTCGGGACCGGCCGCGTCGTCGATCGAGGCCACGCGCTCGGCCGGCCAGGGCCGAGCGCTGAACGTGGCCGTGGGGCGCTCGGTCGCGTCGGCCTCGAGCGCGGCGTCCGAGGCGGCGAGCCCGCCATCGAGCAGCGCCGCCTCGTGGCCGGTCACGCGCAGCATCCAGACGAGTCGGGCGGCGATCACGCCGCCCGCGTCGTCATAGGCGATGACCCGATCAGCGTCGCCGATGCCGAGCGTCGCCATGCCCTCGGCGAACACGGCCGGGTCGGGCAAGGGGTGGCGCCCGGCGTTGTCGCGGGGCTCTCCAGCGAGCCAGCGATCGAGGTCGACGAAGACCGCTCCGGGCAGATGCCCGGCGTCGTAGGCGGCCCGGCCGGAGCGCCCGTCGAGGTACCAGCGCACATCGGCGAGCACCGCCTCGTCGCGGTGCTCGGATAGCCAGGCGGCGCTGACCACCGGTGCGATCACACGCTCAGCTTAGGTGCGCATCCGCGACGAAGCTGCGCACGGCCTCGGCGAACCGCCCCGGCTGGTCGATCGGGATCAGCGTGTAGGCGTCGTCGATGTAGACGACGCGGGCGTCCGGCAGCAACTCGGCGAGCCGGCGCGCGTGGTCGGGCGGCATGACCCGGTCCTCGGACGCCCACAGCACGAGCGTCGGCCGGGGAAAGCCGCGCAGGCGTTCCATCGTCGCGAGCATGTCGGCACGTCGCGCGCCACCGGCGTACTTCGCCAGATCCCGCCGGGTCGCGCGGTCGGACTGAACCGGGGCGAACCAGCGGTCGGCGACGCGGTCGGGGACCGGTCGCTTGCTCATCCACCCAAGCGCGATCGGCAGGCGGCGAAGCGGCCGAATGCGCATCAGCTGCATTGCCGGGTACAGCGCCCCCGGGATGCGCGCGAGGAGCGCGGCGTTCTTGCCGGGAAGGCCGGGTGGGTAGTTCTCGAACGCCTCGCAGGACGAGATGACGAGCCGAGCAACGCGATCGGGTCGCTCGCCGGCGTAGACGAGCGCCGCCGCGTGGTCGCACTGGACGAGCGTGACCGCGTCGAGGTCGAGCCGCTCGAGGAACTCGCCCAGGATGCGGCCAAAGCCCGGCAGGGACAGGTCGGCATCGGGGTGCATCGGCAGGCGGTGGCCGCCGAGTGGCAGGGTCGGCACCACACAACGGTGGTCGCTGCGCAGATCGGCGACAACCTCGTCGAACAGGGTGCCGTCCATGACCAGCCCGTGCAGCAGGACGAGCACCGGTCCGTCGCCGCCGGTGTCGCTGTACTCGATCGGGCCGGCGGAGAGCTCGATGACGGGCATGGAGGCCACCTCCTCAGTAGATAGATCGCTCTAGCGAGAGGACGAATAGACGATGGCGCGCGGCCATGCACGGCCGGCGAGGGCGCGCGCGCCGGCCGGTGAATTCGGGCGTCGCTGCGGGCCGTCGGAACCGCGTCTCGGTTGCCATTCCTGGCGCGGCGGCGCCCCGACGCGCCGGTCCTGTGACACGGCCGTCACCCGCCCGGCGCAGCTGTCACCGTCGCGCCACACCCCGATCGGGGGTGTGCTCGATTACGCCCCCGCATGGCGGGCATGGAGGACCACACCCTCGGCGCGTGGTTGCGCCGAGGCCGCATTTCGGCTCAGCGGGGCGGCCGCCGGAGGCTAGCCATGTGCTGGTGTGCTCGCTTGGGCCCCTATGGCGGGCGCTTGGGAGCACGCCCCGCGGCGAGCGCGGGGGGTGCCCATGGGGTGTGTCGCGAAAAGGGCTCCGACGGTCGCGCCGAGGCTGATGTGCTCGATTACGCCCGCATGGCGGGCATGCGGGAGCACACCCCCGGCGCGTGGTCACCGCGACCGAGACCCGGCACACTCGTGTGGCGGTCCCGTCACCGAGCGAACACGCAGCGTGATCCCCGAAGCCGTACGGCGCGGAGCGGTCAGCGCGCAGTCCGCAGGCGAACCGGCCGGGCCCGGCGCCTACAGGCCCGGCGGATGGCGAGCGACGAACCCGGAGGTATCGGTCGGTGAGCTCGACCAGCGGGTGCCGCCCTCGGCGAGCGCGACGGTGTCGAAGCGCCAGCCGGCGACGTACATGAACGCGTGACCGGCGTTCGCGTACACGGTGATCCACTTCCCCGGGCCCGGCAGCCCCCAGCTCTCGAATGCGGTCGAGTCCAGAGGCGAGCTGACGAGTCCGGCCGCGGCGAGCGCGTAGCTCACCGATCCCGAGCAGTCGTACGCGTCGGCGTGGAAGGAGGCGTGCCCGCCGCCATAGACGTACGGGAGCGTCGCGATCGCGTTGCCGGCGGCGATCACCTGGGCGACCGCCGCGGGCGCACCGGCGGGCGCCTGCACCATGCCGCCGGTGTCGATCTGGATGCCGTTCGTGCCGGGTGCGCTCTGTCCGACGGGTCCGCCAGCGAGGGCCGCTGCGGTCGCGGCCGCCTCCTGCGCCTCGAGCGTGTGCAGCTGACCCTGTGCGGCGCTCAGAGCGGCCGCGTCGTGCGAGCGGTGGCGAACCTGGAGGATCTCGGCGTGCAGCAGCGCGGCCTGCAGGGCGCCGGCCTGGTTGCGCTGCGCGATCAGCTCGCGGGAGATCCGCTGATCGCGGATCTCCAAGCGGCCGAGGTCGATCGCCTCGCGCGTGACGGCGATGCGCGCCGCTCGCGTGTCACTGACGACGTGCGCGTCCTGATCGCCCATCGCCTTTAGGAAGGCGAGTCGCTCGAGCAGGTCGGCGAACCCGTGTGACTCGAGCACGACGGTGAGCGCGTCGGGCGAGCCGCCCTCGTAGGTGCCCACCAGGTTGGCTGCCAGCGCGTGTGAGGAGACCTCGAGGCGGTTCTCGAGGTCGACGAGGTGGTTTCGCGCGGCGATGAGCGACTGCTGCACCGCCGTCAGCTGCGCCTCGCTTGCGCTGGCCGCCGATTGCAACCGAGACAGCCGCGCCTCGGCGGCGGCGAGGCCGCCCGACGTCTGCGAGATCTGAGCCGAGTCGGCGGCGATCTGCGCGCGCAGATCGGCCACGCTCGCCTGCTTGGCGGCGATCGAGCCCTGTACGTCGGCGGCGCTGCGTTCCGCGGCGCCGCCGGCGAGCAACGCGCAGGCGAGCGCCACGGCGGCGAGCAGTGCGAGCCGGACGGCCGGCGATCGGGTCGGTGGGGGGGCGCGGAAGTGCATGCCGAGGCGCACGCACGAAGTCGTCGCCACGGGGGCGCGCGGGTCCGAACGTGCGGTTCAGACGGCCGCCGGGGACGGCCGCGGCGCGACCCTAGCAGCGTCCGTCCTGCCGTTCGAGCGATTCCCTGCCGCTGCACGAAAACATGCAGTTACGCAGGACGGATGCGCGCGCCCACGCTCGCGATCGCGCGGCGGGCCGGCCGCCGGTGCGGCGGCGGTCAGCCGTGAGAACCGAAGCGGGCCGTCAGCCAGGCCGTCGCGTCGGTGGCAGCCGCCGTGACGACGCCCTGGTGCGTGACCCCCGTATACGTGTGGTAGGTCACCGCGGCTCCCTTCGCCGCGAGCTGCGCGGCGAGCTGCGACGTGTACTGCGGGAAGACTGTCGTGTCCCCGAGGCCCTGCTCGATGAGTACCGGCTGTGAGATCGTCAGGTTCTCGGGATCGTCGAGCCGGTCGATCACCGGCACGTTCACCGTGAGGTCCGCCCCGGGGTTGAAGATCGCGGCCGGCGCGAGTCCGCCGAAGGAGTTCGGCGCGCTCAGCTGGCCGTCGCACTCGGTGAGTGTCTCCGGGTACAGAGCGGCGGCGGCCGGCGTGAACATCGCGCTCTCGTCGGCGCTCGGGTCGGCGGTGTCCAGTCCGCGGACGATGAGCGCGACCAGGCTGCTGATCCCAGGCTCCAGCGTGGCGATCTTCAGCGTGAGCGGGGACTGCTCGGCCAGGTGGGAGGCCGGCGCGAACGCGACCGTGCCGCGGATGTGCAGCTCGGGCGTCCACGTCGGCGCGAGCGCGGCCGCGAAGAGCGCCGCCTGGCCGCCCTGGGAGTGCCCGGCGATGACGACGTTCGCGCTGAGCGCCGGGTCGAGCGCGCGCGCAGCCCGCACGATGTCCAGCGTGCTGCGCGCCGCCGAGCTGCCGATCAGGTACGGATGCACGCCCGGCGTGCCGAGCCCCTCGTAGTCGGTGCGCACGACCGCGTAGCCCGCGCGCAGCCACCGCTCGAGTAGGGGATAGATGTAGTCGTCGTAGGCGTGCGCCGGGTTACTCGGCGTGTCGCGCGAGGGCGCGCACACGTCGGCGATGCCGGTGGTTCCATGGTCGTAGGCGATCACGGGCCAGCCGCCGCGAGGTGGGCGGCCCGTCGGCACCGACAGTGCTCCGGATACCGCGACGGCGTGGCCGGCGATCCCGATCGAGCGGTACAGCAGCAGCGTGTTGCGGGCGTGGGGCAGCGCGGCCGAGTCGGTCAGCGGTCGCTCCCAGATGAGCCCGCCATGGACGTGCCCGGGCAGCGCGCGCGGCGGGATGTAGAAGGCGAGGCCCGCCGGACCCTGGCGAGGAGCGGCCTGCGCCGCGGTCGTCAGGGCGAGGGCGCTGAGCACCGCCGCCGCGGCGACGAACGAGATGCGACGCATTCACACGATCGTAACCGCGCGCGCGGTCGGCGCAGCCACGGTATTGGACGAAGGGGCCAGGCGGCGACG
>CAWFUP010000011.1:0-19120 GCA_963819075.1 uncultured Solirubrobacterales bacterium
GCGCGCTACCCCTGCCGCTCGGCCAACCCGGCGCGGAAGGCGTACGTCACCGCCTGCGCCCGATCGCGCACGCCGGTCTTCGCGAACAGGTGGTTGACGTGCGACTTGACGGTCGTCGGGCTGACGAACAGGCGCTCGGCGATCTCCTGATTGCTGAGCCCCTCGGCGATGAGCGACAGCACCTCGGCCTCGCGTGGCGTGAGTCCGTCGGGCAGCTCCGGCGCGCCCGCCGCGCCGCCGCCGCCGGCCAGCGCGGCCACGACGTGATGCTGCACGGCCGGATCCAGAGCGGCCTCGCCACTCGCCACGGCGAACAGTGCGCGGCGAATGTCCTCGGCCCCGGCGTCCTTTGTCAGATATCCCCGTGCCCCGGCGCGCAGGGCGCCGAGCACGCTCTCGTCGTCGGCGAATGTCGTCAGCGCGATCACGCGCACCTCCGGCGCGCTCGTGCGCAGCCGCCGGGTGGCCTCGATCCCGTCCATGCGCGGCATGCGCAGGTCCATGAGCGCGACGTCGGGCGCGTGCTCGACGGCGAGGCGGACCGCCTCCTCGCCGTCGGAGGCGGTGGCCACGAGCTCGATCCCGCCGAGCAGCCCGAGCATCGTGGCGAGGCTCTCGCGCACGAGCCGCTGGTCGTCGGCGAGCAGCACGCGCAGCGGCGTGCCCTCGCCGCTCACGTCGCCGGCAGCCACAGCCGCACGCGGAATCCGTCGTCGCTCGGCTCGGCCAGCAGGTGCCCGCCGAGCAGCTCGGCGCGCTCGCGCATCCCGGTCAGGCCGTAGCCGCCCGGCCCGGTGGACGCGCCAAGGGCCGCCGGCACCCCGCGGGCCCCGTGATCTTCGATGGAAAGGCTCGTCGCATCGCCGTCGTACTCCAACCGCACGACCACGTGGTCGGCCAGCGAATGTCGCCGCACATTGGTCAGGGCTTCCTGGGCGGTGCGATATAGGGCCAGACGGGCGTCCGGCGGGAGCTCACGTGGCGTGCCCTGAACCTCGACGGTGACCGGCAGCCCGCTCTGCTCCTGGAAGGAGTGCGCGAGCGCCTCCAACCGCTCGGGCCCCGGCAGCTTGGCCCCGCGCGCCGTGGAGATCGCCTGGCGGGCCTCCTCCAGGCCGCCGGCGGCGAGGTGGTGGGCCTGGTCGATCGCGCGCGCCACGTCGGGGTCGACGCCGCGGTCGTGGGCGAGCAGACGGGTGGACTCGAGCTGCAGCGCCAGCGCGGAGAGCGAGTGCGCGAGCACGTCGTGCATCTCGCGGGCCAGGCTCCCCCGCGCGGCGATGGCGGCCGTGCGGGCCTCGGCCTCCCGGGAGGCGAGCAGCTCGTGGTGCTTCTCGCGCATGCTGCTCATGAGGCGCATGACGAAGTACCACGGCACCGCGCCGGCGAGCGCTCCGCCGGCGCCGCCGCCGTTCCCGGTGACGATCGCCACCACGACGAACGGCACGACGCAGACGAGCACCGTGATCGCGCCCACTCGGCGCTCGAGGCGCATCGCGGCGACGATCGCGATGTAGTACGGCGCCGCCTCCCAGATGCCGTGGGGTTGGGCGTACATGAGCAGCGAGCCGCCGAGCGCGATGGCCACCAGCGCGGCGATGCGCCGCTCCTGCGAGAGCTCCCTGCGCGGGCTGGCGCCGAATACGCCGAACGCCACCGTGACCAGGCCGACGCTGACGAGCAGGCCGTGTCCATGCGGCGAGGGCGACGGAGCGGTCGTCGCCGTCGCGACGATCATGAGGGCGAGGAACGACGCGCCGATCGCCCGGAGCACGACGATCTCGACGGGCGCGCGGTCATCCGAGCCCATCCAGCCCCCGCTGCGTGTGAACAGGTCGACGACGTTGCGCCACAGCATCGTTCGCAAACGATAGGCCCGACGGGCGCGCGTGTCATCCGCCGCCGGGTGGATCTGCGATCCGCCATCTCCACCCCCGGGTGGAGGGCGAAGTTCGGCCCGCGCGCCGATGACGGCGGGCGCAGCCGAGCCTAGCGTTCCGGCCATGCTCATCACCTCACATGACGTCGCCCTCGCCGAGCGTGTGGCGGCCGACACAGACGGTCGCAGCGACCTCGCCATCTCGGTGCGTGACCTGCACAAGCGGTACGGCGACCACGAGGCCGTACGCGGCCTCGACCTCGATGTGGCCCGCGGGGAGATCTTCGCGTTCCTGGGGCCGAACGGTGCCGGCAAGACGACGACGGTCGAGATCCTCGCCGGCTTTCGCGAGCCGACCTCGGGCGACGTGCGCGTGCTCGGCGTCGCGCCGTCGCGCGGCGGCGCCGACTGGCGCTCGCGCCTGGGCATCGTCCTGCAGGAGTCCGCGCCCGAGCCCGGATTGACGGTGCGCGAGTGCCTGGTGCTGTACGCCGGCTACTACCGCGCTCCCCGCCCGGTCGACGCCACGCTGGCGCTCGTCGACCTGCTCGACCAGGCCGGCGAGCGCGCACAGACGCTCTCCGGTGGCCAGCGCCGGCGCCTGGACGTCGCGCTCGCGCTCATCGGCGACCCCGAGCTCATCTTCCTCGACGAGCCGACAACGGGCTTTGACCCGTCGGCCCGCCGCGCGGCCTGGGAGGTCATCGACGGCCTGCGCGAGCTCGGCAAGACGGTGCTGCTCACCACCCACTACATGGAGGAGGCCGAGCGCCTGGCCGATCGCATCGCCGTCGTCTCGGGCGGGCGCATCGTCGCGCAGGGCACCCCGCAGACGCTCGGCGACCGCGACCGCGCGGCGTCCCTCCTTTCGTTCGAGCTGCCACGCGGCTGGACGGTCGACGACCTGCCGGCGACGTTGCGCGAGGGCGCCGGCGCACAGCGCTCCGGTCGCGTGACGATCGCCAGCGAGCACGTCGCCGTCGACCTGCACGCGCTCTCGAGCTGGGCCCTGGACCTCCACGTCGACCTCGACGACCTCGAGGTCCGTCGCCCGACGCTCGAGGACATCTACCTGCGCCTCACCGATCACCACGACCCTGGGAGCGTGTCCCGATGATCCTGTACCAGCTGTATAAGACGTGGCGTCGCCGCCGCGACGCGGCCGGGGGCGAACGGTCCTCACCCGCCGCGCGCGGACCGCTCGCGCTGCTCTTCCATCAGGTGCGCTTCGACCTGCTGGCCAGCGCGCGCAACCCCCGCGCGCGCTTCTTCACCTTCGTGTTCCCGATCCTGCTGCTGGTGATCTTCGCCGGCGTGTTTGGGAACGGCTGGACCGTCGTCGACGGCGTTCGCGTCCACCTGACGCGCTTCTTCGTCCCCGGGATCCTGTCGCTGTCGATCGTCAGTGCCGCCTATGCGAACCTCGTCCAGGTCGTCACGACCGCCCGCGAGACGGGCGTCCTCAAGCGCCGTCGGGCGACGCCGGCCCCGGGTTGGGTGCTTCTCGGTGGCCAGGCGCTGTCGACGCTGGTGATCGCCGTGCTGATGGCGGCGCTGCTGCTCGTCGTCGCCCGCGTCGGCTGGAGCGTCACCTTCGGGGTCGGCGCGATCGCCGCGATGGGGCTCGCCGTGATCGTGGGCACGCTCGCGCTCGCCTGCATCGGCTACGCGGTGGCCGGGCTGATCGGCTCGCCCGAGGCGGCCCAGCCGATCGTGCAGGCCACGACGCTGCCGCTGTACTTCATCTCGGGCGTGTGGATCGCCACGGCGAACCTGCCGTCGACGCTGCGTTCGATCGGTTCGGTGTTCCCGATCGAGCACCTCGCGGCGGCGGCCCACCTCGCCTCGGTGCGAACGTCCTTCTCGGCCGCGCTCGCGCCGACCGACCTGCTCGTGCTCGCCGCGTGGGGCGCGGCGGCCGCCGTGTTCGCGGCCCGGCGCTTCAGCTGGCTGCCGAGCGGCGCGGACTGAGGAACCTCTCAGCATCCGCTCATCGAGGATTCAGGACCGCGTCCCACACTGCAGCCATGACCACCACGACCGCCCCCCAGCTGCCGACCCACCGCGCGCATCGCACCCCCTCCCCGCGCATCCGGACACGTCAGCTCAGGCGGTCACCGACCCGCGTGGCGCGCGAGACGAACGAGACGCTTTCGCTCGCCGCACGCGGGTCGGGGTGGCAGCTCGTGACCGACTCCGGCCACGTCGTGTTCAGCGCCGACGGTCCCCACGCGCGCCGCCGTTGCCTACGGCGCGCGTACGAGTCCGGCGTCCTGCGTCTGCGCTGAGCGACCGCGTCGGCTAGATTCGCCCCCGTGGAGTCGAGGGCTGACCGACGGCGGGGCGATGGGCACCTCCCCGCCGGGCATGCCCCCGGCGCCCAGAGCCGCCGGATCGCGCGCAACACGCCGGTCGGGCTGATCGTCGTCGTCCTGCTCGGCGTTGGCCTGCTCGGCGGTGCGATCGCGCTGCTGGTGGTCGCCCCTTCAACGAAGAGCCCGTCGGGCTCGCGCGTCGGCGCGGCCATCCTCGGGGCCGGGGCGCTGCTGCTCATCGCGCTCGTCGCGCACCTGTTGCGACGCTGGCGCCCGCGCACGGCGGGCCATCTGGAGCTGCGCGTGGAGCCGATCGAGCTGCGCCGCGGGGACACGGTGACGGCGACGCTCGTCATCTCCGACCCCGGCAAGCTCGGGGAGAAGCTCGAGCTCGGGCTCGTGTGCACCGAGTACCACGACCGGTCGAAGACCGTCCAGACGCAATACGGCCGCCAGCAGCAGCGCATCACCGAGAAGGCGGATGCGTCCGCGCAGTGGTACGAGCCCGACCGCCAGCAGACCCAGCAGTGGCACAAGTTCACCGTCCCCGATGACGCACCGTTCTCCTACGAGGGCGGAACGGTCTCCTGGGCCTGGCACGTCTCGGTGGTCGACCGCCACGCGCACCGGACCGACGCCCACCGCGACGTCGCGATCTGGGTCTCGCCGTGACTGCGCACTTCAAGATTCGCCCCGAGCGCGACGCCTATGCGCCCGGAGACGAGGTGCGGGGCACGCTCGAGGTGCTCGAGTCGCTCTCGGCCCGGGCGCTGAAGGTCTCCCTCGATTACCGCGATTGGACCGCGGACTACCACGCCACCGGTCGCTCGATCGCCGTCGACACGCCCCTGCACGAGGGCAACCTCGAGCAGGGTTCGTCGTTCACCTTCAGCGTCGTGCTCCCCGCCGACGCCCTCCCGAATCAGCAGGGAACGTTCGGATCGACCTCGTGGGTTCTGCGCGCGCACGTGGATCGGCGCGGGCTGGATATCGACGCCTGGCAGCCGCTCGGCGTGCCCGCACCGGTGCGAGCCAGCCAAGCGCCCTGACGACTGGCCGCCGTCGCGCCCTCCGCGGGGGCAGGTCGCGTCGGTGACCCTCGCCGGGTGCACCCGCCGCCGACGCTGACCTGCCCCCGCTCCCCAGACCCGGAGCGCTCAGGACGTCGCGCCGACGGTGGCCGAGGCCTTCTCGACCGCCCAGTCCAGCGCGTAATCCGCGACCTCTTCCCAGCCCTCCTGTCCGATCGTGTAGTGCGAGCGGTCCGGGTACTCCTTGTACTCGGTGATCGCGTGCGACCGATCGAAGCGCTTGAACGCCTGCTTGTCGACCGCGGCCGGGATGACGTGGTCGCTGCCGCCGGCGATGATGAGCAGCGGCGCACGATCATCGTTCTTGAAGTCGACCTTCAGCGGCGAGTGGGGGTTGAAGTTCGCGACGACGCCCTCGAACAGGACGCGCCCGGGTCCGGGGACCGCGTAGCGCTCCCAGATCCGCAGCGACTCCTCCTCGCTGACCGTGTTGGCAAACGCGTAGTGGAACTGCGCCGGGTTGAGCGCGATCGGCCGGTGGCGGTTGGCCGGGTTGTGGAGCCCCGACCAGGAGGAGCGCAGCGTGGAGAAGGGCAGCTTGGTGATCCCGCGTACCGAGGCGGCGTCGATCGCCACGCCGGCGGCGCCGAGGCCGTGGTCGAGCAGCACCTCGGTGAACGCGCCGCCGAAGGAGTGACCCATGATGATCGGCGGACTGTCGAGCTCGCGGATGATCGTGGCGTAGTGATCGACGACGTCGGTGATCCCGATGTCTTCGATCGGCGAAGGATCGCGACGGAGCTCCTCGATGTCGTCCGGCATCCCGGGCCAGTCGCGAGCGATGACCTTGTAGCCACGGTCGCGATAGCGCGCGATCCAGTTCTCCCAGCTGAGCGAGTTCATCCACAGGCCGTGGATGAGCACGATCGTGTCCGGCGCGCCGGCGCCGGGCGGGTCCGCTGTCATGGTGACTCCTTGGGCGGGTCGGGTATGGGACCGAAGGCGATCGGCCCCCACGGGAGCGACCGGCGGGCGTCGGCGCGCGCCGTGCGCGAGGACCGTCCGGCCGCGTCGCGGCGGCCGGCGGTCCGAACCTGCTCCACGACGCGTCTGCGCAGCCGTGATACCCCTCCGAAGTCGCTGCTCGAAACCTATCACCGTCGCCAAGCGGTCGTGACCGTTCGGCTACGTGCCGTGTCGCCTCAGTGCCGCGCGCGCCGTCCCGAGTGTGAGCCGCTCGTTGTGCTTGGCGGTCTGGAGCGCGCTCGGGAATGCCTGCGTGGCCCGGAAGTGATTGGACGCCCGCGGCTTGCTCCAGCGGCCGAGCGCGCCCATCGCGCTCACCCGGACGGTCCCGCTCTCGGTGAGCGGCACGCTCGTGATCACGAGCGAGCGATGCCCCGGCTTGACCCGGCGCTGCAACTCGCTGCCGGCGTCGAAGTGCACGCGCAGCCCGTAGGAGGTCGCGCCCGGTACCGGTGACCAGGTCACGTGCAGCGTCTTGCCAACACGGCGAACACGCACGGCGGCCGGCCGGCCGATCGGGCGGGCGGCGCCGACGCGGAAGCCGGCGAGCGTCTGGGGCGCGAACGGCGAGGAGCCGTAGGTTCCGATGGCCACGACCGTCCGCTTGCCGGCGGGCCCGGCGAGCGGCGTGAACGCGATCGAACCGTGCCCGCCCGACACCGTGCCGATCGTCTGGGCCATGTTGCCGCCCTGGAGGGCGAAGGTGATCCGCGTCCCGGGGCTCGTCCTGCCCGCCCGGTAGACGAGCCGCCGCGTGGCGCCCGACCCGGTCACCTTCGCCGTGAGCGTCTCGTCGAAGCCGGGGCGCGTCGCCTCCAGCCCGGCGAAGGCGCTCGAACCCGGCAGGCGGGTGATCGTGTACGTGCCCGGGGTGCCGTCCTTGACCCCGAAGTAGGTCGCGTTGTCGGCGGTGTCGCGGACGCCGACCATGTGACGACTGGTCACCCAATCGTTGCCGTTCACGGTGAGCGTCTCCCCGCCGGGGGTCTTCACCTGCACGATCGGCGGGGCGCCGGAGCCGGCCAGGCGAAGGTTCTTCACGGTCTCGCCCTTGACCACCTTGAAGGTGAGGGTGTTGGCGGCGGCCACCCGCGCGCCGCCGGCCACCACCCCGAACTCGCTCGGCTTGCAGCCGTCGACCGGCCAGAGCTTGAGCTTGCGGTGCGCCCAGTCGATGCCGGCGCCGGGGTGGACGGTGCCGCCGAAGGCCGAGATGGTCAGGCAGGCCACCATGCCGGAACTGGTCACGTAGCCGTCGGCGCCGAGGCAGAGCCCGCCCTCAACGCCGGCGATGCACGCCTTTCCTCCGAGATGCGCCTGGAAGTAGCCGGTGCCCAGGCGCGTCTCCAGGCTCGCACCGCCGTCGATCGACATTCCCGGCACGAAGAGGTGGACCGCTCCCGCCGCGTAGATGTAGTTGGGCAGCGAGTACATCGCCGCGCCCGAGCCCAACTGGATGTACCCGAGTCCGGGGAAGTTGACGTACACGGTGCCCCCGGCGGCGATCGTGGTGGCGGTGAGAACCCGGCCGGCGAGCGCTGCGAGGTCGGTGCCGGCATCCTGCGCGCTCAGCGTGTAGGAGTGCCCGATGCTGGGGAAGGCGAGTAGCGCCGTCCCGGTGACGCGCGAGATGTCGCCGACGTTCACCCCTCCACCGATGCGAACGAGGAACGGGTCGAGCTGCAGCGCGAAGTTGATGTTGTCCAGGAACACGCCCGGGAAGATCTCGGGCGCCGCCGCACCACTGAACATGACGGCACCGCCCGCGTTGTGGAAGCTGCCCTGGCAGAAGCCGATGCCGTTCTGCGACGGCGGCGGCGCGAGCTCGAAGCCGGTCCCCCCGGCGTCCCCGCCGCCGAGGAAGACGTCCGCCTGCGCCTTCCACTCGTTGCCGGGGCAGTCGTCGTTGTCGAGATGTCCATGCGTGGCGTAGCGGAACCCGAGGTTCGTGAAACTCACGGGCCCGATGTCGGCCGACGGCACCGAGAGGTCGAGGTTGTCGAGCTGCAGTCCCGTCCCGTTCTGGGCCGTGACCTGGACGGTGCCCGACGGCGGGTCGCCGCCGAAGAGCGCGAACTCGCCCGGCAGCTTCAGCCGCACCGTGCCCTCCGAGTAGCGCTGCCCGTTGATTCCAGCCAGCGCCAGGTCGACCGAGCCGTCGACGGAGAAGCCGGCGATGCTCTGCAGGTCCTTGCCGCTGTAGCGAGCGATCGACTGACTTCCGCCGCACGCGTAGTCGTAGCCGCAGTCGATGTGGCTGAGGCTGACGTCGTTCCCGAGGTTGAGGTCGATCTCCCCGGTGCGCACGGGAGCTCCACCCCAGGTCATCAGGGCGTCGGAGGCGATGATGCGCTGCAGCTCCGGATACACGACAATCGAGGAGTCCCCCAGCGGCTTGACCGTGATCCCGTCGAGATCGACCGGCGTCGAGGAGACGTACACGTCGTAGTGGACGTCGAACTCCTGCTTCGTGTAATCACATAGCGCCTGGGTGATCACGGTGCCGTCGGCCAGTGTCTGGCCGATGCGGCTGCAGTAGAAGGCGGCGACCGCGCTGATCCCCGCGGAGACGTAGTCGTTGTGCACGATCTGGCGTACGTCCGTTGGCACGTTGTTCTCGTCGGTCGTGTGAATGAAGCAACCCTGCGCCGAGATGAGCTGCGCGATGACCGTCTGCGGCGTGCATTCGAGCGCGGTGATGATCGACTTCAACGGCACTCGGTTGAGGGGCGTGCTCACAGGCGCGCTCGGCGACGTCGCGCATACGGCGACGCTCGGGGGCCCGTACTTCACCGCGCCGGCCGGAGCGTTCGCGCTGGCCGGATTGAGCAGTGTCAACGGTTGCGAGGTGAAGGACACCACGCTCTTGCCCCGGGAGGCCTGCAGCCCGATCGAGCCCCTGATCGTCGACTGGGGCGTCAGCGCGATGTACGGCTGGCTGGCCGGGCAGGTGACGTCGGGCTTGCCGTCGCCGCTGAGATCCCACGCGAGGCTCGTCGCGCCCGAGCTCTGCGAGGCGTCGAGAATCGTCGTGCCCTTCGGGGCGAGCGCGCTCGCGATGGGCCGGAACGAGGCGACGGGCGGCGGCGCGGCAGCGGTCGACGTGGCCGAGGCGGTGCTGGAGACGGTCGGCGTCGCAATCGCCGTCGCCGTGCTCGAGGCGCTCGCGCTGCTCGTCGCCGTCGTGGTCGTCGACCCTGCGTCGGGCACGAGGTCGGGCGGCGTCGGACCCGGCGCGGCGGCGAGGCGCCCGAGCTCGGTGGTCGTGAGCGCCCGGTCGTACACGCGGACCTCGTCGATGAGCCCCGGGAAGTCCGGGCTGCCACCGCAGGCGTAGGGGTAGCCGTCGACGTAGAAGCTCGAGTGCGTCAGCGAGTAGTTGATCGGGCCCGCGGCCTTGGCCGTCCCGACCTCGTTGCCGTCGACGTACAGATGGATGCTGGTGCCGTCGAAGGTGCCGGCCACGAGGTGCCAGTTGCCGTCGAACACGGTCGAGGTTGCCGCGGCGTCGGTGCGGTAGACCATGGTGCCGCTGCGGATGTAGAAGTGCAGCCCCGGATTCGGATCCCCGGGGTAGCCGGTGTAGAGCGCGTAGGAGGAGCCGCCGCACGTGCCGGCGTCGTCGCCGCGGCCGGCGATGTAGTGACCCACGCCGGGGTCGCCGCTCTGCTTGACCCAGGCCAGCAGCGTGAGCTGCGCCGGCGCGAGCAACGACGAGGTGGTCTGCAGGACCGTCGTGTTCGCGCTCGACAGGTAGCCGCCGAACTTGCCGCCGGCCGTGCCCATCTGCATCGTGCCCGCGGCACTCGTCAGCGCGAGGCTGTTGCCCGACACGTCGGGCGTGACGTCGTTCGCCCCGCTCGTCTGATGGCTGTCCAGGGGCCATTGCGCCACGAGCGGCTCAGCGGCGATGGCGGGGGTGGCGGCCGCGAGCAGCGCCGCGACGACGCCGACCATAAGAGTTCGATAAGAAGCGCGCACACCCCCAGCATGTCAGATCGGCGGACGGCGAACGATTGCGCCTAGGTGTGTCCGCCCCTGGCCGTGGCGGCGCGGTTTACGCTTCAGGCATGCCCGGCGATCACCCGCTCGGCTTCCACGAGCAGGCGCGCGGCGTCCCCCACCCGCGGCTGAGCGGAGTCGTGCGTTCGTACACCGGCTATGTCGAGCGCACTGCCGGCCCGCTTGCCCGCCTGGAGGTCGCCTGCGCGTACATCCCGATCATCCTCAGCTTTGGGCCGCCGATTCGCGTCGACGGCGTGCGCCACCGCTCGTTCGTCGCCGGGCTGACCGACCGTCCGACCGTGACCGAGCACGACGGCGAGCAGTACGGGATCCAGATCGACGTGACACTGCTCGGGGCGCGGCGCCTGCTCGGTCGCCCGCTGGCCGAGATCGCGGGCCGCGTCGTGCCAATGGGAGAGCTGCTCGGTGACGTCGACGCCGCGCGCGAGCGCTTGTGGGAGGCGCAGGATTGGCCGGCGCGCTTCGCGCTGCTCGATCGGCTGCTGCTGCGGTGCCTCGATCGCTCGCCCGAGGTGGTCGCCGAGCTTGCGCACGCCTGGTCGCGCCTGCACGAGACGAGCGGGCAGGTGCCGATCGCGACGCTCGCCCACGAGACCGGGTGGAGTCGACGCCACCTGTCGGTGCGCTTCGCCAGCGAGGTCGGCCTCGCCCCGAAGGCGGTCGCCCGCATCCTGCGTTTCGAGCGCGTCATCGAGCTGCTCGGCCCCGCCGGCGGTCACGAGACGCTGGCCGCGGCGGCCTACCGCTGCGGCTATGCCGACCAGTCGCACCTCAACCGCGACTTCCGCGCCTTCGCGGGCACGACGCCGACCGACTACCTGGCGCGCCTGCTCTCCGCGGGCGGCGGCGTGTCCGCCCAGGGCCTCGTCGCCGTCGAGCGAGGGCTCGCCGCCTAGCGCCGATCAGAGCCCGAGCGATCGCCGCAGCGCGGCCGCGTCGACGCCCTGCACCCGGACCACCTTGTCCCGGGAGGACGCGCCGCGCACGATCGAGACGCTGCCCTTCGCCACCCCGGCGCGCTTGGCGACGAGCGCGCACAGCGCCTCGTTGGCGCGCCCCTCCAGCGGCGGGGCGGTCACGCGCACGAGCACCGCCCCGGCGCGCTCGCCGACGATCGCGTTGGCGCGGGCGCGGGGCTGCAGGCGAACGGTGATGTCGGCGTGCATCAGGCGGGCTAGCGCCCGTTGGTCGAGAAGTGCTGGTAGTCGGGACCGCCGGCCCAGTAGCCGCCCCACCCCCAGCCGGCCGCGACGAACGCGTCCACGAGCGCGCCCCCCGGATAGGCCATCCCGGGCCGGTGGAGCGCCCGGTCGGTGAAGGCCGCGCCGGCGCTCGGCTGAACCGGCTGGCCGGGCTCGAGATACGGGTTCTCGACCGTGTTGACGTCGATCGCGTCGCCGTAGGCGTGCATCGACCACGACGGGGTCCCGCCCGCCACGGCGAGCCGGCAGTTGAAGCCCGAGGTGTTGTCGGCGGCCATCGACCGCGGGTCGCTGCCGTGGAACGCGTCGACGGGCTCCATGCGCCGGATCGGAAAGCGGGCGCGGTAGAGCGCGCGGAAGACCCCGACGACGGTGCCGGTGACGGCGGCGTTGACGACGATCGTTCCGGTGTGTGCCCGGCCGTCGAAGCCGACGTAGGAGAGCCGGATCTCGCGGAGCTGACTCGGCCCGACCGGACAGCCGGGGCGCCACGTGTAGGGAACGTCGGCCGGCGCGAGCGGCCCCGAGGTGCTCGCCGTGAACGACGCGAGCGCGGTCTGGCTTGGGTGCGCCGCTGTCGGCGGGACCTCTGACCGCGGCGGGGTGGTATGCCCGGCGACGACGGTCGTCGCCGCGTCGGCCATGGACGCCGTCGCCGAGGCGGCCACGGTCGCCGGTCTCGATGCCGCGCCGCAGCCCGTCGCCAGCGCGAGGCCCGCCGTCAACGCCAGCGTCGGACGGATCACCCGACGAGGGTACCGTCAAGCGGCGGTCCGGCTCGGGGGCGCGGCATTACAGTGGGCCCATGCGAGTGCAGCAGTTGGGGCCGCTCGTCGTCGCTGGGTTGCTCGCGATGGTCGGTCCCGGCGTGGCCCGTGCGGTCCCCGCCTCGACGGTCGCCGAGGTGATCGTGGTCACCGCGCCCGCCTATCGCGACACCTACGCGGCGCTCACGGCGTATGACGTGACGGGCGGACGTCGCCGTGTCGTGTTCGGTCCCTGGACCGCCCGCATCGGCTACAACGGGTTCGCGCCGCCGGGAGCGAAGCGCGAGGGGGACGGTCGCACGCCGAGCGGCAGCTACGGGTTCCAGTTCATGTTCGGGGTCTACCGCAACCCGGGCGTGCAGTACCCGTACCGCAGCGCGCATTCCTATGACGTGTGGGACGACGCGCCGTCGAGCCCGCGGTACAACGAGTGGGTCGACGAGCGCACGCAGAATCCCGGCCGGTCTCCCGAGCCGATGGACGAGGTGCCCGCCTACGACTACGGGGCCGTCATCGCCTATAACACGGCGCGCACGCCCGGTCTCGGCAGCGCAATCTTCCTGCATGCCGACGTCGGCGGCCCGACCGCCGGCTGCGTGTCGCTGCCGATGAACGAGCTGCTGGACGTGCTGCGCTGGCTGGATCCGGCACAGCATCCGGCGATCGAGATGGGCGTGGCCATCGGCGGCCGGTAGCGCCCGGCCGAGGCGACCGCACCTCGCCTCAAGGCACCGCGTAAAGGTGCCGAAGCACGCTGAACATGGATTCGCCCGCCGCCGCGTCGATGCCGACCCCGCCGCTCGCCGAGCCCTGCAGCGTGCACGAGCTGAAGACGCTCGTGCTCTCGCGCCATTCCGCGATCGCCATCGAAACCGGTGAGGAGGAGCGCGCCGACACCCAGCTCGCCGCGCTGGCCGCCGACACCGGGCTGGCCGTGTTCGACTGGACGGTCACCCAGGGGCTCGTGCGCCGACCGGGCGAGCAACCGATGTACGGAACCGAGGATCCCGGACGCATGCTCGCCACCGTCGCCGGCCTCACCGTCGAGAGCCTGTTCGTGCTCAAGGACTTCGACGAGCACCTGTCGAATCCCGCCGTCTCGCGCGCCTTCCGCGAGCTGCTCGAGCGCTTCGAGGTGCCGAGTCGCCTGTCGACGTTCATCCTCCTCGGCGCGTCGGTCGAGCTTCCGCCCGAGGTCGAGTCCCAGGTCGTCCGCTATGAGCTGCGCCTGCCCGATCACGGCGAGTACCGCGCGGCGATCTCCGCGGTCGTCGAGTCGCTGCAGGCCAACCACCGCGCCGAGGTGGCGCTCCCGGCCAGCGACTACGACGCGTTCGCGAGCGCGTTGCGTGGACTGACGCTCAACCAGGCACGGCAGGCCCTGGCCCAGGTAGCGATCGAGGACGGCCGACTGACCTCGGACGACCTCGCGCGGATCATCGATCTGAAGGCCCGGGTGCTGCGCAGCGACAGCCTGCTCGAGTACTTCCCGGTCGCCGACAACGGATACGCGCTCGGGGGCTTCGCCAACCTGCAGCACTGGCTGGCCCGGGCCCAACTCGCGTTCACGCCGCAGGCCGCACGGCTGAACCTGCCCGCCCCCAAGGGCGTGCTGCTGGTCGGCGTTCAGGGGTGCGGCAAGTCCCTGGCCGCGAAGGTCATCGCCCGCGAGTGGCGCCAGCCGCTGCTCAAGCTCGACGCCGGCCGGCTGTACGACAAGTACATCGGCGAGTCCGAGAAGAACCTGCGCCACGCGCTGGCCACCGCGGCCGCGATGGCCCCGGTGGTCCTGTGGATCGATGAGATCGAGAAGGGGCTGGCGCCCGGTGGTAGCCAGGATGCCGACGGCGGCCTCAGCCAGCGCCTGTTCGGCTCCTTCCTCACCTGGTTACAGGAGAAGCGCTCGGACGTGTTCGTGGCGGCGACCGCGAACGACCTCTCGTCGCTTCCGCCCGAGCTCCTGCGCAAGGGCCGCTTCGACGAGATCTTCTTCGTCGACCTCCCCGACGCGGCCGAGCGCGCCGCGATCCTGGCGATCCACCTCCGCCTGCGCCGACAGGATCCCGCCCGCTTCGACCTCGCGCGCATCGCGGGCGCCGCGGACGGCTTCAGCGGCGCCGAGCTCGAGCAGGTGATCATCGCGTCGTCGCTGCGCTCGCTCCAGGACCGCCGCCCGCTCGACACGGCGCTCGTGCTCGACGAGCTGCAAGCGACCGTGCCGCTCTCCCGCTCGCGACGCGAGGACATCGACCGGCTTCGCGCGTTCGCGCGCGAACGCTTCGTCCCGGCCGGCTGACGCGCGCGGCGCGCGGCGCGCCTGCGCCCGCGCGCCGCGCGCCGGGTGACGCGCGCCGGGTGACGCGGGCCGGGTGACGCGGGCCGGGTGACGCGGGCCGGGTGACGCGGGCCGGGTGACGCGCGCCGCGCGCCGCGGGCCGGGTGACGCGGGCCGGGTGACGCGGGCCGGGTGACGCGGGCCGGGTGACGCGGGCCGGGTGACGCGGGCCGGGTAACGCGGCGGTGACCGGTGTGCCGGGCGGGTCAGAGGACGGACGCGCGAGTGTGTCGCGCGTCGGTTGCGGGTGCGCGGGTTGAGGGGTGTGCTGCCTTAGGCCCGCTGGGCGGGCGTAATCGAGCACACCCCGCGCCCGCGCGTGACGCGGTGGTGACCGATGTGCCAGCCGCGCAACGAAACTGACACGCGAGTGTGCCCGGGCGCCCCGCGGTGCGCCGCAACCGCAAGGGCGACCGGCCGCGCCGCGCCGCGCCCCGCGGTGCGCCGCAACCGCACCGGCGACCGGCCGCGCCCCACCGCGCCGCGCCCCGCGGTGCGCCGCAGCCGCACCGGCGACCGGCCGGGCCGCGCCGCGCCGCGCCGCGCGATCCCCCGCAACCGCACGGGCGACCGGCCGCACCGGCGACCGCGCCGACCCCTCACCCCTTCATGAACTGCGCGACCGCCCGGTCCTTCTCGGCGGTCGACACGCTCAGCCCCTCCGACCCGTCCGGTAGGTACTCGTTGCCCGAGGGCAGCAGCTGGCGCGTCGGCGCGCTGCCGCCGGTGGCGAGCGCGGCAAACAGCCCCATCAGCGTCGGCCCGCTCATGTCCGAGATGATGGCCGGCGGCGCGTTCCAGGCCACAAGGGGGAGACGGAGGAACGCCGAGGGCGACTCGAGCTGATGCTGCATGTCCTGGAAGAGCGCCTGCTGAGAGCGCTCGCGCCCGAGGTCGTCCTCGCTCGGGTTACAGGCGTTGTGACGCGTGCGGGCGAGCACGAGCGCCTGCTCGCCGTTGAGGTGGTGCGTGCCCGCGGGCAGGACGAGCGTCTGGCCGCCATTGGCCACGCCGCCGCTGATGTTCGAGTTCACGCACCCGCCCGTGTAGGTGACCCCGCCCATCGCGTCGACGAGCGCCGGGAAGGAGCCGAAGTTGACGATCACGACGTGGTTGACGGGGATGCCGAGGTAGGACTTGACGATGCGGATCGCCCCCGCCGGCCCGCCGAAGGCGTACGCGGCGTTGATCTTCTGCAGCCCGTGCCCGGGGATGTCGACGACCGTGTCGCGGGGGATCGACAGACGCGCCGAGGCTCCGCCGCCGGTGCGGATGAGCATCATCGTGTCCGAGCGCGAGGCCTGGGCGAACGCTCCGCCCTCCTTGCTGCCGGTCGGTCGCTGGTCGGAGCCGAGCACGAGGACGTTGTTGGCCGAGAACGGCAAGGGCCCGCCGGGGTCAAGCGCGGCCGCCACGTCGCTCGGGGGAGCGATGCGCTCGAAGTGCGAGCTGATGAGAAACAGGATCGCCGACAGCGCGACCCACCCGACGAGTAGCAGTCCGAGCCCGCCGAGCGCGCGGCGCCAGGTGATCCGCCGCCGCGCCGGGCGAACGTCGCCGAGGCCGAGCTCGTCGCGGCGGCCGGGCAGACGCAGGCGGGGGCGGGCCCGGTAGCGGCGGTAGGGCTCCTCGGGCGCGGCGGGGCGCTGGCGCGGCGGCGCGTCCCCGCCCGGCGCGGCCGGGCGCTCACGCGGAGGCGAACCCCCTGCGAGCGGGGCCGGGCGCCCGCGTGGCGGCGCGCCCCCGCCGGGCGCGACCGGGCGCTCACGCGGCGGCGCGCCCCCGCCGGGCGCGGGCGGGGGCCCGGGGGGCGGCGCTCCCCCGCCGGGCGGCGCCGGCGCATCGGCGGCGCCCCGCGCGGCCCGCTGGCGTGTCGGCGCCTCGGCCGCGCTCGACGCGCGCGGTGCCCGCGCCCAGGCCGAGGCGGCGGCCGTCGCGGCCGGCACCGGCGTCGCCGGTGCCCGCGAGGCTTCGGGCGGCCCCGACGGGGCGCGCCGGCGCGAAGCGCCGCCGGACCCGGGGGCCGGGGGAAGGGGCGGGCGGCCCGAGGGATTGTGCGAGTCGGAGCTCATCGTGCTCTGTACAGGGTGGCGTGGCGGCGGCCGTCGGAGGGGTTCGCGCACGCGCGCGCGGGGATATGGGCGGTCGCGGGGCCGCCCCGATATGTAGCAGGGTTCGGCTAGGCAGCCTGCTCGCCGCAGTCGCGCGCGAGCAGTGCGGCGAACGCCTCGGCCGGCATCGGCCGGGCGAGCGCGTAGCCCTGCGCGGCCTCGCAGCGCTCCGCCACGAGTCCCTGCCATTCGGCCTCGGTCTCGACGCCCTCGGCGATCACGCGCAGGTCGAGGGCGCGGGCCATGGCGACGATCGCGGCGACGATCGGCTCGCGACCGATGTCGGTGCCGAGGCCCGACACGAAGCTGCGGTCGATCTTGACCACGTCGAGCGGAAGGTCACCGAGGCGGCTGAGCGAGGAGTGACCGGTGCCGAAGTCGTCGAGCATGAGCTGGATCCCGAGATCCTTGAGGTCCAGCAGCACCGACTCGGAGTGCTCGCCGGCCTCCATCAGCATGCTCTCGGTGAGCTCGAGGGCGAGCTGCTCCGGCGGCAGCCCAGTCTCTTCGAGTACCGCCGCGACTGTGTTACGCAGGCCGTGGCCGGATCCGTCGTAGGTCCCGAGCAGCTGGCGGGCCGACACGTTGACGCTGAGCGTGAGTCCATCGGCGGCTGGGTACCTGCGGCGCCAGGCCGACAGCGTCGTCGCCGCCGTGCGCAGCACCCATTCGCCGAGCTCGACGATCAGCCCGCTCTGCTCGGCCAGGGGGATGAATTCGTTCGGCGGGACGAGCCCGCGGCGCGGGTGTTCCCAGCGCACGAGCGCCTCGACCCCAAGCAGGCGGCGGTCGGGGATGCTGTAGAAGGGCTGGTAGTGCAGCAGCAGCTCGTCGCGTTCGATCGCGCCGTGCAGCTCTGACGCCGTGCGCATCCGCGCGACGGCCCGCTCGTGCATGGCCGGGGAGAAGCGCTCGATGGCGCCTCCGCCACGCTCCTTGGCCAGGTGCATCGCCGTGTCGGCGTCGCGCAGCATCGACTCGGCGGACGCGTCGCCGCCGGCGACGACAACGCCGATGCTCGCCTTCATCGCGTGCTGGCGGCGGCCGAGCTTGACCGGCTCCTTGAGCGCGGCAACGACGCGATCGGCGAGCTCGAGCGCGTGCTCGTCGCTGACGATGCCCTCGCAGACGAGGGCGAACTCGTCGCCCCCGAGCCGAGCGATCGTGTCGCCGTCGCGGGCCGCGGCCTGCAGGCGAGGCGCGAGCGCGCACAGCAGCTGGTCGCCGTCGTCGTGCCCGAGCGAGTCGTTGATGAGCTTGAAGTTGTCGAGGTCGAACAGCAGCACCGCGGCCCCGCAGCGCTCACGGCGGGCGCGCTCGAGCGCCAGCTCGATGCGCTCGACGAACAGGCGCCGGTTGGGCAGCCCGGTCAGCTCGTCGTGCAGCGCCGCGTTGCGGTACTCCTCCTCGGCCTCGGAGCGTTCGATCGCCGTCGACAGGATGTGCGCGACCGACTGCAGGAAGTCGGCCTCCTCGGCACTGAACTGCCGTCGGGTGTGGATGAGACACCGAGCAGGCCGAAGGGCCGGTCCCCGGTGCCGATGCGCGCGATCATGATGCTGGCGATGCCCATCGCGGCGAGCATCGGCCCATCGGGCTCGCGTCGCGCGGCGTCGGGGTCCATCTCGGGTCCGTCTCCGAGCGCCGCGAGCTGCCGGCGGTGGCGGTCGGTCAGCGGGATGCGCGGGAACCGAGCGACGCCGCCCGCGATGCCGGTGTAGGCGCTCATGACATACTCGGAGGTCTCCTCGTCGATGCTCATCACCCGATGCGGCGTCGACGCCCAGGGTCCGCTTGACGACGTCGACGACGTCGGCGAGCAGCCGCGACGTGCTCGTGCCCTCGAGCGCGCGCCGGCCAAGCTCGGCGATCGCGCACTGCGCGTCGGCGTGGCGGCGAACGCGGGCCTCGGCGCGGCGCTGCTTGGTGACGTCAATGCAGATGGCCAGGCCGGCGACGGGGGTGCCGTTGTCGTCGAGCACCGGAGCGGCGTGCACCCAATGGACGTGGTCCTTGTAGTGCACGTCGAACTCGACGGCCTCGCCGCCCACGGCCGTGAGGAGCCCCGCGCGCATCTGATCGGCGTGCTCGGCGCTGAACAGGTCATCGACGCGCGCCCACTCGACGTCGCGCTCGGCCTCGAGAGATGCACGCGCAGCGCCTCGCCCTCGGCGAACAGGAAGCGCAGGTAACGTCGAACACGAGGAAGGTGCCGCCCGGAATCGCTCGCAGCATCACCCGCTGGGCATCGGACACCCCTTCGGCGAGCAGCGTCTCGAGAACGTCGATGCTCATGCCGACGGTGCCGGGGTCTGAGCCATGAGGTTCTTGTCGGCCCATCGGGCGTGCGCCCTTCAGACACGTCTTATCGTCCTTGCTCGGTCATGCGCCGCCTTGGCGAGGGTCGGCCGCGGCAAAAGGCGCCTCG